>NZ_CP026607.1:4840000-5415320 GCF_004799705.1 Bacillus sp. DU-106 | reverse complement strand
TAAAAACGTCGTTTGTATATGAGATAGGGTTTTCGACAAAAAAAGCAAATGTGGACAACTATTTACCCACATGTGATTAAAACTGTCCACATGTTATACACAAATTGTGGATAAGATAAAGATGTGGAAAACTTATTCAAAGTGAAAACACAACTATAATATCAAAAAAAAGTGGCTATAGCAATGAATTTAAGAAAGTTATCCACAAAATCAATACCTTGTGGAATAAACTTGTCCACAACACGATATACTGTGTAAAAGTGCGAAAAAAGTTTGTGGATATAAAAAGCGCGAAAAAATATTTATCCACAAGGAAATATAGGTGCTGTGAAAAAGTATGTGAATAGGTTCAAAATGAATATTTAATGAAAATTTCTAGAACCATTGACATTTTCCTAGTTAATTAACTATAATTTATAGGACTGTCTTTAACAGATATTCCTCAGGGAGGTGTCATATAATGAAAAGAACTTACCAACCAAATAAACGTAAGCGCAGCAAAGTACATGGTTTCCGCAGCCGTATGAGCACAGCGAACGGACGTAAAGTGCTAGCAGCTCGTCGTCGTAAAGGAAGAAAAGTATTATCTGCGTAGACCACTGATCGTTCAGTGGTCTTTTTTTCTAATAATAGTGAATTTCCGCTGATGAAATACAGGAGTGTCAATTGATATGAAGAAAAAACATCGTATAAAGAAGAATGATGAATTCCAGGCGGTTTTTCAAAAAGGAAAATCAAATGCAAATCGTCAGTTTGTTGTATACCAATTAGATAAAGAAGAACAGCCAAACTTTCGCATCGGCCTTTCTGTTAGCAAGAAAATAGGAAATGCAGTAGTTCGTAATCGAATTAAGCGCATGGTCCGTCAGGCTATTACAGAGTTAAAAGATGAGATAGCTTCTGGAAAAGATTTTGTTATAATAGCAAGGAAGCCTTGTGCAGAGATGACATATGAAGAAGTAAAGAAAAGCTTAATTCATGTCTTTAAACGCTCTGGTATGAAAAGAATAAAAAAGTAGCGTAAGGAAATGAATTACACTATATACATACCGATACAAGGAGGAGTAGGCTTTGAAAAAGAAATTAGGTTTACTAGCCATGCTTATTGCATTAATGGCGATTACTGCTGGCTGTAGTGAAGTAAATCAGCCAATTACACCAAAAAGCACTGGAATTTGGAATGAATACTTCGTATACCCGCTTTCTCAGTTAATCACGTATTTTGCAAACTTATTTAACAGTAATTATGGTTTAGCAATTGTTGTTACGACTCTTATCATTCGTTTTGCGTTATTACCATTAATGATTAAACAAACGAAGAGTACGAAAGCGATGCAAGCGTTACAACCGGAAATGGTGAAGTTAAAAGAGAAATATAGCTCTAAAGATCAAGCGACACAGCAAAAACTGCAGCAAGAAATGATGCAGTTATACCAAAAAAATGGTGTAAATCCATTAGCTGGTTGTTTACCAATCTTTATTCAAATGCCAATTCTGTTCGCTTTTTATCATGCAATTATGAGAACAGCTGAAATTAAACAACATAGTTTCTTATGGTTCGATTTAGGACATGCAGACCCGTTCTATATCTTACCAGTCGTTGCAGCAATTACGACATTTATTCAGCAAAAGCTTGCAATGGCAGGAACAGCTGGTCAAAATCCACAAATGGCAATGATGCTTTGGCTTATGCCGATTATGATTTTAATCTTTGCAATTAACTTCCCAGCTGCATTATCACTTTACTGGGTTGTTGGTAATATCTTTGGTATTGCTCAAATGTACTTTATTAAAGGGCCAGAGATTAAGGCTAGTAAGGCTGATAAAGCTGGAGGCTCAAGCAAGTGAGTGTAATTACTGCTAAAGGACAAACAGTCGAGCTGGCAGTAGAGGATGCTTTAAGGCAATTAAATACATCAAAAGATCGAGTAGATATAAATATTGTCGATGAGGGTAAAAGGGGATTCTTAGGTTTATTTGGGAATCGCCCTGCAGTAGTAGAAGTTGTATTGAAGAAAGATCCAATTCAAGAATGTGAAGAATATTTAAGAAATGTTATTCACGATATGGGTGTGGAAGTCGAGATTAGTAAAATTGTAAAAGGACGCGAAATCGAATTCACAATTTCTGGTGATAATGTAGGTGTTTTAATTGGAAAAAGAGGTAATACATTGAACTCTTTACAGTATTTAACAAAACTTGTCGCGAATCGTAACACGAAGCAGTATATCGGTATTACACTAGATGCTGAAAATTATCGTAGTAAAAGAAAAAGTACGTTAGAATCACTTTCTTATCGATTAGCGAAACAAGTATTTAATACGAAAAAAAGAGTTATTTTAGAACCGATGCCATCTTTTGAACGAAAAATTATTCATCAGGCATTATCAAATCATCAAGGTATCAATACAACTTCTGAAGGAAATGAACCACATCGGCATGTTGTAATATCTCCTAAATGACCGGTTGCTCAAATGAGTGCCGGTTTTTTTGAGCGGAAAATAGATGTGGATAACTAAAAAACACTAAACTTATCCACTGTGAATAAGTTTAGTGTTTTTTACATGGGGATATAATAAAATGAGTTATTCTTCTTTTGTAGATAGGTTCGTTATGGTATCCTAATAATTTAGTGAAAGAAATAATCATGTTGAAATAGAGATAAATAAGCAAGTGAGGTGAAAGGACATGGAATTTGATACAATTGCTGCGATTTCCACAGCGCTTGGAGAGGGTGCAATTGCCATTGTTCGAGTAAGTGGGGATGATGCGGTTGAGAAAGTTGATCGTATTTTTAAGGGGAAGGATTTAACAGAGGTTCCTTCTCACACTATTCATTATGGTCATATTGTTGATTTAGATACAAATCAAGTTATTGAAGAAGTTATGGTGTCTATTATGCGCGCACCAAGGACTTTTACACGTGAAAATATAGTGGAAATTAACTGTCACGGTGGACTTGTTTCAGTAAATAAAGTATTGCAACTTATTCTAGCACAAGGAGTACGATTGGCAGAACCGGGCGAATTTACAAAACGTGCTTTTTTAAATGGACGTATCGACTTATCACAAGCAGAAGCTGTTATGGATTTGATTCGAGCAAAAACAGATCGTGCGATGAATGTAGCAATTAATCAAATGGAAGGGCGATTATCTAAATTAATTGGTCTTTTGCGTCAAGAAATATTAGAAACATTAGCTCATGTTGAGGTAAATATAGATTATCCAGAATACGATGATGTAGAAGAGATGACACATAATATTTTAATTGAGAAAGCGACGCATGTTCGTTCGGAAATCGAAAAAATATTAGAAACATCAAAACAGGGGAAAATTTTACGTGAAGGTATTGCTACAGCAATTATCGGTAGACCTAACGTTGGGAAATCATCGTTATTAAATAGTCTTGTTCAGGAGAAAAAGGCAATTGTAACTGATATTGCAGGAACAACTCGTGATGTTATTGAAGAGTACGTTAACGTGCGTGGTGTACCTCTTAAACTTATAGATACAGCCGGTATTCGGGAGACAGAAGATGTTGTTGAACGAATTGGTGTGGAACGTTCAAAAGAAATGATGAGCCAAGCGGATTTAGTATTAGTTGTTGTCAACTATAGCGAGGCTTTAACAAATGAGGATGAAGATCTATTCCGTGCGGTACAAGGAAAAGACTTTATTGTTATTGTGAATAAGACTGATTTACCGCAAGCGATTGATATGGAACGTGTTACAGAGTTAGCCGCGGGAAATCGTGTTATTACAACATCCTTAATTGAGGAACAAGGAATAGATGAACTCGAAAAGGCAATAGCTGATTTATTCTTTGAAGGAACAATCGATTCTGCAGATATGACATATGTTTCTAATGCGAGACATATTGGATTATTAACACAAGCAGGAAAAACAATCGGTGATGCAGTTGAGGCGATTGAAAATGGTGTACCAATTGATATGGTACAAATTGATTTAACAAGAACGTGGGAAATACTTGGTGAAATTACTGGGGACACAGTGCATGAAAGCTTAATTGACCAGTTGTTCTCTCAATTTTGTTTAGGAAAATAATATAGTGAAGTTGTAGAAAGATAGAGATTATTAGGAGGAATAAACAATGGGATACAATGCCGGTTCATACGATGTCATAGTAATCGGTGCAGGTCATGCAGGATGTGAAGCTGGTCTTGCGGCAGCACGAATGGGCTCAAAAACATTAATGTTAACAATTAACTTGGATATGGTAGCATTCATGCCATGTAACCCTTCTGTTGGTGGACCAGCAAAAGGGATTGTTGTTCGTGAAATTGATGCATTAGGCGGAGAAATGGGACGTAATATTGATAAAACTCATATTCAAATGCGTATGCTAAATACAGGTAAGGGACCAGCCGTACGTGCACTTCGAGCGCAAGCTGATAAATTCGCTTACCAACATGAATTAAAGAAAACAATTGAAGAAACACCAAACTTAACGTTGTTCCAAGGAATGGTAGAGCGTTTAATCGTTGAAGAAGGTGTATGTAAAGGGGTAGTTACACAAGCTGGTGCAGAATATACAGCAAAAACCGTTGTAATTACAACTGGAACATTTTTACGCGGCGAGATTATCATGGGTGACTTAAAATATTCAAGCGGTCCAAATAATCAGCAACCGTCTATTACATTATCTGAGCATTTAGAGGAACTTGGATTTGATCTTGTTAGATTTAAAACAGGGACACCTCCGCGTGTAAACAGTAATACAATTGACTACAGTAAAACAGAAATTCAACCAGGTGATGATAAGCCACGTGCGTTCTCTTTTGAAACAACGAAATTTATTATGGATCAAATTCCATGTTGGTTGACATATACAAGTACAGAAACACACCATTTAATAGATGAAAATTTACATCGTTCAGCTATGTATTCTGGTATGATTAAAGGAACAGGCCCTAGATACTGTCCTTCTATTGAAGACAAAGTAGTAAGATTTAATGATAAACCACGCCATCAAATTTTCTTAGAGCCAGAAGGGCGTAATACACAAGAAGTATATGTACAAGGTTTATCCACAAGCTTACCAGAAGATGTACAACGTGACATGCTTAGAACAATTCCAGGCCTAGAAAATGTTGAAATGATGCGTACAGGTTATGCAATTGAATATGATGCAATTGTGCCAACACAACTATGGCCAACACTTGAAACGAAAAAGATTAAAAATTTATATACAGCAGGACAAATTAATGGAACTTCTGGTTACGAAGAGGCGGCAGGACAAGGGCTTATGGCTGGAATTAATGCAGCATGCCGTTCTTTAGGTAAAAAAGAAGTTGTTTTAGGTCGCGAGGATGCTTATATTGGCGTCTTAATTGATGATCTTGTAACGAAAGGTACAAATGAACCATATCGTTTATTAACGTCTCGTGCAGAATACCGTCTATTATTACGCCACGATAATGCTGATCTTCGTTTAACTGAAGTTGGTCGTGAAATTGGATTAATTAAAGAAGAGCGCTATGAGCGATTTACAAATAAAAAATTACAAATTGAACAGGAAAAGGAACGTTTAAGCAGCATTATTATTAAACCACGTCCTGAAGTTCAAGAATTAATTCGCAATATTGGCGGAAGTGAATTGAAAGATGGAATACGTGCAAGTGACTTATTACGTCGTCCAGAGATGACATATGAGCATATTCATCTTTTAGTACCAAGTGAAGTAGAATTAAGTGATGAAGTTAAAGAACAAGTTGAAATTCAGATTAAGTATGAAGGGTATATTGAAAAATCTTTACAGCAAGTAGAGCGTATGAAGAAAATGGAGAGTAAAAAAATCCCTGTAGATATTGATTATGATGCGATTTCTAGCCTTGCTTCAGAAGCTAGACAGAAATTGAAAGATGTTCGTCCACTTTCAATGGGGCAGGCTTCACGTATTTCTGGCGTAAATCCAGCGGATATTTCCATTTTACTTGTGTATATAGAACAAGGAAAAATTGCACGCGTATCGAACCAATAAATAGTAAGGAGATATTGCTAGATGAACATAGAACAATTTCAATCTATGCTAGAAGAGAAGGGAATCACCCTCTCTTCTAGACAGTTAGAGCAGTTCAAAATCTACTTTGAAACATTAGTAGAGTGGAATGAAAAAATGAACTTAACGGCTATTACAGAAAAAGAAGAAGTATATTTAAAACACTTTTTTGATTCCATTACAGCTGCTTTTTATTATGATTTTTCAAAACCATTCTCAATTTGCGATGTTGGTGCAGGGGCTGGATTCCCAAGTATTCCTTTAAAAATTTGTTTCCCGCATTTAAAAGTAACAATTGTAGATTCGTTGCAAAAACGTATTAATTTCTTAAATCACTTAGCCCAAAAGTTAGAATTAAGTGATGTTGCATTTTGTCACGATCGTGCTGAAACATTTGGGAAAAAAGAAGGTGTACGTGAATCATACAATATTGTAATGGCACGTGCAGTTGCGCGTCTTTCTGTATTAAGTGAGCTATGTTTACCGCTTGTAAAAGTTGGAGGAACATTCATTGCAATGAAAGGTGCAGCAGCAAACGAAGAAATTGAAAATGGCAAGTATGCTTTAGAGGTGCTAGGCGGAGAGTTAAAAGAGATGTCTACGTTCCAATTGCCATTTGAAGAGAGTGAACGTAATATTTTATTAATCGAGAAAAAGCGCAAGACACCAAAGAAATATCCACGCAAACCGGGAACACCCAATAAATTACCTATTGAAAAATAAATCTTATTAGACGTAAGATTAAATTATATAAATGAAAACGTAAATGTTTCATAGGAAACATTTTATGGAGAATAGTCAATAGGCCTAAAAGGTGGTGGAATATGTATGAAAAATACGTTTTCTCGTTTATTTGGCTTTGGAGATAAAGAGAGCGAATTCGAATTACAAGACGAAAGCCATGAAGAGATAGATAAAAAGGTATATGAAGAAATACAAGAAATTCCGATAGTAAATATTACCCCTAACCGTTATCAACCAAGAACAGTTTTTGATGATGCGCGTATTGATGAGCTAGCATTAACAATTCGTACACATGGACTTATTCAACCGATTGTTGTAAGGCAATATGAGGATGATAAGTACGAGATTATTGCTGGAGAAAGACGTTTTCGCGCGGCAACAAAGTTAGGTTGGGAAAAGGTTCCTGCAATTATAAAGAATTTAAATGATACAGAGACAGCTTCTGTAGCTTTAATTGAAAACTTGCAACGTGAGGAACTAACGGCAATCGAGGAAGCTGTGGCATATCAAAAGCTGATTGAGTTACATAATTTAACACAAGAAGCATTGGCACAACGACTTGGAAAAGGACAATCTACAATCGCAAATAAGTTGCGCTTGTTAAAGTTGCCTGAAGAAATAAAAAGTGCATTATTAGAAAAAAGCATTACAGAACGTCATGCCCGCGCTCTCATTCCTTTAAAAAATGAGGAATTACAACTGAAGGTTTTACAGGAAATTGTTGAGAAACAACTAAATGTAAAGCAAACAGAAGAACGAATTGCGAAGTTACTAGAGGAAGCGAAACCGAAGCGTAAGGCAAAGCAAAAAGCAGTAAGTCGAGATACGAGGATTGCTATGAATACAATTAGACAATCTTTACAAATGGTTACTGAAAGTGGTTTGAATGTTAATTCTGAGGAAGAAGAATTTGATGAGTACTATCAAATTACAATTAAAATTCCAAAGAAAAAATAATAATGACGTGCTAGAGACCTTATCCTATTGGAGAGGTCTCTTTTACTATATTTTCTTGTTAAATGAAGAAGGAGTTTAGAAATAAATTTTGAAGTTTAATAAAGGACGTAAAAGAAAAAGTTTTATTTCATGTTACAATAAACGTAATTGTTACTAGAATAAGATAGAAAGGTTGAAAGTAGGTGACATCATGGGAAAAATCATTGCTATTGCTAATCAAAAAGGCGGTGTTGGAAAAACAACAACATCTGTTAATTTAGGGGCTGGATTGGCGCAAGTAGGTAAAAAAGTCCTTCTTGTAGATATTGATGCTCAAGGAAATGCAACGACTGGTGTGGGAATTGAAAAATCTGAATTAGATCAATGTATTTACAACGTTCTTGTGGAAGATGCAGATGTTCAAGGGGTTATACAGAAAACCGCAACTGAAAACTTAGATGTTCTACCCGCTACAATTCAATTGGCTGGTGCTGAAATTGAATTGGTACCGACTATTTCCCGGGAAGTACGTTTGCAAAGAGCATTACAGCCAGTTCGTGATGAATATGACTATATTATTATCGACTGTCCCCCATCTTTAGGGTTATTAACGATTAATGCATTAACAGCAGCAGATTCTGTTATTATTCCTGTACAGTGTGAATATTACGCACTAGAAGGGTTAAGTCAGCTATTAAATACAGTTCGACTTGTACAAAAACATTTAAATAAAAATTTAGCAATTCAAGGTGTATTGTTAACAATGTTGGATGCCCGTACAAATTTAGGGATTCAAGTTATAGATGAAGTGAAAAAGTATTTTAGGGATAAAGTATATCGCTCGATTATTCCGCGTAATGTACGCTTGAGCGAGGCTCCAAGTCATGGGAAACCTATTATGCAGTATGACGCTAAATCAAGAGGAGCAGAAGTGTATATAGATTTAGCAGAGGAAGTGATTGCAGGTGGCTAAAGGATTAGGAAGAGGAATTAATGTGTTTTTTCCTGATTTAGATGTGAAAGAAGAGGAAACAATTCAGGAGATTCTTGTAACTGAATTAAGGCCGAATCCATATCAACCGCGTAAACACTTTAATAAAGAGGCGATTCAGGAATTAGCAATTTCGATTAAGGAACACGGTATTCTACAACCATTAATTGCTAGGAAGAGTATTAAAGGATATGAAATTGTTGCAGGTGAAAGACGATTTCGTGCTGCAAAAGAGGCTGGTTTAGAAAAAGTACCTGCGGTTGTAAGACAATTAACTGAACAGCAAATGATGGAATTTGCTTTGTTAGAAAACTTACAACGAGAAGATTTAAATCCTATGGAAGAGGCAATGGCATACCAGATGTTAATGAATGAGCTAAATGTAACGCAAGAACAATTAGCGAAACGTCTTGGTAAAAGCAGACCTTACATTGCAAATTATACTCGGTTATTAAGCTTACCTTCTTTCGTACAAGATATGATTGCAAATGGTCAACTTTCAATGGCTCATGGGAGAACTTTACTTACGATAAAAGATGAAGAACAATTGAAGTCCTTATTGAAACGCATTGAAAAAGAAGGATTAAATGTTCGTCAATTAGAGAAAATCGTCCAAGAGATTAATCAACACGTTTCACGTGAAACAAAAAAAGTGAAAAAAGAGCGAAATATATTTTTCGTAGAACGTGAAACGTTCTTAAGAGAAAAGTTTGGCACAGATGTGAAAATTAAAGAGACGAAAAAAGAAAAAGGTAAAATCGAAATTGAATTTTTTAATAAAGAAGATTTAAATCGTATTTTAGAACTATTAGCACAGAAAAATTAAAAAGCAAACCATCTTATTATTTATAGATGGTTTGCTTTTTTTAATGCGGATAATTTTTGATCCGTCTCTTTTATACTTTTTGCGATTACATCAGCCATTTTCATGACTAAACTTAATCTTGTATTTTGAAGAACGAAAAACTCCATAAACCCATTTAGATTGACGATACCGTGTATGTGCAAATCACCAACTGCAGGTAATTTCTTATTCATAGCAGCCCCAGGTTTACTAGGTCCCTTTCCAGTAGTGATTGATCCGATATTTTGGGACTTTCCTAAACATGCATCAACAGCAATTATAAATGCAGTAGGATATTCTTTCTGTATATTCTGAATTTTCTCTTCTAAATTTAGCGCATGTACTGGCTCATCTAGTGTACCGAATACTTGGAGGTTTTGGATGTCTATTTGTTCAAGTTTTGTACCAACTAATGGGCCGAGTGCGTCACCTGTAGAGCGATCTGTGCCGATACAAACGAGAATGAGTGGTATATTAGTTTTAATAGGAATATGGGTAAGTAAGAAATTACTGATTATTTCAGAGGCTTCTAGATCTTGGTGCATAACGTTTTGAGTTTCTTTCTCAAAAAATGGTAAGCGAAAACTTCCAATATTCATGAAGCACCCATCCTTTTAATAAATTTTCAATATATGTTATATGGTGAGGAAAATGGAAAGTTATAAGTGCGTAATTTTTGCAAAATGTGAATGAAAACGGAAATAATAGTACTAGTATATATATATTCGTTCCATTTTATACCTGGATGTCGGGGATAAAATAGGATTAAAATCATAAAATTTTTTCAGCAATTAGGGGACTTCTGATACAATAATAAGGGTAACTAAAAAGAAATTTTAGCTAGAGAGGTAGAGGTACATGGATTTATTAGCGAAGTGGTTTAATTCTATGAAACAGTATTTATTAGATGCTGATCGTTGGGCTCATATTGGAGTTGCGACATTAAAAATATGTATTATTTTAACAATTGGTGCAGTTGTTGTGCGAATTGCAAGGGCGGTTGTACGAAATGCGTTTCGTATGGGGAGTCGTTCTCCAATTCAAATTTCAGAACGTCGTACAGTTACAGTAGCGAAATTACTTGAAAATATTGTAGCGTACGTTGTTATGTTCATTATGCTAATTGCGATTTTAGGTGTATTTGATATTAATGCATCAGGTTTATTAGCGGGTGCTGGGGTAATTGGTTTAGCAGTCGGATTTGGTGCTCAAAGTTTAGTGAAAGACGTTATTACAGGTTTATTTATTTTGTTAGAAGATCAGTTTTCAGTTGGCGATTATGTTAAAATCGGTCAATTTGAAGGAGTCGTTTTAGAAATTGGACTTCGTACAACGAAAGTAAAGAGTTGGACAGGTGAAATTCATACTTTACCAAATGGAAGTATTATTCAAGTTACTAACTACTCAGTTAGTAATAGTGTAGCGTTTGTTGATGTATCTATTTCATATGAGGCTGATATTGCGAAAGCAGAGCAAGTTATTGAAGATTTATTAGTAGAATTACCTTCAAAGTACGAAAAAATGGTAACAACGCCTCAATTATTAGGTGTGCAAACATTAGCTGCATCAGAAGTTATATTACGTGTTATTGCTGAGGTAGAACCGATGCAACATGCAGTTATTGCAAGGGCACTTCGTAAAGAGATTAAAAATCGTCTTGATTTACATGGAATTGAAATTCCATATCCACGTATGGTTTTATATAATCGTGAAGAATTAGTTAGTGGAAAAGCAATTTAGTATGGAGAGGAGTTTGGAGAATGGAGCAAAAGGAATATAACTTGTATGATGTTGTGGAAATGAAGAAAGCCCATCCATGTGGCGAGAATCGTTGGAAAATTATTCGTATGGGAATGGATATCCGCATTAAGTGCGAGGGGTGTGACCATTCAGTAATGATTCCTCGAAGAGAGTTTGATCGTAAGGTGAAAAAAATACTTGTGAAGCACGAAGAATAGAGGGAGAGTAACAGTTACAGTAGGTAACTGTTACTTTTTTTCGTTTGGCGGAAACTTGTCATTTTTTTCGTTACTATCTATAATGATGAAAGATTGAGACATAGGAGTGAAAAATATGGGATTAACGGCTGGGATTGTTGGATTACCTAACGTAGGGAAGTCCACTTTATTTAATGCAATTACACAAGCAGGAGCAGAATCTGCGAACTATCCATTCTGTACAATTGATCCAAACGTAGGGATTGTAGAAGTACCAGATGAGCGTTTAAATAAATTAACGGAATTAGTAGAACCGAAAAAGACTGTTCCGACTGTATTCGAGTTTACTGATATTGCAGGTATCGTAAAAGGTGCTAGTAAAGGTGAAGGTTTAGGAAATAAATTCTTATCTCACATTCGTCAAGTAGATGCAATTTGCCAAGTTGTTCGTTGTTTTGAAGACGAAAATATTACGCACGTTTCAGGGAAAGTAGATCCAATTGATGATATTGAAACAATCAATTTAGAGCTAATTTTAGCGGATTTAGAGTCTGTTGATAAGCGTATCGAGCGTGTTGCGAAATTAGCAAGACAAAAAGATAAAGAAGCGGTATATGAGCATGAAATTTTAGTTCGTTTAAAAGAAGCTTTTGAAGAGGGAAAACCAGCTCGTACTGTTGAATTTACAGAAGAGCAGATGAAGATTGTTAAAGGCCTTCATTTACTTACAACAAAAGAAATGTTATACGTAGCGAATGTAAGTGAAGACGATATTATCGATCCTTCGGAAAATAAATACGTACAAATGGTAAAAGAATTTGCAGCAAATGAAAATTCTCAAGTAATCGTTGTATGTGCAAAAATTGAATCAGAAATCGCTGAATTAGACGAAGAAGAGAAAAAAGTATTCCTTGAAGAATTAGGAATTGAAGAGTCTGGTTTAGATCAATTAATTCGTGCAGCATATGACCTATTAGGACTTGCTACGTACTTTACAGCTGGCGTTCAAGAAGTACGTGCTTGGACATTTAAACAAGGAATGAAGGCACCACAATGTGCTGGTGTTATTCATACAGACTTTGAGCGTGGATTTATTCGTGCAGAAACAGTTTCTTACGATGATTTAATGACAAACGGTTCTATGACAGCTGCAAAAGAAGCTGGAAAAGTACGTTTAGAAGGAAAAGAATATATCGTAAAAGACGGAGATGTTATGCACTTCCGTTTTAACGTTTAATTTAATATTTCCTAGGAAAAATAAAGATATGAACTTGGCAAATATATTATATGTTTGCCAAGTTTTTTATGTATTGGTGAGTTGATTCATATAACTTACTATGATATAATCTAAACTCGTGAGTAATTACTATAAATTAATTGCTCCTTGCCCATTACGGGCCGTTTAGACCAAAAGGAGGTGAAAGTGTAATGAGAAAGTACGAAATTATGTACATCATTCGTCCTGGCGTTGAAGAAGAAGCTCAAAAAGCTTTAGTTGAACGTTTTGCAGGTGTTTTAACAAACAATGGTGCAGAAATCATTAACACGAAAGAGTGGGGTAAGCGTCGTTTAGCTTACGAAATCAACGACTTACGTGAAGGTTTCTACATGATCTTAAACGTGAAATCTAACGCAGAAGCGATTAACGAATTCGACCGTTTAGCTAAGATCAACGAAGACATCCTTCGTCATATCGTTGTTAAAGAAGAAGAAAAATAATTGATATATAAGGGAGAGTGGTTCGATTGATGAATCGTGTTATCCTCGTTGGTCGTTTAACTAAGGACCCTGACTTACGTTACACGCCCAATGGTGTCGCAGTAGCTACTTTTACGTTAGCTGTGAATCGCGCATTTGCCAATCAGCAAGGTGAGCGTGAAGCTGACTTTATTAATTGTGTAATATGGCGTAAACAAGCAGAAAACGTAGCAAATTATTTGAAAAAAGGTAGCTTAGCAGGCGTAGATGGGCGTCTTCAAACTCGTAATTACGAGGGACAAGATGGTAAACGTGTATACGTAACAGAAGTTCTTGCGGAAAGCGTGCAATTTTTAGAGCCGCGTAATGGCGGTGGGGAGCAACGTGGTTCATTTAATCAGCAACCATCAGGAGCTGGTTTCGGTAACCAAGGCTCTAACCCATTTGGTCAATCTAGTAATTCAGGTAACCAAGGTAACTCTGGATTTACGAAGAATGACGATCCATTTTCAAATGTAGGTCAACCGATCGACATTTCCGACGACGATTTACCGTTCTAATACAGTAAATTTGTTAGTTTTAACAAAGAATGGAGGGAAATAGACATGGCAGGACGCAAAGGTGGACGTGCGAAACGTCGTAAGGTGTGTTTCTTCACAGCTAACGGCATCACTCGCATTGACTATAAAGATGTTGATTTATTAAAACGTTTCGTTTCTGAGCGTGGTAAAATTTTACCTCGTCGTGTAACAGGAACAAGCGCAAAATACCAACGCAAACTTACAGTTGCAATTAAACGTGCTCGTCAAATGGCACTTTTACCATATGTTGGTGAATAATAGCGTATGAAATGCACAGTAGAGTCGGACTCTACTGTGCATTTTGCTATGCTTTTCTTTTTGAAAGAGAGGTTAAAATGTGAAACAAACAAAGTTTATTACAGAAGGTGCAGCATTATTAGCTATATATGCAATTTTATTGCTTATATCTATGTATGTTCCGATTTTGGGTACAGTTGTAACTTTTGCGTTGCCGTTACCATTTATACTATTAATGATAAGACATAAACTATCTAATGTGCTCGTGGTTTTTGTAGCAGCACTTTTTGTTACTATTATTGTGAGTCAACCGCTGAATTTAGTGAAGACAATTATGTTTGGATTGATAGGGATTGTTTTAGGATATATGTATAAAACAAGAAAAAAGCCAGTTGAAATCTTAATAGCGGGGACGCTTGCATACTTAATTGGTTTTGTACTTATTTATGTTGCGAGTATAAAGTTTTTCAACATAGATATAATGAAGCAAATGCAAAGTATGTTTAGTGAAAGTATGGCGAAAAGCGAAAAGATAGTAAGTGCTACAGGTATGCCGATTAGTAAGGAACAAAAAGAGCTACTTGCACAAATGAATGATATATTACAATCGTTACTTCCAAGTATACTTGTGCTAGTTTCAGTATGTTTTTCTTGGATTACAGTGATAATATCAGGTAGTGTTTTGAAAAAGTTAAAACATGAAGTTATATCTTGGCCTAAATTTAAAGATATACAATTACCAAAGAGTATTATTTGGTATTACGTTATATTTATTTTGTTAGCAACTTTTATAAAAGTAGAACCAACATCATATTTACATATGGTATTTTCTAACCTAAATGTCATATTTGCACTATTGCTTGTACTGCAAGGTCTGACATTTATCGCCTTTTTAGCGTATAGAAAAGGTTTTACTAAAGGGGTTCCTATTATTAGTTTTATTGCATGCATGTTTATTCCGATGCTGTTTCCTCTTGTGACAATCTTAGGTATAATTGACTTAGGGATTTCATTGCGTTCTAAAATAGGGGGATAAAATAATATTCCTTATACTATTTTAATCTGTTTAACTAACTGGAAGGTAAGTTAGTTTTACTTTATAGGAGTTGTATACATGCCTGAATTTGATAAGAAACAGTGGTTTTTATATCCTGTTTATGTATTGGCATTTTTTGTGTTTGTGCTCATTTCAATTCTCTGTTATTTTCATTTAATTATGGGTATAGCTGCTTTTGTCATTTTTTGTATCGTATTCTTTATCGTTATACGATTTGAACTTAATTTTCAAAGGAATTTCGAAAAGCATACGACAGATATGATTACAAGAGTAAAGAAAGTAAGTAATGAAGCATTTAACCAAATGCCGATTGGTATTTTGTTATACAATAAGGATTATGGGATTGATTGGGCAAATCCTTATTTATCTTCATGTCTGGGACAGCACGCATTAGCTGGATGGCACCTTTACGATGTATCAGAAACATTACTTCTTTTCATTAAAGGAGAAACTTCTGATGATATAGTCTCTTTAAATAATCGAAAGTTTCGCGTTTTTGTAAGGAAAGAAGAAAAGTTAATTTATTTCTTTGATGTAACGGAACAAACAGAAATCGAAAAGATGTACGAGGATCAAAGGACTGTTTTAGCTGTCATCTATTTGGATAATTATGATGAAGTTACACAAGGATTAGATGATCAATTACGTACGAATATAACAAGTCTTGTGACATCGCGACTAAATGAATGGGCACTTAAGTATGGTGCTTATTTAAAACGTGCATCTTCAGAAAGATTCTTCGTTGTGCTAAATGAAAGTATTTTGACGCAGATGGAGAAAGGGAAATTTAGCATTTTAGATCAGGTGCGTGAAGAAACATCTAAAAGGAATATACCACTTACATTAAGTGTGGGTGTCGGATCAGGTGATTTACCTTTATCAGAGCTTGGAGCAATGGCTCAATCTGGTTTAGATCTTGCGCTTGGGCGTGGGGGAGACCAAGTAGCTATTAAACAAGCGACAGGTAAAGTTAAGTTCTATGGAGGTAAGACAAATCCGGTTGAAAAACGTACCCGTGTACGCGCCAGGGTCATTTCGCATGCGTTAAAGGATTTAGTATTAGAAAGTAGTAATGTCATTATTATGGGGCATAGGGCTCCCGATATGGACGCAATTGGTGCTGCGATTGGTATTTTAAAAGTGGCTCAATTAAATGAGCGTAAAGGATATATTGTGTTAGATGAAAATGATTCCGATAAAGGAATTAAGCGTTTGATGGACAAAGTGAAACAAAATGAGGAGTTATGGTCTCATTTTATTACTCCAGAGCAAGCGATGGAATTTGCAAATGATGAGTCGTTACTTGTTGTTGTCGATACGCATAAACCTTCTATGGTGATGGAGCAAAAACTGTTACATAAAATTGAAAATGTAGTAGTTATTGATCATCATCGCCGTGGAGAAGATTTTATTGAAGACCCATTGCTAGTTTATATGGAACCATATGCTTCTTCAACGGCAGAATTGGTTACAGAATTACTTGAGTATCAACCTAAAAATTTAAAGATGACAATGTTAGAAGCGACGGCATTGTTAGCGGGTATTATTGTCGACACGAAAAGTTTCACATTCCGGACAGGGGCTCGTACATTTGATGCTGCTTCTTATTTACGCTCACATGGTGCAGATACTGTACTTGTACAAGAACTTTTAAAGGAAGATATGGATCAGTATTTACGGGTTGCAAAAGCTATAAAAAATGCGTACATTTATAAAAATGGAATTGCGATTGCTAAAGTTGATAGTGATGATTACTACGATCAAGTGCTTATTGCGCAATCGGCAGACACGTTATTAACGATGACAGGGATTATTGCATCATTTGTTGTTGCGAAACGTGGCGAGAATCTCATTGGAATTAGCAGCAGGTCTTTAGGTGAAGTGAATGTGCAGCTAATTATGGAAAACTTAGGCGGTGGCGGGCATTTGACGAATGCAGCCACACAGATGAAAAATGTTACAGTAGATGAAGCTGAGGAGAAGCTTCGATTTGTTATTGATGACTATTTACAGGGAGGCACACAATCATGAAAGTAATTTTTCTAAAAGACGTAAAAGGTAAAGGTAAAAAAGGAGAAGTAAAAAACGTACCAGATGGCTATGCAAACAACTTCTTACTAAAACAAGGATTAGCTGCTGAAGCAACAAATAGCAGTATGAAAACTTTAGAAGCTCAAAAGCGTAAAGAAGAAAAAGATGCAGCAGCAGAGCTTGAAAATGCAAAAGAGTTAAAAGAGACTTTAGAGAAATTAACTGTAGAATTAAAGGCGAAATCTGGAGAAGGTGGCCGTTTATTTGGTTCTATCACAAGCAAACAAATCGTAGATGCAATGCAAAAATCACACAAGATTAAACTTGATAAACGTAAATTTGAAATGGACGATGCAATCCGCGCGTTAGGTTATACAAACGTTACTGTGAAATTGCATCCACAAGTAACAGCAACAGTAAAAGTTCATGTTAGTGAACAATAAAAATAAATTAAGCAAGGAGGATTGCGTATGAGTGATGTACTTGCTGATCGTACCCCTCCGCATAATATAGAGGCTGAGCAGGCGGTTTTAGGGGCCATATTGATTGATCAAGATGCGTTAACTTCAGCATCAGAGTTATTGGTACCTGATTCGTTCTATCGAACGAAACATCAAAAGATTTTTGAAGTCATGCTTGGGCTATCTGATAAGGGAGAGCCGATCGACTTAGTAATGATGACATCAGCAATGGCTGATCAAGGATTACTAGAAGAGGTTGGTGGGGTTTCTTACTTAGCAGAGTTAGCAGAAGTTGTGCCAACTGCAGCTAACGTAGAATATTACGCACGCATCATCGCTGAAAAGGCGCTTTTACGTCGTTTAATTCGCACGGCGACTCATATTGTATCGGATGGATACGAGAGAGAAGATGATGTGGATGGTCTTTTAAACGAGGCTGAGAAAAAAATATTAGAAGTATCCCATCAAACGAATGCAAAAGCATTCCAAAACATTAAAGATGTTCTTGTAGATGCTTATGACAAAATTGAACTTTTGCATAATCAAAAGGGTGAAGTTACTGGGATACCAACTGGGTTTACTGAATTAGATAAGATGACAGCAGGTTTTCAACGAAATGATTTAATTATCGTGGCAGCACGTCCATCAGTAGGGAAAACGGCATTTTCATTAAATATTGCACAAAACGTAGCGACGAAAACGGATGAAAATGTAGCGATTTTTAGTTTGGAGATGGGTGCTGATCAGCTTGTTATGCGTATGCTTTGTGCAGAAGGGAATATTGATGCACAAAGACTTCGTACTGGTTCATTAACTTCCGATGATTGGGCAAAATTAACAATGGCAATGGGGAGTCTCTCAAATGCTGGTATATATATTGATGATACGCCAGGTATTAAAGTAAATGAGATTCGAGCAAAATGCCGTAGATTAAAGCAAGAACAAGGTCTTGGTATGATTTTGATTGACTATTTGCAGCTTATTCAAGGAAGTGGGAAATCAGGAGAAAACCGTCAGCAGGAAGTATCTGAGATTTCTCGTACCTTAAAAGGGATTGCGCGTGAATTGCAAGTGCCTGTTATTGCTTTATCACAGTTATCTCGTGGTGTAGAATCTCGTCAAGATAAACGCCCGATGATGTCTGATATTCGTGAATCTGGAAGTATTGAGCAGGATGCTGATATTGTAGCTTTCCTATATCGTGAAGACTACTATGATCGAGAAACGGAAAACAAAAATACAATTGAAATTATTATTGCAAAACAACGTAACGGTCCAGTAGGTTCAGTGGAACTTGCATTCGTCAAAGAGTTCAATAAGTTCGTTAACTTAGAACGTCGTTTTGAGGATGGACATGCTCCACCGGCATAAAGGCAGTATAAAAAAGAAACACATTTCTTATAATAAGATGTGTTTCTTTTTTTTTTTAAGAAAGATAAGGCTTTCATAAGTTAAATATATAATTCTTACGAACGAAAATGTTTTTTTGTGAAAAAATGTTCGCTTTTCGGTTGACTTCTCTTTCGGTTTTGGTACAATTATATTGTTTGAATAGATCGTTTGAAAATTGCGGAGGTGCTTTAATAATGTCTTCAGTAGTAGTTGTAGGAACACAATGGGGCGACGAAGGAAAAGGTAAAATCACTGATTTTCTTTCTGAGCATGCGGAAGTAGTTGCAAGATATCAAGGTGGAAATAACGCGGGACATACAATTGTTTTCGGCGGAGTTAAATATAAATTACACTTAATTCCATCTGGTATTTTCTATAAAGAGAAAATTTGTGTAATCGGAAACGGATTAGTAGTAGATCCAAAAGCATTACTTGAAGAGTTAAAATACTTACACGATCGTGGTGTAAGTACTGATAATTTACGTGTAAGTAACCGTGCACATGTTATTTTACCTTACCACTTAAAACAAGATGAGTTAGAAGAAGCAAGTAAAGGTGATAACAAAATCGGTACAACGAAAAAAGGTATCGGTCCTGCATATATGGATAAAGCTGCTCGTATTGGTATTCGTATGGCTGATCTTTTAGACCGTGAAGCATTTAAAGAGAAGCTTGAGCGTAATTTAGTAGAAAAAAATCGTTTATTTGAAAAAATGTACGATACAGAAGGTTTCACTGTAGAAGAAATTTTCGAAGAGTACTTCGAGTACGGGCAACAAATCGCGCAATATGTATGTGATACGTCTGTTGTATTAAATGATGCATTAGATAATAATCACCGTGTATTATTTGAAGGTGCGCAAGGTGTTATGCTTGATATTGACCACGGTACGTACCCGTTCGTTACATCTTCTAACCCAATTGCTGGTGGTGTAACAGTTGGAACTGGAGTTGGTCCTGCGAAAGTTACTCGCGTTGTAGGTGTATGTAAAGCATATACAAGCCGCGTTGGTGATGGTCCATTCCCTACTGAGCTTCATGATGAAATTGGTCATCAAATTCGTGAAGTTGGTCGCGAGTATGGAACGACAACTGGTCGTCCACGCCGCGTAGGTTGGTTCGATAGCGTTGTTGTAAGACATGCACGTCGTGTTAGTGGTTTAACGGATCTATCATTAAATTCTATCGACGTTTTAACAGGTATTCCAACTCTTAAAATTTGTGTAGCTTACAAATACAATGGCGAAGTTATTGATGAAGTTCCAGCTAACTTAAACATTTTAGCGAAATGTGAGCCTGTATATGAAGAGCTTCCAGGTTGGGAAGAAGATATTACTGGTGTAAAATCATTAGATGAACTTCCTGAAAATGCACGAAAATACGTAGAACGTGTTTCTGAGTTAACAGGAATTCAAATATCTATGTTCTCAGTTGGACCAGATCGTAACCAAACAAATATTGTACGTAACGTATACGAAGCTTAATTAACATTTTTTGAAAAAAAACTCATGTCTGCATGAGTTTTTTTCTTATTCTTTTATAAAAAAACAAAAAAAGTATTGCAATAAATACAGAATACATGTTATGATACATCTTGTCGTCACGAAAATATGACGTTGGTGAGTATGAGCCATTAGCTCAGTTGGTAGAGCATCTGACTTTTAATCAGAGGGTCGAAGGTTCGAGTCCTTCATGGCTCACCATTTTATTTTTCGTGGCCCGTTGGTCAAGTGGTTAAGACACCGCCCTTTCACGGCGGTAACACGGGTTCGAATCCCGTACGGGTCATGTTTTTTTTTGCTTATTTTTGGTCCCGTGGTGTAGTGGTTAACATGCCTGCCTGTCACGCAGGAGATCGCCGGTTCGACCCCGGTCGGGACCGCCACTTTTGTTTATACCACCATTAGTGGTTTTATATATAGTTTTGGCTCGGTAGCTCAGTCGGTAGAGCAGAGGACTGAAAATCCTCGTGTCGGCGGTTCGATTCCGTCCCGAGCCACTCTCAGGATATTAAGTGGGCCCACTTAATATCCTTTTTATTTATGTAATTTTACAAAACTGAGTAGTTATTTTAAAATAGAACGAGGAGCCTCTAGCAGTTGAAGCTAGAGGTTTTTCTATAGATCGTATAGGATGCCGTGTAAAAGTGGATCATACATGAGTCTATGAGAATAGAGGAGAAAATACTTAAACAAAGGATGCGGTCATATAGGACATACTATGTAAACATCAATATGTTTAGGGATTATTGACCATATTTTTATAAGGAGGAAATAGACGATGATGGGAAAGAAAATTTTAGTAGTTGATGATGAAAAGCCGATTGCAGATATTTTGAAGTTTAACCTAGAAAAAGAAGGTTTTGAAATAGTAATGGCGCATGATGGTGATGAAGCAATTGAAAAGGCTAATGAAGAGCAACCAGATATGGTTTTATTAGATATTATGCTACCAGGTAAAGATGGCTTAGAGGTTTGCCGTGAAATACGTAAAAGCTCAGAAATGCCGATTATTATGCTTACAGCAAAGGACTCTGAGATTGATAAAGTATTAGGGCTCGAGCTTGGGGCAGATGATTATGTAACGAAGCCATTTAGTACGAGGGAATTACTTGCTCGTGTGAAGGCGAATTTACGCCGCCATCAACAAGGTGGTGCTGCGGAAAAAGAAGAAAATACAGAAATGGTTATTGGACCAATTGTGATCAATCCAAATGCATATAGTGTAACGAAGCGCGAGGAAAATATCGAGCTTACACATCGTGAATTTGAGTTGCTACATTATTTAGCGAAACATTTAGGACAAGTTATGACACGCGAACATTTATTACAAACAGTTTGGGGTTATGACTATTTTGGAGATGTGCGCACAGTAGACGTTACAGTACGTCGTTTGCGTGAAAAAATTGAAGATAATCCAAGCCATCCTACTTTAATTGTAACTAGACGTGGAGTAGGGTATTACTTGCGTGACCCAGAGCAGGAATAGTATATGAAGAAAGTTGGTTTTTTTCAATCTATTCATTTAAAATTTGTGCTTATATATATGCTATTAATATTAATAGCGATGCAAGTTATTGGAGTATATTTCGTAAGGGAATTAGAGAAGAGCTTAGTACAAGGTTTTAGGGATTCTTTAACGCAGCAAACAAACTTATTATCATATAATTTGAAGCAAGAGTTTAAAAAAAGTTATACAAAAGCAGAAACAGAGTCAACAGATGAAACGATTAAAACTTCAATTCGAAAATTTGCCTCTGATCAGAAGAAAGTTATACAAGAGGTAAGTGTATTTGATTCGCACAGAAAGTTACTGGCTATTTCAGATGAATCAAAGCAGAATAAGGTGAATCGAACATCAACTGATATAGCTGTTCAGCGAGTGTTAGTACAAAAAAAGCCGGAAGTGAAAATTGAGAAGGATGGTAGTACAGGTCATCGTGTTCAAGTTATGCTTACTCCGATTCTAGATGATAACGGTAAGGATGCGCTTGGTGTTATTTACATTGTGGCATCTATGGAAGATGTATATAAACAAATGAAGGATATAAATCAAATTTTTGCTACGGGAACAGTAATTGCTTTATTAGTAACGGCCGTACTTGGGATTTTATTGGCTCAAACAATTACAAGACCAATTTCAGATATGCGGAGACAAGCAATCGAAATGGCAAAAGGAAATTATTCGAGAAAAGTAAAAGTGCATAGCCATGATGAAATTGGACAACTGGCATTATCCTTCAATAATTTATCAAAAAAATTACAACAAGCTCGTTCTTCTACAGAAAGTGAAAGGCGTAAATTATCATCTGTTTTATCACATATGACAGATGGAGTAATTGCTACTGACCGAAAAGGGGATATTATTTTACTAAATGATCCTGCGGAAAAGATGTTAAATGTTTCTCGTGAAACAGCGCTCGATCAATCTGTTTTAGAGGTATTAGGGATACAGGAAGAATTTACGCTCGATCATTTATATGAAGAGCCAGATTCTGTTTTATTAGATTTTAGTACGAGAAACGAACCATATATTTTACGTGCTAGTTTCTCTGTTATTCAAAAAGAAACAGGGAAGGCAAACGGCTTAATTGCTGTACTATATGATGTAACAGAGCAGGAGCGTATAGAACGGGAACGCCGTGAGTTTGTGGCGAATGTCTCTCATGAATTAAGGACGCCATTAACGACGATGCGCAGTTATTTAGAGGCACTTACAGATGGAGCATGGCAGGATCCAAATATTGCACCACAATTTTTAACGGTTACACAAGAAGAAACAGAAAGAATGATTAGACTTGTAAATGCGTTGTTACAGCTATCTAAACTTGATAGTACAGAGCATCGTTTAATGAAAGAATGGGTCGACTTTACTGATTTCTTTAATAATATTATTGATCGCTTTGAAATGTCTAAAGAGCAAAATGTAAGTTTCAAACGATCTTTCTCTAAGAAATCTAGATTTATTGATATGGATACTGACAAAATTACTCAAGTGCTGTATAACATTATTTCTAACGCATTAAAGTATTCACCAGAAGGTGGAACAGTAACATATCGTTTACGTGATCGCGGTGATTTATTAGAAATTAGTGTAAGTGACCAAGGAATGGGTATTCCAAAAGAAAACGTTGATAAAATCTTTGAACGTTTTTATCGCGTAGATAAAGCTCGTTCAAGACAAATGGGTGGTACTGGGCTTGGATTAGCAATTGCAAAAGAAATGATTGAGGCACATGGTGGCTCTATTTGGGCGAAGAGTGAAGAAGGAAAAGGGACAACTATTTATTTCACGTTACCAATGGCAGCAGATGAAGAGGACGATTGGGAATGAGTATGGAAAACTTTAAAACAATAGTTTTAATTAACCTAGTTGTAATTAGCCTATTTCTTACTTTTAACCTATGGACGTATGTGCCAGATTCTACATCCATGCAAAACGCGAAATTTGTGCAGGGAAATGAAGGAATGAACCAAACTAAAATTTCCGATGTTGTCCGTCCTACTTCTATCATCGTGCATAAAGATAAAAATCATTATGGGAGCAGAAGAGAGGCAGATATAGAATCAATCTATAAGCCTCTGGAAGTAGGGGAACTACATGATTTTAAAGAGATATCAATCACTAAGGGTGATTTCCTTTCATATGTGCATGGTGAAGGGAAAGTTGAACTTGTTTTCCCTACCGATATCCCATTTGATGCAGTAAAATCCATGTTTAACATGAAAGAGAAGAGTACAGATAAGCCTAAACATTTTAATCGTATTCTCCTCGATCCTTCTCGAAGTAAGGATCAAGAAATTAAAATTAACTTTGTTTCTGATGGTGATAACTTTAAAATATACGAGGCAAAATTAAGTGGCGTGTATTTAAAAGATATTGTAAATGCCCAAAATCAATTTATAGTATCAGCAAAGCCTTATTTTGATTATCAACTTAATGATATGAAAAAGTTATTTTTACCAGATGGAACGACAGAGTTAAACAATATAACATATATTTCATCTAATTTAGCAGTTGATACGTTTAAGAATGCTCTGTTTAGTGATCCTCGTTATTTAAGTCCGATTACCGAGATGTCGAAAGAAACATTTACAGATGGTATTAGATCCATGGAAATTGAAAACGATCGTCACATGCTAAAGTATAAAAACTCTTCTGTCTTAACTGAGAAAACGATAGATAATTTAATGCTTTTACAAAAAAGCTTTGAATTCGTAAGTGGTCACAGTGGAAGTTTGGATTCATATCGTTTGGACTATATGAATAAAGGAGAGACAGTATTTCGTTTAAATGAAGATGGATATTCAGTATTCAATGAAGATGGATTAGCTGAATTGAGACAAATATGGGGATCAGAAGAAGTAATGGAATATGAAAGACCGTTGCTGTCTTTAAATACTAAAGGTATAGAACAGAAGGTTACTCTTCCGTCAGGGCATGTTGTAATAGCATCCCTAGAAAATAATCCAGAGATAAAGAAACAAGTAATTAAGGATATTGGTATTGGATACAAGTTATCACTAGATGGACAAGTAGTTCGATTACAACCAATTTGGTATGTAAAGCTTGTTGAAGATGAAACAGGTAAACAGAAAATCTATGAGTGGAGTGAGGGAGGACTAAATGGATTGGGATCGGATTAAAACCATATTTATTGTGACCTTTTTTGTTTTGGACCTCTTTCTCATTTTCCAATTCATTCAAAAGCAAGATAGTAATCAATTGGAGCTTATTGCAGAAACAAAGATAGATCAAGAATTAAAAGCAAACAAAATTACGATGGGAAATATCCCTAAAGAACCGAAAAAAGAGTCATTTATTAGAGCAGAAAATAAAGCTTTTAAAGAAGAAGATATACAGTCTTTGAAAAATCAAACGGTGCATATACAAAATATGTACAAGATAGAAAGTAAGCTAAAAGAGCCTTTTTTAAATACGAAATCATTATCAAAAGATAAGTATAATGAATTTTTGAAGAACTATGTATTGGATGGACAAAAGTATGAATTTGGAGCGGTGAAAGACTCTAAAATTTATTTCTTCCAAAAATATAAAGATAAGCCTATTTTCTATAATAATCAGGCGATGATTGTTGTGGAATTAAATGAAAAAAATGAACTTGTTTCATATACGCAGACAATGCTAACTGATTTAAAAGAAATGGGCGAAGGTGAAAAAACGAAAGAGCAAGAAATTATTACGGCTCAAACAGCTTTAGAAAATTTGTATTTAAAAAATAAAATTCATGGAAATACGCATGTTAAAGAAGCGCAAATTGGTTATGCCACTCTTACCGCATCTACTTCTAATAACCAAGTACTGGCTCCAACGTGGAATTTGAAAACGGAGCAGAAGCAGGACTTCTTTGTGAATGCAATTGAAGGACAAGTTATGGAATTAGGAGAAAAGGAAAATCAAGTGGTTGATGAACATACTGGAGTGAGAAAGAATGGGGTTGCATTTTAGCGTACTTGCAAGTGGAAGTACAGGAAATATGCTATACGTAGGAACCGATGAAAAAAAATTACTAGTCGACGCAGGTTTAAGTGGTAAAGCAACAGAGGCTTTATTTAAACAAGCAGAACTGAATATAAATGATGTATCAGGTATTCTTGTAACGCATGAGCATAGTGATCATATTAAAGGTTTAGGTGTACTGGCACGTAAATATGATTTACCTGTTTATGCGAATGAGAAAACATGGAATGCAATGGAACATTTAATAGGAAATATCCCAACTGAACAAAAGTTTATTTTCTCAGTTGGTGATGTGAAAACCTTTGGTGATATTGAAGTCGAGTCATTTGGAGTTTCTCATGATGCGGCAGAACCGATGTTTTATGCTTTCCATAACAATAATAGGAAGTTAGCGCTTATTACAGATACGGGATACGTAAGTGACCGTATGAAAGGCGTTATTAAGGGAGCTAATGCTTTCGTATTTGAAAGTAATCATGATGTAGAAATGCTTCGTATGGGACGTTATCCATGGAGCATTAAACGACGTATTTTAAGTGACGTTGGGCATGTTTGTAATGAGGATGCTGCATTAGCGATGGCAGATGTAATTACAGATGAGACAAAGCATATTTATTTAGCCCATTTAAGCTTAGATAATAACATGAAAGAACTAGCGCGTATGTCAGTATCACAAGTACTAGAGGAAAAAGGATTTGGAGTGGGTGAATCCTTTGAAATTCACGATACAGATCCAAAAATGCCTACAAAAATTCAATACGTATAATTCTTCATTTTAGTAAACAATAAAGGTGAATATAGTTGTTTTCAGGAAGATAGGTGAACAAATATGTCCTTTATTGATGAAGAAAATTATCGTATGAAACGTGCAGGAAAAAAGAAGCACAAAGGTATAGTTCTTTCTAGTATAGCGGGAACAATTGTAGGAGCTTCTTTATTCGCGTTTGGAGCGCCTTTATTTTCAAATTCTGCTGATACGCTTCCGCAAGCTGAAGCAAGCGGAAGTAATATGGCCGAAGCTCAAGGGATTAAACAGATTAGCTTTGTAGATGCTGTTGATCGTGCATCTGAAGCTGTTGTGGGTGTTATTAACATTCAACGAGATAACTTTTCAGAGGCAGATTCAGAGGCCGGTACAGGATCAGGAGTAATTTATAAAAAGACAGATGGTCAAGCTTATATTGTAACGAATAATCATGTTGTAGCTGGAGCGAATCGTATTGAAGTAAGTCTAAGTGACGGTAAGAAGGTTCCTGGAAAAGTATTAGGAACCGATGTAGTCACAGACTTAGCTGTATTAGAAATAGATGCAAAGCATGTGAAAAAAATAATTGAAATTGGCGATTCTAATACTGTTCGCAGAGGAGAGCCAGTTATTGCGATTGGAAACCCGCTTGGACTGCAATTTTCTGGAACAGTTACACAAGGTATTATTTCAGCTAATGAACGTATTGTCCCTGTAGATTTAGATCAAGATGGACATTATGATTGGCAAGTAGAAGTGTTACAAACAGATGCAGCGATTAATCCGGGGAATAGTGGCGGTGCGCTTGTAAATGCAGCAGGACAATTAATTGGTATTAATTCAATGAAAATTGCTGCAAAAGAAGTAGAAGGAATCGGCCTTGCTATTCCGGTGACTAGAGCTGTTCCGATTATGAATGAACTTGAGAAGTATGGAAAAGTAAGAAGACCATATGTTGGGATTGAACTTAGGTCATTAAATGAAATTCCAAACTATTATTGGTCAAAAACATTACATTTACCAGGTACTGTAACAGAGGGAGTTTGTATTTTGGATGTGAAAAGTCCTTCGCCAGGTGCGGATGCTGGTTTAAGAGAACATGATGTTATTGTGGCGGTAGATGGAAAACCGATTCGCGATATTATTGGATTCCGTACGGCCTTATATGATAAGGAAATTAATGATAAAATGACTCTTACGTTTTATCGTGGCACAAAAAGAGTAACAACAACAGTGAAATTAGGCATTCAAAAGTATTAAAAACAGGAGGGCCTACCTCCTGTTTTCTATTGTAGAAAAGTGAGGTGAAGAAAATGAATTTACCTTGTTGTTTAGAGCATGTTGAATTAGCGTTAGATATTATTGTGGATGAGTGTGAAGTCGCGCCAGTTATCAACAATGTGGATAACTCGGAAAAAGAGAAAAAAACATGTGAATTTTGTCAAAATGAGGCGACATATGTTGTATCGAACACAGATTCTCACACAATATGTGGGTAGTATTTGTGGATATGTGGATAAGTTTTGTGGATAACATGTTTGTAAGGTGGAGGATACGTGTGAATATCTCGATTATTTCAATTGGGAAATTAAAAGAAAAATATTTGAAACAAGGTATAGCAGAATACTTAAAACGATTATCTGCATACGCAAAAGTAGAAGTAATTGAATTGCCTGATGAAAAGGCGCCAGAAAATTTAAGTGAAGCAGAAATGTTAATTGTAAAGGAAAAAGAAGGTATACGTATACTGGATAAAATTTCTGATGACACACATGTGATTGCATTAGCTATAGAAGGAAAGCAAAAGTCATCAGAAGAATTCGCGATAAGTCTAGATCGCCTTGCTACATACGGAAAGAGTAAAGTCGCATTTGTAATTGGTGGATCACTTGGACTAAGCTCAGAAGTGATGAAGCGTTCAAATGAATCACTTTCTTTTTCAAAGATGACATTACCACACCAATTAATGCGATTAGTGTTGCTTGAGCAAGTGTATAGAGCGTTTCGGATTAATCGTGGGGAACCGTATCATAAGTAATGTATTCTATATAAAACACTGATATTATCATATTTATTTTATTATGCCTATAACTGGAGGCTATGTGAATGGTAAGTGATCAGACGAGATATTCTAGGCTCGCGAATATAACAAAAATAATAAATACGAAATTAGAACTACGTGACGTATTGCAGCGTGTGACAATGGCGATATCAGAGGAGATTGTTAGGTGCGACGCTGTTGGAATTTATTTACCCCAGGAAGATGGAACATTTAGAGGGTTTGCAGGAAAACCAGAGACTATAAATGGTGTAACGCTCGATACTCAAGTAATTGATCCTGAAATAGACTTACTGGCAAAAGAAGTTATTGAAACGAAAAGAACCATCTATATTCCTGATACCTCAAAGGATCATCGACCAGATCCGAGACCGGTTAATGCATTCAAAATTAAGTCCTTATTAGCTCTGCCTATCTCATTTGGGCAAGAGTTATTTGGTCTGGTTTTTTTATTTGATTATGGAATTCCGATGAACTTAACAGATTCAGAAATTCAAAGTGTTGAAGCTTATGTAAATATGGCTGCGGTTGCAATTCAAAACGCAAATAATTTAAAACAAAAGGAAAACCTTATTGCTGAGAAACAACTGTTACTAAATGTTACACGTGATTTATCGATGTGTTCCTCGATACAGGAGAGTTTTGATAAATGCTTTTTTTACCTAGAACAGATTTTAGAGAGTAAAAATATGACTGCTCATCTTCTAGATCCGCTAGACAAAACAACAATTAAAACAACGAAATTAAGTAAGGACTGTCATTGGACAGAAGCGGATTGGACAGAGAAAAGCTATGAAGCCAAGATCCAAGAGGTTATTCAAACAAAAAATATAGATAGTAAGGGTCTATTGATGATTCCATTGGTTTCGATGGGAGAAGTATTAGGGGTAATCGTCGTTGGCAAAGAAGGAAAAGCTCACAATTATGATGATTCCCAACTTCAACTAGCAAAATCTATCGTTGATGCCACAGCCCCTACGTTTTCGAATTTGTTGTATATGGATCAACTAGAGAGCATAGTGGAAGAGCGAACGAGAGAGTTAGCTGCTGCTAATGAAAAAGTTACAAGTGTGATTGAATGTATTACGGATGGATTTTTTATTTTAAATAATAAATGGGAATTTACGTACGTAAATAAGCACCAATATTTTCCGCAAAGAAAAACAGCAAAAGATGTATTAGGAAAGAATATATGGAATGTTTTCCCGAGTGAAATTGACACAGTTATGTATAAGGAATTTCATCGTGCGATGTCAGAGCGAACTACAGTTCATTTGGAATTTCTTTCTACTGCAGATGAATATTGGCACGAAGTTATTGCATACCCATATGATGATGGTATTTGTTGTATTTTTAAAAACATAACGGAAAAAAAGAAATATGAACAGGAATTGAAAAGATTATCCAATATAGATTTAATAGGGCAAATGGCAGCAGGTATCAGCCATGAAATTAGAAATCCAATGACAACAGTACTGGGATTTTTACAGTTATTAAAAGAAGAGAATACCTATGAGAAACATAATAAGTACTTTTATTTAATGATTGAAGAACTTAACCGTGCCAATTCTATTATTACTGAATTTCTCTCAATGGGTAATACAAGGAAATTGGATTTGCAGATGTTAGATTTAAATTCAATTATCCGCGATATTATTCCTTTAATAAAGATTGATACGTACAATCAAAATAAATATATTCAAGTCGATACAAATGACATTAAAGAATTACTTTTAAATCGTAATGAGATACGGCAATTATTAATGAATCTATATCGTAATGGCTTAGAAGCGATGAATACAGGGAAAGTTCTAACCATTAGCACTTACAAGGAAGGTCAAAATTGTGTGGTGCTTGCAGTGCGGGATCAAGGAAAAGGTATCAGGCCTGAAGTATTAGAGAAACTGGGTACGCCGTTTTACACGACCAAAGATAATGGAACTGGATTGGGGTTAGGTGTATGTTATGCCATTGCTGCCCGCCATAATGCAAAAATAGAAATTCAAACAGGATCGGAAGGCACTACCTTTTTTGTTAAATTTAATTATGAAAATAATAAAAAATAACCTTATTTAGAATAGTTACGATGAACCGTATCATAAATAAATTTATTCTTTGTATATAAAAGGATAAAAAGACCATTGGACAAAAATTACCGATGGTCTTTTAAATATTATTAGATGGTATGTAGATTTCCTAAAATAAGTATGTTTCTATTTCCATAAAAATATGCTGTAATATGAAGAGGAAAAAGTATAAGTAGTTAGAGAAGTGAGGAATTAAAGGTGAAGAAGTTTAAGAAGTTTTACTTGGAGATTACGAGTGTATGTAATCTTGCGTGTAGCTTTTGTCCGCCGACGGAAAGGCAGAAGCAATTCATTTCTGTGGAGGATTTTGCTAAAAGATTAGACCAAATTAAACCTCACACAGACTACATTTATTTGCACGTGAAGGGTGAGCCGTTGCTCCATCCGAAAATAGATCAACTATTAGACTTAAGTCATGAAAAAGGGTTTAAAGTTAATATTACAACGAACGGAACGTTAATTAATAAGAGAAGACATAGGCTGTTAAATAAGCCTGCGTTAAGACAAATGAATTTTTCACTGCATAGTTTTGATGGACATCCAGGTTCGCAAGATAAAGAGGGCTATGTAAGGAGTATACTTTCCTTCATTAGGGAAGCGACAAGTCAATCAGATTTAATTGTATCGTTAAGGTTATGGAATTTAACTCAGGATAATAAAACAAATGCTGAAATCCAGAAAAATAGAGAGTTATTATCTATAATTGAAAATGAATTTGATCTATCTTATCAAATTGAAGAGAAGCTTACACCAGGAAAAGGTATAAAAATTGCAGAACGTGTCTTTATTAATCAAGACTATGAATTCCAGTGGCCAGCATTACATGAGGAAGAGGATGATGGGAAAGGATTCTGTCATGGACTTCGTAATCAAGCGGGTATTTTAGCGAATGGAACAGTTATTCCTTGTTGTTTAGATGGTGAAGGGATTATTAACCTTGGGAATATTAATAATGATTCATTTTCTAACATTATTGAAGGTGAAAGAGCAACAAACATTGTCGATGGATTTTCGAAAAGAGTTGCGGTTGAAGAACTTTGCAGGAAATGTGGATATCGCAAACGGTTTGGGAAGTAAATATGAAATAAGCCCTCATTAAAGCGAGGGCTTATTTTTTTATTCTTGATAAGAATGCTCTAATTCATCAATTAATGAACCAACGTAAGAAACAGCTTTACGGATTGCATCTGTTTTTGACATATCTACTCCGGCATGTTTCATTAGTTCAAGTGGTTTCATTGTACCACCAGCACGAAGCACATCTAACCAGCGATCAATAGCAGGTTGTCCTTCCTCTTTAATCATTTGAGCTACTGCAGTGGATGCAGTGAGGCCTGCGGAATATGTATAAGCATATAGACCCATATAATAATGAGGCTGACGCATCCAAGTTAAGCCCGCACCTTCATCGATTTCTACAGAATCTCCCCAGAATGTCGAAAGGACATTTGTTTTAATTTCAGTTAAAGTTGTAGCTGTAAGGGCCTGTCCTTTTTCTGCTAGAGCATATACTCTACGTTGATATTCACCCTCAAGTAAATGAGTAACAAAGTTGTGATAATATGTGCCAAGTAGTTGTAGAATGACCCATCTGCGCATTCTCTTATCGTCAGTAGTCGCTAGTAAATGCTGAGCTAATAGTAATTCATTCATGGTTGATGGTGCTTCAACAAAGTACATAGATGGGCGTATGTTCATGATACGTTGGTTTTTATTTGCTAAATAGAAATGACCAGCATGTCCAAATTCATGTGCTAATGTAAAGCATCCACGCATCGTATTTTGCCATGTAATTAAAATATAGGGATGAGAGCCGTATGGACTTGAGCAAAATGCCCCTGTTGATTTGCCTACGTTATCTGCAAGATCTACCCATCTTTCTTTGAATCCTTTTTGGATTATGGAACTATATTCATCGCCTAATACTTTTAAAGAATCTTGAATGAGCGTGCCTGCTTCTTCATAAGTAATCGCCGGATTAAATTCGGGATCTAAAGGTGCATGTAAGTCACAGAAAAGCATTTGATCGAGTCCTAATACTCTCTTTTTTAAATCTGCAAAACGGCGCATATGAGGTGCTAGTTCTTTATAAATAATATCAAGTTGGTTGTTATACATTTCAAGTGGAACCTTTTGTGGTTCTAATAGCATATGAGTAACGGATTCATATTTACGTAAACGAGAAAGTGTTACTTGTTTTTTTACTTCAGTAGCATATGTTGTGGCAATTGTATTTTTATATCGTTTTAGTGTGGAAACAAATGATGAATATGCTTTTCGACGTATATATGTGCTTGGAGAAAATTCATATTTGCTTTCAAATAATGAGAATGAAACAGGAAGTTCGTTTCCTTGTTCGTCTTGTATAGAAGTGAAATCCATATCGGCCAATTTAGTCATGCCGTAAATTTTGTATGGAGAACTATGAACTTCGCCAAGTGCAGCAAGTGCTTCTTCTGTTTCAGGAGAGAGTGTGTGCTGTCTTTTTTGTAGTATTTCTAGTAAAGATTTACGGAAAGGTTCGAGTTTTGTTTCTTCAGTTAAACATCTTTCAATTGTTCCTTCGTCGAATGAGAGGATTTCATTTTGAATAAAGGATAGTGCAGTATGTACTTTCGTCCATAAAGCAGAAATTTTGGAAGAGTTCGCTTGAATACTTGGATTTGTACGATCAGTAGCTTCTTTTAAATTTGCATATGAGTACAGTTTTGTTAACGTCATTAAAAGCTCTTCTTCTAAAAGTAGGCAATTTAATAAAGTGTGGGAGCTAGTATGTAAATGCCCTTTAAATGAATCAAGTTTCTGTATATCATTTTCCAATGCGTTTAATGCAGTATGCCATTCGGCATCAGAATTATACAAATCGGATAAATCCCATGTTAGTTCAGCGGGTACCTCTGCGCGATTAAGGCGATTTTCTATTACATTTTTCAAGTCGTATCTCCCCCTTATTAAGACTATCTAAACACATAATACTAGAAAATTCAGTTAAATTAAAATATTTTACATTTTCATATACAAAAAAGAAGGACAAGCATGAAAATGCTTGTCCTTCGAGTTAATTTAAGAATTAATATACTTTGTCACCATTGAAAATCGAGTTTTTCACGACAACATAATCTACAGTACGAATAGCGTCTAATTTTGTTCCGCCAGCGTAAGAGATAGAAGATTGAAGATCTTGTTCCATTTCGATTAACGTATCTTCTAAAGAACCTTTATGCTCAACGAACATTTTCTTACCTTCAACGTTTTTCTTCTCACCCTTTTGGAATTCAGAAGCAGAACCGAAGTATTCTTTATAAAGTTTTCCATCTCTTTCAATTGTTTCCCCTGGAGACTCTTCGTGACCAGCAAATAGAGAACCGATCATGACCATAGTTGCCCCAAAGCGAATAGATTTAGCTACGTCGCCGTGTGTACGAATACCACCATCAGCGATAATTGGCTTACTTGCAGCTTTTGCACACCAGCGAAGTGCAGCTAGCTGCCAACCACCAGTTCCGAAGCCTGTTTTAATTTTAGTAATACAAACTTTACCAGGTCCAATACCAACTTTTGTTGCATCGGCACCAGCATTTTCTAATTCTCTTACCGCTTCTGGAGTTCCAACGTTTCCAGCGATAACGAAGCTCTCTGGTAAATGTTTTTTAATATGTTGAATCATGTTGATCACAGCATTAGAATGACCGTGTGCGATATCAATCGTGATATATTCAGGTGTAAGTTGCTCAGCAGCTAATTGTTGTACGAATTCATATTCGTCCTCTTTTACACCAACGCTGATAGAAGCGATTAATCCACGTGATTGCATATCTCTAATGAATGAGATTCGTTTCTCTGGTTGGAAACGATGCATGATATAAAAGTAGTTGTTCTCAGCTAAATAAGTTGCAATTCTTTCATCAATAATCGTTTGCATATTTGCAGGCACGACAGGTAATTTAAATTTATGTTTTCCTAAAGTGACAGTTGTATCACATTCAGAGCGGCTATTTACAATACATTTTGCAGGAATTAATTGAATATCTTCATAGTCAAATACGTTTTCCATCATTTACACCCCTAAAATACGAATATTTTATTTTTATTAATCAAAAATGTTCGTCCATAGGATAATTTACATTATTTTTATTAAGAAGTCAAAGGATTTCTTAACATTTTTTAAAAAAGTAGATTTTACATCTGAAAAAAAACGTTAAAAACGAATTTAAAACATTTTTTTGTTTTTATTGTTCGTTTATGGGAAGGGTTGAAAAATTAAGATAATTATACAAGGTTGTATGTATTCTTTTTATTTTTTTGATTGGATGTAGGATACTATAAAAAGGTTAATGCTAACAATACGAGCAAAAGATGTTATCAAGTAGTTGAACAATATATGAAATGAAAAGGTTTATTTCTATATAAAAAGATGAATCTGGCATGATTCACCTTTTATGTGAGGTTTCAAGTATAATAAGTAGGGTGATAGTAACGTATACAAAAGATAAAAAAGAAAATAATACAGAATAAAATGAGGTTAATATATGAGTAAAAAAAGTTTTTCTGATTATAAATTAAGTAAGGAAATTGTAAGGGCACTTACTGGGTTAGGGTATGATCATCCAACAGAAGTACAAGGTGAGGTTATTCCAGTTGCATTACAAAAGAAGGATCTTGTTGTGAAGTCCCAGACTGGAAGTGGAAAAACAGCTTCATTTGGTATTCCACTTTGTGAAATGGTGGAGTGGGAAGAGAATAAACCACAAGCATTAGTTTTAACACCAACGAGAGAGCTTGCGGTACAGGTAAAAGAAGATATTACAAATATAGGTCGATTCAAAAGGATTAAGGCTGCGGCAGTTTATGGGAAATCTCCATTTGCACGTCAAAAATTAGAATTAAAGCAAAAGACACATATTGTAGTTGGGACTCCTGGTCGTGTGTTGGATCATATTGAGAAGGGTACCCTTTCTTTAGAGTGTTTGAAGTATTTAGTTATTGATGAAGCAGATGAGATGCTAAATATGGGCTTTATCGATCAAGTAGAGGCAATTATTGATGAATTACCTACAAAAAGAATGACGATGTTATTTTCAGCAACACTTCCAGAAGATGTTGAGAAATTGTCTCGTACATATATGAATTCACCAACTCATATTGAAATTAAAGCGGCTGGGATTACGACGGATAAAATTGAACATACTCTTTTTGAGGTGATAGAAGACGAGAAGCTTTCACTACTTAAAGATGTAACAACGATTGAGAATCCTGATAGCTGTATTATTTTCTGCCGTACACAAGAAAATGTAGATCATGTATATAGACAATTAAAACGAGCTAACTATCCCTGTGACAAAATACATGGTGGTATGGTACAAGAAGATCGTTTTGAAGTCATGGATGATTTTAGAAAAGGAAAATTCCGTTATTTAGTAGCAACAGATGTAGCTGCGAGAGGAATTGATATTGATAATATTACACATGTTATTAATTATGATATTCCACTTGAAAAAGAAAGCTATGTACATCGTACTGGAAGAACGGGACGAGCTGGAAATAGTGGAAAAGCTATTACATTTATAACACCATATGAAAATAGATTTTTAGAAGAGATTGAGGAGTATATTGGATTTGAAATTCCAAAGGCAATTGGACCTTCAAAAGAAGAAGTTATGAAAGAGAAAGCTGCATTTGAAGAAAAGCTACATGCTAAACCAATTATAAAGAAAGATAAAAATGCAGACATCAACAAAGGCATTATGAAGCTGTACTTTAATGGCGGGAAGAAAAAGAAAATTAGGGCGGTAGATTTCGTCGGTACAATTGCTAAAATTAAAGGTGTTACAGCAGAAGATATAGGTATTATAACGATACAAGATAATGTTTCTTATGTTGAAATATTAAATGGAAAAGGACCACTCGTCTTGAAAGTCATGAAGACTACAACGATTAAAGGGAAACAACTAAAAGTTCATGAAGCAATTAAGTAAATAAAAAACTATCCACTTTAATAGGTGGATAGTTTTTTATTTATGATTCTTTTAAATCATCCACTAGTTGCTCCGCTAAACGTCTATACATATTACTCATAGTCACGAAGGATGTTAGTAGTAGAAATTTTTCTAGCTTTGTATCTTCTAAGGAAGAAATCTCATTTACTTCTGTAACACGGTTATTTACGTCTTGTTTAAAGCTTTCGACATTGCTTTCAGTAAGAGCAAGATAATTTTTGTATAACGTATTTAATTCGAATGAATCATCATTTAATAAGGAGTCATTTATAGTTTCTAATGAACTTTTTATGTCGTTAATGGAGAGAGCTCCCTTTAATTGATAAATTAGGCTAATTAAAATCATATGCTCTTTTGAATACTTTTTATTTTTGATGGGGATGAATAGTTTTCCTTTTGCGTAATTATTAATCATGGTTTTGGTTAATACTTTTTCATCATCAGTTCTCGTTGTATCTGCATAAGTATTCTCAAATAGTTGAACAACTTGATCTACATATAAGTCAACATTTGGAATATCCTCAAGTTTAATGTTTTTTTCTAAATGCAATGTCTCAAGTAATTCATTTATATTTTCCACGTAGAATCCCTCACTTTTATAACTTAGTGGAACTTAATGTTTAATATATCTTTAAATATGGTATTACGAAACAAATGAATTGTAAATGTTGACCTTAAAAAGAAATGTGTATATAATTACATGTAGTTATCAAAACTACATGTAATTATATGAGGGGTGTTATTATGAATGCTTATGTAAGGGAACCGGTTAATGCATTTACTCACTTAGGTGGAGCAATATTATCATTTATTGCCTTATTAGCTATGCTTGTGAAAGTTTCTATCAAGATGCCATCATTTGCTGCAATTACAGCTGTTATTTTGTTTGGTATTGGAATGATGGTCCTTTATACGGCGTCAGCTGTGTATCATAGTGTTGTGGCCAATGAACGTGTTATTTACTTCTTTAGGAAGCTAGATCATTCTATGATTTTTATATTAATTGCAGGTACATATGCACCCTTTTGCTTAATTACATTAAATTCAGCAAGTGGTTTACTATTATTTTGTTTAGTCTATGCAACTGCGATTTGTGGCATTGTATTTAAAATGTTTTGGTTTAATTGTCCAAGATGGTTATCGACAGCAATTTATATTACGATGGGTTGGTTAATTGTGTTATTCTTTGCACCGTTAGCTGAGAATTTAAGTACAGGAGGCATTATTTTCTTAGTACTTGGGGGCATTTTTTATACAATTGGTGGATTTATTTATGGAACAAAGCCAAAATGGTTAGAGTTTAAATATATGGGGCATCATGAAATTTTTCATGTTTTTGTATTATTAGGTAGTCTTGCGCATTTTCTAAGTGTATATTGTTATGTAATTTAATAAAAAAACGCCACATAATAAAAATTATGTGGCGTTTTTTTATTACCTGATTAGAATCGTATATGTTATAAATTTATTATGGGATAAAATGTAAGTTTCTGTGTTCGCATGTTAAACATAGGATAAGAAATATGTGATATACTTTGAGAAGTTTATAATGAATGAAATATGGAGGACTATAATTATGGCAATACTTGTAACAGGTGGAGCAGGATATATTGGTAGTCATACATGTGTAGAATTACTAAATAGCGGTTACGAAGTTATAGTAGTGGATAATCTTTCGAATAGCTCGGTAGAATCTATAAATCGAGTGAAAGAAATAACAGGAAAACAATTTAAGTTTTATAAAGAAGATGTTTTAAATCGCGAAGCGCTTGACGCAATTTTTGAAGAAAATGCAATTGAAGCAGTTATTCACTTTGCAGGATTTAAAGCTGTAGGGGAGTCAGTAGCGATTCCATTAACATATTATCATAACAACATTACAAGCACGTTAGTGCTATGTGAAGTAATGCAGAAACATAATGTAAAGAAGATAATCTTTAGTTCATCTGCAACTGTATATGGTATCCCGGAAACGTCACCGATTACGGAGGAGTTTCCATTAAGTGCAACAAATCCATATGGTCAAACGAAATTAATGATTGAGCAAATTATGCGTGATGTAGCATTTGCAGATGCAGAATGGAGTATCGCATTACTTCGCTATTTCAATCCATTTGGTGCACACGAAAGTGGGCGTATCGGAGAAGATCCAAATGGAATCCCAAATAACTTAATGCCATATGTAACGCAAGTAGCGGTAGGTAAGTTAAAAGAATTAAGCGTATTCGGAAATGACTATCCAACGAAAGATGGAACAGGAGTCCGTGATTACATCCATGTTGTGGACTTAGCAAATGGTCATGTAAAGGCGCTTGAGAAAGTATTGAGTACAACGGGAGTAGATGCTTATAACCTGGGCACAGGTATGGGCTATAGTGTACTAGAGATGGTTGAAGCGTTTGAAAAAGTTTCGGGCAAGAAAGTTCCTTATAAAATTACAGAGCGTCGCCCAGGTGATGTAGCAGTATGTTTTGCTGATGCATCGAAAGCAAAGCGTGAATTAGGCTGGGAGGCAACACGTGGATTAGAAGAAATGTGTGCAGATTCTTGGAAATGGCAATCAAATAATAAAAATGGCTATTTAGAAGTTTAATGATGTATATAAAAAAATGACCTTTGCATAAAAGCAAGAGGTCATTTTTTATTAATTTTATTAGCGAACCTAGAAAAGAGCGTTCGCTGTTTTAAATGATGTGATTTTACAATATCTTATGCTAGAAGGTAGTAGAATGAGATAGAGGAATGTATTATTTTATTAATTTTTTATAGAAATTGAAAGCGTATTATTGAAAAGTATTCCAACACTTGTATCATTGCTAGAGTCCGTTTATAATCAAGGAATCCTAGTTCATGTTTTAATAGGATTATTTATTATTGAAAGCGTTTTAAGTTCGCTCCTTTTTGAGGTAGGAGGTCTGACTTATTTGAATGAAAAATTATGTATGTAGTTTTAAATGGGAAGAAAAATAATATAAGTATCACTTTATAGTGTGGGGAGGTTAAAAGTGTGAAAGGTAAAAATTTTCACACGAATATATATGGGTTATGTAGGATTATTACTTTCAGGGGCAGCTTTATTTTTAAATAGTCTTGTTATATTAGGGAAAGCAGAGATGAAAAGTGCGGGTGTTTTTAATTTATTTGTGGGTGCACTACAAATTATTATTCCGTTTTATTTGATCATGATTTCTGACCAAAGCAATTGGACAGTGTATTCATATGCGGCTACTTTCTTATTTGGATTAACTTATTTATATGTAGGTGTTACTTTTATAAAAGGAATGGATAGTAGTGGTCTAGGATGGTTTTGTATTTGGGTAGCAATTATAGCCTTATTCTATATGGTTGTTTCATTTGTTCAATTCCATGATGTTGTTAATGCGTTAACGTGGTTTATGTGGGCATTACTTTGGTATTTATTCTTTGTATTAAATACACAAAAGAAGAACATTAATCAATATCTTGGAAGGATTGCCTTCGTACAATCATGGGTAACATTGACTTTACCTTCACTCTTTTATTTTATGGGAGTGTGGGGAGAGGGATTTGTATATGAACTATGGGTTTATGTATCAGTAATTTCTATTTTGTACTTCTGTTATTGTATTTATAAATATCGAGTACGTTAATATATTTTCTGTAGAGAAGCATGGAATCGTTAAACGAATTCCATGCTTTTTATATGTTGGCACTTATAATAGAGAGGTAGTATTTTACAATTTGCTAAAATGGGGATGATGAAGTTGAAAAAAGTATTGGTGCTAGGGGGAACAAGATTTTTTGGTAAACATTTAGTAGAAGCACTTTTGCAAGAGGAGCACGATGTAACGATTGCGACGAGGGGAGTTACTGAAGATTCTTTTGGTAGCGCAGTAAAAAGAATAATTATTGATAGAGAAGATGGAAAGCTACTAGAAAAGCGTCTAGAAGGAAAAAGTTATGATATTGTATACGATAATTTATGCTATAGCTCGAATGCAGCGAAGATAATATGTGAAGTGTTACGAGGGAAAACGAAGAAATATGTTATGACATCTTCAATGGCCGTCTATGAACCTGCCCTAAGCTTATCAGAAGAAGACTTTAATCCGTACGATTATGCAATCGCGTATGGAGATAGGAATGACTTCAATTATGGTGAAGGAAAGAGATTAGCTGAAGCCGTTGTATTTCAACAAGCAACATTCCCAGTTGTTGCAGTTCGTTTTCCAGTTGTTATTGGAGAAAACGATTATACGAAAAGGTTACAATTTTACGTTGAATGTATTGTGAACCAAAAACCTATCGTTGTGGATCATGTAGATGGAACTTTGTCATTTATACATGAAAAAGAGGCAGGAGAGTTTCTAGCTTGGTGCGGAATGGAAAATGTGAAAGGGCCAATTAACGCCTGTAGTAACGGGGTAGTTTCTACGGAAGAAATTATTCATTTCATAGAAGAGAAGACAGGAATAAAAGCACTCATTCAGAAAGCTGGGGAAAATATAGCTCCTTATAATGAGGTAACTAACTGTACATTACATAATGGAAAGGCTCGTGAATTCGGATTTTTGTTCCGAGAGCTGAAACTAGAAATGAAAAATGTTTTAAAACATTATATAAATACAATGAAGTAATCATAAATCCCCCGGTGGCAATCCGGGGGATTCTGGAGGATTTCGACAATACTGATTTTACATTACCAAATTTACCTTATACGTACGACTAATGTTTTTGTGATTGAATTGCTTGTAAATACTTCTCGTTTACTTGGTCCCAGTTTACTGTATGCCACCAGTTGGTAACAAACTCTGGGCGCCTATTTTGATACTTTAAATAATAAGCATGTTCCCATACATCAATTACGAGTAAGGGGATTTTCCCTTCTTGCAAAGGCGTATCTTGATTTGGTGTACTCATAACAGAGAGTTCCTCACCGTCAAGAACAAGCCATCCATAGCCACTTCCAAAACGACTAATAGCTGCTTTGGAAAGTTGATCTTTTAAGTTGTCAAAGGTATTGAAATAATAATCAATTACTTTTGCAACGTCTCCATTAGGCTCACCGCCACCTCGTGGGCTCATCACTTCCCAAAAAAGACTATGACAATAGTGACCGCCACCGTTATTTCGTACAGCTGTAACAATTTCCTTCGGTAAAGTATCTAAATTACATAGCAATTCTTCTAAAGATTTATTATGTAATTCAGTATAATTTTCTAAAGTAGCATTTAAATTATTTACGTATGTCGCATGGTGCTTTCCATGATGAATGGAAAGTGTATTGCTATCAATATGTGGCTCTAGTTCATCATAGTCATATGAAAGCTTTGGCAATTGAAATGAAGACATAACATTACCTCCTTTCTATTTAAAAAGTTGGTCTAGGTAAAAATACTTTACCTGAGTCAAAAATACACCCATTTTCCATATAAGTCAATAGTAAGTCCATTAATTTTCTGAAAAATATTACAATAAAAGTAACACTCTCACTTTCATTTGTGACTCCTATCCTTTTTGCTTATACTGTAAAGTAGCAGGGTTTTGTTGAAATAGAAGGAGATTGTTTATGAGTAAAACGAAACAATTAATAGAAGAAGCAAGTAATTTTATTACGATTTGTTATAAGGAGCTTCATAAAGAACAATTGATAGAAGAACGTATAAAAGAAATTCAAATTGAGATAGAGAAGACAGGGACATATGAGCATACATTTGAAGAACTTGTTCATGGTTCACGAATGGCATGGCGTAACAGTAATAGATGTATTGGAAGATTATTTTGGAGTAAGATGCACATATTAGATGCGCGCGAAGTAAATGATGAAGAGGGTGTATATAATGCATTAATTCATCATATTAAATATGCAACGAACGACGGGAAAGTTAAACCAACCATTACGATTTTTAAGCAATATCAAGGTGAAGAAAATAATATAAGAATTTATAATCACCAATTGATTCGATATGCAGGATATAAAACAGAAACGGGAGTGATTGGTGATTCTCATTCCGCTACATTTACGGACTTTTGTCAGGGGCTTGGTTGGCAAGGAGAAGGTACGAATTTCGATGTATTGCCACTTGTGTTCTCTATAAACGAGAAGGCACCTACATATAAAGAAATTCCGAGAGAAGAAGTAAAAGAAGTGCCAATTGAACACCCAGAATACCCTATTTCATCACTTGGAGTGAAATGGTATGGTGTTCCAATGATTTCAGATATGCGTTTAGAAATTGGCGGTATTTCTTATACAGCCGCTCCGTTCAATGGATGGTATATGGGAACAGAAATTGGGGCGCGCAACTTAGCAGATCATGATCGTTATAATTTACTTCCGGCTGTTGCGGAGATGATGGATTTAGATACATCGAGAAACGGTACCTTATGGAAAGATAAGGCGCTAATTGAGTTGAATATTGCCGTACTACACTCCTTTAAAAAACAAGGAGTTAGTATTGTTGATCACCATACTGCTGCACAACAATTTCAGCAATTTGAGAAGCAAGAAGCTGCTTGTGGTCGTGTTGTAACAGGTAATTGGGTATGGCTTATTCCGCCATTATCTCCAGCTACCACTCACATTTATCATAAACCGTATCCGAATGAAATTTTGAAGCCAAATTTCTTTCATAAATAATATTTAGTGCAGTTTTTTTCTGCAAAATATATTTTTTTTAATTATTGTTATGTAGCAAATGGAAGCCTTTACTCTCGGTTATTTTTGGAAGAGGCTTTTTGAACCAAGGAGTACCTTATGTTATAATCAAATTTCTGTTTCGAAGACCTTATAGAAATATAAGGTCTTTTGTTTTGCTTTTTTATGTAAGAGGAAGAGAATTTTTCTTTTTAATAAGGGATTTGGCATATTTTTAGGGACAACATAAGTATGTGGGAAGTCGATAAAATGTTATGCATATATAATTATTATGTTTTGGGTTTAAACAATAAAACATAATAAAGTTGTTTTTTTAGATTGCTGAGGAAGGAGGAAGTATAAATGAGGATGAAGAGTCGAAAAACTGATTGGCCTGTATTTATTATTAGTGGTGGTTCACTTTTATTATTTGTAATTGCAGTTTTTTTGAACAAGTATTATGTAGAGAGTGCGATTAATAAAAGTTTCGCTTTTTCAATTAAATATTTCGGTGCCTTCTGGCAAGTTTTATTATTAGGTACATTTATTGTTGCGATGTGTATGGCTTTCTCCAAATATGGGAGAGTTAAGCTTGGGGGATTAGAAAAACCTGAGATTAGTACGGCAAAATGGCTTGCTATTATTATGTCTACATTACTTGCTGGAGGTGGCGTTTTTTGGGCAGCAGCAGAGCCAATGTATCATTTGATGACGGTGCCACCAATACATGATGGTATATCTGCTGGAACGAAAGAAGCAGTCATGCCTGCTTTAGCACAAAGTTATATGCATTGGGGATTTTTAGCATGGACGATTTTAGGTACAATTAGTGCGGTAGTTATGATGTATGGACATTATCATAAAGATATGCCGCTAAAACCTCGAACACTTTTATATCCTATTTTTGGGGAAAAATTAAGAAAGAGCCTGCTTGGAACGATAATTGATGCAGCTGCAATTATTGCAGTAGCTGCAGGTACAATTGGCCCAATTGGATTTTTAGGTTTACAAGCAAGTTATGGATTACAAGAATTATTTGGAGTTTCTGATGTGTTTACTACTCAATTAGCAATTATTGTTTGTGTGGTGGCCGTGTCTACCATATCGGCAGTAACAGGTATTGATAAAGGGATTCAAATTATAAGTAATTTAAATGTTAGATTAGCAATTGTGTTAATGGCATTCATATTACTATTTGGGCCAGGTGGATTTATTATTGATTCGTTTGTTTCTTCGTTTGGATTTTATGTAAATGAGTTTATACCGATGAGCACATACCGTGGTGATACAAGTTGGTTAGGATCTTGGACAATCTTTTTCTGGGGATGGTTTATTGGATACGGACCAATGATGGCAATTTTAGTGAGTCGAATTTCAAGAGGGAGAACGATTCGAGAAATCATCGTTGCAATTGGAATTATCGCACCTATTATTACAACATTTTGGTTTACTATATTAGGTGGATCAGGCGTGTTTTATGAGTTGATGAATCCTGGGTCTATCTCGGACGCATTAAGTGAATCTGGTATGCCGGCAGCTATGATTGCAATTACAGGGCAATTGCCACTTTCTAATATTATTGGACCAGCATTTCTTTTATTAACAATTTTATTTGTAGTGACAACAGGAGATTCAATGGCGTATTCCATTTCAATGGCAGTGACTGGAGACGGAGATCCTAGAATTAGTTTGCGAATTTTTTGGTCGCTTATTATGGGCGCAGTTGCAGCAATTCTTTTATATATGGGTGAAGGAAGTATTAATGCGCTACAATCGTTTATCGTGGTGACGGCAGTTCCGGTATCAATTTTGTTATTCCCAATGCTATGGTTAGCGCCTAAAGTTGCGGGAGAATTAGCATTAAAACAAGGTATTGTAAAAGAAGAAGATAAAACTGCATTCTTATTTCAGAAGGCTAGTAAATCAAAATAAATAAAAACGTAAAAGAGGAAGCATCTTAAATGAGATGCTTCCTCTTTTACGTTTAATCTAATACTTTTCCCTTTGTTTCTGGTACACATAGTAGCATTGTAATTAACCCGATTGGGTAGATGATAAAAATCAAGGACAATGCTCCAAGTAGGTTGCCACCTGTAGCAAGTAAGCCAATAATAACAGGCCCAAATCCAGCTAGTCCACGTCCTGTACCGAAAATAAAGTTTTCGGCGGTAGAGCGAGCTTCAGCAGGATAGTTTTCAGCTAAAATTGCTCCAAATCCTCCCATCATTCCATTTGCAAAGAATCCAAGCAATGCACTTCCCCATAATAATAATGTTGAATCTGTGAATAAGAAGAAGTAAATGAGACAGTATACTGTACCGCCAATATAATAGATTGCAAAAGTTTTACGTCGACCAATTTTATCAGCTAGAATACCAAAGATTGCAATTCCAATTAGCATACCGATGGTAGAAATGAACATCCAGCCACTTGCTTTTGCTAATGTATAGTTATATTTATTTGCTAAAATAGTGGGCATCCATGTGAAGATTCCGTAATATCCGAAGTTTTGGATGAACGACATAATAATAAGACCAATTGTTGTAATTGTTACTTTTTTATTGGCAAATAACTTTCGAAGTGGAAATTTTTTTATATGTTTTAGTTGTTCTGCTTCAGTAGTTGTTAATTTACCTGCAGCTTCTTTTTGCAATAGCTCCTTTTTGTAGCGTTGTTTTTGCTCCCATATTTTCGGTTCACTTAAACTTTTACGGACATAGACAGCTAGTAAAGCTGGAATTAATCCAAATAAGAAAACGGCTCTCCATCCAAAGTGTGGGACAATAAATGCTGGAAGGAGTGAAGCAATCAGTACACCAAATTGCCATCCAAGTGCAACAACAGATGTCGCTTTAGCGCGCATTTCTTTAGACCATGTTTCTGTTACGATGGCCATTCCGATTCCGAATTCACCACCAACTCCCATTCCAACTAAAAAGCGCAGAATTAATAATTGCCAGTAGTCTGTTGCGAAATAAATGAGTGCGGTTGCTAGTGAAAACAGTAAGATTGTGAAGGCCATTGTACGAATACGGCCAAATAAATCAGCAATAAATCCAAATAAATAAGAACCAATTAACATTCCTATTGTGGTAGCTAAAGTTAAGTTTCCGCCTTCAACAGGACTTAAGTGAAACTCTTTTAAAATATAGACAAGTACGAACGATAATAGCAACATATCTAAACCTTCTGCTGCATATCCTAGCGCAGAACCAAATAATGTTTTATATCTTTTCGCTTTTGTCTCCTCTGTTGTTTGTTGTACATCAGTAGTGACGTTCATTATTACTCCTCCTTATTTTCTACAGTCGCTATGGAAGAATAACAAAAGGCCTTCTCACCTGATATGATGAGAAGGCCAAAAAAGCATACGTATCCCCAAGAAAAGAACATACGTATATTGTATTCCGACTTCCTTCTCAACCTCACGGGGTTGGGTTAAAGGACTGTATTATATTACTTTATTTTTAGCATTCTTCTATATGTATTGTCAAATAAAGAGGAAGTTATTATGTGTAAAATATTTCAAAAAACATTTCGTTCTTCTTGACGCCGACTTCATTATTTTCCCATAATAAAACTAACTAAATAAAAAGGAATGAATCAAAGATGCTAAATTTAGTACTCATGATGATTGAACGAGTCGGACTTATAGTTATTTTAGGATTTTTACTCTCTCATATTAAAACTTTCAGACGCCTCCTTCATAAACAGGATGGCTATGTAGATAAGCTTAAGCTTATTTGTATTTTTTCGGTATTTACAATTGTAAGCAATTACACTGGGATTGAAATAGCAGGAAATACGATTATGAATGAAAATTGGTTACAAGGTGTTTCATCATCGAGTACCATTGCGAATACACGTATTATGGGTGTTGGAATTAGTGGATTGCTTGGTGGTCCTATCGTCGGAATTGGGGTAGGATCAATTGCTGGTATTCACCGTTATATGCTTGGAGGGACGACAGCTCTAAGTTGTGCAATCTCGTCAATTTTAGCAGGTGTTATAACGGGGTATATTGGATACATTTTCAAAAAGTATAATCGTACAATTACTCCTAAGTTTTCAGCGATTTTAAGTGTTTTTATCGTTTCTTTAGAAATGATTATGATCCTATTAATTGTAGAGGATGGAATGAGCATTGTGAAAACAATTGCGATACCAATGATCCTTGTAAATAGTTTTGGAAGTTTTATTTTACTTTCTATGATACAAGCTATTTTGCGTCAGGAAGAGAACGCAAAGGCACTTCAGACTCATAAGGTATTACGTATTGCAGATAAAACGTTACCATATTTTCGCCAAGGCTTAACAGAAGAATCATGTAAGCATGTGGCACAAATTATTCACCGTTTTACAGGAACAGATGCGGTATCCTTAACAGATACAGAGAAAATATTAGCTCATGTTGGATTAGCATCAGATCACCATATTCCTTCACATAGTTTAATAACTGGTTTGTCGAAAGAAGTTTTACATACAGGGCAAATAATGAAAGCAAAATCACGTGAGGTCATTAATTGTCAACATGAAGGATGCCCTTTGCAAGCGGCGATTGTTATTCCACTAACTTCGCATGGAAATACGATAGGGACATTAAAACTGTATTTTAAAAATCCTAACCAGTTAAGTCGCGTTGAAGAAGAATTAGCAGAAGGGTTAGCAAAAATATTCTCCACGCAGTTAGAGTTAGGAGAAGCTGAGTTGCAAAGTAAATTACTTCAAGATGCGGAGATAAAAGCATTACAAGCGCAAATTAACCCGCACTTTTTATTTAATGCGATTAATACAGTATCAGCTTTATGCCGAACAGATGTAGAAAAAGCAAGGAAGTTATTATTACAGCTTAGCGTATATTTCCGATGTAATTTGCAAGGGGCACGTCAGTTATTGATTCCACTAGAACAAGAATTAAACCATGTACAGGCATATCTATCCTTAGAACAAGCAAGGTTCCCAAATAAGTATGAGGTAAAGATGTATATTGAGGACGAGCTAAAGACAACTTTAGTACCACCATTTGTTCTTCAACTATTGGTTGAAAATGCATTGCGACACGCTTTTCCGAAGAAGCAACCAGTATGTGAAGTAGAAGTGCATGTTTTTGAAAAAGAGGGTATGGTTCATTTTGAAGTAAAAGATAATGGACAGGGAATTGAGGAAGAACGTTTAGAACAATTAGGAAAGATGGTAGTTTCGTCAAAGAAAGGGACTGGAACAGCTTTATATAATATTAATGAACGTCTTATTGGATTATTTGGAAAAGAAACGATGCTTCATATCGAAAGTGAATTAAATGAGGGGACAGAGATTACTTTTGTTATTCCAAAAAAAGTAGGGGAGGAAGAACAGATTGTTAAAAGTATTAGTAGTTGACGATGAAATGTTAGCACGTGATGAACTAAAGTATTTATTAGAGAGAACGAAAGAAGTTGAGATAATTGGTGAGGCTGATTGTGTGGAAGACGCATTAGAAGAACTAATGCAAAGTAGACCAGATATTGTGTTTTTAGATATTCAATTATCCGATGATAACGGATTTGAAATCGCCAATATATTAAAGAAGATGAAAAATCCACCTGCAATTGTATTTGCTACTGCCTATGATCAATATGCGCTGCAAGCATTTGAAGTAGATGCGTTAGACTACATTTTAAAACCATTTGATGAAGAGCGTATTGTGCAGACATTAAAGAAGTATAAAAAACAAAAACAATCGCAAATAGAAACGAAGCACGAAATAAAGGGGACAGATGTAACAGTAGAGATGCATAAGTTAGCATTACCAATTGAAGAATCAATCGTACTTGTTAATATTGAAGATATTGTATATGTAGGACTTGTGGACGGAAAAGTGACAGTAAAAACAATGAGGGAAACATATGTAACACACGATACACTTGTGATTTTGGAAAAGAAGTTGCCGCAAGTAAGTTTCATGCGTGTTCATCGTAGCTTTATTGCAAATATTAATCATATTACTGAAGTTCAGCCATGGTTTAACTCTACTTATAATTTAATTATGAAAGAAGGATCAAAAGTACCTGTTAGTCGTACATATGCAAAAGAACTCAAGAAGCTGCTTCGTATTTAAGAAGCAGCTTTTGTATTTCATCCTTTTATATTTGTAACTGATTCTGTATATTTGACGTTCCGTTATGTAAACGCTTACTTAGACGGTTATCTCCTATACAATAAAGGTACCAAATCGAAAGAGGTGGCCAAAATGAGTACGAAAAAAGTATATAGTTTCTTATCACAAGCATTCATATTCTCAGCTATTATGTTAATTTCTAATATTATTGCAACACATTTACCAATTCCAATGCCTTCATCGGTAATCGGGTTAGTTATTTTATTTAGTCTATTATGTTTAAAAGTTATTAAATTGGAGCAAGTTGAATCACTCGGAACAGCTTTAACAGGTATTATTGGATTCTTATTCGTCCCATCAGGTATTTCAGTTATTAATTCTCTTGGTGTAATGGGGCAATACTTTGTACAAATTTTAACTGTAATTGTTGTAGCGACAGTTATTTTACTCGCTGTAACAGGATTATTTGCACAATTTATTTTAGGAAAAGATGAAAAAGAAACAGAAGATATAAAAGAATTGAAAGTAGTAAATAAAGGACGCAAGCACGGAAAGGTTGCGTAACCATTGTATTTATATATTGTTGGGAGGTAATGAACATGGCAAGCACAATGACTCCATATTTCGGAATCGTCGTTTCATTAATCGCATACGGAATCGGAACATTATTATTCAAGCATTCAAAAGGGTTCTTCCTATTTACACCATTATTCGTAGCGATGGTATTAGGGATTGTATTTCTAAAGGTAGGTAACTTTACTTTTGAAGAATATAATACTGGCGGAAAAATGATTAGTTTCTTCTTAGAGCCAGCAACAATTGCATTCGCTATCCCACTATATAAACAAGTTGATAAGTTGAAAAAATATTGGTGGCAAATTTTATCAGCTATCGTGGTTGGATCTATTTGCTCAGTAATTGTCGTGTTCATTGTTGCAAAAGCAATCGGTTTAGATACAGCAGTAATGAATTCAATGCTACCACAAGCAGCAACAACAGCAATTGCGTTACCAATTTCAGAAAGTATTGGTGGTATTCCAGCAATTACATCGTTTGCAGTTATTTTCAACGCAGTTATCGTATACGCATTAGGAGCATTATTCTTAAAAACATTTAGAGTGAAACATCCGATTGCAAAAGGTTTAGCACTTGGAACAGCGGGTCATGCATTAGGAGTTGCAGTAGGAATTGAAATGGGTGAGGTAGAGGCAGCGATGGCAAGTATTGCTGTAACGGTAGTTGGGGTTGTAACAGTAGTTGTCATCCCAATGTTCATGCCATTCATTGGATAGTAAAACTTACTTAAAAAATAAGAAAAGCAAGCTATTTGTAGAACAGATTTCTACTGATAGCTTGCTTTTTATGTTACAGTAGTGGTAAGACCTATTAAAAAATGTAAGTTTCCTTAAATCTTCATTAATACTATGTAGAATACGTTTTGAATTAGGTCATTGTATTGTAAAATAAGAAGTAGGCTACTATATACCTGGTAAGGTAGGCATATAATGAGTTTATAAAAATCTTAATATGAATGAATAATTAAAAGTAGAAAAGAGAGAGAAATCTACTTATTAACGTTTTAGTTTATAGGACAGGAGAGAGTATTCGTCGATTATGCAAATAAAAAACCTGTTTCAAAGCAAAGGATTTCAGAGGTTACTCGTATTAGTAATACTTGCTCTCGTGTTATACGGGCTGCAAAGTATGTTGAATTTAATATTAATTACGTTTATTCTCACGTATTTAATGGATCGATTCCAAAAGTTTATTTCACGCAAATTAGATCATTTCATGCCTATTAATCGAAAAATTATTATAGCATTTCTATATGTAATGTTAATTGGTGGAATTGCTATTACGCTATTTAAATATTTACCAGTATTGACGATACAAATTTCACAACTGATTTACCAATTCAATGTATTTTTAAGAAACCCACCAGATAGTGAACTAATTAAGTATGCAGTTAATGCTGTCAATCATATGGAGCTTTCTAAATATGTAGGACAAGGCGTAGACATTTTGTATAAATCGATTACGAATGTTGGTAAATTTGGCCTTCAAGTTTTACTTTCTTTAATTTTGAGTTTGTTTTTCTTATTAGAAAAATCTCGTATTGTCGGTTTTACTGCAAAGTTTAAAGAAAGCAGGCTTGCAATTTTCTATACTGAAATTGAGTACTTCGGAAAGAAATTTGCACGTTCATTTGGAAAGGTAATCGAAGCGCAATTTTTAATTGCTGTTGTTAACTGTGTTCTTTCAGTTATCGCATTATGGATATTAGGATTCCCACAATTATTAGGTTTAGCGTTAATGATTTTCTTGCTGGGCTTAATTCCAGTAGCGGGGGTTATCATTTCGTTATTCCCACTTTGTATGATTGCTTACAATATTGGCGGTATCATGTACGTTGTTTATATTTTGGTTATCGTAACAGTGATTCATGCGCTTGAAAGTTACGTATTAAACCCGAAGTTTATGTCGCAAAAAACAAATTTACCGATTTTCTATACATTTATGGTATTAATCTTCTCAGAACACTTCTTAGGTGTATGGGGATTAATTATCGGTATTCCAATCTTCATCTTCTTATTAGATGTTTTAGACGTGACAAGTGATGAAATGGAGAAGGATGTTGGAAAAAATAAAGTGAAGTAAAGAAAAAGCATCGATGTTCGGTGCTTTTTCTTTTATAATATGATGTTTCTTATGCCATACTGTAAGCAGAACATAGAATAGGGGTGAAGTAATGGCTGTAAATGAAAAGATAGAATTGGCTACATTTGCTGGAGGGTGCTTCTGGTGTATGGTTTCGCCATTTGAAGAGATGGAAGGGATTATAAAGGTTGTTTCTGGCTATACAGGTGGTCATAAAGAGAATCCAACGTATAAAGAAGTATGTTCAGAAACGACGGGACATTATGAGGCAGTACAAATTACATTTGATGCAAATAAAATGCCGTATGAGGAATTGTTAAATATATATTGGAGACAAATTGATCCGACCGATATTGGTGGACAATTCCACGACCGCGGACAGTCTTATGAAACGGTGATTTTTTATCATAATGAAGAACAACATAAAAAAGCAGAGGCCTCAAAAGAAGAGCTTGAGCAGAGTGGACGCTTTTCAAAACCAATTGCGACAAAAATACTACCAGCAGCTACATTTTATCCAGCTGAAGAATATCACCAAGGATACCATAAGAAAAACACATTCCGCTATGAGTTATATCGTAAAGGCTCAGGACGAGATGCTTTTATTAAGCAACATTGGCCAAAGGATAATGCTCATTTAAAAGAAAAGCTCAATGAGATGCAGTATTATGTAACACAGGAAAATGGTACAGAACCACCATTTCGAAATGAGTATTGGAACCATAAAGAGGAAGGTCTTTATGTAGACATCGTTTCAGGTGAGCCGTTGTTTACTTCTCTAGATAAATTTGATAGTGGATGTGGATGGCCTAGTTTTACAAAACCAGTGATGTCAGCAAGTGTGAAAGAAAAGATGGATGTGAGTCATAATATGACACGTACAGAAGTGAGAAGTAAAGAAGGAGATTCACATCTTGGGCACGTATTTCCAGATGGTCCAGGACCAAATGGCCTTCGTTACTGTATTAATTCCGCAGCTCTTCGATTTATTCCAAAAGAGGAATTAGAGAAAGAAGGCTATGGCGATTTCCTAATCTTGTTTGGAAATAAAAAATAACCTCGCAGTTAGCGAGGTTATTTTTTTGTTATTTTGTTTTTTTCTTTTTAAATTTGCTTAATACTTCATAAACGATTGGAACAATAAGAAGTGTTAATAACGTTGAACTTGTTAATCCACCAATTACCGTTACGCCAAGTCCTTTAGAAATTAAGCCACTACCTTCAAATCCTAATGCAAGCGGGATAAGAGCACCGATTGTTGCAATTGCAGTCATTAAAATTGGACGAAGGCGTGTTGCACCAGCTTCTAATAAAGCTTCACGTGTTGATAGTCCTTCATTTTCCTTATGAATAACGCGGTCGATAAGCACGATTGCGTTTGTTACAACGATACCGATTAACATAAGCGCACCAATCATTGCAGATACACTTAATGTTTCACCAGAGATTAATAAGGCAACAAGAGCCCCAATAATTGTAAATGGTAGCGAGAATAAAATTGCGAATGGTGCTAGGGCACCACCAAATGTAACGACAAGAACGAAGTATACAATGGCAATCGCAGCTAACATCGCTAGGCCAAGTTGCTTGAATGATTCTTGAATATCTTTAGTAACACCGCCCATAGAAACATCTACACCAGAAGGAAGATCCATTTTATCTACTTCTTTTTGTACTGCAGCAGATGCTTTTGAAACGTCATCAGATGTTAATTTGGCACTAACCTCTGCATAAACACGTCCATCTCGGTGTGTTACTGTATTCGATGTTTCACCTTCTTTTACATTCATAACATCTTTCACAGCTACTTCATTACCAAGTGGTGTTGTAATTTTGCGATTTGTTAAGTCATCGATTGTTTCATAATTTTGTTTTTCAGCTTCTACATATACATTGATATCTTTACCGTCTTTTTTAATTGTTGTCAGAACAGGGCGATCATGTTGATTAGAAAGTCCCATTCCAATTTGAGCAGCCGTTAAGCCCATTTTACTCAGCTTTTCTTGATCTGCGACTAAAGTGTACTCTGCATATGTTTTTGCAATACTAGAATCTATATCTTTTAAGTCTTTATTTTTCTTCATGATATTTTGAATATCTTTTACGACAGGCTTAATGTCTTCTGAGCTATCTCCATAAACGTATAGTTTAATTTCGTTACTACCGCCACTTGCTCCGAAGTCTTGGTTTTTCCATTCGCCTTTGCCAGACATCTTCTGTAAATCTTTAACGACTTGTTCTTTCTCTTTTTCAAAGTTTTTCGTGTCGTTATCATATTGCACGAAGAACATTGCTTGGTTTGATTGACCAGGACTCATTGGATTCTCTCCACCTAATGAGAACTGAATTGTTTTGACGTCTTTATTATCTTGGAAGTGCTTCTCAGCTTTTGTTGCAATTTTTTCAACGTCTTCTAACGTTTGACCTGGTTCAGGATTATATGTTGCAATAATCATTTTTTCTTCTTCAGAAGGTAAGAAACTTACACCGATAACTGGTACAAGTGCAAGACTACCAACTAATAGAAGGACAGCGATACTTGATGTAATAATTTTGTGATTTAAAGCCCATGCAAGTATGCGTTTATACCCATTTGCTAATTTACTTGGTTTTTCTTCATGATGTACTTCTTTTTCCCTCATGCTCTCTTTCTTAAATAAGGAATGAGCTAGCATCGGTACGATTGTAACTGCTACTAGTAATGATGCTAATAAAGCGAAGACGATAGTTAAGGCGAATGGTAAGAACATTTCACCAATCATACCTTTTACTAGTCCAAGCGGTAAAAATACAGCAATTGTTACAATGGTGGAAGACATAATTGGGATAAACATTTCTTTCGTAGCTTCACGAATTAAATCTTTTCCACGTAATTTCTCTTCTGATAACGACATACGTCGGTAAATATTTTCAATAACAACAATTGAGTCATCGACAACGCGGCCTATAGCAACGGTCATTGCTCCAAGTGTCATAATGTTAAGCGTAATATCCATTTGCTTTATGACTAAAACAGCAATTAATAAAGAAAGTGGTATTGAAACGACAGAAATTAACGTTGTTCGAATATTTCGTAGGAACAGCATAATAATAACAATCGCAAAGATAGCACCGAAAATTGCTTTGCTCAGCATTGTTTCAACTGATTTTTCAATAGGTGCACCTTGGTCGAATGTTGAAATGATCTCTAAATCTTTATATTTTTTCTCAAGATCTTTTACTTTATCTTTTACTGCATTTACAACATCAACTGTATTTGCATCAGAGGCCTTCACAATTTGAATTCCAATTGCTTCTTTTCCATTTGTTCGAGAAATAGATTCTGCTTTCCCAACTTCTTTAATGTCAGCAATTTCGTCTAATGTAACTGTTGGAATCCCGTTCATAGCAGCTGGATTCATTTGCGGCGTTTGTGCACCAGCGCCAGCATTTTGACTACCTTGACCGTTAGGTGAGGAAGGTATAGCTGGGATTTTAAGTTCTTTTAACGCTTTAATCGTTGTAATATTGCCATCTACAACAACTGATTTTTCCATGTCTTTAAATGTGTATAAGCCAAGTGGTAAAGATACATCCGATCCCTTAATCACATTTTTTACGGTATCTTCACTTAGTCCTAGTTCTTTCATTTTATCTTTCTTGAAGACAAGCTGTACTTCATCTACTTGTTGGCCAGCAATTTGAACAGATGCAACACCATCAAGTCCTTTTAATCCTGGTACAACATTTTTTTCTACATTTTCAGTTAAGGTAGCTAAAGATTCATTCTTACTTGCCACGCTTAACGAAATAACTGGAAAGGCATTGAAGTTTACTCGTGAAACTTTAGGATCTTTAACACCTTCTGGGAGTTTTACATTTGTGAGAGCTTCTTTAATTTCTGTTTCTGCTTTTTCCATATTTTTATCAAAATCGTATTCTACTTGAATAGAAGATGCGTTTTGAAAAGATGATGAACTCACAACGTTAACACCGCTTAAATTTTGTAGTTGTTCTTCCATCGGCTTTGAAACTTTATCAGCTACTTCTTCTGGTGTAGCACCAGGATAGACCGTAGTTACTGTCACAATCGGTGTTGTAATATCAGGGATTGTTTCCAGCTTCATATTGAGTCCAGAGTAGATCCCCGCAATAGTAACAATAATGGTTAGTAGCCAAACTGCGAACTTATTTTTTAACGAGAAATTGATGATTTTGTTCATGTTTGCGCTCCCTTTTTATTATATTGACCAACTGGTCAGTCTAATACATAATATAACTGACCGTTCGGTCAATCGTCAATAAAAAGAGATGGTATAATACATTTATAATAAGATGCGAGATTAAATTTAGGAGAGAAGATATGAAAGAAAAAGAGCGTTTAATTATAGAATCGGCTATGAAGTTATTTGCTACTAAGGGTGTAAATGCGACATCAGTGCAGGAAATTGTGACAGCTAGTGGTATATCTAAGGGAGCTTTTTACTTATATTTTAAATCGAAAGATGAGCTTTTATTAGCGACACTTCGATATTATTATGACAAAATCCAAAAGAAAATGCTGGATATTGAACAAGAGCCTTTATTACCACGTGAAAAATTTGAAAAGCAATTATACTTTCAGTTTACTGATGTGCAAAAACATAAAGAGTTTATTATTATGCATGCAAGAGAAAATGCCATTCCGTTTAATAAAGAAGTGGAAGAATTTATGATGCGGATGAAGTTAGAGTCTCATGCATTTTATCGGAATAGTTTATTGTCCATTTATGGTGAAAAGGTTATGCCATATTTATTGGATTTAGTAATTATGGTAGAAGGTATATGCCATGGTTATTTACAATTGATTATTTTAAATGAACCAAAAATTGATTTCATTCATGTTGCCTCATTTATTTTAAAAAGAGTAGACGATTTAGTAGAAGGGCTTCTAGAATCTTCGGAAGGGCCTGTTTTAAATGAAGCAAAAATGGGAGAATTTTTTTGTAGCTCAGAGCTTATTAAAGAACAAGTAAAAGAGCATTTTTTAAATGAAATTATTATATTAAAACGAACATTAGCAGACCAACTAGAAAATGATGAGGTTTTAGTTACTTTAGATGTTTTAGAATCCGAAATGAGAGTGCCAAATCCAAGGATTCCAGTTATTCGAGGGATGTTAGCGAATTTAGAAGCGTATAATGATTTGAAGGATTTTAGATTGAGGTTAGCTCGATATTACTATATAAATTGAGACTTTAATCAGTGGGATTTCATTCCCACTGATTAAAGTTGAAAATAGTATTTATTTTACATTTTGAAATTTATACATGTCACCATAAACGTTGGTGTCGTTGTATATAAACAATACAATATCTGCATTTTGTTCTTCTAGTTGCTGTTTCACACTTTTTCCTTGCGTGTAACGAGGGTCAATAAAAGTTGTTTTAGCAAAATTACGTGCGAATAAAGGATATGTAGCATCAGCATACGAATCTTTTAAGATAACAAGGTGTAAATCATTGTCTGCCTTTGTATTAATGATGTTTATTTCAGGGAAATCTGTTTGATAAACATTAGCATATCCAGGAGCAGGAACATCTTTTTCTTTTCCGTAAAACTGAGTCATTGATTCTTTAGCGGTATTATCTTTAATAGCACCGTAGTAAACTGTGTAGTCGTCCCAAGATTCACCGAAATTATAGCGGACATATGGGATTTGTACGGATGAAGTATCAATTAAGCGGTACAATTGATTATTCCAGCTACCAACAAACTTTCCTTTCGGTTTTTCCCAGTTAATAGTGTAGTCGTCTTTCTTTATTGGTTGTCCTTTATATTTATTTGAATGAGAATTAATAAAGTTCATCGTATCCTCATATGCATAAAAGGCACCTTCCATATTCCAATGATGATCTGTAGTTAAATACATTCGTTCTAGTTTTTCTTTAGTAAATCTTTCTTTAAACATTGGTAATACATCAATAATAGGGAATTTCGTTGCTGTCAATTTCTCAGCAAGGTGATCCCTAAGAATTTGTTCGTAACCAAGGTTTAGGTAAGAGGGAAGCTTATACTGTAACGCTGTCTGCTTACTAGGAACTAAAGAGAAATAGAATTCTGTTTGTGGAAAATCTTTTTTCAAAGTTTTTAATTCCTGAACACCAGCATCAACATCATTTAAATGATTTTCCATATTAGGTCTATTAAAAATAAATTGATCGTTTGTAACATGAATGTTATTTACAAATGTTCGATTCATAGAGAGTTGGAATTTTATATAGCTTTCAAGAAAGAGATCCCTAGGTCCAACATGGTCTGTAAAGTATGTTTCGATACCCTTGAATAACTCTCCAGTCTTTATAGTAGAAGCATTTACAGCAGGTCTAATAGCTAAGTTCCTGTTTTCAAATTCAGAAAATGTTTTTTTATCTATAAGGATAACTTTTGCTGTCCAAATACCCACCCCAAAAATAACTGTAAGGAACCCCATTATTAAAGTGAGGTTTTGAAATTTTTTCATAGTGAACCTCCTTTAAAAACGGAAATAAATAAATGGATTATAAGTTGCATTTGTTAGGAATACTAAAACAATGACTAGAATACTTAAATAATATACTGGCGATAAAACAGCAAATCTTTTTGTCGATAACATTTTTTGTAACCATGGGAATACGGGTGCTGCAGTAATAATAGCTAATAAGAAAATTCCCCAATAATTCATTATATAGAAGTAACTGTTAATATCTGTTAACGGACTGTTAAATCCGAACATGGATTTTAGGAATTCAAAGCAATAACTGAAGTTATCTGCACGGAAAAACACCCATCCAATAATAACTAAAAACATCACGTAAATATGTTGAAGAGGACTCCATAATTTTTGAAGCAGGTTTTCGAGTCCAGCTTTTTCAAGTGCAATTAGAATTCCGTAATAAATACCCCAAATCATAAAGGTCCAACTAGCACCATGCCAAAAACCGGTTAGTCCCCATACGATGAAGAGGTTACGATAAACTTTCCAAGTTGTAACGCGATTTCCTCCAAGTGGAATATAGACATAATCACGGAACCAAGAACCGAGCGAAATATGCCAACGACGCCAAAATTCAGAAATGGATTTTGAGATATATGGATAATTAAAGTTTTCTAGAAAATCAAATCCAAACATCTTTCCTAATCCAATTGCCATGTCACTATATCCAGAAAAATCAAAGTAAATTTGTAGCGTATAGGCAATGGCTCCCATCCAAGCTAATGATACACTCATATCAGAAGGATTCATTGAGAAGATTTCATCGGCTATAACACCTAATTGGTTAGCAATTAAAACTTTTTTACCCAAACCAATAATAAATCGGCGGACACCTTCAGAGAATTTGTCGGCATCAACAGTTCGCTGGTGTAATTGGTGAGAAATTGTATTATAACGAACAATTGGTCCTGCTACTAACTGTGGAAATACAGTAAAGTATAAGGCCAAATCAAAGATATTTCGTTGAGCATCGACTTTTTTCTTATAAATATCGATAATATAACTCATCGCATGGAACGTGAAAAATGAAATACCAATTGGTAAAGGTATTTTTTCAAGAACAATATTGGTATGTAAGATAGAGTTAATATTATCTACTAAAAAGTTTGCATATTTAAAATATCCTAAAATAGCGATGTTCATTACAATTGCAAACGTTAGTAATAATTTTCTTTGACCATTTGTGAAGCGACTATTCCCTAATAAAATCCCAAACCAATAGTTAACAAGGATAGAGAATAGCATTAGAAAAACATAAATGGGTTCGCCCCAAGCATAAAATACTAAACTAAAAAATAATAAAACTATATTTTGTAGTTCTTTGCGTACAGCATAATAAATTAAGAGTACGGCAGGTAAAAATAAACATAAAAAGACAAGGTTACTAAATACCATTTTAATTAATTCCTTTCCTATTTTATCTAAATAATACCAAAAATATCATTTAAATGTAATCATTAAAAAACTAGGATATTATTAACGTATTTAATTTTTTTATATTGTGAGAGATATAAAAAATCCTTGTTTATAAAAAAAGGCCGTCCCAAAATATTTTTAGGAACGGCTTTTTTACTGATAGGAAATAATTTAGTTGTTTTTTTCTGCCCACTCTTCAACATCCCAAACCTTTGTAATCCAATCTTTATAGAATTCTGGTTCGTGACATACAAGAAGAATAGTCCCTTTATATGCTTTCATAGCCTTCTTAAGTTCTTCTTTTGCTGTAACATCAAGATGGTTTGTCGGCTCATCAAATAGTAGCCAGTTACTTTCCTCGCCCATTAGCTTACATAAACGAACTTTTGCTTGTTCTCCACCACTTAATTGACTTAATGGGCGAGAAATATGTTCATTTTTTAATCCGCATTTTGCTAACATCGCACGAATTTGATGCTGGTCTAGGCCAGGGAATGTATTCCATACATCATCAATTGGTGTTATATTATCAGCTTTAACTTCTTGTTCAAAGTATGCAGGCTCTAAGAAGTCACCAAGACTTGTTTTACCGCTTAAAGGTTTAATTTTACCTAAGATTGTTTTTAGTAACGTTGATTTACCAACACCGTTACATCCAACAATAGCAATTTTTTCACCACGTTCAATCGTCATTGATAGCTTTGGTAGTAGCGGATGTGTATATCCGATTTCTACATTTTCACCTTCAAAGACGAAGCGACTACTTGCACGACTTTCTTTAAATGAGAATTCCGGTTTAATTGCTGTTTCCGGACGATCAATAAGCTCCATGCGATCAAGTTGTTTTTGACGACTCTTTGCACGACCTGTCGTTGAATAACGAGCTTTGTTCTTTGCAATGAAGTCTTCTTGCTTTTTGATAAACTCGCGCTGTTTTTCATAAGCGTTTATATGTTGATTTTTATTGATTTCTGCTAGTTCTAGGAATTTTTCATATGTCGCTGTATAGCGTGTCATTTTTGTGAATTCTAGATGGAAAATAACATCAACACATTTATTCATAAATTCCGTATCATGAGAAATCAATAAGAATGCATGTGGGTATTCTTTCAAATAATTTGTTAACCAATGAATATGTTCAACGTCTAAATAGTTAGTAGGTTCATCAAGCAATAACACTTCTGGCTGTTCAAGTAATAGCTTTGCAAGCAATACTTTTGTACGTTGTCCACCACTTAGTGCTGAAACATCACGATCTAAACCAATTGCATCAATTCCAAGACCACGTGCAGCCTCTTCAATTTTCATATCTAGTAAATAGAAACCACCTGCTTCAAGTGCATCTTGTATTTCTGCCATTTGCTCAAGAAGTTCTTCTAGTTCTTCTGGTGTAGCAGTTCCCATTTTTTCTGTAACTTCATTTAAAGCTTTTTCCTTTTCGAATAACGGTAAAAATGCATCCGCTAGTACGTCACGGATTGTACGCCCAGGCGTTAAAACAGTATGCTGATCTAAGTAGCCATAATGTGTGCCCGGTGTCCATTCTACGCGACCTTGGTCATGAATAAGCTGACCAGTAATGATATTCATGAATGTTGATTTACCAACACCGTTTGCACCAACTAATCCAACGTGTTCACCTGCTAATAATCGCATAGATACATCTTTAAATAATGTACGATCGCCAAATGTATGTCCTAATTTTTCAACTGTTAATAAGCTCATAGTATCCTCCGTCCAACTTGAAATAGTACCTTGAATCATGATACTAAATTCTTTCATATAATGCCATCATTTCAAAATGTATATTTTTTCAAAAGAAGTGTTTGTAAATGTTAGTATATAAAAAAGTTACTTCTACCTACAGAAGTAACTTTTTGGTTATGCCTTTTGTTTAACTTCACTAACTTTCTTTTCAGCTACAATAAAATGCGGTCTACGTTTTGTTTCATAATAAATACGACCGATATATTCACCAATCACACCTAGGAATATGAGTTGAATACCGCCAATAAATAGTATAGCGGAAATGAGAGTAAAGTAACCAGGAACTTCCACACCACCAAGGATGATTTGAACGAACGTAGTGATTACGTATAAAAGTCCTAAAATGGTTGTTAGTAATCCGAGATATATAGATAGACGTAACGGTTTATTATTGAATGAAATTACACCATCAATTCCGTAATTTAATAATTTCGAGAAGGTCCATTTACTTTCTCCATCAGAACGTAATACATTTTCATATTCAATGATTAATTCGTTATAACCAATCCAAGAGAATAAACCCTTTGAAAATCGGTTGTATTCACTTAAAGACACTAAAGAATCCACTGCTCTTCGACTTAAAAGTCTAAAGTCACCAATACCATCTACTAATTCAATATCTACAAACTTATTCATCACCTTATAGTAAAGACGAGAGACGAAAGAGCGAACAGGTGAATCACCAGTTCTTGTTCTTTTTGCAATGACTTGGTCGTAGCCTTCGTTATATCCTTCTAACAGTTCTTTTATTAACGTAGGAGGGTGTTGTAAGTCGGCATCCATAATAACAATTGCATCGCCTGTAGCATATTTTAAACCAGCTAACATTGCAGCTTCTTTTCCGAAGTTTCGACTAAATGATATATAGTGTACCGATGAATCTGCACTAGCTAAATCACGTAAAATATTTAATGTATCATCTTTACTACCATCATTAACAAAAACAAATTCATAATCGGTAGTTAATTTATGAATTTCAAGAGAAGTCTCTGAATAAAAGGCACGAAGCACCTTTTCTTCATTGTAGCATGGTACTACTATTGAAAGGGTCATGTTAGGACCTCCTTAGGTGTAATTTTAAAGTGGGCATGAAGTAAAAGTTAAGCAATCATCTTCAACTTTTACTTCACTTCATTTTAATACCTTTTTTTAAAACGACTTTTTAATTTTGAATATCTTTTCGTATCTCCAAGAACTAGAAGCGAGATGCAAATGATAAATGAAATGATAGAAATAACGAGACCCATTTTGAAATAAGGTGTGACGTATTTCATTTCAACTACATGTTGCCCTTTGGAAATAGGAACGCCAATAAAGGCGGAATTAGCCTTCGTAAATTCGGTTTCTTTACCGTCAACTTTTATTGACCATCCTTTACTATATGGTACCGATAAATATAGTAATCCATCTTTAGTGGAATTAATATCACCTTTTAAGGAGTTACCTTCATAGTAAATGTTTTGTAGGCTATTTTCTTTTAAAGTATTTACTTTTTTCGGGACAGTCTGATAGTTAGTACTGTTGATTTGTAAATCTTTCAACTCATATTGACCAGGAGTAGGAATAGAAATGATTAGCTCGGTTGGCTTTGCATCTTTTCCTAAGTTGTAAACAAATCTTTCTAACGGATAAGCATAAGCTCCATCTTCATTACCTTTTATCATAGATTTGTCATTCACGGTAACCCCAAATGATTCCTTGTTTATATTTCTAATTTTAATTTCAACAAGAAGATCACCTAACATATCGTTATTATCAATAGGTACTATTATACGCCCATTTTCATGAACAGTGAGTATATCTTTCTCTTTCTCTATATTTTCCCACTTCATTTTATTTGGATTAATCTTAATTTGTTTTGAATCTAGCTGTTTTGTATTAAATTGTTTTAGTGGGAGACTTCCAACATCATTTACAACTACAGCATCTAATAAAAGTTGATCTTTCTCGGCAAAATTAAGTTTTGAAAAGTCTTCATCACTTATTCCAGCTTCGTATACATAGCCTAATGGTAGTGCAAATTCATTTTTATAAATGTTGTAAGGACCTACTTGTTGTAAATGCGTATAGCCATAAGGAATTTCGGTTTTATTAGCACCTTCACTTAGTACATAATATTTTACCCCTAGCATGTTCTCAAGGAATAATCGTTTATCTAACTGGAAGAACATAGATGGGCTATCATATCCTTGGAAAACATTGTACTTATTCTTCATAAAGTCATGAATATGATAATTGACTAAGCTTTGATAAGTACTTGTACCATGATAACCTTGCAACATCGGCGTATTTTTATAATTATTGTTTGGATTGATAATTCGATAAAAATCTTTATCTTGATTTTGTATATAACGAATTGCGTCAATTTCATCCTTATTATCAAGACCTGGCCCGTGTAATGATTCTTTTGTCACGCCTGCTTGATTAAAGTGTTTACTAAGAGCAAAATCTGAATAGAAGTAATTAATAAATATTACATTGACGAGTACATTTAATACAATGAAACATTGTAAGGCTACTTTTGATAAATAGCGCCATAGTAATATGGTAATAATAGATAATACAGTAATGCAAATTAAAATGTTATCAATCGTTTGTAGTGGCTGTGCGTTTATATTTACTTTTCTATAGAATGCGTAAATAAATAATGCTGTTGCTAGTAAAGGACCTATTAAATAATTGACCTTCTTTTTGTGGAGTAGCATCCAATCTAAAATGTAGGCAACAGTTTGCGCAACCACAAATGCAAATAAGTAAAACCATCTGTGTTGCATGGCAGAAAAGCCATTAAATACGGAATACGTATATGGAAGCATATATAGCACTAACATAAACCCAGTAAAGAGTAATTTATTTGTGACAAGTTTATTGCGTATTAGAAGCGCGCTAGTAATAAGGAAGAGGATGAAAACAGGGAATGCAAGCTGATACTCCTCTGTATTATTAATGAAAAAGATACTTTCCATTAAGTTTTTATAAAACGTATCTTCAAAAAATAACGGTATAGTAAATTTTGTAGCGAGTCGATCGGAACTAAATACACCATTTACAGATGGTATAAAGCAAACAGCAGATAAACCTAGTGATAAAGCATATAGAAAAGAAATTCTAATATAATAAATTATAAATGTTTTAATTGTTTTGTTCTGCTGTGTAGCGAAATATTGGAAAAAGGCATAAATATAGATAAAAATACTAGTAATGAAAGCGAAATAGAAATTTGATGCAAGCATAAGTGCTGTTGCAAACAGGAATAATCCTTTTTTTCGCTCTAAAATATATTTATCTAATCCCCATATTACTAAAGGTAAAAACACTATAGCATCTGCCATGAAATCCCATAATAAAGAATGGCGAATGAAAGTTATACATCCTCCATATATAATGGCAGAAATGAAAGAAGAAAAAATAGTTTTATTGTGATAACGTAAAGAACCATACATGAATAACATAGCTAATGTACTTTTTAAAACACTCATATATAGTTTCAGCTCAAAGATTTGATCAAAATTTAGTTTAGGAAGTAGAAGCGTAAGCCAGAAAAATGGTGCTGTACTATAGTAATAACTAAATTCTCCGAATAAATCTCCACCTAAGCCATAATCCCAAGACCAAAATAAATTTCCATCTTTAAATGCGTGTTGTAAAAGGAATGTAAAGAAACTGAATTGTGATAATGCATCTCCCGTACTAGAAAATACACTGTCTGATTTTAGGAAAAAGTAATGAAAAGCAAATGCACATATTATTAATAATGGAATAATAATAAGTGTGCTTTTAGTGAAAAATGTTCTTTTATTTACTTCTGAAGTCATTAAATAAATAAGCCTCCTTAAATGCAATTGCCACATTCTTCATCTCTAGTTATCTTTTTAGGATGAAGAAAAACTATGTATGAATCGGCGATTTTTAATAGTATTAATAAAGTGTTTATTTGTGTAATTTATAGTAAATTTAGGGTGTTTGTAGTTAATATTTACATGAAGAATTAACTATGAATTACCTTAATAATAGGTGTTTTACATCTAGTGCTGTTCGTTTCCAAGTATAATCATTCCAGAAAGGCAAGTCAATTTAAGATATAGATTGAAAAAAGGCCATTTTCTAAGTGAAGAAGATAAAAATAAAAACTTCAAATTTAATTTGAAGTTTTTATTTTTATTTATTTTCGAGCCAGCTTTTTATTTATAAATCCTAAAATCAATCCTCGTATTTGTGGATCGATTGCAAGACCGATAATCCCGTATAATATACCAGTAATTGTTAAAGCAACTAGTGGCGGTAAGGTAATTAATATTGTACGGTATAGAATATAGCTTAATATAAAGGCTAAGGTATTGAATATAATCCCTTTAAATAGTAACGAGAAGCCTTTACGAACAAATAGAGTGAATCCGATCAATAACGTAATCTCGGTAAGGATAGCGGCAATAGCGGCTCCCATCATTCCGAACTGACTACCTAAGACGATGTAACTTATAATGGCAGTAGCTAGTCCGATTCCCATTGTTGTTGCACGTTTCCATTGTTGACCAATGGTCGTTAAATTATCAGCAAGTGGATAGTTAATAGATTGTAAAATGACCATAAAGGCTAAAATGGCAAGAGCATCACCAGCTGGCGCATACTCTTCGCCTAATAAAGTAACAATCCAAAAACTTGGATCAGCGATAAATGGAATGGAGATTCCCATCCCTAAGAAAGACATTAGTTTTAATTCAAACTGAGATAGTTTTCTATGTTCATCAATATTCTTTTCATTTCCAAAAGTAAATAATTTTGGATAGAAGGCTGCTGCAATTACACCAGGTATTTGATAAAGGACTGCAGGTATTTTCGATGCAGCTCCAAAGAATCCAACTTGCTCATACGTCGAAACTTTTTCTAATATAATAGGGCCTAACTGTGGTAAAAGCATAATAATAATGCCATTGATTGTGAAAATCAGCAGTTGATCTAAAATCCCTTTGTCCCAGCCCTTATGAACTGTCGTATGGCGGAGTACCATTATGAAGGCGATGACTCCTGTTACAAGACTAGATATCCCATACATAGCAGCGACCGTCATAAGTGACCATTTCAACGACATTCCTAGTAGAAGCGCAGCTGCGGCTGTTATACCTTGTAGTACAGAAATAATCGCTGTAAATTGCATACGTTCTGTTACTTGGAAATAAGCCATTCCAACGCCTTGTAAAGTTGCTCCAAACATTGTTGGTAGTACAACCCAATATACCATGGCGCGTAAGTAGGCATCAGTATAGAAGAACTGAGCAAAAATAGCGAAGAGTACAGAAATTACGACAGCTAATACGAAACGAATGCGTAAATAACTACTGATTAGTACACTAATATTTGCATCCTTTCTCGTTCCTTCACGCATAAACGTATGTGTCAAACCTGCATCTGTGAAATAACAAATAACAGCGGAAACTGCTAATGCAGTTGTAAACATCCCATACTCACCAGGAGAAACGTATCTTGCGAAGAGAATCGTCGCGATAGCAAGTACAAATCGAACAGTAATATTTCCTACAAATAGGTAGGAGGCATTTTTAAGAATCTTATTTGTTTTCATGAGAAAAAACCTTTCTATTCTTTAGGACCTTTTTCGTTTGTCCTATTTGTAAATTTGATTTGTTTACGGAAAGAGAGATGAGTACTATATTTTCAGTTTAAGAAAACAGAAATTTAATTCGCACAAACCAAAGCATTGCATATAGTTTTTTACTACGCTTTCCGTTTTTTGAATAGATTTTACGGCAATATTTCTTTATATCTTTTTTGATTAATTGGACTTGGGTATTATTTAATTGAGAGTTTTCCTTAATGTATATACAAGCATTATTGATAACCGTATAAGGGAATAAATAAGTCTCAAGAATCTCAATAAGTGACTGAGGGTCTTTCGTAATGAAGTCTTGAGATTTATTATGTACCCAGTCTTTCATACGATTGAATACTTCTAGTTCTTTAGTTGTTTTTAATTCGTAATCTTTATATTTAGAAGAAAGATTTCCTTCGGATAAGATTCTATAATATGTTAAATATTCATCGACATAGCATACATTTGTCACACTCATTAGTTTAAATAAAAACTCCAAGTCTTCTCCCCAGCTACATCCTGGTGTAAAACGGATATTATGATTCATTGCGATAGAGCGTTTGAAAATCCAAGTACTTGTTTGAGCAACAACTTGGTGTGTTAAGAATGCTTTTGCCATATCACCTTTAATAAAGTTTGTTGTATGCTCAACCTTTTCGCCTGTTTCTTCGTAGAAATTCATATAACCACAATAGCACGCATCCATGTTGTTTTTATGCATACTCTCGATTTGTTTCTCAATTTTAGTTGGATGCCATAAGTCATCACTATCAAGGAAAGCGACGTATTCCCCGCTAGCATTTTCAATCCCTGTATTACGAGCTACTGAAACGCCTTGGTTTTTTTGGTGAACGTATTTTACTTGCCCCGGATATTTTTCTGCAAGATTTTTTACGATAGAAGGTGATTGATCTTTACTTCCATCATCTACAATTACAATTTCAATGTTTTTATATGTTTGATCCAGTATTGACTGCATTGTTTCTTCAATATATTTTTCTGTGTTATACAGAGGTATGACAACAGAAACAAGTTGTTTTTGTTCCATCATAGAATTTTTATCTCCTCAAATTTTTTATGTCTTGCACCATATATACAAGCCTTTTGAAAGGAAGAAGATTACAAGAACATCTGTATCAGTTTAACGCATATAAACTTTGTAAATCAACTTTCTATTATTGTACTTTGTATAAAAGTATTCATTATAGAATATATTTTCTTGTAAAAATATAGAAATGCAATTTGGAAATTATGTATTTTAAGGGAAAGTATGAAATGTTAAGGCGATTTGCGCTTCGTTTTGCAACTTTACAAACACATGGTGCAGATTGGACTCTAGCTAGCGATGATATAGGTCATCAAAAAACGGCAACTATTTTATTGGAAACAGGAATGTTGATATATCATGAGATGGATAAACCACCTATTCATATTATGCCAGGTTTTCCAGTGTTTTTAGTTACTGTATTTTACTTTTTTTGTAAATGGCAATAAAGGCCTTTTTGTAGCTAAATTAATTATTATCCTATTAGGGGTACTTATTATTTTACTAACTTATAAGATTGGTACTTATTTATTGAATCCCGCTGCAGGATTAATAGGTACTTTCTTATTAGCCGTGTATCCTCCAGAGATTGTTTTGGAAAATTTAACTTTAACAGAAGGACAGCTTCTATTCTTTTCATTGGGATTATTATATTGGAGTTTAAAATTAGCTGATACTCATAAAACGAAACATTTTCTACTTTTTAGCATTGTATTTACGCCTACAAGTTGCTTTATATCCAATACCATTACTTATATATCTTTTAATGAAGCGATATCCATTCCACATTGATGAAGCAAGCGATAGTATTTTTTATAATAAAAAATACATGCAAGGAAGGACCTGTGCATGTATGATGAGAAGATTATGTTAAATATTCCAAGGTTTACTTAAAGTTAAAACTTCAGCCATCTCTTTACTTTTTAAACGTCCCTTTTTTCGGTTTTCCGCGCGTTCTAAACCGGTTGTGTGTAACCAATGTTCTTCCTCAGTTTCAGGTAGTACTTGTGGTACCGACGAAGGTTTTCCATCTTTTATTGCTACAAATGTAATGAAGCAAGTAGCAGCAATTCTACGCTCGCCTGCTAATAAATTTTCTGCGATTACTTTTACGAAAACTTCCATTGAAGATTTCCCTGTATAACATACAAATGCTTCATAACAAACAGAATCAGCCTGGTGAATTGGAGTTAAAAAATCAACTGAATCAATAGATGCTGTTACGCAATGTTTACGACTATGTCTTGCAGCCGCAATCGAAGCAATACTATCAATTTCTGCTAATAATTTCCCTCCAAAAAGTGTTTGGTGATTATTTAAATCGTTAGGAAAAACACGTGTTGTCTTAATTGCTTTAGATTCTCGCATGAATTTCTTTTCCATATATTCAGCCCCTATAGTCTGTTTTCAATCAGAATAATATGTGTAAGCGGATTACTCATATTAGATATTTAATGAAGTAAAGTGTATTCCAAAAGAGGATTATTTAAACTTCTGTATTTGTATTCATGTAACTGAAAGAAAATTTATTTTATCTAAAATGTAGTGTAAAAGAGGATTCGCTTACATTGCAAGTAAAAAGTAATGACTATGTATTTGTCATAGAAATTCTCTATCAGCCGTGTACTCATTCATGATAGAATCGTTTTGTTATGAATGGAAATAGAGGTGCAATGGACATATGAATCATATACAAACAAATTTTTCATCTTTCTTTAATAAAATTACAATCGGTGCGATGCTCGCATTTTTTGTTTATAGTTGTTGGGCAGCATTTGAGAAAAGTAAGCAATTTTTTGGAGGAAGTACAACAAGTGTAACAATCATATTAGCAATTTTTATCATACTCATTTTGTTAGTGGCATCAATTCTACAATATCGTTTTACAGATAAACAATTTCTTATTTTTCTTATAAGTATATCTATAGTTGTGAGACTTAGTATGCTGTTATTTGTAGACGCTCCAATAATTGGTGATCTGAAAGTGATGTATGAGTCTGCAAAGCAGATTGCAATTGGTAATAATATAGAGACTGTAACTCATTTGCCTTTTATTATATATGAGTCAGTAATTATTCGTATATTTGGTGATACATTATTCGCTTTACAACTATTTAATGTGTTATTTTGCGCAGGAACCGCATTTTTTATTTATCGTATTGCAGCAATGGTTTTTGGAGAAGAATGCGGTCGTATTGCTTCTATCTTTTATGCTCTGTATATTCCAAATATATTCATGAGTTCCGTATTAACTCCTGAGTCACTTGCAATATTTTTATTTTATTTTGCTTGTTACATACTTTTATATAAAGGATTAGATCATCCTTATATGTGGGTATTTTCAGCGATTTTATTTGCATTTAGTAATATGATTTTCCCAATGGGATTATTTCTTCCTATTTTTATCACGGTATATGTATTATTAATCGAAGTATTTCAATCAGCAACGAAACAAAAGGTGTTACTAAAGATGATAGGGATACTTATTCTATTTTATAGTGCCCATTTTGGTGTGAATTATGGAATTAAGACAATGGGAATGTCACAATATACGATTGCGAATGAGACGTATGTTCAATCTGTTTTAATTGGAAAAACGCAACATGAAGAAAAAATATCGAAAAATCAAAGTGTAACAGAGCATATTGATCAAAAGTTAAAAGAGATTGAGGGAGAAAGATTTAAACTTTTAGAACCGATGATAAATCAGTTTTCAGATGAGGGGATAAATTCTATTCTTTTCAAATATGAAAAACTGATATATATAGCCGTAACATTGTTTATGACTATAGCTCTATTACACTTCCTTATTAAGAAACAACAAAATGAGGGATATATGTTGTTCTTATTTTTAATTAGTGGATACGTATTGTTAAAGCTCTTCCAAGTAGATATGGCCTATTACAATGTAATTATGCCAGCATTGTTTATTTTGCAGAGCTTTGGTGTTTATATGAGTTATGTGTATTGTCAAAAAATATTTTTCAGAAAATAAAAAGAATCCATTCTGGATTCTTTTTTTTGATGGAAGATGAAATTTAGTAGTTAGTACAGATGAAAAGTATGCTTGACTACTAAATTTCATCTTATCGATTTAGTTCTAGTTGCAAATTATCGGCTGTTAGAGCCATTTGTGAGGAATCATCTTGAATTCCTTTCATTACTTGTGAAATAGCTTGTAGTTCGTGTTCAATTTTCTTATTCTGTTCTTTTGAGTTAGACATATCTTTTACGATTTCTTGGAAGTATCGATCTGTTGCCGACATACTATCTGTTCCTTCCGATACGAGAGAGCTAATTTGTTTCACAGAAGACGAGACACGAGTAATTTGTTCATTTGTTTTTTCGACGAGCTTTGTAACGTTAAATATAGATTCTTTCGTTTGCTCTGATAATTTTCGGATTTCGCCAGCAACAACAGAAAACCCTTTCCCAAATTCTCCAGCACGTGCCGACTCAATAGCAGCATTTAGTGCGAGTAAATTTGTTTGCTCCGCAATCGATTTAACAATATCTATGATTTCATTAATTTTGTTAGAAATATTGAGAAGTTCATGAGTATCTGTAATAATCGTTTCCATATTCATTTGAATAGATCCCATTCGTTTGTTTTGCTGGTTTAATTGTTCTTTCCCTTTATTCGCTTTTTCTTCAGATGTTGTAGCTAATGATGTACCTGTTTTAGCAATCTCTACAATAGTTTCAGATTTGGCGGTTAGTTTTTGAATAGAAGAGCTTGTTTTTTCAGATACAGCAGCTAGTTCTGTTGCGATATGCGTAATTGTCATAGCAGTTAATTCTTTTTCTTTCTCATGCTCTTTTTGCATTCTTTCATATTCAGATTCATAAGCTGCAAGAACAAGTTCTTGTTCAAGAGTGAATAATTTATTTATAACATTTATAGAATATGAAAAATCATCGATTGTCGTTATTTTTGTTTGCAAAATCTTCATGATAGAGCGGAATAATTCTTGATAAGCAGCAGTATACCATTTTCGATGTAAACCAATTTGTACATGCCTTTTGGCAATCCTAACACGCTGTTCAATAAAATCTTCATGCATATTGCCGCTGAATAATTCTTTAATATGTGTTTTTAAAGTTTGTTTTAGTTTTGGAATAGAGCTGTAACGCTCAATAATAGTAATTAAATTAGGTTGTTTTGTAATGTTGGCATAGAATTTTTCAGTAATCCAATCAATTTCTGCATAAATAAAAGGCTGTAGCACTTTTACAACTTGTAAATCTTCTTTTGAAATATGTAGCATATCCATTTGAATTTTTAATTCAGAATTAGTAGGTACATTAAAAGTTATTTGTTGGTTCTTACTTAATTCGATTATACTGGCATTTGTTTTATTAATATTTTTTTTGAAAACCCCAAGCATCATTCTTCCCCCTGTATATAAAACGTTTTCAATTTTAAAACTAATATAGAGTAATTATATATGCTTATATATAATTACTCTATATTAGTTCGTTGAATAGTATATAAATTAAGAGAATTCTATCTAGAATTCTCTTAATGGCCTTTATTAATTTTAGCATGTGTTTTAAAGAAGACAGGGAAATGCACATTATATATTACAGTGACGACACGAATAACGAATGTTACTAATAAACAAACATAGAAAGCTAATACGTGCGCCCCCATAGCGTGTGTAATTAGGAAGCTAATTGCTCCTAAGATAGAAGCGATTGCGTAAATCTCTTTTCGGAATACGTAAGGGATATCTTGAGCACAAATGTCACGCAAAATACCGCCTCCAATACCTGTAATGACTCCCATTGAAACAACTAGAAATGAGGCGTCAACATGATGTGACATTGCCGCATTTGCACCAATAGCTGTAAAAACGCCTAAGCCAACAGCATCAGAAAGCATAATAACGACTTGAAGTTTATTGATACGCTCAAAAAACATACAAGTAAATAATGCTGATAATACACTTACGAAAAAGTAAATGGGTTTTACAAATGCGACAGGGGGCAGGTTACCAATCATGATATCACGAATAATACCGCCGCCGAGCGCAGTGGCTACAGCTAAACAAAGGACACCAAATAAATCTAAATCTTTTTTTAAACCAACTAATGTACCAGAAATGGCAGCGGCGATAATGCCAAGAAACGTAAATATATCGATTAATAACATGGCCTTAATCCCTTCCTCTTAAAGATGTTCCAGAGAAAAAATATACACTAAAGTATTGGAAATAACAATTACTTTTCGCTACATGTAGAAAAACGGATAAAATTCATAAAGAAAGCGTTTGAAAATGTTTGGAAAATAACCATAAAGTAATCTGAAAAAGATATGAAAAGATTAATTTTACATTTTTTGATGTTGTTAATTTGGTAAAATATTACAATTAGAGGTGAGATATTTATATTTGTATAAAATGATAAAAAAATATGTATATACTGACAAAAATAAGGGGATGGTTGTTAGATAGATTTTGTAAAAATAGGGGAGTATAGCTAAAGGGCGATGATTTTTATTACTTATTAATACTTGTCCTGGCTAGTTTTAGCTGGAAAAATAGTTCTCGATTTGAATATGAGTTATGTTATAATTGCTAGGTGTGTTTGAATGATAAAAAATTATGATTAAAAGATAATGTTAAGATTTTGTATGGAGGTCTTGGAATGTTAGCAAATCAAGCTAGGGTTAGATTTGAGCATTTTTTGCTCTTTTTTATTATTTTACAGCCTGTTTTAGATTTATTAACGTCTCTTAGCATAACTTTATTAAAGTCAAATGCTACCGTTGGAATTTTAGTAAGATTCCTTATTATGGCTGTTGGTGGTATTTACATTTTAATTCAGGCAAAAGAGAAGGAAAATAGAAAGTTTTTAATTTATCTTATATTATTAGCCGGAGTTTTAGGGATAGGGTTTATTAATAACAAACTAGTTAAAAATCCTATTGTACTTGGTGAAGAGGTTAAATTCGTTGCGAAAGCATTATATATATATATCATGCTGGGATCATACATTTTAGCTTTAAAATCATTGAAAAAGACAGTTAATATTAGTGATAAGGTTCGAAATAGTATTGTATATTCTACATTAATCATTAACGCAATTATGGTTATTTCTATTTCAACATCTACTGACTTTGGTAGTTATGAATGGATGAAGGTTGGTTCTCGAGGTTGGTTCTATGCAGGGAATGAACTAGGTTCAATCTTAGCTATTATTTTCCCTATTGTGGTACTATATTCTATTCAAAAAACAAAGAGCTGGAAACACATTTTATATTGGATTCCATCACTTTTAATGATTTATTCGCTAATTCAAGTCGGTACAAAAGTTGGAATGGGCTCAATTGGTGCTACGTTAGGGGCAGCAATCGGAATCATTGTACTACAATTATTATTTGATAGAAAAAATCCGAACAAAAAATCCCTTGCGCTTAATGCAGTAATTGCTATGGTCCTATTAGCTGGTGTAGTTGGGACGTTTAAACAAACACCATTAGCACAAAATATGGGTATTCACAATAATTATTTATCAGAGCAAAATGTGGCACAGCAAGGTCAAAAAGAAAAAGAAATTAAAGAGAAGCTGAAAAAAGAGCAAGAACTTAAAGCAAAAGAAGAAAATCATCATAAAGTTGAAAAGCCAGAAGAAAAGGCGAAGATAGAAGAGGAAGTTAAGAAAGAGCTTGAGAAAGAGCAAAAGAAAGAAAATCAAGAAAATCTTATTTTCAGTGGACGTCAAGTATATGAAGAAAGACATAAGCAGTTCTTTAAAGAAGCGCCAATGTCACAAAAGTTATTAGGAATGGGTTATGCAGGTAACTTTAAATACAATGAACAAAAGCAGCCAGATCCAAAACTAATTGAAATGGACTTCCATGATTGGTTTTATGATTTCGGGATTATTGGCTTTGTATTACTAATGATTCCATTTATTTATTACGGGCTAAGAATTTTACTAGCATTTGCTACGAGATTTAAGGACATATTCAATATAAAATATGGAATGATTTCAGCAAGCTTATTGTTAGCGTTAGGTATTGCTTATATTGCAGGACATATTTTAACAGCACCAGGAGTTGGGATTTACTTTGTAGTGGTGTTAGCTTATCTAATAGTAGACCTAGAAATTGAATGATAAAAATAAAAGCTAACTTTTGTTAGCTTTTATTTTTTAGTACAGTAAAATAAAAATAGATGGAAACGTAGCGAGGATTTAAAGGAGGAAAAAATATGAGAATATTGCATATGAATGCAGGAGCAGAAGATGGGGGAGGGAAAACACATATTATTTCACTTCTCGATCAGTTTCCAACTGGTGAAGTAGAATTAGCAGTATTTGAAGATGGAATTGTTGCGAAGGAAGCAAGGGAGTTAGGGATAAAAGTCCATGTGTTTTCACAAAAATCGCGCTATGATTTATCCATTTTAAAGAATATAAGTGAATTTATTAATAAAGAAAAATTTGATGTAGTTCATACACATGGCCCTAGGGCTAATTTCTATGTTTCTTTAATGAAAAAGAGAATAAAGGCAAAATGGGTAACGACTATTCATAGTGATCCATTTCAAGACTTTACTAAACAGGGCTTAAAAGGTTGGATTTTTACGAAATTAAATTTGAAAGCCTTAAAAAATATAGACTTATTTTTCGTTGTAACAAATAGATTAAAAAAAAGCCTGGCAGCATTAGGTATTTCAAATGAAAAGATGTATGTTATTTATAATGGAATTGAATACGATAAGGAAAAAGCAGAAGGCTATAATAAAAAAGAAATGTTCAATATTGATGAAGATGTATTTACAGCAATCCAAGTAGCACGATTACATCCTGTCAAAGGACATGAAGTTTTATTCGATGCGTTACAACAAACAAAATTAGAGAAAATTAAAGTATTATTAGTTGGCGATGGCCCATTAGAAGAAAATCTAAAGTCATTAGCTACTGAAAAAGGGATTAACGATAAAGTAGAGTTTTTAGGACATCGTCAAGATGTAAAACAATTATTTGCGTCGTCACATGTAAATTTATTAACTTCCCATAGTGAAGGGTTCCCATTAGTTTTATTAGAAGCGGCAAATCAACGCGTACCATCAATTGTGACTAGGGCTGGAGAAATTGAACCATTAATCGTAGATGAAACTTACGGATGGATTGTGCCAACAGGTGATGGAAAGGCATTAGCATTAGCTTTAGAAGAAGCATATGATAAGTGGAAAACTGGAGAGTTAGCAGCAATGGGTAAACATATTTATGAGCATGCTACTATGAACTTCTCACTTCAAAAACTATATGAAGATACAAAGGAAACATATAAGCAATTAATAGCGAAAAACTTGTAATGATAGAGAGGATAGTTAACTATGGCAGTACAAACAGTTGATATTCTAGGCGTTCCTTTTTCTACAATGACAATGGATGAAACGGTCCAATATTTAAAAGAACAACTAGAAGCGGAGCGAACTCATACGTTTCAGGTAGTAACAGCAAACCCTGAAATTGTTATGTGCGCAAAAAAGGATGAAAAGTTCTATCAAACATTATTGAATACAGATTTAATTACACCTGATGGTATTGGGGTTGTAAAGGCAAGCGGGATGCTTGGTACACCTTTAAAAGAACGTGTAGCAGGTTTTGATCTAATGTGTAATTTACTTGCGAAGTTATCTGAAGATAGTAAGCCGGTATCTGTTTTCTTATTAGGTGCAAAGCCGCATGTTGTACAAGCTGCAGCAGATCATTTAACAAAGACATATTCAGCTGTATCCATCGCCGGTATACAAGATGGTTATTTTAAACAAGAAGACGAAGAGAATATTATTTCTCGCATTCAAGAAGCAAAACCAGATTTATTACTTGTTGCACTTGGTTTCCCGAAACAAGAGAACTTTATCCAAAACAATAAGCATCGTTTAGAAACGAAAATGGCTGTTGGAGTGGGTGGAAGTTTAGACGTATGGGCTGGAGAGGTAAAACGTGCACCAAAATGGATTCAAGCGATTCATTTAGAGTGGTTTTATAGATTATGCAGTAATCCAACACGCTGGCGTCGTCAGTTAGTATTAGCGGAATTTTTAAAAGAAGTAATGCGTTCGAAAAAGTAGCGAAATATCGCTGCTTTTTTTATTTGTTCATTTTTAATAAATTGAAACTTTAATTAGTGAGGCATCCCCACTGATTATTAGCTCTCACCAATCGGGATAGACGTTTTACTTTTTGGGAATGATGAAGGAGAATTTTTTACACAAAAGTATTTTACTTATACAATTCACACATGTAAAATGATGTGTAAAGACACCTGTGTGAGGAGGACTTCTAGTGGGCAAGGTAAAAGAAATTTCGAAGCGCAAACTACTTGGTATAGCTGGGCTTGGATGGCTATTTGATGCAATGGATGTTGGAATGCTTTCATTTGTAATGGTAGCCTTGCAAAAGGATTGGGGATTAAGTACGCAAGAAATGGGCTGGATAGGCAGTATTAACTCAATCGGTATGGCAGTAGGAGCGCTTATTTTTGGGATACTATCAGATAAAATAGGGCGAAAATCAGTCTTTATTATTACATTATTATTATTTTCTATCGGTAGTGGTTTAACTGCGTTAACGACGACACTTGCGATGTTTCTCGTTTTACGCTTTGTAATTGGTATGGGGCTTGGCGGAGAGCTTCCGGTTGCCTCTACACTAGTATCAGAGAGTGTTGAAGCACATGAGCGTGGGAAAATTGTTGTGTTATTAGAAAGTTTTTGGGCAGGTGGATGGCTAATTGCAGCTCTTATCTCGTATTTTGTTATTCCGAAATATGGTTGGGAAGTTGCGATGGTATTGAGTGCAGTTCCAGCACTATATGCTTTATATTTAAGATGGAATTTACCGGATTCCCCAAGGTTCCAAAAAGTGAAAAAAAGACCATCTGTTATTGAAAATATAAAATCAGTTTGGTCTGGGGAATATCGTAAAGCAACAATTATGCTATGGATTCTATGGTTTTGTGTTGTCTTTTCCTATTATGGAATGTTCCTTTGGTTACCGAGTGTAATGGTGCTAAAAGGATTTAGTTTAATAAAAAGTTTCCAATACGTACTTATTATGACGTTAGCTCAACTTCCAGGGTATTTCACCGCTGCTTGGTTTATTGAACGTCTCGGTCGTAAATTTGTTTTGGTTACGTATTTAATTGGGACAGCTTGCAGTGCTTATTTGTTTGGGGTTGCGGATTCATTAACAGTATTAATCGTGGCAGGTATGTTACTATCCTTCTTTAACTTAGGTGCTTGGGGAGCATTATACGCCTATACACCTGAGCAGTATCCAACCGTTATTCGTGGTACAGGTGCAGGAATGGCAGCAGCGTTTGGGCGTATTGGTGGTATTCTTGGACCATTATTAGTGGGGTATTTAGTTGCCTCAGAAGCTTCACTATCATTAATATTTACGATTTTCTGCGGATCAATCTTAATTGGTGTATTCGCTGTAGTAATACTTGGACAAGAAACGAAGCAACGAGAATTAGTATAAAGTGAAATTTTAAATGTATGCCTGATCGTTTATTACCCTACACTACTCGGCTCTTTCTAGGCAGTTAATGTAGGATAAAGGGGGAGAGGAAACCGAAGGGGTTTCCTTTTTTCTGTTTTTTTAGATAAATAATGGTATAGTAAGAAAAAGGGATTATTTCTTATAAAAGCGAATGTATACAACAGGACATATGGACAAAGAATTAGGTGGTTGAAGAAATGAAAATTTTACTGATTATGGAAGAGGCAGAAGAGAGAAGAGAGTTAGCTGAAAATTTCACTGAAAATATGAGAAATGTAGAATGTTTTGAAGCAAAGACAGGAACAGAATCTTTATTTATGATGAAAAAACATATACCAGACTTTGTTTTTTTAAGTTCCAAATTACTAGATGGTACTGGTTTTGAATATGCAAGTTTATTACGAGAAATAAATTGCTATACAAAATTTATTTTTGTAGGTGAAAACATAGAAGAATCTATTACAGCTTTTCGTTTCCAAGCATTTTATTATTTATTGCGACCATTTCGTGAAGAAGATTTACAATTTCTTTTATATAAAATAGGTAAAGAACAAGGCGAGAAAGCAAAGAGTTATTTGCGAAAACTACCGATAGAAAGTCAAGAGGGCATACGATATATTCTTCCAGAAGATATCGTATATGTAAGTAAAAATAAAGAAAATAAAACTGTTTCAATTTACACAACGAATAATCAGTATATTTCAACATATACACTTCAGGAATTAGAAAATAAGCTAAATGCATATGATTTTTTACGTGTACATAAAAGCTATTTAATTAATATGTCATATGTAAAAGAACTGAAACCTTATTATAATGGCACGTATAATTTGTATTTAGATAGGTATGATGAGCAACCGATTCCAGTCAGTCGTAATTATGTAAAACGCCTTCGAAATAACATTGAATTATAGTAGATAATGAGAGTATTTTAACATGATAAACTAAAAATCCTTCATGATAGGGAGGATTCAAGTTAAATATTCAGAAAATTTAGTACAATCTCCACTAAGAAATAGTATTGGGGGAATTGTATGTGAAGACATTGAAATCGATCTTACTTTGGGGCGTTATTACAGCAGTAGGAGCAGGTGCTTTTGGGGTAATAGCTTTATCACAAGGTGAAACCATTAATGCTGTATGGCTCTTAGTAGCTGCCGTATGTGTATATGCAGTTGCTTATCGCTTTTATAGTAGATTTATAGCGAGAAAGGTTTTTAATTTAGATGATAATCGGCAAACACCAGCCCATACATTAAATGATGGGAAAGACTATGTTCCAACAAATAAGTGGGTATTGTTTGGACATCACTTTGCAGCGATTGCTGGAGCGGGACCTTTAGTAGGACCGATTTTAGCGGCACAAATGGGATATTTACCAGGGACCATTTGGATTATTGTTGGGGTAGTTGTTGCGGGGGCTGTCCAAGATTTTGTTATTTTATTTGCTTCAATGAGACGTAATGGTAAATCGTTAGGAGAAATGATTAAAGATGAGATTGGACCTGTTACAGGACTAATTGCAATGATAGGTATTTTAGGAATTATGATTATTTTATTAGCAGTATTAGCGTTGGTCGTAGTAAAGGCACTAATCGGAAGTCCTTGGGGAATGTTTACGATAGCAGCAACGATTCCTATCGCTATTTTAATGGGAGTTTATATGCGCTATATTAGGCCTGGTCGTGTTGGAGAAGGATCAGTAATTGGTATTATCCTACTTATTTTATCTCTTGTTGGAGGACAGTATGTAGCAGAAAATCCAACACTTGCAAGTATGTTCACATTTAGTGGTGAAACAATTGCTATTATGCTTATTGTATATGGATTTATTGCATCTGCATTACCAGTTTGGATGCTTTTAGCACCACGTGATTATTTAAGTACATTTTTAAAAGTCGGAACAATTGTAGGGTTAGCAATCGGTATCTTAATTGTAGCACCAGATTTACAAATGCCAGCAGTTTCGAAATTTATTGATGGAACTGGTCCTGTGTTCTCTGGAAACCTATTCCCTTTCTTATTTATTACTATTGCTTGTGGTGCAGTGTCTGGATTCCATGCTCTTGTTTCATCAGGTACGACGCCGAAGATGATTGAGCAAGAGGGACACGCACAGCCAATCGGTTATGGAGCAATGTTAATGGAGTCGTTTGTAGCAGCGATGGCGATGATTGCAGCTTGTGTATTAACACCGGGAACGTATTTTGCAATTAATAGTCCCGCAGCACTTATCGGTACAGATGTCTCGCAGGCAGCTCAAGTTATTTCCTCATGGGGATTTGCTATTACACCAAATGAACTAAAAGATCTCGCTGTAAATGTTGGAGAGCAAACGATTTTATCACGTACAGGTGGTGCGCCAACATTAGCGATAGGTATGGCATATATTTTCTCACAAGTAATAGGTGGAACGGCCATGATGGCATTTTGGTATCATTTTGCGATTCTCTTTGAAGCCCTATTTATTTTAACAACGATTGATGCCGGAACGCGTGTCGGCCGATTTATGATTCAAGATATTTTAGGGCATGTATATAAGCCATTTGGGAAAACGGATTCTACATTAGCAAATGTAATCGCTACAACATTATGTGTATTAGGGTGGGGATATTTCTTATACCAAGGGGTAATAGATCCGCTCGGTGGAATTAATACATTATGGCCACTTTTCGGTATTGCAAATCAAATGCTAGCAGGTATTGCATTATTACTTGGAACGACAATTTTGTTCAAAATGGGAAAAAAGGCGTACGTTTGGGTAACACTTATTCCAACTGTCGGGTTGCTGATTGTAACAATGACGGCGGGGTATCAAAAGCTATTTCATGAAAATCCTAAAATTGGATTTCTATCGCATGCAAAGGTATTTCAGAGAGCATTAGATGAGGGAAAAGTGCTAGCGCCAGCTAAAAATGTCGCTCAAATGAAGCAAATTATTTTCAATGATTATATTGATGCAGCGCTTTGTGGGATTTTTATGATAGTTGTAATCGCTGTGTTAATTTCAGCACTTCGAATTTGGATACAAGTATTAAGAAATAAGCCAATGCCGTTAAAAGAGGCACCATATATTCCTAGAGATGAAAGTGAGTCGAGGAACTATGCTTAAAAAGCTGTGGCAAGTATGGGGGGAAAGGAAGCGCTTTATTAGTTTGCTCGTTGGGGTACCAAGTTATGAAGTATATGTGGAGCATATGAAAAAGCATCATCCTGAAGAAGAGGTTTTATGTCAAAAGCAATTTTTTGCTGAGGCACAAGAAGCAAGATTTAACGCAAAGGGTGGAAAAATATCACGCTGTTGTTAATGAAAAGGGCGAGTTTTCGCCCTTTTTATTTTTTGCTGTTTCACGTGGAACAGCAAAAAATAAATAAAAACTTTGGGAATTATAGGGATTTCGTATACAATAAAGTAAGGAAAGGGATAGATAGAAAAGTAAGGAGATCATTTTATGTTAAGGGACTTATTTGTAAATACAACAATTATTCTTTCCTTTATTTTTGTTGGAGGTCAGCTTTTAAGAGATAAGCCGTTAAAAGAAGGATTCTCTTTTGGGCAGAAATGTGTAGTAGGCATTTTTACTGGGATACTAGGTATATTACTAATGTATTTCGGTGTTCGTGTTGGTACCATCCTATTGGATTTACGCTACTTAGCTGTTATTCTAGCTGTTATTATTGGAGGGCCGATAGCGAGTACCATAACAATTATTATGATTTTAGTAACTAGACTGTTGTTTATGGATTATTCATTAGCTTCTCAAGTGGCCTTTTATACAATCATTGCGATAGGAATAGGGAGTATCTTTATTTCGCGTATGAAGCTTTCTTTAGGGGAAAAGTGGGTATGGTTACACGCATATATTTTATCTATTCTAATCCCAGCGTTATATATATGGTTAATTAAAGAGATCCACATAGTGGGATTATATTTAATTTCTAGTATTATTACAGGTTACATAACATTCATAAGTGCAAATTATGTTTTACAATCCAATGAGCTATTTCAAACGATGAAGCAATACGCAACGATAGATGCATTGACAGGTCTAGGAAACGTAAGACAGTTTGATTTAGAGATGAATCGTCATATTAGTAATAAACACTTGAAAAACGATTCACTTTGTTTACTACTTATAGATATTGACCATTTTAAGCATGTAAATGATACGTATGGGCACCCAGCGGGAGACGAAGTGTTAAAACAAGTAGGTCATATTTTGCGAGAAATGTCAGCATTTCCGGATTTGGTTTTTCGAAAGGGTGGAGAGGAGTTTGCGCTTTTGATACCAAGGAAAGGAATGGCTTATGGAATTCATGTTGGGGAACAAACTCGTATAGCTGTTGAAAAACATTCATTTGAATTGTTAGATGGAACAAAAATAAAAATTACAGTTTCGGTAGGGGTTTCAGAGTATGAAGGGGCATCAGAGCGATTTATTCAAGCGGCGGATGATGCGTTATACTACTCGAAACGAAATGGTAGAAATAAGGTCAGCTCTGCATCTTAAAGATAAGATGACCGGAAGACATAAAGCTTATAAAAAACACTCACAGAGGCAATGTATGAACCTTGTGAGTGTTTTTATTTATATATTAGACAAGTTCTTTTGATACAACGAATTTACGATATGCACCATGGTGAGTTGGACCTACGTATTCGTTAATTTTGAATGAGTAACGAATAGCAGCTGTGATGAATTCTTTAGCAGTTTTTACTGCTTCTTTCACAGGTTTTCCTTTTGCAAGTTCTGCTGTAATTGCAGCAGAATATGTACAACCTGCACCGTGTGTATTGGTTGTATCGATTTTTTCTGATTCTAGAAGTTCGAATGTTTCTCCATCATATAGGACGTCGATTGCAGTTTCCGTACCAAGTTTGCTTCCGCCTTTAATTAGTACGTATTTGGCACCTAAAGCGTGGATTTTCTTCGCTGCTTCTTTCATGTCCTCAAGAGAATTAATTTTCACACCACTTAATTGGTAAGCTTCAAATAAGTTTGGCGTTACAACTAATGCCTTTGGCACAAGAACGTCACGTAAGCAATCGTTTGTTTCAGGGTGTAATGCTTCATCTGCACCTTTACATACCATAACAGGGTCAACTACTACATTTTTAAAATTGTGCTTTTCGATTGTTTCTGCAACCATTTCAATAATTTCTACTGATCCAAGCATACCTGTTTTTAAAGCGTCTACGCCAACACCTTCAATTGTTGTTTCTAATTGTGGTTTTAATGTAGAAGCTGGGATTGGAAATACGTTATGTGCCCAACTGTTATGTGGATCCATCGTTACGATTGTTGTAAGAGATGTCATTCCGTATACGCCCAGTTCTTGGAATGTTTTTAAATCTGCTTGTATACCAGCACCGCCACTTGTGTCAGAACCAGCGATAGTAAGTGCTTTATTTAATGTCATTATGAAAGCCCCCTCGAGTGATATAATGAAAACTATGTTTTCACCATTATATCAATGTTACGAATAAGTACAAAGTGAAAAGTAGATGATTTATTTTAAGAGTTATTTAAAATCTTGTATGCAGGAGACTGAGTATGTTTCGAGATAATCGTACGAATGAATTAGTTATATTAAAGGAAATTGCAGAAACATTAAATACATCAAATGATACATATCATGTATTGCAAGCTGTCCTCGAGAAATTGCTAAGTGTAACAGGTTTAACGACAGGATGGATTTTTCTTGCGGATGAAAATGGTAAGTATACGAAGTTAATTGATTATCAATTACCAGAGGCACTTACATATGAAAATAAACGCCCGATGTGCGAAGGTGAATGTTGGTGTTTACGAGGTTTTGTAGATGGAAAATTGGAGAGAGCCGTTAATATTATTGAATGTAAAAGAATTAATAATGCAATTGAATATAATTGGGGGGATACGGAGGGCATTCTTCATCATGCTACGGTTCCTTTAAAAGCTGGGGGAGAAAAATTTGGGGTGTTAAATGTTGCAAGTCCGGGTAAAACACATTTTTCAGAAGAAGAATTAGTATTACTCCAATCGGTTGCCTTCCAAATTGGTACGGCTTTAAAGCGAACAAAATTATATGAAAATGAAAAGAGAAGAGCACATTATTATGTGAAATTAGAGCGTTTCATTCAAGATTTAAAAATGATTCATAAGTTTAATGTACTACCTGAAAAGGTGGTAAATCACGTAGGTGAAGTATTTCAATGGAATCAAGTAGCGCTTTTTATTAGGGAGGAAAAAGAATTATCTCTGCGAGCGTCTTACGTTCAGGAAGAGTTACAAGAGGATGTAAAAGAGGCGGCCAAGAAGGCGTTAGAACAAGATGAACCAGTTCTAATAAAACATCAAATAGGACATAATGTACATCTAAATCGAGCTGTTATTGCTACACCAATACATATTCAAAACCATATATTTGGTGTTTTATGTGTTAGTTTGAATAATGGAGAGTTTGATGCTAATACAATAGATGTAATTCAAGCATTATCGAACCATGTTTCGTTAATAATAGAGAATTTGAGGTTAAACGAGCAGCGCCGTGAACTTGTACGAATGGAAGAAAGAAATCGGTTAGCAAGAGATTTACATGATTCTGTTTCGCAAAAATTATTTTCATTAACCTTCATGACAAAAGGCGCCGAGGCAGTTTTAAAAGGTAAAAATGAAAAGGTAGATCAATCTTTGCATGAGATGCGTGAACTTGCGCAAGGAGCTTTGAAAGAAATGAGGACATTAATTTGGCAGCTTCGTCCGGCAGGATTAGAAAAAGGATTATTGCCAGCTCTAAAGCAGTACGGTGAAAATTTGGGACTGAAAATTAGGGAGCAAGTTACGGGTGTTCGTGATTTACCTCGTGTAGTAGAAGAAGCTTTGTGGCGCATAGGCCAAGAAGCACTGAACAATGTAAGTAAGCATGCAGGTGTAAAAGAAGCGACGATTTATTTTACAGTGAATGAGAAAAATGTATCATTAGAAATAGTTGATCAAGGAAAGGGCTTTGTGGAAAAGAATATAAAAGAAAAGAAATCACTAGGTATGACTACGATGCGTGAAAGAGTAGAATTAGTTGGTGGAACAATTAAAATTGTAAGTAGTAATAAACGAACGAGCGTAAAAGTAAATGTACCATTATGATGTGAAAATGAGGGAAGTTTGTGAAAATAAAAGTATTGTTAGTTGATGATCATACAGTCGTTTTAAAAGGATTAGCATTTTTCTTAAGTACACAGGAAGATTTAGAGTTAGTTGGAGAAGCGAATAATGGGAAAGAAGCGTTAGTGAAAGTAGGAGAAACAAATCCCGATGTTATATTAATGGATTTATATATGCCTGAAATGGATGGTGTTGAGGCGACGGCATATATAAAAAAAGAGTATCCAAATGTGAAAGTAATTGTATTAACTAGCTTTTCTGATCAGGCGCATGTGTTACCTGCATTAAGGGCTGGAGCAAGTGGGTATATTTTAAAAGATGTAGAACCAGATCAGCTTGTTGAGGCTATTCGAAGCGCATATAAAGGTAATATTCAATTACATCCGGATATAGCAAATGCTCTTCTCTCTCAAACATTACCTGTAGAAGAAAAGGAAGAAGAATCTTCTATTCAAGTGGATGTGCTAACAGCGAGAGAAAATGAAGTATTGCAGCTATTAGCGAAAGGGATGAGCAATAAGGAAATTGCATCTGTTTTAGTTATTACAGAAAAGACGGTTAAGGCGCATGTAAGTAGTATTTTGAGTAAGTTGAATTTATCTGATCGTACGCAAGCGGCATTATATGCAGTTAAAAATGGAATTGTATAAGACGAAAGTCGTAAGACCAAGTTCGCCTTTAGAAGGTGGACTTTTTTTATGGAAAAATACGTCTATGTGAGGACGAAATTGTCTTTATATAAAGATAAAATATGTTTGTAAGCAACAAAACAACAATTACAAGGGATACCTTTTTTGAAAGCATATAACAACATAAGAGTGAGTACTAGGAGGAATAAATAATGGCAACAGTTTTATTCGTTAAAGCAAATAACCGTCCAGCGGAACAAGCAGTTAGTGTAAAATTATATGAGGCATTTTTAGCAAACTATAAAGAAGCACACCCAAATGATACAGTAGTAGAACTTGATTTATATAAAGAAGAATTACCATACGTAGGCGTAGACATGATTAATGGTACATTCAAGGTAGGTAAAGGATTTGATTTAACAGAAGAAGAAGCAAAAGCAGTAGCAGTTGCTGATAAGTATTTAAATCAATTCCTAGAAGCTGATAAAGTTGTTTTCGGCTTCCCATTATGGAACTTAACGATTCCAGCAGTATTGCACACATATATTGATTATTTAAACCGTGCTGGTAAAACGTTCAAATATACGCCAGAGGGTCCAGTTGGCCTAATTGGAGATAAGAAGATTGCATTATTAAATGCAAGAGGCGGCGTATATTCAGAAGGTCCAGCAGCTGAGGTAGAAATGGCTGTTAAATATGTAGCAAGTATGATGGGCTTCTTCGGCGCAACAAACATGGAAACAGTAGTTATTGAAGGACATAACCAATTCCCAGATAAAGCAGAAGAAATCATCGCTGCAGGTCTTGAAGAAGCAGCTAAAGTAGCAAGTAAATTTTAATTAAAATTATAATCGTCACTCGAAAAAACAGCATTAACATGTAAACGTTAATGCTGCTTTTTTATATTTTTAGTTCATCAGCCAGCTTTTCTAATGTATTTCGATCTTGTATATAATATGTTCGGCCTTCTTTTCTTAAATAATTTTGTTGGCAAAACTGATTTAATACATATAAAAGATGACGGTAGCTGACATTTAAATATTCCGAGGCCTCGGTATGCTTTTCTATATAACAATTATTTTGCTCTGTTAATAAAATAAAAGCAGCTAATCGATTTTCAAAAGGATAACTATAGTTTTTTGCGTAATTTTCAGTGCGAGTAATTGTCTTTTCTCCAATAAATTTACATAAGTGCTGTAAAAACGTTGCATCTTGTAATAAAAGTTGCTGACAATCTTTAAGAGGAAGTGCCAAACACACACAATCTTCTAGTACTTCAACGGACTTAGTAATATTTTCTACTCCTATTAATCCTAATTCTCCGATAAAAGATGGTGCTTGAATAAAATTAATTAATGAAACCTTCCCGTTTTTATGACTCATATATATTTTGGCTCTCCCAGAAATTAAGTAATAGAGATAAGGAAGAGCATTTCCTTCGCTACATATCATCTCTTTCGTTTGAAAAGAATGCAGCTCTACATATGGCAAGACATGAAATGAAAATAGGGTATGGAATTGATGGATTCGCATGTATTGATAAATTTCTTCCTCATTTTTGCTGATTTTCATATTTTCACCCCTATGTATAGTATGAGATATCTCCTATTATCTTTACAAGAAGGAATGATACGATTTATGTAAATTTGTTTTTGTAGAAAAGAGAGTGTGATGAATTTATGAAAAAATATAAAACATTGTTATTTGATGTAGATGATACATTACTAGACTTCCAAAAGGCTGAAAAAGTGGCTTTACGGGTACTTTTTGAAGAGAAGGGAATCCCTTTAACAGACGAGATAGAGACTCGTTATAAAAAAATAAATAAAGGTCTTTGGGATGCTTTTGAAAAAGGTGAACTATCACGCAATGAAGTTGTAAATACACGATTCTCTCTGTTGTTTAAAGAGTATGGAGAAGAAGTAAATGGAATATTATTCGAAAATAATTATCGTAACTACTTAGAAGAAGGAAATCAACTCATGCAAGGTGCGTTTGAATTTATAAATCAAATTCAAGGGGAGTATGAATTGTATATAGTGACAAATGGTGTTTCTAAGACGCAAGATAAACGTTTGCGTAATGCAGGGTTACATTCATTATTTAAAGATGTCTTTGTTTCGGAAGATACAGGTTTTCAAAAACCGATGAAAGAGTATTTTGATTATGTTTTTGAACGGATTCCTAACTTTGCACCTGAAGAAGGGCTGATTATTGGGGATTCATTAAGCGCTGATATTAAAGGTGGATATGTAGCGGGAATTGATACTTGTTGGTTTAATCCAGAAAGGAAATTAAATGATAGTGGGATTATACCGACATATGAAGTGCATAATTTTGAGGAGTTAGAAGCTTTATTAAAGCAGCATGTGTAATAAAAATAGGCAGTGGAGCTTTCGTCCCCACTGCCTATTTTTATTAATTTTTATTTTCGTTATGTTTTGGGAGTGGAAAGGCATTCCCGATAGCAGCTGCACCAAGCATGGGCAATAGTAAATTAAGCGGGAAAAACATAAGTAATAGTAATGTTATAGCTATTGGCTTTCGTAACGCATAGCTTGAAATTGCTGTCGTTACGATGGCAACAGATGCTACTGGATCTATAGGAAGAATAGATGCTACAGCGTATCCGATACTTGAACCAGAAAATATAATTGGGAAGATATGTCCACCTCGCCACCCTGTGTTCAAACAAACGGCAGTAATGCACAACTTTAAAATCCCTGAAAGAAGTAGTATCCAAAAAGATAAATGGCTCCATTCAACAACTAATTCTTTTAATTGATGTTCCCCTGAAAATAATGTGTACGGAAGAAAAGTTCCCCCGATTCCTAATAAAATACCACCGATAATTCCGAGTGTCAGCTTGTATTCTCTAAAAGGGTGAATTAACTTTTCTAATGTGAATTCTAACTTGAAATAAAAGAAACCAACTATAGCGCCGATACTAGCAAGTGGAAGAAATGCAATCCATTCATTGAAAGAAAGTGCACCTTCCCCGAAATCAACAATAAAGGATCCACGATTATCAAGTTTACTCAGTAGTAAATAAACAGAAAAACCTGCGAAAGTAGTAGCTAAGTATACAATCGCTTTTTTTCCTTTAGAAAAAGCAGCAATTTCTTCCCCCTCATTTTCATTTGGTGCTAAATAACCGAATAATGGTGCGTTAAAAATGACACTTAAAGTAGCGCCAATTCCGATCTCGGTTAGCTCATTCATACCCTTTAAGGCAAATTTAAAGCGATCCCCTACCCATGTGCACAGTCCGCCTATAATTCCAACTAGTGCGGCTTCTGGACCAAGACTAGCACCGAAAATTAAAACAATAATCGCTGTTAAAGTAGCCCGATGGACAAAGCGATATTCGATTCGACCAGTTTTTTTATATTCAGCCATTACTTCAGGCATAAGGCGTGGGTATGTACCGAAATGTTTTTGTGATAGACCAACAAGGACCCCGCCAATTATTGTTACGCAAAGGGTGTAATAAGAGGGAAAAGAGAGAACTTCAGGCAAGTATCCCCAAATAAAGTGGATTCCAATATTTATTGTGACTAAAAATAACCAGACTGTAGCTCCTACTATAGATCCTAGAAGAATGCCATATAGAGCAAGTATGTAATGCATATCTTTTTTATTTGTCATGTTATACCTCCGTTATGTAAATCTTAGTAGGGAAAAAAGTGAAATATACTAGTGAAAAATGGATTGAATATATATAGTATCTTTTTGAGAAGATGGCCTATTCAACATATAGGCTAACTTTTGGGGAATTTGAATTTATAGGTTAAATTACTTATTTAATTTTATAGACTGATTTGAGGTTTTTAAAGGTCTTTTTTGAAATAGACTAGAATATATTTCTTTTGTTGCTTTATATGAAACTGTTAACATTTATTTTAGAACATTCAGAAAAACTGTTTGACATTAGGAAATTATTGCTATAAAATCAACGGTAATTGCATAGTCTTATCAAGAAAAGGTGGAGGGACAGGCCCGATGAAACCTTGGCAACAGCCGTATAACGGAATTGTGCCAAATCCTGCAGGTAGTAATCCTGAGAGATAAGAAAGAGCCTTTAGAGCGTGTTTTCAAACTGCTCCTTTCTTGTTTTCAGGAAAGGGGCAGTTTTTTATTTTGTATAAAAGAAAGGAGAATGAGAGATGGGAGAATCATGGGGAAAAGGAACAATTTGTGTGCAAGGTGGCTATACGCCAAAGAATGGTGAACCACGTGTTTTACCACTTTATCAAAGCACAACGTATAAATACGATACTTCGGATGATTTAGCAGCTCTATTTAACTTAGAGGCAGAAGGATATATTTATACACGTATTGGAAACCCTACTCTAGCAGCATTTGAGCAGAAATTATCAGATTTAGAAGGCGGTGTAGGAGCTGTTGCAACGGCTTCTGGGCAAGCAGCTATTATGCTCGCAGTTTTAAATATTTGTAGTAGTGGAGACCATTTACTTTGCTCTTCAACTGTTTACGGGGGAACGTTTAATTTATTTGGGGTGAGTTTACGTAAGCTTGGCATTGATGTTACGTTCTTTAATCCAAATTTAACGGCAGATGAAATTACGGCGCTTGCTAATGACAAGACGAAACTTATCTATGCAGAATCGTTAGGAAATCCAGCGATGAATGTTTTAAATTTTAAAGAATTTTCAGCTGCCGCTAAAGAATTAGAGGTACCTTTTATCGTTGATAATACATTAGCAACTCCTTATTTATGCCAGGCATTTGAACATGGGGCAAATATTATTGTTCATTCTACGACGAAGTATATCGATGGGCATGCGAGCTCCTTAGGCGGTATTGTAATTGACGGTGGAAACTTTGATTGGACAAATGGAAAGTATCCTGAGCTTGTTGAACCAGATCCAAGTTATCACGGTGTAAGTTACGTTCAAAACTTTGGTGCAGCAGCGTATATTGTGAAAGCACGTGTTCAGCTATTAAGAGATTATGGAAATTGTATGAGCCCATTCAATGCATATATTAGCAATATTGGCTTAGAGACTTTGCATTTACGAATGGAGCGTCATAGTGAAAATGCTCTGGCAGTTGCTAAGTGGCTTGCTAATCATGAACGTATTGAATGGGTGAATTATCCGGGGTTAGATAGTAATGAAAATTACTCGTTAGCACAACAGTACTTGAAAAAAGGTGCTAGTGGTGTTTTAACTTTCGGTATTAAAGGCGGATTAGAAGCAGCAAAAGAATTTATCGCAAATGTAAAACTAGCAACTCTTGTAACGCACGTAGCTGATGCACGAACTTGCGTTATACATCCTGCTAGTACGACGCATAGACAATTAAATGCTGAAGATCAGCGTTTAGCGGGTGTTACATCTGATTTAATTCGTTTATCGGTTGGTATAGAAGATGTTTCTGATATTATTGCAGATTTGGAAGCAGCTCTAGTTGGAGGCAAAACACATGCCGATCATAATTGATAAAGATTTACCGGCTCGCAAAGTGTTGCAAAAAGAAAATATTTTTGTAATGACGAAGGAGCGGGCAGAAACACAAGATATACGTGCTTTAAAAATTGCTATATTAAATTTAATGCCAACGAAACAAGATACAGAGGCGCAATTACTTCGCTTAATTGGAAACACGCCGTTACAATTAGATGTTCATTTGCTTCATATGGAATCACATCTATCGCGTAATGTAACGCAAGAACATTTAACAAGCTTTTATAAAACGTTTCGTGATATTGAAAATGAAAAGTTTGATGGGCTCATTATTACAGGAGCGCCAGTGGAGACCCTTGCTTTTGAAGAGGTAGATTATTGGGAAGAGCTTAAACATATTATGGAGTATTCAAAAACGAATGTAACATCTACGCTCCATATTTGCTGGGGGGCACAGGCTGGCTTGTACTATCATTATGGTGTTCCAAAGTATCCCCTTAAGGAAAAAGTGTTCGGTGTATTTGAACATGAAGTTTGCGAGCAACATGTGAAATTATTACAAGGATTTGATGAATTGTTTTTTGCTCCGCATTCTCGTCATACAGAAGTACGAGAGAATGATATTAGAGGAGTGAAAGAATTAACATTGTTAGCAAACTCTGAAGAAGCAGGTGTTCACCTTGTTATTGGGCCAGAAGGAAGGCAAGTGTTTGCCCTTGGACATAGCGAATATAGTTGTGAGACGTTAAAACAAGAATACGAACGAGATCGTGACAAGGGATTAAATATTGATGTGCCAAAAAACTATTTTAAACATAATAATCCAGATGAAAAGCCGCTTGTTAGGTGGAGAAGTCATGGTAATTTATTGTTTTCTAATTGGTTAAATTATTACGTGTATCAAGAAACCCCTTATATATTGTAAAGAAAGATTGTGTAACACGTGGCAACGTTTTCCTTGTAAAGATTAACCTTTATTTTTCCGAATGTTCAAAATACATTGTTTTTCAGATTTTTTACTCATATAATTTCATCTAAACACAATTTTTGAGGGGTGGACAGTACTATGAAAGAAATTCAAGTTGGGTTATTAGGTCTTGGGACAGTTGGCAGTGGTGTGGTTCGTATTATTACGGATCATCAAGAACGACTCATACACCAAGTAGGTTGTCCAGTGAAGGTAACGAAAGTATTAGTGCAAAACATTGAGAAAGAGAGAGAGGTAGAGGTACCTTCTACTCTATTAACACAAGATGCAAATGAAATTTTAGATAATCCAAATATTGATGTTGTTATTGAAGTGATGGGTGGCATTGATGATGCAAAATCATATATTTTACAAGCTTTAAAAAGCGGAAAGCATGTTGTAACTGCAAATAAAGACTTAATGGCATTACATGGAGCTGAATTATTAGCGACAGCAAAAGATAATAAGGCTGATTTATTCTATGAGGCGAGTGTGGCAGGGGGAATTCCAATTTTACGCAGTATCGTAGAAGGACTTTCTTCAGATCTTATTACGAAAGTAATGGGAATTGTAAATGGAACAACAAATTTTATTTTGACGAAAATGTCAGACGAAGGGAGAGCATATAACGACGTGTTAAAAGAAGCCCAACAACTTGGATTTGCAGAAGCAGATCCAACATCAGATGTAGAAGGTTTAGATGCAGCAAGAAAAATGACGATTTTAGCTACCCTCGGTTTCTCTACAAATGTAGAGCTTGGAGATGTGAAAGTAAAAGGTATTACCTCTATTACAGAGGAAGATATTGAATACAGTAAGAGCTTAGGTTATACAATTAAATTAATCGGTCTTGCAAAACGAGATGGTGAAAAATTGGAGGTTACAGTTGAACCAACTTTACTTCCAAATACACATCCTCTTGCAGCAGTACAAAATGAATATAACGCTGTGTATGTGTACGGTGAAGCAGTTGGGGAAACGATGTTTTATGGACCAGGCGCAGGAAGTTTACCGACAGCTACAGCTGTTGTTTCGGATTTAGTTGCTGTAATGCAAAATATTAGATTAGGGGTAACAGGAAATAGTGCTGTAGTCCCACAATATCAAAAAGTATTAAAAGAGCCAGACGAAATTGTCGTGAAAAAGTTTTTAAGACTGCATGTAAAAGACGAAATTGGTGTATTTGCAAAAATTACTTCATTGTTCTCTGAGCGCGGAGTTAGCTTTGAGAAAATTATTCAAATGCCGCTTGAAGAGAAAGGAAAGGCTGAAATTGTAATTGTAACGCATCGTGCGTCTCTTGCTGATTATGATTATATTCTACATACGTTGCAAGGGTATGAAGAAATAGATTGTTTGAAAGCGAACTATCGAATTGAAGGGGATGCTAAGTAGTATCTCTTACCATAAAACAGAAAGAGCCTATTAAGCAGCTTGCTTAATAGGCTCTTTTCTATTTAAAATCTGCGTACCAACTTGAATAAATGCTTGGATAATCCAGCCTGTTGTAAAGGATAAGATGATTGTTCCAAAATAGATAGGTCCATCTAATAAAAAGCTTAACGTTAAAAATAAAAAGGCTAATGAAATCTCTGTTCTTCTAAACGTCCATTTTTTCTTCTCGGCAAACGTTAAAACGAAAGCTTCTTGAGGCGCTGCACAAAGGTTTGTAGAGACGTAAAGACCAATTCCAGCTCCAACGAATAGATTTCCGCAAATAAGTGTTATATATTTTGGAAGAGAGCGGATAGCGTCCATAATAGTTGTAATGGAACCAATCCAATCAACAAAAAGAGAAATAAGAACCATCGTTACAATTGTACCGATTGTAATTTGTTTTCTATTCCAAAAGAGTACGATAAGTGTAAAGGCAAAGTTAATCATGAAAATCCAAAAACCAATACTTATCCCAAAATTTTGATATAGTGCAATAAAGAAGGAATCATAAGGGCTAAGTCCAAAGGAAGTAATTGTCGTCATCATATTAATACCGATGGCAAGAATGAGTAAACCGCCAATGAAAAATATATATTCTAATTTGAATCGAAGCATAGTTGTATATCCTTTCTAAATGTATTTGCTAGGAAAGGATATATTGTGGAAAGCTTACCAGGTCAAGGAAGAATTTTTTTGAGAAGGGGAAAATGAGATGACAAATATAAGAAAGATTGCTGAACTTGCTGGAGTATCTGTTTCAACTGTTTCACGTGTACTAAATAATCATCCGTACGTAAATGAACAGAAACGAAAAGAAATTTTAGCGATTATAGAAGAATTAAATTACACGCAAAACGTGAATGCAATTCATTTAGTGAAAGGAAAAACGAATGTAATTGGCGTTTTATTGCCACACGTAAATGATCAATATTATAGCGCTATTATCGAGGGGATATCAAAAGAGACAGCAAAGAATAATTATAATATGATGCTTTGCCAGACGAATTATAGTGAAGAAAGAGAACTAGAAATTTTGAATATGTTAAAAATGAAAAAGCTTGATGGGGTTATTATTTGTTCTCGGACAAATAGTAAGGAGAAGCTTGAAGAATATACGAAATTCGGCCCGATTGTTATGTGTGAAGAAATAGATTCGAAGTATATTTCAAGTGTCCATATCGATTACTACAAAGTATTTTCACGTGGGATGAAAAGCTTAATAGATGCCGGTCATACACGTATTGGATATTGTATTGGAAGAAGTAATAGCGTTAATAGCCAAAGACGAAAGAAGGCGTACGAAGATTCGCTTCAACAGAGTATCGTAACATCGTTAGAGACCTGGAAATTTGAGGGATGTTTTACAGTGGAAGATGGACGCAATGTAATTAGAGAATGGGCTCATATGTCAGTAAAACCGACGGCGTTCCTTGTATCTTGTAACCATATTGCAGCGGGGATGGTTACAGAAGCAAAAAAACAAGGAGTTCGTATTCCAGAGGATATTACGATTATCGGGTGTGATGATCAAGAGGTGGCAGATATATTGGGTATAACGACGATTTCGCATTCTAGTAAAAACGTTGGAGTGAAAGCGTTTGAATTATTATATGAAAAGATTAATGAAGAGAAATTAGATGTGAAGCATATAGAGTTATTACCAGAGTTAATAGATAGAGAAACGACATAATTGAGAAGGTGTGAAAATCGCTTTTCAAAATTTCGTTTGGTATAATTATGGACAATCTATGAGGGCTAAAAGGGGTTTTGATATGAGATCAAAAGTAGTAAAAGTAATTCTACTCATTACAATTGCATCTTTCTGTTTATTTGCATATGGCTTTGTTTCAGGTGTAAATGATGTATTAAATCCGAAAGCTTCAAATTTAATTAAAAAGACCGATGTAGTGGCAAAAGAGAAAAAGAAAACGGGAACGTTACAAATCGTTAGTTTAGGTGATTCATTAACGCGTGGCGTTGGTGATAAAGAAGGAATTGGCTATGTTGGGCGAATGAAAGAGGATTTACAAAAAGATTATAAGCAAAAAATTGCATTAACAAATTTAGCAGTTAGTGGTGCAAAAATGCCCGATTTATTAAAACAAATTGAAAGTAATGGCGCTCAATATTCAATTAAGCAAGCAGATGTAATTGTGTTAACGATTGGTGGAAATGATTTGTTCCCAGGCTGGGAATCACTTGGGAAAATAGATTTAGAGACGTATCGTCCTGACACAGAGACGTTTCAAAATGAAGCAAAGAAAATTATAGAAGAAATTCGTAAATTAAATACAGATAGTCCGATTTTTTGGCTTGGTTTATATAATCCTTTTGAAGATGTAGAAGATTTAAAAGGGTCTTCAAACATTGTTGTGGACTGGAATGCATCTTTAGAGAAATTAGCGCTAAACGATAAAAATGTGTATATTACACCGACATTTGATTTATTCCAAAACCGCGGGAAAGATTTATTATACTCTGATCATTTTCATCCGAACGAAGTAGGTTATACGTATATGGCAGAACGTTTAGTTCAAAATGTTGTAAGTAAATTAAAACTAGAACAAGGAGGGGTAAAATGACGACGATACTTTCTGTACGAGACTTGAAGAAGGTAATTGGAAAGAAGACTCTTGTAGAGAATATTTCCTTTGATGTAAAGCAAGGAGAAGTGTTCGGGTTCTTAGGACCAAATGGTGCTGGGAAGACGACTACCATTCGAATGTTAGTCGGATTGATTAAGGCGACAGAAGGTACGATTTCTATCGGTGGTTATTCGATTAAGGAAAATTTCAGAGAAGCGATGCGTCAAATTGGGAGTATCGTTGAAAACCCAGAGTTGTATACATATTTAACAGGATGGGAAAATTTAAAGCAATTTGCTCGTATGTTAGGTGATATATCAGATGAACGTATTATTGAAATTGCTGAAATGGTTCATTTAGATGAAAGAATTCATGACAAGGTAAAAACGTACTCACTTGGTATGAAACAACGCCTTGGAATTGCGCAGGCGCTCCTTGGAAATCCGAAATTGCTCATATTAGATGAGCCAACGAATGGTTTAGATCCAGCAGGGATTAGAGAACTTAGGGAATTTATACATAAGCTTGTAAAAGAAGAAAATATGAGCGTGTTTATTTCAAGTCACTTGCTAAGTGAAGTGCAAATGATATGCGATCGCGTTGCTATTATTCATAAAGGAAAGATGATAACAGTTGCCAAGGTTGAAGAATTAATTAAAACAGCAAGTGATCGTGTAGAATGGATTGTTACACCGATTTCTAAGGCGAAAGATATGCTAGAAGCGGCCGAGGAAATAAGAGAAGTGAGTGTAAAAGGCGAGCGATTACTATGCCGCATGGATATTGCATCTATAAGTAGTTGGAATAAAAAATTTGTAGAAAATGAAATAGATGTACATAGCGTTAAGGAGCTTGTATTTACGCTAGAAGATTTATTTATTGAACTCACAAGGGGTGAGCAGCATGCGTGAATTTGCGAATCTAGTTTTAAATGAATCAGAAAAGATTTACCGCAAGAAACGTATTTTTGTTGTCATGCTTATTTTAGCAATCTTGATCCCGCTTTTTGTGTATGCGCAGTATCGTGAAATAGAAACGACACAAAAAAGACTCGGTACAACTGATTGGAAGGTTTCATTGCAACAGCAAATTGTTGATTCTCAGAACCGGTTGAACAATTCTAGGTTGCCAGAAGAATGGCGTGATTGGTTAAAGGTAAGAGTTGAGCAACAACAATATTATTTAGATCATGATATTAATCCGATGGCACCGGGTGCACCGACTTTTGTCAGAGCATTTATTGAACAAGGAATTACATTATTTATTCCGCTTCTCGTAATGATTGTCGCCATTGATATCGTTTCAGGAGAACGAAGTGATGGGACGATGAAGATGTTACTTACGCGGCCGATTCGGCGCTGGAAAATACTCCTTAGTAAATACGTGACGATGTTATTTTTCATTTCGCTCATACTGTTTCTTGTAGGTTTGTTTGCTTACATATTATCAGGGCTTGTATTTGGGTACTCGGGATGGAATTTACCTGTTTTAACAGGATTCGTCATTGATAAGGAAACGTTAAATACGAACTTTGTACATCTTATTCCGCAGTGGCAATACATCTTAATGGCGTATGGACTAGCCTGGTTTGTTGCTATCGTTGTCGGAACTATATCATTTATGGTCTCTGTTTTAATTCGTAATACACCAGCTGGTATGGGCGTTATGCTAGCTGCATTAATTGCAGGCGGTATTTTAAGCTCGTTCGCAACATCTTGGGAAGGCGCCAAATATATTTTTAGTGTGAATTTATCATTAACGGATTATTTATCAGGAAAATTACCTGCATTACAAGGTTTATCGATGGGGTTTTCTTTGATGAATTTAACTGTTTGGGCAGTTATTTCTCTTGTTATTTCGTTCGTAGTATTTACAAGACAGGATATGGTGAATTAATTAGACAGGAAGTGACAGTATGGAAAATGTTTTAAAGAATGATTGGGAGCCACTATTGGCACCAGAATTCGAGAAAGAGTATTATCTTACTCTATCCAGTTTTTTGACAGAAGAATACAGCACGCATGTTGTTTATCCGAAGGTAGAAGATATTTTTAACGCTCTTCAGTATACAAGTTATGAAAATACAAAGGTTGTCATTTTAGGGCAAGATCCATATCATGGACCGAATCAAGCGCATGGTTTAAGCTTTTCTGTGCAACCTGGTGTTAAAACACCACCGTCATTGTTAAATATGTATAAAGAACTTCGAGATGAATATGGTTATGAAATCCCGAATAACGGTTATTTAGTAAAATGGGCGGAACAAGGAGTATTATTACTAAATACCGTATTAACAGTTCGTCAAGGCGAAGCAAATTCTCATAAGGGAAAAGGATGGGAGCACTTCACAGATCGTGTAATTGAACTGTTGAACGAACGTGAAAAGCCAGTTATTTTCATATTGTGGGGGCGCCATGCGCAGGCGAAGAAGAAATTAATTACGAATCCGAATCATCATATTATCGAATCTGTACATCCAAGCCCATTATCGGCAAGACGTGGTTTCTTTGGTAGTAAGCCATATTCTAAAATAAATACGATTTTAGCTAATATGGGCGAAAGAGAAATTGATTGGGAAATTCCAAATTTATAAATAGAAAAGGTAGTTAACAGTTGTTAACTACCTTTTTATTATCATTGTTGCTCGTTCTTTAATTTTGCATCTAGTACAAAAGTACCAAATGGGATAACTGATGAAACGAATGCTCCAAGTGCCCATAAAATTGATTTACGGTGTACGATTGTTACTTGAATTACTGCAAAGATGAATAGAATAAATAGAACACCATGAGCCATGCCTGTAATTTTAACAGCTGTTGCAAATCCTGCAAAATATTTCAATGGCATTGCTACAAATAATAGTAATAGGAAAGAAATACCCTCAACTAGTCCAATTGCTCTTAATCGTCCGATTGGTGTAGATAACATAAAGTAGCCTCCTTTAACGTATGCTTGTATATAGTAAATTTGTATTCTTTTTCAAAATAAAATAGTCTATTTTGTTTCATTATATACAAAAAGAAAGTTTACACTACGAGAATAGTACAAAGTTCAAAATATAGTCACAAAAGCATGAGAATTTAAATAAAAACCTATTTGAAGTATTTGACTTCAAATAGGTTTTGTGAATGAAAATATTAAACAAGTACATCCGTTTTTAAAACGAATTTCTCTACAACTTTTGCAACACCATCGTTCATATTTGTATCTGTTACGTAGTTCGCAATTTCTTTAATATCATCAGGTGCATTGCCCATTGCAACGCCAAGACCAGCAAATTCAATCATTGCTTGGTCGTTATAGCTATCGCCCATTGCGATAACTTCTTCACGCTTAATGCCAAGCTTTTGAATCAGTTTGTTTAAGCTCGTTCCTTTTGTAACACCGGCTTCAGTAAATTCTAAGAAGAATGGTTTCGAACGCATCACGCTTAATTGGCCTTCTAGTTGTTGTTGAAGTTTCTTTTCAACTTCAACAAGGCGTTCAGCTTCTTTATTCATTAATACTTTTACTACAGGCTCTTTAACTGCGGCTTTAAAGTCATCTACTACAACAATTGGCATACCAGTAATATCGCCCTCAATTTCAGTATAAGGATTATTTTCTTCCGTTACGATATCATCGCCCATATAAGTATGAATCCATACATCTTCAGTTTTACTAATTTCAAATAGGTTGTGAACGATTTCAGGAGATAGTGTACTACTAAAGATTTCTTCGTTTGTTTTACAGTTAATAATTTTTGCGCCATTAAAAGATAGAATGAAACTGCCGTATTCTTCTAAGCGAAGTTCTTTGGCTACATTGCGCATACCAAACGTTGGACGTCCAGAAGCAAGTACAACCTTTACCCCTTGCTCTTGTGCAGTCATTAACGCTTCTTTCGTACGAGGTGAAATAGTATGGTCATCACGTAATAAAGTATCATCTAAATCTAAAACAATCATTTTATAAGTCATATAGAAAATTCCTTTCTTTAATTGAAATCAAAATACATGTTCATGAAGATGTTGAGGAATAATAGTAAGACATCAAACCTCTTTGAAAAGAAGTAGATAAATTATTATGAGTTGTTGCTCATAATATTGGTTAATAATCATTGGGGAAGAATAAAACCCCAATGATTAAAGTTTGATTTTATCGTAACAACTCTAAAGGTAGAGTGCAATAATGGAAGTTTTCCAATTTACGATATTTGTTTTGCAGCGGAACGAGAAAATAGTATTTCTAGCAAGATTGCCATTACAGATCCAAGAACGAGACCATTACTTAAAAACGATGCTAGAAATGGTGGAAGTGTGGAATATGCTCCTGCTGGAACAAACATAACTCCGACTCCTGTAAAGATTGAAAGACCGGCTACTTTAAATAATCGTTCTTTATCCTGGACAGTTTCGTATTCTCGAAAGGCGAGACCAATCATGCTTGCGAATACAGGATAAATAGCGGCATAACCAACTGCAACAGGGATTGCTGCAAAGAATGAAGTAATCTTTGGAAATATACTAACGACAATAATAAAGCTTGACCCTAATATAAACGGGAGACGTTTATAAATATTAGTCGTTGCAATAAAACCTGCTGATCCAGAAATAGCGACAGGCCCAATAGCTGAAAATAGGCCGCCTAGCAATTGGTTGATTCCTGTTATAATGCCAGCTTGTTTAAAACGATCTGATGCAGCGTTTTCTTCATATTTAGAGACAACCTTTTGTACAACGCGAATACTTGCTAACATATTTGTTAGAAGTAAGAGTGTAACGAAAATGACCGTAATTACCATGTTCCATTCAACACGAGGCATTCCGAAAACAAATAAGGATGGAAAACGGATTATGTCTGTCACTGGTGTTATTGGATTAGATAATCCGAAACATGCGAATAATATCCAGCCGCATACGATACTGAAAAGAACGGAATATTGTCCAATAATAGGTAGCTTCATGATGAAAAAGGATAGTAAAATAACAATGAGTGAAAGAATAAATACGTTAGGTTGTACTTCTGTATGTTTTCCATCAAGGCCAAACATTCCCTTTAAGAAGGAGCCACTAAGCTGCGCAACAAGAAGAAATAAATACGTTCCAATGACTGTCGGTGTAAAATAGCGAACGAGTTTATCAATAAGTCCAAAAACGCTAAGAATAATACAAATAATACCGCTTAATAAGAAAGCATATTGAAGAACTTTAAGTGTCTCATTGCTTGATCCAAATAATACGACGCCTAAACTCGCATAAAGGGAGAAAATTCCCCACCAAAGGCCAGCAGGACCTTCTTGAATAGGAAGTTTATGCCCAAATATAGCTTGCAAGAGACCAGCAAAGCCTAGAACAAATAATGTTCTTTGTACGAATGCAATGGCTTCAGCGCCATCAAGACCATAACTAGTTGCGACACTAATTGGTACAATAAGGCTTCCAGCTAAAATAAATAGTGCCCATTGTAAGGCGGAAAGAAATGTCTTCATTATATCAACCTCTTTCATAGATTCCGTATCTAGTATATACGTATTTTATTTCCACTGGCAAAGATTGTAGATAGAGAAAAGAGTTGAAACACGGTATGAATGCACGTAAGCAATTATGGATAGCAGTTATATGTATGACTTTTGTTGTAATTCTAGGAACGATAGGATTTATGACGATTGAAGAGATTAGTTTGTTTCAAGCATTTTGGATGACAATGATTACTGTATTGACTGTTGGATACGGAGATGCTGTTCCTGTAACGCAAGCGGGGAAAGTATTTGCGCTTCTTATTATTCCTGTTGGCGTAGGTATTGTTACGTATGCAATTGGGGTAGTGGCAGCTATGATTATTGAAGGGAATTTATTTCATGCAGTACGGAGGAAGAAGATGGATAAACAAATAGCGCAGTTGAAAAATCATATTATAGTATGTGGTTGCGGTAGAGTGGGGCTTCAAGTTGTACATGAATTGCAAGAAAAGAATATTCCATTTGTCGTTGTTGATAAAGATGAAAGTATATTGGAACAGGAAAAGCTTTTATTTGTACATGGAGATGCAACGGAAGATCAAGTATTACATAATGCCGGAATTTTAAAAGCAGCTGGTTTAGTTGCTATTGTTGCAAATGATGCCGAAAATGTATTTATTACATTAACAGCAAGAGGGTTAAACGATACGATTAAAATTGTGGCGAGATCTGAAAAGCCAGAAACTGAAGAGAAATTAAGGCGCGCCGGTGCAAATAAGGTTATTAATCCATCTAGTATGGCAGGTATTCATATCGCAAAAGGTATTGCAAATCCATTAACCGTTCATTATATTGATACAGTGTTGTATGGAATAGAACAGTCATTTGTCATTGAAGAAATTCTAGTTGGAAAAGATTCAATATTAGTTGGTAAATCGTTACTAGAGAGTAATGTAAGGAATCAGTTTGATGTAACAATATTAGCGATTTCAAGAAATGGGGATATTATACATAATCCAGCAGGGCAGGAAAAATTGAAAGAACGTGATATGATAATAGTATTTGGTTCAGTAGAGAAATTGGGGCAATTCGAGAAAGAATTACAAAGTACGAGGTGAGAAGGAATGCAAATATCTAGCGACAAGATTTTAAATAAAATGGCGAATGAAATTGCGAAGGCAAAAAGTAGTGAAGGACAAAAGTCAAAAGAACATTTATTAGTTGTGCGTGCTTTATGTGACTTATTATTAGATGAACAAGTTGAAACATCTACATATAGAGAACCGCAAATTCCATCACAAGTAATTGGATCACAACCAGTAACAACTATGCAACCAATTGCACCTGTTTCTGGGGAGCCAGTATATATAAAAGAAAGTGATGCAAACGGTAATTCTTTATTTGATTTTTAGAAGATAAATCGTTTGGCTTATATGCAAAAATTGCTTATGATAAAGGTAAAAAAGGGGAATTAAGATGAAAATTTTCTTTTTACTAGGTTGTATTGCAGCGGGGCTATCTGTTGCATTAGGGGCCTTTGGAGCACACGGTTTAGAAAATAAAATTTCTGCAAAAATGTTAGAAGTGTGGAAAACAGGCGTTACATATCAAATGTTTCATGCAGGTGGACTATTCGTAGTTGCTTTATTGATGGATAAGGTTCAATCATCACTTTTAACTACTGCTGGTTGGCTAATGGTAGCTGGAATTATTATGTTCTCAGGTAGTTTGTATGCATTAAGTACGACAGGTATTAAGTTCTTTGGTCCAATTACACCTCTTGGTGGTGTAGCGTTTATTGTGGCGTGGATCCTAGTAGGGACTGCAGTTGTAAAAGGATTATAAAAAAACAAAAGCTGGCATTTGCCAGCTTTTTTTATGGTCTTGGAGTATAAGTTGCTTGTTGACTAGGTAAATACGTAATTTCTTCTGGAAATTCTACGTAATCTAAGTAGATCATTAGTAGTAAATAGCGTTTTCCTGATTGCGGTTCACTAATAACGATATGGTCACGGCCAGCTGCTTCAATAATACCTGTATAAGATTGTGTGCCAAGGGAACTGCCACGTTCATAGGTCATTACAACCGTAGCTTGCTTACCTTTGTTTAAACGAAGGATATTTTCAATATAGGATTGCTCTAGAGGTAACATGCCTTGAGAAATTGCATATTGAGCTTGCGCAGCTTGAGCTGTTTGTTGTTGCATCGCTTGCTGCTGTTGTTGAGTCATTTGTTGCGGTTGTACATAAGTTCCAGATGGTTGATAAAAACCTGTTCCATAGTATGGATTTTGTTGCTGTGCCATTCAAAAATCCCTCCTCATTTTTATTCCTTAATATACGCTAGGGCAGTCTCCAGCAGATGGCTGGAAGAAGCAGTGCTTTTTAAAGCGACCAGAGTTTTGTTGGTTATACCAAGTTGGTGGACAAGGACCTTCAGGTCTAAAGAACCATAAGGCAAAGTTGGCAGGCCAAAAACGTTGCCCTTGAATGGTCCGTCTCGCTAGGGCAATATCTTGTTCGCGTGCCCGTTGATAAAAATATCCTTTTTGCGTTGCTTCAAAACCGCCGGGGTTTTGATAAACCATTTGACGTAAATTACGAATGCTTTTAAAGTCTAAACAATTTCCGCGGACACGATTTACCCCAACGTTTCCGACCATTAACATTCCTTGTTGCCCTTCTCCTTCGGCTTCAGCACGCATCAGTCTAGCCAACAACTTTACATCTTCTTCGTTATAAGCAATAACGCCCATTATGTGTCACCTCTCTTTTTGTAATACCTTTTGGAAAGAGGTTTATCCCGCATTAACGGGCAGTAAGACTCCTGCCCTAAAATTTGGTTGAAGTAAAGAAATTAGATGGGAGATCAAACTGCCCGTAAACGCCCGATTGGTTCAACTAATAATCAGCGGGGGATTCCCCCACTGATTAAAGTTTTACTTTATCTCTAGATGAAGTGTGGAACAATTACTAGTTCATACGTATGAGGAAAAGGACTCAGATATGACAACCAAACGAAGTTTTACATTGAGAGTGGAAAATAAAAAAAGCTAGCGTGAGCCAGCTTTTTTATTAAAAAACTCTAGACCATAAGTTTGAGAAGAAATCACCAATAGAGCGCATTGTTAACACAAACCAATTTGCTTTTTCAACTTCCTCTGTCGTTTTTGCAGTAACTTTCATACTTTTACTACCGTCTAAGAAACCATATTTATCAGTTGATTCTAAAGTAATTGAGCCTACTTTGGTATCTTTCTTAATAGGTGCAACTAAATGTCCATCTTCAGAAAGAGATTTATCTAATTCAGTTCCAATTTTATAAGGCTCTTTGCTACCTTTTTTCGCAATTACTGTTATTTCTTTTTCGGGTGCAACAGTTACTTGGTCTTCTTTCCCTTTTACTACAGAGATTGTATTGTTTTTATTAACTTTTAGTTTTTGTTTTTCAAAGTTATTAAATCCATATTCGATTAATTCACGAGATTCCGTGAAACGTTCATCCATTGATTTTGTTTTAATAATAACCGAGATAAGACGTACATCACCACGTTTAGCAGTAATGGTAAATCCGTATCCAGCTGTATCAGAACTTCCGGTTTTTAAACCATCAGTACCTTCATAAGCGAAAGCAGCTCCTGGTAACATCCAATTCCAGTTTTCCATACGAATTGGTTTTGGGTGATTGTCTGGGAAGTTTCTAAATCTTTGTTTTGTATCCTCTAGCATTTCTGGATACTTTGTAATCATTGCTTTTGAAAGCATACCCATATCACGAGCTGACATAGAGTTTTCTGCATTTGGATCAGTACCCTCAGGATGTTTTCCTTTTAAGTCAGCGTTATTTAAGCCAGTAGCGTTTACAAATTTATATTTCTTTAATCCTAGCTTTTTAGCATGTTCATTTGCAAGATTTAAGAAGTTTTTCTCACTTCCTGCAAGAAGTTCTGCTAAAGCAATACTAGATCCATTTGCAGAGAATATAACAATAGAATGATATAATTCTTTTACAGTATATTGACGTCCTTTTTCGAACGGTACATTAGAGAATTCATTATTACGAGAGACTTCATAAGCGTAATCAGAAATATTTACTTTCGTATCCCATGTGATTTTTCCTTCTTTAATTGCTTCTAAAACAGCGTAAACAACAATTAATTTTGACATACTAGCAATAGCTAGCAATTCATCTGGATTTTGCTCGTGAAGTATTTTTCCTGTATCTGCATCAAATAAAAGTGCAGCCGCCGCCTCAATATGTATTTTTTCTTCCGCATGGGATGTTGTTACTCCTAAGGAAGAAATTGACAATACAAGCAATAGTAAAATAGACAAGATTTTTTTCATATAGATTATCACCTTCGCATCGTTATTTAGCATATAGCTCGTATCATTTTAGCATATCTTTACATATAAAAAGGTTACAATTTTACAAGAAATTTGAAAAAATGTTGGTTTTTCTTCAAAAGTGTAGAAAAAAGGAGATTTTTGAGGATAAATATAGAGAAGAATAAAAAAAGGAACGAATTTCGTTCCTTTTCACCATTTATATGTGTAAAAATTTCTCTACTTTTTCGTCTGGTAAAATGTTTCCAACGAAGAATGTTCCAAATTCACCATAACGAGCACTTACTTCATCGAAGCGCATTTCGTATATAAGTTTCTTAAATTGAAGAACATCGTCAGCGAATAATGTTACGCCCCATTCGAAATCGTCGAATCCAACAGATCCTGAAATCACTTGGCGTACTTTACCTGCGTATTGACGACCAATTTTACTATGGCTGTACATCATTTTTTTACGTTCTTCCATAGGAAGCATGTACCAGTTGTCATCACCTTGGCGACGCTTATCCATTGGATAGAAGCAAATATGATTTGCTTTCGGTAATTCAGGATATAAACGAGCTAAAATTTGCGGGTTTTGGTATGGATCCTCATCAGCTGGAAGGTAGTTGCTTAATTCAACAACAGATACGTAAGAATATGCAGGAACCATATATTCAGCTAAAGTTGTTTTATTCAATTCTGTCTCAATTTCATTTAACTCTTCCATTGTTGGACGTAAAATCATAAGCATAATATCAGCTTTTTGGCCAACAACTGTATACATTGCGTGACTACCTTTTTTCGCAGTAGCTACTTCGTTCCATTTTTCAACGACATTTAAAAATTCAGACACTGCTTGTCCGCGTTCGTCGCTAGATAATGTTTTCCATGCAGCCCAATCAATAGAACGTAAATCATGTAAACAATACCAGCCATCTAACGTTGTTGTTGCTTCACTCATTCTATTCACCTCAGTTAATGATAGTTTTACACGTTAACTATAGCATATATAGTTTTAAAATCATCTATATAAAACCTTGGCGCATAAAATTGTCACATTTAAGTGTTTAAGCAAGGTGAATTTAACGGCTGAATTTTATGAAAATATAATCATTTTTATTTTATCTATTTTTTGGGAGCTATAAGTTTAAAATATAGAAGAAAAGCAGTATTCTTAAAGATAGAGTTTTTTTAACATATGTAGGAGGGTTTATTCGTGAGCAACTTATTTACAACAGTAAAAGAAAAAGTTCAAGGAAAAGGCATTTCTATCGTACTTCCTGAAGGAACTGATGAAAGAATTTTAGGCGCTGCAGAGCGTTTAGCAAAAGAAGAGTTAGTAAAACCAATCTTAGTTGGTAATAAGGAAGAAATTAGCGCAAAAGCTGCTAGCATGAATTTAACATTAGCAGGCGTTGATATTTACGACCCAGCTACATACGAAGAAATGGATGCAATGGTAGCATCTTTCGTTGAACGCCGTAAAGGTAAAGCAACTGAAGAAGACGCTCGCAAAATCCTTAAAGACGAAAACTACTTCGGTACAATGCTTGTATACATGGGCAAAGCACACGGTTTAGTAAGTGGTGCAGCTCACTCTACAGCTGATACAGTTCGTCCAGCACTTCAAATTATTAAAACAAAACCAGGCGTTACAAAAACTTCTGGCGTATTCATCATGGTACGTGAAGAAGAGAAATATGTATTCGCTGATTGCGCAATTAACATTGCACCAAACAGCCAAGATTTAGCTGAAATCGGTATCGAAAGTGCGAAAACTGCTGAGTTATTCGGCATTGATCCACGCGTTGCTATGTTAAGCTTCTCTACAAAAGGTTCTGCGAAATCTCCAGAAACAGAAAAAGTTGTAGAAGCAACTCGCATTGCAAAAGAAATGGCTCCTGAGTTAACTTTAGATGGAGAATTCCAATTCGATGCTGCATTCGTACCATCTGTAGCTGAGAAAAAAGCTCCAGGTTCTACAATTAAAGGTGATGCTAACGTATTCGTATTCCCAAGCTTAGAAGCTGGTAATATTGGCTACAAAATCGCTCAACGTTTAGGTAACTTCGAAGCAGTAGGACCAATCTTACAAGGCTTAAACATGCCTGTAAATGATCTGTCTCGTGGATGTAACGAAGAAGAAGTGTACAAGTTAGCTTTAATTACAGCAGCTCAAGCACTTTAATTCTATAATGAATTGAAATAAAGACCGTCGCTATAATAGCGACGGTCTTTATTTTTCTAAGCCAAGTGCTTTATTATTACGATCAATAATACGTTGTAAATTCGTCTCATATAAAGGAATCTCATCTATTGTTAATTGAGATGGTGTTAACTTTGGAGCGAATTGCTGCAATGTTTTTAAAAGACGCATCATTAAATCTTGTACTGTAATGGTTTCGCCAAGTAATTCTGAGAGTGAGGCCATCGTACTTGGTACAATTTCAGGGTACGTAAAGCGTGTTTCTTCTCCTTGAATTGCTAGGTTGTAGAAATCACGAATGAGTGCGGCACGCTCAGAGCCACTTCCGGTAGCACAGAGATAAATTTGGACAGCGACCCCCCCGCGAATACGACGTTGTGAAATACCAGCGAATTTTTGATCGCGAATACTTAAGTCATAACTACCAGGACAGTAAGAGCCAACAATTTCTTTTGCCTCGATAGTAACGTCGTAATCCTTTAACATCTCCTTAATCAAATGCCACATTGTATCGTATCCAAGATCAATATCGATACCTTTTTCTGTTTCTTGGAATAAAAGTGATACGTTTAAAACACCTTCATCAAGCACGACTGCAAGCCCGCCAGAATTACGAACAATAACATTGAAGTTGTGTTGTTTTAAAAAAGAAATACCTTCTTCTAAATGCGGAAGGCGTGAATCTTGAATGCCAAGGACAATTGTATTGTGATGAACCCAAGAACGCATTGTTGCGGCTGACTTGCCATTTCCAATGCTTGTGCATAATGTGTCATCCATTGCGAATGACTGAAGTGCATGGAATGTTGGTCCCAAACTAGACTGATCTACAATGCGCCACTCTGGCTGAGATAAAATGGAACGGGAATTGCTCATATAACTAACCCCTTATCTTTAAAATGACAATCTCTATTATAGCAAAAAATGAAGAATGGAGTTTTCTCACATATAAAGGGGGAGCTTAAAGGTGAAATAATAAAAAGGATGCATTGCATGCATCCTTCTTATTCTGCAATTTTTTCTAAATTACCGTTTCGGTCCATTCGGAAAGATGTTTGAGAACGTTCTTCGTCATCCATGACTGCCAATTTACGAGCACGGTTCATAATGTTCATAAGTGTTTCGTAATCTTCTTGTACAGTATGAGATTGCTTTTCTAATTTTTCTAGTTTCTTTTCTAGTTCCTCATTCCGAAGGATTTGTGCTTTAATTTCTTGTTTCAATCTCGTATTCTCGTTTTCAAGAGCTGTCACTTTTATATTTGAAGATCCGACTGTTTGTAAAAAATAAATAACATCTTGCATTGTCATAGAGCTTCTTGCAGCAGGAGCAGTAGATTCTTGATATGGAATAGCTTCTTTATATTGTACGATTGATTCTTCTTGTACTAATTCTTCATAATCAGTTATCGAATCTGAAGCTGGTGGTGTATAAAGTAAACGTTTTTTCGCTTGTTCACCGCTTGCAGCACGCATTTTATCTTTACGATGTTTTTTTGCTAGTTGAAGAGCTTGTTCATAGCTATAGCGAACAACAGCATTCCAGCGGAAACCACAAGCAGCAGATGTACGATTTAACTGATCCCCTACTTCCTCAAATGCATTTAATTGCGTACTTCCTTCTCTAACATGACGAAGTACCGTTTCAGCAAGTAATAAATCATCCTCATCTGTCCAAGCATCTTGTCTTACTTTCATAGATTCAACTCCCTTTCTTTTTATGAACTTCCTATTTTTATAATGGGCAAAAAAATAAACTTTTATACAAAGCTTTTAAAAATATGGTAGATTTCGATGAAAGGTAAAAATTTTCCCATGAATGGTGAGCGCTTCTGTAGGAGAGCATATAAATATGTATCATTATGTAGAGAATAGGCTTTGTAGGGAAACTTGCAACGAGCTTCAAAGAGCGGTAAAATACCATTTAGTGTTTATTTTTAAATGTACTTGAGAAAAGTTTAAAATAGAGGAAGTGTTATGTAATGGGAAACGAGTTTCGCGTGTGCGATGACTGTCAGGCAACGAACATTAAAACGTTAGTTCCGAAGTTAAAAAAAGTAGATTCATGTGCAACGATTGAAGTTGGATGTCAGTCTTACTGTGGTCCTGGTCGTAAAAAATCATTCGCATTTGTAAATAACCGTCCAGTTGCGGCTCCAACAGAAGATGAGTTAATCGTGAAAATTGAAGCGAAGTTAAATAAGTAAGAAAAAGAAGAGTGAAAAGATTACTCTTCTTTTTTTATGCCCATAAGAGGAATGATTTATTCTGCGAAAGTACTCTTGTGTGGACGAACATTTTCTAAAGGATGAACATAACTTTTGTATTAAAATACCAATTTGTATAAATTTATATTTCAAAATAATGGTTGACAGTCTTTTAAAGCGATAGGTAGAATAGAAGTGTCTGATTCTGAGAATCATTATCAGGGAAATAACAATTCACCTAATTTTTTTATTACTATTTGAGAATAAATTTCATTTCAATAAATATATGTTGTTGGTTAGGATGGTTGAGGGATGGAAGCGAGCGCAAGCAGTATAGAACAGCAAGAAGAGAATGTTAAAGAGATTAAGAGCAGACCGCTCATCGCTTCTATTATTTTAGTAGCGGGTACAATTTTGTTAGCTTTAAGCATGGCAGTTTCTATTTCTTTTGGGGCTGCAGATATTAGTTTAAAGACTGTATGGCAAGCTGTATTTCAGTTTGATGGATCTATTACACATCATAACGTAATTCAAGAGCTTCGCATGCCTAGAGCAATAGGGGGCGTAGTTGCAGGTGCCTTTTTAGCGGTATCAGGAGCAATTATGCAAGGTATGACGCGAAATCCACTTGCTTCACCATCGTTAATGGGGATTACAGATGGAGCTGTATTTGGAATTGCAATTATGTATGCATTTTTCCCTAATTCACCTTATTTAATGTTTGTTATCGCATCTTTTATTGGAGCTGCGTTTGGTGCAAGCATTGTATATGGAATTGGATCTTCTTCACCAGGTGGATTAACACCTGTGAAATTAGCTTTAGCAGGTGCAGCTATTAGTGCTTTATTAGGGGCAATTTCATCTGGAATCGCATTGTATTTCAATCTTGCCCAAGAGGTGAGTATGTGGAATGCAGGCGGAGTCGCTGGAGTGAAATGGCAAAGTATTAATATGTTAGTGCCAATTGGCCTTATTTGTCTTTTTATCGCAATTATGATGTCGAGATATATTACAATTTTGAGCTTCGGTGAAGAAATTGCGATTGGACTTGGTCAAAATACGACATTGATTAAATTTATCGGAACAGTACTTGTTCTTGTTTTAACGGGTTCCGCAGTTTCCATGGCAGGATCAGTTGGATTTGTTGGTCTTGTAATTCCGCATATGACTCGTTTCCTCGTAGGCTCGGACTATAGATGGGTTATTCCATGTTCTGCGGTCTTAGGTGGGCTGTTAATTGAATGTGCAGATATGTTATCTCGCGTTATTAACCCGCCATTTGAAACGCCAATTGGAGCAATTACAGCGCTAATTGGGGTTCCATTCTTCCTCTACTTAGCACGTAATGAAGGGAGAGGAAAGATGTGAGGACGAGTGTCTTAACAAAAAAGAACATTTCTATATTAACGATTTTAGTAGGACTAATCGTTTCTATATTTCTTATTAGTTTAAATACAGGAACTTTTAAAATCCCGCCAATGGACGTATTAAAGTCATTGGTTGGACTAGGGGCTGAAGATCAGTCTGTTATTTTATTTGAATTCCGTATGCCGCGTATGGTAATTGCTATACTAGTCGGATCTGCTTTAGCTATGTCAGGCGCGATTTTGCAAGGTTTATCACGAAATCCTCTTGCTGATCCAGGTATTATAGGTATTAATGCTGGAGCGGGATTAACAGTTGTTATATTCGTCTACTTCTTCTTCGGGAAAGTAGGGACTGGTACATTTTTATCTGTATTCATTCTCCCATTCTTCGCACTAGTTGGAGCAATATTAGCAGCGGTAATTATTTATTTACTAGCATGGAAAGACGGCGTTTCATCGACTCGATTAATACTAGTCGGTATTGCCGTTGCAGCTGGATTTGGAGCTGTTAGTTTAATTTTCTCTATGAAGATGACATCTAACGATTTTCGTTTTGCTACGATTTGGCTGGCGGGAAGTCTATGGGGTACAGATTGGAAATTCGTATTAAGTGTACTTCCATGGATGGTTATTTTCTTACCGCTTGCTATAAGTAAAGCACACATATTAAATGTAATGAACCTAGGCGATTCTACAGCAGTTGGCCTTGGTGTAAACGTAGAAAAAGAAAGACGTAAATTATTATTTATTGCAGTTTGTTTAGCAGGGGCATCTGTTGCTGTTGCCGGCGGAATTGGCTTTATCGGTTTAATGGCCCCGCATTTAGCAAGGCGCCTTGTTGGTGGTAAACATCAAATTATGTTGCCCACAGCTGCGCTAATAGGAACGTTTTTACTTTTATTCGCAGACGTAATTTCAAGAAGTGTACTAACAACTTCAGAAATACCAGTCGGTCTTGTTATTTCTGTAATTGGTGCACCGTATTTTATTTATTTACTTATGAGGACAAAATAAAGGGAGGCTTTTCGTATGGCAACTTTAGCGGTGGATGCGGTATCGGTTGGCTATAATGAAGGTTTAATTATTGATGGATTAACAGTTGAAATTCCGGAAGGGAAAATTACAACAATTATTGGACCAAATGGTTGTGGGAAGTCCACATTATTAAAAACGGCGTCTCGTATTTTGAAGGCAAAGCAAGGTACTGTTTATCTTGACGGAAAAGCAATTGAGAAACAGCCAACGAAAGAAATTGCAAAGAAAATGGCGATTTTACCACAAACTGCAGAAGTGCCAACGGGTCTTACTGTATTTGAGCTTGTGTCATATGGAAGATTCCCTCATCAAAAAGGGTTTGGCACGTTGAAAGAAGAGGATTATCGCTATATTAACTGGGCACTTGAAGTGACAGGAATGAAAGAATTTGCGAATCGTCCAGCAGAAGCGCTATCAGGCGGTCAACGTCAACGTGTTTGGATTGCAATGGCTCTTGCACAAGGAACAGAATTACTTGTATTGGATGAACCAACGACGTACTTAGATATGGCTCATCAATTAGAAGTATTAAACTTATTGAAAAAGTTAAATGAAGAAGAAGGTAGAACGATTGTTATGGTTATCCATGACTTAAATCACGCTTCTCGTTTCTCCGATCATATGATTGCATTAAAAGCAGGTAAGTTAATGAAACAAGGAACGCCAGATGAAGTTATGACAAGTGAAACACTTCGTAACGTATTTGAGATTGAAGCTCAAATCGTTCCATGTCCAGTAAACTGTAAGCCAATTTGTTTAACATATGATTTAGCGATGATTAGTAATCAATTGCGTAAAAAAGCATAAGTAGAACCCCCTCGTGAAGAGGGGGACTTCTAATGGACGTTGAGCTTCTTATATAAGAATGGGAAGTTGAACGCCCGTTAGAATGGGTTATTAACAACAATTAATAAATATATATTAATTAATTGTTATATTTGTTTCTTATAGTTCGTTGTAACTTATAAGATAAATACAGCTAGAAGGAGTGGGAACATGAAGAATTTTAAAATGGCACTATTAGCAATGGTACTAGTTGTGACTTCTGTACTATTTGCAGCTTGTTCTAACAAAGAAGAAGAAAAGAAAGCAGATGCAAAGACTGAAGAGCGCACTGTAAAACATGCAAAAGGGGAAATTAAAATTCCTGCAAACCCAAAGAAAATTGCTGACCTTAGTGGTTCAACAGAAGAATTATTAATTTTCGGTATGAAACCGGTTATTACTGCTAATACATCTCAAGAAAAAATTGATGCACATATTGAAAAGAAACTAAAAGACGTTAAACCAGTTGGTTCTGCTTGGGGCGATAAAATTAACATCGAAGCAGTAGCTGCTGCAAAACCGGATTTAATTCTTGTAAATAATCGTCAAGAAAAGATTTATGATCAATTATCTAAAATTGCACCAACAGTTATGTTAAACACTCCATTAGATCAATGGCGTCCAAAATTTGAAGAAGTAGGTCAAATCTTCGGTAAAGAAAAAGAAACAACAGAATGGTTCAAAAAGTATGATGAAAAAGCAAGCAAATTACATGACAAAATCGTCGCTAAAACTGGTGAAGCAACATTTATGAAAATGGCTGCATATCCAAATGCTTTCCGCGTATACGGTGACTACGGTTACGGTAGCGTAATCTTTAATGATTTAAAACTACCAGCAGTTAAAGGTACACCAACTGATAAACCGTTAGTACAAGTACAAAAAGAAGCTTTAATCGATTACAACCCAGACTACTTATTCGTGTTTACAACTGGTGACGGTTCTCAGCGCTTGAAAGAATTCCAAGAAGAATCAATTTGGAAAAACATGAACGCTGTTAAAAACAACCACGTATTTACAATTAAAAATGAAGACTTAAACAAAGGTTACTTCCCACTTGGGAAAGATATGATCTTAGACGAAGTTGCTGAATTCGTTTTAGGTAAATAATGTATAAAGGAAATCACTTTTACTTCGGTAAAGGTGATTTTTTCTTTTTATAAAGGGAATTAATACAGTCTTTCATTTCTTTCTGTTTCTCATTTCGTTTATAATATAAAGTAAGAATGTAGTAAAGAAAGGGGGATGTCGGAAAGTGGTATATTTAAACGACAAACTCAGCGAAACAAAAGTGTTTAAAGACCCAGTACATAAATATGTGCACGTGCGTGATCGTGTTATTTGGGATTTAATCGGAACGAAAGAATTTCAACGCTTGCGCCGTATTAAGCAGCTTGGAACGACATTTTTTACATTTCACGGTGCAGAGCATAGTCGCTTTACTCATTCGTTAGGTGTATACGAAATTATTCGTCGTATGATTGATGATGTGTTTGATGGCAGACCAAATTGGAATGCTGAAGATAGATTGTTATGTTTATGTGCGGCATTACTTCATGATGTCGGTCACGGCCCATTTTCTCACTCGTTTGAAAAAGTATTTTCATTAGATCATGAGAAATTTACGCAAAAGATTATTGTTGGCAATACGGAGATTAATGATGTATTAAGTCGTGTTGATAAGGAGTTTCCACAAAAGGTAGCAGATGTAATTGCAAAAACGTCTACTAATAAATTAGCAATTAGTATGATTTCGAGCCAAATTGATGCGGATCGTATGGATTATTTATTAAGAGATGCTTATTTTACAGGCGTAAAGTACGGAAACTTCGATATGGAACGTATACTGCGTGTAATGCGCCCGTATGGGGATCAAGTAGTCATTAAAAATAGTGGTATGCATGCTGTTGAGCATTACATTATGAGTCGTTATCAAATGTATTGGCAAGTATATTTCCACCCAGTAACGCGAAGTGCAGAAGTTATTTTAACGAAGATTTTACACCGTGCGAAATCACTGCACGAGAAGTATTATACATTCAAAAATCATCCTGTTCATTTCTATTCTTTATTTGAAGAAGAAGTAACAGTAGAGGATTATTTAAAGTTAGACGAGAACGTTATGTATTACTACTTCCAAGTATGGCAGGAAGAAGAAGATCCAATTTTAAGCGATTTATGCCGCCGTTTTATGAATCGAAATCTATTTAAATATGTAGAGTTTACAGATAAACACGGTTTAGATAATTGGATGGAATTAAGTAGTTTATTTAAAAAGATTGGACTTGATCCGGAGTATTATTTAGTAGTTGATTCAACATCAGACTTACCGTATGACTTTTATCGTGCAGGAGAAGAAGAAGAGCGTCTACCAATCCTACTTCTTATGCCAAACGGAGAGCTTAGAGAGCTTTCACGTGAGTCGGATATTGTTGAGGCGATTACAGGTAAGAAAAGAACGGATCAAAAGCTATTCTATCCACATGATTTAATCTATGAAGATGGAAGAAAAGGAAAATATAAAGAGAGAATTATTGAGTTGTTAGAAGGAAAGAAATAAGAAGCAGCTAATGGCTGCTTCTTATGAAAAAACTTGAAATTATTTGTCGCTTAAGCGTTTTCCGCCAACTGCATAATGGTTTTTAGACATTTCTTCGATGAAAACAACGATGTTTTCTTCAGGAGCACCAGTTGTTTCGCTTACTGCTGCTGTTACTTTCTCAGCAAGAGCTTTCTTTTGTTCTTCTGTGCGTCCTTCTAGCATTTTCACTGTTACGTATGGCATGTACAATCGCTCCCTTTATGTAAGTTACACTCTTATTATAGCGGATTATGGGGAAGAACAATCGAAAAAACAAATAATTTCTTTTTTTGACATATGGAAGAGGAGATGAAGTATGGATCAGTTATTTAGATATCCATTGCACGAAATTCCGTTAGTAGCAATGGCAATTATTATTGCACTATCCGTTCATGAATTTGCACATGCATATGTTGCATATAAATTTGGGGACGATACAGCAAAGAGACAAGGGCGTTTAACGTTATCACCGATGGCCCATTTAGACCCTATCGGTTTGATTGCAGTATTAATTCTTGGATTCGGTTGGGCAAGACCAGTTCCTGTTAATCCATATAACTTTAAAAGACCGCGTCTGGCAGGTATATTAGTGTCAATTGCAGGGCCGATTAGTAACTTAATTTTAAGTGCAATTGGTTTAATTATTTGGTATAGCTTATTAAAATTTGGTGTATTATACTCAATTCCATCTGCAGTGGCAGATACGTTAGCTCAATTTTTCCAGATTTTTATTATGCTGAATATCGTTTTACTTGTATTTAACTTATTACCGATCCCGCCACTTGATGGATATCGAGTTGTGGAAGATTTAGCGCCAGCAAATATTCGCGCGAAAATGACACAGTATGAAAAATACGGGGCAATTGCGTTATTAATTCTCGTTATTACACCGCTTAGTAATTACACAATTCAACCTATTTTCCAGGTAGTTATTCCGCATGTATTTGTATTTTTAGACAGCATCATTGCGCCTATTTTTGGCCTTTTATAATTTTTAAGTGAGGAGGATTTTACATATGACAGAGAAAAAGAAAAAAATCGGTTTTAATATCGTGAAAAATGATTCAACAGATGGACATGGTGGATTTGGTGTTGGAGCATTAAGCTTAGAAAACATTTCACCCGTATTTGTTGATGTACTAGAGAAGACTGCATTCGTTGATATCGGTGCGATGCATGCGCGTAGTACTGTAGAAAAAGGTATTAAGTTTTTAACAAATAAAGATGAAGTTCCAAATGGAAAACCATTTTGGCTTGTTTGGGTAACAATTGAAAGAACTGCGACAGGTGCGTATTACGCAGGTGTAACAGCTTGTGAAATGACAGTTGACCGTGAGATTCGCCGCGGATATAAATCACTTCCAGAACACGTAAATAAAATGGATAAATCATTGAAGCGTCACATTATGGTTGACCATATGGATGAATCATCTAAAAAGGTACTTGGTACGTTCTTGAAAGAACATAATGAAGCGATTTGGAACGAATCTAGTGAAGAATTGCGCCGTGCATTATTAAGTGAATAAAAAATAGCTGACGGATGCCCGTCAGCTATTTTTTTACCAAGGAAGATATTTTTTCCACCAACTTGTTTTTTTCTTTTCTTCAGTTGTTTTTTCAAATTCTTCTTTATCATCGACGTGATCCATACAATATTCAGTCGGTTCGGTACCTTTAGCGAAATACATTTTCACAGAAATAGGACAATTTTTTGTAGCAATTTTACCGTTCTCTGGATTGATATTAACCGCTACGACGTCACTTGGTTGTTTAAATTCTTTTTTAGGCTGTCCATCTAAGCCCTTCTCCATCGTATCAGTCCATATTTTCTTCGCATACCCCTGTTCTGCTACGTTTGAAATAGATTTAGGTTGATCATATCCGACCCATACACCTGTTACGATTTGCGGAGTAAATCCGATCATCCAACTATCCGTTTCAGTAGAACCAGATTTGCCGGCATATGTTCTTGATAATTTTGATAACATCGATTGGCCAGTTACAGCAGCATAACTGCTTAGTTTCTTATTAAACATACCAGTCATCATTTCTTCCATTACAAACGCTTTGCTCTTGTCGAGAACTTGTTTACTCTCTAAATGAGCATCGTATAATATATTTCCTTCATGATCCATAATGCGGCGAATGAAAGTAGGTTTTACTTCTTTTCCACCGTTTGCGAACATGCTATAAGCGTTAACCATTTCAATTGGTTTTACTGGTGATGTACCGAGAGCTAGAGAAGGCACATCTTTTAATGCACTTTTAATTCCAAATTGTTTCGCTGTTTTTGCTAGCGTGTCATCTCCTAAAAACAAATTCGTTTTCACAGCATAAATGTTATCAGAGACTGCGAGAGCTTGTGCCATCGTTACGAAATCATCTGCATAATAATCTTTATAGTTCTTCGGTTTATACTTTGAAACGCCGTCACCTAGGGTGAATACAGTATATTCGCTTTTTAAGCGCGTAGCAGGCGTGAATCCTCGTTCTAATGCCGCATAATATAGAAATGGCTTAAATGTAGAACCAGGCTGACGAACGGCTTGTGTAGCCCTGTTAAATTGACTCATATTATAATCAGTTCCACCAACAAGAGCAGCCACTTCACCTGTCGTTGGATTCATAGAGACGAGAGCAGTTTGTATGTTTGTTGTGTCAGGTATATGATCTTTTACAGCTTGTTCTGCTACAGCTTGTAGTTTAGGGTCTAGCGTTGTATAAATTCGTAAGCCACCTCGTTGTAAAGCTTGTTCGTCTAATCCAACATCACGAAGAAGCGAAGCTTGTACAGCATCTTGGAAATATGGTGCGACCTCTGCTACTTTTTTCGTATCTAATGAGGCAAAAGTTAGTGTCTCTTTCTTCGCTAAGGTTGCTTGTTGCTTCGTAATATATCCTTGCTTCACCATTTCATCTAATATGAGAGCTTGTCGTCCTTTAGCGCGATCCTCTTTCAAAAAGGGAGAATAGACACTTGGCCCTTTCGGGATACCTGCCAGCATACTAGCTTCTGCTAATGTTAACTCTTTTGCCGTTTTATCGAAATATAGACGGGACGCAGCTTCGATGCCATAAGCGCCATGTCCGTAATAAATTGTATTTAAATATCCTTCTAAAATATGATTTTTATTATAGTTTACTTCAAGGCGGATAGTGTACATTGCCTCTAATAATTTTCGTTTCCACGTTTTATCATGATCTAAATACAGATTACGCGCGTATTGTTGTGTAATTGTACTAGCTCCTTGTACCTTTGCCATCGCTTTTAAATCAGCAACAATTGCACCTGCAATCCGTTTCACATCGAAGCCGTGATGTTTATAAAATCTTTGATCTTCAATAGAAAGGGTCGCTTCTTTTACATAAGGTGAAATTTCATTAAGAGAGACATTGTAACGTTTTTGAATTTCGTTACTTTGTCCAATAACAGTATCATCGTTTGCGTAAAAGACGCTTGTTTGCGGGACCGCAACAGGAGGAGGTCCCATAATTTTTGCAACTATAATAATAACAAAAAAAGAAAAAACGAAGAAAAGGACGCACGAAAACATTGCGGTGAAGAAAAGACGTTTATATTTTTTAAGTTTTGGATTCATAGTTTGATCCATCTTTTTTCAGCCCCTCATTAATACAAGCGTTATTGTATTAGTATTGAGGGTTTTCGTTTATTTTAAACAATGAAATTTCGAAAATAAAAAGCTCCTTCCATTAAGAAAGGAGCTCAAAGGCACGTGCTGGCCAATCGGTAATGATGACATCAACACCATAATCAATCATAGTTTGTAAATCTTTGTATTCGTTAATTGTATATGGACGGAAAACATATCCTTGCTCTTGTGCTAACTGCACAAATTCTTTCGTTAATAACTGGAAGTTTGGATGTAATCCACTTGCTTCTCTATGTTTTGCTTCGGAAATTGGATCAGTAAGTGGTGTATCATATAAAATTGCTCTTGGGATTTCAGGAGCAATTTCTGCTAATAATGAAACAGAGTCATGGTTAAATGATGAAAATACAATTTGATTAGAAAGATGATATTCACGCACAAGTGCAACAGCTTTTTCCTCAATATTTGGGTAATGAATAACATCTGTCTTTAATTCAATATTTAGTTGTAAGTTCGTTGTGGAAAGCCAAATGAAAACCTCACGCAACGTTGGGATTTTTGCTTCATGGAAAGAAGGGTCTTTATAGCTACCAGCGTCCAATAATTGTAGTTCCTCTACCGTTTTTTCAGAAACAAGTCCAACGCCATTTGTTGTACGATCGACGGTTTCATCGTGAATTACGACAAGTTCACCATCTTTTGATAAGTGGACATCGAGTTCAATTCCGTGAGCACCAATGCGTTCTGCTTCTTGGAAGGCAATCATCGTATTTTCGGGATGTGTTCCTTTTACTCCGCGGTGAGCGAAAATAAGTGGTTTACTCATGTGAAATTCTCCTTATTATCTCTTTTCTTTTATTATGAAACTGCTTTAGGGAAAATACAATTGAATATGACAAACATTTACAAAAGTCTAACAGTTGCAGAAAAGTTAACGTTAACGTAAAATGTAATAATCAAGTGAAGGGAGGAATAAACATGTATAAAATTGATGAAGTAACAAAGCAAGTCGGTTTAACAAAACGTACACTTCGTTATTATGAGGAAATTGGTTTAATTCATCCCCCAGAACGTAGTGAGGGAAATATCCGTCTGTATACGGATGAGGATATTGCCAGAATTAAAAGAATTGTAGAAGCGAAAGAAGTGCTAGGAATCACACTTCAAGAAATGCAGCATTTCTTATCACTAAAAGAAAGAATGGAGCAAAGAAGAAATAGCGAAAATCCTCGTGATCGTGAAGTGATTCAAGAAATTAAAGATATGCTTGAAAAACAAGTGCAAACGTTAGACGAAAAAATGGAGCAAATGCAACGTGTAAAGGCAGAACTAGAAGATAGTTTACATCGTGCAGTAACATTTTTAGAGAGCACAAAAGGAGAGTAATCAAAATGGAGAGCAAACAAAAACTAGGGAGATTGATTACAGTGGTGGCTACCTTCCTTGCCTTTTCGGGTATAGGAGTAGTCGACCCAATTTTGCCGATTATTGCAGAGAAAATTGGTGCATCGCATTGGCAAGTTGAAATGTTATTTACCGCTTATATTTTAACGATGGCAATTATGATGTTACCAGCTGGTATATTTGCATCGAGATTTGGTGATAAACGGATGATGACAATCGGTCTTGCGATTGTGACTGTATTTGCGTTTATATGTGGTATGTCACAAACGATTGCTCAATTATCTCTTTTCCGCGCTGGATGGGGATTAGGGAATGCGATGTTCTTCGCGACGGCGATGACTTTATTGATTGCATTAAGTAAAGAAGTTCATGAAGCAGTAGGATTATACGAAGCAGCTATCGGCTTAGGTATGGCTGGCGGACCGTTATTAGGCGGGATATTAGGTGGTCATTCTTGGCGTTATCCGTTTTTCGCGACGAGTATTTTAATTTTCTTAGCATTTATTTTAGTATTCTTTTTTGTAAAAGAACCAGAACGAAAAGTGAAGCGTAAGGCTGCTGGCGTAGGGGAATTACTTAACCTGGTGAAGTATAAACCATTTATGCAAGGTGCCATTTCAGGGATGCTATACTACTACGGATTTTTTGTCGTGTTAGCATATTCACCACTTATTATGCATTTATCAGCTATTCAATTAGGCTTTGTATTTTGCGGATGGGGACTCGCGTTAGCTTACGGTTCTGCAATTTTAGCACATAAGCTAGAAGGGAAATATGAACCAATAACATTATTGAAGGGTAGTTTACTCGTATTTGCGATTTTCTTAATTGCACTATTCTTTGTGAAAATTATGTGGTTACAAATTACTCTTATCGTTTTATCAGGATTGGCGTCTGGCTTAAACAATGCATTATACACAAGTTATGTAATGGATATTTCACCTTATGAAAGATCTGTTACGTCAGGTGTTTATAACTTTGTTCGTTGGTTAGGTGGTGCGATTGCTCCGATTTTATCAGGAATTATCGGTCATACTGTTTCACCACAAAGTCCGTTTTTAGTAGGTGGAATTGTGGTGTTAGTTGGTTGTATTATGATCCTAATTCCAATTCGTAAACCAGTAGAAATAGAGACAAAAGCCCTTTCTTAAGAAAGGGTTTTCTTTCCTTTTACGGTGCAAACCCTTTCCGCACATATGTTAGAACCCTCTGACTAAAATATATTTTCGGTATTTTTGTACTTTTAACTATACATTTTGGATGTTTTGTTTTATTTTTGTTAGGGGACATTAATGATGTCCCTATTATAAATTTGCATTGAAAGGCGTGATTGTACGATGGAACTATGGTTCACTGAAAAACAAACAAAACATTTTGGGATTACGGCGCGTATTAACCGCACATTACATACGGAGCAAACAGAATTCCAAAAACTTGATATGGTTGAAACGGAAGAGTTCGGAAACATGCTTATTTTAGATGGCATGGTTATGACAACAGAAAAGGACGAGTTCGTTTATCACGAAATGGTAGCGCACGTACCTTTATTTACACATCCAAACCCTGAAAACGTATTAGTTGTTGGTGGCGGTGATGGTGGTGTTATTCGTGAAGTGTTAAAACACCCAAGTGTAAAGAAAGCAACTCTTGTTGAAATCGATGGAAAAGTAATTGAGTACTCTAAACAATACTTACCATCAATTGCAGGCGCATTAGATAATGAGCGTGTAGAAGTAAAAGTAGGAGACGGTTTCCTACATATCGCAGAAAGCGAAAATGAATACGATGTAATTATGGTAGATTCTACTGAGCCAGTAGGACCAGCAGTAAACCTATTTACAAAAGGCTTCTACGCTGGAATTTCAAAAGCGTTAAAAGAAGATGGTATTTTCGTTGCACAAACGGACAACCCTTGGTTCACACCAGAGTTAATTACAACTGTGTTTAAAGACGTAAAAGAGATCTTCCCAATCACTCGTTTATACACAGCAAACATTCCAACTTACCCAAGTGGTCTTTGGACGTTCACAATTGGATCTAAAAAACATGATCCATTAGAAGTAAGTGAAGAGCGTTTCCACGAAATCGAAACGAAATACTACACAAAAGAATTACACAATGCAGCATTCGCATTACCGAAATTTGTTGGCGATTTAATTAAGTAAGAGAATTGTATCAAACAAATAAAGTGTAAGTAGCTCATTTAAGGTGTTTGTCCAGAAGACTTGAACATGCTAGCTACTTACACTTCTGTAGAGAAAATCGTCTTCTTGTTGTTAAAAAGAAGACCCGGTAAATCGAGAAAGAGGAGCAATTCGCTCCAAATTTGAGAAATAGTGAAAGGTTGGGATACCTTAAGTTCCACATAAGGAGGAAAAGAATATGCGTTTTGATGAAGCTTATTCAGGTAAAGTATTTATTAAAAGTCATCCAAGTTTTGAAGAGTCAAAGGTAGTTATTTATGGGATGCCTATGGATTGGACAGTAAGTTACCGTCCGGGATCTCGTTTTGGCCCTGCACGTATTCGTGAAGTATCAATCGGTCTTGAAGAATATAGCCCGTATTTAGATCGTGAACTAGAAGAGGTAAAATATTTTGATGCGGGTGATATCCCATTACCATTCGGAAACGCACAACGCAGCTTAGACATGATTGAAGAGTATGTATCAAAACTTTTAGATGCCGATAAGTTTCCACTAGGTCTCGGCGGTGAGCACCTAGTGTCTTGGCCAATTTTTAAGGCAATGGCAAAAAAATATCCGGATTTAGCAATCATCCACATGGATGCTCATACTGATTTACGTGAATCGTATGAAGGGGAGCCTTTATCCCACTCTACACCAATTCGTAAAGTGTGTGATTTAATTGGTCCGGAAAACGTATATTCTTTCGGAATTCGTTCTGGAATGAAGGAAGAATTTGAATGGGCGAAAGAAGTAGGTATGAACTTATACAAATTTGACGTATTAGAACCGTTAAAAGAAGTATTACCGAAACTTGCTGGCCGCCCAGTCTATGTCACAATCGACATTGATGTATTAGACCCAGCTCACGCTCCAGGAACAGGAACGTTAGAAGCTGGCGGTATCACATCTAAAGAATTATTAGATTCCATCGTAGCAATTGCAAATTCAAATATAAATGTAGTTGGAGCAGACTTGGTAGAAGTAGCTCCAGTCTACGACCATAGTGATCAAACACCAGTCGCAGCAAGCAAATTCGTGCGGGAAATGCTGCTCGGTTGGGTGAAATAAAAGTGAAGCCACCGATCATTCTAGCCACTGCAGCTAGATAAAATAAAAGCCCTCTATATGATTAGAGGGCTCTTATTTTTTCGTTATGTGTCGGTAAGTCGATATATTAAAAAAACCGCCGATATAATTTCATTTACTGTTACGCAACACAAAAAAGAGCTATTCCTAAACGATGGGAATAGCTCTTTTTCTTATGCAACCTTCTCTTCCGAAGTAACTCCGCGAATTTCATCAGCAGAGCGGATCGGATATTTACGGAACACAATAGATCCGATGTATCCGACAATAGTGGTAACGATCCCACATAATATAGCAGCAATTGTTACTTTTACAACGTCATTAAATCCGAATAAGACAAGAAGTCCTGGGATTGGTGATGCTGTTCCTGGTGCATTATTAACGAGCTGGAACAGAGAGGTAATAATACCAGCAAGTGCACCGCCAACGAAGTTTGTCGCATAAATTGGAATCGGATTTGCTGAAACAACATCGGCTTGTGTTAAAGGCTCGATTGCTACAGCAATTGTATCTTTCTTTGAACAAATTTTTAAGCGTTTAAAGAAAATAAAGTTCATTGGGGCTGAAGCTGCTACAGCCAGACTACCAATTGCCATTGGTAAACCTGTTAATCCAAGCATTGCAGTTAGTGCCATAGAACTCAGTGGAGAGGTAGAAATAACTGTTATTAATCCACCAAGCATAATACCCATAATGATAGGACTTTCTGTAGTTGCAACTGAAATCATAGAACCGATTTTACCAAGTGTGGCGTTAACGAGCGGATCCATAAGCATTGCCATTCCGCGTGAGATTGGTGCAGCGATAAATAGGATTGCTAAAAATTCCACACCAGCTGGTAATTTCTTTTCGAGAAATTTCACGACGAAGGCACAAACGTATCCAGCGAAAAATCCTGGTAAAATACCAAATCCACTAGTAGCGATACCAATTAAAACAGCATATACGGGGGAAACACCGATTGCTAATGCGACTAAAATCGCTGCTGCGACACCGCTCATACTACCGGAAGCTTCTCCTACTGATTGTAAAAAGTCATTATGAAACATTTCTCCACCTATATAACGGTGAAATGCTTCAATAAGAAAACTTGCAATTGCTGCATTAGCTAAAGCGCCCATCGCCTTCATTCCGTAAGGCGCACGGTAACTGAAAAGTGTAAATAGACAAAGTACAACAAGTAATAGTGCTAAACCTTGCAAGATAGCCATTTGAAAACTGTCTCCTTTGATTTTTGTAATAAAAATTCGTATCATTCAATAATAATATAAAAGTGTATGAAACGGAAAAATTTTTTCTTGGGAACTGGTTGTAAGAAAAAATCCCTTACAATAATGTAAGGAAAGTGTAAGACTTTTAGATAGAGTATAGTATGCTCTTTTCCGTATAATACAAGTATAGATATAATACTAGCGAGAAAGAAGTGCAAACAGGAGGTTCATGTATGAAATTGGTAATTAAAGTTTTAGCTGTATTCGCCATTATTCTAGGTGGAACAGCGTATTATTTGAACACAAAAACAGAAGGTGTACATGCTTTTGTAGACAACTTCTTTTCAAATAAAGAAATACAAGATTATTATGCGGTTATAGATAAAGGTGAGAAAAAAGACGGAGAATACTTGTATACTTTTAAAGGGTATACAGAAGATGGAAAGTTACAGGTTATTAAAAGAATGATGAACCGTGAATTGCATACGGGGGCGTTTATAAAAATTTATGCAAAAGGTATGCAAGGAAAAGGATGGGCTGAAATCCCGAAAGAATCCATTCCGCAAAAAGCGTTGGAAAAAATAGAAAAACCATAAAAGGAGCGACTCATTCGCTCCTTTTTTAGTACGTTAAAATAGTGATAGATGTCTTCTCTTTGTGAGAAATAATTTTTGCATGTCCACCAATTGGAAAAGTGAAAATCGGGGTTGTATGCCCGAAACTTGCGTTTGCAATGATAGGGATATGTGCAAGTTCAGGTTTTGAACCAATCATTTCTTGAATGTCTTCTATCGTACATTCTGCACCTTTTTGCATCTTTCCTATAACGATTCCCTTTATGTATTCAAAACCTTGCTGCTGCATAAGGGAATGTAAATAACGATCAAAAGTTTTAAGAGTAGATGTTCCAGTTAAACTATCTTCTTCAATAAATAAAATTTTCTCCTTTAAATTTGGCATATATGGTGTACCTTGCAGTAAGTTAAATGTGCTCATATTGCCACCGATAATATCTCCCGTAGCTTCTCCTTCTTGAATTGAAACATATCCTTCATTTTTAATAAATTCTCGATTTTCCTGATCTATATACCAAGAATCATCGCTCCATGTTTCAGATGGAAGGACTTCAATAGGCTCATTAGAAGTTAAGCACTTTAAAAAGTAATCGGTTGTATACCCGAGCCCTTTCTCCATTCCAAACGAAGAGAAATGGGGTCCTGAATATGTAACAAGCCCTGTTTTTGCGTAAATTGCATTATTTAAGGCAGTAATATCAGAATAACCACAGAAAAATTTCGGGTTTTCACGAATTAAATCATAATCGAGATGTTTCAATAAACCATTTGAGTTGTATCCGCCAAGTGTAGTCAAAATAGCTTTTACATTAGAGTCTCGAAATGCTTCATGGAGGTCTTGAATGCGGGAAGAAATAGAGGAGGAAGCAAATCGATCTATCTCATCAGCATATTTTGAGAATGTAACTTGAAAGCCCATGTCAGTTAATCTTTTTATAGCAAGTTTTCTATTTTCATTTGAAACAATACTTAAACTACACGATGGTGAAATCACTCGTATTTCAGCACCCTTTTTTAACTTTGTTGGTATCACTACATTCACCTCTTTAATTGAAAGAATATTTAGATTTAAAAAATATTTTATCATATGAAATAAAGTAGAAGTGAATTATTTTTTGAAATGGAGTTTTCCTGATTTTTCAGCAGACAGACAGAGTCTTTTTTTGATATGATAGGAAAAGTGATTTATTATAAGTAGTATTTAATATCTATAACATTTGAAAGGTGTGCAAGACGTGGAGAAACAACTTGCAGGCTTGCCGGTACACGTTCATTTCGTAACAGAAATCCGTGAAGGGGCGAGGAAGGAAACCGTTGCTTTTGAAGCAAATGGTCAATACTATGTAAAAGGTCAAGGTACATATGTAACATTCCAGGAGCCGAACGAACAAGGCGAAGTGAAAACAATTATTAAAATTCAAGATGAACAAGTTCTCATTATGCGTTCAGGTGCTGTTTCTATGCGTCAGACGCATGTGAAAGGTGAATGGACAACTGGTACGTATACGAGTGAACTTGGTACGTTTGCATTGCAAACAAAGACTGATAACGTTCTTTTTAAATGGTCGGATGAAAAGAAAAAAGGACAACTCTTCTTAACGTACGCATTGCTTCTAAGTGAACAAGAAGCTGGCAGATATACTATTACAATTAATTTGAAGGAGGCAAAATAATGAATTCCTTAGAACAGGTAAAAGGATTGATTAAAGAAGAAATTCAGGCTGCTGTATTAAAGGCAGAATTAACGACAGAAGAACAAATTCCAAACGTTGTATTAGAATCTCCAAAAGATAAAACAAATGGTGACTTCTCTACAAATATGGCAATGCAACTTGCACGCGTTGCGAAAAAAGCACCTCGTATGATTGCAGAAGAACTAGTTGCAAACTTCGATAAAGCAAAAGCTTCTATTGAAAAAATCGAAATCGCTGGTCCTGGTTTTATTAACTTCTATATGGATAATAGCTACTTAACAGATTTAATTCCAACAATCGTAAACGCTGGTGAAGCTTACGGTGAAACGAATACTGGTAAAGGTGAAAAAGTACAAGTTGAGTTCGTATCTGCGAATCCAACAGGTGACCTTCACTTAGGACATGCACGCGGTGCGGCAGTAGGTGACACTTTATGTAACCTATTAGCAAAAGCAGGATACGATGTATCTCGTGAGTACTACATTAATGACGCTGGTAACCAAATTCATAACTTAGCTCTTTCTGTTGAAGCTCGTTACATGCAAGCTTTAGGCTTAGAAAAAGAAATGCCAGAAGACGGATACCATGGTGCGGATATCATTGGAATTGGTAAACGTTTAGCAGAAGAATTCGGTGATCGTTATGCGAAAGCTGATGAAAAAGAAAGCTATGAATTCTACCGTGAGTACGGTTTAAAATATGAATTAGCAAAACTTCAAAAAGACTTAGAAAGCTTCCGCGTTAAATTTGATGTATGGTTCTCAGAAACATCATTATACAAAAACGGGAAAATTGATCAAGCACTTGCTGTATTAAAAGAGCGCGACGAGATTTTTGAAGAAGACGGTGCAACTTGGTTCCGTTCAATGACTTACGGTGACGATAAAAACCGTGTATTAATTAAAAATGACGGTTCTTACACATACTTAACGCCAGATATCGCGTATCATCGTGATAAATTAGAGCGTGGTTTCGATAAGTTAATTAACATTTGGGGTGCTGACCATCACGGTTATATTCCACGTATGAAAGCTGCTATTCAAGCACTTGGTTACGATAAAGACACGCTTGAAGTAGAAATCATCCAAATGGTACAACTATACCAAAATGGTGAAAAAATGAAGATGAGTAAGCGTACGGGTAAAGCAGTTACACTTCGTGAGCTTATGGAAGAAGTAGGCGTGGACGCAATGCGTTACTTCTTCGCAATGCGTAGCGGTGACTCTCATTTAGACTTCGATATGGACTTAGCTGTATCAAAATCTAATGAAAACCCAGTATACTATGCACAATACGCTCACGCTCGCGTATGCAGCATCCTTCGCCAAGGTGAAGAATTAGGATTAGCTACAGGCGGAGACGTTAACTACAAACTTGTTACTTCTGAAAAAGAAGTAGAGTTACTGAAAAAACTTGGTGAATTCCCAGCGGTAGTTGCGGATGCAGCACAAAAACGTCTACCACACCGTATTACAAACTATGCATTTGAATTAGCAGCAACATTACACAGCTTCTACAATGCAGAAAAAGTATTAAACCAAGATAATTTAGAATTAAGTAAAGCTCGTTACGAGTTAATGAAAGCAGTACGCACTACACTTCAAAATGCATTAGCAATCGTAGGAGTATCTGCACCAGAAAAAATGTAATTAAGAAAAGCGGAAGCGGCTCGTTTAGAATAGGAGGGGGATGGAGCTCCTGACAGAGAGGCGTACTTTACCTCGGAGGAAGGCGCGAAGCCACCGAGTATTCTAGCCGTTGGAGCTAGACAATAAAGAAAAGCGGAGCCGACTGTTTAGTCCCGAAGGCTAAGGTTCTTTCCCACAGAAGATGCATTTTATCTTCTAGTGGGGAAGGTTCTTAGACAGAAGGGGCTAGGAGGCAGAGCTGGACATAAAGAAAAGCGGAAGCGGACTTTCGTTTTTAAATAAAAGGCAATCACACGATGTTGTGATTGCCTTTTTATGTGGAGATAATAAAAAAATAAAATTTTATCAAACAAAAAGGGAATTTGCGTCGTCTTATATAAATGACAGGAGGCTTATGATGGAAGAAAAGGTAGAAGAATTAATTGATATATATAAGAAGCAAATATATTCCTTATGCTATAAGTTAGCAAAGACGAAAGAAGACGCGGAAGATATTTTTCAAGAGACATGGATAAAAGTTTTTTCATCGCGGCACCAACTTTCTTACGTGGAGAATTATAAAAAATGAATTACTACAATTTGTGTTCGTACGTTTTATGATTTTTATCGTAAGAAAAAAAGGTGGAAAGATCAAATATTGGATTTGTTTCATAAAGAGGATGGTGGAGAAATAGATTTCGCAGATGATGTGAATATATCAGAAGAATTTATTCAAAAAGTGGAAGCGGAAATGATACGGGAATTTATACAGCTATTGAATGAAAAATATAAAACCGTGCTCGTACTCTACTATTATGAACAATACTCTTATAAAGAAATGAGCGAAATATTAAATACACCGATTGGTACGGTAAAGTATCGGCTTAATTATGGGAAAAAGAAAATGCGAGAACATTTGGAGGGGTTCGTTCATGAAGGAAGATAAATTTGAACAGAAAATAAAGAGCAGTTTAGCAGAAGAGATAACTCCAAGCGAAGAGCTAATAAATAACACGAAGCAGGGCGTGCGAAAGGCTCAGAAGTTAGAGAGGAAATGGATGATTTGTATTCACACCATTTGGATTGTTTTGCTAACAATTGTTATAGAACAATTTGTCACTCATTTGGATTATAAAATTCCTATGTTAATAGCCATTGTGATTATGATGCATGTATACATTCCGATATATGTTGTAATACAGTCATTTTTAAAGAAGGAGTATAAATTACATGAATGAGTTCGCTAATCCGTTTGTACTATTTGAAGTAGCTGGAGTGACGATGTTTTTAGCTTTTATAGCACTTTTAATATGTGTTGCATCATGGGTATATACAGATGCTAAAGCACATCAAATGAGTAAAGGATGGAGTGTCTTATCGGTTATATTTCCATTTTTTATCGGTTTTTTGTTATATATGGTAAGAAGAAGTAAAAAGAAAGTTGAAGGAGAATATAAGATGAACTTTGTTAAAAAACAGAAAGTAACATTAGTTGCGATATTGGCAAGTACAATGTTTGTATTACTTAGTGGTTTTGCTTTTGCACAAACGTTAAATGACGCGTGGAAAGCAGGAGATATATATTTAGAAAATGAGAAGCAAGGGGAGACAAGTTACGAGGCGAAATTCTCATCATGGGATATTGCCGGTAAAGATATTGAACTTCAGTATGAGAAGGACACAGAAGTGACATTTTCTTATGAGACAGATGCAAAACGAGGGAACTTATGCTTTAGCGTGTATGAAAGACGAGGAGAAGGTATAAAAGAGTTAAAGGAAATCTGTGAATCGAAAAAAGGTAGTTTTACAGTTACTTTAAAAGCAAATGAAGAGTATGTATTGAATATAAGTGGATTAAAAGTGAAAGATGGATTCGTAAAAGTGAATTGGCAAGAGAAATAAAAGGGGCCCTATAAAGGACCTCTTTTTTATTGAATAGTATAAGTAACAGAAAAACTAACAGGACTATAGTAAACGTAAGGTGCATGAAATTGAACATACATATTTCCATCTGTTTTTGCAGTGAAAATTCGGCCGTAACCATCAGAATAACGTCCAATTAGGTTATGATTTGAGTCATAAACACTGTAACTAGGAGTTTTGCTGTTAGGATGAATTGTTAGTTCTTGTCCTTTTTGAAGGAAAATAGGTTCTTGTTCAGAACTACCTCCAGTTTGCAAAGAATAAAATTTTGTAAAGCTTTGTTCTTGAGCGGCAGCAGCGACTTTTGTTTCAGGAATAAACGCAGTAGCTCCAGTAATTCCTGCTAAAGTTAATGCACCTGCTAAAATCATTTTTTTCATAATAGAAAAAGCCTCCTTATTAGTTGTAATCGGTGTTGTTACAGTTAATATTGTATACGATAATGGGTAGGATAAAATATGCTTTTATGCATATATATTTTTTCTCAATAAAAGACCACTGATAAAATCAGTGGTCTTTTAAATGATTAAGCAGCTTTCTGTTCAGTTTGAGGAACAGGTTTTTGAAGCGAGTTATAAACTCCTGTTCCGATAACGTCTAATGCCATTCTCATTCGTTCAGGTGAAATGTTTTCTAATACGTTATCTTGAGGTGTATGGTATACCTTCTCAATATGATAGATTAATGGATTCCAACTATCGACACCCATCCAAATGAATAGAGCAGCAGGAATACCAGCTTCAGCAAATGGAACATGATCACTAGAACCGAATTTACCTTGTAGGACGAGGTCATTATTTAGTTGTTTACCTGCTTGCAAGGCAGCGTCTGTTACAAAGTTTGTAGAGCCATCAGGTGTCATAGCGTATAAATTCTTTGCTTTATCATAATTTGTTGCAACCATGTCGGCGTTAAAGACACCTAAAATACGGTCGCGTTCTTTCTGGGATAGACTATTCACGTAATAATCCGAACCAAGTAATCCAGTTTCTTCAGAACCAAAGGTAATAAAGCGAATTTCTTTATCAGTTTCTACATTTTGAAAAGCACGAGCTAGTTCTAATACTAATCCAGTTCCAGAAGCATTATCATTTGCGCCAGGTGCTCCGACAACACTATCATAGTGCGAGCTTACAACGACTGCTTTCTCATTACCTGTACTCTTTTTTGGTTTCTTTTTGGCGATAACATTTAGAGATGTTAATTTAGATTCATGTCTCGCTTTTAGGGAAAGAATTGTTGTCCCTTTTTTAGCGATTTCTTCTTTAAATGCATTTCCTTGCGCATAAGCAAGACCAAAGACAGGGATAGACTGCTTTTTCGTTAGGCGGGGATTGAAGGTTTGTCCATAATTTCCGCGTCCGCCAATTAAACTGTATAAAAGAACACCTTTTGCACCTTTGCTAACAGCATTTTCAACTTGCTTATTATAGTCTGTAACTGTCGTTCCTCTTTCAAATAAAACAATTTTACCGTTTACTTCATTTGGAATATCTTCTAATTTTGTCCCACCTTGAACAAAGATAAGGGGAGCTGTAACAGCTTCTGTAGAAATGAGTGCATTAGGAGCAGCACCAGCTTGCCAATTACGTTTTGTTGATAGTGGTGATTCAATGAATCCAACGTATTGATCGGGCACCTGAAATGGTTGATATTCTACGTCATAGCCCATTGATTTAAGCTGCATACCAATGTAACGAGAAGCCCATTCTTCGGATTTTGTTCCACCGGGGCGAGGACCAATTGTTTCAGATAAGAAACGAACATGTTCAATCGCGCGGTTTGGATCAATCTGTTTTGTAATAGATGGAGTTTGTGTAACCTCTGACGTGGAATCCGCTTTTGCTTGCCCAATTGGAGCTAAGCTAACAGCGAGTGATACAGCAAGCAAAGAGCTTACTATTTTTTGTTTCAATGATTTTCTCATTTTTTCCTCTCCTATTCTTCTATTCTCTGTGACTGACAAAAGAAGACGGATAATGACTTTATTTTACCTTCGAGTCTTTTGTTTTTCAATATTCTGACATTGAGAAATAAAAACAATATATGCATATTTGCATATTTTTGAGGAAGATATGTATGCTATCATTTTAAACGAAGGTTCGCTTTCTACTCTGAAAGCTCCTACATTGCATGAATCTAGTGTACCCAAACTTTAGATTATGTAGAGAAATGGAACCACTGTAGGGTTTCATTTCTCATGTTTGAATCAGTTGATGGTAATTATGTTTCCGCATTTCATAATTATTATCAGTGATATATGTAAGGCATCCATATGAAAATAAGAGGCTGTTCAAAGGTTTTCCGTACTTTTGGGCAGCCTCACCCCGTTAAAAGGACGATACTTTATGTATCGTCCTTTTTGTATAAAAAAACATCCAATCAATTGAGAGATTGATTGGATGTGAAAAAATTATTAATAATTTTTTTTGCGTTTTGTAGCCAAAATACTTAATAATCCAGCTAGTAGAAGAAGGATACCTACTGTTTGTGTAGGGTCTTCTTTATGACCTGTATTTGGAAGGTGTTTATCCGTATTTCGATCATCTTGCTGTTTGTTATCTGTTTTATTCGATGTTTCTTCGGAAGTTCCGTTTTCGTGTTTCTCAGATGTTTCATTGCCTTTGTTCTCTTCTTTATTTGGAGGAGTAACTGGCTTGTCATCTCCACCTGACGAAGATTCAATCTTTTTATTTGAAACTGTAATTTGTAGTGGTGTAGCTTGGGCTTTATCAATTGTAAAGTTTATTGGTGATGCATCTAATTGATAGCCTTTAGGAGCCTGTGTTTCTACTAATTGATAATTACCAGGTTTCAAATCATTTACGATTACTTTTCCGTGTTGGTCTGTTTTTAAACCTTCTCGGATGATTTTTCCATCTTGGTCTAAAATATTGAAAATGGCACCTTCAAGTGTTCCATGGTGATCAATATCAACTTTAGTTAACTCAATTGAACCTGTTGTTAAACTATTTAAAGCTGTAACAGAGGTAATCTGAGATTGTCCTTTCGTAATTGTGAAAGGAATTGGTTTAATGTTTAAATCATAGCCAGTTGGAGCTTTCGTTTCAATGAACTGATAATCTCCCGGACGTAAATCAGAAACAGAAATCTTCCCATCTTTATCAGTAGTTAAATCAGAACGAACATCCTTGCCGTCCATATCTACAATTTTAAAGATTGCTCCTTCAAGAGTAGTACCATCGATGTCATCAACTTTAGTTAATTCAACTGCGCCTTTAGTTAAGCTGTTAGTAGCAGTAACAGAGGCGATTTTTTCTTGTCCTTTTTTAACTGTGAACTTAATAGGTGTTTTGTTTAAGTCATAGTGTTCAGGAGCTTTCGTTTCGATAAACTCATAGTCTCCTGGCGGTAATTCATCCACAACTAAACGGCCGTTTTTATCAGTAGTTAAATCGGTACGAACATCGTGTCCATCCTTATTAACAATTTTAAATACTGCACCTTCAAGTGTTGTGTTTTGCTTGGCATCATCAACTTTAATTAACTCAACACTACCTTCCGTTAAGCTATTAATAGCTGTAACGAAGACATGCTTTGTTTGACTTCTTTCGATTGTGAACTTAATTGGTTCTTCATTTAAGTCATAATGTTTAGGAGCTTTTGTTTCAATAAATTGATAGTCTCCTGGTTGTAAGTCTTTAGCGATGATTTTTCCGTCTTTATTGGTAACTAAATTCGTACGAATGTCGTTACCGTTCAGATCAGTAATTTTAAATACCGCACCTTCTAGCATTTCTTTCTTATCTATAGAGTCAACTTTCGTTAATTCCACGCCACCTTTTGTTAGGCCATTCTTAGCAGTAACAGAAGTGTGAGTTAGTTGACTTCTTTCGATAGTGAAGCTAATAGGTGTTTTATTTAAATCGTAATCTTTCGGAGCTTTCGTTTCAATGAATTGATAGTCTCCTGGGCGTAAGTTCGTAGCAGTAATCTTACCATCTTTATCAGTAGTTAAATCAGTGCGAACAATTTTACCTTTCGCATCGATGATGTTAAACACTGCATCAGAAAGTTTTGTATCTGGATTTATATCATCCACTTTTACTAATTCTACAGCACCCTCAGTTAAGCTATTTGTAGCAGTAACTTGGAGCTTTTCTTTTTGGCTTTTCTTAATTGTAAACTTAATAGGTGTACTATCTAATTTATAGTGTTCAGGAGCTTTCGTTTCAACAAACTGATAGTCCCCAGGACGTAAATCAGAAACAGAAATTTTTCCGTGTACATCTGTTGTAAGCTCAGTACGAATGTCGTTACCATTCAGATTAGTAATTTTAAATACCGCATCTTTAAGAGCAGTACCCTCTACATCATCCACTTTAGAAAGTTCCACAGCGCCTTTCGTTAAGCTATTTGTAGCTGTAACGGAGATAGGATCAGCTTGGCTCTTTGTAATTGTGAATGGAATCGGCTCTTTGTTTAAATCGTAGTGTTTCGGAGCCGTTGTCTCGATGAATTGATAATCACCAGGACGTAGGTCAGAAACGCTAATTTTACCTTGTTGATTCGTAACAAGATTTTTGCGAATTACAGTACCATTCATATCCACAATTTTAAATACTGCGCCTTCAAGAGTAGTGCCATCGACGTCATCCACTTTAGAAAGTTCCACGCCGCCTTTTGTTAAACTATTTTTCATAGTAACGGTAGCAATATCTTTTTGGCTTTTTTCAATTGTAAATATAATTGGTTTTTTGTCTAAATCATAGTGTTCAGGAGCCGTTATTTCAACGAATTGATACGTACCAGGACGTAAGTTTTCGATAACGATTTTACCTTCGCTGTTTGTTTTTAAATCTGTTTTAAGTACTTTGCCATCTTGATCTAGTAAATTAAATACCGCATCGGCAAGTTTTGTTTGAGTGTTTAAATCATCAACTTTAAGTAATTCGATACTACCTTGTTTTAAGCTATTTGTAGCAGTTAAAGAAATAGCTTTCTTCTGTCCTTTTTCAATAGTGAATTTGATTGGTGTTTCATCTAAAACGTAATGCTTCGGAGCTTTCGTTTCGATAAATTGGTAATCACCAGGACGTAGGTCGTTAATTTCGATTATTCCTTGTTCATTTGTAACAAGGTCTTTATGAACTACATCACCATTCATATTAACAATTTTAAATACTGCATCTTTAAGAACAGTGCCATCAACATCATCAACTTTAGCAAGTTTAACTGCACCCTTTGTTAAAGCATTTGTAGCAGTGACATGAAGAGTTTCAGTTTGGCTCTTTTTAATTGTAAATACGATAGGATTTTTATCTAAATCGTAATGTTCAGGAGCAATTGTTTCAACGAATTGATACGTACCAGGACGTAGGTTTTCAACAACAATTTTACCTTCATCATTTGTTTTTAAGCCTTCTTTAACTAGCTCTCCGTCTGCATCTAATAAATTAAATACGGCGTTAGCAAGTTTTGTATTTATATCAATATCGTCAATCTTTGTTAGTTCAACGCTACCGTTTTTCAAAGCATTTTTGCCTGTAACATTGATCTCTTTCGTTTGACTTCTTTCAATTGTAAATGGAATCGTTGTTTCATCTAATACATAGTGCTCAGGAGCTTTTGTTTCAATGAACTGATAGTCTCCAGGGCGTAAATCAGAAACAGAAATTTTACCGTTTTTATCTGTAACAAGATTCGTATGAACTTCCTTACCATTCATATCAACAATCTTAAAGATTGCACCTTCGAGCATCGTACGATCGATGTCGTCAATTTTTGTTAATGTTACTGCACCTTTCTTTAAACTGTTAGTAGCAGTAACAGTAATATTCTCTTTTTGACTTTTTTCGATAGTGAATGGAATAGGGTCTTTGCTTAAGGTATAGTCTTTTGGAGCTTTTACTTCAATAAATTGATAGTCTCCAGGACGTAAATCAGAAGCAGAAATTTTACCGTTTTTATCAGTCGTTAAACCTTTGCGAATTACCTTTTTAGTATCATGAGCGTCAACGATTATAAATTCTGCACCTTCAAGAATAGTGCCATCAACATCATCAACTTTTGTTAAAGTGACGCCACCTGTAAGTAAACTGTTTTTTACAGTAACAGGGATAGGAAGATCTTCCTTACTACCTCTTTTAATTGTGAACTTAATAGGTGTTTTGTCTAATTTATAATGTTCAGGGGCTTTTGTTTCGATAAATTGATAATCCCCTGGTGCTAAATCAGGAATAACTAATACTCCGTAATCATCTGTTGTTAAATCTTTCATAATTTCTTTGCCAGTTGCATCTTGCAATGTGAATACAGCGCCGGCAAGAGCTTTACTACTTTCCACATCATCTTCTTTAATAAGTTTAACTTTTCCTTTCGTTAAACTATTTTTAAATGTAAGTGGAAGGAGTTTTTGTTGTCCTTTTTCGATTGTAAATTCAATTGGTTCTACATTTACATCGTAATAAGTTGGAGCCTTTGTTTCGATAAGCTTATAGTTACCAGGACGTAAGTCATCTACAACTAGCATTCCTTTACTATTCGTAACAAGGTCCGTACGAACATCTTCATTAGTATCTCTATTAACGATTTTAAATACTGCACCTTCAAGTGTTTCTTTTTCATCTGCAGCATTCACTTTTGTTAACTCAATACCGCCTTTTGTTAAGCTGTTTTTAGCGGTAACAGTAGCCTGAGTTGTTTGACTTTCTGTAATCGTAAATTTAATTGGTTTTGTATTTTTGTCGTAATACTTCGGTGCTGTTACTTCGATAAATTTATAATCGCCAGGGCGTAAGCCAGTAGCGATAGCTTTACCATCTGCACCAGTTTTTACATTTTTGCGAATAACTTTCTTTTCATCATTTGCATCAACAATTTTAAATACAGCACCTTCAAGAGCTGTACCATCGATATCATCAACTTTTGTTAATTCAACATCTCCTGGTTTTAAAGCATTTTCAGCTTTCACAAGTAGAGTTTCTTTCTGACTTCTATCGATTGTAAATTCAATAGGTTCTGCTCGTAAAACGTAATGTTCAGGAGCAGCTATTTCAATAAATTTATACGTACCAGGACGTAGGTTACTAACTTTAACTTTACCATGTTTATCAGTAGTTAAGTTAGTGTGAGGGGAAACGTTATTATTATTTGTATCGACAAGTTTGAATACAGCACCTTCTAGTGGTTTTTTCTCACCAAACTCATCAACTTTTAATAATTCAACCTCGCCCGTTTTTAAGCTGTTATTTGCCGTAACAGTAGCAAGAGCTTGTTGGCTTTTATCAATTGTAAACTCGATAGGGTTTGTACTTAACGTATAATCCTTAGGAGCTTCTGTTTCGATAAATTTATAAGCACCAGGCTCTAAATCTTTAACGGTAACTTTTCCATCTGAACCTGTTTTTATATTTTCACGAATTACTTGTTTCTCGTCATTCGCATCGACAATTTTAAATACAGCACCTTCAAGGGCAGTGCCATCGACATCATCGACTTTCGTTAAAGTGACACCACCTTTAATGAGGTGATTTGTCGCTGTAACAGTAAGTGCTTTCTTTTGACTTTTTATAATTGTAAACTCAATTGGTTTTTTATCTATGTCGTAATCTTTAGGTGCTTTTTCTTCGACAAATTGATAGTCTCCAGGGCGTAAATCTTTTGCTTCGATTTGTCCTTGATCATTTGTCGTTAATTTTTCATATCCACGAATTACTTTGTTATATCGATCGCGTACACTGAACTCCGCACCTGCTAAAGTTTTTCCAGCTTTATCGAATTTTGTTAAAATGGCCGATCCTGGAATCAAACTGTTTGTTGCAGTTCGGTTTATTACTGTTGTTTGATCTTCTTTGATTGTGAATTGTATAGGTGTACTGTCTAATTTATAATGCTCAGGAGCAGTTGTTTCTTGTAAGTAGTAAGTTCCTGGTTTTAAATTATCTACAGTAATTTGTCCTTGATTATTTGTTGTTAATTTTTCGTGTTCTGAAATTATTTTTTTGTCTTTATCAAGTAGTGTGAAAACGGCACCTTGCAGTGTGACGTTTTTATTCAGGTCATCAGACTTTGTTAAAACTACTTTACCGACAAACTTCTTATTTGCAAGTTTATATGTTGTAGTCTCTTGTGTACCAAGTTCAACAATTTTCCCTTGTTTTAAATCCCAGCTAATTACATAGCCTTCAGGAGCCTTTGTTTCTTTTAATAAATATTTATCGCGTTTTAAATTATTAAATTTAGCGATACCGTCTTTGTCTGTTGTAATTTTACGTATAACAGTTTTACCTGTACGATCGTATAAAGTAAATTCTGCCCCAGCTAATAGTGCGTTCTTATTGTCGTTATCTACCTTTATAATTTCAAGGTTTCCACGGCCTTTAGTAGCAGATCCTCCGCCTGAACCAGAAGACATTCTCACTTCAATCGTTTCAGTAGTTTCTGTGTTTTTAACTGTCAACTTATTGCCTGTGATTTTCGCTTTATTACTTACTTTTTCTTTATCGTCTGCATTAATAAGTGAGCGATATTCTAAAATATAAGCTCGATCAATTTTTTTCAAGAAGGCAATTTCGAAATGTTGCTTTCCGGTATTATTGTCTGTTGTTATTTTGAGTTTATAGTCTGTTCCTTCTTTTAATTCGTTTACTGTATCTTTTGTTAAATTTCCATATGGATCAACAGTTGTAGGATATAAGTGGAATGAATCTTCCACAATTACCTGATTTTCGGTTGGATCATCTGTTACAACGGCATCTGCAATGGTTGATTGGCTTTCGTTAATTGCGATACTCCAATTAATATAGTTGTCGTCTTGCACAGCTTTTTTAGTAACGAAGCTGCCACCTTTATTTATTTGAGTGTCACCTGTAAGGGTGTTTACGATTTTAGAGCCATCTTTTAAATCTGCCTCGTTTTTGTAGGTGCCTTGGATAAGTTCACCATCAAGGCTGGTTTTAAAGATAATATAGTAAGGTGAATTAATTGATTGTTTGAAATGAACCTTTAGGGTGTTTTTATTTTTCTCTGTAGGTTCTTCAAGTTCATATTTCTCAGTTGGTACAGCATTACCAGGTTGTGCATTATCAGGATTTCCATTTAGAATCATATCGCGCACTTCAATGGATCCAGGCACTAATTTTTGTTTATCTTGTATTACGTCTATAACATAAGGATCTTTAATCTCAACATTATTATAGTTAAAGCCTATTATCCAAGTAATTTCCTTCGTTTGGGCGTTATAAGAACCGTATTTATAACCATTTGCCTTTGTGAAAGTATCAGGATCGAAATTAGCTTCAACTTTATTTGATTGTGGATTAGAATCCGTATCTATCCAAGAAAGGTTACCTGTATTTTTAAATGAAGTTTTACCACTTTCTAGCTTTGTATAATCAAAGTCTGTCGTATATTTTACGACTAATGTCTTTGTCATATTAGACTGATACGTACCTATAAGAGTAATTTTGAAGCCTTTATCTGTTACATCTAAAACATAGTCAGTCCCAGCTTGAAGGGTATAATTTCCGTCTTTAATTTCTAGTTTCTTATCTTTTAATTGTAATCCACCATGATCAAAGGTGTCCGTAATAATCGCGTTGCTTAATGGGTAGTTGTTATTATTTACTATAATTGTCCAAGTTGTTGTTTTGTCTTTATAATTTGTTTCAGCTTTATTATTAGATTTAATAATATTTTGCTGCTTGAAGCTAGCTTCATTTTCTTTACTTGAATCATTATCAGCTGTAACTTTATTTTTTACTTTTCCATCTTCTATAACTTTATTAGTTGGCTTGGTTTTATAGGTAATCACATAAGCACTATTAATATCATCATTAAACTGTAAATCGAATCCATTCTTCTTGTTATTTACAGTGTAATTATTAACAGCGTCTCCTGTTACAAGCGTTCCTTTTTCATTATATGAAGCGTTTTTTACAACAATAGAATTTGCATCTAGTTCGTGTGTATCGTCAAAAATATCTTTTAAAATCGCATCAGCTTTTTTGATCTCTCTTTGATCACCATTGTAAGTAATTGTCCACTCAATTGTTTGCGTCTTTGGATCATATTTACTTGTTTTATTTAAGTGTGTACCACGAGAAACCGTTACAGTAGAACTTGCGTTTTGTTGCTTTTGATTATCACTCGTTATCGTAACGTTATTTCGGAAACTTTTAATATTTTCATCAGTAATTTTTGTGGCATATTCGATTTGATATGCTTTATTGATAGAATCTTTGAAAGCAATCTCCAATTTTGAGCCATCTGATGAAATAATATTGTAATCTGTTGGCTCAGCTTCTGCACCACGCGTTACATTCCCATTAACATCAACTTCTAAATAATAAACTTTAATAGAATCTTTATTTAAGCTTGTACCTTGTGGAATGTTATCTTTAAAAACAGCGTTTTTAAGGGGTTCTTTCGTTTTGTTCATCTCTACTTTCCAATTAATTTCATTTGTATTAATTGGTCTATCAGGTAAACCCTTTTTATTCGTAGCTGTTTGTACATTAGGCTTAAAGTCAACTGTAATAGAAACATCCTTATCTTTAATCGGGAAAGGAATTTCTTGTGTTGTTGTACCTTTAATTTCAGCTTTATTAAATTCTGTCTTTAATTGTAGGTTACCAGCAACATCTGGATGCTCTTCAACATAATCGTTGAATGTCATCGTGACTTTTCCATCTTTTGTAACAGTAAAATTACCAATTTGATGGTTTTCACTATCATATAAAGGACTGTTAATTGTATTGTAAATCTTAAAATGTTTAGGAAGATCAAAAATATAGTAATCTCCATTTTTCACATTCATTGATTTTAAAAGTTCCCATGTAAACTCAATATTGGCAGGGGAATCTGTACTTGGACGGTTATCCTCTGTAAATGGTTTTCCGTCTTTATCCGTCAACTTTACACTGGTTAAAATGTTTGTTGTTATTTGCTTTGGACCTGAATTTGTATTCTCAGCAGGGTCGCTTGCTAGCTTTTGTTCTGGATTGTCAGTAGCAATTTTAGCTGCTGGGTTTTGTTCCGGATTATCAGTGGCAGTTTTAGCTGCTGGGTTTTGTTCCGGATTATCGGTAACAGTTTTAGTTGTTGGGTTTTGTTCTGGATTATCAGTAACAGTTTTAGTTGTTGGGTTTTGTTCCGGATTATCAGTAACAGGTTTAGTTGCTGGATCTTGCTCCGGATTGTCAGTAACAGGTTTAGCTACTGGATCTTGCGCTTGTTTATTAGTATCCTGTTTGGTGCTATCTTCTTTAGAGTTTTCTACTTGAACAGGAACTGATATAGGCTGAACCATTGTTCCTAAAGGAAAAGCGATTTGAACTGATTTTTCTCCAGTTTTTAAAGTTGAGTTAAACACGGTATCAACTTTAATTTTTCCTTTAGCGTCTTTCAAATTTTCTACTTGATTATTAAATATTAATTTTAATTTATTATCTTTAGCTGTTATAAAATATTGACCAATATTTTTTTGATCTGTTACTAAATCTCCTTGCAAATCTTTAGATACTTTTAATGCAAGTGGTATTTGAACTATTGCTGTATCATTTGCGTGTGCAGCTTGTTGATCCTTTATTGACCAAGCGTATTCTACTTGAATGATTGATCCTATCTTTATTAAATTGTTAGGATTTTTTGCTTCGTCAATAATATGATTCGTTGCATCTTTCATTTCAACAGTGTCAAATAAGGAATCTCCTGTTAAGGTTTCCGCTTTTACTTGATTGTATGGAAAACTAGCAAGTTGCGAAAATAGTACGAATACAATTAAACATACATTGAAAATTTTTTTCATTTTTCCTCCTCTGAACATTCATTTGTCCATTGGGGACTTATTCCACATGAACAAATGGAATATTAAAAGTATTTGTTATAAGCTATTTATTTTTGCTATCCCTCCGTTTCTATACGCGTTCTCAGACAAACAGGATTATGTTCAAAGTAAAATTGTTTAACGTAAAACAAAATGTATATTTACACAGTTCTATGGAAATATACACAATTCGACAAAAAATGTCGAAAAAAATACTGATATAAAGAATGATATCAGACCTTTATATGTGAGATAGTTTTCATGTATATCTAGTAAAAAAGAATGGTTATAAAGGTAAGTTTTACGATACATACTAACCAATGTAGTGTATCCCTTTGTGAAGGCTTATTTTTGCCTTAAAGTTATGTGGAGATAAAAAGCTAGATAGGGTTGGTTTTGGTCAGAATGAAGACAATATGTACTTTGAAAATAGTCATTTATTTTGTCTAAAGAGAGTTGTGCGATTAGTGGACCGAAGTTGAAAGATGATAGTTTCTTACATTGTTAGAGGAATATAAGAATTACAGAATATTCGACTAACACGTTACTACGGTCATTTTTGAGACTGTTTAAACAATAAGAAAGAAGGTGTTTTTAGTTACAATATCTTTTTAGTAAAGATAAGCTTAAGTAACCTCCGCTAAAGATTATATACTTAAATGATAAAGAGTTCAACAGTAGTTCACATATTTTCCCAAAAATAAAAACGGCTGTTTTATGTGGAATAAATCTACAAAACAGCCGTTTTTGGTATTAGATTTCTGTTAAAATTATTGGTTCGCCGCGCGTTACGACAACCGTATGTTCACATTGTGCAACAAGACTTTTATCAGGTGTAACGAATGTCCAGCCGTCGTCACCACGTTCAATAATATGATCAGCTTTCATAGAGATGAACGGTTCTACAGCGATAACAAGACCGTCTTTTAGAAGCGCATTATCCATTGGATCATAGTAACTTAAAATGTGATTTGGTGCTTCATGTAAGCTAAGACCAATGCCGTGACCAGTTAAGTTTTGAATAACATTGTATCCACTTTTATGTGCGAAGTTTGAAACAGCACGACCAATTTGATTTTGTTTTGAGCCAGCTCTAACCTTTTTCATTGCTGCCCAAAATGCATCAACTGCTGCTTGGCAAAGCTTTTCTTTTGCTTCGTCTTCTCCAAGAACAAATGAGATACCTGTATCTGCATAATAGCCATTAAGTGCAGCAGATACATCGACGTTTACTAAGTCGCCTTCTTTTAATACGCGATCTCCTGGAATACCATGAGCAACTTCCTCATTTACACTAATGCAAGTTACACCTGGGAAATCATATTCTTTTTCAGGTGCAGAAATAGCACTATGCTCATCTAATACTTTTTTACCGATCAAATCAAGCTCTTTCGTTGTCATACCTGGCTTAGCTTCTTTTTTCATTTCTTCACGTGCAAGCGCAACGATGCGGCCGATTTTTCGTAAGCCTTCTAAATCTTGTTCATTACGAATAATCATGAAAACCACTGTCCTTCCTCGAATATATATCTTATCCGATTGTATCATGTTTATTTTCGTCCTGCTACTCGCTTGCGGTATGCGGGTTGATTCCTCTCATAAAGAATACATGACAATTGTCATATCGATGTCATGACGCATCATACTGTTTCCTAAGTTTTCCAAGTAATACAATGTAAATATAAGAAACAGCGGGGGTGGAGAGATGGAAAAGATTATTGAAGTAAATGGTGTTTCTAAAACATTTAAACATAAAAACGCAGTAAATAATGTTTCATTTCATGTAAATAAAGGGGAAATAGTAGCGTTACTTGGTCCGAATGGTGCGGGGAAAACAACGACGATGTCGATGATGCTTGGATTAAAGGACCCGACAGAAGGTAAGGTCTTTATATTTGGAAAGAGTCCAAAGCATAGAGATGTTCGTAATAGCCTCGGTGCGATGCTGCAAGAAGTAAGTGTCATTGATAGTATTACGGTGGAAGAGGCAATTGAGTTATTCCGTAGTTATTATACGAATCCTATAGCGAAAGAAACGTTACTGCAGTTATCAAATTTAGAATCAGAGCGAAAGCAAAGATGTGAGAAGTTATCAGGTGGGCAAAAAAGAAGGTTGAATTTTGCGCTTGCACTTGCGGGAAATCCAGATTTGTTATTTTTAGATGAGCCGACAGTCGGAATGGATATTACGTCTCGAAGAATGTTTTGGGAAACGATTCGAAAGTTAGCAAGTGAAGGGAAAACAATTATTTTAACGACGCATTATTTAGAAGAAGCAGATGCTTTAGCAAATCGTATCTTATTATTTGCGAGCGGAAAGATTATCGTAGATGGTACACCAGACGAAATGAAAGCGACGATTTCGCGAAAAACAATCACATTTTACTCGAAGGAAAGCATTCCTACAAAATTACTAAAGGAATTACCAAATGTAACAGAAGTAAAGTCAAGCGAAGGACGCTTCATTTTAACAACGGAGGATACGGATGCAACTTTAAAAGCCATTTATCAAAAGAGTTTACCTGTAACAGATGTTTCAGTTGAACGTGGAAGTCTTGATGAAGCATTCGAACAGTTTGTCGCAAATCAGAAGGAGGAAATCGCATGAGAGCATTATGGATGCAATGCAAAATAGAAATTTTACGTACATTCCGCAATAAATTATTTATCTTTTTCTCATTATTAATGCCTGTTATGTTTTACTACATTTTTACAAATGTTGTTCAAGTACCACAAAACGGAGATGCGTGGAAAGCACATTATTTAATTTCGATGGCAACTTTCAGTATTGTAGGGACTGCACTCTTTAGTTTCGGTGTGAGACTTTCTCAGGAAAGAGGGCAAGGATGGACACATCTTCTAAAAATTACACCGCTTCCAGAGGGAGCATATTTAACAGCAAAAATTATCGCTCAAACAGTAGTAAATGCTTTTTCAATATTAGTTATCTTTATTGCAGGGATACTAATTAATCATGTTGAGTTAACGGTAGGGCAATGGATTGGTGCGGGATTATGGTTATTGTTAGGGGTAACACCATTTTTAGCGTTAGGAACAGTAATAGGTTCCATTAAGAAGGCGGACGCAGCTGCTGGCTTAGCAAATATTTTAAATATGAGTTTAGCTATAGTTGGCGGGTTATGGATGCCGATTGAAGTATTCCCCAAAATATTAAGAACGATTGGTGAATGGACACCGACATACCATTTCGGAAGTGGTGCGTGGGATATTGTAGCTGGAAAATCAATTGGATGGGAAAATATCGCGGTATTAGGAGGTTATTTCCTTATATTTGTTGTAGTATCAATATATATAAGAAAAAGACAGGAAGCGGTATAAATGATAGAGAAGAAGAGGATTGAGATTTTTCCGAAACATATGGGATTCTTCCCGTATATGTGGTTTGTTTATCTATTATTTCCAATTTATCACTTAGCGCAGGCATCAGGATGGAAGCTTGTAATAGGAAGCGGTATGTTGATAATTTTTATCGTCACATACCGTCAGCTTTATTTTGTTCAGAGGACGTTTGTTTTTTGGGCGTGTATTCAAATGGTACTCATCTTTTTATTTGCTTTATTTTATAATCCTTTTATGATATTTTTTGGCTTTTTCACAGCAAGTGCGATGGGATTTGCGCCAAATAAGAAAGTATTTCGAGTGCTGTTATGTTCGTTAGTTATCATGCTTGGAGCATTTTTATTTGTAAATATGAATCAACTAACAACTACAAGTTTAGTAAATATCGTTCCAATGTTTATTTTAATGCTTCTTACGCCATTTGGTATGCGCAATTTTAATCAGAAAAAGATGTTAAGAAATCAATTGGATCAGGCGAACGAGCAAATTAAAGACTTAGTAAAACGTGAAGAACGGCAGCGGATTGCAAGAGATCTTCATGACACATTAGGGCATACGTTATCTCTTATTACTTTGAAAAGCCAGCTTGTAGAGAAGTTAATTGTGAAAAATCCAGAGCGTGCAAGTGCGGAAGCGAAGGAAATTACACAAACGTCTCGTACAGCCTTAAAACAGCTGAGAGAATTAATTTCTGATATGCGTATGATTACGGTAGAAGAAGAGCTAGAGCAAATAAAAGCGATCTTACAAGCAGCTAATATTGAATTAGAAGTGAGGCAAGAAGCAAGATCGAGCTCGTTATCACCAATTGAACAAAATATTGTCGGGATGTGTTTACGTGAGGCCGTTACAAATGTTGTAAAACATAGTAAGGCAACGCGGTGCGCAGTTTCTGTATTAGAATCACAAGGTGAACTGATTTTGAAAGTAGAAGATAACGGAATCGGTTTAACAGATCAAAATCATGATGGAAATGGTATTCGCGGCATGAAAGAACGAATTGCTCTTATTGATGGATTTGTTGAACTAGGTACAATCAATCCAGGGACGTTATTAACGGTAAAAGTTCCAGTTGTTATTAGAACAGGAAAAGGTGAGGTGAGGGCATGATTCGAATTATTATTGCAGAAGACCAGCGGATGCTTCGTGGTGCATTAGGGGCCCTGCTTGATCTAGAAGATGATATCGAAGTAATTGGGCAAGCTGCGAACGGGGAAGAGGCGTTAGAATTAATTGAATCGTTAAAGCCAGATGTAAGTATTATGGATATTGAAATGCCGATTCAAAGTGGATTGGATGTCGCTGAGACTTTAAAGAAAGAAAAATCATCATGCAAAGTAATGATTTTAACAACATTTGCACGGCCGGGATATTTTGAAAGAGCAATGAAAGCTGGTGTGCACGGCTATTTATTAAAGGATAGCCCAAGTGAAGATTTAGCGGCAGCAATTCGTAATGTAATGAAGGGGAAACGAGAGGTCTCCCAAGATTTAATGTTTGGCTTATGGCAGGAGCAAAATCCGTTGTCAGATCGCGAAAAGGAAGTACTGTTACTTGCGAAAGAAGGAAAGACGGCAAACGAAATTGCGAAGGCACTTTATCTTTCGCCGGGTACAGTACGTAATTATATTTCTGAAGTATTAGCGAAGCTTGATGCGAAAAATAGAATTGAGGCAATTACAATTGCGGAAGAAAAGGGTTGGATATAAAAAGAAGGTTACCTATGAGAGGTAACCTTCTTTTTATAATTATTGTACTTCTATTACTTGATTTACTTTTTGTAACGGTTTGTAACCGTGTGCTTCAAATGCCTTTGCAAATTCATTTGATACGGCAGTGCCATATAAATCTTTTGCAGCTTGTACGATATGAGATTGAAGTGATTCAAAGTCTTCAGCGGAAGTTGCATAATTTTGCAATGCACGCATAACAACTTTACTTACTTTTTCATTTCCTTGTTTTTGAACAGCAACACCGTTATATGTTTTACCTTCAGCTAATTGATATAATACGTGACTGATAATACCAGAATTCACGTGTGATTCTTGATTATTACCATCGTTATAGAAATCTTGTAAATTTGTATATAGTTTATGACCGCCGTCACCAATTTCCCTTGGGATATCACGAATTGTTAGGCCACCTAATGTATCGCCCATAATCCAGTTTCCTTTATCTTTCTTTACGTAATATTCGATTTGTGTACCCCAGAAATCCGCTAATCCCTCGTTTAGTGCAGATGTTTCAGCGCTTGGATATCTCACGACTTTATTTTTCGTCGTGCCACTGAATACAGCATGTCCAAATTCATGAGCTGTTACATCAAGAGCGGATGTTAGTTTTCCGTCTAAACCATCACCAAATACCATTTGGTTCCAAGCGGGATGCCAAAATGCATTTACATAGTCTTCTTTTACACCATCACTAACTTCAGTAGAATCAAAACCGTGTACACTAGCAACAACTTTTGAATCTTTATTGTCGTAACTTTTTAGATTATGTTCTTTCTTAAAGTAATCGTAAATATCACTCATGTTCTTCATAGCGCCCGCGGCTTCTTTATCTGCAAAATTAGGAGTACTACTTGAAATTAGTGTCCCTGGATAACCAGCTTGACTATATCCTCCAAGGGAATCGGCGTAGTTTGCATTATAAATATAAATACCATTTCCGCGTGATAAATCCGCTAAATAAAATTTTCCATCAGTTCCTTTGGCAATTTTGAAAGAGATGTTTTCTTGAAGTGCATTTTTCCCAGTTCCTTGCTCACTTGCAGGGGATAATCTAGGTGATGTTACTTGATTTATAGTCTTATTCTCTTTGTTTTTAATGAACTTTTCTTGGAAAAGTACTTCTCCAGTTTTTAAATCAACGATAGCATTGCCGTTTATAATTTGTTCATTGTTTTCATAAGTAAATGTAATAACAGTTGCGAATGTATAATAGCCATCTTTTTTCTTATAAACAACGGTTTCGCTAGAGAATTCTGTCTCAACTGCATCACTTGGAATTTGAACTATATCGCGTAATTTAGATTTTACTTCATTTTTCGACAAAAAATTTGTTATAGTAAGATTAGGTTGTTGATTTAAATTTTGAACAACTTTACCACTAACAGTTGTGATTACTCCATTTTTATCTACTTTTACAATGAGATCTTGGCCATATATTTTATAGTTTTTATATGTTTGTGCAAGGCGAACTTCGGTTTGATTTTCTTTGGTTTCTTTATTTGTAGGTTGGAAATCTACATTTTTTTCAGTAGTGACTTGTTCTTGTTGAGCTTTCGCCCCATTTACCTCACCTTTTAAATACTTTTTAGCAATATTTTCTTTCGTATCATTTTGAGGTTGTGTTAATTTCCCGATTGTTAAACCAGGCTGAGCAATTTCAACTTTGACTGCACTTTTGTCTAATTCTTGAGCATGAATAGCTTCTGTTGATAAAGGGCAAAGAAGACCGAATGTAACGAAAGCACTAGCAAGTTTTCTATAATTCATCTATAACACTCCTAATCTATTATTGTATGTGAGATGAATTGTATGAAAAATTTGCCGAATTTTATATATATTATGCATTATTTCATATCAAAAATTGTCGAATTCACATTATTGTAGTGGTATGACAACTCAAAAAATTAGATTGTTCTAATGGGATGGTGAGTAAGTATGCACGCAGAAAAATTAGGAAGTGAAATTAAGAAAATTAGGGTGATGAGAGGATTAACACAGAAACAGTTATCCGATAATATATGTCATCAATCGGAAGTGAGTAGAATTGAATCGGGTGCGGTATACCCAAGTATGGATATATTGCAAGGTATCGCAGCAAAATTACAAGTTCCTATTATTCATTTTTATGAGGTACTCATTTATTCCGATATTGAAAGAAAAAAACAGTTTAAAGATCAAATCATTATGCTTTGTAAGCAAAAGAAATATAAAGAAATTTATAATAAAGTATGGAATGAGCTGAAAAAGGAAGAATATCATCCTGAATTCCAGCAATTTCTTCAATGGCAATATCATGTAGCAGCTTACATATTAAAGAAAATCGATTACGAATATTGTATTTTAGAATTAAAAAAATTGTTAAATCAACAGTTAGCTGGAATAGACGTATACCAAAATCTTTATATAGAAAATGCGATTGCAAATATTTATGCTGAAAATAGCTATTTTAAGAAGAGTATTGAGTTATTTGAAGATATATTAAAACAATTAGAGGTATTGCATGATAATGAAGAATTTGAAGTGAAGGTAAGATATAATCATGCGAAAGCATTATATTTAGATAATCAATATGAAGAGTCACTTTATCAAGTAAATAAAGCGATTGAAATATCATGCCGAATTAATAGTATGGCATTAATTGGACAGCTATATTATCAAAAAGGTGAATGCCTAGGGAAGTTGGAGTACGATGGGGCAGAGGTTGAAGATGCATATAAAAAGGCAAGTTTCTTTTTTGATATATTAGAAATGCATGCATATAAAGAAGCGCTCGTAAATAAGATCAGCAGATAAATATCCTAAAAAATGGGTATGCATAATTGCATATAATAGATATAAATTTTCATGATATATTAAAATAAAAAATGTGGGTGATGGAATATGAAGAAATTACTTATTGGTAGTTTATTAACGTTAGCGATGGCATGGGGTATTTCATTAGGCGATACGGCATTAGAGAAAAGCCATATAATTTCTCATAACGATCAAGAGGTACAATTAGCTAAAGATTTACCTTTTGAATATTAAAAAACAACCGTCTTACTTAGGCGGTTGTTTTTTTATGGAGTAACATCCAAACGTCTTTACTAGAAACAGGTTTGCTAATAAAGAATCCTTGAATGTGATCACAATTTTGTTTATGTAAAAATTCCCATTCTTCTTCCGTTTCTACACCTTCTGCAATCACTTCTAAATTTAGTTGTTTTGATAGTGTAATAATGGAAGAGACAATTGCTTCTTCTAAAGGGCTAGTTGTAATTCCACAAATAAACTCTCGAGCGATTTTTAATGTGTTGATTGGATATTTTGTTAAATAAGCTAAAGAACTATAACCAGTTCCAAAGTCGTCGATTGAAATTTGAATACCGAGATTTTGAAGTTGTTCTAGTTTTGCAACTACAGATTGATTTTGATTAATTGCGATGCTTTCCGTAATTTCAATATCTAGTGCTTCTGGTTTCAGTTCTGTTTCTTCCAATACCTTTGAAATAGTTGGGATTAAATCTGCATGGTTAAATTGAACAACAGATAAATTTACACCAACTTTTAAATGAGAGAAACCTTGATTATGCCATCTTTTTGCCTCTAAACAAGCAGTACGTAAAATCCAATTGCCAAGTTCAATAATAAAACCAGTTTCCTCTGCTAGAGGGATAAATTGGGCAGGAGATACGATACCGAGTTTTGGATGCTTCCAACGTATTAATGCTTCAAAACCGATAATTTGTTTTGTTTTTGTGCTTACTTGTGGCTGGTATTCAAGGAAAAATTCATTTTGTTGTAATGCTTTTGAAAGTTCACCTTCTAAGAATTGAATTTCATTTTGAGCGATACTCATTTCTTTTGAGAAGAAAACAAATCTGTTTTTTCCATTTGCTTTCGCACGATACATAGCCATATCAGCATTTTTCATTAACTCATTTACATCAGTTCCATAATCAGGGTACATCGCAATTCCGATACTTGGTGTAATAGAAAGTTCTTCGCCTTGAATGAAGAATGGTTTGTTTAAAATAGTTAAAATCTGTTCAGCTATAAAAATTGCACTTTTTTCTGAGTACATTTCTGGTAATAGAATTGTAAACTCATCTCCACCTTGGCGAGCGACGATATCTTTTGAACGCAAGCAACCGCGTAATCTTTTTGCTACTTCAATTAATAATAAATCTCCAACGTCATGGCCAAGTCTATCGTTAATTTTTTTAAATCGATCTAAATCAAGGAATATGACGGCGACATCATTTGCGTTAGTTTGGGCTGTATTTAAAATGGCTTTTAAATCTTTTTCGAACTTTCGACGATTTGGTAATCCAGTAAGTGCATCGTGAAAGGCTAAATGTTCTACTTGTTTTTGTTTTTCATATAAGGTGGTAATATCACGTGCTATCCCAAACATTCCGACCACTTCTTTGTTTATAAAAGTAGGGATAAGTGTAATATGGAGATAATAATAATAGCCTTCTTGTTCTTTTGTACGAACTTCTAACGTTTGTGGCCTACCTTCCTTTGTAATTTGTAAAGCCTTCTTTAGTAGTTCGTGGTCTTTTGAATCAATGAAGTGTACCAGAGAATAGCTTGCCACTTCGCAATAATAGGCAGTAAATAAGCTTTCGCACGCCTTATTAGATTGTTGAAAAATGCCATTCATATTTAAAGAGAAAACGGCATCGGGATGGTCCTCGAATAAAGATTTATAACGTTGTTCACTTTTTGATAATGCAAATGCACCTTCTTCAACTTCGTCCTCTAGTTGTGTAGTCAACTGTTCATATGTATGAATTAGTGCTTGATTATCTTTCCACATGTAAAGTTGCCGCAAGAATAACAAAATAAGTGATAATACGAGACCGATTAACATGAATTTATCATCCCAAGGTTGAATGATAATAAAAGAAAAAGTAATAATTATACTAAAATAAGGTAGTATAAAACGTACATAATCGAATCGATAATATTTTGTTTTCGTTTCATGCTGCATTGGTTTATCTAAAATATATAGTATGGAAGAAAGTCCAATTAATAAAATAGAAGCAGTGTGTATTAAATAATTAATTTCAGCAGAAGTTTTCATCCCAAAATTCAATTGAAACAGATGAATATAACCGTATACGAGTATAATAGTGAAACCGATAATTAATGCAATTCTACTAGAAGAATATTGTTCTCTTCTATATAGGCTAATAACGGCGTAAATTACTAATGATTGTGCAATGAAATACCCAATTAAAATCCAAGTATCCTTTGTTAACATGCGGAAGCTTGAAAGGTCTAAGATAAAAGTTAAGGTGAAATAAATGTTCATAATAATAATAAAGATGCTATCGAATGAAAATTGAGAAAGCCCCTTAATAGAATAATTTTTTATAAACTTTATAGCAAATCCAACAAAGAGCAAAATATATTGTATGATAAAAAAAGGTAATGCTTTATATGAAAATATAGATTGATCATGTATAGAAAGTGAACTAAGAAATAGGGTTATCTCCATAACTAACCCACATAGGCAAGTACATAGTAATAAAATCCAAAATAGTTTATCACTTCGTTTCATTCTCTTAATAGCTTTATATAAACAGTGACAAGAAAAAAGTGCAGCGAAACAGAATAAGAAAAGAATTCCAATCTCCTTTATATGCGACTCATTTGGAATAAAGAGTATCCAAAGAGCAAATATAGATATGTATATTATGACAAATTGTACATATTTTTTTTGATTAATCATATTATGACTCCGTTTCAATAAAGTTGAATCTCGAGGGAATGCTAATTTAAATAATAGCATATAAAATAGGATGTTTTTTACTATAAAAATTACTTTTTTGAAAAAATGGTGCAAAGTTACAATTTACCACTGTAACATTGCACCACCTATTCTTTTAATTCCTCTTATAGCAGAAAGTTCATCTATTAATTGGAATAATGCTAAGTCTTTTTGTTTACTTTCAATCATAATATCGAAATTATGATTGTGTTTTTTTGCAATGTGTAAGAAAGGCTTAATAAACTCTAAATCGATATATTCAGCATGAGCCCTAAATTCTTTTTCCGATCTCGGGGAGGAAATGTGAACTTTAGGAGAAATATTTGTATGTGACCAAGTTTCAAAAATTGCAGGAAGCAACTCTTCTAGTGGTTCCTCGCAAAGATTGGCCATATGATGATGATAATCAAATACAAATGGAATATTTTCTTTTTGGCAAATTGATAAAGTTTCAGCGGTTGTATAGGTTTTATCATCATTTTCAAGAGTCATTTGTTTTTTTATATGTGTAGGAAGTTTTTTTATGTTTTCATGGAAGCGATCAATTGCCTTTTCTTTATTTCCATAGGCTCCACCTACATGAATATTAATGTAAGAAGAATCTGCAATGCCTATAGCATCCAATATTTTATAATGATAAGTCATATCCGTAATAGCGTTAGTAGTAATATGTGGCTTGTCGCTTGTAAATAGCGTAAATTGATTTGGATGAAAACTTATTCGTAAATTGTGTTCTTTAATTAAAGCCCCTATTTTACGCCAAAGTGGTGTGAATACCCCAATATAGTCAAACTCGACTTCGGGATGTGTTGCAAGTGGGACGATGGAAGACGATAGGCGATATAGTGGGATTTCATGCGCTATATTGTAATGAAGGATACGTATTGTGTGCTCTAAATTTTGCCTTATAACATGGTACAGTTTGTCTTCTCGCTCTTGCTTGCTGAGTTTCTTAAAGCTTGTAAACGTCATTGTTTTGGCAGGAGAACAGTCCCAGAGTGCCATTGCATGTGAGACATATCCAAACCGTATAAGCATATGAGATACACCTCTTTTATTCATTGTCTTTCCTATAAAAAGAAAGCAAACATTGTTCCAATCCATTCCTTTCCTCTATCGATAAGAGAAGGCGGGTTTACATCGCTATAGGAAAGTACAGATGCATTCTCTAGATCTTCATGGAATTTCTTTTTTACTGTTTGAATGAAATGTTTATTATATAACAGGCAGTTTATTTCATGGTTAATATATAAACTTCTCATATCAAAGTTTGCTGTTCCGATATCGCAAATATCATCGTCTACTATAATAATTTTGGCGTGAAAAAAACCTTGTTGAAATGCATAAATATTGCAACCAGCCTGTATTAATTTTCGGCAGTACGGAAATTTGGCTTCTCGAACAAGAGGGTGATCAGCTTTTTCTGGAACAAGAATTGTGATTTGAACCCCTCTTTCTCTTGCTTTTAATAAGGCATTCATAATTTTTTTTCCAGGAATGAAATATGGTGTACCGATACAGATTTCTTTTTTTGCCGCGTTAATTAAATGTAAAAAAGTATGCTGTAAATAAGCCCCATCAGTCGGAATAAATTGATGCAGGATGGTACCTGGGTTTTGTTTTGGAAAATAAAGAGAAGCATCTAATAAATTTTGTTTCGTATCATCAAACCAGTCATGCAAAAATTGCTTTTGTAAATCTTGAACCCCTTCTCCTGTAAGACGTAAATGGTAGTCTCGCCATAATCCTAAATATTCATTATGCCCTAGATACTCTTCACCGATATTAAATCCCCCGATATAGCCGGTTTTCCCATCAATCACTGTAATTTTCCTATGATTTCGTTGATTGGCAGAAAAGAAAGGCAGAGGAAATTTTACCTTATGACAAAATGAAAAAGATACACCATGTTTTTGCAGGGAGCGAATAGCTTCGTTTGATAAAGAATGGCTGCCAAATCGATCAAGTAAAAGTCGTACTTCAATTCCTTCCTGAGCCTTATCAATCAGCAATTTTAAAAATTCACGACTGATTTTATCGTTTTTTACAATGAAGAATAAAATATGAATGTGATGCTGTGCTTGTTTTATATCAGTAAATAAAGCGTCATACAAATCTTTCCCGTATGTATAAAGGTGAAAATCACTTTGACGTAAAGGGAAAGTGCGAGAGCTTACTCGTTTTAAATGAAGAAGTCTCCCGTATGAAAGGTCAATTGTAATCCAAAGAGCAACGGATATTAACAAAAGAGATAAGTAGAGCATTAGTGAATTCCCTCCTTCGCATTCTTTTCACCTTCAGTGTGTTACAAATGATACGGGTAGCACGGCTGTTATTATAAATTTCTTTAGAGGATAGATCTTGTACTGGTTAAAGTGTCACTTTATCCCGCTTTAACGGGCAGTAAGCCTTTCGACTCAAAAACTGTTGAATAAGTAGAAGTTAGCTTGAAAATCAACTGCCCGTAAAAGCACGATTGGTTCAACTAATAATCAGCGGGGGATGAACCACCCCTGCTGATTAAAGTTTCACTTTATAGTTTCACCGAAATAAACAGCTTTATGAAAAAATGTGTTGTTCTATAACAAAAAACTGTTGACTGAATGCTCACTCATTATATAATGGGGATAGGGGATATAATTCAGAAAATTATATATTTTTGAAGATTCAAAAAAGAAAGAGGGCTTACAAAGAGAGGGGTAGCATAAAAATGAATAGCTTACTGATCATTAATTGGCTGGCTGCCATTGCTGTTATTGCTTATGCAGGATATTTGTTTGTATATCTTATACGGACGAGAATGGCCTACATACAATTAGGAAAAAAAATTGAATTTGACCGTCGTTTTAAAGAGCGTTGGGATCTCCTTAAGGTCAATGTTTTCGGTCAAAAAAAGCTGCTGAAAGATAAGAAAAGCGGCATCATTCACGTTATGTTCTTTTACGGATTTATTCTTGTCCAATTTGGAGCAATTGACTTCGTTTGGAAAGGACTCGCACCAGGATCACATCTTCCACTTGGACCACTATACCCTGCATTTACATTCTTCCAGGAAATTGTCACACTTGTTATTTTAATTGCAGTATTTTGGGCTTTTCATAGACGTTATGTAGAAAAGCTTGTTCGTTTAAAACGTAACTTCAAATCAGGTCTTGTTCTTATCTTTATCGGTGGCTTAATGATTTCTGTGCTACTTGGTAACGGTATGGGACTTATATGGCATGGCGAGGAGCTTTCATGGAGTGAACCAATTGCTTCTGCAATCGCTTACGTTTTTAGCGGGATAAATGAAACCGTAGCCATTTCAGTGTTCTATTTTTCTTGGTGGGTGCATTTACTAATTTTGTTAACGTTTTTAGTGTATGTTCCACAATCAAAACATGCGCATTTAATTGCAGGACCAGCTAATGTATTCTTCGGTCGTCTTTCAAACCCAGGGAAGCTTGAAAAGATTGATTTTGAAGATGAAACGCAAGAAACATTTGGTGTTGGTAAAATTGAAGACTTTAGACAAAATCAACTTATTGACTTATACGCTTGTGTAGAGTGTGGCCGTTGTACAAATATGTGTCCGGCAACAGGAACAGGAAAAATGTTATCGCCGATGGACTTAATTTTAAAACTTCGCGATCATTTAACTGATAAAGGAGCTGCGGTAACATCAAAAGCACCGTGGGTTCCAGTAGTTGCCTTCAATAATACACAAGGAAATCAGTTAGCGATGATGGCAGCTGGAAAAGGACAACAAGAATCAGCGTCTACAACGCTCGCTTACGATCCGAGTTTAATCGGAGATGTTATTACAGAAGAAGAGATTTGGGCATGTACAACGTGTCGTAACTGTGAAGATCAATGCCCAGTTATGAATGAGCATGTTGACAAAATTATTGATTTACGTCGATATCTCGTTTTAACAGAAGGAAAAATGGACGCGGAAGCACAACGCGCGATGACAAATATCGAGCGTCAAGGGAATCCGTGGGGTCTGAACCGTAAAGAGCGTGAAACATGGCGCCAAGGTGATGACGAAGTAACAGTTCCAACTGTAAAAGAAAAATCAAAAGCTGGGGAGGAATTCGAGTATTTATTCTGGGTTGGTTCAATGGGATCATACGACAATCGTAGTCAGAAGATTGCGATATCGTTTGCGAAGTTAATGAACGAAGCAGGTATTTCATTCGCAATTCTCGGTAATAAAGAAAAGAATTCTGGAGATACACCACGCCGCCTCGGAAATGAATTTGTATTCCAAGAGATGGCGACAAAGAATATCGAAGAATTTGAAAAGGCAGGAGTGAAGAAAATCGTTACGATTGATCCTCATGCTTATAACACATTTAAAAATGAGTATCCGGACTTTGGCTTGCAAGCAGAAGTCTATCATCATACAGAATTGTTAGCTCAGTGGGTGAAAGAAGGGCGCTTAAAGCCTGTTCACGCTATTGAAGAAACAGTTACGTACCATGATTCCTGTTATTTAGGAAGATACAACGAAGTGTACGAAGCGCCACGTGACATTTTGAAAGCGATTCCTGGAGTGAATCTTGTAGAAATGGCACGTAACCGTGAAACTGGAATGTGCTGTGGCGCAGGTGGTGGCTTAATGTGGATGGAAGAAACAACAGGTTCTCGTATTAACGTTGCTCGTACAGAACAAGCATTAGCTGTACAGCCATCCATTATCGGTACAGGTTGTCCATATTGCTTAACGATGATCAGTGATGGAACGAAAGCGAAAGAGGTAGAAGAGAAAGTTCAAACTCTTGATGTGACAGAGATTTTAGAACGATCTGTTATCGGACAGAAAAAAGAAGCAATGTAGTTTGTAAGAATGTATACAACTTTAGAAAGAGGTGCAATGATTGCACCTCTTCTCAACGTAGGGATACCGAGCGAGCGCTCAGTGTTAAAAAATGAAATGGGGGAAAGAAACATGAGTAAAACAGTTATTTTAAGTGCCGCAAGAACACCAGTTGGAAAATTTGGAGGATCTTTAAAGGATGTAAAAGCGACGGAACTTGGAGGAATTGCAATTAAAGCAGCACTTGAAAGAGCAAATGTTGCGGCTAGTGATGTTGAAGAAGTTATATTTGGAACGGTTATTCAAGGTGGGCAGGGACAAATTCCATCGCGCCAAGCTGCGAGGGCTGCTGGAATCCCTTGGGAAGTGCAGACGGAAACAGTGAATAAAGTTTGTGCATCAGGGCTTCGTGCGGTTACGTTAGCGGATCAGATTATTCGTACTGGCGATCAATCACTGATTGTAGCTGGCGGTATGGAGTCGATGAGTAACAGTCCTTACATTTTACGTGGAGCAAGATGGGGATACAGAATGGGCAACAACGAAGTTATTGATTTAAACGTTGCTGACGGTTTAACATGCGCATTTTCAGGTACACACATGGGCGTTTATGGCGGAGAAGTTGCAAAGGAAGATGGAATTTCTCGTGAAGCGCAAGATGAATGGGCATATCGTAGCCATCAGCGTGCGGTTTCAGCGCATAAAGAAGGGCGTTTTGAAGAGGAAATCGTGCCAGTAACGATTCCGCAAAGAAAAGGCGATCCTATTGTCGTTGCAAAGGATGAGGCGCCACGTGAAGATACAACGATTGAAAAGTTAGCAAAGTTAAAACCTGTATTTGATAAGACAGCGACGGTGACAGCTGGTAATGCGCCGGGACTAAACGATGGTGGTGCCGCACTTGTATTAATGAGCGAAGACAGAGCGAAGCAAGAAGGAAGAAAGCCATTAGCGACAATTTTGGCGCATACAGCAATTGCAGTGGAATCTAAAGATTTCCCAAGAACTCCAGGTTATGCAATTAACGCATTGCTTGAAAAAACAGGAAAGACAATTGAAGACATTGATTTATTCGAGATTAATGAAGCCTTTGCAGCGGTAGCAATTGCAAGTACAGAAATCGCAGGAATTGATCCGGAAAAATTGAATGTAAATGGCGGCGCGGTAGCGATGGGACATCCAATTGGAGCAAGCGGAGCGCGCATTATCGTTACACTAATCCATGCACTTAAGCAGCGCGGCGGCGGAATTGGAATTGCTTCGATTTGTAGCGGTGGCGGTCAAGGGGACGCAGTGATGATTGAAGTTCACTAATTAAAGTTCGAGGGTATAAAATTTATTAACAATTAAGGGGGAAGAAAAAATGGGTGTACAAAACATTGTTGTAATTGGTGCAGGGCAAATGGGATCAGGAATTGCACAAGTATGTGCAATGGCAGGATATGACGTGAAGGTACAAGATTTAAAGCAAGAGCAATTAGATAGAGGATTGGCTATCATTACGAAAAACTTAGCACGGCAAGTAGAAAAAGGACGTATGAAGGAAGAAGAGAAGGAAGCCACATTAAATCGTCTTACAGTAACGCTTGATTTAGATTGTGTGAAAGAAGCGGATCTTATTATTGAAGCCGCTGTTGAGAAAATGGATATTAAAAAGAAAATCTTTGCGAATCTAGATGAAATTGCTCCAGAACACGCAATTTTAGCAACGAATACGTCATCTCTGCCAATTACAGAAATTGCAGCGGTAACGAAGCGTCCGGAAAAAGTAATCGGTATGCACTTTATGAATCCAGTTCCAGTTATGAAGCTTGTTGAGATTATTCGTGGTTTGGCTACCGATGATGCGGTATATGAAGCAATTGAAGATATTACGAAAAAAATTGGGAAAGTACCAGTTGAAGTGAATGATTTCCCAGGTTTTGTATCAAATCGTATTTTGCTACCGATGATTAACGAAGCAATTTATACGTTATATGAAGGTGTAGCGACGAAAGAAGCAATTGATGAAGTCATGAAGCTTGGTATGAACCATCCGATGGGGCCTTTGACACTCGCCGATTTTATCGGTTTAGATACGTGTTTATACATTATGGAAGTGTTGCATGAAGGATTAGGAGATAGTAAATATCGCCCATGTCCGTTATTACGTAAGTATGTGAATGCAGGATGGTTAGGGCGTAAAACAGGTCGTGGATTCTACGTTTACGAATAAATGCCCCCTTTGTTACAACATAGTGGTCTTACCAAATTATTTAAAGGATATATAGCAAATGGAGGCGGAATATATGAACTTTCGTTTTAATGAAGAGCAGCAAATGATGAGGAAAATGGTTCGGGATTTTGCACAGAAGGAAATAGCTCCCTTTGTTCCTAGTATGGAACAAGGGGTGTTCCCGAAAGAGATTTTGCAAAAGATGGGTGAGCTTGGATTAATGGGTATTCCAGCGCCTGCAAAATACGGTGGGGCAGAAATGGACTTTATATCTTACATTCTAGCAATTGAGGAAATCTCAAAGGTAAGTGCAACAGTTGGTGTAATTTTAGCTGTACATACGTCAGTTGGAATGAATCCGATTTTATATTTCGGAACAGAAGAACAGAAGAAAAAATATGTTTCTAAACTTGCAACTGGGGAATATTTAGGTGCATTTGCTTTAACAGAGCCAAATGCAGGATCAGATGCAGGGAGTTTGAAATCAAGAGCTGTGAAAAAAGGTGATCATTATATTATTAATGGATCGAAAGTGTTTATTACAAATGGTGGTGAAGCAAGTACATACATTGTATTCGCTTCTACAAATCCAGAGGCAGGAAAAAGTGGTATTTCTGCATTTATAGTAGAGAAAGATACACCTGGTTTAATCATTGGAAAAGATGAACATAAGATGGGACTTCTCGGTTCTCGTACAGTACAACTTACTTTTGAAGATATGAAAGTGCCAGCTGAGAATTTACTTGGGGAAGAAGGACAAGGATTTAAGGTGGCAATGGCGAATTTAGATGTTGGGCGAATTGGAATCGGTGCGCAGGCGTTAGGAATTGCTGAAGCGGCGCTTGGCTGTGCAATTGATTATGCAAAAGAAAGAGAGCAATTCGGGAAGCCAATTGCGGCGCAGCAAGGGATTGGCTTCAAGCTTGCAGATATGGCAACAAGTGTCGAAGCAGCAAGGTTACTCGTATATAGAGCGGCATCTCTTAGGGCACAGGGCTTACCATGCGGTAAAGAAGCATCTATTGCGAAATTATTTGCTTCTAAGACAGCGGTTGAAGTCGCGATTGAGGCGGTGCAAGTGTTTGGTGGTTACGGTTATACGAAAGACTATCCAGTAGAACGATTTTTCCGTGATGCGAAAATCACGCAAATATATGAAGGAACAAGTGAAATACAGAAACTTGTTATTAGCCGTGCTTTATAAAAGGGCGAGGGGGAGACGGAGATGCATTTTAAACTATCAGAAGAACATGAAATGATAAGAAAAATGGTTCGAGATTTTGCTAAAAATGAAGTGGCACCAACAGCAGCTGAGCGTGATGAGGAAGAGCGATTTGATCGAGAATTATTTGATCAAATGGCAGAGCTTGGTTTAACCGGTATTCCGTGGCCTGAAGAGTACGGTGGAATTGGAAGCGATTACTTAGCGTACGTAATCGCTATTGAAGAATTATCCCGCGTTTGTGCTTCAACAGGCGTAACACTGTCCGCGCATACTTCACTTGCAGGATGGCCAATTTTTAAATTTGGGACGGAAGAGCAAAAGCAAAAGTTTTTACGACCGATGGCTGAAGGAAAGAAAATTGGTGCATACGGCTTAACGGAGCCAGGATCTGGATCGGATGCTGGTGGAATGAAGACAATCGCAAAGAGAGATGGAGACCATTATATTTTAAATGGATCAAAAATTTTCATTACAAATGGCGGTATTGCTGATATTTACGTTGTTTTTGCGCTAACTGATCCTGAATCAAAGCAGCGCGGTACGAGTGCATTTATTGTAGAAAGTGATACACCGGGATTTTCAGTTGGGAAGAAGGAGAGCAAGCTAGGGATTCGCTCTTCACCAACGACTGAAATTATGTTTGAAGATTGCCGTATTCCTGTAGAGAATCTACTTGGAGAAGAGGGGCAAGGGTTTAAAGTTGCGATGCAAACATTAGATGGAGGTCGTAACGGTATTGCGGCGCAAGCTGTTGGTATTGCACAAGGGGCTTTAGATGCTTCTGTAGAATATGCAAGGGAGCGCCATCAATTTGGAAAACCAATTGCGGCGCAGCAAGGGATTGGCTTTAAACTTGCGGATATGGCAACAGATGTAGAAGCGGCACGCCTTTTAACATATCAAGCGGCTTGGCTTGAATCAGAAGGGCTTCCGTATGGAAAAGAGTCAGCGATGTCAAAAGTATTTGCAGGAGATACAGCGATGAGGGTGACGACTGAAGCGGTGCAAGTATTTGGTGGTTACGGTTATACGAAAGATTATCCAGTAGAGCGTTATATGCGAGATGCAAAAATTACACAAATATATGAAGGAACACAAGAGATTCAGAGGCTTGTAATTTCTCGTATGTTAACGAAGTAGGAACGAAAGCGTAGGTATTTTCCTACGCTTTTTCCTTCCAAAAAATAATAGAGAGAGGTGAAGGGAATGGTTAAACATAATGTACATGCATCGGTGAAAGATGAAAAATTAGTTGCGTTAAGACGTGAGCAAATGATTAAAGGTGCGGTGCAACTGTTTAAACAAAAAGGATTTCCGCGTACAACAACGAGAGAAATTGCAAAAGCGGCTGGATTTAGTATAGGGACACTTTATGAGTATATTCGTACAAAAGATGATGTTTTGTATTTAGTTTGTGATAGTATTTATGAACATGTAAAAGAAAGATTAGAGGAAGTAGTTTGTACAGAAAAAGGGAGTGTAGAAAGTTTAAAGATAGCAATAACGAATTATTTTAAAGTGATGGATGAATTACAGGAAGAAGTATTGATAATGTATCAAGAGGTACGCTTTTTACCGAAAGAATCACTTCCGTATGTATTAGAAAAGGAGTTTCAAATGGTAGGAATGTTCGAGAATATTTTAGAACAGTGTACGGAAAATGGAACATTTACATTAAATAAAAAAGAAATACAGCTTCTTGCCCATAATATTTTTATACAAGGACAGATGTGGGGATTTAGACGCTGGGCGCTGCAAAAACTGTATACGCTCGAAGAATATACAGAAATGCAAATTAGGTATGTATTGCAAGGGGCCCATATGCTTCCGAAATAAGGAACAGACAAATTATAATTTTACTACCCTATAAAAGTTTCCCGTTTTTTTTTGTAGCATATTTGTGCGACTTTTGTTTATAATGAATAGTATGGATTTTTTTAAGCAGGCCGTTATATATAAGGTTATATTTGATGAAAGGAAGTGCCGCATAAGTGGATTTTAAGCAATATTCACCAGAAGAGCTAAAAGAATGTTCAATGATTGAAGTTGTACATAGCGTTTTAGGGGATAAAAAACAAGCAACGACATTCAACGAGTTGGTTCAAGAAATCGCTCAAGTGCTGGGACTATCTCAAGAGCAAGTTAATGCGAAAATCGCACAATTTTATACAGACTTAAACATTGATGGACGTTTCATTAATTTAGGAGAAAATCGTTGGGGGCTACGCAGCTGGTACCCATACGAGCAAATTGATGAAGAAATCTTGCCTCAACCAAAACCGAAGAAGAAACGTAAAGTTGAAGAAGACGGTTTTGACGACTACATTGAAGAAGATGAAGATGACTTCGACGATGCAGACGTAAGTGAAGACGAAGATGATGATGTAGAAGATTTGGACAAGGTTCTTGAAGAAGAAGACGGAGATGACGACGATCTTGATGATTTAGACGAAGATGACGACGACTTCGCTGAAGAAGAACTTGAGTATGACGAAACTGAAGAAGAAGAAGAGGAAGAACTGTAGTTCTTGACTTTTCATTATCGTCCATGTAGAATCATTTTTGGGCTCTTTAAAAAAGGACGATAATACTTTTAAAGTGTAAATATAAAAGAAAATTGCTCCCTACTTATTACTTTTTGTGATGAGGGGAGCAATTTTCTTTTTTGTTTTTTGTTTAGAAAATAAAAAGAGTCTAACAATAAGATGGATACAGTGTTATCTACATACGTTGCGCTTTGCAACGGTGATTATATAACAGCAAAATAGAAGGGAGCTTTTTCATGACTAAGTATATTTTTGTAACAGGCGGTGTAGTATCGTCTTTAGGAAAAGGTATTACAGCAGCATCTCTTGGAAGACTTTTAAAAAATCGTGGTTTAAACGTAACGATTCAAAAGTTTGATCCATACATTAACGTAGACCCAGGGACTATGAGCCCATATCAACACGGTGAGGTATTCGTAACAGATGATGGCGCAGAAACTGACTTAGACCTTGGTCACTATGAGCGTTTCATCGACATTAACTTAAACAAATACAGCAACGTAACAACAGGTAAAATTTACTCTTCAGTTCTTCAAAAAGAGCGTCGCGGTGAATATTTAGGAGGAACCGTTCAAGTTATTCCTCACATTACTAACGAAATTAAAGAACGCGTATATCGTTCTGGTCGTGAAACAAATGCGGATGTTGTTATTACAGAAATCGGTGGAACTGTTGGTGACATCGAGTCTCTACCATTCTTAGAAGCAATCCGTCAAATTAAGAGCGACATCGGTCGTGACAATGTAATGTACATTCACTGTACGTTAATCCCGTACTTAAAAGCAGCGGGTGAAATGAAGACAAAACCAACACAACATAGTGTTAAAGAACTTCGTAGCTTAGGTATTCAACCAAACATTATCGTTGTTCGTACAGAAATGCCTGTTTCTCAAGATATGAAAGACAAGCTTGCATTATTCTGTGACATCGATACAAAAGCGGTTATCGAAGCTCGCGATGCAGATACTTTATATGCGGTCCCATTATCTCTTCAAGAACAAAACATGGACCAAATCGTTTGTGACCACTTAAAATTAGACAATCCAGCTGCAGATATGACAGAGTGGACTGCTCTAGTTAACAAAGTGCGTAATCTTTCTAAGAAAACAAAAATCGCTCTTGTTGGTAAATATGTAGAACTTCAAGATGCTTATATTTCTGTTGTAGAAGCACTTCGTCATGCTGGTTACTCATTCGACACAGATGTAGAAGTAAAATGGGTAAATGCTGAGCACGTAACAGCAGAAAACGTAAAAGAATTAGTTGGCGATACAGATGGTATCCTTGTACCAGGTGGCTTCGGTGATCGTGGTGTAGAAGGTAAAATCGTTGCGATTCAATATGCTCGTGAAAACAAAGTTCCATTCTTAGGAATTTGCTTAGGTATGCAACTTGCATCAATCGAATTTGCACGTAATGTATTAGGTTTAGAAGGTGCTAACTCTTCTGAAATCAATCCTGACACACCATATGCAATCATCGACTTATTACCAGAACAAAAAGATGTAGAGGACCTAGGTGGTACACTTCGTCTTGGTCTATACCCATGTAAGCTTGCTGAAGAAACAAATGCTTACAATGCTTATAATGAGCCGGTTGTATATGAACGTCATCGTCATCGTTATGAGTTCAACAACCAGTTCCGTCCGGATATGGAAAAAGAAGGATTTGTATTCTCTGGTACAAGCCCAGACGGTCGTCTAGTTGAAATCATTGAATTAAAAGATCATCCTTGGTTCGTGGCAGCACAGTTCCACCCAGAACTTGTTTCTCGTCCAAACCGTCCACAACCATTGTTCCATGACTTCGTAAGAGCTTCTATTACGAATAAAGAGAGCAAGTAATAAAAAAAGCGCCTGAAATAAGGCGCTTTTTTTAATATTCATTTAACATTTCATCGATTGTGAATTTGATCCCGTGATAAGCAAATAAGGCTACTATTAAACTTGGGAATCCGTAGCGATTACCTTCATCGTCTGGAATCAGACCTTGTAACAGTTTTGTATCAATATGTACGTCTGTATATCGTTCGAGTGATTCCGTGCCTTCTTGAAGAGCAGAAATGCCGACAATAGAGTGTCCCTCTTCTTGTAGTTTTTTTGCAATTTCTACAACCGCTTCATCTGTTGAAAAACGGCTAATAAGAAGTACACGATCCGCAGAGGTTACTTCTGCTTCTTTACCATTTTCAAATAAGCGTTTTGCTTGCTTCATTGGTTCAGCACCGAATAGTGCCTCGGCAACAACGCCCTCCATTTCATTTGTACCATGTAAATAAATGAAACCATCGCCAACTAATGCTTGAGCAAGTAAACGAGCGCTATCTTCTATATTCATTTCTTCTTTTTGAGAAACTCTGGAGAAATAACCACTTAATTGAGTTGAAAAAATTTTTAACATAATGTTACTCCCTTCGTACGTGTTTGCCGGCTTTCATTATAATTTATTTTTTTAGAAAGGTGAAATCGTAGGGTAGCATAACAAAATAGGAAACGGTAAAATAAGAAAGAATAGGAAGGAATTTGCCAAAGAATAGCGAAATTAAATCGTTAAGATATAAGAAGCTTTAAATCTTGTACTTACACAGAAAGGTTGGGAATTATGGAAGGTAAAATTTTAATCGTTGATGATCAATATGGGATTCGTGTGTTATTACATGAAGTGTTCCAAAAAGAAGGTTATCAGACATTCCAAGCAGCGAATGGATTTCAAGCTTTAGATATCGTGAAAAAAGATAATCCAGATTTAGTAGTGTTAGATATGAAAATTCCAGGCATGGATGGTATAGAGATTTTAAAGCATGTAAAAGAAATTGATGAGAGTATTAAAGTAATTTTAATGACTGCTTATGGAGAGCTTGATATGATCCAAGAAGCAAAAGATTTAGGAGCTTTAATGCATTTTGCTAAACCATTTGATATTGATGAAATTCGTCAAGCTGTGAGAAATGAGCTCGCTGTAGAGGCATAAAAATGAATTTTTTATAAAAAATATGGAAAAAAGCGTTTACATGGACTATTGTGCAGGTGAATACGGTTGAGTTTTTGAGTACAAGTTGTTATCCTATTGAGTGTAGAAAAAAGTCCGGTATGTAGATATACATATTTTACCTTATTCTGGTCATACTACCAGCGATAAGAACTTATCGGATACAAAAAACGTTTTTTAGGAGGATTCACCATGCCTTTAGTTTCTATGAAAGAAATGCTAAACAAAGCACTAGAAGGAAAATACGCAGTTGGTCAATTCAACATGAACAACTTAGAGTGGACTCAAGCTATCTTAGCTGCTGCGGAAGAAGAAAAATCTCCTGTAATCCTAGGTGTATCTGAGGGTGCAGCTCGTCATATGACTGGTTTCAAAACAGTTGTAGCTATGGTTAAAGCTTTAATCGAAGAAATGAACATCACTGTTCCTGTAGCGATTCACCTTGACCATGGTTCAAGCTTCGAAAAATGTAAAGAAGCAATCGATGCAGGTTTCACATCTGTAATGATCGACGCTTCTCACCACCCATTCGAAGAAAACGTTGAAACTACTAAACAAGTAGTAGAATACGCACACGCTCGTAACGTATCTGTTGAAGCTGAGCTTGGAACAGTTGGCGGACAAGAAGACGACGTAATCGCTGAAGGCGTAATTTACGCTGACCCAGCAGAGTGTAAGCACCTTGTTGAAGCAACAGGTATCGATTGCCTAGCTCCAGCTTTAGGTTCTGTACACGGTCCTTACAAAGGTGAGCCTAACTTAGGATTCGCTGAAATGGAACAAGTTCGTGACTTCACTGGCGTACCTTTAGTATTACATGGTGGTACTGGTATCCCAACTGCTGATATCGAAAAAGCTATCTCTTTAGGTACTTCAAAAATCAACGTAAACACTGAGAACCAAATCGAGTTTACAAAAGCTGTTCGTGAAGTATTAAATAAAGACCAAGAAGTTTACGATCCTCGTAAATTTATCGGACCTGGCCGCGACGCTATCAAAGCAACTGTTATTGGTAAAATTCGCGAATTCGGTTCTAACGGTAAAGCGTAAGAATAAAATTCCGTTTTGGAAACCGTCTAGTCTTTTAGACGGTTTCCTTTCGTTGTATAATGAAAGCGTGAACAAGTCTAAAGATTTTATCATTTTTGGTTTTTAAATAGAAAATAATGTGCATAGTCCTATTAATAAATGTGATAACGTATCTAAATTGATAAAGTAAATTCGATGAATAGTTGATCTTTATCTATTCGTGCTACAGGAGAAATGAAGATAATGGTTTCCTATTTATTGAGTTTTGGGATGGAAAGAGTAATTGAGATTCTTAAGGGGAGCTTTCTATAAAAAGATAGAAAGTAAATACATTCACAAGAAGGGAGCTCAATATGGAAAAATTGCTAATTGAAGGCGGAAGAGCTTTAAATGGAACAATTCGAGTAAGTGGTGCAAAGAACAGTGCCGTTGCATTAATTCCAGCGACAATTTTAGCAGATACTCCAGTAACTATTGGTGGTGTCCCTAATATTTCGGACGTGAAAATGTTAGGAGACTTACTAGAGGAAATTGGAGGGAAAGTAACTTATGGACAGGAGGAAGAGATGGTAGTCGATCCTTCTAACATGGTTGCAATGCCTTTGCCAAATGGAAAAGTGAAAAAATTGCGCGCTTCTTATTATTTAATGGGTGCAATGCTTGGCCGTTTTAAAAAAGCTGTTATTGGGCTTCCGGGTGGATGTCATTTAGGACCGAGGCCGATTGATCAGCATATTAAAGGGTTTGAAGCGCTAGGTGCACATGTTACGAATGAACAAGGTGCCATCTATTTAAGAGCAGATGAGCTACGCGGGGCACGTATTTATTTAGATGTTGTTAGTGTAGGAGCTACGATTAATATTATGCTAGCAGCTGTACGAGCGAAAGGTAGAACTGTTATTGAAAATGCAGCGAAAGAGCCTGAGATCATTGATGTAGCTACATTGTTAACAAGCATGGGAGCACGTATTAAAGGTGCTGGTACTGACGTAATCCGAATAGATGGTGTTGACTCTTTACATGGTTGTCACCATACTATCATCCCAGATCGTATTGAAGCTGGTACGTATATGATTCTAGGAGCTGCATCAGGAGGAGAAGTAACGGTTGATAACGTTATTCCTCAGCATTTAGAATCAGTTACTGCAAAGCTAAGAGAAGCTGGTGTTCAAGTTGAAACGAACGATGATCAAATTACGGTGAACGGTAATAGAAAGTTAAAAGTAGTTGATATCAAAACGCTTGTATATCCAGGTTTTCCAACGGATTTACAACAGCCGTTTACGACGCTTTTAACAAAGGCACACGGGACGGGAGTTGTAACAGATACAATTTACGGTGCCCGTTTCAAACACATTGATGAATTACGTCGTATGAATGCTCAAATTAAAGTAGAGGGTCGTTCGGCAATTGTAACTGGTCCTGTGTTACTGCAAGGTGCAAAAGTGAAGGCGAGTGATTTACGAGCAGGAGCGGCACTTGTTATTGCAGGGTTAATGGCAGATGGAATTACAGAAGTAACAGGACTTGAGCATATTGATCGAGGTTATGAGAATATAGTGGACAAGCTTAAAGGGCTTGGTGCAAACATTTGGCGAGAACAAATGACAAAGCAAGAAATTGAAGAAATGAAGAACGCATAAGTGATACTTCCGCAAGGGGGAAGCGAAGCATCACTACTTGCGGAAGTACACTTTATAGAAAAACACGGTTCACAAAATACGGCAGAAATATAAAGGCTTAAAGGAGAGGGATTATCGTGGAAAGAAGTTTATCTATGGAGTTAGTACGTGTAACAGAGGCTGCAGCTTTATCATCAGCGCGTTGGATGGGGCGCGGGAAAAAGGATGAGGCAGACGGTGCAGCAACATCAGCTATGCGTGATGTATTTGATACAATTCCGATGAAAGGTACAGTTGTAATTGGTGAAGGTGAGATGGATGAAGCACCAATGCTATATATCGGAGAGAAATTAGGTACAGGATATGGACCACGTGTAGACGTTGCGGTTGATCCTTTAGAAGGGACAAACATCGTAGCAGCTGGTGGCTGGAATGCTCTTGCTGTCATTGCAATTGCAGACCACGGTAATTTGTTACATGCCCCTGACATGTACATGGATAAAATCGCGGTTGGCCCAGAAGCAGTTGGGGCGGTCGACATTGATGCGCCTATTATTGATAACTTACGTGCAGTTGCGAAAGCGAAAAATAAAGATATTGAAGATGTTGTAGCGACAGTTTTAAATCGTCCACGTCATCAAGAAATTATTGAAGAAATTCGTAAAGCTGGTGCGCGCATTAAATTGATTAATGATGGAGATGTAGCTGGAGCGATTAATACAGCGTTTGATCGTACAGGTGTAGATATTTTATTTGGATCTGGTGGAGCACCTGAAGGTGTATTAGCAGCAGTTGCTTTAAAATGTTTAGGTGGAGAAATTCACGGAAAACTATTGCCACAAAACGAAGCTGAATTAGCACGTTGTAAAAAAATGGGCATAGAAGACATTAATCGTATCCTTCGCATGGAGGACTTAGTAAAAGGTGACGATGCAATCTTTGCAGCAACAGGCGTAACAGATGGAGAACTATTACGCGGTGTTCAATTTAAAGGTAGCGTAGGAACAACGCAATCCCTTGTTATGCGCGCAAAATCAGGCACAGTTCGCTTCGTAGATGGTCGTCATAGCTTAAATAAAAAACCAAACTTGGTTATTAAATAAAAAGCGTAAGCAGCTCCTTCAGAAAGGTTAAAATGGTCGATCTTTCTAACTATCGGAGCTGGAACTAAATTAAATAAGAAGCGAAGACAAATTTTCTTGTCTTCGCTTCTTGTATTTGTGTTCCAACGTATTGATTAAAACTAGATAAAAGGGTTACAATAGTGAATATTACCCTACTTGAACTTATTGCCTTTCATTATTAATTATTTGCCTTCCGTATTTTTTCCCTTTACCCATGAAAAAAGAGAATAACGTTAAAGTGTGGTGTCTGAATGAATTTGTCAATTGCAGCATTAGAAAACATGAAATTAAAAGAGTTATACGAGCTTGCGAAAGAATTTAAGATTTCGTATTATAGCAAGTTAACGAAAAAAGAGCTGATTTTTTCTATTTTGAAAGCTCGAGCAGAAAAAGAAGGTTTCTTTTTCATGGAAGGCGTATTAGAAATTATTCAATCAGAAGGATTTGGATTCCTACGTCCTATCAACTATTCTCCAAGCTCAGAAGATATTTATATCTCAGCTTCGCAAATTCGTCGTTTCGATTTACGTAATGGAGATAAGGTTTCTGGTAAAGTACGACCTCCGAAAGAAAATGAACGCTATTTTGGGTTATTACAAGTTGAAGCTGTAAACGGAGATGATCCAGATTCAGCAAAAGAGCGTGTGCATTTCCCTGCATTAACACCATTATACCCAGATCGCCAAATGAAATTGGAAACGGAACCGAAAAAGTTACCGACACGCATCATGGATTTAATCGCACCAGTTGGATTTGGACAACGTGGTTTAATTGTTGCGCCTCCAAAGGCTGGTAAAACAAGTCTATTAAAAGAAATCGCGCACAGTGTTACAACAAATCATCCGGAAGCAGAACTAATTGTACTTTTAATTGATGAGCGTCCAGAGGAAGTAACAGACATTGAACGTTCTGTTAAAGGAGATGTTGTAAGTTCTACTTTTGATGAAGTACCAGAAAATCATATTAAAGTAGCTGAGCTTGTGTTAGAACGTGCGATGCGTCTTGTAGAGCACAAGAAAGATGTTATCATTTTAATGGATAGTATTACCCGTTTAGCTCGAGCTTACAACCTCGTTATTCCACCAAGTGGTAGAACATTATCAGGTGGTATCGATCCAGCTGCCTTCCATAGACCGAAGCGTTTCTTTGGAGCTGCACGTAATATTGAAGAAGGCGGTAGCTTAACAATTTTAGCAACAGCCCTTGTTGATACAGGATCACGTATGGACGATGTTATTTACGAGGAATTTAAAGGAACTGGAAATATGGAACTTCACTTAGATCGTTCATTAGCTGAACGTCGTATCTTCCCAGCGATTGATATTCGTCGTTCTGGTACACGTAAAGAAGATCTATTAATTCCAAAAGAACATTTAGACAAGTTATGGGGCATTCGTAAGACAATGCGTGATACACCAGACTTTGTTGAAAGTTTCTTACGTAAGCTTCGTCAAACGAAGACAAATGAAGAGTTTTTACAAAACATTGTTGCAGACTCGAAAAGGTATGTAACAACTAAGTAAAGGGAAAAAATCAAGACTCGCTTATTTTATAGTAAGCGAGTTTTTTATGCTGTTTAGGTGATATTAAAGAGAGAAATAAGTGAAAGAACCTGAGTTAGTCAGAGCTGGATGAGCTCCCTCCAGCGGCTAGAATGGTCGGTGGCTTCGCGTCTTCCTACAAGGTAAAAAGCACCTCTACGTCAGAAGCTCCATCCCCCTCCCATTCTGAACGAGCCGCTTCTGCTTTTAAATTGTATCTAGTTCCGACGGCTAGCTCTTCGTGTCTAAGAACCTCCCGCACTAAAGGTAAAAAGCACCTTTTGTGCGAGAGAACCTTAGCCAGTCAGAGCTAAACGAGCCGTCTACACTTTTAATTTCAAAAGACAAAAACAGGTAGTTGCAAAATGAAGTTAGCCTTGTTATAATTTCATCATATGTGTTTCATCAATATAGTTGTGTATGCAGCTGAAGATGAAAAACTCTGTTTCGAAAATGATTCAGGGCGGAAGGAGATGAAAAGAATGAAAGCAGGAATTCACCCAGATTACAAGAAAGTTGTATTCATGGACACAAACACAGGCTTCAAATTCTTAAGCGGATCTACTAAAGGATCTAACGAAACTGTTGAGTGGGAAGATGGTAACACTTATCCATTACTAAAAGTTGAGATCAGTTCTGATTCTCACCCATTCTACACTGGACGTCAGAAGTTTGCTACTGCAGACGGACGCGTTGACCGCTTCAATAAGAAATACGGTCTTAAGTAATAAAAACATAAAACAGGCAAGTGTATGTATTCGCTTGTCTGTTTTTTTTGCGAAAATATTATACCTTTACCCTACTTTTAACTGAAAAGTAGATGAAAGGAGAGCTTCATGTACTTAATAAATCAAAATGGCTGGATTGAAGTGATTTGCGGTAGTATGTTTTCTGGCAAGTCAGAAGAGCTAATCCGCCGTGTGCGCCGTACGCAATTTGCAAAACAACATGCAATTGTATTTAAACCATGTATTGATAATCGATATAGTGAAGAAGATGTTGTATCACATAACGGATTAAAGGTAAAAGCAGTTCCTGTTTCAGCTTCAAAGGATATATTTGAACATATTACAGAAGAGCTGGATGTTATTGCAATCGATGAGGTGCAATTTTTTGATGGGGACATTGTGGAAGTGGTGCAAGTATTGGCAAATCGTGGCTATCGTGTCATTGTAGCTGGTTTAGACCAAGATTTCCGTGGTCTACCATTTGGACAAGTTCCTCAGCTGATGGCGATTGCTGAACATGTGACAAAACTACAAGCAGTATGTTCTGTATGTGGATCTCCAGCAAGTCGTACACAACGATTAATTGATGGAGAACCAGCGGCATTTGATGATCCAATTATTTTAGTTGGAGCTTCAGAATCGTATGAACCACGTTGTCGTCATTGTCATGCAGTACCTGCAAACAAAGATAAGTAAAACTCGCTGCGCAAGGCGGGTTTTTTTCAAAATAGAGAGAATGAGCGGTGTGAGCCGCTTACGCTTTTAAATATATCTAGTTCCGGTGGCTAGCTCTTCGCATCTAAGAACCTTCCGCCCGAAAGGTAAAAAGCACCTTTAGGTCGAAAGAACCTTAGTTGGTCAGAGCTGAAAGAGCCACTGCCACTTTTAAATATATTATCTAGCTCCAGCGGCTAGAATCTCCGGCCATTTCGCTCTCTCGCTCGAAGCAAAAAGCGCTTCAAGGTCGAGAGCTCCAATGGCCTGCAATTCTGAGCGAGCCGCTTGCGCTTTTAAATATAATTTGCGTTTTTTTGAGTAAGTACCATATACTATTTGTATTAGATACTAGGATGTAGAGGTGAATGATGTGTTAGATCGTTTGCAAGCTGTAGAAAATCGTTATGAGAAGTTAAATGAATTGTTAAGTGATCCAGCGATTATTAGTGATTCAAATAAGCTTCGTGAATATTCAAAGGAACAGTCTGATATACAGGAAACGGTAGAGGTGTATCGTGAGTATAAGGATGTTCGTGAGCAATTAAAAGATGCGAAAGCAATGTTAGAAGATAAGTTAGACGCAGAAATGCGTGAAATGGTAAAAGAAGAAGTTTCTGAGTTAGAATCACAAGATAAAACATTATCAGAGCGTCTGAAAATTTTACTTGTTCCAAAAGACCCTAATGATGATAAGAACGTTATCGTTGAGGTTCGTGGAGCTGCTGGTGGAGACGAGGCAGCTTTATTTGCTGGTGACTTATACCGTATGTATAGCCGTTACGCTGAGGTACAGGGCTGGAAAACGGAGATTATTGAGGCTAGCTATACAGAGTTAGGTGGATATAAAGAGATTATCTTTATGATTAATGGTAAAGGTGCTTTCGCGAAGCTGAAATTCGAGAATGGTGCTCACCGTGTACAACGTGTTCCTGAAACGGAATCTGGTGGACGTATTCATACATCTACAGCAACTGTAGCTGTATTACCAGAGGCAGAAGAAGTAGAAATTGATATTCATGAGAAAGATGTTCGTGTTGATACATTCGCTTCTAGTGGACCTGGTGGACAGAGCGTTAATACAACGATGTCAGCGGTGCGTTTAACGCATTTACCGACTGGTGTAGTTGTATCTTGTCAGGATGAGAAATCACAGATCAAGAATAAAGAAAAAGCGATGAAAGTATTACGCGCACGTGTTTATGATAAGTTTAGACAAGAAGCGCAAGCTGAGTATGATCAAAACCGTAAACAAGCTGTTGGTACGGGAGATCGTTCAGAGCGTATTCGTACGTATAACTTCCCGCAAAACCGTGTTACAGACCATCGAATCGGTTTAACGATTCAAAAGCTAGATCAAATCTTACAAGGTAAGTTAGATGATTTCATCAATGCCTTAGTGATGGAAGATCAGGCTCAAAAGATGGAGGCAGCTGAGTAATGCGTGTCTATGAAGCCCTGAAATGGGCTTCTTCTTTTTTACAGGAAAATGGACGAGATGAAAATGCGGGAGAAATTGTCCTTTGTCATGTATTAAAGGTGAACAGAACAGGATTACTTATGAATATGCGTGAAGAAATAACTGAGGAACAAGAGAAAAGCTTTACGGAGTTTATCCATAAGCATGTAGAAGGTATTCCTATTCAATATATGATTGGTTATGAAATGTTTTATGGACGGTCTTTCTTTGTGAATGAAGAAGTATTAATACCAAGGCCGGAAACAGAAGAGCTTATAGTGGGAGTATTAGAAAGAATCGAGCGCCATTTTGGTGATGAGAAACTACATGTAGCAGATATAGGTACAGGTAGTGGAGCGATTTCTATTACGCTTGCTTTAGAAAATAAAAATCTTCATGTGTATACAGTAGATATTGCACAAGAGTCGATTGAAGTTGCAAAAGAAAATGCAAAAGCTTTAGGTGCAGAAGTAACGTTCTATCACGGTGATTTATTGTCACCATTTCATAAAACGGGTCAAAAGCTAGATGTTGTTGTTTCAAATCCTCCATATATACCGGAAGAGGATTGGCGTGGTCTTTCTCCTGTTGTGAAAGAGCATGAGCCGAAGAGAGCACTTGTTGGTGGTGAAGACGGATTAGATTTCTATCGCCGTTTTATGGAAGAATTGCCGAATGTGTTGCAGAAGAAAGCGATTGTGGCGTTTGAAATTGGAGTAGGACAAGGTGAGGATGTAAAAAGATTGTTACAACAAGCTTTTCCACATGCTCATGTTGAAGTTGTTTTCGATATTAACGGAAAAGATCGTATGGTATTTGCAGAGATGGAGTAAGGTTCACACCTTACTCTATTTTTTTGTGGAAAAATTCATATAGATTTTGAATTTAATAGTTTAGAAAGATGAAAGTCTGTCCACACTGTTTGTAGAAGGGACGGTGGAGGAAATGAAAAAACAAGTTATTGCTTATCTTCTTATACTATTAATTGGTGCACAGTTACTTGTGCAGTTTGGATATATGAAAGCTGATGCGAAAGGGCCTTCAGTTATTCCGAAAGAGGCCGTTCGATTACGAATTTTAGCAAATAGTGATTCAGATAAAGACCAGGCATTAAAGCGTAAAGTGCGTGATGAAGTAAAAGCACAAATTGATGGATGGGTAGCGGATTTAACTTCATTTGAAGAGGCGCGCAAAGTAATTCAAAGTCATATTCCAGAAATCGAGAAAACGGTGGAAAATACGTTAAAAAGAGAAGGAAGTAAAGAATCATTTCAAGTGAAATTTAGTAAGAATGTAAAGTTTCCTACAAAGGTATATGGGAATTTTATTTATCCGGCAGGGGAATATGAAGCAGTCTTAATTACAATTGGGGAAGGTGAAGGGGCAAACTGGTGGTGTGTATTATTTCCACCGATGTGTTTCTTAGATTTTTCAAGTGGTACAGCTGTAAGGAAAGAAGAACATGTTGTGAAGGCTGAATCTCCTGAAGAGGAGCAAGTAAAACAAATAGATAATGAAGAAGTAGTAAATTTAGAAGAGAAAAAAGAGGATGAGGTAAAAGAAACGAAAGTTGTAAAGCGGGAAGCAGTAAAAAAAGTAACAGCTTCTGAAAAGAAAGTAGTGAAAAATGAAACAAAAGTCGAAGAGCAGCCTGTAAGTAAAGAAGAAACGAAAAATGTGGAAAAAGTGGAGAAATCTGTGGAGAAAAAACAAGAAAAGCAAAATGAGTATGTAAAAGTAGAAGAGGAAGAAGAAAAGCCAGAAGTTAAATTGTTTATTGTAGAAGCTTTTACATCTTTATTCTCTAAATAGTACTATTAATAAATCCCTCCTCATATATAAAAATGAGGAGGGATTTATTATGAAGAAAGTGTATTTTGCTACGAAAGCAGATGTGGAAAGATTACATTCTTTTTTCGGACAAGCTAATAAAAAAGATGATAAAATAAATGAGTTGTACGCACAATTTATGATTTTGGAAGAGGCGGAAGAAATACGAGCTGTAATTGGTTATGAACAAAGTGGGGAAGATGTACTTATTCGTTCTTGTTTATTCACACCTCATGTGGATAAACAGACTTTCTTATATTTTTTTGAAATGTTTTTGCAGTATATGAAAGAAAAAAGTGTTCAACAATTGTACTTACTAACAAATCATCCACAATCTGTACCGATCTTTCAGTTCTTTGACTTTTTTACTATAGAAAAGGATGAGGTTCCAGAGGGAATTCAACAGCTAGAACATTTTTGTAAAAATATAAAAGAGCAGAATGCAATAATACTAAATTGTCAGCTATTCACAAAGTTATCCACGGATTAATTAGGTTTATCCACATTTTGTGGATAAACCTTGTTTGTCTTTTGGATAAATCTCATAGTAAACTAAAAATAGACAAGTATTTAAGGCTAGAAAAGGACGTGGAAAAAAATGCATACAAATATGTGGGTTGTGGATAATGTTGTGGAAAGAAAAAAATATTATCCACAGTTACAAGAAGCAGCAAAATTATTAAGAGAAAATGAGGCGGTTGCTTTCCCTACGGAAACAGTATATGGGTTAGGGGCAAACGCGATGGATGATGAAGCAATCGCGAAAATTTTCGAAGCGAAAGGAAGACCGAGTGATAATCCACTCATTGTCCACATAGGTACAAAATCTCAGTTAGATGGGATTGTGAAAGAAATTCCACCAGTTGCAGAAAAGTTAATGGCACATTTTTGGCCAGGACCATTAACAATTATTTTGCCGAGAAAAGAAGGAATTTCAGAGAAGGTGACGGCAGGACTTAATACGGTTGGAGTAAGAATGCCTGATCATCCAATTGCACTTGCTCTTATTGAAGAGGCGAATGTACCTGTTGCGGCACCAAGTGCGAATCGTTCAGGGCGTCCAAGTCCAACATTAGCTTCTCACGTATATGAAGATTTGAATGGGAAGATTGCAGGTATTGTTGATGGTGGTGCAACTGGAGTAGGCGTTGAATCAACTGTAATTGATTGTACAAGCACGGTTCCAACAATATTACGTCCAGGTGGGATTACGAAAGAACAATTAGAAGCGGTGATAGGTACTGTTTCTTTAGATCCAGCTTTAAAGGATGAGAAGGAAAAACCGAAATCGCCTGGAATGAAATACACACATTATGCGCCGAAAGCACCACTTAGTATTGTCGAGGGCTCACGTGAGTTTATTCAGCATCTTGTGGATGAGAAAAAGAAAGAAGGATTTAAAGTAGGCGTATTAACGACAGAAGAGTATCAGCATGTATATAGTGCAGATGTTATATTATCTTGTGGTGTTAGAAGTGACTTAGCTAGCGTTGCGACTAAATTATATGATGTACTTAGAACATTTGATGCAAGTGAAGTGGATGTTATTTTTAGTGAGTCATTCCCTAATGAAGGAATAGGGAATGCAATTATGAATCGTTTAACAAAAGCGGCAGGACATCATATTATTATTGAATGATAAGGTAAGATTAGCAAACAGAATATTTCTCCTTGGATAAGCATATTGTGAAGTAGCACGTCCAAGGAGGGGCATGAATGACGTTTGAACAGCTAATACCTTTAATAATTATGGCATTCGCCTTAGGGATGGATGCGTTCTCGGTGAGTCTTGGTATGGGGATGATGCCCCTAAAGTTAAGACAAATCCTGTATATTGGTATGACGATAGGGATATTTCATATTATTATGCCGTTTATAGGAATGGTACTAGGTCGTTTTTTATCAGAGAAATATGGAGATATCGCACATTTTGCGGGTGCTATTTTATTAATCGGACTAGGGTTTTATATCGTATATTCGACCATTTTACAAAATGAAGAGACTAGAACTGCCCCTATTGGAATTAGTTTATTCGTATTTGCATTTGGCGTCAGTATAGATAGTTTCTCAGTAGGGCTTAGTCTTGGTATTTATGGGGCACAGACAATTATTACGATTTTACTTTTTGGATTTGTTAGCATGTTATTAGCGTGGATTGGTTTATTAATTGGGAGACATGCGAAAGATATGCTCGGTACATACGGTGAGATAGTAGGTGGTATCATTTTGGTTGGGTTTGGATTATATATCCTTTTTCCTATATAATTTTATGTAGGAGGGAATTATGAACAAGCTATTGGAATGGTATGTTAAATTTTTAACCTTCTTTCCTCGATGGCTAAGAAGACTTATAATTTGGGGTATTATTTTGCAAATTTCGATGTTAGGTTGGATTAAGTTAATTCGTGAATGGTGAGATAGTTCCTTTCTGTGAATATTTTGTTTGTACTATATTTATTACGCTAAAAATTACAGATATAGAAAGGATGAGATGAATGACGAGATTGAAGCAAGTTTTTGGTATTATTATTAGTTTTTTTGTTTTTTGGTTTAGTATGCTCGGTGTACAAATGTTTGCTGAGTTTTTAGATATTGAGTCATTGAAATTTGTTGCGGGAAAGACTGAGGCGGCGCGTGCTTTTTACTCTCCGTACCCGTTTTTAATTGTTTTTCTTATTACATTGCTTTCCCTATACTTCTTCGTAATTAAGCTAGGGAAGCCGAAAAAAGAGAAAATGCCTACTTTAGAGGAAAAGAAGGAAGAATTACAATGATAAAATCCCCTGCTAAAAAGCAGGGGATTTTATATTTGAGTGATGGGAGGAATCTAGCTGCCTCCGCTTTTAGATATTATCCAGCTTCAGCGGCTAGAATGGTCGGTGGCTTCGCGTCTTCCTGTGAGGCAAAAAGCGCCTCTACGTCAGAAGCTCCATCCTCCTCCCATTCTGAACGAGCCGCTTCCGCTTTTAGATGTTATCCAGCTCCAGCTGCTAGAATGGTCGGTGGCTTCGCGTCTTCCTGTGAGGCAAAAAGCGCCTCTACGTCAGAAGCTCCATCCTCCTCCCATTCTGAACGAGCCGCTTCCGCTTTTAGATGTTATCCAGCTCCAGCTGCTAGAATGGTCGGTGGCTTCGCGTCTTCCTGTGAGGCAAAAAGCGCCTCTACGTCAGAAGCTCCATCCTCCTCCCATTCTGAACGAGCCGCTTCCGCTTTTACATATTATCCAGTTCCAGTGGCCAGCTCTTCGCATCTAAGAACCTCCCGCACGAAAGGTAAAAAGCACCTTTTGTGCGAGAGAACCTTAGCTGGTCAGAGCTAAACGGGCCACTTCCACTTTTAAACTGGCCTAACCAATTCAAATTGTTCTCCTAATTTTGCATAGTTGTGTCCTGCTAGGCGGCTTATTGGTTTGAGTCCTTCTGCGTGAATGCGCCCTTTTTCATATAGATGTTCGGCAACGTGGAAACGAACGACGCGTCCAATTAGTAGATCACAAGCTGGTGAGTCTTCCGTTCCGCCAAGTGGAATTGCACGTTCTAATACGCATTCCATTCGAATATTTGCTTCTTTTACACCTGGAACAGAGATGACTTCACTTTCGATTGGTGTTAGTTTTGCTAGTTCAATTTCACTTTCATTTGGCGGGAGGTTAGCTGCTGTTTCGTTAATTGCTGCTACATACGATTCGTCAGAAATATGTACGACAAATTCTCCTTTTTCAATTGCGTTTCGGGAAGTGTCCTTTCTTTCTCCTGCTTTTCGTTGTACAGATACTGAGATAAGTGGTGGATTAGCAGCGACAATATTGAAATAACTATATGGTGCTCCGTTTAGTACACCTTCTTTTGTTACAGAAGTAACGAATGCGACAGGACGAGGGATGATACTTCCGGTAAGTAATTTGTAATTATCTTTTTCAGTTTGTTCATTTGGATTAATGGATAACATGCTTGTAATCCCCTTTCTAAATATGAATACTTATTGTTTGTTTACAAGATAACGATGAGAAAATCCTGCTGGAAATAATATTTTGTTTCATAAAAAGAACTTACTTCAATTGTAATGAAGTAAGTTCTTTTTCAAGAATCTCAAATTTGAGATAAAAATTAAAGTAAAACGTATGCCCCAGGCCCGATTAAAGCTACACCAACAGCGACAGCGATTAACATTAAGTTATATTCATATCCGTTTTGTGTTACCCAGTAACCATTTTTTCCGTGAACAGTGAAGATAGCCATTAACATTGTTCCAACGATAAATAATGAACCAACTACAATGAAAATACCTGATGCGAATAAGAAACCACCTAGTAATTCAGTTGCGCCAGCCATAAATGCCATAAATACACCAGGACGTAAACCGATTGACTCCATCCAGCCACCTGTTCCTTTTAAACCGTAACCGCCGAACCAACCAAATAATTTTTGAGCGCCATGACCCATGAATGTAATTCCTATAATAAGACGAATAATAAGTAGACCGAAATCCATCATTTTTAAAACCTCCTAAAAGTTATTAACTTACATTATGTAAGTAATGATAAAATAGTTACTTACTATAGTCAAGTGGATTTTGAAAAAAGTTTGAATTAAATTTTACAAATTAACAACAAAAAATAAAATGTAGTAAAGACCTCTAGACAAGTTGGGCAAAAAAAGAGAAAATATAAATAGAAGTTAACTTCTAATTGTTATTCAGACAATCAGAATTGACTGGAATTTTGTGAAGCGCTACAATAAGAGTCTATTAGTAATGACATAATTTATTTCGAAAGCGTTTTTACAGCATAATATTCGAAGTATGAAGTCTTACATGTATCCCGAGTTTTACTAGGGATTGCCCTATAAACTTTTAGGTAAATTATAAGGAGGACTATCCTATGTTTAAAAAATTATTCGGTCTTGGTTCAAAAACAAATGAAGAAACAATCGTAGCTCCATTAACTGGAGCAGTGAAAAATATTGAAGAAGTACCAGATCCAGTATTTGCTGGTCGTATGATGGGTGACGGTGTTGCAATTGATCCTACTGAAGGTGTAGTTGTATCTCCAGTTGATGGTGAAATCGTACAATTATTCCACACAAAACATGCTATCGGAATTAAAGCGAAAAACGGTACAGAAATTCTAATCCACGTTGGATTAGAAACTGTAAAAATGGAAGGTGAAGGTTTCGAAGCTCACGTTTCTGAAGGCCAAGCTGTAAAAGCTGGAGATAAATTAATCTCATTCGACTTAGAATTAATCCGTGAAAAAGCGAAAAGCACAATTACTCCAATTGTTATTACAAACACAGATGCAGCTGAGTCTATTAAGACAACTGTAGGCGTAGCAGCTACAAAAGGTTCAACAGAAGTAATGAAAGTTACAATGAAATAATTGCAATATAAGAGGAATCCGTTTCGTATGAAATGGATTCCTTATTTTTGTTGCGTGTTCAGTATGTATGTTAAAATACTCTAGGCACTTGGAAATAGGGTTTCACATATATGTGGATAAGGCGCATTTTTCTTAGAAAAAATATAAGAGAAATGCGCCTTTTGTATATTCACATTTCTTTTGTTCTATTCTAATGTAAGTTATGATGAATGATAAGAAATCGAATATAGGGGTGGGTTTGAATGAAACGAGTGTTATTTGTTTGTACTGGCAATACATGTCGTAGTCCAATGGCTGAGGCGTTGCTTCGTCATCACGGAGGAGATAAGTTTGAAGTGCAATCTGCTGGTGTTTTCGCCTATCCTGGGAGCGATGCATCGGTACATGCGAAGGAAGCCTTAGCTGAAAAAGGAATTTCAATTGATCATGCGGCGCAGCAAGTAAATGAAACTTTGCTTGATTGGGCTGATATTGTCGTAACGATGACAGAAAACCATAAGCAAATTGTACTTGGGCATTATCCGAGCGTTGAAAAGAAATTAAATACGTTATATGGATTAACTGAAGGTATAGGCAAGGACATTTCAGATCCATTTGGAGGCTCGCTTTCTATTTATAAAGAAACGTTAGATGAGATGGAAAAACTTGTACAAACTTTACTGAAAAAACATTCAGTAGGTTGATGTTTCGTGTATAATACGATATTGGAGATCACTTCTTCCTATATGAGGTAGCGAGTGTGAAATGAAGATAATTGATTGAAACTTTGGAGGGGTAAAAATGAAAGTAGTAATAGCATCTGATCACGGCGGTATGAATATCCGCAAAGAACTTGTAAATTTATTAGAAGAGTTAAATATTGAATATATTGATTTAGGTTGTGAATGTGAAGCTGGTTCTGTTGATTACCCTGACTTTGCGTTTCCAGCAGCTGAAATGGTAGCGAATGGTGAAGTAGATCGTGGTATCTTAGTTTGTGGGACAGGCATTGGTATGTCAATCGCAGCAAACAAAGTAAATGGTATCCGTTGTGCGTTAGTTCATGATACTTTCAGCGCGAAAGCGACGAGAGAGCATAATGACACTAACATGCTAGCAATGGGCGAGCGTGTAATTGGTGCTGGTCTAGCGCGTGATATCGCGAAAATCTGGTTAACAACTGATTATGAAGGTGGTCGTCACGAAAACCGCGTAGGAAAAATTAAAACATACGAAACAAAGTAATAGATTCTAACTATCAGTAGTGTGAAATATAATTTGGTGAACCAACCTGTGAAAGGAAGAGGCGTAATGACAGAAATCGTAAAGGTAAGAGAACAGCTACAAACGTCGCTTTCTGATTTCCAAGAACAAGCTTCATTACAAAGCGGTCAAATTTTTGTAGTGGGTTGTAGCACGAGCGAAGTGCTAGGCGAAAGAATTGGAACATCAGGAACGATGGAAGTAGCAGAGGCGATTTTCTCTGAGTTAAAACAATTTCAAGAGCAAACAGGTATTGAATTAGCGTTTCAATGTTGTGAGCATTTAAACCGTGCTTTAGTAGTTGAGAGAGAAGTAGCGATAAAATATCAATTTGAAATTGTAACAGTTACGCCTGTTAGATCAGCAGGTGGTGCATTGGGGACATATGCGTATCACAATTTGAAAGATCCGGTAGTAGTTGAGTTTATTAAAGCTGATGCAGGAATGGATATTGGTGATACATTTATCGGTATGCATTTAAAGCATGTAGCTGTTCCGGTTCGTACAAATGTGAAGGAAATTGGAAGTGCGCATGTAACGATGGCCAAAACACGTGGAAAACTAATTGGTGGAGCACGTGCTGTCTATGCGGCAGTGGAAGAGACTACCACTTGCCGTTAAATATGAGAAATTAGGAAGTCATATAGTACCTGTTTATCATAAGATAAAAGGTATGTTGTCTGACTTTATAATAGAAGAAAGAAAAGACCGATTTTCGGTCTTTTTTTTCTTTTATGATATAGAAAGTCATGTTAGAATGTAGTTGAAAACATGAAGGTTCGAAAGAATTACAACCTGAATTTTCGTTTTTTCTGAATAAATAAGAAAAAACTGTTGGGAATCGATGTAATTCGTTCAGAAAAGGGGGATTTTGGTGGATCATTTAAAACGTCAAGATGAAAAGGTATTTGCTGCAATTGAGGCAGAACTAGGAAGACAGCGTTCAAAGATTGAGTTAATTGCTTCGGAAAACTTTGTAAGTGAAGCAGTAATGGAGGCACAAGGTTCTGTTTTAACGAATAAGTATGCTGAAGGATATCCTGGAAAACGTTACTATGGTGGCTGTGAACACGTAGACGTAGTAGAAGATATCGCACGTGATCGCGTGAAAGAAATTTTCGGCGCAGAGCACGTAAATGTTCAACCACACTCTGGTGCACAAGCGAACATGGCAGTATACTTCACGATTTTAGAGCAAGGCGATACAGTACTTGGTATGAACTTATCTCATGGTGGTCACTTAACACACGGAAGCCCTGTTAACTTCAGTGGAGTACAATATAATTTCGTAGAATATGGCGTGGATGCTGACTCTCACCGTATTAATTACGATGATGTATTAGCAAAAGCGAAAGAACATAAACCAAAATTAATCGTTGCAGGTGCAAGTGCATACCCTCGTGTTATCGATTTCAAGCGATTCCGTGAGATTGCAGATGAAGTGGGCGCTTATTTAATGGTTGATATGGCACATATCGCAGGTTTAGTAGCTGCTGGTTTACATCCAAATCCAGTACCACATGCACATTTCGTTACAACGACAACACATAAAACGTTACGTGGTCCGCGTGGTGGTATGATTTTATGTGAAGAGCAATTTGCAAAACAAATTGATAAATCAATCTTCCCTGGTATTCAAGGTGGTCCACTTATGCACGTAATCGCTGCAAAAGCTGTTGCATTTGGTGAAGCACTTCAAGATGATTTCAAAACATATGCACAAAATATCATTAACAATGCGAACCGCTTAGCTGAAGGTCTTCAAAAAGAAGGACTTACACTTGTTTCTGGCGGAACAGACAATCACTTAATCTTGATTGATGTTCGTAACTTAGAAATCACAGGTAAAGTAGCAGAGCACGTATTAGATGAAGTTGGTATTACAGTGAACAAAAATACAATTCCATTTGAAACAGCAAGCCCATTTGTAACAAGTGGTGTACGTATCGGTACAGCAGCTGTAACATCTCGTGGTTTTGGTTTAGAAGAAATGGATGAAATTGCGTCACTTATTGCTTATACATTAAAAAATCATGAAAATGAAGCTGCATTAGAAGAAGCACGTAAGCGTGTAGAAGCGTTAACTAGCAAATTCCCAATGTATCCAAATCTATAATAGATTGAAGAAGACTGCCGAGACTTAATTGTTTTGGCGGTCTTTTTTTTGGACATATATTATTTTTAAAGTATGTATACAAATGATGAATAAATTTTGGCGATATAATGAAGGATACAGCTCCCATAATTGGTAAAGATACTAGATAGATTCATTGTAAAATCATGATTTTGCCAAATTTGCCCTTGAATATTAGTAGCGTTTTCTTTACAATCGTAAATAGTGTAAAAAAGCGTGCAAACGCATGAATATCATCTAAAGGAGAGATTCACATGGGAAAACTGTATGTATTTGATCACCCGTTAATTCAACATAAGATTACATATATTCGCGATAAGAATACAGGTACGAAAGATTTTCGTGAATTAGTGGACGAAGTAGCAAGCTTAATGGCTTTCGAAATTACTCGCGACCTTCCACTTAAGGACATTGAAATTGAAACACCTGTAAGCAAAGCGACAACAAAAGTGATCGCTGGTAAAAAACTTGGTTTAATTCCGATTTTACGTGCAGGTTTAGGAATGGTTGATGGAATTCTGAAATTAATTCCAGCAGCAAAAGTAGGACACGTTGGTTTATACCGTGACCCTAAAACATTGCAACCGGTAGAATACTATGTGAAACTTCCAACGGATGTAGAAGAGCGTGACTTTATCGTACTAGATCCGATGCTAGCAACAGGTGGTTCTGCGGCTGAAGCAATTAACTCTCTGAAAAAGCGCGGTGCGAAACAAATTAAATTAATGTGTATCGTTGCAGCTCCAGAAGGGGTAAAAGTAGTACAAGAAGAACATCCTGATGTTGATATTTATGTAGCAGCATTAGATGAGAAATTAAATGACCACGGATATGTAGTACCAGGTCTTGGTGATGCTGGTGACCGTTTATTCGGAACGAAGTAAGACAACTGACGAGCAGGGGAGATTCCCCAGCTCGTCTTTTTTGCTGTAAGCAAGTAGGGGAGGGGGAGAGGATAAATATACATCGTATATACAACATAAGTTGCATACACCTCACATATAATATAGAAGTCTTACGTCTGAGGAACACTATATTATGGAAGAAAAGCGTTATATCTCGAAAATATAATAGTGACAAACTTGTGAACATTTCCTTCTATTATAAAGAGAAAACTGTTAGAAATTGCATATATGTAACCAGTATTTAGAAGGGGAACGTTTTCATTTTTGGGAGGAAATGCCTAATACTCAAATTTTTAGATTTTTTACGATTTCTCGTTGACACTGTTAATACCCTATTGTATGCTAACAACGGGGATAGATGGTAGGGCTTTCAGTGACAAAATTACATCTATTCCGTGACGAAAATGTAAACTTTTTGTTTTGTATAGGATTTATGCAAAAAAATGAGTTATTATTAACACATCGTGAATGAGGGTTACATATTGGAGGGATGAATCCTTGCAAAAAAACGATCGCAGCCATATAAAAGCTTATGCTTTAATGTCAGGTATTCTTGCTCAATTAGTCGGTTCTATTCTTGTTGGAATCTTTGGTGGGCAGTGGATTGATAATAAGGTTGGAACGTTTCCGTTGTTTCTTATTATAGGGTTATTACTCGGACTAGGAACAGGGGTATACGCAATGATTCGACTCATTCGACATTACTATTCGGGAGAGCAATGATGATAGACGTACATGGACTTGTCCAAAGACAAAAGAAATATATGTACTACTTGCTTGCGCTTCTAGTGCTAGGATGGGGATTTACCTCTTACAAGGATGTATTTCTTGGACTGATTATCGGTACGATTTTCAGTTTTCTTAGTTTGCGCATCATTGCACGTAGAACAGACAAGCTGCTAGATCGCGTAACAAATGGAGAAAACGTGAAGTTCAAGGCAACAGCGGTAAGTACATATTCAAGATTCGCCACGATTGGGTTATTAATTTTATTTGCAGCCAAATATCAAGAGTTAATCGCGATGTGGGGCCTAGGTGTAGGATTGCTGACAGGATACCTTGTCATGATCATAGATTTTCTTTATTTAGAGTATAAGAGCAGGGAAGAGAGGTGAATTACTAGTGGAACACGGTAAATTAGTTGAATTTCTAGGTTTAACGTTCGATTTGTCATCAGTTATGATGGTTACTGTAGCAGCAGTTATTGTTTTCTTAATCGCTGTTATCGGAACTCGCAGCTTAGCTCTTCGCCCAACCGGGATGCAAAACTTCATGGAATGGGTGTTTGACTTCGTGAAAGGGATTATCAATAGTACGATGGACTGGAAAACAGGTGGACGTTTCTTAACGCTTGGCGTTACGCTTATCATGTTTATCATCGTATCGAACTTCCTTGGTTTACCATTCATGTATTCAGCAACTGAAGCTGGCGAACATATTGCATGGTGGAGATCACCAACGTCTGATCCAGCAGTTACATTAACATTAGCCGTGATGGTAGTTACCCTCACCCATTATTATGGAATTAAGATGAAGGGTACGAAAGAGTACGTAAAAGGTTATTTCCAACCTATGAAATTCTTATTCCCATTAAAGGTTATTGAGGAGTTTGCTAACACATTAACGTTAGGTCTTCGTTTATTTGGTAACATTTATGCAGGTGAGATCTTATTAGGATTACTTGCTAAGTTGGGCGGAGCATCAGTCCTTGGGGCATTAGGTGCGCTTGTACCAATGTTAGCATGGATGGGATTCAGTGTATTCGTTGGATCAATCCAAGCATTTATTTTCGTTATGTTAACGATGGTTTATATGGCTCATAAAGTAAGCCATGACCATTAATATAATTTAAGTAAGAAAAAATTTATTTTTTTATAATACAAAGGAGGACAAATTAAATGAGTTTAGGTGTAATCGCAGCTGCAATTGCAATTGGTTTATCAGCATTAGGTGCAGGTATTGGTAACGGTCTTATCGTATCACGTACAATCGAAGGTGTTGCTCGTCAACCAGAATTAAAAGGCGCACTTCAAACAATTATGTTCATCGGGGTTGCTTTAGTTGAGGCACTTCCAATCATCGGTGTAGTTATTGCATTCATCGTAATGAACAAATAAGGGAGACTCCCCTTACATAGATGGCGAAGAGTGTTTTTCCGAACTTTCTTCGCCATTGCTTTATGAACGAAACGTATGTCTTTTTTTTTCATATGATCAATTTAGATATTTTGAAGGGAGTGAATCCTTGTGCCAACTTTATTATTAGGAGCTTCCATTCCATTTGGAACGATTGCTTATACATTGTTCATTTTCTTACTTCTATTAGTAATGCTACGCAAATTTGCGTGGGGTCCTTTAATGGGAATTATGAAAGAACGTGAAGAGCACGTTGCTAATGAAATCGACGCTGCAGAAAGAAATAATGCTGAAGCGAAGAAATTAGTAGAAGAACAACGTGAGATGTTAAAACAATCGCGTGTTGAAGCACAAGAGTTAATCGAAAGAGCGAAAAAGCAAGCTGTAGATCAAAAGGATGTTATTGTTGCTGCTGCGAAAGAAGAAGCAGAATCAATTAAAGCATCTGCTGTACAAGAAATTCAACGCGAAAAAGAGCAAGCAATTGCTGCTTTACAAGAACAAGTCGCTTCTTTATCTGTTCAAATTGCTTCTAAAGTAATTGAAAAAGAATTAAAAGAAGAAGATCAAGTGAAGTTAATTCGCGATTATATTAAAGAAGTAGGAGAAGCGCGATGAGCAATGGGATTGTAGCAAAACGTTATGCTGTCGCTCTTTTTAAAATTGCAAAAGAAAAACACGTATTAGAAATGTTTGAAGAGGAATTACGCCTTGTACAAAACGTTTATGTAAAGAACGGAGAACTACATAGCTTTTTAACGCAACCGAACATTTCAAAGGAACAAAAGAAAACGTTTCTTGCAAACGTATTCGGATCTGTTTCTGAATCTATTTTAAATACGTTATATATTTTAATTGATAACAAACGCATTGATATCTTACCTGAAATTGCAGATGAATATGTTGTTCTTGCTAATGAAGAACGTAACGTAGCGGATGCAACTGTATATTCTACTCGTCTTCTATCAGAAGAAGAGAAGCTTAACATTGCTGAAGCATTTGCAAAGAGAACGGGAAAAGATGCAATTCGCGTGAAAAATGTTGTAGATGAAGATTTACTAGGCGGAATTAAAGTACGTATTGGAAATCGCATTTATGACGGAAGTTTACAAGGAAAATTAGCACGTATTCAGCGTGAATTAATGAAGAATAGATAGGGGTGAAGCACATGAGCATCAGAGCTGAAGAAATTAGCGCACTGATAAAGCAACAAATCGAGAACTATCAGTCTGAAATCGAAGTTAGTGATGTTGGTACAGTTATCCAAGTTGGTGACGGTATCGCGCGTGCTCATGGTCTTGATAACGTTATGGCTGGTGAACTTGTAGAGTTCTCTAACGGCGTTATGGGACTAGCACAAAACTTAGAGGAAAACAACGTAGGTATTATCATTTTAGGACCTTACACAGAAATCCGTGAAGGTGACGAAGTTCGTCGTACTGGTCGCATCATGCAAGTACCAGTAGGAAAAGAACTAATTGGTCGTGTTGTAAACCCATTAGGTCAACCAGTTGATGGTTTAGGCCCAATCAATACAACAAACACTCGTCCAATCGAAAGTCCAGCACCAGGTGTAATGGATCGTAAATCTGTTCATGAGCCACTTCAAACAGGTATTAAAGCGATCGATGCTCTTGTACCAATTGGCCGTGGTCAACGTGAGTTAATCATTGGTGACCGTCAAACTGGTAAAACAGCAGTTGCACTTGATACAATCATTAACCAAAAAGATGAAGACATGATTTGTATCTACGTAGCAATTGGACAAAAAGAATCAACTGTACGTAACGTAGTAGAAACACTACGTAAGCACGGTGCATTAGAGTACACAATCGTTGTAACTGCATCTGCTTCTCAACCAGCTCCATTATTATACCTAGCTCCTTACGCTGGTGTAACAATGGGTGAAGAGTTCATGTACAATGGTAAACACGTATTAGTAGTATATGATGACTTATCAAAACAAGCAGCGGCTTACCGTGAGCTGTCATTACTATTACGTCGTCCTCCAGGTCGTGAAGCTTACCCAGGGGATGTATTCTACTTACACTCTCGCTTATTAGAGCGTGCAGCAAAATTAAGTGATGCAAAAGGCGGCGGTTCTTTAACTGCACTACCTTTCATCGAAACACAAGCAGGGGACGTATCAGCATACATCCCAACAAACGTAATTTCTATTACGGATGGACAAATCTTCTTACAATCTGACCTATTCTTCTCTGGCGTACGTCCAGCGATCGATGCGGGTACTTCTGTATCTCGTGTAGGTGGATCTGCTCAGATTAAAGCAATGAGTAAAGTATCAGGTACACTTCGTCTTGACCTTGCATCTTACCGTGAGTTAGAAGCGTTCGCTCAGTTCGGTTCTGACCTTGATAAAGCAACTCAAGCGAAATTAAACCGTGGTGCTCGTACTGTTGAGGTATTAAAACAAGGATTACACAAACCGTTACGTGTAGAGAAACAAGTTATCATTCTTTACGCTTTAACACGTGGATTCCTAGATGATATCCCAGTAGTAGATATCACTCGTTTTGAAGAAGAATTCCATGCTTGGTTAGATTCTAATGCGACTGACTTATTAGAAGAAATCCGCACAACTAAGAAACTTGCGGATGACGACAAATTTGCAGCAGCAATCAATGGATTTAAAAAAGTATTCGTAGCTTCTGAATAATAATAAAAAGTGAAGCCGACTGTTCAGCCCCATCGGCTAAGGTTCTTTCTCACAGAAGGTGCTTTTTACCTTCTTGTGGGGAAGGTTCTTAGACGAAAGGGGCTAGGAGGCGGAACTAGATTAATAAAAGCGGAAGCGGCTCGTTCTGAATGTGAGGGGGATGGAGCTTCTGACGAAGAGGCGGTGTTTGCCTCGTAGGAAGAAGTGAAGCCACCGAGCATTCAAGCCGCTGGAGCTAGATAGTATATATAAAAGGCATCTCGGGCTCTGAGATTGCTAAAGGTCATGTAAAGGAAAAGAGTAGGTGCACCTATTCTTTTCCTTCAATCATGAGCAAGAATATCTTGCAACGTAGATTAGGAAGAGGATTCTTACTAATCGTGCCAACTTCCGGAAAAAAGGTGGTGAAAACCTGTGGCATCTTTACGCGATATAAAAGCGAAGATTAACTCGACAAAGAAAACGAGTCAAATTACGAAAGCGATGGAGATGGTATCTGCATCTAAGTTAAACCGTGCAGAGCAAAATGCTAAATCTTTCGTTCCGTATATGGAAAAGATTCAAGAAGTAGTAGCGAGCATTGCGCAAGGAAGCAAAGGGATTAATCATCCAATGCTAAATGCGCGTCCTGTAAAGCGTACAGGATACATCGTTATTACGTCTGATCGCGGACTAGCAGGTGGTTATAACAGTAACGTATTACGTACAGTAAGTAACGTAATTCGTGAACGTCATAATATGGATTCAAACCAATATTCTATTATTGTGCTTGGACGACTAGGACGTGATTATTTAAAACGTCGCGGCTTTAACATTATTGATGAAGTAGTTGGATTATCTGACCACCCATCATTTACTGATATTAAAGACCTTGCTTCTCGAGCAATTGCGATGTTCGCAGATGGTGCTTATGATGAGCTGTACATTTACTACAACCATTACGTAAGTAAAATTTCACAAGAGGTAACGGAAAATAAAATTTTACCGCTTACTGATGTGGCGTCTGACAAACCGACGACAGCTTATGAATTCGAACCTTCTGAAGAAGAAATTTTAAAAGTACTATTGCCACAATACGCAGAAAGCTTAGTGTACGGTGCATTACTAGACGGTAAAGCAAGTGAGCACGCAGCGCGTATGACAGCAATGAAGAGTGCTACAGACAACGCAATGGAAGTTATCGATTCACTTACACTTTCATTCAACCGTGCGCGTCAGGCAGCGATTACGCAAGAAATTACGGAAATCGTTGGTGGAGCAGCAGCGTTAGAATAGTATTAAAAAGCGGAAGCGGTTCGTTCAGAATGAGAGGGGGATGGAGCCTTTTGACGTAGAGGCGATTTGTGCCTCGTAGGAAAAAGCGAAGCCACCGAACATTCTAACCGCTGGAGCTGGATTCAATAAAAAGCGGAAGCGGCTCTTTCAGGAGAGTCGCGTAAGCTAAACTAATAAAAAATTAAAAGCTAACTTCTCTGATAGAGGTAGCTAATTAAAAGAAAGCTAGGAGGGAACCCGATGAATAAAGGGCGCGTTACGCAAATCATGGGTCCGGTTGTAGACGTTAAGTTTGATGGCGGAAAGCTACCAGAAATCTACAATGCCCTTACGGTAAAACAAAGCAACGAAAACGGAAGCATGAACTTAACATTTGAAGTTGCACTTCATTTAGGTGATGATACAGTTCGTACAGTTGCGATGTCTTCCACAGATGGACTTGTTCGTGGCACAGAAGTAGAAGATACTGGTAAAGCAATCTCTGTACCAGTTGGTGATGCAACACTTGGACGTGTATTCAACGTATTAGGTGATGCAATTGACTTAGATGGTGAACTTCCTGCGGATGTACACCGTGATCCAATTCACCGTCAAGCACCTGCATTCGAAGAATTATCTACTAAAGTAGAAATTCTTGAAACTGGTATTAAAGTAGTAGACTTACTTGCTCCTTACATTAAGGGTGGTAAGATCGGCCTATTCGGTGGTGCCGGCGTAGGTAAAACAGTATTAATTCAGGAGTTAATCAATAACATCGCACAAGAGCACGGTGGTATCTCTGTATTCGCTGGTGTAGGTGAGCGTACTCGTGAGGGTAATGACTTATACCACGAAATGAGCGATTCTGGCGTAATCAAGAAAACTGCGATGGTATTCGGACAAATGAACGAGCCACCTGGAGCACGTCAACGTGTTGCATTAACAGGTTTAACAATGGCTGAGCATTTCCGTGATGAGCAAGGACAAGACGTACTTCTGTTCATCGATAACATCTTCCGTTTCACGCAAGCGGGTTCTGAAGTATCTGCCCTTCTTGGTCGTATGCCATCTGCGGTAGGTTACCAACCAACACTTGCAACAGAAATGGGTCAATTACAAGAGCGTATTACATCTACAAATAAAGGGTCTATCACGTCTATCCAAGCGGTATATGTACCAGCCGATGACTATACTGACCCAGCACCAGCTACAACGTTCGCTCACTTAGATGCAACAACAAACTTAGAGCGTCGTTTAACGCAAATGGGTATTTACCCAGCCGTAGATCCATTAGCATCTACATCTCGTGCACTTTCTCCAGAAATCGTAGGAGAAGAGCATTATGAAGTAGCTCGTCAAGTACAGCAAACTTTACAACGTTATAAAGAGCTTCAAGATATCATCGCTATCTTAGGTATGGATGAGTTATCTGAAGAAGATAAGTTAGTTGTACATCGTGCTCGTCGTATTCAATTCTTCTTATCTCAAAACTTCCACGTAGCTGAGCAGTTTACAGGTCAAAAAGGTTCTTACGTACCTGTAAAAAATACAGTTAGTGGTTTCAAAGAAATTCTAGAAGGAAAATATGATGACCTTCCAGAAGATGCATTCCGCTTAGTAGGTGGCATTGAAGAAGTTATTGAAAACGCGAAGAAAATGATGGCGTAAGGCCTTAGGAGGGACGAAGTATGAAGACATTTCCAGTCAGTATTGTAACTCCTGATGGACCGGTTTACGAAAAAGAAGTAGAAATGGTAAGTGTAAAAGCAGAGAGTGGGGAAATGGGGATCTTACCAGGTCACATTCCAACTGTTGCACCATTAAAAATTAGTGCAGTTCGTCTGAAAAATGGTGGACACACTGATTATGTAGCAGTAAGCGGTGGCTTTATCGAAGTTCGTCCAGATAAAGTGACTGTATTATCATCATCTGCTGAAGAAGCAAACCATATCGATATCCATCGTGCAAATGAAGCGAAGCGTCGCGCTGAGCAACGTCTGCAAGATAAACAAGCACATGTTGACTTTAAACGTGCAGAAATGGCATTACAACGTGCTGTGAACCGTTTGAACGTTTCCGATATGAAGTAAAAAAATCCGTAAGGGCTTTGCCTTTACGGATTTTTTTTGTGTATTTTATGGATAATTTTACAAAACTGGTATAATTATATTGATGCTTGTATAAGTAGAAGTGTACAACAATTTATATTTCATAAAGGGGATGGATCAATGATTGGTGAAATGAAGCGAGAAGCATTGTACTCTTTAAAGGGAAAATGGGGACTAGGTGTTGGATCAACAATTTTATATTTTATTTTAAGTTATGTTGTTTCGCTGGCTGCAATGCTTATACTATTAATTCCAGGAATTATTATATTTCTCTCAGTTGTAAGCTTAACTGGATCATTTGAAGAGGAAACGATGTCAATTGGAGCAGGTATTACCTTTGGAATTTTTTATTGCATTATGATAATTTTGAGTAACGCATCGTATGGGATTACGTCATATGGTTATACAAATGTATTTTTACAGATTAGTAAACGAGAAGATGCTAAAGTAGATTACTTATTCGAAGGATTTCGTGGCTTTAAAAGAATGATGAAAACAATGTGGGCAATGCTTGCGATTTTGTTATATACAGGTACATGGATTCCGATGCTGTTAATAGGCTTATTTGCATTGTTAGGTGAAGAAGGGAATACGTCATTTGCAATAGCTTTCTTCGTACTATTAGCAATTTCAATTGTTGGTATGATTGTGATGTATTTTTCTTATGCACTGACGTACTATGTGATGATTGAAAATCCAGAATATAGTGTTTCGCAGGCGATGAAGGAAAGTAAGAATCTTATGAAGGGTCATAAGTTAGATTTGTTTCTTTTATGGCTGAGCTTCATAGGATGGGCTATTTTAGCGCTGCTTACTTTTGGAATAGGATTTCTTTGGCTTAGTCCGTATATGAGTACGACGACAGCACACTTTTATCGCTACATTTCAAAAGGTGAATTTCAATAGGAACATGCTATACTAGTAGAATTATTGTGTATAGGAGGCGAGGCTACGCATGATTAGTGATTTAAAAGGAGAAGCACTAGATTCATTAGAAGGGAAATGGGGATTAGCTGTTGGAGCTACACTACTCATTTCAATTCTTATCACGGCTTTTAGTTTTAGTGTTGATTGGGGATTTTCTTTAATTTTCGGTTGGCAAAAAACAAATGGTTCACTTTCAACGAATATTCTTTCATTTTTTGTAACTGGACCGTTAACTTTAGGTGGATATTACCTTGGTTTAAATATCCTTCGTGAAAAGCAAGCTAGTATTGGTAATGTATTCATTTGGTTTTCAGAGGGAAAGAGATTTCTAAAATCATTTTTATTATATTTATTAGTAAATCTTTATCTTTTCTTATGGACGTTATTGTTCATTATTCCAGGTATTATTAAATCATTTTCTTATGCGATGACATACTTTATTATAAACGATCATCCTGAGTATTCACTGAACCAAGCTATTACAGAAAGTCGTCGTATGATGGATGGACATAAGATGGAGTATTTCATTTTATGTTTAAGTTTTATTGGCTGGTTTATATTAAGTTGTATTACGTTAGGGATTGGATTCTTATGGTTAATTCCATATTTCTATACGACATCTGCAGCTTTTTACGAAGAGATTGCAGAAGAATATTATGAGAAAAAAATTTAGCACTATAAAACCCCCAGTATGAATTATTTGTTCATACTGGGGGTTTTTTGTAGAAATTTTATAAATTGATTACTAGTAAGTGGTTTACTGAAATAGTAACCTTGCATATATTTACAGTTATGTTTTTGCAGAAACTTAAGCTGTTTTTCGGTTTCAATTCCTTCGGCAACGACTGAAAGATTTAAAGTATTTGCGAGGGAAAGTATTGTAGAAACGATGGCTCGTTCTTCAGGACGATGATCAGCTAATTGTGTAAATTCTCTCGGTACTTTTAATGTGTCGATTGGAAAAATTGATAAATAAGCAAGAGAAGAATACCCAGTACCGAAGTCATCAATGGAAGTTTGGATACCGTACTCTTTTAATTGCTTCAGTCTCAATAACGTTTCTTTCTCGTCAATCATTGCAATTCTTTCTGTTAACTCAAGGGTTACATATTTTGGGTCGACTTGCACGTCGTTTAATATTTGTGAAATGTTTTCGATTAATTGATCTTGCCGGAATTCTTTTGCGGATAAATTAACACTTATTTTTAAATTTTGGTAGCCAAAGGTATGCCATATTTTTAATTGGAGACAAGCTTCTTGTAATACCCAATGTCCAAGTGGGACTACTTGTGGCGTCTCTTCTACAATTGGAATAAACTCACATGGTGAAATGTCACCTAATAGCGGGTGTTTCCATCGTATTAAAGCTTCAGCACCGATAATTTTATTTGTTGTCGTATCAATTTGTGGTTGATAAACGAGATAAAATTCTTTGTTTACTAAAGCGATTGGCAAATCTTTTTCAATTCGAGCTTTTCGTTCCATTTTTTTATATAGTTCTTTCGTGTAAAGAGAGCTACCGTTTTTTCCTTTATTCTTTGCTTCGTACATGGCCATATCAGCATGCTGCAAAATGGATAGCGCATCTTCACCTGCTTCAGGATATATTGCAATTCCGATGCTCGGTGAGATTTGTAAATGTTGATTTTCGATTTCAAATGGCTCATTCATGGCCGCTACAATCCTATCAGCTATTTTTTGGACATCTGGCTTTTTTTTGTAATTCTCGATAAGGATTGTGAACTCATCCCCAGCTAGCCGCGCGAGTTTCATATTTGATGTTGCTATTCTTTCGAGCCTTTTTGCTACTGCGATGAGCAATAGGTCTCCTACTCGATGACCGAGGGTATCATTAATAACTTTAAAACGGTCTAGGTCGAGAAACATAACAGCAAAAGGCTTTTTCGATATTTTTGCTCGCGCAATTGCCTGTTCTAAATGTTGATGAAATGCACGACGATTTGCAAGCTCTGTTAAAGTATCATGGTATGCTAGGAAGTTGATTTGTTCTTGTTGTTGTTTGCTTTCCGTAATATCTTTAATCATTAAATAAACCCCAGAAATTTTCTCCTTTAAAAAGATCGGTACGGCGGTAACGTGCAAGTAGTAAATATCTCTGTTTTTATGGTAAGCCCGTATTTCTAAAGAAATCGAATATCCCTTTTTCACGCGATGAAAGGCGTTAATCATTTCTTCTAAATCTTCTTCGTATATGAGTGAATAGTAAGGCTGGTTTAATAATTCATTCGTTTGATAACCGAGTAAAGTAGTACCAGCGTTATTTACTTTGAGAAAATTACCGTACAAATCTAATGTGAAAATTGGATCTGGATGATGCTCGTATAAAGATTTAAACATTTGTTGATTATGATAGAGTTCATTTTTCTGTTCTACTAAATCTTCTGTACGTAGTTTAATTTGTTTCTCGAGTTCTGAGTTGAATTGCATTTGAGCGATCAATAATATTTTATTTTGTTTTCGAACTAAACTATGACGTATGAGAACGAAAGAAAAAGTTATTATAAGTCCGATTACTATAATAGGCGCAAAAACGTATTCAACTAATATAAAAACGATAAGCATTACTACAGAAATATACGGTAATGATAATCGGATTGATTCGCCAATTTTAGGTGTTAGTAGTACTTGTTCTTGTTTTTCAGGCTTTTTTGTATGGAGAATACAGGCGATTGCTACTAGTACTAAGGTTACTTGATAGAAAGGCGTAACTGTAAACATAGAATACTCTGGTATGAAGTATTTTATATAAGCATAAATCGCATCTGTAGTAGCATATAAAATTAAAGCACTGCCAAGAAGTGCACCGACCTTTTTAGGTAATAAGGATAGTGGTTTGAATAAAAGGTTGATTCCTATTAAGAGAAAGAGTAAATCAGCCATTGGATAGGTAAGTTGAACAAATATGTCGATATAGGATGTTGTAAAGATATGAATAGTTCGTTCAATAAGTAAGTAGTAACTTAAAGTAAATTGGGCTGTAACGATAATACAAATATCACATAGCATAAAAAGTTTTTCTAATAAATCTCGGTTATAAATGATTTCGTATAGAAAGGCAAACGTAAAGCTAACTAAAAAAAGTAAGTAAAAAAAGTCAGATGGATCAACGAACGTATAGAAGTCCTTTACAATTAAACGCTGATAGGCAACGACTATATCACCGATAAAATAAGAGAGAGCTCCAACAGATAATATGATCCAAAATAAACGAGATAGCCCTTCTTTCATGTTTGAAAAATAAAGTATATAACTACAAGCGATAATATCAATTAATAGGGTGCTCGTTCCGATTAATAGCTGAAAAGGAAATGAGTATTCATATACAAAAGGCATTGCTACATAGTGAAGCGTTATAGACAGCAATACAATGCTTATAAGAATACTTACATGTGTTTGTTTTTTCATTTATATCACCTACGGTTTCTTGAAAAGCATATATAAGTTTTATATTTATTTTGCACAATTATAGCAAGTTGTAAAGATAGATTTTAATAATTCTTGTTTCTGTCTCCCAACATATCGACATAGGAATTTGAAGTTTGCTATAATGATTAGAATAGTTGCATTATTTAGAAAAATTTAAAAATAATAATTACTGCAACTAGGACATATTGTTTACTATGTGAACTTGTTCTTAATTTAGGGGGGAGGGTTTCACAATGGCAAGTGTATATGAAAATAGTTATATGATCGTTTTGATTTTCTTGCTATTAGGTATATTGCTGCCGGTAGTGGCTCTTACATTAGGAAGGATGCTGCGCCCAAATAAACCAAGTGCAGCAAAGGCGACGACGTATGAGAGTGGAATTGAGCCTTTTCATGATGCAAATATTCGGTTTCATGCTCGTTATTATATTTTCGCTTTATTGTTTGTGATCTTTGATGTAGAAACTTTATTTTTATATCCTTGGGCTGTTGCGTATGACAAGCTAGGTTTATTTGCATTAATTGAAATGCTCATCTTTGTTGTAATGTTGCTAGTTGGATTAGCGTATGCTTGGAAAAAGAAGGTGTTACAATGGTTATAAATTTTGAGGAATTACATCCAAATGAGCGAGCAGAATTAGAACGAAATATCTTTTTTTCTACATTGGAACAGTTGAAAGGATGGGCGAGGAGCAACTCTTTATGGCCGATGACATTCGGACTGGCATGCTGTGCAATTGAAATGATGGGGGTAGGCTCATCACATTACGATTTAGATCGATTTGGGTCATTTTTTCGAACTTCACCAAGGCAATCGGACGTCATGATTGTATCGGGAACAGTAACGAAGAAGATGGCTCCTATTGTTCGGCGTTTATATGATCAAATGCCCGAACCGAAATGGGTTATTGCGATGGGATCTTGTGCGACAGCAGGTGGTCCGTATGTAAATTCATATGCTGTTGTGAAAGGTGTAGACCAAATCGTACCAGTTGACGTGTATATTCCTGGTTGTCCCCCAAATCCAGCTGCTTTAATCTATGGAATTAATAAATTAAAAGAGAAAATTCGTTACGAGGCAAAGACCGGAAAGCAGGTGACGAATAAATGAGTAATCCAAATAAAGATTTAGAGGATCTGAAAAAAGAAGCAGCTAGGCGTGCGAAAGAAGAAGCGAGAAAACGCCTTGTAGCGAAACACGAGGCGGAAATAAGTGAACTTGAGGAGGAAGATCAAGAAAAAGAGAAAGCGCTACCAAAAAATGATGGTATTACTATAGAAGAAGCAAAACGACGTGCAGCAGCAGCCGCAAAAGCAAAAGCGGCTGCATTAGCAAAACAGAAAAGAGAAGGAACCGAAGAAGTAACGGAAGAAGAAAAAGCGAAAGCGAAGGCGAAGGCGAAGGCAGCAGCAGCTGCAAAAGCAAAAGCGGCGGCGTTAGCGAAACAGAAAAGAGAAGGAACCGAAGAAGTAACGGAAGAAGAAAAAGCGAAGGCAGCAGCAGCTGCAAAGGCAAAAGCGGCAGTGTTAGCGAAGCAGAAAAGAGAAGGGACAGAAGAAGTAACGGAAGAAGAAAAAGCGAAGGCAGCAGCAACTGCAAAGGCAAAAGCGGCAGCGTTAGCGAAGCAGAAAAGAGAAGGGACAGAAGAAGTAACGGAAGAAGAAAAAGCGAAAGCGAAGGCAAAAGCGGTGGCGGCGGCAAAGGCAAAAGCGGCAGCATTGGCGAAGCAGAAAAGAGAAGGAACCGAAGAAGTAACGGAAGAAGAAAAAGCGAAAGCCAAGGCAAAAGCGGTGGCGGCGGCAAAGGCGAAAGCGGCAGCATTGGCGAAGCAGAAAGCCTCGCAAGGTGATGGGGATTCGGGAGATGAAAAGGCAAAGGCAATTGCAGCGGCAAAAGCGAAAGCAGCAGCGGCTGCAAGAGCGAAGACAAAGGGAGCTGAAGGTAAGAAAGAGGATGAGCCGAAGCAGGAAGAACCGTCTGTAAATCAGCCGTATTTAAATCAGTATGTTGAGGCTATTAGGGAGAAGTTAGGAGAGGGTGCATTAGTAGATTCCTACATTAATAAACTGTCAAAGGATGTGCCAACTCTTGTGGTGGATCCCGAAAAGTATTATGAAGTGATGGAGTCATTGCGATTCCATGAGGGACTTGCTTTTGATTATATGTCAGAGCTACATGCGACGGATTTTGTGACACATATGGAAGTGTATGTTCATTTGTTTTCATATGGCAAGAAACAATCGGTAGCGGTGAAGGTAAAGCTAGACCGGGAAGCGCCGCAAGTCGAGTCTGTGACAGCGCTTTGGAAAGGGGCTGACTGGCCGGAGAGAGAAGCATACGATTTGCTCGGTATTGTATTTAAAGGGCATCCGAATTTAACGCGTATTTTAATGCCAGATGATTGGGTAGGATATCCGCTTAGAAAAGACTATGAACCGTATGATGTGGAGGTGTAGCTATGATCCGCACGGAAGAGATGCTTTTGAATGTAGGACCTCAGCATCCGAGTACACATGGTGTGTTCAGGCTCGTAATTAAGATTGACGGGGAAATTATTAAAGAAGCTACACCTGTTATTGGATATTTGCATCGCGGGACCGAAAAGATCGCTGAGAGCTTACAGTATACGCAAATTATCCCTTATACAGATCGAATGGACTATTTATCAGCCATGACGAATAATTACGTCATTTGCCATGCTGTGGAGACGATGATGGGGCTTGAAATTCCGGAGCGTGCCGAATACTTGCGAGTACTTGCGATGGAGTTAGGAAGAATTGCGAGTCATCTCGTTTGGTGGGGGACGAATCTTCTTGATATAGGAGCGGTCAGCCCGTTTTTGTACGCGTTTCGTGAACGAGAGATGATTATAAATTTATTAAATGAATTATGCGGGGCACGGCTTACTTTTAACTATATGAGAGTTGGTGGTGTGAAGTGGGATGCGCCAGATGGTTGGATTGAAAAGGTGGAAGAGTTTGTTCCGTATATGAGGGAGCAATTAGCAGGTTATCATGATCTTGTTAGCGGTAATGAGATTTTCTTAAATCGTGTGAAAGGCGTTGGTATATATAGCGCGGAAGAAGCGATCTCGTATTCTTTAAGCGGAGCAAATTTGCGTTGCACTGGAGTAAACTGGGATCTTCGCAAAGATGAGCCGTATTCGATTTATAATCGTTTTGATTTTGATATTCCTGTTGGAAGCGTGGGAGATGCTTGGGATCGCTACGTTTGCCGAATGCAAGAAATCGAGGAGTCTTTAAAGATTGTTGAGCAAGCGGTTCAGCAGTTCCCGAAAGATGGAGCTGTGCTGGCAAAAGTACCGAAAATTATTAAGGCACCTAAGGGAGAAGCGTTCGTACGTATCGAATCGCCGCGCGGAGAGATTGGTTGTTATATCGCAAGTGACGGAAAGAAAGAGCCGTACCGTTTGAAGTTTCGTAGGCCATCTTTTTATAACTTGCAAATTTTACCGAAGTTATTGAAAGGTGAAAACATCGCTAATTTAATTACGATTTTAGGTGGAGTTGATATTGTACTTGGGGAGGTTGATGGCTAATGATTGAGACGCTCTTACAATCACCTTCAAGCTGGACGAATTTCTTCATTTTTTTCGGATTAGCGGTACTTCTACTATTTGCAGTCCTTGGCTTCGTTACATATGGAATTTTGGCAGAACGGAAAGTGATGGGGTTTATGCAAGGGCGGATTGGACCAAACCAGGTTGGAGGCCGATTCGGTTTACTGCAAACGGTAGCTGATGTTTTAAAACTATTATTGAAAGAAGATAGTATTCCGAAAGCAGCAGATAAACCGCTATTTATATTAGCGCCTGTCATTGCATTTGCACCAGCATTTATGGTGCTTGCGGTTATCCCGTTCACTGATAAATTTCAATTTGCAGATATTGGAGTCGGGCTACTTTATTATATTGCTGTTTCCGGTATTACGACGATAGGTGTTGTAACTGGGGGATGGGCATCGAATAATAAATATTCCCTTTTAGGAGGGATGCGTGCGGCGGCGCAAATGATTTCTTATGAGATTCCGCTCGTAATGAGTGTAATTGGTATCGTTTTGCTAGCTGGTAGCCTGAATTTAAATGAGATTGTAGCGGCGCAGGAGAAGGTCTGGTACATTTTCGTACAGCCAATTGGATTCGTCGTTTTCTTAATCGCAGCAGTTGCAGAGTTAAATAGGACGCCATTCGATTTGCCGGAAGCGGAGTCAGAACTTGTTTCTGGATATCATACGGAATACTCAGGTTTTCGCTGGGCGTTTTTCATGCTTTCAGAGTACGTATATTTCTTCGGGATGGCATCGTTAATTACAGTGCTCTTTTTAGGCGGATGGAATCCAGTCATGTTTCTTGGATTTATCCCAGGTGCCGTATGGTTTGCTTTGAAATTTAGCAGTGTAGTCTTTCTATTAATTTGGTTCCGCGTTACGTTCCCGCGTATAAGAGGTGACCAGTTAATGGAGTTTGGATGGAAAGTATTATTGCCGATTGCACTTGCAAATATTTTCTTAACGGCATTGATTAAGGAGTTATTCTTCTAATCTATGAGGGGGGTGCCAGTAAGAGATGAAAGGACTATTTAAAGGGTTAAAATATACATTAAGTAATTTGAGTAAGAAGAAGGTAACGTATGATTATCCAAATCAACCGTTGCCGTTGCCAGACCGTTTTCGGGGGATTCAAAAATTTTATCCGGAGAAATGTATTGTTTGTAATCAGTGCTCTAACATTTGTCCGACAGACTGTATTCAGTTAACAGGAAAGAAACATCCGGATCCTACGAAAAAAGGAAAAATTATCGACACGTATGATATTAATTTTGAAATTTGTATTCTTTGTGATTTATGTACAGAAGTTTGTCCGACAGAGGCAATTGTCATGACAAATAACTTTGAACTCGCGGAATATTCACGTGATGACTTATTTAAAAATTTGCAGTGGCTTGACGAAAACGACGAAAACGTCAGGAAGGAGAATAAGGCATGAATGGCGAGTTTGTAGCATTCTTTATACTATCCTTGTCTGCAATTATCGGCGGTGTTCTTATGTTGAACTTAACGAAAGTTATGCACATGATGCTAGCTCTCGTTCTGACATTTCTCAGCATTGCAGGTTTGTATTTTCTTTTGTCAGCCGAATTTATAGGCGTTGCACAAATTTTACTTTACTCCGGTGCAATCACAATTATTATGATTTTCGGCATTATGTTAACGAAACATAACGCGGAAAATGAATCGCGTCTTACTCTTCGAAAATGGATTATCTTCTTTGCAGTTGTAGCATTTGGAGCGGTTATGTATTTCGCTGTTAATAATGTTGATTTTGCAAATGAAAGCACACAAGGAAGTTTACCTCTCCATGAAAACAACACACTTCAAATCGGTACGCTTCTCTATTCAAAATATATTATTCCATTTGAACTAACTTCAGTTATTTTACTTGTAGCACTCGTTGGCGCAATTATACTTGCGAAAAAGGACGAGAAAGAGGAGGATTCCAATGAGTAGCGTTCCAGCTTCTGCATATTTAACACTTGCGATTATTTTGTTTTGCATCGGTCTATTTGGAGCTTTAACAAAGCGGAATACAGTAATCGTATTAGTTTGTATCGAATTAATGCTGAATGCTGCCAATTTAAACTTAGTGGCGTTTAGTAAATTAGGCTTATTTCCGAATTTAACAGGTCAAATTTTCTCACTGTTTACGATGGCTGTAGCGGCAGCGGAAGCGGCGGTAGGACTCGCTATTTTAATTGCTTTATATCGTAATCGTACGACAGTTCAGGTGGATGAAATGGATACGCTCAAAGGATAGCATTGTGACCGAAAAAGGGGGAAGGAAACAATGATCGATTATGCATGGCTCATACCGCTTTTCCCACTCGTTTCGTTTTTGTTACTTATTATATTCGGGAAGAAAATTAGAGAAGGAAGCAGCGTACTTAGTATTTTTTTCGTCTTTCTCTCCTTTATACTTGCGGTACTTGTGTTAATAGAAAGGTTTTCAGAAGCAAGCGTGAAGCATAAGTGGGTGTGGCTTAGAGCTGGAGATGTGGATATATCATTCGGCTTTGAAGTGACTGCATTAGGAGCTTTAATGTTATTTATCGTGACGCTTGTGAGTCTACTTGTACATGTGTATTCGAAAGGTTATATGAAAGGTGATGAACGATTACCGACCTTTTACGCATATTTAGGACTCTTTACATTTGCGATGTTAGGGCTTGTTATATCAACGAATTTATTACAACTTTATATATTTTGGGAATTAGTTGGCCTTGGCTCATTTTTACTTATCGGTTTTTATTTCTTTAAAGAAGAAGCGAAGGCTGCTGCAAAAAAGGCTTTTATTATGACCCGTATTGGGGATGTTGGTTTATTTATCGGGATGATTTTAATTTTTTGGTACGCAGGTAGTTTTGAATATGACGCAATATTTAGGGCGATTTATACAGGGGATCTACCTCCTTACATGATTACAATAACAGCGATATTAATTTTTATCGGGGCGATGGGGAAATCAGGTCAGTTCCCGCTTCATACGTGGTTGCCAGATGCAATGGAGGGGCCAACACCCGTTTCGGCACTTATTCACGCGGCGACGATGGTCGCAGCTGGCGTATATTTAGTAGCGACGATGTTCCCTCTATTTTCAGCAAGTACAGTGGCGATGCAGACAGTGGCAATCGTTGGAGCTTTCACTGCAATCTTTGCGGCCTCTATCGGTCTTGTGCAAACAGATATAAAGAGGGTGCTTGCTTATTCTACAGTTAGCCAGCTCGGGTATATGATGCTCGCGCTAGGTTCTGCCGGTTATGTAGCTGGTATATTTCATTTAACGACACATGCTTTTTTTAAAGCACTACTATTTTTGGCGGCAGGAAGTGTAATTCATGCTGTGCATACGCAAAACATTAATAAAATGGGCGGTTTACAGAAGAAGATGAAAGTAACTGGTACGCTATTTTTAATAGGTACCCTTGCCATTAGCGGTGTTCCGCTGCTTTCCGGTTTTTTCAGCAAAGATGAAATTTTAGCGGCGACGTGGATGAATGGCAATTACGTTTTATTTACTTTAGCAGTAATTGCGGCATTTTTAACAGCGTTTTATATGTTCCGCCTTTACTTTCTTGTCTTTACTGGAGAAACGAAGACGAAGGAAGAAGTGCATGAATCGCCTCGCGTTATGACGTATCCAATGATTGTTCTCGGCGTTCTCGCAGTAGTGGCAGGATATATAAATACACCATGGTTTGGGACGTTTCTCGGAGATTGGTTGACGAAAGATGTAGGGTTTAAGGTTGAAGAAACGCATGGACCAGTTTGGATTATGATTGTTGCGACACTCGTTTCATTTGCGGGAATCGCTCTTGCATATTTCATATATAGGAAGAAATCAATTTCTAGGAATTGGGCTGGGGGTACGGAAACATCGCTTTATAATCTTTTGAAAGAAAAATATTATGTGGATGAACTATACAACATGACGGTGATTCCTATTACGAAAGGAATCGCTCATGTGCTTCGCTTATTTGAAGTGTATGTAGTCGAAGGAATTGCAGTTTTAATTGCAAGTGTAGTGAGAGGCACAAGTAACCTTGGATCGAAACTTCAAAACGGGAATGTACAAGTGTACGGTACTGTAACGGCGGTTTCGCTCGCTGTACTCGTCATTATTTTGCTCTATACGGGAGGGGATTTACGATGAATGATTTGTTGTTAACGTTCTTCATTTTTTCCCCGCTTTTAGGAATTTTATTGCTTGTATTAACACCGAAAAAGGAATTGCGTACAGTGCGAGCGCTTGGCTTATTTGGGACGGCACTGCCATTTGGAATCGCTATCGTCCTCGCTTGTACATATGCTTCTGGAAAGAATTTGTCACTATTCGATGAAAAGATGAAATGGATTAAGTTCGGCGATTTTACAGCGGTAGATAAAAGGTGGTTTTCTATTTATTACGAGCTCGGTATTGATGGTTTGTCGCTTGTCATGATGGTACTGACGGCTCTTCTAGCAACGCTTGCAGCAATTGCAGCCTTTTCTATTAAAAGAAATTTAAAAGCATTTTATATGCTGTTACTCATGCTAGAAATAGGAATGCTCGGTGTCTTTGCTGCTCAAAACTTAATGTTGTTTTTTATCTTCTTTGAAATTACGTTGCCACCAATGTTCTTATTAATTGGAAAGTGGGGAAAATTGTCGAGTGAAAAGGCTGCGTATAGTTATTTAATATATAACGGTATTGGCTCAGCTATTTTGCTCATTGTTTTCTCAATTTTGTTCGCGAAAACAGGTACAACAAATATTGTGGAGCTGAAAGAGATATTAAGAAGCGTAAACGCAGAGGGAGCACTCGTCATCCCAAGTAGTTTGCAGCTTAGTGTATTTATTGCCATAATGATTGCTTTTGCAATTAAACTACCTGTTTTTCCGTTGCACCGCTGGATGGTCAATGTACACATAGAAGCGCATCCAGCTGTAGTTATGCTTCATGCGGGTGTTTTGCTGAAGATTGGAGCGTACGGTATTATTCGCTTCGGGAAAGGGCTATTCCCGGAATATTTTCACGATGTTGCAACACTAATTGCGATATTAGGCGTAATTAATTTATTATACGGTGCCTTTTTAGCGCTCATCCAAACAGACTTTAGGAAAGTACTGGCTTACTCTAGTATTTCGCATATGGGAATTGTGTTAATGGGACTTGCGTCACTTAATGCACCTGGTACACAAGGAGCGTTATTCCAGGTTGTATCGCACGGTTTAATTGCAGCCTTGCTGTTTTTCTTACTCGGTGTTATAGAACAACGTTTCGGAACATCAGACATTACAGCGCTTGGTGGACTTGCAAAAAGTGTCCCAGTACTTAGCGGCTTCTTCTTAGCAGGAGGAATGGCATCGCTCGGATTACCAGGGATGTCTGGGTTTGTTAGTGAATTTCTTGCCTTTCTCGGTTTATTTCAAGGAGAGCCCGTCATTGCTGCAGTCGGTGTGATTGGCATCATTTTAACCGCTGTATATGTATTAAGGGCGACACTTCAAGTGACATTTGGAAAGAAAGAGTGGGAAGCAAAATCTGATATACACGGATGGGAGTATGTCCCTGTTTTACTACTTATCTTTTGTATTATTGCAATTGGAGTTATGCCAGAAATACTAGGGGATCCGCTTCAAAATACATTGAAAACATTGGGGGTGAAGTAGGATGGATATGAATACGTTACTTAGTTTATCGTGGCATCTAATGGTGCCAGAATTTATTATTCTCGGCGCCGCCATCCTTCTTTCCATATGTGATTTGTTTTTTAAGCTGAACCATAGATATGTAGCTTTTGGTGCGATTGCTGCTATCGTATTAGCAATCGTGTCATTAATTACGCTATATAGCGAACCAGCTGGAGATATTTTAAACGGATCGTTTGTGTTAGATGGATTTTCAAAAGGGTTTAAAACATTGCTATTAGGTGCCTCAGCTCTCATTTTATGTACCGCAATGAGCGATGATAAGAAGAATCCAATTGAAGATAAGGGTGAATATTATTACTTATTTTTAATGGCACTTCTTGGTGCGATGTTCATGGCTTCTAGTGTTGATTTCATTACCCTTTTCGTTGGTTTGGAGTTACTTTCACTTTCTTCTTATATTTTAGTAGGAATACGAAAAAAGAGCTGTGCATCAAATGAAGCGGCAATGAAATACGTCATTAGCGGAGGAATTGGAACGGCGATTACGCTCTTCGGAATGAGTTATTTATACGGTATTACAGGTTCAACTAACATTGTAGATATGCAAAAGGTACTCACTGGGGAACTCGCTAGTGGTATTCAGTTATTGTTAGCTCTCGCATTTCTTTTATTGCTAGTCGGTCTCTCATTTAAAATTGCCACAGTGCCGTTTCATATGTGGGCACCTGATGTATATGAAGGAGCGGCTACACCAGTTACTGCTTTTCTTGGAACGATTTCTAAAATTGCTGGTTTCCTACTCATTATTCGTTTGTTCCTTATGGTTTTTGCAAGTGTATTAATACAAGGAGATATGCAATCTTTATATGGGCGTATGAGTATATATATTGCGGTGCTAGCAAGTATTACGATGATTGTTGGGAATGTAGTTGCGTTAAAACAATACAATATAAAGCGTTTATTTGCTTATTCGGGCATTGCTCATGCAGGGTATTTACTCGTTCCACTTGTGGCATTATCACCATTTACGATGGATAGCATGTGGTTTTATATGCTGGCATACATGCTTATGAATATAGGCGCATTTGCCATTATCCACGGCTTAATCTTACAAAATAATGAGGAAAATATAACAATTTTCACAGGTTTATATAAAAGGTCGCCATTTACAGCGATAATGATGACAATTTTTATTTTATCGTTGGCTGGGGTACCAGGAACGGCTGGCTTCATTGGAAAGATTAATATCTTTTTAGGCGCACTTCATGTAGAGCCAGCACATTACGTACTAGCTTCGATTATGATGGGTACGACAGTTGTTTCATTCGTATATTATTTCCGTGTTTTACAACAAATGTTTTTCCGCACCGGAGAGACAGAAGAGAGAATACGGTTACCGTTAAATATAAAGGTTGTTATGAGTCTTTGTGCAATTTCGATTGTAATACTAGGGATTATGCCGATGATTGGGTACAATTTCTTTTATGAATATTTTCCATTAATGAAAGATTTCTTCTTCTTAGGGAACGTGGTACAATAGTGAAAATAAAAGGTGTGGAGTCAGTACTCTGCGCTTTTTATTTTGTGTTAACTTGTAATGTAGATATACGTTTTTGGAAAGAAAATCACGATGTAAAATGTAAGATGTCTATGTGCATTTGAAAAAGTGTAGCTCCTACTTATTATGGTATCGTTTTTATATTCTTTCATAAGTAGTAGCTGAGTAAAAAGGGGTCGATTTTTTGGCACAACTTTTAGGGCAACAAGCACTGATTGCCATTGTTTCGCATTTATTGTTTATTACCATTACGTGGTGGGCCTTACAAGGCATTCACATTGAGCGTTTAATGAAGTCCGGAAAAGTGCTGCAGACGCGAGTATTACTCATCTTAATTACAATTGCAATTGGGACATCTGTAAGTAACTTTTTCCTTGATTATTTAGGCTATTCGAAGAGTTTAACGTATTTAGTAAAGTAAGTGTATAGAACCTCAAATCTCCGTTAACAATGGGGATAGGAGGGGATGAAATTGAAGCTTAAAGCCATTCTTATTGTTGCACTTAGTGTTGTTTTATTTTTGGTTGGATATAGAGAAATGAAACCGATAAGCGATGAAAAGAAAATGGAGAGCATGATCAAGGCTTTAGAGAAAAATGATGCTAAAGTAGAAAAATGGTCATGGTTAGCGAGAGAAACAAAAACAATTTCTAACATACATACGTTTCAAAAGTTGTTAAACGATGTGAAGGAAAAGGCAAATATTCAAAAGTGGGAAGTAGAGCAATCTCCAGATGGATATAAAGCTACATCCTATAAAAAGCTTTCTTCTTATGAAGAACGAGTAGTAGTAACTTGGAGTAAAGAAAATACTAAAGAAAACACTTTCATTATCTTTGAAGTAAGTGGGGCGAAATGGGACCCGAAGTATGTTCAAAACATGAATAAAATTTTTAGTGAAAAACCTATAATTTACACTTGTGTTCAAGGTGTACTGAATGATAAGATTGAAGGTGTTTTGCAAAATAAAACCAATCAGGTTTTGAAAGATCTTTCAGCAAGAGCGATCGAACAAGTAGAAGAAAGAGCATTTGTGTCAGTCTCCGCATACAATAAAAAGTGGGATGACGCTCTTTCAACAAATAGAGAGAAAATAAATGTGCAAATAGCAATACGTTCTACAGACAACAAAGATACAATTGTGGTTGGCACACCGATCATAACTTCTGAGTATTGAGTGAATAGATACTGAAAAAAGGACACGGAGGGGAATAATTTGGAAAAGATCATCGTCCGTGGCGGAAAGCGGTTAAACGGCACAGTGCGTGTTGAGGGCGCAAAAAATGCTGTATTACCTATAATCGCTGCAGCCCTATTAGCGAGTGATGGAAAGAATGTACTATCTGAAGTACCAGTTTTGTCTGATGTATACACAATTAATGAGGTATTACGTCATTTAAATGCTGAAGTCGTATTTGAAAATAATCAAGTAACAATCGATTCTTCTAAAGAACTAAACATTGAAGCACCATTTGAATATGTACGTAAAATGCGTGCATCTGTTCAAGTAATGGGACCATTATTAGCACGTAACGGTCGTGCTCGTATTGCACTTCCTGGTGGATGTGCAATTGGTTCACGTCCAATTGACCAACATTTAAAAGGCTTCGAAGCAATGGGAGCAAAAGTACAGGTTGGTAACGGTTTTGTTGAGGCATATGTTGAGGGAGAACTAAAAGGAGCTAAAATCTACTTAGACTTCCCAAGCGTAGGCGCGACAGAAAACATTATGTCTGCAGCTACATTAGCAAAAGGGACAACAATTCTTGAAAACGCAGCGAAAGAACCAGAAATCGTTGACTTAGCTAACTTCTTAAATGCGATGGGAGCGAAAGTACGCGGAGCTGGAACTGGAACGATTCGTATCGAAGGCGTTGATAAATTATATGGTGCAAACCACTCTATTATTCCTGACCGTATTGAAGCGGGAACATTCATGGTTGCAGCAGCAATTACTGGTGGAGACATCTTAATTGAAAATGCTGTACCTGAACATTTACGCTCAATTACAGCGAAAATGGAAGAAATGGGTGTTAAAATTATTGAGGAAAACGAAGGTGTACGTGTTATCGGCCCAGATAAGTTAAAAGCGGTTGATATTAAAACTATGCCTCACCCAGGTTTCCCAACAGACATGCAATCACAAATGATGGCATTATTACTACAAGCTGATGGAACAAGCATGATTACAGAAACGGTATTCGAAAACCGCTTTATGCACGTTGAAGAATTCCGTCGTATGAATGCTGATATTAAAATTGAAGGTCGTTCTGTTATTATGAACGGTCCAAACAGCTTACAAGGTGCTGAAGTAGCAGCAACTGACTTACGTGCTGCAGCTGCATTAATCTTAGCTGGTTTAGTATCAGAAGGTTATACTCGTGTAACTGAGTTAAAACATCTTGACCGTGGCTATGTAAACTTCCATAAGAAATTAGCTGCATTAGGTGCAACTATTGAACGTGTAAACGAAAAAGTAGAAGAAGTGAAAGAACAAGAAGTTTCTGATCTTCACGCTTAATTGAAATAGTCTCTATGTCTTTTGACATAGGGGCTATTTTTTTGGGTTATTACTGTTATAGTCAATAAATTCTATACTTATGCACGTACCAGTAAAAATATTTAGAAAATTTCTGTTTTATACTCTTCCCTTTAAGTATGTTCTAAAAGAAAGAGTTGTTCCATAAGAATGAATGGAGTAAAGCTTTTATATTGGGGGAAAATAGGATGAAATTTTCAAAGCCACTTTTTATTACAGTAGCGCTCTTAATAGCGCTCGTTATCATTGTACCTGCAGCCCTTGTTATTCCATTTGCGAAAGCAAAAGTAGGGGAAGAAACGGCCTCTAAAACTCCTCCAGCGATAGAAAGCATACCAGCTCCAGGAAAAGTAGATACAGCTGTTCAAGTTGCTGTATATCGCGAAAAACAGAAGAAGGTAGAAACATTACCAGTGGAGGAGTATGTGACAGGTGTAGTAGCTTCTGAGATGAATGCCAGTTTTGAAATAGAGGCACTAAAGGCGCAGGCATTAGCAGCGAGAACATTTGTAGTACAACGTATGCTAAGCGGAGGAAAGAAAAATAATGCGGACGTGACAGATACGGTGAAAGATCAAGTGTACAAAAGCAAAGATGAATTGAAGAAGCAATGGGGTAATAACTACGAAAATAATTTGAAGAAAATCGAAGAAGCCGTTTCGAAAACAGCAGGACAAGTTTTAACGTATGATGGAAAACCAATTTCAGCATCCTTCTTTTCAACGAGTAATGGTCGAACAGAAAATGCAGCTGACTATTGGGGAAATGATTATCCGTACTTGAAAAGTGTAGATAGTCCGTGGGATCAAGCCTCTCCAAAGTTTACGAGCGAGCAAACATTTACAGTAGCTGATTTTCAAAAACGTCTCGGTGTGAAAGTGCTAGCAGACGGGAAGGTTGGAAATATTAAAGACCTTACAGAAGGAAAGCGCGTAAAGGATGTAGCTTTTCAAGGAAAAATATTAACAGGAAAAGAAGTTCGTGAAAAGTTAGATTTACGTTCTTCTGATTTTACGTGGAAACAACAAGGAGATAAAATCATCGTTACGACGAAAGGCTTCGGTCACGGCGTTGGTATGAGTCAATACGGGGCGAACGGCATGGCAGCAGAAGGAAAGAAATATACAGATATCGTCGCTCATTACTATAAAGGCGTTGAAATAAAGACGATGAATGATTATGAAGGAAAGTTGATGGTGAAAAAATAGGTGTCAGAACTCTGGCACCTATTTTTTTCTGTTTAAAATATCATAATTTTCCATTAATTGTTTGGTATAATAGGATAAAAAGGCATTTGGGGGAGATGAAATGGCGTTACTAGAGTTGAAACAGTTAGGGAAGACGAACCAGTTACCGGAAATTGAGCTAAAGGTTGAAAAAGGACAATGTATTGTTTTGCAATGCAATAATCATACAGCTAAAGTGTTACACCGCATTATTATTGGTGAAGAAGAAGCTTCGACTGGCAATGTACTGTTTGAAGGAGAAGTGATTGGAAAGAAAAATTATTCCCGCATCGGTTTTTGTTTTTTGAAAGATGAGGCATATGATCGTTTGAAGGTGAAGGAATACTTTAAGTTTTTAATAGGGCTTTATGAATCAAAGATAAGTATAGAAGAAGTTGTGCAGTCTGTTGGCCTCCTAGATAAGCTAAACGTTAAAATAGAAAAACTATCATTTTCAGAGAAACGTCGTCTTCATATTGGACGAATGATGATTCATAACCCGGATTTAATCATTTTGGAAGAGCCAGAGCAAAATGTAGATATAGAGAGTACGGTTATTATTCGAAAAGCAATTATGAAAATGAAAGAACAAGGAAAGGCAATTTTTATTACGTCATCATTTTTATCGGATGCCCTTTCGTTAACAGAGGATGTATACATATTAAACAACGATTGTGTGAAAAAGATAGAAATTGAGCAAGAGGAAGTGGAAGAAGTCGGTGAAGAAAAAGTCATTCAAATGATTCCGCAAATGAAGTTAGAAAGAATACCTGCGAAAGTGAACGATAAAATCATTTTACTTGATCCGATGGAAATCCATTTCATTGAAACGCAAAACGGGGTGACACATATTCACGTTCGTGAAGGTGATTTCGTATGTGCATTAACATTAAGCGAACTAGAAGCAAGGTTAACAGGTTTTGGTTTCTTTAGATGTCACCGCTCGTATCTTGTGAATTTACAAAGAGTACGAGAAGTGATTACATGGACTCGTAACAGTTTCAGTTTAATTTTGGATGACGAAAGAAAAAGTTCAATCCCGCTTTCAAAAGGACGCATGGATGAATTAAAAGGCGTGATTGGGCTATAAAAAAGTGTTCCAATAAGCTCAACATGCGATTCATTCACCGGTAAAAATACTCCTTTTACCGGTATTTTACTGCGTAATCCCTTTGTTTTTCATATGATTGAGTCAAGAAAAGCGAAACAAACGAACGAAAAGCGCTAAAGCGACTTTCATCTATAAAGAAGAAAAACAAAGGGGATGAAGAAATGACATTGGCAATTGAAATGAAAGATGTAATGAAAAGTTTCAGTGGAAAAACGGCACTTCGAAATGTAAATATTGAGGTGAAGCAAGGAGAGATATTCGGATTCCTCGGACCGAGTGGATCTGGTAAGACGACAACAGTAAAAATTTTAACTTCTCAATTGCTTCATAGTGTTGGAACGGTAAGAGTATTAGGGAAAGATATTACAGGACCAAGTAGCATCGATTACAAACGAATTGGTATTTTAACAGATAACAGCGGCTTATATGAAAGACTTAGCATTTATGATAACTTACTATTATTTTGTGACTTATACGATTGCAAAAAAGAACGAATCGATGAAGTACTAACACAAGTAAATTTATTAGATGATAAAAAAACACCAGTAAAGAAATTATCAAAGGGAATGAAGCAACGCGTCACACTAGCGAGAGCAATCCTTCATAAACCAGATATCCTCTTCTTAGATGAACCAACATCTGCACTTGATCCAGTAAACGTACAAAACATTCATAAAATCTTAAAAGACTTAAATGAAGAAGGAACGACGATTTTCTTAACGACGCACAACATGGATGAAGCAGAAACGCTTTGTAACCGTATTGCCTTCCTTTGTGGCGGAGAAATTGTAGCACTCGATACGCCAGAGAACCTGCGCTTACAATACGCTAAGGATCAAATAGAGGTCGTATTAAAAGGTAAACGAAAAGAAGTAGTGCAAAAAGATGAATTAGGCGCAAATCGTATTTCAGAATGGATGAAAAAGGGCGAACTGTTATCTATTCATTCACACGAACCAACGCTAGGCGATATCTTTATTGAAGTTACTGGGAGGGGATTATAATGACATTTTCAATGAGACGTGTATCAGCTATTTTTAGAAAAGAAATACAAGATTTTAAGACAAATTCACAAGTGTTGTTAATGGCATTTTTACCAATTATACTTTCATTTTTGTTTAGCAGATTTGGAGTGGGAAAGGAAATGTTAGGTATTACTACTATAACGGCCTTCCTATTTGTCGCAGGCTTTGTTCAATCTATGGTAATTGCAGAAGAAAAAGAAAAACATACATTGCGTGTATTAATGCTATCACCGGCATCTTCGGTTGAAGTTCTACTTGGAAAGAGTTTATTAACATCGGGTCTGACGATGGTCATTTGTATTGCAAATTTATTCATTTTAGATCAGTTAAATATTAACCTTCCATTGGTAGGATTGATATTCTTATGCGGAACTATTTTGTTTATCGTACTTGGAACAATGATCGGATTACTTGCATCTTCTGTACCACAAACATCAATAATTGGAATGCCGATATTAATGACGATGTATTTGGCTGTACAGTTTGAGCCAATGGTTGAAAATAAAGTAATTAAGACGATGATTGGATATCTTCCAACATCTCATATTGTGAAAGCACTTAAAAGCTTAGTAGGTGGGGCGGCATTTAGTAGTATTAGTGGGCATGTATTAAATGTTGCAGTTTGGCTTATTATATCGCTCGTTGTATGTTTAATCGTATATAAAAAGAAACAATTAGACTAAAAACTGAGCCGAAACGCTCAGTTTTTTCTTTTTTCTATCATTTCCTCGGAAATTTTACAGTTCTTATACATATTTTTACAGATTTTGTCGAAAAGTAATTAGTTATACGTTGTATAGGATACGTGAATATTGTTCAAAATGATTGCTGAGGTGATGATGGAATGCGAGGAAGAAATAATAAAAAGTCGCAAAAGGTAGTACATTTATTTCAAAAAAGATGGGTGTTTCCGGCACTATACATTGCTTGTGCAGCGGTAATCTTAATGGTTGCGCTATGGTTCCAAGGAGCTAATCCGAAGAAGACTCCAAACCACGATCAAGCAACACCGTATACACAATCGGAAGATCCAGCAGTACCAGTAACGAAATCTTCAGAAGTAGTGAAAATGCCAGCTGCCGCGAATGCGGAAGTAGTCGTACAAAAGAAATTCTATGAAGATGCAGCAACTGAGGCGGAACAAGAAAAAGCACTTGTCTTTTATAACAACACATATTCCCCGAACAAAGGAATTGACATTGCTGCGAAGAATGGAAAAGAATTCAATGTTGCTGCTGCTTTAAGTGGTACAGTAACGAAAGCTGAAAAAGATTCACTTCTTGGTTATGTTGTAACAGTTGATAGTGGAAATGGTGTAGCGGTATCTTATCAAAGCTTAGGCAGTGTGAAAGTAGAAAAAGGTGCAAGAGTTGCACAAGGTGAAGTATTAGGAACATCCGGTCTAAGTGCAATGAATAAAGAGGCAGGCTCTCACGTTCACTTTGAAGTACGTAAAGACAATGTGGCTGTGAACCCTGAACGTTACTTAAATAAATCAGTAACAGAAATTAAAGCTGATGCAGGTGCTGCAAAGGCTACGAATGCTTCTGGTAAAAAAGCTGATGACAAATCTCAAAAAGAAGAGAAGTCAACGAGCACGAAACCAGAAAGTAAAACAGAAGACAAGTCTCAAAAAGAAGAGAAATCAACAAGCGGTTCAACTAGTGACAAAAAAGAAGAACCGAAGAAAGAAGAAAAATCAACAAATGGTTCTACAGAATCATCTAACGATTCTTCTTCACAAGAATAAGAAAGTGAAAAAATCAGTTCCCACTATGAACTGCACCCCAATTGTTAGACACCGTCTAACAATTGGAGGTGCAGTTTTTTATGACTAAATTTAATTCAGAACAGAAAATAAATGCTGTAATACGTTATCAAAATGGAAATGAAAGTATATGGGATATTGCGAAATCATTTGGTGCGAATTATGAAGTCGTTCGGATGTGGGTAAAGCAATTTGAATCTCACGGAATACATGCATTTAAAAAAGGCTATACATCCTATTCCATGGAGTATAAACTAGACGTACTTAATTATATGAATGAGAATGGGACGTCTCCAAATGAAACAGCCGTTATTTTTAATATTTCTTCACCTGCACTTATTAGAAAATGGCGCACTCAATTACGTACAAAAGGAATAGACGCCCTTGCATCAAAGAAGAAGGGGCGTCTATCCATGACTAAAAAAAATCCAAAATCAATCCAAAATCAAACACCAGCTGAAGGATCAGTTGAGGAGCTACAAGCTGAGTTAGAGCGTTTACGTATGGAGAATGCTTATTTAAAAAAGTTGAATGCCTTAGTTCAAAACAAAGAAAAATCACCAAACAAGACAAATCACAAGTAGTCTATGAACTGAGGAACGATTTTTCGGTGAAAGCACTTCTGAAATTAGCAGAGATCCCACGCAGCACGTACTATTACTGGGTAAAAAACTTCAATCGCTCAGATAAAGATAGAGAATTAAAAAACTTAATTCAAACGATTTATGACGAGCACGAAGGTCGCTATGGATACCGTCGTATTCGTGATGAATTGACGAATCAAGGACACAAAGTCAACCATAAAAAAGTTCAACGAATCATGAAAGAGCTAGGTTTGAAGAGCCTAGTTCGTATGAAAAAATATCGCTCTTATAAAGGGAAAGTAGGTAAGATTGCGCCAAATATTTTAGACCGCAACTTTATAGCTGAAAAGCCTAACGAAAAGTGGATTACAGACATAACAGAATTTAAATTATTCGGCGAGAAGCTCTATCTATCACCGATGTTAGATTTATTTAATGGGGAGATTATTGCTTATACAATCGGTTCAAAACCAACCTATTCACTTGTTTCGAAAATGTTAGAGAAGCCCTTTCAACGATTAACAAAAGAAGATGAACTCTTGATTCACTCGGATCAAGGTTGGCAGTATCAAATGAAGAAGTATCGTCATGCCCTACAAGAACATAAAATTACTCAAAGTATGTCTCGCAAAGGGAACTGTTACGATAATGCGGTTATTGAAAGTTTCTTTGGTATTATGAAATCTGAATTTCTTTATCTCAAAGATTTTGAGAGTATAGAACACTTTAAACAAGAATTTGAAAAATATATCGATTATTATAATCACAAACGAATTAAAGCAAAATTAAAGGGCGTGAGTCCAGTACAATACCGAATTCACGCCCTAACAGCCGCTTAATGAAATAACGTGTCTAACTTTATGGGGTCAGTTCACTAGGGGAGCTGATTTTTTTATTTTTATATAAAAATACTCAATTTCGAGAAAAAAGTTGCAAAAACAAGGAAAAATGACGAGATTCTCGAATATATATTACAAAAGGGAGGGGATACTGTGTCATTTTTATTTGTTCTGTCGACTGCTATTATTTTATTGTTTGTTTTATTCACCTTATATTATTATATTGCCGGTAAGAAAGAGGTTCCCCACCATCAATTATTAGAAGAAGAGTTTGAAAGAGAAGAATGACGCCTTACATATAAGGTGTCATTTTTTTTCGCCAAAATAGTCACTGTTAACGTATTTCTCACAAAAAAACGTAATTTTTCTTAACTTAGTCCGCAAAAATAGTGAACATGTAGCATATATCAGTAGTGCGGGCAATACAATGGTATAAACCAAAGCAAAGAGAGTGTTTGAGGTGAGAAATCGTGAATCATTTCATTATAAATCCAAGAATGTTTAACGCTTACAAACAGCACTCACACTTACTTCTTAGTCGTATGCAGCGAGGCTCATTTCACCCTTCTCACATCCAAATTAGGGAGGCGAGTGGTGTGCACGATTACATCAAAGAGAGAACTATCAAGATTGGTAAGTATATCGTGGAGACAAGAAAGACAGTGCGTGTCATTGCAAAGGAATTTGGGGTATCAAAGAGTACAGTCCATAAAGATTTAACAGAACGTCTACCAGAAATTAATCCAGAGCTCGCAAATGAAGTGAAAGAAATTCTTGATTATCATAAGTCTATTCGTCATTTAAGAGGTGGAGAAGCAACAAAGCAAAAGTATAGAAAAGAAGATGTAGAGAAGCCCGTACGTCAATAATGTTACAATAGCAAACATTCCGTTCACATTCGGTAATATTTTTCAGAAGAATTCTTTTTGCGAATATTACGTTTCTGTTAAATTTATGATAAAATCAGAAATTAGGTGAAAAGAATTCGGGTGTAACCTGATTTTGAATATCGAGGAGGAAAAAACGGGAATGTTTGCGCGAGATATCGGAATTGACCTAGGTACGGCTAACGTATTAATTCATGTTAAAGGTAAGGGTATTGTATTAAATGAGCCATCTGTTGTGGCAATTGATCGTAATAGTGGTAAAGTATTAGCAGTAGGTGAAGAAGCGAGAAGTATGGTGGGACGTACACCGGGTAATATTGTAGCAATTCGTCCACTTAAAGATGGTGTAATCGCAGACTTCGAAATTACAGAAGCAATGTTAAAGTATTTCATTAACAAATTGGACGTAAAGAGCTTCTTTTCAAAACCTCGTATTTTAATTTGTTGTCCAACAAATATTACATCAGTAGAACAAAAAGCAATTCGTGAAGCTGCTGAACGTTCAGGTGGTAAAACAGTATTTTTAGAAGAAGAACCAAAGGTAGCCGCAGTTGGTGCTGGTATGGAAATCTTCCAACCAAGCGGTAACATGGTTGTTGATATTGGTGGAGGTACAACAGATATCGCTGTACTATCTATGGGTGATATTGTTACCTCTTCCTCTATCAAAATGGCTGGCGATAAGTTTGATATGGAGATCTTAAACTATATTAAACGTAAGTATAAGCTATTAATCGGAGAACGTACTTCAGAAGATATTAAAATTAAAGTTGGTACAGTATTCCCAGGTGCACGTAGCGAAGAGCTTGAAATTCGCGGACGTGACATGGTAACAGGCTTACCACGTACAATTACAGTATGCTCTGAAGAAATTACAGAAGCATTAAAAGAAAATGCAGCTGTTATTGTACAAGCTGCAAAAGGCGTATTAGAGCGCACACCACCAGAATTATCTGCAGATATCATCGACCGCGGTGTTATTCTAACAGGCGGTGGAGCTTTACTACACGGTATCGACATGCTTTTAGCAGAAGAACTAAAAGTACCAGTATTAATTGCTGAAAACCCAATGCACTGCGTTGCGGTTGGTACAGGTATTATGTTAGAGAATATCGATAGATTACCAAAGCGTGCTTTGAGATAATTTGAAAGAACTAAGGCTGACGCCTTAGTTCTTTTTTTTCGTTTTTATATTTTTTTATTTTGATTTTTTGCGAAAATGGAAGGAAAATAGAGAAATGTGAAGGAAACAGGTAAAATATTCATATATATGGTTAAATTTAATATTTCCTTAATTGAAAACGTTTATAATATAATGAGTCGAATACGACATTAAGGCAAATAATGTTTCAATACATATTGCCTTTCCCTAATTTGGGCATACACTCCTTTCCACCTCCGTGTCAGTTGCAAAAATGTGCAACTATTTTAATGGAATAGAGTGTGTGCATTTTTTTTTAGGAAGTTGTACTAAATATAAAATGTTACTTTGTAATGACAAACAATAAACAAAATGGGATAATAGCAATATGTCCAAGTGGTAAGACCAATATTACAAAAGGGGCGATTGTTACATGCTAAATATAGAACAAATTAAAGAAATCATTCCTCACCGCTATCCATTTTTACTTGTTGATAAAATATTAGAAGTAGATGAAGGTAAAAGAGCGGTTGGGATTAAAAATGTATCCGCAAACGAAGAATTCTTTAACGGACACTTCCCTGACTATGCAGTTATGCCTGGTGTACTTATTGTAGAAGCATTAGCACAAGTCGGAGCAGTTGCAGTATTAAAGAAAGAAGAAAATCGCGGAAGACTTGCTTTCTTTGCAGGTATCGACAATTGCCGTTTCAAAAAACAAGTACGACCAGGTGATCAGCTTCGTCTAGAAGTAGAAATGACACGCGTACGCGGCCCAATTGGAAAAGGAAAAGCAATCGCAACAGTAGATGGTGAAGTTGCATGTGAGGCAGAAATTACATTTGCGATTGGTGATAAAAAAGAATAGATAGTACTAAAAAATCTCCTTGTGAAAAGACAAGGGGATTTTTTATTTAATGCTATATAACGATGAAAAGATAATATACAAACTAATCAGAAAATTGCTTGTAAATAGATGGTAATTACCATATACTTACTTTATTGTTTATCTAGAAAACAGGATAAGTGATAAAGGTAATAAAGAAATAAGGGCATTGTCATATTGTTAAGGTACTTAAATAAGACAAAGTAGAATGTTATTGATTATGATGAAATGTGGGGAACTCAGCAAGAATATTAATTAGACGTATGAAATCGAGCATAAGAGAGAGAAAAGGGAAATGTCGCATTTCACAAAAGGAGATTATGAATATGTTCGGGAGAAAGAAAAGAAAACCATTACGACAATTAATTACACATAAAGAGCCTAAATCGCGTATTACAGAACAATACCGTAACATTCGTACAAACATTGAGTTTACATCTGTAGATAACCATGTTCGTTCTATTATTGTTACTTCAGCAGATCCAGGTGATGGGAAAACAACAACAATCTCAAACTTAGCAGTTGTTTTCGGACAACAAGGAAAGAAAGTTTTATTAATTGGAGCTGACTTGCGTAAGCCAACGATACAAAACTTATTTGCCATTCATAGTTCAAATGGGTTAACGAACTTATTATCAGGACAAGCAAAACTTATGCAATGCATTCAAAAAACAGATATAGAGAACGTATACTTAATGGCAGCAGGTCCAATCCCGCCAAACCCAGCAGAACTATTAGGGAGCCGGGCAATGGACGAGGCGTTGCTAGAAACATATAACATGTTTGATATTATATTAATTGACACACCACCTGTCCTTGCGGTTACAGATGCACAAATTCTTGCGAATAAATGTGATGGAATCGTACTCGTTGTACGCAGCGAAAAGACGGAAAAAGATAAAATCGTAAAAGCAAAACAAATATTAGATAAAGCATCAGGCAAACTACTTGGAGTCGTTTTAAACGATAAAAGAGAAGAAAAAGAGCAGTATGGTTATTACTAAAATATGAAAAAGCCAACAAAAATTTTGTTGGCTTTTTTGTTTTCTGAAAATTATTTAGCAAGTTATACAGTGTAAAAAGCATGATATGATAAAATTTTTGGGAAATCATTGGAATGTGTTGTCATATTTAAGATTATTTTGTAAGATTAAACTTGTTTCTTGTGAACAAATATAGAACTGAATTATTAAAAATAAAAAATGTAAGATTTATATGTTATAATTTTTCCTATGTGTAAATTTTAGAAAGTTGGAGGAACTTATGGAAGAAACAATTAGTCTAAAAGAGTTATTTCATATCTTAAAAAAACGTTTAGCAATGATCCTCGTAATCGCATTTGGTGCAGCTATAGTAAGTGCTATCATTAGCTTCTTCTTTATGACACCAATCTATCAATCTTCGACGCAAATTCTTGTTAATCAGAAGAAGCAAGAGGGATCGATGTTTCAAGCTGGTGAAGTTCAAACGAATATTCAATTAACGAATACATATAAGGTTATTATTAAAAGCCCAGTAATCTTAGAACAAGTGAATGAAAAATTAAATTTAAATATGACAGCGCAAGAGTTAACGAAAAAAGTTAATGTTGCGAATGAAAAGGATTCACAAGTAATCGCTGTAACAGCTGAGGATAAAGATCCTAAAATAGCTCGTGATATTGCGAATGCAACTGCAGATGTGTTTAAAGGTGAAGTTGCAAAAATTATGAATGTTGATAACGTAACAGTAATATCTAAAGCAGAAGTTGCAGAAAATCAATCTCCGATTAAACCAGCGCCAATGCTTAATGTAGCAATTGCTTTCATTGTTGGTTTAATGGCTTCAGTTGGCCTTGCATTCTTACTAGAATACTTAGATAATACGGTGAAAAAAGAAGAAGATGTAGAAACCTTACTTGGCTTACCAGTGTTAGGAATTGTAGCTCGTATGGATGAAGAAACAATGAACGTGAAATCACACGCTCCATCATCAAGAAAAGTGAGGGGACAAACAATTGGCTCTTAATTTATTTAAAAAGAAAAAGAATCATCGTCAACGCCGTCAATTAATTGCTCATCAACAACCGAAATCACCGATTTCAGAACAATATCGTAATATTCGAACGAATATTGAATTTGCAGCTGTTGATACGAATTTACATTCATTAATGGTCACGTCTGCAAACCCAAGTGAAGGGAAAACGACAACGACAGCGAATATGGCAGTTGTGTTTGCTCAACAAGGAAAAAAAGTATTATTAATTGATGCAGATATGCGTAAACCAGCAATGCATCAAATGTTCCAAGTAGATAACATTTTTGGACTTACGAATGTACTAACACATAGTGAACGTTTAGAAAAATGTGTACAGACGACATCTGTAGATAATCTACACTTTTTAGCTTGTGGCCCAATCCCACCAAATCCAGCAGAATTATTAGGTTCAAGATCAATGAAAGAACTTCTTGGACAAGCATACAGCATGTACGATTTAGTTATTTTTGATATGCCTCCAATTTTAGCTGTTACCGATGCACAAATCATGGCAAATGTATGTGATGCTTCTGTTCTTGTTGTTCGTAGTGAATCAACAGAGAAAGAAACAGCAGTAAAAGCAAAAGGGTTATTGGAGTCTGCAAAAGGTAAATTGTTAGGTGTTGTTTTAAATGACCGTGAACGTGAAAACGGCTTATATTATTATTATGGCGCAAACTAATTAAAAGGATGAGATATGTTTCAACCATATCTCCTTTTTTCCCTTGAATATGAGATGTCTCATATTCAAGGGAAAAAAGACTGATAGGAGAAAGGAAGGTTGAAAGAATGATTGATTTACATTGTCACATTTTACATGGTATCGATGACGGTGCACAAACAGTAACAGATAGTTTAGCAATGGCACAACAAGCCGTATCAGAAGGAATACATACAATTGTCGCAACGCCGCACCATCAAAATGGCAAATATGTAAATGAACGTACCTCAATTATTCATCACGTAAAACAACTAAATGATGAACTACAACAACATAATATCCCACTTACCATTTTACCGGGGCAGGAGATTAGGTTATATGGTGATTTATTAGAAGACTATGAAGCTGGTAAAATCGTTACTTTAAACGAAACCAATAAATATATATTCATTGAATTCCCATCTAATCACGTACCGCGTTATGCGGAACACCTATTATATGAATTGCGTGTTAAGGGAATGATTCCAATTATTGTTCATCCGGAACGTAATGCCGAGTTAATCGAGCGGCCAGATAAGTTATATAACCTTGTAAATAAAGGTGCACTGACGCAAGTAACGGCAGGTAGTTTATTAGGGAAATTCGGTAAAAAAATCAAAAAGTTTTCACTTCAACTTGTAGAACACAACTTAACACATATGGTTGCTTCAGATGCACATAACATAACGTCAAGAGGATTTCATTTAGCGGAAAGCTATGAATTAATTGAGAAAGAATTCGGAATGAATGTTATGAGTGATTTGAAAGAAAATCCGTACTTATTAATTAGCGGGAAGGCAATTTACAAAGAAGATCCAGAACAAATTCGTCGTAAAAAATTGTTCGGTATTTTTTAAATAAATAATTGGTGATGTCTCCTAACCGTTATCAACGGGGGCACTCGGTCGTGCTGTGGGTAGAAATTTTATTTCATGCCTACCTTAGACGCTTGTCGTCGGGAGTATGGCGTGAGGATGGGTTAGATGCCCATAATTTATTTGTAATAGAAACTCTACCTATGGAGTTATAAAAATGACTCTATAGGTAGGGTTTTTGTTATTGTTACATACAAATAAATAGATTTATAGGGGGAGTATAATTGAAAAAAGTAAGAAAAGCGATTATCCCAGCTGCTGGTCTTGGGACAAGATTTTTACCAGCAACAAAGGCAATGCCGAAAGAAATGCTACCTATCGTCGATAAACCGACAATTCAATACATAATAGAAGAAGCGATTGAATCAGGAATTGAAGACATTATTATTGTTACTGGAAAAGGAAAACGTGCCATTGAAGATCATTTCGATCACTCTTTCGAATTAGAACAAAGCCTTTTAGAAAAAGGGAAGTATGAAATGCTTGAAAAAGTACAAGCTTCTTCAAAAATTAACATTCATTACATAAGACAGAAAGAACCAAAAGGTTTAGGGCATGCTGTATGGTGTGCACGTAAATTTATTGGAAATGAGCCATTTGCGGTATTACTTGGTGATGATATAGTACAAGCTGATACACCATGTTTACGTCAATTAATGGATCAATATGAAGGTACACAATCATCCGTTATTGGTGTACAAACAGTGCCAGAAAATGAAACACATCGTTACGGTATTATCGATCCAGTTGAACAAAATGAACGTCGTTATCAGGTGCGTCAATTTGTAGAAAAGCCAGTTCAAGGAACAGCGCCATCTAATTTGGCAATTATGGGACGTTACATATTAACACCAGAAATCTTTATGTTCCTAGAGAATCAGCAGACAGGTGCAGGTGGCGAAATTCAATTAACAGATGCGATTCAACGTTTAAATGAAATTCAGCGTGTATTTGCTTATGATTTTGAGGGAACTCGTTATGATGTTGGTGAGAAGTTTGGGTTTATTAAAACGACAATTGAGATGGCGTTACAACATAAAGAATTAAAAGATGAATTATTGGAGTATATGACTGAACTTATAAAAATAGAAAATATACATGTGTAAAGGTGAGGTGAAAAGGTTGGAAGAAAGAGGATTAATACATAAATCTGTGGAGAAAGAAATAAGTGTAGTGAAAAAAACATCAATTTTACATGCATTTTTTAAAAGGACACTGGATATTATAGGTGCTATTGTGGGTTTGATAGTATTTTCTCCATTTTTTATTATAATTCCTATCCTTTACATGCGTGGGGATGCGAAAGGACCAGTTTTCTTTAAACAATCCAGAATTGGTAAAGATGGTAAAGTATTTGGTATTTATAAATTTCGTTCTATGGTAGTTAATGCAGAAGAGAAATTAGAAAAAAATGAAGTTTTATATAAGAAATATGTAGATAATAACTATAAGCTTGAGCCAGAGGAAGATCCACGTATTACAAATATAGGGCGCTTTTTACGAAGAACAAGTTTAGATGAACTACCACAGTTTATCAATGTCCTTAAAGGTGATATGAGTTTAGTTGGTCCAAGACCAGTAATTCAGGAGGAATTAAAAGAATACGGCTCTAAAACTTCAGACTTTTTATCTGTGAGTCCTGGTTTAACAGGTTATTGGCAAGTGAGTGGTAGAAGTGATGTAGGATACCCAGAAAGGGTGGATATAGAATTATATTATGTATACAATCAATCTTTAAAATTAGATATTATTATCTTATTTAAAACAGTTTTATTGGTCGTATTACGTAAGGGTGCTTATTAAACATAATAATCACGTTTTTGAGATTATTCATAAATAGATTCCTTGAGAGAGTTATAGCTTGTTCTATCTGAGGGATCTATTTATTTTTTTATGTCAAATTTTAAGAAAGCTGAATAATATTAGATATATCATTATAAATATTAAATCTGATACATTTAATGGAATTAAGAGGTAATGTAAAATATGAACGGAAAATATTTTCTTATAGGTCCTTATCCTCCTCCATTGGGGGGCGTGAGTATATATATATATAGGTATAGTAAATTTTTAGAAAAACAAGGTGAAGAAGTAGAATTTATCGATTTTGATAAAATGGGGCGTTTAGAAAAGTTTAAATTTTTAATGCGTTATTGTTTAATATCACCACAAAAGCATACTTTCCACCTTAATGAATTTAATACATTAACTATGATCGCTTTATTGTTACGGCCATTTCAATGTAGGATTATTTTACAAAATCATTCTATAAGAATTTTAGATACTTTTCGTAATATAAAAAAAATAATGACTAAATTATTTATAAAAAAAGTAGATTATTGTGTGTTGGTTGGAGAACATTTAAAAGATGGATATAGAAAGAATAACATACAACTACCAAAACGAGTCGTGGTAAAATCACCCTTTATACCACCTCCATTAGAGGATGAAGAACATATTTTATCGACGTATAGTGAAGAGGTTATAAGTTTTTTAAATAACCACGAACAAATATTAATAGGCAATGCCTCAAAGATTACATTTTATAAGAATATAGATTTGTATGGAATTGATATGTGTATAGAAGTAATAAGAATTTTAAAAAACAAGTATCCCAAAATAGGATTGATTTTTGCTTTGGCAGAAATAGGCGATGAAGAGTACTTCAAAAGTATTTTAGAAAAAATTAAAGAATATAAAATAGAGGGAAATATATTATTTCTTACAGGACAAAAAGAATTATGGCCTCTATTTAAAAAATCAGATATAATGATTCGACCAACTTATAGTGATGCTTACGGTATAAGTATTGAAGAAGCAATTTACTTTAATTGTAGAGCTATTGCAAGTAATGTTTGCAATCGACCAGAGGGTACGATATTGTTCGAAAATCGAAATATAAATGATTTGGTATGTAATATTGAAAAGTGTATTGAAGATATGGATTTTAAGGAGAAATCATTATGATGCAGCCATTAGCAAAGCTGAAAGGGAAAATCCATAATAATATAATTCAACTAAGAAAAAAAGGTTTTTTTAGTTTATTATTAACAAAATTTTTAGTACAGTTTGTTGGGTTTGGAAGTGTTATTTTAGTTGCAAAATTTATTTCTCCTGAAAGTATGGCACAGATAAAAAGTTTGCAGACTTATTTAATACTAGCTGTTCTAATAGGTACTTTTGGACTCGATACGGCAATATTGAAATATTGTTCGGAACCTAGGGAGGACAGCGAAAAAAATTATCTCCTCTCATATGCGATTCGGAAAAGTATAATTTTTTGTGTGATTTCTGTAATATTATTTAACTTGTTTTTAATTTTTTCTCCGAAATACTCTGTATTTCAGTGGGGTGTATATACACTGTGTATTCCAATGCTTACTATGACAAATCTTTTGATGAATTATTTGTTAGCCCTGAAAAGGGTAAAAAGAATGGCTGTTATACAATCAATAATAAAAATTCAAAATGCAATATTTATTATTATAGGTACGTGGTTTTTCGGTATTAAAGGATTTATAATCGCAACAGTTCTAGGTTTAATAGTAGGATTATTTCCGCTGTTTAAAGAAGTAAATTCCATAAAAGTGACTTATAATATGTCTGAGAAAATACCGTTTACATTTTGGAATGTTGCATTTTTTAGTTTTTTGGCGAATTTTACTAACAGTATAGGGAATTATACAGATATTATTATTATGGATAGTTTTATTACAAATCGAGTTGAGATGGGATACTATGCAATAGCAACTATATTTTTGTTAGGGGCAACGCAAGTTACCGCTACTTTACAGAATATCTATACACCTTATCTGACTGAAAGTAATAAAGATATTAGTAAGTTAAAACAGATGACTTTTAATATACAAAAAAAGACTTTAGTAGTGAGTATTTTTGTAGGGATTACAGTTTATTTAGGGGCAAAAATATTTGTTCCTATTTTTTATGGGAACTCTTATATAAATACTGTTACATATACTGGAATATTAATGATTAAATACGTAATATATTCATCCTATGCAATTGTAGCAATTATGTTAATTGCCCTAGGAAGAATGAAAGAGAATTTTTTAGTAAACCTTATTTCTGTTCCCATCATTTTGTTAATTAATTATTTTATTGGAAACCATTTTTCTATCATTGGAATAGCATGGGCGCAAGTATTTAATGCTCTATTGGTATTGGTTATACAATATGCTTTTGTTTTTATAGTGATAAAGAAAGAGAGAAGATACGTTTAAGTTGTTTCTAGAAAAAATAGAGAGTTTTTATAGTAAAGAGGCAGGTGATAGCATATTGAACTATTTCAAAAAAATAGAAGGGTTGTCTGTAAAAGAAGTCCTAGAGAAAGCGAAAAGAAAAGTAGTTTATAAATCGTCAAGAAAGGCTGAATGTTGGAAAGATAGTATAGCTTCTAGTTACTCAAAAGAATTTTTTAATTATGAACTAGAGGAGATTTTATCAAAAACCTTGGAATATGAATTTGACAAAAATGAAGTGTTACAAATTAGGGATTTAACTTCACTGTATATGAACCATTATTTTGATTTATTAGGATCAGGTTGGTTAAATGTTAAATATAACATGAAGTGCCGGGGATTGGAAAAATATCAGTATACTTCAAAGAAAATTGAAGTTGATAAGAATAGTGATTGGATAAAAAACTTAATTAATAAAGGAAACCAAAATTATAGTGAGTATGTTAGGAGTCATATATCTAGTAGTTATGTACCTATAGATTGGCGAATTGATTTTAAATCGGGGTATACGTGGGACTCAAAAAAACATTATTCAGAGTTGGCTCTTAATACAGTACCAGGGATTGATGTGAAAGTTCCTTGGGAACTTTCTAGAATGCAACATTTAATTCAATTTGTTTGGGCCTATATGCTAGCAGGTAAAGGAAACAAAGAATTTGAAAATCCTAAAGTATATGAAAGAGAATTTCAAGATGAAATTCTTGATTTTATATCTGCAAATCCTCCTAAATTTGGAGTGAATTGGACATGTACTATGGACGTTGCAATTCGAGCCGCTAATTGGATTTTAGTTTATGATTTATTTAAAGTACAGGGGGTAGAATTTAATAAGGAATTTAAAAAAATATTTGTACTTTCTATATATGATCATGGGAAATTTATTTTTAACCATCTAGAACGTAATAAAGGTGTAAGAAATAATCATTATTTATCTAATATTGTAGGATTATTCTTTATTTCTGCATACCTTCCTGTTACAAAAGAGGTATCGACATGGTTAAACTTTTCATTCCAAGAATTAATTCAAGAGATGAGCTTCCAATTTTATGAAGAAGGTTCAAACTTTGAAAATTCTACTACTTATCATCGCTTATCTGGCGAACTTATGCTTTATGCAACAGCGGTAGCTCTAGCGTTGCCTAGAGAGAAAATAAAGATATTACATAGTTATAAATTGCAAGATCATATTGGGGTTTGTAAAAAACTAGGTTTTGAAATTGATCCGGATAAATTTTGGGATTTTCATAGCGGGAAAGTATTTCCTGAATGGTACATGGAGAGATTAGAAAAAATGGCTGAATTTACAGTTGATATTACTAAGCCTAACGGAGAAGTTGCGCAGTTTGGTGATAATGATAGTGGGAGATTCTTTAAGACACAGCCAACGTATAATTTATTAACAGTTGAGGAGGCTAAGCAAAAATATTTAAATTTAAGTACTTATAATGAATTAAGTGATACAGAAAAGTACTGGGATGAAGACTTTTTAGAACACCGCTCTTTAGTCGCGGGAATTAACGCTTTATTTAAAAAGAAGAAATTTTTTAGCTTTGTAAATAAACCTTCTATAGAACATACATTAATTAAAAATATAGTGAAAAATAACATTAAACGATATGAAGAATCTATTTCACAGAATTTAAAATATAATGTGTTAGAAGTTTCCATAAATGAGCACGAGAAAAATGAAATAAATAAATTAGAGCAACAAGAAAAATTTGTTCAATATATTTTTAATTCTAAATCAAATTTAGTTGAAGGTTTAAAAAAGATAGCATATCCTGAATTTGGTATGTATATCTTTAAATCTCAAGATTTTTATTTAGCTATTAGGTGCGGGAAATTAGGTACTAATGGAAAAGGAAGTCATGATCATAATGATCAGCTCAGCATTGAATTAGTAATTGATGGGGAAGATATTATAAAAGATCCTGGAACATACTTATACACCCCAATACCAGAGAAAAGAAATTTATTTAGGTCAACAAAAGCACATTTTACAATTCAATTAGGTGATATAGAACAAAATAACTTTTATGATGGATTGAGTGGCTTATTTAACTTAGAGCATAATACAAATAGTCAGTGCCTGGAATTTAAAAATAATAGTTTTATAGGGTGCCATAGTGGTTATGGTCAGAAAGTGTACAGGAAAATAGTGATATCTGACAAACAGATAGTGATAACCGATTTTGGAACGAGTATTGTTAATCAAGAATTCATTTACTATTCAAACGGCTATGGGCGGATTATGGAAAATAAATAAAGAGCATTTAAAATTAACATTTATAGGGCATAACCCTAGTGGATTAATGGGCTAGGGAGAAAAATATTATGTTATATGATGTATATTAAATGAATTTTAGAAGGGATTTATTACAAGAATATGAAGAGAGTAATGGTAATTAGTTATTGGTATTATCCGGAAAATGTGGCCCGTGCTTTCCATGTGAAGGGTATTGTATCTTCTTTGATACAAGAGGGTTATCATGTTGAGTTAATAATTCCTAGAAATAATATGTATCAAGAAATCGATGCTAGAGAATCAGATAATATAACTGTACATCAAGTGAAACCGGGCATTTTACTTCATAAAGAAAAAAATAGATGGGATGTGAATAAAAATATACTAAATAATTCCCAAAGTAATTTCCTTATTAAAGGTTTGAAAAAACTGTATGATGTACTTGTTTGGCCAGATCGAACAGTTGAGTGGGCAATAAATGCATACCGTTATGTGAAAAAAAATAAACTGCATATTAATAGTGAAGCTATGGTGACTGTTGGATTGCCGGTTTCTACTCATATTACAGGACATCTATTAAAAAAAGATGCTTCACATTTAAAGTGGATAGCTGATTACGGAGATCCATTCTCTTATAATCCAGATCGAGAAATAAGAAAATATGATAAGTTTTTGGAATCAAAGATACTTAAGAATGTCGATTCCATAGTAATCCCAACAGAAAATGCGGTAGATTGCTATACTAATTTAGGTGTCAATAGGTCGGAAATTCATGTTATTCCTCAATTATTTGAAGAACAACAAGGTGAAAGTAGCTATAAGATAGATAAGGAAAAATTTAATATAATGTATGCAGGATCTTTTTATAGAGGGATTAGAAGTCCAGTGGAGTTTATCCATGGTCTAGTATTAGCTAGTAAAAAGAATCCAAAGCTACATTTTCATTATTTTGGAAATGTCAATGCGCTAGAGGAATTTTTAGAGATGGAAGGGCTTGATATAAAAACAATTCCCATTACAGTCAACACCTTTAAAGATAGAAGTGAAATTATTAGTATTATGAAGAATATGGATTTATTAATTAATTTAAATAATAAAAGTACAAGTCAAATACCTAGTAAAATTATTGATTACTTGTACGCAGATACGAGAATTTTGAATGTAGGATCAAATTTAACTGAGCTATTTGATAATGTTGATAATGAAAAAGAAAAAATCGCAAAAAAATTAGTGGAGATCAGTAAAGCCCCATCTAATTTTGATTACTCTGAATTGAAGAGGTTTTATAGTTATAATGTTAATTCAAGTAAATATAATAGTATTCTTCAAAAGGGAAATTCTTGATTTATGAAGAATTTATCAATTTTATATAAGGTGTTTGAGAAAATATGAATGTAAAAATCAATAATTTATTACTAGTGTATGTAGCAGTATTAGTTTTGGCGATTTTTGTAAGCGGCGTGGCGCAGAATATAACAATAATTTTTAGTTTATTAGTGTTGAATATACTGGTATACAGACGTTTGAAATTGAATAAACCAATAATTTGTTTATTAGGGATAATGTTGACGATTATATTTGTAATTATAGTATATATTCAATACTATAATGCCATCAACTTAGGCTTTAGCGATGGGAATTTATTTGGGAAAATCGGGGAGAATTATTATGCTGATACAAAAAATTATTATGATGAATCCCAACAACTTGTACAGATACTTTTTAGTCAGAACTTTAAATATTGGTTAACAGGTGATTTTCCTCATTTTGGATTTTATGGCCCGTATAATGCCTATAATATACTTAATGCTGTCTTAATTAGTATATTTGGACCTAACCTTTTAACTTTGATATTATTAAAATTAAAAGTAAGTATTTTAGGTTATTACGTATTATATAAGATAGTAATTAAATACTTAAATGATAAATGGGCTATTTTCTCAATAATGTTATATGAATTATACCCAGCCAATTTACTTGTCGTATCCACTCTTTCTAGAGACAATATAAACTCTTTTTTAGTGATACTAGTATGTTATTACTGTATATATTTTGTTGGAAATAACTTTGAAAATAAAGTAAAGTATACTATTAAAATTTTAATTACATTAATATTTCTGTTTTTATTTAGGGCATATGCCGCTCCTATTACTATTATTTCGTTGAGTTGTGCGTATTTTTTCTCAAAAAAGCAGCCTGTTAAAAATTATTTATTGGTAGCTATGTTGATGGTTGTTGTAGTTATAGGATGCTATGTTTATGGATTCGAAAATGTACAAAATAAATTTACACTAAATGATGGAACTCAGCCATGGATAGCAGAGCGTTCTAAAGGATGGAACTTAGTTATATATAGTGTACTGTATAGCTTTTTGGGACAAACAACAATTTTAAATAATTATGATTTATCTGCGTTTTCTGAGTTTTTGAATCTATCTTCTTTTTATTATCAAAATTTCATTTTGATGTTCAGCTCTGTAGGTATAATTATTCTTATGATTATTAGAAAAAAACAAAAGGATACTTGGATTTGGCTGTTATGCTTTATAATGCCTATTTTGTTTATCCTTTTAATTACAAGTGTATATGGACTTCCAATACCTAGATTATATAATATGTGGATATGGTTAAATTGCTTGTTAATAGGAATCATAATCAACAGATTTAGGGAGAAGTTATTGTTCTTAGGCTTAGTTAGTTTTAGTCTTATTGTTATGTTGATAGTTTTTTTGGTTAAATAATCTATACGTTAAATACAATTAAAGCATTTGTTTATATAAAAATTTAAAATGCTCAAACATAGATAATTATTACATGTGTTTTATATAATGATTATCTATGTTTTTTATTATTATACGAAGTATGAATTGGAGAGGTCTTATGTCAGAAATAGCGTTATTAATTCCTGTATATAACGATCAGGTTGGTTTAAATCAAACCTTAGAATCTTTATTAAAGGAAACAAAAGAGAAAGTAGATGTAGTAGTTGTTGATGACGGTAGTAAGGAACCAATCTATGTTCCTGAGACTGTGGGGATTCACCATATTATTTTTATAAAATCCGAAGTCAATAAAGGAATTGAGCATGTCTTAAATTTAGGATTAAAGTATATTTGTGATAATGGCTATACATTTGTTGCCAGGATAGATGCAGGAGATACAATTGAACCTAATCGATTTTATAAACAGAAACAATATATGTTAGATAATCCAAATTATATGTTGATAGGATCGAACGTAAGGCATACAGATATGGATGGTAAAGAAGTGTTTATAGAGCGTGTGCCGCTTTCAACAGAAGAGATAAAAAAGAAGATGCATATTAATAGTTGTTTCCCACACCCATCTGTTATGTTTAGAACAGTGATTATTGAGGATATTGGTGTATATCATACGGATTTTCCGGCAGCAGAAGATTACGAATTTTTCTTTAGGATAATGAATAAGTATGAGGTTTCAAATTTAGATGAAGTTCTCATTTGTAAAGAAATTAATCCTAATAGTATCTCATTAAGTAGGCGAAAGAGACAGTTATATAGCAGAATTAAAATTCAAAAAAAATATTTTAACCCCCTAGTTTTAGAAAGTTATATGGGATTAGTAAAATCTTTTATCTTGCTAATAGCTCCTAATAAACTAATTATTGGTATTAAGTCTTTACTAAGTAGATCTTCTAACTAATGATAAAAGGGGTCATGAGCAATGAAAAAGGTTGTTTTTATATGTGAGGCGTTAGGTGGAGGAGTTAGGAGACATTTAGTGGACATACTCTCCAATCTAGATTTAGATGAATATGAGGTACATGTTGTACATGGTACTCAGCGGGTAGATGATGTATTTCTATCGGCAAAAAATAAGCTTATGAAAAAAGGGCTTTATTTTTATGAAGTCACAGAAATGGTAAGGGAATTATCAATTAAGAATGACATAAGAGCTACAAAATCAATTATAAAAATACTAAGAGAAATTAGGCCACAAATTGTTCATTGTCATAGCTCTAAAGCAGGTGCAATAGGCAGGATAGCGGCAAAAATATGTGGGATAAAAAGGGTATACTATACACCACATGCATATGTATTTCAAAACCCAAATTTATCCCTAAAGAAAAAATTTGCATATAAAAATATTGAAAAACTATTAGGCTTCTTAACAACAAAAGTTCTTCATGTTTCAAAAGGTGAAGAAACATTTGCCTTGGAGCATAAAGTCATTTCGTTAAATAAGTCAATGGTAGTATATAATGGTATTTCATTTCCCGCTATAGATAGTAAATTTCCTTTAAAAGATTGTGAAGAGAAATTGATAGTAGGAACGATTGCGAGAATGGATTATCAAAAAAATCCATGGTTATTTATTCGTATAGCTGAACAGGTAATTAGGGAAAATCAAAACGTTGAGTTTGTGTATATTGGGGACGGAGAGTATTTTAAAGAAGTTTTCGATTATGTTCAAAAAAATAATTTAGATAAATTTATTAAATTAAAAGGATTTCATTCGAATCCAGATATAGAATTAAATCGCTTTGATATATTCCTATCTACCTCCTTATATGAAGGTATGCCTTACTCATTAATAGAGGCGTTATCATATAAAAAACCTATTATTGCGACGGATGTTGTAGGTAATAATGAAATAGTGCTTGATAATTATAATGGTTATCTTTTTGATAAAGATAATGCTGAAGAGGGAACACAAAAAATATTAGAAATTATAAAAGATCCTATATTATATGACAAGCTATCTAAAAATAGTCTTAGGACATTTGAAGAAACCTTTACAATTGAAAAAATGCTATCTTCAATAGAAGAGTTATATTCCAAATGAAAAAATTATAGGTAGTGCAATGAGTCTTTATAATTAAAGAATTAATCATCATTAATACGTAATAATAGGATTTGATTAATTGAAAGAATAATAAAGTATAGTATTTTTATATGAAATGTTCTAGTAAGTATAAGTTTGTATGATTTTATATTTATTATAATTTTAATATATGAGCTAAATAATAAAAAGATAAGGATTGGTGAAAATGAATAAGAAAGTTTGTGTAGTAGGTTTAGGTTACATTGGTTTACCAACTTCAGCTATTTTTGCAAAAGCGGGATATGATGTTATAGGGGTAGATGTAAACCCTGTTGCAATTGAAATGATTAATCAAGGTAAAGTTCATATTGAAGAGGTTGGATTAGGAGAATTAGTTAAAGATGTAGTAGAAAAGGGGAAATTGAGCGCTAGTGTAGAACCAACCAAAGCCGATGTGTTTATTATTGCTGTTCCTACACCACACAATGCTGATCATACTGCAAATTTAGACTATGTCGTAGAAGCTACTAAGTCTATTTTACCATTCTTACAGAAGGAAAGTATTGTAATTGTAGAATCTACGATTCCACCAAGAACTATTGATGATATAGTGGCTCCAATTATTGAGGAACAGGGATGGAAAGTAGGGGAAGAAATTTACCTTGCACATTGTCCGGAACGTGTGTTACCTGGACGTATTTTAATTGAATTAGTAGAGAATACAAGAATAGTTGGTGGGATTAATAAAAAATCTACGCAAAAAGCAGCCGAAGTTTACGGTTGTTTTGTAAAAGGAGAAATCCTTGAAACTACTGCTGTAACAGCAGAAATGTCTAAGCTTATGGAAAACACATTCCGCGATGTAAATATTGCATTAGCAAATGAATTAGCAAAAATCTCTGAAAAACTTGGCGTAAATGCTTTAGAAGTTATTAAATTAGCTAACCATCATCCTCGAGTAAATTTACATCTTCCAGGACCAGGGGTTGGAGGACATTGTTTAGCAGTGGACCCGTATTTTATTATTGAAAAGGCACCCGAAGAGTCTCAATTAATTTCTAATGCGCGCTTTATAAATAATTCTATGCCTGTATTTGTTGTAGAACAATTAGCAAAAATTATTCCAGATAAAAATGCAAAAGTTGCAGTTTTAGGAATTACATATAAAGGTAATATCGATGATGTCAGAGAAAGTCCAGCTATGACAATTGTAGATTTACTTAAAGAACAGGGTTATGAAGTTGCTGTACATGATCCTCATGTTCATGAAAATCAGGTCCATTTTAATTTATATAGTCTAGAGAATGCTGTAAAAAATGCAGAATGTATTTTAGTACTAACAGACCATAATGAGTTTAAAAAAATAGATGAACAAGTCATTATTGATAACGCAAGAAAGGCTATTATATTTGATACACGTAATTGTATGAATATAAGCAGTAAACAAATTTCTTATTACAATTTTAATAATCTATATGAACTAAGAAGTTTAGCAAGCATAAGAGTATAATGAACTAATTGCAAATGGTTGGTTAAAAATATGTTTATTAAATTAGATATTTTATACGAATTGTATATAAAAATTTGAATTCTTGCAATTGAATGCATAAAGGAATTTGATTATTTATGATGACTATAGATATTTTGAATGTATTTAGGCTATAATTGTAACTATGTTTTTTGAGAAATGATTTCGATTTTCGAAAGAAGGTTAAAAAATGAAAAAGAAAATTTTATTCTGGGTTCTAGGTATTATTGGAATTCTTATTGTCGGTGGTGGAGTATATGCTTATACTGTTTATTCTAACGTTTCTAATACATTAGATGCTGTTCATAAACCATTAGATCGTGAGAAATCTGAAAAACGAGAAAAGAAGGTAGATATTTCAGATCAAAAACCAATATCTATTTTAATGATGGGGGTAGACCAACGTGGTGAAGACCAAGGAAGGTCGGATTCATTAATGCTATTTACATTAAATCCTACGACGAAATCTATGAAAATTGTTAGTATTCCACGTGATTCTTATACAGAAATCGTTGGAAAAGGTACAAAAGATAAAATTAATCATGCTTATGCTTTTGGCGGAATTGATATGGCTGTAAAAACAGTAGAGAATTTTCTTAATGTACCAGTTGATCATTATATTGAAGTAAATATGGATGGATTTAAAGATATTGTAGATGCTGTTGGTGGTGTAGATGTAAATAATGATTTAGATTTCACATATGAAGGAATTCATTTTGAAAAAGGAAACATTCATTTAGATGGTAGAAAGGCATTACATTATTCTAGGATGAGAAAGCTTGACCCACGTGGTGATTTCGGACGTCAAATGCGCCAACGTCAAGTAATTCAAGGAGTAATTAAACAGGGTGCTACAGTTTCTTCTCTAGCAAGTTACGGGGATGTATTAAAAGCAATTGAGAAAAACGTTAAAACAAGTTTAACGCAAGACCAAATGTTTGATATTCAAAAGAATTATAAAGATTGCATGCAGAATAGTGAAGAAATCCAAATTCCAGGTGATGGCCACAAAGCTGCTGATGGTATTTGGTACTACTATGTTCCAGATGCAGCGAAACAAGATTTAACGAATAAGTTAAGAGCGCATCTTGAATTGACTAAGTAATATGTAATAACCCAACTCCTTTGGAAGGAGTTGGGTTTATTTTTGCATGGATTTATATTAGTATTATATATTGTGAGATTAATAGATGAGGTGAATCGATGAATAAGAAAGCAGTACTTGTCCTTGTTATTTTTGTATTGTTTGTAGCTTCGATTGTGAGCGGTAAATTGTACTGGAGTAAGAAGATTGCAAATGCAACAGGACAAACGAGTGAAGTAACGAAAACAAAAGCTGAAGTAAAAGATAGCGGAGCAAAGAAAGAAGAGAAAAAAGAGGAGAAAAAACAAGATGCAAAGTCATCTTTTAATGAGGCATACGCGAAGAACTTGCCAGATGCAGTGAAAGAGAAGTTAAAGAAAGCTGCTGAGGATAAAAAGGCAGTAAATCTTGTTATTGTTGGTGATGAAGCTTCTTCATCTGAAAAAGGTGCTTGGGCAGCTAAGCTAACGGCTAATTTAGAAACTGCTTATGGTAAAGGTTTATGGAATGTGACTGTAAAGGAATATAAGGGTGAAAGCACAGAAGAGTTAATTACGAATAAACGTGATAAAGAGATTGCAAAAGATAATCCAGATGTGATCTTATTTGAGCCACCATTTATTACTGATAACGGTAAAACTGGTAATGGGAACTCTGTTGTGAATACACAGAAGTTCGTTCAAGCACTTTCTACTAGTGCAAAAGGTGCTACGATTATGATTCAACCATCAAATCCAGTTTATGGTGCGAAAAATTATCCGAAATCGATTGAAGCATTAAAACAATTTGCGACGCAAAATAATTATACATATATTGATCATTGGGGAGCATGGCCGGATGCTTCAACGAAAGCAATTTTACCATACCTACAAGAAGAATTCGGTTTCCCAAGTGCAAAAGGACATGATGTTTGGGCGAAACATGTAACTGATTATTTTGTAGCTAAGTAATAAAGGAGAGATAAAAGGTGTACGAGTTCCCGTATACCTTTTCCTTTTATAATTAAGATATCTGAAAATAGTAGGAGGAAAACAATGAATTCAATTTTAATCTGTGGCGGAGCTGGCTACATCGGTTCTCACGCTGTGAAAAAATTAGTAGACGAAGGTTTATCTGTAGTAGTAGTAGATAACTTACAAACTGGTCATGAAGATGCAATTATGGAAGGCGCGAAGTTTTATAATGGCGACCTTCGTGATAAATCCTTTTTAAGGGATGTTTTTAAACAAGAAAATATTGAGGCGGTTATGCACTTTGCAGCTGATTCTTTAGTTGGAGTTAGTATGGAGAAGCCCCTTCAATATTATAATAATAATGTGTATGGTGCCCTTTGCTTGTTAGAAGTGATGGATGAGTTTAAGGTAGATAAGTTTATTTTCTCTTCTACTGCAGCAACATATGGTGAGGTAGATGTGGATCTTATTACTGAGGAAACGATGACAAATCCAACGAATACGTATGGAGAGACGAAGTTAGCAATCGAGAAGATGCTTCATTGGTATAGCCAAGCTTCAAATTTACGTTATAAGATTTTTAGATACTTTAATGTGGCTGGTGCAACTCCAAGTGGTATTATTGGAGAAGATCATCGCCCAGAGACACATTTAATTCCTCTTGTGCTGCAAGTGGCTTTAGGTCAACGTGAGAAGATTATGATGTTTGGTGATGATTATAATACGCCAGACGGTACTTGTATCCGTGATTATATTCATGTTGAAGATTTAGTAGCGGCTCATTTCTTAGGGCTTAAAGACTTGCAGAACGGCGGAGAGAGTGATTTCTATAACTTAGGAAATGGTAATGGTTTCAGTGTAAAAGAAATCGTTGATGCAGTTCGCGAAGTTACAAATCATGAAATTCCTGCTGAGGTAGCACCGCGCCGTGCGGGCGATCCAGCACGTTTAGTTGCTTCTTCTAAGAAAGCGAAAGAGAAGCTAGGATGGGATCCTAAGTATGTAAATGTTAAGACAATCATTGAACATGCTTGGAATTGGCATCAAAAGCAACCGAATGGATATGCTAAATAAATATAATAAGTGAAAGAGAGGGTATCGTCGACAAAATATGTTCGACAATACCCTCTCTTTTTTTATAGGATTTTTGCTATACTAAACTGTACTATAATACGTGGTGGAAGGAGGAGAATGATGAAAATACTTGTGGTTGATGATGAATCGAGTATTCGTAATTTGATTCGGATGCAGTTGGAGATGGAAGGTTATGAAGTATTGGCAGCGGCTGATGGGAGAGAAGCTTTAGAGAGATGGAATGAAGGGCCGGATGTATTGATTTTGGATGTTATGCTTCCGGATACGGATGGGTATGAGTTGCTTCGTTTGTTCCGTGAGAGGGATAGGGATATTCCGGTGCTTATGTTAACGGCAAAGAGTCAGATGAATGATAAGTTGCTTGGCTTGCAGCTTGGTGCGGATGATTATGTGACGAAGCCGTTTAATTATGCGGAGCTTATTCTTCGGGTTAAGAATATGGCGCGGCGTGTAAAGAAGACGGAGGCCGCTGTAAGTCATGAAGTAATTGAGGCTGGAGAGATCGTGATTTGTCCTAAGGAAAGAAAGGTACATGTGAGTGGACAAGAGATTCAGTTAACGTACCGAGAGTTTAATTTATGTCAGTTATTTGTTTCAAATCCGCAGCGTGTGTTTATGAGGGATGAGTTGCTTGAGAAAGTATGGGGATTTGAGTATATCGGAAATACGAGAGCAGTTGATATTATGGTGCAGAGACTTCGCAAGAAGCTTGGGACGAGCGGAGAATATATTAAGACAATTTATGGCGTTGGCTATAAACTGGATTGTTAAGTGGTGATGGTATGTCTTTAAAGCGAAATATGGTGTTCGGAATAGTTGGGCTGTTAATTCCGATTTTTGTTCTTTTATATGCAGTTGTTTATATTACGTTAGAAAAGAATATGTATCATAACGCAGCAGATTCTTTAGAAAAGTTAAGTGTAGAAGCACAAATTTACACGATGAATTATTTAGAGAAGGAAGCAGAAGTGGATACGCTTGGTCCTAACTCACTTTTAATTGCGTCGTATTTAGCGAAGCGTATGGATGTCCGTGTACAGATGATCGGGAAGAATGGCGATGTTGTTGCAGATACACAAAAAGGAGCATTGCTTCACCGTAACATCGACATTGAGAGTTCCTTGAAGGGAAAGAAGTCTTATGTTTTTGAGGAGGCGGATCCCGCTCCTATTCTTTTGTTTTCAAGCCCGGTTTATTATGGAAACGATGTCATTGGAAGTATTCGTTTTATAAATGAGTTAACGGGTGAGAAGGAAGTTTTAACAAATGTGAGCTGGACGTTCTTAATGACGTCTCTTTGCCTAGTAGCTACCGGTATTTTCTTTGCGATTCGTTTGGCGAAGTCTCTTCATAAACCAATTGATCAGTTGAGACAAATGGCACAGCGGCTCGCGAATGGTGATTATAAGAGTAAGATTGAGTTAAATGAGTACGTGGAAATCGCTCAGCTTTCCGCATCTTTTAACGCGATGGCCGATGGAATTGAACTGCATATTAAGCAATTGCAGGAGGAGAAAGAGAAGCAGAAAGATTTCCTAGACCGCATTACGCATGAGCTAAAAACACCGCTAACGGCAATTATCGGTTATGTTGATTTAATTCCGAAGTTACAATCGAAAGAAGATGTACAGGAAAGTCTTCGTTATGTGGCGGTGGAAAGTGAGCGTTTATTATCACTTGTAGAGGAACTGCTTAAGTCTTCGAAATATGGGACGAGTACGTTTGAAGTGTCACCTACAGTTGTGAATATAAAGGAATTGGCAGAAGAAGCAGTTTCAATTGTGAAACCTCGTCTAAATCAGTTTGAAATTGAAGTGATAAATGAGTTAACGGATGTACATGTTGTTGCAGATTTTGATAAGACGAAGCAAATTTTCTTAAATGTGCTTGATAATGCAATTAAGTATAGTGATGCTTCGCACATTCGTATGAATGTAATTGTAAATGAGCAGGAGGCGAAGGTTTTTGTTCATGATGATGGGATCGGTATAGATGAAGTGGTGCTTGCAGAGTGGAATGAGTCTCCGAAAGGAAAGGCACTTCCTTCTAGTTACGGGAATGGTTATGGTTTTTATATTTGTCAGGAGATTATGAATAAACAGGGCGGAAGCATGCGGATTGAGAGTAGAGAAGAAATAGGTACTACAATATTCATTACATTTTTGCTTCCGAGAAGGATGGAAGACATAAAAAACTTGAAAGCGGTTAAATGATACATTTATGAAACAATTATGCGGTATTTTCGAAACAACGTTTTTTTATCTTGGAGGTAGGCAGAAATGAAAAGGCTATCATTTCAAATTCTTATGTTTGTCATTTGTATGATTGTTTCTCTTGTTTTGTTTTATGTTATGGAGAAGCAAATCTATAATCGAATTAACATTGTAAATGATAAACAAGCCGTTTTACAAAGGGTGAATGAATCTCTTCCAATTGAAGTGAAAGTAAGACATGAAAAGTGGGGAGAAATTGTTGTAACGGATGAAGTTCGTTTGCATACGATTGTTTCATTCTTTGACCGAATTCGAATAGAGCCTGAGGGCGTTAAGAGCCAAGAACAAGTATTTACTGGAGAAGTAACGTACTTGAATGGACATAAGCGTACTTTTGCAGTAGGTGACTTGTTCCAGTATGGGGAAAATGTATACGGAAAGAATGGCATGGATCCGATGATTTCAGCACTTCAAACGTATTTATTAAGCCTGTATTACACACCAGAGCGTATTAGTGATTTCTTTGCTTCAGCAAAGGATGTCGTAGTACGTCAAGGCGATGTGGTACGTACTATCAATCTTACGCACATACTTGATTCTATTCGATACGCAAAGCAAATTACAGATTACGGAGAAATTCAGAAGTTATTACAATCGCAGAATGAACCGATTGCTTATATTACAGCTTATAAAACAGGTAAGCGTGTAAAGAATGATCGTGAAGATATTCTTACGATTTCTGTGTATCCATCGTACTTTGTTGTGCAATATCTCGGTGATAATAACGGAAATGTCATGTATATGAAAGGCTCTCTAGCAGAGTTATTCGTAAAGGAGAATGTGTCATGAGAAAGATAGCCTTTTTCTTCTTTTTGCTAGTAATTGGAGGAGCGATGTCTAGTTGCTCTCGAGATACAACCTCTATTAAATATAGTAAAAATGGTCTCCCTATTTTGGATGATCGTCATATTGTTGCGTATGTAGCGGCTCGTGAGGAAGTTGGTGAAGCGTTACTTTCATCATTTTGTAAGCCGCGCGGATGTACCTATGAATTTATTCGTCTTTCAACAGAAGAACTTCTTCGTAGAGTGGAAGAAGAAGCTGGAAATCCGAAGGCGGATATTATTATTGGCGGTACAGTAGATGCGCATCAAATGATGAAGCAAAAAAATCTTTCTATTCCAGTGATAAGCCAACATGCAAATCGTATTTCAAAAACTGTTAAAGATAAAGATGGTTATTGGTACGGTTATGAAGTGGAGAAGCTGGCAATTGCGATTAATAAAGAGCGGTGGAATGAGGAAATAGCGCCGCTCGGTCTCTCGTATCCGTTAAGATGGAAAGATTTATTGAATCCAGTATATAAAGGAAAGATTGTCATGCCCGATCCAAATGTTTCAGGTACAGCATATACGTTTTTCCAATCACTTATTGATACGTTAGGTGAAGAGGAAGCGAAGGAATATGTGAAGAATCTGGCGGAACAAGTTGGAGAAGTAACAGTGAATGGTTACATCCCAGCAGAACTTGTTGCGAGCGGTGAATATATGATAGGTATCAACTTTATGGGAGATCAGAGAATGCTTCAAAAACAAGGCTTTCCGATTTTAAGTAACGAACCTGAGCAAACAGGGTTATCTGTTAATGCGATTTCGAAACTAAAACGTGCACCGAGTGGTATTATTGCGGATTTATTTATTGATTATTGTTTATCAGAAGAAGCGGGGCATATTTTAGAAAAGGTGTCGTTTGGCGTACCAACGATGTTTGCGAAGAATGAGAAAGAAATAGAAGGACAGCCGGTTAGAAGGACGAACCAAAATATATCAAATAGCGGAATAATCGAGATATGGAATAGACAGCGTCTCTCTCTGAAGTGAGAAAAGGAGACGAAAATATATGTTTAAATGGCTTAAGCCAGCACCTGCAATTGAAAGATTGCCAGCGGATATGATCGATCGTGTATATCGATTACTACGTATTCGTGTGTTAATCGGGATTTCAGTTGGATATGCTGCGTATTATTTAGTTCGTAGTAACTTTAATTTATCTACTACGTATTTAGTAGACGAGTTCGGATTTAGCACTACACAAATCGGATTATTAGGTGCAGTAATGGCTGTTGTTTACGGACTTAGTAAATTCTTTATGGGTAATTTATCGGATAAGGCATTTGCTCAACGATTTATTGCAGTAGGTTTATTTTTATCTGGGCTTGTTAATATTTGTTTCGGTTATGCATCTTCCTTTGGGATGATTTTAACATTACTTGTTCTAAACGGTATTGTACAAGGTATGGGAGCACCACCTTGTAGTATTGTTATGACGAAATGGTTTTCAAAGAAAGAACGTGGGACGAAAACAGGTCTTTGGAATATTTCACATAACGTTGGTGGATTACTTGTTCCACCATTCATTGGAATTGGTGTAGGTATCTTCGGTGAAAGTCATTGGCAAGGTGGCGTATTTATTTTCCCAGCGATTATCGCAATGGTAATTGCAGTTCTTGTTTGGATTAATGCGAAAGATACGCCAGAATCTGAAGGTCTTCCGCCAATTGATGAGTATCGTAATGACTATGAAAATCTTGAAAAAGCAGATAATGCTAACAAGATGTCTCCAAAAGAAATTTTAATGAAGTATGTAGTGAAAAATAAATTTGTTTGGTTCTTATGTATTGCAAATGCATTTGTTTATTTAATTCGTTTCGGTGTTATTAACTGGGTACCGATTTACTTAACAACAGTTAAAGGTTTTACGAAAACAGAAGCACATGCAGCATATTCAATATTTGAAGCAGCAGCGATTCCAAGTTCTTTAATTGTCGGTTTTTTAAGTGATAAATTATTCAAAGGAAAACGTATGCCATTATGTGTTATGAGTATGGCTGGAGTTGTTGTTGGTACGATTGTATATTGGCAAGCAACTAGTATACTTGTTGTAAGTATTGCAGTTTCTGTAATTGGCTGTTTAATTTATGTACCACAGTTCTTAATCGGCTTAAGTGCAATGGAATTAGTACCGAAGTTTGCAGTAGGTACAACAGTTGGTATGTGTGGTCTGTTCGGTTATGTTGGAGGTAGTTTCGTAGCTAACGCAGCAATTGGTATTATTGTTGATCGTTCTGGCTGGGATGGTTGCTTCATGTTACTGTTAGCAGGCGGTATTTTATCAACAATATTCTTACTGATTGTTCAAATGGGACATGAGAGAAAATCTTCTAAAGTAGTATAATATTTTATTTGAAAAAGCTATCCAATTGTTATATTGGATAGCTTTTATATTTTTATTTAGAAAAAACAAACAGTATGTAAAATTGGAGTTTAATGTGTAAAAGGTTTTTGTTACTTAATATAATTTTTTTAGATTTAATAAACCAATCACGTACATAGTTAGACCGAAAAATCCACCGCCACAGATGAAAATTACAACCTTAAATAAAGAAATAGAGATTTCTTCTGAGCCTACATAGGGAAGGATATAATTCATAAAAACAAACATTTGAAAGCCCCAAAGCACACCTGCTTTTAAGCCAGCTTTTCTTAATTTTTTCTTGTGTTGTAAATATTCTTCTTTTGTTGCACATTCAGTATCACTTAAACCTTTTTTCTTGAATTTAAAGGCTAAATAGTTAGCGTAAATCATATTAGATAGAAAAATAAATATAGTTCCTATAGATATTGTGTGGTTCATAGTATCAACAAGTAACATAATAAGCATTACCAACATATTTAACCACCACAAGCCAATTCCAGCTACAGATAACTCTTTATTGATTTCTTGTTTTTGATATTCATCTCTCTCACTCATTGTTCCGACAAAACTATTATAGACTCTTTCTTTCCATTCAATTTTCATCATTTAATCTCCCTCCCAAAATAGACTGTTTAAATCTGTTTTTAGTGCTTTTGCTAATTCGATACATAAGGCTAAAGAGGGATTATATTTATTGTTTTCAATTAAGTTTATTGTCTGTCTCGCTACGTTAACTTTTTTAGCTAATTCTAGCTGTGATAGACCTTCAGATTTTCGATATTGTTTAACGTTATTCAAATATAAACCTCCCATTAATAGTTGTAGATCTCATGCACCAAAATGTCATTTATATGTGACATTTTATAATTGAATAGATGAAATGTCAAATATATATGACAAAATAGCGATGGTGCAATTAGGAAAATGATTTTAATGATTCATTTTGGCAAGAAGTTTGTTAATAAAGAATGGCTTTCATTCAATTAAAATTGCTCTTTTTCCTTTCCTTAAATCTATCTTAAAAGATATAATGTCATATTTCTAATCATTGGAATTTTTGTTACAATATAAATGGATGTGTAAAACTTTGTAAAAAGATTGTAATAATATGTATTTTGTTTTCAGAAAGTTTTATACAATTTTTATATTAAACTATTAAGTTATAAAAAAGGAGCGGTAATATGTTACCAAATACGGTTCGTACTCCAAACAAGAAGAAGAAATGGATTATTATTGGGGTTATTGCACTAATTGTTATTGTAGCGGCAATTAATATTTTTGTTATGCAAGGTAAGAAGAAGGGTGCATCAACAAATGCTGATGCTGTAAGTTTTGAGAAAGTGACAGAGCGTAAGCTGAATAATACGAAGTTAATTTCTGGTCAGGTGAAGCCTGGTAATATTGAAAGCTTCTATGCAGATCCGGCCAAAGGGAAAGTGAAAGATATTGAGGTAAAAGAAGGGCAAGAGGTAGAGAAAGGCACGAAGTTATTCTCTTATGATAATGAAGAGATTAACCTTCAAATGAAGCAAGCTGAGCTTGATCAGAAGATGGCGGATATGCGTTATGATCAAGGGAAAAAGAAGATTGATTCGTTGAAGAAAGAAATTAAGAAGGCGAAAGATAGCGGAGCTGGGAAAGAAGTAACAGATCCGATGGACGAGCAAGTAAACGAGTTAGAGATAGGACAAAAAACAATTGACCTTGAGAAAGAAAAAGGAAAGTTGCAGAAAGAAGAGTTAAGTAAGAAGCAGAAAGAACTTACGATTTATAGCAATTTTGCTGGTGTTGTTCAAAAGTTAGATAAAGATGCGGCACAAAGTTCATCTCAAGCGTTAGGTGGTCAAGGAAAAGCGTTTTTACAAGTAGCTTCTAAAGATCCATTCCAAGTTCAAGGTACGTTAACTGAGCTTCAAAAGTCACAAATTCAAAAAGATCAAACATTCACTGTAACTGCGAAAGCAAATAATAAGAAGAAGTGGACAGGTAAGATTACAGAGGTAAGTGAGTTCCCAACAAGTGCAGAGATGGCGCAAGCTGGCGGCATGGGTGAAGCAACTCAAAATATGTCCCAATATACATATAAAGCTAGCCTTGATAGTCAAGATGGTTTATCTCCAGGTTATCACGTTTCTCTGCAAGTAAACTTAGAGAATAAGAAGATGATTGCTGTCCCAAGTAAAAGCATTGTAGCAAAAGGCGATGATGCATTTGTTTATGTTGAGGATAAAGGGAAGCTTCGTAAACAAAATGTGAAAAAAGGTTCTACTGATGGAGATTGGACAGAGGTTGTAGAAGGCGTAACAGTGGGGCAAAAGGTGGTTAAAAATCCTTCCGACGATGTGTATGACGGAATGGAAGTGAAAGAGAAATGATTACGTTAAATAATATTGCTAAAACGTATTATCAAGGAAAATTGGCGGTGCCGATTTTGCATGGTATTAGTTTAACAATTCAGAGCGGTGAGTTCGTTTCGATTATGGGGCCGTCTGGTTCTGGTAAGTCGACGCTTATGAATATTATCGGTTGTTTAGATCGTCCAACAGAAGGCGAATATATGCTGAATGACGTGAATATCTTAACAGCAGACGAGTCAAAGCTTGCTTTAATTCGTAATGAATATATTGGCTTTGTATTCCAGCATTTTAATTTACTACCTCGTCTTTCCGCAGTGGAAAATGTTGAGCTTCCGCTCGTATATGGTGGCGTGAAGAAAGCGGAGCGTCGCAAGCGTGCTTTGGAGGCGTTAGGTAAAGTTGGATTGGCAGATCGCGTGCATCATTTACCAAATGAGTTATCAGGTGGACAGAAGCAGCGTGTAGCGATTGCAAGAGCGATTGCGAATAATCCAACGTTCATTATGGCCGATGAACCGACTGGTGCACTTGATACGAAGTCTGGTGAGCAAGTTATGAATATTTTCACGAAGCTTAATGCAGAAGGTACGACAATTGTTATGGTTACGCATGAAGAGGAAGTGGCAGCGTATTCTTCCCGCCGCATTGTACTGCGAGACGGGAAAGTTACAGAAGATAGAAGGTGTGCGGTATGAGTTTACTAGATAGTATAAAAATTGCCTTATCTTCTATTTTAGCTCATAAACTACGTTCAGCTCTTACGATGCTCGGTATTATTATCGGGGTAGGTTCGATTATTACTGTCGTTGCAATTGGGCAAGGCGGGGAAGCGATGTTGAAATCGAAATTCGCAGGTTCTGGTGGTAATAACCTTATGCCAATTCAATTTAAAGCAGATATTAATGATGAATTTGCTATAGGTGGATTTGAAATACCGAAGTTAACGGAAGAGGATATTTTGGAAGTAAAACAAGTAAAAGATGTTTCACACGTTATTACAACAAATTCGACAACAGAGACACTTGATGTAAATGATAAAAAAGCAAGGCTGAATGTTATTGGACTTGATAATGAATATTTTGCGGTTAATAAAGTAAAGGTTGTAAAGGGCCGCTCCTTAAATGAATCAGATATTTCTCACGCGAATAACGTTGTGATGATTAGCACAAAAACAGAGGAAACGTTATTTAAGGACGTAAACCCAGTTGGACAAATTATTGAGATGAAGGGACAGCCAATGCAAATTATTGGTGTGTATACATCAGATAATGAATTTATGGGATTTGAAATGGAAGAAGCGTTAATTCCTCTTACGTTATGGCCTGTTTTATACGGGACAGATGATATTCAAAATATCGCAATTCAAGCTAAAAATGTAGACAATTTAGAAGCAGCAGGGAAACGAGCTGTTGATGTATTAAATAGTCGTAAGCCAAGTGAAATCCCAGGTAAATATGAACTGGTGAATTTAAAAGAACTCCAAGAAAATGTTTCTAAAGTAACTAGCATCATGACGATGATTATCGGTGGTATCGCTGGTATTTCATTAGTCGTTGGTGGTATTGGTGTTATGAATATCATGCTCGTATCTGTAACGGAGCGTACGCGCGAAATTGGGATACGTAAAGCGCTTGGAGCAACGCGTAGTAAAATTTTATTACAGTTTTTAATTGAAGCAGTTATGTTAACACTTCTAGGTGGTTTGATCGGAATTGGCCTTGGGTATGGCGGAGCATATATCGTTTCTACATTTGCAAAATGGCCACCACTTGTTTCATGGGAAGTTGTCGTTGGAGGCGTACTGTTCTCGATGACACTCGGTATTATTTTTGGATTAATTCCAGCAAACAAAGCTGCGAAATTAGATCCAATTGAAGCGTTGCGTTATGAGTAATTAATAGTGTAGTAGAACTACACATTACCGTTCTAATGGGCGGTTCGTAGCCTCTATATGAGGAAGTGAACCGCCCGTTAGAACGGGTTATATAAATAGAAGGAGGCGTTATAATGGAAGCAAATATTAATACGCAAGATGTAGGTGCGAAGAAGCCATCATTATTAGGAATGATTACTTCTCCAGGTGAGCAATTTGAGAGAATGAAGACGAAAAGTCCGGTTTGGGGAGTATTTTTCTTATTTGTTATATTAGGAACGATTATAGCAACAGCAGTGTCTTACTTAACATTAATTAGTACTCCAGAATTGGCAAAAGAATTAAATGGTGAAGCAGGGGCAATGGTAAAAGGATTTACCCTTGGTGGAGGCGCACTTGTTGGGCTATTAGGAACACCTATAGGTCTCTTTATTGCGGCAGGTTTTTATAAAATTATTATGATGTTTATGAGCAATGATACACCGTACATGAAAATACTATCGATTTACTTATATGCTAATCTTGTTTATTATATCGGCGGATTGTTAAATGCAGGATTAGGCTTTATTTTTGATGGAAATGGCACTGATGTTTATACAAGTTTAGCTCCTTTATTTGAACAAGGGACAGTAGCACATGGAATTGCCTCTTCAATTGAAATTTTTAATATTTGGAGCCTCATTCTAACAGGACTAGGCTTACACATTGTAGCTGGTTTAAGTAAGAAACAAGCTACGATTTTAATTGTAATCTTCTTTATCCTAACAATTGCATTCGGCGTTGTAAGAGGTTTAGTAAGCGGCTTTGGTGCATAACATATTATTTTAAAAAGGTGACTCTTTGGAGTCACCTTTTTTATTTTTACCCCTATTTCAAATACCACCAACAGGATTTCAAATTCTACATAGTGTAATTTCAAATTCCGTCGGTAGTATTTGAAATTACTCACAGTGAAATCTTTTCTTTATTTTTATATTGTGAAGGTACCGCGGAATACTAGAAAGGTATACCTTTTAGAAACGGGTACTGTGTGAAGCCAGCGACTTTTAAAGAGGCAGTTGTTTTGTATGAAGGGATGATTGTAAATCAAATAAAGAAATTAGGTATTCGTAAAGATTATGAAGAGTATTATCAATGTGGTTTAATAGGTCTTTGGCATGCGTATGAAAGATTTGATGAAAAGAAGGGGTATTTCCCTGCATATGCAGTTGTAACGGTGCGAGGTTATATATTAGAGAGATTGAAGAAAGAGTTCGCAGTGCAGGAGAGATGTGTATGTGTAGGAGAGTATGAGGATATCTTTCATTTTGAGGATGTTGAAATAAGAGTGAAGGATTTTATGAGCGTGTTAGATGAGAAGGAGAAGTATATTATTTTTGAACGTTTTTTTGTAGGGAAGACGATGGGAGAAATCGCTTTAGAGACGGAAATGACATATTATCAAGTAAGATGGATGTATCGGCAAGCACTTGAGAAAATGCGAGATAGTGTAAGAGGATAAATATTAATATAAGAATGGAAGGCAAGAGATGTTGCTTTCCATTCTATTTGTTAGTTTAATGTAGTAAATGTAACAAGGGGTTTTTAAATTGTAGTGAATCTTGCATGTTCATACGAGATAGTATGTATCCAGCTTTTAATAATTGTTGCTGCAATTTATGGGGACTGATAGATATTGTTGTTGTAGTGCCATTTGAAAAATGTATTTTAGCCTTTTTAATCTTTTGGCAAAAGTCTATATCGTGTATGTGGTTATAAAATAGCCATATACAGTTTGGAGATGAAGGAGATTCTGTTGGAAAAGTACAAATGTATTCCCGATGATTAATTGGAATTGGAACGTTTTGTTTGAATCTAAAATTTGTTTGGACTGCATTACGTCTACCTTGATAAGTAGAGTGAATATGGGTTAAGCAAGATTTTTTGATGAGTTGTAATGCGGTTTGGCAGGAACGAAGATCATTTCCGCTACTGTCGATAAGTTTTGTACGATAATAAGGGTGATTGTATGGAACAAGCATCATAGTAGAACTAGAAATAATAATGTTATTTTCATCATTCATGATTTTAAGTCCTCCCTTATGAAATTAATATTTCGAATATAATTATATACGGAATAAGTAAACTCGGTGTTAATATTTTGTTTTGTATTGTAAATTTTGGCTATTCGTTTACAATCAATAGGTGATAGTCTTTCTAATTTGCATCGCTTGTACATATATATGAAAATAGAAAAGAGTAGGCGGTGATATAGTATGAAGAAAAAGTATATTATTATGGCTTTAGTTGTCGTTCTCCTAGTATATTTAGCAAACAGTAATCCGAGTAAGGGCGAATATACAGAATGGGCAGCGAAGCAGTTTATGAAGCGTAATGATGTGAGTAAGAAGCTAGATGAAGTTCAAAAAGAGAATGAAGAGGGTCTCCTTGGCGACTTGGCATCGGCCGGTAAAAAGTTAGCGAAAAAGTATGTTGAGCCACAAGTTGGGTTATTAATTGATCATTATACGAAGCGAAATGATTATATATTCTTCTCAACATATACGACTGAGTTTGATATAGGTGAAGAACATTATAAGTACGTATGCGTCGGTTTCTCAAAGATTTTTATTCCGATTGAAATGCCGAAGAAAAAAGACGAATCTGCAAAATGATGCAGATTCGTCTTTTTCATTTTATAGAGTAATTGGAACTTCAGATACATTTTTTTCTACAAGGCGAGCTCCCTTTTTTCGTGTATTTTCATCAATGGATGAAAATACAGATGAGGCGAGGATTGTATCCATTACTTGATTTACGACTTGTGCATCGATTGGTGTGATGGGCGTATCGATAGAAAAAACGACTGTTTTTCCATCTTCTTTTGCGAAAATCAACTCTAGTACTTGCATGTGTTATTCCCTCCTTTGTATTTATCAAGCTATTTATGGGATTTGGGTCTGCCGGTTAAATTGCGGTCTAATACTCAGCGGGGATGAATAAAATCCCCACTGATCCGAGTTTTACTTTATAGTTTAGAAAGATCTGATGTGCTTACAAGTTGTACAGCGTGAAGTGGTGATGCTTGTAAGGAAGCTAGAGCATGAGCTACGTTGTGTACTTGATCTAAGCTCGCATTTGTTTTAACACGTTTAAATTGTTTGCTCTTGAAAACTGTTTTGCCGTTCTTATCTAATCCGTTGTTTAAGACAAGACGTAAAGTTAAATCCATTACGATTGTTTCAATTGCCATCTGTATCACCTCCTTTCACTTTATAAATAGGGCATGAATGTCATGTTTTGGCGTGAAATTTTTTCTTTTTTTTGGTACCCTTAAAAGATTAAGAGAGGAGAATTCTGGATAATGAATCGTAAATGGTTATTTTGGATTCCTGTATTACTATGGATGGGGCTGATTTTCTATTCTTCGGCACAACCATATAAAAAGCAGGATATGCGTTCAGATATTGAACAATATGTAAATGTTGAATTTGTGAAAGAGCATTTTTCATGGGTATCTATTGATTATGGTGGAGGAACCCCTGTTAGTATTGCGAATAAAGGTGTAGGCGGATTTATTGAGTTTTTCCTTCGTAAAGGTGCTCATTTTATGGTGTTCTTTATGCTAGGTTCATTGATTTATTACGCTTTTCATCGATCAGGTCATTCGAGGAAAAGATGTTTTATATATGCCCTTCTTTTCGTTGCGGGTTATGCAACATTTGATGAAATTCACCAATGGTATACGGGAGACCGCACACCAATGTGGCAAGATTCATTGCTTGATACGTGCGGCGGATTAACGGGAATTATAATAAGTAATTGGTTTTGGAATAGAAAAAAGCGCTAATCTCATTTGAGATTAGCGCCTTTTTTTGCGAGTAGTAAAACTCCACTTAACTGGCTTGATTCAAGTTTCACTTTATACACCAAGTAATTCTTTTAGTTCGTCTGTTGATAGTTCAGTCATCCAGCTATCGCTTGTGATGACCGCATTGTTTAGAGATTGTTTTCTTTCTAGCATTTCATCAATTTTTTCTTCTAATGTTCCTGTTGTAATAAGTTTGTGAACATGAACAAATCGTTTTTGACCAATGCGATATGCGCGGTCTGTTGCTTGATTTTCCACAGCTGGATTCCACCAACGGTCGTAGTGAATGACATGGTTGGCAGCGGTTAAGTTTAATCCTGTTCCGCCAGCTTTTAAGGATAAGATGAAAATGTCATACGTTCCGTTTTGGAACTCCTCAATCATCTTGTCGCGATCTTTTTTCGGCACACTACCGTTTAAGAAGAGGACACGCTGGCCGAATTTTTTTTCTAGCACACGTTTTAGCATGTTCCCCATGCCGATGTATTGAGTGAAGATTAGGCAACTTTCATTTTGATCTTTTATATTTTCGATGAGCTCCATTAACGTTTTTGTTTTCATAGAGCGTTCAACGACATTTTGTGGCTCTTCTTCTTTTAAATAAAGAGCTGGATGATTACAAATTTGTTTTAGCTTGTTCAGCATAAGTAATATAAAGCCGCGTCTTTCAATTCCACTTAATCCTTCGACATTTTGCAGTGTATCTTGAACAAGTTGTTCATATAAGGAAGCTTGTTCACCGGTAAGAGGACAGTAAGCTTTTTGTTCTTGTTTATCTGGTAAATTTAATGCGACCGTTTGATCTTTCTTCGTTCGGCGCAGTAAAAATGGTGAGATAAACCGTTGAACTTGCTGAATTTTTCCTTCATCACGATCTTTTTCAATCGGTGTGACGAAGCGACGTTGGAATTGCCCTAAGCTTCCAAGATATCCATGATTAATAAAGTCGAAAATGGACCAAAGTTCAGCGAGGCGATTTTCCATCGGCGTACCAGTTAAAGCGATTTTGTGATTTGCTTGTAAGTTTCGTACTGCTTTGGACTGTTTCGTATGTGGGTTCTTAATATTTTGTGCTTCATCCAAAATAACAGCATCCCAGCATAATGAAGTTAGTTCTTCCTCATCGAGTTGAGCCAATGCATAAGATGTTAATACAACATCTGCTGATTGAAGGAAATCTTCAAAAGAATTGCCCTTATCTCTATTACTTCCGTAATGTAATTGAACACGTAAATTCGGTGCGAAACGCTCAAATTCTTTTTGCCAATTTCCAAGAACAGATGTCGGCGCTACGATTAATGCAGGGCCTGTTTTGAGATTATTTTCTTTTATATATAGTAAGTAAGAGATTGTTTGAATACTTTTCCCGAGTCCCATATCGTCAGCTAGCAATGCTCCAAATCCAAGCTTTCGTAAATATAACAACCATTCAATGCCGTGTTGTTGATACGGACGAAGTGTTGCGTTTAGTGAAGCAGGGACATCTACTTTTGGAATATCTCCAATATGAAGTAGCTTTTGGAATAGTTCCTCATAATATCCATCTAGTTCGATTTTAATATCAGTAAACGGACTATCATCTTCTACAATTTCTGTTTCAGCCGTATTTGATAAATGTTGCTGCAGGACATCTTTCATCTCTAGTCCGTATTTATCGGCACGGTTCATGAGTTTCCTTACTTCTTCGATAAAGGCTGGATCTAGTCGCATCCATTGACCGTTTATATTAAATAGACGTTTGTTTTGTTCAACGAGTTCGAAAAATTCGCTTTCTGATAAGTCAATGCCATTCGTAGAAATGCGCCAGTCAAAATTAACGAGCGTATTCATACCGAAGAACGATTGTGTTTGTACTGTATTTTGCTTCAGTTGAACACGTAATTTCGGTTTTGTTGCTTTTAAATTTTGCCACCATGATGGTAGTAAAATTGTAATGCCGGCTGCAAGTAATTCATTGCTTGCTTCTGTTAAGAAGTTCCAAGCTTCTGTTTCAAAGAGCTCATTTCGGAATGTATCTCCTTCTTTTAACCACGGTATGAGCTTACTAAAACCTTCTTGTGTTTCTGTAATCCGTTCTTCGTAATCGTGCCATCTTTTCGGTAAGGAATCGATGTTTTCATATACATATATGCGATGCGCCCCGCGCTTTGGTGTCACGATTGTTTCAAGTTTCCACATTTCAAATTCTTCTTGTGGTTCTTGCAGTCTTAGTCCGATTGTAAACGGAAGATCATCTTCAATATAACCAATTTTTCGAAGCCAATCTTCTTCATGTAGTGCTGTTTCCAATTGTCTTTTCGTAAAGTCGTAATGTTCATATAGTCTTTTAGCATCTTCCCAGCCGTCATTTGAGCGATTGTCTTGTAATATGCTTTCATTAACTGCTGCTGAGAAAAGAGATGCTAATGTGTCATCTTCAATTGGCGTATTTTGAACTTTCCAAGATGGTTGTTTGGGCCAGTGCTCCATATCGGGTACGAAGCTACCACTCGTAAAGGCATCCCATAATTCATTTGCATCTTTTGTAAGTGCTGTAATAGGGCCGTTCAGTTGAATATGTGCAAAGGAATTCATCGGTTTGTTTGCAATGTATTCAAAGGCTTGTGCATTTGTTAGTAGCACACCTTGTTTTCCTTCGAAGGTTGCTTCTTTTAGAAACGTACCGTAGAAAGAAGTGGAGTGCCATGTGAATGCATTTCGTTTCCAACTTGTTACGGATAATGGAGTACCGCTGTCATCTTCTCCCCAAAGGAACCAACCTTGACTAACATGCTGGAGCCTAATTGTTACTTCAGTTTGATTGATCATCGATTAATTTTCCTTTCCGTAATTCCTCTTGTAGTGCACGCAGACGTGAATGGAGATTGGCGATGTGAATAATGAAAGCATCCCATTCATCGGTGCGTTTTAATCGTTTATATAATGTACGTAATTTCTTTAAGTAACGAACTGCGCGTCTATATGATTTACGATTTCGTTCTTCAATTGCTTCTACAGCAGCAAGGTGATAAAGAGGAAGTGCTGCTTCTGGCGCTTCTTTTTCAATATCTTTCAGTGGTTCTTTTAACAGTTCAATTGCTTCAAACCCATATAAGAGATGAAGCTCTGCCCATGTGTGATACTGTTTTTTCGCGAGTACGTACTGTTCATAGTTTGTGAAACTATACGGTAATAGTTCCTGCAAGATCATTTCAAAACCAGCTTGTTCATTTGTATGTGTTGCATATGTTTCATACATGATTACAAATAGCCGAACGATATCTTTTATAAAAATCGTATTTTCGTGATCTTGGATCGTTTTCTTTACTTGTTTATACGTAAAGGAAAGCCAGTTTTTCGCACGATCCCACTGCATGGCACTTAATAGTTCTTCTAACCAATAGAAGTATAGACTCACAACAGAAGCAGGTTGTTTCTTTAGTAAGTCCATCGCTAGTAGATCTTCTTCATTTAAAAAGAGAAGGTGAGAAGACGCTAATGCTTTAGATAGTGGATTAATTTTCGTATCGATTCGTTTTTCTTCCTCTTGCATTTTCTCTTTATTGTTTAAAAGTTCACTCCATATGTGGCGATAAATGAAAAATCGCTCTTGCGTATAAGCGTCGGTAGAGAAGAATACTTCATGAACAAGACGAGCTGTTTCTTGCAAAATTATTTCAGATTCTGAAGGAATCGCTTCTGATTGTAAGTCCCGAACGATGGATTCCACTTTATCTACAAATAGGCGAACGACATTAACAGGTTGGTGATAAGAATACGTTTTGTTTGCTTCGAATGCCTGAATTTCTTCTAATAATTTTTGAAAGCAGTAAAGTGCTGCATGTAACCTGAATAATTCATGTATGGCGATGACGCGCGGAGCTTTCCGCTCAAGTTTCGTATAGAAATCTGTAAAGATACTCATAAGAAAATACATTTGTTTATAAGTAAGGCGAGCTTGTTCTTTTTTAAATGATTCATATTCTTTTTCAAAATACGATTCCCAACTTTTATAATCCGTTTCTTCAAAAGCTGATGATTGCAATACTTGTCTTGCAGTTCGAATAGGAGGAAGGGAAGGTTTCGTATTATTTTTAAATAAAGTTAATACATCTCCTACTTGCCCGAAACTAGACGCTGCAGATAGTAATACAGCGAGCATATGCTCACATTGTGTTGGTGCGAAGCAATCACAATAACTTTCAGCGACATTACGAATCGGAATATGAACGCTATATACGTTGCCTTCCGCATCTACAGTTCCTGATAGTGTATAACCATCAAAGTCAACGTTGTAGACAACACCACTACGATATAGGTGCCGAGCTGTAGCGACATGTTCCTGATCAGCTGTTTGCTGTGGATCTAGTCCTTGAACGAACTCATTCGCAATCATCATAATTTCATCTTTCGTAATTGAGTGTTGCAGCATAATATTCCTCCGTACACATATTTCTTTCCTTTACCATTATAAACAAAAAATGCTCAAAACAGAAAAAATGAAATTTGGATTACATAACTTGAAAATCATGGTAATATATAAAATGTTAATTTCGTATATTAATATATACGTATAGGAGGAGAAGTGATTTGTCAGATTTACAGACGAAGTTAGGTAGTGGAATGAATAAGTTACAAGAAGGAATAGAACAAGGGAAAATGAAATTGCAAGTTGCACAAGAAATTGCTCAATTGAAAAAGGGGATGCAAGTGCAAATGCAGAAAAAAGCAGAGGTTCTATTAGAGGTTGGACAGCAAGTGTATGTTCAATTAAGAGGAAGTGGAGTAAATGAAGCGAGCTTAAAAGAAATGATTGCTCCAGTTCAAGAATTTGATGTAGCTATTTATCAAGCAAGAAAGCGCATTGTTGAATTGCAAAAACAACAAGGTGAAAAAGCTACATGTGAATGTGGTGGACCTTTATCAATAAATGATAAGTTTTGTGGTTCGTGTGGAAAGCCTAACCCGATGTTAACAGTAGAAAATGAAGGTGAAACGGTAAATTGTATTTCATGTAATGAGCATATCGATAAAAACTCTACTTACTGTCCAGTTTGTGGAATTAAGCAAAGTGGGGAGTGAATTAAATGTATTGTCGCACATGTGGAAAACAACATGGTGAAGAAGTAAATTATTGCCCAAATGAAGGTAGTATGGAGATTGCAGGAGCTATAGATGCAGTAACATTAGAAAAAGATACTGCAAAATACTGCAGAGGTTGTGGCAGTGAAAATGCTCAAAAAAATTTATATTGTCAAAAGTGTGGGTATTCTTTATCTGTTGTGAAGAAAAAAGAACAAACTGTAAAATTGCCTACAATGGATGGTGCTCCTAAAGTTGAATTTAAAGCAGATAAAGCCGTTTTACAAAAAGGTTTTATTGGTGGGGCTGTTGCAAGTATTCTCATGTTAATTGCTGGTTGGATTGGTAGTTTATTATTTGCCTCTATGTTAAGTGAGATGTTTAGCAAATTTGCGAAAGAATTAGAAATGTTGCCAAGTTTTTATTCGAGTGCAACTTCTACGATGTTAAGTTACCATTTACTTGGTTTTACAGCTAACGATGATAGTGGATTGATATTTTCTTTATCTTGGCATACTCCATTTACATTATTATTAATCATTCCATTTATTATTTTCGCTGGTACAGGAATTTGGTTAGGGAAACAGCATGTTGCGAAAACGATTAAAGATCAAATCTTTATGGCAGCAACAGTTGGTATTATTTATGGAGTCTTTTTATTCATTATAAGTTTTATAGCATCACAATCTTTTGCAATCCCATTCTCAGAAGCAGGTAAGATTACGGTTGGCTATTCAGCGATGAAGAGTTTATTGAGTGGTTTTGTATGTGGGACATTATTTACCTTATTAGGATTTATTGCTCATACAAGCAAAAACAATATGGCAGCAGCATTTCAAGAGTTAATGCCATATGGAGCGTCTGTTTATTACGGTGTTTCGGCTATGATAAAAGGACTTTTAGTCACAGCAGTAGCGGTTTGTATTATGGCGTTAGTAAGTAAGGAAGACGGTATTGAACCATTAAAAGAAATAACAACTTTAAAATCTGAAAGTACATTATTAGCATTAGAGTTAACACCTCAATTATGGAGTATGGCTCATTTTGCGCCGTTAGAAGTATCAAGTCCAGCACTTAGTAAGGAATTTACTAGAATTGGTAAGAAATCAAATGCATATGAGAGCACACTATCGTTTTCATTTATATCAGGCGTCTCTGTAAATGGCGTAGAGCTTAGAGAGATATTGATTTCAAAAGGAGCAAATGAGGAAAGTCTTGCAGAATTTGATAGAGTGAATAACGTATTCCATTATGGTTTATTACTGCTTATTATTCCATTGTTCTTTATATTTAGAGCGGGAAGAAAGTTAGCTAAATTACCGACTGCCAATATATATATTACATTAGCGGTATGCAGTGGTTCTTACACAATTATGATGATTGTAATGAATATGATTTCTAAGTTCCAAATTAATGTTTCAGGAACTGTAACAAGTTTATTTGAAACAAGCGGAACAGTACTATCTATGCAAAATTCATTTACATATTTAATTTTGTTTAGTTTTATGGTGACATATGTAGCGGCATTTGCGGGAATGAAATTAGCTGAAAAATAGGAGGAGAGCACGTTGAAGTTTTGTGGAACATGTAAAAAGAATGTTGCAGACCATTTGAACTTTTGTCCTGAGTGTGGGAGTAAAGTAGAAGTAATCATTGATAACACTGCTGCTTCATATACAGAATTACAAAGCGAGACAAAACCAGTGAAAAGTAAGAAAAATTTATTTTTAATCATTGGTTTTGCCATTATTGCTGCATTATTATTTGGGGCATATAAATTTGGAGCATATAAGTTTTCAAAAGAAAAGCAAGTAAATGTAATGATTGAAGCATTCCAAAAGAAAGATATTAATGCAATTGATGAGTTTGTAAAAGCAAATGATTCAAGCTTAAAGATTAAGACAGAGGATATTAAAGCGTACATGCATTATTTAAAAGAGAATCCTTCTTACAACAAACAATTACTGTCTTATTTACAGAAAGAGACAGTAGATCAAAAGTTAACAAAAGATAAACCTGCATTTAAAGACGGGGAAATAGTAGAAGAGGGAAAAGAGTGGTTCTTATATCCAAAGTATAAGTTCAGCATGAAATCTTATTATATGAATGTAAGTACAACTGCAAAGAATGCAGAAATATATGTGAATGACAAAAAAGAAACAGAGCTTTCTAGTGATAAAACTTCGAAAGAGTTGGGGCCATACTTCCCAGGTACATATGTTGTAAAGGCAACGGCGAAGACAGAACTTACTGAATTAGAAACAGAGAAAGAAGTAGATTTAGCGGATGAACAGAGCGAGAAAGTGAAAATTGATTTATCGCTTGAAGGCAAGTATGTAAGCATTTCTTCTGATGAAAGTGATGCAACTGTATTTGTGAATGGGAAAAAACGTGGAAAATTAAATTATGGAAGTTATAAGCTGGGCCCTGTATCCACAGATGAAACAGTAGAAGTGCATTTAGAGAAAACTACTGATCTTGGTGTGATGAAATCTGAAAGTGTTAAAATTGGAGACCAAAGCACATATTACTTAAAATTCCCGAAAGAAACATCAAGTTCAGCAGTGGGCGAATTTGTAAGAAATCATATTTATGATAACGTACGTGCAATTTCATTAAATGATTTTAGTTTAATTGAAAATAATTATGATAAGAGCGGGAAATCGTATAAGGAAGACCGTGATTATATACAGTATTTACACAAAAAAGGAATTACAGAAGACTTATTAACGATGGAAGTTCGTAATGTAGAGCGTCAAAGTGCTACGAAATATAAAGTAACGACATATGAAGAGTACCATATTCGTTACGGTGATGGATCTGTGAAGTTCAAAAGTTTTAATAACGAACATATTGTAACTGTGAATGGAAATGGAAAGATGTTGTATCATTCTCTTGGTGCAAATAATACGTTGAAATCAGAAGATGTATCTGGTCCAACTCGTTAATATGAGAGAAGCTGTTCAATATTTGAACAGCTTCTTTTTTGTAGCTAAATCGATATTTCGTGTCGAACCGTTGATATATCGTAAGTTATGATAGATATAATCGAAAAATCGTTGATATATTGCGATTTATGATAGATATAATTGAAAAATCGTTGATATATTTTTTTACAATTATGAGTGTGTTTCCTTTAGTATCGCTTGTACATATGGATCATGTAGTATTTGCTCTATAATTGGCAACATATTTTGTTCAAATGGAATGTCGATAGGAAATGGCTTTTGAGAGCCTGGTTTTATTCCATATTGCACAATTTTGTAATGTGTATTGTTTTCAGACTTGAGCACAATTAACTTATAGCGGTTATCATCGCCAGCGAGTGAAAAATCAATAGAAGTAGCGTTATATGTTACTTCATCTTTATATATGTACGGCTTTGGCGTACCAATCCAGTCTACTTTTGCTTGTACATTCATGGGCATAGCCTCCTTATATGTATTATAAATAAAAGCCAGCTCTCAATAAAGAGAACCGGCTTGTAATTTAGCAGTCATTGGTTATTTTAAAATTTTCACTTTAACAGTTTTGCGTCCCCATTTTTGAGCAGCGCTATCTGATCCAAGTAAGATGTCGATACGGTTACCTTTAATTGCACCACCAGTATCTCCAGCGATAGCTTCTCCGTAACCTTCTACCCATACTTTAGATCCTAATGGGATTACTTTCGGGTCAACAGCGATCATTTTCATGTTTGGATTCGCAGTTAAATCATGACCCATTGCAGTTAATACACGGCCACCATATGTGCCACCGTTTTCGCTCGGGTGAGCTGTATATGCTGTAGCTACAACTGTTAACTCACGACCACCAGATGGTGTGCTAGTTTCAGCAGCTTTCACAGCAGGCTTAGCAGCTGGTTTTGCTTGTGCTACAGGTGCTTGAGCCTTAGCTGGTGCTGCAGCTTTAGCAGGAGCAGTTGTTTCTTGTTTCTCAATTACAGGTGCTGTACCTGTTAAGAAAGGAACATGAACATAAGCTGTTTTCCCGTTATATTCAAATTGTAACCACTCATTTTGTACTTGGTTCGTTGTTTCGATTACATCGTCTTTCTTCAACTTTCCAAGAACCTCTGAGTTTGTGTTCGCTTCAGCACGTACGTTTAATACGTTAGCTGTTACGTAGTAGATGCTTTTTGTGAACTCTGCACTTACGAATGCGTCTTTACCGTCTAAAGTAATTTTTGACCATCCGTTCTCTGTATTTTGAACATCTATTTTATTACCGTTTAGTAATTTACCGACAACTTTTGATTCAGTAGTAGGGTTTTCGCGTACGTTTAGTATGTCTGTTGTTACAACAGTTTCTGCATTAGCAGATGATGTGAAAATCCCAAGACCAAAAACTGCTGCTGTTGCTATACCAATTAATTTTTTCATGATAGCCTCCATTGCGTTTGTTTTCGTGTCCTCATTATAGCAACAGATTTTTTCGGATTTGGGGAAAACACACAATTACAAACCATTCGTAATAAGTCGTTAACATCCTGTAATATAACAAAAAATATAGGAAAGCGTTTTTCATTCTATATGACTCATAGGTTTCTAGTTATATTCAAAATATTTAATACAACATGTTTTTTTCGACGTAAATAAAAATATTACAGCAATGTTACATGATGTTTACTAAACGATTACATTCCTTGAGTATTTTACCGTTTTATGGGTAATATAGTTATATAAACATAAACATTTTGTTTGTGAAGCTATAAACACGTGCTATATACTAGCAAAAAAACCGCATAATTGTTACAAAACGAAAGGGTTGCAAGGAAGAACTTTGCCCTTTTTTACATATGTAACACATCCTTTTTTAGGAAAATACATTCCTATCCGCGTTTTTCTCACACAATTTGACAGCAGTATTTCTAACTTGTAGCTCTTGCAGAGTGAAAAGGTTATACGAAAGGTAAGGCTGTCCATAAGAATTCGAATTGGTGAAGGTGAAAGTAAGAAAATCACCGCAAAATTATAGTTTTCTATCCGATTTTACATATCGGAATTTATGTTATTTACAAAAACGAAACCTACGAAGGGGGATTTGATGAGGAAACTGACAAAAACATTCATCGTTTCATTAACATTATGTATTGCATTTACAATTTGGGGGATTATTCCCGAATCTATTATTGGAAAAGGTAGCTTAGGAAATGTAACAACCGCAATTCAAACTGCATTAGTTAGTAAGTTCGGGTGGTTTTATATTATTTCCGTGTCTATTATTTTAGGTGTTTCTATCTTTTTAATTGTTTCGAAATACGGTTCTATTCGTTTAGGTAAAGATGATGATGAACCTGATTATAGTTATATGACATGGTTTGCTATGTTATTTAGTGCTGGTATGGGTATTGGCTTAGTTTTCTGGGGCGTTGCCGAACCATTAAACCATTTATACGCACCTCCGTTTGGAGATAGTGCAACTGAGGAAAGTGCGCGCCTTGCACTGCGTTTTTCATTTTTCCATTGGGGATTACATCCTTGGGGACTATATGCGTTTGTAGCGTTATGTATTGCTTACTTTACCTTTAGAAAAGGAAAAGCAAGTACGATTAGTGCGACAGTAGGTCCGTTATTTAAGGGCGGGGAACACGGGCGTATTGCTCATTCATTTGATGTGTTAGCTGTTTTCGCAACTGTATTTGGTGTTGCAACGTCATTAGGTCTTGGTGCGAAACAAATTGCAGGTGGTGTTAGTTATTTAACATCTATCCCGAACTCATTAACGACTCAGTTAGTTATTATTGCAATCGTAACAGTATTATTTATGTTATCTGCGCAAACAGGTCTTGATAAAGGAATTAAATATTTAAGTAATACGAATATTATTTTTGCGTTTGCACTTATGATCATTGTATTATTTGCAGGTCCAACAAACTTTATTATGAATTACTTCACTTCAACAATCGGTTCTTATATTCAGGAATTGCCAAGTATGAGTTTCCGTTTAAGTCCATTAGACGAAGGTGGGAATCAATGGATTCAGTCATGGACAATTTTCTATTGGGCATGGTGGATTGCGTGGTCACCGTTCGTAGGTACGTTTATTGCTCGTGTTTCACGAGGTCGTACGATTCGTGAGTTTGTTATCGGTGTGTTACTTGTGCCGACCGTAATTGGTGCACTTTGGTTCTCTGTGTTCGGCGGTACTGGTATTCATATGGAGCTGTTTGGTGATGCACATATCTTCGACAAAGTGAAAGAAATGGGAACAGAAGTAGGATTATTCGCTATGTTCGATCAGATGGGCAGCTTTGGATCAGCTTTATCAGTTTTAGGTATTTTACTTATTGCAACATTCTTTATTACATCGGCAGACTCTGCAACATTTGTTTTAGGAATGTTAACGACACATGGTAGTTTAAACCCACCAAATCGTATTAAAATGATTTGGGGTATCGTTCTAGCCGCGATAGCTTCTACGCTATTATATATTGGCGGATTAGAAGCCTTACAAACGGCAGCTATCATTGCAGCATTCCCGTTCGTCTTCGTTATTTTCTTTATGATGGCAGCATTATTTAAAGAGTTACAAAAAGAAGGGCGTATGAAGCGTCATTAATAATAGAAGGAAAAGAGCTGATTTCATATCAGCTCTTTTTTTATCCCTCTATTTGCCGAGCAGTAAGAACCCCATCTCAAAATTCAGCAAAAGCAAATAAGTCGAGCTGCTTGTAAAAGCCCGATTGATGATGGCTAATGAAAGTTTCACTTTATATAGAAGGAATTTGAAATGCGGGTAGGGGAAATAAAATACTTTACTATATAAGTAGTATGCCTTTTATACGAAGGGAAATCGATTAGTTTCGACAATTTTCGATATCTTTCAAATTCTATTCATATTTTTGACAAAAAATTGTCGGAAATGTGTTGTCACGTTTCTATATATGTGCTATATTATTTCCTGTAAGCGATTTCAAATAGTTTTAAAGCGCATTCAAGGGGGACATCTAGAATAATGAAACGTTACGAAAGAAAGTGGAAGCATATTTGTTTGAAACGTGTGGCACATCGTAGTGTCCAAGAAAGCACGGAACCTAAGACTGAAACGCGCAAAGAACAGCAAGAGAAGCAATTGGTTCTACAAAAATAGCAATCACTTTTTCGTATATAAATGAAGGTCGATCGTTCGTTGGGGGATGGACGTGAAATTACTTTCAGCTAAGGGGTATTGTCTGATATATAATTTATACGGCAATAAATAAGCACAGAGCATACGGCGCTCTGTGCTTATTGTTATTATTTATCTTTTTTGAATCGAACTGTCTTATCCCAGCCAATGACTTGTTTCTTGCTCTTTGCACGTAAGTATAAGATTAAGCTACGAATAAATAAGTACGTAAAGAGCTGTGCGTACGTAAAGTACATAATAACGCTAATAAAAATATTAGTCGGTGTAAAGGTTCGTTCGACACTCTGGGCACTAAATAATTGAGAAACATATGTAATATATGCGACATACCACATAAATAGTAGCGGAATGCTATATTGAATTTGGAATATCCCGAGTAGCCCAATTACAAACCAAACGTTTGAAATGATTAGGAATAGCCAAAATACAACATACACTAGAACTTGTTGTAAGGAATGGACGAGAAGTTTTCCTTTAAAGAAACTTAATGACGAGAACATTTTTTCTAAAATGTATAAATTCCCTTGGAGCCAACGTGTACGTTGTTTAATAAGAATTTTTAAATGCTCTGGTTCTTGTTCCCAAGTAACTGATTCTGGGACGATTGGTAAGAGATAACCTTTTTGTGTAATTCGTAATGTTAATTCAGCATCTTCTGCAATTGCATAAGGGTCATAGCCACCAAGCTCTTCTAGTGCGGAGCGACGAAGAAGCATATTTGTTCCTGTCAGTGAGCCTGTTTGGAATAGTAACCAGCGTCCAGATTGCATAAGGAGCTGGAAGATTTGAAATTCCAGTGAAATCATTCGCGTCAGCCAGTTGCGCTTTTCATTTACTGTACGAACATGTCCAACAGCTCCAACAGCATCTTCAGTTGTTTCAGCGTGTTCTACAAGCATTCGCAGTGCGTGTGGTTCAGGCTGGTTATCTGCATCGTACACACAGAAGTATTCACCATCTGAAATACTAAGGCCGTAGTTTAGTACACGTGATTTACCCTTCGGTTCACCGGGTGGAACACGAATATGGCGAATATGAGCATAAGCTTTGTCGAAATCATCGCCAATTTCAGGTGTTTCATCTTGAGAGTTATCATTTAATAAATAAATAGTTAGTTTTCCTGGATATTCAATCTGCGCCATCGCCTCTAAAGTATCTTTAATAACGACGCCTTCATTATGGGCAGGTATGAAAATATCGACGCTTGGATAATGGTCTAATGTACGATCTTTTCGTTTACTATTTCGGTGAATTAAGCCCGCGATTGTTAAGAAAGAGTAGTAAACGAGTAAGCCAGAGAATAGAAAGGCCGTAAAAATAAGTACATATTTAATTGAAAATGTGATACTAATCCAAAAAACGAGTACGCAAAACAGAAGGAATAAAAGAAGTATAACGAGAGTCATCATAACAGTGTCTGTCCTTTGTTTCCAATTTGCTCGCGTGAAATTTTTATATCTCGGATTGCTTCAGCAGCAAGCCATTGCTCCATTTTTGGCTTTAGGCGGTTCATTACAATGTCAGCACCAGCTTCATTTGTGTTTTGTAATAAAATAACTAGCGTATTATTATCATATTCAGCAGCAAGGTCAAAATCATTCCTTACCGTTTCAACTAATAAGGAAGCTACACGGTCCATAACACTTTCCTTCGTATATTTACTAAAGGGAGTGAAATCAAAGTAAATGATAACGCCTGTTTCATTACGACGATTCATTGCAGTTGTTAATAATGCTTGGCGTCTCTCGAATTCTTGTCTTGTTAGTAATTTTGATTCTCCAATATATTGTTCTAACGTTCTCACACGCTCAGTCAAAGTTTTATTTTCATGAATAACTTTTTTCAATAGGTGAGTTGTTATGTATACAATGAAGAAGTTAGCTGCCATCAGGAAGTGGGTAATCATATATTGCCATTGATCTGATGTACTCCATAAATGAAGCCATGCTTCATAAAACAAATAAAATACGGAAATAATGGTTCCTAGTATGAAGAAAATAAATGCTGTTTTGTCAGCTGAAAATAAGAATAGTACATTTACGATTACGTATATTATTGTAAAAATGAGCGCATGCTCATAATTCGTCACATGTACAGTAGTAAAATAAAATACAATTTGTAGAATCCACATAGAGAGGATTTTATAGAACTTATCTTTCACAAAACTTTCCTCCTTAAAGCTATTTCATCAATAGATACTTGTAGTATGCACAATTATTAAGAAATTGACCATGTCGTTACATTCTTTTGAAGGGCAACGATAAGTAGTATCGCTATTTTCATTAGAAAAATAAAAAGACTTAAACATTATTGTATCATAATGTTCTTATATTTGGCATAAGGTGATTAATAGATGCATAAAAGACGCTTGGATTGCATGAAAAAAGTCTCCTCTTGTAGAAAGAGAAGACTCTATATAAGTTTATAGGAACATCATACCTGCAACTGCTGCATTTAAGAAGTTCGCTAATGTACCAGCGATAACTGCTTTAATCCCTAATTGTGCAATTTGTTTACGGCGAGTAGGAGCTAACGTTCCTGTTACACCTAATTGAATTGCGATAGAAGAGAAGTTTGCGAATCCACAGATTGCAAATGTTAAAATTAGATTTGTTTTGTCAGAGAACTCTGCCATGTGTGGTCCTAAGTTTGCGTATGCAACGAATTCGTTGATTGCAAGTTTTTGACCGATAAAGCTTGCTGCTTGTACAGCTTCACCAGGAGAAACCCCGATTAAGATTGCAAATGGTGATAATAAGTAACCGAAGATTAAATCAAGGCTAAGTTTAATATCGAACAGAGAACCAACCCATCCTAATAATCCATTTAATAAAGCGATTAATGCGATGAAAGCCATTAACATTGCTGCTACGTTAATAACAAGTTGCATACCTTCAGATGCACCGCGTGCAGCTGCATCGATAACGTTTGCGTCTTCACGTTCTGTAGAAAGTTCAACGTTATTATCTACTTTTTCTGTCTCTGGCATAATGAGTTTCGCAATTAATAAGCTTGATGGAGCTGCCATTATTGCAGCTGCTAATAAGTGCTCTAACGGAATACCCATTGCTGCATAGCCGACAAGAACAGATCCAGCAACAGCTGTCATACCGCTTACCATAATAGTGAAGAATTCACTATTTGTTAAGCGTGCTAAGTAAGGTTTAATTAAGATTGGAGCTTCAGTTTGTCCTAAAAATACAGTCGTTACTGAGTTTAAACTTTCTGCTTTAGAAGTTCCAAGAAGTTTACTTAATGCACCACCAACGACGCTAACAAATTTCTGCATAATACCAAAATGATATAAGATTGCTACTAATGAACTAATAAATACGATTGGAAGTAGTGCTTGAATAAAGAATACAAATCCCCAAGGTCCTTTTGCGTTGACTAAATCCCCAGCAACGAACTTAATTCCCTCGTAAGAAAAATTAATTAATCCTTGAACACCGTCAGCAGCGTGTTTTAAACCTGCTTTACCAGCATCCCATCGTAATACGATAAATGAAAATGACATTTGTAATGCTAGCGCGATTAAAATTGTGCGCCAATTAATAGCTTTGCGGTTGGAAGATAGTAAGAATGCAATTGCTAATACTCCAATCACGCCGCCAATTCCCCATAAAAGATTCATGCAGTGTATGCTCCTTCCTCATAGTAAAAACAGTGTATAAACCAGTTGTCTATACGTTTACGAATATAACATCTTAAGTAACTTATCATAATGGACATCGGAGGTCAAACGTCTAATGAAAAGTTTAAATAAAAAGAAAATTCTTCAAAAAAACACATATGAAATAAATAGACATGAAATAGGTTATGTTTTTTATGGGAATATATACATTATGATAACGTTATGCATTGTTTTTGCAGAATAAAGTGTATGAAATGGAAGAATGGATACATTATTTTTGTAGAGAGAAGGTAGGAGAAAGGGAGTAATATGTTGAACTCATAGCAAAAAAGCCTTCTAGTAAACTAGAAGGCTTTGAAACTATTAATTAAGGTGCTTTCGTGTATCCTAAGAAGTGGCTCTTCCAATAAGAGTTACTTAATGAAGCGATTGCTACACCTTTATCTCCAGCTTGGATAAATGATCCGCCCCCAAGGTAGATACCCATGTGAGAAGGACCAGATTTATAAGTGTTTTGGAAATAAATTAAGTCACCAGGTTGTGGACTTGAAGTTTTTGGTAGGCTACTCCAATATCCTGCAACACTTTGGCGGCTAATGTTATGACCAAATTTCTTAAATACGTGGTAGATGTAACCACTGCAGTCAACACCGTTAGCAGAAGTTCCGCCCCAAACGTATGGTACACCTTGCATTGATTTTGCGTATGCAAGTACGGAAGAACTGTCGCCGCTATTATTACCTGTATTATTATTGTTGTTGTTGTTGTTGTTATTGTTTTGATTGTTATTTTGGTTATTGTTAGGCTTATTATCTACTGCGCCTCCAACTGGTGTTTTAGATAGGTAACGTGTTCCGATATAACCAGTTTGACCGTTGTAGTTAATTTTGCTCCATCCAGAGTTTTCAGAGATTACTTGAACCTTCTGACCTTGTGGAAGTGCGCCTATGATTCTATAATTTGTACCTTCGCCGCTACGTACATTTAGTGCAGAAGCATTAATGTAGTAGTCACCAATCGCACCTTGGTTAGGTTTTTCAGGTTGTTTTGGTTGCTCAGGAGTAGTAGTGCCACCTTTAACGAATTTTACAAATTCGCTGCTAACAAAGCCTGTTTTTCCTTGGTAATTTACTTTAAACCAACCGTTTTCAGATCCAACTACGTTTAATGTTGTACCGTTTAAAACGCCACCAATTACACTATGGTAAGCGGCAGGGCCTGTACGAACACGTAAAGATGTAGCATTAACTACGTAAGAACCGCCAGTTTGAATACTTCCATTATTGTTTTGCTCTTGTTTGTTGCCTTCTGTAACGTTTTCGTTAGAACCGCCTTTTGTTACGTAGTCTTTGCTTATATAAGCAGTTTGTCCTGCGTAATTGATTTTGAACCAATCTTGAACTTCGCCGACAACTTGTACTACTTGTCCTTTTTTGACAGAACCTACAGTTGTGTGAGAAGTGCTAGGACCTGTACGAACGCGAAGGGAAGATACATTTACTGTATAGTTTCCGCTTGCTGGTTTTACTTCTTGGTTGTTATTATTCGTATTGTTGTTTGAAGAACCCCCATTAGAAGAAACGCCAGATACGAATTCGCCACTTACATAACCTACTTGTCCATTATGGTTAATTTTCACCCAACCATTTTCTTGTCCAATTACGTTTAATGTTTGTCCTGCATATACACGTCCAGAAACAGAACTAGAAGTGTTAGGAGCTGTACGTACACGTAATACATCAGCGGTAACTTTATTGTTTCCACCTGTGCTTACATTGTTGTTTGCTGCTCCACTTTTTGATACAAATTCGCCACTAACAAAGCCTGTTTTTCCGTTAATGTTAATTTTGAACCAACCATTTTCTTCGCCAATCACGTTTAGTGATTGACCGTTATAAACGCGTGAGATGATGTCGTGAGAAGTGCTTGATCCCGCACGAACATGTAAGACGCTCGCGTTTACCGTATAAGATGAGTTGTTTGACGCAGAAGCTTGGACAGTTGTAGCAGCTTTTTGTGTATTTTGTTCAGGTGCAGCTTGAACACTATCAAGTGTAGGTGCTGCTCCTCCTGCTACAGACACTGCCGCAAGACCGGCAAGATACTTTTTCATAATTTGTCGATTCCTTTCTGTCTGTAATGTAGTGAAGAAATATTTACCAACTGTTAAAAATTCTAAAGAGCATGTCGATTACTGTCAAGGCTTATGTGGGAATCTGAATATGACAAAAAGATTACAAGAAAAAATCAAGGTATAAATTTACACCTTGATTTCCATTTAAATGCATATATTGAATATAAAAGGACAGAAATTATTCGTGTTTAAGAAGATGCCATATTGGATTGCAACAAGATTTGATTAAAAGATTTTTGCAGTTTTTTGGTGATAGGACCAACTTGCCCATCTTGAATCGCGGTTCCATCAAGGTGGGTCATTGGTAAAATTTCAATTGTTGTGCCTGTAAAAAAGCATTCATCTGCTTGATAAACGTCACGAACGCTGAAAAGTTCTTCCTGTACAGGTATGTGAAGAGTATTCGCTAAAGAAAGGACATATTGACGAATAATGCCATTTAAAATAAGGTGATTGGCTGGATGTGTGTAAAGAGTTCCATTTTTAATTAAAAAGAAGTTGGAATGGCTTCCTTCCGTTACAATACCATTCCTTACGAGAAGTGCCTCTTTACAGCCTTTTCGTTCAGCTTTCGTAGCAGCTAGTACGTTTGGTAATAAATTTAATGATTTAATGTCACAGCGTAGCCATCGAGTATCGGGTTCTGATATAGCGCGTATACCATATTCAATCCATAAGGCTGGTCTTTCTTTTTTTGTAATATAGGCATAAATTGTCGGAGGGGTGTCATATGAAAATACATGTGTGCGAGCTTGTACACCACGAGATACTTGCAAATAAATTGTGCCATCTTCGTGGAAATGGTTTCGTTCAATTAATTTGTAAAGTAAAGTGATGAGCTCAGCTTTTGAGAAAGGGAGCGATAATTCTACTTCTTCCATGGATCGATATAATCTCGTTATGTGCGGATCTAATAAGTGAAAGTTCCCTTTATATAGGCGAATAACCTCGTAGACACCATCTCCGAACTGCGAACCTCTCTCTTCAAGTTCTATGTACGTTTGTTGTTTTGTTGTATCAATAACTTCATCATTCCAAAGTACAAATTTTTCGTATGCCAATTTCCGTCCCATCCTTTCGTAAGTACGTAAGTAACGTGAAACTTTCATTCATGCGAGATAAAAATCACTATAGTAATTTTTATGTAAGCAATTCTCTACATATGACCGTATATGTATTTGTAAATCATAGAGAAGTAAGGATGGTTTACCCCGCATTAACGGGCAGTAAAACTCCTACTTAAAAATTCGGGTGGAGCAAAGGAGTGAATTGGGCGAATAACTGCCCGTAGCTGCCCGATTGGTGAGGACTGATTAAAATTTCACTTTACAGCATTTTGTATATACAAATTCGAAAATAAGAATGAGAATCCTGCTTTTAAATAAAAAAAAGCAACATTCTTATGGAATGCTGCACAAGGAGGGTAGCTATCTTTCATAGGGACATTGTCTCGTTGAATGTTTTGTGTATGGAAACAAAACATGTTGAAAGACAATTATAAGAAAGTAGAAACAAAAGATTTACACACTTCTTTAAGGGATCTTACGAAAGATGAGAGATAAGAAATATGTAGAACCTCGTTTACATATTTTATTATAGAGATTCTTCATTAACACTATGTGAATATTTGGTAAAGGTTATGTAATTTTAAAGTTAATGAATATAAGTAGTTGTATGGAAGAAAATAAAAAAAGAGGCTGAGATTACTCAGCACTCTTCTTTTCTTCTTTAATAACTGTTTTTACTTCACCAGTTTTGATCTTATTACTTTCAGAGAAGCGAAGTAAGTCACCTTCAATGATTTTATCAGACATGTTCAATTCATTTTGGGCGCGATCAATTAGTGGTTGAGATTCTTCTTTCGGTAATTGTACAACTTCGCCAGTAGCACGGTCATAGAATGTACTGTTTGTGTACATGTATTTATCTGTAACGAAGCTACCGTCACGAAGAACAACGAATCCTTTATTATCAGGTGAGAATACATCATGACCGAATCGAACGTCATTTGTAGAATCTACACCAAGTAAGTTTAGAATAGTTGGTTTAATGTCAATTTCACCAGTTGGTTTCGAAATTGTTTTACCTTCTTTTTGACCTGGAACGTGAATAAACATCGGTGTTTTTTGTAAGTTCATATGGTCAAATGCAGTGATTTCTTCTTTTCCTAAGAACTGTGCCATTGCACGGTTATGGTTTTCAGAAATACCGTAGTGGTCACCGTAGAATACGATTACTGAGTTGTCGTAAATACCTTCTGCTTTTAGACGCTCAATAAAGTGTTTCATTGCTTCGTCTAAGTAACGAGCAGTTACCATGTAACGGTCAAATACTCCATCACCAGAATTGTATTCGTCGATTAATTTTGTACTGTCATCGTAAGTGAATGGGTAATGATTCGTTAAAGTAAGGAAGCGAGTATAGAATGGTTGCTTCACTTGTTTTAACATATCAATAGATTGATCGAAGTACTCGATATCTTTTAATCCCCAGTTTAATTTTGTTTCTGGCGTAATCTTGTAGTCAAGTTCGTTGTAGTAACGATCATAACCAAGTGCTGGATACATAATGTTACGGTTCCAGAATGTTGCGTTGTTTGCGTGGAATACCGACGTGTGATACCCTTGCTGACGTAAAATTTCTGGAGTTGCTGTATATTCATTGTTACCGTGTGTGAAGAATACAGCACCGCGGTCTAGTGGATATAACGAAGTATCTACTAGGAATTCAGCATCAGATGTTTTACCTTGACCAGTTTGATGGAAGAAGTTATCAAAGTAATAACTTTCTTTCGTAAATTGGTTTAAGAATGGTGTAACTTCTTGTCCGTTAACTGTTGCACCAATTAAGAATGTTTGTAATGACTCAAGAGAGACAACAATTACGTTTTTCCCTTTTGCAGTACCGAACATATTTGGATCTGGTTTACTTTGTGTTGTTTTTACGTAGTTTTCTGTTTCTTGTAATTTACTACCGTCAGCGAACGCTTTTTGTGAACTTGATTTTGCTTGTAAGCCAAGATCGTATACTTGGTGTACATATAATCCTAAGTTTTTAACAAGCATAACGCGGTCGAATGAACGTGTTAATAGTTCTGGGCGTTCAGCTTCTGCAAGTCCTAAGTTTGCGAAGAAAATAGCAACTGTTGATACGAAGTATAGAGAACGCATCGGGCGTGCTACACGCTCTGTAGGTGCAAAGTTCTTCATTTTCTTTAATAGAACGAAGAAAACGATAATGTCTGCAAATGCAAGGATAATTTTGTAGTTAAATAATTCTTTCACACTGGAACCTAAACTTCCGAAGTTAGATGTTTGTCCTAGCACCGGTAATGTAACGAAGTCATTGTAGAATCCGTAGAACATTACGTTACCAACAAGAACGATTGTTAAGACAAAATTAATTCCAAGTGCTATATAGTTACGTTTTTTCCCTTTTGCAAATAATGCAAGACCAACAAGCAGTAATGATGCTGCTAATGGGCTAAGGAATAAAATGAATTCTTGCATGAAAGATTCAAGTTTTAAGTCAAAGCTTGTGCGTGTAATAAGGTAAGTTTTTAGCCATAAGGCTAAAGCTACGAATACAGTGAAACGCACATTTTGAAATTGTGATTTCAAGGTTTCTTTCATTCATTTCCACCCTTTCTCTATCAGGCTTGGTCGATTTTGGAGCGAAAAATGCTAAAATAAAAAATACATAGTTTTCTTGGCCATAATTAAAGGTTCTATATTCACCCATATACGACTATAACTATGCATACCCTTTTGGTTTCTTTTGTTGCTCATAAGCATAACGTCATTTCTGTATTATACAACAAAATTCATTTCTGAGAAACACTATAACATTTTACATTTTTTGTATAAGATTTGTCACTACCAGAGAAAACTTTAACATTCGTTTATATGTCCGTCAACTAGAAAATATAACAAAGGTAGAGCAGAATGTTAAGTAGAAGTGAAAATTTTCTTTGTTGAGAAATAAGAAACGAAGATGGGTAAGGGTTATCTAGAAATCTATTATATGAAGGAAATCGTGTGAAAATTAACGAACACTTGTTCTTTTTTGGTTTGTTTGTTACAATAAAAGTTCATTGATAGGTTTTGTGTAATTTCCATGAACTTTTACTGATAACATATTGTAGCTTATTTCTTTTTAAAAATAGGGAGGCTTTTTACATGAAACAAAAATTTTCAGTTGAAGCGTTTTGGAAGAAAGTAAAACATGTTGCAAAGCAAGCTGGGCAGTCGGTCATTTATGCAAGTTTATTACTGTTTTACGTTTTGCAAAGACCCGATGTTCCAAAACGAGTGAAAATTATTGTAATTGGAGCACTTGCTTATTTTATTGCACCGATTGATGCGATTCCAGATTTCATTGCTGGAATTGGCTATACGGATGATTTAGGGGCGTTAACGGCCGCACTAATACAGGTGTCGTTATACGTCAATGAAGATGTGAAAGATAAGGCACGAGTGAAGTTGGCAGAATGGTTTGGTTCGGATATAGACACAACATTTATCGATCAGAAATTAGGTCAATAGGTGAAACCTGTCATAAGGTGACAGGACGAACGTAAGCGAGGAAGTGCATTATGCCATCAGGAAGAACGCATACGAAAATAAACTTAATATCCCTTCCGGTTGTTTTGTTTTTTCTCTTTTCGTATGGATTAACAAATTTTGATTTTTTATTAACTTTTGCAATTGGTTTTTTAGTAGGTACTTCATTTTTAACACCAGATTTAGATACGTACAGTAATGCTTATAACAAATGGGGTTTCTTACGTATATTTTGGTATCCTTATAAAAAAGTAATGCCGCATCGATCTTTCTTTACGCATACGATTATACTTGGTGATGTGATTCGTATTGCGTACATGTTAATCGTCTTTTCTCCATTTTTATTTCTATTAAATGTAATCGCACTGGATGGTAATTTAATAGAAATTGCGAAGAAACATGAGGTTGAAATTGTAACGTTCTTAATGGGAATTGTTGTGGCAAGTACGCTTCACATTATAGCGGATAAAGTGAATACGCGCCGAAAGAAAATGATGAGAAAAAAGAAGAAACGCAGAAGATAAAGTGAACGAATTAGGAAAAGGACCCTTGCAATTTGCAAGGGTCCTTTTTTAAACAAACGTTTGTTTAAAATTAAGCTTTCAGTACTTTAATTCCTTTTACAATGTTCCAGATGAAGTAGTATAAGCTGATGATTCCGCAAATAGCTAAGACAATCATTGATCCAATTCCAAGTGTTACATCTGCTTGGTCAGATCCCATGCCCATAATTCCTAAAATGGCTACGCCGATAAATGTAGCAATACTTGGAATGATGTGTGTCCATAGAGCACGTTTTGCATGTGGCTTTGTTTCAGCGTCCCCCACAATCCAAACGATAATTGGGAATAAGATAGGGGCAAATAGTACACTAAAGTACGATAAAGCAGCTAATATTTTGTTTCCATTCATATATATCACCTCATAAATAATGTCCGTTGTTATACTATTATTATGCAATAAATTTTGCAAGCTTTCTATCGATGAACATTACAGGAACATGACGATTTTGTAAGATTTTTTCGTTAAATGATAAAATTTTCAAAAAAATCTTTTTTAATGGAAATTGTTATGGTACAGTATAAATGAAAGTTGTTGAAAACGTTTTCTTAAACGTTTTTTTATTTTAGACTTAAAGGTATGATGACCTGATAGTCTATTGATGAGGTTATTCTATTTAAAAGGGGATTCTTTAGGGGGAGAGAACAATGAACACATGGACACAAGTTTATGATCCATTCGGAAACATTTGGATTTCGGCAGCGGTAGCACTTATTCCGATTATCTTTTTTTTCTTAGCTTTAGCAGTTTTCCGCATGAAAGGGTATGTGGCAGGATTTATTACAGTTGTACTTACAGTTTTAGTAGCGTTATTCGCTTATAAAATGCCGTTCACGATGGCAATGGCAGCGACCGGATATGGTTTCTTATACGGATTATGGCCAATTGCTTGGATTATCATTATGTCGGTATTTTTATATAAAATTTCTGTGAAAACAGGTCAATTCGATGTGATTCGTGCATCGGTATTATCGATTACGAGCGATCATCGTCTACTCGTTATTTTAATTGGATTTTCATTTGGAGCATTTTTAGAAGGAGCGGCAGGATTTGGGGCACCAGTAGCGATTACAGCAGCACTTCTTGCGGGGCTTGGGTTAAATCCTTTATACGCAGCAGGTCTTTGTTTGATTGCAAATACTGCACCAGTGGCGTTCGGAGCGATGGGAATTCCGATTACAGTTGCTGGACAAGTAACAGGTATTGATCCACATAAAATTGGACAAATGGCTGGGCATCAATTACCGTTCCTATCATTATTTGTGCCATTCTTTATCGTATTTTTAATGGATGGATTTAAGGGGATACGACAAACGTGGCCTGCGTTATTTGTAGCGGGTAGTTCATTTGCGATTACGCAGTTCATTACAGCGACATTTTTAGGACCAGAACTTCCGGATATTACATCGGCACTTGTAAGTTTAATTAGTTTAGCGCTGTTCTTAAAAGTTTGGCAGCCGAAAGAAATTTATCAATCTGGGCAAGCAAATAGTGAAGTAGCAGCAACAACGACAGCGGCATCGATGCCGAAATTAACGTTTGGAAAAGTAGTGAAGGCATGGTCCCCATTTATCGTATTAACGGTTATGGTAGTCATTTGGAGCCAAAGTTTCTTTAAGGCATTATTCACTCCAGGAGGGGCTTTAGAAAGTCTTGTATTTAAGTTTGAAATTCCAGGTCTGCATAATCTAGTAATGAAAGCAGAGCCAATTGTAAATAAACCAACGCCTTACGAGGCAATTCTGAAGTTTGATGTATTATCGGCAACCGGAACAGCGATTTTAATTGCTTGTATCATTTCCATGTTTATTTTGAAAATGAATGTAAAAGATGCAGTAGTGACATTTAAAGAAACGTTAAGCGAATTAAAAATGCCAATTCTATCTATCGGATTCGTACTAGGGTTTGCATTTATCGCAAACTATTCTGGTCTATCTTCCACGTTAGCGTTAGCATTAGCCGGAACTGGCGGCCTATTCCCGTTCTTCTCACCATTCTTAGGCTGGATTGGCGTATTCCTAACAGGGTCTGATACGTCTGCGAATGCACTGTTCTCAAATTTACAAGCCATTACAGCGCAGCAAGTCGGCGTATCTGAAGTGCTTCTCGTTGCAGCAAATACAACAGGCGGTGTAACAGGTAAAATGATTTCCCCGCAGTCGATTGCGATCGCTTGTGCAGCGGTTGGTCTTGCTGGAAAAGAATCGGATTTGTTCCGTTTTACAGTGAAGCATAGTTTGTTCTTCGTAATTATTGTTGGTATTATGACTTATGTTCAGGCTTATTATTTAACGTGGATGATTCCATAAACAACAAAAGAAATAAACTTTTAATTTTCCAAATTATGGTGTATGATAGAAAAGTATTGAAAATTAAATCAGTGATAAACTAGGGGTGCCTAACGTATGCGTAGGCTGAGAGAGAAGCGCGTGAACTTCTTAACCCTTTGGACCTAATCTGGCTCGTACCAGCGTAGGGAAGTTAACGGCTTTACATAATGATGTCTTTATGAGCCAGGTCCTTATTTTTTTATGGACCTGGCTCTTTTTATGGAAGATGCGCAAATTGGGAATACCGACAGTAGTGGATAGGGTTGTTCAACAAGCAATCAGTCAAGTGCTTGGTTCAATATTTGAAAAACAATTTAGCGAATCTAGTTACGGCTTTAGACAAGGGCTCTTTTATGTTTGTATTTCGGAACTTCATCATATTTCTTTAAATAATAAGCACGGTAAGTAGCTTCACGAAATTGTACAGAGTTGGTAGCTTCAACCATGTAATAACGAAGATACTGGTTTCCCGTTCGTGTCATGGGTGTTCGTTCCGATTCAAAGTTTCCAGATTGCGATTTTTTCTAGTAAAGACCGGTGTATTTGGCCAATTGTGCTTCGTTCTCAAAGCGTTCAATTTGTCCAACTTCCGCAATGATTCCCGTGGCGTATACGACTCCAATGCCTGGAACACTTGTTAAATATCTCGCTTCTGGAATGGCTTAGAATAAAGCAGTAATGCTTTTTTCTATCTCTTTGATTTGTTTTTTCAATGTTTGAATCAATCGTGCATAAGTGGCTAATACAACGTCCACAGAGTCTTGAACGACCTTACCTAGTCGGTAGGAGTCACGTATGGCTTTCTTGATGGTTTTCGCTAAATCTTCCGGATCGCTAAAGCGTCCTTTCCCCTTTTTCTGAAGAAGAGTAGCGAGTGCTTCTAGATCCATTTCTGCGATTTCATCCAACGAAAGGGAATCTGAGAGTATTTCCATCATCGTCGCACCAAAAACAGAGGTATTTAACTCTTTCGATAACGTATTACATTTGTAGTAAAGGTTCTTCAGAAAGTGTTGCTTACATTCTGTTTGCTGGTGAACGAGTTGATATCTAGATCGTGTTAAACGTTGAAGGGCAACGTATTTTTCCTCCTTGATAAGAAACTTATTATACCGTCCGATTCGTAAAAAATCGGCAATACGGAAAGCATCTATTTTATCGGTCTTATCTTTTTCAAAGAGTTTTTTATACCGATGGATGGCTTTTGGATTTTGTACGACCACTTCCACGTCTAAAGCCCTCAAATCCTTATCTTCCGTTAGGAACATGGAAGGACGGAAACTATAGACGGAAGTAGATTCCATACCAATGACAATTTTTTTATAGTTGTACAACTGATGAAAATGGAGAACATCCTCCTTAATGGCATTGGCACCATTCACATCGTTTGAAAGACAAATTTCTTTCAAAACAGTGTCATGACTGTCAAGAAAACATACATCAAGTTTTTCAAAGCTTACATCAATAGCTACGAATAATCTCAAAGAAAGGACCTCCTTTCTTTGAATAGTATTTGGAATGAGCTTGGATACTGTGGGATCTCCCTAGAGTCAAAAACATAGCCACAACCTCGCGTATGAGTATTCAATGATTGCCTTCATCTAAGCTGCCCCTCCCACCATTATGAGAGGTAAGTGAAGGAAACCGATACAGCTTGTGCGTATGCAGTGCATTTTGGTCTGGGTCACAGTCTTTTAACGTGGTCGAACTACAGGAGGAGTAAGCATATTCCCGATGGATCCATTTCCACACTTCCATTATCTGGGGAAATCCCCCAGTATCCAAGACTAAATTTTACCCATACATCATTTTTTTGATGTAGCTCTTGAAGATAAAAACTATTTAATTTTCAAGGAACAGTTATTAACTTAAAACTTATTATACGAGGAGGGTGTATCATGAAAAAAATATGCTTTGTATTAATTGTCGACGCTGGTATAAATTATGGTTCAATATTTTCTCTACCATTTTTAAGGAATCAGGATGATTTGAAGGAATATTTTTCTAATTATTATGATGTTTCAATTAATTATATTAGGGATAAAAACTCAGTTGACTATTTGGTAGTTCCCAAACCGTGTCCAGCTTTTGATAATGAAAATAATCTTCCAATAATTGAAGTACCAGCAATCTTATTTATGGAAAAGAATTTTGAAAAAATAAAGACTTATATAGACAATTATTTTTCTAATAACTCATAAAGAAAATAAAAGTACAGTAAAAAGAAGTCCGATAAAAAACGAGTGGTGTAGAATATTTCTATTAATCATTCGTTTTTTATTATATTTACATATATTTTTTAAAAGAGGATTATAGACGTTCTGAAAAAAAATTATAACAAGAACAGTGTTCGTGCTACTATCTACGGTTATTTTTTGTACTAAGTACCCCTTTAACTAACAAGACCACAAAAAAATAATTAACATATTAAGGGGATTACGTTACAATAAATGTAAGAGATTTTTCTTTGAGTTTTAGCTCTGAATAATAAAGATAGTTAAATCACTAAATGGAGGAGCAGGTCAATTTTGTTCCTTGTATAGTAAATTGTTACCTATCTCTATTGCAGGTTGTATGGCAGGTAACAGTAGCAGTTGTAGCGAAATACAGCAGAGACAAAGGCTCTTTGGCAAACGGGACTGATGAATGTATTTGGCAAGTAAAAAATGGTTCTTCCTGGAGTTAGTTGAAAAGTCTCATTCTCTCCAAAAGTAGAATCTTTGTCCGCAATGTGGAGAATTTGCATCGACCATACATGATTCTTTTAATAAGCTTTAACTTGTTTATGCTCCCTTCGGCAAGACCATTATTATTCTCATAAGTTACCGCATTTCTGACAGCTTCAATATCCCGGGCTAATCCATTCGTAAAGCTCTTAAACTCTTGTATATTAGTATTCTTAATTTTCTTAATACAATGGTTGAGATTCTCAACACTCTTTGTGGTGAAGATGTTTTTAAACTCCCATTTTAAATCATAAACTATTTTTACAATAGGGTGTTCTTCGTAATTATTGTTGGTATTATAACGTATGTTCAAGCATATTATTTAACGTGGATGATTCCATAAAGAGAAAAAGAAATAACCTTTGCATTTTTCAGATTATCGTGTATGATGGGAAGGTATTGAAAATTAAATCAGTGATAAACTAGGGGTGCCTAACGTATGCGTAGGCTGAGAGAGAAGCGCGTGATCTTCTTAACCCTTTGGACCTGATCTGGCTCGTACCAGCGTAGGGAAGTTAACGGCTTTACATAATGATGTCTTTTATGAGCCAGGTCCTTATTTTTTTATGGACCTGGCTCTTTTTATTTTGGCATGCGCTGGCCATATCTCGTCCTTGTCACGAACAGGGGAGGCAACAAAGGTTATGAAACAGTCTGTTTCAGCTGAGCAAATTGAATTGAAATCGAGTTTACCAGGGAGTAAGAAAGTATATGTGGATGGACCACGCGTAGGCATGAAAGTGCCGATGCGTGAGATTGAACAAAGCGAAACGAACGGCATCCCAAATCCTCCAGTCCGTGTGTATGATACGAGCGGTCCTTATACGGATCCGGCGTATAAAGTGGAGCTGGAAAAGGGAATTCCAACGCCGCGTCATTCTTGGATCATGGAGCGCGGGGATGTAGAGGCATATGAAGGGCGCGAGGTGAAACCAGAGGATGATGGTGTGAAAGTGGCTTCGAAACATACACCTGTTTTCCCGCAAATGGATCGCCAGCCGCTTAGAGCGAAGCAAGGTGCAAATGTTACGCAAATGCATTATGCGCGTAATGGCATTATTACGTCTGAGATGGAATACGTTGCAATTCGTGAAGGAGTAGAGCCGGAGTTTGTTCGTAAGGAAATCGCAGAAGGCCGCGCTATTTTACCAGCGAATATTAATCATCCAGAAGCAGAACCGATGATTATCGGGCGTAATTTCCACGTGAAGGTAAATGCAAATATCGGAAACTCTGCTGTATCTTCTTCTATTGCAGAAGAAGTAGAGAAGATGACGTGGGCAACGCGCTGGGGTGCAGATACGATTATGGATTTATCTACAGGTAAAAACATTCATACGACGCGTGAGTGGATTATTCGTAATGGGCCTGTACCAGTTGGAACTGTGCCGATTTATCAAGCGCTTGAAAAGGTAAATGGAATTGCAGAAGATTTAACATGGGAAGTGTACCGTGATACGTTAATTGAGCAAGCGGAGCAAGGCGTTGATTACTTTACGATTCACGCTGGTGTATTGCTTCGTTACATTCCAATTACTGCAAAGCGTACGACAGGTATCGTTTCGCGTGGTGGTTCGATTATGGCGCAGTGGTGTTTATTCCATCATAAAGAAAACTTCCTATATACTCATTTTGAAGAGATTTGTGAAATTATGAAGCAGTACGATGTTTCGTTCTCTCTTGGAGATGGATTACGTCCAGGATCGATTGCAGATGCAAATGACGAAGCACAATTCTCTGAGCTTGAAACACTTGGTGAATTAACGAAAATTGCTTGGAAACATGATGTGCAAGTTATGATCGAAGGACCTGGACACGTACCGATGCACTTAATTAAAGAGAATATGGAGAAAGAGCTTGATATTTGTCAGGGCGCGCCGTTTTATACACTTGGGCCACTAACGACAGATATTGCACCAGGTTATGACCATATTACATCGGCAATTGGAGCTGCGATGATCGGTTGGTTTGGAACGGCGATGCTTTGTTATGTAACGCCGAAAGAACATTTAGGTTTGCCAAACAAAGATGATGTACGCACGGGTGTTATTACGTACAAAATTGCAGCGCATGCGGCTGATCTTGCGAAAGGACATAAAACGGCTCATCAGCGTGATGATGCACTTTCAAAAGCACGTTTCGAATTCCGTTGGCGCGATCAATTTAATTTATCTTTAGATCCTGAACGTGCGATGGAATATCACGATGAAACGTTGCCTGCAGAAGGGGCAAAGACAGCTCACTTCTGTTCAATGTGTGGACCGAAGTTTTGTAGTATGAGAATTTCACATGATATTCGTGAATATGCAAAAGAAAATGATTTAGAAACGACAGAAGCAATTGAAAAAGGAATGAAAGAGAAAGCAGAAGAATTTAAAGAAGCTGGTAGTCATTTATATCAATAACACGTTACACCTCTTTACTTGATTGATCACACTGTAGTACCTAACTTTATTATAGAAGAATCCCCATTTGCTAAGACGGTAGCAAATGGGGATTCTGTTGTTTATAAGGCAAAGAAGAGATGTACCCAGTAGAATAAGAGGAATAGTGTGACGACTGTTGTGAGCGGGATAACGATAAGGGATACACTTAAATAGTCTTTCCATTTTACTTTAATTTTGTTTTGTTTCAGAATATACATCCAAATGAGTGAAGCTAGTGTACCAATTGGTAGTAATAGTGAACCGATGTCACTACCAATGATGTTTGCAAGATAGATTGTTTTTAATGTGACTGGATCTAGTCCCATTTCTGTTAATGTGATTGTACCAATCATAAGGGCAGGATGGTTATTGAAGACGTTAGAGAGGATGGATACAAGTCCGCCCATTGCAAAGCTAGCATAGAGTAGATGCTGATTCACAATTGGCTCGAGCCATTGTACAAGTGCAGCTGTTAATCCTGCGTTGTGGAGTCCGTAAATAATGACGTACATAGAGAAGGCGAAAATTAAAATGTGCCACGGTGTCTTTTTCAAAATGTCGACAGGGTTTGTTCGTAAGTAATACCATCTCCAAATGAGAAGAACGAGTGAACCAAGTACTGCAACGATTTCAATTGGGATGGATAAGAAGGATGCAACGAATAGAAGACAGCGCATCAGGAAGACGAAACCTAATACTTTTAACATGAATCTTGTCCGTTTTTGTTTCGTATCAACAGAATTATTTCCTTTTAGTGGATGGAAGTTTTTCGTGAAGAAAATTTCTTCAATATCATATGAAGAAACAGGTAATTTTTTCGGAAGTTTTTTCTTCAAAACTGTATACATGAGCCATGACATAAATAATAAGCCTAATGTTGCAGGTACAAACATCATAGCAGTATGCATATAAAGAGTCATATTAACGATATTTAATGCAATTAAGTTTACGATATTACTTACACCAATTGGTGCACTAGATGCGGTAGCGATTAAAGCTCCGCTTAATAAATAAGGAATTTGTTGATGTGGTTTTAATTGAAGGTTTTTTAGAAGAAGAATTAAAATGGGAGTTGTAATTAAAATACTACCGTCGTTATTAAATAAAAGAGTCATAAGAAAACATAATAATTGAATATACCAGTATAGACGGCGTCCAGAACCTTTCGCTAGATTTGCCAGTTTCGCTGCGGACCAATGGAAGAAGCCGAAGCTTTCTAATATAACTGCCATGACGATGGTCGCTAATATTGTTATGGAAGCACCGCCAATTTTACTTATAATATCCATGACGTCTGGTTTTGATACAAGTCCAGTAATTATGATGATACCAGCTCCGATTGCTGCTGGCCACGCCTCATTCAAACCTCGAGGCCGCCAAAAGATAACGATCATCGTTAAGAAGAATACAATAATAGTAATCCATATTTCAATGCTCATATTTTGCCTACCTTTCTATTTTCCCTTGAACAGATGTAGCTTGTCTCAAGTTTATATTGGTAGTATATTCAGCAAAAAATAAGAAGAACTAGACGTATAACGAGATGAAGCGAATATGTGTTTTTCAAGCTAAAGGACAAGTGTCACGAATAGTGAAATAACTATTATGAGAGGAGTCTATAAATTATTGGGGCAGTAAAATAGTAAATGAAATTTATATGGGCAATTATGGAGATATATTGACGCAACTTAAAATATATCAGCGATTATTGAAATATATCGGCGCAACTTAAAATATATCAGCGATTATGGAGGTATATCGGCGCAACTTAAAATATATCAGCGATTATTGAAATATATCGGCGCAACTTAAAATATATCAGCGATTATGGAGATATATCGGCGCAACTCAAAATATATCAGCGATTTTTAAAATATATCGACTTATCGACAAAACATGACAAAAGGAGTCTATTCCAAAATGCCTTTTGGGACAGACTCCAAGACTATATTATTTTTCCTTCAAAAAAGTACGATCCTTCAAGAATAAATTCCAGAAGAAAATAAATCCTGGTAATAAAATTGCAATCCCAATTGCGTATAGAATGAGCAGTGCATAGAACGTTTCTTTCGTTGTAAAGCTTGTAAATACAGTTACGTCAGGATAAATAATATAAGGTAAATGCGCGACGCCGTAAGCGTAGCTGGCAAATGCATATTGAGCGACGACAGCTAAAACGGCAATGCGAGGGTATCCTAGTGTATTGTATTTTTTGTTTGTCCACCAAAGGGACGAGTATCCGATAACGAATAAAACAATAGAAACTGTAAACCACGGGAATTGCTTTATTAATCCTTGCATAAGCCAATGTGTTTCTGGGTCCATTACAACGAGGGCGATGATTGCTGTAACGAGCGTTGCAGGACCAAGAATGATAGCATTTCTTCTATAAATTCTATACGTATCTTCTGAACTTTGTTCTCTCGCAAAATCAGCAAGAAAGAGAGAGGAGAGAAATAGTTCAGACGTTAGTCCGAAGAGCATATAACAGTAGATAACCGGGCTAGAAAGAAGTTTTCCATACAGGAGTACTTCTTTTCCTTCAGACATTGTAATATAGGCTCCCTCTGTAACGGGTAAAACGGTAATTAATAGTGCTGGAATTAAGAGACCAGTAATACCTGAAATAACCCGAAGAAGGTACTGATATTTTGGTAAGGAGTAAGCAAATACCATAAACGTACTACGTACTGCAACGAGCACTAAAATTAACATAACTGGTACGAACATTACTGTCGCAAGAGTAAAGGCCGCTTTCGGAAAGAAGCCGAGAAATGCGACAACGACGAAAACAAGAAACGTATTTGTTACTTCCCAAGTGGGTGATAAGTACCGATTCGCAAGTTTGGCAGCGAGAGTTGGATGTTTGGCGTATACCATGCCCCAAAAACCAGCTCCAAAATCGATGGACCCTAATATACTGTATACGAAAATAAGGGCCCATAAGATGATGATTGCAATACTTTCCTCATGCATGAGAATCGCCTCCTTGGTGTTGTAAATCATTCTTTAATGGATGTCTTCTAAAGAATGTCCGTAGAACAATGACTGTTAAAATAGCGAGTCCAATATATAAAATGATGAACAAAACAAATAAAGGACCGACGAAATCGGCGCGTGTAGATGCATCGACGGTACGTTGCATACCATAAATTGTCCATGGTTGACGACCGCTACAACTGAAAATCCATCCGAATTCAATACCGAGCATCATAATTGGTCCGCATGCGGCAGCCCCCCAAAGTAGCCACTTCGGTAGTTCTGTTCCCTTTTTTCGGTAAACGAAGTACCAATATAAGAGTGCAATTGCTGCAACTGCAAAGGTAAACGCAGCGGTGCCGACCATTAAGTTGAATAGTGTATGTGTATAAAATGGTGGCCATGTTTCTTGTGGGAATTCATTTAGACCTTTTACGACAGTGCTAGGGTCTAGTCCCACTAATAAGCTAAGCATGTTTGGGATTTCAAGTGCATAGTTTAGTTCAAGTGTATTAGGATCCACAACCCCGCCAATGGATAGCGGTGCGTGTGATGTCGTTTCAAATAAAGCTTCAGCAGATGCAAGTTTTTCAGGTGAGTGTTTATGTAGGGCGATTGCCGATTCGTGCCCTGAAAGCCACATCGTAGCGCCTGTAATAAATGTCACGACAAGCCCTAATAGTAGCCCCTTTTTATGATAAGCAATTTCACGTGTACTTAAATTTTTCTTCAATAATTTAAATCCAGCGATAGAAGCAATGACAGCCGCACCAGTTGCATAAGCCGTAATAACGACATGGAATGCACTTGTGCCAAAACTCGGATTAAAGAAAGCTTTCCAAGGATCAACGTTAAAAACAGATCCATCTGGATTCATTGAAAAGCCTGCTGGTGTATTCATCCATGTATTTGCTGATGTAATGAGCACGGCGGATGCCGTGGCACCAAGCATGACGAAAAATAGCGAGATTAATCTCATAAATGGAGGAAGTTTATCAGCTGCATATACGTAAATCGACATGAATAAAGCCTCCAAAAAGAAGGCAAAAATCTCAATTTGGAAGGGAACAGAAATAACTTGCCCAACAATTTTGGCGAAACCAGGCCAAAGAAGTGAGATTTGCACACCAACAATTGTTCCAGTTGGAATTGCTACACCGAGAAGAATAGCAAACGCCTTTGTCCATCTTTTCGCCATAATGGCATAGTCGGAGTCTTTCTTCCAGTGATAGAGTATTTCGCTTATAAAAATCATCAATGAAAGACCGACCCCAAGTGTTGCAAAGATAATGTGGAATGCTAATGAAGAACCAAAAAATGCTCTTGCTAATGTTACTGTATCCATATGTAAACTCCTCTTCTTTTTTGCCATTATTTTCTGATTGAATTGGAAGATTTATTCAAAAAAACTACCAAAAATATATATGTATTTAAAAAGTGAATATGATAATATAATGTTGTAATATTTTGAATAGAAAGAAATAAATAGTTGGTCATGTTTTGTTTGTTTTTTGCTCAGGAATCTTTTATAATCTTTTATGCGAACATAAGTTCTGTTTTTCGAAATCAAGAAGTTTATGTGAAATGGAGAGGGTGTTTTATGTATCCTGAAGTCATTAAAAAGATGGCATTTTCAAAAGAGCATAGAGATTTATTATTGAAGCTATATAATAAAGAAATTACACGTCGTGAATATGATCGACTTGTACAATCGCTATATAAACCTTCTAAAGAGGTTTGCGGGGGATAGAAATGCGGGAGACAATCTAATAGATTGTCTTTTTTAAATTTATGTATGTTCTGATAAAATTAAGGTTAGCCTTACTAGGGAGGTGAAAAGATTGCGGAAACGTTTATATATAGGGATTGGAGTTATCTTCTTAATCGCTTTAGGTGGAATTGTATTTTGGTCAGCTTTACAAGGAAACCGTACAGAAAATTTTATTTTAAGACATATGGTGAATGACAATGGAACACTTGCCACGTATCGTTTAGTAGATACTAAGGCAGGTACGGGTGAAGCTAAGGGACGTGAAGCTTTATCAGAATCGGCGGGATTATGGTTACAGTATACACTTGATAAAGATGATCAGGCGTTATTTGATGAGCAAGTAAAGGTTATTCAAGATAATTTCATATATAAGAATCATATCGTTTTATGGAAACTCTCTGAAAAGGGAGAGAGGCAGTCAGCTACAAATGCACTTATAGATGATCTTCGTATTATAGAACAATTATATCGTGCTTATGAAATGTATAAGGAAGAGCGTTATAAAAACCTTGCCGATCAATTAAGTGATGCTGTACTTCGTTATAATAAAAAAGATAATTATTATGTTGATTATTATGATGCAGATGCAGGAAAACAAAATAATTTTGTAACAACATCATACATAAATCCGCGTGCATTCTCCTATATGAAGAAGTACGGCAAAGTTTCTGCTCAGCAATATCAGGAAGTCGTTCAATTTTTAGCAGATTATCCAAGGCATGGCTGGGCATTCCCAAAAGAGTATAAAGAAGATGGTACATTTACGTACGATAAAGAAGTGAATCTTATTGACCAATCATACGTTGCATATCATCGAAGTTTAGGTGGTCTTTCATCAGCCGCTTATTTGGAATTTATAAAGAAGAAGTTCCAGGAGGATGGAAAGCTATACGGTCGTTACAATTTAGAAACGGGAAAACAAACTGTGAATTATGAATCGCCGGCCGCGTACGGACTAACGATTTTGTACGTACTACAAACAGGTGATACAAAGTTTGCGAAGGAATTGTATGATCATATGGCCACATTCCGAAATGACAATGTATTTAGTAGATATTACGGTGGATATGTAACAGGTGAAAATAATAATACGCATATTTTTGATAACGTATTGCCGCTTTTAGCTGAAATGGAATTAAAAAAGAGTGAACAATAAAAGGTGCCACCATATGAGGGTGGCACCTTTTATTTGTTCATATAATTTTATGTCCTAATATTAGAGAAGTAGTCAATCACGAATTCACGGAATTGCTGAGCTGTTTTTGATAAGTAGCGTTTTTTTGACCAACTTAATCCGATGGTTCGCTGACAAGTGGGTTCAATAATACGCAACTTGCTTGATGCTAAAGTAGAGTTTTTTAATAAAGTTAAACTTGGAACAAAAGCGATGCCGAGACCTTGCTTAATGAGGTCGCTAATTACGGTCGGTTCATCGACTTCAAAAGCAATATGCGGAGTGAAACCAGCTTCTTTACAAAATTCATCTGTTAAGTGCCGAAATCCATAGCCAGTGTTCATACTAATGAACGGTTCGTCCTTTACTTCATGGAGGTGGATATTTTCTCGGCCTGATAAACGATGGCCTGAAGGGACGACTAAGAAAATTTCTTCTGTAATAAGTGGTTCCCAAACAATTTCTTCTCCTTCAATTGGCACAGAGGAGATACAAAAGTCAATTTCTATATTATCTAGTTGTCGTTTCATAGAAGGAGTGGATGCCAGAAATTGTTGGAACCGAACGTTAGGATGTTCTAGTAAAAAAGAGCCAAGTAGTTCTGGCAATATTCTCGGAATAGAAACGGCTAGTGTAATAGAGCTTTGTTGTAATTCGGCTAAATCTTTAATTTCTCGTTCCCCTTCGCTTAATTCATGAAAAATACGCTCTACTCGTTTCAAAAATACTTTTCCGAAAGAATTTAAAGTAATCTGTCGACCTTGGCGATCAAATAAAGGGACGCCTAAATCCTTTTCGAGTCTAGCGATTGTTTTGCTGAGTGAAGGTTGTGCGATATGCAATTCTTCAGCTGCCTTTGTCATATGTTCTAGTCGTGCCACTGTCTGAAAGTATTTTAACTGGAGCAGTTCCATTTCGAGTCTCCTTTCTATAGACCAAAAGGAATGAATTAATAATTAAAGATGTATTATACAGTATGGAAAGTGACGTGTATAGTAAATCTGTTAAACCATTCTAATGGTGTTAAATTCGGAGAAGGAGTATGTTTCATGAAGGGAATTCAACTTGTATTTAAAGATTGGAAAGCGATGTGGCACCATAAACATGGACGTATCGCTTTAATTTTTTTATTAATCGTTCCGTTAATTTATTCAGGATTCTTTTTAGCCGGATATTGGGATCCGTACGGAAAATTAGATAAATTACCTGTTGCGGTTGTGAATTTAGATAAAGGTGCTGCGATGGATGAGAAAACAATTCATGCAGGAGACGATTTTGTAAAAAATTTAAAGGAGAATAAAGAACTGGCTTTTCATTTCGTATCAGAAAAAAATGCTGATGAAGGGCTAAAAGAAGATAAGTACTATATGGTTGTTACGATTCCAGCTGATTTCTCTAAAAAGGTAAGTACACTTATGGATGAGAAACCAGAACCAGCACAATTGCAGTACAAAGTAAATCCGGGTAAAAACTTTGTAGCAGCGCAAATTGGAACGACAGCTGTTGAAAATATGAAAACAAAAATTTCAAATAGTATTACGAAATCTTATACAGAAGGTGTGTTTTCAAAGTTTCAAGACTTAGCACAAGGGTTGAGTGATGCAAGTAATGGTGCTGGGAAGTTACATGAAGGAACGACAGATGCAAGAAATGGGGCAAATCAGCTTGCAGATGGTATTCATCGTTTAAGTGACGGGACATCAAAAGTGAAAGAGGGAAGTGAAAAACTTGCTTCTAGCAAATCAGCCTTAACTGACGGAGCGAATGAGCTAAGTCAAGGAGCAACTTCACTTCATAGCGGTATGGAGTTATTAGCACAAGGTGAAAAAACGTTACAATCAGGGGTTAGTGAATTAAGTGCTGGTACAAATGAATGGGTGAGCGGAAGTGAGAAGCTTGCTGAAGGCCAAGTAAAAGCGGATGGTGCAGCTAATAGTATAAAACAACAATTAGAAGAGTACGTGAAAAATCATCCAGAAGTGCAGCAAGATCCCGCTTTTCAAAAAATTGTTGCTACGTCTGATGGACTAGCTAAAGCAACAAATACTTTAAATAATAGCCAACAACAATTGACACAAGGTGCGAAGAAGATTGCTGACGGTCAACATAAGATTGAAGAAGGCATGAATACATTCGGAGTTAAGTTAAATGAAGCTACTGCTGGAACGAAAAAGGTAGCAGATGGTGCATCGAATTTGGCTGATGGATTTACGAAGTGGGGAAATGGGTTTACATCATTGCAAGAAGGTGTAAATCAGCTTGCGAGTGGTGGAACGGAGCTGAATAACGGTGCTAGTAAATTAACAAATGGACTTGTTAAACTTGATGATGGTGCGAAAGAACTTTCTACGAAATTGGGAGAGGGCGCAGAGAAGATAGCGGATGTTCGTAATGATGATGCACGTAATACGATGTTCTCAGAGCCAGTTCAGTTAGTGAAGTCAACAGTTTCTGACGTGCCTAACTACGGTTCAGGCATTGCGCCATATTTCTTATCACTTGCATTTTATGTTGGTGGAATTATGGCATCGAATATTTTACCTCTTGGCCGCAGACAAAATATGAAGGTAAGCGGAACGGTACATTTTATTAATAAACTAGGATTGGTATATTTAATTGGACTTATTCAAGCGCTACTCGTAGATGTAGTTGTGCTAGGTGTTATGAAATTAGAAGTCGCAAGTGTGCCACTCTTTGTTTTATCAAGTATTGTTATTTCCTTTACGTTCATGACATTTATTCTTATGTTAGTAACAGTATTTGGTCTTGTTGGAAAGTTCTTAGCGGTAACCCTTCTTGTCCTGCAATTAGCGACGAGCGGAGGTACTTTCCCAGGAGAATTAAACATAGCTGTTCTTAGCAAAATTGGACAGTTTCTCCCAATGTCTCATTCTCTTAGAGGATTACAAGATGTTATCTCTTTAGGAGATTGGTCGCAATTACAAATGCAAATTTTAATATTGTTATGTTATCTCGTTGTTGCCGGTGGAATTGCTTGGATCACGAGTCATATACAGCATAGAGAAACGAATGTAGAACAAGTTTCTTAAGATGAAATAAGCTATCCGATTTTTTCGGATAGCTTATTTTTTATTTACGTTCCATTACTGCAAAGTAATTATTTTCATTATCAGCAAAGTTGAATGCTCTACCAGTAGGTAAATCTACAACCTGTCCAACTGTGACATTTTTCTCAGAAAGATCTTTATATAGACGGTCTAAGTCATCTGAGAAGAACATAAGTGAAGGTGTATTTAGGTTTAGTTCAGGTTGCATCTTCGCGATTAACGCTTTATCGTGAAGGACGATGCTTGTTCCTGCTTCTTTCGCCGGTGCAATTTCAATCCAGCGGAATCCGTTTCCGTTATTTTCTTCCGCAATGATTTGGAACCCTACTTTTTCTGTCCAAAATTGTACTGTTTCGTCTTGGTTATTTACATATAGCATAATTTGTCCAACTTGATTAATCATAGGTGTCTCTCGCTTTCTTTTTATATGCGTATTATTATATCAAATATATGGCTTGAATAGTTTTTTATGATTTTTTCGGAATACAACCTTCGTCCATTTCATCTTTGTTGTAGGAGAAGGTCCTGTAATCCAAGTATGAAATGGTATTGTGCTACAAATGACCATTGTTGAAATAGAGATAATGGCCGTTAACACAAATAGTAATAGGGTATATAATATAGTATTTTCTTGCAGCGTGAATAAGGAAAGAAGTTTTGTGCATAGTTGCAAGAAGAATAAATGAGCTAAATAAGCACCATACGTGTAATTTCCAATGAAACGTAACGTTTTATATAAGAAACCACGACGCTGTACTATCATAATAGATAACACATACAGTATGATAATTTCGCATACGATATATAAAAACATAGATGGCTTTAAATAGGTAGAAACAGTTAAATGAATAGAGTTTGCTCCGTAAAAACTAAACAACTCATAATTGATGAATAAAAATAAGATGAAAAATAATATTGTTATAAGCGGGATATGTTTCATGACGAATAGACGCCAAGTTTTTAGTGCTACAGCGGCAATGCCACCCATAACGAAATAGAATGAGTAGAATAGAAATGATCGATCTGTATAATGTAAAATTGTTGAACTTGTTAATTTTTCTCCATTAAAAATATAGTGAGAAGAGAACCACATTAATAGAAAATATAGGCAAGCGAAAAAGGTCATATATTTATATATGTCTTTTTTATTTTCTGTTCGTTTTTGAAACCAATAAAAAAGTGTGCATAGTAAAGGGAACAATAAGTGAATTTGGAACATCATAATAACGTACCAAAGATGGGGCGCGGCTGTTCCGAGTAATAAACTTTTTATTCCGCCTTGTAATGTAATAAGATCATTTGTTGTTAATAAGTAAAGAATAGACCAAAAGAAATAAGGAATGAGTAAGTGTGTCGCTTTTTCAGAAATATATTCTTTATATACTAATTGCTTCGTATAGTGACGAATTAAGTGAAATCCAACGATAAATATGAATGCTGGTGCTGAGAATTTTGCAAGATTAAATAGCATGCCCATAATGAGGGATTGCTCAAGTAAGACATTTCCTTGATTCATTGTATATAATAAGGAACTTTGCAAAACGACAGCGAGAAATGCAATGCTTTGCAAAACTTTAAATTCAGGTGCGCTTTGTGTCATCGTTTCCATCTCCTTTTCCATACATGATTATAGTACGGAGAATGGATAATGGATGTGGAATATTTGTGAAGATTTTAACAAATTTGTGGCGAGAGGAGATATCAACCTATCAATAAATAACGAAAGAAAGAGGATGCTCGTTTGGAGCATCCTCTTTCTTTCTATTAAGCAAATTTGTTTTTGATCCAATTCTTACCTTCTACAAGGCGAGCTGTCATTACGGCACAAGCGTTATCTGCTGTTACGTTTAACATCGTTGCAGGTGGATCAATGATTGTACTAATTGCTGCGATAATTGGCAGTGCTTCTGGCGGGAAACCGTATAGAGATACGATTAACATTTCACCGATCATACCACCGCCTGGAATAGCACCCATTACTGTTCCTACTAATAGAGAAACAACAAGTGCGATTGCTAATGTTTTCGGTCCTTCGAATTCCATGTTGAAAATACCGAATAAGAAAGCAATTTTTAATACGCCACCTAAAACAGAGCCGTCTTTATGAAGTGTAGAACCAAGAAGGACAACTGTTTCACGAACGTCTGAAGAAATACCCATTTTCTTCGTTGCTTCTAAGTTCGCTGGAATACTTGCGGCACTACTACAAGTTGCAAGTGATGTGACTGTAGGAGAGACCATGTTCTTCCAAAATACTTGTACACCTTGTTTGCGACCTGCAAGGTATGCATAGAACGTGAAGAATACAAAGAAGTAGATAAGAGAAGCTGGATAGTATACCATTGCTGCTCGGAAGTAAGTTCCAAGAAGTTGTGGTCCGAATTCGCCAACTAATGCTGCGAAGTAAGCAGCAAGTCCGATTGGAGCGTAGTACATAATGAAAGATACAACCTTCATTGAAATCTCTGCACCAGCTTGTAGGAATGTAGCGAATGGCTTTCCTTTTTCGCCAACTGCTGAAGTTGCAATCCCCATTAAGATAGAGAAGAAAATAAGAGCTAACATATTTTCACGAGATAGTAACTTCGAGAAGTCAGATACTGTTAAAATACCGACGATTTGATCTGCAACACTAACAGCTTTGCCGGCTTTGTCAGGTTGTGTTAGTTCTAGTACAACACCTTGTGCTGGCGGGAATACTTTCACGACAATAATCATAAAAATAGCAGCTAAAATACTTGTAAATAAGAAAGTCCCAGCCATACTAGACATAATTTTACCGAAACGTTTTAATCCATCCATATTAGCAATAGACGATGCGATGCTAAAGAACACTAGAGGTACAACAATCGTAAACATTAAGTTTAAGAAAATGTCACCAAGCGGCTTTAAAGCAACTGCATCGGCACCCATGAAATAACCAATGAAACCACCAATTAGGATAGAAGATAATAAAATAAGTGGAAAGCGATATGCCTTCATAAATATATCCTCCTATCAATTAAAAAAAGTCATACTGAATCATTATAGCGAGTTAGAGTTCTCTTTACTAGGAGAATACGGATAGATGGAATAGCGCGAAAACCAAGAAATTTTTGTTTTTAAGCTCGGCATACAGCAGGAAATCTAGACATATATATTTGTAACCTAGTGGTGGCAAGGAGTGCACCATAATTTAGGTAGAGAAAAAAGGGGAGGGAAGCAGAATGAATATTTTACTTTGCTGTGCAGCGGGAATGTCTTCCAGTTTGATTGTTACAAAGATGGAGAAAGCAGCAGAGGCAAGAGGGATAGAAGTGAAAATCTGGGCAGTATCAGGTTCTGAAGTGAATAGTCATATTGATAAAGCTGATGTCCTTTTACTTGGACCGCAAGTACGTTATTTATTACCGAAAATGAAAGAATTATGTAAGGATAAAGGGATACCTGTTGATGTCATTCAATCCGTTCATTACGGACTTTGTAATGGAGAAGCTATCTTGCAAGCAGCGTTGTCAATGAAACCATGAGGAGAGTGGGATAGATGATACGGTTTTTAGAGAAGTATGTGATGCCAGTAGCAGGGAAGGTTGCAGAGCAGAGGCATTTACAAGCAATTCGAGATGGAATTATTTTAACGATGCCTTTCTTAATTATTGGATCGTTTTTCCTCATTATTAGTGCACTGCCAATACCCGGATATAACGAGTTTATGGCAGGTTTGTTTGGTGAGAATTGGCAGAGAGCTTTAGGGTATCCAGTTAGTGCAACTTTTAATATAATGGCTTTAATAGCTGTTTTTGGAATCGCTTACAGGCTTGGAGAGTATTATAAAGTGGATGCTTTAGCATCCGGGGCATTGTCGCTTGTGACGTTTTTACTTGCGACGCCATTTCAAGTTGCATATATTATACCAAGTACAAAAGAAAGTGTACTTGTAGAAGGCGCTATCCCAGCTGCATTAATGGGAAGCCAAGGGTTATTTGTAGCAATGATTATTGCACTTATATCTACTGAACTTTATCGATTTATTGTACAAAAAAAGATAATCATAAAGATGCCAGAGACAGTTCCACCAGCTGTCACGCGTTCATTTGCGGCACTTGTTCCAGGATTTATTGTTGTAACAGTTATTTGGATTTTACGCTTAATTATAGAAAATACTTCTTTTGGCAGTATCCATAATATTGTAGGACAAATTTTACAGGAACCACTTAGTGTACTTGGTGCTAGTCTTTGGGGCGCAATAATAGCAGTTATTCTCGTTCATGTTCTTTGGTCGTGTGGAATTCATGGTGCTACTATTGTTGGTGGTGTAATGAGCCCCGTTTGGTTGTCGTTAATGGATCAAAACCGAGTCGCTTTTCAAGCTGGGCAAGATGTACCAAATACGATTACGGCACAGTTTTTTGACTTATGGATTTATATGGGCGGTTCTGGTGCAACGCTTGCTCTAGTTGTCGGAATGTTACTATTTGCACGAAGTCAACAATTAAAAAGTTTAGGGAGATTATCAATTGCACCTGGTATATTTAATATTAATGAGATGGTAACTTTTGGTATGCCGATTGTGATGAACCCACTTTTACTAATTCCATTTATATTAGTTCCAGTTGTGTTAACAATTGTTTCGTACTTTGCAATGGAATGGGGATGGGTCGCACGTCCGAGTGGGGCCGCTGTACCTTGGACGACACCTATTCTTTTTAGTGGATATTTAGGATCGGGCGGGAAAATTTCAGGTGTTATTTTACAACTTGTTAACTTTGCGCTAGCATTCTTCATTTATTTACCGTTCTTAAAAATATGGGATAAACAAAAACTGGCGGAAGAAAAGGGGGAGTAAAGAACTAAAATGGATACGATAGAGACGAAAGCTTTTCATTTAATCTTGCATGGGGGAAACGCGAGAAGTTGTTCAATGGAAGCAATTGATTGTGCGAAGCGTGGGGAGTTTACAGAAGCTGAAGCTAAATTACAAGAAGCACTAGAGGAATTAAAAGAGGCGCACCGTGTACAAACGGAGCTTATCCAGAAAGAAGCTGGTGGTGAAAAGACCGAAGTTACTCTTTTAATGGTACACGCACAAGACCATTTAATGAATGCAATTACGGTGAAAGAATTAGCGAGTGAGTTTGTAGAGTTATATAGGAAGATGTCGGTGGATGAATGAACCTTGCTTATGCAAGGTTTTTTTATCTCGAATTAACGGGCAGTAAAACTCCCACTAATTAAAATTTCATTTTATGTATGTGCCTGTACCATCAGTGGAATGTTCATCCCACTGATGGTATTTTACAATCCTCCTTTTTTCGGATGAGTAAGAGTTATAATTAATCGGCAGTAACAATTTCTCCTATACCACGAATTAATCTTTTTATATGCATCCGTTCCGGTTTTAATATATTTACGATATAATCAATCGCTATTTGTGGTTCAACGGTTGTACCGCAAGTATAACAGTCAATAGCTGCAAAATTTTGTTCCGGGTAAGTGTGAATGGAAAGATGGCTTTCTGATAATAACACTAATACAGTAACACCATATGGCTGGAACTCTTTTTTACTTACGTTTAAAACATGGGCACCAGAGTAATCTGCAGCTGTAACTAGATGATATTCTAAAAAGTGCATATCATCTAATAGGGAAAAGTCCACTCCCCACAAATCTACTATTATATGCTTGCCAAAAGTAGAATATTCCATAGGGCAGCACTCCTTACTATAATATCTTCAAAACTTCATTTCCTGTTTGTAGCATTGATGTAAGATAAGATTTGATTCTGAATTTAAAAGAGCGAGGTTACGTTGTTCTAGATGTTCTTCTTTAAATTGAAATAAAGGAAAAAGAAGAGCAGGCAATGTTCGAGGAGTTGGTACTACATATAATTGTTCAATTTGATCGAGTACATGTGCAGAATTAGTAGCAAGATGAAATCCCCAGTCAGTTCCGAAAGAAGGAACAATTGTATGATAGCTTTTTACAGTTAATCCAGCGTGTTCAATTGTATTACCGATACTCCAATATACTAGAGGTGCATCAGCAGGTGAATTAGATTGACAGACGAAAGCACCATCTTCTGTTAAGAATGTAGCTATACGAGCAAATAGTTCGCTTGTATATAAAGTACTTAACAACTCTGTCGCTGGGTCTGGAAAATCAATAATGATTACATCGTATAAAGATGAAGGTGAATTTAGAAATTCTTTTGCATCGCATACGTGCACGTTCACTCGATTATCAAAAAAAGCATTTTTGTTTAAAGATACTATTTCTGGAACATTACGTGCCATATTAATCATCGCCTCGTCTAAATCAACAAGGTCTACATGTAGCACAGTTTCATATTTCAAAACTTCTCGTAAGGCAAGACCATCGCCACCACCTAATATGAGAACACGTTTTGGATCGATTACTTTTGACATAATTGGATGTACAAGTGCTTCATGATAAATTTGCTCATCAACGGAACTAAATTGTAGTTGCTTGTCCAAGTATAAGCGAACATCGTTTACTTGGACTAAATTAATATTTTGATAATTACTTTTTTCTTCAAATAGGTTCGTATGTTCACCAGCTTGTATTTCCTTTAGAGAAATTTCATCCCACACATCTAAGCTGTGTGAATCTGTAGGTACTATAATTACATTTTCCGATTGTACTTGCTTATCTTGCTTATTCTGCTCATCCTGTTTATCTTGTTTTTCTTGTATATCATGCTTGTCCTGCTGTTCTAGTTCAAATTTGTCAGAGTCTAATTCAGAACGCTTGTCTTTTTTATAGCTTGTTATTCTATAAATCTTTATTTTGCTTTGTTTTCTATGTTTTGGCATAAGAATCCCCTTTCGAATTGTGTTATTTTATTCTATTTTATGTAATCTAGTAGAGTTTGCTTGGACAATAGAATAGATAGAAGACTGAGCCCAAGAAAATGTTGTTTTTTACTAGATTCCTACGATAAAAAAGTTTTTTTAGTGTTTTTTCATATTAAACATAACTAGACAACTAAACACTAATCTATTTTCATACAGTTATGTGTTAAAAGCGTGTTGTTTTATAACACACTGTGTGTTTTTTGAACGACACACTAATTGAAAGCGTTAACACACAAAGAAAACAGTCGAAAAAGCACTGATTTTAGTGGTTTTAAAAAGTTGGCACGCTAATTGCATTGATAAATAGCGTAAAGAAAAATAAATAAAACATAAATTTTTTATACTACACAAGGGGGATTTTCAAATGAATATTTTATTATGTTGCTCAGCAGGGATGTCTACAAGTTTACTAGTTACAAAAATGGAAGCGGCTGCAAAAGCTCGCGGTCTAGAAGGAAAGATTTGGGCTGTATCTGGGGATGCAGTAAAAACGAATATCGATCAAGCAGATGTATTATTACTAGGACCACAAGTTCGTTACATGCTTTCTTCAATGAAAACGCTTGCTGATGAGAGAAACGTTGGAATCGACGTTATCAATCCAATGCACTACGGCATGATGAATGGAGAAGCAGTTTTAGATCACGCATTAACACTTAAAAAATAATTAGGGGGGAAGCGAAATGCAAAAGTTTATTGCATTCATGGAGAAATATTTAGTTCCAGTCGCAGGTAGAATTGGATCGCAGCGCCACTTAGTTGCAATCCGTGACGGATTTATCGCAGTTATGCCTCTTATTTTAGTTGGATCATTTGCAGTACTTATAAATAACTTACCAATTGATGCTTTCCAAAACTTTATGAAGGGCACATTTGGTGACGCTTGGAAAGATGTCGGTGGCGGTATGTGGACTGGTTCCTTTGCTATACTCGCCCTCATAGTCGCAGTTGGGATAAGTTACAATTTAGCGAAATCTTACGGCGTCGATGCGTTGTCAGCAGCAATCATTACATTCGGTGCATTAATTATTATTTCTCCGACAACGCCAAAAGAAGGCGGTATTGATTTAGCGTGGACAGGGGCACAAGGTCTATTCGTTTCCATTATAGTGGCTCTTCTTGTAACAGAAGTGTTTAGATTCTTTGTTCAAAGGGATATTACAATTAAAATGCCAGATGGTGTTCCACCGGCAGTAATGAAATCATTCGCAGCGTTAGTTCCAGCATTCGTTATTTTGATTGTAACAGCAGGTATTCAATTAGCTGTGAAACTTGCGGGAACAAGCATTCATAAAATGGTATTTGAAACAATTCAATTACCATTACAAGGTTTAGCGGGTACATTACCAAGTGCAATTATTATCGCGTTACTTATTCACGTATTATGGTTCTTCGGATTACATGGTCCAAATATTATTGGGGGGATTATTGACCCAATCTATTTACCAGCATTAGAGAAAAATATGAAATTATTTAATGATGGTATGTCTGCATATGACGTACCGCATATCTTCACAAAACCATTCTTTGATGTATACGTATATATCGGGGGATCGGGTGCAACGTTAGCGTTCTTAGTGGCAGTAATGCTTGTAGCGAAAAGTGCGCAGCTTCGCGGTGTAGGCCGTGTATCTATCGGTCCTGGTTTCTTTAATATTAACGAACCAGTTATTTTTGGTACGCCAATTGTATTAAACCCAACGTTAATTATCCCATTCGTACTTACACCGGTTGTATTAGTTATTACTTCTTATACAGCAATTACTTTAGGATGGGTACCAAAAACAGTTGCGTTAGTTCCATGGACAATGCCACCAATCTTTAGTGGTTATCTTGTATCGGGCGGAAGCATCGCTGGTGCAGCACTACAAGTGGTGAACTTTGCAATCGCGGTAGTAATTTACTATCCATTCGTATTAATGTGTGACCGTACTTATGTACAGGCTGCAAAAGCTGAAACAAAAGGAAGCGACAATTCAGTATCACTTTAAAAAATATTATTCTGGCGAGTTCCTATAGCTCGTCAGAATAATTACCTTTATATCATGTTCAAAAAGATGAAAAACATCTATATGAACACTAAACTATCATTAATAAATTCATACTTTAATAGACATGTTCAAACTGAAGGGGTATTTAAATCGGTTGAACTTTATAGAGAGGGCGGTAATTATGATGACTACAGCAGAACAAATTCCATTCCAATTGATTTTAAATAGTGGTAACGCACGAAGCTTTGCGATGGAGGCACTTCAATTTGCCAAACAGGGGAAAATGGCAGAAGCAGATGAAGCGATGGTAAAGGCAAAAGAAGCGATTAATGAAGCGCATCATTTTCAAACAGAGCTCATACAATCAGAAGCAAGAGGAGAAAAAACAGAGGTTAGTGTTCTTTTAATTCACGCACAAGATCATTTAATGAATGCGATTACAGTGAAAGAATTAGCAGCAGAGTTTATCGATCTTTATAAAAAGCTTGAAGCGAAAGGGGAATAAAGCATGACTGGAATTAAAATTGCTACAATCGGCGGTGGATCTAGTTATACACCAGAGTTAATTGAAGGATTTATTAAGCGTTATGATGAACTGCCTGTTCGTGAAATTTGGTTAGTAGATATTGAGGCAGGAAAAGAAAAGTTAGAAATCGTTGGTAACTTAGCGAAACGTATGGTGAAAAAATCAGGTTTACCAATCGAGGTACATTTAACACTTGATCGTCGCGAGGCATTAAAAGATGCTGACTTCGTAACAACACAACTTCGCGTTGGTTTATTAGAAGCACGTGCAAAAGATGAAGCAATCCCATTAAAATATGATGTAATCGGTCAGGAAACGAATGGTCCTGGTGGTTTATTCAAAGCGTTGAGAACGATTCCTGTTATTTTAGATATTTGTAAAGATATGGAGGAGCTCTGTCCGAATGCATGGTTAATTAACTTTGCAAATCCAGCTGGTATGGTAACAGAAGCTGTTCTTCGTTATACAAATATTCAAAGAGTAGTTGGTCTATGTAACGTTCCAATCGGAATTCGTATGGGTCTTGCAAAATTACTTGAAGTAGATGCGAGTCGTGTTCACGTTGATTTCGCAGGTTTAAATCATATGGTATATGGATTAGACGTATATTTAGATGGCGTGAGTGTAATGGACCGTGTGTTAGAGCTTGTGACAGATCCAGAAAAGCAAATTACGATGGAAAATATCGCAGCGCTTAACTGGGAACCAGACTTTATTCGAGGACTTCGTGTAATTCCATGTCCATACCACCGTTACTACTACAAAACACGTGAAATGTTAGAAGAAGAGAAAGAAGCTTCTGTTGAAAAAGGTACACGTGCAGAAGTAGTAAAACAATTAGAAAATGATTTATTTGAGTTATATAAAGACCCGAACTTAGATATTAAACCACCACAATTAGAAAAACGTGGCGGAGCTTATTATAGTGATGCAGCATGTAGCTTAATTACGTCTATTTACAATAATAAAGGTGATATCCAGCCTGTTAATACACGAAACAACGGAACAATTGCAAGCTTACCACATGATTCAGCTGTTGAAGTGAACTGTATTATTACGAAAGAAGGCCCAAAACCAATTGCAGTGGGAGATCTTCCAGTACCAGTTCGCGGTTTAGTACAACAAATTAAATCATTTGAGCGCACAACAATTGAAGCTGCTGTTACAGGGGATTATCATAAGGCGCTGCTTGCTATGACAATCAATCCACTTGTACCATCAGATAAAGTTGCAAAACAAATTTTAGATGAAATGTTGGAAGCACATAAAGAGTATCTTCCGCAGTTCTTCAAAAAGGTAGAGAAGTAAAAGCGGCGCTATTTAGCCCGCTTTTTTTATTCTATTAGGAGGTATTATGATGATTAAGTTAATTGTAAATGCAGATGATTTCGGTCTTACAGAAGGTACAAATTACGGCATTATTGATGGGCATATAAATGGACTTGTAAATTCAACGACGATGATGATGAATATGCCAGGAACAGAGCATGCGGTACGCTTAGCGAAAGAGTACAACCTACTCGGAGTAGGCGTACACCTCGTATTAACGGCAGGAGAACCACTGTTAAAGGATGTACCGTCACTCGTAGGGGAAAACGGATCGTTTCATAAACAAAGTGTTGTAAGGGAAGGGAATATAAATCCAGAAGAAGTTGAGAGAGAATGGACTGCTCAAATTGAGAAGTTTTTATCTTACGGATTAACACCAACTCATTTAGATAGTCATCATCATGTGCATGGTTTACCGATCTTACATGATGTTCTTGAGAGATTAGCGGCTAAATATAATGTTCCGATTCGTCGTTGTGAGGAAGATAGAGCGGTGCATCCATTTTCTGATGTGTTTTACAGTGATTTTTATGCGGATGGTGTGACGGAAGATTACTTTGTGAAGTTAAAAGAAAGAGTACAAGGTGAACAAACGGTAGAAATTATGGTTCATCCAGCATATATTGATCCAGAGCTTGTGAAGCGTTCTTCTTACGTAATGGATCGTGTGAAGGAATTGCGTATTTTAACAGAGAGTGAGTTGCCAGAAGGCATAGAGCTTGTGAAGTTTTAATAGAAAAAACGACGGCTACATCATGCCGTCGTTTTTTATTTATAAAATGGACAGAATATATCCGCCAAAGGCTCCCAGTATAACGATAACCCAAGGTGGTGTTTTCCAAAAAGCTAGTAAGCAAAAAAGAAGCGAAGCGAAAACGAAATCTGAAGCATTTATAACTGTACTCGTCCAAATAGGATCGTAAAAAGCGGCAATTAAAATACCAACAACTGCGGCGTTAACACCAAGTAGTGCGCCTTGTATGAATGATATTTTTCTCACACTGTTCCAAAATGGTAAAACACCAATAACGAGTAAGAAAGCAGGGAGGAAAATCGCAATTGTTGCGAGTGTTGCCCCAAGCGTCCCGTTTAATACTGCTCCTATATAAGAGGCGAATGTAAATAGTGGTCCTGGTACTGCTTGTGTTAATCCGTATCCAGCTAGGAACTGTTCTTTCGTCATCATTCCGTTTTGTACGAACTCACCTTCAAGAAGGGGCAGCACGACGTGTCCTCCTCCAAATACAAGTGCGCCAGAACGATAGAAACTATCAAATAAAGCGATGTAATAAGAAAACGGTCTTAATATCGGTAGCAGCAGTAATAGTCCAAAGAATAAGACGAGACAAGAAACTGCTATCTTTTTTGAAATAGGTACTTTTATATTTTGTGATTGGCTAATTGGTTGGTTGCGATATAAAAACCAGCCGATAAAGCCACATATTATAATAAGGATGACTTGTGTCCAACTACTTGGCCATAATAAGGCAATTGCGGCAGTTACAATCGCAATCGTCGCACGGTTGCGATCTGGAGTTAACTTTCGCGCCATTCCCCATATGGCATGAGCGACAATAGCTACTGCTACAAGTTTTAGTCCATGAATCCAGCCAGCACTTCCAAGATCGAACTGATTAAGGAATGAGGCGAAGAAAACCAAAACAAGTACAGACGGTAAAGTGAATCCAATCCATGAAATAATAGCTCCTAATAGTCCGCCTCTTAATAATCCAACCCCCATACCGACTTGACTGCTGGCAGGACCAGGAAGGAATTGACATAGCGCTACTAAATCTCCATAGCTTCGTTCATCCATCCATTTTCTTTTTTGCACGTATTCGTGGTGAAAATAGCCGAGATGAGCGACAGGACCGCCGAATGAAGTAAGTCCTAATTTAAATGAGACGAGAAAAATCTCTAATAATGTGTGAAAGATGTGTTTGTTTTTTTTCAAAATAACCTCCTATAATGTTTTTCTATGTGCATTATACAAGAGACTTTCAATCTACAGGAACGATTTTAATGTAAAGATTTTGTGAATCTTTTCTTTGTAATTAAAATTGAAAAAGTCATAAATGATTATGTCTAAACCATAAAGTAGTAGAAGTAGTGCTGGGAAATTTATATAAGGAGAATGCCTTATGACAACACATTTCTTTGCCAGGTTAACAGGTAAGAGGGAAGTGCCTCCTGTAAATACAGAAGCTTTTGGGGTAGCAGAGTTTATTTTTAGTGATGATTTAACGAAATTGCATTACAGAGTAATACTAAAAAATATAGAAAAGGTTACATCGTGTCAAATTCATTTAGGGAAGTCTACTCAAATTGGTCCTGTTGTTTTATATTTGTATGGTCCACTGGAGCAAGGGATTAGTTTGAACGAGGGAAGTATTACTGGTGTAGTGAATGTAGAGGATTTTGAGGGACCTTTACAAGGGAAATCATTTGTACATTTACTTCAAGAAATTATTCAAGCAAATGTATATGTTAATGTTCATACGAAATCACAAAAAAGAGGAGAAATAAGAGGGCGAGTTAGAAAAGTAAAGAAGTAGAGGAAAAGGCTGTCCATATGTTGGAACAGCCTTTTCTCATTATATAAGGTGCTAGTTTTAGCGATTATTGTCGGTAAATCGATATGTTTTGAAAATCGCCGATATAACTCACGTTACGGTCGATATTTTTAAAAACGGCCTCAATTAATTTTTAACAGGCTGATTTTTAATAAAGAAGTCCATAACGTAAAATACTTCGTCATCAGGTATTTGTATTTCAAATGTATTTTCAATCGGTTGCAATGCTTTTTTTACTTTCATATACATCCAGTATTCATCTTGTCTTCTTTTCTCTTTATCAGGGTGAGGAAGAAGGCTTTCTCCTTTTTGAAGACGGTCAACCATACAGCTCATATGCAGAATAACCCCCATTAAGCTATCAGGAGTTAGCTGTAAGGAAATTAATTCTTGAATTGTATTTAATGCGTAACGAATTGTTTTAATAAGTAATGCCCCATCGTTACGCTGCATTTGTTGTTCAAGAATATCCGCCATTTTTGCATATGTTTCTTCATACGTAATTAATTCTTGAATGGGCTGAATCGCTGTGTAGTTTACGATGTCTTGGAAATGATATGTTAAGCACGGCACTTGCACATCGAAATTCGTGACGATACAAATGATATTACGCTCTTTTTTTATGTTCTCGATCATTTTCGTTAAATCTTTTTCATGGACGATACTAATCGGAATAATTTCAATTAAGTCTTTATCAAATCGTAAATAGTTCTCTAACATTTTTTGAATAGCTAAAGCACTTCCTTCACCAGTTAAACAAGCTGTTAAAATAACAGATTTCATTGGAGAGAGAGGTTTTTTCTTTTCTTCTTGTACGTTTAAGTAAAACGGTGTTAAATTTTTTACTGTTTCATACAGCGCATCTAATGAATAACCGAGCTGAGCTTTTCGAGCTGCTTCTAGTGCATGTGGTGTGCTCGTCATCGAGAGAACACGTACAGGGATTTTGAACTCCGTTTCTAATATGTCACCGATATAAGCAAGTGACCCCATATCGACAAGTAAGAGAAGCCCATTTACATTTTGTAGTGTTTTCATATACACTTTCACACGTTCCAAGAAATCTTTCGGTGATTCGTGTAACGGCATATCAATACCGGTTACTTCCTCAATACCGAGAAGTTCGTTTGCAACGTTTGCCATTTCAGTTGCGATGCCATTACCGTGTGCTAATATTAATACTTTTACTTCTGTTTGTGAGGCAGGAATTGGATCAACAACGAAGAACATTGTTAAAAAGCCAGCTTCATCAATAGGCATTGTTATTTGTAATTCTTCCTCCAGTAGTTGAATGCATTGCATAGCTACGGAAAAAGCTTCTTTATATTTCGTACGAATTTGATTTAATTGTGGGTGATGTATTTGTTTTCCGCTTTGTAAACGTTGTAGAGTTGTCTGTACATGTAAACTTAAAGCAAGAAATACTTTTTCATCAAACGTCTTAGATAAATGCTTTTCAGCAAGTTCCGCTATTTTTTCACATACGGAAACGATATTACGATCCACAATTTTAAAAACATTTTCATGGCTTGTTTTTTTGGATATTTGGTTAAAATATTGTACGAAAAAGCTTTGAACATCATTTTCTATTAGTAATTCTAATTCTTCCTCTTCAATACCACGTGCTTGAAGTTCTTCGTATTTATAATCAATATAATCGTAAATAGAAGAGCGTTTTTCATCTTCTGTTTTATGATTACTCCAACCTTCCTCACCTGTAAATACAAATGTTTCATTTGGTATTTGGTATAAGTGACGGCTCTTTCTTTCAATGAACAACCCTTCTTTCATATACCAAGGTAAATCTGTACTTGAAACATAGACAGAATCACGTTTCTTTGTGACCAAATCAGAATAGGCTTTCGCACATGCAATTTGAACATCTGTTTTTAATTGACCGATGTTATTGGGACAATTGTAAAAGACGAAAGCACGCATTGCATTTGGGCTAACGTGAATGTCTTTTCGCAGACGAATTGCTTCATTTGTGAAAAATAGCTGTAGTAAAGCAAAGCGCTCTTTATGTGTACGCTCACGAAGTGGTGGCAGCGTAACAGTCATCGGTATACGTCTTGTAAATGTTTTTAATAAAAATGAATTTGGTTCTTCTGTTGTTGCAGTAATGATTAATACTTGTGCTTTACGTTCGTTCTCTGTTTCTCCAAGGCGGCGGTATACTCCGCGGTCAATAAAGGTGAAAAGCATTTCTTGTCCCTCTGGAGGCAGGCGATGTACTTCATCTAAGAAAAGAATTCCTTCATGTGCTTTTTCAATTAACCCTTTTTGATCACTTGCTCCTGTATAAGCTCCTTTTTTAATCCCAAATAATTGCCCGAGTAGTAACTGTGGATTATTTGCATAATCAGCACAGTTAAAGACGATAAATGGTGCATCTTTGGGAAGCTGTTCAACTTCAATTGCATATTCGTGCATTAAAGAAGCAAACATAGACTTTCCGACCCCTGTTTCTCCCAGTAGTAAAGTATGCATACCGTTTGGAGGATAGAGAATAGAAGCTTTCGCTTTTTCAATTGCAATTTTAAGGCTCGTATTTTCAATTGCAAATGTATCCAATGAAGTTATGTCTTTTGAATGCGTTTCCAACGAAGTGTTCGTTTCTATGTAAAAACGAACAGGTCGCGTATTTGTTTTTAATAAACGTTTATCTTTTACAAGTTTGTTTAAATCGCTACTTACATTGGCACGATCTAGTTGCAGAAATGTAGCGAGTTCTGATGCGGTTACACCTTCTGTATAATTGCCTTTTTGTATTGCGTTAAAAATGAGATCTATTCGTTTCATTTCTATTCACCTCGAAACTTCATCACTATTTAAAATTTTACACAAAAATGGGAAGGGTGGGAAGAGAAAAATAAAACAGCTTTAGCACATAGGCACTAAAGCTGTTACAATCTTGTGTCTTTCCAAAAATTTACCTTGAGATGAGAAGAAGGATTATAGGGAAGAAGTTTGTATCCTTGTGACTGTAAATAATCAATTACTTTTGGAAGTATTTGTACGGTTACACTCGAATCATGCATTAAAATGACTTCGACTTGTTCATCACTTTGATTACGTACTCTTTCGAGTATGGCAGAAGGGTTGTCATAGCTTTTCCAGTCGTATGTATCGATCGTCCAATCCCACATTTTATACTGGGCCGATACAAGTGCGTCACGGTAATTCTTTTTTAAGTAAGGCATACTACCATATGGAACGCGAACGAGATGTGTATTTAATTTCGTAACTTGCTGGACAATGCTTTGTGTTTGCTCCATTTCTGCAATTAAAGTGGAAGGGTCACCAGTGTAAAGGCGTTTTACATCATGTGACATACTGTGAAGTCCGATATAATGTCCGTCTTTAATTAATCGTTGCATTGTCTTTTTATAATGTGGTACTTTTCCACCAATAACAAAGAAAGTTGCTTTTCCGTTCTTTTCTTTTAAGATGTTTAAAATTTGTGTAGTATATTTGTTTGGTCCGTCATCAAATGTTAAGTACGCAATTTTTTGTGTAGGAGAAGTTGTTCCAGTATTTGGATGATATTCAGCAGGAATAATAGTTGTTGCTTCAGTATTAGATGATACGTACATAGTAATCGTTAAAAATAAAATAATACATTGAAATACTCGCTTGATCATAACATTCACCCTCAGTTTGACAATCAAGATGTAAAAAAGAAAACTTGATACTTTTCTTATTATGTATATCTTTCTCCAATAGAGGAACTCTCAAACAATCTATATTTTGGAAATATAAAATGAGAATAAAAAATAGCATCCTCTTATAAGAAAGAGGATGCTATTTGAATATTTCATAATTGAAAAGGCTATACTACAATTAGTCTTCGCGTTTTTTCACTTTTTTATAAAAGGAAATGATTGGTTTGTAGCGTTCATGTACAAGCCCGATTATTTCAGCGATGATTTCTGTGAAGAAAATCAAAGCGAAAAGAAGAATAATGGATAACCATAACGTTGCAGTAGTAAAAATAATGGCATTTACACTAAAGAAAATACCGAATGCGTATATAATTAGTACCGTTTTGCGATGAGAGAATCCCATTGCAAGTAAGCGGTGATGTAAATGCGATTTATCTGGTGCTGAAATAGGTTTTTTATTTACGATACGACGGATGATTGCAAATATCGTATCAAATATAGGTACACCTAAAATGATAATTGGAACGATAAAACTGAATAACGTTACACTTTTGTATAATCCAAGTAACGATATAACAGAAATACAGTATCCTAAAAATAGTGCTCCTGTATCTCCCATGAAAATTTTTGCTGGATGGAAGTTGTAGAATAAAAATCCAATTGTACTTGCTAATATAATTAATGCAAGTGGCAAGATAATAGCTGTTCCAGTACCCCATGGGCTAGTGAAGGCCATATATGCTAGCGTTGCAAGTACGATAGATGAAATCCCAGCAGATAATCCATCTAAGCCGTCAATTAAGTTGATTGCATTCGTAATACCTACAAGCCAAAATACTGTAATTGGATAAGCAAGCCATCCAAGTTCAGTATCCCCAATGAATGGGATATATAATACTTGCACTAATAATCCACTTTTTACAATCATAATGGCAACTAACAGTTGTCCACCGAATTTTACTCTCGCAGATAACTCGTACATATCATCTAAAATTCCGATGATTACAATGATAATTGCACCTAGCGTTATCGATAACATTCTTTGCTCATATAAGCCACCGACAACAAATCCTACAGCTACACCAATAAATATTGCTAACCCGCCAAGACGTGGCATAATCTTTTGGTGCACTTTACGTGCGTTTGGCTTATCTGTCGCTCCTATTTTAAAAGCTAATTTAATAACTAAAGGAGTAACGACAAGTACAGTGATGAAAGATGCCAAAATGGCATAAATCACTTGTGAGTCCATTAATACCCCACCCTTTATAGTCTAACGTAATTTTTTTTTTTTTTGAAAATATATTTATCTGAAAATTATGATGTTTGTTTACAGGCTCATAACATATGGTATCACAAAAAGATTAGAATTCAATCTTTTTTTCTTTTTACGGTTAATGGAAGCGAATAAAATATATGACAATTGTATATAGAATGTTGAATCATATAAGAAGGTTAATCGTACTGGACTTCGGAATGTGACATTTTCTCTTTTTCTTCGATAGTGAATACTTTTATTTCAGTATTATAAGTGTTGCACGTAGAAATGAGTAAGTCTCGTGTTAAAATGTGGGAATTTATTACGCGTAAACTGGCAGCCTCATTCTTACTGATTAAGTTTTACTTTATAGTGCATTTAATTTTACAAAAACTTTAAAAAAAATAAGAGAAGTAATTCATATAATGAAAAAGGAAAAGGGTTTTCTCATTTTTAATATGAGAGGGGGAAGCGCAGGGAGAGTTCTATATTTCATATCTTTTCTATTGTAAATTCCTGTGCGAAAAGGAAATGAAAATTACGATAGTAGGTACTGGATATGTTGGATTGATTACAGGAGTAGGATTGGCAAAATTAGGGCATTCAGTTACATGTTTTGATATAGATGATGAAAAAATTGAACGGATAAAACAAGGGGATTTACCTATTTATGAGGTTAGATTACATGAATTAATAAATTATGCATATGAGAATAATGCTTTAACTTTTACATCAAATAAAGAAGAGGCATTTGATGATGTAGAGTTTATATTTATTGCAGTTGGAACACCACCTTTATTAGATGGGACGGCAGATTTAACGTATATTCAGAGTGCTTGTAACGATATTGGATTATATGCGACGAACGATATTATTGTTGTTACGAAAAGTACAGTTCCAGTAGGTACAAATGATGTAATGAAGGGATGGATTGAGGAGAAGTTAAAAGGGAGGCATACAGTACATATCGTATCGAATCCAGAGTTTTTGCGTGAAGGTTCAGGTATTTATGATTTCTTTCATGGAGATCGTATTGTAATTGGAGCGGATAGTGAGGAAGTAGCAAGAAGAGTAGAGAGTTTGTATAGTGAATTATGTTTAGAAACGTATGTTACAGATATTAAAAGTGCAGAGATGATTAAATACGCGTCGAATGCCTTTTTAGCTACAAAGATTAGTTTCATTAATGAAATTTCAAATATATGTGAGAAGGTAGGCGCGAATGTATTGGATGTTGCCAAAGGGATGGGAATGGATAAGAGAATTGGTGCATCTTTTTTAAATGCGGGCATTGGCTACGGAGGGTCGTGTTTTCCGAAAGATACGAAAGCGTTGGTGCAAATTGCGGGAAATGTTGCTCATGATTTTCGTTTGTTAAAAGCGGTTATTGAAGTAAATAATAAGCAACAGCTGCTATTGATTGAAAAAGCGAAAAAAGTTATGAACATGAGTAAAAAGCGGATTGCAGTTCTTGGCGCATCCTTTAAACCGAATACGGATGATATTAGAGAGGCATCATCTCTTATTATAATAGAAGCATTACTTAATATAGGTGCAGAAATTGTTCTTTACGACCCAAAAGCAATTCAATATGTAAAAAATATATTTGGAGATGCTATACAATATAGTAGATGTATAGATGAATCGATTAGAGATACGAGTGCGGTTTTTATCGTAACAGAATGGGAAGATATTCAAACTTATCCGTTAGAAAAGTACGTACAACTTATGAGGGAGCCTATTTTATTTGATGGGAGAAATTGTTATACTGATGAAGATGTTAAGAAACAAAAGATAGATTATTACTCGGTGGGAAGAAAAAGTATTTGTAATAGACATGTTTCTATTATGCGTTAAAAAGGGATGTACTCATGCATATTTTTATATGTCATAATAGAAGCTGTAAATAGTGAAAGAAAAGAGGCAATCACATGACTGAACGTTTAAAAGTAATGACAATTTTCGGGACACGTCCAGAAGCAATTAAAATGGCACCTCTTGTATTAGAGTTGCAAAAACACCCAGAAAAAATTGAATCGATTGTGACTGTAACAGCACAGCATCGCCAAATGTTAGATCAAGTATTAAGTATCTTTGGAATTACGCCAGATTTCGATTTAAATATCATGAAAGACCGCCAAACTTTAATTGATGTTACAACGCGTGGTTTAGAAGGTTTGGATAAAGTAATGAAAGAAGCGAAGCCGGATATTGTACTTGTACATGGTGATACAACAACAACATTTATTGCAAGCTTAGCTGCTTTTTATAATCAAATTCCAGTAGGTCATGTTGAGGCGGGCCTTCGTACGTGGGATAAGTATTCTCCATACCCAGAAGAGATGAATCGTCAATTAACAGGTGTAATGGCGGATCTTCATTTCTCACCAACAGCAAAATCAGCAACGAACTTACAGAAGGAAAATAAAGATGAGTCACGTATTTTCATTACAGGAAATACAGCGATTGACGCGCTACAAACGACTGTAAAAGAAACATATAGTCATCCTGTACTAGAGAAACTTGGGAATGATCGTCTTGTACTTATGACAGCTCACCGTCGTGAAAACTTAGGTGAACCGATGCGTAATATGTTCCGTGCAATTAAGCGTCTTGTTGATAAGCATGAAGATGTACAAGTTGTGTACCCTGTTCATATGAACCCTGTTGTTCGTGAAATAGCAAATGAAATTTTAGGTGAACATAACCGTATTCATTTAATTGAGCCGCTAGATGTAATTGATTTCCACAATGTTGCAGCTCGTTCATACTTAATGTTAACGGATTCTGGTGGTGTACAAGAAGAAGCTCCATCACTTGGGGTACCAGTTCTTGTTCTTCGTGATACAACAGAGCGCCCTGAAGGTATTGAAGCAGGTACGCTGAAATTAGCAGGAACAGACGAAGAGACAATCTTTGGTCTTGCTGATGAGTTGTTATCAGATAAAGAAGCTCATGATAAGATGGCGAAAGCATCTAACCCTTACGGTGATGGTCGTGCATCAGAGCGTATTGTAGAAGCGATTTTACAACACTTTAATAAGTAAAAAAAAGGGCCCAATCGGATAGATTGGGCCTTTTTTTTTACGGCTGATTGCGCATAATCCACTCTGCATGAGCATTTGTAGAAGGTGGCGGATCAGTTGGTGTTTTATTTTGGTTTGTCTCTTTTTTTGTTTGTTCGTTAGAGTTAGAACTTGAATCAGGATTTGAGTTGTTTTTTGTAGTTGGATTTTTTGCTTTTTCTCCTAATTCTTTTTCAATTTCGTTACGCACCGTTTCTACACTGATTGGATCTGGAAGGAAGTAATAAATACCGCCTATCTTTTTGTCTTCGCCTTCAAGCTTTAACGTTTGCATTGTAGAAGGATCAAATCCAGAAAGTTTATTGTAAAGAGCAAGTCCGTCTGAAATAGGAATGTCGGTTTTTATATATTTTCCAACGACAGCTGTTAAATCTTTAATTTTAAATACAGTAGAGGTGGAGTTTAGTTTATGAGCAACAGCGGCCAGTAATTGTCTTTGTCTAGCAGCTCGACCATAATCGCCATTTGGATCTTGCTTTCGCATACGGACGTAAGCAAGTGCTTCTTCACCGTTTAAGTTTTGCTGTCCTTGCTTAAATTGAATCTTTTTGTAGTAATCCACGTCAGAGCGCTCCCAGAAATCGAAGGGTACGTCAACGGTAACGCCGCCAACAGCATCAACGATACCTTTAAAGCCTTGGAAATCAATTTTCAGATAATGGTCTACAGGAACTTTTAGAAAGCCTTCGACAGTTTTGATTGCCATTTCTTCTCCGCCGTAAGCATGGGCAGCGTTAATTTTGTCTTCCTTATTTTTGCCAACAATTTTAACTCGAGAATCACGAGGAATACTCATAAGTGAAATCTTTTGCGTTTTTGGATTGACTGTTGCAAACATTAATGAGTCTGTACGACCATTTTGACCATCTGTCGCATAATCTTCTATACCCATAATGAGAATTGTAAAAGGTTCTTTTGTAATTTCTACATCTTTGTTTCTTAAATCTGATTTTTCACGAGTAAAACCACTATACATCCCCATGAGAGAAGAGTAAGAATTTAACACATAAACTCCTATGCTGCCAAATAAAAATGCGAAAATAAGGAAGAAGAAAAGTTTCCTTCTTCGCTTCTTTTTTATTCTGCTATTTTGGAGATGATAATAACGTTCTTCCATATATAATCTCCTTAGTTCGTTAGTTCATTTGTAGGGAAGTAATTCACTACATTAATCTTTGAAGGTGATAAATGGGTTATGCTTAGATAACATCTTGTTCTAAGTACAACATATCTCCTTCTGTAATTGTACATTTCCCGTTTGTTAATTCAATCATCCAATCTGTAAATGCTTGTTTGCCGTCTTCTTCTACATACGTATCAAATGTGACATTTTCTAGATAATGAATATCTTTAATGGCATATTTTGAATTGCGTAATTCATTTTCCACTTTGCCAAGTAATGTGTAATCAATCTCGGTTTGCATCACACGCATTAGTTTTCGCTGGACAACACCGACATGATTAATGCCTTCGCTTGTACACTTTCCATATGCACGAATTAATCCACCTGCACCAAGTTTAATGCCACCAAAATAGCGTGTTACAACAACAACGGTATCTTTTAGTCCACGTTTTTTAAGTACTTCCAGCATTGGTACGCCAGCTGTACCGCTAGGCTCGCCGTCATCATTTGCTTTTTGAATATGATCTTGTTCGCCAATTAAATAAGCGGAACAATTATGTGTTGCATTCCAATGTTGTTTTTTTATTTTTTGTATAAATTCTTGAGCCTCTTCCTCAGTCGTTGCTCGGCTAATATAACAAATAAATCTTGATTTTTGAATGACGATTTCGTGTTCGCCGTAGTCTTTGATTGTTAAATATTGTAATAGCACTTGTGTACGCCCCTATCTATCAAAATGACTAGTACTTTCCATTTTAAAAGCGAGCCTTTTTATATTCAAACATTTTTTCTAAATATGCTGAAGTTTTTGGTGAGTATTTTATCTTTTTGTTGTAATTTGTCGAGATGGTAGGTATAATTTCAACCGGCATTTTCATGTATGGATGCACCATTTGTAGTTTTCGTGTAAAATTAGGAAATAAAACTTTTTATAAGGCAGGTACGAAAATGAAAATAGCTATTGTTACTGATAGTACGGCATATATACCGAAGCAAATTCGTGATGAACTCAATATATATATGATTCCATTAAACGTTGTGTTTGGAACAGAATCTTATCAAGAAGAAGCTGAAATTTCAGCAGATGATTTTTATGTGAAAGTACGTGAACAAGAGGAACTTCCAAAAACTTCTCAACCAGCAATCGGAAAGTTTGTTGAGCTATATGAAGAACTAGCTAAAGATTATGATGCAGTTATTAGTATTCACCTATCAAGTGGAATTAGTGGTACATATCAAACATCAACGACAGCTGGACAGATGGTAGAGGGTATTGATGTATACACGTATGACTCTGAAATTAGTTGTGAAGTACAAGGATTTTATGTGCGTGAAGGTGCAAAGTTAGCAAGTGAAGGAAAGAACCCAAAAGAGATTATCGCTCGTTTTGATGAAATGAAGAAAACGATGGACGCCTATTTTGTAGTTGATGATTTACATCATTTACAACGTGGTGGTCGATTGAATAGCGCGCAAGCTTTCATCGGCAGTCTGTTACAAGTGAAGCCAGTTTTATATTTTAGAGATAAAATCATTATTCCGTTTGAAAAGATTCGTACACGTAAAAAAGCATTAAAACGTATCATTGAAATTTTTGATGAGCAAGCAAGTAAAGGTGTACCTATGGAAGCAGTTATCATTCATGCACAACGTGAAGAAGAAGCGAATGAATGGAAGAAAGAATTAGAAGCAAAATATCCTCACGTCACAATTCGTACAGGTTATTTTGGAGCTGTAATTGGTACGCACTTAGGTGAAGGTGCATTAGGTCTTGGATGGTATACGAAGTAATAAAGATATAAAAAGCTCTCTTTTTAAGAGGGTTTTTTTACGGGTATGTTACGTTTGGTTGACAAGTTAATATTTGGAAATGGTAAAATGTACGTAAAATAAAATAATGAGGAAAGTTTTATAACTTACTTTTTACAAGAAACTATATTATAATAGAAGAGAGGTGAAACATATGGAGCATAATTCTTGTTTATGTCCAAAGTTTGAGTCAGCTTTTACTCTGCTTAGTAAGAAGTGGACTGGCTTAATTATTAAATCTTTGCTTGAAGAGTCGAAACGTTTTAGAGAAATCGCAGATATTATCCCAAATATGAGCGATCGTATGTTGTCAGAGCGTTTGAAGGAATTGGAAAGCGAGGGCATTGTAGTTCGTAATGTCTATCCAGAAGTACCAGTTCGAATCGAGTATGGCTTAACTGACAAGGGGAAAGCGTTAGAAAGTGTTATGGATGAGGTCCAAAATTGGGCTGAGAAATGGATGAAGTAGCATTTCATTTGTATTCGTATATTTAATAAAACGTAAGGGATTCCTTACGTTTTTTCTTTGTTTATAGAAGTAAGAAAAGTATGTAAATTTCTACACACACATACAAAAATATACGAATTTTGCGCTAGAGCTACATATAATATTACATTTGTTTTACAAAAACGTAACATTAGCAAAAAAAATCCCGAATTATGGTATAAATTTTATAGGTTATATACGGAAAAAGAAAAAAGAAAGCGGTGTAAAAAATAAAATGAAAAAGCTAAAAATGGCATCTTGCGCATTAGTTGCAGGGTTAATGTTTTCTGGGCTAACACCAAATGTATTTGCAGAAGATAAAATTTCTGACGTGAAATCACAAATTAATACACAAAATGACACTTTACATAAACAACAACAAGAACGTGATGAATTACAAAAGCAAATGAATGACTTAAACAAAACAATTCAAGGTTTAGATAAATCTGTTCAAGAGAATGCTGCAAAGCTTGATGAAACAATGAAAAAAGTTTCTGATACTGAGCAATTAATTGAAAAGAAAAATAAAGATATTGCAGAATTACAAACAAAGATTGCAAAACGTGAAGAGCTATTAAGAAAGCGTTTAGTTGCACTTCAAGAACAACCAAATACGAACGTTGTAACAGAAGTTCTTGTAAACTCTAAAAACGTTGCTGATTTAGTTGATCGTTTAACTTCAGTTTCTAAAATTCTTGAGTCTGATGAAGATATCATGAAAACACAACAAGAAGACCAAGCTAGTGTGAAAAAAGATGTTGCAACGGTAAAAGAGAAACAAAAAGAATTAAAAGAAGCACAAGCTCAAATTGAAACTGCTAAGAAAGAACTTGACGCTGAAAAAGAGAAAAAAGCAACAGCGGTAAACGATTTAAGCGGTAAAATGGATACAGTTGTAACTTCAATGACAAGTACGGAAGGTCAATTGAAAGAGCTTGAGAAACAAGCACTGCAATTACAACGCATTGCAGAAGAAGAAGCACAAGCAAAAGCTGCACAAGAAGCTGCTGCTCAAAAACAAGCAGAGCAAGCTGCTAAAGCTGCGCAAGCTCAACCAGCACAAGCACCTGCAGAGCAAGCTGCACCAGCAAACAATGGTGGACAAGCTCAAAAAGAAGAACCTAAAAAAGAGGAACCAAAAAAAGAAGAGCCTAAGAAAGAAGCACCTAAACAAGAAGAGAAAAAGCCAGCTCCAACACCAGATTCAAATCCGACTCCGGGCGTAATTGGTAAGGCAAAGCAATACTTAGGTATGCCATATGTTTGGGGAAGTGCATCTCCATCAAACGGTGGTTTTGACTGTAGTGGATTCATTTCTTACATTTTTGGTGTAGGTCGTCAAGACGTTAATGGTTACTGGAATTCTGTTTCAAAAGTAAGTAGCCCACAACCGGGAGACTTAGTATTCTTCCAAGGTACTTATAAAGCAGGTCCATCTCACATCGGTATTTACGTTGGTAATGGCCAAATGATCCATGCTAGTGATAAAGGAATTGCGTACGGTGATATTAACAGTTCGTATAACAAAAAACATTTCTTAGGATACGGTCGATTCTAGGATTTATAAAAGAATAAAACAAGTGTATAAAGTCGATAGCTTACTATTTTATAAGTAGGTTATCGGCTTTTTTGAGTTTTTACGAGATGATGAGAAAGGTTTATAGTAGTGCTGGAGGTGATTGTTGATGGTAGCGGGGAAACAGTTGCTATTAGAAGAACTTTCTTCAGATTTACAGAGGAAATTAAACGATTTGAAAAAGAAGGGAGAGATCGTATGTGTACAAGGTGTAAAAAAGAAGAATTCTAAATATATGTGCCAACGCTGTGGAAATGTAGATCGGCGGCTATTTGCGTCGTTTTTATGTAAAAGGTGCAGTAAAGTGTGCACATATTGCCGGAAGTGTATAACGATGGGGAGAGTAAGTGAATGTACTGTACTTGTTCGCGGGATTGCTGAAAGAAAGAGAGAAAAGAATTCAAATTTGTTACAGTGGAACGGGACGTTGTCTACTGGCCAGAATTTGGCGGCGCAAGGAGTTATAGAGGCTATTAAGCAAAAAGAATCATTTTTTATTTGGGCTGTATGCGGGGCTGGGAAAACAGAGATGTTGTTTTACGGTATTAACGAAGCGCTTCAAAAAGGAGAAAGAGTTTGTATCGCAACGCCAAGAACGGATGTTGTTTTGGAATTAGCACCGAGATTACAAGAAGTATTTCCATATATAAAGGTAGTGGCTTTATATGGAGGGAGTGTAGATAAAGAAAAAGATGCAGTACTAGTCGTTGCGACCACGCATCAATTATTACGTTATTATAGGGCGTTTCATGTCATAGTTGTAGATGAGATAGATGCTTTTCCATATTGTGCAGATCAAATGTTACAGTACGCGGTAAAACAAGCGATGAAAGAAAAAGCGGCGCGTATTTATTTAACTGCGACTCCAGATGAAACGTGGAAGCGAAAATTTAGAAAAGGTGAACAAAAAGGTGTTATTGTTTCTGGACGATATCACCGTCATCCGTTGCCAGTTCCTCTATTTTGCTGGTGCGGAAATTGGAAGAAAAGCCTCAACCGTGAAAGAATTCCTCGAGTTTTACTACAATGGTTAAAGATGTACTTAAACAAAAAGTATCCTGTTTTTTTATTCGTTCCCCATGTACGATATATAGAAGAAATAAGCTCGTTATTGAAATCATTGCATAATAAAGTTGAAGGGGTACATGCAGAAGATCCGATGAGAAAAGAGAAAGTCGCAGCGTTCAGAAAGGGAGAAATCCCATTATTAGTTACAACGACAATTTTAGAGCGAGGCGTAACGGTGAAAAATTTGCAAGTTGCAGTTTTAGGGGCGGAAGAAGAAATATTTTCAGAAAGTGCGCTCGTACAAATTGCGGGCCGAGCAGGGCGGAGCTTTGAAGCACCGTATGGAGAGGTCATTTATTTTCACTATGGCAAGACAGAGGCGATGGTGCGCGCGAAAAAACATATTCAAGGTATGAATAAAAATGCGAAAGAACAAGGATTGATCGATTAATGCATTGTTTACTTTGTGATGAGTGTTTTGTAGAAAAGGTTAGTTGGTACACTTTTTTTGTAAAGTGTCATAGAAAATATATATGTGATAGATGTGAGCAGAAACTTTCCTATATTATAGGAGAAATTTGCATGGAGTGTGGGCGACCTTTAGAATTTGTTCCTGCCTCATTTCAAGAAGACGGTATTTGTATAGATTGTATAAGGTGGATGAAAGAGGAGAAGTATCGTTCTTTTAAAAACCGTTCGTTATATATGTATGATGATGAGATGAAAGAAATAGTAGCGCAGTTTAAGTTTCGGGGGGATGCAGAGTTAGTGCACATTTTTTATCGTCCTTTTCGAAGTTTATTTCAAAAGTATTTTGCCAATGTTTCAACCGTTATCGCTGTTCCGCTTAGTAAGGAAAGGGAAGTTGAACGTGGTTTTAATCAAGCTGAGTTATTAGCAACTTGTTTGCCTGTCAAAATTTCTTATCCATCATTAAGAAGAAGGGAAACAGAAAAGCAAAGTAAGAAGACACGTAAAGAAAGGGTGTCAGGAAGCAATCCTTTTTATTTTCAGGGAGAAGAGATGTTTTCTGGGCAACATATTTTACTCGTTGATGACGTGTATACGACAGGGATTACAGTTAGGCAAATCGGAAGTTTGTTATATGAAAGAGGGGCAAGGGAAGTATCTAGTTTGACACTTTGTAGAAGTTAATATGACAGTGTCGAAAGGGATAATAAAAAGACGATAAGTCTTCTTTGACTTCATATGTTGTCATTCGTTATAGTCAAAATATGGGGCGAATGCCCTGATTTTTAGAGTGAAGGGAATGGAATGAACATGCAAGGAAGAGTGAAATGGTTCAATGCAGAAAAGGGATTTGGGTTTATTGAGCGTGAAGATGGTGACGATGTATTTGTCCATTTTTCTGCTATTCAACAAGATGGGTATAAGTCATTGGAAGAAGGGCAACAAGTAGAGTTTGACATTGTAGATGGAGCACGTGGACCACAAGCAGCTAATGTTGTGAAACTGTAGGGTATATTGTTTTGGGAAGAGAAAGCTGCGTTTGTGGCAACGTTATATATATGTAGTAGAACCTCTTGTTTTTCGCAAGGGGTTTTTGTTATAGGGTAAGTTGTCAAAAAGTTGTTTCTTTTCTGTAACGAATTGTCCACAGTTATATTCGTTATTCACGATGTTAATAGGATAAAATAAAGATAGAAACGATGCATCTTTTCATTTCAACAAAAAACGATAAAAAAATCGCAATTCCACTAATTTTTTTAAAAAAGTTAGAAGGAGTTTTTAAGCCAATGTCGAAATTATAGTACATAGGCTTGAAAGGAGGAATTCATCTATGAAATTCAACATTCGTGGTGAAAATATTGAAGTAACTCCAGCATTAAAGGAATATGTAGAGAAAAAACTAAGTAAGTTAGAGCGTTATTTTGATACATTCCCAGAGATTAAAGTTAATTTAAAAGTATACTCTGACAAGCAACGTGTCGAGGTAACAATCCCATTTACTGATTTATTACTTCGTGCAGAAGAAACTAATAGCGATATGTACGCTGCTATCGATTTAGTAGTTGATAAAATTGAGCGACAAATTCGTAAACATAAAACAAAAGTAAATCGTAAGTTACGTGAGAAAGGTTCTATAAAAACAAACTTTATCCTTCCAGAAGCAGTAGCTGTGCTGGATGAGGTAGAAGAAGATGAATTAGAACTTGTACGTACAAAACGATTCGATTTAAAACCGATGGATGTTGAAGAGGCAATCCTACAAATGGATATGCTAGGACATAATTTCTTCGTCTTCACAAATGCTGATACAAATGAAACTAATGTTGTATATGGCCGTAAAGATGGGAAATACGGTTTAATCGAAACTAAATAATAATTCGAAAGCGCAGCCGAATGAGGCTGCGCTTTTTTTGCTGAAAATAGATTTTTAAAAAACTTTTCTTAATTTAGAACGAGACAATCGGCCGATTGTTGTCATAGTTATAAGACAAGTGTTACAATTATCATTAGGTATATACATTTTAGTTTTTTTAATTAGGAGAAAAATTGGCATAACATACATTTGATTTTTATAACGACTGATTGTAATAGAGAAAAAGAAAAACAATCGGAAGTTTTATTTTAATAAAAAGAGGAGCGTATTTCCTATGATCGGTATTTTAAAAAAGGTGTTTGATGTAAATCAACGCCAAATTAAACGTATGCAAAAGACAGTTGAGCAAATTGATGCATTAGAGTCATCTATTAAGCCACTAACTGATGAACAATTAAAAGGAAAGACGCTTGAATTTAAAGAACGTCTAACAAAAGGTGAAACAGTAGATGATCTACTACCTGAAGCTTTTGCAGTTGTTCGCGAAGCGGCAACTCGTGTTCTTGGAATGCGTCCATATGGCGTACAGTTAATGGGTGGTATTGCCTTACATGAAGGGAATATTTCTGAGATGAAAACGGGTGAAGGTAAAACGTTAACATCTACATTACCTGTATATTTAAATGCTTTAACAGGAAAAGGTGTTCACGTTGTTACAGTCAATGAATATTTAGCACAACGTGATGCGAGCGAAATGGGACAACTTCATGAGTTCCTTGGCTTAACGGTAGGAATTAACTTAAATAGTATGTCACGCGAAGAGAAACAAGAGGCTTATGCTGCTGATATTACGTATAGCACAAATAATGAGCTTGGATTCGATTACTTACGTGATAACATGGTTTTATATAAAGAGCAGTGCGTTCAACGTCCACTTCACTTTGCTATTATCGATGAAGTCGATTCTATTTTAGTCGATGAAGCACGTACGCCGCTTATTATTTCAGGACAAGCTCAAAAATCAACAGAGCTATACATGTTTGCAAATGCATTTGTTCGTACGTTAGAAAATGAAAAAGATTATTCATTTGATGTGAAAACGAAAAATGTAATGCTAACAGAAGATGGTATTACGAAAGCAGAGAAAGCTTTCCATATTGAAAACTTATTCGATTTAAAACATGTAGCACTTCTTCACCATATTAATCAGGGGCTTCGTGCACACGTTGTTATGCATCGTGATACAGATTATGTTGTACAAGAAGGCGAAATCGTAATTGTAGACCAATTCACTGGTCGTCTTATGAAAGGTCGTCGTTATAGCGAAGGATTACACCAAGCGATTGAAGCAAAAGAAGGTGTAGAAATTCAAAATGAAAGCATGACGCTTGCAACAATTACATTCCAGAACTACTTCCGTATGTATGAAAAATTATCTGGTATGACTGGTACAGCGAAAACAGAGGAAGAGGAATTCCGTAACATTTACAATATGAACGTTATTGTAATTCCGACAAACAAACCGATTATTCGTGATGATCGTGCCGATTTAATCTTTAAATCAATGGAAGGTAAGTTCAATGCTGTTGTTGAGGATATTGTAAATCGTCATAAAAAAGGGCAACCTGTTCTTGTAGGTACAGTTGCAATTGAAACTTCAGAGCTTATTTCAAAAATGTTAACGCGTAAAGGTGTACGTCATAACATCTTAAATGCGAAAAACCATGCTCGTGAAGCAGATATCATTGCAGAGGCTGGTATTAAAGGTGCTGTAACAATCGCGACGAACATGGCAGGTCGTGGTACAGATATTAAGCTTGGAGACGATGTGAAAAACGTTGGTTTAGCAGTTATCGGTACAGAGCGTCACGAAAGTCGTCGTATTGATAATCAGTTACGTGGTCGTGCTGGTCGTCAAGGGGACCCTGGTGTTACGCAGTTCTACTTATCGATGGAAGATGAATTAATGCGCCGATTTGGTTCAGATAATATGAAAGCAATGATGGACCGCCTTGGTATGGATGATTCTCAGCCGATTGAAAGTAAAATGGTTTCTCGTGCGGTAGAATCTGCACAAAAACGTGTTGAAGGAAATAACTATGATGCACGTAAGCAGTTACTGCAATATGATGATGTACTTCGTCAGCAACGTGAAGTTATTTACAAACAGCGTCAAGAGGTAATGGAGTCTGACAACTTACGCGGCATTATTGAAGGTATGATGAAATCTACAGTAGAACGTGCTGTTGCTCTTCATACACAAGAGGAAATTGAAGAAGATTGGAACATTAAAGGTCTTGTTGACTACTTAAATACAAACCTTCTTCAAGACGGAGATGTAAAAGAAGAAGAATTACGTCGCCTTGCTCCTGAGGAAATGAGCGAGCCAATTATTGCGAAATTAATTGAGCGATACAATGAAAAAGAAAAGCTTATGCCAGAAGAGCAAATGCGTGAGTTTGAGAAGGTTGTTGTATTCCGCGTTGTAGATACGAAATGGACAGAGCATATTGATGCGATGGATCACCTTCGTGAAGGTATTCATTTACGTGCTTACGGTCAAATCGATCCACTTCGTGAGTACCAAATGGAAGGGTTCGCGATGTTCGAGTCAATGGTTGCTTCTATTGAAGAGGAAATTTCTCGTTACATTATGAAAGCTGAAATTGAACAAAACTTAGAACGTCAAGAAGTTGTTCAAGGTGAAGCTGTTCATCCTTCTAGCGATGGCGAAGAAGCAAAGAAAAAGCCAGTTGTAAAAGGTGACCAAGTGGGCCGCAACGATTTATGTAAATGTGGTAGTGGTAAAAAATATAAAAACTGCTGTGGTATCGTTCAGTAATATAGGACGATAGCTTTGGCTGTTTTGCAAACTTTTATATCAAAAATGTATAATTAAGAAGGATTAAACTCTCTCCGTAATAAGTGGAGAGAGTTTCCCTTGTTTTCATACGAAAGTAACAGCAATTACATAGAGGTGAAGGAAATGGAATTAGTAGAAATTAGACAGGAATTAGAGAAAATGGCTAAGCGATTAGCGGCTTTTAGGGGGTCTCTTTGACCTCCCTACTAAGGAGAAACAAATTGCAGAATTAGAAGAGAAAATGATGGGCGCAGGATTTTGGGATGACCAACAAGGCGCACAAGCTGTAATTAATGAAGCGAATGCGTTAAAAGATATGGTTGGAAAGTTCCGTCAGTTAGATGAGACGTTCGAAAATTTAGAAATCACGCATGAGCTTTTAAAAGAAGAGTATGATGAAGATTTACATGAGGAATTAGAATCAGAAGTAAAAGGCTTAATTCAAGAAATGAATGAGTATGAGCTTCAGTTACTATTAAGTGATCCTTATGATAAAAATAATGCGATTTTAGAATTACATCCAGGTGCAGGTGGAACTGAGTCACAAGACTGGGGTTCTATGCTATTACGTATGTACACACGCTGGGCTGAAAAACGCGGATTCAAAGTAGAAACGGTTGACTATTTACCAGGTGATGAAGCTGGTATTAAGAGTGTAACTTTATTAATTAAAGGTCATAACGCTTACGGTTACTTAAAAGCAGAGAAAGGTGTACATCGTCTTGTACGTATTTCACCATTCGATTCTTCAGGGCGTCGTCATACATCATTCGTATCTTGTGAAGTTGTACCAGAGTTCAATGATGAAGTTGAAATCGAAGTACGTACAGAAGATTTAAAAATTGATACGTACCGAGCAAGTGGAGCTGGTGGACAGCACGTAAATACGACAGATTCAGCAGTTCGTATTACACATACACCGACAAATACGGTTGTAACATGTCAGTCGGAGCGTTCTCAAATTAAAAACCGTGAGCATGCGATGAAAATGTTAAAAGCGAAATTATATCAAAAGAAACTAGAAGAGCAACAAGCAGAATTAGATGAAATTCGCGGAGAGCAAAAAGAAATCGGATGGGGTAGCCAAATCCGTTCTTACGTATTCCACCCGTATTCTCTTGTAAAAGACCATCGTACAAATACGGAGGTTGGTAACGTACAAGCTGTTATGGATGGAGAGATTGATCCATTTATTGATGCTTACTTACGTTCTCGCATCTAATAAGCGAAAAAAAGCCAACGAAATTGTTGGCGCATGCTGAGGACAATAGAGGATATAAAGAATTTGATTTTATTTTTATAGATGAAGTAAAGAGGAAGAGAAGTTGGAAACGACAACTTCTCTTTTTGATGGGATTATATGTAGATTACAATGCTGTATATTGTTTTGTAAAAAGTAGAGAATAGTAAAATAGAGCGGTAATATGGTAAAGATTTATATAGAACTTTCTAATTTTCCTTTTAAAAAGGATGCTTTATAGGAGTTTTTTAAGTTGTTCACAGAATTGAAACAACTTATGAAAGCATTATTTTATCAAGGTTCTCACTGTATTTTTGAGGAATATGAAATACACCTTAGTTTTTCTATATAAAGATAATGCTTATAATGAAAATGAGTGTGTTAGGAATAAAAAGAATATCAACAATGGGGAGCGATAGAAGTGAAAAAGAAATTGTTGGCTATTGCGCTAGGGACATCGGTTGTTTTTGCTTTAGGAGCATGCGGAAATAAAGAAGAGAGTAAGTCTTCGAAACAGTCTGCAAGCACAGACAGCGCAGAACAAATTTTCCAAAGAAGTTGTGCGGGATGTCACGCAACAGATTTATCAGGGGCAACTGGACCTGATTTAAGAAAAGTAGGCGGTAAGTACGACGCTGCAGATATCGAAGAGATTATTAAAAAAGGCCGCGGTTCAATGTCACCAGGACTTATTCAAGGTGAAGATGCGAAAAAAGTGTCTGAATGGTTAGCTGAACATAAATAAAAAAGGTGAAATGGACGAGTTGATAATATAGTCAACTCGTTTTCCTTTTTTCTGGTATGTAACATAACTGTAACAAAAATGTATCCAAATTGGAAACCGTTTGATGTTACAATGGGGTTTGTAGAATTTTGCTGAAATATATTACATAGAGTGGTATTGCTTATGAGAAAGCATAAGTAAACTATCTTCAACAAGGATGACTAAATGAAAATGAAGGATGTCTTTTGTTTTCAGATGTACAGAAAAGTATTTCGAAAAAAATCATTAAGTATTGGGTGATAAATAATGATAAAAATGACGAATGTTTATAAGGAGTACCCGAATGGTATGAAAGCCATTGCTGGTCTTACAGTTAACATTAAACAAGGTGAATTCGTATACGTAGTTGGACCGAGTGGAGCCGGAAAATCTACATTTATTAAAATGATGTATCGTGAAGAGAAACCATCTACAGGATCTATTAATGTAAATGGACTTACTATCGAAACATTGGCAGAAAGAGATGTTCCGTATTTCCGTCGTCAATTAGGCGTGATTTTCCAAGATTTCAAATTGCTACCTAAATTAACGGTATATGAGAATGTTTCGTTTGCTTTAGAAGTAATTGAAGAAGAACCGGATGCAATTCGTGAGCGTGTAACAGAAGTTCTAGGTCTTGTAGGCCTTGAAGATCGTGCAGACGCACTTCCAAGTGAGCTTTCGGGCGGGGAGCAACAACGTGTGGCTATTGCAAGAGCAATTGTAAATAGACCAAAGGTTGTAATTGCCGATGAGCCAACAGGTAACTTAGATATTGAAACAGCTCTTGATATTATGAATATTTTTACTCGCATTAATGAGCGCGGCACAACGATTGTTATGGCGACGCATAATGCAGATATCGTAAATACAATCCGTCATCGTGTAATCGCGATTGAAGGCGGAAAAATTGTTCGAGATGAGATTGAGGGAGGATACGGATATGAAGGCTAAGACCCTTAGTCGACATTTGCGAGAAGGTGTAAAGAATCTATCACGTAACGGATGGATGACATTTGCTTCTGTTAGTGCAGTAACAGTTACATTATTACTTGTAGGTGTCTTTTTAACAGCGATTATGAATATGAACCATTTTGCGACGAAAGTAGAGCAAGATGTAGAGATTCGTGTACACATTGATCCAGCTGCAAAAGAAGCGGATCAAAAGAAATTAGAAGAAGATATGAGTAAGATTGCAAAAGTAGATTCTATTAAATATTCTTCTAAAGAAGAAGAGTTAAAACGTTTAATTAAAAGCTTAGGTGATAGTGGAAAAACGTTTGAGTTATTTGAACAAGATAACCCACTTAAAAACGTATTCGTTGTAAAAGCGAAAGAACCAACCGATACAGCGACAATCGCGAAGAAGGTTGAAAAAATGCAGTTTGTTAGTAATGTTCAGTACGGAAAAGGGCAAGTTGAACGATTATTTGATACTGTAAAAACTGGTCGTAACATTGGGATTGCGTTAATTGCTGGTCTTTTATTCACAGCGATGTTCTTAATCTCTAATACAATTAAAATTACAATTTATGCTCGTAGTACAGAAATTGAAATTATGAAACTTGTTGGTGCAACAAACTGGTTTATTCGTTGGCCATTCTTGCTAGAGGGATTATTCTTAGGAGTATTAGGATCAATTATTCCAATTGGCCTAATTCTAATTACGTATAATTCGTTGCAAGGTGTGTTTAATGAAAAACTTGGCGGAACAATTTTCGAGCTTCTACCATACAGTCCATTCGTATTCCAATTAGCTGGTTTACTAGTGTTAATCGGTGCTTTAATCGGTATGTGGGGAAGTGTAATGTCAATTCGTCGCTTCTTAAAAGTATAAAAAGTTGCAAACATAATTCGTACAAGCTTATCATATAGTAGAAATAGGTAAAGGCATCACACAATGTGTGATGCCTTTTGCTACACCACCTGTGTGTTTTGGAAAGGGGAATTCCGCATTGAAACGTAGAGTTGCAATTATTGGAATGGTTGTTGCATTTTTAATTGGTGCTGGCGGAATGTTTGCAGGCATGTCTGTATTTGGGGTTAACCCATTAGAAGTAACGCAAACAATTTCGAGTGGGAATGCTAGCACTGCGCAAGGGAATTTGGCAAAAATTAATGAGGCGTATGCACTAATTGATTCACGTTATGTGGAAGACGTGAAAGATGAAAAGTTAGTTGAAGGTGCAATACAAGGTATGTTGTCTACGCTGAAGGACCCTTATTCCACGTATATGGATAAAGAAACAGCCAAACAGTTTAGTGAATCGCTTGATCCCGAATTAGAGGGGATTGGGGCTGAGGTGAACAAGACGGACGGTAAGCTTATTATCGTATCGCCAATTAAAGGTTCACCAGCAGAAAAGATAGGAATTAAACCGAATGACCAAATTTTATCTGTAGATGGAAACAGTGTGAAAGACTTATCACGTGAAGAAGCAGTATTAAAAATTCGTGGTAAAAAGGGAACGACTGTCGCAATTGAAATTAAACGTGCGGGAGTAACTGATCCGATTGTATTTAAAATTAAGCGTGAAAAGATTCCGATCTTTACAGTGTTTAGTTCTGTGAAGCAAGAGAGCGGAAAAGATATCGGTTATATGCAAATCACGTCTTTTGCTGAAAATACAGCGAAAGAATTTAAGGATCAGTTAAAAGAGTTAGAGAAGAAAAATATAAAAGGCTTAGTTATTGACGTGCGTGGTAATCCTGGTGGCTACTTAAATAGTGTAGAAGATATACTAGGGGAAATTATGACGAATAAAAAGCCGATGCTACAAGTAGAGCAGCGAAATGGTGAGAAGAAGAAATTCTCTACGGAACTGAAAGAGAGAAAACCATATCCAATTTCAGTATTAATTGATAATGGAAGTGCTTCTGCTTCAGAGATTTTAGCAGGTGCGTTAAAAGAAGGAGAAGGATACGATTTAATTGGTGAAAAGACATTTGGTAAAGGTACTGTCCAGCAAGCTGTTCCATTTAAAGACGGCAGCAACATTAAATTAACGATGTTTAAATGGTTAACACCGGATGGGAACTGGATTCATAAAAAAGGAATCGCGCCAACAGTAGAAGTGAAGCAACCAAATTATTATCATTCGACACCAATTCAAATTGAAAAAACACTTTCATACAATTCAAATGATGTACAAGTAAAACATGCTCAGGAAATGCTTAAGAGCTTAGGTTATGTACCAGGTCGTGAAGATGGATACTTTAGTAAAGAGACAGAATCGGCTCTGAAAGCATTCCAAAATGCAAATGAAATGGAAGCGACAGGACAGCTTGATAAAAAGACAGCTGAAGCGATTCAAACTAAAATTATCGAAAAAATCCGTTCTGGAGAAAATGATCTACAATTACAGTCAGCATTAAAATTAATGGCAAAATAAGAAGAAATACAGGCAGTTTGCTGCCTGTATTTTTTTGTGTTAAACAAACGTTTGTTTAGTTATGATAATATAAAAAGAAAGAATGATATAAATGGTGGTGAATGGGTTCATGGAGGCATGGATTTTTGAAATAATGCGGGCAGTTGGACGTTTTTTCTTACACCCTGCTGTCTATATATTTGTAATAAGTAGTATCTTCGTTGGATACTTACGTATGTTAAGAGAACGAAAAGATTTTTCTTTTAAAGTTTATGATATTTGGTTTGAACTGCGAACCTCTCTATTTGCAGGGATTGGATACGGATTAGTAGTATCTATTATTACGATTGGGCTTGGACTTGTTGTTTCTAAAGCAAGCTTATGGGCCATTTTAATTTGGACGTTACTATTTGGATTAACGGCTATGTATCGATGTTTATCGGCGGCTTATACATTTAGCATTGCGATCGTATGTGTTCTATTATCTTCTAAGCTACCAGTTTCCTTTTTACAGCTTCGAGAAGGTGAAGAGAGTACCATTGTATCCCTTGTTATTTTACTAGGCGTTATGCTTATTGTAGAAGGCTTATTGATTTCTAAAAATGCAGTAGGATATTCGACGCCGAGGATTAGGCAGGGGAAGCGTGGATTAAAGATTGGTTTACACGAATCAAAGCGTTTATGGATCGTTCCTATTTTTATTCTTGTACCGGGTGATGCGGTAACGCAGTTTATTTCATGGTGGCCTGTCGTTTCAATAGGTTCAAATACATATTCTCTATTCCTCGTTCCATTTTTAATTGGATTTATGAGAAATATTAAAAGTTATGAGCCGACGGAAGCTTTATTATTTACAGGAAGACGTGTTTATGGGTTAGCAGGACTTGTGCTCGTTTTAGGAATCGCAAGTTACTGGTGGCACGTACTTGCAATTATCGCGATGGGAGTCGCTATGCTTGGGCGTTTCACAATTTCGATGCAAGAAAAAATTGCCGATGAAACAAGACCAGCGTATTTTGCTGCACGCAATGATGGGCTCGTTGTACTAGATACAATTCCAAATACAATTGGAGCAGAGCTGAAATTACTGCCTGGAGAAATTATTACGAAAGTAAATGGAGTCATTCCAAAAAGCGCCGAGGAATTTTATGATGCGCTTCAAACGAAGACGACAGGAGCATTTTGTAAATTAGAAGTATTAGATACAAATGGTGAGCTTCGTCTTGCACAAACTGCATTATATGCTGGTGGACATCACGAATTAGGTATTGTATTCGTTGAACAGGAGCATGAGTGGGATTCGGAAGCGATGTAATAGAAGGAATGGTATCACCTTGTGGTGGTACCTTTTTTGTTTTTGGGGGATGGGAAATGGGAGAGTAGTTAGTAAATGAAATTTATATCGGCGATTTTCCGAATATATCAGCGCAACTTGAAATATATCGGCGATTTTGCAAATATATCAGCGCAACTCGAAATATATCGGCGATTATTCGAATATATCGACTTTCCAGCAAAAAACGACAACTATCGCAAAGCTTATTTTCAGTTTCATAGACGGATAACTTGAATAATTATTTGATAATGGTTATCATTTAGGGAGTCTTTTTAATTTTGGAAAATGGAGGTAAAATATGCTGCGTAAATTTTTCTCGTACTATAAACCGTATAAAGGTTTATTTATACTCGACTTTTCTTGTGCGGTTGTCGCAGGATTATTAGAACTCGGCTTCCCGCTTATCGTAAATCAATTTATTGATAAGTTATTGCCAGGGCAAAACTGGACGCTTATTTTATGGGCTTGTTTCGGTTTACTCGCAGTTTATATGTTAAATGCAGGCTTACAATATGTCGTTACATATTGGGGACATATGCTTGGTGTTAACATTGAAACAGATATGAGGCAGAAATTATTTGATCATATTCAAAAGCTATCATTCAGATTTTTTGATAATAATAAAACAGGTCATTTAATTTCACGCCTTACAAACGATTTAATGGAAATTGGGGAAATTGCTCACCATGGACCAGAAGATTTATTTATCGCCGTAATGACTTTAGTTGGGGCATTCTCATTTATGATGATGATCAACTGGAAGTTAGCGTTATTAACGTTCTTCGTCATTCCATTCCTATTATGGTTAGCGCTGTACTTCAATAAAAAAATGACAGGTACATTTAGACGTTTATTCTCAGATGTTGCTGATTTCAATGCATGTATTGAGAACAACGTTGGTGGTATTCGCGTTGTACAAGCATTCGGAAATGAAAAGTTTGAGAAAGAGCAATTTGCTGTGAACAACGCTCGTTTCCGTACAACGAAATTAATGGCGTATAAAATTATGGCGTTAAATTCGTCGATTAGTTATATGCTCATGCGTCTCGTAACGCTCTTCGTCTTAATATGCGGTACATGGTTTGTTCTGCAAGGAGAATTAACGTACGGTGGATTTATCGGATTCGTTCTATTAACGAATATTTTCTTCCGCCCAATTGAAAAAATTAACGCGGTAATCGAAAGCTATCCGAAAGGAATCGCCGGTTTTAAAAGATATGTAGAGCTTCTTGAAACAGAGCCTGACATTGTAGACTCTAAAGATGCAATGGAAGTGAAGCATGTACACGGTGATATTCAATATAACAACATTACGTTTGGATATGAAAACAAAGAACCGATTTTAAATGACATTAGTTTGAAAATACATGCAGGTGAAACAGTTGCGTTCGTTGGACCATCAGGAGCTGGGAAAACGACGTTATGTAGCCTATTACCACGTTTTTACGAGCAATCATCTGGATCGATTCAAATTGATGGAATTGATACGAAAGATATGACATTATCTTCACTTCGTAAGCAAATTGGAATTGTGCAGCAAGATGTGTTCTTATTCTCAGGAACAATTCGTGAAAATATCGCTTACGGAAATTTAAAAGCATCAGAAGCTGAAATTTGGCAGGCAGTAAAACGTGCGCAATTAGAAGATTTAATTTACTCACAGCCTGACGGTTTAGATACTGTTATCGGTGAGCGCGGCGTGAAACTTTCAGGTGGACAAAAGCAGCGTCTAGCGATTGCTCGTATGTTCTTGAAAAACCCTCCAATTTTAATATTGGATGAAGCAACTTCTGCATTAGATACAGAGACGGAACTTGCGATTCAAAAATCGCTTGCGGAGCTATCTGTTGGCCGTACAACATTAGTTATCGCTCACAGACTTGCAACGATTAAAAATGCAGATCGCATCGTCGTTGTAAATAAAGATGGTATTGCAGAACAAGGTTCACATAATGAATTAATTGAGCAAGGCGGAGGATACAGTAGGTTATACGAAGCTCAGTTTAGTTCGTAAATATAATTTGTACTGAATTAGTGCACCATAAGTAGGTAAAAATCTCATATGGGAGGCTATAAAGTATGATTGTAACAACAACTTCTACAATTCAAGGGAAAGAGATTATTGATTATGTCGATATCGTGAATGGAGAAGCGATTATGGGTGCAAATATCGTTCGTGATCTTTTCGCTTCTGTCCGTGATGTTGTCGGTGGTCGCTCAGGCGCTTATGAAAGCAAATTGAAAGAAGCACGTGACATCGCAATGGAAGAGATGAAAACTCTTGCAAGACAAAAAAATGCGAATGCCATCGTTGGTATCGACGTGGATTACGAAGTAGTTCGCGAAGGGATGCTAATGGTTGCTGTGAGCGGGACTGCTGTCCGTATCTAAAGTGAGAAGCCGTGCTGATGCACGGCTTTTTGTATTCTATGTCGAAGATTCAATATTTCTTGGGAAATGCGGAAGGTCCCGTCGATATATAGGGAAGACATTAGAGTGCTTCTTTACATTTCCGGATTTTAACTAATAATGTTTCGTATTCTTGTTCGAGAGATGAGATATCATTGTGATGATTTGGTATGGAAATTCGGCCGATGACTTCTGTTAATTTTGTTTGTAATCGTAACAACTCTTGCTCAGTAACGTTTACAGAATCTCCGGTGGTTCTTTTTGTGTATTGCTCGTAATTACCGTGGAATACTCTAGGTTCACTCTCATCTACTTGTAGAATATGGTCTGCAACAGAGCGAATAAAGGCACGGTCATGGCTAATGAAAAGTATTGTGCCAGGATATTCTTGTAACATGGTTTCTAATTCTTCTTGCGTTGCTAAGTCTAAATAGTTTGTCGGTTCATCTAGCAGAAGCATATTATAGTTTCCTAAAAATACTTTTGCGAGTGCAACCTTCATTCGTTCACCCCCGCTTAGAACGTGCACAGGTTTATGAACATCCTCACGGCGGAATAGAAGTCGTGCAAGTATTGTGCGAACGAATGCTTCTGTATAGTTTGTTTCTTCTAGAACATTTTCTAAAATGGTTTTATCTGTTTTTAAAATAGATAATGTTTGTTCGAAGTATCCAATTTTACAACTTTTCGATAGCTGCATGCCACGCTCGTTTGTGAGAAGCATGTTGAACAAAGTGGTTTTGCCGCTTCCATTTGCCCCTAAAACGGCAAGCTTTGCACCAGGGGCAATAGTTCCATTCATATTTTTAAATAGTATACGGTCGCCTATTTTCTTTGTTGCTTTATTGAATTGTACTGCCACCTTACTATGAATGGGTGTATGGTATTGCACGTCAAATTGAGCTTGAGAAAGATCCTTTGGCTTTTCCTTCTTTTCTAGTTTTTCGAGACGTGTCTCTAATGCTTTCGCTGCTTTACTAACCTGTTCTTGGCCATGAGCCCCACTTAACCTATAAAGTCTAGATTCAGATGAACTGAACCGTGTTGGGATTTTTTTCATGTTAGAAGCACGTTGCTTTCTTTGTAGAATGGACTGTTCTAAACGATTTTTTTCTTGTATATATTGCTCATATTCTGCTTGTTTTTGTATTCGTTCACGTTCTTTTTGTTTTCGATAGTTTGAATAATTACCTTTGTACTCTTGAATAATACCGTCTTCAATTTCAATAATTTTGGTACATATATTATCTAGAAATTCACGGTCATGCGATATTAAAACAAGTGCCCCTTTATAAGATGAAAGTGCCTTTTCTAATTGCTCTGTACCGACCATATCTAAGTGGCTTGTTGGTTCATCAGCGAATAAAATGCCTGCATTTTGTTCGAGAGCATGCGCAATCTTTAGTCGCATTCGTTCACCGCCGCTCATTGCGTCGGTAACGTTTGAAATACTCCATTTTCCTTTTGCGAGAGAAGAAGCGGTTTCCGGTAGTTCTTCGCTGAGCTGAGGAATGATGGCGATAGAACTATGATGAGTTACTATGCCTCTGTCAGCTTCTATTTCTTTACTTAATATTTGCAATAACGTAGATTTACCAGCTCCGTTGACTCCGACAATTCCTATGCGATCCTGTGCTTGAATTTCCAGTGATGGTAATGTAAATAGTGTGCGATCACCAAAGCTCTTTTCAATATTACGTGCGAATAAAATAGTCATAAAAAAACCTCCCTAGTTTCACTAGAGAGGATAAACGTCGCCCTTGTATGTAAAAAATCGTACATAAATAAACGATTTTTTACATAATCGTTTCGAAAGAAAGTATCGACAAATGGACAGACTAATCCCCTGCTAGTTTTCATCATTTTTGTTCACTATTTGTGATGGATGAAATAAATAAGAGAATTAGAACTTCATTGGTCAAAGTACCTTCCTTTCATAATATTACTTTTATTGTATGCGCATACAAAAGGGTTTGTCAAACTTATTTCTGTTCGCTATTTTTGAATTTATTATTATACAATTGTGCTTTTGCCAGCGCCTCAGCATCGTTTTTAATTTCATCCAGTCCATTCGCATCTCCAATAACATAACCTTCAAATGAAGAACCAACAAAATCAAAGATATATTGGAATTGAGCAATAAGCGGTAATGCTTTTAGCTTTGGATTATCCCCGCCAACGATGACAACATACATTTTTTTGCCTTTCATTTTTTCTTTGAAATGAAGAGATGTATCGCGCAAGCTTTGTGACCAGCGATCAACAAAGTTTTTCATATGTCCACTCATTCCGTACCAATATAATGGTGTAGCAAAGATAATCGTGTCGTGCTCTAGCATGCGTTTGGTTAACTGCTCATAGTCATCATTTACGGATTGGAATCCTTCTGCATCATGACGTTGGTCTGTAATAGGATAGACGGTATGATCACGCAAATAAATTTGTTCTGTTTCAATGTCCTCTATCATCATATGTGTTAAAGCTTCTGTATTTCCGTTTTGTCTTGAACTGCCATGTATAACAAACATGTAATCATTCCTTTTCTTTTGCTTGTTTTAGGAGTGAAACGTGTTTTTGCAAATTCGCTTGGATGTTGGAAAGTAATGTGATTTGCTTTGTTACTTCATTGAGTTTATCTTCGTAAAGCGTAAGGATACTGCTACACGGATTGTCGTACAGGTGCGGTTCAATTTCAAGGCAGCGCAGCATCCTTGCCGTCTCTTCTAAATTTAAGCCAATTTGTAAGTACATTTGAATAAGCTCCACTTTTTCGATGGCACTTTCATCAAAATCACGGTAACCATTTGCGAGGCGCTTAGAAGGGAGTAAGCCCTTTTCTTCGTAATGTCTTAGTGATCTTTCACTAACGCCAGTTTCTTTTGATAATTCTCCAATTCGCAATGCGTTTCACTCCTTCTACATGTATTGTAAACCTTCACACTAATGTGAGGGTCAACTCTGTTTTTTCGCAAAAGAATCTACATGATTTAAGAACACTTGAATGGCTTTAGATGGAATGAAATATTTACCGCGTACGATGGAAAACGGACGGATTAGTTGTTCATTTGGAACTTCGACGTGGAATAGTTCTTTTGCTAGTAGCTCTTTCCGTACAGTCCAATCAGAAAGTATAGCGATGCCAAGACCGGCACTAACAGCTTCCTTTACACTTTGGATACTACTGAATGTAAAGAATCGTTTCATTTTTAAATGGTGTTGATGAATAAAGCGGTCACTATAAGCGCGTGTACCAGAACCACTTTCTCTTAGTACCCATACTTGATCTTGGAGTGTGCTTTCATTTATTTCCTTTGTGCGGAGTAGTGGATGATTTGGCGGAACGACGAGCTTCATTTCATCTTGCATAAATGTTTCAACGTTAACATCAGCGTATACGACTTGCCCTTCCACTAAGCCGATATCAATTTGATTAGAGCGAAGACTTTGCAAAACTTCTTCTGTATTTGAGATAAAGGTATGCACTTCGACGCGTGGATTTTCATTCGCATAGTTAGCGAGTATTTTTGGAAGTAAGTATTCGCCAATTGTAAAACTAGCACCGATGCGAAGTGTTCCTGTTACAACGTTATGTAGTTCATTAATTTCTTGCTTAGCATCTTCGTAAAGAGAGAGCATTTGCTTTGCATGAATATATAATATATTTCCAGCTTCCGTGACTTGGACATGTTTCGGAGATCGCTGAATGAGTGTAGTTCCAAATTCGTTTTCTAAGTTGCGTATATGCATACTTACGCCAGGCTGTGAAAGATTTAATAATTCCGCTGCACGAGAGAAGTGTTTCTGTTCAACGACAGTAACAAAAATTTTTAAAATGTCTACGTTCATTTGCAAAGCTCCTTTCGTTTTTCTTTCATCTTATCATAAGTATTTCTGATGATAGAGATTTGGTATTGGTATTAAACTTATTATAGAAACTCTCTTATAATGTAAGTAGAAAGAACATGCATGTTCCAATACGATTATTGGGGTGGTACAAGGTGGAACAAACACTTGTTATACAAAAGAAGAAGGGCTTTGGATTTTCGCAAGGAATTGGGATTACATTATTAATCGCAATTGCCGCGAAATATTTAGCAGAGCTTCCATTTTTAAATATTATGGGACAATTAGTAATTGCTATTCTAATTGGGATGGTTTGGCGCGCTGCAATTGGAGTTCCTCATGATGCGATTGCAGGAACGAACTTTGCGAGCAAGAAGTTACTGCGCTTTGGGATCATCTTACTTGGAATGCGATTAAATCTTGTTGATATTGCGAAGGCGGGGCCGAAAGTATTGGTCATCGCGGCGGTTGTTATTACATTTACTATTTTTGTTGTATACGGACTAACGAAAGTATTTAAAGTAGAAAAGAAACTTGGGATTTTAACAGCATGCGGTACGGCAATTTGCGGCGCGGCCGCGGTTGTGGCAATTGCACCGCAAGTGAAAGCAAAAGATGACGAAACAGCAGTTGGAGCGGCGATCATTGCAATTTTAGGTACAATATTTACGCTTATTTATACGTTATTATATCCAGTGCTTGGCCTATCTCCATACGGATATGGAGTGTTCTCAGGGGCGACACTGCATGAAATTGCTCACGTAATTGCGGCTGCGGCGCCAGGAGGAAGCACGGCTGTAGATATCGCAGTTATCGTGAAACTAACGCGCGTTGCAATGCTTGTACCAGTAGCGATTTTAATCGGATTATGGTTTGGTAAGAGTGAAGGTAGCGAGGGAAAAAGATCATGGCGCGAACTTCCAATACCATGGTTCATTTTCGGGTTCTTAGCGATGAGTGCAGTGCATTCGCTCGGGATTATTCCAGAAGTTGTTGCGGGATACATTGTTGTTCTTGCTTACATGCTTATCGCAATGGCGATGGCAGGGCTCGGTTTAAATGTAGAGTTTAAAACGTTCCGTAAATTAGGAAGTAAAGCATTTGTGGCGGGGCTGATTGGCTCGGTTTGCTTATCGGTTCTTGGATACGTTCTTGTATATGCGTTAGGATTTATGTAGTAGAGGAGAAAGCTGTTCCCGAAGGTATTTGGGGACAGCTTTTTCTTATGATTATAGTAGCGCTACGGATGTCGATATATTTGGAAAATCGCCGATATAAATGGAGTTGCGCTGATATATTTGGGAAATCGCTGATATATTTCAAGTTGCACTGATATATTTAGAAAATCGCTGATATAAATTGAATTACTCTTGTACTTTGTTAGAGTAGATGTTCAATGAAACATTTTTCTAAAATTTGTAAAGATATCTTTACTTATAACTGGAAAATATTTATAATTTAAGTAAAGATATCTTTACTTTTGAAGGTGGATCCTATGGGTGTGAAAAATAAAATAAAAGAGTTAAGAAAGCAAAATCATATAACACAAGTTGAAATGGCAAAGGTGATGCAGGTGACGCGGCAGACGATAGTGGCGATTGAAAATCATCATTACAATCCGAGTCTAGAGTTATCTTTAAAAATTGCCAAATATTTTGGAGTGAAGGTGGAGGAAATATTTACGCTGGAGTAAGGAGAAAGAAAATAAATGATAAGCTTGAGAGATTTCAATTAGAGTAAACGTTTAAATATATAAGGATTGGTTTTGATTTATTAATTAGTATCGCATCAACGAGCGTGTTAGCAACAAGGAATAATAGATAGAAAAAGGGGAACTGGGATGGGATTACCGGTGTTATGTGTCGCTACAGCTATATTTTCGCTTCTTTGGGGAATGCAAAACTTTTCTCGTAATCCAGTGCCGAGTATTTGTATTATGATTGGTACTGTAGGTTTATCGTATTATTTATTATTATTAGCCCATTATCATAAAACGGCAACGAGTGTTGTTGTTGGAGCACTTATTTTATTTTGTGGGCGCGCCATACAAAAGGGGTTATTTCCATAAAAGCTGTTTATACATTTTGTATAAACAGCTTTTTGTATTTTTTTTACAAAAAGCTTGAAAGTTACGTAACGTCATCTTTTATAATGAAAGGGAAGAGGTGATGGTAGTGATTTCAATACAAGAATTGACGAGAGAAACAGGGGTTACAGTACGTACACTACGTTATTATGATCAAATAGATTTATTAAAGCCGAGCGGAAAAACAGAGGGTGGACATCGGTTATATAGTGAAAATGACGTTATTCGTTTGCAACAAATTTTATTTTTAAAAGAAATGGGATTTTCATTAAAAGAAACTGCGAATATGTTAGTAAAAGGTGAGCTGGATTTAAAAAATTCGCTTGAAAAACAACTTCGGTTTGTACAGGAAGAACAAAAGAAATTTAATCGAATGGAGAGTGTTTTACAAGCAGTTGTTTATTCGGTAGATGTGGAGGGAGAACTCGATTGGAAAGTTATGTTTGAACTGATTCAGCTTTCGAAGCAGTCTCCTCGTATACGTGAAATATTTCAAAATGAAGTATTTTCAAAGGAAGAACAAAAATTGCTTCATAATTTACCAAACATGAGTAAGGAAGATCCGAATGTTTTAGAATGGGTAGATTTATTAAAGCAATTACGCACTTTTATGAAAGACGGTAAAGAAGCTGCTAGTGATGAGGTACAAGGGGCAATGAAGAGATTAATGCAGAAGTGTTTAGAAATGGCCAATGGTGATGAAGCGTTTTTAGATAAGTTATGGGAAGTTAGAAAATCGAAGGAAGATTCACAGAAAATGAGCATGTATCCAATTGAAGAAGAACTTTTAGTGTATATGGATGAGGCTTTTCGTATTTATGATGAAAGGGAGAAGGATAAATGAGCATACTCGCAGAATATCGTTGGTATTTTTTAATTGGGGCAGAAATTGTATTTTGGTTATCAGCTATCGGTTTCTTTTTACTTCGCTACGGATTCCGTTTGAAAAAGGCGAGTTTTATTATGGGAATTGTACTCCTCGTAAATGAAGTGTTTATTTTAACTTTAGGAGTAGTGGACTATTATCAAACAGGAAAGTTCTCTAACTTTCAAATTATTACTGTAATTATTTTATTGTATGCAGTTTTCTACGGGAAAAAGGATTTGAAGAAGCTTGATATATTTGCACAAAAATCAGTTGCGAAATGGCGTAATGAACCGGCGCCTATTATTGAAGAACAGGTAGAATTAATAGGCATGGCCTATGCAAAGCAGGAAATAAAAAATTGGGTATTACATCTTGTTTTATTCGTTGGTGTGCACATATTCTTTTTCTTCGCGTATGGATTTATTCCATTTGAACAATGGGGTAATTGGTTAGAATCGGGAATCGTTTTAAATAAAGCTGCAAGTCGCGTGAGCCAAGTGTGGGCGATTGTATTTTTAGTTGATACAGCAATTTCATTTTCATATGTGATTTTTCCGAAGAAGGAGAAAGGAAAAGAAAAGCTACTTTCATAGTTGAAAGTAGCTTTTCTGGTATACAAATAATTTTTATAGGAGAGGATGACAATAGAAAAAAGAATCAGCTGTATATGTCTATTTCTCTTTAGTTTAGTAGCATGTTCACCATCTAGCACTACAATTGATAAGAAGAATGATGTCATTGTAAAGGGAGTAGGAACTTCCAATCTAGATAAATTCGAACAGTTCGTTATGAACGTTGATCAAGGGGAAGTTGATAAAATAAGAATTGTACAGTATACCGATGAAGGTGACCCGGTTTTTCAAACGTTAGAGCATAGTGGGAAAGATATCCTTTATGTGTTAGATAGTAGACAAGACAAGTTTGCTGGTGACCATAAAGGATTACATAAAGATAGTTATAAAAGTATTGTTAAAGAGCAGCGCGAATCAGAAAGTACTTATCGGTTAACAGATTGTACGAATGAAGATGGACGCAATGGATATGACTTATTATATGTATCAAAAAAATAGAGTTAGTAGAGGAAGGAAGTATTTACTCCTTCCTTTTTCTATGTGTATATTGTCGAAAACTTTACCGAATATCTGTTCGTTTTTTTAGGTTTTTTATAGGTATTCGTGGTAAAATAATAATACAGATTTTTATGAGGAGGTCGGATTTTCTTGGAACGTCAATTTGAAATTGTCTCAGCGTATTCCCCGCAAGGTGATCAGCCGGTAGCTATAGAGAAGCTTGTAGAGGGAATTAATAGTGGAAAGAAAAAGCAAGTGTTGCTTGGAGCAACAGGAACGGGTAAGACATTTACGATTTCAAATGTCATTAAAGAAGTGCAAAAGCCAACACTTGTTATGGCTCATAATAAAACGTTAGCAGGGCAGTTATATAGTGAGTTGAAAGACTTTTTCCCGAATAATGCAGTTGAATATTTTGTTAGTTACTACGATTATTATCAGCCAGAAGCGTATGTACCACAAACAGATACGTTTATTGAAAAAGATGCGCAGATTAATGATGAAATTGATAAATTGCGTCACTCGGCAACGTCTGCATTATTTGAACGGGACGATGTAATTATTGTTGCGAGTGTTTCTTGTATATATGGCTTAGGTTCTCCAGAAGAATACCGCGAGCTAGTTGTTTCGCTTCGAGTTGGTATGGAAAAAGACCGTAATCAATTGCTTCGTGAACTTGTTGATGTACAGTATGGACGTAATGATATTGATTTCAAGCGTGGTACATTCCGTGTGCGAGGAGATGTAGTTGAAATCTTCCCGGCATCACTTGATGAGCATTGTATTCGAATCGAATTTTTCGGTGATGAAATAGATCGTATTCGTGAAGTAAATGCGTTAACAGGTGAAGTATTAGCAGAACGTGAGCATGTAGCAATCTTCCCAGCATCTCACTTCGTTACACGTGAAGAAAAGATGAAGGTCGCTATTGAAAATATCGAAAAAGAATTAGAAGAGCGTTTAAAGGAATTAAATGAAAACGGCAAGTTGTTAGAAGCGCAGCGTATAGAACAGCGTACACGTTATGATTTAGAAATGATGCGCGAGATGGGATTTTGTTCAGGTATTGAAAACTACTCCCGTCATTTAACACTTCGTCCAGCGGGGGCAACGCCGTATACGCTATTAGACTATTTCCCGAAAGATTTCTTAATCGTTATGGATGAATCGCACGTATCAGTACCGCAAGTAAGAGCGATGTATAACGGGGACCAAGCGCGTAAGCAAGTGCTTGTGGATCATGGATTCCGTCTGCCGTCAGCTTTAGATAATAGACCGCTCACATTCGATGAGTTTGAAGAGAAAACGAATCAAGTTATTTATGTTTCAGCAACGCCAGGACCGTATGAGTTAGAGCAGTCGCCAGAAGTAATAGAACAAATTATTCGTCCAACAGGGCTTTTAGATCCACCAATTGATATACGACCAATTGAAGGGCAAATTGACGATTTATTAGGAGAGATTCAAGATCGTATTGCAAAAAATGAACGTGTATTAATTACGACTTTAACGAAGAAAATGTCAGAGGATTTAACGGATTACTTAAAAGATGTAGGAATTAAAGTTAACTATCTTCACTCTGAAATTAAAACGTTAGAACGTATTGAAATTATCCGCGATCTTCGCCTCGGTAAATTTGATGTACTTGTCGGCATTAACTTATTGCGAGAAGGATTAGATATTCCGGAAGTATCACTTGTAGCTATTTTAGATGCTGATAAGGAAGGGTTCTTGCGTTCAGAACGTTCATTAATTCAAACAATCGGTCGTGCCGCGCGTAATGAAAACGGCCGCGTTATTATGTATGCAGATCGTATAACGAAATCTATGGGAATTGCGATTGAAGAAACGAAGCGTCGTCGTAGTATACAAGAAGCTTACAATGAAGAGCATGGTATTACGCCGAAAACGATTCAAAAAGGCGTTCGTGATGTTATCCGTGCAACGACAGCTGCTGAAGAGACAGAAACATACGAAGCAACTCCTGCTAAGAAAATGACGAAAAAAGAGCGCGAAAAGACAATTGCGAAGATGGAAGCAGAGATGAAAGAAGCAGCAAAAGCGTTAGACTTCGAGCGTGCAGCTGAACTAAGAGATTTACTATTAGAATTAAAAGCGGAAGGGTGAAAAAAGTGAGTAAGAGCAAGGATTTTATCGTTGTAAAAGGTGCTAGAGCACATAACTTAAAAAATATTGATGTAACCATTCCGAGAAATCAGCTTGTCGTTGTAACGGGATTGTCTGGTTCGGGGAAATCATCATTAGCATTTGATACGATTTATGCAGAAGGGCAGCGCAGATACGTAGAATCGTTATCTGCGTATGCGCGCCAGTTTTTAGGACAAATGGATAAGCCGGATGTGGACACGATTGAAGGATTGTCACCAGCAATTTCAATCGATCAAAAAACGACGAGTCGTAACCCACGTTCAACTGTCGGAACGGTAACGGAGATTTATGATTACTTACGTTTATTATTTGCACGAATTGGTACGCCAATTTGTCCGAATCATGGCATTGAAATTACGTCACAAACAGTAGAGCAGATGGTAGACCGCGTTCTTGAATATCCTGAACGTACGAAATTACAAGTGTTAGCGCCTATCGTTTCTGGGCGTAAAGGTGCGCATGTAAAAGTACTTGAAGATATTAAGAAGCAAGGATATGTTCGTGTTCGCGTTGACGGTGAAATGCTTGATGTATCTGAAGATATTGCGTTAGATAAAAACAAGAAGCATTCCATTGAAGTTGTAATTGACCGTATTGTTGTAAAAGAAGGAATCGCAAGCCGTCTTGCTGATTCACTTGAAAGTGCATTAAAGCTTGGCGGGGGACGAGTGTTAATCGATGTTATGGGAGAAGAGGAACTTCTGTTTAGCGAACATCACGCTTGTCCGCATTGTGGTTTTTCAATTGGAGAATTAGAGCCGCGTATGTTCTCATTCAATAGTCCGTTCGGAGCATGTCCTTCTTGTGATGGACTTGGTTCAAAGCTAGAGGTAGATTTAGAGCTTGTTATTCCTAACTGGGATTTATCATTAAATGAACATGCGATTGCGCCTTGGGAACCAACAAGTTCACAATATTACCCACAACTTTTACAATCTGTATGTAATCATTACGGCGTTGATATGGATGTGCCTGTAAAAAATATACCGAAAGATTTATTTGATAAAGTGTTGTACGGAAGCGGGGAAGAGAAAGTTTATTTCCGCTATGTAAATGAATTTGGTCAAGTAAAGGAAAATGAGATTTTATTTGAAGGTGTTATTCCAAACATTGAACGTCGTTATCGTGAAACGAGTTCCGATTACATTCGTGAGCAAATGGAAAAGTATATGGCAGAACAAGCTTGTCCAAAGTGTAAAGGTGGACGCTTAAAGCCTGAGAGTTTAGCTGTATTTGTTGGCAATAAAACGATTGCTGACGTAACGAAGTATTCAGTTCAAGAAGTACAAGAATTCTTCTCGAATGTAGAGCTAACGGAGAAGCAACAAAAAATAGCTCATTTAATTTTAAGAGAAATTCAGGAGCGCGTTGGGTTCTTAGTGAACGTTGGTTTAGATTATTTAACGTTAAGTCGTGCCGCAGGAACTTTATCAGGTGGTGAGGCGCAGCGTATTCGTTTAGCGACGCAAATTGGTTCTCGTCTAACTGGCGTACTTTATATTCTTGATGAGCCTTCAATTGGTTTACACCAGCGTGATAACGATCGTCTTATTCGTACATTGCAAGAAATGCGCGATTTAGGTAATACGTTAATCGTTGTTGAACATGATGAAGATACGATGATGGCTGCTGACTATTTACTTGATATAGGGCCTGGTGCAGGTATTCACGGTGGACAGGTCGTTTCAGCGGGGACGCCGGCTGAAGTTATGCAAGATGAGAATTCATTAACAGGGAAGTATTTAAGTGGTAAAGAGTTTATTCCAGTTCCACTTGAAAGACGTAAAGGTGATGGACGTAAAGTAGAGATTGTCGGCGCAAAAGAGAATAACTTAAAGAATGCGAAAATGTCATTCCCACTCGGTACGTTTGTAGCGGTAACAGGGGTATCTGGTTCTGGTAAAAGTACGATGATTAATGAAGTACTATATAAATCGCTAGCTCAAAAGTTATATAAAGCGAAAGCGAAGCCAGGTACTCATAAAGAGATTAAAGGTCTTGAACATTTAGATAAGGTAATTGATATTGATCAATCACCAATTGGTCGTACACCACGTTCTAATCCAGCGACGTACACAGGTGTATTCGATGATATTCGTGATGTGTTTGCACAAACGAATGAAGCGAAAGTGCGCGGATATCAAAAAGGACGTTTCAGCTTTAATGTAAAAGGTGGCCGTTGTGAAGCGTGCCGTGGTGATGGAATTATTAAAATCGAAATGCATTTCCTACCAGATGTGTATGTTCCGTGTGAAGTTTGTCATGGTAAACGATATAATCGTGAAACGTTAGAAGTGAAATATAAAGATAAGAATATTTCTGAAGTGTTAGGGATGACAATTGAAGATGGAGTAGAATTCTTCGCCAATATTCCTAAAATTAAGCGTAAACTTCAAACGCTTGTAGATGTTGGGCTTGGTTATATGAAATTAGGTCAACCAGCAACAACATTATCTGGTGGGGAAGCACAGCGTGTGAAATTAGCTTCTGAATTACACCGTCGTTCTACAGGTCGTACGTTATACATTTTAGATGAGCCAACGACTGGTTTGCATGCGCATGATATTGCACGTCTTCTAGAAGTGCTGCAACGTCTGGTTGAGAGCGGTGAGACGGTACTTGTAATTGAACATAATTTAGATGTAATTAAAACAGCTGATTATATCGTTGACCTTGGACCAGAGGGCGGAGATAAAGGTGGACAAATCGTTGCTTCCGGAACGCCAGAGCAAGTAGTGAAAGAAGAACGCTCATACACAGGTAAGTATTTAAAAGAGATTTTAAATCGTGATAAAGCAAGAATGAAAGAGAAAATAAAAGAAGTAGAGTTATCGCAATAAGTTTATTGATGAAAACCGAGTGGAAATGACGCTCGGTTTTTATTGTATAGGGGGAGAAGATGGAGTTTTTAGAGGTGTTAAGGAAGAAACATATGAAGGTAAGAGAGTTTCAAAGTTGGGGTGTATATTTTCGAAAGCGCTGGGAGGATCACTTTGCAAATCATTTAAGTGATAAAGAAAAAGAAGATATTTTTCTTTATGGAGATAGGTATGCATGTGGTTATCTATGGCACATATTTAGTTATGAGAAAAAGAAGTGTTTAGAGGGTAAAGAAGCGGAAAACGCGTTTCATAATGAAGTGAAAAAGGATTGCTACATTTTCTATCAACACTGTGATGAGGTACTGTTAATAAAGGATGCGAGTTTGTTACATATGGATGATATATTGTGTGAGACAGACGATGCGTATAAAGGTGAAATCTATATCGTAGATAAAGATTTCACTTGGACCTTTGTAAAAACTCATGAACATAGGTGGTGTGGTCCTTATTTTGCGAGGAAGTGTTAGTAGGTATACAAGCATGAAAGATAGAATAAGTTGATATAAGTGTTTGTATCATACTTGCGTTTATTATCTATTAGCGTATGATGAAATATATATGTTTAAAAGGATGTGTAACGAAATGAGATGGATTGTATCACTTCTTGTAAATAGCGTTGTGTTAATCGCTGTATCGGGACTTTTAAAAGGGATTGCACCAGATGCATTTTACGTAGCAAATATACAAACTGCAATTATTGCGAGTATTATATTGGCGGTTTTAAATGTGTTCGTAAAGCCATTTTTAATTTTAATTACGCTACCAATTACTGTTGTAACTTTCGGCTTCTTCTTAATTGTTATTAATGCGATTACGTTAAAAATAGCAGATTCATTATTAGGAGATGCTTTTAATATATCAGGATTTGGTGTAGCGATTGTTGCGGCAATTTGTATTTCAATTTTTAATATGATAATTGAAAAGGCAATTGTTGAACCTCTATATGAAAAAAAGAGAAAGTGACAAAAAGAAAAACATTTCATTATTCGTATGAAATGTTTTTTTCTATTTATTAGAAACCGTATTTCTTGTTTCCAGAAAAAAATGGTACAATATCCGATAGAATGGAATTTTACATCAAACGAGACTGAACCCGCAGCGGAGTGGAGGTTTATACATATGCCGAAAGTAAGGACAAAAGATTTAATTGAACAATTTCAATTGGAGTTAATCAGTGGTGAAGAAGGCATTCATCGTCCGATTGATACAAGTGATTTATCACGACCTGGAATTGAAATGGCAGGATTTTTTACATATTATCCAGCAGATCGTGTGCAGCTTCTTGGAAAGACGGAGCTTACGTTCTTTGACACGTTAACGTCAGAGCAAAAACAAGAGAGAATGAAAGCGCTTTGTACTGAGGAGACGCCATGTATTATTGTAACTCGTAATCAAGATGTACCAGATGAGTTATTACAAGCATCACGTGAATCAGGTATGCCTTTATTACGTTCTTCTCAAACGACAACTAGATTATCAAGTCGTTTAACAAACTATTTAGAAGGTAAGTTAGCACCAACAACTGCTGTTCATGGTGTGTTAGTAGATATTTACGGTGTTGGTGTTTTAATTACAGGTCAAAGTGGTGTTGGTAAAAGTGAGACAGCTCTTGAGCTTGTAAAGCGTGGTCACCGTCTTGTTGCGGATGATAGTGTAGAAATTCGTCAAGAAGATGAAGACATGTTAGTCGGAAGCTCACCAGATTTAATCGAGCATTTATTAGAAATTCGTGGTCTAGGTATTATTAACGTTATGACGTTATTCGGTGCAGGGGCAGTACGAAATTATAAGCGTATTACACTTGTTATTAATCTTGAAATTTGGGATCAAAAGAAAAATTACGATCGCTTAGGTCTTGATGAAGAGAAGATGAAAATTATTGATACAGAGCTTACGAAGATTACACTTCCAGTTCGTCCTGGTCGAAACTTGGCTGTTATTATTGAAGTAGCAGCGATGAACTTCCGTTTAAAACGTATGGGAGTCAATGCAGCACAGCAGTTCTCTGAACGATTAATGAGTGCAATTGAGTTAGGAAATCAGGAGTAAACTTTGGAGAGGGAGGTCATATACATATGCTGTTAGCTTCTGTACCACAGCTTGACCGTGTAGCTATCCAACTTGGGCCGTTTCCTGTGTATTGGTACGGGATTATTATCGGTACAGGTGTGCTATTAGGTCTTTGGCTGGCAACTCGCGAGGGAGAAAGGCTAGGTATTCCAAAAGATACATTTGTTGACCTTGTATTAATTGCAGTACCGATCGCTATTCTTTTTGCGAGAATGTACTATGTTATTTTTGAATGGGAATATTACGCACAAAATCCGAGTCAAATTATTAATATTCGTCAAGGTGGTTTGGCGATTCATGGTGGTTTAATCGGGGCTGTTATTACAGGTGTTCTTTTTGCGAAACGACGCGGACTTTCTTTCTGGAAGTTGGCTGATATTGCTGCACCAAGTATTTTACTAGGACAAGCAATTGGCCGATGGGGAAACTTTATGAACCAAGAGGCGCATGGTGATGAAGTAACGAGACAGTTTTTAGAAGGTCTTCATTTACCGGATTTTATTATTAATCAAATGTATATTGAGGGTGTGTACTATCATCCGACGTTTTTATATGAATCATTATGGAATTTTGCAGGCGTAATTTTACTACTTGCATTAAGAAAAGTGAATTTACGTCGCGGGGAATTATTCTTCACATATTTAATTTGGTATTCAGTAGGACGCTTCTTCGTAGAAGGCTTACGTACAGATAGTTTAATGCTAGGACCACTTCGTATTGCACAAGTAATGTCAATTGGACTTGTTGTTATTTCTATTATTTTCATTATTGTGAGACGAAAACTGGGGCAAGCTGATAAAAGATATTTAGAAAATTAGAGACAAGTAGCATCTTATTATAAGATGCTGCTTCTTTCATATTCAGGAAGGCGAAAGGACTAAGGCGATGAGAATAAATACAGTTTTATTTGATTTAGATGGAACTTTAATTAATACAAACGAACTTATTATTTCTTCTTTTTTACATACTTTAAATACATATTATCCAAATCAATATAAGCGTGAAGATGTATTGCCATTTATCGGTCCATCTTTGCATGATACTTTCAGTAAGATTGATGAAAGTAAGGTTGAAGAGATGATTACAAGTTATCGCGAATTTAACCATGATCATCATGATGAATTAGTAGAAGAATATGAAACTGTATATGAAACAGTTCGAGAGTTGAAGAAGCAAGGTTATAAAGTTGGTATTGTTACAACGAAAGCGAGACAAACCGTTGAGATGGGATTACAGTTGTCAAAGCTTGATGAATTTTTTGATGTTGTCGTGACAATTGATGATGTAGAGCATGTGAAACCACATCCAGAGCCACTTCAAAAAGCGCTTGAATTATTAGATGCAAAACCAGAAGAAGCATTGATGGTTGGGGATAATCATCATGATATTGTCGGTGGTCAAAATGCGGGGACGAAAACAGCTGCGGTTTCATGGACGTTGAAAGGTAGAGCGTATTTAGAGGCTTACAAGCCGGACTTTATGCTAGATAAAATGAGTGATTTGCTACCGATTTTGTCTAATATGAACCGTTCATAAAGGTCCAAGTAAGTTAGTAGAGGAGCGAGCTAAGTGCGACGGACAACGCGCTATCCTGTTTCAGGAGAAAATTCATTATGGAATGTGTATAAAACAGTGTCTTTTTGGAAGGTAATGAAAAACTTTATTATTATCCAAATTGCACGTTACACGCCATGTTTATCTGTGAAGAATTGGTTGTACCGCACTTTTTTACGGATGAAAGTAGGAAAGAAAACATCATTTGCGCTTATGGTAATGCCGGATATTATGTTCCCAGAAAAGATAACTGTGGGAGAGAATTCGATTATTGGCTATAACACAACGCTTTTAGCACATGAATATTTAATTCGTGAATATCGACTTGGAGAAATCGTCATTGGAAATGAAGTGATGATTGGAGCGAATGTAACAATATTACCAGGTGTGAAAATTGGAGACGGTGCGACTGTCTCAGCTGGCACACTTGTTCATAGAGATGTACCGAGCGGTGCTTTCGTAGGTGGAAATCCAATGCGTATTATTTATACGAAAGAGCAAATGACCGCCAGAGAAGGTTCATGGTGAAAATGTAACATTTCTCCTCTTTTTTTATGAATAAAAAGGAAATAATTGAGTATAATATACTGTTTTGTTTTTTACGGAATCGTTTATACTTATAGATAGAAGAATGTGTGAACGAAGAAAACAAAAAACTGGAGGATATATGGGGAAAAATCAAAGGATATATAAGGAGAACGGACAAGTTATCTCTTTTAATCAATTAGCGGACTTCTTTTATAAAAAAGGGATGAGAGCTTACAAAGGACAAAAATTGCAAGATGCAATTAAATATTTTCGAAGAGCGGCACAAAGTGAGAAGGAGCCGTTTATTTTATGTCAATTAGCAACAGTATTATCTGAGGCTGGTGAATATCAAGAGTCGAATCAAACCTTCTTAAAGTTAGTTAGATCTAATCCTGAACTTGAACAGTGCTATTATTTTATTGCAAATAATTATGCATATATGGGGTTATTTCAACAGGCGAAGAAATATGCGGATCGCTATTTAGAAGTTGCAAAAGAGAAGGAATTCGTAGAAGATACATTAGAACTTCTAGAGATTATGGAAGAAGAAGCAATGGGTGCGGAAGAGATTGAAGATGAAGATGATTTAATTGTTATGCAGGAAGAAGCGAATCGTTATATTCGTAATGGACAATTAGAAGAAGCAATTGCTACATTAGAAATTGTTACGAAAGATTATCCGGAATTTTGGTCAGGTCATAATAATTTAGCCATTGCACATTTTCAATCGGGTAATGTAGACAAAGCGCTGAAGTTAACAGAAATGATTTTAGAGAAAAATCCTGGTAATATACATGCGCTTTGTAATACACTTATTTTTCTATATTCAATTGGAGAGCATAAACAAGTAGAAGCATTAGCGGGACAGCTAGTTTCAGTATATCCAATTTCATTTGAACATCGTTTGAAACTGGGAACTACACTTGCAACAATTGGTTATTTCGAGCATGCATATAAATGGTTCAAACTATTAAAGCGTCAAGGATATGAGGGAGACGTTAGTTTTTATTATTGGTTTGCATATTCTGCTTATATGGTGAAAGATCAGCAACTAGCTGAAAAAATGTGGCAATATGTCGTGGAATTGCATCCTGATAAAAAGGGAAAAGAACCGTGGAATGCGCTGAATTTAGCAGATGAAGGACAAAACGTGTTATTTGAAGAATTACGAAAATCATTTCAGCAAAGTGCGACGCTAGAAGAACAAATGCTAGCTTTATATTTAATGAATGAATTGTCAACGCCGGAGAAGGTGGGATTCTTCTTTGATATAACGCAAGCGAAGAACGGTGTTCCCATCGTATCACAACTTGCAAAGTACTTCTTTTTACTTAATAGTCATAAGAGTATTCCAGCTGATTTACAGCAATTTGAGCAGTGCGCGAGAATCGCGGATGCATTATACAATTATACGAAAAAAGATGATGAATTAATTGAAGAGTGTTTACACTTTTGGTTTTGTACGTTCATACGTTTATATACATCTGGAGACATATTTACAAATGTGTACGGCTGGTCAGCTGCGATTGAATACATTGTACGCGGCGAACAAGGAAATAAAATGACACAGTCGGAGCTTGGAGATGTATATAATGTATCTGTAGCGACTGTCCGAAAGTATGTGCAAGCTGTTAAGCGTACGCACACATAAGATAAGCAAATCATTGGGAAAAAAATGATGCTAACAGTATAATGAGGGTAACTTAATTGTGTAGGAATGGATAGGAGTGAATAGTGTGTCAGAAGAAAAAATTTATGATGTCGTTATTATTGGTGCAGGACCAGCTGGTATGACAGCTGCAGTATATACATCTCGTGCAAATTTAAGCACATTAATGCTTGAGCGTGGTATTCCAGGTGGCCAAATGGCAAACACGGAAGATGTAGAAAACTACCCAGGTTATGAGTCTATTTTAGGACCAGATTTATCAAATAAAATGTTCGAGCATGCGAAGAAATTTGGTGCTGAATATGCATACGGTGATGTGAAAGAAGTCATCGATGGTAAGGAATACAAAACAATTATTGCTGGTAAAAAAGAATATAAAGCACGTGCAATTATCGTTGCAAGCGGTGCAGAGTATAAAAAAATTGGTGTACCGGGTGAAACAGAACTTGGCGGCCGCGGTGTATCATATTGTGCAGTATGTGACGGAGCATTCTTTAAAGGAAAAGAACTTATCGTAATTGGCGGCGGAGATTCTGCTGTTGAAGAGGGTGTGTTCTTAACGCGCTTCGCATCAAAAGTAACGATCGTTCACCGTCGTGACACGCTTCGTGCACAGAAAATTTTACAAGACCGTGCTTTCCAAAACGAAAAAGTAGATTTCATTTGGAACCACACGATAAAAGAAATCAACGAAGCAAGTGGTAAAGTAGGAAGTGTAACACTTGTGGACGTAAATAGTGGAGAAGAGAAAGAAGTCAAAACTGACGGCGTATTCGTATACATCGGTATGTTACCTTTATCAAAACCATTTGTTGAACTAGGTATTACAAATGAAAATGGTTACCTTGAAACGAACGAGCGTATGGAAACGAAAATTCCTGGTATTTTCGCAGCTGGTGATGTTCGTGAAAAAATGCTTCGTCAAATTGTAACTGCAACAGGTGACGGTAGTATTGCAGCGCAAAGTGCACAACATTACGTAGAAGAATTATTAGAGGAATTAAAAACTGTATCAGAAAAATAAGGGATAATATACCTTGTGAGAAGAAAGCTACCGACAGGAGCTTTCTTCTTTTTTTGTGTGAAAATGTAAAAGTTTTGTCAAAAAATATAAGGATTATAAGCTTTCTTATTGATATACTGGACTTTACGGAAAAAATCACTATAAGAAATGAGGAATTTATTCAGTATGGAATGGCGTAATATATATCGTGGATTTTGTATGGGCGTTAGTGATTTAATTCCTGGTGTGAGCGGCGGTACAATCGCTGTTGTGTTAGGGATTTATGAACAATTGCTTGCGGCAATTAGTGGATTCTTTAGTCGTGAATGGAAAAAACATTTAGGATTTTTAATTCCACTTGCAGCTGGTGTGGCAGCGGCATTTTTAACGTTAAGTCACGTTATTAAATATTTACTTGCAAATCATTATGAACCGACTCAATTTTTCTTCCTCGGTTTAATTATTAGTATATTACCGATGTTAATGAGGGAAGCTGATGCAAAGTCGTCGTTTAAAGGTAAGCACATCGTTTTATTAATAGTTGCAGCAATTCTTGTTGCGATTACAGCTTTCTTTAAACCAGATAAGGCAGCAGATCCAATTACGACGTTAACAATTTTAAATGCAATTGGTTTATTTTTCGCAGGATGGATGGCTAGCATGGCCATGCTGCTTCCTGGAATTAGTGGATCGTTTATTTTATTAATTATTGGTGTGTATCCAACAGCAATTAACGCTTTAACTACACTTAACTTACCTTTAATCGTGGTTATCGGTGCTGGTGTTATGGTTGGATTTGTTGTAAGTAGTAAAGGCATTAGTTTTTTATTAGATCGTTATAAAAGTATGACATTTGCGGCAATTATTGGACTTGTAATCGGTTCGATTGTAATTGTATTCCCTGGGATTCCGACTGGTGGATTTTCAATTATAAGTTCAATCATTACCTTTATTTTAGGATTTGCGATTGTTACTTATTTCGGTAAGAAATAAGGGCTTTAATCCCCTTGGCGATAAAAATCGTTAAGGGGATTTTTCATGCTATTCATTCAAAGTATAAGCATTTACATTGCTTGTTATAGAAAGCTTTTTTAAAATTGCTGAGTAGCATATGCTTAGCGAAAGAGGACTGGCTCCTTCGTTGTAGCAAACTGTTTTTGATAGTATAATGAAAGAAGTATGCAGTGAGAAATTTTACTGCAAGTAGCTGAGGTGAAGAAACATGCAAAGAGTGACAAACTGTGTGTTAATTAGAGATAATGAAGTACTCTTACTCCAAAAACCTCGCCGAAATTGGTGGGTTGCACCAGGCGGGAAAATGGAGCGTGGTGAGACTGTAAGAGATTCCGTTGTTCGCGAGTATCGTGAAGAAACAGGTATTTATTTGAAAAACCCAGCGTTAAAGGGGGTCTTCACCTTTGTCATCCAAGAAGGTGATAAAGTTGTTTCTGAATGGATGATGTTCTCCTTTTTAGCGACAGATTTTGCAGGAGAAAACAAACTAGAGAGCGAAGAAGGCATCATTGGTTGGCATACATTTGATAAAATTGATGATTTAGCAATGGCGCCAGGAGATTATCACATTATTGATTATTTAATTAAAGGAAATGGCATAATCTACGGTACATTTGTATATACCCCAGATTTTGAGTTGCTTTCATATCGATTAGATCCGAGTTAAACCGTCAAGGAGAGGATACAATGACAGAGAATAATGATATAAAAATGGTAATTATTACAGGGATGTCTGGAGCCGGAAAAACAGTAGCTTTACAAAGTTTTGAAGATTTAGGATATTTTTGTGTGGATAATTTACCACCGATGTTATTGCCAAAGTTTATTGAGCTTATGGCGGATTCAAAAGGGAAAATGAATAAAGTAGCACTTGGTATTGATTTACGTGGCCGCGAGTTTTTCGAACATTTATGGGGAGCACTTGATGATTTATCAGAACGTACATGGATTATTCCTCATATTTTATTTTTAGATGCGAAAGATAGTACGCTTGTAACTCGTTATAAAGAAACGAGACGTTCGCATCCACTTGCACCAACTGGTTTGCCGTTAAAGGGAATCGAAGCAGAGCGTAATTTATTAACAGATATGAAGGCACGAGCGAATATTGTGCTTGATACATCGGATTTAAAACCGAAAGAATTACGTGAAAAAATTGTTCACTTGTTCTCAACAGAAACTGAGCAAGCATTTCGTGTAAATGTTATGTCATTTGGATTTAAGTACGGTATTCCAATTGATGCAGATTTAGTATTTGATGTTCGTTTTTTACCAAATCCATATTACATTCCACATATGAAGCCATTAACAGGACTAGATGAAGAAGTTTCTTCGTATGTACTGAAATTTAATGAGACACATAAGTTTTTAGAGAAGTTGACGGATCTGATTACTTTCATGCTGCCTCATTATAAAAGAGAAGGCAAAAGTCAACTTGTAATTGCAATTGGATGTACAGGTGGACAGCATCGTTCTGTTACGCTTACAGAATACCTTGGGAAACATTTGAAACCAGAGTATAGTGTTCATGTATCTCATCGTGATGTGGAGAAGAGAAAGGGCCATTAAGGGATGAAAAAAGAGAGAAAGCCTAAAATTGTCATCATGGGAGGCGGAACTGGACTCTCTGTTTTATTAAGGGGATTAAAGCAATATCCTGTTGATATTACAGCAGTTGTTACAATTGCTGATGATGGTGGCAGTTCGGGTAGATTACGTGATGAGCTAGAAATTCCACCTCCAGGTGACATCCGTAACGTACTTGTTGCGTTATCGGATGTAGAGCCACTGGTGGAAGCTTTATTTCAGCACCGTTTCACAACAGGAGACGGACTGAAAGGTCATGCGTTAGGAAATCTATTGTTGGCAGGTATGACCTCGATTACAGGAGACTTTTTCCATGCAATTACAGAAACAAGTAAAGTATTAAATGTCAGAGGACGTGTATTACCAGCAGCGAATCAAAGTGCGGTACTTCATGCGGAACTTGAAGATGGGGAAATTGTAACAGGTGAATCAAAGATTCCTTATTACGGAAAGAAGATTAATCGTGTCTTTTTAACTCCAGAAGATGTAGAGCCATTGCATGAAACGTTGGCTGAGATTAAACGAGCTGATTTACTTGTTTTCGGTCCTGGAAGTTTGTATACGAGTATATTGCCCAATTTAGTTGTTAACAAAATTGGAGACGCTGTTCTTGCTGCAAAGGCGAAGAAGGTATATGTATGTAACGTTATGACACAAGCGGGTGAAACGATGGGATATACTGCTTTTGATCATGTACAGGCGTTACACGATCATTTAGGGCAACCATTTATCAATACTGCAATTGTAAATAACCGTGAGATTCCTTGTGAATTACGCAAGTCATATGAGGAAGAAATGTCTACACCAGTTGTAGTGGATGAAGAACGTTTTGTTGAAAATAATATTGATGTTATTCAAGAGGGATTAGCGAAGTATGATGATCATGTTGTAAGGCATGATACGTTAAAGTTAGCGTCCATTTTATATTCATTGTTATAAATATGCGTTGCCTCGTTTGAGGTAGCGCTCCTCATTCATATAGGACAAGAATTTTGTTCCATAATAATCGTATAAGGAGGTGTTGACTGTGTCATTTGCATCAGAAACAAAGAAAGAGTTGACGAATCTTGAGATGAAGGAATGCTGTGAGAAAGCAGAATTATCAGCGTTACTTCGAATGAACGGGTCGCTTTCTTTTTCAAACCGTCGTCTATCTATCGATATTCAAACGGAAAATGCGGCAATTGCAAGAAGGATTTATACGCTTTTGAAAAAAGGATATGACGTGACGGTAGAATTGCTTGTCCGTAAAAAAATGCGCTTGAAGAAAAATAATGTATATATTGTGCGGCTTGTTGAGAAGTCTCGCGAAATATTAGCTGATCTTCATATCGTTCGAGATGACTTTTCATTTATTCGAAATATATCACAAGAATTGATTGAGAAGAAATGTTGTAAACGATCGTACTTACGTGGCGCATTTTTAGCAGGTGGTTCAGTAAATAACCCAGAAACATCATCTTATCATTTAGAAATCTTTTCGTTATATAAGGAACATAATGATGCTATATGTGAACTGATGAACGGATTTGATTTAAATAGTAAGACGTTGGAAAGAAGAAAAGGGTACATTACGTATTTGAAAGAAGCAGAAAAAATTACAGAGTTTTTAAATATTATAGGTGCTCATAATGCACTTTTAAGATTTGAAGATATTCGAATCGTACGTGATATGCGTAATTCTGTAAATCGTTTAGTGAACTGCGAAACAGCTAATTTAAATAAAACAATTGGTGCAGCACTAAGACAGATTGAAAATATTCGTTATATTGATGAGACAGTTGGTCTTGATATTTTGCCGGATAAATTACAAGAGATTGCACAATTACGAAGAGATTATCAAGATGTAACATTGAAAGAGTTAGGTGAGATGGTATCCGGGGGGAAGATTAGTAAGTCGGGTATTAATCATCGTTTGCGTAAAATCGATGAAATCGCAGAGAAATTACGCGCGGGGGAAACGTTAGTAAAAAAATAAGAGGTTAAAGGGGAAATGGAGCTGTGGTTCAAAAACGAGTTCAGGTTTCATTAAAAAACGGTTTACAAGCACGTCCGGCTGCGTTGTTTGTACAAGAGGCAAATCGCTTTCATGCAGATATCTTCATCGAGAAAGATGGAAAGACAGTAAATGCAAAGAGCATAATGGGGATTATGAGCTTAGCAATTGGAACTGGAAGCATGATAACAATTACAACAGAAGGTTCAGATGCAGAAGAGGCTTTAGAAGCATTAGCTGCATATGTACAATAAGAAGCTATCGCGTATATGCGATAGCTTTTTGTTTTGTTGTTTGTGCGGATTAGCGGGGAGGGGTATTTAGCTGGTTTGTCCTTGTCGGAGATTGTCGGTAAATCGATATGTTGTGTCGAACCGTTGATATATTAAAAAAATCGTTGATATAATTTAAGTTTTGTTCGATATAATTGAAAAATCGTTGATATATTTAGAGGGATACTGGATGGGGTATGTGAGCGGGGAACAATATATAAAAGAAGCGCCCAATTATAGGGCGCTTCCGCTTTTAGTTATATCCAGCTCCAGCGGCTAGAATCTCCGGTTGTTTCGCCCCTTCATTCGAGGCAAAAAGCGCCTCGGAATCAGGGCTCCATCGCCCTGCGATTCTGAACGAGCCGCTTTCGCTTTTAAGTATTAACGATTTGTAAAGATCTTATCGATTAAACCGTATTCTAAAGCTTTTTCTGCTGTCATGAAGTTGTCGCGGTCTGTGTCGCGTTGTAGTACTTCAAGTGGTTGACCAGTGCGGTCAGCAAGAATTTGGTTTAGTTTTTCACGTAAGAATAGGATACGTTTTGCAGCGATTTCGATTTCAGTCGCTTGACCTTGTGCTCCACCAAGTGGTTGGTGAATCATTACTTCACTGTTTGGAAGTGCATAACGTTTTCCTTTTTCACCTGCTGCAAGTAAGAATGCACCCATAGATGCAGCCATACCGATACAGATTGTTGATACTTGTGGTTTAATAAACTGCATTGTATCATAGATTGCCATACCCGCTGTGATAGAACCACCAGGGCTGTTGATGTAGATGTGAATATCTTTTTCTGGATCTTGAGATTCCAAGAATAAAAGCTGGGAAACGATTGAGTTAGCTACGTTGTCATCAATTGCACTACCAAGCATAATGATGCGGTCTTTTAATAGTCGAGAGTAAATATCGTAAGCGCGTTCTCCACGATTTGTTTGTTCAATTACTGTAGGAATTAAATTCATCTGTTATTTCCTCCTTATAAAGCTTTCTTAGTCTTATAATACAATTATGGTCAATAAAGGTCAAACGAAACCACTTTAAATCAAAAAAATATGTAGTTGTACCATGAAATATTCGCTATGTTTTCGAAATTCCCTGCTTATGTATCTTCAACATCATAACCGAATTACATAAATTTAAACGTTACGAAAACTGGAGAAAAAAGAAAAGAACGCCTTTTAACTTAAGCGTTCTTTCGATAATTAGTCTTTTAAAAGATAGGTTACTTTATTTAAAATCTTTTCGATTTGTTTCGCGTTTTTACTATACATTTCGCTTGCTGACTTCGACTTTGTTTCTAGGGAAAATAGTTCAAGATCAGCATGACATTTTTTTAAAGATGCTAATAATAAAGGTTTATTTTGAGGAGAAGGCATTTGGAGTTTGTCATTGTAAATGTCGATAGTAAGTTGTCCGTATGAATCCACTTGACCGAGGAAGACATTTTCAATAACAACACCGATTTTTTCTAATTCTGAATGTAGCCAAGCGCGGTTATGTCCGCTTGCTGAAAGAGGTTCATCTAGTACATTTCCATCCATAATAACAGTTTGTGGTTCTTTCTCGTTTGGTACTTTTAAACCGATGTCTTTTGCTGTAAGTGGCTGAGAATCTTTCTTTAATAATACATTTAATTCTCCGCTCGGTTCTAAGACAGCAAATTCGACTTCAGCTACGCTGAACGCACTTTTTCCACGGAGAAGTTCCAGTAATTCGTCACTCGTATATTTTTCTTTCTTTAAATTATCTTCGAGTATCTTTCCGTCTTTTATTAATACGGTAGATTTTCCTTCAAAGAAGTCCCGAGCTGTTTTGTTCTTTAAAGAGAGGATTCCTGTTAAAAAAGGTACCACAGCGAAAATGAGTATTGCAAAGACACCGTGAAAAAATTTTGAATCGAGCCCTGTAGATACTTGGGCAGCGATGTCACCAATCGTCATTCCGGCTATGTATTCAAAAAAGGAAAGCTGAGAGATTTGTCTTTTCCCTAACCATTTCGTAATAGCGAATAAAATAATTAATATGAATACAGAGCGAAGAATGACAAGTGTCCATTCCGGCAGGTGAGACATAGTCGTTTCCTCCAGTCTACTTAAAACCCTTTATATTGAGGTTCTTCACGTTCTAATACTGAAATTCTATCCTTTAAATCAGCGATGACGCTGTCCATTTCTAACATACATTCATGAAATACGCGTTTTGATTCTTCGTCTTGTGAATTTAATGAAAGGGAGCTTAAACTTGCTTGAGCGCCCCTTACACTAGCAAGGCAAGTTTTTACGCTAGCGATAACAGTCATATAAACACCTCTTATCCTTTCGGTTTGAATAATAATGCTCCAATGAAGCCGAAAATAATAGCTGCTGATACACCGGCGCTCGTTACTTTAAACATGCCGGTAATAACGCCAACGATGCCATGTTTTGCAGCTTCTTCCATTGCGCCATGAACGAGGGCATTACCAAAGCTTGTAATAGGTACAGTTGCCCCGGCTCCAGCGAAATCAATTAATGGCTCATACAAATTAAATCCATCTAATATAGCTCCAGCAACAACGAGTGTTGCCATTGTATGAGCGGGTGTTAGTTTGCCGACATCAAACATAAGTTGGCCGATTACACATATGAGTCCGCCAATGACGAAAGCCCAGAAAAAAATCATTGCGTTGCACCTCCAAATTCAATCGAAACGGCATGAGCGATACATGGAATTGTTTCTTCTTGTTGGAATGTAAGTGGAGATAGTAAAGCGCCTGTCGCAACGACAAGTATTTTTTTGAACTCTCCTCTTTTCATTCGGTTTAATAAATGACCATACACGACTGTTGCGGAACATCCAGGCCCGCTAGCACCAGCTATGACAGGTTGTCCTTCTCTGTAAATGATAATTCCGCAATCTTGAAATTGTTCGCTCGTTACTTTCGTTCCGTGTTTATGTAGTAAGTCATAAGCAATTTCGCGTCCTACATGTCCGAGATCGCCTGTTACGATTAAATCGTAGTAAGAGGCATCAATTTGGCGTTCACGTAAATGGGCTTCAATTGTATCAACTGCAGCTGGAGCCATTGCGCCTCCCATATTAAACGGATCCGTTAATCCCATATCAATCACTCGTCCGATTGTTGCAGAGGTTACTCTTGGACCGTGTCCAGTATCGCTTAAAATAGCGGCTCCTGCTCCGGTTACTGTCCACTGTGCAGTAGGCGGCTTTTGTCCGCCGTATTCGGTAGGGTAGCGGAATTGTTTTTCTACAGCCGTATTATGGCTTGAAGCTCCAGTTAATAAATATTTTGCACCTTTTGCATTTACGATACTTGCCCCAAGTGCTAAACCTTCCATAGAAGTAGAGCAAGCCCCGAATAGTCCGAGATAAGGAGTGCCAAGTGTGCGGCAAGCAAAGCTTGTTGGAGTGATTTGATTAATTAAATCTCCTGCGAGTACGAATTGAATATCGTCTTTACGAAGTTCTGCTTTTTCAGTAGCGCGGCTACAAGCTTCTTCGAATAAAATTTTATGTGCTTTTTCATAGGAATCTTGTCCAAGCCATAAATCTTCATGAAGGATATCGAAGTCTTCTGGGATGTTCCCCTTTGCTTCAAATGGTCCACCGACAACCCCTGTTGAGATAATGACTGGTTTGTTTTCAAATACCCACGTTCGGTGTCCTTGTAACATTTATAGCCCTCCCCATTGAACGAGAATAGTTTTAATAAGTGCGATGACGAAAGCGGAAAATACACCAAATAAAATAACAGAACCAGCTAGTTTAAACATATTGCCGCCAACGCCAAGGACAAATCCTTCCGTTCGATGCTCAATACATGCGGCAATAACAGAGTTACCAAATCCAGTAACAGGTACAGCTGTACCTGCTCCGGCAAACTGTCCAAAACGATCGTATATACCAAATCCAGTTAGTAACATGGAGATGAAAATGAGAGTTGCGACTGTTGGATTGCCTGCTGAGCGTTCAGTGAAATCAAAATATGTGATATAAAAAGTAGAAATGAGTTGTCCGATGAAGCAAATAAAACCACCGACGAAAAAGGCTTTTATACAATTTTTTAAGACAGGTCGTTTCGGTTCGCGTTCTTGTTCGAATTTTTTATACTCCTGTTGTACAGGGGTTAAGTTTTTATCTTTACTAGCCATTGCAATCCTTCCTTTTCTTTTAAAAAGCGTTAAGTGTTAGACTCCATTTTTTTACCAATGAATTTTAATTGTTTATTAATTTCATCTTTAGATACTTCTTTTTCCTTAATTTTTCTTTCGAGTTTTTCGAGTAACATAAAGATTTTTTTATCTGTACTGACACGAACATCGAAAGTAGGATGCTCATCACTTAGCTGCTTTTGAAGCTTTTTACGAAGAGGTTTTAATCCAAACCTTTCGTGATGCTCAGGTGTAACTGCTATGTAGAGATCTAAATTTGAATTCACTGCTGTGCTTTTTATAATTTCATCCATAGCGAGAGCTCTTTTTTTCGCTCCTTGTGATATAGATTGATTAAAGGATTCCGTACTCGTCTTTGTTAACTTTGGACCTTTTTCTTTCTCCGTTCGTTTTGCTTCTTCTTTCACTTTTTTATCTAAAGGACTATTATCACATCCGGTAAAAGAGCTAAATAGAAGTGCAAATAATGCGGTTATGAGGCCGAGTTTTCGCATAATTATCATTCCATTTCTATTACAATATGTAATGTGATAGAAAAAGGATGACTGCATATCATCCTTTTTCTATTTCACAGCAAGACTGATTTGTTATTGCTGTGAGTATTGTGGTTCTTCTTGTTGGACTTCTTCAACGCGTGGGTTTAAAGAATCGATAATCGTTTGTGTTTGCTGCGCAGCTGTTTGGAAAAGTTGCTTCGCTTGTTGGTTATCCGTATCAAGAGCGAATCCCTCTAAGCTAGCTTGTGCACTTTTTAATCCAGAGACAGTTTGCTTTAATTTTGTAATTACAGTCATTGAATGAAGCCCCCTTTGGAATATCAATTCAAAGATTATAATTTGTGAGTTGGGCTGAATTTATGATTGGAAAATTTAGGGGTGGAATAGATTTTATATGCTTTTAGCTAAGGTGTATAAGGTATTATGGGGATATTTTTATTGATTTAGATGGATTTTATTGCTATTATTATGAGAAGAAAATGAAGTGTTTTCTATAATCATGCGCCCATAGCTCAGTCGGATAGAGCGGTGGTTTCCGGTACCACGTCTGCCGGGGGTTCGAATCCCTCTGGGCGCGTCAAAAAGTCCTAACTTACGTTTTGTAGGTTAGGACTTTTTTTATTTCCCTCTTGTTATATCTGGTAATAAGATTTACTATTAGTACTTGATGATAATTTTTAACCTTATTATTTTCTTTCAATATTATTCAAATTTCGGTTGTAAGTTGTAAATCTCATTAATACATATAAATTAATAATATTTTGGAATGGGTGTCTGCGTGAGGATTCTCCTTTTACCAAACTTATTGTACAATAGAAACAAGGGGGAGATTAGTTTGAAGGCAAGTCTTTTACAAGAACAAAGCTTACGTTTGGCAATGACACAAGAGTTAAGGCAAGCGATTACAATGCTCCAGTATAATGTACAAGAATTATCGGAGTTTTTGTATGAGCAATCGTTAGAGAATCCCCTTATTGAGTTAGGTGGTTTTGAGAGGGAGAAGAAAAAGAGCTCTAACAACAGTAAAAGTACCAGCAAACAAGTCGAGAATCAGATGGAGATCTACAGTGTGGATTCTACAACGATTCAGCAACATTTATTAAATCAAATACAGTATTATAAAATAGATGAAGAAGAGCGAAAAGTAGCTTCTTTCATTATTATGAACATGGATGGAAATGGATATTTACAAGAAACGAATGAAGAGTTAGCAGAGCTCCTTTCTGCGCATATTCATGTAGTCGACCGCTCTGTAGAGCTTGTCCAATCACTGGAACCAGCAGGGGTAGGGGCGCGTAATATTCAGGAATGTTTAACCTTGCAATTGAAGCGCTTACAAAGACGGAATGGATTAGCAGAAGAGGTTGTAGAAGATCATTTCGCTTATTTTGTGAAGAAAGATTGGCGAAAGCTCGTTCAAGTGTTGAAATGTAGTAATGAGGAATTACAGAGTGCGGTAAATTGTATAACGTCATTACAACCAAAACCAGGTCTTGCGTTTTCTTCAGATAAACCACTTTATATTGTGCCTGATATGGCGGTGAAAAAAGATGGCGATCGCCTCGTTTTACAAATGAATGAGAGAAATATGCCGAGAATTGAAATTCATTCTGAATATAGTGCGCTTCTTAATAATAGTGAAAGTGAAGTAGCATCTTACGTATCAGAAAAGTATCAGCATGTGCAGTGGATTATGCGTAGTTTGAAGCAGAGAAAACAGACATTGCTGCAAGTAATGACTATTATTATGGAAAAACAACGTGATTTCTTCTGGAAAGGTCCAGAGTATTTAAGACCTCTCGCTTTAAAAGAGGTAGCGGAAGAGTTAAGTGTGCATGAATCGACAATTAGTCGTGCGACGCGAAATAAATATGTTCAAACACCACACGGTTTATTTGAGATGAAATCGTTCTTTAGCAATGCCGTTTCGACGACTGAAGATGAAGCAGTTTCTACAAAACGTGTAAAACAATTTATTCAAACGCTAATTGGGGCAGAGGATAAGAAAAAGCCACTTTCAGATCAAAAGATTTCAAAATTATTAGAAGAAGAGCATGAAATTGTTATTTCTCGAAGAACAGTGGCGAAGTATAGAGAACAAATGCATATCCCAGCTTCGTCATTACGAAAAACGATCGGATAGGTGAAGAAGATGAAAGTTGTACTGTATACTAAAAAAGATTGTGGCCTTTGCGTGAAGGCGAAACAAGTTTTAAAGGAAGTACAATGTGAATATTCTTTTCAAATCGAGGAAATAGATATATATGAAGATAATGACCTTTTAGAAAAATATCACTTAATGATTCCGGTTGTAGAAATGGACGGAAAACAAGTAGAATATGGTAACATTCACAAAGGTGTCATAATAAACTATATAAAGAATGCAGTTAAGAGTTGAATAAGTTTCTATCTCCTGTTACAATAATACACGTAGCAGGGATTATTTTTTTAACCTATGTGGGACACAAAATGTCACTACGGGACGTAAAGTGACCACGAAGGAAAAATGAACCGATGTAGTGAGGAGAAAAGATATGCGCTCATGGATTCAGAACACAAAAAAATTATTACCTGATCTGCTACCTGTTATGCAAACGAGAATGCAAATTCTTCAATACATTAGGCTCATGCAGCCGATTGGAAGAAGAAACTTATCAGCAAGTCTCGGTATGACAGAACGAGTATTGCGAAGTGAAGTTCAAGTTTTGAAAGAACAAAACTTAGTTCACGTCGCTTCTTCTGGAATGACTTTGACAGAAGAAGGAACAGCTTTAGTTCTTGCTTTGGAAGACTTTATGAAAGAAATTTCCGGGTTAAAGGTTTTAGAAAAGCAACTTAAGGAAACATTAGACTTGGATGAAGTTTTCGTTGTCCCTGGTGATAGTGATGAATCACCTTGGGTCAAACTGGAGATGGGCCGTGCTTGTGTGACTTGTATAAAAGACCGTCTGACAGCGAATAATATCGTTGCTGTGGCTGGAGGAACTACGCTAGCTGCTGCTGCGGACATGATGCAACTTGATTGCAAAGATTTACATATGCTATTTGTCCCAGCACGTGGTGGAATTGGAGAAGGCGTCGAATTAGAAGCCAATACCATTTGTGCCAAGATGGCACAAAATACGATGAGTAATTATCGCTTATTGTATGTTCCAGACCATGTTAGTAGCGAAGCATATGCGTCTATTGTGACAGAGCCTTCCGTGAAAGAAGTTCTTGAGTTGATTCGATCTTCCAATATCGTCATTCATGGAATAGGTGATGCGTTAACAATGGCACGTCGCAGAAGTACTTCAGAAGCAGATTGGTTAAAGATTCAGGCAAGCGAAGCAGTTGGCGAAGCTTTCGGTTACTACTTTAATGAAGAAGGAAATGTTGTTCATAAAGTAAGAACAGTTGGTATGCAACTAGAGGATTTACAAAATGTATCTCACGTTGTTGCAGTCGCTGGAGGTTCTTCAAAGGCAAAAGCAATACAGGCTGTAATTAAACAAGGGCACACTTCAATTCTAATTACAGATGAAGGTGCAGCAAAACAGTTAACAAAGGGTTTTACCCTTTAATATAATCCCCCAAGGAGGAAATTCAAATGACTAAAATTGGTATTAATGGATTTGGACGTATCGGACGTAACGTATTCCGCGCAGCTCTTAACAACTCTGAGGTAGAAGTAGTAGCAATCAACGACTTAACAGATGCTAAAACATTAGCTCACCTTTTAAAATATGACACAGTTCACGGAACTTTAAATGCAGAAGTATCTGCTAACGAAAACAGCATCGTTGTTAACGGTAAAGAAATTAAAGTTATCGCTGAGCGTGACCCAGCTCAATTACCATGGAGCGACTACGGAGTAGAAGTAGTAGTAGAATCTACTGGCCGTTTCACTAAAAAATCAGACGCTGAGAAACACTTAGGTGGATCAGTTAAGAAAGTTATCATCTCAGCTCCAGCTTCTGACGAAGATATCACTGTAGTTATGGGTGTTAACCACGAACAATACGATGCAGCTAACCACAACGTAGTATCTAACGCTTCTTGTACTACAAACTGTCTAGCTCCATTCGCTAAAGTATTAAACGAAAAATTCGGCGTAAAACGCGGAATGATGACAACAATTCACTCTTACACTAACGACCAACAAATCTTAGACTTACCACACAAAGATTTACGTCGTGCTCGTGCAGCAGCTGAAAACATGATCCCAACATCTACTGGTGCAGCTAAAGCTGTAGCATTAGTATTACCAGAACTTAAAGGCAAATTAAACGGTGGCGCTGTACGTGTTCCAACTGCTAACGTTTCTCTAGTTGACCTAGTTGTTGAACTTGACAAAGAAGTAACAGTTGAAGAAGTAAATGCAGCATTCAAAGCAGCAGCTGAAGGCGAATTAAAAGGTATCCTTGGATACAGCGAAGAGCCATTAGTATCTATCGACTATAACGGATGTACAGCTTCTTCTACAATCGATGCATTATCTACAATGGTAATGGAAGGTAACATGGTTAAAGTACTTTCTTGGTACGATAACGAAACTGGTTACTCTAACCGCGTAGTAGACCTAGCAGCTTACATGACTTCAAAAGGTCTTTAATTCTTAATTATATAAGTTATCAATGACAAAACGAGGGAGAGGGTTTGTTCCCTCTCTCTCTTCTTTCGTTTTAAAAGCAAATGTGTTAAGCTTTTGAGTGGGTTTTGTCAATCCTAACTAGTAGTCGGAGGGAAATCCAATGAACAAAAAATCAATTCGTGACGTAGATTTAAAAGGTAAGCGTGTATTTTGCCGCGTTGATTTCAACGTACCTATGAAAGAAGGCAAAATTACAGATGAAACTCGTATCCGTGCAGCTCTTCCTACAATTCAATATTTAGTAGAGCAAGGTGCGAAAGTTATTTTAGCAAGTCACTTAGGCCGTCCAAAAGGTCAAGTAGTAGAAGAAATGCGTTTAACTCCAGTAGCAGCACGTTTAGGTGAGCTTCTTGGTAAAGACGTTAAAAAAGCGGACGAAGCATTCGGACCAGTTGCACAAGAAATGGTTGCAGCAATGAACGAAGGCGACGTATTAGTTCTTGAAAACGTACGTTTCTATGCGGGCGAAGAAAAGAACGATGCAGAACTTGCGAAAGAATTTGCAGCACTTGCTGACATCTTCGTAAACGATGCATTCGGTGCAGCTCACCGTGCTCACGCTTCTACAGCAGGTATCGCAGACTACCTACCAGCAGTATCTGGTCTATTAATGGAAAAAGAGTTAGATGTACTTGGTAAAGCACTTTCTAACCCAGAACGTCCATTTACAGCTATTATCGGTGGTGCGAAAGTAAAAGATAAAATCGGTGTAATTCGTCATCTATTAGACAAAGTAGATAACTTAATCATCGGTGGTGGACTTGCTTACACATTCGTTAAAGCTTTAGGTCATGAAATTGGTCTATCTCTATGTGAAGACGACAAGATCGAACTAGCTAAAGAATTTATGCAACTTGCAAAAGAAAAAGGCGTAAACTTCTACATGCCAGTTGATGTTGTAATCACTGAGGAATTCTCTGAAACTGCAACAACTAAAATCGTTGGTATCGACTCTATCCCTTCTAACTGGGAAGGCGTGGACATCGGTCCTAAAACACGTGAAATTTATGCAGATGTAATTAAAAATTCTAAGCTTGTTGTATGGAATGGACCAATGGGTGTATTCGAAATGACTCCATTCGCAGAAGGTACAAAAGCAGTAGGACAAGCATTAGCAGATGCAGAAGATACATACTCTGTTATCGGCGGTGGTGACTCTGCAGCAGCTGTTGAAAAATTCGGTATGGCTGATAAAATGAGCCACATTTCTACTGGCGGCGGTGCGTCATTAGAATTCATGGAAGGTAAAGAGCTTCCAGGTGTAGTTTGTCTTAACGACAAATAAGTAGCAGCCAAAGAAAAAGGACGGTGCAAAGCATGCGTAAACCAATTATCGCAGGTAACTGGAAAATGAATAAAACTCTATCAGAAGCAGTTAGCTTCGTAGAGGAAGTTAAAGGTCAAATCCCAGCAGCTTCAGCTGTTGATGCAGTAGTTTGCTCTCCAGCTCTATTCTTAGAGCGCCTTGTAGCAGCAACTGAAGGAACTGACTTACAAGTAGGTGCACAAAACATGCACTTCGAAAAAAATGGTGCATTCACTGGCGAAATTAGCCCAGTAGCACTTAGCGACTTAAAAGTTGGCTATGTAGTACTTGGCCACTCTGAGCGTCGTGAAATGTTTGCTGAAACAGATGAGTCAGTAAACAAAAAGACTATCGCAGCATTTGAACATGGTTTAACACCAATCGTATGTTGTGGTGAGACTTTAGAAGAGCGCGAAAGCGGAAAAACATTTGATCTAGTAGCAGGTCAAGTGACAAAAGCACTTGCAGGTTTAACAGAAGAGCAAGTTAAAGCAACTGTTATCGCTTATGAGCCAATCTGGGCTATCGGTACAGGTAAATCTTCTTCTTCTGCAGATGCAAACGAAGTATGTGCGCACATCCGTAAAGTTGTTGCAGAAGCTGTTTCTCCAGAAGCTGCAGAAGCTGTTCGTATCCAATACGGCGGTAGCGTAAAACCAGAAAACATTAAAGAGTATATGGCACAATCTGACATCGACGGCGCTTTAGTTGGCGGTGCTAGCTTAGAGCCTGCTTCGTTCTTAGGTCTTCTGGGGGCGGTAAAATGAGAAAGCCAACAGCTTTAATCATTCTTGACGGTTTCGGACTTCGTGAAGAAACTTACGGGAATGCTGTAGCACAAGCTAAGAAACCTAATTTTGATGGTTACTGGAACAAATTCCCTCACACAACGCTTACAGCTTGTGGCGAGGCAGTAGGTCTTCCAGAAGGTCAAATGGGTAACTCTGAGGTTGGTCACTTAAATATCGGTGCTGGCCGCATTGTATATCAAAGCTTAACACGCGTTAACGTTGCAATTCGTGAAGGTGAGTTCGATAAGAACGAAACGTTCCAAAGTGCAATTAAAAGCGTAAAAGAAAAAGGTACTGCACTTCATTTATTCGGTTTACTTTCTGACGGTGGTGTGCACAGTCACATGAACCATATGTTTGCTCTTCTTCGCTTAGCAGCTAAAGAAGGCGTTGAGAAAGTATACATTCATGCATTCTTAGATGGCCGCGATGTTGGACCAAAAACAGCACAAAGCTATATCGATGCAACAAATGAAGTAATTAAAGAAACAGGAGTAGGACAATTCGCGACTATCTCTGGTCGTTATTACTCCATGGACCGTGACAAGCGTTGGGATCGCGTAGAAAAATGTTACCGTGCTATGGTGAATGGTGAAGGCCCTACTTATAAATCAGCAGAAGAGTGTGTAGAAGACTCTTATGCGAACGGTATCTATGATGAATTCGTATTGCCGTCTGTAATTGTTAACGAAGATAACACGCCAGTTGCAACAATCAATGATGATGATGCAGTTATCTTCTATAACTTCCGTCCAGACCGTGCAATTCAAATTGCTCGTGTATTTACAAACGAAGACTTCCGTGAGTTCGATCGTGGTGAAAAAGTACCTCACATTCCAGAATTCGTATGTATGACACACTTCAGTGAAACTGTAGATGGTTACGTGGCATTCAAGCCAATGAACCTTGATAACACTTTAGGTGAAGTTGTTGCGCAAGCGGGATTAAAGCAACTTCGCATCGCGGAAACTGAAAAGTATCCGCACGTTACATTCTTCTTTAGCGGTGGTCGTGAGGCTGAATTCCCAGGAGAAGAGCGTATCTTAATTAACTCACCAAAGGTTGCAACGTATGACTTGAAACCTGAAATGAGCATTTACGAAGTAACGGACGCTTTAGTAAATGAAATCGAAAATGATAAACATGATGTTATCATTCTTAACTTTGCGAACTGTGATATGGTTGGCCATTCTGGGATGATGGAACCAACAATTAAAGCAGTAGAAGCAACTGACGAATGTTTAGGAAAAGTTGTAGAAGCGATTCTTGCAAAAGATGGTGTAGCACTTATTACTGCTGACCATGGTAATGCGGATGAAGAATTAACTTCTGAAGGAGAGCCAATGACAGCTCATACAACTAACCCGGTTCCTTTCATCGTTACTAAGAACGACGTAGAATTACGTGAAGATGGTATCTTAGGTGATATCGCTCCAACAATGCTTACACTTCTTGGTGTTGAGCAACCGAAAGAAATGACAGGTAAAACAATTATTAAATAATTTGCTTATATAAAAAGGAGAGAATTTATTATGTCAACAATTATTGATGTTTATGCTCGCGAAGTCCTTGACTCTCGTGGTAACCCAACTGTAGAAGTAGAAGTTTACACAGAAAGCGGCGCTTTCGGACGCGCTATCGTACCAAGTGGTGCATCTACTGGTGAGCACGAAGCAGTAGAATTACGTGACGGTGACAAATCTCGTTACCTTGGTAAAGGTGTTGTTAACGCAGTAAACAACGTTAACGAAATTATCGCTCCAGAAATCGCTGGTTTCGATGTAACTGACCAAGCTGGTATTGACCGTGCTATGATCGAATTAGATGGCACTCCAAACAAAGGTAAACTAGGCGCTAACGCTATCCTTGGTGTATCTATGGCAGTAGCTCACGCAGCAGCTGACTTCGTAGGTCTTCCATTATACCGTTACCTTGGTGGATTCAATGCAAAACAATTACCAACTCCAATGATGAACATCATCAACGGTGGTTCTCACGCTGATAACAACGTTGACTTCCAAGAGTTCATGATCTTACCAGTTGGTGCTCCAACATTCAAAGAATCAATCCGTATGGGTGCTGAAGTATTCCATGCACTTAAAGCTGTATTACATGACAAAGGTCTTAACACTGCAGTAGGTGACGAAGGTGGATTCGCTCCAAACCTTGGTTCTAACCGTGAAGCTCTAGAAGTAATCATCGAAGCTATCGAAAAAGCTGGTTACAAAGCTGGCGAGAACGTATTCTTAGGAATGGACGTTGCTTCTTCTGAGTTCTATAACAAAGAAACTGGTAAATATGACCTTGCAGGCGAAGGCCGTACTGGCTTAACTTCTGCAGAAATGGTTGATTTCTATGAAGAGCTTTGCAAAGACTTCCCAATCATCTCTATCGAAGATGGTTTAGACGAAAACGACTGGGATGGTCACAAATTATTAACTGAGCGTATCGGTGATAAAGTACAATTAGTTGGTGACGATTTATTCGTAACTAACACTCAAAAACTTGCTGAAGGTATCGAAAAAGGTATCTCTAACTCAATCTTAATTAAAGTTAACCAAATCGGTACTTTAACTGAGACTTTCGAAGCTATCGAAATGGCTAAACGTGCTGGTTACACAGCAGTTGTATCTCACCGTTCTGGTGAAACTGAAGATGCTACAATCGCTGACATCGCAGTAGCAACTAACGCTGGCCAAATCAAAACTGGTTCTATGAGCCGTACTGACCGTATTGCTAAGTACAACCAATTATTACGTATCGAAGACGAGCTAGGCGAAGTAGCTGTTTACGATGGTGTAAAATCTTTCTATAACATCAAACGATAATTGTAGAAAATAAACGACAGACCGTGAGAAATCACGGTCTGTTTTTTTATGCTAAAATTGTTCACCCGTCATAAGTGACATGAAATGTTTGAAGAAGCGGTTATAATCAAAATCAATTGCTATTTGATGACTCGGCCAATCAATAAATGGTTTAGATTCTCCTAAAGAGCGAAATTCTCCAATGCTTGCCCCCTGTGCATAAGATTCTGTCATGACAACGATAGGTGACTTGTGATAGGTAAACATAGAGTTATCAAGTAAAGCGAGTATTGGTATTGTGTCATGGAAGGGGCTCCCCTTTAAATGTGGTAGGGCGTCTTTATAATATCCGTAGTAATAATGATCAAATAACGTTTTGACAAGTGGAGCTTTTCCTTTTGCCTCAATGTACTCTGCCATTTCTGGTGTAATGATGGAGTATTGAGTGACGTTTAATGGGTATATGTACATGTTAGCTGTGGATTGAAGGACTATATTAGCGGCAGTAGGATCGCCATAAAAGTTTGCTTCGGAAATAGGGGTAACATTACCAGGATGTAAAAAGGCACCGCCCATTACATAGTAAGATTTAATTTGTTTCATTAACTGTTTGCACATGATAAACAAAATTGCTAGGGAGGTAAGTCTTCCTAAACTCACAATAATTAATTCATCTTTATACTGTTCAATAAGAGGAATGACTTCAAAAAAATTCTCCATTTCTCCGTTAGTCACATTCACCTTTGGAATAATTGGCCCAAGCCCCTGTTTCCCATGTACATCCGTAAAAAACGCAGGTGGGGCACCAGTAAGGGGACGTTCTGAACCACCGAATATCTTGATATTTCTATTCTTTGTTTCGTTATTAAAAAAATGAGCATTTTCTACGGCCATTTTTTTTGGAACATTGCCGTAATCAGCAACGATACCGACGATTTCTATTTCATCGATAAAGAATGCTAAGAGGAGAGCCATCGTATCATCAATCCCAGGATCACAAAAAATGAGAACTTTTTTGGGCATATGTTCACCACCTATCTTGTTTATCCCGTACAAACCAGCTTGGTGAGGGCTAATAATCAATAAGGATGAGGGGAATCTCATTGATTAAAGTTTCACTTTATATATATGTAAGTTTAAGAATAAAAAGATTATTTTATTGAAATAATAGTCTTTTAAATTCAGAAAATAAAAACTTTTTATATTAGGTCAAGGTTTTTGACATAATTTTCGTTTAGAAATGCAGTCGTATCAAGGTTGTAAGCGTATAACATAGGCTGTTTTTGCTGTCAAGTTGATAAATTGCAGCTTTTTACAATTTATACTATGATAAAGATATTAACAGAAGATCGTATAAACATGAGGGATGATGAACATGAAATTTACAAAGATTCTTGTCCAAATTGCTGCTCTTTACGTGTTTTATATGGTTGGAACTTGGGTGCAAGAAATGTTAAATATTCCAATTCCAGGAAGTTTGATTGGGATGTTCCTCTTACTTGTTTTACTTAGCCTAAAAGTTCTTCCAGTGAAATGGTTCGATTTAGGAGCAGAAACACTCGTTGCTATTATGCCGTTTTTATTAATTCCGCCAACGCTTGGCCTAATGAATTACGGTGCTTTTTTTATGAGTAAAGGAATTTCTCTTTTCATTACAGTTGTAGCGAGTACATTTTTAATTATTATTGTCGCAGGACATACAGGACAATATCTTGCGAATAGGAAGGAAAGAGAGTCGCGATGAGCCAAATATTAATCGGAGTCGGTTGGGTTCTTTTTACGGTGCTATTATATCAATTATCTAAAAAAATCTATAAATTATTTCCAACACCATTCACCATTCCAATGCTTGTAGCAACTGGATTAATGGCTTTCCTATTTATCGTGCTTGATATACCATATCAACATTATATGGAAAGTGGTGGTGGCTGGATTGCAAAGCTACTTGGACCCGGTGTTGTAGCATTTGCAATTCCTCTTTATAAACAACGTCATGTTCTGCAAAAATATGTTGTACCGATTGCTGGCGGGGTATTAGTAGGTACAACAGTTGCAATCGCTAGTGATTTTGCGATTGCTTCACTTATGGGAACGGATAAAAGCTTAATCTTATCGTCATTACCAAAATCGGTGACAATGCCAGTTGCGATGAGTGTTTCAGAGCAAGTCGGTGGTGTACCTTCCTTAACAGCAGCTTTCGTTGTTATCGCAGGTATTACTGGAACGATTACAGGACCCCTTTTATTAAAATGGAGCCGTGTTACAAACTCAGTTGGTAAAGGTATCGGATTTGGATGTGCTTCTCATATTATGGGCGTGATGAGAGCGATGAAAAATAACGAACATGAAGGTGTTATTGGATCGGTAACAATGACATTAACAGCAATTTTGACATGTTTACTTGGACCGTTATTTGCGATGATGTTTATGTAATAGAAGAAAAGCGAGAGCGCCTCTATAGCTCTCGCTTTTCTATAGAATTTATGCTACAGTTACAATAACTGAATCTTTGTAGGAGGTACGCCAAGTGCATACGTTATTATCAGTTTTACTTATTATTGTATCGATTTTAATGATTGTTATGGTACTTATGCAATCTAGTAATAGCTCAGGCCTTTCAGGTGCAATTTCAGGCGGTGCGGAGCAATTATTTGGTAAGCAAAAGGCACGTGGAATTGAAGCGGTATTAAACCGTATTACAATTGTTTTAGCTGTATTGTTCTTTGTATTAACAATTGGTGTTACGTACTTCAATTTATAGAATTGAAAGAAGAAGCGTTAGTGAATGGTACTAATGGTTCTTCTTTTTTTGTTTTGCTATTTGAAAGATGTTTCTAATTAGATTATAGAAATACAAATATGGTACACTAGATATAGAAAGAATACGACTAGATTACAGAAGAGAAAGAGGAGAAATACATGATGAAATTAGCATCTCCGAAACCATTTACATTTGAGGGTGGAGACCGCGCTGTTTTATTACTACATGGATTCACAGGGAACTCAGCTGATGTACGTATGTTAGGGCGTTTCTTAGAAAAGAAGGGCTATACTTGTCATGCGCCAATTTATAAAGGGCACGGTGTACCACCAGAAGAGCTTGTTCATACAGGGCCTACAGATTGGTGGCAAGATGTAACGGAGGCATATCAGCTTTTAAAAGATAAAGGTTTTGAGAAAATTGCTGTTGTTGGATTGTCACTTGGCGGCGTATTTTCTTTAAAATTAGGTTATACAGTACCGGTTTTAGGTGTAGTACCAATGTGTGCACCGATGTATATTAAGAGCGAAGAAACGATGTACCAAGGTATATTGGCATATGCCCGCGAATATAAAAAACGTGAGCAAAAATCACCAGAACAAATTGAACAAGAAATGTTGGAATTCCAAAAGACACCGATGAATACATTAAAAGCATTACAACAATTAATTGCTGACGTACGTAACAATGTGGATATGATTTATGCACCAACATTTGTTGTACAAGCACGTCATGACGAAATGATTAATACAGATAGTGCTAACATTATTTATAACGGTGTAGAATCTACGTTAAAAGACATTAAATGGTATGAAGACTCTACGCATGTCATTACACTTGATAAACAACGTGACGAGCTACATGAGGATGTATATAACTTCTTGGAGCAACTAGATTGGTAAGATCTAGTTGCCTCTTTTTTTCATAAGGAATTTTTTGTGAAAACTGTAAAAATCATAAGGGGAGTATTGAAGTTTCACTTTATACATCCCCTATCTTTCGGATACACTAAATAATATAAGGTTTTAAAGGAGGTATTTTTGCTTGGAAGAAATCATACAAGAACATATTGATAAGTTGTTATTATTTATGAGAGAAGAAGCGTATAAACCGCTAACGATACAAGAGTTAGAAGAGGCATTTGGGATTGAAGGTTCTGAGGGCTTTAAAGATTTCGTAAAGGCACTTGTAACGATGGAAGAAAAGGGACTTGTTATTCGTACTCGTAGCAACCGTTACGGTCTTCCTGAAAAGATGAATTTAATACGCGGTAAGTTAATTGGACATGCACGTGGTTTTGCATTCGTTGTACCAGATGAGAAGAAAACAGGAGACGATGATCTTTTCATCCCGCCTACAGAATTAAACGGTGCACTTCATGGCGATACAGTATTAGCACGCCTTAGTTCTCAATCGAGTGGTTCGCGTCAAGAAGGTTCAATTGTACGCATTTTAGAACGTGGAACGAAAGAGCTAGTTGGTACATATACAGAATCGAAAAACTTTGGATTTGTTATACCTGACAATAAGCGCTGGACGAGTGACATTTTCGTATTGAAAAGTGCATCTATGGGCGCTGTAGAAGGTCATAAAGTAGTTGTGAAAATTACGAGCTATCCAGAGAATCGTTTAAGTGCAGAAGGTGAAGTTATTCAAATTCTAGGTCATAAAAATGATCCAGGAGTAGATATTTTATCTGTCATTCATAAACATCACTTGCCTTTAGCGTTCCCTGAAGAAGTGATGGAACATGCAAACAGTGTACCAGAAACGATTTCAGAAGAAGATTTAAAAGATCGCCGTGACCTACGTGATCAAATGATCGTAACAATTGACGGTGCAGACGCGAAAGATTTAGATGATGCTGTTACAGTAACGAAGCTCGAGAACGGTAACTACAAGCTTGGCGTTCACATTGCGGACGTAAGTCATTACGTTCAAGAAGGTTCTCCAATTGATGTTGAAGCAGCGGAAAGAGCGACGAGTGTGTATCTTGTTGACCGTGTAATTCCGATGATTCCACACCGTCTATCTAACGGTATTTGTTCATTAAATCCGAAAGTAGACCGTCTGACATTATCTTGTGAAATGGAAATCAACAACTTAGGTGATGTTGTTAAACACGAGATTTTCCAAAGTGTGATTAAAACGACAGAGCGTATGACGTATGCTGACGTAAGAAGCATTTTAGAAGATGAGGACGAAGAGTTAATTAAGCGTTATGAGCCATTAGTACCGATGTTTAAAGAGATGGGGCAATTGGCACAAATTCTACGTGAAAAACGTATGCGCCGTGGTGCAATTGACTTTGACTTTAAAGAAGCGAAAGTATTAGTAGATGAAGAAGGAAAACCGACTGATGTTGTTATGCGCGATCGTTCTGTATCAGAGAAGTTAATTGAAGAATTTATGCTTGTTGCGAATGAAACAGTAGCAGAGCACTTCCACTGGATGAACGTACCGTTTATGTACCGTGTCCATGAAGATCCGAAAGAAGATAAGCTAGAGCGTTTCTTCGAGTTTGTAACGAACTTCGGATATGCCGTAAAAGGACGTGCGAATGAAGTGCATCCTCGCGCGCTACAACAAATTCTTGAAATGGTTCAAGGACAGCCAGAAGAAGTAGTTATTTCAACAGTTATGCTTCGTTCTATGAAGCAAGCTCGTTACGATGCGGATAGTTTAGGACATTTCGGTTTATCAACTGAGTTCTACACACACTTCACATCACCAATTCGTCGTTACCCAGATACAATCGTTCATAGATTAATTCGTGAATACATTATTAACGGTAAAGTCGACAACGAAACGCAAGCAAAATGGCGTGAAAAATTACCTGAGATTGCAGAGCATTCTTCTAATATGGAACGTCGTGCTGTTGAAGCAGAGCGTGAAACAGATGAGATGAAAAAAGCAGAGTATATGGTTGATAAGATCGGTGAAGAGTATGACGGTATGATTAGCTCTGTAACAAACTTCGGTTTATTCGTAGAGCTTCCAAATACAATTGAAGGTCTTGTACACGTTAGTTATTTAACGGATGATTACTACCGTTATGACGAGCAACATTTCGCTATGATCGGAGAACGTACAGGAAACGTATTCCGCATCGGTGACGAAATTACAATTCGCGTTATTAACGTAAACAAAGACGAGCGTGCAATCGACTTTGAAATCGTTGGCATGAAAGGCACACCTCGCCGTAAGTTCAAAGATCGTCCAGTCGTTATCGAGCAGCCAAGAACAGGCAGAAAGAAACGCGGTGGACGTAGCGAGCGCAGTAATGAGCGCGGCGGTGAACGTGGCACAGGTAGAAAATTTGACCGTGGTGGTAAAGGAAAAGGAAGAGGATCTGCATCTGCATCCGCTTCTGCTAGCCAGCCGGGAAAAAAAGATGGTAACGGTAAGAAGAAAAAAGCATTCTTCGAAAACGTACCAGGATTCAAGAAGAAAAAGAAAAAGCGTAAGTAAGAAAAGAGTGGCTTCGCTTTGATGAAAAGCGGGGCCGTTTTCTTTTTTCTTCGTGGCTTGAGAGCGAGCCACTTTCGCTTTTTATCGGAATCCAGCTACAGTGGCTAGAATGTTCGGCGGCTTCACTTCTTCCCGAGAGGCAAAGAGCGCCTCAAGGTCAGAAGCTCCATCCATCTCACATTCTGAACGAGCCACTTTCGCTTTTTGATGGAATCTAGCTACAGTGGCTAGAATCTGTTGGCCATTTCACTCCCTCGGACGAAGCAAAAAGCGCTTCTCTGTCGGGAGTTCCAATGTCCAAAGATTCTGAGCGAGCCACTTTCGCTTTTTAGTAACATTTGTTACAATAGTAAAAATAGAGGAGGGACGTTATATGCCAAAGGGTACAGGTAAGGTTATTGCACAGAATAAAAAAGCATTTCATGATTATTTCATCGAAGAAACATACGAAGCAGGGCTTGTCCTTCAAGGAACGGAAATTAAGTCGATTCGCGCTGGACGCGTAAACTTGAAAGATGCGTTTGCACGTGTACATAATGGTGAAGTATGGGTTCATAATATGCACATTAATACGTACGAACAAGGGAATCGTTTCAACCATGATCCACTTCGTACGAGAAAATTACTTCTGCATAAAAAAGAAATTGATAAACTAGCGGGCGCTGCGAAAGAAACAGGTTACGCATTAGTTCCACTTAGAATTTATTTGAAAAATGGATTTGCAAAGATGGCACTTGGTTTAGCAAAAGGTAAGAAGCAATACGATAAACGTCACGATTTAAAAGAGAAAGAAGCTAAACGTGAAATTGCACGCGCGTTCCGTGATCGCCAAAAGATGTAATACAGATATTTACATTTGTAAAATGGAGCGCGTATGTTATAATAATTTATGTAAGGTTGTTGCACATTGAAAAACAGCTCTTAGTAGCTATCACGATATTTTCTTCGTATGCTCCATTTTTATCATGGGGACGTTACGGATTCGACAGGGATAGTTCGAGCTTAGGTTGCGAGTCGAGGGGATCGGCCTCGTTAAAACGTCAAAGCCTATAATTGGCAAACAAAACAATCTTTCTTTAGCTGCTTAATTGCACTAAAGGTTCCTCCCTCCATCGTCCATGTGGTAGGGTAAGGGACTCAAACTAAGTGGACTACGCCGGAGTTCGCCGTCTGAGGACAAAGGAAGAGAACAACCAGACTAGCAACTTGGAAGCCTGTCGATAGGCCGAAGAGTTCGCGAAATGCTAATATATCGACTACACTCGTAGAAGCTTAAGTGCCGATATTTTTGGACGTGGGTTCGACTCCCACCGTCTCCACCAATACATATTTGGTGGTTTTTTTATTTTGTATGATATGAACCATAACTTTGCCAGGTTGACGAGGTTATGGTTCTTTTTGTTTGTGGTTTTATAGAATGCTGAAGTTGATGGGACGATATCCCTGAAATAGAAAATGAAGAAATGGTTATTGACGATAAGCAGGTAGATAATATAGCTGCTAGTAAACGCCCAATTGTTGAGTTCTTATTATTTTTTCACTTTATTCGAATCTTCATATGTTTTGTGTTTTTATCCATACCTATTGTAAGATTATATAGAGTTCTCCTAATAAACTGTTTTAATGGATTATTTAGGGGTTTTAAATTTATAAATCTTAAATTATTTTTTCGGGATAATTTTTTTATCTAAATAATTTATATTGAAGTAGAGGTGAACCATCGGTGAAGCAGGTGTTGGTGATTAAAAATGAACGGTCTTCAGCAAAGAAAATCGTAAGCGGTTTAACGCAAGAAGGCTATTTCATTTTAAAACTTCACAATGAAAACGAAGGTTTAAATATAATATATGAACAAGATTGGGATATTATCATATTGGATTGGGATTCATTAAGTATACCGGGACCAGAAATTTGTAGACAAATACGACTTGTTAAAACGACACCGATTATTATTGTGACCGACAATATTTCTAGTAAGGATTGCGTAGCAGGGTTACAAGCAGGAGCAGATGATTATATAAGAAAACCATTTGCGAAAGAAGAATTAGTAGCAAGGGTTCAAGCAATTTTAAGGAGAAGTGATTGTAACCAGCAAAAGGAGATAAACTTTTTTCAGTTTAAAGATCTCTTTGTTGATGCATCTAGCAATATTGTGAAAAAAGGTGGCAAAAACCTCTCGCTTACTAAGCGGGAGTACGATTTACTTGTATTTTTAATCAAGAATAAAAACACAATATTGAGCCGTGAAATGATTTTGAATCAAGTATGGGGATATAATATAGTAGTAAATCCAAATGTAGTAGACTTATATATTGGGTATGTAAGAAAAAAGTTAAAGTGCGAGAAGAAAGAGAGATATATTCAAACGATACACGGCAGAGGCTATTCAATGATTGAATGATAAAATAAGGTAATAGAAAACGAGTAAAACTATTTCATTCAGTTTTACTCGTTTTTTTGTTAAATGTGATAATCAAATAGTTTCTGAGAAGTATTAAAAGATGTAAAAAAAATGGATTATAAAAATATTAGCTATTAATGGGCGTGTTTTGTAGAGGAAATTATGGCTAATCAATACGCCCGACGTCACATATTACTTTCTATGCCTGATTTTATGAATTCACACCATTCACAAGATTTTCACAGAATTAATGACTATACTAATTAACAGGATGTTCAAATGAAAATGATTATCAATAGCGATTCAATTGAATAAAAGTTACCTTCTAATTCAATCTATGGATGTCATCATTTTCGAAATAAATCACACTATAAGGAGTATACATATGAAAAAATCTATGCTTTTAAAATTAGTGAGTATTCTAGCAGTTTTCACTTTAATGTTAGTAGCTTGCTCAGATTCAAGTAAAGAAACTTCGAAGGCTAATAATAAAGATAATGGTAGTGATAAGCCAAAAACGGTTGAAATCACTGATGCTCATGGAACTGTTAAAGTCCCTGTAAACCCAAAGAATGTAGTTGCTTTGGATAACAGAACGTTTGAAACTTTATCTGATTGGGGAATTAAATTAGCGGCTGCTCCAAAGGATATCATGCCTGCTGATTCAGCATATAAAAAGGATGAAAAAGTTCAAAATATTGGGAATCACCGTGAACCAAATCTAGAAATTATTGCAGCGGCAAATCCTGAACTTGTAATTGTTGGTCAAAGATTTGCTGACCATTACGAAGAAATCAAAAAATTAGTACCAAATGCAGCAGTTATTGATCTTAATTTTGATGTTTCTGAGAAAGCTACTAAGCCTGGCGAAAACTTAGTAAAAGGACTTAAAGATTCTACAATTACTTTAGGAAAAATCTTTAATAAAGATAAAGAAGCTAAACAATTAGTAGCTGATTTTGATAAATCTATTGAAAAAGCAAAATCTGCTTATAACGGAAAAGATAAAGTTATGAGTGTTATCGTTACTGGTGGTAATATTGGTTTTGCTGCTCCACATTCTGGTCGTGTTTGGGGACCAATGTATGAAATTTTCGGTTGGACTCCAGCGTTAGAAGTTTCAAATTCTACTGCAGGTCATAAAGGTGATGACGTTTCTGTTGAAGCTATTGCACAAACAAATCCTGATTGGATTTTCGTATTAGATCGTGATGCTGCAACATCTGATGCAGCTAAGTCAACACCTGCTAAGGATGTTATTTCTAAATCACCTGCTCTTCAAAACACAACTGCTGTTTCTAAAAAACAAGTTATTTATGCACCAGAAGATACTTACACGAATGAATCAATTCAAACTTATATAGAGTTATTTGGAAATATGGCAAAAACTTTAGCTAAGTAGTGTAAAGGAGTACGAAACAGTGTCAAAAAATATGATTTCTAGGGTTGAGAATATTTCTCAACCCCAGTTTTATAATCAAAATAAAATATGGACAAAACCTTTTATAATAGCAGTTATAGTTGTTATAATTTTAGGGATTATATCACTGTTTACTGGAGTTTATGATATACGTGGACAAGAGGACGGGACAGAGATGTTTTTCATAACTCGTGTTCCGAGAACAGCTGCATTAATGCTTACTGGAGCTGCGATGGCGATGGCAGGGCTCGTCATGCAACTCATTACACAGAATCGCTTTGTTGAACCTACTACAACGGGGACTATTGAATGGTCAGGCTTAGGCCTGCTTTTTGTGTATTTATTATTTCCTGCCCCGACTTTAGTTCAAAGAATGACTGGTGCAATCATTTTTTCTTTTATAGGAACTATGATTTTCTTTCTATTTTTAAGAAGAGTTAAGCTTCGTTCGTCTTTAATTGTTCCGATTATTGGATTGATGCTTGGAGCAGTAATTTCTGCAGTGTCTACTTTTTTAGGACTCCTTTTTCAAAAGACGCAAAGTATTGAAACTTGGTTTGTAGGTTCATTTGCTAACATTCAGGTGGGAAGATATGAATATTTATGGCTGATTGTTATCATTACTTTTCTTATTTTTATGTATGCTAATAGATTGACTTTAGCTGGACTAGGAGAAGATGTCGCAACAAGTCTTGGAGTTAATTACAATAGAATTGTTCTTTTTGGGACTGCTCTTATCTCTGTTGCAGTTGGAATTGTTGCAGCTGTTATTGGACACTTACCTTTCTTAGGATTAATTGTGCCAAATATCGTTTCAATGTTTAGAGGTGATGATCTTAGGAGTAATTTACCTTGGGTTTGTGTGATCGGAATGGGATCAATAACTGCCTGTGACATCATTTCTCGAACAATTATACAGCCTTTTGAATTACCTGTTTCTTTAATACTTGCAACAGTGGGAGCAGTCGTGTTTATTACTATTTTATTGAGAAAAAGAAAACCAAGGAGGCTACGATGATCACATTAGAATATAGAAAAAAAGAAAATGTCGAAATCGATTCTAGCCTTCATAATGAAAGTAGATCAGCTAGCGCTTTTCGGTCTAAGAAGGAAGCAAGACGTTATTGGATTTTACTGATAACATTGATTGCTTTAGGTCTTCTTTCTTCATATGGACTTTTAGTTTATAACAATCCAGTTCCGATAGATTCACCTTCTTTTATCCCAGTCGTTAAGAGAAGGATAGTAGCTATTGTTGCAATGATTATTGCTGCGGTTTGCCATAGCTTGTCGACAGTTGCCTTCCAATCTATTACGAATAATAAAATTATTACTCCATCGCTTTTAGGTTTCGAATCACTTTATTCAGCAATTCAAACGAGTACAGTATTCTTCTTTGGTGCTAGTGCGTTAATAAATTTTAATGGAATTGGATCATTTTTATTCCAAGTTGTTGTTATGGTCTTCATGAGTTTGATACTTTATGGATGGTTACTTTCCGGTAAATACGGGAATTTACAACTTATGCTTTTAGTTGGAATTATTATTGGTACCGGGCTAAATTCTGTGTCAACTTTCATGAGAAAACTACTTGCGCCTTCAGAATTTGATATTTTACAAGCAAGACTATTTGGTTCTGTTAATCATGCAGATCCTGCATATTTTCCTATTGTAATTCCTATGATCATAATTGTAGCGGTATTAATTTTTGCTCATTCTAAGAATTTGAATGTTTTATCACTAGGAAAAGATGTTGCTACTTCTTTTGGAGTTAAATACCAACCTAGTGTAATTTATACGCTTGTATTAGTAGCTATTTTAATGTCCATTTCAACAGCTCTAATTGGGCCACTTACTTTCTACGGCTTTTTAGTGGCAACTTTGAGTTATCAGGCAGCGTCAACTTATGATCATAGATATATTTTTCCGATGGCTTTTGCTATAGGATTTTTAATAATGACGAGCGCATACTTTTTAATGTATCATGTATTCCATGCTCAAGGTGTAGTTTCAGTTATTATTGAATTATTTGGTGGAATCATATTCTTAACTATAGTTTTAAGGAAGAGGGCTTTATGATAAAAATTGATAATGTTAAAAAGTTCTATACTGATAAGGTAAAAATAGGACCTTTGGATATTGAAATACCAAAAGCAGGCTTTACTTCTTTAATTGGACCAAATGGTGCTGGAAAGTCAACGACACTTTTGATGATTGGCAGACTTTTAGATATGGATGAAGGCCAAATTCAGGTAGCAAATATGGATGTTTCTGAATCCAAATCAAAAGACTTAGCAAAAGTTTTGACTATATTGCGACAAGAAAATCATTTTGTAACTAGGCTTACAGTTAGACAATTAGTTGGATTTGGGCGCTTTCCTTATTCAAAGGGAAGGTTGACTAAAGAAGATGAGGTTATCATTTCTAAATATATCGATTTCTTAGATTTAACTAGTTTAGAGAATAGATATTTAGATGAGCTTTCTGGTGGTCAAAGACAAAGGGCATATGTAGCGATGGTACTGTGCCAAGAGACGGAATATGTACTTTTGGACGAACCTTTGAACAACCTTGATGTTGCTCGTTCTGTTCAAATGATGGAGCATTTAAGACGTGCAGCTAATGAATTTGGAAGAACAATTTTGACGGTTATGCATGACATAAATTTTGCAGCTAAATACTCGGATAAAATTTGTGCTATGAAAGATGGACAAATTGCTGCTTTTGGAACAGTAGAAGAGGTTATGGACTCAACACTTTTGACAGATATTTTTGAAACAAAAATAGAAATTATTAATGGTCCTTATGGGCCAATAGCAGTTTATTAGTTATAAAATGTCTTGCGTAGATTATGCAAGACACTCTAGTTGAAGTTGCTGTCTGTATTTTATAGGCAGCAGCTTTTTTTATGTGATTACTTATAAAATGCAAAAGAATGCTTCACCTTTTCAAGTATGTACCAAGTGGAAAAAATATCTCTGTATAATTTTTCAAAAGAATTCAGCTTGTTTTTTTATATGTAATATTGCATATCAGAGTGTATTGATAAAAGTGTAAGGGGTCACTATAATGAGGGCATAAAGATAAATCATATTTTCGTAGCAATAAAAAGGAGGAAATAATATGGAAATCGCAATGGCAGTTTTAAAATTTGTAGGTGGCGTAATCCCGTTAATTCAAGAACTTTTAAAAGCATTTATGTAAATTTATTAGTTAGCAATCATTTATCAATCATTATCATATTTTACTAAAAAAAGAACGGGGTGATTTTTCTGAATATTAAGAAAAACACTAAAAGAAGAAAGTTCCTTGCATGTTTATTAGTTAGTCTATGCACTATTAATTATTCATCTATTTCCTTCGCAGAAACACAAGCAAGTAATGCAACTGATGTAACCAAAAATGCTAGTGGCATTGATACTGGTATAGCAAATCTTAAATATAATAATCAAGAGGTTTTAGCTGTAAATGGTGATAAGATAGAGAGTTTTGTTCCGAAAGAAAGTATCAATTCAAATGGTAAATTTGTAGTAGTGGAACGCGAGAAAAAATCACTTACAACGTCACCAGTCGATATTTCAATTATTGATTCTGTAGTGAATCGCACGTATCCAGGAGCTGTACAACTTGCAAATAAAGCTTTTGCAGACAATCAACCGAGTTTATTAGTGGCTAAGAGAAAGCCTTTGAATATTAGTATAGACTTACCGGGCATGAGAAAAGAAAATACAATCACTGTCCAAAATCCGACATATGGTAATGTAGCTGGAGCAGTAGACGATTTAGTATCTACTTGGAATGAAAAGTATTCTACAACACATACGTTGCCTGCAAGAATGCAGTATACGGAATCCATGGTTTATAGTAAATCGCAAATCGCAAGCGCTCTTAATGTTAACGCTAAATATCTTGATAACAGTCTAAACATTGATTTTAATGCGGTTGCAAATGGAGAGAAAAAAGTGATGGTAGCGGCGTATAAGCAAATATTTTATACGGTAAGTGCTGAACTACCTAACAATCCATCCGACCTTTTTGATAATAGCGTTACTTTTGATGAGTTAACTCGAAAAGGCGTAAGTAATTCGGCTCCACCTGTTATGGTTTCAAATGTAGCTTATGGTAGAACGATTTATGTAAAATTAGAAACAACATCTAAGAGCAAAGATGTACAAGCTGCTTTTAAAGCCTTACTTAAGGATAACAGCGTTGAAACAAGTGGACAGTATAAAGATATTTTTGAAGAAAGTACCTTTACTGCTGTAGTATTAGGCGGAGATGCGAAAGAGCATAACAAGGTTGTTACTAAAGATTTCAATGAAATCCGAAATATTATTAAAGATAATGCTGAATTAAGTCTTAAAAATCCAGCATACCCAATTTCATATACAAGTACTTTCTTAAAAGATAATGCAACTGCTGCTGTTCATAACAATACAGATTATATTGAGACGACAACTACAGAATATTCAAGTGCTAAAATGACACTTGATCATTATGGTGCTTACGTTGCTCAATTTGATGTATCTTGGGATGAATTCACATTTGACCAAAAGGGTAACGAAGTACTAACACATAAAACATGGGATGGTAGCGGAAAAGACAAAACGGCTCATTACTCTACAGTTATCCCTCTTCCACCGAACTCAAAAAATATAAAAATTGTAGCAAGAGAATGTACAGGTCTTGCATGGGAATGGTGGAGAACAATTATTAATGAACAAAACGTTCCATTAACAAATGAAATAAAAGTTTCAATTGGAGGAACAACATTATATCCAACAGCTAGTATTAGTCATTAAGTATAAAAAAAGCGCCCTATAAGTAGGGCGCTTTTTTACTTAGTCATAAATTTTATTCCTCTATTTGCCGGGCAGCCCGATTGATGAGGGCTGATTAATAATGTAATTCCTAATATAGTTAATCGGCGTTGATTTACTTCTTCACGTAAAATGGATTGAAATGAAATTCCTATTACTTGGACAAGTGTTGCTAAAAGTGTGGCAATTGGAGGAATAAAACTTTATGTTCCTTTGTTTTGGGCCAACTTAAGAAACTTTTGTAAAATGATAGGATTACAAAAATGTAATGTGGGTGTAAGGAAACTGGATTGTACCATCTGTATGGTTAAAGCATACTTAAGGTAAGGAAGATTTATATTTTAACGGGTATAAATCTTACAAGTAGAATAGAAAGGTTAGGTATTACCATATGAAATGGATCATGAGAATTTTTGTGTTATTAGCTATAGTAGGAGGTGCTTTCTACTATATGAAGTCAGGGAATGGATACTATTTGACTAAACAATATTATGTAAAAGTAACGACTGATTCTAAAGTAGAAAACGAAAAATTGAGTAATGGAGAAGTTCTTACGTATCATGTTTACGATGAGAAGGTGTACGATAAAAAAGGGGAAGAAAGAGAACTGAAAATTTCCTTGCAAAATGAATTGGAAAAAAATCAATATTATTTGATTGATTGGGAAGATCGCCGTGGGATTGTTTCTAAAATAGCTAAAGTGAATCAAGCAAAAATAGATAAAGGTATTTTAGATAAGTTGAACGCAAATTCATAATATTTCAGGATAAGTTAATCAAAAGCTGTGTTAGCGTAAGATTTATAAGAAAAAGGTATTGTAGCAAAAATAAAAGAGATTATTATAAAACAAAAAAGACCGAACCGTCTGGTTCTGTCTTTTTTTAGGAATGAAGAATGAATTTTACAAATGATGTGGCACAAAGCTGGATTGCTACAATTGGGATGACATGTATGAATAGTGGACTGTAACACTTATGTAGATGGTTTGCAGAGATACAAAATCAATATAGAAGAGGAGTATTATTCTAGATGACTTATGTAACTACAATTTTATCAATAGCGGGTATCGTTATCATGTCTTTAGCGAGGATTAATTTTAAAATAAGGGCGTTTGCTAATAAACCAGCTTGGGGTGGCTTCACTCTTCCCTTAATTCTAATTGGATTTATTTTATTTTGTATCGGTATGTTTTTAGGTTTTGTAAATCATCGACTATAAGGTGGGAATATTGTGAAGACGAAAAGCTACATGTTTTTCGTCTTTTCGTTCTCTTGCTTAATAAGAAAGATCCTGCAACTCAGTACAGGATCTTTAATCAAACGTATTTAAAAACTAAATTGTGGTTTCATATCACCTTTATAAGGTTCATGTTCAACGAATATAGTTATATCCTTACCAGCTTGGTCTTTACCAGTTCTTTTATACGTAAATTTATTCTTATTTAGTTCAGTAAGTTCAAGAGCAGCACCGTATTTGTTATTTCCAATTGAAACATGGGCTCTTATTTTATTTTCGTGTACAACATCGAAGTAGCCATAATCACCGCGGCTTTGACCTGTTTCGCTATTGAAAAACTCATATTTATTAGACTTGTCATCAAATTTTGCTAAACTTATAAAATTCGAATTAAACTGTGTTACATCGTTACCAGCTTCATCTAATACCTTTGTTCCATGCCAAAGGGTACTGCCTAAAATTTTATCTCCATCAACGTTTTTAACAATATCTCCTGTAGTCGTGTTCAGCTGCTTGTCCGGATCAGTGAAAGAAAGTTCTTTTTCTTTATATGGGACATGTTCAACGAAAACTTCTACATCTTTACCGTTAGCGTCTTTACCCATTCGTTTATAAGTAAATACATTTTTATTTAGTTTTGTCATGTCAACGACAGCTTGATACTTCATTGATTCTGAAATTAATATTCTCTTCTTCCCATCATTTGTGACAAAGAAAGTGCCTTTATCGCCACGACTTGCACCTGTTTTAGCATCAAAAAATTCATATCTGCCTGACTTCGCATCATATTTTGCAAGACCAATGAAGTTTGCATTCTCTTTTGTTAAGTCATTCTTATCTTTGTCATACACTCGTGTACCTTGCCAATTTGTCTCGCTAAGAATATTAGCCATTTTTTGCCCTTTAGTTAATTTATTTTCCTTTTTTGTTTCTTTAGCAACTTGTTCTTGTTTTTGTTTCCCATGATTTTCTTCAGCTTTAGTACCAGCACACCCTGTTAATGCTAATGTGAATCCGAGCAGTACGGATGATAGTGCTTTTGCTTTTTTGTTCATGTTTTATCGTCTCCTTATTTTATGATTTCAAGTAGTACGGTTAGCGATTATAGTAGCAGTGCGTCATATATGAACTTAGTTGCTACGTTTCTTATGTTAATACCCGACTATAAACTGCCTCTAAATAAAACATTAAAAAAAGATAAACTAATTCCTAAAAAATGTTCATATTTATAAAAAATCGCTAGCTTGCTGTAGTGCCTACGAGTAATCCAAAAAATACACTGTAAAGAAGAAGGAAAGCCGCTAATAATAATGTAATTGCTAATATAGCTAATCGATTGTAGTGCAAAACTTTTGAGAAAAACTGTAGGAGTGGTGTTTTTGTAAGACTCTTTCGTTAGCAATCGGTTGTACATCATCATGAATTTGAACACCTAATGTATCAGGTAAGAAGAAAGTAGCCCCTTCATTGTTCGCAATATGTTGTACATAAATAACTGTTTTATGTTTTTCACGAAATGCTTTCAAAACTTCTTTCGCTTTTTGTGCGGCTTTTTCAGGTTGATGTAATTCCATATTGCCACCTTCAAAGTAATCATTTTGTATGTCTACTAATAGCAACGCTTCGTTCATCGTTATGCCCCCATACTTAGTGATTCAGCACGTTATTTGTACTGTACCGTTATTATATAAATTGTAGCTATGCGGAAGTAATAACGTTGTGAAACGATTTTGGGGTATATAGTTTCAGTGTGAAAAAAGTGAAAGTTGCTATAAGTACAAATGGATTTTGTGGACTTCACGGTAAAGTTATAGATAGAGTGGCATTGCAGGGTTAAAAACCATAACTTTGCTGGAGGAGCGGGTTATTTTTTTTTTTTATGAGGAAATACGATTTTAAGTTTTTGCTGAAGGTGTTTTTCTAGGATATGCTGTGAGTGATTGGAGTGAGGTAGTGTCAGATATTGTCGACCAATCGATATATTGGAAAAATCGTTGATATATTTGTAAAGGGGAGCAAGCAATTGATTATCCACTTAGTTTTATTTCTGAGAAAGAGTATAGTGTTTTACATGATGTTCGCTTATCTAATCATGATCAATACTTTCAAATTGATACTATTATCATTTCCACAAAGTTTCTTCTTTTTCTTGAGATAAAAAATATAGCAGGTACATTAATGTTTGATGCAAAGTTTAATCAACTTATCCGAATAACAGAAGGAAATTCAGAGGGATTTCCAGATCCGGTTTTACAAATAAAAAGGCAAGAAATACAATTAAAGAAATGGTTAAGCTTACATGGATTTTCCTCTAGTCTTCCAATCGAGTCCCTCGTTGTTATTAGCTCGCCTCGTACCATTATAAAATCTTCAGATGACAATCTTCTTCATACAATTATTCATAGTGCAAATTTACCTCATAAAATAAAGTGGTTTGAAAGTAAATATAAGAGAAAAGTTATAGATAATGTAGATAGGCTCATTCATCAAATAATAACGGAGCATTCTCCACTTCAACAAAATATACTTGAGCAATATAAAATAGAAAAAGAGGAGTTGTTAAATGGAGTACAATGTGAGAAATGCTTAGTTATTCCAATGGTTAAAGTGAAGAAGGGCTGGCGTTGTACAAGTTGTAAAGATTTTTCAAAAGTGGCACATGAGGATGCTATACGAGATTATGCATTGCTCATTAGTACGACATGTACGAACGGTAATTTGAAAGAGTTTCTCCATGTTTCGTCGGGTATGGTTGTAAACAGAATTCTCCACACACTAAATCTCCCCTACACTGGCAACAACAAAGGACGAATATATGATTTACCTTCTTTCCAATCGTAATTTTGCTATAATAAATAAGTACTTATACGAAGGGGAGTCTAAAGAGAAAATGAAGTCATTTAATATCGATCATGTTATAGCTAGTGTTTTGCAATGGATATTAAATATAGCTTTAATTATATTATCCATTGTGTTATCGATTTTCTTAGTGAATGAGACAATTACGTTTGTGCAGTATATTTTTTCGGCAAAAGAGTATACGTCTTATAAATTGGTTGAAAGTATCATCGTCTATTTCTTATACTTCGAGTTCATTGCATTAATTATTAAGTATTTTAAATCGAACTATCATTTCCCGTTACGTTATTTTATTTATATCGGAATTACGGCCTTAATTCGATTGATTATTGTGTCTCATGAGGAACCGATGGAGACGTTATTATACGCAGGAGCAATTCTTGTTTTAGTTATTGCTTTATACATATCGAATATGAGAGATTTGAGAAAAGAGTAGTAGTGCAGACATAAGTTTGCACTACTTTTTTACATCTTGACCTTCAAGTTGCTTGAAAGTTTACAATGAAATTAGGGCGTTTGAAATCGAAAAAAATTGAGAAATTAAGTGAAGAGGTTTCTTTTACTTGGAGGTTATAGAAATGAATCAGGAATTGAAGTTACGTCCATTAGAACGAGAAGATTTAAAGTTTGTACACGAACTGAATAATAATGCGCATATTATGTCGTATTGGTTTGAAGAGCCGTATGAGGCATTTGTGGAGCTGCAAGACTTATATGATAAACATATACATGATCAAAGCGAACGCCGATTTATCGTTGAGAAAGACAATGAAATGGTTGGATTAGTTGAGTTAGTAGAAATCGATTATATTCACCGTAGAACAGAATTCCAAATCATTATTGATCCGAATTATCAAGGATATGGTTATGCAGTGGATGCGACGCGTTTAGCGATGGATTACGCTTTTTCCGTACTAAATATGCATAAGATTTATTTAGTTGTGGATAAGGAAAATGAAAAGGCAGTACATGTTTATAAAAAAGTTGGGTTTATGGTAGAAGGTGAGCTTATCGATGAGTTTTTCGTTGATGGTAACTATCATAATGCGATAAGAATGTGTATGTTTCAGAAGCAATATTTTGAAAACAAGTAGTTGAAAGATTCGGAAGTAATGTTGACGCTTCGTAAAACCGTATGCTAAAATCCTTTTTAAGTATTAAGGAAGGTGCATAATATGCTTTATATAAAATTTGTAAAACTCATTAGAAAACTTTGCTCCGCACAAATGTATACGGTGAAGCGTTGTACGGAGCTTAATCAAGGGGCATAAATCCCCTATATTCATCGGCTGAATAACTTTTCTAAAAAAGTATAGTTTATCTATGCTTATTTCGTTATGGTTTTTCAGCTGGTGTATAAAATAGATTAAGGGGCCATAGACAATGCTTTGTCTATGGCCCTTTGTGTATATTATTCCGATGAGTCTTTACTATAAATTGGAGTAGTATAGGAAAAACCACGAAGCAGAGGGCTAGTGTCGAATGACGCTATCTCTCTGCTTTTTTTAATTTCAGGAAAAGAGGAATAAAAATGAGTTTACTTAAAGTGGAAAGTTTATCACATAGTTTTATAGATAAAGTATTATACGAAAATGCTTCTTTTGATTTGCATAAAGGGGAGCATATGGGAATTATTGGACAGAATGGTGCAGGAAAAAGCACATTAATGAAAATATTGGTGGGGGAAATTATTCCTGATAAGGGAGACATAAAGTGGCAACCTAATATTCAAATTGGACATCTTGATCAATACGCAGAAATTGATGAGGGTTACACCATTTCACAATATTTAAAGAGAGCCTTTTATGATTTGTATGAAATGGAAAAGAGAATGAACAAGTTATATGAAGAAAGTGCGATGACCGGAGATGAAAATCAACTATTGAAAGCGGCAGAAATTCAAGGACTGCTCGAGGCTCATGATTTTTATTCAGTAGATAGTATTACGAATAAGGTGGCATCCGGCTTAGGTATTGATGTGATTGGGATGGATCGTGTTATTGGTGAATTAAGCGGAGGGCAGCGTGCAAAGGTAATTTTAGCGAAGCTCTTATTAGAAGAGCCTAATATTTTATTACTAGATGAACCGACGAATTTTCTTGATAAGGAGCATGTGGAGTGGCTTGCTAATTATTTAATGAATTTTGAAGGAGCGTTTATTGTCATATCACATGATTTTGATTTTCTGGAAAAGGTAACTTCTTGCATATGTGATGTAGAGTTCGGGACAGTTAAGAAGTATTACGGCAAATACTCAGATTTTGTAAGACAGAAGGAGCATTTGCGAAAAGATTATATTCGCCAATATTATGCACAGCAAAAGAAAATTGAAAAAACGGAAGAGTATATTCGTAGAAATATTGCTGGGGTGAATTCAAAAATAGCGCAAGGTCGTAGAAAACAATTACAGCGTATGGAAAGAATTGCGCCACCAAGTTTTACTCATAAACCGTCTATTCATTTTCAGGAACTTCCCATTTCAGTTCAGACAGTTCTTGAAGTAAATAACCTTGAAGTTGGTTACGACTTCGCTCTCTTACCAAAGTTGAATTTTTCAGTAATGGGTAGGCAAAAACTTGTTATTACAGGTTTCAATGGAGTAGGAAAATCTACTTTATTAAAAACAATCGTTGGAAATATTGATAGTATTTCTGGAGAGTTTCACTTTTCAGAGCAAATAAAGATTGGATATTATGAGCAAGATTTAAATTGGAGCAATGATTCTTTAACGCCGCTTCAAATTATTTCAGAACAGTTTCCTAAACTGAATATGAAGGAAATACGCCATCATTTAGCTGCGTGTGGAGTGAAGGATACGCACGTTTCGCAAGAAATTCGTACGTTAAGTGGTGGTGAACAATCGAAGGTGAAACTGTGCGGATTATTATTATCACCTTGTAACTTATTAATTTTAGATGAGCCGACAAATCATTTAGATGCAGAAGCGAAGGAAGCTTTGCAAAAGGCGCTAATTAAGTTTAAGGGCAGCATTATACTCGTATCTCACGAAGCGAGTTTTTATCTTGATTGGGCAGATAGCATCTTTCATATAGAGACAGGAATAGTTAAGGGGGTGTGAAACATATGAGTGAAAACAATTGGAAAACGAAAATTATATTATTTTTGACCGCTCAAACTATTTCGTTGTTCGGTTCCTCTCTCGTACAATACGCGATTATATGGTATATCACCCTTACAACATCATCAGGAGTGATGTTGACTATTTCAACTGTTTGCGGTTTTCTACCACAAATTGCGATATCTTTGTTTGCAGGTGTTTGGATTGATCGTTATGACCGTAAAAAGATGATTATGTTATCGGATGGAATTATAGCGATTGCGACGTTAGTTTTAGCAATTTTATTTTTAACAGGATATAAAAGTATTTGGTTACTTTTTATTGTGTTACTCATTCGTTCAGCTGGAACAGGAGTACAAACGCCAGCTGTGAATGCATTAATTCCGCAAATCGTTCCGAAAGAGTATCTTATGAAAGTAAATGGAATAAATAGCAGTATTACATCTTTAATTATGTTTCTTTCTCCAGCAGCAAGTGCGGCGATTCTTTCTATTGCCAGCATTGAAACAACATTTTTTATTGATGTTATTACGGCTATGATTGGAATTAGTATTATGCTTATCATTCAAGTAGAGGGACATGTGAATGCAGAGAATAAGCAAAAATCTAATCTACAAGGAATTAAAGAAGGATTCTCTTATTTAAAAGAAAATGTATTTATTAAAAGGCTAATCGTTTTATTGATTATCATCATGATTTTAATAAGTCCAGCTGCTTTTTTAACACCTTTAATGGTAACTCGTTCTTTCGGGGCCGAAATGTGGAGACTTACTGCTAGTGAGATGACCTTTAGTGCTGGTGCGGCAGCTGGTGGCGTATTGATTGCCGCGTGGGGTGGTTTTCGTAATCGTATGCATACAACAGCGCTAGCTTGTGCATTATATGGACTGCTTATGATTGGACTCGGAATAGCACCGATATTTATTATGTATTTAGTATTTAATTTTTTAATTGGTATAACGATGCCGTGCTTCAATACACCAGTTACTGTGTTATTGCAGGAAAAAGTAGAACCATCAATGCACGGACGGATGTTCAGTCTTGTACAAATTGCGAATTCATGCGCGCTTCCTCTAGGAATGATAATATTTGGGCCATTGTCGGATATGTTTAGTGTAGAGATTTTGTTAATTTATGCTGGGATATTCGTGCTATTTTGCGCAATGTATATTGTATTAAGCAAGAGGTTTGAAGTGTAAATATTTATAATACAGAGGGTTTGCGAAGTGATTTAATATGCTTCGTAAACCTTTTTGTTATTATTCTAGTCAATAATTATTTATTGTTAAACGATAAATAATTATTGACTGTTAATGGTTTTTTGGATAATATGATGTTAAGAATCTAAGGAGAATTACATGAGTAGAGGAGAATGTGAAATGAAAAATAAATACGTAGTAGCTATTTCTTTCATGATTTTAGCGATTATTTCTTTAACTATACATGCTTCAAACAGTAAAGTAGGAGCGGATGGATTCCTTGAAGAACCTTTCTTTTTCCTAGTACCGATAAGTTATGTATTGTTCCTTAGTGGTATTGGCGTATTATTATTTGGATTTATTACTTCAAAGCTGAAAAAGGGCAATAAATAGGGGTTACCAATAGGGACAAAATACTCACTATGAAATAGAAACATACCATATGGAAGAAAAAGAATAAGTGAGATGAATCATGATGAACCATCATTTTTATAATGGAAGACAAGTAGGAGCAGCTATTACGCTGGCTGGGGCACAGGGAACAATTCATGCTATGAATCAAGCTATTCAAATGCAACAACAAGCATATTTTGCACAAATGATGCAAAGTCAGTATATGCCGTATTCACAGCTTCCGATGCAAATTGTACATTACGATGTACATCCAGCTGGTTTATTTTCTATTCCATATGGCGGGACATATTTCTTATGAAAGAAAGCGACTCAATAGAGTCGCTTTTTTTCATATTCCGCCTAGCTTCATTCCAAGGAATGCGAAGAGGATACCAATTATGTACGTAGCGCTTAAGTATAAAAGGAAAGTGCTAATATTTTTTCGATTGAGAAGTTGAACGGCTTCTAGTTTAAACGTAGAAAATGTAGTGAATGCACCCATAAATCCAGTACCTAATAATAGTTGCCAGCCTGTAGTAACTCCGTTGCCGATTATATATCCAAGTAAAAACGCCCCTGTTATATTAATAAGGAATGTAGCAAGTGGAAATTGTGTTTTATTTCTTTTCTTAAACCAATTGCTAATTGCAAATCGTGTAATCGCACCGAAAAATCCTCCTGTTGCGACTAATAAGGCTTCTATCATGAGTAATCACCTTCCGTAAGAGATTTCTTAATTAAGAAATCTCCAAGTGTATAGCCAAGGCCAGACATAATGAGGCCACCAAGTATGCTACATGATACATATAAGAAGGCTATGCTCCACTCAGAATGATTGATCAATTGCACAGTTTCTACACTAAATGTTGAAAAAGTCGTAAAGGAACCGATGAATCCAGTTCCGATGCCTGTGATGACCTCTGAAGGTAAGATGTTTAGCCGGGCGATATAAGTAGTTAGCCACGCTAAGAAGAAGCAACCGATTAAGTTAATGAGTAATGTTGCTAATGGAAATGAATGATGCCAAAATGTGGTGATATTAAGACCTAAATAATAACGAGAAAGAGCTCCTAATATACCGGCAATGCCGACGATAATATAAATCAATTTTCTCACCTCTTTAAATAGATTGCTCAAAAAAATAGACTCCTACCAGTATGTATACTGGTAGGAGTCATTAGCTAAGCAGCGTTTATGGCGAACTCCATCGCCTAGGATTATTACATATAGTGTACTAAATATACCGTTTAAATTCCAGTGAGGAGGTGGGTGTAACGTTTCTTTTTTTGATGTCTGAAGGTTTTTCAAGTAATTAAAATGGGATCGATTACTTATCAACTAAATATAGTGATATACGGTTTTAATTATGATAAAATGTTTCTTATGTGTGTCGTTTTGTTTTATTTGACTGAAAATAAAGAAAAATAAATTCGCGTGAAAAGGAGTCATTTATTTGAAGAAATTTTTAAAAATCGTATTTACATGTGTTTTAGTAGTAGCGGGCATTGTAGGAGGATTTCTAGCGTATATGACACTTACTAAAGAACAGCCTGCTGATGTTATAAGCTTGAAGGTGGAGAATAATAAGGAGCGCGTATTAGCGACTGGAAATGAGTTTAAAGTTACAACATTTAATATTGGATATGCTGGGTTAGATAAGGATCAAGATTTCTTTATGGATGGTGGAAAGGGATCTGGTTCAAGTAGTAAAGAGCAAACGGAAACTAATTTAAAGAATATGCTTTCGTTTTTACAAAATGAGAATAGTGATTTTGCACTATTACAAGAAGTTGATATAAAGTCACTTCGTTCATTTGATGTAAATGAACATGAATTTTTGAAAAAAGGATTACCTGATTATGTTTCGTCATTTGGCAAGAACTACGATACGAAATGGGTTCCAGTGCCAATAATAAATCCAATGGGATATGCGGAGGCTGGATTAAGTACGTTTTCTAAATACACTGTTCAAGAAGCGAAGAGGTTCCAGCTTCCTGGAATGGAGCCTTGGCCAAAGCGTTTGTTTGATTTAGATCGAGCAATTGTGGAATATAAAATTCCTGTTAATAATGGGAAACATGTTAGACTCGTAAATTTACATTTGTCTGCTTATGATGAAGGCGGGAAAATTAGAAAACAGCAAGTAGAGTACTTAAAAGAATATATGAACAAGCATTATGAAAATGGTGATTACGTAATAATGGGCGGAGATTGGAATCAATTAGTTTCAAACGCTCAATTAAGTGATCCGAAGTTCGTGAAAGAGCGCCCTGAGTGGTTAGTAGAGTTACCGAAGGACTTTACAGACGGTGGCTTTAAGTGGGCTGTAGATCCGTCTGTTATGACTGTGAGAGATGATGTAAAGAAATATGTAGAAGGTGAAAATTTCGTCACTATTATTGATGGCTTTATCGTTTCACCGAATGTAGAGATTGTAAATGTACAAGGGAAAGATTTAAAGTTTGAAAATAGCGATCATAACCCAGTAAGTGCGGTATTTAAACTGAAGTAATTGATATGTATAAGTAGAAGGTGGGGCTTCATATGGAGTGGTTAAAGAGGACTTGTTTTTCTAACCTTGAGAAAGAATCACAGAAAAATCATTTATTACTGTTTATAACGATTTGTAGTTTCTTTCTTGGGATAATCGCAATTGGGTATTATGGATATATTTTTACAGAGAGAGCAATAGCGTTTTGGATTTGTGGTATTTCTGTCGTTGCATTTGGAACGCTTTTTACTTTTATAAAAAGTATGGAATCAGCGTATAAATATATCATGACATTTATGTTGCTTACAATGTCTTACATTATGGTACAAGCCTTTAATGAAAGTCCGGCTGTATTTCAAATGGTCTATTTTACATTAGCTGTTTCACTTATTTACTTAAGTGAGCGCCTCATTTTAATTCTTGGCGGGGTAGCTGTTGTAATCACATTTATCCTTTGTAGCTATTGGCCGGAGCAATTTTTTGCTTATACAGCCTCGTCTGAAGCTGCTAATTTCGCAAGTTTGTTAGCGATTGTAACAATCGCTATGTGGGGCGTCACGAAAATCGGTTCTAATCTGCTCCTTCGTTTAAGTGATGAGAAGCAAGAAGTAATGAGAAAAGCTCAGGAGTTAGAAGAGACGCAAAGACTTATTGAAGAAACAGTTGTGAAACTAGATAGTAATTTCAATCATTTAAGACAAAATATGAACACGTCGATGGAATCGATGAGTGAAATTAATTTTGCCTTTGAAGAGGTGGCAGTTGGTACGCAATCACAATCAGAGATGATGTATCGTTCGGTAGAAGTATTGAATGATATGGAGGGAAATATTGAACAAATCATCTCTCAAGTAAGAACTGCATCGGCTCGTGTGGATGAAAGCTTAGAAATTTCAAAAGGTAGTGTACATACTCTAAGAAATTTTGAAATTAACATGAGAAGTTTAAATGATGTTGTTTCACAGTCTGGAATTATATTTAGAGATTTAATGATGCAATCGAAACAAATTAATGAAATTGTAGATGTAATAACGAATATTTCAAGTCAGACGAGTTTGCTAGCTTTAAATGCAAATATTGAAGCTGCGAGGGCAGGCGAGCATGGAAAAGGTTTTGCTATTGTAGCGAGTGAAGTGTTAAAGCTTGCTGAAGAATCAAATCGTTCTGCGGGAAGAATTCAAGGGATTTTGAAGGAGTTTAGTAATCAAGCAAGTAAGGTAGAAGTGCAAGTAGAAAAGTCAGAAAGAGTACAAGAAGAATGTAACGAGATGTTAGCAAGCGTTTTAACAAATGTAACTGATTTAGGGAAGTTTATTGATGCGATTAATGAAGTAATGCGAGAGGTTGTTGTTCATCAAGAAAGTTTCCAAGTTAAAACGACGAATATCGTAAAGGATGTTACGCATGCTTCTAACGTAATTCAGCAAACTTCTACAGCTACAGAAGAAGTGCTAGCGAGTGTGGAAGAAGAAAAACATCGAAATGATACGTCAGTGAAGACGTTACAAACTGTTAGCGAGCAAGTGAAGTTGTTAGAAGATATTTTAGAAAAGTAATATTGCTTGGAAAGAGCACGAATGATGTGCTCTTTTTTCATTGAAACGAATACTTGATAGGAATTTAATTGCTTTTCTGCGCGTTTTCTGCCAAGCTTAAGGAGATAAAATTCAGCTAATAGCGGAATTAAAATACTTCAAAGAAAGAATTAAATAGGTGACGCATATGATCGAAGTTAAGACTTCTGAACTTAGTGATGGAGAATTTAATAGAGGTGTATTTGCAACTCGTGATATTAAAAAAGGTGAGTTGATACACGCAGCACCAGTTATCTCTTATCCGAATGAACAGCATGAACATATTGAGAAAACATTACTTGCTGACTACGCATTTGAGTATGGAATCAATCATACGGCAATCCTTTTAGGATACGGTATGTTATTTAATCATTCATATACACCGAATGCAACGTATGATATTGTCTTCGAGAACCATACGTTTAACTTCTATGCTTATAAGGATATAAAAGCAGGAGAAGAAATTTTAATCAATTATAATGGTGAAGTTGATAACGATGAGCTGTTATGGTTTGATAAAGAAAAAGAAGAGAACGAAAAGTAATATAAAGAGTATAGAAAGAGCACATTCTGTCGGATGTGCTCTTTTTTTATTGATGTAAATAAAGTAAAAAGTACAAAAAAATACCACTTTCTTTTTGTGTGGTATAGTAAGATACTGAGGGATAGTGTTTTGAAAAAGTCACATATTTTACAAATTGTTGTCTTTCTGATGACATGTCAAGTTTAGTAGTCCATTTGGGTTGCTTTATTATGCAATATATATTTTAATATGAGTGGCACCTCTTATAAATTAAGAGGTTTATAGGTGTCTCGAATTGATTTTGGGTACACTGTATCCACCACTTTAGGTTCTTTCATGTACGTGGGGATATTATGGGCCCGTATAACGGGATAAAATGAATATAGAAATAGAGGAATCGTAAAATGAATATGCAAGAGGTTTATAAATATTTAAGTACGGTATTGCCTGAAGGACATGTTAAACAAGATGAAATGTTAAAGAATCATACGCATATTAAAGTTGGCGGAAAAGCAGATGTTTTTGTTGCGCCTACAAATTATGATGAAATTCAAGAAGTTATTAAATATGCGAACGAATATAATATTCCAGTTACGTTTTTAGGAAATGGATCGAATGTCATTATTAAAGATGGTGGAATTCGCGGGATTACAGTAAGTTTAATTCATATTACAGGTGTTACTGTAACAGGAACGACGATTGTAGCACAGTGTGGTGCAGCAATTATTGACGTATCACGTATTGCCTTAGACCATAACTTAACGGGTCTTGAGTTTGCTTGTGGTATTCCAGGTTCAGTTGGCGGAGCATTATATATGAATGCTGGTGCATACGGCGGTGAAATTTCGTTTGTATTAACAGAAGCTGTCGTAATGACAGGTGATGGAGAGCTACGTACTTTGACGAAAGAAGCATTTGAATTTGGATATCGTAAGAGTGTATTTGCAAACAACCATTACATTATTCTTGAAGCGAGATTTGAACTTGAAGAAGGTGTACATGAAGAAATTAAAGCAAAAATGGATGATTTAACGTTTAAACGTGAGTCAAAACAGCCTCTAGAATATCCTTCATGTGGTAGCGTATTTAAGCGCCCACCAAATAACTTTGCTGGTAAGTTAATTCAAGACTCAGGACTACAAGGTAAGCGAATTGGTGGAGTAGAAGTTTCTTTAAAACACGCTGGGTTTATGGTGAATGTTGATAACGGAACAGCACAAGATTACATCGATTTAATTCACTTCGTACAAAAGACAGTTGAAGAGAAATTTGGCGTGAAGTTGGAGCGAGAAGTAAGGATTATTGGAGAAGATAAGGAATAAAGAAATACGTATGAAGATATGAATTATTTTAAAATAATATTTGGGTATTGTTGACAATTTGTTTTCAATTCAATATAATGGCTAATAATTTAACAAATAACATACGTTGAAAGAGCCCAGTAGCAGTTTGTCACTGTTAACGAGAGAGCTAGGGGTTGCTGGAACCTAGCACAAACAAACTTGTGAATTACACTCTGGAGTATCTTAGGTAATGCTAAGCGGACTGGCAATCGATATTATTGCTAAGAGTGGTATGAGTAGCTATGCTATTTATACAAACTGGGTGGTAACACGGTGAATAATCGTCCCTATGTCTATCGTAGACATAGGGGCTTTTTTGTTTTTAAAAAATAAAGGGGATGACAAAAGATGAATATTATTGATGAATTAGAATGGCGCGGCGCCGTTAATCAACAGACTGACGAAGAAGGCTTACGTAAGCTAGTAGAAGAGAAAAAGATTTCACTATACTGCGGAGTTGATCCGACTGGTGATAGTATGCATATCGGACATTTGATTCCGTTTATGATGATGAAGAGATTCCAATTAGCTGGTCATCATCCTGTTATTTTAATTGGCGGGGCAACAGGAACAATTGGTGATCCGAGTGGACGACAATCAGAGCGTCAACTTCAAACGTTAGAAGTGGTTCAGCATAATGTAGATGCGTTAACAGCACAAATGAAAAAGCTATTTGATTTTGGTGGAAATAGCGAAGTGAAGATGGTAAATAACTATGATTGGACACATGAAATAAATATTATTGAGTTTTTACGTGATTACGGGAAAAACTTTAGCATCAATAGCATGTTAGCGAAGGATATTGTAGCAAGCCGTTTGGATACAGGTATTTCTTTCACGGAATTCACGTACCAAATTTTGCAAGCGATGGACTTCCATCATTTATACACGAAAGAGGATGTTCAACTGCAAATTGGTGGTAGTGACCAATGGGGAAATATTACGAGTGGTTTAGATTTAATTCGTAAGTTAGAAGGTCATGAGGCGAAAGTATTCGGATTAACGATTCCGTTATTATTAAAATCGGACGGTACGAAGTTTGGTAAATCAGCGGGTGGTGCGGTTTGGCTTGATCCTGAAAAAACGACACCGTTTGAATTTTACCAGTTCTGGGTAAATACAGATGACCGTGACGCAATTAAATACTTGAAATACTTTACGTTCTTAACGAAAGAGCGTATTGATGAATTAGCAACGAAGGTAGAAGCGGAACCTCATAAACGTGAAGCGCAAAAAGTATTAGCGGAAGAAATGACGAAATTTGTTCATGGAGAAGAGGCGTTCCTGCAAGCTGAGAAAATTACAGCAGCGTTATTTAGCGGAGATATTAAATCGTTAACAGCTGATGAAATTGAACAAGGCTTTAAAGAAATGCCAACATTTCAGTCTTCAAAAGAGACGAAAAACATCGTAGAATGGCTAGTTGATTTAGGAATTGAACCATCTAGACGACAAGCGCGTGAAGATATTAATAACGGAGCGATTTCTATGAATGGTGAGAAAGTAACAGATGTGGGTACAGATGTTACTGTAGAAAATTCATTTGATGGACGATTTATTATTATCCGTAAAGGGAAGAAGAATTACAGTCTTGTGAAGTTAGGCGAATAGTTTGTGTGAAAGGATGGGAGTAGGAAGAATACTTCCATCTTTTCGTATACACAATTTGGACATAAAATAATCAGTAAATTTAGATAATTAAAAGGGTTATACGATTCTTCTGCCGAATAAATAAGTTAGAGAAAATTACGGATAAAAATAGCCCGAACCATGCAGGGCATGATTCGGGCTTATATTCAGATTAGTAAGCTAAGCTGAATAGACCTTTAATGTGTGATAAGTAACGAACGTTACTTGCTTCTTTCATTAATGATGCTGGTAAGCCTTTAAGTGGAGTATTGCTTGCTCCAATTGTAGCAACCGCATCTTTACGTCCTAGACTAGCAAGTGTTCCAGAGTTTACAGGTGCGAACTCTTCGAATGCTTTGCCTTCTAGTGCTGCGTATAAGTTGTATCCAATTAACTCACCCATTTGCCAAGCGATTTGTGCAGTTGGTGGGTATGGACGTCCGTCTGGAGCGAAGACAACAGCGCTGTCTCCAGCAACGAATACGTCTTTGTGAGAAGTAGATTGTAGGTATGCATCAACTGTTGCACGTCCACGGTTAACTTCAAGACCTGATTCACCGATTAATGGGTTACCTTGTACGCCGCCCGTCCAAACGAATGTGTTAGCAACAAGTTTTTGACCGTCTTTTAAGTCGATTTCGTTGCCAGCAACGTTTGTTACAGGAAGACCAGTTAAGAATGTAACGCCGCGCGCTTCTAGGCTAGTAGTTGCACGTTCGATTAAGTGGTCTGGTAATACTGGAAGGATTTTTGGACCTGCTTCAACAAGAAGAAGTTTCACTTCTTTTGGATTTACGCCGTGGCTTTTTGCAAGTTTAGGCATAATGTCAGCAAGCTCACCAACTAGCTCAACGCCAGTTAATCCGCCACCACCGATTACGATTGTAGCATCAGCTTCGTTTTTCGTTTTCGCGTATTCACGAATACGGTCTTCAACGTGTTTGTAGATTTTATTTGCATCAGCAGCAGATTTTAATACCATGCTGTTTTCTTCTAGTCCTGGAATACCGAAGTAAGCAGTTTTACTTCCTAAAGCAACTACAAGTGCATCGTAAGATAAAGTAGTGCCGCCAGCTAGTTTGATTTCTTTGCTATCAACTGAGAATGACTCAACTGTTGCGATTTTAAGATCGATATCTTTACCTTTGAAAAGCTTTGTAAGTGGCATTGCAACTGCTTGCTCAGACACGTTACCAGCTGCAAGGCGGTGTAGTTCAGTGATGATTTGGTGCGTTGGGTATTGGTTAATCACTGTAACTTGTGCTTCTGATTTACTGTAATATTTACGTACGTTTAAAGCGGCAAGAAGACCGCCATAACCAGCGCCTAAGATGACAATTTGTTTTGACATAGTATGATATCCCCCGTCTTTACTAATTGTTGTTATAAGTTAACTTATTTATTGTTACGTTCTGCACTAATTTGAAGATATGCGTTCACAAAGCGGAACATTTTTTGTGCTTGTGGATCTTTTAATAATTTTAATAGACCGAACAGGCCGATAACTTCGTTGCTTTCGTCAGCACGATCTTTCGCTTCGATTGCAGTAGCAGCCATGCTTTTCACTGTATCTTTTACAGGTTCTACAAGCTCTGTGATTGCACCAACAGTGTCGCTTTTTAATACTTCATCAGTAGCAACAGTTTGAGCGAAGTCATAAGACTTAGTTAAAATGTTAACAAGCTCAGTTAATTTTGGAAGCTGTTCTACTAGTGTTGTTAATGATTCTTGTACCTCAGGTTTTAACAACTGATCAAGTACATCAAGTTGTCCTTGGCTAGCAGAAATTTGTACAGTTTCTTGTTCTGGCTTTGTTTGAGTCATAGTTTCTGGCATCTCCAATTCTCCTTTACGATAGCAATACTCTTATTTTTTATAAGTAAGATAGTAAACGGTTACGAAACTTTATACAAAGTTTCACAAAACACAATAAAATGCCTTTAAATTTATGACAGCAAGTAAGCTGCAAACATAAATCTAAAACCATAACGTCTTACTTATTATTTATGAACTGTCCGATACATGGCTTGTCCGCATAATGGAAAAGCTCCGTTACCGGAAAGTGTATATAATATATATCCTATATTATATACTATATACACCTATGTTAACATAAAAATGATTCCTAATTATTTGATATTGAGTGTATAACGTAGTGCTGACAAGGTATGAAAGCGTATAAAATATTTTGTTCCAGTTAGAAATGTACATATATATAAAGAAAAAAAGGAAGAAACGAACAAATTCATGTTCGTTTTTCCTTTTTCCTATTATTCACCTTCCGCAATTAGCGTCGATGTGTTACCTTCTTTTTCAAGATGGCATTCGCCCCAAGAACAAAGAGAATCAAGAATGGATTCTAAAGACCAACCGTAATCGGTAAGAGAATATTCTACTTTTGGCGGGACTTGATTGTATACTTTTCTTTGAATAACGCCGTCGTCTTCTAATTCACGTAATTGCTGCGTTAACATTTTTTGTGTAATACCAGGCATTGAGCGTTTTAATTCACTCGTTCTCTTTGTACCTTTCGTTAAGTGACAAAGAATAACAACTTTCCATTTGCCGCCGATAACTTCTAAAGTCGCCTCTACAGGAATATTGTATTTCTTCATATGAAATCCTCCCTTTGTGAGTAAAATAAGTTAAATCATACAAATGTTACTTTTTAGTACCTATAGCACTTTAAAGTACGTACTTTTTATCATGTTAAATATGTTTCATAATAGCACATGTAAGAGGCAAATGAGTAGTACGGTACCAAAAAGTGACTATGTTACTTTTTAGTGCCTATCGTACTTTAAAGTGCGTTCTTCAAAAAAGGAATGAAACCATTCATAATAGCATTTGTAAGTATGAAATATATTTTTTAGAAGATAAAAGGGCCTTTTTATCATACTATTATGATTGGATTTCTTGTAATAAGGAGGAATTCAATTGAGTTCATATACAGTACCATCTTCGGAAGCTCAGACGAGCCGAAGAAGTATGTTTGCTTTATTAGCGCTAGCAATTAGTGCGTTTGGGATTGGTACGACCGAGTTTATTAGTGTCGGTTTACTACCATCTATTTCAAAAGATTTAAATGTTTCGGTTACAACAGCCGGTTTAACGGTTTCCTTATATGCGTTAGGAGCAGCGGTAGGAGCTCCTGTTTTAACGGCGTTAACGGCTAGTATGTCGCGAAAGACATTATTAATGTGGATTATGGTTATTTTCATTATTGGTAATGGCATTGCGGCGGTAGCAACAAGCTTCACTGTATTAATTATTGCAAGAATTGTATCTGCGTTTGCACATGGTGTGTTTATGTCAATTGGATCTACAATTGCAGCTGCAATCGTACCAGAGAATAAACGTGCTAGCGCAATTGCGATTATGTTTACTGGATTAACAGTTGCGACTATTACTGGTGTGCCAATTGGAACATTTATCGGTCAACAATTTGGCTGGAGAGCGTCATTTATGGCGATTGTTGTAATTGGAATTATTGCTTTCATCGCAAACAGTATACTCGTCCCATCTAATTTAAAAAATGGTGTACCTGTATCGTTTCGTGATCAATTTAAATTAATTAAAAATGGAAGACTATTACTTGTTTTCATTATTACTGCACTTGGATACGGCGGTACATTCGTAACATTTACGTATTTATCTCCGTTATTACAAGAAGTAACAGGATTTGAAGCAAGTACTGTTACTATCATTTTATTAGTGTATGGAATCGCAATTGCGATAGGGAATATGGTCGGCGGAAAATTATCGAATCATAATCCGATTCGAGCGCTATTTTACATGTTCTTGATTCAAGCGATTATATTATTTGTTTTAACATTTACAGCGCCATTTAAAGTAGCTGGATTAATCACAATTATTTTCATGGGACTATTCGCATTTATGAATGTTCCGGGGCTACAAGTATATGTAGTTATATTGGCAGAGCGCTTTGTTCCGAGTGCGGTTGATGTTGCTTCAGCAATTAATATTGCCGCATTTAACGGAGGGATCGCTTTAGGTTCTTATATAGGTGGCCTTGTAACGAATTCATTAGGATTAATCCATACTGCTTGGGTAGGTGGCCTTATGGTAGTAGCCGCTGTTATTTTAACAGCGTGGAGCATGACATTAGAAAAAAGAGATCAAGTAAAATAAAAGGAGAGAAAATAAAATGAAAAACTTACAAAGTAAAGCAGTATTAAATAACGGTGTAGAAATGCCTTGGTTCGGTTTAGGTGTATTTAAAGTAGAAGAAGGACCAGAACTTGTAGAAGCTGTAAAATCAGCAATTAAAGCAGGATACCGCAGCATCGATACAGCTGCAATTTACGGAAATGAAAAAGCTGTAGGTGAAGGAATTCGTGCAGGTATTGAAGCGACTGGTATTGCAAGAGAAGAATTATTTATTACTTCAAAAGTATGGAACGCAGATCAAGGGTATGAAACAACAATCGCTGCATACGAAGAGAGTCTAAAAAAATTAGGACTAGATTATTTAGATTTATATCTTGTTCACTGGCCTTCAGAAGGAAAATATAAAGATACATGGAGAGCGCTAGAAACACTTTATAAAGAAAAGCGCGTACGTGCAATTGGTGTAAGTAACTTCCAAATCCATCACTTACAAGATGTAATGAAAGATGCAGAAATTAAACCAATGATTAACCAAGTAGAATACCACCCTCGTTTAACACAAAAAGAACTACAAGCTTTCTGTAAAGAACAAGGTATTCAAATGGAAGCATGGTCACCACTAATGCAAGGTCAATTATTAGATAACGAAACATTACAAGAGATTGCTGAGAAACACGGTAAAACAACAGCTCAAGTTATTTTACGTTGGGATCTTCAAAATGGAGTAATCACAATTCCAAAATCAACGAAAGAACACCGTATTATTGCAAACGCTGATGTATTTAACTTTGAATTAACGAAAGAAGATATGGAAAAAATCGATGCGTTAAATCAAAATCATCGCGTTGGTCCAGATCCTGATAACTTCGATTTCTAAGATTAAGGTAAGAAAAAAGAGTGCTTAAAAGCACTCTTTTTTTGTGCATAAAAATAGTTTCTAAATAAATACTACTTAGTATTAAGTTTGTTATTAAGGGGCTGTAAACATGAATATAAAGCAATCGTTCAAACTTTTAGCTATGTTTTTAAGTGTTTTATTTGTGTTATTCCCACTTCAAAAAGCATTCGCAGAAGTGATGGACCATACAAAGTATGAAATGAATTGGAGTTATAGTAAGTCCAAGAAGAAGCCAATTCGAACAGAGCTTATTAAAACGGCAGATGGCAAAATTGCTTTTTGCTTAAATGTAGATTTGAAATCTCCAAGCGGTCAAGATTTACCGGAAATGGGGAAAGTGGATATTAATGTGTACCGTGTACTATTGAATGGATATCCACAAAAGAGTCCACAAGAATTAGGGGTATCTGATTGGAGAGAGGCGCATTACGCAACGCAGCTTGCAGTATGGAATGCGTTAAAACAAATTGATGTTAATGATTTAGATTTCCGAAATAAAAATGTAGAGAAAGTAACAAAAGATATCGTTGCAAAAGCAAACGCTAGCGAAGAGCTACAAGAAATTACGATGAGTGTAACTCCTACAGAAGAACAAGAAGCAGTCTTAAAAAATGATTTCTTTGAAACAGGCTTATATACAGTAGAAACAAATGCAAAAAGCGGAACGTATAAAGTGCAAGCAACAGGTGCACCAGCGGGCGTGAAATTTGCAAATGAAAAAGGCGAAACAAAAACAGAATTTAATGTAGGAGAAAAGTTCCGCATTTTAATTCCGAAACAAACACCAGCTGGTGGATTTAGCTTTAAAGTATCAGGAAATTTAACGAAATTACAAGGGATTGCGCATAAAGGTACACCGACTATTCAAAATGCAGTAGTATTACTTGAGCGTAGTGAAGAAAAAACAAGTCCAGAGTTAGCGGTAAGTTGGAAAAAGGCTGAGGCTCCAAATAAACCAAATAAGCCATATACTCCAAATGAACCGCATAAACCGAATCAAAAGAGATAATGAAAAAGCATTGGTATATGCCAATGCTTTTTCATATGAATTCTTTAAAGATATATCAAGATAATAATTAATCGAGTGAAACACTATTTTAACGTTTGAAGAAGTATTTAAAAATAATAAAATATGGAGAAATCTAAACGTTACAATAAATGGATTTTATTCACGAAATTGTAACATTATTCTAATTAGAGAGGCTATCAAACAAAGTGTAAAGCGTGTACAATTCAGTTGGAAAAACTACCTATAGATGGTCGTATATGAAGAAAATGTAAAACTCTATTGTTGTTCATATTTTTAGATGTATAGATGACAATACTGAAAAATATCTTTTACTATTCTCTTTTTTATGTAGCAAGAGAACTCATCACAAATAGAGAGAAGTGAGGAGGGGATATTACATAAAAATTGTACAATGTAAGAAAGCGAATACATGGAGGGAAATGCGGTAGTAATAGATACAGGTGCGCGAGGTGTTAGTCTATTCGTTAAATGTTTTTATAAAGATAATAGGATTTTTCATTAAACGAATATATAGGATGGTTTGTCTAAAAAAAGGACAGGGGACACAGATTATGTCAAAGAAGAAAAAGAGTAGGGTATTAGTAGCAGGTATATGTATATCTACATTATTATCACCAGTAGCTTTCGAAGCATCAAAAGGATATGCGGCGCCTTTGGAAGAGAATAAGGGCGGGCAGTTGGAAGAGAATAAATTTGAGCAGAGAGTATTTCAGTTGCCGGGGAAAGGTAGCGTAGAAGAAGAAAATAATCGTTTAAGAGTTACTTGGAAACTTTCCGCTAATGAACCGACTGGAATTTATGCAGAGCCAAATGAAGAGATTACAATTGACATAAAAGGAACGCAGTCTATCCAAGCTTTTATTGGAACGAGATCTTATGATGAAAAGGACCCAGAGGAGTTTGATTTAAAACCAGGAAAAAATGTTATTTCATCTTCAAGAGGCGGTATTTTATATTTTTATAATATGAATAACGAAGGAGAAGTAACAGCTTCCGTTACAAATGGTGGTAGTCACTTTCCTTTATTTATTTTAGGTAAGCATACGAAAAAAGATTGGGATGAAATGTTAAAAAAATATAAGGATCCTTATGCAGTTGAATTAAAAGGTGAGAGAAGCTTAATTACTACTACTTACGATTCTGTGCAGAAATATATGAAGAATACGGATCCAACAGATTTAATGAAATTGCATGATAAGATTATCCGTTTAGAAAACGCAGTGGCAGGATTATCTGAGGACAGTGTTGGGGTTGCAAAATCTCCAACTCATTATGTTCAGTTTGTTGAAAAACGGAAGCCTGCTAAAGGGGACTTTATGTTTGCGAAACATTATCATACAGGATATATTCCAACTGCAATGAATAGAGTTTTAGATATAGAGGTACTTGAGAAGGATGGATGGGGACCGTGGCATGAAGTTGGTCATTTACATCAGCAAGAACCGTGGAAGTGGTCTAAAGTAAGGGAAGTAACAGTAAATATTTACTCATTAGCTGTTCAAAAGGCGTTAGGGAATCAATTAGAAATGGATGAGCACTATAAAAACTCATTTGAGTATTTAGAGAAGCCTAAAGCAGAAAGATTCATTGATGACATTAATCCTCTTACAATGTTTTGGCAATTAAATGTAGTGTATGGAGAACATTTTTATCCTAGGTTACATCAAGCTTATCGTTTGTTACCTCAGAGTGAAATGCCTCATTCTGATGAAGAGAAAAAGCAGCTATTTATTTATATGACATCAAAAGTGGCAGGGCAAAATTTAATTCCTTTCTTTGAGGAGTGGGGATTAACACCAAATGATGATATTAGAGAGAAAATAGAAAAATCAAAGTTACCTAAATTAGAAAAGGAAATCTGGAAAGCTACAGATAGTAATGATATTCGTGAGAAGCAAGTTGAACTGTATAAGGTTCCGTATGGTGAACCTGCTAATGAAGTACAAAATCTTTTAGTTGGTACAGATTCTGACGAGAATGAAGCAAGTAAGCTTGTTCGAAATTTAGGTGAGAATGTAAAAGTAACAGGAAAGATTGTATGGCCTAAATTAGAGAATGGGAAACAGGAAGTGTTAGTAGAAATTGGGGATGAGAAAGGAAATAAAAATTCAATTCCTGTCCAAGTTAACGGATTTTATGATGACAGTATAGTTTTTCAAGGACTTTCAGATGATGTAATGTCGACAGTGACACTTCACCACAATAAGAAGAAATTAAATGTAAACTTTACTAATAATGAAATACATTACCGTTTTGAAAAAGAAGAATATATGGGCTTAACGCTATATGATCGAAATGGGATTGAAAAGAAACGTGTATCAGCAGAAGGACAAGAAACGGGAAAAAGATTTGCGATGGAACTAAATGAATTGGATTTTGAATATGGTGATGTAATAAAAGTATTCCACGCAGAACCAAGCCGTTTGAAGTGGTTTAAAAATAACGAACTTGTAGATCAAGGAAAAGTTAAAAATAAAAAAGAGAAATTATTCCAAATAACTGAGCAAGGGTTCGAATTAAAAGATAGTTTACAAGAAGTGACGGCGAAACTGCAAAAAGTAGTAGTCGGAATGGATGTAGACAAACTAGATCCGAAAGAATTCGTACAAGTAAAAGATGGAGAAGTGGTTGGTTTTGTAGAAAAACCAAATACATCAAAAATTGGAGAACAAAAAGTAAAAATAGAGACGAAGGATGCTTTTGGAAATAAGAAGATAACAGAAGTGCCGCTTGAAGTAATTTATGGAGATAGTTTAGTATTTCATGCTAATGATAATGCAATACGTTCGGTTGTAACATTGCAACATGATAAAAAGGAACTGCACGCAACGTTTACAGGTAATCCTGTTCATTATCGTTATGTAAATGAAGAGTATATGGGGATTACGCTATATGATCAAAATGGGAACACAAAAAAGCGTGTAACAGCGGAAGGACAAGAAACTTCAAAGAAATTTGCGGAGCAAGTGAGTGGAATGCAGTTTGAATATGGTGATGTAGTAAAAGTATTCCATGCAGAACCGGACCGCTTGAAATGGTATCAAAATAATAGCCTTGCTGGCCAAGGTAAGGCGAAAGTAGAAAAAGAATTATTCTTCAAGGTAACTGAAAAAGGCTTTGAAAGAATGGAAACTTTACAAGAGGTAAAGGCAGTACCACAGAAGGTAGTAATCGGAACAGATGTAGAGAAAATAAATGCAAAAAACTTTGTTGAAGTAAAAGATGGAGAAGTAGTTGGATTTGTAGAAAAACCAAATACAACAAAAATCGGTGAACAAAAAGTAAAAGTAGAAACGAAAGATCGATTTGGAAATAAGAAAGTGACAGAAGTTCCTCTAACAGTAACATATGGAGATAGCCTACTTGTATATGGGCTGAGCTATAGAGATGGTGACTTGAAATCAATTGTAACTTTGCATCATGATACGAAAAAACTGAGTGCGACAGATACAAAGAACCTAATTCATGATTACTTTAAAGATGAAAAGTATTTTGAATTCACATTGTACGATAAAGAAGGAAGAGTGAAGAAAAATATAGCAGTAAAAGGTTTAGAGAATACGCAAGAATTTGCTAAGGAAGTAAATGGAATTGCATTTGAGTATGGAGATGTAGTGAAAGTATATCATGCGGAATCTTCTCGTTTACATTGGTATCAAAAAGATGTATATGTGGGCGAAGGAAAAAGTAAAGAGATAAAGGAATTAGTCTTCAAAATAACTGAAAATGGATTTGAAAGATTAGACGGTGAGCAAACAGTAAAAGCAAATCCGCAGCAAGTAGTAATCGGAACAAATAGCGAAACGCTAGACGTGAAGAACTTTGTTGAAGTACAGGGTGGAGAAGTAGTAGGTTTTGTAGGGGAAATAGATACGACAAAAATTGGTCAGCAAAAAGTGAAAGTAGAAACGAAAGATCGATTTGGAAATAAGAAGGTGACGGAAGTTCCTGTAGAAGTGACATATGGGGATAGTCTAGTCTATCAAGGTGTGTCCGATGTTACACGTTCAATTGTTACGTTAAACCACGCTGAAAAGAAATTACATGCAACATTTACAAATGAGGAGATTCATTATCGCTTTGTAAATGAGCAGTATATAGGCCTTACGATTTATGATCAAAATGGAAATAAGAAAAAGCATGTAACGGCAGAAGGACAAGAGACTTCAAAGAATTTTGCTGGGCAAGTAAATGGAACGGCATTTGAGTATGGAGATGTGCTGAAAGTATACCATGCGGAACCGAGTCGTTTGAATTGGTACAAAAAGAATGAGTTAGTTAAAAAAGAGGATGCGATGAAGGGGCAAGAAATTTCCTTTAAGATTACTCCAAATGGTTTAGAACAAGTGTAACAATAAAAAAATCTCGTAAAACATTATGTTTTACGAGATTTTTTTATTATTCAGCTTCAGAAACTACTGTGAAGCGTTCGTTTACGTGTTTTGGATTTTCAATTTCATCAAGTGCTGCAACTGCGAAGTCTTCGTAACTTACGTAGCTATCACCTTTTGAGTTTACAAGCAGGTTGTCTTTACCAGCTGTATAAGAACCAGTACGTTTTCCTAATGCGAATAGTGCAGAAGGGCTGATGAATGTCCAAGTGATATCATTTGTTTGTTGTAAGATTTCTAAGTTTTTACCTTGGTTTTGAGCTGTTGCAAGGTATTCGCCTGGGAAACCTGGTGTCTCAAATACACGTGTTGTTTTCTCTTCGTCTACAAATAAGCTTCCAGCGCCACCAACTACAAGTAATTTTGTGTTAGGTGCACCTTTCATCGCTTCAATTAGTACGTTTCCTGCATCTACGTGAAGGTGTTCTTGTCCTGCTGGAGCACCGAATGCATTTACAACTACATCGAATGCTTGCAAGTCGTTAGATGTAAGAGAAAATACGTCTTTTTCTAAAACTTTTACGTTTTCTTCTGTAATTTTTGCAGCGTTTCTTACGATTGCAGTTACTTCATGTCCGCGATCCAATGCTTCTTTTAAAATACGACTTCCTGCTTTACCAGTTGCTCCGATAATTCCGATTTTCATAATAAATCCCTCCAAAGTGTTTTGTTAAATTGTATATCTGAAAGTAAATGAATTTGTTGTAATTAGGTTTGTTACAACCCGTTGTAATCATTATAGTTACAGGTTGGTATTTTTGTCAATAGGGTTGTTTGTGAATTTATTTTTTGTTTTAGTATGCACAGTTAGAGGGAGGGTAGTCAGTCATAAGGACATTGTTACTGTGAACCTGGCTAATATTTGGAAATTGCAAATTGTCGAAAAATGTTGATTTTTGAATGTTTTTTAAATATAATTCGTTTTATGGAGAAAAGGAGGGGTTAATTGTATGAATATTTTAGAGCAATTTATTTCATCAACAAATACAATTCTTTGGTCATATATTCTTATTGCGATGTTAATTGGTTTAGGTCTTTATTTTTCTATTAAATTGAAATTCGTACAAATTACTCATTTAGGGGAAATGGTTCGACTAATGAGTGATGGATTAACTGGAAAGACGCGTAAAAAAGGTAGTGTATCTTCTTTCCAAGCGTTTTGTATGAGTTCAGCAGCTCGTATTGGTATCGGTAACTTAGCTGGTGTAGCATTAGCTATATCTATGGGAGGACCTGGAGCTGTATTTTGGATGTGGGTTATTGCGATTATCGGGGCTTCTTCAAGTTTCGTAGAAAGTACGCTTGCCCAAATTTATAAAGTAAAAGATGGCAGTGGCTTCCGTGGTGGTCCTGCTTATTATATGGAAAAAGGTTTAAATAAACGTTGGATGGGAATTTGGTTTTCTATCCTTATTACAGTTAGTTATGGTTTAATTTTTAACTCAGTACAAGCGAATACAGTAACATTAGCGTTTGAAAATGCATTTGGTTTAGAGCGTTATATTGTTGGTATTGTATTAGCTGCATTAGTTGCGGTTATTATTTTTGGTGGTGTAAAAAGTATTGCACGTATGTCGGAAATGATTGTTCCGCCAATGGCGCTTGTTTATATTGCGGTAGCTATTTTTGTTGTCATTAAAAACTTCTATTTAATACCAGATGTGTTTACGGAAATCTTTAAAGGTGCATTCGGTTTAGATTCAGCTGTAGGTGGCGGTATCGGTGCTGCGATGAAATATGGTATTCAGCGCGGATTATTTGCGAACGAAGCAGGTATGGGTAGTGCGCCGAACGCGGCAGCAACAGCTGATGTAACGCATCCAGCAAAACAAGGTTTTATTCAAACGATCGGCGTTTTAGTAGATACATTCTTAGTATGTACATCAACAGCATTTATCGTACTATGTTCTGGTGCATATAAAGCAACGAATTTAGAAGGTATTGAATTAACGCAAAATGCATTAAGCTCACAAATCGGCCCATGGGCAAGTAGCTTCTTAGCGATTATTATTTTCTTATTTGCATTTAGTTCTCTTTTAGGAAACTACTATTATGGTGAAACAAATATTGAATTTATTAAGCAAAGCAAAACGTGGTTAACAATTTACCGTATTGCGGTAGTTGGAATGGTATTATTCGGTTCTGTTGCGACGCTTCAAGTTGTATGGAATATGGCAGACTTATTTATGGGTCTAATGGTAATCACGAACTTAATTGCGATTACACTTCTTGGCCGATTTGCGTACGCGGCATTAACAGACTATGTAAGGCAAAAGAAACAAGGGAAAGATCCAGTCTTCAGTGCAGATTCTATTCCTGGTTTAACGAATACAGAGTGCTGGGATAAGCAAGTGGTAACAGATAAAGAAAAAGCAGTGTAATTGAAAAGGCGAGCATCGAGGTAAATTCGATGCTCGCCTTTTTTGTTGTAGTAAATGATGAAAAGGGTGAGAGGTAATTATTAATATAACTTTTTTGTTTGTTTCTCTCTCTCGTTATTTGTGGGGAACGTCCTGTTTTAAAAGTATGGCTGGTCGAATAGGATAAGTTATTAAGTATTGGATAAATGCATGTAATGGCTATATTTTCATGTGAAAAAACACTTATGTTAAAAGAATTAACGTACTCATGTTATAAAACCTAACATAAAGTTCTTGATTACTAAAAGTTTTTAGAATATAATTTTCTTATTGTTAGGAAGAGGGGGCAATGCAATTATGGATTTTTTAGCTAAGGTAATTGGGGATATAAATAATATCCTTTGGTCATATATCATTATTGCGATGTTAATTGGGTTAGGACTCTATTTTTCATTTCGTGTGAAATTTGTCCAAGTTCGTTACTTCGGTGAAATGATTCGTTTGCTTGGGGACGGGGCAAGCTCGAAAACGAGGAAAGCGCAAAAAGAGAAGAGCGGCGTATCATCATTCCAAGCGTTTTGTATGAGTACAGCTTCTCGTGTAGGTACTGGTAACTTAGCTGGTGTAGCTATTGCGATCTCAGCAGGTGGTCCAGGAGCAGTATTTTGGATGTGGTTAATCGCGGTAATTGGGGGTGCTTCTGCATTTGTAGAGAGCACATTAGCGCAAATTTATAAAGTAAAAGATGGGAATGCATTCCGTGGGGGCCCAGCGTATTATATGGAAAAGGGTTTAAAGAAACGCTGGTTAGGTGTTGTGTTCTCTGTTCTAATAACAGTAAGTTTCGGATTGATTTTTAACGCTGTACAGTCTAATACTGTAGCGGCTGCCTTTGATGGGGCGTTCAAAACAGATAGTAGATTAGTAGGTCTTGTTATGGCTGGTTTACTTGCAGTTATTATTTTCGGTGGAGTAAAACGAATTGCTCGCGCGGTTGAAATGATTGTTCCAGTAATGGCAATTATTTATGTAGCAGTGGCATTATTCGTTGTTGTAACAAACATTACGGCAATTCCATATGTATTTAAAGAAATTTTCTTACATGCTTTCGGAATTAAAGAAGTAGTAGGCGGAGGATTAGGAGCTGCGATTTTATTAGGGGTAAAACGTGGGTTATTCTCAAATGAAGCAGGTATGGGTAGTGCGCCGAACGCAGCAGCGACTGCAAACGTAACGCACCCAGTTAAACAAGGTTTCATTCAAACTTTAGGGGTATTTACTGATACATTATTAATTTGTAGTTGTACAGCATTTATTATTCTTTTATCAGATGTGCATAATGCAGCTGATTTAAACGGAATTCAATTAACGCAGCAGGCGTTAAGTCAACATATCGGTCCATGGGCTTCTATATTTGTAGCAGTGGCAATCTTCTTGTTTGCGTTCAGTTCATTAGTAGGTAACTACTACTATGGTGAAACAAATATTGAATTCTTAAATGGAAGTAAAGTGCTATTAAATGCATACCGCATTGCTGTACTTAGTATGGTTATGCTAGGATCTGTAGCGACAATTCAAATCGTTTGGGATTTAGCAGATTTATTTATGGGAATTATGGCTGTTATTAACTTAGTAGCAATTGTATTCCTTTCTAAGTATGCTTTCGCAGCGTTATCAGATTATATTAAGCAAAAGAAACAAGGGAAAGATCCAGTCTTTTATGCGGAGTCTATTCCAGGTTTGAACAATACAGAGTGTTGGGATGAGTCAGCGGTAGCTGATAAAGAAAAAGCGGTATAATGAAAAGGGCATCAAGTGAAACTTGATGCTCTTTTTTGTTTTATTCAACTATTTGCAGATAGTAAAAGACGAACATTCATAGACGTTTTATAATAAAATGTAATTTTTTAAAGAAAAGTGCGGATATGATTTGTGATTTGTGTTAGAATGGAAAATGCCTTTGAAATAAGAGGTTTTATGATCTTTCCTATCCGATTGAAGATTTTGGAGGAGAAATGGAAAGTTCGGATTATTTCTTGTTTTGAATGGTCAGACGTTCAACGTTAATGAAGAGTTAAATGGAGGATTTTATTAATGAAGTTTGTTATGTTCCTTGTAGGATTACTCGTTGTATTTGTACTCGGTTTTCTTATAAGTGCCGATCGAAAGAAGATTAAGTATAAACCAATCGCAATTATGCTTATTATTCAGCTAGCATTATCTTATTTCTTATTAAATACGCAAGTTGGTTATATTTTAGTAAAAGGAATTTCAGATGGATTTGGCGCACTTCTTGGATATGCGGAAGCTGGAATCGTTTTCGTATTTGGTGGTCTTGTTAATAAAGGAGAGGTTTCATTCTTCTTAACAGCGTTATTACCAATCGTATTCTTTGCGGTTTTAATCGGAATTCTGCAACACTTTAAAATTTTACCGATATTTATTCGTGCTATTGGTACGTTGTTAAGTAAAGTAAATGGTCTAGGAAAACTAGAATCATATAACGCAGTAGCAGCTGCCATTGTTGGACAAGCAGAAGTATTTATTACAGTAAAAGATCAATTAAGTAAAATCCCAAAACATCGTTTATATACATTATGTGCATCTTCTATGTCGACAGTGTCGATGTCAATCGTTGGTTCTTATATGAAAATGATCGAACCGAAATATGTAGTAACAGCACTTGTATTAAATTTATTTAGTGGTTTCATTATCATTCATATTATTAACCCGTACGATATTACAGAAGAAGAAGATACACTGAAATTAGAAAATAAGAAAAAACAATCATTCTTTGAAATGCTGAGCGAGTACATTATGCTTGGTTTCACGATTGCGATTACAGTAGCAGCTATGTTACTTGGTTTCGTAGCATTAATTACAGCAATCAATAGCTTGTTTGATACAATGTTCGGTATTACATTCCAAGCTATTTTAGGATATATTTTCTCACCATTAGCATTCGTAATGGGCATCCCGCAAGCAGAAATGGTAACAGCGGGACAAATTATGGCAACAAAATTAGTATCAAACGAGTTTGTTGCGATGCTTGACCTTGGAAAAGTAGCTGGTGATTTATCGGCTCGTACGGTTGGTATTCTTTCTGTATTCCTTGTATCATTTGCGAACTTCTCATCTATCGGAATTATCGCAGGTGCAACGAAAGGTATCGATGAAAATCAATCAAATGTTGTATCATCATTCGGTTTACGCCTTGTGTACGGTGCGACGTTAGTAAGTATTCTATCAGCGATTATCGTTGGTGTTATGTTATAAAAAAAGGATGGCTCTAGCTCATAGCTAGGGCTATTTTTTTTATGGTAAATTTGCATGAAAAAACCAATTAATTAGGAATATATTAACATATAAAAATCTTTTAAAATTTATATTGCATTTCACCTAGATAACGCTTACAATTTGATTTGTAGGTGGTATCAATTTCAGACTTTCAAGTATGGTAGGAGAGAAGAAGCTACCTTTTATAAATTGCAATTTATGTAAACGCTTACTGATTTTAGATGACAGTTGAATAGTTTTAGGGGTTTTAAATTTTTTTAACAACAATGGTCAGACGTCATTCGTTATACGTTATACGACCAATAACTTGTGGGAGAAGTGGAGGATTCACATATGAAGTTCGTAATGTTTCTAGTCGGTTTACTTGTAGTGTTTGTACTAGGTTTCCTTATTAGTTCAGATCGTAAGAAAATTAAATATAAACCAATTGCACTTATGCTTGTCATTCAATTGGTACTTGCGTATTTCTTACTAAATACAAAGGTCGGATTTGTATTAGTAAAAGGGATCGCAGATGGATTTGGCGCTATTTTAAAATTTGCGGAAGCTGGGGTTAATTTCGTATTTGGTGGTCTAGCAAACGATGGACAAGCACCATTCTTCTTAACAGTATTATTACCGATTATTTTCTTAGCAGTATTAATCGGGATTCTGCAACATATTAAAGTTTTACCGATTATCATTCGTGCAGTCGGTTTCCTATTAAGTAAAGTTAACGGTTTAGGAAAACTAGAATCATATAATGCGGTAGCAGCTGCAATCGTTGGTCAAGGGGAAGTATTCATTACAGTAAAAGATCAACTAAGCAAATTACCGAAAAATCGTTTATACACACTTTGTGCATCTTCAATGTCTACAGTATCGATGTCAATTGTCGGTTCTTATATGAAAATGATTGATCCAAAATATGTAGTAACAGCACTTGTATTAAACTTATTCAGTGGATTCATTATCGTTCATATCATTAATCCATATGAAGTAAAAGAAGAAGACGATATTTTAGAATTACAAGAAGACAAGAAACAAACATTCTTTGAAATGTTAGGCGAATATATTATGCTTGGTTTCTCAATCGCTGTAACAGTAGCGGCGATGTTAATCGGTTTCGTGGCATTAATTACAGCAATTAATGGTGTATTCGATTCAATTTTCGGAATCACATTCCAAAGCATTTTAGGATATATCTTCTCACCATTAGCATTCGTAATGGGTATTCCAACATCAGAGATGTTACAAGCAGGACAAATTATGGCAACAAAATTAGTAACGAACGAATTCGTTGCAATGCTTGATCTTGGTAAAGTAGCTGGTGATTTATCAGCTCGTACAGTAGGTATTTTATCTATCTTCCTTGTATCATTTGCGAACTTCTCATCTATCGGAATTATCGCAGGTGCAACGAAGAGTATCGATGGCAAACAAGCAAACGTTGTATCATCATTCGGTTTAAAACTTGTATACGGTGCAACGTTAGTAAGTATATTATCAGCGATTATCGTTGGGGTTATGCTTTAATAAATTAAGAAAAGCAATGAGCGTAGGCTCATTGCTTTTTTTGTTTAACTTGCTTTATCCAAGTCTCTTTTAAAACGTGGTTTCTCTAAATAAGTTCCCAGTCTCCACACATATTCCACTGGCCCCATTCGGTATTTCTGGAGCCAATAGGTGCTAACGAATAATTGAATTGTATAAATTCCGATGGTTAAAAGAATACCGAAGAAATAGCCGATTTTCCCGTATAAGCCAAATCCATATGCGTAAAAAATGGTTGTTGCGATAATAGATTGCGCTAAGTAATTACTAACGGACATTTTCCCCATGTTCGCCATGTATGTTAGTAGACGGGTTGCTTTTTTGTAATGGAATAATAAAATGATTGTGCTTCCGTAAAAGAAGGTCATAGTTACTGGTGTAAGGCCATCTTGTAACATAATTAAAACCGGGTGTTTTATGAACATAGCTAAGATTTTAATTGTAAAAGAGAAGAGACCGGTGGCAAACCATATTTTTTTGACAGCAGGTATATGTTTACTGACCTCAAATAGCCAGCCTTTTTTCCCTACATACATTCCGAGTAGGAACAGTGGAGACATAAAAATTATTGCGAAAACTGATATGAAAAATAATCCGAATGCACCGTCAATTCCCATGTAATCAAAAGGATTTTCAGTCAATCTAAAGTTGACGTGATCCATATAGCTTCCAGTTTGATGGACTTTATGTTCTTTTTCAGTATAAGATGCGAAATCATTTATATTTGTAGATGGATCAGTTTGATAAGACATAAGTGTAATAAGTGCGAGTAGAATAATCGCCCAAATAAGCAAAGTTTTCGGTTTTCGATTGATGAATATCATTAAAAAAATCCCGATTATTCCGTATGCAAATAAAATATCTCCCTCCCAAACAAAAGTGCCGTGAATGTAGCCGAGTAGTAAAAGAATGATAATACGTCTTATGTATGTGGGGAAGAATTTTTTTCCTTTTGCGATAATACTTTTTTGTAACAAAATAATGCTAAGCCCAAATAGAAAAGAAAATAGGGATATAAAGTTATGTGTGCCGAAAAATTGAATAAACCAATTAGCACCTTTATCAAGATCGCCAAATAGATAAGTTGGTTTTTCACTGGTGAAGAACCCAAATTGAATTAATGTCATATTGACTAGTAAAATGCCAAACAAAGCAAAACCACGAATTGCATCAACAGCTTCTACACGTTGATTCATTTTTCCTCTCCTCGTATATTCGTTTTTATATTGAAAATAATACCATTTTATATCTGGCACTATGTCAAATATGAGGAAATTTAAGGTGATTTTAAGATAGAGAGCAAACAAAAAAATCACCTTAATACATGTATTAAGGTGATTGAAATATTACTCAGCTGGAGGCGTAAATGTACGTTTCTCTAATTCAGCATCTAGCATAAACAGTGCGTTTGAATCGCTTGTAATACGTTTTAATTTTTGAATGATGCTATCGAATGAAGCTTCTTCTTCAACTTGTTCGTCAACGAACCATTTTAAGAATGTAATTGTTGCATGTTCACGTTCGTCCCAAGCGATATCAGATAAGTTGTAAATACGTTTCGTTACTTCACGCTCGTGCTCAAGTGCGACTTCAAAAGCGTTTAATACAGATTCGTATTCGTTATTCGGATTATCAAATCCAGTAATAATAGCGCGCTCTCCGCGGTCATTAATATAGTTGTAAAGCTTCATTGCGTGGAAACGTTCTTCTTCAGCTTGTACAAGGAAAAAGTTAGCAAATCCATCATAGCTCTCAGCTGTACAGTAAGCAGCCATTGCCATATAAGCATGGGCAGAGTAAAATTCAAAGTTCATTTGTTCATTTAATGCGTCGTGCAATTTTTTTGATAACATAAAATCCCCCTTAGTATTGTGACAAGAATATTATACCATAATTGATAATATTCTCATTTAGATACTTCGAACCTTTTTGAAAGCTTTGCGACGTGTGCGTCCATAATGTCTTGTAAGTCTAAATCATATTTTTGCGAAAGAATAATAAGGTTAGATAGTACATCGCCAAGTTCTTCTTTTAGTTCTTGTTTTAGCTCTTCTTCTGTTTTCGCATCTTCATCAGGGCGATCGCGGCCAATTTCAATAGCACGAACGACTCGTGAAACTTCCCCAACTTCCTCGGTTAAGAAATTTAAGCGAATAAAGGCATTATACTGTGACCAGCTTCGTTTTTCGTAAAATTCCTCAACCCATCTTTGAAATGCAACGATATCCATTTCTTCCTCATCTCCTCAATATGTTGTACAATGTCAATTGTATCATAACAATATATAGTTTCGGGGTGTAGGAATGAGAAAGATTTGTGTGTTTGCAGGTTCTAATTTAGGGGAGAGACCAGAATTCAAAGAGCAGGCAATTCAGTTAGGTAAAATGTTTGTTGAGAACGAGTATGAGCTTGTATACGGTGGTTCATGCGTTGGATTAATGGGAGAAGTAGCAAACGAAGTTCTTCGTTTAGGTGGACGTGTAACAGGTGTTATGCCGCGCGGTCTATTCCGAGGAGAAATTGTGCATACAGGATTAACAGAATTAATTGAAGTAGAGACGATGCATGAACGTAAAGCGAAAATGGCAGAGCTTGCAGATGCTTTTATTGCGCTTCCAGGCGGATACGGAACGTTTGAAGAACTATTTGAAGTTGTATGTTGGTCGCAAATTGGTATACATAATAAGCCAGTTGGTTTATTAAACATAAAAGATTTTTACGGACCAATTTTGCAAATGGTTGAACGTGCAGCAGAAGAAGGATTTATGAATCCATCAAATAAAGAATTGATCGTTTCAGCTGAGACAGCAGATAAACTAATTCATGCAATCCAAAATTATGAGCGTCCTGTTTTGGGAACGAAGTGGAAGCAACTATCATAGCAAATACGGAAACACATGTCGTTTTAATTTAAGATGGCATGTGTTTTTAATTTGGTTAAATATGTTAATGTTTAGATGTAATGTTTTGGGGAAAGGAGAAATAGATGGAGGAGTTCGTATATTTACGTCCGGTTTTTAAAAGTATTTTAGCAGCGTCTATTCTTGTTATGCTAATTGTTTTGAGACAGAAGAAAGAGTTGATTAATGAATTTTCGCTTTGGTTTATCTCGGTATTGTGTATCGGTGTTTCAGCGATAACGTTGTTTATGTCCGGATTTATCGTTGATGAGTATAATCTAGGTGGAGATCCACAATCGTTTTGTATGTTTATTGCGATTGGTTGTATTAGTGGTCTGAATTTCATTATTTATTACAGAAGGCAATAAAAGAGGCATTCCATATTACTTTGGAATGCCTTTATCATTTTGATTGCTTTGTTTTTTATACAGGTACCAGCCACCCCAGCCCCCACCAATTGCTACGACAACGAGGAAAGCATAGTCCTTAACCTCGACACGTATATTGAAAATATTAGCTATAAGTAAGAGAATCCCAACTGTTATTAACGCAAAAAATGCTCTAATTAAGTAGTCTTTCAACTGAACCACTCCCGTCATTTAAGTAGTAAATGATGAATTTGGAAAAGCTAAAGGGTGTTTCCTATATTTTAACATAGATGAGATTGTAATATATTGATAAAAGTAGGGGAGAGGGGCGCTGATATTGTCGTGATTTGTCGGCAAATTGATATCCTTTGTCAAATCGTTGATATATTGCGGGTAATGATCGATATAATGAAAAAATCGTTGATATATTGCGAGTTATGATCGATATATTTGAAAAATCGTTGATATAATTTCGTGTACCGTTAAGTGCGACCATTACATAAAAAAGCGACTCTAAACGAGCCGCTTCCGCTTTTAATTATATCCAGCTCCAGCGGCTAGAACAGTCGGTTGTTTCACTCCTTCATTCGAGGCAAAAAGCGCCTCGTAATCAGGAGTTCCAACACCCTCCTGTTCTGAACGAGCCGCTTCCGCTTTAAAGTAATATCCAACTCCAGCGGCTAGAATCTCCGGTCATTTCGCTCTCTCGCTCGAAGCAAAAAGCGCTTCAAGGTCGAGAGCTCCAATGCCCTGCGATTCTGAGCGAGCCGCTTCCGCTTTTAATTATTATTGATTCAAGAACGCACGTAGCATCCAAGCGTGTTTTTCTAGTTCTGTGTAGATGCCTAGTAGTAGGTCAGATGTCATTTCATCGTCAGAGTCTTGAGCGATTTCCATGCCTTTTTTCAGTTCGACTAGCATCATTTCGTAGTCTTTCATGATTGCTTCGACCATCCCTTCTGCAGTTTCTCCGTATGCTGCTTCTTGAATAGAAGATAGTTCTAAGTATTCTTTCATTGTTGCTACTGGTTTGCCGCCAATTGCTAAAATACGTTCTGCAATTTCATCGATGTGAGTAGCTGATTCTGTGTAAAGTTCTTCGAATTTCTCGTGTAATGTGAAGAATTGAGGTCCTTTTACGTACCAATGGAAGTTGTGAAGTTTTGTGAATAAAACGCTCCAGTCTGCTACTTGTTTGTTTAATACTTCGATTACTTGTTTTTTCATTATGATCAATCTCCTTTTGAGTTGTTATGTGATATCAATTACTAATTTATAATCATTATAATATAGTAATCTCTATAAATCAACCCTTTTGCTGGAATTAATTTGAACAAATTATGAACTGTTGTAAATAAAAGGCCCTATTACGGTGAAGTAATAGGACCTTTGTTTGAGATATGGCTCTTGTTCTAAACGAGCCGCTTGTGCTTTTAGTGATATCCAGCTCCGGTGACTAGACCAGTCGGTCATTTCGCTCTCTCGCTCGAAGCAAAAAGCGCTTCAAGGTCGAGAGCTTGAAGTGTCCTGCGATTCTGAACGAGCCGCTTCCGCTTTAAATGATATCCAGCTCCAGCGGCTAGAACAGTCGGTTGTTTCACTCCTTCATTCGAGGCAAAAAGCGCCTCGTAATCAGGAGTTCCAACACCCTCCTGTTCTGAACGAGCCACTTCCGCTTTTATTTGTTAAACGGCCTTTTGTTTTTCTTCTACATCCTGCCCATCCCAGCACTCTGTATTTTTTAAGCCAGGGATAGAGTTTGCAACGAAGACAGGATCTTTTCCTTGTTTCTTTTGCTTCAAATAGTCTACTAATGCAGCGTAAGCAAATTTGCTAAGGAATGAGATGGCAATTAAGTTTGTGAATACCATTAGTCCCATGAATAAATCAGCTAAACTCCAAACTGTTTTAAGAGCAGCGATTGATCCGAAGAATACCATTCCGACAACTGCAACACGATAAATCATTAACCATGTTTTGCTTTCTTTAATGAATGCGATATTTGTTTCACCATAATAGTAGTTTCCTAGAAGTGAACTGAAAGCGAATAGGAAAATAATAATTGCTAAGAAGGTGCTTGCCCACGGTCCAATTTGTGAACTTAATGCGTTTTGTGTTAATTCGATACCTTCTAAATTTGATCCTTTGTAAAGTCCAGAACATAATACGATAAATGCTGTTGATGTACATACTAAGAATGTATCTACGAAAACGCCTAACGCTTGAACAAGCCCTTGTTTTACAGGGTGAGATACATCAGATGTTGCTGCTGCATTAGGAGAGCTACCCATTCCCGCTTCTGTAGCGAATAAACCGCGCTGAATTCCGAACTTGATTGCTGCTCCAATACCACCAGCGATGGCTTGGTCTAAACCGAATGCACCGTTAAAGATTTCCATGAAAATGCTTGGTAACATACTGAAGTTGTTAATAACGACAAAAATAGCCACGCCGATATAAACGATTGCCATTGGCGGAACAATCATTTCTGTAATACGTGAAATGCTCTTAATGCCACCAAAAATAATAACTGCAACTAATAAGGCTAATAGAGCTCCTACGATTGTTCGCTCTAGTCCAAAAGCATTTTCAAACGCTATTGTTACTGTATTTGCTTGCACTGAATTGAAAATTAATCCGTACGCAACTGTAATAAGAAGTGAAAACCAGACGCCCATCCAGCGTTTGTTTAACCCTTTTTCCATGTAATATGCTGGTCCACCACGGAACCTACTTCCATCTTTTACTTTATAAATTTGCGCAAGTGTACATTCTACAAAACTAGTAGCTGCTCCGATAATTGCGATAAACCACATCCAAAATATTGCGCCAGGTCCACCCATTGAAATTGCTAATGCTACACCAGCTAAGTTTCCGATACCGATACGTGCTGCTGCACTTAAGCAAAATGCTTGGAATGGTGAGATGCTATCTTTCTTTTTTTCTTTTCGATTAAACCCTTTACTAATTAAGCTGACCATCTCACTGAAATGAGTAATTTGGACAAATTTTAATTTAAAAGAGAAGTAAAGACCGAAGCCGATTAGCATTGCAATAAGAATATATGACCATAAAATATTATTCGTTACCTCAAGGAATCTGCTAAAGATATCAACCATATAATACACTTCCTTTTTTTCATAATAAGAAAATTATATGCAAAAAATATACGAGAATCAATTTTTCTAAAAAATTATGTTACTTAAATCATTTTTGTGTTATGATTATGTTACATCGTAATATTTTTAGAATTATTTACATTTTAAAAAACTAAATTTAAAGCGAGAAGGTGGGGATAATTTGAAAGAAAATTCTTTATGGAAAGTAAGCCTTGAGAGTTTGAAAATGAGAAGTAATATATTTTTTATCATTACATCTTTAAGTATCTTTTTAGGGTCCACTTATTATTACAATAAAAGATTTCCAAATCACAAATATCCTGAGTGGTTAGAATTTCTAAAGTTGATTGGATGAATAAAAGACAGAAAAACAGAAAATTAAAATAAATAAGTTATGGAGGAGCTAAAAATGAATATTAGAGAAAGTGAACTTCCAGGTATTGGTTATAAGTTTCAAATCGTTACGAAAGGTAACGAAAAGATGGTAATTGTCATTCATGATGATGGTCGTAGAGAAATGTATCATTTTGATTCAGATCATGAAGAAAGCATCTCAAGTATTTCGCTACGTGACTCAGAGGCGAGACAAATCGCTGCAATATTAGGTGGAATGGTATATAAGCCTAGGGCGTTAGAAAATGTTGAGATGGTTTTTGAAGGTTTAGCGATTGAGTGGTTCAAAGTGGAGAATACAGCTCCAGCAATCGGAAAAACAATTGGCGATCTTGAAATAAGAAAAACATATAGCGTAACAATAATCGCGGTTATGAAGAAGAACATGAAGAAGTTATTTAATCCAGGACCAGAAACAGTAATTGAAGAAGGAGATATGCTTGTAGTTTCAGGTGAGAGAGAAGAAATTAAAAAAATCATTAATGAATTACTTTCAAATAGGGGGGACTGATTAGATGGATACGTTAATTTTTGAAGTTGGTACAGCTTTAGTTTTAGTGGCAATTGCAGCAGTAATTGCTGGAAAATTTAAATTCTCAGTAATTCCTTTTCTAATCGTTCTTGGAATGTTAGTAGGACCGCATGCACCGACAATAGGTGTTATCGATCTCAAATTTATTGAAAGTGCAAGTGTAATTTCCTTCCTTGGACGGATTGGGGTTCTATTCCTTCTATTCTATCTAGGATTAGAATTTTCAATGAAAAAACTAATTAAATCTGGACGCTCTATTGCGATTGGCGGAACGATTTATATTTTAATTAACTTTTCACTTGGTTTGTTATACGGATTTATAATGGGATTCCCATTACTAGAAATCTTAATTATTGCGGGTATTATTACGATTTCTTCTAGCGCTATCGTTGCTAAAGTGTTAGTGGACTTAAGAAGAACTGGTAATAATGAAACCGAATTAATTTTAGGAATTATTATGTTTGAAGATATATTCCTTGCTGTATATTTATCAGTTGTTTCTGGTTTAGTACTTGGAGATCACGCTTCCTTCTTAGGTGCCCTTACTTCAATTGGAATTGCTTTAGGATATATGCTTCTATTCTTTATAGTAGCTAGAAAGGCTACGCCGTTATTAAATAAATTGCTCAATATTAGCTCAGATGAAATCTTTATTATTGTAGTATTTGCTTCATTATTCTTCATTGCTGGTTTTTCAGAAACAATTCACGTTGCAGAAGCAATTGGAGCACTTCTTCTAGGATTAGTTTTCTCTGAGACAGAGCATAGTGACCGAATTGAACATCTTGTTGTTCCATTTAGAGACTTTTTCGGAGCTATTTTCTTCTTCAGCTTCGGGTTAAGTATTGATCCGTTCTCATTAGGCGGAGCGATATGGTTAACGTTAGGTGCTGTCCTTCTTACGATAATCGGTAACTTTGTAGCAGGAATGATTGCAGGAAGACAAGCTGGATTATCTCATAAAGCATCAACAAATATCGGATTAACAATCGTTTCAAGAGGAGAGTTCTCCATCATTATGGCTAATATCGGTATCGCCGGTGGTTTAATGTCAGTACTGAAACCATTCTCAGCACTATACGTGCTTATACTATCCATTTTAGGCCCACTTTTGACAAAAGAGTCGAAGAATGTATATAAATTCTTAAATAAAATCTTTAAGTGGGATACGAAGACTAACTAAACTAAATTTTTAAAAATAAAAGTACAAGATATTTCCTGCTTGTACTTTCATTTTTGTAATGAAAACAGTAAAGAGAGGTACATGATGTTAGGAGAGTTGATCCATTCGGTTTTAGTTTTTTTAGAAGGACTTGGTTATTGGGGAATTATGCTTGGATTAATGCTAGAGGTTATTCCAAGTGAAATCGTATTGTCTTATGCAGGTTATTTAGTATCAACAGGAAGCATTACATTTTGGGGCGCTGTCGCGTTCGGTACAATTGGTGGTGTAATTGCACAACTATTCATTTATTGGATTGGTCGATATGGAGGAAGACCTGTTCTTGAGCGATATGGAAAATATATTTTAATTCAGAAGAAACATATTGATTATGCTGAAGATTGGTTTAATCGTTATGGAACTGGCGTTATCTTTACCGCACGTTTTATTCCGGTTGTGCGGCATGCTATTTCGATACCAGCGGGTATTGCGAAAATGTCACATGCTAAGTTTATTACGCTAACTACATTAGCTGTTATTCCGTGGTCAATTGTGTTTGTATATTTAGGTTTTAAATTAGGAACAGAGTGGGAAAGTATTAATAAAGTTGCGGGGCCATATGTGAAATACTTTGCACTTGCTGCTATTGTTTGTGCAATTGGTTATTTTGTATTAAAAAAAATGATGAAAAAAAAGTGATTACAGAAATGGAATCTATGTCGACGTAGATTCCTTTTTTATTGGCATTTTTTCAAGGATGAAAGAATACGTTTAATATTTACCATATTGTGGCATACATATAGAAAAAGGGTGCTTGGAAAGGGGAATAAAGAGAAATGGAACTCCAGTTTCAAAATGTATATCAACAGGTAGAGAATTGGTATGTGTTGGATTCGGAGCTTCCTTGGGATGTCAAAAAGTTGAGAGAGGATTTGTTTTCTCTTATTGGAGTATGTAAAACGCCCGTTATTTTTTGTGATACGTGTGATGCAAATGATGTGCTTCTATCATTAGGGGAAGAGGAAGAAGAGTTCCTATTCCCAGTAGGTGGTTTTTATCATAAAGAAAAGCAATTAATTTTCGTTTGTATGTGGGAAGAGTATGATCAAGTTCTCAAAACGCTACTGCATGAATTCCGCCATGCGATGCAGCATAAGAGAGATATATTGTATGTGGGAAGTGAACGGTACGAAGAGCGGTGGATTGAAAAAGATGCGAGGAAGTTCGCGGAGAGGAAATTAGATGAATATAAGAGTAGAAAGTTAATGTAAAGCATAGTGGAGAAATAGCGCTGTGCTTTTTGTACTTATTAAAAATAAGTATTTGACTTTTATTAAGTTTAGTTCTAAACTAATGATATGAAACAAGCGAGGTGATGAAATGAAAACAGAAGATAGACTAGGGCTACTATTATGGTTTCGTTTGTCACGCTTTTATAATAAGAGTATTCGTGAGACGAATCAGCATTTGAAAAAATGGAATATATCTGCCGCCCAGTTTGATGTGTTAGCTCAAGTTGGAGGACATAATCGTTTAACGCAGCAAGAACTTGGAAATAAGCTATTTGTTACGAAAGGAAATGTAACGCAGCTTTTAAATAAAATGGAGCAGCTTGAGTGGATTTTGCGTGAACAAGAGGGTACTACGAAATATATTTCTTTAACAGAAAAGGGAAGAGCTTTATATGAGGAAATCGTCCCACCTCAAGAAACGTTCCAAGCAGAGAAGTTTCATAATTTAAATATAGAGGAACAAAAGCAGTTATTAACACTATTAAAAAAGTTACAGTAAGAAAAAATTTTAAAATAAATCTCGAATTCGAGATAGTATGAGGTGAAGGATATGTTTAGAAAAGTTGATCATAAAAATATGGGCAGAGCAAATCATGGTTGGTTAAATACACATTTTCATTTTTCTTTTGCCAATTACTATAATCCAAATAACATGAACTTCGGAGCGTTACGTGTTATTAATGATGATCTAGTAGCGGCGCAAACTGGTTTTGATATGCATCCGCACCGTGATATGGAGATTATTTCTTACGTTGTAGATGGTGCTTTAACACATGAAGACAGCATGGGAAATCGCGGAACAATTGAGCGTGGACATGTTCAATATATGAGTGCTGGCACGGGTGTATTTCATAGCGAGCATAATTTAGGCGATGAAACGCTGCGTTTATTACAAATTTGGATTTTACCAGACCGCGCAGATCATAAACCAAACTATGGTGAGTTTAAATTTGATTGGAGCAAGCGTGAAGATGAATGGTTCCATATGGTATCTTCAGTAGAAGGAAATGCACCAATTCAAATTCACCAAGATGCGAATTTATATTCTTTATCATTAGAGGCTGGAAAAGAAATTCATTTTCCAGTGAAAGAAGGCCGTCAATTGTACCTTGTACAAATTGAAGGAAGCAGTGTAATAAATGGTGAAACGTTTGTTATGCGGGATGCAGCAGAATCTGTAGAAGAAGATATTCACATTCAAGCGAAAGAGCAATCACACTATTTAGCAATTGAATTGAAAAAACAATAAAAGGTTTATAGAAAAGAGGACATCCGATAGATGTCCTCTTTTTTTGATTAGAATTATCTGAAAAATGTTTCTCAAATTTTAGGTAGAGGTATCAGCTGGGAAAATAAGAATTGTATAAAAGTGTCAAAAATCTTTATGGGAATGGGGAATGTTATAGTGAAAAAGCAAGTCATTTCATCAGCATTAGCGTTAACTGTTATCGCCGGGGGATTTGGAGCGTTTGGGGCAACGACAACGAAAGCGGAAGAACAAAAAATTCAATATCATCAAGAATTTAAAACACCTGCATACATAGGTGAAGAATGGAAAGCACCGGAAGGACTAGATAAAAAAGAGACAGTCTTTCAATACTTAGAGAGTAAGAAAGATATGTTTAAATTAGCAGGAAATATTGAAAAGCATTTTAATATCGTTGGGGAAGAAAAAGACGCTGAATCTGATACGACACATGTGAAGCTAGTTGAGAAACATAATAACATTCCTGTGTACGGTTCTGATCAAACTGTTACACTTGATAAAGAGAATAATGTAAAAGCATTCTTCGGACAAGTTATTCCGAATTTAGATGATAAAAATATTCCTGCAGCTGCAAGCATTACTGCGGAACAAGCAGAAACAATTGCAAAGGCAGATATTGAGAAAGAAATTGGTAAAGTAAAGAGTTATGATGGTGTGAAAAAAGATTTATTTGTATATGAAAAAGACGGTAATTACTACCTTGCATACTTAGTTAAGGCATCGATTTCAAAACCAGCTCCAGGGTATTGGCATTATTTTGTTGATGCAACGAATGGAAATGTTATTGAGAAATATAACGCTGTAGATAACATTACTGGATTTGGTTACGGAGTATTAGGTGCTAGACAATCATTTGAAATTGCTCAAGATACGAAAACAGGACAATTCAACTTGTTTGATGGTAAACGAGGACAAGGTGTTCATACATTTGATGCAGAAAATATGGACGAGAACTGGTTTAATTTATTCTCACAATGGCTTGGATATACAGGAGAAGAAGTTGAAAGTAAATCTAAGTTCTTCGAAGATAAAGCTGCAGTTGATGCGCATGTAAATGCAGGAAAAGTATATGATTACTACAAAAAGACATTTAATCGTAACTCTTTCGATGATAAAGGTGCGAAGCTTATTTCAACTGTTCACGTAGGGGAGAGCTGGAATAACGCAGCTTGGAATGGTGTGCAAATGATGTATGGTGATGGCGATGGAAAAACATTCATTCCATTATCTGCTGGACTTGATGTTATCGGTCACGAATTAACGCATGCTGTAACTGAACATACAGCAAACCTTGTTTACAAAAATGAGTCAGGGGCGTTAAATGAATCGTTATCTGATATTATGGGTGTTATGGTTGAGAAGAAGAGCTGGGATTTAGGTGCTGATATTTATACACCTGATAAACCTGGTGATGCACTTCGCTCTCTTAAAGACCCAGCGTCTATTCCAAATCCATTAAAACCAAGTGAAGGTTACCCAGATCACTATAGTAAACGTTATACTGGAACAGCTGATAATGGCGGTGTTCATATTAACAGCAGTATTAACAATAAAGCTGCATATTTAGTATCTGAAGGCGGAGATCATTACGGCGTGAAAGTAACTGGAGTGGGCCGTGAAGCGACAGAAAAAATTTACTACCGTGCTCTTACGAAATATTTAACTGCAAACTCTGACTTCAAAATGATGCGTCAAGCTGCTCTTCAGTCAGCTGAAGATTTATATGGTAAAAACTCTAAAGCTGTACAAGCTGTAACGAAAGCTTATGATGCAGTAGGTGTAAAATAATAAGAGAAAAGACCTGACATCCTAGTCAGGTCTTTTCTTTATCCCGCTATCCGCAAATGATGAAATTTCCACTTTATTTAGTCGCGAATACCTAATGCGATTTTCGCCATACGTGACATACGTTCTTTCGACCACGGTGGATTCCAAACGACATTTACTTCTATTTCATTAACTTCAGGTACGTTTGTTGATAATACTTTTTTAACGTCTGATACGATTTGCCCAGCCATTGGACAACCGATAGAAGTCATAGTCATCGTAATGACAGCATTATTATTTTCATCTGCTGTAACATCATAAACTAATCCAAGATTAACGATATCAACACCTAGTTCAGGGTCAATAACAGCCTCTAAATTGGCAAGTAATTTATTTTCAAATGCTTCTTGTGACATAAGCAGCCCCTCCTACACTTTAATGATATCGATTCTCATTATAACGGAAATGAGCATAATGTGCAGGAAATGAGCTCAAAAAAATATCCCTCTTTCAAAGAAGGGATATTTTTTGAACATCTATTCTGTTTTAAAATGAGATACGAGTTGATCTAACTCTTCAACTGTTTGTTTCATTTTTCCGGCAGTTACTGCCATTTCATTCATAACAATAACTTTCTGTTCAGCAGATTGTGCCGTTGCGGCAGTTTCGCTCGATACTTCAGTAGAGATAGAAGCGATGTTATTAAGTGAAGCGTTCATTTCTTCAGCACTTGCAGCCATTTCTTCAGCAGTTGCTGATATATCTTGCATTTGAGTAGATACTTTATTTACTTGTTCTACAATTGTTGTGAAAGAAGTACCAGCTTCACGAATAACATTGATACCTTCAAATGCTTCAGAACGGCCTTGAGACATCATAGAGCTAGCAGTTTCTGTATCATTTTGAATTTGATGTAGTAATTGATTAATGTCTGTTGCAGCTGTTTTAGATTGTTCAGCAAGTTTTCGAACTTCGTCAGCTACGACAGCAAATCCTTTTCCTTGCTCACCAGCACGAGCTGCCTCAATAGAAGCATTTAAAGCAAGTAAGTTTGTTTGCTCAGCAATATTAGAAATAGATTGTACAGCAGTATCAATATATTTCGTATGAGTGATTAGACGTTCAACCACTTCTGACGTAGCATTTACAGCTTCGTGTATTGTTGTCATTTGTGAAACAGATTTTTGGATAACGGTACTGCCATCGCTAGCATGTTCAGATGTGGCAACAGCAAGTTCCGCTACAGATGAAGCAGATTCAGCAATGCGCTGAACACTTACTGCCATATCATCCATTGCAGTTGAACTTTCTTCCATACTAGAAGTTTGTGATTGAATACTTGCATTTAAGTTGGACATCGAGCTTTGGACTCTTAATGTCGCCTCACGTGATGTATTCGTTTTTTCTAGCATATTTTCAGAAGCGGTTTGTACTTCCACTGATGTTTTTTGAACACGATTAATAATATGTTGTAGGTTTTCTAACATTTTATTAAATGATGTTGCGATAGCACCTATTTCATCGTTGCTATTTACTTGTAGACGTGCCGTTAAGTCACCTTCTTGAGAGGCCAATTCTTTTAGTTTCGTGTCAATTTGTTGAATTGGTTTCACCAGTTTACCAGAGAACCACCATGCAAGAATAATTGCAACGATAATACATACAACAAGTGATAAGAAAATAACATATTCGATTAAGAGTGCAGATTGATCAATTTTTTCAATAGATTGTTCACGTAATTTAGCTTGTTCATTACTGTAATTTGTGAAGTCACCAATTACTTTATAGACCGTTCCGTTTTCTGAAGAAGCTACTTGTAAAGCTTCTTCCCATTTTTGTTCTTTTGCAAGAGTGAATACTTTTTCTTCAATGAACTTTCTCCAAGTAGACCCTAATTCCATTGTGCTTTTTACGGACGAAGAAAGATTTGGATTAGAAAGAAGTTTATCTTTTGAATCCTCAAGACGTTTACTCATCTCATTAAACTTGTCTAATTCGACTTGATCATGTTGTAGTAAATAACCTCTTAAAGCAGAGAGCTGTACTTGATAAGCGTCTCCACGCTCTTTCAATTCTGTTGCCAGTGGAGAAATTTCTTTTTGTAATGTTTCAGCTTTACGAGATTGGTCGATAGCAAAAAATAAAATAAATGCTAAGGCGACACCAAATAAAGCGCAAATCGTTCCCATCATGAACATAAGTTTTTTTCTGATACTTACAAAATTCATATAATTAAAAGCCTCCTTTGTGAAATCTTAGTATTAGAATTAATAAATGTAAAAAATTGAAAGAAAGCTTTACTCCAGTTGGAATAAAGCTTTCTTATTTCCTTTAGGAATTATAGCAGACGGAATGAGAGATAGAAAGAGATATTTTAAAGTGAAAAAAGAGAGACTGTAAAACTTTCATTCCTATACCTTTGAGCTCGTGTCATTTTCACTTTAAGCGTTTGTTTTGAAATGAGAGACGAGAACTTCAAGTTCTTGTACGATTGTTTTCATTTCAGATGATTTGTTAGCCACGATACTCATTTTGTTTACTTGATCACCAGCCGAATGCGCTGTTTGTGATGTTTCTGCAGCAACTTCGTTTGAAATAGAAGCGATATTATTTAAAGCTGCGTTCATTTCTTCAGAGCTTGCAGCCATCTCTTCAGCAGTTGCAGACATTTCTTGCATTTGTGTAGAGACTTTGTTAATGTGGTTAACAATTTCTGAGAATGAAGATCCGGCGGTACGAATAACCGTAATTCCTTCAGAAGCTTCTGCTTGACCTTGTGTCATCATATCATTTGCTATTTTTGTATCAGCTTGAATTTGATGAAGTAAATGGTTAATGTCAGTTGCGGCTAGTTGAGATTGTTCAGCAAGTTTTCGAACTTCATCGGCAACAACAGCGAATCCTTTGCCGTGTTCACCAGCACGAGCTGCTTCAATAGAAGCATTTAAAGCGAGCAAATTTGTTTGCTCAGCGATATTCGAAATAGATTGAAGTGCAGTATCAATATGATTTGTATGTGTAATGAGTCGCTCAACTACTTGTGATGTAGCGTTAACAGCTTCGTTAATTGTATGCATTTGTGTAATAGATTTCTCAATGACTTTATTCCCATCATCTGCTTTTTCTGAAGTTGTGACAGCTAAACTAGTAACAGAAGAGGCGGACTCAGCGATACGCTGAACACTCGTTGCCATGTCATCCATTGCGGTTGAACTTTCTTCAATGCTAGAAACTTGTGAACGAATATTGTGTTCAAGAGCATTCATAGTTTCTTGGGTTCTTGCGGTATTTTCCATAGAAGCGGTTGTTTCGATAAATACATTTTCGGAAGCTTCTTTTACACTTGTTGATGTTTGTTGAACTTGTTTTATTATATGCTGTAAGTTAGTGAGCATTTGATTAAAGGAATTTGCAATGTCACCAATTTCATCTTTACTTGTTACGTGTAATCTAGCCGTTAAATCTCCGTCTTGAGAAGCTAATTCTTTTAACTTCTCATCAATTTGTCGAATTGGTTTAACGAGTTTACCAGAGAACCACCATGCTAATAAGATAGACGTTAATGTACATGTAATAAGTGAGAAGAAAATAATATATTGAATAAGTGATGAAGAAGACTCGACATCAGCAATTAATGCGTCACGTTTCTCATTCTCTTCATTTGTATATTTATTAAAACGACCTAAAAGATCATTTACATAATCTGTTTGTGATAAAGCAATTTTGGATGCTTCGTCCCATTTTCCTTCACGCGCAAGAGGTAGTACCTCATTATCTATGACGCTACGCCATTTTCCACCCATTAAAATAGCTTCTTTCATTCCTTCTGGGAGCTTCTTGTCACTTGTTACTTTCTCTCTAGTATCAGCTAATTTTTTCCCTTCTCGATTGAACTTATCTAATCCTTTTTGATCATGTGATAGCAAATATTCTTGTAAACCAGCAACTTGTGCTTGGAACCAATCGCCACGTTCTTTTAAAATCGTCGCTCTTTTTGATACATCATTTTTTAACGTTTCGATTTCACTTGCTTGATTCATGGCGAATGAAAGAATAACAATAAGAGCAATACTAAATAAAGAAGAAATGCTTAAGAGTGTGAACAGTAGTTTTTTTCGAATACTAACATATTTCATCGTTACCCCTACCCTCATTTAAACTGTTTATTATGATTTATAGATATTTAAAACGAAATTAATAAAAACATTATTATGAAGTTATTAATCTGTTCAATGAAAATTATAGCAGATAATGGAAGGAGTCAGATTAGTATTAGAAAAAGTTCTTAAAATGTATACATTTGCATATCATAAAATTCATAAATAAATATTAGAAATGCTATTGAAATTTGAAATGACATCATGTATACTTCTAATTAGTTGATAACGATTATCAGTATCAACTAAAAACATTACTCTTCGTTATGTTGGTCATACCCCTTTTTGACGACGTAAGTCAGAGACGAAATGTTGAAATATCTTGTGTCCTATTCTACAGAATTATGGTAATCTCCAACCTCAACTTATATGCGTGAGCATGCAAAAAGGATCCTATCCGTGAAGGGATCCTTTTTTGCATGCTGTCGCAATTATTGTATATAGACCAGGGATACGTTCTTCGATTCCTTCTGGTGCAGTAGAAGGAAAGACCCATCTTTGATGAGATCCATGTTCTTCAACTAGTTTTTCGATTTTAAAACGTTCTTCCGCAAGTGTTGTAATGATTTCTCCTAGCGTCCAGCGACGGATGGTTGTTTTAGGTAGCGATTCTTTCTGTGCTTCTGTAAGAAGGATGCTATAAGCAACATCATCTTCAATTAATTCTTCATCGAAATAATTTCCATTGGCCTGAAATGATGGGTGGTCGACTCCTAATAATTTCGTGTAAACAGGATGATAGTCACGAAGGATAAGCATTCCATCTCGCTTAAGTAAAGTAGCAATTTTTTGAAAGAGTGGTTTTAAATCTAGAAAGTAATGGAGTACACCAAGTTCCAGCAATACGATATCAAATGATTCGGAGAGCTGCACATTTAATACATCAGAAACGACATACTGGATAGAGACACCTGCTGCGTCCGCAAGTTCATTTGCATATTTTGCATTACTTGCTGAAATATCAACAACTGTTACGTCAGAGCCTAAAAGGGCAAGTGCGACAGCTTTATTTCCTTTTGAGCCGAGTAAGTTAATAATACGTTTTCCTTTTGGAGATTGTATATAAGGTAAATAATGTGCTACTTCGCGTGTGGGATCTTCCATAATTTTTTTCGCATAATCCTCCGGTGCCCCATGGCGATTCGTCCAAGCTTCATAAGCAGCTGTATTCCAGCTTTTTTCATTTATAGCGCTTAGTTGTTTTTGGTTCAATGTTATCACTCCTTTTGTGAACGTATAGGTATTCTGCGGGAGGATGGGATTTCCTTTTCGTTCTGGATAAAAGTTTGATTTTTCTGTGATTAAGTCGTACAATACTTGTTATACGTAAAAGCGTTGAAAAGGAAAAGTAGGATGAACACATTCTTTCCAGAGAGCTTCGGTAGCTGAGAAGAAGCAAGAATATTCATTTGAACAATGGCCTTTGAGCTTCGTCCTGAACTTATCAAATGATAATAGTAGGCGGCGACGAGAGTTGGTACTCGTTATCAAAACCACAGTATAAGAGCATAGAGCTCCGTACTTGTTAAGGCTAATTATGTGAGTGATTGGCGAAATAAGGTGGTACCGCGACTGTTTATACAGCCCCGCCCTTATCTTTTTTAAGATAGGGGCGGGGCTTTTTATATTTTAAAGGAGGAATGTAAGATGAGTATTTTTATTGGGGGCGCTTGGCCGTATGCGAATGGTTCATTACATCTTGGTCATATTGCGAGTTTATTACCTGGAGATATTTTAGCACGTTATTACCGGTCAAAAGGTGAGAATGTGCTGTATGTTTCAGGAAGTGATTGTAATGGAACACCGATTGCAATTAGGGCAAAACAAGAAGGTGTGACGGCGAAGGAAATTGCTGATCAGTATCATGAAGAGTTCCAGCGATGTTTTCGTAGCCTTGGTTTTACTTATGATTGCTATACACGTACAGATAGTGAGCACCATCATGAAACGGTTCAAAATGTTTTTTTACGTTTATTAGAAGAAGGACATATTTATAAAAAAATAGTGGAACAAGCGTATTGTGAAACGTGTACGCAGTTTTTACCGGATCGTTATGTAGAAGGAATATGTCCACATTGCCATGAAGCAGCAAGAGGAGATCAATGCGATGCGTGTTCTGCTATTTTAGATCCACTCGATTTGTTAGAAAAGAAATGTAAGTTATGTGGTAGTACACCATCTGTACAGGAAACAGAGCATTTCTATTTCGCATTGCATACATTTCAGGAGCAAATTAAAAGGGCTGTAGAAATTGCCAAGCAAACAGGGACATGGCGCGACAATGCGATTCAACTAACAGAGAGATATGTAAAGGAAGGATTACTAGATAGGGCCGTATCACGTGATTTACCAATTGGGGTACCAATTCCAGTAGAAGGGTATGAAGATAAGAAAATTTACGTATGGATTGAAGCAGTGACAGGCTATTATTCAGCGAGTAAACATTGGGCTGAAGAAACAGGGAAAGATGATCAAGAGTTTTGGGATAGCGAAGCGAAAACATATTATGTGCACGGAAAGGATAATATTCCGTTTCATTCCGTCATTTGGCCAGCGGTATTACTTGGAATAGGGGAGGAAGCAATCCCGCGTCATATCGTTTCGAATGAATATTTAACAGTTGAAAAAAGAAAATTATCTACAAGTAAAAACTGGGCAGTATGGGTGCCTGACATATTAGAACGCTATGATCCAGATTCTATTCGTTACTTTTTAACCGTCAACGCACCAGAAAATCGCGATACTGATTTTTCATGGCGGGAATTTATTTACAGTCATAATAGTGAATTATTAGGTGCATACGGGAACTTTGTGAACCGGACATTAAAGTTTATCGAAAAATATTATGGTGGTATCGTGCCGAAGGGAAGTATTGAGGTAGAGCTGAAAGATAAAGTAGAAGGATTATATAAGCGTGTAGGAGAGGCGATTGAGCAAACTAAATTTAAGGTGGCGCTAGAAACAATATTTGATGCAGTACGTTTTGCAAATAAATACTTTGATGAAAAGCAGCCTTGGAAACAAAGAGAAGATGATCCAGTTTCATGTGAAGAAACGATTTATAACTGTGTGTATCTTATCGCTAATTTTGCAAATCTCCTTGAACCGTTTTTACCATTTTCAAGTGAAAGAGTTCGAAACACATTGTCGATTGTGAAACGAAATTGGGAACCGCAAAATACGTTGCCAAGTAGAATTGATAGCGTACAGCCATTATTTGAGCGAATCGATGTAAAACAAATTGAGCATGAGATAGAGAAGCTGTATGGAGCGGTAAAATGAGATAGAGAAAAAGACCTTTCAAGTAAATGAAAGGTCTTTTGTTATGCAGTATGATTCTCTTTCTTATCTTTCAAAAAGAAAAGTACAGCAAGGATTACAAGAATAATAGCTGCAATATCATACGTTATTTTAAATGTAGTATTAAAGTTTAAGTACTCTACGAAAGGAGTTTTCACTGCTCCTGCATATATACAAACGGGAATGAGAAGTAAATCGTAAAATTTCTTTTCTTTCATATATCTTATTAGGAAGAAGATACACATAATAGCAAAAAATACGATGCTTAAAATAGTCATTTATACCTCCAGATAAATTTACTTATTTTAATTGCAGTTATATCTTTTATATAAATTCTGTATTTTTTCAAGCGCTATGCACGCGATTTTGTTTCCTTTCTTTCCTAGCCGTAAGCAGCTGAGGAGTGAAGATCCCAACTAATATGAAAATAATTCCAATCCACTGCATGAACGTTACGACTTCATGTACAAGTGTAATAGAAGCAATAATAGCAGTTGGTAATTCAGCTGCACCTAATATTGTACCAAGCCCTGTTCCAACCTTTGGTACACCGATTGAAAAACAAATGACAGGTACAACAACGCCGAATAATCCGAGGAAGAAAGCATATTTCCATAGACCGGCTTGCAAAGCACCGTCTGTTAAAAAGGTTGGCGGAAAGAATAGGCATACGATAAGAGTAGCGCTTGTTGTCATAAGGAAGCTTTTCGTATAAGGCGGAACATCCGTAGCGACGCGCCCGCTTGCAAAAACATAGAATGAAAAAGAGACAGCAGCTAATAGTCCAAAGATAATCCCTTTCGTAGAAAAACTTTGTCCGAGGCCTTCAAATACACCACCTGCAAACAATGTACCAGCAAATAAAATAAGGATAGATATAATCTTATCGCGGCTTGGAAATGTTCGATTTGCAATTGCTTCGATAATGACACCAATCCAAGTGAACTGAAAGAGTAGGACGACAGCGATAGATGCGGGTAGTTCTTCTACAGAAATAGCGTAGAAAATCCCGGTCATACTCATTGTTGTTCCGACGGTTAGTAAGGAAAAGAATTGTTTTTTTGTTACTTTATGACGTGAAAAGAAAAGAACGAGTAGAAATAGTCCAATCCATCCGAAGACATATTGTCCCCCTAATAGTTGATGTGCTGAAAATCCATTTATGAATCCGAGTTTGAAAATAGTTGAAAGTATGCCATAGCTGCAAGCACCGAATAAAACGAGCAATGAATATTTAAACTTTTCCATAAAAAATCCTCCTTTTAAGTAATAAAAAACGCCCGCTATCCAAATAAGGATAACGGGCGAACGAAACAGAGTCATATACTCTACAAAATTCCGCCACTCATACGAAGTATGAATTTGGGGTATGAAATTGTAGTAGGTTTTTACATTGCTTTTGGGAATACAATAGAACATTTTACACCTTGAGGCGTGTTTTGTATCCCATAAGGAAACTGATGTTTATCTAATATTTGTTTCACGATATATAATCCAAGACCACTACCTTGTACTAAACCGTGTTTATCAGGGTTTGCGCGATAGAAAGGCTCAAATAAATGAGCAAGTTTATCTTCATCAATTTGTGAACCTGTATTTAATACTTCTAATGCGTAACCATTTGGTTTTTCATAAAGCTTTATATATACGTGCTGATGGTCAATTGTATAATGAATTGCATTTGAAATAATGTTAAAAATAGCAGTTTGAATAAATTTAGGATCAGCTAAAATTTGTACGTCGTGTTTAATATTAGATTGTACATTTAATTGTTTTACAGATACAAAGTAATCTACTTTCTTCATAACATCCTCAATAATATTAGATAAAGAAATGACTTCTAAATTCGGTTTAAATTGAGGGTTTTGTATTTTGGATAATTCCGACATTTTTTCCGTTAATATGTTAATGTCTTGCATCATCTCGTAGGAACGTTTCAAATACTTATCTCTATCTTTATAAGCTCCAATTCCGTGAATCATGCCATCTAGTTGTCCCATAACGGCTGCGATTGGTGTTTTTAATTCATGGGATACCATAGACATAAATTCTTTACGAGATTGTTCTAATTGTTGTTCCTTCTTGAGCTCATTTCTTAAATCTTGATTGCTTGCATGTAAATTCTTCACAATATTTGGTACTTGTGAAGCAGCTACTTGCAAATTAAAATCTGTTTGATCTGTATTTTTGTTAAGTAGCTTTTTATCTGAGAAATCAAGATTCATAATATCTTTTAAAGCATCGCTCATATATTGAAAAGGTTTGGCAATTAGTTTTGTATAAATTAAAGATCCGAGTAGTGATAATGCAAGCATTGTCGCGCCAATATGTGGAGCTAATTGCTGCAACGCATCTGCTAACTTTGGATTATCATTTGTATCATTTGTTTTACTTGCTGCATTTTGTGTATGTAAGGCATCATTATTAGCGGCTTTCTTTTCTGCTTCTGTAGGCGGATTAGAAGTGCTATTTTTCCCCGAAAGATTTTGTGTATGTTCTTTTGCCTTTACAGTTTGGCTAGGCTGCAAAAGGTGATTGATAGCTGTAGAAAGAGATTTATAATCTATAATAGAAGATTGGAAATTAGAAATGCTCCCCTCTGACACAGCTTTATTTTGCTTCGTTTTACTTCCGTCGTTTTGCTTATCTGAATCGGCCTGTTCTGTAGTCGGCGTTCCATTTTCTTTCGCAAAACGTTCTTTATCGTAGTTTGAAGCTAGAAAGTAAATAATTTGATAAAGACAAAGTGATAAAAGAATACAAAATAATAAGGTTTTGATGAAAATATTTTTGGTGATGTTGTCTTTGCTACGATTCGATTTTGTAGCCAATGCCTTTCACCGTTTTAATATAAGGAATTCCTAATTTTTTTCTTAAGTTTTTAATATGTGTATCTATAACTCTTACATCACCATAATGTTCATAGCCCCATACCTTATTCAACAAATCACTTCTTGATAATACTTTTCCTCGATTTTGCAGTAAAGTATAAATAATTTCAAATTCTTTTGTTGTCAATTCAATTTGATTACCATGAACATAAGCTGCATATGCTGTAGAGTTTAACATCAATTCATGGAATTGTAGTATAGTTGCAGCTTCTGCTTCCTTCGTTGCTGCCCTTCTTAATACAGCCTCTACACGCTTAATAAATACAGTATAATGGAACGGTTTCGTAATATAGTCATCAATACCTAACTCAAATCCTTTAATTTCACTTTCTTCATTATGTAAGCCTGTTAACATAATGATTGGTACATCAGATTGTCCTCGCATAATTTTACAAATACTATAGCCATCTATATCTGGTAACATTACATCGAGGAGGACAAGATCGTATGAATTTTTTTGGAAAAGAAGAATACCTTCTGTTCCAGCACCAACTACATCAACTGTAAAGTTTTGTGCCATTAGAAATTCACGAATAAGTTCTTGTATATCTGGGTTGTCTTCAATCACCAGTATATGCGTCATAGTAACACCTCCTAAATAACGCTTTTTACTGCAATATTCGAATTCATCATTTTTCGAGTGACTCAGATTGTTTATACATATAATAAGCCCCCGCTATAAAATAATCATGAAGGTAGCAAGGGGAATAGTTTAGTGTTACTGAATAGTTCAGAATTACAGTAGTTCTATTATAGTATGTATTATAAAATTTATAAAACATTATAACTGTATAATTTTAATATCTACGTTTATCAATGTTTAAATATTAGCTAATCAAATCTATTCCTATTATATATGTAAATACAGTTGTTTTGCTACTGTAAATGAATAAATAAAATAAGCCAAGACATAAAATTCTTGGCTACACATAAATCTTGTTTTTAGGCTATTTTACAGTGACAGTAGCTTGTTGCTGAACGCGCTCAAATAACCAGTGTATATCATTGTTATACATACGAATACAACCAAGTGTTGTCCATTTGCCGATTGCTTGATTATTGTTAGTTCCGTGAATCGCATAAGTTGTTCCGTAAGTTCCTGCCATATTTAATCCGAGCCAACGGTCACCAAGTGGATTACGTGGATCGCCGCCTTTAATTTTGCCTGTATAATAAGGGCGATTTTTAATTTTATTTACGATTTGAAAAGTGCCTTTAGGTGTAGGTGTTGCAGCTTTTCCAGTAGCGACAGTAAAACTTTTTATAAATTTTCCATCCTGATAATAATCCATTTTATTTAACTGAGTGTCTACGATTAATTGATCTTTCGTTGTAGCTGCCTCTGCGCTAGAGAATGGAAGAGTTAAAAATCCTAATGATAATAGTGCGCTTAATAATAATTTTTTCATTGTTATTCTCCTTTTACTATCGTAAGAGTCTTACATACAATGAAGTTGTAATCCTCGTAATGCTTTATTTACATTTTCATCTAATGTTTCAAAGAATGTAGTGATTTTGCTGTTGTGTTTGTTGTTGTTATCAATAAGTAATCTTTCATTTAATAAAAGCTCACCACGTAGTCCAAAACTTTGAACTTGAATATTTAGCTCATCTTCATTTTCAGAGATGATTGGTAAGAAATAATGAAAAGCTTTTGTTGGAATGATGTAGCTTTTGCCAATCATGCTTTCTTGATTTGAATTAATCCATTTTTTCGTGACAATTTTAATATTCTTTTTTGAAACGATAAAAGATAGTGTTGTAGATTTTGTTAAACTTACGTCAAATTCACTTGTTTCACATATTTGTAAATTAAAAACGGTTTCATTTTGATGAGATTCAACATTTGTATTAATAAAATCGTGCATTTTATATGCTTCCATTTCGTATTCACCCTTTTTTCAATTTCGAAAAACGACTTATATTTATTCAAATTAATGCTTAGTCATATATTGGTTAAATTTTTCAACAAATTCCGATATAATCTTACAATACATATATGAAGCTAATATGAAGTTAGTATGAGTTTGTGATGGTTTTTTATTGAGAACAAAATAAGAGAGGTTTTTAGTGCTAAAAAATGGATAAAATCTGCATGTTATTAATGCGCCTTTTCGCTATTTCGACTTGAAAAATGATTTTTACTATTTAATAAAGAACGAAAATCACTAGTGTGACCCTTACAAAAATGTAATAAAAATGTAAGCTATTGTGATAGTTATTTCGACAATTTTTTTATACAATAATAGTAAGAAGTTGTACGTGATTGAAAGGAGAGATGACATGGAATGGATTCATGAATTATTTCAGCAATACGGGTACTATGTTGTACTTGTCGGCTTGCTGTTAGAATATATTGCACTTCCGTTTCCGGGAGAGCCAACGTTAGCATATGCGGGATTTTTAGCACATAAGGGTGATTTAAGTTTACCGATTTTAATTATTCTATCCTTTATTGGGACAAGTGTAGGAATGACGATTCAATACTTTTTAGGAAATAAATTAGGTATGCCTTTCATTCAAAAGTATGGGAAATACGTATTTTTAACGCAAAGAAAAATTGACTTAACGAGAATGTGGTTTGATAAGTATGGGTACTTCTTAATTTTTATTGGTTTCTTTATTCCTGGTGTACGTCATTTCACAGGATACTTTGCAGGAATTATTAATTTACCATTCCGTCGTTTTGCCATTACAATTTATTCAGGTGCTCTATTTTGGGTATCATTCTTCTTAATCGGTGGTTACTGGTTAGGTGGAAACTTACATGATATCTTTGGAGTGCTAGAAGGTCATATCGGTAAAATCATTTTTGGAGTTATTGTGATTGTAGCGGTTACGTTAGGTATTCGTTTCCGTAAGCAGTTAAAACGAGTATTACTACAAAACGCAAGTTAATATGAAATCCATTCTATGTCAGAATTTAGGAAGTCAGTGCAAAAGCACTGACTTTTTTATTTTTAAGACTATGTTTAATGCACATTTTACATTCTTTATAGGAATTTGATACAGGATAAGAAATAAGTATCTTGTCAATTATTATAGTCGTAATGACAATTATAATTGACAAAGATAAGGATATTATTTACAATTTTAATTAAATAAATGAAAAAGAGGGAAGACATGAAGCTTCAAAATCGAGTGAGGGAATTGCGAGCAAAGCATCGTTTATCACAAGGGGATTTAGGGAAAGCGATTGGATCATCACGGCAAACGATTAGTTTAATTGAGCGCGGGGATTATGCACCATCTATCGTATTGTCGTTAAAAATCGCACAAATTTTCAATGTACCGGTGGAGGAAATATTTACGTTAGTAGAGGGGGAAGAGGACGATGAAGAGTAAGAGTAAGCGAAAAAAACAATTTGATTCTGTGGGGAAAATAGCATTAAGTATGATGGGTGGCTTTTTAACGTCTTATATAGCTTTAAATTTACTCTCGGATGAACCGAGAAAATTATCATCCAATACATTTATAGGTATATGTACTATTTTTGGAATCTTAATGATGTACTATACTTGGAAGAATACACGTATGTTAGCAGAGGCACGCGATGAAGAAGAGAGCGTACAAGGCAGAAAATTAGGCATTATAAGTATATATTTACGTGTAGGCGATATAGTTACGCAGGCATGGTTTGTATATGCAGTTATTACATGTAGACGTGCACTGTTGCAGGATACAAATGTTTCATTTGCGGTGTGGAATTTAGTAGCTTCTATTGTTTGTTTAACTACTGTAGTAATTATCGGACTTATAACAAAAAATCGTTATAATAAGCTATATCCTGAACAAGGTGTAACGTATATGGAATCTATGAAAATGTGGACGAAAAACGCAGATGAAGGATTAAAGCACATTGTGCATGAGGCTGGATATAAAGCGTATGAATTTACGAATACAATATTGGCATATGTATGGTGGGCTGCCGTTATATATACAGCTGCTAGTGATATCGATTTTGTATTAATTGGCTTAATCTCATTTATTTGGATATTGCATCTCGGGAAGTTCATGTACGAAATGCAAAGAAAAATGATTTATTAAGGGGAGAAAAAGGTGGATATTTTAAGAAGGCCAGCTGGCTCAATGACAGTGGCGCTAATTCTGTCCATTTTATACGGAGTAATCCGAACTGGGAAATTAGAAGTAATTTTGAACTTATGGGCAATAGTTGGAATTTCATTGTTAGTGTTAGCCATTCATGAGCTAGGACATGTAGTATTTGGTGTAATAGGTGGTTTGACATTTAAATTTATGACAGTAGGACCCATTACTATTCAAAAAGAAAAGGGAAAATTACGCATTCGAGAAAATAAATTGTGGGCGTACTTTGGAGGCGTTGCAACACTAGTACCACCTTCTATAGAGACACCGAATCTTTCGAAAAAGTGGGCGTGGCTCACTTTAGGTGGACCGATTACGAGTTTACTATTTGGTATTACTTCCGGTTACATATATATGGTGAGTTATTATCAATATCTTTTATATTTTTCCTTTTTCCATTTTGCAATCTTTGCGGTTACAATTGTGCCGATAAAAGGAATGCTTATGAGTGATGGGATGCAATTTCTTATTTTAATTAAAGATGATGAAAGAGCTAGAAATCACTTATATGAGATTCAAATATCGAGTGAGTTATTTAGTTATAAAAGACCGAAAGATTGGGATGAAAGGTTAGTAGAATTGAGTGAGGAGAAAATAAAAGAGAATAAAGGGATAAGAGAGATAATGAGTAGACTTATGCTCGTCTTTTTTGCTCGTGCAGATCAAGAGGGAATGGAAAGAGCGATACCGTATATAGAACGAATTGTTCAACTACCTGTAACGAAAGAAAATAAGTTTTTCGTTAGTAGTTTTCATAGTTGGTACCTTTTATATAAAGCCCTTTATCAGATGGATAGTCTTTCTTTGCAAGAAGCAAAGGAACATGCAAAGGCTATTACAAAAATGGACCTAAGTGGATATTACCGTACACAAGGAATTATTAGATATGTAGAAGGTAATATGGAAGCGTCCCGTACTTATATGAAGAAAGCCGATCAAGAATTAAAGAGCGCCGAGAAGAGTGAGATGGGATATTTACAAGTAGAAAGAGAATGGTTTGAGCAGCTGAAAGAGAGGGTATCTTACGATGGGTGAGGTATCCTCTTTTTTCTATGTCATCTTATGCCGTTCCATAAACAGCCTAGGACGAGTAAAATGAGATAAGAAGAGCAAAGGTTGGAGGAATTCTAGATGGAAATTTTAACGATTATTTTAATCGTCTTGCTCATTTATGCTGTTTTTAAAGTGGCGTATGTAGCATTAAAGATACTCGCGATCTTATTAATTATCTTTTTAATCGTAGAGTTCGGCAGTAAATTGCTTGGTGGATAGGGTATGTTGTACGTTTTGAGTGTCGAAGGTTGTCGGTAAATCGATATCTTGTGTCGAAGCGTCGATATAATGAAAAAATCGTTGATATAAGTGGAGAAACGATCGATATATTTGAAAAATCGTTGATATATTTTAGTGAATACGAAGTGGGGTATATGGAAAAGAAGTTGCTGTGAGGGCAACTTCTTTTTATCGTGATGCGGGGTATGCAAACCAACATGAAAAAGCTGGAAGAGTATCTTCCAGCTTAAGAGTTACTTTCAATTTGGCGACCGCTATCTTCTTCATTGTCTTGTAATAGGTTGAATACGTCTGCTAAGCAGAATGCAATGAACCAAGTCCATAGACCGTGGAAGAAAGCTGAGCTTAATTGAAGTGGTAATGTATAGTTTGTCATTGAGTAGGAAATACATCCACCAACGATTCCGATCATTGTTAATAACATTGTTTTTTGAGCATTTTCTGCTGGATTAAAGAGGAAGTAAATGTATCCGCCTAAAATTGAAGCGCTTACAAGTGTTTCGATTCCATTAAAGATGATATTCTCTCCAAGCTGAGTGTTTGTCCAGAAGCAGATTGTTCCGCCGATAATAGCAAACAGGACAGCTATTGTATATCGTATATATTGATTCATATGTTCATCTCCTTATGTAATAAGATGATTTGGAAGTCAAAAAGGTAGGTATAGTATATTGAAGTGAGTTTTAATTGTACGTATCTTTTTATAAAAAGATCATTGAAGAGTAACTAAGATGATCGGTTGTTTAAACCGTTACGTGTATGGTGTCTGAAATATACCCGACTGCTCGTTTCTTTTTGCTTGTAAAATAAGAGAAACTTCCAAGTCTATATACTCTTTTTTTGTGAGTCTGCTTTCATTATAACACATTTATAGACATAATAATAGAATTATCTGATTTTGTAATAAGTGTAAAAAATAAAAAGCGCAAGGAAATACCATTAACGGTGCAGTTTAGTGGAAGAAGGATTTTAATTTATTATAATGAAATATGTAATCAAGGTGAGATCTAAGAATGAGGCTTAAATACTATAAAAAATGTTTTATAGCATGAATGTAAGGGAGGAGAGCTAACTTGGAGTTCACAACAGAAAGATTAATAATTAGACCTTTTAAGAGTACTGATTTACAGGATGTATTTGCTATTTATAATAGTGATGATACATGTAAGTTCCTATTACATAATAAGTGGACTCATGAAGACATGCAGAAAAGATTTAATAAGAAGTTAGCAAATAATGTACTTACTAAAGAAACAATATTAAGTTTGGCAGTTATATACAAAACTAAAGTAGTTGGTGATTTATCCGTATGGTACACAAATATGAAAGACACTGTTGAGATTGGTTATAGTTTTTCAAATGAAGTAGCTGGGAGAGGTTTGGCGACAGAAGCAGTAAGTAGTTTGGTATTGAAATTATTTAATGAATGTAATGTACATCGTATACAGGCTAATCTTGATGCACGTAATACAGCTTCACAAAAATTGTGTGAACGAATAGGTATGAGAAAGGAAGCCCATTTCATACAAGATTTTTGGAATAAAGATGAATGGACAGACAGTATTGTATATGGAATGCTATCCTCCGATTTGTAGTAATAAACTTAGTGATTTTATTATGCTAAAAGGTACGTTAGTTGAATAACAAAGGGCATAACATATTATATATGACTAATATGTTATGCCCTTTAATTTATTAACCTTTTTATATGCGTTTGAAACGGCCGACAATTTCAACTGTTTCAGTAATGTTCATAAATGCTTTGTTATCCACTTGACGGATAATACGTTTCATTTCGCCTAACTCATAGCGAGTCACGACAGTGTAAATCATTTTTTTCTTATGGTTTGTATAGCCGCCGACAGCGTCTACCATTGTCACCCCGCGTATGCCGTGATGTAGTAGTGCGCTTTTTATTTCCTCGCCTTTTTCTGTAATAGTCATTATCGTTAATTTAATATGTTTCGTATGCACAGCGTCGATAACTTTGCTGACTACAAATCGACTAATTAACGTATAAAGTGTAATATCCCATCCGAAAATAAAACCTGCTGCTACAAGTAAGATTAAGTTGAATACAAATATGATTGCTCCAATTGAAACATCTCGATATTTCGCTACAATCAATCCAACAACATCAAAACCACCTGTTGAAGAAGCAAATCGGAATATAATTCCTGAAGCTGCTCCGCAGATAACACCACCGAATACAGAAGAAAGTAAAATATCGTCTGAAACTTGGTGTACCGGGATAATGTTCATCGCTAACGATGACACAGCTACAAAGTAAGCTGTTAAAAAGGTTGTCTTCTTGCCTAAGTAAAAGTGACTTAAAATAAGAAGAGGAATGTTTAGTAAAAAGATAAGTGCACCGATATTGTAGTGCATTAAATAACCGATAATCATCCCTACACCAGCGAATCCACCGCTAATCATATTATGCGGGATAAAAAACATATTCATAGAAATTGCATACAAAATAGAAGCTATAAAAATAACAACCAACTGTATCATAAATTCTAAGTGAAATGTTTTAGCTGCTGGGAAGGATAAAAAGGCGGTGTCGGGAACGTAATCGGCGTCTCCTAGTTGACCCATAGTATGTTTCATCTCCATATTCATTTTTGATTACAAGAAGAGAATAAAGGTTTTTTCAAAAACTGGCAATAGTTTTATTATAATGCAAAAATTTTATAAATTTCTAATAAATCAAGCCTATTCATTGATGTGTGTGAATATGCTAAAGAAAGCGAATACAACGTTTCTTAATTATTGTTTTCTTGAGAAAATATGCAAAATACTTTTTTTGAAAATAAAAGGAAATAGAGAATATTTGCCCGATGTGCTAAAATGACCTTATTAAGGATGTGAAGCGATGGAATTTTTATTGCAGGATGCAATTCTATATATATCGTTTGTAACGACGGCACTTTGTTTATTAGAAGTTTTCTTCCTTGCTAATGTTTCTCGCTTTGTGCGTCAACAAGCATCAAGCGGTAGACAAAGAGCTTTTGCGTTAGTTGATACATGTGAAGATAGTGCGGGAAATGTACCGCTATTTTCTATTTTTTATAAATATGGAATGATTCGTTCTGTACGTAGACAAGAATCAAGTGAAGAGAATGACGAGGTCGGTCCGTATACGCCAATGTTTCGCTAAATAATTACGAAACATTGGAGGAATGAACATGTTAAAATCATACCGAGCTGTGCTCGTTAGTTTATCATTATTATTTGTTTTTGTTTTATCTGGTTGCAGTAATGCAGCCCCAATTGATGCACATAGTACGGGAATTTGGGATCATTATTTTGTATATCCAATCTCGTTTATGATTCAATTTGTTGCTCATCATATACCTGGAGCTAGCTTTGGGATTGCTATCATTATTATGACGCTCGTTATTCGTTCAGCAATGATTCCATTAGCTGTTTCGCAATATCGCAGCCAAGCGAAAATGAAGAAAATGCAACCTGAATTGCAGAAGCTAAAGAAAAAGTACGGTGATGTAAGCAAAGACCTTGAAAAACAAAAGCAGTATCAAAAAGAAATGTCAGAACTAATGAAATCAGGCGGTTGGAATCCACTTGCTGGTTGCTGGCCAATTTTTATACAAATGCCGATTTTCTCTGCTTTGTATTATGCGATTAGCAGAACTGAAGAGATTCGCACATCTTCGTTTTTATGGGTGAACCTAGGACATGCAGATCCATATCATATATTACCGATTATTGCAGCGTTAACGACATTTATTCAGATGAAAGTTTTCCAATCGAATATTACACCTGGAGAACAAGTACAGATGCTAAAGATGCAGCAAATTATGATGCCGGCAATGATTCTATTTATGGGGTTTGCGGCGCCATCAGGACTTGTGTTGTACTGGATAACAGGTAACTTATTTACAATGACACAAACAATTGTATTAAGAAAAATAATGGAACGTGAAGAGTTACAATTACAAAAAGCATAGAGAAACACCGCTCATTACGAGCGGTGTTTTTTTGTTAAATCGTTAAGGAAATGTTAAGAAACCGACATTACTATAGGCATTGTATACGAAAGTGTACATGCATTAGAAATATGAAGGAGGAAATTTCCTATGAAGAAGAAAACAGTTGGTTATTTAGCGATTGCAGGTGCTTTATCATTCGGAATCATTGGAGGAGTCGGCATTCCGGCATTCGCGGCAACGAATACTCCAGCAGTGGATCAGCCTGCAAAAACGGCGAAAAAGGATTTGGATGACGCTACAAAACAAAAAGTAAAAACAATTATGGACGATACAAAGAAACAGTTAGAGGAACTAGGTGTAAAGCTTCCAGAGAAAGAGAAGCGTAAAGACATGTTTGCAGGATTAGATGAACAGGCGAAAGAAAAAGCGAAGTCCATTTTAGAGCAAGAGAAGTCTGGTAAATTAACACGAGAACAGGCAAAAGAAGAATTAACAAAATTAGGCGTGAAGTTCCCGGAAAAGGGTAAGCACAAAGAAATGTTTGCGGGATTAGATGAACAGGCGAAAGAAAAAGCGAAGTCAATTTTAGAGCAAGAGAAATCTGGAAAATTAACGCATGAGCAAGCAAAAGAGGAATTAACAAAGCTAGGCGTGAAAATGCCGGAGAAAGGTAAACATGGAGACATGTTTGCTAACTTAGATGAACAGACAAAAGAGAAAGCGAAGTCAATTTTAGAGCAAAAGAAATCCGGAAAATTAACGCATGAGCAAGCAAAAGAAGAATTAACAAAATTAGGTGTGAAACTTCCAGAGAAAGAGAAGCATGAAGACATCTTTGCTGGATTAGATGAAGCAACAAAAACAAAAGCAAAAGCGATTTTAGACAACGAAAAGAAACAATTAGAGGCATTGAATGTTGATTTACCGCACCATAAGTTTTTTATGAAAAAAGAAGATAAATAATTGATTTATGTATCTTTCGTGTGGGCAACCGGAAGGTACGTGCGAGGACCGATTTCTGTCAGCAGAAATCGGTCCCTTTTAATGATTCAATAAAATTCTTTTCATTGTTAGTATGTATCCGAAGATGCAGTAGAAGATTGCAAAACCGATAAACACTTCCGTATATTGATATTTACCCAATACGTAGAAGGAAACAGCTGGTATAATAGCTACCGCTAAAATGCTATAACCAGGATACTTGTGCCGATGCATGATAGCGAATAGAATAGAGAGAAACGTAGCAATGATACAAAAGACAGCAATCATTATTAGTACACCTCCTAAATGGATTATACCATTTTTAGGGAATTAGAGAAGTTTTGTATGTTCTGTTATAATATAAGAAGAGAAATATTTCCTATGTTATATAAAAAAATATATTGATTTTTTCTAACAATTCAATATAATGAACAATAACTACAAAATTCGACATCAAGAAGTGATGATGAGGACATGATCAATTTTTTACGATTTTCAGAGAGGGAAGCCTTTGGCTGTGAGCTTCCTAATACGGAAAAATGGATTACCACCTCTGAACTGCAGCAGTGAACGAGCATCTAGTAATTGCTTGCCGGCAAAAACCGTTATTTAGACTTGAGAAATTGGTGAAGTGTGTTACTTTACGAATTGAAACAAGGGTGGAACCACGAATACAACACTCGTCCCTTTTTTAGGGAGGAGTGTTTTTTTATTTCATTTTTGCATCACACTAGGATTGGAAGGAGGATACGCAGCATGCATCATGATGAGAAGAACAAAATTGGTTTAACAGTAGCACTTTCTATCGTAGTAGGAACGATTATTGGATCTGGTGTGTTTATGAAACCAGGGAGCGTATTAGATTACTCGGGGAGTTCTAATATGGCCATTCTTGCTTGGGTAATTGGTGGTCTGTTGACGCTAGCAAGTGGTTTAACAGTAGCTGAAATTGGAGCGCAAATCCCGAAAAATGGTGGGTTGTATACGTATTTAGAGGAGATTTACGGAAGTTTTTGGGGATATTTATCAGGTTGGATGCAAACAATTGTTTATGGACCTGCTATTATCGGAACATTAGGTTTATACTTTAGTTCTTTAATGATTAATTTTTTCTATTTAGATAAAGTGTGGAATTTACCAATCGCAATTGGAACGGTTGTGTTCCTTGGCGTTGTAAATAGTATGGGAACAAAATACGGAGGTATCGTTCAAACAATCACGACAATTGGGAAGATGATTCCGATTGTGTTAATTGTTGTGCTAGGTTTCTGGAAAGGGAATAGCGATATCTTTAACGTAGTTGTGCCGATATCGGAAAATCAAAGTATCGGTATGGCAATTTTAGCAACGTTATTTGCTTATGACGGCTGGATTTTACTTGCTTCGATTGGTGGAGAAATGAAGAATCCAACAAAGTTATTACCGAAAGCAATGACAGTAGGGATTTTAATCGTAACGGCTGCTTACGTATTAATTAACTTGGCGTTATTAAATGTATTACCAGCAGCGAAAATTGTAGACCTTGGAGAAAATGCAACAGCGACAGCTGCAGGCATGTTACTTGGAGAATATGGTGGGAAAATTATTAGTATCGGTATTATCGTTTCTATTTTCGGTTGTTTAAATGGAAAGATTTTAACATTCCCACGTATTCCAATGTCTATGGCAGAGCGTGGACAACTTCCATTTTCTAAGTTTATTGCAAAGGAAAGTCCGAGATTTAAAACACCAGCAAATGCGATTACTGTTGAAATCATTTTAGGAATTATTTTAATGATTATTAGTGATCCAAATAAGCTATCTGAGATTTCCGTATTCATTATTTATATTTTCTACGTAATGACGTTTATTGGTGTCTTCATCTTAAGAAAACGTAATAAGAATAAAGAGCGTGCATATAGTGTACCGTTATTCCCAATCGTACCAATCGTAGCGATTTTAGGTTCGTTCTTTGTAATCGGTAGTGCGATTATTAACGATCCAGTAAGTTGTTTCTTATCAATTGGAATTGTCTTTACTGGACTGCCGGTGTATTGGTATTTAAATAAGAAGAAAGAAACAGAATGATGGAAGGGTAGGCGTATAATACGCCTACCTTTTTTACTGTAAAAAAATTATACTTGCGTCCACTTTCTATTTTGGTTACTATAATCGTAGTAACCAAAATAGAAAGCGTGGGGAAAGACTTGAATTTTCGTGTTTATATTTTAGCTATCGCGGCTTTCGTAGTCGGAACGGTTGAGTTAATTATAGGAGGAACGCTCGATTTAGTTGCCAATGATTTAGGAGTATCTATTAGCGCAGCTGGTCAGCTTATAACAATATTTTCGGTAGTATTTGCTTTGTCAGGTCCAGTTTTATTAGCTGTGACAGGGAAGTTTGAAAGAAAAACATTGTATGTTGGAGCATTATCGATTTTCTTAATCGGAAATATTATTTCCGCGTTTAGTGTGAATTACGGAATGCTAATGTTCTCAAGGGTTATTTGTGCGGCGAGTGGTTCATTAATTATTGCACTATCTGTAACACTTGCGTCTAGTGTAGTAGAACCGCATTTTCGTGCGCGTGCAATTGGAATCATTTTTATGGGAATTAGTGGATCACTTGTACTTGGAGTACCGCTCGGTCTTGTACTCGGAAATGCATACGGATGGCGTGCACCATTTGTATTAATTTCTGTGTTAACAGTTATGGCAATAGCTTGTATTTCATTGTTTTTAACGAAAGTACCACCGACATCGGTATTATCAATAAAAGAACAACTTGCTACTTTAAAAGATAAAAAAATTGTAAGTGCACAGTTAACATCATTTTTGTTTTTAACGGGGCATTTAACATTGTATGCATATTTAACACCGTTTTTAAAAGATGTCATGCATGTTGATGCAAACTGGATTAGTGTGTTTTACTTTATTTTCGGAATCGCAGCAGTAATCGGCGGCGGATTCGGTGGCTGGCTTGCTGATAAATGGGGATCGAAGAAAAGTATTATTTCTATCATTATCGTATTTGCGTGTGCAATCTTCATACTGCCATTAATGACATTCTCATTCCCGCTCTTCATCATTATGATGGGACTTTGGAGTATGCTGAGCTGGGCGATTTCACCAGCACAGCAAAATTATTTAATTGAAATTGCACCGGAATCAGCTGGTATTCAGCAAGGTTTAAATAACTCTGCGCTTCATTTAGGAATTGCACTTGGTTCAACAGTAGGCGGAGTTGTTATTGAAAAATCATCTGTTATATATAATGCTTGGGTAGGCGGTGGCTTTATTATATTAGCACTGCTTTGCGCGATTTTCTCGATTATGAGAGGACGCTCTACTCAGTTCGTGAAAGAAGAATCTATCGTTTGATAGGTTCTTTTTTATTTGTAAAAAATTGCAGGTTTTAGTAGGTAAATGGAGAAAAGGGTATATAGCGAGGTGAGGTATATGTATACGAATTTTTCAATTATTGGTCTTCTAATTTCAATGCTTCCGTTGTTTCTTATTATTCTTGCACTTAGATGGGTTCGTTTCATCTATCAAAATTCAGAGAAGCAAGTAGAGCAAAATGAAAAAATCATTGAGCTGTTGATAGAGATAAAGGAACAAAACGAAAAGGAGTCTAAGTGAAAAATTAGACTCCTTTTTATTATTTAATTAGTACCTCAATTTCATCAACAAACTCTTAATTTCCTCATCTTCCATAAAGAGATCGTGGTGCTTCTGGGTGATCTTTGCAAGTGCAACGTCGTGATAGAAAAATTCTGTAAAGAACTTTACGAAAGGTTGTGACATTGTTTTCATCGCTTGCCATGACTCTTGTTCTACGCCAGCAAATAAAATTTCACGATCGTCAACGATAAGTAGCAAGTAGCGCTCTAATGCATTAGGTTCTTCAGCTGGGATTAGAAAATGCATGTTTTCTAAGTCTGTTTCTACTTCTCCAACAATAAGAGATTCAATTTGAACACCTTGTTTTGCTTTTTGTTCTAGTAAAGGGAGATATTCTAAAAGAGTATCATTCCAAGCTGAAATACGGATTGATTCTTGTGCACTTTCAATGAGTTCTTTACTTTGAACTCGAATAGAAGATTGCATTTTTAAGCTCCACACACGGTCATCTGTAAATGATTTTTTTGATATGTTTGTTTCTAGTTCTTTAATATTTGATTGGAATTCTGTCGTTAATTTTTCAATTGCTAGTTTTAGTGGTAATGCTGTATACAATTTTTTCTTTTCTGAAACAGAATCCATTACCATTCCTTTATCGATTAGGCGTGCTAGTACTTCATATATTTTTGCTTTTGGAACACCTGAATGCTTCACAATTGTTGTAGCATCTAATGGTTCATTGCTTGATACGACAACTTCATAAGCTTGGCTTTCATATTGTGAGAAACCGAATTTTTGTAACATAGTTCCCTCCGAACGAATGAGATTATATTTTAAGGATAATGAACTATTTGTTTTTGCACAAGTGGTAGTCCGTTTTCTAATTGTATTAAGGTGAGAATTAATTTCAATTTTTTAATTTTATCTATTATACTTAATATAATGATTAATAAGATTTTAATTTAATGCGAAGGGGATGCTTTGGGGGAAATGTTAAGAAGTTTACGTTTAAAAATTGCGGTAGTGTTTTCAGTTCTTATTTCTATGATGTTCGTAATATTGGGTACAGCTGTGTATCAATTACAGAAAGAAAAGGAAGTGCGTTCCTTAGACGAGTATTCTCAAAATGCGATGGATCTTGTGACAGAGCAACTTACGACATTTGTTCAAAGAACGGATGAAGATATGGGGTATTACGCGAACAGTGAGATGATTCGTAATATACTTCAAGGTGGGGTTACTCCAGAAGAGGAAGCGTTTTTAACGAAAGAGTTTGCGGAGTATAAAAAGAATCATCCTGGTATTTTAGATTTATATATTGGTACGAAAGATAAAAAAACATTAAGTGCCAATCTTGCTGAAGGTGGGCAAGTGCCAGAAGGATATGATCCAACGACAAGACCATGGTATAAAGATTCAGAGGCTGATGTAAAAAAGGTCCATTGGGGACAACCTTCTTATGAAATTGCAACAGGAAAGTTAAGTGTAGGTGTTTCTAAAGCAATTACAGCTCAAGATGGATCTGTATTAGGCGTTGTTGCGATGGATGTATCGCTTGGGACGATTCAGAAGTTGCTTCACAATATTCAATACAATAATGACGGAGAAATGTTTATTATAAATGATAAAAATATGGCTCTTGTTTATCCAGAAAAGATAGGGAAAGATGTTTCTAAAGAGCCGCTTATAAAGAGCTTAAATAAAGAGGGAACAAAATATGCGGTCACTACAATAAAAGGTGAAGATGTAGTTGTTTACAGTCAATCATTTGATACGATGAAATGGACGATAGGAATCTTTTATCCGAAAGAAACGATCGATGGGCTATTAAATAGTACGAGAAATACAGTTATTATAATGGCATGTATTAGTTTATTAGTTGGAATCGTAGCTTCCTACTTGTTCTCAAGAAGATTAGCAAGACCACTGCAACTATTAAAGAATCACGTGCAAAAAGTAGCAGAAGGCGATTTAACGCTGCGAATGAAAGTGACAAGTAAAGATGAAGTTGGAGAGTTGACGAAGCACTTTAATGATATGGTTGAACAAATGAATGAAATGGTAAGTAAAATTAAAAACAGCGTATCAACGGTGCAACAATCAACGAATAGTTTACATTATTTAACGAACGAAACAGTAGCGGCTAGTAGAGAAGTTTCAGGAGCGATGGATGATGTGAGCGGAGGAGCTTCTACTCTTGCGAATAGTGTGGATGAAGTTTCAGCTCAGCTCGAGAATATGGCGGAGTCAGTAGAACAAATGAATAGCTCCGTTGGTGAAATAAAAGGAGTGGCTGGCAAAGCGGAAGAGGCATCTAAGCAAGGATTAAATACAATGAGGAATTTAATCCGTACGAGGGGACAATCATCTTCGATTGTTGTTCATACAGAAGAAGCATCGGATAAGTTAGAACAAAGAGTTGGATCGATTCAAAATGTTGTTGAGCTTATAAAAGGTATTTCGGATCAAACAAATTTACTTGCTTTAAATGCATCGATTGAAGCTGCCCGTGCAGGTGAGCAAGGTAAGGGATTTGCGGTTGTTGCTGAAGAGGTTCGGAAATTAGCGGAACAATCAAAAGAGGCAACCGGAGAAATTACAATGATGATTGGTGATGTACAATTAGAAGTAAAAAGGGTTGTAGAAGTTGTAAGTAAATTGAAAGACATTGCAGATGTGCAAAATAAAGTGACGACAGAGGCGGAAATGGAGTTCCGTACAATTATGTCAGTTGTAAATACGATTAGTACTTCAGTTGAAAAAATTGTAGAAGAGGTACATAACATAGGTTATGAGCAAGGGGAAATTACAGCGGTAATGCATACAATTGCTGGTACGAGTCAAGAAAGTGCAGCTGTTTCTGAAGAGGTACATGCTGCAACGGAATCACAGGTGAATCATTTAGAAAAGGTAGCTCACACGATGGAAAGTTTGACAGAACATATGAGAGATTTAGAAAGATTAGTCGAGCAGTTTAAAGTGGAAGAGTAACATATTAGTAAAATGATGAGGATTTCGGTAAAATAGACAATGGATATATAAGAAACGATTATAGGAGGAAGACTACTATGGCAATTGTTGATGTATCGATTATTCCAGTAGGAACAGGTAATCCAAGTGTTAGTGAATATGTAGCAGAAGTACAAAAGGTGCTAGAGAAAAATGCGGATCGCGTGAAGTATCAATTAACACCGATGAATACAATTATTGAAGGAGATCTTCCTGTCATTCTAGAAGTAATTCAACAAATGCATGAAGTTCCATATACGAAAGGTGCACAGCGTGTTGCAACAACTATTCGTATTGATGATCGTCGTGATAAAGTAAGCACAATGGAGAAAAAATTAAACTCTGTTCGATCAAAATTATAAGAAAAAGCAGCGATCTTCGCTGCTTTTTTCATATAGGAGGTAAATAAAATGAGTGAAAAGTTTAACGAGCAGTTTGATGGTTTACTGGAGAAATATACTGAGCTGTTACTTGGAGAGAGCAATGAAGAGAGAAAAGAACAGGTACAGAAGTGGGCACTGTATTCTTACATAGCTAAGACGATGCCAGCTTTAGTAAAGCATTGGAATGAAACTTATCCAGATGCGAAAGAAGAGATGGTACAGTTAATTACAGATATTAAAAGGCTGAATGAAGAGAAGCGAAATGAGCAATAAAAAAACTTGAGGTAAATATAATCGCAAGTTTTCTGTATTAATATCCTTATATAATTTACATGGAATATAAAGGATTTTATAGGCATGTCGAATATTTTCGACATGCCTATTTTATACCTATTAAACTCCATTTTTCTAAATGTCGAAAAATATTTCAGGTATATTTATAAGTAGAAATATAGGTTTTTAAATGTTTTTATAGTATTTTATAAATTATCTAAATAATTATTTGTATCCAATAATTTTAAACAATGATATAATTTTGAAGAGGGGTAAAAAACAGATAAATTACAGTCATAGGGGTGAATTACATGGAACAATTAATGCGAAATTCGTTTCTTTTCTTATCTAAAAATAAAGCGCTAACAAAACTGGCTAAAAAGTACGGTTTACGCTTTGGTGCAGGTCGCTTCGTCGCAGGGGAGACGATTGAATTAGCGACAGCTGCCATTCAACAATTAAATAAGCAAGGTCTTTGTGTAACAATCGATTATTTAGGTGAATTCGTTGATAATGAAGCGGAAGCAAATGAAATGGCTAACCAATCGATTGAAGCGATCCGTGCAATTGGAAGAGAAGGTCTTGATTCGCAGCTTTCTTTAAAGATGACTTCTATGGGATTAGATATCTCTGATGAAATCGTAATGAACAATATGCGCCGTATTTTAGAAGCTGCAAAAGAAAATGGTGTGTTCGTTACAATTGATATGGAAGACTATACACGCTGTGGTAAAACAATTGATATCTTTAAACAGTTAAAATCTGAGTACGATAATATTGGTACTGTTATTCAAGCTTACCTATATCGTACAGAAAAAGATATTGAGGATTTAAATGCTTATAAACCTAATTTACGTCTTGTAAAAGGAGCTTATAAAGAACCTGAAGAAGTGGCGTTCCCGGACAAGAAAGATGTAGATGACAATTATAAAAAGATTATTAAAATGCACTTATTAAATGGAAATTATACTGCAATTGCTTCACATGACGAAGCGATTATTGAATATACAAAAAAACTTGCTGAAGAACATAATATTCCAAGGAATCAATTTGAATTCCAAATGTTATATGGTATTCGTAATGAGCGTCAACTTGAGCTAGTAAAAGAAGGTTACAAAATGCGTGTTTACGTACCTTATGGAAACGATTGGTATGGATATTTCATGCGCCGTCTAGCAGAGCGTCCAGCAAACGTTGCGTTCGTATTAAAAGGTATGGTTAAAAAATAACCAAGGAGAAAATACTCCTTGGTTATTTTAATTGCTGAAATGCATAATGTGCCATTTTCTTCGTATCAGGATATAGTTGCGCGCGAGTAGAAGATAATACGACGTTAATGACGCGTTTACCGTCTTTTTCATCCACTGTTACGACTGTATATTTGCCAAGTGCTGATAGACCACTTTTACTTCCAATCGCATATGGATCGTCATATAGTTCTTCTCGTCCGTAGTTTGCGATGTTTGGAGAGCGTTCTGAAGTATGTAGAGTTGTACGTGTTGAATTCATATATTCTAAAACAACTGGATACTTTAATGCTTCTTTCGTAATAATAGCAATGTCATATGGCGATACTTTATTTCCAAGTGCATCAGCACCACTTGCGTTCTTGAAAGTCGCATGCTTTGTACCGAGTTCCTTCGCTCTAGTATTCATCATTTTCACAAATTCATTTTTTGATCCTGCAATATGTTCTGCGATGGATTCAGCTATTGGATCTGCACTAATGATAAGCATCAGTTTTAATGCCTCATCACGTTTTAACTTTTCCCCAGCACGAAGTTTAATTTTCTTACTTTGACTTTCTGTTTTAATTGCGTTTTCTGTAACTGTAATTTCTTCATCCTCTTTTACATTCTCTAGTAAAAGAAGGGTTGTCATCATTTTGGCTATACTAGCCGGATAAGAGCGTTCGTCTTCGCGTTTTCCATACAAAACTTCACCTGTGTCTGCATCGATTGTAACTCCATATTGCCCAGTAATATTAGGTTGATCAGCTCTTACAGCTTGTTGCCTTTGTGCATAAGAGAAGAAAATCATCCCTGTAAATAGTGTGGCAATCATTACAATCATAACTATTGTTCGTTTCATTATAATTCCCTCATTTGTTACAAATAAATTGGGCAGAAAAAGCAGCCATTAATCATTATGCCACGTTCTCTGCCCAAAAATATAGCGTTATTTTTCGCCCATATTATGCTTTTTATATTGTTGGTTATTACCTTGGCGTCCTTTTTCAACACCGTGGTTATGCGGACCTGCGTTTCCAGTTACACTAGCTGCACTAATTCCAGCCTTTGAAGGGTTCTTCTTAAGTTTTGCCATATATATTCCTCCAGTTTCGTCAGATTATAAAAAGGGAAAGTGTATTTTAGTGAAGAAAATACATATATAGCATGGGCAAATAAAAGAAAAATATTTATTTCAGAAAATTTTATCAATAAATATATTGCGAAAATTTAAACAGTATCATATATTTATTAGTAGAGGCTCACTCATTGATTGCGACTTATGTCGAAAAATTGAATGAGCATTCATTCAAGAATAGGGGGAGAATTGGATGTTCCAAATTAAAAAGGCTGCTGTTCTAGGTTCAGGCGTAATGGGTTCGGGAATTGCGGCACACTTAGCTAATATTGGTATTCCGACATTATTGCTTGATATTGTACCACCTGCGCTTACGAAAGAAGAAGAAGCGAAGGGACTTACATTAGAACATAAAAGTGTGAGAAATCGTTTTAGTAATACGGCTGTGCAAAAACTATTAAAGCAAAAACCAGCTCCTCTGACAGTGAAAGGAAATTTAGCACTGATTGAAGCAGGTAACTTAGAAGATGACCTTGAGCGTCTAGCTGATGTAGATTGGATTATTGAAGTAGTAGTTGAAAACTTAGATATTAAAAAGAAACTATTTGAAAAAGTAGATGCGGTTCGTAAACCGGGTTCTATCGTAAGCTCGAATACGTCAGGTATTTCAGTTAAAAAAATGGCAGAAGGTCGTTCAGACGACTTCCAGAAACACTTCTTAGGCACACACTTTTTTAACCCACCACGATATTTAAAACTTCTAGAGGTAATACCGACGAAAGAAACAGATCCACAAGTATTAAGCTTCATGAAACTATTTGGCGAAGACGTTCTTGGAAAAGGCGTTGTTATCGCAAAAGATACACCAAACTTTATTGGAAACCGCATCGGTACGTACGGTTTACTTGTTACTCTTCAAGAGATGGTAAAACGCGGCTATAGCATTGGGGAAGTTGATTCTGTAACAGGCCCACTTATTGGTCGTCCGAAGAGCGCAACGTTCCGCACATTAGATGTTGTCGGTTTAGATACATTCGTACACGTTGCAAATAACGTATATGAAAATGTGCAAGAAGAAGAGCGTGATGTATTTAAAGTACCAGCTTTCATGCATGACATGCTGGAGAAAAAATGGCTTGGAAGTAAAACGGGTCAAGGCTTCTTCTTAAAACAAGGAAAAGAAATTTTAGAATTAAATCCTGAAACGATGGAATACGAAGCGCGTAAAAAATTAAAAGCTGCATCCGTAGAGTTAAGTAAACAAGAAAAAGGATTAGCGAATAAATTGAAAGCGCTTGTATACGCAAAAGACCGTGCAGGAGAGTTATTATGGAACATCATTACACCAACTCTTTTATACTCTGCAAAACTTCATAAAGAAATTGCTGACGATATCGTTGCAATTGATCAAGCGATGAAGTGGGGCTTCGGATGGGAGCAAGGGCCATTTGAAGTGTGGGATGCAATCGGCGTTGAAAAATCTGTTCAAAAGATGGAAGAAAACGGCGTAGTTGTTCCTACTTGGGTGAAAGAAATGTTAGAGAAAGGTTTCACTACTTTCTATAAACATGATAACGGCGATAGCTACTATTACGATAATGGCGAATATAAGCTAATCGAGCGTAATAAAAAAGCAATTTCTCTTAAGCAATTAAAAGCGAAAAATGGTGTATTAAAGAAAAATAGCGGAGCGAGCTTAATTGATTTAGGCGACGGCATCCTTTGCTTAGAGTTCCATTCGAAGAGCAATGCAATCGGTATGGATATTACGCAAATGATTAACTACGCTGTTGATGAAGTAGAAAAGAATTATAAAGGTCTTGTTATCGGTAACCAATCGAAGAACTTCTGCGTTGGTGCGAACCTAGCAATGATCTTAATGGAAGCACAAGACGACAACTACTTTGAAATTGAGTTAGTTGTGAAAAACTTCCAAGATGCAATGACGAAAATTAAGTACTCTTCTAAGCCAGTTGTAGCAGCACCATATGGTATGACGCTTGGCGGAGGTACAGAAGTTTGCTTACCAGCAGCGAGCATTCAAGCTTCTAGTGAAACGTATATGGGCTTAGTAGAAGTTGGTGTTGGCTTAATCCCTGGCGGAGGCGGTAATAAAGAGCTATACATTAAACACTTAAACAAAATGGCAAACGGTGTAGAGTTTGATCTGCAAAAAGTTGCAAATAAAGTGTTCGAAACAGTCGCAATGGCGAAAGTTTCAACTTCAGGACAAGAAGCAGTTTCTCATAACTTCTTAGGTGATAAAGATGGTATTAGTGTGAATGGTGATCACTTACTATACGATGCGAAACAGAAAGCACTTGCTTTATATGAAGCTGGTTACAAAGCGCCAATCCGCAAAAAGATACCAGTTGTTGGGGAAACAGGATATGCAACTCTTGCACTTGGTGCAGAAGCAATGCATTTATCTGGTTACATTTCAGAGTATGACCTTCACATTGCGAAGAAACTTGCATATGTCATTGCGGGCGGAAAAGTACCGTACGGAACAGAAGTTGATGAGCAATATTTATTAGATGTAGAACGTGAAGCATTTATTAGCTTAGTAAGTGAGATGAAATCACAAGCAAGAATGCAGCACATGCTTGTAAAAGGAAAGCCATTACGTAACTAATAACGAGGGGAGATATCGTTCATGAGAGAAGCTGTCATTGTTGCGGGAGCAAGAACACCAATTGGAAAGGCAAAGAGGGGTTCATTAAAAACAGTTCGTCCTGACGATCTAGGGGCGTTAGTAGTAAAGGAAACGTTAAAGCGTGCGAATTATGAAGGACCAATCGATGATTTAATTTTCGGTTGTGCGATGCCAGAAGCAGAGCAAGGTTTAAATATGGCTCGTAATATCGGCGGATTAGCAGGACTTTCTTACGATGTTCCAGCTATTACGATTAACCGTTACTGTTCTTCAGGTTTACAAAGTATCGCTTACGGAGCAGAGCGTATTATGCTTGGTCACTCTGAAGCTGTATTATCAGGCGGAGCAGAATCAATGAGTTTAGTTCCAATGATGGGACACGTTGTTCGTCCGAATAGTCGCCTTGTAGAAGCGGCTCCAGAATATTATATGGGTATGGGACATACAGCAGAGCAAGTTGCTGTGAAATATGGAATTTCTCGTGAAGAGCAAGATGCATTTGCAGTAAGAAGTCATCAACGTGCTGCGAAAGCATTAGCTGCAGGAAACTTTGCTGATGAAACAGTACCTGTAGATGTGACGTTACGCTCGGTTGGATCAAACAATAAACTGCAAGAAGAAACAATCACTTTCGCACAAGACGAAGGTGTAAGAGCAGAGACGACGCTAGACATTTTAGGGAAATTACGTCCAGCATTTAACGTTCGCGGTTCTGTAACAGCTGGTAACTCTTCACAAATGAGTGACGGTGCAGCATCTGTACTATTAATGGATCGCGAAAAAGCAGTGAGCGATGGCATGAAGCCACTTGCGAAATTCCGTTCATTTGCAGTAGCTGGCGTGCCACCAGAAGTAATGGGAATCGGCCCAATCGCTGCAATTCCAAAAGCGCTAAAACTAGCTGGCTTAGAGCTATCTGATATTGGCTTATTTGAACTAAATGAAGCATTCGCTTCTCAATCAATTCAAGTTATTCGTGAACTTGGTTTAGATGAAGAAAAAGTAAACGTAAACGGTGGTGCAATCGCACTTGGACATCCACTTGGCTGTACAGGGGCAAAACTAACACTATCTCTTATTCACGAAATGAAACGCCGCAACGAACAATTCGGTATCGTAACAATGTGTATCGGCGGCGGAATGGGAGCAGCGGGAGTATTTGAATTACTATAAAAAGTGGAAGCGGTTCGCTCAGAACGAGACGACGCTAAAGCAAAGAATGGAAGCAACAAAGGTTTATAAAAAAAGGGAGAGCCAGCTTCTTTCAAAAAGAGAGAAGCTGCTCATGAAAATATGAAGGAGGAAATTTTCATGGAAAAAACAGTAGGAAATGCGGTTAAAGGCGGTAGCTTTTTAGTTGATGAGATTACGATTGATCAAGTGTTTACGCCAGAAGATTTTTCATCTGAGCATAAAATGATTGCAAAAACGACAGAGGACTTTATCGTAAATGAAGTTCTTCCAGAGCTTGAATATTTAGAGCAACATGAATTTGATCGTTCAGTTCGTCTTTTAAAAGAAGCTGGGGAACTTGGTTTATTAGGCGCTGACGTACCAGAAGAGTACGGCGGAATTGGTCTTGATAAAGTAAGCTCAGCGTTAATCGCAGAGAAATTCTCTCGCGCTGGTGGCTTTGCAATTACTCACGGTGCTCACGTAGGTATCGGATCTTTACCAATCGTATTATTCGGTAACGAAGAGCAAAAGAAAAAGTATTTACCATTACTTGCAACTGGTGAAAAATTAGCTGCATACGCATTAACAGAGCCAGGTTCAGGATCTGACGCATTAGGTGCAAAAACAACTGCACGTTTAAATGCAGAAGGTACACATTACGTATTAAATGGTGAAAAACAGTGGATTACAAACTCTGCATTCGCTGACGTATTCGTTGTATATGCAAAAATCGATGGAGAGCACTTCTCAGCATTTATCGTAGAGAAAGACTACGCTGGCGTATCTACAAGCCCAGAAGAAAAGAAAATGGGTATTAAATGTTCTTCAACGCGTACGTTAATTTTAGAAGATGCGTTAGTACCGAAAGAAAACTTACTTGGTGAAATCGGTAAAGGTCATATTATCGCATTCAACATTTTAAATATCGGTCGTTATAAATTAGGTGTTGGTACAGTTGGATCTGCGAAACGTGCAGTAGAAATTTCAGCACAATATGCAAACCAACGTCAACAGTTCAAACAACCAATCGCTCGCTTCCCATTAATTCAAGAGAAACTTGCGAATATGGCAGCAAAAACATATGCAGCTGAAAGCTCTGTATATCGTACAGTAGGTTTATTCGAAAGCCGCATGAGCACATTATCTGAAGAAGAAGTAAAAGACGGTAAAGCAGTAGCAGCTTCTATCGCTGAATATGCAATCGAGTGCTCTTTAAACAAAGTATTCGGTTCTGAAGTATTAGACTATACAGTAGATGAAGGTGTTCAAATTCACGGTGGTTACGGATTCATGGCAGAGTACGAGATTGAAAGAATGTACCGTGATTCTCGTATTAACCGTATTTTCGAAGGAACGAACGAAATTAACCGCCTAATCGTACCAGGTACGTTCTTACGTAAAGCGATGAAAGGTGAATTACCACTTCTTCAAAAAGCACAAAAATTACAAGAAGAGTTAATGATGATGATGCCAGAAGAAGTAGGCGATGAGCCATTAGCACTTCAAAAGTATTTAGTAACTAATGCGAAGAAAATCGGCTTAATGGTAGCTGGATTAGCGGCTCAAAAATATGGTAAAGCATTAGATAAAGAGCAAGAAATTCTTGTGAATATCGCTGACATCGTAAGCAATCTATACGCAATGGAATCAGCTGTTCTTCGTACAGAAAAAGCAATCAAAACAACTGGTCTTGAAAAGAATAAACAAAAAGTGTTATACACTGAAGTATTCTGCCAAGAAGCATTTAACGAAATCGAAGCAGATGCGAAAGAAACACTTATCGCAGTTGAAAACGGCGACATGCTGCGCATGATGTTATCATCATTACGTAAATTAACTCGCCACACACCACTTAACGTAATTCCGAAGAAACGTGAAATCGCTGCGAAAATTTTAGAAGATGAGCGTTACACAGTTTAATATCTTTAAAGAACAGTAGTCGTTTATACGGCTACTGTTCTTTTTTTGAAAAAAAATTTTTTAGTGACATAAAACTAATACCATTAGTATAATAAAACTAATGGTATTAGTTTTCGTGAAAAGGGAGATGGGACTATGAGGATGATACATGAAAAAACGGTATATCAATTGTCATTTTTGCCAAGAGTGTTTCCTGTGAATTGTTACTTTGTGGAGGAAGAAGCTGGTTTAACTTTAATTGATGCGGCTTTGCCATATAGCGCAAAAGGTATTTTACAGGCGGCTGAGAAAATAGGAAAACCAATTACTAAGATTGTATTAACACATGCGCATGATGATCACATCGGTGCATTAGACGCATTAAAAGAAGTACTTCCTCATGTTCCAGTCTATATTTCTAAGCGGGACGGAAAGCTGTTAGAAGGAGATACGACGTTACAAAAGGATGAACCGAATACGCCAATAAAAGGCGGTGTACCTAAAAAGATAAAAACGGTACCTGATATTTTATTAGAAGATGGCGACCGAGTTGGATCGCTTCTTGCGATTATGACACCGGGACATACGCCAGGCTCCATGTCGTTTCTTGATGTAAGAAATAAAGCTCTGATTGTCGGAGATGCATTCCAAACAAGAGGAGGTATGGCTGTTTCAGGACAAATGAAATTTTGGTTTCCGTTTCCGGCGATGGCAACGTGGAGCAAAGAAATATCATTACAAAGTGCAGAGAAGTTAAGAGAATATGAGCCTTCCTTGCTTGCGGCAGGACATGGAAAAATGATAAACGATCCAGTGGCTTTCATAGAGCTTGCTATTAAAGAAGCGAAGCGGAATATAGAAAGTAGAAAAGAGGGTTAATTGATGTCACCGAGAATCGGACTTACATTACAAAAAATTGTAGAAACAGCAGCAGAAATTGCAGATGCAAATGGAGTACAAGAAGTAACGTTAGCTTCATTAGCGCAAACGTTAGGGGTACGTTCGCCCTCACTATATAATCATGTAAAAGGGTTACAAGATGTACGGAAAAATCTTGGCATTTACGGAATCAAAAAGCTGCATAACAGACTGGAAGAAGCTGCCGAGGATAAACGGATGGATGAAGCAATTCATGCTTTAGGAGAAGCGTATGTAGCATTTGTCCGAAAACATTCTGGACTATATGAAGCAACTTTTTTACGAGATGAAGAAGTAAGAAAAGCAGGTGACGGAATTGTAAAGCTTTGTCTTCAGGTTTTACAACAGTATGGCTTAGAAGGAGAGAATGCACTTCATGCGACACGCGGATTCAGAAGTATTTGTCATGGATTTGCTTCGATTGAACAACAGGGCGGATTTGGTTTGCCGTTAGATTTAGATATAAGTCTACATGTATTGTTGGAAACGTTTATTAAAGGGTTACGTGAATAAGAAGCGAGGCAAACAAAAACCTTAGAAGTGATTCTAAGGTTTTTTAGTGCATATAATTCGAAAAGAGCGGTAGGCTTTTTCTCATTACATGATATTATTTTACAGGTTTGAAAAATGTGTATATGACTACGGAAAGGCAAACGAAAATAAAAGCAATAGGATCTTGATATGGACTAGGCTCAGAGCCCTTCTGGATTTCTGTAAGGAAGTCATGTGTTTTCATGTTCATTGCTCCTTTAACTAATAAGTTTTATATGATGCGAGGGTTATAGTGGATAGGAAGTATTTTTTAAAATTTCATATAATAATTATTGCATAGCAATTCTATTCCTAAAACTATAAAATATAAAGTTTTCATAATATGTAAAATTGCATATTATTCTTTTTGAAAAAATTGTTATATTATCTATATATTTGTATTAAAGGATTTTTGTTAAGGTAATGAAAACAAATGGAGGAATAGTATGAGAAAAACAGTATTAGACGCGTATAATGCAGAAAGAGAAGTAGATAACATAACATATAAAAATCTAGTTGTAACGATTGCAAGCATTCTAGGGTTCTCACTCTTAGGGGGATTATTCCTTGCTTTAGCCCTCGGAATTTTTGGAGAAGAGGTATTACGTGCTAATTTAGAGGGATATTATTTACTTCTATTTGATGCAGCTGTTGTTACTATTGTTTTATTTGCTTATAAACCAGTGCTTCATTTTATTAAGAACATATGGGATGTATCTGTTTTAAAAAATGGGAAAACCTACTTGTATTTATTAATAGGTTTTATCATCATTGCATTAACTCAGTATGTAATGTTAGAGTTGTTTAGCTTTGAAAGTGCAGGGCAGCAGCGAGATCAATTAGGGAGCTTAGGACTTCAAAATAGTCTACAAAGTATTATATATGTGTTAAGTGTTGCTATAATTACACCAATTAAAGAAGAAATTTTATATAGAGGTATTTTGTATCGATTTTTTGAAAAGAAATATAGTTTTCTAGTTGGTATCATTATTTCTTCCTTCATCTTTGGGATTCTTCATGGTGGTTTTCCGGTTACGGCAATGATTATGGGGATTGTATTTGCTATGTTATACAAAAAGACGCAATCTATTATACCTAGTATTATTTTACACATTATATGGAACTTACTTGTGAGTATAAGTATGATTGTATCTCTATAAAAATAAATACATAACCAGTATAAAAGATGAATGGCTTAGCTATTCATCTTTTATTTTTTTATATGTGGGAAAAGTTGATGAATACAATCCAAAAAGAACCAAATACTAATGATGAATGAACAAAGAAAGGCGGGTATGTTATATGCAAAACTTAACAGAGCTTGAAGTAGAAAACTTACGTCATTTAATTGGTGGACACGCAACAATTATTAACAAGTTGGAGCAGTATGCACAGACGTGTACAGATCCACAACTGAAACAAATGCTACAAAAAGATGCGCAAGATGCACGAAATACGAAACAGCAATTAATGACTTTCCTAGGATAGGAGGAAGCGGAAAATGAATGAAAAAGATATGGTAAATGATTATTTAGCAGGATTAAATGCAAGTTTAACAAGCTATGCAAATTATATTGCTCAGTCTGATAATGAACAGTTACATCAAACGTTAATTCAAATTCGTAATCAAGACGAGGCGCGCCAACGTAATATGTATGAGTACGCAAAGCAAAAGAGTTATTACAAACCGGCAGCACCTGCTAATCCGATGATTGTACAGCAATTAAAAAGCCAATTAAGTGCGGAATAACAGGAAAAAGAAAACGAGCGAATTTATTCGCTCGTTTTCTTTTTGTATATGTCAATAAATACATAATAAATATTTTTCCAGTTGTAACAAATATGACGAAAATGGAATATGACAATTCACAAAAAGGACAAAAACTTTGTTCAACATTTCACAAAGTATCCATGGTTTCTATCGTGGGAACCTCTATAATTAAGAATGTAAAGAACAAAAGAAATAGATTATATGATCAATTAGGAGAGATTGCTATGAAAAGACATACAAGAAAAATTGCAATTATCGGTACTGGATTAGTTGGATCCAGTTGTGCGTATTCCATTGTAAATCAAGGGATTTGCGAAGAACTATTATTAATTGATATAAATCATGAACGTGCAGTTGGGGAAGCAATGGATTTATCACATTGCATTAACTTTACAAATACAAGAACAAAAGTATATGCAGGAAGCTATGAAGACTGCAAAGATATGGACATTGTCATTATTACAGCAGGGCCAGCACCAAAACCTGGACAAAGTCGCTTAGATACTTTAGGAGCGAGTGCGAAGATTATGGAAAGTGTTGTTGGTGGTGTAATGGCAAGTGGATTTGATGGTATTTTCTTACTTGCATCGAACCCAGTTGATATTATTACATATCAAGTGTGGAAATTATCTGGATTACCTAGAAATCGCGTAATCGGTACTGGTACATCACTAGATTCTTCTCGCTTAAGAACAATTTTATCTGAAATGCTACATGTAGATCCTCGTAGTATTCATGGGTATTCATTAGGAGAACATGGTGATTCTCAAATGGTTGCTTGGTCTCATGTAACTGTTGGTGGAAAGCCAATTCTGCAAATTTTAGAAGAACAAAAAGAACGATTTGGTGAAATAGATTTAGATGAAATTGTTGAGAAGACTGCAAAAGCTGGCTGGGAAATTTATAAACGTAAAGGAACTACTTATTACGGGATTGGAAATTCTCTAGCATATATTGCGAGTTCAATCTTTAATGATGATCACCGTGTCATTGCTGTATCAGCCATTTTAGATGGTGAGTACGGTGAATATGATATTTGTACAGGAGTACCAGCTATTATTACTAGAGACGGTATAAGAGAAGTTGTAGAACTCAATTTAACAGAGGATGAAGAATCTCGATTCGCAAAATCAAACGATATTTTACGTGATTATATGAAAACAATTGGTTACTAACTTATAGGAGAAGGTGAAACAAATGAAGGAATATATAATGTCTCGTGTATTTAAAGCATCTGCTGGAATCGCACAAGGTATTTTCGTATCCCTCGGAATTGGTTTACTGATCGAAAATATAGGAAGAATTGTTGATATACCATTACTTATTACAATCGGAGTTGTTGCAAAATCACTAATGGCACCGGCAATTGGTGCTGGAATTGCTTTTATGCTCGGTGCAAACGGTCTTGTAATCTTCTCGGCGATGGTAGCCGGAGCGATTGGTGCCGGATCCATTTCGATTACTGAAGCTGGTCTAATTATTAAAACAGGTGAGCCAATCGGTGCATTATTAACAGCAACTTTAGCTGTATATATTGGTAAACGTTTAAGCGGAAAAACTGCGTTAGATATGATGCTCGTTCCATTTGCGGCCATATTAGGTTCTGGTTTAGTAGGCATTTGGTTATCTCATAATATTACTCCTGTTTTAAATGCAGTTGGAGCGTTTATTAAAGATAGCTCAGCTGGTAGCCCATTCATCGCTTCTATCGTCATTGCAGTAGTTTGGGGACTATTACTTATCTCTCCAGCTTCATCAGCTGCGTTAGCAATTGCACTTAGCTTAGACGGTGTTGCAGGTGGTGCTGCTCTTGCTGGATGCGTTGCTCAGTTTATCGGATTCTCTGTCATCTCAGCAAAAGAAAACAATTTAGGTGGCATATTAGCTCAAGCACTTTGTACTCCGAAAGTACAGTTACCAAATATCACTAAAAATCCAATGATTCTCGTCCCAACTGTCGTCGCCAGTGCTATAGTCGGTCCAGTATCAGCATTAATTTTCCAACTGGAAGCAGGAAAGGAAATTGCAGGTCTTGGATTAAGTTCTCTTATCGCACCAATTAATTTAATTTCCAGCCAAGGATGGGAAGTTCTCCCGGCGATGGTAATTACTTATATCGTCATTCCAGTAGCTGTTTCTTATATACTTTACATTGCTCTTAAAAAAGCAGGTCGTATTCATTCTGGTGATATGACTGTACCGCAATCTTAAATTGAAAATCTCCTTAATAATAGATAAAAGCAGACTGAGCCACAGTCTGCTTTTTTATGTTACATTTTATGATTTTGTTTTACTGGAACTTTTATTGGTTCTTTTGCTAATAAGAGCTGAACTCCGAAGTATAGTATGCTTGCAAGTGTCATTCCAGAAACGGCATCTAAAAAGGCATGCTGCTTCGTAAATAGCGTTGATAAAATAATAAGTGTACCGAAGAAAGTAAGGATGTAATATTCAAAAGCATGTTGTTCTCTACGCTTAAAGGCAGCTAACATAATTACAAATGTAGTAAGAACGTGAATGCTAGGGAAACAGTTTACCGGTTGATCGATACTATAAATATAGCGAACTAGTTCAGAAAATACATCTGTTCCAACGACAGTCGGACGCGGTACAGTTGTTTGCCAAAAATAATAAATAGAAAAACAAGCAAGCTTTCCAAAAATAACACTACTTAAAGTAACATAATATTGCTTTCGGTCAGCAAAACAGTAATAAATAAGTGCGCCGTATAAGTATGGAAACCAAAGTAAATAAGGAATAATAAATGCTTTTACAAATGGAATCCAATCATCTACTACAGTTGTAACGTCTACTGCGTGAACAGTCGATTTATTTAATACGTCGTAAAGGGGACTTACGAGTACGAGTAGAAGTATATAACTTAACGGAAGAAAAGATGAAAGTTTAAATTTCTTCATGTTGATCTCCTATGTTTAGTAATGTAAGTAAATTCAATTGATTATAATATAGAAACGTGAATTGGGCTATCGATTTTACTTACATTTTCTTGAATTAACCTTACGTTTTTGTCACTTGACTAAAAAGAAGGGTGAGGGTGCTAAATGAAGCGTTTATCATATTTTTTAGTTTTTATATTGTTATGCCTAGTAGGTGCTGGGTGTGCAAAGAATAACGAAGGAGAAAAATTAGAATATAACGGAAGAGCACTCGTAATTGGAGTTGTTGGAGAAAAGCCGAAAGATACGTTTAGGAATATAAAGTTTGAGGAAATGAAGTTAGAGGAACTGGAAAAGAAATCTAAGGAAGTAGATGGTTTTCTAATAATGAAAGATCACTTTCAAGAAGCCTCAACAGAGCAATATAAAAATGTATTTTCATCACTAAAGAAACCAGTGTTTTTTATCGGTTTACAAGATAAATCATATTCGATTTTTATTACAAAAGGGATAGAGTATAACAGTGCCCGAAAAGATGTAAATGCTATGTATACGCAAGGGTTTGCGAATATCGGAAGTGGTGAAGGACAACAATGGGCAATTGGTTTATCGAATGGTGGAAATACAGAAGAAAGTATTCATAATATGTATATCGTCGTATTTCAAACAATTGCAGATTATTTAAATAGATAATGAAGGAGCCTACAAAAGAGGCTTCTTATTTTTTTAATCAAACGTTTGTTTAAGCTGTATGTTCGGTAGGAAGAAACCGATGTAACTCAAGGGTTAACAAAGAAAAATAGAGAATTAATCAAACGTTTGTTTAAGCTGTATGTTCGGTAGAAAGAAACTCCAGTAGTTCAAAGGTTAAGAAAGAAAATGGAGAATTAATCAAACGCTTGTTTAAGATATATGTTTGGTGCAGAATCTAAAAAATTTATATATTTATTTTTTTCTTAACAAATGGCGGAAAAATAAGAAAAATTCGCAGGATTATTAAAAATTATCACGAAATAAGTAAAAGTTTAGCGAATAATGGTTTGAAATAATAAAACGTTTTCTATATGATAAAGGTAAAGGTTAGTAAAAAAGTAGGTGAATTTATGACAGTAACATTTTATTCATATCCAAAGTGTGGCACATGTCAAAAGGCAAAGAAATGGTTTGAGGCAAACGATGTAGCATATGAGATGATTCATATTGTTGAAAATCCACCATCAAAAGAAGATTTACGTAATTTACATGAAAAAAGTGAATTACCATTAAAAAAATTCTTTAATACAAGTGGAATGCGTTACCGTGAACTTGGTCTAAAAGATAAGTTGAAAGATGCAAGCGAAGACGAAATGTATGAGCTTTTAGCATCTGATGGCATGTTGATTAAACGTCCAATTGTAACAGATGGAACGAATGTAACACTTGGTTTTAATGAAGAGCAGTTTGAAAGTGTGTGGAAAAAGTACCAATAAGGTATTTTTACATAATTAATACATTCACTGGAGGTACAGTCATGAGCATTCCAAATAATTTACGTTACTCTGAAGAACACGAATGGGTAAAAACTGAAGGTAATGAAGTTGTTATCGGTATCACTCACTTTGCACAAGGTGAGCTAGGCGATATCGTATTCGTTGAACTTCCTGAAGTAGGTGCAACAATCGAAGCTAACGAGCCATTCGGAAGCGTAGAATCTGTTAAAACAGTTTCTGAGTTATACGCACCTGTAAGCGGTAAAGTTGTAGCAGTAAACGAAGAATTAAGTGACCAACCAGAACTTGTTAACGAATCTCCATACGAGGGTGCATGGATGGTTAAAGTTGAACTTTCTGATGCAAGCCAAGTTGAGAAGTTATTAACTGCAGAAAAATATGCAGAAATGACAAACCAAGACTAATTATAGTCGACTAAAGGACAGCCTTTGTGCTGTCCTTTTTTATTTTTTGTGAAATAATGAAATTCAAGTTATATGTAAATAAATAAGCTATTATGAGAAAAACTGTTTTTTGGTAAGGTTTCATAAGTCTTCACAATCTAAACGAGCCGCTTGCGCTTTTCTTTTGCAAAAATAAACAGGAAACAACATGAAAATAACGAATATACTATATACTAAGTTCAAGGTTGTATAGTATATGGTGATCGGGTGATGACATATGATTTATGTAGAAAAAGTCATTATTGTAGAAGGTACATCAGATAGAAGAAAGATTGAATCTATTATTCGTGAACCGGTGGAAATTGTTTGTACAAATGGTACAATTGGTTTGTCGAAAATGGATGAGCTCGTTGATCAGTTTTTTGATAAGGAAGTGTATGTGCTAGTGGATGCTGATGATGCTGGAGAAAAGTTAAGGAAACAATTTCGAAAAGAATTCCCGCAAGCCGAGCATATCTATATTGATCGCTCGTACCGAGAAGTGGCAACTGCGCCATCTACACACTTAGCAAATGTATTATGGGGAGCCGACATTGACGTTTATACAGAATATTTACGGTAAGGAATGATAGAAGTGATTGATTGGACAGGAGCCGAAGCTACAGCCCTAATAGAGAACGAAGAAAAAACAGTATTATATGTATATACTCCAATGTGTGGAACATGCCAATTAGCAAAAAAGATGTTAACAGTGGTTGAGATGACAATTGAAGATTTGAAAATTGGGATGTTAGATTTAAATTATGCTCCGCATTTAGCAAAAGAGTATGGGATTGAAAGTGTACCTTGTTTACTTGTTTTTGAAAATGGGACACTGATGAAGAAGATATACGCATTTCATTCGGTTGAATATTTATATACGGAATTAAAGTAGGCGGCAAAAATTTTGCCGCCTCGACATATTTCTTGGGAAATATGTCGAGATGCAGGATGGATACAGTATTTGTCGAGCGAAAATAACAGGATTGCTCTTTAGTGAGAGGGAATGGTATGTAATAGAAAGTGATATGAAGGATGTGATTTAGGGTGAGATTATATTCTTTGCTTCAATCATTTGTAAATTACGCTAATGGTCAATATCATTTAGAACCGCTTTTAAGACAAGAAGAAAAAACTGTTAATTTTCGCTTTGGAGATGAAAGTTGTTCGTTACAAATTTCAAGAGATTATATAGAGTTGGTACATGAGGAAAGAGGAACGGAACAAATCATTTGCTTAGATGAAAAGGATATAGAACAATTGGTGAATGGAAATGTACGATTGCAAATGCTAATGAATGATGGACGTGTACAATATTCGGGAACGTACCGAACGATGTTATTAGTGGAATCGATGTTTCATATATGTAAACCGATGTCAGTAGGTGCTTAAAATTCTGAAGTTTCATTTTTTGCGAAAATTTCTGTTGACATGGTGAGTGTATATTGATACAATTCAAGTCATAAAATATAGACAATTTCATAAATTTCAAATCAGACGAAAATTGAATCTGATTTCTCTTATCAAGAGAGGTGGAGGGACTGTGCCCTGTGAAGCCCGGCAACCGTCAACTTATGTTGAAATGGTGCCAATTCCTGCAAAGCAAATGCTTTGAGAGATGAGAGAGAGGGATAATGTTGTTATATACGCATAAAAACCTTTCTGCTTCTCTAAAGCAGAAAGGTTTTTTTATTGTTTGAATGTGGAGGACATTCAAATAATAAAAGTAATGATAACAGTGGACTACACGCATTAAAAATAAAAAATTGCGGAGTCGACCTAAAATCTTTATGAAATCTAGCTCCAGCGGCTAGAACAGTCGGTCGTTTCATCCCTTCCTATGAGGCAAAAAGCGCCTCTACGTCAGGGATTCAAACGCCCTCTTGTTCTAAACGAGCCGCTTGCGCTTTTTATTTAAAAAAGGGGTGATACACCATGATTCTATTAGAGAATGTAAAGAAAATATATAAAGCAAAAAGCGGTGATGTCACTGCTGTAGATAATGCCAATTTAAAAATAGATAAAGGTGAAATATTTGGTGTTATCGGATATAGTGGCGCTGGAAAAAGTTCTTTAATTAGATTGTTCAATCAGTTGGAGAAACCAACTTCTGGTCAAATTACAATTGCAAATCGTGTCATTTCAGCAATTACAGGAAGCGAACTTCGTAAGGCAAGGCAAGAAATTGGAATGATTTTTCAGCACTTCAACTTACTTTGGTCACGAACAGTACGTGAAAATATAGAGTTTCCACTTGAAATTGCAGGTGTTGATAAAGCGAAGAGAAGAAAACGTGTTGATGAATTAATTCATCTTGTTGGATTAGAAGGAAGAGGAGACGCGTACCCATCTCAGCTGAGCGGGGGACAAAAGCAACGCGTCGGGATTGCAAGAGCATTAGCTAATAATCCACAAGTGCTTTTATGTGACGAAGCAACGTCAGCTCTTGATCCGGAAACGACAGATCAAATTTTGGATTTACTATCAGACATTAATAAGCGCCTTGGTTTAACAATTGTACTCATTACACATGAGATGCACGTAATTCGAAAGATTTGTAATCGTGTTGCGGTAATGGAGAAAGGAAAGATTGTAGAAACAGGTCCAGTACTTGATGTATTCCGTAATCCGAAGCAAGATATTACGAAACGATTTGTACAGCAGTTAACGGATTCTGAAGATACAAATGAAACGATTGAAAGTTTAATTGAAAAATATCCAGATGGAAAAGTAATTCGTTTGCAGTTTATCGGTGAGGCTGTAGAAAGACCAGTGCTTCAACGATTGATGCAACGCAGTGACATAGAAGTTAGCATTTTGCAAGGAAATATCGCACAAACGAATAACGGTTCTTACGGTAGTTTAGTTGTTCATTTAAATGGTGAGGAAACAGCGATCCAGCAAGCAATAGAAGGAATTCATCAAGATCAAGTAGAGCTGGAGGTGATTGCACATGGATAAGTTACTTGCAAATGTTGATTGGAATCAAATGTTAGAAGCAACTGGTGAAACGTTATATATGACGGCAATCGCAGCTCTTGCGACATTTGTTTTAGGACTCATTTTAGGATTGTTACTCTTCATGACAGCAAAAGATAATTTATGGGAAAACAAATCAATTAATACGGTGATTGGAGCATTCGTAAATATATTCCGTTCTATACCATTCATCATTTTAATTATTTTATTAATCCCATTCACAAAGATTCTTCTTGGAACAATTCTTGGAGCAAGTGCAGCTTTGCCGGCTTTAATTATTGGAGCAGCACCATTCTACGCGAGAATGGTTGAAATCGCACTTCGCGAAATTGATAAAGGTGTAATTGAAGCTTCAAAAGCAATGGGAGCAAAAACAAGCACAATTATTTTGAAAGTGTTAATTCCAGAATCGTTACCAGCATTAGTATCTGGTATTACGGTTACGACAATTGCTTTAGTAGGCTATACAGCAATGGCAGGAGTTGTTGGTGCTGGTGGCCTTGGAACACTTGCTTACTTAGAAGGATTCCAAAGAGGGAATAACGATGTAACAATCGTTGCGACAATTTGTGTATTACTAGTTGTATTTTTAATTCAGTGGATTGGTGATAGTTTAACGACTCGAATAGATAAACGATAATAAAAAACGGGAGGATGCTTCAAATGAAAAAATTGTTACTTACGGCACTTATTTCAACTTCAATTTTTGGGTTAGCTGCTTGTGGCGGGAAAGATAAAGATGAAAAGAAACTTGTTGTGGGTGCTTCTAACGTACCGCACGCTGTTATTTTAGAAAAGGCAAAACCGTTACTTGAGAAAAAAGGAATTGAGTTAGAAATTAAAAAATTCCAAGACTACGTATTACCAAATAAATCGTTAGCGGATAAGGATTTAGATGCAAACTACTTCCAGCACATTCCGTATTTAGAAAAAGAAATTAAAGATAAAAAATATGACTTTGAAGTAGCAGGAAAAATTCATTTAGAACCAATTGGTGTGTACTCTCAAAAGTATAAGAGCTTAAAAGAGCTTCCGGACGGAGCGACAATTATTATGAGTAATTCAGTTGCTGACCATGGACGTGGTTTAGCAATTTTACAAAAAGAAGGTATTTTAAAAATTAAAGACGGAATAGATCCAGTTAAAGCAACTCCAAAAGATATTGCAGATAATCCGAAAAATCTAAAATTCAAAACGGATATCGAGCCTGGTTTATTGCCACAAGTGTATAACAATAAAGAAGGCGACGCTGTTTTAATTAACTCTAACTATGCAATTGATGCAAAGTTAAATCCGGAAAAAGATGCAATTGCAATTGAAGGAAATGATTCACCATACGCAAACATAGTAGCTGTTCGTAAAGGCGATAAAGATAAGAAAGAGATTAAAGCTCTTGTAGAAGTATTGCATTCTAAAGAAATTGAAGACTTCATTAATAAAGAATATAAAGGGGCGGTTGTTCCTGTAAAAGAATAATTGCTGAAAAGGGCTGGTGTATGCCGGCTCTTTTTATAACTACATAACTATTGGGGAGAAGGGGAAAGCATATGAAAAAGGTTCTACTGTCAATTGTTACAGCGTTGTCTGTATTTACATTAGCTGCTTGCGGAGGAAAAGAGGAGAATAAGCTTGTTGTGGGAGCTTCTAACGTGCCACACGCTGTTATTTTAGAAAAGGCACAGCCGATTTTAGAGAAAAAGGGTATTAAATTAGAAATTAAAAAATTCCAAGATTATGTGTTGCCGAATAAGGCTTTAGCGGATAAAGAAATTGATGCGAACTACTTCCAGCACATTCCTTACTTAGATAAAGAAATTCAAGAAAAGGGATATAAAATTGTAAACGCAGGAAAAATCCATTTAGAACCTATGGGCATTTATTCTAAGAAATATAAAAGCTTAAAAGACCTACCAGATGGCGGAACAGTGATTATGAGTAATAACGTAGCGGAGCGAGGCCGTATGTTAGCATTGTTACAAAAAGGTGGCGTTATTAAATTAAAAGACGGAGTAGATGTTGTTAAAGCAACAGTAAAAGATGTTGTAGAAAACCCGAAAAACTTAAAATTTAAAACAGATGTTGAACCTGGACTTTCACCGAAATTGTATGAAAATAATGAGGGAGATGCTTTATTTATTAATTCAAACTATGCAATTGATGCAAAATTAAATCCAACAAAGGATGCAATTGCGATTGAAGGATCAGACTCTCCGTATGCAAACATCATTGCAGTTCGTAAAGGTGATGAGAAGAAAAAAGAAATTAAAGAGCTAGTAGAAGTGCTACATTCAAAAGAAATTCAAGATTTTATTAATAAAGAATATAAAGGTGCTGTACTTCCGGTAAGTGAATAAATATAAGGAAAGGGCTGGAAAATTACCAGTCCTTTTTTCTTTATATAAATAAGAAGAAAGGTGTATCATAGAAAGATGTGAAGGAAATACTTATATACATTTGTGAAAAAACGGTTACTTTTTTTCGGCGTTTGCGATATCATTTTATTTGATATAAAATTAGAATGAGAATAAAATGAGAATATGAACGTTTTAGGAATTTTTAAAATGTATATATAGGATTAATGGAGGTATTGAGATGGCTGGTTCTACATTAACGGTTAAAGACTTACACGTATCAATTGATGGCAAAGAAATTTTAAAGGGTGTAAACCTTGAAGTAAAAGGTGGAGAAATCCACGCAATTATGGGACCTAACGGAACAGGTAAATCAACTTTATCTTCTGCAATTATGGGTCACCCAAAGTATGAAGTAACAGAAGGTAGCATCATCATCGACGGTGAAGATGTATTAGAAATGGAAGTAGACGAGCGCGCACAAGCGGGTCTATTCCTAGCAATGCAATATCCAAGTGAAATTAGCGGAGTAACAAACGCTGACTTCTTACGTTCTGCAATTAATGCACGTCGTGAAGAAGGCGATGAAATTTCTCTTATGAAATTTATCCGTACATTAGATAAAAACATGGAATTCCTAGAAATGGATCCAGAAATGGCACAACGTTACTTAAACGAAGGTTTCTCTGGTGGAGAGAAAAAACGTAACGAAATTCTTCAATTAATGATGATTGAGCCAAAAATCGCAATCTTAGATGAAATTGACTCAGGTCTTGATATCGATGCATTAAAAGTTGTATCTAAAGGTATTAACGAAATGCGCGGCGAAGAGTTCGGTTGCCTAATGATTACGCATTACCAACGTTTATTAAACTACATCACTCCAGACTTCGTTCACGTTATGATGAACGGTCGTATCGTTAAATCTGGTGGCCCTGAGCTTGCACAACGTCTAGAAGCTGAAGGTTACGACTGGATTAAAAAAGAATTAGGTATTGAAGACGAAACAACAGAGCAAGAAGCGTAAGAGAGGAGCATAAACATGACAATCGGTACATTACCTTTCGATCAAGAAACAATCCGTCAACGCGCAAGCGAAGTAAACGAAGCAGCTTGGTTGACTGAGTTCCGCTTACAAGCTCTTGCACAAGCAACTGAACTTCCAATGCCAACGCCTGATAAAACGAAAATTGACAAATGGGACTTTATCGGAAAAGGCGACGCTGCTAAGCAAGAGCCTGTAAGTTCTTTAACTGAACTTCCAGAAGCAGTGAAAAACTTAATCGATGAAAATAACAGCGTATTAGTACAACGCACTGGTACAACTGCGTTCGTTTCTTTAGCAGACGAAGCAAAAGAAAAAGGTGTTATTTTCACAGACATCGTAACAGCTGCAACTGAGCATGCTGAACTAGTACAAAAGTACTTAATGAAAGACGGCGTGAAAGTAGACGAGCATCGTCTAACTGCACTTCATGCTGCATTAATCAACGGCGGTGCATTCGTATATGTTCCGAAAAACGTTGTTCTTGAAACTCCACTTCAAGCTGTATTCTTAGTAGATGGCGAAGAAGCTAACGTATATAATCACGTACTATTCGTAGCTGATGCGAACAGTACTGCAACTTATGTAGAAAACTACGTTGCAAATGAAAATGCTAAAGGTATTGCAAATATCGTAGCAGAAGTAATCGTGGAACAAGGCGCACAAGTGAAATTCGGTGCGGTTGATCTATTAGCAAAAGACGTAACAACTTACGTTAACCGCCGCGGCGTTGTAGGACGCGACGGCCGTATTGATTGGGCTCTAGGCCTTATGAATGACGGAAACACAATTTCAGAGAACGTTACGAACTTAATGGGCGACGGTTCATATGCTGATACGAAAACAGTAACAATTGGCCGTGGTAACCAAACACAAAACTTTACAACTAAAGTTGTTCACTTCGGTAAACACTCTGAAGGTTGGATTTTAAAACACGGTGTACAAAAAGATAGTGCAACATCTATCTTTAACGGAATTGGTAAGATTGAACACGGTGCATCTAAATCAAATGCACAACAATCTTCTCGCGTTCTTATGTTAGATGAAAAAGCACGCGGTGATGCAAACCCAATTCTTTTAATCGACGAAGATGATGTAATGGCAGGTCACGCAGCTTCAGTAGGTCGCGTAGATCCAGTCCAACTATACTACTTGATGAGCCGTGGTATTCCAAAACGCGAAGCAGAACGTTTAGTCATCCATGGATTCTTAGCACCTGTAGTTAATGAGCTTCCAATTGAAGGAGTAAAGGCACAGCTTGTTGAGGTAATTGAAAGGAAAGTTCGCTAATGAATATTCATGAAATACGCAAACAGTTTCCAATTCTTGATCAAAAAGTGAACGGCAAACAACTTGTTTATTTCGATAGTGCAGCAACTTCTCAAAAACCAATTCAAGTCATTGAAACGTTAGAACGTTACTATAAAGAATATAATTCTAACGTGCATCGCGGTGTTCATACGCTCGGTACGAAAGCTACCGACGCGTATGAAGGTGCACGTGAGAAAGTTCGCAAGTTTATTAACGCGAAATCAATGGAAGAGATTATTTTCACACGCGGAACGACAACTGCATTAAATACAGTAGCAGCTAGCTATGGTCTTGAAAATGTAAAAGAGGGCGATGAAATCGTTATTTCTTACATGGAGCACCATAGTAATATCATTCCGTGGCAACAAGTTGCGAAGAAAACTGGTGCAACTTTAAAATATCTTCCGCTTCAACCAGACGGTACAATTTCTTTAGAAGATGTTCGTCAAACAGTTACACCGAATACAAAAATCGTTTCTATTATGCAAGTATCAAACGTACTTGGAACGATTAACCCTGTAAAAGAAATCGGAGCAATCGCACACGAAAATGGCGCAATTATGGTCGTTGATGGTGCACAAAGTACACCTCACATGAAAGTGGATGTACAAGATTTAAACTGTGATTTCTACGCATTATCTGCTCATAAGATGTGCGGACCTACAGGTATCGGCGTATTATATGGTAAAAAAGAATTGCTGAACAATATGGAGCCAATTGAATTTGGCGGTGAAATGATTGATTTCGTAGATTTACAAGAATCTACGTGGAAAGAGCTTCCGTGGAAGTTTGAAGCAGGTACACCGATTATCGGTAATGCAATCGGACTTGGTGCGGCAATTGATTTCCTAGAAGAAATCGGTCTTGATAATATTGAAAAGCATGAGCATGAATTAGCGCAATACGCTTTAGAAAGACTATCAGAAGTAGATGGCGTTACAATTTATGGTCCAAAGCATCGCGCTGGTCTTGTTACATTTAATATTGAAGACGTACATCCTCACGATGTAGCGACTGTATTAGATGTAGAAGGCATTGCAGTTCGCGCAGGACATCACTGTGCGCAACCACTTATGAAGTGGCTAAAAGCTTCTTCAACAGCACGTGCGAGCTTCTATTTATATAATACAAAAGAAGAAATTGATACATTTGTTGAATCGCTAATCAAGACAAAGGAGTATTTCACAAATGTCATTTAATAATTTAGATACGTTATATCGTCAAGTTATTATGGATCATTACAAAAATCCTCGTAACCATGGCGTGTTAGAAGATAGTGTTACCGTTAACTTGAACAATCCAACTTGCGGCGATCGTATTCAACTTACGATGAAAGTAGAAGAAGGTATTGTGCAAGAGGCGAAGTTTGAAGGTGAAGGATGTTCAATCTCAATGTCTTCAGCTTCAATGATGACACAAGCAGTAAAAGGTAAGAAAATTGAAGAAGCACTTCAGCTTTCGAAAATTTTCTCTGACATGATGCTAGGAAAAGAGTACGATGACAGCATCGATTTAGGAGATATTGAAGCATTACAAGGCGTATGCAAGTTCCCTGCACGTATTAAATGTGCAACATTAGCGTGGAAAGCGTTAGAAAAGGGCTTAAACGAAGATAAGTAATGTTAAAGGTTCCTAAAAACGAGGTTATCTAAGGAGGGACACACCAACATGGCGAAGCAACTGCCAGATATCGGCGATTATAAATATGGTTTCAAAGACAAAGACGTTTCGATTTTCCGTGCTGGACGCGGTTTAACAAAAGAGATCGTTGAAGAAATTTCACGTATGAAAGAAGAACCACAGTGGATGTTAGACTTCCGTTTAAAATCACTGGATAAGTTCTACGAAATGCCAATGCCACAATGGGGCGGCGACTTAAACGACTTAGATTTCGATGAAATTACGTACTACGTAAAACCATCTGAGAAATCTGAGAAGTCTTGGGATGAAGTACCTGATGAAATTAAAGCAACATTTGATAAATTAGGTATTCCAGAAGCTGAGCAAAAATATTTAGCTGGTGTATCTGCACAGTACGAATCTGAAGTTGTATACCACAACATGAAAGAAGACCTAGAAGCTCTAGGAATCGTCTTCAAAGATACAGATAGCGCATTAAAAGAGAACGAAGATATTTTCCGTGAGCATTTCGGAAAAGTAATCCCACCAACAGACAACAAATTCTCTGCATTAAACTCTGCAGTTTGGTCTGGTGGATCATTCATCTACGTTCCAAAAGGTGTTAAAGTTGATACACCACTTCAAGCGTATTTCCGTATTAACTCTGAAAATATGGGACAATTCGAGCGTACGCTTATCATCGTAGACGAAGGCGCACACGTACACTACGTAGAAGGTTGTACAGCACCTGTTTACACGACTAACTCACTTCACAGTGCGGTAGTAGAAATCATCATTAAGAAAGATGCATATTGCCGTTATACAACAATCCAAAACTGGGCGAACAACGTATACAACCTAGTTACAAAACGTGCGGTTTGTGAAGAAAACGCAACGATGGAATGGATTGACGGTAACATCGGATCTAAATTAACGATGAAATACCCAGCAGTTATCTTAAAAGGCGAAGGCGCTCGTGGTTTAACATTATCTATCGCGATTGCTGGTAAAGGCCAACACCAAGATGCTGGTGCGAAAATGATTCACTTAGCACCAAACACGTCTTCAACAATCGTTTCTAAATCGATTGCGAAGCATGGTGGTAAAGTAACTTACCGTGGTATCGTACACTTCGGACCAAAAGCGAAAAACTCTCGCTCTAACATCGAGTGTGACACGTTAATCATGGATAACCAATCTACATCTGATACAATTCCTTACAACGAAATCAAAAACGATTACGTTTCACTTGAGCACGAAGCGAAAGTATCGAAAGTATCAGAAGAACAATTATTCTACCTAATGAGCCGCGGTATTTCTGAGCAAGAAGCTACAGAAATGATCGTAATGGGCTTCATCGAGCCATTCACTCGCGAACTTCCAATGGAATACGCAGTTGAAATGAACCGCCTAATCAAGTTTGAGATGGAAGGTTCTATTGGTTAAATAGAAATGCGGAGCCGACTGTTCAGACCCGTTGGCTAAGGTTCTTTCGCACAGAAGATGCTTTTTATCTTCTCGTGCGGAAGGTTCTTAGACATGAGGGTCTAGGAGGCGAAGCTGGACATATTTAAAGTGGAAGCGGCTCGTTCAGAATGTGAGGGGGATGGAGCTTCTGACGTAGAGGCGCTTTTTGCCTCATAGGAAAAAGTGAAGCCACCGAACATTCTAGCCGCTGGAACTGGATAATATATGTATGAAGAAAGCGTCCTGCTGTGCAGGGCGCTTTTTTGTTTTGCGGATTTGTCTTGGCTTGGGAGAGGATACCCGGGTGGGTGTTCAGCTAAATATATCAACGATTTTTCAAATATATCGATCATAAACGGGAATATATCAACGATTATTTCAATATATCAACGTTTCGACAAGGAATATCGATTTGTCGACAAGATAAGACAAAAGAAAATCCTCACATACCCCAAATATTTTATAAGAACAGAGAGCGACTAGGTTTAAGACAAAGATACTGACAAATCCACTTGAACAACCACCCACTGAATTCTCTATTAAACTTTTTGACAAATCCACCCCTTCCTCCACTATCTGGAATTATTTCCTGCATTAGCAAAAGTTTCTCATATAAAAAGGACAATCTTTTGCTTTTTCTCACAATGCGAGTACAATGTAAAATAGCAAGAAAAGACGAAAAGTATTTACAGGATTATTGTGTGCGCATAGCGTAAATGGCAGTAAGGAACTGAGAGGAGGTTTTTTCTCTGAATACAAATAAAGAAACAATCATCCACCTTTATCATACAAACGATATACATAGTCATTTTGAAAATTGGCCGCAAATTTCTCGGTTTGTTCTAGGGGAGAAAAAGCGAAGACAGGAAGCGGGAGAGACTGTTTTGACGATTGATATCGGCGATCATGTGGATCGTTTTCATAGTATTTCGGAAGCGACAAATGGGCTTGGGAATACGAAGCTTTTAAATGAGGCGTTATATGATTATGTAACGATCGGAAATAATGAAGGAATTACGTTAGCGAAAGAGCATTTAAATCGGCTCTATGATGATGCTGGATTTGAAGTACTTGTCGCAAATTTATTTGAAAAAGAAGGTGTACGTCCATCATGGGCAAAGCCTTATAAATTACATACAACGACAGATGGGATTACGATTGCTTTTATCGGGTTAACTGTTGCGTATCCAGAGTTTTATCAAATGCTCGATTGGCATATTGAAGATCCGCTTATCCATTTAGAGTCTATTTTAGAAGAAGTGAGAGATGAGGCACATATTACAGTTGTCCTTTCTCACCTTGGAAAAAGTATGGATGAGTATATGGCAGAGCATTATGATATAGATGTTATTTTAGGGGCACATACGCATCATTTATTTGAGCGTGGTGTTCTAATGAATAATACTTTACTTTGTTGCTGTGAAAAGTGGGGACGTTACATTGGGCACGTGCAGCTTACTGTGGATAAAGAGACGAAGAAGCTGTTGAAAAAAGACGGTAGAGCGATTAAGACGGAACGGTTAGGTGCTTATAGCGAGCCGTTATCCACAATTGAAATACTGCAGGAAGAAAGTAAGCATATAATGGCAGAGCCTGTCGTTCATTTAAAAGAGTCATTACAGGTTGATTGGTTTCATGAGACGCCGTTTTCTCATATGTTAGCAAGTGCGCTGAAAACATGGTGCGGTGCAGAAATTGGCATGGTGAATGCTGGTGTACTTCTTGAAGGGTTAGAAGAGGGTGTCGTAACGCGCGGAGATATTCACAGAATTTGTCCACATCCAATTAATCCGTGTGCTTTGAAAGTTCCAGGAAAGATATTAAGAGAAGTTATTTTGAAAGCACGTAAGCCGAATATGGAGAATCTTGAGGTGAAAGGATTCGGATTTCGTGGGAAAGTGATGGGGAAAATGATTTACGCGGGTGTAGAAGTAATTCCAGATACGATTCCTGGAAATAAAATTTTACTCGAAGATGTATTAATTAACGGGGAATCGCTGGAATTAGATCGTATATATACAGTAGGAACGATTGATATGTTTACATTTGGCTACTTATACCCAGAGCTATCCACACTTTCTGACAAACAATATTATATGCCAGAACTACTTAGAGATGTGTTAACAGATATGTTAATAACTTATAAATCTTCCGTTAAACTATAGGCTAGTTAACTTGTAACACTCATTTTTCTCTTGTCATACAGATAAGAAAGAGAGGAGTGTGAACTATGGTTAATGTGGAGCCAATTATAATTGATAATTATACGTTTATTGCGGTTAGCGTGAAACTTCCAAAGACAAATTTGCTAGCTGTAATGAGCGATAAAGGATATATTATGTGTGGTGCATTAGATGTAGGTCTTTTAAATGAGAAGTTAGGTGATCGAGGAATTATTGCTGGCCGTGCGGTTGGTGTAAGAACGATTGAACAACTTCTTGAAGCGCCGCTAGAATCGGTAACGACTGGAGCTGAAGCATTAGGCATTCCAGCAGGAACGATTGGAAAAGAAGCATTATTAAAAATGAGATAAGCATATATCGTCCCTCCTTCTTGCATAGAAATGATATAAGAAGGAGGTTTTTTTATGAGTATATTTCGCTCGAAAAACTCGCGGTTTCGAAGGGGACCTATTGCCTTTCGGTATATACTGCTTATGTCGTTTATTCTTTTTATTATATTACTTACGCAAGGGTTGTGGATTGTGAATAATAATATTCAGCCGACCTTAATTAAATATGGGGAAGTAGAGACGCATAAAATGGCGACGGCAATTATGACGAAGGCAGTAAAGGATCGAATTAATGAAGGATTCGATGTAGATTCATTAATGAAAGTACAGAATGATAAAAACGGAAAAGTATCTACAATTAATTTAAATACAAAGCAAGTAAATGAAATCGTAACGTCAACGACCACGTACATAGAAAAATATTTGCAGCAAGTAGAACAAGGGAAGTTGAAGGAGCTAGGTATTTCTGAAAAAAACGGGGCGACTATGGCAGTTCCTTTTGGGCGTGTAACTGATAATGCGCTTCTTGGTAATATAGGACCAGATATTCCGATTCATTTCACGCCAATTGGGCATGTGAATACAGATATTAAACAAAAAATTGAGCCGCATGGGATTAATACTACAGCGATTCAAATTGTTATGGAAATGGAAGTAACATTGCAAGTAATTATTCCATTTCATACGAAAGAGATAACGGTGAAACAAAATGTTCCGATTGCGACGCGTATCGTTCAAGGGGAAGTGCCTACGTATTATGGAAGCGGAAGTGTTGCTGTACCTGATAAAAAGAAAACAGATAGTTAGTTGTAAATAAAGTGAAATCCGGCTCAGCCAGGCTTTTAATGGATAAAAAATAACCGTAGCAATGCAGCTACGGTTATCGTTTTGTATTTGCTCGTTCTTTGCGTTCCCAAAGGCTTAAATGAATGTATGGATCGAAGGCCCATTCTGTATAGCCATTGTCTTTATACATGCCAAAATGTAAGTGGGGCGGAAATTTTCCGGCTGTACCAGGAGGTCCATAACCAGTGCTACCAACAAATCCGATTACTTTCCCTGGCTCAACAATTTGTCCAAGCTGTATTTCTTTTGAGAACCCGCCTAAATGAGCGTAATAATGGTAATTGTTATGAAGGTCGCGAATACCAATGCGCCATCCACCAAGGCGGTTCCAACCTTTCGTTTCAATAATGCCATAGCAAGTCGATCTTACTGGCACGCCATATCCGGCGAAAATATCTGTTCCTTCATGAATCCTTCTGCCGCCAAAACTTCTTCCAGCGCCGAAAGTACTACGGTAGCTATGGTCACTACGGATCGGAAGAGGAAAAGCATTTCCCTCTAAATTAATACGGCCATAATGTTTATAAATTTGGGCATATTCGCTAATTAAATCAACTGTTTTTGCACGCCTATAATATTCCCAGAGCATAATTTTAATACGGTCTTCTGACGTTCCTTGTTTCCTTAAAATAGTCGCTGCGGTATGCAGAAGATCACGGTCGCTATTTGCATTTGCAAATCCATCTTTGTCACCATCTAAACCTATTCCGCCAAATAGAGAAATTGTATGGGGGAGAGTATCGTTACTATTAATAGGTCCAGCCCATATTTCTGGTTTGAAATAAAGGGAAATGATGGCATCTGGTTTTTTCGGAATATCTTTTCTTACGCTCCGTATATTTCTTTCATATTGATCCATTGCAGCTAAGTAATACCATGGAATGCCTGAAGACTGCTCGGTTTCTTTATATAGTGCCATGCGCTTTTCGTATATGCTTTGCTGATTATCTTCACCGTAAGCGATGTTTTGGTGGAGAAGAAAACAAATAGAAAGCAAAAGAGAAATTTTTCGAAGCATGAAATAGACTCCTTTCACAACATCACTCTTTTTAGTGTGGGATATACGGAGTATTTCATTATAGGGAACGATTGGAAAAAATCTTAGAATCTTCATTTGAGCAAATCGCTTTCATACGTTAGAATAGATATGTTACATTGAAAGAAGCGAACACGGTAAACTATTTCATATTGTGCGGAGTTGATAACCATGACAAAACAAACAGAATATAAGCGCAAGCCCGAATGGTTGAAAATTAAGTTAAACACGAATGAAAACTATACAGGCTTAAAGAAAATGATGCGTTCTAAGAATCTTCATACCGTTTGTGAAGAGGCAAAATGTCCGAATATTCATGAATGCTGGGCTGTAAGAAAAACAGCAACATTTATGATTTTAGGTGCGGTTTGTACACGTGCTTGTCGTTTTTGTGCGGTTAAAACAGGCTTACCAACTGAGCTTGATTTACAAGAACCAGAACGCGTAGCAGATTCAGTAGTACAAATGGGCTTAAAGCACGTTGTTATAACAGCGGTTGCACGTGATGATTTAAAGGACGGAGGAGCAGCTGTTTTTGCTGAAACAGTACGCGCAGTACGTCGTAAAAACCCATTCACGTCTATCGAAGTATTACCATCTGATATGGGTGGAGTAGAAGAAAACTTAAAAATGTTAATGGATGCAAAACCAGATATTTTAAACCATAACATTGAAACAGTACGTCGATTATCTGACCGAGTTCGCGCTAGAGCAAAATATGAACGTTCATTAGAGTTTTTACGTCGAGCGAAAGAAATGCAGCCTGATATTCCAACTAAATCGAGCATTATGGTGGGCTTAGGTGAAACGAGAGAAGATTTAATTGAAGCAATGGATGACTTACGTGCAAACAATGTGGATATTTTAACTCTTGGGCAATACCTACAACCATCTAAGAAGCATTTACCAGTTCTTAAATATTACCCACCAGCAGAATTTGCAGAGCTTAAAGAAATTGCACTTAGCAAAGGATTTAGCCACTGTGAAGCTGGCCCACTTGTGCGTTCTTCTTACCATGCGGACGAGCAAGTACGTTCTGCAAAAGAAAAAACAGCAGAAGCTAAATAATGAAAAAAAGAGAGCTAATGATTAGCTCTCTTTTTGTTTGTACTCTAAAACGGTATTTGGACATGTTAATAAAATCTTTTTTAATTCTTCTGTGGATAATTCAATTGTAAATTCAGGAACACCAGGTGTAATTAAAATTTTATCGTACGTATAAATAGCGTTATCCACAATAATTGTTACATCGTGTGAATATCCGAAAGGAGCCACACATCCCGGCGTACAACCAGTTTTGTCTCGCAGTTCATCAGGAGAACAGAGAGATAAGCGTTCTCCTGATAGTTCTTTCATCTCTCCCCGGTTGAGCCTTGTGCCCTCTAACGTAAAAAATACGTAATAATCTCCAGACTTTGATTTTAAAAATAAGCTTTTACTTGGGGTGCCTTGTAAGCCAAGTCTCTCGCGTACGATCCGATCGGTCTCATAATCGAGTACTGGTTCGTGTTCGAATTTTTCATAAGAAACATTTGTTTTATGTAGTAAAGCAAGTACGTCTTCGTACATATGAAATGATACCCCTTTCTATTGTTAGAACAGTCTCTTCTCGTGGCGTCAACTGAATGTTTTGGAAAGGGATATTACTTGGACGATGCTTCCCATAAGCGTTTTATAATACATTGTTCGTCGATTGTAATTTCGTAAATATCAGGATTCGTTAAAGTTCTCCATTCATTAAAGCCAATTGTATGATCAAAATGCTTTAAAATGAGCGTAAGTAAATTGCCATGTGTAACAAGTAGTGTTGTCGTATGGTTTAATTGTAAAACGTCTTGAATAAGCGATAGGGCCCGGTCTGTTGCTTGTTTTGTTGACTCTCCGCCTGAAAAGGCAATATCTATATTTGTAAAAGTAGATTCTAGTTTTTGCATCCAATCATCCATTGGAATGTTGCTCAATATGCGTTCAGTTAATCGTTCATCTTCTTGGATAGATAAGTTAGCTTGGAGCGCATAGGGCCGAATGGAATCGATAGCTCGGACAAATGGGCTTGAAATAATATGATCGATTTGTAGATGATTTTCTAAGAGGAATGTAGCAAGGGTGTTTGCTTGGTCTTTTCCATCGGTCGTTAATTCATCATCACGTTTTTGCCCAATTGCTGAACAATGTCGTATTATAATAATTTTCTTCATAATTCATCCCCATCTTTCAAGTTGACGCTATATACTTCGACAAATGTAGAAATAATTCCTTTTTATTGGAAACAGTATATTGATTTAAATATGTGGAAAAGTAATGTGGATAATGAACATTTGAGGTGCAATCATGAATAAAATGATATGTATTGTATTTAGTCTTTGTTTTTTTATACACTTGTCCACAACTTATGCAGAGTCGAATCAAAAACTAAATTATCCAAGCAATCGAAATAAGTCATTTGTGAGTGAGGATGTTTTTTATAAACAGTTAGATAAGAAGATCTATAAAGAATACAAAAATGCAGCATATAGTGTTCGGAAAAAAATCTTATTTAAAGAAGTGCCTGATGAAGAATTTTCTTTCCTACAAAAAACAGCTGTCGGTTGTCGAGGTAGAGTGGTACTTCAAGATTTTTTTGTTCACTCTGATCGCCAAGTATACTTTTTCACTTCTTTTATTCAAAATGAAGTAGGAGAGTTTCATAAATATATCGTTATAGATGCAAAAACAAAGAGGGAGCTGCAAGAGGGCAAAAGTTATCATCCATATAAAAAATAAACCACCAATTTTGGTGGTTTATTTTTTACTCCGGTACACTCATTAATTTCTCTTTCATTTTGCGAATAAGAACGACAGCGCCAATTGTACACAGAAGTGTAATTCCTTCGGCAACGAAGATGTTGATTGTTTTTGTTTGGTAAAGTGCCGCGAAAAAGTCTACAAATGCGTGGAATAGTATAGCGTATACTAGGAAGATATATTTCTTCTGTTTGACTGCGTATAAAACAAGCATTGTAAAGGCGATTTGAAGCACGAGTGCCATAATTCTTTCTAAGCTACCAAGGAAGTATAAGTAGGCAGGTTGCTGAATTAACATGTCCTGTAAAATGCTAAGCTCGGGTTTTTGTTCAATCAGTCGAGCGAAGCTACCATCGTTAATAGAATTAGCAAAGATTAATGCTTGTAATGCAGAAAAACCGCCAATTAAAATAGATTCAATTCCGCCGTGACCAATTCCATAAGCGAAGCCATCTTTATATTCTAGATATTTTTTTAGTAAGAAGAAGAAGGCAACGAAGCGTCCTAATTCTTCAAAAATACCAGCAGTCAATCCGCCATAAATTGCGAAGACAAACGGATTTTCTAAAAATGGAGCGATTGTTGGATTACCGCGCATAAATAGGTGGAATGGTGTTTCAAGAATTTGGGTGAATCCGATAAAGATAAGAACACCAACGCCGACCACTTTCCAATTCATATTATATTTTTTACGGAAATAAACGAGTACGATAATTGGGACCAGAATCGAGACAATGAGTTGAAAAATGATGCTGGCAATTACAGTATTTGAAACCATACTTTCACCGCTTTCTAATATATGTACATATCTATTATGCATGAAATAGGGGAGAGATGAAACTTTTAGAAAGAAAATGAATTTACTTATTGACTCTAACGTTGCGTCATACTTTATCGTATGTACTAAGGGGGAGATACAAATGACAATGAGAGTAAAAGAAGTAGCTGATTTAGTTGGAATTAGTGTGCGCACACTGCATCATTACGATGAAATTGGGTTGTTAACCCCAGACGAGACGACAGAGTCTGGATATCGTCTGTATTCCAATGAAAATTTAGAGACATTGCAGCAAATTTTGTTTTTTAAAGAGCTTGGCTTCCCTTTGAAGAAAATTAAAGAGATTATCATGAGTCCATCATTTGATCGCGAAGAGGCACTACAGCTTCATAAGAAGATGCTTCTTGAAAAGCGTGCCAGATTAGATAAGGTGATTGCGACGATTGATAAAACAATTCAGCATACAAAAGGAGAGATTGAAATGACGAATAAAGAGAAATTTGAAGGATTCGATTTCAGCCATAACCCATATGAAGAAGAAGCACGTGAAAAATGGGGAGACGCAGCTGTAGATAAAGCGAACGAATATGCAAAAGGTATGTCAAAAGAGAACCAAGAGGAGTTTAATGCTATTTATAGAAATTTAGCAACGCTTAGACACGATGCACCAGATTCTAAAGAGGCGCAGGCAGCTATTAAAGTATGGTACGATTACTTGCAAAACTTCGGTGAATATTCGTTAGATGCTTTTAAAGGACTCGGTCAAATGTACGTCGCTGATGAGCGCTTTACGAAAAATATCGATAAGTTTGGTGAGGGATTAGCGCAGTTTATGTGTGATGCGATGGAGGTTTATGCGGATCGTAATAAAAAATAAAAAGTAAAACAGGTGGAGATTTTCTCCACCTGTTTTACTTTTTAATCATATCATTCAAAGTCTGATCTCCCGTATTGTTCAAATGAGGATTTTTACTCATTTCTCGTTTTAACATATCGAGGCTTTGTGTATATTCTGTATCATTTAATGCGCCAGATTGAAGCCCTTGAATTTGAGAAATCAACTTTTGGTCTGTTGATACATATGCTTTATAATAGCGAGGAACGATGGACAAAGCAGCTCTATATACTTGATCCGCTACGAGTTTTGGATCCGTTGTGTTTGCACGGTATACAACGAACACTTCATCATCAGTAACGAGTGTAGCAGCGTTTGTAACGTCAGGAAGTTTGACTGTCATGCTTGTAATCATTTCAGCGACCTTCTCGCGATTAATGGCCCCTACTTGTTTGTTAGATACTTCATGCTTTTGTTTAGAAGAATAACCGACTCTTGTGAGTCTTGTATTTGTATTTTCCGTATGATACATGTCGTTTTTATTGGAAACAAGAACACGGCTTCCTTCTTCACGTTCCATTTCAGCTTTGTTCGCTGATTGGCAGCCTGCAAATAAGGAAAGAGTGAGAAGGGAAAGTAAAATTTGTTTTTTCACGATGTATCACCTCCTTCTCCATAGCATGTACTAATTTGCAATTTTTTGTATTTGAAATTGTTGGTTGTTATGCTTTGTGATACGATAAAAAGAAGAATGCTTAGAGAGGAAGTTAATGATGGAGCAAAAGCAAGAGATTCATGCTACGGTGAGCATTAATAATGTTCAGTACGAAGTAATTAAAAACTTTCGTGACGGTTTTAGTGAAGAAGCATTTAAAGAGCGCTATGCAGAAATTTTAAATAAATATGATTACATCGTTGGGGACTGGGGATATGAGCAACTTAGATTGCGCGGATTCTTTGATGATAGTAACCAACGTGCGACATATGATACGAAAATTAGTACGTTAACGGAGTATTTATACGAGTACTGTAACTTCGGTTGCGCACATTTTGTATTACGAAAAGTGAAGAAATAAAAAAATCCTCTTACAATTGTAAGAGGATTTTTTGCATATTTTTGCTTACAAACAAATCGAGATATGATCGCCTTCAGAAAGTATTGTATTTGGCTTCATTTGTTGTCCGTTTAATTGAATATCCCCATTTTTAATTTTATCCACAATGCGTGTACGGCTCCAGTCGGAAATATATGTGGATAAGGCTTTATCGATGCGGTGGGAACCGAAAACGATATCTAATACGATCGTGATTTCGGTTATGCCGCTTTCTTGATGTTGCGTAATGGAAATGGTAGTAGTTGTTTCTGGCTGATCCTGCTGCGTCATATCGACTGTTTCAACGTGATCAGTAAATGCTTTATAAATACGAAGTTTTTGATTCCACGTATGGTCTTTCGGACATTTATAAATGGCAAAGCGGTATATGTTTTTTCCGTTGGCGTTATGCCTACGAATATTTGTGTCGGTAAATAGGGTAGTACGTCTGCAATTTTTACAATATTTTTCGATTGTGTTTTGCTCGTTTTCATATAAACTCCAAGAAAGTTGTACTTTCTGCATTTTCCTTCACCTCTTATAGTAGTGGTAAAGGAACGTAATACAGCTATTTGGATGTCTTGTAGTATGAAGGCATGAGAAAAAGACAAAAATAAAAGGAGGTTCCCCAAAGAGGAACCTCCGTAAACATCATACTACAGATGCAATACGTTCCTTTGTAATGGGAATGGGCAGACTACTCCCTTGAAAAAGCACGGTGCTTTTTTGAGAGTAATGCTATCCAATTGCTGGTCCATTACAAAGTAAATGTTGGCATACGTAGATAACGTCCTTTCTATCCAAATAGATTTATTCTTAATTATAACACAAAAGATTGAAAATTCGAAATTCTCGTGATGGAAAAACACCAGCTAAAATAGCTGGTGCATACGATAAATTATATAAGTTCAAATAAAAATGAGCGTAATTCTTCTGCAATTTCTTCAGTCATAGAAAATGCATGCTCTAAGTAGCCTGGTTCGTTTAAATCGTCAGCACCGATGATTGCAAATTTATTGCGTTGCATATCAAGGACAATTGTTTTACCGTAATGACGATCGGAGTATAATAGCGCTAAATCGTGACGCTCATTTTCTCCCATAAAGCTAACGAAACGAGTTTTTGTAGCGACAGTATCGTCGTACAGAAAGAAACGTTCTTCCATACACATGGCTCCTTTATTAAATATCTAAGTTTAAGTGTGGTTTATGATCTAAATGGTGATGTGTTTTAATAAATCGTACTGTTCTTGTTTTGTAACGCATTACGATAGAGTATGTTTCAGCTAAATCTCCGCCAAGGAATTTAACACCGTCTAATAACTCACCAGCAGATACACCAGTTGCTGAGAAGATTGCATCATCCCCAGATACTAAGTCATCTAACATAAGAAGTTGACGAGGATCTTCTAATCCCATTTCACGACAACGAGCTTCTTCTTCTTCGTTCATTGGAACTAAGCGAGCTTGCATTTCACCTTCAAGGCACTTTAATGCTGCTGCAGAAATAACACCTTCTGGAGCTCCGCCAATACCTACGAATAAGTCGATACCCGTTCCAGGTAGTGCTGTTGCGATTGACGCACCAACATCACCGTCACCAAATAATTTTACGCGTGCACCTTTTGCACGAACACGGTCAATAATATCTTGATGACGTTCACGTTCTTGAACGATAACTGTTAGATCACGAATCTTTTTATTGTTAGCTTCTGCTACAATTTCAATTGTTTTTTCAATTGGATCATCTAAGCTAATTTTACCAGCTGCTTTTGGACCAACCGCGATTTTTTCCATGTACATATCAGGAGCATGAAGAAGGTTCCCTTTGTCTGCGATTGCAATAACTGCCATTGCATTTGCAAGACCTTTTGCAACGATGTTTGTACCTTCTAATGGATCAACGGCGATGTCTACTTCTGGACCGTTACCTGTTCCTAGTTCTTCACCAATATACAACATCGGTGCTTCATCAAGTTCTCCTTCACCAATTACAACTGTACCTGCCATGTTTACTGAATCGAACATATCACGCATTGCTGTAGTTGCTGCATCATCTGCTTCATTTTTCTTTCCGCGGCCCATCCACTGTGCGGATGCTAAGGCTGCTGCTTCTGTTACACGGACAATTTCTAGTGCGAGTTCACGTTCCAAGATTCCATTCCTCCAATTTCAAAAATCATACAAATATAACTATAACAAATAACGGAGAAAAGGTGAATTCGAAAAATTGTCGATTTTTTCAGAAGAAAGCGTTACAATTAAAATGTAAATGCTTTAATTTCCAGGTAGGTGACATTCATGTATTTTGTAGACAGAAAGAAAATAGAACAAATGCTAGTATGTTTAGAACGAGCAACAAGTACATTTCAAGAGAAAAAGATATATGAAACCGAGTTTGAATTTTACGCATTAGAGCGCATAGCCCATCTTATTATTGATTGTGTATTAGATGTAGGAAATGCGATGATTGATGGATTTATTATGCGTGATCCAGGAAGCTATGAAGATATTATTGATATTTTAATGGACGAGCGAGTGATAAGTGAAGAAGATGGACAAGGGATGAAAGAAATTATCCTTCTTCGAAAAATGCTTACGCAAGATTATATTCAAATGAATCATGATGAATTATATAAGACGATTCAAAAACATATTGCAGTGGTAGAGAAATACCCAGCAAATATTCGCAGTTATTTAGAAAAGGAATTAGGACCTGTATCTGCATTTGTACCAGAATAATTATGCTTATAAGATCCCCAGAGAATGCCTTTTGGGGATCTTATATTGTATGTGAGAAAGAAAAGGGAGAAGGGTGAAGTATGGGGGAAGCACGTACTACGAAAGACGAGATTGTACAATTGTTGAAAGTAAAGGGAGAGCACACGGTAGCGGAACTAGCTGACGTTTTAGAGATTACAGAAATGGCGATTCGAAGACATTTAAGTAATCTTGAGAAAGACGGACTCATTTATTCTAAGATGGTAAGGCAACATGTCGGAAGACCAACTTATTTGTATGGATTAAGCGAAAAGGGAGAAGATACATTCCCGAAAGAGTATAAGCAATTTGCGATTGATATGCTAGAAGATTTAGCTCGAATGGGCGATGAAAAAATACTTCGTTACGTTTTAAAAGAGAGAACGAAGCGAATGGAAGAACAGTTACAAAAGAGAGTGAGTAATCAAAAGAATTTAGCATATAAAGTGCAAGAGATAGCAGCTATGCAAGAGAAAAATGGTTATATGGTTCAAATAAAGAGAGATGGAGAGAAATCTTTCGTAATTGAAAAACAAAACTGTCCGTTAAAGGAAATTGCCGAGAGATTCCCGCAAGTGTGTGAAGATGAAAAAGACATGTATAAGCGTTTATTTACGAACGCAGAAGTGAAAACGCTAGCAAATATGTGCGAGGGCGATTGTAGTTGTTCTTACCAAATAAAAGAGAAAAAATGAACGTTATGGGGCGCTTTAAGGTAAAGCGTTTTTTTCTTTTGGAAAAGCGGGTAATATAAGAGTGGTATGATAAGGTGAGAACGTTAGCATAGAAGGAGAGACATAATCGATGTATAAAGGTTACTTAATTGACTTAGACGGTACGATGTATCGCGGAGAAGAACAAATTGAAGAAGCAAGCGACTTCGTAAAAGCATTAGGAGAGCGCGGCATTCCATATTTATTCGTTACGAATAACTCAACTCGCAAACCGGAACAGGTAGCAGAAAAGCTTGTTCGTTTCGATATTCCAGCGAAAGCAGAGCAAGTATTCACAACGAGTATGGCGACTGCGAACTTCATTTATGAACGTAAACAAGACGCAACTGTATATATGATTGGTGAAGAAGGCTTACACGATGCACTTGTGGAAAAAGGATTTGAACTTGTGGATGAAAATCCTGATTTCGTTGTTGTGGGTTTAGATCGTGACATCACATATGAAAAATTAGCAAAAGCGTGTCTTGCTGTGCGTAATGGCGCGACGTTTATTTCTACAAATGGGGATATTGCCATCCCAACTGAGCGAGGATTATTACCAGGTAATGGTTCATTAACATCAGTTGTAGCAGTATCAACAGGTGTGGATCCAATCTTTATCGGAAAACCAGAATCAATCATTATGGAACAAGCTTTGAAAGTGCTTGGCATAGAAAAGAATGAAGCATTAATGGTTGGGGATAACTACGATACAGACATTTTAGCAGGAATAAATGCTGGTATGCATACGCTTCTTGTCCACACTGGAGTCACAACTGTGGAGAAGTTAACAGAATACGAAGTACAACCGACGCAAGTTGTGCATAACTTGACGGAGTGGATTGAGAAGATGTAATGAAGAAAGCTGTTCCAAACTTTGGAACAGCTTTTTTTCTGATATTTGCTGGCAGCCCGATTGGTGTGGGCTAACATTCAGTTGTGACTAGTGTTGATTTTTATCGGTAAGTCGATATATTTGAAAAATCGCCGATATAATTTTGTTAGAATGCACGATTCACAACGTTTTTAACCTCTTCAAGATATTGCTTACGCACACTGTCATCCACAGAAGGGACACTTGTATAGAATGTATGCTCAAGTGTTTCAATACCTGTAAATTCAAAAATACCAACATCCGCTGTTTTCTTCATTGCATCAAACATGCCGCCTGCTGTGTATGCCTCTTTCGTATTGCCCATTGTAGATAATAACAATCCTTTTTTACCGCTTAATAACTTTTCAATGCCGTTTTCACCGTAAGCATAAGCAAATCCATGGCTAAATACACGGTCAACGTATCCTTTTAAAATAGCAGGAAGTCCCGCCCACCACACTGGATAAATGAATGTAATGCTGTCAGCCCAAGAGATATGTTCTTGTTCTTCTTTAATATCTTCTGGTGTATTTCCTTGAGAAAATGAGATGAAATCGGAAGCGCCTAATACTGGATTAAAGTTTAATTCGTATAGATCGCGAACGCGTACTTCGTGACCTTTTCCTTCTAATTCACTTTTTACCGTTTCTAAAATCGCATGGTTGAAGCTTTCTGTATTCGGGTGTGCATAAACGATTACATGTTTCATTTTTCTTCCTCCTATTTGTGGATATGTGAATAGCTATTTGTATTTCTGTAACTATTATGGTTACTACTTTTATAGAAGTCAAGTAATACATATGTATGTGTATAAAAAGACGCTCGAAAATCGCCTTTTTATACCCCGCTCATACAAAGTACAAAGAAGACGAATAAAATGATAACAATACCAATGCCAAAGTTAAATACGAGAGTACTATCCATATATGTAGCCTCCTTGTTTGAAAGTAAAAAGCACTCTAGTTAAGAGTGCTTTTTTATTTTGAATCTACTTTATAACTTTTAGAAAGTGATTCATGCGTGTCATGATTTACATTATTTTATGTATTTATACTTTGAAATGAGTAAGTCCTTGTTGGATATAGAAAAAAAGACACTCGTTCGAGTGTCTTTTAAGATGACAAAATGTGCCAATTGCTTGAGGTTGATAAGACGCTAATTTCCGTTTTAACGCCTTTTCTCTAATCAAGAAGTGTAGCAACAGCGATTCAAATAAATTGTACCATCTGTTTAACCGCGGTGCGTATGCAATTGTGCATATGATGATCATGAGGTAGGTAATGAACTGTGAATAATTTGAAGTGATTTATTTACGATTTCTTCTGCGGCATATATGCCGATTGCGTCTGTTTTTAAAATATGGGGTTGTAAGTTATCATGCATTGCCCCTAACTCACCATGAAGTGGTGCGAAGGCATGGTTCGCCTTTTCAAGCATGCATAAATCAAGTAAAGAATCCCCAGCTGTAATAATCGTATCTATTTGCAAAATTTCTTTTATATATTGCACGGCGTCCCATTTATTAATTGGTTTTGGTACAAAGTATAGCTTTCTACCTTGAAGTGAATGATTCCAGCCTTGTTTGTCTAACCAGGAAGTGAAGGATGATAATTCATCATAAGGAATGTTCTCCCGTTTAATAATGCAATAATGGAATAGATCATCAGCTGTTTTTTGCGATATAACCCAATCTTTATGAGCTATTTGTCCAAATTCCTTTAGTATGTCGTTTCTCTCTATACATTCAACCGATAGTCTTTCTTTTACTGTCCTGTTCCAAGTACCATCTTGTTTCCCATTATGAAGGATATTGCCGCCGTTACTTGTAATGGCGTATTCGGGAATGATTTCGTTTTGGAATAAAGCAATACGCTGAAACTGCTTAATAGCTCTTGTTGTAACTGGGATGAAATGTGAGTGCAGTTGTAATTTTTTTAGTAGTGAAATGGTTTTATGTGATATGAAAGAAATTTCTTTCCCATCTAAAGTTTCAATGAGTTGAATTGATTCATCTTCTATAGGGGCACGAAACGATTTCCGGGAATAAATAAGCGTCTGATCAAGATCACTGGCGAAAATCATATTGTTTCCTTCCTAAGAGGCTTAATGAGCCCGCAACATGAATAAGCCATATTCTCATAGATTTCAATTGGGACATTCTTTTCTTTAGCGAGAAGTAAAATATGCTTTAAATCGGGATTGTTTTGCTTACGTATTAAAATTTTCCACGGTATTCTCCGGAGTAATACACGAGTTGTTTCACCGACTCCTGGTTTAATTAAGTTAATATCGTCAATTTCAAAGTGATTTTGGATAGACTGTATATCTTTTAATCCTTGCCAAGAGGGATCAGTGTAAGTTGAAGTAATATAACGTAATTGATTATCTATATGAGAATGAACAGAAGGGAATAACTCTGTTATCTCATCAACGAAGAAATTTGATAAGTCTTCTTGTTCTAGATCTTTATAATATTTAACACCATGAAAATCATTTGGACCGATATAGGTGTCATTTAGTACAGTGCGACTAATTAGTCCAGAGACTGTTGCATTTAAGCAAGCGCTAGGAATAAGAAAATCTTCACGTGTACCGTAAATTGAAGTACAGTAACCGGGATCAGCAAGCACAGCCATACAATGAGAAATGTGTGTATTATTTCGTTCGTTAAATGTGTGTACTGCATATTCTAATTCTTTTTTTATTGCACCTTTTCCAGTCCACCCATCAATGAATTGAATTGTTTCTTTAGGGTGATGTTCCAAAATATAATGGAGTGCATTTTCATCAATACCGCGTCCGCGAACAATAGAAATACAATAGTGAGGTACATCAAGGTTGTATTGATAGCGTATGTAGCGTTTGATAAGAATGCCAATAGGTGTACCAGCACGAGCTAATGAAACGAGGACAAGGTTAGTTCCTTTAGTTTGTATAATCTGTTCGGCGACAACTCCAACAGCGATGGCTAGTTTGTGTTTATATTGTTGCAGGGAAGAAAAGAATAAATCCATATACGCTTTAGATGGTTTATATTCCATTGGTAACATTTCGGAATAATGTGTGCCAGCTTGAATTGCTTGTTCTCTAGTTTCCGTGGAACTTTCTTTCATTAAATCACTAATATCTTTTAATAGAAAAATAGCATCATTTGGATTGTAACTACTAATATGAGAATTTACTTTTACCATAATTATCAACCTTCCTTTTCTATGCTATTTGAAAATGAGACGATATGAATAAAAGGAATAACTGTTTGTAACTGCTGTAGAAGAGGAAACAGGGCTTCTTCTCCTAAATCACGCTCAATAAAAACAAATACTTCATCGTAATCATGAGGTGAAATATTATAAAAGTAATTTGTAATAGTAGAATTTTCAGGACTTGGATATGAGAAATGATTATGAATGGCGTAGTTTACATCATTTGAAACAGGATGGATAGGGCTTCTTGTTGTAGATTGATATAAAATATTTTCACCCATTTCAGCAGCAATTTTCATTGGGATATACATAAATTCACCCGTTCCGAGACAGAGTGTTCGTTTTCCCATTCTTTCTCTTTTTAAAGTTTTTCCTGCTTCTTGAGCGAAAGAATGAATGTGCTTTTGTTCATATGCTGAAATGCCAAATCGCCCAGTATATTTTATATAATTTGATGTATAGGGTGATTTTGGACAGGTAAGGGTATGCTTTTTGAAATCAGGTTTTGTTTCTTTAATTTGAATATCTGTTTTTGCAATATTTAATGGTTGGCCAGTTGTATGAATACTGCCTTCTAATAAAGAAATAACATGAATCTTAATTTGAAGTTCTTCTTCTAATTGTTTAAATTGTTTTCTATTAGTATGAGAACGCCAGTCTAATAAAGAAGCAATTATATATTCTTCTCGTGGGAATTTATTTTGAATAGATCTAATAATATTTAATGCTGTTTTTCCTGTTGTCATCTCATCATCTACGAGAACAATCGGGTTGTTGTTTTGAAAAAAGCTTTCATCTACATAACAACGGTGCGATGTTGCATGAGAATGTTCTTCCTCAAATGTAATGACAGATTCTAGGTGGGGTATCGATTCCCTAGTTGTATGCACATACTTTGCATTTTGAAAGCATTGAAACATAGAATGACCAAGTGCTGTCGCTGTTTCAGCGAATCCGATGAACACAACTTCTTCTTGCAGAGGATATTGATAACGAAATCCTTCCTCTGGGATTTCATCAATTTCTAATGAAATGAGATTTAAAATTTCTTTTTGAAATGGATGAGAAATATTATGTAGTATTTCCAAATATCTTGCAGCGAGAGCAACTCCACTTGATAGAGAGACTGCAGGTTTAATAGGAAGATGCTTTCCAAGGATTGTACTCACAAATAAAAAACTACGTTTCTTATTTATTCTCGCAGCCATTTGAAAAAGATTGTCTAGCGCTAAATTATATGGATTATCATGTACTTCTACATGGACTTGTATATTATTTAAAACGTTATACGTGTTGCTTTGCGTTTGTAATAAGGAGATCGGTGAATTGTTTGTTTTCATGTAGCACCCCGTAAATATTAGATTTTAAAATGGTTTTGCGAGCCCAGCCATAATGAGGTTTTACTTCATTCATTTTGTTAGAAAAACTGCTTTTTAGCACTCCATTATACGTATCTGCATTTTGTAAAATTGATCTCGCATCTAAATAATCTTCCATTGTGACAATGTGCATTGCCTGTACAACTTTAATATGAGATGGGTGAATAACTGTCTTTCCGATTAAGCCATTTGCATGGTCAAGTGATACCTCTTGAATAAGCCCTTCTTCATGATCATTAGAAAAATATTCCCATACACATCCTGAAATAATATATTCATTTGTTGCCCTTGAGAAAACGTTAATAATGTCTGAAATACAATCACGGACAACGGTAATATGATAGATAGGTGTGTATTTATTGCGCCGAATACTAAATATACTTGAAAAATCAGTAGCACCAATACGTACATTTAAGATGTAATCGTGATAAGAATCTAGTAAATCCTTTATTTGTAATAATGATTCTGCCCGTGTTTCCTTATACATAATTTCGGGGGATTCTAAAATCGGCATGCCATATAGCGATAATGAGTATAACTCGTTTATATATGCAAGCTGATCGATATAAGTCTTTCCGTTAATCGGTGTGAATTTTGGAAAGACAAAACCACATAAACAATGAACAGCACTACCTAATTCAGTAACAATTGTCTTCAGTTGACTTGGCTGTCGAACTCTAATAAAAAGAAGCGGGATGTCTGCTTGATTTAGTATGTTGGCACTGACTAAGTTAGCGATTTGCTGTATTTGAACGACGATGTTTTGCTCTGCAAGTTTTACTTCCTCATCGCTGATAGCGTCCTCTAGACAAAGAATAATTGAGGTAGCATCCACATGTTTCTTTCTAATTATATCTTCCGCAATCGTTTCTTTCGTGCCAGGAGTATATAGTGTGGCGCCTAGTGCGTAAGCTAGTTGTTCTTTCCCTATATTTTTTGAAAAACTAAGAGGTTCTTTATAGAAAAAATTTTGCCGTTCTTCCGAGGAGAGATAAGAAAAGTAATTCAAATTGTCACCACCTTATTTGTAATGATTCTGTTTAATCGTAACATAATAAGAAAAATCTTCCATAAAAATGAAGCGATAAATTTAAAAAATATATTGAGAAAGATGAATTATAAGATGAATATCGAATATTGTTAATAGAAATATAATAGGGGGAAAGAGAAAGTGGATATACATAAGTTAACGATAGAAGAAGCAAAGAAGATAAATACGTGGACGTACGAGGAACCTTATAGTTTATATAGTTTTTCAGGCGAGAAAGAAGTAATAGAAGAGCTATTAGATGGAACGTATTATGGCTGTTGTGACGATCAAGGAGACCTCATCGGCTATTTTTGTTTTGGAGCAAATGCACAAGTGCCAGGTGGAAGAGATGCTAATTTATATGGTGGAGAAGATGTGATTGATATCGGACTTGGCATGAAGCCGGCGTTAACTGGGAAGGGAATAGGGAAAGAATTCTTCCAAGCTGGAATAGCGTTTGCCAGGAAAGAGTTTAATGCAAAAATGTTTCGATTAAGCGTAGCAACATTTAATACAAGAGCGATTACGTTATATAAAAATATCGGATTTAAACAAGGGATTATTTTTTTGAGCCGCGGAAGAGAATTTATGCTTATGGAATACGAAAGGCCGTCAGAATGAAACTGACGGCCTAGAAAACATTATTATTCTGAGTGCTCAGCTCGGTGCGCTAAACGGCTTGAAGCAGCGGCAGCGATTCCGCCAACGATATCATCAAGGAATGTATGCACCTTTCCAGTTGATTTATCATTTAAGTATTCTAAAATACCAGGTTTTAATTTATCAATATATCCAAAGTTCGTGAAACCGATAGAGCCGTACACGTTTACGATAGAAAGTGCGATAACTTCATCAATTCCGTATAAGCCTTCATCACGTTTTACAATATCTTGTAACGGTTCACTTAGCATTCCCTTTTCAGCAAGGACATCAAGCTCGATACCAGTAATCAGTGCGTTTTGTACTTCACGTTTTGATAGTACACGTTCTACATTGTAACGGCATTCTGACATCTCTAAATTTGGATGATATTTTTTTTGAAGAAAATGAACAAGTTCAGCAATATCGTCAATTGTTACACCACGTTCTTGTAATAGTTGTAATGCTCTTTCTTGTAGTTGATTTGATTCTTTCATGTTTATCACCTTTTTTTCTTTTTAGTATTTGTATACGTTTCGTTGCTTTATCCTGTGCATAGGAATGAAAGGCGAGCACAAGCTCATATATATAAAGAAAAACCATAGGTGGCGACTGCGATGATTCAGCATATTTATGAGCATTATCACATGCATGTTAAAGAATTAATCCCCCTGGGCCCCTATAAAAGCTTTTGGATTCGCAACAAAATTTATGTACTTGTTCCAATTGGAGAAATGGAGGAAGAAGTACTTGTAGAGATGAAAAAGCTCAGTGACTATATGAACCAGCAAGGGGATATAACTGTAGCGACTTTCGTTCCAACTATACACGGCTACTATGTAAGTGAGATAGAAGAACAAAATTACTGCTTATTAAAAGGTATGCGAGCGTTAGAACGACATGCTACGTCATTAGGAAGTGAACTTTCTATATTCCATAAACGAGGTGCATTCTTTCCAGAAGAAATCGAGCAATTAAGCCGCATTGGTGAATGGAAAGCGTTATGGGAAAAGAGACTCGATCAGTTAGAAAAGTTTTGGCAATCACAAGTGATGAACCACCCTACAGACGTATTCGATCAATTGTTTATTGAATCCTTCCCGTATTACTTAGGAGTTGCAGAAAATGCCATTCAATATGTTGTTGATACAGAAATGGATGATACGCCGCAACTAACGGATGCAGCGACAATTTGCCAAGAACGATTCACACCTTTATTATGGCATCAAACGAAGCGTCTCAAACTCCCTTTTGATTGGGTGTATGATCACCCAACTCGAGATATAGCAGAATGGATTCGCTATATGATGATTGAAAAAAAGAAAGACTGGGATCAAACAATCGTTCAATTTGTTACAGATTATGAACGGAATTACTCGCTGTCCTCATTTGGTTGGCGTTTATTATTTGCAAGGCTCCTGTTCCCACTTCACTATTTTGAAACGGTCGAACGATATTACCAAACTGGAAACGAAGAACAAAAAAGCATATATAGAGATCGCTTAGAAGCCATTTTACACGATGTAAACCGCTCAGAGCAATTTATGAAGCACTTTTATGGCTCACTTCGTTTACCAGTAGATAAGCTTGGGATTAGAAAATTAGATTGGTTATCTTGAAAATATAAAAAAGAGACCGAGTGAGGTCTCTTTTTTATATACCACAATTTTATGTAATACATTATGCCCCTACCTGTTGATCTGTACATATATTTAAAACGAATTGATGCCTTTCGAGCTTTTCATTTACTTTACCCAATAATTCTTGCTGGATTTCTTTAAATAAAAATTGATAGCTTGTATTCCATGTTGGTATAACGGATGAAAGGCCTAATAAATACTCTTTTTTCTTTTCTAGTTCTTGAATTGTTACAAAAGTGTTCCCCATTTTTGGCATCTGTCGTCCCCCTATGTTTTTTTACTGTATATGTGTGAACGATTCACTATATAGTATTAATTATCGCATTTTTTGAGAAGGATTTCCAATTTTGTTTTATGATGTTAACGGATAAATGTGATTTGAATAAAAAAAGGAGACCAAATTTGGTCTCCTTTTAGAAGGCGATTCTGAACGAGCCGCTTCCGCTTTTAGATTAATATCTAGCTCCAGCGGCTAAAATGTTCGGTGGCTTCGCTTCTTCCGCCGAGGCAAAAAGCGCCTCTATGTCAGAAGCTCCATCCCCCCTCACATTTTGAACGAGCCGCTTCTGCTTTTAGATTAAAATACTTGTTCTACTTCGATAACGCCTGGTACTTCTTCAAGTAACGCGCGCTCGATACCAGCTTTTAGTGTGATTGTAGAACTTGGGCAGCTTCCGCATGCACCCATAAGGCGTAGTTTTACGATACCTTCTTCAATGTCTACTAATTCAACGTCTCCGCCATCGCGAAGTAAGAATGGACGTAATTTATCTAATACTTCTAATACTTGTTCTTGCATATGTGGGTTTTCCATTTTTATCGACTCCTTTCATCAGTTTTATTATAATCAAGATAGAGGGGAAAATCTATTTTTTCTCTTCTTGTTTTATTGTCGAAATATTGTATCGTGTTTTTTCAGTATAGGGGTATGGAATAAGTTTGTAAAATGATGTGCTTATGTAATAAGACATCTGAATATACTGTTGGGACAAGAAGTGGGGGAGAAGAAATGGTTAATGTTCAAGTGTATGGGACGAAAGTAATTTGTGCGAGCTGCGTCGGAATGCCATCTTCAACAGAAACGTTTGAATGGTTACAAGCGGCAATTGGTCGTAAATATGAAGGACAAGAAAATAAATTTAATTTCGAGTATATTGATTTCCAAGAAGAACAAGAAGATGCGGATAAAAAAGCATTCGCTGAGCGCGTAGTGGAAGAAGATTTATTTTATCCGGTCGTTCTTGTAAATGGAGAAATTGTTGGAGAAGGAAATCCTCGTTTGAAGGATGTTTATGAAGAAATCGAGAAATATTTATAAAACAAGAAGTCTTTGCGAATTTGCAAAGGCTTTTTTATTGGAGGGATAGATATGAAAAATGGAGTGAAGCATGCGTTACCAACGGAAGTACAACAGTTAATGGAGCGGTACACAGTAGAATTAAAAGAAATTTTTTTGGATGAAAAAATAGTCGGGGTATATATTTACGGATCCATCGCACTAGGTGCATTTCATAAGGAAACGAGCGATGTTGATTTTGTTACAGTGATAAATGATTCCGTGAATGAAGCTGAAAAACAGCAGCTTGTGGAACTACATAAGAAACTTAGTGACAATACGCTAGGTAAAAGAATGGACGGTATGTATATTCCGCTTGCTGACTTAGGGAAATACAATGATGAAATGAACGAGTACGTGTATTGTGCAGATGGTAAAGCCAATGTTGGTCATTGGGACATTAATGCGGTCACATGGTGGACGTTGAAAAATCAAGGCATTACAGTTACAGGAAAAGAAGCAGAAGATCTTCCGCTGCAAATACAATGGAATGATGTAGTAAATACGATGAAATACAACGTAGAACAGTACTGGAGTGAAAAGGCGAAGAAGCCATATTTATTTTTTATAGAAGAGTGGGTAGAATCAGCTGTCGTTACGATGGGACGTATTTTATATACACTAGATCATAAAACAATCGTTTCAAAAGATAGAGGATTACAATACTTGTCAGAACGTTCAGCGGAAGAATGGGAGCTTTTATTAAAAGAAGTAGCGAGAATACGGCACAATCCAAAAGAAAAGAGAATGCTCTCAAGGTGGAGAAGGGCAGATATGACGAAGAGGTACTTACTGCATTTAATTGAGACGTGTAGAGAGAAATGGTAGGGAAGAAAATGGACAATACAGTGGGGGGTATTGTCTTTTTTATATTTTATTTGGTATATAATGGTTAAAAAGGTTTAATTATACTGGGGAGATAGGATGAATATAGAATTAGTTACATATGAAGAAAAGAATGAACAAATGAGTATGCGCCAAGTAATTAGCATTCTAGTAATTATTTTTGGGGGCATGCATGGAATTGGTTTTTTGAACCTTTTATATGATTCTTCCTTATACCCATGGTATGTAGATCATCTTATTCCATCTTTCACGTTTTGTATGATTATCGTAATGTATGCACCGGCAAGAAATTGCTGCTTACATTTAATAAAATCATTACAATTCAATAATTTTAAACATTATGTAACGATAGTAATGACAACGATTGTAATGCTTATGTATCTTGCGGTATTAAATTTAGTTTTACCACATGGGCTTGGTGTGGATGAATCTAATATAGTAATAGAACCTACTACAAGTGAAATCATTTTATACGTAGTTGTGCTCACAATTTTTGCGCCTATTTGGGAGGAAATTGTATTTCGAGGTATGTTTTTTATGAAATTATCTCAGCGCTTCTCTACACTTACTAGTGCCGTTATAAGTGCTTTCATATTTAGTTTTGGCCATCCCCTTACAGTAGGTAGTATTTTATATATTTTGGGTATGGGTATATGTTTAGCATACACATATAAGAAAACGAAGAATTTACTCGCTCCAATTGGGATTCATTTATTAAATAATTCGTTTTATTTATTATTGAATTTTCAACCATAAAAAGGCGCCTTTTTGAAAAGGGCGTCTTTCGTATTTTGTAGTAAGTAGAAAGGGCTTTATACGCATTGTGTAGAGGCAAGGTAATACAAAATATAAATAGTTTCATGTGAAACATTTTTATTATCAAATATACAAAATGATTAACTTAGTGTATTAAACGTATCATTCATAAGTATTCTAATATATTTAAAAGTAAAATGAAATAAGAAACGGATAATTGTCGGAATATATTCGATTTCCGTTCATTTTTATGAAATATGTGTACTTTTTGTTAGATTCCTTCATTTTGTCCATATACAATAAATGTATATAGAAATAAGAAAAGGATGATGTACGTGAAGGACACTGTTTTACAAGAAACGATTTCTCCACAAGAATTACATAAAGTTGTTCAAAAGAATACAGCTTATTATGATTTTAAGTGGGGTAAAGTAGAAAACCCTGCGCAAGGGAATACATGGAATTGGGTAGCCTTTTTCTTTCCAACCTTTTGGTTAGCTTATCGCAAAATGTATAAGTTATCTATTATATTTGCGTTATTGGCTATACCTAGTATAGTTATAACCCCTTTTATAGATATTCCAGAGGGGATTTATGTAACATTTAGTTTAGCTCTTCAATTAGGAATGATGATATTTACTGGATGGCAAGGAAACCGTTTATATTATAAGCATGGTGTTCGTGTTTTTCGTAAGGGAGAAGATGCGTCTGATCATGAGAAGGCGTATTTCTTACAATCAAAGGGTGGCGTGAGTATTGCTGGTATGATTGGTTTACAAGTTATAGTCGGGATTGTGTTTGGCGGAGCTATGCTCGGACTTTCTCTTTTACCAACTGAGCCGAATATTAAAAACGTTGTTCGTTCAACTGGTGAAGGGGTTACTTTAGAGATTATGAATGATAATCCAACTTGGAAGTTTGTGAAGAAAGAAAAAGATTATGACGTAGTAGAGTTTACTGGTTATGATTATACAGAGAAGAAAAACGTGAAAATTAAATTTGCTGTTTATTTCGATGAAGATTATTTCGAGTGGCAAGAGGTATATGAAAATAATAAGAAGTTAAGTGAAGAAGAAGTAGAAGAATATCAAATTTACATTGAAGAAAATAATTGGGGTTTCTAGAGGGAACTCGTTCATTTTGAAAAGAAGAATCTTGTGAAGGTTCTTCTTTTGTTTATTAGGGGGAGAGAAATGATTTCAGTATTAATAGAAGCTCTAATAGGATCGATTAGTTTAAGTACGGGTTTACACACGAAAAAGATTGATGCTAACATACTTTACTTGCAGCAGTATGAATGGTTTCGAATCATATATGAAGACGAAAAGTATCGAAAGTTATTTATTACGAACTACAAAGTTCGCTCATATTTAAAAAGTAAGCTAAGAGTTCGATTGCTTGTAAAAAATAAAAATGCACAACGAAGATTTTTAAAATTAGTAGAAGAGCAAATAGAAAAACGGCAGACAAATTGAAATTTTGTAAAATACAATAAAAAATGAGAATTTGAGGTAGGCTTGTCAATAACGTGAGACTATGGCACTATAAAGAAATGCTATACAAATTTTATTTATCGAGATGTAAACATCAATTTTGATTTTTACGTATAAATAATGAACGGAGGAAATGAATTTATGGCTACTTTACCAAATTGTCCAAAATGTAATTCAGAATATACGTATGAGGATGGCGTTCTTTTCGTATGTCCAGAATGTGCTCATGAGTGGGGCCAAGAAGCAGAAGCTGAAAATAATGATGGTGCGAAAGTTGTAAAAGATGCGAACGGAAACGTTCTTCAAGACGGCGATGCAGTTACTGTTATTAAAGATTTAAAAGTAAAAGGAACTTCTTCAGTTGTGAAGATCGGTACGAAAGTAAAGAGTATCCGTCTAGTTGATGGCGATCACGATATCGATTGCAAAATCGACGGCTTCGGAGCTATGAAGTTAAAATCACAGTTCGTTAAGAAGGCGTAAGTAAATAGAAGAGGAGGCGAATAGCCTCCTCTTTTTATTATGTCACTTTTTGTCGGTAAATCGATATTTCGTACAAAATCGTTGATATATTCTGAGTTATGATAGATATATTTGAAAAATCGTTGATATATTGCAAGTTATGATAGATATATTTGAAAAATCGTTGATATATTGCAAGTTATGATAGATATATTTGAAAAATCGTTGATATATTGCAAGTTATGATAGATATATTGAAAAAATCGTTAATATAATTTCATTCATCGTGAACTACGCACGATTCACCGTGCACCATAGTCAATTTCTTTCAATTGACATCGCTTATTAAAGAACGTTTTATATCCAAGCTGTAAAAAGATAATGACAGCAAAGGCAGTACTTCCAGAAATACCGAGTATGATGGCGATTTGATATTGAATGGCTGTGAATGGTGATATACCGGATAATATTTGACCAGTCATCATGCCTGGTAAGCTTATAATTCCCATTCCGACCATAGAATTAATTGTTGGTAAAATAGCAGAGTCAAAAGCGTCTCGAATGAGCGGAGCAGCTGCTTCTTTCGGTGTTGCGCCGAGCATAAGTGCACCTTCAATTTGACCTCTTTGCGATTTCATATTGTTTAAGAACGTATTTGCGCCGAGAGAAACACCAGTCATGGCATTCCCAACTAACATTCCTGTAATAGGGACGATATATTGCGGAGCATACCACGGATCATGTCCGATAATAACAAAGATAAATAGTAGAAGTGGCCCAATTGATCCGGCGACCATGGAAAGGGCGGCTACTCGTTTTAATTCTTTAGACATTGGGATGTTAACTCGTTTATAAATATTAAAAATTGCAAAGGTAGTAATAGAAGTAATGAGAGCAATTGTATAAAATGGATTACTGTTTTCAAATACGTATGTAAGGACATATGCAACAAGTACGAGCTGAATCGTCATACGGAATGTTGCGAGCGCGATTTGTTTTTCGCGAGGTATTCCTTTTAATTTTACAAGTCCAATTAAAATAAGAATGAAAATATAGGCAGCTGCAAGTTGCCAAATTTGGAGTTCAATAACGCCCTTCAACAGAGAGCACTTCCTTTCTAGTTGCACCGTTTGCTTTACTAATCTCAATAATGTCGTCTGCAATTTCTTCTGGAAGTTGTTGTGAGTGTGTGATGAAGATAATTGTTTTTTTCTTTTTTCGTGCTAGTTCAGTAAATTGTTTCATAACGCGGCGTTCTGTATCACTGTCTAATGCTGAAGTAGGTTCATCTAATAAATAGACAGGCGGATCCATAAGTACGATACGTGCAAAGGCAAGTCTTTGTTTTTCACCGCCAGATAGTGAGGAGGCGCTATCTTCTAATTGCTTGTCTAAGCTAACGGTTTGTAATGCACTCCGCAGGGCATCATCATTTGGAAATGGTTTTTCAGAAAGACGAAGTCCCATTAATAAGTTGTCTTTAACGGTTCCATCAAAAATAGGTGGAGTTTGCCCAAGCATAACTACGTCACGACGTAATTGAATAGGATGATAATCAGAAATTAATTTTCCGTTATATTCAATTGTGCCGGATGTTGGAGATTGTAAATCGTTTAACATGCGAAGCAACGTGCTTTTTCCGCTTCCGCTTTCACCGATAATGCAAGTAATCTTTTCTTTTTGAATCTGTAAATAAGGAATGTGTAGTATATCTTTATATATAACGTTTTTTAATATAAACATAAATCGCTCCTTTCTGATTCTAGTTATATCGTATCAAAAAAGAGAAGATAACGGTTATAAAGAGCAACGTTTTTTCTGCGTCTTGAGTTTTATTAATAAGTTAAGTAAACGATCTAATTCTTGGCTGAAAGAAATCACTTTATCATGAGTGAATCCGTATCGTTCAACGAGATAGATTAACTCTTTCTTTTTCGCTTCTATTCGATTGTTTAGTTTCGATAAGTTCATAAGTGGAATGTAATGCCTCCTACAAAAGTATTTATCACATAAAAAATAAGACCGAATGAATTCGGTCTTCAAGGAAATAATAAAACAACTTACAAATAGCATACAATGTTTATCAATATTTTTTAATATAAAAATGAAAAATAAATCATTATAAATATTGAGAAAGATGTGTCTGATAATTTTTAAAAACTGATGCAAAGAGGCTGCCTACATAGTAGACAGCCTGTAAAGTATTAACCTTTATGATATTTGTACATCCAAAGAAGACCAGATTTTAATAATCTCGGTACACGTCCCATTAATGGTTGGTTTGCGAGTAAACCGAATCCATGTTTCTTACCAAGAGATCCTAGAACACCTTTTAATTTAATAACAGGTAGTTCATCCGGGAGTGGTTCATTATTCCAACGTTTTAATAATATTTGGACAATTTGTTCTCCTTGACCTTCAGCAAGTTGGGCAGATGGTGCATGTGGAAGTGCTGCGCAATCTCCTACAACATACACGTGCTCGTTGTTTGGAATATTGTGATATTTTGTTAAAACAACCCGTCCGCTACCATCTTGTTCAACTGGAAGGTTTCGAACAACTTCATTTGCTTGAATACCAGCTGTCCAGACGATTGCATCACATTCAAGTGGTTCATCGTGGTTGTACACAATATTTGGTTCTACTTTTGTAATGTTAGAGTTTCGTATAATGTTAACTTTATGCTTTACAAACCATTCTTCTACGTATCTACTTAATTTCTCTGGATACGGGAATAAAATTCTATCTTTTCGATCAAATAAATAGATTTTTAAATCAGAACGGCTTTCACGAAGTTCACTTGCTACTTCAACGCCACTTAAGCCAGCACCAACAACAGCTACTGTTGCATTTGGTTCTAGACTATTTAATTGTTCATAGGTTTTACGTGTTTGTTCAATTGATTGTAGACTATGTGTATATTCCCTAGCCCCAGGAACGTTATGATATTTATCTTCACAGCCAAGTCCGATAATTAAGTCATCATATTGGATTGCTTCGCCGCCATCGAGATGAACAGCTTTTTCTTCGAGGTCAATATTTGTTATTGTGCCGTATTGAATATTGAGGCGTGGGTGTTCAGGAAACGGTATACGAATATGCGTTTCTGAAATAGTACCCGCAACTAATGCATAATATTCAGTTTTGAAGCAATGATATGGTACTTTGTCGATTAATGTCACTTGTACATCATCTGGAAGTTGGTTGCTTGGAAGTAGCCTTTGCAGAATTCTCATTCCACCGTAGCCGCCACCTAGTATTACGAGGTGTTTCATGATGGATTACCCCTTTTCTGTTGAAATATCCCCTAATCATAAAATTTTATATTAATAAAATATTTTGACTTTACTCAATCAAATTATATCGAATTTGTGAACAAATAACAATGCATGAATGAATACTCTGTTGTACAATAAGAAGAAAAGTAAAATAAACTGTTTTTCCTTTGTAGTTACTATTTCATTGGAAGTAGCATGTTATATAGAAGAAGTCATCTACTTTGAAGTGAAGTAATGAAGTAACTAAATAGTTTAGACTGTGTAACGAAAACAACAAGAAACAGCTTAGTTTTCTTCTTATAGATAAAGTGAAAAGGTAATTTGTTTTGTAGTACAGGGGGGAGAATTTTGATTAAACCATTAATTGAATTTTGTGTAGGTAACCTTGCAAGTGGTTCACAAGCAGCTCTAGAAAAATTAGAAAAAGATCCGAATTTAGATGTAATGGAGTACGGTTGTCTAGGGTATTGTGGTATTTGTTTTGAAGGACCGTTTGCACTTGTAAATGGTGAAGTTGTACAAGGTGCAACAGTAGAAGAGCTTGTTAATAATGTATATGAGTATTTGGATGAAAATCCAATGTTTTAAGGTGTTGCGAATTAGCAGCACCTTTTCCATTAGATAAAACTTTATTTTGTGGGGAAGGCTAATGCTGATTATTAGCCTTCCCCAATTGAAAATAGTGGGATAAATAAAAAAAGGCCCTTTTTAGAAGGGCTTTTTTCTTACACAAATTGTGTAAGAGTGGCTCATCGCCAAACGTTGTCAAATATGAGAAACGGGGGACATTCATATTGTGTTCTAAAAGCATGCATTCTATACTTAAAATAACAAATTATTTTTGGAGTGAATACAAATGAGCCAATTTTCTTTTACAAAAATGCATGGTCTTGGCAATAGTTATATATATGTAAATATGTTTGAAGAGCAAATTCCTGAAGAAGATTTAGCTCTTGTGGCGGGAAAGGTTTCAAATATTAATACTGGTATTGGAGCAGACGGGATGATTTTAATTTGCTCTTCAGACGTAGCTCCGGTGAAAATGCGCATGTTTAATAATGATGGTTCTGAAGGAAAGAGCTGTGGTAATGGTTTGCGCTGCGTAGCGAAATATGCGTATGAGCATAAACTAGTAGAAGAAACAGTTTTCACAATTGAAACGTTAGCTGGTATTGTAACGGCTGAAGTAACAGTAGAAGATGGTGTCGTGACATTAGCGAAAATTGATATGGGGGCACCGCGTCTAACACGTGCAGAAATACCGATGCTTGGTGAAGGTGAAACGCCATTTATTCGTGAAAACTTCTTATATAATAATCATCGTTATGCATTTACAGCTGTTTCAATGGGAAATCCGCATGCGGTTATTTTGGTTGATGATGTAGAAAAAGCACCTCTTACAACACTTGGACCAGTCCTCGAGACACATGAAATGTTTCCAGAGCGAGTAAATGTTGAGTTTATCGAAATTTTGAATGATGACGAGATGAACTTCCGCGTTTGGGAACGTGGATCTGGTGTAACGCAAGCTTGCGGAACAGGAGCGTGCGCTGCAGTTGTAGCTGCTATTTTAAATGGAAAGATGGAACGCGGTAAGGAAATTACTGTTCATTTAGCTGGTGGCGATTTAATGATTGCGTGGACTGAAGAAGGAAACGTGTTGATGAAAGGACCTGCGGAAGTAATTTGCCGCGGAGTGTATGAGTACAAGATAGAAGCGTAAAGATGTATAATGGACTAAGAACAGAAAGGAAGGTGTATTTCATGATTAAAGTAACAGAACAAGCAGCTTTTCAAATTAAAGATATGTTAAAAGATGCTGAAGATGGAGAGAAGTATGTGCGCCTTGCTGTACACGGCGGCGGATGTAGCGGTCTTTCTTACGGCTTAGGATTTGAAGTAGAACCAAAAGAAGACGACACAGTTCTTGAGTTTTTCGGTGTTGAATTTGTTATCGATAAAGAAAGTGCTCCAATTGTTAAAGGAGTAAAAATTGACTATAAACAATCTATGCTTGGCGGTGGATTCACAATCGACAATCCAAACGCAATCGCATCATGCGGATGTGGATCATCTTTCCGTACAGCGACGAATGCTGGTAAACCAGAAGAGTGCTAAGTTTTTAGACGAAATAGAAAAGGCCTTTTTAGCGATGGAATAAAATCGTTAGAAAGGTCTTTTCTTTTGGCATTAAAACAGAAAATGCATGTAAAGTTACTTTGGAATTTAATTTAAATGTTATTATATATAGGATATGTGATTTATATTGTGAATTCCAGTTTCATATTGCTCGTTTTAAGATAAGATTTCGTAACGGAAATGTAAAAAAATAGAAGAAATATACTATTTATTAGTTGTATTTAATGTTAATATTTGTAACGAAGATGATTGGCGATCGTGTTCGGACTAGCTGTAGTTTCACCGGTTATTACTAATAGGTAGATTTATCCCATAAAAGCCCGATTGGTGAGGGCTGATTAAAGTTTCACTTTATATAAAAAAGGTGTATGAGGGAGAAGGCTATAGCAAATTGTATAGAACTGAATAGTTCCGTATTCATTAAAATACGTTGATTACTAGATATTAAAAAACACCGGGGGGATTAGAATGAAGTTATTTAAGAAAGTACTTATAGTAGGGGTGGCGTTGACTACAGTATCGATTTTGGGGGCTTGTTCTAGCGATACAGACGTATTAACAAAAGTAGGAGCAAAGCAACCAGCGAAGGCCGAAGGTGAAGAAGTATTAAAAGATCAGAAGAAAACACCTATGACCACGAGTAAACGTGAAAGTATTAAAAATGAGGATGCTCCATCATCAAAGAAGCGTTATATTTCTCATGACGAATCTCAAAAGATTGAGGAAGGTATGACGTATACGGATATTCTTAATACGATTGACTACGGTGGTGAGAATATAAAACATTATAATAATAATGAAAAACGCGTATTTTATACTGAAAAAGATACGGATGGTACATATGAAATTATGGTTGAATTAAATACATATGGTTACGTTGTGAATATTGAACGTACTGCTATAAAGGGTACAGATAAAGAGAATGAGAATGAGGTATCTATGAAACGTATTGAAGAGCCTGTAAAGGAATATGAAGAAAAAAACGATCGTGTACCGTGGTATAAAGATGTAAATAACAATTCGGCAGCAGTAAGTTACAATCACTATTTGAAAATCAAAAAAGGTATGCCCGCGAATCAGGTAAAAGCTGCAATTGGACAGCCACATGTGATTGAGAAATATAAATCTTATTCAGTATATGACTATACTGGTTATGGTGGAGAAGGATCATTACGTGTAATCTTTGAACCGAATGGAACTGTTACGGATGTAGTGGAAGACGGTTTACCACGATAATAAATTAGTTACGGGAAGAGTTGTAGTAAAGTTGTCTTTGATTTTATAAAGTTTTTGGGAGCATCCCCAAATATAGATGAAAAAATAATTCTTTTAGCCATGTTATAGTATTAGTATTTACCGAAGTTTCTTCCAAATTCAATAGCGTTATTGTGGATGTTGTTGACGTATTAGTTTTGTTGATATATGCCGCAGTAGGGCAGCAATTGTAATTGGACGTAAAAGGACGCGGAGGAGTAGCAGCTTCCTTTTGAAAAAAGGAGGGAAATATGATGGAGGATATTCTTGAATTCATAAGGAAATACGTAATTAAACCTATTATTAGTTTAATAAGATACCTTGTAATAGAGATTATAATTGAGGGTATAATAGAAGGCGTAATAAACGGTATAAGGAAATTACGTGATAAGTGGCGAAATTGGCGTGAAAGACGTTATTGGCGGTAGTGTAGCTGAGAAGCGTGCGAAACAAAAACGTTATACAGAAGTTTAATGAAATGATAGAAATCGACCCGCATTTAGAATCTGTACTCGTTCCAATTGGTGATGGAATGACAATTTCTAAAGTGAAGAAATAATTATTATCTTACAAAAGTGTAATGTTCATGTCATGTTTTTGAATTTCTTCTTTAAGCTCTGGGCTTTAAGATAAGAATATAAGAAAAAACATATGAGGTGAAGGAAATGAAAAGATACATTGCACTATTTAGTATTTTAGTTGTATTCGCAAGCTTGTTAGTTGGTTGTGATTTAAACCGTATGGGTAAAGATGAGTACTACGTTCAAATTACAGTAGATGGAAAAGAAGTTCATAGTAAAGCTGATAATGGTCAAAAATTTAAAGATTATGAGTATAAGCTAACTGGCTTTGATAAAGACGGTAAAGAGAAAGAATTAGAATTTACAGCTCAAAAAAATCTTCGTAAAGAAGCATTCCTACGCGTATATCACTCAGATAAAAAAGGTGTATCAGCTTGGGAAGAAGTAAAGAAAGACGAGCTTCCAGCGAAAGTGAAAGAAAAATTAGGCGTGAAATAAGACAGATAGAAAAGGAATTGACGAACAGGGTCAATTCCTTTTTTTGTTTTCAAATTCTTCTTCTGAAATGACTTTAAATCCGTGTCTTTTAAATAAAGCAGTAGTTACCCCGTAACCAGTTTGCTTATTGCCATTAAATTCACCAGTGTAAATCGTAGAACTGCCACAAGATGGACTACGTTCCTTTAAAATAATATATTCTGGGTGTAAATTTTTAATTTGTTCTAATGCTTTATAAGCACCATTTACGAAAGCTTCTGTGACATCTTCACCATCTTTGGTCATCACTTTCGCTTTTCCGTCCAAAACGTCGTCGCCATTCCCGCCAATAATTTCAGCAGAAGGACGAGGTGTTGGCAGTCCTCCTAATACTTCAGGACAAATGAGGACTGTATCTTCTTTTTGTAGTAGCTCCTCTATTTTTGAAACGAGATTGTCATTTCCGTCATATCGACAAGCTATACCACCTAAACAAGCGCTAATTACGATCATATTTTCATCTCCATTAAAAAAATATTAAATTCCACGCCAAATTCTCTTCCTGCCTCTTACTTATAAATGAGGTGATATAAATGGGAAGCTTATATAATTTAATGAAACCATACAGTGAATTTCGAAGTAAAGAAGAGTTTAATACATATCAAAAACAAGTTTTGAAACATTATCGATTTCAATTAAATAAAACGGATGCTACCATTATTCATTTTTTAGGAAAGTATGCAGTGAATGAGAAACAGAAAACAGTGGGGGTTGCTTGTCCATTAATGGAGACGATTGCTACAAATGTTGGAAAGAGTATTCGTACAGTACGCCGCTCTATTGCAAAGTTAGAGGAACTAGGAATTATAAAGCGTGTTGCGACAAAAGAAAGACATAGGCGCGGCGGATATAGTGCGAACTTATATGTATTTCTTATATCTGCAATTGACCGCATGGATGACCGTATGAAAATGTCCGCATGTGAAAGTGAGGATTATACAGCTGGCTGTAGCGGAAAGGAGCAAAAAAGCGAAAGGGAAACAATTCTTTCTAAAAACATTCTACAAATAAAAGAGAAAAGAAAAATAACGTACGAGCTTGATGAGACGTATTGCCGTCATGATATACCGAAGCCTTTTATATACGCACTTCTGCCGATGACGAGTAATCCGAAGAAGATTAATATATTTTGGAGTAAGGTGGAACTTGCATATAAAAAGAGTGGATTACTAGAGCAAGGTGTTTTACTGGAGCAAATATTAGCTGATGAAGAAGTGTATGGGAATTTCATTTGGCGCGTGAAAAGTGTTGTGAGGGCGTATAAATACGGGGAAATCCGTAAAAATGTGAAGGCACTTTTATATAGTACAGTGCGAGATTTATTTTTAGAGATTGGATTAGAATGGGGAGCAGCTGTGAGAAGAAGTAAGGGGATAGCGTTATTTGATCCATTTAAAAAAGAGCCATGCGTATAATACATGACTCCAAGTAGCTAGTCGAACTTTCTTACAACTGGAACACGAATCGCTACAAATAGTACGAAGACGATAACAGCTATTGCACCACTTTTCATAACGGTTACGATTGGAATTCCTATTGCAAGTGCAATGGATGTGAATGCATAAGAGAGCGGGATAAAGCCCATTGATGATAGCATAAGTAAACTCATTACGCGTCCCATCATTTCTTCTTTGACTGTCGATTGAATCATTGCCATAAGCGGTACAATCGCCATTGCGATTGTAATACCGTAAAACATGCCAGCTAATAGTGCTTGCCAAAGTACGGTACTAAAGTTGATGGCTAAGAAGAATATACCAGACAATAGCATCATGATAATACAAAATAGACCGCGTCTACGATTAATATTTTTTAAACCGACAATGACAGCACCGATTGCCATTCCGCCGCCTACAGATGCTTCTAAGTAACTAAACTGGAGCGAATCACCATGCAGCACGTTTTTAACAAAAAGCGGGAAACCAACTTGCATCGGGCCGATTAAAAATAAGTTTAAAAAGGCGCTACAAATAAGGAAAGTTGAAAGGAATGGCGATTCCTTTACATATAAGATTCCTTCTTTAATGGAAGTGAACATACCTTTATCTGTATCTTTTTGTTCTGGCATCGTAAATTGTATTTTTTGAACGAGTATGGCCGCGACAATCAGTAATAAAATCGTAATGGAAAAGATTGTCTCATAGTTCGTAAATTTAATGAGAATTCCGCCAAGTACAGGGCCTAAGATGACCGATGCTTGGTTCGTCATTTGTGTAAGTGAATTCGCTTGTGTTAACCGGCTTTTTTCTACCAATTCCGGTAAGATAGATCCATCTGCTGACCAGAAGAAAGCATCAGCAAGTCCAAAGAATAAAGCGAATAAAGCAAATGTATATAGCGTTACATCACCAACGATAAACCATGTGAGAATGGTTGCGACAAGAATCGCTCGAATGATATTGGAGTAAAACATAATATTTTTTTTCGGGAATTTATCAGCTACAGCGCCGCCGACAATCATAAAAATAAGCCTTGGAACACTAAGGGCTACGAAAACAACACCGAGTGAAGCTTCAAGGTTTAATGTTTTTGCTATGTACCACGTTTGTGAAAAAGTAAAAAAGGCTAAAGCAAAGCTTGAAAAAAGAGTAGCTGCCCAAAGAAAAAGGAAATTCGTATTTTTTAATAACGGTTTTCCGCTTCCTTCTAAAGCAGTTTTATTTTGTTGTAGTTCCTCCATATTGCTTCCTTTCTATGTGACAAATTTAAACTAAAAAACAAGTAAACGCCCGATTGGTGAGGGCTAATACTTAATGGGAGATGCCCCCACTGATTATAGTTTCACTTTATACAGTTTCTAATATTTCTATACTGCACTTTCTCATTGTAGACAATAATAATGAATTTGCCCAGTAGCTATTTAACGACAAAAAAAGATGCCGAATGGGCATCTTTTTTTAGGCTAACGCAATATAAATATCCAATTGTGCATGATTTGGGTCTAATGCTCTTTCGTCGTAAAGCTCGAAGTCTGTTGTGAAGGCACGTTTATTTTCTTTCGACCATTGCCAAATATATTCCCAAGCTTCGCAAACGACTTCAGCAACTGGTCCCTTTCTCGTTGTAAATACCGCATATGTAGCAGCAGGTATTGTTAAAGTTGTCATATTTTCAGGAACGTCTTCTAATGAAGAAACGGTCGTACCGATTGTAAATGTATATGTACCAGTTTCATCTGATTCATAGTTGGAGTAGAATGCGAATGTTTCTTTCGTTTTTTGATTTGGGATGTGATGCATCATTTGTTCTTGAAAGTATCGGTTCCAGAGCTCGGGAATTTTCCCTTCAGTAGATGCCTCTATTTCGTTAGTCGTCGTAATCGAAACGCCGATTGCTTGGAAAGCTTCTTTTTTTACGATAATGGGTTCGTTTATCATTACAAATTCCTCTTTTAAAATAAGAACATATATTCTCTTATAATATAACATATTTTTACATGTAACGGTTATTGTTTTTTGAAAATTTTAATCATAAATAACAAACTGAAATGACTAAAAATGGTAAAATTTCTATTGTATGTATGAATAGATTAAGAGATATGTTAAGCTTTTTATGTATCCTTAAACTGTTATATAAACCTATACAATAGGGCATTTTTTACTATGTTAAAAAATGGTGAAGGTTTGTATAAGTGTCCGATATATATATATGCTATTTTTGATAAATTAAAATAGTAATATTCTATGAGATTTATATTGTTGACATTGGGATTTCAACGATACATTTTCGTAGGTCGGATTGTTGCGAGTGGATATATATTGCTATGTATACGGCTACGAAATTAAGTAGACGGATAGCAAGTATATAGAAAGGAGAAAGGTAGAAAATATGAAGCAAGTATTGAAGTGTTTTAATGTCGTAACGATGATCACACTTCTCCTATCCATCATATTGCCTTCACCCAGTGCTTTTGCTACAGAGATAAATAAAAAAAGCTGGGATGAGCTACAAGGAAATGATGTGAAAATTAAGGCAGAGCAAGTAAATGCTGAAATATATAAGGGAGAAGTAGCAGAGAGGGAGCACGTATTTCAATATACGATTGAAAATACGGGAGCTACACCAATTCAAGAATTGGTGCTTAAACAAAATAATGAAAATGAAATTACGTTCCCTTCGCAATCTGTGAAAGTAAACGGAGAGAAGTTACCTGAAAATAAGGTAGCGGATTTCTATGTAGAGGAAAAAGATAAGGGAGGAAAGGTTCTTTCTTCTAATCTTAAAATTAAAGATTTAAAATCACATGAAAAAATGACTGTGTTAATAAAAGCTCGTCGTGCACAACATTTTAATAATGAGTATAAGCAAAAAATTAGTGTGCAAAAGGATCAACTACAAATAGGGAACATGTCTGTAGATGTTGAGGGAATCCCTTCTGAAGAAAAGGTAGCAGCTAATGCCGATGAGGAGGCTGACAGTAGTAAGAAAGAAGTTGGCCCATCAGCTAATAATACAATTAAAAAAGTTGATGAAAAGCTAAAAGTATCTGTAGAAGATAAAAATAACCCTACATCAAAAACAGAACCACCAAAACAACCAGTAACCGAAGCTGAGAAACTAGAAAAAGAAGCGGAAAATCAGAGCGATGCAAAAGTACAAGCTGCATCAGAGAATGCTTCGAAGGTTCAAATGCAAACAGGGGATAAGCAAGGATTTGGAGATCCACTGTATTCTACAATTACTGCTGGTAATTTAGTACAGACTGGTAATGTAACACTTGGTTTGACGACCGATCATTATGGCAGACAAAGTATGGGTTATAAAACGAATAAAATGACTGTGGACGTTGATAACGATGATAGTACTTTTAATTCGTCAACAGGTGCATTTCCTAATATTCCTGCCGGAAGTAAAGTGAAAAAGGCTTACTTATTCTGGACAGCAGCAATGGGGTTACCAGGAAATATTGCTGATAGAAAGGTTACCGAGGATCAAGTAAGGCAACCAGTCAAAATGAAAATGGGAAATAAAGAATATGCAGATGTAACTGCTGATAGCATACGAAAAGCGGATAGCTTACCTTTTATTTCTAATTACTCGGGTGCTGGTGCTGGTTATGTTGCATATGCGGATGTAACAAATGTAATTGCGCAGCAAGGGATTTCTCAAACTTTGACAGTTGCAAATGTGCCACAAATTAAAGATGTAACAGGTGGCGGCTATTACTGGGGTAACTGGAATCTTATATTAGTTTATGAAAACTATAAAGAAACAGTAAAAGACATGAAGATTTGGGAAGGGCTAGTCTCTCAAAAAAGTACAGCCTGGACAGATATTAGTGTTAATAAAATAAATACACCCAAAGAAGGTACTTTTAAGGCGAAATTTAGTTATTTTTCATCGCAAGGTGATCCAGCTGAGAAAGATGGATATGCATATGATTATGGAGAATATGATTTTGGTGCTGGATATATAAAGATAAAAAATATTAACGGTAAAGATAATGATGCGAATGATTCGTCTATGACAGAAGTACAAGTAGACGGTACTAACGAGTTTGTTACGAAAAAATATCCAGGATATAATCCGGATTGGACGAATTCATTCAGTACTGACATTCATACGTATCATCTTGAAGGACCGAATCAAGTAAAAAATGATTTAAAAGAAGCAAAAATGCGTTTTAGAGCAAATAGTGGCTATGGTGATATTTACGTATTAAATAACGCTACATTTGTTACAGAACATAATGCTCCAAACTTACAAGTTGATAAAAAGGCGTTAGATAGTGCCGGAAAAGAAATTAAGGACATTAAAGCTGGTGAAGAGTTTACGTATCAAATTGAAGTGAAAAATGATACGAAAAATAACCAAGCACCTGTATCTAATGTAAAAGGTTTTGATAAATTAGATGATCGTTTAGAGTATGTTCCGGAATCTATACAATATATTTCTGGAAGTAATAAAGGAAATAAAACAGATAATGCAAGCGATGATGAAGCAGAGTTTGTAAATAATCAAATTGATTTCCGTATGGGTGAAGGGGCAGATGCTAAAGACGGCGGTGTTTTAAAACCTGGTGAGAGTGCTATTATTACATTTAAAGTAAAAGTGAAAGCTTCTGTACAATCAGATACAACAATAAAAAATATCGTTGCGGTAAAGGGAAAAGATAGTACCGAGGTAAATTATGAAACTGCAGATGATGCAAATGTTACGGTTACGCTTCCAAAAGAAGTTCCGGGAGAAATAGAGGCGAGAAAAATAGCTTCTAATAAAACACCGAAGTTAGGTGATGAAGTAGAGTATCGTATTACATTTAAAAATACGGTAAAAGATGGACGTCTAGATGTATTGACAATTGAAGACGAATTACCAAGTAGTCTTGAATACGTGAAAGATAGCTTGAAAGCAGAAGGTGCAAAACCAGAGCCAGTAGAGCTGAAGTTTGAAAATGGTAAAGTAATTGCAAAGTATCCAGAAATTATGGATATGGAAGAAAGAAGTATCGTCTTTAAAACAAAAGTAAAAGAAACTGCAAAAATTGGTGAAGAAATTGTTAATAAAGCAACCGTTAGTGATAAAACAAATCCACCAAAGGATTTAGAAGAGAAGATTACACCACAGCATAAGTCCGGTAAAATTGCTGCAAAGAAAAAAGCAACAAATAAAAAGCCGAAGCTAGGAGAAGAAATTGAATATCAAATTAGCTTCCAAAATACGGTGGAAAACGGAAAACTAGATGCAGTTACAATAGAAGATGAAATTCCAGCTAACTTAGAATTTGTTCAAGGCAGTGAGAGAGCTGAAGGTGCTGAACCAAATCCAGTAGAGTTAAAAGTAGAAAATGGTAAGGTAATCGCAAAATATCCAGAGATTACGGATACAAAAGAGCGAAGCATTGCCTTTAAAGTGAAAGTAAAAGAAGAGGCAAAAGCCGGAGAAACGATCGTTAATAAAGCGGTTGTGAGTGAGCCGAATGGACAAACTGAGCATCCAGAAGAAAAGATTACGCCGGATTATAAATACGGTAAAGTGGATGTTGAAAAAAGCGTAACGAATCAAACACCAAAACTAGGAGAAGAAGTGGAATACCGAATTACATTTTATAATACGGTAGAAAACGGAAAACTAGAAAAGGTGCTAGTAGAAGATACACTACCTAAAGGTGTTGAATACGTGAAAGATAGTTTGAAAGCTGAAGGTATAAAACCAGAGCCAGTAGAACTAAAAGTGGAAGACGGCAAAGTAATGGCAAAGTATCCAGAAATTACGGATACAGAAAAAAGAAGTATTGTTTTTAAAGTGAAAGTAAAAGATTCGGCAAAAGTAGGGGAGGCAATCGTAAATAAAGCAATTGCAAAAGATCCGAAAAATGAGCCTGTTGAATCAAAGGTTGTTATTACACCGCAAAGTAAAAAAGGTGAAATTGCTGCTACAAAGGTAGTTAATAATAAGAAGCCAAAGTTAGGCGAAGAAATCGAGTACCGTATTAGTTTTCATAATACGGTTGAGAACGGAAAACTTGAAGAGGTGCGAGTAGAAGATACAATTCCAAAAGGTCTTGAATATGTAGAAAATAGCATCAAGGCCGAAGGAGAAGCACCTGGACCAGTAGAATTAGCTGTTGAAAATGGGATAGTCAAAGCTAAGTATATCGATATTATGGATATGAAAGAAAGAAGTATCGTCTTTAAAGTAAAGGTGAAGGAAGAAGCAAAAGTAGATAAAGAGATTGTCAATAAAGCAATTGTTGATGATACGAAAAATCCACCGATTGAGCCGGAGGAAAGAATTACTCCGCAACATAAGGATGGAATAATTGATTCGAAGAAGACAGTAGATAATCCATCACCAAAACTAGGAGAAGAAGTAGAATACCGAATTAGCTTTAAGAACACGGTAGAAAACGGAGAACTAGAAAAGGTAATAATAGAGGATACAATTCCTAACGGTTTAGAGTATGTAAAAGGCAGTGAAAAGGCTGAAGGTGATAAACCAGCTCCATTAAAGTTAAGTGTGAAAGATGGAAAAGTCATTGCTGAATACGAAAATATTACGGATATGAAAGAAAGAAGTATTGTCTTTAAGGTAAAGGTGAAGGAAGAAGCGGAAGTAGGTAAGGAAATCATCAATAAGGCAATTGTGGATGATATGAAACATCCGAAAGAACCAGAAGCAAAAATCACACCATTACACAAAGATGGAAAAATTAAAGCGAAGAAAAGCGTAAATAATGAAACACCGAAGTTAGGAGAAGAAGTAGAATACCGAATTAGTATGAAAAACACGGTTAAGTACGGAAAGCTAACAGACGTGATAATAGAGGATACTTTACCAGAAGGTTTAGAGTATGTAGAAAATAGTTTGAAAGCAGAAGGTATCGGAACAGATTCAGTAGAGCTGAAATTTGAAAACGGTAAGGTAATGGCAAAATATCCAGAAATTATGGATACAGAAGAAAGAAGTATCGTTTTTAAAGTGAAAGTAAAAGAAGGAGTAACAGTCGGTAAAAAAATCATTAATAAAGCAACTATTGATGATTCGCAAAATAAGCCAGTTAATCCGACTGCGGAAATTATTCCTCAGTATAAAGATGGAAAACTTGAAGCGAAAAAGATGGTAAATAATGAAACGCCGAAGTTAGGAGAAGAAGTGGAATACCGAATCAGCTTTAAAAATACGGTAGAACATGGAAAGCTAACAGAGGTAAAGATAGAAGATGATTTACCAAATGGATTAGAGTATGTGAAAGATAGTGTAAAAGTAGAAGGTTCTAAGCCAGATCCAGTGGAATTGAAATTTGAAAACGGTAAGGTAATGGCAAAGTATCCTGAGATTACAGATACAAAAGAGAGAAGTATTACCTTTAAAGTGAAAGTAAAAGGTAAAGTGAGCGATTCAATTGTTAATGAAGCGATTGTGAGCGATACGAAACATCCGCCAGAAACACCGACAGCAGAAATTATTCCGCAACATAAAGACGGAAAAGTGAAAGCGAAGAAGACGGTAAATAATGAAACGCCGAAGTTAGGAGAAGAAGTAGAATACCGAATTAGTTTTAAAAACACGGTAGAAGACGGAAAACTAGCAGAGGTGAAAATAGAAGATACTTTACCCGAAGGTTTAGAGTACGTAGAAAACAGTGTGAAAGCAGAAGGTTCTAAGCCGGATCCAGTAGAATTGAAATTTGAAAACGGCAAGGTAATGGCAAAGTATCTAGAAATTGCGGATACAAAAGAAAGAAGTATTATTTTTAAAGTGAAAGTAAAAGAAGAGGCAGAAATAGGCAAGGAGATTGTTAATAAAGCAATCGTAGTAGATACAAAAAATGAGCCAGAAGAGCCTCGTGTGGAAATTACTCCGCAATATAAAGATGGTAAAATTGCTGCGCAGAAAGTAGCAAATAATCATAAACCGAAACTAGGAGAAGAAGTAGAATACCGAATTAGTTTTAAAAACACGGTAGAAAACGGAAAACTAGTAGAGGTAAATATAAAGGATACATTACCAAATGGTTTAGAGTATGTAGAAGGCAGCATCACAGCAGAAGGTTCTAAACCGAAACCAGTAGAGCTACAGGTGAAAAATAATAAGGTAATGGCAAAGTATCCAGAAATTACAGATACAGAGGAAAGAAGTATTGTCTTTAAAGCGAAGGTAAAAGAAAGCGTAAAAGTGGGAGAAGAAATCGTAAATGAGGCAATTATAGATGATACAAAGAATCTGCCAGAAGAGCCTTATGTAACGATTACACCACAATATAAAGATGGGAAAATTGAGGCAAGAAAAGAAGTAAGTAATCATGAACCGAAGTTAGGTGAGGAAATCGAATATCGAATTATTTTTAATAATACGGTGAAAGATGGAAAACTAGCAGAGGTAAAAATAGAAGATGAAATTCCAGCTGGATTAGAGTTTGTAGAAGGAAGCGAAAAGGCTGAAGGTGAAGAGCCAAAACCAGTGGAGTTGAAAGTAGAAAATGGTAAGGTAATGGCAAAGTATTCAGAGATTATGGATACGAAAGAAAGAAGTATCGTCTTTAAAGTGAAGGTGAAAGATTCAGTTGCAATAGGTAAAGACATCACAAATAAAGCGATTATCCATGTTGATGATCCGAACCATCCAGTAATTGATCCGACAGCAAAAATTACACCGCAATATAAAGACGGTAAAATTGCTACTCATAAAAAGGTGAATAATCATAAACCGAAGCTAGGGGAAGAAATCGAATACCGAATTTCATTTAATAATACGGTGAAAGATGGAAAACTGGCAGAGGTGAAAATTGAGGATGAAATTCCGTCTGGTTTAGAGTATGTGAAAGATAGTCTAAAAGCAGAAGGTGATAAGCCAGCACCAGTAGAGTTGAAAGAAGAAGCTGGTAAGGTTAGTGCGAAGTATGAAAATATCACTGACATGAAAGAAAGAAGCATTATCTTTAAAGTGAAGGTGAAAGATTCTGTTGAAGTGGACAAAGCAATTGTAAATAAAGCAATTGTTGATGATACAAAAAATCCACCAGAGCGACCAGAAGTAGAAATTACCCCGCAGCATAAAGACGGTAAAGTTAAAGCTGATAAAAAGGTAAATAAAAAAGATCCAAAGCTAGGAGAAGAAGTAGAGTACCGAATTAGTTTTAAAAATACGGTAGAAAACGGAAAACTAGCAGAAGTGAAAATTGAGGATCAATTACCAACTGGTTTAGAGTATGTGAAGGATAGTTTAAAATCAGAAGGTAATGAGCCAGCGCCAGTAGAGTTAAAAGAAGAAGCTGGGAAAATTACAGCGAAGTATGAAAATATTATTGATACAGCTGAGCGTAGTATTATCTTTAAAGTGAAAGTAACGGAAGTAGCAAAAGTCGGTAAGAAAATCGTGAATACGGCAATTGTGGATGATGACAATCCGAAGAATCCGCCGCAAAAACCAGAAGCGATTATTACGCCGGAGTATAAGGACGGAAAACTAAAAGCTGAGAAAACAGTAAATAATCCAGCTCCAAAATTAGGAGAAGAAGTAGAGTATCGAATTACTTTCCGTAACGTAGTAGAGCATGGAAAAGTAGCGAAGGTGAAGATTAAGGATGAATTACCAACTGGCTTAGAGTTTGTAGAAGGTAGTGAAAGAGCCGAGGGAGAGAATCCGAAACCGTTGTATGTGAAAGTGAAAAACGGAATCGTCCTTGCGGAATATCCAGAAATTACGGATATGAAAGAAAGAAGTATCGTCTTTAAAGTGAAAGTGAAAGAAAAAGCTAAAGTAGGCGAAGAGATTGTGAACAAGGCGATTGTGGAAGATACAATAAATCCACCAGAGCAACCGAATATCTCTATTCAGCCTCAATATAAAGATGGTGCATTACAAGCAGAAAAAACAGTAAGTAATCATGAACCAAAGTTAGGAGAAGAAGTAGAATATCGAATTAGCTTTGAAAATACGGTAGAGAACGGAAAACTAACTGAGGTAAAGGTAGAAGATGAAATTCCAGCCGGTTTAGAATACGTAAAAGATAGTATAAAGTCTGATGGGCCGGAACCATATCCGGTGGAACTTAAAGTAGAGAATGGAAAAGTAACAGCAAAGTATCCAGAAATTACGGATACGAAAAAAAGAAGTATCATCTTTAAAGTGAGAGTACAAGAGACGGTACAAGTAGGAAAAGAGATTGTAAACAAGGCGATTGTTGATGATAATAATCCGACGACTCCGCCAGTTGAGTCACTTATACCAATCACACCGCAATATAAAGATGGGAAACTAGAGGCAAGGAAAGAAGTAAGTAATCATGAACCAAAGCTAGGGGAAGAAATTGAATATCGAATTACTTTTAACGGCACAGTAGATGGCGGGAAGTTAGTTGATGTAAAGATTGAAGATGAAATTCCGTCTGGTTTAGAGTATGTGAAAGATAGTCTGGAGGCCGTAGGTGATAAGCCTGTGCCTACAGAACTTAAAGTAGAGAATGGAAAAGTAACAGTGAAGTATCCAGAAATTACGGATACGAAAGAAAGAAGTGTCATCTTTAAAGTAAAGGTAAAAGAAACAGCAAAAGTTGGAGGAGAAATAACAAATAAAGCGATTATTGAAGTGGATGATCCGAAACATCCAGTTATAGAACCGACAGCGAAAATAAAGCCAGAATATAAAGATGGTAAGTTAACAGCAGCGAAGACAGTAAGTAATAAAGAGCCAAAGCTAGGAGAAGAAGTAGAATACCGAATTAGCTTCAAAAATACGGTGGAAAACGGAAAACTAGATGTAGTTACAATAGAAGATGAAATTCCAGCCGGTTTAGAATACGTGCAAGGTAGTATTAGATTTGAAGGGGCTGAGCCAAATCCAATAGAGTTAAAAATGGAGTTTGGAAAAGTAATCGCCAAGTATCTAGAAATTACAGATACGAAAGAACGTAGTATTATTTTTAAAGCGAAGGTAAAAGAAGCGCCGAGTAAAGGGATAACAAATAAAGCAGTAGTGGACGATAAAATAAATCCGCCACTTGAGCCTACAGTTACAATTTTACCGAAAACAAAAGAAGATTTTAAGATACCAGAAGATCCGAAAGAACCGAAGGAGCCAGAAGTGAAACCGGAAGATCCGAAAGAGCCGAAGGAGCCAGAAGTGAAACCGGAGGATCCGAAAGAACCGAAGGAGCCAGAAGTGAAACCAGAAGATCCGAAAGAGCCGAAGGAGCCAGAAGTGAAACCGGAAGAACCGAAAGAACCGAAGGAGCCAGAAGTGAAACCGGAAGAACCGAAAGAACCGAAGGAGCCAGAAGTGAAACCGGAAGATCCGAAAGAACCGAAGGAGCCAGAAGTGAAACCGGAAGATCCGAAAGAACCGAAGGAGCCAGAAGTGAAACCAGAAGAACCGAAAGAACCGAAGGAGCCAGAAGTGAAACCGGAAGTAAGATTGGAAAAATTAATTAAAGAGCCGCAAGTAAAAACAGAAAGAGAATTACCGAAAACAGGGGCAGCGTCTCCATGGATGATGTCAGTTGGTGCTGGAATTTCATTCTTAGTTGGCGGAGTATTATTCGTATTAGGTAGAAGAAGAAAACAATAATTTTTTCAGACGAAAAGCACACTGAGTTCGATAGTTTATCGAATTCAGTGTGCTTTCGTGGTATATAAAATAAAAGCTCCTTCCACGTATGGAAGGAGCTTTTATTTTTACATATTAAAACATGCTTGAGCTATGCATTGGTTGAAGTTTTGCATTTGGATCGAAGTAAGCTTTTGCATTGTTTACTGCTGTTGGTGCTTCACCGAAGCCGCAAGCAATGAGTTTTACTTTTCCTTCATATGTACAAATGTCACCAGCAGCGTAAATACCAGGAATATTTGTTTCCATTTTTGAATTTACAAGGATGCTGTTTTTTTGTATATCTAAGCCCCAGTTTTTAATTGGGCCAAGAGAAGAAACGAAGCCATAGTTTATAATTACGTCATCAACATCGATGATAACTTTTTCTTCCGTTTTTACGTGCTGAAGAACGACTTGTTCAATTTTGTCATCACCAATGAGTTCAACTGGAACATACGGTGTACTTACTTCTGCACGAGAATTCATTAAGTTTTCGACGCTATGTTCATGCGCACGGAATTTATCGCGGCGATGAACGATTGTAACTTTTTCAGCGATCGGTTCTAACATCATTGTCCAATCAACAGCTGAATCGCCGCCGCCAAATACTACGACGCGCTTACCGGCAAATTTATTCATATCATCAACGAAATAATGTAAGTTTTTCTTTTCATACTTTGCTGTACCTTCTAATTCTAAGCGGCGTGGTTGGAAAGCACCATTGCCAGCAGTAATAATAACTGATTTAGAATAGTGAGTTTGCTTATTCGTAACAAGTTTAAATATACCGTCAGCTTGTTTCTCAAGCGTATCGACAGCTTCTTCTAAACAAACGGTTGGGTCAAATTTCTTCATTTGCTCTTTTAAGTTATCAACTAATTCTTGTGCGCGCACTTTTGGGAATCCAGCTACATCATAAATGTATTTTTCAGGGTAGAGTGCGGATAATTGTCCTCCAAGTTGAGGTAAGCTTTCAATGATTTTTACACTTGCTTGTCTCATACCGCCATAAAATGCTGTGAACAGCCCTGTTGGACCACCACCAATAATTGTTATGTCGTAAACTTTTTGATTTTCTGCCACTTTCATTCCCCCTATAGATGGAATTTTGATATTGATTTCATATATTGTTCATATGTACACGAAAATCCTGCAAATGATGACACTTTCAAATAAATGATAGCATATTTGAGTTCATAATACTTCTGAAAACGACTGAATTGTGTGTAAGTTTTCGCATAGGTTCTTTTTTATTGTATAAAATATACAGAAAGGAAAATACATGAAAAAAAGTCTAAAAAACCCTTGAAAACGCTATGTTATTTTAAAATATTGATAATTCTCCAGACGCTTGAATTCTGGAATAAAACCGACTAATATAGGGAAGTATTATGTTAAATTTCTATGACAAAATTCGTACGATTTTTTGACTGCGTTTTGTTATGATATAGAATGTGATAAATTCCACATTCTTGACAAATAGAGTTTTTAGTACTTGGTATTATTTCTCATTACTATTATATAAAGAAAAGGGTTGTGATTTGGTGAAGACTCCAAAAATCGTAGTTTTAGGTGCAGGTTATGGCGGGATGATTACGACTGTTCGTCTGCAAAAAGCATTATCTGTAAATGAAGCTGAAATTACGCTAGTAAACAACAACAGCTATCACTACCAAGCGACTTGGTTACACGAGAGCGCAGCTGGTACATTACAAGATGAAAAAATCTGTCTAGATATTCAAGACGTTATTGATACAAATAAAGTGAACTTTGTACAAGACACAGTAGTAGAAATTAAAGCTGCTGAAAAACGCATTATCTTAAAAGACGGCGAGTTAGAGTATGACTACTTAGTAATTGGTCTTGGTTTCGAATCAGAAACATTCGGAATTACAGGATTAAAAGAGCATGCATTCTCAATCGCTAACATTAATGCAACTCGTGAAATTCGTGAGCATATGGAAGCTAGTTTCTCTAAATATGCAACTGAACAACGCGATGAGTTAGTAACAATCGTTGTTGGTGGTGCTGGATTTACTGGTATCGAGTACGTAGGTGAGCTTGCAAACCGTGTTCCTGAACTTTGCAAAGAGTACAATGTACCACGTGAAAAAGCACGTATCATCTGTGTAGAAGCTGCTCCAACAGCACTTCCAGGTTTCGATCCAGCGTTAGTAGAATACGCTGTAAAACAACTTGAGAAAAAAGGTGTAGAATTCCGCATCGGTACAGCAATTAAAGAAGCAACTGAAGAAGGTATTATCGTTGCGAATGGCGATGACACTGAATTAATTAAGTCTGAAACAGTAGTTTGGGCTGCAGGTGTTCGTGGTAACGGTATTGTGGAAGAGTCTGGATTTGAAGCAATGCGCGGACGTGTAAAAGTTGATGAGTACATGCATGCTCCAGGATACGAAGATGTATTCATGGTTGGTGACGCAGCGTTAATCATTAATGAAGAAATTAACCGTCCATACCCACCAACAGCACAAATCGCAATTCAACAAGGTTACAATATTGCACACAACTTAACTGTATTAGTTCGTGGTAAAGGTGAAATGAAAAAATTCGCATTTGATAATAAAGGATCTGTATGTTCTTTAGGTCATGACGATGCAATGGGCGTTGTTATGGGTAAAAAGTTAACAGGTTGGAAAGCTTCCTTCATGAAGAAAGTAATCGATAACCGTTACCTATTCTTATTAGGTGGACCTTTATTAGTTCTTAAAAAAGGTAAATTAAAGTTCTTTTAATATATAGTAGAAAAAGCAGAAACGGCTAAGAGCTGTTTCTGCTTTTTTCATATTAAAAATATAGTATAATATAAAAAGAAAGAATATTCTGTCCGTTCTGAAAGAGGAGGTTATTACATCATGGAGAAACGAGGGAAGGTATGGCTAGCTGTTAGTGGCCTAGTAGCTACAAAAGATGGCAGGTGGCTATTCGTTAAGAAAAAATACAGTGGATTAAAAGGGAAATGGTCTTTACCGGCTGGTTTTGTAAATGAAGGTGAGACGGTTGATGAAGCTGTGAAACGCGAAGTATTAGAAGAGACAGGCATTGTCGCTCATGTGAAGGGGATCATTGGTGTTCGATCGGGTGTTATTCGTAATGAGATTAGTGATAATATGATTATTTTCCTTTTGGAGCCTGAAGGAGAAAATATTATTATACAGGAGAAAGAATTGTCTGAAGTGGCGTTTCTACATCCAGATACGATTGCGGACGATCCAAATACGTCTGTGCTTATTAAGTATTTGTTAGAAAGAAAATCAGAATTACATCTTGAAATGGATAAAACATTAAATCCAGGAGAGCAATTTGGTTATACAGCCTATCACGTATTTACGGCGCATGCGAAGGAGAGGGAGAAAGAGTGAGTATACCGGTACTACTTATTTCAATGATGTTATTTTTTATTTTGTTCTTTGGAATTGGATTTTTACTCAACATGATTTTGCGAGCTACTTGGGTGATGGTTATTGTGTATCCGATTGTTTGTATGCTTATTATTAATAAAGCGAGTATGTGGGATTATTTTTCAAAACCGAAAGAAACATTTTCTTCATTTGGGACAAGTGTATCGCACTTAGGACAAGCAGACGTATTTATTCTATCTACTGGATTGGTAGGGGCTGCTTTAGCAGGAGTCGTAATCAAGAAACTTCGGAAAAGCGGATATCAAATGTTTTAATCTCCAATTAAGTTGGAGATTATTTTTTTGCATATTCCTTCATGGTATAGGGAATGATTAACGATGAAGGAGTGTGGAATATAAAAATGTTAAAACGATATTGTATTCGCATTATGATGACTTGTTTACTTGCAATTGCATTATGCGTAACATGGAATGCTTTCACAGGAGTTTCTTTATTAGAGATTGTAAAGAAGTATGAGGGAACGAGTGCAAAAGAAGTACATGCAGCAGAAGTTAAGAGAAATGTTGCTCCGAGTAAAGAAGTGATAAATGCTTTAGAGCAGGCAAACGACTGGTCTAAATATCGTTCAATTGAAATGACGGCAACAGGTTATACGTCGGGAATTGAGTCAACTGGTAAGAGGCCGGGACATCCGGAGTATGGTATTACATATTCAGGTGTTAAGGCGAAAAGGGATTTATATTCCACAATCGCTGCGGACTTACGCGTATTCCCAATTGGAACAATTTTATTCGTACCAGGTTATGGGTATGGTGTAGTAGCAGATAAGGGCGGTGCAATAAAAGGAAACCGTCTTGATTTGTACTATGATACGGTGAAAGATGTTTATAGCCAATGGGGTAAGAAAAAAGTAAATGTGTATGTAGTGAAAGTTGGAAACGGTAAGTTTTCAGAAGAAGAATTAACGATGTTAAATCAAGACGAAACGATGCAGGTGTTTCGGGGTCAATATTTGAAATAGAATATATAGTTGATAGGGCTTCCTTCTGTATTTTTTAGAAACATTAATATAGAGGAGAGCCCTTTATTATTGGTATTTAATAACTGATTTTCAATGTTTAATTTATGTGTTATAATTTTTCCTGTATTAGAAGGAAATTACAATTGAATAGGGAGGGAAAGAAGAGAGTGACAAAATAGAAGCACTCTTATTATTATGAGGGAAGGAACTTTATCTCAACAAAATATAGTTGTATTGTTTTTTAAACAGTTACGCCCGAAACAATGGACTAAAAACTTGCTTGTATTTGCAGCGTTAGTCTTTTCAATAAAACAAGTATCTTTAACTATGGTGGCACAAGCTGCAATTTGTTTTGCACTATTTTGTGCAATATCTGGCTGTGTCTATATTTTAAATGATTTTATGGATATCGAGGCAGATCGACAGCACCCTGTTAAGCGATATCGACCGATGGCATCGGGGGCATTAAATCCGTACTTTGCTATTACGGCAGGTTGTGTTATTTTAGTAGCGTCTTTAGTAGTTTCATATATACTAAATCCGTTATTGTGCTTAGTATTAGCAACCTATTTTATTTTAAATGTAGCGTATTCAATTCGTTTAAAGCACGTTGTAATCATTGATATTTTAATTATTGCATCTGGATTTGTTTTACGAGCATTGGCCGGTGGATTAGTTATTCAAGTGCCATTTACACCGTGGTTTTTATTATGTACATTATTACTGTCACTATTCTTGGCTATTAATAAAAGAAGACATGAATTAGTATTGTTACAGAATAATAAAGGTTCTCATAGAAAAGTATTAGAAAGTTATTCCCCTGCTTTGTTAGACCAATTAAGTACAATTGTTACATCGGCAACTATTGTAACTTATGCTATCTTTACTTTTAATGCAGGGAAAAGTATCTATTTAATGTGGACAATCCCATTTGTAATTTACGGGATCTTTCGTTATTTATATTTAGTTCACATGGAAGATAAGGGTGGAGAACCAGATAAAGTTTTATTAGAGGATCAGCATATTTTAATAACAGTGTTGTTATATGCGATAACAGTTATTATTATACTATTGAACTTTTAATTACTCTATTCGGGTTTACTAAAACGTTTAAGAGGAGAGTCTTAAACGTTTTTTATTTGGAATAAAACAGTTAAGGAGTATAGAGATGCAACAATTTTTGATGATTATTTTATCAGTTGGTATGGGAGTTGTAGGGCAAATTTTATTAAAGTTTGGCGCAATGAAATCACAAAGTTCAGCGGCTGTAGGTATTATGAATTTCATTAACGTACCGAACTTTTTCGGACTAGCTTTTTACGGTTTAAGTGCATTATTATGGATGATTGTGCTGAGAAAGGTTGATTTAAGTTATGCATACCCAATGGTGAGTTTCGGATATGTATTTGTTATTATTGCGTCAGCATTATTATTTGGTGAAACAATCAATTTCATGAAAATTACTGGAATGGTATGTATAGTAGCTGGCATTTTATTTATTGCAAAATCATAGGAGGTAAAGCAATGGGAACATATTTATATTGTATACTTCCATTTATAGCTTGGGTAGCTTCGGGAGTATTGAAATTTTTAGTGAATTATCTTCGTTCTGGAAAAGATGCTTTTCGTTTAGTTGGAAACGGTGGATTTCCTAGTACGCATACAACGATTTTATCAAGTATGGTCATGACAATAGGGTTTCATGAAGGTTTTAATACGCCGATGTTTGGAATCGGGATGGCAATTTTAACAATTGTTATCATTGATGCCACAGGACTTCGCCGTACAGTTGGTAAACATGCAAAAATGTTGAATAAACATATTAGTTCGAAAGAAGAGAAATTAAGAGAGCGTCAAGGACATCATTGGCATGAAATTTTTGGTGGACTTGTGTTAGGAACAGTTATTGGGTACGTGGCACATCTAATTATGGTATTTCTACCTTAGAGAGGAGAAGAAGCATTGAGTATTTGGAATAATTATAAAGGAAAGGGGATATTAGCCCTTGTCCTTTTCATTTTTTATTGTTCGTTTTATTTTTTCATTGGTTGGAAAATGGATACTCACTCCAAAATTTTGAGTGGGGAGTGGAGTGATACCTATTTTTCTTTTGATCAAGGATATTACATTTTTGGTTTTTTCCTTGAGAGAGGAGAGATAGTAGGGATGAGCTGGTTCCGACATCCATTCCTTTATTATTTTGTTCAAGGATTCATGTGGATACTTGAAACAGTAAAAGTAGGGAATATAGTACACGGTATTATATTCATTCAAGCATTCTTAAGTGCAATTAGTGTAGTGATGATCTATGCATTATGCTGTAAAATTTGTAAGAATGTAATTGTTTCTTTCCTATTAGCGGTTATGTACGGATTTTCAGCTACTATGTTAGTTATTACGTGGACACCGGAATCTTTTATTTATGCAAATTTCACATTGGTACTGATGTGTTTTGTGTGTTATCCATTTATTAATGGGGAAAAAGAAGCAAAAATGGGGTTCAATATTACCAATATATTATTGGCATTAGGAATAACTGGGGTCACTTTAACTAATTCGTTTCTGTGGTTTTTAGGTAGTGTAATGAGTTATAAAAAATTGCAGAAAAAAATTATTTGGACTAGTATTTCTATTGTTATTGTCGTGATTACGTTTGTTTTAGTAATGAACGCAAATAATGTAGTTCTTATCGAGGCAGTGAAGTCTAGTATGGGCTTTACGCAAGAACAGAGTTTTTCACCAGAATACGTCAAACCAGTAGGTATATTGATGTTTCATCTATTATTAGGATCTTCCTTTATCTTTGGTAAATTTTCAGAAGTACCATTGCGAGTAGGAAGTGAAGTTGCACATTTGAACCTTCTTCCTTCACATACTATAATCGGTTGGATTGTAGTTGTATCCGTGTATGCTTTTATATTGGTAGTTGTATGGAAAAACTTTTTAAAAGAACCTTTTGTAAGGTTTTTAAGTTTATGTTTACTATTTAATATTGTTTTACATGGAATTGTTGGCTTTGGAGCATCTGAAGCATTTATTTATGGGGCACATATGGTATTTACAATACCTTTATTATTGGCATATGGCTTTAAAGTGATGAGACGTATAAAAGTAGTCGGTTTATGTATAATATTACTATTAATATTAATAAATAATTTTGAGAGTATGTTATATTTCTATCATTTTGCAGTCTCGAACTACTCTTTATAATAAAATAGATTTTTAATAAAAGGGTACTTTAGATAGGATGTCTAAAGTACCCTTTTATTATTCCTTAAAAATAGATACAAAATAAAAGTCCGAATTATCGCATTTTAGAAAAAATATAGTTATAATAAAAATAGAGAAATTTAGGGGGTCTGAACATGTTTCAAGTACAAAAAGAATTAGCAGGTCATGAAGCGGTAATTGTTGCTTTATTTGAAGAAGAGAAAATGAGTAGTTTTGTACAAGAACTGGACAAAGCGTTTGAAGGGCAATTACAAGTTTTACTAGAAGAGAAAGAATTATCTACGAAGAAAAAGGCCATTTCAAAAGTACATAGCTTAGGGAAAACAAATGTGAAACGTTATTACTTTGTTGGTTTAGGAAAGAAGGAATCTTACACGACAGAAACGTTACGTGCGGCTCTTGGTAAGGCGTTTAAAACACTGCAAGCAGCAAAAGTACAAGATGCAGCAATCTTACTTGATTCTTTCGTAACAGAGAAATTAGACGCGATTGATGTCGCTCATATTGCAGCAGAGGTACAAGGCCTTGGTACATATGAATTACAAACGTATAAATCAGATAAAAAGGATCGTGTAGAGTTAGAGAAGTTCACGGCTATTACAGCGGAAGATGCACAAGAAATTGAAGCCGCATTAACAGTTGGCTACGTACATGGACGTGCAACAAATTCAGCTCGTACACTTGTAAATATGCCGCCAAACGTATTAACAGCGACAAAGCTTGCTGAGTATGCTGTTGAATTAGCGGAGAAGTATGATATGGACTATAAAGTTCTTGAGAAAGAAGAAATGGAAGACCTTGGTATGGGTGCGTTACTTGCAGTAAACCAAGGTAGTGTAGAGCCACCAAAAATGATCGCTCTTATTTATAAAGGAAAAGAAGAGTGGACAGATGTCATTGGGTTCGTTGGAAAAGGTATTACATACGATACAGGTGGTTATTCTTTAAAACCACGTGAAGGCATGGTTGGTATGAAAGGTGATATGGGCGGTGCAGCTGCTGTATTAGGTGCGGTGGAAATTATCGGTGAACTTCGCCCAGAACAAAATGTGATCGCTGTTATTCCTTCAACTGATAACGTTGTAAGTGGTACGGCATTTAAGCCAGACGATGTAATCACATCTATGAGCGGAAAAACAATTGAAGTATTAAATACGGATGCAGAAGGTCGTCTAGCTTTAGCTGACGGTATTACGTATGCGAAAAAACTTGGTGCAAACTACCTTGTTGATGTTGCAACATTAACAGGCGGTGTAATTGTTGCACTTGGAAACTATACGACAGGCGCAATGACAAATAATGAAGAGTTATTTGAGCAAGTGCTAGAGGCTTCTATGGAAACAGATGAGCCAATTTGGCAACTACCGATTTTTGATCGTGATAAAGAACGCGTTCGAAACAGCAAGTTTGCTGATTTAAATAACTCACCAGGCCGTGAAGGACATGCGGTTATGGCAGGTACATTCTTAGGCGAATTCGCTGAAGATACACCGTGGGTACACTTAGATATCGCTGGAACATCAGAAACAAAAGGCGCGCACGACTTAGGTCCAGCTGGAGCAACTGGTGCAATGGTACGTACACTTGCAACACTTGTGGAGCGTTTTGGAGAAGAATAATTTTTTGAAGAAAAGGCTGTCTCAAATTTTTGAGGCAGCCTTTTTTATTGGTATTTAATAGTTGATTTTCAATGTTATACTTATGTGATATAATCTTTCCTGTATTAGAAGTAAATAACAATTGAATAGGGAGGGAAAGAAGAGAGTGACAAAATAGAAGCACTCTTATTATTATGAGGGAAGGAACTTTATCTCAACAAAATATAGTTGTATTGTTTTTTAAACAGTTACGCCCGAAACAGTGGACTAAAAACTTGCTTGTATTTGCAGCGTTAGTCTTTTCGATAAAACAAGTATCTTTAACTATGGTGGCACAAGCTGCAATTTGTTTTGCACTATTTTGTGCAATATCTGGCTGTGTCTATATTTTAAATGATTTTATGGATATTGAGGCAGATCGACAGCACCCTGTTAAGCGATATCGACCGATGGCATCGGGGGCATTAAATCCGTACTTTGCTATTACGGCAGGTTGTGTTATTTTAGTAGCGTCTTTAGTAGTTTCATATATACTAAATCCGTTATTGTGCTTAGTATTAGCAGCCTATTTTATTTTAAATGTAGCGTATTCAATTCGTTTAAAGCATGTTGTAATCATTGATATTTTAATTATTGCATCTGGATTTGTTTTACGAGCATTGGCCGGTGGATTAGTTATTCAAGTGCCATTTACACCGTGGTTTTTATTATGTACATTATTACTGTCACTATTCTTGGCCATTAATAAAAGAAGACATGAATTAGTATTGTTACAGAATAATAAAGGTTCTCATAGAAAAGTATTAGAAAGTTATTCTCCTGCTTTGTTAGACCAATTAAGTACAATTGTTACGTCGGCAACTATTGTAACTTATGCTATCTTTACTTTTAATGCAGGGAAAAGTATCTATTTAATGTGGACAATCCCATTTGTAATTTACGGGATTTTTCGTTATTTATATTTAGTTCACATGGAAGATAAAGGTGGAGAACCAGATAAAGTTTTATTAGAGGATCAGCATATTTTAATAACAGTGTTGTTATATGCGATAACAGTTATTATTATACTATTGAACTTTTAATTACTCTATTCGGGTTTGTTAAAACGTTTAAGAGGAGTGTCTTAAACGTTTTTTATTTGGAATAAAACATTTTTTGAATATAAACAGTTAAGGAGTATAGAGATGCAACAATTTTTGATGATTATTTTATCAGTTGGTATGGGAGTTGTAGGGCAAATTTTATTAAAGTTTGGCGCAATGAAATCACAAAGTTCAGCGGCTGTAGGTATTATGAATTTCATTAACGTACCGAACTTTTTCGGACTAGCTTTTTACGGTTTAAGTGCATTATTATGGATGATTGTGCTGAGAAAGGTTGATTTAAGTTATGCATACCCAATGGTGAGTTTCGGATATGTGTTTGTTATTATTGCATCAGCATTATTATTTGGTGAAACAATCAATTTCATGAAAATTGCTGGAATGGTATGTATAGTAGCTGGCATTTTATTTATTGCAAAATCATAGGAGGTAAAGCAATGGGAACATATTTATATTGTGTACTTCCATTTATAGCTTGGGTAGCTTCGGGAGTATTGAAATTTTTAGTGAATTATCTTCGTTCTGGAAAAGATGCTTTTCGTTTAGTAGGAAATGGTGGATTTCCTAGTACGCATACAACGATTTTATCAAGTATGGTCATGACAATAGGGTTTCATGAAGGTTTTAATACCCCGATGTTTGGAATCGGGATGGCAATTTTAACAATTGTTATCATTGATGCCACAGGACTTCGCCGTACAGTTGGTAAACATGCAAGAATGTTGAATAAACATATAAGTTCGGAAGAAGAAAAATTAAGAGAGCGCCAAGGACATCATTGGTATGAGATTTTTGGTGGACTTGTGTTAGGAACAGTTATTGGGTATGTAGCACATCTAATTATGGTATTTCTACCTTAGAGAGGAGAAGAAGTATTGAGTATTTGGAATGGTTATAAAGGAAAGGGGATATTAGCCCTTGTCCTTTTCATTTTTTATTGGTCATTTTATTTTTTTATCGGTTGGAAAATGGAAAACGACTCTAAGATTTTAACAGCTTCCTGGTATGACATGTATTTTTCTTTTGATCAGGGTTATTACATTTTAAGTTTTTTCTTGGCTAAAATACCAATTGCAGATGAAGTGTTGTTTCGACATCCATTTTTAAATTTTTTAACTGAGGAAATAGCAACAGTGGTATCATCACTAGGTGTAAAAAATGTAGTGCAAGGTATTATATTTTTCCAAGCATTCTTAAGTACGATAAGTGTAGTCATGATTTACATGTTATGTTGTAAAATTTGTAAGAATGTAATTGTTTCTTTCCTATTAGCGGTTATGTACGGATTTTCAGCTACTATGTTAGTTATTACGTGGACACCGGAATCTTTTGTTTATGCCAATTTCACATTGGTACTGATGTGCTTTGTATGTTATCCGTTTATTACAGGAGAAAAAGAAGCGAAAGCAGGATTCAGCGTTGCTAATATGTTATTGGCAATAGGAATAACGGGAGTTACATTAACAAATTCGTTTATGTGGTTTTTAGGTAGTGTAATGAGTTATAAAACATTAAAGAAAAGAATCATTTGGACTGGTATTTCTATCATTGTGGTCGTTCTTCTTTTCGTATTAGTGATTATAGAAAATAACATATCACTTATTGATGTGATCAATACTAATATTAAATTTACAGAGAAACAAGGTTTTTCAGAGGAATATGTAGGGTCTAAGTATATACTAGCATTTCATTTAGTATTAGGATCTTCATTCATCTTTGGACCATTCTCGGAAGTTACTTTAAGACAAGGTGAGCAATTCGCACAATTAAATATGCTTCCATCGCATACTATGATCGGATGGATTGTGATTGTATCTGTATATGCTTTTATAATAGTAGCTGTATGGAAAAACTTTAGAAAAGAACCTTTTGTAAGGTTTTTAAGTTTCTGTTTACTATTTAATATTGTTTTACATGGAATTGTTGGCTTTGGAGCATCTGAAGCATTTATTTATGGTGCACATATGCTGTTTACAATACCGTTATTATTGGCATATGGTTTTAAAGTGATGAGACGTGTAAAAGTAGTTGCTTTATGTTTAATATTAATATTAATAATTATAAATAATTTTGAAAGTATGCTATATTTTTACCATTTTGCAGTCTCCAATTATTCTTTATAATAAAATAGATTTTTAATAAAAGGGTACTTTAGATAGGATGTCTAAAGTACCCTTTTTTACTATTTCTTAAAAATAGATACAAAATAATAGCCGGAAGTGTAGCATTTTAGAAAAAATATAGTTGTTATGAAAGAACTCTAAACATGTTTTGAGTACAAAAAGAGTTAGCAAGACATGAAGTGATAATTATTGTACTTAGATATCGCTGTGTGCACATAATTTATGGGGCAGTTCCAGCAATGGGTAGGTAATTCGTATACTTTTCGAGCATTTTGTAGAAGAATAATTTTTTGAAGAAAAAGCTGTCTCAAATTTTGGAGACAGCCTTTTTTATTGATATAGTAGGTATATTTGTTGGTAATTCGATATAACTTCATTTACTACCGCGCTGTTCAAAAAAGTGTTTATAAAGAAATCGTATACAAAACCCCATTTAAAGCAAAAGAAGTACGGCCCGTTTCTTCAGAGACAACTAATATAAGTGCATCACTCTTTTCTGATAAGCCAATTGCAGCTCTGTGACGTGTTCCTAGCTCAGGATCAACTTCTGTACTTTTCGTTAAAGGAAGAATATTAGCAGCTGAGACAATATGATTATTTTTTACGAGAACGGCACCGTCATGAAGAGGGTTACCTGGATAAAATATTGATTCGAGTAATGGTGCAGTTAAATGAGCGTTTAATGTCGTTCCAGTTTGAATGAGAGCTTCAAGCGTCTCGTTTCGTTCCACAACGATAAGAGCACCATGTTTTCTGGCGCTTAAATGTTGGATAGCTGTCGTAATAAAAGATGAACTTTCCGTATAAGGTGATAAATATGCCTGAATGTAGTATGTAGCTGCCAATGTTTGTACATTTGCTAACATATGATGAATATCTTCCATTTTGCATAAAATACATTCGTCTTCTTTATCGATTGCGTTCCTCATAATCGATAGTTCTTTTTCAGCAATTTCAATCATTTGCTTTGTTTGTATTTTGAGCTCTTCTGACAAGCCCCATTCGTGCATAATCCTCATTCCCTTTAGTGGAGTATTTAACAATAGTGTATACAAATATTCCTAGTAAAATCCTGTTAGATTTTATAAAATATTGAGATACAGCATGTTTTTTTCATATAATAAAGGTATGACGAGCGAGAGGAGAGAGAAGAATGAATTGGAAACAAGAATTTAGTCGCTGGCTTTCTTACGCACAATTAGATGCAGAATTAAAAGAACAGCTAGAAAATATGAAGCAAGATGAGAAGAAAATCGAGGATAGCTTTTATAAAAATCTAGAGTTTGGCACAGGTGGTATGCGTGGTGAACTTGGTGCTGGTACGAACCGTTTAAACGTATATACAGTTCGTAAAGCAACAAAAGGATTAGCAAGCTTTATTGAAAAATTAGGTGAGGAAGCGAAAAAACGCGGTGTTGTTGTAGCCTATGATTCTCGTCATAAATCACCTGAGTTCGCAATGGAAGTTGCTGCTACACTTGGGGCACGCGGTATCACAACATATGTGTTTGAAAGCTTACGTCCAACGCCAGTACTTTCTTTCGCAGTTCGTCATTTACATACAGTAAGTGGAATCGTTCTTACGGCAAGCCATAATCCACCTGAATATAACGGATACAAAGTATACGGTGAAGATGGTGGACAGTTACCTCCAAAAGAAGCAGATGAGTTAATTAGCTACGTAAATGCAGTAGAAGATGAATTAACAGTTGAAGTCGCTGATGTAGAGCGATTAAAAGCTGACGGTTTATTACATATTATTGGACAAGAAGTAGATGATGCATATGCTGCAGAATTGAACAATGTCATCATTAATAAAGAAATGGTGCAAAAGGTCGGCAAAGACTTAAAAATCGTCTTTACACCATTACACGGAACATCAAATATTTCTGTACGCCGTGGTTTAAAAGAAGTTGGATTTACAGATGTGACAGTTGTAAAAGAGCAAGAGTTACCAGATCCAAACTTCTCTACAGTAAAATCACCGAACCCAGAAGAGCACGCAGCGTTTGAGTATGCCATTCGTGACGGTGAAAAGGTAGGCGCAGATGTATTAATCGCAACTGATCCTGACGCAGACCGCCTTGGTGTAGCAGTGCGTAATCATAATGGTGAGTTCCAAGTATTAACAGGAAACCAAACAGGTGCATTAATGCTTGATTACTTACTATCTCAAAAGAAAGAAAACGGAACGCTTCCGGAGAACGGTGTCGTATTAAAAACAATCGTAACGTCTGAGATTGGCCGTACAATTGCGAAAGCATACGGTTTAGATACAGTTGATACGTTAACTGGATTTAAATTTATCGGTGAGAAAATTAGGCAGTATGAAGAAAGCGGACAATATGAATTCCAATTCGGTTATGAGGAAAGCTATGGTTATTTAATCCGCCCATTCTGCCGTGATAAAGATGCAGTACAATCTGTCCTATTTGCATGTGAAGTAGCTGCATACTACAAATCACAAGGGAAAACGTTATATGACGGTCTATTAGAAGTATTTGAGAAGTACGGTTTCTTCCGTGAAGACCTTGTATCGTTAACGTTAAAAGGAAAAGATGGAGCTGAAAAAATCCAAGAGATGATGGCAACGTTCCGTGAGAATCCGCCGAAAGAAGTAGCAGGCTTAACAGTCGTAGCAGTGGAAGACTATAAAGCAAGCATCGTTACATCTTTACAAGATGGACATAAAGAAGAGATTCACTTACCGAAATCAAATGTGTTAAAATATCAATTAGAGGATGGTTCATGGTTCTGCCTACGTCCATCTGGAACTGAGCCGAAGATTAAGTTTTACTTTGGTGTAAAAGATAGTTCTTTACAAAATAGTGAACAAAAGTTACTTACTATTAAAGAAGACATTATGAATCGTTTATAATACAAAGTAATTTTAAGTAGTAAGGAACAAAAGGGAGCGAAATCTCCCTTTTGTTTTATGTAGGAAATAATTGCTATTGATTCCGACAGGAGAGAGGGTATTTTGTGATGAAAAAAGTAAGAAAAGCGATAATCCCAGCAGCTGGATTAGGAACACGTTTTTTACCAGCAACGAAAGCAATGCCGAAAGAAATGTTACCGATAGTAGATAAACCAACGATCCAATACATTGTAGAAGAAGCAGTGAAATCGGGTATCGAAGATATTATTATCGTTACTGGTAAAACAAAGCGTTCTATTGAAGATCATTTTGATAATGCATTTGAACTAGAACAAAACTTATTAGAGAAGAAAAAATATGAGTTGCTTGAAAAAGTACAAGCTTCTTCAAAAATGGTAGATATTCATTATATCCGTCAAAAAGAGCCGAAGGGACTAGGACATGCTGTTTGGTGTGCGCGTAAATTCATTGGTGATGAGCCGTTTGCAGTGTTACTAGGTGATGATATTGTCCAAGCTGAGAAACCGTGTTTACGTCAATTAATGGATGAGTATGAAAAAACACTTTCTTCTGTTATTGGTGTACAAACTGTTCCAGAGTCGGAAACACATCGCTATGGAATTATCGATCCATTAGAACAAGAAGGTCGTCGTTACCAAGTTCGCAATTTCGTTGAGAAACCAGCACAAGGTACAGCTCCTTCAAACTTAGCAATTATGGGCCGTTACATTTTAACGCCTGAAATCTTTATGTTCTTAGAACAGCAACATGTCGGTGCTGGTGGTGAAATTCAATTAACAGATGCAATCCAAAGCTTAAATGAAATCCAACGTGTATTTGCTTACGATTTCGAAGGAAAGCGCTACGACGTAGGTGAAAAGCTAGGATTCGTTCAAACGACAATTGAAATGGCCCTGCAACACCCAGAATTGCGTGATGACATGGTTGCAATGATGAAGAAAATTTTAGAAGAACAAGCGAATCAAGAGTCTTAATATAAAAAAAGAGTTATTGCAGCAATCTGCAATAACTCTTTTTTATTATGAAATCGTCGAATGAGAATGCTGATAAGCAGAACGACGCACAGCATAGTATATGCGAGGTGCGATAATAGCACCGATAATTGTAAATGCAATATCTTTTACTGCAAACCACATCATAACCATCCAAGCAGCTTTATAGCTCATATTACCGCCCATAAAGAGATTGACTGCTCCGTACATGTAAGTAGTACCGATTATATAAGTTAAAATAATTCCAGTGAAAGAGGCAATTGCAAATGTAATGAAAGTTGGTCTTTCTTTTTGTTCTACTAGTTTTCCTGATACATAAGCAACGATAATAAAGGCGATAATAAAACCACCAGTAGGATCTAAAAGTGCTCCAAATCCAGCTTTGAAGTTAGCGAAGATTGGTGCGCCGGCTAAGCCAACGAGCATATATACAGTCATGGATAAGGCACCAAGTCTACTTCCAAGAAGAAGACCTGCTAAAATTGCGAAAAATGGTTGCATAGATAATGGGATGCCTGCTACTTGTAAGAAAGGTGCCCAAGATACAATATTTGCACCGATGGCCATAAGAGCAACGAACATGGCAGCTAATGCTAAATCTAAAACATGAAATCTTCTCATAATGTTAACCTCCTGTTGTTTTTAGGTTAACATTATCGTAGCGAAAATATTTACTTGTTGTCAATCAAAATATTTTGATAAGAAGGCTTTAAATAGTCTCTTAGCAACGTATATGGAATACGAAATTGCGGAATTCCACTTGAATAGGGAGCAATCTCATATAAAGGGAAATAAATGACGAGATTGTCTGGCTCTAAAAAGAAGTGAAATTTTTTCATACTCATTACTTTTTCAGTTGCATCAGGAAAATAAATGCTTTCATTTTGTTTAATTTGTCGTACAATCTCTGCACGGATTACATCTTTATATTTATCCTTTTGTTGAAATAAATCGTCTAAGTGCAGCACCTTTTTTTCGTTTAAATCAAATGTATTTGCCTTCCACGTATAAAGACCGTGTGCTCCGCCAGTATATTGATAGTAATTCACATATAGGCTAAGAAAAGGTGGTTTGTTTAAAGAGACTTTATAATCAACATTTGCTACGTACGGATGAAAGGGTGTACTAGATCCTTCTGTCTCTTTATAATATTTTTTTGCTTCTTTTTCTAATTTGTTTTTAAATTTGTCAGTGGATTTTTTGTAGTATAAATTGAGTTTATTTTGAAATTTAGAATCAGAAAAGTTGTGAAAAGAAGGCCTATTTATTTGATATTCTATATAAGGTTTCTTACCTTTTTGCGTTACAGTCTTAACATCGATTGTCAGGTTAGATGCTTTGGCTGTTATTGCACAATTTGGTACAATAGTCAGCAAGGAGAACATAAGCAGTAATATACAAAATTTCTGTTTCATTTAGGTGAAGCCTCCTTATATAAGTGTTATAAGTAGTTTGAAAATAAATAGGTAAAATTATACATTTAATTAAAGTAAGAGAAGGGGGAAGCGATATGGCAAAAACTTTAATGGATTCACTTGGAATTGAGTTGTTAGAGATGACAGAAGATAAGGTAGTTGCTACGATGCCTGTTGATGAGCGTACGCATCAACCGTTTGGATTTTTACATGGAGGTGCATCGGTTGCATTAGCGGAAACAGTGGCAAGTGTTGGTTCATATAATTTAATTGATCAAGAAAAATGTATTTGTTTCGGATTAGAAATTAATGCAAACCACATTCGCTCAAAGAAAGATGGAATTGTAACAGCGATCGGAACACCGATACATAGAGGACAATCGACAATGGTTTGGGATGTTCGTATTATTGATGAAAATGATGATTTACTATGTATATCAAGATGTACAGTAGCAATTAAAGAAAAACGTGAAAAGTAAAAAAGAGGCGCTCTTACGAGCAGCCTCTTTTTCTTATAATTAGAACTGGATTTTCTTCTCTAAGAAACCTTTTAGTTCGCTAATTGGCATACGAACTTGTTCCATTGTGTCACGGTCACGTACTGTAACAGCTTTGTCTTCAACTGAGTCGAAGTCGTATGTGATACAGAATGGTGTACCGATTTCGTCTTGACGACGGTAACGTTTACCGATAGAACCAGTTTCATCAAAGTCTACCATGAAGTCTTTAGCTAATTCTGCGAATACTTCAGTAGCACCTTCAGATAGCTTCTTAGATAATGGTAAGATAGCTGCTTTGTACGGTGCTAAAGCAGGGTGGAAACGAAGAACTGTACGAGAATCGTTTTCTAATTGCTCTTCTTCATATGCATCACATAAGAATGCTAATGTTACGCGGTCTGCGCCTAAAGATGGCTCGATGCAGTATGGCACGTAACGCTCATTCGTTTGTGGATCAATATAGTTAAAGTCTTCGTTTGAATGTTCCATGTGACGTTTTAAGTCGAAGTCTGTACGAGATGCAACGCCCCAAAGTTCGCCCCAACCGAATGGGAATTTGAATTCAATGTCAGTTGTTGCATTACTGTAGTGAGATAACTCTTCTTCACCGTGGTCACGAAGACGCATGCTCTCTTCAGACATACCAAGTGAAAGTAACCAGTTTTTACAAGTTTCACGCCAGAATGCAAACCACTCTAAATCTTCACCAGGCTTACAGAAGAATTCAAGTTCCATTTGTTCGAATTCACGTGTACGGAATGTGAAGTTACCAGGCGTGATTTCGTTACGGAAACTCTTACCGATTTGGCCGATACCAAATGGAAGCTTTTTACGCATAGAGCGTTGAACGTTTTTGAAGTTTACGAAAATACCTTGTGCTGTTTCAGGACGAAGGAAGATTTCGTTTGTGCTAGACTCTGTAACACCTTGGAATGTTTTGAACATTAAGTTGAACTGACGGATTTCAGTGAATTCTTCACTACCGCAATCAGGACATTTTACTTCATGTTCTTTCATTAAGTCAGCCATTTGGTCGAAAGTAAGACCGTCAACAACCATTTCGATGCCTTTTGCATCTAAAGCATCCTCAATTAATTTGTCAGCACGGTGACGAGCTTTACATTTTTTACAGTCAATCATTGGATCGTTGAAGTTACCAACGTGACCAGAAGCGATCCAAGTTTTAGGGTTCATTAAAATAGCTGCGTCTAAACCAACGTTGTGTGGAGATTCTTGAATGAATTTTTTCCACCAAGCTTTTTTAACGTTATTTTTTAGTTCGATTCCAAGTGGACCGTAATCCCAAGTGTTTGCAAGACCACCGTAAATTTCAGAACCAGGGAAAACAAAACCGCGATGTTTCGCTAAGTTTACAACTTGTTCCATTGAATACATAAGAAAATCCTCCTTTTGAAAGTTAACGTATTGGCGATGACATACTCTGATACTTTGGAAACGAGCAGTATATGCTAAAAAGAACATAAAAAAACGCTCATCCCAAGGCTTATTTGCCTAGGGACGAGCGTTTGCCCGCGGTTCCACCCTAGTTGATACACAAAAGGTGCATCCACTTTATCATGTATTGCTCGGGACTGCCGTTTCCTTGCGGCTTCAGGCTTTCACTATCCCTGAATCGCTTTTTATGCAAGTACTTATAAGTCCGTCATCGCTACTTATATTAATAATAATGAACATATTCTAACACGTTCTTTTTTAAATCTCAATAGAGGAACGCGTCTATCTATGATAGAGTCTCGCCTATTTTTTCATTATTTATTCCGTAATTTTGCTTAATATGCTTAATTGCTTCACGCTTACTTAATGGAGCGAGCTCATTGTTTTGAACGTATTCCCAAACTACATCCGGGTTTGTTTTTGCATATTCACGAAGGACCCAGCCAATCGCTTTTTGAATGAAAAATTCTTTTGAAGAATGTAGTTGTCCAATAATCCAGAAAAGAAGTTCTTCATCCATCTTTTGTTTATATTTTAGTTGGAATAAAATAGCGGCACGTTGTAACCATATGTTATCTGATGCAATCCATTTTGGAATATAGGCAGAAATTAATTCTGGATGTTTTAAAAAGATATCGCCTAAAAATGTAGGGACGATGCTATCGACAGAGTCCCACCAAGATTTTGTGACAATCAGTTCTTCTAAGAAGGGGATATGAGTTTCGTTTATATGCTTTTTATATTTTTGCATAATATCAGGTGCGGCCGCTTGGAATTCACGTTCTGGTAAGTCCCAAAGCTCACGTATGATAATTTGGAAGTCTTTTTGATCTGGGAGAGTATGTATTTGAATGATGTCTTTTAATAATTGGCGTCTTTCCGGTGTTTGAATACCTAGAAATGGGAAGTGATTTTTCATATAACGAGCCATAGGTTCTGCTTTTTCAGGATTTTGATGAGCTGTGAAATGCTCTTGTAATGCTTTTACAAATGGATGCATAAGTGTTGCTCCTCTCTTATTCTCTTTCTTCTCTTATTATACAAAGAGTTTGGATAAATTTTAAAACATAACTTGCAATGTAATGAAATATGTTGAAAGTAGAGAGGAGAGGATAAGATGGAGGATCAAGGCGTATTAGCAGGTTTCTTTGCTCTTAGTTTTGCGTTTATTCTTGTTATATTGATTTGGGCAATTATTTCATATTTGTTAACGGCTTTTGCACTTTATTCGATGGCGAAAAATGATGGTGCAACGGACGGGGTGCTTGCGTTTATTCCGTTTTTGAATAGTAAGACATGGGGTGACTTAGCGAAAGATAAATTACCAGATTTTTTGAAAGAAGAAGCAGGGTGGAAAGTATTCGGTATATACGTTGCATGTTTTATTTTTAATTTCGTACCAATTATAAGTTTACTAGCAACAGCTGTATCGATTGTATTGTCCATTTATCTTATCTACGCTATTTTAGACAGATACGGAACGAACTCTATATTATTTACGATTATTCATGTAATCACATTTTCAGTGTTCTTACCGATTCATTTATTTATCATTCGAAATGAACCGGTGAGATATAAAGAGTAGATTTTTCTTTTTTGTTGATAAGTCGATATATTTTAGATATAAGTAAAAAAGCGCCCTGATTATCAGAGCGCTTTTTTTACTACATAAGGTAGCGTAAATAAATATAAATGTGAGAAATGATTAATGAAACGATCATAATTGGGAAACCGACTTTTAGGAAGTCCATGTAACTAAATTTATGTCCTTCGCGGCTCGCGATACCTGCAACGATTACGTTAGCAGAAGCTCCGATTAATGTTCCGTTTCCGCCCAGACAAGCACCTAGTGCTAATGCCCACCATAATACATCGATTTGTGCGTCAGATGGTGATAAGCCTAGCCCAACTGCCATATCGTTAATAAGTGGAATCATTGTTGCAACGAATGGGATGTTATCAATTGTTGCAGAGGCGATACCAGATACCCATAAAATAAGGATGGATGCGTAAGAAATATCTCCGCCTGTTATACCAATTACTTTTTGAGCTAACATTTTGATAAGACCGATATCGATAAGTCCTCCAACAAGTACGAATAGCCCTGCGAAGAAGAAGATTGTTACCCATTCTACACTTGCGAATACCTCTTCAATTTCATGTTCTTTCACACCAATTAACATAAGTACAGTAGCACCAGTTAAGGCGATAATAGCGGCATCAATATGGAAAATAGAATGAGTCATGAAACCTACAATTGTAAGTCCAAGTACCGTTAAAGATTTTTTCATTAATACTGGATCTTTAATGTATTGTTTTTCATCTAAGCTCATTAATTTTTTAACTTGTACAGGATCGGCAATTAATTGTTTACGGTACATAAAGTAAAGTATTGTTGCTGTAACTGCAATAATAATAATTACGATTGGTGCTAGATTCAATAGGAAAGCATTGAAGTCTAAATGCTTATTTGCAGAACCAATCATAATGTTAGGTGGATCACCAATTAATGTTGCTGTTCCTCCAATATTTGAAAAAATAATTTCAGAAAGTAAATAAGGAACAGGATTTACTTGCAGTATGCGCGTAATAGATAAAGTAACTGGAACAACAAGAAGTACAGTTGTAACGTTATCTAAAAATGCGGAGCCAAGCGCGGTAAGTAGGGAAAGGGAAATTAAAATTTTAATTGGATTTCCTTGTGCCCCTTTTGCTGCTTTAATGGCAACGTATTGGAAAACACCTGATTTACTCGTAATGTTCACCAAAATCATCATACCGATGAGTAGCGTAATCGTTCCCCATTCAATATGTTTCGTAAAGGCGTTATGTAAATCGACGACCCCCACAATTACCATGAATGCTGCACCGAGAAGTGCGATGACAGCGCGATTAATTTTTTCAGAAATAATAATGGCATATGTAATTAAAAAGACTGCGATAGCAAAATAATACTGCCAGTTAGCGAGTTCTTGCGTTGTTTCGTGCAAAAATCTCATCTCCTTTCATTCATTTTTCTTAGTGTGTCAAATATTAACTAGATGAAACACACATAACGTCATTATAAAGTAGAAAAACTGCGGATGTAAATGAAAGGAGAGATTTTGTCATATTTTCTGCATAGGTCATTTTTTCTTATTTTTTAAAATATTTGTGGGCATTTGACATATATATAAGATACATCCAATCTGAATATTTAAAATGGAATTAGCATTCGAGCTTGTTCGTGTAGGAGTGTCAAATAGAAAGGAATGACAAAAATGATAAGGAAGGGATCGTATGGATGAACAACGATTTTTATTTTTAGACTTTGAGTTTACGATGCCCCAGCATAGAAAGAAACCGAAAGGATTTTTTCCAGAGATTATTGAGGTAGGACTCGTTTCAGTTGCTGGCTGTAAGGTAGAAGATACGTATTCATCACATGTCAGGCCGAAAACATTTCCTTCTTTAACGGATCGATGTAAGAAGTTTTTAGGAATAAAACAAGAAGTCGTGGATAAAGGGATTTCATTTCCTGAACTCGTTAAGAAGCTTGCAGAATACGAAACGAAATGTAAACCGACAATTGTAACGTGGGGAAATATGGATATGAAAGTGCTGAAACATAATTGTGAAATGGCAGGGATAGCTTTTCCATTCTTCGGACAGTGTCGTGATTTATCGCTTGAGTATAAGAAGTTTTTTGGAGAAAGAAATCAAACAGGATTATGGAAAGCAATTGAGGCGTATGGAAAAGTAGGGACAGGGAAGCATCATTGTGCGCTTGATGATGCGATGACGACGTACAATATTTTTAAACTAGTAGAAAAAGATAAAGAGTATTTAGTAAAGCCAGCACCTCCAACATTAGGAGAACTTGTTGATTTTTCAAAAGTGTTAAAGAAAGTGAGCACACAGTAACGACCAAATTGCACATTATGTAATTTGGTCGTTTTGTTTTTTAGAGTTTGTAGTCTTTCTTTAACTGTTGTAATGTTTCTAGACTACGCTCTGCAAAAGGTGAATCATCTTCAGAAAATGAATTCATTTGAGTTTCTAATGCTAATTTTAGTGACTCGGTATAATCCGGAATTTCTCCTTCATATTTTTTCACCATTTGCTCTGGAATGTTCGTCTGTTCACGGAAAGCTAAAGCGCGTCTTTCATGGAAAAATGGTACGTCAGCTTGTTTTACGTTATGTAAGTCACCTTGCACCGGATGTTTTAAAACAGCTAATACTTTTACGACGTAACTGCCAGGGCGGCTATTTGTAACTTCGCCGATGTATTTTCCTGTTTTATAAATACCAGTAACGATTTCGCCAATTTCAAATGTTTCTCTCATATTTTTCACCTCAAGTTTATAGTAAGGAAAGTAGGAGAAGGAGTCAAAGAAATCATTTGCTTTCAGAACGCCCCTTGAGAATATGGATAGGTTCCACTATAATTTAAAATGATATAACAGAAAATTCTGATGTTTTATAAATCCTATAATAAGGAGTGTTCTATATGATGCCTTTATATTTTCCGGAAGATAAAACAGAATATATTATTCCAGGGATTGTTTGCGTTCTATTTATTATCGGTGCTATTGCCACGTGGCGTATGTTTATTCGTGTATCAAAAAGAGAAGCAGAGCGATTGCAGAAAGTTGAAGAAAAACTATTAGCTGAAAAGAAACAGTAATGCATTTTTGTATGTTTCCCTCTATGCTCGGACAATCTAAGGGCAGAATATATTTTGGAGGGAATAAAATGAAGAAACGGCTTTTTTTCAGTTGTTGTTTATTATTTCTGATGGCAGGTTGTGACCAAGGAAAGCCGAAAGAAATTGAAGTGAAATTACATAATGCTTCAGGAGATGAAGTAGGGACTGCGAAAGTAGTGCAGCAAACAAGTGGCGTGAAAATTACGATTAAAGGAGAAGGTTTCACGCCAGGACCACACGGACTACATGTACATGAAATCGGAGAGTGTAAGGCACCTCGTTTTGAATCATCCGGGAATCATTTTAATCCTGATGATAAAAAACATGGTCTTCTTAATCCGAAGGGTGCAGAAAACGGTGATTTACCGAACGTAGTTGCAGATGGTTCTGGAAAGATTAAAGCGGAAATCGATGCACCTCACATCACACTTGAAGAAGGAAAAACGACGATTCATAGAAAAGATGGAGCGTCTATTATTATTACAGAAAACCCTGATGATGGTATGACTCAACCGACAGGTAAATCAGGGGATCGAATTGCTTGTGGCGTAATTGTAAAAAAAGCATCGGATATGAAGAAAAAGTAAAAGCTACCGTGAATGGTAGCTTTCTTTATGAAATGTAATTGAAAATATATCAGCGATTATTGGAATATATCGACTGTAACTCAAATTATATCGGCGATTATTGGAATATATCGACCGTAACTTGAAATATATCGACTTACCGACAAAATATTACAAAGGAGTCTGTCCAAGAATGATTAGGGGGACAGACTCCTTTCTTATTATGAAAACGTATGACGCAGTCTGTTTAAAATTTCTTCTAAAACAGATCGTGGACAGCCGATATTAATTCGAATATGTTCTTCGCCACCTAACCCGTATTTCTCACCAGGTTCAACAATGATTTTTCCTTTTTCCTCAAGTAATACAGTACGCTCGTTTTGAGAAAGCTTTAGACGAGAACAATCAATCCATAATAAAAAGCTACCTTCTGGCTTCGTTACGGAAAGAGCAGGTATGTGAGTTTTAATATATTCACAAGCAAATTGAGCATTATCTTCTATATATAATCGAATTTCGTTTAGCCAATCATTACATTCTGTATAGGCACTTTGCATCGCTGTATAAGCGAAGATATTTAATCCGTGGAAGCCTTGTCTATATTGGATAGATGTAAAGGCTTGACGGAGTTTTTCATTTGGAATGATAATAATCGATGCTTGTAATCCAGCGATATTAAATGTTTTACTTGGAGCCATACAAGTAATCGTGCGAGCTGCTAATTCTTCAGATAAAGAAGCGAACGGTGTATGTCTATGATCTGCGTAAATAATATCGGAATGAATTTCATCCGCCACAACGATTACGTTATATTTAGTACATAACGATCCGAGCTGCAAAAGTTCCTCTTTCGTCCAAACGCGCCCGATTGGGTTATGAGGGCTACAAAGAAGCATGAGTTTGATTCCTTGCTGAAACTGCTTTTCTAAATGCTTGAAGTCTATCACATATGTATCATTTTGTTTCTGTAATGGACTCACGTATAACTGTCTGTTGTTTGTTGTGACCATTTCGAAAAATGGAGGATAAATAGGTGGTTGTACGAGAACGGATTCGTTTTCTTTTGTGAAAGCCTGTATGCTCGTACTAAGAGCTGGAACGATTCCGGCGCTAAAGACAATCCATTCTTTTTGAATATCCCAGTCGTATTGTTGTTTTGTCCAGTTACAAATAATATTCCCAATATTTTCGGGAGGAAGTGTATAGCCAAAAATCGGATGTTCGATTCGTTGTTTTAAGGCAGTTTGAATTGGTTTTGGTACTTCAAAATCCATATCAGCAATCCAAGCATGGATAAGTTCTTCGTTTTTATATGTATCCCATTTTATACTATGCGTTCCACGTCGATTGATTGCTTTATGAAATAGTTGCATAAGTTTGCTCCCTTCTTCTGTAAAACCAATAAGTTATGAAAGTTCTCTCTCTTCTTATAGAATAGCGGATGTGATAGGATAAAGAAAAGTATTAAAAAGTGAAAAGGCGGGAAGCGAATGGGTACATATGAAAAGATGATAGAGGTTGTGAAGAATTGGGATCCGTTTCAAATGGGACCGGAGTTTTATGAAACAGAAGCGAGCGATGTCGTGAACGTCATAAGTGTGTTTGACGATCCAAAATACATCGCAAAGAAGATTCAACATATATACTTTATGTCTTTTGAGGAAGTACCTGCGCTTGAAAAATGTGAGAAATTAGCTATGGAATTACTTGTAATAAAAGAAGGTGGAAGCTGTTCATTATAGGCTGTCGGAATTTCCGACAGCCTTTTTTATATTATCCCGCTATTTTCCGGGCAGTAAGACCCCGACCTCAAAATTCAGCGGAAGCAAAGAAGTTAGGTGGGGACTGATTAAAGTTTCATTTTATTGCGCGGAAAAAGCGATAATTTCTTCATAAACATGTTCAGGCTTTTCTTCAGGTAGTAAATGTCCTGTATTTTCATAAGAAATAAATTTTGAATTCGGTAAATCTTTGTGTAGACGATGACCTACATGTACAGGGACGACGCGGTCTTTTTCACCCCAAATGAGTAGGATAGGTGTTTCGATTTTTTGTAATTCAGTTGAAGATAAGTCACCTTCACGGTCTCGTATCATGCGAGTTAAAGCGGGAAATATACGGTTGTCATAAAAAGGAGCGGAGTAACCTTTTTTCATTTCATCGTCAATTAATGAGTGATCATGAACGACATTCATTAAGTTATGAACAATGCCGCGCCGTATAATCCAGTTCTTTACGTATAAATGAAAGAACGGTAAATAAGAAGAGTATAGTAAAGGTAAGGTTGCGCGCGCTAAATAGCTCGAGCTACATAGTAAAATCGTCTTTGAAATGAGTTCAGGACGTATACGGTTTACATAGAGAGAAATTTGCCCACCCATAGAATGCCCAACTAATACAATGTTTGAGAGAGATAAATGTTCAATTAAATCAATAATAATCGTTGCTAAATTGTGATAAGAATACTTAAACAGATGAGACTTATCACTTTTTCCGAACGGTGGTAAATCAAGAGCAATGACTGTTCCTTCCTTCGCTAGTAAAGGAATGAGACGGCGGTAACTGAATGAGGAAGATAAAAAGCCGTGAACGAGTACGAAAGTAGGGCGTTCTGTTTTATTATCATGTTCATACAATTCGTAATGAACAGTAGTGCCGCGAGTGGAAAAAGTGAAATAAGGACAAGTATATTTATGATTCATTTTTTGTCACTCCATTGATTTTTGTTCATATCATCTCCAAGGAAGAAGAAAATATGTTAACAAAAAAAGGCAAGATGACGATGTCATCTTGCCTTTCGTTTATTCAGTATTACCCGCGCACAATATTAGGCGGTGTTTTTCCTTGTAATCCTGCAACTAAATTTTCAGCGGCGGTCATGGCCATTTGCTGACGAGTTTTTAATGTTGCAGATCCGATGTGCGGTAAAGTCACAACATTTTGTAATGATAAGAGTGGATTATCTTTTTGAATTGGCTCTTGTGTAAAAGTATCGATGCCTGCTGCAAAGATTTTCTTTTCTGTTAAAGCATGGATTAACGCTTCTTCATCTACTGTTTTCCCCCGAGAAGCATTAATGAAGATTGCTGTTTCTTTCATTAATGAAAATTCCTTTTCTCCGATAAGGTGATATGTTTCATCTGTTAATGGAGTAAGAAGAACAATAAAGTCAGACTGCTTCAGTAGCGTCTGTAAATCACAATATGTAGCATCGAATTTTTGTTCAGCTTCTTCTTTACGACGGCGGTTATAGTAAAGAACATTCATATCAAATCCGAATTTTGCTCGTTTTGCAACGGCTTCTCCAATTCGGCCCATACCGATAATACCAATTGTGCTATGGTGTACATCTAGTCCGAAGTGTTCTTTTCCGATTTCAGCGTTCCATTCACCATTTTTTACGTAAGAATCGAGTTCGCAAACGCGGCGCCCAGCTGATAGCATAAGGGCGAAAACGAGATCAGCTACTGTATCATCTAATACGTATGGTGTATTCGTTCCGATAACCTTTCGATTTTTCATCGCTTGTAAATCAAAATTATCGTAACCAACAGAAATGTTGCTCACTACTTTTAAGTTAGGAGCCACTGTCAGTAATTCTTCATTAATAGCAGATCCGAAATTTAATAACCCATCTTTATCTTGTATTTTCTCTAATAGAACATCACGAGGTACTTTCTCATTTTGATCCCATTTTTCATAATCACAGTGTTCTGATAAATAGTTTTCTACAAATGTCGGAACTGGTTCAGCAATATAAATTTTTGGTTTCACGGTTCCATCCCCTTTCGCTTTATCACGCATTTTTCCGCTGATTAAAGTTTCACTTTATTTTGACATAATTCAATAGAAAAATCTTCTTTTCAAACTGGAAAGGGTATTTGTATAATTTAGACACAAACGAAAAGGAAGGATGATTTATATGGTGACAGAAAAAGAATTAGAATTATTAGCTTGTCTTGAAAAGAGTAGTCGATTATCTGTAGATACATTAGCGAAGCTGTTAAATATAGAAGTAGAAGAAGTAAAGAAGATGGTTGCGAGATTAGAAAATGAAAAGATTATTGTGGATTATGTAACACATATCGATTGGACGAAAGTGAAAGAACATACAGGTTTAACGGCAATGATCGATGTGAAAGTTACGCCAAAGCACGGCGTTGGGTTTGATGCGGTTGCTGAGCAAATTTATCGTTATTCAGAAGTGAAATCCGTTTATTTAATGTCAGGGACATATGATCTTTCTATTACATTAGAAGGTAAAACGATGGGGGAAGTAGCGATGTTTGTTTCTGAGAAATTAGCAACAATTGAATCTGTCGTTTCTACAACTACTCATTTCATTTTGAAGAAGTATAAACATGAGGGCGTTATTTATGAAAAAGACGATGATGATAAGCGAATTGTGGTGACACCATGAAGCAATTTGAACTATCTAGATCAGCAGAATCTTTAAAACCATCTGGTATTCGAAAATTTTTTGATTTAGCAGCAAATATGAAAGGTGTTATTTCCCTCGGGGTAGGAGAGCCGGATTTTGTTACCCCTTGGAATGTAAGGCAAGCATGTATTCGTTCTTTGGAACAAGGGTATACGTCATATACAGCAAATGCAGGATTATTGGAGCTCCGTCAAGAAATAGCAAAGTATCTAAAAAAACAATTTGCAGTATCTTATGATCCAAGTGATGAAATCATTGTTACAGTTGGAGCGAGCCAGGCGTTAGATGTAGCGATGCGTGCCATTATAAATCCTGATGATGAAGTGCTCATTGTTGAACCAAGCTTCGTTTCTTATGCACCACTTGTGACATTAGCTGGAGGAGTTCCGGTTCCTGTGGAGACTAAGCTAGAAAACGAGTTTAAAGTACAACCAGAACAAATTGAAGCAGCTATTACAGCGAAAACAAAGGCAATTTTACTTTGTTCACCAAATAACCCAACAGGTGCAATGTTGAATAAGTCCGAGCTTGAAGAAATAGCAGTGATTGTTGAGAAATACAATTTAATCGTATTATCTGATGAAATTTATGCAGAGCTTGTATACGACGAAGTATATACAAGTTTCGCGAGTATTAAAAATATGCGCGAGCATACGATTTTAATTTCAGGATTTTCAAAAGGATTTGCGATGACAGGATGGCGTCTTGGTATGATTGCAGCTCCTGTTCATTTTTCAGAATTAATGCTCAAAATTCACCAATATTCCATGATGTGTGCACCGACGATGTCTCAGTTCGCAGCACTTGAAGCGTTACGTGCGGGGAATGATGAAGTAATTCGGATGAGAGATAGTTATAAGAAGCGTCGTAATTTTATGACGACATCTTTCAATGAAATGGGCTTAACGTGTCATGTGCCGGGCGGAGCATTTTATGTTTTCCCTTCTATATCTTCAACAGGATTATCTTCAGCGGAATTTGCAGAACAGTTATTGCTGGAAGAAAAAGTAGCTGTTGTCCCTGGTAGCGTATTTGGCGAAAGTGGTGAAGGGTTTATTCGTTGTTCTTATGCGACGTCGCTTGAACAACTTATGGAAGCAATGAAGAGAATGGAACGGTTTGTTGAAAATAAAAAAAGGACAAAACGTAATACGTTTTGTCCATAAAAGGGGGGGAATACTAGAAAGCCATGTGTTAGTAGTCTATCCCAATATTGGAGAATTATACTTCTTTAAGGGAAATTTTTCATGAATTTTGAATGAGTTCTGTCATAGTGGTATAATTTACTAATATAAGGTATGCGCATTCTAGATATTGTTATCTAGAATGCGTACTAACCAATCGGATATTTAAAATAAATATATCTGCTTTGCTCTCTATAATTGTAGAGAGAATGGTAAACGTATGGGAGTGTTTCATATGTCAGAACAATATACAACAGGAGTGGTTGTAACGGGGAAAGTGACTGGAATTCAAGATTACGGTGCGTTTGTAGCGTTAGATGCAGAAACACAAGGACTTGTGCATATATCTGAAATTACAAATGGATATGTAAAGGATATTCATGACTTTTTAAAGGTCGGCGATACAGTAGAAGTAAAGGTACTTTCAATTGATGAAGAGCACAGAAAAATGAGTTTATCGTTAAAAGCTGCGAAAAGAAAACAAGGAAGGATTCTTATACCAAACCCATCTGAAAACGGATTTAATACGCTGCGAGAAAAGTTGGCAGAATGGATTGAAGAGTCCGAGTTAACAAAGTAAAAGAGGAACGCATATGAGCGTTCCTCTTTTACTTTATCTTATGATATATATTTGCAAATATGATTGCATGCAATCATATTCGTATGTCGGAGGTGAAAGGACATACTGATTATCGAATTTCGTTTGTTTCTGGGTGCGTACCAAGATTTTCAGATGGTTTAAACAGTAAACCAAGGTTGATAAGCCCAGATATACCAACGATGCCGTAAATAATACGTGCAAGAGCTGAATTTTGTCCACCGAAAATGGCTGCTACTAAGTCAAACTGGAAAAACCCGATTAGTCCCCAGTTCACAGCGCCAATTACAGTAAAGACTAATGCGATACGTTGCAAAGTACTCATGAAAAAGCCCCCCTTAATTGTGAAGCATGAGCAAGCGATGAGTTAATTAACTCTTTTATAGAATGGGGTAGTTATGTTGTTTTTATACATAAAAAATGTTCGAAAGAGGATGTATATACATCTATACCGAAAAACGCGAATTTTTATGCAAAAAATGAACTTTTTCTAAAAAATATATATTGGTTACGTTTACAATTGCCTAATCGCTTGATTTACAACTTCAGTTTCGCTAAAGTGAATACAGAAATACATATCCATAATTGGAGGGAAAAAGATGAGTACACATGTAACGTTCGACTATTCTAAAGCGTTATCCTTCATCGGTGAACATGAAATCACTTATTTACGTGATGCAGTGAAAGTAACACATCACGCAATCCACGAAAAAACTGGAGCTGGGAACGATTTCCTTGGGTGGGTAGACCTTCCGCTTCAATATGACAAAGAAGAATTCGCTCGCATTCAAAAATGCGCAGAAAAAATTAAAAATGACTCTGACATTTTACTTGTTGTAGGTATTGGTGGTTCTTACCTAGGAGCACGCGCAGCAATCGAAATGTTAAACCATTCTTTCTACAACACGCTTTCTAAAGAACAACGTAAAACTCCACAAGTGCTATTTGTTGGACAAAACATTAGCTCCACTTATATGAAAGATTTAATGGACGTATTAGAAGGTAAAGACTTCTCTATTAACGTTATTTCCAAATCAGGTACAACAACAGAGCCAGCACTAGCATTCCGTATCTTCCGTAAGTTATTAGAAGAAAAGTATGGAAAAGAAGAAGCGCGCAAACGTATTTATGCAACTACAGATAAAGCGCGTGGTGCATTAAAAACATTAGCTGATAACGAAGGTTATGAAACATTTGTTATTCCAGATGATGTTGGAGGTCGTTTCTCTGTATTAACGCCAGTTGGTTTATTACCAATCGCAGTAAGTGGCTTAAATATTGAAGAGATGATGAAAGGTGCAGCTGCTGGTCATGATGACTTCGGAACATCAGAACTAGAAGAAAATCCAGCTTACCAATACGCAGTAGTTCGTAACGCTTTATACAATAAAGGAAAAACAATTGAAATGCTTGTTAACTATGAGCCAGCACTTCAATACTTCGCTGAGTGGTGGAAACAGTTATTTGGTGAAAGTGAAGGAAAAGATCAAAAAGGTATTTTCCCATCTTCAGCAAACTTCTCAACTGATTTACACTCATTAGGTCAATACGTTCAAGAAGGGCGTCGTGACTTATTTGAAACAGTTCTTAAAGTAGGAAAATCTACACATGAACTAACAATCGAATCAGAAGAAAACGATTTAGACGGATTAAACTACCTTGCTGGTGAAACTGTAGACTTCGTAAACACAAAAGCATACGAAGGTACATTACTTGCACATAGCGACGGGGGAGTACCAAACTTAATCGTAAATATTCCTGAATTAAATGAGTACACATTCGGTTACCTTGTATACTTCTTCGAAAAAGCATGTGCGATGAGCGGCTACTTATTAGGCGTGAATCCATTTGACCAACCTGGAGTAGAAGCATACAAGAAAAACATGTTTGCTTTACTTGGTAAACCAGGATTTGAAGAATTAAAAGCAGAATTAGAAGAGCGTTTAAAATAATAAAAAGCGACCGGATTCCGGTCGCTTTTTATTATTTTATCGAAAAGTCCATCAGTATATTCAAACTAAAGTGGGTATGCTAAAGGAAAAGTTTAGGAGGGATGGGCTTGATTCCGATTCAATCAAATTTAGAAGGACGTACATATGCGTTATATAAGTTAGAAGAGATTATGAAACCACTTGGATATAGCATTGGTGGTAATTGGGATTATGATAAAGGATGCTTCGATTACAAAATTGATGAAGAAGATGGGTATCAATTTTTACGAGTTCCATTTACAGCCATTGATGGAGAACTAGATGTACCAGGCGTAATAGTTCGTCTTGGAACGCCGTATATTCTTTCGCACGTATATCAAGACGAACTAGATGATAATGTGAATACTTTAACAGCTGGAACGAGTGGAATGGATCAATTTGCTGAGCCGAAAGATCCAGATGGAGATGTGAAAAGAAAATATATCAATATTGGGAAAGTGCTCATGCAAGAATTAGAGCGTCATTTTACTAATGGTGAATAACAATGAGTATGTCGCTTTCAATGAGAACAAAGGAATGAACTGGATTAATCATATATTGTTCGTCGCGCTTTATACCTAGTAAGAGAATGTTTTGCTTTAAAAGAGTATAGCTACAATTGGCAAAAGTTTGTCCGGTGCAGGACGATGGAAGCTCCATCAGTTGTAATTTATTATCAGAGATTTCGTCGTAAAGTGAAAATAGTACACCTGAAATGGAAGGGAATAAAAGAGAAGCGGTAAATACATAGCTCGTTAATTTATTTCCTTCTATAATTTCTGACACGCCAGCTCTCGTTGCATTTTGTATTTGTTCAGAAGTAAGAAGTTCAGCGATGCAGTGAATGTTTGGGTTGAGCCCTTTTGCAGTTAAAATATTTAAAATGGACTGTGTATCCGCTAAGCTTTCGTTTTTTTCTTTATCAGCTGTTATTAATATGGTGTGTGCCGTTGCAATATTGGC
>NZ_CP026607.1:732500-4835000 GCF_004799705.1 Bacillus sp. DU-106 | reverse complement strand
ATTCCCCGCTGCCAAGAAAAGCTTCTAGCGAGATAAAAGGTGCCTGTACCGCAAACCGACACAGGTAGGCGAGGAGAGAATCCTAAGGTGTGCGAGAGAACTCTGGTTAAGGAACTCGGCAAAATGACCCCGTAACTTCGGGAGAAGGGGTGCTTTCTTAACGGAAAGCCGCAGTGAATAGGCCCAAGCGACTGTTTAGCAAAAACACAGCTCTCTGCGAAGCCGTAAGGCGAAGTATAGGGGGTGACACCTGCCCGGTGCTGGAAGGTTAAGGAGAGGGGTTAGCGTAAGCGAAGCTCTGAACTGAAGCCCCAGTAAACGGCGGCCGTAACTATAACGGTCCTAAGGTAGCGAAATTCCTTGTCGGGTAAGTTCCGACCCGCACGAAAGGTGTAACGATTTGGGCACTGTCTCAACCAGAGACTCGGTGAAATTATAGTACCTGTGAAGATGCAGGTTACCCGCGACAGGACGGAAAGACCCCGTGGAGCTTTACTGTAGCCTGATATTGAATTTTGGTACAGTTTGTACAGGATAGGCGGGAGCCATTGAAACCGGAGCGCTAGCTTCGGTGGAGGCGCTGGTGGGATACCGCCCTGACTGTATTGAAATTCTAACCTACGGGTCTTATCGACCCGGGAGACAGTGTCAGGTGGGCAGTTTGACTGGGGCGGTCGCCTCCTAAAGTGTAACGGAGGCGCCCAAAGGTTCCCTCAGAATGGTTGGAAATCATTCGTAGAGTGCAAAGGCATAAGGGAGCTTGACTGCGAGACCTACAAGTCGAGCAGGGACGAAAGTCGGGCTTAGTGATCCGGTGGTTCCGCATGGAAGGGCCATCGCTCAACGGATAAAAGCTACCCCGGGGATAACAGGCTTATCTCCCCCAAGAGTCCACATCGACGGGGAGGTTTGGCACCTCGATGTCGGCTCATCGCATCCTGGGGCTGTAGTCGGTCCCAAGGGTTGGGCTGTTCGCCCATTAAAGCGGTACGCGAGCTGGGTTCAGAACGTCGTGAGACAGTTCGGTCCCTATCCGTCGTGGGCGTAGGAAATTTGAGAGGAGCTGTCCTTAGTACGAGAGGACCGGGATGGACGCACCGCTGGTGTACCAGTTGTTCTGCCAAGGGCATAGCTGGGTAGCTATGTGCGGAAGGGATAAGTGCTGAAAGCATCTAAGCATGAAGCCCCCCTCAAGATGAGATTTCCCATAGCGTAAGCTAGTAAGATCCCTGAAAGATGATCAGGTTGATAGGTTCGAGGTGGAAGCATGGTGACATGTGGAGCTGACGAATACTAATAGATCGAGGACTTAACCATATAATATGAAGCAATGTTATCTAGTTTTGAAAGAATATAAAAAACTTGTTGACTTTCAAAAGTAAATGAGTTACAATAATTCTTGTCTTAAATGAATATAGTCTGGTAATGATGGCAGAGAGGTCACACCCGTTCCCATACCGAACACGGAAGTTAAGCTCTCTAGCGCCGATGGTAGTTGGGACCTTGTCCCTGTGAGAGTAGGACGTTGCCAGGCAAATGGAGGATTAGCTCAGCTGGGAGAGCACCTGCCTTACAAGCAGGGGGTCGGCGGTTCGATCCCGTCATCCTCCACCATTTAGCCGACTTAGCTCAATTGGTAGAGCAACTGACTTGTAATCAGTAGGTTGGGGGTTCAAGTCCTCTAGTCGGCACCAGAAATCATGGCGGTTGTGGCGAAGTGGTTAACGCACCGGATTGTGGCTCCGGCATTCGTGGGTTCGATTCCCATCAGTCGCCCCATTTTTCTTAAATAAATTAATATGCGGGTGTGGCGGAATTGGCAGACGCACCAGACTTAGGATCTGGCGCCTTTGGCGTGGGGGTTCGACTCCCTTCACCCGCACTTTTAATTAAATAACTCATACATGTCTTGCGGAAGTAGTTCAGTGGTAGAATACAACCTTGCCAAGGTTGGGGTCGCGGGTTCGAATCCCGTCTTCCGCTCCAATTTTCAATATGACATGCCGGGGTGGCGGAACAGGCAGACGCACAGGACTTAAAATCCTGCGGTGGGTGACCACCGTGCGGGTTCGACCCCCGCCCTCGGCACCATATGCGCCCGTAGCTCAATTGGATAGAGCGTTTGACTACGGATCAAGAGGTTAGGGGTTCGACTCCTCTCGGGCGCGCTTTTATTAACGGGAAGTGGCTCAGCTTGGTAGAGCACCTGGTTTGGGACCAGGGGGTCGCAGGTTCAAATCCTGTCTTCCCGATATTCCTAAAAAACATGGGGCCTTAGCTCAGCTGGGAGAGCGCCTGCCTTGCACGCAGGAGGTCAGCGGTTCGATCCCGCTAGGCTCCACTTATATTAATATCATTTATGGCGGTGTAGCTCAGCTGGCTAGAGCGTACGGTTCATACCCGTGAGGTCGGGGGTTCGATCCCCTCCGCCGCTACCATAAAGGACCTTTAGCTCAGCTGGTTAGAGCAGACGGCTCATAACCGTCCGGTCGTAGGTTCGAGTCCTACAAGGTCCACCATTAGACGTATATATCTCGGAGGTATACCCAAGTTCGGCTGAAGGGATCGGTCTTGAAAACCGACAGGCGGCGAGAGTCGCGCGGGGGTTCGAATCCCTCTACCTCCTCCATTTTTTCTAAAGTAAATATTTTATCATCGCGGGGTGGAGCAGCACGGTAGCTCGTCGGGCTCATAACCCGAAGGTCGCAGGTTCAAATCCTGTCCCCGCAACCAAATGGTCCCGTGGTGTAGTGGTTAACATGCCTGCCTGTCACGCAGGAGATCGCCGGTTCGACCCCGGTCGGGACCGCCATTTTTACATAAAGGCTCGGTAGCTCAGTCGGTAGAGCAGAGGACTGAAAATCCTCGTGTCGGCGGTTCGATTCCGTCCCGAGCCACCATTTTGAAAACGCAAGCCGACTTAGCTCAATTGGTAGAGCAACTGACTTGTAATCAGTAGGTTGGGGGTTCAAGTCCTCTAGTCGGCACCACTTTCAAAATGAGCCATTAGCTCAGTTGGTAGAGCATCTGACTTTTAATCAGAGGGTCGAAGGTTCGAGTCCTTCATGGCTCACCATTTACAATTTAATGCGGGTGTAGTTTAGTGGTAAAACAAGAGCCTTCCAAGCTCTGGTCGAGAGTTCGATTCTCTTCACCCGCTTTTCAATTATGGGCCTATAGCTCAGCTGGTTAGAGCGCACGCCTGATAAGCGTGAGGTCGATGGTTCGAGTCCATTTAGGCCCACCATAATTGTTCCGCAGTAGCTCAGTGGTAGAGCTATCGGCTGTTAACCGATCGGTCGTAGGTTCGAGTCCTACCTGCGGAGCCATATTTATAGAGAAGTACCCAAGTGGCTCAAGGGGCTCCCCTGCTAAGGGAGTAGATCGCGAACGCGGTGCGAGGGTTCGAATCCCTTCTTCTCTGCCAGAACTGGCCCGTTGGTCAAGTGGTTAAGACACCGCCCTTTCACGGCGGTAACACGGGTTCGAATCCCGTACGGGTCATACTAAAAGAGATAGCATAATCTGCTATCTCTTTTTTGTTGTATAAAAATGGACTTTGGATAGTCTGCTTTTTTATGCAATAGAAGAAATATGAAGTATTCGCTGTTGCAGTTGGGTACATAGAGAGCCGTAAATACAATCATGTTAATTATTTGGACCTGTATGAATATGAAGGAATTAACTTCAACTTGAACTTTTACCCCAGCTGTATGGCTGTAGCCTCCTACACTTGGAGAAACCGATGAAAATGCATCTGGGAGCTACTGTGGAAAATAAATAATATATAGAAGAAGCTGCTTTCTCTCAATAGCTGTGATCTACTGAAGACAGCTTTTTTATGTTGTCAGTATTGTCGGTAAGTCGATATATTGCAAAAATCGCTGATATAATTTGAGTTACGATCGATAAATTTTAATAATCGCTGATATATTTGGAGTTACGGTCGATATATTCTAAAAATCGCCGGTATAATTTCACTTACCGACAAAAACCACAAGAAAATCCCTTTCACAATCTAAAGAAAACGCCTCCATTGAAATGGATTCCACACCTATTCCAATAACTTTACACTCTATGTGAAAAAGTTCACAAATAGGTCATAATTTGTGAAGTAATTCACAATAATACGTGCTACAATATGAATGTAAAGAAGTTAAACAACATTAAATTAGTATTTTAATTAATTACTTAAACAATCATAAAAAAATATATGTGAACAATAGAGAGGGGAAATTACCATGAAAAAAGGTATCAATCGTGTAGTATTAGTAGGAACAGGAGCTGTAGGTTGTAGTTACGCTTACTCAATGATCAACCAAGGTGTAGCTGAAGAATTCGTATTAGTAGATGTTAATGAAGCAAAAGCAGAAGGGGAAGCAATGGACTTAAGCCATGCGGTACCATTCTCTCCATCACCAACAAAAGTTTGGAGCGGTAGCTATGCAGATTGTAAAGATGCAGATTTAGTTGTTATCACTGCTGGGTTACCACAAAAGCCAGGTGAAACTCGTTTAGACTTAGTTGAGAAAAATACAAAGATCTTTAAACAAATCGTTCGAGGCATTATGGATAGCGGATTCGATGGAATCTTCTTAATCGCAACTAACCCAGTTGATATTTTAACTTACGTAACTTGGAAAGAATCTGGTTTACCGAAAGAGCGCGTAATCGGTTCTGGTACTACTTTAGACTCTGCTCGTTTCCGTTACATGTTAGGTGACTACTTAGATGTAGATCCACGTAACGTTCATGCTTACATCGTTGGTGAACACGGTGACACTGAACTTCCAGTATGGAGCCACGCTACTATCGGTGTACAAAAATTAGAAACAATCTTAGCTAACAACGAACAGTACAAACAAGAAGACTTAGACAAAATCTTCGAAAACGTACGTGATGCAGCTTACCATATCATCGAGCGTAAAGGTGCAACTTACTACGGAATCGGTATGTCACTACTTCGTGTAACTAAAGCAATCTTAAACAACGAGAACAGCGTATTAACTGTATCTGCATACCTTGAAGGTCAATACGGCGAGAAAGATGCTTACGTAGGTGTTCCAGCTGTAATTAACCGCGAAGGTGTACGTGAAATTGTAGAACTTGAGCTAAATGAAGATGAAAAAGCGAAGTTCGCTCATTCTGTAAAAGTATTAAAAGAAACAATGGCACCAGTACTATAATAATTGCTAAATAGTTCAGGGTGGGAAACTGCTTCTTACCTCTGAACTTATATAATTTAATATAAATTCCTTTTCCGGTTTCCCTTGTATATCCCCAATATACCCCTTTTGCTGGATAAGGGTCGTTTATAGAAAAAGAGCACTCTATTTTACGTAGAGTGCTCTTTATTATTCCGCTATTTGCCGGGCAGTAAAACCTCAATTGATTAAAGTTTCACTTTATTATTTTTTAGGCGTTAATCCTAATTTCTTTAAAATATCTGCCAGTGTACCGCTTTTTGATTTTTCTACAGGTGTTTGTGATTTAGATGCATCTGGCCCTTTTTTCAAGAAGTTCTTTTCAACGAAGCGAATATCTTTTTCGTCGACAATACCATCTTTATTAAGATCTCCGTCTTTTACAGTTAGTCCTTTTTTACCATAGTTGCTAGCAATAATTTCAGCATCTTTAATATCGATTACTTTATCACCATTTACATCGCCGGCAAGGTTTTCGTCAGGTCTTGCATAATAATATTGGCCAAGCAACTTACCGTCTTTTTCAGTACCAAGTTTCGTTGTTAGGCGGCTTGTTAAATGTCCTGGCACCTCTACATATAAGTTATAGTCGCGTTTATTAACTGGAAGTCCATTTAGTTTGAAGTATCCGTATTTATCTAGTGAGCCTTCAAACTTATGACGGTAAGAATCAGTCGCATATACTTTTACGCCAAGCTTTGTATAATCGAACTTTTCATCTAAATATCCGCGTTCATTTAAGAATGCACCAGGTTTAATATTTCCTTCTACTAATGAGTTTAAGGACATAACTGAGAATGTTTGATCTTGAAGTACACGCATTCTATTTGGTTCTGATTCACCTTGTTTCCAGTAAACAAAAATTGGTGATTCTAATTGAGCGTTTGCTTCATAAAACTCATCATTTTCTACTTTGAACGTTACATCAATGAACGGGAAATCACCATCTAATCCAGCAAAATTTTTGTCATCGATAGCTCCGCCAACTGTAACAGAGCCTGCCTCTAGTTTCGGTTCATTTACTTTTGCGGTTACCCCTTTTTGGGAAAGTAGCTTTTCAAAAGCAGGATTAAATTTCGCATTTGCAAATTTGAAGTTCTTCTCTAGGAAGTTTACATTAAATTGCCCAGCAACAAATTGTTTTACGTGTTTCGCGTTTAGTGTTACTGTGAACTCGTCATTTTTATATAATTCTTTTTTATCGTAACTAGTTTTTGCATATTGAGCACCTTGCGGGATAAACCAGTAGTTATTTACACCGTTTGGATAGTCAGGACCTGCAGTTGCATAATCGAAAATATATACGCCTGTGTTCATTGGACCTTCCGTTCTGAAGGAGTCAGGTGTAATGCCAACTTTAAAGTCGCCATTTGCATTAATCGGTAAAAACTTATGCAAGTATGGAGAATAGTCATAGTACATAACGCCATTCGCTTCTTGCGTAATGTTTAATCCTTTTCCTTTTAAGTAATCAACGTTTGAATCGTATACATTTCCTTTAATCCATAGTGCTTTTTTGCCATCTTCTACTGTATAATTTTCTTCATTTAACTCGTAAATACCAGGTTTTAATCCAGTTAATTTCACTTCTGGTGGTGTATTATCAATTACAACATAATCACCTTTTACACGTGCTTTCCCAGCCTTATCATAACCGACAAACTCAATTGTGTAGTCTCCTTCTGGTAAGTTGATTTTCTCATTACCGATTGGTTTTGCAGGATCATTTGTAAAAGGATACACTTTTCCATTAAAGAATGAATCTAAGTAGTAATACACATCAGTTTTTAGGCCACTCGTGTTTAATGTTCCAATGAAGCCAAGAGCTTTATTTGTTTTGGAATCTTTTACGATAAGATCTAACGTTTCAAGTTCGCTGTTTAATTGGAATGCTCCGTGAACATACGATTCACCGTATGGATTGAATTTAGATGTATCAGTTGAAATTGCTTTTCTTGATAGTATTGCATTTTCAATACCAGGCTCTGATACACGAATAGAGAATGGGATTTGATATGTTTCTTCTTTATTTTTTGTGTTCGTAATATGAATGTACCCTTCATATCGGCCTTGTTTCACACCGGCTGGAACATTAATTTTTGCTTCAATTTCACCTGTTTTGCCAGCATCAAGAGTAATTGTTTCTGGAGCAGAGATTTTTACACCGTTTGCGACAGCATCGTTAATAGTAGACGATGCTGGTGTATAAGAAATTTCTGTTTTAAATTCTTTTTTCTCTTGTTTATTATGATTAGTTACTTTTATATTTCGTTTTTGTTCAAGAGCTTCACCGTCTTTTTGATAAAACTTACCGAATGCAATAGATCCAGTTTCTTCGGGTACTTCAATTACTTCATCATTTACAACAGTTTGTGTCGTATCTAATACTTTAAAGCTTGTTTCTGTACGAACGGCGTTGTAAGCATCTACTCGCCCAGCTCCAACTTCATATACGGAATATTTTTCTTTTAAATCATTAGCTGTGTTCATAAGAGACGCTTTTACATCGAACGGAGAGTAGTCTGGGTGTTCTTGTAAAATTAGAGCAGCAACGCCAGCGATATGAGGAGAAGCCATAGATGTTCCTTGCATACGCTCATAGGAAACAGCGTAGTTTTCACCCTCTTGCGGGTCGTTAATATATTCAGGAACTGTTGAAAGGATAGCGACACCAGGCGCTGTAATATCAGGCTTAATATCATCATTTGCTGTAACAGGACCGCGTGAGCTAAAGTCTGCAAGATGATCGCCTTCTGTTTGAATGTAATTAATTTCATCGAGAGTTAAGGAGGTGCTACCTTGTTCGATTTGAGCTTTTAGTTTTTCACCTTCTTCTTTCGTTAGGCGGAATGCTGGAATGTATTTTGTACTTTCGCCAACGTAGAAAGGAATTTCTCCATCCACATTGTTATAAATAATAACGGCTTTTGCACCTGCTTGTTTTGCATTAGCAATTTTTTCATCAAATGACAGTGTACCGCGTGCAACGAGAGCGATTTTTCCTTTTACATCTTTTTTACTAAACTCGTCAGGCGTACCAATTCCTACATATTCAATAGGTAAAGTTTGTCCCTTGAAATCTTCTATTTTATCAGTGAAGTTTTTGCCGAATAGAATTAGGTTAGGAAATTGTAATTGTCCAGCATGACCTGATAGTTTCGGTAAGGAAATAGAGCTATCACTTGCTCCAACCGTAATTGCAAATGGTGAAGCACCTGGTGATCCGAGTGTTGATGGATTTGGTCCAGAGTTACCAGCAGCAACGACTGTAACAACGCCTGAAAGCATTGCATTATTAACAGCGATAGATGTTGGATCGAGTGGATTGTTGCTATCATCACCTAACGATAAGTTAATAACGTTCATACCGTCAGAAATGGATTTATCAATTGCAGCGATAATACCTGAACTATCTCCACTTCCGTATGGACCGAGTACACGATAGTTATACAGTTCAATGTCAGGTGCAACACCTTTTACTGCTGAATCAGATTGGTTCTTCTTTTGGGCAGAAACGATACCTGCTACGTGAGTGCCGTGGGCTGTGTAGAAGGAAGAACCACGGTTATCAAATTCAGGAGCACCAGATTGTTGCCATTCTGAATAAGTAGTTTCCATTGGATCTGCATCATTATTAATAAAGTCCCAACCCTTTACTGAGTTTAGGTCTACTTTGCTAGAGTCCTCACCAGGTTTCGCGCGATAGCCTTTATATACGTCTTTTAAGTCAGGATGATTGTAATCAATACCTGTATCTAATACACCAACTTTAATTCCTTTTCCGGTAATGCCCTCACTATGTAACTTATCTACTCCAATTTGCGGGATGCTATCTGTTAGTTTTTGAGGCGCTTTTTGCTCAGCTTGTTTTGGTAAATTTAATTTCACTTCGTAATCTTTCCAAATACGTTTTACAACGCCAATTCGTAACAATTCTTCTACTGTATTTGCTGGTAATGTCATCGCAACACCATTTATCGCATGCTTATAAGAACGTTTAATTTGTACAGACTGGAAGTTTCCTGATTTTACTGATGGGCTGAATTGATAAAGACGTTTTAGTCCTTTTTCGAATTCTTCATGTTCTTGATCAATACGTGCTTTTATATTTTCAGGAGCAGACTGTAATCCTTTTTCTTTTTGTTTTAATTCATTAATCTTTACTGGAGCAGTTTGAAATTCTACGATGATATTTACAGGCTCAGAACTACTCGTATTAATATCTGGTGAAATTGTAAAACCAGGGTTGGCATCTACCGTTTGTAATGCCAGGCGTTGTTCTTTAGAAAGCTTAGATAATATAGAATGAGCATTTGAAGATTCAATTTGGTTAATAGGACTTTCAGCAAGTACATTGAACGGAATAGCAGTTGAAAATAGAACGCCAGCCGTTACAATTCCGGTAACAAAACGATTTTTCTTTTTCATTTATAGGCCTCCGGTAATTTATATTTTTAAAAATTATTTCTCCACGCCAGCTGTTTGCTCAGTATGGAATGTCCAGTTTAGCTGCAGGGAATCACCTTGAAATTTATTTTGATCTCGGTCGTTATCTTCAAATGAGAAGAGGACGTGTAAGTAATCTGTTTCACCAGATTTAATACCATCTATTAAGTTATGACGTTCTAGAGACGTAGCGACATCTTCAGGTTTCATAGTTTTTAATTGTGATAGTTTTGTTTCCCACACAATCTCATGATCATCGTTTGGATTAGATGGCTGTCCATCATTTACTAGAAACTTGACGATAATGTGATCACCTAAATCTTCACCGTCATTATTTTGCTTTGCATCTGTAACTTCATATGATGTTTCAAGTGCTACTTTTGCGATATCCAATGTACCTTTATTTTCAAGCTTGAAGTTCCTTTCAATAAAATCACCTGGTTTTAAATCTTTCACATTAACGATTACACTTGGATTAATAGAAAGATCTAGTGTTCCAGCTTGAAATGAGTTACTTGATGTTTCTGAATCACTGAAATAGGCGAATACACCGCCGAATGTAAGGGATAAGCCAAGTGAAGCGGTGATAACTCCCATTTCTACTTTTTGTTTTAATGACATAAGAAAGCCTCCTAGTTAAATTTGTATAGCAACCGTTCGCAACAAGGATAAATAAGTAAACATAGTAGTCCGCTATGAATTGTAGTTACGAAAGATCGATGTTCTTTATTGAGAACAAGTATATGCTTATGAATTTCGCATTTCAATAAAATTGTGACAAAAAATATTGAGAAACATTTTTTTATGACAGATTATTTTGTTTTGATTTTGAGTGGAAAATAGCATGAAAAATAGGATAGACATAATAAAATAAAGGTTGAGAAAAAATAATTGGTAAAAATATAGAAGAATAATAAAGCGTTTTCAATGAATATTCGTCAAAATTCGATATTTTACACGGAAATGTGAAGGAAAACTAACATTTTTAAGAAAAAAACGAATGTTTTTTATAAATTAACAAGGATATTGCAGTTTTTCGCAGAAATAGTTAAAGTATAAAAAATTCTGTCATCTAAGTGAGGTGAGCATATTGAGTGTAATAAATTGTGAAGAAGTGAAACGAGATGAGTTTCATACAGAAAAGTACTATAAAAGTTATAACATCTTTGGCGCACATGTTGTGACGGAAGGTGAGATTCAAGGGGTACGATTTACAGTGTGGGCTCCTCATGCGAAAGCAATGAGTGTTGTTGGAGATTTTAATGAGTGGGATTATGAGCAACATAAAATGCTACAAGTGACAGAAGAAGGCATTTGGTCCTTGTTTATACCGCATATTGAAGAAGGAGAAATATATAAATATGCGATTGAAACGTTGGCTGGTGACGTCATTTTAAAGGCAGATCCGTATGCTGTATATGCAGAAGTAAGACCGAATACGGCATCTGTAGTTTTTGATATAAAGGGATATGAATGGAATGATAAAAACTGGACTCGTAAGAAAAAGAAAAAATCGATTTATAAAGAAGCGATGACAGTTTATGAATTGCATTTTGGTTCTTGGAAAAAGAAAGAAGATGGAACACTGTATTCTTACAGGGAAATGGTAGAAGAACTCATTCCATATGTGGTGGAACATCAATTTACACATATTGAAATTATGCCGCTTGTTGAGCATCCATATGATCGTTCTTGGGGATATCAAGGAACGGGATATTATGCAGCGACGAGTAGATTTGGTACACCGCATGATTTAATGTATTTTGTCGACGAATGTCATAAATATGGAATCGGTGTCATTTTAGATTGGGTGCCGGGGCATTTTTGTAAAGATGCTCACGGTTTATATTTGTTTGATGGCACACCGACCTATGAATATAAAGATAAAGATGTACAAGAAAATCCAGTATGGGGAACTGTCAATTTTGATTTAGGAAAGAGAGAGGTACGTAATTTCTTAATTTCAAATGCGTTATTTTGGATGAGATATTTCCATATTGATGGTTTCAGAGTAGATGCAGTTGCGAACATGTTGTACTGGAATAAAGAAGGACAAGAGCAAAGTAATGAGCATGCTGTTTCATTTTTAAGAGAGTTAAATGAAGCAGTGTTTGCAGAGGATGAAGATTTTCTTATGACGGCAGAAGATTCAACAGCTTGGCCACTTGTAACAACTCCAACGTATGAAGGTGGGCTTGGATTCAATTACAAATGGAACATGGGCTGGATGAATGACGTGCTGAAATATATGGAGTGTGCGCCTGAATATAGGAAACACATTCATGAGAAAATGACGTTTTCTTTGCTATATGCGTACTCTGAAAACTTCATATTACCGCTTTCTCATGATGAAGTCGTTCATGGGAAAAAGTCGTTATTAAATAAAATGCCAGGTGATTACTGGGATAAGTTTGCTCAGCTTCGTTTATTATATGGATATTTCTTTACTCACCCAGGAAAGAAATTACTTTTCATGGGAGGGGAATTCGGACAGTTTGATGAGTGGAAAGACCTTGAAGATTTAGATTGGAATTTACATGATTTTGAAATGCATCGTTATATGCATGATTACTTTAAAGAGCTCATAGCATTGTATAAGCGCTCAAAACCACTTTGGCAGCTTGATCATTCGCCTGAAGGTTTTCAGTGGATTGATGCTAATAATAACGAGCAAAGTATTTTCTCGTTTATCCGCCAAGGGGATAAACAAGAGGATGCGTTAGTTATCGTATGTAATTTTACGAAAGCTACATATGAAAACTATAAAGTAGGTGTACCAGATTTCGAGTATTATAACGAGATTTTAAACAGTGATGCACAGCAATATGGCGGTTCGGGGCAAGTGAATAAGAAACGTCTTAAGACGATTCTAGAACCGTACCATAATCAAGCAGCACATGTAGAGATTACAATTCCACCATTTGGCGTATCCATATTACGACCAGTGAAGACGAGAAAGGGGAGCAAAAAACAAGATGGCTCAAAAACAAAAGTGCGTAGCAATGTTACTAGCAGGGGGAAAAGGTAGTCGATTAAGTGCATTAACAAAAAATTTAGCCAAGCCAGCTGTTCCATTTGGTGGTAAATATCGCATTATTGATTTTACGCTAAGTAACTGCGCAAATTCTGGTATTGAAACGGTTGGGATTTTAACGCAATATCAACCACTAGAACTTCATAATTATATCGGAATCGGCAATGCATGGGATTTAGACCGAGTAAGCGGTGGAGTCACAGTATTACCTCCTTATGCGGAGTCTTCAGGTGTGAAGTGGTACACAGGTACGGCAAGTGCCATTTATCAAAACTTAAACTATTTAAGTCAATATGAACCAGAGTATGTTCTTATTTTATCAGGCGACCATATTTATAAAATGGATTACAGTAAGATGCTAGATTACCATATTGAGAAAGAATCGGACGTATCCATTTCTGTTATTGAAGTACCTTGGGATGAAGCGAGTCGCTTTGGCATTATGAATACAAATGAAGAAATGGAGATTGTTGAGTTTGAAGAGAAACCACAATTTCCAAGAAGTAATCTTGCATCAATGGGAATCTATATTTTTAATTGGTCAATTTTGAAAGAGTATTTAGAGATGGATGCAAGAAACCCTGAATCTAGTAACGATTTCGGAAAAGACGTACTTCCGCTTTTATTGGATGAAGGGAAGAAGTTAATGGCGTATCCGTTTGAAGGATATTGGAAAGATGTTGGAACGGTGAAGAGCTTATGGGAAGCGAATATGGATTTGCTTCGCGATGAAACATCACTGAATTTAAACGATCGTAATTGGCGTATTTACTCTGTCAATCCAAACGAGCCGCCTCAATATATTGCTGAAAAGGCGAAAGTAGAAGAATCGCTTATTAACGAAGGATGCGTCATTGAAGGGGACGTGAAGCATTCTGTGTTATTCCAAGGAGTGACGGTGGAAGAAGGAAGTATGGTGATTGATTCTGTCGTTATGCCAGGGGCTAAGATTGGTAAAAATGTTGTGATTGAAAGAGCGATTGTTGGATCAGAAATGGTTATCGAAGATGGAACAATCATTCGTCCAGAAAAGAATGTTGACGATGTAGTATTAATTGCTGAAGGGAAATAGAAAAGGGGGATGAAATGAATGGGAGAAAAAATGTTAGGAATTATTAATGCAACGGGAAGTTTTCCTTCCTTAAAGAAAGTAACAGGGCATCGTTCACTAGCGGCGTTACCGTTTGGGGGCCGTTATCGACTCATTGATTTCATGCTTTCAAATATGGTGAATTCTAGTATTCATAGTGTGGCAGTTTTTACAAGCCATAAAAATCGTTCGTTAATGGACCATGTTGGTTCAGGAAAACAGTGGGATTTAGATAGAAAACGAGACGGACTATTTTTATTCCCGCCAAACTGCCAATGTGACCAAGATGAATTTGGGTCTTTTGCACACTTTAGAAGACATATTGATTATTTTCTAAGAAGCAGAGAAGAGTACGTTGTTATTACGAATAGCCATCTCGTAACAGCATTAAATTTTCAAGCGGTGTTAGAGCGACATATACATACGGCAGCTGATATTACAGAAGTTTGCCATAAAGGGGTTTCGCTTCAAACATACGTGTTAAAGAAACAATTATTGTTAGACTTATTTGAGTCATATAAAGGTGTGGAACAATACAGTTTATTTGATGTAGTGAGAGAAAAGCGCGGGAAATCATTACACATTGCTACATATGAACATACTGGATATGTAGCAATTATTGACTCGATTGAAAGTTACTATAAACATAGCTTAGAAATTTTGCAACCTGCTATTTGGAAGCAATTATTTAAGAAAGAAGCACCGATCTTTACGAAAGTAAAAGATGAGCCACCAACTCGTTATTTAAAGGGTGCAGTCGTGAAAAATACAATGATTGCAAATGGCAGTATTATTGAAGGGGAAGTCGAAAACAGTGTTGTTTCCCGTTCGGTTAAAATTGGAAAAGGTTCAATTATTCGTAACAGTATTATTATGCAAAAGAGCCAAATTGGAGATAACTGTATAATAGACGGTGTTATTATTGATAAAGACGTGAAAATTGGCGACGGTGTCGTATTAAAAGGAAGCGCCGATGAGCCGTATGTTGTAGAAAAAGGAAGCGTACAAAACAGTACGATTAATAGTTATTCCTAAAGAATCAGTGGGGGCTTTTTCCTCCACTGATTAAAGTTTTAATTTAAATGAAAACTCGAAGGGAGGAAGCTGCAAGAGGAGTAATAAAAACTTTTCGCGCAGTGGGACAACAAGTGAATATTTTATTTGCAGTATCAGAATGTGTACCGTTTGTGAAATCGGGAGGATTAGCTGATGTAGCGGGTGCGCTCCCAAAAGAGCTAAAAAAATTAGGAGTGGACGTTCGTATTATACTTCCGAATTATAGTCTCATTCCGCAAAAGTTAAGAGATGGATGTACGTTACATAAAGTAATTAACGTCCCTCTTGGGTGGAGAAATCAATATTGTGGAATTTTAAAAGGTGAGCAAGACGGAATTACGTATTACTTAATAGATAATGAATATTATTTTAAGAGAGATTATCTGTATGGTCATTACGATGACGGAGAGCGTTTTTCTTATTTCTCAAAAGCAGTGTTAGAGTGTATTCCGCACCTTGATTTTGAAGTGGATGTTCTTCATAGCCATGATTGGCATACGGCTATGGTTAATTTCTTACTTCGTGAAAAGTATCAAGATAACCCGTTATATGAGCGTATTAAAACGGTATATACGATTCATAACTTGCAGTTCCAAGGTGTATTTCCTCCTGAAGTGATGTACGACTTGTTAGAGCTTGGTGATGAATATTTTCATAGTGAGCAGCTAGAGTTTTATGGAAACGTAAACTTTATGAAAGGTGGTATTATTGCTTCGGATCAAATTACAGCGGTGAGCCCGACGTATAAAGAAGAAATTCAATATGAATTTTTCGGTGAGAAGTTAGATGGATTACTGCGAAAATATAATGATAAGCTTAGCGGCATTGTAAATGGTATTGATACGAGCGTATATAATCCAGAAACGGATTCGTATATTAAGGCCCAGTATGATGCAGAGTCATTATATGAAAAGAGTGAAAATAAACGCGCCTTGCAGCGTTATTTTGGTTTGCCAGAAAAAGAGGATACACCAATTATTTCAATGGTAACGAGATTAACGAAGCAAAAAGGTCTTGATTTAGTACGTACTGTATTCCGCGAAATAATGGAAGAAGATGTACAATGTATTATTTTAGGTTCAGGTGATTCGGAATATGAGCAATTCTTTGAGTGGATGGCATATGAGTATCCGGAGAAGGTAAAAGTTTATATCGGATTTAATGAAGAATTAGCTCACCAAGTGTATGCGGGAAGCGATTTGTTTTTAATGCCATCGCTGTTTGAACCGTGTGGACTTGGACAACTTATCGCATTAGCATACGGTACGATTCCAATTGTAAGAGAAACAGGTGGGTTAAACGACACGGTACATTCTTATGATGAAGAAACTGGAGAAGGAAATGGTTTCAGTTTCACGAATTTTAATGCACATGACATGCTGCATACGATTCATCGTGCAATTGAATTCTATCATGATAAACCAGTGTGGGAGCAGCTTGTAAAACAAGCGATGACTGAAGATTATAGCTGGGAGCAATCGGCTCTTGCTTATAAGGAATTGTATAAAAGTCTCATGGAATAACATGTAGGTGGTGAAAAAATGTTTACTCATGTTGAAAGTTTTAAATCAACTTTTCTAGAAAAGTTAGAGACGATGTATGGTAAAAGTTTTAAAGATTCTACAACTCGTGATCAATATAATACGCTTGGCCATATGGTACGTGAGTATATGAATAGTCAATGGATTGCAACGAACGAGAGTTATCGATCCGGAGAGCAAAAGCAAATGTATTACTTGTCTATTGAGTTTTTGCTTGGACGTTTGCTTGGAAGTAACATCTTGAATTTAGGTATTCGAGATGTATGCGAGCAGGGGTTATCTGAACTAGGGATTTCATTACAAGAGTTAGAAGAAGTGGAAGCAGATGCAGGCCTTGGTAATGGTGGGCTTGGACGCTTAGCAGCCTGTTTTCTCGATTCACTCGCATCTTTAAACTTACCAGGACACGGCTGTGGAATTCGTTATAAACATGGTTTGTTTGATCAGAAAATTGTTGATGGTTATCAAGTTGAATTTCCAGAACAGTGGCTTCTTCATGAAAACGTATGGGAAGTAAGAAGGTATGATCAAGCTGTAGAAGTAAGTTATTTCGGCAGTGTTGAACCGCTAGAAATTGACGGGCGTTTAGAGTTTAGGCATACAAATGCAGAAGTCATTATGGCCGTGCCATATGATGTGCCGGTAGTTGGCTATGAGACGAGTACTGTAAATACACTTAGACTTTGGAATGCTGAACCAGTTCCTTTCCCGCAAAACTGCAAAGATATTTTGAAATATAAGCGTGAAACAGAGGCTGTATCGGAGTTTTTATATCCAGATGATACGCATGATGAGGGAAAAATACTTCGTTTAAAACAACAGTATTTCCTCGTATCAGCAAGTTTGCAAAATATCGTTCGAATGCATAGAGAAAGATATGGTGACCTTCGTCAACTACATGAAAAAATTGCGATCCACATTAACGATACACATCCGGTTTTAGCAATTCCGGAACTGATGCGTATTTTACTAGACGAAGAAAAGTTAGCATGGGAAGAAGCTTGGCACATAACGACGCAGACGATTTCTTATACGAATCATACGACGTTATCAGAAGCGCTCGAAAAGTGGCCAATTCACATTTTTAAACCGTTATTACCGAGAATTTATATGATTATTGAAGAGATTAATGAACGTTTCTGTCATGAACTGTGGGAACAGTATCCGCATGAGTGGGATCGTATTGAAGCAATGGCGATTATTGCACATGACCTTGTGAAAATGGCTCATTTAGCGATTGTCGGTAGCCATAGCGTAAACGGTGTAGCAAAAATTCATACGGAAATATTAAAGCAGCGGGAAATGCGATTGTTTTATGAATTTTATCCAGATAAGTTTAATAATAAGACGAATGGAATTGCTCATAGGCGCTGGCTTATGAAAGCAAATCCACAGTTAACAAATCTCATTTCAGAGGCGATTGGAACGGAGTGGAAGAAAGAACCGATTAAGCTTCAAGAGCTACAATTAGTTCAATATGATGCGAGTTTCCAAGAGAAATTTGCAGAGGTAAAACAAGAGCGTAAAGAGATTTTAGCGGAGCGTATTCATAATACAATGGGGATTACCATTGATCCAAATTCTATTTTTGATGTGCAAGTGAAAAGATTACATGCTTATAAACGACAATTATTAAATGTTCTTCATATTTTATATTTGTATAACCGTTTGAAAGAGGATGCTAGTTTTACATTTTATCCGCGTACTTTTATTTTTGGAGCGAAAGCATCACCTGGCTATTATTACGCGAAAAAAATTATTAAATTAATAAATGAACTCGCAAGAAAAGTAAATAATGACCCGTATGTCAGTCAATATATGAAAGTTATCTTTCTAGAAAACTATCGAGTTTCTTTAGCTGAAGATATATTCCCAGCAGCGGATGTAAGTGAACAAATTTCAACGGCGAGTAAAGAAGCATCGGGAACAGGTAATATGAAATTTATGATGAATGGTGCGATTACACTCGGAACGCTAGACGGTGCTAACGTTGAAATAAAAGACCGGGTCGGTGAGGATAACTGTTTTATTTTCGGTTTAACAGCCGAAGAGGTTCTTCATTACTATCAAAATGGTGGGTATCGTGCAAGTGATTATTATCACCACAATAGGCACATTAAAAAAGTAGTTGATCAATTAACAAATGGTTTCTTTGCACAATCGGGAGCTGAATTTGAAGCGATTTACGATTCTCTCGTTATTCAAAACGATGAATATTTCGTTCTGCGAGATTTTGGTCCATATGCTGAAAGACAAGAGGCTGTCGGTAGAGCTTATGAGAACCGAACGAAGTGGCTAGAAATGTCGATTTTAAATATTGCACAGTCTGGTCATTTTGCGAGCGATCGAACAATTTTGCAGTACAGTAATGAAATTTGGGGTATCGGTAATGCAGTTAAACAGTTTTAAAGAGGTTGCTATATTGGGAGATATATTATCGATTTACCAACCGAAATGGATATTAATAAATAAAACGGGCTTAATAAAATTAAGCTCGTTTTATTTATTTTGCTTAAGAAAGAAATGGAACAGTGGTATATATGATACCTGCCCCATCATACTCTCCTGTCGCAAAGTATGAAAATGTAAAGAAACCTGTAACCGTAAGAATTACAATAAGAAAAAGTGCGAAGATAAATTTTAACATGTAAGGTCCCCTCATCCAAAAATAACTTCATACATTATTATAGTATACGAATATTTTATTTCCAATTGTTTACTGGTTAAAAATGAGAAGTCAGACATGTTTTGTATGTTGTAATGGAATGATTATTTGTAATGGATTTTGTGTTTTTTGTAAATGTCATGTTGTGATGGACGTGTGCATACTCCCAATCATGATCATTAAAATTTATGTTTCGGGGAGGGAGAAGTGGGACGACATCGAACAAGTTGACGAAACGAAAGCTACTAGCTACTTGTAGTTTATAATAATTTCGAAAAGCGATATCTCCTACTTTTGGAGAAGCGAATGTATAAAGTCCATACTGTGCGAAGGCAGTATTTATACGTGCATCTAATATGTGTAATGTGGCAAGCGCGCCACCTAGACTATGCCCAGTAGCTAGCAGTTTTTTATGTGCTGGCAATGATACGAGCATATCCATAATAGAATCACGACAAGACTCATAAATAGAGAGAAAACCGTTATGGACATTTCCGCCATTTAAAGCATAAGGATAAGGTTTTTGATTGACGAGAGAATCAATAATCCAATCGGGGTCTGTTTGAGTGCCTCTGAAGGCAACAATAATTGTATCCTCAGATTCTAATATAAATCCGAACCATTCTGTTGTTTGAATGGCCTTTCCTTGAAACCCTTGTACATATTGAAAACCATCTGGTATTTCGAAAATGCCATTTTGTTTATATTGTTCATACGTTAACTCACAACAAGAAGCTAACAGTATGGCAGTGTCTTTATCAAAGGATAAAGGAGTACGCATTAAGGAAGCCCTCCTTAAGAAAAAGTATAGTTTAATATATGCAGTGAGGAACTTGATTCATTCTTTTGGAGGTGGGGAATAGCTTGTATCGCTTATCTAAATCAGTGGAGGAAATTATAACGTCAAAATAAAACAGTGCCTGATATGAACTGACCCCATAAAGTTAGACACGTTATTTCATTAAGCGGCTGTTAGGGCGTGAATTCGGTATTGTACTGGACTCACGCCCTTTAATTTTGCTTTAATTCGTTTGTGATTATAATAATCGATATATTTTTCAAATTCTTGTTTAAAGTGTTCTATACTCTCAAAATCTTTGAGATAAAGAAATTCAGATTTCATAATACCAAAGAAACTTTCAATAACCGCATTATCGTAACAGTTCCCTTTGCGAGACATACTTTGAGTAATTTTATGTTCTTGTAGGGCATGACGATACTTCTTCATTTGATACTGCCAACCTTGATCCGAGTGAATCAAGAGTTCATCTTCTTTTGTTAATCGTTGAAAGGACTTCTCTAACATTTTCGAAACAAGTGAATAGGTTGGTTTTGAACCGATTGTATAAGCAATAATCTCCCCATTAAATAAATCTAACATCGGTGATAGATAGAGCTTCTCGCCGAATAATTTAAATTCTGTTATGTCTGTAACCCACTTTTCGTTAGGCTTTTCAGCTATAAAGTTGCGGTCTAAAATATTTGGCGCAATCTTACCTACTTTCCCTTTATAAGAGCGATATTTTTTCATACGAACTAGGCTCTTCAAACCTAGCTCTTTCATGATTCGTTGAACTTTTTTATGGTTGACTTTGTGTCCTTGATTCGTCAATTCATCACGAATACGACGGTATCCATAGCGACCTTCGTGCTCGTCATAAATCGTTTGAATTAAGTTTTTTAATTCTCTATCTTTATCTGAGCGATTGAAGTTTTTTACCCAGTAATAGTACGTGCTGCGTGGGATCTCTGCTAATTTCAGAAGTGCTTTCACCGAAAAATCGTTCCTCAGTTCATAGACTACTTGTGATTTGTCTTGTTTGGTGATTTTTCTTTGTTTTGAACTAAGGCATTCAACTTTTTTAAATAAGCATTCTCCATACGTAAACGCTCTAACTCAGCTTGTAGCTCCTCAACTGATCCTTCAGCTGGTGTTTGATTTTGGATTGATTTTGGATTTTTTTTAGTCATGGATAGACGCCCCTTCTTCTTTGATGCAAGGGCGTCTATTCCTTTTGTACGTAATTGAGTGCGCCATTTTCTAATAAGTGCAGGTGAAGAAATATTAAAAATAACGGCTGTTTCATTTGGAGACGTCCCATTCTCATTCATATAATTAAGTACGTCTAGTTTATACTCCATGGAATAGGATGTATAGCCTTTTTTAAATGCATGTATTCCGTGAGATTCAAATTGCTTTACCCACATCCGAACGACTTCATAATTCGCACCAAATGATTTCGCAATATCCCATATACTTTCATTTCCATTTTGATAACGTATTACAGCATTTATTTTCTGTTCTGAATTAAATTTAGTCATAAAAAACTGCACCTCCAATTGTTAGACGGTGTCTAACAATTGGGGTGCAGTTCAATAAGGGCACTGTTTACTCTTTTTCATCTCAAGGAATCGACTTTTTTAGTTATTCTTAATGAACTGACGCATACGTTAGTTGCATAAGTAAGAGGTTTGAAAAAATAGTCTGTATATATTTGAACGATGAATAACTTACCTATTTTCTTATGTTTGTTTACACTATATACAGAAAAATTTGAAAAACAAAACGTATTATTTATCTGTTTGTTTTTGCTTCTTTTTCAAATACTCCGTACGCAATTTTTCAAGTTGCTGCTTTTTATCAAATTTGGCAGGTTTCTGTTTTTCATGGAACTTTGCCACAGCTACCTGACTTTTGGAATCCAATTGATATTTTCCCACTTTGTTCACCTACTTTTCTTGTCTCTAAAGAGAATCTATTCAACAAATATAATATACCTTATTTTCCTGAAGTAAACCTTATTACTTTATTTTAACTGCTTTTTCTCGTTTGTAGACGTAAATTAAAACACCCTTTCACTGCATTACTGCAAGCAAGGGTGTTTTAATTTTATTATTTTATTAGTTGATGGCCATGCCTACATAAGGGCACAGTTTACTCTTTCCCATCTAATAAACGACCAAGTCCACCTAATACACTACCTTCGCCAGTACTTTGCGCTGCTGGGCTTGTAAGGCGTGCTGCTAAGCGGCTAAGTGTTAAGGACTGAATCCAAACTGTTCCAGGACCTTCTAATGTTGCGAAGAATAAACCCTCGCCGCCAAATAGAGCTGTTTTTACTTTACCAACGAACTCGACATCATAGTTAATGTCTTTTGTCATAGCAACGAGACAACCTGTATCAATGCGAAGTTTCTCACCAGGTTTTAATTCACGTTTATATACAGTTCCACCTGCGTGCATGAAAGCAAGGCCATCACCTTCAAGTTTCTGCATGATGAAACCTTCACCACCGAAGAAACCAGTTCCTATTTTTTTCGTAAATTCAATTCCGATGGAAACACCTTTTGCGGCACAAAGAAAGGCATCTTTTTGACAAACTACTTTTCCTTGATACTCTGTTAAATCTACAGGAATAATTTTACCAGGATAAGGAGCAGCAAATGAGACGTGGCGCTTGCCGTGACCTGTATTTGTAAATACAGTCATAAACATACTTTCGCCTGTAACGAGACGTTTACCAGCGCCCATTAATTTTCCGAATAAACCTCCAGATGGGCCAGAACCATCACCGAAGATTGTTTCCATTTCTATGTAATCTTCCATCATCATCATTGCGCCAGCTTCTGCGATCACGCTCTCTTCTGGATCTAACTCAATTTCAACAAACTGCATATCATCGCCATATAACTTATACTCGATTTCGTGTGCTCTCATTTTTTTCACCTCGTATGTAATAGATACTTATATTGTACAGAATTTAATAGGATTAGAATACTTTAGTTTTGTTAATTTTCAAATAAAGTGGAACCAGCCAAAACTGATTATCAGCTCCCGCCAATCAAGCTGTCCACAAATGGCGGGATAATATATGAATATGGAAATTCAACATTATATTAAAATTATAAAAAAATGGTGGAATGAAAGTGTTCTCATTTGACGTTTTGGATATAGCGTGATATAGTGAAATCACTATTGAGCTACATAATGTGGTACGGAAATAAAGCACGTTGAATTAAAGGCTGTAAGCTTGTTATACATTCATGTCCTTTATATCCACCTTTTCATGTGGATTCATAGTTTCATTTTTATTTAGGAGGTACATGACATGCAAACAGGTAAAGTTAAATGGTTCAACAGCGAAAAAGGTTTCGGTTTCATCGAAGTTGAAGGTGGAGACGATGTATTCGTTCACTTCTCAGCTATCCAAGGTGACGGATTCAAAACTTTAGAAGAAGGTCAAGAAGTTTCTTTCGAAATCGTTGAAGGTAACCGTGGACCACAAGCTGCTAACGTTACAAAAAACTAATTAGCTAGCGATAAAAAGCATTCCGATTTTCGGAATGCTTTTTTTTATTCTTTGGAACTAGATTCATTTGAAGATAATTCACCTTTGAAGGTACGTTCTTCAAAATCATCAAGCATTTGTTCATATTCTTCATGCTCTTCTGTAGCGAAAACTTGTGGGTTTTTCCCGTACATATCCGTACCGATAAAGTTTTCAAAATCCTCCACGTAGCCTACGTTTTCTTCACTATTTACATACATGCCATTATAGTTTTTTGAATCTTGTCTTTCTAAATCAGACGGCGTTTCAGATGTTCCGTAATTTGCGACATCTTGCCACGCATCTTCCGCATCGTACTCAACAGAATGGTCCTCATCATGCTTGTGGAAAGAAGGGGATAACACTTCCTCTTCAACTGGACGCGTATCCATGTTTAATTTATTTGTCGCGTGCTGAACGCATGTTGTAGCAGTCGGCATTGCTTCTAATCTTTCGAATGGAATCTCTTCGCCAGACACTTCGCAAATGCCGTACGTACCCGCTTCTATTTTTTGCAAGGCGTGTTTCGTGTCATCAAGCTGTTTATGCCAAAGTTCAATAAGCCCGAAGTCTTTTTCACGTTCATATAGCTCTGTAGCCATATCAGCTGGATGGTTATCATAGCTAGACAGTTCTCCTACTGAGTCACGTTCAGAAGCACGATCTGTATTTTCATGAGTTTGTATCGTTTGCTCTAGTTCTTGTTTTTGTTTTTCTAAAATGGATTTAAATTGACCTACTTGTTGTGGAGTTAACATAGTCGTCCACCTTCCTACAATTCAGTTTCTTTACATAGTATGAGCGTTGAGAGTAGGAATTATGAGATGAATTTTAGATATGAAAAAGGAGCCGCATAAGCAGCTCCTTTTATAGAAAGTATCCAAGTAATAATCCGATTCCCATTAGGAAACCGAAGATTGTATTTGTTTTTGCTGTTGCAATCATCGCAGGTACCATTTCCATCGGAATGCTTTTGCCGATAAAGCCTTTCGTCGCTTTAAATGCTTTCGGAGCACTTAAAAATACGATAAGCATCCATGGTGATACGATGCCCACGATAATTAAAGCAATTGTCCAAATGTAGGAAACGATGAACATCGAAGCAAGTACACCAACAGCTCGCTCACGTCCGACGAGAATTGCTAACGTTTTACGACCGTTTTCTTTATCGCCATCCAAGTCACGAATATTATTGGCTAGTAAAATGGCACCAATTAAAATGGAGCTTGGAATAGATAGTAAAATGACTTCTGATGTTACAGTTCCAGTTTGAATAAAGAATGAAATCCCAATAATAATGACACCCATAAATAATCCGGCTGTCAACTCTCCAAATGGTGTATATGCAATTGGAAGTGGGCCACCTGTATAAAGGTAAGCAACAGCCATACAAACAAGACCGATTGCAGCAAGCCACCAGCTAGAATTCATACAAATATAAACACCTAATAGTATTGCGATGCCGAAAAATCCAAATGCTAAGTTAAGCACTGTTTTTGGCTGAATGCCATCGCGAACGATAGCGCCGCCGATACCAACTGAACCTTCGTGATCGAGTCCTCTTTTATAATCAAAGTATTCATTAAACATGTTTGTTGCTGCTTGAATGAGAAGACAAGCAAGAAGCATCATAAGGAAAAGAGGAAGATGTATTTGATTTATACCTCCGACCTGCATCGAATATGCTGTTCCGATGAAAACAGGCACGAAAGCTGCTGTTAATGTATGGGGACGTAGTAAACTCCACCAGATGCGCCAGCCGGTTTGCTTACTTGGCTTTGGCGCCGTAGGAGAGGAATTCGTTTTGACGTTCATTTCCATGTTGAATCCTCCTTTGGTCACATATTGTACACAACTAAGTGTAGAAAAAGCATCATTTAGTGTCAACGTTTATTTTCTAGGAAGAGAAGGTGAATTTCTCAGAAATGCTAAACGTTGACAGGCCTTTCGTTTGAGGTGTATCTTAAAATCAAGCGTAATTATGACTATTTTTCGCCCATAGGGGGGAGACAATTGTGATTCAAACGAAACAAAAAGGCTTGCAAGAAGTTCTTATTGCAGCTATCAAGCGTGCAACTAACGAAAAAACATTGGTTAGTTTTGTAAAACAAATAGACTGGGTGGATCCGCTTCTGTTCTATGCAGCAGGAAAAAGGATTTCATTCGAAAATAGATGTTATTTTGCAGACCCGGCTCAGCATGTAATATTTGCAGGAATTGGCTCTGTTTTCACTATAGCAAATTCTTCTCATAAGCGCTTTCAAACCGCTCGCGACGAGTGGGAGAAAGTAAAAGAGAATGCATTTGTCCAAAGAGATGAATATGAATTTGGAACGGGTCCGCTTTTATTTGGTGGTTTTTCATTTGATCCAGAAAAAGAGAAAACGGACCTATGGAAAGAATTTAAAGATACGACATTTTCACTACCAGCATTTTTATTAACTGTAAAAAATGAAAAAGCATGGTTAACGATGAATACATTTGTTTCAGCAACAGATTGTGCAGAAACTCTTTCTAACGAAATGATTTCTTTAGAAGAGAAGATTTTGGGAGAGAGTAAATGTGCGCTAAACGGATCGAAATTGACTGTTATTTCTAAAGTAGAAGTGGATCCGAAAGGCTGGATGAAAGCAATTGAAAAAGTACAAGATGAGATGAAGCAGGGTAACGTGCAGAAGGTTGTATTGGCGAGGGAACTAAAAGTAGAGATGAATCAGTCGATTGATTCTGCTCTTGTTTTAGAAGCACTTCGCATTGGTCAACCGGATTGTTACGTATTTTCTTTTGATTATAAAGGAGCATGCTTCTTAGGAGCGACGCCTGAGAGATTAATTCGCAAAGAAGATGAGAAATTTACATCGATGTGTCTTGCGGGTTCAATCGGTCATGGTCATTCTATAGAAGAAAGTAAGCGAAATAGTAATGCGCTTCTTCATGATGAAAAGAATTTAGCTGAACATGGGTATGTTGTTAACATGATCCGCTCGGTACTAAATGAACATTGCGAATACGTTAATATTCCGGAAAGCCCAGGTTTATTAACAACGAAAAACTTAATTCACTTATATACGCCTGTAGAAGCAAAAGGCGATGCGAGTCTTTTAACAATGGTAGAAGAATTACATCCAACACCAGCTCTTGGCGGGACACCTCGTTTGGAAGCGATGAAACTGATCCGTGATGTTGAATTGTTAGACAGAGGGTTGTATGGTGCACCGATTGGCTGGATAGATGATGAAGGAAATGGTGAATTTGCGGTTGCGCTGCGCTGCGGATTATTAAACGGCGAGAAAGCATCCTTATTTGCCGGTTGTGGTATTGTAATTGATTCAATCCCGCAGCTTGAATATGAAGAAACAAGTTTGAAGTTTAGACCGATGCTTGGTGCTTTGGAGGAATTAATGAAATGAACAATCATATAGAAGCATTATCATATTATTTAGGCGCGTTCGTGGATGAACTGACGCGTCTAGATGTATGTGATGTTGTCATTAGTCCAGGCTCACGGTCAACGCCGATTGCTTTACTAATGGAACAACACGAAGGAATGAACACATATTTACATGTGGATGAAAGATCAGCAGGATTTTTCGCGCTTGGTATTGCGAAAGCAAAAAAACGCCCAGTAGCATTATTATGTACGTCAGGAACAGCAGCAGCGAACTATTATCCAGCTGTATGTGAAGCTTTTCATTCAAGGGTCCCACTTATCGTCTTAACAGCGGATAGACCGCATGAATTAAGAGATGTTGGTGCACCACAAGCAATGAATCAATTTAATTTATACGGTACTTTTGTGAAACAATTTACAGAGATGGCACTGCCAGAAGCAAGTGAAGCGATGTATCATTACGCTCGTATGACGACGCAGCGTATAGTAGCAAATGCTTGTTTAGCGCCGCAGGGTCCTGTTCATCTTAATTTTCCAGTTCGCGAGCCACTTATCCCTGATTTCTCACTAGAAAGCTTATGGGATAAAGGACGTAGTGAATATACAGGAGTAGTTCAGCAAGGAAACGCGGTGATGCCGAGTGAATATGTAGATTCTCTTGTAGGGCGCCTTTCACATATGGAAAAGGGGCTTATTATTTGTGGAGATGATAGTCATGCAGAAATTGCAATGTTTGCAACGCAACTAGCTGAAAAAACTGGCTATCCTATATTAGCAGACCCACTTTCTAATATTCGTAGCGGACACCACGATAAAACGATGGTAATTGACTGTTATGATACATTTTTACGAAATGAAAAGTTAAAAGAAACATGGAAACCGGACGTTTTAATTCGCTTTGGTGGTATGCCTGTTTCTAAATCATTAACGCAGTTCATAAAAAAACAAACAAAAGCAGTTCATATCGTTGTCGATGAATCAGGACAATGGAGAGATCCAGCTCTTGTTGCGACAGAAGTTGTGCAAGCAAGTGACATTGAATTCTGCAAGGCATTAATAGAAAAAATGCCAGTTATGAAAAAGAATGATTGGTCCCTAATGTGGCAACATATAAACGAAAAAACGAAGGAAACGCTTCGTGAAATGGAAACATATGAAACTGCATTTGAAGGAAAGGTTATTACAGATATTGTGCGCGTATTACCAGAAGACGCAACGTTATTTGCGAGCAATAGTATGCCAATTCGTGATACAGACTCATTCTTCTTCACATCGGATAAAAACATCCATGTGATGGCAAACCGTGGTGTAAATGGTATTGATGGAATCATTTCGACAGCTCTAGGAGCAAGCGTTATTTGCGACCCACTTGTATTAGTAATTGGTGATTTATCATTTTATCACGATTTAAATGGACTGTTAGCAGCGAAATTACATGAATTAAATATAACAATTGTCGTTGTAAATAATGATGGTGGGGGTATTTTCTCATTCTTACCACAGTATGAGAAAAAGGAACATTTTGAATCATTATTTGGAACACCAATTGGACTTGATTATGAGCACGTTGTCAAAATGTACGGCGGTTCATTTAGCCGTGTAAATGGTTGGGAGCAATTCCGAGAAGAAGTTCGAAAAGGAACGACGACAGAAGGTTTACACGTTGTGGAAATTTGTACGAATCGTGATGAAAACTTAACATTGCACCGTACGTTATGGGCAAAAACACAGGACGTAATTACTACATCGTTGCAAGGTGAATCAAAATGAACGTAACGCTGCAAGGTGTATCGTATGAATATGAAGTAGTCGGAAGCGGGGAACCACTTCTACTTCTTCATGGTTTTACGGGAAGCATGGAAACGTGGCGTTCTTTTATCTTTTCATGGAGTGAGCAGTTTCAAGTTATTGTAGTGGATCTTGTTGGACACGGAAAGACTGAGAGTCCTGAAAATGTTGCGCATTATGATATCCGAAATGTGGCATTGCAAATGAAAGAACTACTAGATTACCTTCATATTGAAAAAGCACATATACTTGGCTACTCAATGGGAGGAAGACTGGCGATTACGATGGCATGTCTATATCCAGATTATGTACACTCTCTTTTATTAGAAAATTGTACAGCTGGGCTCGAAAACGAAGCAGATAGAAAAGAACGTCGTGAAAAAGATGATCGACTTGCCGATAAAATTGAGCGAGAAGACATAGAAAGTTTTGTATCTATGTGGGAAAATATTCCGCTTTTTGAAACGCAAAAACGTTTAGCAAAAAACGTACAAGAAGCGGTGCGAAAAGAACGACTTGCTAACAATCCAAAAGGACTTGCAAATAGCTTGCGCGGCATGGGAACGGGGGCTCAGCCTTCATGGTGGGATGAGCTGAAAAACTTAAAAATACCTGTTCTTTTAATGAACGGAGAGTATGATGAAAAGTTCTTTCGTATATTAAAAAATATTGAAAAATGCATCTCTGACGCGAAATTTGTCAAAATTGATGGTGCTGGCCATGCAATTCATGTGGAACAACCGGAAAAGTTTGATACAATAGTAAAGGGATTTCTAAAAACTATGCAGTGATGCTTTTTTCAGTTAAGAATGAAGTTACACTTATAGAGGAGATCAGAAATATACAAGGAGGTAGTTGTAATGGCTATTGAATGGGTAAAAGAAGGCAATTACGAAGATATTATTTATTCAACATACAATGGTATCGCAAAGATTTCGATTAACCGCCCTGAAGTACATAACGCATTCCGTCCTAAAACGGTAATGGAGTTAATCGACGCTTTTGCACAAGCTCGTGATGATGCAAATGTTGGCGTTATCATTTTAACAGGTGAAGGTGGACGTGCATTCTGTTCTGGCGGCGACCAAAAAGTTCGCGGTCATGGTGGATATGTAGGTGACGACCAAATCCCTCGTTTAAACGTATTAGACTTACAACGTCTAATTCGCGCAATTCCTAAACCAGTTATCGCAATGGTAGCAGGTTATGCAATCGGTGGTGGACACGTACTTCATATCGTATGTGACTTAACAATCGCTGCAGACAACGCTGTATTCGGACAAACAGGTCCTAAAGTAGGAAGCTTTGACGGTGGATACGGAGCTGGTTACTTAGCTCGTATGGTAGGCCACAAGAAAGCTCGCGAAATTTGGTACCTATGCCGTCAATACAACGCTCAAGAAGCACTTGATATGGGCTTAGTAAACACTGTAGTACCATTAGAAGAGCTTGAAGCAGAAACAGTACAATGGGCACAAGAAATTTTAGCAAACAGCCCAATGGCACTTCGTTTCCTAAAAGCTGCATTCAACGCAGACACAGACGGTCTAGCTGGTATTCAACAACTAGCTGGAGATGCAACGTTATTGTACTACACAACTGACGAAGCAAAAGAAGGTCGTGACGCATTCAAAGAAAAACGCAGTCCGGACTTCGGTCAATTCCCTCGTTTCCCTTGATCAAACCAAAAGCGGAAGCGGCTTGCTTAGAACAAGAGGGCGTAGGAAGGCGTGAAACGACCGACTGTTCTAGCCGCTGTAGCTGGATGAAACCAAAAGCGAAAGCAGCCACCGAGCATTCTAGCTGCTGTAGCTGGATAAGACCAAACCGGAAACAAAACAACTAAGAGACTTGATATCATATCAAGTCTCTTTCTTTCATGAAAGGAGAATGAATGATGGAGACGATGCCAAATTGGTTAATGCAACGTGCATTTTTAACACCAGATCGCACTGCAATTGAAATAGAGGAAGAGAAAGTTACTTTTATGGAGCTGCATGAAAAAGTAGTATCTGTTTGTGAACACCTCACGCATGTTGGAGTGGAGCGAGGGCAAAAGGTGGCTGTTCTGATGAAAAATGGTATGGAGATGATTACAGTTATTCACGCCCTATCTTATGTAGGTGCAGTAGCTGTGCTTTTAAATACGCGTCTTTCAAGAGAAGAGCTACTTTGGCAAATGGATGATGCTGAAGTTGTTTGTTTAGTAACGGATCAAGATTTTGATGCTAAAGATGTTCCTGTTTATTCATTAGCCGAAGTGATGAATGGACCAAAAGAGGAAGCCTCTATACAAGAAGAGTTTTCTTTAGAAGAAGCGATGACAATTATTTATACGTCTGGGACGACAGGCAAACCGAAAGGCGTTATTTTAACGTACGGCAATCATTGGGCAAGCGCAGTCGGTTCGTCGCTTAATTTAGGACTTCGTGATGATGATTGTTGGTTAGCCTGCATGCCGATGTTCCATGTTGGCGGGCTATCTCTTTTAATGAAAAACATTATGTATGGCATGCGTATTTTACTTGTTCCGAAATATGATGCTGATTTTATTCATAAAGCACTTCAAACGAGAGGAGTAACAATTATTTCTGTCGTTTCTAAAATGTTAACTGATTTATTAGAGCGACTTGGGGCAGAGACATATCCATCTTCTTTACGATGCATATTACTTGGCGGAGGACCAGCGCCAAAACCACTATTAGAAGCATGTGTAGAAAAAGGAATTCCTGTATATCAAACGTACGGTATGACAGAAACATCTTCGCAAATTTGTACGTTATCCGCAGATTACATGTTAACGAAAGTAGGATCAGCTGGAAAACCACTATTTCAGTGCCAACTTCGTATTGAAAAAGATGGCGTAGTAGTGCCACCATTTGCGGAAGGTGAGATTGTAGTAAAAGGACCGAACGTAACAGGCGGTTACTTTAACCGTGAAGATGCGACGCGAGAGACTATTCAAAACGGATGGCTTCATACTGGCGACCTCGGTTATTTAGACGAAGAAGGGTTTTTATACGTATTAGATCGCCGCAGTGATTTAATTATTTCTGGCGGAGAGAATATATACCCAGCTCAAATTGAAGAAGTGTTACTCTCCCATCCGGCAGTAGCGGAAGCTGGCGTTGTCGGCATGGCTGACGATAAATGGGGACAAGTACCAGCTGCTTTTGTTGTGAAAAGCGGGGCGGTAACAGAAGAAGAAATTCTTCATTTTTGCGAGGAGAAGTTAGCGAAATATAAAGTGCCGAAGAAAGCATGTTTCTTAAAGGAATTACCACGTAACGCTTCGAAAAAATTGTTAAGACGAGAGTTAAGACAATTAGTGGAGGAGATGTAGGTGGAAATAAAAAAAGCGACACTGTATATAACGGAAATGCCACTCGTAATCCCGTTTGCTGCAAGCTACGGGACTTACGAAAAGCGTGAGAGTATCGTTATTGAATTAGAGGATAAGGACGGGTACATCGGATTTGGGGAAGTCGTTGCATTCTCTGAACCGTGGTATACGGAAGAAACGGTGAAGACAGCGCTGCATGTACTGCAAGACTTTTTAATACCTGATTTATTAAAGGCTGAAATTTCTCATCCGAATGAGGTACCGGGTCTATTTCAACATATAAAAAGAAACCGAATGGCAAAAGCCGGAATAGAGGGGGCTGTTTGGGATTTATATGCGAAGCGTCAAAAGAAATCGTTAGCGACATTGCTTGGCGGAACGAAGTCTGAAATTGAAGTCGGCGTTGTAATTGGGATCAATACAATTCCGGTTATGTTAAAACAAATCGAGAAGTACGCAGAAGAAGGATACGAGCGCTTTAAAGTGAAAATAAAGCCAGAGCATGATTACGAATTATTGAAAGAGATTCGTAAAGAGTTCCCAGGTATCCCGTTAATGGCTGATGCAAACTCAGCATATACATTAGGGGATACGGAGAGGCTGAAACGACTAGATGAATTCCAATTAATGATGATTGAACAACCGTTAGCGGATTACGATTTTCTTGATCACGCGGAATTGCAAAAGAAAATTGAAACGCCGATTTGTTTAGATGAAAGTATTCATAGTTTAGAAGATGCACGCGTTGCGATTACGCTTGGCAGCTGCCAAATTGTGAACATTAAACCAGGGCGAGTGGGCGGATTAACAGAATCAATCCAAATCCATAATTATTGTATGGAACATAACGTACCCGTTTGGTGCGGTGGTATGGTAGAGATGGGGATTTCACGAGCGCAAAATGTTGCTCTTGCGTCATTGCCTAACTTTACGATTCCAGGAGATATATCTGCTTCTAGTAGACATTGGGAGCAGGATATTATTTGGCCGGAAGTGATGCTTGAGGGCGGGAAAGTGATGGTGCCGCAAAGCGTTGATGCTGAGTATGAAGTAGATCGCGGAAGATTGGAAGAAATTACGAAGCAGCGGATTGTGTTTGAGCGGTAAATGGAAGTTTCATTAGGATGCCCGCAAATAGCGAGAGGATTTTGTCGTTCATTGTCGGTAAGTCGATATATTTCAATAATTGCTGATATAATTTGAGTTACGGTCGATATAATTGGAAAAATCGCTGATATAATTTTATTTACCAAGGTTACTCTAACGAGTAGCCTTTTTGTATTGTACAAATTGGATAGACTAGTTTACAATCGAGCGTATAAAAATGGAATGAAAAAGGGGGAGTAAAATGAAGCGCATTTCAATTTTAATAGCGGATGATGAGGCAGAAATTGCTGATTTAATTGAGATACATTTAGAAAAAGAAGGGTACCACGTCGTGAAAGCAGCTGATGGAGAAGAGGCAATTCATATTATTGAAACGCAGCCAATCGACTTGGTAATTTTAGATATTATGATGCCGAAAATGGATGGGTATGAGGTGACGCGTCAAATTCGCACGAAACATCATATGCCGATTATTTTTTTAAGCGCGAAAACTTCGGACTTTGATAAGGTGACAGGTCTTGTACTAGGCGCGGATGATTATATGACGAAGCCTTTCACACCGATTGAATTAGTTGCACGTGTAAATGCACAACTGCGTAGGTTTTTTACGTTAAATCAACCGAAAGTAGCGGAGAGTAAATCTGCTTTAGAAATAGGCGGAGTCGTAATTAATCCCGAGCGTAGGACGGTTGATGTATATGGTGAGCAAATTGAATTAACGCCGAAAGAGTTTGATATTTTATATTTATTAGCGAGTCATCCGAAGAAAGTGTACAATGTAGAAAATATTTTTCAGCACGTATGGGCAGACGATTATTATGAAGGTGGAAATACAGTAATGGTACATATTCGTACGTTGCGGAAGAAACTTGGAGAAGATAAAAGAAAGGATAAATTAATAAAAACAGTGTGGGGAGTAGGTTATACTTTTAATGGCTAATATGATGAAAAGTTTTCGATTTAAAATGATTGCCTTATTTGCGTTAAGTATGGTACTTGCAGCAACTGTAACTTATATAATTTATAAAGGATTGCAGCTGTATTATAAAACGATGGTTCGCTACGAAGAGCCTTTAGCACAATTTAGGTCAATGGTAAGGGAATTTGGAGACATTAATTTCTTTTTAATTTTCTTTATTCCGTTATCTATTATCTTTTTCTTCTTTTTGACAAAACCGTATTTAAAATACTTTGATGAAATTTCTAATGGGATTCATCATCTTGCGAACGGTAACTTTACGAATAAAGTTCAAGTTTCATCAAATGATGAGTTTGGAAATATCGCGCGTGAAATAAATGTTGCAAGTGAAAAGTTAAAAGAAGCTGTTGAAAGAGGAGACTTTGCTGAAAGTAGTAAAGATCAGCTTGTTGTGAATTTAGCTCATGATTTAAGAACACCATTAACATCCGTGTTAGGATATTTAGATTTAATTCTTAAAGATGAAAATTTAACAAAAGAACAAATTAAACATTTCTCCACAATTGCATATACAAAATCGCAAAGACTGGAAAGTTTAATTGATGAGCTATTTGAAATTACACGTATGAATTATGGCATGCTAAAGCTGGATAAAAAGCCGATTGATATAAGTGAGTTGCTTATACAGTTAGAGGAGGAATTGTATCCGTTATTAGAAAAACATCATTTAGAAGCTAGATTGAATGTGGCTCCTCATTTACCGATGCACGGTGATGGAAAATTGTTAGCTAGAGTATTTGAAAACTTGTTAACAAATGCCGTTCGTTACGGCTATGATGGACAATTTGTTGATATGAATGGGTATGTTGATAATGGAGAAGTTGTCGTACAAATTATGAATTACGGAGATAGCATCCCGGAAGAAGATTTACCGTATCTTTTTGATATGTTCTATACAGGTGATAAAGCAAGAACTGAGAACCGTGGCGGGACAGGCCTTGGACTATTTATTGCGAAAAATATTGTCGAGCAACATAACGGTACGATTTCTGCTGAGAGCAATGTAGTTAGAACGATATTTGAAGTACGATTGCCAAAAGACGAGAATGTAACAATTTAATAAAAATTTAAACTTTACCCCACTTTTTATTTTAATAGTTTTTTCTATTCTATACGTAAGTTACGTTAAGGAGGAACTAGAAATGAAAAAGTGGGTATTTATTTCTTTTTTTATAGTATGCACAGTATGTGTAGGCGTTTATATATCACCGTTATTTCAAAAGGAAATCGACGTTAAAATTGTCGGGAAAGATGAGCTAGTAAAGGCGGCAAACACCGATGGGAAAGAGATTACGAAGGAACAAATTTATAAGGGCGATTTATTATTAGTTAACAGGGATTACCCAGTAAAAAAAGATAGTATTAGGTCTGATATTATAAATGTAAATCATAATAGTGAATTAGTGAGAGGCTATGTAATATTTGATAGAAATCTTCGTTTATCAAAGGATGTTGTGAAAAAGTTTTTGAACGTTGTCGATGCGGCTGGAAAAGAAAGTGTTAACCATTTTTTGATTAGTAGTGGCTATAGAGATTTCCAAGAGCAAAAACAGCTATATGAAAAAATGGGATCTGATTATGCACTTCCAGCAGGATACAGTGAACATAACTTAGGATTATCACTGGACATTGGGTCTACTCAAAAGAAAATGGAGAAAGCGCCTGAAGGAAAATGGATTGAAGAGAACGTATGGAAGCATGGCTTTGTATTACGTTATCCGAAAAATAAAAGTAACATTACAGGCATTCAATATGAGCCATGGCATATACGTTATGTAGGCTTACCTCATAGCGCAATTATGCAAAAAAAGAATTTCACACTAGAGGAATATTTAGGGTTTTTAAAAGAGGAAAAAGAGATTTCAACTGAAGTCGAAGGTAAGAAATATACTGTTTCTTATTATAAAGTTTCTGAGAATATGAAAGTGAACGTTCCAGCAAACAAGCAGTATGAAATTTCCGGGAACAATATGGATGGGGTTATTGTGACGGTTCAGGAATAGAGAAAAAGCTATCTGAAGTAGATAGCTTTTTTTCATGATTGGCCCCGGTCATATGCCTATCAAGCTAGCGAAATAAATCAATGGATACGAAATATAGTTGTTTTTAAACTAGCAAGTAAAAGTAGGAGTGCTAAAAAAGTTTATTAAAGTGCGATTTTTTTATTAGGTACTTGTCTATGCTTTATCGTTGTTTTATACACAATATCGGATTATAAAAATGGTCACCTTCTTATATCGATGAGATTTAAGAACATTCTTTTTAAGCAGTTGATAAAGGCGTTTGCTTGAAATAGGAACGAAAAGGAATTATTAATTATATAAATTGCTCTATATTTGCACCGAATGAATTAGTTATGAGATTTATTTTAAATGTCATTAAATAATTGTTTTATGCAAATTAATAGTAACAAATATTGATGGTTATTAATAGATTAGTTTAATTCTTCTGAATGTTTTACTATTTGAATTGCGAGATAATAAAAGTGTATTTTTATTGTTTTCTGCTGTTATATATTTAGGAGGGAGAATGGTAGATGAAAAAGAAATTTATCAAGGGGATGATTTCTGCTGCATTATTGCTGAGCTTTACTTTACCATCAATTGCTGATGCAAGTATTGAAACGGAAGATGATGGTATTGTAACGGAGTATATCCCTGAAATTAATCTAGGCATTGATTTATCAAAGGTTGATACTTCTGACTTCGATTTTGAAAACTTTGAAAAAGAGTATGATTTTTTAGTAAATGACCCTGTTTTTTTACAACTAGAGGAGGAAGTAAACTAAGGGTTGAATCTGTTGTTGAAAAAAATCCTTTTACTGGCGAATTGGTTGTTAAGCAGGAAATATTGCCGGCTATTGTTCTTGGTGCATTAAGAGTATTAGTTTCAAAAGTAGGTAGAACTGCTGCGGATAAAGCCTGGGCGGTTGCGCGTCCATATGTACAAAAGGCACTCAATTCTCCGAAGCAATATATTTTAGAAGCAGCTAAGGGTGGAATGATAATACAAGTACGTTCTAAAGCTACTGGTAACCGAGTTTTTGCCATAGATTATCATTATATTGATGGAAAAGGTCCTATTTTACATTATCATAGTCCTCCTAATGTCGGTGCACATAAATATTTTAGATAATGTCTAAGGAGCTTATATCTATGAAAAAATATAACTTTGAAGATTCGATTCATATGCATTTATTTTATTACAGGGATATAGAAGAGGTTTTTACATATGAGGCTGTAGCTTATAAAGTATGTAATGAAAATTTATGGGTAGTATATTTTGATATTTCTTACTATGATGATTTATCAATTCATCAATTTTCTAAGTATCCATTCTATGATAAATATGGATATGAAATTCTCCATGTTCGTACAAAAGATCTAGATGAGTGTGAAGGAAATAAATTATTTACTGATTGGTTAATTAATAATTCAATTGTTTAGTTCTAGCCCGCTATTGGCGGGCAGTAAGGCTTCCACCTCAAAAGTTGGTGAAGGCTAATCCACACTGATTAAAGTTTCATTTTATAAATTTATCTATCACCAAAAAGCCTATCAATTTAAGTGCTTTTTGGTTTTTTATTTATGACGGAGAAATGTCTTAACATATAAAATTTACGAAATGCTAATGGCCTCCATTATTGGCACTTAAACATTATAACGTTATATTTACTTCTCCCTTTTTTTGTGTTACGCTAAACGTGTGAAAGAGATATAAAAATGAAACTTTAATGTAAGCGTATTCTTATGGCTTCTTATAGAAAAGGGTGGAAGTACAATGACAGAACGATTCGTACTACGTAATGTGAAACGTGTGAACGGGGAAGAGATTGACATTGTAATTGAAAATAATAAAATCGCACAGGTGACGAAAGCTGGTGCTGGTGAGGGTGGAAAGGTTCTTGATTGCTCTGGTACTTACGTATCGAGTGGCTGGATTGATTTACACGTTCATGCTTTTCCAGAGTTTGATCCGTATGGCGATGAAGTGGATGAAATTGGCGTTAAGCAAGGGGTAACGACAATTGTTGATGCGGGTAGCTGCGGAGCTGATCGCATTGCAGATTTAGTAAAAAGTAGAGAACAGGCAAAGACAAATTTATTTGCCTTTTTAAATATTTCTCGCATCGGTTTGAAACGAATTGATGAATTATCCAATATGGAATGGATAGATAAAGAGAAAGTGATAGAAGCAGTAGAAAAGTATAAAGATGTAATCGTTGGGTTAAAGGCGAGAATGAGTAAAAGCGTCGTTTGTGATAGTGGAATTGAACCGCTGCATGTAGCGCGCTCTTTATCCCGTGAAACATCATTACCGATTATGGTACATATCGGTTCAGCGCCTCCTCGCATTGAGGAAGTTGTACCTCTTTTAGAAAAAGATGATGTTATTACACATTACTTAAACGGGAAAGAAAATAATTTATTTGATGAAGAAGGGAAACCGCTACCTGTGTTACTAGATGCAGTGAATCGCGGCGTACATTTAGATGTTGGTCACGGTAATGCTAGTTTTTCTTTTAAAGTAGCAGAAGCAGCGAAGCGTCACGGTATTGCCTTTCATACAATTAGTACAGATATTTACCGAAAGAACCGTATACACGGTCCAGTGTATAGTATGGCTCATGTTCTTTCGAAATTCCTTTACTTAGGTTATCCGCTAGAAGAAGTGATTGATGCGGTTACGAAAAATGCGGCAGAGTGGCTTAAGAAACCAGAGCTTGGCCGTATTCAAGAAGGAGATATTGCAAACTTAACTTTATTTACGGTTAAAGATGAGAAGGTTACGTTAATTGATTCAGAAGGGGATCAGCGCATTGCTGAAAGAAGGATTGATACGAAAGGGGTTGTAATTAATGGGTCATTCATTGAATGCTAAGTACGGATTAAAAAGAGTAATTAATGCGAGCGGTAGAATGAGTATTTTAGGTGTATCTGCTCCTACAGATACGGTAATGGATGCGATGAAACATGGTGGACAAAATTATGTGGAAATTGCTGATTTAGTAGATAAAGCAGGAGACCATATTGCGAGAATTCTAGATTCAGAGGCAGCGGTCGTTGTGAATTCAGCATCGAGCGGAATTGCGCTTTCTATCGCTGGTATCGTTACAGAAGGAAATCGCCGTAAAAGTGAAAGACTTCATCAAGAAGTAATCGCGAAAAACGAAGTGATTATGTTAAAAGGTCATAACGTTCAATACGGTGCTCCTGTTGAAACGATGATTTACTTAGGCGGCGGTAAACTTGTAGAAGTTGGCTATGCAAATGAAGGGAAAGCAGAGCATATTGAAGATGCAATTGGTGAAAATACAGCAGCGATTCTGTATGTGAAATCACATCATGCAGTGCAAAAAAATATGATTTCTGTTGAAGAAGCATGGGAAGTTGCGCAGCGAAATAAAGTACCGCTTATCGTGGATGCAGCAGCTGAAGAAGACATTCAAAAATATGTGAAGTATTCAGATCTTGCTATTTATAGCGGTTCAAAGGCAATTGAAGGACCTACTTCTGGTATTGTGGGCGGTAAAAGAAAGTATATTGAATGGCTGAAAGTGCAATTACATTGTATCGGAAGAAGCATGAAAGTTGGGAAAGAAACAACTTTTGGTTTACTTCAAGCACTTGATGAGTACGGAGTAAAAGAAGATAAGAGCGAGCAAGAAAAAGAATTGCTACAAGTACTTATGCCGCTAAAAGAATTAAATGGTGTAAATGTAACGATCGTTCAAGATGAAGCTGGAAGAGCAATCTTTAGAGCACGTATTCATATTAACGAAAAAGAGTTAAATAAATCGGCAAAAGACGTTGTGGCTGCATTACGCGACGGGGAAATTGCAATTTACACACGTGATTACGGAGTAAGACAAGGGTTCTTTGATATCGATCCACGTCCACTTCAAGGTGATGACATACATGTAATTGAAGAAAAAATGAGAGAAATTGTAGGGGGAAACTAAAATGACAAACATTCAAAAACGTTTTTATAAAGGCCGCGTAGCATTAAATGTATTGGCAAACAATATAGAAAATGCGAAAGATATTTTTGAAGCAGCAGAAGGTTATGTAGTAGTGGGAGTGTTATCAAAAGACTATCCAACAGTAGAAGAAGCTGTTACAGCTATGAAAGCATATGGAAAAGAAATTGATGACGCTGTATCAATCGGACTAGGCGCAGGAGATAATCGCCAAGCGGCAGTTGTGGCTGAAATTGCGAAGCATTATCCTGGTAGCCATATTAACCAAGTGTTTCCTTCAGTTGGAGCGACACGTGCAAATCTTGGCGAAAAAGATAGCTGGATTAATAGTTTAGTATCGCCAACAGGAAAAGTAGGTTACGTAAATATTTCTACTGGCCCAATTAGTGCGGCTGGAGAAGAAAAAGCAATCGTTCCAATTAAAACAGCGATTGCACTTGTACGTGATATGGGCGGAAATTCATTGAAGTACTTCCCGATGAAAGGGCTAGCCCATGAAGAAGAATATCGCGCAGTTGCGAAAGCTTGTGCGGAAGAAGGATTCGCATTAGAGCCAACAGGCGGAATTGATAAAGAAAACTTCGAAACAATTGTACGTATTGCGCTTGAGGCAAATGTAGAGCAAGTTATCCCGCACGTGTACTCTTCTATTATTGATAAAGAAACTGGTAACACGAAAGTAGAAGATGTGCGTGAATTATTAGCAGTCGTGAAGAAGCTAGTTGATCAATATGCGTAAGAAAATTGCAGCATTCGGCGAAGTAATGATGCGCCTGCAAGTACCTGGATATGAATTGTTGTCGCAAGCTAACACGTTAAATTACTCATTTTCAGGTACAGGTGTGAACGTTGTAGCGGCACTTTCTCACTTAGGGCATGAAGGGCTTCTTATTTCAACTTTACCGGAAAATTCGGTTGGAGATGCAGCTGTATCTTACATTCAAAAGTTAGGAATTCAAACTTCTCTTGTTTCAAGAGGTGGTAAATATGTAGGTATGTATTTTTTAGAAAATGGATTCGGTGCACGTGCAAGCCGCGTTACGTATTCGAATCGACTAGAAAGTAGCTTCAATACGGCGTCTGAAGAGATATACCAATTTGAAGAAATTGCTAAGGAAATTGATATCGTTCATTTTTGCGGTATTACACTTGCGATGAATGATACGGTGCGCCATCATATGAAGTCTTTAGCGAGAGCAGTTAAAGAAAACGGAGGAACCGTCGTTTTTGATTGTAATTATCGTCCATCACTTTGGGGAGAAGACGGATATGAACAGGCAAAACCGCATTATGAAGAAATGCTGGGACTTGCTGATATCGTTATGATGAACGAAAAAGATGCAATGTTTGTTTTAGGAATAAAAACCGAAGAAACGGAGCGAGAGGCGCAACTTGTTGATCTTATTCCAAAGGTAGCTGAAACGTATCATATCGCTACAATCGCTGGTACTCATCGCTCTATTAACAGTGATAATACACATTCGCTTCGCGGGTTTATATGTAAAGATGGAACGTTCACTTTTGCAAAAACACTTACGTTTTCTGTATATGATAGAATAGGTGCTGGAGATGCTTATACGAGCGGAATTATTCATGGCGAGATAAAGGAGTTCGCACCAGAGAAAGCTGTTTCATTTGCGTCAGCAGCTGGAATGCTAGCACATACAATCGTCGGTGATACGCCAATGTCATCAGAGAAGGATATACTTCGGGCAATGACGGCATCAGTAGGTGATGTAGAAAGGTAGTGGGTGTAACGGTGAACGTAACGAGAAAAAAAGGACCATTATATTTGCAAATAAAAAATATTATTCGTGATCGAATATTGCATGGTGTATATGCGATTCATACGAATATCCCTTCCGAACCGCAGTTAGAAGAAGAGTTCAAAGTGAGTAAAATTACAGTGCGAAATGCGATTAAAGAACTCGCTCAAGAAGGATATTTGGAAAAGAAAAGCGGTAAAGGAACGAAAGTCATCCGCAATACTTCTGCGACAAAACTGTCAAAGGGTAAGAAATTTACTGAAGTGTTAGTGGAAGAAGGATATAAAGTACAGAAGAAATTGCTAAAAGCAGAAATTGTGCAGAATGAAGAAGGAACAGTGCCATTTCGATTATTCGGTAAGGAGAGTTTTCGTATTGAACGTTTATATACGTTAAATGATGCACCGTACATTCATTATACGCACTATTTCTCAGCAGGAATGGCAAGTTCAGATTTATCGGATTTTGACTTGCAATCGCTTTATGATTTAGTTGAAGACCGAGGTATTCATTTAGAAAACTTCAGAGATGAATTCGCTGTTGGACTCGCGCCTAGTTTCGTTGCAGAAGCGCTAGGTGAAAAAGAGGGGACAGCGCTATTAAAACGCATGCGTTATTCTTACGATGAAGTTGGCGAAGTAATTGAATATAGCGAAGGCTACTACAATACAGAAATGCAGCATTATGTAGTGAATTATGACGTATAAAAAAGAGGGGATTTTCCCTCTTTTTTTATAAAGTAAGGAGAATGGGAGATGGATATATACTTATTAATCGTCACGTTACTTGCAATTGCGATTGTTATTTTAGGGGTATCATGGTGGAAATGGCATGCATTTATTAGTTTAACAGTTGCGAGTTTGTTTTTAGCTATCATGTCTGGACTGAACTTAACGAAAATAGTGACTGCCTATGAAACTGGTGTTGGTAGTGTACTAGGGCATTTAGTTGGTATTTTAGCTCTCGGAACAATTTTAGGGAAAATGATGTCCGATTCAGGGGCCGGCATGCAAGTGGCAGATTTCTTTATTCGATTTTTCGGTGTAAAGAAACTACCTTGGGCTATGTTATTTGCAGGATTTGTTATAGGGATTCCAGTGTTTTTTGAAGTGGGGATCGTCATTTTATTACCACTTGTTATTTCCATTCGAAAAACGACGAAGCAAAATATATTATTAATTGCGTTACCTGTCATTGCAGGATTATCTATTGTTCACGGGCTCGTGCCTCCGCATCCAGGGGCGATGACAGCAATCGGTATTTATAACGCGAACTTAGGAAAGGTACTTTTATATTCATTAATTATCGCGTTACCAACAGCCATTATCGCAGGACCGATATTTGCAAAGTGGGTACATAAAAGGGTGATACCTGAAAATGAACCAGAGCTTATTCGGGTTACGACTGTCTCAACTGATTTGCCAAGTCGTAAAGTTTCATTCTTTATTATTTTACTACCAGTTGTATTGATGATTTTATCAGTAGTTGCACCATATATTTCATTACCGAAAAAATTGACTGAATTTTTCGTGTTTATAGGAAGTCCAGTAATCGCCTTACTTATTTCATGTTTCGTAGCATTTTATTTACTTGGTATCAAACAAGGTATTAATAAAAAGATGATTAAAAAATTAACAGATGAAAGTTTATTGCCTGTCGGTTCTATTATTTTAATAATTGGTGCAGGCGGTGGATTTAAACAAATATTAATTGAAAGCGGCGTTGGAACAGCTATTGCACAAATGGCAGAACATATTTCGTTATCACCAATCGTATTAGCTTTCATGGTAGCTGGTTTAATTCGAATTGCAACAGGTTCAGCTACAGTAGCATTAACGACAGCAGCAGGGATTGTTTCACCAGTTATTCAGCACATGTCTGGTGTGAATTTAGAGCTTCTCGTTATTGCAACCGGTGCAGGTTCATTAATGTTTTCTCACGTAAATGATGCAGGGTTCTGGCTTGTAAAAGAGTATTTAGGTTTGACGGTGAAGGAAACGTTTAAAACGTGGACGGTACTCGAGACATTGTTATCATTTATTGCATTTGGTTTTGCTCTTTTGTTGAATATGTTTCTTTAGGAGAGGAGATCAGATTTAAACGAATAAAACCTACAGAGGAAATGTAATTTCTCTGTAGGTTTTATTCGTTTTTTGTGCTTTCTATTACTTAATGGAACGGACATACTGATCTTCTCCATCGTCTTTGACAAAGACTCCTAGCTCATTCAAATCTTTGCGTAAATGCTTCTTTTTTTTAGAGTTTCCTTCTCGAAGGGCATTGCGTCTTTCATACAAAATAGTATTTATGCTTTTATTAAATCGCTCATCCTCTAATTTCCATAAGCTATACTCATGTTTATAAGGATCTTGTTCCACCCAGGGGAAGCCGTGCATTAAGAAAGTATCTTTAATTTTGCTTGGGGTAATGTCAGATGTTTCACGTAACCATTCTCGGTCTTCTTGATCAATGATAACCACTTGACGCTTATCTACAAAAACGGCTTTTACATTTAATCTGGTGATTTGTTTCTTTTGATCGTCCTTATTCACGTGAATGCTTTCCGAAGTAATGTTCATTTTTAAAGCTTCACTATAAATAATTAAAGAAAATAAAATTCCTGCAATAACACCAATTAGCATGAGGATAATAGGAAGCCAGAAGGGATTAATAAAATTTAAAAGTTCTATAATTTTTGAATCAGAAAAGAGAGGAATCTTTTTTATAATCTCTATTAATTTAGGTGAAAAATATCCAATAATTCCTAAAAGGATTGGGCTTACTATAGCAAGTAATTTTTCTAAAAAACCTAATCCAATGACAGATGCCTTTTTCATGTGTAGTTCATCCTTTCATATATATTTTTTTAATCAAGGCATGTTTTAAACAGTGAGTTTCTTCACCATTTTTATGAGCTCATCTGAGTAATTTTCTATGGATATAGATGAATTTGCCTTCAGCATTCTTTCTTCGATTGCTCCTAAAATAAATGAAGCTAATGTGTCGGTTTGGAAAGAATCGGAAAACACGCCATTTTGTTGACCAGTCTTCAAAATATCTAATAACATCGTTCTAAGAGCATCCTCCTCTTCGTCGTCTTCGATTCTGTAATAAGGAACGTTCTCTTCATTTCTTGCATTAAAGACAATCTCAATTAAGGCAATATTATTTTTGTAATGAGTTTCTTGATAAGCCAAATGCGCTTCAATAAAAGCCTCTAGTTTATTTATTTCAGATTGAGCTAATAGCACTCGATTACTAATAAATTCATGTTGCTTGGCAACTAAAAATTGTAATGTGCGATTCATAAGGTAAAGCTTATCATTAAAATGATAAGAAATAAGTCCGGTACTAATCTTAGCCTTTTTTGCCACCTTCGTTAAGCTTAAGTTGTTATATCCAACCTCTTCTAATGTATCAATACATGCAAGAATAATTTGTTCACGCCTAGCCTCTGCAATAAAAGAATCAGTCACGCTATTCAACTCCTAATTTATATGATTTGAATGTATAATCAAAAAATTGATTGGTCGTTCAATTAAATATTAGTAAGAAATTAAGAGTATGTCAAATGTTTTATGCTTACATCTGGATAAGGCTCATTCGCTTTTTAATAAAGCCCAATTCCTAAAACAAGCCCGTTTTTAGGTAAGCCAAGCTTCCTATTCGCCCTGAAAACATAATATAAATGGAATCCCCTCATTTAGAGCAAGGTGAACTTGTTATGAATGATACTAAAGGAGGAATAGGGTAATGAGCGAAAAGTGTGAACACAGACATGATGATTGTAACCGCAGACATGGTTGCGGAGGCGGTTTTGCGCTTCTAATTGTTTTGTTTATTTTATTAATTATCATCGGTGCTAGCTGCTTCGGCGGAGGCGGCGGTTGTGGCTATGGTGGTTATGGCGGTTATGCTGGCGGCTACGGCGGATATTGCTGCTAATTATTAAAAACTATTGAAAATAGCCTTGTGCATATTGCACAAGGCTATTTTATTCATATTTTTATATGCTGTGATAATTTATTAATGTAAAGAGAACGGATTAAGAAGAAGAAAATGATCTCGATAATCCCGAAAAAGGTGAGTACGATACATGTCTCTTTTAATAAGGAGAAAGAAAACATGCTTTGTAAAAACTTAACTGCAAATAATGTGTGAACACCAGCAACGACATAAGGAACGAAAAATAAAATTCCTAATTGAATCGTTGCAGAGCGAAACATTTCTGATTCAGTTAAGCCAAGCTTTGTAATCGTAATATACTTTTGTCTTTCAGTTGTTAAGTCATTATACATACGGAAATATAAAACACTAGCTGCTCCGATAAAGAAAATAAAGCCGAGAAATGCCCAAATAAAGAATTGAGCGACTGCATTTCCTTTACTATGAACGAGTTCATCCGTAGCTGTATAAATATAAAATGGTTTAATGAAATCTTCTTCATTTTTATGTGCTTCATACAAGGTTTCTGCATCATGATTTAAGCTTTTTAATATATTTTTTGTTGGGACAATTGCATTTTCCCAATTTTCCACGAAGTAGTTATAGACTGTAATTGTTTCAATATGAGGAATCATATTTTCAATTACTTCATCTTGCATCACAATTAAGTGAGGTAATGCAAAGGGAGGCTCAATTCCTCTATTAATAAAACCTTTAATTTGAAATTCCTTTTTATTAGAGCCAAGTGTAATCGTGTTCTGCTTCGCAAATGGGTTAGACACGAGATTTAATAACACTGGTGAATAGCGAGAAATATTATAAACTTGTGAAGAATCGAGAGTGATTTTTGGTCTGTTTAATTGCTGTGCTATTGCGTTATAATCACTCATTTTCATAATGGCAATTGATTCTTTTGAAGCTGTATCTTTTAAAACGGTAAACTTATATTTGTCATATTGAAAATTAGCATTTGTAAGTTCAGTTTCAATCGTAGTAATATGCTTTTGTTCAAATGCATTAACACCTTCTGATGTATAGGTGAATGGTATTGGATATCGTTCTAGTATGGGTGCTTTCGTATTATTGTTTGCAGCAAATAACCCGATAATAATTGTAAATGCAAGTGCAGATAGCATAGAAACAATAAAGAGTACATTAATATTACTGCGTGTACGAGAAACTAAATCTGAAATCCATAACATATTTATTTGTTTTAAATAAAACTTTCTTCGTTTCTTTAAAATATAGATAAAGAGAAGAAATGTTTGTGAAAAAAATAAATACGTCCCAACTACTACAAGCGGTAAAATAGATAGCATAATTAAGAATACAGATCCATTTTGTGCATTTTTTTCCGTTATGTAGCCTTGCGGATAACCAGCAATATAATAGCATAGTCCTAAACAAGTTAAAGCAAATAGTGAAATCAGTATAGATGGTTTTTTTTCGCTCTTCTCTTTGTTAACGCCCTTAATAAGCTTCGTTGTTTTTCGAGTACGAATAAACATTGGTGTAAATGTAGAAACGATTAAAAATAAGATGATAAACGTTACGGTTGTAACGATAATCGCTTCTGTTGGCCAATATAAATAGAGACCTTTCGCGTTTGTTAATTTCGAAGTGACTAATAAGAAAAAGTTAGAAAATACAAGTCCACCTTGAATGCCGATAAAGATAGACAATATCCCGATTATCATATTTTCAGTAAATAACAGTCTCTTTAATTGTCTCTGTGAGATACCGAGAATGGTGAGTATCCCGAATTGCTGCTTCCGTACATTTAAAAATGTTCCAATTGAATATAAGAGAAAGAAGAACGAGAACATAACAATCACAAGCTGTGCTGTACTAGCTAAGTTCATTAGAGGATCACGTTCTTGGAAACTTTGTACACTTTGTAACCGCGGGTGATACGCGTATACAGTAAATGAAAAGAAAACCATGATAGAAAACGCACTACTTACAAAGTAGGCGAAATATGCTTTCGAATTACGTGAGACATTTTTAAATGCGAATTGCCAAAATGTCATCCACGTCTTCCTCCTAATAATGCTAAAACATCTAATATTTCTTGATAAAATTTCTCACGGTACAATCCGCGGTGTAGTTCATTGTAAAGCTCTCCATCTTTAATGAAAATAACACGGTTACAATAACTTGCTGCAAACGGATCATGGGTAACCATTAAAATCGTTGCATCTTCTTCTTTATTTAATTTCGTAAATAGCTCCATTACGTCAATTGCCGCTTTTGAATCTAAGTTTCCTGTCGGTTCATCGGCAAGTAGAAGTGAAGGATGATGAATGACAGCACGTGCTACTGCGGTACGCTGTGCTTGTCCCCCGGAAACTTCAAAAATACGCTTGTCCAAAATATGATCAATTCCAAGCTTTTTTGAAATGTTATCAAGCTTTTCATCCATTTCTTTTAATGGAACATTATCTAATGTTAAAGGTAGTACGATATTTTCACCGATTGTTAGTGTATCTAGTAGGTTAAAGTTTTGGAAAACAAATCCTAACTCTTGGCGGCGGAAAATAGCTAACTTCTCTCTACGAAATGTGTGCGGTTTTTTTCCGTTAATCACGACATCACCAGAAGTCGGAGAATCGATTGTAGAGATAACGTTTAAAAATGTAGATTTCCCGCTACCAGATGGTCCCATAATGGCAACGAATTCACCTTTATCCACGTGTAAATTTATATTTTTTAAAGCAGTATGAGGGACTTTTCCCTCATATACTTTTGAGACGTTTTTTATGTGTAATACTTCTTCCATAGTAATCACCTTTCTACTTTTTAAAACTTAATGTGTTGTGATAATTTTTGCATATAAAAGGAACGAATTAAAAGGAAAAATAAAATTTCAACTGTTCCAAAAATCATAAGTACGACTGTAATTTCAGCGAAGAACGAGAGATGTAATATTTCTTGTAGCATCTTTGTCGCAAACATCGTATGGATTGATGCCATAATGTAAGGCACGAAGAAAAGAATCGCAAGCTGAATTGTCGCTGAACGTTTCATTTCAGTCTCAGTTAAGCCAATTTTCGTAATCGTTATATATTTTTCTTGCTCATTTGTTAAATCTGTATACATTCGGAAGTAAAGAACACTACCAGCACCGATAAAGAAAATAACACCTAAGAAAGTACCAATTAAGAAGAATGAGGCAACATTTAGTTTTTTCTTATATAGAGAATCGCTCGCTTCACTTGCATGGAAAGGTGGGTGCTCTGCTTGAATTGCTGCATTATCGTTATGGATTTTTGTTATAAACGATGAACCGATATTATGTGCTTTTTCCCAATCTGTAACTTTGAAGTTATATACACTCATTTGTTTGGAAACTGTGGATAAGGCTTCTACATTTTCATCAGATAGTATGAGTAATTGGTATATTAAGCTGTTTGGGAATGGGCTATAACTTTTATATTCTTTCACTTGTAGTTGTAAATTGTTTTGAGTAAGTGTAAGAGTATTTTTCTTTTCTTCATTGTGAAGTGTTCCAATAACTTGATCATCTAAGTCTTTCATAAGAATATAAGATTCATTCTTATTTACCGTGAGTTTTTCCAAATTTAATGCTTTAGCAAGTACATTATAGTCACTTTGTTTAATTGCGTAATAGAGCTGCGTGTTATCTTCAGCTGAAGATACCTCATATATATCCGTTTTAAATTTTGTATAAGTAAAGTGCCCTTCATTAAATTTCTGCTCTAACCAGTTTAAATGTTCATCAGCTAATGTATTTTCAGTATGCGATAAATACGTAAACGGGAAAGGGTTTTGTCTAATTGCATCAAACTTTGTAAATTTCCCAAAACCGTATAAGAATGTAATCATTGTAAAAGCGAGTGTTGATAGCATCGCTACAATAAAGAGCATGTTAATGTTTGTCCGAATGCGCGCTGCTAAATCCGAAATCCAAAGCATATTAATTCGTTTCATATAAAACGTTCTTCGCGTTTTTAAAATACGAATAAGTAAAAAACTAATTTGTGAAAAGAAAAAGTATGTTCCAGCTGCAATAAGCGATGGGATGACAAATATACTAGAGACGGCATATAAAAGCCCAATGATGTCACCTAGCGACATAAAATACAACGGATTTGCGGCTAACGCATATCCACATATTAAACACGTCGCACCAAATAGAGAGATGAGCACGGATGCTTTTCTTTCTTTTTGTTGTGTTCCTTCTTTTAAAAGACGTACGGCTTTTCTCGTACGAATGAGCATCGGTGTAAAAGATGATACGAGAATGAAGAGCCCAAGAAAGATGATGATAGTTAAAACGATAGCACTTGTAGGCGGATATAAATATAAACCAGGTACGTGTGTAATTTTGGCGGTAACTAATAAAAAGAACTGTGAAAAGACAACTCCAAGTTGAATGCCAAAAAATATAGAAAGAGCACCAATTAACATATTTTCTATAAATATGAGTCGCTTTAATTGTTTTTGAGATATGCCAAGTACTGTTAAAATCCCGAACTGTTTTTTTCGTACTTTTAAAAACGTCCCGATTGAATACAGTAAAAAGAAAAATGAAAAGAACACAATGACAACTTCTGAAATTGTCATTAATATGTTCAGAGAATAATTTACGTCTGTCATATGCAATTTAGGATGAAATAAATAAACTGCAAATGAGAAAAAGATTGCGATGGAGAACGCACTGCTTACAAAATAGGCGAAATAAGCTCTGGCGTTCCGCGTCACGTTTTTAAATGCAAACTGCCAAAATGTCATTTGCCTAGCCTCCTAGTAGGATGAAGAGGAAAAGGATATAAGAAATACCCTTTCCCCCTACTAAATACATGCATAAAATTTAACCATTTGTATACTCTGATAACTTTTGCATGTAAAAGGAACGAATGAATAAGAAAAAGACGATTTCAACTACGCCAAAAATAATAAGAACAGCTGAAATTTCCTTGAATAGTGATAAGGCAATTACGTCTTGAAGCATTTTTGTTGCGAACATTGTATGAATGGACGCCATAACGTACGGAACGAAAAATAAAATGCTAAGTTGAATGGTTGCAGATCTTTTCATCTCTGCACCTGTTACCCCAATTTTTGAAATTGCTACATACTTTTCTTGTTCGTTCGTTAAATCTGTATACATTCGGAAGTAAAGAACGCTCCCTGCTCCAATAAAGAAAATGACACCTAAGAATGTCCCGATTAGGAAGTACGCGGCACTACCAGATGTGATTCTGTATAATGAACCTGCTGATTCATAGGAGCGAATAAGAGGGCCTTCGTATTGGAATTTCTGTCGATCTCTTTGTATTTTTTTCATAAAATCATCAGCAATTTCATAAGTCTTTTCCCAATTTTGTACGTTATAATTGTACGCTGTTACGTGTTTTGTTGTATTTGGTAAGTTGTTTACAACAGCGTCAGGTAAAATTAAAGTTTGGTATGAAAAGTTAGATGGAATGGCCCCTACTTGTTCATAGCCCTTTACTTGTAATTGCGTATTTGTACTAGAAAGTGTAATAGACTTTCTATTGTAGCTTGGCTCAAATTCGCTGAATAAGGTTACATAAGCGCTACCTGTTAAGACATATGCTTCATTATCTTTCATGAATAGTTGTTTCATTTGCAGGGAAGCTGCGAGTTTATTATAGTCACTTTGTTTTATTGCGTATATGTCATTATAAGCTGTTATGCCTTCATCTTCTTTCAGTGGTGTTTCATATAAATCAGCTTTTATTTTTTTATAAGAGAAATTCTCTTTTCGTAATTGTTGTTCAAGCCAATTTAAATGATCATTCACAAAAGGATTTGCGTCATAAGAAAAATAAGAGAATGGAAAAGGTGAACTTCGCGTAACCTCTAGCTTTGTAAACTTTCCGACTCCATATAGAAACGTAATCATTGTGAAAGCAATTGTAGATAGCATCGCTACAATAAACAGCATATTAATATTCGTTCGGATGCGGCTTGCTAAATCCGAAATCCACAGCATATTAATCCGTTTCATATAAAACTTTCTTCTTTTCTTTAAAATATAAATAAGTAAGAAACTAATTTGAGAAAAGAAAAAATATGTTCCGATTGTAACGAGCGTTGGAATGACGAAAATACTTGAAACCATATATATAACGCCTACTTGCGAGTTTATTGAGAAGAAATATTTAGGGTTTCCAGCTAAAATATAACCACCTAATAAACAGATAGCACCAAATAGAGAGATAAATATGGATGGTTTTCTTTCCTTTTGTTTCCTACCATTAGTTTTTAAAAGGTTTACTGTCTTTTTCGTACGAATTAGCATGGGTGTAAATGAAGATACAACGATAAAGAGACCAAGAAACACAATCATTGTTAAAATGAAAGCATTCGTAGGGATATATAAATATATCCCTGGTAGATGTGTAATTTTCGCTGTTACTAATAAGAAAAACTGCGAGAAGACAAGTCCAAACTGCATGCCGAAAAAGATAGATAAAATACCAATTAACATATTTTCAGTGAAAATGAGCCGATGTAATTGCTTTTTTGATATACCTAAAACGGTTAACACACCAAATTGCTTTTTCCGAACTTTTAAAAACGATCCGATTGAATAAAGTAGAAAGAAGAACGAGAACAAGACAATGATAACTTCTGAAAATATCATTAATCCTGAAATTTCAGAGGTCATGTCAAAGTTTTGTAATTTCGGATGGAATAAGTAAACAGCAAACGAAAAGAACACAGCAATGGAAAAGGAGCTACTTACAAAGTAAGCAAAATAAGCTCTTGAGTTGCGCGTGACGTTTTTAAATGCAAATTGCCAAAATGTCATAGATTATACCTCCGGCTAGAAGATATAGAAGTAGTTGTATTGCAAAAAATGTATGAGAGTGAGTTCTCATACATTTTGCTTGCATATGTTACGATCATGCTTCGGTCACCTTCTCCGTATGTTCTGCTTGATTATTTGCAGCGTTGTGGAAGATGATTTTAATCGTCGTTCCTTTACCAACTTCAGAATCTAGTTTGGCAGAGTGACCTAAATAATCACAAATTTTACTTACAATATAAAGTCCCATACCAGTAGATTCTCCGAACGCGCGACCGTTTTTCCCAGTGTAAAATGGTTCAAATACTCTTCGAATATCTTCTTGCGGAATACCAACACCTTCATCGCGAACTTCTAAAATAATATCTTTTCCGTTTCGGTAAGCAGATAAGAATACTTTCTTTCCGCGTTCCCCAGAGTAACGAACAGCATTTGTCATTAACTGATAGATGATAAATTTTAGCCATTTCGCATCAGAAGCAACTTTTAAATCAGAATGGACTTCTAAAACAGGGAAGACACCATTACGAATGAATAGTTCTTTTAATCCGTTAATATTTTTTGTTACCGTATCTTTTAATGAAATCGTCTCGACATGGAAATCTTCATGGAAGTTATTTAACCTAGCCATGTATAAAGCCATATCAAGCCCTTGGTTTAGACGCTCTAATTCTTTTTTAAACTTTGGAATTAAATGCTCGTCTTCCATTTCTAGCACCATAAGCTGCATAACAGAAACAGGTGTCTTCATTTGATGTACCCAATGGTTAATGAATAATTGATGTTCTTGTTGTTTTACTTCATACGATTGTAGTTCTTTTTGGAATAAACGGTACTGCGTACGTACGAGTTCATTGACACCGTGAGGCATCGGAGCAGTTGCTCTTTCAATAAACGCATCTTCCATTTTTTCTGGTTGCTCACTTAATCTATGGTACATTCTACGATTGCGAACGTAACGATAAGCGAGGAAACAAATAAATAAGTATAGGCTTAAAACGACGAAGTAAAATTTATTATTTTGAAATCCGTCTACTGCATCATAAAGAACGAAAATGATACCGAAGTTTAATACGTACAGTAGAAAAAATGCAAAATGATCACGTAAAAATAGCTTCATGCTTATTCACTCCAAGTTGCGTTAAAGCGATATCCAAGTCCACGTACTGTTTCAATAGAGTTCTCAATGCCAAGCTCATTAAACTTTTTACGAAGACGTGTAATGTTTACGTTTAATGTATTTTCCTCAACGAAACTTTCGTCATCCCAAAGCGCAGCTAATAAATCTTCACGGCTCGCTGTACGAGGGAATTTAGATAATAACATTTCTGCTAAAATTGCCTCTTTCTTCGTTAAAAGAACTTGTTCAGATCCAAAATGAATTTCTGGACGTTCAGGGAATAGTTTTAAACCTTCTACTTCAACGATACGTTCAGAAATATTTGGTGCATAATCACCGTAAATACGGCGTAATTGTCCTTTAATTTTTGCCATTACAACGTCGTAGTGGAATGGTTTTGTAATGTAATCATCCGCACCGCTTTCAATTGCCATAATTTGTTCCATCTCACCAGCACGCGCTGAAATGAAAATAATTGGACAAGTAGATTCATGACGAATTTGACGGCACCAGTAGAAACCATCGAATTTCGGTAAGTTTACATCAAGTAAAACAAGATGTGGTTTCACTGCGTTAAACGATTCCATAATATCATCGAAATTCTCCGCTACCACAGCCTCATAACCGTACTTCTGAATGTGAGATTGCAGTAATGATGAAATATTTGGATCGTCTTCAACGATTAAAATTTTATACATATGTATATTCCTCCTCAAAAAAACAATTGTAGCTATAGTGTATCATGTGTTTCAAGTCTTTTCATTATGTTGAAAGATAAGCTAGTAAACAGTATAGGTTAAAAGTGAGAAAAGTAAAAAGGGCGCTGGATGAAATTGACAAATAACGGTAATTGGTTTAATATTTAGATAAATATCTAAATGTCTAATTATCGAAAGGAAGAAAGACATTGAATCAAGCATTCAAAGCATTAGCAGATCCAACAAGGCGAAAAATTTTAGACTTATTAAAAGAAGGCGATCTAACCGCTGGTGAGATTGCTGAACATTTCAATATGACAAAACCAAGTATTTCACACCACTTAAATGCACTTAAAAATGCTGAACTTATTCAAGATGAAAAGAAAGGGCAATTCGTTATGTACTCTTTAAACACAACGGTCTTTCAAGATTTATTGACTTGGGTGTTTACATTTACGAATAAGGGGGAAGAGGGGAAATGAAAAAGCATCTTTTTGCAATCTTATTAATTGTTATAACTTGTTTAGCTTGGGCGTTTGCTTGGCCACATTTACCGGATACAATTGCAACGCATTGGAGCGGCGGTAAAGTAGATGGATATTCTTCTAAATTGTATGGAATGCTTTCTATGGTTGGAATTATGATTGTTTTATATATTTTTCTAAACGTGTTACCAAAGATTGATCCAAAGAAAGCGAACTACGAGAAGTTTTCTAAAGCTTTTATGATGATGAATAACGGGATACTACTGCTACTATTTGTAGGGAATATAGATATTATTACAAGTGGATTAGGATACAATTTATTCATTAATCGCGTGCCGGAATTATTAGTGGGTATTTTATTTATAGTCATCGGAAACTATTTACCACAATGTAAACCAAACTACTTTGTAGGTATAAAAACACCGTGGACATTAAGTAACGAAGAAGTGTGGAGAAAAACGCAACGTTTTAGCGGAAAGGTGTTTGTTGCATTGGGGATCATTATGATTTTAAGTGTTTTTGCACCAGTGGCGTGGAAATCTTTCGTAATGGTTGGAATTATTATTGGTGCAGTAGGATTAACGATGGGATATTCATATATTGCTTATAAAAAAGAAATAGGGGCCTAATAAAAAATTATGGGGGAGAGAGGATGAAAAGACACGTAGTACCATGGAGTTTAATTATTGGCATTGCAATTGGATGGTATATTGTATGGCCATATTTACCAGAACAAATTCCACGCCATTATAATGCAGCAGGAGTAGTAGATGGATATTTTTCTAAAATAGAAGCAAGTTCATTCTCGATAGGTAGTATGGTAGTGCTCTATATGATATGGCTAGTTTTTGGATTCATAAAAGATAAGTCTACACAGCAATCCAAAGTTCTTTCAGCGATTAATTATGCCATTCTCTTTATCGGATTTGGATGTAACATATTTGCACTATTAGCAGCGTCTAATTATATTGCATCGGGCTCAATTGCATTTAATTTTGGACTTGGAACATTGTTTCTTGTACTAGGTAATTACATGCAACAAACGAAGCCGAACGGGTTAGTAGGCATTCGAATGGACTGGACATTAGAAAATCCTGTAGTTTGGAGAAAAACACATAGATTTGCTTCGAGGGTATTTGTAATAGGTTCACTTTGTATATATGCCGGGGCTTTGCTTCCAGATCCATTTAATATTTTTATGGGGATTGGAATCATATTAATATGTATTATCGTATCAACAATAAAGTCATATAGTATTTATAAAGAAGAGTTGAAAATGTAAATAAAGCTGCTTTTCCTTTTAGGGAAGAGCAGCTTTGTTTTTTTATCACTTCTTCAAAACCGGTATCCAAATTTCACTTTTAAAGTTTGGAGAAGATATGTCTTTCTGTTCATTCCACAATACTTCCGGTCCTTCCGCTAGTTCATAGTTCGAAGAAGGGAACCATTCAGAATAAATACGCCCCCACACATTTTGTAATGCATCAGGAAATAGACCGACAGCTTCAAATATAGCCCATGTTGAAGCTGCGACTTCAAGTTGCGCGAATTGCTCTGGACAATCCTTTGTTGTGGCTACTCCAATGTAGTGATCGAGTTCGCCTTTTTCCTCCATTCTTCCTTCAGAAAAGTTAGTAGAAGCACTAATAATTCCATTCGGTTCCATGTTTGAAAGTGACTTTAACATTTCAATGGACTCTGGATTTAAACTTTTCCACATAGAAGCAATTTCTTCATTTACACCATTAAAAACGATTGGTACTCGTTTTGTAATACCTATAATTCGAAATGGCTCTTTTTCTTCAATTCGATAATTCATTTCATTTCCTCCTTGAATGGATAATTGGAAGGTCATTGGTGAATAAGCCTTCAAAGAATGGCTACTATTTCGGGCTTCTGAAGGTGTTATACCGTGCAAGTTTTGAAATGCACGAGCGAATGAATCTGGTGAGTTGTATCCATATTTTATAGCGATATCAATGACTTTTACATTGCTGTTTTTTAGTTCAAAGGCAGCGAGAGTAAGACGTCTACAGCGAATATAATCAGATAGTGATATACCTGCTAAAAACGAAAACATTCTTTTAAAGTGATACTCAGAACAAAGAGCTAGCCTCGCAACTTCTTTAAAATCAATTTCATTCGTAAGGTTATCTTCAATATAGCGCATTGCAGCATTCATATTTTTAAGTGAATCCATATTATGACCTCCTCTGTACATAGAATAGCAGGAACGAAATAGCTCCATCCGACATTTCGTGCACAACTTTGTAGGTGCATTTTTTACCTTACAAAATTGTAATGTTCCTGTAAGGAGAATGAATGGATGGTATGATATCCCAATGTTATAGTAACAAAGTACTTTAATTCATTACGTTAACTTTTTGATTTCTTTACTTATGTGCCTTACATAACTGTCATGTTTGTGTAAGAAACATCGATAGTGGCAAGAGTAGAGAGTGTATATAGTTGAAAATAGAGAATAGAAGAAATGAGGGATGTCGAGATGAAAACAGTATTAGAAGCAAAAAATATTGAAAAAGTATATGACACGGGTGGTAATAAATTTGCAGCGTTAAAAGGTATTAACTTACAAGTAAAAGAAGGTGAGTTCGTTGGAATTATGGGACCTTCTGGTTCTGGTAAGACGACTTTACTAAATGTTCTTTCTACAATTGATAATGCGACGAACGGTGAAATTTTAATTGATGGAAAAGATATTGTGAAAATGAATGATGATAAGTTAGCATTATTCCGCCGCGATCATTTAGGCTTCATTTTCCAAGATTATAACTTATTAGATACGTTAACAGTGAAAGAGAATATTGCTTTACCACTTGCGTTATCAAAGGTGAAAGCGAGTGAGATTGATCGCCGCGTTCTTGAAATCTCAAAGAAATTTGGCATTGATCATATTTTAAGTCAGTTCCCATATCAAGTATCTGGTGGACAGAAGCAGCGCTGCGCAGCATCACGTGCAATCGTTACGAATCCAAGTATGATTTTCGGGGACGAGCCAACTGGAGCGCTTGATTCTAAATCTGCAACAGATTTACTTGAAAGTATGAAGTCATTAAATGAATATGATAACTCAACAATTTTAATGGTAACGCATGATGCATTTGCAGCAAGTTATTGTAAACGAGTTATTTTCATTAAAGATGGTGAACTATATAAAGAATTGCACCGTGGTGAATCAACGCGTAAACAGTTCTTCCAAAAAATTGTTGACGTAATGTCTTCTATTTCTGGAGGTATGGCTGATGACCTTATCTAGCATTGCCCTCCGCAACATACAGCGGAACTTTAAAGACTACTTTGTATATTTCGCATCTATGATTTTTAGTATCGTTATTTATTTTACATTTAAAGCACTGCAATATAATTCACAAATGGAAAAAGCAGCAGAAGCTTCTAAAAAGATTAGCGGAGCGTTCCAAGTTTCCAGTGTGATGCTTATCATTTTCGTAGCAGTGTTCATTATATATTCGAACGGATTCTTTACACGTAAACGTAAAAAAGAAGTTGGCTTATATTCGTTATTAGGTATTCGTAAAAGACAAATTGGTAAAATGCTCTTTTATGAAAATATGTTAATGGGATTAATGTCATTAGTAATCGGGATTGCGATTGGTAGTGTCCTTTCGAAATTATTCCTTGAGTTATTAGTAAATATGATGGGATTAAATTTAAATGTTCATTTTGAAGTACCGATGGCTGCTATTATTGATACAGCAATTATTTTCTTTGTGATTATTTTATATACATCACTTCAAGGATATCGTTTAATTTATCGCTTTAAGTTAATTGAACTTTTCCGTGCAGAACGTGAAGGAGAAGCAATGCCAAAAGGATCTGTCATCATGGCATTAATTTCAGTTTTCTTAATCGGTTCAGGTTATTTTTTAGCGCTAATGTACATGAAAGCAGTTATGTATGCAGACTTTATGGTCGTTGCATTATATATTTTATTAGCGACAGTAGCAGGGACTTATTTACTGTTCATGTTCTTCACAGTATTTGTATTGAAACGTGCAAGAAATAATAAGTCAGCATTTTATAATGGTATGAATATGGTAACGACATCGCAGTTACTATATCGTATTAAAGGAAATGCGAAATCATTGGCGACAATCGCTATTTTAAGTGCAGTTACATTAACAGCGGTTGGTACGTCAGTTACGATGTATTACAATACATTTACGCAATCAAAAGTTGCTGCGCCGTATAGTTATTCCTATGAGAAAAAAGATGCAGCATTAGATAAAAAAGTAAATGAAATACTTGCTGGAGAGAAGAATAATCACCCAGTCACATATGAATCAGAAGTTGAAATGATTCCTGTGAAAGGAACATTTAAAGGTGAAAGAGCTGATCAAGTTCTGAACACACACTATAATGTTACGAATCAGTACCAGCTTATTTCTCAATCAAGCTTTAATAAACATGTGAAACATTTAGATGTAGAACCTGTAAATTTGAGTGCGAATGAAGCTTTCGTATATGATAGCTTATATATTGAGAAACTTGATTTTGGTCCTCTTTATACAGGAAATACAGCTGTATTCCCTGTTGGAAATGAGTCAAAAGAATTAAAAATTAAAGGTGTAAATAATAGAAGCCTTACAAATTTAAATGAACTATTTGTAATCGTTCCTGATAAAACATATGAGCAAGTGAAACAAGTAAACGAAACGCGTACTGTAAAAAATATTGATGTAAAAGGTGAGCGAAATAGTAAAGAGTTAACAGCAAAATTAGCAAGCATTATGCCAGCTGGAGAATCAGAAGTTTTAAAACCATTTAACGATTTCTATACAGGATTCCAAATGGGGCTTGAAACGACAGGCTTAATGATGTTTATTGGGTTATTCTTAGGATTAGTATTCCTATTAGCAACAGGCTCAATCATTTACTTTAAACAATTAACAGAAGCAAGTGCTGACCGTGATCGTTACATTGTCCTTCATAAAGTTGGTGTAACGAAGCAAGAAATGAAGAAAGCTATCGCAAAACAAGTAAGCTTTATCTTCGCTATTCCGTTAGTAATCGGTATTTTACACAGTTTATTTGCACTAAAAGGTTTATCAAATATATTACCATTTGAAATTATGATTCCGCTTCTCATTAGTATTGGAGTATACGGTGTCATCTATATTGGATATTACTTCTTAACGGTTCGTTCTTATTATAAGATCGTGAGTGCGAAGTAATAAGGGGCAGCTATCGCTACACGCGATAGCTGTTTTTTTTATTCTTCATAAAATCTTAAGAAACTTCCTCAATTTTTATTAAGAAACGATAGTTATACTTAGACACAAGTTAAAAACTATCGAACGAATGAGGAGAGGTTTACATGCAGCTCATTACATTTTTACATGAATTTATAAAGCATCCAAAACATACTGGTGCAATTGCGCCAAGTTCAAAAATATTAGCAAAGAAAATGGTTGATGTAATTGATTTTAATAAAGCGAAATGTATTGTAGAGTTAGGGCCTGGCACAGGGGTTTTTACGAAAGAGATTATGAAGAGAAAAAAGAAGGAAACGATATTTCTTCTTATTGAAATTAATGAAGTATTTTTCAAAGAATTAAAAAGAAAGTTTAAAGATGAGCAGAATGTCATTGTTGTACACGGTTCAGCTGAAAATATAAAGAAGTATATGGGGGAGCACAATATAGAATGCATTGATTACGTTTTATCAGGGTTGCCTTTCACTTCTTTACCAGAAGAAGTTTCAAAGCGCATTTTAAATAATGCGATGGAAGCGATACATGAGAATGGTGAGTTCATTACATTTCAATATTCACTTGTGAAAAAAGGGTTTATACAGCATTTCTTCCCTGAAATTACACTAGAAAAAGTATGGCTTAATTTCCCGCCAGCCTACGTCTTTAGTTGCAAAAAAGAACTAAGGAGAGCATATGCATAATGGAATTACATGAATTATTATCTTATATTGAACAATACGGTTATTGGGCTTTATTTTTCTGTTTATGGTTAGGGATTATCGGTATGCCAATTCCAGATGAAATGATTGTTATGAGTGGTGGTTTCGTATCTTCAGTAGGTATATTAAGTGTTGTTCCTTCATTCGTATTAACATATTTAGGTGTTGTATCAGGGCTTTCTTTAGGATATATATTAGGGAAGGTTTTTGGAACGAAGGTACTCCATAAATTAATGAAAAAGAAAAAAGCGAAGTATTTGATGAAATCACAAGAAATGGTTGATAAATACGGACAGTACGCGTTAGTTACAAGCTATTTCATACCAGTTGTAAGACATATCGTACCGTATTTAGTTGGGATGAATAACATGTCATTTCGGATATATGCTTTGTATTCCTATACGACAGGATTTGTTTGGACACTCGTTTATTTTGTGCTCGGTTCTTTATTTGGACAACATATTGAAAGGATTGTAGCAGCTGCGATAGAGTATGGTTTGTATTTTGGCGGGAGTATTGCATTGATTGTGAGTGTGTTTTATTTTTACAGACAAAAAAGAAATACAGTGATGAGTAAATAAAGGAGGCGGCAGCCTCCTTTTATTATTAATATGGCTTTATTTATCGAAGTGCTGATGCAAAGCCCTGTGACATTAAGAAAAAGTTAAGAAACCGCACGAGTTTTTATTAAGAAATGCTCTCTATACTTAGAAAGGTCTTATAGAAAAACATAATGAAAGGCGGAATATAGATGAAAAGATTTATTTTAGGATCATTACTTGTCATCATAGCAGGAGCGGCATATTTGTTAAATGGGAGTGCTACAGTAGATTCCATGAATCCGTTTCTTAAATTAGAATATCGTTATGCGGTAATTGATAACGATGGAAAAGATTTAGGTGGAAATAAAGGCCGTGCATACACAGTGAACACATATGATAAGGATGGAAACGAAAAAGAGATAACAATTGATGGAGTGGATACATTACAAAAAGGTTCCTACTGGCATGTAATTACGAGAGGAAAGTCTGTGCACGATAAGGTACAAATAGATGAAGAAATAATTCCTGATGGCGCGAAGGTGAAGTTAGGATTGTAAGTATAAACCCGGTTCTAGATGAGAGAATCGGGTTTGTTATTTTATGGTAAAATGATAAAGGGGGAGGGCGAGAGGTATGCTACTCATTGTTAGCCTTATATTAATTGGGATTATGTGCAGTATGAGAATAGTATCCTTACATATGATAGAGCGACAAATGATAGAAGAGCGATATGTATATTGCCCAAAATGTGATGCGAAAATTAGAAAAGGGAATTCGGCTCCTTTTTGTTCGAAATGTAATTTAATATTTTAACTATATTAAATCCAAAATCAATTCTTATGATTTTGGATTTTTCTTTTTAAGAAAATATTAAGAAACCCCATTACTATTTGTTAAGAAAATGTATCTATACTGAATTCTGTTGCTTAAAGAGAACATCACGAATTATAACAGGAGGTACAAATAGATGAAAACAATGTTAGAAGCGAAAGGGATTTCGAAAATATATGATACAGGCGGGAATACGTTTGAAGCGTTGAAAGATATTCAACTGCAAGTGAAAGAAGGAGAGTTTGTCGGTATTATGGGACCGTCTGGTTCTGGTAAGACGACACTTTTGAATGTTCTTTCTACTATTGATACGGCTTCAAAAGGTGAGATTTTAATTGATGGAAAAGATATTGTGAAGATGAATGATGATGAATTGGCACTTTTTCGCCGTAATCATTTAGGATTTATTTTTCAAGATTATAACTTATTAGATACGTTAACAGTGCGAGAAAATATTGCATTGCCACTTGCTTTATCAAAGGTGAAGGCGAGAGAAGTAGAATCTCGCGTTGAGGAGATTGCAAAGAAGTTTGGGATAGATCATATTTTAAATCAGTATCCGTATGAAGCTTCAGGCGGACAAAAACAACGCTGCGCGGCATCAAGAGCGATTGTAACAAATCCAAGTATGATTTTTGGAGATGAGCCAACTGGTGCGCTTGATTCGAAGTCAGCGACGGATTTATTAGAAAGTATGAAGACATTAAATGAAAAAGATCTTGTAACGATTTTAATGGTAACGCATGATGCGTTTGCGGCAAGTTATTGTAAACGAGTTGTATTTATTAAAGATGGAAAGTTATATAAAGAATTACATCGCAAAGAGATGACAAGAAAACAGTTCTTCCAACAAATTATTGATATGATGTCTTCAATCTCTGGGGGTGCGGCAAATGAGCTTATCTAGCATCGCCCTTCGTAATATAAAACGAAATTTTAAAGATTATTTTATATACTTTGCTTCCATGATTTTTAGCATCGTCATTTATTTTACGTTTAAGGCGTTGCAATACAATTCACAAATAAGTGAAGCTGGAGATAACATTGGACGAGGATTCCAGCTTGCGAGCGTAATGCTCATTATTTTCGTTGCAATATTTATTATATATTCGAATGGTTTCTTTACACGAAAGCGTAAGAAAGAAATAGGTCTTTATTCTTTACTCGGTATTCGAAAAAAAGAAATAGGTAAAATGCTGTTTTATGAAAATATGTTAATGGGTTTATTATCATTAGTAATCGGAATTGTAATTGGTAGTTTACTTTCAAAAGGGTTCCTAAAGCTACTTTTAAATATGTTAGAGCTACATGTAAATGTTCATTTTGAAGTACCAGTTGGAGCGGTTATAGATACAACAGTTATTTTTTGTCTCATCATTTTATACACATCGTTTAAAGGATACCGCGTTATTTATCAATTTAAGTTAATCGAGCTATTCCGTGCAGATAACGAAGGCGAAGTCATGCCAAAAGGTTCGAAAATAATGGCTTTCATTTCTTTATTATTAATTGGATCAGGTTATTTCTTGTCAGTAACGGCTATTAAAAATGTGAGCGGTGATAACTTTATGCCCCTTGCACTTTACATTTTATTAGCGACAGTACTTGGAACGTATTTATTATTTATGTTCTTTACCGTTTTTGTATTAAAAAGAGTGCGAAATAAAAAATCCGCATTTTATAACGGAATGAAAATGGTTACGACGTCTCAGTTACTATACCGCATTAAAGGAAATGCAAAATCGTTAGCAACAATTGCCGTATTAAGCGCAGTAACGTTAACGGCGGTTGGAACTTCTGTAACGATGTATTACAACACATATATGCAGGCGAAGAAATATCATCCAGTTAGTTATTCTTATGAAAAGAAAGATATGGAATTAGATCGTAAAGTAAATGAGATTTTAAAAGAAGGACAGAATGAAGTCATTCATCAATATGAATTAGAGACGGTAAAAGTAGTAGGAGAATACGGTGATGGCACTTCATTACAATCAAGAACAACAGAACTTATCGCGCAATCATCATTTAATACAATCGCAAAATATTTAAATGAAGAAACTCTAGATTTAAAGAAGAACGAATTGTATGCATTTGATGGCATGTACAGTGAAGGTAAGAGAGATAGTGGCGTATATAAAAATCGAAAAGCTACATTCCCAATTGAAGAAGTAGCACCAGTACAAGTGAAAGATGTACAAGCAAAAAACATTACAAACTTATATGAACTTCTAGTTGTCGTTCCGGATGAAGTGTATGAGCAAGCAAAGAAGACAATTGGCTCTCATACTGTGAAAAATATTGATGTGAAAGACGAAAGAAATAGTAAAGTGTTAACGGAGAAATTAAAGAAAGTAATATCGGAAGAAGATGCAGAAGGAAGAGAGCAATTCAGTGACTTCTATACAATATTCCGCAGCGGTATTGAAACGTCAGGGTTAATGATGTTTAGTGGTATATTCTTAGGACTTGTATTTTTACTTGCAACAGGCTCTATTATTTATTTCAAACAATTAACAGAAGCACATGCAGATCGTGAACGTTACATCGTTCTTCGAAAACTCGGTGTCACGAAAAAAGAAATGAAAAAAGCCATTGCGAAGCAAATGAGATTTATCTTCTTTATTCCTTTAGTAGTTGGTATATTACACACTTTATTTGCGCTCAAAGGATTAGCGACAGTTATTCCGTATGAAATTGCAGTTCCGTTACTAATTAGCATCGGGGTGTATAGTGTTATTTATATTGGTTATTATTGCTTAACAGTTCGTTCTTATTTCAGGATTGTTAGTAAATGAAAATAAGGTATACAGTTTTTGAAAAAGCGAAAGAGAGCGTAGTGAAAATTATGTTCTCTTTCGCTTTTTTTAGTTAAAATGAGGTGTGCATGAAAATGGTATTTAAATGGAGTGTTATTTCTTTCTATGGGAATGGGTTGGCTTGAAATTGATTAAGGCGTATTAACAAAGATGTTTCATCATGTTAGTGAAGTGGCTTGGAAGTTAAACCATAAAGTGCTACTGATGAACGATAAAGGAAAAACTGTATGGATGTTAACCTTTTTAGAGAAAGATATCCCATTATTATGAAGTCTTTCGCAGAGATGGATCGAGAAGTTTTGAGGGTTTTATTACCTGATGAAAGAGGGATTCTTCCTACGAGTCCAGAGTGTGATAAATGTTATAAGACTCAATTGGATGATATCGAGGAGAGTTGATAAAAAAGAGCTTGAAACTATTCAAGCTCTTTTTTTATCACTATTTATGTCCTAAAATATGCTCAATCTCATGCAAACTTAATTTACTTGCCTTAGCAATCGTTTCAAGTGGTATACCAAGATCATACATATTCTTAATCATTTGAAATTGCCCCTGTTGGACTCCCTCTTTTCGACCTTTTTCAATGCCCTGTTGAATGCCCTGTTGAATGCCTTTTTCAATACCCTTTTCAAGCCCTTTTTTAATTCCTTGTTCCATTCCTCTTTTAATTCCTTCTGTCTCTGCATGGGCGAATTTTGCTGCTTCATCCATTAAAACTTTCTCCCTTGCGTCATAGGCTTGTCGGAAAGAAGAATCCTGACTCATACGTTCCCATTTATTTATTGCTTTTTGTAAAATAGGGTCTTGGTTCATAGCAATATCCTCCAATAGTTTAGTTAAGTGCTCATCCTCATTTGCTGAAAGCAATAAAAGCCAACGAACAAATGGATCTTTCCACGGATTTACTTTTTCTTCATGCCATTGTTCAGTTAACTTTGGAATTTCTATAATGCGGATTTCTATGTCTTCACTCAGGATTTTTTTTTGTTGTGTATTCCATAATATGCTCGTTGTATGGAAGGCTGGGTGTTCCGAAAACATTACGAAGTTTAGTAAGTTTATGGTGATGGTTTTGTGAAGTGCACTGTAGGGCATCCCTTTTTGTAGTTGAGATGTGTATAGTCTTCCCCAATAATATAAACTGCGTTTAACCATATCGTGATTATTATTGAGTTGTATTTCTACATTGACTTTTGTTCCTGTGTCTAATGTCGCTGAAATGTCTAAAATAGATAACTTATCCTCTTCATATTCCCTGTGTAAATGTGGATCTTCTAGTTGTAGAGAAGCAATGGGCGACTCTAAAGACTCTTGTAACATAGCATTTAAAAATGCAATTAGAATATCTTCGCTACCATTCGTACCAAACAATTGTTTAAATGCAAAATCAATGCGTAAATTAACTAACTGTTGGTTGAACAAAGTTTGTCCTCTCCCTTATATGAAGGTGCTTCTTTCCTTCATTGTACATAAAAAGAACTAGAGTATGCAAACAAGCCATTCTTCTATTTTTTAGTAGTTTTATTAGAATGTCACAGGTAAGTATGGTTATGTTATACTCTAGTGAAATTAAAAAAATATTTTTGTTTATATCGGGGTGAAGATGATACATATGCAAAAAGATATTTTAAAACTATTAGATAAAAAGCAAAGTAACTATGAATTTCCTGCCTTTGATAATGAATATATGGATATTTCGCAAGTGAAATTCTCTCTTTTCTTTAAAGATACTAAGGATTGGTTAATGGTGTTTCAACTTGTTGGTGTAGGTTCATTAGGTGTATGTAATGATATTCAAGTATATGGAGATAGAATTACTCATTCAATGGGTGATGATTGCATTTTACAATTAAATGATGGCAATTATGAGTTATTTAATGATGAAGGTGAATTTATGCCGAATATTTATAACGGCAGTTTAAAAATTCGTGAGCAGCATTTTGAATATGAATTTACAGAAGAGGATTATATAAATAATGGAATAGAAGTACAAACGACAGAGCATTATCCAACATACTTTATGCGTATGCTTGCTACTAATGAAGAAGTTAGAACATTATTATGGTGGAGTAAAGAAGAGATTTTAGAAGAGTTCGGTTTAGAAGGTAATTGGGAACTAGCGTATGAAACGGAAGAATGGAAACATGTTGAAGACGAAAAAGTAAGTGAAAATGAATTCTTCCAATCAGTAGCAGCTGCAATAGAGAAGAAAGATCCACGTATTATTGTGAAGAAGGATTCTAACACGCATTGGAGAAATTGGGTAGCGTTTGATTGTGACTGAAAAGGATAGGAGAAAGAATAATAAATGAAAAGAAGAAGAAAATCCGGAGAAAAAGTACAAATGCATCGTTTTGCACTACCTCTATGCTACGGAAGTGAAGCACCATATTATTATTACGAGGTAGCGCCCCATGAAAGAGAGGAACGCTTCCATTTAACATCAGAACTTTGCGTAATGGACGATGAGCATTACTTTATTAGAGGTTGTTTAGAGATTCCTATCATTGACTACCACGAAAACTTCATATGGACTGTGTGGGTATCACTTAGTAAAGAAAGTTATGATGAAGTATTAAAAAAGTGGGATGAGAGAGGCCGAGAAAATAGTGATCCTTATTTTGGTTGGTTATCTGTAGAAATACCATTTTATCCAGAAACATTAAATTTAAAAACAAATGTACATATAAGAGAAGTTGGAACGGCACCGTATGTTGAATTAGAGCCAACCGAGCATCCTTTAGCAATCGAACAAAGAAATGGAATTACTTTAGAGAGAGTTAAAGAAATACAAGAAATGATTCAACGACATAGCTAGATTAGAAGAGAAAAAACGAGTGCTAGCACTCGTTTTTTTCTTTACACAACCGCAGGATTATAAATCATCGTAAAGTGTCCTGGTAATAATTCAATGTGACAAGGTGTATGAAGCGAACTTTCTCCATCTGTATCTACTTCTTTTTCTTCTTTCGTTTCAATATGAATGGATTTTGCTTTTACGTGGAAGATGTCATTTTCATTTGAATCCTCGAATAGTTTCTTTCCGATGTAATCTTTAAATGCTTGAATACCTGTTGATTTGACTACGAAAATATCAAGTGTTCCGTCATCACATTTTACGTTCGGAATAAAGGATGGAATACCACCAAGATATTCACCATTTCCAACCATGACAAGGACAGCTTCGTCTTCATATACTTGTCCGTCATAAGTAATTTTTACCGGGAATGTTTCAGCATTTTTGACAGTTCGAATTGTGCTTAAATAGTAACCGATTTTACCAAGCTTTGCTTTTTCTTCTGCATCGATATTGTTTGATACTTCAGATACGAGTCCAATGCCCCAGAAGTTTAAGAAATGTTGTTCATTTGCTTTTGCAACGTCAACTGGTTTTACGTGTTCCTTTGTGATAAGTTTTGCTGCTTCTGCAATGTTTTGCGGAACACCAAGTGTGCGAGAGAAGTCATTGCAAGTTCCACCTGGAATGATTGCAAGTGTAGGTCTAGTTTCGAGAGGTGCTAAGCCATTTGTGCATTCAAATACTGTTCCATCACCACCAAAGACGATAATTAAATCTACTTTACTAGCAAACTCTTGGCAATATTTTGTTGCATCACCTTGTTTTTTCGTATGAAGGATATGTAGATCAGGAAAAGCTGCGGCAAGAGGTGGTACGATTTTTGTTAAATTTGTATGTAAGTCACCTTGACCAGCTTTCGGATTTACGATGAGGAGTACTTTTTCAAATTTTGTCTTTGTCATTTTTATTCTCTCCCTTTGTCTTTTACGAATCGTGATAGAAAATAAACTTCCATCAGTAATTAATGGAAGCTTATTTTATTATATTACTCCGTTACAACTGAAGCGATAAATGGTAAGTTACGATATTTCTCAGCACAGTCGATACCGTATCCAACGATGAATTCGTCTGGAATTTGGAAGCCAACATATTCAGCTGTTAAGTCCACTTTACGGCGTTCTGGTTTATCAAGTAGCGTACAGAACTTAAGTGCCTTTGGTTTATGCATAAAGAAGTGGTCTTTTAAGAAATGAAGTGTTAAACCAGAATCGATAATATCTTCTACAACAATTACGTTTTTTCCAGTAATGTTTACGTCGATATCTTTTAGTAGTTTCACTTTTCCTGTCGTTTCTGTTTGATTTCCGTAACTAGATGCAGAAATGAAGTCAATTGTTACATCGTTTTTGATGTGACGAATTAAATCAGCAGCAAATACGAATGAACCTTTTAATACGGCGATAACTACGATTTCTTCTCCTTCAAAGTCACGTTCGATTTGAAGTGCTAATTCTTTCACTTTTGCTTGTAATTGTTCTTCAGAAATTAAAGTGTCTTTTATTTCAATATTCATTGTAATCCTCCTACAGTGTAAAACTTGCGAACATTTCGACTGTAAAGGATAGAATAGAAAAAGTCAAAGAAGATAGTAATTTTTTACAAAGACAACGACAAAATCATCTGATGATATGATATACTAAGTATATTGAGAAAACGCTTCCATAAAGGGTGAATATGATGAAGAAGAAACAGTACACAAGTGTAACATTTATAAAAGCATTACTTTTAACAATTGTTCTTGGCCTGTTGGCTTACGTAATTGATGTACCTGCGATTCGTATTTCATTAATTGGAATGACTTTAGTGTTAGGAGCAATTTCGCACGGTATGATGTCGCAGCTAAAAGAAGCTGGACTTGATGATATGAGAGATCATATAGATAAAAAGTAAGAAACCTTCATTATATAGAGTGAAGGTTTTTTTGTTTCTTACAAAAATGTAAGGTAGTTGTAAGGCAAATCGATAGTTGCATAATAGCATTTTGGATAAACTATGGGTGTAAGGTAAAAGGCAAGCATATTTTAGGTAAATTAAGTTTTAGGCACTCTATATGTGAAAAAGGAGTAGGAGGGCATGGAGAAACGTTGGACGACCTTTTCTTTTTTAGCGACTAGTAACACCGTAATGCTAGATGGAAAAATGGATTTTTTGCACTTGTTTGATCGTGAAGATGATCATTCTTCTTCTAAATTTACAATGAAATGGAATAAATGGAGCGAGAGTTGTAGGTTTGAAGAAGAGGCCCCTAACGAAGAGCAAAAGATTATTTTAACAAACCCTATTAAAGCGTGGGTTGTTCAACGTCGTAAGTGTAACGTCAAAAATCACTTCAAGAAAACTGAGCCGAGACAATTAGTTATCGCTCCAGCCCGTTCTACTTCCAAATCACGCGAAAGTAACATGTAAATAATTGAGACACACACCCGAAAAAAACATCGTACATATTGCGATGTTTTTTTCTTTTTCTACAATGAAATCTTTAAATGAAATATATTTCATCTGCATCTTATATTTATATCTCTTGCTTATTCTAGTAATACATCCGGTGCGAGTTGATGTGAATAAAATATAAGGAGAGAATGAAAATGAAAAAGAGACTATTACCAATTTGTGCAATGGCACTTTTAACAGTAGGATATTCTTCAGTAGCGAGTGCAGATACTGGAACAGTAACAAAGGAAGAAGCGCAAGTGCAACAAGATAAAGCTAAAAAAGAAGAAGCAATTAAGGAACAGCAAAAGAGTGATGAGGAGAAAAAGCAAGCAGCGCAAGTACAAGAAAAAAGTGATATGGCTAAAAAAGAGGAAGCAATAAAAGCTGAGAAAAAAAGTGAAGAAGAGAAAAAGAGAATAGCGCAAGAACAGTTAAAAAACGATATGGCAAAAAAAGAAGCAGCGATAAAAGCCGAGCAAAAGAATGAAGTAGCTAAAAAAGAAGTAGCAAAGCCAGTTGTACAAGGTGAAAAATTACCAAATACAGCATCAAATAATGTAGCAATGATGGGATTAAGTGCATGTCTTGTAGCGGTAGGTACATTATTTGGTTTGAATCGTCGCAATAAGATTAAAGCGTAAATAAAATATTTTCCTATAAAGAATGGGATAATTTCATATATTAAAAATGGTAGGTTACTCCTACCATTTTTGGCATGGAGGAATGAAGAATGAAGTTACTCAATTATATCGGTATCATATTGATGGCTATAGGGCTATTCATGGGATCCTATTATGCTGTGGAATGGTATAAAGGAAGAAGCTCTGCCGGGCAATTAACTGCAGAAGAAATAAAGAGTCTTAAAAATATACAAGATACTCAACTTTCTCGTGAAACACCTGTAACTTCTCAAGTGCCTTCTTCTCAAACAGAACATAAAGAAGGAGAAAAGGTAGCGATGTTAAACATACCAAAAATAAAGAAGAAGTTTTCTATATATTGGGGAGCGGATGATACGACTTTGAAAAAAGGAGTGGGTATGTTCGTTAGTGATTTAACGACAACTCCATCTGGAGGGGGACATACTGTACTAAGTGGACATCGAGATACTGTATTTACAGATTTAGGAGAGTTGAAAGAAAAGGATACCCTTGTTTTAGAGTATGATAATAAAACGTACACATATGAAATTCAAAAGACATGGATTACTCATGCGGATGATCGTACTGTTATTATAAAAAAAGAAGAACCGATATTAACACTGACAACTTGTTACCCATTTAATTATATAGGGAATGCACCAGATAGATATATTATCGAGGCGAAGTTAACTGGCAGTTATTCAAAGTGAAATTATAGTTTCTGAAAGCGGGAGGGGGATATATAAATTATGTCAAAAAATATTTTAATTGTTGAAGATGAAGACATATTACGTGAAATATTAAAAGATTATTTTTTAAGTGAGCAATATGTAGTGTTTGAAGCGAGGGACGGGAAAGAGGCTTTAGTTGTATTTGAAGAAGAAGAGGTTGATTTAGTTATTTTAGATATTATGTTGCCAGAACTCGATGGATGGTCTGTTTGCCGAAGAATTCGAAAGACGTCCGAGGTGCCTATTATTATGCTGACGGCGCGCGTAGATGAAGACGATACGTTACTCGGTTTTGAACTTGGGGCAGATGACTATGTGACGAAGCCGTATAGTCCGCCAATTTTATTAGCAAGAGCGAAACGATTATTAGAAAGTAGAAAAGCATCGAAGAAACCTTTAGAGAACGAAGATGATACGTTATCGATTCATGGCATCCATGTCCATTTTCCGTCGCGTACTGTTACTGTTGATGAGGCAGATGTTAGTTTAACGCATACGGAGTTTGAAATATTGGTGTATTTCATGAAAAATCAAGGAATCGTTTTAACGCGAGAGCAACTCATTTCAAGAATTTGGGGATATGAATTTGCTGGCGATGATCGAACGGTGAATAGCCATATTCGTAATTTAAGAAATAAATTAGGAGAGAAAGCAAAGTATATTACAACTGTAGTACGCACAGGTTATAAATTTGAGGGCAATGTATGAGGAATGGAATTGTACTAAAATTATTTACTCTTACAACAGCATTATGCATGTTAATTTTAGCGACGATATTTATTGGACAAACGATATTTTTTAAACAATATTATGCGAATCGAAAAGTGGAAGATATTAAAGTGAATTTAAATTCCTTTGAGAAGAACTATTTAAATCATGCAGGAAATACAGAAGAAATTCAGAAACTAGAGCAAGACTTTTTAAGAGAAAATAATACGTGGATTACGACATTAGATAAGAACGGGAATTTAAAACATGCAGATGATTTTTATTTTGAGGTAACGATAGATCGTAGGCAACAAAAGAGCTTTGGACAACAAATATTTAAAATTCCTTTAGGCAATCTCGTCAATATAGAGGAGATTGATAATAAATTATCGGAGCATTTTTTAGGGCAAGAAATTTATTTTTCTGGAGTGAGAAAAGAAGATAGTTTTATTCCATTCTCTTTTTCTTTATCTAAGCAGAATTTAAGCGGATCTAATAAACCGTTAGAAAAAGCATTTAATGAGAAAATGAGTAAATTAAATGAGGAGAAAAAGAAAGCAGCTGTGGAACAAGTTGGTAAGGAAAAGAAGCCGGCTGTTCGGGAGCAAGTTGCTCAAGAACCAGATGTTTACATAGGAGGGCGTGTTACGAAAGTACAGTTTCCAGATGTAAAAGGCCCCGTAAATCCAATTTATAAAAACACTTTATTTTTGGATAGTATAAAAGAATTTCAAACGGATGTGTTACTAAAAGAGAGTAATCAAATAGAGTATTCAACAAAGACAATGGACTACGAAAAGAATGATATAAAATATAAATTATTAATGAAACCAATAAAAGAAAAAGACGGATCGGTAACATATATTTATGCGATGGCTTCTTTACAGCCGGTAGATGAAGCTGTACAAATGGTGCAAGATTATTATATCTATATCATTGCATTTGTAGTCGTTCTTATTTTTTTAGCTTCGTTCTATTACTCAAAACAAATTGCAAAGCCATTATTGAAAATAAATGATACAACAAAGAAAATAGCGCATTTAGACTTCACAGAAAAAATACCGATTACTTCGAAAGATGAAATTGGAGATTTATCGAAAAATATTAATGTGCTATCAAATAAACTCCATTCGCATATTGGACAGTTAGAAGAAGATATTGAAAAGGAAAGAAAGTTAGAAAAGACGCGAAAAGAATTCATTTCTGGTGTTTCACATGAATTAAAAACACCGCTAAGTATTATGAAAAGCTGTATTTCTATTTTAAAAGACGGGGTAGCTGAACATAAAAAAGAGTATTATTTTCAGGCAATGGAGAGAGAAGTAGACAAAATGGATACGTTAATTTTGGATATGCTTGAGTTAGCTAAATTTGAATCTGGTACATATAAAATGAAAAAAGCTTCGTTTTATATTGATACAGTAATTGAAGGTATATGTGAACATCTATCTGTGGAAATAGAGAAAAAAGAACTTCATATTCATAAAAATATAAGTTCATTTGAAGTGATTGCAAATCAAGGCCGGATTGAACAAGTCATCGTGAACTTCATTACGAATGCTATACGATATACACCAAATAAAGAGGATATTATTATTTCTACAATAGATGAGAAGAATCGTATAAAAGTGTGCATTGAAAATAAAGGTACTCATATTGAAGAAGAGCAATTAGATAAAATTTGGGATCGTTTTTATCGCGTGGATACAGCTCGTCAGCGTTCACAAGGTGGGACGGGGCTTGGGCTTGCTATTTCAAAGAATATTTTAGAACTACATGATGCTGAATATGGGGCAGAAAATACAGAAGATGGTGTATTATTTTATTTCTATTTACCGAAAAAAGCGTAGACAATATGATCTATGCTTTTTTAATTTATTTTCATATTATCTTTACCTAATCTTTATTTTTAATCAGTATAATTTGTTTAGAAAATGAGGTTATGTAAGGAGTCGATGAACCGTGCATAGCAATTGGCTAAGTATAATGGTATTTATTTTCTTTTGCGCATTTATTGTATTTTTAATTGATATTACGATATGAAAAAAGAGCGCTCATTAAGCGCCCTTTTTTTGTGTATTCATTTGATAAGCACTGATGCTCTTGAATAAGCGTGGTGAAGTGATAAATAAAAATATAAGTAAAACGGTACATAAAATAAAAGAACCAAGCATTGTACTTCCATTTACGATTAATGAATATAACACAGCCGATTGACCTTTCGGCGCATATTGTCCCCAGAAAATAATGCCGGCAATAAAGTGGCAGAAATAGCGAGCAAAGCTACCGATAAATGTAGCAAGGATAATATAAGCAAGGACTTTCTTACCCTGATTTTGTTTTGATGAAGGTTTGTCTTTACGGTTACCTAAATTTGATTGTTCTAAGCTATTTTCATTGGATGTTAAAAGTGCTTTTTGAATTGGACGATAGAATAAGCCAGCAAATCCGATAAAAGCAAAGGCAATGAAGTACTCAATGAATGCTTGAACAGGTGTTAAAATATAAGCATCTCCCACGACAATTTGTAATAGTCCCCAAACTAAACCGCCTAAGAAAGCTGATTTAAAGCCCCAGCGGTAAGCAATAATAAAAATAGGAATCATAGCGAATGAGATAGAACCGCCTGTTGGAAGTTTAAGTGATAATGGTAAAATATCGATAATCATGGCGAAGGCTGCAAGAATAGCAGATTCGATCATCGCTTGTAAATTGGTGTTACGCATGTTGTCTCCCCCTAAATCCAAGTTGTACAAAAAAGAATAGATATCATAGGAGGATACGAAATACGTAAATAAAAATGAGGTATGTATTTCGGACGTTTGCACAATCCCTGCGTTAGCATTAACTAACAGGTTCGAAGGGTCGGAACGAAGTGTTCCCTCTCAGCGGCATGGCTCCCCCAGTGATAACGAAATTCTTTATTTGTTATTGTTTATTGTAAGCGAAATGGATGAGAATGGCAAACGAATACAGTATGACAATAATTGAAATAGAATTGTAGCGAAATGTTAATAAATATGAAGCAAAAGGGTATAGTACAAGAGAAATTGGGTGTGGTATAATTTTTTTGAAAATAATTATCATTCTCTTCTGAGGGGGAAGGTTATGAGCTTAGTAGATATTAAAATTGGAGAGAAAGTGTTAGTAAAAAGTATTCAGTCTTTAGATCAGCTATTAAAGCGTAGACTAGCTGCTTTCGGTCTTGCTGAAGGAAGCGAACTTCGCCTGAAACAGAAAGCGATGTTCAAAGGTCCTTGTACATTGGAGTGTCGTGGACAGTTAATTAGTATTCGTCATTGTGACGCGAAAATGATAAAGGTGGAATTAGCGTGAATAAGGTAGCTTTGCTAGGGAATCCGAATACAGGGAAGACATCATTATTTAATGCACTTACTGGTTCTTATGAATACGTAGGAAACTGGAGCGGTGTAACAGTAGAAAAAAAGGTTGGTAAATTAAAAGATAGACAAGGAACATTAATTGATTTACCAGGTGTTTATGATTTAAATCCAGTTTCACGTGATGAAGGTGTTGTAACAAACTTTCTATTAACAGAAGAATTTAATCATATGTTAAATATCGTAGATTCCTCGCAGTTTGAAAGAAATATGCATTTAACGTTGCAGTTACTTGAATTTGGTAAGCCAGTCTCAATTGGTTTAAACATGGTTGATGTGGCGAAGCAAAGAGGAATTGTCATTGATGTAAAACGATTATCAGAGCTATTAGGTGTAACAGTCGTTCCTGTTGTTGCAAGAAGTGGAAAAGGCTGTGAAGAACTGCTTACGACTCTTAAAGAAAATGACAAAAAAGAGAAAAAGCCATTCCTTATTTCATATGGTGTACAAATGGATGAAGGAATTGGAGAAGTAATTGCTCTTTTAGAGACAGCGAATTACGAGCATCCGAGATGGTTAGCACTTCAATTTTTAAGCAATAACGAAGTAGTAGAAAAAGAAATGAAAGCATTACCAATTTATAAGGAACTCATAGCCATTCGATCTCGCTTAGAAGGAAGACTTGATTGTACGTTAGAAGAGCACATTTACAAAACTCGTGAAGCGTATATTGAAAAGTTAAAAACAAATGTTATGAAGCATGAGAAAGAAGGAAAAATTCCTTTTTCAGAAAAAATTGATAGATTAATTACACATAAAATTTTAGGACTTCCAATCTTTTTAGCAGTTATGTTTTTTATTTTTCAGGTTACGTTTACGTGGATTGGTACACCTTTATCGGATATGTTAGATGAGTTTTTTGGTGGCCAGCTTACGGATTGGGTGACGGCTGGACTTACAAGTATTGGAGCTTCTGATTTTATTCAAGCACTAGTTACAGAAGGTATTATTGCCGGTGTTGGTGCTGTATTAGTATTCGTACCACAAATCTTTGCACTATTCTTTTTTATTTCATTATTAGAAGACTCAGGGTATATGGCGCGAATTGCAGTTGTTATGGATAGAATTATGGAGTTTTTCGGCTTAAACGGAAAAGCTTTTATTCCGATGATTATCGGTTTTGGATGTAACGTTCCAGGTATCATGGCTGCGAGAACGATTGAACAGGAAAAAGAACGTTTACTTACCATTTTAGTAACACCATTTATGTCTTGTTCAGCACGATTACCTGTATATGCATTATTTGCGGGCGTATTTTTCCCGCATAGTCAGGCGACTGTTGTATTTTCTTTATATGTTGCAGGGATTGTTCTTGCGTTATTAGTTACAAAAATTATGTCTCTTACAATTTTGAAAGCGGAAAAGTCTATTTTCGTAATTGAATTACCGCCTTACCGTGTGCCACAAGCAAAAACATTATGGCTAAGCACGTGGGAGAAAGGAAAGGGATTTGTTCGTAAAGCTGGTACATTCATCTTTGGTGGTTCGGTTGTTATTTGGTTATTAAACTATGCAGGTCCATCAGGATTCGGCGTTGATATGGGAGATAGCTACTTAGCGATGATTGGTGGATTTATCGCACCATTATTTGCACCGCTCGGCTTCGGAACGTGGCAAGCTGCAGCATCCCTTTTAACAGGATTTTTAGCGAAGGAAGTTGTCGTTTCTACAATGGCAATTATTTATGCAGTTAAAGAAGATGTGCTTGGAAATGTAATGGGAGCACATTATACAGCATTATCAGCTTATGCATTTATGTTCTTTATTTTATTATATGTTCCGTGTTTAGCGACGGTAGCTGTTATTAAACGTGAAACAGGATCAGCGAAGTGGACGATTTTCTCAGTCGTTTATCCACTCGTAGTTGCTTATGTATTAACGCTCATTATATACCAAGTTGGATCCTTACTCGGATTCTAGAAGGAGATGTATTGTGATGATGGTCAATATTATAATTGGAGCTATCATTTTTGGTTATGCAGCATATACGTTAGTTAATTTTGTAAAGAGAAGTAAAAAAGGAAAATGCGCGGCATGTTCTTTAAATAAGTCATGTCAGTCGCAAACTTGTAGCCCGGATATGGAGCAAATTGCTCATAATAAATAGAAAAAAGCTTTGCGAATTTCGCAAAGCTTTTTTGTTTTACTTTTTAATTTTTACAAGTTGAGAAGCTTCTACGCCTTTGTAACCAGGGAATTCTTTACTTGGGTCTTTATCAAATTTTAATACACCTACAGATTTTTCATCACCTTTTACATTGCTGTAAGTTGCGTCATCGACAATCGCATACATATCTGTATATGCACGACCACTTCCGATAATTGTGTTGCCTTCATATTTTAATTTTGCCCCATCAAGTGCAGCATTTTCTACTTTTTCTTTTGCAAATAATACACCTTGTTCTGTTGTTACAGCTGGTAATTTATCAAGTGGTTTCGTGTTGTCTTTTTCATCAACTTTGCTAAGTAACTCTTTTTTCACTAGTTCTTCACCAGTTTTCTTATCCATTACAAGAACTTTTTTACCATCTAATGTTGTCATTTTCATTTTATAGAAGTCTTTTTCTTTCACTTCTTTTTTGTTTTTATCTGTAATTTGCTGAACTTGTTCTTCTGATCCGTACAGTACAAAGCCGTTCGCTTTCTCTCCTAATAAAGAACAACCTGATAATGCTCCAAGTGAAATTGCTGCTGCTAATCCGATTCCTACTAATTTTTTCATGATGATTTCTCCTTTTATATGTTTTATAGTAAATACAATTTTTGTATTAGTGCTTACATGTGAAGAAGCTTGTTTGTTGCTTCTGATATTAGTGTATAAGAAATATTGGAATGCAACTATCGAGTTAGCTTACAGTAACATTACACTTATGTAATTTAGTGAAATTGCACAAAAGTAAGTTAACTCCAAATAGATATAATTATAATATATTGTAAATGCAATATTGTGTATAAAATGTCATATTATAATGGATGTATTTTGGAAATAACATGTAAGGACATATTAGTTTTGTTATAATAAACACATAGGCTGTAAAATGAATATTCTTTACTGTAAAGGGAGATTTTTCAGTTTTCCAAGTAGTGAATTTGAAATATGAGGTATATCATAGGAGGAATTTAGATGTCTGTATTTAAACGATTAAGAGATTTAACAATGTCAAATGTGTATTCGTTAATTGAAAAAGCGGAAGATCCAGTTAAGATGACTGATCAATATTTACGCGATATGCAAGCCGATGTACAAGAGGCTGAGAAAAGTGTAGCAGCTCAAATCGCACTTGAGAAGAAATTCAAAATATTATTTGAAGAGCAAGAAGCACTTGTGAAAAAACGTGAAGAGCAGGCTCATACGGCTGTTCAAGCTAATAACTTAGATCTTGCGCGTCGTGCATTAGAAGAAAAACAAAATGCAGAGCAAAAAATGAATGAGTATAAAGCAAGCTACGAGCAAAATAAAGCTGCTGCTGATAACCTGCGCCTAAAGCTAGAAGAAATGCGTAAGCAATTAAATGAGCTGAAAAATAAACGTGAAACACTTGTAGCGCGTGTAAATGCGGCGAAAGCACAAAAGAATATTAATCAGGCGATGTCTGGATTTGATTCAAACTCAGCAAAAGCTGGTTTAAGCCGTATGGAAGAGAAAGCCCTTCAATTAGAGGCTGAAGCGGAAGCAAGCGGTGAAGTTTATAAGAAAGAAAAATCATTAGATGATGAATTCGCAAGCTTAAACAAAAATTCTGCTGTTGACGATGAATTAGCTCGTATTATGAAGCAGTATGAGAAATAATATAGAATAAAGACAAATGAACCGACATGTCTAAACAAATTCATGTCGGTTTTCTATTACTTTTTAGAGGAGGTTTTGCAATGACATGGATGAATGTAGTTGCCATGCTTGTATGGACTGGAGCGAGTGCAGTACTTTTATTTGCAATTATGTGGGTTGATTCAATTTTTACAAAATACAATGACTTAAAAGAAATAAAAAATGGAAATACAGCTGTAACAACTCGTTTTATTATGAAATTATTTGCACAAGGGTACATTTTATCCCAATCAATAACGAAAGCAAATGATTTATGGCAAGCACTTCTTGCATCAGCAGTTTCTTTCGTTATTTTATTAGTGGTAGAAATGTTTATCGAATTCGTATTAAAGAAAATGTCTGGTCTTGATTTAGAAGAGGGTACGAAAGAAGGTAGCGTTGCACATGCGATGTTAGCCGGATCATTACATATTGTTGGTGCACTAATTTTAGGTGCGTGTTTATAAAGAGAAAAGGAGGGGTAGATCATGAGTTTATTTAAACGAATTAAAAATATAATGAAAAGCCCAGAGCCACCGAAGCCGGAAAAGAGTCTTTTAACGTTAGCTCCTGGCGATATGATTGAAGTTTCATTAGTTATGTATGAATTAATTGGGAAAACGAGTATGCATTCTCGTAAAGAAATTGTTTTAACACTACAAGACGGGAAAGATATTCGTTATTTAAAAATTGAAGACCGAGAAAATACGTATTACAAATTATATACTCCAATTGATGGTCGCTTAGATTCAATTGATGAAATTCCGACGACAATTGAAATGGATGATACCGAGTACCATATGGAAGAACAATATAACGGACGTGTTGTTGTGATGGGAAAAACTCCGTTCTCAGCTTCAGAAGAACAGTATATATGGGAATTCCAATCAGATAATCGAAAATTATTGCGTATTGAATGGCAAAATGGTCGCACGATGATGTATGAGGGAGAAGCAATCATTCCTGCTGATGTACAAATTATAAGAGCAACGTAAGGGGGCGTAATCATGTCAAACCGATTGTTTACCATGATTAAATCGTTTGTGATCCCTATACTTGCTATCGTTATATTACTTGTTGTTGCTGGTTATGCCTTATCAGGTTGTCAAGGCGGGCAGACAAAGTCGATTCAAGACCGTTATCCACTTGAATCTGTTGCCAAGGAAGGTAAACAAGAATCTTACGTGTATAGGGCCGCCAATCGGTCAGTTCCTGAAGTCGCAAAGGAACTCATTAATGAAAGAGAACCGCAGCAAGCATCTAAAGAAGACGAAAATCAAATGTTCCTCGTTTATTCTGATAAGATTTATAACCTGCAAAAGGATAAAGAGAAACCATCTGATACGTTAATTGAAATAAGTAATAAAGAATTTGTCCGTCAAAATTACCAACCGTCCTTCTTGCAAGGATATATTATGGGTAGCATATTAAACGATATATTCGGTTCACGAAAATCATCATACGGTGATTATCGAGGATATAACGATAGACAAAATCATAAACCAGTTATTCCAGAGAGACCACCTACAAAAGAAGAAAAGAAAACCCCACCTCCAATTACGAAGGAAGGGAAAGGGTCTATCATTAAGCGAGGCGATAATGTAGATTCGAAACCATCAGTAGGTGATAAGGGAAGTATTACTGAAAAAGGAAGTAATACGACGCCCCCACCTTCTACTGGAAGCAAGGGTAAAATTACAAAAACACCAGGCGGTTCAAGCGGATCAGATGTGAAGCCAAAATCATCTATTAAAACGCCGCCAAGGAATACATCTCCTCCGAAAACGAGGGTCGGTGGTTCAGGAAAAATTACGAAGAGAAGATAGTGTAGAGACCGAAAAGTGGAATTTGCTTTTTGGTCTTTTTTTATTATGGGAATTAATTCCTCTCATGTGGTACGATTTAGGCATAAGGGAGGAAGTAAAAATATATCAGCGATTATTGAAATATATCGACTTACCGACAAAAACTGACAACGATAGCAACTTAATAATAAAAAGAGGGTGTGCCAAAATTTTGGCACACCCTCTTTTTCATAACGATTAATGAATATCACGTTTCTTAAAGTTACCGCCTTTTACTTCTGCTACGTCATAAACTGTAATAAAGGCGTGTGGATCGATTTCATTAATAAGTTCTTTCATTTTACTTTCTTCTAAACGGTTAATTACACATGAAATTTCTTTAAACTTCTCTCTTGAATAACCACCGTATACTTCGTTATATGTTGCACTTCGGCCTAAACGATCGCGAATTGTTTCTACCATTAATTCAGGCTCTTTTGTAATAATTTTAAATGCTTTTGAACCACTTAAACCAACTTCAACGATATGAATCACTTTCGAAGCGATAAAGTAAGCAATTGCCGAAAGGATAGCTCCTTGCAGGCCGAATACCGTTGATACGAAAATAAATACGAACATGTTTAAGAATAAAATAAGGTCACTCGTTCCAAATGGTAACTTACGAGAAAGCAATACAGCAAGCATATCGATTCCATCTAATGCCCCACCGTTACGTAATGCTAGTCCCATACCAAAACCGATGATAATACCACCAACAACTGTAACTAATAATGTATCGCCTTCAATAATAGCTGGTATTCCGTGCATGACAACGGTACCTACTGCTAATGAAGCAATTCCGATAATAGAATAAATCGCAAAGCTTTTACCGATTTGCTTATACCCTAACCAAACGAAAGGAATGTTAATAACTGCGATTAGAGCTCCTAATGGCAATCCAAATAATCTTGAACTAACGATACTTAAACCAGTTACACCACCGTCTGATACGTTATTTGGAATTAATACTGCTTCTAATCCGTACGCTGTGATAAATGCCCCAATAATAATCATCAAAGCTTTTGAAGCAATTCTTAGCTTATTGGGCTTGTTTTTGATAATTTTCTCCATGTAATTTCCTCGTTTCAAACTAGTTTCTTATTTGTTACGTAATTCACACCTAAATTTTATTTTAACATTTAATTTGAAAAAATTCTCCTTTAATGGATGTATGCAGGGAATATTATCACCATATTATCTTTAAAATATTTTTGAAATCAGTATAAGAAATCCCATCCTTTCAAAGGATGGGATGCTATTAAGAAAATATAAAACTAAGTACTGATACGAATAAAGCGAAACCTAAAATAGTTCCACATATTTTCATATGGCGCTTGCGTCCCATTACGACAATCGCAACATATTCACGGATCATTGCGTTAGGCCAGTAATAAAATGCAGTTTTTGATCCGATTCCTTGGCTATTAAGACCGGCTTGTCTTGCATATATACCAGCACGGAAAAGGTGGAAATTATTCGTTGTAAAAATACTTTTATATTTACCTTCTGGTTTTAAAGAATCCATAATTTCTTTAGAGAACAGCATATTTTGATATGTGTTTACAGAGCGATTTTCCTGGACTGTATGTTCAAGAGGAATTCCTTTTTCAACAGCGTAACTTTGCATCGCTTCCGCTTCTGGAAGACCTTCATCTGGACCTTGTCCACCAGAAAAAATAATTGTTGGTGGTGTATTAACAGCGGCTTGTTTCCAATAGAAGTCAATCGCTTTATTAATGCGGCTTGCAAGTAAAGGTGGTACTTTATCATTAATTAAGCCGCTACCAAGAACGATGATGAAATCTTGATTACGTCTTGGTCTGTTGAATTGGTATAAAAAATATGCACTTAAGAAGTTAGATAAGTGTATAAAGAAATATATGCTTATAAGAGAAATAGCTGCAAAAATAGGCTCTAAATGCGATGAAACCAAACTTGCTGGATTTATAATAGGGAGTAACATAAAGAATAACATCCCTAAAGCAGCAAGGAGTGTTAAACAGTTAGTGAACCGTCGTCCTTCTCGCTTCATTAAAATTCTAGCATTAAGAAATAGCCCAAACATTAAAGCAACAATACCGAAAGGAAGCATAATGAGAAGTGCTAAAAAAGGTAAAAATATAATGTAGCGTAGGACATCACTATCTGAGTTCAATGATACAATCACACAAAAAAGAAGGAAAAAACAGATAAAGGCATTAAATAAAAAGCCGTTTATTATTTTTCGCGGATCTTTTAAATATGAGATAAGAAAAATAATAAATAATATAAGAGGAATAATTCCGAAATACATCATAAATATAGTACACCTCAACTTGTATAAGAATTTGACATACCTTTTATATTACATGATTTTATAAGTGAAAATGAAAGAAAAAGGATTTTGAATTTTCTCAATAAAATATATAGATACGTATGTTACAATATATTCAAAGCGATATATTAAAAGTAAAATGGTTGAAAAGGCACTCAGTAGAGTGCTTTTTCTTTTTGTATGCAATTGTGCATATTATATTTTTTTTCAAATGAAGAGGATTACAATATAAGTTGTAGACAGACTTTATAAAGCAGAATTTCATACAAACATTTCCCTCTACTTTTTGTATCTAACAATCGTATAACAATAAATAATTCTGTTTTATAGTGTCTGTTTTTGAAAGGTGTCTTTTTTGAAGGCACCTTTTTTTATTAGTATAGATAGTTTACACTGTTAGCATAGTGTAAACTATCTATACTAAACATTAGCAATCTTCCGTATAAATATTATCAATTTACTATATATTCCAGTGGTGCTAACCTACATATGAAAGGCTTTCTTTTTCAAAATATTACCCCTAATAAAATTTTGAAGAAGTCAACTGTCTCCAAACTTGTCTTTATGCTTAAAGAAAAAGCACTCAAATTGAGTGCTTTTTCTTATTGAAACATGCTATTTTTCTAGGCGATTTTCATAAAATAAAAGTAAAGAAATGAAAGTGGGTGACAAAATGCCGGCAGTTGTGGAAGGTGTTATTATTGAAAACTGCAATGGAACAATTAATGTAGGTGACAAATATAACGTACAGCCGATTGAAAAGACGAAGGCTTATAATGGATCGGGATCATCAAATACAGGAATGAAAGTACAAACGTTTAGCGGGATTAGTACAGCTGATGTATGGGATAATGATGCGAATGATCAGGGGATACAGTTTACTTTATAGTACAGTATGTAAAATTGCATAAAATGATGAAGTTGCCCTATGATACAATCTAGCTGTGAGCTGTTAATGATTCTTCTGTAGTATAGTTGTTAGATTAGAAATATAACATCTTATCGAAAATCATACGTATAAAAAAGACACTTCAAATGAAGTGTCTTTTTTTACCTTAGTGATACCCTTTAGCAGAGTCTTTATGAATTTTATTTTTAAATATACTGTAGCTCCAAAGCTGATATCCAATAACGATTGGTACCATGACCATTGCAACGAAGAACATAATTTTTAAGTTTAATTGACTACCAGCTGCGTTGTATAACGTTGTACTGTATGCATCGTTAATACGAGATGGTAACATTCTTGGGAACATACCTGCAAAGCCAGTTGTCATAAACATTGCGATTGTTAGGCAAACGAATGTGAATGCAAGGCCAATTTTATGTTTGTACACCATAATTAGTGCGAGTACACTCATTAGCATTGCAAGTACTGGAAGAATGAATAGTACCGGATATTCCGTAAAGTTTTGGAATAAGTTTGTTCGATTAGCAGTCGCTACATAGAAAATAGCTAAAATGATAGCAGCTGCCATTGAAAACGGTCTTGCGATTTTATAAGCACGGTCGGATACTTCACCAGTCGTTTTAATCATGACCCAAAGGGCACCGGATACGACAAATATAGCAGTGAAGAAAAGACCACCTAATATACCGTAATGGTTTAGTAAGCTAAGTAAATTTCCTTCATAGCCATTTTTTCCGATTTGTAGTCCGTAATACAAGTTAGCAAATGTAACACCGAATAAAAAGGCGATTAAGAAACTGCCAATTGCAAATGCCCATTTACAAGTTTTTTGCCAAATTGGTGAATCATCTTTATGCATGAATTCCAGTCCAGCGGCACGAGCAAATAGTGCAAGTAATACTAAGAATAACGGTGTATATAAATAACTAAACATATTAGCATATGTGACTGGGAAGGCAGCAAATGTTGCGCCACCAGCTGTAATTAACCATACTTCATTACCGCCCCAGAACGGGCCAATTGCTTCTTGTAATTGATTTCGTTCTTGTCGATCTTTCGTAACGAAAGGAAAAATCATTCCGTTACCAAGTGCATACCCGTCAAGAATGAAGTAAACTGTCCAAATCACGCCCCATAAACCGAACCAGATGATTGCAAGCATATCATGAGACATGAGCCACACCTCCCTCAGTAGCAGGTTCTTCTAATGCGGCAGGTCCTTTTTTCGCGAACTTCAGCATTAAGTATACGTCTGCGATTAAAAGTAAAGTGTAGAATAAAATTAAACTAATTAATGAGAACCAAATTTGCGGGACAGATATAGGCGATACAGATTCTGCTGTACGCATTAGTTTATATACTGTCCATGGTTGGCGACCTACTTCAGCGACAATCCATCCTGCGTTAATCGCAATATAAGGAAGTAAGACAGACCATATTGTAATTTTTAAATAACGTTTTGAGTTTTCTAGTTTTCCTTTTCGGTTTAAATAGAAGCCATACCAAGTTAATGCCATAAAGAACATACCGAGTGCAACCATTAAGCGGAAGCTATAATACACGAGGTTAACATTTGGACGTTCATCTTTCGGAATATCTTTTAAACCAACAATTTCGCCATCAAATGAATTTGTGTAGAAGAAGCTTCCGAGTTTTGGAATCGTAAGGAATTCAAAGTTCTTCTCATTTTTTACATCAGGAATTTGAACAATTGAGAAGCCTTGTCCTTTTCCAGTTTCCCAAACTGCTTCCATCGCAGCTCCTTTTGCGGGTTGATATTTAGCTGCTGATACACCAGATTGATGTCCCATAAACGGTGTAATTGTTGCGGCGAATAAGCCTAACATTAAGCCGAACTTAAATGATTTTTTGAAGAATTCAACTTCATTTTTACGTAATAAGTGATAGGCACTAATTGCCATAACGAAGAAAGCACCAACAATATAACAACCAACTACAGTATGGAAGAACATATTCCAAGCGTATGGATTCGTAACGAGTGCCCAGAAATCATTTAATTCAGCGCGGCCGTTACGTACTACGTAGCCAACAGGGTTTTGCATAAAGCCGTTTGCTGTAATAATCCAAAGGGCGGAAATATTTGTTCCAAGTGCAACCATCCACATGCAGAAGGCACGGAACTTTGGTGAAATTTTGTCTTTACCGAATAACCATATTCCCATGAAAGTAGATTCTAAGAAGAAGGCAACAAGTGCTTCGATTGCGAGAGGTGATCCGAAAATGTCTCCCATATATTTGGAGTACTCAGACCAGTTTGTTCCAAATTGGAATTCCATTGTAATCCCGGTTATAATCCCCATTACGAAGTTAATTGTAAATAATTTACCCCAGAAATTTGCCATTTTGCGGTATGTTGGATTCAATGTGCGGGCGTATTGAGTTTCCATACATGCCACCAAAATAACAAGTCCGATTGTCAAAGGTACAAATAAAAAGTGATAAAAAATAGTAATTGCAAATTGAAAACGACTCAGTAACAGAACGTCGGACATAATAAATATTCACTCCTTTTTTACATTATCTACAATCAGTTTATAGTGAAAATACGTTTAAAGTATGTGAAACTTGTTACAAAGCTGTGTGTATATTTTGAAAGAATTATGTCGATTATCTGAAAATATCTTATTTTTACTATAAAGCGATATCCTTTTTGAGTTTTTCATATTTTGGTACACTATTTATGTAGTGTAAACGAGAGAAAAGAGGGTCCTTTACTATGAAGTCATTAGAAGAGATTTTGCAGTACAATGAGAAATTTGTTGAAGAGAAAAAATACGAAGAGTATGAAACAGGAAAATTCCCGAATAAAAAAATGGTAATTATCTCTTGTATGGATACTCGTCTTGTTGAATTATTACCAAAAGCAATGAATATGCGTAACGGTGATGTGAAAATTATTAAGGTAGCAGGAGCTGTTATCTCACATCCATTCGGAAGTATTATGCGTAGTATTTTAGTTGCTGTATATGAACTTGGTGCTGATGAAGTTTGTGTAGTTGGTCACCACGATTGCGGTATGGCAAAAATTCAGGCAAGCAGTACAATTGAGAAGATGAAAGAGCGCGGTATAACAAATGAGAAATTAGATACACTCCGTTATTCTGGAATCGATTTAGAAAGATTCCTACAAGGGTTCTCTAGTGTAGAAGAAAGTGTAGAACATAGCGTATCGATACTTCGCAACCATCCGTTACTTCCAGAAGAAGTACCTGTTCACGGTCTTGTTATCGATCCTGAAACAGGAAAATTAGATTTAGTTGTGAATGGTTACGACAATTAAGAATTTACTTTGTCATCCTTTTTATCTGGGACAGGATCAAATCCTCCCGGGTGGAAAGGGTGACATTTTAATATACGCTTACAAGTAAGCCAAAAACCTTTGAGTGCACCATGTTTTTGAAACGCCTCTAATCCGTAATGAGAACAAGTCGGATAAAAACGGCATGTTGGTGGTGTCATCGGAGAAATGAATTTTTGATAAAAGCGTATAATCCCAATAAAAATCTGTTTCATAACGGTCTCCTTTTCAGCATATTCTTAAAGTATTATAGCACGACTGTACATAATACTTTACTAATGTGCATTTCCGTTATATCATATTGGATATAACGGAATTAAATTAAAAGCGGGAGAGATGTTGTATGCCATCAGTAGAAAGCTTTGAATTAGATCATACGATTGTAAAGGCACCTTATGTAAGACATTGCGGAGTTCACAATGTAGGTAGTGACGGTATTGTAAATAAATTTGATATTCGTTTCTGCCAACCGAATAAACAAGCAATGAAACCAGATGTTATTCATACGTTAGAGCATTTATTAGCATTTAATTTACGTAAATATATTGATCGTTATCCGCATTTTGATATTATCGATATTTCACCGATGGGCTGCCAAACAGGATATTATCTTGTAGTAAGCGGAACACCGACAGTACGAGAAATCATTGATTTATTAGAACTAACATTAAAAGATGCGGTTCAAATTACAGAAATTCCAGCTGCAAATGAAACACAATGTGGTCAAGCGAAGCTTCACGACTTAGAAGGAGCACAACGCTTAATGAACTTCTGGTTAAGCCAAGATAAAGATGAACTTGAGAAAGTGTTTGGATAAAAAGGAAAACTGCCTGTGAAAGGGCAGTTTTTTTATTGTACTAAGAGCGAACATACTCTTCTTTTTTATGAAAATATATTAGATACTCCAACATATAAAACAAAGGCAGAACCGAGAAAATAAACAAATGCCTTTGCTTTTTCCCGTTTCTTCATTTCATCAATTCCAAAAAGGATAAACATAATACTTAAAAGGATAAACACGTAAGGTAAAAGAATAGTGAAGTTTGCAAAGAAGCTAAATAGGGCGAGAGAAAGAGCGATAGTGGCGATTATGATTTGAATGTTTTTTAACATGGAATCCCCCTTAAGTAGAAAGAAATAGTTACTGAGAGAAAATAATTATAAATGCTAAATTGATCGAAATTTTATTCTACATGTAGCGAAAGAGTTTGATATTAAAAAGAAGAATATGAGACTAGAAACGAAAAAATACGGGATACTCATTAATTCCTAGAAGAATAAAGGAACAACTGAGAATAAATTGTACGTATGGGAGAAGTGAAAAATTATCGGTAAAATGGACATAAGTGCTTAGAGTGAGTAAGAGAAGCATGAAAAATGCTAAAAAAATCCGTAATATAGTTAGAGTTAGCATCGTATAGCCCCCTTTAGACCATTTACTAGAATATTTCTGTGAAACCAATAAATAAAGCAGCGGCTCCTGCTAGTAGAGCGAGCACACTACCTCCTGTTTGCTGTTTTAATATTTCCTCTAAACTTATGGTGAGGGCCATAACTCCTAAAGAGATAAACATATACGGCATTATTTCTCTATTACTAGTAAAAAATCCATAGATTGCTATAGATAAAGCAATAAGTGATAAAGTAATCCGTACTCCTTTTAGCATGCATGTACCTCCTTTTATTTGATATAACTAATGATGAGAACAATCCAAATGAAAGCACCGGCAATAATACAAATAAATCCAGTTGCTGATTCCTTTTTCTTTATTTGTTCAAATGCGATGAGAAACATTAAAGCCCCTAATAGAAATTGTGAAAGAGGTAAAAAATTATTTTGACCTGTATATAATCCAATTGCCGACATAACAATCACAGTGAGTGCTACTATGATGCGAAGTATACGAAGCATATTAGGAATTCTCCTTATTCTTTTTTGTATAAGGATTGTCTTCTAGTTTATCGACGGAATGTTTATAAGCATAGCCTTTATTAATTGTCATGATGGAGAGTACGAGGATGATTAGGACGATGATAATACCGATAATTAATATTTTGAACATAAAATCCCTCCTTTTCTTTATTTTACATAATTTTGTAATTGATGAAAACAATAGAAAATAAAAGGATGAAAGAAGGGTGTTACATGGAGACGAAAAAAACATATTATATATCAATAGGAAACGGTCAAATTTCACAAGTGAAGACGGCGGATACGTATAATTTTGAGATTTCCGCAAATGATGAGGAAATTACGGAATTAAGAGAGCACTTTGATCAAGCATATGTAGAAGATTTAGGGTCATTTGTACGCTCCCACGTTCCATTTGTTGAGTATCATCACGATTCAAATAATGACCGATATGATGAACAACTACAAAAAGCATATAAAATGATTTACGATTTAGGAAATCATGAGACGAAAGAATTAGTCGCACAAATGGGAATAATCAATGGATTGTAATTGGATAATATTATGCAGAAAAGCGAGAATATGCTACAATTTGTGGTAGGAAAAACTTGTAACCATCAATAGGGGAGTAATGGCATGTACAAATTTAAAGATTATTACCACAACACTGTACAATTATCGTTTGAACGTTATCCATTTTCTCCTGAGCCAAAGCATGTTTGGGTTGTATGCCGGTACGGGGATCAATGGTTATTAACGCATCATTTACGTCGCGGTCTTGAATTTCCAGGTGGTAAAGTAGAACTAGGGGAAACACCGGAAGAAGCGGCAGTTCGAGAGGTTCATGAAGAAACCGGCGGCATAGTTTCTGATTTAACTTACTTAGGACAATACAAAGTATCTGGAAAAGACAAAATAATCATTAAAAACATTTATTTTGCAACAATTAGTGCGGTAGAAGAACATACGCATTACGAAGAAACGAAAGGGTCTGTTTTATTAAAAGACATTCCTGACAACATTAAAACGAATAGAAAATTTAGCTTTATAATGCGCGATGACGTATTAGCGCGTACGATGAAACATATAGAAGAAATCGGCTGTTTTACGAAGTAAAGTAGCCGGTTTCTTTTTTTATATGTAAGAATAAATGTAAACATATCTTTACATTATTTTGGGGATATTATACAATTTTGTAAAGATATATTTACATTTTAGGAGGGGGAAGATGGATAAAAGAAAAGAAACGACTGTTACTGTTTCGATGGTTAAATTAAACTTTTCTTTATTTTTTATAATAATTGCTTTGTCGTTTGGAATTGGTTATTTGCATATATTTCTTTCAGGTGGGGTTCAAGTCGAAGTTACATTATTAACGATGTTTCTTTTTATTATCGCAATGATTGTTCTCGTTTGTATTCATGAAGCGATACATTTAATTGGCTTTCGCTATATCGGAGGTGTTCCGTGGAGTGAACTAAAATGGGGCGTTAATTGGAAATTAGGTGTTGCATATGCTCATTCTAAACAGGCGGTTACAGTAAAGCAAATGAAGAAAGTGTTAATGCTTCCGTTTTTACCAACTGGAATTTTGCCAATTGTATTGGGATTAGCTATGAATCTGGAGCCACTCTCATTTTTAGGAATTCTACTAACAGCAGGGTGTATCGGCGACATTGCCTTATATCAAAAAGTTTCAAAGTTTCCAGATGATGCGCTAGTAAAAGATCATCCGAGTAAACCGCAGTTTACAGTATATGAATAATAAGAGGAGGCGTTTTTGAACAACTGCCTCCTCTTATTATTTTTTGTCGGTAAATCAATATATTGTGAAAATTGTTGATATAATTTAATTACTATTATTGTATTTTTATCTCCACCTCCACCTCTAAAAACGAAAGTACCTCCAACAAATCATCTACGATACGTGAATGCTTAAAATCACCCCAAAACGAATCTTTTTTCCAAACACCAAGAATCCCTACTTGTTCAGAACCAAGCACATCGTTTTCTGGATGATCTCCAACATAAAGACATTCTTCTGCCTTCACATCTAGTTTTTGCAAAGCACGTTCGAAAATTTCAGGATGAGGTTTTTTAATTCCTTCAGCTTCTGAAACGAGAATGGTGTTTGTATACGTATGTATATGTAGTGCTCGAAGGTTGCTCATCTGAAATTCAGTAAAACCGTTTGTGATAATACCAATTTTAATGTTTCGCTGTTTTAACTGTTGAAGTAGTTCATGCGTGTTTTTGAAAGGAATACAATGATGTTGGAAGTTTGTAATATAGTCGTGTAGTAGTTGCTCTTGCGTTAAAGTAGTAATGTTGTATTCGGAAAGGAGAGTAGCATATACTTTATCCTTCCACGTATAGCCATTATTATCGAGTTCAAGAAATCGAGAACAATACTCTGATTTCTCTATACTCATCAAATGTGAGGAGAAGCGATTATATTGCTCATAAATAAATTGTTCTAAAGATTGGCGCCGATCTAATAGTGTTCCATCTAAGTCGAATAAGATTGCACGAATCATGAGAAGCCTCCTTGGAGTTTTTATAATTAATTATCGCATATTCGCAAAAAAATGATTATGATATTTTGTAGAATGGAATAATGGGGGATTGTATGAAGAAACTGTATGGCAAGTTAGTGTGTTGTATTATAGCAAGCAGTTTAGTTGCAGGATGCGATAGTGCTATCGAGGTTACGAAAGAAAAAGAAATTTGTAAAACAGAAGAAGAGTGTACGCAAATAGGAGATAAAACATTACAAAAAGTATATAAAAAGATAGAGGGACTTTCAGAACTTGAAAAAGTAGAAGATTATGACATAGAAGAGTATGAAAGTGTGAATATGAAAGAGGCGGAACAGAAAAAAGAAAAGGATGACAATTATTTCTTTTTAGCTTCTTATTATATCGATGGTGATGAAATTGTAGATCCTTATTTTGAGAAATTGGATCGTAAGAGATTGAATAAAGTTTTTGCAGATGACGAAGTAGCAAAAGATGATTTGTTAAGTCAGCGACAAGATAGAGAGTATCATGAAACCTTATGGGACATGTATCGCACTCTCGTCCCAGTGAAATATCGTGAGAATATAACAGGATTTGGTCTAATAACGGATGGTTATGATGGCGTTGTTGCCCATGTCATGCCAAGTATAGATGACCCGAGAGATTGGGTGCTTAGTTTAGACGTGCTTGATTCTGGGGTGAATATAGATGAAGTGATGAAAACATTAATTCATGAAACGGCTCACGTATTAACGATTGGACATAAACAAGTACCAGTGGATAGAAAGTATTTAGAGGCGTTTGATGAAGAGAAAGACATTTCATCATATCGAAATAAATGTAAAACGGTGTTCGTGAAAAATGGATGTGTGAGAAAAAGTTCGTATATTAACCAATTTTATAATGAATTTTGGAAACCAATTGAGCAAGAGTGGACAGAAAAGAAAGTAGAAGAAAGTGAAGAGGCACAAATTGAATTTTATAAAGAAAAGCATGATGATTTTGTATCGCTATATGGAACAACAAATGTAACGGAAGATATCGCAGATACATTTACAGCGTTCATTTTACAAGATTCAAAAAAAGTGAAAGAAGGAACAGAGTTAAAATATAAGAAAATTGCTTTCTTCTATCAGTTCCCTGAGCTTGTAAAAATGAGAGCGGAAGTGCTGTCAGGATTATATGATGTTTCGAAAACGATAGAACAACAAAGTGGAGACTAATGTGAGTTAGGCTTTCGATATAGTTTCGTTAAAGAAAAGCGTGAAGAATTTTTAATTCTTTGCGTTTTTTCTTATGTTGATAAAATTGAAAATTCTGTATTTTTATCAAAAAGAAGAAGGAACTGGAGGCACAAAAGAGAATTAGTATAAAAATGTCACAATTTAGACACAATTATAATGCGCGTGTTGTAGGGACTATAAGTTTACTCTCGAGGAGGTAATGAAACGTATGAAAACGATTCTTGCTGTTGCTGGTCTCATTTGGGTAATGTCTCACGGTTTTCCGATTTTTGAAGGGGAGCAAATTCGTAGTGCTTTGAATGAAAAGTTTAATGATTATCATGTGATAGATCGAAAAGATAATGTCGTTACAGTACGTGTGAAAGACTGTTTCCATACAGTTACGGTTGCGGATGGAAACATTACAAATGAAACGAAAATGTGTGATAAAAGGTAAAAGAAAGAAGCTGACTATAGCGCACTGTTTTGAGTCAGCTTCTTTTTCTTTTTCCAATTAGAATTTTTTCAAATGCCTCAACAAATACATACATAAGAGTTGCAAGAACACATGTGAGTAGTACGCTAAGTAAGACGAGTGTGAAGTTAAAGACTTGGAATCCGTAGCTAATTAAGTAGCCAAGTCCTTGTTTGGAAACGAGAAGTTCTCCGAAAATAACACCAACCCAGGATAAACCAACATTTACTTTTAACGTTGAGATAATTGCTGGAAAGGATGCAGGGAGAACGACTTGCTTATAACATTGCCATTTATTTGCGCCAAATGTGTCCATCACTTTTATATAGTTAGAATCGACTTCTTGAAATGCACTGTAAATAACGAGAATGGTAATGATGATGGAAATGATTACTCCCATTGCGATAGAAGATGAAATGTTTGGACCGAAAATAACGATGATGATTGGACCGAGTGCAACTTTTGGCATTGCATTTAGGACGACGAGGTAAGGATCAAGTACGCGGGCTAGAAGTGGCATCCACCAAAGAAACGTGGCAATAATAGCACCGAGTACCGTTCCGAGAATGAAGCCTACTCCTGTTTCCAGCAATGTCGTCCATATGTGGACCCAAAGTGAACCGTCGATCCATTTCGTTAAGAAGAGATCCCAAATACTCGAAGGAGAGCTAAAGAGTAAAGGATCAATCCATTCTTTTTTGCTAGCTATTTCCCATAGTGCAAAGAAAAGAATAAGTAGTAAAAGCTGTAATGAGCGAGCAATCCAAGCACGCCTGCGTTCTTTCTTTCGAAATTGTTCATGTAGTTGTTTTATATTATCCAAGTCGTTCCAGCTCCTTCCATATATCTTGAAAGAGGGCTGGGAAATCGTAGTGATGGCGTGCTTCTAACGGTGATAAAGAACGGATACTTTCCGGGACGATAAAGATTTTCGCGATTTTTCCAGGATTCGCTTGAAGTAAATAAATACGATCACTCATCGCAATCGCCTCTTCAATATCGTGAGTAACAAGTAGTGATGTTTTCTTATATTTATTTAGTAAGTTGAAAACGAGTTCTTCTAGTTTTAATTTCGTTTGATAATCGAGTGCGGAGAATGGTTCATCTAGTAATAAAATTTTCGGATCAGTTGCTAACGTTCGAACGAGAGCGGCACGTTGACGCATACCGCCGGATAGTTCACGAGGATATTGTTCTTCTACACCATGTAGACCGACTTGCTTTAAAAGGTTTAAAGTATGTTCTTTCATTTGTTCATCATAAATCCTTCGAATATGAAGTCCAAGCATAATATTTTCTTCAATCGTTTTCCACGGGAATAAGTAATCTTGCTGCAACATATATCCCATAGATGATGTTTTCGTTGTAATCGGTTCACCATCTAAAAAGACGATACCGTCAATTGGATCAAGTAGTCCAGCAATGATTGAGAGGAGCGTTGTTTTACCGCAACCACTTGGACCGAGTATAGAAATAAATTCGCCTTCTTCCACTTGTAAGCTCATATCTTCAAGAATAAGTTTGGCATTCTCTTTTGCAAAAAAACAGTGAGAAACGTTACGTATTTGCAAAAAACTCATACACTTCGCCTCTATTTCTTAATAACGCTTTCGGCAATTTTTGTATTGACGAGCGCTTCATGTGGGACTTCTTTTTGTAATTCACCAGCGTCTTTCATAATAGTTTGAAGCTGTTTCCATTCTTCTGCATCTAATAGTGGATTTGTCGCATAAGAATGTTGCTTTTTATACCGTTCAATTACTTTTACTGTAATGTCTTTTGAAGTGTCTTTAAATAGCGGGGAAACAGTATCAGCAATCTCTTCTGGACTATGTGTATCAACCCATTGCTGTGCTTTATAGAGAGCACGTGTGAACTTTTCGGCAGCAGCTTTATCTTTCTTTAAGAAACTTTCTTTTGCCATGAACGTTGTATAAGGAACAGTACCAGATTCATTTCCGAATGAAGCGACGATATAACCTTTACCTTCTTTCTCAAGTATACTTGCAGTCGGTTCAAAGAGTTGTACAAACTCTCCAGTACCAGATGCGAAGGCATTTGCAATATTAGCAAACTCGATATTTTGAATTAAGTTTGTATCTTTATGAGGGTCAATGCCATTTTTCTTTAAAACGTATTCTCCAACCATTTGCGGCATGCCGCCTTTACGCTGTCCTAAAAATGTAACACCTTTTACGTCATTCCAATTAAAAGAGTCTAGTTTTTTACGTGAAACTAAAAATGTCCCATCTGTTTGTGTAAGCTGTGCAAAGTTAATGACAGGGTCTTTCGCTCCTTGTTGATGAACGTAAATAGACGTTTCAGAACCGACGAGAGCAATATCAATTCCGCCAGATAATAGGGCGGTCATCGTTTTATCGCCACCAGCTGTTGTTTGTAGGTCAATATTTAGTCCTTCATCTTTAAAAAATCCTTTTTCAATCCCAACATATAATGGGGCATAGAAGAGAGAATGGGTAACTTCGCCGACGCGAATGTTTTGAGTTTGTTCTTTCGTACCTTCTTTTTTACTACTACAAGCAGCAAAAGTAAAAACAGCTAGTAACATGATGCAAAAAATCGCGATTAATTTTTTCACTATATAACACCTCCTAGAAGTCACTCTACAAGCATGATATGTAGGTAATCGCCCATATGTGAGTGTAGATAGCAGGAATTTTTTTGGTGGTAAAGAAGTACAAATATAAGGGGTGATAAAATGGAGTACGAATACGATGATAGCGTACATTTACATCTTGATTATTTCGGGACAGAATGTGATATGGAATCGATTGCTTATAAGAGAAAGAATGAAGACGTATGGGATGTGTATTTTAATTTTGGAGTATACGGTATTCAGAAAGACGATGTAGAGTTAGGTAGGTTTATGGATGAATATGCCGGTTATTACGTTTTTTCTGTACATGCTCGCGATCTTAGTTGGGAATTTGGAAGTGCCCAGTTTGAAGAGTGGGTTTTGAAAAATCGGATAGTAGAAAAAACGCTACAAAAATAGGAGGAATTTTGTGATTGGATTTCTCATCTTATTATTTATTTTTGTGGCCGGATTTTTTATCATGCAAATGCTTATTTACCGATTTGCAAAGAAAAACATCCATAAATATACAAAAATAAAGTGGCTACATATGAATATGAAAAAAGGTCCGAGATTAGATTCTTTTGATTTTGTAATTATAGTACTCGTATGTATCGTATGGAAAATATGGCTGCTTCCCTTTATATAATACACATGCTAATCATTTTCTCTTTTATCATAAAATAACGAAAAGAACCTGTCTTGTGGCAGGTTCTTTTCGTTATATTAATAGTGGTTAAAAACGTACAACGCTTGTTTATTAATTCTTTCGTATTTTCATGTGGAATCTTTAATAGCATTAAGGATTTCTAAAAAATAGTTATTATATCATAAAGTGGAGTGCTAAAATTAAGCTTTTCAAGAATGAGTAATTTGTATGCCACAATTTAACTATTGATTAAGGAAGTATTAAGGAAATATATTTATAGTAGAAGCAAGTTTGCAGACGAAATATAGGATATATGTTATTTTAATACAAATAGTTTTTTCGATGCGAGGTGAAATTAATACATAGAAAAGAGGGAATGAATTGAAGTATGGTTCTACACTTTTTCATCTTCCAAAAAGAAATATATTAATTTCTAGCATTATAAGTAGTATGGTGACTTTATTAGTAATAACTATGCTGTTTATGATTTTAAAGGTTTTCAATTTAGACATGATGAAAGATCATTTAAATCAAAAGCTTGTTTTAAGTGTTATGATGATTTTCATATGGGGCATAACGTTTTATATTACGCATTTCAATAAAAAAGAGATGTCTATACTTAGAGCATCCCTACGAGTGCATTTTATATTATTTTTGCTAGCCCATACAGTAGCGTTATTTTATATTGTCATGCAAGTTAATATGAGTTTCATAGAGGCAATGAATTGGATTTACTTTTATAATATGCAGTTTATATTAAGTTTTGTAGTAATTTATGCAATATATATTCTTGTATATAATTTAATAGGTAAGGTTTTTCTAAGTATGGTTTTAACGAGCTGTACGTTAGTCATTTTATGTATTGTGAATTATTTGAAGCTTATTTTCAGAGGTGATCCGTTATATCCTTCTGATTTTACACAAATTACGCATATGCAATCTGTTATACCGATGGTGATGGACTATTTTAGTTGGAGTTATATTTTTGTCATTATCTTAAGTATCGTAGCTTGTATTGTAGCAGGGATATATATGAGAAGGTATATTCAAAATGTAAAGATTCATCTAGGAATAAGAGCCTTATTAGTAGTGGGATCTATTTTTGTTCTATATGCGTACGGTAATTTTGCGAATACATTTATGAATAAAGTATTTCAAAAATCAGGTGTAGATTTTGTTTTGTGGAATCAAAATGAGAACTATGCTTCAAATGGTTTTGTACTTGGGTTTATTAGCAATTTAGATACAACAGTTATGGAAAAACCAAAAAATTATTCTAAAGAAAATATGCTTCAAATAGCAAACAATATAAAAAAACAATATAGTGGAAATATAGGGAGCCAAAAGAAAAAAGAGAAACCGAATATTATTTTTGTAATGAGTGAATCGTTTTGGGATCCGACGAAAGTAACTAACCTTTCTTTTAGTGAAGATCCTGTACCAAATTTACATCATTATATAGAAAACTTTCCTGGTGGACAAACTATTTCTCCTACATTTGGGGGAAATACGGCGAACGTTGAATTTGAGGCATTAACAAGTTATTCAATGAGTTTGTTAAAGCCAGGTTCTATACCATATCAGCAGGTTATTACAAATAAGAAAGAAATTCCATCAATCCCTACGGCGTTGAAAAAAGAAGGTTATTATACAAGTGCAATTCATTCATTTGGTCGCACATTCTTTAAACGTGATGATGTATATAAGGTGTTAGGGTTTGATAAGTTTAATGCAGAGGACACGATGGAAAATGTGGATATTGATGGAGATTATATTAGTGATTTAGCGATGAGTAAAGAGATAATTGCTGAGTTAGAGAAACAAAAACAACCTACATTTATTCATGCAGTTACGATGCAAAATCATTTTCCATTTACAGAGGGCCGATTTGGTGAAAACCTAATCGAAATTAGCAGTCTAGAAAATGAAGACTCAAAGGGAGAATTAGAGACGTATACAGAAGGATTAAGACGTTCAGATGAGGCTCTTCAATATTTAATAGAGCAACTAGATAATTTTGATAGACCTACATTATTAGTATTCTTTGGAGATCATCTTCCATCATTAGGAACAAATAAATCTTTTTATAAAGAAAATGGGTATATAACGAATGAAAAAACACCGAATGAACGTTTAGCCATGGCGCAAACACCGCTATTAATGTATGCAAACTTTGATATGCCAAATGATAATTTAGGTTTAGTAAGCCCAATTCATTTTTCTAATCTTATTTTTGATTATGCAGGATTAAATAAATCCTTATTTTATCAATTTTTATCGGAATTTTACAAGGAAATACCAGTGCTTAGAGATGAATTAAAAGTTGATAAAAATGGAGAAGTAATCAATGATTTAACAAAGAAACAAAAAGAAATGTTAGAGCAATATAAAATGCTCCAATATGATTTACTCGTCGGAAATCAATATAGTAAAGATATCCTCTTTAAATAAAAGAAACAAAAAGAACTTGTATAACGATACAAGTTCTTTTTTCATAGTATTTAACGGGGTAACCAGACAAGCTGGGTTTAGGGAGTATTACCTGTACATTTAGTATATATGAAAATGTAATCGTTTTATTTGTGTATTTGTGAGAAGTATGTGAATTTTATGTTTTGTGAAAAATCGATTATATTAACTTTCGTTCTTGTATTGCAGTTGTTATGCATGTAAAAATTTTATCAGTTCTTTATTTAATTCATCCGCTTGATCGATTGGTGAACCATGACCACTATTTGTAAGAGCATGTAACTGAGAATTTTTAATTCGTTGTTGCGTAAGCTCAGCACTTTTGTAAGGAATTAGTTGGTCGTGAACGCCGTGGAAGATTTTTGTTGGGACGTTAATTTTATTTAAATCTTTCGTTACATCTTCATTTGCAGCTGCTTGTAAAATTTTTATAAGGGCATAAGAAGCGGACTGCATACCGAGATAAGAAAACCATTCAAGGGTTGCAGCCCCTAAGTTTCTATTAAAAAAGGATAAAGATACATCATTTAAAAATTTTGGTAAATTAGCATACATTTGATTAATGAGAGCATCTGCTTGTTCTTTCGGTACACCGTAAGGGGACTCTTGATTTTTAACGAAAGAGGGGGAGACAGCGTCAATTAATGCGAGCTTAGAAATGCGGCGCCCATTATAGCGAGACATATAGCGAATAGAAAGAGCACCACCAACTGAGAAACCGACTAATGTAGCGTTCTCTACTTGAAGTGCTTCCAGAACAATTGCGATATCATCGGCTAATCGATCATACGTGTAACCAGTCCATGGCTTATCAGATTGCCCATTCCCTCGTATATCCATGGCGATACAGCGAAAGCCATGCTCAGGTAAAACATTGAGTTGATATTGGTACATTTGATGATTTAAAGGCCATCCGTGAACGAAGAAAACAGTCTTACTACCTGGACCAGGGTTAACGTCTTGCACAAAAATATGCACATCTTTCTCGACAGTAACAAACATAAATGTCCCCCTATTTTATGAATATACTCGATCCCAAAAGCGTTGTTTTGTCATAGCTTTAATAAATTCATTTGCTAGTCGCGTAGAGTCTTGTTCTATTAAAACACCAGGCTTTCCTTCGATATTTAAAGATTGAATAATAGAAGAGCCGTTTTGGAAGGAGCCAATCGGCTTAAAGTGATTATATGATTCTACGACAAATGAACTTGCGTTGTTAAGAAAATGATCATCCATCTTTCCGCCGATAAGAAGTAATCCATCATAAAAGAGTGGTGAGCCTGTTAAGAAAGTATCATTTACTTCCCACTGTCCATTTGGCGTTCCCTGCACTATGTCTAATCGTTCTGAAACGATCACTGGCAGTTAAAGAGTTTTCATCGTTTGAAATTTTAATACCTGTATTTGTTGTCATCTCCTTTCCTTCATTTTCACGCATGAAAGATTGGAGTTGTTCGGTCTTTTTATTTTTTTTGCCATCCATAAAAAACACCTCCGATAATATACGTATTATTCTTTATGTTTTTTATGCTTGTATATAGCATGAAGATATTGCATAGTTGGCATGATTTTCCTCAAATGTTCGATTTATCTTTGTTTGTCTATGAAAATCATTTATTATAATAAATGGTATTCTTCGAGATATTATTTTGAAGGGGTGTTGAAGTGAAAGAAAGTTTTCTATCATATAAAGAAGAAGAAAGAAATGCAAAAATCCTTTTATGGGTGTTATATGTCATTGTTATTGTATATCAAATTTTCTATGCAATCGTATTAGAAGATAAATCAATAATGGATAAGGGATACAACATAATATGGCAAGTTATTTGCGGAGTAGCAATACTGTGCGTGAATATATATTTAATGAAAAAAGAGAAGGCAAACCTTGTTAAATATGCATGGATATTTGCATACATAGGGATAGAACTCGCTAATATATTTTCGTATGTTTTTTATAATAAGGCGGCGTTTGATGCGACAAATATAATAGAAATTATTCTCATTTTCTTTGTACCTATATTTTTAAATAAAAAATTCTATGTGTTTTTACTTTCCTCTATTGTAGGAAAATATTTAATTTATTTATTTGTATTAGAGGAAGTAAAAGCATTTATGTTCCTTATTATGTATACACTTATGTTAATAGCTGCATATATCATTTTAAACCGATTTTTACAATATCTTTCAGCTGTAAAGGAAAGTATTGCGATTGCTAGTGAATCACAGAAATTAGCAGTAATCGGAAAAATGGCAGCGACGGTTGGACATGAAATTAAAAATCCACTTGCTTCATTAAAAGGATTTACGCAATTACAACGAGAGAAGCATGAAGAGGATCCTATTTATAAACGTATGATTTTTGAAATAGAAAATATGAATAATATGATAAGTGAGTTAATGGAAGTTGCTACATGCAAACCTTCTATTTATAAGAAACATGATGTAGGAAAAATTGTATTACAAGTAATAACAAGTCTTCGTGAAAAAATAGATGAATTAAACATTCAGTTTATTTCTAATGTGGAAGAAAAAACAATAGAAGTTGAATGTGATGAACGAAAAATAAGAGGAGTCTTTTTATATACGATAAAAAATGCTTTAGAGGCAATGGGACAAGGTGGTATATTACATTTACAATTAGAAAATAAAGGGAAAGAATATGTAATGATCAGTGTGATCGATAATGGTCATGGTATTAAGCAAGAAAACTTACCCCGTGTTACAGAGGCCTTTTATACAACGAAACAAGATAAAATTGGTCTGGGACTGACGGTAGCGAATCGAATTGTCGCCGAGCACCTTGGTGAGTTGCATATTTCAAGTGAAAAAGATACTGGAACGAGAATAGACATCATTCTCCCAAGGAAGTGTGGAAATACTGAAATCCAAGTGGAAGAAAAGCTAGGAGTTACCATATGAATAAAGGCTATATATTTAAAAATGAAGAAATAAAGGCGCTGAAAGCATTTTTAAGTTTATTTTTTATTATATTTTTCGTATATGATCTTGCCTATGAATTTATCGTACCGTTAATCGGTGGAGAGCAAGAAGGTGTAGGAGAGTTTGAAGATGGTTTAGGTTTATGGCTTTACTTTTTGATGGTGGTATTGTTTTGCATTGGAATATACTTTATGAAATGGAAGAATGCTTTTGCGGTAAAGTATATTATTCTAATTGGCTATAATGTATTAGATTGTATCCATAACATTATGATTTATTATGGTAGCGATGCAGAATTTGACGGTGGAAATATAGTAGAAGGATTTTTTATTTTGTTTGCACCAATCTTTGTGAATAAAAGATATTTCTGGTTAGTTCCAGCGATACTTATCGGAAAGTATGCTCTTACAGGAATCATTATTCAATCTTCTCTCGTTTTAATCCCAATGGCATTATATAGCGTATTTACTATCATATGTTGGATTATATTTTTAAGGGTTCAGTCTTACGTTCGTACGCTTGAGATGATGGACAAAGAAATAAAACAGACAGAAAAACTAGCAGCTGTTGGAAAGATGGCAACGGTTATTGGTTATAAGATTAGAAGACCTTTAGCAAACTTAAAAAAACTTGTGAATAAACAAGCAGACAAGCATCCAGAGGATAAAATTTATAGTGATATTATGAAACAAGAAGTAGATCGGATTCATATAATTGCTACAGAACTTAGTGGATTTGAGAAATCTAAATCACTAGAATCAGAAACTCATAACATACAAGAAATTATTTCTTATGTTATTCGAGTTATGGAAAAGCCAGCGTTAAAACAAGGAGTTTACATACAAGGTATTTACAGTAAAGACTTACCATCAATTACATGTGATGAAAAACGATTAAAACAGGTCTTTTTTAATTTAATCAAAAATGCAATTGAAGCAATGTCAGTTGGCGGAACAATTACGATTAAAGTTACTGTAAAAGATGGAATCATCGTTCAAGTGAAAGATGAGGGATGCGGCATTCCGAAAGATAAAATTCCAAAGTTAAATGAAGCCTTTTATACAACGAAAGAAACAGGAACTGGTCTAGGTTTAGTAGTTACAGAAAAAATTATTAAAGACCACAACGGTAAAATAAGTTTTGAAAGTGAAGTTGGGGTTGGAACGACGGTTGAAGTTATGTTACCACTGCATTAACTACAAAAAACATCACTTATTTGGAAGTGATGTTTTTGTGTTCTTCTTAGGTAGACGTTCTAAAAAAGAGGACGATAACGAAAAATAATATATTGATAGTGTAAAAAGAAAATAATGGATGTTTTACTATGAAAAATATATAATGGCTTTGTCTGTTATTTGTTGTAGTTCATTTATATTTCTATTTGTTGACCCGAATTTCGGGTCTTTTTTTATGAAATGAATTGCTATATATCAGTAATTAGAAAAATAGAATATACAGCACTTGCAGTAATTCCAGGGGTAATATAAAGGGATATAGCATCTCCTCTTGCAACTGGGTTTCCAGTTGTAATACTAGTCCAAGTTACAGTAGCGGGACCTACTGCCGGAGTAGGATTAAATACTTGAATTTGTCCTGCTCCGCTATCCGTTGGTTTAATGGAAAATACCATAGTTCCGGTAATTTTGTCAGTAGTAGTTAAGGTAATAGTAGATAGGATGTAGCTAGAAGAAGGGGTTGTGAGGTTTGTTGGGACATTTCTGCAAATATTAATCGTATAAATAGCAGCAGGTAAATTATTTATATTTATAGACGCAGAAAAGCCGACAATACTACCGGCTCCAGCAGTGACATATGGAATAACATTGGAGTCAATTCCAGGAGAACCCGCTATACGTTGAAAACCAGCATTTGTTCCTTGAAAAACAATACTTTTTGCTGAAGCACTATCGGCAGATCCCGTAGGTCCAGTGTTCCCCGTAGGCCCAGTGATGCCGGTAGGCCCGGTACTACCGGTAGGTCCACTTTCTACTAATACGATATAATCTGGAGATATATTAGGAAACCCTTGAGGTGCATCTTTTTTTACAACATAGCCACTGCCCGTATAAGTGACAACTTGTCCTTTTTTATAGTTGGGAGCCGCTGCTAGACTAAAGGTGGTAGTACTTTGGAAACCAGCTCCGGAAGGTCCAGCATTACCCGTAGGTCCGGTGTTCCCCGTGGGTCCAGTGTTCCCCGTGGGTCCAGTGTTCCCCGTGGGTCCAGTGTTCCCCGTGGGTCCGGTGTTCCCCGTAGGTCCGGTGTTCCCCGTAGGTCCGGTGTTCCCCGTGGGTCCGGTGTTCCCCGTGGGTCCAGTATTTCCGTTAGAACCGCTGTTGCGTCTGCCATCGCAACTAAAAAAATTACGTGGGTACATATATGTTCTCCTTTCTATATTTTCAAAATCTAGTTTTTAAAATAGAACTAATATATATATTATGAATTCTATAATTTTGTGTGGCAGATCGTCTTTTGTGTCTAGATTTCAAAAGATAGCGGGAGGAGAATTAAGTAGTGTTAGAGCCACCATTTTTCCTGAGGAAGTAAAATAACATCCACATCAAAATTCTCTTTAAACCAATCATACATCAATGTCTCTTTCACTAAATATTCAGAGGCAGAGTGTGACACACCAATCAGAGACATATTCGTTTCTTTTACATAATCCATAATGAGCGAGTATTTATGTCTGCCGTAATCATTATCGATATGGCAATGGATTTCTCCTGTAATATATGCTTCAGCACCTTTTTCTTCTGCTTCCTTCATTAAAGATACGACATCGCCACATCCAGCGATAATTGCGATTTTTTTGATGGAATCATGTCGTTTACCTTCGAAGTCTGTGTAAGGAATCTGGAAGAGTTGTTTTAGATGTTTTTGGAGTGCTTCTGTTGATGTTTCATCTATTTCACAAATAAGGCCAACTGGTTCTTGTTCTGGACCTCCATATGCAAAGTCGTCCACTACAGTAGCGTTTAATGCTTTTGCAATTGAAATACTCGTTCCATGTGTTTGATGAAAATCCATTGGTACATGACATGTATATATAGAAAGTTGTTTTTCTTTTATTCCTTGCAAATATTTTTCAGGAATTGGTAAGAAACCGCGGCCTGATCTTCCAAGCGGATCACCGCACTCCATTACAAGGGGATGATGCATAAAGAGTAAATCACCGGGTGTGGATTGTGAAATGAATGTTTCAAGAACGTCATCTGTAGGGAATACAGCTAAAAATACTTTGTTTACATTTTCAGATCCGTGCATCATAAGGCCGTTAAATAAATCTACAAAATTTGCTTCGAAAAATTGTTGCCAAGGAAATTTGATAGGATCATATACGGCTGGGATAAATCGACTAAAGGCACTATCTTTTCCGTATTTTTCAATTTGGAATAAGTGATCGAGTGATTGCTCTATTTTTTTTAAGGCTGGCATGTTTTATAATCCTCCTTAAGATGATTCTTGCTTTATGAGTTGTTTGGATTCTTCGTAGCAAAATAAGAAGCGGATAGGAAACAAATAAAACCTAGAATCCAGCTAATAGAAGGAGAATAGGGAAGTACATGCTGTAATAGCATTCCGCTAGAAATGAAGAAACTACTAAATACACCTAATAACATGGGATATCGTTGTAGTTTGAACACAGATAGTAAACATCCTTTCTCCTGCATGAACTACTCATAAAAGCTCGATTGCTGAAACTTTATCACATACATTGTATATTAGTCTTAATTTTCTGTATATAACTTTTAAGAAAAATGATGATACAATATATGAATGATAAGAGAAGAGAGGATGAAGATTAACATATGTACGTTACTGTAACAGAAGCAGCATATAAAAAGATTATGGATACGATTCCAAGTGAAGCGAAATATATAAAGTTATTTTATGATAATGAAGGTTGCGGTTGTGTTATGAGCGGAATCATCGATTTAGTAGCTGTAGCAGAGAAAGATGAGCGCGATGTGGATATTGAATCAAGCACAATGAATTTTATCGCTGATCGTACAAAGCTTGTATTTATGGACGATAAGTTAACGGTTGATTGGCATGAAGGTGGAGGAACTTTTCAGTTGAAGAGCCCAAGCCAGTTTTATAATCCAAATATGAAATTACACGTTCGAGTATAGTAAAGGTGAGTCCAAAATGTATTTTGGACTCACTTTTTTTATTTTATAAGTCGCTATTATTGTCGATAAGTCGATATATTGAAAAAATCGCTGATATAAATGGAGTTGCGCTGATATATTTGGGAAATCGCCGATATAAATGGAGTTGCGCCGATATAATTTCATTTACCAAAACGTTTCATATAATAAAAAGATTTTTTCACATAATGAAATGTACATGTGATTGAATTTTCTGTATAATCTTCTTTGCGGAGGGGATACGCATGAGGAGATGGGGAATTGAGTTATTAATTTTAAGTGTTGTTATTATTTGGGGGATTAACTATACAATTGCGAAGTATGGACTTTTAGAATTTACAGCAATTGAGTTTACTGCACTTCGTATGATGGCGGCGGCACCGCTTCTGTTACTCCTTACCTTTTGTATTGAAAAGTCGGTTTATATGGAGCGAACGGATATACCTAGATTAATTATCGTTAGCGTTGTAGGTATTGTACTGTATCAAACGTTATTTATGGAAACTGTCAAATATACATCCGCTACAAATGCCTCTTTACTCATTTCTATTTCACCTATTTTTACAACTGCATTTGCGATTTTCTTGAAACGAGAAAAGTTTTCTTCTCGAAAGTTAATCGGTTCTATGACTGCCTTTGTTGGTGCAGCCTTAGTTTTAGTAGCAGGACATTCACTTACTAGTTCTTTTTATGGCAATGGAATTGGACTTATTACATCAATATGCTGGGGGCTTTATCCTGTTTTAGCAGGACCATTAATTAAAAAATATTCAGCATTACGTGTTACTGCATGGTCTGCATTAGTGGGTGCGATTCCGCTATTATTGTTAAGTGGTCCACATGTGTTTGTCATGCCATTTCACATTACTCACGGAATGACACTATTTGCTTTACTATATTCTATTTTCTTTGTAACAGTATTTGGTCTAGTAATGTGGTATGTTGGTGTTCAAAAAATTGGGGCGTCACATACGATGGTATATATGTATATAACGCCGCTTGTAGCGGTTCTATTTGCAGCTGTCTGGGCAAATGAATATGTATCGTTTCAACAAATCATCGGTGGAATTATCATTTTTGTCGGTCTATGGTTTGTGAAATCGGAGAAAGTAAAAGTTCATTCTATTGCAGAGGAACCTATATCAAAATAGGAAAACAGATCACCTATGATCTGCTTTCCTATTTTTTTATTTTTGGTAAGAAGATGAGAAACAAGATAGCAGTAATAAGTGGAATTAAGTTTAAAAATGGAATACGGAAGAGTGTAATAAGAATAATACCTGGAAGAAGAACACCGAGGACAGCGTAAAAAATGCTATGATTTTTCGTGTACCAATACAATGAAAGTCCAATAAGTGCAGGGATAATGAGGTGAATGAGAGCCATTAAAAAATAAATCATTAGACGCCCCCTTTATTTGTGTGCTTATTACATCATATCCGTATGTTCATAGATTGATATCATTTTTTTCATAAATGGACGAAAAAAGTTTGAAAAACCGTCACAAAATATGAGAATATGATGTTTGAAATCTTGTATAATATTATTTTCTAAAAACATTTAAACAACATAAACATACTGTTTATGTTGTTTTTAATTTGAATGAAATGAATGTAAGGAATATGAATTTGAAAGAAATTTTTTGGTGGATAGATAAGAACGAATGAAGAGAGGTACAGCATGATTAGTATGTCACTAAGATCATTTAAAATCCAATCGTATTATATACTAGGTATTTTGTTACTAGGTTGGATGTTAACACCGTTTTCAGCACATTTTTTAGGTGCAGGAATTGGACTTATCGTAAGTATGTATTGCGTTTGGCTTTTAGGGAGAAGAATTGAGAAGCTTGGAGATAGTATCGTAAAGAAAACGAAAGCACCGACGCTTGGTATGTTTAATCGTTTTGCGGCTGCTATTTTGGGCGCTATTATTATGTACGAAATTGAGCACCATATGGTGATGTGGGCATTTGCAGTAGGGATTATGGGCGGTTATTTTTTAATCGTTGTGAACTTAGGTTACTATAGCATGAAAGATGAGAAAGAACTAACAAAGAGCTAAAAAGATAAAAGACTTCTTTTTAGATGGAATAGATGATCCAGTCACGAATAGAAGCGGTCAGGGCCTTTTTTAGCCCCATACGATGTGAAACCCGAGAGATGTAGTGAGTAGGGATATAATGTATATATTCGAAGCTGTAATTTTATAATCTAGGTCACAGATGAAGAGATTAGCGTTTCACTTTATATAAGATATAGAAAGAAGCTTACGTTTTCACGTAAGCTTCTTTTTTATGTAAGTGTGTGTAACCGTTAAGCCGCATTGGGTTTTGTCGGTGAGTACGCGAAACTTTACGGTTACACGACACTTATTCATATGAGTAAAGGGTTATTCCAACAGAAAGTTTTAATTTAAGCGATTGGACCGCCTAAGTTAATAATGTCTTCAGATACGCTGTCGAACTTTTTGAAGTTAGCTTTGAATTCATTTGCAAGTTCGATTGCTTTTGCTTTGTAAGCAGCTTTATCAGCCCAAGTTTGTTCAGGCATTAACACTTCGTCAGGTACACCTGGTACGTGAAGTGGAACTTCAAGACCGAAGATATCATGTTTAGCTGTTTCAGTTTTTGCAAGTTCACCGTTTAATGCAGCTTGAATCATTGCACGAGTGTAACCTAAGTTCATACGTTTACCAACGCCGTATTCGCCACCAGTCCAGCCAGTGTTTACTAAGAATACTTTCGCATCGTGTTTCTCGATTTTTTCACCAAGCATTTCAGCATAGCGAGATGCATCAAGTGGTAAGAATGGTGAACCGAAGCAAGTTGAGAATGTAGCTTGCGGAGAAGTAACGCCGCGCTCTGTTCCTGCTAGTTTACTAGTGTAACCACTTAAGAAATGATACATAGCTTGCTCTTTTGATAACTTACTGATTGGAGGCAATACGCCAGATGCATCAGCAGTTAAGAAAATAATTGTATTTGGGTGTCCAGCAACACTTGGCAGTACGATATTGTCGATCGCATGCATAGGGTATGCAGCACGAGTATTTTCTGTTAAAGTAGTATCGTTGTAGTCGGCGATACGTGTTTGGTCATTAATGATAACGTTTTCTAAAACAGATCCAAATGTGATTGCATCGAAAATTTGTGGTTCTTTCTCGTGAGAAAGGTTTACACATTTCGCGTAGCAACCGCCTTCAATATTGAATACACCGTTATCAGACCAACCGTGCTCATCATCACCGATTAGTTTACGGTTTGGATCAGCAGATAATGTTGTTTTACCTGTTCCAGATAAACCGAAGAATAGTGCTACGTCGCCTTCTTCACCTACGTTTGCAGAGCAATGCATAGAAAGAATATCTTGTTCAGGTAATAAGAAGTTCATAATAGAGAAGATTGATTTTTTCATTTCTCCAGCGTATTCTGTACCACCAATTAGTACGATACGTTTTTCGAATGAAACCATAATGAATGCTTCAGAGTTTGTACCGTCAACAGCTGGATCAGCTTTGAAATTCGGTGCAGAAACAATTGTGAACTCTGATTCATGAGTTGTTAATTCTTCTTCAGTTGGACGAATGAATAATTGATGTACAAATAAATTGTGCCATGCATATTCGTTAATAACTTGAATTGGTAGGCGGTAATTGCGGTCAGCGCCTGCAAATCCTTTGAAGACGAATAACTCTTCTTTTTCTTTTAAGTATTCTAAAACTTTAGTATATAATTTATTAAAATGTTCTTCAGAAATCGGTTGGTTCACAGCTCCCCAAGCAATTTTGTCAGCAACCGATGCTTCTTTCACAATAAATTTATCTTTAGGAGAACGTCCTGTATATTTTCCAGTTGAAGCAGAAACGGCACCAGTAGAAGTTAATTTCCCTTCATTTCGCATTAATACTTTTTCCACTAATTGCGGAACACTTAGTTGAATCTGTGCATTGCTTCCGTTCAATAATTCGTGTAAACCAATTTGGACATTCACAGTACTCATATTTATATACCATCCTTTTCATTTAATGAAATATTTCTCGTAATCCCCAACAAGAGTATAACACAATTATATAAATAATGTATACTATTTATTTCTTTTTGTTTGTGTGAATGCATTATTTCCCTATTAATATTTCATTTCAGGCGTATTGAGAAAAACTTTCAGGAAAATGTGAATATTAATTGACAAATGAATATCATTTCTTTAGTATAGGTTGGGACGGATACTCTCTTATCCCGAGCTGGCGGAGGGACAGGCCCGATGAAGCCCAGCAACCTCACTTGTAGTGGTAAATACAGGTGAATAGGTGCTAAAACCTGTGCGAGGCTACAGGTCTCGAACGATAAGAGCGAAGGGCAAAAAGCAGTATGCAAGTAGCAAATTAAACCTTTCCTCTATGTAAAGTAGGAAAGGTTTTTCTGTATGCTTGTGTGGGAGAATAAATGTATGTCGCAGTTTGTGGCAAATTAAGGATGAGTTCCGTACAATATATACAATTACTGTAGGGAGGTTTACCACATGACAAAAAAACGTCATCTGTTCACATCTGAGTCTGTAACTGAAGGACATCCAGATAAAATTTGTGACCAAATTTCTGATTCAATTTTAGATGCGATCTTATCAAAAGACGCAAATGCACGTGTAGCTTGTGAAACAACTGTAACAACTGGTTTAGTATTGGTAGCGGGGGAAATTACGACTTCTACTTACGTAGATATTCCAAAAATCGTTCGTGAAACAATTCAAGGCATTGGTTACACACGCGCAAAATACGGATTCGATGCAGAAACTTGTGCAGTTTTAACATCTATCGATGAGCAATCTGCTGACATCGCTATGGGTGTTGACCAAGCGCTAGAAGCACGCGAAGGTCAAATGACTGACGCTGAGATTGAGGCAATTGGTGCAGGAGACCAAGGTTTAATGTTTGGTTTCGCATGTAATGAAACACAAGAGTTAATGCCACTTCCAATCTCGCTTGCTCACAAATTAGCTCGCCGTTTAACTGAAGTACGTAAAGATGATACATTATCATACTTACGTCCGGATGGAAAAACGCAAGTTACAGTTGAGTATGATGAAAATGGTAAACCAGTACGTGTTGATACTATCGTAATTTCTACACAACATCACCCAGATGTTACATGGGAAGAAATCGATCGCGACTTAAAAGAGCACGTAATTAAAGCTGTAGTACCAGCAGAATTAATGGATGGAGAAACGAAATTCTTCATTAATCCAACTGGCCGCTTCGTAATTGGTGGACCACAAGGTGATGCTGGTTTAACAGGACGTAAAATCATCGTTGATACTTACGGTGGATACGCTCGCCACGGTGGCGGTGCATTCTCTGGTAAAGATGCAACGAAAGTTGACCGTTCTGCAGCATATGCAGCTCGTTATGTTGCGAAAAACATCGTAGCAGCTGGTCTTGCTGAAAAAGCAGAAGTACAACTTGCATACGCAATCGGTGTAGCACAACCAGTATCAATTTCAGTTGATACATTCGGCACTGGTAAAGTATCTGAAGACGTACTAGTAGAGCTAGTTCGTAACAACTTCGATCTTCGCCCAGCTGGTATTATTAAAATGCTAGACTTACGTCGCCCAATTTACAAACAAACAGCAGCTTACGGCCACTTCGGACGTACTGATGTAGATCTATCATGGGAACGTACAGACAAAGCAGCAGCTTTAAAAGAGCAAGCTGGTCTATAATATATGAAAAAAAGCTTTGCGCGGTGAGCGCAAAGCTTTTTTTATTTATAATTACGTTGGAATAAAGCGAAGAGTTCAATGTCATGCCAATTGCCATTGCGGAATATAGCTTCTTTACAAGTTCCTTCATGTTGAAAACCGAGTGATTTATATAATTTAATTGCTCTATCGTTAAAAGAAAATACTCGTAAAGAAAGGCGATGTAAATTTAATTCTAAAAATGCATAATCCAATAATAAGGTGAAAGCTTCCTTCCCATAACCTTGCCCCCAGTAATCCTTGTTACCAATATCAATAATACATTCAGCGTTTCGGTTATACGAATCAATATGAATTAAAGAAGTAATACCAATTGAAAGATGCGTAGATTTTTCTTCAATGATATAGCTCTTAGAGTCCGAAGAATGAATAAATTGCTGGCAAAGTTTTTCTGTGTCTTGAAGGGAATATTTATCAAGAGTGAGCGTAGTTGAACTCATAACGTCTATATCATTATGCCATTTATAATATGTTAGAATATCATCTTCGGAAAACTTTCGTAACTGGATACGGTTTGATTCAAACAATGTAAGTCCTCCTTTTGTATTTCCTTTTCACATGATTTACAAAGGATTGATTTCTTCTGGAACATATGTAATCAACCTTTCATTTGACGTGCTTTACCTGCGCAAAAGGCACTACTTAGTAAAAATAGTGTCGCGAATATAATGCTTACTAATGTAGCGTATGGAATTGCGCCTTTTAAGGAAAAGCCGACAGTGATTGAAGCGATGAATAAGAGGATAAATGTTGTTGTTAATTTTTTATAAAGTTCCATACTATGTAGACCTCCAATTTATTTTTTAGTACAAGTTTTAAAATTGAATTCTATTATGTAGAAAATATAAAGAGTAGCTAAAGATATGTAGTCTAGGAGTATAAGAAAGGGCACTTTCCTTTTTGTGGGTTAGTATACTTATATTGTATCATGGCGCATGATTGGCTTCATACATAATTGTGTAAAGGTATGTATGATAAAATGAAGAAAAGTCTTTAAGAAAGGAAAGATAAAAAATGAGTGTAACTGAACATAAAAAACAAGCTCCAAAAGAAGTGCGTTGCAAGATCGTGACGATTTCCGATACACGTACGGAAGAAACAGATAAGAGCGGACAACTATTACATGAATTGTTAAAAGAAGCGGGACATAAAGTAACTTCTTATGAAATTGTAAAAGATGATAAAGAAAGTATTCAGCAAGCAGTGTTAGCTGGTTATCATAAGGAAGATGTAGATGTTGTATTAACAAATGGCGGTACTGGTATTACGAAACGCGATGTCACAATTGAAGCAGTATCAGCGTTATTAGATAAAGAAATTGTTGGATTTGGTGAGCTGTTCCGTATGATTAGTTATTTAGAAGATATCGGAAGCAGCGCAATGTTAAGTAGAGCGATTGGTGGTACAATTGGGCGCAAAGTAGTCTTCTCGATGCCAGGGTCTAGCGGAGCGGTTCGCCTTGCGATGAATAAATTAATTTTACCGGAATTAGGTCATATTACATTTGAGCTGCATCGCCAATGAGTAAGTATGCTGGAATTGTATTAGCAGGTGGTATGTCGAGTAGATTCGGTGAGCCGAAAGCGTTAGCAATTTGGAAGGGAACTACTTTTGTTGAGCATATTGTGAAAGTGATGGGAAATACTTTGCAAGACATTGTAGTAATTAGCCATACTGATATAAAAGAGCGAGTAGAGCAATTCGTACAAGTACCTGTTATAGAAGACATTCCGCACTATAAAGGGAATGGACCGCTGGCCGGCATTGTATCAGGAATGGAATACATAGAAGCAGATTGGTACGCTATTATGCCTTGCGATGCACCAAACGTGTCGCATGAATGGTTTACCATTTTACTAGAGCAAACGAACAATGAATATGATGCGGTTGTACCTATTATTAATGGAAGAAAACAACCGCTACTTGCGGCGTATCATAACCGCGTGAAAGAAAAGATTTATGCTTTACTTCAGGAAGAAAAAAGAAGTATGGGGCAGCTTTTATCACAATGTAATGTGAAGTATGTTTCTGGAGAAGATGTACAAGCGAATGCGGATTGGTTTATAAATGTAAATACGAAAGAAGAATATGTGCAGGCTCAAAAAGACCTTTCAAATGAATGAAAGGTTTTTTTGATATACAGAATTGGGGAACAATTGCTGTATAAAGGTATGTGAGTAAGTTGATTTTAAGGGGAATTCTTAAAATCATTATACAGTTAAAATACTGTATAACCATATATTAATTTTTATGGGTTTTTATTACAAGTCTGTTTAGTTATGTTTATTTTTGATATAATTAATATAGAAATAAAACAATGCTTAACCTTATGTATCATTTATTAAACTAAAATTTATGACCATGTAATAAACTCCCTTCGTTTTTTTGAAGGGAGTTTTTCTATTTAAGCAAGCAACTCTGATGCGTTATGCTGAAGGACTTCTTCATATTGGTTAAGCAAGCCACGAAAGATCTCATCCCAGCTCTTTGATTTCGCAAAAGAGGAAGCTGCTATTCCCATCTGCTCAAGTTTTTCTTCATTTTGTAATAAAAAATAAATGGATGATAGAAATGCATCTTCATTTTTAGGCGGACAAAGAACTCCCGTTTTTCCATCTGTAATAATATTTTTAACCCCGCCACTATTTGCACCAATAACAGGTGTACCGCATGCGAGTGATTCAAGTACGACATTTCCGAATGTTTCAGTAGCTGATGGAAACACCATTATGTTAGAACAAGCATATGCTTCAGCTAAATCCCCGCCTTGTAAATAGCCAGTAAAAGTGATATTTGTTTTCGGAACAGCTTCACGTAAACTTGTTGCTAGAGGACCGTCTCCTGCGATGAGCCAATGAATATCGTTTCGAGTATGTGCTGTTTTAATGATAAGGTGTTGCAGCGTATCAATATCTTTTTCAGGAGCAATTCGTCCAACATAGGAAAGGACATACTTCGCTGTAATATTATATTTTTTTCGGAATAGGTCTGTATTGTAAGCTGGATGAAAGAGTGTGCAATCTACACCACGTCCCCATATAGAGAGGGTCTGAAAGCCTTTATTTTTTAATTGATGTAATGTTTCAAAGGAAGGTACAAAATTTTTTTGCATATGACTATGAAACCATTTTAAATAGTTCCAAAGCATATTGGAGAGGAATTCGATTTTGTAATAACGTAAATAGGCATCGAAATCAGTATGATAAGAACCGACAACTGGGATGTTTAACTTTTTTGCATAATACAATCCACAAAGTCCCATGTTGAAAGGTGTGGCAATGTGAATAATGTCAGGTTTAAAGGAAAGTAGTTCCCGTTTAATACGCGGAGTAGGAAAAGAAAAACGACATTCTGGATATAATATTGTTAACGGGATACTTCTCATCTTATTCACATTCGCTACAAAATTATCTTCAGCTGTATGCTGAGGGGCGAAAACAGAATAGGCGATCTGTTCTTTCTGAAAATATCGTGTTAATCGCTCTAACGTTTTCGCAACCCCGTTAACTTGTGGCGTAAAAGTATCGGTAAAAATGGCGACTCTCATCATATCACTCCTTTATGTGAAAAGTGGGATGAATTGATAAAAAGAGATGATGCCAGAGCAAGTGCCAAGGCACATACCGACGAATACATCTGACGGATAGTGAAGTCCTAAATAAATACGTGAAATACCGACGCATAATGCTAACGGTAATAGGAAAGCAAGTAAGCTTGGATTATAGCAAATAAATGGAATGAAGACAGAGAAAACGGCTGTTGTATGACCAGACGGGAAAGAGTGGTCTTTTAATGGATGGACTGGATATTTTGCATCCTGAATTGTTAAATAAGGACGTTTTCGTGGATACCATCTTTTTAATATTTGTACAGGAATATGGCTAATTGCTAAAGAAATAGCAGTTGCAATTGCTGCCTGATGTAAAGTACCTTTTGCAAAAATTAAAAAGAAAAGTGTGAGTGCGATGGAGAAAGTCGCGCCACCGATATGAGTAATATTGCTGAAAAAGATATTTAATGTTTTTTGATCAAAGTAGCGATTAATTCCTTTGAAAATGTAACATTCTATTTTATATAATCCACTGACCTTCATGAAAATTCTCCTCCCTCGTTTACATATATATGGAGATATTAGCTTTTATTTTAATAAGATTTTGTTGAGGGAGTAATAATGTTTTGTAAAGAAAAAGTTAGTTTTTATATAAAAAAAGCTGCCAATCTTATGGCAGCGGAAATTTACTTCTGTAATGATTTATAATATTGACCTTTTTCAACGTATTGCGTGCGAATACGCTCCATATCTTTACGGTCTTCTGCTGTTAATTCACGAATGACTTTCGCGGGACGACCGAAAGCTAACGTGTTTGGTGGAATTTTCTTTCCTTGTGAAACGAGGCTTCCAGCGCCGATAAAAGCTCCTTCGCCAATTTCAGCACCATCTAATATAATGGATCCCATTCCAATTAAAGCATCTTTTTTAATATGACAACTATGTAAAATAACTTGATGCCCAACTGTAACATCATCTTCTAAGATAAGAGGATACTGAGGGCTTTGGTGGAGTGTACATTGGTCTTGTACATTTACTCGGTCTCCAATGATCGTTGGTGACACATCACCACGGATGACTGTATTAAACCAAATACTTGATTCCTCGCCAACGTAAACATCGCCTGTAATCGTAACATAGTCAGCGATAAAAGCACTACTCGCAATTTTCGGTTTTTTTTCTTTGTAAGGATATATCATGTAAAGTCTTCCTTTCCTAGAGACTAGTTTTAGTGTATCAAATTATGAGAAAGAGTGAAATGGAGGAGAGCCGTATGTGGAATTATGAAGCGGAGGAAGCAAAGGCTGTCATTGTTATTGTGCACGGCGCAATGGAATATCACGGACGTTACGAAGCCGTTGCGGAAATGTGGAATCATATCGGCTACCACGTCGTGATGGGGGATCTTCCGTCACATGGAACGACTTCAAGAAATAGAGGACATATTGATTCATTTGATGAATACATAGAGGAAGTTAAACTATGGGTGAAAGAAGCAAGAAAGTATAGGTTACCTATTTTTCTATTCGGTCATAGTATGGGTGGTCTTATTGTCATTCGTATGATGCAAGAAACGAAGAGAGAAGATGTAGAGGGTATTATTTTGAGTTCGCCTTGTTTAGGGGTAGTGACTGGACCCTCTGCTCCGCTTCAATTTGCTTCAAAAATATTAAATGTTGTGGCTCCAAAATTGCAATTTGCAACGAATCTTACGGTGGAAATGTCAACACGTAACCACGAGGTGAGAGATGCAATGGAGAATGATTCTTTGTTCTTGCGCAAAGTATCAGTACGTTGGTATAGTGAATTGATTAAGTCTATCGAAATTGCTCATAAAAAAATAGATGATTTTCCAGATGTTCCGCTCTTGCTAATGCAAGCTTGTGAGGATAAACTTGTAGATAAAACACGTGTCCGCACTTGGTTTGATAATGTTAAAATAAGTGATAAGGCTTTTAAAGAATGGCCGAATTGTTATCACGAGTTATTAAATGAGTATGAGCGTGATGAAATTTTGAGTTATATTCAGTCATTTACTGAAATGCATGTCAATAATATAGTAAAAACAAACAAATAAATCATTATTTGTACATTTAATAGAGGAGATGAAGGAAGAAGTGAACGTACCGAGTAATCCCATAACGCTCATGGCGAAAGTATACCGTGATGTGTTTCCGGTTGTACACCATGAGCTAGCGATGTGGAAAGAGCGTGCCTACCATATTCCGAATGATGAGCTTCATAGTCAGGCAATCGCAAGTATTGAGCATAAAACGTTTCATTGTGAGGGCGGTGGCATTTTAGCTCTGCTAGCAAATGAACACCGAGAAGAATGTATTCGTTTTATCGTAGCGTATCAAACGATCAGCGACTATTTAGATAATTTATGTGATCGCAGTACATCACTTGATCCAAATGATTTTGCCGCACTGCATGAATCGATGTTAATGGCATTATCACCTGAAGTAGAAGGTGGCGGTAATTATTATCGTTATCGTGATGATCAAGATGATGGTGGTTATTTAGATGAACTTGTTGAAACATGCCAAGATGTTTTAAAGAAAACGAAGCACTATGACAAAATTGCTCCTGTTCTTCATGAACTTGCTTGTTATTATTGTGATTTGCAAATTCATAAACACGTGAAATTAGAAGAAAGAGAGCCGCGCCTGAAAAATTGGTTTGAAGCACATAAAGAAAACTTACCTGAGATGAGTTGGTTTGAATTTTCAGCATGTGCCGGTTCTACACTTGGAATTTTCTGTCTTGTAGCATATGCATTTCATGATGAATTACATGATGAAGATATTGCGAAAATTAGACAAGGGTACTTCCCTTACGTACAAGGACTTCATATCTTACTTGATTATTTCATTGATCAAGAAGAAGACCGTATAGGCGGAGATTTGAATTTCTGTAGTTATTATGAAAACGAGCAAGCGATATTAGATCGGATGAAACACTTTGTAGAAGAAGCGGAGAAGAGCATTGGTGATTTGCCTCATGCGAAGTTTCATCGCCTTATAAGCCGAGGATTACTTGGTATTTATTTATCAGATCAAAAAGTATCAGCACAAAAGAATATGCACAAAATGGCACGGCGCATTGTAAAGTACGGAGGCCTCACTTCACGATTCTTCTATTGGAACGGGAAGATGTACCGAAAGAAAACAGCGCAGTGATGAAGAAAACCACTCATGTAGAGTGGTTTTTTTGTTATAATATGGTAAAGATGGTGGTGGAAATGAAGCGATTGTTTCAAAAGCTATATGACAATATTGAAGTAACATTACTTGTGCTACTTTCCATTTCATTTGTAACTGGAAGGTATATGATGATGAATAAAACCGGCGGTCCTACAACGATGGATTATGTAGCTCAAATTATCATTGCATTGATTATTATAGTAGATATTGTTTTTTTAATAAGTGGTAGAAAAAAAGAGAACAGTAAATAAAAAGCATTTGTACACGATGGTACAAATGCTTTTTCATTATGATCGTATTTTTGAAAATACATATATAAGAAGTTCAATTGCAAAAATAACTAAAACAGATAGTCCAAATAAAGGCATGACAGCGCCTAGTATTACCATCATGATAAAGAAAACGAATATACTTTTCTTATCTCTTTGTTTTGGAGGTGCTGCTAATTTTCCTTTCGGCTTTCTTGCTAACCACATTTTTATTCCGTAATAAATGAGAAGTAGTAGAGATAATGTCGTTAGTAAGCATAATATTTTATTTGGCCATCCGAATAAATGTCCTTCATGAAGCGGGATACCGTAAGTGAACCATTGTGCAAGTAATCCATAATCACGATAGTCCGTTTTTGAAATGAGCTCCCCGCTATATTGGTCAAAGTAAGCTGTTATCTCTTCATTTGGTGCAACATGCATACCTGTAATACCAGAACCGCTCGATTTCGAAACAGTGAATACACCTTTCGGATCAGCTGGTAGTGAAATAACATATGGCTTCTTTATTTCAATTCCTTTTTGTAATTCATCGACAGAAATTGCTTTCGGTTCATTTGAATTTGATTCAGGCGGAGCTTCTTTTCTTGTTGCCCACGGCAATTCTTTTACCTTTGATTCAGGCGGAGCCATGTACAATTTTGGATATCCGAGTAATTCATTTGACGATGCGATTTTATAAATTTGGTTCCCCATAAATCCTGACCATGGCAATCCAGATGCGACTAGCAGAAAGAGAGGAATTGTAAATATAATACCGATAATAGAATGACGTCTTTTTGCTTTTTCTCGCTTATTGGATGATGGTGTGTTTTTGAATTGTCGTATACTCATGTACAATCCGGTTACGATTAAAAAGATTGTCCAGCATGCCGCGAGTTCTACAGTATAGTTTACGACAGTGCCACCAACTAAAAGAGAACTATGTAATTCCCTCATTATATTGGCAAACGTTTCACTTGCATTTTGATCCCCAACAATTTGATTATTGCTGTCTAAATACACATATTTTTGTTGCCCAGTATACTCATTTGCAATTGTAAGTCTCGTATTATAATCCCCATTAAACTCACTAATTTTCGCCACGCTATAATGTGGATATTTTTTCTCTGTTAAGGAAATAGAATCAGACATCGAAATAGATTCTGTTTGAGCACTCTTCCCAAAATATAAATCTTTATAGATGAAATCTTCAACTTCCTCCCGAAATAAATACCCAATTCCGCTCAGTGACAACGTAATAAGAAGCGGCGTAATAAAAAGCCCAGCATAAAAATGCCAACGCCAAAAAATGTAATGAAGCGAACGATTTACTTTCATACTTTCAATTCCCCTAACCTTCCCTATATGAATAACTACTTATTTAATATAGCGAGATTAAGTGTGATTACTTTGAAAGAATTGTGAAGAAAGTTAAAAGTTTTTAGGATGATTTTCATAAAACATAAAACACATTTCAAAAGGGATGTTTTCTATGTTTATGAAGATTTCTTTGTATTTGATAGATACATCCTAACAACCGCATTAGCAAGACATTGAGAGGAATCAACAAAATCCTCACTCGCCACCACATTCAAATCGGTGCATGCGATAATTACGGTATCTACTTCATCCTTCAACTGCACAACGAGCACGCTCCATAATTTGCGAGCTTTTTCAACTTTCCCGCTTTTAATATACGTAATAATTTGATTAATCATCGTTTGCCATTTTTCATAATGAATGTATTCTATATTCCGTTTTGCAATCCCGTCTTGATAAATACCGGCTTGAACAGTTGCTTCTGTTGCGAGAAGAGCGACTCTTTTTGTATTTTCAGGAATTGATTGTAACGTTTCATCGACTATATTTAAAATCGGGATAGAAAGCGAACGCTGTAATTCTTCAAAATAAAGATGCGCCGTATTGCACGGCATAGCGATAAAGCTTGCGCCAGTACTTTCAAGTTTTTGTGCTCCTTCAATAATTGCTTTTTTCATCGCTTCGTGATCAATAGGGCGATCCATGTAAAACGGTGTTGGGCACGAATAGATCATCATATGAGGAAAGTCCATATCATACTTTGCTCCGTATATTGTTTGGCACCTTGCTACAACTGTATCGACGAATGGCCCAGTTGATTTTGGTCCCATTCCTGCTAGTATTCCGATCATTATTTCGTCTCCTTTAAGAATGTTTACATCCATTATATAGGAGAATGACAAAAAGACGTGCAATGAGTGCACGTCTTTTTTTGTTATGTTTTGTCGAACAATCGATATATCCGAGAAATCGTTGATATATTGTAAGTTATGATAGATATATCGAAAAAATCGTTGATATATCCCGAGTTACGATAGATATAATTGAAAAATCGTTGATATATTACCCCGCATTAACGGGCAGTAAAACTCCCACCTTAAAATTCGCCTGGAGCAAAGAGGTTAGGTGGGAGATAAACTGCCCATAAATGCCCGATTGGTTCAACTAATAATCAGTGGGGATGCCCCCACTGATTAAAGTTTCACTTTATCGCTTCTCAATCGCCACAATAAATGGCGGGTTATTTTGCTGGTTAATAAAGCCGTAGCGCAGTACGTGTGCTTGTTTTTGGTCTAATTCTTCGGCAAATTTGAGAACAGCGTCGCGTTCTACTTGTCCTTCTGGGTGTCCGTGGTAAATAACAAGGACGATGATACCTTCAGGCGCCATTACGTCTAATAATTGCTCAATCGCCGAGATTGTTGAGTTCGGTTTTGTGACGATATGCTTGTCTCCGCCTGGAAGGTAACCTAAGTTGAAAATCGCGCCTGTTACTTTTCCTTTTGCATCTTCTGGTAATATGGATAGAAGTGTATCGTGACTATCGTGAACTAAAACAGTACGTTCGAAAAGTTCTTTTTCTTTTAGACGAGTTGTTGAGCTTTCGATTGCCTCTTTTTGAATATCAAATCCAAATACTTTTCCGTTATCTCCAACGATTTCAGCTAGGAAGCAAGTGTCATGGCCGTTTCCTAAAGTTGCATCTACAGCGTAATCGCCTTCTTTTACTGCTGTTTGCAAGAGAGTGCGAGCAAACGATAATACACGTTCTAATTTCATTTTTGTTTCTCCTCATTTGCATATTTTCCTTGCCAGCTTCCGCGGCGTACAAATTCTGCATCAATGGAATTTAATACTTCCCATTTATTTAAGCTCCACATTGGACCAATCATTAAATCAGGCGGACCGTCACCTGTGATGCGGTGCACAATTACGTCTTCTGGAATCATTTCAAGTTGGTCAACAACGAGACTTACGTAATCCTCAAGAGAAAGGAACTCGAGTTGTCCTTTTTCATATTGCTTCACCATTGGCGTTCCTTTTAATAAGTGAAGTAAGTGGATTTTAATTCCTTGTACATCAAGCTTCGCTACTTCACGAGCTGTTTCCATCATCATGTCGTAATCTTCAAGTGGAAGGCCGTTAATAATATGAGAACAAACTTTAATGCCGTGCTTACGTAATTTATTTACACCTTCAACGTAAGAAGGATAATCGTGAGCACGATTAATAAGATTTGCAGTACGTTCATGGACGGTTTGTAGTCCGAGTTCAACCCAAAGGTAAGTGCGTTTATTTAAGTCCGCTAAATATTCAACGACATCGTCCGGTAAACAATCTGGACGAGTCGCAATAGAAAGACCGACAACGTCTTTTTCTGCTAGAAGCGGTTCGAATTTTTCTTTTAACACTTCAAGTGGTGCATGTGTATTTGTGTACGCCTGGAAATAAGCGATACATTTTCCATCTTTCCACTTTGAGCGCATTTTTTCTTTCATTTCATGATATTGCGTTATAACATCATCGCGGCGATCGCCAGCGAAGTCACCAGATCCAGCAGCACTGCAAAATGTACAACCGCCATAAGCAACTGTACCGTCACGGTTCGGGCAATCAAAGCCAGCATCTAATGAAACTTTAAAGATTTTTTCACCAAATTCATTTCGTAAATGATAATTCCATGTATGATAACGTTTATTGTCGTTTGTATATGGAAAAGGGTTTTGAACCTTCATTACTTTCCCTCCTAAGCCGAGTCAAAATGAAACAAAATCCATTATAACATACTCATAAGGTTCAGATGGAAGGGACACACTAAAGGGGAATTGAAGCAAGGAGGGACAATTATGGCAGAGCGTCAATCACTTGAATCGTATATTACACAAGCGGAACAAGCGGTGGAATATGCGAAAGAACAATTAGACCAAGGTATGAGACAAGAGCATTATAATACGATGGAGTATTCGGATGCGCAGTTACAATTAGAACAAGCGTATAACGATTTACAAACGATGCAACAACATGCAAATGATGAGCAACGTGAGCAATTAAATAGAGCACGTATGGCAATTCGCCAATTGCAACATCAAATGATTATTACACCGCACTAATAAGGAGTGAATGTAATGGCGAAACGTTCAGATCAAAATAACCCAGAACAAAAAACGCAAAATGGACATAACGCTGAGTTTTCGAATGAACTTGATCCGATTGTTCAAGTAAAACAGCGTAATAGTAAAAAAGGACAACCTCAAAAATCGAAACAATCAGAGTAGACCAGGTCGCAATATGACCTGGTTTTATTTTGCTATATGACAATAATGTAAGATTCCTGTAAGGTTTGTCGATAGTTGTGAGCAGCTTTCTCCAGTAGAGTAAGAAAGGATTAAGTTTTATACAAGGAGTTGCTTTATGGGGAACAATATTATAAACAAGCGAATTGATGAGTTAGATTACATTCGTGGCTTTGCACTACTAGGGATTATTTTAGTAAATATTCTCGCACTACTTAACATTAAAATTCCAGATCCTAGCACAGTGGATGCTAGCTATCAAAGATTTTTATACTTATTTGTAGAAGGGCGTTTCTTCTCAATCTTCTCATTCTTATTTGGAGTGGGATTCTATATCTTTATTTCAAGAGCGATTGCGAAAGGGAAAAATGGATATGTTCTATTTTTCCGCCGCGTAGTTGCATTATTTATTTTTGGTTTGATTCATTACATGTTTCAGCCTGGAGAAGCGTTAACGTTATATGCAATTTGCGGATTAATCGTTTTACCGTTTTATAAAGCGAAAAAACAAGTGAACTTAGTAATTGGTCTTATTTTGACAATAGCCTGTAGTGTAATGGGTGTTAAAGAACTATTACCACTTGGTTTAATTTTATTAGGTCTTGCTGCAGGACAATATCGTGTATTTGAAAATCTTTCAAAAAACATAAAGCAAGTCGCTATTTTTACAGGCATTATGTTTGTTTTAAGTGTGGCAGCTGTATGGTATCAATATGGACACGTGCCTGCTGGCCCATTTGTAAATATGATATTGATGAATGAAGACGGAACAATGGATGCTGCAAGCCAGTTTCTAAAAATTGGTATTACAGTTGGACCAGTCATTTCAGCTTTCTATGTCGGAGCATTAATTTTATTACTTCAATTAAAACCAGTTCAAACATTGTTAGCGCCACTGAAATACTACGGTCGTATGGCGTTAACGAATTATATTGGACAAACTGCAATGATTTTAATTGCCGGTAGCGTATTTAACTTTGCAGGAAACTTGACATACATGCAAACGTTATATGTATGTATCGCAATTTATGCAATTCAAATTGTGTTTAGTGTAATTTGGATGAAAATCTTTAAAATGGGTCCATTAGAATGGATTTGGCGAGTTGTTACGTATTGGACGGTAACACCTTTAAAGAAATAAAGAGAGAAGTGGGCTGTTCCTTTTTTGTGGAGCAGCCTATTTTTATTTTCAGCTTTTGTAGTTGCGCCGATATATTTGAAAAATCGCCGGTATAATTTCATTTACCGATTCAATATGTCACTAATATTCAAAGTAGTAAAAGCCAAACTTACACGCCCACCTTCTTTATATTACAAAAGTGTAAGGTAAATGTAATGTTAACAAATAGCAGTTCGCCTCTAAAAAGCGCAAAATAGGTAATGGAAAAACAAGCGTAGGAGGATATATATGACGAAACCAGTTGTAGACGTAAAAAACGTTCAAAAAGTGTACGGTAAAAAAGGTGAGAACCAATCACACGCGTTAAAAGGTGTGTCATTCTCAATTCAAGAGGGCGAGTTTGTTGGAATTATGGGACCATCTGGTTCTGGTAAAACGACATTATTAAATGTAATTTCAACGTTAGATAAAGCAACGGGCGGCGTTGTTGAAATTGCAGGAACGGATATTACAAAAATGAAGCAAGGTGAGCTTTCAGATTTCCGTTCACAAAAGTTAGGATTTATCTTCCAAGATTTTAATTTGTTAGAAAACTTATCTATTTATGAAAACATTGCACTTCCACTTTCCTTGCAAGGTGTTCCATCACGTAACATTGGACCAAAAGTCGAGAAAGTAGCGGATATGTTAGGAATTACAGAAATACTTCAAAAGTACCCATCTGAAGTATCTGGTGGGCAAAAGCAACGTTCGGCAGCAGCGCGTGCTTTAGTGCATGAGCCTGCAATTATTTTAGGGGACGAGCCAACAGGAGCGCTTGATTCTAAAAATGCAACGAGTTTACTTGATGCGATGACAAACTTAAATAAAGATCAAGGCGTATCTATTATGATGGTTACACATGATCCATACAGTGCAAGTTACTGTCAGCGTATTTTATTCATTCAAGATGGTGAGCTATATAAAGAAATTCACCGCGGCGGTACACGTGAAGAGTTTTATAAAGAAATTTTAGATGTGCTTGCGGACTTAGGAACACAAAAAGCGTAAGAAAGGAGGTTCTAGAGCATGTTATTCAAACTTTCCATGTCAGGACTAAAGAGTAAGCTAAAAGATTACATCGTCTTACTTGTTGGTCTTGTCATGTCGATTTCAATCTTTTATATGTTTCAAACGTTAGCACTAAATGAATCATTTCTTGAATCTAATTCAGTGATTAAATCAATCGGATTTGTATTCCAAGCAGGTTCATTTTTATTAGCAATCATAACGTTCTTCTATATTTTATATGCGAACTCTTTCTTACTATCTCTTCGTCAAAAAGAGTTTGGTATGTATATGATGTTAGGAGCAAAAAAGCATAAAGTTACATTACTTATGTTTATTGAGACAATTGTATTAGGCGCCGCGTCTCTTGCAATTGGAATTGCAGTTGGTGTAGGACTTGCAGAAGGTATCGGTCAATTATTAATGAAACAATTAGAATTTGCTGGTGAAGGCTATAAAGCATTTTATCTGCCATCTATGACTGTTACTTGTATCTTCTTCTTTGCACTATTTGTACTATCAGCAATTATGAACAGTATTAAATTATCACGTATTTCTGTATTGCAACTTGTACATGCAGATGCACAAACAGAACGTGTTGCGGTAAAAGGAAAAATGACAGGCTTAGTTGCATTCCTTGCGGTTATTTTATTAGGAATTGGCTATGCATCAATGATTTACATGGAAAAACTAAGAGAGATGGGAATCCTTATTGCATTAATTACAACAACAGCTGGTACTTACATGTTATTTGGATCACTTCTTCCAGTTATTATTAAAAAGTTAAAAAGTAATAAAAAGCGTAGTGAAAAAGGACTTAACGCTTTTACATTTGCACAATTAAATTTCCGTATTAATAGCTTAACAAAGGTACTTGCAACAGTAGCGATGTTAGTTGCTCTTGGAGCTGGTGCAATTTCAGGTGGTATGGCGTTTAAAAATAACGTTATAAAAATGGTTGATGGTTTAGTAATCTATGATTCAGTAGTTCATAATCCGACAGCTGAAGAAAAGAAAATTTTAAACGGTATTACATTTAAAGAGAAAAGCGAATATCGTTACAAAGTAGATGATAAATACGTTTACTATGTAAAAGAAGATTTAGAGAAAAATCGTCCTTTAGTAAAAGATATGGAAAATATGAAGTCGATGAAGGATTTAGTAAATACGAAGAAGGCTTCACAGGAATTACCAGTAGGTGCAGTTTCTAGAGAAATGAATGAAAAAGATGCGAACGCTAAAGAACTTCCAGAAGAATGGGTAGATGCTTTTAGCACAATTCATCCATATTATATATACGAAGATCATGCAATTAAAATTGTAGATCAAAAAATGTACGATGGGATAAGTGGTAAAGAAGGTATAGCATTTATCGGAAAAGCAGATGATTTCTTAACATATACAAAAGAATGGAAAAAACTTGACGAGTTGCAATTAGATAAATATAAAAATGTAACAGCTGAAAGAATGAACAGTAAATATCAATCTTACGACATGTTCTATGGTGTTGCGAGCGGAACAGTGTTTATGGGCTTCTTCCTTGGAATTGCTTTCTTAGCAATGATGGCAAGTTGTTTAATGTTCAAAATTCTTTCTGGTGCATCAAAAGATATTACACGTTATCAAATGCTTCGTAAAATCGGGGTGCGCCGTGAATTATTAACAAAATCAATTTATAAAGAGTTATTCTTAGTATTCCTATTCCCAGCAATTGTAGGTATTGCTCACGTATTAGTTGGTATGAATATTTTCGGATTTATTTTACTTGATCCGTACTTCCGTATTTGGGTACCAATCGTAATTTTCGTAGTTATTTACACGATTTATTACCTTATTACAGTTCAATTGTATAAAGGAATTGTTCTTCCGAAAGAAGATTAATAATAAAAACCGAGCAAAAACGCTCGGTTTTTATTATTTTCAGAAAAAACGCTTTAATGTTACTGAAATGTATAATATAATGTAAGTAAGTAACGTAATATAAAAGTAGAAGTAGCTGTAGCTGTATAAGGAAAGGAGGAATCCAATCTGTAGAAAGAAGCTAAGCTTTTATCCCCACATTTTTTACCGCAACGTATTTATACAATCGTAAGTTTCCACATTGAAAGTTTTCAGAACCACCTGAGTATATTGTGAAAATAATGGATAACACATGGAAATCTCATAGCATGATAAGGTAAAATGGACAACATAATGAGAAAATTACCGTTCATAAGATGAGGAGAATACATGTATGGAAGTTGTAGAGGCATTAAAAGATATAAGCCAAATTGAGGCTATGAAAAAATATTTAAAAGAGCACTCCCAGCGAGATTATCTTTTATTTGTTATTGGAATTAACACAGGATTAAAAATTACAGAATTACTTAGCATGAAATTTGAAGATGTATTAAATGAAGATGGGACTGTTAAAGAGTTTTATACTCTTCCTGTGAAAGATGAAAAATTCAAACAAGATATTTATTTAAATACAAAAGTAAAAGAAGCGCTTTTAGATTACGTACAATCTATTGGCGTTAAAAGAGAAAATTACGTATTTCAATCTAATAAAACGCCAAATTCAATTACGCGCCAACAAGCGTATCGTGTAATTCATAATGCTGCAGAAGCAGTTGGAGTTGTTGGTAAGATCGGAACGAATTCAATGCGAAAAACATTCGGATTTCATGCGTACAAAAGAGGGATAGCGATTGCGCTGTTGCAAAAACATTTTCATCACGCGACTCCATCAGAGACGCTAAAGTATTTAGGTATTTCAAAGGATGAGACCTTTAAAACGGAGATTGATGTCGATTTATAAAAGCCGTAACTAAAAGAATTAGGAGGCGGAAAATATGAATATTAGAGAGAGTGAACTGCCGGGTATTGGATGTAAGTTTGAAGTGATTACAAAAGGTAATGAAAAGATGGTTATCGTTATTCATGATGATGGCCGAAGAGAAATGTACCATTTTGATGCTGATCATGAGGAGAGTATTTCAAGCGTCTCTCTTCGTGATTCCGAAGCGAGACAAATTGCAGCTATATTGGGCGGAATGGTATATAGACCACAAGCTTTAGATACGATTGAAATGGCCTTTGAAGGATTATCAATTGAGTGGTTTAAGGTGGAAAATAATGCACCAGTCGTACAAAAAACAATTGGTAGTTTACATGTCCGAAACACATATAACGTAACGATTATTGCCATTTTGAAAAAGAATATGAAGAAGTTCTTTAATCCAGGCCCAGATTCTATCATTGAAGCTGGCGATATGCTCGTACTATCAGGTGAAAGACATGAAGTAAAAAGAATTATTAATGAGTTGCTTTCAGTAGGAGGGGATTCATAATCGATGGATACTTTAATCTTTGAAGTTGGGACTGCGTTAGTATTAGTCGCTTTTGCAGCTATTCTCGCTGCAAAGTTAAAGTTCTCGATTATTCCGTTTCTCATTATACTCGGTATGCTAGTGGGGCCCCATGCCCCAGATTTAGGGATTATCGATTTAAGATTTATTGAAAGCGGAGAAGTTATTTCCTTCCTCGGCCGTGTTGGCGTTATATTCCTCTTATTCTATTTAGGCTTAGAATTCTCAATTAAAAAATTAATTAAATCAGGAAAGTCAATTGCTTTTGGGGAACTGTTCATATATCGCTTAATTTTATATTAGGTTTACTTTACGGATATATAATGGGTTTCCCCTTATTAGAAACATTAATTATTGCTGGGATCATAACAATTTCATCGAGTGCAATTGTTGCGAAAGTAATTGTTGATTTAAGAAGATCTGGTAATAAAGAGACGGAGCTAATTTTAGGAATCATTATGTTTGATGATATCTTTTTAGCCGTATATTTATCGGTCGTTTCAGGATTAGTACTCGGAGGGGCAACGTCATTTGTAGGTGCTCTTACATCTATTTTAATCGCAGTAGGGTATATGCTACTATTCTTTGTAGTTGCTAGAAAAGCTACACGATTTTTAAATAAAATGTTAGATATTTCGTCCAATGAAATTTTTATTATCGTAATATTCGCTATTTTATTCTTTGTAGCAGGATTTTCAGAAACGATTCATGTCGCGGAGGCAATTGGAGCATTATTATTAGGGCTCGTCTTTTCTGAAACAGAGCATAGTGATCGAATTGAACAGCTCGTTGTTCCGTTTCGTGATTTCTTTGGAGCTATATTCTTTTTCAGCTTCGGTTTAAGTATAGACCCATTTTCACTTGGAGGAGCAGTGTGGTTGGCATTAGGAGCAGTTTTCATTACTCTTATCGGTAATTTTACTGCTGGAATGGTTGCGGGGCGTAAAGCTGGGTTATCGCATAAGGCTTCTACGAATATCGGTTTAACACTTGTATCACGCGGAGAATTTTCCATTATCGTCGCGAATATTGGAATTGCGGGCGGCTTAATGGCAACTATTAAACCATTCTCAGCTTTGTATGTTTTAATATTAGCATCGTTAGGACCTTTGTTAACGAAAGAATCTGGGAGAATATATTCCTTATTAGATAAAATATTTAAATGGAGCGCTAAAGAAAGTGCGAAGCGAGAAAAGGAAGTTGGATAGTATAAAGAGGCTGCATGAAGTTCATGCAGCCTCTTTATACATTGTTACTGTTGTCATTTTTTGTCGGTAAGTCGATATATTTTAATAATCGCTGATATAATCCAAGAAGCAATCAATATAATTTCATTTACCGTTGAACCATTATCTGAATTTCATCAACTATTAATCAGTTGCCTTCCTATTTAAAAACGACTACAATTTTACTGTTATATATATGATCGAAAAAAATAGAATAGGAGGGGAAACTATGCCAAGGAAAGTATGGCTATTAGTAGCTGGGATGATTATTAATGTCACGGGTGCTTCTTTTTTATGGCCTTTTAATACAATTTATTTGCATGATCACCTAGGAAAATCTTTATCTGTGGCCGGAATGGTATTAATGATCAATTCGCTTACTGGTGTAATCGGAAACTTGCTCGGCGGTGTTTTATTTGATAAATGGGGCGGTTATAAATCAACTTTAGTAGGGATTGTGATTACACTTGTATCGATTTTAGGTCTTGTGTTCTTCCACGGTTGGCCGTTATATGTTGTATGGCTAGCGTTAATCGGCTTCGGTTCTGGAATGGTCTTCCCATCGATGTATGCGATGGTTGGTACGGTTTGGCCAGAAGGCGGAAGACGGGCATTTAATGCGATGTACGTTGGACAAAATGTTGGTATTGCGATCGGAACAGCATGTGGTGGATTAGTTGCATCGTATCGTTTTGATTATATTTTCTTAGCGAATTTTATTTTATACTTTGTTTTCTTTTTAATTGCTTTTATTGGATTCCGCGGTATGGAAGACAAGAAGGAGCCAGGAGTGCAAAAAGAAGTCGAAACGAAAAAAGGGTGGTCACTTACACCTGGATTTAAAGCACTTCTTATCGTGTGTGTAGCATATGCTTTATGCTGGGTTACATACGTACAGTGGCAAGGAGCGATTGCAACACATATGCAAGAATTGAATATTAGCCTTCGTCACTATAGTTTACTATGGACGATAAACGGAGCGATGATTGTTTGTGCACAACCACTTGTTAGTATGCTAATTCGTTGGATGAAGCGTTCTTTAAAACAGCAAATTATGATTGGAATCTTCATTTTTGCGGCGTCATTCATTGTGTTAAGTCAAGCGCAGCAATTTACGATGTTCCTCGTTGCGATGGTAACATTAACAATTGGTGAGTTATTTGTATGGCCTGCGGTTCCAACGATTGCAAATATACTTGCACCAAAAGATAAATTAGGATTTTATCAAGGTGTCGTAAATAGTGCGGCGACTGTAGGGAAAATGTTCGGACCGGTCGTTGGCGGAGCAATTGTGGATTTATACAATATGGAAGTATTGTTTATAGCAATCATGGTAATGCTTGTAGTAGCGCTTATAGCAACGAGCATTTATGATAAACGAGTAAAAGTAGAAGAAACAGTTGAAGAAAAAATTGCAGTTTAGTTTGACGGAACATGTAACATGTTTTAGAATATATTTAAATAAAACAACCTTTAGAACAAGGGAGATAGCTCGGCTGTCTTAAGATGAATTCGTTAGTTATTAAGAGTAACGATTAACCGAGAAGTCCTCGCTTTAAGTAAGCTCTTAAGAGATACTAGGTGAAGGATAGTTCACTTAACTTATATGTGTAATAACAGTGAGAAGGAGTAGTAGTAATAGAAGCTGGTTTAGAGAGTTGACGGTCGGTGCAAGTCAATCCACGTTTCGTTATGAACTCGCCTTTGAGTTGCAGTTGTGAAACTAATAGTAGCAATTGCCGTTAATCCACGTTACGGATCTAAGCGAATGTATATTTGTACATTAATTTAGGGTGGTACCGCGGGAATCTATAACCTCTCGTCCCTTTCTAGGGATGAGAGGTTTTTTGTATTTTGGGCGGTGAAAATAAATAGAATTTCAAGGAGGGTATCTCATGAGCTTTAATCATCAAGAAATTGAGAAGAAGTGGCAAGGGTACTGGGAAGAGAATAAAACATTCCGTACGCCAGATGAGACAGAAAAACCAAAATTTTATGCACTAGATATGTTCCCATATCCATCAGGTGCAGGCTTACACGTAGGACATCCAGAAGGTTATACAGCGACAGATATTTTATCTCGTATGAAGCGTATGCAAGGATATAACGTTCTGCATCCAATGGGATGGGATGCATTTGGTCTTCCAGCAGAGCAATATGCACTTGATACTGGAAACAGCCCAGCTGAATTTACAGAGCATAATATTAATACGTTCCGTAACCAAATTAAATCATTAGGTTTCTCTTACGATTGGGACCGTGAAGTAAATACAACAGATCCAAACTACTATAAGTGGACGCAATGGATCTTCCTAAAACTATTTGAAAAAGGCTTAGCTTACGTTGATGAAGTACCTGTAAACTGGTGCCCAGCACTTGGTACAGTACTTGCAAACGAAGAAATCATTGACGGTAAGAGTGAGCGTGGTGGACATCCAGTTGAGCGTCGTCCGATGAGACAGTGGATGTTAAAAATTACAGCTTACGGAGATCGTCTATTAGAAGATCTAGATGAGCTTGATTGGCCTGAAAGCTTAAAAGATATGCAACGTAACTGGATCGGTCGTTCTGAAGGTGCAGAAGTACACTTCAACATCGATGGTACAGACGAGAAATTCACAGTTTTCACAACGCGCCCTGATACATTATTTGGTGCAACATACTGTGTACTAGCTCCAGAACATGCACTTGTTGCAGAAATTACAACAGCAGAACAAAAAGAAGCGGTAGAAGCTTACATTAACGCTGTAAAAATGAAGAGTGACCTAGAGCGTACAGAACTTGCGAAAGAGAAAACTGGTGTATTCACTGGTGCTTACGCAGTTAACCCAGTAAACGGTGAGAAATTACCAATCTGGATCGCTGACTATGTTCTTGCAACTTACGGAACAGGTGCTGTAATGGCAGTTCCAGCTCACGATGAGCGTGACTATGAATTCGCATCAGTATTTAATCTTCCAATGAAGGAAGTTGTAAAAGGCGGAGATATTACGAAAGAAGTGTACACAGGTGATGGTGCACACGTAAACTCAGCATTCCTTGATGGATTAAATAAAGAAGAAGCAATCGCAAAAATGATTGAATGGCTTGAAGCAACGAGCGCAGGAAATCAAAAAGTAACGTACCGTCTACGTGACTGGTTATTCAGCCGTCAACGTTACTGGGGTGAACCAATTCCAGTAATTCACTGGGAAGATGGTACAATGACAGCTGTGAAAGAAGAGGAATTACCATTAGTTCTTCCGAAAACAGAAAACATCCGTCCTTCAGGTACAGGTGAATCACCACTTGCTAACATTGACGAGTGGGTAAATGTTGTTGATCCTGAGACTGGTAAAAAAGGTCGTCGTGAAACGAACACAATGCCGCAATGGGCTGGTAGCTGCTGGTACTACCTACGTTACATCGATCCAAACAATAGCGAAGCACTTGTAGATCCTGAAAAAGTAAAACAATGGCTTCCAGTTGATATTTATATCGGTGGTGCAGAACATGCCGTACTTCACTTACTATATGCTCGTTTCTGGCATAAAGTATTATACGATATCGGTGTAGTTCCAACGAAAGAGCCATTCCAACAATTATTCAACCAAGGTATGATTCTAGGTGAAAACAACGAGAAAATGAGTAAATCAAAAGGTAACGTTGTAAATCCTGATGATATCGTAGCAAGCCACGGTGCAGATACACTTCGTCTATACGAAATGTTCATGGGACCATTAGATGCTTCAATTGCTTGGTCTGAAAATGGTCTTGACGGAGCTCGTCGTTTCCTAGACCGCGTATGGCGTCTATTCGTTCAAGATAACGGTGAATTAAGTGAGAAAATTACTGACGCACCAAATAAAGAGCTTGAAAAAGCTTACCATCAAACAGTGAAGAAAGTAACAGAAGACTATGCAGAGCTTCGCTTCAACACAGCGATTTCTCAAATGATGGTATTCATCAACGATGCATACAAAGCTGAAACACTTCCGAGAGAATATGTAGAAGGTTTCGTAAAAATGATTGCACCAGTTGCACCTCATATCGGGGAAGAGCTATGGAGCAAACTTGGATACAATGAAACAATCACATATGCAAGCTGGCCAACATTTGATGAGTCTAAACTTGTAGAAGATGAAGTTGAAATTGTTGTTCAAGTTATGGGTAAAGTTCGTGCAAAACTAACAATGAGTAAAGACGCATCAAAAGAAGAAATGGAACAACTTGCACTTGAAGCAATTCAAGACCAAATTGAAGGGAAAACAGTTCGTAAAGTAATTGTTGTTCCTGGAAAACTTGTTAATGTTGTTGCAAATTAATTTATTCTAAATAAAAGCTCAGAGTATGTATACTCTGAGCTTTTTTGTGTAGAAAATAATCTCTGGATCACCCTAGTCTAAGTTTTCAATTATTCCAATACGTACAAATAAAAGAGCGGAATTCCAATACAGACAAACACCTATTTTTCTATAGGAAATATGATAAAAAAGGTAGGCTAAATTGAGTAGAAGAGGTGAAAGGAATGAAAGGGATGGACAATAATGCACCACATGGCTTTTTCGGAGGTGGATCGGATAGTTATGAACAAATGATGTTAATGGGAGGCGGACAACAAGGATATGGCGGAATTCCGAGCTGGATGGGTGGAACACCTGGAGGATTTTCCACATCAGTAGCTGGAGCGCAAACTGGAATTCCAACATCAACAGGAGGATTTCCATCATCAGTAGCTGGAGTGCAAACAGGAATCCCAACATTTGTAGGCGGAGCAGCGGGAGGAGTACCAGTAGGCGTACCAACTACATTCCCATCTTTCGTTGGAGGAGTAGGTGGTTATCCACAAGGTTTTTACGGTCAACATGGCCACCACGACGGTCATCATGGACATCATCACCACCAAGGACACCATGGCCATCATGGCCACCATCACCACCAAGGACACCATGGCCATCATGGCCACCATCACCACCAAGGTCACCACGGTCATCATGGCCATCATGGACATCATCAACAACAAGTACATCACCACGGCCACCATCATATACATCCGCAGGCTGTTCTTTATCAAATTCATCAAGATCACCATGGTCACCATGGCCACCACGGCCACCAAGGACACCATGGTCATCATGGCCACCATCACCACCAAGGTCACCAAGGTCATCATGGACATCATCAACAACAAGTACATCACCACGGCCATCAAGGCCACCACGGTCACCAAGGTCAACATGGTCATCAAGGTTACCAAGGCCAACAACACCAACAACACCAACAACACCAACAACACCAACAACACCAACAATACCAACAGTATCAACAACAATCTTCTCCTTGGACAGGTGGAATTGGAGCAGGAGGAGCGGGGGCAGCAGCAGGAGCGGCTAGCATTAGTGGAGCTGCAGGACATGCGGGACACGTGGGTCATTAATGATTGCCAGAAAAAAAGACATAATAAAAAACTGCTAGGAAATCCTAGCAGTTTTTTTCAGCTTCTTGACGCTGACGTTCAATTTCAGCACGAAGTTGTGGTTCCGGTGCTTGCCAGCCTTCTGGCTTTAGAATCTTACCGTCGCCTTCACGGAATCGAGGCTTCCCATCAGGGAATAGTTTTGCCATGTTGGCGTTGTTTACAATTTCGAATCCTTTATCTGGACGTACGCCCATTTCTGCAAACGTTCCGAATGCAAAGTAAATAAGGTCAATCAGTGCATCGTATTGATCTTCAACAGTCGTTGCCTCTAGAAATTCTTCTAGTTCTTCCTGCATAAAACTTGCACGGATTTTTGCACGCTCTTCTGTTAATTTTGTTGGAGTATTTGTCACAGGATGTCCGAATACTTCATGCATTTTCGCAACAAGTTCGTATCCTTTATCTAAACCTTTTTCGTTTGTCATGTTGTTTCATCCTTTCTTACGTTATGCCGAAGTTTATTGTAACATAAGGTGATTATGAAATGAAAAGAACATCTTATCGAAATAAGATGTTCGCTCGTTATTCTTCTTTTTTTATTAAAAGGGATGAAATAAGATCGATGCCAAAAATACCGACCAGTAACATTGGTATAACGACAAGCAAGTAACGTGTGAAGGAAACATTTTTTAAGTATGTATGAGCAAATAAAAAGACGCCGAGAAATAAAATACCATTTAAAATAGGCTTTACTAATTTTTTAGACATAAGCTCCCCCATAAATATCTTCTCTCTCTATTTGATAATAAAAAAACTCCTCTCTCCGTTGTATCATGCTGGAGAGAGGAGTTCAATCATTTCTCATTCAATGACACCAGAATTTGTAATATTTACGGTGTATTTTATATGAACCGGAACATCTTTATACATTTGTCTCCATTCTTCTAATTTGAATGGGCGATAATGTTGCTTATACTTTGCACCTAGCCCGAGAGGGTCGACGCCTAAAGATTTAAGTTGCTTAATTAACTTAGCAGCTTGTTTATCTAATTGTTTTTGGACATCTTTTTCAATGTTTTTTGTGTTCTTGTTATTTTCTAAGTTAATTTGTTTTGATAGTTCTTGAATACGTGCATCAAGACGAACGTTAATGAAAAAAGAAGGCTTTCCATTTTTAATTTTTATATCGTAAGTTGGAACAGAACGAATATTATTAATCATTACGTACGCAGAATCTGTTTTAAATTCATGTGAATCTAATTTATGTTTCTCTAATAGTCCTTTAAATATGAACATATCTTTTTCCGCAATTTTACCGATATATTTATCTTTTTTAAAAAGGCCAATTCCGGTAATTTTTATTTTATCACCATGCTTCTTTAGAATGGGAATATAGTAGTCTTTTCCTTCTTGATAATAGCGAAATGCTCCTATATGTAGATTATCCGCTGGTAAAGGTCCGGTCTCCATGTTATGTTCTAGCAATTTTTTTATATAAATTGCAACGTTGTATGAAGTCGAATATTTGCCCTTTAAAAGTTCAGTACCATTCCCATCTAATAAAGCAGCATATAAAGCGTTCCCTATATTCACATCTCGAAGTAATGTATCGAATGAAGTAGACATTCCTGTTTTGGCAAGCCTTATTGTATATAGAGCGACACGCATTTGTCCGCTAGCAAATGGTTGAGAAGACTCTAAAGATGTGTCTGCTTTTACTTGTTTTACTGCATTTGCACTGCCTTCAAAAACTTGAACTTTATTTCCTTTTTTCTGAATGGGACAAACGAATGTCACTTTTACTTTATTATCTTTTGCGACATCAAAAACGCTTCCTTGAATAAGTTGTACATCATCGATAATATTTTTTTGTAAACATCCAATTAGACTGAAGAATGTTATACAAGAAATAAGTATTAATTTGCTTGTGCTTTTGATTTTTTCCATTTTCTTTTCACCCACACAATAATAAATAGGATTGGGATGTATACATAAATGAGCCAAAAACTAACTTTTGATACATTACTAATAAAGTTATTAATATCGTGTCTGTTGGTTAAAAGTTGCGAAACAATGAGAGTGATAAAGATAAAAGCAATTAAAATACCCCTTTGTTTTACACGGAATATTTCATGTGTTCCTCTCATTGACGCCCATAAAGGGAGGATGAAACTTGAAATAATAACGAGTGCATAGCCTGAAATTGCAATATATTCGAGTCTTTCTATAAATGGTAATTGAATGACTTGGGTCATAGAAAGTTGGGCCCATATCGTTTTTAACAATTGTTTTTCACTAAAAAATGCAAAGGCTAAAAGGGTGCTAAATAAATATAGAAGATTTGAAAATAGTGCTCCAAACTGAGCGTATTTATGAGATTGCATAGGCTTTTTCACAAATGGATACACCATGAGGTAAATTTCAAAACCGGTCATACTGTAGATTGACAGTTGAGCGGATTTTAAAATGTCTGAAAAAGAATGTGTGAATATAGGTAGTAAATTATCCCAATGTGAATATTTCAAAACGAATAAGCTTAGAAATAAGTATCCTAATGTACCACCAACAGAGATGACGCAAATACCGGTAATTACACGAAATCCAGAAGAGATAATGTAATAGCTAACTAAGCATAAAAAGAGTGTTAACATAAAGGTGGAAGCGGTAGGAAACATCCATACTTGAATAATTTCAACATATGTTCGGATGACCGAAATACTAACGATTAAAAAATAAGCCATAAAGATGATGCTAATGCCATTTCCTAGCCATTTTCCAAATGTTTGCCGATGTAAATCAACTAAATTCCCATTTGTTTCTTTTAATAAGACATACATCATCCATATAAGAATATGGATGAAAATTCCTGTGATTATAACTCCCATCCATCCGTCGTATCCAGCGGCCTTTGCGATGATTCGAGCGAATCCGAGAACTCCAGCACCAAACTGTGCACCGTGAATTAAGAAGAAAACAAAGATAGGAGATATTTGATATTTTTCTTGAACTTTACTCATCAATGCACCTCATTTCTCAATCATCAAAATCTGATCTATGTTTTGTTGAAATTCCTTTCGCTGCTTTTTTTACATGTTGTGGTCTTGCTTGCACATCTCTCGTATCAATCATTGTTAATGGAAAACGAATCCAAGAATCTTTAACTGATTGTTGCCTTGTCGGATAAAACAAAGCGTACGGCTTACGTAAGGAAGTAAGTCTAAAGAGATGAGTAAATAAAAAGATAAATCCAAGAGAAATCCCGAACAATCCGCCTATTTCTGCAAACATAAGAAAAGGAAAGCGTAGTAATCGAACAGCGTTCCCCATTTTATAAATAGGTGTAATAAAGGAAGCGAGTGCCGATAGTGCAACGATAATTAATAAAATGTTACTCGTTAACCCAGCTTGTACAGATGCTTGCCCGATTACGATACCGCCTACAATACCGAGTGTTTGCCCAACTTTCATCGGTAACCTTGCGCCGGCTTCTCTTAATAAATCAATTGCAAGTTCTAAAAAGAGCGCTTCAATTAAAGGTGGGAATGGTACTTGTGCCCTTGATAAAATCAAAGTTTCAAGTAAATCACTTGGAATAAGTTCATAATGATAATTTAAAACTGCAACGTATAACGGTGTAGCGCAAATTGAAAATAGAACGGCAATTAATCTTAAAATCCTTGAAAATGTAGCGTACATCCAGGAGACGTTATAGTCTTCTGGTGAAATGAAAAAATCGAAATAGGATACAGGTGTTAGTAAAACACTTGGAGAACCATCAACGAAAATAGCGATTTTTCCATCAATTAGTGCTTTTGTAACTCTATCAGTACGTTCTGTATTGATATAGAGAGGGAAAATCGATTTTTCACCCATTAATTCTTGTAAATAAGCACTATCATTAATTTGATCATATTCAAGAGCGCGTAATGACTCTTCTAGAAAATCTACATTATCTTTTTCAGCAAGGTTGTCTAAATACATCATGACAACTTTTGTTTTTGAAAACTCGCCAATAATCATTTCTTTTGTTTGTAAATCTAAAACAGGAAGACGTTTTCGAACTAAATTAATGTTTGTATCAATATCCTCTACGAAACCTTCTTGCGGACCAATAACAGTTGATTCGTTTAAAGGAGGGGTTGGTGCACGATAATTATCAATTGCAATGTTTGCAAGCATACATTTTTGATCTTGCTGATTCAATTGAATAATCGCATGCCCCTTTAAAACCATATCCTCAATTTTTTGTAAGTCGTTCGTAATTGTAATGCCGCTCATTGGAATATGTTCTTTCAGCTCTTCTAGTGAAGCATTAGGTCGTTCCAAAAGAGTAGGCATTAAATATTTTTGTAATTTCTCTCCATCAAGCGAAGGACGATAGTAAGAAATCCAATAAGGCATCGTTTCATCGTCGGATGTATGATAATTCACAAAATCACTAGATTTTTTCAGCTTCTCTATTAAATTTTGTAAAGAATGGATACGGTCTTTTTCTGGTTTCGTAAAATCATAAATACTATTACCTTTAGAGTTTTGTTGCTTACTTTGAGAAGGTTCATCTTGCTTAGCGTTTTGTTGTTTATCTTGAGACGAATCACCTTGTTTAGCACCTTGTTGTTTATCTTGAGAGGAATCCTCTTGTTTAGTACTTTGTTGCTTATCTTGAGAGGAATCATCCTGCTTAGAGTTTTGTTGCTTATCCTGAGAAGAGTCATCTTGTTTAGAGTTTTGTTGCTTATCCTGAGAGGAATCCTCTTGTTTAGCACTTTGTTGCTTATCTTGAGAGGAATCATCCTGTTTAGAGTTTTGTTGCTTATCCTGAGAAGGTTCATCTTGTTTAGCGCTTTGTTGCTTATCCTGAGAAGAATCTTTTTGTTTAGTACTTTGTTGCTTATCCTGAGAGGAATCCTCTTGTTTAGTACTTTGTTGCTTATCCTGAGAGGAATCCTCTTGTTTAGTACTTTGTTGCTTATCCTGAGAAGAATCTTTTTGTTTAGTACTTTGTTGCTTATCCTGAGAAGAATCTTTTTGTTCGTGATTTTTACCTTTATTATGTTTCATACTTCTAGTCTGTTCTTTGTTATCATCCACTTCATTGTTAGAATGCTGCTCCTGATTATCTGTTTCGTTTGCTTCTGGTTTATTTGATTTTTTTTTCTTACGTAACCAATTCCAAATCATGTGTATACCCTCTTTAATCTTGTAATATAGTGCTATTTTGTGGCTAATTTTGTATATTATTCATTTATTTATGAAAAGAAGAAGGAGATTAGTTTGCATGGAAAAAAATCTTTAGTAAGCAGTTCATACTATAACGGGAAGAGGGAGAATCTGTGCAAATTGTAAAAAAGGAGAAGTTTGTTTTAAAAGGGTTTACGTTTGAAAATGGCAGGGAAATTCCTGTTCAAATGGGATACGAGACATATGGTACGTTAAATAGAGAAAGGTCAAATGTGATTTTGGTTTGTCATTATTTTAGTGCAACAAGTCATGCGGCAGGAAAATATACAGTGCATGATGAGGAGTCTGGTTGGTGGGATGGGCTCATTGGACCTGGAAAAGCAATTGATACAAATAAGTATTTTGTTATATGTACAGATAATCTTTGTAATGTGCAGGTGAGAAATCCATATGTGATTACAACAGGACCGAAATCGATTAATCCAGAAACTGGAGAAGAATATGCTATGGATTTTCCGGTTTTTACATTTCTTGATGTAGCTCGTATGCAATATGAGTTAATAAAAGGTATGGGAATTTCAAGGTTACACGCTGTAATTGGACCGTCGGCAGGGGGAATGATTGCACAACAATGGGCGGTTCACTATCCACATATGGTAGAGCGGATGATTGGCGTTATTACGAACCCACAAAATCCAATTATTACGTCAGTAAACGTAGCGCAAAATGCGATTGAAGCAATTCAACTGGATCCAAGTTGGAAAGGTGGAAAATATGGAGAAGAGCAGCCGATAAAGGGGCTTCATTTAGCAAATAGAATGATGTTTATGAACGCGTTTGATGAGCATTTTTATGAAATGGCATTTCCTCGTAATAGTATAGAGATAGAACCTTATGAAAAGTTTTCTACACTAACATCATTTGAAAAAGAGATAAATAAAGCGACATATAGAAGTATAGAGTTAGTAGATGCAAATTCATGGATGTATACTGCAAAGGCAGTTTTATTGCATGATATTGCACATGGTTTTTCTTCATTAGAAGAATCTCTTTCTAACATAGAAGCGAATGTACTTATGATTCCATGTAAACAAGATTTGCTTCAGCCGTCTCGTTACAACTATAAAATGGTAGATATTTTGCAAAAACAAGGGAAGTATGCGGAAGTGTATGAGATAGAAAGTATAAATGGGCATATGGCGGGAGCATTTGATATTCATTTATTTGAAAAGAAAGTTTATGAATTTTTAAATCGGAAAGTATCTAGTTTTGTTTAGAAGACAAATGATGGGGAAAAGGTGCAATGTTTGTAGTAGGCACCTTTTTTTACATGATTTGTAGACGGAAAATATATGTGGCAATTGCTATACCGAAGAATGCGATACTAAGCAATAGAAATAAGAATGACATTTCTTGGGGTGATTTTATTTTTTTAGTATTTTTCATACTAAGAGTAATAATTGCAGCGATTAAGAAAATGATGCCCATTATGAAAAGGGAAAGTGTCATTTTCATTGGCTCCTTTCATAAGACAAGTATATTGAGGATACAATGCAAGAGTTATGTTTGTAAAGAATAAGTTTTGCGAGAAAATTGAGAAATAGTTTTTCGATTCTTTGCGTTCTTTCTTTTGCGTGCTAAAATTGGTAGAGAATGTTTGTGAAAAAGAAACTAAAGGTTTTATTGTATATAAGGAGGAACTACATATGACAGAAGTTAAAACAATTACTACAGAAGAGGTACAAGAGCGTTTAGAAAATGGAGAAACGTTATTTTTAGTAGACGTAAGAGAAGATGAAGAAGTAGCGGCAGGAAAGATTCCAGAAGCTGTACATATTAAAATGGGCGATATCCCACATAAAGTAGATTTCTTTAATAAAGAGAATGAATATATCTTTATTTGTCGTTCAGGAATGCGCAGTGAAAATGTATGTCATTATTTAAATGAGCAAGGATTTAAAACAGTGAATATGGTTGGCGGTATGCTTCAATATGAAGGTGAAACGAAATAGTTAATAGTTAAAAACTTGAAACGAGTCTGTTTCAAGTTTTTTTCTTTTGCATACAGTATAAAAAGGAGGAGGGGTAAATGGGGATTAATTTGCGTAAAGTAAAAATTATGAATAATACAGGAGCTGTTAATGTCGGCGACTGTTATGATATCTCGCCTTTAGCTGTAGCAAAAGTATATGCAGGTGCTGGAGGGTCGAGTGCGGCTATTTTTTTAAATGGGAAAAGACAGCCAGAAGCAGTCATTAGAACATCAGTGTTTCTTCCGCCGTTAGCAACAAGTACACGTACATTAGGTTCATAGAGGAAAGGTAGAGTGTAATTATGCCTGCTCATATAAAAGAATTTGTTATTGTGAATAACACTGGGAATATATTTACCGGTGATAATTTGAGTGATACTTCATTTACTGCTTCGAAATCATATAGTGGTTCAATGGGGTGCACTTGGATTGATGTTGTTACAGTAATAGGGACGGAGACGAAGCTTTGTTTACAGCCAGGTGATTCGGTGACGACAACATATACAAGAGGCACTCCTGCTGGTACTGTAACAGGAACAAATATGGGGCAAAGTGTAAATACATCGGGTATAGCACAAGCTGTCCCTAATACAGATAATATGGATTCAATTGCAGGACTCCCTTAAGGAATTAAGGGAGTTTTTATTATTTAAAATAAAAATAGTCTTGGAAATTATTTTTGTAAATAGATTAAGAAGAGGCTTATTTATTATGAAAAAGACGGTTTGTAGGTGGTGAAAGTGTGAAGAATCGTGATAATAATCGGAAGCAAAATTCGTTAAGCTCTAATTTTAGAATTCCACCAGAACTTATTGGGCCTACTTTCCCCCCTGTTCCAACTGGATTTACAGGTATAGGGATTACTGGTCCAACCGGTCCACAAGGCCCAACAGGACCTCAAGGACCAAGAGGATTACAAGGTCCGATGGGGGAGAGGGGCCCGACAGGACCTCAAGGTGTGCAAGGGATACAAGGATCAGTTGGTCCAATAGGTGCAACTGGACCAGAAGGACAGCAGGGGCCACAAGGATTGAGAGGACCACAAGGAGAAACTGGAGCGACAGGACCGGGGGGTGTGCAAGGGCTACAAGGTCCGATTGGTCCAACGGGAGCGACTGGGGCACAAGGTATACAAGGGATACAGGGATTACAGGGGCCAATTGGAGCGACGGGACCTGAGGGATCTCAAGGAATTCAAGGCGTCCAAGGGTTACCGGGTGCAACTGGTCCACAAGGAATACAAGGAGCACAAGGGATACAAGGAACACCAGGACCGAGTGGAAATACAGGTGCAACCGGAGCGACTGGAGCAACTGGTCAGGGGATAACAGGCCCGACTGGAATAACAGGTCCAACTGGAATAACTGGACCATCTGGAGGACCTCCTGGTCCGACGGGGCCGACTGGTGCGACAGGTCCAGGTGGTGGACCGAGTGGAAGTACAGGTGCGACTGGAGCAACGGGGAATACTGGGGCTACAGGAAGTACAGGGGTAACAGGAGCAACGGGAAGTACAGGTCCGACTGGAAGTACGGGAGCACAGGGCTTGCAAGGAATCCAAGGGATTCAAGGACCAATTGGGCCAACAGGTCCAGAAGGTTCGCAGGGTATTCAAGGTATTCCTGGTCCGACGGGAGTAACTGGTGAACAAGGAATACAAGGAGTTCAAGGTATTCAAGGGGCAACGGGAGCAACAGGAGATCAAGGTCCACAAGGTATACAGGGGGTTATAGGGCCACAAGGGGTAACAGGGGCCACAGGAGATCAAGGTCCACAAGGTATACAAGGAGTACCAGGGCCATCAGGAGAAACAGGGCCACAGGGAGTTCAAGGGATACAAGGTCCGATGGGTGATATAGGACCAACAGGTCCAGAAGGCCCAGAGGGACTGCAGGGCCCGCAAGGAATACAAGGTGTGCCAGGGCCAGTTGGAGCGACGGGTCCAGAGGGTCCACAGGGGATACAAGGCATTCAAGGACCGGTAGGAGCAACAGGCCCACAAGGCCCACAAGGAATTCAGGGAATACAAGGTGTGCAAGGGATAACGGGAGCAACAGGAGTACAAGGAGCAACTGGAATTCAAGGGATACAAGGGGAAATAGGAGCAACGGGTCCAGAGGGGCCACAAGGAGTGCAAGGTGCTCAAGGGGCGATTGGTCCAACCGGTCCGATGGGGCCACAAGGAGTGCAAGGAGTACAAGGAATTCAAGGAGCGACGGGTGCACAAGGAGTGCAAGGTCCACAAGGAATTCAAGGAATCCAAGGTCCGACGGGGGCAACAGGAGATATGGGAGCAACTGGGGCGACAGGGGAAGGCACTACAGGCCCAACAGGAGTAACTGGTCCAACAGGGGTAACAGGCCCGTCTGGAGGACCAGCAGGACCGACCGGCCCAACGGGGCCATCAGGTCCGGCGGGAGTAACTGGTCCATCTGGTGGACCACCTGGCCCGACAGGAGCAACAGGTGCGACAGGAGTAACAGGAGATACTGGGGCGACAGGCTCAACTGGAGTGACAGGAGCGACAGGAGAAACGGGAGCAACCGGAGTGACGGGTTTACAGGGTCCGCAAGGAATCCAAGGTGTGCAGGGAGAGATAGGTCCAACAGGGCCACAAGGTGTTCAAGGTCCCCAAGGAATTCAAGGAGTAACGGGGGCCACAGGAGATCAAGGTCCGCAAGGGATTCAAGGCCCACAAGGCGACATAGGTCCAACTGGCCCACAAGGAATTCAAGGCCCACAAGGTTCTCAAGGAATCCAAGGAGCGACAGGGGGAACAGGAGCACAAGGCCCACAGGGAATCCAAGGTCCGCAAGGTGACATAGGTCCGACTGGGTCACAAGGTCCAACTGGAATCCAAGGGATACAAGGAGAGATAGGTCCAACCGGCCCAGAAGGCCCAGAGGGACTGCAGGGCCCGCAAGGAATACAAGGTGTTCAAGGGCCAGTTGGAGCAACGGGTCCAGAGGGTCCTCAGGGAATACAAGGCATTCAAGGAGTGCAAGGAGCAACCGGCCCACAAGGTCCACAAGGAATACAGGGAATACAAGGTGTGCAAGGGATAACGGGAGCAACTGGAGCACAAGGAGCAACTGGAATTCAAGGGATACAAGGGGAAATAGGAGCAACCGGTCCAGAGGGGCCCCAAGGAGTGCAAGGAATACAAGGGGCGATTGGTCCAACAGGTCCGATGGGCGCACAAGGAGTGCAGGGAATACAAGGGATTCAAGGAGCAACAGGTGCACAAGGAGTGCAAGGACCACAAGGAATTCAAGGAGTGCAAGGTCCGACGGGAGCAACAGGAGATACGGGGGCAGCCGGAGCGACGGGAGAAGGAACTACCGGTCCAACAGGAGTAACCGGTCCAACAGGGGTGACTGGCCCGTCAGGAGGACCAGCAGGACCGACCGGCCCAACGGGGCCATCAGGTCCGGCAGGAGTGACAGGTCCATCAGGTGGACCACCTGGCCCGACAGGAGCAACAGGTGCGACAGGAGTAACAGGAGATACCGGGGCGACAGGCTCAACTGGAGTGACAGGAGCAACAGGAGCAACGGGAGCAACCGGAGTGACGGGTTTACAGGGCCCGCAAGGAATCCAAGGTGTTCAAGGAGAGATAGGTCCAACCGGTCCACAGGGTATTCAAGGTCCCCAAGGAATCCAAGGAGTAACGGGGGCAACCGGAGCACAAGGTCCCCAAGGAATTCAAGGCCCACAAGGCGACATAGGTCCAACCGGCTCCCAAGGAATTCAAGGTCCACAAGGTCCTCAAGGAATCCAAGGAGCGACAGGGGCAACCGGGGCACAAGGCCCACAGGGAATCCAAGGTCCGCAAGGAGAGATAGGTCCGACCGGCCCACAAGGCCCCCAAGGAATTCAAGGCCCGCAAGGAATTCAAGGTCCAACGGGAGCTACAGGAGCAACTGGAGCGACAGGTCCCCAAGGGATTCAAGGTCCCCAAGGAATTCAAGGCCCGCAAGGAATTCAAGGTCCAACGGGAGTTACAGGAGCAACCGGAGCGACAGGTCCACAAGGAATTCAAGGCCCACAAGGAATTCAAGGCCCGCAAGGAATTCAAGGTCCAACGGGAGCTACAGGAGCAACCGGAGCGACAGGTCCACAAGGGATTCAAGGTCCCCAAGGAATTCAAGGCCCGCAAGGAATCCAAGGTCCAACGGGGGCTACAGGAGCAACCGGTTCACAAGGTCCAACTGGAGATACAGGTCCAACCGGAGCTGGAGCCACTGGAGCGACCGGGGCGACTGGAGTTAGTACAACTGCAACGTATGCGTTTGCGAATAATACATCAGGAACCGCTATTTCCGTTTTATTAGGGGGTACGAACGTACCGTTACCGAACAATCAAAATATTGGACCAGGAATAACCGTTAGTGGTGGAAATACTGTATTTACAGTTGCGAATGCAGGAAACTATTATATAGCCTATACAATTAATTTAACGGCAGGTTTACTTGTAAGTTCTCGTATAACTGTAAATGGCAGTCCGCTTGCGGGAACGATAAATGCCCCGACAGTGGCTACTGGTTCATTTAGTGCAACAATAATCGCTAACTTGCCTGCTGGAGCCGCTGTTAGCTTACAGTTATTTGGAGTAGTTGCAGTAGCTACATTATCTACAGCAACGCCAGGGGCTACCCTAACTATTATTAGATTAAGTTAATAAGCAGAAAACCTTGAAACTTTTATGTTTCAAGGTTTTTTTATCTTTGTATTTGTAAGTAAACCTCGTTAACCAGGGGAGTGGATCCCCTCTAATTATTTAAAGTTTCACATTATTCTCTTGAGCAAAAACATCGCAGTTCGAAAATATATTATAATAGAATGAAAAGAAAGAAATTTGGCAGAAAGGGAGGGTGGCGATGCAGGAGATGGTTAAAGATTTTTTTGGACGCCCACTTCAAGATTTACGTATATCTGTCATTGATCGTTGCAATTTTAGATGTACATATTGTATGCCAGCGGAAATATTTGGGTCAGATTATGCTTTTTTGAAAGATGAGTTTTTACTAACTTTTGATGAAATTGAGCGTTTGGCAAAATTATTTGTTAACATTGGTGTACGAAAAATTAGAATTACTGGCGGTGAGCCACTACTTCGTAAAGATTTAACAAAACTTATTGCACGTCTTGTGAAAATTGATGGGCTAATAGATATAGGGTTAACGACAAATGCCGTACATTTAACGAAACAAGCGAAGGCATTAAAAGAAGCTGGATTACATAGAGTGAATGTTAGTTTAGATGCAATAGATGACGACATATTTAAGAATATTAATGGTCGAAATATTAATACGAAACCGGTAATTAAGGGAATTATAGCAGCTAAAGAGGCGGGGCTGGAAGTAAAGGTAAATATGGTTGTGAAAAAAGGGATGAACGATCATCAAGTACTTCCGATGGCTGCGTATTTTAAAGAGCAAGGAATCACGCTTCGGTTTATTGAGTTTATGGATGTTGGTAGTACAAATGGGTGGAATTTTGATCAAGTCGTTACAAAACGAGAATTGATTGAGATGATTCATAAGATGGATCCACTTGAGCCAGCTGAAGCGCATTACTTTGGTGAAGTTGCGAAGCGATATCGGTACGTTGGAACAAATGTTGAAGTTGGTTTTATTACATCTGTTTCTGAGTCATTTTGTGTCTCTTGTACGAGGGCGAGAATTTCGGCAGATGGAAAGTTTTATACGTGCTTATTTGCGACAGAGGGTTTGGATGTAAGAGAACTTCTTAGAGGAAATCTTTCGGATGAGGAGTTATTAAGTGTTATACAAGATGTATGGATGAATAGAAAAGATAGGTATTCGGATGAACGAACAGAAGAAAGTGCAAAAAATCGTCCGAAAATCGAAATGTCTTATATAGGAGGATAAGAAAGGGGGCTATCGCATGCAGGAGCGATATTCAAGACAAATATTATTTTCTGGTGTTGGAGAAGAAGGACAGAGAAAAATAAGAGAGAAGCATGTGCTTATTATTGGTGCTGGTGCTCTCGGTGCGGCAAATGCAGAAGCGATTGTTAGAGCAGGTGTTGGAAAAGTAACGATTGCTGATCGTGATTATGTAGAATGGAGTAATTTACAAAGACAACAACTATATACAGAAGAAGATGCAAAGCAGTATAAACCGAAGGCGATAGCGGCTGCAGAACATTTAAAAGCGATTAATTCTGAGGTGGAAATAAATCCGGTTGTGACGGATGTAACGGTGCAAGAAATGGAAGAATTAGTGAATGATGTAGATTTAATATTAGATGCGACAGATAATTTTGAAACGCGTCTTCTTATTAATGATATTTCACAAAAGTATAATATTCCGTGGATATATGGTGGGTGTGTCGGAAGCTACGGAGTAACGTATACAATTTTACCAGGGAAAACACCGTGTTTTCGCTGTTTAATGGAGCATCCAGCGAGCGGTGCAACATGTGACACAGCTGGTATTATACAACCGGCAGTACAATTAGTAGTTGCGCATCAAATTACGGAAGCGCTGAAAATATTAGTAGAAGACTTTGGTGCGCTTCGTGAAACGATGTTATCGTTTGATCTTTGGAATAATCAACAGATGGCATTTAAAGTGAATAGGCAGAAAAAAGATACTTGTTTATCTTGCGGAAGGTTACGTACATATCCGAGTTTAACATTTGAAGGACAAACGAAAACAGAAGTGTTATGTGGGCGGAATACAGTACAAATTCGCCCGGGTGTGCGGAAGAATTTTAATTTAGAAGAAATTAAAAAACGCTTACAAAGAAGCGTAGAGATAAAGGCGACACCTTATTTATTATCATTTCCGGTAGAAGAATATCGTTTTGTTTTATTTACAGATGGCAGGGCGTTCATTCATGGGACGAATGATATGAATGTAGCGAAAAGTTTATATGCAAGATATATAGGTTGAACCTAAAGGAAACCCTTTAGGCTCAACGGAGAGAGGATTATGAATTTCTCGTATAATCTCCACTTTTTCCACCTGTTTTTTCAAGTAAGTACGTTTCACCGATAATCATACCTTTATCGACAGCTTTACACATATCATACACAGTAAGAGCGGTAGCGGAAGCAGCTGTTAAAGCTTCCATTTCAACACCGGTGCTACCTTCTGTTTTAACTTTTACTTCAATGAGTAAACGATATTGTTCTTCTGATTGTTTCCAATCGAAAGAAACGTCAACACCTTTTAATAATAAAGGGTGGCACATTGGGATAATATCAGAAGTACGTTTCGCGGCCATAATGCCTGCGATTTGCGCAACTGCTAATACGTCACCTTTCCCAATTTCATTGTGAGAGATTTTATCGTAAATTTCTTTCGTAACGACAATGCTAGAGCACGCAATTGCTGTTCGAACGGTTGCTTTTTTTTCGCTTATATCAACCATTTTTGCGCGTCCTTGGTCATTGAAATGTGTAAATGAAGACATGGAATTCCTCCTTGAAGTAATTTCTATTGAATATATAAAGTTTAATCGAGATAAAAAAAATTGCAAATATGAGGTGAGAAACGATGGTAGAAAAACGAATTCCAATTCAAGTTGCTGAGGCAGTAGAACGGGTAATGAAATATGCGAAGCATGGTGAAGTAGAAGAAATTTCTATTACGGAAAGTTACGGGAGAATTCTCGGGGAAGATGTTGTCTCAGATCATGACGTTCCTCATTTTGATCGTTCCCCTTACGATGGTTTCGCCATTCGAGCAGAAGATACGAAAGAAGCAACTCAAGAGAATCCAGTTGAATTTGAAGTAATAGGAGAAATCGGGGCGGGTTCCGTTTTTTTAGAGGAAGTAGGAGCTTTTGAAGCAATTCGCATTATGACAGGAGCAGCTATTCCAGAAGATTGCAATGCAGTCGTAATGCTAGAGCTGACAGAAGGGTTTGAGAAGAACGGGAAAACATATATGAAGTTAAAACGCCCTTTTAATAACGGTGACAATGTGTCGTTTAAAGGAGAAGATATAAAACAAAATCAAGTTCTCGTTAAGAAAGGTGTTGCAATTAATCCAGGTGTTGCGGCCTTACTAGCAACGTTTGGATATAGCACGGTGAAAGTTGTAAAACAGCCTGTTGTCGGTATTGTAACGACAGGAAGTGAATTATTAGAAGTACATGAGCCGTTAGAACCGGGGAAAATTAGAAATAGTAACTCGTATATGATCGCAGCTCAAATTATGAAAGCTGGCGGGAAAGTTCGTTATTATGGTCAACTCGCGGATGAGTTAGATGCATGTTTTACAGCTGTTCAATCAGCGATGGATGAGGTCGACATTTTAATTACAACAGGCGGTGTATCAGTAGGAGATTATGACTACTTACCAGCTATTTATGAAAGATTACAGGCAAATGTACTCTTTAATAAGATAGCCATGAGGCCCGGAAGTGTAACGACAGTAGCTGAAGTTGATGGAAAGTTACTCTTTGGTTTATCAGGAAATCCGTCTGCTTGTTATGTAGGCTTTGAATTATTTGTGCATCCAATTATAAAAACGTATTTGTATGCGAAGGAACCTCACGTATATAGAGCGGATGCTATTTTACAAAAAGATTTTCCGAAGCCAAATCCATTTACTCGTTTCGTAAGAGCGAACGTAACAATTGTGGATGGGGCGTTACAAGCGATGCCGGTTGGTTTAGATAAATCGAGTGCGGTATCTTCACTTGCAGATGCGAATGCTTTTATCGTGTTACCCGGAGGAACGAGAGGATTTGAGACCGGAATGAAAGTATCCGTATTATTGTTAGAGCACTCTGAGGGATGTGAGTGGCCATGGGCGAAGCCCCTTCAATCTTACAAATAGTAGGGTATCAAAATAGCGGAAAAACGACACTTGTAGAGAAAATTGTGCATGCATTAGCCGAAAGCGAAATGAAAGTTGCTACAATTAAACATCACGGGCACGGAGGTTTTCCAGAAGTAGCGCAAAAAGATAGCGAAAGACACCGTAAAGCTGGTGCTGTCGTAAGTAGTGTAGAAGGTGCTGGATTACTTTCACTTTCTTCACTAAGAAAGAAATGGTCCTTGCAAGAAATTATTTGCTTATATGAGTTTTTTAAAGTGGATACAATTTTAATAGAGGGCTATAAAAAAGAGAACTACCCGAAAGTAGTGTTACTTCGTTCTGCGGAAGATGCTGAGCTTTTACATAAAGTAGAAAATATAGTGGCGGTTATTACGTGGTATGATGTCCCAGTAAATATACGAGAAGAATATAAAGTATTTCATATAACAGAAGAAGAGTTGTACATAGACTGGTTTTTACAAACGGTTAGGAGTGCGAAATGACAAATACATATTATGAAGTAATTGATACAGAAATCTCGATTGAAGAGGTAACGAAGAAAGTAATTCGACGTGAATGCGGTGCTGTTACAACATTTATTGGAACGGTTAGAGAGTTTACGAAAGGGCGTCGTACATTATACTTAGAATATGTCGCTTATAAAACGATGGCAGAAAAGATGCTAGAGAAAATCGGATTAGAAGTGAAAGAGAAATGGCCAGGTACACACGTTGCGATTACACATCGCATCGGTACGTTGCAAATTTCTGATATAGCGGTTGTTGTTGCTGTTTCAACACCACACCGTAAAGCGGCTTATGAAGCGAACGAATATATTATGGAACGCATAAAACAAATTGTTCCGATTTGGAAAAAGGAGTTTTGGGAAGATGGTGACTCATGGATTGGTGATCAATTAGAAAAAACACCATATCCGGCGGGAGAGCCTGGGAAGGAGCTATAAGTATGATTCGAGTATTGTTATTTGCGCACTTGCAAGAAGAAGCAGGGACAAGTGAATTACAAATAGAGAAAGAAAATATTACGGTTGCACAGTTAAAAGATGTTGTTGCGAACGAATATAATGTACCAGTTTCAGAGCCAATTATGGTTGCGATTAATGAAGAATATGCAAATGAAGATGACAGGGTCCAATCTGGTGATGTTGTTGCACTAATCCCACCAGTGAGCGGTGGTTAATATTGGATTCATTAAAACGACTTTCCTATATAGGGAAAGTCGTTTTTTTATGGCAGTTTTGAGAACACTAATCTATAGAACAAGGAGGGAATTATGAAAAAAATATGTGTAGTTATGACAATGCTATGTGCGTCTTTTTTCTCTTCTCCAAGTGATTCTTTCGCGAAAGAATCAAGAGAACAGCTTTTAGAGAGTGCATTATCAAATAGGTACTATTCAGTTATTAGACAAGTGACAGAAGATCAATATGAATGTGCTTCAGTTATAAATATAAAGCGTCTCGGCAAGAAAGATGAATTTGTTCCTAGGTATGAAGTGAAGCTACAATTTCTTACATTTCAAGGAGCGCATAATCCCCCGAACGATAAAGTTACGCTTACTTTGGAAGACCATTTAGATCACGTAAAGATAAAGAAAGTGGAGCGAGAAAAGAATGTTTCTGACGCTATTGCAGAAAAAGTTTGTCAAAGGGAAAAAGAAAAAATAAAAGCTCACTCTAATGACTTAGAGTGATAACCTATGCATTTAGTAAAGAAAGGTAATGAGTGATGGATATATTTTTAGCGATTTTACCAGCTATATTTTGGGGAAGTATTGTGCTATTTAACGTAAAACTGGGCGGGGGACCGTATAGTCAAACGCTCGGAACAACGTTTGGAGCACTTATTTTCTCAATTGTTGTTTATATTTTTATGAAGCCAGTATTAACACCTACCGTTATCGGAGTTGGAGTTGTGTCAGGTTTATTTTGGGCGCTTGGTCAGGCAAATCAATTGAAAAGTATTGATTTAATGGGTGTTTCGAGGACGATGCCAATTTCAACAGGACTTCAATTAGTCGCGACGACTTTATTTGGCGTTATCGTATTTCATGAATGGTCCACGACAATATCGGTCGTCCTTGGGATTTTAGCGCTCGTTTGTATTATTATCGGTGTTATTTTAACATCGCTTCAAAGTGAAGAAGAAAAGAATGCAGAGCAAGCAGCAAACTTTAAAAGAGGTATCGTAATTTTATTAATTTCAACAGTCGGCTATTTAGTTTACGTAGTAGTGATTAGACTATTTAACGTAGATGGTTGGTCAGCTTTGTTGCCACAAGCAGTTGGTATGGTGTTAGGTGGGATTTTGCTTACCTTTAAACATCATCCATTTAATAAATATGCAATCCGAAATATTATTCCAGGATTAATTTGGGCAGCTGGAAATATGTTTTTATTCATTTCGCAGCCGCGTGTTGGAGTCGCAACAAGTTTCTCGCTATCGCAAATGGGAATTATTATTTCCACGCTTGGTGGGATCCTTATATTAGGGGAAAAGAAAACGAAACGTCAATTAACGGGTATCGTTGTCGGTATCGTTTTTATTATCGCAGCCGGAATTATGTTAGGTATAGCCAAAAGTTAAAGGAGGTATGGAAATGTATAGTGATTTAGCAGGGAAAGTTGTCGTTATTACAGGATCAGCAACTGGTCTTGGAAGAGCGATGGGAGTGAGGTTTGCTAAGGAAAAAGCGAAAGTGGTTATTAATTATCGCTCACGAGAATCAGAAGCGAATGATGTGTTAGAAGAAATTAAAAAGGTAGGCGGCGAAGCGATTGCTGTAAAAGGTGATGTAACCGTCGAATCAGATGTTGTGAATCTCATTCAATCTGCTGTGAAAGAGTTTGGTACGCTTGACGTTATGATTAATAATGCAGGGATAGAAAACGCGGTACCGTCGCATGAAATGCCGCTTGAAGATTGGAATAGGGTAATTAATACAAATTTAACAGGTGCTTTTTTAGGAAGTCGTGAAGCGATTAAATATTTTGTAGAACATGATATTAAAGGTTCTGTCATTAATATGTCTAGTGTTCATGAGAAAATTCCGTGGCCACTATTTGTGCACTATGCAGCGAGTAAGGGTGGTATTAAACTGATGACAGAAACGTTAGCGCTAGAATATGCGCCAAAAGGTATTCGAGTAAATAATATTGGACCAGGTGCAATTAATACGCCGATTAATGCAGAAAAGTTTGCTGATCCTAAAAAACGTGCTGACGTAGAAAGTATGATACCGATGGGCTATATTGGAAACCCTGAAGAAATTGCAGCAGTAGCAACTTGGCTCGCTTCTTCAGAGGCGAGTTATGTAACGGGCATTACGCTATTTGCAGATGGTGGAATGACGTTATATCCATCGTTTCAAGCTGGGCGTGGGTAATAAAAAAGGACGAAGAGATAAAACTCTTCGTCCTTTTTTTACAAAAAAAAATAGCGGCCAGCTATTTTAAATTTAGTGATTAATTGTATCTTGAAGAAATTCTGTTGCTTGATGTTCAGAAACATTTTGTACGAGTGCAACTTCACTGATCATCATTTTTCGGGCGTTATCTAGCATTTGTTTTTCACTCGCATTTAAAGTTCGCTCTTTATTGCGGCGAAGTAAATCCCGAACAACTTCTGCGCTATCTTGTAAATTGCCGTTTTTCATTTTTTCCATATTCATTGTATATCTTTGTTTCCATGAGAGTGATGGGTCTGACTCCCCGTTTTGAAATTCAAGAAGTATATCATCTAACGTACCTCGATCAACGATATAACGAATACCTGATTTTTTTAATTGATCCATCGGAAGCATTACTTGCATATCTTTACTAATGATGCGTATCACACAATATTGACGTGAAGTACCTAATATTTCTTTCTCTTCAATTGCTTCGATGATTCCTGCACCGTGCATTGGATAAACGATTTTATCACCAATTTGAAACAAATCATCCACCTCCATATGTGATAACCACTTTTAATGATAGCATACGTATGTAAAAATGTCAAATTTTATATAATAACATAATATTTATATTCGAGTCAATAAGATAAAGTGCTTTTTTATGTTTTTTTTGGACCTTATTTATCGTGATTTTTTTAGAAAAATAGTACAGGTGAAGAAAGAAGGCATATCCACTTATTTTTAAGCATAAAATGTAAAAGCGCTAATACAATATACCTAAATCCGTTCTTTGCAAAGGAGGGAGAGAAGGTGGGGCGCACAATAAAAATTGATATTACAAATAAAGTTGTAGCTAAATTTAGACAAAATTATTTGGAATTATATACGAGTAAATTTATGATAGGTAAGTTTTATGTCTATACTGAAGATAAAGAATATGTGTTAGAAGACGGATATATATATGAGAATGGAAAGTTTTATCGCATCATAGATACGCACCGTGGCAATAATCAAGCGGCCGAGGGCTGCGATCTAGGACGGTGTTAACATGATTCGTGTGAAAGTATTTGATGAAAGTCACGAAAAAGACTTAGAAGACGCTGTGAATGTGTTTTTGAAAAAGATTGATGATAGCAACTTTGTAGATATTAAGTATCAAGTTGGTGTTTCTATTAACGACGATGAAAACCAAATTTATTGTTTTTCAGCAATGATCGTTTATAAAGCATAAAAAAGAGCTGGCTCACCCAGCTCTTTTTTATGTTTTATGTTGGGACAACATGTGTCGGTAATACGTTCATAATAGATTGGGTTGTGCCTAATTTCTTTGTCGTTAAAAGAGGCTCCCCTGTTTCATGGTTTTGGGCATCTTTACACATACCAAGGTGATAACGATCACCTAAAAATGGATCAATATAAAAACCGTTTTTGAATACTTTATCATTTGGATGTTTTTCATGGTGAATATCAGAGCAGTTAATGCAATAGAACATAGCGTTCAACCCCTTTTTATTTTGTTTGAAAAAAGTGAGTCGGTAGTCATTTCGCTCCTAAGGAAATGTTGAGGAGAAGAGAAATAACTACCTACTCAAATGGTGGGCATATTCCTTCTGATTTGTCATATCTCGCGTATTGTCCCTTGAGGGAAGGAGGAGAGACGAAGTACGCATGATATAAGTAAGGCGCTTCTTTCAATATGAATGATGGAGTTTCATGTTGAGAGAAGTTTTTATTTTGTATTGCCTTTGTGAGTATATTATGAGGAAATGCTAAGAGGGTGTTTGTCCTGTTGAAAAAATGTTGAGAATTTCTCAACAGTAAAAGAATTAGCGTTGACATGAAACTAAAAGGTGTTATATTATCAAAGTATAACCAAAAGGTGTTATGTTGTAACGCCGAGTAAAGGAGAATGAAAATGGAACAACAAGATACATTAAATGATATTAAACAAACAATCGTTTTTAACGCGTCTATTCAAAAGGTATGGAGTGTAGTATCAACTGCAGAAGGGATTGCGTCATGGTTTATGCCAAATGATTTTGTATTAGAGGTAGGACATGAATTTCATGTGCAATCACCATTTGGGCCATCACCATGTAAAGTATTAGAAATTGATGAACCAAACCATTTATCTTTCTCATGGGATACAGATGGCTGGGTTGTTTCATTTGATTTGAAAGACTTAGGAGATAACAAAACAGAATTTACGTTAATTCACGGCGGCTGGAAACATCCTGATGAAATTCTTCCGAAAGCAAATGCGAAGAGCTCTATTATTCGCGATAGAATGAGCGGTGGTTGGGTAGCGATTGTAAATGAAAAACTGAAAAAGGTTGTCGAAGGCTAAGTGTCCTCGTCAGCAGCGAAATATGATGTATTTCAAGCAATTGCTGATCCAACCCGCCGAGAAGTAATACGGTTATTAAGTGACAAAGAGTTACCGATTTCCAAAATAACGGATCATTTTCCGATGAGTCGTACTGCGGTTGTAAAGCACCTTCATATTCTTTCAGAAGCGAATTTAGTAAGTGGAAGAAAAAGCGGAAGAGAGAAGATATATCGTTTGCATCCAGAACCATTAGAAGAATTACAACAATGGCTCTCGTATTATGAACGTTTTTGGGATAATAAATTATCCATGCTGAAACATATTGTGGAGAATGAAGAATAAAAAGGATGACCAAAATGGTCATCCTTTTATTGTTGCTCACTTGTTTGTGTAGCTGGCTTTAATAAGAGCCAAGCGATAATTAATGTAAATACTGCTAATACGAAAGTGCTCATATAAATGACGTGTACGCTTGATGCTAATGCAGATTGCGATTCGGTTACTACGTTTGCTGTAGTACCGCCGTGTCCGCCAGATACAAGATCAAGGTTTTTAATACCACGTGCGTGAATCATCGTATTGAAGATTGTACCGAATATTGCAGCACCTAACGTTTGACTAAATGTATTAATAAATGTGTTTAAACCAACAGCTGTTCCGCGTGTATGAGCTGGTACAGCTGCTTGAATTGTTACCATGTAAATCGGTGTCACAAGCCCCATTCCTAAGCCGAATAATCCGACTGCTACATAAATAAGGAACGATGGTGAATTTGTTGATAGTGTAAATAATAAGAACGTAGCGACTGATAAAATGCTAGCTCCAAGTAAAATGATTTGTTTCGTTTTTAATTTGCCTACTAAGTTACCAGAGAAAATAGCGCCAAATGTCCACATAACAGGAATTGGCATTAAAATAAGTCCAGCTTCTGTAGCGTTTTTCCCTAATACACCTTGGCTCCAAATTGGAAGGTACATTGTAATACTAATAATCATTGCGCCAGCAATAAGAGTTAATATATTTATCGTAGATAATGTACGGTTAGAGAAAAGTGCTAGCGGAATTAATGGTTCCGGAGATTTCTTCTCGATGAATAAGAAAATAATAAATGAAATAGCGGCAAAGATTAATAGGCCGATAATTGTCATGTCTCCCCAGTTTTGCTTACTGCTACCTGTTAATAATGCATATAGTAGAGCGATTGTACTTAATGAGAAGACTGTTGCACCAAGATAATCGATATGATGCTTAGCAGGTTTAATAGATTCTTTGTAGTAAATTGCAATCATTAAGCAAGCGATAATTCCGAATGGAACGTTTAGGAAGAAAATATAACGCCAAGAAAGGGAATCAACTAAAAATCCACCTACTAACGGTCCGATAACACCGGATACACCCCAAACGGCACTCATCCAACCTTGTGCTTTCGCGCGGTCTTTCGCTTCGCTATATAAGTCTCCAATAATCGTCATTGTGATTGGCATAACAGCACCAGCACCGATACCTTGAAGCGCGCGGAAGAAGATTAATTGTTCCATCGATGTAACGACTCCGCAAAGTGCAGAACCGACTAAAAAGATTGTAGCTCCGATCAGTAAAACTTTTTTACGGCCAAATAAATCAGCGAGCTTTCCGTATATTGGAGTCGAAACAGCTGTTGCAAGCATATAAATTGCATATACCCAACTAACAAGTTCGACGCCTGACAAATCACTCGTTATACGAGGGATTGCTGTACTAACAATCGTTCCTTCTACCGCAGAAAGAAACGTCATTAACATTAAAGACATCATGACTTTTTTTCTCATTTGTTTTCCCCTTACCCTTTTTTAAATATTCAACAATATAAAATATAAAGGTACTAAGGTATATAAAGCAACAAAAAAGCAATGGGAAGTTAAGTGGAGCCTATATTTGTCGTTTCTTGTCGGTAAGTCGATATAAGTTGCAGAATCGCTGATAAATTTGGAAAATAGCCGATATAAGTTGCGGAATCGCTGATATATTTGTGGAATCGCTCATATAATTTCATGTGCCTATAAAAAAAGAAACAGGAATCCCTGTTTCTTTTTTTAATACTGCATTTTCGCGTTTTCTCCAGCTGTCGTTCCGGCAATTCTACCAGTAACAAGGGCTGATGTAATATTATAGCCACCAGTATAACCATGAATATCAAGAACTTCTCCGCAGAAATATAAGCCGTTCGTAAATTTAGAAGACATTTCTTTCGGATTAATTTCTTTCACGGATACACCGCCGCCAGTAACGAATGCTTTTTCAATTGACTGCGTACCATTTACATTCACAGTAAACTCTTTAAAGTCTTTCACAAGTGCACGAATCTTTTCGTGAGAAACTTGTCCAGCTTGTTCGCTGCCGTCAATTTCATTTTTTTCTAATAAGAATAGGAAGTAACGTTCAGGGACATAACCTTTTAAAACGTTTTTAATTCCTTTTTTCGGATCTTCTTTCATTTGTTTCAGCATGCGCTGAAATAGTTGCTCACTATTTTCCTCTGGCAATGCATCAATACTCATTTGTATTGTATTCGTTTTAAACTTTTTCAGTGCTTTCACGACGAATTGGCTACAGCGAAGAGCAGCAGGTCCAGATAGGCCGAAATGAGTGAAGAGCATGTCCATTTTGTGAGAAATGATAGCTTTTCCTTTCGGGTTTAATACACTTAAGTTTATATCACGTAAAGCAAGACCTTGTAATGAGCGGTCACGTATAAACGGCTCGTTTGAAAGGATAGGTACTTCTGTTGGGAATAATTCTGTGATTGTATGACCCGCTTTTTCAGCCCAAGCATATCCGTCTCCAGTAGATCCAGTTTGAGGAACTGATTTTCCGCCAACAGCGATAACGACGTGATTTGTTTCTAACACTTCGCCTGTTTGCAGTATAACTGCTTTTGTTTGACCATTTTCATATTCAATCGTTTCAACAGGCGTATTTGTACGAATTTTTACACCTAAGTCTTTTAATCGTGTTAAAAGTGCGTCTACAACAGATTGTGCTTTGTTTGACACAGGGAACATGCGACCGTGGTCTTCTTCTTTCAATTTAACACCGAGATTTTCGAAGAATGTAATAATATCTTCATTATTAAAAATAGAAAAAGCGCTGTATAAGAAGCGACCGTTTCCTGGTATATGTTTAACAATTTCATCAAGTGGTAGACGGTTCGTTACGTTACAGCGTCCGCCACCAGAAATTGCAAGTTTACGCCCAAGTTTATTTCCTTTATCAAGAAGTAAGACATTTGCGCCTTCTTCTGCAGCACCAATTGCAGCCATTAGCCCAGAAGGACCGCCGCCGATGACAATAACATCATAATGCATAATATATCGACCTCATTTTCTACATTTCCTGCCTAAAAGAATAGCATGTTTTCCCTTAAAAGAAAAATAGAGTGAAGTACTGCTTAATGAGAGAATTGTGGTACAATACAAAAGTTAGAGTTTAGCACTATCCTGCCATTTGTAGGCGATAAGACTAAAACCTCAAGATTTAGGAGAAGTAAATAGGGAGTCTGTTAGCCTGTAAATGCTCGAATGGTTCAACTAATAAGGAGTAGGAGAGAAGTCTCCAACTAATTATAGTTTCACTTTATGTAGATGTAGGAGGATTTTTGTATGTCCGATTCGAAATTTCTGCGCGGAACGCTTATTGTTACGCTAGGGACATTTTTAGTAAAGTTCTTAGGCATGATTTACGTCTTTCCGTTTCATGCATTAGTAGGAACAGAAGGCGGAACGCTCTATACATATGGATACATTCCATATACGATCTTTTTAAGTATCGCAACGGCAGGTGTGCCACTTGCTGTTTCAAAATTTGTTTCCAAATATAATGCGCTTGGCGATTATAAAACGAGCCGGAGAATGTTCCGCTCGGGAATGGTTATGATGATAGTAACAGGAGTTCTTTCGTTCCTAGTACTGTACATGACGGCGCCATTGTTTGCAGAAGCGATGCTTGGTAAACAAAGTATACACAATAATGTAGGAGAAGTTACGACGATCATTCGTCTTGTAAGTTTCGCGCTTATTGTTGTACCAGCAGCGAGTTTAATTCGTGGTTATTTCCAAGGTCACCAGTCTATGGGACCAACTACCGTTTCACAAATTATTGAACAAATTATTCGTATCGTCTTTTTATTAGCAGGTAGTTTTATCGTTATTAAAGTACTTGGCGGTACAGTTGCAACAGCAGTTGGAGTAGCGACATTTGCTGCGTTCGTTTCAGCGGTTGGAGCACTCGGTGTGTTAATTTGGTACTGGCTAAAACGTAAAAAATATTTGGATCAATATTTAATTGAACAAACTGTACCAGAATCAACAGTAAGCACCGTTCAATTGTTTAAAGAGTTATTTGCATATGCGATTCCTTACGTTGTAATTGGGTTAACAATTCCTTTATATCAACAAATTGATACATTGACATTTAACTCAATTATGCAGGCGATTGGTCAAGGTGATATCGCAGAGCGAGCTCTCGGTATTTTCACAATGTGGACGCATAAGTTAATTATGATTCCTGTATCACTTGCAACAGCGTTTAGTTTAACGCTTGTACCAGCAATCACAAAATCATTTACTGAAAAACAATACCGCTATTTGAAATTACAAATTACACAAACATTCCAGGCAAATATGTTTTTAACATTGCCAGCAGTTGTCGGTATTTCTTCACTTGCATATCCAATTTATACTGCGTTTTACGATTCAGATCCACTAGGTGGACAAGTATTAATGTGGTATGCACCAGTTGCGTTGTTATTCGCTTTATTTACAGTAACAGCAGCAATCCTGCAAGGTATTAACCAGCAGAAGCATGCGATTATTGCGCTTATAATGGGCGTTATTTTGAAATTTGTATGTAACGTAATCTTTATTCGTTATTTCGGTACAGTAGGAGCAATTCTAGCGACAGCAGTTGGTTTCTTAGCTTCTGTTTGGTACACAAATCAACAAATTAAAAAATACGCACACTATTCATTCGGTGTTGTATATAAAAGAACATTCCAAATTGCAGTACTGACACTTATAATGGTCGTTGCTGTAAAACTATCACAATGGATTCTATCCTTCATGATTTCGCCTGATGGCCGTATTGGTGCTCTTATAACAGTTGCGATTTGTGCAGGTATTGGCGGTCTTGTTTACGGATTGTTAGCAATTCGCACAGGAGTACTTGAAAGAGTATTTGGTGGAGAAGCATTAGATAAAATTCAACGTAAACTTGGTAGTAGATTTAAAATAAAGTTGAAATCAAGAGGGGCGTAATTACGTCCCCTTTTCTATGATAAATAAAGAAGGTGAAAAACGTGAGATTAGATAAATTATTAGCAAATATGGGATATGGAAGTAGAAAAGAAGTAAAGAAATTATTGAAAGATGGCGTTGTGAAAATTGATGGAACGCCAGTAAAAGATGCGAAAGTTCATGTAAATGTAGAAGAGCAAGAAGTTATGATTCACGGTGAAGTTGTGGAATACAAAGAATTTGTTTACTTAATGATGCATAAACCACAAGGTGTTATTTCAGCGACGGAAGATGACAATCATGAAACAGTAATAGATTTATTAGAATTAGAAGATGCAATCTTTGATCCGTTCCCAGTTGGACGACTTGATATCGATACGGAAGGCTTCTTATTGATAACAAATGATGGGAAGTTATCACATCAATTATTATCTCCGAAAAAGCATGTGCCGAAAAAATATTATGCACACGTTGCAGGAGTAGTAACAGAAGAGGATGTAAAAGAATTTGCTAAAGGTGTTATTTTAGACGATGGCTATGAAACAAAGCCAGGTGCACTTACAATATTGAAAAGCGATGATATTTCTGAAATTGAGCTTGTGATTACGGAAGGGAAATTCCATCAAGTGAAGCGTATGTTTGAAGCGGTAGGAAAAAAAGTAGTCTACCTAAAGAGAACAGAGATGGGTCCGTTAGTATTAGATGAAGAACTAGAACTTGGACAATACCGAGAGCTAACAGATGAAGAAGTAGAAATGTTAAAAACATATCAAGTAGATACTGAAAAGTAGTACCTTTATAGGCGCAGAAAAGACCCCTTTCTAATTATTAGAAAGGGGTATGTATTTATTTACCATACAATTATTTTTCGTTATGAGGTCATTCTCACTTTCTTTCCTGTTGTTGTCCACTTACCGCGGCAAGGGCTATACACGAGTTCATTAAACTGCAACACATTTAGATCACGTTGTATCGTTCGCGGTGTGATCCCGAACTCATCTACAAGGTCTTTCGTCGTTACCGTTCCGTTTTCATTGATGTACATATAAATTGATTTAATGCGTGTTAGCATACGAGTAGTTGTAGGTTTCAAGAGAAAACCACTCCTCTACTAGTTTTTTTGACCCCATTCAGGAAAGAAGGTCGTTACTACCATTGTACTCTACATGATAAAATTCATGCTTTAATCTACTTAAATTTTACAGAAATTTAACAAATATTCATATAGAAAAATATTGGTAGTTGACATTGTATATATGGTCAGTCAACTAACACATAAAATTCTACGTAAAACGCCAAATTCCTGCAAATTTTTTTGGAAAAACAAAAGAAAAACTAATAAGAAATATCTGAAATATTACAATTGTTCGGTATTTAGTTTTCGTGTATGGCATAAGAGATTTCTGTTTGTTATGATGAAAGAAACAATATAGTGAAGGATGGATGCGTGATGTCAGCGATTAATTGGACAGAAGAAGTTGCAAAACGAAAAGATGATTTAATTCGTGATACACAACAATTTTTACAAATTAAAAGTGTATGGGAAGAAGAATCTGCGAAAGAGGGCGCACCATTCGGTGAAGGTGTAGAAAAAGCTCTATCTTTCATGTTACATAAAGGAGAAGCTGAAGGTTTTGCTTCTAAAAATTTAGAAGGATATGCAGGTCATCTTGAAATGGGACAAGGAGAAGAATTAGTAGGTATTCTTTGTCACGTTGACGTTGTACCAGAAGGAGATGGCTGGACGACTCCCGCATATAGTGCGAATATTCGCGATGGAAAGATTTTTGCACGTGGTGCAATTGACGATAAAGGCCCAACGATGGCAGCATATTATGCAATGAAAATTGTGAAAGAATTAGGCTTACCTCTTTCAAAACGTGTTCGTATGATTATAGGAACAGATGAGGAAAGCAATTGGAAATGTGTAGATCACTACTTTAAAAATGAAGAAATGCCAACAATTGGTTTTGCACCGGATGCAGACTTTCCAATTATTAATGCAGAAAAAGGAATTTCTGATATACAAGTTGTGCAAAATGGTAGTGAAGAGAAAAAAGGTACATATGAACTTGTTTCATTTGATTCAGGGCGCCGTTTAAATATGGTTCCTGATTTTGCAGAAGCAGTTATCACAGGAGAAGATGTAAATGCACTTACAGTAGCATATGAAGAGTATTTACAAACTGCTAAAAAAATAGGGAAATCGACTATAGAAGGAAATACAGTGACGTTGCAAATAGAAGGAATTTCAGCGCACGGATCTACTCCTGAAAAAGGAGAAAATGCAGGTTTATTATTAGCAAACTTCTTAACTACAGTTTCACTTGATGGAAAAGCAACTGCATTTGCGACATTTGCAACAGAAACATTTACTGGTGATATTTTTGGTGAAAAAGCTACTATTGCTTACAAAGATGAAATTAGCGGTCCGTTAACAGTGAATGTCGGTCGCATTTCTTATACGAAAGAAAACGGTGGTAACTTAGGGCTAAACGTACGTTACCCAGTTACAACTAACTTTGAAGAAACAATTGTGAAGTTGAAAGAATATGTTGGTACGCATGGTTTTGAAGTGGCTGACTATTCTAATTCTCGCCCACATCACGTCGATAAAGATCACGTATTAATCCGTACGTTACAACGTGTGTATGAAGAACAAACAGGTGAAAAAGCAGAACTATTAGCAATCGGCGGCGGTACTTATGCTCGTTCATTAAAAGCTGGTGTGGCATTTGGCCCGCTATTCCCTGGAAAAGAAGAACTTGCACATCAAAAAGATGAGTATATCGAAATTGAAGACTTATTGAAAGCAACAGCAATTTACGCGCAAGCAATTCATGAATTAGCGAAGTAATGGATATATAAATAATGTCCGCTCTCTATTTTGGAGAGCGGCTTCTTTTTACCTGAATGAGATAAGAAAGAAAAGCAACAATAGAAAAGAAGGAGAAGATGTACATGGAACTGCATTATTTTGTCGCAATTACGTTACCGAATCATATAAAAGAAATGCTGTCTAACTATAAAGAGGATATGCAAGAGGAATTACAATTTCGTTCATGGGTACATAAAGAAGACTATCATATTACCCTTTCATTTTTAGGGAGTGCAACGGGGGAACAATTAGAGGGAATAAAGAATGGATTAAAAACAATTGCAGAAACAAAAGAACTATCGTTCACATTACAAGGTTTTTCAACGTTTGGTAGGGAAGATCAGCCTCGTATTTTTTGGGCGAAGGTAAGTGAGAATCACGATTTGTTTCAGTTGCAAAAGCAAATACATGCCATTTGTGAAGAAAATGGATTTTCTCTAGAAACACGCCCATATCACCCGCATATTACCGTTGCTCGTAAATGGATAGGAGAAGAAAAGTTTCGTTTAGAAAGTATAAAAGAAGTGCCTGAAATATCATTTCAAGCAGATACAATTACTTTATACGAATCCCACGTGAAAGAAACCCCGAAGTATAAATCGATTGCTGAAATAAAATTACAAAAATAGAATGTTGAAAACGTTTTTTATGCAGGTGAATATACTATAGAGAAGAATGGAGTTACTGTATAGAGTCTTGTTGATAAGAAAAGCCTTATCATTTGCAGCTCATTTTATCTCGCCTAATTGGTGAAGGCTAATAATAAGTGAGGATGGAGAAATTTTCTCGCTCATTAAAGTTTCACTTTATTTTAACTTTGAGAATGATGGTGATTTTTTTATGTTGAAAGTAAAACGTCCATTTGATGCCTATTTAGATGAAATGAATAAAATTACAATTTTGCTCCCACATGCGTATGGAACAAGTCGGACATTTCGTTTGCAAGAAGGAAGTAATGTGAAAGATTTACCGATTGCTCATACGATTGCGCTTCCAGATGCAACGAAGTATGAGTGCTTTATAGAAGAGCCGCTAGATGTGGGGAAGTATTATACAGTACGAGATGAACGGAATGAAGAAACTGATTTACAAATAGGTGCTGTTATTCGAACAAAAAGTTTCGATGAAAAGTATTATTACGAAGGTACAGATTTAGGTGCTGTTTATCAAAAAGAAGAAACGACATTTAAAGTATGGGCCCCAACTGCAAGGCTTGCGAAAGTAAGAATTTATAAGAGCGATAAAGAATATACCGATCATGAAATGTACAGGGGAGAAAACGGAGTTTGGATTCAAACATTACAAGGTGATTTAGACGGAGCACGCTATACATTTCTTGTTTGTATTAATTTAATATGGAACGAAGCTGTGGATCCTTATGCAAAGTCGGTGACGGTAAATGGAAAACATGGTGTTGTTATCAATTTAGAAAAAACGAATGTAACAAGACGAGAGGGATTACCAACATTACAATCAATGACAGATGCCATATTGTATGAACTGCATATTCGTGATGCGACTATACATCCAAATAGTGGAGTAATTCAAAAGGGAACATATAAAGGATTGATGGAAGAGGGAACAACAGCACGGAATGGGACATTAACAGGGTTGTCTCATATAAAAGATTTAGGTGTTACACATGTTGAACTATTACCTTTATATTGTTTCGGTGGTGTAGATGAGGCGAATCCTTCGTCCGCCTATAATTGGGGATATAATCCATTATATTACAATGCACCAACAGGATATTATGCTACAAACCCCTCTGATCCGTATAACAGGATAGTTGAGTGCAAACAACTAATTGAAACATTTCATGAACAAGGTATTAGGGTGATTATAGATGTTGTCTATAATCATGTTTATGAAAGAGAGCTATCATCATTTGAAAAGCTTGTTCCAGGATACTATTTTCGTCATGGTGAAGATGGTATGCCTTCTAATGGGACGGGAGTCGGAAATGATATAGCGTCTGAACGGAAAATGATGAGGAAATTCATTGTAGAGTCTATTTTATATTGGCTTACTGAATACAATGTCGATGGATTCCGATTCGACTTAATGGGAATTTTAGATGTTGATACGATGAATATGATAGAAAAAGAAGTGCGAAACATAAAACGAGATGCTTTGTTATTAGGAGAAGGATGGGATTTGCAAACACCGCTTCCTCGTGAGGAAAAAGCAACGTTAAATAATGCGAAGAAAATGCCACATATCGCGCAGTTTAATGATCAATTTCGTGATGGGATAAAAGGGAGTACATTTCATATAAATAAGCGTGGTTTTGCATTTGGTGGGCATGTAGACTGTAATCATTTGCAGTATATTGCAGCAGGAAGTCTTTTAAGTATGAAAGAAACAGGGCTGTTTCTAGAGCCAGCGCAAAGCATTAACTATGTAGAATGTCATGATAATATGACGATGTGGGATAAACTAGTGCGCAGTAATGAAGAATCAGAAACGATTTTGAAAAAACGTCACCTGTTAGCGAGCGCAATGGTTATTCTTTCACAAGGCATCCCTTTCTTACACGCAGGGCAAGAGTTTTATCGTACGAAGAAAGGAAATGAAAATAGTTATAATGCAAATGATGAGATCAATCAATTAGATTGGGATCAAAAAGAGAAAGAGATAGAGACCGTTAACTATATAAAAGGTTTAATTGCGATTCGTAAAGAGCATGGGGCATTCCGATTACAAAGCGCAGATCTTATAAAAAAACATATGACTTTTTTACAAACATCTACAGAAGTACTTGCATATCACCTAGAGCATGCAGAAACGTTTGGGCCATGGAAAGAGATTATCGTCTTATTTAATAGCGGTTTAGAAGCTAAAACTGTGCAACTTCCGAATGAAGCAACGTGGCATGTGTTAGTAAACGAAAACGAAGCGAAAATAGAGCCAATTTCTTCATTTAGAGGAAAGGAACTTAAGCTCGCTCCAATTAGCACGTATATATTGACGATAATGTGACAAATCGCTACTTGACGATGAGAATGTAATAAATGTAGAATTGACAAAGGTGACGATTTTGATAAGTTGTCATTCTATGACAGGTTTTGTAAAATAAAATAGAGGATTTTTGGCTTAGGCTAATTTTTCTTTTCATTTACAGTAAAATATATGAATCCACAACATGTGTAGAAATGTTGCGGTTTTTCTTTTCATAACTATAAAAGATAAGGATTTGTTAACGGGTAATGAATATGGAATGGTTGGAACAATTATTAGGAAAAGAGTGGAGTCTTGTACCGGCTGGTGGAGTAACGGGCGATGCATATATTGCGCAAAACGGACAACAGAAGTTATTTTTAAAGCGGAATACATCGCCCTTTTTAGCGGTATTGTCAGCAGAAGGAATTGTTCCAAAATTACTTTGGACAAGAAGGGTAACGAATGGTGATGTAATTTCTGCTCAAAAATGGCTTCCGGGACAGAAGCTAGAGCCAGAGGATATGAAACTAGAACGTGTTGCGAAACTTTTGAAGAAAATACACTCCTCTAAAGCGCTTGTACAGATGATTCAAAGACTTGGGAAGCAGCCGCTTCACGCACAAGAGTTATTACAACAACTGCAACTCGTTTTAAGAGGAGATATAAGGGATGATGAAACAATTCAGCAAGGCCTTCAATATTTAATGGATTCATTAAAAGCTATTGAATACAATGAATTCGTTGTATGCCATTGTGATGTAAATCATAACAACTGGCTATTGTCGGATGAAGATGAATTGTTTTTAATTGATTGGGATGGAGCTGTAATTGCTGACCCAGCTCTAGACCTCGGTATGTTATTATATTGGTACATTCCGCGCCAGGAATGGAGTGAGTGGCTCGGTTACTATGATATTGAAATGGATGAATCGCTGCTTAGGCGTATGAGATGGTATGTGATAGCACAAACGATTTTGTCTATTCAATGGCATACAACAAAAAAACAGCAAGCAGAAGCTGAATATTGGCATCAATATTTACAGCAACTACTTGCTTCAGAATGATACTTAAGAAAAATTGTCCATTCCAGCAATCCACTGAGTAAGTTGTTCTTGATTATTGGAAATATGGTTGTCCAAATTAGAGGAAGATTTACCCGATTGACTATAAGAATATACATCGTTTAGCATTGTTTTAGCGTCACTACTTATATTATCGTTTGCGAGTAACGATTGAATGAGGCGCTCTAATTGCTCGCATTCTGAAACTGTCCCGCAGCAATCACTTTGGTGGTTGACTAAAATATCTTTCAGCACTTCTAATTGATGTTGTTGATTAATTGGCATGAACGGATCATCCTTTCGATTGTTTTTCTCTTCAAATGTAAGAGAAAAAGCTGTTTCGTCATGGAATGTTTAATGCTGTATGTAGTTTTTATCAAAATGGTACATCTTATACTTGAAAGAAACGGACCGAGTGCTCGTACGTACTTGGTTTTTTGTTTGGTAGATTGATTAGAAAAGAAAGAAGGAATTATTCCTTTAAAATAGCTATGTAAAGAGAGGGAAACATCTATGCGTTTAAGACATAAACCGTATGCAATGGATCGAATTAATGAATATTCACATATCGTAATCGGAAACCCAGAGGAGCGCGCTGGTAGCTGGAAAGAAGTATTTGGAAACGAACAACCAATTCACATTGAAGTAGGTACAGGTCGTGGCCGCTTCATGTATGATATGGCGAAAGCGAATCCACATATTAATTATATTGGAATTGAAAAATTCACAAGTGTTGTTGTAGATGCACTTGATAAATTAATTGAAGAAGAATTACCAAACTTAAAGTTAATTAATAAAGATGCTGAAGATTTAACAGTTTTCTTTGCGAAAGGTGAAATTGATCGCGTTTATTTAAACTTCTCAGATCCATGGCCAAAGAAACGTCATACGAAGCGTCGTTTAACGTATAAAACATTTTTACGTAATTACGAAGAAGTGTTAGTAGAAGGCGGAGAAATTCATTTCAAAACAGATAACCAAGGTTTATTTGAATATTCTCTTATGAGTATGGCTGAGTATGGTATGTTACTAACGTACTTAAGCTTAGATCTTCATAACAGCGACTTTGAAGGTAACATCATGACTGAATACGAAGAGAAATTCTCTAGTAAAGGTCATCGTATTTACCGAGTTGAAGCAAAATATCGTACAGAGCCTATGCAGTAATGCGTAGGTTTTTTTACACCTAAAATAATCAGAATTTTATGTTAAAATTAATTAAAAAGGGGGATGTGTAATGGAACAGTTACAAATTGGAGATATAAAAGTAACGTGGTTAAAAGGCGGGAATACACATTTAGATGGAGGAGCAATGTTTGGAGTCGTGCCGAAAGTACTTTGGTCACGTAAATATAAACATAATGATACAAATCATATTTATTTACGAACAGATCCGTTACTTTTGCAAACAAAAGATGGAAATATGCTCATTGATTCCGGGATAGGAAACGGTAAGTTAAATGAGAAGATGAAACGCAATCAAGGTGTAACAGAAGAATCATCGGTTTATGAATCATTAGAAAAATTAGGATTAAAGCCTGAAGATATCGACTACGTCTTGATGACACATCTTCATTTTGATCATGCATCTGGTCTAACAAAATGGGAAGATGATCACCTTGTACCGGCATTTCCAAATGCGAAAGTTTACGTAAGTGAAACAGAATGGAATGAAATGAGGAATCCAAACATTAGATCACGTAATACATATTGGAAGGAAAATTGGGAGCCAATTGTAGATCAAGTTGTTACGTTCCAGCAAGAAATAGAAATTACAGATGAAATCAAGATGGCACATACGGGTGGGCATAGTGATGGACATGCAGTCATCATTTTGGAGAGTCAAGGGGAAACGATGCTACATTTAGCAGATCTCTTGCCGACGCACGCGCATCAAAATGTATTATGGGTAATGGCATACGATGATTATCCGATGACCTCGATTGAAAATAAACAAAAATGGATGAAGTATGGTGCTGAAAAAGAGGCATGGTTTACGTTTTACCATGACGCATATTATCGCGCTGTGAAGTGGAATGAGGAAGGTCATATCGTAGAAAAAATAGAACGGAAAACGAGTATAGAAGCATAAAAATAGGAGGTTGTTCCATCATATTTATTGGAGCAGCTTCTTTTTTATTGTCGGGTTTTGTCGGTAAGTCGATATATTTAAAAAATCGCTGATATAATTTTAATCAATACCCGCAATTTCAAAAAAATAAGAGGTTCACCTAATGGGAACCCTCCGTTTTATGCTGCTATAACCTCTAAAACAGTACCTGTTTTAGCATCAACTAAAAATTCAAATCGTTCTTGTATATCATCTAACATAGTTGTAAGACCGCCGCGATAAACTTCATATGCGACATCATATTTTTCAAATGTCTCTGGAACCATATGTACCCAAGAGCCAGTAATTTCACCTTTATGACTTAATGCTTGTTTCACCATTTTCAATGCTTTTTCTGAAGAAATATGGGATTGTTCTTGTACTTTGTTTGCAACGAGATAACCAGCTGCGAACCCAACGCCAAGACCTGCTACTAAACCTTTCCAGCTCATATATTCACCTCAATTCTATAAAATAAAAATAGTGTACCGATAATAATTATAAAGCAAATACAGCTAAAAAAGAAGAAACTAGAAACATTTCGAAAATTTCGTTACAATAAAAGAGGTATTCTACTAAGGTTTGAAAGAAGGGGACTTCGTGAATAAAGAGACATTGCAATTATTTCGTACGTTAACAGAATTACAAGGTGCATCAGGTTTCGAACATGATGTACGCCGTTTTATGAAACAAGAATTAAGCAAATATGCGGATGAAATTGTACAAGACGGTTTAGGTAGCGTATTTGGTCTGAAAAAAGGGGACGAAACTGGCCCGCGTGTTCTTGTAGCAGGTCATATGGATGAAGTAGGTTTCATGGTTACGCAAATTACGAAAAACGGAATGCTTCGTTTTCAAACGTTAGGCGGCTGGTGGAGCCAAGTTTTATTAGCACAGCGTGTACAAGTTATGACGAAGAATGGTCCTGTTATTGGGGTTGTTGGTTCTATTCCTCCTCATTTATTAAGTGACGCGCAACGTGCAAAACCGATGGATATAAAAAATATGTTAATTGATATAGGTGCAGATAGTTATGAAGATGCGATTGAAATTGGTGTAAAACCAGGACAACAAATCGTGCCGATCTGCCCGTTTACACCGATGGCAAATGAGAAGAAAATTATGGCGAAAGCTTGGGACAACCGTTACGGATGTGGTCTTGCAATCGAATTGTTAAAAGAATTAAAAGACGAAACATTACCAAATACATTATATTCTGGTGCTACTGTACAAGAAGAAGTAGGTCTTCGCGGAGCGCAAACCGCTGCAAATATGATTCAACCAGACATTTTCTATGCGCTTGATGCAAGTCCAGCAAACGATGCATCTGGTGACAAAACGCAGTTCGGTCAATTAGGAAAAGGTGCCCTTCTTCGTATTTACGATCGCACGATGGTAACACATAGAGGAATGCGCGAATTCATTTTAGATACAGCAGAAACACACAACATTCCGTACCAATACTTTATTTCACAAGGTGGTACAGATGCGGGCCGTGTACATACAAGTAACTCAGGTATCCCATCAGCAGTAATTGGTGTTTGTGCACGCTACATTCATACACATGCTTCTATTTTACATGTTGATGACTATGCGGCAGCAAAAGAGTTAATTACGAAGCTTGTAAGAGCAACAGATAAAACGACGTTAGAGACAATTAAGAATAACGCGTAGAGAGGAAGAAGGGCTGAAGAGCCTTTCTTTTTTTAGCTTGAATAGATGACCCATCCATGAGTGGGAGCGGTCAGTGCCTAATTGGTGCTCGAATGGTGTATTAAGACCCTAGATAGGAAAAGAGAGGAAGGCTGTTTTTGTTTTTGAAGACGGTAATATTGTTAGAAAACCCTTCTTTTTTAGCTTGAATAGATGACCCATCCATGAGTGGGAATGGTCAGTGCTTAATTGGTGTTCGAATGATGTATGAAGACCCCAAGTAGGAAGTGAGAGGAAGGCTGTTTTTGTTTTTGAAGACGGTAATGTTGCTAGAAAAAACCTTCTTTTTTAGGCTGAATAGATGACTTGGTGATATGTGGTAGTGGTTGATGCTTAATTCGTATCTGATAGGGATATTAGAATAGAATGATGAATTTTTATAGAGGTGAACGAAATGAAAGTAGTAGTAGGATCAAAGAATAAAACGAAGGTTGGCGCTGTGGAGAAGGTTTGGAAAGATGCTGAAATTACATCTCTTTCTGTTCCGTCAGGAGTATCAGCTCAGCCTTTCTCAGATGAAGAGACGATGCAAGGAGCGATTAATAGAGCGAAGCGAGCGCTAGAGGAAGGAGAAGCTCCAATTGGTATTGGGCTAGAAGGCGGCGTAATGAAAACGGAGCACGGTTTATTTATGTGTAACTGGGGCGCGCTAGCAACAATGGATGGGAAAGTATTTGTGGCCGGAGGAGCGCGTATTACGTTACCAGACGATTTTTTAGCACCTCTTGAAGATGGTAAGGAATTAAGCGAAGTGATGGAAGAGTTTGTGCAGCGAAAAGATATTCGTAGTCACGAAGGTGCTATCGGTATTTTTACAGATGATTATGTCGACCGCACGGAATTATTTGTACACGTTGTTAAGTTGTTAGTTGGGCAATATAAGTATGACAAAAAGCAAGCATAAACCTTGCACCGTGCGCGATGTATGGTAGTATAAAAGAAAGATTATAACATGAAAAATGCACCCGTTAGAGGAGGAAATATAGATGAAGTCATTAGAAAGCATGGAGCAATTCCAACAGTTAAAAAATGAAGAGAATGTAGTCTTTATGTTCTCAGCAGAATGGTGCCCAGACTGCCGCTTTGTAGATCCATTTATGCCAGAAGTAGAAGAGAAATATAGTGATTTCTCATTTTACTATGTAGATCGTGATGAGTTTATTGATCTATGTGTAAAATTAGACGTATTTGGCATTCCGAGCTTTGTAGCGTACAATAAAGGTGAAGAAACTGGTCGCTATGTAAACAAAGATCGTAAAACACAAGAACAAATCGAAGAGTTCATTGAAGGTTTAAAATAAGGCAATTTGCCAATTGAATTGTAAAACAACCTCTACCTTCGCGGGGGAGGTTATTTTTTTGGAAGGGAGGAAAAAAGAGATGAAGATGACAAGTAAAAAGATGAAAGATGAGTTAATAAAGAAATTATCTCGCCCAGAATGGGACTTTCAGTATGATAGTGAGAAAGAAGTTTTACGTATTGAACAAACAGACTCCAAAAAAGGTATTAACGTATCGCTTCCAGGAGTTGTGGCAAAATGGGAAGTGAACAAGGAAAAGGCAATTGAAGAAGTTGCTTATTACGTACAAGAAGCGCTAATTGCGATGCATAAAGAAGAAAATAGCGGAGCGAAAATTTTACCTGTTATTCGCTCTACTTCTTTCCCGAAACAAGCAGAAGAAGGAAATCCGTTTATTATGACGGATCATACGGCGGAAACACGTATTTACTACGCGCTAGATTCGAATAAAACGTATCGACTAATTGATGAGCGTCTATTACAAAAATTAGAACTTACAGAACAGCAAGTGCGTGAAATGGCATTATTCAACGCACGCTCATTAGGTTATGAATTTAAACAAGACACAGTAGCGGGTAATACATTCTACTTTTTAAACACAAATGATGGGTATGACGCGACTCGTATTTTAAACGAATCGTTACTACAATCGATGCGTGAAAAGATTTCTGGTGACATGGTTGTTGCTGTTCCTCACCAAGATGTATTAATTATTGCTGATATCGTCAACGAAATCGGTTATGATATTATTGCACAAATGACAATGAAATTTTTTGCCGAAGGGCATGTTCCGATTACATCACTTTCATTCGTATATGAAGATGGAGAATTTGAACCAATCTTTATTTTAGCGAAAAATCGGAAGAAGACAGATGGAAAAGAGAAAGGATGAACGAAGTGAACGTTTTTTACAACCTTGAAGGAATTGGTGACACTTTAATTGTTGCCTTACAAGATATTACTTTAGAGAACCGTACTTTTGATCGCAAAGGAGATGTTGCACGCGTATATGATCGTGAAAGCAATGTAACAGCAGGATTCAACATCTTTAATGCATCTTCTTACTTAGAAGTAAAAGAAACAGGCAACCTTACATTAACGAAAGAGCTTGTAGAGAAAATCAACGAAATTTTAGCGAAGAATGGCTTTGAAGAAACAGTAGAAGCAGATCTTTCTCCGAAATTTGTTGTAGGCTATGTAGCTGAAAAAGAAAAGCATCCAAATGCTGACAAGCTAAACATCTGTAAAGTAGAAATCGGTACAGAAACATTACAAATCGTATGTGGTGCACCAAACGTTGATGCAGGACAAAAAGTTGTCGTTGCAAAAATTGGTGCTGTAATGCCAAGTGGTATGTTAATTAAACCAGCAGAACTTCGCGGTGTTCCTTCTTCTGGAATGATCTGCTCTGCACGTGAATTAGAGCTTCCAGATGCTCCACAAGAAAAAGGTATTCTTGTATTAGAAGATAGCTTTGAAGTTGGACAAGAGTTTAAATTTTAATTGATATAAGAAAAGAGAGGTTGTCCTTTTGGGCAGCCTCTCTTTTTGTTTTGTCATTTTTTGTTGGTAAGTCGATATTCCGTGTCGAATCGTTGATATATGTAGAGTTACGATAGATATATTTGAAAAATCGTTGATATATGTAGAGTTACGATAGATATATTTGAAAAATCGTTGATATATGTAGAGTTACGATAGATATATTTGAAAAATCGTTGATATATGTAGAGTTACGATAGATATATTTGAAAAATCGTTGATATATGTAGAGTTACGATAGATATATTTGAAAAATTGTTGATATATTGAGAGTTTTGACAGATATATTCAAAAAATCATTCATATTATAAGGATGTCACCTTTTTTCTTAAAATCTATATTGTATTTTATAAACAAACTAGTTAAAATTTAGAAAAATAGAAGGGGATAGACGTATGAAACAACAAATAAAAATCGCAGAACTTCTAAAACGAATTGAAACTTCAAAACAGCAAGATATTGAGCTAGGTACTTATGAAATATATGTGTTTAGTGAAAGTGAATTAGAAAAAGGACAAATCGGTTACCGATACGATAAACATAAAAATTCATTAATAAGTGAAGAAAACGGAAAGTGGCAAGAAGGATGGATTACAATTGGATATGAAACGGATATGGGCGATCCAGTTTTCGTAAATATAGATGATGACGCTTATCCGGTTTATACTGCAGAACGTGGTACAGAAAAATGGCAGCCAGTTTATATTGGAAATATGGATGAGATTATAGGGCAATTATAAGAAAAACTTTGAATCTGGTGCAAAGTGATGGGAGAGAAGTATGAAGTATATAAAAATAATGAGCATGATTGCATTCATTGGAATATATATGGCCGGTTGTTCACAAGAGCAGCCGAAAAAAGAAACTACATCTTCTATACAAGAGAAAAACAAAGATACCAAAGAAGACGCACCGGTAGAAAAACAGCAAGAACAAGAAATAAACGAAGAATTGCAAGCAATTCAAACGAATGAGCAAGTAGAACATAAGCAAGAGGAAGTATCATCTGAGGAAAAGAAAGAAGAAACTACGCCAGTACAGCCAACTGAGCAACCAGTGCAAAATAATGAACAAAAAGTAGGGAGTAATGAAAAACAAGAGAAGTTTCTCGTCGTTATTGATCCAGGACATCAACAAAAAGCGAATTTAAATTTAGAGCCAATTGGACCAGGGGCAACAACGCAAAAATATAAAGTGACAGACGGTACAACAGGTGTTGTGACGAAAAAGAGAGAGGCTGTACTTGTATTAGAAATGGCTTTTTTATTAAAAGAAAAGCTTGAAGCAAAAGGGATACAAGTATTAATGACGAGAACATCACAAGACGTTGATATAAGTAATAAAGAACGGGCGACATTCGCAAATAATCATAAGGCGAATTTATTTTTACGTCTTCATGCAGATGGTTCTGAAAATCCAAACGAAAGTGGGTTTGCTGTATTGACGCCGGCAGAAGGAAGTCCGTATACGAAAGAGATTTATGCGGAAAGTCTTCAAATCTCTCAAATGATTGTAAATAAAATGAGGGAGAACCAGCAAGTAAAAGTAAATGGAATTAAATTTCGGGATGATCTTTCTGGATTTAATTGGGCAAAGGTTCCTGGTGTGTTATTAGAACTTGGGTTTATGTCAAACCATGAAGAAGATAAAAAATTATCTGACCCGCAGTATGTAAATTCTTTATTGCAAAGTGTAACGGATAGTATAGATGCATATCGGAAGAGTAAAGCTTAAGCGCAGTCTTACATGAAAGGCTGCGTTTTTTCATATGAAACACTCGTAAATTAGAATATTGTGGATAAATATGACATGCTTAATTTTACCTGCACTTTTTGCCGAATGCTGATACAATAAAGGATGTTACTATTTAGTAGAAAGAGTGGTAAGCATGTTAGATTGGATGAAAAAGCTGTTTAACAAAGAGGAAGAACAAACAGCGATGAATAAAGAAGTACCAAAGCAAATTGAAAGTCAGCCGAAAATTCCTCGTGTAAACCACTACACTGAAGCAAGAGAAGCACAAATGGCAAGTAGGAATGCAGGTAAATGCCGTTTTCCTTTAGTACCGGATAATGGGTTCGATGAAGAGGATGAAAGCGAAGTAAATCGCTTCGAAGAACAACCTATTCAAGGAGTAACATATGAAGAACCTACTGCCCAAAGAGGAATAAAGGTGGAAAGAAGCAGACGACCGTATGTGGAAAAGGTAGTTTCTACATATGAAGAGCCGGAAGTGCAATATGAACCGGTGCGGGAGTCTGTCGTTAAAAAGGCATCTGCACCTTCGCAAGAGAGTAACCGTAGACCATTTCGTCCAACAGAAATGATTTCGCCAATTTATGGATATAATCGTCCTTCAGTAGAGAAAAAGGAAGAAAAGCAGGAGGAAGTAAAGGAAAGAGAAGACCTTGAAATATCTGTAGAGGGTAAATCAGTCGTTGATGCATGGTTAGAGAAAAAAGGATATAAATTATCTGATTTCTCAGAAGGACAAGCACCAACTTCTTCTAGTCATAGAGCTGCTAACCAGCAAGGAGAGCAACAATATGAAGAGAATAAAAAGGAAGAAAAGTCAGTAGTTGATCAATGGCTAGAGAAAAACGGTTATGAAATTGAACGCCAAGTGCCTTTAGTAGAAGAAAAAGAAGTGATTCAAGAAATGAGTACACCGCAGGAAGTTTCAGCGGATGAATTACTTCATAAAACAGTAGCTGAGCAGATGGAAAGTGCTAAGCTAGAAAAAGATGTAGTGGTGTTAAACGAAAACAATCTACAAGAAGAATTAGTAGCTTCTAAAGTAGAGCACGAGGATACAATATTATCAGAAGAAATTAAACGTAACACAGAAATAAAACAACCTACTATTGAAGTAGAAAAGCAAGCTCCAGAAGAATCAGTGATTGTCAAAGCAGAAGAAAAACTTGAAGAAACAATCATTGTGGAAATACCAGAAGAAGTGTCAAAAGTAGAAGTAATTGCAGAAACGGAAGAGCTTGAAGAAGTAGTTATGGAAACAGAGGCACCTGAAGAAGTGGAAGCAGAAGGGTCAGAAGAAGTGGAAGCAGAAGGGTCAGAAGAAGTGGAAGTAATTGCGGAAGCGAAAGAGTCAGAAGAAGTGGAAGTAATTGCAGAAACGAAAGAGCCAGAAGAAGTAGAAGTGATTGTAGAAACAGAAGAGTCAGAAGAAGTGGAAGTAATTGCGGAAGCGAAAGAGTCAGAAGAAGTGGAAGTAATTGCGGAAGCGAAAGAGTCAGAAGAAGTGGAAGTAATTGCAGAAACAGAAGAGTCAGAAGAAGTGGAAGTAATTGCGGAAGCGAAAGAGTCAGAAGAAGTGGAAGTAATTGCGGAAGCGAAAGAGTCAGAAGAAGTGGAAGTAATTGCGGAAGCGAAAGAGCTAGAAGAAGTGGAAGTAATTGCGGAAGCAGAAGAAACAGAAGTGATTGCAGAAACAAAAGCGCCTGTAGTAGAGACATTTGTAGCACTTGAGGAAATTCAGCAAGAAGATGAAGCAATTGAACAAAAGAGTGAATTCATACATGTTGCTGAGGCTGATGAACAAACGAAGAAAGATGTTCAAAGCTTTGCGAATGTTTTAATTGCAGAAACAGAGGAAAATAGACGAGTTGTAGAAGAAGCACAGGTCGCAGAAGAGCAACGAGTTGTAGAAGAAGCGCCAGTCGTAGAAGAGCAACGAGTTGTAGAAGAAACACCAATCGCAGAAGAGCAACCAGTTGTACAAAAAGAAGAACCAAAACGTGAGAAAAAGCGCCATGTACCATTTAATGTTGTTATGTTGAAACAAGATAGAACACGATTAATGGAAAGACATGCAGCTAGAGCAAATGCAATGCAGCCTTCTGCTAATGTACGAGTAGAGAATAAGCCAGTACAACAAGAGGTAGCAGAACCACAAGTGGAAGAACGCCCAGTGCAGCAAGTAGTAGCAGAACCACAAGTGGAAGAAAACCCAATGCAGCAGGTGGTAGTAGAACCACAAGTGGAAGAACGTCCAGTGCAGCAGGTGGTAGTAGAACCACAAGTGGAAGAGCGCCCAGTGCAGCAGGTGGTAGTAGAACCACAAGTGGAAGAGCGCCCAGTGCAGCAAGTAGCAGAACCACAAGTGGAAGAACGCCCAGTGCAGCAAGTAGTAGCAGAACCACAAGTGGAAGAGCAACCAATGCAGCAAGTAGTGGTAGAGCAAGTACAAAAGCCAATTTCAAGTACGGAAGTACAAGAGAAAGCATATGTTGTAAATCAAAGAGAGAACGATATGCGAAATGTATTGCATACACCACCGACATATACTGTTCCACCATTAGCGCTGTTGTCGATTCCACAGCAATCAGCGTTAGATAATACAGAATGGTTAGAGGAGCAGAAAGAATTATTAGATACAACGTTTAATAATTTTCACGTTGGCGCACATGTTATTAATGTATCGCAAGGGCCAGCGGTAACTCGTTTTGAAGTACAGCCAGACCCAGGTGTGAAAGTAAATAAAATTACAAACTTAAGTGATGATATTAAGTTAAGTTTAGCTGCGAAAGATATTCGTATTGAAGCGCCGATTCCAGGGAAGAGTGCAATTGGAATTGAAGTTCCAAATAAAGAAAGCAAGCCAGTATTTCTTCGCGAAATTTTAAGAAGTCCTGTATTCACAAAGAGTGAATCACCGCTTACTGTTGCGCTTGGACTTGATATTTCAGGGGACCCAATTGTAACGGATATTCGAAAAATGCCGCACGGACTTATTGCGGGTGCAACGGGTTCAGGTAAAAGTGTGTGTATTAACGCCATTTTAACGAGTATTTTATATAAAGCGAAACCACATGAAGTGAAGTTAATGTTAATTGATCCGAAGATGGTTGAGCTTGCACCATACAATTCTGTTCCGCATCTTGTAGCACCTGTTATTACGGATGTAAAAGCAGCGACAGCTGCATTAAAATGGGCAGTTGAGGAAATGGAACGCCGTTATGAATTGTTTGCACACGCAGGTGCTCGTGATTTAACTCGCTACAATACGATTGTAAGTGAGCGAGAAATTCCAGGAGAGACATTACCTTATATCGTTATTGTCATTGACGAGTTAGCCGATTTAATGATGGTAGCACCTGGTGATGTTGAGGAAGCGATTTGTCGTATTGCGCAAAAAGCACGTGCTTGTGGTATTCATTTATTAGTAGCGACGCAGCGTCCATCTGTAGATGTTATTACAGGTTTAATTAAGTCAAACATTCCAACGCGTATTGCGTTTACTGTATCATCTCAAGTTGATTCGCGTACGATTATTGATATTGGGGGCGCGGAGAAATTACTTGGCCGTGGTGATATGTTATTCTTAGGGAACGGTACATCTAAACCAGTTCGTGTACAAGGTGTATACGTATCGGATGATGAGATTGAAAAAACAGTTGATCATGTGAAAAAGCAAATGAAGCCGAATTACTTATTTAAGCAAGAGGATTTATTAGCGAAAACAGAACAAGCTGAGTCGGAAGACGAATTGTTCCTTGATGCATGTCAATTTGTTGTAGAACAAGGGGGAGCGTCCACATCTTCTGTACAGCGAAAATTCCGCATCGGTTATAATCGCGCGGCACGTCTCATTGAAGAGATGGAATCGCAAGGAATTATTTCTGAAGGTAGAGGAACGAAACCGAGAGATGTCCTTATTTCTGAGGATGAATTTGCCGCTATGCAGGAAACAAATGTATAGTAAACGGTTTTGCTGTATACTAAGAGAAAATGTTGGATAGTAAAGTAGGGAGTAAAGCGACATGAAAGAAATTGAATTAAAATTAAAAGGTGAAATAAATAGACTAACAAATAAAACATTTAAATTTGACGAACGTGTTGGAGAAGGTTGGTTCTCTGCCGTTTACTTTTTAAAGACTAGAGAAATCATCGAAGAATTTCGCCCGAAAAGTGTTGTAACGATGCAATTTTTCCAAAAGGAAAATGCAGTTCTTTGCGGAACGGATGAAGTAATTGCATTGCTACAAACATTCGCTAAAAATCCTGAGGAACTTGAAATTAACTCTTTAAAAGATGGCGATAAAATTAGTCCATTTGAAACAGTGTTAACAATTCATGGTCCTTATGAAAATTTCGGATTTTTAGAAGGTGTCATTGATGGGATTTTAGCTCGTCGTACATCGGTTGCGACAAACGTATATAACGTTGTCCAAGCTGCGCGTAGCGTAGATAAAGAAAAACCAGTTATTTTCATGGGAGATCGTGATGATCATTATACACAACAAGCTGGTGACGGTTATGCAGCATACATCGGAGGTATGAGCGCACAAGCGACGCATGCGATGAATGAATGGTGGGGCAAAAGTGGTATGGGGACGATGCCTCACGCATTAATTCAAATGTTTAATGGTGATGTTGTGGAAGCGGCAAAAGCATATCATAAGAAATTCCCAGAAGATGAATTAGTTGTATTAATTGATTACAACAATGATGTCATTACAGATGCACTTCGCGTAGCGCGTGAATTTGGATCAACATTAAAAGGTGTACGTGTAGATACGTCCCGCACGATGATTGATCAATACTTTATTCGCCACCCAGAAGTACTTGGAACATTCGATCCACGTGGTGTAAACCCATCGCTTGTATTCGCACTTCGTAAAGCACTTGATGAAGAAGGATTCCAGCATGTAGACATCGTTGTAACTGGTGGATTTGATGAGAAGCGTATTCGTGAATTTGAAGCTCAAAACGTACCTGTTGACATATACGGGGTAGGAAGTAGCTTATTAAAAATGAATATTGGCTTTACTGGTGATAATGTAGAACTAAATGGGAAACCAGAAGCAAAAGCTGGTCGTAAATATCGTCCAAACCCACGTTTAGAGCGTGTTCAATTAGAAAAAAGAGAAGAGATGTAAAAGAGAGAAAAACTGATAGGTGATTGACCCTATCAGTTTTTCTGTTATCATAGTATAGCGGCTTCTTTTTTGCTATAATGGACTTATTATGGACATATAAAGAAGTACGTACGAGTTTATCCTGATAAGTGAAGGGAAAGAATAACTTCACTACATCAAAAATGTATGATGATTACCAAAATAAGAAAAGATTCATATACTGTCTTATAGATAGGCCGTTGTATTAGTTCGAAATGTTGGAGGTTCTTTAAGATGACAGTTTACCATTTTGTAGGAATTAAAGGAACAGGAATGAGTTCATTAGCGCAAATTCTTCATGATATGAAGCATACTGTTCAAGGGTCTGATTATGAAAAGCGTTTCTTTACACAAACAGCGTTGGAAAAGCGTAGTATCTCGATCCTTCCTTTTGATAAGAATAATGTAGAAGAAGGACAAGTGATTATTGCAGGAAATGCATTTCCTGATACGCATGAAGAAATCGTAGCAGCAAAAGAATTAAACATCCCAGTCCATCGTTACCATCATTTCTTAGGTGACCTGATGAGCCAATACACAAGTGTTGCTGTAACTGGTGCACACGGAAAAACATCAACAACAGGTTTGTTAGCCCATGTAATGCAAGGTGCACACCCAACATCTTACCTTATTGGAGATGGAACAGGGCATGGGGTAGAAAATAGTAAGTATTTTGTATTTGAAGCTTGTGAGTATCGTCGTCATTTCTTGTCTTATAATCCAGACTATGCAATTATGACGAATATTGATTTTGATCATCCAGATTATTTTGCAGACATCAATGATGTATTCAGTGCATTCCAAGAGATGGCATTGCAAGTGAAAAAAGGCATTATTGCATGTGGAGATGATGAAGAACTTCAAAAAATTCAAGCGAAAGTACCTGTTATTTTCTATGGATTTGGAGAAGATAATGATTTCCAAGCACGCAACATTCAAAAGAGAACAGATGGTACGATATTTGATGTATTCGTTCGTAACACGTACTATGATACGTTCAAAATTACAGGATACGGCAATCACAGCGTATTAAATGCGTTAGCAGTAATCGCGCTTTGCCATTATGAAAATGTTGATGTAGAAGCAGTAAAACATCAATTAACAACTTTTGAAGGCGTAAAACGTCGCTTTAATGAAAAGCCGATGGGAGAGCAAGTAATCATCGATGACTACGCACACCATCCGACAGAGATTAATGCAACGATTGAAGCTGCTCGTCAAAAACATCCAGAGCGTGAAATTGTCGCTGTATTCCAGCCACATACATTCTCACGTACAGAAAAGTTCTTAGATGAGTTCGCAGAAAGCCTAAGCAAAGCTGACCAAGTATACTTATGTGATATTTTCGGATCAGCACGTGAAAACAAAGGTGAATTAACAATCGAAGATCTGCAAAAGCGTATTGACGGTGCAGAATTAATTACAGATACAACAACGGATGTATTAAAGAAACATAAAAACGGCGTTCTAATTTTCATGGGCGCAGGTGACATCCAAAAATTCGAAGCGGCTTACGTAAAAGAAGTTCAAGTTGCAGAGAAATAATAGAAAAGACGCATAGCTTGGCTGTGCGTCTTTTTTATGTTGTCGTGGTTGTGCATTAATGTTGAAACGTCGATATATATGGAGTTGTGTTCGATATGTTTCAAAAATCGTTGATATATTGGTACGCGTTTTGAAATATAAATGTTAGAATAATAAGAAAACTAAAAAGGGGACTAAAAAATATGTTCACACTCCGAGTAGATGACGAAATCGAACTACAATTACTAGAAAAACATCATAAAGAGGAACTATATCAATTAATAAATCAAAACCGTAACCATTTAAGAAGATGGCTTCCTTGGGTAGATGGGACGAAATCTGCTGATGCTTATGATGAGATTTGTCCGATGTGGTTAAAGAAGTTTGCAGAGGGAGACGGTTTTGAAAGTGGCATACGTTATAAAGGGAAGCTTGTTGGGATGGTAGGCATTCATCCAGTGAGCTGGGGGAAGAAAGTGGCGAGCCTTGGATATTATCTGGCAGAAGATGCTGGCGGGAAAGGCATTATGACGCGTAGCGTAAAGGCTGTACTTCACTATGCATTTGAGAATTTAAAATTAAATAAAATGGAAATTAGATGCGGTGTTGAAAATGTGAAAAGCCGCGCGATCCCAGAACGTTTAGGATTTAAGTTAGACGGTGTTTTAAGAGATGAAGAATGGCTATACGATCACTTCCACGATATCGCTGTATATAGTTTATTAGCTTCAGAGTGGAAGGAGATTCGATGAACGAGAAGATTCATATTGTTCCGTATGAAAGTAAATTTCAAGACGAAGTAGTAAATCTTATCGTTCATATTCAGCAAAAAGAGTACAATGTCCCCATTACGAAAGAAGAGCAGCCAGACCTGCTTGAAATAGAAACATTTTATCAAAGGAATCATGGAAACTTTTGGGTAGCAAATTATGATGGTAAAGTAGTTGGAACAGTAGCTTTATTAGATATTGGGAATCATCAAGTAGCGTTAAGAAAAATGTTCGTAAAAAAAGAATTTCGCGGAAAAGAGTGGGGTGCATCACATAAGTTGCTCCAAACAGCAATTTCATGGGCTGAGAATAAAAAGCTGAAAGATATTTACTTAGGAACGACAGTGAAATTTTTAGCGGCGCATCGCTTTTATGAAAAGAATGGTTTTCAAAGTGTGAGTATAGACGAGTTGCCGAAAAACTTTCCGGTGCTACAGGTAGATAAGAAATTTTATAGGTACATTGTGTAAAAGGTCATTTAGAAATGGCCTTTTTCTATGAACTAAAATGGAAATAGTGGTATAATTTGGATTAGGGGGTGTAGGTATGAACTTTCCAATTCAAAGAAGTAAGTCAGTAGTCATTTTCGTTTGCCTTACGTTAGTTTTTATGTTTATATATCCAATTGTCATGCTTTTCACTAATAAAGCGCATTGGATGTCAGCGTTGATTGGGATGGGTTTATGCTTCATTGTAAATGTACCACTCGTTTGGGAAGTATTTATTAAAAAACATAAAGTAGAAAATGGCGTATTAAAGTACGGTATTTTAAATGATGATATTGTATTAAAAGATGTGAGAATTATACGTCAGGTCGGAAAGTCTCTTGAAATTACGACGAATGCATATAAAGTACATATGGTTGCGATGCCGCAAGATATGAATGAATTTTTGGCGCTTATCGAAAAAGAAAATCCACATGTGAAAATAGAAATGGTGGGTAAGAAATGAAATATGTAAAAGCTTTGTTTTGCTTAGAAATATTACTGGTGCTTGCTATTTGCACTAGAGTATATATGAAATGGGATTTGCCCTTATATATACCAATATTAATAAGTACTATTGCAGTGGCACTTTTATATTATTTTCATTTTCAGCAAACAAAAAGTGAGAAAAGTAGCACTATGTAGTTAGGGGGATTAGAAATGAAAAAAGCCCTTATGTTATTTTTACTTCTGTTAACTGCATCCTTTCTTTTAATAGGGTGTAGTGCGAAGAAGGAAAAGGCTGATATGAACTTAGAAAAGGCACAAAAAGTTGAAATTGAATCACTTACTGATTCAAGTGAGAAAAAAGTAATTACCGATAAGAAAAAAATTGAAAAGCTGTTTGAAGTCATGAAAATGGATAAGTGGAAAATGCAATCGGCTCCTTTAGATACTCCGCAAGGGAAAACATTTACAATGTATCAAGAGGATACACCGAAATTATTGGATTCGAGTAAAGATAAAAAAGAGTTACATGAAATTGGTACGATGACAGTATATAAAGATGTCCCTTATGTCGAAGTTGAAATGAAAAATAAGAAAATGAGTTTTAAAGTGCCAGAAGATGTGGCGAAAGAGTTATTAAAGTATTAATAAAAAAAACGCTCGGAAAAATCCCGAGCGTTTTTTTTATTATTTTAAGTTCTCTGGGTTTAAAGCTTCTAATTCAGGTACAACGAAGCGCCCGTCTTTACGGATTAGTACGTCGTCAAAGTAAATTTCGCCGCCGCCGTATTCAGGGCGTTGGATACATACTAAGTCCCAATGGATGTTCGAGTTGTTACCGTTCCATGCATCGTCGTAAGCTTGTCCAGGAGTGAAGTGGAAGCTGCCATCGATTTTTTCATCGAATAGGATGTCTCCCATTGGATGTAAGATGTATGGGTTTACGCCGATTGCGAACTCACCAACGTAGCGTGCGCCTTCGTCTGTATCGAAGATTTTGTTAATGCGTTCTGAATCGTTTGCAGTTGCTTCAACGATTTGGCCGTTCTCGAACTTAAGTTGTACATTTTCAAATGTATAACCGTTGTAAGGAGATGGTGTGTTGTAAGAAACTGTACCGTTAACAGAATCACGAACTGGTGCAGAGTATACTTCACCGTCTGGAATGTTTAAATGACCGGAGCATTTAATTGCTGGAATGTCTTTAATAGAGAATGTTAAGTCAGTTCCAGGACCAGTTAAACGAACTTTATCTGTTTTATTCATTAATGTAACAAGGCTGTCCATCGCCTTATCCATTTTACCGTAGTCTAAGTTACATACTTCAAAGTAGAAGTCTTCGAAAGCTTCTGTACTCATTTTAGCAAGCTGTGCCATAGAAGCATTTGGGTAGCGAAGAACAACCCAGCGTGTTTTTGGAACGCGAATGTCTCTATGAACTTTTTTACCAACTGTTTGGCCATGAACTTTCATACGCTCACTTGGAACGTCAGCTTGTTCATTAATATTATCGCCAGAGCGAAGGCCGATATAAGCGTCCATGTCTTTCATTACGCTTGCTTCATATGCAGCGATTTGTTCGAAATGTTCTTCAGTAGCACCCATTAATAAAGAGCGATCTACTTGATGATCTTTTAAAGAGACGAATGGGAAACCACCAGCTGCATATGCTTCTTTTACAAGTGCAGTTACAAGTTCTTTTTGTAAGCCAAAGTTTTCAATTAATACTTTTTCACCTTTTTGTAAGCGGATAGAGTAGTTAATTAAATTGTATGCTAACTTTTCAATACGTGGATCTTTCATATGTAAAGCCTCCCTACTAATTATGTATCCTCTCCTATTGTAACCTACTTAGTGGAATTTGTTGAATGATTTATGTTACAGTTAACGAATAAGTATGAAAATTCTAATGATGAGATAGGGATTAGAATGAAACGGAAAATGATTGTATAATAGGGGAAAGTATGAAAAAGATAAAGGAAGTGATGAAATGCAAGTTCTTTTATATGTAAGTGCGGCTATTATCGCGGTTGCTTTCGCAGTATTAGTAGTGTATGTATGTAGAACGTTGTTATCGGTTCAGAAGACGTTAGAAAACGTTGCAAGCACGTTAGAAGGTTTAGAAAAACAAATGCAAGGAATTAGCGTAGAGACAGAGCAATTATTACATAAAACGAATGCGTTAGCTGATGATATTCAACAGAAGTCACAGTCATTAAATAAAGTGGTAGCGGGTGTAGATGGGATTGGAACGACAATCCAATCTTTAAATACGAAGCTTCGTAATGTATCAGACTCTGTAACGGACGAAATTGAAAATAACGCTGATAAAGTAGCGCAAGTTGTACAGTGGAGCAGTGCGGCGATTGAAGTATACAATCATTACCGTGCGTCGAGACAAGAGAAGAAGGTTGAAAAAGAAGAGCGTAAATTAGAAAGAATTGAGAAAAAAGTTGAAAAGAAAGAGAAACGCTCTAGATTTCGTATGAGAGGTGAATCGTGATGAATATGACAAAACTTGAAACAATTGAAGAGCTTGAAGTCTTAGTAGAAAAGAACGAGCCGTATGTTCTTTTTAAACACAGTACGACATGCCCAATTAGTCACGGTGCATACACAGAATTTCAAGCGTATTGCAGCGAAGAAAGAGAAGTACCAGCGTATTACTTATACGTACAAGATGCGAGAGATGTGTCAAATCGTGTTGCAGAACAATACAGTATTAGACATGAATCACCGCAAGTGTTATACATAAAAGATGGGATGGTAGTATGGAATACATCTCATTGGAATATTAAAAAAGATGCTTTAGAAGAGAATATAAAGTAAAAAGAAGCAAGCTAAAGGTGCTTGCTTCTTTTTTTTTGTTTTTGTTGAAATATATTTAGTGGTACACTATTAATAGTTCAAACTAAATAACTAGATTGTTGAAAGTAGGTTTTAAGTAATGAAGAAAATGGCATTATCCTTCGCAGTCGTAAGTTTATTACTGGGAGCTTGTAGTAACAATAGTAATACGATTAGTAAGAAGGATGAAGTTATACAAAAAGATACAAAAGAAAAAAGTATGATTCCGAGAACTGCTGTTTCTAAAGATTATTATAGAACTGTTATTCCTTTAAAAGAACAAAAGGTTATTAATACAGCTAATATAAAAACAAATTCTAAATTAGATTTAGCAGAGTATGAAAATGGTTTAATAAATATTGCAACGCAGCAATTTGATACAGAGAGTCACGTACTGCAATTAAACCAGTATATTCCAGAGAAACTAATTGATGAACTAGTTGCGAAAGTAGAAGCGCCAGTTTTGACAAATATTATAGAACAAGATTATTTCGGAAAACAGAATTCAAATGAATTAAGTTTATCTGGTGTTATGATTGGCTTAGCTATGTCTTCAAGTGTATCGAATGAAGAGGCTATGTCTAAAGGGACTGAAGTTGCTAAACAACTTATTGAAGCTATTAACAAAAATGATAAATATAACAAATCTCCAATTACGTTTGCTATCTTTAAGCAAGAAAGTACAAGTTCTTTAAAAAATGGTACGTATATTGCTAGTGCTACTGTTCAAAAGAATGATACGAACCTTGGAAATTGGAGTACGATCGATGAAAAGTCGTATTCATATCCTTCTGATGAATTTACACAAGCACATGGAGAAGATAATACAAAAATAAATAACTTTGCTAAGGAAATAAAAGGTTTTTCTAATGGAGATTTTATTCCAGTCAACGCTAAAGTTTCTTATAAGAAAGATCAAATGGATACATTAAATATGAATATTGTTATTAAATATAACGGTAAAACAGAATTAATGGCTCTTACCCAATTGGCTGCTCAAGGCATGTTAGACAAATTGCCTAAAGATGCGAAAGTACAATTACAGATCAAGTCCGAGAGTAAAATTGAGGCCGTTATTATAAAAGAGAAAAACAGTGATAAACCGTTTGTTTCCTTCTTGTAAAAAAAGACAGTATGTAAACTGTCTTTTTTTTATTTTAAATGAAAATATATAATGTTTTTTGATAGTAATTCCTTGCTGTATATCGTGTGACAATCGTATATGTATCAGCTATAATAAATTATCTTAAAAAAGTAACATATAGGAATTTGAAAGAGGTGGCTTTCTTATGGCATCACAACAATTAGGTCGTTTACGTTCTGAAATTGATCAACTTAATTTACAAATATTAGAGTTACTAAACGAAAGAGGTCGTCTCGTACAAGAAGTTGGTAATTTAAAAGAAGTACAAGGTGTGAAACGTTTTGATCCTGTACGTGAAAGAAATATGCTGGATTTAATTGCAGAGAATAATAATGGTCCATTTGAAACTTCGACTTTACAACATATTTTCAAACAAATTTTTCAAGCTGGTTTAGAATTACAAGAAGACGATCATCGTAAAGCATTACTTGTTTCTCGTAAGAAAAAAACAGAAGATACGATTGTTGAAATTAATGGTGAAAAAATTGGTGACGGAAATCAGCATTTTATTATGGGACCGTGTGCAGTGGAAAGTTATGAACAAGTACGTCAAGTTGCTGAAGCAATGAAAGGGCAAGGTCTGAAATTAATGCGTGGTGGTGCGTTTAAACCACGTACTTCACCGTATGATTTTCAAGGTCTTGGATTAGAGGGATTACAAATTTTGCGCCAGGTAGCAGATGAATATGATTTGGCTGTTATTAGTGAAATTTTAAATCCGAATGATATTGAGATGTCATTAGATTACGTTGATGTTATTCAAATTGGCGCTCGCAATATGCAAAACTTTGATTTGCTAAGGGCAGCTGGTGCTGTGAATAAACCAGTATTATTAAAACGTGGTCTATCAGCAACGATTGAAGAATTCATTAATGCGGCAGAATATATTATGGCAAAGGGAAATGGGAACATTATTTTATGTGAACGAGGTATTCGCACGTATGAAAGAGCGACGCGTAATACGCTTGATATTTCCGCTGTGCCGATTTTAAAGAAAGAAACACATTTACCTGTCGTTGTCGATGTAACGCATTCTACAGGGCGACGTGACCTTCTCTTACCAACTGCAAAAGCAGCGATGGCAATTGGTGCAGACGCAATTATGGCTGAAGTACATCCAGATCCAGCTGTAGCTTTATCTGATGCAGCGCAACAAATGAATATACCGCAGTTCAATGATTTTATGAATGAATTAAAATCATTTGGAAGTAAATTATAAAAACTTTTAATGAGCTGTTCCAAAAAGGCATTTTGGAACAGCTTTCTCCTATTGTATAGCGACTGTCATTGTCGATTTTTGTTGGTAAGTTGATATATTTAAAAAATCGCTGATATAATTAGAGTTGCGGTCGATATATTTGGAAAATCGCTGATATATTTCGAGTTACAGTCGATATATTCGAAAAATCGCCGATATAAATTTCATTTACTATCGTACTGCTTAAAATAAGATTTCTACTAAGGAAACATCTATTTTTTTACAAAAAATGCCCTTTTTTCATAAAAAATACGAAAATACGAGAAAAGAAGCGAATTTTTTCGAAACTTTTGCGGGAAAATATTGTATGAGCCTGCGTTTTTATCGTATCATTAGTAAAAGGAAGAACTCGGGACGATTGGTGGCATCTGCAAATAGAGTTGATGTCTTTTTTTCATTCAAGTAACCGATACATAAAAATAGATAACAAAAATAGAAGGAGTGTGCGATGAGATGAACGTAACAATATATGATGTAGCGCGTGAAGCGAACGTTTCAATGGCTACCGTATCACGCGTTGTGAACGGTAACCCAAATGTAAAGCCTACAACAAGAAAGAAAGTATTAGAAGCAATTGATCGTTTAGGATACCGCCCAAATGCGGTAGCACGTGGACTAGCAAGTAAGAAGACAACTACAGTAGGTGTTATTATTCCTGATATCTCAAATACGTTTTATGCAGAACTAGCTCGTGGAATTGAAGATATCGCAACAATGTACAAATATAACATCATTTTAAGTAACTCTGACCAAAACAAAGAGAAAGAGTTCCATTTATTAAATACGATGCTTGGAAAACAAGTGGACGGAATTGTTTTCATGGGTGAAGATATTACAGACATTCACATTGAAGAATTTAAAAAATCTCCAGTACCAATTGTATTAGCAGCATCATTTGATGAGCAAAATGAAACGCCATCAGTCAATATTGATTATACACAAGCAGCTTATGATGCAATGAAGCACTTTATCGAGCAAGGACATAAACGTATCGGTTTCGTCTCTGGTCCTTTCATTGATAAAGCGGGAAGCGCGAAGAAGTTACAAGGTTATAAAAAAGCTTTAGAAGAAGCAGGTATTTCATATGATGAAAATCTTGTAATCGATGGAGATTACACATATGACTCAGGTATCGAAGCATTCGAAAAGCTTTGGAGCAATGATGAAAAGCCAACAGCAATCTTCGTATCTTCTGATGAAATGGCACTAGGTGTAATCCATGCAGCACAAGACGCTGGATTAAACGTACCAACTGACGTAGAAGTACTTGGTTTCGATAATACACGCCTTGCATTAATGGTTCGTCCGCAGCTTTCAACAGTTGTTCAACCGATGTATGATATCGGTGCAGTAGCAATGCGTCTATTAACAAAGTATATGAACAAAGAAAAAGTGGAAGATCACACTGTTATCTTACCTCACCGTATCCAATTTAGAGATTCAACGAAGTAAGTATAAAAAAGCTCACAGCGATTGCTGTGAGCTTTTATTCGTATTCAGGATAGTATTTTTGTACGACTGCATTTACCATTTCGTCTTTCTTAACGTGTAAAAATCTTGCATACAATTCTTTTCCGGTTTCAAATGGGGTATCGTCTAATTCAAACACATGCAATAGTTTTCGAAACGTCCATGTTATTTGCTCGCCGTACATATTATCGTACGTATGCTCAGACTGTATAGCAATTTGTTCACCTAGTGCATGAGCTTCTTCCAAACTGTTTGCTTTAACAAGAATAATACTTTCTTCAAAAAGTGTATCGTGATTCTCTTCATAATGCTCATCAATTTTCGTAGAATCAGGCTCACTAGAATGAACAGACTCAAACAATAATTTTACAGCGTACATATTATGCTGCATGGTTCACTTTATAAATAATACTTGCGACAAGCGAAGCAGGTATTGTAAATACGTTACTTTGATAATGGTAATGTACTTGGGATTCTTCATAAGACATGTTGTCATATAGTTCATTTTGTGAGACACTCATTTTTTCTGTTTTTCTTTGAGCATTTTAATGTAGTTGTACTGTATTGGGACGAGAATGATGAAATAAGCTAATACGATTAGTGAAATCCAAATCATTATGAACACTCCCTTATAAAGAATATTTCTATATAACAATTATATCAATAAAAAGAAAAAATAACCATTTTTTGTTAGAGCTAATTTTCTTCTAAAAATGCAAACAGTTCCTTTTGATTTTTTAAATTGTGATCAATACATGTTCGAGCAACATATTTCAATCCTTGTAATAATGCATCTACGTGAAAAGTATCATAATGAATTATATTTCCCTCTACCATCGTTTCGTCTTTTTGCAAGTTAATTGATATTTTTAGTACAGTTATATTACTTTGTAAATTTACAACTTCGATGTAAAAAAACTGTTTGTCTAAGTCAATCGTAACATAATCGAATCGTTCGGATAGCTCTAATTTATATGTAGTAGTATATTCCAAATGAAAGCCTCCTTATTGTATAAGTGTATGTTATAATGCCTTCGCTATAGATGGGGCTATTCCTTGTTATATGTCACATAAGTGCAAATTTAACTATTATAGGGCAATGTCATGTATAATAGAAAGAAAAGGCTTGTGAGGGGGGAAAAGAGATGATCGTTCTTTGGATAATTACGCTTTGTATGACTGCTATTTTTGCATATATGACGTTAAAACAAAATGGTTTAAAGCGATTTGTTCCAGGAAGTATTCTTGCAGGAATTGCCCTTATCACGTATGTAATTTCTATTTTTATTGAAAGTGTATCAGTAGATATGAGCACAAGTTTAATGTTTATTGGTATTACACTATTTGCAGGTAGCATTATGGTACTTATGGTTGCTGGTATTATTTTATTTATTCATATGAATTCGGAAACGTTATAGCATATAGAAAAGGCATGTCCCGAGGGGACATGCCTTTTTATCCGTTCAATTATGCTCTATCTTTAGAAGAGTTTTGCTGTTTTAGTAAGTCGCGAATTTCGCCAAGAAGTTCTTCTTCTTTTGTTGGTTCTGGAATTTCTTCCTCTTTTTCTTCTTCTTTTTTAGATGTTAGTTTGTTGAAAACTTTAACAAACATAAAGATAGAAGCTGCGATAATTAAGAAGTCAAAAATTGTTTGGATGAAGTTACCATACATAACAGCAGATTTACCGTATCCAAAGTGTAAACTTGTAAAGTCAACGCCACCTAATACCATACCAAGTAATGGTGTGATGATATCTTTTACTAAAGAACTAACGATTTTACCGAATGCAGCACCGATTACAACCCCGACAGCTAAATCAACGACATTCCCTTTGAAAGCGAATTTTTTAAACTCGTTCCACATGTGTTAATCCCATCCTTTCCACGATTCATTATGAAATTTATAATTCCTATCAACATATTCTATAGAAATTTACGAGAGAAATAAAGAGGGAATGGGAATGAAAGTAAATTCTGAAAAATGTATCCGTTTTAATTTTTGTTTACATCATCTAGTAAAGATTGTAGCATTTGCTGCGTTTTTAATCCTTCTAATCCATCTACAACAGGCTTTGTATCGCCTTGTACACACTCAATAAAATGATGAACAGCATCTTCAAAACCACGTTGTTTTAACGTCGTATCCCATGATGGGGAACCACTTTGTGAAACTGAGTTTTCCTGTTCAATTTCAAATGTATTCATATTTTTTACGCGAATGATTTTCCCTGGCGTTACAAGTTCAATTTGTTCTAAATTTGTACCGGCATGGCGATGCATTGCAGTAGAAAGTAACAGTCCACTTGGAGTTGTATATGTATGATGTCCGTAAAGAAGTTCATTCTTTTCATTGATTTGCATCATATTGTGAACGGCGTTAAGGTCATCATTAGCTAACCAGCGAGCGGTATCTACAATGTGTAAATAATCATCTAACATAGTGAAGTCGTACGTATATGGCCCGACTTTATTTGTACGATGCTTTTCAATTCGAATCCATGAAATATCATTAGCCTGTTCTTTGGCAGCGACATACATAGGAACGAATCTGCGATTAAATCCGACCATTAATTTTCGGTTATACTTCTCGCTTAACTCGACTAGTTGCTCAGCTTGTTCCACTGTAGCTGCTAGCGGTTTATCAACATAAACGTCGATCCCTTTTTTTAGAAGTTCAGAAACGATTTCATAATGCGATGCAGTTGAACTATGAACGAAGATTGCATCGCATTCCGAAGCTAACATTTCAATAGAATGAAAGTCTTGAATTCGGTATTGCTGGCAAACTTGTTTTCTTTTCTCTGCGTTAGGTGTAAACGCCCCTACAAAATTCCAATCAGTTTCTTTTGTAAGTGTTGGAAGATAGGCCTTTTGCGCAATACTTCCAAGTCCAATCATCCCAATTTTAGGTTTGTTCATATTTATTCCCACCCTATTAATATTAATGTAACGGCTTAAATGTAGCATAGGGTGGGGGAGGAAGGCAAAAATTAGCTTTTTACTTACGGCCTTCTAACAAAATCTTCTCTATCTCCTCAAAGTGATGAGCGCGAGCATGCTCTAGCGGGGTAACACCATCATTGTCTGGAATATTTACATCTGCACCGTGCTCAATAAGAAGGCGAATGACTTGTTGCTGTGTTTCGTTTCCGTTACTTAGTACGATGGCTTCCATTAAAGCTGTCCATCCCAGGTTATTTACATGATTTACATCAATATTTGTTCGAGTGAGGAGTTCTTTTATGACGTCAATATAGCCATGTTCTGAAGCTGGGATAAGAGCTGTTCCGCCGTAACGATTTGTAATCGTAGGATCTGCACCAGCATCAATTGTTAGTTTTAAAATGTCTAAGTAACCTTCCGCACCGGCGTATAGAAAGGGATTATTTTTCATGTCATCTTGAATATTTACGTCAGCACCGGCTTTGATAAGTGCCTTTGCGGTTTTTACATCATTTTTGTATGTAGCAATCATAAGCGGAGTGCGTCCTTGACTATCCGTCGCATTTATATTTGCGCCTTGTTTTAGTAAAGATATAACAGTATTCGTTTCATTTTTTTCAGTAGCTGCTAGTAGTGCAGTCTCCATGTTTGCCATCTCCTTTTTTACTTCTTGTTCTTGCGAGCATCCTTGTAAAAAAATTACGCAACATATCATACTGAATGTTTTTTTGAACATGGAATTTCAACCTCCTAATTTCAACTGTAAAATAGGAACATTAAATTTTTATAAACTGACGCTAAAATTACTATAAAATCGCTTGAGTAATTGAACATATATTTTTATGCTTATAAATAATAAGGTTTGATAAAGTGAGGATTTAAGATATGTCTATTAAAACAAGGTTTTTATTTTCTTATATTGCTGTTATCCTCGTTTCCATTACGCTTATATTAGTCGCGGGATTTTTAATCGTTTTTTCGATAACAGGTGACTTGGAAGCAGTGAAAAATTTCTATAAAAGTTCTTACATTCAAAAGCCGCTTACACCAGAAGAAGAGAATGCCTATCTTGAGTTGAAGTCAGCAGCTAAACAGCATCAATCTCAATTGTTAGATGAGTCGTTTGTCTCAGCAATAGAAAAAGAGGGTGTGAAAATAGTAGTAAGAAAAGGAGAAACACTTTCATATGCTTCAAACGTATTTGAAAGTGTATCTTTAAAAGAAGCCCTTCCGAAATTTGAATCAGCAAATATTAATAGTCGTGGTACAACGGAACTAGGCGATACATTTTATCGATATGTAAAGTTTGATTTTTATTTTCCTCAGGAAGAAGAGGGAAGTATATTTGTATTAAAAAAGCAAAGTTCATTTGTAGATCTTACACAAAAATTATTTCCAATCTTATTCGTAGCGCTCTTACTACTAGCCATTTTACTCATTGGATTATTAAGTTACCTCGTTTCAAGAAGTGTAATAAAACCAATTTTTGTATTGAAAGGCGCAACGGAGAAAATTAAAGAAGGAAATTTAGATTTTCAAATACCAGTTACATCACACGATGAAATAGGGCAATTAAATCAAGGATTTGAGGAAATGAGGAAGAGATTAAAAGAATCGATAGAGATGCAAACGCAGTATGAAGAAAATCGAAAAGAGCTTATTTCAAACATCTCTCATGATTTAAAAACACCGATTACATCAATTATCGGATATGTAGAAGGAATAAAGGACGGAGTAGCAAATACGCCAGAAAAAATGGATAAGTATTTAACAACTATCCATACGAAAGCAAGACATATGGATACACTTATTGATGAATTATTTTTATTCTCAAAGCTCGATTTGAATCGAGTTCCCTTTCAGTTTGAAACGGTTGAATTGAATACGTTTATGCAAGAGTTAATCGAAGAGATGCAAATGGATTTAAGTAAAGAAGGTATAGAAGTTAACTTGCAATTACATACATCACCACTATATGTAACGGCTGATTGCGAAAAGATAAATAGAGTTATATCAAATTTAATTCATAATAGTGTGAAATACATGGATAAAGAAGAGAAGAAAATTACTGTAACAGTATCGAGTAATAATAATAAAGTTATTGTGAAAGTGATGGACAATGGATCAGGTATAGAATCTGATACGCTACCTTATATCTTTGAACGTTTTTATCGTGCAGAACAATCGCGGAATTCTAGCACAGGTGGAAGTGGACTTGGTTTAGCAATAGCGAAGCAAATTGTTGAAGAACATGGCGGGGAAATTTGGGCGGAAAGCGAGCTTGGTAAAGGCACAAGCATTTTCTTCTCATTGGAAAAAGTAGAGGAATGTGGTGAGTAAATTGAAAAGAATTTTATTAATAGAAGATGAAGTAAGTATTGCAGAATTACAGCGAGATTATTTAGAAATTAATGATTTCCAAGTTGATGTAGAGCATTCAGGAGAAACAGGTTTACAAATAGCCCTGCAAGAAGACTATGATTTAATTATTTTAGATATTATGCTTCCGAAAATGAACGGATTCGAAATTTGTAAACAAATACGTGCTGTAAAAGATATTCCGATTCTACTTGTTTCAGCAAAAAAAGAAGATATAGATAAAATTCGCGGACTCGGATTAGGAGCGGATGATTATATAACGAAGCCGTTTAGCCCGAGTGAATTAGTCGCAAGAGTAAAAGCACATATTTCTCGTTATGAAAGATTATTAGGAAATGTAAGTAAGCAACGCGATACGTTATATATTCACGGAATTTCTATCGATCAACGAGCGAGGAAAGTTTTTATAAACAATGAAGAAGTGGCATTTACAACGAAGGAATTTGATTTATTAACATTCTTTGTCACAAACCCAAATCAAGTATTAAATAAAGAACAGCTATTTGAACGCATTTGGGGATTAGACTCTGCTGGTGATTTAGCAACTGTTGTCGTTCATATTAGAAAGCTACGTGAAAAAATTGAAAGAGATCCAGCTCACCCGCAATATATTGAAACGGTATGGGGAGCTGGTTATCGTTTTAACGTGTAATATACCTGCCGAGTAATTGGCAGGTTTTTTGTATGTTATTCGAACGAAAAGGAAGAAATAGGTAATTTGTGTTAAAATGTAAAGAGAAACAAAACAGAGGAGAGCATAGGGAGCGAGCTATATGTTGGGGGATATATTAAAAGATAATAAATCAAATAAGACTTTAAAGATTGGAACTAATATCGTACTTATCTTATTGATTATTGGTGCAATACAAATGTTTTATGATGAAGATTCTACGAATGATCATTTCGGTTGGTTCTTTTTTGCGATCTTTTGGGTAATTAAAAGCATTTCTAGCTCTAAGGTAAGTTTAAAAGATAGAGATAAAAAGTCGGTATTACTTGATGTGGGTTTAGTTGTTATTTCTTTTGTTTTTTTAGTTGTTTTTAGTGTGAAATATTTCATTTGAAAAAAGCTCATAGTCGTATAGAGGCTATGAGCTTTTTGTCAGTGTTTAGTTTTTATTGATAATAATGGTAATAACGATTTATAAAATGTTTGAGTAGTAGAAGTAAACTGAGCAGCTTCTTCTAAAAAAGGATAATGGTTGCTGTTTTCGAATGGAATGAAGATAGAATTACGTATCCCATCATGTATCTCGATAGAATATTGAATTGGGCACTGTACATCATATCTTCCGCATATAATAAGTGTCTTTGTTTGGATGGAAGGTAAATTCTCTCTTAAATCAAATGAAGGATATTCATTGGCGAAAGCATTCATCCGGCTAATGGACATTGTTTTATTGATTGGTTTACAAAAATAAGAGTTGTAGTTTTCTGGTTTATACAATGATAATTTTGTTCTCTTAGTAGATAGTTCTTTCCGTTCTTCATTTGTAAGGTGAGGGCTTTTTAAGTTTTCGATGAGTTTTTGCATATAATGAAACTGTGGATGTGCTGGGTGATAAATGCAGAATGGTGTTTCGGTATAGTTACTTGCTGCAGCTCCTGCTACGACTAATGATTGTAAGGAATGTGGATATGTAATTGCATATAAAAGTCCAAGCATACCACCTGTTGAATGGCCAGCGAAATGCCATGTTGGAAGTTGTAATGCTTCTCGTATGGCTTCCAAGTCGTGGATTGTTTCAATCATGCTTAATTCTTTTTCTGAATTGGCTTTTAACGAGTTACCAGCGTCTCGTAAATTAATGAGAAATACACGATGCGTAGCAGTAAAAACATCCGCAAAGTAATCACCAGTTTCATTAAATTGTGAATAGTGATGTGTAATACAAAGCGATTCGCCATCTCCTTTTGTAAAGAGTTCAAATGTACCACGTTTCGTGTGGATCATTTGTCGTTTCCACATAATATCACTACCTTTTCTCATAAAAGTTGGGCCAGGCTGTTATGAAATGAAAATATATCGGCGCATTTCGAAATATATCAGCGATTATTAAAATATATCGACTTACCGACAGAAACCGACAATAAATAAAAGGAGGCTATTCAAAAACGAGCCTCCTTTTCGTTTAGTACAAAGATTTTGTCATATTATTCCGAATAATTTCAAGGGATTTCGCTACAGTTAATGCGTTTTTTTCTTCAATTTCTGGTTTACGGGGGATAGGTTTATACATGTTGTCTGGATCTTCCCATGTGAGGGGAAGTTCTGTTTCTGCTTGTCCTTTCCAAGCTTCAATCCATTCTGGAGGGAGATAACCTGAGATGTTTTGGATGTTGTTCATTTCGAGCCAAATGAGTGCCCAAGCTCTTGGAACGACGCGCCAGTGATCATAGCCACCGCCACCGACAGCGATCCAGCGACCGTCGCAATATTCATTTGCAATTTCACGAGCGAGCTTCGGTATTTCACGGTAAATATTCATTGTCGCACAAAGATGTGTAAGTGGGTCATAATAATGTGCGTCAGCACCATTTTGCGTTAAAATAATATCCGGTTTAAAGTACGCTGCAACTTCTTTTACAACAGTTCGATATGATTTTAAGAACGATTCATCTTCTGTAAAAGCATCGAGTGGAACGTTAAAAGAATAACTATAGCCATTACCTTGTCCGCGTTCATTTACAGCGCCAGTTCCAGGAAATAAATAGCGACCAGTTTCATGTAATGAAATTGTGCATACGTTAGGGTCATCATAAAACGACCACTGTACGCCATCACCGTGATGAGCATCTGTATCAATATATAAGACGCGTAAACCGTATTTCTTTTGAATATATTTCATTGCGATAGAACTGTCGTTATAAATACAAAAGCCAGATGCTTTGCCGCGAAAGCCGTGATGTAAGCCGCCGCCCAAATTAAGTGCGTGCTTTACTTTCCCAGAAAGAACAGCATCGACAGCTGTTAATGTACCACCAACGAGCAATGCGCTTGCTTCGTGCATATTTGGGAACATCGGTGTATCTTCTGTTCCGAGTCCATAGGACATTGCAATTGATTTTTCTAACTTTCCTTCTCCAGCACGTTTTACCGCATTTATGTACTCCTCTGTATGAACGTAGGCGATTTCTTCATCTGTAGCCGTCCGTGGTGAGATGATTTGAGAGGGAGAGATGAAACCGCCCTTTTGTAATAAATCATACGTAAGTGTGACGCGCAGTTGGTTAAAAGGATGATCAGGGCTAAATGAATAGCCCCGGAAGTCATCCGAATAAATAAACGCGCTACTCATGCCTGCATCCCCATGATGTTTGGCCATAATACGCGGTAGCCTTCTGCTTCAAGTGCATCAATCACTTTTAGAGGATTCATCGTTTGAATGCGGAAAACGAGTACTTTATCATTCTCATCTTTTGCTGGATAGACGAGAACGCTCACGATATTTATTTGTAAATCACTAAAAATAGCAACGACTTTTCCAAGAATACCAGGTTCGTTTTTTACTTGAATTTCAATTTGCGAACTTGGTTGATGTGCTCCTGTTAATTTTACTAACGTGTGTAATACTGTAGATTCAGAAATGATTCCAACTAACTTCCCGGCCTTTGTAACAGGAAGACAGCCAATTTTATTTTCAAAAAATAAAGTAGCAATTTCCTCAACAAAATCGAGAGGATGGCAAGTCATAACAGGATGTTTCATAATAAGTTCGAGCGGTTGCTGTAGCATATCGAGTGAAACTTGTTCATCTAGAATAGACGGACTTGCATCTCTTACATCCCGATCAGAAATAATGCCTACGACGTGATTATTTTGATCGACAATTGGAATGTGCCGAATGCCTTTCGTGCGTATCGTTCGGATTGCTGTTTCGATTGTATCGTTTGGATGTAATGTAACTACATTTTGATTCATAATTTCTTCTACAATCATTCCAGTTGCCCCCTTTATTAATACATAAAACGATTGTGAAAACGTAGACGATCAAAAGCTTGAATAGAATCCGTATCAACGCGTTTACCGATGCGGACCATTAAACAGTTGGCAGGATGTGAACAAATTTCAGGATCGTCTGTAGCCATCCATTGTAACCCGCCAGCATTCATCATCTTCTCCATTACTTTTCGGTATTCCCACACATTCAATCCTGTTTGTTTCAAATCCCAGTGCCAATAATATTCAGTCGTCAATATAATGTAATCTTCCATATAATCGTCCATCATAGAAACCTCTAGTAAGTTCTTTCCGACAGAACTCCCGCGGAAGGCTGGGACTACTTCAATTGCCCCAAGCTCAATTAAGTTTTCCATTTTTCCTTCTGACCATCGTTCAAGTGGATCAGGATACAAGTATGTAACATATCCAACAATTGTTTGGTCATGTCTAGCAATAATGAGACGAGCTTCTGGTAATTTAGAAATTTCGACAATTGCTTTATATTGTTGCTCGGCAGGACGAAACGCAATTAAGTCTGGATGAAACTCATACATTTCTAAGTTATGTGTAGAGACAGGACCTTCAATAATTAAAGTGCCTTTCGCTGTTTTTAAGTTTCTAGCATTATATATTTTTTTATGAATCAATGTATTGCTCACCACCTTGAGGGTTTGTGAATCTATTAATATCGTACTTTATAATATATGCGATGTGAATCGAAATTTGTCATTAAAAATTTGTCTAAAAATCAACAAATATACTGAAAATTTTAAATAATGTCATTATAATAGATAATAGAATACATAGGAGGGGGATGTAAAGTATGAAAGTAGAAACGCTTCCTGTCATTAAAGGAGAAAATAATTTGCCGAATTATGATGAGGCATACGCGAATTTTAACTGGGAAGAGGTTAATAAAAACTTTACTTGGAATGAAACAGGCCGAGTAAATATGGCGTATGAGGCAATTGATAAGCATGCGAAATCCGATCGAAAGAATAAAGTAGCTCTTTATTATCAAGATGGATCGCGAAAAGAGAAATATACATTTAAGGAAATGAAGGATTTTTCTAATAAAGCAGGAAACGTCCTTAAGAATTATGGCGATGTAGAAAAAGGCGATCGCGTTTTTATTTTTATGCCACGTTCTCCAGAGTTATATTTCGCACTTTTAGGTGCAGTGAAATTAGGAGCAATTGTTGGACCGCTATTTGAAGCATTTATGGAAGGCGCAGTTCGCGATCGCTTAGAAGATAGCGAAGCAAAGGTGTTAATTACAACGCCTGAATTATTAGAGCGAGTACCATTAAATGATTTACCGGCTTTAAAAACAGTTTTCCTTGTTGGAGATAATGTAGAAGAAGGCGGTAAAACGGTAGCGTTCAATCCGTTATTTGAACAAGCTTCAAAAGAATTACATATTGAATGGTTAGGCCGTGAAGACGGTTTGATTCTACATTACACGTCTGGTTCTACTGGTAAGCCAAAAGGTGTGCTTCATGCGCAAAACGCAATGGTTCAGCACTATCAAACGGCGAAGTGGGTATTAGATTTAAAAGAAGACGATGTATATTGGTGTACTGCTGACCCGGGCTGGGTAACTGGAACAGCTTACGGTATTTTCGCACCGTGGTTAGTTGGAGCGTCAAATGTTATTTTAGGTGGACGCTTTAGTCCAGAAGCTTGGTATGAAGCACTGCAAGATTACGGTGTGACGGTTTGGTACAGCGCACCAACAGCATTCCGTATGTTAATGGGAGCTGGACAAGACGCAATTAAAAAATATGACTTATCACAAGTTCGTCACGTATTAAGCGTTGGTGAGCCGTTAAATCCAGAAGTAATTCGCTGGGGTATGAATGCATTTGGACTTCGTATTCATGATACGTGGTGGATGACAGAAACAGGTGGACAAGTAATTTGTAACTACCCTTGTATGGAAATCCGTCCAGGTTCAATGGGTAAACCAATTCCAGGTGTGAAAGCAGCGATTGTTGATAATGAAGGAAATGAAGTGCCTCCTTACACAATGGGTAACTTAGCAATTGCGAAAAGTTGGCCATCTATGATGCGCGGGATCTGGAATAACCAGCAAAAATATGAATCTTATTTCATGCCGGGAGATTGGTACGTATCAGGTGACTCTGCCTATATGGATGAAGATGGATACTTCTGGTTCCAAGGACGTATCGACGATGTAATTATGACGTCAGGTGAGCGCGTTGGTCCGTTTGAAGTAGAAAGTAAATTAATCGAGCATGCTGCTGTTGCAGAAGCTGGTGTAATTGGTATTCCTGATCCGGTGCGCGGCGAAATTATTAAAGCATTTATCGCACTTCGAGCAGGATACGAACCATCTGATGAATTAAAAGAAGAAATTCGTCAATTTGTAAAGAAAGGCCTAGCAGCTCATGCAGCGCCACGACAAATTGAATTTAGAGATAAATTACCGAAAACGAGAAGTGGTAAAATTATGCGCCGCGTATTAAAAGCGTGGGAGCTGAATTTACCAACAGGTGACTTATCAACGATGGAAGATTAAGAGGGAAAGGTCTGAACGAAAAATGTTCAGGCCTTTCTTTTTTATGATATCATGAACTTGTATATATAAGTTAAAGGGGATAGTATGATGAAAACAGAAAAGGAAAAGATGATACTAGGAGAAATGTACATACCGGCTGATCCAGTTTTAGTACAAGAAAGAGAGCAAGCACGTATATTAACGAGAAAATTAAATGATACGCCAGAAGAGCAATTAAAAGAGCGTAGCGAAATCGTAAAAGAATTATTCGGAACGACAGGAGATAATATTCATCTTGAATCTTCTTTTAGATGTGATTACGGCTATAACATTCATGTCGGTGAAAATTTTTACGCGAACTTTGACTGTACGATTTTAGACGTATGCCCGGTAACAATCGGAGTGAACTGTATGTTAGCTCCAGGTGTTCACATTTATACAGCAACGCACCCACTTGATCCGGTAGAGCGTATAAGCGGATCAGAATACGGAAAACCAGTTACAATTGGCGATAACGTATGGATTGGCGGAAGAGCAATTATTAATCCAGGTGTAACAATTGGAGACAATGCGGTGATCGCATCTGGTGCTGTCGTAACGAAAGATGTGCCTAATAATGTAGTAGTTGGCGGGAATCCTGCAAAGATTATAAAAAAACTAAAATAATATTTGAACGAAGTGCCTTCCTCGTCTGTATACATTTATGAAAGAATAGATGAGGGAGGCTTTTATATGTCTAATAAATTACTTCTTGCTTTTGCTTTACTTGGAATTATAGTCGTATTTTCTTGTGGTCTTTTCTTACCGATACCAATTGGATATAGAGTATCAATGCTTACAGCTGGAGTTATAATGAGTGTTCTGTTTTCAATCATTATTCCATTTGATAGAAAACATATAGTACGGAAAAATGGATATAAAATTGATTTTACAAAAACAAAAGTGTATTTTCGCTGGAATGTATTTGACACTATTTCTGTCTGCCTTGCGTTGTATGCATGCATATGTGTGCAAGCGTTAAATACTTTAGTTGCAATGGGATTTACGATTCAAAACCCATATGTGCAATTTTTTACAAATCAATCACAATTGTGGATTTTTATTGCGATTGCATATTTAATTTCCCGTATTTCATTAACGTTAAAAGGAATAAAGGAGATCAAAAATCATGGCGCAGATTGGGATTGAGGAGGAGCTCATGCTTGCGTATCAAAGTGGAGATAAACAAGCGGGAGAAAGACTATATGTTTTAATCAAACCAGCGCTATACACATTTTTATATCGATTTAACCGAGATGAACAATTAAGTATCGATCTTGTGCAAGATACGTTTTTGACGCTAGAGCGTAAGAAACATATGTATGAACTTGAAAAAGGTAAAATAAAAACGTATTTATTTCAAATTGGTTATCGTCTTATGATTAATAAATTAAATAGGAGAAAAAAGTGGCGTACGCTTTTGCCATTTTTAGTGCCGATTCCGGAAAAAGAATTTTCTCACGAAGATCGGCTCACAGTAAGAGAAGCAATTTTGAAAGTTCCAGAAGAGCAAAGAGCGGTCCTAATCCTTTCTTATTATCATGACATGCAGCAAAAAGAAATTGCAGAGATATTAAACATTCCGATTGGAACGGTGAAATCGAGACTTCATAACGGGATAAAGAAATTGAAACAATTGCTGGAGGTGGACGAAATTGAGCGAAAATCCCTTTAAGAGTGAATATAAGTTAAAGCAACATTTAGATAGTGATCATGTAGAAATACCAGACTTTCCAAAAACGGTAAGTCGATTCGATCGATTAATCGGGTTTCTTGGTTCCCCAACGAAAGATCCTGTGGAGGCGACCATTGGGAATGATTTATCGATTGTGTTTCATGTATCGTTATTAGTTGGGGTTCCAATTCTTTCTCTTATTACGATACTCTTTATGGTGTTGTAAAGGATTGACAAGAAGGGAAACCTGACCTCTATTTGACATGCCTATATAAATGATGGTATAAAGAAAAGTATATGAATAATTGAGCGTGGAAAGGGAGAAGTAGTGATCATTTCCCTGTTTTAGAGAGCTGATGGCCGGTGAAAATCAGCACATAGATGATCGCGAATTACGCCCCTAGAGCATCTTTTTTCGATTGAATTGTATTCAAAAGGGAAAAGACGGTGCTAAGCCGTTATGTAAATAAGGTGGTAGGCTTTTTTTGCCTGCAACTAGGGTGGTAACGCGATAATCAAAATCGTCCCTTATTTGAAGGGGCGATTTTTTTATGTTTTCAACCTTCACGCCAGTAATGAACTTAAAGGAGAGTATGTAGGATATGGGTATTTTACAAGATCTTGAATTTCGCGGTCTAATTAATCAGCAAACAGATGCTGAGGGACTTGAGCAATTATTAGAAAAAGAAAGCGTTAAATTATACTGTGGTTTCGATCCGACAGCAGATAGCTTACACATTGGTCATATGTTACCAGTATTAATGTTACGTCGTTTCCAATTAGCTGGTCACCAACCAATTGCACTTGTTGGCGGTGGCACTGGTATGATCGGTGACCCAAGTGGTAAAAAAGCAGAGCGTACATTAAATACGAAAGATACAGTTGCTTACTATACAGAAAGCATTAAAAACCAACTTTCAAACTTCTTAGAGTTTGAAAACGTGGACAACCCAGCAACAATGGCTAACAACTATGATTGGCTTGGTAACTTAGATGTAATTTCATTCTTACGCGATATCGGTAAAAACTTCGGTTTAAACTATATGTTAGCAAAAGATACAGTAGCATCTCGTTTAGAAACTGGTATTTCATTCACTGAGTTCAGTTACATGATTTTACAATCATACGACTTCTTAAACTTATACCAACACCATAATTGTCGCCTACAAATCGGTGGTAGTGACCAATGGGGTAACATTACAGCGGGTCTTGAATTAATCCGTAAATCAGAAGAAGATGCGAAAGCATTCGGTTTAACAATTCCACTTGTTACTAAATCTGACGGTACGAAGTTTGGTAAAACAGAAGGTGGCGCAATTTGGTTAGACCCAGAGAAAACAACTCCTTACGAGTTCTACCAATTCTGGATTAACACAGATGACCGCGATGTTGTTAAATACTTAAAATACTTCACATTCTTATCTCATGAAGAAATTCTTGAGCTTGAAAAGCAAGTAGCTGAAGCGCCAGAAAAACGTGCAGCACAAAAAGCATTAGGTTCTGAAATGACAAAACTTGTTCACGGTGAAGAAGCATTAGAGCAAGCAATCAAAATTTCAGCTGCATTATTCAGCGGTTCTGTAGCAGAACTAACTGCAAGCGAAATCGAACAAGGATTCAAAGACGTACCATCTGTAGAACGTACTGCAGAAGATACAGTATTAATCGACTTACTTGTAGAAAGTAAAATCTCTCCATCAAAACGTCAAGCACGTGAAGATGTAACGAACGGCGCAATCTACGTAAACGGTGAGCGTATACAAGCGTTAGACTACGTTGTAACAGAAAACGACCGCATCGAGGGTAAATTCACAATCATTCGCCGCGGTAAAAAGAAATATTTCTTAATTCGTTACTAATTAGAAACGAATATAAACAAATAATACCCCGAATTATAGGCTGAAAAGTTTATGATTCGGGGTTTTTTATGTATGGATTTAAATCGCCGGATCTTTTTTTGAAAATAGAATATAAAGAATTAATATGAGCATATAAAGTAAACTAACTAGCATAACGATAAATGCTGTTGGATAAAATTTTGCTGCATATATAAAGAAATCGATTTGATAAATATCTTGGTAATTTGAAACGGTGCCTTTGAAGTAATTCGTAAACTTAGCGCTATATTTCCATTCATCAGGATTATCTATTAAATTACTCCCTTGATACCAACTCATCAGTGCTGAAGTAATAAATAGCATAAATGAACTTCCGAGTTGAACCATTTGGTTTATTGTCAAAAAGAATCCACCTCCTATTTAATGGTTATTATAGCGTGCATTCATAGGCCTGTAACCTTTTTGTTGTAATCTCCTTTTCGAGTTCATACGGAAATCACATGTAAGCGGTATGATAAATGTATAACAAATAGAAAGGAGTGGTAAAACAAAATGTCACTAGAAGCGCTCATTATTTTTTCTTTGCTAAATGCGGGTCAGCTTGCAGAGAATTCGAAGGTGGATGTACATAAAGAGCAGAAAGATGCTTATGTATATGTTCAAAAAGAGGAAAATAAATAATTTTATTTTATATATAAACGAAAAAAGCCAATCCACAGGATTGGCTTTTTGTCATTAACGAGAGTAGAACTCTACGATTAATGCTTCGTTGATTTCAGCTGGTAACTCAGCACGCTCAGCGTGACGAGTGTAAGTAGCTTCTAATTTGTCAGCATCGAAAGTTAAGTATTCTGGTACGAAGTTGTTAACTTCGATCGCTTCTTTAACAACAACAAGGCTGTTAGATTTTTCGCGAACGCTGATAGTTTGACCAGGTTTTACACGGTAAGATGGGATATCTACGCGAGCGCCATCAACCATGATGTGACCGTGGTTTACTAATTGGCGAGCTGCACGACGAGTGCGAGCTAAGCCCATACGGTAAACTAAGTTGTCAAGACGAGCTTCAAGAAGGATCATGAAGTTTTCGCCGTGCTTACCAGGCATTTTACCTGCTTGGTCAAATGTGCGACGGAATTGACGCTCAGTCATGCCGTACATGTGACGAAGTTTTTGTTTCTCTTGTAATTGTAAACCGTATTCTGAAAGTTTCTTACGTTGGTTAGGACCGTGAGGACCTGGTGCGTAAGGGCGTTTTTCTAATTCTTTTCCTGTGCCGCTTAGAGAGATTCCAAGACGACGAGACAGTTTCCAAGCTGGACCTGTATAACGAGCCATAGTTGACTCCTCCTTTAAAAATGTTTTTATTTACGTAAAATAAAAACAGACGTAATCGATATTTACGGGCATTTTGTTTTCATGTACCTTCGCTCCAGCAGCAGGGAGTTACGAGATACACCTCCGTAGAGGAACAAAATACAAACGATAAACTCACATTACAAGGCTGCCTTTTTATTTTACACAAACGCTATTATATCTTTTACCCAGAGTTTCGTCAAGCGAGTACGTTTTTGTTTTATGCATATAAATTTTGGAAATTAATATAAGAAGGAATTTAAAACAATATAGAAGAAGAGATAGAAACACAAATAAAACGCTTACATAAAATGAAGGAAAACGTTCATCAAATTTTTATGGATGAATATGCGGCAATAAAAACATAAGGGGGATGTTTTTATGAAAAAGAAGCATATGGAGACAGCGTTAATTCATTACGGTTATACACCTGAGGAACATAAAGGAAGTTTAACACCACCTTTATTTCAAACTTCTACATTTACATTTGAGACTGCGCAGCAAGGAGAGGCGAGTTTTGCGGGAGTGGATCCATCTTATATTTACTCACGGCTTGGAAATCCAACTGTGAAATTATTTGAAGAACGTATGGCGGTGTTAGAAGGAGGAGAAGAAGCACTTGCCTTCGGATCTGGTATGGCAGCTATTTCAGCAACGTTAATCGGTTTTCTAAAAGCTGGAGATCATATTATTTGTTCAAATGGATTATATGGATGCACGTACGGTTTTTTAGAAGTGTTAGAAGAAAAATTTATGATTACGCATTCGTTTTGTGATATGGAGACAGAGGTTGATATTGAAAATAAAATTCGCCCAAATACAAAGCTTATTTTCGTTGAAACACCGATTAATCCGACAATGAAATTAATTGATTTAAAACAAGTGATTCGGGTTGCAAAGCGAAATGGCTTACTTGTTATTGTTGATAATACATTTTGTTCACCTTATTTACAAAGACCGCTTGAGCTTGGCTGTGACGCTGTTGTGCATAGTGCGACAAAATATATTGGTGGTCACGGTGACGTTGTAGCAGGCGTAACAATTTGTAAAACGAAAGCATTAGCTGAAAAGATTCGCCCGATGCGAAAGGATATCGGCGGTATTATGGCACCGTTTGATGCGTGGTTATTATTACGCGGGTTAAAGACGTTAGCAGTAAGAATGGATCGTCATTGTGATAATGCAGAAAAAATTGTATCGTTCCTAAGAAAACATGATGCGGTAGAAGGTGTTTGGTATCCAGAAGGGGAGTTAGCATCTCGTCAAATGAAACGCGGGGGCGGTGTTATTTCTTTTTCAGTAAAAGGCGGAAAAGAAGAGACGCAAGCGTTTATTAATGATCTTCACTTTATTACAATTGCGGTGAGTTTAGGAGATACAGAAACGTTAATTCAGCATCCAGCAACGATGACGCACGCTGCGATTCCAGCTGAACTAAGAAAAGAAATGGGCATTTTCGATAATTTAATACGCTTATCAGTCGGTTTAGAATCGTGGGAGGATATCGTTTCTGATTTAGAGCAGGCATTAAAGAAAATATCTACTGTAAATCAATGAAAAAAGAGTGAGCTATCGGTTTTGTACAGGGCGTACTAAATCGATAACTCGCTCTTTTCTTTTTACATATGTTTTAGGAGTGTTTCCACAAACTTTTCTAAATAGCGCTGATCTACTTCATCAAAACGATTCTTTTCAGGACTATCAATGTCAAGTACACCAATGACAGCTCCTTCTTTCACAATCGGTACAACGATTTCTGAATTAGAAGCACTATCGCAAGCGATGTGACCTGGGAATTGGTGAACGTCTGCTACAAGCTGTGTTGTTTTCGTTTCAGCTGCTACGCCGCAAACGCCTCGTCCAAATGGAATGCGTACGCAAGCAGGCATTCCTTGGAACGGTCCAAGGACAAGCTGATTTCCTTCTGTTACGTAAAAGCCAACCCAATTAACGCGATCTAAAAATTGGTTTAATAATGCGGACGCATTTGATAAGTTTGCGACTACGTTTGATTCGCCAGTTAATAACGCATCCAGTTGTTTAATTACTGTCTCATATTGCTGCACGCGAGATCCTGCATAACTTTCTTTAGTAAACATGGAAACAGCTCCTTTTTTATCGAGATGTGTAAAATATTAGCAAAATACGATGTATTTCACATGACTTTGTCGATAGAAAATTAAAGGAATTTGTCTTAAAAGTCAAGAAATTTAAACTATAGCTGTTCAGTGAGGGGAAGTGAGCGCATGAAGCAGACGAAACAAAAAGTAATTGATGCGGCAATATCGTTGTTTAATACGAAAGGGTATGATGGAACATCGGTGCGAGACATTGCAAAGCGAGCGGATGTGAATGTAGCGAATATTTCATATTATTTTGCTGGGAAGCAAGGTTTATTAGAACAGCTTATTACTGATTTTTTAGAAGGATATATTCATGTGATTGAAATGTCGTTTGAACAGAGAGAGTATTTGTCGGCTAAAGATGTGATGGTGCAAATGGTGCGCGGGATTTTACGATATCAATTTGAAAATAGAGAACTAACACGTTTCTTCTACCGAGAGCTTTCGCTTGATACGACATTAATTCGTGAAGTGATGACCGTTTATTTTTCTAAAGAAAGATATTATATAGAACAAATGATTAGACAAGGACAAATGAAAAAAGAATTTCAGAAAGTATCATTTACAATGTTTATGACGCAATTAAAAGGTATGATAAATATGCCGTTTTTATATCCACAATATATATCAGAAGTACTGCATTCTTTCCCGTCTGAGACATTTTTCATAGAAATGTACACGAAAGAGATTGAGCAATGGATGGGACAAGCATTATGTAAGGCGAATATGTACCATGAATGGCCAAGAGCTGTTCATATGTGAAGAATCCCCACCTAACGAACTGAGGTGGGGATTTTTATGTTTACTTTTCTTTGCCATAAATTGTTACATAATAGCGCTATAATTGTTAATGCAGCTCCAGCGATTTCAATTTTATCGACTGTATAACCTCGAAAGATAGAACCGATCAGTGCAAGGATAGGAACTAAATTCATAAATAATATGCCGTTAATAGATGAAATATAGCGATTTCCCATATTCCAGCAAAATACAGCGATAACGCCTGCGATAATCGACATATAAAAGAGCTCAAAACGAACGCTCACAACTGTACGCAGTGACGGCATAGTAACTATATTTGTGTACGTTAAGAAAGTAACAATAACGATGAGTGAAATGGAGCCAAATAAACAAGTTAATGTCGTGTACCTAAGTGGTGACCAAGATTGAAAACGAGCACCCCCGTTTGTATAAATGACCCAGCAAGTAACGCCGCATAGCATCAATATATTTGTTGATAAGTGGCTTGCAGCTCCAAATAGTAATTCAATATTTCCTTTTGAAATGACAAGCATAACGCCAAGTAATGCAACGAACATACAAAGGAATGTATAGTTTTGTGGGCGGCGATTTTGGGTTATCCATTGCAGTGATAAGGCAATCAGTGGCATAAGGGATTGAATCATAGCTGCATGGATTGCTCCGGAAGGTCCGGCAAGTTGCTGTCCGTAGAAAACGAGAAAACCATACCCCGCGAAACCGACTGTCCCGTAAAAGAATAGAGAAAGTGTTCTTTTTTCTAAGCGGAGTGAAGTCTTTCCTTCAGTAATTAATAGCAAAATAAGAAAAATAATAGCTGCTGATCCATAGCGAAGCGTTGTGAAGAAGAATGGATCGATAAATTGCAGAGCACTTGCCATTACAGGAAACATAAATCCCCAGGCAGTGACGGCGAGTAAGCATAGAAAGGATCCGAGTAGCATTTGTTTTTTGTTCAAGAGTATCTTTCCCCTTTACATTTCGTTATAGTAAGTTGATGAAATAAGTATAAAGAGTAATTGTTTATAGGAGGAAATATCGATTTCTTATAACGGTTATAACTTTTTGTTAGAGGTGTGTACGATGGATTTGGAGGCAGTACGATCGTTTATTGAAGTGAAGCATACGCGAAGTTTATCAAAGGCAAGTAAGATTTTACATATATCACAACCAGCGCTTAGTAAACAAATTCAAAAGTTAGAAGCGGATTTAGAGGTTACTTTACTTAAACGTTCTGCGCAAGGAGTAGAGTTAACGGAGGCAGGAGAGTTATTTATAAAAAGAATGTTACCGATTTTGGAGCAAATAAATGAAGTGAAAACAGAAATGAGGGGGTATCAAGAGAACCGGAAGTTTTCAATTGGTATACTACCGAGTTTAGCGGAGCATTACATATCAGAATGTAAAAATATATTAGGTGATGAGTTCGAAGTGGAATGGCAAATCGGGCATACGGAAGTATTAAGAGATTTATTTAAAGCGCGGGAGATTGACGCGATGTTCATCGATTCAGTAGTAGAAGGTGCTACGTATATAAAAGAAGTGCAACAAGAGAAAATTGTTTGTGCCGTTTCAAATAATCATCCGTACAAAGAGAAGATAGTCATTCAAATAGAAGAGCTGCACAATGAAAAATTAATTGTATATCCAGAAATATGTGATGTAAGGAAAATGATTATGAACATGTTTCATGAAATAGGTGTAAAACCAACTATAGCTGTGGAAACATCTTACGCAGAACCGATGCTTGCAATGGTAAAAGCTGGCCTTGGTATCACGTTACTTCCAGAAAGGGCAGTAGAGCAGTCTGTAAGGCAAGGAAATGTACATGTAATTTCTGTTGAACCACCACTCATGCGGAAAATTTATTTCGTATCCCATACGAAAGATTGTTTGTTATTACAATCATTTGAGGATAGGGAGTGAGGTAGGCGGAATATTGAGAAAGATTACAATCACATTGAAAGAAACATGAAATTTTAAAAAAAACTAGGTCAAAAACAAACCATTACATGGTATGATTAGTACATTGTTAGTTGTTAAATATAGGGGAATTCCCTTTTTATACATAATGCCTTCCATTTCATAAACGGAACGGACAAAAAAAGAGATATAACTAGGAGGCTTTTTTGCATGGATTCTATCCTGACGATCGTTATCATTGTAGTAAGCTCTATTCTAGTGCTGCTCATGATAGAGCTTGTGATAAGAAATCGTTCATATAAAGATATTGAAGCACTGGAGCAGTGGAAACAAGAGATAAAAGATAAACCTGTGGCAGATGAACTAAAACGGGTAAAAGATTTAAACATGACGGGTCAAACAGAAGAACTGTTTGGTAAATGGCGTGAAGAATGGGATGAAATTGTATCAACAACCCTTCCGAAAGCTGACAAAGATTTAGCGCAAGCGCGAAAATTCGCCTCGCAATTCTCCTTCCGAAAAGCAAAGCATGCGATGAACGAATCCATAAGTGGTTTAGATGACGCTGATAATCGTATTACAGGTGTTTTAAATGAATTACAGCAATTGTTAGAAAGCCATGAGAAAAATAGCTCGGAAATTGAAGGGTTACGTGATACATATCGTAGTATGAAAAAGAGTGTTCTTGCTCATAGACATATGTATGGAGCAGCAGAGCAGAAAATCGAAGAGATGCTAGACGCTGAATCTGAGAAATTTAAAACCTTTGAAGAAGCAACAAACAATGGCGACTATTTAAAAGCGAGAGAAATTGTTATTAGTTTGGAAGAAGGTTTAGCAGATTTAGAAATCATTATTCACCAAATTCCAGATTTATTGGTAGAGTGTCAAGCGACGTTACCAGTTCAGCTGGAAGATTTATTACACGGACATAATGATATGGTAAGACAAGGTTATGTATTAGATTATTTGGAAGTCCCTAAAGAAGTTCGCGATATGACGAAACAACTACAAACATGTTTAATGGATATACAGGAGCTTCATATAACAGAAGCGGCTGAAAAAGTAGAAAACTTAAAAACACGTTTAGATGGCTTCTACGATCAATTGGAACAAGAAGTACATGCGAGACATTATGTGGAGCAAAAAACACTTTCTGTTTACGATGACTTAGAAGAAATGCGTATCGAAACGATTGAAACGAAAACAGAAACACAACTTGTAAAACAAAGCTATCAGTTACAAGATAAAGACATTGAGTCTCAAAAAGTAATTGAAAAGCAAATGCACATTTTAACGAAACGTTTTGAAATGCTACAATTACGCGTTGCAGAACAAGATATTGCCTTCTCTATTATTCGTGAGGAACTAGAAGAGGTTTATGAGCAATGTGAAACGTTAAAAGTACTTCATGCAGAATATAAAGAAATGCTGCAAGCGATGCGCAAAGAAGAATTTGAAGCACGTGAGAAGTTACAAGAAATGCGAAATACTATTTTCGAAACGAAACGCTTTATGCAAAAGTCGAATTTGCCAGGTCTTCCAGAGAGTATTATGGAAGATTTAAAAAGAGGGCAAATGGCAATGCAAGCTGTATATGAACAATTAGAAGTGAAGCCGTTAAATATGAACGCTGTAAATAGCAGTTTAGAAGAAGCATACACAACTGTGAACGGTGTGGCTGAAATGACAGAAGAGTTAATTGGACAAGCATATTTAGTGGAAAAATTAATTCAGTACGGTAACCGTTACCGTAGTCATGATGAAAACCTAGCAGAAAGTTTAAATTATGCTGAGAAATTATTCCGTGAATACCAATACGATGCAGCTTTAGAACAAGCGGCTTCAGTATTAGAGCAACTTGAACCTGGCGTTGTTCAAAAAATAGCTGAATATGTAGACAATGAACAAACCCTTTCATAAAAGGGTTTGTTTTTTTGTGTAATTTTGCAGACGATGTTGCTATAATGAATAGCGGAATACAGCAAGGTTATTCGTTTCAAAATAAAGTGAAACTGTAATCAGTAGGAGGACTCATCCCCATTGATTACTAGCCTTCACCAATCGGGCATTTACGGACAGCCCGACTCCTACCTAACTTCTTTGCTCTAACTGGATTTTGAGGTGAGAGTCTTATTGCCCGTTCATGCGGGATAAAGTGAAACTGTAATAGGAGGGCATCCTCGACAATTATTAGCCTTCACCAATCGAGATAAAATGGAACCTTTGCGTAGTCTTAGCGTAATGACACGTATTTATGATATGATTATACGATGTGATAGCGCTGAAAGGGGAAGAACGATGATCTATTTTGATAATAGTGCGACGACGAAGCCATATCCAGAAGCTCTTCAATCGTACGTGACGGTTGCTGGGAAATATTTTGGTAATCCTTCTTCTATTCATTCGCTTGGAGGAGAGGCAGAGCGTCTATTAACACAATCAAGAACGATTGCAGCGCAGCTTCTTCGTGTTAAACCTTCTGAAATTATTTTTACATCAGGTGGAACGGAAGGGAATAACCTTGCGATTAAAGGGATAGCGATGAGGAATCGTTCGCGTGGCAAACATATCATTACAACAAATATTGAACACGCGTCTGTGTTTGAGGCATATAAGCAATTAGAAGAACTCGGGTTTGATGTAACATATTTACCGGTTAACGAGCATGGTGTTGTGTCGGTAGAAGATGTGAAACGAGCACTTCGTGAAGATACGATTCTTGTGTCAATTATTCATGTGAACAACGAAACTGGAGCAATTCAGCCCGTTGCTGAAATTGGAACGTTATTATCGAATCATCCGAAAATAAGATTCCATGTAGATCATGTACAAGGGATAGGGAAAGTACCGCTTGATTTATATGCGTCTCATATTGATCTTTGCTCAATATCTGGACATAAATTCCACAGTGTAAAAGGAACGGGTCTTCTTTATGTACGCGATGGCGTAAGATTAGATCCGATTTTATCAGGTGGTCAACAAGAGCTTAAGTATCGCTCTGGTACAGAGAATTTACCTGGCATTGTAGCGATGGTGAAAGCACTTCGCATGACAATGGAACAAGTGAAAGAAAAGGTAGCTCATTTGCAAAGTTTACAAGCAGAGCTTGTTCGTTTCTTTAAAGAGATGGAAGATGTAACGATTAACACGTCGCTTGCATATGCAGCACCGCACATTTTAAATGTATCATTTGTTGGTTTAAAACCAGAAGTAGTCGTTCATGCTTTAGAAGAACACGGTGTATATGTGTCAACGAAATCTGCTTGTTCTTCAAAAGCAAATGAAGTGAGCAGAGTGTTAGTGTCAATGGGAGTGCCGCATGCAGCAGCTGCAAGCGCTATTCGTATTAGTTTGGCACCAGAAAACACAATGGAAGAAGTAAAACAATTTGAAGGTATTGTAAAAGAGACGATGCCAAAATTATATGAAGTGATGAGGTAAAGAAATTATGTTGAAATATGAATATATTTTAGTGCGTTACGGAGAAATGACGACAAAAGGTAAGAACCGTTCTAAGTTTGTAAGCACATTAAAAGATAACGTGAAGTTCAAACTGAAAAAATTCCCAAATATTAAAATCGATGCAACACATGATCGTATGTACATCCAGTTAAATGGTGAAGATCATGAAGCAGTCTCTGAAAGATTGAAGGATGTATTTGGTATTCATAAGTTTAACTTAGCGATGAAAGTACCATCAGAATTAGAAGACATTAAAGAAGGTGCATTAGCAGCTTTCTTACAAGTAAAAGGTGATGTGAAAACATTTAAAATTACTGTACACCGTTCTTATAAGCATTTCCCAATGAGAACGATGGAATTATTACCTGAGATTGGCGGACACATTCTAGAAAATACAGAAGATATTACAGTAGATGTTCATAATCCAGATGTAAATGTACGCGTAGAGATCCGCAGTGGCTATAGCTATATCATGTGCGATGAGCGTATGGGAGCTGGCGGTTTACCAGTTGGCGTTGGCGGAAAAGTAATGGTACTTCTTTCTGGTGGTATTGATAGCCCAGTAGCAGCTTACTTAACGATGAAACGCGGCGTATCTGTGGAAGCAGTTCACTTCCATAGTCCACCTTTCACAAGTGAGCGTGCAAAACAAAAAGTAATCGATTTAGCACAAGAGTTAACGAAGTATTGTAAACGAGTAACGCTTCACCTTGTTCCGTTTACAGAAGTGCAAAAAACGATTAATAAAGAAATCCCATCTAGCTATTCAATGACGGTTATGCGCCGTATGATGATGCGTATTACAGAACGTATTGCTGAGGAGCGTAACGCACTTGCAATTACGACTGGTGAAAGTCTTGGACAAGTAGCAAGCCAAACGTTAGATAGTATGCATACGATTAACGAAGTAACAAACTACCCAGTTATTCGTCCGCTTATTACGATGGATAAATTAGAGATTATTAAAATCGCTGAAGAAATCGGCACGTATGATATTTCAATTCGTCCATATGAAGATTGCTGTACTGTATTCACACCAGCAAGCCCAGCGACGAAGCCGAAACGTGAAAAAGCAAATCGTTTTGAAGCGAAATACGATTTCACACCATTAATCGATGAAGCTGTAGCGAACAAAGAAACAATGGTATTACAAACGGTAGAAGTAGTGGCGGAAGAAGAAAAATTTGAAGAACTTTTCTAAAACCATAAATTACCATATCTAAAACGTGTATGAAGTCATGTTATTTATCACACTCTATACTCACAAGGAGGTGATATAACATGTCACGTAGCACAAATAAATTAGCGGTTCCTGGTGCTGAATCAGCATTAGACCAAATGAAATACGAAATCGCTCAAGAGTTTGGTGTTCAACTTGGAGCTGATGCAACAGCTCGCGCTAACGGTTCTGTTGGTGGTGAAATCACTAAACGTCTAGTTTCACTAGCTGAGCAACAATTAGGCGGTTACCAAAAATAATCCCATATGATGGCTTAGAAAGAGCGGGTTCTCCCGCTCTTTCTTTTTTGTGTTGTGTCGCTATTTGTCGGTAAGTCGATGTAATTTCGTTTACTAATTCGACAGAACTGAAAAATTTGTCAAAAGAAGAGGGTTCAAAATTAACTGAAAATTCTTTATTATATAAAGGAGGCATAAAGAAAAGGGAGGATATTTTATGAAGCGAGAAGAATTGTTGGCGCCACCGTCTTATAATTTAGTTTCTGAAATAGAGAAATATACAGGTGATAAAGGGAAGTTAGCTTTAATTTGGCAAGATGATAAAGGGAATCGAAGGGAAGTTACATACGCTGAATTAATGCAAGGTGCGAATAAAATTGGAAACGCTTTTATAAAAAGTGGTTTGCAAAAAGGGGACAAGCTTCTCATTATGATGCCGCGTTTAATTGAAGCGTACATGACGTATATTGCTGCTATTAAAGCAGGATTTGTCGTAATTCCAAGCTCGGAAATGTTACGTAAAAAAGATATAGAATATCGAATTGGACATGGAGAAGTAAAAGCGATAGTAAGCTATGAGCCGTATATTAGGCAGTTTGATGATATAGAAGCGATGGAATCTCTTCGAAAATTTGTCCTGAGCGAGCAGTCAGTAGATGGATGGATTAATTTAAAAACAGCGTTAGAAACAGAGAGTGACATGTTAGAAATGGCGAAGACAGATAAAGAAGATATGGTCTTTTTATCTTACACGTCAGGAACGACAGGAAATCCAAAAGGTGTCGTTCATACACATGCGTGGGCATACGCTCATTTACGTACGAGCGCTCCAAATTGGCTGGGAATTGAAGAGAATGATATTGTATGGGCAACAGCTAGTCCAGGCTGGCAAAAGTGGATTTGGAGCCCGTTTTTAGCAACTTTAGGATCAGGGGCAACAGGGTTTGTATATCACGGTAAGTTTGAACCGAAAACGTACCTAAACTTATTAGACGATAATAAGGTGAATGTACTTTGTTGTACACCGACTGAGTATAGATTAATGGCAAAGGTAGAAGATTTAAGCCAGTACAATTTAGAGGCATTACATAGCGCTGTATCGGCAGGTGAGCCGTTAAATAGAGAAGTCATTGAAACGTTCAAAAAGCACTTTCATATTACAGTGAGAGACGGCTATGGACAAACGGAAAACACATTACTTGTTGGTGTAATGAAAGGGATGGATATTAGACCAGGATCAATGGGGAAACCAACGCCAGGTAACCATGTCGATATCGTAAATGAGGAAGGTACTCCAGTTAAAGTAGGCGAAGTTGGTGATATTGCAGTTCACATTGAAACGCCGGCCCTCTTTAAACAATATTACAAAGACGATGAGCGTACAGCGATGCAATTTCGCGGTGATTATTATATTACAGGTGATAAAGCGAAGAAAGATGAAGACGGCTACTTCTGGTTTGAAGGGCGCGGCGATGATATCATTATTAGCTCTGGTTATACAATCGGGCCGTTTGAAGTAGAGGATGCACTTGTAAAACATCCTTACGTAAGAGAATGTGCAGTTGTCGCAAGTCCTGATGAAATTCGTGGAAGTGTCGTGAAGGCATTTATCGTATTAAGAGAGAATATAGAAAAGAACGAAGAAACACTAATTCCAACACTCCAACAACACGTCAAAGAACTCACTGCACCATATAAATACCCTCGCAAAATTGAATTTGTAGATGAACTACCAAAAACGATTTCTGGGAAAATTCGCCGTATTGAACTTAGAAAACAAGAGATGGAGATTCCGTCAAAATAATTTTGAAAACAGTGAAGTAAATAGTTGAATGAAATGTAAATCAATGATAAAATAAAAACGAACACAAGTTCGATTTTATAAATTTAAAAAAGAGGTGTCCGTATGATTTTAGGTATTAATCCGTACTTAGTTTTAGATGGTAGTGGGCAAGAAGCTGTACAGTTTTATAAAGAGGCTTTAGATGCAAAAGTAGAAGTCATGCAAACTTTTGGTGACATGCCTGAAAATCCAGAATACCCGATTCCAGCTGAAGCGAAAGAGCGCGTTTTACACGCTACTTTAAAAGTTGGTAATACGGATCTTATGATTTCTGATACATTCCCAGGTCAAGGGCATGCAATCGGATCTCAAGTAACAATCGCAATTCAAATTAGTAATGCAGAAAAAGCAAAAGAAGTATTCGATAAGTTACAAGAAGGTGGAGAAGTTATCATGCCACTTCAAGAAACATTCTGGAGCCCAGCATACGGACAAGTGAAAGATAAATTTAATATTGAATGGCAAGTTACAACGTCTACTACTGAACAAAAGTAATTTTTAGAAAAGCACCATGTTTTGAAATGGTGCTTTTTTTTATACAATAAAAAATAAAGGAGATGGGATATATGGGAGAAATTTGGTATGGCGGCACCATTTACACAATGAGAGAAGAAAATGAAAAAGTGGACGCTGTTTACATTGAAAACGGTACGATCGTTGATGTTGGAAGTAAAGAAGAGTTAGAAAACCAATATGCCGCGGTTACATTGTACGATTTAAAAGGCAAAACAATGATCCCAGGTCTCGTTGATAGTCATATGCATCTTATTGGGCATGGAGAGAGATTACTCCGTCTAGATTTATCAAATTGTACATCTTATGGCGAAGTGCTTACTCTTGTTCAGAAGCGAGTGGAAGAAGCTCCAAAGGGCTCTTGGATTATTGGAGAAGGATGGAATGAAAATAACTTTACAGATACGAAAGATGTTCACGCGCGTGATTTAGATGAAATTTCGAAAGAACATCCCATTTTATTAAAGAGAGTTTGTCGTCACGTTACATGGGTGAATGCATACATACTGCAAGAAGCGAATATAACAGCAGCGACAGAAGATCCAAAAGGCGGGAAAATTGGTAGGGATTCATCAAATAAGTTAACAGGGCTTTTATATGAACAAGGGCAAGAATTAATTAAACATGTTCAGCCAGAAATTGATGAAGCTTATTTACAAAGAGCTCTGCAAACAGCGATTAAAGATTGCTGGAAATACGGACTTGTTGGCGGGCATACGGAAGATTTAAATTATTATGGTGGTTTTAGAAAAACATATAATGCGTTTTCTCACGTTATAAAAGAAATGCCATTTAAAGCCCATTTGCTCGTTCACCATGAAGTAGCACATGAACGAAAAGAATATGAAAATGAACATTATATTGAATTTGGAGCAATGAAAATTTTCTCTGACGGTTCTTTTGGCGGAAGAACAGCATTATTAAGTGAACCGTATGAAGATGCGAAGGAAACAAATGGAGTTGCGATTTTCTCACGTGAAGAACTTGCGGAATTAGTAAAGAAAGCACGAGATTTACATATGCCAGTTGCGATTCATACTATCGGTGACTTATCGCTTGAATATGTCATTGATGCACTCGAATTATATCCACCAGCAGAAGGGTTACGTGACCGCATTATTCATTGTCAGCTTGCTCGTGAAGAGTTGATAGAAAGAATGAAAAACTTGCAAGCCATTATCGATATACAGCCAGTCTTTCTTTCATCAGATTTTCCGTCAGTCATTGAAAAACTAGGCGAGCACCGTCTTCGTTATGCGTACGCTTGGAAGACGTTACTGGAAGCAGGATTACACTGCAACGGTGGCTCAGATGCTCCCATTGAACAAGTAAATCCGTTTCTAGGCATATATAGCGCTGTTACACGTAGAAGTTTTATTGACGGTGTATGCTATATGCCTGAGGAGAGATTAATGGTATATGAGGCTGTTTCTTTATTTACAACAGGAAGTGCCTATGCAATTGGAAAAGAAGCGAAGCGAGGGCAAATTACAAAAGGATATGAAGCAGACTTTACAATATTAGACCGCAATATTTTTGAAATTGAGGCAGAAGAAATAAAAGAAGTACAAGCAGAAATGACCGTAATAGATGGCCAAGTTGTCTATAGAAAAGATGCGTAAAAATATATGAGCGGTTTTCGGAATATATCGAATTACCGACAAAAACTGACAAGAATAACGGCCGGATAGTAAGAGAGTATTGTTCGCGTCAATCGGGGTAAATAAATAACCGCAGAATTATGGAATTCCATAATTCTGCGGTTATTTTAATCTTATAAAAACGTTCTCTGTACTTTTTCCCAGAAAGAATTGTTTTTTAATTTAACTGTTTTAATTTGTTTATCGCTTAAGCGTACAACAGCTTTTTCCACTTGTTTAATGCTAAGCGCTTCGTTATCCATGCCGATAACAGGATAATCGTTACCGTCTGGTCTTAGTTTTAAAGTTAATGTACGTTCGTGATTTAAAATGAAAGGTGAACCGAGCGTACGGTAAGTGTTGTTGTTTAAAGATGCTAGTTCGCTTACTTGGAAACATGGGATAAGCGGGTCAACAACTGCACCATGCAATGATTTATTGTAAGCAGTACTTCCTGTTGGGGTAGAAACTACTAAACCGTCCCCTCTAAATGTTTCGAAATATAAATCATCAACATGAACATCTACAACGAATGTTTTAATAATGCTAGAACGTAATGAGAACTCATTTAAACAATGGAAAGATGTACTGTGATCTACATCTACCTGAATTGTTGGATATTTTCGCACTTCAATTTCATTTTTTGTAATTTCTTGAAGGGCTGTATCAACGTGATCAATATGGAAATCGCAGTAGAACGAAATTTCATCTTTCGTAGAAATCCCTGCATATAAGCAATCTTCCCTAAAACCAGTTTTACGAACGGCTTGTAAGAAGGTTGCATCATCTCCAACACTGACGATAGCGTTTGCATTTTTTGGATGATCTAATATGGTAAATCCATTCTCTTCTAAAATACGATAGATTGGTTTCATTTTTTCAACGAGCGTTGCTTTGTCATCACCATAAAAGAAAAATAAATTGCGACGATCTGCCATTATGTATCCCTCCACTGCAGTTAAATTTTCTGTTTTTCGTGCTACATATCATTAGAGTCCGTTCCCTGATGATATGTTCAAATAATATATTTCGATATAAATTGTCAAAATACCTTTTTATTTTTAGAAAAATTTTTATATTCAATCTTATAGAACTCTGTTTAACGATGAATAAACTTGTCGATAATGGGTACGGAGTGAAAGGATGATACGTATGAAGTGGCTCGTAATTGGAATAATAATTCTTCTTCTTTTTATTTTGTTTATACTATTGTCGAAAATAAAGCTTAAGGTGACATTTTTATATTCAGAAATGGAAAAGCAATGTTTGCTTCAAGTGAAAATATGGATGATTCGATATACATTTGATGTGTTGGAAAGAATTGAAAAACAGCAGAAAAAGACAGGACAGAAAATCGAAAAAGCTGAAGAGGACGGCGGACTCGATAATAAAATTATGGCGCAACTTGACAGCATTGGTGAACTGATAAAAAAGCTTCAAGAAGTTCATACTATTGTTAAAGATTTTCTCAAACGAGTGAAAATCAATGGTTGGAAATGGCATACACAAATTGGAGCAGGCGATGCAGCTAGTACTGGAATTGTCACTGGATATGCATGGGGGACAAAAGGTATGGCTGCTGGAGTTGTCGGACAATATATGCATATTGTCGACGTACCAGAATTTGAAATTACCCCAGTTTTTCAAGGGAAAGGATTTGCATCAAGATGCGAGTTAACAGCATCTTTTCGTATATTCCGCGCTATAAAAACTGGCGTCAAATTACTCGTATTTATGAGAAGACAAAGATCTGGTATGACAGAAAAATCTGTTCAAGCATAGGGGGGATATAGAATGGACCATCCAATTCAAGGTTTAATGACAACAGCAATGCAGCATTTAAAACAAATGACTGATGTAAATACAATTGTTGGTGACCCAATTAAAGCGGCAGATGGAAGCGTAATTCTTACAGTTTCGAAAGTAAGTTTCGGATTTGCTGCTGGTGGAAGTGAATTTGGTAAAGTAGAACATTCAGGCCGTCATCCATTTGGCGGGGGAAGTGGTGGAGGAGTTTCTATTAATCCTGTTGCCTTTCTTGTTATAAATGGAGATGGTGTGAAAGTATTGCACTTAGATAAACAAACACACGTCATCGATAAAATAATTGAATTAGCGCCACAAGCTGTTGATAAAGTGAAAGAAATGATGGATAAACGAAAAGAAGATGATCCTGAATTTCAAATTTAACGAATAAAGAAGCTAATCAATAGGTTAGCTTCTTTAATTTTTTTGTAAATAAAGCGATTTTATTTGCATTATCGATAGGGACAAACTATCATTTACATTGTACATATTTTGTTTAAATAAGGGAGGATTTTCAAGTGGCAAACGTAACTTTTAAAGGTAATCCAATGACTTTAGTTGGAACAGAAGTTAAAGTTGGCGATCAAGCGCCAAACTTCCAAGTATTAGCAAACGACTTATCTCCAGTAAGTTTAGAAACATACAAAGGCGAAGTGAAATTAATTAGTGTTGTACCTTCAATCGACACAGGTGTGTGTGATGCACAAACACGTCGTTTTAACCAAGATGCAGCAGGTATTGAAAACGCGAAAGTATTAACAATTAGCGCTGATTTACCATTCGCTCAAAAACGCTGGTGTGCAGCAAACGGTTTAGAAAATGTTGTTACACTTTCTGACCACCGCGACCTTTCATTCGGTGAAGCTTATGGCTTAGTAATGAAAGAGCTTCGTTTACTTGCTCGTGCAGTATTCGTAGTAGATAGCAATGACAAAGTAGTTTACGCAGAATACGTAAGCGAAGGTACAAGCCATCCAAACTATGAAGAAGCATTAGAAGCAGCTAAATCTGCGAAGTAATGTGAAGAGAATGACCTCTTATAAAGAGGTCGTTTTTTCTCATATATTGCTCTGTAACAGCATCGATATATGAGAAAAAACGTTATATCATATATAACTAAAGGGGAGCTCTTTACAGGAGGTCGCTTTTTCTTTTTGGAAAAAATCACTTTGTGGTATGATATAAGTTATGTGTAAAAGAGAGAAGGAGGAATGTACGTGAGTCAGACAGTAGAAACATTATTTTCTATTTTTGATTCTTCTGCGGTAGTTTTACGTAAAGAATTAGATGTAACATATTTAGAGGCGCTTGTAGAAACAGGTGATAACTTGTTTGAGGGAGCGATTTTACAAGAGGAATTATCCGAATCAGCAATTGAAAGGCTGAATCGTGAATATAGTACGTTTAATGAAGAAACATATAAAGGTGAAGAAATTCGTAAAGCATTTCAGTTAGCCATCTTAAAAGGAATGAAAGAAGGCGTACAAGCGAATCATGAAATGACGCCTGATGCAGTTGGAATGTTCATGAGTTACTTATTCCATAAATTTATGCAAGGTCAAAACGAGATCACAGTTTTAGATCCTGCAATTGGAACAGGTAATTTAATGACTACAGTGTTTAATAGCGCCAAAGAAGGACTAACAATGAGTGGATTTGGTGTAGAAGTGGATGAAGTGCTAATTAAACTTGCTTTAGTAAATGCAAATTTACAAAAGCATGCAATCGAATTCTTCCATCAAGATGGACTAGCACCACTTTATATCGATCCAGTTGATGCAGTCGTTTCAGACTTACCGGTTGGTTATTATCCAAACGAAATCGGTGCAAGTGAATATAAATTAAAAGCAGATGAAGGAATGTCGTATGCCCATCACTTATTTATTGAACAAAGTGTGAAACATACGAAAGAGGGCGGTTACTTATTCTTCTTAGTACCAAACTTCATTTTTGAAAGTGACCAGGCACCAAAATTACATGCATTTATTAAAGAAACATGCTTTATTCAAGGGTTATTACAGCTTCCTGTTTCCATGTTTAAAAACGAGAAAAATGCAAAAAGTATATTTGTTCTCCAAAAGAAAGGCGCTAATGTAACAATGCCAAAACAGGCATTATTAGTGGAGTTGCCTAAATTCTCTAACATGAAGGCGATGGAAGACATTATGGATCAATTAAATACTTGGTTTGCAACACATAAATAAAGCTGGGTATATGTAACAGCATTAGTGATTCATGTAGTACAGTTTTATATAATATGTCATATTTTTAAATATATACAAGATTTAACTGAATTTTTTTGAAATCTGTAATATATATTTTTTCTTGGTGTTACAATTTTTTCACTTGAAATATATGTCGGACGATGTTTAAATTAAAATCGTGAGTATAAAATTTGCTAATGATGAAACGTTTTCATATTTGGTGAATTTGATCAGATAAAATCGAGCGGTTTGTGGAAACATCCACACAACTACCAAGAGAAAAAGGGGCGAAAGACTAGATGTCAAAAATCATCGCGATTAACGCAGGAAGCTCTTCCTTAAAATTCCAATTATTTGAAATGCCAAGTGAAACAGTATTAACAAAAGGTTTAGTAGAACGTATCGGTTTAGAAGATAGTATCTTCACTATTACTGTAGATGGCGAAAAACAAAAAGAAATTACAAACATTCCAGATCACGCAGTAGCAGTTAATATGCTTCTTAAAAAGTTAACTGAAAACGGAATCGTTAAATCTCTAGATGAGATTGGCGGTATCGGTCACCGTGTTGTTCACGGCGGCGAAAAATTTGCTGACTCTGTTTTAATTACTGATGAAGTATTAGCTGATATCGAAGAATTAAGCGATTTAGCACCACTTCATAACCCAGCAAACGTTGTTGGTATTAAAGCATTCCAAGAAGTATTACCAAACGTACCAGCAGTAGCAGTATTCGATACAGCATTCCACCAAACAATGCCGGAATCTGCATTCCTATACAGCTTACCATATGAGTACTATGAAAAATTCGGCATCCGTAAATACGGTTTCCACGGAACTTCTCATAAATATGTAACTGAGCGTGCGGCTGAATTATTAGGTCGTCCAATTGAAAGCTTAAGCTTACTTTCTTGTCACTTAGGTAACGGTGCAAGTATCGCAGCAGTAGAAGGCGGTAAATCTATCGATACTTCTATGGGCTTCACACCACTTGCTGGTGTAACAATGGGTACACGTTCTGGTAACCTTGACCCTGCGTTAATTCCATACATCATGGAAAAAACAGGCCAAACAGTAGAAGAAGTAGTTAACGTATTAAACAAGAAGAGTGGTATGTTAGGTCTTACTGGTTACTCTAGTGACCTACGTGACATCATTGCGAAAGAAGAAGAAGGCGACCACCGTGCGAAAGTAGCACTTGATGTATTCGTAAGCCGTATCCACAAATACATCGGTTCTTACACTGCTCGTATGAAAGGTGTAGACGCAATCATCTTCACAGCTGGTGTAGGTGAAAACAGTGCGATTATTCGTGAGCGTGTATTAGAAGGCCTTGAGTACATGGGCGTATACTTCGATGCAAAACGTAATAACGTATTCGGTGAAGAAGCATTCATCAGCTTCCCACACTCTCCAGTAAAAATTATCGTAATTCCAACTGACGAAGAAGTTATGATTGCTCGTGACGTACTACGTCTTGGAGATATTGGTTAATATATGAAAAGAAAGACGAGATCCTATAGGATTTCGTCTTTTTTCTTTTGGATGTATTTTAAAACTCCATCTGGATATAATATTTTTTCTTTCTGAATGAATGCCGTAATAGGAATCCATTTCGCATACGCTACTGTTTCTTCATCTTGTATATTTAATATTTTCATTTCATATAGTGACGTGTCTAATAAACGCAAAGAATATAGTTGAATGATTTCATGACCAATGTCTCCATCGAGATGAAAGACATTTTCTAAACACCCTAAATAATTGGTGATTTCTATCTCCGTATGAAGCTCTTCTTTAAACTCCCGAATAACAGTATGTGCTGATTTTTCACCAAGTTCAATTGAACCGCCAAGAGGACGATAATATATTTCGCCTTCTGTATAATATTCTTGTACGAGAAGGCGATCTTGATGTATAGCAAGACCGAAAGCTTTTGCACGTGGATACATATAGAATCATTCCTTATTTGTTTTGTATAAGGACGATTATAATGTATGGTGTGATAAAAGTATCGTGTATTTAAGTGTGCGGTCTAATTGTAATTCCATCAAATAAGTCTTTCCAAAATGCTTCATTGTATTGGTATACATCCATAATAGGACATTTCATAACGCAAATACGTTGTAATCCCCAATCTTCTTGGGTGATAGTTGGTATATCGGCAGGAATTAGTAACAGGACAGAGAATGTATGTGTAACGATTTGAGATAAAATTTGTTCTAGGGAACATGCTTCTTCATATGTTCCTCCAGTTCGAATAAATAATATGGATTCTGCCGTTTCAATTGTAGCTAGAAAACGATTAATACGATGTTCATAGTTTAACTTAATTTCTGTATAAGAAGGCCAAGAAGTTGGTGTATTTACATCTGTTTTAAAGTCATGACAGGAGTCAATTTCATAAAGGTTGTCCCTTAATCTTAATTTTGCATCATCATCCCAAAATGAGATGAAGGATAAATTTTCGAAATTTAAAAAGCGGTCAAATCGATTTTGTAATAATACATTCACTTTTTCTAATGAGGGACTTAGCATAAAATCAATAACGCCAAAAAATGGTGATAATTCTAATTGATATAATGCCCAAGCGGGCCAGCAGTTTTGTCCTAAGCTGAATACCGCATTATATTCTTTTTTTATATCGGATAGATTCATGTGATTTATCTCATCCTTTTTGTTAATATTTTATGCCATTCAAAAATGGTATGTGAATAAAGATAGACAAGCATATTTGCAAAGAATAAGCAGAAATATGTTACAATAGAAAAAAATCGAACGAGGTGGTTGTTACGATGCGATCGAAGCGAGAACAAGCCATTTTAGACAATATAAAAGAATGGGAAGCGCAATTAGTTGAGCAAGAAGCGACCGATTTTCAAAAAGTGTTTGATAAATGGTTACATGCTACAGTTGCGAAATTACCTGAGAAAAAGCGAAAAGAATTCTTCACGAAAGCAGATGGATGGCTCTTTCATTTGCATGCATTTATTCAAAGTTCACAAGCACAGTTAGATGCACGTAATCGGATTTTAGGAACATCAAGGTTATTTGATGAATCGATTGAACAGCTTGAAGATTTGAAAGCATTATCTATTGATCAATTAACATACATAGCAGAGCAGCAAACAGCACGTCATCGTCTATATTCATTTGTACAAGGTGGGGCAACAGGTGCTGGAGGTTTATTATTATTAACGGCGGATTTTCCGGTTATGATCGCGTTAAATGTGAAGGCAGTCCAACTTATTGCAACATCATTTGGACATGATGTGAACAAGCCGTATGAAATGATGCTTGCGTTAAAGGTGTTTCATGCGTCATTACTACCAGGAAGACTTCAGCAATATGCATGGTACAATTTATTGCAAGAGCTGGAGCAAGAAGATTCGTTCTTTTACGAAGGAGACGAAGCAGTGCTACAAACAGCTTCTACTGAGGTTGTGTTAAAACAAATTTTGAAGACATTTTCGATTTATGCTCTTCGTCGTAAATTATTCCAAGGTATACCGGTAATTGGAATGGCAATTGGATCTACAGTGAATTATCGTTTAACAAGAAACGTTACTGAATTTGCAAATAGATTTTATCAAGTGCGCCATATAGTCGAGAAAGAAAAAAGAGCATAAAAAAAGCGAGAGGCCGAAGCCTTTCGCTTTTTTAATTCGTTGCATGTTTTTTGGACATTGGAACAGATACTGGCTGCTTTTCTGCTGTTTTTTCTGTTTTTGGATAATAAATTAAATCCAATGTTTTTGCCTGTACGGCAATCGAAAGAATAGTAAAAGCAATTTCTGTCCAATTTAAATAATATAATGAAAGCGCAAGAACAATCGCGTCAAAGACGAAGAAAATTTGCCCAATTGTAAAACGAGTTCGTTTACTTAATACAATTGTTAAAATATCGTCTCCACCGGTTGCACCGCCAAATCGTAATATAAAACCGAGTCCAATACCAGCTAACGCACCGCCAACTACTGCAGCTATAAATAAGTTATTTGATAAATCTACCGTAAATGGAGAATAATTTTCCATAAAGGAATAAAATACTCCGAATGAAATTGAACCTAGGAATGAATAACCAACCATTTTTCTACCTAAAAATGAAGCGCACAGTAAAATAATTGGGATATCCATTAATACAGTTGAAATAGATGGTGAAATATCATAAAAGTTTTGAATGAATAGTGCAATTCCTACAAAGCCACCTTCTGTTAAGTGGTTTTGGAAGTGAATGTGATATAGCGCTGCTGCTAAAATAAATGAACCGATTAAAACCATAAAAATTTCTTTAATAATTTGCCGACTTTGGATGTTCCTCATCGTTATTCCTTCTTTCCGTAGTTAGTAGTCCTTTTTGTGTTGTAAACTAACTACGAGCTCACATGTAGCTTTCAGTTAGTTTACGAAAAAACTAACTACGCTATATGTCGCTGAAGAAATAACGAATAATCCTCTCGTCCATCAATTCTCCCTACCTTCGTTTTAGTTTAAGTCTTAAAACGACTAAACAAAACGTGGAGTAGGATTCGTCATTTAGCAATCCTGCTCTTCTTTGTTTTGTTTAGTTAGTAACAATTAAGTCCTAAACAAAACGCTATGTGTAAGAAGAGTCTTTTTTTTGCCAAATTATCCTTCGGGCAATCATAATTTCCCCACTCTCGTATTTTTTTCGCTAGACTAAAGTATCTGAGCTAAAAAATACGCTACGTGTATGATTCGTCAATACGATGCCACATGCTCCTTCGAGCGATCATGATATCAAAATCCCTTCCTTCAAGATTTATACTATTATATCATACTTTTAAAAAATGTATGCGGATGGAAACCGACAATAAACGGAGGGAATCTACAAAAAATGTTATGTTTAAATATTTTTGTAGAAAAGCCTAAGTTATTTCGGAGGATTGGACAGTTTGTAACGGTTTGTCCAATAAGTAAGAAAAAAAGGGTTTTATTCAGTTGTATTCTTTTCATCACTTTTATCTTTAAAAAACGCATCCCAACTAATCACACTTAAAAAAGTTAAAGCAATAATAACGAAAGCACGCATAAGCTTTAGACCCCCCTTTGTACATAGTATATGAATCATTCGATTCGGAATGTGTCATTTTTTTACAAGTCTTAACTGTTATGAGATTATATTAATATAGATAGATGAAGGGGAGAGTGAAGGTATGCTAAAAGACATGTTCAAAAGAAAAGAATTAATATGCATTTCATGTCAGAAAAAAATTCAATATGAAGAAGAGCTTGTTGCTTTTGTAAAGTTGCCGGAAGAAAGAAGTATATTAGTTGGTCCATTCGATGTATGTTTGGCGAAAACAGCACAAGAAATATATTGTAAATCATGTTACGACAAAAAAGCATGACCCAAAGTAATTGAGGGGCATGCTTTTTTCATTGGTGTGCTTTCCCCTCAGATACATTTTGAGTGAGTCGATACCAAAGCCAAAGGTCATTAATGATTGAAGCAAGATCGGCAATTTCTGAATTTAGTTTACAAGAAACTTCGAAGTCTTCTTCGTTATTTAAATAATGTTGTTTTGTATTAATATAGTGCTCAAGTTCTTTTATACGATCAGGAATTTTCCCGCGAACTTGTTCCCATTTTAGTAAAATAGCATGCTGAATTTTTTCGGGGATATCTTCCCAATCTTCTTGTAAATGAGGAATTTCAATTCCTAGATGATCATCGTATAAGAAATACTTTTCCATAAGTTCACCCCCGTTGTCCTGCTTATATTGTACAGAAAAACTGAAAGAAGTTCGACGAAATTGTTTGAAAAAATTTGAAAATGACTCTTGATACATTTTGTGAAAGGTGGTAAAGTGTGAATTATTATAAAAGAAAATGAATATTTATTCTTAGGGGGATGCAAAATGGAGAAGAAAAAAGTTGTATTAGCATATTCCGGAGGTCTTGATACTTCCGTTGCAATTAAATGGTTACAAGAGAAGAATTATGATATTATCGCGCTTTGTTTAGACTTAGGGGAAGGTAAAGACTTAGCATTTGTAAAAGAAAAGGCACTTTCAGTAGGTGCAATTAAATCATATATGATTGATGTTCAAGAAGAATTCGCGAATGAATATGCATTGATGGCGATGCAAGCACACACATTATACGAAGGGAAATACCCTCTTGTCTCTGCATTATCTCGTCCGCTTATTGCGAAGAAATTAGTAGAAATCGCAGAACAAGAAGGCGCAACTGCAGTTGCACACGGATGTACAGGGAAAGGAAATGACCAAGTTCGTTTTGAAGTTTCTATCCAAGCATTAAATCCTTACTTAGAAGTGATTGCACCTGTACGTGAATGGAAGTGGTCACGTGAAGAAGAAATTGCCTATGCAAAAGAAAACGATGTACCAATTCCGATTAATTTAGATAGCCCGTTTTCAATCGATCAAAACTTATGGGGACGCAGCAACGAATGTGGAATTTTAGAAGATCCATGGGCAGCGCCGCCAGAAGATGCATATGAGATGACATTGGCATTAGAAGATACACCGAATAAACCAGAGTTTGTAGAAATCGGATTTGAAGCAGGCGTACCGACTACTTTAAATGGCACTGCATATTCACTTGCAGAATTAATTAAAACGTTAAATGCGCTTGCTGGAAAACACGGCGTTGGACGTATTGATCACGTAGAAAATCGTCTTGTCGGTATTAAATCTCGTGAAGTATACGAATGCCCAGCAGCAATGACGTTAATCACTGCGCATAAAGAGTTGGAAGATTTAACACACGTAAAAGAAGTAGCACATTTTAAACCAGTGATTGAACAGAAAATAACAGAACTTATTTATAATGGTTTATGGTTCTCGCCTTTAAAACAAGCGCTTCATGCATTTTTACAAGAAACGCAAAAGAATGTAACAGGTACAGTGCGTGTGAAATTATTTAAAGGTCATGCGATTGTAGAAGGACGTAAATCTGAATACTCTTTATACGATGAAAAATTAGCAACATATACTGCTCAGGACGAATTTAATCATGATGCAGCAGTTGGATTCATTTCATTATTCGGTTTACCGACGAAAGTATACAGCCAAGTGAATCAAAAGAAGGTGGAAGCGTGAGCAAACTTTGGGGCGGACGTTTTACAGAAGAAGCGGAAGCATGGGTTGAAGAGTTCGGAGCATCCATCTCCTTCGATCAACAATTAGTAAATCAAGATATAAATGGGAGTATGGCACACGTAACGATGCTAGCAAAGCAAGGCATCGTTACGCAAGAAGAAGCAGAGAAAATAAAGATAGGTCTTCAATATTTATTGAAAGAAGCAAAAGAGAATAAGCTACAATTTTCAGTAGAAGCAGAAGATATTCATTTAAACATCGAAAAAATGTTAATTGAACAAATTGGCGAAGTAGGAGGAAAACTTCACACTGGCCGAAGTCGTAATGATCAAGTAGCGACAGATATGCATTTGTATTTAAAAGAAAAGGTAGAACATATTATAAAAGCTACAAAGCAATTGCAAACTGTTCTTGTTCAACAAGCAGAAAATAATATTGAAACCATTATGCCGGGCTATACGCACTTGCAGCGTGCCCAGCCGATTTCATTTGCTCATCATATTCTCGCTTACTTTTGGATGTTAGAGCGTGATGTGAATCGTTATGAAGATTCGTTAAAACGTATTAACATTTCGCCATTAGGAGCAGGAGCGTTAGCTGGAACGACATTCCCCATTGACCGAGAGTATAGTGCGGAGCTTCTTGGATTTAATGGAATCTATGAAAATAGTTTAGATGCAGTAAGCGATCGTGATTTCATACTGGAGTTCCTAAGTAACTCCTCTATGCTTATGATGCACTTATCACGCTTTTGCGAAGAACTTATTTTATGGAGTAGCCAAGAGTTTCAATTTATTGAAATGAGCGATCAATATGCAACGGGAAGCAGCATTATGCCGCAAAAGAAAAACCCGGATATGGCGGAACTAATCCGTGGTAAAACAGGCAGAGTATACGGTAATTTATTCAGTTTACTCACAGTAATGAAAGGATTACCGCTCGCTTACAATAAAGACTTACAAGAAGATAAAGAAGGAATGTTTGATACAGTTAAAACAGTAGAAGGATGCCTTCATATTATGGCGGGCATGCTTGAAACGATGACTGTAAACAAAGAAAAAATGGGGCAAGCTGTGACGCAAGATTTCTCCAACGCAACAGAAATTGCTGACTATTTAGCGAACAAAGGACTACCATTCCGTCAAGCTCATGAAATTGTTGGAAAGTTAGTGCTATATTGCACACAAAAAGGAATTTATTTATTAGATGTCTCTCTTGAAACATATAAAGAAATGAGCTCCTTATTTGAAGAAGATTTGTATGAAGTGCTGTCACCATATGCAGCTGTAAAGCGTCGTAACAGTGCTGGCGGGACTGGGTTTGAACAAATCAAAAACGCTTTGGAGAAGGCGAAGGGGTTAACGAAAGAAGTTATTAAGAATTGAGTTGGGAAGTACGCCAGTCTAGTAAAGTCTGGCGTACTTTATTTTTTACTAGTATTTAAGTTACAATGTAGTAAAAAATAACAATTTAGGGGAAGTCTATGAAAAAAATAGTGTTGATCATTGTACTGTTAATTAGCTTAATTGCAAATGCTAAAGTGTTTCTTTTGGACAAATATATGTATGTTGGTGAAAAAGAAAAGCGAGAAGAAGCGGTTATCGCAACGATGTGGCATTTACAAGATAAAGGATATAAAGAAAGTGATATTTTATATATAAAACCGGCCTTTTATAGCAAAATGGATTCTTATGGTATGAATGTACAGTTTAAAGATGAACCAAATGAATCATATACATATAGAGTTTTAAAAGATGCGAAAACAAATAAACTAACTGTACACCAAGATAGCAATGAGTCTGGTGGTATGGGCGGGAAACATCAAGAGCTTAAATAAAGAAAGAAAACGACTGATGGCATTCGCCTGCAGTCGTTTTCTTTTAATCATACTTATGTCGATCTTCCGTAATTCGAATATACTCAATATCCATCAAATCACGAAGTAATGCACCATTACTTAGTTCAACGCCGTGCTTCTCTTTAAAATGAGTGCGAATCGTATCTAGCATTTCAATTTCTTTGCCGTTCACATCTAAAATAATGCGTTCAGAATCATCCATATAGCATCCTCCTTTTTTACACATATATATTTTGTCCGTCTATTTCTAAAAAATGTATGTTAACGTAATGTTAGGAAATAAGAAAGGGATGGAAAATGAGACGTATTTATTTTATAGGGCTAATTTTGTACACATTCATTGTATTACATGTTGCATTCCCAAATATCTTTTCATTTGAGGATTTAGAAACAGTACACGTTGCGATATTTATTTTTGCTCTATTTGTGGTAGATTGCTTTATTTCTATATGGCTTTCGAAAAGAAAAGATATACAAGGCAAAAAAGAAATGGAACGGAAAAAGAGAAAACGTTCCTTTTGGATGATGACATACTGTTTGTCTTTAGTGCTTACTGCTGCTTTTTTTAGTGAACATATTCCATTAGAAAGAGTAAATATTGGATTTGGAGCATTCGTATTCGCATACTATTTTTTTATGCACTTTCTTCCTTATATGAAAGAAAAGCGAGGAGAAGAGGAAAATCCGCTTGTAGAAGAAGAGAAAGAACAAGAGCATAAGAGAATAGAAGGGGATATAAAGAAACTTGGAGAACAAAAGTGGTATTTAAAATCAAAAATCATATACGTTCTTTGCTTTATTACGCCGCCAATTGGTTATTTGTATGTTTTCTTATTTCGTAAAAAAATGACAGAAGGTGCAAGGCGAACGTACTTAACGGTTGCGACGATTATGATGGCATTATGGTCTTTGAAGTTTCTTCCGCCTTATGTGTTGGCAATTACCGTTGTTGTCGTAGCATGTCTTTTGTTTATAGTGAAGTTTATAAAATGAAAAACACCAAGCCTATGTGGACTTGGTGTTTTATCTATAAATTAAAGCTCACCTTGCTCTTCATCACCACGAACAACAAGGACATCGCATTTCGCATAGCGAATAATATGTTCAGAGACGCTACCAATTAGGAAACGCTCAACAGCATTTAAACCAGTCGCACCACACATAATTAAATCTACTTTATGGTTTGGAGCGATTTCTTTTGAAATTTTTGATTTAGGATTACCGAATTCTAATACAGTTTCAATTTTTTCAAGACCAGCTTCAAGCGCAGTTTTTTTGTAGTCTTCTAATAGGTCTTCTGCAAATAGATTTGCACGTTCCGCAATTGCACGGCTATAAGCTTCTACTGCTGAGTATGCTTTTACATCAACGATATGAGCAATTGTTAATGTTGCATTGTTGCGCTTTGCGACTTGAATTGCTTTTTTAAAGGCTTTTTCTGCTTCTTTAGAACCATCCACCGCGATTAAAATATTTGTATATGTATTATTCATAGTAAATTCCTCCCAATCTGTTTTATAACTGTTTACAACTTAATTATAAAACAAATTTTGGTAACGTGCTTGCCAGAAACGTTACAGAATTTTGAAAACTCTGTTTCAATTCATTTTAGTTGTAATTGGAGCGAGAACTTGTTACATATGAAGTATAGCAATTTAAAAGGGGGCAGTTTTGTGAGACATGCGCTCATTACAGCCGGTACGAAAGGTTTAGGAAAGCAAGTAACAGAAAAGTTATTGGCTAAAGGCTATTCAGTAACAGTAACGTACCATAGCGATATCACGGCTATGGAAACGATGAAAGAAACATATAAAGATGTGGAAGAGCGTCTACAATTCGTGCAAGCGGATGTCACGAAAAAGGAAGATTTACATAAAATAGTAGAAGAAGCGATGAGCCGTTTTGGCAAAATTGACTTTTTAATTAATAATGCTGGTCCATATGTATTTGAACGAAAAAAGTTAGTTGATTATGAAGAAGATGAATGGAATGAAATGATTCAGGGAAATTTAACAGCGGTATTTCATTTATTAAAACTTGTCGTTCCGGTCATGAGAAAACAGAACTTTGGCCGTATTATTAATTACGGATTTCAAGGGGCGGATAGTGCACCGGGATGGATTTATCGTTCAGCTTTTGCCGCAGCGAAAGTAGGACTTGTTTCATTAACGAAAACAGTTGCTTATGAAGAAGCGGAGTATGGTATCACTGCGAACATGGTATGTCCTGGTGATATTATTGGCGATATGAAAGAGGCAACTATTCAAGAAGCACGTCAGCTGAAAGAGCATAACACACCGATTGGTAGATCTGGAACAGGTGAAGATATTGCAAGAACCATTTCGTTTTTATGTGAGGACGATTCCGATATGATTACCGGTACAATTATTGAAGTGACTGGTGCAGTGGATGTTATTCATAGACATCGATAGAATAAAATAAGATGAAGTTTCGAATAATTGGACAGTTTATCCATTGTGCTGAGAGGTGCGGATAATACTGTCCTTTAATATAAAATTAAATCTATCGGAAAACTCGTGTTATTTTTTTGTCAAATATTGAGATATTATGTTAAAATATAAGAGCGTAGAAAGCGCTTTAAAAAATGATTCAGGGGTCATTTCATAACTCAAGGGGGAACTAATCATGCGTATCGGTATTCCAACAGAAATTAAAAACAATGAAAACCGTGTGGCAATGACGCCAGCGGGAGCAGTACATTTAGTACAAAATGGTCACGAAGTTTTTGTTCAAAAAGGAGCAGGTTTAGGATCTGGCTTTACAGATGAAGAATACGTACAAGCTGGTGCGAAACTTGTAGAAACTGCTGAAGAAGCATGGAATCAAGATATGGTTATGAAGGTAAAAGAGCCAGTAGCAAGTGAATACGGCTATTTCCGTGAAGGCTTAATCTTATTCACATACTTACACTTAGCTCCAGAACCAGAATTAACGAAAGCATTAATCGATAACAAAGTTGCATCAATCGCATACGAAACAGTACAATTAGACAATCGTTCTTTACCATTACTTGCACCTATGAGTGAAGTGGCTGGTCGTATGTCTGCACAAATCGGTGCACAATTCCTTGAGAAAAACAAAGGCGGTAAAGGTATTTTACTTGCAGGCGTTCCAGGGGTAAAACGCGGCAAAGTAACAATCATCGGCGGTGGTCAAGCTGGTACAAACGCAGCTAAGATTGCAGTAGGTTTAGGTGCAGATGTAACAATCATTGACTTAAGTGCAGAACGTCTTCGTCAATTAGATGATATTTTCGGTAACCAAGTAAAAACATTAATGTCTAATCCATACAACATTGCAGAAGCTGTTAAAGAATCTGACCTTGTTATTGGAGCAGTATTAATTCCGGGTGCAAAAGCGCCAAAACTTGTAACTGAAGAAATGATTCAATCAATGGAACCAGGTTCTGTCGTTGTAGATATCGCGATTGACCAAGGTGGTATTTTTGAAACAACTGATCGTATTACAACTCATGACAACCCAACTTACGAAAAACATGGCGTTGTTCATTATGCAGTTGCTAATATGCCAGGTGCAGTTCCACGTACGTCAACTCTTGCGTTAACAAACGTAACAGTACCATATGCAGTACAAATTGCTAACAAGGGCTACAAAGAAGCTTGCTTAGGCAACACTGCATTATTAAAAGGTATTAACACATTAGATGGTTATGTAACATTCGAAGCAGTTGCGGAAGCTCACGGCTTACAATACGCTGATGCAAAAGAGCTTCTTGAAAAAGCTCCTGCTTTATCATAATAGAAATACATTTGAGACCTTCCTTTTCGTGAGGAGGGTCTTTTTTATATGGAGAAATAACATGTGAATAATTGTTATTTATTGGTGTAAATCGATTTTTATTATGATAATTTAGAATTATATAATAAAAAGAGGGGATTCGATGGGGAGCAAAAAGAGGAAGAAAAAACAGGCAAAGAGACAAAGGTATATAAAGAACAAAAAGGAACAGAACATACCTTTTTCACAAAAAGTAGTCATTACGATAGAGAAAACATTTCGGTATATTTGTATGGCTCTGTATGTAATTTTGTGTATGTATTCATTTGGAGTGTTTTACAGTTTTGGGATAACTCCCAATATTATTGAGAGCATTCTAGAATTTATACTTGTTGTAATAGAATTAGCCTTATTCGTTATACTCTTTGCTACAGTATGGCCTAGTCATGAAAGTAAAAAAGATAGAAAAAGAAGCAAAAAATCTTCATACGCTTCAAGCTCATCAAGTGGATTCGGTGACTACAGTAGCAATGACTGTAGTAGCTCAAGTGATGGTGGAGGAGATTGCGGAGGTGGTGGAGATTAAGTTAGTTTTTTAGAAGAACGACTAATGAAAGGATGGGACGAAAGATGGAGACTGTGAACTTAATAGAATTAACAAAGGATATTAAAGATCAACATAAAAACTTCGTCGTTTCAAATATAAACAGTCATTGCTTACGAATCGCTGTATTTACTGGTGAATATGATTGGCACTATCATTCTAATTCGGATGAATTATTTATTGTGTTAGAGGGAGAATTACTTATTGATTTTGAAGATGGAGAAACAGCGGTTTTAAAGCCAAATGATTCAATCTTAATTCCAGCATGTAAGATTCATAGAACGAGAGCATTAAAGAGAACTGTAAATCTTTGTTTTGAACATATAGAGGCGGATACGATTAAAGTGGAGCAATTATGAAAAAATTATCCGTAGCCGAGTATAGAAAAATCCTTCCGATTTTAGAAAGTCATACAAAAACGACGACGTTTGCTTATGCGGTATGTGATCAAGTGATAGATGGTGAGGTTTTTGCAAACGAGAAATTAACAGCAGGATTAATTATTACAGCTAACGGTATCTATTATTTATTTGGTGATACTGATGATCAAAATTATAACGAAGAGTTATTTTCATATTTAAAAACAGCTATTGAGAAAACAGAGAAGAGATTTACACTCTTTACTTCAAGTGAAGATTGGGAAATGATGTTAGAAGAGCGTTTTAGTAATACACTTCGGAACATCCCGCGAATGAAATTTCAAAGAGTAACCTTTGAGGAGAGAAAACGAGATTTTAACAAAAATACATATGAAGTGAAGCGTATTGATAGAAGAGATATAGAGCGAAGCAGTGAATTTAAAGAGGAGTACTACAAAGAATATTGGGGATCAAAAGAAACGTTTTTGAATAGTGGTTTTGGATTTTGTATAGAACAAGATGGGATAATTGTAGCTGAATGTGTCTCGATATTTAGCGGGAATGGTTATGCTGAAATAGATATTGCAACACATGAAGCGCATCAAGGGAAAGGATTAGCTCAAGCTGTTGCAACACGGTTCATTGAACATTGCATGCAAAATGATATTATACCGAGCTGGGATTGTTATGTAGACAATATTCCTTCGCGAAAATTAGCTAGTAAATTAAGTTTTTATCATCCAATAGAATACAGTTTGTTTGTACGTAAGAAAACGGGGGAAGAAAAATGAATGTAGAATTAACGAGATTTAAAGTTAAGCCTGGTAAGAGTCATCGAGTAAATGAATGGATGCAGCTTCTGAATGACAATATGAAAGAAGTACTTTTGACATTAAACGACGAAAAGATGTACGTTGAGACAATTTTCCGGGAAATAAGAGATGGAGAAGAGTACTTATATTGGTATTCTGTGCAAGGAGAAGGTGGGGCTCTTGTCGAAAATTCTCATTATGAAATTGATAAAAAGCACTTGGAATTTTGGTATGAGTGTATTGATGAAGAAGCACCCTCTGTTGATATGAAAACAGAAGTCGTTATGATTCAAGATGTTGTGAAGGACGCGATGAAATAATAGATTGGTATTTTATAACCGTAAAATGGTCATCTTTTTGGTTGGAATATATATTATTGGAGATGCTGTAGGATGAGAATTAGTAATAAATATATCACTCTCGATGAAATAGAAGTAATAAGAGAACCTTTAAATAAATTGCATGAATATCATAATAATACATCAAGGCATTTTTCTGGTGACTATCCAAGAATGACATTTGAGGAACGTATTGAAATTTATAAACAAAATTCAAAGTATGGAGAGTATAGAATTGAATTATTAGTTGAGGCGGAAACAGATAATATATTAGGATGTTGTATAGCGTATAGCAAAAGTGTAAACGGAAAGATTGAAGTTTTATTCGTTGATGAAAGATACCGAAGAAACGGATTTGGTTTGAAATTAATGAATAGTGCAGTGGAATGGTTTAAAGCGAAGAAGATAGATGAAATTGAATTAACAGTAGTGTACGGAAATGAAGCTGTATCGTTTTATGAAAAGCTGGGGTTTTATCCTCGTTCAATTATTATGGAAACTAAGTCATAACGATAGTATGGAGAGAGATGAGTGAGAGTTTTTGTTTCAAAAAAGTGATTTATATGTTAATAAAATATATGTGAAGGGCGCATCAAAATAGATGTGCTTTTTATTATGATAAAAATGTAGAACAGCTGTATTTGGATATCTTTAAGTAAAAATAAAAGGGATATTAAGAATCTTTTAGGACAAACTATAAAGAAATAAAAAACACCAAACCAAAAGACCTACCAATATACGGTGTAGTCGTAACAGGCAAAACAGAGGATTTACAAAGTTTACAAGGAGCACCATATATTAAGGCTGCTGTAAGAGGTGTAACAGTTGAGAAATATTGATTACAAGCAATTAATGTGAATAATCAGAAAATTTATGTTATAATATGGGAAAAGGAGGTTTATATGAGGCAAATACATGGAGCAATTTATATTTACATAACAATGTTTTTCGTGGCGGTATCCTATGGATTGGGGCACGTGTATTCGCATCCTATACTAACTTTTTTAAGCGGAGCATGTATGGCGTTTGCGCTTCTTGTCCACCTTTTCTCAGTTTGGATCGTGAAATTTCAATTAAATATTAGTGAAATAGAAGAAGGCACTTTTTGAGTGGCCTTCTTTTTTTAATAATATTTTGGAAGTTCTTGTAGCAATTTTTCAATTTCGCATTCTGTTTCTTCGCATATAGAAAGCTTGCGCAGTCTGAAAAATAAGCTGCGTAAGAAAGATTTTATATTTCCGTATAGAAACTCGTATGATTCAATATGTAATGTTTGTTTTTGAACGGGTAATTGAGCTACTAAATCACGAAGGGCTAATATGAGTGCTTCTTCCTTTAAGCCATTTTGTAGCATTGCGACAATCGGATAAACGATACGTTCATCTTCTTCATATTTGTAATAGATGGAATGAACACAAACTTTGTTTAATAAAGTTTGTAATATTTCTTCGTAATATAAAGTTTCCAGTTTAGGACTATTCACAAGCGCCTCAAATGTATCAGAAGCATGAGCGATACTATGTGCCCAGCCGTGTTTTTGCACATATCCCCGGAAATCATGTTCGTTGTTCATATATAGAATTAGTTGATCTTTTACATTTGAAATATCAGTCTGTGATAAGAAATTATGATTTGTATCAGCATCAATAATGAGGGCGATTAATAATGTTGTAAATGCTCGGGTAAATACCGCATCTTCATCATCTGAATGAATCTTATACAATAAATATTTTTCACCGATGCTTTCTAATAATAGTTTCTGTAATTGTGTGTGTGAAAGATATTCCTTCTTGATGAGATGAAAAAAGTAGAGTAGATGAGTTTGTCCCTTAAATAGCTATCAGTATCGCCAATTTGCTCAAGCATATTGGAACTTAAAGAATCAATGTTAAGTGTGTTATCCAGTATGTAATTATTATTACGAATTTCTTCTAACTGTTGTTGTAACATATAAACCCCATATTTTAGAAAATTCTGTATTTTAATAGTATAATAGAAGGAAGAAATAGACAATAAATAAGTGCATTTGAATGGAGGGGCATGATGAAGAGAGCGTTATTCTTTTTCATTAGTATTTTCTTTTTAGGAAGCTGCTCGATTTGGTATTTTACTTTTTCTAGCGAGAGCAAAAGTTGGACTGGACAATATAAAGGGCATATTAAGGATGACAGTGAAGATGGAATGTTTACGTTTCAATATAAGGGCGGGGATGGAAAGACAGAATTTAAAAACTTAGAGATTGCTATTAATGGAGCCTTTAGTACAATGACACAAACGTCAGAAGTTCATAGAGGAGCAAAGGTTGAAATGAAGTCTTCTTGTGTAAGTTGCGCGCCTGTCTCTAAAGATGAACCTATAGAAGTTGTGATTAAATGGGATGATAAGTATGAGGAGAAGATGGTGTTAAATTTGAAATAGCCTAGAGTAAGGAGTTAAAAATGAATAGGCATATGAAAATTGTTATGTTTTTAAGTGTATTTCTAGTCGTATTATCAGCGTGTGATACAAAACAAGTAGAGCAAGTAACGGTAAAAGAAGTACCTAAAGAAGGGTATATCATATTAAGAAATGACACGATGTTTTTTGCCGATGATAAAACGGTTGAAACAAAAGTAGAGTTGCAACATTATATAGAACAACAAATGAATAAAGAGCATCCAGCACATATAGTCTTGAGCTTTAAGGACAAAGACGCATATAAACAGTTAAAAACAGGGGATAAAATAAAAGTATGGTTTTCTCAAATACTTGAAAGTTATCCAGCAAAAATGATTGTAGAGAAATTTGAAATAGTAGGGAAATAGAAAAAGGCAGCACTCCCGCTGCCTTTTTCTATTATTTTACAAATTGTAACTCTTTCGGGAATTTCGTTAAAATTTCTGATCCGTCTTTTGTGATGTAAATATCATCTTCAATACGAACGCCACCTACGTTTGGTACGTAAATACCAGGTTCGATTGTGAAGACCATACCTTCTTTTAATGGAGACTCGTTACCAGCTTTTACATCTGGATATTCGTGTACGCTAATTCCAAGTCCGTGACCAAGTCGGTGTGGGAAGAAGTCTCCGTAACCTGCATCTGCGATAACAGAACGAGCAGCGTTGTCGATTGCGCCAAGTGTAACACCTGGTTTACATGCTTCAACTGCTTGTAGTTGTCCAGCAAGTACAGTGTTGTAAATACGAGTTTGTTCTTCAGAAATCTCGCCGAATGCCACTGTACGTGTAATATCAGAGCAATAACCGTCAATGATTACGCCTAAATCAAATAGTACGAAATCACCGCGTTTCATTTTGTTTGCGCCAGGAATACCGTGTGGAAGAGCTGAGTTCGCACCTGCTAATACCATCGTATCAAATGACATTTTATGTATGCCTTTTGTTTTTAATTCGTGTTCAATAATTGCTAATACTTCTAGTTCACTACGATCTTCTTTAATTGCATTTACACCAACTTCAACAGCATAGTCCGCCATTTTAGCTGCTTCGCGTAAAATAGAAAGTTCTTTTTCATCTTTAATTAAACGAAGTTCGCGAACTTTCTCCTCAGCTGATTTGAAAGCTGCATTTGGGAATAATTTCGTTAATTCTTCGTAGCGCTCTACGTTTAAATGTTCTTTTTCAATTGCAACTGCATTTGCATTGATGCCGCGGTCTTTAATTGCTTTTGCAATCATATCCCATGGTCTGTCAGTATCAGTAAATCCGATAATTTCATGTGCCCAGCCAGCGTTACGTGCTTGACCTTCTTCCATTTTAGGGCAAATTAAAATAGGTTCTTTTTCTTGGAATACAAACATACCAAGTAATCTTTCGTGTGGTTCACAGTGGAAGTTTGTCATGTAGAAGACGTTTGGTGTAGAAGTTAAGAACGCAGCTTCTACGTTTTTTTCTTTTAGCCATTGCATTAAATTTTCTAATCTAGCATTCATCGATTGGCACCCCCGAGATATTTAATTACAAATATAACTTTAACTCGGAAGAAAGCGTTATGACAAGTAAATAGATGTTAGAAAAGACAGGGAATTGAAAAATCATGTAGAATACAAAGTGAGAATGTGAACAGGGGAGGAATGTAATAATGAAAGTATCTTATCATGGACATTCAGTTGTGAAAATTGAGGCGAATGGAAAAGTTATTTTAATTGACCCGTTTTTAACAGGTAATCCGAAAACAGATTTAAAAACTGAAGATGTAAAAGTGGATGCAATTCTTTTATCGCATGGACACGGTGATCATGTTGGAGATACAGTAGAACTTGCGAAGAAAAATAATGCAGTTGTTGTAGCGCCATTTGAACTAGCAACATTTTTAAGTTGGCAAGGTGTAAATACACACCCGATGCATATTGGTGGTTCACATGAATTTGACTTCGGAAAAGTGAAGTTTACACAAGCATTCCACGGCTCTAGTTATATTGATGAAGAAAATAAGACGATTACATATACAGGTATGCCAGCAGGTATTTTATTTACAGCAGAAGAGAAAACTGTATACCACGCAGGAGATACTGCACTATTCTCTGATATGAAGTTAATTGGGGAATTAAATAAAGTTGATCTAGCATTTTTACCAATTGGTGATAATTTCACAATGGGGCCAGAAGATGCTGTACTAGCGGCAAAATGGATTAATGCGAAAACTGTTGTACCGATGCATTACAATACGTTCCCAGTTATTGAACAAGATCCATATCAATTTGTAGAAAAGCTACAAAATTGTACAGGGAAAGTATTAGAAGCTGGAGAAAGTATTACACTATAGAAAAGAAACCCTTCATTTGAAAAGAAAAGTGAAGGGTTTTTTACGTGTGTAGGACAGCTTTTAATGCTTGTATTTGTTTTGGTGATTCTTCTCTTTTGGTACGTGGTTGTTCAGGTGTTTCATTCAATTCCATTGCAACTTTTTTCCCATCTACGAAAGCTAAAAATACAGCACCTACAACCTCTAAAAGTTTTTTCATCATGTGTTCGCTCCTTTGTTTTATTTCTTGTCTTAATTGTATAGGCAATTAAGTGGGCGAACTATCGAATGAGATGACAATAGCATTACATTGTTGTAATAGAATGACTGGTGGAATGTAAGCGTCATTTTGTTATAAAAAAAATAGTACAGGTATGCAAAGAGAGAGTGTAACAGTTTTGAAAATATAGTATACTAAAAGTACAACACATGAAGAATTTAGGGAAAAGAAAGTATGGTGAAACCATTTGGCTACCAAGCATAACCAAATTTTAGAACATATTAATAGCCTGCCAGTAGGCCATAAAATTTCTGTAAGACAAATTGCGAAAGATTTGAGTGTAAGTGAAGGGACCGCTTACCGTGCAATTAAAGATGCAGAAAATAAAGGATATGTTAGTACAATTGAACGTGTCGGAACAATTCGAATTGAACAAAAGAAGAAAGAGAATATCGAAAAACTGACATATGCAGAAGTCGTTAACATTGTCGACGGTCAAGTACTTGGAGGCAGAGAAGGACTACATAAAACATTAAATAAATTCGTAATCGGAGCTATGAAATTAGAAGCGATGATGCGCTATACAGAAGCTGGGAATTTACTCATTATTGGTAACCGTACCAATGCACATGAATTAGCGCTAGAAACTGGAGCCGCTGTATTAATTACGGGCGGATTTGATACGGAAGATCATGTGAAGAAATTAGCAGACGAATTAAAGCTGCCGATCATTTCAAGTAGCTACGATACATTTACGGTCGCAACGTTAATTAATCGTGCAATTTATGACCAACTTATTAAGAAAGAAATTGTACTCGTTGAAGATATTTTAACGCCAATTGAAGAAACGTTATATTTAAAGCCGAGTGATACAGTACAGCAATGGCATGCATATAACGAAGAGACAATGCACGGAAGATATCCAATTGTCGATGAAAGTAACAAAGTACTAGGAATCGTAACTTCAAAAGATATGATCGGAGTAGCGAAAGAAACACCAATTGATAAAGTAATGACAAAACACCCAATTACAGTGAACGGTAAAATGTCTGTCGCAGCTGCGGCACGTATGATGGTGTGGGAAGGAATTGAATTACTTCCTGTCGTTGAGGAAGGAAACAAACTGCAAGGTATTATTAGCCGTCAAGATGTACTTCAGGCACTGCAAATGATTCAACGTCAGCCACAAGTTGGAGAAACCATTGATGATATTGTAACGAATCAATTTATGACACCAAAAGAAGCGAAGAATGAGCATCTATATCAATTTTCGGTGACGCCGCAAATGACGAACTCAATCGGGACGTTATCGTACGGTGTATTTGCAACAATTGTGACAGAAGCGACAAATCGCGTCATTCGTGCGCAAAAGAAAAGTGATTTAATTGTTGAAAACTTAACGATTTATTTCGTAAAGCCGGTTCAAATTGATAATGTTGTATCTGTTCATCCGAAAGTATTAGAAATTGGACGTAAATTTGGTAAGGTCGATGTAGAGGTGCATCATGAAGGTAATGTTGTTGGAAAAGCATTACTTATGGTTCAGTTAATCGATAAATAAAAAGATGGAACAAATCGTTTTGATTTGTTCCATCTTTTTTTGTTGTTTTAAATTTGAAAGGCATGATTTTAGATGGGAGTTTTAGTGAAATATGTATGGGATGGAGTGGAAAAGTAATGTGAGAAAAGACGGAATAATAATTCAATTCAGTTGTATATTGTGTTATGATTATATTGTAAGAAAATGGAATCGCGAGAGGTGGTATGCATTATGTCGTCAGCCGTACTCTTTTTTGGTAGTATCGCACTATTTTACTTTCTTGTAATGATACCGATTCAATATTTATATTTACAAGGTTTACATGAAAAAAAGGAAAAGACAGGATTATCTCAGCGAGAGCTATATGAAAAAATGTCTTTTGGAGAAGAACAATTACATTTTCACGTACAAGGGAACCCATTTAATATACCATCTGCGTTTGTTGCGTATATGATTTTGAAAGTTAAGGGACGTAAAAAAGCATCACAATATTGATGCTTTTTTACGTTGCTTCATAGACTTCAGCTTCTTTAACTGCTAATGGCAAGAAATGTTTGTATTGGCGAAACCCGTTAAATACACTTGCACTACCAAATAGAACGAATAAAACACCAACGATAATACGAGCGGTTGAAAGTTCTAAAAAGAATTGGTTTATCCCGAAAAATAAAACGAATGAACCGAGTGCCATTGCGGATTTTCCTGAGAGCCAACCTTTCTCCATTGGGCGGTTTGTACGAAAGTATTTTGTTTTGTAAAAGAGGTACAACATAAATGAGACGATAATACAGAAGACTAATACTGGCATAATGAACACTCCCATCGCTTTGTGAAAAATAATAGAAAAGAAAAAGAAATATCTAAACTTTCTAACTTTTATTATAAAGCAATTGTTCGCATGTATGAAATACTTTCCGTTATAATGGAGGATAAAGTGAAGAAGTTGATTAAAAAGGAGATTATACATATGCATGAGCAAATTTTAGGAGCAATTAAAGAGTTTGATACAATTATTATTCATCGCCACGTGCGTCCGGATCCAGATGCGTTAGGTTCACAGGGTGGTCTTGGTACAATTCTACAAGAATCGTTTCCAGAGAAAAATATTTATACGGTTGGGTATAATGAGCCGTCACTAGCATACTTACGAGTAATGGATGATATTGAAGATAGTGTATACGAAAATGCGCTTGTTATTGTTTGTGATACTGCGAATCAAGAACGTGTTGACGATCAACGCTATACAAAAGGGAAGATGTTAATTAAAATTGATCATCATCCAAATGAAGATCCGTATGGAGATATTACGTGGGTAGATACGACAGCGAGTTCTACAAGTGAAATGATTTATGAGTTTTATAACTATGGAAAAGATAAAGGATTAAAAATAACAAAAGAAGCAGCCCGCCTTATTTTAGCAGGAATTGTTGGAGATACAGGTCGTTTCTTATTCCCGAATACGACAGCAAAAACACTTCGTTACGTAAGTGAGCTTGTTGACATGGGTGTGAAATTCACAGATTTATACAATGAGATGTATAAGACAAAAGAAAAAATTGCTCGTTTAAACGGTTATATTTTACAAAACTTTACGATGGTAGAAGAAGGAGCAGCTTACATTAAATTAACGAAAGAAGTATTAGAAGAGTTTGATGTACTTCCTTCTGAAGCATCTGGTGTTGTTGGAGCGCTTGGCAATATTGATGGATTAAAGGCGTGGGTTCTATTTTTAGAGGAAGACGACGTAATTCGTGTTCGTCTTCGTTCAAAAGGACCAGTTATAAACAAATTAGCAATGCAATATAACGGCGGGGGGCATCCGATGGCTTCTGGTGCGAAGGCATCTTCTTGGGAAGAAGCGGATCGTCTTTTTGCTGATTTACGTGAGATTTGTAAATAAGAGACTATATGTTAGAACGAAAAGAAGGAGCGGCGCTAAAGCCCTCCTTCTTTATTTTTCTTTCTCTATAGTAATGCTAATTTCAAGCACTGTATCAAAAGATATTGTATCGACTTTAAAACGGTATAGCCGATCGTAATGTTTGTACGTTTTATTTTCGATTACCTTTTTAAGTAGGTCTTTATTTTTTGCGATACTTTGAATGTTTTTCGTTAAAAGATGTTGGAGGTCATTATGGATAGATGTAGTCATATTTTCGAGTGTGAGATTGTCTAAATCGTATTTTTCTCGATTGATAAGTTTTATTTTAATCTCTTGAATGGTTAAGAGCCGTTTATTTTCAGTGTTCAATTTTTCTTGATCTTCGAGAAGGACGTGGAGCTTTGCTTCTTGTTTTTCTATAATTTCTCTTTGTTCTGCTATTTTACTAGCTTGTTCTTCTTGAAAAACACCGTATATGTACAAAAAAATAAACCAGCTCAACACGCCTCCAACAGCAGCCCCAGCTAATACTAAGTACCATCTTTTTGCTGTATTGGCACTTGGTACTCTCATACATGTTCCTGCGTTAGCCATTTAATAATAATGAGACCTGTTTGCATACCACCAGTTGCGAAAAAAATAAGGAGAATTTGCTTTACGATATCTTTCATATCTCCGCCAAAGAAACTTCTTTCAAAGCTATAAAAGGTATCGAATGTTCCGCCGATTGCTGCAACGAGTGCCCAAATTCTTAAATTTTGGGCGAATTGATTAATGTAAGTTAGAGCTGGTTTTCCGATAAGAAACGCACCAAATCCACCAATTAATGAACCGCCAAGTATAACCCCAAAGGCAATAAAATAACTAATAATAAGCAGAGAGAAAAAAGTATGTTCTCTTACATCCATCGTCATTCCCCTTTCTTCTTCATATATATGGACAAAGTATAAGAAGTATGTTTTGATTTCCGCTTTCCTCATCACCTATAATAAAAGTAGTCAAATAGGTAAAGAGAGGGTACAACAGTGAAGTTTGTGCATTTACAATGTCAAACCGTTTTTAGTTTATTAAAAAGTGCTTGTAAAATTGATGAGCTTGTAGTCAGGGCGAAAGAACTCGGTTTTTCATCGCTGGCTATTACGGATGAAAATGTTATGTATGGCGTTATTCCGTTTTATAAAGCATGTAAGAAACATGGTATACAGCCCGTTATTGGATTAACCGCTTCTATTTTTAGTGAAGAAGAAGAAAGGTCTTATCCGCTTGTATTACTTGCTGAGAATGAAATAGGCTACCAAAATTTATTAAAGATTTCTAGCAGTATTATGACAAAGTCCAAAGAAGGTATTCCTAAGAAGTGGCTTGCGCATTATGCGAAAGGATTAATTGCAATTTCACCAGGTAAAGATGGCGAAATTGAGCAATTATTACTAGAAGACAATGAGAGTCAGGCTGAAGAAGTAGCTCGCACGTATCAAAATATGTTTGGCCATTTTTATATGAGTTTGCAGCATCATGCGATTCAAGATGAGTTGCTTTTACAAGAGAAACTACCTGAATTTATTAGTAGGGTTAATATTCCAGTCGTTGCAACAAACGATGTGCGCTATATCAATCAAAGTGACGCGCTTGTTCACGAATGTTTACTATCTGTTGAAAGTGGAACGAAAATGACTGATCCAGATAGGCCGAGGCTGAAAACAGATCAGTATTATTTAAAGTCATCGGATGAAATGGAAGCACTATTTTCCCATGCGCCGGAAGCAATCCAAAATACAATAAAAATTGCAGAGCGTTGCCAAGTAGAAATACCGTTCCATGTAAATCAACTTCCGAAGTTTCCTGTTCCGTCTAATGAAACGAGTGATATATACTTGCGTCGTGTTTGTGAAGAAGGTTTGCGGAAACGATATGGTGAACCGAAAGAAGTGCATATAAAGCGTTTGGATCATGAATTAAATGTTATTTCTCGTATGGGATTTAGTGATTATTTCCTCATCGTATGGGATTTTATGAAGTATGCACATGAAAATCATATTCTAACAGGACCAGGTCGTGGATCGGCAGCTGGTTCACTCGTTTCATACGTATTAGAAATTACAGATATTGATCCAATTGAATACGATCTATTATTTGAAAGGTTTTTAAATCCTGAACGTGTGACGCTTCCCGATATTGATATTGATTTTCCAGACGTAAGACGTGATGAGATGATTCGCTATGTGAAAGATAAATACGGTCAGCTCCGTGTTGCGCAAATTGTAACGTTTGGTACGCTTGCAGCAAAAGCGGCAATTAGAGACATTGCCCGCGTAATGGGGCTTCCGCCGCGAGATATTGATATATTTTCAAAACTTATTCCATCAAAGCTTGGTATAACGTTAAAAGATGCATATGAAGAATCACAATCACTTCGTGAGTTTATACAAGGGAATCTTCTGCATGAGCGTGTATTTGAAATCGCAAAACGTGTAGAAGGTTTACCACGTCATACGTCTATTCATGCGGCTGGTGTTATTATGAGTCAAGAACCGCTAACAGGAAGTGTAGCAATTCAAGAAGGACATAACGATGTTTATGTTACGCAATATCCAGCCGATGCGCTAGAAGAACTTGGTTTGCTTAAGATGGACTTTTTAGGATTACGTAATTTAACGTTACTTGAAAATATTATAAAATTTATCGCGAACAAAACAGGGAAAGAAATCGATATAAGAAACTTACCTCTTCAAGATGAAAAGACGTTCCAATTATTAGGGGGAGGGGATACAACAGGTGTATTTCAGCTTGAGTCGGGTGGTATGCGAAATGTACTTCGCGGGTTAAAACCGAATGAGTTTGAAGATATCGTAGCTGTTAACTCGTTATATAGACCAGGACCGATGGAACAGATACCGACTTTTATTGAATCGAAACATGGAAAAAGAAAAATTGAATATTTACATCCGGATTTAAAGCCAATTTTAGAAAGAACATACGGCGTCATTGTATACCAAGAACAAATTATGCAAATTGCATCGAAGTTAGCTGGTTTTTCGCTCGGAGAAGCAGATTTACTGCGCCGTGCGGTGAGTAAAAAAAATCGTGATATTTTAGATCAGGAACGTAAGCATTTCGTCCAAGGATGTTTGCGAAATGGTTATGATGAGACATCCGCAGAGAAAATTTATGATTTAATTGTAAGATTTGCGAATTACGGTTTTAACCGAAGTCACGCTGTAGCTTACAGTATGATCGGATATCAGCTTGCCTATTTGAAAGCGAATTATACGCTGGAATTTATGACGGCATTATTATCAAGCGCAATTGGAAATGAAGATAAGATTGTACAGTATATACGAGAAACGAAGCGGAAAGGTTTTCACGTTTTGCCACCGTCTCTTCAGAGGAGTGGCTACAACTTCCAAATAGAAGGGAATGCGATACGTTACAGTTTACTTTCGATCCGAAATATTGGAATGGCTACAGTGACGGCATTATTAGAAGAACGAGAGGAAAAAATGTTCGAAGATTTATTTGAATTTTGTCTTCGTATGCCGTCAAAGTTCGTAACGGAGCGTAATTTAGAAGCTTTCGTCTGGTCGGGATGTTTTGACGATTTTGGTGTTTCGAGAACGAATTTATGGAAAAGTATTAAAGGGGCGTTAGAGTACGCGAATCTCGCACGTGATTTAGGAGATGCTGTTCCAAAATCAAAATATGTACAAGGAGAAGAGTTATCTTTTATTGAACAACTAAATAAAGAGAAGGAAGCGCTTGGCTTTTATTTATCAAGTTATCCGACAGCGCAATATGTGAAGTTAGCAAAAGAATTAGAAATTCCATCTCTCGCTCAGGCGATGCGACACAAGAAAAAAGTACAAAGAGCTATTGTGTATATAACAAGTGTGAGAGTGATTCGTACGAAAAAGTTTCAAAAGATGGCATTTATTACATTCTGTGATCAAAATGATGAAATGGAAGCGGTCCTCTTCCCGGAAACGTATATACATTTCTCGGATAAGTTGCAAGAAGGAGCAATTGTTTTAGTTGACGGTACGATTGAGCTAAGAAATCATAAGCTGCAATGGATTGTAAATGGACTATATCCGCTAGAGGAAATGGATGTTTATGAAGAAAAGAAAGACGCATCTGTTTACGTGAAATTGCCGTCTCAGTATGAGAAAAAGCTTTTAAATCAGGTTACGAAAATATTGTTCGACTATTCAGGTTTTGCGAAAGTACTAATTTATTATGAAAAGGAACATAAAATGGTACAATTATCTCGGAGTTTATCGATTCATCCAAGTGAAGAATGTTTAGGAGCACTTCGTGAAATTGTCGGGGAAGAAAATGTAGTTGTGAAAATATAATGGACAATTTCCCTACACTTCGATTATTATAGTAGTAGTGTTCGTGGTCAGACCACTTGGAGAAATTGATATCAGCAAGAATAATTTGAGGAGAGTGGATAGTTTGTCAACACTTCGTGAAGAAGCACTTCACATGCATAAAGTGCATCAAGGAAAATTAGAAACTGTATCAAAAGTAAAAGTAGAAAATGCAAAAGATTTAAGTCTTGCATATTCTCCAGGGGTTGCAGAACCTTGTAAAGAAATTTATGACGATAAAAGTAAGGTATATGAATATACGATGAAGGGAAATATGGTAGCAGTTGTGACAGATGGAACAGCTGTACTTGGTCTTGGTAACATTGGACCTGAAGCATCTCTTCCAGTAATGGAAGGTAAAGCTGTATTATTCAAGAGCTTTGCTGGTGTAGATGCATTCCCAATTGCCTTAAATACAAACGATGTAGATAAAATTGTTGAAACTGTAAAATTAATGGAGCCAACTTTTGGCGGCGTTAACTTAGAAGATATCGCAGCACCAAACTGCTTCATTATTGAAGAGCGTTTGAAAAAAGAAACAAATATTCCTATCTTCCATGATGATCAACACGGAACAGCTATTGTAACAGTAGCAGGTCTTGTAAACGCACTGAAATTAGTTGGAAAGAAAATGTCTGACATTAAAGTTGTCGCAAATGGCGCAGGTGCAGCAGGTATTGCAATTATTAAACTTTTATATCGCTATGGTGTACGCGACATTATTATGTGTGACCGTAAAGGCGCAATCTATGATGGTCGTCCTACAGGTATGAATCCGGTGAAGGATGAAGTTGCAAAATATACAAATAAGAATCGTATAAAAGGTTCTTTAGCTGATGTTGTACAAGGTGCGGACGTATTCATTGGTGTATCTGCAGAAGGTGCATTAACAGAAGAGATGGTTCGTACAATGAATGACGATGCGATTATTTTTGCAATGGCGAATCCAGTTCCAGAAATTATGCCAGAATTGGCAAAAGCAGCGGGCGCAGCTGTTGTTGGAACAGGTCGTTCTGACTTCCCGAACCAAGTAAATAATGTACTGGCGTTCCCTGGTATTTTCCGCGGTGCACTTGACGTACATGCGACACAAATTAACGAAGAAATGAAGATGGCAGCTGTACAGGCTATTGCTGAGCTTGTAGCAGAAGATGAGTTAAATGCAGACTATATCATTCCGGCACCATTTGACGCGCGTGTAGCGCCTCAAGTAGCGGCTTACGTTGCAAAAGCAGCAATGGAGACAGGAGTAGCTCGCCGTCAAGTAGATCCAAATGAGATCGCTGAAAAAACAAAACAATTAGCGCTGATTGGTAAAGAATAAGCGAGGAATTTCCATTGACATCATCAAATACAAAAGTATATCTCGAAATTGTAAAAAAAATCCGTTCCATTATGGAAGAGGATGGTTTGGTGGCGGGGGATCGTTTGCCGTCTGAGCGTGAGTTAAGTTCACGCTTAAACGTAGGACGTTCCTCTGTAAGAGAAGCATTGCGTGCTTTAGAACTGGTAGGATTGATTGAAACGAGACGTGGTGAAGGGACGTTTATTCGAAACTTTTATGATAACGGTCTTGTACAATTAATTGCCCCGTTCTTATTGCAAGATGAGAAAACAATTCGTGATTTATTACAAACGAAACGATTACTTGAGAAAGATATGATTCGAATTGTATGTAATTTACCGAAAGAAACGTTTTCTAAAGTACTAAGTAGATTACACCAAGTACTTGAAGGAAATGAAAGCTCAGTCCCAACGCTTCATCAAACGTTCTTTAAAACACTTATTGAACAAGTCGATAATTATTTACTATATCGCATTTGGATGATCGTAAATGATTACGTAGCAACTCTTTCTTGTAAAGTTTCAAGAGATTCTATCGATATGTATAGAAAGCTTTATGCTACTTTGGAAGAAAAACAAGAAAATGATGCACTAAAAATTTACGATGAATTAGTAGAGAATATACAGTTTCACTCGTAATGTATAAAATTTGTCGAAATGACCATGACACGTTATGACAAACATTCTACCGCTTAGCGGTTAAAGTTAAACGTAAAGAGTGAGGTTATTAGACAGATTGAGAAGATAAGGCTAACATCAAACTTTGGTGTTAGCCCCATTTTCTTCTTACGCTAACCTTAGCTCTCAACGAAGGGGGTCAAATTGTGCTAAGAGATTTATTCGTGAAAAAGAAAAAGTACGCTGCAATACCTTCAGAACAAGTACGAAAAGATGTACCAGATGGCGTTATGACAAAATGTCCGGAATGTAAAAAAATCATGTATACGAAAGAACTTCTAAAAAATTTAAAAGTATGTGTGAATTGTGGATATCATCATCCTATGAATGCATGGGAACGTCTTGATAGTATATTGGACGAAGGGTCATTCCGTGAGTATGACAAAGAAATGGTTTCATTAAATCCACTCGAGTTTCCAGGTTATGAAGAGAAACTAGAGAGCGATCGTAAGAAGACTGAATTGAACGAAGCGGTTGTAACTGGTGAAGGAACAATTGATGACATGCTTGTTGTTGTTGCAGTAATGGATTCTCGTTTTCGAATGGGGAGCATGGGCTCTGTAGTAGGAGAAAAAATCGCCCGTGCGGTTGAAAAGGCGTACGACTTACAAGTTCCATTTATTATCTTTACTGCTTCGGGTGGTGCCCGTATGCAAGAAGGTATATTAAGTTTAATGCAAATGGCAAAAACAAGCGTAGCTTTGAAAAAGCATAGTAATGCAGGAGGATTATTTATTTCTGTTATGACTCACCCAACGACGGGCGGGGTTTCAGCGAGTTTCGCTTCACTTGGTGATTATAATCTTGCAGAACCAGGTGCACTTATCGGATTTGCTGGTAGACGTGTAATTGAACAAACGGTGCGTGAGAAACTACCAGAAGATTTCCAAACGGCAGAATTCTTACTAGATCATGGTCAATTAGATGCGGTGGTGCATCGTGATGATATGAGAGAATCACTTCGCAAGATTTTAGAAGTTCATCAAGGAGGGGAAATGGCTGTATGGCAGAGCTAGAATTTGAAAAACCAGTTGTTGAGCTAAGAAATAAGATTCGTGAACTGAAAGACTATACGAAAAACAGCCAGATGGACTTCAGTGAGGAGATTCGTATTTTGGAAGAAAAGCTAGAAAATTTAGAGGAAGATATATACGGCAATCTGAAAGTATGGGACCGTGTTCAAATTGCTCGTCATGCTGAACGACCGACAACGCTCGATTATATTGAGCACTTATTTACTGATTTTTTCGAATGTCATGGAGATCGTCTATTTGGCGATGATGCAGCGATTGTCGGCGGCATTGCGAAATATAAAGGGATGCCTGTAACTGTAATTGGGCATCAGCGCGGAAAAGATACGAAAGAAAATATTCGCCGTAACTTTGGAATGCCTCATCCAGAAGGATATCGAAAAGCATTACGTTTAATGAAGCAGGCGGAAAAGTTCAATCGTCCTATTATTTGTTTTATTGATACGAAAGGAGCTTATCCTGGTAAAGCTGCTGAAGAACGTGGTCAAAGTGAAGCTATCGCCCGCAATTTATTTGAAATGGCAGGTTTAACGGTACCTGTTATTTGTATCGTTATCGGCGAAGGTGGTAGTGGTGGTGCGCTAGGCCTTGGAGTTGGAGATTACATTCATATGCTAGAAAATTCCACTTATTCTGTTATTACACCAGAGGGTGCAGCGGCAATTCTTTGGAAAGATTCAGGAAAAGCAAAGGAAGCTGCAGAGGCAATGAAAATTACAGCAGCAGATTTGAAAGAATTAGGTGTAATTGACGAAATTATTCCAGAAGCAAGAGGCGGAGCTCACCGTAATATTTTGAAACAGTCAGAAAATATAGACTTAATGATTCGAAAAACTTTTGAACAATTAAACGGAATTTCGAAAGATGAATTAATCGAAAAACGTTATGAAAAATATATGAAAATTGGGCAAGTTTCGTTTTCAAACGCTTCCATTTGGATAAAATAAGAAAAGCGTGCGTTCCACTTCGCGAATGCACGTTTTTATTATGAAAAGACACATCTTCTCCATTGTATTTTTATATTTTTTCGTGTTATTTTATTATAAGGCAAATAATCTTTATGAGGTGAGTACAAATGAAACGTATTGGTGTATTAACAAGTGGTGGAGATTCACCTGGTATGAATGCTGCCATTCGTGCAGTTGTTCGTAAAGCGATTTTCCATGATATTGAAGTATATGGTATTTACCATGGATACGCTGGATTAATTTCTGGTCACATTGAAAAATTAGAACTTGGTTCTGTTGGCGATATTATCCACCGCGGTGGTACAAAATTATATACAGCAAGATGTCCTGAGTTTAAAGATCCAGAAGTACGACTAAAAGGTATCGAGCAATTAAAGAAACACGGTATCGAAGGACTTGTTGTTATTGGTGGAGATGGTTCTTACCAAGGCGCTAAAAAATTAACTGAACAAGGATTCCCATGTGTTGGTGTACCAGGTACAATCGACAATGATATCCCTGGAACAGACTTCACAATTGGTTTCGATACAGCTTTAAACACTGTTATTGATGCAATTGATAAAATTCGTGACACAGCTACATCTCATGAACGTACATATGTTATCGAAGTAATGGGACGTCACGCTGGTGATATCGCATTATGGGCTGGTTTAGCTGATGGTGCGGAAACAATCTTAATTCCAGAAGAAGAGTATGACATGGATGATGTTATCGCTCGTCTGAAGCGTGGTAGTGAACGTGGTAAAAAACACAGTATTATCGTTGTAGCTGAAGGTGTTGGAAGTGCAATTGACATCGGTAAGCACATTGAAGAAGCGACAAACTTTGATACTCGTGTAACTGTATTAGGTCACGTACAACGTGGTGGATCACCAAGTGCACAAGACCGTGTATTAGCAAGTCGTCTTGGCGCAAGAGCAGTTGAATTGTTAATTGCTGGTAAAGGCGGACGTTGTGTAGGTATTCAAGATAACAAACTTGTTGATCATGACATTATCGAAGCGTTAGCTCAAAAGCATACAATCGATAAAGATATGTATCAATTATCTAAAGAATTATCCATCTAATCGGCGTAATGTCAGATATTTGGGAACGGTTTCATAATTTTCGGAGGTGCAATATGCGTAAAACTAAAATTGTATGTACTATAGGTCCTGCTAGTGAAAGTATTGAAAAATTAGAGCAATTAATAGAAGCAGGTATGAACGTTGCTCGTTTAAACTTCTCTCATGGTAGCCATGAAGAGCACGGAGCTCGTATTAAAAACATTCGTGAAGCTTCAAAGAAAACTGGTAAAACAGTTGGTATCTTACTTGATACAAAAGGTCCAGAAATCCGTACTCACGACTTCGTAGACGGACAAGCTGAGCTTGTAACAGGTGCAGAAGTAGTTCTTTCTACTGAGCAAGTATTAGGTACTGCAGAGAAGTTCTCTGTATCTTATGCTGGTCTTTATGACGATGTAGACCCAGGTTCTCGTATTCTAATCGATGACGGTCTTATCGAACTAGAAGTAATCGAAAAAGCTGATGGAAACATCCGTACAAAAGTTCTTAACAGCGGAACTGTAAAAAATAAAAAAGGTGTTAACGTACCAAACGTAAGCATTAAGCTTCCTGGTATCACTGAAAAAGACGTAAAAGATATCATCTTCGGTATCGAGCAAAAAGTTGATTTCATTGCAGCTTCATTCGTACGTAAAGCGTCTGACGTATTAGAAATCCGTGAATTATTAGAAGAGCATAACGCTCAATATATCCAAATCGTACCAAAAATCGAAAACCAAGAAGGTATCGACAACATCGATTCAATCTTAGAAGTTTCTGACGGTTTAATGGTAGCTCGTGGTGACATGGGTGTAGAAATTCCACCAGAAGAAGTACCGTTAGTACAAAAACGTCTAATTAAAAAATGTAACGTGTTAGGTAAACCAGTTATTACTGCAACACAAATGTTAGATTCTATGCAACGTAACCCACGTCCAACTCGTGCGGAAGCAAGTGACGTAGCTAATGCAATCTTCGATGGTACAGATGCAATCATGCTTTCAGGTGAAACAGCTGCTGGACAATACCCAGTAGAAGCAGTAACAATGATGGCTAACATTGCGGTACGTGTTGAAAAATCATTACAATATGAAGATATGTTCAAAAAACGTATTAAAGAGTTCACTCCAACAATTACAGATGCAATTAGTCAATCTGTTGCACATACAGCACTTGCTCTTGATGTAGCTGCAATCGTAGCTCCAACAGAAAGTGGATATACTGCGAAAATGATCTCTAAATACCGTCCAAAATCTCCAATCGTAGCTGTAACATCTGACGAGCAAGTAGGACGTCGTCTTGCGCTTGTTTGGGGTGTACAAGCATTTATGGCTGAGAAGCGCGCAGCTTCAACTGACGAAATGTTAGATACAGCAATTCAAACAGGTATGGATGCAGGCCTAATCGGACTTGGAGATACTGTAGTGATTACTGCTGGTGTTCCAGTTGCTGAAACTGGTACAACAAACTTAATGAAAATCCACGTTGTTGGTGAAGAAATTGCTAAAGGACAAGGAATCGGTCGTAAAGCTGCAAAAGGTAAAGTAGTTGTAGCAAAAACAGCTGCTGAAGCTGTAGCGAACGTAAACGAAGGTGATATCCTTGTTACAACAAGCACTGATAAAGATATGATTCCTGCAATCGAAAAAGCTGCAGCTTTAGTTGTAGAAGAAGGTGGCTTAACAAGCCATGCAGCTGTTGTAGGTGTATCAATCGGTATTCCTGTTATCGTTGGTGTAAACGGCGTAACAGCAACTTTAAAAAATGGCCAAGAAGTAACAGTTGATGCAGCACGCGGAATTGTTTATAATGGACATGCGGAAGTGCTATAAGTAATATGGAGAGAAGGATCGGAGTCCTTCTCTTTTTTTTTACACAAAAACGAGATAAAATTAGCTTAAAGCGCCTAGAATTGCTTTTAAAAGCTGTTTGTTATGGGTTTTAATATGAAAGGGTATCTATATTTCATATGATGTATATAGGCATTGTGAGGGCGTTAAAAGTGAGATGTGAGAGAGGTGTAGAACTATGAAGTGGTTACTATTCTTGTTTATTTTAATACCGGCGATTGAGATTACGGTCTTAATTGGATCAAGTCATGTAATAGGTTTATGGTCTACGTTCGCTATGATTGTATTTACAGGTGTTGTAGGTGTGTATTTGGCGAAAAGACAAGGGTTTAAAGTGCTTGGAGAGATTCAATCTAAGTTGAATAGAGGGGAAATGCCAGGTGAGGCGGTACTAGATGGTATTTTTGTATTTGTAGGAGGTATTCTCTTAGTGCTTCCTGGGTATGTGACAGATATGCTAGGGTTTATCTGCGTGATCCCTATTACGAGAGCTTTATTGAAGCCGCTTGTTATGAAGTGGATGGAATGGAAATTTAGAAAGAATTCTACTATTATTATTCAGAAATAGCACTTAGATTGTAGAAATCTAAGTGCTATTTTTTTGTCTTGTAAAAGGAGAGGAACTTGCTGATTGAAGCTTTGTTTTACCGCGCTATTTGTGGGGTGGAATTTCTATCTCAAAGCTGGGCTGCTCGTAAGTGTCTGATGTGGGGCGAATGATGAGTGGGGATGAACAAAACGTTCGCTTATTATATTTGCTATATAATTTTCGTTTGAACTCTTGTGTGTACTTCGATTAAACTTGTGATTTTTTAGTGCTATTAATTTAGATGAATAAGATGGAGGGAAACACTGCTAAATTAAAGTTTTGTTTTCTTATATAGAGGAACGATTGGTGTAAAAAATTCATATAAAAAGGCGGAGATTGTTAGTTGAAGTCTTATTTTATGCTATTTTGTATATTTATTCATTTACATAAAAAGTAATAAATGTAAATGATAATTATAAAATAAATAGAATAAATATGTAAAAACACCACGGAATATGCGTTTTTCATGCAAAAAAACAAGAGAATTATCTTTTTTGAGTGCAATTCTCTTGTTTTATGTAATAAGTATGAAAAATAAGTACAAGGAATAATCAGTGGGAATTTCCCACTGATTACATGTAAGTTTTTTGTTGTGTATGAATTAGAAACTATTATTTTGAAGGTGAACCTTTAATATATTTCCACAAGTCATGGAAGACATTAGCTTTGTGTAATGTATTAAGTAGTACTAAGGTGACTGGGCCGATGATTAATCCTAAAAAGCCAAAAAGTTTAAAGCCGACAAATAGAGCGACGAGTGTTGCTAATGGATCGAGACCGATGTTAGATGAAAGTACTTTCGGCTCCATAATTTGTCTTTGGACAATCACGACGATGTATAAAATGAGAAGACCAATGGCGAATGCGGTATCGCCAGTGAAAAATACGTATATAACCCATGGAACAAAGACTGCGCCTGTTCCTAAATATGGTAGTAAATCTACAACCCCTGTAATAATCGCGATAGTAATGGCGTATGGTACGCGTAATATTAAAAGCCCGATTAGTACAATGACAGTTGTCATAGATACGAGTGTAAGTTGTGCTTTCACAAAACCAAACAAAGCTTTTCTTAAGTCGACAAAAATAGTTTTTCCATAGCCATGTACACGATTCGGTAGCAATTTTCTTGCTTTCTGAGCAAGACGGTGCCAATCGTAACTAATGAAGAAAGTGGCTAATAAAATGAATACAAGGACAGTTAAAGTTGTTGGCAGTGCACTAATGAAATTCGTTAACCCGCTTATAATGGCGGTTAAAAGTTCTTTCATTTGTGTTGTCGCTTCTGTTCCTAAGTTTTGAATGTTTTGTGTAATTGTATAGCGCTGTGGTTCTCCAAGATGATTAAATTTAGAGATTAAATCATCGTAGAGAGGCATAATATGATTAAGTGCAAATTGCTGAGCGAATGTAACGATATCTGGAAACTTTACTGTAACAAGTTGTAGTAAGTATGTTGTGGCAGATATTGCTTCAGTCACAAGATATGTAACAAGTCCAACGATAGCTCCAAATACGAGAATTAAGCTAACGAGTACTGCTAGTGCGCGAGGAAATTGTAGTTTTTGATTAAGGAAATTGACGACAGGATTAATCAAATAAGCAAATGCAAAAGCGATAATAAAAGGATAGATAAGCCCTGACATGTATAGTAATACATAGAACCCAGCTACCGTTGCTACAATGACAAATATGAGTCGCAATATCATATATAGTAAGTTTCGGTTCAAAGATGTATACCTCCCATTCCAATTTGGATTATCCTAATTCGTTCAACTTATAACGAGTGTGCCCCACTGATTAAAGTTTCACTTTATGTTATAGTGGAATGATGGATTTTTCCTGCTTTTTCAGTATGTGAGTGACTGTGAAAGCTTGGTGTTGATGCTTCTACTATATGGTAAAAACTTCATTTTCTCTTCTTTTTATTTTACCTGTTTCTAATTAGAAAAGAAAGAAGAGACGTCTGTTTTTTAAAATGTATACACGCTTAAATTTTTATGGTGAAAGTCTCAATTTATCATTTTAAAATACATAAAAAATGAAGTGATTCATGTTGAATAGGCATCGATATATCATGTATAACGATAGGTTTAAAGGTATTTTTGTTTGGAAATGAGTTCATTATTTTCAGAAAGGAAGTGCAAACATGATTAGTCAGTCAACGTTATTTTTATTCATACTACTTATTATAGGACTTATTGCGAAAAACCAATCGCTTACTGTGGCTATTGGTGTGTTATTTTTATTGAAGTTTACGTTTTTAGGAGATAAGGTCTTTCCTTACTTACAAACGAAAGGAATTAACCTAGGTGTAACGGTCATTACAATAGCGGTGCTCGTACCGATTGCGACGGGGGAAATAGGTTTTAAACAACTTGGAGAAGCGGCAAAATCTTATTATGCGTGGATTGCTTTAGCTTCAGGTGTAGCGGTCGCTTTGTTAGCGAAAGGCGGCGTACAATTGTTGACAACGGATCCCCACATTACAACTGCGCTTGTTTTTGGGACAATTATAGCGGTTGCGCTATTTAATGGGGTTGCTGTTGGTCCGTTAATTGGGGCTGGAATTGCCTATGCGGTTATGAGTATTATACAAATGTTTAAATAAGGAATTTTATAGTAATATAAAATTTTTGAATTCTTTCTGTTCACAAAAGTCAGATAATTGTTTATAATAGGATTAGAAACTTTGAAAAGTTACATAACAGCAGAGACTTTACACCAGATAAAATAAAAACAACATAAAACAATTTTATAATGATATTGTTTTATGTTGTTTTTATCATAAAACTCTTCGGAATTAATTTTCCTCACTAACTTGTTGTTTTGAGCGTGAGGATTCGGGGAGACATTCACGCTCATGCTTTCCATGTAAACAATGGACAATAAGAGGGGAACATCGCAACAAATTTGCATGATCGTGCATTTTGCTTGCCTAAAGAGTGAACGGGCGTTCATAATTCAAAAGGGGAGCAAATAGATATAAGGAGCAAGGTTGGGAGAATTTTCAGGAAAAGGAGAGAATGTCATGACTGTTATTCGAGGTTTAGAAGGGGTAGTAGCAACAACATCATCTGTGAGCTCTATTATTGATGATACATTAACTTATGTTGGGTATAATATTGATGATTTAGCTGAGAATGCTACGTTTGAAGAAGTAGTGTACTTATTATGGCACCGCAAGCTTCCTAATGAAAAAGAACTAGCAGAATTTAATGAAATTGTATCAGAATACTATAAAGTTCCAGGTGAGATTTTAACATATTTGAAACAAGTAGATTTAAAAATTGCACATCCGATGTCTGTTTTACGAACTGCAATTTCCATGCTATCATTATACGATGAGAGCGCTGAAATTATGGACGAAAAGTCCAATTATTTGAAAGCGGTTAAATTACAGGCGCAAGTAGGAACTTTAGTTGCTGCTTACGCGAGAATCCGTAAAGGTTTAGATATTGTTGAGCCAAGAAAGGATTTATCATTAGCTGCAAACTTCTTGTACATGTTAAATGATCGCGAGCCAAATGAAGTTGAAATTGAAGCTTTTGATAAGGCGCTTGTACTTCATGCAGATCATGAGTTAAACGCTTCTACATTTACTGCACGTGTTTGCGTAGCTACACTTTCAGATGTATATTCTGGTATTACAGCAGCAATCGGTGCATTAAAAGGTCCTCTTCACGGTGGGGCAAATGAAAATGTAATGAAGATGTTAACTGAGATTGGTGAAGAAGAAAATGTAGAGTCATATATTCATAATGCTCTTCAAAATAAAGTGAAAATCATGGGCTTTGGCCACCGTGTGTATGAGCAGGGTGATCCACGTGCAAAACACTTACGTGAAATGTCTAAGAGATTATGCGTGCTTTTAGGAGAAGAGAAATGGTATAATATGTCTATCAAAATTGAAGACATTGTAACAAAAGAAAAAGGTCTTCCACCAAATGTTGATTTCTATTCAGCTTCTGTATACCATTGTTTAGGAATTGACCATGACTTATTTACACCTATTTTTGCAATTAGCCGTATGTCAGGCTGGTTAGCTCATATTCTAGAACAATATGAAAACAACCGTTTAATTCGTCCGCGTGCTGATTATAATGGACCAACGCATCAAGTGTATGTTCCAATTGCACAACGATAAGCGAATAACACTATTTTGATAGTGAAAATACGCTTTCAAAAGTCTGATTTTTTCGGAAAGATGTAATGATTAGAATATTTTAATTTGACTAACGGTTTGAACTGAGGGGTTATTCCCTCAGTTTCATACATATGAAATTTCAAACATGGGGGTTATCACATTGACGACAGGTGAAAAAATTACTGTAACTAATGGTGTTATGAATGTACCAAACAATCCGATTATTCCATTTATCGAGGGAGATGGAATTGGTCCTGATATTTGGGCAGCTGCATCTCGCGTACTAGAAGCAGCAGTTGAAAAAGCTTATGATGGTGAGAAGAAAATCGTTTGGAAAGAAGTGCTTGCAGGGGAAAAAGCATTCAACCAAACAGGCGAGTGGTTACCAGAAGAAACTTTAAACTTAATTCGTGAATATTTAATCGCGATTAAAGGTCCACTTACAACTCCAGTTGGCGGTGGTATTCGTTCTCTAAACGTAGCACTTCGTCAAGAATTAGATTTATATGTATGTCTACGTCCAGTTCGTTATTTTGAAGGTGTTCCTTCACCTGTAAAACGTCCGGAAGATACTGATATGGTTATTTTCCGTGAAAATACAGAAGACATTTATGCTGGAATTGAATATGCGCAAGGATCTCCAGAAGCAGAAAAAGTTCTTGCTTTCTTAAAAGAAGCAATGGGTGTTAATAAAATCCGCTTCCCAGAAACATCTGGTATTGGTATTAAGCCAATTTCAGAAGAAGGGACAAAGCGTCTTGTTCGTGCTGCAATTCAATATGCAATTAACGAAAAACGCTCTTCTGTTACATTAGTTCATAAAGGAAACATTATGAAATTTACAGAAGGTGCTTTCAAAAACTGGGGTTACGAAGTAGCGGAACAAGAATTCGGCGACAAAGTATTTACTTGGGCTGAATACGATCGTATCGTTGAAAAAGATGGTAAAGATGCAGCGAATAAAGCGATGGCAGACGCTGAAGTGGCTGGAAAAATCATCGTAAAAGATTCTATTGCAGACATCTTCTTACAACAAATTTTAACTCGTCCACGTGAGTTCGATGTTGTTGCAACAATGAACTTAAATGGTGACTATATCTCTGATGCACTTGCTGCACAAGTAGGTGGAATTGGTATTGCACCTGGTGCAAACATTAACTATGTGACTGGACATGCTATCTTTGAAGCTACACACGGTACAGCTCCAAAATATGCAGGTTTAGATAAAGTAAACCCATCTTCTGTTCTTCTTTCAGGTGTATTATTATTAGAACACTTAGGATGGAACGAAGCTGCGAAATTAGTAACTGCTTCTGTTGAGAAAACAATTGCTTCAAAAGTAGTAACTTATGATTTCGCACGCTTAATGGAAGGTGCAACAGAAGTGAAATGTTCTGAGTTCGCTAATGAACTTATTAAAAACATGGATGTAGCGATAATCAAAAACGCATAATTAAAGCGGGGGGTAAATTATGACAATCAAACGCAAGAAGGTTTCAGTCATCGGTGCAGGATTTACAGGAGCAACAACGGCATTCTTATTAGCACAAAAAGAACTTGCAGATGTTGTATTAGTGGACATTCCACAACTGGAAAATCCAACAAAAGGGAAAGCGTTAGATATGTTAGAAGCGAGCCCAGTACAAGGTTTTGATGCTAACATTATTGGAACATCTGATTACGCAGATACTGCTGATTCTGACGTTGTCGTTATTACAGCAGGTATTGCACGTAAGCCTGGTATGAGCCGTGATGACTTAGTAGCAACAAACTCTAAAATTATGAAAAGTATTACGCGCGACATTGCAAAACATTCACCAAATGCAATTATTGTTGTGTTAACAAATCCAGTTGATGCAATGACATATTCTGTATTTAAAGAAGCAGGATTCCCGAAAGAGCGTGTAATCGGCCAATCGGGTGTATTAGATACAGCTCGTTTCCGTACATTCATCGCACAAGAATTAAATCTTTCTGTAAAAGACATTACAGGATTTGTTCTTGGCGGACACGGTGACGACATGGTACCTCTTGTGCGTTATTCTTATGCAGGCGGTATTCCGTTAGAAACGTTAATTCCGAAAGAGCGTTTAGAAGCAATCGTAGAACGTACACGTAAAGGTGGCGGTGAGATTGTAGGCTTATTAGGAAACGGTAGTGCATATTACGCACCAGCAGCTTCTTTAGTTGAAATGACAGAAGCAATCTTAAAAGATCAACGCCGTATATTACCAGCTATTGCGTACCTTGAAGGTGAGTATGGTTATAGTGACCTTTACTTAGGGGTACCAGTAATTCTAGGTGGTAACGGAATTGAAAAAATTATTGAATTAGAACTTCTTGCAGATGAAAAAGAAGCGTTAGATCGCTCTGTAGAATCTGTACGTAATGTAATGAAAGTTCTTGTTTAATAATTGAATAGTAGTGAAAAAGATTCGGGATTCCGAATCTTTTTCTACTATTTACCGAATTGTTTTTTTGAAATAATATGAAAACGCTATCATTTGTAATATCCTATAATGAAACTGTAGATTTATACTATACATTGCCCTCATCATAGTAAATTTCGGATAAGGTATCGCTTTTAGTAGGATAATAAGGTGAAAAAATCGGAGGGGGTTGTAACATGTTAAAGAAAAAAGTTCAAATTGGTCGTAAAATGGATGAAATTACAGTAGGAGAGAAATTATCTATCACTGAAAAAATTGAGGATAAAGATTTGTTATTGTACTTAGGGTTAACGAATGATGCCAATCCATTATATATTCAGCATGATTACGCATCCCAAACTCCGTATGAAAAGCCGATTGTACCAAGCATTATGCTAACGGGAATGATTACAACGGCGGTTACGAAATATTTACCGGGTCCAGGAAGTCATATTACGAGAAAGGACCTTACATTCGTGAAACATGTTCACCATTATGAAACGTTACAAATCCACTTTGAAGTTGTGGCTGTTTCTGAGGAGGAACATACAATTGATATGCTTGTATCTGCTCATGATGAAAAAGGAGAAACTGTTGTGAAAGGTTCATTAACAGTAACGCCACCTTTTAAATCAGTCTCTATTATGGAAAAAGCATTAGATAATTTTTAAAAGATGAAAATATGAATAGCGCTAGCATACCTTTAATAAGGATGCTAGCGCTATTTTTAGTTGAAGAACCCTTCTTTGAACCCTTCAGCAAATTCTGAGCACCCCGTTTTAATCGTATCCCAGCTCGGAGCGTTAAAAGCAAGGATACATGTGACTGCTAAAGATAGAATAGATAGTATTAGTCGCATAATAGACCTCTTTATATTATTGATTTATATATTAAGATTAATAATATAATTATCGGTAATTGAAGTCAATTAAAGGAGTGGTTTTTTAGGTGAGGTGGAAAAGAGAAGACGTGATCTTTGAAACGGTAAGAGAAGCTGAAGTGTGGGCAGACGGGGTTGTGAATGAAATGTACGGGAGAGTATTTGATGGATATGAAACACCAGATTATAAAATAGCGTATGCTCTTTCGTTTTTCCTAGCACAAAATCAAGATTTTATAGTTCATACGGAAGTGAGCTTTAAAGAAGAGAGAGCAATCTATAAAGTTTGGCAAAATCCTGTGTAGTTGCAGGTGAATCGTAATTACTTCTATTTTCTCAATTCTACACAAACGATCTCCATGAATAGACAATTATATTGAGAGGGACCTTGTTTTCTAGTATGATGAGAATAACGGGGAAAATACTAGGATGAAGAAGGTTTCAAGTCTATAACTTGGAGGAAAAGAATGAACAATCGTATTTTAGTAGTTGATGATGAGGAATTTATCTTAACTTTAATCGAATTTAATTTACAACAAGCTGGGTTTGAAGTTATAACAGCGATGGATGGAGAAATGGCGCTTCAAAAAGCGACAACAGAACGCCCAGATTTAATTATATTAGATTTAATGCTTCCGAAAATGGATGGTATGGAAGTGTGTAAAGAATTACGATTGCAGCGCGTTATGACGCCGATTTTAATGTTAACGGCAAAAGATGATGAGTTTGATAAGGTGCTAGGCCTTGAACTTGGGGCGGATGATTATATGACAAAGCCATTTAGTCCAAGAGAAGTTGTTGCTCGTGTGAAGGCGATTTTGCGTCGTACGAAATTACAACAAGAAGAACAAGTTGCAGAAGCGCCAGATGAAGATAGCATCACAATTGCAGAACTTAAAATTTTACCGGAATTTTATGAGGCTTATTTCCAAGGAAGAAAGCTTGAATTAACACCAAAAGAATTTGAACTACTTGTGTATCTTGCGAAAAATAAAAGTCGCGTGTTGACACGTGATCAATTACTAAGTGCTGTATGGAATTACGATTTTGCTGGTGATACACGAATTGTTGATGTTCATATTAGCCATTTGCGCGATAAAATTGAACAAAATACGAAAAAACCGACGTACATTAAAACGATACGTGGTTTAGGATATAAATTAGAGGAGCCAAAAGGGAATGAATAAATTTCGTTCCAGGCTTCTTTTTACATTTGTTTCTCTTATTGTATTTATTTTAGTTGGACTAGGTTTATTACTAGAAACTGTGTTTGAAAACTACTATATAGATCATGCTAAAGAGAGAATGGTAAAAGAGACAGAGTATGTTGCGACGTTAGCAGAAGAGCAAGGTTTTGATAATGTCTTAAAAAACCCATACATATTTGAAAAGTTAGAAGAAAAAATACCAGCTTCTATCGTATTTTTGGATGAAAAAAAGAAAGTTCAATATAGAAAAGGACAAGAATTGGCATTTAGTCCAGAGACGATTAAAGAACTTTCTTCGGAAGTGGCAAAACAACGAAGTAAAGTGATTACGAAAGAAACGGATCGAAAGAATGAATTTTATCATGCGGTGTTCGTTCAAGATGTAGAAGGAAAACAAGGATACATTTTGGTGAAAAGTATAATTGATCCTTTAAGAGACGTACATCAAAAAACGTGGGGATTATTAATTATCGGATTTGTCATTGCTTGTCTCGTAGTTGTATTTTTAGGTATGAAAATTACAGGGCAATATATTAGGCCAATTGAATCGGTTACGAAAGTTGCAATTGAATTGGCAAAGGGCAATTATAAAGCACGTGCATACGAAAGTCATTCGGATGAAACTGGAATGCTGAGTAAAGCGATTAATATTTTAGCTCGAAATTTACAAGAGATGACACTTGAACAAGAAATGCAGCAAGATCGTCTGCATACGTTAATTGAAAATATGGGAAGCGGAATGATTTTAATTGATAGCCGAGGATATATAAACCTTGTAAACCGCTCTTATAAGGAAACTTTCCACGTAACAGATGAAGAATATTTAGATCGCTTATATTATGAATCGTTTCATCATACAGAAATTATTGAGCTTGTAGAAGAAATCTTTATGACAGAAGTGAAAGTGCGTAAACAAATGTTATTGCCACTTGGAATTGAACGGAAGCATTTCGAAGTATATGGAGCGCCGATTATCGGGACAAACCATGAATGGAAAGGGATTGTTCTCGTATTCCATGACATAACAGAGTTAAAGAAATTAGAACAAATGAGAAAAGACTTTTTAGCGAATGTTTCTCATGAATTAAAGACACCGATTACTTCTATTAAAGGTTTTTCAGAAACACTCTTAGACGGAGCGATGGATAATAAAAAATTCTGCGAACATTTCTTGCACATTATTTTAAAAGAAAGTGAGCGCATGCAAGGATTAATTGAAGATTTATTAGATTTGTCGAAGATCGAACAACAAGGATTTAAATTAAATATGGGAACCGTTGATATGAAGGGGCTGCTTGAAGATATTCATATGGTACTTGATAATAAAGCAGGAGAAAAAGAAATCTCTTTACAAGTTAATGTATTAAAACGTGCCTCTGTTATTGGAGATCCAAGTCGTTTGAAACAAATCTTTATTAATTTAATTAATAACGCAATCGTATATACACCGGCTGGAGGCGTTGTTTCAGTAGAGTTAGCGGAAGATAAATATAATGCTTATATAAAAGTATCGGATACTGGAATTGGTATTAGTAAAGAGGAAATTCCGCGTATTTTTGAACGTTTCTACCGGGTGGATAAAGCAAGAAGTAGAAATACTGGTGGTACCGGCCTTGGATTGTCGATCGTAAAGCATTTAGTTGAGGCGCATCAAGGTACGATTACAGTAGATAGTGAAGTTGGAGAAGGGACAACGTTTACAGTTGTTTTACCGAAATCAGCAACTGAAAAATAGGATGAAGGATGTTTACAATATATTAACAATGGCTTAATTAAATATTAATAAAGCTCTGTTAATATAATACATGAAAACCCCTTCATCCAAGGAGTAATTTTGGACGAGAATAGTTAAGCTGTTCTCGTCACTTCCCTTTATGCCAATATAAGTCTGTTTTATATATGAAAGAAAATAGCCGTTATTTTTCTTCTCTCTATTAGTCATGTTAATATAGAGAGAGGAAAGGAACGGTTTTTTTCTGTGAAAAAAATCATTTCAAATTTGTATGGGGAGGTTTCAATTTTGGAAAAAAAGGTCGTATTAGTAGATGGTAATAATATCGCGTATCGTGCTTTCTTTGCACTACCGCTTTTAAATAACGACAAAGGTATACATACGAACGCAATTTACGGTTTTACAATGATGTTAATGAGAATATTAGAGGAAGAAAAGCCAACTCATATGTTAGTGGCGTTTGATGCAGGCAAAACAACGTTCCGTCATAAAACGTATAGTGAGTATAAAGGAGGACGTCAAAAGACTCCACCTGAATTATCAGAGCAGTTCCCGTTTATTCGTGAGATGCTGGATGCGTTCAATGTACCGCGTTATGAATTAGAAAATTATGAAGCGGATGACATCATGGGAACGTTAGCGAAAGAAGCGAGTGAGCAAGGGGCGAGTGTAAAAGTTATTTCAGGAGATAAAGATTTACTTCAACTTGTTTCTGATAACACGCTTGTATGTATTCCGCGAAAAGGGATTACAGAAGTGGATGAATATACGAAAGAAGCTTTATTTGAAAAATACAGCTTATCACCAAAGCAAATTATCGATATGAAAGGTTTAATGGGAGACCAGTCAGATAATATACCGGGTGTACCAGGAGTTGGTGAAAAAACGGCAATTAAATTGTTAACACAGTTTGGAACGGTTGAAGCGGTGTATGAAAATATAGATCAAGTAAGTGGGAAGAAATTAAAAGAAAAACTGGAAGAAAATAAAGAACAAGCTCTTATGAGTAAGGATCTTGCAACTATTATTACAGATGCGCCGATTACAGTTCATGTGGATGATATGGCGTATAAAGGATATGAAGCAAGTGATGTCATTCCAATGTTCGAGAGTTTAGGATTTACATCTCTTTTAAATAAATTAGGCGTTACGCCAGAAGAAACAGCTCCAGCTGAATTAGATGATATTACATTTGATATTGTGGAAGAAGTTACAGAAGAAATGCTTCAGCAAGATAGTGCGCTTATCGTTGAAGTACAAGAAGATAACTATCATAAAGCAGACATTCAAGGTTTCGGTATTCAAAATGAAAATGGATGTTACTTTATTCAGACAGACATTGCTCTCAAGTCAGATGCTTTTAAAGAGTGGCTTGCAGATGGAGAGATGAGAAAGCATACATTTGATGCGAAGCGTGCAATCGTTGCACTGAAATGGAATGGGATAGATATGCAAGGGATTGACTTTGATCTATTAATCGCTGCTTATTTACTTGACCCGGCTGATACAGATAAAGATTTCCGTACTGTAGCGAAAATGAAAGAAACGCATGCTGTGAAATCAGATGAAGAAGTTTACGGAAAAGGTGCGAAACGTGCTGTTCCAGAGTTAAAGGTAGTCGCGGAGCATGTGGCTCGTAAAGTGCATGTATTATATGATGTAAAGCAAACATTCGTTGAAGAGTTAAAGAAGAATGAGCAATATGAACTGTTTACAGAGTTAGAATTGCCGCTTGCACGTGTATTAGCTGATATGGAAGTAAAGGGTGTAAAAGTTGATACAGAGCGTCTTCGTAATATGGGAGAAGAACTTGCGGGTAGATTAAAGGAAATGGAACAGGAAATCTATAAGCTTGCGGGAACAGAGTTTAATATTAATTCACCGAAGCAGCTTGGTGTTATTCTGTTTGAGAACTTAAACTTACCGGTTATTAAAAAGACGAAAACAGGTTATTCTACGTCAGCTGATGTACTAGATAAGCTTATGAATCACCATGAAATTATTCCAAATATTTTACATTATCGTCAATTAGGGAAACTAAATTCAACTTACATTGAAGGTTTACTGAAAGTTGTACATGAAGATTCATCTAAAATTCATACTCGCTTTAATCAAGTGTTAACGCAAACAGGTCGATTAAGTTCAACGGATCCGAACTTGCAAAATATCCCGATTCGATTAGAAGAAGGAAGAAAGATTCGTCAGGCATTTGTTCCATCAGAAGAAGGATGGATTATGTATGCGGCTGATTATTCACAAATCGAACTGCGTGTATTAGCTCATATTGCAAATGATAAAGGGCTAGTTGAAGCGTTCCAACATGACATGGATATTCATACGAAAACAGCTATGGATGTATTTGGCGTTGAAAAAGATGAAGTAACTTCAAATATGAGACGACAAGCGAAAGCTGTTAACTTCGGAATTGTGTATGGTATTAGTGATTATGGTCTTTCACAAAACTTAGGAATTACAAGAAAAGCAGCAGCGGAATTTATTGAAAAGTATTTAGAAAGTTTCCCTGGTGTACAAGAATACATGGAGGACATCGTAAAAGATGCGAAACAAAAAGGATATGTAGCTACATTATTAAATCGTCGCCGTTATATTCCAGAAATTACGAGTCGTAATTTTAACTTGCGTAGCTTCGCTGAGCGTACAGCGATGAATACACCAATTCAAGGTACTGCAGCAGATATTATTAAAAAAGCGATGATTATTATGGCAGATCGTTTAGAAGAAGAAGGATTACAAGCGCGTCTTCTTCTGCAAGTACACGATGAATTAATATTTGAAGCACCAAAAGAAGAAATCGAAAAATTAGAGCAGCTTGTACCTGAAGTAATGGAACATGCGATTGAACTTGCAGTTCCGCTGAAAGTTGATTATTCTTACGGTCCAACTTGGTACGACGCAAAATAAGGAAGTGATGAAATGCCTGAATTACCAGAGGTTGAAAACGTCAGACGGACACTTGAAAATCTTGTAACAGGAAAAACGATTGAAGATGTTATTGTTACTTATCCAAAAATAGTGAAACGACCGGATGATGCAGAAATCTTTAAAGAAATGCTAAAAGGCGAGAAGATTGAAAATATAAAGCGAAGAGGAAAGTTTTTGCTTTTATATGTAACGAATTATGTCATTGTTTCACATTTGCGTATGGAAGGTAAGTTTTTATTACATCAAGAGGATGAGCCGATTGATAAACATACGCACGTCCGTTTCTTATTTACAGATGGAACGGAATTACATTATAAAGATGTGAGAAAGTTTGGTACGATGCATCTCTTTAAGAAAGGTGAAGAAATGAACCAAATGCCTCTTGCTGACTTAGGTCCGGAGCCATTTGATGCTGAAATGACACCGCAGTATTTGCAAGAAAGATTACAAAAGACAAATCGTAAAATAAAAGTTGTGCTACTGGACCAGCGTCTTTTAGTAGGGCTTGGAAATATATATGTAGATGAAGTTTTATTCCGTTCTCAAATCCATCCAGAACGAGAAGCTTCGTCTTTAACAGTAGAAGAAATTGAGCGAATTTATGAGGCTACCGTTACAACGCTAGGCGAAGCAGTAAAGCGTGGCGGAAGTACAATTCGGACGTATATCAACTCACAAGGGCAAATTGGTTCGTTCCAAGAACTCCTAAATGTATATGGGAAAAAAGGAGAGCCGTGCGTAACTTGTGGCACGATATTAGAAAAAACAGTTGTTGGCGGGCGAGGAACGCATTACTGCCCAATTTGTCAGCCTAGAATATAGAAAAGAGATAACATCGGATAGGCATTTGTCATATACATACAGCAGAGCTATGTATAAGGGAGGAGCTTACCGATGTACCTTTATTTATCTCTTATTTTATTAGCTTTTACATTAAGCTTAGATAGCTGTAGTGTAGGGCTAACATATGGTTTAAGAAGCGTAAGAATTCCACTAAGATCAATTATAATTATCGGAATGTGTTCAGCGGCTGTTATGCTTGTTTCAATGGGAATTGGACATATGATCGCGAAAGTATTTTCACCTGTTATCGCAACGCGTATCGGTGGGCTTGTTCTTATTGGAATAGGGATTTGGGTATTATATCAATTTTTTCGAAGTGAGAGAAAAGAAGAACCGAAGCAAGAGGAGAAGGTCTGGAAATTAGAGATTGCCTCGCTAGGCCTAGTGATTCAAATTTTACGGAAACCGACTGTTGCAGATTTTGATAAATCAGGCACCATTTCTGCAGGAGAAGCATTACTTCTTGGTATAGCTCTTTCTGTAGATTCATTTGGTGCCGGAATTGGTGCATCTTTATTAGGGTATGCACCCGCTATGATGGCGATATTAGTTGCAGTTATGAGTTCTTTGTTTTTATTTATTGGAATGAAACTTGGAACGGTTTTATCAAATATGAAGTGGTTACAAAAATTTACATTCCTGCCTGGAGTATTACTCATCATTATTGGAATTTGGAAAATGTAAGTATGGGCGTGGAACATTAGTTTCGCGCCTTTTATTATGAGGAGGATTATTATGACAGTAGTAATTGGATTAACGGGAGGCATTGCAAGCGGAAAAAGTACAGTGTCTCAAATGTTTCGTGAACTGAGCATACCAGTTATTGATGCAGATATTATCGCAAGAGAAGTTGTAGAGCGAGGAAAACCAGCATATAACAAAATAGTAGAAGTATTTGGAACGGAAGTGTTACAAGAGGATGGAGAACTAGATCGTCCAAAACTAGGAAGTGTCGTTTTCTATAATGAAGAAAAACGATTGCAGTTAAATAAAATTGTTCATCCTGCAGTGCGTGAGGAAATGAATAGGCAAAAGGAAATGTACATAAAAGAAGGTATGCAAGCGGTTGTGTTAGATATTCCTCTCTTATTTGAAAGCAAATTAACAAGTCTCGTTGACCGCATTTTAGTTGTAGCGGTTAAGCCGCATACGCAATTAGAACGTTTAATGAAACGAAATAACTTTTTAGAAGAAGAAGCAACAGCTCGTATTCAATCTCAAATGCCGTTAGAAGAAAAAGTGAAAAATGCAGATGAAGTGATAAATAATGATGGCACAATTATGGGAACGAAAACACAATTGCAGGTAATTTTAAAAAAGTGGAACATTATTGACTAAAAAATTGTGAAATTAATGAAAATGCTTAGTGACATATCCCCTTTTTGTGTTATACTATTATTGGGATTGGAGATAAATAGTATAACGCATTCAAGGGGGATAACATATTATGACTCGTGTGGCAATTAATGGATTTGGACGTATTGGGAGAATGGTATTTCGTCAAGCAATAAAAGAAAGCGCATTCGAAATTGTAGCAATCAATGCAAGCTATCCATCTGAAACGTTAGCACACTTAATTAAATATGATACAGTTCATGGCAAGTTTGACGGAACAGTAGAAGCATTTGAAGATCACTTATTAGTTGATGGAAAAATGATTCGCCTTTTAAACAACCGCGATCCAAAGGAATTGCCTTGGACAGATTTAGGTGTTGAAGTTGTAATTGAAGCAACTGGTAAATTTAATTCGAAAGAAAAAGCAATTCTTCACGTTGAAGCTGGAGCGAAAAAAGTTATTTTAACAGCGCCTGGTAAAAATGAAGATGTAACAATTGTAGTTGGTGTGAACGAAGACCAATTAGATATTACAAAACATACTGTTATTTCAAATGCATCTTGTACAACAAATTGTTTAGCGCCTGTTGTGAAGGTGTTAGATGAGCAGTTTGGAATTGAAAACGGTTTAATGACGACAGTTCACGCTTATACAAATGACCAAAAAAATATTGATAACCCACATAAAGATTTAAGAAGAGCACGTGCTTGCGGACAATCAATCATTCCGACAACGACAGGTGCTGCGAAAGCGCTAGCAAAAGTTCTTCCACATTTAAACGGAAAACTTCATGGTATGGCACTTCGTGTACCAACACCAAACGTGTCTCTTGTTGATTTAGTAGTAGATGTAAAACGCGATGTGACAGTTGAAGCTATTAACGATGCATTCAAAACTGTTGCAAACGGTGCGTTAAAAGGTATTGTAGAATTCAGCGAAGAGCCTTTAGTATCTATCGACTTTAATACAAATACACACTCAGCTATTATCGATGGTTTATCTACAATGGTAATGGGTGATCGTAAAGTGAAAGTACTTGCTTGGTATGATAACGAGTGGGGCTACTCTCGTCGTGTTGTAGATCTTGTAACGTTAGTTGTTCAAGAGTTAGCGAAACAAGAAAATGTGCAACACATTTAAGTGAATAAGGGAGGAGAGGGCAAGGCAATATTTGCCCTCTTTTTTTAATTTTTTCTGAAAAGGAAAAAAATTATATAAGTATATTTTAAAAAGTGGACATACCACGAAACGTTGTGATTACTGCATTTGTGAATCGTTTATTTTTTTTAGGGAAAAGTAAAGAGGAAAATATGACAGAAAATCGAAAAAACTGTTGTTGCAAAATGAAAATAAACAAAGTATACTAACACTCGTAAACTTAAGAGCTGAGGTACGTAGTCACTACTTAAAGGGTTAGGACCTCTCTGGACTAACTTTCCCCCGTGGTAGTGGAGCAAGCCAAATTGCAAATTAGTTTTCAATTCGAACAGTTAGAATAAATTTACAAGGGGGAACTGTAGAATGGATACTATGGATACGATGGGTCGTCACGTGATCGCTGAACTTTGGGATTGCGATTTCGACAAGCTTAATGACATGCCGTATATTGAACAATTATTTGTGGATGCAGCACTAAGAGCTGGTGCTGAAGTGCGTGAGGTTGCTTTCCATAAATTTGCACCACAAGGTGTAAGTGGAGTAGTAATTATCTCAGAATCACATTTAACAATTCATAGCTTTCCGGAGCACGGTTACGCAAGTATTGATGTTTATACTTGTGGGGATCGTATTGATCCAAATGTTGCTGCAGAATATATTGCAGAAGGTTTAAACGCGAAAACGCGTGAGAGCATCGAGCTTCCTCGAGGCACTGGTAGCTTCGAAATTAAGCAGAGAGAAACAAAAGCTCTTTAAAAAAGAACATAATTGATTTAAAATGTAAAGAGGTGTATAATGCACCTCTTTTTTAGTTTATAAAAAAGGGAAAATATAACGTACTCGTTAGTTGAATAAATTGGACTCTTGCAAATGAGGTAGTGCCCTATATACCATCTTATTTTTAAGGATGAGATGATAAAGTGATGCGCTGGAACTTAAAGTGGTAAGAGAGTTAGAATGAGTTATATAATATTGTATATATATTTTAGGTGAAGTGAGTAGAGAAAAATAAAGAGTATAATGTAAAGGAGTGAATGAATTGCGTTGTCCATCCTGTTCTCATAATGGTACAAGAGTGTTAGATTCGCGTCCGGTAGACGAGGGGCGCTCTATTCGAAGAAGGAGAGAGTGTGAAAGCTGCTTAAGTCGCTTTACGACCTTTGAAAGGGTAGAAGAGTCACCTCTTATCGTTGTAAAAAAAGAAGGCACACGAGAAGAGTTTAATAAAGAAAAGATTTTACGCGGTTTAATTAAAGCGTGTGAAAAAAGACCAGTATCTTTAAGACAATTAGAAGAAGTAACACAAAGCGTGGAACGTGAACTGCGTAATTTAGGTATATCAGAAGTGAAAAGTGATATGATTGGTGAAATTGTTATGGAAGAACTTCGCGATATTGATGATGTTGCTTACGTACGTTTTGCTTCTGTATATCGTCAATTTAAAGATTTAAATGTATTTATTGAAGAATTAAAAGATATACTGCAAAAAGAAAGAGAGTAGAAGTTGTATTTTATTCTCTTTACATACCGTAAGTAATAGGATAAGAGAGCTAGAAGCGCAAGCTAATAGCTCTTTTTCACTAAGAATTTATATAATGAAGATAGAACGAATGAAGTAGAGGATAGATTGGATGAGAGAAAGGAAAAGCAAGAATGGAAAAACAGTCATGGATGGAGCTATTGCCGATTGATCGTTATAAAGTAAGTGCGAAAGGACTACTGCACAATTACGACCGGAAAGTGTTAACGATGTTGTATCAGCCGTTAATAGGTAGTAGAGCTTTTAGCTTATACATGACACTATGGGGAGAGCTTGAGCAAGATCGTGTATTTGGAAAAGAGAATACGCATCATTCCCTTATGGTGACTATGCAAATGCAACTTCCTGAAGTATATGAGGAACGAGTAAAGTTAGAGGCAATTGGGCTTTTGAAGGTATATATTAAGAAAGAAAAAGATATTCGAATGTTCATATATGAGTTGCAACCACCTTTATCTCCGAAGCAGTTTTTTGATGATATTGTTTTAAGTATTTTTTTATACAATCGATTGAGCAGGACAAAATATAATCAAGTAAAGCAATATTTCTTAGAAGAAGAATTTGATTTTGCTTCTTATGAAAATGTTACGCGTTCTTTCAATGATGTGTTTGGTTCGTTTAATCCAGGACAGCTTGAGCATGCGCAAGAAGACCTTCGTATTCCGAAAACGACAACTATGCCAAGTAACGAGAAGGGAGATGCTCCGAAAGTTTGGAATGATTTCTTTGATTTCTCTTTATTTGTAGATGGATTGTCCGCTCTTGTTCCTAAAAAGGCGATTACAGATCAAGTGAGAGACTGCGTTATAACACTTGCTTACGTGTATGGTGTAGATGTGTTATCGATGCAAAATATCGTTCTTGGTGCAGTGACAGAGATGCAAACAATTGATATGGAAAGGCTTAGAAAAGGAGCGCGCGATTGGTATCAATTTGAAAATGGTCAAGCATTACCGGTATTAAGTGAAAGAGTACAGCCTCATGCTGCACGTACGATGAAAGAGAAAGAGCCTTCATCGCAAGAGGAGATGCTAATAAAGCAGCTAGAGGAAATCTCACCAAAACAACTATTGAAAGAGATTTCTGGTGGTGCAGAGGCAACGAAAGCGGACTTGCAGATCGTTGAAGATGTCATGATTAATCAAAAATTGACACCAGGAGTTGTGAATGTACTTATTTATTATGTTATGCTACGCTCAGATATGAAACTTGCGAAAACGTATGTCGAGAAGATTGCTGGGCATTGGGCACGTAAAAAGGTCGGTACAGTAGCGGACGCGATGGCGTTAGCGAAAGAAGAGAACCGTCAATATCAAGAGTGGGCTGAGACGAAGAAAAAAGGCCGTACGGCGAAGAAAACGGTGCGGAAAGAAATGGTGCCAGATTGGCTTAAGGAAGAAGAGCCGAAAGAACAAGAGAAAGAAACAGTGAAGAAAGATGTAAGTGTAGAAAAAGATGCAAGTACGCTAGAAGATGAACGAAAACGACTAGAAGAAGTGTTAAAAAAATATAAGCGTGATTAATAGAAGAGAATGAACGCTCTTTGAGGTGAGAAAATGGAGCATATTCAAAATTCATTTGCAAAATTAATGGAAAATGAAAACTTTAAAAATAGATATGAAGTATTAAAGGCAGAAGTAATGGCGCATCCGCGTGTGAAAGAATTTATAGATGAACATAAGGGTGAAGTAACGACTTCTATGATTGAGCGCAGTCTTGTGAAGTTATATGAATATATTGGACAAAGTGTAGGTTGCGTGGATTGTCCGGATTTAGGCTCATGTAAAAATATGCTACAAGGGTACGAGCCAAAGCTTGTTATTCAAGGGAAGATGATTGATATTCAATACGATCGCTGCGTTAGAAAAGTAGCGCATGACGAGAGAAAGAAATATGAAAAACTTGTTCAAAGTGTATATATGCCAACGGATATTTTACAGGCAACTATGGAAAACTTAGATCCTTCTGATTTAAATGCACGTATCGATGCGATTGGTGCAGCGAATGAATTTTTAAGTACATATGAACCAGGTAAAAAAGCACAAGGTTTATATTTGTACGGTAAATTTGGTGTAGGAAAAACGTATTTGTTAGGAGCAATAGCGAACGAGCTTGCTCGAAAGAAAATAAGTTCGATGCTCGTATACTTCCCGGAATTTTTACGTGAAATTAAAAGTTCAATTCAAGATAATTCGATTGGTGAGAAGATTGATGCGGTTAAACGCGTACAAGTTTTAATGTTAGATGATATCGGGGCAGAAGCGATGTCAAGCTTTGTCCGTGACGATGTACTCGGTGCAATCTTACAATTCCGTATGTTAGAAAACTTACCGACGTTCTTTACGTCTAATTTTGATTTTAAACAACTGGAACACCATTTAACGTATACGCAGCGTGGTGAGGCTGAAGAAATGAAAGCAGCACGTATTATGGAAAGAATTAAATATTTAGCGAAACCAATTCCAATTGGTGGGAAAAACCGTCGTCATAAGTAAAAGAGTAAGCTTCTCAGCTTGCTCTTTTTTTGTATTATAGTGATATTTTCTTTTCGAATATGAGATCGAAATATTCAGGTTGTCCAGAACTGCCAAACGTAGGGGCAACAATCTGTACGAACCTCCAGCCATCTCTAGCATGTTCTTGAATAATTTCTTGGTAGTCTTCAGCTGGTTTTGAGCGAGTGAACCCCCAATGTAATTCGACTTTTACGAATTTATATTCAAACATTCAGATACCCCCTTTTATTGATAAGTAAAGTATACAATAAAAATTCATAGTAGCTTGTATCATTTTTTTCTCCCTCCCTTAATATATATAAAATTAGCAAGCCATATTGAGTGGATTTTCTAACGATAGGAAATGTGATTCTACTAAGAGTGAAATTCACGCGGGACGGACTCTTATAGGATTTGTAACGTATAGATACAGTCCTTTAGAGCGGGGATAAAAGGGGGGACAAAAGTGATTGAAATTTGCTTCGAAGAAAAAAATGATGCTATGCACGTATATAGACAATTGCTGAAAAGAGCGGAAGTGTTATATAAGGAAACGAGTGTGTATTTACAGGAACAAAAAGTGGTGATTCACATACCAGTACGTGAATCGAATTATATTGAAAAAATCTTATTGCCAGTGATGGTGTATTTCATTGTGAATGTGAAACAAAATGAGTGGATTTATACGATTTTAAAAGAAAAGTTTTTTTATGAAGAACAAGAAGAGTGTCATCAAATATTGCACATGGCACATGAGATTTTAAAGGGAAGAAGAAAAGGTGTAGCTCAGGATTTAACGCGTAACGCATTTGAGTCATATATTAAGTCTTCTTTAAATAATTGGCTTTGTGATCCGCTCTCATTCTCGTTTTCATCATATATCCGTTTTCGTCTTCGTACATATAGGGAAATGGTGGCTAAACTTGCGGAAGTGGCAATTGATGAATATAAGATGGAGCAAGAATACCAAATGTTCATTGAGACGCTTCGGCAACAAGTAAGTAGCCGTAAATCACGTTTGTCTTGCGTGCATCTTATTTTTGATGAAAGCTTTATCTTTTATGATGATAAAGGTAGACGTTTAAAACAGGAGAAGTTGGTCCAATATATAGATGAGGAATTATTAAAGCAAAATGATGTATATATTGATACGAAAGTAATTGCGCCGCTTCTTTCTATTTCGCCTAAAAAGATTTATTTATATACGAAAGAACAAGACCATAATATGATTATTACTTTGCGAAATGTGTTCCAAGAACGGGTCCAATTACATGGATTACATGATTTTGAGCGCAATGTGAAAAATTTAAAAAATAAAGGTAACGCCCTTGATTTTCTAAGTTTTTGAGCATATAATTACCTACATAAATGAAATATATTGAAATGTCATGATGAGGACATGAGTAGTTTTCTACGATTTTCAGAGAGGGAAGCCTTAGGGTGTGAGCTTCCTAGTACGGGATTATTACTTACCACCTCTAAACTTTAGCAGTGAACGGTTTTTCTAGTAATTGCTAACGGACAACACCGTTATGTTGAACTTGAGCAATTAACAATTATGTTAATTGGAACAAGGGTGGAACCACGAATTCAACACTCGTCCCTTTTTACGGGATGAGTGTTTTTTATTTTGAGAAAAAGAGGAGTGACCAGTGATGGCAGATGTAGTTAAAATTACTTTCCCTGATGGAGCTGTGAAGGAGTTTCCAAAAGGCGTAACAACTGAAGAAATCGCAGCTTCTATTAGCCCAGGCTTAAAGAAAAAAGCTGTAGCTGGAAAATTAAACGATGAGATGATCGATCTTGTTACACCAATCGAAGAAGATGGTGCAGTTTCTATCATTACATTAGATTCTGAAGATGGCCTATATATTTTACGCCATTCAACAGCCCACCTTTTAGCACAAGCGTTAAAACGTTTATATAAAGATGTTAAGGTTGAGCTCGGCATTGGTCCAGTAATTGAAAATGGCTTCTACTACGATATTGATATGGAAGAAGCAATTACAGTTGAAGACTTCAAGAAAATCGAAAAAGAAATGCAAAAAATCGTGAACGAGAACTTAGAAATCGTTCGTCATGAAGTACCACGTGCAGAAGCAATTCGTCGCTTTGAAGAAATCGGCGATGAGTTAAAATTAGATTTAATTAACGATCTTCCAGAAGATGCAGTTATTTCAATCTATGAGCAAGGCGAATTCTTCGACCTTTGTCGTGGTGTTCACCTTCCATCTACAGGGAAAATTAAAGTGTTTAAATTATTAAGCGTTGCAGGTGCTTACTGGCGCGGCGATAGCAATAATAAAATGCTACAACGTATTTACGGTACTGCATTCGTTAAAAAAGCGGAATTAGATGAGCACTTACGTATGCTTGAAGAAGCGAAAGAGCGCGATCACCGTAAATTAGGTAAAGAATTAAAACTATTTACTAATAGCCAAAAAGTAGGACAAGGTTTACCACTTTGGTTACCAAAGGGTGCAACAATTCGTCGTATTATCGAGCGTTATATCGTTGATAAAGAAGCAAGCTTAGGCTATGATCACGTATATACTCCAGTACTAGGAAGCAGAGAGCTTTATGAAACTTCTGGTCACTGGAACCACTACCGTGATGGCATGTTCCCATCAATGGAAATGGATAACGAAGAATTAGTTCTTCGTCCAATGAACTGTCCTCATCATATGATGGTTTATAAAAATGATATTCACAGCTACCGTGAATTACCAATCCGTATTGCGGAACTTGGAACAATGCACCGTTATGAAATGTCAGGTGCGTTATCTGGATTACAACGTGTACGCGGAATGACTTTAAACGATGCGCATATTTTCGTTCGTCCAGATCAAATTAAAGAAGAGTTAAAACGTGTTGTAAACTTAACTCTAGAAGTGTACAAAGATTTCGGTTTAGAGAACTACTCATTCCGTCTATCTTACCGCGACCCAGCAGATACTAAAAAGTATTATGCGGATGATGAGATGTGGGAAAAAGCACAAGGTATGTTAAAAGAAGCTATGGATGAAATGGGTCTTGATTACTATGAAGCTGAAGGTGAAGCGGCATTCTACGGTCCAAAACTTGACGTTCAAGTTCGTACTGCTCTTGGAAAAGACGAAACACTTTCAACTGTACAATTAGACTTCTTGCTTCCAGAACGCTTTGAATTATCATACGTTGGTGAAGACGGTAAACAACATCGTCCAGTTGTAATTCACCGTGGTGTTGTATCAACTATGGAACGTTTTGTAGCCTTCTTAATTGAAGAATACAAAGGTGCATTCCCAACGTGGTTAGCTCCAGTTCAAGTACAAGTAATTCCAGTTTCTCCGCAAGTACATTTAGACTATGCGAAGAAAGTACAAGACGAATTGCGTCGTGCTGGTATCCGTGTTGAATTAGACACTCGTGAAGAGAAGATCGGTTACAAAATCCGTGAAGCACAAATGCAAAAAATTCCGTACATGCTTGTAGTAGGTGACAATGAAGTAACTGAAAACGGCGTAAACGTACGTAAATATGGTGAACAAAAATCAGAAACAATCGCATTAGATGCTTTTGTTGACATGATTAAAGTAGAAGGAAAACGATAAGAAAAAGCCGCGGTATACCGCGGCTTTTTTATGTAATATACTTGAGGAAAATTAGAAAAAATAACCATGTAACACTTATCATAAAAAAGTATTGCAAGTATGTTAGTTGTTTGTTACAATATTTCTTGTTGTTAGTAAAACACATCGCGTCTTCTTGACAGACGTCATGTCCTATGATAAACTCATCAAGGATAATAGAATATTGTTTTGTGGAACAAGTAGAAGCACCCGCTTCTCACCTGATGGACGCATTCGCAGTTAACAGGTAAATGTATTTCTTACTTAAGATTTTACAAGTGTGGGTGTCGTATGCCCGCACTTTTTTTGTTCGGGTTCTATGACTACAAAATATGTTCTGAGAAAACCTTGGAGGTGGCTTACTATTAGCAAGGATATGATGATTAACGAGCAAATTCGTGCACGTGAAGTACGTTTAGTTGGCGCAAATGGCGATCAACTTGGAATCAAGTCTCGTAATGACGCTTTAGACTTAGCTGCAAATCTTAATCTTGATTTAGTATTAGTTGCTCCAAATGCGAAACCGCCAGTATGCCGCATTATGGACTACGGTAAATTCCGCTTTGAGCAACAGAAGAAAGAAAAAGAGCAGCGCAAAAATCAAAAAGTAATTAGCATGAAAGAAGTTCGTTTAAGTCCAACAATTGATGAACACGACTTTAACACAAAACTTCGTAATGCTATCAAGTTTTTAGAGAAAGGCGACAAGGTTAAAGCATCAATTCGCTTTAAAGGACGTGCCATTACTCATAAAGAAATCGGTCAACGTGTTTTAGATCGCTTCTCAGAAGCTTGTGCTGAAGTTAGCACAGTTGAATCTAAGCCTAAAATGGAAGGACGCAGTATGTTCTTAGTTTTAGCACCGAAAAACGATAAGTAATAGATAGAGGAGGAAATACCTATGCCTAAACAAAAAACTCATCGCGGCGCTGCAAAGCGTTTCAAAAAGACTGGATCAGGTAAACTGAAACGTTCTCACGCTTACACAAGCCATTTATTCGCTAACAAATCTACAAAAGCTAAACGTAAACTACGTAAAGCTGGTGTAGTAAGCGCTGGTGACTTCAAACGCATTCGTCAAATGCTTGACAACTTAAAATAAGTTCGGCTGATATATAGAACAATTAGGAGGTAATATTATGCCAAGAGTAAAAGGTGGTACAGTTACTCGTCAACGTCGTAAAAAAGTAATTAAATTAGCAAAAGGTTACTACGGTTCAAAAAATACATTATTCAAGGTTGCTAACCAACAGGTTATGAAATCTCTAATGTATGCATTCCGTGACCGCCGTCAAAAGAAACGTGACTTCCGTAAATTATGGATTACACGTATCAACGCAGCAGCTCGTATGAATGGTCTTTCTTACAGCCGCTTAATGCACGGTCTTAAAAATGCTGGCATCGAAGTTAACCGCAAGATGCTTGCTGACTTAGCTGTTCATGACGAAAAAGCTTTCGCTGAATTAGCAACAGTTGCAAAAAACAACATTAACTAATTAATTAGTTGAAACCTTAGAAGAATTTTCTTCTAAGGTTTTTTTATTTGTATTCAAATAGAAGTTAGAAGTGAAAGAAATTCTAAAGATTAACGGCTATGTTGTTATCAATATGACAAAATCAATATAAAAGTTATAGCAGTATAGAAGAATATACATATGAAGTCAGGAGAATACTCCTGGCTTTTTTCAATTCTGCTCGTTTGGAAAGAAGAGTATCTTTCCTAGCTGAAACGACACTGCTATAATGGAAAGATGATATGGAACTTTCATCAGATGAACAATTTAAGAGCGATGACTGAAACGTATTTGTAAATTAAGGACAAGCTATTTTATAAAGAGTTAGATAGCTGACTTATTCATAAGAACTGAAACATAATAATGAACTTTGAGATGAAACAACATTGTTGCGTAAAATGCGATGTTGGAGGAGGACAATAGAATGGACTTACTACAACTATTTAAATTACAAAAAGAATTAGATGACCGTATTGCAAAAGAACATGACTTACAACCGAAAAAATTGTTAAAAGAAAAAATGTTAGCTCTTCTTGTAGAAATTGGAGAACTTGCAAATGAAACACGTTGTTTTAAATATTGGAGCAACAAACCGGCATCAGAACGTGAAGTAATATTAGAAGAATACGTAGATGGTTTGCATTTTATTTTATCAATCGGAATTGATTTAGGTATTGATAAAAACTTCCTATTCTATAAATGTGCACAGACGAATAAAACACAAGTGGAAATTTTCTTAGACACATATGCGAAAGTAATTCGTTTTACAGATCAACCATCTATTACAAACTATATTGAATTATTTACGAGCTATCTTCGACTTGGACAAGCACTTGAATTTGAACAAGAAGAGATTGAAAAAGCATATTTAGATAAAAATGAAGTAAATCATCAGCGTCAAACACAAGGATACTAATTTAATTTTTGAATATTTCAATTTAATTATTGTATAATGAATTGACTGAAGAAAAAGGAGGGTGTTGGCAATGACAAAATTAGACGCGACATTGACAATGCTAAAAGAATTAACAGATGCACGTGGTATTGCTGGTAATGAGCGTGAACCACGTGAAGTAATGAAGAAATATATTGAGCCGTTTGCGGACGAACTTTCTACTGATAATTTAGGGAGTTTAGTTGCGAAAAAAGTAGGGGAAGAAAACGGCCCGAAAATTATGGTTGCAGGTCATTTAGATGAAGTTGGATTTATGATTACACAAATCGATGACAAAGGTTTCCTTCGCTTCCAAACGGTTGGTGGCTGGTGGTCACAAGTTATGCTTGCGCAACGCGTGACGATTGTAACGCGTAAAGGAGATGTAACAGGTGTAATTGGTTCAAAACCACCGCACATTTTACCTCCAGAAGCTCGTAAAAAGCCAGTTGAAATTAAAGACATGTTCATCGATATCGGTGCTTCTAGCCAAGAAGAAGCGATGGAGTGGGGCGTACGACCAGGAGATCAAGTTGTACCTTACTTTGAATTCCAAGTGATGAAGAATGAAAAAATGTTACTTGCAAAAGCATGGGATAACCGAATCGGTTGTGCAATTGCAATTGACGTATTAAAACAATTAAAAGATGAAAAGCATCCAAATGTTGTATATGGCGTTGGAACTGTACAAGAAGAAGTTGGTCTTCGTGGCGCAAAAACATCTGCGAATTATATTAAACCAGATATCGCGTTCGCAGTAGATGTTGGTATCGCTGGAGATACACCGGGTGTAACGTCAAAAGAAGCACAAAGTAAAATGGGCGATGGACCACAAATCATTTTATATGATGCTTCTGTTATTGGACATACAGGTTTACGTGATTTCGTAGTTGATGTTGCTGATGAATTACAAATCCCGTATCAATATGATTCAGTAGCAGGCGGAGGAACGGATGCGGGTGCGATTCACATTGCTGTAAATGGTATTCCTTCTATGGCAATTACAATTGCAACGCGCTATATCCATTCTCATGCGGCAATGTTACATCGTGATGATTATGAAAATGCAGTGAAGTTAATTGTAGAAGTTATTAAACGTCTTGATAAAGAGGCTGTACATAACATTACATTTAATTAATAGAAAAAGCGAAGGAGCTTCTCCTTCGCTTTTTTATGTTTTAAAAAGGCCTTTCTAATCCTGCAGCAGTATGAGCCCCTAAAATAATTAAACGAGTTAATTGCATCGCCATAAAATGCGGGGTATATATCATCCCTCTTTTTAGCCATGACATAATCATTCCTAGGTGGGCACCAGTAACATAACTAATGAGAATATCGCGTGGAACCATTAGTTTTTCATCGTTAGGTTGTGAAATAGAGAGGCTTAATGTTAAATGCGTTTGAATTGCTTTCATCATCTTATACGTATAGTTTCCAGCAGCTTTATCACCAAGCATGACGTTATAGAAGTTAGTGTTTTCTGCAATATGTTCGAACAAGGCCAAAAAACTTGGATGTGGCGAATCAAATGTTAGTTGGAAATCTTCTTTATTTCTATTTCTCGGTTTAATTACTTCAGTTAGCTTTTCTAACATTTCTTCAATGCTTTTGTCTAGTAAGTCATATTTATCGTGGTAATGGCTATAAAATGTAGCGCGGTTTACAGGAGCGCGTTCTGCGATATGTTGCACAGTTACATTTTCAAAGCCTTTTTCGCCTACTAAAGCGACAAAAGCATCCTGTATGAGTTGTCTCGTCCGTTTTACACGTGGATCATTTGTATTTTTAATAGACATTTTTATTTCCCCTCGTTTAATTTTCTATACTTAAACAACATATTGGTATTATATTGTTGTTTAAACGACATTTCATACGTGAATTGTCGGTTGTAGATTCAAAATAATTATTTATAATTATAAACGATAGTCCTTCAGAAATCAGCACCGCTCGCAGGTAGATAAATTTCGATTTACGCTGCAGATGGTGTGATTTTTTTGTTAAAAGGTTAATATAATTAACAATTAAACAATCTAAACAATAAGGACATAAATAGTTTAGAAAAAAATTATATGCGATATAAGGAGAGGAATGCAATGAATCAGTTTCGAAGAATGGTAATTATCAACATTATCACATTAATTGTACTAGTTGGCGGCGGTATTGGCGGTTATTACTATTACAATCAAACGGAAAATTACTTAAAAACAGACAATGCAAAGATTGATGGAAAGGTAATTCCGGTTGCTTCACCAGTAGCAGGTAAACTAACTGACTGGAAAGCTGAAGTAGGAAAAAATTATAATGAGAACGATAAATTAGGTACTGTTACTGTAGCGGCAGCTAATGGAGAACAAACAGTAGATGTAACAATTCCACAAAATGCAACAGTTGTACAATCAAACGCGACAACAAATGCTTTCGTTGGAGCGGGTAGCCCGATTGCTTATGCATTTGATATGAACAATTTATGGGTAACAGCAAACATTGAAGAAACAGATGTTGATGATGTTCAAAAAGGTCAAGATGTAGATGTGTATGTAGATGCATACCCAGATACGACGTTAACAGGAAAAGTAGAACAAGTTGGCTTAACAACAGCGAATACATTCTCTATGTTGCCATCAAGCAACGCAACAGCGAACTATACGAAAGTAACACAAGTAGTACCAGTTAAAATTTCTTTAGATCATAGCAAATCAGTAAATATTGTTCCTGGCATGAATGTGACAGTTCGTATTCATAAGTAAGGGGGAGATGAGATGTCCTCAATTGTAATTGCAGGATATGCACTATTTTGTATAATCGTCTTCTTCCTTGTAAATCGTCTTTTACGAAAGAAAAAAACGAAAATGGGAGAAGAACAAGTCCCAGCCGTAAGTAAAATAGAAGTAAGTAAAGTTGAAACAGAAGAGAAAGAAATTGAACGAAAGCAAGAATCGGAAATTTCTAATGTAGTTGAGTTAGAAACAGGAAAGCAAGAAGAAGTAAAACAAGAAAAAGAAGTGCCGAAAAAACAAATGTCTATGCCTGTAGAGAATGTGAACGTAAAAGCAGTTGTAGCTGTATTAATTCTAGGCATGTTCGTTTCTATTTTAAACCAAACAATCATTAATGTTGCATTACCTCCGTTAATGAATGAATTTAATGTATCAACTTCAACAGCACAATGGTTAATTACAGGCTTCATGCTTGTAAATGGTATTTTAGTACCGATTAGTGCCTTTTTAGTTTCACGATTTACGTATCGTAAATTATTCGTAGCAGCAATGTTATTCTTCACGGTAGGATCTATCATTTGTGCTACTTCAGGAAACTTTACAATGATGATGACAGGTCGCGTAATTCAAGCAGTTGGTGCGGGTATTTTAATGCCGGTTGGTATGAATATCTTCATGACGTTATTCCCGCCTCATAAACGCGGAGCGGCGATGGGATTACTAGGTGTAGCGATGATTTTAGCACCAGCTATCGGACCAACTGTAACAGGTTGGGTGATTGAAAACTATAGCTGGAACTTAATGTTCTATGCGATGTTTATTATTGGTTTAATTATTACGTTCCTATCTTTAAAATTCTTTACACTAGCTCAGCCGGTGTCTAAAACGAAATTAGATATATTCGGTGTGGTTAGTTCAAGTATTGGACTAGGAAGCTTATTGTACGGATTTAGTGAAGCTGGAAATAATAGTTGGACTAGTGCAGAAGTCATTATTTCACTTGTTATCGGTGTAATTGGTTTAGCGTTATTTATTTGGAGAGAGTTAACAACGGACAATAAAATGCTTGATTTACAAGTATTTAAATATCCAGTATTTACTTTTACTTTAGTAATTAATGCAATCGTTACGATGGCATTATTCGGAGGTATGTTATTGCTTCCAGTATATCTGCAAAACATTCGTGGCTTTACGCCAATTGAATCTGGTTTACTACTTCTTCCAGGATCATTAATTATGGGGATCATGGGACCAGTAGCGGGTAAATTATTCGATAAATATGGTATTCGTCCATTAGCGATAATTGGATTGGCAATTACGACGTATGCGACATATGAATTTACAAAATTATCGATGGATACACCGTATAGCGTTATTATGACGGATTATATTATACGTTCAATTGGTATGTCATTCATTATGATGCCAATTATGACAGCTGGTATGAACGCGCTGCCGATGAAATTAATTTCTCACGGTACAGCAACGCAAAATACGTCAAGACAAGTAGCGGGTTCAATCGGAACAGCTATTTTAATTACACTTATGACGCAACAAACGACTGCTCACGTAGCTGATTACGGCAACATGTTAACAACATCAAACCCAATTTTAGTTGATAAAGTACACGGCATGGGTCAAAGCTTAGCGGCCTTAGCTGGATCAGCTCAAGCAGGAGACGCGATGAGCACACAACTATTATATGGACAAATTTCAAAGCTATCTGCAATTAACGGTATTAACGATGCCTTCTTAATCGCAACGATACTAGCAGGTATCGCTTGGGTGTTATCGTTCTTCTTACAATCAGGCAATAAACCAAATAGAAAAGCAGGGAATTAATTTCCCTGCTTTTTTGTCTTTTTAAAGAGTGAGATATAAAAAATAATAACCAGTTACGGAGCACAGCCCTGCTAGAAACAAAATTATCCCCATAGAACAAATACTCGATATTTGCCTGCCGCTTATAATAGCTAATAGTCCAGCTAAAGAGAAGAAGCACCAATATAAAGTTCCCGAAATTGGAACCATCCCCTCTAAATCTATTCCAGAACCTATACAAACGATAGGAACAACGATAAGTAATATGCTAATTAAACCAGCTATAATAGTGAGTGATTTATGACATTTAATACCATAAATAATTAAAAAAATACCAACGATAAATGCGCATAACATTAAAGTAAGAGCTAAAATCATCCAAGTTAATATTCCAAACACTTCTGTATTACCTCCGATTTGTAGGTTGCTAAAAAATATTATATATAGAATGAATCACCTACAGACATGAGCTCCCAGAAGATAACACCTAATATTCCAATGGTAAAAATAATGAATCCCATATTACGTATACTTTTAATTTTGGCTTGTACTCCACTTACCCCTGCTAATAATCCAGTTAAAGAAAATAGGGTCCAGTAAAGAGCAGTTGGAATCGGGAAAATTGTATCGATATGAATCCCTACACTTAAAAGAACAAAAGGTAGTGTGACAAAGGATAGGCTAAGTAGCCCCATTAAACCAACGAGTAATTTCCGATATTTAATCCCCGTTACTATTAAAAAAATACCACCAGCAATCCCGCATAGTAAGAGAAGTGGCGTGAAAAGCATCCAAATAATACTGAACATATGTAAACTCCTTTATGTGAATTAAGTTATATTTTACTACATGAGGTTTATTTTGGATATTATTAATGAGTATATATAAATTGAAGGAAATGGGTAATAACGATACGGATTATCAAAAACGCTAACCGCAGAAGAGTTTGAAGTTATGATAAAAGAGTAAAGAGAGGTATCGCGATGATACCTCTTTTTAACTCAAGAATGCCAACATGTTATTCATAATATGAAATAACATAGCTGGAATAATGGACTTTGTTTTTTTACATAAAATGGCCATTAATAATCCCATAAAGAAAGTAATTACCATTACCCCAAGTGAGTATGTATGAGCGATACCGAAGAAGAAACTTGTTACGATGGCTGCAATCCAAAATGGAAAGCGTTCTGAGAAGAAGCGAAGTATAAAACCACGGAAAATAAGTTCTTCAAAAATGGGTGTGAGTATTGCAAAGCTGAGAAGTAATAATATTTGATATTGCTTAAAGACGTCTAAGCTTAGTGCGGAAGATTGCTGCTTTGTTGCGTCTTGGAACACATAATTTAACAAGATGTAATTGAGTATGATGTTGATAACGAAGAAAAGAAGTAAGTATACGTATGTGCGCCATTCTTTCAGTGTTTTAAAGTTAAAAGATTTTAGTAGTAATTTTTTTGCGGGTTCGAATTTAAAAATGAAGAATAACAATACAGCTAGTTGTAATACGGTACTTGCAGTATTTGCAATAGATTCATACAGGGCAACTTGTTTTTTATCTGTAAGACCTGCTGTATAAATTGTTAATGGCATTGCGAGGAACATAGTAATAAGTCCAGTTCCAAAAAAGGCGAATAAAACAGAGCTAATAAATTGTCCCCATGACATCGAGTGTTTTTGTTCATTAGAAAGCTGTGTAGCGGGTTGCATTTGTAAAATCACCTCTTTTATATTTGTATATTTAATTATAAAGTAAGATGTTTTTGAATGTAACATTTAAATATTACATATAAAGTGAAACTTTAATCATTGGGGAGGTTCATCCCCCACTGATTATCAGCCCTCACCAATCGGGCTTTTACGGGCAGTTGATTCTCCACCTAACTTCCTCGTCTTTGCTGAATTTCGAGGTGGGGGTCTTACTGCTCGTTAATGCGGGATAAAGGTTTATTTTCCATAAAATAATAAAAGAGGTATCACCCTGTAGTGATGCCTCTTTCTCATTGATAACTATGTTCTGTCTTGTTATTCAATTTTGCTTGCTCTATTTGCAATTCACGCTCTACCAATCGATCTAATTGCTGAATTGCTTTAAGTGCTTTTTCATAAGAAATTGTTCGATAATGATGCGCTCCGCCCGGTTCTTCATCTGCTTCGTCTGCCCATTTAATAATATTTTGAAGAGATGTTCTTTCAATTTCTTGTTCCACTAAGAAAGAATCTGTATGAAGAAGAATTGCAATAGAAATTTCTTTTGCTAGTTTTGGATGTTCTCCTAATCTAATAAGTAATTTATGTGCTCTTTCAGCGCCTTTAATTGCATGGATATCATTCTTTTTATATAAGTCATAATCCCATTCGCCGCCTGTGTACCACGTATGATGTCCGATATCATGAAGGAAGCCAGCTTTTGTGGCAGCATCGACTGAGGCGTGATGCTTTTTGGCTAGGTGAAACGCATGGTAAGCGACAGCGATCGCGTGGACCATTCCAGAACGGTTTACGTATTTTTGTGTAATGTGGTGTTTAAAAATTTGTTCAAGCGTAATACGGTGCATAAAACATTCACTCCTTTTATCTTATGGTGTATATGAAGAAAAATCGATCGGTTTAAATGTATTTTGAACATTGTACTCCATCATAGTTCGTTAGTAAAGTAGAAATGTTTAGGAGAAGAAAAAATTTTTCTGCAAAAAAATCACCTTAGCTTATGCAAAGGTGATTTTCAAATTGCTTATTTTTTTAATCCTTGCTCTAGTGTTTCTAACATTTCGTGCTTTTCATTTTCATCAGCGTTTTTCCAAATGACTTCAAATAAAACGCCAAGACCTGGAAGCATTTTTTCTTCACCGCTTTGAATTGCATCGACGATTGTTTCTTGTAATTGATCTTGTGAATTTCCAGATACATTCGCTAATACGGCACCGCGTAAATTAAAACTCATTGCTTTCACCTCTTCTTCAGAATTGAAACTGACGTTAGTTTTTGTTCTTTTTTATGTAAATATGTATGAAAAATAGGCTATAATGATAAGACAAGAAGAGAGGGAAATACATATTATGAAAAACATTGATTCAGTACAAAATCCGCGTGTAAAGCAGTGGAAAAAGCTGCAAACGAAAAAAGAACGCGATAAAAAAGGTTTATTTTTTGTAGAAGGATTCCACTTAGTCGAGGAAGCTTTGAAGACAGGAATTGTAACAGAACTTATCGTTTCAGATCAGACAGACCTTCCGAAAGATTGGACAGTTAATGATGTGGAAATGTACATCGTACCTGAGGCGATTGTAAAAATACTTCGTGAAACAGAAACGACGCAAGGTGTATTTGCTGTTTGTGAGAAGCATGAGAAAGAAGTAGCTCTTACTGATGGGAAATTCCTTTTATTAGATGGCCTGCAAGACCCAGGTAATTTAGGAACAATTATTCGTACAGCTGATGCAGCTGGTATTCACGCCGTTGTGCTTGGAGAAGGTTGTGTTGATGTTTACAATAGTAAAGTACTCCGCTCTACACAAGGCTCTATTTTCCACTTACCAATTGTAAAAGGGAACTTAGAAGAATGGGTAGACAAGTTAAAAGAAAATAACGTTCCTGTATATGGAACAGCTCTTGAAAATGGAGTTCCGTATGGTGAAGTAACGCCGGCTGGCAGTTTTGCATTAATTGTAGGAAATGAAGGAAATGGCGTACGCCGAGAAATTCTTGCAAAAACGGATCAAAACTTGTATATTCCGATTTACGGCGGGGCAGAATCATTAAATGTTGCGGTTGCAGCAGGGATTTTAACGTATTATTTGCAAAGCCCGGTTGCGAACAAATAAAAAACTTCTTATAATAAGTTGAAGTACATTATATTAAAAGTTAAATAACGAAAAACGTTGATAGAGAAGAGTAGCTTACAAAATCGCCATATAGGGAGAGAATGTCGTAGACTGAAAGCATTCTTATGGTAGACGAAAGTGAATTCACCTCTGGAGTTGACGCCAGGACCATGTATATGTAAAGGCGTTCCGGTCAGAATTGATCGTTATAACTAATGAGTGGGCAGACATGTTCTGTCAATTTAGGGTGGTACCGCGAATTTACCTCGTCCCTTTTTGGGAGCGAGGTTTTTTTATTTTTAAAATTAGGAGGGTTCCAAAATGGAAGCACGTTTAAAAGAGCTAAAGCAAAAAGCGTTAGAGCTTATTGAAGAAGCGAAAGAGCTGAAAGGCTTAAACGACGTACGCGTAGCGTATTTAGGAAAAAAAGGTCCAATTACAGAAGTATTACGCGGCATGGGAAAATTATCAGCAGAAGAGCGTCCACGTATGGGAGCATTAGTAAATGAAGTACGTGAAGCGATTCAAACGCGTCTAGACGACAAAATTAGTAACTTAGAAAAAGCAGTAATTGAAGCGAAATTAGCTACTGAAACAATTGATGTTACATTGCCAGGTCGTCCTGTTGAAACAGGTTGTCACCATCCGTTAACGGCTGTTGTTGAGCAAATTGAAGATGTATTCATCGGTATGGGTTATGAAGTAGCTGAAGGAACAGAAGTAGAAAAAGACTACTACAACTTCGAAGCACTAAACTTACCGAAAGATCACCCAGCGCGTGATATGCAAGATACATTCTACATCACAGAAGAAACGTTACTACGTACACATACATCTTCTGTGCAAGCACGTACGATGGAAAATAATAAAGAAAAAGGCCCAATTAAAATTATTTGTCCTGGTAAAGTGTATCGCCGTGATGACGACGATGCGACGCATTCACATCAGTTCATGCAAATTGAAGGTCTTGTAATTGATAAAAACATTCGTATGAGTGACTTAAAAGGTACACTGCAAGTATTCGTGAAAAAGATGTTCGGTGAAGATCGTGAAATCCGTCTTCGTCCAAGTTTCTTCCCATTCACAGAGCCATCTGTAGAGATGGATATTTCTTGTATGATGTGTCATGGCAAAGGCTGCGGCACTTGTAAAGGAACTGGCTGGATTGAAATTCTAGGCGCAGGTATGGTTCACCCGAACGTACTTGAAATGGCTGGTTATGATTCAAAAGAATATCAAGGTTTCGCATTCGGTATGGGCGCAGAGCGTATCGCAATGTTGAAATACGGAGTAGATGACATTCGTCATTTCTATACAAATGATGTACGTTTCTTACAACAATTCAAACGAGCGTAAGGGAAGGGGAGGATAAGTATGTTCGTATCATATCGTTGGTTACAAGAGTATGTAGATATTAAAGATGTAACAGCACAAGAACTAGCAGACAAAATCACGAAAAGTGGTATTGAAGTAGAAGGCGTTGAAGTATTAAATAAAGGTGTAAAAGGTGTTGTAGTTGGTCACGTATTAGAATGTGAAAAACACCCAGAAGCTGATAAATTAAGCAAATGCTTAATCGATATCGGTGAAGAAGAGCCAGTTCAAATTATTTGTGGAGCTGCTAACATTGCAAAAGGTTTAAAAGTACCAGTTGCAAAAGTTGGAGCTGTACTTCCTGGTAACTTCAAAATCAAAAAAGCAAAACTACGCGGTGAAGCTTCTCACGGTATGGTTTGTGCTCTTCAAGAGCTTGGTATTGATGGAAAGTTAGTTTCAAAAGAATACGCAGATGGTATCTTCATCTTCCCAAGTGACGCTGAAGTTGGTGCAGATGCACTTGAAATTTTAAACTTACACGATGAAGTACTTGAGCTTGGCTTAACACCAAACCGTGCAGATTGCTTAAACATGTTAGGTGTTGCTTACGAAGTAGCTGCTATTTATGGCCGCGAAGTAAAGCTTCCAGCTATCGACTTACAAGAAACAGCAGAAAAAACTTCTGATTATATTTCTGTAAGTGTAGAAGCGAAAGAAGAAAACCCATTATACATTGCAAAAATGGTTAAAAACGTAAAGATTGGTCCATCACCAATGTGGATGCAAACTCGTCTTATGGCAGCTGGCATTCGTCCAATTAGCAACGTAGTTGATATTACAAACTACATTTTAATGGAATACGGTCAACCGTTACATGCATTCGATTACGATAAATTAGGTTCAAAAGAAATCGTTGTTCGTCTTGCAAAAGAAGGCGAAAAAATTGAAACGTTAGATGATCAAGAGCGTACATTACAAAGCCACCACCTTGTAATTACAAACGGCACGAAAGCTTTAGCTGTTGCTGGTGTAATGGGCGGGGCGGATTCTGAAGTTACAAATGAGACAGTAAACGTTCTAATTGAGTCTGCATATTTTGCAGGTCAAACAGTACGTCGTACATCAAAAGACTTAGGTCTTCGTAGTGAATCAAGTGCACGTTTCGAAAAAGGAATCGACCCAACACGTACATTTGAAGCAATTCAACACGCAGCTGCTTTAATGGCGAAATATGCTGGCGGTGAAGCACTTGAAGGTGTAGTAGAAGCTGACAACTTACAAGTACAAGAGCGTACAGTATCTGTTACTGCTGAAAAAGTAAACCGTGTATTAGGTACAAATATTTCTGCGAGTGAAATGGGTACAATGTTCACAAACTTGAAATTCCCATTCACAGAAGTAGAAGGAACATTCCACGTGAATGTACCAGCACGTCGTCCTGATATTACAATTTCAGAAGACTTAGTAGAAGAAGTGGGCCGTCTATACGGTTATGACCACATTCCAGTTACATTACCTTCTGGAACGATGACTCGTGGTAAATTAACATCAGCACAAACGAAACGTCGTAAAGTACGCCGCTTCTTAGAGGGTGCTGGTTTATATGAAGCAATCACGTATTCATTAACAAGCGCTGACAAAGCGAAACAATATATGGTTGAGCCAAACGAAAAGGCGCCTGTAGGTCTTGCGCTTCCAATGAGTGAAGAACGTAGCCAACTTCGTTTAAGCTTAGTACCGCAATTACTAGAAGCAGTTTCATACAATGTCGCTCGTAAAAACGACAGCGTTGCTTTATACGAAGTAGGTTCTATCTTCTTACCGACAGAAGAAGGAGAACTTCCGAAAGAAGAACAACATCTTGCAGGTGTTATGACAGGTCTTGCTCTTCACCATGCATGGCAAGGTGAGAAGAAAGTAGTAGACTTCTTCGTTGTGAAAGGTGTACTAGAAGGACTATTCGACGTACTTGGCGTTGCAAACCAAATCACATATGCACCAGCAAAACGCGAAGGTATGCACCCAGGCCGTACAGCTGACATCGTATTAGATGGCGAAGTAATTGGTTTCATCGGTCAATTGCACCCAGAAGCAGAAAAACAATTAGATGTGAAAAATACATTCGTATTTGAATTATCTCTTGTAAAAGTATTCGGTGCAGACGCTGAAGAAACTTACTACGCAGCAATTCCACGTTTCCCATCTATGACACGTGACATGGCTGTTGTAGTAACAAAAGAAACAAAAGCTGGTGAAATGAAGCAAGTCATTGCTGAAGCTGGCGGAGAACTTCTGAAAGACGTAACACTATTCGACTTATACGAAGGTGAAAAAATGGAAGAAGGCAAGAAATCACTTGCATTCTCTATGACTTACTTCGATGCAGAACGTACATTAACAGACGAAGAAGTAACAGAAGCACATAACCGTGTACTAACAACGGTAGAAGAGAAATTCGGTGCGGAGTTACGTAAGTAATTAGAAAATTGCCGGATATATTCCGGCAATTTTTTTATTGGGTTAGTTGTCGGACACTGTCGGTAAGTCGATATATTACAAAAATCGCTCATATATTTTCCGACACCTTGCATCTTTCTCTCGAATGTAGTACATTAATTTTAGTTTAACAAAATGAAAGACGATGATAAGGAAAAGTAGTATATACTATAATCCAAAGCGAGTCAGGGACGGTGAGAGCCTGATGAGGCGGTATATGTGAAGAACACCTTGGAGTTGCTAACCGAAATTGAATCTTGTATTCAAGAGTAGACTTAGACGGGAATCCGGCCTGTTACAAACCGGGAAGTATGTATTACATACGAGTTAAAGTTGGTCTTTATGACAAATTGGGTGGTACCGCGAAGTTTAACCTTTCGTCCCTTTATGGATGAAAGGTTTTTTTGTATTTAAATATATGAGCAAAGGAGAATTTCACTATGGAAAACACATTAGTAAAAAGTCTGTATAGAGATACAGAAAAGTATGCAGATCAAACAGTACAAGTATCAGGGTGGATTCGTAACTTACGTGATTCAAAAGCATTTGGTTTCATCGAATTAAACGACGGTAGCTTCTTCAAAAGCGTTCAAATCGTTTTCGATACAGAATTAGAGAACTTCAAAGAAATTGCAAAACTTCCACTTAGCTCTTCAGTTAAAGTAGAAGGTAAAGTAATTGCAACGCCTGGAGCGAAGCAACCATTTGAAATTAAAGCAGAAAAAATTGATATCGAGGGCTTATCAGATTCTGATTACCCACTTCAAAAGAAGCGTCATACATTTGAATACTTACGTACAATCGCTCACTTACGTCCAAGAACAAATGCATTCTCTGCAACGTTCCGCGTACGTTCTATCGCAGCATTTGCGATTCACCAATTCTTCCAAGAGCGTGGATTCGTACATGTTCATACACCTATCATCACTGGTAGTGATACAGAAGGTGCTGGCGAAATGTTCCGCGTAACAACGCAAGATTTAAATAACCTACCAAAAGGTGAAGACGGAAAAGTTGATGAGTCAAAAGACTTCTTCGGTAAAGAAACAAACTTAACAGTAAGTGGACAGCTGAACGCTGAAGCTTATGCATTAGCATTCCGTGATGTATACACATTCGGACCTACATTCCGTGCGGAAAACTCAAACACAACTCGCCACGCTGCTGAGTTCTGGATGGTTGAGCCTGAGATTGCATTCGCTGAACTAGGGGACGTAATGAACCTTACAGAAGATATGCTGAAATATGCAATGAAATACGTATTAGAGCATGCACCAGAAGAAATGGAATTCTTCAACAGCTTCGTTGATAAAACAGTTCTTGAGCGCATGAACAACGTAATTAACTCTGACTTCGGTCGCATCACTTATACAGAAGCAATTAAAGTGCTTCAAGAATCAGGTGCTGATTTCAAATACCCAGTAGAATGGGGAATTGACTTACAAACAGAGCACGAAAGATACTTATCAGAAGAAATCTTCAAACGCCCTGTATTCGTAACTGACTATCCGAAAGACATTAAAGCATTCTACATGCGTTTAAATGAAGACGGTAAAACAGTAGCTGCTACTGACCTTCTAGTTCCTGGCATCGGCGAATTAATCGGCGGAAGCCAACGTGAAGAAAGAATGGACGTTTTAGTAGACAGAATTAAAGAATTAGGTATGAACGAAGAGGATTACTGGTGGTACTTAGAACTTAGAAAATACGGCGGTACAAAACACGCTGGATTCGGTCTAGGTTTCGAGCGCTTCCTAATGTACATCACTGGCATGGCTAACATCCGTGACGTAATTCCATTCCCAAGAACTCCAGGTTCTTCTGAGTTCTAAAATGTGAAAAAAGCGAGAGGATTTCCTCTCGCTTTTTCTTTTGCATAGTTTATTACCCTGTAGCAAAAAGTAACGCGAAGGGGTGAATATAAATGAGTAAAAAAGTGAAAAAAGATCATTCAAGATCGGGCCTAGGTTCTCCAGAAGTAGAAGGACAAGGAACGACGACACATGAAACAGGTTCACATAAAGTACCTTCATCAAATAAGAAGCAGAAACGAAGCTAACATAAAAAAGGAGAGTCTTGGCGACTCTCCTTTTTTCATGTATTACATCTTCTTATCGTTAATTTCTTTTGTAATCTTATTTATGTCTTTGCCTAATCGATCTAAATAGAAAAACCACAGTAAACTCATGAACACGTAATAGATGGCCATCACGCCAAGATTATCAGATATATTTTCGAATGTGGATTTAGTAGTGAAAAAAGCTCCTCAAATGGTAGAAATAGTGAAGTAAGAAAGTGGGCCTACGAGGTGTACGAAAACATATAATATCTTTTTAACTTTTACAGCGTTCATATGAAAAACCTCCTTTTTCTAATCATACATTCAAGTTCCTCACAGAAGTGTTGTAGTTTTGCTGGATTATGTATTAACGAGCGAGCATCGTGTTTCCCGATAAATCTTCGAATCCGAAAGTTTAATAAGAAAGAGCGACCATAACGCTCTATTAGATCGTTGAACGCTCGTTGTTCACTTAGTAGCTGAATATTTTCCCTAATTTCAAACTGCCTTTCGTGTGGATCGCCTAGTAAAATATTTAGAATCATTTGTAGAAGTAGCAATGGGGATCCCCTCCTATGTTAGAATAATCTGTATATTATAATTGTAACAAAACTATAAGGACAATAGTAGGGTGAAACAAAAAACAGGAGTTTGTAGGCTCCTGTTTTTGTCGATACTATCTTAATAAGCGAAGCGCCTTCTCCGTATTAGCGAAATGCAGTTTCACAAACTCAGGTAATCGTTCTTTACCAAGCTTTTGAATTAATTTAGCAGCGGCGATATCAACTTGTTTACCGGCACCTTTTGGCAGCGGCATACCAGCTTTTTTACTTAGTTCATCAAATTGTTTTACGAATGAGTAACGAGCTAAAATGGAGGCAGCGGCTACAGCTAAATGGACGCTTTCGCCTTTCGTTGCGAAATAAACATTTTCACGCTGTACCTGTTTTTGTTTTGCTAAATATTTGTAGTATGTATCAGGTTGTGTGAATTGGTCGATTAAGACGCCTTCAGGTTTTGTAGGTGCCATTTTAGCTAATAAGTTTGTAATAGCTTTATTGTGTAGCAAGGCTTTTAACTTACCTTGGTTGTTTCCTTTATCAAATAGCTCGTTATATTTTTCGTTATGAAGGACAAGAGAGCTATAAGGAACAACGTGTAGAAGTTGTTTCGCAATGGCAGTAATTTGATCGTCATTTAAGTTTTTAGAGTCTTTTACACCAAGTTCTTTTAGTAGTGGAATTTGCTTTGCATCCACATATACAGCAACGACTGTCATCGGTCCAAAGAAATCTCCCGTACCAACTTCATCAGACCCTACAATAGACATTGTACCGATGGAAGCAGGAGGCGCATAACGATGGGAATCGACAGATTTTTTTACAGCTGTTTTCGGTGTTTGAGAGACAGTTTGCCAACGAGAAGCTTCTGCTTCAGCGCGGCCTCCTTGGAACATTACTTTTCCAGATTTATACGCTGTAATCGTGCAAGATGGTACCTTTGCCATGAAGATCCCGCCTTGCGGAGTTTTTGGGCTAAGCGAATGTTTATATTGTTGTTTCATGTCTTCAATTACTGTAGAATTTGTTTGAATTACGATAGAATTTGACATAATGGTCGCCCCTTTTTTTATATTGTTATTTTTATCATATCGGATTGTTCTTTCTGTTTCCATATTATGAAGGTTCATGGTATGATAAACTTTAGGATTCTGTACGTGATTGGAGGCCGGTGAGTTGTCACAACAAAAGGGAAAGAAAAGTCGAATTAATGTAGAAATCTATGGTCAGCAATATTCAGTTGTTGGCGATGAAAGTACAAGTCATATCCGCATGGTAGCAGCGATTGTGGATGATAAAATGCGCGAACTCAATGCCAAGAATCCTTCGCTTGACACGAGTAGACTAGCGGTATTGACGGCGGTAAACGTCATACACGATTACATAAAATTAAAAGAAGAACATGAGAAATTGAAAGAAAGTATGACAAAAAAAGGAATGGAATAACATGATTGATATTATTATCATTTTACTGCTTGTTATGGGATTTTTCCTCGGCTTACGCAGAGGGTTTATTCTGCAACTTGTAAAGTTAACAAGCTTTATTATCGCATACCTTGTTGCATACTGGTACTGTAAAGATTTAGCGCCAGCACTTGCGAAATTTATTCCGTATCCATTTGATAAAAACGTATCTGTTCCAGAATGGATTGATGCAAATAATATTGAGACAGTATTTTATCAAGCGCTTGCGTTTATCATATTGTTTATTATCACTAAAATTGCACTTTCATTACTTGGTAATTTGTTAAATATGTTTGCAGAAATACCGGTTTTAAAGCAAGTAAATGCGTTTGCGGGGGCAATCCTCGGATTTTTAGAAGTATATATTATTTTGTTTGTCTTAATTATCATTGGAAATATTCTTCCGATTGAACAAGTACAAACACCATTACAAAAATCATCAATTAGCAAAATAATTGTAGACGATACACCGATTCTATCTGAAAAGGTGAAGGAACTATGGCAGACAGGTAGCAGAGTATAACTTCTCTTTTTTCGGAAAGAGAAGTTTTTTTCTATGAAAGAAAGGCGGGGCAATGATGAAAGTAAATAAAAAACAAGTGATCAAATTATTAGAGACAATCGGGCTTTTTATGGAACTAAAGGGTGCGAATCCATTTAAAATATCTGCATTTCGTAAAGCGGCAGCAGCATTAGAAAGTGACGATCGTAGTCTTTCTGAAATTGAAGATTTCACAAAGATTCCAGGAATCGGAAAAGGAACAGCAGCCGTTATACAAGAATATATAGAATCGGGAACATCTGAAGTATTACAAGAACTTGAAAAAGAAGTACCAAGTAGCTTATTGCCGTTATTAAAACTACCAGGTCTTGGTGGTAAAAAGGTGGCTAAGTTATATAAAGAGCTAGGCGTTATTGATATGGAGACGTTAAAAGCTGCTTGTGAGGAAAATAAAGTACAAGCTTTAGCTGGTTTCGGTAAGAAGACAGAAGAGAAAATATTAGAAGCAATCGATCAAGTAGGCTCTCGTCCAGAGCGTTTACCAATTGCGATGGTATTGCCTATTGCCGGGGAAATAGAGGAGAAATTGTCGAATATTGCTGAAGTAATTCGTTTCTCTCGCGCTGGTAGTTTGCGCCGTGTTCGTGAAACAGTGAAAGATTTAGATTTTATCATTGCAACGACAGAACCAGCAGCGGTACGTGAGCATTTACTACAATTTGATAATATGATTGAAGTAATAGCAAGTGGAGATACGAAAGTTTCTGTCCGTCTGCAATATGAATATGATATTTCAATTGATTTCCGTTTAGTAAAACCAGAAGAGTTTATTACAACTCTTCACCATTTCACAGGATCAAAAGATCATAACGTAAAAATGCGTCAAATCGCAAAAGATAAAGGCGAGAAAATTAGTGAGTACGGTGTAGAGAACTTGGAAACAGGTGAAGTGAAAACATTTGAGACTGAAGAAGACTTCTTTGCTCATTTCGGTTTGCCATTTATTCCGCCAGAAGTGCGTGAAGATGGAAAAGAAATTGAATTAATTAAAGAGTATCCGAACTTAATTCAGTTTTCCGATATACAAGGTGATTTACATATGCATACAACTTGGAGTGACGGTGCTTTTTCTATTGAAGAAATGGTACAAGCGTGCCGTGCTCGTGGATATAAGTTTATGGCGATTACTGATCACTCGCAATACTTAAAAGTGGCGAACGGTTTAACGAAAGAGCGTCTTCGTGAGCAAGCGAAAGAAATTGAACGTATGAATGAAAAGTATCCAGACATTACAATTTTACGCGGAATTGAAATGGACATTTTACCAGATGCCTCGCTTGATTTTGATGATGAAGTATTAGCAGAATTAGATTATGTCATTGGAGCGATTCACTCTAGCTTCTCACAAGACCGTGAAACGATTATGAAGCGTCTACGTACTGCACTTGAGAATAAACATGTCACAATGATTGCCCATCCTACAGGACGTCTTCTCGGGCGTCGTGAGGGTTATGATGTAGATACAGATTTATTAATTGAACTAGCAAAAGAGACAAATACAGTTTTAGAATTAAATGCGAATCCGAACCGTCTAGATTTAAGCGCGAAATTATTAAAACAAGCACAAGATGCTGGTGTGAAAGTAGCGATTAATACGGATGCTCATACGCTTGAAATGTTAGAAGATATGGAAACAGGTGTAGCAGCAGCACGTAAAGGTTGGATTCAAAAAGATAACGTGATTAACACGTGGGATATTGAACGTTTATTAGACTATATTAAACGTAATAAGTAATACAAGGGGGACCTGCAACATGTTAGAAAGAACGTTGCGTGTATTAGAATACAATAAAGTAAAAGAACAATTACTTGAACATACAGCATCTTCACTTGGTCGTGACAAAGTGAAGCATTTAGTGCCGAGCACTGATTTTGAAGAAATTGTAGAAATGCAAGATACAACGGATGAAGCAGCGAAAGTTATTCGTTTAAAAGGTAGTGCACCATTAGGTGGTATTACGGATATTCGCTCAAATGTGAAGCGTGCAAAAATTGGGAGTATGTTAAGTCCAAATGAATTACTTGATATTGCAAATACGATGTATGGTAGTCGTAATATGAAACGCTTCATTGAAGATATGGCTGATAACGGTGTCGAGCTTCCGATTTTAGAAACTCACGTCGCTCAAATTGTATCTTTATATGATTTAGAAAAGAAAATTACAAATTGCATCGGTGACGGCGGTGAAGTAGTCGATAGCGCAAGTGATAAACTGCGTGGTATTCGTACTCAAATTCGTACTGCGGAAAGTCGTATTCGTGAAAAGTTAGAAAATATGACGCGCTCTTCAAACGCGCAAAAGATGCTGTCTGATTCGATTGTAACGATTCGTAACGAACGTTACGTAATCCCAGTAAAACAAGAATATCGCGGCGTATATGGTGGTATTGTTCACGATCAATCGGCTTCTGGACAAACGTTATTTATTGAGCCACAAGTCATTGTAGAATTAAATAATGCACTGCAAGAAGCACGTGTGAAAGAAAAACAAGAAATCGAACGCATCTTATTAATGTTAACAGAAGAAGTGGCAGTAGAAGCGGATATCGTTTTATCAAACGTAGAAGTAGTTGCAAATCTTGATTTCATCTTTGCGAAAGCTTTTTATGCGAAGCGAATTAAAGCGACAAAGCCGATTGTAAATAACGAGCGTTACATGGACTTAAGACAAGCACGCCATCCGCTTATCGATCCAGAAATAATCGTGCCAAATAACATTATGTTAGGGAAAGATTTCACGACAATTGTTATTACAGGACCGAATACAGGTGGTAAAACAGTTACGCTGAAAACAGTTGGTATTTGTGTGTTAATGGCACAATCTGGCCTTCACATTCCAGTAATGGATGAGTCAGAGATTTGTGTATTCAAAAATATCTTTGCTGATATCGGTGATGAGCAATCGATTGAACAGAGTTTAAGTACGTTCTCCTCACATATGGTGAACATCGTTGATATTTTAGAAAAAGCTGATTTTGAAAGCTTAGTTTTATTCGATGAATTAGGTGCTGGAACAGACCCACAGGAAGGGGCTGCACTTGCCATTTCAATTTTAGATGAAGTATGTAATCGCGGTGCTCGCGTTGTTGCAACGACGCATTATCCAGAATTAAAAGCATACGGATATAACCGTGAGCAAGTTATTAATGCGAGTGTTGAGTTTGATGTAAATACATTAAGTCCAACTTATAAATTATTAATCGGTGTACCAGGCCGTAGTAATGCCTTTGAAATTTCGAAACGTCTTGGATTATCTGATCGCGTTATTGAGCAAGCACGCAATCACATTAGTACAGATACGAATAAAATTGAAAATATGATTGCGAAGTTAGAAGAAAGCCAGAAGAACGCAGAGCGTGACTGGAACGAAGCAGAAGCGCTTCGCAAACAATCTGAAAAACTGCATCGTGAATTACAACGTCAAATCATTGAATTTAACGAAGATCGTGATGAACGATTATTAAAAGCGCAAAAAGAAGGAGAAGAAAAAGTCGAAGCTGCAAAGAAAGAAGCAGAAGGCATTATTCAAGAACTTCGTCAATTGCGTAAAGCACAGCTTGCAAATGTGAAAGACCACGAGCTAATTGAAGCGAAGAGTCGTCTAGAAGGCGCAGCGCCAAAGCTTGTTAAGAAACAAAAAGTAAATGTGAAAAATACTGCACCGAAACAACAGTTACGTGCAGGTGATGAAGTGAAAGTATTAACGTTCGGTCAAAAAGGTCAACTACTTGAAAAAGTAAGCGATACAGAGTGGAGCGTACAAATCGGTATTCTGAAGATGAAAGTGAAAGAATCTAATATGGAATACATTAACACACCGAAGCAAACAGAGAAAAAAGCAGTTGCAACGGTAAAAGGTAGAGACTATCACGTTTCATTAGAACTTGATCTTCGTGGTGAACGATTTGAAAATGCAATGGCGCGCGTTGAGAAATACTTAGACGATGCCCAGCTTGCAAGCTATCCTCGCGTATCAATCATTCACGGTAAAGGGACAGGAGCACTTCGCCAAGGTGTACAAGATTACTTGAAGAAGCATCGCGGTGTAAAAACCTTCCGTTACGGTGACATGGGCGAGGGAGGCCTAGGCGTAACAGTTGTCGAATTAAAATAGAAAACAACGAAACAAAGGGGAAACCATTATATGTTTATGGACAAACTTGCAAAAGTATTGTTAGCTTGTTGTGGAATATTTTTGGTGATTGGGGTTATTTATTTAGTTGTTTTTGCGAAGTGAAAAAGCGTCAATCGTGGCAGAATGATATTGCCATAGATTGACGCTTTTAATATATGTGAAAAGGAATAGAACATGAAAATCAACCAATACATAAGCGAAGCAAAATTATGCTCCAGACGTGAAACAGATCGTCTCATTAAAGCTGGACGCGTGGCTATTAACGGCGAAATATGTACGCACGGTGCACTCGTAAGCGATGGTGATAGGGTAACGATTGATGGGCAAGTTATTGTAAAAGAAGAGAAAGAAAAAGTGTATATCGCATTTCATAAACCAGTCGGAATTACTTGTACAGCAGCCGATCATATTGAAGATAATATTATTGATTATATCAATTACCCAGAGCGAATCTTTCCAGTTGGGCGATTAGATAAAGCATCAGAAGGACTTATTTTATTAACGAATGACGGCGGCATTGCGAATCAAATTTTACATGGTGATCATGAGCACGAGAAAGAATATGTTGTCACAGTCGATAAACCTTTTACGGACTGGTTTATTGATGAGATGTCCCGCGGTGTAAAGATTAAAGATGGAATGACGAAGCCGTGCAAAGTGACAAGAGTCGATCAATCAACATTTCGTATCGTTTTAACGCAAGGAATGAACAGGCAAATTCGTAGAATGAGTCGTGCTTTCGGATTTACTGTAATAAAGCTAAAGCGAGTACGCATTATGAATATAGAGCTAAATGAGCTTGAAGTTGGAAAGTGGCGGAGCGTTACAGCTGAAGAGTTAGAAATTTTAATAGGGCAGTTATAGGGAGGAAAAATTTTCTCCCTATATTTTTTTGTCAGAAAAAATAAAACTATTGATTTTTTAAAAAATAGCCCATATAATAAAAAACAACAAGTTTCGACAAGATATTTTATAAAAGTAATGATGAGGACATGAGTTGTATTTTACGATTCTCAGAGAGGGAAGCCTTAGGCTGTGAGCTTCCTAATACGAAAAGACAAGCTTACCACCTCTAAACTTCAAGAGTGAACTGCATACATGATGCATTGTAATTCTTGGCGGATAAAACCGTTATCAATTTACACGAGCTATAAAATGAGCTTATTTCGTTATAAATTCATTTTATTAGAATAAGGGTGGAACCACGATTTCAACACTCGTCCCTTTATTAGGGACGGGTGTTTTTTGCGTTCTTTTACGGGGAAGTATGCTTGAAAGAGGATATGTGACGGATTTTAATTCAGAATATTTTGTTAATTTATTATTTTAGGAGGTTAGTAAAAATGAAATCATCTTTAAAGTTTTCTGAGATGTTTGCAATAAGTTTAATGTTATTTGCACTATTTTTCGGTGCGGGTAATATGATTTTTCCACCAGCATTAGGACAAGGCGCTGGAACAGATGTATGGATTGCGTTGTTTGGTTTTATCGTAACAGGCGTTGGACTACCTTTATTAGGAGTAATTGTTATAGCTTTAAAGGGAGATATTAATGAGCTAGCAGGACGTGTACATCCTATATTCGCACTTGTTTTTATCACTGCAATTTATTTATGTTTAGGCGTATTCGTAAGTGTGCCACGTACAGGAACTGTTGCTTATGAAATGAGTGTCGCACCGTTTTTACCAAGTGAGATAGCTGGTCAATCGTATCCACTTGTTATCTTTACATTCATTTTCTTTGCTGTCACTTTCTATTTAGCTTTAAACCCATCGAAATTAGTGGGTCGTATTGGTAAAGTGCTAACTCCAATATTATTAGCTGTTATTGCAATTATTGTAGGTAAAGCACTTATTACACCAATTGGAGAATTTGGTGCACCGACAGAAGCGTATAGTGCCCCTCTTTTTAAAGGATTTATTGATGGATATTTAACTTTAGATGGACTTGCAGCACTGGTATTCGGAAATGTTGTAATTCATGCGTTAAAAGAAAAAGGCATTACAAATAAAAACAGCATTGCAAAAGTAACAATCTTTGCAGGATTTATTGCAGCGCTTGGTCTACTACTTGTGTATTTAGCACTTGCTTATCTTGGAGCTTCTAGTGTGTCACTTGGAATGGGCGCAAACGGAGGAATTATTTTAACAAATGTCGTGAATCATTTATTTGGTAGCTACGGAACTTTATTACTAGGGATCGCAATTACAGCAGCATGTTTAACAACTTCTGTAGGTATTGTTGCAGCTTGTGGTGATTACTTCTCTTCTTTATTACCAAAGCTTTCTTATCAAAAAGTCGTTTTCATTTTCTGTGTATTAGCATTTATGGTAGCAAACCTTGGGTTAACTCAGTTAAATGCATTAGCATTACCAATCTTAATCGCAATTTATCCAATTGGAATCGTACTTATCGTATTATCACTTGTTGAAAACTACGTTCGTCTTCCATTAGCGATGTATGTGGGCGGGATTGTAGGAGCATTTGCAATAAGTTTCTTTGATGGGTTACACAATGCAAACCTTCAAATTGCAGCGCTAGCACCTATTTTAGATAAGATTCCATTATATAGTGTAGGAATTGGTTGGTTAGTTCCAGGCATAATCGGTATAGGATTTGGTTATATAGTTTCTAAGTTTCAAAAGCAGGAAATTGCTGTAGAAAAATAGAGAAAAGAGGCTTTCTATAATAGAAAGTCTCTTTTTTTGTAAAAAAAGCCGTATATAGAGAAATTTAGATATTAAAAATTTTATACGTAATATAGTTGACAAAAAATTTATGAGTAGGCTAAGATTGACTTAGTTGTGGAAATATTGGAAGGGAAGTGAGGGAAACGGGGTTTCTATAACTATAGTGTTGTTATGGGAAGAGGTGAAAGAAGAGGAGAAGAGAAAGTTTATTTTTTTCGACTTATATTGAGAATGATAATCAATAAATACGTTTTATAATTTTTTCTCAGTTTCTATGCCTTCGTATAAGGAATAGGGTGAGATATTATTTTTAATATCCAATGAGAATGATAATCAATAACGCTTATGTTACATAAAAGAATGCTAATTAAATAATAGGTAGAAGAGATTATTTTTTTCTTATGAATTGAGAATAATTATCATTTTCATAAAAAGTGAAATGAAAGATAGCCAAGGAGGAAACAAGAAAAATGAAAAAGGTTTCTGTATTACCCGCTTTTATTATAACGTTCGTATGTATGCTAGCTTTTCTTGTAATGCCATACGGGAATGCTTCAGCAAAACTAGCTGATGGTACTTACGATATTAATTACGTAATTCAAAAAGCGGAAAATGATTCAGCTTCAATGGCAAATGACTATTTTGAAAAGCCGGCAAAATTAATAGTGAAAAACGGTGAGATGAGAGTACAAGTTCCGATGAATCATAGTGCTTGGATTACAGAATTTAAAGCACCAGAGAACGGGAATTTTGTTGATGCGAAAGTTGTTAGTAAAGATGAATCGGCAGATAAAAGAACAGTAGAGTTTAAAGTAGATGATTTATCCAAACCGGCAGCTGTAAAAATTCATGTTGTTGTACCAAGTGCAAACTATGACCACCACTACACAATTCGTTTTGCTTTTGATGCAAATGTAAAAGCTGTAGGTGGCGATAATGGCGTAGCTGCTACAACAAAAAATAATGATCAAGCGAAAACAGATACACAAGTAAAAGAAGAGAAAACAAAAGTAGAGAGTAAGAAAACAGCTAAAGAAGTGAATAAAGAAACAAAAAATGAAAATGGAAAAGCTGAAAAAACAGATAACCCAAAAACAGGCGATGAAGCACGTATTGGATTGTTTGCAGCGTTAATTCTTATTTCAGGTGCTTTCTTAATTCGTAAAGTGAAATTGAGTAAATAAATCTTTTGAAGGGTGATGAATATATGTTTAAACAATTTAAAATGATTATTGCCGTATTTGCTGTTTTATTTACATTTATCGCAACACTAGGTTTACAAGATGCAAAGGCTGCTACAAAACTAGCTGATGGAAAATATAATATTGCTTTTACTGTATGGAAAGGCGATAAAGATGAATCGTCTAGAATGAATAGTTATTTTGAAAGCCCAGCAACATTAACAGTTAAAAATGGAAAACAATATGTTTCATTTAAAGTGAAAGATAGTGCTTCTATTAAAAGTTTCCAAGTAGAAAAAGATGGTCAATTTGTAGAAACAACCGTGTTAAGTGAAAATAAAAAAGATAATACTAGAGTTGTAGAATTTGAAGTTGCTGACTTGTCAAAAAAACTAAATGGCAAGGTGAAAATTAATATTCCAATTATTAATTATAATGCTTCGTATGATATTCGCTTTGTATTTGATGGGAACAGTATTAAATAATTTTCAAAAGGGAGAGTCGTTCCATTGAACAGGTATACAAAAATTATTGTTGCTATGTTTTTAATGATATTTACATTCGTATCAACATTACAACCACTTGCAGTTCAAGCAGCTACCAAGTTGGCTGACGGTGAATATTCAATTGGCTTCAAAGTTTTAAAAGATACATCAGATGAAGAATCGATGATGAATCAATATTCAGTAAGTCCGGGAACTTTAAAAGTGAAGGATGGGAAAAAGAAAGTATCCTTTACATTAACAAATAGTTCATGGATTACGAAATTTGAAACAGAAAAAGCAGGTAAGCTAGTTGCGACAAATGTAATTAGTGAAGATAAAGAAAAAGATACAAGAGTAGTAGAATTTGATGTAGAAGATGTAGAGAAGGTATTAAATGCAAAAGTAAAAGTAGATATTGATTTTTTAAATTATCATCATGAGTACGACGTTCGTATTGCATTTGATCAAAATAGCATTACACCAATTCATGTAGAAAAACCAAATGAAAAAGAGGACCCAGCTAATAAGCCAGATCCAAATGAAACTACCGATCCAGGTCAGAAGCCCGACCAAAAGCCTGACCCAGATCAACAACCAAATTCTAACACAATTACAGATGGTGCGTACAGCATTCCATTTAAAGTGTTAAAAGATCAAACAGATGAAGAATCTAAGATGAATAGTTACATGGTAAATCCAGGAGTATTAAAAGTAGAAAACGGTAAGAAAAAAGCAATTGTAACACTAAAAAGTAGCTCATTAATTAAAAATTTCCAAACGGAAAAAGATGGCGCATTTGTTGATGCAAAAGTAGTGAGTGAGGATAAGGAAAAAGATACAAGAGTAGTAGAGTTTGAAGTAAACGATTTATCTAAAAAACTAAATACAAAAGTATTTATCGAAATGGCATCAAGAAATTATAAGCAAATGCATGATGTACAACTTTTATTTGAACAAGATAAACTTGAACAAATTAAAAATGAAGAGAAAAAACCAGAAGTAGAAAAACCGGAAGCAGAAAAACCGGAAGCAGAAAAACCGGAAGCAGAAAAACCGGAAGCAGAAAAACCGGAAGCAGAAAAACCAGATGAAAATAAAAAACCAGATGCTGAAACAATTAAAGATGGTGAATACAGCATCAATTTCAAAGCATTAAAAGATCAAACAGACGAAATTTCAATGATGAACACATATACAAAAAGTCCAGGTGTGCTAAAAGTAAAAGATGGTAAGAAGTATGTATCATTTACGTTAACGAACAGTTCTTGGATTACAAAATATGAATTTGAGAAAAATGGTTCGTTTGTTGATGCACATGTAATAAGTGAAGATAAAAAAGCTGATACACGCGTAGTGGAAGTGGAAGTATCAGATTTATCAAAAAAGTTAAATGCAAAAGTAAAAGTAGATATCGATTCAATGAATTATCACCATTTTTACGATATTCAATTTGCATTTGATAAAGGTAGCATTAAGCCGTTAGATAGCCAAGGCGGAAACAACAACCAAGGCGGAAACGACAACCAAGGTGGAAACAACAACCAAGGTGGAAACAACAACCAAGGTGAAAACAACAACCAAGGTGGAAATGATAACCAAGATAATAACACAACAATTGATCCAAAAGCTCTTAAAGATGGTGAATACAGAATTGGCTTTAAAGTGTTAAAAGATCAAACAGATGAAATCTCAATGATGAACACATACACAAAAAGCCCAGGTGTATTAAAAGTAAAAGATGGTAAGAAATACGTATCGTTTACATTAACAAATAGTACATGGATTACGAAATTTGAATTTGAGAAAAATGGTTCTTTCGTTAATGCAAAAGTGTTAAGTGAAAATAAAGAACAAAATACAAGAGTAGTAGAAGTAGAAGTAAACGATTTGTCTAAAAAATTAAATGCAAAAGTAAAAGTAGATATTGATTCAATGAATTATCACCATTTTTATGATGTTCAATTTGTATTTGATCAAGACAGTATTAAAGCCTTAGGGAACCAAGGCGGAAACGACAACCAAGGCGGAAACAACAACCAAGGCGGAAACGACAACCAAGACGGAAACAACAACCAAGGCGGAAACAACAACCAAGGTGGAAATAATAACCCGAAAGTAATAGTTGATCCGAAAAATTTAGTAGATGGCCAATATGATATTACATTTAAAGTATTAAAAGATAAAACAGATGAGATTTCAAAGATGAATGACTATGTTGTAAATCCAGCGAAATTAATCGTAAAAGATGGTAAAAAATATATTGAGATGACGCTGAAAAATAGTGCGTGGATTACGAAATTCCAAACGGAAAACAATGAACTATTCGCTGATGCGAAAGTAGTAAGCGAAGATAAAAATGTAAATACGCGAGTAGTACAGTTTGAAGTAGAAGATCTATTTAAAAAATTAAACGCAAAAGTAAAGGTAGACATCGATGAGATGAACTACCATCATTTCTACGATGTGCAAATTCAATTTGATACAAATAATATCGGCGCGTTAGGAACTCTTAAAGAGGAACCGAAAAATGAACCGAAAAATCCAGTGACTACACCGAAAGTAGATAATGTAAAAACAGTAGGTACTCCTGATTTTAACCGAAATGCAGATGGTCAGAAGAAAAAAGAAGATACAAAAAATGATTCGAAAAAAGAGAAAAACTCAAAAACTGCAGATACAGCACAACTTGGTTTATATATGGTGTTACTGCTAGGTTCACTTGCTTTACTAGTTCGTAAATATAGAGCAGGTAGATTGTAATTTTTGGAGTCTTGATGCATATTCGCGTGCATCAAGACTTGTTTCATATTGTATGGAAAGGAGTGGTGATTGAGAGTGAAGAAAATTGCAAGTGTACTAATGGCTATCATTTTGTTAATGAGTATAGCTGGGTGCTCATCACCAAAAAAAGAAACAGCAAAGCAGGTAAAGAGTGAGAGTAAAGAGCGCGTTGTTGCAACAACAGTGGCTGTTACTGAAATTATGGATGCGTTAGAAGTAGATTTAGTTGGCGTTCCAACAAGCTCTAAAACTTTACCGAAGCGATATAAAGGTTTACCTGAAGTTGGGAATCCAATGAGTCCAGATATGGAAAAGGTAAAGTCATTAAAGCCTTCAGAAGTGTTATCTGTGACAACACTTGAATATGAATTAAAGCCAGTTTTTGATGGTGTGGGTATGAAAGCAAACTTTTTAGATTTAACGAGTTTGAAAAATATGCAAAGTTCTATTAGCCATTTAGGTAAGAAATATGGGCGTGAAAAACAGGCCGAAGCAGTAGTAACTAAATTAGATAAAAAGGTTGCTAGCATTCAAAAAGAAGTAAAAGGAAAGAAAGAACCGACAGTACTTATTTTATTAGGTGTGCCGGGAAGTTATTTAGTAGCAACAGAGCATTCTTATATTGGAGATTTAGTGAAACAACTAGGTGGTAAAAATATTGTGCAAGGTGAACAAGTAGAATATTTAGCTTCTAATACAGAGTATTTAAAGAAAGCTGATCCAGATATTATTTTACGAGCAGCTCATGGTATGCCTGATGAAGTTGTAAAAATGTTTGATAAAGAATTTAAAACAAATGATATTTGGAAACACTTTGCTGCGGTTAAAAATAACCGTGTTTACGATTTAGAAGAGCGTTTATTTGGAACGACAGGCAATTTAGCAGCAATTGAAGCGTTAGATGAATTGAAAAAAATGATGTATCCGTGATGCATTTTAATATAAAGGAAGAGTAGAATGAATAAAAAAACTTGGAGTTTCCTCATTGTTACTGCATTGCTTATTGTTATGACATCATTGTCAGCGATGAAAGGGAGTTTAGAAGTAGGTATTGTTGAACTCGTACAAGGGATATTTACAGGTGGAAATGAAGATGTTGAAGTCATTAAAGATTTACGTTTCCCGCGTATTATTATTGCGTTGTTCACTGGAGCGGCTCTCGCTGTTTCAGGTGTGCTTTTTCAAGCTGTTATGAAAAATCCACTCGCCGATGCTGGGGTAATCGGTATATCTTCAGGAGCAAGTTTTATGACACTCGTTATTATTACGTTGTTTCCGCAATTCTTTTTCTGGACACCCGTATTCGCCTTTTTAGGTGGTGCGCTTGCATGTTATCTCGTTTATTCGTTTTCATGGAAATCAGGATTAAGCCCGCTTCGCATTATTTTAATTGGTATTGCCATTAATGCAATGTTTACTGGATTAAATGAATCATTCGTTACGATTTGTGGGTATTTTATTAAGAGTATTAAGCAAACGACGACTTCTAATATAACAATGAAGACGTGGGGCGATGTAGAAATAATGGTGACTTATGGAACGATTGGTCTTATTCTTGCTCTGTTCGTAGGAGCTTGGTGTAACTTATTATCGCTACAAGATAAGACTGCGAAAAACTTAGGCTTGCACGTGACGAGAGTTCGTCTTATTATTTCTGCCATTGCAGTACTCTTAGCGGCAGTATCAACAGCGATTGCAGGTGTTATTGCTTTTGTAGGATTACTAGTTCCGCATATTTCAAGACAATTAGTCGGTTCAGACCATAAAGTATTAATTCCATTTTCTGCGCTTGCAGGGGCGTTATTAATTTTGACGGCAGATACAATTGGAAGGTTAATTGTGCCACCTAACGAAATTCCAGCAGCAACAATTATGGCGGTTATTGGTGGTCCATTCTTAATATTTTTGCTTAGAAAGAGTGATAAAGTTCATGGAAATTAAAAATGTAACCTTTTCATACGATAACGTAACAAATCGTTTAAAGTCTGTTAGTAGTGAAATAGAAATTGGGAAAATTACAACAATCATTGGACCGAATGGATGTGGGAAATCAACATTACTTAGTGTCATGTCTAGAAACCACGCTCCTAGCAGTGGAGAAGTAATACTTGATGGGAAAGCGATTGGTGAATATAAACCGAAAGAGTTTGCTAGAAAGCTAGCAGTTGTCCATCAACAAAATGAGGCTCCAGCAGATATTACAGTGGAAAAGCTAATAAGCTTCGGGCGTATGCCATATAAAAATATATTCTCTCCGCAAACAGATGAAGATAGAGAAGCGATTGAGCGTGCACTAGTATGTACGAATTTACAAAGTAAGCGTGATAAGCCAATTTATGCTTTATCTGGTGGAGAGAGGCAGCGAGTTTGGATCGCGATGACATTAGCTCAAAATACACCAATGCTCTTCTTAGATGAGCCGACCACATATTTAGATATTTACTATCAGTTAGAAATATTAGAGTTAGTGAAAGAGTTAAATGAAGTGCATGGACTAACGATTGTAATGGTATTACATGATATTAATCAAGCCATTCGTTATAGCGACCATATTATCGTTATGAAAGATGGAGAAATCATTACGAAAGGTATTCCTAATGATGTAATAACAGAAGAAATGGTTAAAGCAATATATGGTGTAGATGTCATTGTAAAGCAGGATGAAGATACCGGATTGTACATGGTACCTATGGGAATCTAAAGGCTGAGCATAATCCGTTTTGAGGTGATAATTTGAATAGTAAGAAAGGACGGAAAAAGAATTCTTTTTTTCAACGCATACTTACAATTGTGTTTTTAGGAATCTTTTTCTATTCAATGTATGAGTTGGGCGGGATTTTCATGGATTATTATGAAAATCGTAAAGTAATGGCTGAGGCACAACATATTTATAAAAGAAGTCCAATGGAAGAAAAATCAGAAAATGGAGAGGTACGTAAACAGTTTCAGGATCTCCAGAAAATTAATCCAGAGATAGTCGGATGGATTACGATGGATGATACACAAATTAATTATCCAATCGTTCAAGCAAAAGATAATGATTACTATTTATTTCGTAATTATAAAGGTGAAGATATGAGAGCGGGAAGCATTTTTATGGACCATCGTAATGATGTGAAATCTCAAAATCGAAATACGATTTTATATGGCCATCGTATGAAAGATGGTTCTATGTTTGGTAGTTTAAAAAAAATGTTGGATGAAGACTTTTTTATGTCTCATCGTAAATTATATTACGATACATTATTTGAAGGATACGACGTTGAAGTTTTTTCAGTATACACGACAACAACGGACTTTTATTACATTGAAACGGATTTTGGAAATGATGCGGCATATGCATCGTTCTTAAAGGAAATTCAAGAAAAATCACTGTACAAAACGGATACGGAATTGACGGCTAATGATGAAATCGTAACACTTTCTACTTGTGATTATGCTCTTGATCCAGAGGCTGGAAGGCTAGTTGTACACGCAAAATTAGTAAAAAGAAATTAAAGAAAAAAGTATAGAATATGAGAAGTGATAGATAACGCTTCTCATATTCTATACTTTAAAAAAGGACTGTTCTTACTGTGCTGCAGCCATTGGCATACGTACAACTTTTACATCATAGTAAGCAATTTTATTATCAAGAATATATTCTGGCATTCCGCCTTGATGTGAGTGAGCATCTTTAAATGCAGCGCTCTTTGTCCAACCTTGGAAATCTTCTTTTGCATTCCAACGAGTGCTAATTGTTACTTCATCATAATCAACTGTATTTTGTGTTAAAAGAACTTCTAGACCTAAAAAGCCTGGCATCGTTTCAACTTTACCTACTTTATTAAAACGCTCAATTAATTTATGCCCATTTCCCTTTGTAATTTTAGCTGTATTTGTAACAATAATCATGTTTATTCCTCCTATAAATGTAGCTATATTTTCAAGAACTCATATACATCAAATGATAATGAAAATCATTATCATTGTCAATGGTAAATGTGAAATATATAAGTTTTTTTCTATTATTTTGGACAGTGAGATTTTCATTTCAAAACATAGTAAATATGTGGCGGTTAAGTGCGAGAATGAGCTAGTTGTACTAGCAAAGCAATAATATGGTATAGTGAAACGAGGCTGTTTTTTCAGTCTCGTTTTTCAAATGCTTCCTGTAGAGAAAGCATGCAAATGGAAAGGAAGTTATTATATGCGATTAGAAGTAACTGTAAAAATAAAACCGAAATTTATAAAAGAAATTAAAAGTGGATATCCGCTTATTTTAAAAGATGCGATTCAAAATTTAAATGATGTTCGTGAAGAAGGAACAATCATCAAAGTAGTAGATGAGAAGAACAACTTTGTCGGAAAAGGTTATTATGGAAAGCAAAATAAAGGATACGGCTGGATTTTAACGAGAAAAGAGAGTGAACAAATTAATCAATCTTTCTTTGAAAGTAAAATCAAATCTGCCCTACATAAACGAAAGCAATTTTATAAATCAAGTGATACGACAGCATTCCGTGTGGTGAATGGTGAAGGTGATGGTCTTGGAGGACTAATTATCGATTATTATGATGGCTACTACGTAGTAAGTTGGTATAGTGAAGGGATTTACACTTTCAGAGATGAGATTATAGCCGCTCTTCAAAAAGTAGCAAACTTTAAAGGTATTTATGAGAAAAAGCGTTTTGATACGAAAGGGAAATATATTGAGGGTGATGATTTCGTAGCAGGAGAGCGCGGCGAGTTCCCACTTATCGTAAAAGAGAACGGTGTGAACTTTGCGGTTTATTTAAATGATGGGGCAATGGTTGGTGTATTTTTAGATCAACGTAACGTTCGAAAACAAATTCGTGATAAATATGCAAAGGGAAGAACAGTGTTAAATATGTTCTCTTATACAGGTGCTTTCTCTGTATTTGCAGCGCTTGGCGGAGCAAGTAAAACGACGAGTGTTGACCTTGCAAATCGTAGTTTAAGTAAAACGATTGAGCAGTTTAGTGTAAATGAAGTTGATTATGAAGCACAAGATATTATTGTAGAAGATGTATTTCTTTACTTCAAATATGCAGCTAAGAAAAAGATGAAATTTGATATGGTCGTACTTGATCCTCCAAGCTTCGCCCGCTCAAAAAAATATACATTTAGTGCAGCAAAAGATTATAAAAATTTATTAAAAGAAACAATTGCTATTACAGAAAATAACGGTATTATCGTTGCTTCTACAAATTGTAGCGCATTCGATATGAAAAAGTTTAAAGGCTTTATCGATACAGCCTTTAAAGAAATGAATGGCAAATATAAAATATTAGAAGAACATTCTTTACCAGAAGATTTCCGTACCATTGATCAATTTAAAGAAGGAGACTACTTAAAAGTAGTTTTCATCGAGAAAATTAAAGGTTAATAAAGAAAAGGAGCTCGAGTTTACTTGAGCTCCTTTTCTTATTGAACGATATTTTGTACTCTACCGACTTGTCCGTCCTGCAATCGCACTTTAATGCCATGCGGATGGGAAGGGGAGTTTGTTAAAATATCTTTTACAATTCCACGTGTTAATTTGCCTGTTCGTTGATCTTGTTTTAATACAATATCAACTTCAAGACCGGGCGCGATATTAGAACGTTTTTGTCCGTTCATTTACACACCTGTACGTCTACGTTGGTTGTTTGTTTTCTTTGTTTGTTGGTTTTGTAATTTTTTCGTTTCTTGGCTTTGATTTTTTGCATTTTGACCATTTCCATTTCCTTGCTTTTTCTTAGCAAGTTGTTCGCGCATTAAATCAGCTAAGCTTACTTTTTTGTTTTCTGACATGATAAGTCTCCTTTATATAAAGTTAATTATGAACAATCGTAGTGAATTTCATCATATCATTGTTAAGGAAGGAAGGGAAGTTGGTTTGAAAATTCATATATTTGTTTCAAGTCTGTAGTAGTTACGATACAATTGAGTTGTTAACGTTTGTAAAAAGGGGATAGACATATGTCACATCATATTTTATTAGTTGAAGATGATCTCTCAATTCAAGAGATGGTGGAAAAGTATTTGATAAAAGAGGGCTTTCAAGTAACAATTGCGTCTGATGGAGAAGAAGGCGTGAACACATATTTAAAAGGTTCATTTGATTTGATTATCCTCGACATTATGATGCCGAAGCTAGATGGCTTAGAGGTTGTACGAATCATTCGAGAAAAAAGTGCTGTTCCGATTTTAATGATGTCGGCAAAAGATACAGATGTTGATAAAGCTGTTGGATTAGGACTTGGAGCAGATGATTACATTTGTAAGCCATTTTCTATGATTGAATTAGCTGCACGTGTAAAGGCAGGTATTCGAAGATCTACGAAATATTCGGCTACAGAAACAACAGAAAAGATGATTCAAATTGGTGATTTAACGATTGATCCAATTAATTTTACTGTGGAAAAAAACGGGAAGCCTCTCAAACTTACTTTAAAAGAATTTGAGATTCTAAAATTGTTTGTAAAAAATCAAAATCGTGTATTTACAAAAGCACAAATATATACACTAATTTGGAACGAAGAGTATTACGGTGACGATAACGTTATTAATGTTCATATGAGAAGGTTGCGTGAGAAAATCGAAAGTGATCCATCTAATCCAGAATATATTAAAACGTTATGGGGTATCGGCTATAAGTTGGAAGTGATGTAATATGGTCAATTTGTTAATAAGTATTATTTTTATATTGTTATGTGTCATTTACATACAATATAAAATGAGAAAAAATAGTAGTAAAAATTTACGATACACATATGAAAAGTTAGAAAGTATTGTAAATGACAAAACAGGCGAGACGTTACTCGTTATGACAGATGATCTAGAATTGCAAAAATTATTAGTGGCAATTAATCAATTATTAGATGCAAAACAGAAAACGAATGCAGATCATGCAAAAGTAGAAATTTCGATGAGAAAAATGCTTTCAAATATTTCGCATGACTTGAAAACACCACTAACAGTTATTCTTGGATATACAGAAATGTTAAATAAGGATAAAACGATAAATAAAGAAGAACAACAAATATTACTTGAAAAAGTGCATACGAAAACACTAGAAGTGATGGAGTTAATTCATAAGTTTTTTGACTTGGCAAAATTAGAATCTGGTGACAAAGCAATTGAAATGACAAAAGTAAATATGAATGAAGTTTGTCGTGAGAAGATTTTATCTTTTTATGATTTAGTGACGGCGAAAGGGTTTCAAGTTCATATTGATATACCAGAAAGAAATATATATGCACTTGGAAATGTAGAAGTATTAGGTAGGGTATTGAACAATTTAATATCAAATGCAATTACATATGGAGACGATGGAAAGATACTGGGTATGACGTTAAGAGATGATGAAACGAATGTGTATATAGACGTATGGGATACAGGAAAAGGGATTGATGAATCTCATATTGATAAAGTGTTTGAGCGTATGTACACACTTGAAGATTCGAGAAATAGATTGTACCAAGGAAGCGGTTTAGGGTTAACGATTACGAAAAGACTGGTGGAAGCGATGGATGGAAAAATCCATCTTTCTAGTAAACCGTATGAAAAAACAATTTTTACAATTGTATTAACAAAGATACAGTTTTAGCTTGTAGAGCAGTAGATTCTACAAGCTTTTTTTCAGCGTAAGGAATTTGTAAGAAACGGGTAAGAAAAAAGAGATTTCCGTTGTCTATTATAGAAATATAGAGTATTGCGAAAGGGGAAAGTAACATGACATATATATTAAAAACAAATCAGTTAACGAAAGTGTTTAAAGGGAAAGAAGTTATTTCCGGTGTTAACATGCATGTGAAAAAAGGAGAAATTTACGGTTTTTTAGGACCAAACGGTGCTGGTAAAACAACGATTATGAAAATGATTACAAATTTAATAAAACCGACGAGCGGTGAGATTGAAATTTTCGGTGAGAAGTTAACAGATACATCTTATGAAGTATTAAAGAGAATGGGGACGATTATTGAATATCCAATCTTTTATGATAAATTAACGGCGAAAGAAAACTTAGAATTACATTGTGAATATATGGGCTATTACGATAAAAATGAAATTGACCATGCTTTACATTTAGTGAAGCTGCAAGGTATAGATAATAAAAAAGTAAAAGATTTTTCATTAGGAATGAAACAACGACTCGGTATTGCAAGGGCAATCGTAACAAAGCCAGAATTACTCATTTTAGATGAACCCATTAACGGTTTAGATCCAATTGGTATTAAAGAATTAAGAGACTTATTTAAAATGCTCTGCAAAGAATATGGCATTACATTATTAGTTTCTAGCCATATTTTAGGTGAGATGGAATTAATGGCGGATACAATTGGTGTCATTCAAAATGGAAAACTAATAAAAGAAGTTTCAATGAAGAGTATTAACGGAAAACAAACAGAGTACATTGAAATTACTGTTCCTGATGTGAAGCGTGCAGCTTATATTTTAGAAGATAAACTTGGTATAAAAAACTACAAAATAATGAGTGGAAACATGATTCGGGTTTATGAAGTGGCGGTGACACAGCAAGCCATTTCCAAAGCACTTATTATGAACGATGTGGAAATTGAAAGTATTAATAAGAAACATAGTTCCTTAGAAGAATATTTCTTAAATGTAATGGATGGAGAGGGCATTCATGCTTAATGGACTGTGGCTGAACCTGGTAAGTGGATTTATCGTAATGCTAGTAAGTGGAATTTTATATTATAGAAAACCAGAGCGGAAATGGTTGTTAATCCTACTAGTGATAGGAATGTTAAGCTTCGTTACTGCTGGAATTAGAATGTTAGCAGCGTAGAGACAGGTATATAAAGAATGGAGGCGTGGTTTATATGTTTAAATTAATGAAGCTCGAATGGAAGAAACATCAATTATCTAGTTACTTTAAAAGTGTAGCAATTTGTATTATAGCAATTTTCGCTGCAGTAAGCCTTATGGCATGGGGAATGAAAGCCGAGGGAGACGTGCTCTTCTTTGACTTCACACAGAACATGGCTTTAGTAAATATTTTTATTAGGATAACATTCATTATTTTTAGTTCAGTCATTTTATCACGTTTAGTAATTGATGAGTATAAGAACAAAACGATACAACTATCATTTATGTATCCGCTACAAAGGAAAATGCTAATGAGTGCGAAATTAACAATTGTTTTCTGTTTTTGTTTTGTGAGCACGATTATCGCGACTTTCATTATTAGCTTGCTCGTATATTTTGTGAGTCCAATGATGGGACTGATTGAAACACCTGCTACGATAGGTGAAATAATAGCTATGGTTCCAGGTACTATTATAAGTGCATTTATGATATCTGGTATAAGTTTAATTCCTTTATTTTTTGGAATGAGAAAGAAATCGACACCGACAACGATTACTTCAGCAGTAATAATTGGCTTGCTGATTAGTGGTAACTATGGTCCTGGAAACGGTCAAGTAAGTATGTTTGATTTTATAGCTATCCCAATCGTGCTCTGTTTATTAGGAATTTTCATTAGTTATCTATCGTTTCGTAAAATCGACAAGATCGATGTGGCGTGAAGCAAGCTTAAAACGAAAACGAACTGGGGTATGAATAGTGAAAAAAATAATAGTAATTGCAATATTATTCATTACAATTGCTAGTGCGGTTTTTGGTTTTAAGATATTTCAGGGGAAAGATTTTAAGAAAGAAAAGTCTTTTGAGATAAATAATATAAAAGAAATAGAAGTAGACAATGAAAACTGGAATCTTGAATTTAAAAGTACAGACGCTAATAAAATAATAATTTCCGCTCAAGGTGAACAAGCAGATAAAGAGATAGATCCCGTCAAAATAGAAAATGATGAAAATAAAATTATGGTTAAGCAAAAACAAGAGGCGAACAAATTTTTTAATGGTTTTACGTTTAGGAAGAAGAATAGTATATGTATAGCTATTCCGAAGAAAGAAATAGATAAAATTGTATTAAATAATAAATCAGGTGATGTGAAAATAAGAGATATAGTAGTAAAAAGTATCGTGACGAAAGGTAAATCTGGGGATGGAATGATTGTAGGACTATCAGCCGAGAAAGGTGAATTCATATCGCAAAGTGGAGAGTTAGTTGTAAAAGATAGTTCAGTACAAGAATTAAATATAAAGTCTACGACTGGTGATAACTATATAACAAATGTAAGTAACTCAAATATGAACATCACTTCAACATTTGGGGAAGTATTGCTGAAAGGTATGACAGAAGGAAAATCATTATTTATAGAAACAAAATCAGGGGATATTGGCGTACGGTATAAAGGTGTCCCGGCATCATTGAAGCTTATGGCTAAAAGTAATTCGGCTGACGTAATAGTGGATTTAAAAGGACTTAAGAAAGATAAAAATACAGAAAAAATAAAAGTAGGAACGATTGGTGATGTAAAAAATGAAGCGAAGATTTTAAGTGAAACAGGAGTCATTTATATTGATTAAATCTTAGGAGGAAGGAGGACACTATCATGCTACATTTAATGAAGCTAGAATTGAAAAAGTTTAAGCTTGGTTGGTACGTGAAGAGAGCAATTATTGCAAATATTGTTATACTGGCATTAATGATCTTTGTGAGCATCATTGCTCAAGTAGAAGGTGATGCAGAAATAAGGAATCCAGAGACGATATTGTTAATGGCTAGCACAATAGTAAGAGCAACGTTTATTGTTTTTGGTAGTGTATTAATCGCAAGGCTAATAATTGGTGAATATAAAAATAAAACAATACTACTTATGTTTTCTTACCCTATTAATCGGAAGAAAATGATGGCTAGTAAGTTGGCTATTACAGCGATAGTAACATTTATAACAGTTATTGTATCTAACATTTTAGTAGTAGGAGTTTTCTTTGGTATAGATAGCTATTTTTCAATTCTTCCTAATTCATTTACAGTAGATCAATTGATGCAAGAAGGAATAAAACTAGTTCCTTTAGCCATTGCAACTGCGGGGATGAGTTTAATCCCATTATATTTCGGAATGCGTAAACGCTCCGTGCCAACTACAATTGTTTCATCTCTTATCGTTGTCACAATTGCAATGAATGGCAACCCAGAGTTTTCTACAGCAACTTTTCTTCCCCTTCAACTAGCACTCGCAGCAATTGGAGTTGTGATTGCGTATTACGGCATTAAAAATATAGAGAAGGAAGATATAGCAGTATGATAAGAATACGTAAAAGGAGTTGGTGTTATACTAACTCCTTTTTTGTATATGTATGCTTCGTTACTACTCTGTAAATTTGGAGTGTTTGCTTAAATACGCTTGTACTTCTGGAGAAATATTAAAGTTATTAGGACTTTTATATTCGATAGTAAACTCTCCGTCTTTATTTGTTTCAAAGGCGATTGCATAGCTATTCATTTTAGCATCGTAAGAAGTGTTTTTGACTTCTGCATCTAGATTAAAATATTTTGTAATATACTCTTTTGATTCCGTAATTGCTGTTTGTTTTCCCCAAGGGGTACCATAATAGGTGAAATAAAGAGATACACTAATAACTCCAATAATAGAAGTTAGTAAAATAGTTCCCATAGCTATTTTTTTATTTTTTGTATTCAATTTGGTTACCCCTCTTCGTAATATGTATTCATTTTAACCTATATATTCCATAAAACAACCATTTAGAAAAAATAGTTTCACATGAAACAAGTTACAGAAAAAGACAAGATGTGTAAACACCTTGTCTTTTTTGTCGTTACATTTTAGGAGCTTCCATTCCAGCCGCAGCCCATTCTTCTTTTGCGGGGCCATATACGCCAGGAACTGTTAAGCCGGCTTGTCGCATTAAAACCGTCATTTGCCCGCGGTGATGATTTTGATGATTAATAAGTGTCATTAAAAATATAGAATTCGGCATAGGGCGACCAAAGAAGTCATTAATAGTTGCTAAATCTTTATTAGTCCATTTACTTTGAAGTGCTTCAACAAAAGCCGCATTCACTTTACGGTACTCATCTGCAATTGTTTTTGCAGAAGTTGGGACAGGATAATCTTTCGTTTCTCCTTCAAACTTTAGCCCTGTGCCAGATAGTATAACAGGAATTGCCGTCACGATATGCCAAGCGACTCTTCCTAACGTCCAATGTCCAGGTGCAATTTCTTGTGATAAAGATGCATCGGTTAATGAATCAAGCATTTTCTGAGTAGACTCTGCTTCGTATGTCCATGATTGCAAGAAGCCTTCAATTGTTTGGTACATTATTGTTATCCCCCTCTACTTATGTTCATAGATTAAGTTCGAGAAGAAATGACAAGTTCCCTTTATGTTTTAATAATGGTATTTAAAATTTTATATATAAATTTTATGATACTATTGAGTGTATATAGAATTATATTAATTCAGGGGGATATTATGAAAAGATTGATTTTAGGAATCATAATTTTATTTTTAATGGTAGGATGTAGCAATGAAACCTATAAAAAAGCAATGGATCAAGGGAAATTGGCGTTAGCGAGTAAAGAATATGACACGGCAGTAGCATCATTTGAGCTAGCATTAGAAGAGAAAAAGGATGATAAAGAAGCAAAGGTATTAAAAGACCAAACTACTAAGATGATAAGTTCGATAAAAGAGAAATCGAGTGGAAATATAGAACAAGCAATAGGTTTGTTTCAAGAAGTAGAAAAGATGAAAGATGGTTCCGCAATCCTTCAAAGTCAAGCGAAAGAACAAAAAGATTCGCTCATAGAGCATAAAGAGTTAAAAGGTCAATATATAGGTCAATTGGAAAAGGCAGAGAAGTTAAAGAATGATAAAAAGTATGAAGAGGCTAAAGGGATAGTAAATAAAATTGTTAACGATACTGGCCAAAATCAACAATTTATTTCGGAAAATCAACGGGCCGAAGAGCTGAATAAGCAAATAGATGGCTTACTAACTCAACAAGCAGAAGTTAAGAAAAAAGAGGAAGAGTTAAAAAATGAAAAGAAAAAAGAGGCTGATATTGGAAAGTTAAAGGGGTCTTGGATGTCATCAGAAAGTACAGACAGGCCAGTTGGGTTGGAAATAGAATCTATTAATAGTGAGAAAACAGGCGGAGAATTTATGGAACATAATATTTTTGGGAAAGGGACTACTATAGGAGACTTTCGAATATTAAGTGTGGACCAAGGGATTATTTCTGTAGAGCTTGTATTTTTAGTGGGGGAAATAAAGCATAAGGCTGATTTGAAAATTGAGGAGAACACATTAACTGTATATCATGAGTTTATGGGGAGTACTGAATCTGTGAAATTAGTGAGATCAGAGTAATTTATCCCGCTATTCACCTGCAGTAAAATTCCCACCTCAAGATTCGGCTGGAGCAAAGAAGTTAGGTGGGAGATCCACTGCTCATAAAAGCCCAATTGGTTTGGGTTAATAATCAGTGGGGATGAAGAACCCCCCCACTAATTAAAGTTTCACTTTATTTAGTATATAAAAAGGAGGCTTCTAACAAGAAGCCTCCTTTTTAATTAACTTTCTTCCCACTCTTCCTCATCAACCATAAGAAATAAGGTGCTCCAAGTACAGCGACGACAAGACCAGAAGGAATTTCTTTCGGATATGCAATTGTTCGGCCGAGTAAGTCAGCAATGGAAAGAAGAATTGCTCCAAACAGTGCTGAGCAAACGAATAGTCTTTGATGGTTCATACCAACAACAATTCTTGCTAAGTGAGGTGCGACAAGGCCTAAAAAGGCAATTGTACCGACAGCAGCGATATTTACTGACGCAAGTAGTGTCGCTAGCACAATTAGAGCAAGACGTGTTTTATTTACTGGTTGCCCAAGTCCAGTTGCTAAATCGTCTCCCAGTACGAGAACGTCAAGTTGTTTTATTAAGAAAAAGATAATGAATACAAGAATTAGAGATGGATATAGAATGATATTTTCTAAGTGATTCCACCCTCTTGCATACGTACTGCCAGATAACCATGTTAAAGCAGCGGCAACATTCAAATTGGCTCTAACGATAAAGATTTGAATAATTGCTGAGCCAAGCGCAGAAATACCAATCCCTATTAAAGCGAGAGCTGTTGGACTAAATCCTGATTTCCAAGAGAAGAAGAGGACAATTCCAACTGCAAGTAGTCCGCCAATAAATGCACCAATTGGTAGGAAGAAACCAGGAAGTGCAGGAAAGACATACATAATCGTTAAAGCACCGACACCAGCTCCCGATGAAATACCAATAATAGAAGGATCGGCAAGTGGGTTTCGTAATATACTTTGGAAAACAAGCCCACTTATTGCAAGGCATGCGCCAGCAATAGCAGCAACGAGCATTCTTGGTAAACGAAGATTCATCATCATATTTTTGTCAAATTGTGTTAATTGACCTGATATAACATTAGTAATGCTTTCGATATAAGCGTTACTACCGATTGTAACACCAAGAGCAATCGTCACAATACAAAGTGTGATAGATATAATGATTACCTTTTTATAAGAGTAATAGCGGGAACTAGCTCCAGCTGCATTCGCACCGTTATCATTCATATATTGTTTCGATTTCATCATTCGATACACTAAGTAAATAAGCCAAGGAGATCCAATCATTGCTGTGACTGCCCCAACAGGAAGTTCTGCACCGGTTGGATCTATTAATCTACCGACAACATCTGCTCCAAGCAATAATACTGCCCCCCATAAGAAAGAAGAGAGAAGAAGAGTAAAGTGTTGACGGTATCCGATAAGGCGCATTAAATGAGGTGCAACTAAGCCGACAAAGCCAATTGGTCCAACAACAGTAACAATTACTGCTGTTAAAAAGATTGCAGCAATGAAGGCGATAAGACGTGTTACTGCTGTTTTTTCACCAAGAGAAATAGCAACATCATCACCAAGTAAGAGAATGTTGAGTTTACGAGACATAAATAGTAAAACTAGGAAAGAAATAATGATAAATGGAAAAGCAAATTGAACGCCATCCCAGTTATTTTGAATAAGAGAGCCAGCTCCCCATAAAAATAAACCAGCTGTTTCATTTTCATAGAAAAGCTGCATCGTTCCGGTAAAGGCAGAGAGCATTAATGTAACGACCATACCAGCTAATGCCATTCTAAGTGGGGTTCCCTTTTTTCCACCAGAAATACGGTATACAAATAAAGCAGTAATAGCACCGCCGATAAATGTGAACAGAAGAGAATTAATTTGTAAATCTTTCGGTAAGAAAATTGTAGCCGCTACTAGAAAGAAATATGCGCCAGAGTGAATACCCATTGTACTGGATTCAGCAAGTGGATTTTTCGTTAACGTTTGTAAAATAACCCCTGATGCAGCAAGAGCGCCTCCAGCTAAAATGGCAATTACAGCTCTAGGTAATCGAAGCATAATTAAAGTTTGATGTTCTAGTGATTGGTTCGGTGAGATAAGAGCATCAATAATCATACTATAGGAAATGTTTGCTTGACCTTGTCCGATATGAATAAAGAAAAGGAGGAGCAAGAGAGCTGCTCCTCCTCCGAATACAAGACTTGCTCGAAGTGTATGTTGTAAGCTATTCATTGTGTAATCACTTCTTCGCTGTCATTACATCTGCTACTTGTGTTGCTAAAGATGTTGCAGACTCAGGACCACCGAAAATCCAAGTGTCGCCTTTTAATTTATACATTTTGTTTTCTTTTTTGAACTTTAATTCTTCCCAAGCAGGGTTGCCTTTTAGTTGCGTGTCAAAAATGTTATCTTCATCCGCTACAATGTAAATGAAGTTTGAATCTTGTACACTTTGTAATGATTCTACAGTTGTTTGTTTAAAACCATCTGGCTCAGATTTTCCTGCTTCAAAAGTATTTGTTAGACCTAATTTTTTTGTAACTTGTAAAGCTAAAGAATTGTCAGTTAAGATACGGAATGTTGGTACGTTTTTAGCAGTAAATGCTTGTGCCATTGCGATGTTTTTATCTTTTAAGTCTGCTTTCTCAATTTTTGCTTTTGCATCAGCGAATGCTTTATCCATATCAGCTAATACTTTTTTACCTTCTTCTTCTTTTCCAACTGCTTTTGCAATTTGTTTAAATGTTTCTGTCATTTCAGCAAAGTGATCGTTATTGCTTGTTGATGGATCAAACATAACTGTTGGTGCAATTTGCTCTAATTCATTTTTAATTGCTTTACCACGGAATGAAGCTGTAATAATTAAGTCTGGTTTTAAACGGCTAATTTCTTCTAAGTTTGGTTGTTGACGTGTCCCTACATCTACAACATCTTTACTCGGTTTTGTTTTTGTATTTACCCATTTATTATAATTCTTAATGTCTGCCATCCCTACTGGCTGAACACCAAGTGCTAATAAGTCTTCAGAATATACCCACTCAAGTACAACTACTTTTTTTGCTGGTTTATCTAACTTCGTTTCCCCTTCAGCGTGTTTAATTGTTAGAGCTTGATTTTTATTGTCCGCTTTTGTTTCTTTTTTCTCCTCTTTTTGCTGTCCGCATCCAACAGCGAATAGAAGAACTACTATGAAAATACTGAGAATTTTCTTCATCTTCTGCCCCCAAATTAAGTGTTTTTTGTAACTAGTACCATAAGTGAAAATGGTTATCAATTACAACACCCAAATCATACTATGAGGATATTTTAAGTGTCAATATATTTTTAAAATTTTGACGAAAAATAACGAACTATACGGATTTTTATATATTATAGTCGCTATTTATGAAGAATAAGCCTCTTTACTAAAAATATTGGCGAATGTGGAAAGTTTAAATGGGAAAGTGGCTGTGTACGATAGTGTAATGTGTATTGTTAATAGTCTGTGGAGATAAGGCGAAAGTACAAGCAAAAGGAGAGTGAATCGCATGTAATAATTACTAGAATGTATGGAGGAAATCTGTGTTTTATCCCCAACTAGGCAAAGTATTTCTTTGTTATTTAGATAGGTGTTTTTTAAGTCGGTGATTGCGCTAAAAAGATCGAATGTAAAGGAAGTGATCAACATGTCTTCATGGAGCAATAACGTAAATGGATATTGTGGGTGTAATAATCAAAATGGTGTACATGTTGATTCATGCTGTTTTAGTTGCGATGGGACAGTTCCTAAGGTTGGTCCAACCGGTCCGACGGGGGCAACAGGAGCAACAGGTGGCACAGGCCCAACGGGAGCAACAGGAGCAACAGGTGGCACAGGCCCAACGGGAGCAACAGGAGCAACAGGTGGCACAGGCCCAATGGGGGCGACAGGAGTAACAGGCGACACAGGTCCAACGGGAGCGACAGGAATAACAGGAGCAACAGGCCCAACGGGAGCGACAGGAATAACAGGGGCAACGGGTCCAACAGGAGCGACAGGAATAACAGGGGCAACAGGCCCAACGGGGGCGACAGGAATAACAGGGGCAACGGGTCCAACAGGCCCAACAGGAGCGACAGGTTCAACAGGGGCAACGGGAGCGACGGGTTCAACAGGTCCAACGGGAGCAACAGGTTCAACCGGGGCAACGGGAGCGACAGGTTCAACGGGTCCAACGGGAGCGACAGGAATAACAGGAGCAACGGGTCCGACGGGAGCAACAGGTTCAACCGGGGCAACGGGAGCGACGGGTTCAACAGGAGTGACAGGCCCAACGGGAGCAACAGGCTCAACCGGTCCAACGGGAACGACGGGTTCAACAGGTCCGACAGGAGCAACAGGAGCGACGGGCTCAACGGGTTCAACCGGGGCTACAGGTACAAGTATCACGGCGACATATGCATTTGCAAATAATACGTCGGGAACAGCGATATCGGTAGTTCTTGGTGGAACGAATGTCCCGCTTCCAAATAATCAAAACACCGGTCCAGGAATTACTGTTTCTGGTGGAAACACAGTATTTACGGTTGCAAATGCTGGTAATTATTATATTTCATATACAATTAATATAACGGCTTCATTATTAGTCAGTTCACGGATTACAATTAATGGAGGGGCACTTGCTGGGACGATAAATTCTCCTGCGGTAGCAACCACATCATTTAGTGCAACAATTATTACAACTCTTGCAGCAGGAGATGCTATTAGTTTACAATTATTTGGTTTGTTAGCTGTCGCAACATTATCAACAACTACCCCAGGAGCAGTGTTAACGATAATAAGATTGAGCTAAGCCATAACTCTTTTACTCTTTTAAGATTAAGAGAGTTTCTACATATAATAAGAAGTTAATGAAGTAAAGCATAGTTATATAAAAGTCAGAATATTATGATTGTAACGCTATGGTGACTATAATATAATGAAAATAACCATCATGAATGAACATTCATTTATTTTTTATGTATTTGAAGGGGGAATGAAGGTGGAAAAACCATGGTTGAAAAGTTATCCAGAGGAAATTCCGAGTACGGTTTCTTATGATATTCAGCCGCTTCATAGATATGTAGAACAGATGGCTTCTCGCTACCCAGAAAAGAAAGCGCTTCACTTTTTAGGGAAGGATATTACGTTTTCGGACTTCCATGATAAGGTGAAGCGGTTTGCAAATTATCTTCAAAAGCTCGGTGTGGAAAAGGGTGATCGAGTTGCTATTATGTTGCCGAATTGTCCGCAAGCTGTAATTGGTTATTACGGTACATTACTTGCGGGAGGTATCGTAGTACAAACCAATCCACTGTATACAGAAAGGGAATTAGAATATCAGCTTCATGACTCGGGAGCAAAAGTAATTCTTTGTCTCGATTTAGTGTTTCCAAGAGTAACGAATGTTCAATCTGCTACAAAAATTGAGCATATTATCGTAACTCGTATTGCAGACTTTTTACCATTCCCTAAAAATCTATTGTATCCATTTGTGCAGAAAAAACAGTCGAATTTAGTTGTGAAAGTATCAGAGAGTGAAACGATTCATCTTTGGAATTCAGTAGAAAAAGAAGTGAATACGAATGTTGAGGTGCCTTGTGATCCTGAAAATGATCTAGCTCTTTTACAGTACACAGGAGGAACAACCGGATTTCCGAAAGGAGTTATGTTAACGCATAAAAACCTCGTCTCTAACACGTTAATGGGAGTTCAATGGTTATATAATTGCAAAGAAGGAGAAGAAGTCGTTCTTGGGGTTCTTCCATTTTTCCATGTTTATGGTATGACAGCTGTTATGAATTTAAGTATTATGCAAGGATACAAAATGGTCCTTATTCCAAAGTTTGATATGAAAATGGTTTTTGAAGCGATTAAGAAGCATAAAGTGACATTGTTTCCAGGGGCACCAACTATTTATATCGCTCTTTTAAATAGTCCGCTTTTAAAAGAATACGATATTTCTTCTATTCGTGCTTGTATTAGTGGATCAGCACCACTGCCAGTAGAAGTACAGGAAAAGTTCGAAAAAGTTACAGGTGGTAAACTAGTAGAGGGATATGGTTTAACAGAATCCTCTCCGGTTACACATAGTAATTTTTTATGGGAAAAGCGAGTGCCAGGTAGCATCGGAGTTCCGTGGCCAGATACAGAAGCAATCATTATGTCGCTTGAAACTGGTGAGGCATTACCGCCAGGAGAAATAGGTGAAATTGTAGTGAAAGGCCCTCAAATTATGAAAGGATATTGGAATAAGCCAGAGGAAACAGCGGCTGTATTGCAAGATGGCTGGCTCCATACAGGTGATGTTGGCTACATGGATGAAGATGGATTCTTCTATGTAAAAGATCGCAAGAAAGATATGATTGTCGCGAGTGGATTTAATGTGTATCCTCGTGAAGTTGAAGAAGTATTATATGAGCATGAAAAAGTGCAAGAAGTAGTGACAATTGGAGTTCCAGATCCATACCGAGGAGAGACGGTTAAAGCATTTGTTGTGTTAAAAGAAGGTACGGAGTGCTCTGAGGAAGAATTAAATCAGTTTGCACGTAAATATTTAGCGGCTTATAAAGTGCCGAAAGTATATGAGTTTAGAGATGAATTGCCAAAAACGACAGTAGGGAAAATTTTACGCCGTGTTCTAATAGATGAAGAGAAGAGAAAGAATGAGGATGAGCAAACGGGCTAAGGCCCTTTCTTTTTGAAAAAATAGGATTGACACTTTTCTAAATAGTCAGTATTATAAGAATATGAATGACTATTCATTCAGTCATCTTCTTGAAGGGGACAGTAAAGTGAAGAAAAATAGACCGAAATACAATCAAATTATTGATGCGGCAGTCATTGTGATTGCGGAGAATGGGTACCACCAAGCGCAAGTTTCTAAAATCGCAAAGCAAGCTGGGGTAGCTGATGGCACGATTTATTTATATTTTAAAAATAAAGAAGATATATTAATATCCTTATTCCAAGAGAAGATGGGAGAATTTGTCGAAACAATTCGTCAAAAAACAGCAGGAATTGAAAGCGCTGTATCGAAGTTATTCATGTTGGTAGAAACGCACTTCTTGCTGTTGTCGCAAAATGATCCTCTTGCTATCGTTACGCAATTAGAGCTAAGGCAGTCCAATCAAGACTTGCGCCTTAAAATAAATGAAGTATTAAAAGGCTACTTACAAGTTATGGATGAGATTTTAGAGACTGGTATAAAACAAGGTGAATTTCAAGCAGATTTAAATGTTCGCGTGGCAAGACAAATGATCTTTGGAACAGTAGATGAAGTTGTGACCAATTGGGTAATGAGCGATCATAAGTATGATCTGGTCGCACTTTCAAAAACGGTACACGGGCTACTTATTGCAGCTTGTGGTTATCGTCAATAATGGGAGGGATCATGTTGAAATTCCTATCTGTAAGAGTTGAAGATCATATCGCGGTGGCGACATTAAATCACGCACCAGCGAATGCGATGTCTTCACAAGTTATGCATGATGTTACTGAATTAATTGATCAAGTGGAAAAGGATGATAACATTCGTGTTGTTGTTATTCACGGTGAAGGACGTTTCTTCTCAGCGGGAGCAGATATTAAAGAATTTACATCTGTTACTGAAGCGAAGCAAGCAACAGAATTAGCACAGCTTGGACAAGTTACGTTTGAGCGTGTTGAAAAATGTTCAAAACCAGTTATTGCGGCAATTCATGGAGCGGCACTGGGCGGCGGCCTTGAGTTTGCTATGTCTTGCCACATGCGCTTTGCAACTGAAAGTGCAAAACTTGGTTTACCTGAATTAACACTTGGATTAATTCCTGGCTTTGCAGGTACACAGCGCTTACCACGTTATGTTGGGAAAGCGAAAGCTTGTGAAATGATGTTAACAAGTACACCAATTACTGGTGCAGAAGCATTAAAGTGGGGACTTGTTAACGGATTGTTCTCTGAAGAATCTCTTTTAGATGATACGCTTAAAGTTGCAAAACAAATTGCTGGAAAAAGTCCAGCAACAACTCGTGCTGTACTAGAGTTATTGCAAACGACAAAATCGTCTCATTACTATGAAGGTGTACAACGTGAATCACAAATTTTTGGTGAAGTATTTACGAGTGAAGATGGAAGAGAAGGTGTAGCCGCATTTTTAGAAAAGCGTAAACCTTCATTTAGTGGCAGGTAGTTCAATTATTTTTTTAATATAAATTAACAGAAAATTAAAATTGATAGAATCTTTCTGAAAAACAAGGGGGTAAATGGAATGAACATCTACGTACTCATGAAACGAACATTTGATACAGAAGAAAAAATCGTAATTAAAAACGGTGCAATTTACGATGGCGAAGCGGAATTCATCATCAACCCTTACGATGAATATGCAATTGAAGAAGCAATTCAAGTAAGAGACGCACAAGGTGGAGAAGTTACAGTTGTAACAGTCGGTGGCGAAGATAGTGAGAAAGAACTTCGTACTGCATTAGCAATGGGCTGTGATAAAGCGGTATTAATTAATATTGAAGATGATGTAGAAAATGGTGACCAGTTCACGACAGCAAAAGTACTTGCTGAGTATTTAAAAGATAAAGATGCAGATTTAATTTTAGGCGGAAACGTTGCAATTGATGGTGCATCTGGACAAGTAGGGCCACGCGTAGCTGAAGCGTTAAATATTCCATATGTAACGACAATTACAAAACTTGAAATTGACGGTACAAATGTGAAGATTGAGCGTGATGTTGAAGGTGATACAGAAGTGATTGCAACTTCATTACCAGTTTTAGTAACAGCACAGCAAGGTTTAAATGAACCGCGTTATCCATCGCTTCCAGGTATTATGAAAGCGAAGAAAAAGCCGCTAGAAGAATTAGAATTAGATGATTTAGATTTAGAAGAAGATGATGTGGAAGCAAAGACAAAAACAATTGAAATCTATTTGCCTCCTAAGAAAGATGCAGGAAAAGTGTTACAAGGCGAGCTGCAAGATCAAGTAAAAGAACTTGTATCGTTGCTCCATACAGAAGCGAAAGTAATCTAATAAAATACGAAATTATATATGCAGGAGGGAAAATCTATGGCTCGTAAAGTATTAGTAATGGGTGAAGTTCGTGATGGATCGCTACGTAACGTTTCTTTTGAAGCGGTAGCAGCAGCAAAAACAATTGCAGAAGGCGGTGAAGTAGTAGGTCTTCTAATTGGAGACAGCGTTGCCTCTTTTGCAAATGAATTGATTCATTACGGTGCAGATCGCGTTGTGACAGTTGAAAATGATAAATTAAAATCATATACATCTGATGGTTATGCACAAGCGTTTTTAGCTGTACATGCTGAAGAAAATCCAGAAGGTATCGTTTTTGGACATACAGCACTTGGTAAAGATTTATCACCAAAATTAGCAGCGAAGCTTGAAGCTGGTTTAGTTTCTGACGTAACTGCTTTAGAGGTTGAAGGTGGAAATGTTATCTTCACTCGTCCAATTTACTCTGGTAAAGCATTCGAGAAGAAGATTGTAACAGACGGCATCTTATTTGCGACAGTGCGTCCAAATAATATTGCAACTCTGGAAAAAGATGAGTCTCGCAGCGGTGACGTATCTTCTATTACAGTTGATGTGAAAGATTTACGTACAATCATTCAAGATGTTGTCCGTAAAACAGCAGAAGGTGTGGATCTTTCTGAAGCAAAAGTTATTATCGCTGGCGGACGTGGTGTGAAGAGTGAAGAAGGCTTTAAGCCATTAAAAGAGTTAGCAGACGTACTAGGCGGCGCTGTTGGGGCATCTCGTGGTGCTTGTGACGCTGAATACTGTGATTACTCATTACAAATTGGTCAAACTGGTAAAGTTGTTACGCCAGACTTATACATTGCATGTGGTATTTCTGGTGCGATTCAGCATTTAGCAGGTATGTCTAACTCAAAAATAATCGTTGCGATTAATAAAGATCCAGAAGCAAGTATCTTTAAAGTAGCTGACTATGGTATTGTCGGTGACTTATTCGAAGTTGTACCTCTTTTAACAGAAGAGTTTAAAAAGTTAAAAGTACATTCATGATTTAAGTACCCTTGAGTTCCAAGTGAAGTACCCCTATATATAGAAAAAGGTGAGAGATCCCCTGTCTCTCATCTTTTTAGTATTTAATCCGTATTTTTATATAGTATAAAGGAACATTTTTTTGTTACAATACATAACGATACATATTATTCGCCACGTATATAAGTTAATGATATACTCTTGGTAGAATATACTTGAAGGAGGAAATAAAATGGCAATTGTAAACGCAAATGACCAAAGCTTCGCAGCAGAAACTAGCGAAGGTGTTGTATTATTAGATTTCTGGGCACCTTGGTGTGGACCTTGTAAAATGATCGCTCCTGTATTAGAGGAAATTGATGCAGAACTAGGCGAAAAAGTAAAAGTAGTAAAAGTAGACGTTGATGAAAACCAAGAAACTGCTCGTCAATTCGAAGTAATGAGCATTCCAGCTCTTTTCGTATTAAAAGACGGTAAAGTAGTTGATCAAGCGTTAGGTTACAAACCGAAAGAAGCGTTAGTAGAATTAGTTTCTAAACACTTCTAAAATAAAAAAAGCTACCATTTGGTAGCTTTTTTTATTTTCTTTTTTACAGTCTTTCCGTTACAATAAAAGAACGTATGTTGGGTGTTTGGGCATAGTATGTTTTCAAGGGAAAATAAAAATGCTAAGTATGTAGAAATGGAGGGAGACGAGTGCACGAACATTTGAAAGAGAAGTTGGCTATTTTACCAGATCAACCTGGTTGTTATTTGATGAAAGATAAGCAAGGAACGGTTATATATGTCGGAAAGGCAAAAGTGCTTAAAAATCGTGTGCGCTCGTACTTTACTGGTTCACATGATGGGAAAACACTGCGGCTTGTAGGAGAAATTGTTGATTTTGAATATATTGTAACCTCTTCGAATTTAGAAGCACTTATTTTAGAGTTAAATCTAATTAAAAAATATGATCCGAAATATAATATTCAATTAAAAGATGATAAAACATATCCTTTTATTAAAATTACGGCGGAGAAGCAACCGCGCTTACTCATTACTCGAAACGTAAAAAAGGATAAAGGGAAATATTTTGGTCCTTATCCAAATGCACAATCTGCTCATGAAACGAAAAAACTGCTAGATCGTATGTATCCACTTCGGAAATGCACGAATATGCCAGATAAAGTGTGTTTGTATTATCATATGGGTCAATGTTTAGCGCCTTGTGTGAAAGAAGTGACGGAAGAACAAAATAAAGAAATTGTAGATGAAATTATTAAGTTTTTAAATGGTGGACATAAAGAAGTTCGTTCAGAACTAGAAATAAAAATGTATGAGGCCTCAGAGAAACTAGAGTTTGAACGTGCAAAAGAGTTGCGTGATCAAATTGCTCATATTGATGCGATTATGGAAAAACAAAAGATGATTATGAGTGACTTAGTGGATCGTGATGTGTTTGGATATGCAGTGGATAAAGGATGGATGTGTGTTCAAGTTTTCTTCGTTCGAAAAGGAAAGCTAATTGAACGTGATGTTTCTATGTTTCCAATTTACGATGAACCAGAAGAGGGTTTTTTAACGTTTATCGGCCAATTTTATGAAAACAGTAGTCATTTTAAGCCGAAGGAAATTGTCGTTCCAGGAAGTATAGACTCGGAATTAGTAGAGCGCTTTTTAGAAGTGGAAGCGACGCAGCCGAAACGTGGTAAGAAAAAAGACCTTGTAGAATTGGCAAATAAAAATGCGAAGATTGCTCTTGAAGAGAAGTTTTACTTAATTGAACGTGATGAAGAACGAACGATTAAAGCGGTAGATCATTTAGGGAAGCAGCTTGGGATTGAAACGCCGTATCGTATTGAAGCGTTTGATAACTCAAATATTCAAGGAACAAATCCCGTTTCTGCAATGATTGCTTTTATCGATGGGAAACCGGCGAAGAAAGAGTATCGAAAATATAAAATTAAAACGGTTCAAGGGCCAGATGATTATGAGTCTATGAGAGAAGTTGTGAGGCGCCGTTATACAAGGGCGCTTAAAGAAAATTCACCTTTACCTGATTTGATTATTATTGATGGAGGAAAAGGCCATCTAGCGGCTGCAAGTGATATTTTAGAGAATGAGCTCGGATTATATATTCCGATGGCAGGTCTTGTAAAAGATGATAAACATAAAACCTCCCATTTAATTATTGGGGATCCACCGGAACCTGTGATGCTTGAGAGAAATAGCCAAGAATTTTATTTATTGCAGCGTATTCAAGATGAGGTGCATCGATTTGCGATTACATTCCATCGTCAATTACATGGGAAATCTGTCATTCAATCAGCATTGGATGATATTCCAGGAATCGGTGATAAACGGAAAAAGGTATTGTTAAAACATTTTGGTTCATTAAAGAAGATGAAAGAAGCTTCTATAGAGGAATTTGTCGAAGCGGGTATGCCGAAAAATGTCGCGGAGACGATTTATACGTATTTAACAGATAAGAAGACGTTGTAGTTTACAACGTCTTCTGTTTTTTGGTATAATTTCTGAAGATTTAAAATAAACTCATCTGAATGAAAATACAAAAAAGTCAACTAAACTGATATGTCTAGTTGACTGTAGGTAATGCTTACACTTCAATGAGATCTTTTATATCCCATTTTACAAGAAATGTAATAGAGTCAGAACGTTTTTTCTTTTCTTCGTATGACTCTGCAACGACGTTCCGTTGCTTTTGGATTTGTTCAGCGATGAATCCGGCTTCTAGTTGATAAGAAGAATGTCGTTTTTGTTTTTGACGTTCTGCGATGAGTGTGCCTTTAAGTTGGAACTGCATTTCACGACGCTTATGTTCAACAATGCTTAAAGTGCCCCAGCCAGCCTTTTCAAAGAACTGAATGACTTCTTCAATTGTTTCTAGCGGATATTTTCTTGCAAGGTTTCTACCAGACCAGTATAAAATACCATCTAAATCGTTGCCGATTAAATCAGGTAGTAATTCTTCACGTAGCAATTCATAAGCGAAGGCGTTCAATGAAACATCTTCTAAAGATGTTGTATCGATTGTATTTTTACTCACAATATTCCCCTCTTTCTATAGGGATTATTATATAACATTTCACATTTATAAAAACAGATTTTTCTTTAGGAAAATCTGAATATATAAGAAGAAAAAAAGAATTGGCAAATTATATGCAAATTATGTATACGTTTTCTTGACGCTTCGACAAAAATAGGAGTAAAATGAACTTGGTATCAAATTATGCTGAAATATTTCGAATAATTTTTTCAGTTTTTCTTATGCCAATAGTGAAAAAACATTATTGTCATAAACTAATCTGAAAACAGCAGTCAAACATTCAAGGGGGGTAATGGGGACATGAAAGGCCGCGAGTATACGTTTCGTAAGTGGCACTCATTAATGGGGGTCATCCCGGTTGGTGTCTTTTTGACGCAACATTTAATTGTAAACAACTTTGCAACACGAGGAGCAGAGGCTTTTAACAAAGCTGCAGGCTTTATGGAGCTCCTTCCATTCCGGTATGCGCTAGAAATTTTCATCATCTTTTTACCGATACTGTACCATGCTATATATGGCTTATATATTGCATTTACAGCTAAGAACAATGCGGTTTCTTACGGTTATTTCCGTAACTGGATGTTCGTCTTCCAAAGAATTTCAGGTATCGTTACGCTGATCTTCATTTCTTGGCACGTCTGGGAAACTCGTATTCAAGCAATGTTAGGTAAAGAGGTAAACTATGATATGATGGCAGATATTTTAAACAATCCAGCTATGTTTGCATTCTACTTAGTTGGTGTTGTTTCAACAATTTTCCACTTTGCAAATGGACTATGGACATTCTGCATCAGCTGGGGAATTACAGTATCTCCACGTTCACAAAGAATCTCTACTTATGTAACATTAGCTATTTTCTTAGGTTTATCTTATGTAGGTGTGAGTGCATTATTAGCGTTCATCGATCCACAGCTAGCAAACCAGTAAGGAGTGGGAGAGCATGAAAGGGAAACTTATAGTAGTCGGCGGTGGCTTGGCTGGCTTAATGGCAACGATTAAAGCGGCAGAAGCAGGAGTAAATGTTGAACTGTTTTCTTTAGTACCAGTAAAACGTTCACATTCTGTATGTGCTCAGGGCGGAATTAACGGTGCCGTAAATACGAAAGGTGAAGGGGATTCTCCATGGATCCACTTTGACGATACAATTTATGGTGGGGACTTCTTAGCGAACCAACCACCAGTTAAAGCAATGTGTGAAGCAGCACCTGGTATCATTCATTTAATGGACCGTATGGGTGTTATGTTCAACCGTACGGAAGAAGGACTTCTTGATTTCCGTCGATTTGGTGGAACGCAACATCACCGTACAGCATTTGCTGGTGCAACAACTGGACAGCAATTACTTTACGCATTAGATGAGCAAGTACGTCGTCACGAAGTAGCAGGACTTGTAACGAAATATGAAGGTTGGGATTTCTTACGAGCTGTTGTTGATGATGAAGGTGTGTGCCGAGGAATCGTTGCACAAGACTTACAAACTATGGAGATTAGAAGTTTCGGAGCAGATGCCGTGATTATGGCAACAGGGGGCCCTGGTATCATTTTCGGAAAATCAACAAACTCCATTATCAATACAGGTACAGCAGCTTCTGCTGTATATCAACAAGGCGCATATTATGCAAACGGTGAGTTCATTCAAATTCACCCAACGGCAATTCCTGGAGACGATAAATTACGTCTTATGAGTGAATCTGCACGTGGTGAAGGTGGACGTGTTTGGACATATAAAGATGGTAAACCATGGTACTTCTTAGAAGAAAAATATCCGGCTTACGGAAACCTTGTACCTCGTGACATCGCAACGCGTGAAATCTTTGATGTTTGCGTAGAGCAAAAACTAGGTATTAACGGTGAAAACATGGTGTACTTAGATCTTTCTCATAAAGATCCAAAAGAACTAGATATTAAACTAGGTGGAATTATTGAAATCTATGAGAAATTTACAGGGGATGATCCTCGTAAACTACCGATGAAAATCTTCCCAGCTGTTCACTATTCAATGGGCGGACTATGGGTTGATTATAAACAGATGACAAATATTCCAGGTTTATTTGCAGCAGGTGAGTGTGATTATTCTATGCACGGTGGTAACCGTCTTGGCGCGAACTCACTATTATCAGCAATTTATGGTGGTATGGTAGCAGGACCAAACGCAATTGAGTATATGAAAGGTCTTTCTAAATCATCTGATGCTGTTTCATCTACTGTATATGAGCAAAATGAATTAATCGAAACAGAGAAATTTAACAATATTTTAACGATGGATGGTAACGAAAATGCGTATGTTCTTCATAAAGAGCTTGGAGAATGGATGACAGATAACGTTACAGTAGTTCGTGAAAATAAAAAATTATTAGAAACAGATGCGAAAATTGAAGAATTAATGGCTCGTTACAAACGTATTAACATTAACGATACAGCAAGATGGAGTAACCAAGGTGCTTCATTTACACGCCAACTTGCAAATATGTTTGAGTTAGCACGTGTTATTACAATTGGCGCATATAACCGTAATGAGAGCCGTGGGGCGCATTACAAACCTGAATTCCCAAATCGTGATGATGCAAACTTCTTAAAAACTACGATGGCAAAATTTGAGGGAGAAGGAAATGCACCAGCATTCCATTACGAGGACGTTGATATTTCGTTAATTAAACCGCGTAAACGTGATTATTCTTCAAAACACGATGTAGCTGCTAAGGGTGAAGAGAAGGGGGATAAACAACATGTCTGAGAAAACAATCCGCCTCATCATTACGAGACAAGACGGGCCAGATGCGCAAGCGTTTGACCAAGAATTTGAAATTCCATATCGTCCGAATATGAATATTATCTCAGCACTTATGGAAATCCGTCGTAATCCTGTTGATTCAAAAGGGAACCAAACAACTCCGATTGCATGGGATATGAACTGCTTAGAGGAAGTATGTGGTGCATGTTCGATGGTGATTAACGGAAAACCACGTCAATCATGTACGGCACTTATTGATCAATTAGAGCAACCAATTCGCTTAAAACCGATGAAGACATTCCCGGTTGTACGTGACTTACAAGTTGATCGTAGTCGCATGTTTAATGCTCTAAAACGCGTTAAAGCGTGGATTCCAATTGATGGTACGTATGACCTAGGTCCAGGACCAAGAATGCCTGAGAAAAAGCGTCAATGGGCTTATGAGCTTTCAAAATGTATGACATGTGGTGTTTGCTTAGAATCATGTCCAAACGTAAACAGTAAGTCTGACTTTATTGGACCAGCACCGTTATCACAAGCTCGCTTATTCAACTCACATCCAACGGGTGAAATGCATAAAGCAGATCGCTTACGTGCAATTATGGGAGATGGAGGACTAGCAAACTGTGGTAACTCTCAAAACTGTGTGCAATCATGTCCGAAGGGTATTCCTTTAACAACTTCAATTGCGGCATTAAACCGTGATACAACAATTCAATCGTTCAAAGATTTCTTTGGTAGCGATAATAACTATTAATAAATATTGCCTCTTCATATCGAAGAGGCAATATTTATAACTATATTTTTCTGTTTATTCTGTTTATTTCAAGATGAAAAGGAGAGATAACAATGAAGAGGATTTCTTATATTGAAGACTTTGAGCAATGGGAAAGTGGTTTTTCGTTTTACAACCCTGTAAAGGTTCGTTTTGGTGAAGTAGATATGTTTGGACATGTAAATAATGTCGTTGCTTTTACTTATTTTGAAGAAGCTCGTATTGCGTTGTTTAAAGAACTTGGATTTATGCAAGAGTGGACACATGCATCATCAGAAACGATGATCGTTGTTGCGGATTTACAATGTAATTTTATTAAGCAAATATATTTTGATGAACAGCTGAAGGTGTATGTAAAGGCAGGATTGGTCGGGAATTCTTCTTTAGATTTACATTATATGGTGAAGAATGCAGAAGGAGAGATTTGTTTAGTAGGTCGTGGAATGATGGTTCAAGCTTCGAAAAAAACAGGAAGAGGCGAACCATGGCCTGAAGAATGGAAGAAGAAATTACTACAATAATAGAGTGAAAGAAAAATAAGAGAGCAATTTGCTCTCTTATTTTTTGTCTTCCATCGCTTCTTCTAATGTTAAGTGATGTTTATATAGGTATGTAGCGTATGGATTACCAACGTAGCGTAAGTGCCATGGTTCATAGGCATATTCTGTTGTATCTGTTTTATCTTCTAAGTAACGAATGACAAAGCCGAATTCATGAGCATGTTCCGCGACCCATTTTCCTTCTGCTGTCTCTCCGAAGATAGGCTCTAATTGAAATTTAGCTGATTTTGAACTAATATCCATTGCTAAACCCGTTTGGTGTTCACTTGTACCAGGAATTGCGCTTACCGAATTAGCTTCGGCTTTTCCTTGACGTCTAACGTATGTATCATGCAACGATTTTTGGCGTTTGTATGAACGATAACCAGATACAGCTGTAAGATCAAGCCCTTCTTTTTTCGCAGCTTTGAACATGTTTTCAAGTGCCTCGGCAGCATCTTTGCGCAGCAATGTTTTTTCTTTATCTTTTGGACTAATAAATGGTACATTTGGTCTCGTTAAGTCTTCAGGAATGTATCCATCTGGTAGTTTTCGATGTTTATTAATTAAGACAAGATTAGATTTTGGATTTGTTACAACTGAAAAGTCATTGTCTATTTTCTTTGCATTATGATCAGCTTTTGGAAAAGCAGGAATCTCTTCTTTTTTATGGTTATTATGCTTTTGACTTTCGACAGCTTTTGCTTCATTATGTAGTGGTGTTTTAGAACCAAAGTAAGCGAAAGATGTGATCCCGATTACAATAGTAGTGGCAGAAATAATTATTATCTTTTTCATGATGCCTTGTAATCACAGTCCCTTCTTCATAAAATGTGTATTGTTTTTTTATTATAAATCTAGTTTGTTGGAAAAGGAATATAAGAGTCATAACGTAATAGAAATGCAAAGAAAATGTCAGAAAATGTGTGAATTTGTAGTATTTTTTTATATAATTCATTTCTTATCTTTCATGATTTGCATTTTTTATGTAATATATATACATAAGAAGATGTAGCGATTATCGAGAATAAAGAACTTCTTGTATAGACTAGGAGTGAATGGGAATGGATTTTGCAACAATTATTGGACTTATTTTAGGATTTGTAGCAGTGGTAGTAGGGATGGTCGTCAAGGGCGCTGACATAACAGCCTTATTAAATCCTGCCGCAGCATTAATTATTTTTATTGGTACATTTGCTGCAGTATGTATTGCATTTCCGATGAATCAACTAAAAAGGGTTCCAAAACTATTTAAAGTTCTTTTTGGTTCAAATAAAAAGGATTTAAGTTATGAACAGTTGCTAGAATTATTTGTTCATTGGACATCTGAAAGTAGAAAATACGGTATTTTGTCTTTAGAGCAACAATTAGACAAAATTCAAGATGAATTTCTTTTGCGCGGTATGAAATTTGTGATTGATGGCGTATCCGCAGAAGATTTAGAGCAGATTTTGGAATCTGAATTAGAGGCAATTGAAGAAAGACATGCAAAGGGAGCTGCTATTTTTTCACAAGCTGGTACGTATGCACCGACATTAGGAGTTTTAGGTGCTGTTATCGGTCTTGTAGCTGCGCTTGGTAACTTAACTGATATTGAAAAGTTAGGTCATGCTATTTCTGGTGCGTTTATTGCAACGATTTTTGGTATTTTTTCAGGTTACGTATTATGGCATCCATTTGCAAATAAGTTAAAGCAAAAATCTTCAGCTGAAATTGAGAAAAAACGTTTAATCATTGATTGTTTATTAATGTTACAAGAAGGTACATATCCGTTTATTATGAAGAACCGCATTTTAGGTGCACTTTCTGCAACTGAGCGTAAAAAGCTAGAAAAAGGAGCAGAAAAAAATGCGGAGTAAGAAAAATAGAAGAGGCAAAAAGAAAAAACATGATGAGCATATCGATGAAACGTGGTTAATCCCATATTCTGATATGTTAACGTTGTTATTTGCATTGTTTATCGTTTTATTCGCAATGAGTAGTATAGATGCTGCGAAGTTTAAACAGATGGCAGTTGCTTTTCGAAGTGAATTAGCTGGGGGAACAGGTAACAAAGAATTTTTAAGTGATCAAAAGCCAAATGATGAAAAAGAATTATCAGCAAGTAGCCTTGAGGCAGAACAAGCAAAAAAACAAGAAGAAGCTAGAGCTAAAGAAAAAAAAGAGATGGATGAATTGAAAGCATTACAAAAAAAGATTGATCAATATATTAATGAAAAACAATTATCTTCTTCTTTTCAAACTAAATTAACTGAAAAGGGATTAATGGTGACAATATTAGAAAATATACTGTTTGATTCGGGGAAAGCAGATGTGAAATTAGAATCTTTAGGGATTGCAAAAGAGATGTCTAGCTTACTTGTTTCAGCGTCACCTCGTGAAATTACAGTATCGGGTCATACGGATAATGTCCCTATTGCCAATGCGCAGTTTGCGTCGAATTGGGAATTAAGTACGCAGCGGGCAGTTAATTTTATGCAAGTATTACTGCAAAATAAAGAATTACAACCAGAAAAATTTAGTGCGATTGGATACGGAGAATACCGTTCAATTGCTCCAAACGATACACAAGAAGGAAAGGCAAAGAATAGACGTGTGGAAGTATTTATCTTGCCTTTAACAGAGAAAGTAAAATAAAAGAGGATGGCGAATGCCATCCTCTTTTATTTTACATCAAATGATTTTAAGTTGTCGCGACGGATTTTATCTTTTTCTGCATCTGATTTTTTGAAATCATAATCATATAAAGCGCCTTCCCAATCGCCATACATTGGATTCGGGAAAATAATGAATTTCTCACCAAATTGTGCTTTTGAATCTGCTACTGTTTGGTTACGATCTTTTACAGATTTTCCATCAAAACCTGTGAAATCAGATAAGTTATCACCGAAGAATAAGACAATATCATGGGTTTGAGAAACGAGTTCACGGCGTTTTTCTTTTCCTTTTTCTTTCGGATCTTGTAGTAATATATGTTCTTTCGTTGCTTGAGGAGCACCTACACGCTCAAGATTTTTAATTGTTGCATCTAGTTGATTCGTTTTACGATTTGAGATGTAGTAAATATCTACACCTTTAGACTCTGTATATTTTAAGAAATCAATTGCGCCTGGAAGGGCTTCAGCCTCAGCTTTTTTAATCCAATCATCCCATTTGTAAGGATAGCCTTTGCCTGTTTTTACGCTCATTGCCTGATGAGGACTGTTATCTAAAACAGTTTCGTCTAAATCAAGCACGATAGCAGGTTTTTTCTCTGTCCCTTTTGCAAGAATTGCATCAAGTTTTAATTGACCAATGTTGTACCCTTGGTAGTAAAGTGCTTTCGTTTCACCGGCTGTTTGATACCATAAATCAGCCATTAATTGTTGTTCTGTTAATTTTACTTTCTCTTCTTTCGCCACTGTTTTCTCTGGTGTTCCTGAACATGCTACAAGTGATGTAGATAGAACCGCTACAGATAATAAAGTGGTAATGCCCCTCTTCATCTTCATATGTATCCTCCTTGATGTTAGAAAATCATTTTATATTATATATTAAAATATAATATTTTTATATGAACATTTGCATATTGTCTTTTGTATATATAGTAGTATGTCCTATATTAGAAAGATGAGCAAAATAATAATAGCTGTTTTGACAAGTTTTATTGTCGTAATGACAATTATAATTGACAAAAAGAACTTTGTTATTTACAATTTTAACTAAATAGAACAAATGATGGATTCATGACGATGTTTACATATAAGAGGATGAAGCGTGGTGCTATATTTTGTCTTGAATAAACATAGTCTTTGAAAGAGAGTACGAATGATACTAAAGGGGAGGCTTTATACTTGAGTTTACAAATTCAAAACTTAACGAAACAATTTGGGGAATCAAAAGCAGTTAACGGTTTGCAAATTTCGTTACCAAAAGGTGAAGTACTAGGGTTACTTGGACGAAATGGTGCAGGGAAAACAACAACAATCAAAATGCTTCTCGGATTATTAACGCCTAATGAAGGTTCGATTACATGGGATGGAAAAGCATTTGGAAATAGTGGTGTAACAATTGGGTATTTACCAGAAGAAAGAGGTTTATATACAAAAAGTAGAGTAATAGATCAGCTGCGATATTTTGGTAGATTAGAAGGAATGTCGAAGAAAGAAGTGGATCACGCTATTGATCACTGGTTAGAGCGTTTAGCGATACCAGAATATAAATTTAAAACGGCTGGAGAGCTTTCAAAAGGGAATCAGCAAAAAATCCAATTAATTGCTGCTCTTCTTCATAATCCGGAACTTCTCATTTTAGATGAACCATTCAGCGGCCTTGATCCAGTTAATGCTGGGATGTTAGCTAGTATTATTGAAGAACAAGTACAGAGCGGAAAGACGATTATTTTATCAAGTCATCGTATGGAACAAGTAGAGGCTTTTTGCCAACATGTATGTATTTTGAAAAAAGGTGAAGCAGTCGTAAAAGGACAGCTAAGTGATATTAAGAAAGAATACGGTTTCCGTAATTTAACGATTGAAGATACAGTAGAGAATGAAAAGGGATTAGAAGCTATACATGTATCGTATGAAAAACAACAAGGCCTTCTTTATGTGAAAGTACAAGACGATGCGGAAGCTCTCAAGATTTTGCAACAGTTGCAAGAGCAAGGTGTTAGCTTACGACAATTCAAAATGTTAGAGCCGACGTTAAACGAAATCTTTGTAGAGAGGGCGAAATAACGATGCATAAATTTTCTCACGTATTTTCATTTTATTTTAGGGAAGCGTTTTTATCTAAGAAATCATTAATTACGAGTGCGATTTTATTTTTAGTTGTGTTTGGGATTTTTGCATTTAATCATTTTACTTCAGGCGATGATAAAAATAAGGATAAAGATAAAATTGCAGTTGTAGTAGAGAGTTCCACATATAAAGTACAAAAAGATGAGCTAAATAAGCTATTGCCATCAGCAAAAATAACAATTGGTTCAAAGGATGATTTTGATAAACTGCATAAGCAAGTAGAAGAAGGCGATTTAGATGGTCTATTACATGTGACGGAAAAGGGTGGGGCTCCATCGATTACATATATGTATAATGGATTTCCAAGCCAAGCAACTTCTGCAATTATGGCAGGATATTTAAAGCAACAATATACGATGGTAACGATTGCCAAAAATAATGTTTCACCAGAAATTGCACAGCAATTACAAACAGAAATTCAAGTGAAGCAAGAAGCGATAAAAGATCGTACATCTTCTTTCGGAATTGCCTATTTCTTTACATTTGCTTTATATATGTTTATTGTAGCGTTCGGAAATACAATCGCAATGAATATTGCATCTGAAAAGGCGTCACGTGTAATGGAAGTAATGCTTCCGAAAGTGAAGCCTCTTACGATGATGTATGCGAAAATTTTAGCGGTTGTTTCAACGGCGTTATTGCAACTTGTCGTATTGGCGTGTGGTTATCTTATTCCATATTTGTTAGGTTGGGTCGATTTAGAAAGTGCCTCACTATTTGGTATTCCAATTGACTTTACAAAATTAGATGCAAAAGTTATCAGCATGTTTCTTGTTTATTTCATTACGGGATATTTACTTTATGCGATGATGTATGCTGCTGCTGGAGCTGTCGTATCTAAGACGGAGGATTTACAAGCTGTATCTTTCCCGGTAATGATTTTAATTATGGCTGCATTCTTTATTAGTATTAAATCATTAAGTGATCCGAATAGTACTATCGTTGTTGTAAGTTCTTACGTTCCATTTTTTACACCGATGGTTACCTTCTCACGTATTGTAGCTGGTGAAGCAGGTATGCTAGAAATTACGATAACATTAGCAGTCTTATTGGCGACAATTGCAGTATTAAATGCTGTTACAAGCCGCATTTACGTAAACGGCGTAATGAATTACTCAGATAAAGTGAAATTTAAAGATTTAGCGAAATTTATAAAGCGTCAATAATGAGAGAAAAGCATGATTTCCTATTGAAATCATGCTTTTTCTTTATGTATAAATTAAAAATAGTATATAATAATAAGAGTCGTCTTTTAATAGAATGAATAAAAAGGAGGGTGTGCAGATGGGGATTAGTAGTCGTTTTACAGTAGGTGTTCATATGCTGACATTACTTGCGATAGATCGAAACTCTCGCTGTACCTCTGAATGGATTGCCGGTAGTGTGAATACAAATCCAGTTGTGATTCGTCGCATTACAGGAATGTTGAAGAGAGCAGGACTTGTTGATGTACAAGCTGGTAAAGGTGGTACGACACTTGCTCGAGATTTAGAAGAAATTACATTACTTGATGTATATAAAGCAGTGGAAGTTGTAGAAGAAGGACAACTATTTTCCTTCCATGAAAATCCCAACATTGAATGTCCAGTAGGAGCTAATATTCAATCAGTATTAGAAATTATTTTAATGCAAGCGCAAGAAGCGATGGAAAACGTACTTGCAAATGTAACGGTAGATCAATTAGTTACAAATTTAAAGTCTAAAATGAAAGAATAAAAAAAGCGAGCTTCCTCATAATGAGGGCTCGCATTTTTTTATTCAGAAATATTGAAAATTCTATTTTTCAGTATTTAAAATGAATTTACCTACGATAGCTGCGAAGATACCACCAAGAATTGGTGCTACGATGAATACCCATAGTTGAGAAAGTGCTTCTCCACCAACAAATAAAGCTGGTGCGATACTACGAGCTGGGTTAACAGATGTTCCAGTTAACGGAATTCCTAATAAGTGAATTAAAACTAATGTGAAACCAATTACTAGTCCAGCTAAAGAAGAACTTCCTTTTTTACCTGTTACAGCAACGATAACTAAAATAAATACGAAAGTTAAAATGAACTCAACTAAAAATGCTCCAGATAAACCAAGAGTTCCGAAACCATTTTGTCCTAAATTATCTAAAGGTGTTTTAGCAGATTTTAAAATTGTTACTAACGTTGCAGTTCCTAATAAACCACCTAAAATTTGAGCTAATACATAATAACAAAGTTCCATAGCGTTCATTCGTTTGTTGATGAACATAGCTACTGATACTGCTGGGTTAATGTGACATCCAGAAATTGTTCCGATGCTATATGCCATAGCTACAATAGATAAGCCGAAAGCCATAGCGATTCCTAATGTTCCAATTCCTTCAATTCCGCCGCCAGTGACAGCTACTCCAGTTCCGAATAATACAAGTACAAATGTACCAATAAATTCAGCGATTGCTTTTTTTAACATAATTTACCTCCTATTAATGCACATGAAACGTATTATAACATAAGTTTTAGTATAAACAGCCAATGAAATACTATTCTGATAAGGCAAAATAGGGGGACAATAAAAAAGAGTATGGTTCATCTCTATAGAACCATACCCTTTTTTTATGCCGATTTTTTCTGTTTAACGACTGGAACAGAACGGTTTAAAATACTATTTGCAACCATTCCTAACATGATAATAATCATTCCGATGAGAGAAAGTCCTCCAGGGAGTGAACCATTTAAGAAAATGATTTCTCCAAGTACGGTAAAGACCATCGTTCCAGCTTGTGTTGCTTCAACAGCTCCAAGTAGAGCGAGGTTATCTTTTGCTAAGTCAGTAGCAAAGAAAAATGTCATCGTTGCAATAACGCCGGAACATAATGCTAACAAAAATCCTTGAAGCATTTGGTTGGATGTTGGAATGCCAGTAGTAGAAAATCCGTATATACCAAGCAAGATTGTTATAGGAAGACTTCCAATTGCCATTCCTAATACACGTTGGAACGTATCAAGGCGTCCACCAACAAGCTCCATCATTTTTCGGTTACCGAACGGATATAAGAAAGCGGCTAATACGACAGGTAAAAAACCTAAAATGAACTGAGTCATTGTAATATGGCCTGCGGCAGTTGCTTGCATACAAATTACACCAAGTAAAATAAATAATGCAACATATAAGCTACGAAGTGGAATTTTTCCGCGTACAAGTTTCGTACCTGATTTTGTTTCTATTTTCACGAAAAATAGTGGTGATAGTAGTAAACCAGCTAAAATCGTAACTTGCCAAGTTCCAGCAACGAGCCAAGCTGGAGAAAAGACAGCTGAGAAACTTAATAAAGAATAAAAACCAATACCGGCAACAGAACCCCATCCGATCCATGCCAATGGATGTTTTTTTAACTCTTCCCATAATCCCCTAAAGTTTTTGCGAAATAAAACGATAAGGAATAAAATAGGAAGAGCAAATAAAAAACGGAAGGAAGCTGTCCAAGCCCAGCTCGTTCCAGATACATTCATTGCTTTATTAATAATAAAGGTTGCAGAAAAAAAGGCCGATGATAAAAGACCTAATAAAATTGCGCGCATGAAGTATAGCACTCCTTTCGAAAATAAATAATTATGTATAGTATGATATACTTTCATTTGTTAAAAGTAAACTATTTTATACTTTGAGGTGGTTTTATATATGAAAGAAAATGAAGATATGCAAACGAAAGAAGTCATTCAACAAGTTGGACAGTTATTGAGACAAATTCGAAATGAACAGAAATTAAGTTTAGAAGAATTAGCCCATAAAACAGGAGTTAGTAAATTAACATTAGGAAAGATAGAAAGAGGGGAAACAAATCCGACACTAGCTGTCATTTGGAAAATAACGAAAGGGTTATCAATTCCTTTATCCAGATTAATGGTTGCTGGAGAACCTGTAGCTGTTGCGCGCTGTGGAGAAGGATTTGCAGTAGATGAAGGACAAGCGTGGCATTTAGAAACGATGTTCCGTTATACGAAAGAAACAGGGATGGAAATGCACCGTGCTTGTTTACGATCAAATAGTATATATGAGCCAGAAGCTCATCATGAAGGTGCGATTGAGCTTGTAACGGTAATGAAAGGGAAAGTGTCTATTCAAGTGGAGAATGATGTATACGAATTAAATGAGTTTGATTCCATTCAATTTGAAGCGAATAAGAAGCATATTTATAAAAATGAAGAAGAAGAAGTGGCGGTATTACATTTAACGATGAAATATTCTTCATGAAAAAATCACCTATAGGATTCTATAGGTGATTTGCTCTTCTTAAGTATGTGAAATGATGCCATTAGTACGAACGTGGCATAAGTAATAAACAAATGAAATAAACTAAAAATCCTGTCCCAAAACATAAAACAGCAATAACCCAAATGATACGAATAAGAGTAGAGCTAATATCAAAATATTCTCCTAAACCACCACATATACCAAATAGCATTTTATCAGTTTCGGATTTACATAACCTTTTTGACATATTCCAATCAACTCCTTTTTATATCAAACTGCATACTTTTATTCTATATGGAAATTTATGAGAAGACTATGGGGTTGTATTACATTTTTTTTGTGAGAAGCGATCGTATTAATTGTCTTAATTTTCAGTGGATATTAAACTTGTAGTTATGAGGTGATTTTTAATAAAGGGTGGGGAAATAGAGATGACAGTATATTGGTTGACTAACGTAATGCTTGAATCAGGATATACATATGAAGAAGAGAGAATTTCACAAACAGAAACAGAATTATGCAGTTTACTTATTGAAGATGGTCGAATTAAAAAAATTATAAAAGGGATTGTTCAAGAGGAAGATATAGTAACTTTTGATGCTAAGAACTTATTAATGTTGCCAGCTTTCAAAGAGATGCACATTCACATTGATAAAACATATTATAGTGGCCCATGGAAAGCTTGTATGCCAGCAGAAAGTATTTTTACACGTTTTAATGAAGAAGAAAAAATTTTACCAAAGCAATTAGCGACTGCTCAAAATAGAGCGGAAAATATGCTAGAGTTACTACTGCAAAATGGTGCAACGAATATTAGAACGCATTGTAATGTTGATCCAATTATTGGGCTTGGTAATTTGGAGGCGACGTTAGCGGCATTAGAAACATATAAAAATCGAGTATTTAGTAGAATTGTTGCGTTTCCGCAACATGGATTATTGCGCAGTAATTCTGTGCAACTCGTGAAAGATGCGATGCGTATGGGTGCTCATCTAGTCGGAGGAGTAGATCCAGCTACAGTGGATAATGACATTGAAAAGTCATTACATACAATTATGGATATCGCAGTAGAATTTAATGCGGATGTTGATATTCATTTGCACGATGCGAATAATCTTGGAACGTTTACGATGAAGAGATTGGCAAGTTTAACAGAAGAAGCAGGATGGCAAGGCCGTGTAACGATTAGTCATGCACTTGGACTTGGTGGTGTTACTGATAAAGAGGCTGAAGAAGTGGCAGAAAGACTCGCAAATGTAAATATTGATATTACTTCAACAGTGCCAATTGGTAAACAAGTAATCCCAATTCCGTTATTAGATAAAAAAGGTGTTACGGTTTCATTAGGCAATGATAGCATTACAGATCATTGGTCACCGTTTGGAACAGGTGATATGCTTCAAAAGGCGAATCGATTAGCAGAGCGTTTTGGGTGGAGTGACGAAAGGTCTTTAGGAAAAGCACTCCGCTTTATTACAGGAGGAAAAGAAACGTTAAATAAGGAAGGGAAGCGAGTATGGCCGAATGTAGGGGATGAAGCGAGCTTTGTTTTGACGAATGCGACATGCGCTGCTGAAGCAGTAGCGCGTCAAACAGAAAAACGTTTAGTCGTGTATAAAGGAAATATTGTTGTTGGAAGTTTAAATGAGGTGGAATTAAATAATCTTGTGTAGAAGAATCGTTTAAATATTTTGAGGAGGGTTCTAATGGTGAGTATAGAACTCTTCTTTTTTATTCTTACAATATATTTTTATAGGAAAGCTAGAAGGGATGAAAAAATTGGACAATCAACATAACCAAAATCATATTATGGGAACTTTACAATGGTTTATATTTTTATTAGCAAATTCAATCGCACTACCAATTGTCGTTGGCGGATTATTTCATCTTACGACGGAAGAAATATTTTATTTAATGCAGCGTACGTTTTTTGTAGTTGGTATATCTTCTTTTTTACAAGGATGGCTTGGGCATAGACTACCAATTGCGGATGGGCCGGCTGGATCTTGGGTTGGTGTATTTACCGTACTTGCTTATGCAACGGCCGGACAAGATCAATTACATAGTACACTGCAAATTTTAGAATTAGGAATGATAATCTCCGGTATTATTTTAATAGGATTAGGAGTAACTGGTTTTATAGGACGTATTTTATTTTTATTTACGCCGCTTGTGACAGGGACGTTTTTACTTTTATTATGTGTACAATTAAGTGGTGTATTTTTAAAAGGAATGTTAGGAATTACAGCTACTATTTCTCAAATCGACGGATTTACAGCAATGATCGCGTTTAGTATATTTCTGTTCGTTATTATACTATCTAATTTTGGAAAAGGCTTTGTCAAAAGTTATGCAGTTTTAATAGGATTAATTAGTGGGTGGATTATTTTTCTCATTGCAGGAAAAGTGACAATCCCATCTCAAGTAACTCATTTTGTGCAACTTCCACATATATTTGCTTGGGGACTTCCAAAATGGAATACAGGTATGGCTGTATCAAGTTTCGTTATGGTGTGTATTTTAGTTTCGAATACGGTGGCAGCTATTATAGCAATTAATCAAGCAACTATTCATAAAGCGACTATTGAACAAAAACAGTTGAAAGATGGAACATGGGTTGGGGGGATTTCGCATATCATCTCTTCTGTATTTTCAACTGTAGGTGTCGTTCCGTTACCAGCAACGGCAGGATTTATACGTTTAACAAAACAAAAATATATCCAATCGTTCTTAATGGCATGTGCGTTACTAGTCGTAATGTCTCTTTTTCCAAGTATTATTCGTTACTTAGCATCTTTACCATCAGCTGTCGCATCGGCTGTTTTAATGGCTTCGTTCGTACAGTTAATTGGAATTGGATTTAATAATATAAAACAAGTGCCGATGAGTGAAAGGAATGTAACGATTTTAGGCGTTGCAGTATTATTTGGCAGCGGCGTTATGTTTTTACCGTCTGGAGCACTCCAATCCTTGCCGTCTGTTATGCAATATATATTCGGTAATGGCTTATTTGTAGGTACGGTTGTAAGTATATTGCTAGAACAAATATGGCGCGTTGGAAAGTAAGTGGATAAAAAGAGTGTACGCACTGTATAAAAGTCTAAAATAACATAGGAAATAAAGCCCATTTTCATTCACCACCTGCACATTTCGTTCATACAATATCTTGACTAAATAAACACCCAACTTACACATACACAGCTCTGGCTTAAGCAAGGAGGGTTATACCAGTTGAAGGAAAAAGCGTATCAATCTAAACCTTTACTCACAAAGAGAGAGAGAGAAGTATTTGAATTGCTGGTTCAAGATAAAACAACGAAGGAAATTGCAGGTGAACTTTTTATAAGTGAAAAGACAGTTCGCAACCACATCTCAAACGCAATGCAAAAGCTAGGGGTTAAAGGACGTTCACAAGCAGTTGTGGAGCTTCTTCGTATGGGAGAGCTCGAATTATAAGAAAGCAGCCGACTTTTATATAAAAGTCGGCTATTTTTTTGTTTGCTTCACTTGCTATATGAATGATAAAAACGTTTCATACATAAATAGGTAATAAGGAGGGGATATGTTGAAAAGGATACTGTTAGTTTCAACAAGTGCTCATGATATGAATGGACACCCGACTGGTTTGTGGCTTGAAGAGCTCGCAGCTCCTTATCATGTATTAAAAAAGGCTAAGTTTGATGTTGATATTGTGTCAATAAAAGGCGGGAGAGTACCTATAGATAGAGTGTCTATTCCGAATGGTATACCTCGCGAATTCAAGCATGTAGCTTCTTTATTGCAAAATACGAAGCCGATTTCAAATGTTCATTTTTCGGATTATGATGCGGTTTTATTTGGTGGTGGGCACGGGGCGATTGTAGATTTTCCAGGTAATCCATATGTAGCAAATTTGATTGAGAATATGTATAACAATAACCGGATTGTAGCGGCTGTTTGTCACGGAGTAAGCTCTTTAGTCGGTGTGAAAAATAAGGATGGCTCGTTTTTTGTTGCGGGTAAGCGTATAACAGGTTATACAAACGATGAAGAAAGAGCTGTACATTTAGAAAAGCGCGTTCCGTTTTTGCTAGAAAGTAAGTTGAAAGAAGAAGGAGCTTTGTTTTATGTAGCCCCCAATTTTACGCCGCATGTAGTAGTAGATGGTCATTTAATTACAGGACAAAATCCACAGTCTAGCGTGGAAATAGGTAAGGCTATAAAAAGGGCTGTAAATAAATTATAGAAAAAGTACCCGCTACTAACAAAGGTAGTGGGTATTTTTATCCCTCTATTTGCCGGGCAGTAGGACCCCCGATTGGTGAGAGCTAATAATCAGTGGGGATGAACGCCCCCCCCCACTGATTAAAGTTTCACTGTATTCTAAAATTCCCGCCTCGAAATTGGTTTGTAACCGTCCAGTTGGTAATAATTGATTATAGTTTTTTATGTATAGTATATGAAAATGTAATAAACTAAAAAGGCATAGTGAGTATAATAACTTCATTTATAATCATTCGTGAATTTGCTATACTATTTTGTATGGACAAAAGGGGAGGCTCTTTTAAATGAGAAAAGTCGCATGTGCAAATACTTATATTAATAAAATAAAGCCCATTATTAGAAAGACAAGTTTTAGCCAATTGAAAATAGATGAAATTGCGAAATATATGGATATTAGTAAAGCTACTTTATATAAACGTTTTTCTTCGAAAGATGAAATTATTGAGGCGGTAGTAGAGGATTTCATGAACTATCTACTCGAAGGTGATGCGGATAATCAAGATGAAAGTATGTCATTTACAGAACGTTTCCAAAAGACGTTTATCCATTCTTTAAAATGTGTGACATATATTTCGGATGTTTTTTTGCAAGATTTGAAAGAAGCATATCCGCATTTGTCGGATCAATTAGTCGCTGCCCAACAAAATCGTAACCATAATTTGCAAATGTTTTTTGAAGCGGGTATGGAACAAGGTTATTTTAATAAAATGAATGCACAATTATTTATGGTACAAGATGATGTGATGTTAAGACGTATTATAGATCATTCTTTTTGTATTCAGTACGATATTACGTTAAAGAAAGCGATACTTGATTTTTATCAATTAAAGAAGTATCAACTTTTTAAACCAGAGTATATAGAAGCAATTGATGATTCTGAAATTGAAAAAGAAGTTATTGCTATTTTGCAAATGATTTCGTAAAAAAGCAGATCTCCCTTAATAGAGGAGAATCTGCTTTTTTAGTACATATTATTTTTGCAACTGTTTTAATACTAATTCGGCTACTAGACCACCTGAAGCTGGGTTTTGACCAGTGATAACACGATTATCTTCTAGAGCATAAGCTTCCCACGGTTGCGCGGCTTTTTCGTAAAGTCCTCCATTTTTAATGAGTTTATCTTCTGTTAAAAATGGAACGAATTGATCTAATTCAGCTAATTTTTCTTCTTCATTTGAAAAGCCTGTTACCTTCTTACCGCTAATTAAACGATCCCCATTGCTTAATGTAATATGAAATAAACCAGCAGCTCCATGACAAACCGAAGAAACAATTCCGCCGTTTTCATAAATATTGCGGCTAATATTTTGAAGTTCTTTATTTTCTGGGAAGTCCCAAATAACCCCGTGGCCACCTGCGTAATAAATAACAGCGTAGTCTTCTGGATTCACTTCACTTGGTTTCATTGTAGAACCGAGGCGATTCATAAACTCTTTCTTTTGATACCATTCCCAATCGATACTCTCCGCCATTGCTAAACTATGTGGATCAATTGGTGTATAACCGCCTTGTGGACTGACGTAATCAACTTCGTAACCCGCTTCTTCTACTTTTTTTACGAAATGTACAGCTTCACCAAGCCAAAGTCCGGTAGCCCTATTTAAATTTGGGTATTTTTCTACGCTTGTTAATACAACTAACATTTTTCTCTTCATCATAATCCTCCTATAATGTCTCTTTTATATAAAAGTTCTGTATGCGTTTCATTTTATTAAGTTAAAAAATGTAAATTTGAATAATCATGCCAGTCCTCCTTATATCGGCTTCGAAATTAGTGTATAATAACTTTTGAACAAAGTAAACTAAAAAGACTTAATTAGTTTACTTTGTATATTTTTCGTTGACAAACTGTAATGCTGAAACTATGATAGTTCCATGAATATCGAACAACATACGTGTTTCGTTTCGAATTCAATTTATCGCGCGATAAATTAGCACCATTTATACATTTAATGAAGTTGTTTAGTGGTGATACAACATTTAAATAAGTTCATTTTTTTATCTATAGTTTGATAGTTTTAAAATTGCAATCAGGAGAGTGTTACACATGGGGAAAGATATAAGAAACCATTCGAAATGGTTTGTTTTTACATTATGTTTTATTGTTTTGTTAGGACCGATGAACGCTGTGTTATTTAATGTAGCGCTAGAGGATATTGCCAATGATTTATCAATTAGTCAATCGAAAGTAAGCTGGGTTGTAGTAGGGTATTCCTTAGTTGTCGGTATTGGTTCGATAATATATGGAAAGCTGGCTGATCGTTACAGTGTAAAAAGACTATTAATTATTTCTATTATCATATTTGTAGCTGGTTCTATTGTTGGATTTGTGAATCAATCTTATGAAATTATCATTTTCGCAAGGTTAGTGCAGGCGAGCGGCGGAGCAGCGTTTATTGCGCTTAGTATGATTGCGGTGGCGAAATTAGTTGCTCCAGCTAAAAAACCAGGTGCGTTAGCAATGATTAGTTCTTCTATTGCATTAGCGGTTGGTATTGGACCTTTAGTAGGTGGGGCAATTACAAATACGTTAGGGTGGCCGTATTTATTTTTATTTATGGTTATTTCAATGATTGGTATTTTCTTACTCGTAAAATTTATGCCAGAAGAGGCGCGACATACAGATGAAGTGTTTCGCTTTGATTTCATTGGAGCAGTTTTATTATTTGTATTGATTACGACCATTTTATTAGGGGTCAATATTAATAGTTGGCTTTTTGTGTTATCTGTTGTTTTTCTATTTTTATTTAAGGCTCATATGAAGAGAACGGAGTCGCCGTTTATTGATATTGAGTTATTTACAAATAAACCATTACTTCGTTTAATAGCGGTCGGATTTATCATTAATGTGGCGTTATGTGCTAGTTTATTATTATTACCATTACTGTTAGGAAGAGGACATGGATTGTCTCCATTCGTTATTGGAATTGTATTGTTTATTGCATCTCTCTTTGGTATTGTATCTAGTTTTATTACCGGAAAGATTATTCCTTCGTTTGGGAATGTGAAGATGATGTATGTAGCTTCTGTAGTTATGATCATTGGCTTTTTAATTTTAGGGATTATTCCGGACGGGAACTTACTCTTTATTTTATTTGCGGTTATTTTAACATTTATGAGTTATTCGGCAATTCAAGTATCATTAAACACATTTATCCCGAAAACATTAAATCCAGCTAAAGTTGGAGTCGGTCTTGGTTTATATAATTTAATTAACTTTTTCGGTATGGCATTTGGACCAGCTGTAGCGAGCAAAATTATGGAATCTACAAATAGTTATCGATTGAATTTTATTTTGATCGTCATTTTAATTGCTGCTCATTTCTTCTTATTAATGGGAATGTCTTCTTTTCAAAAAAAGATGGAGCAATGAATATGCACTTTATATAGAAGAAACCGACTTTCTTATAGAAGGTCGGTTATTTTTCTATCTTGCAAATTACGAAAAAAAGGAGCAAAATAAAAAAGGTCCTAGTCTATACATGGGAAAATGAAAATTTTCATACAGAAGCATTTGAAGTGAGCGAACTTAAAGTGTGTAAAATATAATGATAAACATAAAAGATGATGAATGAGAAAACGGGTGATGAAGTTGAATAGAGCAATCGGTGTTATCGATTCAGGAGTTGGCGGTTTAACAGTAGCGAAGGAATTAATTCGTCAGTTGCCGAAAGAGCGTATCATATATTTAGGAGATACAGCACGTTGTCCTTATGGTCCACGTTCTCGAGAAGAAGTACGTCAATTTACGTGGGAAATGACAGAGCATTTACTAGACTTAAATATTAAAATGTTAGTTATTGCGTGTAATACAGCAACTGCAGTTGTATTAGAAGAGATGCAAAAACAATTACCAATTCCAGTAGTAGGAGTTATTCACCCAGGATCACGTACAGCTTTAAAAGTGACAAACACGTATCACGTTGGGATTATTGGAACGATTGGAACGGTGAAAAGTGGTGCATACGAAGAGGCGTTAAAGTCTATTAATAACCGTGTTATGGTAGAAAGTTTAGCTTGTCCACCTTTCGTTGAACTTGTAGAGAGTGGGAATTTCGAAAGTGAAATGGCGTATGAAGTTGTAAGAGAAACGTTGCAACCACTGAAAAGTACCGATATTGATACACTTATATTAGGGTGTACACATTATCCGATTTTAGGACCTGTTATTAAAAAAGTAATGGGAGATAAAGTGCAACTAATTAGTTCTGGTGATGAAACAGCACGTGAAGTAAGTACAATCTTATATCATAGTAAAATGTTGAATGAAGGAGAAGAACAAAGCGATCATCTCTTCTTAACAACAGGAAAAATAGGCTTGTTTAAAGAAATTGCATCAAAATGGTTCGGTCAACCGATTGAAAATGTGAAGCATATTCATTTAGAAAAAGAATAATAGTAGAATTTATATAAGTGAGCTCCTGAGAAATCAGGAGTTTTTGTTTTATCTTGCTATTTGCTGGGGAGTAAGACCCCTACTGATTAAAGTTTCAATTTATAAGAGGCGCAGCTTGTTCTAAAACATGAAACAGCTCGTATACATAATAGTACAAACTTAGATTTTAGGGGGGAATGGCATGCCTAAATCCACTTTTAAATGGGTTGTTGGTGCTACTGTGAGCGCTGTTTTACTAACAGGGTGTGGCTTTATAAATCAAGAGAAAGCAACTGAACAAATTGATCCGCCAAAACAAGTTACGTATACAGAGGGTGGGAAGAAAGAAGTAGCTAAAAAAGATAAGCAAGGGCAAATGGTAAACAGAGAACTATACCTTGTTGATAAAAATGGTTATGTTGTACCACAAACGTTAGCTATACCTACTCCGAAAGCAAATGAGACTGTGAAGCAAACGTTAGAATACCTTGTGAAAGATGGACCGGTAACGAATTTATTACCGAATGGGTTTCGTGCAGTCATTCCGGCGAATACAACGATGACTTTAGATTTGAAAAAGGACGGAACGGCAGTTATTGATTTCTCTAAAGAAATGAAAAACTATGCGAAAGAAGAAGAGCGTCAAATCGTTGAATCTATAGCTTGGACGTTGACGCAATTTACAGAGATAAAACAAGTGCAGTTCCAAATAAATGGTGAGAAATTGGCAAAGATGCCGGTTGGTGGTACACCGCTTGGTGAAGGAGTGAGCCGTGCAAATGGTATTAACTTCGATGATGAACAAGTAGCAGATGTAACAAATACAAAACCAGTCACACTGTATTTTATGGCGCAAAATAATAATAAACAGCAATACTACGTACCAGTCACACGCCGCGTTGCGGAAGGTAAAGAAAATGACTATGCAGCAATTATAGATGAACTTGTAAAAGGTCCGATCCATCAATCGCTCCTGAATGATTTTAATCCAGGCGTTAAGCTTATTACGAATCCGAAATTACAAGACGGAAATCTTACATTAAACTTTAATGAAAATATATTTGTAAACCCAGATAAAAATATGATCTCAAATTACGTATTGAAGTCGTTAGTTTTATCTTTAACAGAAAAGAAAGGTGTGAAAAATATTTCTATTGAAGTGAATGGAAAAGCAAATCTTATAGATGAAAAGGGCGGAAAGTTAATAAAACCTGTAGATCGTCCAGAAAACGTGAATACAGGTAGTTTTTAATCTTGAATAATTTGATATACTTAAGTAAGAAAGGAGAATTGCTTTTTGGGTTCTCCTTCTTTTATTGTATACATATCATACATTTAAATTTGGCTATACTAACGAGTAGTAATTAAGAGGAGGTTATTTTTATGCGAGTAGATGGTAGAGAGAAAACAGAATTACGCCATATACATATTCATACGAATTATTTAAAACATCCAGAGGGATCTGTATTAATTGAAGTTGGGGATACAAAGGTGATTTGCTCAGCAACAATTGAAGAGCGTGTACCACCGTTTATGCGTGGAGAAGGAAAAGGATGGGTAACAGCTGAATACGCGATGATTCCGCGTGCAACAGAACAACGTACGATTAGGGAGTCAAGCAAAGGGAAAGTAACAGGGCGTACAATGGAAATCCAGCGCTTAATTGGACGAGCATTACGTGCGGTAGTTGATTTAGAAGCGCTTGGCGAGAGAACAGTTTGGATTGACTGTGATGTCATCCAAGCAGATGGTGGAACGAGAACAGCTTCTATTACAGGTGCATACGTAGCGATGGTATTAGCGTTTGAGAAGTTATTACAAGCAGAAAAAGTATCTAAAATTCCAGTAAAAGATTATTTAGCAGCAACGTCAGTAGGGATTGTTGAAGAGCAAGGTGTTGTTTTAGATTTAAACTATGCAGAAGATTCTAAAGCAGACGTTGATATGAATGTAATTATGACTGGAAAAGGTCAGTTTGTTGAAGTGCAAGGAACTGGAGAAGAAGCGACGTTTAGTAGAGCGCAGTTAAATGAATTACTTGATGCAGCAGAACAAGGCATTTTCCAACTGATTGATATGCAAAAAGAAGCGTTAGGTGACATCGTATCTCATATAGAGTAGAGGTGGAAAGTATGAAACAAGTTGTTGTAGCGACAAAAAATATGGGGAAAGTACGTGAATTTGCTGAGTTATTTGAGCGATTTGATTTAGAAGTGAAATCATTACACGATTTTCCTCATATTGAAGAAGTCGAAGAAACTGGTGAAACATTTGAAGAAAATGCGATCTTAAAAGCGGATAGTTTGAGTAGACAGTTGAATGCAATTGTAATTGCGGATGATTCAGGTCTTATTGTAGATGCGTTAAACGGGAAACCAGGCGTGTATTCAGCTCGTTTTGCTGGAGAGCCAAAAGATGATCAAGCGAATATTGATAAAGTTTTACAAGAATTAAATGAAATACCGTTTGATAAGCGTAAAGCTCGCTTCTACTGTGCATTAGCAGTAGCTTTCCCTGAAGGTGATAAAAAGCCTGTCATTGTAAACGGGACATGTGAAGGATTTATTTTAGAACAACGCCGCGGAGAAAATGGCTTTGGATACGATCCGATCTTTTATGTGGAAGAATACAAAAAAGCAATGGCGGAATTAAGTTCAGATGAAAAAAATGCTATTAGTCACCGCGGACGTGCTCTTCGTAAGCTAGAAGAAAAAATCCCTGAATGGTTTTTAGGAGAATAAGGGAGAGAGATTGATGAAAGCTTTAATCGTAAGCGATAGTCATAGCTCTGTGAAGGAATTACAGCAGTTAAAAGAGAAGTATGAAGGGAAAGTAGATATCATGATTCATTGCGGTGATTCAGAGCTAACGCCTGCTCATGAAGAGCTGCAAGGTTTCCATGTTGTAAAAGGAAATTGTGATTATGCTAACTTTCAAGATGAAATTGTAACTGATGTAGATGGAATTCGCTTCTTAGTTGTACATGGGCATCGACATAATGTAAAAATGACATTACAAACGCTAGCGTACCATGCTGAAGAAGTGGGAGCGCAAGTTGCATGCTTCGGACATTCTCACGTATTAGGTGCGGAATTAATCGAGGGCGTTTTATTTATTAATCCAGGCAGTATTTTATTACCACGTCAGCGTGTAGAAAAGACATTTGCTTTATTAGAAATGGATGAAAATCAAATGGAAGTTCGTTTTGAAACGTTAGACGGACAACTAGTTGAACAGGCAGTTTTTAAAAGAGGATAAGAAAATTTATCCTCTTTTAAAAAAGGTGTTGACTTTATGTGTGGTTATACATATAATAAATATTGTCGATAGGGAAACGGCGCTAACGAAGAAAAGAAAATAACATATGCGGGTGTAGTTTAGTGGTAAAACAAGAGCCTTCCAAGCTCTGGTCGAGAGTTCGATTCTCTTCACCCGCTCCATGTCCCAGTAGCTCAGCCGGATAGAGCATACGCCTTCTAAGCGTACGGTCGGGAGTTCGAATCTCTCCTGGGACGCTAAGAAAACCTTTTGCGGTGACGTCAAAATCCGCAATATATAAGCTCTCTAATTCGTAAGTTGAATCGTACAATGTGCGGTCACTAACGAGTTAGGGGGCTTATTTTTTTATGTCAAAAAGACGTGATTCTTTAATGATTAGCGAAGACTTATCGGATGTTTTTAGCGACAGATTGAAAAGTGATCCACGGAAGAAAGAGACCGCAGAGGGTCGTTATACCTTTAATTTAACAATCGACAAAGCACTCGAAATAGTTGTACGTCAAATGAAGGCGACAGGGTTACGTGAGCGTACGATAAATGACTACTATTTACACGTTAATCACTTTACGAAGATAACAGATACGCAATACTTAGAAGAATTAAACGTTAATCATATTTACGAGTGGTTATCGTCTATGAACGTTAGTAATCAAACGAAATTAACTCGTTTAAAGTGCTTAAAGGCGTTTCTAGGACGTTGCCACGATAACGGGTGGATTGATATTAACTTTTGGCGCAATGTGAAGATAAAAGTGGATACGCCTGTTAAAGAAGGTGCGACAGATCGTGAAATTAATATCTTGTTATCGGTACTTGACTTAACACGATTCTTAGATTTACGAGATGCTACTGCTATCTTACTTATGTATCAAACAGGAATACGTGTCGGCACATTGGCGCAGCTCGAGCATAAACACGTCGATTTAGATACAAAAGTATTAAGTGTTGACGGCGGTATTATTAAGAATCATGAATCAATATATCTACCGTTTGACGACGCTCTTGCACGATTGTTAGACGTTCTTATGAAACAAAATGAAATCATTCGAAGAGAATACAACGTAAAAAATGATTATCTCTTTATTACGAAGAGTGGTGGAAGTGTCTTAACTAGTCCGACGAATAATATCATATCAAAGCGAATGACTAAACACGCTAAAGAATACGGTCTTAAAAATATTAATCCGCATGCTATACGTAGAGGTTTTGCAAAGAATCTCTTAAAGAAAGGTGCAAACGTTGCGTTGATATCTAAAGCGCTAGGGCATAGCGATATATCCGTTACAACACGTTATCTACATTTAGATAAGAACGAAGTAGCGGAAAGTCTAAGGAATTTCTTGTAAATAAAAAAGAGCATCTTGGCGGATGCTCCTCGTAGGGTAGACTGTTGGCGCAGTCCGTGACCCAAAAAATTCAAAATTAAAATCAAAAACTAAATAACGGACAATCTTGTCATTCAGTACCTTCATTTTATCGAAAAAATTCGAGTAATGCAAGGCTTCTTAAGTGCTGCCATTTTTAGGTGATGAGTTACAGGATTTCCGAACGTGGAACTGCCTGTAAACCACGTAAAAAACTGATTACCGTAATTATGGACATGTATAACGCAAGGATAATTACGGCTTGGCTTGCTATCGGTCGTGCGGAAAGTACTTAGTATACTTTTACAAGGATAGCGCCCCGTAGTGTATTCCTATTCGTATGCTGCGGGAAGGTGAGAACTTACCTAGATGTTTAGTCTAAAAGGTTCGGGAGGTTATCGTTAGCGTTACGGCGCTAGGGAATGCATTCAGTTTGTCGCATAGGGACGATATTATGCGGACAAGCCTACGTAAAAGGATGCATATGGCGAAAGTCATTAAGTGAATGGGGTCTAATACATACGGAACACTGACGAAGCAAGGCATGGCATTAACCGAAGACACTTATCTCTCTAGCTTTCTTAGTTACTTTTTAACTTCGAAATCTAGGGGATAAATCTGCCAGCCAGCCGTTTTCCTAACTTCGCTGCGGCATGATAAAAACCGAAAAACATAAGGTCAAGAGATTTAAAAGAAATTACTACCACTAACCACGGCTAGAGGAAAATATAGATAATTACCACTAACAAGGGGACGAGGAAAGAATGATAAATGAAGAACTAAATGCACTAGCAAACGCAGCCAAGGCGGATAATGCGAAGATGTGGGAAGTTAAGGTGTACTATATGGGATATATAGAGAGGTTAACGCAGGATAATTGGTACAAGATGAATAACGAAGCGGATTTTATTGAAGATTGCTATAGACGAATTGAATACGCAGTAAGGTCGTTTAATGAAGAGCGGGGGGATTTTAGCGGTAGGGTATATGCGCTATTACAGCAAGGATTACGTCATTATTGCGGAAATAGGGGAGAAAAGCGCAAGGCATTGCAGCTAGTAGGCAAAGAAGTGAACGCAATAGATAGAATAGATACAGCTATAGATGTGGAAGGGGAAGCGCTAGACGCAGTAGTAAGAGGAGAATTTTACGAGAAGCATTGCGATAGAGAGGTAGATAAGCTAATAGTAGATATCGTTTTTGATACGGATCACATAGAAAGTACATGTGATATTGCTAGAAGATTGGCGAAGAAAACAGGTCGCTCTTTTGGTAGTGCTAGAGGGGCGGTACGCTCGTTTATAAAACGAAAGAGGGTTGTGTCTCAGTGAATTATTAATTACATAAATTTACTGTGTGCGGTAAAATAAAGAGTAGAATGTATCGGGATAATACATAAAGGGTAATATCGAAATGCGTTACGTATGGGAAGTTGAGTGCCCTTTATGAAATCTACTATTAATATATCGTGAATTAACATAGGTTGATTAATATGCATTAAACAACACTGGGGGAATTACTATGAAGTCATTGAAGAAAGTAGTTTTATTAGGTGTGGCGACAACGTCAATCTTTAGTGCCTGCTCTACGAAAGAAAAAGCGGACTATGAGCCGTATAAGAAACACGAATCTGTTGAAACTGCGCAAGGAGAAGAGGAAACGTCCAATCCGACTAAAGTCGAGAAGGTTGACGAAGAACCTGCGAAGGACGAGAAGTTACAACAAGTGGAGGGAACAACGAAAGAAGATAAGGAGATTAACGACAGACGTCCATATTATAAAGATGCGAATAATGATGCACCAACCGTATCGTTAGAACAGTATGAAGGAATTAATGTTGGAATGTCTGCGAATAAAGTTAAAGAAATAGCGGGTGCGCCTAGATTTATCGAAAAATATAAGTCTTTCTCTATCTACGGATATTTAGGTCAGGGTGGAGAAGGTACGATGACTATAACGTTTAATCCTGATGGAAGTGTAACGAAGAAAGAACAAGACGGTCTTAGAAATGCTGCGGTTAAAGATGCGAAAGCTAACGAAGAACGTACAACAGGTAATTCTAAACCTGCTACGAAATCTAGTACTAAAATTCCGAACGATTATTGCGGACACGGACACGATGAAACGAAGGAACCAGAGCATGACTGCGATAAGATTATTGATGAAGAGGCACACCGAAGACATCTAGAGCAACAGGAAAGAGATTATGAAGAACAGCAACGTAAGGAAGCGAAAAAATACCAAGATGAAATGACCGAGGAAGATAAGGCGAGAATCCTCCGTCAAGAAAAACGTTGGAATACGCCTAGCGGTGGTATCGGCGATAAGTGGCAGGACGAATTAAAAGAAATGGAAGAGAAGGAAGCGCAGGAGAACGCAGAACAATAGCATGAGCTAAGATTATCAAGAAAGATCATACGCACGCATTTGATTAGAACGTGTATTCGTGTTGTGTGGAAAATTATAGACTTATATAATATTAATTGTAGAACAATCGGCGGTATTGTGTCGTAGCTATTGTACATTTAATATAACTGATTTATATTATATTTTTCGGCTCACCACTGGCGCAGGACATGCGCAGTCATGCTGATAATACATATCACCACAGGACGGCATTAGCCGTTATACAAGAAGGCGCTGAGGATTAATCACTCTAGCGCTTTTCTCTTTATTAAGGAGGGCTTACGGTGTTTCGAATTAAGATTAAGAAGGGGCGGAAACCGTCTATTATATTGCTTACGCTAGCTTTATTCGCATTGTGGCTACTGAATGTATCGGATAGCTTTTACGTACAATTATTTTCGGCACTATTCGCTTTATCTGTCATAGCCGCACAGCTTACGGAAACGGCGTTGCGCTGTAGAGATAAGGTAAGAGAGTATAACGATAATAATAGGTGATATCTACTGCGATAGGTGCAGCGATTCTAACAGAACGTAGGCGACGCAAGAAGAATGAACGATAAGTGAGACAAAGAAATACGTTTATTGGAGATTTTTTGCGGAAAAGGAAAGGAGTAAAGCAGACGTTAAGTTTAAGCTGAAATAACGAGACAATACACTGATAGATCGGAGGAGGAGTTATGATTGGGAGATAGGGAAAGTGGAATTAATAATTTAGACGAAAAAACACCCGATTTGGGTGCTTTAACAAAATAGACTTATTTACTACTTCCGATTATATTAGACAGTTTGCTTACTCTTTTCCAAAGTTACTAATCTTAGAAACTTCAAGCCAACCTTGCTAGTTTGAATCCGCTGGTATTCAACTCCTGCTAACTTTATTTTTTCTACTAGACTAAACTGCATAAGTATAGGGGCAACTCTGTGATATAGAAATATTTCAACTTCATCATTTCCAGCTTTATTGGTTATGCCTGATGCAAAGAAATTACTTGTTAGTGTAAATAATTCATAAACGCTAAATTTTTTACCCTGCATATTTTCAGCAGTTACCCCATGTTTATCAGGACGAAGTATCTTCTGTTCCAAGCAAGACTTAACTTCCTCAAATGACATACCGTCTATCTCATTTTTTTTATCTAGCTTAATTTGCAACTGTTGCACCTGTTTTTGTAACTTTGTATTTTCTTTAATTAAATTATAATTGTCTTTCATAAGACTACTAGCATCTTTAATTTCTAATCCAGAAACCCATCCAGTTAGTTTTTTATCTTTTTCGTACTCTTTTAGAGACTCTAATACAGCGATTTTAATATCTCTGACGTCTGAATAAAATTTTGAAATTTTGCTAAGTACTTCTTTTTTAAATTCTACATAATTTGGGTAGTTTTCTCTTTCTAAAACATTTGCACCGTATTTACTTACTTTTTCATTTAACGCATCATCATTTATTACAATTGCAAATCGAGGTTTTTTCAGTTTTCCAGCATATTCATATTCCCAATGTGTGTAGCTTAAGCCTGTTTCATGATCGATTGACCCGTATCTCCCACCCAAAACAAGCATATAAACATCAGATTCTTCTATCCATTTTTTAATGGTTTCTTTTTGGGAGGTATCTGCTGCTTTGAAAAGCTCCATCCCTGCTGGAATATGCCCCGCATTTAATACCGCTTGTACTGCTGCTTGTCTTTCTTCCTGTAAGTCAGTAAACGTTGATGAAATAAAAACCTGTAACTTTTTCTGCATTGACCTCGATCTCCCTTTTAAATTATTCTATTTGCCTATTTCCAATTTTACCATTTTTAAAGGGAACAAAAAAGAAAACCACCTGCCGTATTATAAAAGGATACATCGTATTAAATGGCGCTAGGACTAACCATCTTAGCGTCTTTTTATGACTGCGCATATGTAGCAAGTACAGAATGAATTGTCAGTGTTAACGTTAAGTTTATGTTAAGTATTGAAATGTGCGCTAGCACAGCGTTATAATAGTGATAGAAGTTGTGTAAATGTGTAAATGTGTAAATGTGTAAATGTGTAATAATTTTAGTTTTGCGTGGAATACTATATAAAGAAAAAGTCTCTCGAGTGCTACCAACACTGAAAGACTTTCGATAAAATATTACTTCTTTCCTTTGCTCATGTTAATCATTCCCATAACGACCATGAGTAAAGAGCAAACCGCAGTAACGGTGAGTGCATCCATATGTATTCACCACCTTGCGAAGCCTTTCGTACTACCAATACGACGGGCTTTTTTCGTATATTCGTATTATAACCTATCTTGGTTATAGATTCCAAAAGTTATTTTTTAGACAAAAAACCTATCTTTATTTTGAAACTATTAAAAATGAATCTCAAGTAATCATGACTTACTATGCTTCATAGTGTACGAAATTATATAATAGTCTTCTAGCACTTCTAATAGCGTTTGTACGTCTAGTAGAAGCAGTCTATGTAGTTGTGTTCCAGCGCTCTCTCACGTTGGATATATCGCAGCTTCTTTTTATTTATACGTTACATTTTAAAAATGCAATATGAATATTAATGTAGGCTTGGGAGCATTGCCACATACCTATTAAGCTCAGATTTTAAGGTGCCTCCTAAATGGGGATTTTGTGTTTCTTAACTTAATAGCGATGGCGTACTGCCACTTATTGGGGTTATCATAGAGATAAATCTTAATTTTAGCAAGGAGGGTTTACTATGGAATATCAACTATGGCTTAAAGAAAACTTGAAAAATATAGCGGAAACAAGAAGTTTTTCCCTGATTAATGGAAGAACTCATATAAATTCAGAAAAAGGCACTCAAATAGAGATACCTAATCTGGAGGAGTTCCTAGATTTTCATGTACATGTAGAAAATAAATTACTATTTTACTCTTATTTCCATGATTCTAAGGAGAGCTATATAATTCCTGATGAGTACCACCAAAAGTATGAAAATGAAATCCAAGAACAAGTAAGTAGAAAAATCAATGAATATAATAGAATGATAGATGAAATTAATTTTGATAAGCCTTCAGCTGTGTTCATGTATTATATAAAGGAAGGGTTTTTATTTTTCAACGTTACAGAAAGAGAAGAAATTGCCGACCTTTATGAATATGAAGATATGGTGAATATAATTGTTGAAGAAGTAGTGCAAGAGACCCCAGAAGAAAAGTTAGAAGAGATTAAGACTCAACGTAAGAATAAAATTGATAAAGAAGTAAACGAATTAAAAGAACGTATCTTTGCAGATCCGAAATTTAAGGATGCTACGAATGATTCACGTAGAAGAGTCTATTCATCTCAATTTTTCGAAGATAATCCGAGTTATAGAGAATTATTACGTCATGCTGGTTATTTTCATCCGAAAATTTTTATAGATGACATATGGAGAGAGTTTAGGAAAAAGGGATTACATAAATAATGGAATAACACCACATATGGGCGGCTTATTGGATTATTGCTTAGCGTGAGTTTTTTTCAAAATGCTGGTGGCACTCTTATTGTGGGAATATACACTACATGCGCCCTCTTTCCGATAATTCTACGGATTGGACTAAATTTATAAATCTGAATTATATGTGTATGATTGTCGTTACATCTGCGCTATTGTTCGGAATACACCGTACACTAATGTAAACTACATCTTATATGTTGAATGTAATATAAAGAACGTTGATGTAACAACTATAGTTGCGTTGGTAGGTATCGGAAATATGTGTACATTTATTTACAAAATAAGCGATATCACGGGGGGAATCGTCAGATTGGCGTGTGTAGCGCTGTGAAATATGTATACGGGCGCATAGTGTACGAAGCGAAAGGCGGCTATATAACTGCTGCCAGTTCTGCTGGGCGTGCCTTTAAAATCTCGGGGGGTTAGCTTTTACGCATCTAAACATAAAAAGACACCGCCAATTACTGCGCCGCCTCTCTTTTCTTCTTATAACGTTGTATTGTCGATACTGATAGCCCTGTCATCTGCGCCACTTTACGAATAGAGTTATCTTTCAATAACATCATAGCCGTATCTATCTGCGCTTTTGCTATCGTTGGACGCCCTTCTCGGAAATCAGCTTTTTGTCTAGCTGCCGCTTTTCCTTCTTGTGTACGCTCTACAATCATATCTCTTTCAAATTCAGCGAACGCAGCGAATACATTAAACATTAGCTTTCCTGCTGCGGTACTTCTATCAATAACGCCGAGGTTTAACACGTTAACAATTACGCCTCGCTCGTATAATTCTGTTACAAGTTCTATCGCATCCTTTGTTGAACGTGCAAAGCGGTCTAGCTTCGTAACTACTAGCGTATCACCTTCGCTAATTTTATCCATTAATTCGATAAACTGCGGTCTCTCCTTCGTTGTTCCCGTGAACTTCTCAGAATAAATAACTTCACATCCCGCATTATGTAACGTCTCTTCTTGCACTTCTAATTTTTGACCTACTGTACTAACACGTGCGTACCCATATACTGTCATATGTTATCATCCTTTTCTATTTATTCTGCGTTGAATAAAGAATACATGTTTTGAATACATCTCGTGTGCCTATCTTATCACATTGTAAAAGTGTATTCAATACTCGAAAGAAAAGAATACGTTATTTATTTGTCCACTATCGCATTAGTTTAGAAACAACCCTACATATGTCTGCGCATTCTTACCCCGATATACCCGCCGCCATTACCTACGATTAATAGGGCATATGTACTTTGACCATACGGCAATACCTAGACACAATACCCGACACACATACCCCGCACTAACACCACACTACTACGCCATACCAGACAGCCAGATACAGTCGCTATATACTTCTCTATCCTTTTACTGCAATGTTACTAGAAGGTGATAGCTAAAGCGCTAGGTACGTCACAGCCTACCATTGTACGCAGCCTATAAGCCAGCACACTACCAGCGGGCTACACACCACCAGCACACTACCTACTACTATATGTATCTTCGTAAGTTTGTTCAATTAGTTTGTTATTGCTTTTCTCTTTATGATCTTTCTTTGTTGCAATTGATTTCGTTTGTTGTTTCGTTTGTGAATTAAAGCATTGAGAATCTTTGTTTGTTCTTTGTTGTGATTAAGTTCGTGAAGTGATTCGTTTGTAAATTGTATTTGAAGCGTAAAGAGTTCGAATTGAAGTGAGTTGAGTTCATTCGATTGAATTACATTGAGTTCGCTAAGTGAATCGAATTGAATTGTTATTCGTTTTGTTTCTGCGAAGAAAAGAAAAGGAAGAAAAGAACGTTCATTTTAAAGCGTCTCTTGCTGCGAATCTGCGAAGTTAAAACGCAACGAAGGTACAAAGAAGCTACAACGCCCAATCGAAATTCGCCCGACCCTCCAAGCCACCCCCGACAAGCCGTACAACAACCCCTAACAAATTATATACACAAATTTTTAACTCGGGGTGTAACAGTCGCCCACACTTTCCGCACTCTCTATCGAAACTCATACCGAAGCCCCTGCGCATTATCCCTCACGAAGTCTATCGAAGCTAATCAACCCACCCCCGCCTATTTCTCGAAACCTTCACGTCTAGAAAAATTTATATGCGAATTTTTTAACTCAAGGCGTTTATGTTAATACATACAAAACTGCGTCTAATCGACGTACTAGACTTCTATCGACTTTCACTAATGACTTTGCATTTTGTCTTCGCTAGTTTCTTCTATTATATGACGCAGTAGTTTGCCGAACTCATTACCCGAATATAAGCAGCCGTGCGCCTATGTTTTTAGAAATGTTTTAAATATCGTACCAATAACAGCCTACTAGTGCGCCTACAAGGGTGTAAGGGCAAAACGTAACCTAATTGAATAGGGAATCGCCCTTATTATTTTGTAGAGCCTTCACGCTAGTGAAGAATTAATTTCTTAAATGCATGCCAAAAACAACGAGTAGTAGCGCCTATGAAAACGAGCGGGCAATGAGAGAGAAAGTAATTTTTATAGAATCGCCTCTTCCTCAACTGTTAACGCACCTATACATAAGAAGACGTTAAAAATTAATTTAAAGAAATATCGCAGAATCATACCAAAAAATAGCGTCGAGTGTGCCTATCTCTTTGTAAGAACAAAACGACGCAGCAAGAAAGATCAGCGGCGGGGATTATCTTTAAGACCTTCGCTTTTCATTATTTCTATTACTGCGTATTTCTTTTATAAGTTATTACGCTATCACTATTAATGCGTTACGTTAGTACGCTCTTACGAAGTAAGACATATATAACTCTCGTTATATACATCTTGTTTATAAATCTAGTTATTAATAAATCTAATTACCATGAAGTAGGCTGCTCGCTTATACATGAAGGTTATTGCCTAATCATATGAAGGCTATTGCCGAACCGTACGCAGTCTATTGCCTTACAAATAATTACACCAAAGGAGAGGTTAAAATGAGCAAACATCTAATCGAAACACTACTAAACGGAGAGCCGATACACGAAACGGCTTACGATGATTACATAAAGACGATAAAGGAGCGGACGGACTACGAGAAGCCAGCTGAAGCAATCACGAAGGAGAGAAGCAAGATTCACGGTGCGCAGCCAGTATTTGATAAGTCAGTGAAGCCCGAGGAAGGCGATAGAACGCTAGATTTTATCAAGATGCCTACAAATCTGCGCTACTACTCGTATATGTCTGACTACGGCATGACAGAGAGCGCAATGATGCTATATCAGCTCATTATCGACTATTTCAATAAGGAAGAAAAGAAAGCATACCCATCACAATATCGCCTAGCAATGGAGATAGGCAAGAGCGTCCGCACTATTAATCACAATCTAAAAATACTGCGAAGTGTCGGGTTACTTCAAGTAAGGCGTACAGGTATCGGAGCTAATAACGAATATCGCCCGCTATTGCCCCTAACACCTCGGGAACTATTCGAAAGATACCCGAAGGCACTAGAAAGGTACGTCAAACATGAGAAGGCAGTAAGAAAGATAAGAAGACGTGACGAGAAGAGAAAGCAAGATAAGGAAGCCGAATGGGAGTGAGAGCGATGTTTTTAGGATATATCGAGATACCAAAGAGCGCTACAAGATACCTAGACATGCCCGAAGAGAAGAAACAGGAGCTAATGCGTAAGAAAAGGCGCATGCGTCGGCGTAAGAAGGTGGATAGCGAGGACGGAAAGGAAGAGGCAGAAAATAAAAAGCTAAAACGTGAAAGTTTGCATAGTCAGACGAAGAAAAATAAAAAAGATCGTATAACGATTGAGTTTAACGGCGGCGCAGACTTATGGGACTACGAAGCTATTAACTACAAAAATAACTAATCGGAGGTATTACAAATGAGAATCAAAGCAAAAGATATCGTAATCGAGGACAATTTCGGAGAGGTAACACCGAAACAAGGCGTAAAACAAGAGGTAACAGCAGTAACACACGAAGCGGACGTATTCACAGACCCGTCAAACGTGGCGCAGCGTGAGAAATATATAGAAAGAGTCGAAGTGTTAAGCAAAGTCAAAGGGCTGCTATTACTGCCACGTATGGAAATGGCGACTACTAAGCAAGTTGCACAATTCTACGAGGTATCACACAGCACGTTAAAAGCCGTAATTCAAAGAAATAGCGACGAATTAGAGCAAGACGGAATGTACCTAGCAAAGTATAGAGAAGTCAAAGAAACAATAAAGACGCACTATGCATCTTTATTAGAATATGGCGTATCGAAGCGTGGTACATACATATTCCCGAAACGTGCAATTCTCCGTATCGGAATGCTTTTACAAGATAGCGATATCGCTAAAGAAGTTCGGACGCAGCTATTAAACATCGAAGAGCATGTGACAAATGAGCAGCGTACACAAGAAATCGACAAAGACGGATTACTACTTTTAGATATTATCCGTGCTAAAGACCCGATTAAGCAGGCGCAGGCAATCGCAGCATATACGGAATACAAAGACGCTAGAGCCAAAGAAGCCGAAGAAAAGGCAGCAAAGTACGAAGAGAAGGCGGGGAAATTCGACTTTGTAACGGAACAGGCGGGGCTTTTAACATTAACAAGCGTAGGGAAATCATATGTAGACGGTGTTTCCGCTAATGCGCTAAATAAATTCCTAATTCAAGAAAACGTACTATACAAAAAGAAAGTGGACGGGGTTCATATGTATAAAAAGGGATACGAGAAGTATTTCAAAGTCGTAACGTATGAAGTGGGATACAGAACGCTGAAAGTAACGCTAGAAGGTGCGCTATTTATTGCCGAGCTTTACAAGCAGCATAATAGCGGGAAATGTGCGTAAAAGTGACCCGTTTTGGCGGGTTGATGCCCCTATAAGGGTGTAAGGCGTTAAAAGTGCGGTGTAAGATGTAACCCGCTGTAAACCGAAATGTTACAGATAAGTTTAAAATGCGCTCCACTATACAAGAAATGAGGCTCTAGCCGTACATATAGGCGAGAAGTAAAAGTTAGTGGCAGGATAGCCCGCAGCTCATACAGCTTTGTCGGTTTGTGGTATCGGATAGCTAGCGGTATCACACTTGCTTTCCTTTCTCGCTCTCTATCGCATTAAGATTCGTTCCAATCTTTATTAGAGAAAACGTAATAGTTATGTAGTCTATAGCTCAATAGACATATGCAAGGGCATCGTTCCCTAGCGTATTTGTGGTGGTACTAATCATACTACCAACGGATCTTTTTTCTAACACTGGTGTTTAGAATCTTCCCAATCGTGGCGTTAGGCGTTATGTGCAGCGTAGCTAATGGCATTGCATTTCTCTTGTCTGCGTCACCACATATTATGTTTTTTTTAAAATTGTATGTTGAAAAAATCATATCCTCGATATGAAAAATTAAACAACTAAGAAAGGATGATAAAAATGCAACCGCAAGATATTAGGACAATTAGGCAACTTACTGGACTTAATCAAACTGAATTCGCTAAGTTGCTCGGCGTGGCACTTCTCACGGTTAATCGTTGGGAGAAGGGACATACACAGCCAAAAAAAGAAAACATTAAGAGAATCGAGAGTTTAATAGGAAGTGATAACTTACGAGTAATTCAATCGAAGTTACTGTATGACCTGCCGCTTTTAGAAGCATCGGACAGTCTACGAAAAAGAGTAAACGATAAGAAAGGAGAGGTTAAGCGATGATTAACGATGTTATTCAAGACGCAGCACAAGGAAAGACGGGCATACAAAGGAAAGTAAATCGACCGCTAGTAATAGCCGATATTAAAGAGTATCGAGGTCACTCGTTCTTAGTGGCTCATGTATATGACAGGGGCAAGACAGTAGGGCAGATTATAGCGCCTATGCAAGAAATAAAGAGCCTAGCTAGAAAGATTACCGAAATAGTCGAAGCGAGCTGCGATAGAGAAACGCCTGTTGCATATGACTTACATACATGCAATGAAGATATATACAAAGAAGTGCTTTCTAGTGCGTATGTATTAGCAGAAATGAAACCTAAATCAGCGTGTAACGAATGTGCCGTAATTATGGACGACTTACGAACGCTAGAGGCGCTAGACGACATTTATATTAACGAGGTCGAGGCGCAAGAAAAGCAAGAAACAAAAGAAAGATCAGCACGAGAGAAGTTAAAACAATTCTTTAAAACAATGCGTGATAAGAAGACGGGATTTATACGCCGACTGGGCTTATTAGTCAAATAATAACGCAAGTTATCGACGGTATTGCCGTTTATATAAACTACTAAACTAGCAAACAAAGGGGAAATGAAAAAATGACAAACGCAAAAACAGCAGTAGAACTAATGCACGAGGCACGAGAAATTAAAGCAGGTACAGCAAGTTACGTACGTGAGTTACTAATGTCAGATGGCGGAGTTAACGAGCAAATTCGCAAAACAGGAGAAAATCGAGAACTATCATTCGAAGGCAAGGCAGCAAGAAAAGGACGCATTAAGAGAGTAGCAACACACGTATTACTAGAAGAAATGAAAGACCGCCGAAGCAAGTATAATGCGCTATTAGACGAAGCCGAGAGGCAAACACGAACGTTATTAATGCCACAATTCGAAGACCTCAACGAAGCCGACCGTATTTTATATGATGCTGAAATCAGCGACTTAAAAACAAAGGTGTTACTAGCGCCTAATCAAGATACAGCTATGAAATACCTAGAGAGAATGGTAGATGTAGCGAGCAAGAACGGCAAGACGGCACATGAATTACAGGGCTATTTCACGGGACAACTAGCGGAACTAGTCGGCAAAGGTGAAAACTTGCCACATATTCGCCCGCTCTTATTAGGTATGAGCCAAAAACTAACGAATGCATCGCAAGTACCGAACTTCGACCAAATTAAAGAGCAGCTAGATAATATTAATCATATGCGCTCGGCATCATTCGCAGTCGGACAAGTACAAGCGGCTATTACGGAAAATCTCGGACATACTGCGGGGCAATACGTAAATGAACCTGCTAAATACTTCGAAGACCACGCAGACACAGCCGCATTAGTAGAAAAGAAAATCGAGAATCATGAGCGATTCGGACACGACTTATTTAGCGAATAATGCAGAAGGGGAAGCGAATATGAAAAAAGATCATAAAACGCTAGACGAGTTAAACGATATGTTTATAGCTGGCGGTGGGACAGGAAGAAAGGGCTAGAGACTGGGGCGAGGTCTACGGACTATTGCCCGCCTTTTTTATATCTACATAACGATAAGTAAAAACGATAGTCATAACGACAATAAGCGAAGAGAGAGGACGAAGGAAAATGACTAGTAAACGAAAAATAGACAAGAAAAAAACAGCGGTATTAAAAGTAATCGAAGCAGCTCGCAAGGAGTTCGGAGAAAACGGGTACCTAATCATGTACGATTACAACGCAGATGAATGGAAGGCGCAAAAGAAAATTGTGAAAGGTGACGGCGGCATGACTGCTTATATAGCTCGAAACGGCTGCGATGAAGATACCACGATTTTTGGCGCAGCTTAATAGCTTCGCTTTTTTATTCATCTAACTATGAAGAGAGAGGGAGAATTAAAATGAAAAAGGAAAAAATGAAGCAATGCACATACTGTAGAAAGGTAAAATCAACTACGGATGGTTTCCACAAAGAGACGAAATCACCCGATGGGCTGCAATCACGATGCAAGTCATGTAACGTAAAGGCACGCACAACGGGTGCGTATACATTAACGGAATTTATCGAGATAGACGGCGAGGAAATCGAAGTAAAGCAATGTAAATACTGCGATGAAAAGTTTCCGCTAGATAGCTATTATCGAAATGGGCGAGGTGGATTTAAGCCGATTTGTAAGCGATGCTACGAAGCTAAATACGATAGAGCTAGAGCTATAAAACAAGCGCTAGATAAATCACATAAAAACGAAGAGGGGGCGGCTTAATATAGTCACTCTCTTTTTTATGTCTTATATTGAAGCAATGCCGAGATTAATGATTCTAGGCGATTATCTTTTATTTCGTGAGTATAGTATCGTCTAAGTGCGTCAGAATTACCGATAGGTGAATCGGTGGAGTAAGAGTACGTTTAGCATTGACGTAGAGCTGCTATATAGCGTATAATATTAGTTAACAAAAACGGTCAGTTGACCGCCCAAATGAACGTTCAGCAAGCGATGGAAAAATCGTTTATATATCGTAGGTAATTGACGGGTCGGGAGTTCGAATCTCTCCTGGGACGCTAAAAAAACCTTGTTATCAAAAGATAACAAGGTTTTTTGTTTGTCTAAAATTTGATGTTTGGGTTATAAGTGTAGTTCATGCTTAATATTTGCGACCTTTCCTTTGATATTAAGCAGTTGCATATGTACTTTTTTTCTTAAATAAAAAGAGCGCCATTTATGCGCCCTATTCATCTTATTTAATTTAAAGAATTAATAGGTTTATGATGGAACTCAAATCCATATCCAGATTCTCTTAATTGTTTACTTGCAATATTATAAAATTCTTTACCATTCTAGTACGGTTGAGCAGCAGTTATCGGAACTTATCCCCGGCAGTGTGTTACAATTAATAGAAGCGGAAAATGAGAATCTCCAATTGACTGGACCTGTGATTGGTTAGATGGTTTAAGAAGGTCGTATAAAAAAGGGAGATGGCGCAAAGATGGCGAGATCAAATGAGAATGATTTAACGGAGAAATTGGCAGAAGGCCACCGAAAATATGGTGATGGCAATTTTACAGTACAGAACATCGGTGATGAAACTAACCCGAATTGGACTGTCGTAAAAAATGTGAGGAAGGGATCGGCAGGCATTCGCGAAGGAGAAGATATATTAAGACTGCGATCAAAATATATAAAATAGTACGGAAATGGGCGGAGCGGGAGCTCGAATCTCTCCTGGGACGCTAAGAAAACCTTGTTATCTCTTGATAACAAGGTTTTTTGTGTATTTTAAATTAGTTGTTAATAAACTTCTCAAATACAAAACCATAATCTTTCACATTATATTGTTTCTTCGTATCAACAAGCCAGTTAAAGGCAATCTCGTTCATTTCTTTAAATTGCTCTGCTAAATTTACTTGTGCGTTTGAAATGCGGCTAAAGGCATTAGATGCCATATCTAAACTTTTATGTGCATATTGTAATGTAATATCGTTGTCGTATGAAATTTCTTCGATTTTAAGTAAAGCCTTATATAAATCTTTTAATTCTTCAATATGTTTTTTATGAACATCAATTGAGTAATGTTCATCGCCCATTTGAAACTTAATTTCTACATCTAAATCAATCGTTCCTGCAGTTTCGAGTGCTACGTTTTTAATTTGATATTTACTATAACGAAAGCGGCGTAGTGTACGTTTTTTACTTGTTGCGCTTGTACCGTCTAAGTGAATTAACCCTTTGTTTGTGAAGCAATATTCATCTGATTTCGATTTAATTAGAAAGTAAATTTTCTCTCCATCTTCATGCATTACATAATCATCGGCATCGACCTTATCATAGTCTTTAGGTGTAATAACAGAACCTACATCGCTTAGTCCTAATACATCTGCGGCCATTTTTTTAAACATATATAATCCCCCTTGTAAATTAAATTCTTAATTGTATAAAAATATATTAACATCATTTTCATCCTTTGTTTTCTTGTAATACGAAAATATCTGAAGGTAAGTTAAGAAAAGTAATGAATAATTATTTTGATCCTAAATTATTTAGTAAATCTATTAGTTTAAGATTGGATTCTCCGAAAAATAACCAAGAGAAAAAAGTTAATTTTGCAAGTGATTATAGAGAAATTCCGTGAAAGCACCTCAAGCTATGTGAGGTGTTTTTCTATCCTCTTTTGAAATCTTACAATTCTGTAAGGTAACTGTAAGGTAGTTCGATGGTAACAAATTGCTAATCTTTTATAATGAAGATAACAACGATAAAACGAGGAGGCAGAAATGATGAAAGGATTAGTTGTAACGGGCTTAACGGTTGCTTTTGGATTTGTAGCATATGAGAAATTAACGTATGTAGTTGATGTTGTGAAACATTTGATTGCTTAGAGAAAACAGCCATGAGAGGGAAAGGGAATGAGTGAATGAATGGAATGGTTATTTGGAATTATAGGTACTTGTAGTGTAGTGTTATTGTTCTTTGTCCCAAGTGGTATACTTAGTTCGACAACAAGTTTGTTCTTCTTAAGTTTGTTTGCTTGTACGATGCTTATTATTATGTTTTTAATGAAGCGAAGTAAACCAATCTTCTATTTTAGCATGATTGTTATGGCAATTATTGTTCTCCAAATTATTACCCTTGTAATATACCCCACAATTATAAAAGCTTTCCATTAATGATGAATCCTCTGCGCTTGTTGCTGGGGATTTTTATTTGTACAATTTTAATTTTTAGTAGAGATTTATTCGTATTGGAATGTAAAAATTAAATATTTTTATATTTCAAACAAATAGTTTTGGGATGTTGTGTTCTCATTACGCATTTGATATATTTACTTTGAACATAATTAAAATCAAGAAAAAGAGGCGGACGTATGGATAAAAAAGAAAATACGGTCGTATTGTTTCCACAACTATCAGAGCGCTATATTGATGAAGGTTTTTTAGCGCTGAAAGAGCGGAAGTTCGAAGATGCATTGCGCTGCTTTGAAATATTACGTCAGTATAATGCGGAAACGGAACAAACGGAATTAGCTTCAGTTATTTGTTTACTCGAATTAAAACGTATGGAAGAAGCGAAAGACAAATGTGAACAGTTGCTTAAAACAGGAGTTGTCTTATTTGGTGATATTCTTGAAACGTACGTGACTATTTTAGTTCAAACAAATGATTATGAAGGTGTTATTGAAACTGTTGAAAAGGTTTTACAAACGAAAGATATAATGCCTGATCAAAAGGAAAAATTAGCGCAACTTGCTTTATTTGCAGAAGGTATGCTCAATGAGGGAGACGCATCGCTAGTGGATTCAAATTTTGAGTTGGATGAGTTTACTAATGAAATTTTTGGAGAAAACTTTGGACAGAAGCTAAGAGCGATTCAGCGACTTTCGTTAAAAGACTTAGATCTTGCATTACCTGTTTTAAAGAAATTTTTAATAGAAGAAGAGCAACACCCCTATTTGAAAACTTCTATTTTGTATAAAATGATAGAAAGTCAGGTAGAAGAGGAAATAGAGGTAGAAAAGTTTGGGAATACGATTAAGGTAATTCCAGCATTTACAGGTCATAATGAGGAGCAATCCAATAACATTATACATAAATTATCAAGTCGATTAGAGCAAAATTATCCCGATATATTTGAAGCAATGGTTACATATTGGAAAGAATTGCAAATTAGTGTTTTCCCATTTGCTCTATTAATGGATAAAGAAGAGATTTGGTCAGCTGTTTTAGAGAGAATTGGAAGAAAGCGTTTCGGATTGGCTATTGATGAAGAAGAGCTTATGGCAGCATACAATATCGAATTGGAAGAGTTTCATATTGCCTATCAATGGTTATTACGTGTTGAAAGAGAAGGATATTTGCCCGTATAATTATGAAAAAGAATCGTTCAGTTCTTGAAACGAGCATATTCTATGTTATAATGTAAGGGTTGCAAAAGGCAGAAAACTGCCTGTTTGTAAGAGAAGAGAAGTGTAATTCTCTTACTTAATATGTTTCATATTATTCTCGAACAAAATATACCGTAGTTGTCTTCTGGGCAATTAGTAGATTGGAACATTATATCTGAAAGCTTTTGCTAGAGGATTATTTGTGTATTTGTTATTTCAAAAAAGAGATAATGAAGATCTTAATCTATAGAGGTATGTGCATACATTATTATAGTTGGAGGGAAAGAATAAATGTCTACAAAATGGGAAAAATTAGAAGGTAACGTTGGCGTTTTAACAATCGAAGTTGATGCTAAAGAAGTAAACAACTCTATCGACGCTGCGTTCAAAAAAGTAGTAAAAACAATTAACGTACCAGGTTTCCGTAAAGGAAAAATGCCTCGTCCATTATTCGAACAACGCTTTGGTATTGAATCTTTATACCAAGATGCTTTAGATATCATTTTACCAAAAGCATACGGTGAAGCGATTGAAGAAGCTGGTATCTTCCCAGTTGATCATCCTGAAATCGACATCGAGAAGTTCGAAAAAAATGCTAACCTTATCTTCACTGCAAAAGTTACAGTGAAACCTGAAGTTAAATTAGGTGAGTACAAAGGTTTAGCAGTAGAAAAAGTTGAAACAACTGTAACTGACGAAGATGTAGAGAACGAATTAAAATCTTTACAAGAACGTCAAGCTGAACTAGTTGTTAAAGAAGAAGGAACTGTTGAAAACGGTGATACAGCTGTAATCGACTTCGAAGGTTTCGTTGATGGCGAAGCATTTGAAGGCGGAAAAGGCGAAAACTACTCTCTAGCAATCGGTTCTGGTACATTCATCCCAGGTTTCGAAGAGCAAGTAATCGGTCTTAAATCTGGTGAGTCTAAAGACGTTGAAGTATCATTCCCAGAAGAGTACCATGCTGCTGAATTAGCTGGCAAACCAGCAACATTCAAAGTAACAATTCACGAAATCAAAACAAAAGAACTTCCTGAGTTAAACGACGAGTTCGCTAAAGAAGCAGACGAAGCGGTTGCAACTCTTGATGAATTAAAAGCAAAACTTCGCACAAACTTAGAAGAAGGCAAAAAGCACGAAGCTGAGCACAAAGTACGTGACGAAGTAGTAGAATTAGCTGCTGCTAACGCTGAAATCGAAATTCCAGAAGCTATGATCAACACTGAGTTAGATCGTATGGTTCGTGAATTCGAGCAACGTTTAAGCCAACAAGGTATGAACCTTGAGCTTTACTACCAATTCACAGGTACTGATGCTGACAAATTAAAAGAGCAAATGAAAGAAGATGCACAAAAACGTGTAAGAATCAATCTTGTTCTTGAAGCTATCATTGAAGCTGAAAACATCGAAGTTACTGAAGAAGAAGTAACTGCAGAAGTTGAAAAAATGGCTGAAATGTACGGTATGCCAGTAGACGCTATCAAGCAAGCTCTTGGAAGCGTAGACGCTTTAGCTGAAGATCTTAAAGTGCGTAAAGCTGTAGACTTCTTAGTAGAAAACGCTGCATAATAAAATAACAAGGCACGATTAAAATCGTGCCTTGTTTTATAAATATAGAAATATATTTATAAAACTTTTCGATGGAGAAGGAAAAGTTCCTTTACAAGTCGAATATACATATTTCAAAAGTTTTAAAAATTTTTTATTTGTACATAACTAGTCATATTATTTGTATTTCTCGCCACGTAGTGACATAATATGTATTTACATACGATACATTTATCGTGTACATACGAAGGCAAGAGGTTAGCACTTTGTAAGGGGTGTGAAAATATGTTTAAATTTAATGATGAAAAAGGGCAATTAAAATGTTCTTTCTGTGGTAAAACACAAACGCAAGTTCGAAAGTTAGTGGCAGGTCCAGGTGTTTACATTTGTGACGAGTGTATCGAACTTTGTACTGAAATTGTACAAGAGGAGCTTGCGAAGGACGAAGAAGTAGAATTCAAAGATGTACCGAAACCGGTAGAAATTCGTGAAATCTTAGATGAGTATGTCATCGGGCAAGATAGCGCGAAAAAAGCACTAGCGGTAGCGGTATATAACCATTACAAACGCATTAATTCTAACAGCAAAATTGATGATGTAGAATTAGCGAAGAGTAATATCGCACTTATCGGGCCAACAGGTAGTGGTAAAACATTACTGGCACAAACTTTAGCGCGTATTTTAAATGTTCCATTTGCAATCGCGGACGCAACATCTTTAACAGAAGCTGGATATGTTGGGGAAGATGTAGAAAATATCTTACTAAAATTAATTCAAGCAGCTGATTATGATGTAGAGAAAGCGGAAAAAGGAATCATTTATATTGATGAGATTGATAAAGTGGCACGTAAGTCCGAAAATCCATCAATTACACGTGATGTATCTGGTGAAGGTGTGCAGCAGGCACTTCTGAAAATTTTAGAAGGTACTGTAGCAAGCGTTCCACCTCAAGGTGGTCGTAAGCATCCGCACCAAGAGTTTATTCAAATTGATACAACGAACATCTTATTCATTTGTGGTGGAGCGTTTGATGGCATTGAGCCGATTATTAAACGTCGCCTTGGTGAAAAAGTAATTGGATTTGGTTCTGAGAAGAAAAATGCTGATGTGAATGAGAAGCATGTTTTATCTCACGTATTACCAGAGGATCTTTTAAGATTTGGTTTAATTCCAGAGTTTATCGGTCGTCTTCCAGTTATTGCGAACCTAGAGCCACTTGATGAAGATGCTCTTGTTGATATTTTAACGAAACCGAAAAATGCACTTGTTAAGCAATTCCAAAAATTATTGGAGCTTGACGATGTTGAGTTAGAGTTTGAAGAAGGTGCACTAATCGAAATTGCGAAAAAAGCAATTGAACGTAAAACGGGTGCTCGTGGACTTCGTTCTATTATTGAAGGCTTAATGCTTGATGTAATGTTCGAACTTCCATCTCGTAAAGATATCGAGAAGTGTATTCTTACAAAAGAAACAGTAGCTGATAATGAGCCGCCAAAATTGGTGTTACAAGACGGTACTGTACTTGATACAAAAACATCTGCATAATGCGAAAGGGAAACAGCAATTTTTATAATTGCTGTTTTTCTTTATGTTTAGCTACGTTCCTCCGCGGAAATACTAAGAGATAAAATATTGCGGGAGGAAATAAATAATGAGCTGGACAAATATATTTTTAGTTGTTCAACTTGTTTTTGGTGTAATTGTCGGATTGTATTTCTGGCATTTACTTCGAAATCAACGAACACAAAAAGTTTCAATTGATCGAGAATCGAAAAAAGAATTAGAACAGCTTCGTAAAATGCGTGAGATTTCTTTAACAGAGCCGCTAGCAGAAAAGGTGCGTCCTACAACCTTTTTAGATATTGTAGGGCAAGAGGACGGAATTAAGTCGTTAAAAGCGGCTCTTTGTGGTCCGAATCCGCAACATGTAATCATATATGGCCCGCCAGGTGTTGGGAAAACAGCGGCAGCACGTCTTGTATTAGAAGAAGCGAAACGAAATCCTAAATCTCCATTTCGTACGAATGCAACATTTATTGAACTTGATGCGACAACAGCTCGGTTTGATGAACGTGGTATCGCAGACCCTTTAATAGGTTCGGTGCATGATCCGATTTATCAAGGTGCTGGGGCGATGGGGCAAGCAGGTATTCCGCAACCGAAAAAAGGTGCTGTAACAGATGCACATGGTGGTATTTTGTTTATTGATGAGATTGGCGAGCTCCATCCGATTCAAATGAACAAAATGTTAAAGGTGTTAGAAGATCGAAAAGTATTTTTAGAAAGTGCGTACTATAGTGAAGAAAATACGATGATCCCAACATATATACATGATATTTTCCAAAAAGGCTTACCGGCAGATTTTCGCTTAGTTGGAGCAACGACACGTTCGCCAGAGGAAATTCCTCCTGCTATTCGGTCACGTTGCTTAGAAGTATTTTTCCGTGAATTAGATACGGAAGAAATTCAAAAAGTAGCGAAAAATGCCGCGGAAAAAGTGGAAATGCAAATAGGTGAAAATGGTATTGAAATGATCGGGATGTATGCAAGGAATGGACGAGAAGCGATTAATCTCGTGCAAATCTCTGCTGGTATGGCGATAAATGAAGAACGTTCTTTCATTAAGGATGAAGATATAGAGTGGGTTGTTCACTCAAGTCAGCTTACACCGAAATATGAAAAGCGCATTTATCCGATTCCAAGGATTGGTCTTGTAAATGGTCTTGCTGTATACGGACCAAATACAGGTGCGTTATTAGAAATTGAAGTAACAGCAATCAAGGCGAAAGATAAAGGATCGGTAAATGTTACCGGAATTGTGGAAGAAGAAAGTATTGGTAGTCAAACGAAATCGATTCGTCGTAAAAGTATGGCGAAAGGCTCTGTTGATAATGTATTAACAGTACTTCGTTCTTTAGATGTGTTGCCAGAAGGATATGATATACATATTAATTTTCCAGGTGGTATCCCGATTGATGGCCCTTCTGCAGGAATCGCTATGGCAACAGGTGTATATTCTGCGGTGCACCGCACGTATGTAAATAATGAAGTAGCGATGACAGGGGAAATAAGTATACACGGAGAAGTAAAACCTATTGGTGGCGTGTACGCAAAAATAAAAGCTGCGAAAAAAGCGGGAGCTAAGAAAGTCATTATTCCTGCTGAAAATATGCAACCATTTTTGTATACGATCAAGGGAATTGAAATTATTCCTGTCCGTAAGTTAAAAGAAGTATTTGAGTTAACGTTTATGCAAGAAAATATGCATAGAGAGCTAGATGTACATACTAAGGTAGACGAAACTGATGCACAATCTATGTAAAAATAAACAATAATAAAATTTGCCAGACTTCGTTTAAGTTTGTATGCTTAATCGGAGTCTTTTTTCTTTTCGTGAGGTAGAAAAACAAGCTATTTACAATTGCGCGGAATCTCAGCAATTGCATCTAGGTGTATTGTAATATAAAATAGTTGAACAGGAGTTTAATTTATTATGGAGGTGCTATGTCTAGTATGAATACGAACGAAAGAATCGTGCCCCTCCTACCATTAAGAGGCGTTCTCGTATATCCAACGATGGTTTTGCATCTTGATGTAGGACGTGATAAATCGATACAAGCACTAGAGCAGGCGGCAATGGATGAAAATATCATCTTTTTAGCAATGCAAAAAGAAATGAATATCGATGATCCGAAAGAAGATGACATATATAGTGTAGGTACGGTGGCGAAAGTGAAGCAAATGTTAAAATTGCCGAACGGTACGCTTCGTGTCCTTGTGGAAGGTTTACATAGAGCAGAAGTAATAGAGTTTATCGAAGAAGAAAATGTAGTACAAGTGTCGATTAAAACGGTAACTGAAGAAGTAGAAGATGATTTAGAAGAGAAAGCTCTTATGCGTACGTTACTGGAGCATTTCGAACAATATATTAAAGTTTCGAAAAAAGTTTCAAATGAAACATTTGCAACGGTAGCTGATGTGGAAGAACCAGGGAGATTAGCTGATCTAATTGCTTCTCACTTGCCGATTAAAACGAAGCAGAAACAAGAGATTCTAGAGATTGTATCTGTAAAAGAACGATTACAAACACTTATTTCAATTATTCAAGATGAACAAGAGTTACTTAGCCTAGAAAAGAAAATTGGGCAAAAAGTGAAACGTTCCATGGAGCGCACGCAAAAAGAATATTTCTTACGTGAGCAAATGAAGGCGATTCAAACTGAACTTGGCGACAAAGAAGGCAAGGGCGGAGAAGTAGAAGAACTTCGTGAGAAAATTGAACAGTCAGGAATGCCGGAAGAAACAATGAAGGCTGCGCTGAAAGAATTAGATCGTTATGAAAAGTTACCAGCAAGTTCTGCGGAGAGTGGTGTTATTCGCAATTATATTGATTGGTTATTAGCGCTTCCGTGGACAGAGGCAACAGAAGATATAATTGATCTTGCTCATTCGGAAGAGATTTTAAATAACGATCATTACGGTCTTGAAAAAGTGAAAGAGCGTGTACTTGAATATTTAGCTGTACAGAAGTTAACGAATTCATTAAAAGGACCTATCCTTTGTTTAGTAGGCCCTCCTGGGGTCGGCAAAACTTCGTTAGCGCGTTCAATTGCAACATCATTGAATCGTAACTTCGTCCGTGTATCTCTTGGTGGTGTACGTGATGAATCTGAAATTCGTGGTCACCGCCGTACATATGTTGGAGCAATGCCAGGACGCATTATTCAAGGTATGAAAAAGGCGAAAACAGTTAATCCAGTCTTCTTATTAGATGAGATTGATAAAATGTCTAACGATTTCCGTGGAGATCCATCAGCGGCATTACTTGAAGTATTAGATCCAGAACAAAACCATAACTTCAGTGATCATTACATTGAAGAACCATATGATCTATCAAAAGTTATGTTTGTAGCAACTGCTAATACACTTTCAAGTATTCCAGGTCCATTACTTGACCGTATGGAAATCATTTCGATTGCTGGCTATACAGAACTTGAAAAAGTACACATTGCTCGTGAGCATTTATTGCCGAAACAATTAAAAGAACATGGCTTACGAAAAGGTAATTTACAAGTGCGTGATGAAGCGCTGCTTGAGATTATTCGTTATTATACACGTGAGGCTGGTGTTCGTACGCTAGAGCGCCAAATTGCAAAAGTTTGCCGTAAAGTAGCGAAGATTATCGTTACAGCAGAACGTAAACGTATCGTTGTGACAGAGAAAAAGATTGTTGATTTACTTGGTAAACACATATTCCGTTATGGGCAAGCTGAAAAAACAGACCAAGTTGGTATGGCAACAGGTCTAGCTTACACAGCAGCAGGCGGCGATACACTTGCCATTGAAGTTTCTGTAGCGCCAGGAAAAGGGAAACTAATTTTAACAGGGAAACTTGGGGATGTTATGAAAGAATCAGCACAAGCTGCGTTTAGTTATATACGTTCTCGTGCAGAAGAGCTTCAGATCGATCCGAATTTCCATGAGAAAAATGATATTCATATTCACGTTCCAGAAGGAGCAGTTCCAAAAGACGGACCGTCAGCAGGTATTACGATGGCAACGGCACTTATTTCTGCGCTAACAGGTATTCCTGTAAGTAAAGAAGTCGGTATGACAGGTGAAATTACACTTCGTGGTCGTGTATTACCAATTGGTGGTTTAAAAGAAAAAACATTAAGTGCTCACCGCGCAGGCTTAACAAAAATTATTTTGCCAGCAGAAAACGAGAAAGATTTAGATGATATTCCAGAGAGCGTAAAAGAAAACCTTACGTTTGTGCTTGCATCTCATTTAGATGAAGTATTGGAGCACGCATTAGTAGGAGTGAAACAATGAAAGTAACAAAAGCAGATATTGTAATTAGTGCTGTTAAACCAGAACAATATCCAGACAGTGATTTACCAGAAATTGCATTAGCAGGTCGTTCAAATGTGGGGAAGTCTTCCTTTATTAATAAAATTTTAAATCGTAAAAAGTTAGTACGTATTTCTTCTAAACCAGGAAAAACGCAAACGCTGAACTTTTTCTTAATCAATGAGATGATGCACTTTGTTGACGTTCCAGGTTATGGATATGCGAAAGTATCTAAATCGGAGCGCGCTGCATGGGGGAAAATGATTGAAACGTACTTTACAACGCGTGAACAATTAGACGCAGCTGTATTAGTAGTTGATTTACGTCACCAACCAACAAGTGATGACGTGATGATGTATGATTTCTTAAAGCATTATGAAATCCCAACAATTATTATTGCGACGAAAGCCGATAAAATTCCGAAAGGGAAATGGCAAAAGCATTTAAAAGTTGTAAAAGAAACGCTTGCTGTTGAAATTGGCGATGAAATTGTTCTATTCTCTTCTGAAACAGGACTTGGAAAAGAAGAAGCGTGGAAAGCAATTCATAAATTTACAAAAACAAAAAACGCGTGACGAATGTCGCGCGTTTTTGTTTTGCTAAATTTTTTAGCGTACGTTTAATGTAACTTCAATATTTCCTCGTGTTGCTTTCGAGTAAGGACATACACCGTGAGCGGCTTCTACAAGTTCTTGTGCTTCGCTATGTGAAACGCCAGCGACATGTACATCAAGTACAGCGGATAGGCCGAAACCACCATCTGTATCTTTTCCGATAGAAACGTGAGCAGTTACTTCTGTACTTTCTACTTTCACACGTTTTGTACGAATGACAAGTTGTAATGCACTATCAAAACAAGCGGCATAACCAGCAGCAAATAGTTGTTCTGGATTTGTTGCCTCTCCGCCTGCACCACCTAGTGCTTTCGGCATTTTCACATCAAGATTTAATATGCCATCATCTGAGACTACTTTTCCGTTTCTTCCACCTGTAGCAGTTACTGAAGCAGTATATAATTTATCCATGTTTATTCCCCTTTTCTATCATTAATTGTTTTCATTGTTTCAATTAGTTTATTTAATTGAATTAATAAAGAACGATATTCTTGTTCTGTAATTCCTAAATTTGTTGCCATTGTTGTTGGTAATGAACAAGCCTTATCTTGTAAATCTTTACCTTGTTCTGTTAATTCAATACATACTTTTCGCTCATCTTCTTTGGAACGAACGCGTTTTACAAGGTTTAATGATTCCATGCGTTTTAACATAGGTGTTAACGTACCGGAATCTAAAAATAGACGTTCTCCAATTTCTTTTACTGTGAGTCCATCTTGCTCCCATAGTACGAGTAAAGTAATGTACTGTGGATACGTAATGCCCATTTCTTCTAAATACGGTCGGTAAAAGCGTGTAACCTCTCTAGAACAGGCGTAAATAGAAAAACAAAGTTGGTTATCTAGATGTAAAGAATTATCTACCATACATAACTCCTTCCTTATTAAATTGTGAACAATTTAATTTTGTAAAACCAATATAACGAAAAAGAAATACAATGTCAAATACATTGTATTGAGAAAGTTCGTGCTACAATTTGGAACAATCATACATATTTTCCTTCATGATGAAAGAAGATAGGAAAGATGATGTTATAATTCATATGGAATAGTTTCCATCACTTGATTATGAGGGCTTTTTTTGGTAACGTACAAATAGAGTTATTAATTTATAATCATTATAAAGTAGAAAATTTTTATTCGTTTTACTGAATCTCCTTTATTACATACGGAGAATAAATAAAAAAATAATCGGTTGTTCACACGATTGTCAGATTCATAAGAGGAAAGTTGTATTATGATAGTAGATAAAGTGATAAAACGGGTGAAGGGGGACATGCTGCGTGCATATTCTTGTTGTTAGTGTAAATTATCGAACAGCCCCTGTAGAATTTCGTGAGAAACTCACATTTCAGGCAGCAGAACTAGAGCGAGCGATGACTACATTACAAAATCAAAAGAGCGTGTTAGAGAATGTCATTGTGTCAACTTGTAATCGCACTGAGATTTATGCTGTTGTCGATCAATTACACACGGGACGGTATTATATTAAGAAGTTTTTAGCTGATTGGTTTCAGCTTGAAATAGAAGAAGTCGCGCCATATTTAACTATTTTTGAACAAGATGGCGCAATAGATCATTTATTCCGCGTAACGTGCGGTTTAGATTCAATGGTAGTCGGAGAAACGCAGATTTTAGGTCAAATAAAAGATAGCTTTTTAGAAGCGCAACAAGTTAAAGCAACAGGCACAATTTTTAATGAATTGTTTAAGCAAGTCATTACATTAGCAAAACGTGCCCACTCAGAAACAACAATCGGGGAAAGTGCAATGTCTGTTAGTTATGCTGCTGTTGAGCTTGGAAAGAAAATATTTGGCGAGTTAACAGATTGTCATGTGCTTATTCTTGGTGCTGGTAAAATGGGCGAACTTGCACTACAAAACTTATATGGAAGTGGTGCTCGTAAAGTAACAGTTATGAATAGGACGCTTTCGAAAGCAGAAGTAATGGCTGAGAAATATATGGGACATGCAAAATCGTTAAGCGAATTACAATGTGCATTATTAGAAGCAGATATTTTAATTAGTTCAACTGGTGCATCTGAGTATGTCATTACGAAAGAGATGATGACAAAGGTGGAGAAAATGCGCTCTGGTCGTCCATTATTTATGGTTGACATTGCAGTGCCGCGTGATATTGATCCAGCGATTGATGAGCTAGAAGGTTCTTTCTTGTATGATATTGATGATTTACAAGGAGTAGTGGAGGCAAACCGTGCTGAGCGTTTGAAAGAGGCAGAGAAAATTCAATTTATGATTGAAGAGGAAATTGTTCTGTTTAAAACGTGGTTAAGTACACTTGGTGTTGTTCCATTAATATCAGCTCTTCGTGATAAGGCACTTGCAATCCAAAGTGAAACGATGGTAAGCCTAGAGCGAAAAATACCAAACCTTAGTGATCGTGAGAAAAAAGTTATTAGTAAGCATACGAAAAGTATTATTAATCAATTATTAAAAGACCCAATTTTAGTAGCGAAAGAAATAGCTGCTGAAGAGGGAGCGAGCGAAAAATTAGCGTTATTTGCAAAGATTTTTGATTTAGAAACGGAAGAAGTAGAGAGTCGTGCGGAAGAAGTAGAACATAAAAGAGTGTGGACACCATCCGTTCCATCTTTATAATTTGGAAGGATGATCGGATGAGTTTTTTAAATAACAGTATTATTTATCATATTGCAATTATTTTATATGCTTGTAGCATTAGTTTATATTTTATAGATTATTTCCAAAGTAACCGAAAGGCGAACCGATTTGCTTTTTGGTTACTTGCGATTGTATGGGTCCTGCAGTCTATTTTTATGTTGCTTAGAGCTACAGATTCAGAAACGAATCCTATTTTAACTTTATTATCAGGGATTTATTTTTATGTTTGGTTATTGATTACGATGTCGTTAGTTATTAATCGATTTATGAGAATTGACTTTTTAGTCTTTTTTACAAATGTTGTAGCATTTGGCGTAAGCGCTTTTTCTATTTTTACACCGCTCGGAAAGATGTCGCCAGTACTTGCGGAACAATTAGTTTCAGAACTTGTATACGTGCATGTCGGTATGGCAATTATTTCTTACGCAACGTTTACTGTATCGTTCATTTTTTCTATTATGTATTTATTGCAATATCGCCTATTAAAAAAGAAAAAATGGAATGCGAGATTAAGAAGGTTAGGGAATTTACCGAAGCTAGAATCTATGTCTTACGGATTAAATTTATTTTCTGTTCCATTTTTCTTACTAGCAATTTTATTAGGATGTATATGGGGATATACAAAATTGGATAATTTCCATTGGTATGATACGAAAGTAATCGGATCTTTTGTCGTTCTATTTGTGTATTGCACAGGTTTATATTTACGAGCGGCAGATGTGTTGCAAGGTAAGAAAATTGTACAGTGGAATATCGGATCGTTTCTCGTAATGCTAGTAAACATTTTTCTATTAAGCAGTTTGTCCAATTTCCACTTTTGGTATTTATAATGAGGAGAGAGAATTATGCGCAAAATTATTGTAGGGTCACGAAAGAGTAAACTAGCATTAACGCAAACAAACTGGTTTATTGATCAGTTAAAAGCCCTAGGTCTACCATATGAATTTGAAGTGAAAGAAATTGTCACAAAAGGTGATGTTATTTTAGATGTTACTCTTTCAAAAGTAGGCGGAAAAGGCTTGTTCGTTAAAGAAATTGAGCATGCGTTACTTACGAAAGAAATCGATATGGCTGTACATAGTATGAAAGATATGCCAGCCGTACTTCCAGAAGGTTTAATGATTGGCTGTACACCAAAGCGTGTTGACCCTCGTGATGCTTTTATCTCAAAAAATGGAGCATCGTTTAAAGAGTTAGCGGAAGGTGCTATTTTAGGTACGAGTAGTTTAAGACGTAGTGCACAGCTACTCGCTGCGAGACCAGATTTACAAGTGAAGTGGATTCGCGGGAATATCGATACACGTTTACGTAAATTAAAAGAAGAAGATTACGATGCGATTATTTTAGCGACAGCTGGATTACAAAGAATGGGCTGGGATAATGATGTTATTACAGAACATTTAGATGATACGTTATGTGTACCTGCTGTAGGACAAGGTGCATTAGCGATTGAGTGTCGTGAGGATGATAAGGATTTATTGCAGTTGTTAGCGCATATTAATGATACGATAACAGAAAGAACAGTGGCAGCGGAGCGAGTATTTCTTCATAAACTTGAAGGTGGATGCCAAGTTCCAATTGCTGGATATGCAACCCTTACAGAAAACGATGCAATCGAATTAACAGCTCTTGTCGGCTCTATGGATGGCTCTGTTTTATTAAAAGAGACAGTAGTGGGTACTAACCCTGAGGAAGTAGGGTTAGAGGCCGCGGACCGTTTAATTAAACAAGGCGCCAAAGAACTCATTCTTGCTGCAAATAAGGAGCAACAATAAATATGAACGCTCTCGCTGGAAAAACGGTATTGATTACACGTGCCCAGCATCAAGCGAAACAAATGAGTGTAGCAGTGAAAGAAAAGAGCGGAATTCCATTGGAAATTCCGCTTTTGCGTATGGAAGGTATGTCTCATAGGCAAATTCAACATATTGAAGAGCAGCTACATTCATACGACTGGGTTATTTTTACGAGCAGAAATGGTGTAGCTTTTTTTCTAGATAGTTTAAAAAAGAAACTACCGCTAACCATTAGAATCGCTGCGGTAGGTGTGAAAACAAAATTAGAGTTAGAAAAAAGGGGCTATCAAGTTCATTTTGTTCCGACTTCATTTGTTGCAGAAGCATTTGCAGAAGAGTTTCTAAAAGAATTAAGTGGAAACGAACGTATTTTATTTCCGAAAGGGAATTTAGCAAGAGAGGTAATTCCGGTTGCACTTCGGGAAATTGGTGTTTCTCTAGATGAGCTAATCGTATACGGTACGAAAGTGAATATAGAAAAAAAGCAAGAACTTATAGCAGCATTGAAGTTAGGGAAAGTAGACATTATTACATTTACGAGCCCTTCAACTGTTACTAGTTTTGTTCGTTTACTTGAGGGTACAAACTGGAGAGAATGGACAAAAAAATGTACAATTGCTTGTATAGGACCTATTACGGAAAAAGAGGCAAGTCTTTATTTTTCGTCTGTTATTGTGCCGAAAGAGTACACTGTAGAAGCATTACTACAATATGTTTGTGAATCTATAAAATGAAAGAATGGGGATAGAAATCTATGAACTCTTTACAATTTAATCGTCATCGTCGTTTAAGACAAAGCGGGGGCATGCGTGCACTTGTGCGTGAAACGTTTTTACATACGGAAGATTTTATTTACCCTATTTTTGTATTAGAAGGTGAAAATGTTCGTAATGAAGTTCCTTCTATGCCGGGCGTATATCAAATGTCTTTAGATTTATTGCAAGCTGAAATGCAAGAAGTTGTTGATTTAGGTATTCTTTCTGTTATTGTATTTGGTTTACCTGCTGAAAAGGATGAAGTTGGATCATCAGCATACTGTGATCATGGAATTGTACAACGTGCTATTCAGCAAATTAAAGGTGATTTCCCTGAGCTAGTAGTAGTTGCAGATACATGTTTATGTCAATTTACAAGCCATGGTCATTGCGGTGTAATTGAAGATGGGATTATTTTAAATGACGAGTCTCTTGCAGTTCTTGCGAAAACAGCTGTAAGTCAAGCGAAAGCAGGAGCGGATATTATTGCGCCATCAAACATGATGGACGGCTTCGTAACAGCAATTCGTCATGCATTAGACGAAAATGGTTTTGGACACGTGCCAGTTATGTCGTACGCTGTGAAATATTCATCAGCATTTTATGGACCATTCCGTGATGCTGCGCACGGTGCACCGCAATTTGGTGACCGTAAAACATATCAAATGGATCCGGCAAACCGTATGGAAGCATTCCGTGAAGCAGAATCAGATGTAATGGAAGGTGCAGATTTCTTAATCGTAAAACCAGCTCTTTCTTACTTAGATATCGTTCGTGATGTGAAAAATAACTTTAATTTACCAGTTGTCGCTTATAATGTAAGTGGTGAATATTCGATGATTAAAGCGGCAGCGCAAAATGGTTGGATTAATGAAAAAGAAGTTGTTCTTGAAAAATTAATTAGTATGAAACGTGCAGGGGCAGATTTAATTATTACGTATCATGCAAAAGATGCAGCAAGATGGTTACAAGAAGGAGGCGCTAAATAATGAAAAAGTTTGATAAGTCAATTGCAGCGTTTGAAGAGGCGCAAGACTTAATGCCTGGTGGCGTAAATAGCCCGGTTCGTGCCTTTAAGTCTGTTGGGATGAATCCGTTGTTTATGGAGCGTGGAAAAGGCTCTAAAGTATATGATATCGATGGGAATGAATACATCGACTACGTATTATCATGGGGTCCTTTAATTCATGGTCATGCAAATGATCGTGTTGTAGAAGCGTTAAAATCTGTTGCTGAAAGAGGTACAAGCTTCGGTGCACCAACAGAAATTGAAAATAAATTGGCAAAACTTGTTATTGAGCGCGTGCCATCAATTGAGATTGTGCGTATGGTTAACTCTGGAACGGAAGCAACAATGAGTGCACTACGCTTAGCTCGTGGTTATACAGGTCGTAATAAAATCTTGAAATTTATTGGTTGTTACCACGGTCATGGTGATTCGTTATTAATTAAAGCTGGTTCTGGTGTGGCGACTTTAGGTTTACCAGATAGTCCTGGTGTACCAGAAGGTGTAGCGAAAAATACGATTACAGTAGCTTATAACGATTTAGAAAGCGTAAAATACGCGTTTGAACAATTCGGTGATGATATTGCTTGTGTAATTGTAGAACCAGTAGCAGGAAATATGGGGGTTGTTCCTCCGCAGCCTGGATTTTTAGAAGGTCTTCGTGAAGTAACAGAACAAAACGGTGCATTGCTTATTTTTGATGAAGTAATGACAGGGTTCCGAGTAGCTTATAATTGTGGCCAAGGTTATTATGGCGTAACGCCTGATTTAACATGCCTAGGTAAAGTAATCGGTGGTGGTTTACCGGTAGGAGCATACGGTGGTAAAGCAGAAATTATGCGCCAAGTTGCGCCAAGCGGACCGATTTACCAAGCTGGTACTTTATCAGGTAATCCACTTGCAATGGCGGCAGGTTATGAAACGTTAGTACAGTTAACGCCAGAATCATATGTAGAATTTGAGCGTAAAGCTGAAATGTTAGAAGCTGGATTACGTAAAGCAGCTGAAAAACATGGCATTCCGCATCATATTAACCGTGCAGGCTCTATGATTGGTATTTTCTTTACAGATGAACCCGTTATTAATTACGATGCAGCAAAATCTTCAAACTTAGAATTCTTTGCGGCTTACTATCGTGAAATGGTAGAACAAGGTGTATTCTTACCACCATCTCAATTCGAAGGTTTATTCTTATCGACAGCACATAGTGATGCAGATATTGAAGCGACGATTGCAGCAGCTGAAATTGCAATGTCAAAATTAAAAGCGTAGTGTATTAGAGAAAATCGCTCTCCATAAGGGGAGCGATTTTTTTTATTCATAAAGTAAGCTTCCCACACATAAATCTGTAATGACATATAGTTTGGGAGGGGGAAAAGAAGTGGCTACAGATCATTCATTACGATTTTCATTAAAAGAATCTGTGTGGTTCCAAAAAGGACAGGAAGTCGAAGAACTTTTGTCAATTTCGTTAGATCCAGACGTTGAGATAGAAGAGCTTGATCATGAAGTAATCGTGAGAGGACAATTAGATTTAACGGGAGAGTATGTTGCACGAAAAGATGATTCCGCGTATTCATTAAGAGAACTATCGCCAGCAAAGTCAATTGATTATGTAGAAACAAGAGAAGATGGGGTTAATGAACTTGTTCATTCCTTTCCACTTGAAATATCAATTCCGAGAAATCGAGTGAAAGTAATTGAAGAGCTATATGTATCAATCGAGGAATTTGATTATGAATTAAAGGAAAATGGTTGCTTACAATTATTAGCGGATATATCTATTACCGGTTTGTGTGATGAAGAGAGAAGCGAGGATGAAGTTGAAGAGGAAGAAACGGTGTATGCTGAGTTAGAAGAAGATTCAGCGCAAGAGGATGAAAATAGACCGGCGCCGCATGTAGAAGAACCAGCATATAAGGAATCAGATGAGTGGGAAGATTACGCATTTGAACCGTTCCAATTAGAGGAAAGAAAAGAGCAGGAATTAGAAGAAGAGAAAATAGAAGAACATGAATTTGTGGAACGTGAAGAGGAGCAAGAAACAACGCCGCAATTTGAACTGTTCGGACGAAAAGATTTCAAGAAAGAAAAAGCGAAAAAGCAGGAAGAACAAGAAGAAGAGTACTCACAGCGAGATGAAAATGCGCTTTATTTAACAAAACTATTTACGAAAGAACCGGAAGAAGAATTTACAAAGTTAAGAATGTATTTCGTGCAAGAAGGGGATACAATTGAATCTATTGCAGACCGTTATGAAACGTCTGTACAAAATTTATACCGTGTCAATCAAACAGAAGATATATTTTTAAATACGGGGCAAATTATTTATATTCCCGTTTCAAGGGTAAAGGCGAAATAAGGAAGTGAGTGTTTTCACTCACTTCCTTTCTTAGAGGCTATGTTTTGAATAGAAAGGGTTATTCGTATGGATATTGAGTTGCGAAATCACTATGAACCTATCGTGAGGCAATATAGATTGGATACGCAGCATATGGAAGAGCACGGAAATGTAATGAAAATTTATACGAATCAAGGTCCATATGCACTCAAGAAAATAGAAGGCAGAAAGTTAGAGCGGAATAACTTTCTGCATCATATTCAATATTTGAAGGAGAAAGGTTTTTCAAATTATGTACCTATATATCATGCGACGGATGGAAGTTATATTTTAAGTGACGGGACGTATAATTATTATTTAATGCCTTGGTTAGAACGTGCAGAAGGAAACGGTGAGGACAATGATCAATACCATAAAATGTTTCAGACACTTGGAACGTTGCATCAAAAAACTGTGAAGGAAGAAACGTATACGGAAGAAGATTTAGAAAAACATTATACAAGTATATCCGATCGTTGGGAAAATGATGGTGAGATGTTAGAAGAGTTTCTCGTAGAATCTGAATCAAAATGGTATATGTCCCCGTTTGAATTGCAATATTGTACGTACTATCATCATGTAATGAGAGCGCGTGAATTTGCAACGAAGCAATTAAATGAGTGGAACGATGCGATGAAAGAAAAGGAGAAAACGCGTATTACTTTTGTGCATGGTAATGTGTCACTGAATCATTTTTTATTTGACTATGAACGGAATGGCTATTTTATTAGTTTAGAAAAATCGAAGTTTGCAACGCCTGTGCAAGATATAGTAGGTTTTTATTCACGGTCTTTAAACACATATCCAATCGCAAGAAGTGATCGGTTTGAATGGTTTCAAATGTATCAAAAAAATTTCCCTTTTACGAAAGAAGAGCAACTACTTATGTTTGCGTATATGACGTATCCATCGCAATTTATTCGGCAAATCCAGTCTTATAAGAAAAGAAGAGATAATCGTAACGAGGAAAATGAACTGCGCGGAGTAAAGAGTTTGCAACAATCGCATTGGCTCGTTAGCAATATAGAATATTTCCTGTCACAATTACAAGCTGCCCAGCAAGGGAACGGATAAAGTAAACATTCCCCGCTGATGATTAGCCTTCACTAATTGGGCGTTTACGGGCACCAGGGCTCCCATCTAACTTCTTTGCTTCAGCTGAGTTTTGAGGTGGAGGTCTTACTGCCCACAAATAGCGGGGTAAAGAAGATAAGTAGAGGATTCTACTTATCTTCTTTTTGGCACCAAAAGCTGTAGTTTTAAATTTATCTTGACGAATAAGGTTTCGTTTTTTACACTATTGTATATAATAATTAACAATCATATAAATGCCTTGAAGGGGAAGAGTATAACATGAAACGTCTTCAGAGAGGAGAATCATTAGCTGGGAGATTCTCTAGATAGTTATGTTAGAAGGTAGCCCTGGAGCATCTTTTCTGAACGGAATAGTTCTTATTAGGAAAAGACGGATTTGTCCGTTATCAAATTAAGAGTATAAGCAAATTATGAATTTGTTTGTAAATAAAGGTGGTACCGCGATGTTCCTCGTCCTTTTTGGATGAGGGACATTTTTTATTTTAAGGAGGGAAAATAATGTCAAACACGGAAAAGAATTTACCAACTAAATATGATCATATGTCCGTTGAAGAAGGCCTTTATCAATGGTGGCTTGAAGGCAAATATTTTGAAGCAACAGGAGACGAGAAGAAACAACCGTATACAATTGTAATTCCACCTCCGAACGTAACTGGTAAGTTACACTTAGGTCATGCTTGGGATACAACTCTTCAAGATATTTTAACTCGTACGAAGCGTATGCAAGGATACGATGTACTATGGCTTCCAGGAATGGACCATGCTGGTATCGCAACACAAGCGAAAGTAGAAGGAAAACTTCGTGAAGAAGGTATTTCACGTTACGATCTTGGCCGTGAAAAATTCCTTGAAAAAGCTTGGGAGTGGAAAGAAGAGTACGCTTCTCACATTCGTCAACAATGGGGGAAAGTTGGTTTAGGACTAGACTATTCTCGTGAACGCTTCACATTAGACAAAGGTTTATCAGATGCGGTTAATAAAGTATTCGTTCAATTATACGAAAAAGGCTTAATTTACCGTGGTGAATATATCATCAACTGGGATCCAGCAACACGTACAGCTCTTTCTGATATTGAAGTAATTCATAAAGAAGTTCAAGGTGCATTCTACCATATGAACTATCCGTTAACAGATGGTTCTGGTCACATTCGTCTTGCTACTACTCGTCCAGAAACGATGCTTGGTGATACAGCAGTAGCAGTTCATCCAGAAGACGATCGTTACAAACATTTAATCGGAAAAACAGTTACACTTCCAATCGTAGGCCGTGAGATTCCGATTATTGCTGATGAGTACGTAGAAAAAGATTTCGGCACGGGCGTTGTAAAAATTACACCAGCTCATGACCCGAATGACTTTGAAGTAGGTAACCGTCATGACTTACCACGCATCTTAGTAATGAACGAAGATGGATCGATGAACGAAAAAGCTGGTAAGTATAACGGTATGGATCGTTTCGAATGCCGTAAAGAATTAGTAAAAGACTTACAAGAAGCTGGCGTATTAGTAGAAATCGAGCCACATATGCATTCAGTAGGTCATAGTGAGCGTAGCGGTGCGGTTGTTGAGCCTTATTTATCAACACAGTGGTTCGTAAAAATGGCTCCACTTGCTGAAAAAGCAGTAGCGCTTCAACAAAAAGAAGAAGAAAAAGTAACGTTCGTACCAGAGCGTTTTGAAAACACATATTTACGTTGGATGGAAAATATTCATGACTGGTGTATTTCTCGTCAATTATGGTGGGGACACCGTATTCCAGCTTGGTACCATAAAGAAACTGGTGAAGTATACGTAGGTACAGAAGCACCAGCAGATATTGAAAACTGGAATCAAGATAACGATGTACTTGATACATGGTTCAGTTCAGCATTATGGCCATTCTCCACACTTGGTTGGCCAAATGAAGATTCAGCAGACTTCAAACGTTACTATTCAACAGATGCACTAGTAACGGGTTATGATATTATCTTCTTCTGGGTATCTCGTATGATTTTCCAAGGTTTAGAGTTTACAGGCGAGCGTCCATTTAAAGATGTATTAATTCACGGTTTAGTTCGTGACGAGCAAGGTCGTAAAATGAGTAAATCTCTTGGTAACGGTATTGATCCAATGGATGTTATCGAGAAGTACGGTGCAGATGCGATGCGTTTCTTCTTATCAACAGGAAGTGCACCAGGTCAAGATTTACGTTTCAGCATGGAAAAAGTAGAATCTACTTGGAACTTCATTAATAAAATTTGGAACGCATCACGTTTCGTATTAATGAACATGGATGATATGAAGTATGAAGAAATCGATTTAACTGGCGAAAAATCAGTTGCGGATAAGTGGATCTTAACTCGCTTAAACGAAACAATCGAAAGCGTAACACGTAACATGGATAAATATGAGTTCGGTGAAGCTGGTCGTTCATTATACAACTTCATTTGGGACGATTTCTGTGATTGGTATATTGAAATGGCGAAACTTCCACTATACGGTGAAGATGAAGCAGCTAAGAAAACAACTCGTTCTATTTTAGCTTACGTATTAGATCAAACAATGCGTCTATTACACCCATTCATGCCATTCGTAACAGAGAAAATTTGGCAACATTTACCGCATGAAGGCGAGTCTATTACAGTAGCTGCGTGGCCAACAGTTCGCGAAGATTTACAAGATACGGAGGCTGCGGCAGAAATGCACCTTCTAGTTGATATCATTCGCTCTGTTCGTAACATCCGTGCAGAAGTAAATACGCCAATGAGCAAAAAAGTTCAAATGCAAATTAAAGCAAAAGATGAGGCTGTACTTGCTCAACTTACGAAAAACAGCTCTTACATTGAGCGTTTCTGTAACCCAAGCGAATTAACAATTCAAACAGACTTACAAGCGCCAGAAAAGGCAATGACTGCAATCGTATCAGGTGCAGAGTTATTCTTACCGTTAGCTGATCTTATCAATCTTGATGAAGAGAGAGCTCGTCTTGAGAAAGAACTTGAGAAGTTCGATAAAGAAGTAGAACGTGTACAGAAGAAACTTTCTAACCAAGGTTTCGTAGCGAAAGCTCCTGCAGCGGTTATTGAAGGAGAGCGTGCGAAAGAGCAAGATTACCTAGAAAAACGCGAAGCAGTTCGTCAACGTCTAGCAGATCTTGAAAAGTAAAAATGTTTTTAGAGACTCACTATATTGGTGAGTCTCTTTTCTTTGCGTATAATAGAACTATGAAAGTTGTCTTTTGAAAGGGGAAAAATATACGTGATACATACATACGAAGAAGCGATAGGGTGGATCCATAGCCGATTGAAATTTGGAATTAAGCCAGGATTAGAAAGAATGAGATGGATGTTAGAAGAACTTGGAAATCCAGAGCGTCATATCAAATGTGTTCATCTTGCTGGTACAAATGGAAAAGGTTCAACGTTAACATATATGCGTTACATGTTAGAAGGCGCGAAATATAAGGTAGGAACGTTTACCTCTCCTTACATCGAATCATTTAATGAACGCATTAGTGTGAATGGAACACCAATTGCAGACGAAGAGATTACTGAACTTGTAAAGCTGGTAAAACCAGTCGTGGAAAAACTAGATGAAACGGATTTAGGGGAAGCGACAGAGTTTGAAATTATTACTGTTATGGCGATTTGCTATTTCGGCAAATTCAATTTCTGTGATGTTGTTTTATTTGAAACAGGGCTTGGTGGACGTTTTGATTCTACCAATGTTATACACCCTGTTCTCACGATTATTACGAATATCGGTCACGATCATATGCATATTTTAGGAAATACACTAGGAGAAATTGCATATGAAAAGGCGGGGATTATTAAGTCTGGCGTGCCGGTAATTACTGGTGTACAAGATGAAGAAGCTTTGCAAGTCATTCAAAATGTTGCAAAGGAAAATCATGCAAACTTATACGAGATGGGCAACCATTTTACAGCATTACATAAACAGTCTAGTGAAGATGGAGAACAGTTCGATTTCACTTGTCCTTTCGCCTCTTTTGAAGATGTGCGAATCACAATGAAAGGCAGCCACCAAGTAGGAAACGCAGCACTTGCGCTTATGGCAGTCATGTATGTAAGAACATACTTATCATTTTTAATTGAGGAAGAAGAAATAAGAACTGGATTACAGGAAGCGTATTGGGTGGGGCGCTTTGAAAAACTGCAAAGTAATCCAGATATTATTATAGATGGTGCTCATAATCCAGAAGGTATCGAAAGCCTTGTGAAAACAGTAGAAGCGCATTACAAAGATAAAAATGTAATAGTGTTATTTACTGCCCTTGGTGATAAACAATTACATAACATGGTAGGCCAATTAGAAACCATTGCAGATGAAATTATTTTTACAACATTCGCCTTTGATCGTGCTATTTCTGCTGATAAGCTTGCATCATATTCACAGAAAGAATCAAAATTAGTTTTTGAAAATTGGAAAGAGGCAATTGATACAAAAGTTGAAATGATAGCAGAAAATGATGTTTTTATTATAACAGGTTCTCTTTATTTCATTTCTGAAGTACGAAAATATATTTGCGAGAAAAACTAGATAGTCTTTGCTATCTAGTTTTTTTGTTCTACAAATGAAGTCAAATGCATACATATAAGATAAATATATAGGGTTATTTGGCGAATTCCTCTGACAAATATCTCGTTTTTTTATGAAATGAATATGATATGATGCGGACAACGATAAGAGGTGAGGTGTGAGTGTATGGACAAGCAATCACGAACGATCTCAGTGAAAGTGAATGGAACAGAAGCGAAGTATGAGGAAAAAAAGAAAGATGAATTTGAATGGATGGTAGTAGAAAATGAACGACCGAAAAATGTTGTTCCGTTTCAAAAAGGGAAATCAATGTCTGTGGAAAAATACCGAAAGAAGTGGAGTAATACATTAATTGTAATCGTTGCAACTGCAATCATTATCGGTACGGCGTTTGGAATGGGGATGCTTCATTTACTTACTGGACAAGGAACGACAGGAGGAAGTGAAGTGACAGCTTCAAGGCCGACTGGAAATGGAGAATCAAAGGTGGGTGGAACGGCAGAACAAACACCAGCACCGAAAGAAGAAAAACAAAAAGCACAAGCAGGAACGTCATTGGATCCAATGAAATTATTTTTTGTTCAAGGGGGGCTTTATTCTTCTGAAGAAAAGGGACAGGCAGCTCTTGAAGAATGGAAAGGCAATGGGGGCATTGGTGCTTTAAGACCGAGCGGTGATAAGTATGCAATAGTTGTTGGTATTGCTAGCGATGAACAGTCTATAAATCAATTAATGACTAAGTATAAAAATGATGGTGTCTCCGTTTTAAAAAAGAACTGGGATATAACAGATAAAGCATTGCTGAAAGATGATAAAGAAGTAGGAACATTTTTAACAAAAGTGCAGCCATTATACACTCATTTAGCAAAATATGCTTCTAGCGTACAAGTTGGTGGAAAAAGCAGCGCAAAAGATATAGAAGTAATTGAAAAAGAATGGAAAAAGGTTGAAAAAGAAGGGAAAAGTATGAAACAAGAAGAAGCAAAGAAACTGTATATGTATACGTCGGTAGCTGTACAAACAGTAAAAGATGGGAAGATGGATAAGGAATCTTTGGCGAAATTAAATCAAGTTATTATTGATGGTTTACTCTCGTATGAAAAAATTGTTTCGTAGAAAGTGAAATGATAGGATAATAAAATGAGTAAGAAAGAAGTACATGTACTTCTTTCTTTTCTTTTGAATTTAGAGCAAAGTGCTTTCTCTATGACAGGAATATAATCGTATGCAATAAAGAAGTGTTATTTTAGTTAGAGAAATTAATATTTCTTTCATTTGTGGACAAACTATTCCTTTGATACGATTAATATAAATTGTTCTGCTTCATGTGAGAAAGGAAGGAGAAAATATGAGAAAAATAATTTTAGCTTCAGGGTCACCTCGGAGGAAGGAATTGCTTGAGTTAGCTAGTGTGCCATTTGAAATCGTTGTAAGTGAAGTAGAGGAAACAATTGGTGCATATTCATCGCCTTCTGATATTGTAATGTCGCTTGCCTTGCAAAAAGCATCAGCGGTGGCAGAAAATAATAGTGATCACATTGTGTTAGGTGCAGATACAATTGTTACATATGAGTCGCGTATTCTTGGTAAGCCTTCTAATGAGGATGAGGCGAAAGAGATGTTGCAATTACTATCAGGGAAAACACATGAAGTGTATACAGGTGTTGCAATTATAGCAAAAGAAAAAACGGTTACTTTTTATGAGCGTACAGAAGTTACATTTTGGGAGTTAACAGAAGAGGAAATTGATACATACGTCGCGTCGAAAGAACCTCTTGATAAAGCCGGTAGTTATGGGATTCAAGGTAAAGGATCTATTTTCGTTCAAAATATTCAAGGGGACTACTATAGTGTAGTTGGCTTACCAATTGCACGTCTCGTTCGGGAATTAAAACAATTTGATATTGATGTAACCCATGCGTAAAATTGCATGGGGTTTTCTTTGAGAGAACAAATAAAGGGGTGGAGAGATGAACGGTATTCGTGATGTTGTAAGAGAAGAACAGCCACGGGAGCGTTTATTGTTAGAAGGTGCTGGAAGTTTATCAAATCGAGAGCTTCTCGCAGTGTTACTCAGAACAGGTTCTAAAGAAGAAACAGTTTTAAAGTTATCAGATAAAATTTTACATCAATTTGATGGCTTACGTATGTTGAAAGATGCAACATTAGAAGAGCTAATTAGTATACATGGTATTGGGATTTCAAAGGCATCGCAACTTATGGCAGCCTTTGAATTAGGCAGAAGAATGGTACGTTTAGAATATCAAAATAGATATAGTATTCGAAGTCCAGAAGATTGTGCGAAATACATGATGGAAGAAATGCGTTTTTTACAACAAGAGCATTTTGTTTGTTTATATTTAAATACAAAAAATCAAGTTATACATAGGCAAACGATCTTTATTGGAAGTTTAAACACGTCAATTGTACACCCGAGGGAAGTTTTTAAAGAAGCCTTCCGTCGTGCAGCAGCCTCTATCATATGTCTTCATAACCATCCCTCAGGAGATCCCACGCCGAGCCGTGAAGATATTGCAGTAACAAAACGCTTAGTAGAATGCGGCCAGATTATCGGAATTGAAGTGCTTGATCATATTATAATAGGTGACCATAAATTCGTGAGTTTAAAGGAAAAAGGTCATATTTAAGACTATGCTTTTTACTTATTTTGTTTTATAATGTGATTTATGAGTTTTTTGTAGAAATTTATCTACAAAAAGGATAAAGATATAAAAAACGTACTGTTTTTATAATATAAAGTAAGAAAAAATGAGTCCGTGAAAACAAGAAAGGAAGATAAATAATATGTTTGGATTTGGTGGATTTACTCGCGATCTTGGAATAGACTTAGGAACTGCGAACACGCTTGTATATGTAAAAGGAAAAGGTGTAGTTTTACGTGAACCTTCAGTAGTTGCGTTACAAACTGATACGAAACAAATCGTTGCTGTAGGTAGCGATGCAAAACAAATGATTGGTCGTACACCAGGGAACGTTGTGGCACTTCGCCCGATGAAAGACGGTGTAATTGCTGATTATGAAACAACTGCAACAATGATGAAATATTACATTCAACAAGCTCAAAAATCAAACGGTTTCTTCTCACGTAAGCCGTATGTAATGGTATGTGTACCATCTGGTATTACAGCTGTAGAAAGACGTGCAGTAATCGATGCGACTCGTCAAGCGGGTGCTCGTGATGCTTATCCTATCGAAGAGCCATTTGCAGCAGCAATTGGTGCAAACTTACCTGTTTGGGAACCAACTGGTAGTATGGTTGTTGATATCGGTGGCGGTACAACAGAAGTTGCAATTATTTCTCTAGGTGGTATTGTAACAAGCCAGTCAGTCCGTGTTGCTGGTGATGATATGGACGATTCAATCATTCAGTACATTAAGAAAAGCTATAACTTAATGATCGGTGAAAGAACAGCTGAAGCATTAAAATTAGAAATTGGTTCTGCAGGCGAGCCAGAAGGTATCGAGCCTATGGAAATTCGCGGTCGTGATTTAGTAAGTGGTTTACCAAAAACAGTACTAATTCAGCCAGAAGAAATTGCAGATGCATTAAAAGATACAGTAGATGCGATTGTAGAATCAGTTAAAAATACGTTAGAAAAAACTCCACCTGAATTAGCGGCTGATATTATGGACCGCGGTATCGTATTAACAGGTGGCGGGGCATTACTACGTAATTTAGATAAAGTAATTAGTGAAGAAACGAAAATGCCAGTTCTTGTTGCAGAAGATCCATTAGATTGCGTAGCAATTGGAACAGGTAAAGCATTAGACAATATCGATCTTTTCAAAACTGCTGCTCGATAATATTGCAAAATAAAAATCAGTGAAATTAAGAGGGTGTGAACGTGCCACAGTTTTTCTTAAACAAAAGATTAATTGTTTTGTTGGTTAGTATTATTCTTCTCGTGGCATTGATTGGAATCTCATTGAAAGAACGGAACAGTTTAACATGGCCAGAGCAGTTTGTTAAAGATACTGTCGGTGTTGTAGAACGTGTATTCCAAAAGCCAGCGAAATACGTAGCTGGATTCTTCGAAAATGTAGAGGATGTAAAGCGCACGTATGAAGAGAATAAAGAATTAAAAGCAAAATTAGATAATTATGCAGGTCTATCAGGGAAAGTAAAACAATTAGAAGATGATAACAAGAAGTTACAAGAGCTAACTGGTAAAAAAGAGTTAAATAGCGGGTATACTGAAATTCCAGCTACTGTTGTTTCTCGTAATCCAGATAAATGGTACGATTTAATTGGAATTGATAAAGGGGCACAGCAAGGAATTAAAAAAGATATGGCTGTAGTAACTTCACAAGGGTTAGTTGGAAGAGTGAAAAGTGTATCTCAGTTTACATCATCAGTAGAATTACTAAGTTCTATGAGCCGAACAAATCGCGTTTCTGCTATTGTACAAGGGCAAGAGAAAATCTTTGGATTGATTGAAGGTTATGACAAAGAAAAGCAATTACTTCTTTTCACAAAGATTGGCTCTGATGCACCGGTAGAGAAAGATCAACTAGTTGTAACATCTGGACTGGGTGATATTTTCCCGAAAGGTCTTGTAATTGGAAAAATCGTTGAAGTTCAGCCGGATGCATATGGCTTAACAAAAACAGCTTATGTAAAACCTGCCGCTGATTTAAATGACGTAGAGCATATTACGGTTGCTAAACGTGCAACACCTTCAGCGCCATTAGAATAGGAGGAGAAGAAGAGATGATGAAGATATTAAAAAGAGCAGCTCTTCCTCTTTTGCTCCTTTTTGTGTTTCTATTTGAAAATATGTTTGCTACTGTTGTTCCAACGGATGTATTTTGGAAAGACAGCATAGCAGCACCGCATTTCTTTATAATCGTCTTATGTTTTATTACAGTGTATTATAGTCCGGTCCAAGGGATTTATTACGGACTATTATTTGGCTTCTTATTTGATACCGTATACACAGAACTTGTCGGGATATATATTTTTGCTTATCCGATTTTAGCTTATTTAGTATATAGTGTGATGAAAGTACTACAATTGAATTTATTTATTGTTGTTTCTATCATATTAGCTAGCGTTGTAGCACTAGAGTATTATGTGTATGGATTCTTAACTTTATTAGGACGTACTCATATGCCAGCGTATGTCTTTTTCACAGATCGTCTCCTTTCTACTTTATTGTTAAATGCTATTTTCTTATTGATAGTTTGTTTCCCACTGAGACGATATATAGTGCGTCTTTCAAAAGCGATGGAAGAAAAAGAAAAAAGGATTTTCTAATTTTATGTCGAATTGAATCGGTGGGGTGAACTTTAGTGGAAGAAAAAAAGCAACAAAATGTAACGATAAAAGGGACAAAAGATGGGATAACGCTTCATTTAGATGATTGTTGTTCATTCTCAGAATTATTGATGGAATTAGACGAAAAACTTTCTACACATTACTACGATGGTGATGGGCGCTCTTTAATTGAAGTGCATGTGAAAGTAGGAAATCGTTATTTAACAGAAGTCCAACAAGAAGAGATTCGTACGTTAATTCGTAATAAAAAGAATCTTGTTGTGGATTCAATTGAAAGTGATGTTATCACTAAAGCAGAAGCAATAGCTTGGAAAGAAGAAACAGAAATTGTCCCTATTTCCAAAATTGTTCGCTCTGGACAAGTTTTACATGTAAAAGGAAATTTGTTGTTAATTGGAGATGTTAATCCAGGCGGAACGGTTATCGCTGGGGGGAATATTTTTGTCGTAGGATCATTAAGAGGAATTGCACATGCTGGGTATTATGGGGATTCGGATGCTGTAATCGCTGCATCTGTTATGAACCCGATGCAACTTCGAATTAGTGATGTGGCAATGCGGGCTCCGGAAGAGAAAGAAGACGGAGCGGAGGCGGCAGAATGTGCGTATATTAATGAGAACAATCACATTGTTGTCGATCGCCTGCAACTTCTCACTCATCTTAGACCTAATTTAACAAAGTTAGAAAGGGGAATTGTATAGCTGTGGGAGAGGCAATAGTAATTACATCTGGAAAAGGCGGAGTAGGTAAAACTACTACATCTGCGAACATTGGTACGGCCCTAGCGTTATCTGGAAAGAAAGTGTGCTTAATTGACACAGATATCGGTCTTCGAAATTTAGACGTAGTAATGGGGCTGGAAAATCGTATTGTATTTGATCTTGTTGATGTCGTTGAAGGGCGTTGCCGTTTACCTCAGGCTCTTATTAAAGACAAACGTTTTGATGATCTTTATTTATTACCTGCAGCACAAACGAGTGATAAATCAGCGGTAACACCTGAACAAATGGATGAATTAATACAAGTATTACGTCAAGATTATGATTACATATTAATCGATTGTCCTGCGGGGATTGAGCAGGGATTTAAAAATGCGGTAGCTGGTGCGGATAAAGCAATCGTTGTTACGACTCCAGAAGTATCCTCAATGCGCGATGCGGATCGTATTATTGGGCTTTTAGAAAAAGAGGATATTGAACCACCCAAACTTGTTATTAACCGTGTACGTAGTCATATGCTTCATGAACAGGATATGTTAGATGTTGATGAAATTGTACGTACATTGTCAATCGAGCTTCTTGGTGTTGTCGAAGATGACGATGAAGTTATTCGAGCTACAAATACAGGTGAACCTGTGGCGTTGCAACCAAGCGGAAAAGCAGCGTTGGCTTATCGTAATATTGCAAGACGCTTGTTAGGTGAGAATGTACCATTACAAGCATTTGAACAAGAAAAGGTATCGGTATTTGCAAAGGTGAAAAACTTCTTTGGAATCCGTTAAGAGCACTTCGCACATATGCGAGGTGCTTTCTTTTTTCTTCACACGAATATCTTTCTTTCTTAGCTCATACATATGTACAAACTGTATACAACTGTTTCTAATGAAATTAGCTTAACGAAAGAAAGGAGACAGTATGAAGAATAGACGCGTAGAAGAAATTAAAAAGCGGATTGCAAAAAGGAAGGCCGAGCAAGAAAGGATGGAGGAAGAGCAGTATTTTAACGGAGGGAATTTTGATAGTGAAGCAGTATTTATTGAAGATGGAGAAAAGGAAATGCATCCTTTATTTCGAAAGGAAGTCTTTTTCTTCAAAGTTTTATTATCAGCAATATTAGTTCTTTCGGTTGCTATTTTATATAAGAATGCTCCTTCTTCATTCAATGGAGCTAAAGCTGTTACAGAAAAAGTAATGAAAGAGGAATTTCAGTTTGCTACTGTAGCGAAATGGTACGAAAAGCAATTTGGAAAACCGCTTGTATTCTATTCGCCGAACGAGAAAAAAGAAGGAAGTATTCAGCAAAAAGATTATGCAATTCCTGCTTCTGGAAAGGTAATGCAAGGGTTTCAAAAAAATGGCCAAGGTGTATTTGTCCAAACAGCTACAAATGCAAAAGTGGAGTCAGTAAATGAAGGGTTAGTTGTTTTTGCAGGCAAGAAAGAGGAACTTGGAAATACAGTTCAAATTCAACATGCAGATGGTACGGAGTCATGGTATGCAAACTTAAACGATATGTCAGTGAAATTATATGATTACGTTTCAAAGAAACAAAAAATTGGAACGGTGAGTAATGATACAAATGATAAAAATGGAAAGTTTTATTTCGCGATAAAAAAGAATGAGAAATTTATTGATCCGATCCAGGTGATATCATTTGATTAAATATAGGGACGTTTTAACGAAAATTTCCGTGCATCCATTATTTTGGGTTATTATTGTCATTGGTATTTTTACTGCGCGTTTTAAAGAGTTACTACTGTTATTTTGTATTGTTCTTATTCATGAACTTGGGCATGCTTTTGCAGCAGCACACTATAATTGGCGTATAAAAAGAATTCAGCTTTTGCCGTTTGGTGGCGTTGCCGAGCTTGAGGAACATGGTAATAAGTCATTGAAAGAGGAACTTGTTGTCGTAATTGCAGGACCGATTCAACATGTTTGGATGATGCTGGTAGGTTATATGTTGTTCAAAGCTGGTTGGCTGAATGCAGATTTATATTATTTCTTCATGTGGAATAATATAATTATTTTAGCATTCAATTTACTTCCTATTTGGCCGTTAGATGGCGGGAAAGTATTGTTTAATGTATTATCATATCGTTTCCCTTATTTACAAGCACATGAAAAGATGATGCAATTGTCATGTGTTTTTTTTAGTGTAATATTAGGATGGCAGTTACTTTGGAATAGTAACAATATTATGATGTGGGTACTACTCATATTTTTAGCAGTGTCATTATATCAAGAGTGGAAACAAAGACGGTATGCATTTATGCGTTTTTTATTAGAACGTTATTATGGAAACAAAAGAGGAATCGAAAAGATTGCACCTATTGAAGTGCAAACGGAAGATCGTTTATATACGATTTTCACAAAATTTCGTAGAGGATATAAGCATTCTATTATCGTCCGTGGAAAATATAAAGAGCATTACACATTGGATGAAAATGAATTGCTCTATGCATATTTTACTGAAAAACGAACAACTTCATCAGTTGAAGAATTAATCGGTTAGTGTTGACGATAGCACTAACCTTTTATTATTGTAAAAGCAAAGAAGATTATAAAGTGAGGAAATAATTTTGAAAACGTTATATGTGAATTACGCTGGTTCGGAAAAGCGCGTTGCAATTGAAGAGAAGAAAAAGATTGTTGAGTTTTTATGGAAACGTAATGAAGAGCAAGAGATTGTTGGGCATATTTATGTTGGACGTGTCGTAAGAACAATTGCTGGAATGAATGCAGCTTTTGTAAACATCGGTTTAGAAAAACATGCTTACCTTTCATACGATGATGTACCATCTTCTTATCGTATACATGAAGGGCAAGCGATACTCGTACAAGTTGTGAAAGAGGCAATTGATACGAAAGGGCCTAAATTGACAGCGAATATAGAATTTACCGGGAAATATGTCGTTTATATGCCGTTTGATGAGATGCGCGCTGTTTCTCGAAAAATAAAAAATAATAAAAGAAGACAACAGTTACTCCAAATTGAAATAGAGGGAACGGGGGGGTACATTTTCCGTTCTGCTTCTGAAAAAGGAGCAATTGAAGAAATACAAGCTGAAATGCAAGGATTACAACAGTTGTATGAAGAGTTAAAAAGAAAAGAGGGTCAAGGAAAGGTGCCGTTATTACTTCATCGACCGGCGACCTTTTTAGATCGTGTATTTCAAGAGAACCCAATTGAAACAATTGAAAAAGTAGTTGTAGATACAAGAAGTATAGTAAAGGAATTAGAAGACAAAGTTGGAAAAGAAAAAGTATCTTTTTATAATGAAAAGTCTTCGATGTTTAACCATTTTGGAATAGAGCGTGAGATTGAGAAAGCACTCCAAAAAATTGTTTGGCTTCCAAATGGTGCTTATTTAATTGTAGAACAAATGGAGACGATGACTGTAATTGATGTGAATACGGGCAAGTTTACGGGAAAACAAAATTTACAAGATACAGTACTTCGCACAAATGAGCTAGCCGCTGAAGAAATTGCACGCCAATTAAGACTTCGTGATATTGGTGGTATGATATTAATTGATTTTATTAATATGAAAAAAAGAGAAGATAAAGAAAAGGTAAGAGAATGTCTCATAGCTGCTATGCAAGATGACCGAACATATACAAGGGTGCTCGGCTTTACGGAGCTAGGGATTTTGGAAATGACACGTAAACGTAAAAAGCATTCTTTACGGGACGTATTATTAAAAGAGTGTGTACCTTGCAAAGCGACGGGTTATGTGATGTCGCATGAAACAATTGCGTATGAGTTAGAGAGAGAACTAATCACATATGGCAATATAGAAGATGAAGCAGTATTAATCGCTGCGCCTAAAGAACTGCAAAAACAGTTTTTGCAAAAAGGATTACAAAAAAATATTCCATTTGAAATTTATTTCAAAGATGATATTATCGAAAAGTATGCTATCGTTCGTTTTGGAAGTAAAAAAGAAATTGTAGAACGGAAAAAATAGTTAGCAGAACATTTATTGACAACCGTCTATGATTCATGATAACATCTTTATGTTATAGTTTATAGCACCTAAACGGCTATATGCTACAACCGCACAAGACAGGTTCCCTAAAGGCATTTATGTCTACCTCGTTTTTGGCGAGTCTTAGTAATTAAGAGGAGGTGCAAGTATGTACGCAATTATCGAAACAGGTGGAAAACAAATTAAAGTTGAAGCTGGTCAAGCAATCTACATTGAAAAATTAGATGTTGAAGCTGGTGAAACTGTTACTTTTGACAAAGTTCTTTTCGTTGGTGGCGAAAACGTTAAAGTTGGTAGCCCAGTTGTAGAAGGTGCAACAGTTACTGCGAAAGTTGAAAAACAAGGTCGCGCTAAGAAAATCATCGTTTTCAAATACAAAGCGAAAAAGAACAATCGTAAGAAACAAGGTCATCGTCAACCTTACACTAAGCTAGTTGTTGAAGCTATCAACGCTTAATTCTGGTTAACATGATTAAAATTACGATAAGTCGCACGAAATTAGGAAGTATCCAATCATTTAAAATGACTGGACATGCCGATTATGCGCCACATGGACAAGACCTTGTCTGTGCTGGAACTACAGCGGTTGTGTTTGGTTCTATAAATGCAGTGGAAGAACTTTGTAATGTGCAAGCAACTATTGAACTCGGAAGTGATGGCGGATTCTTAACGTATGAATTGCCTAATGATTTAGACGTTCATGCAGCAGAAAAAGCACAAACGCTTTTAGAAGGATTAGTTGTTTCGCTTAAGACGATCGAACTTGATTACGGAAAGTATATCCGTTTAATAGAAAAAGTGCAGGAGGTGTAACGTATGTTAAGATTAGATCTTCAGTTTTTCGCATCTAAGAAAGGTGTAGGTAGTACAAAGAACGGTCGTGACTCTCAGTCAAAACGTCTTGGTGCTAAACGCGCAGATGGTCAAACGGTTACAGGTGGTTCAATTCTTTACCGTCAACGCGGTACAAAAATTTATCCAGGTGTTAACGTTGGTCGTGGTGGCGATGACACTTTATACGCGAAAGTTGACGGCGTAGTACGCTTTGAGCGTCTTGGTCGTGACCGCAAACAAGTGAGCGTATATCCTGTTGCTCAAGAAGCATAAGAACTCACGGAAAACTCTAACCTGAGTGCAGGTTAGAGTTTTTCTATATTAAGGGGTATCTAAATGAATGAAAAATGGACAATTATAGATGCATTGCGCCATTCAAGACATGATTGGCTCAATCGTATGCAGATGGTGAAAGGAAACCTTTCCCTTGGAAAAGTGGAAGAAATTCATAGTCTCATCGATCGTTTTGTCCAAGAAGCGAGACAAGAATCCAATCTGATGGGGCTATCAATGCCTTTATTTTCAGAGTGGATTTTAACATATAATTGGAAACAGCAGCCGTGCTTATTGGAGTACGAAGTATTAGGGAAATTACATAACTTATCTCACTTAGATGAGACTGTATGTACATGGACGAATCAATTTTTCTCGATGCTTCAGCATAGTTTAGACGTATATGTTGAAAATTATGTTTGTATCACAATTGAATGTGACGCGGATAATGCTCGTTTCTTTTTTGATTTTCGTGGTAAGCTAACGAGTGTAGAAGAACTACAGAATTGGCTTGCGACCCAAAACAATAAATGGTATTCCATTTCTTATACAGTGCGAGACGAAGAAGTCTCAGTTATATTACAACCAATTGAAAAAAGTGTGGTGAAATAATGTTTGTAGATCAGGTCAAGATATATGTAAAAGGCGGCGACGGTGGTAATGGTATGGTTGCGTATCGTCGTGAGAAGTATGTACCAAAAGGTGGCCCAGCAGGTGGCGACGGAGGTAAAGGTGCAGATGTTGTTTTCGTAGTTGAGGAAGGCTTACGTACATTAATGGACTTCCGCTACCAACGTCATTTCAAAGCTGATCGCGGTCAGCACGGAATGAGTAAAGGTCAGCACGGACGTAAATCTGAAGATTTACTTGTAAAGGTTCCGCCAGGAACAGTAGTAAAAGATGAAAAAACTGGTCAAATTCTTGCCGATTTAGTAACGCATGGACAAACTGCTGTAATTGCAAAAGGTGGCCGTGGTGGCCGTGGTAACTCACGTTTCGCAACAGCTACGAACCCAGCGCCAGAAATCGCTGAGAACGGGGAACCAGGTCAAGAGCGTGATGTTATTCTAGAACTTAAAGTACTAGCAGACGTTGGACTTGTTGGATTCCCAAGTGTAGGTAAATCTACATTATTATCTGTTGTATCATCAGCGCGTCCGAAAATTGCAGAGTATCACTTCACAACAATCGTTCCGAATCTTGGTGTTGTTGAAACTGGTGATAACCGCAGCTTCGTTATGGCTGACCTTCCAGGACTAATTGAAGGCGCACATGCTGGCGTCGGACTTGGACACCAATTCTTACGTCATATTGAGCGTACACGTGTAATCGTGCATGTTATTGATATGTCTGGTTTAGAAGGCCGTGATCCATATGAAGATTACGTAACGATTAATAATGAATTGAAAGAATACAATCTTCGCTTAACTGAGCGTCCGCAAGTTGTTGTTGCAAACAAAATGGATATGCCAGATGCAGAAGAAAACTTACAAGCATTTAAAGAGAAAGTGGGAGACGAAGTAAAAATCTTCCCAATCTCAGCTGTAACAAGACAAGGTGTTCGTGACTTACTGTTTGAAGTAGCGAACTTAATAGAAACAACACCAGAATTCCCAATACATGAAGTTGCGGATGAGTCTGATACAAGTGTAATGTACAAATTTGATACTGAAGGTGTTAAATTTGAAATTACACGTGAAAGTGATGGCACGTTTGTTATCTCTGGTTACGATATCGAGAAAACATTCAAGATGACAGACTTCTCACGTGATGAATCTGTACGTCGTTTCGCTCGTCAAATGCGCGGAATGGGTATTGATGAAGCGCTTCGTGCACGTGGTGCAAAAGACGGAGATATTGTAAAAATTCTTGAATATGAATTTGAATTTATCGATTAAGACTGCCGAAATACGGCAGTCTTTTTTTATATCGTAAAAATCGGATTTATATAGGAAAAAATCCCCACTAATTAAATTTTCAATTTATAATAAAAAGGGAGTGGTTTTTAGAAGAATTTTTTATGGGGAGAAAACGAACATGTATAAAATATTAATTGTAGAAGATGATGAGAAAATCGCGGGAATATTAGAAGAGCATTTAGAAAGATATGGCTATCAATCATTTAGAGCAAGTGATTTACGTCAAATAAAAGATGAGTTTGTAAAAGTGAATCCTCATCTCGTGTTACTTGATATTAATTTACCGTACTTTGACGGTTTTTATTGGTGTCGTCAAATTCGTACTGTATCGAATGCGCCAATTATTTTTGTTTCTGCAAGAACAGGAGAAATGGACCAAGTAATGGCGATTGAAAATGGCGGCGATGATTATATTACGAAGCCATTCCATTTAGATATCGTAATGGCAAAGGTGAAGAGTGCGCTTCGCCGTGGTTACGGAGAGTATGCTTCTGCTGCTGAGAGTGATTGTTTAGGTGTAAATGGACTGTTGTTATTCCCGTCTCAGCATATTGTTGAGTGGCAAGGACAACAAACTGAACTGACAAAAAATGAGTTTTACTTATTAGAGTGTTTAATGAAACAGGTGAATCAATATGTAACGCGCGAAGAACTGTTAGAAGCTCTATGGGATGAAGTAGCATTTGTGGATGATAATACATTAACCGTAAATGTAAAACGTGTAAGGAAGAAACTAGAGGAGTTAGGCATTAAAAATGCAATTGTAACGAAACGTGGATATGGTTATGCGCTTCTTACGGAGTGGGGCGAAGGGCATGAAGGTTAAAATTTACCTCATGGACCGCTTTTCTTTAATTCTTTCTTATATTGTTAGCCTTTGTTTATTTGGGCTCGTTTTACAGTTGCAAAGTCTTTTAGAAAAGCGATCCATTGATTGGAGTACATGGTTATATGGACTTTTATTAGGAACAGTTGTGTTTACTGTATACCTCATTTACGATTACCGAAAACGGAGTGTGTTTTTAAAGAGGATCGAAAAGTATGTTACTGGTGGAAATACATTACATGACTCTTTACTTATTGATGAATCTTATACATCAGAGCAAGAAATGGTCGTTGAATCTTTTACGTTATTAAGACAGCAATATATGAATGAAGTTCATAAACAGCATGCGAAAGAGCAACAGCAAATGATATTTATGAACCAATGGATTCACCAAATGAAAACACCAGTATCTGTTATTGAATTATTGCTGCAAAAGTTTGGCAAAGAGCATCGTGAGGCAAGAGCAACAGTTGAAAGTATTCGTGAAGAAAATAATCGTATACTAAATGGTTTAGATTTAGCGTTACATATGGCAAGACTAGAGCAGTTTGCGAAAGATTATAAGGTAGAAGTAGTAAATGTTATAGATGTCGTGCGAGGTATTATTAATGAAAATCGGAAATCCTTCATTCAATCGTCTGTATTTCCGAAAGTGATGTTTGAAGAAGATACTTGTATGGTTGCCTCTGATAGAAAATGGCTAAGTATTGCTATAGGTCAAATTGTTGTAAATGCAATTAAGTATACAAAAATTTCAGCGGCAGAGAAAAAAGAAATTCAATTTCAAATTGAAGAGAAAGACCAAAAGGTGTTATTACATATTAAGGACAATGGAATCGGTATTCCAGAGCAAGATGTAAAGCGTATATTTGATCCATTCTTTACGGGGGTAAATGGCCGTAAAACGAGAGAAGCGACTGGAATGGGTTTATATATTACGAAGGAAATTTGCGATAATTTACATCATGGAATGTATGTTCAATCGGCTGAAGGAGAAGGGACAACATTCACGTTCCAATTTGCAAAAGATGAAGAATATCATACATTGATGAGAAAAATGACAAAACTGTAAGATAACAAAACGTTTTGTAAGGGAAATCACTCGTTTCTTTTTCTTATTTTTCTTATAGTAAATGTAAGAAGAAAACACGTAGGGGGATTAGAAATGAGTGTTCTTGAAGTAAAAGGATTAACGAAGGTGTACCAATCAAAAGGTTCAGTAGCGACGACTGCTTTAAACGATATAAATTTTAAAATAGAAGAAGGCGAATTTGTAGGGATTATGGGTCCTTCAGGAAGCGGGAAAACGACGCTTTTAAATTTATTAGCAACAATTGATAAGCAAACTTCAGGTCATGTGCTTGTAAATGGTGAAGAAATTAATCAAATGCGTGCTGCAAAATTAGCGGAGTTTCGCCGTACACATTTAGGGTTCATCTTTCAAGATTTTAATTTACTTGATACGCTATCGATTAAAGAAAATATTATTTTACCACTTGTAATGGCGAAGAAATCTGTAAATGAAATCGATGCGAAAGTACTGGAAATTGCGAAGTTTTTAAACATCGAAGAAATTTTAAATAAAAAAGTATACGAAGTATCTGGGGGACAACAACAACGTGCAGCAGCAGCGAGAGCAATCATTCATGAACCGACGTTAATTTTAGCAGATGAGCCAACTGGAAACTTAGATTCGAAGTCAGCGAAATCGCTAATGGGCGCTCTGCAAGATTTACATGAGCAAAAGAAAGTAACGATTGCAATGGTTACGCACGATCCAGTAGCGGCTAGTTATTGTGAACGTATCCTTTTCATACGCGATGGGGAAATTTTCTCGGAAATACATAAAGGAAGAACGAAACAAGCCTTTTTCCAAGAAATTCTGGACGTACTTGCGATGCTAGGAGGAGAATATCATGAACTTTCGCCAGCTCGCGCTTAATAACGTAAAAGGAAATTGGCGTAACTATAAAGCGTTTCTTATAAGTAGTTGTTTATCGATTGTCGTATTTTTCATGTATGCTTCTTTTATTTATCATCCAGATGTCGTAAGCGGTAATATTAGTATGAGAAAGATGATCACAAAAGGATTAGAATCGATGAATTATATTGTGGTCATCTTCTCGGCACTCTTTATTTTATATGCAAATTCAACGTTTTTACGAGCAAGAAAAAAAGAGTTTGGTCTACTAACATTAATAGGCGGAACGAAATCGCAGCTCGGCCGAATGATTATATTAGAGCAACTGATGTTAGGTAGTATTGCAATTGTAATTGGTATTGGGGTTGGAATGCTTTGTTCAAAATTATTTTTCCAAGCGTTAAGCGTATTATTGAAAATAGATAAGACACTTCCACTTGTTTGGAATAGTAAAGCAGTTCTTATTACAGCTGGCGTATACTTTATCCTATTTTTAATCCTATCATTGTTTAGCGTTTGGACGGTAGGACGCTTGCAAATTATTGATTTATTAAGAGAAGCTAGAAAGCAAAAAGTAGAGCCGTTTGCATTTACATGGTTATGTGTAGTTGGTATAGGATGTATTATTGCTGCATATGTACTTAGCTTCCAAGTAACGTTTCTGAATTTCCTCATCCTCTTTTTACCGGTGGTAGGACTGACAATTGGCGGAACGTATTTATTATTTACACAAGGTAGTACAGTTGTATTAAAAGCATTACAAAAAAGAAAGCAATCTTTCTATACGTATCCAAATATGTTTGTTCTTAGCAATCTTATTTATAAAATGAAAGATAATGCTCGTTTTCTATTTGTAATTTCTATTATTACGGCGGTAGTATCTTCAGCAGTAGGTACACTGTACGTATATTTTGAAAATATGAGTGCGAAAACGGTAGAACTTACACCACATGCTATTTCATATGAGGAAAAGGGGTTAAATACGCATAATCTTATTAATGAAGAAAAGGTACAGGAGCTTGTGAAGAGACACGGGTTTGAAGATGCGCGAAAAGTAACCTACGTTAAACTACCGGCAACACAGAAAATAACGTTGTTTAATAGTGAACATGAAGTACCGATGACGATTATTTCAGAAAAAGAATATAATGCAGAAGTGCGCAAACAAAAGAGAGAGCAACCTACAGAAGTTCATAATGCACCAGGTAGTGCAACGATGGTTATGGTTGATATGTCGAATGAACTGATGAAGATAGATCGTACGAAACCGTATGAATTTACAATTAACGGGCAAAAGCAGTCTGTTCAATTAAATAATCCAACGCAGTATTCTGTTTTTAATGATAGTGAATATCTTATTGTAAATGATCAAGATTTTGAGAAATATGCAAAACTCGTACCAGATGAAGAAAAGACGAAATATTACGGTTATTATATCGAGGATTGGAAAAATACAGAAAATCTTGTATTAGATTTGAAAAATGAAATTGCACCAGAAAAGCAAGGAGAATTGAGAAATTCAGTGTTTGCGTATAAGGATATAAGAGAAGGTGGAGCAATTACAATGTTCATCGGTTTCTTCGTAGCGGTACTGTTCTTCTTCTTCGCTTGTAGTATGACATACTTTAAATGGTTTAACGATAAAGAACAAGATCGTATTCAATTTAAATCGTTAAAGAGAATCGGTATGACAGATAAAGAAATTCGCAAAATTGCGATTCGACAAATGGGAGTTATCTTCTTTATCCCAATTTTAATCGGTTCCATTCATAGTGGAGTTGCTCTTCATACGTTAGGGAAAATGCTTTATATTGATTTATGGAAATCAGGTGCGCTTGTCATTGGAGCATACATTTTAGCTTCTGCCATTTACTTTATGATCGCGCAAAGAGGATATTTAAAACACGTAAAAAGCTAGGGGAACCTCTAGCTTTTTGCCTATGTAGTAAGTTACAGGAGGACGATAGATGAACATTTGGCAACTAGCGCTGCAAAATATAAAAGGAAATTGGCGTAATTATAAAGTGTTTTTCTTAAGTAGTTGTTTTGCAATATTTGCTTCTTACGCATATATGTCTGTCATTGTGCATCCGTATATGCAAGAGACGATGTGGTATCAAAACGTACGTTGGGGACTTATCATATGTAATGTTATAATCATTTCTTTTTTCGTCATATTTATTTTGTACTCTACTTCTATTTTCATAGAAGCACGTAAGAAAGAATTAGGGTTATATATGTTAATGGGAGCAACGAAGTCTAACGTAATAGGAGTAATTATGACCGAGCAAATATTAATTGGAATTTTTGCTAATATTTTCGGTATAGGGCTGGGCTTGATCTTTTTAAAGCTCTTCTTCATGGTATTTAGTATGTTACTGGGGCTTCCGAAAGAACTCCCTGTGATATTTGACGTAAGGGCGATTGGTGTAACATTTATTACATATATGGTCGTTTTTATTTTGTTATCTTTTATAAGTGCTTTACGTATATGGAATATAAAAATCATTCGGTTATTGAAAGAATTTCGAACAGATAAAAAAGAGAAGAAAACATCAAAGTGGCTTTGTTTATTTGGTTTTGCTTGTTTAGTGGGCGGGTATGCGTTGGCGCTACAAGTGACGATGACTACGATAGCAATATACTTTTTCCCTGTGTCTATACTTGTCTTTTTTGGAACGTACTTTTCTTTTACACATGGAGCTACCCAAGTGTTAGAAATGATAAAGCGAAATAAAAAGATTATGTATACATATCCGTATTTATTTATAGTGAATCAATTGTCACATCGAATGAAGGAAAATGGTCGCTTTTTCTTTCTGATGTCTATGGCAACGACGTTTGTAGTTACAGCAACAGGTACGGTGTTCTTATATTTTTCTAGCATGCAAGATATGTGGCGAACTGGAGGGGTACACTCGTTTTCGTACATAGAAAAAGGTATTTCTACTCATGAAGTCTTTGAGGAAGGTGCGGTTGAAAAATTACTGCATCAATATGAGTATGATGATTTTCAATATATGAGTTTTGTTGGAGTTTATGCATCCTTTCAGTCTAATAAGGGAGAAACAACAATAGTACCGCTTATAAAAGAAAGTGAATATAACCAAGAAGCAAGGAAACAAAGACAGAAAACGTATCGTCCTAAAAAAGGTACAGTGACACTCGTTTATTATAATAAATACAATAATTCGAATGTATATAATCAAAAAGAGATTCAATTGCAAGTAATGAATCAACCATATCAATTCGTATTTAACGGTCAGAAAGAAGGGGTTCAATTTAACCATCACCCTTCGTACATTAATGGTCTGTTCTTCGTTATGAATGATGAAGATTTTGACAGTATAGCAAATCAGGTTCCTGATTCTGAAAAAATGATATATAGAGGCTACACATTATCAAATATCGAAAAGACGAAGAAATTAAATGAAGATTTACGGAGACATATAAAACAAGATAATAATAATGCATTTCGAAGCAATATGGAGTTGTATGTAAATATGAAAGAAGGCGGCGATATTACTCTATTTGTAGGCTCATTTATTAGTATATTATTCTTTCTCACTTCATGTAGTATCGTGTATTTTAAATGGTTCCATAATATTGCATCGGACCGAAAGCAGTATGGTGCACTCTCTAAACTTGGAATGACGAAGGAAGAAGTATGGAAAATTTCTCGTTGGCAATTATGTATGCTATTTTTTGCGCCAATTATAGTAGGGAGTATGCATAGTGCAGTTGCATTATATACGTTTCATAATACGCTTTTTATGGATGGATCATTCAGAAAAGTAGGTTTGTTCATTCTGTTTTATATCGCAGCATGTATCATTTATTTCTTCTTCGCTCAAAGAGAGTATAAGAAACATTTAGACTAGCGAATGCTAGTCTTTTTTAAATATTCGAAATTTACATAGAAGAATATAAAAAAGTATGGTATAACAGTAAGAAAACGAAAAAGAGGGGAAAAGACGATGATTCGAGTAGGATATTTAGGACCAGAAGCAACATTTACAAATATGGCGGTGAGTCGTTTTTTTCCGGAAGCAGAGCATGTACCGTATCGAACGATTCCAGATTGTATAGATGCAGCTGCAAATGAAAATGTAGACTTCGCAGTTGTACCGTTAGAAAATGCAATAGAAGGTTCAGTGAATATAACGGTTGATTACCTTGTACATGAGCAGCCGCTTTCCATTGTAGGAGAAATTACAGTACCAATTCAGCAGCATTTACTTGTACATCCGCAGTATGCAGAAGTGTGGGAAGAAGTATATGCAGTGCATTCTCATCCGCATGCCATTGCACAGTGCCATAAATTTTTAAATGAAGAATTAAAAGGAGTAACTGTTCGAGATATGACATCTACAAGTGCTGCTGCACAATATGTGAAAGAACATCCTGAAGAGAAAATTGCCGCTATTGCAAATGAAGCGGCTGCAGAAAAATACGGATTAACAATTGTGAGACGTAGTATTCATACGCATAAAAATAATCACACACGTTTCTTAGTACTCCATAAGAAAAAGAAAGCAGTACTCCCGAATAACGGAGAGAACCGCGGAGAGAAAACGACGCTTATGATAACGTTACCTGCAGATTATGCAGGTGCCCTATATCAAGTGTTATCAGCTTTCGCATGGAGAAAATTAAACTTATCAAAAATCGAATCGCGTCCGATGAAAACAGGTCTTGGAAATTACTTTTTCTTAATCGATGTCGATAAAGCATACGATGACGTATTATTGCCAGGCGTAACGATGGAACTTGAAGCACTCGGTTTTTCTGTTACTGTACTGGGGAGTTATTCTTCTTATTGGTTGTAAGATGTAGATGGAATATTTGTATTTGCCTAATCGTCCATATCATTTCATTGCCTAGTATATTTTTTGATAGATTAATAAAATCCCACCTGCAAAAGGTGGGATTCTTTATCCCGCTATTTGCCGGGCAGCCCGATTGGTGAGGGCTGATTAAAGTTTCACTTTATTTTAACTTCGCAAGACGATCTTCTAATTGACCACGCCAAATATCAGCTAGTTCTGGAACAGCAAGAATCTTCTCGATGCCATCTTTATCTTTTCTATTATGAAAATAAATTTCGTTAGAGAATAAAACAGAAACATTGCTTGATGGACGTTCTAGTAATGTAATTTTTGAATCTTTACGTACAGTACCTTCTTGAAGAACGCGGCATAGGTAGCCAGTAAATCCAGTTGCTACAATACGCGGCAGTATGCCAGGGATGCCAAGACGTTTTGAAATTGTGCTACAAGGTACGCGAGCTTGCGTTACTTGAATGATTGCTTCGCCTAGTTGATATGTATCTCCGATGCATACGTCATGCTCTAACATATTTGTTACGGTAATGTTTTCACCAAATGTGGAAGCGGGAAGCGTAGTTTGAAATTCCTCTTCCCATAGTGCGTAATGCTCGTGTGGGTACACACAAACAGCGCGATCAGGTCCGCCGTGATGTTTTAAATCCGCTACGTCATCACCACGAAATCCGTCTTTTGAGAGAAAGGCCTCTTCTGTAGGATCTTTACATATACCTGTTATCATTTCTTTATCTTCGCCATATTTCATTTGTTTCGGTTTGCCAATGCTAAAGTGAACGAGTTCAATTCCCATATTTGATCTCCTTTACGATTGATTACAATATTATAGCATTAAAAAAGCACAGAGAATGATAAAAACTCTGTGCTTTACATTAATAAACGAGAAATCCTGCTTTATCTAACGCCTCACAAGCAGCATCTAATTTTTCTTTAGAATCTGCCTCGATTGTATGTAAGTGAATACCATCTGTTAGTTGTGAAAGATAGGAAGCATTTGTGTTTTCGATTTTTTGTAAATATTGCTCTACATCAAAGCGATTGCTTACCATAATGGAGGCTGTTAAGTCACCGTATACAGGATGCTCAACTTTTACGTCTTTAATCGTAACGCCATGGTCAACAAGCATTGTAAGTTCCTGACGTACTTCTGCTGGTTTATGTTGGCATACGATTACGCGTTCAAAAGTTTGTTGCTTCTCTTGTGGCTTTAAATATAAATAACCTTGAGCAGTCGCAATAATTGGTTCGTTTCGTGCTTTAAGCAAGGAAATATCTTGCACGATAACTTGTCTACTTACGTTCGTCTTTTTCGATAGTTCATTCCCCGATAACGGTTCATTTGCAGCAAGAAGCCACTGGAGGATAAGTTGTCGTCTTTCTTCACCTAAAATCTTTTTTTGTTCATTTTGTTTCATTATGATTTAACACCTCTATAAAATTGATTTCCAATTGTGTGTAGTGCATGAATAGTAGTATCAATTTGATCTTTCGTTGTTTGTTGTCCGAAAGAGAAGCGGACATATTGTTTTGCCTCTTCATACGTTTTTCCAATTGCAAGCATAGTTTTCGAAGGTTCTTGTTTACCGACTTGGCAAGCACTTCCGGTGGAAATGGCGATACCATGGCGATTACATTCTAGCATAGTATATTGACCTTCTATTCCTTTTATTGTAACCCCAACAATATGTGGTAAACAAGAAGTAGAATGACCTTCTACTTCAATTTCTAGCGGAAGTGTTTGTATTTGCTCTAAAAAGTAGGATCGTAACTCTTTAAAACGTAAACTTTCTTCCCATTGAGTTTTTAATATATTTTCAGCAGCTGTTAAAAAAGATGCGATGCCGGGAACGTTCACTGTACCTGGGCGAAATCCTTTTTCGTGAGAAGTTCCTGGAAATACTTGTTCCCAGCGAGTTTGCGGATTTATGTAGCAAGCGCCGACACCTTTTGGTCCGTATATTTTATGTGCTGAAACAGAAAGACTATCAATCCCCATCTCAAAAACATGGATAGGCAGTTTACCAAACGTTTGCACACAATCCGTATGAAATAAAACATTATATTTTTTTAAAAGTGCCCCGATTTCTGTAATGTTTTGAACGGTTCCGATTTCAGAGTTTCCATGCTGTATACTTGCTAGCACAGTATCTTCCGTAATAGCTGCCTCTAAATCTACTAAACAAATGAGTCCATTTTTATCAACAGGAATTTCAGTGATCGTATAGCCTTTTGATTTTAGAGATTGAAAATAACTTCGAATGGATGCATGTTCCATAGGTGTCGTAATAATATGCTTCTTATTTCGGGCATTTAGAAGTGATTGAATCGCAAGATAGTTCGATTCCGATCCACCGCTTGTGAAAAATACTCCTTGTTCTTTGCCTCCAATCATTTCCGCAAATGTTTTTCGGCAAACTTGTAATAAAGAAGAAGCCGTTCCTCCAATATCATGTAAACTTTGTTCATTTCCGAAGTATTGCGATGCTGCTTTCATATATGTTTGTAACGCTTCCTCGCTCATAGGTGTAGTAGCTGCATAGTCAAGATATATCATCATGTAAGTTCCTCTCTCTAGTAAGAGTTACATTTCTTTTACTTTTTAAATGGTAGTGAAAATAAGAATTATAAAAAAACTCTTGTCATTATTTTAAAACTATGTAAATATAGGTGTCAAGACAGTTGAAAAGTGTAAAGTAGGAGGCAACAATTATGCCAAGCGCAGATGTCTTAATTATTGGAAGTGGCGTTGCGGCACTTCGTGTTGCAAAAGAGATTTGTCACGAAAAGAATGTGATTATTATCACAAAGGAGACGGAACGTAATAATAATACACATTTAGCCCAAGGTGGAATTGCCGCAGCGGTAGCTACATACGACAATCCTAATGATCATTTTGAAGATACGCTAGTAGCAGGGTGTCATTATAACAATGAAGAAGTGGTCCGTTATTTAGTCGAGGAAGGACCGAAAGAAATTAATAACCTTATTGAAAATGGAATGAAATTTGATGGAGATGAAACAGGTCCTCATCTTGGAAAAGAAGGAGCGCATCGAAAACGTCGTATTTTACATGCAGGTGGCGATGCAACAGGAAAGAATTTATTAGAGCATCTTATTCAAGAAGTAGCTCCATACGTTACGGTAGTGGAACAGGAAATGGTGCTCGATTTTATTATAGAAAAAGATAAATGTGTTGGGGCTTTAACTCGCAACAATAAAGGAGAATTGAAACGTTACAATGCAGATTATACGGTGTTAGCTTCAGGCGGTATTGGCGGTTTATACGCCTTTACTTCTAATGATGAGACGATTACAGGCGATGGACTTGCAATGGTGTACCGTGCAGGCGGAGAGCTTGTAGATTTAGAGTTTATACAATTTCATCCGACGATGTTATACGCGGGTGGGCGTTGTTCTGGTCTTGTGTCCGAAGCTGTTCGCGGAGAAGGAGCTGTCCTTGTAAATGGAAAAGGGCAGCGCTTTATGATGGATATACATTCCGAACAGGATTTAGCGCCTCGTGATGTAGTCGCAAGGGCTATTCATGAACAGCTACTTGCGGGTGAAAAAGTGTACTTAAACATCGAAATGATTCAAAACTTTGAACAACGCTTTCCGACCGTGTCATCGATATGTAAAACAAATGGAGTCGATATAAATAAAAAACTTATTCCAGTCGTGCCTGGTACTCATTTTCACATGGGCGGCGTGAAAACGAACTGTGATGGAGAGACGTCTATTCCGAACTTATACGCAGTCGGTGAAGTAGCTTGTAACGGGGTTCATGGTGCAAATAGATTAGCGAGTAATTCATTATTAGAAGGTCTTGTGTTTGGAAAAAGAATCGGACGACACATTTTATCTAGAGAGACAAAAGAAAAGGTGAACATGCTAGCCGAAAAGGAAGCAAAGTTTATCGTTCTGAATCATTTACCGACGAAAGAAGAAATACAAAAATGCATGATGAAATATGTTGGGATTGTGCGAACAGAGCAAAGTTTATCTTATGCGAAGAGATGGCTTAGTAAGTATGGTGTTCGAAATATGATATTACAACATGATGTTCTTACGAATGAAGAGATAACGCTTATTAATATGTTAACGGTTTGTGAGCTTATAGTTGTGTCAGCCTTGCAAAGAGAAGAAAGTATTGGCGGGCATTACAGGAGTGATTATCCAGATAGAAATATAGGAAAGAAAGAGATTGTTCGAGTAAAGAGAAAACGACAACTTGTGTGATGAGGGGAAGAGGGGCTTTATGAACACGATAAAAGTTAAAGAAGCATTAAATCGATTTTTTTTAGAAGATATAGGGGAAAGAGATGTAACATCTCAGCTTATTTTTCCAGATAACTTGCTTTCGAAAGGAACATTTCTTGCGAAGGATACAGGGGTCTTTGCAGGACGTTTAGTAATTGAATCAGGATTTAAATTAATTGATGAGAGAATTGAAGTAGAGCTTCATAAAAAAGATGGGGACCTTGTAGAAAAAGGCGAAATCATTGCAACTGTGCAAGGTCCAATTGCATCGTTATTAACAGCAGAGCGCGTTATATTAAATGTTATTCAGCGTATGAGCGGAATAGCGACGATGACGCGTAAAGCGGTTCTTGCTTTAGATAGCAGTCATACTCGCATTTGTGATACGCGAAAAACGATGCCAGGACTACGTATGTTTGATAAGCATGCAGTCGTGTGCGGCGGTGGATTTAATCATCGCTTCGGTTTATATGATGGTGTCATGATTAAAGACAATCATATTGCGTTTGCTGGTTCTATTACAAAAGCTGTTACATCAGTGAAAGAGAAGTTAGGACATATGGTGAAAGTAGAAGTAGAAACAGAAAATGAGGAACAGGTGAGAGAGGCTGTTGCTGCTGGTGCTGATATTATTATGTTCGATAATCGTACGCTAGATGAAATCCGGGAGTTTTCAAAAATTGTACCAAGTGCTATCGTTACAGAAGCTTCAGGGGGCATCACAATTGAAGATTTACCGAAATACGGAAAAACAGGAGTAGATTATATTTCACTTGGAGCGTTAACACATTCAGTGAAAGCACTTGATATTAGTTTCAATATTGAAGGATAAGGAAAGTGGCTTAGAGGGGAGAAACGTATATGAGTATTTTAGAACAAGTACAGCCAATTGAAACGATGTTACCAGAGCGTTATTACACGATGTCAACGGAAGATATGGAAAAGCGTGTTCGTGAAATTAAAGAGAAAATGGGGAAAATGTTATTCATTCCAGGGCATCATTATCAAAAAGATGAAGTGGTACAATTTTCAGATGCAGTAGGGGATTCACTTCAGCTTGCGCAAGTTGCAGCGAGCAATAAAGACGCAAAATATATTGTGTTTTGCGGGGTGCACTTTATGGCGGAAACAGCAGATATGTTAACGACAGATGATCAAGTTGTCATCTTACCAGATATGCGTGCAGGTTGTTCGATGGCGGATATGGCAGATATTGAACAAACAGAAAGAGCATGGAAAGAGCTCACGAAATTATTTGGAGATACGATGATTCCGTTAACATATGTGAACTCTACAGCTGCAATTAAAGCGTTTTGTGGTCGTAACGGAGGAGCAACAGTAACATCTTCTAATGCAAAGCAAATGGTATCTTGGGCGTTTACTCAAAAAGAACGTCTCGTCTTTTTACCAGACCAACATTTAGGGAGAAATACAGCGTACGATTTAGGTATCCCGTTAGATAAAATGGCAGTATGGGACCCACACACAGATTCATTAGAGTACGATGGGGATATAGAAGAAATTCAAGTAATTTTATGGAAAGGGCATTGTTCTGTTCATCAAAATTTTACAGTGAAGAACATTGAGAGCGTACGAAAAAATCATTCTGATATGAATATTATTGTACATCCAGAATGTTGCTATGAAGTTGTAGCTGCTTCAGATTATGCAGGCTCAACGAAATATATTATTGATATGATTGAATCAGCGCCATCTGGTAGCAAATGGGCGATTGGTACAGAAATGAATTTAGTGAACCGAATTATTCAGCAACATCCAGATAAAGAAATTGTTTCACTTAATCCATTTATGTGTCCGTGCTTAACGATGAACCGAATTGATCTGCCTCACTTATTATGGGCACTTGAAACGATAGAAAGAGGAGAAGAAATTAACGTTATTAGCGTAGACAAACAAGTAACGGCAGAAGCGGTTCTTGCATTAAATCGTATGTTAGAGCGTGTGTAAAGCAACGGTATTCCTGTTGCTTTTTTTCATACATATAATCATAACGAGAACGAAATGGGCATACATTGTTTTGAAGAAATCATTGTGGTTCTTTATGCTTATTCCGCTTCGAATGATATTGAAAATCGAAGAAGTGATAAAAGTGAAAAGAAGTTAATGTTATTTAGAAAGAGTTACTTCATGAGATTTGTTACTTATAGATAAGTTATACAGGAGGGGGAAAATTTGAAAATTCATATCGTGCAAAAAGGGGATACCCTTTGGAAAATTGCGAAAAAGTACGGAGTGGATTTTGACACGTTGAAAAAAACAAATACACAACTTAGTAATCCAGATTTAATTATGCCAGGTATGAAAATTAAAGTGCCATCCAAGAGTGTTCACATGAAACAACAGGCTGGAGCAGGTTCAGCGCCTCCAAAGCAATACGTAAAAGAAGTGCAGCAAAAAGAATTTGCAGCAACACCAACTCCGCTTGGAATAGAAGATGAAGAAGAAGTTACGTATCAATCAGCACCAATTACACAGCAGCCAGCTATGCAACAAACACAAAAAGAAGTGCAAGTAAAACCGCAAAAGGAGATGCAGGTAAAGCCGCAAAAAGAAGTACAGGTGAAACCACAGAAGGAGATGCAGGTAAAGCCACAAAAAGAAGTACAGGTGAAACCGCAAAAAGAGGTGCAAAAAGAACAGCCAATTCAAAAAGAAAAACCAGTTGAAAAACCGTCTGTTATTCAAAAACCACCTGTGATAGAAAAACAAAAACCGGCGGAAAAAGAAAACACGAAGTTTTCGGTAAATGTATTACCGCAGCCGCCACAACCACCAATAAAACCGAAAAAAGAATATAAAATTTCAGATGTAATAAAAAAAGGAAGCGAGTTAATTGCTCCTCAAATTAGTAAAATGAAACCTAACAATATCATTTCTCCGCAAACGAAAAAAAACAATATAGTATCGCCGCAAGTGAAGAAAGAAAATGTAGGAAATATAGTATCGCCGCAAGTGAAGAAAGAAAATGTAGGAAATATAGTATCGCCACAAGTGAAGAAAGAAAATGTAGGAAATATAGTATCGCCGCAAGTGAAAAAAGAAAATGTAGGAAATATAGTATCGCCACAAGTGAAGAAAGAAAATGTAGGAAATATAGTATCGCCGCAAGTGAAAAAAGAAAATGTAGGGAATATAGTGTCACCGCAAGTGAAAAAAGAAAATGTAGGGAATATAGTGTCACCGCAAGTGAAAAAAGAAAACGTAGGGAATATAGTATCGCCAAATGTATCGAAAGAAAATGTGGTTATTCCACAAGTCATACCGCCAAATATTCAAATGCCAATCATGGATAACAACCAACCACCGAATATAATGCCAATCATGGATAACAACCAGCCACCGAATATAATGCCAATCATGGATAACAGCCAGCCACCGAATATAATGCCAATTATGGATAACAACCAGCCACCGAATATAATGCCAATTATGGATAACAACCAGCCGCCGAATATAATGCCGATTATGGATAACAATCAAATACCGAATATGATGCCGATTATGGATAACAATCAAATGCCGAATATGATGCCGATTATGGATAACAATCAAATGCCGAATATGATGCCGATTATGGATAACAATCAAATGCCGAATATGATGCCGATTATGGATAACAATCAAATGCCGAATATGATGCCGATTATGGATAACAATCAAATGCCGAATATAATGCCGATTATGGATAACAATCAAATGCCGAATATGATGCCGATTATGGATAACAATCAACCACCCAATATGATGCCCTATCAAATGCCGTATCAACAGCCCATGATGCCGCCGAATCCGTATTATCAACAACCAAATCCATATCAAATGCCATATCAGCAAGGAGCGCCGTTTGGACCGCAATATACGTCTATGCCCAACCAGAATATGATGCCAATGGATAATAATATGCCGCCGCTTGTGCAGGGTGAGGAAGATTGTGGATGCGGAGGAGAAAGTAGACTATATAGTCCACAACCAGGCGGTCCGCAATATGCGAATCCTTTATATTACCAACCAACTCAGTCTGCATATGCACCACAGCCAGGAACGATGTATTATCAACCAGATCCACCGAATGTATTTGGAGAGCCCGTTTCAGAAGAAGAGGACGAAGAAGAAGTTTAAAAAGGCGGGAGTATTCCCGCCTTTTTTACATTCCTGTTAATTAAGAAAATGAAGTTTTTTTATGAAGTGCTAGAAAATTCCCAGTGAAATATTAACAGTGTAAAAACCTTCTCGGTTACTCATCATAAGAGGGAGCTTTTCAGTAGAGAAGCTCATTCTAACAGAGGGGGTTTTTGTATTGAATACGAAAGTAAAAGTGATTGCTGCTTCTTTGTTAGTTACCAGTGCATTAGCTGCATGTGGTACACCGAAAGATAACAATGCAATGGATGGACGTAACTACAATTACGAGCGTACATCTTATAATGATACACACCAGTATCGTGATAATGTGACACGTAATGATCGTTATACAGATTATGTAACATATAGAAATGGTCGTAACGATACAGGATACAATTATTATCGAGATGTAAATTACAATGGACAAATTGCTAATCCGCATCCAACTCGTAATATTACAATGAACAATTCATACATTAACAATGATGGTAAAACAGCTGAAAGAATAACAAATCGTGTGAAACGTATGAATAACGTAGACCGTGTGTCTACAGTTGTATATGGAAACGATGTAGCGATTGCGGTAAAACCACGTAACACAGTGACAAATGAAACGGCGATGGCTAACGAAATTCGTCAAGCTGTTGCAAATGAAGTTGGAAACAGAAACGTATATGTTTCTGTAAGAAATGATATGTTTACTCGTGTCGATGCAATGAGTACGCGTCTACGTAACGGTACAGTTACAAACGATTTTAATCGTGACATAGTGAATATGTTCCGAGACATTCGTTACGGTTTAACTGGTACAGTGCGATAACAAAACAAAAGAGGAAGGGATAGCCCTTCCTCTTTATTCATCGTTGTCTTGTAAGCGACGTTTTTTAATAAAATAACTAACGGAATAAGAAACTAAAAAGCATATGAAAAGAATACTACCTGTTGAAATAGCTTCAAATAGAGGTCTTTCTGGACTGAAAATAATATAAATAATAGCCGTAACGATTCCTACAATAAGGGAGTGGAAGACAAGTTTGTAATAAGGAGTTAACTGTATTTCCTTTTCGCCTTCTTCTACATCGATTGAAACACTTAACTGTAAATAAGCAAGTAAAATACTTGTAAACATAAATAATAGCCACAATGGAGATTTCGTAATTTGATCAATGCCTTCAGTGAAACCGATATAGCCTAAAATTCCAACTACGCCAATGTATTGAAAAAGAAAGACAATACGTATGTTTTTTAACATTTGAAGAATGAGGCGTTCATCCTTTATTTTTTTCATAATATTCATCCCCTGCTTATTATGATTTCGCTGTCACATTAATTGTAACATATATATTACAATTATCAATTTATAATTTACATAAAATAATTTGGATGAAAGAGGAAATAAAATATTTTTATAAACATGTTGCACTTATACTTTATTAATGTTATATTAGCAAAGCGATGAGCTAATTTACGTAAGACGAGAGATATGCTTAAGTGCTAAACACGCGAATGTGGTCGCCTGGTCTCTCGCCGTAAACGCATCAAGACGCCTGCTTTGCAGGCGTCTTTCATTTTATATAAAAGTAAATGATACATGCAGATGAGGTAAACCCTTATCTGCATTTTTTATTTTTCGAAAGAAATGTAATATGGATAAAACCCCCATTTCCGGAAAAACTACTAATGAAAGTATGATCTTGCCTAAAAGAGGTGAACGGAAATGAAATGGATACTGATTGCGATGCAAGCTTTCGTTATGATGTTTTGTTTCGTTTATGGAACGAATGTGAAGGCGGAAGGGCCAGTATCAGAAGTAACGAAAAAAGAACCTGAGGTTACAATTTTATTAGAGCGTATGTATGTTGATGGCGAAGTAAGCGAAGAAATACTTACAGAAAAAGTGACGGATTTAGAAAAGTTTTTACAGCAGTATAAAGAATGGCAGCTCGTTGATCGTGATGATGTACAAATTGTATTGCAAAAGAAAGTTGATGATATTTCTCCGTTATTGAAAACGAGCGGGTATTTTGGTGTTTCAGAGGAAGGGATATTACAAATTTTCAAAGGTGTACCGAAAAGTGATAATGCGATCCATTCTTTCTTTCAAATTGATATGAAAAAGCTTGAGAGCTATGAACGTGCGAAATTGAAACGTGGCATTCGTATTAAATCAAAAGAAGGTTTTGTGAAGACGATTGAAAAAATGAAGCAATACGCAGTTCAAAGTAAGAAAAAAAGCAGCTCATGGTGAGCTGCTTTTTTTCTTATTTGTTTTTAGCTAAAATTTCTTTTGCGATTTCATCAATTAGCATATCTTTTCCGATTGGATTGAATGCTTTCGTATTGAAGACTTCATTTGATACTTCATATACGTGATTATTTTTAACTGCTTTATTGTCTTTCCAAACGGCACTGTTTTTGTAGTCTTCGTAAACTTTATCAGCTTCGCCGCCGAAGTTTACAATAAACATTTGGTCAGGCTGGAATGCAACTAGACCTTCTAGTGATACTTGCGCCATCGTTTGTTTTAAATCCGTACCTTTTGTTGCTGGAAGTTTTAAGTCATTAAAGATGATGTCACCGTATCCGAAGCTACCGTATACACGGAAGTTTTGTGGTGTAACTGCAACGAACATAAAGTTCTCATCTTTTGTTTTCTCTTTAATTTTTTTAGATAAAGAGTCTGCTTTCTTATCGTAGTCTGCAATCCATTTGTCTGCTTTCTTCTCTTCGTCAAATAGCTTACCTACTTCTTTAAACTTACCACGCCAGTCTTCTAAGTTTGTTTCTAGAACAACTGTAGGTGCAACCTTTTCTAGTTGATCATAAATTTTTAATTGACGGTTGTTTAAAATAATTAAGTCTGGTTTTAAAGCAGTAACAGCTTCTAAATCAACTTTAGGTGCCCAGTACCAACCTACTGCTTTTACTCCATCTAACTTGTCTGTTAAGTGATTTTGGATTTTATCTTTATATGTATTTGCTGTACCAACAGGTTTGTGTCCAAGAAGTAATAGTTCTTCTGTTGATCCAGATAAGTCAACAATTCTCTTTGGATTTACTGGAATTGTAGCTTCACCTTTAGCATGTTTTACAACTTTTGTTTTCGGTTGTTCTTTTGCCTTCGATTCTTCTTTTTGAGAAGAACAGCCAACGATAGAAAGAACAACGAGCATAATAGTAAATAAAATAAATAGCTTACGTTTCATCCTGATGTAACCCCTTTAATTAGTATTGATAATCATTATCGACTTCTGTATATTAAGGTGCTTTAACCTTTCTGTCAATGGAAAATAACAGAAGTTTCAAGTGGAGAACATTTGTTGGGGTAGTCTCGCTTTTCTATCATTAAATATGTTAAAATGGAATACATGATTTAAGAGGGAGAGATCGTATTTTGTTTGAATATGTTACAGGTTACGTGGAGTATGTAGGGCCGGAATATGTCGTAATTGATCATAATGGAATTGGTTATCAAATTTTCACACCAAATCCGTATGTATTTCAAAGAAGTAAGCAAGAAATCCGTGTCTATACATATCATTATGTGAGAGAAGATATTATGGCACTTTACGGGTTTAAAACACGTGAAGAGCGTTTATTATTTACAAAGTTGTTAGGCGTGTCTGGCATTGGGCCAAAAGGAGCTCTTGCAATTTTAGCTTCTGGTCAAACAGGACAGGTCGTTCAAGCGATTGAGCATGAAGATGAGAAGTTTTTAGTGAAATTCCCAGGCGTCGGAAAGAAAACAGCACGCCAAATGATTTTAGATTTAAAAGGAAAACTAGCAGATGTCGTACCAGATGCATTTGTTGATTTATTCTCAGACACAGAACGTTTTGATGAGAAGAAAGGTTCATCAGCTGAGCTTGATGAGGCACTGGAAGCTCTCCGCGCACTTGGATACGCAGAACGCGAAGTTTCTCGTGTTGTACCAGAGTTATTAAAAGAATCATTAACGACGGATCAGTATATTAAAAAGGCACTTAGTCTTTTACTAAATGGTAAGAGGTGAGTATAATGGACGAACGTCTCCTTTCAGGGGAATCTGCATATGAAGATGCGGATTTAGAATATTCATTACGGCCACAGACGCTCCGTCAGTATATTGGCCAAGATAAAGCAAAACATAATTTAGAAGTATTTATTGAAGCGGCGAAAATGCGTGAAGAAACGTTAGATCACGTGCTTTTATATGGACCACCAGGTCTTGGTAAAACGACGCTTGCGAATATTATTGCCAATGAGATGGGCGTTAATGTTAGAACAACTTCAGGTCCCGCAATTGAAAGACCAGGAGATTTAGCTGCTGTATTAACAGCGCTTCAGCCAGGGGATGTATTATTTATTGATGAAATTCATCGTTTGCATAGATCAATTGAAGAAGTATTGTATCCTGCGATGGAAGACTTTTGCCTTGATATTGTAATTGGAAAAGGGCCTTCAGCACGTTCTGTACGCCTAGATTTACCGCCATTTACATTAGTTGGAGCAACAACACGTGCTGGAGCATTATCGGCACCGCTTCGTGACCGCTTCGGTGTACTTTCAAGGTTAGAGTACTACACAGTAGATCAGCTTTCTGCGATTGTTGAACGTACAGCAGAAGTATTTGAAGTTGAAATCGATTCGTTAGCTGCATTAGAAATTGCAAGACGTGCTCGTGGTACACCTCGTATTGCGAATCGTCTTTTAAGACGTGTACGTGATTTCGCGCAAGTTCGTGGTAACGGAACGGTTACGATGGAAATTACACAAATGGCATTAGAGCTACTGCAAGTAGATAAATTAGGTCTAGATCATATTGATCATAAATTACTGCTTGGTATTATTGAGAAATTCCGTGGCGGTCCAGTTGGATTAGAAACGGTTTCAGCAACAATTGGAGAAGAATCTCATACGATTGAAGATGTGTATGAGCCGTATTTATTACAAATTGGCTTTTTACAACGAACGCCAAGGGGCCGAATTGTAACGCCGCTTGCGTATGAACATTTCGGAATGGAGATACCAAAAGTATGACGGAGATGCCAAAGCTGCTTATTACAGCCGGGATCTTACTCATCGTTGTTGGATTAGCTTGGAAGTTCATTGGAAGGCTTCCAGGCGATATTTTTGTGAAAAAAGGAAACGTTACCTTTTATTTTCCTATCATTACATGTATTGTGTTAAGTATTGTATTATCTTTTATTATGTATATAATAAATCGATTTAAATAAGAAATAGGTGGATATAGCTATGGATATAAATCTGTTTGATTTTCATTTACCAGAAGAACTTATTGCACAAGTCCCGTTAGAAGATCGTGAAACATCAAGATTAATGGTGTTAGACCGTGAAACAGGTGATATTGAGCATAAACATTTTACGGATATTCTTTCTTACTTACATGAGGGGGATTGCTTAGTTTTAAATGAAACGAAAGTTATGCCTGCTCGTTTGCACGGTGTGAAAGAAGATACAGGCGCGCACATTGAAGTACTTCTTTTAAAACAAGAAGAAGGTGATAAGTGGGAAACGCTTGTAAAGCCAGCGAAACGTGTAAAAGAAGGAACTGTTATCTCTTTTGGCGAAGGGAAATTAAAAGCAACTTGCACAGGAACTGCAGATCAAGGTGGACGCCAGCTTGAATTTTCATATGATGGCATCTTCTATGAAATTTTAGATGAACTTGGGGAAATGCCGCTTCCTCCATATATTAAAGAGACGCTGGAAGATCGCGATCGCTATCAAACAGTATATGCGAAAGAAATCGGTTCAGCAGCAGCGCCGACTGCGGGACTTCACTTTACAGAAGAGTTACTTGAGAAGTTAAAGCAAAAAGGCGTTCAGTTAGCATTCATTACACTTCACGTAGGACTTGGAACATTTAGACCAGTTTCTGCAGACACGATTGAAGAACACCATATGCACGCAGAATATTATCATATGTCTGAAGAGACAGCGGCATTATTAAATCGTGTGAAAGAGAATGGTGGACGTATTATTACTGTAGGTACGACATCAACTCGTACGTTAGAAACAATTGCAACAGATCATGACGGTAAGCTCTGCGCCGCTTCTGGATGGACAGATATTTTCATGTATCCGGGATATGAATTTAAAGCAATTGATGGTTTAATTACAAACTTCCATTTACCGAAATCAACATTAATTATGCTTGTAAGTGCATTTGCAAATAGAGATAATGTACTTCATGCTTATAATGAAGCAGTAAAAGAAAAATATCGTTTCTTTAGCTTCGGTGATGCAATGTTCGTTGCATCTCACGCTAAAATGAGAAACAAATAAAAGGAGTAAGTTATGACAGCAATTCGTTATGAATTTATTAAGACATGTAAACAAACGGGTGCCCGTTTAGGTCGTGTGCATACGCCGCACGGTTCATTTGATACACCAACATTTATGCCAGTTGGTACACTTGCAACAGTTAAGACAATGTCACCAGAAGAATTAAAAGCAATGGATTCTGGCATTATTTTAAGTAATACGTATCATTTATGGCTACGTCCAGGTCATGAAATTATTCGTGAAGCAGGCGGCTTGCATAAATTTATGAACTGGGATCGTGCAATCTTAACAGACTCTGGTGGTTTCCAAGTATTCAGTTTAAGTGACTTCCGTCGTATTGAAGAGGAAGGCGTTCACTTCCGTAATCACTTAAATGGAGATAAATTATTCTTATCACCAGAAAAAGCGATGGAAATCCAAAATGCATTAGGTTCAGATATTATGATGGCATTTGATGAGTGTCCACCATTCCCAGCTACTTTTGAATATATGAAGAAATCTGTAGAGCGTACGAGCCGCTGGGCAGAACGTTGCTTAAAAGCGCATGAACGTCCGCAAGATCAAGGTTTATTCGGTATTGTACAGGGCGGGGAGTACGAAGAGCTTCGTCGTCAAAGTGCGAAAGATCTTGTTTCAATGGACTTCCCTGGTTACGCTGTAGGTGGTTTATCTGTTGGTGAACCGAAAGATATTATGAACCGTGTTCTTGAGTTTACAACACCACTTCTTCCAGATAATAAGCCTCGTTACTTAATGGGTGTAGGTTCTCCTGACTCGTTAATCGATGGCGCAATTCGTGGTATTGATATGTTTGACTGTGTACTTCCAACTCGTATCGCTCGAAATGGTACATGTATGACAAGTGAAGGTCGCCTTGTTGTAAAAAATGCGAAATTCGCAAGAGACTTCGGTCCGCTTGATCCAAACTGTGATTGCTACACATGTAAAAACTACTCACGTGCGTACATTCGTCACTTAATGAAATGTGATGAAACGTTCGGAATTCGTTTAACGTCTTATCACAACCTTCATTTTCTGTTAAACTTAATGGAGCAGGTGAGACAAGCTATTCGTGAAGACCGTCTTGGCGATTTCCGCGAAGAGTTCTTTGAACAGTATGGCTTTAATAAACCGAATGCTAAAAACTTCTAATACATAATTTAAAAGGAGGAACAAAAGATGAATGCAGGTATGATGAATATCGTTATGATCGTTGCGATGTTTGCGATTTTCTATTTCTTATTAATTCGCCCGCAACAAAAACGTCAAAAAGCAGTTGCTCAAATGCAAAGTGAGTTAGCAAAAGGTGATGCTATCGTAACAATCGGTGGTTTACACGGTACAATCGAATCAGTAGATGAGACAAAAATCGTTATTAAATCTGGTGGTTCACACTTAACTTTCGATCGCAATGCGATTCGTGAAGTTGTGAAAAACTAATGTGGAAGGCCCTGCATGAAATGTGCAGGGCCTTTTTTAGTTACTTTGCTTTGACATATTTACACCGAAAATACCACCGAGTGTACTCGCCCCCATTAATGCTAATTGATATAGTAATTGTGAGTTCGATAAGGTTTGAGAAAAGCCTAAATAGTTAACTAGAAAGACGAGTATAGTGAACGTGAGCCCTGTTGTGAAACCTACTAGCCAACCTTTTCCTTGAGCCTTTTTGCCGGCAGTAAATCCAGACATAAGCATAGATAAAAGAGCGAGTATAAAAATAGTAACGGTTAATGTCCCTTCATTTATATTCGTAAACTTTAATAAAAGAGCCATAATCATACTAGTAATAGATGCGAGAATTAGTAGCGTAACAATACCGAAGCCAATTGCAGTTGATAATTTTTTCGTTCCATCCATTTATGCATTCCCCCTTTTTAATACAAGCATATTTTCCTTTTGCTCAAGTTAGACTAGTTTCTTTTTTATAGGGGAGTCTATACGTAAAAAAGGAGATGTAGAAATGGAATGGATATCGGTAATTGGACGGACAATGCTTTTGTATATCATCATCTTAATTATTTTTCGTCTTATGGGTAAACGTGAGATAGGAGAGCTAAGTGTATTAGATTTAGTCGTATTTATTATGCTTGGAGAAATGGCTGTAGTAGCAATTGAAAATACCGATAAATCACTTTTGCATCAATTAGTTCCGATGACTTTTCTTATGTGCATACAAATCATTTTGTCAGTCATTTCATTAAAGTTTCAACGATTTCGGCATTTAATAGAAGGTGAACCAGCAATTATTATTAATGCGGGAAAGATTGATGAAAAAAAGATGAGAAACCAACGATATAATATTGATGATTTAATGATGCAATTAAGGGAACAAGGAGTTGGAGATATTCGGGATGTAGAATATGCTATTTTGGAACCGTCTGGGAAGTTATCTGTCTTTCAAAAACAAAAAAATAAACAAGATACATTGCAGTTTACGCTTCCTCTTATTATTGATGGAGAAATTCAATCTAGTCATTTACAAATGATTGAGCATACAGATGAATGGCTTATTGAGAAATTAAAAAACTTAGGTTATAACGATATAACACAAATTTTATACTGTAGTTTTCAAAATGGACAATTTTTTGTTGATGTAAAAGAAAATTAGAGACTTATCCTTTGGAAGAGTAAGGATGATTAGTATAACTAATAATCAGTGGAGATTACCCCACTGATTAAAGTTTCACCTTATTTCAAAAATGAAAGCTTACGAATGATAGGGAGACGACTTAACTCTTCTTTTCGAATGAGTTTGAAAGTGAAGAGAAGTACGATATAAACAATTGTTGTTAAAGTGATTTCCCATAATGTTTGTATGCCAAGGGAATGAGAGAAAATAATATATTTATGAAGATAAAAACCGAAGGCGCCTGCGATACCGATGGCAAGTCCGCCGAAAATATAGTCTTTTGCGTAAATGGTAAATGTAATCTTTTTTAAAACAGTAGCGTAGTGAAGAAATGTTACTGTTACAATATTTGCAGCAATAGCAAGTGCAACCCCCATCATTTGAAACTCTGGCCTTGATGCTAGTACAAAAATAACGATTAATTTCACGATGGCACCAATAAATGTATTCATCATTGCGGCTCTTGCTAAGTTTAAAGCTTGCAAAACAGAGGTAAGTGGACTTTGGAAATAATGAAATAAAAAGCAAGGCGCAAGAAGTTGAATGAATGCTGTTGCGCTGTCTGATCCATACATAAGAGTTAAAACAGGAGAAGCGAATACGTATAATATAACGACAGACCATCCGCCGGTAATTAATGAAATTCGAAGTGCTTGTTGTAAACGGTGCTCTACTAATTTATGTTGTCTTTTTGCCATTGCTTCACTAATAGAAGGAACGAGCGCTGTAGAGAGAGCGTATGTAATAAAGGCAGGTAGTGATAGGAGCGGGAATGCATAACCGTTTAATATACCGTATTGCTGGGTTGCAACAGAAGCAGCGACACCAGCGATTGCTAAGCTTTGCATAACGACAATAGGTTCAAAAAAATATGAAACGGAGCCGATTAAACGACTTCCTGTAGTTGGAAGGGCAATATCCATCAGAGAATAAAATGTCCCTTTGCTTTCCTTTACAGTAGTGAAAAATCCAGAGCGTATTGATAAATGTTTTTCTCGCTGAAATAACGTGAGTAAAAATAATAAGGATGCAACTTCACCGAGAACAGCTGATAACATAGCGCCGGCTGCAGCATATTCTATGCCGTAAGGTAAAAATAATTGAATGCATATAGCGATAATGGTAATGCGGACGACTTGTTCTAGAACTTGCGCATAAGCGCTAGGTTTCATGTTTTGTTTCCCTTGAAAGTAACCACGCAACACAGAAGAAACAGCAATAACAGGAACAACGGGCAAAATGGCCATTAATGGATAGTAGGTTCTTTCGTCGGTTAATAATGTTTTTGCTAAAATAGGTGTGAGGAACATAATTCCGATTGTTAAAATGATACTAATAACGGATGTAACAGCTAGTGATACGGTTAATATTTTTTTAACTCTTTGTTTATCGTTCACAGCTTCCGCTTCTGCTACAAATTTTGCGATTGCGACAGGAAGACCAATTTGTGTCAATGTAATTGCTAAAATGAATGTAGGAACGGCCATCATATAAAGACCAACGCCTTCTTCTCCTAAAATACGTGCCATTACTATGCGGTTGATAAAGCCGAGTATTTTTGTAATAAAGCCGGCTATCATTAAAATAAATGCGCCTTTTAAAAAGCTTTGTCTCGTCATGTTCTTCTCCTACCTTCTCAAAATCAATGGAATGATTTACAATAATTTATATGCACGTACGAGACAAGAATGACAAGCATTTAAGAGAGTGAAGTATGATAGTGCTCTTGAAAGTAGTTATTGCTGTCCATTAGAGCGGGATTAAAGCGACTTTTTCGTGCTGAAATAAGAAGGAGATGTTTATAGATGTTAGATAGAGAGGCTTTGGTAGAATCATACCGCGGACAGTTACAAGTCGTTTTAGAAAGTAAAGTAGAAGAGTTTCAAATGTTCGGTTACGACCGAGTGACAGATGATGACATTTGGAAGTTTCTTAAAGTGAAAAAGTGGAAGAAGATAGACAGCGATGTTAGATTGTATGAATTAGTTAATGACGTATTAACAGTAACAGCTAATGAATATATGACATATTTAACTGTTGAAGCTTACCAAGCGCCACTTTGGTCATTTGATGAGTACGAAAATAAATAACCGACTGCAATTGGTTTGTTCTTCCTTTTGCAGTATAATGATATGTATTGATAAAGAGGAAATAATTATGTCTAAGATTATATATAAAGGAGGTAGTGAAGAGGAAAATAAATGATGGAAGTGTAGGTAGTGTAAAAGCTTACCTATAGAGCTAGTGATGAACTAGCAAAAATTATAGAAAGGAAGTCTACTAACTAGGCGTATGCACACGTATAGCAGTGAATCGTAAGAGATTTATTGAAAGTGTTAGTAGCAGAAAGAGGGTACATATGGCAAAGCGTGGTACGAGAATTGCCGCCTTTTTCCTCATCGTCTTATTAATCGGTGGAGTAATTGGTGCGGCAGGAAAAGACATAGCAAAAGGAATTAGTCTAGGACTAGACCTTCGCGGTGGTTTTGAAATTCTGTATGAAGTAAAACCAGCCAAAAAAGGTGATAAAATCGATCGAGATGTACTTGTAAGTACAGTAGGTGCTCTTGAAAATCGTGTCAATGTTCTCGGTGTAAGTGAGCCGAACATTCAAATCGAAGGGCAAGATCGAATTCGTGTACAGCTTGCTGGTGTACAAGATCAGCAAAAAGCACGTGAAATGTTATCAACACAAGCGAAATTAACATTCCGTGATGTGGATGATAACCTTCTTATGGATGGAACGGATTTAAAAGGCGGCGGAGCGAAGCAAACATTTGATGAGCAAGGCCGTGCGAGCGTAGGTCTTACACTAAAAAGTGCTGAAAAATTCCGTGAAGTAACTGAAAAAATTTCTAAAATGCCACCACCAACGAATTTAATGGTAATTTGGCTTGACTTTGAAGAAGGAAAAGATTCGTATAAAGCAGAATCTGCAAAACCGAATCCGAAATTCTTATCAGCAGCAACAGTAAACCAAGTATTTAACCAAGCTGAAGTATCTATCGTAGGTGGAAACTTCACAGTTGAAAGTGCGAAACAACTTTCATCTTTATTAAATGCAGGTGCACTTCCTGTTGATTTAAAAGAAATGTATTCAACATCTGTTGGAGCGAAATTTGGTCAACAAGCGTTAGAGCAAACGATTTTCGCTAGTGCGATTGGTATCGCTCTTATTTTCTTATTTATGCTTGTATTCTACCGTTTACCAGGACTTGTAGCGGTTATTATGTTAGGGTTATACATTTTCGTTACATTACTTGTCTTTAACTGGATGCATGCAGTTCTTACGTTGCCAGGTATTGCAGCGTTAGTGCTCGGGGTAGGTATCGCAGTTGATGCAAATATTATTACGTACGAGAGACTGAAAGAAGAGCTGAAAATTGGTAAGTCAATGATGTCGGCATTCCGTGCTGGTAACCATCGTTCATTAGCAACAATTCTAGATGCAAACGTTACGACTCTTGCAGCAGCTGGTGTGTTATTCGTTTATGGTAATAGCTCTGTAAAAGGATTTGCAACAAGTTTAATCGTAAGTATTTTAGTTGGTTTTATTACGAACGTATTCGGTACTCGTTTCTTACTAGGTCTACTTGTAAAGAGCCGTTACTTTGATAAAAAACCAGGATATTTTGGTGTGAAACAAAAGGATATTATTCCATTAACAAAAGGTGTAGTACATCCGCCAACAAGATTTGATCGTATTAATTTCGTAAATATCGGTCATAAATTCCTTATCTTCTCGATTGTAGTTGTAATTGCGGGTGCAATTATCTTACCAATTTTCAAATTGAATCTTGGTATTGACTTTGCGAGTGGTACACGTATCGACTTGCAATCAAAACAAGCCGTTACTGTGTCTGATGTTCATAAAGATTTTAAAGAATTGAACATTGATGTGAAGGAAGAAAATATTGTACCGACTGGAGATGACAATAAAGGTTTCGCAGTTCGTACATTAGGTGTTTTATCAAAAGATGAAATTGCGAAAACAAAAACATTCTTCCACGATAAATATGGTACAGATCCAAACGTAAGTACAGTTTCACCGACAATCGGTAAAGAAATTGCACGAAATGCATTTATCGCAGTACTGATTGCTTCTGCGGTTATCATTTTATACGTAAGTATTCGTTTCCGATTTACGTATGCGTTATCTGCAGTACTTGCATTATTACATGACGCATTCGTTATGATTGTTATGTTTAGTATTTTCCAACTAGAGGTAGACTTAACGTTTATTGCTGCAGTACTAACAATCATCGGTTATTCTATTAATGACTCGATTGTTACATTTGATAGAAACCGTGAATTATACAAACAGAAAAAACGAGTGCGCGATATAAAAGATCTAGAAGAAATCGTAAATGCAAGTATTCGCCAAACGCTTGGTCGCTCGATTAACACCGTATTAACAGTGTTATTCCCAGTAATTGCACTGCTTATCTTCGGTAGTGAGTCACTACGTAACTTCTCGTTTGCGCTACTTGTTGGATTAATTGTAGGTACGTACTCTTCTGTTTTCGTTGCCTCTCAAATTTGGTTAATGCTTGAAAACCGTCGTTTGAAAAAGGGAAGAAACAAGAAGAAGGTTGAGAAAGTAGAATCTGAACCGCAAGTATAGAAAAGATGATGTCTCTTTATGAGGCATCTCTTTTTTCGTTTGTGGATACAATAAGATAGCAACTTTTTAACAGAAAGAAGATGGAAGAAAGTGGTGGTGTTATCGCTGTTTTTGTTAAAATAAAAAGATAGGTTAAGAAAAGAAGGGATTTTAATTATGGAAAAAGATGAACGTTTTAAACAGGCCGAGTTTGGTGCTATTGTCGGGATCGTTGGTAATATTATATTAGCGATTGTAAAGGCGGTAATTGGTTATATTGGGAACAGTAAAGCGCTATTAGCGGATGCCGTGCATTCTGCATCAGATGTAATAGGTTCGCTAGCTGTACTTTTTGGATTGCGAGCGGCAAAGCAGCCACCTGATGAGGATCATCCGTATGGTCATGGTAAAGCGGAATCGATTTCAGCGATTATTGTTGCGGTATTATTATTTATTGTGGGACTTGAAATCGCGATTTCGTCTATAAAAGCTTTTTCGCAAGAACTAGAACCGCCGAAAGGAATTACGATATTTGCTGTTGTTCTTTCAATCGTCGTGAAAGAAGGAATGTTTCAATATAAATTCCGATTAGGGAAAAGAGTAAACAGTGATGCAATTATTGCAAATGCATATGAGCACCGTTCGGATGTATTTTCTTCAATTGCAGCTTTAATCGGTATTTGTGCAGCTATAATAGGTGGTAAGCTTGGTATAGACTGGCTTGTATACGCTGATCCAATTGCGGGATTAGTTGTTTCACTTCTTGTTGTAAAAATGGCATGGAGCATTGGAGCGGAAGCAATTCATGCAACGCTTGACCATGTTCTTCATGAGGAGGATGTTATTCCGCTTAGAGAAGCAGTTCTTCAAGTAGATGGTGTGAAAAAAATTGGTTCTTTATATGCACGGGAGCATGGTCATTATGTTATTGTCGATATTAAAGTGTCCGTAGATCCATACATTACTGTAGAAGAAGGACACCGTATTGGAAAACATGTGAAAGAAATACTTATGAAACAAGATAATGTACAAAATGTATTCGTACATATAAATCCGTATTCTCCAAATTAAACATCATTAACATTTTAGTATATAGATATTGCATCGTAGTTTGCATTATATTGTCACCCCTTAATCTGTCTTGTATAATGAACAGGTTAAGGGGTGATTTCGTGTTACAACCGAAGACGCGTTGGAAAGAAAAAGAATATAATGACGAGCGAGTGAGTGAATTAGCAAGTAAATTAAAGTTATCGCCACTTGTCGTTTCGTTATTCCTCGGTAGAGGACTCGATACAGAAGATAAGATTTTAGATTTTTTAAATACAGAAAATCAAGAATTTCATGATCCATTTTTATTAAAAGGAATGGATAGAACGGTAGAACGTGTAAATAAGGCGATTCAAAATGGAGAGCAAATATTAATATTTGGTGATTACGATGCGGACGGAGTAAGTAGTACGACAGTTTTATATCTTGCTCTTCAAGAATTAGGTGCAGAAGTAGAATTTTACATTCCAAATCGTTTTACAGAAGGGTATGGACCGAACGAAGAAGCATTTCGTTGGGCGCATAGCGCAGGGTTCTCGCTAATTATTACTGTCGATACTGGTATTGCAGCGGTACATGAAGCGAATGTAGCGAAAGAGCTTGGAATAGATCTAATTATTACAGATCACCATGAGCCACCGCCAGAATTGCCAGAAGCACTTGCGATTATACATCCGAAATTAGATGGCGGTGTATATCCGTTTCACTATTTAGCTGGTGTAGGTGTTGCGTTTAAAGTTGCGCATGCACTATTAGGCCGTGTACCAGAACATTTATTAGAGATCGCAGTAATTGGTACAGTAGCCGATTTAGTATCACTTCATGGTGAAAATAGGTTGCTAGTGAAACGCGGTTTAAAACATATGCGTATGACGAGAAATATTGGTTTGAAGGCATTGTTTAAAGTTGCTAACGTTTCGCAAAGTGAAATTACCGAAGAGAGTATTGGTTTCTCAATTGCACCTCGTATTAATGCGGTTGGGCGTTTAGAAGATGCTGCGCCGGCTGTACACCTTTTATTATCAGATGATCCAGAGGAAGCGAAAGAGCTAGCTGAAGAAATTGATGAGCTGAACAAACTGCGAAAAGATATTGTAAAGCAAATTACAGAAGAGGCTATCGCTGAAGTGGAAAATAACTTCCCACCAGAAGAAAATAAAGTATTAGTACTTGCGAAAGAAGGCTGGAACCCAGGGGTAATTGGAATTGTTGCTTCGAAATTAGTTGAACGTTTTTATCGTCCGACGATTGTATTAAGCATTGATCCTATAAAAGAAACAGCAAAAGGCTCAGCACGTAGTATTGCAGGATTTGATTTGTTTGCAAATTTATCAGATTGTAGAGAGTTATTACCACACTTCGGAGGGCATCCGATGGCAGCGGGAATGACGCTACATATGAATGATGTAGATGAATTACGTCGCCGCTTAAATGAACAAGCAGATGCAATTTTAACAGAAGAAGATTTTATTCCAATTACAGCAGTTGATGTTTTTTGTAAAGTAGAGGATGTAACGCTAGCGGCAATTGAAGATATGCAAAAACTAGCCCCGTTTGGTGTTGGAAATCCGAAACCACGTATTGCAGTAAAAGATGCAGAGTTAGAAAGCATTCGCGCAATCGGATCAGATGGCTCTCATTTAAAAATGGCTCTTCGTGATGGACAAGCAACACTGGATACAATTGGATTTGGCTTTGGTGCATATGCGAAAGAAATCTCTCCAGTTGCAAAAGTATCTGTAATAGGAGAAGCGTCTATTAATGAATGGAATAACTTTAAGAAGCCACAACTAATGGTACAAGATATTGCTGTAGAGGCGTGGCAATTATTTGATTGGCGTAGTATGCGTAATGCAGAAGCAAATTTAGCAGAACTTCCGAAAGAAAAAATAACAATGGTGTATTTTTCTGAAGAGGTATTGAATAAATTTTCTTTAGAGAGCTATAAAGAAAAGCTCATGCATGCTTCAGAAGTAACGCATTTAGATGATCAATATATCGTGTTACTTGATTTACCAAAAGGAACAGATGAATTACGTGAGCTATTTAAGGTAGGATTCCCAGCGCGAATTTATACGCTATTTTATCAAGAGAATAACCACTTATTTAGTACAGTTCCGACGAGAGAACACTTTAAATGGTACTATTCTTTCTTAAGCCAAAAAACACCATTTTCTTTAAGACAATATGGAGAACAACTATGTCGTCATAAAGGTTGGTCAAAAGATACAGTAAATTTCATGACACAGGTGTTTTTTGAGTTAGAATTTGTTACAATAAAAGATGGCGTCATTTTTATGGCAGACAAAAAACAAAAGCGTGATTTAATTGAATCGAACACATATCGTGAGAAAATGAACCACTTACAATTAGAAAAAGAATTGGTTTATAGCACATATCAGCAACTATATACATGGTTTGAAACGATTCGTAATCATAAAGAAGTAGAACAGTTAGGGTAAAGGATTTGTATTTACAAACCTTTTAGATCTGAGGAGGATTCAGAAATATGGATTTCAAGCAACATATCGCAATTGTACCGGATTATCCGAAAGAAGGTATTGTGTTTAAAGACATTACACCTTTAATGAATGACGGTAAAGCATACAAAGCAGCAACAGACGCAATCGTTGAGTACGCAAAAGAAAGAGATATCGATGTTGTAGTAGGACCAGAAGCTCGTGGTTTCATTATCGGTTGCCCAGTTTCTTATGCGTTAGAAGTAGGATTTGCGCCAGTTCGTAAATTAGGAAAATTACCACGTGAAGTAATTACAGTTGACTACGGTAAAGAATATGGTAAAGACGTTTTAACAATCCATAAAGATGCAATTAAGCCAGGTCAACGCGTATTAATTACAGATGATCTATTAGCTACAGGTGGAACAATCGAAGCGACAATTAAGTTAGTTGAAGAGCTAGGCGGAGTTGTAGCAGGAATTGCATTCTTAGTAGAACTTACTTACTTAGATGGTCGTAAAATGTTAGATGGTTACGATGTATTAGTATTAGAAAAATACTAATCACTATATAGGTAAAACTACGGTGATAAAAAGTACCCGTGAATCTCTTGGAGAGGAGCGGGTACTTTTGTATAATTGAACAAAAAATTATGGTGAAATGTCAGTAAAATCTTTTCCTTTTCACAATTCACAATCATTGGGTTATAATGATAGAATATAATTTATTCTATTAAATAAAGATAAAGTCAATTTTCAATAAAAGGTGATTCGATGGCAAATGAGCAGGTACTAACAGCTGAACAGGTACTCGAGAAAGCAAGTCAATATTTAGCGGATGAAGATATTGAGCTAGTGGCACGTGCCTATGAATATGCACGTGATGCGCATAGCGAACAATATAGAAAATCGGGTGAACCGTATATTATTCATCCGATTCAAGTTGCAGGTATTTTAGTTGATTTACACATGGATCCAGCTACGGTATCAGCAGGTTTCTTACATGATGTAGTGGAAGATACAGAGATTACATTAGAAGATATTGAACGGGAATTTAACAAAGAAATTGCTATGCTTGTTGATGGCGTTACAAAGCTTGGGAAGATCAAATATAAATCTCACGAACAACAACAAGCAGAAAACCATCGCAAAATGTTTATTGCAATGGCTCAAGATATTCGAGTTATTTTAATTAAACTAGCTGATCGTCTTCATAACATGCGTACATTGAAACATTTGCCTCAAGAGAAGCAGCGTCGCATAGCGAATGAAACGTTAGAAATCTTTGCACCTTTGGCACATAGACTCGGAATTAGTACTATTAAATGGGAGCTAGAGGATACGTCACTTCGCTATTTAAATCCACAACAATATTATCGTATTGTAAATTTAATGAAGCGTAAACGTGCAGAACGTGAAGAATATTTAGACGAAGTAATGACTGGTATTCGTGAGAAATTAAAAGAAGTTGCAATTCAACCTGAGATTTCTGGAAGACCGAAACATATTTACAGTATTTATCGTAAAATGGCACTGCAAAATAAGCAGTTCAATGAAATTTACGATTTATTAGCTGTACGTGTCGTTGTAAATAGTATTAAAGATTGTTATGCTGTGCTTGGAATTATTCATACGTGCTGGAAGCCGATGCCAGGTCGTTTTAAAGATTATATTGCAATGCCAAAAGCAAATCTATATCAATCTCTTCATACGACTGTAATTGGACCGAAAGGTGATCCACTTGAAGTGCAAATTCGTACGAAAGAAATGCACGAAATTGCAGAATTTGGGATCGCGGCACACTGGGCATACAAAGAAGGAAAAACAGCAGAAACAACAGGTACATTAGAGAAGAAACTCACATGGTTCCGTCAAATATTAGAATGGCAAAATGAAGCTTCTAATGCAGAAGAATTTATGGAGTCATTAAAAATTGATTTATTCTCTGACATGGTATTCGTCTTTACACCGAAAGGCGATGTAATGGAATTACCACTTGGATCTGTTCCAATTGATTTCGCGTATCGTGTCCATTCGGAAATTGGGAATAAAACAATTGGTGCAAAAGTAAACGGGAAAATGGTGACGCTGGATTATAAATTAAAAACAGGCGACATCATTGAAATTTTAACGTCGAAACATTCATATGGCCCAAGCCAGGATTGGGTAAAACTTGCTCAAACATCTCATGCGAAAAATAAAATTCGTCAATTCTTTAAGAAACAACGTAGAGACGAAAATATTGAAAAAGGCCGTGAACTTGTTGAAAAGGAAGTACGTGGTCTAGAGTATGAGATGAAAGAAGTATTGGCGCCGGATAACTTAAAACGCGTCGCTGAGAAATTTAACTTTGCAAATGAAGAAGATATGTTTGCAGCAGTTGGATATAGCGGAATTACAGCTTCGCAAATTGTTACGCGACTAACGGACAAGTTCCGCAAACAACGCGAAGAAGAAGAAATTGTTGAAGTTAAAGAAGTCCGTAAACCGATGAAAATTCGAAAATGGGATTCTGGTGTAAAGGTAAGCGGTGCTGATAATTTATTAATCCGTTTATCGAAATGCTGTAACCCAGTTCCGGGCGATGATATCGTTGGGTATATTACGAAAGGCCGAGGTGTATCAATTCACCGCCGTGATTGTGTAAATGTTCATACAGAAGAAGCTGTAGAACGATTATTAGAGGTAGAGTGGGAAGGTAGCCCTGAAAAAGAAATTGAGTATAACGTTGATATTGAAATTTCAGGTTACGATCGCCGCGGTTTATTAAATGAAGTACTGCAAGCTGTTACAGAGACGAAAACATACATTTCAGCTGTTTCTGGTAGAAGTGACCGTAATAAGATGGCAACAATTAATATGTCAATCTCGATTCGTAACTTACAACACTTGAAAAAAGTAGTAGAACGCATTAAACGCGTTCCAGAAATTTATGCAGTACGACGCATGATGCATTAATAGGGAGTGTAGAAAGATGAGAGTTGTTTTACAACGATCAAAGAAAGCGTCTGTCACAGTAGACGGTGAGATCGTAGGACAAATTCCGTTCGGTTTAACATTACTAGTTGGCATTACGCACGAAGATACAGAAAAAGATGCAACTTACATTGCGGAAAAAATTGCAAACTTACGTATTTTTGAAGATGAGAGCGGAAAGATGAATCATTCTGTACTTGATGTAGAAGGACAAGTTCTATCTATTTCGCAATTCACATTATACGGAGATTGCCGCAAGGGCAGACGTCCAAACTTTATGGATGCTGCGAAACCTGATTATGCAGAGCGTTTATACGATTTCTTTAATGAAGAAGTTCGTAAACAAGGATTACATGTGGAAACAGGGAAGTTTGGAGCAATGATGGACGTTTCTTTAATCAATGATGGTCCGGTGACCTTAATTGTAGAAAGTAAATAGTGTTCATAAAAAAGAGAGGGTTATATAATCCTCTCTTTTTTATACATTGTTGTATGTTTTGTTCATTTATTTGGAATCAATAGCAGTTTCGGTTATGTATAACTCTCTCATCAATATGGAACAATAAAAAGTAAAACATCCATATTGAATGTGAGGGATATACGTATGCGTATGAATGAAAAAGGGCATTCTGTTACAAATGGTGCAAATCAACTGTTTAACGTGAATTTTCATGATTTTATTTCAAAAGAGCAAAACAATACTTCAATGGAGCTTGCTTCGGAGTTTGGGATTTCTCTTCAAGATGTAAAGCGTTTAAAGAAGCAGATTGAACGTTCTTAGAGCACTTGACAATCCTACTTAACAAACGTATAGTAATTTTATATTTACATATGAATATAACCGTTGATAGAGAAGAGTAAATGAGACACACATGGAAAGAGAAGGAATGTCTTAGGCTGAAAACATTTCTGCATGATGACTGATTGAATGACACTCTAGAGGTTTCAACTTGAACGGCATATATGCTTAGTAGGGATGAACGCATATTTAAGCGTTATTAAAAAAGTGGAAGCATACGTGCTTCAATTAGGGTGGCACCACGGGTATAATACTCTCGTCCCTACTGTTTAAACAGTAGAGGCGGGAGTTTTTTTATTTTTATTAAGATTAAAACAATTTGAGGAGGAACTGAATATGTCTATTCAAATCCCACGCGGAACGCAAGATATTCTTCCAGGCACTGTTGAGTTATGGCAGTATATCGAAGGGCAAGCACGCGAAATTTGCCGTCGTTACAATTATAAAGAAATTCGTACACCAATTTTTGAACACACTGAGCTATTTTTACGCGGTGTTGGTGATACGACAGATATCGTACAAAAAGAAATGTACTCATTCCAAGATCGTGGAGAGCGTAGCTTAACATTACGTCCAGAAGGTACTGCACCTGTTGTACGTTCTTACGTTGAAAATAAAATGTTTGGTGATGCGACACAACCAACGAAATTATACTATATCGGTCAAATGTTCCGTTATGAAAGACCACAAGCAGGTCGCTATCGTCAATTCGTACAATTCGGTATCGAAGCAATCGGCAGTAATGACCCTGCAATTGATGCAGAAGTAATTGCACTTGCTGTTGAATTTTACCGCGGCATGGGCTTAAAAAATATTAAAGTTGTATTAAACAGTTTAGGTGACGCAGCGAGCCGTCAAGCACACCGTGATGCATTAATCGCACACTTTGAGCCACGTATCGGCGAATTCTGTTCTGACTGTCAATCTCGCTTAGAAAAGAACCCACTTCGAATTTTAGACTGTAAGAAAGACCGTAACCATGAATTAATGGGAACAGCACCATCTATTACAGAATACTTAAACGAAGATTCAGCAGTATACTATGACAAAGTTCAAGAACTATTAACGATGATGGATGTTCCATTTGAAAAAGATCCGAACTTAGTGCGTGGTTTAGACTACTATCAACACACTGTTTTTGAAATTATGAGTGAGGCAGAAGGTTTCGGTGCGATCACTACATTAAGCGGTGGTGGCCGTTATAACGGACTTGTACAAGAAATCGGTGGACCAGAAATGCCAGGTATCGGTTTTGCAATGAGTATTGAACGTTTAATTATGGCGCTAAAAGCTGAAAACATTGAATTACCACTTGAACATAGCATTGATTGTTACGTTGTAGCGCTTGGCGAAAAAGCGAAAGACCATGCTGCAAAAGTTGCGTTCGATCTTCGTAAAGCTGGATTGTCAGTTGAAAAAGATTATTTAGATCGCAAAATGAAAGCACAATTTAAATCAGCAGATCGTCTAAAGGCGAAATTTGTAGCTGTATTAGGAGAAGATGAGCTAGATAAAGGCATCATTAACTTAAAAGATATGGCAACAGGTGAACAAGAAGAAGTAGCGTTAGATGTATTTGCTTCATACGTAGCAGAGAAATTAATATAGGGGGAACTTACAGTGGCTGAAAGAACACATGCATGTGGAAAAGTAACAGTAGAAGCTGTTGGACAAACAGTTCAATTAAAAGGTTGGGTACAAAAACGCCGTGACTTAGGTGGATTAATCTTTATCGATTTACGTGACCGTACAGGTATCGTACAAGTTGTATTTAACCCAGAAACATCAAAAGAAGCGTTAGAAGTAGCAGAAACAATTCGTAGCGAATACGTATTACACGTAGAAGGTACAGTTGTTGAACGTGGTGAAGGCGCAATTAATGACAATATGGCAACTGGTCGTATTGAAGTACAAGCAACAAAAGTAAATGTACTAAATGCAGCGAAAACAACGCCAATTATCATTGCTGATGATACAGATGCATCAGAAGATGTGCGTTTAAAATATCGTTATTTAGACTTACGTCGTCCTGTAATGTTCAACACATTCAAAATGCGTCACGATGTAACAAAAACAATTCGTAACTTCTTAGATACAGAAGAGTTCTTAGAAGTAGAAACACCAATTTTAACGAAAAGCACGCCAGAAGGAGCTCGTGACTATTTAGTGCCAAGTCGTGTACATGATGGTGAATTCTATGCATTACCACAGTCACCACAGTTATTTAAACAGCTTCTTATGGTCGGCGGATTTGAGCGTTACTATCAAGTAGCACGTTGTTTCCGTGATGAAGATTTACGTGCGGATCGTCAACCAGAATTCACGCAAATCGATATCGAAGCTTCATTCTTAACACAAGATGAAATTTTAGATATGATGGAGCGTATGATGACGAAAGTTATGAAGGATGCAAAAGGTGTAGAAGTGAGTGCACCATTCCCTCGTATGAAATATGCTGATGCAATGGCTCGCTACGGTTCTGATAAGCCAGATACACGCTTTGAAATGGAACTAACAGACTTATCTGAGTTTGCAGCAGATTGTGGCTTTAAAGTGTTTACAAGTGCTGTAGAAAGCGGCGGACAAGTAAAAGCAATTAATGCAAAAGGTGCTGCAAGTAAATATTCTCGTAAAGACATCGATGCATTAACTGAATTCGTGAAAGTATACGGTGCAAAAGGTCTAGCTTGGCTTAAAGTTGAAGAAGACGGCCTAAAAGGACCGATTGCGAAATTCTTCGGTGAAGAAGATGCAAATGTGTTAATGAGCACATTAGAAGCTACTGCTGGCGACTTATTACTATTCGTAGCAGATAAGAAGAGCGTTGTTGCAGATAGCTTAGGCGCACTTCGTTTACGTCTAGGTAAAGAGCTTGAGTTAATTGATGAAAGTAAATTTAACTTCCTATGGGTAACTGATTGGCCACTACTTGAGTACGATGAAGATGCAGATCGTTACTTCGCAGCTCACCACCCATTCACAATGCCATTCCGTGAAGACGTTGAGTTACTAGAAACAGCACCAGAAAAAGCACGTGCACAAGCATATGACCTTGTATTAAACGGTTATGAGCTTGGTGGTGGATCACTTCGTATTTACGAGCGTGACGTACAAGAAAAAATGTTCAAAGCACTTGGATTCTCACAAGAAGAAGCGCAAGAGCAATTCGGATTCTTATTAGAAGCATTCGAATACGGTACACCACCACACGGCGGAATCGCATTAGGTTTAGATCGCCTTGTTATGTTACTTGCAGGCCGTACAAACCTTCGTGATACAATTGCATTCCCGAAAACAGCAAGCGCAAGCTGCTTATTAACAGAAGCTCCAAGCCCAGTTGCAGAAGCGCAGCTTGAAGAACTGAACTTAAAATTAAGCTTGAAAGAAGAGAAGTAAGAATAGGGTCTAGATGGTTATACTATAACCGTCTAGACTTTTTTTGAGAGGTTGTTTAAAAAGTCCGGTTTAGATAACTGTCGCATCTCATCGTTGCTTCGCCAGTCCGGTGCTCGAGTAGTGTTTCTACACTGCGCTCCTCCTGGCTTCAGCGCCTCGATCTGCTCGGTTCTCTAAATCCTCCTTTTTAAACCTGTATTGAAAGGAAGTTTAAAAAGTCTGGTTCAGATAACTGTCGCATCTCATCGTTGCTTCGCCAGTCCGGTGCTCGAGTAGTGTTTCTACACTGCGCTCCTCCTGGCTTCAGCGCCTCGATCTGCTCGGTTCTCTAAATCCTCTTTTTTAAACGTGTATTTAGGAAGAAATAAAATTCTGGTCTATGTTTTCATTCTCGAAATATGTATTTTTAGGAATTCTATAACTTTTTCTATACAAATAGTCGGAAAAACGCTAGAATACATGGTAGACCATTTTTGTAATAGGAGTGTAGAGCTGAATGTTACATCAATTTTCACGTAATGAATTAGCCTTCGGTAAAGAAGGACTTGAAATATTAAAAAATAGTACAGTCGGTATTTTAGGAATTGGCGGTGTAGGTTCTTTTGCAGCTGAAGCGTTAGCACGTTCTGGCGTAGGACGTCTCGTATTAGTTGATAAAGACGTTGTAGATATTACAAACGTAAACCGTCAAATTCACGCTTTAGTATCTACTGTAGGACGTTCAAAAGTAGAATTAATGAAAGAGCGTATCGCGGACATTAACCCAGAGTGTGAAGTAATTGGACTAGAAATGTTTTATACAGATGAAACATATGAAGAGTTCTTTAAGTACGGTTTAGACTTTGTAGTGGATGCATCTGATACGATTACGTTCAAAATTCATTTAATTAAACAATGTTTACGTCGTAAAATTAAAATTATCTCAAGTATGGGTGCAGCGAATAAAATGGACCCAACTCGTTTCCGTATTGCGGACATCTCTAAAACACATACAGATCCAATTGCGAAAGTCATTCGTACGAAGCTTCGTAAAGAGGGTATTAAAAAAGGTGTAAAAGTTGTCTTCTCTGACGAAAACCCAATCGTAATTCGTGAAGAAGTACGTAAAGAAATTGTACCAGACGAGAATGCAAAAATTCGTAAGGCGAAATTACCGCCTTCATCAAATGCATTCGTACCATCTGTGGCAGGCTTAATTATGGCAAGTCACGTTGTACGTGAACGCATTAAAAACGTAGAAGTGAAACGTGTAGGGCAAGAATAAAAGAAAAGCATATATCCATTTTGGATATATGCTTTTTTATATGTATTAAAGAAATATGAATATTTGCATCACTACTAGTTCAAATGTAAGTAAGGTTAGTAAGCAATAATCATATTTATCTGATTTATAGGCGGATGTCTTTTTTAGACTGTTAATGGTGAAAAGAGCTAAAGTTAGGACGAGAAGGCCAAGAGTTATTTTGAAGATTATTAATGAAATAGCAACCATCTCCCTTTAAAGGTATATGTTTATAATAACATTTTAGTAAAAAATATCCAATACGTTTTAGGAGTTTCCTTGTATGACAAGGAGGAATGTTATTGTCAATCTTTGTCGTTAAATCGATATCCTTTATTGAATCGTTGATATATTGTAAGTTGTGATAGATATATTTGAAAAATCGTTGATATATTGCAAGTTGTGATAGATATATTCGAAAAACCGTTAATATAATTTCATTTACCGATATCTATATATGGTTCACCGAAAACAAACAGGGATGTCACTCAGTTAAAAAGTGACATCCCTGTTTTTAATTCTCTGCAGAATAAATAATATCTAAATTCCCATTTTGATCGGTTTTGAAAATCGGGGCAATTTGCTCTTCTTGTTCTTCAACCGAAACAAGTTTTCGAGCACGATCCATAATTCGAACAAGCATCGCGTAATCTTCTTCGATTGCTTGTTGTTTTTTTGTGAGTACCGCTAATTTCGTTTCAAGTTCATGATTCGTTTTTTGCAGAGAGGTGAGTTGAGCTTGTAATACATCATTTTCAGTTTGCAACTTTGCAAGTGAAGGATTTTTATGTTCTAAATTTTGTAAAAATGAAATGACATTTTGCATTGTAAGATCTTGTTTACTTGGCGTAATATCTTCTGAAAAATCGGCGTCAATTACGAGTTGTTTCGTTTTCGTGAACCGATTTTTTTCTATATTAGCTTCAGAACGTTTTAATTCTTTACGTTGTTTTTTTGCAAGCTGCACCGCATCTTCGTAATTCGGTCTTACTTCAGCATTCCATCTAAAGCCGCAAGCTGCTGAAGTCCGGTTCAACGCATCGCCAACTTCATCAAATGCTTTTATTTGTGTACTTCCGCTGCGAATATGTCGTAAAACAGTTTCTGCTAAAAGGAGATCATCTTCTTTTGTCCATGCATCTTGACGTGTTTTCATAAGCGAAGCCTCCATAATGGTGACGTTTTCGTTTATGTTACCCTTTATTTTTCGTTTTATTCGAAGTTTGTAATCTTTCATAAACAGTAGAAAGTGCTTGCTCAAATTTTCCTGTCGTTTTCGGTTTATAATATTGCTTGCTTTTTATTTTATCAGGTAAGTATTGTTGCCTTACCCAGCCGTTTGGATGGTCGTGCGGATATAAATATCCAATGCCTCTTCCAAGTGATTCTGCGCCTTTGTAATGACTATCTTTTAAATGGCTTGGAATGTCACCTGTTTGACCGTTGCGTAAATCGTGTAATGCAGCATCAAGTGCTTTATAAGCTGAATTTGATTTTGGTGATAAGCATAGCTCGATAACGGCATTTGCAAGTGGGATGCGTGCTTCTGGGAATCCAACTCGTTCAGCTGATTCAATTGCAGCTAGTGTACGTGGTCCAGCTTGTGGGCTAGCAAGTCCAATATCTTCATAAGCCATAATAAGAAGGCGTCTGCCAATGCTTTGTAAATCACCTGCTTCAATAAGGCGTGCTAAATAATGGAGTGCTGCATTTACATCACTTCCGCGCACTGATTTTTGAAATGCTGATAATACATCATAATGAGCATCGCCGCCTTTGTCGTGGACGAAGCTCTTCTTTTGTAAGCATTCTTCTGCAATCTCGAGTGTGATTTCAGCCGCTTGATCGTCTGTAGTAAAGCTAGATAATACAGCAAGCTCAAGTGCGTTATAAGCGGAACGCATATCACCACCAGAGGCGTTTGCAAAGTGATGTAGTGCTTCATCTGTTACCGTTACTGCATATTCTCCAAGCCCTTTTTCTTTATCTTCTAAAGCTCTTTTTAACCCAATTAATATATCTTCTTCTGTTAGTGCGTGTAATTCGAAAATTTGACACCTGCTTCGAATAGCGGAGTTTATTGCATGGAATGGATTACTTGTCGTAGCACCAATTAAAGTAAGAAGTCCGCTTTCTAAGTGAGGTAATAGAAAGTCTTGCTTTGCTTTATCTAGACGGTGAACTTCATCTAAAATTAAAACGAGGTGTCGATGCATCTTCGCTTCTTGTACGACAACTTCCATATCTTTTTTATTGTGAGTAACAGCGTTCAATAGACGAAACGGGGTACCGGTACTTCCTGCAATTGCACTGGCAATGGATGTTTTTCCTGTACCTGGAGGACCGTATAAAATCATAGATTGAAAATGATTGGCTTGGACCATTCGCCATAAAATCTTTCCTTCACCAACTAAATGTTGTTGCCCAATAATTTCTTGAATATTTGTAGGGCGCATTCGATGTGCGAGTGGTTGTTTCATTTGGACCGTCTCCCTTAATATATAATCTCGTTCTATCGTATCATTTTTTTCTACGGAATTTGAAATAGGATGCTGTTTTATGGGAAAAATGAAGGTTAATATTTTCATTTTTCTTTCAATTGTAATAATTTCCGAGTTTTTCAATGTGATTTTATGTTATCATTTTGATACACAAGTTGAAATTTCTTATAATACTATATTATGCTATAATTTCATAGGATTTTAAATTGTGTTCTTTTTATAAATAAGATATAACCAATAGAAGTGAAAATTTGAAAAGAGGTGCAAAATAGATGAAGATTTCAACAAAAGGCCGCTATGGCTTAACAATTATGATTGATCTTGCAAAAAAGTTTGGTGAAGGTCCGATTTCATTAAAATCAATTGCGCAGGCGCATGACTTATCCGAGCATTACTTAGAGCAATTAATTTCACCACTTCGTAACGCTCGTCTTGTAAAGAGTACGCGCGGGGCATACGGCGGATATGTATTATCTGATCAACCGGCTAACATTACAGCTGGGGATGTAATCCGTGTATTAGAGGGACCGATTAGTGTTGTAGAAATGATAGAAGAAGAAGAGCCAGCACAGCGCCAGTTATGGATGCGTGTTCGTGATGCGGTGCAAGAAGTGTTAGATAGTACAACGTTAGAAGATTTAGTACGTTATGAGGAAGAAAATCACGGGGGCTATATGTTTTACATTTAATTCCTTGTGAAACGATTTGGAAAGAAGGAGATTTAATGGAACGCATTTACTTAGATCATGCTGCGACATCTCCGACTCACCCAGAAGTGGTCGAAAAGATGATTCCATATATGACAGAAATATTCGGGAACCCGTCTAGTATTCACTTTTATGGACGTCAAACTCGCCATGCAGTAGATGAGGCGAGACGAGTGTGTGCACGCAGCATTCATGCGAATCCGAATGAAATTATATTTACGAGCGGTGGTACAGAAGCTGATAATTTAGCGCTTATCGGTGTAGCACGTGCGAACCGTCATAAAGGTAACCACATAATAACGACGCAAATTGAACATCATGCGATTTTGCATACGTGCGAATTGTTAGAGCGTGAAGGGTTTGAAGTGACATATTTACCTGTCGATGAAACAGGGCTTATTCAAGTTTCTGACATACAAAAGGCATTAACAGAAGAGACGATTCTTGTATCTGTTATGTTTGGGAATAATGAAGTAGGGACAATGCAACCAATTGTGGAAATAGGAAAGTTGCTAAAAGATCATCAAGCTTATTTCCATACAGATGCGGTACAAGCTTACGGTTTAGTAGAAATTAATGTGAAAGAGTTTGGAATTGATTTATTATCAATTTCAGCTCATAAAATTAATGGGCCAAAAGGTGTAGGGTTCTTATACGCTGGTGCAAATGTGAAATTTGAACCGTTATTAATAGGCGGAGAGCAAGAAAGAAAACGCCGTGCTGGTACGGAAAATGTGCCTAGTATTGCTGGGCTTCAGCATGCAATTCTTATAGCTGAAAAAACTCGTGAGCAAAAAAATGCCCAATATGAAGAGTTTAAAGATATAATGGTATCTGTCTTCAAAAATGAAGGCATTACTTTCGAGGTAAACGGAAACTTAGAACATCGCTTACCGCATGTACTTAATGTAAGTTTTACAGGAATGAACATTGAACCATTTCTTGTGAACTTAGACCTTGCTGGCATTGCAGTATCAAGCGGTTCTGCTTGTACAGCTGGTTCGATTGATCCATCACATGTATTAGTAGCGATGTTTGGAAAAGACTCCGATCAAATACGTTCATCCGTACGCTTTAGTTTTGGACTTGGAAATACGAAAGAGCAAATTGAAAAAGCGGCGTACGAAACAGTGAAAATCGTGAAGCGATTAACACAAAATTAGCATGGGAGGTGACATGATGAACAAACTACCTCACGAAACACGCGTTGTCATCGGAATGTCCGGTGGCGTCGATTCATCTGTAGCAGCACTTTTATTAAAAGAGCAAGGTTATGATGTAATCGGAATTTTTATGAAAAACTGGGATGATACAGATGAGAATGGTGTCTGCACAGCAACAGAAGATTACAATGATGTAATTGAAGTGTGTAACCAAATTGGTATTCCGTATTATGCAGTAAACTTTGAAAAACAATACTGGGATAAAGTATTTACGTACTTCTTAGATGAGTATCGAGCTGGTCGTACACCAAACCCAGATGTAATGTGTAATAAAGAAATTAAATTTAAAGCATTTTTAGAGCATGCAATTGCGCTTGGTGCGGATTATGTGGCAACAGGCCATTATGCACGCGTTGCTTATATGGACGGCGAATATAAAATGCTTCGCGGCGTTGATGACAATAAAGATCAAACATATTTCTTAAATCAATTAAGCCAAGAGCAATTATCAAAAACAATGTTCCCGTTAGGTGAATTAAAGAAACCGCAAATTCGTGAAATGGCGAAAGAAGCTGGCTTAGCGACAGCGGCGAAAAAAGATAGTACAGGTATTTGCTTCATTGGTGAGCGTAACTTTAAAGATTTCTTAAGTAACTACTTACCGGCACAACCAGGTGTAATGCAAACATTATCTGGTGAAGTAAAAGGGAAGCATGACGGTTTAATGTATTATACAATTGGACAACGTCATGGCCTTGGAATTGGTGGTAATGGTGATCCATGGTTTGCTGTTGGGAAAAATCTAAAAGAAAACATTTTATATGTTGATCAAGGATTCCATAACGAACTTCTATATGGTGATGAAGTTATTGCTACGAATGTAGGATGGGTAAGTAACAAAGAAAAAGAAACAGAATTTAAGTGCACGGCGAAATTCCGTTATCGTCAAGAAGACAATAAAGTAACGGTTCAAATCGTTGATGAAAATACAGTTCGTATTCTTTGTGATGAGCCAATTCGTGCAATTACACCAGGACAAGCAGTCGTTTTCTATGATGGAGATGAGTGCTTAGGCGGTGCTACAATTGATGAAGTATACCGTAGTGGTAAGAAATTGGATTATTTAGGATAAACGAGAAGCCTCTGCCGATTAGCGGTTAGAGGTTTCTTTTACATAAAGCGAATTTTCGTTCGCTTGGAAAATACATTCTTTGTTATAATTTGTTGTAGAGGTGAAGGACATGTCAAACAAACTTGAAACAGGTATTCAATATATGCAAGAAGGAAACTGGGAAGAAGCAGCTAAAAATTTTACAGAAGCAATCGAAGAAAATCCGAAAGATGCGCTTGGATACATTAATTTTGCAAATTTATTAGACGTATTAGGTGATAGCGAGCGAGCGATTTTATTTTATAAACGCGCACTAGAGTTAGATGATAAATCTGCAGCTGCCTATTATGGTTTAGGAAATGTATATTATGGCCAAGAGCAATTTACTGAGGCGAAAGCTGTATTTGAACAAGCAATGCAAGCTGGATTACAATCAGCTGATGTAACATTTATGTTAGGTATCACACATGTACAGCTTGGAAATGATCGTCTTGCACTACCATTCTTACAAAGAGCAACAGAATTAGATGAAAACGATGTAGAAGCTGTATTCCAGTGCGGACTTTGCTTCGCGCGATTAGAACATGTTCAAGAGGCGAAACCTTATTTTGAAAAGGTATTAGAAATGGATGAAGAGCATGCAGATGCGTATTACAATTTAGGTGTTGCGTACGTATTTGAGGAAAATAATGAGAAGGCTCTCGCTTTATTTAAGAAAGCAACTGAAATTCAGCCAGATCACTTTTTAGCGGGTAATGGCATTCGTTTATTAGAGCAAGAAGCTGAATAAGATAAAAATATAGTTTAATGGGTAGTTATCCCTCATCTAAAAAGGTGGGGGATGTACTGCTCATTAAAGTGAAAATATCGGAAAGGAGAGGAAAGATGGGAAATCAACATGCAATGGATTTGTTTGAGGAAGAGAAAAAGTTTATAAAAGCGCAAGTTCTTCATACCATTTTCCACAACGAAGAAAACCTCTATTCCGTTGTCAGTATGAAAGTCATTGAAACGAATGAAACGTATGACGAAAAGAAAGTAATGATAAACGGTCATTTTCCCCGCATGCATGAAGATGAAGTGTTTACATTGACTGGTCATTTTAAGGACCATCCAAAGTATGGAAAACAATATATGGTTGAAACATTTAAAAAAGAATTGCCGCAAACAAAAGCAGGTATGGTGCAATATTTAGGGAGTGATTTATTTAAAGGGATAGGAAAGCGTACAGCTGAAAAAATTGTGGACCATCTCGGAGAACATGCTATTTCTAAAATTATGGATGACCCTGAGGCATTAAATGGTGTTGTTAATAAACAAAAGGCTCAGGAAATATATGAGACAATTGTTGAACATCAAGGATTAGAGAAAGTAATGAGCTTTTTAAATGGCTACGGTTTTGGAACGAAACTTTCTATTAAGATTTACCAGCAATATAAAGAGATGACATTAGAAGTGATTCGTAATAATCCGTATCAACTTATTGAAGAAGTCGACGGGATTGGTTTTGGAAGAGCGGATGATATAGGGCGTGCGTTAGGGATATCGGGTAATCATGACGACCGTGTACGAGCGGGATGTTTTTACACATTAGAGAATGTCTCATTACAACTTGGTCATGTTTATATGAGGAAAGATCAACTTGTAAGAGAAACGATGTCACTTTTAAACAATCAAGAAGGAAGAGTGACTGAGGAAGATATTATAGGTTGTATTGAAACGATGCAAAGTGAAGGGAAAGTCATCATAGAAGAAGAACGAGTGTATTTAGCGACGTTATTCTACTCTGAAAAAGGTGTTGTAAAGTCTATTCGCAGGCTTATGAATCAAGAAGAAACACCTTCATTTCCAGAAGCGGAAGTGTTAAAAACGTTAGGTGAAATTGAAGAACAACTGAACGTACAATATGCACCGTTTCAGCAAGAAGCAATTCAAACGGCACTTCATAAACCGATGATGTTATTAACAGGTGGACCAGGAACAGGGAAAACAACAGTTATTAAAGGGATTGTTGAAATGTATGCGTCACTTCACGGATTATCGTTAAATCCGAATGAATACAGTGATGATAATCCATTTCCAATACTATTAACAGCTCCAACAGGAAGAGCAGCGAAGCGGATGAGTGAATCGACAGGACTTCCAGCTTGCACAATTCACCGTTTACTTGGTTGGACGCCAGAAGGATCTTTCCAGCGTAATGAAACGGATCCTGTCCAAGGTAAGCTCCTTATTATCGATGAATTTTCAATGGTTGATATTTGGCTTGCAAATCAGCTATTTAAGTCGTTGCCGACGAATATTCAAGTTATCGTTGTAGGTGATGAAGATCAGTTGCCATCTGTAGGACCTGGACAAGTATTAAAAGATTTATTAAATGCAGGCGCAGTTCCGACAGTGAAGCTTACTGAAATTTATCGTCAAGCGGAAGGCTCATCAGTGATTCAACTTGCCCATGCGATAAAAAATGGAACTCTACCACCAGATTTAGCGCAAAACAAAAAAGATCGTTCGTTTATCAGCTGTACAGGGGCTCAAATTGTTGAGGTTGTGAAAAAAGTTTGCGAAAATGCTAAAACAAAAGGCTTTAGTGCAAGGGATGTTCAAGTATTAGCACCGATGTACCGCGGGCCTGCTGGTATTAATGTATTAAACGAAGCGCTGCAACAAGTATTTAATCCGAAGAGGGAAAAGAGTAAAGAAATTGCTTACGGTGATGTTGTGTACCGAAGAGGTGATAAAGTACTGCAACTCGTGAATCAGCCGGAGAGCCAAGTGTTTAATGGTGATATTGGGGAAATTGTTTCGGTGTTTTATGCAAAAGAAAACGTTGAGCAACAAGATATGATTATCGTTTCATTTGATGGAATTGAGGTAACGTATACGAAGCCCGATTTAAATCAAATTACGCATGCATATTGTTGTTCCATTCATAAATCACAAGGTAGTGAATTTCCGATTGTTATTATGCCAATCGTGAAAAGTTACAACCGTATGTTACGTCGTAATTTAATTTACACGGGTATTACAAGAAGTAAGAAGTTCCTTATTATTTGCGGGGAGGAAGCAGCTTTCCAATCTGGTGTAAATCGCCTTGATGATGCAATGCGTCAAACAACTTTAGCTAGTCGCTTGCAAGAATCACAAGGAGAAGTACAGATGGTCACAGTTAATGGCGAGGAAATGGACGTGGAAAACATTTCACCGTATGATTTCATGTAACAAGGTGAAATTATATAGTGAAACTTTCAAACGCATAGCGTTGAAAGGCTCCAGTAATGTATAAATGAATGCAGTTTGGACATAATGGCGAATAGAATCTGGGAGACTGTAAGGAGATGAAAGCCATATGTTCATTTGTCCAAATTGCAAAGGGAAAGACATTGGAAAAATAGGTGTCAACCAATTTTATTGCTGGAATTGTTATATCGAATTATCGGTTTCAAAGGGGAAAATCCATACACATCAAGTTGAGGAAGACGGTTCATTAAGCTCTCTTGATGATTTATTTGATGAGAATGAAAGAACGATCGGATAACGAAAAGGGGGATTTACTTTGAATCTACGCAATTCATTAATCGCATTAGGTGTTGGAGCTGCAGCATATCAATATGCTCGTAAACAAGATGTATTTTCAAAACGCAATATGAAAAAAGCACGTAAGATGATTAAGTCTTACTTATAATCATTTCGATAAATTGAAAAACTCCCTTGTAGACAAGGGAGTTTTTTTATGCACCCATATGCAAATAAAAAAGTCCGATCTCTGAGAAAAGATAAGATAGACCGTAGCAGCCAACGCCAAGTATTCCATACTGCCATAATTGCTTCGCTTTTTCTTTACGTGAGGAATGAATAAAGAACCCCTTCCAAATACCGAACCCGATACAAATCCATTCAAGAATCATAAAAAGTGCTGATAATCCAAGCATAAACAAAACCATAATTAGCCCTCCTGATTATATTAATTCATGCTGTATTCTCAGGGGTGGTTGTCCTTGTTATGTTATTTATATGTACGTCTTTAAAAAACAGTATGGTCCGTATGAAAAGATTTTAAAAGTTTCGCACATAACCTACCCCATTTATTTTCAAAATAAAGGTGGAGGAGGTTTTTCATGTGAAGAATCTTAAAATCATTTGGATATATCGTTTAGGATTATTGTTACTTGTTTTTCTTTGTCTGCTCGTCTTTTTAAAAATTAAGCCGCTATGGGCACCGATTATTTTTGTATTTAAAGTAGCAATCACGCCGTTTCTTATCGCGTGTTTTATTGCGTATTTATTGCACCCTTTAATTGAAAAAATTCATAAGGAAGGGATGCCCCGTACACTTGCCATTTTGCTCATTTATATCCTTTTCTTTGGCGGAATTGGTTATGGGATTTATAAAGGAACACCAGTCGTTATTAAACAGTTACAAGAGATTAATGAACAATTTCCCCAGTTTACAAAGATGTACGATTCGTGGATGGATGGCGTTACAGAACAAACAGCGAATTTCCCTTCGTTCATTCATGAAAAGGTGAAACAACTTTTTGTGGGTGTGGAAACGAAGATTCAAGCGCTTTTAAATAAAGTGATGAGTACAGCTCGTGGTGTACTCGATTCATTGCTCATTATTTTCTTAATACCGTTCATTGTATTTTACATATTAAAAGATTATGGTGAGTTTTATCATATCTTTTGGAAACTAGTCCCAAGTAAATGGCGAGGTACGGGGCAAATGCTTGCGAAAGAAATTGATAAGTCACTTGGAAGCTATATTCGAGGACAGTTATTTGTTTGTTTAGTATTAGGGGGAGTATCAGCTCTTTCTTTTTGGTTTATCGGTATGAAATATCCATTATTGCTTGGCATTATTATTGGGGTAACGGATATAATCCCATACTTCGGTCCTATTTTAGGAGCGATCCCGACGTTAATGATTGCAGCAACAGTATCAACGAGTTTACTTATTAAGGCGGGGATCACGATTGCGATTTTGCAATTTGTGGAGAGTAACATTTTATCGCCTTACATCGTTGGTAAGTCACTTCGTATGCATCCCGTTATTATTATGCTTGCCTTACTAGTTGGGGGAGAGGTAGCTGGGATTGTAGGATTGCTAATATCGGTTCCGGTTTTAGCAGTTATTCGCACTGTCATTGTTCATGTGAGACCGCTCTTGAAAAAAGAAGATGTGTAAGTATAGAAGCCCTCTATGTAAGAAATAGAGGGCTAATCATATATTTATTTAGAAAGTTGCTCGTGTATTTTTTGAACGAGGGAGCTCACATCATTTGTTTGAATATGTTTTATTTTTTTCCATTCGTTATCATACATAAATATAATTTGATTGTTGAAAAGACGCTTTTGTTCTTTTAGATTAGAAATTTTTGCGAAAGAGTACTCTTCAAATATTGGATTCTTACTTACATCTGGCCCATAAAAGAATAGTCTTTTGTTCGTTAAAATTAGCAATCCTGGCCTTGCGACGGAACGATAAATAAATATGTCTAATGAACATGCTGCGTAAAATAATATCGTTTCGTCAGTCGCTAATATGTTTTTAGCTTTGCTAAGTAAGGTTGTCATTGTGATCGCTCCTTTATTTTATTAACAATAATTTAATTGTAGCAAAAAAAGTAATATTTAGGAATTTTTATAAATCATTCTTATAAGGAGATTCCGATTTGTTAATAAACGCATAATATATGAAAAGGCTGTTAAGAATGAATAGTAGAATACCTATGATTAATAAGCAATTAATACAATATAAATGATTATCTACATTGACAAACTTAAGAGAATTCTATTATATTTAGTCATATAATACATTAAATCAATGACGGAACAAGTACGTTACAGTCCATTTATAGAGAGAAGCTTCCATATGGCTGAAAGAAGCTTTAAATGAAGGGTAACAGAAAGCTAATCCTGAGAGCAGCTAATCACTGCCGTCTTGCCACGTTACGGCACCATGAGGTGATGAATTGATTGTTATTGTAATCAATTCATAATTAGGGTGGTATCGCGAGTTAACTCTCGTCCCTTTTATAGGGACGGGAGTTTTTTATATTTAAGGAGGAAAATACAATGAAACAACTAACAGGCGCACAAATTCGTCAAATGTTTTTAGACTTTTTCCAAGAAAAAGGACATGCAGTAGAACCTAGTGCATCACTAGTTCCGCATGAAGATCCATCTCTTTTATGGATTAATAGTGGTGTAGCTACATTAAAAAAATATTTTGATGGACGTGTAATCCCACAAAATCCACGTATTACAAATGCTCAAAAATCAATTCGTACAAACGATATTGAAAACGTAGGGAAAACAGCTCGTCACCATACATTCTTTGAAATGTTAGGAAACTTCTCAATTGGTGATTACTTCAAAGAAGAAGCAATTACATGGGCTTGGGAATTCTTAACGAGCGACAAATGGATCGGATTCGATAAAGAATTACTATCAGTTACAATCCATCCAGAAGATGAAGAAGCATTCACAATTTGGAATGAGAAAATGGGCGTTCCAAAAGAGCGTATTATTCGCTTAGAAGAAAACTTCTGGGATATCGGTGAAGGACCAAGTGGACCGAATACAGAGATTTTCTATGACCGCGGAGAAGCTTACGGTAATGACTTTAGTGACCCAGAATTATATCCAGGCGGAGAAAACGAGCGTTACTTAGAAGTATGGAACCTTGTATTCTCTCAATTTAACCATAATCCAGACGGTTCATATACACCACTTCCTAAGAAAAACATTGATACAGGGATGGGTCTAGAGCGTATGACATCTATCGTTCAAGATGTACCTACGAACTTTGATACAGACCTATTCATGCCGATGATTGGTGCAACAGAAACAATTTCTGGTGAAAAATATCGTAATGGCGATTTAGAAAAAGATATGGCATTCAAAGTAATTGCTGACCATATCCGTACAGTAACATTCGCTGTTGGTGACGGTGCTCTTCCATCTAACGAAGGCCGTGGTTATGTATTACGTCGTTTATTACGCCGCGCTGTTCGTTATTCGAAGAAATTAAACATCAACCGTCCATTTATGTTTGAATTAGTACCGGTTGTTGGAGAAGTAATGAAAGACTTCTATCCAGAAGTACTTGAAAAGAAAGATTTCATTGCGAAAGTTGTGAAGAACGAAGAAGAGCGTTTCCATGAAACACTTCATGATGGTGAAGCGATTTTAGCTGAAGTAATTGCAAAAGCAAAAGAAGAAAAAACAACTGTTATTTCTGGAGTAGATGCGTTCCGTCTATATGACACATACGGTTTCCCAATTGAATTAACAGAAGAATATGCAGAAGAAGCTGGCATGACAGTTGATCATGAAGGCTTTGAAAATGAAATGGAAAAACAACGTGAGCGTGCACGTGCTGCTCGTCAAGACGTTGATTCTATGCAAGTTCAAGGTGGTGTCCTTGGAGAAATTAAAGTAGCGAGCGAATTCGTTGGTTACGGTACAGTTGCAACAGAAAGTAACGTTGTTGCACTTGTGAAAAACGGCGAATACACAGACAGCTTACAAGCTGGTGAAGAAGGACAGTTAATTCTTGATGTAACACCATTCTATGCTGAGAGTGGTGGACAAATTGCAGACCGTGGTTACCTTCTTGCAGATGGTGTGAAAGTTCTTGTAAAAGACGTACAAAAAGCACCAAACGGCCAAAACTTGCATAAAGTTGTTGTTGAAGAAGGTACATTAACGAAAGATGCGGCTGTAAAAGCTATTATCGATACGAAAAACCGTAGTAGCATTGTAAAAAATCATACAGCAACTCACTTACTACACCAAGCATTAAAAGACGTACTTGGAACACACGTTAACCAAGCAGGTTCTCTTGTAACTTCTGAACGTCTACGTTTTGACTTCTCTCACTTCGGTCAAGTACAAGCTGACGAATTAGAAAAAATTGAGCGTATGGTAAACGAAAAAATTTGGGAAAGTATTGATGTTGAGATTTCTCAAAAAGCAATCGAAGAAGCGAAAGAAATGGGCGCAATGGCATTATTCGGTGAAAAATACGGAGATGTTGTACGCGTTGTACAAGTTGGCGATTACAGCTTAGAGCTTTGTGGTGGTTGTCACGTTGATAATACAGCTTCTATCGGTATTTTCAAAATCGTTGCTGAGTCTGGTATTGGTGCAGGAACTCGTCGTATTGAAGCAGTAACTGGTAAGTCTGCATACGAATTAATGAACGATCAAGTAGGTTTATTAAAAGAAGCAGCAGGAAAAATGAAAACAAATCCGAAAGATATTTTAACAAGAGTTGATGGTCTATTTGCTGAAGTGAAACAACTGCAAAAAGAAAATGAATCTCTTGCTGCGAAATTAAGCAATATCGAAGCTGGAAACTTAACTGATTCTGTAATGACAGTTGATGGTGTGAATGTATTAGCAGCGAAAGTAAATGTTGCAGATATGAACAACTTACGTACGATGATGGATGATCTGAAAAATAAATTAGAGTCAGCAGTTGTTGTATTAGCGTCTGTTAATGACGATAAAGTAAACATCCTAGCAGGTGTAACGAAAGACTTAATTAGCCAAGGTTACCATGCTGGTAAACTTGTGAAAGAAGTAGCTTCTCGTTGCGGCGGTGGCGGTGGTGGCCGTCCTGATATGGCACAAGCAGGCGGTAAAAACCCAGCTCAAGTCGAAGAAGCTTTAGCATTTGTACAAGAGTACGTTAAATCTGTTTCAAAATAAAGAGATAGTAGTGTACAATGGTAGGGAGAGGAGAAGTTCTTCTCCCTATACTTACTATATAAGTGAGGTGCTTGAAATGGACGGTTTTGATAAAACAATGAAGTTTAGCATTCAAGATGAAAAACAGAGTGTCCATGTAAATGATGTACTTTTAACTGTGTATGATGCACTTCAAGAAAAAGGCTATAATCCGATTAACCAAATCGTCGGTTATTTATTAAGTGGAGACCCAGCATACATACCTCGCCATAAAGATGCACGTAGCATCATTCGCAAGCTTGAACGTGATGAGTTAATTGAAGAGCTTGTGAAGTCTTACTTGAAACATCATCGTGAGGAGTAGTTTATGCGGATATTAGGTTTAGATGTAGGTACAAAAACAGTCGGAGTTGCAATTAGCGACGAGATGGGCTGGACAGCACAAGGATTAGAAACAATTAAGATTAACGAAGAACGAGGTCACTTTGGTTTTGATCGTATTTCTGAGTTAGTAAAGCAGTACAATGTGGACAAAATAGTAGTAGGTTTACCTAAAAATATGAATGGTACAATTGGCCCACGTGGTGAAGCGTGCCAACAATTTGCAGAAAACCTACGAGAGCTGTTACAATTAGACGTTGTAATGTGGGACGAGCGTTTGTCAACAATGGCAGCGGAACGTCTACTCATTTCAGCCGATGTAAGCCGTAAGAAGCGAAAGCAAGTAATTGATAAGATGGCTGCAGTCGTAATCTTACAAGGATTTTTAGATAGTAAATAAGAGGTGACCAAAATGGAAGAAAATCAAATTACAATTGTAGACGAAAAAGGTAACGAACATTTATGTGAAATTATTTTCACTTTTGACGCTGAAAAATTTGGCAAAAAATCATACGTAGTCTTCTCTCCAATCGGTGAAGTAGACGAAGATGGAGACCAAATTTATGATGCAATGGCTTATGAGCAAAATGAAGAAGAGGGCGGAACTTTACTTCCAATCGAATCTGAAGAAGAGTGGGAAATGGTACAAGAAATGTTCAACACTCTAGCTGATGAGCAAGAAGCTGAATAATAAGTACTGAAAAGATGGACGACATACAGTCCATCTTTTTTTGTATTTATATGTAAAATGAAAGATTTTTTGTCGAAACTGTGTAAGTCTTTGTAGTATAATGAGACGGATTGTAGAAAAATAAAGTGTCAATTAAAAAAGATAAGTGAATTTGTTGCGTTTTTACATCGTGCTGTATAGAAAGGTGTACATACGGTCTACAATTAAGTAAGGAGGAAATGTTTTGATAGAGAATCAAGTGAAAAAGAAGCGTAGACGCATCTTTTTATTTTCGATTATTGCACTGCTTTTAGTTTGTGGTTCAGTCTATGCGTATATTTCATCCGCATTAGGACCAGTTGATAGCGGGAATAAAAAAGAGATTGAAGTAGAAATTCCGAAAGGATCATCTACAAGTAAAATTGGAGAAATTTTAGAAGAAAAAGGCGCTGTAAAAAACGGTACAGTTTTTAGTTTTTATACAAAGGCTAAATCGAAAAGTTTACAAGCAGGTACATATTTATTAAATCCTTCAATGAATGCTGAAGATGTTATCGAACAAATGTCATCTGGCAACGTGCATCGTCCAGCTCTTTATAAAGTGACGATTAAAGAAGGGGCGCAAGTAACTGAAATTGCAGAAACGATTGCGACAGAACTAAAGTGGAATAAAGATGATGTTACGCGTCAATTAAACGATAAAGCATTTATTCAAAAAATGCAGCAAAAGTATCCGAAGTTATTAACGGATAAAATCTTTGATAGTAATATTAAATACCCATTAGAAGGTTATTTATATCCTGCAACGTATTCGTTTTATAAGAAAGATACAACGTTAGAAGAAATTGTAATTCCAATGCTTGAGAAAACAAATGCAATCATTGTTCAAAATGAGGCGAAAATGAAAGCGAAGAATTGGGATGTTCATCAGCTTTTAACATTATCTTCACTTATTGAAGAAGAGGCAACTGGTTTTACAGATCGTCAAAAGATCTCTAGTGTCTTTTATAATCGTTTAACAAAAGGTATGCCACTTCAAACGGATCCAACGGTATTATATGCACTTGGAAAGCATAAGCAACGTGTATTATACGAAGATTTAAAGGTCAACTCACCGTATAATACGTATGTTGTAAAAGGATTGCCGGTAGGGCCGATCGCAAACTCTGGTAAACATTCAGTGGAAGCTGCGTTAGAACCTGCGCAAACAGATTATTATTATTTCTTAGCTGCACCAAGTGGTGAAGTGTATTATGCGAAAACATTAGAAGAGCATAATGCATTAAAGCAAAAATACATTACAAAAAAACAGTGAAATGGGGAGGGATAGCGAAAAAAGTCGCACATCCCTCTTTTTTGTGGTAAAATATATCGGGTTAAAAACTGGCAGAAGAATCGTTTTTAATATCAAAACGGGACGTACAAGCTAAGGGTAAAGCTGGCTTGTATTTTTATTGCATTCTATGTGTGAAAAGACGTCATAGAGGCACTTCTCCATGTAAATAAGGAGGACCATTTATGGAGGATGCAGTTAACGAGTACCTATTATCATTTATTGATCCGAAAGATAAATTAATTCTTGAAATGGAAGAATATGCAACAGAAAATCATGTGCCGATTATGGATCGACTTGGAATGGAATTTATGCTGCAATTTTTACGTTTAATTGGACCGAAAAGCATTTTAGAACTTGGAACAGCAATCGGTTATTCTAGTATTCGTATGATGCAAGCTATTCCAAATTCACGTATTGTGACAGTTGAGCGCAATCGTGAGCGATATGAAAAAGCACTTGAATATATAGAACGTTCCCCAGTAACAGATCGTATTTCAGTTATTTACGGTGATGCGTTAGAGACAGGTGAACAAGTAAAAGAACACGGGACATTTGACGTTATTTTTATTGATGCAGCAAAAGGACAGTATCGTCGCTTTTTTGACTTATATGAACCGTTATTAAATCCTGGTGGAGTAATTATTTCAGATAATGTTATGTACCACGGTCTTGTAACGACAAAAGAGAAAATTGAAAACAGACGTACACGTGGTTTAATCCGTCGTATTAAGACGTACAATGAGTGGCTTATGAATCATGAAGGATATGATACAACGATTTTCCCAATTGGTGATGGAGTAGCTGTTAGTAAAAAGAGAGGGTGACCAAGGTATGAAGAAACCTGAATTGTTAGTAACGCCAAGAGCGGTGGTGGATATCGAACCTCTTGCGAAAGCAGGAGCAGATGCGGTAATGATCGGTGAGCAAAAGTTTGGTTTACGTTTAGCAGGGGAGTTTTCACGTGAAGATGTAAAACAAACTGTGAAGATTGCACATGAAAATGGTGTGAAAGTATACGTAGCCATGAACGCTATGTTCCACAACGATAAAGTAGAAGAATTAACAGATTACGTTTCATTTTTAAACGAAGTAAATGTAGATGCAATTGTTTTCGGAGATCCAGCGGTATTAATGGCTGTTCGCGAAGTAGCACCAAATATGCAGTTGCACTGGAATACAGAAACGACAGCAACAAACTGGTTCACTTGTAACTACTGGGGACAAAGAGGAGCGAAGCGCGCTGTATTAGCTCGTGAGCTGAGCTTAGATGAAATTGTTGATTTAAAAGAAAATGCTGAAGTGGAACTAGAAGTACAAATTCACGGTATGACTTGTATGTTCCAATCGAAGCGTTCATTAGTAGGAAACTACTTTGAGTATCAAGGACGTAATCTTGACATTGAAAAGAAAAAATATGAAGAGAATATGTTCTTATATGACCCAGAGCGTAACAATAAATATCCAATTTATGAAGATGAAAATGGTACTCACATTATGAGTCCGAATGATATTTGTTTCATCGATGAATTAGAGGAACTAATCGAAGCTGAAGTTGATAGCTTAAAAATCGACGGTGTACTAAAAAGCTCTGAATACATTATTGAAGTAACGAAGAAATATCGTCAAGCGATTGATTTATGCGTAGAAGATCGTGATGCATATTATGACGTGAAAGATGATCTATATAAAGAAATAGAAGAAATGCAACCAGTAAATCGTCCGTTAGATACAGGATTCTTCTTTAAAGAAACGGTTTACTAAACGAGGAGGGTGTAGGAAATGACTGTACAAGAAATTTCACGAGTGATCGATGGCAAACGTGTTATTGTGAAGAAACCTGAACTGTTAATCCCTGCGGGTAACTTAGAAAAATTAAAAGTAGCTATCCATTACGGGGCAGATGCTGTATATTTAGGTGGACAAGAATTTGGTCTTCGTTCGAATGCAGGTAACTTTACGCTAGAAGAAATGGCAGAAGGCGTTGAGTTTGCAAAGAAGTATGGAGCAAAAATATACGTAACAACAAATATCTTTGCACATAATGAAAATATGGACGGGCTAGAGGAATATTTAAAAGGGATTGAAAAAGCTGGCGTAACGGGAATTATCGTTGCTGATCCGCTTATCATTGAGACTTGTAAACGCGTAGCGCCTTCTGTTGAGGTGCATTTAAGCACACAGCAATCACTATCCAACTGGAAAGCAGCACAGTATTGGAAAGAAGAAGGTTTACATCGTCTTGTATTAGCTCGTGAAGCAAGCTATGAAGAAATGAAAGAAATTAAAGAAAAAGTGGATATTGAAATTGAAGCATTCGTACATGGTGCAATGTGTATCGCATATTCAGGAAGATGCACATTAAGTAACCATATGACAGCGCGTGATTCTAATCGTGGTGGTTGTTGCCAATCTTGCCGCTGGGATTATGATTTAGTTCAAACAGTATCACAACATAAAGATGCAAAAGAGCTTCCTCTATTCCAAGAAGGAGATGCTCACTTTGCGATGAGTCCAAAAGATTTAAATTTAATTTTATCAATTCCGAAAATGATTGAAATCGGAATCGATAGCTTAAAGGTAGAAGGACGTATGAAATCAATCCATTACGTAGCGACTGTAGCAACTGTATATCGTAAAGTAATTGATGCTTATTGTGCGGATCCAGATAACTTTGAGTTTAAACAAGAATGGTTAGATGAGCTTGATAAATGTGCAAATCGTGATACAGCTCCTGCATTCTTTGAAGGGGTTCCAGGACATCAAGAGCAAATGTTTGGAAATCATAGTAAGAAAACAACGTATGATTTTGCTGGTTTAGTGTTAGATTATAATGAAGAAACGGGCATCGTAACGATTGAGCAACGTAATCATTTCAAACCAGGACATGAAGTGGAGTTCTTTGGACCAGAAATAGAAAACTTTACGCAAACGGTGGAGAAAATTTGGGATGAGGATGGAAACGAATTAGATGCAGCGAGACATCCGTTGCAAATCGTGAAATTCAAAGTGGATCAACGAGTGTATGTGAATAATATGATGCGCAAAAGCATACTTCAATAAGAAAGAGTGATAGTCGAATGGGGACGAATAAGCCTGTTGTAATTGGAATTGCTGGTGGTTCGGGATCAGGTAAAACGAGTGTAACGAAAGCGATTTTTGACCATTTTAAAGGTCATTCTATTTTAATCTTAGAGCAAGATTATTATTACAAAGATCAAAGCCATTTACCAATGGAAGAGCGTTTAAAAACAAATTATGATCATCCGCTTGCGTTTGATAATGATCTGTTAATTGAACATTTGCAGCAGTTGCTTGCATATGAGCAAATTGATAAGCCTGTATATGACTATACATTGCATACGCGTTCAGAAGAAATTATTCCAGTTGAGCCGAAAGATGTAATTATTTTAGAAGGAATTCTTATTTTAGAAGACCCACGTCTTTGCGAGTTAATGGACATTAAATTATTCGTTGATACGGATGCTGACCTTCGTATTCTGCGTCGCATGCAGCGTGATATTAAAGAGCGCGGTCGTACGATGGATTCAGTTATTGATCAGTACGTAAATGTTGTACGTCCAATGCACAATCAATTTATTGAGCCTTCTAAGAAATTTGCGGATATTATTATCCCTGAAGGTGGACAAAACCACGTTGCAATTGATATTATGGTGACAAAAATTGCAACAATTCTTGAACAAAAAGTAAATTTGTAATAGCATAGTAAAAGATATACGGTAGGAAGGGATTTTTTCCCTTCCTATCGAATACAATGAAACATGCAACCTCATCTATATATAGGTGAGGGCATATTTATATCAACTTTCCATACATATCTTCTTTATATAAAGAAGAATTGGAAATACGGGGTTGTATGTGACAACTCCGCTAGTGCAAGGGTACTAGAAACCTCCGCTAACAATGGAAGCGGAGGAGTTTTCATATGGAACTCCTCTTTTTTTCGGGGGATTGGTATATAAAAGGAGTGGAAAATATGTCAACAGAAAAAACATACCCTATGACGCAAGAGGGTAAGCAAAAACTAGAGAACGAACTTGAGCAATTAAAAACAGTAAGACGTAAAGAAGTAGTAGAACGTATTAAAATCGCACGTAGCTTCGGGGACCTTTCTGAGAACTCTGAGTACGATGCAGCGAAAGATGAGCAAGCGTTCGTAGAAGGACGTATTACACAATTAGAAAATATGATTCGTAACGCAGTTATCATTAAAGATACTGGCGAAGTATCTACTGTTGTTACATTAGGTAAAACAGTAACATTTAAAGAATTACCAAATGGAGATGAAGAAGCGTACACAATCGTAGGTAGCGCGGAAGCTGACCCATTTGAAGGAAGAATTTCTAACGATTCTCCAATCGCAAAAAGCTTATTAGGTAAGCAAATTGGTGAGAAAGTAACAATCCAAACACCAGGCGGAGAAATGCAAGTAGAGATTGTCTCTGTAAAATAAAAAAAAAGATTCTCCTATCGGGAGAATCTTTTTTTTATCCCGCTATTTGCCAGGCAGTAAGACCACTATCTCAAACTTCAGCGGAAGTAAAGAAGTTAGGTGGGCGTCGGACTGCTCGTAAACGCCCGCTTGGTGAGGGCTAATTAAAGTTTCACTTTATCTGTAGAATAGAAAAAATTGTGTAAACCTTAGAGTGATTCGACAAAAAATGTCAAAAAAACATTTTAAACTTTGATATCATAATTGGAGAATATAGGTTTTAAAAGGGAAAAGGGGCTAATTATGAAACATAAAATCTTTACAGGATTGGTTTGTAGTATCTCTATATTAGGACTTGCTGCCTGCGGAACGAAAGAGGAAACTACATCATCAAAGGGAGAAAAAGTGAAGCAAGAAGAAAAACAGGATATTAAAGCAACTGAGAGTTCAAAAGCCTTAGCAAATCCACAAGATAAAAAGGAATTCAATGATTTTGATGTAGCGTATCAATTAGCTATTGTGATGAAAATATTTCAAGATGTAACGATTAAGTACGATTATGCGATTGGGAATCCAGATTATTTATTGCGAGATTCGATGGATCAAAAAACAATAGATGATATGAAGAATATGTTACAAGAACAGGCGAAAAATAATGATAAAATTTTAAAAGATGAAGTGAATCAAGCATATACATATTTAAAACAATCGAAAGTAAGTAATAAAGATGACGTTCAAAAAATAATAGATGCACAAAATAATTATTTACATATTGTAGATAAGATGATTACTTGTATTGATTCTGTAACAGTTGAGAATGCAAAAGAAAAAAGAAATGAAATGGATAATTTCAGTAAGGACTATTTAAAAGTAGCGGCTAATGTAACAACTACTGTAATTGAAGTTGCTAAAAACACTGGAGTGAATGAAACTGAATTTAAATCGCTTCTTACGAAATTTTTAGAGAAGCCAAAAAAACAATAATAGCTTTATATAATATCTATTTTTGTTTTGGAGCTTGTATAAATAAAATAGTACCTCGTCTAAACTACAATAGACGAGGTGTTTTTTATGAAAATAAAACGGAGAATTACAATTGTTTTAATTTGTTTTATGAGCGTTATGTTTTTATTGCTTTGTCGTTTAATCCAAATTCAAATTATAGATACAGAATCATTTACTGATCGCAAAATAAATTTAATTGAAAAAAGTGTTACGCAACGCACACAATCCATTACAGTAGACGATGGACGTGGGCAGTTTATAGATCGTAATGGTAAAGAAATAGGTGAGGAAAAATATCCTGTTTTAATTATTTTTCCATTTTTACAAATAAAAAATGACATGTTAGAGAAAATCGCGCATATCATTGGTGTGTCGAGACAAGAGATTAGAAGACAAATGAAAAATAACAAAAATGCATTTACCCTACAAGGAGAAACTGCTCCATTTCGAGTGACACGAGAACAGATGGAGAAGGTAAATGAATTACATGTATTAGGTATTGTAGCAGCTGAAGTGCGATTAAAACAAACTGGAGAGATAAGTCATTTAATTGGTGATGTAGGGGAGAACGAAAGAGAATTTCAAAAGCGATATGGAGAATTGAAAAAAATTTCAAAACAAACGCCGATAGGTATTTCAGGATTACAGCAATCATTTGATGAATTTCTATTGACTGATGGAGAGGCAAAAGTATTATATCAAGTAGATCGGCAAGGAGAACCAATTTTCGGAAAGCAAGCGAAATACACTTCACCAGGAAATCCATTTTATCCAGTTAGGATTCAAACTACTTTACATAAAGAGTTGCAGCAAAAAGCAGAAGAAGTGATTGAAGCAAACGAAATAAAGAAGGGGGGATTAGTATTACTTGATGTAAAGACAAATGAAATATTAGCGATGGTTAGTAAGCCGTCTTTACAAGTAAGGGATGAGAATTTATATAAAACTACACTTGAAAATCAAATGTTAACGCCACATTTTCCAGGCTCTGTTTTTAAAACAGTAGTTGCAGCTGCAGTCATTGATCAAAAAGTAAATTTGTTTAATCGGACATTTAACTGTAATAAAGATTTATATGGTGAAAACGACCCGCAAGTTAGGATGGGTACGCTTAACTTTAAAGAGAGCTTTGCTAGGAGCTGTAACAGGACATTTTCCGAGTTAGGTAACGAGCTATTACAAAAGGATAGGACGGTGTTAGAAACATACGTAGCAGCTCTAGGAGCAAATGAAAAGGTTGGATGGAAAGGTTCTGTATTTCATACACCTCATTTTGAGCAAATGCCAGAAGAGAAAGGCACTACTATTTGGGGGGATGAAGAAAATAAAAGTAATAAAAAAGCGGTAGAACAAACAGCGATTGGACAGAAAGATGTACGTATATCACCTCTAGCAATTGCAAATATGATGGCGACGATTGCGAGGAATGGAGAAAAGATGGAAGTGAAAGCTGTTGAAAAAATAGTATATAAAAATGGAGCGGATTTTTTTACATTTGAGAGCCATACGTTAAATGGAAAACAGCTTTCGTATGAAACAGTGAAAACATTACAAGAGTTATTAAGAGGCGTTGTAACAAGGGAGAAAGGAACAGGAACGGCATTCCGTTCGTTGCCACTAAGTGTCGCTGGAAAATCCGGGACAGCGCAAACGGGGAAAGGGACGAGGGTGAATCGCTGGTTTGCAGGTTATTTTCCGTATGAGAATCCAAGATATGCTTTAGTTGTTGTTGATCTAGAGACTGATAGCAAAGTGAATAAAGTTACACCTACTTTTAAAGATATGGTGGGAGCAATCTATCAATTAGAGAATGAAAAGTAATCTTGCAATTTATAGTGAAATGTCTTCATTTCATGAAAATATCATTGTAAATGTTCAACCTTTCTAGATTTAATGTTACAATAGCAATTAGGAAAAACTGCATGGAGGTTTGGAGAATGGCAGGAGGATCAAGATTCCAACAGAAACAACAAAAACGTCGTCAAAACGGTGTTTTAAATATTGCAATCGCTATTGTATTACTATTAGTAGCTATTGTAGCATATCAATTGTTCGTTCCTAGTACGAAAGAGCAAGCATCTTCTACTGATAAGAAAGTCTCTCAACAAACAACAAAGAATGAGAAAGCTGGAAAATCAGAAGATAAAGAATCTGCTAAGAAAAAAGAAAAAGAACAAGAGCAAGCAGAAGCTAAGAAAAAAGCTGAAGAAGAGAAGCTAAAGGCTGAAGAAGAACAGAAAAAAGCTGAAGAAGAAGCGAAAGCTAACGAGAAAGTATCAGCTGAAAAAACTGTATCTAAGGCAAAAGAGGCTTACACAAAACCTTCTTGGAAAGCTGTAGGAACAGAACAAGGTTCATCACCGGCGATGACGTTTAAACAAGGGTCATCAGATTGGAATGAGATGCAAAGTGCAATTGCTGCAGGTGTTGAGATACCGAAAGAGCAATTAGTATTCCATTTTGTTGGAAGAGACAAAACTGGAAAGAGCAAAGCTTATGGTGATGTTCAAGATAAGCAAAGTGGGAAAAGATATTACGTAAATATTGATTGGGTAGACAATGAGGGCTGGAAACCAGTACTTGTTCAAACTCTAAACTAAAAAAGAGAAGCTCCTTAGGAGCTTCTCTTTTTTGTTAACGCAATTTCTTTAATTTAAAATGAACAACCGCGCTATAATACGGTCTTTTGCTTTCAGGATCCATAACCATTTGATGAGAGATGTGATGAACTTCAAGCATAAGTGCTTTATTATTATCGATTTGTTCACTAATTTTTCGTTCTAAAGAAGCTAAGTCTCCCGCTTCAAAAAATTCTACTTTATCTTCTAACATTTCAAAGGTAAATGACATGAAGACGGCCCCTCTCCTATGTAATCAACTATAGTGTAACAAAGAAAAGAAGGAAATACCATGTACATTTCAATTGACATTTTTAGAAAGAGGGAATATCATACTGATAAAACCGATAAGAAAAAGGGGAATTTTTATGGGCACAGAATTTAATGGTTTATTTGATGAGTGGGCTCATACGTACGACTCATTCGTACAAGGCGAGGATATACAATATAAAGAAGTTTTCGCCCATTATGAGGATATTCTAGAGGATGTAGTTAACAAGTCATTTGGTAATGTATTAGAATTTGGTGTCGGTACAGGTAATTTAACAAATAAATTATTACTTGCTGGCCGCACAGTTTACGGTATAGAACCGTCGCGTGAAATGCGTATGATTGCAAAAGAGAAATTGCCAAAAGAATTTTCGATTACAGAAGGTGATTTTCTTTCGTTTGAAGTCCCAAATTCAATTGATACCATTGTAAGCACCTATGCATTTCATCATTTAACAGATGATGAAAAAAATGTAGCGGTTGCGAAGTATAGTCAATTGCTAAACAAAGGTGGTAAAATAGTGTTTGCTGATACGATATTTGCAGATCAAGATGCATATGATAAGACTGTTGAAACAGCAAAACAAAGAGGTTTTCACCAGTTAGCAAACGATTTGCAAACGGAATACTATACACGTATTCCAGTTATGCAGACTATTTTTGAAAACAATGGCTTCCATGTAACGTTTACGAGATTAAATCATTTCGTTTGGGTAATGGAGGCAACTAAGCAATAGAAAGAGGGATTAGATTGAGAATTGCTGTAATTGGAGCAATGGAAGAAGAAGTACGTATTTTACGTGACAAATTAGAACAAGCAGAAACAGAAACGGTTGCTGGTTGTGAATTTACGAAAGGACTATTAGCAGGACATGAAGTAATCTTGTTAAAGTCTGGTATTGGTAAAGTAAATGCAGCGATGTCAACGACAATTTTATTAGAAAAATATAAGCCTGAAAAAGTAATTAATACTGGTTCAGCTGGTGGATTCCATCATTCTCTAAACGTTGGTGATGTAGTTATTTCCACTGAAGTTCGTCACCATGACGTAGATGTAACAGCATTTAACTATGAATATGGTCAAGTACCAGGAATGCCGCCTGGATTTAAAGCTGATGAGGCGTTAGTTGCATTAGCTGAGAAATGTATGCAAACTGAAGAAAATATTCAAGTTGTAAAAGGCATGATTGCAACAGGCGATTCATTTATGAGTGATCCGAATCGCGTTGCAGCCATCCGTGATAAATTTGAAAATCTTTATGCGGTAGAAATGGAAGCAGCAGCTGTCGCACAAGTATGCCACCAATATGAAGTTCCGTTTGTTATCATTCGCGCACTTTCTGATATTGCTGGTAAAGAATCAAATGTTTCATTTGATCAGTTTTTAGATCAAGCAGCTCTTCATTCTACAAACTTTATCGTAAAAGTGTTAGAAGAGTTAAAGTAATGTAACAAAAAGGCAACTGTCTCATATAAAGAAAATACATACAGTTGCCTTTTCTTTATTGGCAAACAAGGGGGAGAACACGATGAATGTATATCGTGGAGTTCATGAGTTAATTGGTCATACACCAATTGTAGAAATTACTCGTTTTTCACTTCCGAAAGGGGTCCGCTTATTTGCAAAGCTTGAATTTTATAACCCAGGCGGAAGCGTTAAGGATCGTTTAGGAAGAGAATTAATCGAAGATGCGCTAGAAAAAGGGCTTGTTACCCAAGGTGGAACAATTATTGAACCGACTGCTGGGAATACTGGTATTGGACTGGCACTTGCAGCATTAGAACATGATTTACGTGTTATCGTTTGTGTACCAGAGAAATTTAGTATTGAAAAACAAGAATTAATGAAAGCACTAGGTGCAACGGTCGTGCATACACCGACTGAGCAAGGAATGACCGGTGCAATTGCAAAAGTAAAAGAATTAGTAAATGAAATACCGAATTCATACTCTCCAAGTCAGTTCGCAAATGAGGCAAATCCTCGTGCATATTTTAAAACATTAGGACCTGAACTGTGGGACGCATTGAATGGAGAGATTAACATATTTGTTGCTGGAGCAGGAACTGGCGGTACGTTTATGGGGACTGCATCTTACTTGAAAGAAAAAAATATAGATATTAAAACAGTTATCGTAGAGCCAGAAGGATCTATTTTAAATGGTGGTAAGGCTGGTTCACATGAGACCGAAGGAATTGGACTGGAATTTATCCCCCCATTTTTGAAGACATCTTATTTTGATGAAATTCATACGATTTCTGATCGAAATGCATTTTTACGAGTGAAAGAATTAGCGCAAAAAGAAGGACTTCTCGTTGGAAGCTCTTCAGGAGCAGCATTTCATGCGAGCTTACTTGAGGCAGAGAAGGCAGCACCAGGTACAAATATTGTAACCATTTTTCCAGATAGCAGTGAGCGCTATTTAAGTAAAGACATATACAAAGGATGGGAATAAAAAATGAGAGCAAAGACAAAGTTAATTCATGGTATTCGCATAGGAGAACCTTCAACTGGATCTGTAAACGTACCGATTTATCAAACAAGTACGTACAAACAAGAAGCAGTTGGTAAGCATCAAGGATATGAATATTCACGTACAGGTAACCCAACACGTGCAGCTTTAGAAGAAATGATTGCTGTATTAGAAAATGGGCATGCTGGATTTGCATTTGGTTCAGGAATGGCTGCTATTACAGCGACAATTATGTTGTTCTCAAAAGGTGACCACGTTATTTTAACAGATGATGTGTATGGCGGAACATACCGCGTTATTACGAAAGTATTAAACCGTTTCGGTATTGAGCATACATTTGTAGATACAACAAACTTAGAGGAAGTTGAAGAAGCGATTCGTCCAAATACGAAAGCAATTTATGTAGAAACACCAACGAACCCACTACTAAAAATTACTGATATTAAGAAAATATCTACTCTTGCTAAAGAGAAAGACTTATTAACAATTATTGATAACACATTCATGACGCCATATTGGCAGTCGCCGATTTCTTTAGGAGCAGATATTGTGCTTCATAGTGCAACGAAATATTTAGGAGGTCATAGTGACGTAGTTGCAGGTCTAGTAGTTGTAAATAGCCCACAACTAGCAGAAGATCTTCACTTTGTACAAAACTCAACAGGAGGTATTCTTGGGCCACAAGACAGCTTCTTACTACTTCGTGGTTTAAAAACGTTAGGAATTCGTATGGAAGAACATGAAACGAATTCACGCGCTATTGCTGAGTTCTTAAATAATCATCCAAAAGTAAATAAAGTATATTACCCAGGTCTTGAATCACATCAAAACCACGAATTAGCAACAGAACAAGCAAATGGATTTGGTGCTATTATCTCATTTGATGTAGATAGTGAAGAGACATTAAATAAAGTACTTGAGAAATTGCAGTACTTTACACTTGCTGAAAGTTTAGGAGCAGTAGAAAGTTTAATTTCTATTCCATCTCAAATGACACATGCATCAATCCCAGCTGATCGCCGCAAAGAATTAGGAATTACAGATACATTAATTCGTATTTCTGTCGGTATTGAAGATGGTGAAGATTTAATTGAAGATTTAGCACAAGCGCTAGCATAATAAAAAAACGCACTGCTCTATATTAGCAGTGCGTTTTTTTATTACATTATTTTGTGAAATATTTCACAAAATAGACATACACAAACGAAATGATTTCATGTATATTGAATTCAGGAAATGTTACTCACGAACAAATTTGTGAAATATTTCACAAACAATGAAATTCATGTAGGAAAGCATCTCTATTTTTTTATGTTAATTGGGACTTATTTTGACCTATAGGGACATATAAGGACCGTGATAGTAGAATAGGAGGAAATTTACATGGTAGTCAAAGAGAAAGTTGTAAATGAAATGCAGGAAGTAAAAAAGATGATTGATACGCTAGTAAATAATGGTCAACAAGCTTTACAAGCATTAGAAAGTTTTACACAAGAGGAAATTGACAACATTGTTCATGAAATGGCATTAGCAGGTGTTGATCAACATATGCCGCTAGCAAAATTAGCAGTTGAAGAAACTGGCCGTGGTGTATATGAAGACAAATGCATTAAAAATATTTTTGCCACTGAATATATTTGGCATAGTATAAAGCAAGATAAAACGGTAGGAATTATTCACGAAGATTCTCATGAAGAAATAATAGAAATCGCGGAACCTGTCGGTGTAGTAGCTGGGGTAACGCCAGTAACGAATCCAACGTCGACAACAATGTTTAAAGCGTTAATTGCGATAAAAACAAGAAATCCAATTATTTTCGCGTTTCATCCTTCCGCACAAAAATGTTCTGTGGCAGCGGCGAAAACAGTATATGATGCAGCGATGAAAGCTGGTGCACCAAAACACTGTATTCAATGGATTGAAAGACCGTCTGTTGAAGCGACGAAACAATTAATGAACCATGATGGTGTAGCACTCGTTCTAGCAACTGGAGGCGCTGGTATGGTGAAATCAGCTTACTCTACTGGAAAACCAGCGTTAGGCGTTGGGCCTGGTAATGTACCGTGTTATATAGAAAAATCAGCACATGTAAAACGAGCTGTTAATGATTTAATTTTATCGAAAACATTTGATAACGGTATGATTTGTGCATCGGAACAAGCAATCATTGTCGATAAAGAAATCTATGATGATGTTAAAACAGAAATGATTGAAAACAATTGTTACTTTGTAACAGAAGAAGAAAGAAAAAAATTAGAAAAGCTTGTTATAAATGAAAATACATGTGCAGTAAATAGTGATATTGTAGGGAAATCAGCACAGTATATTGCCGATTTAGTTGGGATTACTGTTCCTGAACATACAAAAATGCTTGTAGCTGAAATTCAAGGTATCGGAGCAGCATATCCGTTATCTCGTGAGAAACTGAGTCCAGTATTAGCTTGTGTGAAGGCGAATTCATTAGAAGAAGGATTTACATATTGCGAAGAAATGTTGAACCTCGGTGGTTTAGGACATTCAGCAGTTATCCATTCTACAAATAAAGATGTGCAAAAGCAATTTGGGTTACGTATGAAAGCTTGCCGTCTCATTGTAAATGCACCTTCATCACAAGGTGGAATAGGGGATATATATAATGGATTTATTCCATCACTTACACTTGGTTGTGGTTCATACGGAAAGAATTCAGTTTCCCAAAATGTAACAGCCACTCATTTATTAAATATAAAAAGGCTGGCAAATAGAAAAAAGAATATGCAGTGGTTCAAATTGCCACCAAAAATTTATTTTGAAAAACATGCTACAGCTTATTTAGCAAATATGCCTAACATTTCACGTGCATTTATTGTAACGGACCCTGGAATGGTTGAACATGGCTATGTCGATACAGTCGCGCACTATTTAAACAAGCATGCAAATGATGTGAAAGTTGAAGTTTTCTTTGAGGTCGAACCAGATCCATCAGATGAAACTGTTTTTAAAGGTGCGGAAATGATGAGAAGCTTTAAGCCAGATGTAATTATCGCACTTGGTGGTGGTTCAGCTATGGATGCAGCAAAAGGAATGTGGTTATTCTATGAGCATCCAGAAACGACATTCTATGGCATTAAACAGAAGTTTTTAGATATAAGAAAACGTACATGTAAATATCCGGAATTAGGAAATAAGGCGCAGTTTGTTGCGATTCCAACGACATCAGGAACGGGATCAGAAGTGACACCATTTGCGGTTATTACAGATAAGAAAAATAATATAAAGTATCCGCTTGCAGATTATGAATTAACACCAGATGTAGCAATTGTTGATCCGCAATTTGTAATGACAGTACCACCACATGTAACAGCAGATACTGGTATGGATGTTTTAACACATGCAATTGAGGCGTATGTGTCTGTTATGGCAAATGACTATACAGATGGATTAGCATTAAAAGCTATTGATCTCGTATTCAAATATTTACTGAGAGCATATAAAGATGGAAATGATGAAGAAGCAAGAGAAAAAATGCATAACGCTTCTGCAATTGCAGGTATGGCATTTGCAAATGCTTTCCTCGGTATTAATCACAGCTTAGCACATAAAATTGGACCAGAATTCCATATTCCGCACGGACGCGCAAATGCCATTCTAATGCCGCATGTAGTCCGCTATAATGCTATTAAGCCAAGAAAACACGCATTGTTCCCAAAATATGAGCACTTTGTGGCAGATGAAAGATATGCACATATAGCGAGAATGCTCGGGCTTCCAGCAAGCTCGGCAGCAGAAGGGGTGGAATCACTCGTCAAAGCAATTATTGAGCTTGGAAAAAGCTTAAATATTAATATGAGTATTGCAGGACAAGGAGTAGATAAAGAGCAATTTGAAGAGGTTGTTGGAGTATTAGCAGAAAGAGCTTTTGAAGATCAATGTACAACTGCTAATCCAAAGTTGCCGCTTATTTCAGAACTGAAAGAAATTTATATGGAAGCATATAAAGGTGAATAATGATTAAAAAAGAGCCGCAGTAAAGCGGCTCTTTTTTTATTGGAAAACATCTCCCAGAATGCCTGTATTTACTGGTCTTTCAGTTTCATAGAATATGATACAGTGAAATGGAGGAGTGAGAATATAATGAAAGAATTAAAAGGAAAAATAGAAGACTATACTCGGTTCGGACAAATTCTTCTCGCTGTAAGTACATTGTTAATGGTTGGCTTGTTGATTCCGAATGGAGAAAAAGAGACAATCCAATTTTTTGTTATGATGGGGAGCATCGTTATATTTTTAAGTTTATCGTTCTTTTTCTTTCAGCGTGTGAAAGTGATGCGTGACCAGCTAGAGGAAAATGAATGTGAATAATATTGTTAACTAGAGCGCGGCGAAAAGAAAAAATCTTTTTGTCACGCTTTTTGTTTTTTGTAGAAAAATGTATGCGTTTCGTGTTGACAATGATAATCCTTATCAATTAAAGTAGAATAGTAGTTAATGATTATCATTATCAATTAGAGGTGAAGGAATGAAAAAATCTATTACGCTATTTACAGCGATTTTATCTATTTTTTTCTTGTTAATAGGTTGCAGTGCCAAAGGGGACGAAAAAGCGTCTGCAACCAAAACAGAAAAAGGAAAAGAGAAAATCGAAATTACCGACCTATCAGGAAGAAAGGTAACATTCGATAAAGTGCCAGAAAGTTTTGCAACATTAAGTATGGGGGACATGGATATTATTCATGCTTTAGGTGGAAAAATAGTAGGTCGCCCGGATACGAAATTAACTCTTCCAGAGGAGTTAAAGAAAGCACAAGTAATTGGGAATGCACATCAACCGAATTTTGAGCAAATTGCTAGTTTAAAGCCCGATGTACTTGTTGCTAACAATGGATTCCAAAAGAATGTGCCAACGGTTGAAGGACAAGGAACGCAAGTTATCATTTCTTCTGCGAATTCTGTACAAGATATTCAAAAGAATATTGAATTATATGGAACGGTAATGAAGAAAGAAGATAAAGCAAAAGAAATTAATCAAAAAATGAATGATCAAATGAAGAAATATGAGAAAAAGAGCGATGTGAAAGCATTGCTAGTGTATGGCGCACCAGGTACTTATTTAGCGGCATTACCAACATCTTTATCAGGTGATATTTTAGAAAAAACAGGCGGAAAAAATATTGCTTCTGATTTTCCAGAAACGAAAGAATATCCGCAATATGCACAGCTAAGTGTAGAACGTATTATTGAGGCGAATCCAGATGTGATTTATTTAATTACACACGGAGATCCAAAAAGTGTGAAAAAAGCATTCGAAGGCGAAATGATGAAAAATGAAGCGTGGAAAAATTTAGAGGCAGTAAAACAAAACCGCGTAGTTATTTTGCCACCTGATTTATTTGGATCTAATCCTGGTACAAAAGTTACAGAAGCAATGGACTTTATGTATAAAAGTATACAAGATGTAAGGAAATGATACGTATGGAAAGTAGTGAAGTAGTAAGAGAAAAGGAACATCCTTTTGCGAAAAAAAGATGGATAATAGCAGTTACTTTAGTTATATTAACAATCCTAGGTCTCTTGTACGGTCTTTTCGCAGGAAGTTTATCCTTTTCTATACGAGATATTTTAACAGGTATACAAGAGGAAGGTTCGACAGTTCATCGAATTGTATGGGATCTTCGCATACCGAGAGTGCTTATTGGGTTTATAGTAGGAACATGTTTAGCTGCATCTGGTACACTGCTACAAGGGGTTATGAGAAACCCTCTTGCAGATCCTGGTATTATCGGAGTTTCATCTGGAGCAGGCTTTGTAGCAATTGTCATCATGATTTTATTCCCACAGCATATAGCTTTTTTACCACTAGGGGCGTTTTTAGGAGCTTTCATAACAGCGATGGTTATTTATGCTTTATCATGGCAAAAAGGGGCACCACCTTCAAGGATCGTCTTAGTAGGGGTGTCGATCAATGCATTAATTGGTGCAGCAACGTCAGCATTAATGTTATTACATAGTGACAAAGTACAATCGGTGTTACCGTGGTTAGCGGGCGGTATTGGTGGTGTAAGTTGGGCACATTTAAACATGATTATTTATTATGCAATAGTCGCCATTATACTAGCTTTCTTTGGTATTAAGCATATTCGAGTGTTAATGCTTGGAGATGAAATGGCAAAGTTATTAGGACATAATGTGGAAAAAAGTCGGTTTTATTTAATCGTAGTAAGTACATTATTAGCTGGAATTGCAGTAAGTGTGTCTGGTCTTATTGGATTTGTCGGTCTTGTCGTACCACATATGCTACGTTTATTAGTTGGAAATGATTATAGATATTTGCTACCTTTATCATGCCTTGGCGGCGGGGTATTACTTGTTTTTGCGGATGCAATAGCTCGAAGTTGGTTTGACCCAATCGAATTGCCTGTTGGTATTTTACTGTCCTTCTTAGGTGGTCCGTTCTTCTTATATTTAATTCATAGAGGAGGAAAACAAAGTGATTTCCGTTAACAAAGTGTTTTACGCACACTCTGAAAGATTTCAAATGCAAAATATGAATGTACATATTAAGGTTGGAGAAATCGTTAGTTTAATTGGTCCGAATGGATCGGGAAAATCTACTTTGCTTCGTTTAATAGCAAGGCTACTGAAACAAAGCGAAGGGGACATCATTTTAGATGGGAAAAATATTCATATGATGAAGAGTGCTGATGTAGCGAAGCAATTAGCAATGTTACCACAAATGCATGATCATCAATTAGACTTAACAGTGAAAGAACTAATTGAGTTCGGAAGAGGTCCACATAAATCATGGAGTAGCCGCTTAAATAAAGAAGATGAAGAAATTGTTGATTGGGCATTGTCTGTTACAAATCTTGAAGGGTATGAATATCGTCTTTTACATTCTTTATCAGGAGGGGAACGGCAACGTGCTTGGATTGCGATGACGCTAGCGCAACGTACAAATGTCTTATTATTGGATGAACCAACAACCTTTTTAGATATCGTTCACCAGTTGGAAGTAATGGAACTTGTGAAACGATTAAATGAGGAGTTTGGAATGACAATTATAATGGTTTTACATGACATTAACCAAGCTGCTCAATATAGTGATCGTTTACTTGTATTAAAGCGAGGAAAGATTCAGTATGATGGTATACCAGAAGAAGTACTATGCCATGAAATGTTTCAACATGTATTTGGCATAGATGTAGATATTTTTCAGGGAAGTGACAAGCATTTTTTTACACCGAAACGAATTTCTAAAAGGGGAGAAGAGCGATGCAAACAGAAGAGCGTATTACCACTGAATTAGTAAGAGAATTTGTTATGGCAGCTCACGGGGATTTAGAGAAAGTACAAGAGCTATTGGTTGAATCACCAAGCTTACTTCACGCTTCTTATAATTGGGGTGGATCAGATTGGGAAAGTGCGTTAGGCGCATCGGCACATGTAGGTCGTAAAGATATTGCTCTTTATTTACTAGAAAAGGGTGCTCGGATGGATATTTTTGCAGCAGCTATGCTTGGTGAATTAGAAGTTGTACAAGCTATTTTAGTAGCTCAACCAGAAGCATTGCGTGCATCTGGCCCTCATGGTATTTCTCTTCTTCAACATGCACGAATGGGTGGAGAGAAATCTAAGCGTGTATATGATTATCTAGCAATACTATCTTAATGAACGAAGGAAGTTCTTATGAGCGGTAAACTTTTCACTTGAAACAATTGGAAAGTTTACCGCCCGTTAGAACGGGATAAGTATCTAGTATATTTGAAAATCCTACACCCCCCTCAATTGTAGTTTTCTTTATGCTAGTTATGATATGGATGCAGTGGACAATATTTGTCTACTGCTTTTTTTAGTTATTTGGAATGAATATTGTGTATTTTATCGTTGGTTCATTTATCCCGCTATTTTCCAGGCAGTAAGACTCTTGCCTAAAAATTCAGTTAAAGCAAAGAAGTTAGACGGGAGATCCACTGCCCGTAAACGTCCGATTGGTAAAGGCTAATAATCAGTGGGGTGAACAAAATTCCCCACTGATTAAAGTTTCACTTTATAATAAATAGTAACATACCGTATACATACAAAACATGATCGTGAAATGAAGAATAAATTAGTGGAAAGGAGTGCCAGCATGTTTCATACAGAACGTTTACAAATTCGCAAATATACAATGGATGATTTACAGTTCTACGCTTCACTATGGGGGAACGAGAAGGTAATGCGTTATATTGGAAATGGGACATTAAAAACATATATGCAGTGTAAAAAAAGTCTGGAGGAATGGGTGATTCCTAGCTATAAAAACGGTCTCGGTTTATTTGTATTGATTGAAAAGGAAACGGGAACAAGAATTGGTCATGCAGGGCTGGTAAAGCAGAAAATAGATGGAAAAGAGGAAATTGAAATTGGTTATTGGTTACTTCCTCAGTATTGGGGAAAAGGGTATGCAAAAGAAGCGGCGGCAGCATTTCGTGACTATGGTTTCCAAGCATTACGAATGAATAAATTAATTTCTCTTATTAATCCGAATCATCCTGCCTCAATATTTGTTGCTAGAAAAACTGGGCTCAGCTACGAGAAAACAACGTCATTTCATGGAATCGATGCTCTAGTTTATTCTATTAAGCGTGTTGGATGAAAAAATTACTTTTTTAAAGGTAAATTGCATTTTTTGAAGAATGGTATATGAAAATAAAGGGAGGGGTTACATGTACATTTATCATAATGGACTTATTATTCGTGAGGGAACGAGTAGTGTACCAGCATATGCAATTAAAGCTTTATTTGAAGATGCCGGTTGGAGTAATGATAATATCCCTTCTTGGCAATTTGAAAAATTTACGATAGCATTCGAAAATTCAACATGGGCTTTCACAATTTGGGATGAGGAAGAGATGATTGCGATGGTTAGAGTCATTTCTGATGGAATTATGATTGCGAACATAGTAAATTTAGTTGTGAAGTGTGAATATAGAGGGAAGGGATTAGGTAAGAAGCTTGTAGCTCTTTGCCTGCAAAAACTTCCCCACGGTGATTGGTTTGCGCATACATCAGCGAACAATTTTGATTTTTATAGAAGTTGTGGATTTGAAGTTAGAGAGCTATCGAGAAATGGAACATGTGCGTATTATGGATACCAAGTCGCGAAAAGAGATGGTCACCGATAAATGAATGGAAAGTAAAAAAGTATAGCGAGGTAATTTTGAGACTTTTGATAATAGAGAATGGATTGAGGCTCGTTTTATGATAAAATAAAAGAAAATTCTGTTTATTATTAGGGGGATAAAAATGAGTGTAAAAGCTGGGGATGTATTTAAATATGAAAGAAGATTTACTGAGGAAGAAGTTTTTGATTTTGCAAATATTACCGGTGATAAAGGTAGACACCATGTGGAATACGATGAAAATGGAAGATTAATGGTTCATGGTTTATTGACTGCTAGCATTGGAACGAAAGTGGGAGAAGAGTTACATTACATAGCAAGAGAATTAGTAAGTGAGTTTATTAGACCAGTTTTCACAGGAGATACGATCACTTGTGAACTAACTTTAACAAATGTTGAGCAAATGGAAGGCTATAAAAAAGTTTCAATCGAGTCAGTTTATCGCAATCAGCATGAAAAGACTGTACTAGTTGGGACAAGTTATGGAATTATAAGGGGATAAAAAAGAAGCCTGTTTAACAGGCTTCTTTTTTTTTATTATTTAATAAACACGTTTTCGATTTTCCGCATAACTAGAGATGAGTAATAATGCAGTTTCTTCTCCTATATTACGAACAATATGAGGAACGCATGCATTCCATGAGAAAGAATCACCTTCTTCTACAATTGCAATATCTTCACCGTGCTGAACTTCTAATTTTCCGCGTAATACAAGGTGACATTCTTCCCCTTCATGGGCATTTGGTGAATTTTCTTTCGGGAATCCAGTAGGGATTTCTACTAAAGATAGGCGAAGGCCCCCTTGCTCCGCAACATGTTCAATTCTTTGCTCATCTTTGCCGTATACACTGTATTTCCGTTCTTCTTTTTTGACAATTTTTAATCGATCTTTTTGCTCTAACAATAAATAGGGAAGGGGAACGTTTAAAAAATTGGAGATCGTTTCTAAAGTTGAGATAGATGGTGATGTTTTATTATTTTCAACCTGACTCATAAATCCTTTAGAAAGACCTGTTCCCTCACAAATTTGTGCGATTGTTATGCCCCTACGTTGACGAATTTCACGTATTGCAGAACCAATATTCATAAAATCAAGCTCCTTTTTGTAAACAACTATTTGTATCATAGCAAAAAAAATATATTTTTTCCCAGTGAAAATGAATTGACGAATAAAAAAAATTAGTGTATGTTTTGTAATGTGAATAAAAGTTTTGTATAAGAAAACTATAAAGGAGAGAAAGAAATGAATCAACATATTGGTAACTTAATTATTCGTATCGTGTTAGGGGTAACATTCTTCATGCACGGTTTAACAAAATTCCAATCAGGAATTGACAATATTGCAGGGTGGTTTACAAGCATTGGTTTACCAGGAGGACTTGCATACGGTGTAGCAACATTTGAATTAGTTGGAGGCCTATTATTAATTCTAGGTTTAGGTGTAAGATATATTGGATTATTATTTGCACTTGTTATGGTTGGAGCAATCGTAAAAGTGAAATGGTCAGCTGGTTTATTGGGAGATGGAAAAAATCCTGGTTTCGAATTAGAACTTGCATTATTAGCAATGGGTGCATATTTATTTGTTGCAAAAGCTGATGGTTTTGTAGATAATTTCTTAAAAGAAAAAATGTCAAAGAAGAACTAATTTAAATGGGGGGGCTAACAAGATGAGTTTTCAACTTCATCCCGATACAACACTTGATGTTGTTCATTTATACGTATCTAATGTAAAGAAATCACTAGAGTTTTATACGGAAGTACTAAGTATGAAGGTGCTAAAAGAAGAAGAAGCAGTCGTTACATTTGGGAATGAAAATGATGAACCACTTCTTATCATTGAAGAAAAGAAAGAAGCTTTTCCGAAACAAAGAGGAAGAACAGGATTATATCATTACGCAATTTTATTACCAAGTAGGCAGGATTTAGCGAATGTTCTTCGTCATCTTGTAGAGATGGTATATCCACTACATGGCGGAGCCGATCATTACTTTAGTGAAGCTCTTTATTTAGCTGATCCAGATGGAAACGGGATTGAAATTTATCATGATCGACAAAAAGAAGTTTGGCGTGATGAGAATGGAGAACTCCCATTTGTTAGTAACCCGTTAGCTGGTGAAGAATTATTACAGCAAGGAAGTACATGGAATGGCTTTCCAGCTGGTACTGTGATGGGGCATATTCATTTCCATGTAGCTGATTTAGAGGAAGCGAAACGTTTCTATGTTGATGGTCTTGGTTTTGAAGTAACGATCCCAGCTCGTAATGGAGCGTTGTTCGTATCAGCAGGTGGTTATCATCACCATATCGGTTTAAATACGTGGCAAGGTGAAGGGGTACCACCGCAAATGCCAGGTTCTGTTGGTTTAAAATATTTCACAATTGTACTAGCGGATGAAAAACAAAAAGAGCAAGTATGTGAAAGCTTAAAAAATATTGGCAAGATTGCTACGTACAAAGATGGAATATTACAAGTCGAGGATCCATTTGGACATTGTATCCATTTCAAAATAAAAGGAGAAGCCTAAAAAGGCTTCTCTTTTTTATTTTCTTATAATTGCGTTTTCGTTTTGTAAAAATAGTTCATCAAATTGTTTTGCAAGCTCAAAATCTAGTTTCGTTAAACCTTTTGCATTCCAAGATGACAAAGTAATAATAACTGCTTTATACTGGATAAGGATAAATGGATGGTGATTATGTTCTTCTGATAGTTTGGCGGCTTCAGAGACAAATTCGACTCCTTTTAAGTAGTCGGAAAACATATATTTTCGTTCAATCCATTTCTCATCTTTTACCATCCATTTATCTACCTTCAATAATTCCTCGTGAACTTCTTCTTCAGTTAATCTTAGCATCATTTTTCACATCCTTTACTGGAAGTAACGCAAGACCATTGTTAATAAGGCGTGTTACAGCTTCGTCAGTTGTGAAAGTAGAAAGTTGATGTAGTAATGCTGCAGATGTTTCATGCCCTTTGTTATGCTCTAAAAGTAACTCTAATACTTCAAGGCGCAGCAACCATTCTTTCGCATAAAATTTATTTAATACTTCTTGAATTGCTACTAATTGATCGATATGCGCTTCGTGTAAAATCCCCTCACTTCGAATATCTCGAACTGTTTGATACATACGTTCAAGTTCATTCAGTACAAGTGGAGCAGGAATTTCTTGAACTTCTTCATCCATTGGGAAAAATGCTGCTGCATCTGCGGCACCTGGGAATACTGAAGTGATTTGTGAGCCAACAGCCATATCAAATGCGCCCCATGAAGCATCAAATAAAACGCGGGCGTTATAAGTAACTGTGCAATCGATAAAGGAAATAAGAGCAATTTTCTTATCGTTTTTTACAATATCTGTTACTGTTCCTTTTACATGAATACCACTTGCAAAAGTAAACTCAGCGATAGTTCCAATTGTAATTCCTAATGATTGTAGTTGTTCGTCTGTACAATTTTCTAATGCAATATTTTCAGTGAGTAATCCAATTGGTGTTCCAAATCCGTCACTGTGTACAGAAGTAGAATGATTCGCTAACTGTTTATTATGAAGTGCTAATGCCGTTGGCGAATTTGTTCGCATGTAAATTAATTCACCTGCATCGTTTTCAATTGTCTCGCTAAATGTACCTGTAATTTGTAATCCGCTATTTAGCTCAGCTGTTGCATAGTTCTCAGAGCGAATTGCTTTTTCTAAACCTTCTTTTCCACCTGTTTTAAAGGCCATTGTTTTAGAAAATGTTTCAAGCGCATCTGTTAATTCTTCAAAGGACTTGCAAACGAATAGTTGTGGTTGCATTTTTGTTACGTCATAAGTTGTCCCTGTACATGCTTCGATAGAAAATGGAACTTTTTCTACAGCGTCTGTTAAGCAATGTTTGCTTTCGCCAACAGAAGAAAGGAGACCAGCACCATATATTTTTGGATCATCTATATTTCCAATCAATCCATATTCTACTGTCCACCAGAAAAGACGTGAAATTTGTTCAGCTTCTGATAAACCAGAAACTAAGTTTTGTTTTTCAATTACAGCATTTTCAGCAGCCTTAACTTCATCAGGAGTAGAAGTAGGGCTTTCTTTTACTATCGTTAATGTACGAACAGCTTCAAATGCATCATGTTCTTCTTTTGTAGAGAAAGCTTTTGCACCAATTTGCCCAAAACGTTTCACATATTTTGCATATGTAGGATCAAGTAAAATCGGTGCGTGTCCTGCGGCTTCGTGTACGATATCTGGCGCTGGTGTGTACTCGATATTTTCTACTTTCCGAATATCTGTTGCGATTGGTAGTAATCCGTGTCCTTGGAAATCGAAGAATGCTACGCCGGGAATAAGTCCGTCAATCGTTACAGCACCCCAGCCACTTGGTGCCAAACACTCATTCATTTCTTCTACTTTTGGAATTGAATCTATATTAATACCAGATGATTGTAGTCCGTTCACATAGGCTGGATGAGCAACGTCTTTTAAGAAGCTATGATTTTGTCTCATAATATAACGCCACACAGCGTGATTCACCGGTGTGTATTGATCATAATGTTGTGTGGATACGAATGGTTTTAAATGTGATGGAATTTCTGTTTTCTTTGTCATTTAGACATCCTCCTTTTTTTCAATAAAATTGAATATCGATTTCGTATAGCTTGTATCACCTCCTTTCATTTTTGTAAGCGCTTATAAAATTTTATCATAAGATTCGGAATTATTTAACATCTGTTTCTGTGAGAAATAGAAAAAGCCCCTATCGGAAAGTCCGATAGGGGCGAAAGAATCGCGGTACCACCCTATTTGTAAGTGAAAATATACTTACATCTCAATTAATGATAACGGAAAAATTCCGTCTTTTCCTTCATGCATAAAAGCACTACGAAAAAGAAGCTCCAGAATTGTAATTCATACTTATATATGTGCTAATTTCCACCGACCATTAGCTCTCTGTAACAGGGATATAAGATACTACTGCGATTCTTTCAACGCGTATATATGAAATTGTGTAAGAGGATGGACGCAAAAAAGTCCCTATCGGAAAATCCGATAGGGACGATAAAAATCGCGGTACCACCCTATTTGTAAACAACTAATTGTTTACCACTCACTTTACGATAACGGAAAGATCCGTCTTTCTCTTCATGCATAAAAAGCATTACGGGAAAGAAGCTCCAGAATTGTAATTCACGCTTGTATATGTACTGATTCGCACCAACCATCAGTTCTCTGAGACAGTGATATAAGTCGCTACTAGTATTCCTTCAAAGCCGATATATAATTCGTTCAACTAAACTATGTTTTGTATTATAAAACTATATTAAAAAAATTGTCAACAAAAATTTTTTATCCCGTGTTAATGAGCAGTAAAATTCCTACCTCAAAATTCGGTTGGAGTAAAGAAGTGAGAGGGGAGATTAACTGCCCGTAACTCCCGATTGGTGAAGGCTAATAATCAGTGGGGATGAACGAAATCTCCACTGATTAAAGTTTCACTTTATTTCACTTCTAAATTAACAGTTAAATTAGAGGTATTGCCAGCTGCATCAGTTGCTACAATGTGAATAGTATTTTTTCCTTCTTGTAATTGAGTACGATCGAAATAAATGTCATAGCTTTTCTCCCAAGGGTTCAGGAATGCCTGGTCCCATACACCATTTCCATTAATTTCATATTGCATTCTCACTGGAATACCAGGTGCTATCCAACCAGATTCTGACATCCAATCTAGTAGAATATCATCAACCTTTCCTTTAATTACGAGATTTTCTTGGTCAACTTCGTATGTTAACTTAGGTGCAGTTCGATCAAGAAATACAGCAGCTGTTTGTTTTGTTTCTCCGCCAGAATTAGAAGCAACTGCTTCGATTTGATATAGCCCGTCAGCTAAAGGAGTGCCATCGGCTTTTGTACCATTCCATTTGAAAGGTTTGTATCCAGGAGTTGCATTTTTAGCTTGATGGATAATCCCTTGATACGTTACACGTTCTTTCGTAACTAAATTTGCATGCAATGTGACATCATCCACAGGCGCAACTAAATAGTAGTTGATGAGATTATCATCTAGTACGTGGTCGCCATTTGGGCTAAAAGTAGAATTAATAATTTCAAGTCCATCGATACGTTTATAATCTTTAGGATCGATACTAAATGTGAATGGAATTCGAATTTCTTCTTTTGCCCCTTGTTCTTTTACATATACATTTCCAGTATACACACCTTGTGGTAGTGAGCTATCTACATTGATAGTAAATGGTTTTTCGGTACTACTATTTGGTTGTATGCTAATCGATGAAGGGACAGAAGCTCTTACTTTTGTGTTTGTGTTTGCATCTAGTAATTCCACACGAGTTGAAAAACTTTTCTTTTTACTAGAAAGGTTTTGTAATGTAACATTTTGCGTCAGTTTTACTTTTCCGCTATTTGGCTTAATAAGACCAAAGCTGACATTGTTAGGTTTTACTAATACATTTGTTTGAGCTGCTTTCGGAATGTTAATTAAACCTGATCCTTGTGCCATAACAGGGTATGTATTTTCATTGACATCATGTAATGTTTTTGCATTGTTAGCAAGAGCCGCTTTCAATTGTTCTGTCGTCCAATCAGGATGCATTTGACGCAAGAGGGCAACTGCTCCAGCTACTTGCGGAGCAGCCATACTTGTTCCGTTATGCGATTCATAGCCGCCTCGCGGTACTGTACTAGTAATTTGTACTCCAGGTGCAACAACATCAGGCTTTATTAGCCAACTTCCTTGTGATGGTCCTCTTGAACTAAAGTTACCGATAAGTTCTGTTTGCTTTGGTTGTCCAATTTTTATATTTTTCTTTCGTTTTGTAATTAAAGTTTTTAATTCTTCCCCATTTGTATTTGATAATTGCATTACTGGGACAGCTAGATGTTCACGTGAAAAATATTCCGGCATCATATTAATTTCTTTTTCGCTAGAGATTAATAACACACCAAGTGCCCCAGCTTGCTTCGCTTGTTCTGCTTTTACTAATGTACTAGAAGTACCTTGTAAAATAAGTGCGAATTTCCCTTTCACATCTTGTTTTGCATAATCACTTGGATTGCCATAACCAACGTATACAAGAGGGGAATCATTTCCTATTGGAAAATCGGATTTTGATAACGGTAACCCTTGATATGTTTTGCTGGAACCAGCTACTTGGAATGTTGGAAACGGGATAGAAACCGTAGATGCTCCAACAGAAATGACACTACTTGCGTTACCGGGAGCATCAACAGACCAAGGTTTTGGTCCGTCATTTCCATTTGAAACGACAGTAGTAACACCAAGTTTCGCTGCTCGTTCTAACGTTAATGTTACAGGCTGATCAGGTACATTTAAATCCTGCCCAAGGGAGAGGTTTAACACATCCGCACCATCTTGAATCGCTCGCTCAATCCCTTGGATAATATCATCTGTTGTACCAGTTCCACCGTCATTCATTACACGATAGGCTAGAATAGAAGCGTTTGGAGCAACGCCTTTAATTTTTCCGTTACCAGCAATAATTCCAGCTACATGAGTACCATGTACGTTACCATCCATTGGATCGCTATCTTCATCAACCGTGTCATATCCACCGATATAATTTGCCTTTAAGTCAGGGTGTGTATAGTCTACGCCAGAGTCGATAATGGCTACTTTCATGCCTTTTCCATCAAGCGGTTTGCCAGATGGATCTTTTAAATTCCACGCTTCAGGTGCACCAATTGTCGGTCCACCGATATTTGGTGCTTCTTCGTTAGTAGTACTTTTTGATGTTTCATGCAATTTATATGTTAAGTTCGGATAGACTGCTTTTACTTCAGGTAAAGAGGCAAGAGAGGTAATTTGATCTCCAGGAACTGAAATAGAGAATCCGGAAAATAACGTATTATACACTTCTTTAATTTTTGCACCAGGTGCTTTTTCTTTTATTTTCTTAGTCGTATCTTCTTGTGCTTTTTTGAGCTCAGCATGATAAGACTGCGCATTACTATTTTGTAAATCTGGAGCATGCTGAATATTACTTTGAGCAGCGAGAGGTGCATGTTGCAATTCTACAATTACTGATATTTCTTTTGTTGTTTTCGTTTCAACATTTTGAGCAATTTTATGTTCTCCCCACTGTTCAATCGTTGTTTTTAATTGTGGACTAAATTGCTTCTCCTTTTGTAGTGATTCAGCATGAGCGCTTAAAGCTCCAAAACTAGAAAAGACAAGCGCCATGCTTAATAGTGTAGATGTAGTTTTTTTCATTGATACTCCCCCTAATAAAAAGTGCCAATATTCAGAAATATAATCTTACATTTTAGTTAGAACTTATACATATAAATGTTGGCTAAACTATACTTTCGACATAATTCATACCAATCCTCTATGAATTGAAAATTTCTTGGGGAATTTTTTCTGATTATGTCGAATCGATATTTTTCACATATTGTAGGAAGAAAGTGAGGAATGCTATGAGGGAAATGGAGTGATGGTATGAAAAGGCTAATAGTAAGTAGTAGTGTAGTGTTGTTTATGTTTTTATGTTCTATCGCTATTACTAGCGCAGAAAATAATAGTGTGAAAGTTGCTTTTATTCGTCATCATAACCTTTGGATTAAAGTTGATGGGAAAGAAAAACAACTTACAAAAGGAGAGAACATAACAGGGCCAAAGTGGTCACATGATGGAGAATGGCTGGCATATGTAAAAGGGGAGAAACAAAATATTCTTGAGTTATATCGGCTGAAAGATGGAAAGAAAGTTACGCCGTTTCACTCAGAAGCATCGAATTATCAATGGTCACCAACAGAAAATATAATTGCATTTATATTTACAGGTACATTACATACATTTGATGTAGAAAAAAAGAATGCAGATTTTGAAAATGTATCGGCTGGTGTAGGGGATTATGCATGGTACCCCGATGGAAAGAACTTTCTTGTATCCTCTGAAGCGCACTTACTTCCAACAGGATGGACAGGGGCTCAGCTATATGAAGTGCAAAAAGATGCACATATGAATCCTCACAAAATGAAGCATTTGTATGCATTGCCAAATGAACACGATGATTTCCTAGCGCTAGTAGCAAGTGGCTTTAAGTGGTCACCAGATCAAAAGTGGATTTCATTTTTAGCAGTACCGACAGCTTCATGGTCAGCTGATAGTAATACGCTTTGCTTAGTTCGTGCAGACGGCAGTCGGTTTGAAAAAGTAGATCAAATGTTATTAAACGCACAATGGTTTCAATGGGCACCATCAAAAAATATATTAGCTTATATTGAAGGGAGCGGAAGAGTTGCATTAGAAAATAAACATTTAAAAGTAAAGGAATTGCCAGCACTTCAGCAGAACATATTTACGCCGAAAGGATATGTTGATTGGGATTTTGTATGGAAGAACGATAGAGTAATTATCGTTTCACGAGCAAAAGAGGCAGGGTTTGAAACTCTGCCAGAAAAAAGGCCATTCCCATCTTTATATGAGATAAATAGCACAAGCGATAAACAATATCAAATTACAAAGTCATCTAATAAGCAAGGCGATTATCATCCAATTTTCATGAAGAAGAGCAATCAATTAATATGGATACGTTCAGATCGTAAGAAAGCTAATATATGGATAGCTCATAGTGATGGAAAACATGAAAAAAAGTGGATTGAAAATGTAGATATACCAGAGTGGTATTATGAGAAATGGAATTGGGAAAATGTTATCTCGGTGAAAGAAGAATAAAAAACTGCCTAAAAGATCGTTTTAGGCAGTTTTTTACTGTTATTTATGTGTTTTATTTGGCTTCTTTTTCGCTGGGTTTCCGTTCCCTTGACGTTTTCTATTTTGTTCATCTTTTGCTTGTTTTTCATGTAGTGTATCTAAAAATTCATTCGAGTTACTCATGTTTATATCTCTCCTTTCATTTTGTCATGATTACTATAACCATTTAGGAGGATAATCATGAGTTAGAAGTTAGGCACTTAATTTTCTTCGATAATGTAAGTAAAATATTCCATACATAACAAATAGCATGAGTAAAACTTGTAACTCTACATTTTCTTTTAAAATAGCTGCGATAGTGTCTGGTAAGTACGGTGATTTATCGTTTGTGCTTAAACCTAACCATTTATTTAAGAGGCTAATGGTACAAAACATAAAAACACCGGACCAGCTTGCCGTAATTGCTTTTTGCTTAATTTTTGTTTCACGTTCATCATCTGTAATCCAAGGATTAGCAGTTTTATCACTACTAAAGAAGCCGTTTATATATCCCCATACAATCATTCCAATAAAGACAATTATCCATTTCATATATGTAATTCTCCTTTATATGTAAAAAGTTTTTTACATATAATATTGTAATATTTTACAAAGTTTCATGTCAAATGTTTTTTACATATTGGTTTTCATATAGCAGGAATAAAGTATGAGATAGGGAAGAAATATGTAAGAGGATTTCATAATGAGAGGAGGAAGGGGATGAAAATCGTCTTTGTTCGGCACGGGGAAGGAGAACATACAAGGGATTTGCCATCAAGTTTAAAAGTGCTTCATCCGCCATTGACGGATGAAGGAAGGAATCAGGCTAAATTACTTCAATGCAATGTGCCATTACAAGAGGCGGATATATTAATTGCTAGTCCTACACTTAGAACTTTGCAAACGGCGACAATATGGAGTGCGAAAGTTGCTTGTCAAAAAATCGTTCATCCATATGTATCTCCGCGTATTTTTCCTTATCGAGAAGAAGCGAGAACATTACCGTGCGATTATATAGTAGATCAGGGAATGATAACAAAGTTATTTCCGCATTTTTCGATAGAGAAAAGCTCAAATAATCAGTTATGGAAGGAAGGTATAAACACTATTTCAGAGAATAGTTTTCAGCAAATAGTAGATAAATTTCTTCTTTGGTGTTATGAACTGGGTGCTGAAAGAATTTGCATTGTATCTCACGATGGAACAATTACAGCATATAGGCAATATTTACAGAAAGTCGTTTTAACTAGATCAGATTTTTTGAAAGAAACGGGCATATATGAAATGGATTTATCCCATAAAATTCTGATTGATAAGGGCTGATTATAGGATGGGGGTTGTATGTTGAATATTGCATTAGTAGTTGGTTTTAATTCGGATTTAGAGGCGCAATCAATCCGAGCATCTCTTGAATATTTTGGTGCAAGGGTTGTGACATATTGGATTGGTAGACCGAAAGATTTTGTGGAAGTTCTTTCTGGAAAGAACTTATTTAACGATATTAATTATATTATTTTTTGCTTTCATGGTGAAGAAGGGAAGTTTGTCATGGAAGAGTTAGGCGAAGAAGTATATGAACAAGATGAACCGAGAGGGTATTTTGGTACAGAAGAAATTTATAAATATGCAAAATTGCATAATACACATATTGTAAATAGCGGGTGCACGTTAGGGGAGCAAAATCTAGCAAAATCTTTTTTACATAGTGGTGCGAAATCATATATTGGATCGATTGATTATGTAGATGGAAATGCAGCACTTATGTTTACTATACGCTTATTTTATGGGGTTATTAACCATGGGAAAACGTTAGAAGAAGCCTTTCAAGAAGCGAGTTTAATTGATGAGGAGACACATACATTTCGATTCTATAATTAGTATGAAACACGTTTATTCTATATTCGAATAAACGTGTTTCACATTTAACTCACAATTTTTTTACATTTTTTTCAATGAAAATGATTATCACCTGTGGTATGATATGTTCAAGTTTTTACAGGTAATAAAAGTTACTATATAAACGTTAGTTTTTAATGTTTCATACACATGTCATGAATTATTCATAATTAACGTTTGAAAAATGAGTAACTAATGTTATTATATTAACTGTAACTAACTTAATTACAACTTTAGGAGGAAGATATGGTTATTCAATTTTTAAGAGAAAACAAAGCAGTTTCTTTTGTATTAGCAGTAATTCGAGTATATCTTGGTTACACATGGTTAATGGCTGGAATCGGTAAACTACAAGGAAAAGGATTCGATGCAACAGGTTATTTGCAAGGCGCAATTGAAAAATCTAAAGGTGCACAACCGGCTGTTCAATCTTGGTGGGCATCATTCTTACAAGAATTTGCAATTCCAAATGTAGATTTGTTTAATACGCTTGTAACATGGGGAGAAATTTTAGTCGGAATTGGTTTAATTGTAGGCTGTTTAACAAAAACAGCGGTCTTTTTTGGTCTTGTAATGAACTTTTCCTATATGTTTAGTGGGTCAATTGGTGTGAACCCTGAGATGGTTATCTTATCTATGTTTGTTCTTGTTGCCGGTATGAACGCTGGGAAATTTGGAATGGATGGCTTTGTTATCCCGAAAGTATTAGGATCAAAAACTCAAAAACGCCAAAAGCAAGCTGCTTAATATATGAAAACGGGTATCTCAAAATGAGATACCCGTTTATGTTATTTTTCAACTTTGATCGGATTGTTCTTAAAGAAGTCTTGTACATACCCGACAAATTCTTGTGGTTCTTGGCGAAATGGTGCATGATAACCTTTTTCAATAATATGTAAAGTGCTATTTTTTAAGAATTGATGATACGTTTCTCCTTCTTTCCAAGAAACGCTACTATCATTTCTGCCCCATATAATTAAAGTCGGCTGTTTCATTTCATTCGCATTAATTTTAAGACGTCTAGGCCATAGTTTCATTTTGTTATAATGCTCTTCATCGTTACGTTTGAATTTCACTTTGCTCTCATCATAATCAGTAATAGAAGAAACGGCATTTAAATCAGTCGGCAATTGTGGTTTTGGTGAGCCTTGTTTAGTAACGAATGTATGAGGACCACCTGTAGCATCAGTTAAAATAAGGTGAGTAACTGCTTCAGGATATAAATATGTTAAATTTAGAGAAATTTCTCCCCCCATGGAATGCCCCAGTATTGCGAATGAATCATACCCTAGTTTTTTCATTAATTTATAATACAAATTTGCATGAGTTGGAAAAGAATAATAAAAATCCATTGGCTTAGATGAGCGCCCGAATCCTAAAGCATCTACAGAAATAATTGTATGATCTTTTGCTAAATCGGAGTAAATCTTTTGAAAACCATCTGATGACCCTCCAAAGCCATGAATCATAAGTAAAGGTGGTTTTTCATTACCAATCTTTTTAAAGTAAATGGTTTGACCATCTATTTCTACCATTTTTTCCTCGGTAGCTAGTTTCGCTGTAATTGTATTTTTAACTTGTTTTACTTGTTCTACTGGCTTTTCTGCTGCACTACATCCTACTAATAGTGTAAGAGTAAGACAACCTACCATAAAATAGCTAAATCGCTTCAATTAGGTGTCTCCTTTCTAACATAACGCTGTATCTATCATAGCAAATAGCATATTACGATTTCCAGGAAGTTGGCTACCATTTTTTATCATAAGAGGTGAAAGGAGCGTTTCTTGGAAATTTTCTGTTTGAAGAAATTGACGAAATGTAAATTGTGAGTGTGGAACATCAATTCGTACTATACCATTCCAACATTCACATATCTTTTTTAATAATTGGATAGCATCTTCTTCTTGCTTGGCGATAAGTGGATTGATACATAATATATTGCCCTTTTGTATGCATAATGAAAAAGCTTCTATACAGTTATTTCTTTCAATTTTAAAAGAGTATACGGCCCTTGGTAATAGCAAAGAGTAAAGTAGAGAACGATTCATACCAGTTGCAATTTGATCCAGAGAAGTAAGAGATATAAGGTCTTCTTCTTGTACTTGTTGTAAGTGAGAAGGATACGTCTTAATAGTCTGCTTTTCAAAACGATGAATCGTTGTTGCTGTTTGAAATCCACATGATGTGTATAGAGGTTCGCCAGCTTTTGTCGCAATAAGTGCAATGGGTTGTTTTGGATGAATTTGTTCCAAGCAATGATTTAGCAACATGCGCCCTAATCCGCGTCCTTGAAAATTAGGGTGAACGATTAACATACCAATGGAAGCGAAGTTACTTGGAAAGGGAAATACTCCTCCAGTCGCAATGAGTTTGTTTTCATGAATGTAACCTACAAGTGTGCCGATAGAAAGATACATTTCGAATTGTTTTTTCATAAAAATTTCATCGTGTAACCATCCAACAGATTTGCAAAGATTAAGTAATTCAAAAATAAAAGACTCATTTAGCTTTACTATTTTCATAAAGGCTCACCGCATTTCTATTTATTTTCATAAAAATAGAGTCAAAATGTAAAAAAAGAGATTTACGTTAAATGAAATCCAACTTGTTTATATTTAAATTGTAAAGGGCGAGATGATTGATACAAAAAGACAAAGTTATACAAATTATAACTGATATTTACATAAGTTAACAAAAAATTTACATACAGCTAATTTTCTCTTAATAGTCTTCCATTAAATTTGATAGTGGGAAATGAATAACCTAATTAGGGGGACAAGACAGTGAAAAAGTTTGTGAAAAAAGCATGGCCATTTGCAGTTGTGGCATCATTAGCAGTTACTTCGGTAGCAACATGGAATTTTACTCGTTCTAGTGAGGTTAATGCAGATGAGAACGGAAGCAATGCAAAGATTAAAAATGTTATCGTATTAATTGGGGATGGTATGGGCCCTTCATATATGACGGCTCACCGTTATATGAAAGATAATCCAAAAACCTTTGAAATGGAATCTACAGAATTTGATAAGCATCTTGTAGGAACACAAAAAACATACCCAGAAGATGAACATGAAAATATTACAGACTCTGCATCGGCAGCAACAGCTATGTCAGCAGGGATTAAAACATATAATGCTGCAATTGCAGTTGATAATGATAAAGCGGAAGTGAAAACAGTTCTTGAGCAAGCGAAAGAAAAAGGGAAATCAACGGGACTCGTTGCAACTTCTGAAATTACACATGCAACACCAGCTGCTTTCGGTGCGCATGACATTAGCCGTAAGAATATGGACGCAATTGCAAATGATTATTTTGATGAGAAAATTAAAGGGAAGCATAAAGTAGATGTTATGCTTGGCGGCGGCGTAAAGAACTTTGTTAGAAAAGATCGTAATCTTACAGAAGAGTTCAAGAAATCTGGTTATAGCTATGTAACGGATCGAGATCAATTGTTAAATGATAAAAATGATCAAATTCTTGGTTTATTTGCACCAGGTGGATTAGATAAAATGATTGACCGTAATGAGAAAACACCTTCATTAGAAGAAATGACTAATGCAGCAATTGAGCGTTTGAACAAAAATAAAAATGGTTTCTTCTTAATGGTGGAAGGAAGTCAAATCGACTGGGCTGGACATGATAATGATATTGTTGGTGCAATGAGTGAAATGGAAGACTTCGAAAAAGCTTTCAAAGCAGCGATTGAGTTTGCGAAAAAAGATAAAAATACGTTAGTTGTTGCAACGGCAGATCACGCTACTGGTGGATTATCTTTAGGTGCCAATGGTGAGTATAACTTTAAAGTAGATCCAATTAAAGCTGCAAAGCGTACACCAGACTTTATGGCAAATGAGATTGCAAAAGGTGCAAATGTAGAAGAAACATTGAAAAAGTATATTGATTTACAATTAACTCCAGAAGAAATTCAAGCTGTAAATGATATAGCTCCTTCAAAAGATGTAACAAAGATTGATAATGCAATTGAAGATATTTTCAATAAGCGCTCGGTTACAGGCTGGACAACGGGTGGACATACAGGGGAAGATGTGAACGTATATGCATTTGGTCCAGGTAAATACTTGTTCTCTGGCGTTCAAGAGAATACAAATATAGCGAAACGTGTCTTTGATATTGTTGGCGGCGGCGATCCGAATAAAGGAAGACGCTAATTAAGAGCGAAAGTGAGGCGAAATGCCTCACTTTTCTTTTTAGGAGTTGGGAATATGAAAAATTTATTTAGGAAATTAAGATTCCTTTTAGTATTTGTAGTATTACTAGTTGGATGTCAACAAGAAGAGAATAATGTAGAACAAAAATCTACTACTAAAAAAACTGAGGAAAAGGTACAAATAACAAAAGAAGAAGAGAGATCTATTCAAGATGTTATTCATACATTTGTGCGAACGACGAATGAAAAAAATCTTGCAGAACATATGGAGTTATTTTCAAAGAAGATGCCTAGTGCTGAAGACTTAAAAACACAAAAAGAAGCCGCATTTCAAAAGGGAAATAAGAAAATTGAATTGGAACATATAGATATGAAAGTTAGTAAAGTAGGGTATGTTATTGTTGAAACGAAAGAAAAGGAAGTAGACGACAGTATCACTCTTCAAAAGAAAGTACAGTATGCCCTTGGAAAAGAAGAGGATAAATGGAAGATTGAAGAGGTTCGAACAATAGAGAAAAAATAACGTGAAACTTTAATAAGTGTAGGAGTCGTACTTCCCAAAATGGTAGAAAAAAGGTTCTCATTGGCGAGAACCTTTTTTTATAGTGGTAGCATAATTTGATTTGAGCATGCCTCAATATCATCAATATCTTGACGGATTGTGGCCATTTTATTATCAAGATCTTCAGCTTTCATTGCTGCATCATGTAGTTCATCTTTTAAATACTCCGGTATTTTCCCTTCATATTTATAATAAAGTTTGTGTTCTAAACTTGCCCAAAAGTCCATTGCTAGTGTACGTAACTGAATTTCTGCAAATACATCTTTTGTACCAGAATTTAGTGATAAAGGGTATTTAATAATCATGTGTAAACTTTTATATCCGTTTCGTTTTGGGTTAGCGATATAATCTTTTACTTCTATGACTTCCATATCTTCGCGTTTTTGAATGACTTCTTTCAAATGATAGATATCTTCTACGAAGCAACATGTAATACGAATACCAATAATATCTTGTAAATGTGTTTGAGCGTTTTCAACTGTTGGTAATAAGCTTTTGCGCTCTAGTTTTTTAATAATACTTTCAGGTTGTTTTAGTCTTGTTTTTATATGTTCAAACGGGTTGTAATCCTCTAGAAATTGAGCTTCCCGGTTCATAATTTCAAATTTAGTTTTTAACTCTTCTAAAGCAAATGTATATGGTAATACAAAAGCTTTCCAGTAGTTAACTGTTGATTGATTATATTCCATTTATATACACACCTTTTCCTATTTGCAAGTGAGGTCGTTATTATACTAAATACCAAATCATATAAGCGCAAGCAGCAAATGATGAGATCATAAAGCGATATTTAGTTTTCATACTTTCAACTCCTTTCGAGTAAGATTTTATATAAATAAACGTGATTGTTAATAAGTTCACTATGTACAGTTTCTATAGTAATAGATTCGTGTGAATTTCGTATGAACTAATTGTTTCAGCTTTTTGTCTTTTTTGCTGTTAATCATAATTATTATTCGGATTTAAAGTGTTTTTATTTGATTTATCTATTTGTATAAATTAATGTATATTTGAATTTATAGTTATTGAGGAGGATATATGGTGAACTTTGAAGAATTAGCAATCGCTAGACGTTCTGCAATGAAATTTATACAAGGTATAGAAATCCCTAATGAGGATTTTAAAAAAATATTTGAGTTAACTAAGCTTTCTCCATCTTGCTATAATTTGCAGCACACACATTATGTTGTAATTCGTGATCAAGAGCGAAAAGAAAGATTAAAAGAATTAGCTTTCGGTCAATATAAAGTATCGAGTGCATCAGCGGTAGTGCTCGTTTGTGGTGATAAAAAAGCATACCAAAATGTTGAAAATATTTACTTCGGTATGAAAGTTTTAAAAATGATTGATGAATGTGAATATGAAGATACAATTAGGCAAACGAAAGGTTTATATGAAGGAAAAGGAGAGCGTTTCATGGAGGATGAAGCGATTAGAAATGCTTCGTTAAGCGCGATGACTTTTATGTACGCAGCTAAATATTATGGCTATGATACATGTCCAATGATTGGTTTCGATGAAAAAGCAGTACAAAGTGAATTAAATATGCCGGAGCATATAGTACCTGTTTTAATGATTACGATAGGAAAAAGTGATATGACTAAAACTCGCCCACGAGGATATCGAAAGCCGATTAGTGAATTTGTTACATACGAATCGTTTTAATAAAGTGAAACTTTTAATTAGTGGGGGTCTTACTGCCCGTTAATGCGGGAGAAAATTGATTTAACTATAAAAACAAGGGGATTCTAAATGGAATCTTCTTGTTTTTGCAATTGACAAATAGAATGAAGTTTTATAATATATAAATCGTAATCATTACGTTTTAGTTGCGATCTTTGAAAGAAAGGAGAATTAAATATGCGTGTAAATATTACATTAGCTTGTACGGAGTGCGGCGATCGTAATTACATTTCTAAGAAAAATAAACGAAACAATCCAGAACGCATCGAACTAAAAAAATATTGTCCACGATTAAAGCGAGTAACGTTACATCGTGAGACGAAGTGAAAGACTAGAGATATCTCTAGTCTTTTTTTTATAGTTCCTTGGTTTTGTTTGCTATAATTACCTTAAAATGTAATAAGGGGAGCGGTATGATGAATCAAAAAGATAAAGAAAGAAAAGAGCGAGTGGCTCATATTATTAACATTCCAGATGAATATAGTCTTGTTGTAGATGATCAAGAAGGGGTTGATGACCCGTATCATCTATTATGGTGGGAGCATAAAGAGGATCAGGAGAGAACGATACAAATTACATTGAATAGACATACTGGTAATTTAATTGCATTTAGGATAGATGATGGAAATTATTTTTCGAGTGATAAGGAAGTTATAGAGGAGAATAGGGTAAGAGAGATTGCAAATGTATTTATAAAAAAACACGTGGAAGAAGGATTAGAGTTTTATACATATGTAACTATCCAGGATGATTGGCGTGGCTGGAAAGAAATAAATTATATGCAAGAAGTAAATGGATATCCATTACCGGATACAGGATGTGTGGTGCAAGTGCATCCTTCAGGGAATGTTGTGAATTTTCATTATAACGGACGAGAAAGCATAAAAGAAAAGCCGTTATGGCCAAGTGAGATTGTTGAGGAGAATATCGTTTTAGACAACTTAAAGGCTAAACAAGATATGAGGCTTGTATTTGTAGATTTAACACATTCTTTATGTAAATATGAAAATGGAGAAGAAGTAAAAGGGTACCACCTTGTGTATGTACCAGAACCTAGTCATGTATTTATTGATGCAAGTACAGGTAAAGATTTATTTGGACCAGATCATTATAAATTACCGCCAACAGTGGCTGTTAGAAAACAAAAAAGGGGTAGCCAACGAGGTGACGTATTCGAATTATTTGACTGGAATAAAGAAGGTTTTACAAAAGTAGATGAGACGGAAAATGATGATGAAATAAGGATGAAATTTGTTCCGAAAGAGGAATTACAAAAACAGAAAGAAGAAAAGAATCCATATTTAATGAATGAATTCTTTAACAAGCATTTACCGATGTTGAAATATAATAATTTAGTTAGCGTTACAATTGATAAATTAACCAATGAATTAACTGGTTTTATAAAACTGACAGATGATAAAGAAGTAAAGCAAATACTGTCTAGAGAGGAATGTTTACAAAAAGCACTTCAATTTTTAGAACGAGTTATTCCAGATATCAAACAATATCTGCGTCTTTGGGAGGAACGTGAAGCAGAAGAAGATGGGATTGAAAGATTTATCTTTTCTGTATATATAAATGATATTCCGGCAGAGTATAACCAATTTATGATCAACATCAATGCAGAAAATGGTGCTGTTATGCACTACTCGGGGGAGTCTAGCAACTTTATAAAAAAATTACTTACATATGAAACAACACCAAAAGTAACAAAAGAAAAAGCGTTAGAAATATACAGAGCGGCTATCCGAGTTAAATTAGAATGGTTTGTAGATCATGATGCAGAGGAAACGAAATACAAACTACTGTACAAACAAACGACAGATGAAAAATATAAAGAACCTTTTGATTGTAGTCGGGAAATTCGTTATATTGATGCCCAAACTGGGAGAAAGATTTGGAGTAAGTAAAATAAAAAGAGTTATTTTTCAAAGAAAATAACTCTTTTTATTTTTATAATTTGCCTGTTCGCTTTTCAAAAGTAAATGTGATAGGAAGATTGGAATGAGAACTATCACTTTTAAATATTACTTTCCATTCTTTAGTATGGGCTTTAATTTCAAAATTAAGAAGATTTATCGCTCTACGTTTATCTATTTCTAAAAACATATTATGAATTTCTGGTTCTTGCTGTAAATTAAGAGCCTTTAGTGTGACTGTAAATGTGAAAAAATTCTGCCCTTCATATACTATTTTTGATATTTTTGTTTTTTGTGTATTTAACAGCACATAAAAACGGTCTGATGGAGTTAATTGTACAGAGTCATCAGTAATTTCATTCTCGCTATTATGAAGTTCAACTAAGAAAGATGTACTATGGGAAGAATCTTTTTTGCTTGTAATCTGTAATTCAGTAGGAATCATCGGTATTTCATAAAAGTCATTCCTTATTATGTTATTGTAATCCTCTGAAAATTTACGGACTTCTTTTGGAAAAGAGTCTTCTTGTGTACTTAAAAAAGTTTTATGTTGCTTTGGAATTTTTTTACTAAAATTTAATGTTTCTTTAAAGTAATAATTGGATCCAGTTAAAAATAAAAAACTACAAATTAATAAAAAAATTCGATACAGATTTTGAAAATGAAAGAACAATAGTATACATGTAATAATTCCAATTACATAGAAAATAAAGATAAGTAGTTCTAGTTTTGAGTGAAACGAGAAACCATAGTTATGAAAAAATTTTATTCCAGTTATAATTTGAGCTCCAAAAAATAAAGAAATTCCAAATTGAAAAAATAATAAATCAGGCCCTCTTTTAATAACAAAAGTAATGAACGAAATGAAAAGTAAAAATACTCCTAAATAAATTGTTACATTTAATAATCGTTCTAATGTAATCATGAATAATGTCCCCTTTAATAGCATATTCATATATAAATAACAATTTTATATAATTATAATATAACAATAAATTATTTTAAATGTTGGAAGTGTTGAGTTTTATAAATAAACTGTACAGACACAAACAACCTCACGCCCACATACACATAATAAAGACCACTATTTTGGCGGAGGTGAAAGGTTTGAGTCTATTCGCCGCAATTGGATATATGGTTCGAGAAGTGTTTGTCTTTGTTTCTTATGTGAAGAATAATGCGTTCCCGCAGCCGTTATCATCAGATGATGAGAGAAAGTACTTAGAGTTAATGGAGCAAGGTGATGCTCAAGCGAGAAATCTTTTAATTGAACATAATTTACGGCTTGTAGCTCATATCGTTAAAAAATTTGAGAACACAGGAGAAGATGCAGAAGATTTAATTTCAATTGGTACGATCGGGCTCATTAAAGCGATCGAGAGCTATTCTGCTGGAAAGGGAACGAAGCTTGCGACGTATGCAGCACGCTGTATTGAAAATGAAATTTTGATGCATTTACGTGTACTAAAGAAAACGAAAAAAGATGTTTCACTTCATGATCCGATCGGGCAAGATAAAGAGGGCAATGAAATATCGCTTATTGATATATTAAAATCAGAGTCTGAAGATGTAATTGATATGATTCAGCTTAGTATGGAGTTAGAAAAAATTAAAGAGTATATCGATATTTTAGACGAAAGAGAAAAAGAAGTGATTGTGAAACGTTTTGGACTTGGGCTAGATAAGGAGAAAACACAGCGGGAAATCGCTAAGGCGCTTGGTATTTCTAGAAGCTACGTATCACGGATTGAAAAGCGTGCTTTAATGAAAATGTTCCACGAGTTTGTAAGGGCAGAGAAAGAGAAAAAAGCGAAAGAGTAAAGTGTATTAGAAGCAGCCATATTTAAAATGGGCTGCTTTTCTTATTGTAAATAAGAAAAGAAAACGCGTTATGCTAAGAAGAAATACATGTTCACTGTTGAAAATGACGGATTCTATCTGTAATATTAGAAGGTGCTAAATAATTTAAGAATAATACCATACTTAGTTTTCTGTATGTATAATAAGGTTGCTTTATATGATATGTGGGAATAAGAACCAATTTTACATATGATATAGAAAGAAAAGAAGGGAAAACTAAAGTTATAGACTGATTAGGGGGTTTCGCAATTTGCGACGTACATTATATCGACTTATGATAGAACTTACAAATGGTCGCTTTACTTCTTATATATTACGTAAATTTGCACAATCTCGTTTGAGCTCTATCATTATTCCATCGTATGCGAAAGTTTTTCAAATTAATCAAGATGAGATGGAAAAGGGTTTGAAGGAATATAGAACATTGCATGAATTATTTACGCGTAAGCTAAAAGAAGGAAAGCGTAGTATTGATACAGATGCATCGAGTATCGTTAGTCCTGTTGATGGTGTTTTTGCAGATCAAGGTCCTATTGAGGATACAAAAACATTTGATATTAAAGGAAAGCGCTATTCAATTGTGGATATGCTAGGTAATGAAGAACGTGCAACGCGATATGCAGGCGGTACATATATGGTAATTTATTTGAGTCCAAGTCATTATCATCGCATTCATAGTCCGCTTTCTGGTTCTGTGACTGAAAGATTTGTACTCGGTAGAAAATCATATCCGGTAAATGCAGCTGGTATGGAATACGGGAAAGAACCACTGTCAAAAAATTATCGTTCTGTTACAGAAGTAAGCAGTGATGGCGAGCATATGGCTCTTGTAAAAGTAGGTGCCATGTTTGTTAATAGTATTGAGCTTTTGCATGAGAGAGACACTGTTCAAAAAGGTGAAGAAATGGCATACTTTACATTTGGTTCAACAGTTGTGTTATTGTTTGAAAAAGATATGATAGAAGTAGTGCAGGAATTAAAGAGTGGACAAGAGCTTCGTCTTGGTCAAAAAATAGCTACTCGCTTAGCTCATAAATAAAGAAAAGCTTTTATAACCGTAAGTAAGAGTTATGGGCAAAGATACTTAATGATGAAATCCCCTAGATGGGAGTACTTGTTTATTCGAGAGCCATCGTAGGATGGCTCTTTTTACAGGGCATCCAATAAATTATCCTTTAACTGTTTAATTGGTAAGGGCTGATTAAACTTTCACTTTATATGTAATCAAGATGATTTGACAAGCTTGTCCTCTAATGAGCGTCTAATGATTTCTTGTTTTATAAGTAAAATGAAGTCGGGATTTAATTTTAGTTCTTTTGCTTTATAATAAGACTCAGTGAGTAACTCAGTGGATAACTGTTCCATATGTTTTGTTTTCAAGGTGAGTCACCTCCTAATAATATAAGGATTGATTCGTTGATGCATTTAATGTACCAAAAAAATATGACAGTCACAAACGAGTGGTTATCCACATACCTAGGTGGATAAAGTGTGTATAGTTTGTTAGTAAATTCCAAATTAACTGAAAAATTAATGTGGAAAATGTGTACAATTTTATCCACAGGTTATATATCGAAAAATGTTGTCGAAAAATTTTATGAAAAATCCTCAAAGAGGTGAAAGAAATTGAAACTATTTTTACCAAATGAATATGTGAAAAATGTATATCATGTTCAACCAGAAGATTTAAAAAAACGTGGGATTAAAGGCGTTATTACTGACTTAGATAACACTTTAATTGAATGGGATCGTCCCAATGCAACACCGCAACTTGAAAAATGGTTCTTGGAAATGAAAGAGCAAGGCATTCAAGTAACGGTCGTTTCAAATAATAATGAGCAACGTGTAAAAGATTTTGCTGATCCATTAGGTATTCCATTTATTCATAGTGCACGTAAACCATTTGTTCGCGCATTTAAGCGTGCGATACAAGAGATGCGTTTGCAGCCAGATGAAGTTGTAGTAATTGGAGATCAGTTACTGACGGACGTGCTTGGTGGCAACCGAGTAGGCCTTCATACAATTTTAGTTGTACCGGTAGCACAAACGGACGGATTAGTAACGCGCTTTAATCGAAAAATTGAACGAAGAATTATGAAAAATATGAAGAAAAAAGGTTTAATTAACTGGGAGGAATAAAGTTTGACTGAAACAATTAAATGTATTGGTTGCGGTGTAGAAATTCAAACAGAAAATAAAAACGAAGTGGGGTATGCTCCTGCCTCATCTTTAGAGAAAGAACAAGTTATTTGTCAACGTTGTTTTCGCTTGAAGCATTACAATGAAATTCAAGATGTATCGTTAACAGATGATGACTTCCTACGCATTTTAAATGGAATTGGAAAATCAGATGCATTAGTAGTCAAAATTGTAGATATTTTTGATTTTAATGGTAGCTGGTTACCTGGCTTACATCGTTTCGTAGGGAATAATAAAGTATTACTTGTTGGAAATAAAGCTGATTTAATTCCAAAGTCAGTAAAACATGATAAAGTAAAACATTGGATGCGCTATAGTGCAAAGCAGCTAGGATTAAAACCAGAAGATGTCTTTTTAATTAGTGCAGCGAAGGGACAAGGAATCGCTGAACTAGCAGATGCTATTGAGTATTATCGCGGCGGCAAAGATGTTTATGTTGTTGGATGTACGAATGTAGGGAAATCGACATTTATTAATCGTATGATTAAAGAATTTAGTGATGAGACTGAAAATGTAATTACAACATCTCATTTCCCAGGAACAACACTTGATTTAATTGATATTCCATTGGACGAAGAGTCTTCTTTATATGATACGCCAGGTATTATTAACCACCACCAAATGGCTCATTATGTTGGAAAGCAAAGCTTAAAGCTTATTACACCAACAAAAGAAATTAAGCCGATGGTATTCCAATTAAATGAAGAACAAACGTTATTCTTTAGTGGATTGGCACGTTTTGATTATGTAAGTGGTGGTCGTCGTGCATTTACTTGTCACTTCTCGAATCGCTTAACAATCCATCGTACAAAGCTTGAGAAAGCAGATGAATTATATAAAAATCATGCCGGGGATTTACTAAGCCCACCAACGCCAGAAGAATTAGCAAATATGCCTGAGCTAGTGAAATACGAATTTAATATTCGTGAACCTAAAACGGATGTTGTATTCTCTGGATTAGGATGGGTTACTGTGAACGAACCAGGAGCAAAAATTGTTGCACACGTACCAAAAGGAGTAAGTGTTTCACTACGTAAATCTTTAATTTAATATGGAGAGGGATTTATGAAACAATTATATGGTGTAATCGGAAATCCAATTGGACATTCATTATCACCCGTTATGCATAACGATGCATTTGAACACTTGAATATGGATGCCCATTATCATGCGTTCCTTGTTGAAGAGGAATTGCTAGGGGAAGCAGTAAGAGGTTTAAAAGCATTAGGTATTTCAGGATTTAATGTAACAACTCCGCACAAGGTTGCTATTATGGAGTATTTGGATGAGATTGACCCATTGGCAAGGAAAATCGGTGCAGTAAATACAGTGGTTCATAAGGATGGAAGATTAATTGGCTATAACACAGACGGGATTGGTTTTGTTCGAGCGCTGCAGTCAATTAGTAATGAACCACTTCAAGGGAAACGTATTTTGTTACTTGGTTCAGGTGGTGCTAGCCGAGCTATTTATTTTTCTCTTGCTGATGTAGGTGTAAAAGAGATTGATGTAGCCAATCGTACAGTAGATAAGGCAAAGGAACTTATTGCTGCACGTACGGCCGATGTTAATTCTGTTGCTTTGTCGTTAGAAAAAGCGACAGAAGAACAAGGAAATTATGATATTATCATTCAGACGACAACGATAGGTATGCATCCACACGTAGAACATACGCCATTACAAATTTGTTCGTTAAAAAAAGGAATGATTGTATCAGATATAATTTATAATCCATTTGAAACGAAAATTTTATGTGAGGCAAAAGAGCAAGGTGCAATCATTCAAAATGGTATTGATATGTTTGTTTATCAAGGAGCACTTGCATTTGAAATGTGGACAGGACGCACGCCAAATATCGAGAGAATGAAACAATTAGTTATAGAAAAGCTTGGAGGCTAACATATATGTTAACAGGAAAACAAAAAAGATTTTTACGTGCACAAGCACATCATTTAACACCAATTTTTCAAGTAGGAAAAGGCGGAGTAAATGAAAATATGATTAAACAAATCGCAGATACTTTAGAAGCTCGTGAGTTATTTAAAGTAAGTGTATTACAAAACTGTGAATTTGATCGCCGTGAGGTTGCGGAAGAACTTGCAAAAGGTGCACGTGCTGAAATCGTTCAAGTAATTGGAAGCACAATCGTTTTATACAAAGAATCAAGAGAAAATAAACAAATTAAGCTTCCTCGATAAAAAGACTAGCATGCGCTATTTTTATCGTTTATGCGTAATGATGTAGAGAGCGAAACCAATTGAACTTTTATTAATAGCAACTCTCTTCATTCCTAACAGAGGAGAGTTGCTGTATGTAAAAGGAAGGGGCGTTTCTTTTGAGAAAAATTGGCATCATTGGCGGTACATTTGATCCGCCTCACTATGGACATTTGCTAATTGCAAATGAAGTATATCACGCTTTGAACTTGGAAGAAGTATGGTTCTTGCCAAACCAGATTCCGCCACATAAACAAGGGCGGAATATTACAAGTGTAGAAAGTCGTTTACATATGTTAGAGCTCGCGACTGAGGCAGAAGAGCACTTTTCTATTTGTTTAGAAGAGCTAAGTAGGAAGGGCCCATCTTATACGTATGACACTATGTTACAATTGACGAAGAAGTATCCGGATGTGCAGTTTCACTTTATTATTGGTGGGGATATGGTTGAGTATTTACCGAAGTGGTATAACATTGAAGCTTTATTTAATCTTGTAACGTTTGTTGGAGTTGCAAGACCTGGGTATACATTGCATACACCATATAAGATTACTACAGTGGAAATTCCGGAATTTGCAGTTTCTTCATCCTTATTACGTGAGAGATATAAGGAGAAGAAAACGTGTAAATATTTACTTCCCGAAAAAGTACAGGTATATATCGAGAGGAATGGGTTGTATGAATCGTGAAAATGCACTGCATATTGTCAAACAACAAATGCATGAAAAACGTTATATACACACAATTGGTGTAATGGAGACAGCGATTGAGCTTGCTAAGTTATACGGTGTGGACGAAAAAAAAGCAGAGATGGCAGCTATATTCCATGATTATGCGAAATGTAGAGCAATTTCAGAGATGGAAGAGATTATTAAACGTGAAGATTTGCCGAAAGATTTACTTTGCTATAACAAAGAGTTATGGCATGCACCTGTTGGGGCATACTTAGTAGAAAAAGAAGTAGGCATTACGGATTCTGAAATTTTGCAAGCTATTACATATCATACAAGTGGTCATGAGAATATGACGATGTTAGATAAAGTGATTTATGTAGCGGATTACATTGAACCTGGGCGAAAGTTTCCAGGAGTGGAAGAGGCTCGTAAACTCGCATATACGGATATAAATCAAGCTTTATTATTTGCGTTAAAGAGAACAATTCAATTTTTAATGGAAAAAGATCAGACGATTTATCCATTAACATTCCAAACATACAATGCAGTTATCAAGGAGGAAATGAGTAAATGAACGATAAAGATTTATTAGTATTAGCGGCAAAAGCAGCTGATGATAAGAGAGCAGAAGATATGGTTGTCCTAAATATGCAAGGTATTTCACCAATTGCAGATTATTTCATTATTTGTCACGGAAATTCAGATAAACAAGTGCAAGCAATTGCACGTGAAATTAAATCAAAAGCACATGAGTTCCAAATCGACGTACAACGTATGGAAGGGTTTGACGAAGCACGTTGGGTATTAGTTGATCTTGGAGATGTAGTTGCTCATGTATTCCATAAAGATGAGCGTAATCACTATAATTTAGAGCGTCTATGGGGCGATGTGCCACGTGAAGATATTACAGAAGAGTTAGGCCAATGAAATACGAACAATTTGCATTGTTGTACGACGAACTAATGAATGATGTCCCTTATGATAAATGGGTGGAATTTACAGAGGAAAGTTTACAGCAGGCAGATATGAAAGAGGCAAAAATTCTTGATGTAGCATGCGGTACAGGTAATGTAACCCTGCCGCTTGTGCAAAAGGGTTACGATTTAATAGGTGTCGATCTTTCAGAAGAAATGTTAACAGTCGCTCAGCAAAAACTAGGAGGAGAGGGATACTTTATTCCTTTTTATCAACAAGACATGCGAGAGCTTGATGTTCCAGGTGAGTTTGATTGTGTAACCATCTTTTGTGATTCATTAAATTATGTATTGCAAGAAGATGGAGTACAAGAAACATTTAGAAGAGTATTTCATCATTTACGTCAAGATGGTTTGTTTTTATTTGATGTACATTCTTTATATAAAATACATCATGTATTTCAAAATGAAACGTATACAGTGAATGGAGAAGAAATATCTCTTATTTGGAATTGCTTCCCTGGTGAAGAATCAAATAGTGTAGAGCATGATTTAACATTCTTTGTTCAAGATCCGGAAGAAGATGTGTACCATCGGTTTGACGAATGTCACGTGCAACGTGCATATCAAGTGGAAGAGTTAACGAAATGGCTTGAAGAAGCAGGTTTTACAGTGCTTCGTGTAACAGGTGATTTTGAGCGACTTGAAGTTACAGAACAAACAGAGCGTATTTTCTTCATGGCGAAGAAAAATGGATAAAACAAAAGCAACCGAGAAGGTTGCTTTTGTTTTATAAAGAAGATGTATTTTTAGTTCTAGCATAATCTGAAGATTGTATGCGTAAAGTGTGGGAATAGTAGTTGAAGTGAAAATGTATTGTAAAAAAGTAAGTATTTATAAAAAGGATTTGGAATGAAAATGACGTATTTATTATGTGTGTTTATTGAATTGCTGATCAACGCATTCTAAATCTTCATCAAATTTTTCATGTGTTCGCTCGATTAACTTATGGAACATATCTCCAACGTGCTCTTCTAAAACCCGAATGCCTTCCCCAGTAACGCCGCCTTTCACGCAAACCTTTTCTTGTAAGGTAGGTAATGTGAAGATTTCTTTTTCAAGTAATTTCCCCATCCCCACGACCATTTCACTTACTAAAGTAGTAGCCTCTTCGTGTGTAATATTTGTTTTATCTACAGCAGCGTTAATGAAGCATTGTAGTAAATAACTAAAGAAAGCAGGACCGCAACTTGCTATATCAGATGAAACGCGCGTTATATCTTCTTCTATTACAAGAGGTGTAGAAATGTTTTTGAATAGACGAAGTAGTTTTTGTTGCCATTCTTCAGAGCAATTATCTCCAAATGTAAATAGTGAGGCGCCAGAGAGCGCGCGATTTGTGATACTTGGAATGATACGCGCGACGTGGCAAGGTACGAGAGTCTCTAATTGTGATGGAGATATTGGACTTGTAATAGAAACTAAGCACGTTTCATCAGAAAAATGTTCAGCGTATTTTTTTAGGATAGGGTATATATCTATCGGCTTGACACAAATAAAAATAAGTTGTGATTGTTCGATTACTTCCGGGATTGTTTTTGCTATATGAACAGAAGGGTATTTTTCTTTTATATGATATGCTTTTGCAGGCGTCCGATTAATGATTGTAAGGCACGAAGGTTTGACAGCACGGGTTTCTAAAAATGCATCGATTAGTATATTCCCCATGTTTCCTGTCCCTATAATTCCTATGTTCAAAGTTTCATCCCTCCTTCGTAACAGCTTTCTCCTAAACAATATGAATGATGTTATAAATTTATGATTAGAGGTGTAAAATGATGTGGGATTTTCCGAAAAAGTGGTTAGGTTTAGTAGCTATTATTGGAACTTTACTTTTTCTTGTTTTTTGGAAAACGAATCAGAGTGTAGAACGAATGCCTATTACAATGAATGTACAAGAGAAGGAGATCGAAAAAAAGGGTAAACCGAAAATATCGGATACAAAGGAACAGAAAAGAACAATTATAATTGATGTGAAAGGAGCGGTTAGTAAAGAAGGGGTATATGAAATGAAGGAAGGAGATCGCGTAAAGGATGCGGTTCAAAAGGCTGGTGGTTTTTTATCAGAAGTAGATATGAAAAAAGTGAATTTAGCACAAATTGTACAAGATCAAATGCTTCTTTATATACCGAGTAAAAATGAATCAGAACAAGGGGTGCTTACTTCTTCTAAGGAAGATGGCAAGATTCGAATAAATACAGCGGCGAAAGAACAACTAGAAAAAATTACAGGGATTGGCTCTCGAAAGGCAGAAAGTATTTTGAAATATCGAGAAGAACATGGTCCGTTTCAGAAAATAGAAGATTTATTAGAGATTGATGGGATTGGTGCGAAGTCTCTTGAAAAGATAAAAGATCAAATTATTATTCCGTAAAAGATTGACGAAGTTTTTCTTCTTTCGCTACACTACAAGTAGACAAAAAAGTAGGTGAAAAATATGGAACGAATTTCATGGGATCAATATTTTATGACGCAAAGCCATCTACTATCTTTGCGTAGTACATGTACAAGGCTTGCGGTAGGAGCGACAATCGTTCGCGATAAACGAATTATTGCTGGTGGATATAATGGTTCAATTAAAGGTGGCGTACATTGTATAGATGATGGTTGTTACGTAATCGATAATCATTGTGTTCGGACAATTCATGCCGAAATGAATGCTTTATTACAATGTGCCAAGTTTGGTGCGAAAACAGAGGAAGCAGAAATTTACGTTACGCATTTCCCTTGTTTACAATGTTGTAAGGCAATTATTCAAAGTGGTATTACAGCGGTTTATTATGCGCAGGATTATAAAAATCATCCATACGCCATAGAGTTATTTGAACAAGCGAATGTAACAGTGAAACACGTTCCGCTAGAATATGATATTGCTGCATTAGAGGATCAAAAACGTTATACAGAGTTGAAAGAATTATTTGTGTCTTTAGAAAAAGATAATTTATCAATGGAAGAATTACAGCATGTATTCACGAAAGCAAAAATGATGCTATAAGGAGTGAGTATAAGTTGCAAGAACAATGGGGGTATGTTGCAATCTCGTTTATAATAGGGATTGCAATTGCCTTTTCCTCGTCACTTTTATTGATAGTTTTTTGCCTCTTTTTAAATGTTTTCTTCTGTTTATATCGCACTTCGCGTAAAACCTTCATTTTTTGTATTGTAGCGTGCTTTAGTAGCGTTATATACACTTCCTATGTTCAAGTATGGAATAAGCCTCTAGGGAAGCCCTATGCAGTTACAAGAGGGGTTATACAAAACACACCGCTTGTTAATGGGGATCGCCTATCTTTTCAATTTGAAGATCAGAATAAAAATATAGTGCAGTTAAGTTATAGAATAAAATCAGCTTTGGAAAAGAAAAAAATGCAACAATTATACGCAGGGATATCATGTGTATTCGAGGGTGAGAGGAAAGAACCGGAAATAGCTCGGAATTTTCATGGTTTTAATTACCGTGATTATTTATACAAGCAACATATTCATTTCACATTTGAGGCTACATATATTTCTGAATGCTATAAAACATCACTGTCGCTCACGCAATGGATTCTTCTTTTAAGGCAACAAGCAATCTCGAAAGTTACAGAAATGTTTCCAGAGCAATCAGGTGCTTTTATGAATGCATTACTCTTTGGTGATAGACAACAAATGACGTTTGAAGTGGAAGAGCAATATCAACAATTTGGTCTTGTACATTTGTTAGCAATTTCAGGTTCACACATTGTATTGTTGATGGTGATAGTATATTTTATTTTGCTAAGAAGCGGTGCGACGAGGGAGGTAGCAACAATTTGCCTTATCATTTGTATTCCTTTGTATATGGTTTTAGCAGGGGCTTCACCCTCTGTTATAAGAGCTTCTATAACAGGGGTTTTGATGTTGATTGCTTTTATGTGCTCGATTCGTTTATCTAGTTTAGATGCTTTAAGTGTAACAGCTATATGTATGCTTATATATGACCCTTATCTTGTTTTTAATATTGGATTTCAGTTTTCTTTTGTAGGTAGCTTCGCTTTACTTTTGTCTGCTCCGTTATTGTTAGGGAGTAGCAACGGAGTAATCCGAAATTCTATTTATATTTCTATCATTTCACAGCTCGTTAGTACTCCGATTTTGTTATATCACTTTGGTTATTTTTCTCCATATAGCATTCTCCTCAATCTCTTATACGTTCCGTTTTTATCTATCATTGTATTACCATGTAGCATTATTATTTTACTGTGTATGCCAATTGTCCCGTTTCTTGCAAAAGGATTTGCGGATGTATTATCAATAGGCTTGAGTATGTCTAATGATTTTCTAAGTTATTGTGAAAGTTTACCATTTACCCAGCTTATCTTCGGGGAAACGCCCTTCAATCTTGTAGCTGTATATTGCGCGAGTATTGTCAGTATATTGATGGTTTGGGAAAGAAGAGCGCCGAAAAAAATGGTTTGTATAGTTGCGAGTGTATTTATTTTTATTAGCACATGTCATTATGTATATCCATATTTTAGAGGAAGCGGAAGTGTAACATTTATTGATGTTGGACAAGGTGATGCAATATTAATTCGCCTTCCGTATGATAAAGGGATTTATCTTATTGATACAGGTGGAACGCTTCGTGTGAATAAGGAAGAATGGCAACAAAAAAAGCATGAATTTTCTGTTGGGAATGATGTTTTAATACCCTTTTTACAAAAAGAAGGTATTAAAACAATTGATAAATTAATCGTAACGCATGGAGATGCAGATCATATAGGTGCTGCGCAAGAATTATTATCATATATACCTGTAAAAGAAGTGGTATTTGGCCGAAAGGGAAAAGATGCAGTATTAGAAAAAGTAGTCAAGAAACAGGCATTAGAAAAGGAAATGAAAATAACTGAAGTGGGGGAAGGGGCGAGTTGGAGTGTAAATGAAGCGGAATTTTTCGTTTTAGCTCCAAAAGGAAAAGAAAAAAGCGAAAATAACGCTTCAATTGTAATATGGGCAAAATTTGGAGGGTTGAAGTGGCTATTTACAGGCGATTTGGAAGAAGAAGGGGAAAAGATTTTAGTAGAGGCATATCCAGATTTACAAGTGGATGTTTTAAAAGTTGCTCATCATGGGAGTAATACGTCATCTATAGAGCCTTTTTTGAACGTCATACAGCCTCGTGTAGCGATTATATCTGTTGGTAAGCAGAATAGGTATGGACACCCGCATAAAGAAGTGATAGAGCGTTTTGAGAAGATGGGGAGTGCGATATGGCGCACGGACAAGCAAGGTGCTATTTCCTATGTTTTTAAAGGGGAAAATGGAACCTTTAAAAGTAAAATCACATATGATAAAACACATAATAGATGAAAAAGAGAAGACTGCCATGAAGTGGCAGTCTTTAAGAACCGATAAATTTAATAACAGTTGCAATGATGAAAAGTGTTGCGAAAAAACCAAATGAGACGATAAATCCTACCCCTGAATCAATAGCGTCATTGCGTTTACTTTGAACGTTTTGTTCAAAATCATTCATTTAGAATCCCTCCCCAACATTCCACTTTAGTATAAAATATTGTCAGAAAAAAATCTACAATTTCCATATGAAGAGAAAACGAGCTTTTTTGCTACTTTTAAATCATGAAGTAATGTGAGTTTTTCGTTTCCAAGCATGTTAACAGTTGGCACTTATACTCAAATTTTTATTGCGAATAATAAAGGGAAGGTGATTACCGCACACCAATAAGAAACCCGGGGCTTATTGCGTGGCGTTTAATATAAATAAAGGGACGGGTTATAAAGCCTGTTCCTTTGTACTTGTAAAACAAAAGCTAGGGCATTAGTATAAATATATATTGCCAAGTTAGGGAGTAGGAAAAAGTATGAGTGATATACATAAAAAAATTAAAAAGAAACAGTTTGCTCCGTTATATTTACTATATGGAACGGAAGCTTTTTTTATAAATGAAACGATAAAGCTTATTACGACAGAAGCACTTGAAGAAGAAGATCGAGAGTTTAATGTTGTGACATACGATTTAGAAGAAGCGTATTTAGAAGATGTGGTTGAGGATGCGCGTACGCTTCCTTTCTTCGGAGAACGGAAAGTACTGTTAATAAAATCACCGCTATTTTTGACTTCGCAAAAAGAAAAGTTAGAGCAAAATATAAAAATTTTAGAAGAATACATTGGTGAACCTTCTCCATTTTCTATTCTTGTTTTTGTTGCGCTTTACGAAAAACTTGATGAGCGAAAAAAAATTACAAAACTATTAAAGAAAACAGCAGATGTAGTAGAAGCAAATGCGATGCAAATACAGGATGTTCAGAAGTGGATTGTTGCTCGTGCAGATGAAGTGCATGTGCATATTGATAACGCGGCTGTTAGTTTGTTGCTAGAGCTTGTGGGAAGTAATGTAACAATGTTGGCGAAGGAAATGGACAAGTTAACGTTATACGTCGGTATGGGCGGAGAGATTACGACGAAACTTGTTGCAGAGCTTGTACCAAAATCCGTTGAGCAAAATGTATTCGCTTTGACAGAAAAAGTGGTGAAAAAAGATATTGCAGGTGCAATGCAAATTTTGGATGGATTATTTACGCAGCAGGAAGAGCCGATTAAATTGCTTGCGTTATTAGTGAGTCAATTCCGCTTGTTGTATCAAGTGAAAGAGCTACAGCAACGTGGTTATGGACAAAATCAAATTGCGTCTCATATTGGTGTACATCCGTATCGCGTGAAGTTGGCAATGAATCAAACGAAGTTTTTCTCTTTTGAAGAATTAAAAAAAGTGATTATAGAATTAGCGGAAGCTGATTATAGTATGAAGACGGGAAAGATGGATAAGAAACTTGTGCTCGAGTTTTTCTTAATGCGATTAAATCATATGTGATGACACAAAAAAGTTCATGTACTAAGTACATGAACTTTTTTGTATATAAAAAAACGATCCAAATGGATCGTTTTTTAAACGCCTTACGCGTTTACTTGTTTCGCTAAGCGAGATTTTTGACGAGCTGCAGCGTTTTGGTGGATAAGACCTTTACGAGCTGCTTTGTCAAGTTTTTTAGAAGCAGTTTTGAAAGCTTCTTTAGCATTTTCAAGATCGTTATTAGTAACTAAAGCTTCTACAGTTTTAACAGCAGAACGCATGTCAGACTTGATAGAAGCGTTATGTGCACGACGCTCTTCGCTAAGTTTAGCGCGTTTGATAGCAGATTTGATGTTTGCCATACTTTTCACCTCCCTGGTGCAATCGAATGACTCGATTCTTACATAGAACAAGTGATATTCTATCAAACGGTGAAGAGAATTGCAATAGTATATCCATGAAATTTCACGTAAAGGAAAGAATGACCTTATATAACTTTGGGAAATCTAACGATATTTACTATGAATTACGGAGGAGATACGATGAAAGAACCATTAGATTTAAGTAAATATAGCATTAGAACTGACCTTGCTGTAGAAGCCCATCAAATGTTGCAAGAAAGCCAAGAGGAACAAAAAGGGATACAGGGAGTTATTGTAAAAGAGAGAGAAGAAGAGGGGACTATAATTACAAAAGTAACAATTGATGAAGCTGCCTCTGAAGCGATGGGTAAAAAGCCTGGAAATTATTTAACGCTTGAAGTTCAAGGTATACGTCAGCAAGATACAGAACTTCAACAAAAAGTGGAGCGTATTTTTGCAAAAGAATTTTCTAATTTCTTAGAAGAGGTTGGCGTTACAAAAGAAGCAAGCTGTTTAATTGTAGGTCTTGGGAATTGGAATGTAACACCAGATGCTCTTGGACCGATAGTTGTAGAAAATGTATTAGTAACGAGACATTTGTTTCAATTACAGCCTGAAAGTGTAGAAGAAGGGTTTAGGCCTGTTAGTGCAATTCGGCCGGGGGTAATGGGAATTACAGGAATCGAAACGAGCGATGTTATTTATGGGATTATTGAGAAGACGAACCCGGACTTTGTAATTGCAATTGACGCATTAGCTGCCCGTTCTATTGAACGAGTAAATAGCACGATACAAATTTCTGATACTGGAATTCATCCCGGATCGGGGGTTGGGAATAAACGTAAAGAACTAAGTAAAGACACATTAGGTATCCCTGTAATCGCGATTGGTGTTCCGACTGTGGTCGATGCTGTTTCGATTACAAGTGATACGATTGATTTTATTTTGAAACATTTCGGCCGAGAGATGAAAGAAGGAAATAAACCTTCACGCTCTTTGTTACCAGCGGGATTTTCATTTGGAGAAAAGAAAAAATTAACGGAAGAAGATATGCCGGATGAAAAGAGCAGAAATATGTTTTTAGGTGCTGTTGGTACGTTGGAAGAAGAAGAAAAAAGAAGGCTGATTTATGAAGTGCTATCTCCTCTTGGTCATAATTTAATGGTAACCCCAAAAGAAGTAGATACTTTTATTGAGGATATGGCGAATGTAATAGCGAGTGGTTTAAATGCGGCGCTGCATCATCAAATTGATCAAGATAATACGGGAGCATATACACATTGAGGGGAACAGATGATTATCGTTTGAGTCGCTTTACGCTTTTGTGTATATGTAGTGTGGCTTTATGTTTACTTATGATGATAGCAGGAGTGGCACTTGCTAATCATGGTTTGAAAAGTATGAAAGGCTATCAGCAACTGTCATATGAACAAATAGCTCATATGACAGGGACAGAAAGTACAGGTGCTGAATCAGAAATTTTGGGTAGCTCGTTTTCGGCCTCAGAAAAACAACAACAGTTAGAACGTTTAAGAAGTTTTAATGTTGTAGAAGGAATTGGGATGGCAGTAGCAAGTGTAGCTTATGAAATGACGAAGTTCGGAACGGATATCGTTGTTGGGAAAATAAAAGGAATTTTTAGCTAAGAGTAACATGGGAGGCGGTTGTTTTACTGGTTTGTAAGACAGCCGTTTTAAAATTTGAAAAGGGTTTGTCTCTTATGGTTTATTCGCATAAGATATAGATAGAATGATTTGTATCGTAAGCAGCACGAGTTTTCATTGAATCTTTGTTGCTCTATTGATATAATCAGTGCTAGTGTATATTGGCGAGACTATTAGGAGTTGAGAACATAGATGAATAAAGAAGAAAGAGCAAAAAGACAGTCCAAAATTCGTAATTTCTCTATTATTGCTCATATTGACCACGGAAAATCAACGTTAGCAGACCGTATTTTAGAGAAAACAAACGCGTTAACACAACGTGAAATGAAAGCTCAGTTGCTTGACTCTATGGATTTAGAGCGTGAGCGTGGTATTACAATCAAATTAAACGCAGTACAATTAAACTATAAAGCAAAAGATGGTGAAGAGTATATTCTTCATTTAATTGATACACCAGGACACGTCGACTTTACGTACGAAGTATCTCGTAGTTTAGCGGCTTGTGAAGGCGCGATTCTTGTAGTAGATGCAGCGCAAGGTATTGAAGCGCAAACGTTAGCAAACGTATACTTAGCGCTTGATAATAATTTGGAAATTTTACCAGTTATTAATAAAATCGACTTACCGAGTGCGGATCCAGAACGTGTACGTCAAGAGGTAGAAGATGTAATTGGTTTAGATGCATCAGAAGCGGTACTTGCTTCTGCGAAAGCTGGAATTGGTATTGAAGAAATTTTAGAACAAATTGTTGAAAAAGTACCAGCTCCGTCGGGTGATTCAGAAGAACCATTACAATGTATGATTTTCGACTCTTTATATGATCCGTACCGCGGTGTAATTGCTTATATCCGTGTTGTAAATGGAACAGTAAAAGTTGGCGATAAAGTACGTATGATGGCAACGGGTAAAGAATTTGAAGTAACAGAAGTAGGTGTATTTACACCGAAAACTACGCAACGTGACGAGTTAACAGTAGGTGATGTAGGTTTCTTAGCAGCATCGATTAAAAATGTTGGTGACACACGTGTTGGTGATACGATTACACATGCGAAACGTCCAGCTGCAGAGCCGTTAGCAGGTTACCGTAAGTTAAACCCGATGGTATTCTGTGGTCTGTATCCAATTGACTCTGCTCGTTATAACGATTTACGTGATGCATTAGAAAAATTAGAGTTAAACGATTCTGCTCTTGAGTTTGAACCAGAAACATCTCAAGCGCTAGGATTTGGTTTCCGTTGTGGTTTCTTAGGGCTTCTTCACATGGAAATCATTCAAGAACGTATTGAACGTGAATTTAAGATTGACTTAATTACAACAGCGCCAAGCGTTATTTATAAAGTTTATTTAACTAACGGTGAAGATGTTATTGTTGATAACCCATCTAATATGCCAGATCCACAGTCTATCGATCGTGTAGAAGAGCCGTTTGTGAAGGCTTCAATTATGGTTCCGAATGACTATGTTGGAGCTGTAATGGAGATTTGCCAAGGTAAACGTGGAACGTTTATTGATATGCAATATTTAGATGAAACGCGTGTTACATTAACATATGAAATCCCGTTATCAGAAATCGTATATGACTTCTTCGATCAATTGAAATCAAATACGAAAGGGTATGCATCATTTGACTACGAGTTAATTGGCTATAAGCCATCTAAACTTGTGAAAATGGATATTCTTTTAAATAATGAACAAGTGGATGCTTTATCATTTATCGTACACCGTGATTCAGCGTATGACCGTGGTAAAGTAATCGTAGAGAAATTAAAAGAATTAATTCCGAGACAACAGTTCGAAGTGCCAATTCAGGCGACTATCGGAAATAAAGTTGTAGCACGTTCTACAATTAAAGCGATGCGTAAAAACGTACTTGCAAAATGTTACGGCGGTGACATTTCTCGTAAGCGTAAACTTCTTGATAAGCAAAAAGAAGGTAAAAAACGTATGAAGTCTGTTGGCTCTGTAGAAGTACCGCAAGAGGCATTCATGGCTGTACTGAAAATGGATGACAACTAATATTTGAAATAAAAAAGAAGTCGTTTGTGCGGCTTCTTTTTTCTGTATAATTACTTTTTAGACATCTGAGCAGCTCTCATTTACAATAATGAGAGAGCTTTTTAGTTCATATAGAGTTAGGAGATTGTTAATGTCCGAAAATATTCGAAAAGATATTCAAGATAAAATACAAAATGGTAATTTTAATTGTGAAAAGGAATTGACGCTTTCTATTATTAGTGGAAAGTGGAAAGTTGTGATACTGTGGCATCTTGGTGTGGAAGGGCCGCATCGTTTCAGTGAATTACAACGGTTATTCCCAAGCATTTCTCATAAAGTTTTGTCGAACCAATTAAAAGAGTTAATGGAAGATGGGATTGTTGATCGGACAGTATATCCCGAAATTCCTCCTCGCGTTGAGTATTATATGACGGAACTAGGCATGTCACTTTTACCGATCGTTGAAATGATGTATGATTGGGGAAAAATGCGAATGGAACAAATTCGTAATACGTTAGAGAAGTAGAGAACCCTCCGGAGTGCGGAGGTTTTCTTTTTAGAAAGGTAGGAGTTATATTTGGTACAAGCTGCATACATTCATATTCCATTTTGTCAGCACATTTGTCACTATTGTGATTTTAATAAAGTGTTTATTGAACGCCAACCGGTTGATCAATATTTAGATTATTTAGAGAAGGAAATAATAAATACGGTTCAAAAAGTTCCATTTAATAGTATGAAAACGATTTTTGTGGGTGGGGGAACTCCGACAGCGTTAAATATGGAACAGACAAAAAAATTACTCGAGATTATTAATCGTCATTTGCGTCCGTTCGCCCCGAATTGTGAATTAACATTTGAAGCGAATCCAGGAGATTTACCGAAAGAGAAGCTAAATGTACTGCTAGAAGGTGGAGTAAATCGAATTAGTTTTGGTGTGCAAACGTTCCGTGATGAACTTCTTGAGAAGATCGGGCGCAAGCATACGAGGGAAGATGCATTCCACGCGATTCGAGAGGCACAGGAAGTAGGCTTTAAAAATATTAATGTAGATATTATTTATGCTTTGCCAGGACAGACGATAGAAGATGTAAAAGAAACATTAGATATTGCTTTTACGCTTGGTGTACAACATTTCTCGGCATATTCATTAATTGTGGAGCCAAAAACAGTGTTTTATAACTTAATGAACAAAGGGAAATTACGTCTTCCGGGTGAAGACCATGAAGCGAAAATGTATGAAATAGTAATGGATGAAATGGAGAAACACGGTTATAACCAGTATGAAATTAGTAATTTCTCAAAAGGTGACAATAAAAGTAGACATAATCTCACATACTGGAATAATGAAGAGTATTATGGATTTGGAGCTGGAGCTCATAGTTATGTGAACGGAGAACGTATTCAAAATGTTGGTCCTCTGAAGCAATATTTTAATAAAATTGATGAAACAGGATTTCCGTATTTAGATGTTCACAAAGTGACGGAGAAAGAAAGAATGGAAGAAGAGCTGTTCTTAGGGCTTCGAAAAACAAAAGGTGTTTCTAAAACGGCGTTCCGCAATAAATTTAATGTAGAGATGGATCAAGTTTTCGCGAAGCAGTTACAAAGCAACCAAGAGCAGGGATTGCTTGAAGAGGAAGATGGACATGTGCGTTTAACGCGAAAAGGAAAATTATTAGGGAATGAAGTATTCCAATCATTTTTGATTGACTAATTAAATGTTCCATAGGCGTGAAAAAGTTTCATTATTTCGTGACGTTTCCGTTGACAATTGAATGTCAATTTTGGTAAGTTATTAATAGATTTAGCACTCAAAGACAAAGAGTGCTAACAGAGGTGATGATGAGATGCTTACGGAACGTCAGCTCTTAATTTTACAAACAATTATTGATGACTTTATTGGATCAGCGCAGCCCGTTGGGTCTAGAACGTTGGCTAAAAAAGATGAAATCACATTTAGTTCAGCTACTATTCGAAATGAAATGGCGGACTTAGAAGAATTAGGTTTTATTGAAAAAACGCACAGTTCTTCTGGACGTGTTCCTTCTGAGAAAGGCTACCGATTTTATGTAGACCATCTTTTAGCGCCGCAAAACTTACCGAACGCTGAAATTGTACAAATTAAAGATTTATTTGCTGAAAGAATTTTTGAAGCGGAAAAAATTGCACAGCAATCTGCTCAAATTTTATCAGAACTTACGAATTATACGGCAATTGTTCTTGGACCGAAGTTAAGTACAAATAAACTTAAAAATGTACAAATTGTGCCGCTTGATCGTCAAACTGCAGTCGCTATTATTGTAACCGATACAGGGCATGTACAAAGTAAAACGATTACCGTTCCGGAATCTGTTGATTTATCAGATTTAGAAAAAATGGTTAATATTTTAAATGAAAAGCTATCTGGCGTACCGATGGAAGAACTTCATAATAAAATCTTTAAGGAAATTGTTACAGTTTTACGTGGGTATGTTCATAATTACGATAGTGCAATAAAAATGTTGGATGGTACATTTCAAGTTCCGTTATCGGAAAAGATATACTTTGGAGGAAAAGCAAATATGCTTTCGCAGCCAGAGTTCCATGACATTCAAAAGGTTAGATCTTTACTTACCATGATTGATAATGAAGCCGAATTTTATGACATTTTGCGTCATAAACAAGTCGGGATTCAAGTGAAAATTGGTAGGGAAAACTCTTCGACGGCTATGGAGGATTGTAGTTTAATTTCTGCAACATATTCGATCGGCGAAGAGCAACTTGGAACAATTGCTATTTTAGGTCCTACGAGAATGCAATATTCTCGTGTAATTAGTTTGTTACAGTTATTTACGAGACAATTTACTGATGGGCTTAAAAAGTAAATGAGAGTAATACATTCGCTCAAGTGATGAAATTTTCATTGCTGTGTGTAATATATAATGATTAGGTAATCATGCTATGCATGATACCTAATACCTTTTAAGGAGGTGAATATTGTGGAAGAGCGTAACGAACAAGTGGTAGAAGAAGTAAAAGAAGCGCAAGTTGAAGAAGCTGTCACGCCAGAAAACAGTGAAGAAACTGTAGAAGAAAAAAGTGAGGCTGCTCTTTTACAAGAAAAAGTAGATGAGTTACAAGCGAAACTAACGGAAACGGAAGGTCGCACATTACGTCTACAAGCTGATTTTGAAAATTATAAGCGCCGTGTCCAAATGGATAAACAGGCTGCTGAAAAATATAGAGCACAAAGTCTAGTTTCAGACATCTTGCCAGCTCTTGATAATTTTGAAAGAGCAATGCAAGTGGAAGCGACTGATGAGCAAACGAAATCATTGTTACAAGGTATGGAGATGGTGCATCGTCAATTGTTAGAAGCGCTGACTAAAGAAGGTGTGGAAGTGATTGAAGCTGTTGGTAAACAGTTTGATCCTAATGAACACCAAGCTATTATGCAAGTGGAAGATAGTGAATTTGAATCAAACGCGGTTGTGGAAGAATTCCAAAAAGGTTATAAATTAAAAGACCGTGTGATTCGCCCATCAATGGTAAAAGTAAATCAATAATTTACATAAAACTAGGAGGATTCGCCATGAGTAAAATTATCGGTATTGACTTAGGTACAACAAACTCTTGTGTAGCTGTTATGGAAGGTGGAGAACCAAAGGTTATCCCAAATCCAGAAGGGAACCGTACAACACCTTCTGTTGTAGCTTTCAAAAATGAAGAACGTCAAGTTGGGGAAGTTGCAAAGCGCCAAGCAATTACAAACCCAAATACAATCATGTCTGTTAAACGTCATATGGGTACAGACTACAAAGTAGAAGTTGAAGGTAAAGATTATACACCTCAAGAAATTTCTGCAATCATTTTACAAAATTTAAAAGCTTCTGCTGAAGCATACTTAGGTGAAACAGTAACGAAAGCTGTTATTACAGTACCTGCATACTTCAACGATGCAGAGCGTCAAGCAACGAAAGATGCTGGTCGTATCGCTGGTTTAGAAGTTGAGCGTATCATTAACGAGCCAACAGCAGCAGCACTTGCTTACGGTTTAGAAAAACAAGACGAAGAACAAAAAATCTTAGTATATGACTTAGGTGGCGGTACATTTGACGTATCTATCCTTGAGTTAGCAGACGGCACATTCGAAGTTATTTCAACTGCTGGTGACAACCGTCTTGGTGGCGATGACTTTGACCAAGTTATCATCGATCACTTAGTAGCTGAGTTCAAAAAAGAAAATAACATTGATTTAAGTCAAGATAAAATGGCGCTTCAACGCTTGAAAGATGCAGCTGAAAAAGCGAAAAAAGATCTTTCTGGTGTAACACAAACTCAAATTTCATTACCATTCATTAGTGCTGGAGCTGCTGGTCCATTACACTTAGAATTAACGTTAACAAGAGCGAAATTCGAAGAGCTTTCAGCAGGTCTTGTTGAAAGAACATTAGAGCCAACTCGTCGTGCATTAAAAGACGCTGGTTTTGCTCCAAGCGAATTAGATAAAGTTATTCTTGTTGGTGGATCTACTCGTATCCCAGCTGTACAAGAAGCTATTAAACGTGAAACTGGTAAAGAGCCATATAAAGGTGTAAACCCTGATGAAGTTGTAGCATTAGGTGCTGCAGTTCAAGGTGGCGTACTTACTGGTGATGTAGAAGGCGTTCTATTATTAGACGTAACTCCACTTTCTTTAGGTATTGAAACTATGGGTGGCGTGTTCACGAAATTAATCGAGCGTAACACTACAATTCCAACAAGTAAGTCACAAGTATTCTCGACAGCTGCTGATAATCAACCAGCAGTAGACATTCACGTATTACAAGGTGAGCGTCCGATGTCAGCTGACAACAAAACGTTAGGTCGTTTCCAATTAACTGACCTTCCACCAGCACCACGTGGTATTCCACAAATCGAAGTAACATTCGATATTGATGCGAACGGTATCGTTAACGTACGTGCGAAAGACTTAGGAACAAGCAAAGAGCAAGCTATTACAATCCAATCTTCTTCAGGTCTTTCTGATGAAGAAGTAGAACGTATGGTACAAGAAGCGGAAGCAAATGCTGACGCTGACCAAAAACGTAAGGAAGAAGTTGAACTTCGTAATGAAGCTGACCAACTTGTATTCCAAACAGACAAAGTTGTAAAAGATTTAGAAGGTAAAGTAGATGCAGCTGAAGTTGCAAAAGCAACAGAAGCGAAAGAAGCATTACAAGCTGCAATCGAGAAAAACGAGCTTGAAGAAATTCGTGCGAAAAAAGATGCTTTACAAGAAATCGTACAACAATTAACTGTTAAATTATACGAGCAAGCTCAAGCAGCTGCTGGTCAAGCAGAAGGTGCGCAAGGTGCACAAGACGCTAGCGCGAAGAAAGACAATGTAGTTGATGCTGAGTTTGAAGAAGTAAAAGAAGACAAGTAATTCAACTGTAAACATAATAAGTAAGATGACAAAAAGTCAAAGTCAAGCGTGCCTTGACTTTGGCTTTTTTCACGAATGAGAAGCGATGTGTGAGGATCTTAAGTTTTTCGCTTTGCATACTGTAAGTGAGGAAACTTTGTTGCAAAGCACTTTCTTTCGGTGTTAAAATTACGTTTATGTGAAAGATTCGGGGGTTGTAAATTTATGAGTAAACGAGACTATTATGAGGTCCTTGGACTTAGCAAGGGCGCTTCAACAGATGAAATAAAAAAAGCGTATCGTCGTTTGGCTAAAAAATACCATCCAGACGTAAGCAAAGAAGAAAATGCAATTGAAAAGTTTAAAGAAGTACAAGAAGCATACGAAGTGTTAAGTGATGATCAAAAGCGTGCGCAGTACGATCAATTTGGTCATGCTGGTGCAAATCAAGGATTCGGTGGATTTGGCGGCGGAGGAGACTTCGGCGGTGGCTTCGGTTTTGAAGATATATTTAGTTCTTTCTTTGGCGGTGGCGGCGGCAGACGTCGTGATCCAAATGCTCCGCGCCAAGGCGCTGACTTACAATATCAAGTCACTTTAGATTTTGAAGAAGCTATTTTTGGTAAGGAATTAAATGTGGAAATTCCAGTAGAAGATCCATGTGATACTTGTAAAGGTAGTGGAGCAAAACCAGGAACTTCAAAAGAAACATGTAAACATTGTTCAGGTTCTGGTCAAGTGAGTGTTGAACAAAACACACCGTTTGGTCGTATCGTAAACCGTCAAGCTTGTGGTCATTGTTCAGGAACTGGACAAATTATTAAAGAAAAATGTACGACATGTCACGGTTCAGGTAAAGTTCGTAAACGTAAAAAAATTAATGTTAAAATTCCAGCGGGTATTGATAATGGTCAACAAATTCGTGTGTCTGGAAAAGGTGAAGCCGGCGTAAATGGCGGACCAGCAGGAGACTTATATGTTGTTGTTCATGTAAGAAATCATGAATTCTTCGAGCGTGAAGGAGACCACATTATTTGCGAAATGCCATTAACATTTGCACAAATGGCACTTGGTGCTGAAGTGGAAGTCCCTACTGTTCATGGTAAAGTAAAGTTGAAAATCCCAGCAGGAACACAAACTGGAACAGAGTTCCGCTTAAAAGGAAAAGGTGCTCCGAACGTACGTGGATACGGTCAAGGAGATCAATATGTAGTCGTTCGTGTTGTTGTACCGACGAAATTGACTTCACAGCAAAAAGATTTATTACGTGAATTTGCAGGACAAGAAGAGCAGGATGATAGTTTATTCGGAAAGCTTAAACGTGCTTTCAAAGGGGAATAATGGAAATAAAAAATGGAGTTGGTAAATTGTGAAATGGTCAGAAATTAGTATTCATACAACAGAAGAAGCAGTAGAAGCTGTCTCTCATATTTTACATGAAGCTGGTGCTAGCGGAGTTGCGATTGAGGATCCAGCGGAGTTAACGAAAGAGCGCGAGCAACAATATGGTGAAATTTATGCATTGAATCCAGATGAATATCCGGCGGAAGGTGTATTAATAAAAGCATATTTCCCGCAAACCGATTCTTTACATGAAACGATTGCAGGTGTAAAATCATCTATTGATGTGCTTCCATCTTACGACATCGAAATTGGTACTGGAAATATTACCGTTAACGAAGTCAATGAAGAAGATTGGGCTACTGCTTGGAAAAAATATTACCATCCAGTACAAATTTCTGATACATTCACAATCGTACCGACTTGGGAAGAATATACACCATCTTCTCCTGATGAAAAAATCATTGAATTAGACCCGGGTATGGCGTTTGGTACAGGAACTCATCCAACAACAACGATGTGTATCCGTGCTTTAGAAAAAACAGTACAGCCAGGTGACGCTATTATTGATGTAGGAACAGGTTCTGGTGTACTTAGTATTGCAGCAGCAAAATTAGGTGCGTCTTCTGTTCAAGCGTATGATTTAGATCCGGTTGCGGTTGAAAGTGCAGAAATGAATGTACGTTTAAATAAAACAGATGATATCGTGTCTGTTGGACAAAATAGTCTTTTAGAAGGTATTGAAGGTCCTGTTGATTTAATCGTAGCTAACTTATTAGCAGAAATTATTCTATTATTCCCTGAAGATGCAGCAAGAGTTGTGAAGTCAGGTGGATTATTTATTACATCGGGCATTATTGCTGCGAAGGAAAAAGTAATTTCTGAGGCGCTAGAAAAAGCTGGATTTACAATTGAAGAAGTGTTACGAATGGAAGATTGGGTAGCAATTATTGCACGAAATGCGTAATATAGATTTTAGTCTATAATGAAAAGGGGAGTCTCTCACTATAAGGTGAGGGACTTGCCGTTTGTTATATGAAAAATGATAACGTTTCGTTCTTTTCGTAAGTGTTGACTTACGAAAGGAACGAAACTCTACTAAGGTGATTATATGCAACGTTATTTTGTAGAAGAGAAATATGTAAATGAGACAAGTATTCGCATTGTAGGTGATGACGTACATCATATCGCAAGAGTGATGCGTATGTCAGCTGGTGATCATATTTATTGCTGTGTAAATGGAAAAACAGCAGTATGTTCAATTGATGAAATTACCAGTGAATTTATTAATACGGCTATTGTAGAATGGGTAGAGGCGTCAAGTGAACTTCCTGTTTTCGTGACGATTGCAAGTGGACTGCCAAAAGGAGACAAGCTAGAGTTAATTTTTCAAAAAGGAACTGAGCTTGGGGCAGCTGCATTCTTACCATTTCAAGCATCTCGCTCTATCGTAAAATGGGATGCGAAAAAAGCTGATAAAAAAGTTGAGCGTTTAAGAAAAATTGTGAAAGAAGCTGCGGAACAATCACATAGAAGTGAAATTCCAGAAGTACATGCTCCAGCATCATTTAAGCAATTGCTTTCAATGATTGGTGAGTATGATGCTTGTCTTGTTGCTTACGAAGAGGAAGCAAAACAAGGCGAGAAATCTAATTTTGCGAAAGCTTTAACGACAATGAAACCAGGTCAAAAGCTATTGATTGTATTTGGCCCAGAAGGCGGTTTAGCTGAGGAAGAGATTACAGCGCTTCGTGAACATAAATTTGTACCATGTAGTTTAGGACCAAGAATTTTAAGAACAGAAACGGCGCCGTTATACGCGTTAAGTGCTGCTTCGTATCATTTTGAATTGATGGGGTGATGATCAATGTCAACTGTTGCGTTCCATACGTTAGGTTGTAAAGTAAACCACTATGAAACAGAAGCCATTTGGCAATTGTTTAAACAAGGTGGTTATGAAAGAACAGAATATGAAAAGAAAGCTGATGTATATGTTATTAACACATGTACAGTAACGAATACTGGGGACAAAAAAAGCCGTCAAGTAATCAGACGTGCTGTGCGTCAAAATCCAGATGCAGTTATTTGTGTAACGGGATGTTATGCACAAACATCTCCAGCTGAAATTATGGCGATCCCGGGTGTGGATATTGTAGTTGGTACACAGGATCGTGAAAAGATGTTAGGTTACATCGAAGAATTCCGTAAAGAGCGTCAACCAATTAATGCTGTCCGCAATATTATGAAAACACGTGTGTACGAAGAACTTGATGTACCTTATTTCACGGATCGTACACGTGCGTCTTTAAAAATACAAGAGGGTTGCAATAACTTCTGTACATTCTGTATCATTCCTTGGGCGCGCGGTTTAATGCGTTCTCGTGATGGAAAAGAAGTTATTAAACAAGCGCAACAATTAGTGGATGCAGGCTATAAAGAAATCGTATTAACGGGTATTCATACAGGTGGATACGGCGAAGACATAAAAGATTATAACTTAGCTGGATTACTTCGTGATATGGAAGCGGAAGTAGGCGGATTAAAACGTCTTCGTATTTCTTCTATTGAAGCGAGTCAAATTTCAGATGAAGTAATTGAAGTGTTAGATAAATCTGAAGTAGTTGTACGCCACTTGCATATTCCGTTGCAATCTGGCTCTAATACTGTATTAAAACGTATGCGTCGTAAATATACGATGGAATTCTTCCAAGAGCGTTTAGATCGTTTGAAAGAAGCGTTACCAGGCCTTGCGATTACATCTGACGTAATCGTTGGTTTCCCAGGTGAAACAGAAGAAGAATTCATGGAAACATACAATTTCATTAAAGAGAACCGCTTCTCTGAGTTACATGTGTTCCCTTACTCAAAACGTACAGGAACACCTGCAGCGCGCATGGAAGATCAAGTTCCTGAAGATGTGAAGAACGATCGTGTTCATCGTTTAATTGAGCTATCTAATCAATTAGCGAAAGAGTACGCATCAGCGTTTGAAGGTGAAGTGCTTGAAATCATTCCGGAAGAGCAATTTAAAGAGGGCGACCGTGAAGGGTTATATGTAGGTTATACAGATAACTACTTGAAAATTGTATTTGAAGGATCAGAAGAATTAATTGGTAAGCTAGTGAAAGTGAAAATTACGAAAGCTGGTTATCCATATAACGAAGCGCAATTTGTTCGTGTTCTTGAAGATGATGTGAAAAAAGAATCAGCTAGCGCATAAAAAGAGCGTGCAACCGGAAACGGTTTGCATGCTTTCTTTATTTGAAGCGGTTAAGTAATAGAAGGTGGGGAGGCGTTTCATGCATCCCTGTATGAAAAAAGATGAAATGATAAAAATATAGTTGTCTTCATCAGTGAAGGATACTAGTTATTTGCATAACTTTTGAAAAGGAAATGCTTCTATTCTTCTTTTATTCTGCCAAATAGTTGACCTGAAGTGATAAAATGTATTATAATCGTAAAAGACATGCTGAAGAAGTGTTTCTTTTTGCATGCTGAAGTTAGTATGTAAGTGTGATGTTTCGGAGGGAGGGAAAGAGAATGTCAAAAACAGTCGTTCGTAAAAACGAGTCTTTGGAGGATGCACTTCGCCGTTTTAAAAGATCGGTTTCTAAAACTGGTACACTTGCTGAAGCAAGAAAGCGCGAGTTTTATGAAAAACCAAGTGTAAAACGTAAGAAGAAATCTGAAGCGGCAAGAAAGCGTAAATTCTAAGAGAGGGTGTAAGTTATGAGTCTTCTCGGTCGTTTAAACGATGATATGAAACAAGCGATGAAGAATAAACAAAAAGAAAAATTAACCGTTATTCGTATGGTTAAGGCTGCTTTACAAAATGAAGGTATTAAACTGCAACATACTCTTACTGAAGAAGAGGAAATAACAGTTTTAGCTCGTGAAGTAAAACAGTATAAGGACTCCCTCCTTGAATTTAAAAAAGCTGGTCGTGAAGACCTTGTTAATAAACTGCAAAGTGAAATTCAGATTTTAAGCGCATATTTGCCAGAGCAATTAACTGAAGAAGAACTAGTTGATGTAATCAAGCAAGTTATTTCTGAAGTTGGTGCGACTTCTAAAGCAGATATGGGTAAGGTGATGACTGCTGTTATGCCGAAAGTAAAAGGTAAAACAGACGGATCACTTGTGAATAAGCTGGTTATCCAGCTATTAGCATAAAAAAACGTCTCATTTCGTATGAGACGTTTTTTTATTGTTCTGATTAAGGCGAAACGCTATATTGCTTAAAAAGCGTTTCTGTAAGTGATAAAAACCCCTCTAGTTAAAGTTTCAATTTATTATTTCCTTGTATAATTCCGATTCTACACCTATTCTTACTTCCTTGACTAAAACTTCTTTCGCGAATAAAAGCTAAGTACCGAGCCTTCTGAAACTCAGATTGAAGTTTTATAGCTTGCTCTTCAGCATAATCCTCAAAGGTAACGAAAGAGATTCTAACTATTTTAGATTTTGCATCAGTTGCATAAAATGGCTGGATATTACTGTCGGTAACTTGTTTTATAACATTCAAAACTTCTTGACCAAAGCCGATTTCCTTTCGTATTTCCTCATTTATTAATTCATTTTTTAATGAACCCTAATATTTTTTGAAATTCATATAACAACCATCTATAAAATATTCTTACTTACAACGTAACATTCAGAGTGAAGAAATTTTCTTTTTTTTTGATTTTATCCCGCATTAACGGGTAGCCCGATTGGTGAGGATTGATTATAGTTTTACTTTATCTCAGTTGTCCAATAAATGACAACTACTTATTCTATGGTCAGTATGTCACGTCCAGAACGAATTGTAACAGGTTTTTTCAAGTTTCCCACTTCTCGCTAGGCTCAATTTCTTAATGTAACTTGTACTGATATCCTGTAGGGGCGCATATTCTTGTATTAATACTTCTATTATTAAAGGTAACATCCTCTGATCCATCATTGTCCTGACAAATATGATTTCATATAGCGACTGTTTTAATTAACATGATATGAACTCTTGCAGAATATAGTTATGTTAGTGAAGTCGTTATAACACGATAGGCACTTGTGAAAAAATACATATATATGGGATGAGAGGGGGTCTTTCGAGATGAAGAAATTAGAACAAATGAAAAATTGGTTGACAAAACAAGTAGACCTACCAGTGGATGTATTAATGGATCTACCTCGGATTACTCTTGTTGGGCAAATACATATTTATATAGAAAATCATCGGGGGTTATTAGTGTTTTCAGATAAAGAAGTGCGATTGCTTTTAAAACACGGTCAATTATTAATTAAAGGACAATCCTTTGTTATTAAAACGATTCTTCCAGAAGAGCTTTTACTCGAGGGGATAATTGAGCAAGTAACATTTTTAGAAAATGAAAAAAAAGGTGATTGAAGTGAAACTTCCATTTGTGAAGTTTTTCTTCTTTATCCTGTAAAAGTTCCGTTGATAGAGACTGATTACAGTTTTACTCTGTTTTATTTTAGTACGAGCTATTTTAATGCTTCAAATAAAAAGTAGTATATCTACTTTTAGAAAGGTAGTGAAGGTGGTAAATGAAAAATAAATGGTTTATAAAGTGGCTTGGATATGTAAAAGTGCGAATTGAAGGTAGAGGAGCGGAACGGTTTGTTAATGAATGTGTACGGAGGAATTTATTAGTTTGGGATGTTAAAAAGATAGCTGATGAAACGTTAGTTTTTTGTATGTTGTTACGCGATGTGAAAAAAATAAAACCAATTTATAGAAAAAATGAATGTAAATTATATTTTATTGGACGTTATGGTTTTCCTTTTTGGAATAAACGTTTAATTAAAAACAGTGGATTTTTAATTGGTTTTTTAATTTTCTTTTTTGGTGTGATTGCAATGTCAAATATGGTTTGGAAAATTGAAATTACAGGAGCTAAACCTGAAACAGAATATATATTGATGAAAGAATTGGATAAAATGGGTATTAAAAAAGGGAAACTACAATTTCAAATGCCGAATGTAGAAGATGTACAACGCCATTTGACAGATAATATTAATGCCATTACTTGGGCGGGACTAGAAGTAAGGGGAACGACTTATCATTTTAAAATTGTTGAAAAAAACGAACCGAAGAAAGAAAAGGAACAAAGGCCGCAAAATTTAGTAGCAAAAAAAGAAGCGATTATTACAAAAACGTTTGTAGAAGTTGGAAAGCCGGTTGTACTGAAAAATGATCATGTAGAAAAAGGACAGATTCTCGTATCGGGAATATATGGTAATGAGGAAAGTCCGACGATTGTTTCAGCGAAAGGTATTGTATATGGCGAAACGTGGTATACATCTAAGGTGGATGTCCCGTTAAAGACGCAATTCCAAGTGTATACTGGTAATGTATACAATGAACATTTTCTTAAATTCGGGGATACGAAAATAAAAATATGGGGATTTCAGCATGATAAGTATAAACGCTCTCGTACTGAAAGTGTAAAGCATGATGTGAAATTATTTGGTTTTACACTGCCGATTGCATATGAAAAAGATGTTGTGAGAGAAGAGGAAGAAGCGAATCGAGAATATACAGAAAAGCAAGCGCTGAAAGTAGCGAAGGAGATGGCCGAAAAAGAACTAAAGAAAAAATTGGATGAACATGCTATGATTGTAAGTGATAAGATTTTGAGTAAAGAGGTTGAGGCGGATCAACTAAAAGTCACATTGCATTATACTGTGGTTGAAAATATTGCAGAGCCACAACCAATATCCGAATCCGATATTCAAGGAGACTGAGTAATGGCAGAACAATTAGTAGAAATGAACCAACAATTGGAAAATGCTAACGAAGCAATCGCTCTTTTTGGAGTTAATGATGCGCATTTAAAAGTAATTGAACGAGAACTGAATGTATCGATCGTAACTAGAGGAGAAACTGTTCATGTATCTGGGGCAGTTGAAACGGTGGCACTCGTAGAAAAAATCTTACAGCAATTACTTGTTGTAATTCGTAAAAGTATATCAATTTCAGAGAGAGATGTTGCGTATGCGATTCAGCTTGCACAACAAGGGAAAATTGCTCAATTTGAAGAGTTATATGAGGAAGAAATTTTCAAGACTGCAAAAGGTAAATCCATTCGTGTAAAAACAATGGGGCAAAGAAGATATATTCATGCGATGAAGAAGAATGATATTGTCTTTGGGATAGGGCCTGCAGGAACTGGAAAAACATATTTAGCTGTAGTAATGGCTGTGAGGGCTTTAAAACAAGGATATGTAAAGAAAATTATTTTAACAAGACCTGCTGTAGAAGCTGGAGAAAATTTAGGTTTTTTACCAGGGGATTTGAAAGAGAAGGTAGATCCATACTTACGCCCGTTATATGATGCTTTACATGATATTCTTGGACAAGAATATACGCAGCGTATGATGGAGCGAGGAGTAATTGAAATAGCTCCGCTTGCTTATATGAGGGGGCGTACGCTTGATGATTCATTTGTTATTTTAGATGAGGCTCAAAATACAACGGGTGCTCAAATAAAAATGTTTTTAACAAGATTAGGTTTTAGTTCTAAAATGGTTATTACAGGGGACCCTTCACAAGTAGACTTGCCAAAAGGGGTAAAATCAGGGCTATCTATAGCTGCTAATATTTTATCTGGTGTATCAGGTCTGTCATTTATTACATTAGAACAAACGGACGTTGTGAGACATCCATTGGTGCAACGTATTATTGAGGCATATGATAAAATGGAATGATCCTATTTGTCAGGATCATTTCTTTTTGTATGATAAGGTTGGCGAACGTCATATTTTTTACTATCATGAAAGATAAGGAAAATAAACTATTGGTACTAGTGTATAAAATATTGCCTCAAAGTATCGTTTGGTAGAAGAAATGAAAGCTATAAATAGTTTCACTTTATTTCTGGAGAGGAGAAGGTATTGAAATCATGTCAAGATCTCAAGAAATTTCTAAGTGGTTTCGTAATTTACAACATTCGAAAAAACTAAGTTGGATTTCTTACGTTGTGTTAGGAGCAGTGCTGTTTTTTGCGCTTATGAATAATGTAAAACCAGAACAATTAGATGTTAATATGTATTCTATTGCGAAAAAGACAATCCATTCTCCTATAAAAATTGAAGATAAAGTTACAACGGATAAAAAGAAAAAAGAAGCCGCTACAAAAGTTGAAGATCAATATACATATAAAAGTGAGTATAAACAAAACAAAGTTGATATTGTGAATGACGTCTTTGCTAAAGTGGATGAAGTGGTGCAAGAGATTAAAGCTGTTGGACCGGATGATCAAAAAAAGATGACTGATGCTGAGAAAGTGGACAAGTTAAAAAAGAAACTACCCGCTGACTTAACGAAAGAGTTATCTGATTCAAACTTACTGAATTTGATTAATGCAGATCCGAGCCAATTAGTATTAGCGAAAGATGCTGCGGTCACAGCGATTAATAGTATCATGACTGAGCATATTAAAATGGACGAATTGAAAGATGCGAAAGAACGATATGTAAGTGAGATGAATAGTGTTAATGTTGATAATGGTTTAAAAGAATCAATTAAGGCGCTAGGAAGATATGCAATTTCAGCTAACTATTTTTATGACCCAATCTTAACGAAAGAGAAGAGAAAAGCAGAGGAAGATTTAGTTCCACCTGTTTATATTCTTCAAGGACAAGTTCTTGTTAGAGAAGGTGAAACAATTTCAAGTGATGTGTATAATCAGTTGAAATTAGTTGGTTTGTTAGAAAAAGGGAACGGCTTTCAACCTTATGTTGGATTAGCGGTACTCATTGGTGTGTTACTATACTTTATGCATAAACAATTTGAATTATTTTTAAAGAGAAAAAGAGAAGATAGACCGTATGTTTTAGCGTATATTACGATTTTGTCTATCACAATCGTCTTAATGAAAATCATTAGTTTGTTTCAAAAACTTGAATACGCAGGGATTGCATATGTTGTCCCAGTTGCGATGGGAACAATACTTGTAAAACTAATGATTGGTGATCGATTTGTCTTTTTAACGAGTATGATTTTTTCTGTATGCGGAAGTATTATGTTTAATGAAGGAGTAACGAGTACATTAAATTATAGTGTAGGGATTTACGTATTGTTAAGTTCGTTATCGGTTAGTATTTTCTTGCGAGAAAAAAATCGTCGTACAATGATTTTACAAGCTGGTATACTCGTTTCTGTATTAAATGTAGTCGTATTGGCGGCGCTCTTATTATTACGTAATGGGAATTTTTCGCCTCTTGAAATTGGTACGCAATTATTAATGGCTTCACTTTCAGGGATTATATCATCCGTTTTGGCTATGGGGATTTTACCATATTTAGAAAGTGGACTTGGAATCGTATCAAGTATGAAGCTTATGGAATTATCAAGCCCAAATCATCCACTTTTACGCAGAATTTTGTTAGAAGCGCCAGGGACATATCATCATAGTGTAATGGTAGCGAATCTTTCTGAGGCTGCTTGTGAAGCAGTCGGGGCAAATGGTGTATTAGCGCGTGTAGGGGCATATTATCATGATGTAGGAAAAACAGTACAACCGCAATTCTTTATTGAAAACCAAATGGGAATTGAAAACCCGCATGATAAATTAGATCCTGTAACAAGTAAAGATATTATAATTGCTCACGTAACGGATGGAGTAAGAATGCTCGAAGAATATCATATTCCACAAGAAATTATTGATATCGCTGGGCAACATCACGGTACAACGTTACTGAAATATTTTTATTATAAAGCTATTAAAGAAGATAAAGAAAAATATACAGAAGAGATGTTCCGTTATCCAGGTTCAAAAGCAACTTCGAAAGAATCGGCAATTGTTGGTATTGCTGATAGTGTAGAAGCTGCGGTACGTTCTATGAATCACCCAACGCCAGAACAAATTAATAATTTGGTGCAAAGTATTATTAAAGATCGACTGCAAGACGGTCAATTTAGTGAATGTGATTTGACGTTTAAGGAACTACAAATCGTTGGAAAAACGTTGTGTGAAACGTTAAATGGTATTTTCCATTCGCGTATTACATATCCGGAACCTCCGGAAGAAAAGGAGAAAGAATGAGTTTGTTAATTGATTTTATTGATGAAACAGAAGAAGTAAAAGAAGAGTATATGAGTTTAATTCGTGAAGTGTTAGAAAAAGCAGCTCAAATGGAAAATATCGAGGCTGGTGCGGAGGTATCGGTGACATTTGTAGATAATGAGCGCATTAGAGAAATTAATCGTGATTACCGAGATAAAGATCAACCTACAGATGTAATATCCTTTGCTATGGAAGAGATGGGAGAAGGAGAAATGGAGATTGTTGGCGCAGAGATGCCGCGCATGTTAGGTGATCTTATTATCTCTATTCCAAGGGCGAAAGAGCAAGCTGAAGAGTACGGACATTCTTTCGATCGTGAACTTGGATTTTTGGCGTTACATGGCTTTTTACATTTACTTGGTTATGATCACATGACAGAAGAAGATGAAAAAGAAATGTTCGGAAGACAAAAAGAAATTTTAGAAGCTTTTGGATTAGGACGATGAAAAAAGGAAAACTTATAGATAGTTTTGGATATGCTATAGCTGGTATATTCTTTTGTTTTCGTCATGAACGAAATATGAAAATCCATTATTTAGCCGCAGTCATTGTTATATGCTGCGGCTTTTATTTCCATATTACGAAAATAGAGTGGATGATATTACTTGTTGTAATAGGGAGTGTAATGAGTTTAGAGATGGTAAATACGGCTGTGGAAAAAACGGTAGATTTAGCGACTGCCGATATTCATCCGTTTGCAAAAATTGCAAAGGATGTTGCGGCAGGAGCGGTTTTATTGTTTGCAATTATAGCTGTTATAATTGGTGCTATTATCTTTTTACCGTATATGGTATAGTTGCATTCCGAAGCTTTTATTAAGCTTTGGAAGTGCTGTAAGGGCCTTTAATGAGAGAGTGTATCTCTTCATAGCTGTGAACAGGAAGGATGCGGGAATATGAATAGTAAACAATTAATTCTAGAAGCAATCGAAGCGCGTAAACAAGCGTACGTACCATATTCTAAATTTCAAGTAGGTGCAGCATTATTAACGCGCGGTGGAAAAGTATATCGTGGATGTAATGTTGAGAATGCATCATATGGCTTATGTAATTGTGCTGAAAGAACAGCTTTATTTAAGGCGGTTTCTGAAGGAGATAAAGAATTTGTAGCCATTGCGGTTGTAGCAGATACAAAGCGCCCAGTACCTCCTTGTGGAGCATGTCGACAAGTTATGGTAGAATTATGTAAACAGGATACGAAAGTATACTTATCAAACTTACATGGTGACGTTCAGGAGACGACAGTCGGAGAATTGTTACCAGGAGCATTTTTAGCGGAGGATTTACATGAATAGAAAAGGTTATAAATCAGGTTTTGTCTCTATTATTGGCAGACCGAATGTTGGAAAATCTACATTTTTAAACCGTATTATTGGCCAGAAAATTGCTATTATGAGTGATAAGCCACAAACGACTCGTAATAAAATTCAAGGTGTATATACAGAAAATGATGCACAAGTTATTTTCATTGATACACCAGGAATACATAAACCTAAACATAAATTAGGCGACTTCATGGTAAAGATGGCTCAAACGACATTAAAAGAAGTTGATATTGTTCTGTTTATGGTTAATGCAGTTGAAGGATTTGGTCGTGGTGAGGAATTCATCATTGAGAAATTAAAAGAAACGAAACAACCAGTATTTTTAGTCATTAATAAAATTGACCAACTTCATCCAGAGCAATTACTAGAGTTAATTGATCAATATCGTAAACTACATGAATTTGCAGAGATTGTACCAATTTCTGCGTTAGACGGTAATAATGTGGACGCTTTAATTGGAACAATTAAAAAGTATTTACCAGAAGGACCACAATACTATCCAGAGAATCAAGTAACGGATCATCCGGAGAGATTTATTATTGCAGAGCTTATTCGTGAGAAAGTACTACATTTAACACGTGAAGAAGTGCCGCATTCTGTGGCTGTTGTTATCGATGCGATTCAAAAGCGTGAGGGCGGGGCAGTTTATATAAATGCAACGATTGTTGTTGAACGTGCATCACAAAAAGGAATCATCATCGGAAAACAAGGGAAAATGTTAAAAGAAGTTGGTAAGCGAGCTCGTTTTGATATTGAAGCGCTACTTGGTTCTAAAGTATTTTTAGAAGTATGGGTAAAAGTGCAAAAAGATTGGCGTAATAAAATGTCTCAGCTTCGTGACCTAGGTTTCCGCGAGGATGAGTACTAAAATAGAGTAAAGTTGTAATCAGTGGATGGTTGGTTCATCCACTGATTATTGGTTTTTATGAACTTTGATAAATTAGGAAAAATTTTTCTCACATGAAAATGGACAAAATGGGTCAATTTAATAACAACAAAGGAAATTGGTTTATAGGCTACGCTTATTGAGAAAGGTGGATTCTTATGCTAGATTTTACCTGGAAGTTTTTCTCCAAAACAGGAAGCATTGAAACGTACTTGCTTTTGAAAGAAATGGAAAAAGACGTAAACGATGAGATGGATCAACATGAAGAGGAGCTAGCGCATCTAGACTCTCCAATTTCTTGACCCGTTTTGTTCAAACCTTGGATGGTGACGAACATGTTTCAAAAAGTTGAGGGTATCGTTATCCGTACGACAGATTACGGAGAAACGAACAAAATTGTTACAATATTCTCAAGAGAACTTGGTAAGGTAAGTGCAATGGCAAGAGGGGCAAAAAAACCGAAAAGCCGATTAGCATCTGTGTCGCAATTAATGACACATGGCCATTTTCTAATTCAAATGGGATCTGGGCTTGGAACATTGCAACAAGGCGAGATTATTTCAACTATGAAAGAAATTCGCGAGGATATATTTTTAACTGCTTATGCATCATTTATTGTTGAGTTAACTGATAAAGCAACAGAAGATAAAAAACATAATCCGTATTTATTTGAAATGTTATATCAAACGTTGCATTATATGTGTGAGGGTGTTGATCCAGAAGTATTATCATTAATTTATCAAACGAAAATGCTTCCGGTATTAGGGATGCGCCCGTACTTTGATACATGTGCGATTTGTCATCAAGAAACAGACTTTGTCGCCTTCTCCGTAAGGGAAGGCGGTTTTCTGTGCTCACGTCATGCAGAGCAAGACCCATATCGTATACCGGTAGGAGAAGCTGTTCATAAATTATTACGCCTTTTCTTCCATTTCGATTTACATAGGCTCGGAAATGTATCGGTAAAGGATAGCACAAAAAAACAAATGCGTTTAGTATTGAATACATATTATGATGAATATTGCGGAATTTATTTGAAATCAAGACGTTTTTTAGAACAACTTGATAAGTTTCAAATATAATTTTGGGCCGTATACGGTCCTTTTTACATACTTTCTTTTTCGAATAGCATATTTAGTATATAATATTTAAGAGATAGTATAACTTTTTTCGTTGTGCATTAAAGGTGGTGATTATCATAGAGCTGAATAAACGGCAAGAACATATCATTCAGATTGTAAAAGATCACGGTCCTATTACAGGGGAATCAATTGCAGCGCAATTGGGTCTAACACGTGCGACGCTAAGACCAGACTTAGCAATTTTAACGATGGCTGGTTATTTAGAAGCACGTCCACGCGTAGGTTATTTTTATACGGGTAAAACTGGGGGGCAGCTATTATCTGAAGCTGTTAAGAAAATTAAAGTACAAGATTATCAATCTAGACCGGTTGTAATTGATAAAAATGTTTCCGTATACGATGCAATTTGTACGATGTTTTTAGAGGACGTTGGTACATTGTTCGTTGTAGATCAGATGACTCTATTAGTTGGTGTTGTGTCTCGTAAAGATTTATTAAGAGCGAGCTTAGGAAAGCAGGATTTAACCTCTCTTCCGGTTAATATTATCATGACAAGGATGCCAAACATTGCGATGTGTCGTAGAGAGGATTCTTTATATGATATTGCGATGGAATTAATAGAAAGACAGATTGATGCAATGCCAGTTGTAAAAGATACGAAACAAGGTTTAGAAGTGATTGGGCGAATTACAAAAACAAATATTACACGTGCGTTTGTAAATTTAGTAAATAACGAATAAGTGTAATTTGTTTAAAGTGAGGTAATGTAATGGATAATAAAATCGTATATGTCGTATCTGACTCTGTAGGAGAAACGGCTGATTTGGTTGTTCGAGCAGCAATGGGGCAATTCCCGTTTGCTCCTGATATTAGACGTGTACCGTATGTAGAAGATACAGGGACATTAAAAGAAGTGATTTCGATTGCTAAGAGTAATCAAGCACTTATATGTTTTACGTTAGTTAAGCCTGATATGCGCCAGTATTTAGTAACAGAGGCTGCAAAAGAAGGGGTAGAGGCATACGATATTATCGGCCCTCTTATTGATCAAATTGAAGAAATTACGGGGCAAGTGCCGAGATATGAGCCAGGTGTTGTCCGTAGGTTAGATGAAGAATACTTTAAAAAGATTGAAGCGATTGAGTTTGCTGTGAAGTATGATGACGGCAGAGATGCACGAGGTATTTTAAAAGCAGATATCGTGTTGATTGGTGTTTCGCGTACATCAAAAACACCACTTTCCCAATATTTAGCTCATAACAAACGCTTGAAAGTTGCGAATGTACCACTCGTGCCAGAAGTTGACCCACCTGAAGAACTATATCAAGTGGCAAAAGAAAAATGTTTCGGTTTGAAAATTACGCCAGATAAGTTAAATCATATTCGAAAAGAACGATTAAAATCACTTGGATTAAGTGATGGAGCAACATATGCAAATATTAATCGTATTCAAGAAGAAATTGATCACTTTGAGGAAGTAATTAGTAGAATAAATTGCCAAGTAATCGATGTATCGAATAAAGCGATTGAAGAAACAGCAAATATTATTGTGAATGCAGTGCAAAACCAAAAAATGTTTTAGCACATTTACCAAAGGTGAATGTGCTTTTTTCGCTCGTGTGAAATATGGTGCTTATGGACTTTGTAATAGATTGTAGTGTAATGGTTATACTTATACTCCTTTGTCTTTTAGTATATTCAAGGTGTGAGTTTGTCATCCTGAAATGTAAGATGAAAAAATAAAGGGATATGTAGCGTAGTTGAAGAAAATATATTATAATAAAAAATTGTGATAAAAACCTATATTTTACGTTTAGACTTTAATTTTTCAGAATAAACTAGGGATAGGATTTACGAAAAAGACATGTAATTACGTTAAATCGACAAAATCTATACAAGAAAACGCACATTATGGAAGGATTCACAGAAGGGATGTAGAATACAGAAATATGCAAAACATCAACAACATATTAGTTGGTGTAGATGTATATCCCGTGAAGGCTAAAATTGTGCAAGTTGGAGCGGAATTTCATGTCGGAATTTTGTTTGTCGCATCATATGCTCATCCTTTAAGGAAATAGCAAGGCAATTGGATCTTTGTAGATACTGAACAAAATGTAGTTGATTGTTATATGGATCAACATAAAAAAGTTACAAATCTCAAGATCAAACAGTATATGTGGCTTGCTACTCTTCTTGTAAAAAGGTGTATATGTATTGTTTCTAAGAGATACATTTGTAACAGATGAGCAAATGTATACAATTTTATATAGCAAGTATGTATATGCGATTTATACAGATAAGGGACCTATAGGAAAGGTTCAAAATCGTTTATACAATGTAATCGGCAACACTTTCTAACAAGTTTAGAAAAATATTGTCGAATTATAAAGGAATTTTTTAATTTATATCGAATACAAAATACGACACGGAGATGGAGTTATGGGGAACAGAATTCCCGAAGAAGTTGTTGAACAGATTCGGACATCATCCGATATTGTAGAAGTCATTGGTGAATACGTTCAACTTAGAAAACAGGGGCGTAACTATTTCGGTCTTTGTCCATTTCATGGTGAGAATTCTCCTTCATTCTCTGTTTCATCTGATAAGCAAATTTTTCATTGCTTCGGATGTGGAGAAGGTGGAAATGTATTTTCCTTTCTAATGAAAATGGAAGGACTGGCTTTTACCGAGGCTGTTCAAAAGCTAGGCGAAAGAAATGGAATTGCGGTTGCAGAGTATACATCAGGGCAAGGACAACAAGAAGACATATCTGATGACACTGTCATCATGCAACAAGCTCATGAATTATTGAAAAAGTATTATCATCATTTATTAGTAAATACGGAAGAGGGAAATGAAGCACTTTCATATTTATTAAACCGTGGTATTACGAAAGAGATGATTGAGAAGTTTGAAATTGGTTATGCATCACCTGCTTGGGATGCAGCGACGAAAATTTTACAAAAAAGAGGTTTATCGCTGTCTACTATGGAACAAGCTGGCCTTCTAATAAGAAGTGAGAAGGATGGTAGTCATTATGATCGCTTCCGTGGAAGAGTTATGTTCCCGATCTATACGTTACAAGGTAAGGTGATAGCGTTTAGTGGAAGGGCGTTAGGAGATGACACTCCGAAATATTTAAATAGTCCTGAAACACCGATTTTTCACAAAAGTAAATTGTTGTATAACTTCCACCAAGCAAGACCATTTATTAGAAAGCGTGGGCAAGTGGTTCTTTTCGAAGGATATGCCGATGTACTAGCTGCGGTAAAAAGTGGTGTGGAAGAAGCTGTTGCGACAATGGGAACAGCTTTAACTGAAGAACAAGCAAAACTTCTGCGACGTAACGTTGAAACTGTTGTTCTTTGCTATGATGGTGATAAAGCAGGGCGAGAAGCGACGATGAAAGCAGGGCAATTATTGCTAAAAGTTGGTTGCCAAGTGAAAGTCACATCCTTGCCAGATAAGCTTGATCCTGATGAATATGTGCAACAATATGGGACTACTGCTTTTGAAAATCTTGTGAAATCAAGTGTGAGTTTTGTTGGTTTTAAAATAAATTATTTGCGTTTAGGGAAAAATTTGCAAGATGAGTCTGGCAAAGAAGAATATGTGAAAAGTGTTTTAAAAGAGTTATCGTTGTTACAAGATGCGATGCAGGCAGAGTCATATTTGAAGTCATTATCGCAAGAATTTTCGTATTCAATGGAAACACTTTTGAATCAATTGCACCAATATCGCAAAGAACAAAAGGTACAGCAAAAACAAATAAAGCAGGTTGCTAAACCGTCTCAAGTCGTTCAAACAAAACCGAAGTTAACAGGTTTTGAAAGAGCGGAAAGAGAAATTATTTACCATATGTTGCAAAGTGCAGAAGTAGCTGTTCGTATGGAATCCCATATAGAAGATTTTCATACAGAAGAACATAAAGGGATTTTATATGAACTATACGCATATTATGAAAAGGGAAATGAACCTTCAGTCGGAACATTTTTAAGTTGGCTCTCTGATGAAAAGTTGAAAAATATTATCACTGATATTTCGACGGATGAATTTATTAATCCAGAATACACAGAAGAAGTGTTACAAGGCCATTTGGAGACGCTTAGACGGCATCAGGAAAAACTTGAAAAGATGGAGATCATCTTTAAAGTGAAACAAATGGAAAAAACAGATCCTGTAGAGGCTGCTAAATATTATGTAGCATATTTACAAAATCAAAAAGCGAGAAAATAGCTTTTTTGATAAAGTTTTAGTATAATGAATGTTTGTATCTCGCGTAAGGAGGGGAACAGATGGCTGACAAACCAGCTCGTTCTAAACAAATTGAAACTGAAATGACCCTTGAGCAAGTGAAAGAACAACTCACTGAGCTCGGAAAAAAACGTGGCGTTCTTACATATGAAGAGATTGCAGAACGCATGAATGGATTTGAAATTGAATCCGATCAAATGGATGAATACTATGAATATTTAGGTGAACAAGGCATTGACTTAGTTGGTGATAATGACAACGAAGAAGGCCCTAATAATCGCCAAATTTCAAAAACAGAAGAAGAGTTTGACCTCAATGATTTAAGTGTACCACCAGGGGTTAAAATCAACGATCCTGTTCGTATGTATTTAAAAGAAATTGGTCGTGTAGACTTACTATCTGCAGAAGAAGAAATTCGACTTGCAACGCGTATTGAAGAAGGCGATGAAGAAGCGAAACGTCGTCTTGCAGAAGCAAACTTACGTCTTGTAGTAAGTATTGCAAAGCGCTATGTAGGCCGTGGTATGCTTTTCTTAGACTTAATTCAAGAAGGTAATATGGGTCTAATTAAAGCTGTTGAAAAGTTCGATTATCGTAAAGGTTTCAAATTTAGTACGTATGCAACTTGGTGGATTCGCCAAGCTATTACACGTGCCATTGCAGACCAAGCGCGAACAATTCGTATTCCAGTTCATATGGTTGAAACGATTAACAAGTTAATTCGTGTACAACGCCAATTATTACAAGATTTAGGTCGTGAACCGTCTCCTGAAGAGATTGGTGAAGAAATGGATCTTGCTCCAGAAAAAGTACGTGAAATCTTAAAAATTGCACAGGAGCCAGTTTCTCTTGAAACACCAATTGGTGAAGAAGATGACTCCCATTTAGGTGACTTTATTGAAGACCAAGAAGCAACATCGCCTGCGGACCATGCAGCCTATGAATTGCTAAAAGAACAATTAGAAGATGTGTTAGATACGCTAACAGATCGTGAAGAAAATGTTCTACGTCTTCGTTTCGGTTTAGATGATGGACGAACTCGTACGCTTGAAGAAGTTGGGAAAGTATTCGGCGTAACGAGAGAGCGTATCCGTCAAATTGAAGCAAAAGCACTTCGCAAATTAAGACATCCAAGCCGTAGTAAGCGTCTTAAGGATTTCTTAGAATAGGTTATTTTTTAAGTTTACTTCACCATTGTGAAGTAAACTTTTTTATTTTGTTAATTTTTGTTAAAATTTAGCTATCGGCAACGATTACAATTTCTTGTAATTTATTTTACAGAATTGTCTTTTGATTTGCAAATGCTCATTTTTCGATTTTTCGATTAATTTTGTTTATTCTATACAAAAATATATGTAGAAAAGCGAAAAATATGATGAGAAACGTTAATAATTATCGAAATAATAAGCGATATGACAATAAAAAACAATAAACTGAATTTATGGAATATTTTTAACAAGTGGTAGTTTACTCTTTTCTGATAGAGCGTTTTCAAGTACAATGGAAATGACTGAATCATCTAACTATTTAGGGATATAGAAGGGGGAGAAGAGATATGAAACGTAATCCGCTGATTCCGTTCGCTCTTATTGCAGCATTGGGTATTATCGTTATGTTTGTATTTTCATTTCAGGGGCTAAATAAATCTAAAGAGTTAGCTGATGCAAAAAATGGCGGGAAGCCAGCACAAACGGCATCAAAACCAGAAGATATTGTGAAGCAAAGTTGTACGAGCTGCCATGGTGATCAGTTACAAGGGGCAGTTGGACCTAACTTGCAAAAAATTGGTGGGAAACTTTCAAAGGATGAAATTAAAGAAATTCTTTCGAAAGGAAAAGGCAATATGCCTGCCAATATAGTTCCAGCTGATCAAGCCGCTAAAGTAGCTGATTGGTTATCGAAGAAAAAATAAAGTTCCGTATGACAAGCCTTTTGCTTATGCAAAGGGCTTGTTTTTCTATATTTTCTAAAATACGATGAATGATAGAGCAGTGAATTGTTGTTATGGGCTTGCAACAACTACTATAAATTCATTATCATGGAGACAGACTGACAAGAGAAGGAGTAATGGAAATACATGAATGAAGTAAAGCTTTCAAAACGATTAGAAGAAGTTGTACGTGAAATACCAGTAGGATCTACAGTCGCTGATATTGGATCGGATCATGCGTATTTACCGTGTTATACAATTATAAATAATATTGCTACAAAAGCAGTTGCAGGAGAGGTCGTAGATGGACCATTTCGCTCTGCGCAAGCAACTGTAGCTGAAAGTGGTTTACAAGATAAAGTAGATGTGCGTAAAGGGAATGGATTAGCTGTTATCGCACCAGGAGAAGTAGATGTAATTACGGTTGCCGGAATGGGCGGAGCGTTAATTCGTGACATTTTAGAAAGTGGTAAAGAAAAATTAGAAGGTGTAACACGTTTAATTTTACAGCCTAATATTGCAGCGCATCATATTCGTGAATGGTTTATTGAGAATGGTTGGGAGCTTATCCATGAAAAAATCGTAAAAGAAGATGGGAAAATTTACGAAATTTTAGTAGGGGAGCGAGGAAATGTTGCAGCGCCTTACTCTGAAAATAAACAAGCTGAATTGTTTATGGGACCATTTTTAATAACAGAAAAAAGTGAAGCCTTCGTTGAAAAATGGGAAGGAGAATTAAAAAACTTCCAAAATATTTTAAAACAGTTAGAACGTGCAGCTGATTCTGAAGAAACAAAAGCGAAGCGTGGGGAAGTAGAAGCGAAAATGAAAATGATAGGGGAGGTTTTATCATGAGTAAAATTCCAAATGGCCATGAAATTATTTCTTTATTTGAAAGTATGTATCCGAAGCATTTGGCGATGGAAGGAGATAAGATTGGCCTGCAGATTGGAGCGCTTAATAAACCCGTGCGGCACGTATTGATTGCGTTAGATGTAACGGAAGAAGTTGTGGATGAAGCAATTCAATTAGGGGCAAATGTCATTATTGCTCATCATCCTTTAATTTTTAACCCGTTAAAAGCGATTCATACAGATAAGGCGTATGGGAAAATTATTGAAAAGTGTATTAAAAATGATATTGCAATCTATGCAGCGCATACAAATGTGGATGTTGCTAAGGGCGGGGTAAATGATTTACTTGCTGAGGCGTTAGGATTGCAAAATACAGAAGTTTTGGCACCGACATATGCAGAAGAAATGAAAAAAGTTGTTGTGTTTGTGCCAGTCACTCATGCAGAAGAAGTAAGGAATGCATTAGGAGACGCAGGTGCTGGTCATATCGGCAATTATAGCCACTGTACGTTTAGTAGCGAGGGTACAGGCGCATTTGTACCTCAAGAGGGGACAAATCCTTATATCGGGGAAACTGGACAGTTAGAACGTGTAGAAGAAGTGCGAATCGAAACGATTATTCCAGCTTCATTACAGCGGAAAGTGATTAAAGCAATGGTAACGGCGCACCCTTATGAAGAAGTAGCATACGATGTGTATCCGCTTGATAATAAAGGTGAAACGTTAGGCCTAGGAAAAATAGGATACTTACAAGAAGAAATGACGCTTGGTCAATTTGCAGAACATGTGAAACAATCATTAGACGTGAAGGGCGCAAGAGTTGTCGGTAAGTTAGACGATAAAGTGCGTAAAGTAGCTGTACTTGGTGGAGATGGTAATAAATATATAAACCAAGCGAAATTTAAAGGAGCAGATGTATATGTAACTGGTGACATGTACTATCATGTTGCTCATGATGCGATGATGCTCGGTTTAAATATAGTTGACCCAGGACATAATGTTGAAAAAGTAATGAAACAAGGTGTACAAAAGCAATTACAAGAAAAAGTGGATGCAAAGAAACTCAATGTACACATTCATGCTTCGCAGTTACATACAGATCCATTTATATTTGTATAAGAAAAATAAAAACCGTTGCTCATGCAAGCAACGGTTTTTATTATTGTTCTTTTTTCACTTTCACGCGAGGTAATATTTTTTGTAACGGTACTTTTCGAACTCTTTCCCATGTAGCGGGATTCATTGGGTTATATTGCTCTAAGAAAGCGATAACTTCTTTCGTAATTGGCGTTGGAGTAGAAGCACCTGCTGTAACAGCTACGTTTTCTACACCTTGTAGCCACTCTAATTGAATTTCGCTTACATCAGCAACTCGATATGCTTTTGTACCCGCGATTTCTTGTGATACTTGTGCTAAGCGATTTGAATTGTTACTTTTCGGATCACCAACAACAATTGTTAAGTCTGCAACATCAGCTTGTTTAGCGACAGCTTCTTGGCGAACTTGAGTTGCTAAACAAATTTCTTTATGGAATTCTGCTGTTGGGAATTTTTTTTGAATGTCCTCCATTAAATGTTGAACATCCCATTGACTCATCGTTGTTTGATTTGTTACTAAAATTTTATCTGTTGGGATTTCTAATGTTTTTAAATCATCGGCTCTTTCGATAAGGTGAACGATGTCAGGTGCAATACCAACTGCGCCTTCTGGCTCTGGATGATTTTTTTTACCGATATAAATGACATGATACCCTTCCGCTTTCTTAGCTTCGATAAGGTCATGCGTCTTGGTAACATCTGGGCAAGTAGCATCGATTGTTGTTAAACCTTTTTCTTTTGCGCGTTGTTTAACTTCTGGAGAAACACCGTGTGCAGTGAAAATAACAGTACCAGAATCAATTTTATCTAAAATTTCTAAGCGACTTGGACCGTCTAATGTGATGATTCCATCTTCTTCAAAAGCGTCTGTAACATGTTTATTGTGAACAATCATACCTAAAATATAAATGGGTCTCGGCAATGATTTATCTAATGCGGCGTTACGTGCAATTACCATTGCATCGACAACACCGTAGCAATAACCACGAGGGGAAATTTTAACAATTTTCATATGAGTAATCCTCTCCTTCTAAACAAGGGATACTTTTGTGCATAGTCTTTTACATTATAAAGGAGGAGTGGATAGAAAACAAAGGATTGTTACACATATAGTTTTGGTTTTGTTGCTGTTTGTTGAACTGGTTCTTTCGGTAACTCTTTTTCTATTACAGGTTCAATCACTATTTTCTTTCGTTTTCGTTTCTTTTTTTGAGGTGCAGGAGGCGGACTTTCTACCTCAACTGGCTCTGTTACATTTTCCGTTTGATTTTCTTCCGTGCTTTTTCCAGAGGTGAGGATTTTAACAATGCTTGGTAGACTACGCATAATAGGACCATACTGTTCGACGACAGGACCTACAGATTGAACGATTTGGGATACTTTTTCGATGTTATTTATCATATTAGTTGGATTCGAAATTAAGTTCGAAAAAAAACTGCCGATGCCACTGCTTGCTGTTGCCGCAGTTGTAGTTGAGCCGCCGCGCGTTTCATTTGATTCATACATTTGAGGCGGTATCATTTGCTCAGGATGTTGCTGCGGATATTGTTGCTGGTATTGCTGCGGATATTGCTGATGATATTGCGGCGGTGGTGGTTGCTGATGCATCATTGGTTGCCCTTCCATTTGTCGGTAAGGTGGAACCATTTGCATAAATGGCTCGGTTGGATCGTGTTTTTTAAAAAGCTTAGCAAGAAAACCTTTCTTTTTTTGTGCCATTGGTGGTAGTTGTGGAATTGGATATGGTGTATAAGGTTGCTGCCCTGGATTCGGATACATTTGCCTTGTAGGGGATTTCGGAAACATGTGAGAAATCCTCCTTTCTTCAGTTAGGTATATACACATACAATATGCAATAAAAGGGAAGAAGGTTAGTTTTTGAAGTGAAAACCTAAACTAAAGATGGATTTTACTTGTAGATTTCGATATAATGTAGACTTGACTGATTTGTGCGCGCAGTAGAAATTTTAGAAAGAAGGTGTAACTTATGACACAACAAACTTTTACACAGTATGATTTTAAACCATTTTTAATAGATGCAGTTCGTGAACTACGCTTTACAGAGCCGACAGGAATTCAGCAGAAAATTTTCCCAGTCGTGAAAAAAGGTGTAAGTGTAATTGGACAATCCCAAACAGGTTCTGGGAAAACACATGCATACTTACTTCCTACATTAAACAGAATTAATGCAAGTCGTGAAGAAGTACAACTTGTTATTACAGCGCCTACTCGTGAGTTAGCACAACAAATTTACGAAGAAATCGTGAAATTAACAAAGTTTTGTGCGGAAGACCAAATGATTACAGCACGTTGTTTAATTGGTGGAACTGATAAACAACGTTCAATTGAGAAATTGAAAAAACAACCTCATATCGTAGTTGGGACACCAGGACGTATTAAAGACTTAGTTGAAGAACAAGCGTTATTTGTTCATAAAGCAAATACGATTATTGTCGATGAAGCAGACTTAATGCTTGATATGGGATTCATTCATGATGTAGACAAAATTGCAGCACGCATGCCTAAAAACTTGCAAATGTTAGTTTTCTCTGCAACAATTCCTCAAAAACTAAAACCGTTTCTGAAGAAATATATGGAGAATCCAGAGCATATTCATATCAATCCAAAACAAGTTGCAGCTGGAAACATTGAACACTATTTAGTGCCTTCTAAACATCGTAATAAAATTGATTTAGTGCATAAAATGCTACTTCAATTTAAACCGTATTTAGCAGTTGTTTTCACGAATACGAAAAAGATGGCAGACCAAGTTGCTGATGGATTAATGGAACGTGGCTTAAAAGTTGGACGAATTCACGGGGATTTATCACCACGTGATCGTAAAAAAATGATGAAACAAATTCGTGACCTTGAATTCCAATATATTGTTGCGACTGATTTAGCAGCACGTGGTATTGATATTGAAGGGATTAGCCATGTTATTAACTATGAGCTACCATCAGATTTAGATTTCTTCGTTCACCGCGTTGGAAGAACAGCACGTGCAGGGCATTCTGGTATTGCAGTGACGATTTATGATCCAGCAAACGAAGAAGCGTTAGATAGCTTAGAAAAACAACGTCATATCGAGTTTAAACATGTAGATTTACGTGGAGATGAGTGGGCAGATTTAGGTGAGCGTCGTCGTCGTAAGAGCCGTAAAAAACCAAATGACGAACTTGATGTTATGGCAACGAAAGTTATTAAAAAACCGAAAAAAGTAAAACCAAACTATAAACGTAAACTTGCAACAGAACGTGACAAAGTGAAGAGAAAATATAGCAATAAAAAAAGATAAGGGGTTTCCCTTATCTTTTTTTAATCCCGCTAATTTAAATGAAGAGTATAGTCTGTCTAAATAGTCATATGAATTTGTGTAGTGCGTCTTTTGTGAACAAACAATTCACTACATATTTCTACAAATTATGCTATCATTATATCTATTGTATATTGAAGAGGTGATTGTATGTTAAAGATTGGATCTCATGTTTCCATGAGTGGTAAGAAAATGTTATTAGCAGCAAGTGAAGAGGCTGTTTCATACGGTGCAACAACGTTTATGATTTATACAGGTGCACCGCAAAATACACGAAGAAAACCAATTGAAGAATTGAACATAGAAGCAGGAAGAAAACATATGGAGCTGAACGGAATTGAGGAAATTATCGTCCATGCGCCGTATATTATTAATGTTGGGAATACGACGAAGCCAGAAACATTCCAATTAGGCGTAGACTTTCTTCGCATGGAAATTGAAAGAACATCGGCATTAGGTGTAGCGAAACAAATTGTTCTTCACCCAGGAGCGCACGTTGGTGCTGGAGCAGATGCTGGTATTCAACAAATTATTAAAGGGCTTAATGAAGTATTAACGCCAGAACAGACGGTTAACATTGCGTTAGAGACGATGGCAGGAAAAGGAACAGAATGCGGTCGTAGCTTTGAAGAAATTGCAAAAATTATTGATGGTGTAAAATATAATGAAAAGCTATCTGTATGCTTTGATACGTGTCATACGCACGATGCAGGATATGATATTGTAAATGACTTTGACGGCGTATTAAACGAATTTGATAAGATCGTTGGTATAGATCGTTTACAAGTACTTCATATTAATGATAGTAAAAATGTACGCGGAGCAGGAAAAGACCGTCATGAAAACATTGGATTTGGTCACATTGGGTATAAAGCATTGCATCACATTGTACATCATCCACAGTTAATGCATGTACCAAAAATTCTTGAAACACCGTATGTAGGGGAAGATAAAAAAGATAAGAAGCCACCATATAAATTGGAAATCGAAATGCTGAAAAACGGCACTTTTGATGAAGGGCTTCTTGAAAAAATTAAAGCGCAATAAGGAGGGGAAATCCCCTCCTTATTTTAGTAGTTGCTGAAATAATGTATTTACTTGTTGGGCAGTGGCAGGGGAAGTTACTTTTGCGATCTGTTTTAAGAGCTCTAGTCGCTCGTTGTTATCGTAAATATTAATATTTTTACCCTTCATAAGTAAAACGATTTGGTCAGCTTGTGCGGCTGTAATAGGAACTTCGTATTCTTTGCTATATTTTAATAACTCTTTTGTAGAAATATGATTTAATTTTTTATTAACAATTTGTTTAATGAGGTTCATCTTATTATCCTCCTTCACGCGTTCTTCTATCGAAATATATGAGCATGTAGCTTGTACATATTCGTATGGAGTTTCTTTTTTCATGAGGAAAAGAAGCGTATGTTATAATATAAGGACGAAACTACAGAAAAAGAGTACAGGGAGGGCTTATGGAGCAAAAGCAACATCGAAAAGAAAGTGTTATTCATCTCATTTATCGTTTAGTTATGATTATTTTTGGAGCAGCATGCGCGGCGGTGGCGATTGAACTATTTTTAATGCCAAATAAAATTATTGATGGTGGAATTATTGGTATTTCTCTTATATTAGATTATCTTACTCCTAACATTTGGTGGTTAAGTTTTTCTACTTTAGTCGTTGTTCTCAATATCCCATTTATGTATTCCGGTTATAAGCAAATTGGAAAAACATTTATGTTATCTTCGACATTTGGTATTGTAGCGTTAGCTTTCATTGAGTCAACGTTACATGCGGTGCCACCATTTACAACAGAACCTATTTTAGCGACAGTGTTTGGTGGGCTTATTTTAGGTCTTGGTGTAGGACTTGTAATTCGTCATGGTGGGTCGTTAGATGGAACTGAAATTATGGGGATTTTATTAACGAAGAAACTACCGTTCTCTGTTGGTGAATTCGTAATGTTTGTGAACTTATTTATTTTTGCATGGGCAGCATTTGTGTTTGGTGTGGAACAAGCGATGTATTCTGTTATGACGTACTATATCGCATTTAAAACAATCGATACAGTAATTCAAGGGCTAGATGAAACGAAGGCGGTTTTAATTGTATCTGATCAATATGAGGAAGTATCAAACGCGATTTTGCATCGTCTTGGCCGTGGAACGACAAAGCTTGTAGCAAAAGGTGGTTACACGGATAAAGAAAAAGAAGTTATTTATGCAGTTGTAACGCGTCTAGAAGTGACGAAATTAAAGTCAATTGTGCATGAAATTGATGAAAATGCGTTTGTTACGATTATGAGCACGCAAGAGACAAATGGTGGTAAGTTTAAATCGGCTATTCACTAAAAGTTTATAGGAATATTTTTTGAAAGCAGAGAATTTTTCTCTGCTTTTTGTTATAATAGTAAGGTTTCTTGAAAAAATAGATATATTTTAGGCAGATTGGTTTACAACTATAATAAGCTGTACTATAATTCAAATAGATATAAATCGGAATCATTCTGAATTAAAATAGGTGAGATGCTATGAATAATATATTAGAAATTGAAGGTTTAACATTCCGATATGAAGATCGGAATGTGTTAGAAAATATTAATTTGCAAGTTCCGAAGGGAGCTTTTTTAGGTTTAGTGGGACCGAATGGTTCAGGTAAATCAACTTTACTTAAGTGTTTATTAGGCGTTTTAAAGCCAAAAGAAGGAAGTATACGCGTGTTTGGCGTTGATAGTAAGAGGTTTAAGGAATGGAACAAAGTTGGTTATGTATCCCAAAAGGCAAATAGTTTCAATTCTGGTTTTCCAGCAACTGTTTCTGAAGTTGTCTCAATGGGACTTGTTTCGAAAAAAGGGCTTTTTCGCTTTTTTACAAAAGAGGATAAAAAAAAGGTAGAAAAAGCAATTGCTGATGTAGGGATGAGTGAGTTTCAAGGTCGTAACATTGGAGAGCTTTCTGGTGGACAGCAACAGCGTGTATTTATTGCTCGTGCGCTCGTTAGTGATCCTGAATTGCTTATTTTGGACGAGCCTACTGTTGGAATCGATGTGAAAAATGTGGAAAGTTTTTACGAAATATTAGAGGATTTAAACAAAAGGCTCGGGATCACATTAATTCTTGTTACTCATGATATGGGAGCTGTTACTGAAAAAGTAACACATGTTGCATGCCTGAACCAACATCTACATTTCCATGGAAATGTAGAGAAGTTCCGAGAGTTAGAAGATGCAGAAATGTCCGTCTTATATGGACATCATGTTCATCGTTTAGAACACGAACATGAGCATCACGGGAGGATATAATGATACAAGATTTTTTACAATATGACTTTTTACGTAATTCTTTATACGCAGGTATTTTAATTGGACTTGTTGCACCGCTAATTGGTGTGTTTGTTGTTATTCGTCGTTTATCTCTTATTGCGGATGCATTAAGTCACGTGACGTTATCGGGTATTGCAGCAAGTTTATTACTTGAAAAAACCATTTTTACAGGTGGATTTTTAAACCCCTTATATATGGGGATGATTTTCTCGATTGGTGGAGCGCTACTAATCGAAAAGTTACGAACTGTATATAAGCACTATCAAGAATTAGCAATTCCAATTATCCTTTCGGCAGGGATGGGGGTTGGAGTTATTTTCATTTCACTTGCAAATGGATTTAACACAGACTTATTTAGTTATTTATTTGGTAGTGTCAGTGCTGTAACAAGTACAGATTTAATTATTATTGGGATTGTAGCAATTGTTGTTGTTGCGACAATTATTTTATTATATAAAGAGCTGTTTCTATTATCATTTGATGAGGAATACGCAGTATCAACTGGTTTAAGAGCGAAATGGATTCACTTTATTTTCATTATATTAGTTGCTCTTGTCATTGCAGTATCAATGCGTGTAGTGGGGGTTCTTCTCGTATCATCATTAATGACATTACCAGTTGCAGCAAGTATTCGTATTGCTAAAGGATTTAAACAAACAATTTTCTTTTCCATTTTATTTGGTGAAATTGCAGTAATTGGTGGAATGTTTGCTTCGTATCAACTTGATCTAGCGCCAGGTGGTACAATTGTTATGATAGCAGTTCTTATTTTAATCGGTGCGATTTTATGGAAGAAGAAAAAAACTGCATAAAGTAGGGATAGGTATGAATCTAACAGAAGCTTTACGCCTAATGAAAGAAAAAGGATATAAACATACTGGAAAAAGAGAAGAGATGCTCAGATTATTTGCAGCACATAATCGTTATTTAACTGCGAAAGACGTTTTAGAACATATGAAAGACGATTATCCAGGGCTTAGTTTTGATACGATTTATCGTAACTTAACAGTTTTTGCTGAGATTGGTGTTTTAGAACAAACGGAATTAAATGGCGAAAAACATTTTCGTTTTACTTGTTCTATTATGGAACATCATCATCATTTTATTTGTTTGGATTGTGGGGGGACGAAAGAGATTACTTCCTGCCCAATGGATTTTATGAATAAAGATTTTACTGGTTATGAAGTAACGGGTCATAAGTTTGAAATATATGGTCGTTGTCCAAAATGTGCAAAGTAAAAGCTCGTCGGTTATGTAACTGACGAGCTTTTTTACGTAGAAAAGAAGGTTGCTCACAAATATTGTGGCAACCTTCTTTTTATTGTTCTTGTGTCTCTTTTTCTTTTTCTCGTTCAGCAGCCATTTCAGCAGCAATTACGTCGATTTCTTTTTTCAGTTCTTCTACCATTGTTTCTTCTGGTACTTTACGAACGACTTGCCCTTTACGGAATAATAATCCCTCTCCACGTGCACCGGCAATACCGATATCAGCTTCACGAGCTTCACCAGGGCCATTTACAGCGCAACCAAGTACTGCAACTTTAATTGGTACTTGAAGTGTAGAGATGTATTCTTCCACTTCGTTAGCAATGCTAATCAAATCGATTTCAATACGACCACAAGTTGGACAAGAGATAAGTGTTGCTGCATTAGACGCAAGACCGAATGATTTTAATAATTCGCGAGCAACTTTTACTTCTTCAACTGGATCAGCACTTAATGAAATACGTAGTGTATTTCCGATGCCTTTATTTAAGATTGCTCCAAGACCAGCAGCACTTTTTACAGTTCCGGCAAACAATGTTCCAGATTCTGTAATACCTAAATGTAATGGATAATCAAAAGCACGAGCAGCTTTCTCGTATGCTTCGATTGCTAAGTTAACATCAGAGGCTTTCATAGATACGATAATATCGTGGAAATCTAAGTCCTCTAAAATTTTAATATGATGTAGCGCGCTCTCAACCATACCATCTGCAGTTGGGTACCCGTACTTTTCTAAAATGTGTCGCTCTAATGAACCAGCGTTTACACCGATACGGATTGGAATACCGCGCTCTTTTGCTGCATTTACAACAGCTTCTACTTTATGGCGACGACCAATATTACCTGGATTGATACGTACTTTATCGATGCCACCTTCAATTGCTTTTAAAGCAAGGCGATAATCAAAATGAATATCAGCAACAAGTGGAATGTTGATTTGTTTTTTTATATCAGCAATAGCATCTGCTGCGCGTTCATCTGGAACGGCAACGCGGACGACTTGACAGCCGGCTTCTTCTAAACGCTTGATTTCAGCAACTGTTGCTTCAACATCATGTGTTTTTGTTGTTGTCATACTTTGTATAATTAATTCATTATTACCGCCGATTGTTAAATTACCGACTTTAACTGGACGTGTTTTTGTACGATGAGTCATTTCATTCACGAATAGATCGCTCTCCTTATAAAAGAAGTTTCTTATTTAGTCCCTCATATCAATGATAGTATACGTGATATAGGGCTATAGAAACCGAAGTACTCGGTTTCACTTTTACTATTGTATCAGCGCCTTTATGTAATTGACAAGGATTAAGTGATAGCTTATTGATATAACGGGAATTTATAAGACTTTCCAATTTGTATTTTTGTAGCAGATGTACTTTTGTTTAATTGTTTAAAGTCGTCAATGACTTTTTCTATGGAAGGAATTTTTTTCTTGTTAATTTGTTCTGTAATAGAAAGAACTGTCTCACCAGTTTTTACTTCAATTGTTTTATAAGATACATCCGTTTCTTTTTCTGTTTTGTTCGCTTTATTTTGTTGACTGTCTGTGTTTTCTTTTTTAATTGTTTGAGCAGCAGTTGTTTTTTTATATGAACTTAACATCGGTAAAGTACCGATTTTTATATCGTAATAAAATATATAACCGAGAACAAGCACGAATAGGAATATACCTAATCTCTTCATATTCTTCACTCCTTTGCTAGGAATATATGCTTGTCCAAAAAAAAAATGCCTATTTAGGCATTTTTTATTTTTCTTTCGGTTTGGGTACCTCTTTAATCGTTAAGTATAGAACGATTAAAACAACAGCGATATAAATGAACGTTGCTCCAGGTACGACGATTTTGAATAAATCCATAATCATGAAGAAAATGGTTGGGATCGTGTAGCTGTATGCAGTTAGTGTCCAAACTTGTTTATAGGATAGTTTACGTTGACCGCTCATAGCAGAACCGATGAACGCAAGTAAAGTCACGCCTACAAAAGTTATGAATAATTGGAATAGGTACACTAAGAATCCAATAACAAATAATAAAATTGGATAAATATTATCGAATAAAGAAATAAATTCTTGTAGATCTTTTTTCTCAAGAGATGCACCTAACAAATCGTTATAAGAATACGTTTGTGTTTGACCATTTCCCATAGAGACTACTTTATCTTTTAAAACAAATAAACCTGTTTTATTTTGATATTTTTCTAGGTCTGTTGAATTTGGATCAAATACGAAAAGTGTATTTCCTTCTTCTTTTTCAATAGGTTGATCAATATCGGCTTTTAGTTCGCCATTTTCGATTTTAAAATCAGGTAAATCTTTATCGATGACTTGATTTACCATGCCAACACCATCCTGGATAAAACTACCGTACAAAAAAGTTCTTGGAATAGTAGTAATTAAGCAAAGTAGCATAATATACAAAATGGTTTTACCGATTTTTTGAAAACGGAATAGCGCCATATCTTTAGGCGAGTATATGCTTTTTACGAATTGGGTAAATATGGACATAGATTCACTTCCTTTATGTATGTATAAAATCATTGTAACGTAGGAATCTAGAGAATCTCAAGATATATTATATTTACATATAGTGGAGATAACTAAATTTCTTTTATTAACTTTCTTCTTTTAAATAAGAAAAATACAATTGACACTTTTCTTTTCTATATGGTAAATTTATCTTACATTTCTTAAAGAGCATATCCGATAGGAATTCCTCTATTTGATATGTTGTTACATACATAATTGTGGACCCTTAGCTCAGCTGGTTAGAGCAGACGGCTCATAACCGTCCGGTCGTAGGTTCGAGTCCTACAGGGTCCATATCCATTTCGCATGTTTATTATGTTAGCAGGAAGCTTCCTTGTAGAAGGAAGCTTTTTTTACGGAATATATGAGCATTTTAATTGAAAAGAAGTGGGAATTTTGCTACTTTAATGATAGCAAGACAATGTGATTTATTTGTTTGCACCCTATGGCAATTAGGGTAGAATGAAGTTGTATGTCACTTAAGTGGCAATACATAAACTGGGAGGAATATAACAATGGCAAAACACGAATTACCAAATTTACCTTATGCGTATGATGCTTTAGAGCCTCACTTTGACAAAGAAACAATGAACATCCATCATACAAAACATCACAACACGTACATTACAAACTTAAACGCTGCTTTAGAAGGTCATGCAGAATTAGCTGACAAAAGCGTAGAAGAATTAGTTGCAAACTTAAACGAAGTACCAGAAGCAATCCGTACAGCAGTACGTAACAATGGTGGCGGACATGCTAACCATACATTCTTCTGGACAATCCTATCTCCAAACGGCGGAGGACAACCTGTAGGTGAACTTGCAACTGCAATTGAAGCAAAATTCGGTAGCTTCGATGCATTCAAAGAAGAATTCGCAAAAGCTGGCGCAACTCGCTTCGGTTCTGGTTGGGCTTGGTTAGTAGTAAACAATGGTGAGTTAGAAGTAACAAGCACTCCAAACCAAGATTCTCCTTTAACTGAAGGTAAAACTCCAGTTATCGGTTTAGATGTTTGGGAGCATGCTTACTACTTAAACTACCAAAACCGTCGTCCAGACTACATCGGCGCATTCTGGAACGTTGTAGATTGGAACGCTGCTGAAAAACGTTACCAAGAAGCAAAATAATCGTAATAAATATAGAAAAAGCTAGGGGAGAGCTCCTAGCTTTTTTCTATGCTTTCCTTTTACATAATTGGGCTTGTCTTTGGAAGACTAGAACATGAAGTAAAGGAGAGTTGTGTATGAAATGGAAACATATAATTGGTGACGTTGAAGTGAATCGGGATTTAGTGTTATTGCTCCTTATAGGAGGTTTATACACGCTCGCAATTTCTTTATCGAATACGTTTGTAAATATTTATTTATGGAAACAAACACAAAATTATGTGAATCTTGGCTTGTATAATTTAGCCAGCGTGGTATTACAGCCTCTCACATTTCTTGTAGGGGGAAAATTAGCGAAACGTATCGATCGCTCGATTTTATTACGAATAGGAGTAGGGACGCTCGCAATTTTTTTTATTGTTGTCTTAGTAGCAGGGAAAAGTGCTTCTCAGTATATTTTATTAATGGGGGCTCTTTTAGGAGTAGGATACGGTTTTTACTGGTTGGCTTTTAACTTATTGACATTTGAAATTACAGAACCAGAAACAAGAGATTTCTTTAATGGGTTTCTTGGACTTCTTACATCCTTCTCTGGAATGATTGGACCAATAGCAGCAGGATACACAATTTCACGTATGGAGAAATGGAGTGGCTATACTGTTATATTCTTTCTTTCATTAGTTCTATTTGCAATTGCTGTCGTCTTAAGCTTCTTTTTATCTAAAAGAGAATGTGAAGGGCGTTATGAAATCGTGCAAGTATTGAAAGAACGACGGATTGATAAAAATTGGGGAAAGATTACACGAGCTCATTTTTTCCAAGGATTGAGAGAAGGAACGTTTATTTTTGTCATTTCAGTATATGTTTATTTAGCAACTAATAGTGAGTTTGCATTAGGGAAATACAGTTTAGTGAACTCTGCTGTATCCTTTGTATGTTATTACTTAGTTGCTCGTATGTTAAAGAAGGAGTGGCGAAAAAAAGCAATTTTACTTGGAGGCATTATTTTATATGCTGTCGTCTTTTTAGTTATTTTCAATGTTACATACACGAAATTACTTATTTATGCGGCATGTATTGCAATTGCATATCCTATTTTACTTGTTCCGTACGGATCAATGACATATGACGTAATTGGTAGAGCGAAAAATGCGAGAGAATGGCGTGTGGAATATGTCGTTGTTCGGGAGCTATGGTTAAACGCCGGAAGAATCTGTTCCATTTTAAGTTTTTTATGTGCTGTACTATTCTTTCCACCTGAAAAAAGTTTACCTTACTTATTATGTATTTTAGGTGCTGGACATTTTCTTATTTATTTTGCAGTTAAAAATGTCAAATATGATGAGGGAAATGCGAGTAAAGCAAGTGTTGTAACGCAAGGGAACGCGCAAAACCAAACTGAACCAGAAGGTTAACTTCTCGTTTGTTTTATGCTAGAATAGAAAAAGATGTAAGACAGCAGTGAGGACACCTGTATGAAGGTGTCCCTTTCACATTACATAGCTGTTGGTAGAGGGGGTTTGTATGAGCAAGAAGCAGAAGCAAAATAAGAAAAAGACCCACGTTCCTTTTCGGTTAAACGTGCTGTTTTTCTGCGTGTTTTTAATGTTCTCCGCTGTTATTGTAAGGCTCGGATATGTACAAATTGTTCGCGGTGAAGAATATAAGAATGAAGTGGAGAAGAAAGAAAACTCAACGATAAGTAATCCTGTACCGCGTGGGAAAATATTTGACCGTTATGGGCGACCTGTAGTAGATAATGCAGCCGTTCGTACTATTACATTTACAAAAATGAAAGGATCAACTGCAGAAGATCGCTTAGAAACAGCGAAAAAGCTAGCAGATTTGATTGAAGTACCGACAGATAAATTAACAGATCGCGATAAAAAAGATTATTGGCTTGCTATGCATAAAGAGGAAGCTAAAGAAAAAATTACGAATAAAGATCGTCAAGAGTTTAAAGATAAAAAAATTGATGATAAAGAATTAGACGAGCGTCAGCGAAGTCGTGTAACAGAAGAAGAGATTAATCAATTATCCGCAAAAGATCTAGAAATACTAGCGATTAAAAGTAAGATGGACGGCGGATATGCAATGACACCTCAAGTTATTAAAAAGGATGCTACAGAAAAGGAATATTCGATTATTAGTGAAAACCTAGCAGCATTACCAGGTGTAGATACGAATGTTGATTGGGAGCGAAAATATACGTACGATGATTTATTCCGAAGTGTACTAGGTGGGGTGTCGACATCTGATGAAGGCTTACCGAGAGAAAGACTAGATTACTATCTTGTTCGTGATTATAATCGAAATGACCGAGTAGGAAAAAGTTATCTTGAACAACAGTATGAAGATAGTCTGCACGGTACGAAAGCAGAAGTTAGAAATGTTACAGATAAAAACGGTAATATTTTAGAAACGATTAATGTATCAAAAGGACAAAGTGGTAATGATCTGAATTTAACAATTGATATGGAATTACAAAAGCGTGTGGAAGATATTCTTGCGAAGAATTTAATGAGATTTAAAGGAAGCGAACCTCTTTTAGATCGCGCATTCGTTGTAATGATGAACCCAAAAAATGGTGAAGTTTTATCTATGGCGGGGAAACAATTAGTTAACGAAGATGGTCAAACGAAAGTAAATGACTTTGCATTAGGTACCATGACAAGTTCTTATCCGATGGGATCAACTGTAAAAGGTGCAACAGTACTTACTGGATATCAAACTGGTGCGATTCAACCAGGATCGGTGCAATTGGATGAACCAATTAAATTAAAAGGTACACCTACGAAGTCGTCTTGGAAAACGATGGGATACATTAATGACCTTACAGCTTTAAAAATGTCTTCTAACGTTTATATGTTTAAAACAGCGATGAATATCGCCGGTGTTAAATATGTGAGAGGTGGTACGTTAGATATACCTCAAAAAGCATTTGATACGATGCGTTATTATTTTGGACAGTTTGGACTTGGTGTAAAAACAGGAATTGATTTACCGAATGAATCTGCTGGTCAGATGGGTAGAAGTAGTCAACCAGGTTTCTTACTAGATTTATCAATTGGACAGTATGATACGTATACACCGCTTCAATTAGCGCAATATATTTCGACGATTGCCAATGGCGGATATCGCATGCAACCACAAGTTGTAAAAGAAATTCGTCAACCGGCAGTGAAACCAGATGAAGTTGGGAAAGTTGTTCAATCTATGGAACCGAAAGTATTAAATCGTATTGATATGCCGGAATCGCAAATTAAACATGTTCAAGAAGGATTTAGACAAGTGTATAATGATTCAGGTGGTACAGCTACAAAATACTTTACAGGTGCAAAATATAAAGCGGCAGGGAAGACGGGTACGGCGCAAACTGTGTATGGTGGAGATAAAGAGATTGGTAGAAATGCAAAAGGTGAACGTGTGGAAACATATAACTTAACATTAGTAGGTTATGCGCCACTTGAAGATCCAGAAGTAGCATTCTCTGTTGTCGTTCCATGGGTACATGATGATAAGACTGGTATTAATGGATATATTGGTCGTGAAATTATGGACGCTTACTTTGATTTGAAAAACAAGGAAGTAAATGGTGAAGCTCCAAAAGATGATAAAGACAATAAAAATAAAGAGCAAGATGATGAATAAAAAAGTTGTAAAAAAGCACACTATCTGAAAAGATAGTGTGCTTTTTTTTATGGTTTATGCATATCGTGTAATAAATGTGGACAAGTATACAACATTGAAAAAACGCGGCCGTATAAATGATACTTGTATATGATGGGATAGGGGATAACTGTTTTATAGGGAAATCATCAGAGGAAATGAATAGCTACTACTGAATTGAAATTGTACCGTATGTTGATTTTTGTGGAACTTTACAAAACTTTTACAAACAATTAAAACCGAATTAATAGTTTAGCAGTATTCTTATATCTGTAATCCTGTTATTTCCGGTTACTTCTAGGAGGAAGAACACGTGAAATGGATGCGTACACCGATTAAAGTTTTCGTATTATCAATATGGTTCCTCTGTTTTGAAATGTCTACTGCATTTGCTTTAAATGATACGGGAGAAGTGAGAGTTGATGGATCCTCAACGGTTTTTCCTATTATAGAAGCAGTAGCGGAGGAATATACAAAGGTGCATCCAGACGTGAAAATTTCCATCAGTATTTCTGGAACTGGGGGAGGATTTAATCGTTTCAGTAAAGGAGAAGTAGATATAAATAATGCTTCGAGAGTAATGAAACAAGTCGAGAAAAATGAAATGAAGAAAAACTCTATTCAGTTCACACCTTTTGAGGTTGCTAACGACGGTCTTACGATTGTTGTGAATCGCCATAATACATGGGTAGACGATATGTCAGTAGACGAGTTACGACTACTTTGGAGTGAAGATGGAAGAGAGAAGCGATGGTCACAAATTCATTCAACATGGCCACGTGAACAAGTGAAGTTTTATGCACCAGGCGTAGACTCTGGTACGTATGATTATTTTCAAAATGTCATCTTACAAAATCATCGCATTGTAAAAAAAGTCTCTTTGTCTGAAGATGATCAAGTTATTATGCAAGGGGTAATGAATGATAAACATGCCATTGCTTTTGTAGGATATGCTTATTATATGGCTAATCGAGATAAGGTGAAAGCAATAAAAGTAAATGGTGTATTTCCGACGAAAGAGACCATTCAATCAGGTAAGTATAAGCCGTTATCTAGGCCGCTACTTACTTATGTGAATAATGCATCTATCCGAAATAAAATGAATGTAGCAAACTATGTTGAGTTTATGATTCAGCATGTCGGTAACCTCGCTGAAGAGGTCGGATATGTAAAATTAAGAAAAGAAAAATACAATGAACAGCTGCGTATGTTAACAGAAATAAAAGGGTAATGTCAGGGTGGAAAGGGGTTTTCATCTTTGGCTCATAATGACAAAAGTCAAATTACATTTTCTGTACAACATTTGATTGAAAGAAATACAAAACAAAGAAAAAAAACGCAGCGAATCAATCGAATAGTGCCTTTATTACTAAAAATAATTGCTAGTGTTTCTATTGTGACGACACTTGGAATTGTTTTTACGCTCTCTAATGAAACAATCATGTTTTTTCAAAAAATATCATTATACTCCTTTTTAACGGAGAAAGAATGGTTACCATTTTTTGAAGATCCTAAATTCGGTATATTACCACTTATATGTGGAACGTTCCTTGTAACAGCAATTGCTATGTTTGTAGCAATTCCTATCGGTTTAGCGTGTGCCGTATTTTTAAGCGAATATGCTTCAAATAGTGCACGGAAAATATTAAAGCCGATGTTAGAGCTATTAGCAGGTATCCCGACAATTGTATATGGTTTTTTTGCATTAACAGTTGTTACACCGCTTTTACAAAGGATTATACCAGATTTACAGTTTTTTAATGCGATTAGTCCAGGAATCGTTATCGGATTTATGATGATGCCTACAATTGCATCTCTATCTGAAGACGCGATGAGAGCTGTGGCGAAAGGGACGAAAGAAGCTTCATTAGCACTCGGAGCGACGCGGTTTGAAATGGTAAAACAAGTGGTGTTTCCGTCCGCTTTTACAGGGATTATGGCAGCAATTATATTAGCAGCTTCTCGTGCAATTGGTGAAACGATGATCGTTGTAATTGCAGCAGGATCCACACCAAATGTATCGCTTGATCCGACACATTCTATTCAAACGTTAACAGCCTATATTGTGCAAGTAAGTTTAGGTGATGCTCCGCATGGAACGATTACGTATTACAGCATGTATGCTGTAGGCGCAACGTTATTTTTGTTTACCTTTATTATGAACATCATTTCGCAGTCAATTATGCGCCGTTTTAGGAGGATGACATAATATGCGAATGTTGAATCATAAAAAAATACAAAAAAATATGGCATCACGCTTTTTAAAAGATCGAATTTACAAATTGTTATTTTATATAGCAATTTTATTTTCAATCGTAATTTTGTTTTTGTTACTGTTTCAAATTGTTGAAAAAGGTATAAGTTATCTTTCAATAGATTTCTTTACAAATTTCGCTTCACGTAATCCGAAAGAAGCTGGTATTGCTGCAGCTTTGTCAGGGACAATATTATTTATGAGTATTGTTATACCTGTTTCTTTTATATTTGGAGTTGGAACAGCACTTTATTTAGAGCAATATGCGAAGGAATCTCTATTTAAAAAAATAATAGAGATTAATAATCAAACGTTGGCAGGAGTACCGTCCGTTGTATTTGGATTGCTTGGTTTAACTATTTTTGTATATGCTCTTCATTTAGGAGAGAGTATAGTTGCAGCAGCATTGACGATGAGTCTACTCGTTTTACCAACAGTTGTTGTGGCGAGTCAAGAAGCAATTCGATCAGTACCAAGTGTTTTATTAGAGGGTTCTTACGGATTAGGTGCTACGAAGTGGCAAACGATGTATCAAATTGTATTGCCATATGCTTTCCCAGGGATTATAACGGGCTGTACGTTAGCGATATCAAGAGCAATTGGAGAGGCTGCACCACTATTAGTTATTGGGGCACTTGCGTTTGCAAATTATGTTCCATTTAGTATGTTTGATAGATTTACAGTTCTACCAATTCAAATTTTTAATTGGATGAGTAGGCCACAAGAAGAATTTCAGTATGTAGCAGCAGCTGGGATGATTGTTTTGTTAGGTTTGTTGCTATTTATCAATATATTTGTTTTATGGTTACGAAATCGAAAATAAGTTGGAAGTGGATGAAAGGGGAATTCAAATGGTAGCAACAGTAGTAAATGTACAGGTGAAAAACGAAGAGAAAATCGAGACTGCGCCAAAGAAGGTAGTATTTGATACGAAAAACTTAAATTTATGGTACGGGGAAGACCATGCTTTAAAAGATATTAATTTAAGTATTCATGAGAATGAAGTTACAGCCATTATCGGTCCAAGTGGCTGTGGTAAATCAACGTACTTAAAAACATTAAATCGCATGGTAGAGTTAGTACCGATCGTTCGAACTACAGGTGTAATTGAGTATAGAGAACGCAATATATTTGATAAATCATATCCAGTTGAAGAATTAAGAACGCATGTAGGAATGGTGTTCCAAAAGCCAAATCCATTTCCAAAATCTATTTATGAGAATGTAACATACGGTCCAAAAATCCATGGTATTCGTGACAAAAAGACATTAGATGAAATTGTTGAAAAAAGTTTACGTGGAGCAGCGATTTGGGATGAGTTAAAAGATCGTTTGCACGATAATGCATACGGTTTATCTGGTGGACAGCAACAGCGTCTATGCATCGCACGCTGCTTAGCTATTGAGCCAGACGTTATTTTAATGGATGAGCCAACATCGGCATTAGACCCAATTTCAACATTAAAAGTAGAAGAATTAATTCAAGAGCTAAAGAAAGATTTTAGTATTGTTATCGTAACGCATAATATGCAACAAGCAGCGCGTATTTCAGACAAAACAGCTTTCTTCTTAAGCGGGGAAGTTGTGGAGTATACAGATACAAACAAATTATTTACGACTCCTTCAGATAAGCGTACAGAAGATTATATTACAGGTCGCTTTGGTTGATATCGTTTCAAAGCTAAGAGCAAATGCCCTCTTAACAGAGGGCATTTCTTATTTTATCTTACTGTTAATAAAGAAGTAATACTTCTCCTTATCTTAAGTTTTATTACAAGCGTAAGAGGCTATGTAGGAGATTTACCCCGCTATTTGCGGGCAGTAAGACCCCCACCTTAAAATTTAGCGAAAGCAAAGAAGTTAGGGAGGGGATCTTGCTGCCTATCAAATCCCGATTGATGAGGGTTGATTAAAGTTTCACTTTTATATAATGGCACATAATATTGAGGGGGAAGAAAAATGGTAAGAGAACAGTTCCAAGGTGATTTAAAAGCGTTACAGCAAAAGGTGATTGAGCTTGGAGAATTAGCAAATGCGGCTTTATTGATTGCTATGGAAGGTCTGCATACAAGAGATGTAGAGAAAGCGTTAGAGGTCATTGATGGTGATTACCGCATGGATAATTTAGAAGAGGAAATAAACGATCTTGCGCTTATGCTCATTACGAAGCAGCAACCTGTAGCAAGTGACTTAAGAAGGATTTTTATTTCAATTAAAACAGCGACAGATTTAGAGCGCATTGCAGATCATGCTGTTAATATTGCAAAGGCTACAATTCGTCTTGGGGAAAAAGAAGTGGCTGTTAGTTTGCACAACCTAGATGAAATGTTTGCGGTTGCAAATGAGATGTTGCATTTAGCGTTAGAAGCATATGAACAAGAAAATTTAACTTTTGCGAAACAAATTGCTGAAATGGATGATTCCGTTGATGAAATATATGGAAAAGCAATTCGTGAGTTTATATCTTCAGTTCCGGAACAACCAGAAGCAATTACGCAAATTACACAATTATCATTTGTCGCGAGATATATTGAGCGTGTAGCAGATCATATTACAAATATTGCTGAAAATGTCTTTTATTTAGTAAAAGGAAAGCATTATTTATTGAATGAGTAGGAATGAAAGTAGGTGATGAGAAATCACCTGCTTTTTTTAGTCAAAACATGACAAAAAAAGCTCGTTGTTTCCTTTAGTTTATGATGATAAGATGTATCATAATGTAATGGAAAAATTAGTATATATGTTTGTCGTTAATAAGTATTATTTACCAATTTATAGTAAGCGCTTTCTTGTTGTTTGAAATGTACGTTTTTATAGGTTAGAAATTTAATTATATAGTCTTCTAAATGAGGATGTGTTTAACTAATCAAGTTTATGCTGCTAGTTCATGTGGGATAGGGAATATACATATGGTATATGGAGTTACTGAACATTATATAAGTGGAGGCTGAAGTATATGAAGGGGGTTATTTTAGCTGGAGGAAAAGGAAGGCGCCTTAGACCATTAACATGTAATACTCCAAAGCCGATGTTACCATTATTAGAAAAACCAGTTTTAGAATATAATATTGAGTTATTACGCCAGCATGGTATTCGTGAAATTGCAATTACTGTTCAATATATGAGTACGACCATTAAGCAATATTTTGGTGACGGTAGTAAATGGGGAGTTAACTTGTATTATTTTGAAGACTCTCCTCCGCTTGGCACAGCAGGGAGTATTAAACAAGCAGAACAATTTTTAGATGAAACATTTGTTGTGATAAGCGGGGATGCATTAACTGACTTTCAATTATCAGAAGGAATTAGGTTTCATGAACAAAAGAAAAGAATGGTAACAATGTTTGTGAAAGAAGTAGAAAATCCACTCTCATTTGGATTGGTTGTAATGAATAAAGACCAGGAGGTTACACGATATATAGAAAAGCCGGGCTGGAATGAGGTAGTATCTAATGTTGTGAATACAGGCATATATATTATGGAGCCAGAAGTCTTTTCTTACATACCGCCTAGGCAATTTTTTGATTTCAGTCATGATGTGTTTCCGTTATTGGCAAACAAAAATGTGTTATTCGCATATTTGTCAGAAGGTTATTGGTTAGATATCGGCACATTTAATCAATATCGACAAGCACAATTTGATTTGTTAACGAAAAAGTTACAAGTACCTATTCCTTATACAGAAGTATTACCGATGGTATGGATGGGAGAAGGGGTGACGATTGGTAAAGGGACGAAAATTCATGGCCCCTCTTTTATTGGAGAAGGAGCAAAGATTGGTACAGGAGCTGTAATTGAGCCATATTCTATTATTGGGAAAAATAGTATCGTTTCAAATTATTCTCATCTTCAAAAAAGTATTGTTTTTGCAAATGCCCACATTGGGAAGTATTGTGAACTATTAGAAACGACAATAGGAGAGCGTACAATAGTTGAAGATGATGTTACACTGTTTCAAAAAAGTGTTGTAGCGGATCACTGTCACATCGGAAGAAGTACGGTAATTAAGCAAAAAGGAAAACTATGGCCTTATAAGGCGATTGATAGTCATTCGATAGTAGGAGCGGCTGGTATTCAAGAGAGTGAAATGAGTGCAGGGTGGTTACAAAAAAGCCGCATTGTAGGAAGAGGGAATGTTGAAATTACTCCCCAGTTTATCGTGAAGATTGCGATGGCGTATGGTTCTCTTTTTAAAAAAGGAGAAAGTATATTAATTGGAAGTCAAGAAAATATAGAAACAACCTCTTATAAAAATTTATTTTTACATGCTATTCATGGTATAGGGATTCATACGATGGAATGTAAAGAAATGAACGAGTCACTTTTTCAATATAGTGTTCATCATTTGCAATGTGCAGGTGGGGTTTTCATTCAAGTGGAGAATGAGAATGAGATTGTTATAAAGTTGTATGGTCAAGCTGGCATGCCGTTAACGTATAAGCAGCAAAAAGAGATAGAACAAGTATATATGTCCGAATTGTTTTATTACGTGCATGAGAAAGAGATGGGGCGAAATAAGCTGGTTCATGTTTCTATGAATGAGTATATAGAAGTTATATTGGGGCATATTGATATCGAGAAAATACAGATGCAGAAGTTTCATCTTCTTATTAATAAGAGAAATGATACGTTGCAACATTTACTTATGCTCTTTCTGCAAAGACTTGGTTGTACAGTTACATGGATTTATGCAAGCGAACAAAAAGATCATGTGAAAGCTTTGATGAAATCAAGTAAAGCGAATATGGCTCTTATGTTTTCTGAGCAAGGAAATCATTTCGAGTTATACGATAAACATAGTAATATTTACCAAGGTACAGATTTGGAAGAGGTCGATATTCCAGATTTCTTACTCGAATCGACAGGAAATATTTACCCAATGTCTTTGAAGTTAGGAGAATGTTATCTTCTATTTTATACGCAGGATGAAAGAAAGTCGTTTCAAGTAAGGTGGAAGCGAGATATTTTATATCGGATTGGAAAATTATTCGAGCTAATAGCATTGCAAGGAAAAACGTTTCTCAGCATAGTAGAGCAATCACCTCCGCTCTATTTACTTTATGATGAAGTGGTATGTTCATGGAATGAAAAAGGGGAAATTATGAGGAAATTATTGGATGATATAGAAAGGAAGGGAGAAGGTATATTTGAAGGAGTACAGTTCAAATATACTGAAAAAGAGTGGTCTTATATCGTTTCTGACACAAAACAACCAAAATTTTTGGTGTATTCACATGCTAGAAACCCAGTAATAGCAAGGGAAAATATGAAAAATCTTATAGAAAAAATTAGACAATATCAAAAGGTGTAGAATTTTTATTTTAAAAGTGGTATTATAGTATAGTCTGATTTAAGTTATTAGTACTGGAGGGAAATAAGAATGCGTGTGAATATTACTCTAGCATGTACAGAATGCGGAGATCGTAACTATATCTCAAAGAAAAATAAACGTAACAACGCTGAGCGTATCGAGCTTAAAAAGTATTGCAAGCGTGACAAGAAGTCTACGTTACACCGTGAAACAAAGTAAGCAGTAGGAATATTTTCCTACTGTTTCTTTTTTTATTCGATTCCTATGTTAAAAGTGATACACTATCAGCATAGAGTAAAGTGTCACTGTAAGGGGGAGAATGTGTGAAAGCAGAGAAAGTACGTTTACGTAAACAAATAATAGAACACATGAATTCTTTATCAGAAGAACAGTATACAACTTTATCAGAACAGATTGCATTTTCGTTGTATGCGCAAAAAGAGTGGGTTGAAGCTAAAACAATTGGAATTACTCTTTCAATGGAAAATGAAGTGAATACATATCCTATTATCGAAAAAGCTTGGGAAGAAGGAAAGAAAGTTGTAGTTCCTAAGTGTAATAAAGGAACTAGAACGATGTCCTTCCGGCAAATTAATAATTTTGATCAATTAGAAACGGTGTATATGAATTTACGTGAACCGATTCCCGGGCTTACGGAAGAAGTGAATATGGATGAAATTGATCTTCAAATTGTCCCAGGCGTAGCTTATACAGAACGAGGAGAGCGAATTGGGTACGGCGGTGGCTATTATGATCGTTATCTCGTGCATTATAAAGGGAAAACGCTGTCATTAGCGTATGATTTTCAAATGGTAAAACACATTCCAGTAGAGCCATTTGATAAAAACATAGAAAAAATTATTACAGAAAAAGGAACACTGCTTATAAATAAGCTTGTATAGACAAATAAAAATTGACGAGACTTTTTCTTCTTGATTATAATAAAATATGTGAACGTTTTCTTATTATAATTTTTTATAGTAAGTGAGCATAGAGGGTGATGAAATGGTATCTATTTATGATATTCAGCAATTGCTAAAGAAATTTGGTACGATTATTTATACGGGAGATCGAATTGCAGATTTACAATTAATGCAAGATGAATTGCGTGAATTAAATCAATCACAGCTAATCGATCCACAAGACTATCAAACAGCTTTATTTTTATTGAAGCAAGAAATTCAAAAAGAGCTAAATAAGAATTAGATAAAGGTAGGTAAGCAACATGGAAGAGAAATGGTTAGTTGGTGTTGACCTTGGTGGTACAACGATTAAATTAGCATTTATTAATGTATACGGTGAAATTTTACATAAGTGGGAAATCCCTACGAATACAGGTGAGCAAGGAAAACATATTACACTTGATGTTGCGAAAGCAATTGATAAAAAGCTAGAAGAATTAGGCGAATTGAAGAGCAAATTAATTGGTATTGGTATGGGAGCTCCTGGTCCTGTACATGTGGCGTCTGGAATGATTTATGAAGCGGTTAATTTAGGATGGAAAAACTATCCGCTAAAAGATTTATTAGAAGTAGAAACAGGATTACCTGTTGTTATTGATAATGATGCGAACTTAGCAGCGCTTGGTGAAATGTGGAAAGGTGCTGGTGAAGGTGCAAAAGATTTAATCTGTATGACACTTGGTACGGGCGTTGGTGGTGGTGTAATCGCCAATGGTGAGATTGTACACGGCGTGAGTGGTGCTGCTGGTGAGATTGGACATATTACAGTCGTTACAGAAAATGCTTTCCCATGTAATTGCGGGAAGTCTGGTTGCTTAGAAACAGTAGCATCTGCGACAGGTATTGTACGTGTTGCTATGCAAAAAATACAAGAGACTAATAAAGAGAGCGTGTTGCGTTCTATGTTAGCTGAAGAAGGACGTATTACATCAAAAGATGTCTTTGAAGCACTTGGACAAGGTGATGAATTAGCAGGTGAAGTAGTAGAAAAAGTAGCTTCTTATTTAGGATTAGCTGTAGCGAACCTTTCTAGTACATTGAACCCAGAGAAAATTGTTATTGGTGGAGGCGTGTCTAAAGCTGGAGATGCGCTATTAGAACCAATTCAACGCTATTTCGAGCAATACGCTTTCTCACGTGCTGTAAAGAGCACGAAGTTAGCTATTGCAACACTTGGTAATGATGCAGGTGTTATCGGAGGAGCTTGGCTTGTAAAAAAGCACAAATACGAAGCGAAGATGATATAAGTTGTGAAATATGAAAAGAGGAAGGGGGAACCCTTCCTCTTTTTGTGTAAAATCTCGATGAAGAATAAAGTGTAAACGAATTAAGCTGCTGGTGGATACCCGTTATATAGAACAGTCATGATCGTAAACCATCCGAAAACGAGTACAGTTGCAATTGCAAAGCCGCTCGCGAAAAAGTTTTTTTCACGAAGTGTTCTAAGCGTAGCAAATACAGCTAACAGAGTGACAAGTGTAAAAATAATAACAAGGCCCATACAATATCCTCCTCTGTCTACCCATTTCTTATTATGAGTTTTTGGAATATTTACTCTTTTATATTGTACATGTTTTAAAAATGATTGTCGAGATAGCATCCTTTCTTTTCCTCAGAGAAAGAAATGTTGTATCATTAAAAGTAAGTTTTTAATAACTGGAGGAGATTTTTATATGAAATGGATACAAATGCCGTTAGGCCCATTACAAACAAATGCTTATATTTTAATGAACGATCAAAAAGAGTGCATTATCTTTGACCCTGGTCATGAAGGTGAAAAGCTCGTTACATATTTACAAGAAGAACAATTAAAACCATTGGCTGTTTTATTAACACATGCTCACTTTGATCATATCGGTGCTGTTGATGCCGTAAGAGACGCTTTTTATATTCCTGTGTACGTACATAAAGAAGAAGCAGATTGGTTAGGAGATGCAACTGTAAACGGCTCTCAAATTTTTATGATGAACCGCAGTATTACAGCAAAACCAGCGGATCATATTATTGATGCAGAAGGTACATTAACAATTGGATCATTTAATTTTGAAGTTTTTGAGACACCAGGACATTCTCCAGGAAGTATTTCTTATTATAGTAAAGAAGCGAATGCTGTATTCTCAGGAGATGTATTGTTCCAAATGAGCATTGGAAGAACAGATTTGCCTGGTGGAAGTTTTGCTGAATTAATTGGAAGTATTGAAGAGAAATTATTTGTATTACCAGATGAAACAGCGGTGTTATGTGGACATGGTCCAGAAACAAGCATTGGCTTTGAAAAAGAAAATAATCCGTTTTTACAATAAGGAGTTATTATGGGAATGGAGCTCATTTTAAGAGAATGGATGGGGAAAGAAAAGGATTATTCAATTTCATATAGTACGTATATGAACCTTGTATTGTATACGGAGGGTCATGGATATTATATGAAAGAACGTGAAAAGATTGGAAGACAAGGGGATTTTTTTACAAGTAGCAATGTATCCTCTGTTTTTGCAAAAACTTTTGCTAAACTTTTTATTCGTCTTGTTGAAAATGGTGAAGTTGCTTCGAATATTTGTGAGGTTGGTGGGGGAACAGGGAAGTTTGCCTATGATGTTTTACAAGAATGGAAGCAATTATCTCCAAACACCTTTATTAATTTAAACTATTCAATGATTGAAGTGAGCCCTTTTCATAGGAAATTACAGCAGGAGCAACTTGGCTCATTTTCTAATGTATCGTACTATACCTCCTATAGTGAAATGGGAGATTCTTTCGAGGGAATTCTTTTTTCGAATGAGTTGTTTGATGCATTTCCTGTTGAAGTAATTGAGAAAAGAAATGGTATATTGTATGAAGTACGTATTACATATACAGAGGAAGGAAACCTTTCAGAAGTATGTAGGCCGTTAAATAAAAGAATTGGTCGCTATTTATTGAAATATAATATTTATATTGCTGAAGGGCAACGTTTTGAAGTACCAATTGTTATGGAGGAGTATATAAAAGAAATTTCGAAATGGTTTCAAAAAGGTATATGTATTACAGTTGATTACGGATACACAAAAGAAGAATGGATGCATCCAGCACACCGCGAAGGAAGTTTGCGAGGATATTATCAGCATAAGCTAATGCGTAACCCACTAGCGCATCCAGGTGAAATGGATCTTACTACTCATGTTCATTGGGACGAGCTAAAGGAGATCTTTAGTATGCAAGGAATGAGTGCAGTATGGCATAAGAAACAATCTGAGTTCTTGTTAGCTGCAGGGATATTAGAACAGCTTACGAGCCATCAAGATACGAATCCTTTTTCTGAAACGCAAAAACAAAATCGAGCAGTTCGTTCTATGATTTTAAATGGAGGAGTAGGGAGTTCGTTTGATGTTGTTATACATACAAAAGATATGCAACATTTACATTTGGATCAGTATGTAACAATATAAAAAACAAGACACAGTATATACTGTGTCTTGTTTTTTAATACGACTTATGTAGTATTATATATTTCCTCTCATGATATATATTTATATTAAAGATATGAGATAAAAAATATAGAATACGTTCTTTTTCTGCGATTATTAGTCCCTAACCTAATAATACACGAACGAGTTGAATGATTGTTTCATTCTCTACTTTGTAATAAATTTCCAATCCTTTTCTTTCACTAGAAACGATTTTAGCGCTTTTTAATTTTGCTAAATGCTGTGAAATTGTAGATTGTGGCATGTTTAAGCCAGTATACATTGTAGAAACGTTGCTTGGACCGCGCTCGATTAATCCTTTTACGATACATAAACGAACAGGATGAGCTAGCACTTTTAATAATTCTGCATTACTTTCATATAGTTCTAATTCTTTTTGAAAGGTTTCTAACATGTTCTTTTCCACCTCCGTGTGAGCTATTATACCATACTATACATACCAAAAATTTAAAGAAAAGAAAATAGTTGTTGCAGAAAAAAAGTCCTAAAGTAAAGAAATTGTAAGAAAAGAGACCCGGATGTAAATAAAATAGGTAAATTAGCATGTTTTTGTAAAATGACATTTTTGGGTGAAAATTTCGATGCGTTTTAAAAATTGAAAGATATAGATATATTTGTAACACAATTTTATCATGATTTTCTTATTCTTTCAAATGAATATACGAAATTTTTAAAATAATATGACAAAGGAATTATAATGATATATATAGAATATAAAACAGGTTAAAAGAAAAGAAGCTGAATGTCATTCGCTTCTTTATGGTGATAATGAAATATTTGATTACGGCTGATAAATCTTAGGATGATCAAGTCATTAGTCATTTATTCTAAAATTCATCTTTTAGCAACGTTAAAAATCTGTGATTCCATATGTTCTCATAAAAATCAATTGTCTCTTTTGCGGACATAAAAGGATTATTCAACGTAGAGGTTGTTTTCTGTCCCATAAAGTTTTCGTATCCTAGCCCGTGGGCAAACTTAATCGTTGCATCCATACAGTACTCTGTTTGGGCGCCACAAAATTCAATGCGATTTACAGATAATTGATCTAAAATTTCTTTTAAGTTTGTTTTATAAAATGAATTTGCATGTGTTTTTCTTACAAAAAAATCTTGTTCTTGAACATCTAGATCGGTATGAATAGCCCAAAGTTCTTTCTCGGGTACTAAATCATCATCACAATGTTGAACAAAAAGGATTGGTTTATTTAATTTTCTATATGAATAAATTCTTTTATTTACTTTTTTTAGTAAGTTCTGTAAATCAAATAAATGCTCCTCGCTATAACATACGCCATTTTGTAAATCGATAACGATTAAAATATCTGCACAAGTATCCATTATTTTCACCCCTTTTTATTTCTTAATATATCAATTAATCCATTATTTAGAAATAGATGATATACTTTTATTTTTTATGGACTATAAGAAAAGAAGAAATTCAAATGAATATAGCTAAACCGCATAAAAAGAAGATATGAAAACCTAATCTCATATCTTCTTTTTCTCTATGCATTTACAGGTTCTTCTACATAAGAAAGGGCATTTTCAAAATCGGATATTAAATCGTTAACATTTTCAAGACCGACTGATAACCGAAGTAATGAATTAGAGATTCCTCTTTTATCACGAGCTTCTTGCGACAGTGCTGCATGTGACATTTTTGCTGGATAAGAAAGAATTGACTCTACAGCTCCTAAACTAACTGCAAAAACAGGCAATTTTACTTTTGATAAAAATTTGCGGAGTGCATCTTCTGACTGCAAAGTAAACGATAAGACCGCTCCAGCTGATGTTGCTTGAGATTGTTGAATATCAAATCCGAGATGAGTTTGTAATCCCGGATAATAGACATTTTTTACTTTAGAGTGCTCTTGTAAATAATGTGCGATTTTATTGGCATTTTTAGCTGAATGTTCGAGGCGTACATGCAATGTTTTTAGACCGCGAAGTACGAGAGAACAATCTTGAGGTCCTAAAATAGCACCGAATGCATTTTGTAAAAATCCAAGCTTTTGAGCGAGTTCTGAATCTTTTACTACTGCTAATCCAGCAGTAACATCACTATGACCAGCAATAAATTTTGTAGCACTATGAAGAACGACATCAGCTCCAAGTTCAAGTGGTTTTTGGAATAGTGGTGTCAAAAATGTATTATCAACAAAAGTAAGAGCCCCAATAGATTTTGCGAGTTTAGAAACCTCGCGAATATCTGTCACTTTTAAAAGTGGGTTAGAAGGTGTTTCTACATAAAAGAGCTTTGTATTTGGTTTAATGTTTTGTTTTATTTCTTCTAAATTGGTCATATCAACAAATGTATGTGAAACACCGTAACGGGAGAGTACCTCAGTTATCACTCGGTAAGTGCCTCCGTACACATCTTCTGAAATGAGTACGTGATCACCTTGTGAAAGAAGGAGGAATGCAGTGGAAATCGCTGCAATGCCTGATGCAAAGGCGAATCCTTTTGTTCCGCCTTCTAATAAAGCAATGATATCTTCAAGAGCTTCACGAGTTGGGTTTCCTGACCTGCTATAGTCATATTTTCCGAACGTATCTACATCAAACTGGTGAAAAGTTGATGTGTTATAAATAGGAACGTTCACAGCGCCTGTTTGCGAGTCGTGTTTATATTGGTTGTGTAGTAAGAGTGTATCTATAGAATAGCTCATATTCTTACACCTTCTTTTACGAGTTTAATTGCTTGCTTTAAGTCTTGAATTAAATCGTTACTATTTTCAATGCCAACTGAGAATCGAAGAAGACGATTGCATACGCCGTTTGCTGTTCTAATTTCTTCAGGAATATCAGCATGTGTTTGCGTTGCTGGATAAGTCATTAAACTTTCTACACCACCAAGACTTTCGGCAAATGTAATTAAGGATAAAGATTGTAAGAATGGATTAATCCAAGCTTCATCTTTAAGGCGGAATGAGATCATGCCACCTCTTCCTGGATAAAATACATCTGTCACCCCGTCTTCATCATTTAAATACGCAACAACTGCTTTCGCATTTTCTTCATGTTGCCTCATGCGAAGCGCTAACGTTTTCATACCGCGAATTAATAACCATGAGTCAAATGGGCTTAAAACTGCACCTGATGCATTATGATAATGAGCGATTTCCTCGCAAAGTTCCTTTCCTTTTGCAACGACAAGCCCGCTTAGTACATCGTTATGTCCCCCTAAATATTTCGTTGCGCTATGAAGTACAATGTCAGCACCTTCTGTTAATGGTTGCTGTATATAAGGTGTGTAGAAAGTGTTGTCTACAATAAGGAGTAGTCCGTTCCTTTTCGCTACAGTTGCGACAGCAGCAATATCAGTAACTTGCATTAATGGATTAGTTGGAGTTTCTATGAAAATAGCCTTCGTTTCAGTTGTGATAGCTTGCTCAATTTGTTTAATAGACTGTGTATTTACGTATCTACATCGAACATTCCACTTTTTTTCATGCTCAGAAAATAATCGATACGTTCCCCCGTATAAATCTTCAGATACAATAAGTTCGTCTCCAGAGCGGAATAGAGAAAGGACGAGGAGAACAGCCGCCATCCCTGAACTACAGGCATAACCTTGTTCGCCATATTCTAAGTCTGCGATCGCCTGTTCTAAAAGACCTCGAGTTGGATTGCCAGTTCGTGAATAGTCAAAGCCAGTAGATTTACCAATTCCTTCGTGACGATAAGCGGTTGAGAAATAAACTGGTGGATTAACCGTTCCGGTTGTAGTTTCACTGCGATTTCCGATTTGTGCTAGTTTTGTTTCGATTGTTGACATATGAAAATTCCTCCTTTTTAAATTGAAACATTAAGTGAATATAAAATAAAAAAAGCCTTCTAAGAAGAAGGCTTTCGGTTTGAATAGAGTCTTCTTCTCATCTGTCAAATCTTTCACAATTTGCTGGAATTAGCACCTTATTAACAAAATGTTAATGGTTGCTGAGGCGTCACAGGGCCAGTCCCTCTACCTCTCTAGATAAGAATGTTCGTATGAAATTTTTATTATGTTTTTAACTTTACAATAAAATATAACTGAATTGCAACTTTATTTTAAATAATTTTTATTTTTCCGCAAGTGTCATTGACTTTTACTTTTGTGCATGCTAAATTTATTAAAAAATTAACAAACATTGTTAAAAGGGGAACGCATTTCCTTTTAGCTACATAAATAAAATAATAAAGACAACTCTTATTGAGAGCGGTGGAGGGAAAGGCCCTGTGAAACCCGGCAACCTTCAAACGAAATGTTTGAAACGGTGCTAATACCTGCAAAACGAATGTTTTGCATAATAAGAGGAGGAACGATTATGTCCCCCTCTTCAAAGTGAAGAGGGGGTTTTTATATTGATAGAAATGAGGGAGAGTCGTGAAATTACTAGATTTATTATCAAAAGGAATTGTAATAGGTGATGGTGCGGTTGGGACGTTATTGCATTCACATGGTTTGCAAAGTAGCTTTGAAGAATTGAATGTATCTGATCCAGACTTAATTATATCGATTCATAAACAATATGTAGCTGCTGGAGCAGATGTAATTCAAACGAATACGTATGGAGCAAATGAGGCGAAATTACGTATGTATGGTTTAGAAAATCAAGTTACAGAAATTAATAGAGCGGCAGTAAAACTAGCGAAAGCATCTGTGACAGATAAAAATGCAATTTTAGGAACAATTGGTGGTATGAAACATATCGGAGCTGTTACAACGACTGATATGGAAAGAGAGTTTATGTTACTTGAACAGGCAGGGGCTTTACTAGAAGAACAGGTTGATGGATTACTATTAGAAACTTTTTACGATGAATTTGAATTACTTCATGCCGTTAAAGTATTGCGTAAGCAAACGAATATTCCAATTGTTGCGCAATTAGCGTTACATGAAGCAGGTACGACTCAAAATGGAAATGATGTCAATGAAATATTAAAGCAACTTATAGATTACGGTGCAAATGTTGTTGGATTGAATTGTCAACTAGGGCCGCTTCATATGACGGAAGCTTTCAAAATGATATCGATTCCTCAAAATGGCTATTTATCAGCATACCCAAATGCAGGCCTCCCGAATTATGTGGATGGACGTTACGTATATGAGGGAAGTCCAGCTTATTTTGAAGCGATGACACCGAGATTTATTGAGCAAGGTATTCGGTTATTGGGTGGTTGTTGTGGTACGACTCCAGAACATATTCAAAGTATGAAGCGCGCTGTTGCGAATATTACCCCTGTAATAGAAAAAGACACGATTCAAAGGCCGAAAGTCGTTCATACGCATGAGAAACGTTCGAAGGCTCACGTCACTCTAGCAGAGAAAGCGAAAAAACAAACAACAGTTGTAGTGGAATTAGATCCACCGAAAACGTTAGATACACAGCGTTTTTTTGAAGGAGCAAGAGCGTTAAAAAGAGCGGGAGCAGATGCTATTACTCTAGCAGATAATTCATTAGCATCGCCTCGTGTTTCTAATATGGCGATGGGTGCGTTATTAACGAAGCATGATATCCCAGTATTGACGCATTTAACGTGTAGAGATCATAACGTCATTGGACTACAATCTCATTTGTTAGGTTTATCGGCGTTAGGGATGGAAGAAGTGTTAGCTTTAACTGGTGATCCAGCGCGCGTTGGTGATTTTCCCGGTGCCACTTCTGTATATGATTTATCCTCTATTGAGCTTATTAAAATGATTAAAGAAATGAACGATGGACGTTCAATTTTAGGGAAATCAATTGGACCGGCGACAAGGTTTTCTGTAGGCGGCGCATTTAATCCTCACGTGAGGCACTTAAAAGCAGCGGTTAAGCGAATGGAACGAAAAATAGATGCTGGAGCGGAGTATTTTTTAACTCAGCCAATTTACGATATCAAGTTAATTGAAGAAGTGTATGAAGCGACAAAGCATTTGGAACAACCTATTTTTATTGGAATTATGCCGTTAGTAAGTAAGCGGAATGCAGATTTTCTTCATTTTGAGGTGCCGGGTATTACTCTTCCTGAAGAAATAAGAGAGAGAATGGATGGACATGAAACGAAAGAGGCAGCAATTGAGGAAGGGATCCGCATTTCACAAGAATTGGTCGACGCAGCGATGAAATATTTTAATGGTATTTATCTTATTACACCATTTTTAAAGTATGAAATTACAGAACATCTTGTTAAATATGTAAGAGAAAAGCAAGAAGTGAAAGAAGGTATTAATTGATGAAGTGTATAGAAGAAAAATTAAAAAATAGCATTTTAATATTAGATGGTGCAATGGGGACAATGATTCAGCAAGAGGATTTAACTGCTGAAGATTTCGGAGGAGAAGAGTACGAGGGCTGTAATGAATATTTAGTGGAAACAAGACCAGACGTTATTTTAAAGATTCATAAAGCTTATATTGAAGCTGGAGCGGATATTATTGAAACAAATACATTTGGAGCAACGAATATTGTACTAAGTGATTATGATCTGTCTCATTTAGATGAAGAACTAAATGAAAAGGCAGCACTTTTGGCGAAGCAAGCTGTTAAAGAAAGCGGGAAGGAAGTATATGTTGCGGGAGCGATGGGACCAACAACGAAAGCAATTAGTGTTACAGGTGGTGTGACTTTTGAAGAATTGATTGAGGCTTATACAAGGCAGGCACGAGGATTATTAAAAGGAGCAGTTGATGTATTACTCGTTGAGACGAGTCAAGATATGCGTAACGTGAAAGCAGCTTATATTGGAATTCAAGCCGCTTTTGAAGAACTGAAAAAAACGGTTCCTATTATGATTTCAGGAACGATTGAGCCAATGGGAACGACTCTGGCTGGGCAAACAATTGAAGCTTTTTATTTATCAGTAGAACATATGAAACCATTATCTGTTGGGTTAAACTGTGCGACTGGTCCGGAGTTTATGAGGGACCATATTCGTTCACTATCTGATTTATCGGAGTGTTACATTTCTTGTTATCCAAATGCAGGTCTTCCTGATGAAGATGGACATTACCATGAATCTCCATCTTCTCTTGCTGAAAAGGTGAAGCGATTTGCTGAAGAAGGATGGGTTAATATTATTGGTGGTTGTTGTGGCACGACACCAGAACATATAAAAGCAATGAAATCCGCGCTAGCATCTCTTAGGCCTCGTGACCATCATGAGAGAGAAGGACATGGAATTAGTGGATTAGAAGCACTGCAATATGATGAGTCTATGAGACCGTTATTTGTAGGTGAAAGAACGAATGTTATTGGGTCACGTAAATTTAAACGCTTAGTAGCAGAAGGGAAATTTGAAGAGGCTGCTGAAGTGGCAAGAGCGCAAGTGAAGAAAAATGCTCATATTATTGACATTTGTATGGCAGATCCTGATCGCGATGAAATAGAAGATATGGAAAACTTCTTAGCAGAAGTTACGAAAGTTTTAAAAGTACCGATTATGATTGATTCAACAGATGAAAATGTGATGGAGCGAGCTCTTACTTATATTCAAGGAAAAGCTGTTATTAATTCAATTAATTTAGAAGATGGAGAAGAACGATTTAAAAAAGTGACACCGCTTCTTCAAAAGTATGGTGCCGCTATAGTTGTAGGAACAATTGATGAAGACGGTATGGCGGTTAGTGCGGAACGAAAGATAGAAATTGCGAAAAGAAGCTATGAATTACTTACAAAGAAGTATGGGATACGCCCGTCAGATATTATTTTTGATGCACTTGTGTTTCCAGTAGGGACAGGTGATGAAGAATATATTGGCTCAGCGGCAGCGACTATAGAAGGAATTCGCCTTATTAAAGAAGCGTTACCAGAGTGTTTAACGATTTTAGGTGTAAGTAACATATCATTTGGTTTACCACCGGCTGGACGTGAAGTATTAAATTCAGTCTTTTTATATCATGCTACGAAAGCAGGATTAGATTACGCGATTGTGAATACGGAAAAATTAGAACGCTATGCGTCGATTCCAGAGGAAGAAAAACGCCTTGCAGATGCATTACTGTTTGAAACGACGAAAGAGACGTTAGAAGAATTTACAAACTTTTACCGAGTTGCTAAAAAGAAAGATGTCGTTGTGCAAGAAACGTTAACGCTTGATGAAAGACTAGCAAATTATATTGTAGAAGGTACGAAACAAGGATTACACGAGGATTTAAGTCTTGCACTTGAAGAAGGAAGAAAACCTCTTGATATTATTAACGGTCCGCTTATGACAGGGATGGACGAGGTAGGACGACTATTTAATAATAATGAACTTATTGTTGCTGAAGTATTGCAAAGTGCCGAAAGTATGAAAGCCGCTGTAAGCTATTTAGAGCCACATATGGAATCTAGTGATAGTGCGAAAAAAGGGAAAGTATTGTTAGCAACTGTAAAAGGTGACGTGCATGATATTGGGAAAAATCTCGTTGAAATTATTTTAGCGAATAACGGATATGAGATTATTAATTTAGGAATTAATGTACGTTCGGATCGAATTGTTCAAGAAGTACAAGAAAAGAAGCCGGACATTATAGGCCTTTCAGGTTTATTAGTAAAATCAGCTCAACAAATGGTAACGACTGCTGAAGATTTAAAAGCGGCAAATATTGATGTGCCCATTGTTGTAGGTGGTGCAGCGTTAACGAGAAAGTTTACAGATAATCGGATTTCACCATCATATAAAGGACTCGTTTGTTATGCGAGTGATGCGATGACGGGGCTCGATATTATTAATAAGCTTCAAAAAGAAGAAGAGCGTGAGAAGATGAAGCAGGATAAAAAAGAACGTCATCTTCATATCGTAAAAAAAGAGGAGAAGAAAGTAGAAATTCCAGCAGTAATTGAGCCATTACCAAAATCAGAGGTTATGGTGCCTGATTCAACAAAACGAATTGTATTACGAGATGTTCCCGCCCTTCATCTCGCACCATTTCTGAATAGACAAATGCTACTTGGGCATCACCTTGGATTAAAAGGAAATGTGAAGAAGCTTTTGAAAGAGGGAGATAAGAGAGCACATGAATTAAATGATTTAATAGATGAATTATTGCAGGAAGGACAATCTTGGTTAAAGCCGAAAGCAGTGTATCAATTTTTCCCAGCGCAAAGCGACGGACAAAACATTGTAATATATGATCCAGAAGATCATACGCGTGTTATAGAGCGTTTCACATTCCCTAGACAAGGAAAGGCTCCCTATCGTACTTTAGGTGATTATTTGCGCCCAATAGGAGATGAGATGGACTATGTTGCTTTCTTATCTGTTACGGTTGGGGAAGGAGTTCGGGATATTGCTGAAGAGTGGAAGGCGAAAGGTGATTACCTACGTAGTCATGCCATTCAATCGTTAGCGCTTGAATTAGCGGAAGGACTTGCTGAAAAAACACATATGCTCATTCGTGACCGCTGGGGCATTCCGGACTCACCTGAACTGACGATGGAAGAACGTTTCCGTACGAAATATAGAGGAATACGAGTGTCATTTGGTTATCCGGCGTGTCCAGAACTTGCAGATCAAGAAAAGCTATTTCGCTTAATTCATCCAGAGGAAATAGGTATTTCATTAACAGAAGGATTCATGATGGAGCCAGAAGCGTCCGTAACGGCTATGGTATTTTCTCACCCTGAGGCAAGATATTTTAGTGTATTATAGTCTAGAAGGGGGAGACGTATGAAGAAAATAGTCTTTACAGGTGGCGGTTCGGCAGGACATGTAACACCTAATTTAGCCATTATCCCATATTTACAGGAAGACAACTGGGATATCTCTTATATTGGTTCTCACCAAGGTATTGAGAAAACGATTATAGAAAAGGAAGGCATTCCCTACTATAGTATTTCGAGTGGAAAGCTACGTCGTTATTTTGATTTAAAAAATATAAAAGATCCTTTTCTTGTAATGAAGGGTGTTATGGATGCGTATGTAAGAATTCGAAAACTAAAACCAGATGTGATTTTTTCAAAAGGCGGTTTCGTATCTGTACCAGTCGTAATTGGCGGATGGCTAAATAGAGTACCAGTTTTATTGCATGAATCTGATATGACGCCAGGACTAGCAAATAAAATTGCGCTTCGTTTTGCTTCGAAAATATTTGTTACATTTGAAGAAGCAGCGAAACATTTACCGAAAGAAAAAGTAATATATACGGGGTCTCCTGTACGTGAAGAAGTGCTGAAGGGAAATCGTGAAAAAGGTTTAGCGTTTTTAGGTTTTTCACGTAAAAAGCCAGTTATTACGATTATGGGAGGCAGCTTGGGCGCGAAAAAAATTAATGATACGGCTCGAGAAGCATTACCAGAACTTCTTAAAAAGTATCAAATTGTTCACCTTTGCGGAAAAGGTAACCTTGATGAAAGTTTACAAAATAAAGAAGGATATAGACAATTTGAATATGTACATGGAGAACTGCCAGATATATTAGCGGTAACAGATTTTGTTATTTCACGCGCGGGCTCCAACGCAATTTTTGAATTTTTAACATTACAAAAGCCGATGGTTTTAATTCCATTATCGAAATTTGCAAGCCGTGGAGATCAAATATTAAATGCAGAGTCCTTTGAAAGACAAGGATATGCCTCCGTATTATATGAAGAAGATGTAAATGTAAAATCTCTTATAAAGTATGTCGAAGAATTAAATCAAAATAATGAGAAGTATAAAACAGCACTAAAAAAATATAATGGAAAAGAAGCAATTAAAACAATCATTCAAAATATTTCAGAGGCATGATGAAATAATCATGCCTCTTTTAGTAGGGTGAAAGATTCCAAGAATTGATATTTTTATGTTACAATAAAGTGAAACTTTAATCAGTTGGGTGCATCCCACATCTAACTTCTTTACTGTTACTGAATTTTGAGGAGGGAGTCTTACTGCCCTCAAATAGCGGGATAACAAATGGGTTAATAGGGAAATTCCAATTAATGAGGCGTGAAAATACGAATGGATTAGGAGTGACTGTGTTGGAGCTAAGTCTCTATGAAAATACTGCACTTATTATATGCTTTGTGTTGTACGTTGGTAGTGTTATTGTTTATATTTCAAGGAAATTTTCGCAAGAAAGAGAGCTTGAAAAGTCGGAGATAACAGCTGAACTAGAAATGTTAGCTGATGAAAGTTATAAAAAACAAAAAATAAAAGAAGACCATGAAGCATCCCATCATTTAAACGCAAATAAGTTTTAAAGATGGGGATTTTTTTTGAAGTTGTTCTTTATTGTAGCTATAACAAATAACGCTAAAAAGGAGTTTCCCTATACATAATGAAGGAGTGTATATAAATGAATTTTTATATCGCCTCAGGTTTCCAAAATAAACATCTTGTACGTTCCGTAGCAAATGAACTGAAACATGCAGGATGGCACCATACATATGATTGGACCAAAAACGAAAAAGCAGCAAATGAAGAACAATTAAGAGAAATTGGTCAGGCAGAACAAAATGCTGTAAAAGAAGCGGATGTATTTTTACTTATATTAGATGGCGGAAATGGGAGCCATACAGAGTTTGGAATGGCGATTGCACTAGAGAAAACGATATATGTATATCATGCAGGAAGCCCGCTCCAAACAACGTTCTATCACTTGCCAGAAATAAATATTTTTGAAGGAGATGTAGCTGAGTTTGCATCTTATGTTATGAATCATATGAAATAATAGTAACTACCTAAAAGGTTATAAAAGTGATCTTTTGGGTACAGTGATGATAAGAAACGTATATAAAGGAGTACATAATATGAAATTAGAAAATGGATGGGAAACGAGCTTTTTAGAAGTCGTACAAAATAGTGAATTTAAGAAAGAGGCACTTCTTAGTCAATTGCTTTGTCAGGATAGTGAAGAAGTAGAAGAGCTTGTGGATGATTACGGCTACGAAGAACTTGTTGAACGTGAACATGATGATGAGTTAGCTGAAATCTTAGGAGAAGAACTTTTTAGTGAGATGGAACGCCAAGTATTCTTATCTTCAAACCCAGAAGAAAAATTGATTTCATTCGTCAATGGATTAGGTTTTCATGTGTTAGATTGGATCGTTCTTCTTGAAACAGAATTTGGCATTGATAGTGCAAACTTTACATCAGATGCTGTGAAGGTGTTAGAAAAGCGTTTCAGACAGTTTCCATACATAGAGGACAAGACAATTTTTGATATGACATTTGGAGAATCGATGGATGTATTAGAATCTGTTACAGGATTACAACTAAAGGAAAAGATGAACGTATAATGAAAAAAGAACGTGATTGGATCACGTTCTTTTTTTACATAATAATAATTTTATCATCTAGTTTTGTCTGCCCGGTAAGAAGTGCGTTTAAATATTCCACTTTTCTTATACAAGCTTGTATATGTCTTTCAATCTCTTGTAACTCTGCTTGGTGATGTGTTTCAATTGGATGAATTTGTACGTTGAATTTTTCAAATTGACTACTATATGTTATTTCTGCATAGCCGCTCATAATATCGGTTTCGTTATGAAATAAAAATTGCCTCGTTTTGTCACAGAATGATACATCCTGAAAGCCATATACTTTTAATGCTTCAATTACTTTTTTAATCATTTTTGTATTCATTTTTTAACCCTCTTTACGAAGTTCTACTTATATATTATAACATAAAAAATTACATAGAAAGCGCTTCCAAGTGTGTTTTATTATAAACTTTACGTTTCAATCACAAAAATGAAACAAAGAAAAAATAATTGTAAAGAAGGAAGGACTCTTTTATTGTTTCGTCATATATATAGAGAAATAGTGCAATGAAAGGAAATTTTCCGAGGTGGAGATCGTATTTCCAATTTGAGCGCAGTAAAAGAGGTGAGAATTTTGAACTTTGATATTGTAGGACAAAAAGCATATATAAAAGATGGACCGCATCGGAACCGAATTGGAATTGTAAAGAAAAATGAGACAAAATTAGCATCGCAGTTTGCTATTGTAATTGGAGAACAAGTCATTGATGTAGAGCTAAAGGATATCGTGTTAGTTGGAGTAGACGTAGGACAATTTCATAAATGGTGCGAACAAAATGGTTATTTGTGAAAAGGACGGGCTGTGAGATAATGAAATATATTTGAGGAAAGAGGATATGTTATTGTATTCTCTTTTTCTATGTTTAAGGAGGCGAAAATGAAATATAAAGAACAGGAGTTTACGTTGGAGTTAAAAGAGAACATTCAATGTATGGAGAAGGAAATAGAGCGAATATCACTTAAACTGCATAAAGAGTATTCACATTTATACATAGAAAAACACATGGAATTAGATATGGGATTTGCAAGAGAAAAAGAGAATCCCTTTGAGGTGGGTTATTATTCATCAGTTGCTATAGCTATATTAGATGAAGAAAAAGAGCTGATTGGATTTCATAATATTCCAATTTGGAAATGTGAAAGAATCTTTTTAGGAATGCCAATTCAATCAAACATTTTGGGGAGTAAGAAAGTAGGGGAACTCGCTGATGAATCTTGTTATGAGATTGGGGAAGAGTTAAAAGAGCAACTAGAAGAATACTTAGAGTGATAATTCTCAAGATAAAATCTATAAAGAGGGGACGGAATAAAAAAGACGCTAACAATTGTATGTTAGCGTCTTTTTTCATTATGAAGCAATTTCACCAGTTTTTGTATCATCTTGATTGTACGTATCTTGATCTAATTCACCAAGCCATTTACTTGAAATAAGACCTGCTGTCATAGAGCCACTTACGTTAAGAGCTGTACGCCCCATATCGATTAATGGCTCAACCGAGATAACTAGAGCAACAATACCGATTGGTAAGTTCATTGTAGATAGTACGATTAAAGCTGCGAATGTTGCGCCGCCACCAACTCCGGCAACACCGAATGAGCTAATAGCAACAACAGCGATTAAAGTTAAAATAAATTGTGGTTGTAATGGATCAATTCCTACAGTTGGAGCGACCATCATTGCAAGCATTGCTGGATAAATACCTGCGCAACCGTTTTGTCCGATAGATACCCCAAATGAAGCTGCGAAGTTTGCAATTCCTTCGGAAATACCAAGCTTTTCTTTTTGCGCTTCAATATTTAATGGCATCGCACCAGCACTAGAGCGAGATGTGAATGCAAATGTTAATACAGGGAACACCTTTTTTAAATATTGAATTGGATTTAAACCAGATAGCGCAATTAATAATAAGTGGATAACGAACATTACGATAAGTGCTACGTAAGACGCTAACACGAAGTTGCCAAGTTTTAAAATAGCATTTATGTCGCTACCAGCAACTGTTTTTGCCATAAGAGCTAATACGCCGTATGGAGTAAGGCGTAAAATTAATGTTACCATACGCATTACGATTGCATATACAGCATCAAGCATCTTCTTAAATAGCTCTGCTTGTTCTGGATATTTTCGTTTTACACCTATAAAGGCAATGCCGATAAAGGCTGCAAATATTACGACAGAAATTGTTGATGTTGGACGAGCGCCTGTTAAATCAAGAAACGGATTTGTAGGTAATAGCTCTAATAATTTATCTGGAATTGTTGTCTTTTCAATAGAAGTAAATCTTTCTTCAACTAGTTTCAGTCGAGCAGATTCTGCATCACCTTGTTGTAGGCCGGTTGCAGATACATCAAATCCTGCACTTGCAGCGATACCGACAGCTGCAGCGATTCCTGTAGTAAGAATTAAAATACCGATAATAAGGCCACTAATTTTACCAAGGTTTTTCGTTAACTGTAATTTTGTAAATGCTGAAATAATAGATACTAAAATAAGTGGCATAACGATCATTTGAAGTAATTTTACATAACCGTTACCGATTAAGCCAAACCAAGTATTTGATTCAATAATTACTTTAGAAGTTGGCTCATAAATAAATTGTAATATAAGACCGAATAAAATTCCGACTCCTAAAGCGGTAAATACACGTTTATTAAAAGATACATGCTTACGTTGCATATAATATAATACGCCAACTAAGATGAGCATGACTGCAACGTTAATTCCGACAAGCAGTGTATTCATGTTGATTCCCCCTAATTCCAATCTGTTATATAGAATATAAGGTAATAAAACCTATAAGTCAACTAGGAAATTCCGGAATTAAAAAAAAGATGGCAAAATGCCATCTTTTAATGTCCAGCCCCAGGCACAAGTAAGAATGTCGTGTAGTATGTAAATCCTATGAAGAAAACAGTTAAATATGCCCCAAATACGTATATATACATACGCTCTGTTAATTTTAAATAGCTTAAAAGTACGAAGAAACCTGTTTGTCCTAAAAATAGTAGTGCGGCCGGTTGCATATCCCCTACGTAAAACATAACCGAGAAAATTCCAGTCCAAAAGCCGAGAACGCGAAACATGCGCTCCATGCCATCTCCCTCCTTTTCTAAAAAAAGTAAACCTCACCTCATTATAGTTTATTTTTCTTACTATTGTAAATATTCGTTCATATAAAAAGAAGCCAATTATTATTGGCTTCTTTTTATATGAAAAATTAAATTGTTAGTTTATAATTACAAGATTTACATCCATCTAATAGACTATCATTTCGAGTTAATTCCATGTTAGGGAATAGGATTTCAAAAATCCCTTTCATCATATCTCCGTGCATGTTACAAATTTCAGTTGGATGATGAACAGCAACTTCTTTAAATGGACAATTGTGTACATCATAGAAAATTTTTGTTCCATCTGCACTTAATTCAAATGCAGGTGATAAGCCAGCTGTTGAGAAAGCTTCTTTTGCAATTTGAACTTTTTGTTCCACTGTTAAAGCATCTTCACTCACATTTAAACGTTGCATATGTTGTTGCATTAATTCAGCTCCGAATTGTTTTCCTGTTTCGTATAGCGCTTTCTCACCAGCAGCACCAAGACTAAGTAAAGAATTAAATGCGATTCTTGCTAACAATTGATAATCACGGAATGGAAATTGTAATTGGATAACATCTTCAGATAAGACATACAATCTGCTCGGTCGTCCGCCTTTTCCAGTTTTCTTCGTTTCCGATTTTAGCATATGAACATCTTCTAATTTAGATAAATGTAAACGCGCTACGTTTGGATGAATGTCAAACTCATCTGCAATTTCTTGTACCGTTACGTAACTATGTTTTTGCGAAATATATTTATAAATGTAATAACGAGTTGGGTCAGATAATACACCTGTAATTTTTAAAGCTTGTTCCATGAGGATCTCCACCTTTATCACTTTATCCAAGATAATAACATTATAATACAGATAAACATGAGTATAGGTAATTTCAGACAATAATTCGGAAATTGTTCATAATTTCACAAACATATTTTTCCTTTTTCCTCTATTGAAAATACAAAAGTCCAAATTTTTATTGCGCATGTTTTCATGCTATATACATAGTGAGGAGGGAAAAGTGATGAATGGGATTGAAATTTTTGCGAATGCAATTTTAAAAGAAGCGTGTAGGGTACAAGCGTCAGATTTACATATTGTGCCCCGGCAGAAGGATGTAGCGGTGCAACTACGTATAGGAAAAGATTTAATGACGAGACAGTGTATTGAAAAGGAGTTTGGAGAAAAACTTGTCTCACATTTCAAATTTTTAGCATCTATGGACATAGGCGAGAAACGGAAGCCACAGAATGGTTCGTTGTATTTGCAAATTGATGGACAAGAAGTGTATTTACGCCTTTCAACACTTCCAACAGTATATCAAGAAAGTCTCGTTATTCGCCTTCATTTACAAGCATCTGTTCAGCCCTTATCACATCTTTCGTTATTTCCAAGTACGGCAGCAAAACTACTCTCGTTTTTACGCTATTCACAGGGGCTACTTGTGTTTACTGGACCGACTGGATCTGGGAAGACGACGACAATGTATGCATTATTAGAGGTAATTAGAAAAAAGAAAACACGTCGCATCATTACACTTGAAGATCCGGTTGAAAAAAGAAGTGACGATGTATTACAAATTCAAATAAATGAAAAAGCGGGTCTCACATATGAAACAGGATTAAAGGCTATTTTACGTCATGATCCAGATATTATTTTAGTCGGTGAAATCCGTGATGAAGAAACAGCAAAAATAGCTATAAGAGCAAGTTTGACAGGACATTTAGTAATGACAACACTGCATACGAATGATGCGAAAGGAGCAATCATTCGCTTCATGGATTATGGTATAACGAGGCAAGAGATTGAACAGTCTTTATTGGCTGTAGCTGCACAGCGACTTGTCGAATTGAAGTGTCCGTTTTGCAGAGGAAAGTGCTCAACTTTATGTAAATCAATGAGGCAAGTAAGGCAGGCTAGCATATATGAGCTACTATATGGATATGAGTTAAAACAAGCGCTTAAAGAAGCTGGTGGAGAATGTGTTACTTACAAACATGAGACTTTAGAATCGTCAATACGAAAAGGATATGCTTTAGGTTTTTTAGAAGAAGATGTTTATGTTTAAGAAAACATGGAGTTTAAGTGATCAAGTAGTATTGTTGAAACGTTTAGGAGAATTATTAGAAAAAGGCTACTCTCTTTTACAAGCATTAGAATTTTTACAGTTTCAATTACCTGTAGAAAAGAAAGTACAATTGCAGCGCATGATTGAGGGGTTAAAAGATGGGAAAAGTCTACACGATTCTTTTCATCAGTTAAAGTTTCATCAGGACATGTTAAGTTATTTATTTTATGCCGAGCAACATGGTGATATTTCTTTTGCTTTGCAACAAGGAAGTGCACTTCTTTATAAGAAAGATAAGTATAGGAGAGACATGATGAAAATAATGCAGTATCCTATGTTTTTGATGTTTTTTCTACTAATCATGCTCTTTATTTTTAAACTCATTTTATTACCTCAGGTTGAAATGGTTTATAGTTCGTTCGGTTCTAATACACCACTACTTACAGAACAAATTTTAAGTGCAATAAAACTGCTACCTTACATTATTTTAACCGCTATTTTAACTGTTATTATTGGAGGTATTTTATACATGTTGTATTTTAGGAAACTTCCACATATTAGACAGGTAAAAATTATGCTTCGTATTCCCCTCATCAAAACATTTCTTATTTTAAAGCATTCACATTATTTTGCTACTCAGTTGAGTGGTTTATTAAATGGTGGACTATCAGTATGTGAAGCTTTAACAATAATGATGGAGCAAAGATATCATCCGTTCTTTAAATATGAAGCGAGCCGGATTGAAAGACAATTAATTGGAGGAGAACAGTTACAATCTATCATTGCTAAAAGTGGGTATTACGAGAAAGAACTTTCTTATGTTATTACGCATGGACAAGCAAACGGCAATTTAGGGATTGAATTAGGTGACTATAGCGATCTTATTATGGAAAAGATGGAACGGAAAATTAAACATATGTTAGTTATCATTCAGCCTATTTTATTTACATGTATTGGAGGAATCGTTGTCCTTATGTACTTAGCGATGATTATGCCGATGTTTCAAATGATGAATTCTATTTAGGGGGCATTTGTATGCAGAATGAGGAAGGGTTTACTCTGTTAGAGATGCTATTAGTAATGGTTGTCATAACTATATTATTACTATTAATTATTCCGAATGTAGTTACACAGCGCTCATCGGTCCAAGGAAAAGGTTGTGCAGCTTACGTGAAATCTATAGAAGCGCAAATACAAGTATATCAATTACAACATAATAAAATTCCATCGTTAAAAGAACTGACAGATGAAAAGTATATTACAACTGATAAGTGCCCGAATGGCGAATCTATTCATATTTCAGATGATGGCGCAGTATCAATTAGGGCATTGTGAAACAACAGGGGTTTACTTTTTTAGAAATGTTACTCGTTTTATTTGCTATTTCTGTATTAAGTATAGTTACGTATTTTAGTGTTCATTCCTTATACGAGCGACAAAAAGTTGAACAATTTTTGAGACAGTTTTCAAATGATATTTTGTATATGCAGCAATTAGCGATAAACCGTCAAAAGCACTATACATTACGTTGGCATAAAGATAGAAATATGTATGCTATAAAAGAGTCAGGTACAAAGTATTATATCGTCAAGCGAGAGTATGAAGAAGATATACAAATTGATTTGCATACGTTTCCAAATCCGATGACATATAATCCAAGTGGAAATATTAATAGAGGTGGTACGATTATAATTTCGTATCGAAATTATAAATATGAAATTGTATTTCAGCTTGGAAGAGGGAGATTTACGTATCGTGAAATGTCAAAAAGGATCCATAATGGCTGAAATGATTGTATCGTTAAGTGTTTTAATGATGGCTGTATCGTTACTACTACCGCAAACAGTATTAGTTATGCAAGAAAGAAAAAATATACAAATTCGTTATAAGGCAACTGGATTATTAAAAAAAGAAGCAGCTATATATATGTATGGAAATGAAGACAAGCGAATAATAGAAAAGAATATAAATGGAATTGTGTATTACACATATTGGGGAGGCAATGAAGTTTGTACTGTGTGGAGAGATGTGAAAGACAGAATGATGGAACAATGCTTTTATGTAGGAGAAAAAATAAATTAGAATTTGGTTTTTCATTAATAGAAATGATTGTATGTCTGTTTCTATTATCAATATTTTTTTTGCTCTTTCCCCGCCTACATTTCATTGAAATGGAAAATAAACAGTCGAAAGGGTTAAATGATTGGGAGTGGGATGTGTATTTAGGGCAAATGCAATTGGAGTTTCGTGAAGTATCATCTGGAGAACAGCTAGCATTTGAAAATGGAGAAAGTATTTTACGATTCCGATCGCGTAATGGGAGTGAAGTATCGTATGAAAAAGAGAATAGTCGTCTTATAAGAAAGGTAAATAGGCGCGGGAGGGAAGTTGTTTTACAAAATATTGGAACGGTTTCTTACAAACTAACACCTCATGTACTCATTATAAATGTGAAAGATACTAGTGGGAAAATATATGAAGGTGTAGTTATGCGATATAGCGAAATAGGAATAAACGTATGAGAAAGCAAAATGGATTTACAATGCCTGGAACGATTATCTTTCTTATTTTATTAACTTCTTTTTTTATATACGAAACAAATATGTTGTTTACAGATAAAAATTTTTATATAGAAATAGAACAAAAGTTTTTATTGGATGAATTACTTAACCGATCTATTACAGATATAAAAAAAGATTTACAGCAAAAAGAAAAAGAAGGTACATTTTTCTTTCAGTATGAAAAGGGAGAAGCGAGTGGAAATTATGTCTTTGAAAATGATTTAATTCTCGTTACGTTGCAGTGCACACTCAAACAGGAAGCTTTCTATACGGTAGGTTTTCGGTATAGAAAAAAGGATGGGAAAATAGTCGATTGGATAGAAGGATAATGTATAAAATATATGTAAATAAACCAAGGTTTCCTATTGTAAATTAAATTGATTTTTTAGAAGAAATGGATAAATATAATGATTAAAAGTTTAAATTTTCTCAAAAAAGAGAAAGGTAGAAAGAATATGATATATTCATGCTATCCAATCATTATTTTTAGGGAGAATAGGGAAATGACAAACAACAATCAAATAGGTGAAAATAAGGAACAAACTATTTTTGATCATAAAGGAAATACGATTATGACAGAAGATAGAGAAATACACATTATTTCAAAATTTGAAGAACCTCTTATTGTCGTATTAGCAAATGTACTAAGTGATGAAGAATGTGATGAATTGATTGAAATGTCTAAAAATAAAATGGAGCGTTCTAAAATTGGTTCATCACGTGATGTAAATGATATTCGAACAAGTAGCGGTGCATTTTTGGAAGATAATGAATTTACTTCAAAGATTGAAAAACGAATTTCATCTATCATGAATGTTCCTGCGTCGCATGGTGAAGGATTGCACATTTTAAATTATGAAGTGGATCAACAATATAAAGCACACTATGATTATTTTGCGGAACATAGTAGATCAGCTGCTAACAATCGTATTAGTACGCTTGTAATGTACTTAAATGATGTAGAAGAAGGCGGCGAAACGTACTTCCCAAAATTAAATCTTTCTGTACACCCTAGAAAGGGAATGGCAGTATACTTTGAGTATTTTTATCAAGATCAATCATTAAACGAGCTTACGTTACACGGAGGGGCACCTGTAACGAAAGGCGAGAAATGGATTGCAACGCAGTGGGTGAGAAGAGGTACTTATAAGTAAAAGCGAATGTTACGTTTTGTTCTTCATAGTATAAGAACAAAACGTTTTTTTATTAAACAAAGTAGCATCTTTCGTTATAATAACAATTAATAAATGACGATTGAGAGGACAGAAAATGAAATCTATATACATAACCGGCTATATGGGAGCAGGGAAAACAACAATTGGAAAAGCATTAAGTCAAGAACTTCAAATGGATGTTGTAGATACTGATCAAAAAATCGAAGAGAAGCAAGAGAAGGCAATTCGTGATATTTTTGCCGAAGAAGGCGAAACGGCTTTTCGGGAATATGAAAGCGAAATGTTACGTTCGCTACCAGTCCATAATGTCATTATTACAACTGGTGGGGGAATTATTGAACGAGCAGAAAATCGCAAGTGGATGAAAGAGAACGGAACTGTCGTGTATTTATATTGTGATCCGCATGTAATTGCAGAAAGGCTTCGTGAAGATACGACACGTCCACTATTTCAAAAGAAAGATATAGATGCATTTGTAACGAAATTTGAATTACGCCGAGCTTATTATGAAGAGGCTCATATTCATATCGATACGACAAATAAGTCTGTAAAGCAAATTATGAATGAATTAAAGGAAAAGATTAATGTATAAAAAAGTGGACATACTAATCAAGTAGAGGTGATGATAATATGTCTACTAATGATTATGTTCGCTTTGTGACGCAGCAGTTTGTGTCGTATATGGATGCTCCAAAAGAAGATCGAAAACAAAAGAAAGAACAACGCCGTGCTGAAAAAGAGCCATTTATGAATAAGTGGTTTGGTGTTATGCCGCTGAGTGCTGCTTTGTTTTATCGAAATGTAAAAAGTAAAAGAAAAAAATCAAGTTAAATTTTAGTCATATGTCTAGCAAAATAAAGATGCCCTAGTGTCGTAATACACTAGGGCATCTTTGTTTACCGCACGGATTCTTGTTCTTCCGTAACGGCATGTATTTTATTGTTCACCCATACAAATCCTATTCCGATACAAATAGAAATGCCCCATCCGACAGCGGTCATAATCGCTCTCATTTCACCGTAGCCATCTACACCAAAAACAGAGATGAAATAAATTTTTAAAAAGCTTTTTAATATAAATTGTAGCCCGAAAAATAACGTTAAATATTGCAGTGCTGGATATATACGACTATCACGATAAAGCTCACGACTTTTATCACGGTCATGACCTTGAAGTGCGGCAATATCTGCTGCGAAATATAACATAAGTGGTTTTTTTATAAAAATTGTACATATAACAATAATGCCGAGTACGATGTGATAATACGCATCGTTCCATAACATTCGTTCAGCTGATCCAGATAATAGATCTACCGTTGTATTAGAAATGAGTGTAATTAAAATAAAGAACCCTGTTACGTTAAACTGTTTTTCTTTTTTAAAGGTATACAGTGTATAAATAATCCCCGGAACAGAGGAAAGTAACATCGCGTAATAAGGATCGATATAAGGTTTTGCAAATTTCCAAATGAGGAATGGGATTACGAGATAAAAGACAAGATCTAATATAGCTTTTTTATTTTGATTCATACAAAGCCTCCTTAAGTCATACATATATTTTATAATATAATTTCTGAAAATTGTATAAGGTTTAATGGGAAAAGAAAAAATATATCAATTTTCGAGGGGGGGAGTAGATTGAAAAAAATTGCCCCTAGCGTAGTAAGTTTTTTTAGTATATAATAAAGGGAACGCTTTCATTTTTAATTTGTTCACAAAATGGACGGAAAATCACATATTTACTATCGATATGTTGCTTTATAATGAAACTAATTAAATATACATGCATACAATATTGTGAAATAAATAACATAAATAATCTATATAAATGTAAACGTTATCAAAAGAGAGAGGTGGAGACAATGAGTAAATTTTTCTTCAATCATAATCCAGCAACAGTAGAGGATGGAAGGCTTGTTAAATATGCTGAAATTATTTATGGAGAAGGTGGCCGTTCTGTATTAGAAAATTTAATGGTGAAGGCATCTATCAGATTGCGTGATCGTTATCCGAATAAATCTGACGAGCAGATCTCGAACCTAGTAAATAAAGGCATCCATGATATGTTTCAAAAATATGTGAGCGAGTAAGAGTGGCCAATGGCTGCTCTTATTTTTTTGTATAAGGATTGTAACTCTAGCTGAAAATAAACATGTATTCTGAAAAACGTAAAAAGGAGTGGGAAAGATGAGCAATGGAATTGGACGTTCGAAAGAAAATCTTCCAACTGATGCAAATCATGTGAGCGCGAAGGATCGTGCGTATCAAAAACGCATGGCAAAGCAAAAACAACAAGAGCGTAATGAGGATAGAGAGTAACTCGAAATAAAGCTCCTTCTAAAGCAGAAGGAGCTTTATTTTGATAGAAAATGATTCGCGGTAACATAAAAGAGTCCACCGTTAATAATTTGCACTGTAATACGTGGTTCATACTGTTCTTGCAGAGCTTGTTTTTCAATTTCATAGCTCTCAGGAAGTTCGTCACTTTCTTCATAAAAACGGTTTAAAAGGTCTAAATCATGATTCCAACGCACTCTTGCTTCTTTTGCCCACGTATGGTCATCTTCTGCAATTATATTTTTTAAAGCGTCTTCTATGCGTTGTAAACCACTTTGAGGTTTAATGATGGGCGAGAGCGTAAAACAAAAATCAGGTATTTTTGGTGTAAGTTTAATGTTTGTTAATGTTTCATGAAAGTTTGCCATCATTGTTCCAGAAATGAGATGAATACCAATCGAGTGAAGGATGTCTTTTTTTCGATCACATTGATAGGAAACTTTTATATTAATACCGAGCCAAGGGTGGAGCGGTGTATGTGTTGCCCCATTATGTCTTACATCCTCATATAAACGTATGTAAGAGCCTAATTCTTTTGTCGTTTGGAAAATTTGATGTAGACGTGGTGAACCGTAGTGAATAAGCTCACCATCATTTTCTTCATTTTCTGGATTTGTAATAAGAGTAAGGCGCATCGGATTCGGTACGCCTCCTGTTTTCTCAAGATAGTGCCAATAAAAAGGGCGATTCATTAATAATTTATCCATCTCAATTGTTAACTGTACATCTAATAAATGAGGAGAACGTTCTAAAATTTCACAGTTATTCGCCTCAAAGAAATTGTATAAGTAATTATGAATTTCATGTTGCTGCATAGCCTTGCACCTCAGCTTCATTTCGTTTCGCAAAGTCGATTATAGATGTTAAGTTTTCCATCTTAATTCTAATTTCACCTTCGCTTTTTGATTGCGCGAAAATTTCTTGAATGTGCGCGTCGATGTTTTTCATATTAATTCTCGTTAAAATTTCATCGAGTTCACCGATAACACGCTCGAATAAGTTGATTTTTTCATATAACAGTTTCAGAATATGTTCTTCAACAGTATGCTTTGTAGCTAAGTTATAAATATGAACATCATTCTTTTGACCGAGACGGTGAATACGTCCGATTCTTTGCTCAAGACGCATTGGATTCCATGGCAAATCATAATTGATCATATGGCTACAAAACTGTAAGTTAATGCCTTCTCCGCCAGCTTCCGTTGCAATTAACACTTGGGCACGATTTTGGAAAAGTTCCTTCATCCAATCTTTCTTCCCGCGTTTAAATCCGCCGCGGAATGGGACAGAAGAAATACCGTGTTGTTGTAAAAACCATTGTAAGTACATCTGTGATGCTCGGTATTCCGTGAAAATGACGACTTTATCGTCAATTTCTTTTATAAGCTCTAGAGCTTTAGTTGCTTTCGAGTTGAAAGGAATATGATTAATTTTGTCCATTAGCACATCGATATGTGGATCTTTTATATAATGTTCATTTTCTTTCTGTCTTTTTTCTACATGCTTTTTCAATGAATAGTAAACAGCCTCACGACTACTACACGCTTCCCGTTTTAACGTTAACGATGAGAAAGCAGATGTGAAGGCGTCTTGTCCTCGCCAATTTTCGATATCATTATATAGAGCTTGTTCTTGTTCATTAAACTCAACAAAAATTGTACGTACATGTCTCTTCGGCCAATCGATACCGGTATTATGTCGTCTATTTCGCACCATTACTTTATTAATGAGAGCTTTTAAGTCTTCATCTGATTCGGCTGAACGATTTTTGGAAGCGTAATATTCTTCAAAGTTGGATTGATTGCCTAAATGTCCTGGTTTTAATAAAGAAACAAGGTTAAAAATTTCATCAATCTTATTTTGAACAGGAGTAGCGGTTAGTAATAAACAAAACTTCTTTTTTAATCGTTGTGCAAATTCATAGTTTTTTGTTTTATTATTTTTCAGTTTATGTGCTTCATCGATAATAATAAGGTCATATTCTAAGTTCAACACGATATCGCGATGTGGAGAACGTTTCGCAGTATCAATTGATGATACGATTACGTCAGCTTGTTCCCACGAGTAGCTTTTCTTTTGTGCTACAGCGGGAATGAAAAACTTTGTATTCAGCTCGTATGCCCATTGTGATACGAGAGAAGCTGGGACAAGTATAAGTACCTTTTTCACAAGCCCGCGGACCATGTATTCTTTCAAAATAAGTCCAGCTTCGATTGTTTTTCCAAGACCTACTTCATCTGCTAGAATCGCTTTACCATTCATTTGTTCAATTACATTTTGAGCGACTTCTAATTGATGCGGAAGCGGTGTGAAATGGGATAAATGTTTCGGTGCTTGTAGTCCATCAAAAGTAGGAACAAGTAACGATTTTTCTGTTTCATAAGCTAAGTGATATAAATCCCAGTTTGTCCAAGGACCATCTTCATCAATTCTATTTAAAAAATTGTTTTGCCACGTCCGATCTACGGAAATATCGACATTCATTACGACTCTCCCACCTTTTATAAACTAAAGTAATTATTTTTTAATGTATGATGATTTGCCTTAAAAGAAGGCATAATTATCGTTATTAAAGGCTATATGATAGACAATAATAAAGTATTAAATCTCAAAAGCTGTATTTATTGTGTTTTAACATAAAAAATTCTAAATTATTTTTTATGCTAGAATATTGATGAAATATAGCGAATGATGTTAGGATAATGGTGTGAAATGTGTGGAATCTTTCGTATTTTATCCAAGAAAGTGATTTTTTATTTACGCTTTCATAAAAAAATATAATGAGATTCCGTATATCCTATCTTTTCAGAATGAAAATGTTTAGAAAAGGGAAGCAACTTTTATTGATTTGTCAAAGCATAAGGGGGAGAGAGCATGATTACATTACAACGTACACCGTTATTTGATGTATACGCGAAGTATGGTGGGAAAACAATCGACTTCGGTGGTTGGGAATTACCAGTTCAATTTTCAAGCATTAAAGAAGAACACGAAGCTGTACGTACAGCTGCAGGTTTGTTCGATGTGTCTCATATGGGAGAAGTTGAAGTAAAAGGTGTAGATAGTTTAGCATTTTTACAACGTGTTGTTACAAATGACGTATCTACCTTAAAGGTAGGGGGCGCACAATATACAGCTATGTGCTACGAAAATGGTGGTACAGTAGATGATTTATTAATCTACAAACGTGGTGAAGAAGACTATTTATTAGTAATCAATGCATCAAATATCGAGAAAGATTACGAATGGTTAGCAAGTCATGTAATTGGCGATGCGACAGTAGTCAATGTTTCTAGTGAAGTTGCACAGCTTGCAATTCAAGGACCAAAAGCAGAAGGCATTTTACAAAAAGTTGTGTCAGAAGATTTGAAAGAAATTAAGTTCTTTAAATTTAAAAACGATATTCTTGTAGATGGAATTCCAGCACTTGTATCTCGTACAGGTTACACAGGTGAAGATGGATTCGAAATTTACTGTAAGAGTGAAGATGCTGCAAAACTTTGGGAGAAACTTCTTGAAGTTGGAGCAGAAGAGGGCTTAAAAGCATGTGGTTTAGGTGCTCGTGATACACTTCGATTCGAAGCAACATTACCACTTTATGGACAAGAATTATCAAAAGATATTACACCGATTGAGGCTGGAATTGGCTTTGCGGTAAAAACAAATAAAGAAGCAGACTTCTTTGGAAAAGCAACGTTAAAAGAGCAAAAAGAAAACGGTGCGCCTCGTAAATTAGTCGGCATCGAAGTAATCGAACGTGGAATTCCTCGTACGCATTACCCTGTATTTATTGGTGAAGAAAAAATTGGGGAAGTAACAAGTGGTACACAATCTCCAACGTTAAAGAAAAGCATTGGTTTAGCACTAATTGATGTAAAATACGCAGCAGTTGATACAGAAGTAGAAATTGAAATTCGTAATAAACGCGTCAAAGCAGTAGTTGTTCCAACACCATTTTACAAACGTTCAAAGTAACGGGGAGAGGGGTAGATTTCATGTTGCATCGTTATCTTCCAATGACAGAAGAAGACAAAAAAGAAATGTTACAAACGATCGGCGTTCAAACGATCGATGAATTATTCTCTGATATTCCAGAGAGTGTTCGTTTTAAAGGGGATTTAAAAATTAAAGAAGCAAAATCAGAGCCAGAGCTTTTAAAAGAGCTATCTCAAATGGCTAGTAAAAATGCTAACTTAAAAGAATACGCTTCTTTCTTAGGAGCAGGTGTATACGATCATTATGCTCCAGTAATTGTAGATCATGTTATTTCTCGCTCAGAATTTTATACAGCTTATACACCATACCAACCGGAAATTTCACAAGGGGAATTACAAGCAATCTTTGAATTCCAAACAATGATTTGTGAATTAACAGGAATGGATGTAGCAAACTCTTCTATGTATGACGGGGGTACAGCTTTAGCTGAAGCGGCAATGTTAGCAGCTGGCCATACTCGCAAAAAGAAAATTCTTGTATCTAGCGCGGTTCATCCAGAATCAAGAGCAGTACTTGAAACGTATGCAAAAGGTCAAAATCTTGAAGTTGTTGAAATTAATCATAAAGATGGTGTAACAGATTTAGATGTATTACAAAGTGAAGTAGATGATACAGTTGCTTGTGTAATCGTTCAATATCCAAACTTCTTCGGACAAGTTGAAAAATTAGCTGATATTGAAAAAATCGTTCATCAACAAAAATCATTATTTATCGTTTCTTCAAATCCATTATCATTAGGCGCATTAACACCACCAGGGAAATTTGGTGCTGATATTGTAATCGGTGATGCACAACCATTCGGTATTCCAACGCAGTTTGGTGGACCGCACTGTGGTTACTTTGCAACAACGAAAGCATTTATGCGTAAAATTCCAGGACGTCTTGTTGGACAAACTGTAGATTCAGATGGTAAACGTGGATTTGTATTAACGTTACAAGCACGTGAACAGCATATTCGTCGTGATAAAGCGACATCTAACATTTGTTCAAACCAAGCGTTAAATGCATTAGCAGCTTCTGTTGCAATGACGGCACTTGGCAAACAGGGTGTGAAAGAAATGGCACGTCAAAACATTTCTAAAGCACAGTATGCAAAACGTCAATTTGAAGCGAAAGGCTTCACAGTAACATTTGCTGGACCATTCTTCAATGAGTTTGTTGTAGATTGCAAACGTCCAGTGAAAGAAGTAAACGATGCATTATTACAAAAGAATATTATCGGTGGTTACGATCTAGGCCGTGATTATAAAGAGCATGAAAACCATATGCTTGTAGCAGTAACTGAGCTTCGTACAAAAGAGGAAATTGACACACTTGTAAACGAAATGGGGGCTATCCAATGAAGAATCAAGACCAAGCACTTATCTTTGAAGTGAGTAAAGAAGGACGCATAGGATATAGCTTACCCAAATTAGATGTAGAAGAAGTGAAACTAGAAGATGTGTTTGAGAGCGATTATATTCGAGTAGAAGATGCAGAGCTACCAGAAGTATCTGAACTTGATATTATGCGCCACTATACAGCACTTTCAAACCGTAACCACGGTGTTGATTCTGGATTCTATCCACTTGGATCTTGTACGATGAAATATAATCCGAAAATTAATGAGAGTGTAGCTCGTTTCGCAGGATTTGCAAATATTCATCCACTGCAAGATGAAAAGACAGTACAAGGTGCAATGGAATTAATGTACGACTTACAAGAGCATTTAATTGAAATTACAGGTATGGATACTGTTACTTTACAACCAGCAGCTGGTGCACACGGAGAATGGACAGGTTTAATGTTAATTCGTGCATACCATGAAGCGAATGGTGACTTTAACCGTACGAAAGTAATTGTACCTGACTCTGCTCACGGAACGAACCCAGCATCTGCAACTGTAGCTGGTTTTGAAACAATTACAGTAAAATCAAATGAAAATGGCCTTGTTGACTTAGAAGACTTAAAACGTGTTGTAAACGAAGAAACAGCAGCACTTATGTTAACAAATCCTAATACATTAGGTCTATTCGAAGAAAATATTTTAGAAATGGCAGAAATCGTCCATAATGCAGGCGGTAAATTATACTATGATGGTGCAAACTTAAATGCGGTATTAAGCCAAGCACGCCCAGGAGATATGGGATTTGACGTTGTGCATTTAAACCTTCATAAAACATTTACAGGTCCTCACGGCGGTGGTGGCCCAGGTTCTGGTCCAGTAGGTGTGAAAGCTGATTTAATTCCGTACTTACCAAAACCGATTTTAGAGAAAACGGAAAGTGGTTATCACTTCAACTACGACCGCCCAGAAGCAATTGGTCGTGTGAAACCATTCTATGGTAACTTCGGAATTAACGTTCGTGCATACACGTATATTCGCTCTATGGGTCCAGATGGTTTGCGTGCAGTAACGGAGTATGCTGTATTAAATGCGAACTATATGATGAGAAGATTAGTGCCATTCTATGATCTTCCATTCGATAGACATTGTAAGCATGAATTTGTATTATCAGGTCGTCGTCAAAAGAAACTTGGTGTACGTACATTAGATATTGCAAAACGTCTGCTTGATTTTGGTTACCATCCACCAACAATTTACTTCCCATTAAATGTGGAAGAATGTATTATGATTGAGCCGACAGAAACAGAATCAAAAGAAACATTAGATGGTTTCATTGATAAGATGATTCAAATCGCTAAAGAAGTAGAAGAAAATCCAGAAGTTGTACAAGAAGCACCGCATACGACAGTCATTAAACGTTTAGACGAAACGATGGCTGCACGTAAACCAGTTTTACGTTATGCAAAGCCAGCTCCTGTACAAGTTTGATTAGAATAACAAAAGAAGAACTCGCTGAGGCGGGTTCTTTTTTTGTATGGATAATTTGTCCCGCATTAACGGACAGTAAACTTCCAACTCAAAACTTAGCTGGTGCAAAGAAGCCAGGTGGGAGATAAACTGTCCGTAAATGCCCGATTGGTTCAACTAATAATCAGTGGGGATGAACAAAAATCCCCACTGATTAAAGTTTCACTTTATGCAGAAATAGTGAAGAAAATGTTAAAAAAATATATTTTTTGTTTCCTAATGGTGTAAAGGTGTAGTTTTATAGGTAGTTTTGTTGAAAAAGTCGGTTTGATAAAAGTATTTATTTTTGTTAGAATTTTATTGAAATTAAGAAGATGTGATGAGGCAAAGATTACTCATTTTTATGTATATGTGAAAAAACGAACAAGACGGGGGTGAAAGTGTGGGATATCGATGTTATAGAATGGTATACCATTTAGAAAATGGAGAAACAATTAAAGATGTAAAAGAATTTTGCTATCGAGACCAAGGGAAAGTGTTAGAAAGAGTAGCAAATCGTGTAATGGATAATAGAGAAGTGACGGCGATTGATAAACAAGGAACAATCATTTCAATAGCATGTGAGGACATTGTAAAGGTGGAACTTGATTACATAACAGAAAGTTAACCTTGAGTCATATCGAATTATTCGATAAAATAAACTGTTGAATGGTGAAGTGAGAAGAGAGGAGTTTATCATGGGTAGTACAAGACACTTTTATATGTTTATCTTAGCGTTTGTTCTTGTTGTGGCATTAACGATTTACTTAATTGTTGACAGCAGCTGGTACAACACGGTTCATCCGGCATTCCTTCTGTTTATGTATATAGGAATTGCAGTAGTAAGTTTCGGAATGAGAGACGAGATGTTAGATCGCTTTGAAAAGTGATACATATACGAAAGACCAACAGGAAAATGTTGGTCTTTTTTTCTTGCCAAAAATAGGATGGTGTGTATATACTGTATATATAAGGTATACACAGTATATACACACACTGGAGGAAAACATGAATATTATTATTTCGAATTCTTCCCAAGACCCTATTTATGTGCAAATAAGAAAACAATTAAGCCAGCTTATTTTAAATGGCGGTTTAAAGGGTGGAGATCAATTACCGTCTATTCGTAGCTTAGCGAAGGAATTACAAATTAGTGTCATTACAACGAAGCGTGCATACGAGGAGCTTGAAAAAGAAGGATATATAGAAACTGTTGCTGGGAAGGGGACTTATGTTTCACGTAAAAATAATGAACTATTAAAAGAACAAAGGCTTCGCCTATTGGAAAGTAAAGCTGAAGAAATCGTAAAAGAAAGTAAAGTGTTGCAGCTTTCACTTGAAGAATTGCAGCAGATGATTGCGTGTTTATATAAGGGGGAATAAGAGATGTTAGAGCTAAAAAATGTTTGTAAAAGTTATCAAGGTTTTGCAGTGAAAAATATAAGTTTTGCATTACCACGAGGATATATTATGGGGTTTGTCGGACCCAATGGTGCTGGGAAAAGTACAACGATCAAAATGATTATGAATTTAATTAGAAAAGATAGCGGCGATATAAAAATTTTTGGCAAAGACAATAAGAAAGCCGAAAAGGACATAAAACAAAATATTGGTTTTGTATATGATGAAAATCATTATTACGAAGATTTAACGTGTGAACAAATGAAGCGTATTATTGCACCGTTATATAAAAAGTGGGACGAAGAGCAGTATCAATCGTATATGCATAGATTGCAAGTTCCAAAGTATAAAAAAATTAAAGAGCTATCTAAAGGGATGAAAATGAAGTTTGCGATTGCCATCGCACTTTCGCACCACGCAGAGTTTATTATTATGGACGAACCGACAGCAGGGTTAGATCCAGTTGTTCGAAGTGAATTACTTGATATGTTGCAAGAAATTGTAATGGAAGATGAAGTATCCGTATTATTCTCAACGCACATTACAACAGATTTAGAGCGCATTGCAGATTATATTACGTTTATCAACGATGGAGAAATTATATTTACTGGTGAAAAAGAAGACTTAATGGAGAACTACGTAATCGTAAAAGGAAGTAATGATTTATTAGACCGAGAAGGAAAAGAACTATTTGTTGGATTACGAAAAAATAAATTTGGTTTTGAAGGTTTAGCGAAGGATAAACAAACAATTATCGATTGGTTTGGAAATGAGGTTGTACTAGAAAAGCCTACATTAGATGACATTATCGTTTACACTGCGAAAGGGAGAGGTGCCTATGCGTCAGCTCGTATATAAAGATTTGTTCTTTTTTCGGGTAATTTGGTTAGTGAATCTTGTTATGCCCCTTTTGTTCTTTATGTTAGATGCAAGTGGTGAATTGTTATTTCCAATGAGTTGTCTATTTATAACCTTTTCATCGGTTATGACGTTAACCGTTATGGATGAAAGAAATAAAAGTGACATTGTTATAAATAGTTTACCGGTAAGTCGAAAGGATATCATAATTGCTAGATATATTTCCTGTGCAATATTCATTGTTGGTGCCATTCTCTCTACGATGTTAGTTGTTTTTCTTATAAGGGGTATTGTGGTTATTAGTGATATCGGTGTATATCATCCTAATCTATACATTGAAATTCCATGGTATGAAGTCATAAATGGAGCTGTTTATGCCACATTTTTTGTTGTCACGTTTTTCCCTAGTTATTATGGTACAAAATCGAAGGTAGTAAGAAGTATAGGATCAGCAGCATCAATAGGAGTGGGTGTAATTCTTTGGATATTTATTAGTGATGGGCTGTATGAAACAACATCTTCATTCAGTGAGTGGATTATGAATCCAGTACATATTGGTGTATTTATAGTTGGAGGAATGATATTAGCTAGTGTCTATATCGTTTCTATGTTTCTTACAATTAAAATTTATGAAACGCGTGATTTATAGAGAGGAGAATTTATATGCAACAATTGATTTTGAAGGAGTTTTTCTTACAGAAGAAGATGTTTCCTTTCTATTTTTTAATACCCATTTTATCTATTTTTAAGGATTCCGTCGAACCAATGGGGATTGCAATAGGAGTATTTATAACATGTAGTACGATTATATACATTTCTTTTTATTATGACGAGAAAAGTAAAGCAGAAAAAGTGTTAGTGAGTTTGCCTATAACGAGAACAGAGATAGTTATAGCTAAATATATTGCAAGTTCATTATTTATTATGGCTGGTTTGAGTGTAACTTTTATAGTCGTAATATTAGGAAATATTTTATTGAACAGAGATATAGTTATGCCTGGGTATGCAATATTTTCAGCAATAGTAGCAACTTTGATTTATTGTGCAGTAACGATACCGACTAATTACATTGGGGGATATAAAGTTATTACTGTCTTAAATTTGAGTATGCTTTTTCCTTTAATGGGTATGATTGGTCTTATGTGCAATATTTTTGGTGATAAAACAATTATGCTAAAAGTACTCCACTCTCAAGAGGCTACACTAGCAATGGGTGTTCTTGGTATTGGAGTGTTAGTAAGTATAGTCATATCAATGTTTCTCTCAATGAAAATGTTTCAGGAGGCAGAGTTATAGAAGGGGCATTTTCATATTAGGAGGGGTAATACATGATCAAGCAACTAATTTTAAAAGATTTCATCATTCAATGGAAATTTTTAATTTGGTACATACTGTATCCTGTTTTCTTTTATATGGCCTTAACAGATACGGAAAATCTGTTCATAATTATGTCACTAATTATTACAATTGGGGCAACAGTAAAAACATTTGAAGCAGATAGTAAAAATGAGAGTGAAGTTATAGTAAATAGTTTACCAATATTGAGAAAACAAATTGTGTATGCGAAATATATAGTAGCAATTATTATTCTTTTTATAAGTGTAACGGTCGGTTGTTTCACGATGGGAATGAAGAGTGGGGTTAACTTATTTGAATTTATTGAAACGACAATGGTTGCTAGTATTAGCTTTATTTTATTGTATTTAAGTTTTGTTTTACCAATATCCTTTTGGCTAGGGTATAAGAAAACCATTTTCATTACGATAGTAATATTCATGGCACCGATAGTTGTTTTAGAAGCTTTGTTTCAAATTAACTTAGAACAAATTCAACTATACAACAGCTTGTTATTCATTAGTTCCATGTGCATGTTCATAGCATCTACCTTTGTTTCAGTAAAAATATATGAAAAAAGAGAATTTTAAAAGGTGCCTTAAAAAAGGCACCTTCTTCAATAACGACAATACGAGAGCAGTAGTTTATAAAAAGAAACGCTATTTGGTACATCTTTTGGAGTATGTAATATAAAGCTGAAAACGATAACGAGAATAAGAAAGAGGAAAAATAAAAATAGAATTTGCTTATGTATAGAATTTTGCATATTATCCACTCCTTTTTTAGGTAGTATGTCCAAAAGAAAGGAGTGTATGAAAAATGTTAGGAGGGGAGAATGATGAACAAAAGAAAATGGTTATATAGAATAGGAATATTTTTATTTTCAATCGGTCTCATATTAGCAAATGTTTACTCGGATATACCACCGTTATTTCCAAGTTTACATAAAAGGGTTGGTATAAGTATTGCCATAGTTGGTCTGTTTTGTCTTATCACATCTAACTTCTACAGAAAGTCTGAATGAATATAAAAAAGGACAGTTACTCTTTTTCAGAAGTACTGTCCTTTTTTAATAACTTATTCCATAGTTTGGCGATACTCCATATAATGACGATTGCAATGGAGGCGATAATGGACCAAACAATTGATATCATTTCAATTGTCATGTTAGGAAGGAATGTGAGAATGGATAATACTTTATGAAACAATGATTCTATTATATGAAAACTTATTTGTAATAGAATGACGATACCAAGTGTGATCCATGCTAATATTTTCTTTCCTTGTTCTTTCCACATGACATTCACCTCTCGTTAGCTTAATAGTTTTAAGCCAACAGCGCCGCATAGAATACAGCTTAAGAAAGCAAGACGACGCCAATCCGCTGATTCTCGGAAAATGAGAATGCCTAGAAGTGCACTTCCGGCAGTTCCGATTCCAGTCCAAATTGCGTAAGCAGTTCCCATCGGTAATGTGTTCATCGCAAGAGATAAGAAGAAGAAGCTTACGCCGAAGTTAGCGATTAAAATAACTTTTGGTGCCCAGCCTTTCTTTTCAGTGGCTACTTTCATAAAGAGTACACCAATAATTTCACAAATACCAGCTAGAATTAAAAATACCCAAGCCATTTTATGCGGCCTCCTTCGCTTCTTTTTCTTCTGTTACTCGTTTTAAACCAATTACTCCGAAGAAGATTAAACCGATTAATAAAACTTTTACGATAGAGAAAGGTTCTCCGAAGATGAAAATCTCTGTAAGAACGATTCCACCAGCTCCGATTCCTGTAAAGACTGCGTATACAGTGCCGACAGGTAAATCTTTATAAGCTCTAAATAATAAGACGAAACTAATTGTAATTAATAGAGCAACACCAGCCCATTCAAGTGGTGCCTCTGCTTTTTTTAGTCCAATCACCCAAAATATTTCAATAATACCAGCGATGATTACATAAATCCATGCCATATGTCATTTCTCCTTCCTACCAGTCGTTAGGTAAAGGGCTTAAAAACGACGCATTGCAAAGGAGCAATCCGTCAGTTTGAAAGTCCGCGCCAAAATACTTTCCAAGAAGCGTCTAAACGTGTCTCAAAACGATTTAAACCTGCGTATAATAGTTCAACCATAAGACCGTCGAGTAAGCATAGAAAAGCCTCTAAGGCGTCTTTTACTTCAATGTTATGCAGCTCATCTTGTTCGCTTGCTCTTTTAAATACAGGGAATAAAAGTTTTCCGACGTTTTCAATGTGTACATTTGCTTTATTAATAATTTGTTCGCGAAATGCATCAGGCGGAAAATAAGAAGTTCGTAACCAAAACATTGATTCTTCACTTTCACCAAATCGTTTTGCATACCCTTTTAATAATTTTAAAAGCAATTCTTCAGTGGACGAATTGGAAAAGCTTTCGATATCGCCTGTGAAGCTCTGCAAATCTTTTTGAAGAGCAGATTCTAAGCATATGAAATATAGCTCTTCTTTTCCTTTAAAGTGTGCGTAAATCGATGGTTTTTTAATCCCAACTTCTTGAGCAATATTTGCCAATGAAGTTCCTTCATAGCCGTAGCGTGCGAAATGAGAAAGTGCTACAGCTTTAATGCGGTTTGCTGTCATTTTCATCCCCTACCTACCGTTCGTTAGTTTCATTATATGAGATGGGAAATATAAAGTCAATAGGTGAAGAGCTGAGAAAGAGCGTTATAAGTAACGCTCTTTTTAGACAGTCTCTCGCTCAATTAAATGGAATGAAAGTTCTTTTGCACTGCCGACAATTTGCTCGCTTTGGATCTGCTTATGGAATAAAGAAAAAGCATGTGAGCCCATTGCGAGACCGGGATGTTCAATTGTGGAAATTTCTAATGCCTTTGAAATTTCATGATTATCAAATCCAAGGATAGCAAGGTCTTCAGGTACTCGAATACCATGTTTTCGAGCCTCTGTTAATAAACCAGCTGCAACTTGATCGTTCGCTGTGAAAATAGCAGTTGGACGATTTTTCATATTTAAAATACGATGGAGTATTTGTGCTCCGTCCTGCATTGTATAGCATTGGTGGAAAATCCATTCAGGATGCAACGTTTTCCCTTCGTTACGAAGTGTATCGGCGAACGCTTTTTCGCGCTCCATGGAATTTACACTTGTTTTTCTTGCTAAACAAATTCCGATTTTTTCATGGCCTCTACTTAGTAAATAGGCAGTACCAAGACGGAAACCTTCATAATGATCTACGTAGATGGATGAAATGAGGGGATGCTTCATTTTTTCACATGAAATAATAGGGGCAAATTTTGCAAAAGGTTCGATTTGTTCCCAAGAGCTCGTTCGGGAGCAAATAATCATCCCATCAAATTGTTTCATTTTCATCATTTCAAGAACACGAATTTCTTCAATGCTATCGTAATTCGTTTGACATAAATTAATATGATACCCAGCTAATAACGCTTCGTTTCCGATTCCTTCAATAATCGTACTGAAGTAGGGGAGGTTAATGAAAGGAAGCATAACGCCAATTGTATATGTTTTCCCTCTTATTAAATGGACAGCATTTATATTTTTTGCGTAGTTTAATTCTTCAACAGCATCTAGAACACGCTTACGCTTTTCTTCTTTTACGTAAGGGTGATTATTCAGGACACGAGAAACAGTTGATATCGATACACCAGCAGTTTTAGCAATTTGTTTTATATTGGCCATATGTATCACCTCTTTCCCTTATTATAAAGGGAAAATAATAAGAAAGAAAAAATCTTGACCTGAAAAGCTTTTCACAAACTATGGTATTAATAAGACTTCTTTTTATTCGCGTAACCTTTTCACTTGGGCGTAAGAATGATAGGGGTCTTTTTTGTTTGCAAAAAGTGTTGTCAAAATGTGTGAGAATAACGTGGAAAGTTTTCAAAGGTGGAGTTTGGTGACAAAGCGAATATGAAGAGAATATCAACGCTTCGTTCGTTAAGAGAGCGATATGAAAGGGCGGAAACAAATTGAAAAAAAGAATCATTTGTTTCGTGTTTTCTAGTTTCGTGCTTAGTTCGTGTTCGTTTCAGCAAACGATGCAAGAAGAAAAACACTTTGTGGGAACAACGGGAGGAGCTATGGATCGTGTTACGGATCCTATTCCGCTAAAGGAACTTCCAAAATATTTTCCGGTGAAGTTTAAAGTTCCAACGTTTTTACCGTACGATATTACAAGTGATGTGAAGGGGGAAGTAAGAACGCTTGGGAAAAAGAACACTGTCTTAACGATTAAATATAAACAGAAAGAACCAGGTAGAAATGAGTATATTGAGTTAAATGTCGCGAACTTTCCTTATAGTTTTCCGGATCTTGTGGAAGAGAAGCGATTTCAAGAACAAATGAAACTGAATAATGGAACGTCTGCTTATTTTAAAAATAAAGATGATTATGAACGTGGTGACGAATTTGCTACGCTTATATGGAAAGAGAAAGGAATTGAATATCAACTGCTGTATCGGAATGTAGAAGAGAACGATGAAAAGGTAATCAAGCAGAATTTATTATACATTGCGAATAAGATGAAATGAAAAAACTAGCTGATTTATTCAGCTAGTTTTTTGTATGTTATTATTTCTTTTTAATTTTGCCTGTCCAAGATTTAAATCCACCTTGTAATTGGTAGAAATCTTTGTAGCCTTGTTTTTTTAAGTATTGCGCTGCACGACCTGTACGGAATCCGCTTTGGCAATATAAGTAAACAGGTTGATCTTGACGAAGTTCTTTATGGCGAAGGCGAATTTGTGATAACGGAATGTTACGTGCACCTAAAATATGCCCTGCGTTATATTCGTCTGCTTCACGAATATCGATAAGCTGTGCTTTACGGTAGCCAGCGCGAAATTCTTCTTCTGTAAGAGTTTTAATTAATTTTTTCTGATAGAAGTACATCCATACAGTGTAGCCGATAAATGCTACGATTACGGCTAATAAAATAATCCAAGTTGTTGACACGATTCTATCGCTCCCTTTTTTCTTATCCTACTTTCAATATTATAATGCCCTTATGTATTTATGCAACAGATTCATTTGCATATAAGAAGAAATTTCGTATTCTTTCACAAATTTTGTCGAATTTGGTAGACTAGAGAATGTGAAAAATAATTGGTTATATGAGGTGCAGGATGGGAAAAGAAAAATGGTGTTATATTAACTCTGGTCAATGTTCACCGGCATTTAATATGGCGTTAGATGAATGTTTATTAAATTGGCAAAGTGAAAAGAAAATGCCACCAACAATTCGTTTTTATGAATGGGAAGTACCAACATTAACAGTTGGGTATTTTCAACGTGTTGAAAAAGATATTAATATGGATGTAGTTAACGAAAAGAAATATGGATTCGTTCGTCGTCAAACAGGCGGCAGGGGTGTACTACATGACAAAGAGTTAACGTATAGTGTTATTGTGTCTGAAGATCATCCGAATATGCCGAAAACAGTTACAGAAGCGTATCGTGTTATTTCGCAAGGTTTATTAGATGGTTTTAAGGCATTAGGGTTAGAAGCATATTATGCAGTTCCAAAAACAGAAGCAGATCGTGAAAATTTAAAAAATCCACGTTCCGGCGTATGTTTTGATGCACCATCTTGGTATGAAATTGTAGTGGAAGGACGAAAAATTGCTGGTAGTGCTCAAACGCGTCAAAAAGGTGTTATTCTACAGCATGGATCGATTCCATTAGAAATTGATTTAGATGAACTATATGATCTATTTTTATTCCCAAATGAACGTGTGAAGGAACGCATGAAGAGTATGTTCTCTTCTAAAGCAGTAGCAATTAATGAATTAACAGACCGTACATTTACGATAGAACAGTTAATTAAAGCGTTTGAAGTTGGCTTTGAAAAAGGATTGGATGTAGAACTTGTTCCATATGAATTAACAGAAGAACAGTTACATGAAGTTCAAACGTTAGCGAAAGAAAAGTATGAAAGTAATGAGTGGAATTATAAAAAATAAGAGATGGCAATTGCCACCTCTTATTTTTTTATAGTAAATTAAGTACTTTTTCTACTTTGATTCCTTTATCTTGTAAAGAACGAAGGCGATTTACAACGTCCATAATTTCTTTGTCAAATGTAACGCTAATACCTTGGCTTTGTAGTTCTTCTTTTAAGCTTTCAATAGAATCATCTATGTCGATGCCAAGCTCGTAATCTTGACAAACTTCAATTGTCTTTTTCACGAGTTTAACATAATTTTCTTGTAGTTTTGAATTTGTTTCAGTCAAAGCAGGCTGCTTCGGTTTTGCAGGAGCAACCGGTGCTGTCTCTTGCTTTGTAACTGGAGTAGGGACCGCTTTTTTCACAGGCGCTGGAGTAACTAGTTCTACAGCTGCTTCTACGCTTACTGGCTTCGGTGTCGGTACCGGAGTAGGCTTAGGTGCCATAGCAGGTGTTTCCACACGCGTAACAGGCTTAGGAGCAGGCGTAATTGCTTTTGGAGCTTCTACAACTACTTCCTTTTTCGGTGCTGCTTCTACCTGTGTTTCTTCTTGCTCGGCAGCTTCTTTATTTTCTTTACTCCACATAACGCGTTCAATTTCTAGAGAAACATTGTTTTTGTTCATCGCTGTTAATGTAACTTTACCAACTTCAGCGTTTCCAGTGAAATCAACAATTTTATAAATAACACTCTTGTTCCAATCCACGTTTCCGCTCAAAAATAATTCTTCGTTACATTTCGGCGTTAAGCCCTCGATTTTAATTTCTGCGTTTACACCGTTTTCACTATATACCATAATTAGCGAAGCATTTACATCTTCGTCTGCTAACATTAGTTCACGTACCATTTTGCCGGTGCGTACTTGCGTTTTCTTCTTAACTGACATCTAATTTCTCCTCTCAAAAATTCAGTAATAATAAAAAAATCGTATAACGAAAAATAATTGCTCACGAAGATTTATGATACCGATAATAAAAGCATCACGTCAACAATTAACTTTAATTATTTTGCATTTTTCTTATTTTCTTTATGAAATTTTTCAATTTGTAAAATTAGACAGAAGAAAAAACAGCCTTTTGAAGGGCTGTTAAAAATTTGATTTTTTATATAGTAATTTATATAAAATAAAAAATAAGATAGCAATTAAAGCATTTTGCCAAAAGTTTAGATGATAAATGAGATAAGGTTGCTTTTGGAAATAAATATTTAAGAATACAGCGGAACAAAATGGAGTAGCAAATGCGAATCCAAATAGAATTCTTCTTTTCCAATTCATTTTCTGATTAAAGGAGTAACGCTTTAATAAATATAAAATAAATAGTATACCTAGTATAATTATTGAAACAGACAAAGTAGTTCCAAGGATGCTAAAAGGCGGACTTGATAATGTATTGTTTTTTTCAAAGAAAAAACATAAAAAATGAAATAATTGCATTTATGCCAAACTGTATAGCAAGAAGTAAGCTAATAGAAAATCCAATTAAAGAGGCTTTTTCTAACTTTGTTTGAGTTGGTAAAGCTGATATAAGTTCATCGCAATAAGATTGTAAATTATCTCCAAAGATGTCATAAGCGTTTTTATTTTCTGCTTGTGCTTCGATGAGGTGATCTAATATTTCTAGTAACAGTTCTTCCATTTGTTGCTCTGGCACGTTAGATAAACGAAGATAAACTAACATATCGCTATAAGCAACTTCATTTTCAGGTGTTAGAAGCTCACGTTTTTTATTATTCAATTCAATCATGTCTTGTGCATTCATCCCTATCACTCCCCCTGTAATAAGTTATTTACCGTAGTTGAAACCATTCCCCAGCTTTGTTTAAATTCTTCAAGCTGCTCTAATCCTTTATCGGTTATGTGATAATATTTTCGCTTTGGACCGAGTGAGGAAGCTTTTAATGTGCCTTCGATCAATTTTTCTTTTTGCATACGTAATAATAACGGATAGATGCTTCCTTCGCTTACGAATGTAAATCCGTGTTTATTTAATTTTGTGCTCAGTTCATATCCGTACACTTCTTCTTGTGAAATGATGTATAGGATGCAACCTTCTAATACACCTTTTAACATTTGGCTGTGCATGATTTCACCACCTTTTACTCAGGTAACTTGCGTTGCAAGGTAGTTGTTATCCAAATTATAACATTCAGTAACTTGCAACGCAAGTTACTGAAGTGGAAAACTTTAATGCGTGTTAATTTTTCAACGTTTCCCATACTAACGAGAGGGAGGGAAGCACATGAAACCATTTATGCCAAAACTCGTTTACTTTGAACCAAAGGCACTTGAATATCCGCTTGGAAAAGAGCTTTATGAGAAGTTTACGAAGATGGGATTAGAAATTCGTGAAACGACATCACATAATCAAATTAGAAATTTGCCAGGAGAAAATGATTTGCAAAAGTATCGTAATGCAAAGGCTACACTTGTCGTTGGAGTAAGGAAGACGCTAAAGTTTGATACGTCAAAACCGTCAGCTGAATATGCAATTCCGCTCGCAACAGGGTGTATGGGACATTGTCATTATTGCTATTTGCAAACAACACTTGGGAGTAAGCCTTACGTTCGTGTGTATGTCAATCTTGATGAAATATTTGAGAAGGCAAAGCAATATATGGATGAAAGGGCACCTGAAATAACAAGATTTGAAGCAGCGTGTACATCAGACATTGTTGGGATTGATCATTTAACACATGCATTAAAGCGGGCGATTGAATTCATTGGAGAAAGTGAATATGGGCGCTTACGTTTCGTCACGAAATATTCGCACGTTGATCATTTATTAGATGCAAAGCATAATGGGAAAACTCGTTTCAGATTTAGTATAAATTCACGATATGTAATTAAAAATTTTGAACCAGGGACATCGCCATTTGAGGAGCGAATTGAGGCGGCACGTAAAGTAGCAGGTGCAGGTTATCCACTTGGTTTTATAGTCGCGCCACTTTATATGCATGAAGGATGGGAAGAAGGATATCGTGAACTATTTGAGCGACTGTACAATGCGCTGAAAGATATGACGATACCAAATTTAACGTTTGAATTAATTCAGCATCGTTTTACGAAACCAGCGAAAAAGGTTATTCAAGAGCGTTATCCAAATACGAAGCTTGAAATGGATGAAGAGAAGCGGAAGTATAAATGGGGACGATATGGCATCGGAAAATATGTATATAAAAAGGATGATGCAGCAGTATTGGAAGAAACGATAAGAGGTTATATAAATGAATTTTTTCCTAATGCAGAAATACAATATTTTACTTAAGGGGGGTCTGTATGCAAATACAGATTCTTTTTTGTTTTATATATTTAGGCTCGTTTTCAACTTGTCACGTTATTCTTTCTGGTGTATCATTTTATTGATTGCTTCGTACGGAATAAGCAAAATGAACTTGGATGGAGGAAACCGATGCCTACCCCTAGTATGGAAGATTATATTGAACAAATTTATTTGTTGATTGATGAAAAGGGTTACGCCCGCGTATCTGATATTGCTGAAGCGCTTAGTGTACATCCATCCTCTGTAACAAAAATGGTGCAAAAATTAGACAAAGATGAATATCTAATTTATGAAAAATATAGAGGGCTTGTATTAACAACAAAAGGTAAAAAAATCGGAGAACGTCTCGTATATCGTCATGACTTGCTAGAGCAATTTATGCGTATTATCGGTGTGGATGAAAGTAAAATTTACAATGATGTAGAAGGAATTGAACATCATTTAAGTTGGGAAGCGATTGATCGCATTGGTGATTTAGTGCAATACTTTGAACAAGATACAGTCCGAGTGGAAACACTTCGCGGTGTTCAAAGAGCAAATGAAGAGAAAAGTAATTAAGGGGAACGTATGGCGTTTCCTTTTTTATTTCAATTCGAAAAGGATGGGAGAATTATGAAAGCAATTATTTTTGATTTTGATGGATTAATTGTGGACACAGAAACGATATGGTTTCACTCTTTCAGAGATGCTGTTCGTGAATACGGCGGGGAACTACCTTTAGAGGAATTTGCGAAATGCATTGGAACAACAGATGAGGTACTTTATACATATCTAAATGATCAATTAAAAGAGAAGTTTAACAAAAGTGTATTAAAAGAAAAAGTGGCAACTTTACATAAAGAGAAAATGAGAATACCAGAAGCTCGTGACGGGGTAAAAGAATATTTAGAAGAAGCGAAAGAAATGGGATTAAAAATCGCACTAGCTTCTAGTTCTTCTAGAGAATGGGTTATTCATTTTTTAGAAGAGCTACAAATTCGAGAATATTTTGAAGTAATTAAAACGAGAGAAGATGTTGAGAAGGTAAAACCAGATCCAGCTCTTTATCGAGTTGCAATAGAAGAATTAGGAATTAAGCCATCTGAAGCTGTTGTATTTGAAGACTCATTAAATGGATTGAGAGCAGCAGTTGCAGCGGGATTAACGTGCGTTGTGGTACCTAATGATGTGACACGGAATTTACCGTTTGAAAATCATCATCTTCGAATTGAAAGTATGAGAGAGAAAAGTTTAAAAGAAGTGCTTCAAAGTATAAAAAAAGACCGTATTTCCTAAAAGGAAGCACGGTCTTTCTTTTTGCTTTTTTTGCCTTCAATGACAGTTAAATGAGACTGTTTTCTTTTTCGTTTCAAAGTGGAAGAATTCCCTTTTTTACTTTTGTCATTAGAAGTATTTGACTTAAAGAAAGAATTGCCTAGGGGTGCTACATTTTGTTTCCCATGTTTGCGGTTCGATTGTTTTGCCGCACGCTTATATGAGCTTTGCGAATTTGCGGAACCACTGGAATTTGTAAACATCTTGTATAGCAAGTAAAAGATACCGACAACAAGTAACATGTACCCGATATTTCTTAATACACCCATGGGATTTGTAATAACAGATGAAACAAGGCCGAATATTGCCAATCCGATAATAAGCACAAATATAGCGAAAGTAAACGAACGACCGTTCATAAGGGACACCTCCTAAAAACATATATTGAAATTAGTATATTAACGATGAGGAAAGGAGTTGAACACCATTTTTAAATAATTATTGTTTGTTCTCTAAACGTAATAATTCTTCAAACGATGCAATTGCTACTTCCACTTGATCATCTGTTGGTTCTTTCGTTGTTAATAGTTGTAGCCATAATCCAGGATATCCAAGTACGCGTAATACGGGAATGTCTCGTAATCGATTTGTAAATTGCAATACTTCAAAAGAAATACCAAGTACAACTGGAATTAATAAAATTCTGTTTATAACTCGTGCCCAAAGAGGATCTGTAGGGACTAGGAAATAAACGAACATTCCAATAATGACTGTAAATATAATAAAGCTACTGCCGCATCTATAATGGAGACGAGTTTGCTTTTGAACGTTTTCTACAGTCAGAGGAAGGTTATTCTCGTAAGCACTGATTACCTTATGCTCTGCACCGTGATACTGAAATACCCGCTTAATAAGTGGGGTTAAAGAAATAAAGTATATATAGCTCAATAATAGCATGAGCTTAATGACACTTTCGACAATGATTTGCCCAGTATGAGATGGGAAAATCGGTCTCGTTAATTCAGCTAATAGTGCAGGAACTGCTGTGAAAATGACTTTACCGAATATAAAAGATAAAACGCCAACAGCTGCAACTCCTAATACCATCGTTAATTTTGATTGTTCTTCTTTTTTATTTGCAATTTGTTCATCATCTTCTGGGTGGACGTCAAATCGTTCTGAAGCGAAGTTTAAATGCTTTGCTCCATTCGCACTTGCATCCACAATAGCGGCAATCCCTCGTAAAAATGGAATTTTTTTTAGGGTAGATAGTACTTTATTACGAACGCGTGGTAATCGATAAAATTCAATCGATTTATCTTTACGACGAACCGCTGTAACAGTATATTCTCTACCGCCAAACATAACTCCTTCTATGACCGCTTGCCCGCCATATATTTGTTTTGACTCTTCTGCCATGTTAACACCAACCTGTATTTGTTTCTCTCTTATGTAGAAAAAGAGGCAATTGTCATACTGGGTTCTGTCGTTTTGAAATAAGACAATCACCGAGTTTCCTTTATTTTATCGGCAAATACAAGTAGATGACAAGGGAAAATGTTATGAGAGTCGGACATTTCTTATTCTTTTTATAGACAAATTTCGCAGGATTTAAACATGCTTCAAAATAGTTTCGGGCATACTATTGAGCGGAGGTGTCGATGTGAGTCAAGAACAATTAGGAACAAGGAATTTTGTGCAGATTGGTTTGTTTGGTGGAATCTTTTGGGGCGGGATCTGGTATTTCCTTCATATATTTTCATTCACGGAGGCGGGACCGAATTATTTCCTTTTACCATTTGCGTTTGGAAGTTGGAAAGAGGGGGTATGGGGCAATGTGTTCGGAATAGTGTGTATGGGACTTCTTTCAATTTTGATCGCCTTTTTGTATAAAGCATTTTTTGCGAAGTTTGAAGGGATTATAGCGGGAATTATTTATGGGCTATTTTGGTGGGCACTACTGTTTTTGGGGATGGGTTTAATGGCTCCTGTTATTAAAAGTGCGCTCCATTTACCAAAAGAGACAATTGTGACGACAATATGTATTTTTATATTGTATGGTGTGTTTATAGCATATTCTGTTTCTTACGCAGTGAATAGCAATAAAGCAGAACAAGAAGGGCAAGAGAAGACGAACTATTCAAATAAGTAACTCCTATGTTAAAATATTGTATAGATATTTAATATTAAGGAGTTTTAAGAATATGAAAAAGTTACTCCTCGTAAACGGTCCTAACCTAAATCGCCTCGGTGTTCGTGAGGTAAATGTATATGGAAAGGGCACGCTAGCGACACTTGAAGCAGATATGAAGCAAGAAGCAGAAACAATGGGAGTGGAGTTAGAATGTTTCCAATCGAATCATGAAGGTGCCATTATCGACATTATTCATGAAGCGGAAGATATATATGAGGGGATCATTTTAAATCCGGGAGCATTTACGCATTATAGCTATGCGATTCGTGATGCCATTGCGAGCATTTCGATTCCTGTTATTGAAGTACATATTTCTAACATTCATCAGCGTGAATCGTTCCGTCATGAATCTGTGACGGCAGCTGTTTGTGCAGGTCAAATTGTAGGATTTGGTTTTTATGGCTATAAGTTAGCGTTATTTGCATTAATGGAGAAATTGAGGGAGGCATAAAGTAATGGAGAAAATTGAAAGATTACGAAGTGCATTTGATGAGGCTGGCATTGACGGTATTTTGTTAACAAATGAACATAGTCGTAGATATATGGCTAACTTCACAGGAACAGCAGGCGTTGTTCTTATTTCAAAAGATCGTGCTCAATTTATTACAGATTTCCGTTACGTCGAGCAGGCAAGTAAACAAGCGGTTGGATATGAGGTTGTACAGCACGCAGGATTGATCATTGATGAAGTGGCAAAGCAAGTGAAAGAGCTTGGAATTCAAAAACTTGGTTTTGAGCAAGATACTCTTACATATAGTTCTTATTCAGTGCATAAGGAAGCGATTGATGCTGAATTTATCCCGACTTCTGGACTTGTAGAAAAGTTACGCTTGATAAAGACTGATTCAGAGATTAAGATATTAAAGGAAGCTGCACAGATTGCAGATGCTGCCTTTGAGCATATTCTATCATTCATTCGCCCGGGAGTATCTGAAATTGAAGTGTCAAATGAACTTGAATTTTTCATGAGAAAACAAGGAGCAACATCTTCTTCGTTTGATATTATCGTTGCTTCAGGTCTTCGTTCGGCATTACCGCACGGCGTGGCATCTGAAAAAGTGATAGAAACAGGAGATTTCGTTACATTAGACTTCGGCGCTTATTACAAAGGATATTGTTCTGATATTACTCGTACGATTGCAGTCGGTGAACCATCTGATAAATTAAAAGAAATTTATAATATCGTTTTAGAAGCACAACTACGTGGTGTGAACGGTATTAAAGCTGGTTTAACAGGTCGCGAGGCTGATGCGCTAACGCGTGACTACATAACGGAAAAAGGATATGGTGAATACTTTGGACACTCTACTGGTCATGGAATAGGTCTTGAAATCCATGAAGCACCAGGTTTAGCGTTCCGTTCTGATACAGTACTTGAACCAGGTATGGCTGTAACAGTAGAGCCAGGTATTTATATTCCAGGTATTGGCGGCGTACGTATTGAAGATGATATCATTGTGACAAGTGAAGGTAATGAAGTAATTACGAAATCACCAAAAGAACTTATTATTTTGTAATACACAGGAGGATTTTTTTACATGATTTCAGTAAACGATTTTCGTACAGGTTTAACAATTTCAGTGGACAATGCCCTTTGGCAAGTACTTGATTTCCAACACGTAAAGCCAGGTAAAGGTGCTGCATTCGTTCGTTCTAAACTACGTAATCTTCGCACAGGTTCTGTTCAAGAGAAAACATTCCGTGCAGGTGAGAAAGTAGAAAAAGCACACATCGAAAACCGTCGTATGCAATACTTATACGCAAGCGGTGAGGCTCACGTATTTATGGATAACGGAACTTATGAGCAAATCGAACTTGGTGAAAAACAAATCGAGCGCGAGCTTAAATTCCTAAAAGAAAACATGGAAGTAGCAATTATGACTTACCAAGGCGAAGTACTTGGTGTTGAACTTCCAAACACAGTTGAATTACAAGTTACAGAAACAGAGCCTGGTATTAAAGGTGATACTGCTTCTAACGTAACAAAACCAGCTACATTAGAAACTGGTCTTGTTGTACAAGTACCAATCTTCATTAACGAAGGCGAAATGCTTATCATCAACACTGGTGAAGGTAAATACGTTTCTCGTGCATAGTAAAAAAACACTCGTGATAATTCACGAGTGTTTTTTTTATAGGAAATAGGGTAGATAGTAAATAGCTGTTACTATAAAACTGACTAAAACAAGTGAAAGAGTACCCATAATAGATGGAGTCAAAACAATTTGAAATGGTTTTATTTCGCCAGTCTCAACGCCAGTTAATGTTTTGCTTATTGCGTGATCTGTAATGTTATTTCTATGGTTACTCATAATAATTAACCACATAATTGCAAATATTGCTAAACTACCAAGGAAAAAGGTCTCTATAAATGACCAACCGACTAATAATGAAAAAAGATAAATAAGAGCTAATTCTACTACAACGGTTAAACTAATTTTCAATGCCTTCATATTTTTCCTCCTCATTCTGTAATTTCAACCAGTTTAAAAAATTTTCACGTGACACGACATGCAGAGAGCAAGGTGACCTTACTTCTTTCTCTAGTGCAGCGTGTTCGTCTGGAAACTTGTTTTCCACATGCAATGAAATATAGGGTAGTTTTTCTTGTGCTTTTAGTGAGCGGATATTATTCGTTTTAGCACCAGCAAATACGTAGGAAAGTTGTAAGTCTAAAAAGGCGATTTTAAAGATTTCTTTTTTAGCAGCCTCGTTATAGCCTTTTCCCCAGTATGGATAGCCAATCCAACTACCAATGTGAGATTGCTTTTTTTCATTATTAATATGTTTAAGTGTGGTGAGGCCAATTATTTCATTTTCTTCATTCACAATCATTCTCGATAAGGATTTCTTTTGACGCTCTTCTTCTATTGCGAAAAGAAGAAATGTTTTCGTGTCTTCGATGTTTTCTACCGTTATCCCCAATGCATTTTTTATATGTGGATCACTTGATAGCTCGAAAATCACATTTGTATAGCATAAATCTAGTGGTAATAAAGTGATGTGCTGCATGGTTTAAACCCCTTTCAAACTAAATATACCATAATATACCATAAAATAATATGAATATTCAGATTCTAATTCAGACTTTAGAGAAAAATTATGTTTTTACTTCTGAAATAGACAACCTCTGCATATGGTTGTACAAATATATTCTTTTTTAGAATACGAAGTTAGTAACTGTTACGGGAGAAGGTGGAAGAATGAAACAGTGGCTAGCGGCAATGGAAACATCCGTGCTTGTTATGGGGGCACTTCGATTATTTTCAGGTAGTGCGGAGATATTTGCTGCTTTGCTTATGCTTTATGTGAATGATGCGAAGAAAGCGTTGTTTATAAATGGTATGTTGGCGTTTGTTGGACCTACCGTATTAATTTTAACAATGACAATTGGGATAGCGAGTGTAGCAAGTGAAATTTCTTTCTTGAAGCTCTTTTTTCTAGCGCTTGGAATTTGCTGTATTTTTATCGCATTACTGAAATAGTAAGTCGAGTATAGTGGGGAGAAGCCGATGAAAGAGGTATTAGAAGTTTTACCAAAAACGATGAAGTACTTAATTGAAGAATGTAAGCAATACGATGCTTTAGAGGAAATTCGTGTTCGAATTGGAAGGCCGCTAGAGTGTATTGCACACGGAAAGGTGTTTTTTTATGACTATATCACTACTGCAGAGGATGCTACTTACTTATTGAATAAATTAAGTCAATTCTCAATTTATACGATGGAAGAGGAATTAAAACGTGGGTATGTGACGCTTCGCGGGGGGCATAGAATCGGGTTAGCAGGAAAAGTCATTACAGAAAAAAGCGCAGTGAAAATGATTCGTGATGTCTCTTCCTTTAATATTCGTATTGCTCGTCAAAAAATAGGGATTGCTGAACCGCTTTTGCCATATTTGTATGAAAAAAGGTGGTTAAACACGATGGTAATTGGCCCTCCCCAAACGGGAAAAACGACACTTTTAAGAGATGTAGCACGTTGCATGAGTCAAGGGGTAAGTGCTTCGGAAATTCCTTCCTGTAAAGTGGGGATCGTTGATGAACGTTCAGAAATTGCTGGCTGTGTGAAAGGAATCCCGCAATATGATTTTGGTACCCGAGTCGATGTGTTAGACGCATGTCCAAAGGCAGAAGGAATGATGATGATGATTCGTTCTATGAGTCCTGATATTTTGATCGTAGATGAAATTGGCCGTAAAGAAGATAGTGAAGCAATTATGGAGGCAGTGCATGCAGGTGTTCAGCTTTTTATAAGCGCACACGGATTTTCCTATGAGGATGTTGTGAGACGTCCATCGCTCAAGGCAGTGCTAGAGCTTGGTATATTTGATAGGTTTGTGGAGTTGTCAAAAGCGAGGGGTCCAGGAACGGTTATGCAGGTGAAAGATAAATATGGAAAACCAGTGTTATCAAATAGAAAGGCTGAGGGCGTATGGTGAAAATATTTGGTGCAGTGTTAATCGTTGCGGTCAGCACCTTTTTCGGGTTTTCGTACGCTAAAAGATACAGTGAGAGGCCGAGGCAACTTAGGTTATTAAAATCAGCACTTCAATCATTAGAGGCAGAAATTATGTATGGACACACACCTTTATCTGAGGCTGCCGAGCGATTAGTTAAACAAATGCCAAAGCCATTAAATTGGATATTTCAAAGTTTCGCTAAAAAACTAGAAAGTGGAGAACAAACGGTAAGGGAAGCTTGGATAGATAGTTTGAAAGAGAATTGGAAGTTGACGGCTTTTCAACAAACCGAGTATGAAATACTGCAGCAATTTGGTGAAACGCTCGGGCAACATGATCGTGAATCACAACAAAAACATATTCGCTTATGTATTACACATTTGGAGAGAGAAGAAGAGGAAGCGAAAGCTTTACAACTGCAATACGAAAAAATGATTAAGAGCTTAGGGGTACTAGCAGGGCTACTAATTGTAATTTTACTGCTATAGGGGGGAGAAAGGCGATGTCCATTGATGTTGGATTAATATTTCAAATCGCCGGAATCGGCATTGTTTTAGCTTTCATTCATACTGTACTAAAAGAATTGAAGCGTGAGGATATTGCAAATTGGGTTATCCTTGTCGGTTTTGTCGTCATTTTATTTCATGTTGCATTTTTAATTAATACGCTATTCGACAAGATTAAAAGTGTCTTTCTCTTCCAGTAAAGGAGGCGGTTCGAATCGAAATTATACAAATTGTCGGATTAGGCCTCGTTGCTACGTTTTTAGCTGCTGTTTTGAACCAGCATAAATCTAGTATTACATCTTTATTTATTGTGTTCGTAGGTAGCGTGATGTTTCTAATTTTAATCGATCAAATTCATTCTATTTTACAAATGATTGAGAGAGTAGCGAGTGAAGCGAAAGTTAGTAACGTCTACGTGGAAACGTTACTAAAGATTATTGGAATTGCTTATATTGCCGAGTTTGGAGCTCAAATTACAAAAGATGCTGGTCAAGGTGCCATCGCTTCGAAAATTGAACTTGCTGGGAAAATCTTAATTCTCGTTATGGCAATTCCTATTTTGACGGTTGTAATTGAAACTATTCTCGGATTTTTACCGACGGGATAAGGGGGAGTGAATGTTGAGGAGGTTTGGAGCTAAGCTGCTATTTGCTTGCTTCCTTTTCTTTTCTTTACCGGTTGTTGTACAAGCTTCTCCTGTAGAAACAAACGTCGTTGATCAACAATTGGATAAGCTCGGAATTGAAGATGTGAAGCAATTTTGGGACGGGCTTGTTACAAAATATGGAGGCTATTTGCCAGAGAGTCAAAAAGGGAGTTTTATGGAGTTTGTAAAGGGAGAAAAAGAATTCTCTCTAAAAGAGTGGATGATAGGGTTATTAAAATATTTATTTCATGAGCTTGCAGCTAATGGAAAACTGCTTGGCACACTCATTATGCTCACAATCTTTAGTGCATTGTTGCAATCACTGCAATCCGCTTTTTCAAAAAGTAGTGTAAGTAAAATTGCTGATGCTGTTGTATATATGGTACTTATTATTTTTGCTTTAAATAGTTTTTATGTCGTTATGACATATGCAAGAGAAACGATACAAACAATGGTAGATTTCATATTAGCGCTATTGCCAATTTTATTGGCGCTTATAGCGACTGGTGGCGGGGTTGTATCTGTATCTTTCTTTCATCCGATTATCATTTTCTTAATGAATACAAGCGGGCTTCTTATGAATTATATCGTTCTACCGCTTTTATTACTGGCAACGATATTAAGTATTGTAAGTACAATGAGTGATCAATATAAAGTGACGAAATTGTCCAAGCTTCTGCAAAACGTTAGCGTTGGGATTATCGGTATTTTCTTAACGATTTTTTTAGGAGTATTATCTGTACAAGGAACAGCAACAGCCGTTGCTGATGGAATAGCTGTGAAAACTGCTAAATTTGTAACAGGGAACTTCATTCCAGTAGTCGGAAGGATGTTTACAGAAGCGGCAGATACTGTTATTAGCGCATCAGGATTATTGAAAAACACAGTCGGAATTATTGGGCTCGTCATTTTATGTTTAATTGTTGCTTTTCCAGCGATTCAAATTTTCTGTATCGCATTTATTTATAAATTCGCAGCAGCAGTATTGCAACCGGTTGGAGGCGGAGCAATTATTCAATGCTTAGACATTATTGGACGAAGCATCATTTACGTATTTGCTTGCTTAGCTATCGTATCATTTATGTTCTTTTTAAGTATTACAATTATTATTGCTGCGGGGAATATTACACTTATGATGCGGTAGGAGGTGAAGAGTATGCAATTTGTTACAGAGTGGATCAGAAATATTATCGTTTTTTTGCTCTTAGCGACAATGCTTCATCTTATTCTTCCAAATTCGAATTTGCAAAAATACGTTAAATTCGTTGTAAGTCTTTTGTTAGTCGTATTAATTTTAACACCCCTTTTTAAACTATTGCAGACAGATGTAAATGAAGTAATTGCAAATTTTAATGAAGAAAAGTACGTAGCAGAAGGATCTGTAAAAAATTCAATAGATTCGAAGAAAAAAGAAATACAAGCTCTAACACGTGCATATAGTTTAGAAGAGATGGCTACCAAAATGAAAAAAGAAGTAGGAAAAGAGTTTGAGAAACAGTATGGTATGTCAGTCTCTGAAATACAAATAGTCGCAGCGGAAAGCACAGCGGAAGTAAAGTCAGCGAAAGATATTCAATCTGTTGTTGTGACGTTAAAAGAAAAAGAACGTAGTAAAAATGATGCAATCGAAACAGTAAAACCAGTTGAAATTAACACGAAAGAACCACCGAAAAAAGTAGAGGAAACGAATGTAGAAATGAAAGACTTCTTTTCAAGCAGGTGGCAACTAGAGAATAAACAAATCCAAGTTCAAATGGAAGGGAGGACAGGTAGAGTAAATGGACAATAAAGATAAAAATTCGAAGTTCTCATTTTTTCGAAACTTATTGAATGGAGATGAAAAAGAAAGTAATGAGAAGGGAAGAAAGGTAACACCTAAGTTCTTACTTGTCCTACTCATACTTGGAATTTTGCTTATGTTTTCTAGTAGTTTTTTTTCAAGTAAAAAAGAAGAAGTACCTGTATTTAAAGAACAAAAAACTCAAAACCAGGAAAAAGATGTACCAACTTTTGGACAAAAAAATAATGATAATATGTCAAATGTAGAAAAATATGAAAAAGCGTATGAACAAGAATTAAAAACTGCTTTAGAAGAAATAGCAGGAGTAAAAGACGTAACGATTAAAGTGAATTTAGATTCATCTGAAGAAAAAATTTTAGAAAAAAATACAGTGAAACGCTCACAAACAACAGGTGAAACAGATAAAACAGGCGGTAAGAGAGAAGTAGAGGACGAGTCTCTTGATGAAAAGACTGTCATTATACGTGAAGGGGATAAAGAAACTCCTGTTGTTTTACGAACAGAGAAGCCGAAAGTACGTGGTGTTCTTGTCGTAGCAAAGGGAGTGGATAATATACAAGTTAAAGCAATGGTAAAAGAAGCTGTGATAAGGCTGCTAGATGTACCGGCCCATCGCGTTTCAGTTTCACCGAAAAATTGATAGGGAGGAAATAAAGTGTTAAAAAAACAAACAGTTTGGTTATTAACGATGTTAAGTTTAGTTGTTGTACTATCTGTGTATTACGTGACAACTCCTGACAAAATGAATACAGCATCGCCGGCAACAGGTGAAAAGATTGGACAAGAAAAACAAGGTACTGATAAAGCAGTAACAAACGAAGCGCCTAAAGAAACTCCGAAAAAAGAAAATACAAGCAAGGAAACAACAAATAAAGAAACAGACAAAAAAGAAAATGCAAAAAAAGAAACAAGTAAAAAAGAGGGCAATGTATCAGTTCAATCAAGTGATGAGAATTTCACAGCTTTACGTATGCAAATGGAAGATCAGCGTAGTGAACAAAAAGCAAAATTACAAGAAGTGATGAGTTCAACAAAAGCTTCAGCAACAGAAAAGAATAAAGCGAAAGAAAATTTTGATGCCATTACGACAATGGAAACGAAGCAAGAATTACTTGAGACAGTAATTAAATCTCAAGGAGGATATCCAGATGCTCTTGTAAGAGCTGATGGCACTGATATTAGAGTAACGGTTAAAGCGGCAAAACATTCACAGAAAGAAGCAAATAAAATTATTCAACTTGTAAGAAGTGAAGGCGGATCAAAAGATGTAGGTGTGAAATTTGATCCACCAGCGAAATAAGTGAAACTTTAATCCGTAGGGATTTCCCTGCGGATTATTATCTTTTACTAAGCAAAGGGTATGCAAATAGTAAAATAGAGTATGCAAGCAAGTAAATGTGTGAATAGAAAAAAGCTATCATTTTCGATAGCTTTTTTCTATGTCGTCTTTGTAATTATTTTTACTATGTTCAACTCGGAATGGAGAAACACGTTGTGAGTAAAAGATTAATGGTTCATGGTACTGATGATTACTTTTTCCGGATTTGACGTGGATGAAAAGAACGCATGCCCAAACGATTACGGCAGGTAAAAAGAGAATGAGCCATATCATATTTCCACACCTCAACACAATATATTTTCTACACTTTGAACATACTATTCTTATATGAAGGAATGATGAACGGCGTGTAAACAAAAAAATAATATTTGGTAAAAATATGTTATTGACTATAGTTGTGGTGAAGAGTGAGGAGGGAATGGCATGTTTGCTTTGTAACATTTTGCAAAAGTAGTGAATGTTTTTTAAGAAGTGGTCTTGCCAATTTCATGTGAAACTTGGTATTATTACTAGGTATTAAATTTTTATTGGAATAATATTTTTACAGGAATTTCGATTTATTATAAAGAAATATAAATTGGAATGTTTAAAAAATTTATCGTAAGATGGAAATAGTAAATATTTCTATTAGTTAATGAAATATATTTTCTAATAGAGTACATCGTATTTTTACAGTCAATCTAGTTTTCGTGACGAGAATCTGTAAAAACGGGACAAACAAGAGTATGGGAGTGGATTTTACATGTTTAAAATTCAAGAAGTTCGTGAATTAATTAAATTAATTGATAGCTCTAATATTGATGAATTTGAATACAAAAAAGACGGTACAACAATCAAAATGAAAAAGCGTGGTAATGAAGTTGTTGCTGTGCAAGCACCTGCAGCAAAACAAGCTATGCAACCAGTAGCGCCTGTTGAAGTTGAAACGACAGTAGCAGCAGCGCAAGCAGAAGTGCCAAAACAAGAAGAGAAGAAGGTTGTTCAAAATGAAAACCTACATAAAATCACATCACCGATGGTAGGTACATTCTATTCTTCTTCTTCGCCTGATACACCTCCATATGTAAGTGTTGGGGATAGAGTATCGAAAGATTCTATCGTATGTATTGTCGAGGCTATGAAGTTATTTAACGAAATTGATGCTGATGTAGAGGGCGAAATTGTTGAAATTCTTGTTAATAACGGACAGCTTGTTGAATATGGACAACCGCTATTTCTTGTAAAAGCGTAATAAGGGAGTCTTTGTGATGATAAAAAAAGTATTAATAGCCAATCGTGGGGAAATTGCTGTACGAATTATTCGTGCTTGTAAAGAAATGGATATTGAAACAGTTGCAATTTATTCAGAAGCAGATAAAGAGTCACTTCACGTACAGATTGCAGACGAGGCGTATTGTGTAGGACCAACGATTTCGAAAGAAAGCTATTTAAATTTGACAAACATTATTAGCGTTGCGAAGTTAACAGGCTGCGATGCTATTCATCCGGGATACGGATTTTTAGCAGAGAATGCAGATTTCGCAGAGTTATGCCGTGAATGTAACTTGATTTTTATCGGTCCAAGTCCAGAAGCTATTTCAAAGATGGGCACAAAAGACGTTGCTCGTGATACAATGAAAGAAGCAGGGGTTCCGATTGTACCAGGTTCACAAGGGATTATTAAAAATACCGAAGAAGCGATTGAGCTTGCTAATCAAATTGGATATCCAGTTATTATTAAAGCGACTGCAGGTGGCGGTGGAAAAGGTATTCGTGTTGCACGCCATGAAGAAGAGCTTATAAAAGGAATTCAAATTACACAGCAAGAAGCTAGTACCGCTTTTGGGAACCCTGGTGTATACTTAGAAAAGTACGTTGAAGATTTCCGCCATGTTGAGATTCAAATAATGGCAGATACACACGGAAATGCCATTCATTTAGGAGAGCGTGATTGTACAATTCAGCGCCGTTTGCAAAAACTATTAGAAGAAAGTCCATCACCTGCACTTGATGAAGAGATTCGCAAGCAGATGGGTGAAGCGGCAGTTAAAGCGGCGGTAGCGGTTGATTATACAGGTGCTGGTACGGTTGAGTTTATTTATGAATATAAAACGAAAACCTTTTACTTCATGGAGATGAATACGAGAATTCAGGTTGAGCATCCGGTTACTGAAATGGTAACAGGAATGGACTTAATTAAAGAACAAATTCTTGTTGCTTCAGGAGAAAAGTTATCGTTACAGCAAGAAGAAGTACAATTTAATGGTTGGGCAATTGAATGTCGAATTAATGCGGAAAACCCTGCCAAAAAATTTATGCCATCTCCAGGTAAAGTAGAAATGTACTTACCACCAGGAGGATTTGGTATTCGCGTCGATTCAGCTGTATATCCGGGATATTCAATCCCACCTTTCTATGATTCGATGGTTGCTAAATTAATTGTTCACGGAAAAACACGTGAAGAGGCAATTGCAAAAATGAAGCGCGCACTTAGTGAATTTGTCATTGAAGGCGTACATACAACAATCCCGTTCCATTTGCAATTGCTAGATCATCCTGATTTTGTAAAAGGTGAGTTTAATACGAAATTTTTGGAAGAGCATGAACTTGTGACGCAGTGATACATTAAAGGAGGTTTTTTTCATGGCTGAACATATGTTAGATATGGGTCAAGATACAACTCTTGGTAAAGTAGAAATTGCACCAGAAGTAATTGAAGTAATTGCAGGTATTGCAGCTGCTGAAGTAGAAGGTGTAGCGGCAATGCGCGGTAATTTTGCTACAGATGTTGTTGAGAAGTTAGGTAAGAAAAATCATGGTAAAGGTGTAAAGGTTGAATTAGCAAACGAAGATATTATCGTTGACCTTTATGTTGTAATGTATTTTGGTGTAGCAATTCCAGTTGTTGCACAAAAGATTCAAGACAATATTCGCCAAGCACTCTTTACAATGACAGGACTTGAGCCAAAAGAAGTGAATGTTCACATCGTTGGCGTAACATTCGAAACACAAAAAACAGAAATCGAACCAGTGTAAGAATGAAAAGGTGCCTAGTAACATAGGCATCTTTTTTATCGTTTCATTTCTTCACAAATTACAACCCTCTAATTATTATACTATTTCAAAAAATAAGAAATAAACAAGAAAATGTGTCGTTTTTCCAAAAAACGTACATTGTGATAAGATATGGAACTTGAAGTTAATCTTTTTATTATTTTTCAGCCTTGTAACCCGTGTGTGAAACGATAAATTGTGTTATTATCATTGTATTATAAGGTTGGAAAATCAATGAAAACTGTAAGAGTAAGTGAATTGACGGCTTATAAATTATAATAATATAACAAAGTATAAGGAAAGACTTGAAGCATAAAGGAGAGTTACAATGAAACGTAGGACGGCTAGAGAAAGAGCAATGCAAGCATTATACCAAATGGATATTACAGGTGAATTAGAACCGAAAGTAGCAGTGGAAAACACGCTAGATGAAGGCGAAGAAACAAATGAGTTTCTAGAGTCACTTGTAGTAGGTTTTGTAGAAAATAAAGAAGCAATCGATGAAGCGATTCGTCAAAATTTAAAAAAGTGGAAGCTTGAGCGTATTAGTATTGTTGATCGCAGTATTTTACGTGTAGCTGTGTATGAAATGAAATACATGGAAGAAATTCCACACAACGTAACAATTAACGAAGCAATTGAAATTGCTAAAACATTTGGGGATGAGGAATCTCGTCGTTTTATTAACGGCGTTTTATCTAATATAAAAGATACACTGTAAATTCTTTAAGGGGGAATCTTAAAATGGTAGCAGTAATCATCAAAGGAAATGAAGTTGCGGAGAAAAAACGAGCACAATTAACAGAAGAAGTTGTGAAGTTGAAAGAGCAAGGTATTGTACCAGGATTAGCAGTTATTTTAGTTGGAGAAGATCCAGCATCTCGTTCTTATGTGAAAGGAAAAGAAAAAGGCTGTGAACAAGTAGGGATTTACTCAGAGCTAATTGAACTTCCTGAAACAATTACTGAGGAACGTTTGCTTGCTGAAATCGATCGCTTAAATGGCGATGACCGTATTAATGGCATATTAGTGCAATTACCTTTACCAAAACATATTGAAGAAAAAGCTATCATTGAAAGAATTTCACCAGAAAAGGATGTAGACGGATTTCACCCAATCAGCGTGGGACGTATGATGACGGGACAAGATACATTCCTTCCATGTACACCGCATGGTATTGTAGAATTAGTAAAAGAAACAAATCTTGATATTTCTGGAAAACATGTAGTAGTAATTGGAAGAAGTAATATTGTCGGTAAACCAGTGGGGCAATTGTTTTTAAATGAAAATGCCACTGTCACATATTGTCATTCTAAGACGCAAAATATGAAAGAGTTATCGAAGTTAGCTGATATTTTAATCGTAGCTGTTGGACGACCTAAAATGATAACAGCGGATTATATTAAAGAAGGGGCGGTTGTAATTGACGTTGGTGTTAACCGTTTAGAAACAGGAAAACTTTGTGGTGATGTTGACTTTGACAACGTGTTAGATGTTGCGGGTTACATTACACCTGTGCCAAAGGGTGTTGGTCCAATGACAATCACAATGCTTCTTCATAATACTGTTGAATCTGCCAAACGTGCAGGTGTCGTTTGTAAATAATTTGAGTCGGCTATGAGGAGAGAGAAATGGAGAAGCAATATTTAACCGTTACAGCGTTAACACGCTATATAAAAACAAAAATAGAATATGATCCGCATTTGCAGTCTGTTTGGTTAAAAGGTGAAATTTCCAACTTTAAAAATCATAGCCGTGGCCACATGTATTTTACATTGAAAGATGAAAATGCAAGAATCGCAGCGGTTATGTTTGCGGGCCATAATCGTAATATTAAATTCAAACCTGAAAATGGGATGAAGGTACTCGTGAAAGGAAAAATCTCTGTTTACGAGGCGAGTGGTTCTTATCAAATTTATATTCAAGACATGCAGCCTGACGGAGTCGGAAATTTACATTTAGCGTACGAACAGTTAAAAGTTCGTTTAGAAGAGGAAGGACTTTTTTCTCAAGTTTATAAAAAAGCGATTCCTCCTTACGCTAAAACAATAGGTGTGATTACGTCGCCAACAGGAGCAGCGATTCGTGATATTATAACAACGATTAAACGTCGTTATCCAATTGGGAATGTTATTGTATTTCCGGTACTTGTACAAGGGGAGTCAGCGGCTCCCTCGATTGTACAAGCGATTCGTACAGCGAATGAAATGGGAGAGATAGATGTACTAATCGTTGGTCGTGGTGGAGGTTCTATTGAGGAATTATGGGCTTTCAATGAGGAAATGGTTGCAAGAGCAATCTTTAAGAGTGAAATTCCTATTATTTCGGCAGTAGGCCATGAAACAGATTTTACAATTGCAGATTTTGTTGCAGATTTACGCGCGCCAACACCGACCGCAGCAGCTGAGTTGGCAGCACCTAACATTATAGAGTTACAAGAAAAGGTATTACAAAGAACTCTGAGATTGCAAAGAGCAATGAGAGAGTTAGTACATAAAAAAGAAGAAAAACTACAAGTGTTGCAAAAATCGTATGCGTTCCGTTATCCAAGACAAGTATATGAGCAAAAGGAAGAGCAATTAGATAGAGCGCTAGAACAGCTTGTTTTAGCGAAAGAGCGCTATATTGATAAAAAGGTGAATCAGTTAAAGCAACTTTCATTTTATTTAGAGAAGCACCACCCATCTCAAAAAATTATGCAAACGAAGGTAGCTGTGGAAACGTTGCAAAAGCAATTACAACGTGAAATGCAAACGTTACTTCAAACGAAAGAATTTGCCTTTGTAAGAGCTGCTCAAAAACTTGAAGCGTTAAGTCCGCTTAAAGTAATGATGAGAGGGTACGGGCTTGTATATGATGAAGAGAAGCAAGTGTTAAAAAGTGTGAAAGATGTAAGCCTTGGAGATGCTGTTTCAGTTCAATTACAAGATGGAATACTAGATTGTAGCGTATCAGGCATAGAGGAGCGTGAATTGAATAATGGAAAATAAATTAAGCTTTGAAGAGGCAATTTCGCAACTTGAGCATCTTGTTTCTAAGCTAGAACAAGGTGACGTACCTTTAGAAGAAGCGATTTCTTATTTTAAAGAAGGTATGGAATTATCTAAGCTTTGTGATGAGAAGTTGAAGAATGTACAAGAACAAATGGCAGTTATTCTTGGGGAAGATGGAGAGCTTGAACCGTTTACTGCTTTAGGAGATGAAGCATAGTGACGATTGCTTTTGATACTTTTTTGAAAGAAAGTAAAACTTTCGTAGAAGAAAAACTTGTAAGCTATGCAAATGGATTACAATGTCCAAATGTACTTCGTGAAGCGATGGCATATTCTTTGGAAGCGGGTGGAAAACGTCTCCGCCCGTTACTTTTGTTTGCAACATTACAAGCGTTTGGGAAAGAAAGAAATCTTGGAGTAGGTGCAGCTTGTGCTCTTGAAATGATTCATACATATTCGTTAGTTCATGATGATTTACCTTGTATGGATGATGATGATTTAAGAAGAGGAAAGCCCACAAATCACAAAGTATTTGGTGAAGCGATGGCAGTTTTAGCAGGAGATGGCTTATTGACATACGCTTTTCAAGTTATTATGGCATATGAGCAAAAAGAAATTTCTGCTGAAAAAAAAGTAAGACTTGTACTTGAACTCGCAAAAGCAGCAGGACCAGAAGGAATGGTTGGCGGACAAGTGGCAGATATGGAAGCGGAAGGGAAACGCCTTACGATTGATGAATTGGAGTACATCCATAAACATAAGACCGGAAAACTACTTGAATTTGCTGTACTTGCGGGTGCGATACTTTCTGATGCGACAGAAGAGCAAGAAGAAAAGTTGCTTACGTTTGCCAAATATATCGGTCTAGCTTTCCAAATTCGAGATGATATTTTAGATGTCGAAGGAACTGAAGAAGAGATTGGAAAACCGATTGGTAGTGATCTTTCTAATGAAAAGAGCACATATACGACGTTGTTTACTGTAGATAGAGCAAAGGCTATTTTAGAAGAAACAATTGCAGAAGCAAAAGGTGCGATTAGCTCCTTGCAATTACAAGATGAATATTTACTATCTATTTGCGATTTGATTGCAAAACGTAATAACTAATATAACAGCGTTTTCATTTGTTGAGTCATTCATCATTTTATGATATAAATGTAGGAAAAGGTTTTTCTTTTCTTGTTATTGGCAAAAATATATGTAGATTACATTGCCGTTATCACTTCGTGTTAGCGGCTATTTTTTTCATCGCCTAAAGAAGTATGGTTTATAATAGGATTAAGGCGCAATAGACTGGTTAATAGCGGGACAAGACGAAAAATAGAAAAGAGAATTTCTTGTTTTGTGTAAATGTTTTTTATAATATTTGACATGTTGACAGATTATGAAATGAAAGTGAGTGATCCATGTGGATCTAACGCAAATTCAAAACCCTAGTTTTTTGAAAGATATGTCTATCAGTGAACTAGAGGGATTGAGTGAGGATATTCGTAAGTTTTTAATTGAAGAGCTCTCTCAAACAGGTGGACATATTGCACCTAATTTAGGTGTAGTAGAACTCACAATTGCTCTGCACAAATTATTTGATAGCCCGCAAGATAAATTTTTATGGGATGTAGGACATCAATCCTATGTACATAAAATTTTAACTGGACGCGCGAAAGAGTTTGGCACATTAAGGCAATATCAAGGTCTATGTGGTTTCCCGAAACGTTGTGAGAGTGAGCACGATGTATGGGAAACTGGTCATAGCTCGACTTCGTTATCGGCTGCAATGGGAATGGCTCTGGCACGTGATTTAAAGAAAACGAAAGAATATGTTATACCAATTATTGGAGATGGTGCTTTAACAGGCGGAATGGCTTTAGAGGCATTGAACCATATTGGACATGAAAAAACAGACATGATTGTTATTTTGAATGATAATGAAATGTCAATTGCACCAAACGTTGGTGCGCTTCATAATGTGCTCGGTCGTTTACGTACCGCAGGAAAATATCACTGGGTAAAAGATGAATTAGAGTATATATTAAAGAAAATTCCAGCAGTTGGCGGGAAAGTGGCTGCGACAGCAGAGAAAATAAAAGATAGTCTTAAATATTTACTAGTATCTGGTGTCTTTTTCGAAGAGTTAGGCTTTACATATTTAGGTCCAGTCGATGGGCATGATTATGAAAAGTTATTCGAAACGTTGCAATATGCAAAGAAAACAAAAGGCCCAGTACTTGTTCACGTTATTACGAAAAAAGGAAAAGGTTATAAACCGGCTGAGAGTGACGTTATTGGAACTTGGCATGGAACAGGACCTTATAAAATTGAATCAGGTGACTTCGTTAAGCCGAAAGAAGTTGCACCAGCATGGAGTGCTGTCGTTAGTGAAACAGTACTTAAGCTAGCGAGAGCAGATGAGCGTATCGTAGCAATTACACCTGCAATGCCTGTTGGATCAAAACTTGAGAAATTCCAAAAAGAATTCCCAGATCGTATGATTGATGTAGGTATTGCAGAACAGCATGCTACAACAATGGCAGCAGGTATGGCAACGCAAGGAATGAAGCCATTCTTAGCGATTTATTCAACATTTTTACAAAGAGCATATGACCAAGTTGTTCATGATATATGCCGCCAAAATTTAAATGTTTTCATCGGAATAGATCGTTCGGGATTAGTAGGAGCAGATGGTGAAACGCATCAAGGCGTATTTGATATCTCATTCTTACGTCACTTGCCGAATATGGTGCTTATGATGCCGAAAGATGAAAATGAAGGTCAACATTTAGTTTATACGGCGATGCAATATGAAGATGGACCAATCGCATTGCGTTATGCGCGCGGTAATGGACTTGGCGTTCATATGGATGAAGAATTAAAGGCGATTCCAATCGGTACGTGGGAGACGTTAAAAGAGGGTACACAAGCAGCTATTTTAACGTTTGGTACGACAATACCAATGGCAATGGAAGCAGCTGAGCGTCTTGAAAAAGCTGGGGTTTCAGTGAAAGTAGTGAATGCTCGCTTTATTAAACCAATGGATGAAGCATATTTACATGATCTTCTAGGAAAGAATATACCGATTTTAACGATTGAAGAAGCTTGTTTAATCGGTGGTTTTGGAACAGGAGTAGTTGAATTTGCATCTGAAAATGGTTACCATAGTGCATTGGTTGAACGAATGGGTATTCCAGATCGCTTCATAGAGCACGGAAGTGTAACAAAATTATTAGAAGAAATTGGTTTAACGACAGATGCTGTTGTAGACCGTATTCATACAATGATTCCATCAAAACAAAAAAGGGCGTAACAAATGAGCGTAAAAAAAGAAAGAGTAGATGTACTATTAGTAGAGCGAGGACTTATAGAAACGCGTGAGAAAGCAAAGCGCGCCATTATGGCCGGACTCGTATATGCAAATGAGATGAGACTTGATAAGCCAGGAGAGAAAATCTCGCAAGATACTGAGATTACGGTGAAGGGACAAGTTATGCCGTATGTAAGTCGTGGTGGTTATAAACTTGAAAAGGCATTAGAGGCATTTCATCTTGATTTACAAGATAAAGTTATGATAGATATTGGTTCATCAACTGGTGGCTTTACAGATTGCGCGCTTCAAAATGGAGCGAAATTATCTTATGCATTAGATGTAGGATACAATCAACTAGCGTGGAAATTACGTCAAGATGAGCGTGTTGTTGTAATGGAACGAACAAACTTCCGTTACGTGACACCAGCAGACTTAGAACGTGGTTTACCTCAATTTGCAAGTATTGATGTTTCATTTATATCATTAAAGCTTATACTGCCAGTTTTAAAAACAATGCTTATGCCTAACGGAGATGTAGCAGCGTTAATTAAACCGCAGTTTGAAGCTGGAAGAGAGCAAGTTGGGAAAAAAGGTATCGTTCGTGATAGAAAAGTACATGAAGCTGTTGTAGAAATGATTGTCGAGTTTGCTTTAAAAGAAGGCTATGATGTGGAAGGTTTAACATTCTCACCAATTACGGGTGGGGATGGTAATATTGAATTTTTAATTCATCTGAAATGGCATGGTGAACGTGAGAATGGCGAAAATCATTCTCCGATTTCTATAGAGCAAGTTGTTACAGAAGCGCATGAAGTTCTAAAACAAAAAGGGAAAGGGGAATAACATATGTTGTTCCTCTTTTTGCTGTAATTGTATAATGATTGTAAAAACAATTGTGTACAAGAAACGAATTATAAGTTAACATAAATAAGTGAAGTATACCAATGTTTAAACTATGGTAAGAGATAGTGTGAGGTGCAAATGTATGAATAAAGGTCAGCGCCATATTAAAATCAGGGAAATTATTGCAAACAAAGAAATTGAAACACAAGATGAATTAGTTGATATTTTACGTAATGAGGGATTTAATGTAACGCAAGCAACAGTATCGCGCGATATTAAAGAACTGCACTTAGTGAAGGTGCCATTACATGATGGGCGCTATAAATATAGCTTGCCAGCAGATCAACGATTTAACCCGTTACAAAAATTAAAACGAAATCTAGTGGATTCATTTGTAAAATTAGACACGGCAGGACATATGCTTGTGCTAAAAACATTGCCTGGTAACGCTCATTCACTTGGAGCACTTATTGATCATTTAGAGTGGGATGAGATCATCGGAACCATCTGTGGTGATGATACTTGCTTAATTATTTGCCGTACACCTGACGATACAGGTGTTGTCTCTGATCGTTTCTTAAATATGTTGTAACAAAAAATCTTGTTTGCTTTCCATCGTAAAGTGGAAAGTGAACAAGATATTTTTATTGGTTAAAAATATGAATTTTCAATTGTAATATAATATTTTGTTTGCATAAAGTTAGAAAATAGATGGATTGACCCGTAAAACAAATGTTTGGTACAATGAAGCGGGTTAGAAGAGTATATACATACAAATATATAGCATGATTATTTGAATGAAGAACTGAGAAAATCCTTTAGTAAGGGATTATTTTATAACGAGGTGAATGGGGCATTGTTATCGGAATTATCGATTAGAAACTTTGCTATTATTGAAGCATTAAATATTTCTTTTCAAAAAGGTTTAACGGTTTTAAGCGGTGAAACAGGGGCCGGAAAATCGATTATTATTGATGCAATTAGTTTACTTGTAGGTGGCCGTGGGTCAGCAGAATTTGTTCGATATGGAACAGAGAAGGCTGAGATTGAAGGGCTATTTTATGTTGAAGATGAGAAGCATCCATGTATTGAAAAGGCAGAAGAGTTAGATATAGAAATAGAAGATGGCATGATTATTTTAAAGCGTGATATTGCTGCGAACGGGAAGAGTGTATGTCGTGTAAATGGGAAGCTTGTTACACTTAGCATATTAAAAGAAATTGGGAAAACACTTGTTGATATTCATGGACAGCACGAAACGCAAGATTTAATGAATGAAGAACGACATCTGTTTATGCTTGATCACTTTGATGGGGATCGAATCGTTAAACAATTAGACATATATCAAAACGTATACGCTGACTATGAAAAATTAAAAAAACAATTGAAATCGTTAAGTGAAAATGAGCAACAAATGGCACATCGCTTAGATTTAATTCAATTTCAGCATGAAGAAATTCGCAAGGCGGATTTAAAGATGGATGAAGAAAATGAATTAACTGAGGAACGATTGCAAATTTCTAATTTTGAAAAGATTTATAAAGCGTTAGGTGATGCATATCGTTCGTTAAGTGCCGACGGACAAGGGTTAGATAATGTAAGAAGTGCAATGGGGCAAATGGAAAGTATTACACATTTAGATGAAGTGTATCAGGAGAATCATGATTCAATTGCAAATAGCTATTACTTATTAGAAGAGGTTGCCTATCAACTGAGAGAAAAGCTCGATATGATGGAATATGATCCAAATCGTTTAGATGAAATCGAAACACGTTTGAATGAAATTCGTATGCTAAAGAGAAAATATGGAAATACTGTAGAAGAGATTTTAGCGTATGCTGATAAAATTGAACAGGAAATTTTTACGATTGAAAATAAAGACGTTCATATTGAAACGACGAAGAAACAGTTGAAGGAATTAGAAAGTGTTATTCTGAAAGAAGCAACGTTGTTAAGTAATATGCGTCATGAGCTTGCAGAACACCTTACAAATGCAATTCATCAGGAATTAAAAGAATTATATATGGAAAAAACGAAATTTGAAGTGAGAATTATGAAGAGAGAAGGAAATGTAGAAGAGCCCCTTGTGGAAGGTGCGCCGGTAAGACTTACGGCGGATGGTTACGATCATGTGGAATTTTATATTTCAACGAACCCAGGAGAGCCGCTAAAACCACTTTCAAAGGTTGCATCTGGCGGAGAGTTATCTCGTATCATTTTAGCTTTAAAAAGCATTTTTTCTAAGCATCAAGGGGTTGCATCTGTTATTTTTGATGAAGTGGATACGGGTGTAAGTGGCCGGGTCGCACAGGCTATTGCGGAAAAAATTTATCGAGTATCAGTAAACTCGCAAGTACTTTGTATTACGCACTTACCTCAAGTAGCTTCAATGGCAGATTCACATTTATTTATTCGAAAACAAGTAGCGAATGATCGGACAATTACATCGGTTACTGTTTTAACTATGGAGGATAAAGTAACAGAAATAGCTCGAATGATTTCTGGTGTGGAAATCACAGATTTAACGACAGAGCATGCGAAAGAATTACTTACGCAAGCGCATCATTTTAAACAGACAGCAGAGGCTATCCAGTAATGGATAGCTTTTTTTCTCAAATGACGATTTCTTAATTCTTCCGGTTATAAATAAAGCACTGCAAGGAGAGATTAAAAAGTGAAGCCAAGAGGCTGAATGTGGGGTAGGAGCGAGGAGAGTGAACAAGTTGAAATTAGAAAAATTTCGAAAAATAATAGGTCTTTGTCTCCTTGTTTCTTTAGTTTTTATTGGATGTTTTAAACCGCTTCGAACGTTTATTTCATCACCGAAACAACTTGTTGTTTTTGAAGGACAACAATCAGAAATATCATCATTACCAGTTTTCAAAGCTTCATCCACAAATCGTCATGTATTTACAGTGAGTTCGAATGAACAAAAACAAGGACTTATGGTAAATTCTCATCAAAATGGTGAAGCTGATATGGTATTTCAGCTTGCTGGTTTTCCAGTAAAAAAAGTAAATGTGAAAGTGTTAAAAGATTTTAAAGTGATTCCAGGTGGACAATCAATTGGTGTGAAATTAAATACAAAAGGTGTACTTGTTGTAGGCCATCATTTAATTCAAACTGAAAAAGGTAAAATATCTCCTGGTGAAACAGCAGGTGTACAAATTGGAGATATGATTACTGAAATTAATGGTAAAACAATTGAAAGAATGAGTGATGTAGCACCGTTTATTCATAATAGTGGAGAAACAGGTGAACCGCTTAATCTTGTATTGTTAAGAGATGGAAAATATATTCGTACGAAGCTAACTCCACAAAAAGACAACGGTGAATCGTCTTATCGAATTGGCTTGTATATCCGTGATTCGGCAGCTGGAATTGGAACGATGACATTTGTTCATCCAGATTCTATGAAATATGGGGCACTTGGTCATGTTATTTCTGATAATGATACGAAAAAGCCGATTCAAGTCGAAGATGGACAAATTATGCGCTCGACAGTTACATCAATTGAAAGAGGTAGTCATGGGAATCCAGGGGAGAAATTAGCAAGATTCTCACCAGACCGTGAAGTGATTGGCAATATTACAATTAATAGTCCATATGGTATTTTTGGAAAATTAAATACGAATATGAAAAACGGTATAATGGATAAAGCAATGCCTATCGCATTATCTCATCAAGTAAAAGAAGGACCGGCAAAAATATTAACAGTTATTGATCAAGATAAAGTAGAAGCGTTTGATATTGAAGTCGTTAGTACAGTGCAGCAAAAATTCCCAGCCACAAAGGGTATGGTAATAAAAGTAACAGATAAACGTCTATTAGCGAAAACGGGCGGTATCGTACAAGGAATGAGCGGAAGTCCAATTGTACAAAATGGAAAAGTAATTGGTGCTGTTACACATGTATTTGTAAATGATCCAACATCAGGATATGGTGTTCATATTGAATGGATGTTACATCAAGCTGGAATTAATATTTATGATCAAGAGAAAAAAGCGAGCTAATATATATTATTAGCTCGCTTTTTCTGTTGAAAAATTCGTTGAAATTTTGTAAAAGCTCCGCAAGAGGTGTTTTTTGTTGTAAAATAAAAGGAAAGGGTTGAACGTTTCGTTGTATTTCTATGATGGAATGTGTTGCGAAAGGGAATAAATGAACGATAAACATATTTTTTTGTGATTTTATCGGAAAGTAAGAAACTTTAAAAGGGAATTTTCACACAATTGTCGAACAATTCATGTAGCCTAGAAGGATACACATGTCGGAGAATCGATTCGGTAAGGGAGGAAAAGCTGTGGAGAAAATTAAAGTATGTCTTGTGGATGATAATAAAGAACTAGTATCAATGTTAGAGAGCTATGTAGCCGCTCAAGATGATATGGAAGTAATCGGTACTGCTTATAATGGTCAAGAGTGTTTAAACTTATTAACAGATAAGCAACCTGATGTACTCGTTTTAGACATTATTATGCCACACTTAGATGGTTTAGCTGTATTGGAGAAAATGCGACATATTGAAAGGTTAAAACAGCCTAGCGTAATTATGTTGACAGCATTTGGCCAAGAAGATGTGACGAAAAAAGCAGTTGACTTAGGTGCCTCATATTTCATATTAAAACCATTTGATATGGAGAATTTAACGAGTCATATTCGTCAAGTGAGTGGTAAAGCAAACGCTATGATTAAACGTCCACTACCATCATTCCGATCAGCAACAACAGTAGATGGAAAACCGAAAAACTTAGATGCGAGTATTACGAGTATCATTCATGAAATTGGTGTACCCGCTCATATTAAAGGATATATGTATTTACGAGAAGCAATCTCCATGGTATACAACGATATCGAATTATTAGGATCGATTACGAAAGTATTGTATCCAGATATCGCAAAGAAATATAATACAACAGCAAGCCGTGTGGAGCGCGCAATTCGTCACGCGATTGAAGTAGCTTGGAGCCGTGGGAATATTGATTCTATTTCGTCCTTATTCGGTTATACAGTATCCATGTCAAAAGCAAAACCTACGAACTCTGAGTTTATCGCAATGGTTGCGGATAAGCTGAGACTTGAACATAAAGCTAGCTGAGAGTAGAAGTAGCAATGGGTTTTCGTTTTAGTAAAACCGATGTATGCTGGAACGCTATGCTCGATGTTAATTTTAAAGCCAATAAACTTTTTAATGAAAGACCAATGAATGTTATAATTCGTTGGTCTTTTTATTTTGTTGAGAAAAAGAGATTATTTGATAGTGTGGAAAATAAAACCTATTTTCAGTAATATTACATGTAAGTGAGTTTTTTATAAGGCAATAAAATAGATATAGATAGGGAGAAGGGGAATGGAAAATAAAATTTCAACTTGGCTAGGAATAGTAGCAGCTATGGGAGTTCTTGCTATTGCAGTTACATTTGGAATGTTAGAACTTGCAGATAATCCAGTAGATAAAGAAGTGAGCGCTCAAATAGATAAAAAAGAAGACCAAACAATAGTAGGTAGAGAGGTGGATGGGGTCTTTGTTGATGTGTATGTTACTGAAAATTCTACTGAAAGCGAAGTCATTACAGCGATGCATCGCATGACTCATCAAAAAGTGGTGGCAGAACGAAAATCGGGCTCTATCCCAATGATTCAAAGTAATGCTAAAAAATTAAAAGAAATTATAAATAAGAGTAGCTTTACGAAGAAAAATGAACTTTTAGCAATTGCTGATAGATGGGCGAAAAAAGATTTTAGTAAAATTGTAGAAGATCACAATTATTTCTCGGATGCTCAAGAAGATAGCGTTTGTAAAGTAACTAGAGCAATGGATGCGTTAGAAGAGCAACATTATATTTTAACTATATTCGGGGAGGAAAAAGCGAAAGAACTATACGAATCAGGGGATGCTCCGCACGTTCAATAAAAAATAATATAAAGGACTTCTCTAGCTTTTTTATTATCGTGTTTTAAGGACGTAATGGGACTTATAAATAAATGGTCTGCTTTCTTTATGACGTGTAACAAAAAAAGAAAAGATGTGATTCATTATTAAATGATGAAGGAACGGCTAAATCACATCGTAGTACATCTGTTAAAGGATTTTAGTAGGAAAGGCATCCGTGATATAATAGAAAATAATAAAAAGTCCTGCAAAACAGGACTGTATTATTCTTCGTCTTTATTTTGTTTTTCTAATTCAACTAGCTTTTGAATTAAAATGTGCTGCGGCATATGCATGAGTTGTTCAAGTGGAACACCTAGTGCTTTTGATAAGCGGACTGCAGTATCTGGAGAGATTTGTAATGGTCTCATAGAAGTACCTCCTTTTTCGTATAGTATAGCATAAGATTGGGGGAGTGAGGATGACTCTTATATTTGCACATCGTGGTGCGGCTGGAACGTACCCAGAAAATACAATGATTTCATTTGAAGCGGCTGAGTCTTTTAGAGCGGATGGAATTGAACTTGATGTTCAATTAACGAAAGACGGAAAAGTTGTCGTCATTCATGATGAAACGGTGGACCGGACAACAAATGGAAAAGGTGCGGTTCGGAATTATGTATATGAGGACTTATGCAAGTTAGATGCAAGTTATAAATTTGGTGATAAAGTAGGTTTTTGTAAAATACCACTTTTAGAAGAGGTATTAGAATGGCTTGCACAAACGAGTTTGCTACTTAATATTGAACTTAAAAATAATAAAATTCCATACAGAGGTTTAGAGGAAGAAGTTATAACGCTTGTACGGAAATTTAGTCTAGAGGATCGTGTTATATTTTCTTCGTTTAATCACTACAGTATGAAACGGTGCCATATGATGGCTCCTGATATTCAAACAGCAATTTTATATCGCGAAGGTTTGCATAGTCCGTGGGCATACGCGAAAAAAATGGGCGCTACAGCAGTACATCCGAATTATCGTTACCTTCAAGATGCTATTGCCGAACTAACGATGGAAAGTGGTGTAGAGGTTCGCCCTTATACAATTAATGAAGAAACGCTTATGCGTAAATATTTTGATATGAATATATCGGCGATTATTACTGATTACCCTGAAACGGCCAGAACGTTAATGCCAATAAAAAAATGAGACCGCGTGTAACGGTCTCATTTTTTTATTTATAAATAGTGGGGCATTCCTATCTTCTAAAGCGAGCTTGTACTTTATTTCGTTTACGGTCTCGGTGCAAGACGAAGCCACCGAAGATATAAAACCCGAGCCCGAAGCAGAGAGCGCCGATTAAAAATTGTAACCACAGTATAGAGATTGGTGGAAATAGAATCCCGAATACAGTATCTCTCATTAACTTTATACCAAACACAGCTAATGAAATAGGGATGAGTGCTAATAGTAGAGCAACGTAACGCTGCATACATAACGCTCCTTTTCAGATTATTTCGTATATTTTAATGATGTTATAAGAAAAGGGGGTTTGTCAAGAGGGTGCTGAACGAGTAAGATAAAGGTGTGAAAAAATTTGCAGAGTTACTTCGAGAGGAAGTGGGATATATGAAACAAAAAGTATTAATTGTTGGTGCAGGTGAAGGCGGGAGCGCACTGCTGAATCTGTTACAAAGTTCGAATATATTTCAAATTATAGGGATTATTGATATAAATCCGTTGGCAAAAGGACTACAAATTGCTAAGGAATACGGGATTGCAATTGGAGAAAGTGTAACTCCATTTCTTTCTATGCATATCGATGTAATATTTGATATGACAGGTGAAGATGATGTGCATAAGGTTTTATTGGAAAAAAAGAAAAAAGACACTCTTCTTATACCAGGTGATATCGCAAAAATTGTTACAGGATTAGCGCATGAGAAGGAAGGGCTGATTGGGCGATTAGAGGAACAAACGCAACAAGGAGAATTAATTTTAAATTCTACACATGACGGCATGATCGTAATTGATCGAGAGGGACAAGTTCGTCTTTTTAATAAAAGTGCAGAGCGTATTATCGGATATAAAAAAGAAGAGGCGATAGGAAAATATATTTTAGAAGTCATTCCAACTAGTAAATTACTTCGCATTATACGTACGAAACAAATAGAAGTAAATTATGAACTAACATTAGAGAATGGAAAGAAAATTATTACAACGCGTATACCGATATTAAAAGAGGGCGGAGAGGTACAAGGGGCATTTGCAATTTTTAAAGATATAACAGAAGTTGTAGATTTAGCGGAAGAAGTTACAGATTTAAAGGAGATTCAAACACTATTAGAGGCAATTATTAACTCATCTGAAGAAGCAATTTCGGTTGTGGATGAAAAAGGAAGAGGTTTAGTCATTAACCCGGCATATACGAAATTAACGGGTTTAACAGAAGAAGATATTATTGGGAAGCCTGCTACAACTGATATTGTAGAAGGCGAAAGTATGCATATGAAAGTACTTCGAACGCGTCGTGCGGTGCGCGGAATACATATGAAGATTGGGCAAAAAAAGCGCGATGTAATTGTAAACGTGGCACCAGTCATTGTGGATGGAATATTGAAAGGAAGCGTCGGCGTTATCCGTGACGTGTCGGAAATTCAAAAGTTAACAAATGAATTGAATAGAGCAAGGCAAATTATTCGCACATTAGAAGCGAAATATTCATTTGATGATATTGTCGGGAATTCAGATGAAACAACGGCAGCTATCGAACAGGCGAAGCTAGGAGCAAATACACCAGCAACAGTGCTGTTACGCGGTGAATCTGGGACTGGTAAAGAATTGTTTGCACATGCAATCCATAATGGAAGTAATCGAAAATACAATAAGTTCGTCCGTGTAAACTGTGCGGCCATTTCGGAGACGTTGTTAGAAAGTGAATTATTTGGTTATGAGGAAGGGGCGTTTTCTGGAGCGAAAAGAGGCGGGAAACGTGGGTTCTTTGAGGAAGCAAATAACGGTAGTATTTTTTTAGATGAAATAGGGGAGTTATCTGCAAATACACAAGCGAAACTCCTTCGTGTACTGCAGGAAAAAGAAATTGTAAAAGTTGGTGGAACGAAAGCGATACCTATTAATGTTCGAGTAATTGCAGCGACGCATGTGAATTTAGAAAAGGCTATTCTAGAAGGGAAGTTTAGGGAGGATTTATATTATCGATTAAATAAAATCCCAATTCAAATTCCATCTCTTCGTCAACGTAAAGGAGATATACCGACAATTGCGGACAGATTGATTCAAAAAATTAATCAAGATTACGGTCGTAATGTAGAAGGGCTCACTGATTCAGCCATTTTATATTTACAATCATACGAATGGCCAGGGAATGTGAGGGAACTTGAAAATATTCTGGGAAGAGCTATTATCTTTATGAATTATAACGAGACCTATATTGATGTACACCATTTACCGCCATTACATAACGAAGAGCAGGTGGAGTCAAAGCAATCTCATTTATTACCTGAATTAGAAGAAAAGCCACTTGAACATTTAGTGACAGAGTTTGAAGGGAATATTATTCATGAATATTTGGAGAGATTTGATGGGAATAAAACGCAAACTGCAAAAGCGTTAGGAATTTCCGTTCGAAATTTATATTACAAGCTAGAAAAGTATGACCATGCAAAAAATAGCATGCAATAAGTTGCGTACCGTGCAATTTATTGCATGGTATACAAAAAGCGACAAAATAAGACAGAATATTTTGTTATTTTCCAAAGTATTGATTTTACTGCAATTTGAATGCGTTTTCATTATTGGTAAGACCACTTTTAAAAGTTGGCACGGTATTTGCTTTATAAATAGACGAGGGACGACGGAAAGGGTTGATTACAAAATATGAAGTTAGAATACTTAATTGATCAAGCAGCAGGGCAGCCTAAAAAAACTGTAGCTGTAGCAGTAGCTGAAGATCATGAAGTAATTGAAGCTGTAGCGAAAGCAATTAAATTACAGTTAGCTCAATTTCGTCTATATGGAAATCAAGAAAAAATAATGGGGATGCTACAAGAACATGGTTTACAAACTTCAGAACATGTTGAAGTGATTGCAGCAATGTCTAGTGCAGAGGCTGCAGAACTTTCTGTTAAAGCTGTGAGAAATGGTGAAGCAGACGTGCTTATGAAGGGGAACATCCCAACAGCGAATATTTTGAAGGCTGTGTTAAACAAAGAGTGGGGCCTACGTAAAGGTAGCGTACTTTCACATGTAGCAGCATTTGAAGTTCCAAATTACGATCGTCTTATTTTCGTTACAGATGCAGCGATGAACATCGCACCTGATGTAACACAAAAAGCTGCTATTATACAAAATACTGTAGAAGTTGCCCGGGCAATAGGAATCGACTTGCCAAAAGTGGCACCAATTGCAGCAGTAGAAGTTGTGAATCCAGCGATGCAGGCGACAATTGATGCAGCGATGTTAACACAAATGAATCGCCGCGGACAAATTAAAGATTGTATCGTTGATGGACCACTTGCTTTAGATAATGCAGTATCACAAATTGCAGCAGAGCATAAAGGCATAGTAAGTGATGTAGCAGGTAAGGCAGATATTTTACTCGTCCCAACGATTGAAGCTGGAAATGTGCTATATAAATCACTCGTATACTTTGCGGATGCAAAAGTAGGAGCAATGATTGCTGGCGCAAAAGCACCGATTGTTTTAACATCTCGTGCTGATTCAGCAGAAACAAAAGTATATTCATTAGCATTGGCAGTTGCGACTGCTTCAAAATAAACCAAAAAGGGTAAAACATTAGGGGGAAACGACAATGACATTAGAAATCTTCGAATACTTAGAAAAATATGATTATGAGCAAGTAGTATTTTGTCAAGATAAAGAATCTGGTTTAAAAGCAATTATTGCAATTCATGATACAACACTTGGACCGGCTCTTGGTGGAACAAGAATGTGGACATATGATTCTGAAGAAGCGGCGATTGAAGATGCATTGCGTCTTGCAAAAGGGATGACATACAAAAACGCAGCAGCTGGTTTAAACTTAGGTGGTGCGAAAACAGTAATTATCGGTGATCCTCGTAAAGATAAGAGCGAAGCAATGTTCCGTGCACTAGGACGTTATATCCAAGGACTAAACGGACGTTACATTACAGCTGAAGATGTTGGTACAACAGTAGATGATATGGATATTATCCATGAAGAAACTGACTTTGTAACAGGTATCTCACCATCATTCGGTTCTTCTGGTAACCCATCTCCGGTAACTGCATACGGTGTTTACCGTGGTATGAAAGCAGCTGCAAAAGAAGCTTTCGGTACTGACAATTTAGAAGGAAAAGTAATTGCTGTTCAAGGCGTTGGTAACGTAGCATATCACCTATGCAAACATTTACACGCTGAAGGAGCAAAATTAATCGTTACAGATATTAATAAAGAAGCTGTACAACGTGCTGTAGAAGAATTCGGTGCATCAGCAGTTGAACCAAATGAAATTTACGGTGTTGAATGCGATATTTACGCACCATGTGCACTAGGCGCAACAGTTAATGATGAAACTATTCCACAACTTAAAGCAAAAGTAATCGCAGGTTCTGCAAATAACCAATTAAAAGAAGATCGTCATGGTGACATCATTCATGAAATGGGTATTGTATACGCACCAGATTATGTAATTAATGCAGGTGGCGTAATTAACGTAGCAGACGAATTATATGGATACAATAGAGAACGTGCACTAAAACGTGTTGAGTCTATTTATGACACAATTGCAAAAGTAATCGAAATTTCAAAACGCGATGGCATAGCAACTTATGTAGCGGCAGATCGTCTAGCTGAAGAGCGCATTGCAAGCTTGAAGAATTCTCGTAGCACTTACTTACGCAACGGTCACGATATTATTAGCCGTCGCTAATCATTCATATATAACTTTTACAAAAGGTGTGGTTACCTCTTATGAGGTTTCCACTTCCTTTTGAATTTATTAGTGGAGGTAGCAACATTGTCTGTAAATCGAATTCTTGTTATTAACCCAGGTAGTACATCCACAAAAATTGGTGTTTTTGATAATGAAAGACCCGTTCTAGAAGAAACGATTCGTCATGACGTAGAACAGATTGGAAAATATAAGAGAATTATCGACCAATATGAGTTTCGAAAAGAAACGATTTTAGAAGTTCTACATTCTCATGGTATTAACATTTCAAAATTAAACGCTGTTTGTGGGCGTGGTGGATTACTTCGTCCAATCGAAGGCGGTACGTATACAGTAAACGATGCGATGTTAGAAGATTTGAAAAATGGCTTTAGCGGTCATCACGCTTCAAACCTTGGAGGCATTTTAGCATATGAAATTGCTTCTGGATTAAACATTCCTGCATTCATTGTAGATCCTGTCGTTGTAGATGAGATGGAGCCGGTTGCTCGTATAAGTGGCATTGCTGGTATGGAACGCAAAAGTATCTTCCATGCATTAAATCAAAAAGCAGTTGCTCGTAAAGTAGCTGAACAGTTAAATCACAAATACGAGGATTTAAATTTATTAGTTACACATATGGGTGGCGGTATTACAGTTGGTGCTCATAAAAAAGGAAGAGTAATCGATGTGAATAACGGTTTAAACGGAGAAGGACCATTTAGTCCAGAGCGCGCTGGTACAGTACCAGTAGGGCAACTAGTAGAAATGTGTTTCTCTGGTGAGTATTACCGTGATGAAATGATTAAAAAACTTGTCGGACAAGGTGGACTTGTAAGTTTAATCGGTACAAATGATGCGATTAAAGTAGAGCAAATGGTTGAAAAAGGTGATCCTGAAGCAACTCTTATTTATAAAGCAATGGCATATCAAGTTGCAAAAGAGATTGGCGGAGCTAGCGCTGTACTTCACGGGAAAATCGATGCAATCGTATTAACTGGTGGACTGGCATACAGTAAAATTCTTGTCGATGAAATAAAAGAGCGAGTGGACTGGATTGCAGATGTTATCGTACATCCAGGCGAAGATGAGTTAGAAGCGTTAGCAGAAGGAGCACTTCGTGTATTACGTGAAGAAGAAGCTCCAAAAGAATACGTTGTACGTGAAAAAGAAACGGTAGCTAGGGGTTGAGATAATGGCAAAAGAATATGATTTAGTCATCGTTGGCGGCGGTACTGGTGGATATGTTGCTGCAATTCGTGCATCACAACTAGGGTTAAAAACTGCACTAGTCGAAAAAGAAAATCTTGGTGGTACTTGTTTACACAAAGGATGTATTCCTAGTAAAGCTCTTTTACGTAGTGCGGAAGTATATGCAACTGCTAAAAAAAGCGAAGAGTTCGGAGTTATTGCAAGCAATGTAGAACTAAACTTTGCGAAAGTACAAGAGCGTAAAGAGAAGATAGTAACGCAGCTTCATAAAGGCGTTCAACATTTAATGAAACAAGGTAAAATTGATGTGTTTGAAGGTATTGGCCGTATTCTTGGCCCATCTATTTTCTCTCCGATGCCAGGGACAATTTCAGTTGAACTTGCAAGTGGAGAAGAGAATGAAATGTTAATTCCAAAAAATGTACTTATTGCAACAGGTTCTCGTCCAAATTCATTACCAGGTTTAGAATTAGACGGAGAGTACGTAATGTCTTCAGATCATGCTCTAAAAATGGAAACGCTTCCTAGTTCGATTATTATCGTTGGTGGCGGTGTAATCGGTATTGAGTGGGCATCTATGCTTGCTGACTTCGGTGTAGAAGTTACAGTATTAGAGTATGCGAAAACGATATTACCACTAGAAGATCAAGACGTTTCAAAAGAAATGCAACGTCTATTCAAGAAAAAAGGTATTAAAGTGGTAACTGGTGCAAAAGTATTACCAGAAACATTGGTAAAAGATAATGGAGTAACAATCCAAGCTGAACACAACGGTGAAAATAAAGAATTTAAAGCAGAAAAAATGCTTGTATCTGTAGGAAGACAAGCGAATACGCAAAATATTGGCTTAGAGAATACAGATATCGTTGTGGAAAAAGGATACATTCAAACAAATGAGTTTTATCAAACGAAAGAATCGCATATTTACGCAATTGGAGATGTAATCGGTGGCCTGCAACTCGCTCACGTTGCTTCTCACGAAGGAATTGCTGCAGTAGAACATATTGCAGGGAAAGAAGTTACACCAATCGATTACTCTATGGTATCAAAATGCGTATATAGCAGTCCGGAAGTTGCTTCTGTCGGTTTAACAGAACAAGAAGCGAAAGAAAAAGGCTATAAGTTAAAAGTAGGTAAGTTCTCATTCCGCGCAATCGGAAAAGCACTTGTATACGGAGAATCAGATGGTTTCGTAAAACTTGTAGTTGATGAAGAGACAAATGACATTCTTGGTGTTCATATGATTGGACCGCATGTAACAGATATGATTTCTGAAGCGGGTCTTGCAAGAGTACTTGATGCAACACCTTGGGAAGTAGCACATACAATTCATCCGCATCCATCATTATCTGAGGCGATTGGTGAAGCAGCACTTGCTGTAGATGGAAGAGCGTTACACGCATAAAAATGTGGATTTAGGAGGTTATGAAAAATGGCAGAAGTAAAAGAAAAGCGCCATGAAGAGCTTGGCTTAAGTGATGAGCAAGTATTAGAAATGTTCCGTACGATGTTACTTGCACGTAAAATCGACGAACGTATGTGGTTATTAAACCGTGCTGGTAAAATTCCATTCGTAATTTCTTGTCAAGGACAAGAGGCTGCACAAGTTGGAGCGGCGTTCGCTCTTGATAGAGAGAAAGATTATGCATTACCATACTACCGTGATATGGGTGTTGTACTAGCATTTGGTATGACAGCTAAAGAGCTTATGTTGTCTGCTTTCGCGAAAGCTGGAGATCCAAACTCTGGTGGTCGTCAAATGCCTGGTCACTTCGGTCAAAAGAAAAATCGTATTGTTACAGGTTCATCTCCAGTAACAACGCAAGTACCACATGCAGTTGGTATTGCATTAGCTGGAAAAATGGAGAAGAAAGATTTAGTAACGTTCGTTACATTTGGAGAAGGTTCTTCAAACCAAGGTGACTTCCATGAAGGGGCAAACTTTGCTGGTGTACACAAACTACCTGTTATTTTTATGTGTGAAAATAACAAATATGCAATCTCTATTCCAGTTGAAAAACAATTAGCATGTAAAAACGTATCAGATCGTGCGATTGGTTACGGTATGCCTGGATATACAATAGACGGAAACGATCCGCTTGCAGTATATAAAGCTGTAAAAGAAGCAGCAGATCGCGGTCGCCGTGGTGAAGGCCCAACTTTAATTGAAACAGTATCATATCGTTTAACAGCACATTCTAGTGACGATGATGATCGTGTTTATCGTGATAAAGAAGAAGTAGAAGAAGCAAAGAAAAAAGATTCAATTATAACATTCGCGGCTTATTTAAAAGAAGCTGGTGTATTAACTGAGGAATCGGAAAAACAAATGTTAGACGAAATTATGCATATCGTAAATGAAGCAACAGAATATGCAGAAAATGCTCCGTATGCAGCACCTGAAGATGCATTGAAGCACGTATACGCAGAATAGGGGGGAACGTTTCATGGCTGTAATGTCTTATATTGATGCTATTACATTAGCAATGCGCGAAGAAATGGAACGCGATGAGAAAGTATTCGTTTTAGGAGAAGATGTTGGTAAAAAAGGTGGCGTGTTTAAAGCGACACACGGTTTGTATGATCAATTTGGTGAAGATCGTGCGCTTGATGCACCGCTTGCAGAATCTGCAATTGCTGGGGTAGCAATTGGTGCGGCAATGTATGGTATGCGTCCAATCGCTGAAATGCAGTTTGCTGATTTCATCATGCCAGCAGTAAACCAAATTGTTTCTGAGGCAGCAAAAATTCGTTATCGTTCTAATAATGATTGGACTTGTCCAGTTACAATTCGTGCACCATTTGGCGGGGGTGTTCACGGTGCATTGTATCATTCACAATCTGTAGAAGCGATGTTTGCAAACCAACCAGGTTTAAAAATCGTTATCCCTTCTACACCATATGATGCAAAAGGCTTATTAAAAGCAGCCATTCGTGATGAAGATCCAGTATTATTCTTCGAACATAAACGTGCATATCGTTTAATTAAAGGTGAAGTGCCGGAGGATGACTACGTATTACCAATCGGAAAAGCAGATGTAAAACGTGAAGGTGATGATATTACAGTTATCACGTACGGATTATGTGTTCATTTTGCTCTTCAAGCGGCTGAAAAGTTAGCACAAGATGGCATCTCTGCACACATTCTTGATTTACGTACTGTATATCCATTAGATAAAGAAGCAATCATTGAAGCAGCTTCTAAAACAGGTAAAGTTCTTCTTGTAACAGAAGACAATAAAGAAGGAAGCATTATGAGTGAAGTGGCAGCAATTATTGCTGAAAACTGTCTATTTGATTTAGATGCGCCAATCGCACGTCTTGCAGGTCCAGACGTTCCAGCAATGCCATATGCACCAACAATGGAAAAATTCTTTATGGTAAATCCAGATAAAGTTGAAAAAGCAATGCGTGAACTTGCGGAATTTTAATCGGGGGGACTATACATGGCTGTAGAAAATATTACAATGCCTCAGCTCGGGGAGAGCGTTACAGAGGGCACAATTAGTAAATGGCTCGTTAATGTTGGCGATCACGTAAACAAGTATGATCCGCTTGCAGAAGTAATGACTGATAAAGTAAATGCTGAAGTACCATCTTCTTTCACGGGGATTGTAAAAGAGTTAATCGCTGGTGAAGGTGATACGTTAGCTGTAGGTGAAGTAGTTTGTGTGATTCAAGTAGAAGGCGCAGATGAAGTAGCAGCAACAGCTGTTGAAGAAAAAACGAAAGAAGAACCAAAGGCAGAAGTAGCTACGTCTGAAAAAGCACCGAAAGTAAAACAACCAACTGATGGAAAACCACGTTTTTCACCAGCTGTGTTAAAACTTGCGGGTGAGCATAACGTTGATTTAGATCTAGTAGAAGGTACGGGAGCAAACGGCCGTATCACTCGTAAAGATATTTTAAAGCTAGTGGAATCTGGAAATATTCCGCAAGCAGGTGCAGCGAAGAAAGAGGAAGCTGTAGCGGCAGTAGTAGAAGCTCGCCCAGAAGCACCAAAAGCAGCACCAGTAGCGCAAAAAGTAGAAGCTGCGAAACCAGTTTCTGTACCTACAATGCCTGGAGATATCGAAATTCCAGTAACAGGTGTGCGTAAAGCAATCGCAGCAAACATGTTACGTAGTAAACATGAAGCACCACATGCTTGGATGATGATTGAAGTAGATGTGACAAACCTTGTGTCATACCGTAACTCAATTAAAGGTGACTTTAAGAAGCGTGAAGGCTTTAACTTAACGTTCTTTGCTTTCTTCGTAAAAGCAGTAGCACAAGCGTTAAAAGAGTATCCTCAAATTAATTCAATGTGGGCTGGCGATAAAATTGTTCAGAAGAAAGATATTAACCTTTCTATCGCTGTTGCAACAGAGGAAGAACTATTTGTACCAGTAATTAAGCAAGCGGACGAGAAAACAATTAAAGGTATCGCTCGTGAAATTACAGAACTTGCAGGAAAAGTACGTACGAAATCGTTAAAAGCAGACGAAATGCAAGGTGGAACATTTACAATTAATAACACAGGATCATTCGGTTCTGTTCAATCTATGGGTATTATTAATTACCCACAAGCGGCTATTTTACAAGTTGAATCAATTGTAAAGCGCCCAGTAATTATGGATAATGGTATGTTCGGTGCTCGTGACATGGTTAACTTATGTTTATCACTTGATCACCGAGTACTTGATGGTTTAATTTGTGGTAAGTTCTTAGGGCGTGTTAAAGAAATTTTAGAAAACATGTCAGAAAATAATACATCTGTATATTAATAAAAAGCTCGCTTATGCGAGCTTTTTATTATCTTATTTCTTCATCTACATCCTACTATATGTATAAATATCTTTCCCAGTAATCTTACAATAAACGATTATGTATTAGGAATTTACGAAAATACATTGCTGATATATGGTATATGGATATAAAATAAGAAAAGAATAATTTTTTTGGCAAATCTTACTGATGAAACTGTAGTATAATATATTGTATTGTATGAAAAAGAGAGTTATTCTATATAAGTGTTTTATAGATAATGTGTAATCAGTCGTCAAAACATGAAGAATGTTGACTCCTGGTTTTTTATTTTTGCCGTAACAATGTTTCAGGAGGATGTCATGAAAAGAAGTACCGAGTTTCTAAAAAGTTTAGATGTAAAATTAATTTTAATTTTGTGTGCACTATGTGTGACGAGTATAGCTGCTATATATAGCAGTCAGCAAACGGGACAGTATGGAGCTGCAAACTTTGCTATGAAACAAGGTGTTAACTACATAATTGGGGTTGTATTGTTACTTCTTGTTGCAAGCATTGATTTAGATCAGTTACAAAAATTATCTTGGCCGCTTTATATTGCTGGGTTTGCTTCACTTATTCTTTTGAAAGTATTACCACCATCAGGTTTTACACCTGAAAAATTAGGTGCAAAAAGATGGTTTGTTTTCCCAGTATTTGGACAAATTCAGCCGTCTGAGTTTTTCAAAATTGCATTGCTACTTGTAGTAGCGAGTATAGCAGTAAAACATAATGCACAGTATATGGCAAGGACATTCCAAACAGATTTAAAGCTAGTAGGTAAAATTATGCTAGTGTCACTTCCACCTATGGCGGTTGTATATAGTCAACCTGATACAGGTATGGTGTTCTTATATGCTGCTGCTATTGCATGTATTTTATTTATGTCAGGTATTCAAAAGAAATTGATAGCATTATGTACAGTTATTCCGTTGACCATATTATCTGCTTTAATATTTATTTTCTTTAAGTATCAAGATTTTTTCTATAATAATTTAGTTACTTTACTAAAACCTCACCAACAGTCGCGTATTGTAGGTTGGTTAAATCCATTTGAAAATGCAGATCAAGGTTATCAAACGCAACAATCGATTTTAGCTGTAGGTAGTGGAGGAATGGAAGGTAAAGGGTTTGGGGGAGGAAGCGTCTATATCCCAGAGAAGCATACTGACTTTATTTTCGCTACAATTGCCGAAGAAGGTGGATTTATCGTAGCAGCCTTAGTTGTCTTCTTGTTCCTATTACTACTATATCGAACAATTATTATTGGTTATTCCGCTGATAATTTATTTGGTACATTATTATGCGCTGGATCGATCGGTATATTAACAGTTCAAATATTCCAAAACATCGGTATGATCGTTGGATTAATGCCTGTAAAAGGTATTGCATTACCTTTCTTATCGTATGGGGGAAGTTCCTTATTCTCGAATATGATTATGATGGGGCTCATACTATCGGTACGGAAAACGTATAAAAAATATATGTTTTCAGTTAAGTAAAAAAAGCTGGTTCGTTTTTAAACGAACCAGCTTTTTTACATATATGCTCATAAACGTTGCAAACTAAAACAGGTTAGCAGTTTGAGACGGGTAAGGAGTGCAAAGTGATGCATATGCATATTTTTGAAGGAGCACGGCATCTTTCTAGTAGTGAATGGGTTATTCGGGCTATTATAGCATACATATTTTTAATATTAGTTGCGAAAGCGATGGGACAAAGGTCTATCGCACAACTTCGTTTTTTAGATGTTGTATTAGTGTTATTGCTTGGTGGGAATATTTCTAACGCATTGTCTGATGAAAAAGTAGGGTTACTGGGCTCGATGATTACAACGTTCATACTCGTTGTACTTCATATTATAAGCTCAGTTTTAATGCTGAAATGGGATAGATGGAGACGTTTTTTAGAGCCAGCACCTATCATTCTTATACATAATGGTTCCATTGATTTTAGCAATTTGAAAAAGGCGAGAATTACCGTGGAATATTTGTTTTCGGAACTTCGTATGCGAAATGTGAGCGATATTCAAACGATTAAATTAGCATTATGGGAAGCAAACGGTGTCGTTTCTATATTTCGGTATCCAGAATATGAAGCAGTTTCGCGGCTTGATCTTAAAGTGGCGGGAAAAAAATCTCCAGTTTCTTTTGTATTAGTAAAGGATGGGAGGATACAGAAAGATGTTCTTGCATTATTAGGAAAAACAGAAGCTTGGGCGAGAGAATTTCTAGAGGAGAGTACAGAAGTGGAATCTATTATGTTAGCTACAGTAGATGAATCACATAAAATAAATATTTTGTTAAAAAAATGAAAAATATACGCATTTTGTCGTTTCGAACATATGATACAATAGTGTGGACAACGAAAAAGGAGGCGATACGGTGGGATATGTAGAAGAATTACGAAAAATAGTTGGTCATCGCCCTTTAATTTTAGTTGGTGCTGTTGTACTCATTATAAATGAAAATGGATATGTTTTATTGCAGCAGCGGACAGAGCCGTACGGAAAATGGGGGCTACCTGGCGGGCTAATGGAGCTTAGTGAATCACCAGAAGAAACAGCTTATCGTGAAGTATATGAAGAGACAGGAATAAAAGTGAAGAACTTGCGACTAATCAATGTATTTTCTGGAGCGAACTACTTTACAAAATTAGCAAACGGTGATGAATTTCAATCTGTAACAACCGCCTATTATACAGATGAATACGAAGGGGATTTTGTTATGAATAAAGAAGAAGCAGTTCAGCTTAAATTCTTTTCAGTAACAGAACTACCTGACTATATTGTAGGATCGCATAAAAAAATGATTGCTGAATATATGAAGATTATGGAAAAAAAGATATAATCATAGTGAAAGAAATACAAAAACACAGTTCTGGTTGGTAGTCCAGACGCATGATTTCATGTCAGTAACCTTCCCCTCCGGGATGTCCTGTATTTCTAATCTTTTAAAGGAGGGGCTGTCAATGGATTTGACAGTATATCACGATGGCCAATTTTTTGTTGGAATCATTACATGTAAAGAACAAGGGAAATTGTATGGGGCGAGGTATATTTTTGGGGCGGAACCGTCAGATGAAGAAGTGCTTATGTTTGTGAATGGTTCACTTTTAGAGCATTTTCAGCACTTTGCAAAATGTGGTGTAGAAGTTAAAGAAAAACAGCGTCCTAAAAACATAAAGCGTATCATACGACAAGCAGCAAAAGAAATAAGTATTAAACGTTTTACTAAGGCGCAAGAGGCGATTAGTTTATCTTATGAATTGCATAAACAAGAAAAGAAAGTGCAGTCTAAAGAGAAGCGAGAAGCTGAAAAAGAAAGAAGACGTTTAATGAAAGTACAAAAAGCAAAGCAAAAACATCGTGGTCATTAAAGAAAAGGTGTTAGAGCAGGAGCTCTAACACCTTTTCTATACTGAAATACAAGTAAACTTACTTGTATTTCATAAACATTAACTGGTAAGATACAAATAGGTAGTTTTAGAGGAGGGAAAAGAGTGATTAATTTTAACTTTTTTATGAATGATGTTGTCCGCCAAGCGCGTGAAGAGATTGTCTCTGCTGGATATACAGAATTGACGACACCAGAAGCGGTAGAAGAAGCGTTTAAAAGAAATGGAACAACACTTGTAATGGTAAACTCTGTATGTGGTTGTGCAGGTGGTATTGCTCGTCCTGCTGCTGCGCATTCCGTACATTATGATAAACGTCCTAACCACCTTGTAACGGTGTTTGCAGGTCAAGATAAAGAAGCGACAGCAAGAGCGCGTGAATATTTCGAAGGGTACCCACCTTCTTCTCCATCATTTGCTTTATTAAAAGATGGAAAAATTGTAACGATGGTAGAGCGTCATGAAATTGAAGGTCATGAACCGATGCAAGTTATTGCGAAACTACAATCATATTTTGAAGAGAATTGTGAAGAACTATAAAAAATAAGAGAAAAGGCGGCACGTCCACAATCAAGTGGATGTGCCGCCTTTTTTATTTATTATTAAAATTTATGGAATATGCATAGTTGTGTTATTTTATGCATCATTTTATACATGAAAAATAGTGTTTATATTGTTTTGTTATTTATTTTTATTTTATATATTGCATAAAAATAAAAGTGCTGATACAATACAAACATCGAATAAATATTCTATTAAACTTTTAAATATACATTATTAGGGGGAAGAAAGATGAAGAAGTTAGTATCAATATCGTTTGCACTTATTTTAATTGTAAGTATATTCAGCGCTTGTAGTAATGGGGAATCGAAAGAAACAAAAGGAAATAAAAAAGTACTCGTAATGGGAACTTCAGCAGATTATAAACCTTATGAATATGTAGATGCGTCAAAGAGCGATGAAATTATCGGCTTTGATGTTGATGTTGCTAAATATATCGGAAAAGAACTTGGGTATGAAGTGAAAGTGAAAGATATGGATTTTGGTGGTTTATTAGCATCTCTTAGTTCAGGAAAAGTTGATTTCGTAATGGCAGGCATGACGCCAACTGCAGAGCGTAAAAATAATGTTGATTTTACAGATATTTATTTTGTTGCGAAAAATATGGTCGTTTCTAAAAAGGATTCTAACATTAAATCTGTAGAGGATTTAAAAGGGAAAAAAGTAGGAGTACAAACAGGGTCTATTCAAGAAGAGAAAGCAGCAGAATTTAAAAAACAAGTAGATTTCCAGGTTGAGGGACGTGACCGTATACCAGAAATCGTACAAGAAATTAAAGCTGGTCGTTTTGACGCTGCAATTATAGAAGACACAGTTGCTAAAAATTATTTAGAGAAAATGAAAGATTTACAAGGAGTTGAAATTAAAGAAGCGCCAGAAGAAGTTGGAGCAGCAATTGCCCTTCCGAAAAACAGTGATAAAACAGCTGAATTTAATAAAGTAATTAAAAAAATGCAAGAAAATGGAGAAATGGATAAATTAGTGAAGAAATGGTTTGGCAGCGGAAAATAAGCTGCCTTTCACTTTTCTGTGAGGGGAATGAAAAGAATGAACTTAGATTTTTCGGCGATTACGCCTTCGATACCATATATACTAAAAGGTTTAGAAGTTACTTTGAAAATTGTAGCAGTATCAGCTTTAGCAGGATTTATTTTAGGAACGCTATTAGCACTTTGTAAAATTGCTAGAATACGAGCATTAAATATAGCAGCAGATTTTTATACATCAATTTTTCGTGGTACACCCCTTGTATTGCAATTAATGATTATTTATTTCGGTGTCCCGCAAATAATTGGTTATGAAATACCAGCATTCTTAGCTGCTGTACTTGCATTTAGCTTGAATTCAGGTGCATACATGTCAGAAGTAATTCGTGCTGGTATTCAAGCGGTGGATAAAGGACAAACAGAAGCAGCAATGGCTTTAGGGGTACCATACGGAAAAATGATGAGAAATATTATTTTCCCTCAAGCATTAAAAAATATATTACCAGCGCTTGTGAACGAATTTGCGACACTTACGAAAGAATCGGCTGTAGTAACAGTAATAGGCGCGACTGATTTAATGCGTCGTGCTTACATCGTAGGCGGTGAGACATTTAAATATCTTGAACCATTACTTTTTGTTGGACTGATTTATTATATGTTAGTCATTATTCTTACATTAGTCGGGAAGGCAATTGAAGGGAGAATGAAGAAAAGTGATTAAAATTGAAAACCTTCATAAATCATTTGGTAAAAACGAAGTATTAAAAGGAATTACAACAACGATTGAAAAAGGGGAAGTAGTTGCAATTATAGGACCTTCTGGATCAGGAAAATCAACATTTTTACGTTGTATGAATATGTTAGAAGCACCAACGGATGGTCACATTTGGATTGGAACGGAAGAAGTAACGAATCCGAAAACGAATGTTATGCATGTTCGTGAAAATGTCGGTATGGTATTTCAACATTTCCACTTATTTCCTCATATGACTGTATTAGAAAATATTACGTATGCTCCTATCAATGTAAAAGGGATAACGAAGCAAGAAGCTGAAAAGAAAGCTGAGAAACTTTTAGAAAAGGTTGGATTAGTAGATAAAAAAGATACGTATCCAAATCGTCTTTCGGGAGGACAAAAGCAACGTGTAGCAATTGCAAGAGCGTTAGCAATGGAACCCGAAGTTATGTTGTTTGATGAACCGACATCGGCGCTAGATCCAGAGATGGTGAAAGAAGTGTTAGAAGTTATGAAATCGTTAGTTACGACAGGAATGACGATGGCTATCGTTACACATGAAATGGGCTTTGCAAAAGAAGTGGCAGATCGTGTTCTTTTCTTGGACGGAGGAAAGCTTGTAGAAGATAGTGCGCCAGAAGAATTTTTTGCAGCGCCGAAAAGTGAACGTGCGCAACAATTTTTACAAAAAATATTGTAATATGAAAAGGTTATGTGAATAATAAGTAGAAAAGGATGACATTGTGTCATCCTTTTTTTATACTAGCTGTAAATACGTTTATACATATAGGAGTAATGATATGTTTAAAATTGGATACCGTACAGTAAAAACAGCAATAGGGACAGGCGCGGCAGTTTTTATTGCTCAGTTATTAGGGTTGGAATTTTATAGTTCAGCAGGTATTTTAGTTATTTTATGTGTACAAAATACGAAGCGCAAATCGCTTCAAGTGTCGTTACATCGTTTTCTAGCGTGTGTATTATCAATGGTATTCGCGTTTTGTATTTTTGAAACGATCGGCTATACACCACTTGCAATTAGCATATTGTTACTTACATTTATTCCGACTGCAGTAATGCTTAAAATTCAAGAAGGCATTGTCACGAGTTCAGTTATTGTTATGCATCTATATTCATTGAAGCAAATTACATGGCTTATAGTTGGAAATGAAATTGCTATATTAACGATAGGGATTAGCGTGGCGTTATTAGTAAATATGTATATGCCGAGTAGTGAAAATAAGCTAAAAGAGTATCAGGATAAAATAGAGAGCAATTTTAAAACGATTTTGTTTGAAATGGTTGTGTATTTACGAAATCGAGAAAGTAGTTGGAGTGGGGCAGAACTCATTGAAACCGAGAATATGTTAAATGAAGCAAGAGATTTATCGTTTAAAAAACTTGAGAATGCATTTATGCGAGAAGATGATTATTACTATCGTTATTTTAATATGCGTATGCAACAATTCGAAATTTTAGAGCGAATGATACCACTAGCAGCTTCTTTATCATGGACATATGAACAAGCTGATATGATTGCAGATGTTGTTGAAAACATTGGTAATGCTATTAGCCCTGAGAGTACTGGCGTTATTTCCTTAAGGCAGCTTCAAGAAATGAGGGAATTATTTAGAGACATGCCATTACCAGCTACACGCGAAGAATTTGAGATACGTGCGAAACTTGTTCAACTTGTGTATGAAATGGAACAATATTTACTCATTAAAAGTCGCTTTAAGGGAAAGGATAATATAAAAGAACTTATATAGAAGGTAGGAATTATCTATGCCGTATCTTCTCTCTATCATATTATGTCTTTCTTTATCGCCGATTTGGCCTCTTGGGGATAATCCACGTGCCGGAGATCCTTTTATTATTGTAAATAAAGCAACGAATAAATTAGCTTACATTGACGATGGAAAGATTCAAAAGGTTTTTCCAGTAGCGACAGGGAAAACGAATGAATTAACTCCAGAAGGAACTTTTGATGTTGTAATGAAAGCGAAGGATCCGTATTATATTGCGAAGGATATTCCAGGTGGGTCGCCAAAAAATCCACTTGGGTCAAGGTGGATTGGATTTAATGCAAGAGGAACTGATGGAAGTAAATATGGAATACATGGAACAAACCAACCGAGTTCAATTGGAAAGTATATTTCACAAGGGTGTATAAGAATGAAGAAAAACGATGTGGAATATTTGTTTGATCGCATTCCAATTGGAACGAAAGTATGGATTGTGAAATCGAAAAAATCATTTCAGCAATTGGCAAAAGAAAAAGGAGCCGTTGCATATGAAAAAGCCAACGAAAAGGTTGGCTTTTTCTATTATAATAAGTTGTCTTGACATGTGTACATAACCGTGCGTTAATGAGAATATAGAAAGATAAAATTAGATAAAGGGGTTGCTCATATGTACTTGAATCCAAAACTTTCGTATATGCAGTTTTTTATGGGATTTCTATTTGTTATTACATTCATATTGGCAACTTTTAATATATGTTCTTATCTTGTAGCGATTGTATGTATGGCATTACTTAATCTAACTTTTGTTATTGGAGCATTTCAGCAGAAACAATATACAAGTTTTGTAATAGCACTTGTAATGTCATTTTCCTTTAGTATTGTAGCGATTGTGTTTTATATAAAATAAACCATCTCGATGTCGAGATGGTTTATTTTGTCATGTGTAAAAAGTAAAAAAAGGACGAACACATCGCCCTTTTTACCAAAACATACTCGCGCCAGCAAGTAATGTTGTTACAAGCATAGAAATCAGCATCACATAAACCATAACTTTTTGAGCTTTTTTATGCATCGTTATACCTCCTTGCAAATCAGTACAATTTCATTGTAACGAGAAATGAAATTATGGACAAGGGGAGAGTGAGGACAAAATTCGGGAGGGGATTGCAAAATATAACAGGAAATTTGAGTGTGTATAGAGAATATAGTAAAAGGGTATATTGTTAATTTTTAGTTGGGCAAGCTGAAGAATGGAGATACGATGATGAAAATATACGAAACAGATCGTTTATACTTAAGGGAAATTGATGAGTCGTATGCTGAAACAGTTCTTCAATATTACGACAGAAATCGTGAATTTTTAAAAGCTTGGGAAGAGTATAGACCGGATGATTTTTTTACGCTAGATTATCAAAAGAAAAAGTTGCAAAAGGATAGAAAAGAGTTCGAAGAAGGGAAAATCATCAGACTATGGATTTTTAAAAAGGGTGATGATACGAAAATAATTGGGTGTATTTCATTTAATTTAATCGTTCGTGGCATTTATCAATCTTGTGTCCTCAGTTATAAATTAGATAAAGCAGAGTTAAACAAAGGGTATACGACAGAAGCGCTTAGAAAAGCAATTCAAGTTGCTTTTGGGGAATTTCAGTTACATCGTATAGAAGCTCCGATTATGCCTCGTAATTTAGCATCTATACAAGTAGTAACGAAGATAGGTTTTCAATATGAAGGCGTGTCTAGGAAGATGTTAATGGTAAATGGCGTGTGGGAAGATCATATGCGCTGGGTATTGTTAAATGAGTAATAGAAAGCAGATGGTTATCTAGACATGTAAACCATCTGTTTTTTGTCTTGTATTTCGAAACTTTTGCGAAATTCTGTTATAATTAATAGTGTTACATACATAATGGTAGTGCAGGAGGCGCAGTCTTATGATTAATCAAGAACGTTTAGTAAATGAATTTATGGAATTAGTACAAGTAGATTCTGAAACGAAATTTGAAGCAGAAATCTGCAAAGTATTAACGAAGAAATTTACAGATTTAGGTGTAGAAGTATTTGAAGATGACACAATGGCTGTAACTGGTCATGGTGCAGGTAACTTAATTTGTACTTTACCAGCAACAAAAGATGGTGTTGATACAATTTACTTTACTTCTCATATGGATACAGTAGTTCCTGGTAATGGAATTAAGCCTTCTATTAAAGATGGATATATCGTATCAGATGGTACAACAATTTTAGGTGCGGATGATAAAGCTGGATTAGCATCAATGTTCGAAGCAATCCGTGTTTTAAAAGAGAAAAATATCCCTCATGGTAAAATAGAATTTATTATTACAGTCGGAGAAGAATCAGGTCTTGTTGGTGCAAAAGCATTAGACCGTGAGCGTATTACAGCGAAATATGGCTACGCATTAGATAGCGATGGAAAAGTTGGTGAAATCGTTGTTGCAGCTCCAACACAAGCGAAAGTGAACGCAATTATTCGCGGGAAAACAGCTCACGCTGGTGTAGCGCCGGAGAAAGGTGTATCTGCAATTACTATCGCAGCGAAAGCAATTGCGAAGATGCCACTTGGTCGCATTGACTCTGAAACGACTGCAAATATTGGACGTTTTGAAGGTGGTACACAAACGAATATCGTTTGCGATCATGTACAAATCTTTGCAGAAGCTCGTTCTTTAATTAATGAGAAAATGGAAGCGCAAGTTGCGAAAATGAAAGAAGCATTTGAAACAACTGCAAAAGAAATGGGCGGTCATGCAGACGTTGAAGTAAACGTTATGTACCCAGGATTTAAATTTGCTGATGGCGATCACGTTGTAGAAGTTGCAAAACGTGCAGCTGAAAAAATTGGTCGTACACCTTCTCTTCACCAAAGTGGTGGCGGAAGTGATGCAAACGTAATTGCAGGACATGGTATCCCAACAGTTAACTTAGCGGTTGGTTATGAAGAAATTCATACAACAAACGAGAAGATTCCTGTTGAAGAATTAGCAAAAACAGCAGAATTAGTTGTTGCAATTATTGAAGAAGTAGCGAAGTAATGGAAAATAAAAAGCGTGTAAATCAATTATGATTTACACGCTTTTTATTTTGATTCGATTGCTTTGACAAGACGTATAAGCGAATATAAGAAAAACTATGGAAGTATATACGTTGTTGCTACATGTACTAGACGAGGGAATAACCTTAACGTATTCATATTGAAAATCGGAAGTAGTAAATAATTAATTGCAATGATTAATATAACTACAGGGAATGTATAGTTGAGTTTATCCCGCTATTTGCCGGACAGTAAGACCACTACCTCAAAATTCAGCGAAAGTAAAGAAGTTAGGTGGGGGCCCTGCTGCCCGTAAAAGTCCGATTAGTGAGAGTTGATTAAAGTTTCGATTTATATCGATTATAAAAAAGAACAAGTAATTATTATAACTATTGTGCAAAATTTGATATAATAAAAGAACGAACGTTCTGATTAGGGAGTGAGTACTATGCGAGAAATGTATCCGAAAAATGGTCGTGTTATTTTACATGTAGATATGAATTGCTTTTTCGCATCTGTTGAAATTGCTCATGATCCATCATTACAAGGAAAGCCATTAGCGGTTGCTGGAAATGAAAAAGAGAGAAAAGGAATTATTATAACATGTAGTTATGAGGCGAGAGAATACGGAATACGTACGACGATGCCCCTTTGGGAAGCGAAAAGGTTATGCCCGCAATTAGTTGTAAGGCGTCCTAATTTCACATTATATCGCGAAGCTTCATTTCAAATGTTTCAAGTCCTTTCTCGTTTTACAGAAAAGATACAACCAGTCTCAATAGATGAAGGATATTTAGATATTACAGATTGCTACGCACTTGGTTCGCCTCTTGAAATAGCAAAGATGATTCAACAAGCACTATTAACAGAGTTGCAGCTTCCGTGTAGTATCGGAATCGCTCCAAATCTTTTCCTAGCAAAAACAGCTTCTGATATGAAAAAACCTCTCGGTATTACCGTACTTCGAAAACGTGATATTCCAGAAATGATTTGGCCACTTTCAGTTGAAGCAATGCATGGGATTGGAGAAAAAACAGCTGAAAAATTAAATGAAATTCATATACATACAATTGAACAGTTAGCGAAGGGAGACGAGCATATCATTCGCGCTAAAATTGGCAAGCACGGTATTGATTTACAAAAGCGTGCAAAAGGTACGGATGATAGGGAAGTGGATCCGAGTCAAATGGGCCAACATAAAAGTGTCGGTAACTCGATGACTTTTTCAAAGGATATGGATGAAGAGAAAGAATTACTTGATATGTTAGAACGGTTATCAAAATCAGTGAGTAAAAGATTACAAAAGCGAACCCTTGTCAGTTATAATATTCAAATTATGATTAAATACCATGATAGGCGAACAGTAACACGGAGTAAGCAATTGAAAAATGCAATTTGGGAAGAACGCGATATTTTTCAAGCAGCATCCCGTTTATGGAAGCAACATTGGGATGGTGATTCCGTTCGTTTACTAGGTGTTACAGCTACTGAAATAGAGTGGAAGACAGAATCGGTGAAACAATTAGATTTATTTTCATTTGAAGAGGATGCGAAAAAAGAACCACTACTTGCTGTCATTGATCAAATTAACGATAAGTATGGAACACCGATTTTACAACGAGGTAGTCAACTACTACGTAAGCAAGAGAAGTCGTTTCAACAAAAGTTAGAAAATAAGTTTATGTAGAAGGTGTCATGAAGTAGTAAAATCATGACACCTTTCCTAGTTAACTCGCTTCTAAATTTAAAGAAGTCTTCCATCCAGCTCCAGTAACGCCAGATTCTAATAGCATTCTACTTACTATTTTTTCAATTAAGATAGCCGCATTTGTCTTGCGATGTAATGTAGCCTGTATACACACCTTTTGATTAGAATCTACGTCTTCACTATACAACTCTTTTAAACCGATTCCTTCTGTACTTACCATATGCATAAGTAAAAAACGAATATGTGCTTCATTTTCTTCTGAACAAGTAAGGGAAAGTAAGTAGTTCGTTTGTTCTGGTGATTCTTCTTTTGATTTTTTATTCATAAAAAGAGCAATTGGGCGAAGAAGTATATTTGCTAGTAACACGCCGGCTGCACCTAATATAGCTGCAACGAGGAAACCGGCGCCTGTAAGAGTACCGACAGCAGCTGCACACCATAAAGTAGCTGCTGTATTTAGCCCTCTAATACTAAAACCATCGCGGATAATAACGCCACCCCCTAAAAATCCAATACCACTAACGACTTGAGCAGCAATGCGGGATGGGCTAGCATCATGATCAAGCATGACGGATAATAAAACAAATATACAGGCACCAAGTGATACGAGAGCATTTGTCCGTAACCCAGCCATTCGGTGTCTCCATTGTCTTTCCATTCCAATGCAAGCTCCTACAATAATTGCTATAACTAACCTGAATACAATGTCGTACCATACCATCATGGTCACCTCCATATATAATATGTGTTATGTTTTTTAGAATGAGCGGGGGATACCCACTCATTCTTATTTTTACAACCAGCTATGAAACTTTTTAATATAAAGCTTTTTCAGGAATTGTGTTAAAAAAGCGTAGCCTAATAGTATTCCTACTAACCAAGGGAAATAGTTAAGTGGCAATGCTTGTAAACCAACGGCTGCACCAAGTGGTGAGAATGGAATATAAATCCCGATTGCCATAATAAGAGCGGTTAATAAAACGACTGGTGTTGATGCAGTACTTTGAATAAATGGAATCTTTTGTGTTCTTATCATGTGAACAATTAAAGTTTGTGTTAACAACCCAACGACAAACCAACCGGACTGGAATAATGATTGCTCGCTCGGTGTATTTGCACCAAATACATTCCACATGACTACGTATGTGATAATATCAAATATAGAACTAATTGGGCCGATACAAATAATGAAGTTTCGTAAGTTTGCAGTATCCCATTTTCGTGGTTTTTCTAGAAACTCTTTATCCATTTTGTCCCATGGAATAGAAAGTTGTGAAATATCATAAAGTAAGTTTTGAATTAAAAGATGAATGGCAAGCATCGGTAAAAAAGGAATGAAAGCACTTGCTACTAACACGCTAAACACATTACCGAAGTTAGAGCTAGCTGTCATCTTAATATATTTTAAAATATTTCCGAATGTAGTACGTCCTTCTAAAATCCCTGCTTCTAATATAGTTAAACTTTTTTCGAGTAGAATAATATCGGAAGCTTCTTTCGCAATATCAGTAGCAGTATCAACAGATATTCCGACATCAGCTTCACGTAATGCTACAGCATCGTTAATGCCGTCTCCCATGTAACCTACAGTGTGTCCATTTCCTTGTAATGCGTGTATAATACGAGATTTTTGCATGGGATTAAGCTTCGCAAATACAGTCGTTTCTTCGGCAAGTCTTGCTAATGCTTTATCTGGTAAAGAATCAATCTCGTAACCGAGGATTGGTTCGCAGATATCTAATCCAACTTCTTTACAAACCTTTCTTGTAACAATTTCGTTATCGCCAGTTAAAATTTTCACTTGTACACCATGTTTCTGTAATGCTTGAATTGCAGCTGCTGCAGATGGTTTCGGTGGATCTAAAAAGCCGATATATCCAGCGAGAATCATATCAGTTTCGTCTTTTACTGTGTACTCTGTATCATTTATTCTTCTATCTTTTTTATAAGCCACAGCAATAACCCGCATACCTTCACTATTTAGTGTCTCACTTATTTTTTTGACATTTGAACGTATTTCCTCGGTGAGTGGAACGATTTTTTCATCCACTTCAGTGTAGTTACAAATTGATAAAATTTCTTCTACGGCACCTTTACAAACCATTGTATGTTCACCTGAAATATCCTTTACGATGACTGACATACGCCGGCGGGCGAAATCGAATGGAATTTCATCTAGCTTTTGAAAAGCTGATGGATTAAATGTATTGTTTTCCTCTGTATGCTTAATAACAGCTTTATCTATTAAATTTTTCAATCCAGTTTGATAGAAACTATTTAAATAGGCAAATTGCAAGACGCGATTGCATTCATTTCCCTTGGGATCTAAGTGACGAACAAGGACAACGTTATCTTCTGTTAAAGTTCCGGTTTTATCTGTACAAAGAATGTTCATAGCACCTAAGTTTTGAATAGAATTTAGCTGTTTTACAATTACTTTTTGTTTAGACATTTTAACGGCACCTTTAGCTAAATTAGCAGTTACAATCATTGGTAACATTTCAGGTGTAAGGCCAACAGCGACGGCAATAGCGAAGAAGAAAGCTTCTTGCCAATCACCTTTTGTGAATCCATTAATGAGAAGAACAATAGGTGCCATAATAAGCATGAATGTAATTAAGAGCCAGCTTACTTTGTTTACACCTTTATCAAAGTTTGTTTCTACACGCTTTCCAATTACCTTATTGGCTAAAGAGCCGAAATACGTATCGGTACTTGTTGAGATGACAACAGCTTTTGCGCTACCACTTACAATATTTGTTCCCATGAAACAAAGGTTTTCCATATCGAGTGGATTGTAATTTTTTTTCATGTTTGTCGGTAAGATATGCTTATTTTCTGTATGGTAGCAGTGTTCGTATTTTTCTACAGGAAGTGCTTCCCCTGTTAAAGAAGATTGATTAACAAATAAATCTTTAGCGGATACAATACGCACATCAGCTGGAATGATATCACCGGCTGAAAGGGAAATGATATCGCCAGGTACAAGTTCCTCAATTGGAATTTCTGTTGTGTAATTTCGATTTAAATTCGTTACATTTTTTGTTTCATGTACAAATCCATTTATTCTAAATACGCTTGCAGTTGTTCGAACCATAGCTTTTAAATTATCGGCAGCTTTTTGAGAACGAAATTCTTGGGAAAACCGAATTGTTGCACTAAGTAGTACCATTGCAGATACGACAATTGTTCCTTGCATATCATCCGTGAAAAAGGAGAGTGCTCCAAGAGCTAATAAAACGAAAATAAATGGATTTTTAAATGCCGACAGAAATTGAATGTACCACGGTGCCATTTTATTATGAGCTATTTCGTTCGGACCATATAAAGAAAGTCTACGAGACGCTTCTTGTTTAGATAATCCATCTTGTGTTGTTTCTAAAAGTTTTAACGCAGAGCTTACATCTTGTGTTGCAACCTCCACTAATAATTCGTTATTTGTTTTCATGCTATCTTGCTCATAAGCATGCTTTGTTTCTTGTCTTTGTAAATTAAACATCGGTAGTTCCTCCTCTGTCATGAAGGAGGAAACAATCTGTTACCTAACTATTTGAAATGGTGAGGAACAGTTTCTTTCCTACCTACATGATGAAATATGAATGTAAAACGTATGGGTATCTGGGCCGAATCATCAATTGCCAACTGTTCCTCACCTCCGTACAATTTAGTAGTTTCTGAATATGCTATGTTTGTTTCATAGTAAGGTGCATATAGACGTAAAAAGACCTTTACTCAAAACGAGTAAAGGTCTGAATTCGCAGTTAAAAGAGTCCACAACAAAGACTGTTAGTAGACATAAATAAAAACAGTTTTTGTGTATGACAAAATACATGCACCTCTCCCTCGTTGAGTTTTAGCACTGTATAGCATAGGTACTGAAACCAGCTACATTAAAAAAGGCCTTCATTCCGACCTTTCCTGTTGACCCATTGGCGTCTCTCGACATTTTTGGGCAGCAGCGTTTCTCTATACAGGAGCCTCACCTAACAGAGACCATATTCAATTACATGTTGAATGTTAGCACTGTAAAATTGTAGTGTCAATATCTTTTTTATCTGTGTTTTTAAAATATTAAACGGATTTATAATAGATATGTGGGATGAAATGTATGATATTGATTATAAATAATATGAAAAATAAATATTTTTATAAAAGGGGAATTTGTAATGGGACCACAAAATTTTATTATAAATATTGAGAATCAAAAGTGGTTGTTTAATGAGCAGGAAGATTTATGTTCTCACGGGGAAATTTATTTAAATGTGGATGGAACGATTATTACACAAACAGGTATGGATGAGGAATGGGGAATAAGTGAATCAGCTTTAGCTCTGTTACGAACTTTAGATAAAGAATATATTTGTGATATTGAAAATGAAGAGGGGCTTATTTTGCACGGATGTGGCACTATGCTCATGTTAGGATGCCCAATTTCAATTCATTGGACTATAAACCATATAGGTGAAAATGTGGTTTTAAAGGATTTTGTCAAAGTTATTTCTACTGATCAAAAGGCTATATACTATGAAGGGCTTCATATAGAAGTAAATGAAAATGAATATAGAAAACAAATTGTTTCTTTTGCACTACAAGCAAAAGAATTATTTAATAAATCAAGTGAAAAGATAATTTCAAATGAGTTTGAGCGAAGTATGTATACCGACTTTTGGACGGAATATAATCATTTGCTAAATAAGTATAAATAAAAAAGCACTGTAACCAGTGCTTTTTTATTATAGATTACGAGATTGTAGGGTTTTCAAAAATAACAATCTCTGAACTGTTTGTAGTTGAAACGCGTTGGGCGTAATATGTTAAAGCTGAAGAAATATATGCTGGTAACGTATCATTTGTATGTGATGTTGTATATTCATGGATTAATTCCTTTAAAGTTGTCCATTCTAATTGTGCTGGGTGATCAGACACGAAAGAACTTACCCAGCGATCAAATGAAGATGAAAAATCAGTTTGTAAACGAAATACTTCTTTCATAATAAAACGCTCCCTTAAAATGTAGTATAATTATTTTAACACAAAACACGAACGATAGCTAAATTTTTTGAGTATAACGTTCGTGTTATATAGTTGTCTAGATGTTTGGTTATGTAAATTCAATTTGCCATTTGAAATAACATTCCGTAAGATGAGAGATAGAGTATATTTAGAGCTGGAGGAAAGAAAGTGGAATTTGTATTTTTAGGAACTGGTGCAGGTGTTCCTTCAAAAGGAAGGAACGTTTCAGCAATTGCTTTACAATTGTTAGAAGAACGAGGACAAACTTGGTTATTTGATTGTGGCGAGGCCACGCAACATCAAATATTACATACATCTGTACGTCCGCGCCGCATTGAAAAAATATTTATTACGCATTTACATGGCGATCATATTTTTGGATTGCCTGGTTTATTAGGTAGCCGTTCATTTCAAGGAGGAACTACGCCTTTAACGGTGTATGGACCGAAAGGAATTAAACAATTTATTGAAGTGGCATTATCGGTAAGTACGACACATGTGAAATATCCACTTGAAGTTGTGGAGATAACAGAAGAAGGTACCGTATTTGAAGATAATGAATTTTATGTAGAAACGAAAAGATTGTCACACGGTATAGAATGCTTTGGATATCGTATTGTAGAGAAAGATATACAAGGTGCTCTTTTAGTTGATAAGTTGCTTGAGATGGGTGTGAAACCAGGTCCAATCTTTAAACGTTTAAAAGATGGTGAAGTAGTTGAATTAGAGGATGGCACGATATTAAATGGAAATGAGTTTATCGGCCCACCTCAAAAAGGAAGAATTATTACTATCTTAGGTGATACCCGATATTGCGAAGCGAGTAGGGAGCTTGCGCAAGATGCAGATGTACTTGTCCATGAAGCGACTTTCGCAGCAGAAGATGAGCAACAAGCGTATGATTATTTTCATTCTACATCTAAGCAAGCTGCGAGCATTGCACTTCAGGCAAATGCGAAGCGACTAATATTAACTCACATTAGTTCTCGCTATCAAGGAGATACATATAAGGAATTATTGAAAGAGGCTAGAGAGTTGTTTTCTAATACAGAAATAGCGACAGATTTGAAATCATTCCCAGTAGAAAAATAATAGTTTTGTAAAAAATGGTAACGGTGGGTTACCATTTTTTTATGTCTAAAAAAATTTAAAAATAAAACTGTTATTATTTTATACTTATACTTGGATGATACAGAAAAATAGGATGCTTTGAATATATAGGATAAAAATACGAAATAATGATTATTTAGAAAAACTGTTATATAAGTCAGATGACATACAAGTGATACAAATAGCAGAAATGGAATTTTATTCAGAACTTTTAAAATTCAACAAAAGTAAGCGTTTTATAAAAAACAAGCTATAATGAGGGCAGATTATAATTTATGATAAGTCGCATGTATTTTAGTCATTATCGTAACAAGTGAAGTTGACTAAATCATGAGAGAGTAACACGAGAATTATAATAGGAAAGATATTACTATTATTTGTCATAAGTCTTTTTCACTTTTTAGCTAAACGATATGATTAGCAAGTGTAGCTATTGCGAGTTCCTTAGTAGAAGCTTTTTATTAATAAGGTGGTGGAGATTTAATTGGTACACCACTCTTTAAAAGAGTTCAGAACATCAGCAGGTAGTCTAGGCGGAATAGCGGGTGCAAATTTAGTTGCATTAGCAATGGTTATATCACTTGTTTATGCTATGCTTGCAATGGCTTCTGTGTTAAACTTTGGATTGCTACCAGACTTTATTCTGGATTATCTTGTATCATTTTTAAATGAAAATAATGCTAAGATTCTTATGTATTATGATAACTGGTATTATTTCAGGTTATATTGGATTACTTTTATTCAAAAACTATCCAATTCGTACAGCAGAACAAATTCGTGGTACAACTGGAAAAGCGACAGATGTAGCAGCTTAATAGAATAGTAGAATAAATTTTTTCATAGAGGTTTAGGGGGAGTTATGATGAAGTATCGCTCAGTATTTGATATTATCGGTCCAGTTATGATTGGACCATCAAGTTCACATACAGCAGGCGCAGCAAGAATGGGGCAAGTTGCTCGCCAGCTGTTTCGTCATGAACCAGAAAGAGTAAGCATTTCGTTATATGGATCATTTGCAAAGACGTATCGAGGGCATGGTACGGATGTAGCACTAATCGGTGGAATATTAGGATTTGAAACAGATGACTTACGTATTCCAGAGGCGCTAGAAATAGCAAAAGAGCGCGAAATTGAAGTGGAATTCATTGAAGAAGATGCCAATGCACCTCACCCAAATACAGCGAGAATTCGTTTGTATAAAGGTGAAGATGAAATTGAAGTTGTTGCTTGCTCAATTGGTGGCGGTAAAATTGAAGTTGTAGAATTAAACGGATTCGATCTTCAATTATCAGGCACGAGCCCAGCACTACTTATTGTAAATAACGATCGCTTCGGTGCTATTGCAGCGGTAGCTTCAATCCTTGCGAAACATGAGATTAACATTAGTACAATGAGTGTTTCTCGTAAAGAAAAAGGAAGAAGAGCGCTTATGGTCATTGAAACAGATGAATTATTAGCAGATGAAGTGATTGAAGAAATAAAAGCGCAACAAAATATTTGTCAAGTAACTATTATGGAATAATTGCAGGGGGGACACACCATGTTTCGGAACGCAGCGGAACTAGTGGCGCAAGCTAAAGAACAAAATGTAAAAATCGCAGAAATTATGATTCAATGTGAAATGGAAACAAGAAGTATTTCACGTGAAGAAGTAATTGCTGGTATGGAAAAGAACTTAGTCGTGATGGAGCAAGCAGTAGAACGTGGTATTCGCGGCGTGAAATCACCAACTGGTTTAACTGGTGGAGATGCTGTAAAAGTTCAAGCGTATATGAAGAGTGGAAAAGGCTTATCAGGAGATACGATTTTGGACGCAGTAAGCAAAGCTGTTGCAACAAATGAAGTAAACGCGGCGATGGGAATTATTTGTGCAACACCAACAGCAGGGTCTGCTGGAACAGTGCCAGGTGTACTATTTGCACTAAGAGAAAAATTGCAGCCTACACGTGAAGAAATGATTGAATTCTTATTTACAGCAGGAGCTTTCGGTATGGTTGTTGCGAATAACGCTTGTATTTCTGGTGCAGCGGGAGGATGCCAAGCTGAAGTTGGTTCAGCAAGTGGAATGGCGGCTGCAGCCGCAGTTGAGATGGCTGGTGGAACACAAGATCAAGCAGCTACAGCGATGGCAATTTCATTAAAGAACATGCTTGGTTTAGTGTGTGATCCTGTTGCAGGACTTGTAGAAGTACCTTGTGTAAAACGTAATGCAGCAGGAGCTGCGAATGCGATGATTTCAGCAGATTTAGCATTAGCTGGTGTAACGAGTACAATTCCATGTGATGAAGTAATTGAGGCAATGTTTAGAATCGGACAAACGATGCCAGTAGCACTTCGTGAAACAGCAGAAGGTGGACTTGCAGCAACGCCGACTGGTCGTCGCCTGCAAGAAGAGATTTTTGGGAAGAACAATAACTAAGTGTAATTATAGAAAAAGGAGCTCAAATAAACTTGAGCTCCTTTTTCTATTTTTCTTTTGTTAGTTGTTCTAATGTTTTTCCAAGATTATGTGATCGTTTCGTTGCCTGTGTAATACAAGAAATAAGTGCTTGTTGAAATTTATGTTCTTGTAATACTTCAATACCTGCTTCGGTAGTTCCACCAGGAGAAGTAATTTCCTTTCTCAAAATAGAAGGGTGTTTGTCACTTGCTTTTAGCATTTCAGCAGCACCAATCATCGTTTGAAGAATAAGTGATTTTGCAACATCTTCTTTTAAACCAATTTTTTTTGCAGCTTCTTCCATAGCTTCCACTACGTAATAAATATAAGCAGGTCCACTTCCGGATAATGCAGTGACAGCATGCATATCTTCTTCCTCTACAACAGAGACGAGACCAATTGTTTCAAATAAAGATGTTGCAGTGCGAATATGCTCCGCTGTTGCATGTTTTGAAGGGGAGATAGCGGTAGCAGATTTTAAAATGGCTGCGGATGTATTTGGCATTGCACGAATAATTGGAACGTCTTTTTGAAGTAGTTTTCTAATTGAGTCAGTAGAAACACCTGCTAGTAATGAAATAATAAGCACGTTATTATTTATGTATTCTTTAAAAGGGGTAAGCGCCTCTGCAACATCCTTTGGTTTCATTGCTAGAAAAAGAATATTTGCATCAGTAAGTAATTCTTTTTTATTATGAGTACCTTTGACACCGTATTTTTTATGTAGCTCTTGTAATCTTGTCTCGTTAGAACGATTACTTACAGTAATTTGTTCACCTTTAACGACATTTGCATGTAACAAGCCACCAATAATAGCTTCGGCAATAGAGCCTGCACCGAGAAAGGAAATGTTTTGAATAGACATGATGTTCCTCCTTTAATTTTGGTTAGAAATTCTTATAAATGTACATACATTCGTTTTTTTATAGGAAACACCTCTTTTTATCTGAAAATAATGACAAATATATATAGAAGTTGTAAACTGAAGAAGTATTCATTTTTGAACCGGAAAGAGACAGGGGGGCTAAGCATGACGGCGATTCACCGAATGGAGATTCCTGTACCATTTGCAGTGGAAACTGTGAATGTGTTTTTAGTTGAGGGGGAGACATTAACATTAATTGATACAGGGACGAATACAGAAGAGGCAAGGAATGCGTTAGAAAGTCAATTAGGTGCATTAGGACATACGATAGAAGATATTGAAACAGTAGTCATTACGCATCATCATGCAGATCATTGTGGACTTTTAAATATATTTTCTGAGAAGACGAATATTATTGGACATCCTTGGAATGAGCCTTGGATTACACAAAATCCAGAATTTTTAAAGCGGTATCATGAATTTTTTAGAGAGACGGCCTTACAGTTTGGTGTGCCAGCAGCATTTTTGAAAGACGAGTCGTTATTGACGACGAGGACACTTAAATATTCTTGTAATAGATCGTTAACGCATACTGTGAGAGAAGGAGATCGTATTGATTCTTTGCCTGGATTTACAGTACTTGAAACACCAGGTCATGCTTCTACTCATATTTCTTTATATAGAGAATCTGATGGAATATTAATTGGTGGAGATGCTCTCATTAGTCATATTTCTTCGAATCCAATACTAGAACCGCCATATGAAGGGCAAACAGAGCGGGCACGCCCATTACTACAATATAATCAAACATTACAGCGTTTAAGCGAAATGAATATTTCACGCATTTTATCAGGGCATGGGGAAGATGTTCTAAATGTGAAACAACTTATTGAAACGAGATTACAAAAGCAAGAAACACGTGCTTTTAAAGTGCTTGAATTATTAAAGGAAAAACCAATGACAGCATTTGAAGTATGTGTAAAACTATTTCCGGTATTATATAAAGAACAATTACCACTTACTATTTCAGAAACGGTTGGACAATTGGACTATTTAGCATATAATCAACAAGTGATGATTGATGAGTCATCGCAACAATTGATTTATTATGCAAAGTAGGTGACAGCAATGACAGGACGTTTACAAAATAAAGTAATCGTCATTACAGGTGCTTCTAGTGGGATTGGTGAGCAAGTTGCAATGCAAGTTGCAGCACAGGGAGCGACGCCAGTATTAATGGCTCGAACAGAAGAGAAACTACAAGTGTTAGTAGACAAAATTAAAGAAACTTATAATACGCCTTGCTATTATTATGTATTAGATGTAAGTGAAGAGATGGAAGTACAGTCTGTTTTTTCAAAGGTATTACAAGAAGTGGGACGTATTGATATATTAGTAAACAATGCGGGATTTGGTATTTTTAAAACGTTTGAAGATGCGTCAATGGGTGAAGTAAAAGATATGTTCCAAGTAAATGTATTTGGATTAGTAGCATGTACGAAAGCGGTACTACCTTATATGGTAAACAAGAACGAAGGACATATTATTAATATTGCTTCACTTGCCGGAAAAATTGCAACTCCGAAATCAAGTGCGTATGCAGCAACGAAACATGCTGTATTAGGATTTACGAATAGTTTACGCATGGAATTAGCGAATACAGATATTTATGTTACAGCAATTAATCCAGGTCCGATAGATACAAACTTTTTTGAAATAGCGGATCAATCTGGTACATATGTAAAGAATATGGGACGTTACATGTTAAAACCAACATACGTAGCAGAACAAATCGTAAAGTCGATGCACACGAAAAAACGTGAAGTAAACTTACCGAAGTGGATGGGAATTGGTCCAAAACTTTATGCTTTATTCCCAGGTTTATTTGAACGTGTAGCAGGTAAATCATTAAGTAAAAAATAGGAGATTTCCACATGGAAATCTCCTATTTTTTATTGTTTTCCAGTCACATAATCATAAACAATATCCTCAATCTCCTCGTATAAATCAATTTCAATATTTGAATGAGTCACCGTTTGAATATGTTTCACTAGCATTTCCTGATCTTCTTTTGATATTGGACTGCATTGATATTGCTGAAAACTTTTTATAATCATTTTCTCAATTAATTTTTCGTTCATATTTTTTCCCGCCTGTATGTACGTATGTATTGTTTTATTGTACTTGAAGTGAAATAAAAAAACTACTATGCACTATTTTTGTATAAAAATTCGGTTGAGTATATTGTTTTTCTAATAAAATTAAGTTTTTTTTAGATTTAAAAATTTATAAATATTTAATTGACTCTATAAATATACAATATTATAATCATACTTAATTTAAAGAATCGATTTGAGGAGGAACTTATGAAAGTCGCAATTATTGGAGCCACTGGATATGGGGGCATTGAATTAATTCGTTTATTAGAACAACATCCATATTTTTCGATAGCATCTCTTCATTCTTTTTCGCAAGTTGGTGAGTGTATAACAAATGTATATCCGCATCTTCGAAATGTTCTCGTTCATACGTTACAAGAAATTGATGTGAAGACAATAGGGAAAGAAGCAGAAATCGTATTTCTAGCAACACCAGCAGGAGTATCGGCGGAGTTAACTCCCAAGTTATTAGCAGAAGGTTTAAAAGTAATTGACCTATCTGGAGACTTTCGTATGATAGATCCTTCGTCATATGAACTGTGGTATAAAAGGCCAGCAGCGAAAGAAGAAATTCTTAGAAAAGCAGTGTATGGGTTAAGTGAATGGAAAAGGACTGGGATTCAAAAGGCAAATTTAATTGCAAACCCAGGATGTTTTGCTACAGCCACATTGCTAGCGATAGCGCCGTTAGTACGTAGCGGCATGATTGAAGAAGATTCGATTATTATTGATGCGAAATCAGGGGTATCAGGAGCAGGTAAAACACCAACAACAATGACTCACTTTCCTGAGCTATATGATAACTTGCACATTTATAAAGTGAATGAGCATCAGCACGTTCCAGAGATTGAGCAAATGCTTACAGAATGGAATAATGGATCACAGCCAATTACATTTAGCACACATTTAATACCGATATCACGAGGAATTATGATTACACTTTATGCAAAAGTAAAACAAAAGATGGAAATAAAGCAACTTCAAAAATTGTATGAAGAAACGTATGAACAATCGCCTTTCATCCGAATTTGTACGCAAGGGAAATTTCCAAGTCCAAAAGAAGTGAGAGGCTCAAATTATTGTGATATTGGCATAGCTTACGATGAAAGAACTGAAAGAGTTACGGTCGTTTCTGTTATAGACAATATGATGAAAGGCGCGGCTGGGCAAGCGATTCAAAATGCAAACATAATAGCGGGACTAGAAGAGACAACAGGTTTACAACATATGCCGCTTTATCTATAAGGGGGACATGATGATTAAAGTAGCGTCTATTACAAAATTAGAAAATGGTTCAATTGTAACGCCGAAAGGCTTTTCGGCAATTGGTACTGTAAATGGTCTGAAAAAGGAGAAAAAGGATTTAGGGGCAATCGTTTGTGACGTACCAGCATCATGTGCCGCTGTGTATACAACGAATCAAATACAAGCAGCCCCTTTGCAAGTAACGAAGGATAGTATAACGGCAGAAGGGAAGTTACAAGCAATTATCGTTAATAGTGGAAATGCAAATGCTTGTACTGGAATGCAAGGATTACAAGACGCATACGAGATGCGCGCGTTAGGGGCGGAACATTTTGGAGTGAAAGAAAATTACGTTGCAGTAGCTTCAACAGGTGTAATTGGTGTTCCACTGCCGATGGATATAATCCGAAAGGGGATTGCAACTCTTATACCGACGAAGGAAGAAAGTGAAGCATATTCTTTTTCTGAAGCAATTTTAACGACGGATCTTATCACGAAAGAAACTTGTTATGAAATGATTATTGATGGGAAGAAAGTGGCGATTGCGGGTGTTGCAAAAGGTTCAGGGATGATTCATCCGAATATGGCAACGATGCTTAGTTTTATTACGACAGATGCTCATATAGAGCGTGACGTATTGCAAACAGCATTATCCCAAATTACGAATCATACATTTAATCAAATTACGGTAGATGGAGATACTTCTACGAATGATATGGTCATCGTTATGGCAAGTGGATTATCAGAAACAAGCCCGATAAATATGGAACATACAGATTGGGAAACTTTCGTATGTACTTTACAGAAGGTATGTGAAGATTTAGCAAAAAAAATTGCGCAAGATGGTGAAGGCGCTACGAAGTTAATAGAAGTAAATGTGCTAGGAGCTCAAACGAATGAAGAGGCAAAAAAAATTGCAAAGCAAATAGTCGGTTCGAGTCTTGTGAAAACAGCAATATATGGTGAAGACCCAAACTGGGGACGAATTATTAGCAGTATTGGACAAAGTGAAGTAGCTATTAATCCGAATACAATTGACATTACTCTTCAATCTATATCGGTATTAAAAAATAGTGAGCCTCAAATATTTTCTGAAGAAGAAATGAAAGAGAGATTACAAGAAGATGAAATAGTGATTAATGTGTACTTACACTTAGGTGAAGAGACAGGATCAGCTTGGGGCTGTGACTTAAGCTATGAATATGTGAAAATAAATGCTTGTTATCGTACATAAGGAGAGAGAAGATGAGCGATTATATTGTAGTGAAATGCGGCGGTAGTATGTTGAATCAATTAAATGCTGTGTTTTTTGATTGTATAAAGAAATTGCAACAGAAGTATAAAGTAGTGATTGTTCATGGTGGTGGGCCAGAAATTGATGCCAAATTAAAAGATTGTAACATCAACGTAGAAAAAAGAGATGGATTACGCGTAACACCAAAAGAAGTTATGGATGTTGTTCAAATGGTGCTATGCGGAAGTACGAATAAAAAACTCGTAATGAATTTACAAAAGCATAATTTACTTGCTGTAGGTTGTTCAGGGTGTGACGGCAATTTACTTCAAGTTCAACCTGTCAGCGAGGAGATAGGATATGTGGGAGAAGTAAGTTATGTAGAAACAGCCTTATTAAAAGGATTAATAAATATGGGGTATATTCCTGTTATTGCTCCAATCGGGGTAAATGGTAATGAAATTTATAACATAAATGCGGACAATGCTGCAGCTGGGATTGCGGCCGCGTTAGGGGCAAAAGAGCTGATTTTTATTACGGATGTAGATGGAATATTACATGAAGGGAATTTGGTAAAGGAAACGGATGAATCTGAAATTGCTACTTTTATAGAAACAGGTGTTATTACAGGTGGGATGATTCCGAAAGTACAGGCGGCACTAGCATCATTAAAAATGGGAGTGCAAAAGATAAGTATTGTGAATGGTACAAAAGATTTTACTGAGGTTACGGGAGAGTGTATTGGAACGACGGTAACGAAAGGCGTGAGTATTGCATGACGAGTCATCTTTTTCAAACGTATGGCAGAAGAACTATTGAGTTTGTAAAGGGAACTGGAACGAAAGTTATTGATAATAACGGTAAGGAATATTTAGATTTCACATCAGGAATTGGCGTATGTAATTTAGGACATTGTCACCCTACTGTTCTCAAAGGTGTACAAGATCAACTTGATGATATATGGCATATATCTAACCTGTTTACAAACAGCTTACAAGAAGAAGTTGCGTCATTATTAACAGAAAGTAGAGCATTAGATTATGTGTTTTTCTGTAATAGTGGGGCAGAGGCAAATGAAGCGGCTTTAAAGTTAGCACGTAAGCATACTGGAAAATCTCTCGTCGTAACATGCCAGCAGTCTTTTCACGGTAGAACATTTGGAACGATGAGTGCAACAGGCCAAGATAAGGTAAAAGAAGGATTTGGTCCATTACTTCCATCTTTTTTACATATCCCTTTTAATGATATTAAAGCATTAGAGGAAGTAATGAATGAAGAAGTTGCGGCGGTAATGGTAGAAGTTGTTCAAGGAGAGGGAGGAGTAATACCTGCCGATCTATCTTTTTTGAAAGAGATTGAAACATTATGTAATAAGTTCGGTTCCTTATTTATTATAGACGAAGTACAAACGGGGATAGGAAGAACTGGAACACTATTCGCTTATGAACAAGTGCGAATAGAGCCTGATATCGTTACCGTTGCAAAGGCACTTGGGAATGGGGTTCCTGTCGGAGCGATGATTGGCCGGAAAGAGCTCGGAACGTCGTTTACTGCAGGATCACACGGTTCAACTTTTGGCGGGAATTACATCGCGATGGCTGCAGCGAAAGAAGTATTGCAAGTGAGTAAGAAACCATCGTTTTTAAAAGAAGTACAAGAAAAGGGCGAGTACGTATTAGAGAAGTTGCAAGAGGAATTACAGCATGTCGAATGTATTCAAAATATACGTGGTAAGGGGCTTATGATTGGGATTGAGTGTAAGCATGAAGTTGCAAGTTTTATAGAACAACTAGAAAACGAAGGGCTTCTCGTATTACAAGCAGGCCCTAATGTTATAAGACTATTACCGCCACTCATTGTCACGAATGAAGAGTTAGAACAGGCAGTATATATAATAAAAAAAGTAGTTTGTACAAAAAACGTATCAATCATATAAGGGGGAAGTTTCATGTCAACTGTACAAGTACCGAAATTAAATACGAAAGATCTTTTAACACTAGAAGAATTAACGAAAGAAGAAATTATTTCTTTAATTGAGTTCGCTATATATTTAAAAAAGAATAAGCAAGAGCCTTTATTACAAGGAAAAATATTAGGGCTTATTTTTGATAAGCATTCAACTCGTACTCGTGTATCTTTTGAAGCGGGAATGGTACAACTCGGGGGACATGGTATGTTTTTAAGTGGAAAAGAGATGCAAATGGGAAGAGGAGAAACTGTTTCAGATACTGCGAAAGTATTATCGCAGTATATTGACGGGATTATGATACGTACATTCTCGCACGCGGATGTAGAAGAGCTTGCAAAAGAATCAAGTATTCCTGTTATTAACGGTTTAACGGATGATCATCATCCTTGTCAAGCATTGGCAGACCTCATGACGATATATGAAGAAACAAATACATTTAAAGGAATAAAATTGGCTTACGTAGGTGACGGAAATAATGTATGTCATTCATTGTTGCTAGCGAGTGCAAAAGTCGGAATGCATATGACTGTTGCAACGCCTGTAGGATATGAACCGAATGAAGAGATTGTAAAAAAAGCGTTAGCGATTGCCAAGGAAACAGGAGCTGAGATTGAAGTTTTACATAATCCTGAATTAGCGGTGAATGAAGCAGATTTCATTTATACTGACGTTTGGATGAGCATGGGGCAAGAGGGCGAAGAAGAGAAATATTCTTTATTTCAACCTTACCAAATCAATAACGAACTTGCTAAGCATGCGAAGCAAACATATCGTTTCTTACACTGTTTACCTGCCCATCGTGAAGAAGAAGTAACAGGAGAAATTATAGATGGACCGCAGTCTATCGTCTTTGAGCAAGCTGGTAATCGATTGCATGCTCAAAAAGCGTTATTAGTGAGTTTATTTAAAAATGTAGAAGAGCCTTCCTAAAAGGGAGGTTTTTTTATATTAAAATGTCATATGTATATTTAGTTAACCATTTCGATATCATTTATAATAAAAGAGAAAACTAAATTTGTTTTTCAGAGTGTGTAAGGACATACTACATATAAAAATATAGTTAAAGAGATGATGAGGGTGAAAACAACTAAGAAAACATATTCGTTTTTTCAGCGGATGTGGAGAATATTAAAGTTTCAATATTATAAGTTGCTTCGATCGCCAGAAGGCGCAAAGAAAGTATCGTTAGGGTTTGCTATAGGATTCGGCTTAGAAATGTTAGTCATTTATACGGCATCGCTCGTATATGTAATATTTTATCCAATCGTCAGGTTAGCAAAGGGATCTTTTCCTGCGGCAGTTATTGGCAATATTATTGGGAAAATATCGTTTCTCCCAGTATTTTTATTTCCGCTTGCGTATGCGCTAGGAAAAATGATTTATCCATTTCATGTACAGAAAATTCATCATGAACCATTTACGATATCGGACTTGTTTTCAAGTCACATTTTTACGATATTAAAGAGCTTATTACAAAGTGAAGTGTATGTATTAATTGGAATGACGATTTTAGGAGTTGTGTTTGGTCTCATTTCGTATTTCGTTGTGCATTATTTATACGAAAAGAACCGTAAGTTACGCTTGAAGAAAAGGAAGAAACGAGTGAGAGAACCACTTGTACAATTATAAACAATGTCACATCCATTTTCTCCTTTGAATATGTTTAAGAAAAAGGAGGAGAGGATAATGTATTATTATTACGTACCTCAAGTATATCCATATGTAAATTATTATCCGGTTTATGATACGAGTAGACAATACGAATTATATCGGCAACAACAATTACAGCAATTATCACAAATACCACAATTACCACAACAACAGCCTACACAGGAAAAAAAACCATATTTAACAACATGGCCATATTCCAATGTGTACTATGGTAACTATTACGAATCATAAAGCTGCTTCTATTTAGAAGCAGCTTTATACGTTTGTTTTCAAAATTAAATTTTGAATGGTTTGAAGAGAATGAATGAGCTTTTCGCGCTCTTCCTCAGATAATGTTTGGAAATTTTCTTTTAGTTTGTCTAAAATGAATTGCTGATACTGATTTACTAATAATTTCCCTTCAGCTGTTAGGGAAATTAAAATGACCCGTCGATCTTTTTCGCTATAATGACGCTCTATTAGTTCTTCTTGAATAAGTTTGTTTAATAGAGGTGTCATGTTAGGCCGTGAAATCGCTAGCCGCTTGCCGATTTCGGAAACTGCTAATGTGCCGTTTTCATGCAAAAGCAGTAATACTTGTGTATGTGATGGCGGCATATGTCTTTGAGAAGAAAATTCTCCAGGAAGCATAAATTTGCGATAAAAAAGAGGCACTAGCGAAAGAAGATGATCAACAATACGTTCCCACTCGCGTGATTCCATATAAAGGCCCCCTTCCACTATCATTGTAACAAAAAAGACATGTTATAAAAATAGAATTGTTTCATGGGAATTTTAATATTTGTAGGCCAACACTTTTTTTGTAAATGAATCGGCAATAATCGTATAGCCTTTATCATTTGGGTGTACTTGGTCAAAGAGCAATTCTTTTTTATCATTCGATATTAATTTACGAATTGGCAAAACGATAGATGGTTGATTCACTTTTGCAATGGAATAAACGGATTCATTCCAGCCGTCTAAAAACATATCTGCATAACTTGCGATGGAGTCATCGAGTTGTAACGGGTTATAGAGTTCAGAAAGAATGAGTAAAGCATCCGGATTTTGATCTCGGACTGTCTTTACAATATTTTTTACATCCGCTTCAAAATGAGCTTTTTCTTTATTTAACATTTTAATACCGTCTATAACACCGACATCACGATTTAAGCGAAATAAATTATTTCCCCCAATATTAATTGTAATGATATTTGCTGCTCTAATTTTTTGCTTTACATCTTCTGATTGAACTTTTTTAGCGAGACGATCTGTTGTAAGACCGTTTATCCCAAGGTTTTCTACAGTAATTGGTTTATGAATTTGTGCTTCTATTTGTTTAGAGGCTAATTCAGCAAATCCACCTTGTGTTGATCCATATCCTTTGGCGAGCGAATCACCTAGTACGAGATGATAAAAGGAATCGTTTGTTTGCTTATCAATCCAACTTGGAGTAGATGTTTTTTCTGTTTTTTCTTCGGGTTCATTTTGTTTTGTCTCGTCGTTCTTTTCAAAATAAGAATAAGAAATGATCAGAAGGAGGAGACAAACAATTGTTAAGATGACTTTTTTCATAAATTCATCCTCCTTGTAATTGGTAATTGTATCATATTCAGCAGTATTAGCAATGTAAGGGCATATTATATGTTTATGAAAAGTTTATAATAACTTTACAGAAAATTTGTTGAAGTTTGTCAAAAAATATTGACGATAGGAAAGAACTTTATATATGATAATGTCAGATAAGGTGAAATTTTAATTAGTGGGAGCTTTATTTCCTATTAATTGTTAGTCTTCATCAATCGGGCGTTTAAGGGGACTACTCGTTAGCGCAGGGTGAAATGAAAATTGTGTCTCTAATAGAAGAAAAAAGGTATGTGGTTAGAGACAGATAGGGATTCATTTCATTATTTCTGGTAATTGTATAAGGGGGATTTTTTGTGAAAAAGTCAAAAAAAATGCTAGCTGGAGCAACTCTTGCGATTGGTGTTATAGCACCGCAAGTAATGCCAACAACAGCTCATGCAGATGAGAACGCTGGGGAGAGTACAGTTAACTTACGAATTCTAGAAACATCAGATATTCACGTTAACTTAATGAATTACGATTATTATCAAACGAAAACAGATAATAAAGTAGGTCTCGTACAAACGGCAACACTCGTTAATAAAGCACGTGAAGAAGCGAAAAACTCTGTCCTATTTGATGATGGAGATGCATTACAAGGGACACCGCTTGGAGATTATGTAGCAAATAAAATAAAAGATCCGAAGAATCCTGTGGATCCTAGTTATACACATCCATTATATCGTGTAATGAATTTAATGAAGTATGACGTCATCTCTCTTGGGAATCATGAATTTAACTACGGTTTAGACTATTTAAACAAAGTGATTGAAAAAACGGATTTCCCGGTTATTAACTCCAATGTATATAAAGATGACCATGATGATAAGGAAGAGAACGATGAAAATTATTTTAAACCATATCATATTTTAAAGAAAGAAGTAGTGGATGAAGCAGGCCAAAAACAAATAGTGAAAATTGGTGTAATGGGATTTGTTCCACCACAAATCATGAACTGGGATAAAGCGAATTTAGAAGGAAAAGTAAAAGCGAAAGACATCGTCGCAACAGCAAAAATAATGGTGAAAAAAATGCAAGATGAGGGTGCAGATATTATCGTTGCATTGGCTCATTCAGGCGTCGATAAGAGCGAATATAAAGAAGCGAATAAAATGGAAAATGCATCATATCATTTAGCAACACAAGTTCCTGGCGTAGATGCAGTATTAATGGGACATTCACATACTGAAGTGCAGGATGTATTTAATGGTGTTCCAGTTGTAATGCCGGGTGTTTTTGGTAGTAACTTAGGTATTATTGATATGCAATTGAAAAAGGTAAACGGAAAATGGGAAGTGCAAAAAGATCAATCTAAGCCACAACTTCGCCCGATTGCTAATAGTAAAGGTACCCCATTAGTAGAATCTGATCAAAAATTAGTTAATGAAATTAAAGATGAACATGAAAAGACAATCGAATATGTAAATACACATGTAGGTGAAACGAAAGCACCAATTAATAGTTATTTTTCATTAGTACAAGATGATCCTTCCGTACAAATTGTGACCAATGCGCAAAAATGGTATGTAGAACAAGAACTTAAAAAACCAGAGTACGAAAAGATTAAAGATATTCCGGTTTTATCTGCAGGCGCACCATTTAAAGCAGGTGGCCGAAACGGTGCTACATATTATACGGATATTCCAGCTGGAACGTTAGCGATTAAAAACGTTGCAGATTTATATGTATATCCAAATACGTTATATGCTGTAAAAGTAAATGGGGCACAAGTGAAAGAATGGCTTGAAATGTCTGCAGGTCAGTTTAATCAAATTGATCCAAAGAAAACAGAAGAACAGCCGTTAGTAAATATAGGGTATCCTACATATAACTTTGATATTTTAGATGGCTTAAAATACGAAATTGATGTAACACAACCGGCGAAATACGATAAAGATGGAAAAGTTGTAAATGCAAATACGAATCGTATTGTAAATATGACATATGAAGGTAAGCCAGTAGCTGACAAGCAAGAGTTCATCGTCGCTACAAATAACTATCGTGGAAGTAGCCAAACGTTCCCAGGTGTAAGTAAAGGGGAAGTTGTATACCAATCACAAGATGAAACACGTCAAATCATTGTGAAGTATATGCAAAAAATAAAAGATATTGATCCAGCAGCTGATCAAAATTGGACATTTAAACCGATTGTTGCAGATAAATTAAATACAACATTTGATTCTTCACCAAATGCACAAAAGTATATAAAGAAAGATGGAAAGATTTCATATGTTGGACCATCTGAAAATGAATTTGCGAAATATGCAATTGATATAACGAAGAAAAATGATGATAAAGAAACTGGTGAAGGAAACCCAACAACACCGCCAACAGGTGGTGGAGAAAATCCGACGACACCACCAAAAGGTGATGGAGAAAACCCAACAACACCGCCAACAGAAGAAGGTAATAATGGTAATGAACCAAAGCAAGATGGAAACAATACTGGATCTGGACAAACTACAACAGATGATCAAAATACAAAAGAAACAACAACTGTAAGTGAAAATAAAGAAGCTGAAAAAGATGAACGTGATTTACCGAAAACAGGTGCAAGTATTGCTTCTACAATTGGAGCTGGTCTTGCGTTTGTTGGAGCGGGATTACTTCTGTTATTTAGAAGAAAGAAAGCGAATAGATAGTCAAGAAATATAAAAAGGATTACCGATTTGGTAATCCTTTTTGTTATATTATGAAACTGGTACTGCTTTTTCTTTTTTCCATGAAAGACCGAATCCAGTAAAGCCGACAATAATGGTTACGACTGGACATGCTAAACAGAAGATTGCGTATGGCAAGTAATCGAATGTTGGAACGCTAAGAACGTTTGTTAAGAATACGCCACTTACACCCCATGGTACGAGTGGATTAATTACTGTACCAGCATCTTCTAATACTCGTGATAAATTACGACGTTCTAAACCGACTTCATCGTATTTATTAGCAAATGCTTGTCCTGTTAAAACGATGGATAAGTACTGCTCACCAAGTAAGAAGTTTACACCAATTGCAGTTGAAGCAGTAGAAATAATTAAGCGTGTACTAGTTTTTACGAAGCTAGAGATAATATTCATCAGCTGCGCTATAATACCCATTCCTTGTAATAATCCTCCCATACAAAGAGCTAGGAAAATAAGAGCAATTGACATCATCATACTTTGCAGGCCACCGCGAGATAATAAGCTGTCAATGTCTTTGATACCAGTTTTAGAAACGTAACCGTCTTGCATAATTTTTATTAAATCAGCTAAAGAAGTGCTAGGTTTAAAAATAAAGAGAATAATAATCCCTACCACAATTCCTGCAAGTAATGTTGGAACTGCGGGTACCTTTTTAAATGCGAATAGGAACAGTAATAAAATAGGAATCAGTGTAACGATAGAAATCGTTGCATTTTTTTCTAGTGTGTTAATAAATGCTGAGAAATCAACGTTTCCACCAGATCCGCTTCCTAAAATGAAAAATGCGATAAAAGCAATAATGAAAGCTGGCACTGTTGTCCAAAGCATGTTACGAATATGTTCAAATAAATCTACACCTGTTACAGCAGGCGCTAAGTTTGTTGTATCAGATAAAGGAGACATTTTATCTCCGAAGAATGCACCAGAAATAATTGCACCAGCAATAAGAGCTGGATCGTATCCAAGGGCAGTACCCATTCCCATAAAGGCAAGTCCTACAGTTGCAGCAGTTGTAAAAGCACTACCGATACTCGTTCCAACAATTGCACAAACAACAAAAACAGTTGGAACGAAAATTTTTGGAGATACAAGTTGGAAGCCGTATACCATTAAAGTGGGAATAGTTCCAGCTGCAATCCAAACGCTAATTAATACGCCTACAAGTAAGAAAATAAATATAGATGGAATACCAGCTGAAATACTACTAATCATCCCTTTCTCCATAGTAGACCAAGAGATTCTCTTCAGGAATCCAAATGCTAATAAAAGAACGATACCAAATAAAATTGGAATGTGTGGTGAAACTTCTAATTGAATAACACTAAAACCAATACAGAAAAAGATAAAAATTGTTAAAAGAACAGACTCAATTTTTGAAACCATTGTTTTCCCCTCCTAAGTAATGTGAAATAGCTCTTTTTTATATAAAATTCGCCAATATTGTATATTTCCTTCTAAAATTTAGAATTTTGTGACAAATTACCGGTAATTGTTAGTCCTTCTATATGATACGGAAATGATTGGATAAAAAAACGTCCCTGCATATAATTATGCAGGGACGAAGAAATCGCGGTACCACCCTAGCTTGTGAAATGAATGCGTCACAAAATAAAGGGTCATATGATATGCGCTTATAAAATAAAAAACGCCCCTGCAATATATGCAGGGACGAAAAATTCGCGGTACCACCCTAAATTGTGAAACAGTGTCGTTTCACCACTCTTTAGACATAACGGTCTATAACCGTCTTTCACTACTCCTCACGTTTCGTAAAAGAAGCTCCAGGGGGTAATTCATAATTCGCTCTGTACTGGTTCGCACCGACCACCAGCTCTCTGAAATCAGAAATCGAAATACTACTAAATCCTATCAACGCCGATTCATATGATGTTAGTTAAATTTTTATCATATTTTCATCTTACATGTCAATAAAAATATTAAATGTTTTTTTAGGGAAATAAAGGATAATTGTTTTTAACGCTGTAAAAATGTACGTTATAATGAATTTGAAAGGGGGAGGAAAGAGTGAAGAAAAAAATAATTCTTTTTACCACTTTATTAGTTATTGGAGGAAGTGCTGGAATTTACACAGTTTTTGCGGCTGAATCAGAGCAGTTGAAACAAAAGCAAATACAACAGTCAGAAGTGAAGAAAGTAAAAGAAATAGAAGAGAAGAAATCAATGGAAAAAGCAGCAGAAAAACTAGGAGTTTCTACTGAGGGGAAAACAAAAGAAGAGGTTACGAAAGAAGTAAATACCGCTAGATTTGAGAAGCGTCATGATTTATTAATTGAGCACGCTAAGCAACTTGAAATTGATACAGAGGGGAAAAAAGATGAAGAAATTATTTTAGAAATTGGAAAGATACAGCATGGAAAGTAGAACAACTTATCGTAGGATAAGTTGTTCTTTTTTAAGAACTATTTGATTTTAAAATAATTGACAGTCATTCGGATTTAATGTTAACTATATTTATAAACAAGTTAACATTAGGGGTGACAATTGTGACAATAAATAGTAGAACGATTGAAAAATCATCTTATACATATGAAGAATTAGCAGAGAAAAATAAAGCTTACGTATGGCACCCATTTACACAAATGAAAGATTATTTAGAAGAAGATCCTGTCATTATTGAACGTGGAGAGGGAAGAAAACTATACGATGTAAATGGTAATGAATATTGGGATGGTGTTTCATCTATATGGTTAAATGTTCACGGACATCAAGTACCGGAATTAGATGAAGCAATTCGTGAGCAATTAAATAAAATTGCTCATTCTACTATGTTAGGACTTGCTAACGTTCCATCTATTTTATTAGCAGAAAAAATTATTGAGGTTGTACCAGATGGATTGAAGAAGGTATTCTATTCTGATTCAGGTTCTACCGCTGTTGAAATTGCAATTAAGATGGCTTTCCAATATTGGCAGCATAAAGGGAAACCAAAGAAACAAAGATTCGTTACATTAAAAGAAGCATATCATGGTGATACAATTGGAGCTGTTTCAGTAGGAGCAATAGACTTGTTTCACCAAGTGTATAGTTCGCTCTTATTTGATGCGATTAAAATGCCGTATCCATATACATATCGTTCTCCTTACGGAAATAATAAGGAGGAAATTGTAAAAATCCATTTAGAAGAAATGGAAGAATTGTTGAAAGAAAAGCATGAAGAAGTAGCTGCCATCATTGTAGAGCCATTAATGCAAGGTGCTGGCGGAATGATTACAATGCCAAAAGGATATTTAAAAGGACTGCGCGATTTATGTACAAAGTACAATGTATTATTTATTACAGATGAGGTAGCGACTGGATTTGGGCGTACAGGGAAAATGTTTGCGTGTGAACATGAAAATGTGACGCCAGACATTTTAACTGCTGGGAAAGGTTTAACAGGTGGATATTTACCAATTGCAGTTACGGTAACGACAGATGAAATATATAATGCCTTCTTAGGAGAATATGAAGAACAAAAAACATTTTTCCATGGACATAGCTACACAGGTAATCCGTTAGGGTGTGCCGTAGCAATCGCGAATCTAGAACTATATGAAAAAACAAATTTAATAGAAGAAGTGGCACGTAAAACGGATTATGTGACAGCGCAATTAGAAAAGCTCTTTGCGTATAAACATGTAGGTGATATTCGTCAGTGCGGATTAATGGTTGGTATTGAGCTTGTGAAGAATAAGAAAACGAAAGAAGCGTTTGACTGGACAGAAAGAGTCGGTGTTCAAGTATGTAAACGCTCAAGAGAGCTGGGTATGATTTTACGACCGCTAGGTAACACGATTGTATTTATGCCACCACTTGCTTCTACTTTTGAAGAAATTGATGATATGTTACGCATTTTATATAAGGCAATCTCGGATGTTACGGAGGGAGAATAATGAGTGGTTTTTTTATAACAGCAACAGATACTGAAGTGGGGAAAACTGTCGTTGCCGGTGCATTAGCCGGTGTATTTAGAGAATTGGGATATAACATCGGAGTATATAAACCGTTGCAAAGTGGGCATGTTGCATCAAACCCTGAGGGAGATGCGGCAAGGTTAAAAGCATTATCAGGTGTACCGACACCAGAAAATGAAATTTGCCCTTATTCTATTGAAGAACCACTTGCTCCGAGACTTGCCATGAAAAGAGCTGGAAGAGTAGTAAAGTTAAAAGAAATTACTGATTACTATAATGAACTATTAAAAGAGTTTAATAGCTTATTTGTAGAAGGGGCAGGTGGGCTTGCTGTCCCATATACAGAAGATGCTTTAGTAATTGATTTTGCAAAAGAATTACAGTTGCCTCTTATTGTAGTAGCTCGTCCTACATTAGGAACAGTAAATCATACAGTGTTAACGATTGCTTACGCAAAGGCGCATGGTTTAACCGTAGTGGGTGTCATTTTATCAGGTTGCAAAGAATGTGAAATGGAAAGAGTGCAAGAAAATAAAGAGATGATTGAAGAGCTGAGCGGGGTACCAGTTTTAGGATTATTGCCATTCTTTGCAGGTGAGTTTACGAAAGAAGAAGTATTAGAATCTGCAAAAGAACATATTATGATTTCAAAATTAGAGGAGTTTATCCAAAATGAATCAAACGTGGCGGGCGCACCTTCAATCTAAATTACAACAATTACATGAGCAAGGGCAGTATCGTGATTTATATGTAACAGAGAAGGCAGAAGAGACTTGGCTTATTCGAGATAAAAAAAGGATGTTAAATTTAGCGTCAAATAATTATTTAGGGTTAGCTGGAGATGAAAGGTTAAAAGAAGTTGCTATTGCCTGTACAAAAAGATATGGAACTGGAGCGACTGCCTCTCGTCTCGTTGTAGGAAATCATCCATTATATGAAGAGGTTGAGAGAAGCATATGTGACTGGAAAGGTACTGAAAGAGCTTTAATTGTAAATAGTGGATATACGGCAAATATAGGTGCCATATCTTCTTTAGCCTCTCGGCACGATATTGTTTTTAGTGATAAGTTAAATCACGCAAGTATTGTTGATGGAATCATATTAAGCGGGGCAGAGCATAAAAGGTATCGTCATAATGATTTGGATCATTTAGAGAAGTTGTTGAAAATGGCTTCGCCTGAAAAAAGGAAATTAATCGTAACAGATACCGTTTTTAGTATGGATGGTGATACTGCGTATTTGAGAGATTTAGTACAGCTGAAAGAGAAATACGGGGCAATCATTATAGTCGATGAAGCACATGCGAGTGGAATATATGGAATCGGCGGAGCTGGGTTATCTCATATAGAAAAAAATCTTGCTCAAAAAATTGATATACATATGGGGACGTTTAGCAAGGCTTTAGGGTGTTATGGTGCGTATTTGACAGGTGATGAAATTTATATAGAGTATTTACAAAATATGATGAGAAGCTTTATTTTTACTACAGCTTTACCACCAAGTACGTTAGGAGCGGTGCAAAAAGCAATTGAAATTGTAAAAGAAGATAACGAAAGAAGAGAGAACCTTATAGCAAACGGAGAATACTTCAGAACTAAATTAAGGGATGCTGGTTTTGATATTGGGAATAGTTCAACTCATATTGTACCGATTGTAGTCGGTTCAAATGAACATGCTTTACGGTTTAGTAAAAGGTTGCAAGAGGCAGGGATTGCGGCTATTGCAATTCGTCCGCCAACTGTGCCGGTTCATAGTTCTCGAATTCGCTTTGCAGTTACATCGCAACATACAATAGCTGATTTAAAATGGGCTATTGACCGAATTATCCACATTGCGAAAGAAGAGGAGCTTTTCGTATGAATGAGCTAAAGATTATTTTTATCCCCGGATGGGGAATGGAAGAGAATATTTGGGATTTAGTACTTCCGTATTTTAAAGGATATTCTGTTCAATGCATAGATTGGCGTAATGTGAAAGAACGAAGTGAATTTGCGGACCGAATTATAGATGTAGCGCATAATGACAACGTAATATTGGTTGGATGGTCACTAGGAGCGTTAGCAGCAGTTGAAGCTTATAAAAAGATTCAGGCAAAAGGCATCGTATTAATTGGTGGTACTGCTAAATTTACAAATACGAGCGATTACAGTAACGGATGGAATGCTTTGCATGTAGAACGGCTGAAAAGGAATTTGGCGAGAAGGAAAGAAGATACGCTCAAGCGGTTTTATGAAAATATGTTTACGAAAGATGAGCTAAAAGAGAATAAAAACTTTGAAGACATTGTAGACCGTTTTAAAGGTGATTCTATTCAGTCTTTACAACTAGGTTTGGATTATTTAATAGAAACAGATATGAGAGAAGAACTAAAAGAAATTAAAGTACCTATACTACTTATTCACGGAGAACAGGATGTAATATGCCCATTGTCTGCGGCACGTAGTATGACGGAAAATAGCAGCAGCGAGCTGAAAGTAGTAAGTGAAGCAGGGCATGCATTATGTGTGACAAATTTTGAATATTGCGCAAATGAGATAATTCAATTTGTAGAGGGGATACGACATGATCAACAAAACGTTACTACAAAAACGGTTTAATGGGGCAGCCGTATCTTACGATCGATATGCAAATGTACAAAAAAAGATGGCACATTCATTACTTTCAATCTTAAAGGAACGATATAGTGAAACGGCATCAATACGTATTTTAGAACTGGGATGCGGGACGGGGTATGTAACAGAGCAATTATCAAAGTTATTTCCGAAAGCACATATTACAGCAGTTGATTTTGCTGAAAGTATGATTGCGATTGCGCAAACTAGACAAAATGTAAAAAATGTAACGTTTCACTGTGAAGATATTGAGCGATTACGATTAGAAGAATCATATGATGTCATTATTTCAAATGCTACATTTCAATGGTTAAATAATTTACAACAAGTGTTAAGAAATTTATTTCAACATTTGTCTATAGATGGGATATTACTCTTTTCAACGTTTGGACATGAAACGTTTCAAGAATTGCATGCTTCGTTCCAACGTGCGAAAGAAGAAAGAAATATAAAAAATGAAACATCGATTGGTCAACGTTTTTATTCAAAAGATCAGTTGCTTCATATATGTAAGATAGAAACAGGGGATGTGCATGTTTCTGAAACATGTTACATAGAGAGTTTTACAGAAGTTAAGGAGTTTCTGCATTCTATTCGAAAAGTAGGAGCAACTAATAGCAATGAAGGATCATATTGTCAAAGTCCCTCACTCTTTCGTGCGATGCTACGCATATACGAAAGAGACTTCACGGGAAATGAAGGGATAATGGCAACGTATCATGCTTTATTTATACATATAACAAAAGAGGGGAAGAGATGAAATGAAACAAGTACAAACAAAAAGGGATTGGAAAAAACTTGCATACGACGTAGTGGAAGAGAAGATGATTACGAAAGAAGATGCAATAGCGATATTAGAAGCTGATGATACCGAAGTTTTAGAAATTATGAATGCGGCTTACATTATTCGCCATCATCACTTTGGTAAGAAAGTAAAATTGAATATGATTATTAATACGAAATCTGGATTATGTCCTGAAGATTGTGGATATTGCTCACAGTCTATTATTTCAGAAGCACCGATTGATAAATATGCATGGTTAACGCAGGAGAAGATTGTAGAAGGGGCACATGAAGCAATACGCCGTAAAGCAGGTACATATTGTATTGTAGCGTCTGGTCGTCGTCCGACGGATAAAGAGGTAAATCACGTAATTGGAGCAGTTAAGGAAATTCGTGAAACGACAGACTTGAAGATTTGTTGTTGTTTAGGTTTCTTAAATGAAGATCAAGCAGGACGTTTAGCGGAAGCAGGCGTGCATCGTTATAACCACAACTTAAATACACATGCAAATAATTACGATAGTATTTGTTCAACTCATACGTATGATGATCGTGTTGATACAGTTCAAAAAGCAAAACAAGCGGGCATTTCCCCATGCTCGGGAGCGATTTTTGGCATGGGAGAAACAATTGAAGAGCGTGCTGAAATTGCATTTGAATTACAACGTATAGATGCAGATTCTATCCCTTGTAATTTCCTTGTTGCTGTAAAGGGGACACCTCTTGAAGGACAAAAAGAGTTAACTCCAGTAGAATGTTTAAAAGTACTGGCAATGATGCGTTTTGTAAACCCAACAAAAGAAATTCGTATTTCAGGAGGACGTGAAATCAATTTACGTTCTGTACAGCCAATCGGTTTATTTGCAGCAAACTCTATTTTTGTCGGGGACTACTTAACGACAGCTGGACAAGAGCCGACTGCGGACTGGGGTATGATTGCAGATTTAGGATTTGAGATTGAAGAATGTGCATTATAAGATAGATGAAAAAGCAAACTTGTAAAAGGGTTTGCTTTTTTTGTAAATAAAATGTAATAAATAGTTGTAAACGCTTGATATTATTGGTTTTTAAGCGAAAAAAAGAATTTTTGTGGACGAATTTTCCAAGCCCTAGTTGTACATAGTAAATATGTAATTTATATTGGGTTGGAGGATTTTACATGTACAAATACATATTAGCGATTATGACTTGTTTAATTTTAATAAAAGCAATAAGTTCTGATCCAGTTAAGGCTGCTGAAAATCCTGAACAAAAAGAAATGCAACAAAGAATCGAACAACACTTTCGAACGAAAGCTGAACATTTTGGATTGAAAACGGAAGGAAAAGATTTAAAGGAAGTTAGAAAAGAAATTACTATTATAGAAGAAGCGAAAAAAAGAGAGAATGTATGGAGAACGGCACAAGCTCTTCATATAAAAACAGAAGGAAAAACGATGAATGAATTAATAAAAGATGTACAAAAAAAGGTGAAAAAATAAAAAGAGGCCGCAGCCTCTTTTTTTATGCCCATTGTTTTGATAAGTGAGCCATTTCAATTGCAGCAACAGCTGATTCATATCCTTTATTACCAGCTTTCGTACCTGCGCGTTCAATCGCTTGTTCAATTGTTTCTGTCGTTAATACGCCGAAAATAACTGGGATGTCCATTTGTAGTGGTAAAGACGCAACACCTTTTGCTACTTCATTACAAACGTAATCGTAGTGAGTTGTAGCACCTCGGATTACAGTACCTAATGTAATAACAGCATCATACTTTCCGCTACTAGCCATCTTTTTAGCGATTAAAGGAATTTCAAATGCACCAGGAACCCAAGCAACATCAATATCATTTTCTTCTACACCGTGACGCTTTAACCCGTCTAAAGCGCCGCCAAGTAACTTACTTGTAATAAATTCGTTAAAACGTCCAACAACAACTCCAACTTTTAATCCTGTACCAACTAAATGACCTTCGAATACCATAATAAATCTCTCCTTTAATTATAAGTTTAGTAAGTGTCCTAATTTGTTTACTTTCGTTTGTAAATACGATTTATTCTCTTCTTTTGCTGGCATTTGCAACGGTACACGCTCGACTACTTCTAAATCGTAACCTTGTAAGCCAGCAATTTTTCTTGGGTTATTCGTTAATAATCGTAAACTCTGTAAACCTAAATCTTTTAATATTTGAGCACCGATACCGTAATCACGAAGATCAGCAGGGAAGCCGAGTTTTTCATTTGCTTCTACAGTATCAAATCCTTCTTCTTGTAATTTATAAGCACGAAGCTTATTAAGAAGCCCAATGCCTCTTCCTTCTTGCCTCATATAAAGAAGAACACCTTTTCCTTCACGCTCAATTTGAGCAAGTGCTGCATGGAGTTGTGGTCCGCAATCGCAGCGATGTGAACCGAATACATCTCCTGTTAAGCATTCAGAATGAACACGTACAAGTACCGGTTCACCTGTTGAAATATCACCTTTTACAAGTGCGATATGTTCTTTCGTATCTAATGAGTTAGAATAGCCAATTGCGTGGAAAGTACCGAAATCTGTAGGTAATGTAATTTCCACTTCTCTCGTCACAAGTGTTTCATGATGGCGGCGGTAAGCAATTAAATCTTCTATTGTAATCATTTTTATATCAAATTGTTTTGCGCATTCTATTAAATCAGGTACACGTGCCATCGTGCCGTCCTCATTTATAATCTCGCAAATAACTCCAGCTGGTTCGGCACCGCATAGCTTTGCTAAATCAACAGCAGCTTCTGTATGACCTGCACGACGCAGGACACCGCCTTCTTTCGCAATTAATGGAAAGATATGTCCAGGTCGATTGAAATCAGCACCTTTTGATGCGGGGTTTAACAATTCTTGTATCGTAGTTGCACGTTCGTGAGCGCTAATCCCTGTTGTTGTAGAGACATGGTCAATGCTCACTGTAAACGCAGTATGATGTGAATCTGTATTATGAGATACCATTGGTTCTAATTGTAGACGTTCTGCGTACCCTTCCGTAATCGGTACACAAACGAGACCACGGCCATGTGTAATCATAAAATTAATTGTTTCTGGTGTAATGTACTCTGCTAAAGCAATAAAATCGCCTTCATTTTCTCGGTTTTCATCATCACATACGATAACGACTTTACCTTTTTTTAAATCTTCTAGAGCTTCTTCAATACGATGAAACATTGTGCTTCCCCCTTATAGAAATCCGTTTTCTTGTAAAAAGCTTTCGGTCATTGAACCTACTCGTTTTGTAGGTTTAGTAATAAAGCGTTCAATATATTTACCAATCATGTCACACTCAATGTTTACGATATCTCCGGCATTTTTTGCTCCAATGACAGATTCGCTTACTGTGTGCGGGATGAGTGAAATCGTTATGGAAGATTCGTCTATATCAAATATCGTTAAACTCGTTCCATCAACAGCAATGGACCCTTTCTGCAAACAATAGCGCAGTAGTTCATCAGAAATTGCTATTTTGTAATAGACGGCATTGTAATGTTGTTTTTTATTTAAAATCGTTCCGATTCCATCAATATGTCCTGAAACGAAATGTCCACCGAATCGTCCGTTTGCAGCCATTGCGCGCTCTAAATTTACTTTAGAGTGCGGTTTAAGCATGCGAAGTGATGTCGACTGCATCGTTTCAGGCATTGCATCAACTGTAAATGAAGTAGTTGTAAAGCTTGTTACAGTTAAGCAAATACCGTTAACCGCGATACTATCACCTAAGTGAACATCTGATAAAATTTTTTTTGCATGAATCGTTAATTTCATCGCTTCTCCGCTTTGTTGCATGTTTGCTATCGTTCCTAATTCTTCTACAATTCCTGTAAACATTTCGTCACCTTGTTTCGGGCATTCGCAACGATTTTTATATCATCACCAATTTGTTTCATCTCTTGAATTTTCAAGGAAAGCGCATTTTGTAATTTTGAAAAACCATTTCCTCCAAATAAAGTAGGAGCATCTTTCCCACCAATTAATTTCGGACTTATATAGGTTACAATTTCATTAAAATTGTTTGTTTTTAAGAAACTTGCATGAATCGATTGGCCACCTTCAACGAATAGAGAAAGAATTTGTTTCTCTCCAAGAAAGGAAAGAAGGTCCTCGATTTCTATATGTTTCGTTTCCATTTGGAATATAGCTATATTTTTAGATTCATAAGAAGATATCTTCTCTTCCTTTACATCCTTACCGACAATAATCCATGTCGGTGCTAAACCATCTGTTATAACATGAGAAGATGGTGGCGTTCGTAAATGGGTATCTAAAACAACGCGAATAGGATGTTTCCCACCATTTGGAATTCTTGTTGTTAAATGAGGATTATCAGCTATAACTGTATTCACTCCAACAAGAATTGCATCATGTGTATGGCGATATTGGTGAACATCAGCACGTGCTTCTTCACCTGTAATCCACTTACTTTCACCAGTTACAGTTGCTGTTTTTCCATCTAAGCTCATCGCTGTTTTGATTGTTACAAAAGGGCGCTTCGTTTTCATGTAGTGAAAAAAGTAGCGATTTAATAAAACTGCTTCTGCTTCAAGAACACCGGTCGTTACTTCAATTCTAGCTTCCTCTAATCTTCTTTTTCCGTTACCAGAAACGAGCGGATTACAATCGAGAGTAGCAATTACAACACGCTTAACTCCTTTTTCGATGAGCAATTCACAACAAGGTGGTGTTTTTCCAAAGTGGCTACACGGTTCCAGTGTTACATAAACGGTAGCGTCTTTGGCGTTCTGACCAGCCATTTGAAGGGCATGAACTTCTGCGTGTTCTTCACCAGCTCGTAAATGAGCCCCCATACCAACGATGTTTCCATCTTTTACAACAACAGCACCAACCATAGGATTTGGACTTGTTTGTCCTGATGTCCCTTCTGCTAACTGCAGGGCAATCCTCATATATTCTTGATCTGTCATTTTCTTCACCTCTCCTAAAAAAATCAAAAAACCCCAAGGATTTAATATCCTTGGGGTTTGGGAGACGTGATTTCTAGAAATATAGTTTGAATACGAAAGCATAGGAAAGAAACCTAACGATAATTGATATTTCTGCATAAGGAAAAAACCTAGCAAAATATCAAATTTTTAAACGCTAGTTGTCTCTTTTTATTTCAGCATAAAAAATAAGTATAGAAAATTAAACATATATAAAGAATCAAAATGAATCTTTAAAAATATGCATACTGAAATAAAAGTGTATTCACTATATAAAAAACTAGAAACATATCCTTCTCCCATCCAGACTATACTGTCGGCCCTAGAGTTTCACTAGATCCACCGTTTTCGAGTTGAAAACGGGTCACGGACTTAGAAGTTTTCACTTCATCACCGCCGGTTGGGAATTTCACCCGACCCCGAAGGATGCTGTTTGCTCAAATTATAGCACAAAAAAAATAAAAGGCTAGTAAAAAATATTCGAATGTGAAGAATTGTGTGAAAATATATGCAGGCTGGAATGGAAATAAAAGTATTAGAAATGTTGTAAGGAGAAGGGATATAACGGAGTTGCTAAAAAGAAAAAACATGCACAAAAAAATGTGCATGTCACATGTAAAATTATTCTGCCTCTGGTGCTCTAACAACAGATTCGAATTTACCTTTATGCGAAGCGTCGCAATAAGGCATATTTTTTGATAAACCACAACGGCATAAAGAAAATGCCGGTTTTGCTGGGAATACATTCCCTTGTGAGTCGACTAATTCCACGTCCCCTGTAACGCGAAAAGAGCCATTATCATTTACTTTAATTTGTACTTTTGCCAACGTTATCCCTCCTTCCCAAACGCTTAATTTCATCATATAATCAAGGGAAGTGCTTGACAATATAAAAAGAGCACTTTGTTTGAGAAAGAAGAGAGTGTTATAATAGTTTTCATAACTGACTAGAGTAAGGTGACGAGAGATGGATAAACAATTACATACATTACGAAACATTGCAAATGAGCGCACGTGGGCATCATTTTTGAATGATAATCATCCATATAGTTTGTTACATTGGTCCATTGCAGGTGTAGGGCAAGAGGCAAAGGATGTTTGGTTACTTCAAGATGAAGTAACATTTCAAACGACAGAATTCCCAACGTTAGATGATGCAATGCAATGGATTTCTGAAAATATGGAACAAGTTACAGACGTTTTAGCGCAATAAAAAACAGGCTTATGCAAGCCTGTTTTTTGTTTCTTTCACATATGTGTTTAAAAATTGATCGACGGCTGCTTCGTACTCTTCTTTATTTTCGTTATAAGAGCAAGCGTGTGCACCGTGTTCTGCAATATAAAGCTGCTTATTATTTTCTTTCGCTTCATATAACGCTTTTGTCATATCGGCTAAAATATAGTCGTCATCTTTACTATGAATAAAGAGAACGGGATTGTTAATGTTTTTTATACAGTCGATTGGTGAAACTTCACGAATTGTATAACCGTCACGAACTTTCAAAAATGCGTTTGCTAAAGGTAATAAAGGCCATTTTGGTAAATGGAATTCAACCTTTAAACGGTGCTGTAATTGTCCTTGAAAATCAGAGAAAGGACAATCTGCAATATAGAAATCAGCACCATCTTCTACAAGTCCTGCGTATTGAAGAAGTGTTGCAGCTCCCATAGATTCACCATGAATACCAAGTGTAATATTGGTGCCAAAACGTTTTTTTAGCCAGTCAACTACGGATTTTAAATCATGTTTTTCATAGTATCCATAGCTTGTTGTTTTTCCGCCAGTTTTACCATGACGACGATGATCGTAAATGAGGACGTTATATCCCCTTTTTAAGAATAAGTTTGCATATTTTACAGAGTTTATTTTATTTACAGTTACACCGTGGCAAAAAACCATAAACTTATTGGTGGAATGACCGGCAGGAATGTAATATCCGTGAAGGTCGTATCCGAATTGTGAAGGAATATGAATTTCTTCTTTATGAAGAGCATCAAAATCCTCTATACGAAAATGTTTTTTCGTTTCTCTTTCGAGTACTTCTTCCTCTGTTTTTTTCTTTAAGTACATCACTTTATTTGTAAAGAAAATCCCAAGGGCAGTTATTGCACCTAGTATAGTAAACAATGCTGCAAAAAAACGTTTCATACTTTACCTCATCCTCCAAATACCGTTACATGTGATACACTTATATTGTATCACAATGATATAAAAGGGGAGAAATAGGAAATGCTGCATATACAAAAAATTACGCCAGCGATGAAAGAAACAATCCGAATGTTCATGTGTGAGAACTGGGGAAGTTCATTGATGGTTTCACGTGGTAAGGGACATCAGTTAGAAGAGTTTCCAGGATTTGTTGCGCTCTCAGATGACAGAATAATCGGAATTATAACGTATGAAGTGACCGGAAATATATGCGAAATTGTATCGCTAGATAGCTTTGAAGAAAGAAAAGGAATAGGGACGAAACTTGTGGATTGTGTATTACAAGTTGCAGAAGAAGAACGGTGCAGACAGGTTTGGCTTATTACAACAAATGATAATATGAATGCGTTACGATTTTACCAAAAACGTAATTTTGTAATGACTAATTTATATGTGAATGCGGTAGAGGAGGCACGAAAAATAAAGAAAGAAATTCCACGTATGGGATATGATAATATCCCAATTTTACATGAAATTCAGTTGGAGTATCGTTTAGTGAAATGATGTAACAATTTTCAGAAATGTGAGTTATTAATCTTGACGGATAGTGTAATTTAGGTTACCGTAAAATTGTAATCTATTACCATATTAAGGGGTGACGATGTGGCAACTATACGTGATGTTGCAAAATTGGCAGGTGTTTCAGTCGCAACCGTTTCACGAGTTATTAATGAAAAAGGATACGTTCATGAGGACACAGTAAAACAAGTAAAGGAAGCAATTGAAGAATTACGTTATAGGCCAAACAGTGCAGCGAAGCCACTATTTAAAGAGAGTTCAACGATAATTGCATTACTTGTAGATAATTTATGTAACCAATCAAACATCACTTTGCTACATTGTATTGAGGAAATAGCATATAAAGAAGGCTATCAAATCATTATTTGTAATATAGAGAATAAAGATAGATACATACATATGCTGAAGCAAAATAACATTGCAGGTGTTATTTTGACGAGAGCAGTTTTTAAAAGTGTAGGAGAAATTCCATTTCCATTTGTTGTGATCGATGAGCAACAATCACATGGAAATTATTATGAAAGTGGACAGAGAGCTGTTTCTTTATTAAAAGAGAAAGGGTGTCACTTTCTTGCATATTTCGGTGAGGGAGAAGAAAGTGAAGAAATGGAAGATCATATAGCAGGGTTTTTAGACGCTGTTTGGGATGAAGGAATCTCTTATCGAGAAGAATGTGTACAAGGGTATACAAATAAACAATTTATTACATTATTGCAAAACAATCCGTATATAGATGGAATTGTAGCCTCAAGTGATCAGATTGCTATTGAGTTAATTCGGTCAGCGAGATTTCTAAATATACATATACCAGATAAATTAAAAATTGTTGGACCGAATGGGAGTATAGAGTGTGAATGGATAGGTTCATCACTACCGACAATTGAAAGCTATGTCAAAGATAACGGAAAAGTAGCTTTTCAACAATTAAAAGGAAAAATAAAAAAGTAAAAGGTGCGTTTTATACGCACCTTTTTATAATGTAATTGCGGCAATAAAGCCAAATATAAGTAACGGTATATTGTAATGTAGAAAAGTGGGTACACATGTATCCCATATATGATGGTGCTGACCATCAGCATTTAAACCGGATGTTGGTCCAAGGGTACTATCCGATGCTGGAGATCCTGCGTCACCTAGTGCTCCGGCTGTACCGATAATTGCAATTGTGGCCATTGGACTAAATCCAAGCTGAATGCAAAGAGGTACAAAAATGGTTGTTAAGATAGGGATGGTTGAAAAGGATGAACCAATTCCCATCGTAACGAGAAGTCCAATAACGAGCATAAGAAATGCAGCGAGTGGTTTGTTATTTCCGATTATATGTGCACTCGTTTGCACTAGAGATTCAACATGTCCTGTTTTTCGAAGAACAGCGCCGAATCCAGCGGCAGCAATCATAACAAAGCCAATAAAGGACATCATACGCATTCCGCTTGTTAATATCGCATCTGCTTCTTTAAGTGGTAGACTGCCACTAACTGATAAGACGATAATACCTGCTAAAGCACCGAAAATCATTGATTCTGTTGTTAATTGAACAGTTAATGTAGCAATGATAGATAATAACCCGAAAGTAATGCTACGTTTTGTATAGGGAACGATTTCATTTTCGGTAGTATGAATTTGTTCTGTTTCATACGTACGAGGTTTTCGGTACGTAATGAATACCGCTACACATAATCCAATAATCATACCGATTGCTGGAATAGTCATTGCTTTTGGAATAAGTGTGACATCAAATGTAAGGCCGCTTTGCGCAGCGTTGGTTTGCAATACGTCATGATAAATTTTTCCGAACCCTGCAGGGATCCACATATAAGGAGTAATCAATCCAAATGTAATAATACATGTGACAAGTCTGCGATCCACTCTCAGCTCATTTAATACTTTTAAAAGTGCTGGAATTAAGATGGGGATGAAAGCAATGTGAACAGGAATCACATTTTGTGAGAAACAAGCCATCGTTAAAATAATGAATAAAATAAGTATTTTAGAATAAACTTGTTTTTTCGTGTCTTGTTCATTGCCAATCCATTTTAATGCAGTTTGAATCATAGCATCTGGAAGTCCTGTTTTGGAAAGGGAAATAGCGAAACCACCAAGCATTGCATAACTTAAAGCGATTGGAGCACTGTTTCCAAGACCAGTTGTAAAAGTGTTAATCGTTTCTGAAATACCGAGTCCGCCGATAAGTCCGCCTGTTAAAGCTCCAACAATGATGGCGACAATGACCTGGACACGTAACAAACTAAGCAATAGCATAATTGCTACTGCGACGAGTACAGCGTTCATAATAAATGTAATCTCCCTAAATTTTTATTCTGTTAAGACAAGTAAATATGAAACATTTTGCTATGTTTATACATACTTGCGACATATTATTATAAAATGTTTTCTATGAAATGTAAAAGAGCCTTTTGTTACTAATGCTGAAAAGCTAGCTCTTGTTTAATTGATTGTAAAGAATTAGCGAATAATTCTGGTTCTTCTAAATCAGGAGAATGTGCTGAATTTGGGAACCAAATCATCTTTTTTATAGGCGCTTCAATAATATCGCAATATTCCTGAACGAGTGCATAAGGAGTTTGATAATCATAGCGACCAGAACAAAAATAAACTGGAATAGATAAACTTGAGATAGAAGAAAAGAAATCGATTGTCAGCATTTCTTCCCATAAAATTCCAGATTTTAAATTTCCTGCGAGAAACTTGAACCAATCTAATAGCGTATATTCGGGAGAAAAGAAACCTTTTCGTATGAAAGAAAAGGAAGATCCGTTTTGGATTGCGCCTCCAAATGTGCCAAGCCACTTTCTTTGAATAATGAGACGTCTCGTATCTAAAAATGGTGGTTTGCCTAATTTTAAAAGGGAAGCTAATGCTTTTTTATGATCATGTTTTTTTGCAGAATGAATTAAATGTTGATATAGCAATTCTTCATTTTGTTTCATATGTACAATTTGCCCAATACCGATGTAAGCCTCGATATACTTTGGATATTGATGTGCTATGTTAAGCCCAATAATACTTCCCCAAGAATGACCAGCGAGAAATAGTTTTTGTTTGTTGAACTTTTTAAGTACATATTGAATCACTTCTTTTGCATCGGAAACGAATTGTTCGATTGTGAAATTTGCTCCGAAATCTTTCATTGAAAAGGATTTACCAGCTCCGCGCTGATCCCAATTAATAACAATAAATTGCTTCTCTAATTCTTTTTGAAAATGGCGAATAAATCCGATTTGTGCCATCCCAGGTCCGCCGTGACAGCATAATAAAATAGGTTGCTCTACGTTTTGTCCACGCATAAGGAGAGTTTGTTTTCGATTATTAATCATAACGCTTTCTATCGTAGCGATACTATTAGGAATGAGTTGTTTGTTTTCGTTATAGAACTGAGGGGTGTAGCTACGAAAAAGCATATTGAAAACCTCCTTTTGTGAAATCGTATGAATCGCACAGGCTATTCATTTTGCATATACTGTTAGAAAATCATTGTAACATACCATACTAGTGTCATTTCAACACGGGAGGAGGGAAATTGTGACGATTGGAGAAATTATAGATGGTTTAAATAGACGTGAATCCATCGCTATTATAGCAAAACGTCTTGAAATAAGCCCGTATACATTATCGAAGAAATTAAGATTGATTGGATACGAATATGATGGAGAGCAGAAGAAACGTATTTTTGTAGGAGATGGAGAAGAACCACGTCACTTACAACTCCAAGAAGCGACCGCCCTTCAATATGAGAAAACAGATTATCAATTATTAATTTATGAGCAATTACAAAGCATTTATGAGTTATTAAGAAAAAGAGAAGAAGTAATTGCACCAATTGTGAGTAAAAGTACAGAGAAAAAGAGACGAACCTTTTCTATTAATACAGAAATATTAGCAAGATTGGACCTTATATCAGAATCGAAAGGAATTCAAAAATCTAAACTTGTAGAAGAGGCGTTGCAACAATTTTTACAGCAATATGAAGTTGACAAAACATCACATTTTGATAACTAAAGAAAAGGATACTATGTTCATTAGAAGAACGAGTATCCTTTTTATGATGTATATTACGTATAAAATAGAGAATCAGTACAAATCCTTTATACGTGAAAAATGAAATTTATTATTAGAGAAACACTTAATTTACTTTTTGAATTCTTCCATCAATAACTGGCTGAATTGGTTCTTTTAATTGTTTTACGTAATTGACTAACGCTTCAAAGTCGTTTGGCCCAGTTTCTGCATTTTTACCATTTTTAAATGATATGAATCCATCACCGCCAGAAGCTAAGAAGGCATTTGCAACTACGCTATACGTTGTAGATGGAGATAATTCTTCTCCGTTTGTTAAACGTATATTTGTAACTTTTTCACCGTTTGGTTTATTTGCATCCCACGTATATTGAATACCTGAAATTTGAAGCATTCTTGTTGTTCCTTTTTGCCATTGCTGATTTAAAATATCGCGAATGTCTTGACCTGTTAAATCTACTTTAATCAATTGATTTCCAAAAGGTTGAATGCCGTATAACTCACCCCACGTAATATCACCAGCATCTAAGTCATTACGAATGCCACCAGGATTCATGAGGGAGATTTGAGTTTGCATCGTTTGACGCTGAGCATCGGCAACTAAATTTCCAAGAGTGGACTCACCAGCATCATTTTGTTTACGGTCGATAGGTGCTGTAGATTTTCCGACCACTTCATTTACAAGTGGTGCGATTTTTTCTTTATATTGATCTAGTTTTTTCTTTACTTGTTTATCAGGTTCTACACCTTCATGATACGTTGTAACAACTTCAGCTTTTTTCTTTACAATATTCTTTGTTTTACGATCAATTGTTACATCGACGTCTGAGAAAGCCATTCCGTATGAATTTGCTTGGACAATTAGTTTATTGTTTACTGTACCATTTACATACGTATGACTATGTCCACCGAAAATAACATCAACTTCTGGGTCTGTTTCATTTGCAATTCGAGTAAGATCGCCATTTGTTACCCCAGACTCATCGGTTGTTCCACCGACATGAGCAAGAACGACGATAGATTTAACGCCGAGGCGTTTTAATTGTTGTGTTGATTTATTAATTGCTTCTACTTCATCAGTAATTTGTACATTGTTAAGCATCGTAGGCATAACGACATTTGGTGTATCAGTTGTAACAACCCCAATGAATCCTACAGGAACACCATCTACCATTTTTACAGTAAATGGTGGTAAAAATAAGCGACCAGTTGATTTGTTATAGAAATTAGCAGCTACATAGGGGAAGTTAGCCCCTTTGAAATTTCCTGTTTTTTCATGATATCCACCGTAAATGAGGCGTTTCATTTCATCAATGCCTTCATCAAATTCATGGTTCCCGATTGTACCGACATCAAATTTTAAGTCATTTAAAAATTCAATCGTCGGTTCATCTTGTAATAATGCTGAAACTGGTGGACTAGCTCCGACGATATCACCAGCATGTACGAGAAGTGTATTAGGGTTTTGTTTTTTATGTTCTTTTAAATAAGTAGCTAAGTAATCAGCGCCACCAGCTTCTTTATTATTGATTTTTTTAACAGTATCTAGTTGTCCATGGAGATCATTAATACCAAGCATTTGTACGTCTATGTAGCGGTTTTGTTCAGCTGGATTCTGAGATGGGGGAGCGGCAAATACGCTTGAAAAAGTAATGGTGCTTAAAACAGCAACGGCAGGAATAATTTTTTTCCACATAATATAATTCTCCTTTTTTATAATCTGACATCATACGACATAATTTTAATAGATTCATAGGATTATAGCTACATAAAAATTTAGTCTTTTCGAAAAATTAACATATTTACAAAAAGTGAATAATAGAGTAAAGACCCTTTTTTATTGTCGATTTCATTGTGTATCTACTATAATGGAGAAAAAAGTAAAAGGTGAGTAGCATGAAGAAAAAGAAACAAAGACAAATGCAAAGACAATCACAAGTGAATCAACCAAAGAAAGAAACACTTACATTAGGCGATCAATTAAATGATTCACTCATGCAACAATTAAAGAGTAAGAAGAAAGAGTTGCAAGTGAGGGAAGAGGAAAAAGAGGCAGCTGAACTGGAAAGAAAGCGCCAAGAACAAAAAGAACGTGAAAAGAATAAATCATTTGAAGAACTGCTAAGTGAAAGTAACCTTACTTGGAAAGACTTTAAATAATAAAAAAATGATCAGTGAAATACCACTGATCATTTTTTGACGAGCTTGTAAGAAAAGGGGAGTTAGAATGAGAAAAATTGTCGTTGTTCCACATGAAAACCATTGGAGTGAAAAATTTCAAATGGAGGCTAAAAGATTAAAATCAGCGATGCCAGAAACGGTAAAAATTTATCATATTGGAAGTACGTCAGTTCCCGGACTGGCAGCTAAATCTATTATTGATATGATCATGGAAGTAGAAAATATCGAAAGAGTAGATGGGTGGAATGAACGATTTATAGAGCTTGGTTACATCGTAAAAGGGGAAAATGGTATTTCAAGACGCCGATATTTTATTCATGGAACTGAAGAAAAACGCTCGTATCATTTACACGTGTTTGAAAAAGGAAATCCAGAGATAGTAAGGCATTTAGCATTTCGTGATTATATGATGGCTCATTGTGAAGAAGCAGAGGCATATGCAACCTTAAAGAAAGAATTAGCCGAAAAGTATACATATGATGGCGCGTTATATACGGAAGGAAAAAATGAGTTTGTGCGCAATGTGGATGAAAAAGCGAAAGAATGGAGAAAAAATAACGTGAATGAATGAGTTCACGCTATTTTTTAGCTATATAAAAGTGTTATGTAAACTGTACGTATGTTTTGACTTTTGGGATGAATCTTGTTGAAATAAAATTGTGGCTTATAAAAAATGTAACAATGAAAGGGAGACGACTGTGCATATTCCAACAACTACACTTCATAATGGCGTGAAAATGCCGATGATTGGTCTAGGCGTATATAAAGCGAAAGAAGGAGACGAAGTAAAGCAAGCAGTAAAAACAGCGTTAGAAGTTGGATACCGTTCGATTGATACAGCAACTGTATATGAAAATGAAAGCGGTGTCGGAGAGGCGATACGTGAATCAGGAATTCCAAGAGAAGATATATTTATTACAACAAAAGTATGGAACGACGATCAAGGATATGAGGAGACACTCGAGGCGTTTGAAAAGAGTTTGAAAAAATTACAAATGGACTATGTAGATTTATATTTAATACATTGGCCGGTAAGAGGGAAGTATGTTGATACGTACCGGGCTTTAGAGAAATTGTATGAAGAAGGTAAAGTGCGTGCGATTGGTGTTTCTAATTTTCATAAACATCATTTAGAACTATTATTACCAAATTGCAAAGTGAAGCCGATGGTAAACCAAGTGGAACTTCATCCGATGTTGACGCAATTTGAGTTGCGAAATTATTGTCAAGATGAGCAAATTCAAATGGAAGCATGGAGTCCGTTAATGAGGGGCGGAGAAGTATTCCAGCATCCAATCATTCAGGCTATTGCTAACAAATATGAAAAAACACCTGCACAAGTTATATTAAGGTGGGATATTCAAAGCGGGATTGTTACAATTCCTAAATCTGTTACACCATCTCGTATTAAAGAAAACTTTACTATTTCTGATTTTGCACTAACTGAAGAAGAGATACGTCAAATTAACACGTTGAATCGTGATTTACATGTAGGAACGAATCCTGATAAATATGATACGTTATAAAAAAGACTGTCTCCTAATACTGGAGACAGTCTTCTGTTTTATCGGTAATTCGATATTTTTAACGATGCAAAGCATATGTGTCATATTTAACAATCTTTTGAAGTTGTATATATTCTTCTTTCGTTAAAGGTAACTGTTGACTAGCTCGTATATTTTCCTGTAATTGTTGAAGAGAGCTTGCACCAGGTATAACAGCTGCAACAGTCTTATTATGTAAGCAATATTGAATAGCTGTTCCTGTTAAAGAGCGTTCTCCAATCATTTCTTTTACACTTGCTAGAGTTGCATGTAATTCATCGTAAGAATAAGAGAGATAATCCTTTTCCTTTACTCTTTCTATCTTTCTTGCATTATTGTCAGTTAAAATTCCTTTTGCAAGTGGCCCGCGGGCAATGACGCTAATTTGGTGTTCATTTAGAAGGGGGAACCATTCTTCTGGACGACGATTTAAAAGGTTATATTCCATTAGTACACTAACGATGTTTGAGCGTTTTGCATATTCACGAACGACATTTGGGCGTATAGAAGAAATACCGTAATGGCGAATAATACCTTCCTTTTTCAATTCTTCAAAAGCTTCAATTGTTTCATCTATTGGATCTTCAATTGTTCCGCCATGAAGTTGGTAAAGGTCAATATAATCAGTTTGAAGTCTACGTAAACTTTCCTTTACTTCAGTCTTTATGTAAGCTTTAGAAGGATCCCAAGACCAGCCATTTTTTTCTTCTGTCCAACGATTTCCAACCTTCGTTGTAAGTACAATTTGGTCTCTTCTTCCCTTCAAGGCTTTTCCAACAAATTCTTCATTTAATCCGTAATCATATAAATCTGCTGTATCAAAAAAATTAATTCCTAAATCGATCGCTTCATCGATAATATGCATAGCTTCTGTTTCAGATGTACCGAGAGACATACAGCCAAGGCCCATTTCTGTAACAAACAAATCTGAGTTTCCTAATTGACGTTTTTTCATAGGTCAACCTCCTTACCTTTATTGTACGAGAGGAAAAAGAGGTTGACAAACGTTTACTTTCCGCTTCGCATTAACTGCCCGTAAAAGCATGATTAATGTTTCACTTTATTTGCTGTAATCCACTCTTGTACAGTTGTATACTCTTTGCTATATTGCTTTAGCTTATGGCGAATTTGCCATGCTTTTCCGACTAAAGTGACGCGATTTGGTAAAATATAAACTTTCATTTCTATCACGCTCCTTTCAATGTGGTAAAATGTATGAGGAAAGAATAGGAAATAGAACAGGGAGATGAAGTAGTATGAGTAATCTTGCAGAGAGAACAGTAAAAACTGAGCCAATTTTTGATGGTAGAGTTATAAAAGTTCGTGTTGATGATGTAGTATTACCAAATGGAGCAATGAGTAAACGTGAAATTGTAAATCACCCTGGTGCAGTTGCTATTATTGCTATTACTGATGAGGGGAAAATTGTGCTTGTTGAGCAGTATCGTAAAGCACTTGAAAAGGCGATTATAGAAATTCCGGCTGGCAAGTTAGAACCTGGTGAAAAACCTGAGGTAACAGCAGTTCGTGAATTAGAAGAGGAAACAGGATATGTATGTGAAAATATGGAGCTCATTACTTCTTTCTATACATCTCCAGGATTCGCAGATGAAATTTTATATGTATATAAAGCGACAGGTTTGACAAGAAAAGAAAATAAAGCTGAGTTAGATGAAGATGAGTTTGTGGAATTAATGGAAGTATCGTTAGAAGAAGCGATTACTCTTATGAAAGATCTTCGTATTCATGATGCGAAGACGATGTTTGCAGTACAATATTTACAACTACAAAAATAAACACTCGCCAAAGGCGAGTGTTTTTTAATTGATTTTTGCATATACACGTGCATCACGTAAGCTACCATCTGGTGCTAGGAAGTCATTTTCCATTGTCCCTTCTAGAATGAATTCTAGACGTTCTGCTAAGCTACATGCATTTATATTTGTTGCATCAGTACGAATTTCAATTCTTCTAGCGCCTAGTTTATCAAAGGCGAACTGAATTGCACCTTTAACAGCTTCGGTCATATAGCCTTGTTTTGTATAGGCACTATGTAGCCAGAAGTGAAGTGAAAACTTTGGAATATCCCAGTTTTCAGGCTTTAGTGTAATTGCTCCGATGAATGTACCAGATACTTTATCGTATAAGTGAAAATCAAGTGTTTCACGAAGTAAAAACTGTCCGTGAGCTTCGCGAACAATTTCTTCAGCACTCTCTTCTGTTTCAGCGTTAATTGGTATCCACGGTACTAAGTCTTCTAGAGAAGCTTGGATTGCTTCATATACTTCTGCACCATCACCTGGAAATGGTTTACGAACTTGCAAGCGTTCAGTTTGAAATAATGTTGGAAAATCTAATAATAATGGTTTCAAGAGAAATCCCTCCTATTCTCTACTTTTTAGTTTAGCAAAGTAGAGCGGAATTTCAATGTTAATTCGTCATACTTTTTTCTTTCTTTCATACATTTTTAATAAGAGTGTGAACGGAGGGAAGAAAAATGTGGCGAAAAAATTGGCAAGACCGTGTAATGTCTCACATACAGGAAAACTCTTCATTATATATATTTAACGCTGTTTTATTATTGATGGGAGTAATATTCGGAGCCATTCTCGTGAATAGTTTACAAATCAATCAAAAACAAGATTTATCATTTTATTTACAACGTTTTTTTGGACAAGTCTCTAAAGGAGAATTTGCCATTGCGGGCGAAATGTTTCGAGAAAGTTACTTTTCGCAATTAAAATACATCGGATTTATTTGGATTTTAGGAATTTCAATTATTGGATTACCACTTATTTTTATTTTATTATTTGTAAAAGGAGTTGTCGTTGGATTTACAGTTGGTTTTTTAGTAAGTCAGCATGGATGGAATGGACTATTATTAGCATTTGTATCTGTTTTGCCACAAAATTTAATTATCATTCCAGTCTTTCTCGTTATGACAACCATTGCTGCAAGTTTTTCTTTACGGATGATTAGGCATCAATTTATTAGAAAAATAACCGAGCCACTATTACCATTATTAATCCGTTATACATGCTTCTTTCTCGTAATTGGAGTGGTGTTAGCACTTGCTTCTAGTGTGGAGGCTTACGCATCACCAGTTTTAATGAAAGAAGTCGTTGAGGCTATTAATAAAAAATAAATACTTTTTGAGAATAATTATCAATTTGTTTTTATTGTTTTTTCTTTTGACAGAAGCCCTTCTTCTGATATAATGGTGTAAGAGTGGCGAGGAGGGAGTAGTACCGAATGGAAGAAAGAATTGAACGAATTAAGAAGCAATTACATGCAGCGAGCTACAAATTAACACCGCAACGTGAAGCAACAGTTCGTGTGCTGCTAGAAAATGAAGAAGATCATTTAAGCGCAGAAGATGTTTACCTCCTTGTAAAAGAAAAGTCGCCAGAGATCGGATTAGCAACCGTCTATCGAACTTTAGAACTATTATCTGAGTTAAAAGTTGTCGATAAGATTAACTTCGGAGACGGTGTTTCACGCTATGACTTACGCCAAGAAGGTGCGCAGCGTTTCCACCATCATTTGATTTGTACACAATGTGGTGCTGTACAAGAAATACAAGAAGATTTACTTGGTGAAGTGGAAAGGAAAGTAGAACGAGACTGGAGCTTTAAGGTGAAAGATCATCGTTTAACATTCCATGGGATTTGTAAAAATTGTCAAGAAAATGAAACGGATGAAAAATAACCTTTTCCTATTTATCTAGGAAGAGGTTTTTTATTTGAATAAGGTATAAATTGGTGAAAGCTTGGCATATGTTGTAATAACTTATATTTTGGAGGAATTTACAATGCGCCGAGCTTTAAAATTAACTTTTGATGGAATAAAAGTATTTTTATTATTTACAAGTTGTACGATTTTGTTTTATTTCGCTATACTATGGATAAATGAAGAATATGAAAGCTATCATCGTTATGAAAAACCTAAAGAAGAGACTGTAGAAAAAGTATCAGGGAATGAAGAACCGGCAAAGGATGCTTTCGTAAATAGAATGATGTTTTTCTATGAAAATGGGGAGTAGTGTAGAGTGGAAGATCAATTAAAAGATTTTATTCATTATATGGTTGTCGAAAAAGGATTAGCAAAGAATACAGTAGTATCTTATGAACGGGATTTAAAAAGCTACGTAAAGTATTTGCAAAATGTGGAACAGACGAAAACTTTTCATGAAGTGACCCGTTTACACATTGTTAACTTTTTGCAGTATTTAAAAGAGAACGGAAAATCTTCGAAAACATTGGCGCGTCATATCGCATCAATTCGTTCGTTCCACCAATTTTTACTTCGTGAACGAGCGGTAGAACACGATCCATCCGTACATATTGAAACGCCACAAGGGGAACGGAAATTACCAAAGGTATTATCAGTTGATGAAGTAGAGGCGTTACTTCAAACACCAAAAATGACAAGTGCTTTTGGTATTCGTGATAAGGCGATGCTAGAGTTACTGTATGCGACAGGACTTCGTGTTTCAGAATTGATTGCACTCAATTTAGAAGATGTACATTTAACGATGGGATTTGTTCGTTGCATAGGGAAAGGGAATAAAGAAAGAATTATTCCACTAGGAAGTTTAGCAACGGAAGCGATTCAAAAGTATATTGAAAAAGGAAGAAGAGAATTAATGGGGAAAAAAGTAGTAGATGCACTCTTTTTAAACCATCATGGTAATCGATTATCAAGACAAGGATTTTGGAAAATATTAAAACGATTAGCGAAAGAGGCAAATATTGAAAAAGAACTTACACCTCATACGTTGCGTCACTCGTTTGCTACGCACTTATTAGAAAATGGAGCAGATTTACGTGCTGTACAAGAAATGCTTGGACATGCAGATATTTCAACTACGCAAATCTATACGCACGTTTCAAAAACTAGATTAAAAGATGTATATAAACAGTTTCATCCGAGAGCATAGTTACTATGCTCTTTTTTTCATAGATTAAGAGGGGAAGACCGTTTCACAGAAACTTCACAAACATTTCGTATATTGTTTTCAGCAGAAGACTAGAATATTACAATGTATTTCCTCTATACTAAATAAAGTATAAAGGAGGAAATGATGATGAAAAAACTGATTATAACTTTATTTATCGCGATGCTAGCGTTGGCTGGCTGTAATACAAACAAAGAAGAACCGAAAAAAGAACAGAAACTTGAAGCTGTAAAAGTAGCAGTCCAAACAAATCCGAAAGAAATTAAACCAGGTGAAAAAACAGAAGTACAAGCACTTGTTACACAAGGGAAAGAAAAAGTAACGGATGCCGATGATGTAAAGTTTGAAATTTGGAAAGATGGCGACGAAAAGCACGAGATGTTAGATGGTAAGCATAAAGGAAAAGGTGTTTATGCAGTAGAGAAAACATTCGAAACGGATGGAGTATACCATATTATTGCTCACACAAATGCACGTGAAATGCACGTTATGCCAGAAGTGAAAGTTGCTGTAGGAAATGCGAAAGTAGAAGATGCGAAAAAAGAAAATAGTGATCACAGTGCAGGACATGGAGATCATAAAAGTGACACAATGATCCATCTTATGGCTGGAGACATAAAGGCAAATGCTGAATCTACAATGAAAGTTCATTTAAAGCAAAAAGAAGAAGCATTAACTGGTGCTGAAGTACAACTAGAGATTTGGAAAGATGGTGTTGAAAAACACGAATTTATTCCAGCGAAAGAAGGGAATAAAGGAGAGTATGAAACGAAACATACTTTCAAAGAGAACGGTGCTTACAAAGTGAAAGTACATGTAAGAAAAGGCGAATTGCATGAACATAAAGAAGAAACAATAGAAGTAAAATAAAAAGTAGCTCTTTAGAGCTACTTTTTATTTTTAATATGAAGAAATAAATCATAAAAAAATTAGCACTTCGTTGCAGAATAGATTACAATAGAAGTGTGAAGAAAATGAGAAATTCTACGAAAATGTATTAAAAAGAAAGCGTAAACATGTTATGATATCAGTATCAGATGTCTGACATCTGACTTAGAAAAAACTAGAAATGTTTTTGAATCGTTTCAAGTAAACGAAATAGGTTAGAAAATGATTTAAAGAAGTACTGTTTGACAATGAGAATTCTTTTGGATAACAGTTTCACTTTATAGCGTTTTGAACATACTACAAGAAGTAGAACTGAACTTATAGGAGGTCGCAGTTATGAATAAATATAAACGTATATTCCTAGTCGTAATGGACTCTGTGGGAATCGGTGAAGCACCAGATGCTGAGCAATTTGGTGATCTAGGATCTGACACAATTGGTCACATTGCTGAACATATGAATGGGTTACAAATGCCTAACATGGTGAAATTAGGTCTTGGTAACATTCGAGAAATGAAAGGTATCTCTAAAGTAGAGAAACCACTTGGATATTACACAAAAATGCAAGAGAAATCTACTGGTAAAGATACAATGACAGGTCACTGGGAAATCATGGGCCTTTACATTGATACACCATTCCAAGTGTTCCCAGAAGGATTCCCAAAAGAATTACTTGATGAATTAGAAGAAAAAACAGGCCGTAAAATTATCGGTAATAAGCCAGCTTCTGGAACTGAGATTCTTGATGAACTTGGTCAAGAGCAAATGGAAACAGGCTCTTTAATCGTTTATACTTCTGCTGATAGCGTATTGCAAATTGCAGCACACGAAGAAGTAGTGCCACTTGATGAGTTATATAAAATCTGTAAAATTGCACGTGAATTAACATTAGATGAGAAATACATGGTAGGTCGTGTTATTGCTCGTCCATTCGTTGGTGAACCTGGAAACTTTACACGTACACCAAATCGTCATGACTATGCATTAAAACCATTCGGCCGTACAGTAATGAACGAATTAAAAGATAGTGACTACGATGTAATTGCTATTGGTAAAATCTCTGATATTTATGATGGTGAAGGGGTAACTGAATCACTTCGTACGAAGTCTAACATGGATGGAATGGATAAGCTTGTAGATACATTAAATATGGACTTTACAGGTCTTAGCTTCTTAAACTTAGTTGACTTTGATGCATTATTCGGCCACCGCCGTGATCCACAAGGATACGGAGAAGCTCTGCAAGAATATGATGCACGTCTTCCAGAAGTATTCGCAAAACTAAAAGAAGATGATCTATTATTAATTACAGCAGACCACGGTAATGATCCAATTCACCCTGGTACTGACCATACACGTGAATATGTACCATTATTAGCATATAGCCCAAGCATGAAAGAAGGCGGACAAGAGTTACCACTTCGTCAAACATTTGCTGATATTGGTGCAACAGTAGCAGAAAACTTCGGTGTGAAAATGCCAGAATACGGAACAAGCTTCTTAAACGAGCTAAAGAAATAGGGGGATAAACAAATGAATCGTGAACTTATTACAAAATCAGCTTCATACTTAAAAGAGAAATTTCAAGAGACACCACAAGTAGGACTAATCCTTGGATCAGGACTAGGTGTATTAGCAGACGAAATTGAGAATGCAGTAACAGTACCTTACAGTGAAATCCCTGAATTCCCAGTATCAACTGTAGAAGGCCATGCAGGTCAACTAGTATTTGGTACACTTCAAGGTGTAACAGTAGTAGCAATGCAAGGACGTTTCCACTTCTATGAAGGATACGACATGCAAAAAGTAACATTCCCAGTTCGTGTTATGAAAGAACTAGGTGTAGAAACAGTAGTTGTAACAAACGCAGCTGGTGGTGTAAATACATCATTTGAGCCAGGCGATCTTATGTTAATTTCAGACCACATTAACTTCATGGGTACGAATCCATTAATCGGACCGAATGATTCTGAAATGGGCGTACGTTTCCCTGATATGTCTACATCATATACAGTAGAACTTCGCGAAATGGCGAAACAAGTTGCAGCAGACTTAAATATTAAAGTACAAGAAGGTGTATACGTAGGAATGACAGGTCCTGTATATGAAACACCTGCTGAAATTCGTATGCTTCGTACACTTGGCGGAGATGCAGTTGGTATGTCAACAGTACCTGAAGTAATTGTAGCGCGTCACGCTGGTATGAAAGTATTAGGTATTTCTTGTATTTCCAATATGGCAGCTGGTATTTTAGATCAACCACTTCACCACGATGAAGTAATTGAAACGACAGAACGTGTTAAAGCTAACTTCTTAGCATTAGTAAAAGCAATCGTAAAACAAATGAAGGGGTGACTTCACAATGAGAATGGTGGACCTAATTGCAAAAAAACGTGACGGACATGCATTAACGACAGAAGAAATTAACTTTATTGTTGAAGGATATACGAATGGTGATATTCCTGATTATCAAGTAAGTTCACTTGCAATGGCAATTTTCTTCCAAGATATGAACGATCAAGAGCGTGCTGATTTAACGATGGCAATGGTAAATAGCGGTGATACAATCGACTTATCGGCTATTGAAGGTGTAAAAGTAGATAAGCATTCAACAGGTGGTGTTGGTGATACAACGACACTTGTATTAGGTCCATTAGTAGCTGCTTTAGATGTACCAGTAGCGAAAATGTCTGGACGCGGTTTAGGACATACTGGTGGTACAATTGATAAATTAGAAGCAGTTCCAGGATTCCATGTGGAAATTGAAAACGATGAATTCATGCGTCTTGTAAATGAAAACAAAATCGCTGTTATCGGCCAAAGTGGTAACTTAACACCTGCTGATAAAAAGCTATATGCACTTCGTGATGTAACAGCAACAGTAAACTCAATTCCGCTTATTGCAAGTTCGATTATGAGTAAAAAAATTGCTGCTGGTGCAGATGCAATTGTTCTTGATGTAAAAACTGGAGCAGGTGCATTTATGAAAACGGATGAAGATGCAAAACGTTTAGCAGAAGCAATGGTACGTATCGGTAATAACGTTGGTCGTAATACGATGGCAGTTATTTCTGATATGAGTCAACCACTCGGTGAAGCTATCGGTAACGCATTAGAAGTTCAAGAAGCAATTGATACATTACAAGGTAAAGGGCCGAAAGATTTAGAAGAGCTATGTTTAACACTTGGAAGTCAAATGGTGTACCTTGCTGGACAAGCTTCATCTTTAGAAGATGCACGTGAAAAGCTAATTGAAGTAATGAACAACGGAAAAGCGCTAGAATCATTTAAAACGTTCTTATCAGCGCAAGGCGGTGACGCATCTGTTGTTGATGACCCTTCTAAATTGCCACAAGCACAATTTAAAATTGAAGTGGAAGCGAAAGAAGACGGATATGTATCAGAAATCGTTGCAGACGAAATCGGAACAGCAGCAATGCTTTTAGGAGCAGGACGTGCAACGAAAGAGTCTGAAATTGATTTAGCAGTTGGTCTAATGCTGCGCAAAAAAGTAGGCGATAGCGTGAAGCAAGGTGAATCTCTCGTTACAATTTACGCAAACCGCGAAAATGTTGAAGATGTAAAAGCGAAAATTTATGAGAACATGAAGATCTCTAAAGAACACGTAGATGCACCAACTTTAGTACACGGTATCGTAACGAAGTAATAAAAAAAGCTGAGGAGATTTCTCCTTGGCTTTTTTTACTATTTTTTGTTTATAATAATAATGGGTGAAATTATGATTAGAATTTGTGCAGTAACAAAAACAGATGAAGTATTATATGATGTTTCTCTAGAAGAAACAAAGAAAGACCATATTGTATGGTATTGGCTAGATTTATATAAGCCAACGAAAGAAGAGTATACATATATTCTGCAAGACCATTTTAAGTTCCATCCCCTTGCAATTGAAGACTGTCTAGAATACGTACAGAGGCCAAAAGTTGATTTTTATGATGGATATAACTTTTTAGTTCTTCACGCGTTTGGAGAAGATGGGCTAGAACCACATGAAATTGATTTGTTTGTTAGTGATCGCTATATTGTTTCTTTCCATTTTTCTCATAATAATGCAATTGAAAGAGTATGGAAAACACTTGGTGAGAAGAGGCGGATTAAGAAAGGACCTTTACATGTAGCACATACGATCACTGATCAAATTGTAGATGATTATTTCGCACCTGTATATTACATTGAAGATCATTTAAATGCGATTGATGATAATTTAACAGGTGAGACAGCAGGAGCCGTACTAGAAGAAGTATTTGATATTAGGGCAGATTTATCTAAGTTAAGACGTACAATTATTCCAATGCGTGATTTATTGTATCGTATTTTGAATTCCACTCGTTTTTACGGTATAAGTGATCATGAGATTTATTTTAAAGATATACATGATCATTTACTTAAACTTACGGAAATGATTGAGGCAAGTCGAGAGTTAACGGCGGATATTCGGGATAGTTATTTTTCATTAAACTCACATCATATGAATAACATTATGAAAACATTAACTGTATTCTCGACCATTTTCATGCCATTAACATTTATTGCGGGAGTATATGGAATGAACTTTACGCATATGCCAGAGCTTGGTGGACAATATAGTTATTTTATTTGTCTTCTTCTAATGGCATTAATTGGCGGCGGAATGATGGCCTGGTTTTATAAAAAAGGATGGTTTAAGTAAAAAAACACCGAGGATTTCCTCGGTGTTTTTTTTCAACCAATAGCATGTAATACAAACATAGCTAAGAATAAGCATGTAATGATATACATAGATGGTGCGACTTCTTTACGCTTTCCAAGAGCAACTTTTAAGATAGGGTAAGCAATAAATCCGAACGCAATGCCATCAGCGATACTATATGTGAGCGGGATCATGACGATAATTAAGAACGCTGGAAATCCTTCTGAAAAATCGTTCAGAGGAATTTGCTGAATGCTTGTAATCATCAGGCCGCCAATAATAATTAAGATTGGTGCAATGGCACTATCAGGAATTAGTTTGACAAACGGAAGTGCAAACAATGATGCAAAGAATAACAACCCCGTAACGATAGACGTCAGACCTGTCTTTCCGCCTGCAGTAATACCTGCGGCACTCTCTACTGTTGATACGGTAGGGCTTGTGCCAAATAGACCACATGTCATTGCTGAAATTGCATTGGCTTGGTAAGCACGTGGGAATTTACGGTCATCTTCTAATAAACCGTGCAGAAGTCCCATGTTCTCAAAAATAAGCACCATGCTTAAGGAGAATGTTGCAATCCAAAACGGTAAGGAAGAAAGTTTGCCAAATGACATAGCTCCAAACACATCCCCGTAATTAGCGAATGAGAATGAACTATTTCCGATTTGACTTGTATCAACAAGGCCAAATAGCCATGCAATACCAGTTCCTATTGCAATCGTCCATAAAAAGTTTCCACGTACGTTACGAATAAATAGTACAAGTGCAACGATAAGAGTAAGCACGGTCGCAAGAACGACAGGGTTACTTAATTTACCCATTGCAACAGCAGTATTTGGGTTCGAAACGACTAAGCCACCTTTTTGCAATCCGATAAACGCTAAAAATAATCCGATGCCGACAGTAATTGCTTCCTTTAATGACTTTGGAATTGATACTGATAGCACGCGAGCGATTGGTGTAAAAGCGGCAATTGCAAAAATAATACCAGAGATAAAGACAGCAGCCAATGCTTCTTGCCAAGTTAGTCCAAGCGTATGCACAGCTGTGTACGTGAAGAATGCATTTACACCCATACCAGGGACAAGAATAGCAGGTGCATTTGCCCAAAATGCCATGAGTAGACATCCGACAAATGAACTGAAAACAGTTGCTAAAATTCCAGCTTCAAGAGGAATGCCAGCATCGGATAAAATTGATGCATTTACAATCATAATATATACGATCGTGAAAAATGACGTAACTCCAGCTAAAACTTCTTGTTTTGGTGATGTTTCGTGTAAACCTAATTTAAATGTTCTTTCAAGTATTCCTTTCATGTTAAACCTTCTTTTTCATATCCCTCTCCCACCCGTGATATCTCTTTCGTAAGAGCTCACCGTCCTTTATTATATCAGAACATCATGTTTTTACAACAAGGAAAATGATAACGTTTACTTATAAATGAAATTATTTATAAATACGTAAAAATTGCCCGTATTGTTGAAATAATTTCTAACTCTCCCGATTGAATGGGTGGAGCTGCTTGCGCATGTAAAGTAGCATAAGACGTAACCTCCCTTGGTAATTGGGCAGATTCTTCAACGAATGAGAGGGGAACAGGATTAATATTTAAATTATATGTACTCGCAATAGCACGAGCTTTTTCTACTGCTTGGTGCAGAGCTTGAATGAGAGCTTGCTCATAATATTTATTTGGATGAGATACTCGGAAACGTAAACCTTTTGCTACATTTGCACCATTTGAAACGGCTATATCATATACTTCCCCAGCTTTTTGTACATTTAAAACGGTAATTTCATACAAATGCTCCACGCGGTATCCTTGCAGCAAGGCTTTATCATTTACATATTCGTATTGAGGAGTAATTGTATAAGAAATCGTCTCTATATCTTTATCGGCAATACCAAGCTGTTTAAGTGCATCCAACAATTGTTTGGATTGCACTGCATTTTCTTCTTGAGCCTGTTTTACATTTTTATCATCTGTTCGAATGCCGAGTGTTAATATAACAACATTCGGTTTTGCTTTTACAACACCTTCTCCTTGTACAGTAATAGTAGCTTCTTTACCAGTATTAGCAGTGCGTACGTTGTGTAAATAAGGATTCATTCCACCCTGCATTTTCCATCACCATCCTTTTTATATGTATATGTGTGAACAAAAAAGAAATTTATATGAAAAAAGTTACATAAATGAGAATGTTGAGGAAAGAAAGCATATACAACATAGGTATTTATAGATTATAATATGTGTAAATATGATAAAAAAGGGACGAGGCTATTGAACGAAAAAAGAGAAACGCTGATTTTAGATTTATCTGCATCATTTCGAAAAATGATACGTTTATTACAAAATGATATTAATACACGTTTTGCAGAACATATGCCATATAATGAATTTTCTGTATTACGTGCGTTATTTTTAAACAGTCCACAGATGGCTTCGCAAATTGCGAGTGAAGTAAACGTAACCTCCAGTCATATTACAGCTGTTACAGATCGTCTCGTACGAAAAGGATTAGTAGAAAGAAAACGTTCTAATTCAGATCGTCGAATCGTGTACTTAGAAATTACAGAGCACGGAAGAGAAGTAACTGAAAAACTTGAAGCTGTGCGTAAAGAATATTATAAAGAGAGATTTAAAGGTTGGAGCGACCAAGAAATAGAAATGGTCTTAGAACTATTTGGCCGCGTATTATAATAAATGAGGATAGGAAGCGAAAGCATTCCTATCCTTTTTCTTTTGAATAAAAATATTTTGAAACTCCGATACTTTAATTAAAAGATCGGAGGAAAGATTATGAAATATATTGCTGCACTTACCATTTTATTTGGTGGTTTTTTCTGTTTTCAAACATTCACGTACGCAGATACGCCTATCCAAGTAGTGCGAAAAGAAGTGAAGTACATTGAAAATGATAATACAGTCTTATATTCGAAATTATGGGTTCGTTCTATGCAAAACGCAGTATTATTTCACCATAGCGATAATATTCGTAATCGGGACACATTACGTAATGTAACAAGTTCATCGCTTGTTAAAGCGAAGCAACTATCTTTTCAGAAAGCAGCACTTTATATACCGAGACTATCGCAATACGTATCAAAAATAGGGAAAGAAAACATTCAAGTGTACTACATTGCGATTCACTATAATGTGAAAAAAGAAAATGCATATCAATTAGATGGCATGAACTATTTTCTACAAGTATTCGTAAAAGAGCGTGGGGAATGGAAAATTGCCGAAAGTGTAGTTGCCCCGACAGAGCAAATTGTGCAAAATGGTGATGGATTTGGAATGAAAGAAGAGATGGTGTATGGGGATAGGAGAGAGAATGTGAAATAACCTCCTCATCGAGAGGAGGTTATTTTATTTGAAATTCCAAGAGACTTTCCATTTTAATATTTTAGGTAGGAAGAAATACGTAATGAAACTAGTTATTAAAAATCCGATGTAAAAGCTGGACAATGAGTGCGCGCGACTTAGTATTAAACCTCCAACGATCCCACCAAAGAAAATAGCGCATGCCATTACTAACTTTTGTAACTTTGGATATAATAGATAGTTACCATTTCGCTCATTGATTGAACGGGCATATAAATAAATACCGAGTGGTAATAAAATAAGTATATGTGCAATAGGTGCAATCAATGTTTTTGCCGGCGGAATCTTTGTAAAGTTTGGTTCGTTATGACGTACTCCATTTTGATCAGTATAAGCGCTTTGTGGATCATAATTAAAGTTAATAGTAAAATCTTCTGCTGGACTAGAAATACGTATGTTTTCCATAACATCATGTATAATGCCATTGTTCTCATGAAAGTCGGCACTCGAGTGAACAGCAATGACTCCTGATATTAGAGATGGAAGTAACGCTGGGAAGATTAATATAGCTGCAGTAAGAAATCCTTGCGATATCACATTTCCAGCGATTGTTCCTATACATAAGGCAAGTGTATAAATAGCGATTAATACAATTAACATATATATAAAGTAACTATGAAACGGTGAAAATACTTGATATTTATTATGAAAAGTCAACCTTTTCATAATAGCAAATAGCCCCCAGTTTAAAATGACAACAGCGGCGATATTACAGATTCCAAACAACCACTTTGTTATATAAAGGTGTGAACGTTTAAAGGGCATAGACCATAACAAGTCGCTAGCGTTATTTTGTCTTTCCCATCCAATTAACGTACAAGCTAGAATGGTCAGTATGCTACCTAACAGCATGGTAGGATCTAAAAGTGTTAAATCAAAGTGATAATGATATACATAGTTCCATTTTTTATTGTCATTTAGAAAGTGTTGCTGTTGAATAGAAGTCATATAGTATTTATATGACAAACTATAGAAGCTGACGAGCCAAAATAACCATACAACATATTTACTTTGTTGATACGTTCTTAGCCATAGTGCTTTTTGAAACATAGGATCTCTCCTTTAAAAAACTTTATAATTTGTTAGGCGTGATAATACAACATAAGTAATGATTCCAGCGAGAAACAAACTGATATAGTAGTTAGGTAAGAAATAAAATTGATTGATTTTATAGCCACCTAGTAATGAAAAGTAAATCGTTGTCCCCCATATACATATTTTTAAATGTTTTTGGAAAATAAATATCCTTTGACTATTTTCATTTGGTGAACGCACATATAAATATGTCCCAAGTAGTAAATAAAATATTGTATAGAAAATAGGGACTAACATTGATTTGGCTGAATAATATACGTGAGATGCTGGATTTCTTAAAGTAGTTGGATCGTTGTCCCTCTTCCGAGAATCTGGCTGATAGTTATAATCAATAGAAAAGCGATATATTGGTACAACTATATTTGTTTTTTGATTGATTTCATATAGTTGTTGATCTAATTTATTATTTTTAGTATCGGTAGCCTCTAAATGGTTTAGTGTAAAAGTGTACACTAGTGGAATAAATGTAAGGCCCATTAGTAGCCATGGAATGCAAAAAATGACCTGTGAAACAATACTTCCAGTAAAAGTACCGATACATAGAGCAGCTGTATAGACTGCAACATAAGAAACTATCGCATAAAGAAAGTATCGGTGAAGTGGACTAAATGATTGATAATCAAAATGGATAGTTGTTCTATAAATAACATACATAATAATCCAATTTATAAGTAACGAGCTCACAATACAGAAGGAACCGAAAGCCCATTTAGATAAGAAAACATGTTTTCTTTTAAATGGCATCGTCATAAGTAGTGTATTAGATTGGTTGCTACGTTCCCATCCTATCAATAAGCAGGCTAAAGCAATGATAAGAACAGTTAACCAAAAACTATTACCATCTCGTGCAGAAAAGGTATAAAAATAATAATACTGTTCCCCTTTTTCTTGTAATTCGTAATATTTATCGAGTTCCATCTGAGCACTTCTATAGTATCCGAGAGATAGAAGATAAAGCGAACTAAAGAAGAATAGTAACGCAGCATATTTCCCACGCTTCCAATTCCACATCCACAACGCCTTATGAAACATACCCATCCTCCTCCAGTGTCGTAACGAAGACATCTTCAAGTGACATTGTTAATTCTTCAATGAGCAGTGGTTGTTCTTTATAAAACTTCTCGAGTGTTGTAGCCACATTTCCTTCAATTAAGATTGTATATACTTTTCCTGTTTGATTTAATATTTTAATATTGCTTAAGTTTTCTAGTTTTTGAGGTAATGAACGCTCGTAAGCTACTTGTATTTTTGCAAATTGTGATTTTGCATCGTCTAGTGACGTAATAGATGCTACAGTATGTCCTTTTAACATAATGATTGTATCTGCAATTTGTTCCACTTCATCTAAATGATGGGTAGAGATGAAAATGGTAATTTCTTTTGCTGCAACTTCTCCAACGAGAAACTGTAAAATCTGTCTTTTAACGATAGGATCAAGTCCGTTTGTTGGTTCATCTAAAATAATATATTCTGCCTGTGCAGCAACAGCTAAAATGATAGCAAGCAGTGCCTTCATTCCTTTTGAATAACTACGAATTCGTTTGTTTGGTAAGTTGAAACGTTCTAGTAGTTCGTAGAAATATGGTTCATCAAATGCGGTATAAACTGCTTTATAAAACTTCACGATTTCTTTTACTGTATAACCGTTTAGTATGTTAGTAGAATCCGGGACATATACGATTTTTTGTTTCGTTTCAGGATTCTTATGAATGTCGATATCCTCATATGTAACAGTTCCCTCATCTGGGTCTAAAATGCCGACTATCGTTCGTAATAAAGTTGTTTTCCCCGCACCATTTCTTCCAAGTAATCCGACGATACTACCTTTTTGTAATGTGAAAGAAACATCGTCTAAAATTGTTTGAGTATCAATTGTTTTCTTCAAGCTTGTCACTTTCAGCATCCGTATTCCCTCCAATCTCTTTATAGTATGAATCTATCCAATCATGAATTTTATCTTTCGTAATACCAAGATAAGAGGCTTCTAATAGTAATTGATGAAATTGCTTTTCAACCATAGCGATTTTCCTTTCGTCTAATGTTGGGGTAATCGATTGGGATACAAATGTTCCTTTTCCTCGTAACGTTTCAATAATTCCTTGTCGCTCTAACTCTTGATACGCTTTACTCACTGTATTTGGATTTATAACGAGTAAAGAAGCGAGTTCGCGTACAGAAGGAAGTTTATCACTTGGAGCCAACATGCTTTTCAATACGAGTTCTTTTATATTTTGAACAATCTGTTCCCATATCGGAGTGTTGCTTCTTGGGTCAAGTTGAATATGCAAGAGCAATGTCTCCTTCCTCATATGTATTAAGTGTACTACTATGTGTAATACACTTAATACAATATAGGGGACGAATGTATTTGTCAACTGAAAATAATAGAAAAAATTGGTATTAAAAAAAGGAGAATTGGAAAAAATAGGTCTGATATAGAATGGAGGGTTAGTCATGAAGCGAGTTTTTGGAATACTTGTTTGTTTCATGTTATTGCTTTCTGGAACTTCAGTGAGTTTTGCGCAATCTGAAAAAACGAAGCAGGAGAAAACAGAAGAAACAACGCCGAAGTTAGCGGAACAAGCGTCGTCAGCAATCGTAATTGAGCAAGATACAGGTAAAGTTTTATTTGATAAAAACCCAAATGAAAAATTACCACCTGCTAGTATGACAAAGATTATGACAATGCTTTTAATTATGGAACAAGTTGAAAAAGGAAAACTAAAACTGACCGATAAAGTTAGAGCGAGTGAACATGCAGCTTCAATGGGTGGATCGCAAATCTTTTTAGAACCTGGGGAAGAGATGACTGTAAATGAGATGTTAAAGGGTATTGCAATTGCATCTGGAAATGACGCATCTGTTGCAGTAGCCGAGCACATCGCAGGTTCAGAAGAAGGATTTGTAAATATGATGAACAAAAAGGCGAAAGATTTAGGGCTGAAAAATACACATTTTCAAAACCCAACAGGTCTTCCGGCCAAAGACCATTATTCGACAGCAAATGATATGGCTATAATGGCGAGAGAATTGATGAAGTATCCACTTATTCGTAAATACACAGGTAAGTACGAAGATTATTTACGTGAAGATACGGATAAAAAGTTTTGGCTCGTTAATACGAATAAACTAGTACGTTTTTATCCTGGCGTAGATGGAGTAAAAACAGGTTTTACGACAGAAGCGAAATATTGTTTAACAGCATCGGCTGAAAAAAATGGTATGCGTGTCATTTCAGTTGTCATGGGAGCACCAACATCAAAAGAACGGAACAACCAAGTGACAAAGCTTCTTGACTATGCATTTGGACAATATATGACAAAGAAATTGTATACGCGCGGCGAAAAAATTAAGACAGTTCAAGTAGGAAAAGGGAAAAAAGAAAAAGTAGATTTAGTTGCATCAGATAATGTTTCTCTTCTTATGAAGAAGGGCGAGAATATGGACAAGGTAAAACAAGAAGTAATTGCTGAAAAGAAAGTAAAAGCACCGATTAAAAAAGGTTACGCGCTTGGTACACTTGTTATTAAAAAAGATAAAGATGTTTTATTAAAACAAACAATTGTAGCAAAAGAAGATGTTGCTGCAGCGAGCTGGTGGGAGTTATTTAAAAGAAGTTTTGGGATGTTTTCAACATCAAAATAGCGGCAAATATTTTGCCGCTTTTCTATTCGTATGTAAGTGAATAATGCTGAAAGGTTTCACTTTATGACGAAATAGTTCTTCTTTTGTCAGCAGGAAGGATTCTTATTTTGTATCACGAAAATCTTTATGTATGTGAATAAGTAAAGTTTGAGCATAAGGAGGAAATCGTGTGAGTCTTTCCATGCAATTAGAAGTAAAACGTGACGTCCTATGTGTGAGACTAGAGGGTGAATTAGATCATCATACGGCTGAAGAGTTGCGAACGAAAGTAACAGATATGATTGAGACACATGGTGTTCATCATATTGTTTTGAGCCTAGAGAACTTATCGTTTATGGATAGTTCTGGTCTAGGTGTTATATTAGGCCGATATAAACACGTAAAGGGATTAGGTGGAGAAATGGTTGTTTGTGCAATTTCACCGCCTGTTAAGCGTTTATTTGAAATGTCGGGCTTATTCAAAATCGTTCGCTTAGAAGAAAGTGAAGCGCACGCGCTCGCGACGTTGGGGGTGGCATAGATGAGAAATGAAATGAACCTTCAATTTTCAGCATTAAGTCAAAATGAATCATTCGCTCGCGTTACAGTGGCGGCTTTCATTGCACAACTAGATCCAACGATGGAAGAATTAACGGAGATTAAAACAGTTGTGTCAGAAGCGGTTACAAATGCAATTATTCATGGATACGAAGGAAATGCAGAAGGTATTGTTTATATTTCTGTAATTTTGGAAGAAGCAATGGTGAAACTCACGATTCGAGATGAAGGGATTGGAATCTTTAACTTAGATGAAGCGAGACAACCCCTTTTTACAACTAAACCTGAATTAGAGCGTTCCGGAATGGGATTTACTATCATGGAAAATTTTATGGATGAAGTAGAAGTTATTTCAAACGAATCTTTCGGGACAACAATCCATTTGACAAAATACTTATCAAATAGTAACGCTCTATGCAATTAAGGAGAATAGCCTATGGACATAGAGGTCAAAAATGAGAAGAAGAAACCTCAGTTAAAGGACCACGAGCTAAAAGCGTTAATTCAAAAAAGTCAAGATGGAGATCAACAAGCGAGAGATACAATCGTTCAAAGTAATATGCGCCTCGTTTGGTCGGTTGTACAGCGGTTTCTTAATCGAGGATACGAACCAGACGACCTATTTCAAATTGGATGTATTGGGCTCTTGAAATCGGTAGATAAATTTGATTTATCTTTCGACGTGAAATTTTCAACATATGCAGTTCCAATGATTATTGGTGAAATACAACGTTTCTTACGCGATGATGGATCAGTGAAAGTTAGTAGGTCTTTAAAAGAAACAGGAAACAAAATTAGAAAGATGAGAGATGAGCTTTCGAAAGAATTCGGAAGGGCTCCAACGATTAATGAAGTGGCAGAGGCACTAGAACTAACGCCAGAGGAAGTTGTTCTAGCACAAGAAGCGAGCCGGGCCCCTTCATCTATACATGAAACTGTATATGAAAACGATGGAGATCCAATCACTATTTTAGATCAAATTGCAGATCAATCTGAAACGAAATGGTTCGATAAAATTGCTTTAAAAGAAGCGATTAGAGAACTAGATGAACGAGAGCGCTTAATTGTATACTTGCGTTACTATAAAGATCAAACACAGTCAGAAGTAGCCGAGCGCATAGGCATTTCGCAAGTACAAGTTTCAAGACTTGAAAAGAAAATATTAAAACAGATGAAAGATCGAATAGACGAATAATTGTCTATTCGATTTTTTTATGCCGTTAATAGGAGAGAGATGTTAATTTTCACAAAAATTAACAGAATTTATTGATAATTTAGTCAATTTAAAATATAATCCAAGTATGAACTTGTCATAAAGGGGGAAGGAAACATGGAAACGAGGCAACAATGGGGAACGAGAGCTGGATTTATTTTCGCAGCGGTCGGATCTGCCGTTGGATTAGGAAACATATGGCGTTTTCCTTATACAGCGTATGAAAATGGAGGAGGAGCGTTCTTTTTACCGTATTTATTTGCATTATTAACGACTGGTATTTCATTGTTAGCGTTTGAGTTTGCCCTTGGTCATCGTCATCGTGGCTCAGCACCACTTACATTTTTCCGTATTAGCCCGCGTGCAGAATTTATTGGATGGTGGCAAATGTGCGTAACATTTATTGTTTCAACATATTATGCAGTGATTATTGCTTGGTCTATATCGTATACATACTTTGCAATTACTGGAGCATGGGGAAAAGACACGCAATCATTTTTATTTAAAGAGTACTTACATGTTGCAGATAAGCCAGGACAATTTGGAGGACTTGTACCAGAAGTATTAATTCCGTTAGCTCTCGTTTGGATTATTGTGCTTGGCGTTGCATTTAAAGGAGTTAAAAAAGGAATCGAAGTTGTTAACCGTATATTTATTCCTTTATTAGTTGTTATGTTCCTTATTATCGTTGTTCGTGCAGTGACGATGGAAGGTGCTATGCAAGGACTAGATGCATTCTTTAAACCAGATTGGAGTCGTATTTTTGATGGGAAAGTATGGCTTGCTGCTTACGGTCAAATATTCTTTAGTTTATCTTTAGCATTTGGAATTATGATTACGTATTCTAGTTATTTACCGAAAAACTCGGATACAACAAATAATGCCTTTATTACTGGATTTGCAAACTCAGGATTTGAATTATTAGCAGGTATTGGGGTCTTTGCAGCTCTTGGATTTATGGCAAATAATATGGGAGTACCGGTTGATAAAGTAGCAAGTGCTGGCGTTGGGCTTGCGTTCGTAGTATTTCCCCAAATTATTAATGAATTGCCGATGTCACCGTTGTTTGGTGTTTTATTTTTCTTATCGTTAACGGTTGCTGGAATTACATCACTTATTTCACTCGCGGAAGTATGCTTTGCCGCTGTATCTGAAAAATTCAGTTTAAGTCGGGAAAAAACTATTGGAATTATGGGAACCCTTCTCGTGTTAGTTTCTCTTGTTTTTGCAACACGTGGTGGACTTATGTTTTTAGATGTTGTCGACTATTTCGCTAATAATTTCGGATTAATTACAATTGCACTTGCGGAAGTAGTTACGATAGGGCTCATTTTACGCCGTTTACCAGTTTATCAAAATCATGCAAACTTTGTATCTGATATTAAATTAGGAACGTTTTGGAGAGTGAGTTTACTCGTTATTACTCCGCTTATGTTAGGGTATATGCTAATTGATGGTACAATCCAAAATATTAAAAAGAACTACGGAGATTATCCGACTGAGTTTGTTGTAACGTATGGTTGGTCGATAGCAGCAGCATTCCTCATAGTTGCAATAATCATTGGCCTGAAAAAATGGGATGCACAAATTCATTCGGATTCTGCCAAGCTTGAAAAAGAATGGAAAGATCGAGGTGTTTCATAATGAGTGGATCAGCGATTATGATGATGGTTATTGGAATAGTAGTCATTTGGGGAGGGCTTGCATTAAGTATTGTAAACTTATTTAAGAAAAAGGCATAAGTAAAAAACATCTGTACCGAAATGGTGCAGATGTTTTTTTATGAAAAAATTGTATTAGAAAAAAATTCAATAACCATACTACAACTACGAGGAAGAGTGAAGGGGTGAATGAAAGTTGGAACAAACGATTTATATTAAAATGCGCAATCGTTTAAAAGTTTCTCCTACTTATGAAGTAAAGCTGGGCGATGTTGCTCAACTTGCCGGAGATTCTTCCGTAGTTGAGTTGTTACAAAATGAGATAGTTTACAAAATAACAGCGCATGATAAGACGCATGTTGTAATTGATGTTATGAAAGTAATTGAGATTATTCAACAGAAAGCATCTCATGTACAAATTAATTTACTCGGTTCTGGACAAACTCTTGTTGAAATTATATACGAAAAAAAGAAGACACACCCAATTTTTTTCGGGCTTGTATGGCTGTTACTGTTCATTGGAGCGGCCCTTGCGATCATTTATTTCCATGAAGATGTAAGTATGCAACAAGTACATCAACGGTTATATTACATGATTACTGGAGAATTTAATGCGCAACCACTTTTATTTCAAATCCCTTATTCTTTAGGTCTTGGCTTAGGGATGGTTTTATTTTTTAATCATGTATTTCAAAAGCGAATTAATGAAGAGCCGAGTCCGTTAGAAGTTGAGATGTTTCAATACCAACAGTCACTTGATCAGTATGTAATCGTTAATGAAAACAAGGATAATATGAAACAACTTGCCGATGATTGAGTCTGGATTTGTTATTTTAATTGGTTTAGCTGGAGGGATTGCGGTAGGTAGCGGATATGTCGCATTTTTAGCTGTACTTGGTATAATCCCCCGTTTAGCCCAATTAACGAGAAGTGGAAAGCATATTCAATATTTTGAGTGGGCAGTCATTGCAGGTACTTTAACAGGGGCTTGGTGCAGTTTGAAAAACATTACATTTCAAACGTCGCAGTATTGGCTCGTTATATTAGGGATATTTTGTGGCACATTCATCGGAATGCTTGCTGCGGCATTAACAGAGGTGTTAAATGTTCTGCCTATTTTAGCGAAACGAGTAGGGGTAGAGGGGAAGATTATTGTTTTACTCGTTGCTCTTGTACTTGGGAAAGTAATAGGATCGTTGTTTCACTGGATTTATTTCGTAAAGTAGGAGGCAGTATATAAATGACAAGTCAGAAATTGAAGGATGATTACATAAATAAAGTGAAGGAGTATCATCCAAAGCCAAACTATTTACTAAATTGTATCAAAGCATTTCTTGTAGGTGGACTCATTTGCACAGTTGGAGAAGTATTGATGAAATTTTATATACATTATTTTCACTTCAGTGAACAAGAGGCAGGAAACCCAACTGTTGCAACCCTTGTTTTATTATCCGCGATTTTAACAGGGTGTGGTGTATATGATAAAATCGGTCAATTTGCTGGAGCAGGATCAGCGGTACCGGTAACAGGATTTGCAAATTCTATGGCGAGCGCTGCCTTAGAACATAAGAGCGAAGGGGTTGTTCTAGGGATTGCTACAAATATGTTTAAACTGGCAGGAAGTGTGATTGTATTTGGGGTTGTTGGTGCATATATCATTGGGTTAATAAGGTATACCTTTAAAATTTTTATGTCTTAAAGGAGGGCTAGTATGAGGTTGACCGGAAAACAAACGTGGGTATTTCAAAATGATATATATGTGAATGCAACGGGTACTGCTGTCGGTCCGAAAGAAGCTGAGGGCCCTCTTGGGAAAAAATTTGATATTTCATATGGTGACTTGCATTGTGGAGAAGAAAATTGGGAGCTTGCCGAACGAAGATTAATGTCAGACTCAATTCAACAAGCAGTGCAAAAAGGGAATATAAAAACATCGCAAATTGATTTCTTTTTAGCGGGAGATTTATTAGATCAAACAGTGACAGCAAATTATGTTGCGCGTAAGTGGGGCATTCCTTTTTTAGGAATGTTTAGCGCTTGTGCGACGTCTATGGAGACTTTAGCAGTTGGCTCAGCTTTTATAGACGGTGGATTTGCAAATCGTGTCTTAGCTACAGTAAGTAGTCATAATGCAACGGCTGAAAGACAATTTCGCTATCCAACAGAGTACGGTGGACAAAAGCCAGGGACAGCAAATTCAACTGTGACTGGTGCAGGATCTATATTAATTAGCAATGAAAAAAGTGCAATTAAAATTACGTCGGCTACAATTGGAAAAGTGCAAGATTTAGGAATTACAAATCCTTTGGATATGGGGGCAGCGATGGCTCCAGCAGCAGCTCATACAATTCAACAACATTTTGAAGATTTAAGAAGAAGTGCCGATGATTATGATTTGATTGTTACGGGTGATTTATCAGCTGTTGGGACGCCGATTGCGAAACAACTTTTACTTGAGGAAGGTTATGATCTTGGGCATATATACAATGATTGTGGATTGATGATTTATGAATCAAGTCAAGAAGAAGTGTTTGCAGGTGGTAGTGGTTGCGCTTGTTCAGCAGTTGTCACATATGGTCATTTATTACACGAGATGCAAAAAGGGAATTTACAACGAATTTTTGTCGTTGCGACTGGTGCATTATTAAGCCCGATGATGATGCAACAGAAGGAAACGATTCCAACAATTGCACATGGTGTCGTATTTGAGAGAGTTAAAGGAGAGTGAATTGTGGATTTTATATATGCATTTCTTGTAGGTGGAGTTATTTGTTTAATTGGGCAACTATTGTTAGATTTCGTAAAGTTAACACCAGCTCATTTAATGGCAACTTTTGTAGTCATCGGAGCAATTTTAGATGGATTTGGATTGTACGATAAACTAATAAAGTTTGCAGGTGCTGGAGCAACAGTCCCTATTACAAGTTTTGGACATTCACTATTGCACGGAGCAATGCATGCAGCAGAAAAACATGGATATTTAGGAATTGGTATTGGCATGTTTAGTTTAACGTCTGCGGGCATTTCCGCAGCGATATTGTTTTCGTTTTTTATAGCACTTATATGTAAACCGAAAGGATAAATCAAATGAGACGAAGGGTTGTTTTGGTCACAGATGGAGATGAATATGCAAAGCGGACAATTGAGCTTTTAACGAAGGAATTTGGGGGAAGGTGTATTTCAGCATCACAAAGTAATCCAACCAAATTGACAGGGAAAAAAGTTGTTGAGCTTATTATGCAAACGCCATATGACCCTGTATTTGTCATGTTTGATGACAGTGGATTTATTGGAGAAGGATCTGGTGAAAAGGCTTTAAAATATGTGGCTACCCATAAACAAATTGATGTGCTCGGTATTTTAGCGGTAGCGTCTAATACGCATCATTGGGAATGGGCACGTGTAGATGTAAGTGTAGATCGGAATGGGAATTTAACCGAATACGGTGTTGATAAATTTGGACTTCCAGATGGCGAAATTGGCAGAATTAGCGGAGATACAATTTATTGTTTAGATGACTTGAATGTTCCTGTCATCGTTGGAGTCGGTGACATTGGTAAGATGTGTGGAAATGATGAATGGGAGAGGGGATCACCTATTACGAAGAAAGCAATTCAATTAATTTTGGAAAGGAGTGGTTTTTATGACGAAGCCTAAAAAAGTGGATATCCCTATATCAACTTTCATAAGTGACAATGAAAATTATTTAAAGCAGACAGTTGGGCTAGGCGTTACATACGATGTTGGCATTCGTAAATTTCAAATTTTGAATAAAGAAATTGGTGTGTTATTTGTAAACGGACTTTGTGATACAAATTATATTATCCCTATTTTAGAAGAAGCGGTGGATACAAATGAGATAAGGGATGTAGAAGAAGATACAGTGAAGCTTTTAGAGAATCGCTTAATCCATCAACAAGTAAGTAAAGTGAAAACGATGGATGAGGTAATGCTCCAAGTATTATCAGGACTCATCGTGATATTTGTGGAAGGTGAAACGGAAGCGTTTGCAATCGATGTTCGTAGTTATCCAGGGCGAACGCCGACAGAACCAGATACCGAAAAGGTAGTACGCGGTGCAAGGGATGGATTTGTTGAAAATATCGTTGTAAATACAGCATTAATCCGTAGAAGAATTCGAGATCCACGTCTTCGAAATGAAATGGTTCGAGTAGGAGATAGATCACAAACGGATATTTGCATTACATACGTTCAAGATGTTGCAAATCCAGATTTAGTAAAGATTATAAAACAAGAATTAAATAACATCGATGTAGATGGAATTACGATGGCGGATAAAACAGTAGAAGAATTTGTTGTAAAGCAAAGCTATAACCCATTTCCACTTATTCGATATACAGAAAGGCCAGATGTAGCAGCAAATCATCTACTAGAAGGACATGTGTTAGTACTTGTTGACACATCGCCAAGTGCTATGATTACACCGACAACATATTTTCATCATTTACAGCACGCGGAAGAGTTTAGACAAAATCCAGCTGTCGGTACATTTTTACGCTGGGTGCGCTTTTTAGGTGTTATATTCTCGTTATTTTTATTACCATTTTGGTTAGTGTTTGTATTTGATCCAACTCTTTTGCCAGCAAATCTTGCTTTTATTGGACCGACTAAGATGACGCATTTACCAATTTTATTACAGGTGTTAATGGCAGAGGTCGGACTTGAGTTTTTAAGGATGGCAGCCATTCATACTCCAACGCCGTTATCGTCTGCAGCAGGGTTGATTTCCGCTATATTAATTGGTCAAATTGCAATTGATGTAGGTTTGTTTGTGCCAGAAGTAATTTTGTATGTAGCAGTTTCGATGATTGGTGCATATGCAACACCGAGTTATGAATTAGGATTAGGGAATAAGGTTGGGAAATTGTTTGTTATTATTTTAACAGGTCTCTTCCATGAGATGGGATTTGTAATTGGTATGACGATATTAATTTTATTTTTAACGTCTATAAAAAGTTTACAAACACCTTATTTATGGCCGTTTTTACCATTTGATTGGGGCGCATTAACAAAAATTTTACTCCGTCCAACGATGTCTAGTTTAAAAGTACGACCAAGTATTGTAAGACCTCAAAATGTAAAAAGACAAAAATAAACGGGATTATACACCCGTTTATTTTTTTTAGCAAAAATTTATTATTTTTTAACAAAAATCAAACATTTTTTGTGTACACTTAGAGTAGATATTGTGTATGGAAGGGGAAGAGGACATGATTAAATTATTTGTAAGTGATTTAGATGACACGCTCGTTTACGATGTGAATCATATGCAAAAAGAAGATGAACGTGCGCTGTGTTGGTTAGCTGAGAAAGGGACAAATATTTGTTTTGCCTCTGGCCGCTTTACACACAGAATTGATGAAGTTGTAAAAAGGTTTTCATTCCCATATTATACAACTGGCTTAAATGGAGCGACAATGTTGCTTCCGGATGGAAATTTATTTCATGAATCGAGTTTTGAAAATGTGGTTGCCCAGGAAATATATCGATATATACATAAAAAAGGACTAGCGGATATTGTTTGTGCAAATGAGCAGCGATATACAAAAAGGAAGAATGAACATCACCATAATTTTGAAGCGTATATGGGCGTGCATATCGCTGAAATTGAAGCGTTAGAAGAAGAGTTTGGTAAGACTGTACACCCTGCAAAATTGTTTGTTTTTGGAGAAGAAGAGAAAATTGTGACATTAGATCAAGAGCTACGAGATACGTTTCAAGGCGAAGCGGAAGTTTTTATATCAGGTAAACGCTATGTTGATATTATGCCAAGAGGCGTGAGTAAGGGGAGTGCTCTAAAGCGACTAATGGACCATTTGCAAATTGAAGCAAATGAAGTTGCTTGTATTGGAGATTCTTTCAATGATATTTCTATGTTTGAAGTAACCCCGCATTCATTTACTCTTCATCATGCCCATCCATATGTAAAGGAGAAAGCAAATCATATAGTGCGTTCGGTTGAAGAGGCTGTTATGAAATTACCATTACTTGTATAAAAAAGAAGCCCGTCACTGGCGGGCTTCTTTTTTACTTGAATAAAGATTTAACAAAATCAATGATACTTGAGAAGAAATCTTTCACTTTATCTAGAAAACTTTGTCCTTCTTCAGAACCTAAGAAGGCAGAAACGTGTTCTTTTGCTTTGTTTAATTGACTACCAACTTGATTCCAATCGATATTAAGATTTTTCATTTTATCAAATAACGATACTAAGTTATCTAACTGTTCATCTGTCAATGTAATGCCGAGTTGATCAGCAATTTTTTTAATTAATGAACGTAAATCTTCTGTTGTTTTTGGCTGTTCTTTTGCAATTTCTTCTTTAATTTTTGCAACAAGTTGAACTGCTTTTTCTTCACCAATTTTATCACCAAGCTGGGCTGTTTGTACCATTTCTTCATTCGCTACTTTTTTAACTTCTTCAGGAATTTGTTTATTGGACGCAGTTTCGTATGCTTTCATTAATCCAGTTAAAGCTGCAGTTCCTGAAACTTTAAAAGGTGCAGTAATTTGAATTTCTGCATCTTTTACACCTGCTGTAATCAAAGCGTTAGTGTACATTGCATCTGTTACCCAGTTAATGTTCTTTGATCGTACAATAAGACCAGATCCTGGTTTTGTGTATGTAATCATAGAAGAAGAAATTGCTCTCGTACCAATTTGTGCTTTTGGAACAATGCCTTCTAGAAATTTATGTTCTTCCGCATTAGATACAGTAATAATTGTAGCATCTTTCGGTGCTTTCATTTCTTTTAACAGATCTTGTTTTTGTTGTTCAGATAAGTTCTCTCCTAATGTAACAATTGATTCTCCCTCGATGATGTCTGCAAACGAAGCTGTTGGCATCATAAATACCGTTACAGCTAATAGCAGAGCTAGTAATTTCGTTTTCACGAAAAATCGCTCCCTTTCTCTTTCTAAAATTTTCGGGCAACAAAGTTATTATAGTATATATTTCTTATTTGTCACCTAGCTTTTTCCACATTTCAAAAAAGAAGTATCTAGATTGTCGGATTCTTTTTGTTTCTAGTCATGAATGTGGTAATATAGTGCTGAGATAGTTGAAAGGAGACATATACGTATGAAAACTTTAGGATACATATTAATGGAAAACGGTGAAAAAATCGACTTGGAATTTTTCCCAGAAGAAGCACCGAAAACAGTAGAAAACTTTAAAAAATTAGCAGAGCAAGGATTTTATGACGGTGTTACATTCCACCGTGTTATTCCTGGCTTCGTAAGCCAAGGTGGAGACCCAACAGGTACAGGTGCAGGTGGCCCAGGTTACTCTATTCCATGTGAAACTGATGGAAACCCTCATAGACACCTTGTAGGATCACTTTCTATGGCTCACGCTGGCCGTAACACAGGCGGTAGCCAATTCTTTATCGTTCATGAGCCACAGCCGCATTTAGATGGTGTTCATACTGTATTCGGTAAAGCAACAAGCGGTATTGAAACAGTATTAAAAATGCGTCAAGGCGATGTAATGAAAGAAGTTAAAGTTTGGGAAGAATAAGGTAAGGAAAAAGAGAGCTTTTGCTCTCTTTTTTATTTTTAATGAGATTGAGTACTACTTCTACAGCTCATCATACAAGTAGTATTGTTGCTAAAATATATTGTTTGTGAGAACAAACCTTTAACCAATTACATAGAATACATTACATTATATGTTTCAATAAATATTTTTTGTTATATTAATTTTGCTAGAATTGTGCTGCTTTAGAGTAACTATAAATGAAGTGCTGTTGAATGATATGTTTCTTTCCATTCCATATAAAATTTTCTTTTTTTAACTCTATTTATTAAAGGAATAGTGCTGAAACATAGATTTGACTTTCTTCTTTTCGCTTTGTATGATTATCAAGTTGTTTTAGACTCTTCTCACTCTGTTGAAAATATTGTAAAATGAATGTGATATGAAAAGAGTGATTGAGGGGATTACTAGTTTGTAACTTTTGTAAGAAGGGATAAGGGTTATGTTAATTCGTTTTAAAAAAAGTTATGAAAAAATTGCAATGGGGCTTCTTTCGTTTATGCCAACTGAAAAAGATGTGAAAACATTACAATTGACAATGAAAGAATATGAAGCAAAAGATGATTGGCAATTGTATTTGTGGAAAGAAAATGAAGATTTTGTTGGAATAATGGGGATTGTAAAAAAAGAGAATCAAGTATTAGAAATTCAGCATTTGAGTGTGAACCCGTCTCATCGTCATGTGGGGATTGGGACGAAGATGGTTCAAGAGTTAAAGAGTAAATTTCTTGAGTTTACAATTTGCGGAAATGAGCAAACAGCAAGTTTTTGCGAAAAATGTAAAGGGCTAGAACAAAATATACATTCGTGAAAGCAGAGATAAGTAGTTTATTATCTCTGCTTTCTTTTTTGTAATTGTTCGTTTCGTTCAGTAATGACCTCTGTGCGATCACGCAAAGTGTGCTTGTTTATAATATATTCACCTGGGATAGCATTCAAGTCTTTCCAAGAGAGGTTTTGTTTTTGACATAACTCTATGCACTGCTTCTCTAACGATGAATCTGATAAGGGTAAAAATAAAGGTACAAAACGTTCTTTTTTATGGATAGATTGCAATCTTTCATTGAGCAAGGAAAGAAGTTGTACTTGATTAATTCCTAAACGTTGTAAAGGCACACCGCTTTTTTCTAAAATTGTAATTGCGCTTTTCATCATTTTTGTAGAACCATTCCAATTAGCACGTCTTTGGTGGTATAAAGAAACTGCAATTTGAATGAGACCAACTAAGTAATGATCACGATTACCTCTTGGTTTTGTCTTCCAATACTCTTCTAGTATTTCGTGGCATTCAAAATAGTCATAATCTCCATGGAAATGAATTAAAAATTGTATGTATTCGGTAGGATACATGTTTTCTCGCTCCTATCTAACGGTTATACATATAAGTGTATCATAGAAATATGAACAATAAACGACTAGGAGGTTTCCCCCTAGCCGTTATTGTTCATATTAGCAGAAGCAAGCTGCTCCTACAATAATTAGTAAAATAAACAGTACAACAAGTAATGCGAACCCACCGCTAAAACCACAATCAACGTGACCCATAGTTTTTTGACCTCCTACATTGTTCTTACTACACTGTTATCATATGAAGTGGTGGGCATGATGACATAGGCATCGGTCTATTTTTAATTAAATTTCTTAAAAAGGTTGGATAGAACATGAGTATGCTCTATACTTATGTTGTTATAGAAAAAATGTGGTGGGATGCTTTGTGCAATATAATTTTAAAGTAGAGGCTTTTGAAGGGCCGTTAGATCTATTGTTACATTTAATACATCGTTATGAAATTGATATATATAATATTCCTGTAGCAGATATTACAGAGCAATATTTATCTTATGTGCATACGATGAAAGAACTTCAATTAGATGTTGCAAGTGAGTATTTAGTAATGGCTGCAACGTTATTACAAATTAAAAGTAAGATGTTGTTGCCGAAACATGAAGAAGATGTACTTGATAACGGTGATGATTTTATAGATGATCCTCGTCAAGAATTGATGGAGAGGTTAATTGAATATAAGAAATATAAGCAAGTTGCTACTGAGTTAAAAGAAAGAGAACAAGAAAGAGCACAGCTATATACACGTCCACCAATTGACTTTACATCGTTGCAACAAGAAGAGGAGACAAGCTTACCTCTTGATGTTACGTTATATGATATGCTAGCAGCATTTCAAAAATTAATGCGCCGTAAAAAGGCAAAAAAACCTGTAACAACACGTATTACTCGTCAAGAAATACCAATTGAACAGCGAATGACTGATATTTTAAAACAGTTAAAAATAAAGGGTGGTCGCCAAAGTTTTTATGATTTGTTTGTTGATGATGAACGTGAAATAATGGTTGTAACATTTTTAGCAGTTCTGGAACTTATGAAAAACCAACAAATCATAATTGAGCAAGAACATAATTTTGATGAAATTTTCGTATCAAGCTCTAATAAATCTGCATAGAGCCAGTATGTGAAAATGGGATAGCAACATTTTATCTCATGCTATGTTTTAATGTATCGTTTGGAACAAGAGAAAAAATATTGAACCGAACGCATTAATTGTGATTCGGTTTTTTGATGTGTATTTTTATGAGAAAATAGAAGGAAGGAGCTCGTGAAATGGATAGGAAAGAACAAAAGTCAATTATTGAAGGCCTTTTATTTGTTTCTGGTGATGAAGGGATTTATCCAGAACAAATAGCGAAAGTTCTTGAAATTGAAATGAATGAAGCAATTAATATTTTAGAAGAAATGCAACAAGAATGTGAAGGTGCAAACCGTGGTTTGCAAATTGTACAGTATGCAAAAGTATATCGTTTTGCTACAAAGAAAGAACATGCTTCATATTATCAAAAATTAATAGATACACCAACAGCTGCTTCACTCTCACAAGCTGCCCTCGAAACGTTAGCGATTGTTGCATATCGCCAACCAATCACAAGGACTGAAATGGAAGAGATTAGAGGAGTTAAAACTGATAAGGCGTTACAAACGTTGGTTTCACATTTACTTATAAAAGAAATGGGAAGAGCAGAAGGACCAGGGCGTCCTATTTTATACGGAACAACAAAAGAATTTTTAGACACATTTGGATTGAAAACATTAGATGATTTACCACCGCTTTCTGAAGAGAATGAACAAATGAATGAAGCAGATTTATTCTTCGGTTCCTTACAAGAGATATCGAAATAAAAGCTTAGCATTTTGCTAAGCTTTTTTTGTATATCAATTATTTACAGTGCCATACTAAATGAAAAAAGGAGACGAGTTATGAGAGGTATGCGGATTATTTTATTATTAGTTTCTGTTTTATTATGTTTTTCTTTAAATAGCGCATCAGCTAAAAGGTATATGATGTCCATTCATACTACGTCTCCTTTACATATGCATCGGCAACATCTTAGTAAAATGAAAGTGAGCTTTTTAAAAGTGGGGCAAGGTGACGCAACACTTATTATAATGCCAAATGGACAAACAATGTTAATTGATGGAGGACCTTATGAAGCAGGAGAGGTTATTATTCAGAAATTAATTGAGAAAGGGATTAATCATTTAGATGTAATTGTCAGTACGCATCCCGATATGGATCATATAGGGGGGTTAATTCCAATTGTAGAGCAAATGCCGGTATCGCTTATACTAGATAGCGGAAAAACATATAGTTCTCTTACTTATCATACGTATCGGAATAATATAAAAAAAAGAGGGATACCTTTCGTTTCAGTAAAGGAAGGACAATATATACCGCTGGATCCACATGTTTCTATACAAGTATTAAACAACGGGAAATCAAAAGATGAAAATAATGAATCCTCAATTGTTTTAAAGGTGCGATATGGAAAAGCGGATTTTTTATTAATGGGTGACGCGGATGTACGGACAGAACATGAAATATTAAAACAATTTGATGTCCATGCAGATGTGTTAAAAGTGGGGCATCATGGCTCATATACTTCAACAAGTGAAACGTTTATAAAAAAAGTGGAACCGCAGTTTGCTATTCTATCGTACGGGAGTAATAATCCGTATGGACATCCTCACCAAAGTGTAGTGAAACGCTTAAAAAGGCACGGTATAATGGTATATAGAACGAATAAACGTACAGTAGAAATGGAAACAGATGGTGAACATATTATGTTAGAATCTAGCGGATTAATGCCATTGTTGAAGTGATTTCTATATTAGGGGGCGATACTGTCCCTTTTTGGAAAAATGAATAATATATATTATAATTATAAGAGACGTAAGAAATTTCCTTTTCTGTTGAATAAAAAGGAAATTTCATTAGAATGTATAGACAACTACTCGTGCGTATATTAAGATGGAACTAGGCGAATAAGGTAATAATAACAAGTAGGTAATTCATGGGAAAGGATCGATGAAAATGAAAACGCAAATTGTCATCAATGCCAAAATTTACACAGGTCAAGAAATAGTGGAAAACGGATTTATTCGTTACGCAGAAACCATTAAAGAAATTGGTTTGATGGCTCAATATGTACCACAAGAAAATGAAACTGTTTTTGATGCTACAGGGAAGATTATAATTCCAGGTATGATCGATGTTCATATTCATGGTGGATACGATATTGATGCGATGGATGCAAATAGCGATGGGTTAGTAACTCTAGGTAAAGAAATGTTAAAAGAAGGGGTTACAACTTACTTCCCAACAACAATGACACAAGCTCCAGAGGCAATTGAAGCAGCGTTAACTGCTGCGAAAGAAGCAAAAGAAAAAGGAGCGCATTTCGAATATATTCATTTAGAAGGACCTTATGTTTCAAAGAAACGTGCAGGTGCACAGCCACTTGAACATATCGTTCCTGCAAATATTGAGCAATTTAAACAATGGCAAGAAGCAAGTGGGAACTTAATTAAATTAGTAACATATGCACCAGAAGAAGAGGGAGCATTAGAGTTTGAACAATATCTTGCTGAAACTGGTGTAGTTGGCACAATGGGACATACAGATGCAATTGATGCGCAACTAAAAAATAGAAAGATTACACATGCGACACATTTATACAATCAAATGCGTGGATTACATCACCGTGAACCAGGAGTTGTGGGTCATGTGTTATTAAATCCAGATGTAATGGTTGAAGTAATTACAGATGGTATTCATATTCACCCTGACATGGTGAAATTAGCATATAAGTTAAAAGGACCGAAAAAAGTAAGTGTTATTACTGACGCAATGCGTGCAAAAGGTCTTGAAGATGGATTATATGAGCTTGGCGGACAGCCAGTACATGTAAAAGATGGTAGTGCTCGATTAGAAGATGGAACGTTAGCTGGTAGTATTCTAAAAATGGATCAAGCTTTCCGAAATGTAATTGAATTTACAGGTTGTTCAATCGAAGATGCAGTACTTATGACATCAGTTAACCAAGCAGAAGAGTTTGGATTAAATAATAAAGGTGCATTAGCGGTAGGAAAAGATGCAGACTTTGTTGTGATGAATGAAGATTTACATGTATATGATACGGTTCGTTTAGGAATTCATATGAAGGAAGGGAAGTAATTAAATGAATATTCTTGTTGTAAAAACTCCAGAAGAATTAGCAGAAGCAGGTTATAAATTAATTGAAGAAGTTGTAAAAACAAAAGAAAATCCAACATTAGGAATGGCTACAGGAAGCTCTCCATTAGGTATTTATGCAGAAATGCGAAAAAATAAACTTGATACAAGCCGTGTAACCACTGTAAACTTAGATGAGTACGTAAATTTACCACATGAAGATAAAAACAGCTATCACTATTTCATGCAAGAACAGTTGTTTGATCATCTTCCATTTAAACAAACTTATGTACCAAACGGGATGGCAAGTGATTTAGAGGAAGAGTGCAAACGTTACGAGAGCATTCTAGCTGCTAACCCAGTTGACCTACAGATTCTTGGAATCGGTGAAAACGGTCACATCGGATTTAATGAGCCAGGAACACCGTTTAATTCTCCAACAAACATTGTTGAATTAACAGAATCTACACGCCAAGCAAACCTTCGATTCTTCGAAAAAGAAGAAGATGTGCCAACTCATGCGATTACAATGGGAATTGGAAGCATTATGAAAGCGAAACAAGTTCTACTTGTTGCTATGGGTTCTAAAAAGGCAGAAGCTGTTAAAGAATTATTGCAAGGTGAATATAGTGAAGAGTGTCCGGCTACAGTTTTACAACGTCATCCGAATGTAACCGTAATCGCTGATCAAGAAGCTCTATCTTTATGCAGTGAGGCGATTGCTGATGAACATCGACAAGTATTCACCATTTCCGATCTATTATCAGATTCAAGAGTGGGTGAAACAGCTAATTGAGGACGGCGAATGGAAGCCGGGAGATAAAATCCCATCTGAGAATGAACTTTGTGATAAGTTCGAAGTGAGTCGAATGACAATCAGACAGGCGATTAATAATTTAGTGGAACAAGGCTATTTATATCGGAAGCGTGGAATTGGAACATTTGTCCAACTTCCGAAAGTGGAACAAAAATTGCAAGGAATGACGGGATTCACAGAAGACATGATTTCTCGTGGGATGAACCCAAGTAGTCAATTACTTAGTTTCCGCCTAGTTCCAGCTACTGCTAAAATAGCAGACCGGTTGAGAATACAGGAGGGGGAATCGGTTTATGAAGTGAGGCGTATTCGCTTAGCTGATGATGAACCGATTGCTTTTGAGACGACATATTTGTCGCCAGCTCTTGTAAAAGATATTAACGAAGAGATATTGCAACAATCTTTATATGAACATTTAGAGAAAAAACTGGGCTTTAAACTTGTTAGCGCTACTCAGTCAATTGAAGCTTCCGTTGCGACGGAAAATGAAGCTGAACATCTGCATATTCCTAAAAAGGCGCCTGTACTTGTAATGCGTCAATGGTCATATTCAGAAGGTGAGATACCGCTAGAGTACGTGAAATGTATTTATCGTGGAGATCGTTATAAATTTATTACGAATATCGCACGTAACAAATAGTATATTTCAGTTTGTGAAGTACAGTGGAATTGAAAATGGTTAACATGTAAAGAAATAAAAATACGACTCATCCTTATAAGGAATGAGTCGTATTTTTATTATGAGCAATTACGTGGTTAACAGCATCTTTGACGTGATTTACTACATAGTGAGCGTGTTTTTTTACTGCATCATCTGCTTGCGACATAGCAAAACTGTGAGGAGTTAAAGAAAACATAGGAATGTCATTATAAGAATCCCCTATACAAGCAATTTCCTCAGGTTTTATTTGAAACTCATTTAATAAAACAGAAATGGCAGAGCCTTTACTAACATTCGGTGGCATTACATCTAAACATTGTTCTGCTGAGATGAAAGTACTAACTTTCCCGTGGAATTTTTCATCAATTTTTTTCTGAAGGAGTTGTAAGCTCTCCTTTGTTCCACCGACAGAAATTTTATTTGGGAAAATTGTATCATCAATCTTCTGTAGTAAGTTTGGTTCTTCAACAGAAGTCATAGTTACTTGTTGTTCAAGTTCTTGAATGAAAGGTGTTTTCTCTTCAATGTAATAATTATGCTCATCACTTACATAACGGAAATAAGGATCTTCATTCGTCATAGCTAACAAATCGGGAAGTATGCTGGAATCAAAAGTTGCAGATAATAGTTGTTTATTTTCATGTGTATATACAAAAACACCATTTACACTAATGCGATGAAAATTTGTATTTACAGCTTTCATTAAGTCTGCAATTTCATTATCAAGTCTTCCGGAAGCGAAGCAAAGAATAACATTTTGCTCGGCAAGGCTGCGCAGTGCCGCAACATCTTGTTCGTCAATAAGACCTCCGTGTTGCATCATTGTACCATCGATATCACTTACAAACATTTTAATCATGCTGTTATCTCCTTTCTATGTACAGTTGCTCTTACATTATACGCATCATATATAAACATGTCTAAAAAATGAATTTTTATTAAATGGCAGATGTTTTACATTGACGACAAAGAAGAATATTCTGTAACATAAAAGTAGGCTATTTAAGTACGAGGGTGGTGTTATATGAGTAATTATCTAGAAATTAAAAAAGTTTTAAATAATAATGTCATCATTGCTAGCCATCCGGAACACGAGGAAGTAGTAGTGATTGGTAAAGGAATTGGATTTGGGAAAAAAGCGAAAGATGTATTGGAGCAAGAACAAATCGAAAAGATGTTTGTCTTAAAAAATGAACGTGATCGTGAACAATACAAATTATTAGTGCCGCATATTAGTGAAAAATTAATTGAATTGATGAACGATATTATGCTGTACATTCAAGGGAAAGCGAAATCGCCACTAAATGAACATATTCATATTGCGTTAACAGATCATATTTCATTTGCGATTAAAAGGTTAAAACAAGGACTTACAATTGATAACCCTTTTTTAGTTGAAACAAAAATGCTCTATCCAAAGGAATATGAAATTGCGGAAGGTGTTGTAGAACTTTTAAATTCTCGTTTGCAAATTACATTGCCAGAAGGAGAAATTGGTTTTATTGCACTTCACATTTACAGTTCGCTTACAAATTCTGATTTATCTTCAGTTAATCAAAACTCCCGTCTCATTGCACAACTTGTATCTTTAATTGAGACAAACTTACAAATTACATTAGATCAAGAGAGCATTCATTATTTACGTCTTATTCGTCATCTTCAATATGCTATTGAGAGGGTGAAAAAAGGAGAAAAAGTAGAGGAATCGCAAAGTTTTGCTGATTTATTAAAGGCGGAGTATCCAGCTTGCTATAACTTGGCTTGGAAGCTAGTTAAGGTCATGCAAAAAGAGTTGCAACTACCTGTATATGAAGCTGAAAGTATTTATTTAACGATGCACTTGCAACGCTTAGTAAAGGCAGAGCATGTGTAAAAAGCCATATATTTTTGTCTAAAATGAAAACGTTAAAAAAAATGATTGAATCGCTTACAATAGTTATGTATAATAACTATTGCAAAGTTATACAAATTTCGACAAACACATTAAGGTGAGTAACGAAAACGTTTGCCTTAATTATAGTGAACTTATACGTAAACCTATTTTTGACACGTGTTACTGATTCGATCAGGCATGAGTGGAGAAAAGTAAGGAATGTAAGCTAGAGAAAGGGATATACTACCCTTTGTATAGCTATCGTTCTATCTTTTTTTCCTCATGTCTTTTTGGCGTTTGTCGGAAGGTATCAATATAGATAAGAGAGGAAGGGTTTCCATGTTTAAGAAGATCTTTGGTGTTCTTCAAAAAGTCGGAAAAGCGTTAATGCTTCCAGTAGCGATTTTACCGGCGGCAGGTATTTTACTTGGATTTGGTAATGCATTTCAAAATCCACAGTTAACAAATGTTATTCCTGCTTTAAAAGCAGATTGGTTCGTAATGGTTGCAAAAATTATGGAACAATCTGGTGATATTATTTTCGCTAACCTTGCATTATTATTCGCAGTTGGGGTAGCAATTGGTTTAGCTGGTGGAGACGGAGTAGCTGGTTTAGCAGCATTCGTCGGCTACTTAATTATGAACAAAACGATGAGTGTGTTCTTAGAAGTAGATAAGCTAGTGAAAGTAACAAGTTCTGGAGCAGACCCAGTAAAAATTGGATTTGCAGATCCAGCGTATGCAAACGTATTAGGTATTCCAACGCTACAAACAGGGGTATTTGGTGGTATTATCGTCGGTATAGTAGCGGCATATTGCTATAATAAATACTTCAATATTGAATTACCATCATACTTAGGTTTCTTTGCAGGTAAGCGTTTCGTACCGATTGCAACTGCAACATTCTCTTTAATAGTAGGTATTATCATGTGCTTCGTTTGGCCATACATTCAAGGTGGCTTAAACACGTTCTCACATCAAATGATTGATGCAAATAGAACAATTGCAGCATTTATATTCGGTTTAATTGAACGTTCATTAATTCCATTTGGATTACATCACATTTTCTATTCACCGTTCTGGTTCGAATTCGGTCAGTATACAAATGCAGCTGGCGAATTAATCCGTGGTGACCAAAAAATCTTTATGGCACAGTTAAAAGACGGTGTAGAATTAACAGCAGGGACATTTACAACTGGTAAGTATCCGTTCATGATGTTCGGTCTTCCAGCAGCAGCTTTAGCAATGTACCATGAAGCACGTCCAGAAAATAAAAAATTAGCAGCAGGTATTTTAGGTTCTGCAGCATTAACATCTTTCTTAACAGGTATTACAGAGCCACTTGAATTTTCATTCTTATTCGTAGCGCCAGTATTATTCGGAATTCACGCTGTATTTGCTGGTCTATCATTTATGACAATGCAAATTTTAGGTGTTAAAATTGGTATGACATTCTCTGGTGGTTTAATTGACTTCCTATTATTCGGTGTACTACCAGGCCGTACAGCATGGTGGTGGGTAATTATTGTTGGTCTTGTACTAGCAGTTATTTACTACTTCGGATTCCGCTTTGCAATTCGTAAATGGAATCTAAAAACACCTGGTCGTGAAGTGGCAAATGCAAATGACGGCGCAGGAAAAGCAGAAGCAGGCGAACTCCCTCGTGAAGTATTAGTAGCACTTGGTGGTAAAGAAAACATTGCTTCTTTAGATGCTTGTATTACTCGTTTACGTGTTCAAGTTAACGAACAAAAGAATGTAAACAAAGACCGCTTAAAAGAACTTGGAGCAGCTGGTGTACTTGAAGTTGGAAATAACATTCAAGCTATTTTCGGACCGAAATCTGACACATTAAAATCACAAATTCATGATATTATGTCAGGTCGTACACCTCATGTTGAAAAAGAAGAACCTGTAAAAGTGGAAGAAACTCCTCAAAAAGTTGATGAAAATGAAACAATTGTATCACCAATCGAAGGAAAAATCTTACCAATTACAGAAGTACCTGACCAAGTATTCTCAGGAAAAATGATGGGAGACGGATTTGCAATTGAGCCAACTGAAGGAACAGTAGTTTCTCCAGTGAACGGTGAGATTGTCAATGTATTCCCTACAAAACATGCGATTGGTATTCAATCTGAAGGCGGAAAAGAAATTTTAATTCACTTCGGTATTGATACTGTAAAATTAAATGGTGAAGGTTTTGAAGCGCTTGTAGCACAAGGCGACAAGGTGAAACAAGGCCAACCATTATTAAAAGTAGATCTTGCATTTGTAAAAGAAAATGCACCATCTATCATTACACCAATTGTCTTTACAAACTTACAACAAGGGCAACAAGTCGAATTGAAAAAAGATGGAAATGTTAAGAAGGGCGAAACCGCTATTATTGACATTCAGTAGGAATTTGACGCAAAATGTTTATAATTATAATAGGCGATGTGGTTGACCGAACATCGCCTATTATATACAATAGATGATGTAGTACTCACGTCTATACAACTAAAAAATACTGTAATTTAAAGGAGATAAATTATCATGGAAAAAATCTTTAAAGTAACTAGCGACTCAGGAATTCATGCTCGTCCAGCAACTCTACTTGTAAACACTGCAAGCAAATTCGGTTCTGATATTAACTTAGAGTATAACGGAAAGAACGTTAACTTAAAATCAATCATGGGCGTTATGTCTTTAGGCATTCAACAAAACGCAGAAATTAAAATCACTGCAAATGGTGATGATGCAGCTCAAGCACTAGCAGCTATCGAAGAAACTATGAAAAACGAAGGATTAGGAGAATAATGACTCTTAACATTCAAGGGATCGCTGCATCAAGTGGGATTGCTATTGCAAAGGCTTTCAGACTTGAAAATCCTGAATTTAACATCGAAAAGAAATCAATTACAAACGAAGCTGCAGAAATTGCACGCTTAGACGCTGCGCTTGAGAAAGCAAAAACTGAATTAGAAGCTATTAAGGACCACGCATTTGCTGAGCTAGGTGCTGACAAAGCTGCAATCTTTGAAGCACATTTATTAGTGTTAAATGATCCAGAACTAGTAAACCCAGTAAAAGATAAAGTAAATAGCGAAAAAGTAAATGCTGAATTTGCAATGGATGAAGTTGCATCAATGTTTATTTCTATGTTTGAAAACATGGATAACGAATATATGAAAGAACGTGCTGCGGACATTCGTGACGTAACAAAACGCGTTCTTGCACATTTACTAGGAATTAACTTCTCAAATCCTGGTACAATTTCTGAAGAGGTAATCATCATTGCTGAAGATTTAACACCATCTGATACAGCTCAGTTAAACCGTAAGTATGCAAAAGGTTTCACTACTGATATCGGTGGACGTACATCTCACTCAGCAATTATGGCTCGTTCTATGGAAATTCCAGCTGTTGTTGGTACAAAAGTTGTTATGGAGAAAATCCAAAATGGCGATATCGTTATCATTGACGGTTTAGATGGAGAAGTAATTGTAAACCCATCAGAAGAAACTCTTCGTTCGTTTGAAGAAAAGAAAGCGAAATTTGAAGAGCAAAAAGCTGAATGGGCTAAATTAAAAGACCAAGCTACTGTAACAAGTGACGGACATCACGTTGAGCTTGTTGCAAATATCGGAACACCAAATGATGTACAAGGTATTATCGATAATGGCGGAGAAGGCGTTGGCTTATACCGTACAGAATTCTTATACATGGGCCGTGACAATCTTCCAACAGAAGAAGAGCAGTTCGAAGCGTATAAAGCAGTTCTTGAAGGTGTAAAAGAAGGTCAACCAGTCGTTGTTCGTACACTTGATATCGGTGGAGATAAAGAGCTTCCATACTTACATTTACCAAAAGAAATGAATCCATTCTTAGGATATCGTGCAATTCGCTTATGTCTTGATGAGCAAGATGTGTTCCGTACACAACTTCGTGCATTACTTCGTGCTAGCGTATACGGTAACTTAAAAATTATGTTCCCAATGATTGCAACTCTTGATGAGTTCCGTCAAGCGAAAGCAATTTTATTAGAAGAGAAAGCGAAACTTGTAGAAGCGGGTACAACTGTTTCTGATTCTATTGAAGTTGGTATGATGGTTGAAATCCCAGCTTCAGCAGTATTAGCAGATCAATTCGCGAAAGAAGTTGACTTCTTCTCTATCGGAACAAATGATTTAATCCAATACACAATGGCTGCAGACCGTATGAACGAACAAGTATCATACTTATACCAACCATATAACCCATCTATTTTACGTCTTGTAAAAATGGTTATCGATGCTGCTCATAAAGAAGGAAAATGGGCTGGTATGTGTGGTGAGATGGCGGGCGATTCACTTGCTATCCCATTACTATTAGGATTAGGGTTAGATGAGTTCAGTATGAGTGCAACATCTATTCTTCCTGCAAGAACACAGCTAAGCAAGTTGTCAAAAGCAGAAATGGAAACATTAGCAGAAAAAGCATTAATGATGTCAACTGCTGAAGAAGTTGTTGAACTGGTTAAAAGCATCTAATTAATAAAAAAACCTGAGTCGATTTGAAATCGGTCTCAGGTTTTTTCTATGAGAAAAGTAAATCTTATTTGCTTACTATCGAGGATAAGAGACAGAATTAGATAGCGATTGCAACGATATCAGTTGGGCATACACGTAAAATACCAGTAAAAGTATTTCGATTTTGATTGTTCTTATCGTCTTTATTGTTATCTTTGTTGTCTTTGTCATTACGAGCTAAAGCAGAGAAAAGAGCAACACCGTTAGCGAAACCTTCAAAAATTACATTGTTGAAAGTACCATTACCTCTAATGCTTAAAAGAGAAAGTTCTGTTCCAACTGAAATGCTAGCAAGTACGTTACATACAGCTGGTTGTTGTGGTCTAACCTCTCTCTCTCTCTCTTTCTCGCGATGGTCGCGCTCTCTTTCATGATGATGACATTCTCTAAAGTTATCACAGCATCCAAATGATCCAAACATAATCCTCATCACCCCCTTCACACTTATAATCTATGTAAGTTCGGTAGTTAGTGACTGGACAGAGAGTGGAATTTTTTCTAGGGGATTTTCTCATTTTAAATGACTAGCTGGGTGTTTAGTATGGAATGATGTTTAAAATAGGTGGAATATAACAAAAAAATGTAAAAACCACCGAAATAAATGAAATGGGTAGCCTTTACACTTTTTTACTTTTATATAAAACGATGATATATACAGGAAGAGCTAGGAGTAGTGGTACAATGGATCGTGCAGTATGTTTTTCTGATTCTAATTGGAATGCTTCTTCTTTTGGAAATTGTAAAATGGAGATGTTTGCGGCATCACCAATAAAATATAGAAGCAGTACAGTTACTATGTAACATAAAAGTGCGATAAAGCTTCCGTATGAACTCAATGAAAATCCCTCTCTTGTTATCTATTTGTTATCATTGTATCACAATTGTAACAAAAATACACGGGTATATTTCAACGCCTTAACAAAATTCGACATGAAACGTCACGTTTATTTATGAGAAGGGAATAGAATATACTTTTCCATAAGTATAAATGTCGAATGATTTGTAGTAATATTACAAAAGTATGACAGGGAATAAAAAAACGAAGGCAATGTAGTTGCCTTCGTTTTTTATTATTTTGCCCACTCGCTTACTTGCTCTACGCTCATGCGAGGTGCAGGGTGGCCTTTTAAAGTTGATTCACCAATTGTAATAAGCATAATTGGAACGTAACGAGATGAAACGTTAAATTCGTCTGTCAGTGCTTGTGGATTGAAGCCACCAATAGCACAAGTATCCCAACCAGTTGCTTTAGCTGCAAGCATAAGTTGCATTGCTGCTAAAGATGCATTTGAAAAGGCAGCATCTCTTGGGAATTGTTCACGAGCATATGCAGATTCAATATTTTTAGCTAAGCGTTCTTTTGCTTCTTCTTTCATAAATCCTTGTTCTACAATTGGACCATATACTGGCTCAACATTTTTATAAGCTTCTAAATCACCTAAAATAGCGACTACTGCAGAAGCATCAAGAATTTGTTGTTGGTTATAAGCTATTGGGTGTAATCGTTTTTGTACATCTTCACCTTGAAAAACAAGGAATTTCCAGTGTTGTAAGTTCCAAGCGGAAGGTGCTTGTGCTGCTGCTTTTAAAATCTCATGTAATTCTGTAGATGAGATTTCTTTATTTGGGTTGAATGCACGTGTAGATGTGCGTTCATATAGAACGTTAAAAAAGTTGTCGTTTGTCATAATATATCCTCCAAATTGTATATAAAATTATCGGGAAAACGCAATGTATATTACTTACATTTTGTAAGTTATCGAATTTAAGAATATAATATCTTTATTTTAATTGTCAAGTTTTAAGGAATAAGCTAGGGCATTCATACAAACGATATAATTCCTATAATCATACACTAAAAAAGGAATTTATAGAGTGAAAAGGGAAGATAACATTCTCAATTAGCTTGTTAATATGTATTTCTCACAAATTAAAGTTTATTGGAGAACAGTCTTTTAAAAATGTTTGTGAGGAATTCAGTAGAACAAGATATATGAAGTGAGTGAAGACTAGTGATGAACATACTACATTTTTTATTAGAGAATACGGTTTTCCAAAATGTGTTACAAGATCTGCAGTTAAATGTCCTTTATATAGAAAATGGATGTAAACATCAACAAACGATAGAAAATATCCATCCAAAATGTATGTTTATAGCAAATAGTTTTGAAGAGGGCGAACTATTATTTCAAAGAACGAAACCGCACATTATAATTATGTATGTAACAGATTATTCTCAAATAAAATATATAAAGAATATGTATACCTCGCAAAGTACATTCATTGTCATTTGGGATCAACAAATAACAAAGGAATTTACAGATGTACTTGCATTAGGAATACGTAATATTGTAATAGCCCCTGTAACTCCGCAAGCAGTGTTAGAAGAAGTGAATAAGAGTTTGTATCAACTTTCTTTAGTAAGGCAAGTTAGTTTACAACAGGAACTGCTTCAAACGATGTTTGATTTTCAAAATGATTTATTATTTATAGTAGAAGATGATGAAATTGTTGATTGTAATACAAATTTTTTAACGTTTTTCGGATATGAAAATTTGTTTGCCTATCGCGAGCAACATTTAGTATTTGCTGAACATTTTATTAGAGAAAATGGATACTACTCGACGACGCATGATATAACATGGCTAGACGATACTTTATCAAGCGGTAGAAGAATTAAGATGTCAAATTATGAAGGGGCAGTATCTACTTTTCTATTACGTGCGACACCATTGCCAGAAGATTTATCAAGATTTATTGTAAAGTGCACGGAAATTACAGAATTAGATGAAATCTATCAAGAACAAGAAAGACTTGCTATGATAGATTCATTGACAGAGATTTATAATCGTTTAAAGTTTCAACAAATACTAGAGGTAGAATGGGAAAAGGTAATACGTAATGATGAGAAAATAGCAATTATTTTATTTGATATAGATAATTTTAAAACAGTTAATGACACATATGGTCATGATTTTGGCGATTTGGCATTAATACAACTTGCAGAGCTTATGAAATCTAAAGTGGAGCAGCAACATGTATTTGCAAGATGGGGAGGGGAAGAATTCATTATATTAGTGACAAATACAGTAGAAAAGGAAGCATTTCAAGTTGCGGAATCATTACGATTCTTCATTGAAACAAAGCAATTCACTGGAATTTCGAAGTTAACAGCTAGCTTTGGGGTTGCGTTATATGAACAAGGAACTACAAGAGAAGAATTAATGCAACGAGCGGATATTGCATTATATGAAGCGAAAAAAAATGGAAAGAATCAAGTATGTGTGTATAGAAAAGAAAAAATGTGATTTTTCGCAACAAATTGTTGCGATTTTTTTTTATTGTTTGATAATAGAATAGGGGGACAATTTTTAGCGAAGGAATTATGGAGGATCAATATGATAAAAAAAGTAATGGTGGTGGCTTCACTGTCTGCTATAGTTGGCGGCGGAGTATACTATTTTCTTGTTAGCCCCAATATAAAGGAAAACACTGTATTAACAACTAAAGTGAATCCTACTATTGAATCGGAAGTACAAGGGAATATAGAAGAAAAAGAAGAGCAACAAATTGATTATGCTAGCATATCTCAAAAATTAGATCAATATTTAGTCGGAAAGCAATTCAATGGAACAGTTTTGGTAACAGATAAAGAGCATGTTATATTGAATAAAGGATATGGGTATGCTGATGTTCAAAATAAAATAGAAAATACGCCTCAAACAAAATATCGTATCGGTTCTATTACGAAAACAGTCGTTGCCACATCTATTTTACAGCTGCAAGAACAAGGGAAATTGAATATTCAAGATAATGTAAATAAATATATTCCTTCATTTCCGGAGAATAAAAATATTACGCTATATCATTTATTAACGCATACCTCTGGTTTACCTGAACACGCAAAAGGCAATATTAATGCGGCTTCCCGCTTACAATTAATTAATTGGATTGGACGTCAAAATTTAGAATTTCCTGCAGGAACAGGTTGGAGATATACAGATTATAATTATATGGTGCTTGCTTATATAATAGAACATATATCGAAAAAACCTTTAGGAGATTACATAAAAGAAAACATATTTGTAAAAGCAGATATGCATGAATCCGGTATGGGAAATATGGTACCTGGAGATAAAAATTTTACAAAGGGTTATGTGAAAAAAGATCAAGAGCTTGTACCAGCGCAGAAGTTAGGCATGGATTGGCTATATGGTTGTGGTGAGATGTATACGACAGTTGGAGATATGAAGAAATTAGACGAAGCAATTATAAATGGAAAACTTCTTTCTGAACAAAGTATACAAGCAATGTTTTCACCTTCAGCAGAACGGAAATATGCATTTAGTTTTTATATATATCCAGATTATTTTCATAATCATGGTGTATTATCTGGTTGGAACACTTTCAATAATTTTAATAAAGAAAAAGGAACTTTTGTTATTTTATTTTCAAATGTGAAAAATAGTATGGATGATGACTTTAATAAAGAGTTCCGAAAGATGGTAAATGATTTATTAGAACAAAGGGGATGAGAAAATGGAACATAAAACTTTATCAATAGGTTTCATTGGTATTGGCGTAATGGGAAAAAGTATGGTTTATCACTTAATGCAAGATGGTCATAAAGTATATGTATATAATAGAACGAAAGCAAAAACAGATTCTTTAGTGCAAGATGGTGCAAATTGGTGTAATACGCCAAAAGAGTTAGTAAAGCAAGTTGATATTGTAATGACAATGGTTGGATATCCACATGATGTAGAAGAAGTGTATTTTGGTATAGAAGGAATTATAGAACATGCCAAAGAAGGTATGATAGCAATTGACTTTACGACATCTACACCTACTTTAGCAAAACGGATTAATGAAGTTGCAAAAAGCAAAAATATATATACGTTAGATGCACCTGTCTCAGGAGGAGATGTTGGTGCGAAAGAAGCAAAACTCGCAATTATGGTAGGTGGGGAGAAAGAAATATATGATAGATGCTTACCTTTACTTGAAAAGTTAGGAACAAACATTCAATTACAAGGACCAGCTGGGAGTGGACAACATACAAAAATGTGCAATCAAATTGCGATTGCTTCCAATATGATTGGAGTATGTGAAGCTGTTGCTTACGCGAAGAAGGCTGGACTGAATCCAGATAAAGTGTTAGAGAGTATTTCAACAGGGGCAGCAGGTAGCTGGTCATTAAGTAATTTAGCTCCTCGAATGTTAAAAGGAGACTTTGAGCCAGGATTTTATGTAAAGCATTTTATGAAAGATATGAAAATTGCTTTAGAGGAAGCAGAAAAATTACAATTACCAGTCCCAGGCTTAAGTTTGGCGAAAGAATTGTATGAAGAGTTAATTAAGGATGGCGAAGAAAATAGTGGAACACAAGTACTATATAAAAAATATATAAGGGGGTAAACGAGGTGGACCTTCAAAAGTTTGATGAGATGATTGATACTGTACAGCGAGCTACTTGTATGCAAATTAATGAAAAACAAAAAGAAGCTTTTAAACAAAAATATGATTTTGAACCAGAATTTGAATATGGAAGAGATGAGAAGGGACATTATGTAATTCGAACCTCAAAAAAGATGTTAGAAGAAATGGAGTTTTATTTGGCATTGAAATATGATCGTGATGGAGTGGATCTTTATATGCAAGCTGAGATTGATGGTATATTTCATGTATCTGTTAGCTATGGTGAAGATGCCCTACATCTACAAGAATTGTTTCAATTTCTAGAAGAAAATAAATAAAAGTCCTCATTTGAGGACTTTTATTTATTTAGTCATCTTTAATTTTTATAATTATAAGTTAGAAGCGCGTCGGCATCGTTCAACCGGGAACGGGATAATTTGTGCGATGTGATTAGGACCAAATTGTTTTGTACGAGCATGGCGTATTATATAAAAAGCACACAGAATTGAAACAGGAATAGCGCCGAATAAACCAAATAATAAAGCGCTTACACAAGATGCGACAAATCCTAAAACACCAATTTCTAACTCTTCCATAATAGCTCCTAAAATAACAGGAAATGCTCCACATGTAACTCCAAGTATAAGTGCGATAAGTAAGCTCATGATTATCCCCCTCTGTTTGCGATATTATTTTCCTTCTAAGTTAATTGTAGTATATCACATATAAAACAGAATTTTCAGAAAAAATTCAATAAATGTTCAAAAAATGTTCGAAAAATGCACTTGAAAAATTAAGGTGTAAATTTGTGATGAAATGGTACTTTCAAGTAAATAAAAAATCAGACTTATTTCAAAATGAAATAAGCCTTTTCCATAGGAGGATGTATATATGTAGAGTGAATAAAAGTTTGGAAAAGGGGGTCCAAGTCCTTTTATTCAACTAACTACCTTAATAGATTGGAACCCAGCCTTCAGTTGTCACAAAAATACGAATAGCTACAACTTGGCGATCATCTTGCAAGGTAAAATAATGTCTTGCATTTTCAGGAACAGATATTAAATCGCCTGGCTCAAGTTCAACATCAAAGAATTTCCCATCTTTACCTTCAATAGCGAAAATGCCGTGACCACTGACGATAAAGCGAACTTCGTCATCTGTATGATGGTGTTCCTTTTGGAAATTAATTAATAATTCGTCAAGGTTAGGTGTGCTACTTGAAAGTGAGATTACATCATGTGCTTTATAACCTCGACGTGCTGAAACATCAGCGATTTCTTTTGAAAAAATAGCTAATATTTCAGCTTTGTTTTCATCTGTTAACGAATAATTTTCATTTAAATGAGTAGGAAGTTTAGAAATATTCCATTTCTCATATAAAACGCCTTCCTCTTGTAGAAATTTAGATACTTCCACTTCATTTTCAATACGAGTATTTACTTCATGAATACGAATTTGCGCCATTAGAAACGCCTCCTTGAATTGATAATAGTTTTATATGAAATTGGAATAAAAACTCATAAGCTTCTAATCTCTTCTTTGCATCAAAGCTATCTCGGCCCCATACGGTAATACCGTGGTTACGGATTAATACTGCACCCGAATCTCCTTGTATATGCTTTCGGAAGTTTTCTCCAAGTGTTGGGATATGGGCATGGTTTTCGATAATAGGAATGTGAATGGTTGCACCTTCTTCCCAAATATCGAGAGCTTTAATAATTTCTTGATTTTGAAGGGTGACTGCATCACTATATAAATTTGTGATGACATTATTATCGGTTGTATGAACATGAAGTACGCAACCGGCATTCGTATTGTTATAAATGTGTGTATGCAATATTGTTTCTGCTGAAGGGCGTAATTCAGTCTCTAAAACGGGAACTCCTACATGATCTACTAATAGAAAATCATCTGGAGTGGTTTTTGTTTTATCTTTACCGCTTGCCGTAATAAGAAAAGTAAGTGGTTCATGACTAACCTTTATAGAAATATTACCACTTGTTGCTGGGAACCAATTTCGTGTTGTTAACTCTTTTTTTATCTCGCTTAAGTCATACCATTGACGAAAAAGTTGTTTCATGCCTTCACCTCCAACAAAAGTTTTAATTCAGCTTGCACATCTTGAAATGTTTCAAACGGTGTATAAGCAATATGATTTTCTTCACACTTTGTAATAAGAAAATCGCGAGCGAATACTTTATCAGCTTGTTTCGCGGCTTGTAAATCAGTAATAGAATCTCCAATTACAATATGAAAGTCATCTGTATCACTTAATTTACGGATTAATGATGATTTACATAATCCGCAATGATTTTGACAATGATCATCACAAGAATGGGGCCATTTAACTGTAATAAACTCTGCTGAAAAGTCTGTTTCATTACAATAAATTTGCTCTTTTGGAATGATTCCTTGTAAGAGTGGATAGACGAAGAAATCCATTCCACCTGATATCACGTAAAAAGAAATGTTATTTTCCTTTACGAATTGTATAAACTCATGAAAACCACTACGGATTTCAGCAGTTTCTATTAAAAATTGAATAATATCATCGTGCAGATTAGTAGGTATTAATTGAAATAATTGAGAAACACCTTCTTGAATGGATAGTTCTTGTGATAAAATTTTATTCTTTACTTCTTCGGCTTCTGGTGGTGCGAATTTTTCCATAATGGACATAATGTTATCATTATTTGTAATCGTGCCATCGAAATCACAAAATACTTGAATACTCATAATTTCACCTCATAAGAGGGATTTCCCCATATTTGTAGTGCACTATGCAAATTTATGTCGTCTACTTCATGGAGTGGTTTATTTTGCAAAGTAGCATCAATTGCAGTACGGAAAGCTTTACCGCCGCCTTGCGCTCCATTTGGATGTCCGTGTATCCCGCCGCCAGCATTAATAACAACATCTTTACCGAAATCTCGTACAATAAAGGGAACGAAACCAGGATGAATACCAGCAGACGGAACAGAAAAGCTCTTCTTGAAAGATGCATCGTCTTCAGTTAAATATTTTGAGATAGCAAGAGCCTCCTCTTTTTCTAGCGCAACACTTCCGTATGGAGATGGGAATAATGAAAAGTCAGCCCCAGCATAACGTAGTAGCTTTCCAAGTAATAATGGAGATGAAACTCCATATAACTTGGATGCTGAATAAGCACCACTTACAGCAGGATGTGCCATAATAGGAACTGGGATTTCATCATCTTCTGCAAGTGATTGTAGTACATCTAGTCCGTAAGCAAATACGTTAAATAATAGAATATCAGCTCCAGCTTGCACTGCACGTTTAGCATTTTCTTTTAAATCAAAAGTTCGTCCTGTTAAATTTACGGCATATAACGTTTTATGTCCGTATGTTTCATATACAGATTGTAAAACTTCTTTTCCAGATACAATGCGTTTCGTAAGTGGTGTTAATGCATTTTCAAATAATATTTCATCATCTTTTACTATATCTACACCACCAATTGCTTGATCGCGTAATTGCGTTTTTAAATACCCAATGTTTCGTCCAATCATTCCTTTAAAAATACTCATTAAAAGGGGACGATCATGCACTTGTAAAAGATTTCGAATACCATCTATCCCGAATTTTGGACCAGGAAAATGTTTTTTTAACTCGTCTGAAAAAGTTAAGTCAATTAATTTTACTTCGCCATCAAGTGATAGCTTTCCAAATGTAGTCGTTAAAATCGCTGGTAAATCTGGACTGAAGTTTAATAGCGGATATTCGATTTTAATAATTCCGCGTTTTACTTTTTTACGTAAATACGAATTGGTATGTTCATGTTCAGCTAATTCCTCAACATGAATGACGTTGCCTTTATGCTGCTTTAATTGTTCTTGCAATAAGTGTGGCAAATGAGTCCAAGAGCCAATTGTTAAACCGAGTGCAATTTGCTCAGCTTTTTTTTCTAAGTTATGTGAATCATCATGGATTAAATACGTCGCTATAATTCCGCTCATTGTTATAACCTCCTAGTTAAATAAAAAAACCTCTCAGCTAAGGAGAGGTTTTTTTACAACCAGCTCCTTATCTGTCAGCGTAATGCTGCGAGAATTAGCACCGTGTCTACAATTGTAGATCGGTTGCCGGGTTTCGTCGGGCTCGTCCCTCCACCTGCTCTTGATAAGAAGTATTTAGAAATGTTTAAATTTTTAAGATAACTGAATTTTGTCAGATATTTTTCGTGTTGTCAATTACTTTTTGAAAAAATTTAATTTATCAATTCGATTAATGGCTTCTCGTAATCTATCTTCTGTATGTAAGAGACCAACACGGACATACCCTTCGCCATGCTCACCAAATCCAACACCAGGAGCAACTGCGACATGTGCTTTTTCTAGTAAAATATTAGAAAATTGCTCAGAGGTATATCCTTTTGGAACGGGAAGCCATGCAAAGAATGATCCTGTTGGAATGTCTACATTCCAACCAATTGAGTGACAGGCTGAAATAAGAGCGTTTCTTCGAGATTCGTAACTATTTACAAGGTCTATTACACAAGACTGTGAACTTAATAGCGCTTCTCGAGCAGCATCTTGAACTGCACCGAATATACTAACATACATATGATCTTGTAATAGGTTAATTGTTTCAATCACACTTTCATTCCCTACAGCAAAAGCGATGCGCCAGCCAGCCATATTGAAAGTTTTTGATAATGTGTAAATTTCAATTCCTATATTTTTCGCACCATCTGCTTGCAAGAAACTAACAGGTTTTTGACCATCAAATCCGATAGCGCCATAAGCAAAATCGTGAACAACTAATATATTATGTTTATTAGCAAAGTGAATGGTTGCATCAAAAAAATCTTTTGATGCAGTAGCACCGGTAGGATTATTTGGATAGTTTAAAAACATTAATTTTGCACGCTCTGCAATAGAGTCATCAATGTTCGTATAATCTGGTAAAAAGTTATTTTCTGCAATAAGTGGCATTCTTTCAAATTGTGCTTTTGCTAAAGCAACCCCGGATAAATAATCTGGATAACCTGGATCCGGAACGAGAATCGTATCACCAGGATTTGTAAAACAAATCGGTAATTCTACTAGTCCAGCCTTCCCACCAAACAAAATAGCAACTTCAGTTTTTGGGTTTAATTCGACGCCATATTCACGTTTATAGAATGTAGCCACGGCTTCCTTTAAGCTTTCATGTCCGCGAAATGGCGGATATTTATGATGAATGGTCTTTTCGGCAGCATCTTGTAAAGCTTTTACGATATGCTGCGGTGTTGGTTGATCTGGATTACCTTGACCTAGATTAATAACATCGTGACCAGCTGCAACGACTTTGTTAACTTTTGCAACAAGTGAAGCGAAAAATTGTGTTGGCAATGATGTTACTATCTCAGAAGGTTGAAATAATTTCATACTTTCCACCTCTTTTGAAAGTTGTTACAATTCTAGTGACAAATGATATAATCTTTCCAGTATTTTGTAAAGAGAAAAATAAGAATGGGGCTGAAAAAATGAAAGTCGCATGTATTCAAATGGATATTGTTTTTGGAGATGTAGAAAAAAATATTGAGAATGCTAAAAATAAAATAAGTGAAGCTATGAAGGAAAGGCCAGATGTTATCGTCTTACCAGAACTATGGACAACAGGATATGATTTAACGAGACTTTCTGAAATTGCAGATAGGGATGGAGTGGAAACGAAAGAAAAGTTAATAGAATGGGCGAAGCGATATGATGTACATATTGTTGGTGGGTCCATAGCAAAGCAAACAGAGCAAGGCGTTACAAATACGATGTATGTTGTAAATAATGAAGGACAGTTAGTCAACGAATATAGTAAAGTACATTTATTTCAGCTTATGGATGAACATAAATATTTAATAGCTGGTAATGGTACGGGCGAATTTAAGCTAGATGATGTTGAATGCGCTGGAACAATTTGTTATGATATTCGTTTTCCAGAGTGGATGCGTGTTCATACTGCTAAAGGGGCAAAAGTATTATTTGTTGTAGCTGAATGGCCATTAGTTCGTTTAGCACATTGGCGTTTGCTATTGCAAGCAAGAGCAGTTGAAAATCAGTGTTATGTTGTTGCGTGTAATAGAGCAGGGAAGGATCCGAATAATGTGTTTGCAGGTCATTCTTTAATTGTGGATCCTTGGGGTGAAGTTGTAGTAGAGGCGAATGAAGAGGAATCAATTTTATTTGGAGAGCTTGAATTCGAGAAAATTAAAGAAGTACGTAAAGGAATTCCAGTTTTTGCGGATCGCCGTCCAGAATTATACAAATAAAATGTTGACAAGTGATTTTTATTCTTGGTATAGTCTTCAACATAAAGTTAAAAATTCAAAAAATTATACAACTCTTATCAAGAGCAGGTGGAGGGATTTGGCCCGATGAAGCCCAGCAACCGACCGTAATACCATTGTGAAATGGGGCGTTTATTACGCCAAAAGGCACGGTGCTAATTCCAGCAGAAAGTAAAACTTTCTGGCAGATAAGAGGGGAGAAGATAAACTTCAAACCTCTTTCTTAGTGGAAAGAGGTTTTTCTATGTTAGAAAAACCTCTGAATTTAAAAAGGGGGAGAAGAAGATGGGATATTATTCATTAACAGAAATAACAGCTGTACAATATGCGAAAGATCATGGCTATTTTGAAGAGAAGGCAAATGTCATTTGTCATGAAATTGGAGATGGAAACTTAAATTACGTGTTTAAATTAGATGATGGAGAGAAATCCATTATAATAAAACAAGCACTGCCTTATGCGAAAGTAGTTGGTGAAAGCTGGCCATTGTCTATAAAAAGAGCAACGATTGAAAGCAAGGCATTACAAATTTTTGCGCAGTATGTACCGGATTATGTTCCAGTAGTGTACAGTCATGACGAAGAGTTAGCGATAACGGTAATAGAAGACTTATCAAGACTAACAATTACAAGAAAAGGATTAATAGACGGAGAAGAATATCCGCTTTTATCCCAGCATATTGGTCGTTTTCTAGCACATGTTTTATTTTACACTTCAGATTTTGGTTTACAGTCAAAAGAGAAAAGGGTACTAGAAGGTACCTTTGTAAATCCGGACCTTTGTAAAATTACAGAGGATTTAGTGTTTACAGATCCTTTTGGGCATTATGATACAAATGATTATGAGCGAGATTTACAGCTCGTGGTTGATGAACTTTGGAGTGATAAAACTTTAAAACTAAAAGTAGCACAATATAAATATAAGTTCTTAACAAGAAAAGAAACTCTTATTCATGGTGATTTACATACTGGTAGTATTTTTTCGTCACCTTCTGAAACGAAAGTGATTGATCCAGAATTTGCGGCATATGGCCCATTTGGGTTTGACATAGGTCAATTTATTGCAAATCTATTATTAAATGCGTTATCTAGAGAAGAAGAAAAGAGAAGTGTACTATTTTTCCATATAGAAAAGACGTGGAGTTATTTTGTAGAGACTTTTACAAAGTTATGGATTGGAGAAGGTGTAGAAGCATATACGAAAGAAAAACAATGGTTACCAATTATTTTGCAAAATATCTTTACTGATGCTGTTGGATTTGCCGGATGTGAACTAATTCGTAGAACAATTGGTTTAGCTCATGTAGCAGATTTAGATGAAATAGAAAATAAAGAAACAAGAATTCAAGCTAAGAAACAAGCGCTATCCTTAGGAAAAGAACTAATAAAATATGAATCTAAAAGTGCTGATATTCAACTGTTTCGAACATTATTTCAACAGACAGTTTCAAGGGGTGTAAAAGCATGAGTACAATCGTTACTGTTCCGAGATCTGTAAGTTGGAAAGGGGATGCAATTGCGGTATTAAATCAAACGAAATTGCCACATAGCACAGAATACAAAACATTAACGACTATTGAAGAGGTTTGGAAAAGTATCATAATGTTAGAAGTACGCGGAGCGCCTGCAATTGGAATTGTAGCTGCATTTGGCTTGGCGCTTGCAGCGAAAAAATATAATACTTTACATATCGAAGAATTTCAAAAGAAGTTTAATAGAGACTGTAACTATTTAGGGACATCACGCCCAACGGCAGTAAATTTATTTTGGGCAATTGATCGTATGAGAGAATCTATTCGAGAGATTACTACAATAAAAGAAGCACAAAAAATATTAGAAGAAGAAGCGCTTCGCATTCAACAGGAAGATGAAGAGGTGTGTCGAAATATTGGGGAATATGCGTTAACATGTTTTAAAGATGGCGATAATATTTTAACAATCTGTAACGCTGGAAGTATCGCAACTGCCAGATATGGAACTGCATTAGCTCCCTTTTATATTGGAAAAGAGAAAGGTGTGCGTTTACATGCATATGCGTGTGAAACGAGACCAGTTTTACAAGGTGGTCGCTTAACGACGTGGGAATTGAAGCAAGCAAATATTGATGTGACCCTTATAACAGATAATACTGCAGCTCATGCTATTCAAACGAAAGAAATAAACGCAATTATTGTGGGGGCGGATCGAATTGTCGCAAATGGAGATACAGCCAATAAAATAGGGACAATGAATTTAGCTATTTTAGCAAAGTACTTTAATATCCCATTTTACGTTGCTGCGCCACTGTCAACATTTGATGTTACGAAAGAAACTGGAGCCGAAATTATTATTGAAGAAAGAGATGAAACAGAAGTTACGAAAATCTTTGGAAAACAAGTAGCACCAATTGGAACGGATGTTTATAATCCAGCATTTGACATAACGCCGAATGAATTAATTACAGGAATTATTACTGAGAAAGGTATTATACGCGGGGATTATAAACGAGAAATTGCATCATTATTTGAAAAACAAGCTAATACATAATAGCTTGTTTTTTTATGCCTAAATGCAGTGTTTTCTCTTACTTATATAATGAAAGGAGGGGAAGAGGGTGGAAGAGTGGATCAAGATGATAGGTAATGTAGGGTTTCCGATTGTTGTAACATTATATTTACTCCACCGTATTGAAAGTAAATTAGAGGGGGTAATTGTTGCAATTGAGAAGCTCCCGCGGCAATTACTAAAGTACGAAGATCCTCGGGATAAAAAATAAAGTTTGCTCTTATTGAGCAAACTTTATTTTTATTGAGCGGTATAACCACCATCGATAACGACAGCTTGACCAGTTATACCTTTAGCTTTTTCACTCGCTAAAAACATCGCATAATCTGCAATTTCTTGTACTTGTAATAAGCGCTTTTGTGGAACGAGTGGATAAATAACATCTTCTAAAACATTTTCAAGTGGTACATTTCGTGTAGTAGCTAAGTCTTGTAGTTGATTACGTACAAGGGGGGTATCAACATAACCAGGGCAAAGGGCATTAACAGTAATACCATGCGTAGCACCTTCTAAAGCGGCAACTTTTGTTAATCCAATTACGCCATGTTTTGCACTATTGTAGGCAGCTTTTCCAGCAAACCCGACAAGGCCGTTAATAGAAGCGACATTAATAATACGACCATATTTTTGTTGTTTCATAATCGGAAAGGCATGCTTAATTGCAATAAACGGAGCAATTTGCATAATTTGAATTAGTAGCTCGAACTTTTCAGTTGGAAAGTCTTCAATGGGTGAAACGTGTTGCATTCCTGCGTTGTTAATTAATATATGTAATGAACCGAAATGATCAACTGTTTGAGAAATTGCTGCTGTAATTTCCTCTTCAGATGTAACGTCACATTTTAAACCGATAGCTTGAAAACCTTCATTTTGTAATTGTTCAGCAGCTTCTTTTGCACGTTCTTCAAGCCGATCGGTAATCACAACTTTTGCACCTTCTTTTGCAAAAGCCTTTCCCATTTCATAACCAATGCCACTTGCAGCACCTGTTAAAAAGACAACTCGATTTGTAACCATGATGAAAAACATCCCTTCATAATAAAGTTTTCATAGTGCTCTATTTAGAGAAGCTATAATGAAATTCCTGCAAACATTTAGAAAAATATCGTTAGCTATCTTGTTTTGCAAAATAGTCTTTGCTATACTATTTTGTAAAGCAAGGTAGTAGGAGGATTTGAATTATGTCGACAAGTCAAATGCTGAAAGGGATTTTAGAAGGATGCTTACTTGCTATTATTTCTGAAGGCGAAATATACGGTTATGAAATGAGTGAAAAGCTAGCGAAGTATGGTTTTACAATGGCGAGTGAGGGAAGTATTTATCCGTTATTAATACGAATGCAAAAAGAAGGACTAATAACAAGCGTAATGAAGGAATCTCCATCTGGTCCAAAGAGAAAATATTATACATTAACAGAAAAAGGCGAGGAAGCACTTGATGAATTTATGGATCGCTGGGAAACGATGCAAAGTAGTGTAGAACGTCTACTTGAAGGGAAGGGAAGGAGAAAATAATGCTATCAAGTGAAGCGCGAAAGTTTTTGTTAGATATGAGATTATTTTTGACGGCAAAGAGTGTGAAAGAAAGCGATATTGAAAATTTTATAGAAGATGCGGAACTCCATTTAATTGAGGGTGAGAGTGATGGGAAAAGTGTAGAAGATATTTTCGGAAGCTCACCGAAAGAATATGCAAATGAACTTGTCAAAGTAATGGAAAGAGATAGACAGGAAACGTGGAAGCAAATTGGTTTTACAGTAATGAATATCGTATCGTTTTGGATTATTGCTTCTATCTTAATAGTGAATCATGGAATGTTACAGATTTCACTTATTCAGTGTATCGGTTATAGTTTTTCATTGATTTTAGTTGTTATAGGTCCTAATTTTCTACTTCGCAAAATGGCCTTCGTCACAAGTTTTACAAAAACATGGTTTTCTATGTGGTCTTTAGTTATGATCGCTCCAATGTTTTTATTAGGAGCTGTTACGATATTAGACGTGATATATCCGACAAAAATGCTCACATTCACCGAAGTGCAAAGTTATATAGTGGCTGGTGGGATTTTTATCATCACAGTAGCTATAAATATATATTTTGAAGGATGGTTTAAAAACTTATATTTAATCATTCCACTTTCAATTATGTTAGTGTTTAAAACATTTACAACGGAAGACCTTGTTCCAATGTTATTTCAAATTATATGTTTATACGGAAGTTTATTTATTTTAATTTTTGTTGAAATTATGATGAAGGCGAATAGAAGAGAAATGGTTAAATAAGGGAGGGGCTATAATGCAGATTTCTAAAGAAGGAGAAAAGTTCTTAATCGATACGAAAGTATATTTAATAACAAAAGGAATTAAAGAGGAAGATGTTGACGCTTTTTTAGAAGATGCAGAACTTCATTTAATTGAAGGTGAGAAAGAAGGAAAAACGGTAAGTAATATATTTGGTGATTCGCCAAAAGAGTATGCGGAAGAATTAGCGAAAGAGATGGAGAAGGATAAAGGCGGAAGTATAAAGAGTGTTTTAGGAATGATTATTGGGATAGGTGGGTATTGGTTACTAACCAATATTTTATTTGGAAATCCGAATCAACAATTTACGTTAACAAATGTACAGGTAATTGGTTATCCTATCGTTTTAATTATTACAATTATTGGAACGGTTTTTGCGTTTAGAATGTCTTCTTTTAAAAGTAAATTAGTAGAGTTTGGAATTATTTATGTAATAGTAATGATACCTATTTTATTATTAGTGTTATTAATGTTTATGAATAAATGGTATGGGACGCCAATTTTACAATTGTCGACAATGCAGACATATATATTAGCAGTAAGTATATTTTTATTACTTCTTATTGGTGAAGTATATGTTCTTGGTTGGATGGGTGTTTTGGTACTAATTGTTCCTCTTGCGATTATGTTCTTATTTAAAGACTTAGAAGAAAGAAATGTATTTTGGGGAATTGCAAAGATATTACTTATGTATGGAAGTATATATGGATTAATGAGATGGTCTTTAAAAATTGAAGAAAGAAAAAGTGTGAACTAGAAATTCAATAAAAAGCGGCTGCTCTGGATATACCAAAAATTATTTCCAAAGAAATATTATATAGGGATTTTTAGAGGGATTACATTTACCTTTAGTTGTCTATTTTTATTTCTAGCAGCCGGGATTTGTTTTGTTGATTGGAATAAGTTGTTTTAAACAGTAACATGAGGGTTACTGTTTTTTTCTTTGCAATAAAGAGCTTTGTAAAGAGAGTGTTTTTTGTTCGTTCGTCAATAGAGACTGAATAGGAACATTTTCAGGGCGCGGGACTATCGGATACATAAGATTGGTTGGAGAAGGATGGTGCTCCGAGCCAGTTGGGGAATGAGGATCTGCGTGAGTAAGTTTTCCGTGAACACGTCTTGTAAATAAAATATGACCGATTTCGTGAGCGAGCGTATATATATTTTTCATAGGAGCAGCCGAGTTTGTTAAAACGATATATCCGGTAAGTTGTTGCTGTTTTGCTAAAGAGTAAGCGCAGGCAATTACTGCTGTTTCTTTGAAATAATCACTGCCAATATAACAAATATAAAGGTCGCATTCAGGAGCTTCATTTACACATGTTTGGAAAAAGGATGCCAGCTTTTCTTGACTTTGAATGGAATTTTTATAACTGATTTCACGGTCAAAAAAACGGAAAAGTTCATTTAATACAATTACTTCTTGAATTTGAAATGTAATGGGGTGCCAAATTGATTCTGCAACAGCTAAATCTTTTGCGATTCGGTCATCAGAAATATCGGCGCCGGGAGTAATACAAATACATATATTGACGTATGGATCCATAAGGAACACCTCAACTGAAAAAAAGTTCTTCCTATAATATATGTGGGGAAAAGATGTCATGTATGGATAAACGCCTTCTTTATTGAATATATAGATGACAAGTCGAAAAAATTTCATAGTTCTATAACGTAGTGTGATCATCTTTTTGATATAGTAAAGAAAAGGGGGAGAATATATGTATACATTAAAAATCGTTTCAGACAGAGAAGCTCTTTATCAATTTGCAAGTTATGTAAGAGTTGTACAAGGGGTGGAAGATGTATATGTAGAGGTGGGAGAACCTTTATATGAACATCCGTTAATGAAGTTTTATGTACATATTAAGCTGAAAGAAACATATGAGCAGCATAAAGCGTTACAGGAAATAGCAAGATTAGTAGAATTGGGGCGTTTTACATATGTCCATTATCGTAATGATGAAATTGAGGAAGCTTTTGAAGCTGTAAAATATGAAAGTTTTAAGAAATAAAGGTGAAAAAAAGGAGGCGAAAGCTTCTTTTTTTCTTTAAAATTACATGAACAAAAAGAGCAAAATTTTGTTATGATAAGGGAGGTTAGGGAAAGGGGAATTTACATATGGGGTATATTGAAGAGTTACGAAAAGTCGTTGGTACAAGGCCGCTTATTCTCGTAGGATCAGCAATTATTATATTAAACGATAATCAAGAAGTATTGCTTCAATATCGTTCAGATACATATGATTGGGGTGTACCTGGTGGGGCGATGGAACTGGGCGAAACGACAGAAGAAACTGCACGTAGAGAGTTATTTGAGGAAACGGGGTTAACTGCAAAAATAATGCAATTTCTTGGTGTTCTATCAGGAAAAGAAGTATATTTCCGTTATCCGAATGGCGATGAAATTTTCAATGTTATTCATCTGTATCAGGCACATCATGTGAGCGGGGAATTAAAGCTCGATCATGAAGGGTTAAAACTTCAATATTTTCCAGTAGATAAGTTGCCAAAATTGAATGAAACGACAGAGAAAATTTTACAAAAGTTTTTATATGCGCTGACAGAATAGAAGGTTAATTCCTTCTATTTTTATTATATTAAATATTTTGATTTTTTAGTATGTTTATAGTATGATAGTTATAGATATACATCTTATGGAATTTCACCTAAAAACTGACTAGGGTACATAAGAGAGGGGCAAGTGCAAAATGCATAATGTTGTTATTACAGCTGCAGTTCGTTCGCCAATTGGAACTTTTGGAGGAGCGCTAAAAAATGTAACGCCAGTAGAATTAGCTGTTCCTGTACTTCAGGAAGCTGTAAAACGAGGCGGGGTAGAACCACATGAAGTTGATGAAGTAATTTTAGGTCATTGTATTCAAAGAACTGATGAAGCAAATACGGCGAGAACAGCTGCATTAGCGGCAGGATTTCCTGACACAGTTACGGGATATACAATCCAACGTCAATGTTCTTCAGGTATGCAAGCAATTATGTCAGCTGCAATGCAAATCCAATTAGGTGTAAGTGATGTTGTTGTTGCAGGTGGGGTAGAAGCGATGAGTTCGAGCCCTTATGCATTGAAACAGCACCGCTGGGGACAACGTCTACAGCACGGAGAAATTCGTGATACGGTGTGGGAAGTGTTAGAAGATCCGATTCACCATATTATGATGGGTGAAACAGCGGAAAATTTAGTTGAACAATATGAAATTACAAGAGAGGAACAAGATGAAGTTGCTCTTCGCAGTCATACATTGGCACTGAAGGCAATCGAGTCTGGATACTTTGACGATCAAATTGTTCCTATTACAATAAAAGAGCGTAGAAAAGAAGTTGTATTTTCGAAGGATGAACATCCACGTGCAGATATTACAGCTGAAAAATTAGCTGGATTGAAGCCGGCGTTCCGTAAAGATGGATCAGTGACTGCTGGAAATGCATCTGGCCTTAATGACGGGAGTGCAGTTCTAGTATTAATGAGCGAAGAAAAAGCGAAAGAAAAAGGTTTACAACCGTTAGCTAGAATTGTTGGATATTCAGTAGCTGGAGTAGATCCAAAAATTATGGGTATTGGACCAGCACCAGCAATTCGTAAAGGTTTAGAAAAAGTAGATTGGTCATTGGAAGATGCAGATTTACTTGAAATTAATGAAGCTTTCGCGGCTCAATATTTAGCTGTAGAGAAAGAGTTAGGCTTAGACCGTGAAAAAGTGAACGTAAACGGTAGTGGCGTAGGACTTGGGCATCCAATTGGTTGTACAGGGGCTCGTATTACAGTAAGTTTAATTCACGAATTAAAAAGACGTGGGTTAGAAAAAGGAATTGCCTCTTTATGCGTCGGTGGCGGTATCGGGGTTGCCTTATTTATAGAAGCACTATAAAAAAGAAGCAGCTATTGCTGCTTCTTTTTTTACGACTCAAATAGATGATGGAATAATCGATCGCGATTTTCAAAGAAAAGTTTCGTCGTTTGGTAATGCTCAGTTTCTTCTAATGTGGATTCGTGAATTCCCTCTTGTGTTAAAGAATATATAGTGGATTCAGGATAAGCCATTAAAATAGGAGAATGCGTCGCGATAACAAATTGTGAACCTTGTTCAGCTAGTTCGTGCATTCGAATGAGCATGGAAAGTTGTCTCATTGGTGATAAAGCTGCCTCAGGCTCATCTAAAATGTATAAACCTTGTCCTGAAAAACGGTTCATAAATAATGAGAAGAATGATTCACCGTGTGATTGTTTGTGTAGTGAGATACCACCATAAGAGTTGATAACCGGATTCCCACGTGCTTCTCTATCAGCATCTATTTCATCAATATAAGAAGCAACGTTATAAAATGATTCAGCGCGAAGAAAGAAACCGTCGTTTGGTGTATTGAAACTTTTTGAAATTCGAAGGTATTCATGTAAAGATGAATGGGAATCGTTTGTGCTAAAGCGGAAGTTCTTCGTTCCACCTTCTGCATTAAAACCTAACGCAATTGCAATTCCTTCAAGTAATGTTGATTTACCTGTTCCGTTTTCTCCAATAATGAATGTTACATTTGGATGGAAATCTAGTGATTGTAATGTTCGAATAGCGGGTAAGCAGTAAGGATATGCGGAAAAACTAGGGATATTTTCTTTTTTTAATGTGACATTTTGTAAAAAGGGTACGTCAATCAATATATAAACCTCAATTCATAACGGATTTTGAATTTAAAAAGGCAGCAAATACAAGTGTTAATGACACCTGAATCCCTTCTTGTTTTCTGAATATTTTATGTGGATTATATCATTTAAACTATCATATTCCAATGTGAAAATAAATATTGCATGAAGATTCATTCTCTCGTTATGATATATGGTATTCTATTGAAAATGTGAGAAGGAGTTAAAGTATGCCGTTTACATTTGCACATCCAGCAGCAGTTCTTCCTTTTGCGAAAAAGCACTCTAAACATATTTCAGTAACGGCTCTTATATAGTATGGCGCCTGACTTTGAATATTTTTTGCACTTTAGACCCTATGGTGTTATTGGCCATACATGGCTTGGGTTCTTATATTTAAATTTACCGCTTGTATTTCTAATCGCATACATATATCATTACATTTTAAAAAAGCCGTTTATAACGCATTTGCCTAAACCGTTTGCTGGTTATTATTCATATGCAATAGATGAGAGGTGGGGGCTACATACCTGGAAAGAATTCTTTGTATTTTGCTATTCTGCATTATTCGGTATGCTCACGCATGTCGTTTTGGATGCATTTACTCATAATACAGGCTATTTCGTTATGAAAATAGCATTGTTACAAATTGAATTACACAGTATTCCATTGTATAAATATATGCAACATGGGAGTACATGTGTTGGCTTATTATTGCTATTATACGTACTATGGAAGTATAAAGATGAAACAGGGAAAGATATGATTGTAGCTTTAGAAAAAAGAAAGTATTGGGTTTCGATAATCATTGTGACAGCTTTTATATTTATCGTGCATGCGTTCCTAGACCCCTATTTTCATATTTTCCAAATTGGAGGTATAATAGTATCTGGACTGACAAGTTCATTTTGTGGAATTGTCATTGTTTCTATAGTTTACAAAGCAAGGGACTAATTGTATATTCATGAATGATAGCGTTAGGAGAAATGAAATGATGAAAGCATGGAAAAGTATTTTTGTTTTATGTAGTTTTCTTCTTATGTTAAGTGGTTGCTTCCATCAAGAAGAAAAGAAAGCTGAACCGAAGAAGAAAGAATCTATTCCTGAAACGAAAGAATATGGTGGGCGTGAGCTGAAAAAAGTAGGACAAAAAGTGAAAGAAACAGGATGGGGTACTTTCAAGTTAGAGCAGATGCATTCTGTGAATCAAACATTTGAAGTAGCGCCAATGAAAATTCACGTACAAGATGTGAAAGTAATCTCTTTATCACAAATGAGTGAAAAGGCAAAAAATACATTGAAAGTATACACGGCACTAACTCCTGAAGAAGTAAAACGTAGATTAGGGGATAAAGTAAGCCAAGAAGATGCAGAATTATATGCATCGCTAAGTGGAACAGAGATTAGTAATACAATTCGTTACGTTGAGATTACATATAAAGTGGAGAATAGCGGAAATAAAAATATGCAATTTTTCTCTATGAATGATGTTATGATTAATGGTAAGCAACATTTTAAAGTAGCCACTCAAAACTTTTTATATGACGAAGATACGTTAGTTGGTACAAAAAATGTATCAAGAGAAGACTATAAGCCTGGTGAAATAAGAGATGGTATTATTGGTTTAATACTTGACGATGGAAAAGACAAGGTAAAGGATATTCAGTTTACAACTGATGATTTACTTGCAGGAGATTCAGAAACACAAGATGTTGTAAAAGAGCCACAAACGTTTAACATCTCACTAAAATAATGTAAGACAAAACAGTCAGCATACAAATATTATGCTGACTGTTTTTTTATTTCTTTTATGTATGAATCTACATTTTGAAAAGGCACCTTAATTTTAAACGCATCTTTTTGTTCATTAAATTGCTTTTCATTGTAGGGACCGAAACGTTTATTGTGCTTTACATCAATAATCCAATAATGTTCACTTTTTTTATTCGCAATTGCTGCGTCAGGGTTATTTGGATCTGATTTTTCCTCAGTTTGTTTTGCAATAATGTATTTATCATCCCAAGCAATGTCTGTAATTTTTGCAGGGATGTATTGTGTGGCATATACAGCATCTTGCGAGGGGAAAAGTTCAAATGCATTTCCAGAAGTACGTATGAGTTCGTATTCATCGTTAACCGTATAAGTTAAGTGACTTGTGTTTCCTGCACAACCAGTTAATAGGAAGGCGACGAATAGGATTATCCATTTTTTCAATATGGGAACCTCCTTTATAATGCTATTGTAACAAATTGTACAAGAAAAGTAAGAGAAACGCTAGTTTACAATGTTTTTTAGAAGTGGTACGATGAGACGGGTAAAGAAGGATATGAAGGAGTCGACATAAAATGAAGTTAAAGATGCATCGTCCAGCGCTTGTAATGAATCGCATAGGTGCTTCCCTAATTGACATGTTTTTAATCTCGGTTATGTATGGTGCAGTAGTAGCTATTATGACCGGAAACTATAGTGCTATGTTTAAGCGCTTTAATATAAGCTTAGGTGATTTTAGATATGATTTCGCAGTAGTTTTCATATTAATGGCGATATATTTTATTGTATTACCCTTTATTTGGAACGGTGTTACACTTGGCAAAAAGGTAACGAGAATAAAATTAATTTCATTGAAGAGTGAAAAGCTAACGTTGCAAACATTAATTATAAGATTTTTTGTAGTGTTATTACCGAACGTATTGCTATTAGGAATTCCATTAATATGTAACGTATATATGATGTTGTTCCGCAAAGACAATTGCGGTTTTCAGGACTTAATTACAAAGACGAAAATAATAAGTCTTGTATAATAAAATAAAAAAAGACCCTTTTATATATAAAAGGGTCTTTTTTTATTTTATAAGTATATTGTGAATATTTACAGTAAGGAAAAACTAAAATGTGTCATTTCTATTTATAATAGATTGAAAATTAAGATAATGGTATAATGATTAAAAATAATATCTTTATCTCACCATTTGGGGCTGATTAAAGTTTTACTTTATATAATAAGGGGGAAGTTGAGATGACAGGAGGTAGCATAATTTTTTGGGGCATTCTCATTTTTATCGGTCTAGTTCTTGATCAGCGTAAGAGTAAGAAAAAAGAAGGATAAAAAGTAAACGTTTACAAATTGAATGGCAATTTTTCTTGCTTGCAGAATAATCTCATAAAGGAGTATACTGAATGACGGTAAGACTTATAGAAGGGGTAATGAAAATGAAGCTTGCAGGAAAAGTTGCTATCGTAACTGGCGGTGGCATCGGTATTGGACGTAATACAGCTCTTTTGTTGGCTAAACAAGGCGCAAAAGTTATTGTGACGGACATTGATCAAGAGAGTGGACAAGCAACAGTGGAGGAAATTACGAATCTAGGCGGAGAAGCCCTTTTTGTATTCTATGATATGGAAAAGCAAGGAGATTGGCAACGCGTTATTAGCATTACTTTGAATGCATTCAGTCGCATTGACATGCTTTTTCAAAATGCTGGTTTATATAAAATAGATTCTATTTTTTCTCGCCAACAAGAGAACGATTCCAATGTACTTTGTATTAATGACGTTTGGATAGAGATAAAACAATTAACGTCATCTTTTATGAAACAGCAAGAAGAAGTGGTGCTTAGTGATTTACCGATTTTCGGTATTATTGGCACGAAAGGACAATCATTTCATACAGTAGAAGCCCTAGTATAATAATGAAAACCGCCCTCAATATATGTGGACGGTTTTTTATATGTGTATAGTAAAGATAAATTTTTTAGCGAATACGTTGTTCAGTTTGGTTATCAAAGAAATGCGCTTTATTCATATCAAATGCTAATTTAATTTGGTCACCAGGTGAAAACGTATGTCTTGCATCTACACGTGCCGCAAAATCTTGATTCCCAAGTTTCATATATAAAATGGATTCAGCACCTAATAACTCAGCGACTTCAATTTTTGTTGTGAAGGCAGTAGATTGTGAAGCTTCTAAAAATAGTAGTTCATCATGAATGTCCTCTGGACGAATACCTAAAACAATTTCCTTATTTACATAGCCTTGTTCACGTAGCATCTTCATTTTTCCTTCAGATACTTTAATTTTTATAGTATTGTCTATAACGAAATCGGTTTCAGTCAATTTACCACGGAAGAAGTTCATAGCTGGTGAGCCGATAAATCCACCCACGAAGATGTTTTCTGGTGTTTCATATACTTCTTTTGGAGTTCCAATTTGTTGGATTTTTCCATCCTTCATAACGACAAGACGCGAAGCCATAGTCATTGCTTCTGTTTGATCATGTGTTACATAAATTGTTGTTGTTCCAAGACGATGATGTAGCTTAGAAATTTCTGAGCGCATTGCAACACGGAGTTTAGCATCTAAGTTTGATAATGGTTCATCCATTAAGAAAACTTTTGCATCTCGAACGATTGCTCTACCTAACGCAACACGTTGGCGCTGTCCACCTGATAATGCTTTCGGTTTTCTATCTAAATATTGTTCAAGTCCTAAAATTTTTGCTGCATCTTTCACGCGACGATCGATTTCATCTTTTGGTATTTTTCGAAGTTTTAATCCAAATGCCATATTATCATATACACTCATATGTGGATAAAGAGCGTAGTTTTGGAATACCATAGCGATATCTCGATCTTTTGGAGGAACATCATTCATTAGTTTACCATCAATTGAAAACTCGCCTTTTGAAATATCTTCAAGTCCAGCTACCATTCGTAATGTTGTAGATTTTCCGCATCCAGAAGGACCGACAAATACAATAAATTCTTTATCTTGAATGTGTAAATTAAAATCAGTTACAGCTGTTACGTTATTATCATATATTTTATAAATGTTTTCTAATTTAAGTTCTGCCATGGTATTTCCCCCTAGAAATAATTATGCAAACGTTTTCTTTGAGTTCATTATAAACGAATAGATTCAAAAAATAAATAAAAAAATAAAACGTTTTCATTTATTGGAGATTTATTAGTGGTTTTCATATGTTTTCTTAGAAAAAGACAATAAAAATTGTAAGCGCTATTTTAAATTGAGATAGAATCTGTTATCATTCATTAATGAAAACGTTTGCGCCTTAAAAAAGAGAAAAATGAATGATGAATGAAATGGGGTAGCATAATGGAAAAACAATGGTGGAAAGAAAGTGTAGTATATCAAATTTATCCTCGTAGCTTTATGGATAGTAATGATGATGGTATAGGAGATCTTCAAGGGATTATTTCAAAGCTAGATTACTTAAAAGAGTTAGGGATTGATGTGATTTGGTTATCACCAGTCTATGAATCTCCAAATGATGATAATGGTTATGATATAAGCGATTATTGTAAAATTATGAACGAGTTCGGAACAATGGAAGATTGGGATGAGCTATTACATGAAATGCATGAACGTAATATGAAATTGATGATGGATTTAGTTGTTAATCATACATCTGATGAACATAATTGGTTTATTGAATCACGTAAATCAAAAGATAATAAATATAGAGATTACTATATATGGCGCCCTGGAAAAGAAGGAAAAGAACCGAACAACTGGGGAGCAGCGTTTAGTGGATCAGCATGGCAGTATGATGAAATGACAGATGAATATTATTTACATCTGTTTTCTAAAAAACAGCCAGATTTAAATTGGGATAATGAAAAGGTAAGACAAGATGTTTATGAAATGATGAAGTTTTGGTTAGAAAAAGGAATTGATGGTTTCCGTATGGATGTTATTAATTTTATTTCTAAAGAAGAGGGATTACCAGCTGTTGAAACAGAAGAAGAGGGGTATGTTTCAGGTCATAAGCATTTTATGAACGGTCCAAACATTCATAAATATTTACATGAAATGAATGAGGAAGTATTATCGCATTATGATATTATGACGGTTGGTGAAATGCCTGGTGTAACGACAGAAGAAGCGAAATTGTATACTGGAGAAGAACGAAAAGAATTGCAAATGGTATTCCAATTTGAACATATGGATTTAGATTCAGGAGAAGGTGGAAAGTGGGATGTAAAACCATGCTCACTTCTTACTTTAAAAGAGAATTTAACAAAGTGGCAAAAAGCATTAGAGCATACCGGATGGAATAGCCTTTATTGGAATAATCATGATCAGCCTCGCGTTGTATCTCGTTTTGGTAATGATGGAATGTATCGCATTGAATCAGCAAAAATGTTAGCGACAGTTCTTCATATGATGAAAGGAACGCCATATATTTATCAAGGAGAGGAAATCGGAATGACGAACGTCCGATTTGAGTCAATTGATGAATATCGAGATATTGAAACGTTAAATATGTATAAAGAAAAAGTGATAGACCATGGTGAAGATATAGAAAAAGTAATGGAATCTATTTATATAAAGGGTCGTGATAATGCTAGAACTCCGATGCAGTGGAATGATCAGGATCACGCTGGATTTACAAAAGGTGAACCTTGGATTACTGTAAATCCTAACTATAAAGAGATTAATGTGAAACAAGCAATCCAAGATGAAGGTTCAATTTTTTATTACTATAAGAAATTAATTGAACTACGCAAAAATAATGAAATAGTTGTGTATGGATCATATGATTTAATATTAAATAATGACCCTTCTATTTTTGCTTATGTAAGAACATATGGAGATGAAAAACTACTTGTCATTGCAAACTTTACTGCGGATGAAAGTGTATTTGAAATGCCTAAGGATATTAGTTATAGTGAATCAGAGTTATTTATACACAATTACGATGTAGAAATTGGATCGATAGATAACATTACATTACGTCCGTATGAAGCGATGGTATTCAAATTGAAATAAGAAAAATCCTTATGCCACCTTGGCATAAGGATTTTTTGGGTTACCATTTTAATATGGAGAATCCATATGGAGGAAGTGTAACTTGTAATACACTTGCTTCTGCTGAAAATTCTTCGTTTGTATAAATGTTAATTATTTTCTTACCAGTAACATGAAGAGGGAGTGAAACTGTAACTTCACTATTAGTAGGGTTTAAAACGAAAAAGATAGTTTCATCCTCATATGTTTTCGTATAAGAAATATAATTATGTTCATCATTTGCTTCGATGAATTGAAAAGTACCATGTCCTCCAAATGCTTTATGTTGTTTCCGTAATAAAATCAATGTTTGTATATGGGTAAATAATGCATGATCTTGTTCTTTAGTATCCCAAATCATACATTTACGGCAATCAGGGTCCATGCCGCCATCCATACCAATTTCATCTCCGTAATAAATACAAGGAGAGCCGATGAAAGAAAGATGGAATACATAGAGCAATTTCAACTTATTTTTATCTCCGTTGCATGTTGTTAAAATTCTTGGAGTATCATGGCTATCTAATAAATGAAATGCTGCTTCATTTACATTCATAGAGTAGGAATGTAGAGATTCTGTAATTTGCTTCATGAATTCACTTGCTTTAATGGAATCGTTAGCAAAGTAAGAAAGTAGAGCGTTTGTAACAGGATAGCTCATGACAGCATCAAATTGATCGCCTTGTAGCCACGGAAGGGCATCGTGCCAAATTTCTCCCAAAATATATACTTCAGGATTTAGTGTCTTTATTTCAGTTCGGAATTCTCTCCAAAAGTTGTGATCGACTTCATTGGCGACATCAAGGCGCCAGCCATCTATATTGAATTCTCGTACCCAATAACGTCCTACTTCAAGTAAGTATTCTTTTACATCTGGATGAGCTGTATTTAATTTAGGCATATACGGTGTAAAGGCGAAAGTATCATAATTTGGAAGTGGTTCGGTTATAATCGGAAATTCATGAATGTGGAACCACTCTTTATATGCGGACTTCTCACCATTCTCTAGTACGTCTTGAAATTTCTCGAAAAAGTATCCACTATGATTAAACACAGCATCGAGCATTACTTTTATACCGTGCTTATGACATTCTTCAACGAGCTCTTTAAAAGTTTCTTTCGTCCCAAATTGTGGGTCAATTTCCATATAGTCAATTGTGTCATATTTATGGTTTGAATGAGCTTTGAAAATAGGTGTGAAATATATTCCGGAAATGCCAAGCTTAACAAGGTAATCAAGGTTTTGAATAACACCAGAAAAATCTCCGCCGAAAAAATTAGTTGGAGTTGGATTCGCACTTCCCCAAGGAAGGGTGTTTTCTGGATTCAGCGTACTATCGCCATTAGCGAATCGCTCAGGGAAAATCTGATACCAAATGGTGTCTTTAATCCAAGATGGTGCTTTGAATACATCATCTGCATGAATAAATGGAAAACAGAAAAAGTTACCAACATCATCATTTGGAATGCTAGAAAAGAATCCTCGCTCTGCATAAATAAGAGTGTCTGTTTCAGATTTTAATTCAAACCCATAACGTAAGCGCTTAAATTTTGGTTCGATTGAAATGGACCAATAATCAAATAATGCAGTAGAACCTGTTTTTTTCATGGGTGTACTTGCTGATATCCATTTCCCGTCTTTCCATTCGTAAGGATCACCGTAAATAAGATTGGCGCTTTGAATATCATCTCTCTTAGTACGTACTCGGATGTGAATTGTTTGTTCATCATAAGCGTATGCATAATTATCTTTCGGCCTATGATAAATAGCTTCTTTAAACATATAGAAAATCCCCCTTCAATATCTCTATACATAGTATTCCCTTAAGTGTAATAATAAAGCCTATATTGCAAACGATTGCCTTTCTCGTAGCTTTAATATTGCTTATAAGAGTAGTATTCATTTCATATAAAGTCAATGTATAAAGAGTATAATGACATAATTTTTAAATTAATATTTGCAAAATGAATAAAAGAATGTATAATGATAGACAAATAGCGCAAACGTTTTCATAGATTGAGATATTGTTTGCGCTTCAATTAAACTATTAAATGCAAACGTTTTCAGTTACTGAGGTACATAGACAATTTAGGGAGGTTTTTGGGATGAAGAAAGCATTATCATTATTAACGGTTTCAGCATTATCTATTGGTATGTTATCTGCATGTGGACCGAAAGATTCAGGGAAAAAAGAGGAAAGTAAAGCGAAAAAAGACTATGATCTTCTTGTTTGGGAAGATGATAAAAAAGGTGTTGGTTTAGAACCAGCAGTGAAAAGCTTTGAGGAAAAATATAAAGTAAAAGTAAAAGTTGTTGAAATGCAAATGACAGATCAAGTGAAGAAGTTACGCCTTGATGGACCAGCGGGGACTGGACCAGATGTTGTAACATTGCCACACGATCAAATCGGAAATGCAGTAACAGAAGGTTTACTTTCTGAAGTGAAAGCAGATGATGCTGTAAAGAGTAAATTTACTAATTCATCAATAGAAGCACAGACATATAATGGAAAATTATATGGTTTACCAAAAGCAATTGAGACACCAGTCTTTATTTACAATAAAAAACTAATGCCAAAAGCGCCAGAAACGATGGACGAGCTGTTTAACTTCTCAAAAGAATTTACGAAAGATGGCAAGTACGGATTTTTAGCATTAGGAGATAACTTCTACTTTGCTAATGCATTCATGGCAGGTATGGGCGGTTATGTATTTGGTGAAAAAGATGGAAAGCCAAATGCAAGTGATGTTGGATTAAATAATAGCGGAGCAGTACAAGGTGCTGAATATCTTCAAAAATGGTACAAGGAAAAATTATTCCCAAAAGGTATTATCGGTGAATCAGGTGGGCCTGCTGCTGATGGACTATTCAATGAAGGAAAAGCAGCTTCTATCATGAATGGCCCATGGGCGTTCCAAGCAATGGAAAAGAACGGGATTGATTATGGCGTTGCTCCAATGCCGAAATTACCAAATGGTCAACCAATGAAAACGTTTGTTGGGGTTAAAGGATGGCATGTAACAAGTTTCTCTAAACAAAATGATTTAGCTACAAAATTCACTGAGTGGGTAACAAATGAAGAAAACGCAAAAATTCGATTTGAGAAAACAAAAGAAATTCCTCCAGTAAAATCAGTAATGGAAGATCCAATTATTAAAGATAACGAAGCTGCAAAAGCAGTTGCAACGCAATCTGAAAATGGAATTCCAATGCCAAACATTCCAGAAATGCAAGAAGTTTGGAAACCAGCTGGAGATGCGCTTCAATTAGTTGTTACAGATAAAGAGGCACCAAAAGCGGCGCTTGATAGTGCAGTGAAACAAATTAAAGGTAATATTGAGGCAAATCATAACAAGAAAAAATAAGGTGAAATTCGTGCCTCGAATATGAGAGGCACGAATTCTCTCCCTTCCATGTAGGAAGAAAAAAGGGGGAAGGAACATGCAAACATCTATGGAACCAGCAAATGGGTTAAACCATTCAAAGCATAGAAAAATAGCAACCATGTTATCAATCATTCCAGGCGTGGGCCAAATGTATAATAAACAATTTGTAAAAGGTCTTATTTTTCTAGTATTAACAGGTTCATTTATTGTAGCCTTTGCTGATTTATTAAATATGGGATTATGGGGTATTGTAACGCTTGGTACAGAAGTTCCACGTGACCATTCTGTCTTTCTATTAGTAGAAGGAATCTTGGCCCTTATCGTTATCGCTTTTGGGCTCGGCATATATGCATTTAACTTATACGATGCATACCAAAATGGAAAGAAACGTGATATCGGAACACCGTTAAATTCTGTAAAAGAGCAATACCGTAATTTGTTAGATCAAGGTTTTCCTTATTTAATGGTTTCACCAGGTTTTCTACTACTTATCTTTGTTGTCGTATTTCCAATCATCTTCGTAATTTTAATTGGATTTACAAACTATGATTTATATCATTCTCCTCCAGCAAAATTAGTAGATTGGGTGGGCTTTAAAAACTTTATTGATATTTTCACTTTACCGATGTGGAGAGAGACATTTGTAAGTGTATTCTCTTGGACTGTCATTTGGACATTCGTTGCAACAACATTACAAGTTGCGCTTGGTATTTTCTTAGCGATTATCGTAAATCAGCCCGGTATTAAAGGAAAGGCAATTATTCGAACAATCTTCATTTTACCGTGGGCGGTTCCAGCATTCGTATCTATTCTTGTTTTCTCTGGTATGTTTAATGAAACATTCGGAGCGATTAACAATCAAGTATTAGCTTTATTCGGAATTGAAAAAATTGCTTGGATGACAGATCCATTTTGGGCGAAGATTGCTTTAATTATGATTCAAACGTGGCTTGGGTTCCCGTTTATCTTTGCGATGACAACGGGTATACTGCAATCGATTCCGGGAGAATTATATGAAGCGGCTACAGTAGATGGAGCGACAGCTTGGCAACAGTTTCGTAAAATTACATTGCCACTTGTGTTATATGCAACAGCACCAATATTAATTACGCAATATACGTTTAACTTTAATAACTTTAGTATCATCTATCTATTTAACGGTGGAGGTCCTGCTGTAGCTGGACAAGACGCAGGTGGAACGGATATTTTAATTTCATGGATTTATAAGTTAACGATGACTTCAGCGCAGTACGGAAAAGCAGCAGCTCTTACAATGATATTATCGTTAATCGTTATTACAGTTGCGTTATGGCAATTTAAGAGAACAAAATCATTCCAAGAAGAGGATATGATGTAAATGAATATTAAAAGACAGAAGATGTTACGTCTCTCATTAAGTTATTTAGTTATTTTCGTAATGTGTGCCATCATTTTCTATCCGTTATTATGGATTATTGGCTCATCGTTTAATCCGGGTGATAGTTTATCTGGATCAAGTATTATTCCACAAAATGCAACGTTAGATCATTATCGTAAGTTATTAGATCTAGAGAATAGTAATTACTTACTATGGTATAAAAACACATTAAAAGTAAGTGTTTTAACGATGATTTTCTCAGTGTTAGCAATTAGCTTTACTGCTTATGCATTTTCGAGATATCGTTTTGTTGGAAGAAAAAATGGTTTATTAACATTTTTAATTCTGCAAATGATTCCAAACTTTGCAGCGTTAATTGCTTTATACGTATTAGCCCAATTAACAGGATTAATTGATACACACCTTGCATTAATTTTAATTTATGTAGGCGGGGCTATTCCGATGAATACATGGCTTATGAAAGGGTATTTTGATACGATTCCGAAAGAACTAGATGAATCAGCTCGAATGGATGGAGCAGGGCATTTTCGTATTTTTTGGCAAATCATTATGCCACTTGCAAAGCCAATCGTAGCGGTTGTAGCGTTATTTACTTTCATTGGTCCATTTACAGATTTCATTTTAGCGAGTATTATTTTGCGAACACCAGAAAATTATACTTTAGCAGTTGGATTATATGAAATGGTTGCGAAGAAATTCGGTAATGAATTTACAACGTTTGCAGCGGGTTCTGTGTTAATTGCGATCCCAATTTCAATTTTATTCCTATCACTACAAAAATACTTTATTTCTGGTTTAACAGCTGGAGGTACAAAAGGATGAAAAATGGGACATTACGTCCCATTTTTCTTTTCATCTCCCTATAAATAAGTTTATAGGGAGATGAAAAGAGATTTGACATCACATGTGAAAAGAAGTGAAATAAATAGTATATTATAGTATAGGAAAAAATAGCTATATCCCTTACAATACATGAAGAGGGAGAATAGGATTAGTTTTGCAAGATATAAGAAATGAAAGTTTATGACTTGCAATGAGTGCGAGATAAAATATATGAAAAATGGCAGAGAAATGAGAGGAGGGGGATTTTTATGACAGTTACAATTAAAGATGTGGCGAAGCAAGCGAATGTTGCACCATCAACAGTTTCTCGTGTAATTGCTGATAATCCAAGTATAAGTGAAAAGACAAAGCGCCGTGTTAGGAAAGTGATGAGTGAATTAGGGTATCATCCCAATTTAAATGCGAGAAATCTTGCGAACCAAACGACGAAAACACTTGGTCTTGTTATGCCAAGTTCTGCAAGTAAAGCTTTTCAAAATCCATTTTTCCCAGAAGTTATAAGAGGGATTAGTTCATTTGCACACGTAGAAGGTTATGCGCTTTACATGTCGACAGGTGAAACGGAAGAAGAAATTTTTAATGGTGTCGTAAAGATGGTACAAGGACGCCAAATTGGTGGCATTATTCTTTTATATTCAAGGGAGAATGATCGGATTATTCAATATTTACATGAACAAAATTTCCCGTTTGTTTTAATAGGAAAACCATATGATCGAAAAGATGAAATTACATATGTAGATAATGACAATTATACAGCTGCAAGAGAAGTGGCAGAATATTTAATTTCATTAGGGCATAAACAAATCGCGTTCATTGGTGGTGGATCAGATTTACTTGTAACGAGAGATCGTTTAGCTGGTATGAGTGATGCCTTGAAATTAGCAGACATTGTATTACCAAAAGAATATATTTTACATTTTGATTTTTCGAGGGAAAGTGGTCAACAAGCTGTTGAGGAATTAATGGGACTGCAGCAACCGCCAACGGCAATTATGGCAACGGATGACTTAATTGGACTTGGTGTGTTAAGTGCTCTTTCTAAAAAAGGATTTGTTGTACCGAAAGATGTTTCTATTGTAAGCTTTAATAATGCTTTATTATCGGAAATTGCGAGCCCTCCACTTTCGACAGTTGATGTGAATATTTATCAGCTAGGATATGAGGCGGCAAAAGCTTTAGTTGATAAAGTAGAGAATGCAGAATCCACTGCAAAGTGTATCATTATTCCTCATAAATTACTAAAACGTCAAACTTGTGATCATTATGCATAAAAAAGCTAAGAGTTTAACTCTTAGCTTTTTTCATTAGAAAGGCTTCTAATCGGTCGCAGCCTTCTTTTAAAGTTTCGATACTATACGCATAGGACAAGCGAAGGTAGCCTTCACCGTATTCAGAGAATGCTGTTCCAGGAACTACAGCTAGTCCCGCTTCTTTGACAAGATCAAGTGCAAAATCAAATGATGAAGATGTCAAATGACCAACATATGGGAATAAGTAAAATGCACCTGTTGGCTTTTCAACTGTTAATCCCATTTGAGTGAGTCTATTATATACGTAATCACGGCGTTTTTTATATTGGTGGCGCATCATTTTTGGTGCGTCTTTAGCTGCTGTTAATGCTTCAATTGCAGCGTATTGAGCGATTGAAGTAGCACACGTTACATTGTATTGATGAACTTTTAATATGTGTCCTGCTAAATAGCTTGGTGCAAATAAAAGTCCAACACGCCAGCCAGTCATAGAATGTGATTTAGATAAACCGTTAATGACAATTGTCTTTTCACGCATTTCTGGGAAATGAGCGATAGATGTATGCTTTTGTTCATATACAAGCTCGCTATAAATTTCATCTGAAAGGACGAAAATATTTTTATCTTTTAAAACATCTACAATATCTTTTAGCTCTTCTGTTGATAAAGTTACACCAGTTGGATTAGAAGGATACGGTAGTACGATACATCTTGTTTTTTCTGTAATAGCATTTTTAAGCGCTTCAGCTGTTAAACGAAATCCAGTTTCACGAACATCTACAAAAATAGGCGTTGCACCGCATAATCGAATAATGGGTTCGTAACCTGGATAAATAGGAGCAGGTAAAATTACTTCTGTTCCTGGCTCTAAAATCGTTCGGAATGCAACATCAATTGCTTCGCTAGCACCGATTGTAACGATGGTTTCGTTTTCAGGTGAGTAATGTAAATCGTAGTTATCTTTTACGAAGTTACAAGCTGCCTTACGTAATTCTAGTAAACCAGCGTTATGTGTATAGCTTGTATAGTTTTCTGTAATAGCCCGTTTTGCCGCTTCTTTCACGAGAGAAGGTGTAGGGAAATCGGGTTGTCCAATTGTTAAAGAAATCAAATTATCATAGTTTTGAATCATGTTAGAGAATTGACGGATTCCAGAAATTTGGATATCCTTCACTCTAGGGTTAATGAATTGTTCCATTGTATCTCCCTTTCTTCCGTTTGAAAATTAAGTTCATTTTATCATATTTTCTATGATTACGCTTTGTATATGTTATTTAGAAAGAGAGAGAAAAGAGAAAAAAAGCCGCTATAAGCGACTTTTTAATATCCGTATTCCCAATCTATTTCATCTTCATTCCAGAGTACAGAGGATACCTTGCCAAGGTGAACAACTGATTCGTTCACAGCACATGTGCAGTTTTCTTCTCCCGCTTTATGCTGTAACTCTTCATATACTGATTTTTCAACATTTTCTAGAACAACCAAATTTTCTTCTTTTAAAACAAGCGTAGTACCCGCCATATTTATCTTCCTCCTACTAAAGTAATGATCACTTATTTGTAAACATAGATAGTATGGATTATATGCTGTATTTTGCTATAGTTGTCCGTCTAAAAAAGTATTTTTATATTTTCTTTGTAATCCGTATTCATTGTATACTGCACGAAGGAAATTTGGTACAGGGTTTACAATCATTTCGAAAATCTGTAACAATTATTATGAGTTGTTAACAAAGAATTAACAAATATGTTAAGAAAAATCAAAATTTTAAAACAAATACACCTATAAAATGATATAATCATATCAAAATACATATAGGGGATGAGAGGTTATGGAGCTTATCCGTGATTTATTGATTCAAATTGCCATCATAATTTTGCCACTATTTTTATATGAAGCGATTCGTTTAAATCGCTATCAAGAAATGCCTCCGAAGCCAAATCGTTACTTTATTATGTTTTTATCTAGCGTTACGCTCGTTCTCTCCATGACATACTCTATTTGTTTTGGCAATGTGTGTGGGTATAACTTTCACCCCATTCCAATTGTCAGTGGTTTTTTATATGGTGGGATTGTTGGTTTAATCCCAGCGGTTATTTTTGTTGCATATGAATGGTTACTAAAGGGAATGAGCTTTCTTCCAGTTTTAGAAGTAATATTTTTATTGATAGTTCCGCTATTTTTATCAAAGAAATGGTCTCTTTTTTCAAGGGATAAGAAATTAATTTTAGCATTTATGATTTCATCATTTTATGTGCTTGTTTCTTTAGTATTAGGCATGATTAATGTTCTTTTGGAAACAGGATTTACACCGTATATTTCGCAAATATATAGCGGATTTATATTTGCCTCGCTTATCATGGTCATGACAATGGTATTTCAGGTGTATTTAACTGAATATTTAAATGAAAATGCATTGCTACGTACAGAGATGCAAAAATCAGAAAAGCTTAATATTGTAAGTGAGTTAGCAGCAAGTGTGGCACATGAAGTTCGAAATCCACTAACTGTTGTTCGTGGATTTATCCAATTGCTAGAAAGTACGGAAGATGTGAAGAATAAGGATTATATGCGTCTCGTATTAGCTGAATTGGATCGGGCGGAACAAATTATTTCAGATTACTTAAATTTAGCAAGGCCGCAAATTGAGAAAAAAGAACACATTTGTTTATCAGCCCAATTAATAGAAATGACCACTCTCATGTCGTCATTTGCAGCGATGCAAGGTGTATATTTACAAGTTGAAATTTCAGAAAGTCTTTATACGATTGGTGATAAGACAAAATTGAAGCAAGCTATTATGAATGTTGTTAAAAATGGTATTGAAGCAATTCAAGGAAATAAAGGATATTTAAAAGTAACAGCTATTCAAAAAGACGAAACAATCATAATAAGAGTTAAAGATAGTGGTGTTGGTATGACGAATGAACAGTTAGCAAGGCTTGGGCAACCATATTATTCTTTAAAAGAAAAAGGGACAGGATTAGGACTTATGGTAACATTTAGTATTTTACAAGCGCATAATGGTACATTGGAATATAAGAGTGAAAGTGGAAAAGGCACTGAAGCAATTATTATATTACCAGCTGTACAAAATAAGGAATAAAAGTTACCGATGAAAGGTAACTTTTTATTTTATATTGTTTATTCATTTGTTTTTTCTTGTTTTGCTCGGCTAAATAAACTTTTAAATGATTGAAAGAAGCTTTGCTCTTTTGAGGCAGCAACCATTCTTTTTGTTTCTTGAATTTCTCGAATAACTTGCATAAGCTGTGCATCACGGTTACTGTCTTTATTATAAATTTGACTAACAAGTTTATTCATTTTTTCTTCCTGTTTGGATTCTCGTTTATACATATGATTCATTAATAAGTCCATCTTTTCTTTTTGCAGTGCATCTGTTTGAGCGGCGTGATCGACTAACTCTTGAAGCATTTTTTCTTGAGAGCCTTCTTTTACATAAACTTGTTGCATCAATTCGTCTAGTTTCTCATCCTTTAAACGATTTTGTGTAATTAAAGTAGAATTTTGATGAATAATTGCCTCATTTAATTGAGCTAGCATTTCAAGTTTTAACATGAACTCCTCAAAGTTACGCCCATCTTCTTTTTCTTTCGTTTGTATCTCTTGCTTATCTTGTATAACTGGTACAGGTGGGGCCTCTTTTTCTTTTAAAATAATCGGTATCGTTTCTGAAATATCTTCTTGTAATGTAGCAGCTCTTTCGTGTATAGATTTCAATAATTTTAAATCATCAAGTTTATAAATACGAGCATCAGCTGTTTTGGAAATCATATAACCATGTTCTTCTAACAGTTGACTATATTTGCGAACTATATGTTTTGGGATGCCTGTTTTATTCGTGACATCTTTTGTTTTATAGGTAGCTTCCATCATATTTCCTCCCCAAAAAGTATCGTATATATCATTTCAATCTTTTATGAGGACTTCCTTTGAAAAAGAATGTCGGAAGGCTATTAGTTTTCTACAGCATTAGTGAAAAAATGAAAATTTTTGGCGGAATGGCAAGGAATAACTAAAATAATGTCTGAAAACATATACAGGAGAAGTTTGTTATAATAACGGAGGAAAAGAAACTGGTAGAAACATGGAGGTATACATGAAGCAATTAAAAGGTATTATCATTTCAATTATCGCAATTCTGTCTATTTTAGTAGCAGTTTATGAAGTACTTGTGCCAGAGGAAACAAGTGTAAAGAAAACGAATACGTATGATCAAGTGTTAGAATTTCCGAAAGAACGTTATCCAGAGACAGGAAAACATATTACGGATGCTATAAAAGAAGGGCATTCAGAAGTTTGTACAATCGATCGTGGTGGTGCTGCAGATAGAAGGAAATTGTCGTTAGCACCATATCCATCAAAAAAAGGGTATGATCGTGATGAATGGCCAATGGCGATGTGCAAGGAAGGCGGAAAAGGAGCACATATTGAATATATAAGTCCGGCGGATAACCGCGGAGCAGGTTCTTGGGTAGGGAATAAGTTAGATAAATACCCAGATGGTACGCGAGTAAAATTTGAAGTGAAGTAGTAGTTGTATATTTCATAATGAAGGAGAAGGGGAACTATGGAGTTAACGATTTCTTATTCGCAATTAATGTTGATGAACTATGACGGTGAGCAGCCTTATGTAGATTGGACTGATGAAGATTTTGAAAGAGGTTATGCTAAGGCAGATGGAACTGTTATTTTTGAAGCACTTTCTGATTATACTTGTGAAGTGAAAGTGACCCCAGGGAAACATATTGAAAAAGAAGAAGTAGTTAGAACGATTACGGTTCCTTTTACAGTTGAAAATGAAAGTATCGTTATAACGAGTATTCTTTCTAATAAATTTCAAATACCTATTCCAAATGGTGAGTATACAGTTGTATTACAAGCAATTCCTCTTGAAGAGCCAACGGATGATGAATTATATAAAATACAATATGAATTCTTTTTTGAAAGTAAAGAATAAAAAATGGGTTATCCTGAGAAAAGGATAACCCATTTTTGTTATGCGTTTGTTTTTAAAAGGGAACGAGCATCTTTCGCTGCTTGCACCATATGTTCTAAAGCTGGAATAACTTCTTCTGTTCTTCTCGTTTTTAAACCACAATCAGGATTAATCCAGAAATATTTAGGATCACATACTTCTAAAGATTGTTCTACGATTTTATACATTTCATCTTTACTCGGTACACGTGGGCTATGAATATCATATACACCTAGGCCGATGCCTTTTTCATATGTTGTATGTTTTAATGTATCAATAAATTCTCCGTGACTTCTTGATGTTTCGATAGAAATTACATCTGCATCTAATGCGCGAATCGCGTCAACAATATCTTCGAAGTTACTGTAACACATATGAGTATGAATTTGTGTTTCATTTGCTACAGAAGAAGTTGCTAAAAGGAAGGATTGTACTGCCCATGTAATATAAGCATCCCAATCTTTTTCTTTTAGTGGCATTCCTTCACGAAGTGCGGGCTCATCGACTTGGATTACTCTAATTCCGGAAGATTCAAGTAGTTCAATTTCGTGACGAAGAGCTAGTGCAATTTGATACGAAACTTCTTTTCTTGGAATATCATTTCGAACGAAGGACCAATTTAAAATTGTAACAGGTCCGGTTAACATTCCTTTTACAACTTTCTCTGTTAAGCTTTGCGCATAAACTGTTTCCTTAATAGTCATGCCGTTAATAAAGGCTACATCACCATAAATAACAGGTGGTTTTACGCAGCGGGAACCGTATGATTGTACCCAACCGTTTTTAGTGAATGAGAAACCAGCAAGGCGCTCACCAAAATATTCGACCATGTCAGTTCTTTCAAATTCACCATGTACAAGGACATCAAGCCCAATTTCTTCTTGGTAACGAATCCATTTTTCTGTCTCTTTTTCAATAAATTGTTCATATTGTTCATTTGAAATAACACCGTTACGCCATTCTTTTCGCGTTTGACGAACTTCAGTTGTTTGCGGGAAGCTACCAATAGTCGTTGTTGGTAATAGCGGTAACTCTAGAGCAACTTGTTGTAATTCGTATCGTTTTTCAAATGGAAGAGGACGTGAAAAATCTTCTTCTTTTAGTGCTGTTCGTGCTGCTTTGACATCTTCTCGGTTACGTGCAGCAGATGAACGAATTGTATGATGTACGTTTCGATATGTTTCCAGCTCATTACTAATGCTTTCTGTACCTTGAGTGAGAGCGGAATGAATAAGAACTAATTCTTCTAATTTTTGATTTGCAAATGCTAACGCATCAAACAGCTCAGTCGATAAGTGAGTTTCTTCTGTTTTATCGATTGGTGTATGCAATAAGCTACAAGAAGGCTGAACGATGATATCTTTCGTTTGGACTTGTTTTTGTAACGTTGTAAATAACTCAAGAACTTCATCAAGGTCAGCTCTCCAAATGTTACGGCCATCTATACAACCGACAGCTAAAGTTTTATCAGCTGGGAATCCATATTTTGAAATAGCATTTAGATTACCTTCTTTACCATGAATGAAATCTAATCCAATACCGGATACCGGGAATGTAATAATTTCTTCATAGTTTTCTTCTACGCTATCAAAATATGTTTGTAAAAGAAGAGTCGCATTTGGAACCTCTTTACGAATAGCTTCATAAATTTCTTTTGCTTGTTGAACTTCTTTTTTAGTTAAAGAAGCGAAAATCGGTTCATCAACTTGAATGGCTGGTGCACCAGCTGCATGTAGTTCTGAAAGCAGTTGTACGTAAGGTGCAACTAACTGTTTTAAAATGGTAGGAAATTGTTCTTGTGTATAGCCTTTAGCTAATTTTAAGAAAGTATATGGTCCTAAAATAACAGGCTTTCCATCTACTCCTAATTCTTGTTTTGCCTCTTCGTATAAGCGAAGTGGACGATTATCTTTTAAAGAGATTTGTAATCCCTCTTCATATTCAGGAACGATATAGTGATAGTTTGTGTTAAACCATTTTGTCATTTCGGAAGCTACGTGATCTTTAGAGCCACGCGCCATTGCGAAATATACATCAAGGTAAGATGTAAACTCAGAAAAACGTGATGGAATAAATCCTAGCATATAGGCAGTATCCAAAACGTGATCATAATATGTAAAGTCGCCAATTGGAATGAGTTCAATCCCTTTTTCTTGCTGTACTTTTACGTGTTGAAGGCGAATTTCTTTCATTGTTGTTAAAAATTGTTCTTCATCGATTTTATTGGACCAAAAAGCTTCCAATGTTTTTTTCCACTCTCGTTGTAGTCCGATACGTGGATAACCTAAGTTACTTGTTTGAATTGCCATTTTAAATTCCTCCCTAATTGAAAGTAAGCATTTCCGTTTACTAGGAAATACCTATAACAAAAAGTACAAAGACATAGAAAATAAGCCTTCCTTTTTGTTTTAACACCTCATCATCATCCGTGAATCTATCAGTGTTGTTAAAACAGGCAGGTCTCCTGACTTATGCTTCATATAATTTCTTTTACCTTCCCGTTTTCACAGTGGCACCAAAAAGAAATCTCAGCATTTACAGTGGCGGGACCGTGTTGGAGTTTCACCAAGCTTCCCTTTTAAACACGAAACAAAACTTTCGTGTACCTATTTTCCTTTTGAAAGGAATTTAACAAGCGATATGATATTGAAACAAATTTTAACATAATTTTTGGAATTTTGTCTACTGTTTTAAAATAAGAAAATTCTAAAGTTTTTATTTCTTAGTATTCTGACTTTTTGTATTCTGGAGTAACGAATAATATTACAGTATGAAAAGAGAAATTGAGCTATGAAAGAAGTAGGGATGTCTTCTTTCATAGCTCAATCTTCATCTATAGCAACTTCTGAAAGTCGGCCTGCTATAGCATCTTTAAGGAGGGTGTTTAGCCATTGTAATTCAACTGTAATATGCTCAATTACACTTTGCAAAATATATAGTTGTGCACGTGGAACCTTTCCTTTATTACAATCATATATCGTTTGCATAGTATGTAAATATTGAAGAGTATCGTTTTTCTTTTTTTCTAAAATAGGAACTAATTCGTGATCATTGCTAAAGTGAGCGAAAGATAAGGCTGAATAAATAGGTTTATATATTTGGTTTTTGGCTTCGAATTGTTTTAATAGTAAAGTGTGGAATAGTTTTTTGCCTTCTTCTGTTATATGAAAAATCGTTTTGTCAGGTCGATTTGTGTCTCTAATTACACTTGTAATATGAATTGCCCCTTGCTTTTCTAATTGCTCGAAGGCGTAATAAAGTGATCCTTTAGCATATTTAATGTAACAATCCATTTGTCGTTCTTTCATAATATGCTGCACTTCATATGGATGTTTATCTCCTTCGAGTAGCAAGCCGAGAATGACTAATTTCATGCTCATGCTGTCTCAACTCCTGTATATAAAAACTTTATCCATATTATAAACGGCATATCCTTTTTCATAAAGGGATATGCCGCTTCTTTTTTATATTAACTAACTTGCTTTTGTTTTTCTTTCTTTTTAGGGCCTGTAAAGAGGCGTTCATTTCCCATAAGTAAAATACAAATAATACTTAGTACAGCCGGGATGAGTGCCCAGAAGAATGTGTTCGCAATAGATGTAGCGAGAGCTTCCTTAATACCCGCTAATATTTCAGCAGGAATTTTTGCGGTAGCGCCTGGTGATAATAAGAAACTTGTGTCTCCGCCTTTTGGAGCTAATTTTGCTAGTTCAGGGGGGAATACAGAGTTTAGTTTATCTGTAAAAATATGATTTTGAATTGTACCAAAAATCGTTACACCAAGAGTCATACCGAGTGATCGGAAGAATGAGTTTGTTGATGTCGCCGAACCACGGTCCCGCATTTCCAACTTGTGAATAGAAGACATACTTAATACTGAGAATGAGAAACCAACACCAAGCCCAGCGAGAATCATAAATAGTGTTACGAGTAAACGAGGTGTGTCCATTGTTAAAGTACTTAATAAATAAATACCAAGAACGAAGAAGACACCAGATACCATCATAATGTTACGATAGCTTGTTCGAGAAGCTAATTGTCCTCCCGTTTGACTTCCAATTACAGAACCAACCATCATTGGTGTTAAAATTAATCCAGCATTAGAGGCGGAACCTCCAAGGACGCCTTGAATGAAGATTGGAATATAAACTGTACAGATAATGAAAGCGGCACCATAGAAAAAGGCAACTCCTTGACTAGCTGCGAATAAAGGTTTTTTAAATAGATGGAATGAAATAATAGGCTCGGTTGCTTTTCGTTCTACAAAGAAGAAAATAATAAGCGTAATAACTACTGTTGTAAATAAGCCAATAATTACAGTAGAATTCCAGGCATATTCCTTACCACCAAGTTCTAATGCGAACATTAAGCAAACGATACTTATGACAAGTGTAATAGCACCAGCCCAATCAATTTTTTGTTTTCTAAATTCTAGAGACTCACTGTAGTATTTAGTAATGAAGAAAAAGGAGATAAGTCCTAATGGAATATTGATATAGAAGACCCAATGCCAACTTATATAGTCTGTAATATAAGCACCTAATAAAGGACCGAATACACTAGATGTCCCGAAAACGGCACCGAATAGTCCTGTCATCTTCCCGCGTTTTTCTGGTGGGAAGATATCGTACATAATTGTGAAGGCGATAGGCATAAGGGCACCACCACCGATCCCTTGAATAGCTCTATAAATACTTAATTGCTCAATGCTTGAAGCTGTTCCGCAGAGCGCAGAACCGAATAAGAAAAGAATGAGGCCACCAATATAAAAACGTTTCCGCCCGTACATATCAGAAAGTTTCCCGAAGATAGGCATCCCTGCCATTGTTGCTACCATATAAGCTGATGTGACCCAAACAAACTTATCAAATCCTCCCAGGTCTCCAACGATTGTTGCCATTGCGGTTGCAACGATTGTATTATCCATTGCGGCCATTAATATACCAAGCAGTAAACCAGCAACAACAAATTTTGTCTTGTTGGCTTCTTTTTTTAATGGTGGAGTTTCCAAATATAACCCTCCTTTAGAAATAAGTAAACTATATTAAATTTTGAGTGCAGTGGATAAAAAATTTAAATGTATAGTTGATGTTAATTTCTTTTCCATAAGTGCACTTATATGCCATAAAGAATATTATAGTCAAATTTGACTATAAGGCAAATTTTTTCTTCCGTCAAAATATTCTTTCGTATGAGTAGAGAACGAGTGAGCCATACGAATATTGCTATGAAGGGAATGAAGTAAATTGTAAAAAAATTTCATAAAGAACACCTTCTGTTAATAGATGAAAAATGGTTTTTTCTTCATATTGTCGAATAGGATAAAAGGAAGAGAAATATTAAACATTGCTTGTAGCAAGCTTTAGGAATTTGGGGAATTCATTGTGTGTATGTTACATCTGAAATGAGGTGAATATATATTATGAAAATATGGGGACGAATTTCGGATACAGGAAAGTATTCAATACCGCTACAACCAGTATTGTGGATTGACGGATCGAAAAAGGAAAACGAATTTCCTCAAGTAGCCGTTACATTACAAATTGGTAGTATGTATACAGAACAATTTTCGTATGAATTGACCTACGATGTAAACGACATACTTATTATGAGAATTGAAGTGGAAAATAAAGGGGTAGAAATGATTTCGAGAGTTGTTGTAAGTCATATGATTCGAGATTACTTTGCTTATATTCCTAATTCTTTAAAAGTTGATAAGGGGATAAGTGAGTTTTTATTCCAGCTTGTTAGATGGCGAATTGATGATTTGTTACCGAATGAGAAGGTGGAACTACGTTGTAAAATAAAAGCTAATAAAGATAAAGCTCTTAAACAAACATTCTTTCAGGCTACATATACATTTCAAGATAAAGAGATATCATATGGCCCACTGCAAACAAATGAAGTTGTTGTGCGTCAATGATAAAAAGGAACCTGTACAAAAGGTTCCTTTTTTAGTGAAGGTTGTGTTTTTTGAGTATTTTCTTTTGCTCCATTCCTTTTTTTCCTACATAGTTATTTTTGTAGCCAAAGTATAGAATAAATAAAAATGAAACAACATTAACAATAGCGTCGATTTGATCGTTTGTAATAAAGTGTATCCCGAAAGAGGTAAATAATAATTTTAATGATAATAGAAAACCAGCTAGCAAACGCATAGCATCTGATAGATTCTCTTTTTGTAGCATATAGATTACTCCTTTCTATAAAAGTTATATATTATATATATGAAATAGAGTAGAAAAGGTATACAAGCTTAAGCAGAAATGTACATTGCATATGTACATTTTTTATTTTGTAGAAAAACATTATTGATATAGAAACATATATTGGTATAAAAGGGGGAAAAGTATGAAACATAAAGGGAAAATTAGTGGATTATTGCTTGGCAATACTGTGGCAGTTACAGAATGGATTGCACTTCAGGATGTAATTGCAAAACTGGATTCACGATCATTTTATACCGTCTTTATTATTTATATATTGCAAATGATACTAAGTTATTATTTTGGACATTGGTACGATAAAAGAACAAACGAGCGTATGGGTATGGAAGTAGGAGGAATGGCAAGCAATGATTTTGTTGTTGATTTTTTTGGGAAAGTAGCTGCTTTATCTGAAAGAGATTCTCGTAATATTACAGTGTACATTCTTTCTGTAAAAGAATGGGAAGGGTTAAAAGACACGTTGCAAGAAAAAAAGTTGGGAGTGTTAGTACAAAAATTAGAGAGTACCATTGTAAAGACAATTCGGAAGGGCGATGTTGTTACAAAGTGGGATGAAAATAAGTACGTTATTGTAGCAATTGATAATGGTCATGAAACATCAACAATAACAAAACGATTAATGAAAAATATTGAAAGTGAAATAGAAGGTGATTTACTCAGTATCACTCTTTTATTTGGAGCAGCTAGCTATCCAGTAGAAGGAAAAACGTTTGAAGAACTGTTGAGAAAGTCGCAAAATCAATTGTACCAGTATAGAAATTTGCAAGAAAATGAGTGAAGCTTTGATTTGAAGATATATGATAGGAAGATGTTTTATTTGTAACATTTTTTTGACTTTTATTACAAAAAAACGCCACATTTGTAATAAAAGTCTTTAAAAATATATGAAATAAGCATATAATTATGATGGTAGTGCCAATGCAATTTGCACAGTGTGTTTTATTTTAAAAGTGTAGAGGAAAGCAAGCTCTACACTTTTCCTTTTTAGGAAATGAAAAGAATATTTGTAAGTTGTTGCGAGATATCGATTGTACTGTGTAAAATGAACAAAGAGATTAATTGATAGAAAGCTGGAAAGGGAATGATAGACGTGAGAGCGGAGCGATCACCTTTTATCAGGTGAACTATTATAGTCTTATTAAGACTGAGGTGAAATTCCGTGGATATTAAAGTAATACATAGTGTGAACAGGCCTTAAAAAACACGAAGTAGTATACTTAAAAATGGATATGGAATTGCTAAATAATTCAAAAAGAATAATGTAATATCAAGTAATAATTTGTACAAACAATATTAATGATCTTCGTAAAAAAGATGCGAGTGTATAGAACAATTACATATTTTATAACTTTTTTATATTACACGATGGTCGTTTATAAGTAGGAGGAAGAGATGTTGAAATATAGTAAATTAGCAATTGTAACTACATTATCAATGATTTTATTAGCCGGTTGTTTCGGTCCGAAACCAGAAGAAGAATTATATGTAGCGTTTGAAAACGCTGCTAAACAAGAAAAAACAATGTTTGAAGATGCAAAAAAACTTGAGACTTTAGAGAAAGAAGGACAAGAATTATATAACCAGATTGTTCAAGAAGGAAAAGATAATAATCAAACTGTTAAAGAAAAACTGAATCAAGCAGTGAAAAATACAACTGAACGAGAAAAAGTGCTTACAAAAGAAAAAGAAGTTTTAAATAAAGCGCAAGAAGAAGTGAAGTCAGCTGATAAGTATGTGAAGAAAATTGAAGATAAGAAATTGAAAGATCAAGCTGATAAAGTGAAAAGCACGTATGAGAAACGCCACGATTCATTTAATAAAATGTATGACAGCTATAACAAATCTTTAAAACAAGAAAAAGAGTTATATACAATGTTACAAGATAAAGGTACTAAATTAAAAGATATTAGTGAAAAAGTAAAAGTAGTAAATCAATCTTATAAGGATATTGAGTCAGAAAAAGATAAATTTAATGAATTTACAAAGTCTTATAATACAGAAAAAGTAGCTTTTTATAAACAAGCAAATATTAAAATTAAAGAAGAGAAAAAATAAAACAGTTTGGCCTACACTTGGCCAAACTGTTTTATTTTTTTGTATAAGTACGACTATACCATGGAACAGGCTCACTTAATTTTTTTTCTTGTTTTAATGCTTCAGGACCAATATAATCTTGAAGTGTTTTTTTTGCTACTGTTAAAGATAAGGTTGTTTTCGGATTTCGATAGGAGGATTCAAGATGACCAAGATGCGGTAGAATTCGAAAATCTTCTTTCGTAGGAGGGATGTGGAAAAAATAATCGCCTAAACGTATAAGGACATCAGATTGTTGTTGGCTAAAACGTGGGTTTCTAGAAAAATGCAATCCTTCTTTAATTGCTTTTTTTTCAGCAATCAAACGTTCTAAAGCTGTCTTTTTTAACCAGTATAAATATTTAGGATTAGTAGCTGCTTTAGCATGACGATTCACAACGAAAATAGATTGAGCTAGTCGATTAATAGAATGTTGGTTTTGTAATTGAGATTGTGGTTGTGAAGGTTTCATATTGAATCTCCTTTCAATTTTTCATTATTATACCATAAATAAAATAGGTATTTATTATACGCAAAAAGTGATTGTATATATTTTCAATATTAAAGCAATATTGTTACAAAAAACAACTATTTTGTATAATAGTAATAGAATATGTTTTTGAAATTTGATAATGAAAGAGTGAGAAGTTTGAAAGAAATATTAAAACAACAGTATGCCATTATAGATATTGGATCTAATACAATGCGTTTAGTTATTTATGAAAAGCAAAATGGAGGTTTTTATAAAGAGATTGAAAATACGAAAGTTGTTGCTAGGTTAAGGAATTACTTAATTGATGGTGTATTGAATGAAGAGGGAATAGAAGTATTATTACAGACATTATTTCAATTTCAAGAAAGTACAAGATTCCATCAGTTGCATCATGTACTTTGTGTTGCAACAGCAACAATTAGACAGTCGGAGAATCAAGAGGAAATTAAAAAGCTTGTTGAAGGACAAACGGACTTTACTCTTAGAGTATTATCAGAGTATGAGGAAGCGCGTTACGGATACCTGGCGGTTATGAATTCTACATCGTTTTCAGAAGGAATAACGGTAGATATTGGTGGGGGAAGTACGGAAGTTACATACTTTAGAAATAGAGAGATTTTAGAGTACCATAGTTTTCCTTTTGGGGCACTTTCTTTAAAGCAACAATTTATTAAAGGTGATATTCCTACTAAAGATGAGTTAGAGGGAATGCAACAGTATTTAGAGTTTCAATTTCGAACGTTACCATGGTTAATCAATAAGAAATTGCCTCTTATTGCAATTGGTGGTAGTGCTAGGAACTTAGTAAAAATCCATCAAAATTTAATATGTTATCCTATAGCAGGATTACATTTATACAAGATGAAAGAAGAAGATGTTGAAAGTGTAAAAGAGGAATTGGAAAAATTGTCGTTCATAGAACTTCAGAAATTGGAAGGATTAGCAAAAGATCGAGCAGATACGATTATTCCAGCGGTTGAAGTATTTCATACACTTGTTCATGTTATAGAGGCACCGGCATTTGTATTAAGTAGAAAAGGGTTAAGAGAAGGTGTTTTCTATGAAGAGTTGACAAAAGATTTGGGGATTTCATATTATCCGAACGTAGTTGAAGAAAGTTTGCATTTACTATCACATGAATACGAAATGGACATGGAATTTGTTATTCAACTTATTAAACATGGAAGACTAATTTGCAAACAACTTGAGGAAATAGGGCTTATTTCTATGTCAGTAAAAGACTGGGAAGTGTTCCATCAAGCTGCGAAAGTATTTAATATAGGCAAATATATAGACGAAGAAGCAAGCCGTTTACATACGTTTTATTTATTAGCGAATAAGACAATTGATGGCATGATGCATAAAGATCGAGTAAGGCTAGCGCTTATTGCATCGTATAAATCAAAAATGTTATTTAAACAACATTTATCTCCATTTGAAGGTTGGTTTGATAAAAGCGAACAAAAAAAAATCCGCCTGTTAGGAGCTGTTTTACAATTTTCAGCTACTTTAAATGTAAGGCAACGATCGCTTATTGATACCATATCTATAACAGAAAGCGAAGAGGGATTAACGTTTAAAGTTTTATGTGAACAATCGGCATTAGCAGAAAAAGTACAAGCTGAAAAACAAAAAAAACAGTTAGAAAGAGTATTAAAAACGAATATTAATTTATTATTTGAACTAAAACATTAGGGTTGTACGGATGTCTTTACGAAAAATTTACACTTTGTAATATTGTAATTTGATAAAATGAAATTAACTAAATTATAGTAAAAAAGTTTCAAGGGGAAGTGTGAAGAGAATGGAATTATTGAAGGGGAATGCAGTAAATTTAAATGATACAGCTTATTACAATAATCGAGAGTTAAGTTGGTTAGCATTTAATGAACGTGTCTTACAAGAAGCGCAAGATGCAAATAATCCACTTTTGGAAAGATTGAAATTTATTAGTATTTTTAGTTCGAATTTAGATGAATTTTTTATGGTACGTGTAGCGGGATTAAAGGATCAAGTGAGTGCTGGATTTAATCAACCAGAAAATAAAGCTGGCTTAACACCGAAAAAGCAATTAAATAAAATTGCGATAAAAGCCCATGCACTAATGACAGTACAATATGATACATTTAAAAATTATGTATTACCAGCGCTTGAGTTAGAGGGAATTGAACGTTTAACATTCAATGATTTGACGAAAGAGCAGCGAGAATTTATAGAAGAGTATTTTGACGAGCAAATTTTTCCGGTGTTAACTCCTGTAGCTATTGATGCATATCGCCCATTTCCAATGTTATTAAACAAAAGTTTGAATTTGGCTACTCTTTTATATGATGAGAAGCAAGCAGAAGAAGAAAACAGGACGAAGTTAGGGATTGTGCAAGTTCCTTCATTACTTGAGCGCTTCATAATTTTACCGAGTGAAGGGCAAAAGCATAAATTTATTTTATTAGAAGACGTAATTAGTAGCTTTACTCATAAATTATTTACGGGATATACAGTATCATCTGTTACTCGTTTCCGTATTACACGCAATGCAGATTTAACGATTCATGAAGAAGGTGCGAGAGATTTATTAAAGGTAATTGAAAAAGAATTAAAAAAGCGTAAGTGGGGGGCTGCTGTACGTTTAGAAGTTGGGAAAGAACACATTGATGAAAGAGTATTAGCGTTATTATATGAGGTTCTGGAAGTAAAAGATGAAGATGTATATATAATGGATGGCCCATTAGATTTAACATGTTTGTTTTCTTTATATAAAAAACTAGCTCCTTTATATGAACATCTTGTATATCCAGCTCTTATTCCGCAACCGCCTCAAGATTTAGGTGATGAAGAAGATGTATTTGAAAAAGCAATTGAGCATGATATTTTATTACATCATCCTTTTGAATCATTTCAGCCGGTAGTTGATTTTGTCCGTGATGCGGCAGACGATCCGAATGTACTTGCGATTAAACAAACGTTATATCGTGTAAGTGGTGATTCACCGATTATTCAGGCGTTAAAGATAGCGGCTGAAAAGGGAAAACAAGTGACGGTATTAGTTGAATTAAAGGCAAGGTTTGATGAAGAAAACAATGTTCACTGGGCTAAAGAATTGGAACAGGCAGGCTGTCATGTTATTTACGGTGTCAGTCACTTGAAAACACATAGTAAAATTACGCTAGTTGTAAGGAGAAAAAACGGAAAAATCGAAAGGTTCGTACATCTCGGAACTGGGAACTATAATGATGCAACAGCGAAGTTATATACTGATTTTGGATATATTACATCAAGAAAAGATTTTGGGGTCGATGCAACCAATTTCTTTAATTATTTAAGTGGTTATACAACAAAGCCACATTTTCATCATTTATCGGTTGCTCCATTTGATATAAGAGAGCAATTTATGGATTTAATAGATGAAGAAATCCGTTATCATAGGCAATATGGAAATGGATATATTATCGCTAAGATGAATTCATTAACAGATAAACCGTTAATAAAAAAAATGTACGAAGCATCACAAGCTGGAGTAAAGGTAGAGCTCATTGTTCGAGGAACATGTTGCCTACGACCTGGTATTCCAAATGTAAGTGAAAATATTCGTGTAGTTAGTGTTGTTGGAAGATATTTAGAACATAGCCGTATTTATTATTTCCATCATAATGGGGAGGAGAAAATATATTTATCTTCAGCTGATTTGATGACGCGAAATATGGAGAAGCGAGTGGAAATATCTTTCCCGATATTAGATATTGAAATGAAGGCACGAATTAAGGCGATTTTACAGCTTATATTAGCTGATAATGTGAAAACACGTGAACAAAATAAAGATGGTGATTACTATTATGTTATTAATGGTAGTACAGAAGAAATTGATAGCCAAGTGAAGTTGTTTAAGATGGCGTATCAAAATACAGACGCTGAATAATGAAAAAAAGTAAAAACCTCTTATGTCCATAAGAGGTTTTTACTTTTTTCTACTCATATGCTCCAAAAATAGAAGGATGAGTAGAAACAATAGTTTTATTATAAGCGTGTAATGAGATGGCTCGTTGAGAGAATAATATTTGAAAGAATCGTTACTTTAACCTAGTAATAGTAGGGTTGCTGACATGGTCCACCGTAACAAGGATAAGGTGCTGGCGGCGGGAAAGGTGGTGGATAAGGTGGATAAAATGGTCGAGGGCCGAAAGCTAATGCTCCGCCGAGCAATCCACCAGCAATTCCAGCTAGAAAGGGAACGCCAAAAAACGGGAAGAAGCGTGAGTCGCCTACTGGACCAATAGGTGCTGAACGGACTGGAATTGGTTGATAATATGGATACATGAACATACCTCCTTTATTGGACTCACTTTTATCATATGGTAAACGAAACATGGATGAGCGCGTACAAGAAAGGATATGTAAGAAAATAGGCGAATTATTACGAATGTTGGAGTGTGAAAATTGTGATTTCAGGTTTTGACATGAAACGAAATGGGACACGTGTTCTTCCGAGGCCTCGATTGACATAGAGAGTTAAATCCTGCATCGTATAGAAGCCTTCAATATAGTCTTTGGCGAGTGATGGTGTAATAATAGCCCCTAAAAAAGGAATTTGTACTTGTCCGCCATGGCTATGACCAGAAAGTTGCAAGTTGATTGGATATTTGGAAATTTGCGGCGCGATATCTGGCTCGTGAACAAGAACGATGTTATAAGTATTTTGCCGTGCATGTTGTAATGTTTTCTCTATTTTTGGTTTGCCTAGTAGTATATCATCGAGACCGAAAATAGAAATTTCACTATTATCCATTAGACGAATTCTTTTTTTACTATTTAGCAATAGTTCAAATCCTGATTCACGCATGATGTGCTCATAGTATTCAGTTCCATATCCACCGTGATCATGGTTACCATAAATAGCGAATTTACCGAAGGGGGCTTGTATATTTTTTAAAATGGACGCGACAAAAGGAGTGTCAGTATACGTTTGATAATTATCAATGAGATCTCCGGTAAAAAGGACAATATCTGGATTTACAGCATTAATTTTAGAAACAACTTGAGATAAATGTTGAAGCGAGAAATAGTATCCGAGATGTAAATCGCTGAATTGAAGAATTTTCATACCATGAAAACTTTTTGGGATGAGTTGTGATTTTAATGTGTGCTGTGTAAAAGAAATGAAATGGGGTTCTATATATTTAGCATAGTAGTATCCGATGCCACTGGTTATAAATGAATAGAGACAAGTACGCATACCAATTTTTAAAAAATTTCTTCTTGTAATGTGCGTCATAAAAATATGAGTATACCTCAATGTTTTTATTCCATTTACAGGCTACTCAAATCTCCTTTCAGTTTATTTAAAAATATACTTTACATAATAAAAAATTAGTATAGATTACGAAAAAAATGAATAAAAAGAAAGTTCTTTACATTAAAATATCAGAAAAGTTTAAAAATATAAAGATTTCTATTAAATAAAGTGATAAAATGAATGTGTATTCATTTTTTTGGAGGGGATGTATGTGAAAGAAAAGGTAGTTATTATAACAGGTGGATCGAGTGGAATGGGAAAAGGAATGGCGACTCGCTTTGCAAAAGAAGGGGCACGAGTTGTTATTACAGGACGTACAAAAGAAAAACTAGAGGAAACAAAGTTGGAAATTGAACAATTTCCAGGGCAAGTATTACCTGTACAAATGGATGTAAGAAATACGGATGACATTCAGAAAATGATTGAACAGATTGATGAGAAGTTTGGTCGAATTGATGTTTTAATAAATAATGCAGCTGGAAACTTTATTTGTCCAGCAGAAGATTTATCCGTGAATGGCTGGAATTCGGTCATTAATATTGTATTAAACGGTACATTTTACTGTAGCCATGCTGTCGGAAAATATTGGATTGAAAAAGGTATAAAAGGGAATATCATTAACATGGTAGCAACATATGCATGGGATGCAGGTCCAGGAGTTATTCATTCGGCTGCAGCGAAGGCAGGAGTATTAGCGATGACGAAGACGCTCGCTGTTGAGTGGGGACGTAAATATGGAATACGAGTTAACGCTATCGCTCCAGGACCAATTGAACGTACGGGCGGTGCTGATAAATTATGGATTTCAGAAGAAATGGCTAAGCGTACGATACAAAGTGTTCCGCTTGGAAGGCTGGGTACGCCAGAAGAAATCGCTGGTCTAGCTTATTATTTATGCTCAGATGAAGCTGCGTACATAAATGGAACTTGCATGACAATGGATGGAGGACAACATTTACATCAATATCCATTTTAAAAGGGATAAAAAAATGAATGTTTGATTCATTTTTTTACGGTTAAATGTGACGGAATTGTGACATATGAAAGAAAAGTGTTTACAAGAGGTCATATATACGTTATATTTAAGACCTCTTTTTTCTTCATAGTAGAATTGCTAATTCCCCTTAGCATTTTACCCCTCTAATCCCTTCAGGAAAACTGAAGGGATTTTTTATTATTTTTCCGTAAATATCATGTTATAATTTTTGAAAAGTAAAGGGAGGGAAGCACGTTGATAGATGCATTAGATGTAATGAGTAACTTGGATAAAGTCCTTCCTTATTATCAAGCTATTTTTAGTGCTGATGAGCATACTGTAATTGGATATGAAGTAGTAGGACGTATTCAAACAGAAGAGGGCATACAAAGTTTAGCTTCTTTCTTTCACGATGATTCGATTCCAAGTGAATTTCAACTGGAAGCGGATAATATTATAGTAGAAAAAGCTTTAAATCGTTATTTAGAAAGCGATCAAAAATTATTATTATTTATACATCGGAATGCTAATGTATTAATGAATGATGATGATGAAAGCTTGCTTCAACTTTTATTGAGGTATGAAGAACAAGGTTTAAATTTAAAACAAATTGTTTTAGAGATTACAGAGCATGAATGTAAAGAAGATATAGAGCAATTTAATCATTTGCTTATGTATTATCGTACATATGGTATTCAAATTTCGATTAATAAAGTCGGAACGGGTACAAGTAATTTAGAGCGTATTAGCGTGTTAGCACCTGATATTTTAAAAGTAGATTTAACGAACTTAAGGCAAACAGCACTTTTACAATCTTATCAAGATATTTTATATTCTTTATCATTACTTGCTAGAAGAATTGGTGCAACTTTATTATATGAAGAAATAGATGCTTTTTATCAACTGCAATATGCTTGGAAGAACGGTGGAAGATATTATCAAGGTAATTATTTAAAAGAATGTTTACCTGATTTTATTGAAACGAATGTTTTGAAAGAGCGACTAGGTAATGAATGTCATCAGTTTATTCAGCATGAAAAGAAGAAGTTACAAAAAATTTATAATTTAACAGAGATGTTACGCGATCGCATTGGCGATGTTTTATCAAAACAAAAAAAGAATGAAGATATAAATGATTGGTTATTACAATTTAGTCAAAGTGTATCACAGTGTAGTTTTCGTATATTTATTTGTAATGAAGATGGTTTCCAACAATCAGGAAATGTTATGAAAAAAGATGGAGAATGGATTGTGATGCCGGATTATTATATGAAGAACTGGAGCTGGCGCCCGTATTTTCTCGAGAATATAATGAAAATGCGTTTTGAGAATAAGGCGAGGCTTTCAGATTTATATGCAGATATTGAAACGGGAGAAATGGTACGAACATTTTCTTTCCCGATTGATGATGACAACTTTTTATTTATAGATTTATCTTATGAATATTTATATGAAGAAGATGTTTTATTTTAATGCACGAAGAGATTCGTGCATTTTTTGTTTGTTTTTATCATAAATTGGTAATAGTGAAAATGGTGATGAAAATGCTGTCTATCGTTGTAAAGATTTTACGAACGAAATCTGTCCTTTCTTTGCATAATCATTGTTACAATGAATACTACAAAGACAAGTTCTTTTAAAAGGAAGGTGAAAAAATGAGGAAATATGGAATATGGCTTGTTCTATTTGTATGTGTTGCCTTTCTAGTTGGTTATAGTGTTACGACTGTTTTAGGAAAAGAGGAAGTGGAAGTCGATCGGAAAGAAGTATTTACAACGATACAAAAAGGCTATGAAACCCAGTTTTCAATTCGTGGGAAGCATTTGCCGATGAATAAGATGATAGAGACGTTATCACCGTATTTTACAGATAATTTCCTTCAAGTATTTACAGATGAAAATAGCAGAAGTGATAAACAAAGTGGTGAATATTTACTTCCGGCAAAAGAAGCACCGTTTTCTTTTAATTCAGAAACGAAAATGTCGTATGATGAAGAACATAAAAATTTATATGTATACGAGCGGACAAAAAGTGGACAATATCAAATTGTAACATTGAAAAGGGATCAAGATAAATGGAAGTTAGCAGGATATCATGAAAGTCAGGAACTTTTAACTGAAATAAAAAGATTGCAACAATTATAAAGTGAAACTTTTAATTAGTGGGAGTTTTACTACCTACAAACAGCGGGATAAGAATAGGAATAGGTATTTACCTATTCCTATTCCTATTCTATATTGAGTAGTTGTTGTAACTTTTCAATTTGAAAACCTGCAACTACTTCGCCATCAATTACGACTGTTGGAGTTGAATAGGAATCATAGTCGTTTAAAAGACGATTGCGAGCAGCAGCGTCTTTTTTTACGTCAAATTCTTCATATGCAACGTTATTATGCTTCAAAAATTCTTTTACAATAACACATGGCGGACAATTGGGTTGTGTATAAACCTCAATTTTTTTCATTGTAATTCCTCCTTTTTTCTGTTTTTTATTATATTCTTCCAGTATAAAAACCGCAATAATGAAGGAGAAATATGTTCTTTCTGTTTTTTCCTTCGCATTTCGACAAATTTTTAGTTGAGTTTCTGGCCAATAACCTTTATCCTAGAGTGTGGAACATTTTTTCTGTTATGACGGATAGAATGAGTATAGCTGTAAAACCTATTGGTAGGAAGATCAGAGAAAGGAGAGATTTCATGTCTCTACTCCAAGGAATTTTAACTCGACTTGTTAGTCTACAAGAACAAGCTGAAAGCGGTGAAGTAGCACAACGCTATTTTGAAGTGAACGGTGAGCGCAAATGTAGCGTGAAATTTTTCGATAAAAGTGAAATGTATGAGTTAGAAGTGTATCAACAAGGTGAAAAACCTCAAGTATATCAATTCGATAATATCGACATGGTTGCAATTGAGATTTACGATATCATTTCTTGATACATATAAAAAAGGTACTGCCACATGGCAGTACCTTTTTTAGTTCTATTACTTTCTAGCATAATGTATAGAAGTTTTTTATTTTTCCTACAATGGTATTAAAATGAAAATTTAATCCGTGCAAGTTTGCTTATCCATGTGGATAATTAGTCCCGTCAACCGGGTGAATATGTGAAGCTAAACTTCTCACTATCGCTGGGTTTTGCAAATAGCGGGAGAAATATAACTAGGAGGTTATCGTATGGAACGTTTACCAGTTGTGATTTGTCCTAATTGTCAAAGTTCTGCTGAGATTATTCATGTATTAACGGCTCAATCTAATCAAAATGTAATTTATACGTGCCAAGTTTGTCACTTTGTAATTCGAAATATTGAAACGAATAAAGGATAGGAAGTTATAATTTTAGTTTTTGTCCCATACAATGAGAATACGAAAAGTCTGTCTAATTGAAAGGACGTGACTCTATGGACGGTGCACATAAATTTTACAATGTTTCAGAGAGACATTTAAATTTTGATATGGTCTTTAACCGTATTTGTAGTTTCATTGAAAAGGATCCGCGAAATTTGTATCGATTATCCATTGGGACAGACTCGCAAGCGCATCAAAAGGATACGAGGTTTATTACAGCAATCCATATTCATCGTGTTGGAAAAGGTGCCTGGGGTTGTTTACACCATAAATCAGTAAAAGATAAGCCAGCGACCTTACGTGAGAAAATATATTTAGAAACGCAGTTTAGTCAAGAAATCGCATGTCTATTTACGCCTACTCATATACAAACAATATGGGAGTTATTGCATCCTTATGCTCAAGATGGGGCTGGATTCATAATGGAAATTCATTTAGACATTGGGAATGATGGCTTAACAAAAGAATTTATTTTAGATATGACAGAAAAAATTCGAGCGATGGGATTAACTGCAAAAATTAAGCCGGATGCTTATGCGGCGTTTAGCTATGCAAATCGATATACGAAATGATTTTTTTGTATGTGTACGATTGTTACATATCTTTAAACGAAAACTGAATATTACATCTATTAAATAGGTTGAATTTTTTATATAATAAGAGTAACGATGCGAGTGTAAGGAGAGGGGTATATGCAAAGGGAAGTTGTTTTAACGAAGGAAGAAGAAAGTTTACTACTAGATATTTTATTTCAGCAAAATTACGCAAGTGAAATTTTAGCTGTGGAACTTACAGATATTGAGAATGGTTTGAAACAGACAGATGTGATGCAATATAAAAAAATCACAAGGTTATTTTACAGATTAAAAAATAAAGGGTATTAAGCGCTACCGGAATGGTAGTCTTTTTTTTGTGCGGTATGCTAAAATAGCTGTGTGATTGTATTTTTATTGAAATAAATTTAGGACAAAATAATAATATGAAAACGCTGTCATAAAATGTGAATAGAGTTGTGAACATAAGCAGGAAAAAGGGAAAATGGGGGATGTAATATGATTAGTATTCCGAAAGACGAATTTCAACAAATTCTTGTGAAGGATTTAATGATTTCATCGGAAAAAGTAGCTCATGTCCAAATTGGAAATAGTTTAGAACATGCTTTACTCGTCCTTGTAAAATCTGGATATTCAGCGATACCTGTCTTAGATCCAATGTATAAACTACATGGTTTGATTAGTACTGCCATGATATTAGATGGTATGTTAGGATTAGAACGTATTGAGTTTGAAAGGCTCGATGATATGAAAGTAGAGCAGGTGATGAAAGAAGATATACCTGTTCTTAAATTAGACGATTCATTTGCAAAGGCTTTAGAAATGACAATTGATCATCCTTTTATTTGCGCTGTTAATGAAGAAGGCTATTTTGAGGGGATTTTAACACGTCGGGCTATTTTAAAATTGTTGAATAAGAAAGTAAGGCAACATAATCGATAAAGTGAAAAAAGTGACTTCATAGAAACGAAGAAGTCACTTTTTTTTCGTGCATATCACTTGTGTATGTATTATATTTAAAAAGACATAAAACATAAGGAAAGTTTGTGCTGGACAATTGTATTTTCTGAATGAAAGCATTCGGGTAAATTAAGGATGAAAAGCTTATTGAAATAAGGTGTATGGAAGCTAAGGAAAGAGGGAGAAAGTTGCAAATTGATGATTTTCAAATGATGGTTGTGTTAGCTCAGGAATCAAATATGAGAAAAGCGGCGGAACGTTTATTTGTTTCCCAACCTGCGCTGAGTCAACGATTACAATCTATGGAGAAACAATGGGGAATGAAGTTTTTTATTCGCTCACAAAAAGGATTGACAATTACACCTGAAGGGGAAAAAGTTGCAAATTATGCCAAAGAAATGTTGCAAAGGGAAGAAGATATAAAAAGTGAGCTGGCTGTTTTCAGAACGGAAACTCATGGAACGTTAAAAATAGCTGTTGCATCAGTTATTGGTCAATATTGGCTCCCTCCTGTTTTGAAAAAGTTTGTGCATAAATATCCTTCTGTAAAGATATCGCTGTTTACTGGATGGAGTAGTGAAGTGCAAAAGCAGTTTTATGAAGGAGACGTGCATGTTGCTATACTGAGGGGAACACAAGAATATAAAGGTCAGAAGCAACAATTATTTGAAGATGAACTGTATTTAGTTGATAAAGAAATAAAAGATATTTCGATGTTAAAAGAAACAAATAGACCGTTCATTCAATTTAAAAGTGACTCGACTTATTATGGACAAATACAAAATTGGTGGTATGGTTTATTTTCTAATCCGCCTAAGCGAACGATTGTAGTTGACCAAATTGAAACATGTAAACAACTTGTTTTAAATGGTATAGGTTATGCCCTTTTACCTTCTACTGTTTTAAAGGAAGTACAGGAAAATATGTATAAAACACCTGTTCAACTGACGAGAGAAACATGGTTGTTAACAAGTGACTCGGCAAGGCAGTTGAAGCAAGTACAAGCATTTTTAGAAATTATAGAAGAAATTCAAAGGGGAAAATAAGATTATTATCTTGCTACTCGCTCTTTCGTTTGGTAGAGTAACATTATAAATGGATTTAGGAGGCAACAAGAATGAAAATGATGGACGCTAACGAAATTATTTCGTTTATTCAAAAAAGTGAAAAGAAAACTCCTGTAAAGGTATACATAAAAGGGGATTTAAAAGAAGTAACATTCCCTGAAACAGTACAAGCATTTGTGAATAAAAAATCAGGTGTATTATTCGGAGAATGGTCTGAAATTAAGACAATTCTTGATGAGAATAATAAGCACATCGTTGACTACGTTGTAGAAAACGATCGTCGTAATTCTGCAATCCCAATGCTTGATTTAAAAGGTATTAAAGCTCGCATCGAGCCAGGTGCTATTATTCGTGACCATGTTGAAATTGGTGACAACGCTGTAATTATGATGAATGCAACAATTAACATTGGTGCTGTAATTGGTGAAGGTTCTATGATCGACATGAACGCAGTACTTGGTGGACGTGCAACAGTCGGTAAAAACTGTCACGTAGGTGCAGGTGCTGTACTTGCAGGTGTTATTGAGCCACCTTCTGCAAAACCAGTTATCGTTGAAGATGATGTAGTAATCGGTGCAAATGTAGTTGTTTTAGAGGGTGTTACAGTAGGTAAAGGTGCAGTTGTAGCAGCGGGAGCTGTTGTAACAGAAGATGTGCCTCCATACACAGTTGTTGCAGGTACTCCAGCACGTGTAATTAAAGAAATTGATGAGAAGACAAAAGCAAAAACAGAAATTAAACAAGAGCTTCGTCAATTAAACCCAGAGAAATAAAAAGTAAAAAAAGCGTAAGAGCGTAAATGGGCTCTTACGCTTTTTATAGATAGAGGTGCAAAAATGACAGTAAGCAAATTTGTCCAAATTCGTAGAGATCTACATAGAATTCCAGAAATCGGATTTAAGGAATGGAAAACACAACAGTATATTTTAGATTATATAGGAACACTTTCTCATGAATTTGTGGAAGTGAAGACATGGAAAACGGGTGTAATCGTTAAAGTAAATGGAAAAAATCCCGAAAAAATAATAGGTTATCGTGCAGATATAGACGGTTTACCAATTACAGAGGAAACTGGATACGAGTTTGCTTCTATTCATGAAGGAATGATGCATGCATGTGGCCATGATGTACATACAACAATCGGTTTAGGCCTTCTAACGAAAGCTGTGAGCGAAAGAATAGATGATGACCTTGTATTTCTATTCCAGCCAGCAGAAGAAGGACCAGGCGGTGCTCTTCCTATGTTAGAAAGTGAAGAGTTAAAAGAATGGAAACCAAATATAATTCTTGGTCTTCATATTGCACCAGAATACGCTGTGGGGACAATTGCAACGAAAGAAGGACTGTTATTTGCCAATACTTCAGAATTATATATTGATTTAAAAGGGAAAGGTGGCCATGCTGCCTATCCACATACTGCAAATGACATGATTGTTGCAGCGAGTCATCTTGTTACACAGCTTCAATCCGTTATTAGTCGCAATGTAAATCCTCTTGATAGTGCAGTAATTACAATCGGGAAAATTACTGGTGGTACGGTTCAAAATATTATTGCAGAAAAATCTCGTTTAGAAGGAACGATTCGAACATTATCAGTGGAATCAATGAAGCGTGTGAAAAGCAGAATTGAGTCAATTGTTGCAGGTATCGAAGCTTCTTTCCAGTGTGAGGCGATTATAGATTACGGAGCAATGTATCATCAAGTATATAACCATGAAGAGTTAACGAGAGAGTTTATGGAATTTGTACATAAACAAACTGATATGAATGTTATTACATGTACTGAGGCAATGACGGGTGAAGATTTTGGTTATATGCTTCGAGAAATCCCTGGATTTATGTTTTGGCTTGGAGTAAATTCAGAATATGGTTTACATCATGCAAAATTAAAACCAGACGAAGAAGTGATTGAAAAGGCAATTACATTTTTAAGCCAATATGTAAAGTGGAAAGGGAATAGAAAATAAAACTTCCACTTTCTTGAAGGTTCCAAAAAACTTTTTGTTCTGAGGTGTAAGTAACGCTCGTATAGATTGATTTTAGACATTGACATACAAATGGAAGAATTAAAGTTAATTGTACTGTTTTAATAATGAGCAGGGGGGTTAGCCACTGCTCATTATTAATTATTTGACTAACTTATATATGTTTACTTTTAGTATGAAAAGTGTGTAAAATCAATGTGAAACATAGAAAAAAGGGTGGGGAATTACGTGCAAATTAGCAGTGCGATTTTATGTTTCGTCTTATATGCGTACGTTATTATTGCGGCGGTTTATTTTGGGATAAGTTTTTATGCCTATCGTCTAGTAGATAATAATGAATATGACGAAACATACAAATGGGTGAAGAGATATTTATCACCTGTACTAGAAATTATGAATGGGTTTGTGCTCTTTTTATTTATTGGATTAATTGCTTTTTCAACGAGTTTAGTAGGGAATAAAACTACGTTATTTGTATTGGGTATCATTATTTTTATGTTGTTAGGAATAAGGATTGGTAATACGGTCTTTTGGAATGAAAGAAAAGTAGATGGTTGGACGGGAATGTTAATTCCGTGCATGTTAGCTGCAATCGTGACAAATATAGAGCATGAATATTATCAATTACATTTTTGGCTTATTATCGTTTTAACAATTCTTTCTGTTTTGTATATAAGCACAGTAGTACTAACATATATTGCACATGAAAAAGGAGATGTTAAAGGCACTCGTTTCTTTAGAGGACGGGCATTATTTTGGAGTGTGCCGACGATGGTAGTTATCGCGCTTATTGCGATATTAGTAAATGGATATCAATTTTCTAATTGGCAACTATTTTTAGGAAATTGGTGGATCTTTATCTTTTCGTTTATTGCTTTTTTAGGTGCAACGCATTATTTATTCCATCAACATCATTACATATGGGCGTTGTTATTTGCATTCACACAGCTTCTATTTGCCTTTTTTGGTCAAGAAACATTATTATTCGTTTTTGAAACATTTAGTTCTTTTGGAAATATATTTGTATTTGCTATGCTACTTGTTGGTATCGCTTTTTACTTGCAACAATATTTTTATATACAAAAACAAAAATAAGAGCTAATTACAGTTTTTGTGACGCATATAAAGTGTGTTACACTGAAAATAAATAGTACTTGAAGTTATTGGAGGAATTCCCGTGGGTGAGAAAGAAAAAGAATTTGCTGTCATTGGACTTGGTCGCTTTGGTGGAAGTATTTGCCGAGAATTAGCTCAATTAGGAATGGAAGTAATGGCAATCGATTCAGATGAGGATAAAATTAATGAATTTGCAAATATAGCTTCGCATGCTGTAATTGCAGATTCAACAGATGAGATGGTATTAAAAAGCCTTGGTATTCGAAATTTTGATCACGTAGTCGTTGCTATTGGAGATAATTTAAATTCAAGTATTTTAACGACTTTGATTTTGAAAGAGTTGGGTGTAAAAAATATTACTGTAAAAGCTCAAAATGATTATCATGAAAAAGTGTTAAGTAAAATAGGTGCAGATCATATTGTGCATCCAGAACGTGATATGGGAAAAAGGATTGCTAATAATATTGCATCAAGCAATGTGCTAGACTACCTTGAGCTTTCAGATGAGCATAGTATTGTAGAGATTATTGCGAATAAAAAAATTGATGGGCACTCTTTAATTGAATTAGATATTCGTGCGAAGTTTGGATTGAATATTGTAGCAATTAAACGAGGCAAAGAAGTTATCGTATCCCCTCGAGCTACGGAGAATATTCAAGCAGGAGATATATTAATTGTCATTGGTCATGACGATGAAGTGGATCGATTTAAACACTTTTTAAGATAAGAGAAAAGAAAAGGACAATGCCTTCATGGCATTGTCCTTTTTCTTATATTTCCATAATGATTGGTAAAATCATTGGACGGCGTTTCGTTTTCTCATATAGGAATGGAGCTAATGTGTCTGTAATTTCATTTTTAATTTCAGACCATTGTGTTGTTTTACGCTCCATTACTTTTTCTAAATGAGTTGTAATTAATGTTTGTGCATCATTGATTAAATCGCTACTTTCACGCATGTAAACGAAACCGCGTGAGATGATATCAGGTCCTGCTGCAACTTTAAATTCTTTCATATCAATGCTTACAACTACAATTACAAGTCCTTCTTCAGAAAGGATACGACGATCGCGTAATACGATATTGCCAATATCTCCAATACCGTTTCCATCAATGTAGACCGAACCAGATGGGATTTTTCCAGCTACGCTAGCTTCATCCGAACGTAAAGCAAGAACATCGCCATTATCCATAATGAAGCAATTTTCTTCAGGGATGCCACAATCATTTGCTATGTTCATGTGCATACGCTGCATACGATATTCACCATGAATTGGCATGAAGTACTTCGGTTTAATTAGACGTAACATTAACTTTTGTTCTTCTTGTCCACCGTGTCCACTTGTATGGATATTTGAAAGTTTCCCATGAATTACATCAGCGCCAGCGCGGTACAACATGTTAATTGTACGACTTACGCTAATTGTATTTCCTGGAATTGGTGAAGAAGAGAAAACAACTGTATCTCCAGGAATAATTTGAATTTGGCGGTGTGTACCGTTTGCAATACGTGAAAGTGCTGCCATCGGTTCACCTTGACTACCTGTACATAAAATAACAACTTTATTAGCTGGTAAGCGGTTTAGTTGAGATGCATCTATGAATGTATCTTTCGGGCAACGAATATAACCAAGGTTTTGTCCAATTTCAATCGCTGCTTCCATACTTCGACCAAACACAGCTACTTTACGGTTGTTTTCAACAGCAGCTTCAACAACTTGTTGTAAGCGGTGAATATTTGATGCAAAGGTTGCGAATATAATCCGTCCTTCTACTTTACGGAAAATGTCTTGAATGCTATCACCAACGCGACGCTCAGACATAGTAAAGTTTGGAACTTCACTGTTCGTACTATCAGATAATAGACATAGTACGCCATCTTTACCGATTTCAGCCATTTTTGTTAAATCAGCTGGTTCACCAACTGGTGTGAAGTCAAATTTGAAGTCACCTGTATGAACGACTTGACCTTGAGGTGTTTTCACAACAACGCCGTACGAATCTGGAATACTGTGAGTTGTACGGAAGAAGGATACAGACGTTTTTTTGAATTTAATAACGTCATCTTCTTGAATCTCGTAAAGTTTTGCTTTACGAAGTAAGCCGTGTTCTTCTAGTTTGTTTTTGATGAGTGCAATTGCTAATTTTCCGCCGTAAATTGGAATGTTCACTTGACGTAATAGGTAAGGGATTCCGCCGATATGATCTTCGTGACCATGTGTAATGAATAACCCTTTAATTTTATCTTCGTTTCGCACAAAATAAGTGTAGTCTGGTATTACATAATCGATTCCGAGAAGTTCGTCCTCTGGAAATTTAATTCCAGCATCAATTATAATAATTTCATCTTGAAATTGAACAGCGTATGTATTTTTACCGATTTCACCAAGCCCACCGAGAGCAAATACAGCAACTTGGTCGTTTTTTAGAAATTTCATATCGCTATACGATTTCCGCTAATGTTAAATCAGCGTTTTCTTTTTCATATTCAAGATGAGCGCCAGTAACAGACTGAACAAACTCGATATTATATGCGAACTTATTTAATTTTGTACGAACATCCTTTTCAGACGTAGCCTCTAAATATAAAACTTTTGTATTTTCACGTACTGGAACCTCAGTTAATTTTTCTTGATAAAATACTTTAAAAATCATTTGGAAAACCTCTCCTTGTCTATGTTTTGCATTATCTGTTACTTATTATAAAGCAAACAGTCACGATTTTCATGTTTTTTCGAATGAGAATGAAGAAAAAGCCCGAAATGGGCACAATTTAAGCGACTGTCTTTTTACGGACTAGACCATTTAAATAACGCTTGAGCTTTTTCTTCAGCTTCTTCAGCATGATTACTCCTTCCTTTCCTTATTTTAAACATGCCTATTACTAGTGAAAACTCTATCTCTGATATAAGAGATAGGACAAAAGTGAATGGTGAATCTTGTCCTTTCCCATACAGTGAAAGTTATTCTATAGTAACGATTAGTAGCCGTTAGTTATAGGTATAGTATGAGGAAGAATGGAAAAGAAAATTCATACGAACAAGTATCCACATGTTTTACTAATATATATATGCAAAGTTTACAAATAAGGTCAGAAAGGGAACGCTTTCTTCACAGATGTTTAATATGTTATACTTTTTTTTAGAATTTGAAAAGTGATATTCAAAATAGGAATATAGAGTGCCAGAAAGGATTTTGACAAATGAATGATAAAATTGTCTTTTTTGATATTGATGGAACATTATTAGATCATGATAAAAAAATTCCGCAATCTACACGAGATGCAGTAAAACAGTTACAAGAAAAAGGTGTACATGTAGCAATTGCGACAGGGCGCGCGCCATTTATGTTCGAAGATATTCGTAAGGAACTTGATATACATAATTATGTTAGTTTTAATGGACAATATGTTGTCTTTGAAGATGAGGTAATATTTAATAATCCGTTACATCCAGATGCTTTACATAAGTTTACTCAGTTTGCAAAACAAGAAGGATATCCACTTGTATATCTTGACCATCAAGATATGAGAGCATCAGTGGAATATCATGATTATGTGAAAGAAGGCTTTGGAAGCTTAAACTTTGAGCATCCAGCATATGAGCCTAATTTTTATGAGGAACGTAATATTTATCAAACACTACTTTTTTGTGAAGTAAATGAAGAGGAAAAGTTTATTAATCATTATCCAGATTTTCATTTTATTCGTTGGCATGCATATTCAATGGATATCATTCCGAATGGTGGTTCTAAGGCAAAAGGAATTGAGAAATACATTGAAAAGTTAGGTTTTAATCGTGATCAAGTGTATGCATTTGGAGATGGCTTAAATGATTTAGAAATGATCGAAGCCGTTGGCACAGGTATTGTGATGGGAAATGGCCATGAAGACTTGAAAAAACTTGCAAATCATGTGACAAAGGATGTTAATGAAGACGGTATATATCATGGACTAAAGTGGGCTGGATTGCTATAACTGAATATGGAACCCATTTCATAATAAAAAGGCGGAAGATTAACTTCCGCCTTTTTATTATTATCGCTCTAGAGGTTTGGAATCATCAGGAGCGGCAAAAGGATTTTCTTTATTGATATGGTCATAGAACATAACGCCATTTAAATGGTCAATCTCGTGCTGAAATACGATTGCTGGTAAACCTTTTAAACGTAATTTTACTTCTTCTCCGTTAATAGAAGTTGCTTTTACTGTAATTCTTGTATAACGAGGAACATAACCAGGTACTTCGCGGTCTACAGATAGACAGCCTTCACCACCCTGTAAATATGTACGTTCAACAGAATGGCTAATGATTTTTGGATTGAATAATGCATGGCTATATAATGTACCATCCGCATCGGTTACATGAACTGCAATCATTTTTTTTGAAACACCGATTTGCGGAGCCGCTAATCCGATTCCAGGGCGTAAACTATATTTTTCAGCCATTTCAGGATCTTGGCTATTTATTACGAATTCAATCATTTCTTTTAAGGTAGTTGTATCTTCTTCGCTTGCCGGTAAGGACACCTCTTCTGCAACGTTGCGCAAAATAGGATCTCCTTCGCGAATAACATCTTTCATTGTAAGCATATGTAATCTCTCCTTTCCTCTTTAGTCTACCAAAGGAGATGGAAAAAGTCATCGGCAAGAAAGGGAAGGCATTTTGGAAATCGTTCTATTATAGAGTAGTTATGTATGTGGTAAACAGAAAAAGACGGCAAAGCCGTCTTTTTCTTTCCATAGTTGTTTCGTTTTACAATTAGCGAATGCAAGCAGCACCAACGATAATTAAAAGAATAAACAACACAACGATTAAGGCGAAGCCGCGTCCAGACCCGCCACAAGAACCGCCATAACCGTAGGAAGGATATGAACAAGTTGGATAGCAATATGAGTATCCGTACATGAGATGACCTCCTTTATCATTTCCCGCTAATACTGCGGTTACTATAATGTATGGAAGAGAGGGTAGAAATGTATAGGTATTTACCTAAAAAAGGAAGAGTAGTTTGTATATTTTTGTTACGAAGAGAGAAAAACTAAAGAGAATTAAATCGTTTACATATTATTCTAAGAGAAAAAATAAGTGAAAAAGGGAATAATATAACAGTAGGTCAATGCTTACTAATACAGATGTAAAAAATAAAAACACGTTTGTGTAGTAGAAACCTGCATATTATTTATAAAAAAACGTATTCAAAGTAATTGACATCGTAATTAGAATAGTTGTAAACTAAAAAACGTGATCAAGATTGTATTAATATGTTTCTGAAAAAACATTAGTACAGATTGTTAGGTACACAAAATTATTCTCAACCGACATACAAACATGTTGGTTTACATCGTTGCGCTTTTTAAACTGGAAAATAGCCAGTGAAAGCGTTTCAGAATATGGTTCAAGAGAGGAAGAGGTGAACGGAATGGGTACTAAAACAAAAAAGACCCTATTTAATGTTGATGAGCAAATGAAAGCTATCGCAGCTCAATTTGAAACATTACAAATTTTAAATGAAAACGGTGAAGTTGTGAATGAAGCAGCTATGCCTGAATTATCTGATGATCAATTAAAAGAATTAATGCGTCGTATGGTGTATACTCGCGTATTAGATCAACGTTCTATTTCTTTAAACCGTCAAGGACGTTTAGGTTTCTACGCACCTACAGCTGGACAAGAAGCTTCTCAATTAGCAAGTCATTTCGCACTTGAAGCAGAAGACTTCATCTTACCAGGATACCGTGATGTACCACAATTAGTATGGCACGGATTACCATTATACCAAGCATTCTTATTCTCTCGTGGACACTTCATGGGTAACCAAATGCCTGAGAATGTAAATGCATTAGCTCCACAGATCATTATCGGTGCGCAAATCATCCAAACTGCTGGTGTTGCGTTAGGTATGAAACTACGTGGTAAAAAATCTGTTGCAATTACTTACACTGGTGACGGTGGTGCTTCACAAGGTGACTTCTACGAAGGTATGAACTTTGCAGGTGCATTCAAAGCTCCAGCAATCTTCGTTGTTCAAAACAACCGTTATGCAATCTCTACTCCAGTAGAAAAGCAATCTGCAGCTAAAACTGTAGCACAAAAAGCAGTAGCAGCAGGTATTTACGGAATTCAAGTAGACGGTATGGATCCATTAGCTGTATACGCAGCAACTGCTTTCGCTCGTGAGCGCGCAGTAAATGGCGAAGGCCCTACTTTAATCGAGACTTTAACATTCCGTTACGGTCCACATACAATGGCTGGTGATGACCCAACTCGTTACCGTACAAAAGATATCGAAAACGAATGGGAACAAAAAGACCCAATCGTACGCTTCCGTAAGTTCTTAGAAGCTAAAGGCCTATGGTCTCAAGAAGTTGAAGAGACAGTAATCGAAGAAGCAAAAGAAGATATCAAACAAGCAATTGCTAAGGCTGACCAAGCTCCAAAACAAAAAGTAACTGATTTAATGGAAATCATGTACGAAAAAATGCCTTACAACTTAGCTGAACAATATGAAATCTACAAAGAAAAGGAGTCGAAGTAAGCCATGGCTCAAATGACAATGATTCAAGCAATCACTGATGCTTTACGCGTTGAAATGAAAAATGACCCTAACGTACTTGTATTTGGTGAAGACGTTGGTGTAAACGGCGGTGTATTCCGTGCTACTGAAGGTTTACAAGCTGAATTTGGTGAAGATCGTGTAATGGATACTCCACTTGCAGAGTCTGGTATTGGTGGACTTGCAGTTGGTCTTGCACTTGAAGGATTCCGTCCAGTTCCAGAAATCCAATTCTTCGGTTTCGTTTATGAAGTAATGGATTCAATTTCTGGTCAATTAGCTCGTATGCGTTACCGTTCTGGTGGACGTTGGACTGCTCCAGTAACAGTTCGTTCTCCATTCGGTGGTGGTGTTCATACTCCTGAACTTCATGCTGATAGCTTAGAAGGATTAGTGGCTCAACAACCTGGTCTAAAAGTTGTTATTCCATCTACTCCATACGATGCTAAAGGTCTTTTAATCTCTGCGATTCGTGACAACGATCCAGTTATCTACTTAGAGCATATGAAATTGTACCGTTCATTCCGTCAAGAGGTACCAGAAGGTGATTACACAATTGATTTAGGTAAAGCTGATATCAAACGTGAAGGTACAGATGTATCTGTTATCGCTTACGGTGCTATGGTTCACGCTGCATTAAAAGCTGCTGAAGAACTTGAAAAAGAAGGTATCTCTTTAGAGGTTGTTGACTTACGTACAGTTCAACCATTAGATATCGAAACAATCATCGCTTCTGTTGAAAAAACAGGTCGCGTAGTTGTAGTTCAAGAAGCTCAAAAACAAGCTGGTATTGCAGCTAACGTTGTAGCGGAAATTAACGACCGTGCAATCTTAAACTTAGAAGCTCCAGTTGTACGTGTTGCAGCTGCTGATACAGTATTCCCATTCTCTCAAGCAGAGAGCGTATGGTTACCAAACCACAAAGATATTGTTGAAGCTGTAAACAAAGTAATGAACTTCTAATTTTTAGCTTTTCATGTGCAAAAGAAATCAGCACATGCTGGTTTCTTTTGTACATATTCCATAATAATGAAATGAATCAGGGGGCTGAATTCCGTGGCATTTGAATTTAAACTACCAGATATCGGTGAAGGTATCCACGAAGGTGAAATCGTAAAATGGTTTATTAAACCAGGCGATGAAGTAAACGAAGACGATGTACTTCTTGAAGTACAAAATGATAAAGCAGTAGTAGAAATCCCTTCTCCTGTTAAAGGTAAAGTACTTGAAGTACTTGTAGAAGAAGGAACAGTTGCAATCGTAGGAGATACATTAATTAAATTTGATGCTCCTGGATACGAAAACCTTAAATTTAAAGGTGACGATCATGATGAAGCTCCAAAAGCTGAAGAAGCAGCAGTAGAAGCTCCAGCAGCGGAAGCTACTCCAGCAGCAACTGCAGAAGTAGTAAATGAGCGCGTAATCGCTATGCCATCTGTTCGTAAATACGCTCGTGAAAAAGGTGTAGACATTCATAAAGTAGCTGGTACTGGTAAGAATGGCCGTATCGTAAAAGCTGACATCGATGCATTTGCAAATGGTGGACAAACTGTAGCAGCAACTGAGGCTCCAGCAGCAGTAGAAGCTACTCCAGCAGCAGCGAAAGAAGAAGCACCAAAAGCACAACCAATCCCAGCTGGTGAATATCCAGAAACTCGTGAGAAAATGAGTGGTATCCGTAAAGCGATTGCGAAAGCAATGGTTAACTCTAAACACACAGCTCCTCACGTAACATTAATGGACGAAGTAGATGTAACAGAACTTGTTGCTCACCGTAAGAAGTTCAAAGCAGTAGCAGCTGACAAAGGTATTAAATTAACTTACCTTCCGTACGTTGTTAAAGCTTTAACATCTGCATTACGTGAATACCCAATGTTAAACACTTCTTTAGACGATGCATCTCAAGAAGTAGTTCATAAACATTACTTCAATATCGGTATCGCAGCTGATACAGACAAAGGTCTATTAGTACCAGTTGTTAAAGATACAGATCGTAAGTCTATCTTCACAATCTCTAACGAGATCAATGATCTTGCTGGTAAAGCACGTGAAGGTCGTCTAGCTCCAGCTGAAATGAAAGGTGCTTCTTGCACAATTACAAACATTGGTTCTGCAGGTGGACAATGGTTCACTCCAGTTATCAACCACCCAGAAGTAGCAATCCTTGGTATCGGCCGTATCGCTGAAAAACCAGTTGTGAAAAACGGTGAGATCGTTGCAGCTCCAGTATTAGCATTATCTCTAAGCTTTGACCATCGTTTAATTGACGGTGCAACTGCTCAAAAAGCGTTAAACCAAATTAAACGTCTATTGAATGACCCACAATTATTAGTAATGGAGGCGTAATAACAATGGTAGTAGGAGATTTCCCAATTGAATTAGATACAGTCGTTGTTGGTGCAGGTCCTGGTGGATACGTTGCGGCAATTCGTGCAGCACAATTAGGTCAAAAGGTAGCAATCATTGAAAAAGCTAACCTTGGTGGCGTATGCTTAAACGTTGGATGTATTCCTTCAAAAGCGTTAATCAATGCAGGTCATCGTTATGAGAATGCAATGCATTCTGATGACATGGGTATTACTGCAGAAAACGTAAAAGTTGACTTTACAAAAGTTCAAGAATGGAAAAACGGCGTAGTTAAGAAATTAACTGGCGGTGTTGAAGGCCTTCTTAAAGGTAACAAAGTTGAAATCATTCGCGGTGAAGCTTACTTCGTAGATGCTAATACATTACGCGTTATGACTGAAGATGCAGCTCAAACTTATACGTTTAAAAATGCTGTTCTTGCAACTGGTTCTACACCAATCGAAATTCCAGGATTCAAATACTCTAAACGTGTTATCAACTCTACAGGTGCTTTAAGCTTACCTGAAATTCCTAAAAAACTTGTTGTAATCGGCGGCGGTTACATCGGTATGGAATTAGGTACTGCATATGCTAACTTCGGTACAGAAGTTACTGTAGTAGAAGCTGGCGATGAAATCTTAGCTGGTTTCGAAAAAGCTATGAGCTCTGTTGTTAAACGTGCTCTACAGAAAAAAGGTAACGTAAATATCCATACAAAAGCTATGGCTAAAGGCGTTGAAGAAACAGAAACTGGCGTAAAAGTTAGCTTTGAAGTTAAAGGTGAAATCCAAACTGTAGAAGCAGATTACGTATTAGTAACTGTAGGTCGTCGTCCAAACACTCAAGAAATCGGTCTTGAGCAGGTTGGAGTTAAAATGACTGACCGCGGCATCATCGAAATCGATGAGCAATGTCGTACAAATGTACCAAACATCTATGCAATCGGTGATATCGTTCCTGGACCACCATTAGCTCACAAAGCTTCTTACGAAGGTAAAGTAGCTGTAGAAGCAATTAGTGGCCATGCATCAGCTATCGATTACATCGGAATTCCTGCAGTATGCTTCACTGATCCAGAATTAGCATCTGTTGGTTACACTAAAAAACAAGCTGAAGAAGCTGGAATGACTGTAACTGTATCTAAGTTCCCATTCGCTGCTAACGGTCGTGCATTATCATTAAACAGCACTGACGGTTTCTTACAACTTGTAACACGTAAAGAAGATGGTCTTCTTGTAGGTGCTCAAGTTGCAGGTGCAGGTGCTTCTGATATTATCTCTGAGATTGGTTTAGCTATCGAAGCTGGAATGACAGCTGAAGATATCGCTCAAACAATCCATGCTCACCCAACATTAGGTGAAATCACAATGGAAGCAGCTGAAGTTGCTCTTGGAATGCCAATTCACATTGTAAAATAATTTAAGTAATGTAAATAGCCCTTCTCTTATTGTAAGAGAGGGGCTATTTTTATTTTCATCAAATGACTTGCAAGGTCTTTAAACGTACTTGTCGAATGAATATATAATACTTTAACAAATGATTCCGGCTTAACTTACTTCAAAGGTAATATATATCATCCTATAATATGTAATTGATTCAAACGTACCCCCATATATTAATAAAATAGAGCATGTCAAAGGAGAAGGTTCCATGAAAATATTACATGTTATATTTTATCATTTACTACTATGGAGTGGCTTTTCCACTGTATTAACATTATCGAATGGTGATAAGTTTCATTATAAAGTTATTCTTTTTTTCGTATTTCTATATTTAGCCTATGTAATAGCATATTTTGTATTGCACGTAAGAAAGCAAGCTTTATTTCTTACATGTTCGAATTGTATATTATTTTTAATCATATTATCTATTTTTTAAATTAGCGTTTATAAAAATACATTGTTCGTCCATTAAATAATTGTAACTCTCCTTCTAATTTCTTCGCTAAAAAACGGCAAAATTCATTTGCTTTCCCTTTGTCACCAAATGTTGCATTAGGTGGTAAAGAAACTTGGATGAAAGATTGTTCATTTTCTATACCAACACCAATATAAATTGAGTCATACCGGTCGTGATTGGATTGAAGTTTTAATGTTGTTGTAGATGTATCTAAAATTTCATAAGGAAAAGCGGTATTTGTATACGTGTAATTAATTTGGGCACCAGTTTTAGAAGTAACTGTTTTATAATAATGAAAAAGTTGTTTTATATCATCTATTGAAACTGATTGTTGGTTGGATTTCGGTACAAGCGTAATAAAGGCGTGTTGCATATAAGTTCCCCCTAACTTAGTAGAATACTATTATTCTACATCCTACTGAATTTTTTGACAATTAAAAGGAGTATTACATGTTTTGTTTAATATACTATTAATGAAACGTGATGTAGAAAGGTGGAAACCAATGTTTGAAAAATTGTATGATGAGCATGAAAGTGTGAAGGTACGATTTTTAGGGTTTATGACACATGATACACGTTATGATTTTGGTGTTATTTATACAAATATGTTTTTTGGAAAGCCGCTCATTGTTTGTATGCAAACAGGAAGGTCTACTTTACTCGGACGAGATGATGTAGAGAATGTTCAATATATACAGGAGATTTTTAAATTAGGATCAGAAGAGGAAGCAAAGGAGTTAGCTCAGTTTTTCAAATTTCTAGTTCCGTCAACTTCTTTACATGCGGAATATGAAGAATAATTAATGTGAAACAGTCGTACTTATAAATATGGCTGTTTTTTATTTGAATATCGCATACTAATTTAAATTTAAAATATTTAATGTGTTATACTAAAAACCTATTGACGTAAAAAGTATAACATATTAAAATAAAGACAGAAAGTTAAGCGGTTACAAAAAGTTTTTGGGATTATAAACTTAGGGGGAAATGAAAAATGGGAACAATCGTATGTCAAGATTGTGAAGGTACAATTGCACACTTCGAAGATGAGAAAGTAACGGTACTTTACGGGAAATGTGGATCTTGCGGATGTGATCACACAGAGCATACAAAAGCCCAATAATTGATAGGAAATGGACAGCTAAAAGTTTTTAGGACCATAAACTTAGGGGGAAATGAAAAATGGGAACAATCGTATGCCAAGTATGTGAAGGAACAATCGGACATTTTGAAGATGAGAAAACGACGGTACTTTACGGAAAATGCGGAACAAATTGTGACTGTGCTAGAAAAGATAATGCGAAAGCTTAATGATAAATAAATAGATTACTATTGAAACTCAGGGGGAAATGAAAATGGGAACAATCGTATGCCAAGTGTGTGAAGGAACAATTGGACATTTTGAAGATGAAAAATCAACAGTACTATACGGGAAATGTGGATCTCATTGCGAATGTGACCATAAAGAACATACAAAAGCTTAATAATAAGAAAAAGCGCCTACATGTGTAGGCGCTTTTTTAATAAATTGTAGTTGTATGACCAACTGTTGCAACGATTGCATCATCCCTAATCGGAATAAAGCTTATGGAGGTCTGTGGTGTACTAGAAGAAGCGTATTGGCTCATTATACGACTATCGATACGGGTAATAGTATCGGTCAAGAAAGCTGAAATAAAAGCGTAAGGGACTCGTCGTTCATTTAATGAATAAATAATTTCTTCTTTTGTTTTTACACCTACGCCATGCCCGTAAAAAAAGAAATTTCCTAAATAGATTGTATTTTCTCCTTGCCATTCAATCGTAGCTGGATTTACTTGTGGGTTTTTAAAGTAAACGAGGTCACCTGGAACAAGATCGCCACCGTTTTTTGTTATGAGCCTTAGATCTTGGTCGTAGTCCCATGTATAAAGTAAAAGGTTTGCAAATAGACGATTGAAAGTTTCTTCCTCATACAATGATAGTAAAGCTTTATAAAAAATAATGATCATAGCGGTTGCGCATTCAGTTCCATATAGTTTTCCGTTTTTGAAAATATCCTGTATGGCAATAGAAGGTGGTATGTTTGGAAGAAGCTCGAATCCTCCAAGAGACGTTCTTTTCCAATACTGGGGGTTGCAAAAGGATTGCTGAAATGTACGAAACTGAAATCCACTTTGAAAAAGCTCTAGTGCAGAGATAATAATATTAACTCGTAAATTGAGATCAAAGCTGAGTTCATCAGCTGTTCGGAAGGAATAAACTTCTTGATTTCCTGCCATTATTGATAAAATTTGTTGTTTCTCTGCTGCAAATGGCTCGTATTCATTTGTAATATAAGGATGTACAATAGAACGGCCTATTACAATCATAATAGTATCCCCACCTATACGTTACATTCTTAAGTATCGTATGAAGAAAAGGAAAAAAGGTGAAAAAAAAGCCTATCAACTGATAGGCTTGTACTCTTTAATAACACGTAATGTTTGTAATGTCATATCTTCAGGACCTTGTACAGGTAAACCTGCTTCTAAGTTTTTACGAATATACTCTAAGTTTTCTTGTGTAATAATTTCCCCCGGAGTAAAGATTGGAATCCCTGGCGGATAAACCATAACAAAATCAGCTATAATACGCCCCGCTGCATTTTCAAATGGAATGACTTCTGTTTCCGAATAAAAAGCATCTCGAGGAGAAAGTGCTAGCACTGGAATTTCTGGAATCTCTACTTGTACTTGAACACCTTTATCTGCCCTATTTCTAAATGTTGCTGCTAAATCTTGTAATGCTGCAATAAGTGTATTTGTATCACTTTCTGTATCTCCCAAAGTGATAAGACATAGTATGTTGTATAGATCTGAGAGTTCTACTTCAATGTTATATTGCTCTCTAAGCCATACTTCAGCTTGGTGGCCGGTAATACCTAAATCTTTTACAGATACAATTATCTTTGTAGGATCATAGTTAAAGGTAGCATCTGTACCTAACATTTCTTTTCCAGGACAGTAAAGATGCTCAATAGAATTTATAGCATCACGAACATGCTCAGCTAATTGTATTGTTTGTTCTATGAGTGCTGTTCCTTCTGTAGCAAGACGTTTTCTCGCAACATCAAGGGATGCTAACAAGATGTAAGAAGTTGATGTGGTTGTAAGCATGCTAATAATAGATTGGACATGCTTTACATTCACTAAGCCTTCTTTCACATTAAGAATAGAACTTTGAGTTAAAGAGCCTCCTAATTTGTGAACACTTGTTGCTGCCATATCCGCACCAGCTTGCATCGCTGACATAGGTAATTCATCGTGAAAATGAATATGAACACCATGAGCTTCGTCGACTAGTACAGGGATGTCATAAGAATGTGCTAATTGTACAATCTGTTCTAAGTCTGCAGCAAACCCAAAGTACGTTGGGTTAATAACAAGTAAGCCCTTTGCATCTGAGTGCTCTTCAAGTGCTTTTTTGACAGATTGAATTGTGATTCCATGAGAAATACCGAGCTTCGGATCGATTTCAGGATGCATGAAAATCGGTTTTGCACCTGAGAAAATAATAGCTGACATTACTGATTTATGCACGTTTCGTGGTACTAGGATTTTGTCACCAGGACCGCAAACGCTCATCACCATTGTCATAATAGCGCCACTTGTACCTTGAATAGAAAAGAAAGTATGATCTGCACCGAATGCGGCTGCTGCTAAATCTTGTGCTTCTTTAATCATACCTTTTGGATGATGTAAATCATCGAGTGGCGCAATATTAATTAAATCAATTGCTAATGCATTATGCCCAATAAATTCGCGAAATGTAGGATCCATGCCCTGTCCTTTTTTATGACCAGGAATATGGAATTGAATTGGATTTCGCTTACTGTGCTCAACTAAAGCGGTAAACAATGGTGTTTCGTATTGGGACAATCTATACACCCCTTCTTCTTCATAATATTTAGTGTAATTTGTTTTATATAATCCTGCTCTAAAAAAGTGTAGCCCTTTTTAGAATAAGGCTTGTTTTTCTGCCATTCAAAAAATCGTTTTTGAGATGGTAGCTTCACTTTATTTTCTATAAAACAAAAGCATTATATCACCAATAATTATAGATGTATAGAAAAAAATCTTTTTAAGGTGAGTATGTTTAATAGTTAGCCTCAACTAATGAATAGAGGAAGACAATTCCATTAAAATGAATAAATAGTGTATAATGCAGAGTGGCTATAATGAAGAATAAAATATTCTCTTTAAGATAGCATAATGAAACAAGAAGAAATGATAAATGAGGTGCAAAATGGAATATCAATATCCGTTAGATTATGATTGGTCAAATGAGGAAATGGTTACAATGGTGAAGTTTTATGAAGCGATTGAGAAAGCTTATGAAAAAGGAATTATAAGAGAAGAGTTAATGGGTTTATATCGTCGTTTTAAAGAGATTGTTCCATCGAAAGCAGAAGAAAAGAAAATTGATAAAGAATTTCAAGAAGTAAGTGGATACTCTATATATCGTGCTATTCAAAGGGCAAAAGAAGTCGAAGAACAAAAGCTTGTAAAAATGTAAAAAATATTTTGAAAAATAAAAACTGAAGTGATATAATGTGATAACAACTAAAAACGGACAATATAAATTGTCCGTTTTCTACTATCGATTACAAAGTGCATATAAAGGAAGGAGTGATTGCATCGTAGATTCAATCTTAGCAAGGAATTGTTCGTTGGTCATTGCTGAAAACTCCTCTGGTGATATATGAATACCAACTAATAATTCTGCTTTTTTTACAGTAGCTAATCGTTCAATCATCTTTTGTAAGTCTTCGGTTTCAAGTGTTTTATGTAATTTCACACTTGGTTTAGTATGGTCAATGGACCAAACGAAGTCATTTGGAATATTTGTTTTTAAATCATTTAAATGTTCTAAGAAGGCATGAGCCGTCTCAACTTTTTGTGGACACTCATAGATTAAACCAAAGTATATGAAGGCATGAGTACCCCATAAGCCGATTTGGAAATGCGGTAGCATTTTATATCCTCGTTTATTTGTTGAAAAAGCAACCCAAGTATCGTTTGGTGGATTGACTTTGCGGCGTGCGTGTTTTGCAACATGATAAAAAAAGTTCTCATCAGTTTGTTTGGATAAGTATTCTGCAAATTGTTCCCCTAAAGCTTCTAGCTTAGGATGAATGTTCGTTTTAATTGCACTCATTCGTTCTTCGAGACCATCAACTGTAAAGACATCAAAATCAGTTGACTTGAATGTTTGTATTGTCATGATTGTTCCTCCAACTCCTATTTTGCTTTTATTTTAGCATAGCTTGTACTATTCATAAAAAAAACAGCACAAAAAAATTTAAATAAAAAAATATAATTTTGTTGCATAGATGATTTATCCAACATAGTATAGTATAAAACAAAAAATCAGAAAATTGAATTAATTCTAGTCCGAGGGCAGACGAATATTGGGAGGAGGCAAATAATATGAGACAGGTGATTAATGCGTTAAAGAGAACAGATGCTGAAAAGAGAATACCGGTGCTACGTTTGGAGCTAGATTATGAATTAGCAACTTTATATGATGCGATGATGGAAGATGATAACCAGAAAAAAGAAGAGTGTGTACAAAAGTTAGAAGTATTAAGACTTGAAATGATTCGTTTAGAAGCGTAATAATAGTATATGTATAAAAAATTAGTTGGTGCGAACCTTATAAAGGGTTCGTTTTTTCTGTGAACAGTATAGATCGGAGTGTTTAAACATGCAAGAAGTATGGAAAGACATCGATGCACACGCCAAACGGTGGATTCGGGATGCAGGAGAGCATTTAATGGCATCAATGAAAAAAGCACTTATTATAGAAACAAAATCAAATGCAGCTGACTTAGTTACAAATATGGACCGAGAGATAGAACAGTTTTTAATTGGGAAAATTAAAGAAACATTCCCGAATCATAATATTTTAGGAGAAGAGGGTTATGGAGACGAGATAACGTCTTCTGACGGGGTTGTTTGGTTAATTGATCCAATTGACGGCACGATGAACTTTGTTCATCAAAAAAGAAATTTTGCGATTTCAATTGGGATTTATGAGAACGGTATCGGAAAGATTGGACTTATATATGATCCAGTGCATGATGAACTATATCATGCAGTCAAGGGATCTGGAGCTTTTTGTAATGATATATCAATTCCTCCATTGGAAAAAGGAACTGTAGAGCAAGGTATTGTAGCTTTAAATGCGATATGGCTTACAGATAATCCATTGCTTAATATGGAAAGTATGATGGCACTTGTTAAGAAAGCAAGGGGCACAAGGTCATATGGCTGTGCAGCATTAGAGATGGTATACGTTGCAACAGGAAGAATAGATGCATATGTAACGCCGAGATTATCACCATGGGATTTTGGCGGAGGGCAGATAATTGTAGAAGAAGTTGGAGGTAAGGTGACGACATTCTCTGGAGCGCCACTTTCTATCATAGAGAAGAGCAGTGTGTTAGTTGCAAAACCAGGAGTGTATGAAGAAGTGTTATCGTTTATATGAGAGCAACAAAAAAAGTAAGAGGCTGTGTATAAGCTTCTTACTTTTTAGCGTTATTGTGATTTGCGCATTTTTCTTTTTGTTACAAAACCGTATCCAACTGTAACAAATGTGCCGATAATGCAAATAATAATACCGATTGGACTATTTTCAGCAATCATAATGCCGATACCGATTAAGAAAATAACACCGATAATTGCAGTTAATAAAAAGCGATATTGAATGTGTTCCATTTCTTCACCCTCCAATCTCATTTTACTTTCACAAAAGTAAGAATACAACTATATTTTCATTCTTGCTTTTATTTTAATTGCTATTGTATCCCCTTCGCTCTTATAATAGAGAAGGATTAAAAAGACATTAGGAGTTGGACATGTTGAAAAAACGACAAGATTTACGTAATATAGCAATTATTGCCCACGTTGACCATGGTAAAACAACACTTGTTGACCAGTTATTACGTCAAGCGGGGACTTTCCGTGCGAACGAACACGTTGAAGAACGCGCAATGGATTCAAATGATCTAGAAAGAGAACGCGGTATTACAATTTTAGCGAAAAATACAGCGATTCACTATGAAGATAAAAGAATTAACATTTTAGATACACCTGGTCACGCTGACTTCGGTGGAGAAGTAGAACGTATCATGAAAATGGTTGATGGTGTTTTACTTGTTGTTGATGCATATGAAGGTTGTATGCCACAAACACGATTTGTTTTAAAGAAAGCTCTTGAGCAAAACTTAACTCCAATCGTAGTTGTAAACAAAATTGACCGTGACTTCGCTCGTCCAGATGAAGTAGTTGATGAAGTAATCGACTTATTCATTGAGCTTGGTGCAAACGAAGATCAATTAGAGTTCCCAGTTGTATTTGCATCAGCAATGAACGGAACAGCAAGCTTAGATTCAAATCCAGCAAATCAAGAAGAGAATATGAAATCATTATTCGATACAATTATCGAACATATTCCAGCACCAATTGATAACAGCGAAGAGCCACTTCAATTCCAAGTAGCACTTCTTGATTACAACGACTACGTTGGACGTATTGGAGTTGGTCGCGTATTCCGCGGTACAATGAAGGTTGGACAACAAGTTGCTTTAATGAAAGTAGACGGAAGCGTGAAGCAATTCCGCGTAACGAAATTATTCGGTTACATGGGATTAAAACGTCAAGAAATTGAAGAAGCAAAAGCAGGGGACTTAGTAGCCGTTTCTGGTATGGAAGACATTAACGTAGGTGAAACAGTATGTCCAGTTGAACATCAAGATGCGTTACCATTATTACGTATTGATGAGCCAACACTACAAATGACGTTCCTTGTAAATAACAGCCCATTTGCAGGTCGTGAAGGTAAATACATTACATCTCGTAAAATTGAAGAGCGTCTTCGTTCACAATTAGAAACAGATGTAAGTTTACGTGTAGATAATACAGATTCTCCTGATGCGTGGATCGTATCTGGACGTGGGGAACTACATTTATCTATCTTAATTGAAAACATGCGTCGTGAAGGTTATGAATTACAAGTATCTAAGCCAGAAGTAATCATTAAAGAAGTTGATGGCGTAAGATGTGAGCCTGTAGAGCGCGTACAAATCGATGTACCTGAAGAATACACTGGTTCTATTATGGAATCTATGGGTGCACGTAAAGGTGAAATGTTAGATATGGTGAATAACGGAAACGGTCAAGTTCGTCTTACTTTCATGGTTCCAGCACGTGGTTTAATTGGTTACACAACAGAATTCTTAACATTAACTCGTGGTTACGGTATTTTAAACCATACATTCGATTGCTACCAACCAGTACACGCTGGACAAGTTGGTGGACGTCGCCAAGGTGTTCTAGTTTCACTTGAAACAGGAAAAGCATCACAATACGGTATTATGCAAGTTGAAGACCGTGGTGTAATCTTCGTTGAACCAGGTACAGAAGTATATGCTGGTATGATTGTCGGAGAACACACTCGTGAGAACGACTTAACAGTTAACGTTGTGAAAATGAAACAACAAACTAACATTCGTTCTGCGACGAAAGATCAAACTTCAACAATGAAGAAACCACGCCTAATGACTTTAGAAGAATCATTAGAGTACTTAAACGATGACGAGTTCTGTGAAGTAACTCCAGAATCAATTCGTCTACGTAAAAAGATTCTTGATAAGAGTGAGCGCGAAAGAGCTGCTAAGAAAAAGAAATCTGTTGAAGCGTAAAAATAAAAAAACAACGCCCTTTATAAAGGGCGTTGTTTTTTTATTTTGTTTATTTTTTAGAATATTTACTCTTTTTTGTGGACAGTATTTTTTTTGCGAGTTACTCTTGTATTAAGTGTATAAAGAAAATTGCATTTTACTGCTAGGGGGGGAAGAGTGTGTTAGAAAGGATGTCTTTTTTTGCAAAATTGTGTAAGGTAGATGAAAATCCAGAGTTAGGAATGTGGTTACTTTATGGGACGATTATTATATTAAGTGCTCTCGTTTATAATTTAGGGTTTGCTAGAAAGTTGTCTGTACTAAAAAATATTGTGATATACATATCATTAGCAATTGGATGCACAGTATTAACCTTTTTTGCTGTGTTTTTACCTGTTGGAGAAGGACTTGTTGTAGCGGCAATTGTACTTGGAATTTATAGACTGCGTTTGCGTCAAGCGAAACAACAAAAAGCAGGATAAGAAAGGGGAGTTTTCATGCGTTCAGTACAAGATGCACTATATAATTGGTTAACAATTAAAACAGTTGCGGAAGCACGTCCAGATGATAGTGCTGCAAAAGAAACATATTTGTTATTTCAAAATATGGTATATGAAGAACATAAATTAAGAAATGTGGAAGTCGAAAGGAACGAGGAAATGTATTTAATTACATATGAAATAAATGGAGAACGGAAATCTGCAAGGTTTCCGTTAGAAGCCATTGATTGTTTTTTGGATCAGATGAATCGTGAACCAGAAAAATATAAATAAGTCCTTATCTATATGAGTAAGGACTTATTTACATTTTACCAATCATCTTCGATTTTTTTATCACGATATAATCGGAAATTACCACTTGCATGACGTTCCATTGTACGCTCTGCAATTCGTTCCGAACATTCCATGCACATATATGTATGAATAGGGCGATTACGCAGTTTTTTTGCCATAGGATTTTCATCATCTAACATATCTTTTTTATCACAAATCATACATTTGACTCTCATTTCGTCACCTCAATACGAATTCTATCAGTATAAGTATATCATGGAAGTATAATGTTTTTGAATAATAGTGGGAAAAAATAATATTTTCGCAATTCAAAAAATAAGTTATGATAAGGATATACCAAGTATATTTGGAGGTGAAAATATGGCGAATGTAGTAGAGCCTACCTTAACAGAGGATTTAGTACAAACGTTGCGTAAAGAGTGTATTGTTATGATAGCAACGACAGATTTCGAAAAACAAGTTCCTAACGTAAGTGCTATTTCTTGGGTGTATGCAGTGAGTGAAACTAGTATTCGATTTGCAGTAGATCAACGTTCACGTATTGTGGAAAATATACGTCATAATACAGGTGTGGTATTGACTATAATGGCGAATGAATCCGTATTTTCTATAAGTGGTGCAGGTGAAATTTTGACAGATAGAATGGAAGGTATTTCTCTAAAATTAACTGTAATAGAAGTAAAGGTGCAAGAAGTGCGTGATGTTATGTTTTATGGAGCGAAACTTGCAATTGAACCAACATATGAAAAAACATATGATCTTCGGGCAGCGAAAAAGCTGGATAACGAAGTGTTAGTAGGGATAAGAGAATTATAAAGATGCTAAATAAGAAATTCGTTTATTCACTTTTGTAGTCGGTTATTGTGATTTAACGTTAATAATTATAATAAAAAGTAATATATTGAATAGAAATGAATAAAGAATAAATAAAAGGTTTAATGACTATGATTTTCGATTCTACCTCGTTTACACGGTACATATAATTATAACAATGGTTCGTCCATATTTTATGGATGAAACCCTTGTTCTACAAATTTAAAAGTGGAGTCAGGGGGTAACAGGTTGGATAAAATTTATGTGTTAGATACGAATGTACTTTTGCAGGATCCTTTATCTATTTTTTCATTTGAAACCAATGAAGTAGTGATTCCAGCAGTTGTATTAGAAGAGGTTGATTCGAAAAAACGTTATATGGATGAAGTAGGAAGAAACGCTCGTTATGTATCTAAGTTAATAGATAAATTTCGTGAAATAGGAAAGCTGCATGAAAGTATCCCGCTAGAAAACGGCGGAACATTTCGTATTGAATTGAACCATCGTTCATTTGTGCAACTACAAGATATTTTTGTAGAAAAAACAAATGATAATCGAATTTTAGCTGTAGCAAAAAATCTATCTTTAGAAGAACAGGAAAAAGAGGACGGGAAGTCTGTTATTTTAGTAAGTAAAGATGTACTCGTAAGGGTAAAAGCTGATGCAATTGGTTTGAAGGCTGAAGATTATTTAAGTGATCGCGTAATTGAAGTAGAAAATATATATTCTGGTTTTTTAGAAGGATATATATCAAAAGAACAATTGGATTATTTTTATGAGAAAGGTGAATTGCCTCTATCTGAAATTGCGAATCATCCTTTTTACCCAAATCAATTTGTAGTAATGAAAGATGCATTAGGGGGCTCTAGTTCTGCGCTTGGCATTGTGGATCACTTAGGGAAGAAGGTAAAGAAACTTATTTTTCACAATGAACAAGTGTGGGGGATACGACCACGAAACGTGCAGCAAATTATGGGATTAGAATTGTTGCTTCGTGAAGATATTCCGCTTGTAACGTTAACGGGGAAAGCCGGCACAGGAAAAACGTTACTTGCGTTAGCTTCGGGACTTATGCAAACAGAAGACTTAGGGTTATATAAAAAATTACTTGTGGCAAGACCAATTGTTCCAGTCGGAAAAGATATCGGTTATTTACCAGGAGAAAAAGAAGAAAAATTAAGACCATGGATGCAGCCAATTTTTGATAACCTAGAGTATTTATTTAATACGAAAAAGCCAGGAGAGTTAGATGCTATTTTAGCTGGAATGGGTTCGATTGAAGTAGAAGCCCTTACTTATATACGCGGGAGAAGTATTCCAGATCAGTTCATTATCATTGACGAAGCACAAAATTTAACAAAGCATGAAGTGAAGACGATATTAACTAGGGTAGGGGAAAAGAGTAAGATTGTATTGATGGGAGATCCTCAGCAAATTGATCACCCATATTTAGATGAATATAATAATGGCTTAACGTATGTTGTAGAGAAGTTTAAAGAACAGCGTATTAGTGGTCATGTGAAGTTTGTTAAAGGGGAGCGATCTAATTTAGCTCAACTAGCAGCAGATTTATTGTAAAAAGGAGTGAGCTTAAGCTCACTCCTTTTCTTTAAATAATTGTAAATTTACGGATGTTACGGATTGGATTTTGTTGATTAGATCCATCGTTGAAATAGAGATGAACAGGCCCGTCTTCTTTTAATGGTTTTCCTTCTTTTGAAAAGCCTAGTATAGCATTTTTGACAGTTTCTAATGGAAGTGTCATTGTATGATCTACCGTTTCAATTTCAACTTGCGTAGCGTCCTCTAAAATTTCAGCGTTAGCAAGGAATGGATGAAATGGTATACCAAATGTTCCAGTAATCAGCTGTTCTTTTTTATATTTCTTCACACTTTGTTGTATTGGAGGAAAAGCGGCACCATCACGGATTTCGCGATCCCAATGTTCTGAAGTGTTTTTTAAATAAGTTTCTAGTTCAGACGTGTTTTCTCTAGTTTCATCAAAGTAAGTTGTCAAATCTACTTTTCGATCATCAAAGATCCAAACAGTTGGATCAATAGTGATTGGAAAACGTACTTTTCCGTTAATAAATAAAATTTCGCTCATTGTTGTTCCCCCATTTGTGTTATACTCCCACTTTTCAGTATAATAGTATTAGACACTGTTGTCACAAAAAATGTTTCTATTGCAATTTATTAAAACTATCGCTAATATTAATAGATAGGATAGAGGAGAGTAGGACGGAAACGGAGGGAATCAATTTGGCGTCTGAGACAGTAGCAAATCATCAGGAAAAGGCACTAGCCCTTCTACAAGCGGATGCAGAGAAGATTTTAAGACTTATTAAGGTGCAAATGGACCATCTTACAATGCCGCAATGTCCATTATATGAAGAAGTGTTAGACACACAAATGTTTGGACTATCCCGCGAGGTCGATTTTGCAGTTCGCCTTGGTCTTATTGCAGAAGAACAAGGGAAAGCAATGTTAGGTGAGCTCGAACGTGAGTTATCTGCACTTCATGAAGCATTTACAAACAAACAACAATAACGGGTTCAAATAAGGGGGCTCAAACTAAATTAGTTTGAGCTTTTTATTTGTATAATAAAGCAGGAAGAATCAATGTACATATGGAATACAACAATAATTAAATTGAAACAGAAAGAGGAAATGAAATGAAAAAAGTATGGAAATCAATGGATTATTCATTATTACTTCCTCTTGTTATCTTATGTGTGCTGGGAGTAATAATGGTATATAGTTCTAGTTCCATTGTTGCGATTTCGAGGCATAACTGGCCGGCAAATTACTTTTTTAAAAAACAATTAATAACTTTAGCTATTGGAACGGTATTGTTAGTAATTGTAGCTTCGTTACCTTATAAGTTTTGGAGGAAACGAATAATTTTATCCGCGATGGGGCTAGGGAGTATTGCTTTACTAGCAGCAGCCTTGATTTTTGGTAAGGAAATAAATGGTGCAAAAGGTTGGATATTAGGTATACAGCCTGCTGAATTTGTTAAACTATCGATTATTATTATATTAGCTCGCTTTTTTGCAAGGAGACAAGAAACAAATACACCTGTTTTTAAAGGGTCGGGACTTACACTTGGATTTGTTGGAATGGCAATGTTTTTAATTTTAAAGCAAAATGATTTAGGTACCGATTTGTTAATTGCAGGAACAGTAGGGATTATGTTTCTTTGTTCAGGAGTAAGGATTAATTTATGGATTAAACGAATTGTTTTAACTTCTATAGTATGGATTCCAGCTCTATATTTTTTGGCTAATTATAAATTAAGTGGATATCAAAAGGCACGTTTTTCAGTTTTTCTTGATCCATTCAATGATCCTCAGAATGATGGATTCCAATTAGTAAATTCTTTTATTGGAATTGCTTCAGGAGGGCTAAATGGTCGAGGATTAGGAAATAGTGTGCAAAAATATGGATATTTACCAGAACCGCAAACAGATTTTATTATGGCTATTATATCTGAAGAATTAGGTTTTATTGGTGTAGCTATTATTTTAATTTGCTTGCTACTTATTATTATTCGTTCATTCAGGATTGCTCAAAAATGTAACGATCCTTTTGGAAGTTTAATTGCAATCGGAATTGCAAGTTTAATAGGAGTACAAACTTTTGTTAATGTTGGTGGTATGTCTGGATTAATACCGCTTACGGGAGTGCCTTTACCATTTATTAGTTATGGTGGAAGTTCCTTAATAGCTAATCTACTTGCGATGGGGATACTACTCAATATTGCTAGTCACGTGAAACGACAAGAGAAACAACAGAATGGATTAATGAAAGAAAAAGAACAAAATGGACCACATCTTGTAGTTGTAAAATAAAAACACATTGTGCTTTAGAGCATGATGTGTTTTTATTTTTAAGTAGTTTTAAATGTGATGTATTAATATATCTTTCGGTTAAACAATATATCACATTTAGTTTAATGTGATATACAATTAAGTTGTTAGAAAAGGAAGAGGTATGCTATACTATTTTTGTGAAACAAATTGCACAGAAAACTTATCATTTGTTAAAAAATAAGGTATGATGGATAAAAATAAAGTGAAGCTTTCTAAGTATAATATAATGTGGAAAGTGAAGAACTTCACGCTTTTTAAGGTGTGTATATATTTTATCTCTAGAGTGGTAGGAAAGTAGAGGGGGAAAATCATGACAAAGCTGCAACGTATTCAAAAAGTATTGGTAGCTAACCGTGGAGAGATTGCAATTCGTGTGTTTCGAGCTTGTTCGGAACTTGGATTAAAAACAGTTGCAATCTATTCTAAAGAGGATAGTGGTTCTTATCATCGCTATAAAGCCGATGAGTCCTATTTAGTTGGGGAAGGAAAAAAACCAATTGATGCTTATCTAGATATTGAAGGCATTATTGAGATTGCAAAAAGTAATCATGTAGATGCAATCCACCCTGGATATGGTTTCTTGTCAGAAAATATTCAATTCGCTAAACGTTGTGAAGAAGAAGGAATTATCTTTATCGGTCCGAAAAGTAAGCATTTAGATATGTTTGGAGATAAAGTGAAAGCAAGAACACAAGCGCAGCTAGCACAAATTCCAGTTATACCTGGTAGTGATGGTCCAGTAAATTCATTAGAAGAAGTCGAAAAATTTGCTGAAAAGTATGATTACCCGATTATTATTAAAGCATCCCTTGGGGGTGGCGGTCGTGGTATGCGTATTGTGCGTACTAGTGAGGAATTAGGAGAATCATATAATCGAGCGAAATCAGAAGCGAAAGCAGCCTTTGGTAATGATGAGGTTTACGTCGAAAAATTCGTTGAAAAACCTAAACATATAGAAGTACAAATTTTAGCAGATGAAGAAGGCAATGTTGTTCATTTATACGAGCGTGACTGTTCTGTACAACGTCGTCATCAAAAAGTTGTAGAAATTGCACCGAGTGTATCACTTTCAGATGATCTGCGTCAGCGTATTTGTGATGCTGCTGTGAAGTTAACGAAAAATGTAAATTATTTAAATGCAGGAACAGTAGAATTCCTTGTAAAAGATGATGAGTTTTACTTTATTGAAGTAAATCCACGTGTTCAAGTAGAACATACGATTACAGAAATGATTACGGGAGTAGATATTGTTCAATCACAAATTTTAATAGCTGATGGACATTCATTACATAGCAAAATGGTAGGTGTTCCGAAGCAAGAGGAAGTAGTTGTACATGGATTTGCAATTCAATCTCGTGTAACAACTGAAGATCCGCTAAATAATTTTATGCCGGATACAGGAAAAATTATGGCGTATCGATCAGGCGGTGGTTTTGGTGTACGTCTTGATACAGGAAATAGCTTCCAAGGTGCAGTTATTACACCGTACTACGATTCTTTACTTGTAAAAGTTACAACTTGGGCACTTACTTTTGAGCAAGCTGCTGCAAAAATGGAACGTAACTTAAAAGAATTCCGTATTCGTGGTATTAAAACAAATATTCCATTCCTAGAGAATGTAGTAAAACATAAAAACTTCTTATCAGGAGAATATGATACTTCATTTATCGATGCGTCACCTGAATTGTTCTTGTTCCCGAAACGTAAAGACCGTGGAACGAAAATGTTAAATTACATTGGTACAGTAACAGTAAATGGTTTCCCAGGAGTAGGTAAAAAAGAAAAACCAATATTCCCAGATGCTCGTATTCCATGTTTAAAACATTCAGAGCCAATCCAAAATGGAACGAAACAAATTTTGGACGAGCGTGGAGCAGACGGATTAGTAAAATGGGTACAGGATCAAAAACGTGTACTTTTAACGGATACAACATTCCGTGATGCACACCAGTCATTACTTGCAACTCGTATTCGTACAAAAGATTTACATCAAATTGCGGAGCCAACAGCGAGAATGTTACCGAACCTATTCTCAGCGGAAATGTGGGGCGGTGCAACGTTTGATGTTGCGTATCGTTTCTTAAAAGAAGATCCATGGGAACGATTACTAGATCTTCGTGAAAAAATGCCGAACGTTTTATTCCAAATGTTACTTCGTTCTTCAAACGCAGTTGGATACAAAAACTATCCAGATAATTTAATTCAAAAATTTGTGGAATGTTCTGCTCAAGCAGGCATTGATGTATTCCGTATTTTTGATAGCTTAAACTGGGTGGAAGGCATGAGAGTTGCAATTGACGCTGTACGAGACACTGGTAAAATTGCAGAAGCAACAATGTGCTACACAGGGGATATCCATGATCCACTGCGTAGTAAATATGATTTAAATTACTATAAAAATTTAGCAAAAGAGTTAGAAGCATCAGGAGCTCACATTTTAGGTATTAAAGATATGGCGGGCTTATTAAAACCAAATGCAGCATATGATTTAGTTTCTGCATTAAAAGAGACAGTGTCGATTCCGATTCACCTGCATACGCACGATACGAGTGGAAATGGTATATTAACGTATACGAAGGCAATTGAAGCGGGTGTTGATATCGTCGATGTAGCAGTGAGTTCTATGGCTGGTCAAACGTCACAACCAAGTGCGAACACGCTATACTATGCATTAGGTGGAAACGAAAGACAACCAGATGTTAATATAGATTCTTTAGAAAAACTATCTCATTATTGGGAAGATGTACGCAAATACTATGCACCGTTTGAAAGTGGTATGAATGCGCCTCATACAGAGGTATATATGCATGAAATGCCGGGTGGGCAGTATAGTAATCTTCAGCAACAAGCGAAGGCGGTTGGTTTAGGAGATCGCTTCGATGAAGTGAAAGTAATGTACCGCCGTGTGAATGACATGTTTGGAGATATTGTAAAAGTAACGCCATCATCAAAAGTTGTTGGTGATATGGCATTATTTATGGTTCAAAACCATCTGACAGAACAAGATGTTTTAGAGCGTGGACATGCTATGGACTTCCCAGGATCTGTTGTTGAAATGTTCTCTGGTGATTTAGGTCAACCGTACGGTGGTTTCCCGAAAGAATTACAAAAGATTATTTTAAAAGGGAAAGAGCCATTAACAGTAAGACCAGGTGAATTACTAGAGCCAGTAGATTTCGAAGCGTTAAAAGAAGAATTATTCCATAAACTTGGACGCGAAGTAACGATTTTTGATGTAGTTGCATATGCTTTATATCCAAAAGTATTTATGGATTATGAAAAAGTTGCTGAGCTTTATGGAAATGTATCTGTACTTGATACACCGACGTTCTTCTATGGTATGAGACTAGGTGAAGAAATTGATGTAGAAATTGAACAGGGTAAAACATTGATGGTTAAACTAGTATCAATTGGAGAACCTCAGCCGGATGGAAATCGTGTCCTTTACTTGGAATTTAACGGTCAACCACGTGAAATTATCGTGAAAGACGAGAGTGTAAAAGCAACAGTTGCACAACGTGTGAAAGGTAACCGTGAGAATCCAAATCATATTAGTGCAACGATGCCAGGAACGGTAATTAAAGTAGTTATAAAAGAAGGCGATGAAGTGAAAAAAGGCGATTCTATGGCAATTACAGAAGCGATGAAAATGGAAACGACAGTTCAAGCGCCGTTCAATGGTAAAGTGAAGAAAGTATATGTTAACGATGGTGATGCGATTCAAACGGGTGATTTACTTATTGAATTAGATCACTAAAATAAAAAAAGAGCTGTGTAAAATACAGCTCTTTTTTTATTGCAAAAAATCCCTTGCCGAATTGGCAAGGGATTTTAGTTTTAAATTATTTTGTTTGTTTAGAAGTTAATTCGGCTTCTTTTGCATTCACTTTACTTCTTGTTCCTAACATAACTAAATAGCATAGTACGGCAAACAAGCAAGAAATGAATAGAGAATGTAACAATGCCATTGCTAAACTAGCGTTTGTAAATACAACTAAAACTCCTACTACAGCTTGAAGTGTAACAAGGATAAATGAAATGATCCATCCCCAATATACGACAGGTTGCTGTTTGTAATGGCGAATAGCGAGAATCATCGCGTATAGTATCCAAGCGAAAATTAACATCGCTGCAACTCTATGGCCCATTTGAACCCATTCATGTAGTTGAGTTGGCATAGGTCTGTTTTTGCTACATAAAGGAAAGTCTGGACAGGCTAAGCTAGCTCGTTCGTGACGTACTAAAGCACCTGTGTAGACGACGATATAACTGTAAATTGTTACACCATAAATATGAAATTTCATTTTTTTGTCCATAATAAGTGAACGTGCATCAAATTTTTGGTCAATTTCAAAGATAAGACACGTTAATAAAATGACAGAAGCAAATGAAATTAAGGAAATACCGAAGTGGATAGCAAGTACAGCTGGCATTTGGCCCCAAACAACTGCTGCTGCTCCCATTAATGCTTGTGCAACTAAAAATACGAAGGATAAAATTGCTAACGTTTTTGTTTCACGCACATGTTTATAATATTTCCAGGACAAAATACAAAGGAGAGTGACAAGAATTCCAGCTGATCCGGATGTTAATCGGTGGCTAAGTTCAATAATAGTTTCCATTGATAAATTAGATGGAACAAATTCACCGTTACAAAGTGGCCATGATTTACCACAACCTTGACCAGAACCTGTTTTTGTAACTAAAGCGCCTCCTAATAAAACTATTAATAAATCAAGGCTTGTAATGACTGCTAACCATTTAATAAAGCGTTGCAATCTCTTTCACCATCTTTCTGCTATGAAGTTATTGCGAAATATTTTCATTCCATTATGTATAGAATAAAACGCGCTAGTTCCTATGATATATAAAAAATAATAAAATAGCAAAGAAATGGAGGGGGAAGGAAAGGGGGAGAAAATAGGTGTAAAAACAGGGTTCCTAAGGAAAATTTTAGGTGAAAAATAGGCTATTTTGAAAAGAAATGGGGAGAATACGTGTTAAATAAGACAAAATAGTTTATTATAGAAGGTAACATCATGTTATGATAAGGACAAGTCAGAATGAAGTTTTTTATATTCGACACAAAAAGTTCATGTTTTCTTCACAAAATGTTCGGGAAATATGATTTAATATATTGGAGTATGGGCGTAGATTAGTAGTAGAATGGGTTAACAATGTTTCTACTGTAATAATATTGCTATATAGAAGCGAATTATTTCATTTGAAATATGCGCAAAAAGAAAGATGAAAGTTTTAAGAGGGGGTTAGAGTGATGAACCATGCAACAAGTGAGCTGCATGATGAGTCCGCTGTTACAAGTGTACCGGAAACAACTCGGTTACAAGATTTAAAAGCACTCGTTAAAATGGGGATTGTAAACTCAAATACACTTACTGTATTTACAGGATTTTGGTTGGCATTACACTTTAATGGATTAAGTGTAATGGACAATCTGGATAAGTTATTCTTTACAATCGTTGGTTCTGGATTAGTTATGGCAGGGGTATGTTGTTTAAACAACTACATTGATCGAGACATCGATCCATTAATGGAAAGAACAAAGACCCGTCCAACGGTTACTGGAAAGTATAAACCAGGATTTGCACTTACATTTGGACTAGTCATATTACTTCTTGGTTTTGTATTTTTATTATTAACAACACCAATGGCAGTCTTAATGGGATTTATTGGTGCTTTCACATATGTTGTTCTATATAGTTTATGGACAAAGAGAAAGTATACACTAAATACTGTTGTAGGTAGTATATCTGGTGCAGTTCCTCCTTTAATTGGATGGGCAGCAATCGATCCATCTTTAGGCCATCCAATTGCTTGGATGTTATTTTTAATTATGTTTATTTGGCAAATCCCACATTTCCTTGCATTAGCAATGAAACGTGTTGATGAATATCGAAATGCAGGAATTCCAATGCTTCCTGTAGTTCATGGATTTGAAATTACGAAACGCCAAATTATGATTTGGACAGTATGTTTATTACCACTACCATTTTATATGAGTGGACTAGGGATAACATTTATGGTAATTGCAACACTGCTTAACATCGGATGGATCGTTTTAGGATTTTATGGCTTCCGTAAGAAAGATGACATCAAATGGTCCGTGCAAATGTTTGTTTATTCCCTAAATTATTTAACAATCTTATTTGTATCAATGATTGTAGTTACATTCTTCTAAGACAACGACATAATTGGATTTCTTTACGTTGAGATTTACTTTACTTAACTATAAAGTACAATCTAATTCACAAGGAAAGTGGGGGTTGTTTGTATGAAGAAACAGTGGCGACTGCTTTCGTTCGTTTCACTGCTGGCTTTACTGTTAGGGGGATGCGGTAAAGCCTTTCAATCTACTTTAATTCCGCAAGGAGAAGTAGCAAAAATGCAATATGATTTACTTCTACTGGCGAGTGCAATCATGGTAGGAGTAGTACTAGTAGTTACTATTATTTTCTTATATGTAATTGTGCGTTTCCGACAAAAGAAAGGTCAGGAAGATTATATTCCAGAGCAAGTTGAAGGGAATCACAAGCTAGAAATTATATGGACAGTTATTCCGATTATTCTTTTACTAATCTTAGCTGTTCCAACAGTTACATATACATTCAAACTTGCTGATGTAAGTGCGATGGAGAAAAAGAATATTGATAAAGATACTATCGTTGTTGATGTAACAGCGAATCTTTATTGGTGGGAATTTTCTTATAAATCAGAAAAGATAGTAACTTCGCAAGATTTGGTCATCCCCACAGGTAAGAAAGTGTATTTAAATTTGAAGGGTGCCGATATTAAACACTCATTTTGGGTTCCATCTTTAGCAGGGAAAATGGATACAAATACAGACAATGTGAACAAAATGTGGTTAAAGGCAGATAAATCGGGCACTTATAATGGTTTTTGTACAGAATTTTGCGGCCCATCACATTCTTTAATGCAATTTAAAGTGAAAGCTTTAGATGAAAGCGAGTACAAAAAATGGCTTGCTGATATGAAGAAGATTGATGGGAAGAAAGAAGTAGCTTCAACAAAGGCGCAAGAGGGCCAAGAAATATTTAATAAAAGCTGTATTGGTTGTCATGCAGTTGGATCTAATGATAGTAGACCACCTTCCGCTCGTATCGCACCAAACTTAGCAAACTTTGCGGATCGCGATATGGTTGCCGGTATTGCCGAAAACAATGAAGAAAACTTAAAAAAATGGCTGAAAGATCCTGAAAATATGAAGCCAGGAAACAAAATGACTGGCAAATATGGCAACTTAACGGATGATCAAATTGATGCATTAAATGCATACTTACAAACGTTAAAAGTTGAAAAGTAAAGAGGGATTATTCGCGAAGGGGAGGTTGAAAACGTGAGTTCTGTAGCAAAAAAACAGGGGATGGGTGCTGTCATATGGGATTATTTAACGACAGTAGACCATAAAAAGATTGCCATTCTCTATTTAATTGCAGGTGGATTGTTTTTTGTAATAGGCGGAATAGAAGCTCTATTTATTCGCCTTCAATTAGCGATTCCTAACAATGCTTTTCTTGTTGGGGATGCTTATAATCAAGTATTAACGATGCACGGTACAACAATGATTTTCCTCGCAGCTATGCCACTCGTGTTTGCATTTATGAACGCCGCTGTACCACTTCAAATTGGTGCACGTGATGTAGCGTTCCCGTTTTTGAATTCACTCGGATTTTGGTTATTTTTCTTTGGTGGAGTATTTTTAAATTTAAGTTGGTTTTTAGGTGGAGCACCTGATGCAGGATGGACATCTTATGCATCTTTAGCTTTAGCCTCTAAAGGTCATGGTGTTGATTTCTATGTACTCGGCTTGCAAATCTCAGGTATTGGTACATTAATTGGAGGTATTAACTTCCTTGTAACCATTATTAATATGCGGGCGCCAGGAATGACGTACATGCGTATGCCGATGTTTACATGGACGACATTTGTAACATCTTCGCTTATATTATTCGCTTTTCCGCCGTTAACTGTAGGATTAGGACTTTTAATGTTAGATCGTTTATTTGGAACAAGTTTCTTTAATCCGGCATTGGGCGGGAATACAATTATATGGGAGCATTTATTCTGGATTTTCGGTCATCCAGAAGTATACATTCTTATACTCCCAGCTTTCGGAATATTCTCAGAAATATTCGCGACATTTTCGAAAAAACGATTGTTTGGTTATTCATCGATGGTGTTTGCGACTGTATTAATTGGATTTTTAGGATTTATGGTATGGGCGCACCATATGTTTACTGTTGGACTTGGTCCAGTTGCTAATGCTATTTTCTCGGTCGCAACAATGGCGATTGCGGTTCCAACTGGTATCAAAATATTCAACTGGCTCTTTACAATGTGGGGCGGAAGTATTCGTTTTACGACACCAATGATGTGGGCAGTAGCTTTCATTCCATCATTCGTAATGGGTGGAGTTACAGGGGTTATGCTAGCATCTGCACCAGCTGATTATCAATTTCATGATAACTATTTCGTAGTAGCGCATTTTCATTATGTAATCGTTGGCGGTGTTGTATTTGGTTTACTTGCAGGAGCTCATTATTATTGGCCACTGATGTTTAATAAAGTATTAAATGAAACATTAGGAAAGATAACGTTCTGGCTATTCTTTATCGGCTTCCATTTAACGTTCTTTATTCAGCATTTCCTTGGCTTGATTGGTATGCCACGCCGTTACTACACATATCTTGAAGGGCAAGGGTTGGAAATGGGGAATATGATTAGTTCCATCGGAGCGGTGTTTATGGCTCTTGGAACGATTGTTCTTCTATTCAATGTAATTAAAACGACAGTATCAAAAGAAAAAGCTGGTCGTGATCCGTGGGATGCACGTACATTAGAATGGACAATGCCAGCACCGACACCAGAATATAACTTTAAACAATTACCATTTGTTCGCGGATTAGATCCGTTTTGGATTGAAAAACGTGAAGGTAATAAAGAGATGACAGCAGCGGAACCAGTTGGTGATATTCATATGCCAAATCCTTCGTTTTCACCATTTGTCATTTCTTTCGGATTGTTTATAGCGGCATTTGGTGCGATGTATATGCAGGGCGGAAAAGATAAGTTCTGGTTATTAGTAGCAATTATTGGTTTAATCATTACATTTGGCGCAATGTTCCTACGTTCAGTAATTGATGATCATGGGTATCATATTCATAAAGAAGATTTAGAGGATAAGGGGGGCAAGGCATAATGCATGTAGATGAAAAATTAACGAATGAAACATTTCCAGCAGAGCCTGAAAAAGCAACCCTTGAAGGGAAAAATAAGTTTGTCGGTTTTTGGTTATTTCTTGGAGGCGAAACAGTGTTGTTCGCTTCCTTATTCGGAACATATTTAGCGTTAAAGAATTCTACAAATGGTGGACCAACATCTCAAGAGATGTTCCAAATGCCACTCGTTTTCATTATGACGATGCTTTTATTAACGAGTAGCTTAACGAGTGTATATGCGATGTATCACATGAAAAACTTTAACTTTAAGAAAATGCAGCTTTGGTTACTAGTAACAGTATTGCTAGGTTTAGGGTTTTTAGGGTTTGAGATATATGAGTTTTATCATTATACACATGAATTTAAGCATACTATGAGAAGTAGTGCGTTTGGCTCTGCGTTTTATGCTCTTGTTGGTACACATGGACTCCACGTATTGTTTGGGTTATGTTGGATTCTAACATTAATCTTTAGAAATGCGAAGAGAGGTCTAAATTTATACAATGCACCGAAGTTTTATGTTGCATCGATTTATTGGCACTTTATTGACGTAGTTTGGGTGTTTATTTTCACTGTAGTATATTTAATGGGAATGGTGGGATAAACAATGGCGATAAAGCAAACGAATAATCCTAAAGTTGATCTTGTTTATCGGAAGAGAAAAAGTGCGGAGGAAATGAGGCATCAAGTTATTACGTTTGCATTAATGATTTTTTTAACATTAGTTGCATTTGTAGCGGTGGCGTATCCAAAAACTTTTAGTCCGATTTTCTCTGTACCGTTTATTTTACTATTAGCAGTGGTACAAGTAATTTTTCAATTGTATTATTTTATGCATATGAGTCATAAAGGACATGAAGCAGCAAGTTTCTTTCTTTACTCTGGTCTGCTAATAGGGTTAATTACAATTTTAGCTTTTATGACAATCGTGTGGATTTGAAAAGTGAAAAATAAGGGAGCTTGTGTTGTCACAGCTCCCTCTTCATATTATGAGATAACCTTACGAAGGTAGGTGTGAAAATGAGTAACTTGTGGATATTTGGTTTTCAGGCTTTATGGAGTCCAATCTTTTTATTATTTATGCTTTCGATTCTTATTGGGTACTTCTTAATTATTGGGCCATATAGAATGCGATTTGAAAATGCGACGAAGGTAAGTAAGAAGCAAATTTTTTATTTTACGACTGGTATTGTTCTTTTGTATTTTGTAAAGGGAGGGCCTATTGATTTAATTGGCCATATTATATTTAGTGCTCATATGTTTGAAATGGCAGTCATGTATATTGCAGTTCCACCGTTACTGTTGCTTGGTATACCAATTTGGTTATATCGTTATATTACTTCTTTTAAGTTTGTTCAAATTATATTAAAGGCATTTGCTAAACCGCTTATTGCGTTATTTGTATTTAACGGCCTGTTTTCTTTTTATCATTTACCAGTTGTTTTTGATACGGTAAAACAAAGTCAAATAGCTCATCCTATTTGTCTCGCTATATTGTTTTTTACAGCAATCATGATGTGGTGGCCGATGTTAAATCCATTACCAGAATATCAAACATTAAGTGATATAAAGAAACTTGGTTATATGTTTGCTAATGGCATATTATTAACGCCTGCTTGTGCGTTAATAATTTTTGCGACAGCCCCGTTATTTGCAACGTATACGGATCCGGCTGCTTGGATGAAAGCGATGGAACTATGTGTACCAGCGGGCACTTTATCAGATTTAAATATAACGGGACCAGAATTTTTGCACTGGATGCCAGTCGTACAAGACCAGCAAACTGGTGGTATCATAATGAAAATTGTCCAGGAAATAGTGTACGGTACAATTATAGGCTATGTATTCTTTAGATGGGCACGTAGAGAACGTGAAAAGGATAAGGAGCAGTTGCAACAATTGCCGCCGTATTTACAGACTAAGTAAAAAAAGTGTATGGGATTCCATGCGCTTTTTCTTTTTAGTTTTAGCTACCTTAAAAAGATTGAATTTTCTAATTTTTTATGTTAAGTTAGTGTAGGCGTGTACTAAAAGTGGAGATAAAATTTACTACTAGCTTTCATGCGTAATAATTCCATATGTAGTGCAAGTTTTTTAGAGAGTTACAAATATATATTGTTATCTTTAATAAACACGAACTATTTTAAGGGGGAGTTTAAATGGGTAGTAGTGGAAGTATGGTAAAGCCGATTAGTGGTTTTTTGACAGCACTAATTCAATATCCAGTACCAGTAGTAGAATCGCGTGCAGACATTGATAAACAAATTCAACAAATCATAAAAACAATTCATTCGACCAAATCAGGTTACCCTGGTTTAGAATTGATAGTATTTCCTGAATATAGTACACAAGGGCTCAATACAAAAAAATGGACTACAGAAGAATTTTTATGCACAGTGCCTGGGCCAGAAACAGACTTATTTGCTGAGGCATGTAAAGAATCTAAAGTATATGGTGTTTTTTCAATAATGGAGAAAAATCCTGATGGTGGAGAGCCATATAATACAGCAGTTATTATTGATCCACAAGGTGAAATGATTTTGAAGTATCGTAAGCTAAATCCTTGGGTGCCAGTCGAGCCTTGGAAAGCTGGAGATTTAGGCTTACCTGTTTGTGATGGACCTGGAGGAAGTAAATTAGCTGTTTGTATTTGTCATGATGGCATGTTCCCTGAAGTAGCTCGTGAAGCGGCCTATAAAGGTGCAAATGTCTTAATTCGTATTTCTGGATATAGTACACAAGTTAGTGAACAATGGATGCTAACCAATCGTTCAAATGCATGGCAGAATTTAATGTATACATTGTCGGTAAACTTAGCGGGTTATGATGGCGTATTTTATTACTTTGGTGAAGGACAAGTATGTAATTTTGATGGGACTACTTTAGTACAGGGACATCGAAATCCTTGGGAGATTGTTACTGCTGAAGTATATCCAGAACTAGCAGATCAGGCTAGATTAGGATGGGGATTGGAAAATAATATATATAATCTAGGTTCAAGAGGATATGTAGCAACTCCTGGTGGGGTGAAAGAAAATCCATATACGTTTGTAAAAGATTTAGCTGAAGGTAAATATAAGGTTCCTTGGGAAGATGAGATTAAAGTAAAAGATGGATCTATTTATGGATATCCAGTAAAAAAAACGATTCATTCTTAGGGAAGGGAAATAAAACAAGCGCATCATATTGATGCGCTTGTTTTTGTTAATCAATAATTTGAAATTCTTTTAACTCTTTTTCGACATTTTGTAGGAGTTGTTCGCTTTTTTGAAGTACATTCGTTGGGAAAGTCTCATCATCACCATATTCAACGCCGTGAGGATAATAATGTTTTCCTAATAAGGGGGGAAGTAGTTTTACTTCAGCGTGTCTACTGCCAATGTCACCTTCAACAGCAACTCCTTGCACTCGTAAATAATAAACATCCTTTAATATTTCAAATTTATAATCGTATGTAACTCGCTCATAATCCCACTGTCCGGCAAGTACGAAGTGGTTGTTTTCCATGATTTCAGTTAAAAGAGTTAATTCAACGACGGCTCCATTAAATTTCGTATTTGTAAATTGCATATAATACCTCCTTTTTTAATGTTACACCATTATTTTTATAATAGTATGAATAATGAGAAAGTGCAATTCATATTGAGAGAAAAGGGATAATCCAGACTTTTTTCACAAAAATATGATATAGTGAAAAGAGTACGGTACACACAAAAAGAAAGAAAAGGATTTGTGTATATCTCAATTTTATGTTTTGTTCAGGAGGTATATCGTTTGAAGAAATTATTGCGTATCGTAATGATTACATTTTTAATTTTAGCTGTTGATTTATACGGGAAATTACTCGTTTCACAATATATATTAACCCCATCTCAATCAAAGCAAGAAAATAAAATTGTGAAAAAGAAAAAGCAAATTAAGGAAGACTCCTCAGACACTGTTTTAAATATGATTGGTGAAGACTCTGAAAACTTATTAGCGAAGTGGGGAGAACCCTCTCGAATAGAGCCATCTGCATACGGATATGAATGGTGGGTATACAACCAGGATTTAACTCAGTATGTTCAATTTGGAGTTTCTGAACGTAAAGTTGTAACGGCATACGCAGCTGGTGAACAAGTTAAGGTTCCACCTTATTATATAAATGAAAAATATGAAGAAGTATATAAAAAAAGTCCGCTTTCGCATGAAATTTCATTAAAAAGAGGGAAAAATAGTTATCAATTTGAGCTATCTGATACCGAAGTCATGGAACAACCGTTAATACCTGTAGAAGATGGATGGGCGCAATTGTATTTTGATCAATTTACACATGAGCTTGTTGGTGTTCGTTATATGGATGATGAAACTTTATTACGCCAAAGACCGTATCAGCTCGTTTATTCAGGTGAATTAATAGCAGAACAACCATTGACTCCAGAAAAAATAAACCAAGTAGAAAATGGGAATATGCAACAAATTTTTGATTTAACAAATATCATTCGAAGTCGTCATAAATTACCATTATTAACATGGGATCAGGAAACAGCAGATGTTGCTGTTGGTCACAGTAAAGATATGAAAGACAATAATTATTTTTCTCATGACTCACCTACATTAGGTACACTAGGAGATCGTTTGCAGCGCGGGAAAGTAGGATTTCAACTTGCTGGTGAGAACATAGCGGCGCAACATAGTGATGGAATTGCGGCAGTGCAAGGTTGGTTAAATAGTGAGGGGCATAGAAAGAATTTATTAAATGAACAATTTACAGGATTAGGTGTGGGTGTATACGATAAATTTTATACACAAAACTTTATTCGAAAATAAAGTGAAATTGTAAGCGGTGGGGTGTTAACATCACCAAATTAGTTACTTCGTATTCACTGAATTGTAGGTGGGAATCTGACCGTATGCAAATAGCAGAAAAAAAGGTGCATGAATCGTCTAAAAATAGGCGAACCATGCGCCTTTTTTTTCTTACTATATAGTAGATATACATGGAGAGGTGAGGATTATGCCAACAACAAAAGGACCGTTACATCCATCGGTTCAACAGTTTAAAGAATTTGTAAACCATCACCCTAAAATGGTTCATGAGGTTAGAAGTGGTCATAAAACATGGCAACAATTTTATGAAGAATGGTACTTACTTGGTGAAGAAGATCCAATATGGGCAACTTATAGACCGGATGGAGCGCCTGCGTTTTCTTCGGTAAAAGAAAATAAAAAAGAAAAAGATAATCGAACTGAAGAGGAAAAAACTGCTGATGTGATGGGGCAAATGCTTTCTTTTTTTAAAAAGTTGGACGTGGAACAAATGCAGAACCATTTAGCCAATGTGACGAGTGCAATCGGGAGCGTGCAACAAGTTATTCAGCAATTTCAAGGTAACCGTACGCAGCAAGAGCAAAGTACTTCAGAAAATAACCCATTTTTCTTTCAAAAGGATTAGGGGGAAAGATGATGAGAGCAGAAATTATGGAGTTTATAAAGGCTGATGAGGATTTATCTCGCTATATTAGAGAGCAACCGTACTGGTATAGAAAATTAACACGAAATCCTGAAGAAAAAGAGGCTTTTGAGTTAGCGGCGATGCAACATTTCAAAAAAACAATACCAGATAAAGTGGAAAAGTTTCAAAATCAATTGGCCGTTGCTTCGATCATGATTGATATGTTTCAGTATATGAAGCAACAAAATGCAACCTAATTGGAAGTGAAAAATATGTCCGTCATGCAGAACTTTTGTTACAATAGAGGTTGATTATTTAAAAAGGAGTTGCAGCATGACGGAAATTTGTTTAGTACGACATGGACAAACTGATTGGAATTTTCAAGAAATTATTCAGGGGCGAGAAGATATTCCGCTTAATGAAGTTGGTAAGAAGCAAGCGAGTCAGAGTGCAGCTGCTTTACAAGAAGAAACGTGGGATATCATTATAAGTAGCCCGTTAATTAGAGCGCAAGAAACGGCTAATGAAATTGCAAAGACAGTTGGATTACAATCGATTTTATTAGATGAGCGATTTGTTGAACGGAATTTTGGAGAAGCTTCAGGGAAGCCGGTTGCGGCTGTTAGAGAGTTGATTGCTGAAGGTAAAGTAGAAGGTATGGAGCGAGATGAAGAGATTGTAGCTCGTTGCTTTGCTGCTTTAGAAGATGTTGCGACAACTCATTTTGGCAAACGTATTATTATTGTTGCTCACTCACACGCGATAAAAGCGATTTTACATGCCATTGAACCAGATGAAATTACATTTAAGACACCATTAAAAAATGCGTGTATTAGTTATGTGAAACAAAATAGTGGAAAGTGGGATGTTCTTAAATATAATATAGCGGAACATATTAATGTATAAGTGTGTACGGATATAGTGTGAAAATAGTTTCATTATATCTTTCTTTTGAGTAAGTCACTTCAATTAGTAGTTCTAATCTAAATGTGGTATGATGGATACTCGGAGGTGTCTCTCATGATTGTAGCGACGCTAGAAAGCGTATTAATATTAGATAAGGCAGAGCAGCTTGCAAAAGCGATTATCTGTTCAGATATAGCAGAAGATTATCGTAAGTATTATAGAGAATTACATGAAGATATGGAACTTCAGACGCTCATTCAGCAATTTACAGCGATGAAAGAACGGTATGAGGAAGTACAGCGTTTTGGAAAATACCATCCTGACTATACTACCGTGTCAATGAAAATGAGAGAATTAAAGCGTTCTGTGGACTTACATGATAAGGTTGCAGCTTTTAAAAGAGCAGAAACTGCTTTGCAGAAGTTATTAGACGAAGTTAGTGTAGCAATCGGTTCGGAAGTGTCTTCTTCCATTAAAGTGCCAACAGGAAACCCATTCTTTGATGCTGGTGGCTGTGGTGGAGGTTGTGGTACTGGCGGAGGTTGTGGTTGTAAAAAAACGGGGTGATGTACCCCGTTTTTTAGAAGTTGGAAGAAAACGTATACAGAGTTTGTCCTGTAATGTTATAAATTTCTGATTGGTTTTCATAGAATATAAAATATATGTTTTTAAAAGGAGAAGATGGAGAAGATTATGTTCGGGCAACGACAAAGTATGATTGTTTATTTACATTCATTGAAACATGCCAAGATTTTAAGGAAATATGGTAACATACATTACATATCAAAACGATTAAAATATGCTGTAGTATATTGTGATATGGAACAAATTGAGCATATGATGCATAAGTTGAACAAACTTCCTTTTGTGAAAAAGATAGAACAGTCGTATCGCCCGTATTTAAAAACGGAATTTGAAAATTCCCGTCCTGATCGAGCAAAAGAATACGATTATAGCTAATAGAAAAAATCCCCGGCTAAATTTAGCCGGGGATTTTTCACTTGGAATAACGTGTTATTTCATCGGAGGAATGAAATTGTTCATTCGTAAAATACCAATTAAATGATTAAAAAATAGTTCTTTTTCTGGGAAAGTTGTAGATGGTTTTACAGTAAAGGTAGCCACTTTTTTTCCGAGTTGTTCTGCCGTTTCTTCAAATAAAATGACACGTTTACTTTTTTTATTTTCAAATACAGGAATGCCTTCACGACATATGTATAATGGTTGGAAATCACCAGTAGTAGTTGGTTTTAATATTACAACAAGCGAACATACTTTTTTATCGTTTTTTATCGTTTCAAATTGTAACATATGTGCTATACGTTCTTGATTTGTTTTGGCAATTTCAAGTAATTCATATAAATCAGAGTAGCCTTCTCCGAGTTCTATAAAGCGTTGAATCATATCTTTTCCTCCTCTTTCTTTTACTGTACCATTTCACTTTTTAAATGAAAAGCACACAAAGAAAAAAAACCCTGCATAGCAGGGCCCTTCTTATACTAGCATGTACTAGTAAGAAGGCAAAGGGAGAGGAGAAACCGGAGGAAGAACTTATGGGGAAACGTAAGTCTTCTCCGCGGTTGGCAACAACATCGAAGGTGATGTTGTTATAATTATTTATGTCCAATCTAAATGAAGATATACATAATGAAATTAAATTTTATGTTGGGCTTTTTATTTTTCTTTTTTTTATTTTGTGATAGGATAAAAAAGATAAAGTGGAACTAATATACATATTGGGTTCATATTAGTGAATGATGAGATGAATACATAAAAATAACGAGAGGTTATTTGAGGCCGAGTTTTCCTATAGTTAGGTGAATGTGGTTTGTTAACGGTTACCGAAGTGGGAATGGCTTTCTATAATCGCTCGATAGATTGAAATAAAGGTAGTGACAACAGATGAGAGTAGTTTCAGGAAAATGTAAAGGACACCCACTTAAAGCGGTTCCTGGTAATACAACACGTCCAACGACAGATAAAGTAAAAGAATCTATTTTTAATATGATAGGTCCTTATTTTGATGGTGGTATCGCCCTTGATTTATTTGGTGGTAGTGGTGGTCTTGGAATTGAGGCTTTGAGCAGAGGGATTGATAAAGCAATTTTTGTTGATCGGGATAGTAAAGCGATAAAAGTAATTCATCAAAATTTAGAAAGTTGTAGAGTACAGGAACAAGCTGAAGTATATCGAAATGATGCGGAACGTGCAGTAAAGGCGCTAATAAAACGTGAAATGTCATTCGATCTTATATTGATAGATCCTCCATATAAAGAGCAAAAAATTGTATCTTTAATTAGTATAATGGATCAACATGGATTGCTACATAGTGATGGATTAATTATGGCAGAGCATGGTAATGATGTAGTTTTACCTAATTCAATAGGAAGGCTTGTAAAAGTACGAGCTGAGAATTATGGGATTACTGCAATATCGATTTATAAGTATGAAGGTGAGGGGACAGAATGACAAGTATAGCTATTTCTTCAGGAAGTTTTGATCCAATTACCCTTGGGCATCTGGATATTATTAAAAGGGGAGCAAAAGTATTTGATGAGGTGTACGTAGTCGTTTTAAACAATTCATCAAAAAAACCATTCTTTTCAGTTGAAGAGCGATTAGAATTAATTCGAGAAGCGACAAAGGATATCCCGAATGTAAAAGTAGATTCGCATAGTGGGCTATTAGTAGAGTATGCAAAAATGCGTAATGCAAATGCAATATTACGTGGTTTACGAGCAGTTTCTGATTTTGAATATGAGATGCAAATTACTTCTATGAATCGAAAATTAGATGAAAATATTGAAACATTTTTTATTATGACAAACAATCAATATTCATTTTTAAGCTCGAGTATTGTAAAAGAAGTTGCGAGGTATGGAGGAAGTGTAGTAGATCTTGTACCTCCTATTGTAGAACGTGCTTTAAAAGAAAAGTTTCAAACCCCGTTAAAGTGAACGGGGTTTTTCTTTATATGTGCGCAAAAATAATAAAATAACATATAAGTATAGACAAAATAATGTGAAAATTGGTCCATAATGTATAAAAGATGTCCAAATTTCATGTAGTATAGAAGGATGTTCGGATAAAAATACAGGAATATCTTTTGGCATAGGCGAGAAAGAACTCACTTTCTCATAAAATGGTGTCCAAAATACAAATGTAAAAATAGGGGCAAGAATACTTTGAATAATTCGTGCGAAAAAATAGGGTTTAAATCGGATATCTGTTTCAGCTAATATGCTAGCAACTTGTGCCTGAATAGAAAGACCACTAAATGCTAAAATGAAGCTTGTTACCATAGCTTGTTGTAAGAGCGGTGTTTCATTTATTTGACTAATCATTTGGCTTCCGAGTGTCATTTCGAAAATACCTGATAATATAGGTATACTAAAATCTGTACTTAGTTGGAAGAATGATAAAATATGTTGCATAATAAAAGAAAGAGCTGCTGTAATGTGAAATACAGTAATCATTTTATTTAACACAGAGAATAAAATAATAAATCCGCCAATCATAAGTAATGTTTGAATAGAAGAAACAATGGCATCCCCAAGTAATTTACCAATTGGTCTTTTTTCTTGTAAGCGTGTCTCGTGAAGGATTAAAAAAGGGTTTTGAAAGCGACGTTTTTTTGTAGTGTGTGTATTAATTTTGTAAGCGGTATTATCGCCGTAAAAACGCATAATTAATCCGACAGCAAAGTTACTGAAATAATGGGCAGCGGCTAATATAATTCCTAATTTCGGATTATTAAAAAAACCGATAGACACAGCACCGAAAATAAAAAGTGGATTAGAAGAATTTGTGAAAGAAACGAGGCGCTCTGCTTCAATCTGAGTTAAAAGATTGCTTTTTCGTAGTCTAGCGCTTAATTTGGCGCCTGCAGGGAAACCAGAAGCCATTCCCATCGCCCAAACAAATCCGCCTATCCCTGGAACGCGAAAAAGTGGGCGCATGAGTGGTTCTAATATAACGCCAATAAATTTTACAACACCGATACTAATTAGAAGTTCCGCAATGATGAAAAACGGTAGTAGTGAAGGGAATACAACTTCCCACCATATATTTAACCCGCGAATAGAAGCTTGCAAAGCGGCTTGGGGGTGGAGTACAAGAGAAAAGGTTAAAAATAGCGTTGATATGGTAAGGAAAGCGGTTTTCCATTTTTCATACATGTAAGTAAATCCCCCTTTGTCCCAAAAAACGTTCATTTCAGTATACGTGGATACGTAGTGAATTTAGACCATAAGTATGAAAAAGGAATGAAAAAAATTAAAGGGTGAGAAAAATGAAAGAACCAAAGATTGGTTTAGCACTTGGGTCTGGAGGAGCGAAAGGGTTTGCTCATATTGGTGTAATAAAGGTTTTAAGGGAAGCGGGTATCCCTATTCACATGATTGCAGGAAGTAGTATGGGGGCGCTAATAGGTACGTTTTATGCGGCAAGTAGTAACGTTGAAAGATTGTATAAATTAGCATCTGTTTTTAAGCGGAAGTATTATTTAGATTTCACGGTACCGAAAATGGGATTTATTGCTGGAAAACGTGTCAAAGATATGATTAAAATGTTTACATATAATAAAAATTTAGAAGAGTTAGATATCCCGACGGCTGTTGTGGCTACTGACATATTGAAGGGGGAAAAAGTGGTTTTTACAAGTGGGCCAGTTGCAGATGCGGTGAGGGCTAGCATATCTGTTCCTGGAGTGTTTGTACCAGAAAAAATAGATGGAAGATTATTAGTGGATGGTGGAGTCATTGATCGCATCCCAGTATCGGTTGTGAAAGAGTTAGGGGCCGATATTGTTATCGCTGTTGATGTATCTCCAATTAAGGTAAATGGCGATGTTACGTCCATTTATGACGTAATCATGCAAAGTATTGAAATTATGCAGCATGAGCTTGTAATGAATCGGCAAATTGCATCGGATTTAATGATGCGACCAGCTGTAGAGCAATTTAGTTCACGTGCTTTTACAAACATTGAAGACATTATTCGAGTTGGAGAAGTAGAAGCAGAAAAACATATTTCAAATATTTATTTATTAATTGAGCAGTGGAAGGAGAAACATAATGTTTAAGCGTTTTCGGTTTATATATGCAATCTTAATAGGGGTTATATTGGCGATGTTACTTGTTTACGTACGTTTACCGTATTATATAACAAAACCAGGAATGGCTGCCAAATTAGAGCCTTATGTTCAAGTTGAGGGTGGAACGAAAGAATCTGGTGATTTTATGCTTGTTACGGTTTCAATGGGACCAGCAAATGTGGTGAATTTAATAGCGGCACAGTTTAATAAATATACACATATTTCGAAAGCGGAAGAAATATTGCAAAAAGGTGAGAGTGATGAAGAATATCAATTTCGCCAAAATTATGCGATGAAAGATTCACAAAATGCAGCGATTTATAATGCATATAAACGTGCAAATCGCTCAGTATCTTTTGAAAATAAAGGTGTATTAGTTGCTGGTGTGGCAAAAGGAATGCCGTCAGAAGGAAAGCTTAAGCTTGGTGATGTTATTATAGCTGTTGACGGAAAAACATTTGAAAAGACGGAGCAATTTATTGAATATATGACAGGGAAAAAAGAAAATGATGCTGTAAGTATTGAGTACATGAGAAATGGAAAACAATTGAAAGAGAATTTAAATGTAAAGACGATTCCTAATGGGAATGGACGTGTCGGTATAGGTGTTTCTATCGTTACGGAAAGAGAACTAGTGGTCGATCCGAAAGTGAAAATTAATTCTAATGAAATTGGTGGACCATCCGCAGGTTTAATGTTCACATTAGAAATATATAATCAACTTGTGGAAGAAGACTTAACGAAAGGACATGAAATAGCTGGAACAGGTACAATTAATGAAAAAGGAGAAGTGGGCCCGATTGGTGGTATAAATCAAAAAGTGGTGGCTGCTAGCGATGCTGGGGCTGAAGTGTTCTTTGCGCCAAATGAAAAAGGTGCGGAGAAATCGAACTATAAAGATGCACTTGAGACTGCAAAGGATATTAAAACAAAAATGAAAATTGTACCAGTGGATACGCTGGATGATGCGTTAACATATTTAGAAAAGATGGATAAGGAAAAAACCTCTCTGAAATAGAGAGGTTTTTTATAGGAATTTTGTAGTTGTTTCATCATAGCGAATAGGATGGTGTGTTATATCCTGTTTTAATAGTTGTGTGCGTAACGGTTCGTGCATGATGGAGAAATATACAGAGTTTGCTTTTTTCTCTATATCTAAAGCGGCATGGTCGAATGTTTTTGTATGAGTAAGGATTGGAAGTTCGATTTTTTTCTTATTTTTTGAAAGGTAAGTTTGTCCTTTTTGTGACATGCCTAGCAGGCGAATATATGGTGCGTGTTGTTCTATATTTGCGCTACGTATATCCTCTTTTGTTGTGTTTGTTAAAATGTGTGTACAAGCTCTTTGTAATCTAGTCCATGTATAACGTTTTGTTTTTAATGCTTCCATGAATGAATAGAAGGAGGAACTGTTTTGTATTTTTGATAAAATACGATGCTCTAAACCTTCTTCTATTTCATATATATGTCGTAAGTCCCCTGGAGACATCGTCATGAGTCTATATTTAAAAAATGAAAAGTATTGTTCCCAATTATGTAATATCCCGTAGTTTTGTTTGTAATTTGCTAAAAGCGAAGTGGTTGCCTGTGGGAGAAAAGGTTCAATTGTTGTAAATGATCCTTCTTCGCTAAAGAGTTGTTTTCGGATGCTTGTCGCGCTTGCAATATGTTGGTCATTAAATGTTTCATCATGATAATGAGAGGCAAATCTTTTTATAGTTTGAGCTTGTATAGAGCTATTTTGTGACAGAATTGCTTTCATATATTGGAAGCCTAAAATATTATTTGGTTGTGACATATCTATGTTTTTTTCAGATGTTAAAATGTGTGAGAAAGCATCCGATGTTGCTTTTGCATAACTATTACCAGCGTCCATGAATTGTTTTACAAGGCAGTTAAAAGTCTCTTCTTCGTTTTTTTGTATGGAGATGGTATTATAAAAATTTTCGATTTGTCCATCCTCACTACCGAAACAAATTTCGGAAACACGTAGGGCATTTAAAATGGAAATAGCACCATTTGCGAAGGTTTCAGCCTTTTGTGTTGCAAAGACGTATGGAAGCTCTACAACAAGGTCTACGCCGTTTGCTAAGGCCATTTTAGTGCGATACCATTTGGAAATGAGTGCGGGCTCACCACGCTGTAAAAAAGGACCACTCATAACGGCAATTATTATATCGGATTGTGTTAACTTTTTTGTCTGTTGCACATGATAAAGATGACCGTTATGAAAAGGGTTATATTCAACAACAATACCACCAGCTTTTATGGTAATCTCTCCTTTCGATGTAGCATCTTTTTGAAAAACGTGATACTCTATATATTATTTACTATGATGACTTCATTATAGTGTAAAGAAAAAACATTGACAAATATAAAATGGCTAGCTATAATTTTGTTTGTTGCCTTGAGGTGATATGATATGAAATGGTCCATCCATCAATTGAATAAATTGAGAAATAAAGGATTGACATTGGATGAGATGGTAGATGTAAGTGAGCTAAAAGAGGTCGAGAAAGATATTCGTGAAATTAATCCTGTTCATGTAACGGGAAGAGTTGATTTTGGCTCCGGTAAGTTTACGTTTCATCTACATATAACTGGAAGCATGGTTTTACCATGTTCTCGCTCTTTAGTAGATGTGACATTACCATTTGACATTAAAACAACTGAGGTGTTCCAAACTTCACAAGAAGAATTTGAAACTGAAGCTGAAATTCATTCTTTAGAAGGAGAAGTACTTGACTTACTGCCCGTAATCAAGGAAAATATACTTTTGGAGATTCCAATGCAAATTTTCAGTGATGATGTTTCTGGTGGAGCACCGACGCAAGGTCAAGACTGGCAAGTGATTTCGGAAGAAGACAAAGAAAAGACTGTTGATCCAAGATTGGCAGGACTTGCAAAGTTTTTTGACAAATAATCGGAAGACTGGTTCAGGCCTTCATATGAAAATAACTATTTCTTTTAAGGAGGTGGGAAGAATGGCTGTACCTTTTAGAAGAACTTCTAAAACAGTAAAAAGAAAGCGTCGTACGCATTTCAAATTATCAGTACCTGGTATGGTAGAGTGCCCAAGCTGTGGTGAAGCGAAATTAGCTCACCGTGTATGTAAAGCATGCGGTACTTACAAAGGTAAAGAAGTAATCAGCAAGTAATTGCGGGAAAATAAACGCAGAAGATATCTTCTGCGTTTATTTTTTTTGTCTTAATCTTTAGTTGTTGTATTCTATCTTTTCTAGTAACTGCATATGCTTAATAAAAAATGCATAGGGAGGACTAGAGAGATGGCGACAACAAGACAAGATGCTTGGACTGATGATGAAGATTTGCTTCTGGCAGAAGTAGTACTCCGGCATATTCGAGAAGGTGGAACACAACTTTCTGCCTTTAAGGAAGTGGGAAAAAATTTATCTCGTACACCAGCAGCATGTGGGTTTAGATGGAATTCTTACGTAAGAAAGCAATATAAAGAACGTATTGAGGAAGCAAAGCAACTTCGTAAAGTAGAACATTATGAAGTGAAAGAGACAAAGGTGTTAGAACCTACGTCAATTACGTTGAATGATGTTATTGATTTCTTGCAAAATTATAAAGATGAAAACTCTTTAACGGTGTTGCAACAACAAGTTGAATCATTACAAACAGAAAGAGAGCGCCTTCTGGAGCGATTATCAGTATATGAAGAAGAGTATAGAACATTACTTGATTATATCGATCAAAAAAGAAGTGTAATGGTAGCGGAAAGAAACAATGCTCGCTCGAATGAGAAGTTAGAGAAGCTTAAGAAATAAAAAACAGCTGTTATACAGCTGTTTTTTTATTTTTTAAGCCGATTCTTCGTTTGTAACCGCATTCAAATTTGTTTCTGGATGCCAAATATAAAAATCACCATCAGTTACTGATACGGGGTTGAAATTTAATTTATCCCAAAAACCAGCTGAATGAATACGTGCTATTGTTTTAATAGGAAATTGCATTTGTTTCGCATGATTTACAAGCATTTGCCCGAATCCTTGTTTTTGAAAAGTTGGTAATACTTCAAGTTTATAAAGTTCTAGGTAAGGACCTGTAATTTCGAATGGTTCTCCGCCGTTTCTTTTCATATATAGACTCATACGTGCGATTAGTGATCCACCATAATAAATGCCATAAAATGGAGATTCACTGTCGTTTTCAATAATGTTTGCTTGCAATTCTTCCAGCATAGATAGTTCTTGGGCTCCGCACCCTTTAAATTTTTTGAATTCATCTAACGTTTTATAATTGATGAGCAAGCGCTCAACTTTTGGGAATCCCATTACATCACATCCTTTTGTTATCTTGTTGAATGCAGAAAAGTAAAAATATTTACAATAATATTATAACTCATTTTTTTATTTTTATGAAGAAGATAGTATATTTCTTTTATTATTTTTTTGAGGATTTGCTAAACTAAGAGTATAAGTGTATTAATAGGCAGTATTATACATAGCGAAAAAAGAGAGTGTATTTGTTTGACAGAGGACAACGAAATTATAGGGCGTGCTCATGTACTTTAAAAAGATATAAAAAGGAGGGGAGGCAAGGGCGCTTAATGTGAATCCCTTGTGTGAAAATGAAAATTGGAATTGTCGGACCAGGTGCTATTGGTCTATTGTATACATTTTATTTACAAAAAAGTAACCAAGATGTTACGTTGTTTACAAGAACGGCTAAGCAGGCTGAAGAGTTGAATGAAACAGGTGTAACTTGTATTAGAGATGGAAGATGTGAAACAGTATATCCATCTGTTTTACCGATAGAAAGTATGGTAGCACAAAATTTAGATTATATATTTATTTCTGTGAAGCAATATCATATAGATGACGTACTACCGTTTGTGGAAGGGGCATCATCATTAATCTTTTTGCAAAACGGAATGTCGCATCTTCAAAAGATGCTGAAAATAGGGAGTGAAAATATAGCTGTTGGTATTGTAGAACATGGTGCGAAAAAAGAGGGAGGGCATATCGTTCATCATACTGGGATAGGGGTAACAAAATTTGGAGTGGTTTGTGGTCAATCTATACATTTCAAGAAAATATTCCGTTATTTTCCTGTTACTTATTTTCCAGTTCAAATAGAAACGGATTGGGAAGAGATTATGCACAAAAAATTAGTAGTAAATGTATGTATCAATCCATTGACAGCACTATTGGGAGTTAAGAATGGTGAATTAATCACGAATCGTTTTTTTTATCAAATGATGGAGCAAGTGTTTCAGGAGGTCGCATTTCTTATTAGAGGAGAAAAAGAAATGGTATGGCAAATGGTACGAAATGTGTGTGAAGGAACGTCTCGTAATACATCCTCTATGTTAGCGGATGTAAGAGCGAATAGACAGACGGAAATTAATGCGATTGTTGGATATGTATTAGAAGAAGCTAAGAAACAGCAACTACCAGTTCCGACACTTCAATTTTTGTTCGATGCAATAAAAGGGTTAGAAACAAGAGTATAAGTGTTATTCTTTGCTTTTACGTGAAACATTGACTACAATGTGGATTGGTGAGAGAACTGGATACGAAAGGAAGAATTATATGGAGATAAAAGAAATCTCTGTTCCGCAACAAGGTGTTGTAGCGGACTATATGAACGGTAAAAAAGAGATACAGTCATGTTTTGATTATATGTTAACAGAAGATGCTTTTAAACAACGTTTACATGATTTGCGTGAAAGGGAGTTTTTCCGCCAAGATTTAGTAGCGCATTTATTAGAATATAATACAAAATTACAAGCGGGAGAATCTACACTTCAAAATGTAAAAGCGCTTGGAGATGAAAATACATATGTTGTTATAGCTGGACAACAAGCAGGGTTATTAACTGGACCGCTTTATACAATTCATAAAGTTATTTCAATTTTACAGCTTGCAAAGGAAAAGGAAGAAAGTTTAGGAGTTAAAGTTGTCCCTGTCTTCTGGATTGCGGGTGAAGACCATGATATGGATGAGATTAACCATATTTTTGTAGCGAAAAATAAAAAGATGAAAAAAACTATTTTTTATGACCGTAATCCGAAAAAGGCGAGTGCTTCTGAGTCTGAACTTTCTGTTGAAGATTGTAGAAATTGGATTGAAGAGATTTTTAAAACATACCCAGAAACAAATTTTACAAAGGATGTATTAAAATTTGTTGATGATGCTTTGAAAAAATCGAATACGTATGTAGATTTCTTTGCTCATCTTATTACGAAAATCTTTGCTAATTCTGGTTTAATCCTTGTTGATTCACATCATCCTGAATTAAGAAAGTTAGAAATTCCATTTTTTAAGCGAATTATAAGTAAGTATAAAGAGGTACAAGAGGGGCTTCGTAATCAGCAAGAAGTAATTAAAGAACTAGGATACAAACCGATTATTGAAACGAAGTCTCATGCAGTGCATATATTCATGGAAATAGATGATGAACGAGTATTGCTTGAAGATCAACAAGGTAAGTTTGTTGGAAAGGATGGGGCGCATTCCTTTTCATACGAAGAGTTGATTGAAGAGATGGAGAGAAATCCGGCACGTTTTAGTAATAATGTTGTAACACGTCCTCTTATGCAAGAGTATGTATTTCCTACGCTCGCATTTATTGGAGGTCCAGGAGAATTAGCTTATTGGAGTGAATTACAACAAGTATTCCATACTGTCGGTTTTCAAATGCCACCTGTCGTTCCTCGTCTTACAATTACTTATGTGGAGAGAGATATAGCGACGGATTTATTTGATTTGCAATTGAGAGAAAGTGATCCGTTTTTAAATGATGTCGATAAATTGCGTGAAAACTGGTTGTCTAATCAAATAGAGGAACCGATTGATGATCATTTTGAAAAGGCGAAAAAAGAAATTGCCGATATTCATACATCTTTACAGCAATTTGTAAAGAAAATAGAGCCGGGGTTAGGTGCGTTTGCAGGGAAAAACGAATTGAAAATTAATGAACAAATTGAACTGCTGGAAAGAATGTTGAAAAGAAATGTTGAGAAAAAGTATGAGGTTCAGCTAAATAAATTCCGCCGTATACAATTCGCACTTCGTCCATTAGGTGCACCGCAAGAACGTGTGTGGAATGTATGTTATTATTTAAATCAGTTTGGTTTGGATTTCGTTGATCGTGTAATGGAAAACCCTTTTTCTTGGGACGGAAAACATCATGTTATAAAACTATAAAATCTTGCTCTTTGGAGCAGGATTTTATTTTTATTCCGTTGAATTTACTGTGAAGTGATTTTTTTCTGAATTATCAATCAAAAAAGTGTTAAATATGGCAATTGTGTTGGATACTTAAATATATGACAAAATAGCACAAAATGTAAACGTATTATTCGCTTTTTCGACAGTTTTTTATTTAAATTCCCGCAAAAGATGATAAAATTTAGTATATAATAAAAGAAAATAGCGATTTGTATAGTATGTTGCCTTTGTTGGTAAGTTAAATGAGTCGTTCTTTCGTATTATTTCATTCTCTAAGCGTGAAATATGTGTTTAGAGGAAGGGATACATTCAACATAATTAATTGGAAAAAGAGTAGGTGCAACAATGTTTAAACACGTAACAGTGCTTTTAAAGGAAACAGTAGACGGCTTAGATATAAAGCCAGATGGTACATATGTAGATTGTACACTGGGGGGAGGAGGACATAGTTCTTATTTATTATCCCAATTAACTGAAGGTGGAAAATTAATAGCGTTTGATCAAGATGAGATAGCGATTCAAAACGCAAAAGAAAAGTTCTCTTCATACGGTGAACAGTTTATAACAGTAAAGAGTAACTTCCGTTATTTAGCTGAAAAACTGCAGGAAATAGGTATAACAGAAGTAGACGGTATTTTATTTGATTTAGGTGTTTCATCCCCACAATTAGATACACCAGAACGAGGCTTTAGTTATCATCATGATGCACCGCTAGATATGCGGATGGATCAAGATGCCCCATTAACAGCGTACGATGTTGTAAATAGCTGGTCATATGAACAACTTGTAAGGATTTTCTTCCAATACGGTGAAGAGAAATTTTCAAAACAAATTGCAAGAAAAATTGAAGCTTATCGTGAGAATAAAGCTATTGAAACGACAGGAGAATTAGTAGAGCTAATTAAAGAAGGTATTCCGGCTCCTGCTCGTAGAACGGGTGGGCATCCTGCTAAGCGAGTGTTTCAGGCAATTCGTATAGCTGTAAACGATGAATTAAAAGTATTTGAAGAAGCATTGGAATCTGCTATTGAGATGGTTAAGCCAGGTGGAAGGGTTAGTGTTATAACATTCCATTCATTAGAAGATCGTATTTGTAAAACAACGTTTAAGCGAAATAGTACAACGCCACAATTGCCGCCAGGATTACCGATTATTCCTGATGAATTTAAGCCGAAATTAAAGCTTATTACAAGAAAACCGATTTTACCTTCTGATATAGAGCTAGAAGAAAATAATCGTGCGCGTTCTGCGAAGTTGAGAATCGCTGAAAAACGATAAAAGGGAGAGAGAGGTATGACTAATTTAGCTGTAAAGTACAAACAACAAGCGCAAGAAGAGGTGCAAATTCAAACGCCCCCACAGCAGATGGCTAAGCCGAAGGTTAAAGCGAAAATTACAAGAATCGAAAAACTGTTGTATGTAGCGTTTATTGGCTTTTTATTGTATGCCTGTGTCGCGTTTATTGGAAATAAAGCAGGCCTTTATCAAGTTAATGTAGAAGCAGCGACGATAGAAGAAAAAATTGTACAGCAGCAAAAAGAAAATCAAGAATTACAAGCTGAAGTAGAGAAGTTAAGTCGCTATGAACGAATCGCTGAAGTTGCAAAAAAACATGGGCTAGAAATTAATGCGAATAATGTGAAAGGCCTCAAATAAGGCAATAGGTGTGAAGGAACGATGAAGAAGAATATGACTAAATTTCATACCAATAAGGGAGCAGGTTATTTTATGATATTTTTCCTCCTGCTCTTTTTGCTGTTATTAGCCCGATTTTTTTACATACAATCAACAGGAACCGTTCATAATCAGGATTTAGATGCACTTGCTAAACAAAAGCATAGTAAAAAAGGAGTTCTTGAAGCGAACCGAGGAACCATTTATGATCAAAACGGTCATGTGTTAGCGCAAGACGCAAACTCTTACAAAATGGTAGCTGCACTAAAAGGTGCTAACTCAGTTGAGAATAAAGAAGATACTGCAAAGAAAATTGCAGGAGTACTTGGAAAAGGCGAAGAGGATATTTTAGCTTCTTTAAACAAGGAAGGTAGAAGTCAAGTCGAATTTGGAACGTTAGGCAAGGATTTGACGAAAGAAAAGAAGGAACAAATAGAAGCGTTGAAGTTGCCGGGAATATCTTTTATTACAGAAAATGCAAGGGTGTATCCAAACGGTGATTTTGCATCTTACGTTATAGGTCATGCAAAACCAAATGAGAATGGAACCTCGGTAGGTCAATTTGGCATAGAGAAAAGCTTGGATAAATACTTAAGTGCTTCGAATGGAGAAGTAGCATATACAGGTGATCGTAAAGGTGTGTCCCTTGATGGGGGGAAAGTTAATGTAAAGGCACCTAAAAATGGAGATAATGCTTATTTAACAATTGATCAACGTGTCCAAAGTTATTTAGAAGACGCGATGAAAGCAGCAAGTAAGCAATATGAGCCAGAAAGTTTAATAGGGATTGTTGCAGATCCGAAAACTGGGAAAATATTAGCGATGTCTACTAAACCTAGTTATGACCCTAATGATCGCCAAATTAAATATTTCTTCAATGACGCGATTGCCAATGCATTTGAACCTGGATCAACAATGAAAATTTTTACGTTAGCGGCAGCTATTAATGAAGGTGTGTACAAAGGACAAGATTATTATCAATCCGGGACATATCAAGTCGGAAATAGGAAAATAAAAGATCATAATGGCGGTGCTGGTTGGGGCTCTATCACGTTTGATGAAGGGGTAGAGCGTTCTTCAAACGTAGCGTTTGCAATTTTAGGAGATCAAAAACTTGGTCCAGAACGTTTCCGAAAATATATTCATAGTTTTGGATTAGATGAAAAAACGAACATTGATTTATCAGGTGAAGGATCGAATACAATTTTATTTGATCAGCAAATACAACAAGTGACAACAGCTTTTGGACAGGGTTCCACTGTAACACCAATTCAGCTTGTACAAGCTGCAACGGCCATTGCAAATGATGGGAAAATGATGAAACCTTATGCAATTGATAAAATTGTAGATCCGATAACAGACAAAGTAAAATTAGAACATAAGCCAGAAGAAGTAGGAAAACCTGTTACAAAGGAAACAGCAGCGCAAGTAAGACAGTTATTAGAACGTGTTGTTACATCTCCGAAAGGTACAGGGACAGCTTATAAAATTGATGGATATTCAGTTGGTGGTAAAACAGGTACAGCGCAAATTCCGGATGGAAAAGGCGGCTATATGACAGGAAGACAGAATTATATATTCTCATTCTTAGGTATGGCACCAATGGACGATCCACAACTTGTCGTGTATGTAGCTGTTAAACAGCCGAAATTAAAAGATGATGAGAACGGCGCACAACCTTTAGCTGATATTTTTAAATATGTAACAAAAAATAGTTTAGAGTATTTAAAGATTAAGCCAAATGAAGTGAAAGATCCGAAAAAGCATCTGAAAGAACAACAAACTACTGTTCCAGATGTAACTGGTAAAACGATGGCTGAAGCGGGGAAAGCGATTGATAAAGCAAAACTTCGTCCAATCGTACTAGGTGAAGGGAAAGTACAGCAACAAGTACCAAAAGCGACTGAACAAACATTAAAAGGCGACCGAGTCTTCTTGGTAGGAGATAAGCCTACAATGCCAAATATACAAGGATGGGCACTGCGTGATGTTATGAATTTAGCGAAGACATTACAGCTTAACTTGAAACCTTCTGGTACAGGATACGTAACAGAACAAAGTGTGGCGGAAGGAACATTATTACAACCTGGTACAGAATTAGGTGTCACACTCGTACCGCCACTCGAACCACAGCAAGAAGCAGAAAAGCCGTAATGGTAAAAGAGAATAAGTTCTAATTAAATAAGTACAAGCATATATTGGAACAAGCTAGGCGTAAGGGAGGCTTGTTCCGATATGCGTGTATCAAATGTAACAGTTAGAAAACGACTTATTTTTATACTTATATCAGGTATACTTATTTTCACTATTATCGATATTCGTCTTGGATATGTGCAATTTTTTCTTGGGAATATGTTAACGGATCGTGCGAAAGATTCATGGAGTCGTAATATTACTTTTGAACCCGAACGTGGGAAAATTTTAGACCGAAATGGTGTGGAACTTGCCACGAATAAAAGTGCTCCAACTGTCTTTGTTGTACCGAGGCAAATTGAAAAACCAGCAGAGACTGCAGAGAAGTTAGCTGCAGTATTAGGTGTGGAAAAAGATGAGATTTATAAAAGGATTACAAAAAAAGAATCGATTGTAAGGTTAGATAAAGGCGGAAGGAAAATATCACATGACAAAGCGAAAGAAGTACGAGGATTAAGTTTGAAGGGCGTGTATATCGCAGAGGATTCTATCCGGTACTATCCATTTGGAAACTTTTTATCACATGTATTAGGTTTTGCAGGTAGCGATAACCAAGGTCTTATGGGACTAGAAAAATATTATGATAAAGAGCTAAATGGGGACAAAGGTCATGTGCGTTTTTTTGCAGATGCGAAAGGACAAAGGATGCCTAATGTTGGTGATGATTTCAAAAAGCCAGAAGCTGGTTTAAATTTAGGATTAACAATCGATGCGCGTATTACAAGGATTATGGAAAGAGAAATGAATATTGCTGAGTCAACTTATAATCCTGACGGTATGATTGCGATTGCAATGAATCCTAAAAATGGTGAAATTTTAGGTATGTCTAGTCGACCGAGTTTTGACCCAGCGGATTTTCAAAGTGTCTCTCCAGAAGTGTATAACAGAAATCTACCTGTATGGAGTACGTATGAGCCTGGTTCAACATTTAAGATCATTACATTAGCTGCAGCATTGAATGAAAATTTAGTAGACTTAGAGAAGGATACGTTTTATGATGATGGAGCAGCTGAAGTAGGTGGAGCTAGATTGAAATGCTGGAAAGCAGGAGGTCATGGCAGTCAAACGTTTTTAGAAGTCGTTCAAAACTCATGTAACCCGGGATTTATTGAACTTGGTGATCGCCTTGGTAAAGACCGATTATTTAAATACATTCGTAATTTTGGTTTTGGGCAGAAGACTGGAATTGACTTGCAAGGTGAAGGCAGTGGGATTTTATTTAATTTAGATAAAGTTGGTCCAGTAGAGCAAGCAACAACTTCATTCGGCCAAGGGGTTTCTGTTACACCGATTCAACAAGTAGCAGCTGTAGCGGCGGCTGTAAATGGTGGAACATTGTATCAGCCGTATATAGCTAAGGAGTTTATTGATCCGAAAAATAATCAAGTTGTTAGTAAAAAGACACCTGTTGAGAAAAGAAAAGTTATTTCCAAGGAAACTTCAGAAAAAGTTCGTTATGCATTAGAGAATGTTGTAGCGAAAGGTTCTGGTAAAGGTGCTTATATTGATGGATATCGTGTAGGTGGAAAAACGGGTACTGCTCAAAAGGTGAAAGATGGTAAATATTTAGAGAATAATTATATAGTATCTTTTATCGGATTTGCTCCAGCGGATGATCCAGAGATTGTTGTGTATGTTGCTGTTGATAATCCAAAAGGGGTTACACAGTTTGGTGGAGTGGTAGCAGCTCCGATTGTTGGGAATATCCTTCGAGATGCGCTTCCTGTTATGGGAGTGAAACCGAGAAAAGAACAAGTTGAGAAAGAATATAAATGGGGCGATACACCAACTGTGGAAGTTCCGAATTTAATTGGAATGAAAAAGAAAGACTTACAAACACAACTCGTCGATTTGAAGCTTGATATAAGTGGAGATGGAGAGAAAGTAATTAAACAATCACCAGAAGCGGGAGCTAAAGTAAAAGAAGGCTCAAAAATTAGAATTTACTTCGGGAATTAAAGGTAACATAGTACGTTTTATGGTACAATTGGTGGAAGTGAGTTCTTTATAGAACAGTTACTTAATTTGAGACAGTAAGTGTCTCATTCATAAATAGGTCAGTAGCACTTACCTCCTTATATAGGAGGTAATGTGTTGCTTACTGAAAAAAGATAAATAAACAATGTAGAGAGGGTTTAGTGAAATGAAGTTGCATACACTTGTATCATGTTTGCATGATTTTCCAGTTGTTCCAAAAGAAAATCCAGAAATCACATCTATAGAAGCTGATTCACGTAAAGTGAAAGAGGGAAGCTTATTTGTATGTATGAAAGGATATACGGTTGATAGCCATGATTTTGCTAAGCAAGCAGCGGCACAAGGAGCGGCTGCTATTGTTGCGGAAAGACCAATTGATGTTGACGTTCCAGTTGTACTTGTGAAAAATACTTTTCGTTCGTTAGCGGTTTTAGCTGATTATTTTTATGGTCAACCGACACACAAGTTACATTTAATCGGAATTACAGGTACAAATGGAAAGACAACAACATCGCATATTATGGATGAGATTATGCGAGCACATGGTCATAAAACAGGGCTAATTGGAACGATTAATATGAAAATCGGTGATGAAACATTTGAGGTGAAAAATACAACACCAGATGCACTAACACTTCAACAGACGTTTTCAAAAATGGTTGAACAAGGTGTGGACAGCACGGTAATGGAAGTTTCGTCACATGCGTTAGATCTTGGTCGTGTACACGGATGTGATTACGATGTAGCGGTGTTTACGAATTTAACACAAGATCATTTAGACTATCATAAAACGATGGAAGAATATAAACATGCAAAAGGGTTACTATTTGCACAGCTTGGCAATAGTTATAATCATAATCGTGAAAAGTACGCTGTGCTCAATAGCGATGATAATGTAACAGAAGAGTATATGAGAAGTACTGCAGCAACAGTTGTAACATATGGTATTGATACAACAAGTGATATTATGGCAAAAAATATCGTTATGACGAGTGGCGGGACTACATTTACGCTTGTCACACCATATGAAAGTGTAAATGTTACGATGAAATTAATAGGTAAATTTAATGTATATAACGTACTTGCAGCAACAGCAGCAGGACTTGTTTCGGGTGTGAAATTAGAAACAATCATTGCTGTTATAAAGGATTTAGCTGGGGTTCCAGGACGTTTTGAAGTTGTTGATGGAGGGCAAAATTATACAGTTATTGTTGATTACGCACATACGCCAGATAGTTTAGAAAATGTATTAAAAACTGCAAAACAATTTGCAAAAGGTGATGTGTATTGTATCGTTGGTTGTGGTGGCGATAGGGACCGAACGAAGAGACCGATAATGGCAAGTGTTGCAACAAAATATGCAACTCATGCAATTTATACATCAGATAATCCAAGAAGTGAAGATCCAGCGGCTATTTTAGATGATATGGTACATGGTGCAAGCGGGAAAAATTATGAAATGATCATTGATAGAAAAGAAGCAATACATCATGCAATCGCTAAAGCGAAAGCAGATGATATCATTATTATTGCTGGTAAGGGGCATGAAACGTATCAAATTATTGGTAAAGAAGTTCATCATTTCGATGATCGTGAAGTTGCTAAAGAAGCAATTACAGGGCGTTTAAACAACGAAGAGTAACAACGTGAGAGGAGGACTACATGTGCTTGAGCAAGGTTTATTAGTAACGGCTGGGGTAGCATTCTTAATTTCTGTTGCCCTTTCGCCATTGTTTATTCCATTTTTAAGAAAATTAAAGTTCGGACAGAGTATTCGTGATGAGGGACCAAAGTCACATCAAAAAAAATCAGGGACACCGACAATGGGTGGTATCGTCATATACGTATCTATGATGGTAACTTCACTTATTATGGCGATTAAGTTTAATTATTTAGGTGCAGAGGTTTCGTTATTACTATTAGTGACGTTTGGTTACGGATTGATTGGATTTTTAGATGACTACATAAAGGTAGTTAAGAAGAGAAATCTTGGTTTAACATCAAAGCAAAAATTAGTAGGTCAGCTTGTTATTGCTATTGCATTCTTTTTAATTGGAAAAGGGCAAGCGTTCCACACATACATCATGATTCCGGGAACGGATGTTAAGTTTGAATTAGGTTGGGCGTATTTCGTACTTGTACTATTTATGCTTATTGGTGGATCAAATGCAGTTAACTTAACTGATGGTTTAGATGGTTTATTATCAGGAACAGCTGCTATTGCATTTGGAGCATTTAGTATTATTGCTGTGGCACAAGAGCAATTTGGAGTAGCGATATTCTGTATGGCAGTTGTAGGAGCTGTACTTGGATTTTTAGTATTCAATGCGAATCCAGCAAAAGTGTTTATGGGAGATACAGGTTCATTAGCTTTAGGTGGAGCCATTGCAGCTGTAGCGATTTTATTAAAACAAGAATTGCTACTTGTAATTATTGGCGGAGTATTCGTAATGGAAACTTTATCGGTTATCATTCAGGTCATTTCATTTAAAACAACAGGAAAACGTGTCTTTAAAATGAGTCCATTACACCATCACTATGAATTATGTGGTTGGTCAGAGTGGCGTGTTGTTGTGACGTTTTGGTCTGCAGGATTTTTATTAGCTGTGTTAGGAATTTATATCGGGGTGTGGATGTAATTGAAAACTGTAACTGAATTTCAAAATAAGAATATTCTTGTATTGGGCATTGCAAAAAGTGGTTATGCAGCAGCTACATTGTTACAAAAGTTAGGGGCAAATGTTATTGTAAATGACGGAAAGCCTTTAGCAGAGAATGTACTTGCTGCAGAATTACAAGCAAAAGGAATGGACGTTGTATGCGGTGGTCATCCTTTAGAATTATTAGAGAGAAATATTTCTCTTGTAGTAAAAAATCCAGGAATCCCGTATTCTAATCCAATATTAGTTGCTGCGAAAGAAAAGCAAATTCCGATTGTTACGGAAGTTGAATTAGCATATCGTATTTCAGAAGCACCATTTGTTGGGATTACGGGGTCTAACGGTAAAACGACGACGACAATGCTGACATTTGAAATGCTAAAAGAAGGACAAAAGCATCCTGTAATTGCAGGGAACATTGGAACTGTAGCGTGTGAAGTAGCACAGGATGCAAAAGAAAATGAAGTTGTAGTTACAGAACTTTCATCGTTTCAATTGATGGGAGTAGAATTGTTCCAACCTAAAATTGCTGCGTTTTTAAATTTATTTGAGGCCCACTTAGATTATCATGGGACGAAGAAAGAATATGGTTTAGCAAAAGCAAATATTTTTAAAAACCAAACAGAAAATGATTATAGTGTAATAAATGCGGATGATGCAGATGTGATGGCTTTGTCTGCGTATTCTAAAGGTCAAAAAATCCTGTTTTCGACAACGAAAGAAATTGAAGATGGTGCGTGTATAAAAGATAACGCTCTTTATTTCAAAGGTGAAAAAGTTATTGAAGTAAGCGATATCGTTTTACCTGGTCAACATAATCTAGAAAATATTTTAGCTGCGATGAGTATTGCGAAATTATTAGGTACTTCTAATGAAGCAATTACGGTCGTGTTAAAACGTTTTACGGGTGTAAAACATCGTTTAGAATATGTAACAACGATTAACAACCGTAAGTTTTATAATGATTCAAAAGCAACGAATATGTTAGCGACTGAGAAAGCACTATCTGCGTTTACACAACCGATTGTGTTACTAGCAGGTGGGCTTGATCGCGGAAATGAATTCGATGATTTAATTCCGTATTTCAAAAATGTAAAAGCGATTGTAACATTTGGACAAACAGCTCCTAAACTAGTAAGAGCGGCAGAAAAAGCGGGATTAGATATAATTGAAAGTGTCGATACTTTAGATGAAGCAGTGGTGAAAGCTTATGCTCATTCTAAAGATGGTGATGTCGTTCTTCTTTCTCCAGCGTGTGCAAGCTGGGATCAATTTAAAACATTTGAAGAAAGAGGAGACATTTTTATACAAGCTGTGCATAAACTTATATAAAGTAAATCAAAACATCAGTAGGCTAACACCTACTGATGTTTTGTTACATAGGGCAAAAGGTTCTGCCTAAAGAGGTGGTGTTTGTGGGTAATGAAGAAAACGCCTGATTTTATTCTCATCATCGTAACACTTTCATTGTTGACAATCGGAATGATTATGGTTTATAGTGCGAGTGCAGTTTGGGCCTCTTATAAAATGGGGGACTCATTCTTTTTTGCAAAAAGACAATTACTGTTTGCGGGTCTTGGTGTAGTAGCTATGTTTTTTATTATGAAAATTGATTATTGGGTGTGGCGTACGTATTCAAAAGTGATTTTGCTAGTTTGCTTCATTCTTCTTATTCTCGTTCTTATTCCTGGAGTAGGTCTTGTTCGAGGAGGAGCACGAAGTTGGATTGGAATCGGGGCATTTTCGATTCAGCCGTCAGAATTTATGAAGTTTGCGATGATTATTTTCTTGGCAAAGTTTTTAGCAGAACGGCAAAAATTGATTACATCTTTTAAACGTGGTTTATTACCGGCTCTTAGTTTTGTGTTTCTTGCTTTTGGGATGATTATGTTACAGCCAGACCTTGGGACAGGAACGGTAATGGTTGGGACATGTATCATTATGATATTCATTTCGGGAGCGAGAGTTTTTCACTTTGCAATGTTTGGTTTGATTGGTGTAGCAGGATTTGTAGGGTTAATTGCATCAGCACCGTATCGAATGAAACGCATTACATCATATTTAGATCCGTGGTCAGATCCGCTCGGGAGTGGATTTCAAATTATCCAATCATTACTTGCAATTGGACCTGGTGGATTATTTGGGCTTGGACTTGGACAAAGTAGACAAAAATTTCTTTATTTACCTGAACCACAAACTGACTTTATATTTGCGATCTTATCCGAGGAATTAGGTTTTATTGGTGGTTCATTTGTGTTATTATTATTTAGTCTATTATTATGGCGCGGGATTCGTATCGCATTAGGAGCGCCAGATTTATATGGTACGTTTTTAGCAGTAGGTATTGTGGCGATGATTGCGATTCAAGTAATGATTAATGTTGGTGTTGTAACAGGACTAATGCCTGTTACGGGTATTACCTTGCCGTTTTTAAGTTATGGTGGATCAAGTTTGACATTAATGTTAATGGCAGTAGGTGTATTATTAAATATAAGTCGCCATTCTCGCTACTAAACCCTGTTTATAAGACAGGGTTTTTCGTATGTGTGTAAAAATGCAATATGTATATAGAAATAAATATAATGGAAATAAGAAAAGAGAAGCGGAGGAGTTAGTAGTGCGTGTATTAGTGAGTGGTGGGGGTACTGGTGGTCATATTTATCCAGCTCTTGCTTTAATTAGAGAAATAAAAAAGTTAAATCCAGAAGCAAGATTTTTATATATTGGTACGGAAAATGGACTAGAGAGTACAATCGTTCCAAAAGCAGGTATACCATTTCAATCTATTGTTATAAGTGGATTTAAACGAAAAATATCATTAGATAATGTGAAAACAGTAATGCGTTTTCTAAAAGGTGTACAGGATAGTAAACGATATATTCGTCGTTTTAATCCGGATATCGTAATTGGAACGGGTGGATATGTATGTGGACCAGTTGTATACGCTGCAGCCAAATTAGGTATTCCAACTATTGTACATGAACAAAATAGTGTACCAGGTGTAACGAACAAGTTTTTAAGCCGTTATGTTGATAAAGTTGCTGTTTGTTTTGAAGCAGCTATAGAGCATTTTCCGGAGTCAAAAGTGGTAATGACAGGTAATCCACGAGCATCAGAGGTAATGGAACAAAATGGAATGAAGGGGAAACGTTCAGTTGGGCTTTCTCTTCCTAAAAAGTCTGTACTTATATTTGGTGGAAGTCGTGGGGCTAGACCGATTAACGATGCCTTCGTTGAAGCAATTGAACAGTTTGGGAACAAAAGCTACGAAATACTATATGTAACAGGTGAAGTACATTATGACAAAGTGATGGAAGCCGTGAAGCAAAAAGGGAACCCAAGCAATGTTATTATTAAGCCGTTCATTCATAATATGCCAGAGGTACTAACTGGTGTAGACCTTGTTGTTTCAAGGGCTGGGGCAACAACACTTGCAGAATTAACAGCGTTAGGAAAACCAAGTGTGTTAATACCGAGTCCGTATGTAACAAATAATCATCAGGAAAAGAATGCACGTTCAGTTGTTGATAAAGGAGCGGCAAAAATGTTACTTGAAAAAGATTTAACAGCTGAAACGCTTATTCGTGATATTGATGAGATTTTATTAGATGCACAAACATTACAAAATATGAAGCTAGCTGCTAAGCAACTAGGTATTCCAGATGCAGCAAATAAGCTGTATGAAGTAATGAATAAACTTGTAAAAAAATAAAGTGAGGCTTTAATCAGTGGGGAGTGATTCTCTCTCTTTGATTATTACCTTTCACTAATCGGATGTTTACTGGTATCCTCATTCCGCCTAATTTCTTTGTTATCACCTAATTTTGATTTAGGAGCTGTACTGCCCGTAAATAGAGGGATAACGTTAGGTGAACGCCCTGCATATTATTGTCATAAGGAGACTTAATATGGGGGAGATTGTCTATGGAACAATTAGTAAATGAGCTTATAGAAGCAGACGTTGGTCGTGTTTTGGTTAACGAGCCGTTAGCACGTTATACAACTATGAAAATAGGTGGCCCAGCGGATATTTTAATTGTGCCAAAGCATGTAGCCGGTATTGAAAAAACATTACAGTTAGTAAAGCAATACAAAACGAAGTGGACTGTAATTGGTCGCGGTTCAAACCTTCTTGTATCTGATCAAGGCATAGAAGGTGTTGTTATTCGTTTAGGAGAAGGATTAGATCACTTAGAGGTCGAAAAACATAAGGTAAGAGTTGGTAGTGGGTATCCTCTTATTAAATTGTCAACTTTACTTAGTCGTCAAGGGTTAGCTGGATTGGAGTTTGCAAGCGGTATTCCAGGAAGTGTCGGTGGTGCAGTATATATGAATGCAGGTGCACATAAATCGGATATATCGAGTGTATTATCGAAGGCTCTCATTCTGTTTGAAGACGGTGCAATTGACTGGTTAACGAATAAAGAACTGGAGTTTTCTTATCGGGCATCTGTATTGCAAACGAAACGTCCTGGTATTGTTTTAGAGGCGGTGTTTCAATTACAGGCGGGGAAACGTGAAGAAATTGTACGTAGCATGCAAAATAATAAAGATTACCGCCGTGAAACGCAACCATGGAATCACCCGTGTGCAGGAAGTGTATTTCGGAATCCAATCCCGCATTTTGCAGGAGATTTAGTAGAAAAAGCAGGGCTTCGTGGCTATAGGATTGGTGGAGCTCAAATTTCTGAAATGCATGGCAATTTTATTGTTAATACTGGGGGAGCTTCAGCGCAAGATGTATTGTCTTTAATTGAATTAATAAAACATACAATTAAGGATAAATTTGATGTAGATATGCACACAGAAGTAGAAATCATTGGAAGATAACGGTTATTCGTTCCGCTCATTATCATTTATGTTATAATAAGAAGATAAGAACGGCATGAGGAACATGCCGTTCTTTATGTTACATAGGGGGATCGTACATGAATAATAGTAAAGTGATTAAACTACAAGATCGTGTACCAAAATTGAAAAATCAAAAGAAAAAAAACAAAAAAAATGTTAATCATCGATTGATTTTATACATATCAATTTTATTTTTATTAGTGCTCTTTTTAATTTATTTTCGGTCTCCGCTTAGTAATATAAAAAAGATTAGTGTGTTTGGAAATCACTATATGACGGATGAACAAGTAATGAAGGATTCAGGCGTGACATATGATACAAGTTATTTCCGAGTGACAGCACATAAAGCTGAAGAAAACTTAACGAAGCGAAAAGAAATTAAAGCAGTAAATGTAAAAAAACGTTTTCCAAACAATATTGATATTCATATCGAAGAATATTTAACGATTGGTTATATAAATAAAGAGGGAAAATTACAACCGTTATTAGAGAATGGAAAAACGCTTGATGTACTACCTAACGGAAAACTTCCTGTTGCAGCACCGATTTTCGAACCTTTTAAAGAAGAGAAAATGAAGGAGTTAATCGCTGAACTAGAAAAATTAACACCAGCTATTTTAAAATCTATTTCGGAGATTCGCTATTCACCAACGAATGCGAATGAAGATCATCTTACTTTATATATGAATGAAGGTTATGAAGTGAGCACTACAATTCAAAATTTCGCAAAACGTATGGAAGCCTATCCGCTTATTTTAAAAACAATTGAGCCAGGTAAGAAGGTATTAATTGACTTAGAAGTAGGTGCATATACGAAAGAATTAGGTGCGGAAGAAAAAAAAGAATAGAATGGTAGTTTTCGTTACTTATAGCAGAAAAAACGAAACGAATGTTCTATTATGTGTATACGAATTTAGAAGAATGGTTCATTTGATGAAAAATATGTAAAAATTCTTAGATTCATACTAGTATTGGTACAAGTTTCACTTTTCTATGAGTACATCTTAGTGTAGACTTATACTTGGCGGTAAACTTTACACTCGAAATAGAATTATTTCAAGATAAGCAGTTATTCATAGTTTACTGCGATATTCTTAATTGAATGCTAAATAAAAATAAGAAAAATATAGGGTTAAAAAAGGGAAACGTATAAAGACGTTGAATATTTTTCTTATAAATAGTAAAGTTGCGATTGTTGTTCCATATATTGAGTTGTATGGTATAAATAAAGAAGGAGGTGCCAAAGAATGAACAGCAATGAAATATATGTTAGTCTTGACATCGGTACATCCAATGTTAAAGTCATCATTGGTGAAATGGTTAATGACAGCTTAAACATTATTGGTGTTGGAAATGTAAAATCAAATGGTTTAAAGAAGGGATCGATAGTTGATATAGACGAGACTGTTCGATCAATTAAAAAAGCAATTGAACAAGCTGAGCGCATGGTGGGGATCCACATTGAGCAAGTTGTAGTAGGTGTCAATGCAAACCAGGTACAGCTACTTCCTTGTCACGGAGTAGTCGCTGTTTCAAATGAAGATCGTGAAATCGGGAATGAAGATGTCTTACGCGTTCTAGATGCAGCACAAGTTGTGTCAATTGCTCCAGAACGTGAGTTTATTGATGTGGTACCTCGACAGTTCATCGTAGACGGTCTTGACGAGATTAACGATCCACGCGGGATGATCGGTGTAAGATTAGAAATGGAAGGTACACTTATTACAGGCTCGAGAACTTTACTACATAACCTACTTCGTTGTGTAGAAAAAGCAGGTCTTGAAATTGTTGATATTTGTCTTCAACCTTTAGCGGCTGCAACAGTTGCAATATCTTCAGATGAAAAAAATAGAGGAGTAGCCCTTGTTGATATGGGGGGAGGATCTACAACTTTATCTATTTTTAAAGATGGAGAGTTACAAGCGACAAGCGTATTACCATTAGGTGGAGACCATATAACGAAAGATATTGCGATTGGGTTGAAAACTTCAACAGAAAATGCAGATCAAATTAAGTTGAAATATGGACATGCTTTTTATGATACAGCATCTGAAGAAGAGATGTTTACGGTTCCTATTATGGGAAGTGATCAAACAGAACAATATTCTCAGTTGGAATTATCGGATATAATAGAGGCTCGTGTAGAGGAAATTTTAATGTTTGTTCAAGATGAAGTGCGTAAGTTAGGAGTAAAGCAAGTGGCTTCTGGTTATGTACTAACTGGCGGAATTGCTTCTATGCCAGGTGTTCTTGATCTTGCATATGATATTTTACATGAAAATGTTCGTGTAGCAACTCCTGATTATATTGGTGTGCGTGAGCCCCAATATACAAGTGGAGTTGGATTAATTAAACATTCTTATCAAAAAGCTAAATTACGTGGGAAAAATGTGCAGGAAAAGCAAGAGCATTTTGAACCAGTACCAGCACCAGCACCAACGCCGGTACAACAGCAACCCACGAAACAAAAAACTCGTAATCAAAACAATAATAATCAAAATGATGACCGCATGATGTCAAAAGTAAAACGTGTATTCCGTTATTTATGGGATTAAAATTGGACACGAAAAATGAGGTTCTAGGGGGATTTCGACATGTTAGAGTTTGATACTACTCAAGATCAATTAGCGAATATAAAAGTTATCGGTGTCGGCGGTGGCGGAAACAATGCTGTAAACCGTATGATTGAACACGGTGTACAAGGTGTAGACTTTATCGCTGTGAACACTGATGCACAAGCATTAAATCTATCAAAAGCTGAAACAAAAATGCAAATTGGTGGAAAATTAACGCGTGGACTTGGTGCAGGCGCAAACCCTGAAGTAGGGAAAAAAGCTGCAGAAGAAAGTAAAGAACAGATCCAAGAAGCACTTCGTGGTGCGGATATGGTCTTCGTAACTGCCGGTATGGGCGGTGGAACTGGAACTGGTGCAGCTCCAGTTGTTGCTCAAGTTGCAAAAGAATTAGGTGCTTTAACAGTAGGTGTTGTAACACGTCCATTTACTTTTGAAGGACGTAAGCGTGCGACGCAAGCAGCATCTGGTATTGCAGCATTTAAAGAAAATGTAGATACTCTTATTGTAATTCCAAACGATCGCTTATTAGAGATTGTTGATAAAAATACGCCAATGTTAGAAGCATTCCGTGAAGCTGATAACGTATTACGTCAAGGTGTTCAAGGTATTTCGGATTTAATTGCAACGCCAGGTTTAATTAACTTAGACTTTGCAGACGTAAAGACAATTATGTCTAATAGAGGTTCTGCTTTAATGGGTATTGGTTCTGGTAATGGGGAAAATCGTGCTGCAGAAGCTGCGAAAAAAGCGATTTCTAGCCCATTACTAGAAACATCTATTGATGGAGCTCAAGGTGTTATCATGAACATTACGGGTGGCGCTAACTTAAGCTTATATGAAGTACAAGAAGCGGCAGACATCGTAGCTTCAGCTTCAGATCCAGAAGTAAATATGATCTTCGGTTCTGTTATTAACGAAGGATTAAAAGATGATATCGTTGTAACTGTAATTGCAACTGGTTTTGATGATAGCATTGCAACTCAACCACCAAAACCAATTATTCGTCCGAATGCGAACCACACGCAACAACAGCAACAACCAGTAGCTCAACCTTCAAAACAGCGTGAAGTAAAACGTGAAATGAAGCGTGAAGAGCCAGTTGTACATGAGCGTCATTCAGATTCAGATGATATCGATATTCCAGCATTTTTACGTAACCGTCGTAGACGATAAAAAAAGGAGCTTTCATGCTCCTTTTTATTTTTTATGGAAAAGACCTGCTAAGCAGGTCTTTTTTTATTTCGTATATTTCAATATATTTTGTTTGTGAAAATAAGAGTATATCATTCTATGAATTTGTACTTTTATTTTTTACCGACAGATTATGTCTAGAAATCACAAAATAACAAAAAAACACCTCCGCAAATTGACACACTTTCCTATTGGATATGCATTATACTAGTCTCAACTTGAAAAAAGAGGTGAATTGTTTGGTTGTTTACGCCGACGTTGTTTGGTTGTTAAACGCCTGCATTGATTTTCTTTTGCTTTTATTAACAGCTACCGTGTTAAAAAAGAAAATCAAAAGATGGAGGCTTGTGTTAGGGGCATTTATAGGTTCAACTATTGTTATTTTTGCCTTTACTCCTTTTGCTTCTATGATGACACATCCAATTATGAAACTACTGTACTCGTTACTTATTGTGTATACAGCATTTGGGTTTACGACATTTAGAAATTATGCACAAACTGTTTTTACTTTTTACTTTGTAACCTTTATGGTTGGCGGAGGATTAATTGGAACTCATTTCTTTTTGCAAACGAATGAAATGGTAAATGGATTGGTTCAATCTCAGTCAATTTCTTACGGTGATCCAATTAGTTGGTTATTTGTTATTTTTGGTTTTCCAGTAATTTATTATTTTTCTAAAAAGCGTATTGAAAGCGTAGAGGTCACGAAAATACACTATGATCAAATTGTGAAAGTAAAAATTCAATTAGCCGAAGAAGAACTAGAACTCGCAGGTCTTATTGACAGTGGGAACCAACTTTATGACCCATTAACAAAAACACCTGTTATGATTATGCATGTTTCATCATTAGAACATTGCTTACCATCTTGGTTAACAGAACAAATTTATTCCAAAACAGAAATTCCTCAAATACCAGAAAATGATTCTGGTTGGGCGACCAAATTACGCTTAATTCCTTTCCGTGCAGTAGGAGTAGAGAGTCAATTTTTGTGGGCAATTAAGCCTGACAGTGTGCAAGTTGACCATGAAGGTAGTTCTATTGTTGTAAACAAAGTGTTAATTGGATTAAATACACAACAGCTGTCTACTAATGGGGAGTATCAATGTATTGTGCATCCAAAAATGTTGATTTCGCAAAAAATGGTGATCGCTTAATAAATGAGAGGCGGGATAATATGATGAAATTAAAATTTTATTTAGTATACCTTTGGTATAAAGTATTGCTGAAATTAGGAATTAAGACCGATGAAATTTATTATATTGGTGGAAGTGAAGCGTTGCCACCACCGTTAACAAAAGAAGAAGAGGAAGTTCTTTTGAATAAATTGCCAAAAGGAGATCAGGCAGCAAGGGCATTACTTATTGAACGTAACTTAAGGCTCGTTGTATATATAGCAAGAAAGTTTGAAAATACAGGGATAAATATTGAAGATTTGATTAGTATAGGAACAATCGGCCTTATTAAAGCGGTAAATACATTTAATCCAGAAAAGAAAATAAAATTAGCAACATATGCATCGCGTTGTATAGAAAATGAAATTTTAATGCATTTACGTCGAAATAACAAAAATCGTTCGGAAGTTTCTTTTGATGAACCACTAAACATTGATTGGGATGGGAATGAACTGTTATTGTCTGACGTGTTAGGTACAGATGATGATATTATTACAAAAGATTTAGAAGCTACTGTAGATCGTCACCTTTTAATGAAAGCATTACACCAATTAAATGATCGTGAAAAACAAATTATGGAACTTCGGTTTGGGCTTGCTGGAGGAGAGGAAAAGACGCAAAAAGATGTGGCTGATATGCTTGGGATTTCACAGTCATACATTTCGCGTTTAGAAAAAAGAATTATAAAAAGATTACGAAAAGAATTTAATAAAATGGTGTAAAGAATAAGACCAGCCGTTATGTAGGCTGGTCTTATTCTATTTAGTTGTATTAGGAAAGATAATTTAAATAATAAATCGTGAAAAAACCACATGCATAAAATCCCCTTCAAAGGAAATACTTTACACTGTACAGCAACTCCCGATAGGAGGGAACACTTTGACGAGAAACAAAGTAGAAATTTGCGGTGTTGATACAGCTAAACTTCCAGTATTAAAAAATGAAGAGATGCGTAAATTATTTCGTGAAATGCAAAGTGGAGAGATAAGCGCAAGAGAAAAATTAGTGAATGGAAACTTACGTCTTGTACTGAGCGTCATCCAAAGATTTAATAACAGAGGAGAATATGTTGACGATTTATTTCAAGTTGGTTGCATCGGACTTATGAAATCAATTGATAATTTTGATTTAGGCCAAAATGTAAAATTTTCAACGTATGCTGTGCCGATGATTATTGGGGAAATACGCAGATATTTGCGTGATAATAATCCGATTCGCGTATCGCGCTCATTGCGAGATATTGCGTATAAAGCTTTGCAAGTAAGAGAAAAATTGATTGCAGAAAATTCAAAAGAACCAACAGCAATGGATATTGCAAAAGTGCTAGAAGTAACTCATGAAGAGATAGTATTTGCTTTAGATGCGATTCAAGATCCAGTTTCATTATTTGAACCGATTTATAATGATGGGGGAGATCCTATCTTTGTTATGGATCAGTTAAGTGATGAAAAACAAAAGGACGAGCAGTGGGTTGAAGAATTAGCATTGAAAGAAGGAATGAAGCGTTTAAATGATAGAGAGAAAATGATTATTAGAAAACGTTTCTTCCAAGGAAAGACACAGATGGAAGTTGCAGAAGAAATTGGGATTTCCCAAGCGCAAGTATCACGTTTAGAGAAGTCAGCCATTAAACAAATGAATAAAACGATTCAAGGATAAGGTCTCACCAATTATGGTGAGACCTTTTTATATGTAATATGGTTTGTGCTCATAGTAGGGGATTAGTGTTCATATAATGAAACTAGCATGGTGTTTCGTATAGGTGGCTTCCTGTAAATATGAGAAACAGTTTCCAATTTGTCATATAAGGGAGAGGATAAAAATGGTGATACGAATTTCAGAGTTACAGATGAAGGATGTTATAAATATTTCAGATGGAAAAAGGATTGGGAATATTGGAGATATTGAAATTGATATGAACACAGGGAAAATTTGTTCTGTTATTATTTCCAAACAGACACGTATGCTAGGTATTTTTGGAAAAGATGTTGAGATTGTAATTCCTTGGAAGGAAATTGTGAAAATTGGGGAAGATGTCATACTTGTAAGAGTAAATCCTGTTAATTCTGTAACAGAATCAATACAAACACCGACAATTTCATAAAGAATATTACAAATTCCTCTTTTTTTTCTGTTAGGATTATGAAAAAATAAAAGTATGGTAAAATAGACAGGAAGTACCATGCTTTTTTCTGTTATTTTAATTAAAAGGAGCCGCTTTATTATGAGAGAACCATTTAAATATGTGGACGGTATACTGTATTTACAAGCGTGGAAAGAACTTGGAAACATTACTGCTGGATTTACGACAAAAGATGGTGGGATAAGTACGGGCTCCTTTCATGCGATGAATTTAGGATTACATGTGAATGATATCGTGGAGAACGTTCATGAAAACAGACGCATTTTAGCAAATAAGTTACAAAAACCATTAGAAAACTGGATTTGCTCTGAACAAGTTCATGCTCATCATGTTGAAAAAGTAGGGCAACAGGAAAAGGGAAGTGGTGTCTATTCATATGAGGACGGCATTTCAAAAACAGATGGCATTTATACGAGTAATGAAGATGTTCTGTTAACGTCTTGTTACGCGGATTGTGTTCCGCTCTATTTTTATGCACCATCACATGGTATGATAGGACTTGCGCATGCTGGATGGAAAGGCACTGTACAAGAGATTGCAAAGGAAATGATTCAAAAGTGGAATGCAGAAGGTATTTCAAGTGATGAAATTCATGTTGCAATTGGGCCGTCGATCGGATCTTGTTGTTATGTTGTGGATGATCGTGTATTAACAGCAGCACAGGAAGTAGTTAGCGGTGCTGTTCCTCATCAAAAAATTTCTGACGGGCAGTACGCAATTAATTTAAAAGAAATTAATCGTATATTATGTGTACAAGCAGGCATAAAAGAAGAGCATATTGTAATGTCATCTCTTTGTACAAGCTGTGAAGAGCAACTATTTTTCTCTCATCGTCGTGATCAAGGTAAGACAGGAAGAATGTTGAGTTTCATAGGTTTTAAGGAGGAAGGAAGCAAGTGACAGTACAAGAAAATTTAGTAATTGTAAATGAAGCTATTAAAGAATCTTGCGCTCGAGCTGGACGTTCGTTGCAAGATATTAAACTTGTTGCAGTTACAAAAACTGTAGGGATTGAAAAAACAAACGAAGTAATTGAAGCTGGAATTATCGATTTAGGTGAAAATAGAAATGAAGGTTTCTTACAGAAATACGAGCATTTCGGTTCAAAAGTTAATTGGCACTTTATTGGCTCATTACAAACGAGAAAAGTAAAAGAAATCATTAATGAAATTGATTATTTACATTCGTTAGATCGTCTTTCGCTGGCGAAAGAAATTCAGAAACGTGCTGATAAGAAAGTGAAATGCTTTATTCAAGTGAAAACCTCATCTGAAGAATCGAAGCAAGGATTGGCAATAGAAGAGGTTGTTTCTTTTATTCAAAGTTTGCAAGAATTCGATAAAATTGAAGTGGTTGGACTAATGACGATGGCTCCATTTACAGAAGAAGAGGAAGAAATCAGACGCTGTTTTAAGGAATTACGTATGCTGCAAACAGAGGTGCAGGAGCTAGAGTTATTACATGCGCCATGTAAAGAATTATCAATGGGAATGTCCAACGATTACACAATTGCAATTGAAGAAGGGGCTACATATATTCGTTTGGGAACGATTTTAGTAGGAAAAGCGTAAAAGGAAGGAGAATCTTATTATGAGTTGGTCAAAAGTAAAATACTTCTTTTTTGATACACCGGAAGAAAAAGAAGCAGCTCAATATGGTTATGAAAAGGAGCAAACAGACATGAAAAAGCAGCAAGATCCACCAGAACAACAAGACGTTACGTTTCCGAAAGCGCAACCGAAGCAAAATGTTGTGAGTATTGAAACAGCAAAACAATCTTCAAAAGTTGTTTTATTAGAACCACGCACATATTCGGAAGCACAAGGGATTGCGGACCACTTAAAAGGTAGACGAGCTGTTGTAATTAATTTGCAGAGAATGTCTACTGATCAAGCGGTACGTATCGTTGACTTTTTAAGTGGTACTGTATACGCTATAGGCGGGGACATTCAAAAAATAGGGCCGAAAACATTTATGTGTACACCTGAAAATGTAGATATTGTTGGTGCGATTTCAGAGTTATTCGGTGAAGAAGAAGAAACAAATATAAAGAGGTGGTAATACGCCATGACAACAGTTTTTATAGTGTTAAGTTATGCTATCGAGATTTACTCGTGGGCACTTATTATTTACATTCTCCTATCATGGTTTCCTGGTGCAAAGGAATCATCTTTTGGAGAGTTCCTGGCACGTATTTGTGAACCGTATTTAGAACCATTCCGCCGCTTTATTCCGCCGCTTGGAATGATTGATATTTCTCCAATCGTTGCGATCTTTGCGTTGAAACTTGCTAAAACTGGTTTGTTCAGTTTATTAAGCTATTTCTTATAGTAAGAAGGTAAATACATGAGCATCTACGAACATTTTAGGCCTGATGAGGAGGTCTTTGTGGATAAAGTGCTAGAGTGGAAGCGAGCGGCGGAGTACCATCAAGTGAAGTTAACGGATTTTCTTGATCCTAGGCAACAACAAATTGTTTCTATGGTAATAGGACAAGGTGATGTTGCTGTACAATTTGGTGGTGCAACGCCTAATGCAGAGCGTAAAAGAGCACTTATTTATCCAGACTATCTAGAATTAAATGAAGAAGAATTTCAAGTAGAAGTATTAGAAATTGACTATCCTTCCAAGTTTTATACGCTAGAACATAGGCAAATATTAGGTACATTTATGTCTCTTGGTTTAACAAGAGAAAAATGTGGTGATATTTTGCTGCAAGAAAATCGTGCCCAAATTGTAGTTGCGAAAGAAATTGTATCGTATATTGAGATGAACTTACAATCAATAGGGAAAGTAAAAGTCTCTTTAGCGTCAGTGCAAGGAGAACAAATTCTACAGATAGATGAAACGTGGGGAGAGAAATCTGGAACGGTTTCTTCACTTCGTTTAGATGTTATGTTAGCTGAAATGTTACATTTATCTAGACAGAAAGTACAACCTTTCATAAAAAATGGTTTAGTAAAAGTCAATTGGAAAACAGTGGAGCAAACTTCTTATGAATGCTATCCAGGAGATGTTTTTTCTGTTAGAGGATATGGCCGAAGTAAATTATTTTCTGTAGAAGGTAGAACAAAACGCGACAAATGGAGAATTTTGTATGGTATACTAAAATGATTGGTTTTTTAGAAGGAAATCCTCCTATTTTGTCGAAGAAAAGATATAATTGAAAGAGGAAATTTAGATAACTACTTGGAGGTGGCGTTGTGCCGTTAACACCATTAGATATTCATAACAAAGAATTTGGTCGCGGATTCCGTGGCTATGATGAAGATCAAGTAAATGAGTTTCTTGATCAAATTATCAAAGATTATGAATTGGTCATTCGTGAGAAAAAAGCTTTAGAAGAAAAAGTTGCGCAGTTAGAAGGGAAGTTAGATCATTTCTCTAATATTGAAGATACGTTAAACAAATCTATCGTCGTTGCACAAGAAGCAGCGGAAGAAGTAAAACGTAATGCGCAAAAAGAAGCGAAATTAATTGTGCGTGAAGCTGAAAAGAATGCTGATCGTATTATTAACGAAGCATTAGTAAAATCAAGAAAAGTTGCTTTTGATATTGAAGAGCTAAAGAAACAAGCGAAAGTATTCCGAACTCGTTTCCGTATGTTATTAGAAACACAGCTTGAGATGTTAAACAACGATGATTGGGATAAACTAATTGAATTAGAAGACGAAGTAGATGAACTGTTGAAAAAAGAAGAAACAGTGTAAGCTTGACGTTTTTCTCATTATTACATATAATTTTAAACAACATATTTATTAAGAAAAACGAAGATAGGGATAAGTACCTTTTCAAACCTTATATAGCGAACTGAGGATGGTGTAAGCTCAGGATAAGGAGATAGTGGGAATATCACCCTGGAGTTCCGCGCTGAACAAATAGAGTAAGCGTAGGCGTGTATTCGCGTTAAGAATATAAAGAGGATTCTATACATATGTATATGATCTACTAGGGTGGTACCGCGGGAGACTTTCTCGTCCCTTTTTGGGATGAGAAGGTCTCTTTTTTATTCCGTTTTTTAAGTGTTTCTTTTATACATGTAAGGAGGAATTGAGCATGGAGTACAAAAATACATTACTGATGCCAAAAACAGAGTTCCCAATGCGTGGGAATTTACCAAAACGTGAGCCTGCAATGCAAGAAAAATGGGCTGAAATGAATATTTACGAAAAAGTACAAGAACATACAAAAGGACGTCCTTTATTTGTATTGCATGATGGACCTCCATATGCGAATGGTGACATTCATATGGGACATGCATTAAATAAAGTATTAAAAGACTTTATTGTTCGTTATAAATCAATGACTGGTTTTAGTGCGCCATATGTTCCAGGATGGGATACGCACGGTTTACCAATTGAACAAGCTTTAACAAATAAAGGTGTAAAACGTAAAGAAATGACAGTTGCTGAGTTCCGTAAGTTATGTGCAGAGTATGCATATGAACAAGTAGAACGTCAACGTGAACAATTTAAGCGTCTAGGTGTACGTGCAGATTGGGATAATCCATATATTACTTTAGAGCCAGCTTATGAAGCACAACAAATCAAAGTGTTTGGTGACATGGCGAAAAAAGGTTATATCTATAAAGGTCAAAAACCAGTTTACTGGTCTCCAACGAGTGAATCTGCTTTAGCGGAAGCTGAAATTGAATATCAAGATAAAAAATCAGCATCTATTTACGTAGCATTCCCTGTAAAAGATGGAAAGAACGTATTAGAAGGTGATGAAAAGTACATCATTTGGACAACGACACCTTGGACATTACCTGCAAACTTAGGTATTTCTGTTCACCCAGAGCTTGAATATAGCATTGTAAAAGTAAACGATGAGAAATATATCATTGCTTCTGAGCTGTTTGAGACAGTTGCAAAAACGTTAGAGTGGGAAAATGCTGAAGTTGTGAAAACAGTAAAAGGTAGCGAACTTGAGTACACAGTTGCAAAACATCCATTCTACGATCGTGATTCATTAGTTATGCTAGGAGACCACGTAACAACAGATGCAGGTACAGGTTGTGTTCATACAGCACCAGGACACGGGGAAGATGACTTCGTTGTTGGTAAAAAGTATGGATTAGAAGTACTTTGCCCAGTCGATGATAAAGGTGTATTAACAAATGAGGCACCTGGATTTGAAGGCTTATTCTATGATAAAGCTAATAAACCAATTACAGAAAAATTAGAAGAAGTAGGCGCGTTACTGAAACTAACATTCATTACACATTCATACCCACATGATTGGAGAACGAAAAAACCAATTATTTTCCGTGCGACAGCACAGTGGTTTGCATCTATTGAAGCATTCCGTAAAGAATTAATAGAAGCTGTAGCAGAAACAAAATGGGTACCAGCATGGGGAGAAACTCGTCTTCATAATATGGTTCGTGACCGTGGTGACTGGTGTATTTCTCGTCAGCGTGCATGGGGTGTGCCAATTCCGGTATTCTATGCTGAGAATGGTGATCCAATTATTACGGATGAAACAATTAACCATGTAGCAGATTTATTCCGTGAACACGGTTCTAACGTATGGTTCGAGCGTGAAGCGAAAGATCTATTACCAGAAGGATTTACACATCCAGGTAGCCCAAATGGCGAATTCCGTAAAGAAACAGACATCATGGATGTATGGTTCGATTCAGGTTCTTCTCACCAAGCGGTATTAGAAGAGCGCGAAGATTTACAGCGTCCAGCTGATTTATATTTAGAAGGATCTGACCAGTATCGTGGTTGGTTTAACTCTTCATTATCAACAGCAGTTGCTGTAACAGGTAAAGCTCCATATAAAGGCGTACTAAGTCACGGTTTCGTACTAGATGGTGAAGGACGTAAGATGAGTAAGTCGATTGGAAACATTGTCGTACCGAAGAAAATTATGGATCAATTAGGCGGAGACATTTTACGCTTATGGGTATCTTCTGTTGACTATCAATCTGACGTACGTATTTCAGATGATATTTTAAAACAAGTAGCAGAAGTGTATCGTAAAATCCGTAACACATTCCGTTTCTTATTAGGAAACTTAGACGACTTTAAGCCAAGTGAAAATGCAGTAGCTGTAGCTGAACTTCGTGAAGTAGATCGTTACATGTTAGTGAAATTAAATGACTTAATTACAAAAGTTAAAGAAGCATATGAGACATACGACTTCGCTGCTGTGTATCATGCAATTCATAACTTCTGTACAATTGATTTAAGTTCATTCTATTTAGACTTTGCAAAAGACATTTTATATATTGAAGGTGCAAACCACGAAGATCGTCGTGCGATTCAAACTGTATTATATGATGTTCTTGTTGCGTTAACGAAACTTGTAACACCAATCTTACCGCATACAGCTGATGAAGTATGGCCATACATTCCAGGCGTAACAGAAGAAAGTGTACAATTAACTGATATGCCAGAAGCTGTACAATTAGATGACGCGGAAGCGTTAAAAACAAAATGGGATGCATTTATGACATTACGTGATGACGTGTTAAAAGCACTAGAAGTAGCTCGTAATGAAAAAGTAATCGGTAAGTCATTAAATGCAAGCATTACGCTATATCCAACTGCAGAAATGAAAGCTATGTTAGAGTCTATTAGCGAAGACTTAAAGCAATTATTCATCGTTTCTGAGTATAAACTTGGTGGTATGATGGATGAAGCGCCAGCAGATGCACCGAAGTATGAACATACAGCGGTTGTTGTTGCTCAAGCAACTGGTGAAACATGTGAACGTTGTTGGGTAGTTTCAGAAACAATTGGTAAAGATGCTGAACATGAAACATTATGTGAGCGTTGTGCAACAGTTGTTAAAGAAAACTATGTAAAATAATAAAAAAAGCTGACTGCTATTGATGCAGTCAGTTTTTTTGTTTATGGCATATCAAAATCACTTTCAGACTCTTTCCTGTGAAGGAAAAATGTGTGTGAGGTAAGCAAATAAATTTCGGACACACTAACTGTACATTACAGCTAGGAGGAATGTACACGTGAATGAAATTTACATGGAAATAAAAGAAGAATTGCAATTGATGAGAAAAGAGTTGCAAGAGAGACTAGCTAAAGAAGTAATGCACAAATATGATGTCGAGTTCAGCCAAGAGCTTGGATATGAAATTAAGGAAGAGATAAAGAAAAAATTGCTATTACATGATATAAAAGAGGATTTAAAGGATGTAGAACGCGCATTATTTAAAATGGAAATAGACATGTATGGTATTTGTGAAGAGACGGGGAGATTAATTTCGACAAAGCAAATGAAGACAATGCCGACTGCCCGTACGATTCATGAATTCTTTTATGAAAAGGTAAATGTATGAATACGCACAACGATATTATATTACCTTTTTTTAATTTATTTTATTCTTCTATAAAGGTTCATTGTGAAAAGGTAGCAGCTATGCTAAAATTTTGAGGTACACTGTCTTTGTGGGGGAAATGAAAATGATATATTATGTAATAGCGTTATTCGTCATTGCTATCGATCAAATATCGAAGTGGTTAATTGTAAAGAACATGGAATTGGGTACGAGTATTCCGATTATCGACAATGTATTATACATAACATCACATCGAAATAGAGGCGCTGCTTGGGGTATTTTAGAAAATAAAATGTGGTTCTTCTACATTATTACAGTTGTTTTTGTAGTGTTTATTGTATTTTATATGAAAAAGTATGCGAAAACAGACAGGCTTCTAGGTATTTCGTTAGGCCTAATTTTGGGCGGGGCAATTGGTAACTTTATTGATCGTGTATTTAGACAAGAAGTAGTGGATTTCATTCACGTGTATATTTTCTCGTACAACTATCCAGTATTCAATATAGCTGATTCAGCATTATGTATTGGTGTTGTATTAATTATTATTCAAACATTATTAGAAGGCAAGAAAGCGAAGGAGTAATTGAATGAGTGAAGTAGTACAAGTAACAGTTGCAGCAGAGCAAAAAAACGAGCGAATTGATAAATTCGTTGCAGGGATAAATAACGAATGGTCACGTACGCAAGTGCAGCAATGGATTAAAGATGACGTTGTGACAGTAAACGGGAAAGCGGTAAAAGGGAATTATAAAGTAAAAGAAGAAGATGAAATTACAGTAACAATTCCTGAACCAGAAGAGTTAGATATTCAACCAGAGGATTTAAATTTAGAAATTTATTATGAAGATGCAGATGTGCTTGTTGTAAATAAGCCACGTGGTATGGTTGTACATCCAGCACCAGGGCATACAAGTGGTACACTTGTAAATGGCCTTATGCATCATTGTACAGACTTATCAGGCATTAACGGTGTAATGCGTCCAGGTATCGTGCATCGTATTGATAAAGATACATCTGGACTATTAATGGTTGCTAAAAATGATATGGCACATGAATCGCTTGTGAATCAGCTTGTAGCAAAAACAGTAACGAGACGTTACAAAGCGATTGTACACGGTGTGATTCCGCATGATAAGGGAACGATTGATGCTCCGATTGCTCGTGATAAGAAAGAGCGTCAAAGTATGACAGTTGATGAAAATGGTAAGAACGCTGTTACGCACTTCCAAGTGTTAGAACGCTTTAAAGACTTTACACTTGTAGAATGTCGCTTAGAAACGGGACGTACGCACCAAATTCGTGTTCATATGAAATATATTGGCTATCCACTTGCAGGAGATCCGAAGTATGGTCCGAAGAAAACGTTAGATATGAATGGACAAGCACTTCATGCGGGTATTTTAGGCTTTGATCATCCTCGTACGGGTGAATATATTCAGTTTGAGGCACCGATTCCAGAAGTGTTTGAAGACGCATTAAATATTTTACGAAAATAGTATTGACAAATCATAAGAAAACTGAGATACTGACAACAGTTAAATAATGATCCTTTAACACAGCCCCGTGAGGTTGAGAAGGTAACGGTTTGAAATACTTAGGGTATGTTGTACCCTTTTTTCAAAAGTCCTCTCGCACACGCTGAGAGGACTTTTTTTATACCATTACTCTCACGCAAGAAAAAAGCTTGGAGGTGTAGAGCATGCAAGAGAAAGCTGTCGTTTTAGATGACCAAATGATTCGCCGCGCTTTAACACGAATTAGTCATGAAATCGTGGAACGAAATAAAGGTGTCGATAATTGTGTTCTTGTCGGAATTAAAACTCGTGGAATTTTTATTGCACAACGTTTGGCAGAACGAATTGGTCAAATTGAAGGAAAAGAAATGGAAGTTGGAGAGTTAGACATTACGTTATATCGTGATGATTTAACACTACAATCGAAAAATAAAGAACCACTTGTAAAAGGTTCTGATATCCCTGTAGATATTACGAAGAAAAAAGTTATCCTTGTGGATGACGTATTATATACAGGAAGAACAGTTCGAGCAGCAATGGATGCTCTTATGGATTTAGGTAGACCATCTCAAATCCAATTGGCGGTTCTTGTTGATAGAGGTCATCGCGAATTACCAATTCGCGCTGATTATGTAGGGAAGAATATTCCAACATCAAGTGAAGAGCGTATCGAAGTTGATTTGCAAGAGACAGATCAACAAGATCGAGTAAGCATATACGATAAGTAAAGCCCTTTTAAATGTAGTCCTGTGAGGCTGCCAAAGGGTCTTGGCTTTCATATGTCAAATTTGGCATACGAAAGTGTAGGACTCTTTGTGCACAGGCACAAAGAGTTTTTTTATTGCAAAGATTTAAACTGAAGGAGGATGTAACAATGGAACAAAAGCCAGTGTTAGACGTTAATGAAGTACCGAAACCGGGAAAATGGTTATTTTTAAGTATACAACATTTGTTCGCGATGTTTGGATCAACAGTGCTTGTTCCGTTTTTAACAGGATTGAATCCATCAGTAGCATTAATATCAAGTGGATTAGGAACGTTAGCATTCCTTCTTATAACGAAAGGTCAAGTACCTGCTTATCTAGGATCATCATTCGCCTTTATCGCACCGATTATAACAGCGAAAACGGCAGGTGGACCGGGAGCGGCAATGCTTGGTGGTTTGCTAGCAGGACTTGTGTACATCTTAATCTCACTCGGAATTAAGAAATCAGGATCAGAGTGGATTATGAAATTACTACCACCAATCGTAGTTGGTCCAGTAGTAATGGTAATCGGTCTAGCTTTAGCACATACAGCAGTTAACATGGCGATGAACGGTGCGGATGGCAAATATAGCTTTACACACTTTTCAGTAGCGTTAGTAACATTAGCAATTACAATTATATGCTCGATATTTGGAAGAGGATTTTTCAGTATCATACCAGTGTTACTTGGCATTATCGGCGGATATATCTTCGCTTACTTCCAAGGGCTAGTAGACTTAAAGCCGGTAGCTGAGGCAAAATGGTTTGTTGTACCAGATTTCACAGTACCATTTGTAACATACACACCAGAGTTTTCATGGAAGATTGTACTCTTGATGGTACCAGTTGCACTAGTAACAATATCAGAACATATCGGACATCAAATTGTTCTTGGAAATGTTATTAAAAGAGATTTAATTGAAAAACCAGGTTTACACCGTTCAATCTTCGGTGACGGAGTAGCAACATTAATCGCGTCACTAATCGGTGGGCCACCGAATACAACGTATGGTGAAAACATCGGTGTGCTAGCAATTACGAGAGCATACAGTGTATACTTATTCATCGGTTCAGCAGTATTCGCAATCATGTTCGGATTTATCGGTAAGATTTCTGCACTGATTCATTCGATCCCAACACCAGTTATGGGTGGTGTATCAATCTTACTATTCGGTGTAATCGCATCAAGCGGATTACGCATGATGGTAGATGATAAAACAGATTTAAGTGACAAACGAAACTTAATGATTGCATCAGTAATATTAGTAATCGGTATTGGTGGAGCGGTACTTCACGTAGGAGAATCATTCCAAGTAGAAGGAATGGCACTAGCAGCAATTGTAGGTGTACTGTTAAATCTACTACTACCGGAAACGAAACAAATAAAACAATCTAAGCAGATTGCTTCATAATAATAACCTTTTAATTCAGTCCTGTGAGACCGGAAAGGGTGGCTTCTTTCTTGCACCCTAGTCTCACATGATTAGGGTATTTTTATGCAAAGGTTGTTATAAAAATTCAAAAGTGGTAACATAAAAATCAGAAAGATGAGGGATGACGATGAGCCATTTGTTAACGATGAGTGAATTATCGGAAGTAGAAATTTCAGAAATCCTAAAAGATGCAGAAGATTTTGCGAATGGAAAAGAGAGCAAAACGACAGAGCAAACTTTTGTTGCGAACTTGTTCTTTGAGAATAGTACGAGAACGAGATTTAGCTTTGAAGTTGCTGAGAAGAGATTAGGACTTGATGTTTTAAACTTTTCAGCTGATGCATCTAGCGTACAAAAAGGAGAAACTCTATACGATACGATAAGAACACTAGAATCAATCGGAACAAAAGCAGTGGTCATCCGCCACGAGCAAGATCGCTACTTCGATGAACTAAAAGATCAGGTGAATATTCCAATCTTAAATGCTGGAGATGGATGCGGAAACCACCCAACACAGTGCCTACTGGACCTTCTTACAATTAAACAAGAGTTTGGAAGATTTGAAGGTTTGAAGATTGCAATAGTAGGAGATGTTCGTCATAGCCGAGTAGCACGTTCTAATGCAGAAGCATTAACGAAGCTTGGTGCAACAATTTATTTTGCAAGTCCAGAAGAGTGGAAAGATGAAGACAACACATTTGGAACATACAAACCATTAGATGAACTTGTTCCAGAAGTTGATGTAATGATGTTACTCCGTGTACAACATGAGCGTCATGATCATTATGAAACAGACATTATGAAAGAATATCATGAGAAACACGGATTAACAGTAGAAAGAGAAAAGCGTATGAAAGAAGGAAGCATTATTATGCATCCAGCTCCTGTAAACCGTGATGTTGAAATTGCAAGTGAACTTGTTGAGTGTGAGCGTTCACGTATATTTAAACAAATGGAAAATGGAGTTTACGTAAGAATGGCTGTACTAAAACGCGCCTTACCAAATGTATTAGGAGGAATGAAACATGAATTATTTGTTTAAAAATGGTCGTTATATGAATGAAGAAGGAAAAATCGTAGCAACGGATCTTCTCGTACAAGACGGTAAAATCGCTAAGGTAGCAGAAAATATTACGGCAGATAATGCTGAAGTAATCGATGTGAACGGAAAGTTAATCGCACCTGGATTAGTAGATGTACACGTACATCTTCGTGAACCAGGTGGTGAACATAAAGAAACAATTGAAACAGGTACACTAGCAGCGGCAAAAGGTGGATTCACTACAATTTGCGCAATGCCAAATACACGCCCGGTACCAGATTGCAGAGAACATATGGAAGACTTGCAAAAACGTATTGAAGAAAAAGCTCATGTTAACGTACTACCATACGGAGCAATTACAGTACGTCAAGCTGGTTCTGAAATGACAGATTTCGAAACATTAAAAGAACTTGGAGCATTTGCTTTCACAGATGACGGCGTAGGCGTACAAGATGCGAGCATGATGTTAGCGGCTATGAAACGTGCAGCAAAATTAGATATGGCAGTAGTTGCGCACTGTGAAGAGAATACGCTTATTAATAAAGGTTGTGTACATGAAGGGAAGTTTTCTGAGAAACACGGATTAAACGGTATCCCATCAGTATGTGAATCTGTACATATTGCAAGGGATATACTGCTTGCTGAAGCAGCAGATTGCCACTATCACGTATGTCATGTAAGTACGAAAGGTTCTGTACGTGTAATCCGTGATGCGAAACGCGCTGGAATTAAAGTAACAGCAGAAGTAACACCGCATCACCTAGTGTTATGTGAAGATGATATCCCATCAGCTGATCCTAACTTTAAAATGAACCCACCGCTTCGTGGAAAAGAAGACCATGCAGCATTAATTGAAGGTTTATTAGATGGAACGATCGATATGATCGCAACTGACCATGCACCGCATACAGCGGAAGAGAAAGCACAAGGAATTGAAAGAGCACCGTTTGGAATTACTGGTTTTGAAACAGCATTCCCGCTTCTATACACAAACCTTGTGAAAAAGGGAGTTATTACGCTAGAACAGTTAATTCAATTCTTAACAGAAAAGCCAGCTGATACATTCGGCTTAGAAGCAGGTCGCCTAAAAGAAGGTAGAGAAGCTGATATTACAATCATTGATTTAGAACAAGAAGAAGAGATTGACCCAACAACATTCTTATCAAAAGGAAAAAATACACCATTCGCAGGTTGGAAATGCCAAGGATGGCCGGTAATGACAATCGTTGGTGGTAAGATCGCATGGCAAAAGGAGAGTGCATTAGTATGAAAAGACAACTTATCTTAGAAGATGGAACAGTATTAATTGGAACAGGTTTCGGAGGCGAAATCGAAAAGTCAGGTGAGGTTGTATTTACAACAGGAATGACTGGATATCAAGAAACATTATCTGATCCATCATATTGCGGTCAAATCGTAACATTCACGTACCCATTAATCGGAAACTACGGCATTAACCGTGACGATTTTGAATCCATTCACCCATCTGTAAATGGTTTAATCGTAAACGAAATTTGTGATCACCCATCAAACTTCCGTAATGAAATTTCGTTAAATGATTACTTGAAAGAAAGAAATATCCCAGGATTAGCAGGGATTGATACGAGAAAATTAACGAGAAAAATTCGTCAATACGGTACATTACGTGGACGCCTTTGTAACATGGATGCAGATGTAGAGTACATTGTAAGCCAATTAAAAGCGACAGTATTTACAGATCATGTAAAACGCGTATCAACGAAAGATCCATACCCAAGCCCAGGTCGTGGTCACCGAGTTGTACTAGTAGACTTCGGTATGAAACATGGTATTTTACGAGAATTAAATAAGCGTGACTGTGATGTAATTGTAGTTCCTTACAACACAACAGCGGAAGAAATTTTACGCCTTAGCCCAGATGGAATTATGTTAAGTAATGGACCTGGAGATCCGAAAGATGTACCAGAAGCAATTGAAATGTTAAAAGACATTATCGGTAAAGTTCCTTTATTCGGAATTTGCCTAGGACATCAATTGTTCGCTCTAGCATCAGGTGCAAATACAAGTAAGTTGAAATTTGGTCACCGTGGTTTAAACCATCCAGTAAAAAATCTTGCAACTGGAAAAGTAGCAATTACATCTCAAAACCACGGATACGCAGTAGAAGAAGAATCAGTTGAAAATACAGATCTTGAAATTACACATGTTGCTTTAAACGATGGAACGGTAGAAGGTCTTCGTCATAAGAAGTTCCCGGCATTTACAGTACAATACCATCCAGAAGCTTCAGCGGGACCAGAAGATGCAAATGATTTATTCGAAGATTTCTTAACAATGATTGAAAACTTCAAGAAAGAAGGGGAAGAGTTATGCCAAAACGCCTAGACATTAACACAATTTTAGTAATCGGATCAGGACCAATTGTAATTGGGCAAGCAGCGGAGTTTGACTACTCTGGTACACAAGCTTGTCAATCTCTTAAAGAGGAAGGTTACAAAGTAATCCTTGTTAACTCTAACCCAGCAACAATTATGACGGATACTGCAACAGCAGATAAAGTATACATCGAGCCATTAACATTAGAATTCGTAAGCCGTATTATTCGTAAAGAACGTCCTGATGCAATCCTACCAACATTAGGTGGTCAAACAGGTTTAAACATGGCTGTTGAACTTGCAAAATCAGGCGTACTTGACGAGTGCGGAGTTGAAATTTTAGGAACAAAATTATCAGCAATCGAGCAAGCGGAAGATCGTGATTTATTCCGTACATTAATGCAAGATTTAAATGAACCAACACCACCAAGTGAAATTATTCATAACCTTGATGAAGCATATGGATTTGTAAACGAAATTGGTTACCCAGTAATCGTTCGACCAGCGTTCACATTAGGAGGAACGGGCGGCGGAATTTGTCATAACGAAGAAGAGCTAATTGAAATCGTAACAAGTGGTTTAAAACATAGCCCAGTAACACAATGTTTATTAGAGAAAAGTATTGCTGGCTGTAAAGAAATTGAATACGAAGTAATGCGTGATTCAAATGATAACGCGATTGTAGTGTGTAACATGGAAAATATCGATCCAGTTGGTGTTCATACAGGTGATTCAATCGTTGTAGCACCGAGCCAAACGCTAAGCGACCGTGAATACCAAATGTTACGTAACACGTCATTACGAATTATTCGTGCACTAGGAATTGAAGGTGGATGTAACGTTCAGCTTGCACTAGATCCATATAGCTTCCAATACTATGTAATCGAAGTAAATCCACGTGTAAGTCGTTCATCTGCACTAGCATCTAAAGCAACTGGATATCCAATTGCGAAATTAGCAGCAAAAATTGCAGTCGGCTTAACGTTAGATGAAATCGTAAACCCAGTAACACAAAAAACTTACGCTTGCTTCGAGCCAGCGTTAGACTATGTTGTTTCAAAAATTCCACGTTGGCCGTTTGATAAGTTTGAATCAGCGAACAGAACGCTTGGAACACAAATGAAAGCAACTGGTGAAGTTATGTCAATCGGACGTAACTTAGAAGAATCATTACTAAAAGCAGTTCGTTCTTTAGAGCTTGGCATTTATCACTTAGAATTAGACCACTTAAAAGAACTTGATAAAGAAACGATGAAAAAACGTATCATTAAAGCGGATGATGAACGACTGTTTATTGTAGCAGAAGCAATTCGCCAAGGTGTAACGAAAGAAGAAATCAATGAATGGTGTGAAATGGACTTCTTCTTCTTACAAAAAGTTGAAAACATCGTAAATATGGAACGTGAAGTAAAAGCGAATGTAGGAAATATGGAAGTACTACAAACTGCAAAAGAAATGGGCTTCAGCGATCACTACATTGCAGCAGCTTGGAACAAAACGGAGCGCGAAATTTACGATATGCGTAAAGAAAATAATATGATGCCAGTATTCAAAATGGTAGATACTTGTGCGGCAGAGTTTGAATCTGCAACGCCATATTACTACAGCACATATGCGGACGAAAATGAATCGATTGTAACAGATCGTAAGAGTGTAGTAGTTCTAGGATCTGGTCCGATCCGTATTGGTCAAGGTGTTGAGTTTGATTACGCAACAGTTCACTCAGTATGGGCAATTAAAGAAGCTGGATATGAAGCAATTATCATTAACAACAACCCAGAAACAGTTTCAACAGACTTCAGTATTTCTGACAAATTATACTTTGAACCATTAACGATTGAAGATGTAATGCATATTATCGATTTAGAAAAACCAGAAGGTGTTATCGTTCAGTTCGGTGGACAAACGGCAATTAACTTAGCAGCGAAACTAGAAGAACACGGTGTGAAAATTTTAGGAACATCACTTGAAGACTTAGACCGTGCAGAAGATCGTGATAAATTCGAAGCTGCTTTAACAAAACTTGGCATCCCGCAACCAGTTGGTAAAACAGCAACGACTGTAGAACAAGCGGTAGCAATCGCAGAAGAAATTGGTTACCCAGTATTAGTAAGACCATCTTACGTACTAGGTGGACGTGCGATGGAAATCGTATATCGTCAAGAAGAACTACTGCACTACATGAAAAATGCAGTTAAAGTTCATGCAGATCACCCAGTATTAATCGACCGTTACATGGTTGGTAAAGAAATTGAAGTAGATGCAATTTCTGATGGTGAGAATGTATTCATTCCAGGTATTATGGAACATATTGAACGCGCTGGAGTTCACTCTGGTGACTCAATTGGAGTATATCCACCACAAAGTTTATCTGAAAAACTAAAAGAACAAATCATTGAACATACAATTGCACTTGGAAAAGGATTAAACATTGTTGGATTACTAAATATCCAGTTTGTAGTATTCAAAGATCAAGTGTACGTAATTGAAGTAAATCCACGTGCAAGCCGTACAGTACCGTTCTTAAGTAAAATTACAGGCGTACCGATGGCGAATGTTGCAACGAAAGTTATTTTAGGGCAAGACCTAGTAGAGCAAGGATACGGAACTGGCTATCACCCAGAAGAGAAAGAAGTATATGTAAAAGCTCCGGTATTCTCATTCGCGAAACTACGCTCAGTTGATACAACATTAGGACCTGAAATGAAATCAACAGGGGAAGTAATGGGTAAAGACTTAACGCTTGAAAAAGCATTATATAAAGGATTAGTTGCTTCTGGAATTAACATCCCAACGCACGGCTCAGTAATCATTACTGTAGCGGATAAAGATAAAGAAGAGGCGATGGAAATTGCAAAACGTTTCCACGAAATCGGCTATAACTTATTAGCAACAGCTGGAACAGCACAATCATTAGAAGAGCAAAATATCCCAGTACAAGTTGTAAACAAAATTGATTCTGAAGACTACAACTTACTAGATATTATCCGTCAAGGAAAAGCACAGTTTGTAATTAACACATTAACAAAAGGTAAACAACCAGCGCGTGATGGTTTCCGCATTCGCCGTGAATCAGTAGAAAATGGTGTGGCTTGCTTAACATCACTTGATACAACAAGAGCAATCTTACGAGTATTAGAATCTATGACATTCTCAGCTCATTCAATGAAAGAAATTACGCAAACAAAGCGTCACGAGGTGGTACATGCATGATGCAAAAGCAAAATATGATCGTCGTTAACCAAAAAGAAATCGCAAAAAATATTTACGAATTAGTGCTTCAAGGAACGTTAGTACAGCAAATGAACGAACCAGGGCAGTTTGTACACATTAAGGTAGCAGAGGGCATTGCGCCCCTTCTGCGCCGCCCAATTAGTATTTGTAATGTAGATCAAGAGAAGAACGAATTTACAATGCTATATCGTGCCGAAGGACAAGGGACAAAAACATTAGCAACTAGAAAACAAGGTGAAATGGTAGATGTACTAGGACCATTAGGACACGGTTTTCCTGTAGAAGAAGCAGAAGCTGGTCAAACAGCTTTACTAGTAGGTGGGGGAATTGGTGTACCACCACTTTATGAATTATCACAGCGCCTCGTTGCAAAAGGTGTACGTGTTATTCACATCTTAGGCTTTCAAACGAAAGATGTAGTTTTCTATGAAGAAAAATTTGCAGAACTTGGTGATACGTACGTTGCGACAGTAGACGGTACACACGGTACAAAAGGATTTGTCACAGATGTAATTGATAATTACGGAATTGACTTTGATATTCTTTATTCATGTGGTCCGCTAGCGATGCTTCGTGCACTAGAAGGACGTTACAAAGAGAAAAAAGCCTATATTTCATTAGAAGAACGTATGGGCTGTGGTATTGGAGCTTGTTTCGCATGTGTATGCCACTTACAAGAAGATCCAAGTGGACATTCTTACAAGAAGGTGTGTAGCGACGGACCAGTATTTCCAATCGGGGAGGTTGTACTATGAACAGATTGCAAGTTGAATTACCAGGATTATCATTAAAAAATCCAATTATACCGGCATCTGGATGCTTTGGGTTTGGTCGTGAATATGCACAGTTTTACGATTTAAGTGTACTAGGATCAATCATGATTAAAGCGACGACAGAACAACCACGTTATGGAAATCCAACGCCTCGTGTTGCTGAAACACCAGGGGGCATGCTAAATGCAATCGGACTTCAAAACCCGGGATTAGACAAAGTAATGAATTCGGAATTACCATGGTTAGAACAATTTGACCTTCCAATTATTGCAAACGTTGCAGGCTCACAAGCTGAGGATTACGTAGCGGTTGCGAAGGAAATTTCTAAAGCGCCTAATGTCCATGCACTAGAATTAAACATTTCTTGTCCGAACGTAAAAACAGGTGGTATCGCCTTTGGTACAAATCCTGAAATTGCTGCTGATTTAACGAAGCGAGTAAAAGAGGTTTCTGAAGTACCTGTATACGTGAAATTGTCACCGAACGTGGCAAACATAGTAGAAATTGCAAAAGCGATTGAAAATGCAGGTGCAGATGGTTTAACGATGATTAATACATTGCTTGGTATGCGTCTAGATTTAAAAACAGCTAAACCAATTTTAGCAAACCGTACAGGCGGATTATCAGGTCCTGCGATTAAGCCAGTAGCAATTCGCATGGTACATGAAGTAAGCCAAGCGGTTAACATTCCAATTATCGGAATGGGTGGTATTGAAACAGCTGAAGATGTAATTGAATTCTTCTATGCTGGCGCAAGCGCAGTTGCAGTAGGTACAGCGAACTTTATCGATCCGTTCGTATGTCCGACAATTATTGAAGAGTTACCAGCATTATTAGATGAATTAGGATTTGATCACATTTCGGAATGTCAAGGAAGGAGCTGGAAGCAAACATGTCACAGTCGTTAATCGTTGCACTAGATTTTCCAGGGAAACAAGAAGTAGAACAATTCTTACACCACTTTGAAGGGGAAGAGTTATTTGTCAAAGTAGGTATGGAGTTATTTTACAAAGAAGGCCCTGCGATTATTACGTACTTAAAAGAAAAGGGACATAAGATCTTCTTAGATTTAAAACTTCATGATATTCCGAATACAGTAAAAAGCGCTATGCGTAGCCTAGCTAGTCTAGATGTTGATATGGTAAATGTTCATGCTGCTGGGGGAAGCAGCATGATGAAAGCTGCGATTGAGGGATTAGAGGAAGGTAAGCAAGAAGGAAAAGAGAGACCGATTTGTATTGCAGTTACACAACTAACAAGCACTTCGGAAGCTATGATGAAAAAAGAGATCGGCATTGAGAAAACGTTAGAAGAAGCGGTTGCTCATTATGCAAAATTAACGAAAGAAAGTGGACTTGATGGCGTTGTTTGTTCAACACTTGAAGTTCCAAAATTACGTGAAGTATGCGGAAATGAATTTGTAACAGTAACACCGGGGATTCGTCTTGCAAGCGATGATGTAAATGACCAAGTGCGCGTAGCAACACCGAAACGTGCGAGGGAACTTGGCTCAAGCTACATCGTAGTTGGACGTAGTATTACAAAAGCAGAAAATCCGCTTGAAGCGTATAAAACAGTAAAACAACAGTGGGAAGGTGTAACAGTATGAAAAAAGAAATCGCATCGCATTTATTAGAAATTGGAGCAGTATTTTTACAACCGAATGATCCATTCACTTGGTCTTCAGGTATGAAATCACCAATTTATTGTGATAACCGTTTAACTTTATCTTATCCAAAAGTACGTCAAGCGATTGCAGCTGGATTAGAAGAGTTAATTAAAGAGCACTTCCCAACTGTAGAAATTATTGCAGGAACAGCAACTGCTGGTATTGCGCACGCTGCATGGGTAAGCGATCGTATGGATTTACCAATGTGCTACGTACGTAGTAAAGCAAAAGGTCACGGTAAAGGGAACCAAATCGAAGGAAAAGCTGAAAAAGGTCAAAAAGTCGTAGTAGTAGAAGACTTAATTTCAACTGGCGGTAGTGCAATTACATGTGTAGAAGCACTTCGCGAAGCTGGATGTGAAGTATTAGGAATCGTATCAATCTTCACATATGAGTTAGAAGCAGGAAAAGAAAAACTAGAAGCAGCTAACGTAGCATCATATTCTTTAAGTGATTACAGTGCATTAACTGAAGTTGCAGCAGAAAAAGGTATGATTGGACAAGCTGAAACGAAAAAATTACAAGAGTGGCGTAAAAATCCAGCAAACGAAGCTTGGATCACAGCGTAACACGAAAAAAACGACTGCGGGGGAACGCGGTCGTTTTTTTATATTATTGTTAAAAATTCAAGTAAAGTTCCATCAATATCAAAGAAAATCATATTACAATCTCCTTAACTACTTAGTGCTTTCTGCAAGCTTATATCTTTTTACAAACAATAGAGTCACATAAGAAACAATAAATGAGAAAATGCTATACATGCCGACCCAAAAGAAAAATTTTGGAGTAAAGGCGATAACACCTATTATTAAAAAACTAGCAAACGTTACAATCGGCATTACGTAATACGTTTTCGTTTTGCGTGTTCCAATAACAGATACGATAAAGATAAATAATGGACAAATTAATAAGACGAAAATCAATTCATTCATAGGTATGTCCCCTTTTCTAATTGCAGTAATCTGTTTCTCGTAAACGTTTTGAAATAATTACTCTCCTAATATAATTTCGCTGAGTAATAACGTATCCCTCTTGAAAACTGATAATTCATGATGAATTTTACAAGCAAAAAACGTAAGCAAGAGAACACTTGCTTACGTTATAGGATAAACATCGCAACGATCGTGGTGACAATTAAACCGATAACAACCGGTAAAAAGTTTCGGCGTGCAAGTTCAAATGGATCGACTTTACAAATCGCAGCAGCAGGAATAAGTGCCCAAGGAATTAACGTCCCGCCCCCGGTCCATATAGCTGCAATTTGCCCGAGTGCTGTTAATGTAGCTGTTCCATGGCCAAGTGCTGTTCCAAAAAGATTGGCAATGGAACCAGCAAGTGATATACCTGAAAAACCTGATCCATCTAAGCCGGTAATGACACCCACGATGGTTAATGTCCCTGCCGATACATATTGATTTAAAGGAACAGTTTGAGATAAAGCGATGCCTAAGTCGTTAATGATTCCGTGTGAACCTTTCGGTAAATAGTCTCCGATAATTTTCACAAAGCCACTATCTCCTAAATAAAAGAGTGCAGCGATAGGAATAACTGGTCCGAAAATTTTAAAGCCAAATTGGAGCCCTTCTATGAAATAATCGGTTGTTTTATTCAGTCCATTACCTTTGTAGGCGATGAGAGAAATGATGATAATCATAATAACAGTTGTTCCGCCGATAAGTGCAGTTGCGTCGCTTCCTTGTAGTTTAAATTGAATCATGCAAAGGATATCAATGATATATACGATAGGGATACAAATAGCGAGCCATTTCTTTGTGCGAGGAGATAATGAAGTGAGCGTTTTAGAAGACTCAGTTGATAGAATAGATTCTTGTATAGCTAAGCCTGTATGAAACTCTTTTCGTAAGAAGAAAAAAGCGACGGAAGTTGTCACAACGCCCATAACGATAACGAGTGGAACACTTGCAGATACGACGCTGGAAACAGGGAGACCAGCCGCGTCTGCAGTTAATTTCGGTGCACCTTGAATAACGAAGTCTCCAGATAAGGCGATGCCGTGTCCAAATAAGTTCATAGCAATTGCAACCCCAATTGGAGGAAGGCCGACACGTACAGCAACCGGTAATAAAATAGCTCCCATTAAGGCGACAGCTGGAGAAGGCCAAAAGAAGAAAGAAATGGTCATCATTAAAAGGCCGATAATCCAGTAGGCGAGTGTAGGTGTACGAATCATTTTTGTAAATGGTGAAATCATCGTATCATTTATGCCAGTATGAACGAGTAAATTGCTCATTGATACGATAATGGAGATGATTAATATAGTTGGTAATAGCTCAGTAATGGCGTAAATGAAACTTTGAAAAATCCCGCTAATGGCAAGAGGGATAGAACTTGTTGCAGTTAATGCTAATAAAAAGATAAAAACGATACAAATGATAGTCGTATCTTTCCGGAGAATAAAAAAGGTAATAATAGTGAGTAAACAAATAATGTAGAGAGCGTGTAATAGCGTTAATTCAACTCCCATAACATTCACATCCTTTAGGCATTCGTGTAGTTTATTGTATGAAAGCAGTGAAAGTATGTGAGTATAGGAAAAAGAAAAAAGTAAAATTTCATGTACTGTAATGATGAGAACGATAAATGGATGTTACAATACAGTTAATCCTAAAAAATGAATAAAAGAAAGTGCCACCTTATCTGGTGGCACTTTCTTATTTTACTGCATGAGCTTTTTGCATCTTCCTAATTAAGCGAATTTGTCCGCGATGATTGATTTCATCTTCAAATACGTGAAACCATTTAAAGTAGTTGTTAGCTGGTTTGTCATACCAAAAGTCTGTCGTTTTAAATAGCCATTCATCAGATAAAGATTGAAATGTTTCAATTGTTTTAGAGCGTACTTCTTGTAATGTATTAATGTAAAATTCTAAAGAGTTTCCTTTTATTTTTTCTCGTCCAAGATTCCCTAACTCAATAGCTGGCAACCAATGTTCTAATTCAGCTTCCGTCGGTTCACGATCCTCAAAGGTATGGATTTGGTAGTAAAATTCAATAGCAGCCATGTGATATAACAGCATGCCAATTGAATTGGCTTCTTTATCATATAAATAATCAAGTTCTTCAATTGTTAAACTTTCCACTGCTTGCATTGTTGTATAACGAGCGTAATTCATCATGGAAACAAGTTTTGAAAACTCAACTTGTAAACCATCTATTTTATCAATTACAAAATTCAATTTAAATTCCCCCTCTTTAAATGGACACTCCAGAGAAGGAATTCTATGTGTAGAAAAAAACTCCTTTTAAAAAGGCCATGATTTTAACAAGGGATTACAATTAGTTCTCTATTTGATTTTGTAATAACTTCATATCCGTCTTTTGTAATGACGATATCATCTTCAATTCTACAACCGCCCCAGTTCGGTATGTAAATGCCCGGTTCAACTGTAACAACCATACCTTCTTTTAATGTAGCTTTACTTTCTTGGGATAAGCGAAGAGGTTCATGTATTTCTAAGCCAAGACCATGACCAGTAGAATGACCAAAATATTGACCATATCCACAATCTGTAATGTAGTTTCTTGTTACATCATCGATACTTTTCGCAGTTTCTCCAGGCTTAATCGCTTCAGTCCCACGTTTTAACGCTTCTCGTACAACATTGTATATTTTTTTGAATTCTTCCGATGGTTCCCCTATTGCTACGGTACGTGTTATATCGGAACAATATCCGTCGTAAAGTGCACCAAAGTCTAATGTAACGATGTCGCCTCGTTCAATTATTTTATTTGATGCAACTCCATGTGGAAGAGAAGAACGAACACCAGAAGCTACAATAATTTGAAATGATGAAGATGTAGCACCTTTTTTTCGCATGAAAAATTCTAATTCATCTCGTACAGCATTTTCACTTATTCCTGGTTTTAGAAACGTAAGAATGTGATGAAATGCTTCGTCCGCGATATTAGCTGCAATTTTCATTGTTTCTATTTCAGGCGTGTCTTTAATGATACGAATATTTTCGATAATTTCGCACACTTGAATCATTTCCGCCTGTACGTATTTTTGCAAGTTTTTATATTGTTGCAATGTCATGTTGTTTTCTTCAATTCCAAGTTTTTGAATGTTTAATTTCGATACTTGATGTGCAATTTCTTTTTCTAAATTTCCTTTATGCATAATAATTTCAGCATCTTTTATTTGTGATTTCGCTTGATCTACATAGCGGAAATCAGTGATGAAAACAGCTTGATCGGCAGAGAGTAAGACGACGCCAGCACTACCTGTAAAGCCTGTTGCATATTGGCGGTTTTCTTTTTTTGTAATAAGTAACCCCTCAATTTCATAGTTTTGTAGTTGATTTTGGATTTTATTAATTTTTAAAGTCATGTTAATTCCTCCTATTTATAGTATTGAATAAAGCAAATAGCGTGCCAAAATGTATATTTGAAGAAAGGATAGTAGGGACAACATATATTTTAGGGGAGATAAAAAAATAGCCCGTAATTTGTGGGAGACGGTTTGTTCATAAAATCTAGATTGCTTCAATGAATAGCAGGGGGATGGGGAAAAATGATTGGAGTTACACTTGTACTTTATTTACATGCTGTAAAAAATTTTATACAAATGTGAAATGATACTGTCAATTTTTTTGACAATATTGAATGGATATAGCAACGAAATTGAAAACATATAAAAAATGCGCTGCATACAAGCAACGCATTTTTTTATTTATGCTTTTAATTTCATTACAATATCAGCATCTGGTGTTACATATACGGTTTGCTGATTGTCGTACGTAACAAAACCAAGTTTTGCACCACTCGGTTTTTTGACATGGCGTATTTTGGTGAAATCAACAGGTACAGAGCTAGACTCTTTCGCTTTACTGTAATAGGCAGCAATTTTGGCGGCTTCTAGTAAAGTTTCTTCAGCAGGCTCTAAAGAACGAATGACAACGTGAGAGCCAGGTATATCTTTCGTATGTAACCAAATTTCATCACGGCGGGCAAACTTCGTTGTTAAATAATCATTTTGTTTATTGTTTTTACCAACGAAAATCTCTGTGCCATCACTTGCTACATATTTATCTAATACTGGTTTAGTATGCTTTTTCTTTGCGTTTTTCGTTTTGCGATTGCGCACATAACCTTCTTCAGCTAATTCCTCACGAATTTCTTCAATGTCTTTTGAAGAAGCAGCTTCCATTTGTTGAAGTAAGCTATCAAAATAAAGAATTTCTTCATTTGTTTTTTCGATTTGTTCTTCTACAACAGCAACCGAATTTTTTGCTTTTTGATACTTTTGGAAATAGCGTTGTGCATTTTCAGATGGTGTTTTTAAAGGATCTAATGTGATTTTTACAGTTCCACCATCCTCATCGTAATAATTAACGACCTCAATATCTTTATCGCCCTTTTTTAAAGCGTACATATTGGCTGTAAGTAGCTCTCCAAATAGTTGATATTTATCTGCTTTTCCAGCATCTTGCAGTGTTTTTTCGAGTTTAATGAGTTTTTTCTCGTTTTTATTTTTTTCGTTTTGCATAAAGCGTTCTAAATCATGAGCTTGTTGTTTTACACGATCACGTTCTGCTTTGCCAAAGAAGAAACGATCTAACAATTCGCTCACTGATGAGAATGTTTTTTCTTCTCCTTGCAAGTGTGTAAGAGGGAAAAGATAAAAGAATTCTTTTCCATTTGCAGTAATCATTGTAGGTGTATATGCATGAGATAGTAATGGTGTTTGTATAGAGAAAAATGCTTCTGATAATGCTTTCTCGTTTACCATACCGGCTTTCTTTACTACTTCTTTTGCAAATAATGGGGATATTCCCATGAAAGCACCGACGAGTTGTTTATCCATATTTCCAGATAGAAAGTCTAGCGGTCTAATAAAATCATCTGCGGTTTCAATTTGCAGAGGATTGATTTTATGTTGGGCTGGTGGCGCGACGTACTCAGCACCAGCATATACAGTTCGGTGACGGTTTACGGCTAATGAAACGTGTTTTAAGCTATCTAAAATCACGTTTGTTTTCGTATCTAATAAGATAATGTTACTATGTCGTCCCATTATTTCAATTACTAATGTTTTTAATGATTCGTCTCCGATTTCATTACGACTGCGAACTGTAATTTGAATAATGCGTTCTAAGTCGATTTGTTCAATTTTTTCAATAAATCCACCTTCTAAATGTTTGCGAAGAAGCATACAGAACATCGGCGGTATTGCTGGCGAATCGTAGTTTTGATTCGTTAAGTGCATACGCGCATATGTAGGATGAGATGAAAGAATTAGTTTTTGGTTCTTTCCATTCGCTCGAATATGTAATAAAATCTCGTATTTTGAAGGTTGATATATTTTGGAAATTCTTCCTGTGTAAAGAGAATTTTCAATTTCATGTGTAATCGCTCTTGTAAATAATCCATCGAATGCCATAAATGAACACTCCTTTCTAACTAAATGTTAATTATAGCATTTTTTTGGACGAGGCTGAATAAGCTTTCAATAGAGTATGTCTGGAATCAGGAGGTCGATAGCAGGATGAACTGGTATGGAATGCGAGCACATGAAGTGGAAGAAAGAACGAATACGAATGTAAAGGTTGGACTTACAGAGAAAGAAGCAGAAGGGCGAGTAAAGAAATTTGGTACTAATGAATTAGAAGAAGCAAAAAGGCCTTCTGCACTAATGGTATTTTTAGCACAGTTTAAAGATTTCATGGTACTCGTTTTGTTTGGAGCAACAATTGTTTCTGCGTTTTTAGGTGAATACATTGATTCTATTGCTATTGTTGCCATTGTTATTATCAATGGTATTCTCGGCTTTTTTCAAGAAAGAAAAGCTGAAAAATCATTGGAAGCTTTAAAGGAACTAGCTGCCCCGCAAGTTACTGTAATGCGGAATGGAAAGTGGGTAAAAGCACCATCTAAAGCACTTGTTTTAGGTGATATTATTAAGTTTTCCAGTGGTGATCGTATTGGGGCTGATGTGCGTCTTGTTGAGGCATCAAGTTTATATATTGAAGAGTCTGCTTTGACAGGGGAGTCCGTACCTGTACAAAAGAAGGTAGAAGCACTGCAAGGGCAAGATGTTGCAATTGGGGATCAAAAAAATATGGCTTTTATGGGGACAATGATTACGCGAGGATCTGGTACAGGAGTCGTTGTAGCAACTGGTATGAATACAGCGATGGGGCAAATTGCAAATATGTTGCAAAATGCAGAGCAAATGGAAACGCCACTGCAAAGAAGGTTAGAACAGCTCGGAAAAATATTAATTATTGTAGCTCTTATTTTGACAGCGCTAGTTGTATTGGCTGGTGTGTATCAAGGGAATGAAGTATATCATATGTTTTTAGCTGGCGTATCGCTAGCTGTTGCGGCTATTCCAGAAGGATTGCCAGCAATTGTTACAGTAGCTTTATCACTTGGTGTACAGCGTATGATAAAAAAGAGAGCAATTGTAAGGAAGTTACCGGCCGTAGAAACGTTAGGCTGCGCTTCTGTTATATGCTCTGATAAAACGGGAACAATGACACAAAACAAAATGATGGTAACACATATGTGGTCAGGCGGAGAATTGTGGAAAGTGACAGGGCAAGGATATGAACCTAATGGCTCTTTTATGAAAGGTGAAAAAGAAGTGAATCCAGCTAAGACAAAATCACTTTATCAGCTACTTACATTTGGTTCACTATGTAACAATGCAAATATTATTCAAAAGAAAAAGGCGTACGTATTAGATGGGGATCCAACAGAGGGAGCGCTTGTAGCTGCGGCAATGAAAGCTGGGATAACACGTGAGGCATTGAAAGGGAAATTTGAAATTATTCGTGAATTTCCCTTTGATTCAACTCGAAAAATGATGAGTGTTATTGTACGAGATCGAGAGGGGAAAAAGTTTATTGTTACGAAAGGAGCACCGGATGTTCTTTTGCAACTGAGTCAAACAATCTTATGGGGGGATAAGCAGCAGCCGTTAAGTGAGCTATATAGAAAAGAAGTACAGGCGGCTATTCATAGCTTAGGTAGTCAAGCGCTTCGAACAATTGCAGTTGCGTTTAAACCTTTAAAAGTAACGGATTCTATTGAACATGAAAGAGACGTTGAAAAAGATTTTATGTTGGTTGGAATACAAGGTATGATTGACCCGCCAAGGCCAGAAGTCGCGCAGGCGGTAAAAGAGTGTAAAGAAGCTGGTATTCGAACAGTAATGATTACAGGTGATCATAAAGTTACAGCAATGGCGATTGCTGAACAATTAGGAGTTTTACCACCAGATGGACGCGTTGTTGAAGGAGTAGAACTCGCGAATATGGATGTGGAGGAATTAGAAAATGTTGTAGAAGATACGTATGTATTCGCTCGTGTATCACCTGAGCATAAATTGAAAATTGTTAAAGCATTGCAAAATCAAGGACATATAGTAGCGATGACAGGTGATGGAGTGAACGATGCTCCAGCGATAAAAACAGCGGATATTGGGATAGCGATGGGGATTACAGGGACAGATGTTGCAAAAGAAGCCTCTTCACTTGTTTTACTAGATGATAATTTTGCTACAATTAAGTCAGCGATTAAAGAAGGAAGAAATATATACGAGAACATACGTAAGTTCATTCGCTACTTATTGGCGTCAAATGTTGGAGAAATTTTAGTTATGTTATTTGCGATGTTACTTGCATTACCACTGCCGATGGTTCCTATTCAAATTTTATGGGTGAACTTAGTTACTGATGGTTTACCAGCGATGGCATTAGGTTTGGATAAGGCTGAAGGAGATGTGATGAAGAGAACACCGCGTCACCCGAAAGAAGGGGTATTCGCTAGAGGGCTTGCGTGGAAAATAATAAGTCGAGGGTTTTTAATTGGAGCAGTGACGTTAGTGGCGTTTATTATTGCGTATAACCAACATCCAAATGAACTGAAATATGCACAAACTGTAGCGTTCGCGACGTTGGTACTTGCACAGCTTATTCATGTATTTGATTGTCGTAGTGAGCATTCTGTCTTTCACCGTAATCCATTTGGGAACGTGTATTTAGTAGGGGCGGTTATTATTTCGTTACTACTTATGCTAGTGGTTATATATTATCCACCGTTACAACCGATCTTTAGCACAATGCCGATACAAGCAAGAGATTGGTTATTAATTGGAGGTTTGTCATCAATTCCGACTTTCTTACTAGTAGGTTCTTTATTAACAGGGAAAAAGGCTAAGAAGAAAAAGCCGATGTTATATAAGAAGGGATTAAACTTGAAATAGTCAATGTTATGAAAATGTGATATAATTTACAGAAGGTAGTAGAGCCTTGTCTCTATTACCTTTTTCATTGAGTTATTTTATGGCTTGGATGTGATAAAAATGATTTCTAGTATGACAGGGTTTGGAAGATCGAAAGTAGAAAGTGATACTTTTCAAATTACAGTAGAAATGAAATCGGTGAACCACCGTTTTTTAGAGATGAGTATTCGACTTCCTAAGCAAATGATGGTATTTGAGGACAAAATTCGTAAAATAATTGCACAGCAAGTTCGACGTGGACGCATCGAAGTGTCTATTAGTATAGCAGGTGAAGGACTTGTTGAAAGAAAATTAAGTGTGAATTGGTCACTTCTTGAGCAGTACCAATCGATGATGGAAGATATAAAAGGGAAATTTCAATTACAAGATTCTATTACACTTCAGCAATTAATGGCAATGCCAGAAGTAACAGCAATTGAAGAAATAGAAAATGTAAATGAACATTTTGAGAACAGTTTATATGAGGCTGTTCGTCAAGCTGCTCATATGTTGAAAACGATGAGAGATGGCGAAGGAGAACGATTACATAAAGATATAGCGTATCGTTTACAAGAGATTAGCAATTGTGTAAATGCAATTATTCCACATGCACCAATTGTTACACAAAAATATCGTGAACGATTAGAAAATCGCTTAAAAGAATTACATAATCAAGATCTAGATGAACAAAGATTGCTAACAGAAGTTGCAATCTTTGCAGAGCGTTGTGATATTCATGAAGAGTTAGTTCGTTTGCAAAGTCATTTAGAGCAATTTCGTGAAACATTGCAGATTGAAGAGCCTGTTGGAAGGAAAATGGATTTCATCGTGCAAGAGATGCATAGAGAAATTAATACGATTGGTTCTAAGGCAAATGACTTAACAATTTCAAAATATGTTGTAGAAATGAAAAATAACCTTGAAAAAATTCGTGAACAAGTACAAAATATTGAGTAGCTTTCAAAAAATATATAAAGTTATACGTGGTGGAGAAATCGGATAGACTTACTAGGAGGCGCAAACTATGGCCATGCGGTTTTTAAATATTGGATACGGAAATATTGTATCTGCTCATCGAATTATTGCTATTGTAAGTCCGGAGTCAGCTCCTATTAAACGAACAGTACAAGAAGCACGCGAACATAATGCTTTGCTTGATGCTACGTATGGGAGAAAAACAAGGGCGGTTATTGTTATGGATGATGGGCATGTTGTATTAAGTCCAATTCAACCAGAGACGATTGCACATCGTTTGAATAATAAAGAAGATTTAAGTGAGGAAGGGTAGGTTTTACATATTTATGAGAAGTAGAAGAGGATTGCTCATCGTTCTTTCAGGGCCTTCTGGGGTTGGAAAAGGGACGGTTCGTAAAGAGCTGTTTAGCCATGAGGATACACGTTTTCAGTACTCTATTTCAGTAACGACACGTAAGCCGCGTGAAGGTGAAGTAGATGGTGTGGATTATTTCTTTAAAGAAAGAGAAGAATTCGAGGAAATGATTCGTAATGAAAAATTACTTGAGTGGGCTGAGTTCGTAGGTAATTATTACGGAACACCGATTGACTATGTTGAAAAAACATTACAAGAAGGAAAAGATGTATTCTTAGAAATTGAAGTGCAAGGAGCAATTCAAGTTAAGAAAGCTTTCCCAGAAGGTGTATTTATTTTCTTAGCACCTCCAAGTTTATCTGAACTAAAGAGCCGTATTGTCGGACGTGGTACAGAGACTGAAGATGTTATTGAAAATCGTTTAACTGTAGCGAAAGAAGAAATCGAGATGATGGACGCTTACGACTATGTAGTAGAAAACGATCAAGTTGAATTAGCTTGTGATAGAATTAAAGCAATTGTGGTTGGCGAACATTGCCGCCGCGAAAGGGTAGCAAAATATTATAAAGAAATGACGGAGGGTCTATAATTATGTTAAATCCATCAATTGACTCATTACTACAAAAAATCGATTCTAAGTACACTTTAGTAACAGTGGCTGCAAAACGCGCACGTGAAATGCAACTTGCTAATAACTGTGTTGTAGAAAAACCTGTTTCTCATAAATGTGTAGGTAAAGCATTAGAAGAAATCGATGCAGAAGCATTAAGCTACGTACCAAGTGAAGATAAAGTAGCTGAATAAGCCTTTGCCTTCGACAAAATAAAACATAGACTTTATAATTTTCTATGTAACGGTAACAACCTATTTACAAGTAGGTTGTTATTTTTTTACGAAAGGAATGAAATATCGGTACTGACGAGCTGAGAATTCTATTTCAGTATTATAAGTTTGAAAAAGAAAGAGGACGAGTCATATGCTAAAAGGGAAAAAGATACTTTTATGTGTAACAGGAGGCATTGCGGTTTTTAAAGCAGCTGCGTTAACGAGTAAATTGACACAATCTGGCGCGATTGTCAAAGTAATGATGAGTGAGTCGGCAATGAAGTTTGTTACGCCTCTTACATTCCAAGCGCTTTCTCGCCATGATGTATATACGGATACATTCGATGAGAAAGACTCAGCTGTTATTGCTCATATTGATTTAGCAGATTGGGCGGATGTTGTACTTGTCGCACCTGCTACTGCCAATTGTATTGGAAAGTTAGCTGGTGGTATTGCAGATGATATGATTACAACTACTTTGTTAGCTACTACAGCTCCGGTATGGATTGCGCCTGCTATGAATGTGCATATGTATGAAAATAAAATAGTTCAAAAAAATATGATGACATTGAAAACGCTAGGATATACATTTATTGAGCCTGGGGAAGGCTTTTTAGCATGTGGATATGTAGCGAAGGGACGACTAGAAGAACCTGAAGCAATTATTGCACGGTTAGAGGAAGCTTTCTCAGAACACAAACCATTGCAGGGAAAAAGAATATTAATAACTGCTGGCCCAACACGTGAAAAGGTTGATCCAGTACGTTTTATGACGAATTTTTCTTCTGGGAAAATGGGGTATGCGATTGCGGAAGTGGCAGCGAATTTAGGCGCTGATGTTATACTCGTTTCAGGACCGACAGCATTAAATCCACCGTTACATGTAACGACAGTGCAAGTGGAATCTGCACAAGATATGTTAGAAGCAGTTCTTCAACATTATCAAAACGTAGACGTTGTCATTAAAACAGCAGCAGTTGCAGATTATCGTCCGAAATATGTGCATGAGAATAAAATGAAAAAGCAAAATGGTGATGCGGTCATTGAACTTGAAAGAACGGTGGATATTTTAAAAACATTAGGTCAGAAAAAGGATAAACAGTTACTTATCGGTTTTGCTGCTGAAACGACAAATGTAGAGGAATATGCAACGAAAAAACTACGTGAGAAAAATGCAGATATGATTGTCGCGAATGATGTAAAAGCGCAAGGAGCTGGATTTGGCACGGATACGAATATTGTAACAATGTATAGAAAAGATGGAAAAGTTATTGAGTTGCCACTTTTAATGAAAAAAGAGGTAGCTCGTGAAATATTGAAGCAAATTGAAATGATGTTAGAAGATGATCGTTTATGAAATTTGCAAGTGTAATTGTTGATGTACCTGCCCGTCAGACAGATCGACCATTTGATTACATTATTCCTAAAAAATGGGAAGATATTGTACAGACAGGAATGCGTGTAGTAGTTCCGTTTGGGCCAAGAAAATTGCAAGGTTTTATTATTGGGATTAAAGATTCGGTGGATGTAGAAAGTAAGAAGTTAAAGACAATCCATGAAATATTAGATGTAACACCGGTTTTAAATGATGAATTATTAAAGCTTGGATATTGGCTTACAAGTGAAACGTTATGCTACATGATTTCAGCTTTTCAAGTGATGCTTCCAACTGCGATAAAAGCAACGTATAAAAAACGTCTACAACTTTGTAAACAGGAAGAAATAGCACCTGAAATACTATATTTATTTCAGGATAAAGAAGCAATTGATTTTGAAGTAATCGAGCAACAGCCACATTTATACCGAACTATTCAACAAGAAATTAAAAATGGTACGGTTGAAGTCGTTTATCAGGTGAAAGATAAAGTACAAAAGAAGAAGCAAAGAGTGGTTCAGCCGGAGTTGCCAGAAGATAAATTGGAATTAGCGGCATTTGAACTGAAAAGTAAAAAACAACAAGATGTACTTTATTATTTTGTGGAAAATTATAAAAGTACACCGTTGAAAGTAATTACAGAAGAGTTACAAATAACAGATGCTCCAATAAAAGCACTTGTTAAAAAGGGATTCATTTCAGAAAAGTATGTGGAAGTATACCGAAATCCGTATGACGATGATGATTTTGAACAAACAAAACCATTTCCACTTACGGAGGAACAAAAACAAGTTATTACACCGATTTTATCATCAATTACAAATGAAACTTATAATCCATTTTTACTATATGGTGTTACAGGAAGTGGAAAGACAGAAGTATATTTACAATCTATAGCAGCAGTGCTCAAGAAAGGAAAAGAAGCTATCGTTCTTGTTCCTGAAATTGCACTAACGCCCCAAATGGTGGATCGTTTTAAAGGTAGGTTTGGCTCGCAAGTTGCAGTTCTTCATAGTGCGTTGTCTGTTGGAGAAAAGTATGACGAGTGGCGTAAGATTTTAAGAAAAGAAGTGAAAGTTGTAGTTGGTGCGCGTTCAGCTGTTTTTGCGCCTTTTGAGAATTTAGGGATTATTATTATTGATGAAGAGCATGAATCAAGTTACAAACAAGAAGATAATCCGAGGTATCATGCAAGAGATGTAGCTGTCTGGAGAGGACAATATCATAAATGTCCTATCGTTCTTGGTAGTGCGACACCAACACTTGAATCGTTTGCAAGGGCGAAAAAAGGTGTTTATGAACTATTAACAATGGAAAAACGTATGAATGAACAAGCTTTACCAACGGTAGAGATTGTTGACATGCGAGAAGAACTTCGTGACGGGAATCGATCAATGTTTTCTAAGGCGCTGCATGAAAAAATAGCAGATCGATTAGAAAAGAAACAACAAATGGTACTCTTTTTAAATAGAAGAGGTCATTCTACATTTGTTATGTGCCGTGATTGTGGGTATGTTGTCCAATGTCCGCATTGTGATATTTCATTGACATATCATAAAATGAATCATCGTTTAAAATGTCATTATTGTAGTTACGAAGAGAATATGCCAACTGAGTGTCCAGCTTGTCAAAGTACATACATTCGTTTCTTTGGTACAGGTACACAAAAGGTAGAAGAAGAAATTACAAAACTATTTCCAGAGGCACGAGTCATTCGAATGGATGTAGATACGACAAGTCGAAAAGGAATGCATGAAAAATTATTAAAGGCGTTTGGGGAAGAAAAAGCAGATATATTACTTGGAACACAAATGATTGCTAAAGGATTAGATTTTCCGAAAGTAACGCTCGTTGGGGTTTTAACTGCAGATACGATGCTTCACTTACCTGATTTTCGGGCGAGTGAAAAGACATATCAGTTATTGACGCAAGTAAGTGGACGAGCGGGTAGACATGAATTGCCAGGGGAAGTTGTGATTCAAACGTATACGCCAGAACATTACAGTATAGAGTTAGCGAAGAACCAACAATATGATGTGTTTTTTGACCAAGAAATGCAAATGAGACGAACAAGACAATATCCCCCATATTACTATGTTGTACTCGTAACTGTATCTCATCCAGAATTATTAAAAGCGGTACAAGTGACGGAAAAAATTGCCTCGTATTTACGAACGCATTGCTCACAGCAAACAATGGTGCTAGGACCAGTTGCTTCAGCGATTCCAAGGATAAAAGATAGATATCGTTATCAATGCATGATAAAATACAAACGGGAACCAAACTTAAAGAACGTGCTCAAAATGGTAAATGAACATTATCAAGCAGAAATGCAAAAAGAGCTACAAATCTCAATTGATTTTAATCCAACAATGTTAATGTAGCGGAGGGAAATATGGCAGTTTTAGAAATAATAAAGCATCCAAATGAAGTGTTAGAAACACCATGCGAAAGAGTAATTAACTTTGATAAAAAGTTAGTGAAATTGTTGAAAGATATGCATGAAACAATGTTAATTGCGGACGGAGTCGGTTTAGCTGCGCCTCAAGTAGGTGTAAGCTTGCAAGTAGCGGTTGTTGATGTAGATGATGATACTGGGAAAATCGAGTTAATCAATCCATCAATATTAGAAAAACGTGGTGAACAAGTAGGTCCCGAAGGCTGTTTAAGCTTCCCGGGACTTTATGGTGAAGTAGAACGTGCCGATTATATTAAAGTAAGAGCGCAAAATCGCCGTGGGAAAGTATTCTTATTAGAAGCGGAAGGATTTTTAGCGCGTGCAATTCAACATGAAATTGATCATTTACACGGTGTTTTATTTACATTGAAAGTGACAAGATATTATGAAGAAAACGAACTAGAATAGGTGTTAAAAGGAGCGGTTTTTAAATGATAAAAGTAGTGTTTATGGGAACACCGGACTTTTCAGTGCCGGTGCTTCGTCGTCTTATTGAAGATGGCTATGAGGTAGTAGGTGTTGTGACGCAACCTGATCGTCCAGTAGGTAGAAAAAAAGTATTAACACCTACACCTGTTAAAGTTGAAGCGGAAAAACATGGTATCCCTGTGTTACAGCCGTTAAAAATTCGTGAAAAAGATGAATATGAAAAAGTATTGGCATTAGAGCCAGATTTAATTGTAACAGCTGCATTTGGGCAGATTGTACCAAATGAAATTTTAGAAGCACCAAAGTATGGGTGTATTAATGTTCACGCTTCTTTACTTCCTGAACTTCGTGGTGGTGCACCAATTCATTATGCAATTATGGAAGGTAAAGAAAAAACAGGTATTACAATTATGTATATGGTAGAAAAATTGGATGCTGGTGATATCTTAACGCAAGTGGAAGTTGAAATTGAAGAGCGTGAAACGACAGGCTCATTATTTGATAAATTAAGTGAAGCAGGAGCACACCTTCTATCTAAAACAGTGCCTTTATTAATTCAAGGTAAGTTAGAACCGATTAAACAAAACGAAGAAGAAGTAACGTTTGCGTACAATATAAAACGTGAGCAAGAGAAAATTGATTGGACAAAAACAGGTGAAGAAGTATACAATCACATTCGCGGATTGAATCCATGGCCAGTTGCTTATACAACATTAGCAGGACAAGTTGTTAAAGTATGGTGGGGGGAAAAAGTGCCTATAACTGAACCGGCTGAAGCAGGTACGATTGTTGCAATCGAAGAAGATGGTTTTGTTGTAGCAACGAGTAATGAAACAGGTGTTAAAATTACTGAATTGCAACCTTCTGGTAAAAAGCGTATGAGTTGTTCACAATTTTTACGTGGAACAAAACCTGAAATTGGAACGAAGTTAGGAGAAAATGCATGAGACAAAATGTTCGTGAATTAGCTCTTGATGGTTTAATTCAAGTGGAAAAAAGTGGTGCATATAGCAACTTACTTTTAAATAATCTAATTGAAAAAAGTGCAATTGATAGAAAAGATATTGGTTTATTAACTGAAATTGTATATGGAACGATTCAACGTCGTGACACATTAGATTATTATTTACAGCCTTTTTTAAAAAAGAAGGTTGAGGCGTGGGTAAGAGTATTGCTTCGCTTATCTTTATATCAAATGATTTATTTAGACCGAGTGCCAGAAAGAGCGGCTATTCATGAAGCGGTTGAGATTGCAAAGCGTCGCGGGCATAAAGGAATTGCTGGTATGGTGAACGGTGTATTACGTTCGATTCAGAGAGAAGGTGTACCTTCTGTAGATGAAATCAAGGATCCAGTAGAACGTCTTGCAATTACAACAAGTCATCCAGTTTGGCTTGTCCAAGAGTGGACTTCAGAATACGGTTTAGAAACTGCAGAAAAAATGTGCGAAGTAAACATGTTACCCCCTGTACCAACAGCGCGTGTGAATGTTGATAAGGTAACTGTAGAAGAAGCGATTGAGTTGTTGGCAAGTGAAGGTATAGAAGCAAAACGTGGTGACTTATCAGATGATGCTATTCAGATTGAAAGAGGAAATGTAGCGCATACAGAAGCGTTTAAAAAAGGATTTCTTTCTATTCAAGATGAAAGTTCTATGCTTGTAGCACGCGCTTTAGAACCGAATACGGGAGATGCAGTTCTTGATAGTTGTGCTGCTCCAGGCGGAAAAACAACGCATATCGCGGAACGATTAAAGGGAACTGGTAAGGTCATGTCCCTTGATTTACATGCACACAAAGTACGTTTAATTAAACAGCAAGCAGAGCGACTTGGTCTAGAAAATGTCGAAACTAAAGCGCTAGATGCTAGAAAAGTGCAAGAGCACTTTGCAAATGAAACGTTTGATAAAATATTGGTAGATGCACCGTGTTCTGGATTTGGTGTAATTAGACGTAAACCTGATATTAAGTTAGGAAAAGATAAAGGCGATAGTGAAAGATTATCGACGATTCAAATTGCAATACTAGAAAAAATAGCACCATTATTAAAACAAGGCGGTCGTCTTGTTTATAGTACGTGCACAATTGAGAAAATAGAAAATGAACAAGTAATAGAGAAATTTTTACAAGAACATCCTGAATTTGAATGGGATACTACGCTTAAAGAGCGTATGCCAGAAAAATTAACTCCGTATATTGATGAAGGTCAAGTGCAAATTTTACCGCATTATTTTGCGACGGATGGCTTTTATATTGCTTGTTTAAGGAAGAAGGTGTAGCATCATGGAAACGACTGTAAGAAAACAAAAGAAAAATTTAGAAACGAAGAAACCATCAATTTACTCTTTACAACTTCATGAAATGCAAGATTGGTTAAAGGAACAAGGAGAACCGAAGTTCCGTGCTGGACAAATTTTTGATTGGTTATATAAAAAACGTGTAAAAAATTATGAGGATATGTCAAACCTTTCTAAAGGATTGCGTGATAAATTGTCGAATTCCTTTGATATTACTACTTTAAAAACGTTAGTAAAACAAACGTCTTCCGATGGAACAATTAAATTCTTATTCCAATTATATGACGGATATTCTATTGAAACGGTATTAATGCGACACGAATATGGAAATTCCATTTGTGTAACAACGCAAGTTGGTTGTCGTATTGGGTGTACGTTCTGTGCTTCGACACTTGGTGGATTAAAGCGAAACCTAGAAGCTGGAGAAATCGTAGCGCAAGTAGTAGAAGTTCAGCGTGCGCTTGATGAAACAGAAGAACGTGTAAGTTCTCTTGTTGTTATGGGGATTGGAGAACCATTTGATAACTATGATAATTTAATGGGATTCTTACGCATCATTAACCATGAAAAAGGACTTCATATTGGTGCGAGACATATGACTGTTTCGACGAGTGGAATTATCCCGAAAATTTATAAGTTTGCTGAAGAAGATCTACAAATTAATTTTGCGATTTCATTGCATGCTCCAAACTCAGAATTACGTTCAAAGTTAATGCCGATTAACCGTGCTTATAAATTACCAGATTTAATGGAAGCTATTAAATACTATGTAAATAGAACAGGGCGTCGTATTACTTTTGAATATGGATTATTTGGAGGAGAAAATGACCAAGTAGAGCATGCTGAAGAGCTTGCTGCGCTCTTAAAAGGTGTAAAATGTCATGTGAACTTGATTCCGGTAAACTACGTACCTGAACGTGATTATGTACGTACGCCACGTGAACAAATTTTCTTGTTCGAAAAAACGTTAAAAGATCGTGGAGTGAATGTAACGATTCGCCGTGAACAAGGTCATGATATTGATGCAGCCTGCGGTCAGTTGCGTGCGAAGGAGCGCAAAGAAGAGACGAGGTGACGAGATGAAAGCCGTATTTCTATCGGATAAAGGAAAAGTTCGTCAACATAATGAAGATAGTGCAGGAGTTTTTCACAATTTAGATGGAAATGTATTAGCGGTAGTAGCAGATGGAATGGGAGGTCATCGAGCTGGTGATGTAGCTAGCTCGATGGCCATTCAATTATTCCATGATTATTGGAAGCAAACACATAATATGAATGAGCCGAAAAAAGTAGAACAATGGTTACATACTAGTGTTGGGATTATTAATGAGCGTATATATGAATATGCTCAGCAAAATGCAGAATGTAATGGTATGGGAACAACGCTTATAATAGCTGTTTGTACACCAAGCTTTGTGACAATAGGGCATATAGGAGATAGTCGTTGCTATATGGTATCAGAAGGAGAAATGACGCTAGTAACGGAAGATCATTCGCTTGTAAATGAGCTTGTGAAACATGGTGAAATTTCAAAGGAAGACGCAGAGTATCATCCGAAAAAGAATGTGTTATTAAGAGCATTAGGAACAGAAGAAAAAGTTGGGTTAGATGTTAAAACGTTGGTGATTGAGGAAGATGATCAATTACTTCTTTGCTCTGATGGGTTATCAAACAAAGTTTCTATTGATGATATGCGACAAATTTTACAGTTAAATGAACAGCTTGAAGGTAAAGGGCAGTGTCTCATTCAATTGGCAAATGATCGCGGTGGAGAAGATAATATCACACTTGTTCTTATTGATTATGCGGGTTCGACAAACGAAAGTAGGTGAAGTGCAACGTGCTGATTGGAAAACGCTTAAATGACCGTTATAAGCTGCTGAAAATGATTGGTGGTGGCGGAATGGCCAATGTATATTTAGCTCATGATGATATACTTGGCCGAGATGTAGCGGTAAAAATATTAAGACTCGACTACTCAAATAACGAAGAGTTTATTAAACGTTTCCATCGAGAAGCGCAGTCTGTTACAACGTTGTCGCATCCAAATATTGTGAATATGTATGATGTCGGAGAAGAAGATGGTATATACTATCTTGTCATGGAATATGTACCAGGACAAACATTGAAGCAATACATAATTGAGCGAGGGATGTTACCTATAGGAGAAGCTCTTGATATTATGGAGCAGTTAACATCCGCTATGGCACACGCCCATCATTTTGAAATTGTGCATCGTGATATAAAGCCGCACAATATTTTAATTCGAGCTGATGGAATAATAAAAGTAACAGATTTTGGAATTGCGACAGCTACAAGTGCAACAACAATTACACATACAAATTCAGTGCTCGGTTCAGTCCATTATTTATCACCAGAACAGGCACGTGGCGGAATAGCAAATAAACAATCAGATATCTATTCTCTTGGGATAGTTATGTTTGAATTGTTAACAGGAAGACAACCGTTTTCTGGCGAATCTGCTGTTGCTATAGCTTTAAAACATTTACAAAGTGAAATCCCATCACCAAAAAGATGGAATGAAAATATTCCGCAAAGTGTTGAAAATATTATATTAAAAGCAACTGCAAAAGATCCGTTCCATCGATATCAATCTGCCAATGCGATGAAGCGAGATATTGAAACTGCGCTATATCCAGAGAGGATAAATGAGCAACCGTTTTACATACCAGAAGATATGGAAGCGACGAAAGCGATTCCGATTATTCAACAAGAACAATTATTTGAAAATGTAAGTGATGAAACGATTGTTTTAAAAGGGAGTAAGGTGGAAGAACCGATAAGAGCAGAAGCAGCTGAGTTAGATAAGAAGAAAAAACGGAGTAACAAGTGGCTTAAAGTTTTAATTTCAACATTTTTATTTTTAGCAATAGGAATAACATTAGCGCTTACGGTTATTCCAGGATTATTTATTCCGAAAGATGTGAAAGTTCCTGATGTGGCTGGTATGAAATACACGACAGCTGTAAATACATTAGTAGAAAAGGGCTTTGAGGTGACGGAGCCTAATATTGTATATACAGATGATGTTGAAGTTGGGGATGTAATAAAAACGGACCCTGTAGCAGGAAGAGTCGTAAAAGAAAACGCTAAAATTACTATCTATCAATCAGGTGGGAAAAAGAAAAGTAAGATGGCGAATTTCACAGGGCAAAACTTTGAGAGTGTAAAAGCTGAGTTAGAAGAAAAATATAAACAAGTTACAGTAAATTATATTGAAAATGATAAGCCGAAAGGTGAAATTGTAGAGCAAATTCCGACGCCTGATCAAATGGTTATAGAAGCGGAGCAAGAACTGAAAATCTGGGTAAGTAAAGGTCCTTATCAAATTAGACCAGGTGACTTTTCAGGGTGGACTGAAAATAGTGTAACTGGTTATTTGAATGAGAGAAAACTAACGTCAGATATAAAACGAGAGTATTCAGATACAGTCGAAAAAGGACTTGTAATTTCGCAATTTCCAAAACCAGGTACACCATTAAAAGAGGGAGATAAAGTAACTATTATTATCTCTGATGGTCAAAAGCCTAAAGTGACTAAAACGGTAAAATTGGACAATATCTCTATCCCATATGAGCCTGCTGTAACAGGTGAAAAAAAGCCGCAAACAATAGAAATTTATAAAGAAGACATGCAGCAAAAAATGGATAGACCGGTTGAAACGAGAACAATTACTGAATCAGCGACTATTTCTTTAGAATTTGTAATTCAAGAAGGTTCAAAGGGACACTATAAAATTGTACGAGATGGAGTAACGATTATTGATAAAGAAGTACCATATCCAACTCAATAATAGTGAAAGTCTACTTATTATTATTGCCTGTTATGCTGTCTACAAAGTGGACGGTATAGCAGGCAAAAATATATGATTCAAAAAGCTAGTAACGTGATGCAGCTGTAAATATTTTTTTGCATTTAATGGGAAATTTAATGTATATTAGCGAAAGTATATATGGTAGGTTTTGAAATCGTTATTTAGAAAATTTAAATCCATTCATTTTTAAATTCAGCATCACCTTATACAAAAAAGGAGAATTCTATGCCAGAAGGAAAAATTATAAAAGCTTTAAGTGGGTTTTATTACGTGCAGCATGAAGAAGGGGTTACGCAATGTCGTGGACGAGGTGTATTTAGAAAAAATAAAATTACACCACTTGTAGGAGACCAAGTTGTTTTTCAGGCAGATAATCCAACTGAAGGTTATGTGCTTGAAGTGTTTGATCGAAAAAATGAACTTGTTAGACCTCCTATTGCTAATGTCGATCAAGCGATCCTTGTGTTCTCTGCAGTAGAACCAGATTTTAATCCTGGACTGTTAGATCGATTTTTAGTGCTGATTGAATATCATAACATTAAGCCAATTATTTGTATTAGCAAGATGGATTTAGTAGATGAAAAGATGAAAGCAACTGTTGAAGCTTATGCGAATGATTATCGTGAGATGGGTTATGATGTTTTATTTACTTCTATTAATACGTCAGAAAGTATTGATATATTAAAACCATACTTAGAAAATTGTGTTTCTGTCGTTGCGGGTCAATCTGGTGTGGGGAAATCTTCAATGCTTAATGTGCTACGTCCAGAATTAGAGCTGAAAACAAATGATATTTCCTCCCATTTAGGACGCGGGAAGCATACGACAAGACATGTAGAATTAATTGCAATTGGGAGTGGACTAGTAGCAGATACACCGGGTTTTAGTTCACTAGATTTCATTGATATAGAAGTAGAAGATCTTACATATTGTTTTCCAGAGTTGAAAGAAGCGAGCCAATACTGTAAATTTAGAGGGTGTACACATCTTTCTGAACCGAAATGTGCGGTGAAAGCTGCGGTTGAAGAAGGGAAGATTACAGAATATCGCTATAAGAACTATAAACAATTCGTAGAAGAAATTAGAGAGAGAAAGCCGAGGTATTAGTTATGATTAAAATTGCACCATCGATTTTATCAGCAGATTTTTCAAAATTAGGGGAAGAGATTAAAGATGTAGAAAAGGGCGGAGCGGATTACATTCACGTTGACGTAATGGATGGACATTTCGTACCAAATATTACGATTGGACCGTTAATTGTAGAAGCTATCCGTCCAATTACATCATTACCATTAGATGTACATTTAATGATTGAAAATCCTGATAACTATATCCCGACTTTCGCACAAGCGGGAGCGGATATTATTACTGTTCACGTAGAGGCGTGTCCACATCTACATCGTACAATTCAGTTAATTAAATCTCATGGTATTAAAGCGGGCGTTGTATTAAATCCACATACGCCAGTTTCAGTAATTGAGCATGTATTAGAAGATATAGATATGGTATTACTTATGACAGTAAACCCTGGATTTGGTGGACAGAAGTTTATCCATTCTGTATTACCGAAAATTAAACAAGTTGCAGACATGGTGAAAGAGCGCAATCTAGAAGTAGAAATTGAAGTTGATGGTGGTGTAAATGCTGAAACAGCAAGACTTTGTGTGGAAGCAGGAGCAAATGTACTTGTAGCTGGATCAGCAGTATACAATCAAAAAGACCGCGGTGAAGCAATTCGCGTAATTCGTGGGTAGTGATGAACTTTATCCTAGTAAGGTATTCATAGGATAGCGTAAAAATATGTAAAAAGGCAATCTACCGAATGGCAGATTGCCTTTTTACAATGGAAGGGGAAGAAAAAATGATTATTCATATTTTGGCAGGAGGACCTTCGGAATATTGTGCAGATTTTGCTCGATATGAGGATGAGGAAGTAGTGTGGGCAGCGGTTGATAGGGGAGTATACCGTCTATTAAAGAAAGGGATTACACCGGCTGTTGCGTTTGGAGATTACGATTCAGTTACCGAAGAAGAATTAGTATGGATGGGACAGCAAACGAACGAATTACATATTGTTCCACGAGAAAAAGATCAAACGGATTTAGAAATTGCAATTAACTGGGCATTAGGACAGAAGCCGGCACTAATTCGTATTTTTGGTGCTACCGGTGGAAGGCTTGATCACGGTTTGGCAAATATACAGATGCTTTTAAAAGGGTTAGAAGTAGAGATAGAAATGTGTATTGTGGACAATAAAAATGAAATAACAGTTAAAAAAGTGGGTACACATATAATTGAAGAAAATAAAAATTTTCCTTATGTATCTTTTGTACCAGTTACTGAAATAGTGGAAGGGATTACATTGTTTGGTTTTAAGTACCCGCTTACTAATAAAACAATAGAGTGGGGATCAACACTTTGTATTAGTAACGAACTCGTTGAGGAAAAAGGTACTTTTTCATTTACTTCTGGCATATTAATGTTGATAAGAAGCACTGATTGAAGAAACAATTTTGCTCCTTACATCATATAGTGACCAAGTGGAGTAATGGGGATTAGGAGGGAAACCATGAGATTTTATACAATTAAGTTACCTAAATTTCTTGGTGGAATTGTTCGTGCAATGTTAAATACCTTCAAAAAAGATTAAAAAAAGCACCTATCACCGGTGCTTTTTCCATTGTTATAGTAAAAAAAGAGCCTATCGGCTCTTTTTTTTATTATTAAACACGTTCGATTTTGCCAGATTTTAATGCTCTAGCAGAAACGTAAACACGTTGAACTTTTCCGTCGATGCGTACGCGAACTTTTTGAAGGTTAGCGCCCCACTTACGTTTTGTAGCGTTCATTGCGTGAGAACGAGAGTTACCAGAACGAGCTTTTCTTCCAGTAATAGCACAAACACGAGCCATTTATATTTCCCTCCCTTGATACCTTACCATACGTAATTTTTCAATGTTAGTCTTTTATGCGATGCTAAAAACACTACTATAATTTAACACAACTAAAAAGAGAATGCAACACCGTAGAAAAAAGAAATCAAGAAAATTTACTTGACACTATATGTCAATGAAGAAAAGTTGAAATCCATAAAAATTGCTTGACATATTATAGTGGTACATGTTGTATAATAACAATGGACTATTTTGCTCATCATAAAAAAGTGTAATTTAAAACATAAAATATGAGAGTGAAAAGAAAGAACGATGGAATTTTCTTTAAAAAGATTATATGATAGTAACTAAAGTAGTCTAGCTCACTTTCACCATTTATGAAGGGGGAAACGAGATGTCAATTGAAATTAAAACGAAGTACGGTCAAATTGATATTAGTACAGATGTAATTGCAACAATTGCTGGAGGTGCCGCGGTAGATTGCTACGGTATCGTAGGTATGGCATCAAAAAATCAGTTAAAAGATGGATTAACAGACATTTTACGAAAAGAAAACTTCACTAGAGGTGTTATTGTTCGTAAAGATGAAGATGAAGTACATATTGATATGTATATTATTGTGAGCTATGGTACGAAAATTTCAGAAGTGGCACATAATGTGCAGACGAAAGTGAAATATACATTAGATCAAACTGTAGGACTAGCAGTAGATTCTGTAAACATCTACGTACAAGGAGTTAAAGTAATAAACTTGTAATGTGCATTAAGGAGGAAAATCTGTGTCAATTCAAAAAATTGATGGAAAACGTTTATCACAAATGATCATGCAAGGAGCGAATAATTTAACAAATAATGTTCAGCTTGTTGATGCATTAAACGTATTTCCAGTTCCAGATGGCGATACCGGTACAAACATGAACTTATCTATGACTTCAGGTGCGCGTGAAGTGAAAGCAAATCCTTCACAGCATGCTGGTAAAGTCGGCGTAAGTTTAGCCAAAGGATTATTAATGGGAGCTCGTGGTAACTCTGGAGTTATTTTATCTCAGTTGTTCCGTGGTTTCTCTAAATCCATTGAACAAAAAGAAGAATTAACAACAGTTGATTTTGCTGCAGCACTAGAAGCTGGAGTAGAGGCGGCTTATAAAGCGGTTATGAAACCGATTGAAGGAACGATTTTAACGGTTGCAAGAGAAACGGGTAAATATGCAGTAACAGTTGCGAAAAAACAGCGCGACTTTGTTTTGTTTATGGAAGACGTTGTGAAAGAAGCAAACGCATCGTTAAATCGTACGCCAGATTTATTACCTGTATTAAAACAAGTTGGCGTTGTAGATAGCGGTGGTAAAGGTCTTGTAGTGGTATACGAAGGGTTTTTAGCTGACTTAAAAGGAGAAACGATTTCTTCTGATGCACCGACGCAACCATCTATGAATGAAATGGTACGCGCAGAACATCACCGTAGTGTACAAAGCCAATTGAGTACAGAAGATATTAAGTATGGATATTGTACGGAGTTCATGGTGAAATTAGAGGCTGAAAAGGTGAAAGAGCATAATTTCTCTGAACAAAAATTCCGTGAAGATATTAGTGTATATGGTGATTCTCTACTAGTTGTGTCTGATGATGAAATTGTAAAAGTTCATATCCATGCAGAACATCCTGGAGACGCTATGAACTACGGGCAAAAATACGGTAGTTTAATTAAGATTAAAGTAGAAAATATGCGTGAACAGCATACTGCTTTGTTAGATGAACCTACTATGGTTCCTGAGCAACCAGCTCAATCGAAAGAAAAACAACCATATGGTATCGTAACTGTAGCTATGGGATCTGGTATTAAAACTTTATTTGAGAGCATCGGCGCAACGAAAGTTATCGAAGGTGGTCAAACGATGAATCCAAGTACGGAGGATATCGTGAAGGCAATTGAAGAAGCAAATGCTGAAAAAATCATTATTTTACCGAATAACGGAAATATTGTAATGGCAGCAGAACAAGCGGCATCAGTTGTAGATCAAGAAGTTATTGTTGTTCGTTCGAAAACAGTTCCTCAAGGTATGGCAGCAATGTTAGCATTTAACCCAGTTGGAACGTTAGAAGAGAATGAAGAAAACATGCAAGAAGCTTTATCTCATGTGAAAACAGGTCAAATTACGTATGCTGTACGTGATACGGAAATTGATGGTGTAGCAATTCAAAAAGATGATTTCATGTGTATTGCAGATGGGAAAATTGTATCTACAAATGCTGAAAAAGTAGGAGCTGCGAAGCAATTACTAGAAGCGCTTATTGATGAAGATTCTGAAATCGTAACGATTCTACAAGGGGAAGATGCAACTGATGAAGAAGTAGCGGAGTTAGTTGAATTTGTAGAAGAGAAATTTGAAGATGCAGAAGTAGAAGTACATGCTGGAAACCAACCAGTGTATTCTTTCATCTTCTCTGTAGAATAAGATAAGATTCGTTTTGAAAATAAATGGATTACTTACTTGCTAATGGATAAGAAGTAGTAATATGAAGTTTATTACTAGTTTTTATTCAAAAGGCTAGCATATTGAAGAGAGAAAAGAGCCTTGCTGCTAATAGTGAGGCTCTTTTTTACTTGTTTTATATAAGGGATTTGAGTAGTTTCTCTTAGAATGCCTATGATAGAATATATAAGGTGAAAGAGAGCGATTACAGATGCTAATTGGTACTCAAATAAAATGCAATAAAGAAAATAATGTGACGGGGTGTGAGAATCTTGAATGATGTTGTACAAGTTCCTGTTACGGATGTAAAGGGGATCGGAGGAGAAACATCTGAGTTACTACATGAGATGGGTATTTATACAGTTTCTCATCTATTAGAACATTTTCCGTACCGTTATGAAGATTATGCGATGAAAGATCTTGCTGAAGTAAAGCATGATGAACGTGTAACGGTTGAAGGGAAGGTTCATAGTGCTCCTTTGCTGCAATATTATGGTAAGAAGAAATCGCGTTTAACAGTTCGTGTTCTCGTCGGTCGTTATTTAATTACGGCGGTATGTTTTAATAGGCCTTACTATAAGCAAAAATTAAAGTTAGATGAAACGATAACGATTACTGGTAAATGGGATCAACATCGTCAAACAATTGCTGTATCAGAACTTCATTTTGGACCGGTTGTACGTCAACAAGAAGTGGAACCTGTTTATTCAGTAAAGGGGAAACTTACAGTAAAACAGATGCGTCGTTTTATTGCTCAAGCGTTAAAGGAATATGGAGATTCTATAGTCGAAGTGTTACCGGATGGTTTGTTAGGGCGATATAAATTATTACCAAGATATGAAGCGCTCAGGGCATTGCATTTTCCGGTAGGACAGGAAGATTTGAAGCAAGCGCGTCGCCGTTTTGTATATGAAGAATTTTTCTTATTTCAGCTGAAAATGCAAACGCTCCGGAAAATGGAGAGGGAAAATTCAAAAGGGACGAAGAAAGAGATTCCGTCAGCAGAATTACAAGAATTTATCGATGCACTGCCGTTTCCATTAACGGGTGCGCAGCGCCGAGTTGTAGATGAAATTTTGAAAGATATGACATCTCCTTATCGGATGAACCGACTATTGCAAGGTGATGTTGGTTCTGGGAAAACAGTTGTTGCTGCGATTGGTCTTTATGCATCGAAATTAGCTCATTATCAAGGTGCTTTAATGGTTCCTACAGAAATTTTAGCTGAGCAACATTATCAGTCGCTTGCTGAAACGTTTTCGCATTTTGGTATGAAGGTGGAACTGTTAACAAGTTCTGTTAAAGGGGCGAGACGTCGAGAAATTTTAGCGAAGTTAGAACAAGGAGAAATAGATATTCTTGTTGGAACGCATGCCTTAATTCAAGATGAAGTTATATTTCATAGGTTGGGTCTCGTTATTACAGATGAACAGCATCGATTTGGTGTAGCGCAGCGCCGAGTTTTACGGGAGAAAGGTGAAAGTCCAGATGTATTATTTATGACAGCGACACCAATTCCGCGTACGCTTGCAATTACTGCATTTGGAGAGATGGATGTTTCGATAATCGATGAGATGCCAGCAGGTAGAAAGGTGATTGAAACATACTGGGCAAAACATGATATGTTAGATCGCGTTCTCGGTTTCGTTGAAAAGGAGATAAAAAAAGGAAGACAGGCATACGTTATTTGTCCTCTAATTGAAGAATCTGAGAAACTTGATGTGCAAAATGCTATCGATTTACATAGTATGCTGACGCATCATTACCAAGGGAAATGCCAAGTTGGATTGATGCATGGGAGATTATCGTCTCAGGAAAAAGAAGAGATAATGGGACAGTTTAGTGAAAATAAAGTACAAATTCTTGTATCGACAACAGTTGTTGAAGTAGGTGTGAACGTACCGAATGCGACTGTAATGGTTATTTATGATGCAGAACGTTTCGGTTTATCGCAGCTTCATCAGCTTAGAGGGCGTGTCGGCCGTGGTAGTGAACAATCATATTGTTTATTAATAGCAGACCCTAAATCAGAAACAGGGAAAGAAAGAATGCGCATAATGACTGAAACAAATGATGGATTTGTATTGTCAGAAAAAGATTTAGAATTACGAGGTCCTGGAGATTTCTTTGGGAGTAAGCAAAGTGGCTTACCAGAATTTAAGGTTGCTGACATGGTACATGATTATCGAGCGTTAGAAACGGCAAGGCAAGATGCGGCGATACTAGTAGATTCAGAAGCGTTTTGGCACAATGATCAGTATGCTGCCTTGCGTACGTATCTTGATGGGACAGGTGTGTTCCAAGGAGAGAAGCTCGATTAAAGGGAGTCAACAAAAGTTTTTGTTGCATTCTACTTTTAATGATTATATACTACTGTTAGTACCTAGTCATAAAAATGGATGGTGCGGTATGAAAAAAAGAAGAAGTAAAAAAGAAAGACAAGAGTTATTACAACAAACAATCGAATCAAATCCTTTTATTACGGATGAAGATTTAGCGGAAAAATTTCAAGTGAGTATACAAACGGTACGACTTGATCGTATGGAATTGTCTATTCCTGAATTAAGAGAGAGAATTAAACATGTAGCTACAAAGCAACATGAAGAAGATGTGAAATCTTTACCGTTAGAAGAGGTTGTTGGAGAAATTATTGATATTGAATTAGATAGACATGCAATCTCTATCTTTGAAGTAAAGATAGAACATGTATTTAAAAGAAATCAAATCGCTCGTGGGCATCATCTGTTTGCGCAAGCAAACTCACTAGCTGTTGCGGTTATTGATGAAGAATTAGCTTTAACTGCAAAGTCTACCATTCGATACATTCGCCCTGTAAAATTAGGAGAGCGTGTTGTTGCAAAAGCGCGCGTTGAAGATGTAGAGAATGATAAAGGACGGACGGTTGTCAAAGTGCGTAGCTTCGTTGGAGAAGAACTTGTTTTTACAGGCACTTTTGAAATGTATCGATCTAGTAATTATAGTGAGGAAGGTAACAACTTATGAAAATCGCAATAGATGCAATGGGCGGAGATCACGCTCCAAAGGCTGTAGTATTAGGGGCAATGAAAGCTATTAAGGAATATTCTGATTTACATATTACGTTAGTAGGGAAAGAAGAGGAAATTCGTCAATACTTAACGAGTGATGAACGAATTACTATTCTTCATACAGACGAAAAAATAGAATCAACGGAGGAACCAGTAAGAGCGGTTCGTCGAAAAAAACAAGCTTCAATGGTGCTTGCGGCACAACAAGTAAAGGATGGAGAAGCAGACGCTTGTATATCCGCAGGTAGTACAGGAGCTTTAATGGCAGCTGGATTATTTGTAGTCGGTCGTATGGAAGGAATTGAGAGACCAGCTTTATCGCCTACAATGCCAACTGTAGATGGAAAAGGTTTTGTTATGTTAGATGTTGGAGCAAATGTTGATGCAAAACCAATTCATTTATATCAATATGCAGTAATGGGATCTGTTTATGCTGAGAAGGTAAGAGGAATTGAAAATCCTCGCGTTGGACTATTAAACGTTGGAACAGAGGATGGAAAAGGAAACGAGCTTTCAAAGCAAGTATTTGCAATGCTTAAAGATGCGCCAATTAATTTCGTGGGGAACGTTGAATCAAGAGATTTATTGCAAGGTGTAGCAGATGTTGTTGTATGTGATGGTTTTACAGGGAATGTAGCGTTGAAATCATTAGAGGGAACAGCACTTGCGCTATTCTCTATGTTGAAAGAACAGTTAATGAGTTCATTTACGAGCAAATTAGCAGCGGCGGTATTAAAGCCAAAACTTATGGTATTAAAAGATAAAATGGATTATTCGGAGTATGGAGGAGCTGCATTATTTGGATTGAAAGCACCTGTCATTAAGGCTCACGGTTCTTCTAATGATCAGTCGATATTTAGTGCGATTCGTCAAACGAGAGAAATGGTAGCGAAAGAAGTAATTCCTACGATTTCAAGCGTAATGGAGAAAGAGTCACTCCAATAAGAGGAGGATTTGAAATGGGAAAAATAGCATTTCTTTTTCCGGGCCAAGGTTCACAGGCAGTTGGAATGGGTAAACAATTAGCAGAGAATAATAAAGAGGTTGCAAAAGTGTTTGCAAAAGCAGATGAGGTGTTGGAAGATTCACTTTCAGAAGTGATTTTTGAAGGACCGCAGGAAAAGCTTACATTAACAACAAATGCGCAGCCTGCATTATTAACAACGAGTTTTGCTATTTTGACAGCTTTGAAAGAGTATGACATTACACCTGACTTTGTCGCTGGTCATAGTTTAGGTGAATATAGTGCTCTTGTAGCAGCTGGTGCATTAACTTTTGAAGATGCTGTATATGCTGTAAGGAAACGTGGCGAATATATGGAAGAAGCTGTTCCGGGCGGGGAAGGCGCAATGGCAGCTATATTAGGTGCTGACCCACATATGCTGAAACAAGTTACAGAAGAAGTAACAAGTGAAGGATATGCAGTGCAAATCGCTAATATGAATAGTACGAAGCAAATTGTGATTTCTGGAACGAAGCAAGGCGTAGAGGTTGCTTCTCAAAGAGCGAAGGAAAATGGTGCAAAGAGAGCGATTCCACTAAAAGTAAGTGGGCCATTCCATTCTTCACTTATGAAGCCGGCAGCTGAGAAGTTCCAAAGTGTTTTAAATGAAATTACAATTCATGACACGAATATTCCTGTTATTGCAAATGTTACGGCGGAAGTTATTACACGTGGTGCAGACATTCAAGAAAAGTTAATCGAACAGCTTTATTCGCCTGTATTATGGTACCCGTCTATTGAATATATGGTGAACCAGGGAGTAGATACATTTATTGAAATTGGACCTGGAAAAGTACTTGCTGGACTTATGAAGTCAATTGATTCATCAGTAAAAGCATATGCGATATACGATGAAGAGACATTAAAAGATACCATTTCAAATTTGAGAGGAGAAAACTGATGTTAAAAGGGAAGGTAGCATTAGTAACTGGCGCTTCACGTGGAATTGGTCGCGCGATTGCGATTGATTTAGCGAAACAAGGGGCAAATGTAGTAGTAAATTATGCTGGTAATGAACAAAAAGCAAATGAAGTAGTAGATGAAATTAAAAAATTAGGTTCTGATGCAATTGCGGTAAGAGCAGATGTTGCAAATGCTGATGATGTTACAAATATGGTGAAACAAACAGTAGATACATTTGGACAAGTTGATATTCTTGTAAATAATGCTGGTGTAACGAAAGATAATTTATTAATGCGTATGAAAGAAGAAGAATGGGATACAGTTATTAATACAAACTTAAAAGGTGTATTCTTATGTACAAAAGCAGTATCTCGTTATATGATGCGTCAACGTCACGGTAGAATTATAAACATCGCTTCGGTTGTTGGTGTTATAGGAAACCCAGGACAAGCTAACTATGTTGCTGCTAAAGCGGGTGTTATTGGATTAACAAAAACATCTGCAAAAGAGTTAGCAAGTCGAAATATTACAGTGAATGCAATTGCGCCGGGATTTATTGCGACTGATATGACGGATGTACTAGATGAGAATATTAAAGCCGAAATGTTAAAAGTTATTCCAGCTGCTCAATTTGGTGAAGCGAAAGATATCGCGAATGCTGTAACGTTTTTTGCTTCTGATCAAAGCAAATATGTTACAGGTCAAACGTTAAATGTTGATGGCGGTATGGTAATGTAATAAAAGAATCGATTTCACCTAGTTTTTTTGGTCAATATTTAATATAATATTTGAGGGGAGGTGAATGGAATGGCAGATGTTTTAGAGCGCGTAACAAAAATCATCGTTGATCGTTTAGGAGTAGAAGAGACTGAGGTAGTACCAGCTGCAAGCTTCAAGGAAGATTTAGGAGCAGACTCCCTAGATGTAGTAGAACTTGTAATGCAATTAGAAGATGAATTCGAAATGGAAATTTCTGATGAAGATGCTGAAAAGATTGCTACTGTTGGCGATGCTGTGACTTACATAGAGAGTCATCTATAATGCTTAAGTGAAGTCCCGTTTTTTAGCGGGGCTTTCTGGCTTATATCTGGAGGGACCTATGCCGTACCGAAAATATAGAGAAAAAAAATACGAAACAAAATATCGTGAAGCATTTAAAGTGTTTCAAGAAAAGATAGGTATTACGTTTACAGATGAAAAATTATTGATTCAAGCATTTACGCATTCATCGTATGTGAATGAGCATCGAAAAAAACCGCATGAAGATAATGAGCGTCTTGAATTTCTTGGAGATGCAGTATTGGAACTGACTGTATCGCAGTATCTGTTTCAAAAATATCCGACAATGAGCGAAGGAGAGTTAACAAAACTACGTGCAGCTATTGTATGTGAGCCATCTCTTGTTCGTTTTGCGAACGAATTGTCATTTGGTAGCCTTGTTTTATTAGGAAAAGGTGAAGAAATGACAGGTGGACGTGAACGACCAGCTTTATTAGCGGATGTCTTTGAAGCGTTTATTGGTGCCCTTTATCTTGATCAAGGGCTAGAAACAGTTTGGGAATTCTTAAAAGAAATTGTATATCCGAAAATTAATGAGGGTGCTTTTTCTCATGTGATGGATTATAAGAGTCAGTTGCAAGAATTGATTCAGCGTGATGGCAGTGGCAATGTTGAGTATCAAATTTTGCAAGAAAAAGGACCAGCTCACAATCGAGAATTTGTGTCACGTGTTACGTTAAATAACGTAGCTTTAGGTCTTGGTAGTGGTAAGTCGAAAAAAGAAGCAGAGCAACAAGCTGCTGCAGAAGCATTGAAAAAATTAAAAGAACAACTATAAGGAATCCCCCTTTGAATGAGGGGGATTCCTTGTGCATAGAATGAAACTTTCTTTTTGTTTATAATGAAAAAGAAGGTAAATCCGTATAATACTTGTTTTTGTATAGAGAACATTTATAACGACGGAGAATAGGAGGAAGGCCTTTCGTGTTTTTAAAAAGATTAGAAATAGCAGGGTTTAAGTCTTTTGCTGAGCGTGTATCTGTTGATTTTGTCCCAGGTGTAACTTCTGTAGTAGGACCTAATGGAAGCGGGAAAAGTAATATTACTGATGCAATTCGCTGGGTACTTGGTGAACAATCTGCAAAATCATTACGTGGTGCAAAGATGGAGGATATTATTTTTGCAGGCAGTGATACGAGGAGAGCGGTTAATGTTGCTGAAGTAACAATAACTTTAAATAATGAAGATCAACGTTTACCAATTGAATACAATGAGGTGTGTGTAACACGTCGTGTATCTCGTTCAGGTGATAGTGATTTTTATATTAATAAACAATCATGTAGATTGAAAGATATTATCGATTTATTTATGGACTCTGGTATGGGAAGAGAAGCTTTTTCAATTATTAGCCAGGGGAAAGTGGAAGAGATTTTAAGTAGTAAGTCAGAAGAGCGTCGAGGTGTATTTGAAGAAGCGGCAGGCGTACTAAAATACAAACTTCGCAAAAAGAAAGCTGAAGGGAAATTAGCAGAAACACAAGAAAACTTAAATCGTGTACAAGATATAATTCATGAATTAAGTAGTCAAGTAGAACCTTTAGAAAGACAAGCTTCTATTGCGAAAGATTATCTTGAGAATAAAGAAGAATTAGAGAAAGTAGAAGCTGCGCTTATTGTCCATGAAATTGAAGAATTGCACGAGAAATGGGAAGCGCTTCGAAATCAGTTTGGGCATAATAAAAACGAAGAAGCTAAAATGTCAACGAATTTACAAAAAAGTGAAGAAGAGCTTGAGGAATTACGAGGACAATTACAAGCGGTAGATGAGTCTGTAGACTCGTTGCAAGAAGTACTTCTTCTTTCTAGTAAAGAGCTAGAAAAACTTGAAGGGCAGCGCGAGTTGTTAAAAGAGAGAAAGCAAAATGCTACGACGCATTGTGCGCAACTTGAGCAGTTAATTGTTGAATTAACAGAGAAAACTAAAAGTTACGATGGTGAGATTGAGTCAAGTACAGAAGCTTTAATGCAATTTGTGAATGAAGTAAAAGAGTTGGAGCAAAAATTGCATGATAATGAGCAACTGCTTGCTACTTTTGCTGACAATTTAGAGGAACAGATTGAGAATTTAAAAGGTGACTATATTGAGCTTTTAAATCAACAAGCTAGTCATCGTAATGAATTATCTATGATTGAAGAACAATCTAAACAGCAAACGTCTAAAAACGAGCGTCTAGATGAAGAGAATGCGAAATATGTAGAAATGCGTATGGAAATTACAGCGAAAAAGACGAAACTTGTAGAAAGTTACGAACAAGCGAAAGAAAAAGTAGCTGGCATTCTCTCAAACATACAGAAGACAGAGGCGGCGCTTGGGAAATGTAAGACGCAGTATAGTGAAAATGAAACAAAACTGTATCAAGCATATCAATTTGTGCAACAGGCACGTTCTCGAAAAGAAATGCTTGAAGAGATGCAAGAAGATTATTCTGGATTCTATCAAGGTGTACGTGAAGTATTGAAAGCTAGAGAAAATAGGTTGCAAGGTATCGAGGGTGCTGTTGCGGAACTGTTAACGGTACCGAAAGAATACGAAGTTGCAATGGAAATTGCTCTAGGTGCAGCGATGCAGCATATTGTTGTACAAACAGAGGAGCATGCTCGTAATGCGATAGCATTTTTAAAGCAAAATAAACATGGACGTGCAACGTTTTTACCGCAAGCTGTTATTAAAAGCAGGTCTTTATCATTTGAGCAATTACGCATTGCAAATCAACACCCATCGTTTGTAGGTGTGGCGGCAGAACTTGTGCAGTACAACAATAAATATGAAAATGTAGTTTCAAATTTATTAGGTACGGTTATTGTTGCGAAAGATTTACGCGGAGCAAATGAGTTGGCGAAACAACTGCAATACCGTTATCGCATTGTAACAATCGAAGGTGATGTAGTGAATCCTGGCGGTTCTATGACTGGTGGGGCGGTAAAGCAAGCGAAATCTTCTTTATTAGGACGCCAACGTGAACTGGAAGAGTGGACTCGCAAGTTAACTGATATGGAAGAAAAAACAATGAAGTTAGAAAACTTTGTTAAAGCAGTAAAACAAGAGATTCAAGAAAAAGAAGTGAAAATACGCGAACTAAGGCAAACTGTAGAAGTAGATCGTGTAGATGAGCAGAAATTAAGAGAAGAGATTAATCGTCTAGAATTAGAAGAACATCGTATTAATGATCGATTGTCTATTTATGATTTAGAGATTGAAGGGTTTTTACAAGATCGAGTAAAAATGCAAGGGCGTAAAGAGGAGTTAGAAGGGATTTTAACGAATCTTCAAGCTGATATCACTAAGTTAGATAGTAAAATTGTAGCTTTAACAAAACAAAAAAGTGAGCAACATTCTTCGAAAGAAAAAGTTCAAAAAGAAATGACGGAGTTAAAAGTGCTGGTAGCTGAAAAGCAACAACGCTTATTTAATCAAAAAGAAAAAGTTGAACGATTGACGAAGGAAAAAGAAGAAACGGATGCGACACTTGTAAAAACGAAAGAGGATTTAGCGTTCTTAAAACAAGAAATGACATCTAATTCAAGTGGTGAAGAGCAAATTACGAATATGATTGAGAAGAAAGCATATGATCGTAATCAAACTTCAGAATTAATTCGCTCTCGTCGTGAACAACGTGTATCGTTGCAAGAGAGGGTAGAACATTTAGAGCGCAATTTGAAAGAAACGACAGGTAAACATAAATATATTCTTGAAATGTTGAAAGATCAAGAAGTGAGAATAAATCGACTTGATGTAGAGTTGGAAAATAGATTACAACATTTACGTGAAACATATACGATTTCATTTGAAGCGGCAAAACTAAAATATACAATGACAATGCCTGCAGAAGATGCGCGTAAGAAAGTAAAATTAATCAAATTATCTATAGAAGAGTTAGGTACAGTGAACCTAGGGGCAATTGATGAATATGAACGTGTAGCGGAGCGTCATACATTCTTACTAGAGCAGAGAGACGACCTAGAAGAAGCGAAAGCGACATTGCACCAGCTTATTACCGAAATGGATGAAGAAATGAAAAAACGCTTTTCTACTACGTTTGAAGGCATTAGAATGGAGTTTCAATCGGTATTCTCTGAATTATTTGGAGGCGGTAGAGCGGATTTAGTAATGACTAATCCAGAGGATTTACTAAATACGGGTATTGATATTGTAGCACAACCGCCAGGGAAGAAACTGCAGAACTTAGGTTTACTTTCAGGTGGAGAGCGTGCTTTAACAGCAATTGCGCTTTTATTTGGTATTTTAAAAGTACGCCCAGTACCATTCTGTGTACTAGATGAGGTAGAGGCAGCCCTTGATGAGGCGAATGTAGCTCGTTTTGCACAGTATTTAAAGAAATTCAGTAATGAGACGCAGTTTATTGTAATTACACATAGAAAAGGTACAATGGAAGAGTCTGATGTGTTGTACGGTGTAACAATGCAAGAATCAGGGGTATCTAAACTTGTTTCGGTTCGTTTAGACGCCGGAGAAGAACTTATTGCAAGTGAATAGGAAGGATGGGAAAGTATGAGTTTTTTTAAAAAACTAAAAGAAAAAATTTCAAAACAAACGGATACAGTTACAGAGAAATTTAAACAAGGATTAGAAAAAACGAGAAATTCATTTGCGGATAAAGTGAATGATTTAGTTTATCGTTACCGTAAAGTGGACGAAGATTTTTTCGAAGAGTTAGAAGAGATCTTAATCGGTGCAGACGTTGGCGTTGCGACGGTAATGGAATTAATTGACCAATTGAAAGAAGAAGTACAACGTCGTAACATTCAAGATCCAAAAGAAGTACAAGCTGTTATTTCAGAAAAACTAGTAGGAATTTACAAAGGCGACAGCGATTTTAGTAACGAAATTAATATGCAAGAGGACCAATTAACGGTTGTTTTATTTGTTGGTGTTAATGGTGTAGGAAAAACGACGACAATTGGTAAACTGGCGCATAAGTTTAAATCAGAAGGTAAGTCAGTCCTATTAGCGGCAGGAGACACATTCCGTGCTGGAGCGATTGAACAATTAGAAGTATGGGGCGATCGCGTTGGTGTAGAAGTGATTAAACAAGGATCTGGATCTGATCCAGCGGCGGTTATGTATGACGCTGTACAAGCTGCGAAAGCACGTAAGGTAGATGTATTACTATGTGACACAGCAGGACGCTTGCAAAATAAAGTAAATTTAATGAAAGAATTAGAGAAGGTGAAGCGTGTAATTGAGCGTGAAGTACCAGGTGCTCCTCATGAAGTATTACTTGTTATTGATGCAACAACAGGACAAAACGGTTTAAGCCAAGCGAAAACATTCCGTGAAGCAACGAATGTAACTGGTATTGTTTTAACGAAGTTAGATGGAACTGCTAAAGGTGGTATTGTATTAGCGATTCGTAACGAAATGGATGTACCAGTGAAGTTTGTTGGATTAGGAGAGCGAATGGATGACTTGCAACAGTTTGATCCAGAACAATATGTGTATGGTTTATTTGCGAACTTAGTAGAAACAGAAGAAGTATAAGTGAAAGGAGCGGTATTTCCGCTTCTTTTTCTATAAAAAATATATGATGTTAAGAAAAAAACTTGACACTCTTTTGGACTACATGTAAACTAATTCATGTAAAGGGAAATCACTTAACAAAGGATGATCCAACATGCTCGAAAAAACAACGAGAATGAACTATTTATTTGATTTTTATCAATCGTTGTTAACGCAAAAACAAAGAAGTTATATGTCGCTTTATTATCTAGATGATTTATCTCTTGGTGAAATTGCGGAAGAATTTGATGTAAGTCGCCAAGCCGTGTATGATAACATTAAACGGACTGAAGCGATGCTTGAAGAATATGAAGAAAAATTAGTATTACTTCAAAAGTTTCAAGAGCGACAGCGACTTGTTGCAAAGCTAAAACAGCTAATCAGCGAAGAAGAGCATGTAAATGAAGAAATGAAACAAGTTGTTGAAGCTATCGAAAAATTAGATTAGGAGGGCGGCAATATGGCATTTGAAGGATTAGCCGACCGACTTCAACAGACAATGCAAAAAATCCGCGGCAAAGGAAAAGTTTCTGAAGCCGATGTGAAAGAAATGATGAGAGAAGTTCGTCTAGCTCTTTTAGAAGCAGATGTTAACTTTAAAGTAGTAAAAGATTTTGTGAAGCGTGTGTCTGAACGTGCTGTCGGACAAGATGTAATGAAAAGTTTGACACCTGGACAACAAGTAATTAAAGTTGTACAGGAAGAACTTACAGAACTTATGGGCGGAGAGCAAAGCAAAATTGCTGTTGCTAATAAGCCACCGACTGTTATTATGATGGTTGGTCTGCAAGGTGCGGGTAAAACAACGACGACAGGTAAGCTTGCGAATTTGCTTCGTAAAAAGCATAACCGTAAACCGATGCTTGTTGCAGCGGATATTTACCGTCCAGCAGCGATTAAACAGCTTGAAACATTAGGGAAGCAATTGGACATGCCTGTATTCTCTTTAGGAGATCAAGTAAGTCCTGTTGAAATTGCGAAACAAGCGATTGCAAAAGCAAAAGAAGATCATCACGATTATGTTTTAATCGATACAGCGGGTCGCCTGCATATTGATGAAGAACTAATGGATGAATTAGCGAAAGTTAAAGAAGTTGCGAAACCGGATGAAATTTTCCTTGTTGTCGATGCGATGACGGGACAAGACGCGGTAAATGTTGCGCAAAGTTTCCATGAACAGTTAGGTTTAACAGGTGTTGTATTAACGAAATTAGATGGTGATACGCGCGGTGGTGCTGCATTATCTATTAAGGCTGTAACAAACACGCCGATTAAATTTGCTGGTATGGGTGAAAAACTAGATGCAATTGAAGCGTTCCATCCAGAGCGTATGGCATCCCGTATTTTAGGGATGGGCGATGTCTTAACATTGATTGAAAAAGCGCAAGCTACAGTTGATGAAGAGAAAGCGAAAGAACTTGAGCAAAAAATGCGTACGCTTTCGTTTACGCTTGACGATTTCCTAGAACAACTTGGACAAGTGCGTCAACTTGGGCCGCTTGATGAATTGTTAGGAATGCTTCCTGGTGCAAATAAAATTAAAGGGCTGAAAAATGCACAAGTTGATGAAAAACAAATTGGGCATATTGAGGCAATTATTCGTTCTATGACTAAATTAGAACGAGAACAACCGGAAATAATCAATGCTAGTCGCAAAAAGCGCATTGCCAAAGGTAGCGGTACAACTGTACAAGAAATCAATCGTCTAATTAAACAATTCGATGACATGAAAAAAATGATGAAGACGATGACGGGAATGCAAAAAGGTAAGAAAAAAGGACTAGGTGGATTGAAGTTTCCATTCATGTAAGGAAAAAAAGATGGCTCTGTTAAGAAAAAATACTTTACAAAGCAATAGTCTTTTTGCTAATATAATTATCTGTGTGAAATAAATTCGGAGGTGCTTTATAAATGGCAGTTAAAATTCGTTTAAAACGTATGGGAGCTAAAAAAACTCCTTTCTATCGTGTAGTTGTTGCAGATTCTCGTTCTCCTCGTGACGGACGTTTCATTGAGGAAATCGGAACTTACAATCCAGTTGCTCAACCAGCTGAAGTTAAGATCAACGAAGAAGCAGCATTAAAATGGTTAGGAAATGGTGCTAAACCATCTGATACAGTTCGTAACTTATTCTCTAACCAAGGTATCATGGAGAAATTCCACTTATCTAAACAAGGTAAGTAATTGAGGCAATGACTATGAAGAAGTTAGTCGAGACGATTGTCAAGCCTCTTGTCGATTATCCTGAAGATGTAAAAGTTACACAGGAACTTTGCAACGGAGAGATAAAGTATCGATTAACTGTACATCCTGAGGATGTTGGAAAAGTCATTGGAAAGCAAGGGAGAGTTGCGAAAGCGATTCGAATGCTCTTGTATTCAGTGGGACATCATAATGATGAAAAAGTAACACTGGAAATTCAATAAACGTAAAAAAGGGCGAGGAGTTATTCCTCTCCCTTTTTTAACATTTAAATAGAGAGTGCATGTTCCATCTGTGAAATGGAGATGCTTAATTTATATAGAAACCAGGGGTGACATACTATTTATGACAAAATGGTTTAACGTAGGGAAAATTGTAAATACTCATGGCGTAAGAGGAGAAATCCGTGTTATTTCTCGTACTGATTTTCCAGAAGAGCGATATAAAGTAGGAAACACGTTATACATATCGAATGAGAAAGGCACAGACTACCTTCCGGTGAAGGTAACTTCTCATCGCCAACATAAGACATTCGATTTATTAACATTTGAAGGATATAACAATGTAGATGAAGTAGAGAAGTTTAAAGGTTCTTTAATAAAAGTACCAGAAGAGCAGTTAGGTGAACTTGCTGAAGGTGAATACTACTATCATGAAATTATTGGTTGCAGTGTTGTAACGGAAGAAGGAGAAGCGCTAGGGACAATCAAAGAGATTCTATCTCCTGGTGCAAATGATGTTTGGGTAATTAAACGCCCGAAGGGTCAAGATCTCTTAATTCCTTATATCGATGACGTTGTACTTCAAGTTAATATTGAAAATAAATTAGTAACCATTCATGTAATGGAAGGGCTGCTATAATGAAAATTGATATTTTAACGTTGTTCCCAGACATGTTTACCGGTGTATTTGGATCTTCTATATTAAAGAAGGCACAAGAAAAAGAAGCGGTAAACCTTCGTGTTGTTAACTTTCGTGATTATACAACAAGTAAGCATAATAGTGTAGACGATTATCCTTACGGCGGAGGAGCTGGTATGGTGCTTACTCCTCAGCCTATTTTTGATGCTGTAGAAGATTTGACGAAAGAGACAGAGCGTAAGCCTAGAGTTGTCTTAATGTGTCCGCAGGGCGAAAGATTTACGCAGAAGAAAGCGGAAGAGCTTGCAGGGGAAGAACATTTGATCTTCGTATGTGGGCATTATGAAGGGTATGACGAACGAATTCGTGAGCATCTCGTAACGGATGAGATTTCTATTGGTGACTATGTATTAACGGGCGGAGAATTAGCCTCTATGGTTATTACTGATAGTGTTGTACGTCTCTTGCCAGGTGTGCTAGGAAATCATGCTTCACAAGTAGAGGATTCGTTTAGTACAGGTTTATTAGAGCATCCTCATTATACACGTCCGGCTGATTTTCGTGGTATGAAGGTACCGGATGTATTAATGTCAGGGAATCATAAAAACATTGATGAATGGCGACATAAGGAATCTTTGCGTCGAACGTATACGCGTAGACCGGATTTGTTAGATGAGAGAGAGTTATCTAAACAAGAGAAAAAATGGCTTGAGGAAATAAAGCGAGAGCAGTAATAACTTCATATATTTGCTATTGCAACAGGCCTAGTAATATGCTATTATAACATTTGTGCTACTGAAATCAGTAGCCGTATTAACGATGTTCCGCTGTAATTTATTAAGACTTTATAAGAGCATCTGTTTAAAGGAGAGAATTTAATATGCAACAATTAATCGCAGAAATTACAAAAGGCCAATTAAAAACTGACCTTCCTTCATTCCGTCCTGGTGACACTTTACGTGTACACGTAAAAGTTGTTGAGGGAACTCGTGAAAGAATTCAGCTTTTCGAAGGTGTTGTAATTAAACGTCGTGGTGGCGGAATCAGTGAAACATTCACAGTTCGTAAGATTTCTTACGGTGTAGGTGTTGAGCGTACATTCCCAGTTCACACGCCAAGAATCGCGAAAATCGAAGTACTTCGCCGTGGTAAAGTACGTCGTGCTAAGTTATACTACTTACGTAACCTTCGCGGTAAAAAAGCACGTATTAAAGAAATTCGATAAGACATGTATGGGAGCTTGTAAATGCACAAGCTCCCTTTTTCCAATCTATATGAAATTTTGGTATAATACGAGCAGTTTACATAACCGTGGAGGGGAAATGCATGAAAAAAGAGAAGAGTTCACTTTGGGAATGGATTAAGGCAATTTTGATTGCTGTTGTATTAGCTGGTGTTATTAGACAGTTTTTCTTTGCGCCAATTCTCGTAGACGGGGTATCGATGGCACCTACTTTACATGATCGTGATCGAATGATTGTGAATAAAATTGGTTATCACATTGGAGATCCAAAACGCTTTGATATTATCGTATTTCGAGCAACAGAAGATAAAGATTACATTAAGCGCATTATAGGCCTGCCAGGCGATGAAATAGAGTATCGTAATGATAAACTGTATGTTAACGGAAAGGCTTATGAGGAGCCGTATTTAGACAAGCAGAAAAAGCAAATTGCTGACGGACCGCTTACATATGATTTTAATCTTGAAGAAATGACAGGCAAGAAAACCGTTCCAAAAGATCAATTATTTGTTTTAGGTGATAATCGTCGTTTTAGTAAAGATAGCCGTTCAATCGGTACGATTTCAATGGATCAAGTAATTGGTAAAGCTAATATGTTATATTGGCCGTTAGAAGACGCACGTATTGTGAAATAAATGAAAAAGAAGGTGGCAACATGGTAATTCAATGGTTTCCAGGGCATATGGCGAAGGCTAGACGCCAAGTAACGGAGAAATTAAAATTAATTGATGTTGTAATTGAACTTGTAGATGCTCGATTACCATTATCATCTCGAAACCCAATGATTGATGAAATCATTACACATAAGCCAAGGCTTGTTGTTTTAAATAAAGCGGATATGGCGGATGATCGTTTAACAAAACAATGGATCGCATATTTTAAAGAAAAAGGCCATATGGCAATTTCGATTAACGCGCAAGCTGGACAAGGTATGAAGGAAATTGCAGCAGCTTGTAAAGTGCTTGTTAAAGAAAAATTTGATAAAATGGTTGCAAAAGGTATTAGACCGAGAGCGATTCGTGCATTAATTGTAGGCATACCAAATGTTGGTAAATCTACATTGATTAATAAATTGGCAAAGAAAAATATTGCTAAAACAGGAGATCGTCCAGGTGTGACAACAGCTCAACAATGGATTAAAGTTGGGAAGGAAATGGAATTGTTAGATACACCAGGTATTCTGTGGCCTAAATTTGAAGATCAATTAGTGGGTCTTCGTTTAGCGACAACGGGTGCAATTAAAGATTCAATTTTAAATTTACAAGATGTAGCTGTTTACGCATTACGTTTTATGGAGAAACATTATCCAGAACGCTTGAAAGAACGCTATAATTTAAATGAGATTCCAGAAGATATTGTGGAATTATTCGATGCAATTGGAAAAAATAGAGGATGCTTAATGGGCGGCGGAATGATTGATTATGATAAGACATCTGAGCTTGTGCTTCGTGAGCTTCGTGGTGGCAAACTTGGAAAAATGACGTTTGAAACACCGGAAGAGTTTGGAGAGCAAGTGGAAGATGTGGAAAAAATAGAAGAAGTATAAGACGTGCGTTTGTGCGTCTTTTCTTTTTGGATATGTTTAAAAAGGAGCTTGTATAAATGCAAACTATGACGATAAAAGAAGCGGAAAATGTATTGAAAGAAATTATGAATGAAGAAGATGATCGCTTTCAGCTGTTAATGAAAGATGATCGAAAAGGTGTTCAAAAGCTCGTTTTGAAGTGGTATAAACAAAAAGAGTTAGAACAGAAAGAAAAAGAGAAGTTTTTTGAAATGTCCAAGTATGAAAATGCTTTGCGTGAAAAAGGGGTCACATATATCGCGGGTATTGATGAAGTAGGGCGCGGGCCATTGGCTGGGCCTGTTGTGACGGCAGCTGTCGTTCTTCCTGAGGATTTTTATATTCCAGGGTTAAATGACTCGAAAAAGTTGAGTGAAGCGAAACGTGAGCGTTTTTATGATGAAATAAAAGTACAAGCAATTGCAATTGGAGTAGGAATTGTATCACCGCAAGTTATTGATGACATTAATATTTACCAAGCAACGAAACAAGCGATGTTAGATGCAGTTGCAAATTTATCTTGTACACCTCAACATTTATTAATTGATGCGATGAAGCTTCCTACACCAATTCCGCAAACATCAATTATTAAAGGTGATGCGAAAAGTGTTTCGATTTCAGCAGCATCCATTATAGCAAAAGTAACGAGAGATCGTATGATGAAAGAACTGGGAGAGAAGTATCCTGAATATGGATTTGAGCAACATATGGGATATGGCACAAAGCAACATTTAGAGGCAATTGAAGTGCATGGAGTACTAGATGAACACCGCAAGTCATTCGCACCAATTAAAGATATGATTCAAAAATAAGCTGTAAATATACAGCTTATTTTTTTATTTTGGCATATAAACATTACTATTTTTGAAAAAGAATAAAGCGATTTCAGTTTTCTGACACTTTATTGTAGACAGCGTGCCAATCATCTTATACAATGGCAATGTAATGTTTTTTAAACATTAAAAAACTTTTCGAGTAAAACAGGAAAACAGGGGAGGATGGGACCATGAATATCCATGAGTACCAAGGTAAGGCAGTCCTTAGAAGCTATGGGGTTAGCGTTCCGAACGGGAAGGTTGCGTTTACAGTAGAAGAAGCTGTAGAAGCAGCGAAAGAATTAGGAACAGATGTATGTGTAGTGAAAGCACAAATTCACGCTGGTGGACGCGGCAAAGCTGGCGGAGTAAAAGTTGCGAAAAATTTAGATGAAGTTCGTACATATGCAGAAAGCATTTTAGGAACTACACTTGTGACACATCAAACAGGTCCTGAAGGTAAGGAAGTAAAACGCTTACTTATCGAAGAAGGTTGCGATATTAAAAAAGAATATTATGTAGGTCTAGTTTTAGATCGTGCAACTTCTCAAGTTGTTTTAATGGCGTCTGAAGAAGGCGGAACAGAAATTGAAGAAGTAGCAGAAAAAACACCTGAAAAAATCTTTAAAGAATATATTGATCCAGCAGTAGGCTTGCAAGGTTTCCAAGCGCGCCGAATTGCATTTAACATCAATATTCCAAAAGAGCTTGTAGGACAAGCTGTGAAGTTTATGATGGGCTTATATCGTGCGTTTATCGAAAAAGATTGCTCTATCGCTGAGATTAACCCACTTGTTACAACAGGCGAAGGTAAAGTTATGGCATTAGATGCAAAATTAAACTTTGATTCTAATGCGTTATATCGCCATAAAGACATTTTAGAGCTTCGTGATCTTGATGAAGAGGATTCAAAAGAAATTGAAGCTTCAAAATACGACTTAAACTACATTCCTTTAGATGGAAATATCGGTTGTATGGTTAATGGTGCAGGTTTAGCGATGGCTACAATGGATATCATTAAACATTACCACGGTGACCCAGCTAACTTCTTAGATGTTGGTGGCGGTGCAACTGCAGAAAAAGTTACAGAAGCATTCAAAATTATCCTTTCTGACAAAAATGTAAAAGGTATCTTCGTTAACATTTTTGGTGGCATTATGAAGTGTGATGTTATTGCAGAAGGTGTTATTGAAGCAACGAAACAAGTAGGTCTTGAGTTACCTTTAGTTGTACGTCTTGAAGGCACAAACGTAGAACTAGGTAAGAAAATTTTAAATGAGTCTGGCTTAAATATTGTTGCAGCAGAATCTATGGCAGACGGTGCACAAAAAATTGTTTCACTAGTGGGCTAATAGAAAGCGGGGGAGAAAAATGAGCGTATTAGTTAATAAAGATACAAAAGTTATTGTTCAAGGTATTACAGGTTCTCAAGGTTTATTCCATACAAAACAAATGATTGAATACGGTACGAAAATTGTCGGTGGTGTAACACCAGGTAAGGGCGGCACTGATATTGAAGGTGTACCAGTATTTGATACAGTAGAAGATGCAGTGAAAGCAACAGGCGCAAACGCTTCAGTTGTATACGTTCCACCCGCTTTTGCGGCAGATGCAATTATGGAAGCTGTTGATGCAGAAATTGATTTAGTAGTATGTATTACTGAAGGGATTCCTGTATTAGATATGGTAAACGTAAAGAGATATATGGCGGGTAAACATACACGTTTACTTGGACCAAACTGCCCAGGTGTAATCACACCAGATGAATGTAAGATTGGTATTATGCCAGGATATATTCATAAAAAAGGTCATGTTGGTATCGTATCTCGCTCTGGTACATTAACTTATGAAGCTGTACATCAGTTAACACAAGAAGGTATTGGCCAATCTACTGCTGTAGGTATCGGCGGAGACCCTGTTAACGGTACAGACTTTATTGATGCGTTAAAAGCATTTAATGAAGATGAAGAAACACATGCTGTAATTATGATTGGTGAAATCGGCGGTACAGCAGAAGAAGAGGCAGCTGAATGGGTAAAAGCTAATATGACAAAACCTGTCGTAGGCTTCATTGGTGGTCAAACAGCGCCTGCTGGCAAACGTATGGGCCATGCTGGTGCAATCATTTCTGGCGGTAAAGGAACTGCTGCTGAAAAGATTAAAACAATGGAAGCTTGTGGCATTAAAGTAGCTGAAACTCCAGCAGTTATGGGAGAAACGCTAATCTCTGTTTTAAAAGAAAAAGGTTTATTTGAGACTTGTAAAAACTATTAATCTGTTGAAAGACACCTTCTTACTTGAGGGTGTCTTTTTACACTTTTTTCTGTTTACATAATAAAAATTATGGGTAAGGAGAATCAAGATGAAAAGAGAGAGATTATTACATGTTCATTACTTGCTAGCAGATTATTGGAAAGCGATGGAGAGGCTACTATATGTCGATCCAGAATTAAAGAACATATATAATTTTAACGAAAAACAAATGGAACACTACACTGGAATATCCTCGAAAAAATCTTCAGAACTAGTAAAATTTCTTCAAAATTCAAATCTTCCGCAATATATATCTTATTTAGAGAGAAATCGTATTTTTTATATAACGATATGGGATGAAGATTACCCGCAATTATTACGTGAAATACAAGACCCTCCCTTCGTTTTATATGGAAAAGGAGAGAAAGATTTCCTGAATAAAGTAAATAAATTAGCAGTTGTTGGAACGAGAGAACCATCATTATATGGTCATGAGAGTTTGAAGTTTATTTTACACCCTTTATTAGAAAGAGAGTGGCTTATTGTCAGTGGGTTTGCAAAAGGGATAGATACAATGTCTCATGAGATTACAGTAAGGCATCATTGCCCGACTATTGCGATATTAGGGCATGGATTGTCTTTTATGTATCCGAAAGAAAATAGACATTTATATGAAATGTGGAAGGAATATATATTGTTATTGACAGAGTATCCGCCGCAATATGCACCGAAAAAATGGTATTTTCCAAAAAGGAACCGGATTATTAGTGGTATAAGTAAAGGTGTTTTAGTTGTAGAAGCGAAATCGAGAAGTGGAACACTTATTACTGCAGACCTTGCGTTAGAGCAAAATAGAGAGGTGTTTGCGCTTCCTGGACCTATATTTGTAGAGGGGGCATCGGGAACGAATCATCTTATTCAGCAAGGAGCAAAACTAGTAAGAAATGCAGAAGATATCTTGGAAGAGATTTTAAATTAACCTTATATTTTTATGTTTTTATTAAACAATTATTGACAAATGGTAGATTGGCACTGTATGGTATATTCATTCTTGATTGACAAAAACAAGAGAAATCAATAAGATTAATGAAGACTTGAATCCACCTCTTAAGGAGGCACTAGCATGTCAGATTACCTCGTAATCGTGGAGTCGCCTTCTAAGGCGAAGACCATTGAGAAATATTTAGGGAAAAAATACAAAGTTGTCGCGTCTATGGGACATGTTCGCGATTTGCCAAAAAGTCAAATGGGGATAGAAGTAAAGAACAACTTCACCCCGAAGTATATTACCATTCGTGGTAAAGGTCCCGTCTTAAAAGATTTAAAATCAGCGGCGAAAAAAGCAAAGAAAGTCTATCTCGCGGCCGATCCAGACCGTGAAGGGGAAGCGATTGCTTGGCATTTAGCGAATACGTTAAATGTGGACGTTGAATCAGATTGTCGGGTTGTGTTTAATGAGATTACGAAAGATGCAATCAAAGAATCATTTAAACATCCTCGTGCAATTAATATGGATTTAGTGGATGCACAACAAGCAAGACGTATACTTGATCGTCTTGTTGGTTACAATATTAGTCCTTTATTATGGAAGAAAGTAAAAAAAGGATTAAGTGCAGGACGTGTACAATCTGTAGCAGTTCGTTTAATCATCGAGCGTGAAAGGGAAATTCAAAACTTTGAACCTGAAGAATTCTGGACAATTAAAACAGAATTTGTAAAAGGAAAAGACACATTTGAAGCAAGCTTTTACGGTGTAGATGGTGAAAAAGTTCAATTAACAAATGAAACGCAAGTGAATGAAATAATTGAACAGATGAAAGACAATGCGTTTTCAGTTGAAAATGTAACGCGCAAAGAGCGAAAACGTAATCCTGCATTACCGTTTACAACATCTTCCTTGCAACAAGAAGCAGCACGTAAGTTAAACATGCGAGCAAAGAAAACAATGATGCTTGCACAGCAATTGTATGAAGGGATAGATCTTGGAAAACAAGGAACTGTAGGTCTTATTACGTATATGAGAACTGATTCAACACGTATCTCAGAAACAGCTCAAACAGAGGCTCGTACTTACATCACTGAAGCGTATGGTACGGAATACATAGGAACAGAAAAGAAGAAAGAAACGAAAAAGTCAAATGCACAAGATGCGCATGAGGCAATTCGTCCTACTTCAGTAATGAGAAAGCCAGAGGAACTAAAAAGTTTCTTAGGTCGTGATCAACTTCGATTATATAAATTGATTTGGGAGCGATTTGTTGCAAGTCAAATGGCGTCTGCTATAATGGATACTGTGACAGCGAGACTCATTAATAACAATGTTCAGTTCCGTGCAAGTGGATCGGTTGTAAAGTTCCCAGGATTTATGAAAGTGTATGTAGAGTCAAAAGATGATGGTGCTGAAGAAAAGGATAAGATGTTGCCACCTTTAGAAGTAGGGGAAACTGTATTTTCAAAGGATTTAGAACCAAAGCAACATTTTACACAACCTCCTCCGCGCTATACAGAGGCTCGTCTAGTAAGAACACTTGAAGAACTTGGAATTGGAAGACCGTCAACATATGTACCTACACTTGAAACAATTCAAAAGCGTGGGTATGTAGGTTTGGATAATAAACGCTTCGTTCCGACTGAACTTGGTGAAATAGTAATTGAACTTATTTTAGAGTTTTTCCCAGAAATTATTAATATTGAATTTACTGCCAATATGGAGCAAAGCCTTGATGAAGTAGAAGAAGGAAATGCGAATTGGGTAAAAATTGTTGATGATTTCTACGTAGGTTTTGAACCGCGTTTAGAAAAAGCGGAAAAAGAAATGCGTGAAGTGGAAATTAAAGATGAACCAGCTGGGGAAGATTGTGAATTATGTAATCACCCAATGGTCTTTAAAATGGGTAAATACGGGAAATTTATGGCTTGCTCGAATTTCCCAGATTGTCGTAATACAAAGCCGATTGTGAAAGAAATCGGTGTTACTTGTCCAAAGTGTGATAAGGGTCAAATTATTGAACGCCGTAGTAATAAAAAGAAACGTCTTTTCTATGGGTGCGGTACGTATCCGGAATGCGACTTTGTATCTTGGGATAAGCCAATTGGTCGTAAGTGTCCGAAGTGCGAAGGCATGCTTGTAGAGAAAAAGTTGAAAAAAGGCGTGCAAGTACAATGTATTTCGTGCGATTATGAAGAAGAACAACAAATGTGAGCGTAACTGCTCACATTTTTTTCGGGAAGAAAAGGAAAGGTGATATAAATGACAACACAAGTAGTAAACGTCATTGGCGCAGGTCTTGCAGGAAGTGAAGCAGCTTACCAAATTGCAAAACGTGGTGTCCAAGTTAGATTATATGAAATGAGACCGGTAAGGCAAACGCCAGCTCATCACACAGATAAATTCGCTGAATTAGTATGTAGTAACTCACTTCGTGCAAACACTTTAACAAATGCAGTTGGAGTTATTAAAGAGGAAATGCGCTTAATGGATTCTGTAATTATTCGTGCGGCGGATGAGTGCTCTGTACCAGCTGGAGGTGCTTTAGCTGTAGATCGTCATGAGTTCGCAGCTAAAGTAACAGAATACGTAAAGAACCATCCAAATGTAACTGTAATGAATGAAGAAATTACAGATATTCCAGAGGGACCGACAATTATTGCTACAGGTCCATTAACATCTCCTGATCTTTCTGCAAAATTGAAAGAATTAACAGGAGAAGATTATTTCTACTTCTATGATGCTGCAGCCCCAATCGTAGAAAAAGACAGCATTGACATGAATAAAGTGTATTTAAAATCGCGTTATGACAAAGGTGAAGCTGCATATTTAAATTGCCCAATGACAGAAGAAGAGTTCGATCGTTTTTATGAGGCTCTAATTGCTGCTGAGACAGTGCCTTTAAAAGAGTTTGAAAAAGAAATTTTCTTTGAAGGTTGTATGCCAGTAGAAGTTATGGCAAGTAGAGGGAGACAGACGTTAGTATTTGGACCTATGAAACCTGTTGGATTGGAAGATCCCAAAACAGGGAAAACGCCATATGCTGTTGTTCAGTTACGTCAAGATGATGCAGCGGGAACTTTATACAATATCGTAGGTTTCCAAACTCATTTAAAGTGGGGACCGCAAAAAGAAGTGCTACAGTTAATTCCGGGATTAGAAAATGCAGAGATTGTACGTTATGGTGTAATGCATCGTAATACGTTTATTAATTCACCTAATTTGCTTCGTCCAACATATCAATATAAACAACGTGATGATTTATTCTTCGCTGGTCAAATGACTGGAGTAGAGGGATATGTTGAATCAGCAGCATCAGGATTATTAGCAGGAATTAATGCTGCGCGTCTTGTGCAAGGTGAAGAGCCAGTTGTATTACCGCCAGTAACTGCGATGGGTAGCATGGCAAATTACATTACGGCAACGAACGCTAAAAACTTCCAGCCGATGAATGCGAACTTCGGTCTATTTGCACCGTTAGAGAAGAAGATTAAAAAGAAAGTAGAACGAAATGAAGCGTACGCAGCACGCGCTTTAGAAACGATTCGAAATTTTGTAAATATTTAGTTAAATTTCTTGCAAAGGCTACTAAGTTGTGATACGATTTAGTAGCCTTTATTGAGGTGAGTTGTGTGAATGTGAAGAAATTGTTACAATTATTCGTTGGATATTTACAAATTGAAAGAAATTATTCAAAATATACAATTGCAAGTTATCAAAATGATTTAGAACATTTTGTGCAATTTATGGAACGAGAAGGCATATCCTCTTTTTTAGACGTTACATACGCGGATGTTCGTTTGTACTTAACGACGTTGCACGATGAAAAGTTAGCCCGTAAATCTGTCGCAAGAAAAGTATCAAGCTTACGAAGTTTATATCGTTTTTTGATGCGTGAAGGTTATCGAAAGGATAATCCGTTTGCACTTGCGTCACTCCCCAAAAAAGAATTGTCAATCCCAAAGTTTTTATATGCTGAAGAGTTAGAGGAATTATTTGAAGTTTCTGACACGGAAACGCCATTAGGTCAAAGGAATCAAGCTTTATTAGAGTTGATGTATGCGACTGGGGTCCGTGTGAGTGAATGTGTCAATTTACAACTTACCGATATTGACTTTGCGGTGGGAACAATTTTAGTAATGGGAAAAGGAAAAAAACAAAGGTATATTCCGTTCGGAAGCTATGCGCAAGATTCTTTAATTACTTATATAGAGAATGGGAGAAAACAGTTAGTTAATAAGACTGACGAAGATTCTCATATGGTATTTTTAAATGCGAAAGGTACACCGCTAACAAGTCGTGGGGTTCGTTATGTTTTAAATGAACTCATTAAAAAGGCTTCGCTGACAATGCGGATAAGTCCCCATATGTTAAGGCATACATTTGCTACACATATGCTAGATGAAGGGGCGGATTTACGTACTGTACAGGAGCTATTAGGCCATGAAAATTTGTCGACGACACAAATTTATACGCATGTCTCTAAAGAAAGATTGCGTTCTGTTTACATGAAGCATCACCCGCGGGCATAAATTGCTTTAAAAGCTATAAAAACAAATAAAGGAGTTTTTTCTATGGGAAATTTCCACGCTACAACGATATTTGCAGTTCATCATAATGGAGAATGTGCAATGGCTGGAGATGGCCAAGTGACAATGGGAAATGCTGTTGTAATGAAACATACAGCTCGTAAAGTTCGTAAACTTTTCCAAGGTAAAGTTTTAGCTGGTTTCGCAGGATCAGTTGCTGACGCATTTACTCTTTTTGAAATGTTTGAAGGGAAATTAGAAGAGTATAATGGCAACTTGCAGCGTGCTGCTGTTGAAATGGCAAAACAATGGCGTGGCGATAAAATGTTACGTCAGCTAGAAGCGATGCTCATTGTCATGGATAAAACAACTATGCTCCTTGTTTCAGGTACAGGAGAAGTGATTGAACCGGATGATGGTATTTTAGCAATTGGATCTGGTGGGAATTATGCACTTTCTGCAGGTCGTGCTTTAAAGCAATATGCAAGTGAACACTTAACAGCGAAGCAAATTGCGAAAGCGAGTTTAGAGATTGCTGGCGATATTTGTGTTTATACGAATCACAACATAATTGTTGAAGAATTGTAGAATCGTAAGGGAGGCATTTTATATGCATTTACATTTTACTCCGCGCCAAATTGTGGAAAAATTAGATCAATACATCATCGGTCAAAAAGACGCAAAGAAAGCGGTTGCTGTAGCGTTGAGAAATCGATATCGCCGCAGTAAATTAGCTGAAAATTTACGTGACGAAATTGCGCCTAAAAATATTTTAATGATTGGACCGACAGGTGTTGGGAAAACAGAGGTAGCACGACGAATGGCGAAACTCGTTGGAGCACCTTTTATTAAGGTTGAGGCTACAAAATTCACAGAAGTTGGATATGTGGGTAGAGATGTAGAGTCGATGGTACGTGACTTGGTGGAAACATCGGTTCGTATCGTAAAAGAAGAAATGGTAGTGAAAGTTCAAGATAAAGCAGAAGAGCAAGCGAATCAACGTCTTGTTGAAATTTTAGTGCCGAGTCCGGAGAAGCAATCTGGATTCAAAAATCCATTAGAGATGCTTTTTGGAGGCGCTCAAAATTCGAATCAAACGTCTGATACACAAGAAGATGTTGAAATCGAAAAGAAACGTCAAGATGTGGAGAGAAAGCTTGCTGCAGGGCTTCTTGAAGAAGAAATTGTATCGATTGAAGTGACTGAACAACAGTCTTCCATGTTTGATATGTTACAAGGAACTGGCATGGAACAAATGGGAATGAATTTCCAAGATGCGCTAGGAAGTTTTATGCCGAAAAAAACGAAAAAACGTAAACTTTCTGTAAAAGAAGCAAGAAAACTCTTGACAAATGAAGAGGCACAGCGCTTAATTGATATGGATGAAGTTACACAAGAGGCTGTTTATCGTGCTGAACAGCTCGGGATTATTTTTATCGATGAAATTGACAAAATTGCTGGTAAGCAGTCGAATAGCGTAGATGTATCACGTGAAGGTGTGCAACGTGACATTCTGCCAATTGTAGAAGGGTCGAATGTTGCGACAAAATACGGATCAGTAAAAACGGATTATATTTTATTCGTTGCAGCTGGAGCGTTCCATATGTCTAAACCGTCGGATTTAATTCCGGAATTGCAAGGGAGATTTCCGATTCGAGTAGAATTAACAAAATTATCGACAGACGATTTTGTTAAAATATTAATCGAGCCTGACAATGCGTTAATTAAACAATATATGGCATTATTAGCGACTGAAGGTATAGAAATTGAATTTTCAGACGAAGCTATTCGTAAGATTGCTGAGATTGCTTATCAAGTTAATCAGGATACAGATAATATTGGAGCAAGAAGACTTCATACGATTATGGAGAAGCTCCTTGAAGATTTATCGTTTGAAGCATCTGAAATTACGTTAGAGAAAATAACGATAACACCTCAATACGTTGAGGAGAAATTAGCAACAATTGCTAAAAATAAAGATGTGAGCCAGTTTATTTTGTAATAGTGTCATCAGGTGACTCGCCCTAGTTTCCAAGTGATGAAAAAATATGTGAGTAACATGTAGGAGGAACTTTTGAAATGGAATTATTAGCAAAAACGAGAAAATTAAATGCGTTATTACAGAGCGCAGCAGGGAAGCCTGTAAACTTTAGAGAAATGTCTGACACAATGTGTGAAGTAATCGAAGCAAACGTATTCGTAGTTAGCCGTCGTGGTAAATTACTAGGTTATGCAATTCACCAACAAATCGAAAACGAACGCATGAAGCAAATGCTTGCAGAACGTCAATTCCCAGAAGAATATACACAAAGCTTATTCAACATTACAGAAACATCTTCAAACTTAGATGTGAACAGTGCTTACACAGCATTCCCAGTAGAAAACAGAGAATTATTCGGTCAAGGTTTAACTACAATCGTACCAATCGTTGGTGGCGGTGAGCGTCTAGGTACATTAGTATTAGCTCGTCTTGGTCAAGAGTTCTTAGATGATGATTTAATCCTTGCTGAGTACAGCTCAACTGTTGTAGGTATGGAAATCTTACGTGAAAAAGCAGAAGAAATCGAAGAGGAAGCGCGTAGTAAAGCTGTTGTTCAAATGGCAATCAGCTCATTATCTTACAGTGAGTTAGAAGCAATTGAGCATATCTTCGAAGAATTAAATGGAACAGAAGGTTTACTTGTTGCAAGTAAAATTGCTGATCGCGTAGGAATTACTCGCTCTGTAATCGTAAATGCACTACGTAAATTAGAAAGTGCTGGTGTTATTGAGTCTCGCTCTTTAGGTATGAAAGGAACATACATTAAAGTGCTAAACGACAAGTTTCTACAAGAACTTGCTAAATTAAAAACAAACTAATTTATAAAAAACTCTCCTCAATTGAGGAGAGTTTTTTTGTGCAATGGATAGAAGATGCTTGTGAAAAGTGTCATAAGCGTGTTTTCTGGGAAAACTATTAATTGTATTTACTTTTTTGCTTAAAAGAAAAGAAGGTTGGTAATACTAGAATTCGAGTATGAACAAAGAAAGTTTTACATTGTTCGCATTTTCGACTTGATTGTAATATTTCAGTATGATATAGTAAGCAGTGGTGTCAGTACAAAGTACACACGTTTACTGATTTAAGTGTTGGTGCTACGTTTGTAGTTTCGCTTAGAGATGAAGTAAACGGAGGATATCAAAAACCATTTAGGAGGAACTATATTATGTCAGTAATTTCTATGAAGCAATTGCTTGAAGCTGGTGTTCATTTCGGACATCAAACTCGTCGTTGGAACCCAAAAATGAAGCGTTACATTTTCACAGAGCGTAACGGTATCTACATCATCGACTTACAAAAAACTGTGAAAAAAGTTGAGGAAGCTTACAGAACGATGCGCGACATCGCTGCTGAAGGCGGAGACATCTTATTCGTAGGTACTAAAAAACAAGCACAAGAAGCTATTAAAGAAGAAGCAACTCGTGCTGGTATGTACTTCGTTAACCAACGTTGGTTAGGTGGAACTTTAACAAACTTCCAAACAATCCAAAAGCGTATCAAGCGTCTTAAAGACATCGAAAGAATGCAAGAAGATGGTACTTTCGAAGTACTTCCTAAGAAAGAAGTTGTTCAACTTAAAAAAGAGTTAGAGCGTCTTGAGAAATTCTTAGGCGGTATTAAAGATATGAAAGGTCTTCCAAGTGCATTATTCGTAGTAGACCCTCGTAAAGAGCGTATTGCAGTTGCTGAAGCACGCAAATTACACATTCCAATCATCGGTATCGTTGATACAAACTGTGATCCAGACGAAATCGATCACGTTATCCCAGCAAACGATGATGCAATTCGTGCTGTAAAACTTCTTACATCTAAAATGGCAGACGCGATCCTTGAAGCAAAACAAGGTGAAGAAACTGTTACTGCGTAACAAAGTTGGAAAGGTGATAAGGGGTTCGGCCTTTTATCACCTTTTTTAAGGTATAAACACCTTTATAAAAGGTATAAATACATATTTTAGGAGGATGAAAAGTATGGCAATCACTGCTCAAATGGTAAAAGAATTACGTGAAAAAACTGGCGCAGGTATGATGGACTGCAAAAAAGCTTTAACAGAAACTAATGGCGACATGGAGAAGGCAATTGACTTCTTACGTGAAAAAGGTATTGCGAAAGCTGCTAAAAAAGCAGACCGCATTGCTGCTGAAGGTTTAACTTTCATCGAAACAAACGGTAACGACGCTTTAATCTTAGAATTAAACTCTGAAACTGATTTCGTTGCGAAAAACGAAGGTTTCCAAACACTAATTAAAGAATTAGCTGCTCACTTATTAACTAACAAACCAGCTAACGTTGAAGAAGCTATGGCTCAAACAATGGAAAACGGTAAAAAAGTTGAAGAGCACATCAACGAAGCAATCGCTAAAATTGGTGAAAAACTTACACTTCGTCGTTTCGAAATCGTATCAAAAACTGATGCAGATGCATTCGGTGCTTACCTACACATGGGTGGACGCATTGGTGTATTAACAGTTCTTGAAGGTTCTACTGATGAAGCTGCTGCTAAAGATGTTGCAATGCACATCGCTGCAGTTAACCCTAAATACATCGACCGCGATGCTGTAACAGCTGAAGAAGTTGAGCATGAGCGTCAAGTATTAACACAACAAGCATTAAACGAAGGCAAGCCTGAGAAAATCGTTGCGAAAATGGTTGAAGGCCGTCTAGGCAAATTCTTCGAAGAGATTTGCTTACTTGACCAAGCATTCGTTAAAAACCCTGATATGAAAGTTCGTCAGTTCGTTGAGTCTAAAGGCGGAACATTAAAAGGATTCGTTCGCTACGCTGTTGGTGAAGGTATCGAAAAACGCGAAGACAACTTTGCTGAAGAAGTAATGAACCAAGTAAAAGGTAGTAACTAATACAGATTAGGGAACACATTGTGTTCCCTTTTTTAAAATAAAGATGTAAGCAATTGGAGGTTCATTATGAGTAAACCGAAATATAATCGTGTCGTTTTAAAGCTAAGTGGAGAAGCTTTAGCTGGAGAGCAAGGATTTGGAATTAACCCAACTGTTATTAAGTCAGTTGCGGAACAAGTAAAAGAAATTGCAGAACTTGATGTAGAGGTTGCTGTTGTTGTTGGTGGCGGTAACATTTGGCGTGGAAAAATTGGAAGTGAAATGGGCATGGATCGTGCAGGGGCAGATTACATGGGCATGTTAGCGACAGTTATGAATTCATTAGCTCTTCAAGATAGCTTGGAGAATATCGGAATTCAAACTCGTGTACAAACTTCAATTGAGATGCGTCAAGTTGCAGAACCTTACATTCGTCGTAAAGCAGTTCGTCACTTAGAGAAAAAACGTGTTGTTATCTTTGCAGCAGGTACAGGTAACCCATACTTCTCTACAGATACAACAGCAGCATTACGTGCGGCAGAAATTGAAGCAGATGTAATTTTAATGGCGAAAAACAATGTAGATGGTGTATATAATGCGGATCCATCTATTGATCCAACAGCTACAAAATACGAAACGCTTACTTACTTAGATGTATTAAAAGAAGGTTTAGGTGTAATGGATTCTACAGCTTCTTCTCTATGTATGGATAATGATATTCCACTAATTGTATTCTCAGTTATGGAAAAAGGTAATATTAAACGTGCCGTTTTAGGCGAAAATATCGGAACAGTGGTAAGGGGGAAATAAATATGGGACAACAAGTATTGAAGTCTTCAAATGAAAAAATGGAAAAAGCAGTTGCTGCTTATTCTCGTGAATTAGCAACAGTTCGTGCTGGTCGTGCAAACGCGTCTGTATTAGATAAGGTACAAGTTGATTACTATGGTGCACCAACACCAGTTGTGCAATTAGCGAACATTACAGTTCCAGAAGCGCGTTTACTAGTAATTCAACCTTATGATAAAACTTCTATCGGTGATATTGAAAAAGCAATTTTAAAAGCAGATTTAGGCTTAAACCCTTCTAATGATGGAACTGTAATTCGTATTGCATTCCCTGCACTAACAGAAGAGCGTCGTCGTGATCTTGTAAAAGTTGTGAAAAAATATGCTGAAGAAGCAAAAGTTGCTGTTCGTAACGTACGTCGTGACGGAAATGATGATCTTAAGAAGCTTGAAAAAGCTGGCGAGATTACAGAAGATGATTTAAGAGGATATACTGAAGATATCCAAAAAGAAACAGATAAATATATTGCAAAAGTTGACGAAATCGCAAAAAACAAAGAAAAAGAAATCATGGAAGTGTAATAGCGATAACTTCGCAAATATGACCCTCTTCTTAAGGGGGTCTTTTTACACTTTTAGGCATACGTCTGCTTGCTGGAGGGTATGAATGATGTTTAAAAACTTTCCTTTTTTTAAAGGTAAAAAGGACACATCGTTTGATCATCTCGTTGAAGAAGTGAAAAAAGGATATATCCCAGAACATATTGCCATCATTATGGATGGGAATGGAAGATGGGCAAAGAGGAGAGCAATGCCTCGTATTGCGGGACATCATGAAGGTATGCAAGTTGTAAAGAAAATTACAAAATTTGCAAGTAAACTTAATGTGAAAGTGTTAACTCTCTATGCTTTTTCAACTGAGAACTGGAAAAGACCGAAAAAGGAAGTTGATTATTTAATGAAGCTTCCAGAAGAATTTCTAGGTACATTTTTACCAGAATTGATTGAAGAAAACGTACAAGTCCGAGTAATAGGGCAAAAAGATCGTCTTCCTACGCATACACGCAGAGCGATGGAGAAAGCCATGGAAGATACGAAAGAGAATACGGGATTAATTCTTAATTTCGCGTTAAACTATGGAAGTCGAGATGAAATCGTTTCTGCTGTGCAACATATGATGAAAGATAATGAGGAAGGAAAAATTCGTTCTGAAGAGGTAAGTGAAGAAATGCTTTCCTCCTACTTAATGACGAGTTCTTTACCTGATCCAGAGTTGTTAATCCGAACAAGCGGAGAGCTACGTATTAGTAATTTCATGTTATGGCAAATTGCATATTCGGAGTTTTGGTTTACAGACGTGTATTGGCCAGACTTCAAAGAAGAACATTTGCTAAATGCGATTACTGACTTTCAACATAGAGGGCGCAGATTCGGAGGCGTGTAGAAAGAGAGGGTTTGGTAGTGAAACAGAGAATTATTACTGGAGTGGTTGCTGCCGCGCTATTCATTCCCATCGTAATATACGGTGGCGTGCCTTTTACGGTTTTAGTGTATGCACTTGCTTCTATAGGTTTATATGAATTAATTCGTATGAATAAGCTTACGCTTATTTCAGTACCGACAGTTTTAGCTGCAGTATTATTGTGGATTCTTTTAATTCCAAGTAGTGCATCAGAACTGTTTACATGGATTGGATTAGGTAAATTGGAAATCACATTTGTGATTGTTTTATTACTTTTATCATATACAGTCCTTTCTAAGAATACATTTACTTTTGATAATGCTTCATTTTTACTGATGGCAACGACATATGTGGCAATGGGATTCTTATATTTAAATGAAACGAGAATATTAGGAATTAAATATGTATTTTGCGCATTATTTGTTATATGGGCTACTGATTCAGGCGCATATTTCGTAGGAAAAGCATTGGGCAAGAGAAAATTGTGGCCAGAAATTAGTCCGAATAAAACGATTGAAGGTTCATTAGGCGGTATCGTTTGTGGAATTATTGTGGCACTTGTTTACAACGTGTTCTTCCCAGTCGAATCGAATGTAGTAATTTTAATTGTGCTGACAATTATCATTTCTATTTTTGGACAAATTGGTGATTTAGTACAATCTGCTTTTAAACGTCATTATGGCGTAAAGGATTCAGGTACAATTTTACCTGGGCATGGTGGTATATTAGACCGAACAGATAGTTGGTTATTCGTTTTACCAATTCTCTACTTCTTATTACAATACAATTAATAAATGAACGAGGGGTTGGAGTCATGAAAAACATTAGTTTATTAGGTGCAAGCGGATCAATTGGTACACAAACTTTAGATGTATTACGCTCGCACCCAGACCAATTCCGTCTCGTTGCTTTTTCTGTAGGGAAAAATATTGACTACGCAGTAAAGGTAATTCAAGAATTTTCTCCGCAAATCGTCTCTGTGCAAAGAGAGGAAGATGTTTTAAAATTACAATCTGTTTCTGGTAATACAAAAATTGTATATGGTAGTGAAGGACTTTTAGAAGTAGCATTACATCCAGATGCGGAGATTGTAGTAAATGCTGTTGTAGGTAGCGTAGGGTTGTTACCAACACTTCGTGCAATTGAGGCGAAAAAAACAATTGGAATTGCAAATAAAGAAACGTTAGTAACTGCAGGACATCTTGTAATGGAAGCAGCACGAAAACATAATGTTTCGTTACTTCCAGTAGATAGTGAACATTCGGCTATTTTTCAGTGCTTGAATGGTGAAAATGAAAAAAGAATTTCTCGTCTTATTATAACGGCTTCTGGTGGAAGTTTCCGTGATAAAACGAGGGATGAATTGCATCATGTGACCGTAGAAGATGCGCTTCGACATCCAAACTGGTCAATGGGTTCGAAAATTACAATTGATTCTGCTACAATGATGAATAAGGGACTAGAAGTAATTGAAGCACATTGGCTTTTTGGTATCCCTTATGAGCAAATCGATGTTGTTTTACATAAAGAAAGTATTATCCATTCTATGGTTGAATTTGAAGATCGTAGTGTAATGGCGCAGCTTGGTTCACCTGATATGCGAGTACCAATTCAATACGCACTTACATATCCTGATAGATTGCCTCTTTCAGACACAAAACAGTTAAACTTATGGGAAATAGGGACGTTGCATTTTGAGAAAATGGACCAAGAACGATTCCGTTGTTTACGTTTTGCGTATGAAGCTGGAAAAGCAGGTGGAAGTATGCCAGCTGTAATGAACGCAGCGAATGAAGTAGCTGTTGAAGCCTTTTTACAAAAGAGAATTGGTTTCTTAACAGTGGAAGACCTCATTGAAAAAGCAATGAACCATCACAATGTCATTGCACGACCGAGCTTAGAGGAAATTTTGGAAATTGATGCGGCCACAAGACGGTTTGTGATGGAACAAATTTAGCAAAGGTGGTTATGGAATTGAATACAGCGATTGCCTTTATATTAATTTTCGGTGCACTCGTATTTTTCCATGAGCTAGGGCATCTATATTTCGCAAAAAGAGCAGGTATTTTATGCCGCGAGTTTGCGATTGGTTTTGGTCCGAAAATATTCTCATTTGAAAAGAATGAAACGGTGTATACGATTCGATTACTGCCCCTTGGTGGCTATGTAAGAATGGCCGGCGAGGATGCGGACACAGTTGAGTTAAAGCCTGGGAAAAAGGTTGGCCTTGTATTAAATGAAAAAGACGAAGTTGTGAAATTAGTTTTTGATGGATATGAAAAGTATCCAAATGTTCGTGTTATTGAAGTCGAACAAGCTGATTTGGAGCATAATTTAACAATTTCGGGCTATGAAGAGTACGAGGAAGAGCTTCAAACATTCCGAGTGAATGAAAAGGCTCGTATTATTACTGCGGGGGAAGAAATTCAAATTGCTCCGTATAATAGACAATTTGGCTCGAAAAAACTAGGGCAACGCGCTTTAACAATCTTTGCGGGTCCTGCAATGAACTTCATTTTAGCATTTGTTATTTTTGTGATTCTTGGATTTGTACAAGGGGTTCCTATTGACAAACCAATGGTCGGAAAAGTGATGGATAACAGTGCAGCACAGCAAGCTGGATTGAAAGAGAATGATACAATTCAAGCTATTGATGGGAAAAACACAAGTACATGGAAAGATGTTGTTACTATTGTACGTGAAAACCCAAATAAAGAAATTACGTTACAAGTAAAGCGTGATAATGAACAGTTTAATGTGAAAGTAACGCCAACACTCGATAAAGAAGGAAAAGACGAAGTTGGTAGAATCGGTGTGTATTCTCCTGTAGAGAAAACAGTAATGGGTTCTATTAAATCAGGATTTGAACAAACGTACCAATGGACGAAACTAATTTTTGAATCTCTTGTTAAATTAGTAACTGGTCAATTTTCTATTAATGAGTTATCAGGTCCAGTAGGAATTTATAATCTAACAGATCAAGTTGTAGATTATGGGTTTACGCGTGTACTAAGTTTAGCTGCAGTTCTAAGCATTAATCTTGGTTTATTTAATTTATTACCAGTTCCTGCTTTAGATGGTGGCCGTTTATTCTTCTTCTTAATTGAAGCGTTACGAGGGAAACCAATTGATCGCCAAAAAGAAGGAATGGTTCACTTTATTGGTTTTGCATTATTAATGTTACTTATGTTAGTTGTAACTTGGAATGACATTCGTAAGTTTTTCTTGTAAAATAAAGTGAAACTTATAATGAAATAGAGCTCGTAGAATAAAATCCCTCACCTAACTCGAGGTGAGGGGTTTTACTGCGTGTAAGAGTAAAATGAAGAGGTGCAAATAAATGAAACAAAGTATGGTATTCAGTCCTACATTACGTGAAGTTCCAGCTGATGCTGAAATTAAGAGTCATCAGCTATTACTTCGTGCAGGTTTTATGCGTCAAAATGCTTCTGGTATTTATAGCTTTCTACCATTTGGATTAAAAGTATTACACAAAGTAGAACGTATCGTTCGAGAAGAAATGGAGCGCGCAGGAGCTGTAGAATTATTAATGCCAGCTATGCAAGCTGCGGAATTATGGCAAGAATCAGGTCGTTGGTATTCTTACGGATCTGAATTAATGCGTATGAAAGATCGTAATGCTCGTGAATTCGCATTAGGAGCGACACATGAGGAAGTAATTACGGATCTTGTGCGTGATGAAGTGAAATCATATAAAAAATTACCGTTAACATTATACCAAATTCAAACAAAATTTCGTGATGAGCAAAGACCTCGTTTCGGCTTATTACGTGGAAGAGAGTTTCTAATGAAAGATGCATACTCTTTCCATGCTACACAAGAGAGCTTAGATGAAGTATACGATCGTTTATATAAAGCATACTCTAACATTTTTGCTCGCTGTGGCTTGAATTTCCGTGCAGTTATTGCTGATTCTGGAGCAATGGGCGGAAAAGATACACATGAATTTATGGTATTATCTGATGTTGGTGAAGATACAATTGCATACTCTGACACATCTGATTATGCAGCAAACATCGAAATGGCTCCTGTTGTAGCTACGTATACGAAGAGTGACGAAGCAGAAAAAGCACTTGAAAAAGTAGCAACACCAGACCAAAAAGCAATTGAAGAAGTATCCGCATTCTTAAACATTGCAGCTGACAAGTGCATTAAGTCTATGGTGTTTAAAGTAGATGAGAAATTAGTAGTGGTACTTGTTCGTGGTGATCACGAAGTAAACGATGTGAAAGTGAAAAATGTATACGGCGCTTCAGTTGTTGAGCTTGCTTCTCATGAAGAAGTAAAAGCATTATTAAATTGTGAAGTTGGTTCATTAGGACCGATTAATGTAACAGGTGATATCGAAATTATTGCTGATCATGCTGTAGCATCAATTGTTAACGGATGTTCAGGAGCGAATGAAGAAGGATTCCATTATGTAAATGTAAATCCAGAACGTGACTTTAAAGTAAGTCAATATACAGATTTACGCTTCATCCAAGAAGGAGACCAATCTCCAGATGGAAACGGAACAATTCTTTTTGCACGCGGAATTGAAGTTGGTCATGTATTCAAATTAGGAACTCGTTATAGTGAAGCAATGAACGCAACATTCCTGGATGAAAACGGAAAAACACAACCACTTATTATGGGTTGTTACGGTATCGGGGTATCTCGTACAGTGGCAGCAATTGCAGAGCAGTTTAACGATGAGAACGGCTTAGTTTGGCCAAAAGCTGTAGCACCGTTCCATGTGCATGTAATTCCAGTAAATATGAAATCGGATGCACAACGTGAAATGGGTGAAAATATCTACAACTCATTACAAGAACAAGGCTATGAAGTGTTATTAGACGATCGTGCAGAACGTGCAGGTGTTAAATTTGCAGATGCAGATTTATTTGGTCTTCCAGTTCGTGTTACAGTTGGTAAAAAAGCAGACGAAGGTATTGTAGAAGTGAAAGTACGTGCTACAGGTGAGTCTGAAGAAGTAAAAGTAGAAGAACTTCAAACATATATTGCAAATATTTTAAAATAAGAAGAGGTACCTCGTAATGGGGTACCTTCTCTTTCTTTGTAAACGTATTTTGTAAAAGAAGAGGTGAGAAATCTTTCTTTGTGGTACGTTTCAATTTATAATAGCAAATGGAAGGAGAGTGCTTATGTCTTTAACAAATGAACAACAAGAGCGATTTCAAATTTTGCTCCAGCAGTTGCAAATACCAGACGACCTTATAAATCAATATTTACAAGGCGGTGGTATTGAAAGGCTCGTTATTGATAAAGCGAATAAAAGTTGGCATTTTGATTTACAAGTGCCACGTATTTTGCCTACAGAATTATATGAATTGCTAGAAACAAAGCTTAAGCAATCATTTTCTCATATTGCAAGAACAACATTTGCATTAGAAACAGAGAATAAACAATTTACAGAAGAAGAAGTGAGGGCGTATTGGCCGCTTTGTACGGAACGAATTACATTTTCACCTATGTTCGCATACTTAAAGAAGCAGCTTCCACAGGTGAATGGAGTGAAGTTGCTAATAAATGTGAATAACGAGTTGGAGTCTACTGCTTTAAAGAAAAACGTTGCGAAACCAGTAGGGGATCAATACGAAGTTTTTGGATTCCCGCGTTTTCAGTTAGACACACATATACAGCAAAATACAGAAGAAATGCAAAAGTTTCGTGAACAAACGCAGCAAGAAGACCGCGAGCGTGTTATACAAGCTATGGAAGAAATGGCGAAGAAGCAAGCTGAAGAAAGCAGCGTTGTGTATGAAGGACCGATTACACTCGGGTATCTTATTAAGCCAGATGAAGAGATTACACCGATGCGAGAAATTCAAGATGAAGAAAGAAGAAAAACGGTTCAAGGATATGTCTTCCATGTAGAAACAAAAGAGCTTCGTAGTGGACGTACGTTATTAACTTTAAAAATAACGGATTATACGGATTCTATTATGATCAAAATGTTCTCGCGTGACAAAGAAGATATTCCAATGCTGCAATCCTTGAAAAAAGGAATGTGGGTGAAAGCGCGTGGTTCTGTTCAAAACGATACATTCGTTCGAGATTTAGTAATGATTGCAAATGATATTAATGAAATCACAGGACCGTCTCGTAAAGATAAAGCACCAGAAGGCGAAAAACGAGTAGAGCTGCATCTCCATACTCCGATGAGTCAAATGGACGCTGTCACTCCAGTTTCTAAGCTTGTTGCTCAAGCTGGTAAATGGGGACATGAGGCTATTGCGGTTACAGACCATGCCGTGGCTCAGTCTTTCCCAGAGGCGTATTCTGCGGGGAAGAAGGCTGGAGTTAAAGTTATATATGGTGTAGAAGCAAATTTAGTTAATGATGGTGTACCGATAGCATATAACGAAGCGCATCGTTTACTTGCAGAGGAAACGTATGTTGTTTTCGACGTTGAGACGACAGGTTTATCAGCTGTATACGATACAGTTATTGAGTTGGCTGCTGTAAAAGTAAAGGGTGGCGAAATTATTGACCGCTTTGAATCTTTTGCAAATCCGCATCAACCATTATCGGCGACGATCATTGAATTAACAGGTATTACAGATGATATGTTAACTGATGCACCTGAAGTGGACGAAGTGTTTAAAAAGTTTGAGGAATGGATGGGCGACCATACACTTGTTGCCCATAACGCGAGCTTTGATATGGGCTTTATTAACGTAGGTTTTAAAAAGGCTGGACTAGAAAAAACGAATAACCCCGTTATTGATACGTTAGAACTTGCACGATTCTTATTCCCAGAAATGAAAAATCATCGATTAAATACGATGTGTAAAAAACTTGATATTGAATTAACACAACATCACCGTGCGATTTATGATACAGAAGCGACGGGATATTTACTTGTGAAAATGTTGAAAGACGTAATTGAAAAGGGATTTGAATATCACGATCAATTAAATGATAGCATGGGACAAGGGGATGCGTATAAGCGTGGCCGTCCAAGTCATATGACGTTACTTGCCACATCAGATGTTGGATTGAAAAATTTATATAAACTTGTTTCATATTCTCACCTTAATTACTTTTACCGTGTACCACGTGTGCCGAGGTCACTATTAAAAAAATACCGTGAAGGAATTTTAGTAGGAACGGCTTGTGATAAAGGTGAAGTTTTCGAGGCAATGATGCAAAAGGCACCTGAAGAGGTAGAAGAAATTGCCCAGTTCTATGATTACATTGAAGTAATGCCTCCAGAGGTGTTGCGTCATTTAGTAGAACGTGAACTTGTTCGAGACGAAGGTCAATTAAAAACAATTATTTCTAACTTAGTAAAACTAGGTGAGACGTTAGATAAACCAGTTGTTGCTACAGGAAACGTGCATTATTTAGACCCTGAGGATGCAATGTATCGTAAAATTTTAGTCAGTTCGCAGGGCGGAGCCAATCCGTTAAATCGACATTCATTACCGCCAGTACATTTCCGTACAACTGATGAAATGTTAGAATGTTTTTCGTTCTTAGGTGAAGATAAAGCGAAAGAAGTTGTTGTAACAAATACACAAAAGATTGCGTCATTAATTGGTGATGTGCATCCAGTAAAAGACGATCTATACACACCGAAAATTGAAGGTGCTGATGATGAAACGCGTGATATGAGTTATAAAATGGCGCGTAGCATTTATGGTGAAGAGCTACCGGAAATTGTAGAAGCACGTTTAGAAAAAGAATTAAAAAGTATTATTGGGCATGGATTCGCCGTAATTTATTTAATTTCACATAAGCTTGTGAAAAAATCGTTAGTAGACGGATATCTAGTAGGTTCGCGTGGATCGGTAGGATCATCATTTGTTGCAACGATGATGGAAATTACAGAAGTAAACCCATTACCACCACACTATGTATGTCCGAAGTGTAAGCAATCAGAATTCTTTAATGATGGTTCTGTAGGCTCTGGTTTTGACTTACCAGATAAAGAATGTCCTGCTTGTAATATTCCATATGTAAAAGATGGACATGACATTCCGTTCGAAACATTCCTTGGATTTAAAGGAGATAAGGTACCCGATATCGATTTGAACTTCTCCGGGGAATACCAACCACGTGCCCATAACTATACGAAAGTACTGTTCGGTGAAGACTATGTATATCGTGCAGGAACGATTGGTACAGTTGCGGAAAAAACTGCTTACGGATATGTAAAAGGTTATGCAAATGATCATAACTTAACGATTCGAAATGCAGAGATTGATCGCTTAGTAGCGGGGTGTACCGGTGTAAAACGTACAACAGGACAGCATCCAGGCGGTATTATCGTTGTGCCAGATTACATGGATATCTTTGATTTCTCACCAATACAGTATCCAGCTGATTCAATTGGTGCTGAATGGAGAACAACGCATTTTGATTTCCACTCGATTCATGATAATTTATTGAAACTTGATATACTAGGACACGATGATCCGACCGTTATTCGTATGTTACAAGATTTAAGTGGTATTGATCCGAAAACAATCCCAACGGATGATCCAGAAGTAATGAAAATTTTCTCTGGTCCAGAATCGTTAGGGGTAACGGAAGAACAAATTAACTGTAAAACAGGTACACTTGGTATACCAGAGTTTGGTACAAAATTCGTAAGACAGATGTTAGAAGAGACAAAACCGACGACATTCTCAGAGTTAGTCCAAATTTCTGGACTATCACATGGTACCGACGTATGGCTTGGTAATGCAAACGAGTTAATTTATAACGGTACATGTACGCTGAGCGAAGTTATCGGTTGTCGTGATGACATCATGGTATATTTAATCTATCAAGGTCTAGATCCATCATTAGCCTTCAAAATCATGGAGTCGGTTCGTAAAGGTAAAGGTGTACCGGAAGAATGGGAAGAAGACATGAAAAATAATAATGTACCAGGTTGGTATATTGATTCATGTAAGAAGATTAAATACATGTTCCCTAAAGCCCATGCGGCTGCTTACGTACTTATGGCTGTACGTATCGCATACTTTAAAGTACATTTTGCACTGTTATTCTATGCCGCATATTTTACAGTTCGTGCAGATGATTTTGATGTAGAGGCAATGGCGAAAGGTTCAGCATCTATACGTGCAAGAATTGATGAAATTGCTCAAAAGGGACTCGATGCTGCGCCGAAAGAGAAGAGTTTATTAACGGTACTAGAAATGACACTTGAAATGTGTGAGCGTGGATACTCATTCCAAAAGGTGGATTTATACCGCTCACATGCAACAGAATTTATTATTGATGGAGATACATTAATCCCTCCATTTAATGCAGTACCTGGTCTTGGCACAAACGCAGCTTTAAGTATTGTAGAAGCACGTAAAAATGGAGACTTCTTATCAAAAGAAGACTTGCAACAGCGAAGTAAGGTTTCGAAAACAATTATTGAGTATTTAGATAGCCAAGGTTGTTTAGGAGACTTACCAGATCAAAACCAGTTATCACTGTTCTAGTAGGTAGGAAAAGTCTTTGCAAATCAACATTTCCTATGATATACTATTAACCGAGATAACCATGTCATGTATATTGTGTAAAGAAAAGAGTGGGGAAACCCACTCTTTCGTGTTACTATCTATGTTTTATCTACGTAGATAGGTAAAAGATTTCTGTCGTATATACATATTTTGTTACAAGTTTTACTTCTTAAATTTGGTAATACTAAGACAGATAATCCCTGCTGAACAGCAGGGGCTTTTGTTAGCTAACGAGAAAGAATAAGATAGACCGTTTTTAAATTGGCGGGGTCTTCTTCTTTTAAATGGTACATGACGGCAGGAAGGAGGCTGTTTATGGATAAGAAAGTCACAGAAGTTGTAGAAGCATTTGCGCAGCCGATCGTTGAAGAGTTAAATCTTGAACTTGTAGATGTAGAGTATGTGAAAGAAGGACAAGACTGGTTCTTACGCGTATTCATCGATTCTGAAAAGGGAGTCGACATTGAAGAATGCGGTGCGGTAAGTGAACGTTTAAGCGAAGCTTTAGATAAAGAGGATCCAATTCCTCATCTTTACTTTTTGGATGTATCATCTCCTGGAGCGGAACGCCCATTAAAGAAAGAAAAAGACTTCCAGCAAGCGGTAGGAAAACAAGTGGCAATTAAAACATATGAGCCGATTGATGGTGAAAAGATGTTTGAAGGAAAACTGCTTTCTTACGATGGTACAACAATAACATTATTATTAACAATTAAAACACGTAAAAAAGAAATCCAAATTTCGATGGATAAAGTCGCAAATGCGCGACTTGCTGTTACGTTTTAGTTAGAAGGGGGATCTTCATGAGCACTGAGTTATTAGATGCTTTGCTCGTATTAGAATCTGAAAAAGGCATTAGCAAAGACATTATTATTGATGCGATTGAAGCAGCTTTAATCTCTGCTTATAAGCGCAATTTTAATCAAGCACAAAACGTTCGTGTGAGCTTTAACCCAGAAGTGGGAACAATTCAAGTTTTAGCACGTAAAGACGTAGTAGACAATGTGTTTGATCCACGTCTTGAAATTTCTGTAGAGGAAGCAAGACAAATTAATCCAAACTACCAAGATGGTGACGTACTAGAAATTGAAGTAACACCAAAAGACTTTGGTCGTATTGCAGCACAAACTGCAAAACAAGTTGTAACACAACGAGTGCGTGAAGCAGAGCGCGGTGTTATTTACTCTGAGTTTAGTGATCGTGAAGAAGATATTATGGTAGGTATTGTACAACGTCAAGATGCTCGTTTCATCTATGTAAGCTTAGGAAAAGTAGAAGCTTTATTACCTGTAAGTGAGCAAATGCCTAATGAGCAATACAAGCCACATGATCGTATTCGCGTATTCATTACGAAAGTAGAAAAAACGACAAAAGGACCACAAATTTACGTATCACGTACACATCCTGGTCTTTTAAAACGTTTATTCGAAATGGAAGTTCCTGAAATCTATGATGGAACTGTAGAAATTCGTTCTGTAGCACGTGAAGCTGGCGATCGCTCTAAGATCTCTGTATATGCAGAGAACACTGATGTTGATCCAGTTGGTTCTTGTGTAGGACCAAAAGGGCAACGTGTACAACGCATTGTAGACGAATTAAAAGGTGAAAAAATTGACATCGTTCGCTGGTCAAATGATCCAGTTGAATATGTTGCAAATGCATTAAGCCCATCACAAGTTGTTAAAGTACTTGTAGATGAAGAAGAAAAAGCGACAACAGTAGTTGTTCCAGACCACCAGCTATCATTAGCTATCGGTAAGCGTGGACAAAATGCACGTCTTGCAGCTAAATTAACAGGCTGGAAAATTGACATTAAGAGTGAGTCTGATGCGAAACAACTTGGTATTGTAACAGAAGAAGATAGCGTAATCGCATTTGGATTCGATTCAGTGGAAGACGAAATCGAATAGAGGTGATGAGTATGAGCAATCGAAAAGTTCCGTTACGAAAATGTGTTGCAACGCAAGAAATGAAATCAAAACGAGAGCTCGTTCGCATTGTTCGTTCCAAAGAGGGAGAAGTGTCCATTGATTTAACTGGGAAAAAATCAGGACGAGGTGCTTACTTGTCGAAGGACAAGGAGAGCATTCTTCAAGCTCAAAAGAAAAATGTTTTGGAACATCATCTAAAAGCGAAAATCGACGGTTCTTTATATGAAGAGCTTCTTGAGCTTGTTGAGAAGGAGTCGAAATAAGTGTCCGATTGGAAATCGTTTTTAGGACTAGCAAACCGGGCTCGGAAAATTATTTCGGGTGAAGAACTCGTTTTAAAAGAAGTACGAAGTGGCAAAGCAAAACTTGTATTGCTATCTGAAGATGCGTCAGTAAATACTACAAAACGCATCACAGATAAAACTACGTACTACAACGTACCAATGAGAAAGGTCGAAAATCGACAACAATTAGGGCATGCGATTGGGAGAGATGAGCGAGTCGTTGTAGCTGTGTTAGATGAAGGCTTTGCGAAAAAGCTGCGTAGCATGCTCGATACAAATTACCGGGGGTGAAGGTATGAGTAAAATTCGAGTGCATGAATATGCAAAAAAACATAATATCTCAAGTAAAGATCTTATGACAAAACTAAAAGAAATGAATATCGAGGTTTCGAATCATATGACAATGTTAGACGATGAAGTAGTAAATAAATTAGATAATGAATATCAAACTGAAAAACCTTCTGTTGCAGATGAGTTTGAAGTAGAAGAAAAAGTTGTTCGCAGTAAAAAGAACAGCAATAAGAAAAAGAAAAAAGGCAAAGGAAACGAAGACAAACGTCAAGAGAACTTTGCTGGTAGACAACAAACTCAAATTGTAGAAACACCAGATAAAATTACTTTCTCTGGAAGCCTTACAGTAGGAGATCTTGCTAAAAAATTAAGCAAAGAGCCATCTGAAATTATTAAGAAGCTCTTCATGCTTGGAATTATGGCAACAATTAACCAAGACTTGGATAAAGATACAATTGAGTTAATTGCTAACGACTACGGTATTGAAGTAGAAGAAGAAGTAATTGTGAGCGAGACTGAGTTTGAAACATTCATTGATGAGCAAGATGATGAAGAGAACTTAAAAGAACGTCCAGCTGTAGTTACAATCATGGGACACGTTGACCACGGTAAAACAACATTACTGGATTCTATTCGTAACTCAAAAGTAACTGCAGGCGAAGCGGGTGGAATTACTCAGCATATCGGTGCATATCAAGTTGAAGTAAACGATAAGAAGATTACATTCTTAGATACACCTGGTCACGCAGCATTTACAACGATGCGTGCTCGTGGTGCACAAGTAACGGATATTACAATCCTTGTTGTTGCAGCGGATGACGGTGTTATGCCACAAACGGTTGAAGCAATTAACCATGCGAAGGCAGCAGGAGTACCAATTATTGTTGCTGTGAATAAAATGGATAAACCAGCTGCAAACCCTGATCGCGTAATGCAAGAACTAACAGAATATGAATTAGTTCCAGAAGCTTGGGGCGGAGATACTATTTTCGTACCAATTTCTGCAATTCAAGGCGAAGGCATTGACAACTTACTAGAAATGATCCTTCTTGTAAGTGAAGTAGAAGAATACAAAGCAAATCCAAACCGCTATGCAACTGGTACAGTAATCGAAGCACAGCTTGATAAAGGTAAAGGAACTATCGCGACATTACTTGTTCAAAACGGTACGCTTCGAGTTGGAGATCCAATCGTTGTTGGAACTTCATTCGGACGTGTTCGTGCAATGGTAAGTGATATTGGTCGTCGTGTAAAAGTTGCTGGTCCATCAACTCCTGTTGAAATTACTGGTTTAAACGAAGTACCACAGGCTGGAGATCGTTTCATGGCATTCGCTGATGAGAAGAAAGCTCGTCAAATTGGTGAATCACGTGCACAAGAAGCGTTAGTTGCACAACGTGGTGAGAAATCTAAATTAAGCCTTGAAGATTTATTCCAACAAATCCAAGAGGGCGATGTAAAAGAAATTAACTTAATCGTAAAAGCAGACGTACAAGGTTCTGTTGAAGCGATGGCAGCATCACTTCGTAAAATTGATGTTGAAGGCGTAAAAGTTAAAATCATTCACACTGGTGTAGGTGCGATTACAGAATCTGATATCATTTTAGCTTCTGCATCTAATGCAATTGTAATTGGATTTAACGTACGTCCAGATGTGAACGCGAAGCGTACAGCTGAATTAGAGAACGTTGATATTCGTTTACACCGTATTATTTATAAAGTAATCGAAGAGATTGAAGCAGCGATGCAAGGTATGCTTGATCCAGAATTCGAAGAAAAAGTAATCGGTCAAGCAGAAGTTCGTCAAACGTTTAAAGTAACAAAAGTTGGAACAATCGCAGGTTGTTATGTAACAGACGGTAAAATTACGCGTGATAGTGGCGTACGTATTATCCGTGACGGCGTAGTAATTTTCGAAGGACAACTTGATACGTTAAAACGTTTCAAAGACGACGTAAAAGAAGTTGCACAAAACTATGAGTGTGGTATTACAATTGAGAGATATAATGATCTTAAAGAAGGGGACATCATTGAAGCGTACATTATGGAAGAAGTGAAGCGATGATTATCGCTTCACTCTCATTCGAGTGTATGATTTACGATGTGCATTCTTTAAAAGAGAAACGTGCAATTTTACAACGTGTGTTAACTCGTGTGAAACAGCGCTATAATGTAGCTGTTTCTGAAGTTGGGCACCAAGATGTATGGCAACGTACAGAAATTGCAATTGTTTCCGTATCCTCAAATCGTGTTATCTGTGAAAAAGAAATGAATCGTGTACTTGAGTACATCGATTCATTTCCTGAAATTGAACGTACAATAACACATTTGGAATGGTATTGAATGAGGTGAAGAGTTATGAAATTACGTGCGAACCGTGTGGGCGAGCAAATGAAAAAAGAATTAGGCGATATTATCAGTCGTAAAATTAAAGACCCACGTATTGGATTTGTTACAGTAACAGATGTACAAGTGAGTGGTGATTTACAAATTGCTAAAGTATATATTTCTGTTTTAGGTGACGAAGAACAGAAAGAAAATACTTTAAAAGGTTTAGCGAAGGCAAAAGGCTTTATTCGTTCAGAAATTGGCCAACGTATTCGTCTTCGTAAAACACCGGAAATTACCTTTGAGTTTGATGAGTCTATCGGATATGGTCATCGAATTGATACACTTTTACATGAAATTAATAAAGACGGTAAACGTGAAGAATAATGGATAGACATTTGTCTATCCATTTTTTCAATGCAAAATAAGTTTTGGATATTTAATACGAAAGAATTATGATGAGGTGAACATATATGGAAGGTGTAGTATTATTACATAAGCCAAAAGGCATGACATCACATGATTGTGTATTTAAATTAAGAAAGATATTGCGAGAAAAGAGAATTGGTCATACGGGAACATTAGATCCAGATGTAACAGGAGTATTACCAATTTGCGTTGGAAGAGCAACGAAAATTGCACAATTTTTAACAAGTGAAACGAAAACATATGAAGGTGAAGTAACATTAGGGTTTTCAACGACAACTGAAGACGCTTCTGGTGAGGTTGTTGAAACGAAAAATGTAGATCGTACTATTACTCGTATGGAAGTAGAGAAAGTCCTTGCGGAATTAACAGGCACGATTGAACAAATGCCACCAATGTTCTCGGCTGTAAAAGTAAACGGGAAAAAATTATATGAATATGCAAGAGCAGGACAAGAGGTGGAACGTCCAGTTCGTACAATTACAATTCATGAATTCGTATTACTTGATGATCGTGAAGTTTTTGAAGGAGAAAATATTTCATTCCGTTTCCGTGTAACGTGTAGTAAAGGAACATATGTAAGAACGTTAGCTGTAATGATCGGGGAGAAACTTGGTTTCCCATCACATATGTCTCACCTTGTAAGAACGGCATCTGGTGAATTTTTATTAGAAGATTGCATATCATTTGAAGAAATTGAAGAAAACGTGCAAAATGGAACAGTAGAGTCTATCTTCATTTCAATTGATGAAGCATTAAGTAAGTTTCCAAAAATGGTTGTAGATGAAAAGCAAGCAGAGAAAATAAAGAATGGTATGTTCTTAAAGAATGAATTAGAAATAACAGCACCATTTATTACAGTGTTTGATAAAAATGATCGTTGCTTAGCAATTTATGAACATCATCCGAAACATCCTGGCATGTTAAAGCCGATGAAAGTACTTGTGAATAATCAAGAACTAAAGCTATAATGAATTATTGGAAGGATTATTACAGAAAAAGGTGAATTCAAGCGTGAAACTTATTCATTTAACTCATCCACATGAACAAAATAAATTAGAATTACCACCTACTGTAATGGCATTAGGATTTTTTGATGGCATTCATTTAGGACATCAATGTGTAATTCGAACTGCGAAAAAAATAGCGGACGAACGAGGATATAAAAGTGCAGTTATGACATTTCATCCTCATCCATCTGTTGTTTTAGGGAAAAAGGATGCGCATGTGGAGTATATTACACCAATGCGTGATAAAGAAAAAATAGTCGAAAGCTTAGGAATCGATATATTATATGTGATTAAATTTGATGAATCATTTGCAGGGTTATTACCGCAACAATTTGTAGATGATTATATTATTGGTTTAAATGTAAAGCATGTAGTAGCAGGGTTTGATTATTCATATGGACGTTTAGGAAAAGGAAAGATGGAGACTTTACCATTTCATGCAAGAGGGGAGTTTACACAGACTGTGATTGAAAAAGTTGAATTTCAAGAAGAGAAAGTAAGTTCTACAGCATTACGAAAGTTAATTCGAAATGGCGAAATGGAGCAAATTCCATCTATTTTAGGTAGAGCCTATACTGTAGCGGGAACAGTTATACACGGCGACAAACGTGGGCGTCAAATTGGTTTCCCGACAGCTAATGTAGGTTTAAGTGATGAGTATTTATTGCCACCTGTAGGTGTTTATGCAGTGAGATTAAAAGTTCACGATGAATGGTACGATGGTGTATGTAATATTGGATATAAACCGACTTTTAAAGAAGATGAGCGTCAATTATCAATTGAAGTGCACTTATTTGAATTTAACAAAGATATATACGATCAAAATGTTACAGTAGAGTGGCATATGCGTATAAGAGCAGAAAAGAAATTCAACGGTATTGATGAGTTAGTTGAACAAATCGCAAAAGATAAGAAAACAGCACAAGAATATTTTATGAGCGAAAAGAATATACTTGCTTTTTCAAATGAAAAGTAGTATTCTATGTTATGTACTTTATGACAACCATTGCTTGGCATTGCGACTCACCGACGCTTGCTAGGTAATTGGGGGTTTAATTAATAGGAGGTGAAATAGGATGGCTTTAACACAAGAACGTAAAAATGAAATCATTGCACAATTTAGAACTCATGAGACTGATACTGGTTCTCCAGAGGTTCAAATTGCTGTCCTAACGGAGCAAATTAACACTCTAAACGAGCACTTACGTACTCACAAGAAAGATCATCATTCACGTCGTGGTCTATTAAAGATGGTTGGTAAACGTCGTAACTTACTAACTTACCTTCGTAATAGCGATATCACACGTTACCGTGAATTAATCACAAAGCTTGGCTTACGTCGATAGTCAAAGAAGCGGGAATATTCCCGCTTTTTTGTTAGGTAAAAATATATCTTCTACGCTTTATAGCTTACTTAATTTTAGGCAATACTAGAGGTAGAATATTGTGATATACTATCCATTTACATAGAAGAATTGAATACTTTAAATTGAGAGGGGTACTTAAATGAGTCAAGAAAAGCAAGTCTTCTCGATAGATTTAGCTGGTCGCCAGCTAACAGTTGAAACTGGTCAGCTTGCAAAACAAGCGAACGGAGCAGTATTAGTAAGATATGGCGATACAGCGGTTCTATCTACAGCAACTGCATCAAAAGAAGCAAAAAATGTAGATTTCTTCCCACTTACAGTAAACTATGAAGAGCGTTTATATGCAGTCGGAAAAATTCCTGGCGGTTTTATTAAGCGTGAAGGTCGTCCAAGTGAAAAAGCAATTTTGGCAAGTCGTTTAATCGACCGTCCAATTCGTCCGCTATTCGCAGATGGCTTCCGTAACGAAGTACAAGTTGTCAGCATTGTAATGAGTGTTGATCAAGATTGTTCTTCTGAAATGGCAGCTATGCTTGGTTCTTCATTAGCGTTATCGATTTCAGATATTCCATTTGAAGGTCCAATCGCTGGTGCGACAGTTGGCCGTATTAATGGCGAATTCGTTATTAACCCAACAGTAGAACAGCAAGAACAAAGTGATATCCACTTAGTTGTAGCTGGTACGAAAGATGCGATTAACATGGTTGAAGCAGGAGCAGATCAAGTACCTGAAGAAACAATGTTAGAAGCAATTATGTTTGGTCATGACGAAATTAAACGTCTAATTGCATTCCAAGAAGAGATTGTACAAGCTGTAGGTAAAGAGAAATCAGAAGTGAAACTTTATGAAGTTGACGCTGATCTTAACCAAGCTGTACGTGAAATGGCTGAAGAAGATATGCATTCAGCAATTCAAGTACATGAGAAACATGCACGTGAAGATGCAATTAACGAAGTGAAAAAGCGTGTTATTGAGCATTACGAAGCGCAGGAAGCTGACGCTGATACATTAGGACAAGTAAATGAGATTTTATATAAAATTGTAAAAGAAGAAGTACGTCGTCTTATTACAGTTGAAAAAATCCGTCCAGATGGCCGTAAAGGTGACGAAATCCGTCCATTAGCATCAGAGGTTGGTATTTTATCTCGTACACACGGTTCTGGTTTGTTCACTCGTGGACAAACACAAGCATTAAGTATTTGTACATTAGGTGCATTAGGCGATGTGCAAATTTTAGATGGTCTTGGTGTAGAAGAATCAAAACGCTTTATGCACCATTACAATTTCCCATCATTTAGTGTTGGTGAAACAAGACCAATGCGTGGACCAGGTCGTCGTGAAATCGGTCACGGTGCACTAGGAGAACGCGCACTTGAGCCTGTAATTCCATCTGAAAAAGATTTCCCATACACAGTACGTCTTGTATCTGAAGTTTTAGAATCAAATGGTTCTACTTCACAAGCAAGTATTTGTGGTAGTACTTTAGCAATGATGGATGCTGGTGTTCCACTTAAAGCTCCAGTTGCAGGTATTGCAATGGGTCTAGTTAAAACTGGTGAGCATTACACAATTTTATCTGATATTCAAGGTATGGAAGATCATTTAGGTGATATGGACTTTAAAGTAGCAGGTACAGCACAAGGTGTAACTGCACTACAAATGGACATTAAAATCGATGGTCTATCTCGTGAAATTTTAGAAGAGGCATTACAACAAGCGAAAGTTGGTCGTGTGCACATTCTAAATCATATGTTATCTGTTATTCCAGAGCCACGCACTGAATTATCAGCGTACGCTCCAAAGATTATTACAATGACAATTAATCCAGATAAAATCCGTGACGTTATCGGACCGAGCGGTAAACAAATCAATAAAATTATTGAAGAAACTGGCGTTAAAATTGACATCGAGCAAGATGGCACAGTATTCATTTCTTCAATAAACCAAGAAATGAACGACAAAGCTAAGAAAATTATCGAAGATATCGTTCGCGAAGTACAAGTAGGTGAAATCTACGAAGGAAAAGTGAAACGTGTTGAGAAATTCGGTGCTTTCGTTGAATTATTCAGCGGTAAAGATGGATTAGTTCATATTTCTGAACTTGCACTTGAGCGTGTAGGTAAAGTAGAAGACGTTGTAAAAATCGGTGATGTAATTACAGTTAAAGTTATCGAGATTGACAAGCAAGGTCGCGTAAATCTATCTAGAAAAGTATTGCTAAAAGAAGAGCAAGAAAAAGAAGCTGCTAAAGAAGAAAACAAACAAGAGCAGCAATAAGTAAAAGCCAGTTTAACTGGCTTTTTTTGTTATGTAAAAATATGATTTATATATATTTTTATGTCAGCATAGGTATAGTTTTCATTATAACGCTCAAATTAACAAAGATAAGAAGAAAATGTTTTTATATAGTTAATTTGGGAGGGTTTATATGAAAGTTCGTATATTGGCATACATATGTATATTTTCTTTATATGTCAGTTTAGGCTCTTATTCTGTTTTTGCACAAGATAACTTGCATGAAGAAATTCAAAAGCATGCAAAAAAGTATGAGATTGCACCTCAAAATGCGATGATTGATAAAATATGGAAGGCAACACCTGGATATAATGGAAGACAAGTGGATATTGAAGCATCGTATAATAATATGAAGAAGCTAAAGGAATTTGATCAAAAATATCTTGAATTCAAAGAAGTCTCACCGAGTGTTCATTTAGAAGATTTATCACCCGCTCCAATTTATAGAGGCCATCCAAATAAAAAGATGGTAGGATTAACAATAAATGTGGCATGGGGAAATGAGTATTTGCCTCGCATATTAGAGATATTGAAAAAGCATGATGTGAAGGCCACTTTCTTTTTAGAAGGACGTTGGGTGAAAGAAAATTTACGATTTGCAAAAATGATTGTCGATGCAAATCAAGAAGTCGGAAATCATTCTTATACGCACCCTAATATGAAAACGCTATCGTCTGATGAAATACGAGAGCAGTTACAAAAAACAAATCGAATGATAGAAGTAGTAACGAATCAAAAAGTAAGATGGTTTGCCCCGCCGAGTGGAAGTTTTCGGGATGAAGTCGTGAAAATCGCTGATGATTTCCAAATGGGAACGATTATGTGGACTGTCGATACAATCGATTGGAAGCGACCTGAGCCAGATGTACTATTGCAGAGAGTAATGAGAAAAATACACCCAGGTGCTATCGTATTAATGCATCCTACTTCGTCAACGGCAGAAGCATTAGATACAATGATTAAAAAATTGAAGGAACAAGGATATAAAGTGGGGAATATAACAGAATTACTGGATGAAAAACGTGTGGATTAAATACATTTGCATGACATTCATCCTTAAACTTGTTATCATTAAATAATAGCACTTATTTAGAGAAACTGGCAGTAGGAGGAAAGTTTTTGATTAAAAAATATACTTGTAAAAATGGTGTAAGAATAGTTATGGAGAATATACCAACTGTAAGATCGGTTGCGATTGGTATTTGGATCCATGCGGGATCAAGAAATGAAAATGAAAAAAATAACGGGATTTCTCACTTTTTAGAGCATATGTTCTTTAAAGGGACAGAAACACGTAGTGCACGAGAGATTGCAGAATCATTTGATAGCATTGGTGGTCAAGTGAATGCATTTACTTCAAAAGAATATACATGTTACTATGCAAAAGTATTAGATGAGCATGCTAAATATGCTTTAGATGTTTTAGCAGACATGTTCTTTAATTCAACATTTGATGAGGAAGAACTGAAAAAAGAGAAGAATGTCGTATGTGAAGAAATTAAAATGTACGAAGATGCTCCAGATGATATTGTGCATGATATGTTAACGAAAGCAACATATGAAACGCATCCACTTGGATATCCTATTTTAGGAACAGAAGAAACGCTTAATACGTTTACAGGTGATACGTTACGTCAATATATAAAAGATCATTACACACCTGAAAATGTAGTTGTATCAATCGCAGGAAATATTGATGAAGCATTTTTACAAACAGTGGAGCAATATTTCGGTAGTTATGAAGGAACAACAAACCGTGAACAAGTACATAGCCCAATTTTCCATTTCAATAAGGTAGCCCGTAAAAAAGAAACGGAACAAGCTCATTTATGTCTAGGATATAAAGGCTTACAAATGGGACACGAAGATATTTATAACTTAATTGTATTAAATAATGTTTTAGGCGGTAGCATGAGTAGCCGTTTATTCCAAGAAGTACGTGAGCAACGTGGATTAGCTTACTCAGTATTTTCTTACCACTCTTCTTATGAAGATACAGGCATGTTAACACTTTACGGTGGAACAGGTAGCCAACAATTAGATACATTGTATGAAACAATGCAAGAAACATTAGAGACATTGAAAAATACAGGTATTACAGAAAAAGAGCTTATGAATAGTAAAGAGCAATTAAAAGGAAACTTAATGTTAAGTTTAGAAAGTACAAATAGCCGTATGAGCCGTAACGGTAAAAATGAATTGCTTCTTCGTAAACATCGTTCACTTGATGAGATTATTGAAAGTGTAAACACTGTAACAAAAGAAAATGTGGACGGATTAATTCGCAATATGTTTACTGACGAGTTCTCTGCGGCACTTATTAGTCCAGACGGAAAACTTCCAAAAGGAATAAAACTATAATCAATTTTTACGATGTATAAAAAATAACCTTCTCTCTTTTTAAATGAGAGAAGGTTATTTTTTTTATACATATAGAATAGGTACTAATTATAGACAATGCAAATGAAAAATTCATTAGGGGAGTGGAGTGTGTATGCGATTAAGTGAATTAAGTGGTAAAGAGGTTGTAGATATAGAAAAAGCGGAAAAAATGGGAGTCTTAGGTTATATGGATTTAGAGATTAATGAGAAAGACGGGCAAATACAAACACTTATAATACCTGTAGGGAAGTGGGGAGGTTTTAAAAAGGAACCACAAGAAGTAAGGGTGGCATGGAGTCAAATAAAGAAAGTCGGACACGATATGCTTCTTTGTGATAGTATAGATCGTTCAAATTCGGAGTGAAGGATGGCCATTTTGGTCATCTTTTTTTGTATCTACATAGAAACCTGATAAATCATATGTGCATTTGGATTTTCAATCACCATAAACTCGTACATTACATATGATGTGGAGGAAAAAGAAAAAGTAGGCACTTTTCTTATAAATGACAGAAAAAGAAGGTGAATTAGGGAATGTTGACTGAGATGCATATTGCTGTCATAGGAGGAGATGCAAGGCAGCTAGAAGTAATTCGTAAGCTAGTTGAATTGGATGCGAAACTTTCTTTGATAGGTTTTGATCAGTTAGATCATGGTTTCACAGGGGCAGCAAAAGAAAGTATACAAAATTTAGATTTCACTTCTGTAGACGCAATTATTTTGCCGGTTGCCGGTACAAATGCCAAAGGAGAAGTAGATACTATTTTTTCAAATGAAAAAGTTTCAATAACGAAAGAACAAATTGAAAATACACCAGAACACTTTACTATATATTCAGGTATTGGTACACCTTACTTGGAAAATCTCGTATCTACTACGAACCGAAAACTTGTTAAATTATTTGATCGTGATGATGTAGCAATATACAATTCTATTCCAACGGTAGAAGGTACATTAATGATGGTAATTCAACATACCGACTATACAATTCATGGGTCCAATGTAATGGTTCTAGGATTTGGTAGAACAGGAATGAGTGTTGCGAGAGCATTTCAATCATTAGGAGCCCATGTCAAAGTTGGAGCAAGACGATCTGAACATATTGCACGTATTACAGAAATGATGTTTTCTCCTTTTCATATGCAAGACATAGAGAAAAAAGTAGGAAATATCGATATTGTAATTAATACGATTCCACACCTCGTTGTAACAGCGAATGTTATTGCAAAAATGCCAGCTCATACGTTAGTGATTGATTTAGCTTCTAAACCAGGCGGTACCGACTTTAGATATGCAGAAAAAAGAGGAGTCAAAGCATTGCTAGCACCTGGATTACCAGGTATTGTTGCCCCAAAAACGGCTGGGCAAATCTTAGCAAATGTTCTTTCTCAGTTATTAGCAGCAGATGCAATCGCAAAGGAGGAGGAAAAGAAATGAGTTTGAAGGGGAAACGAATTGGTTTCGGATTTACAGGTTCACATTGTACGTATGAGGAAGTTATGCCGCACTTAGAAAAATTAATTGCTGAAGGAGCAGAAGTACGTCCTGTTGTTTCATACACTGTTCAATCAACAAATACTAGATTTGGAGAAGGAGCAGAGTGGATTAAGAAGATTGAAGAAATAACAGGTTTTAAAGCAATTAATTCAATTGTTGGAGCAGAGCCACTTGGACCTAAAATTCCATTAGACTGCATGGTAATCGCTCCTTTAACAGGAAATTCTATGAGTAAATTTGCAAATGCAATGACAGACTCTCCAGTACTAATGGCAGCAAAAGCGACGCTAAGAAATGGCAAGCCTGTCGTATTGGCAGTTTCGACGAATGATGCTTTAGGGTTAAATGGGGTAAATCTCATGCGCCTAATGGCAACAAAAAACATCTACTTCGTCCCATTCGGTCAAGATGCGCCAGAGAAAAAACCGAACTCAATGGTAGCTCGTATGGAGTTACTGGAAGATACAGTATTAGAAGCGCTGCAAGGAAAGCAATTGCAACCGGTAGTCGTAGAAAAATTCAGATATATGAATTAAAAAACGAAAAAAAACGGACAATTTTTGATGAAACCATCATTCTTACTGTAGAATATGATAAAATTAACGTTATTAAGATTAGAAGGGGTATTGTATACTCCTTCTGATTCTAAGTTATAGAAGGATTGGTATCTAGAAAGGGGCATAGTGATGGAAAAGCAAAAAACTTTTCATGTCGCTGTAGTTGGAGCAACCGGCGCAGTTGGTGAACAAATGTTAAATACTTTAGAGAAACGAGAATTTCCAATCGGGAAATTAACGTTACTTTCATCTAAACGATCTGCAGGTAAGAAACTTGTATTTAAAGGCGAAGAATTTACAGTTCAAGAGGCAACTCCTGAAAGCTTTGAAGGAGTAGATATTGCACTATTTAGTGCTGGTGGATCTGTATCGAAACAATTAGCGCCAGAAGCAGCAAAACGCGGTGCGATTGTTGTTGATAATACAAGTGCATTCCGTATGACAGAAAACGTGCCACTTGTTGTACCTGAAGTAAATGAAAACGACTTAAAAGAACATAATGGTATTATTGCAAATCCAAACTGTTCTACAATTCAAATGGTAGTAGCTCTTGAGCCAGTTCGTCAGCAATATGGTTTAAAACGAGTAATCGTTTCCACATATCAAGCTGTATCAGGTGCTGGTGCGGCAGCTATTGAAGAACTGCATGAACAATCACAAGCAATCTTAAATGGCGAAGAAGTTAAGGCAAATGTTCTTCCTGTATCAGGTGATAAGAAGCATTTCCCAATTGCTTTTAATGCGATTCCACAGATTGATAAATTCCAAGATAATGGATTTACGTTTGAAGAAATGAAAATGATTAACGAAACGAAAAAAATTATGCATATGCCTGAATTAGAAGTAGCGGCAACATGTGTACGTTTACCAGTTGTATCAGGACACTCTGAGTCTGTTTACATCGAAGTAGAAAAAGAAGGCGTAACAGTAGCAGAATTAAAGAGCTTACTTGCAAATGCGGAAGGTATTGTTCTACAAGATAATCCAGAAGAGCAGTTATATCCAATGCCAGCTACTGCAGTAGGTAAAAACGAAGTATTCGTTGGAAGAATCCGTAAAGATTTAAATAACGATAAAGGATTCCATCTTTGGGTCGTATCTGATAACTTATTAAAAGGCGCTGCATGGAATTCTGTTCAAATTGCAGAGCGCTTAGTAAAATTACAATTAGTGTAAACGGCTAAGAGAAGGTGCAAAATATGAAAATAATTGTTCAAAAATTTGGTGGCACATCAGTACGTGATGACAATGGACGTAAGCATGCGCTTCATCATATAAAAAAATCATTAGCTGCTGGTTATAAAGTAGTTACTGTCGTATCTGCTATGGGCCGTAAAGGTGAACCATATGCAACGGATACGTTATTAAGTCTTGTAAATCAAGAGGAATCTACTATTTCTAAGCGTGAGCAAGATTTATTATTATCGTGTGGAGAGTTAATCTCTGCAATTGTTTTCTCTAATATGTTGAATGAGAACGGTATAAAAGCAGCAGCATTAAATGGTGCACAAGCTGGTTTTGTAACGAATGATGACTTTACGAATGCAAAGATTATTGAAATGAATTGCGATCGTATACATGAAGAGTTAGAAAATGTAGATGTAATCGTCGTTACAGGATTCCAGGGACAAACGAAAAAAGGTGATACGACAACACTTGGACGCGGAGGTAGTGATACTTCAGCTTCAGCATTAGGTGTTGCACTTCATGCTGAATACATCGATATATTCACTGATGTAGAAGGTGTTATGACTGCGGATCCTCGTATTGTAAAAGATGCACGTCATCTTCAAACTGTAACGTATAACGAAATTTGTAACATGGCTTATCAAGGTGCGAAAGTCGTTCATCCACGTGCAGTTGAAATTGCGATGCATGCAAAAGTGCCACTTCGTGTACGTTCTACGTATTCTGATAGTGAAGGTACGCTTATTTCAGCATATGACGGTGCTACAAGAGGTCGTGATGTAGAAGAACGTCCTGTTACAGGCATTGCCCACGTATCAAACGTAACGCAAATTAAAGTGCTTGCAAAAGAAACGGCATATGATTTGCAACAACATGTGTTTAAAGAGATGGCGAACGAAGGAATAAGTGTTGATTTAATTAATATTTCACCTACTGGCGTAGCATATACGGTGAGTGATAATGTATCAAGTCATGCAGTTAAATTATTACAGAACCTTGGATATGAGCCAATTGTGACAGAACATTGTGCGAAAGTATCTATCGTTGGGGCTGGAATGGCAGGATACCCAGGGGTTACTGCGAAAATCGTTACAGCTTTAGCGGAAAAAGGTATTCAAATCCTGCAATCGGCAGATAGTCATACAACAATTTGGGTTCTTGTAAAAGAAACTGATTTAGTGGAGGCTGTAAATGCATTACATAGTGCGTTTGAGCTTTCAAAAGAAAAGCAACTGGAACAATAAGGAGTGAGACCATGATAGATTTTGGGACAATTGCAACCGCGATGGTAACACCGTTTGATATAAACGGGAATATCGATTTTGCAAAGACAACGAAATTGGTAAATTATTTAATTGATAACGGTACAACAGCAATCGTGGTAGGAGGAACGACAGGAGAATCTCCTACATTAACTTCAGAAGAGAAAGTAGCGTTATATCGCCATGTCGTATCTGTTGTCGATAAAAGAGTGCCCGTAATCGCTGGAACAGGTAGCAATAATACGCATGCTTCTATTGACTTAACTAAAAAGGCAACAGAAGTTGGTGTGGATGCAGTAATGCTAGTAGCACCGTATTATAACAAACCGAGTCAAGAAGGAATGTATCAGCATTTTAAAGCAATTGCTGAAAGCACGCCGCTTCCGGTTATGCTATATAACGTTCCAGGACGATCTATTGTACAAATCTCCGTTGATACAGTTGTTCGTTTATCAGAAATAGAAAACATTGTTGCTATTAAAGATGCCGGCGGCGATGTGTTAACAATGACAGAAATCATTGAAAAAACAGCGGACGACTTTGCGGTATACAGCGGTGATGACGGTTTAACGTTACCAGCTATGGCAGTTGGAGCGAAAGGTATCGTTTCGGTAGCCTCTCATGTTATCGGAAACGAAATGCAAGAAATGATTACAGCATTTCAAACAGGAGAATTTAAGAAGGCACAAAAATTACATCAATTACTTGTAAGAGTAACTGATTCATTATTTATGGCGCCAAGTCCAACTCCAGTAAAAACAGCGTTACAAATGGTTGGATTAGATGTAGGTTCTGTACGTTTACCACTTCTTCCATTAACAGAAGAAGAAAGAGTAACGTTACAATCTGTAATGCAATCTATCCCTCGTTAATAAAAAATGACCTAGTGTAGAACTAGGTCATTTTTTACTATATGCAAATCTTTTCCTCTTTTTCTTACTTATATGTGTTCTTATAAGAATATTAATCGCTTCTTCATTATGTGTATAAGAAAATAATCGTACCCCTTTAACTGAGTCAAAAAATGATAGATATTATGGCATAAACGTAATAAACTACGGTGTCTGTTTTTAGAGAAATCCCCTCAAATGTGACGTAATTCATAAAAAAACTCCATTTTGTAAGTGTTTTTGTTGGATTCTAGAAAAATAAATCTTGAAACTCCCTATTATGAAATGAATTTAGCGTATGTATGGCTAGTTCTTCAAAATAATATGGAGTATAAAATCGGAGTAAATATAAAGGAAATACGTTCGATACTTTTGTTGTCATTCCGTTCTTTTCCTCTTTCTTTCGCACGATTTAACTTGTGTTCTATTTCTTGTATCAGGTATAATATGGCTAAGTAGCTTAGTACGGGTATGCTTAGCAAAATTGGGAAAAATTATAATTTAATTAAATTTTCATATCATATCGAATAAGATATTTGATTTATATAATGAAAGAGAGGTGAAACCTGGTTTAAAAAATAAACAAGGACATGATATCGCATAACGGTAAGGACATTCGTCTTGGACGGTGAAAATATGGTGGTTGTAGAGTTTCCCCTGGTGTCTCTGCAATTTTAGTGAAATCAGTGTTTGCAAGATTTTTAAACCAGGCAACAACATGAAGAGAAAAGAGAATGAGTCTGTTAAAGTATTTGCTCTTGGTGGAGTAGGTGAAATCGGGAAAAACATGTACTGTGTTGAAATTGATTCTGAAATCTTTATCGTAGATGCAGGGTTAATGTTCCCGGGAGATGAAATGTTTGGAATTGATATCGTTATTCCTGATATTACATATTTAGTGGAAAATCAAGAGCGAGTAAAAGGTTTATTTATTACTCACGGTCATGAAGATCATATTGGTGGAATTGTGTATGTACTTCGTAAATTATCTATTCCAGTCTATGCAACGAAATTAACAGTAGGACTTATACAAGAAAAACTTGGTGAAGCGGGCATGTTAGGCCGTGTAGACCTAAAAACAATCGATTCAAATTCAACAGTAGAATTTAACACTACAACGGTGTCATTCTTCGGAACGACACATAGTATTCCGGATTCTGTTGGCGTTTGTTTCCATACATCAAAAGGTGCAGTCGTATATACGGGAGACTTTAAATTCGATCAAACTCCAATTGGAAATAGTGGAGCAGACCTTGGTAAAATGGCACAAATCGGAAATGAAGGCGTACTTTGCTTATTATCTGATAGTACAAACGCAGAGCGCCCAGGCTATACAGGTTCAGAAAAAGAAGTTGGTGTAGAAATCTCTAAAGTGTTCTACGGCGCAGAAGGTCGCATTATCGTTGCTTCATTTGCATCGAATGTACATCGTATTCAACAAGTATTTGATGCAGCTGCTGAAACAGGGCGAAAAGTAGCAGTAGTAGGACGTAGTATGGTGAAAGTAGTAGACATTGCAAGACGTCTTGGTTATTTAGATGTTCCAGAAGGTATGGTTATTTCATTACAAGAAGTAGACAACTTCCCAGAGAAAAAGGTAGCTATTTTAACGACAGGTAGTCAAGGTGAACCGATGGCTGCTCTATCTAGAATGGCAAAACAAGCGCATAAACAAATTTCAATTCGTAAAGGTGATACTGTTATCATTGCTGCTTCGCCAATTCCGGGTAATGAAATATCTGTATCAAAAATTATTGATTTGTTATTTAGAGCTGGAGCTGAAGTTGTTTATTACGGCGAACGAAAAGTTCACGTGTCAGGTCACGGTAGCCAAGAAGAATTAAAATTAATGTTAAATTTAATGAAACCAAAGTACTTTGTACCCGTACATGGTGAGTTCCGTATGCAAAAAGCACATGCATATTTAGCTGAAGATGTAGGTATTACAAGAGAAAATATCTTTATCGTAGAAAAAGGCGATGTAATTGCTTTTGGTGACGATGAAGCAAACTTAGTCGGTAAAGTACAAGCTGGTAATGTTTTAATTGATGGATTAGGTGTAGGTGACGTTGGTAATATCGTTCTTCGAGATAGAAAGATGTTATCTCAAGATGGAATACTAGTAGTTGTTGTAACGCTTGGTAAAGATGAAAAGAAAATTATCTCTGGCCCAGAAATCATTTCACGTGGTTTCGTATATGTTCGTGAATCAGAAGCGTTAATTGAACGATCTACAGAGATTGTACGTATGATTGTTGAGCAGTCAATTAAAGAATATTCAATTGAATGGTCAATGTTAAAACAAAATATTCGTGAATTATTAGGACAGTTCTTGTACGAAGAGACAAAGAGAAAACCTATGATTTTACCGATTATTATGGAAGTATAAAAAGATCACCCTTATGGGTGATCTTTTTTCTTTTTAACCCTATCGAATGAAATTTATAACTTAAGAAATAATAGTTATATACGAGTGAAAGGGGATGCGAAATGACAGAACGTGATCGATATACAAATGAAGAAAAAGAAGCTGAGCCAAAAGAAGCTGGAAAAGAGGCTTCAATAGTTGAAAAAATTCAACAGCTTGGACAGACAAATGTACCACAGATGAATGAATCACGTATTCATTGTTTAACGATTATCGGACAAGTGGAAGGTCATGTTCAATTACCACCGCAAAATAAAACAACAAAATATGAGCATATCATTCCGCAAATTGTTGCGATTGAACAAAATCCAAAAATTGAAGGTTTGCTTTTAATATTAAATACAGTTGGAGGTGACGTTGAAGCTGGGCTAGCAATTTCTGAAATGGTAGCTTCACTTTCAAAACCAACAGTATCTCTAGTTTTAGGTGGGGGACATTCCATCGGTGTACCGATTGCTGTTTCTACTGACTATTCGTTTATTGCGGAAACTGCGACGATGACAATTCATCCAATTCGTTTAACAGGTCTTGTCATAGGTGTGCCACAAACATTTGAGTATTTGGATAAGATGCAAGAAAGAGTCATTCGTTTTGTGACGAAGCACTCGAAAGTAACAGAAGATCGTTTTAAAGAGCTTATGTTTGCGAAAGGAAATTTAACGCGAGATATTGGGACGAATGTAATTGGTGGGGATGCAGTAAAGTACGGTCTTATAGATGATGTCGGCGGTATTGGAAATGCGATTCGAAAATTAAACGAATTAATAGATGTTCGTGCGGAAGATAGTACAGAAGGGACAATGCTACAATGATTTTATATACAATTATGCCAGAGCAACTTGTGTATCCGGTCGATTATTCACAATGTGAAAGTCAAAAAGTTGTAAATATAAATGGTGTGGAATTAATGGTTTCTGAAGAGGAACATGGATGTTATTCTATTGTACGTGTGCTAAGTACGGACCCACTTCACTATTTAGAGTTTGAGCCCGGTCAGAAAATAACCTTTTAGCAAAAAGAAGGATTTTGTTTAGAAGCTATGGTATAATATAAAAAACAAGACGGTTGAGCAGCCATGAGTAGGCTGCTTTCTTCTGTTTATTTAGCATTTTACAAGAAGTGTAAAAATAGAAGATATAAAGACCAGAAAAATAGAGAAAACAGACATATAAATAGAGCGTTTTGAAGGGAGCTTTACTTATATGTAGAACACGAGGTGAAGAAATGGCAAAACAAAAGCAAAGAGGGACGAAGGCAAAGGCAAGACGTACGATAAAGCCAACTTTGTATTATGAAATCGTCGGTTTAACTCTTTTTGCACTTTCAATCATTACGATTTTACAGCTAGGCGTTGTAGGGAAATCGTTTGTGTTATTTTTTCGCTTCTTCTTTGGTGAGTGGTACATAATTGGTGTGTTAGGTGTAATAGCTTTATCGGTTTCCTTTGTTATAAAACGCGGATGGCCGAACCTTTTAAATAAACGATTAATTGGATTTTATTTAATTGTATTGGCGATATTAATGTTTAGTCATATTACATTATTTAACCTTCTTACAAAAGATGGAGCAGTGCAAAATACTTCTGTTATTGTGAGTACGAAAGATAACTTCTTTCTTGAAATGAAAAAGGGGCCAGATAGCGTTCATTTAGGTGGTGGTATGTTTGGTGCGCTTATGTTCGCAACATGTTACTTCTTATTTGACGAAGTAGGAGCTTATATCATTGGTATTATTCTAGTTATTCTCGGTATACTTTGTATAACAAATAAGCATATTGGAGAAGTGTTAGCTCCAGTTGGTAGAATTCTTAGAAGTCAGTTTCAAGTGATGCAAGGGGATTATAAAGATTGGAGAGCCAAAAGAACGGCTGAACAAACAGAAAAGAAAAAAACAACAAGAAGCACAAGAAGCAAACGTGCTGCAGAACAAGAAGAAATTATTGAGCCGATGGAAGAAATCTCAATTGATCCTCCGATTATTTCGAATTTCACTGAGAATTATCCTGTAAATGAAGAAGAGGATAAACGAATCGAAGTAGAGCAAGAAGAGTTGATCACTTCACCGTTTATTGAAGAGACTCCGCCAATTGAAGAACCAAAGAAAAAGCGTGGAGAAAAAATTGTTGAATCGTTAGAGAGTGAAGCGCAAGCACCTCCTATTCAATTTTCAAATGTAGAAAATAAAGATTACAAGCTTCCTTCACTTGATATATTAAAATTTCCAAAGAATAAGCAAGTTACAAATGAAAATGCGGAAATTTATGAGAATGCTCGTAAATTAGAACGTACATTCCAAAGTTTCGGAGTGAAAGCGAAAGTAACAAAAGTGCATAGAGGTCCTGCAGTTACAAAATATGAAGTGTATCCTGATATGGGGGTAAAGGTAAGCAAAATTGTCAGTTTAAGTGATGATTTAGCCCTTGCTTTAGCTGCAAAGGACATTCGTATTGAAGCGCCAATTCCCGGGAAATCAGCTGTAGGGATCGAAGTTCCAAACTCAGAAGTTTCGATGGTAACGCTGAGGGAAGTTCTTGACTCTAAGGCTAATAATCATCCGGAAGAGAAGTTGTTAATTGGTCTTGGCCGAGATATTACAGGTGAAGCTGTATTAGCCCGGCTAAATAAAATGCCTCATTTACTCGTAGCTGGTGCGACAGGTAGCGGGAAAAGTGTATGTATTAACGGTATTATTGTTAGTATTTTAATGCGTGCAAAACCACATGAAGTAAAATTAATGATGATTGACCCGAAAATGGTAGAGCTAAATGTATATAACGGTGTGCCTCATTTGTTAACGCCAGTTGTAACTGATCCGAAAAAAGCATCGCAAGCATTGAAAAAAGTTGTGAGTGAAATGGAACGTCGTTATGAATTGTTTGCTCATAGTGGTACACGTAACATTGAAGGATACAACGATTATATAAAAGAGCATAATAGTCAATCAGAAGCGAAACAACCCGAATTACCTTATATTGTAGTAATTGTGGACGAGTTAGCAGATTTAATGATGGTTGCTTCGTCTGATGTAGAGGATGCGATTATGCGTCTAGCGCAAATGGCTCGTGCTGCTGGTATTCATTTAATTATTGCAACGCAACGTCCGTCAGTTGACGTTATTACAGGTGTTATTAAAGCAAATATTCCATCACGTATTGCATTCGCTGTATCTTCTCAAACAGATTCTCGTACAATTCTTGACGGTGGTGGTGCAGAGAAGCTACTAGGTCGTGGAGACATGCTGTTTATACCAATTGGTGCATCGAAACCTGTACGTGTACAAGGCGCATTTTTATCAGATGATGAAGTTGAGAGAGTTGTAGAATATGTTATTGGACAGCAAAAAGCACAATATCAAGAAGATATGATTCCGCAAGATGTTCCTGATACGAAGCAGGAAGTAGAAGATGAATTATATGATGAAGCGGTTCAACTTGTAGTGGAAATGCAAACAGCATCTGTTTCTATGTTACAACGTAGGTTTAGAGTAGGTTATACGCGAGCTGCTCGCCTAATTGATGCAATGGAAATGAATGGTGTAGTAGGTCCGTATGAAGGGAGTAAACCGAGAGAAGTACTCATTAATGATGTACAAGAAAAAAGTTCTTAAAAAAAGCCTAATTGTTTTTACAATTAGGCTTTTTTATATAGTGTTTTTGTTATATACTATACTCAGCGATAAAGAAAGGGCTTACATTTAGGGGTGCCCTTTAGAATACGAATACTTTGAGTATGTTTTATGTAAATGTTCGATATTTAATGCAGAAAAATGTTAGATTTTGTTGACACGTATGAGAGCAAGTGGTAAGATTACTTCGAAAAGAATCACTGCCTCATATAATCTTGGAGATAAGGTCCATAAGTTTCTACCTGGCAACCATGAATTGCTAGACTATGAGGGGAAAAGTGTGTAACAAAGGATGTAAAGGATCTTTGTGCCGAACTTTTTCTCGAAATGAGGAATGTTTATGGTGCAAAGTTTTTTTTATGCAATAAAGAGTGAAAATTTTATTTTAAAAAATTATTATTATTTATTCGACAATTACACTTATTTTGGTGTTTAGTCATTTGTACTATGTTGTAAGTTGAAAAAAGAGAAAAGAAGTCTTACATCAGAGGTCGAATAATTGAAATGCGGGGGAGTCTTATGTCAGTAAAATCTGATAGTCGTCACCTATATCTACGGGTGATTGATCACATCAAAGAAAAAATTAAAGATGGCGCTTATAAAGAACGACAAAAGTTACCATCAGAGTTTGATTTAGCGAAAGAACTTGGCGTAAGTAGAGCGACTTTAAGGGAAGCGTTGCGTATTTTAGAAGAAGAAAATGTTGTCATTCGTAGACATGGTGTAGGGACATTTGTAAATGCAAAGCCATTATTTTCTTCTGGAATAGAACAACTTTCTAGTATTACAGATATGATTTCTAGTGTGGGGAAAACACCAGGAACAATCTTTTTATCATCATCTACTACAACTTTAACAGAAGAGGAAAAAGAGAAGTTTAATAGTGAAGATGGTTTTAATGCAGTGATGATTGAACGCGTGCGTACAGCAGATGGGGAACCTGTTGTGTATTGTATCGATAAACTTGCAAAAGAAATATTGCCAGACTTATCGGGTTACAATGAGGAATCATTATTAACGGTGATACATAATAACACGCATAAGCGCATAACATATGCGGTTGCTCACATTGAGCCAATTGGCTATCACCCTAAAATCTCACCAATTTTAGAATGTGAGCCTGAAACAGCACTGCTTGTATTAAAACAAATGCACTATGATCAAAATGATGAGCCAATCTTATATTCTATCAATTACTTTAGAGCTGATAAATTTAGCTTCCACGTATTAAGAAAGCGTATGTAGGTAAATTCCTTTTTAGGGAGGTGACAGCAAGAAGTAAGGAACAGCAGCGTAAGAATAAATAAATATATATCATTTTTGGAGGGGTTTCTAGTATGAAGAAAAAAGCAGGCCTTTTATTATCATTAACTTTAGCAGCAAGTACAGTTTTAGGTGCATGTGGTAACTCGGATAAGGCGAGCAGTGACAAGAAAGACACGAAAGACAATAAAGACTTCAAGGTTGGTCTCGTAACGGATGTTGGGGGCGTTGATGATAAGTCATTTAACCAATCTTCTTGGGAAGGGTTACAAAAGTTTGGTAAAGATAATGGTTTAAAAGAAAAGACAAATTATCGTTACCTTCAGTCTGAAAAAGAAGCTGATTATATTCCGAATTTAAAAAAATTCTCAAAAGATAAATATGATTTAACATTCGGAATTGGTTATAAATTAGAAGGTGCAATTAAAGAAGTAGCAAAAGAATCTTCAAAACAACAATTTGCAATCGTAGATACTGTTGTAGATGCACCGAACGTAACGAGTATTACGTTTAAAGATCATGAAGGATCATTCCTTGTAGGTGCGGTAGCAGCTATGTCAACAAAATCGAATAAAGTAGGATTTGTTGGTGGAATGAAAAGTGATTTAATTAGTAAATTTGAAAATGGATTTAAAGCTGGTGCAAAGGCAGTAAATCCAAACATTGAAATCGTATCTGAATATGCAGAAGCATTCGATAAGCCTGAAAAAGGTACAGTTCTTGCTTCAGCAATGTATGGTCAAGGCGTAGACGTAATTTATCATGCTGCTGGTGGTACAGGTAACGGTGTGTTCACAGAAGCGAAAAACCGTAAGAAAAAAGGTGAAAATGTTTGGGTAATCGGTGTTGACCGTGACCAACATCAAGAAGGTATGCCTGAAAATGTAACATTAACTTCAATGATTAAACGTGTTGATGTAGCAGTAGAAAAAGTAGCTAAAGAAGCAAAAGATGGGAATTTAAAAGGCGGGAAAATTGAAGAGTTTGGCTTAAAAGATGACGGTATTGGTATTTCAAAAACAACTGATAACGTGAAAAAAGTTAACCCTGAAATTTTAACAAAAGTAGAAGAGCTTGAAAAGAAAATTACAGCCGGTGAAATTAAAGTGCCAGCTACAGATAAAGAGTATAAAGAATATGAAGCTTCTCTAAAAAAATAAATAGAGAAATAGCAAAGGTTAGTTCATAGAACTAACCTTTGTATGTATAAAACTTCCGAATTGCTTAATAAGTTAATAGTGTAATAGGGAATGTTCCCTGTTAAAAGGAGGAACACAATGGAATACGTAATTGAGATGAATAACATTACGAAAGTATTCCCAGGCATTGTAGCGAATGATGATATTACGCTGCAAGTAAAGCAGGGTGAGATACATGCTTTACTTGGAGAAAATGGTGCAGGGAAATCCACATTGATGAATGTACTATTTGGTTTGTACCAACCAGAGCAGGGTGAAATTAAAATTAAAGGTAAACCTGTAAAAATCACAAATCCGAATATAGCAAATGACCTTGGTATTGGAATGGTCCATCAACACTTTATGCTTGTTCATAATTTTACAGTTACAGAGAATATTATTCTCGGAAATGAACCGAAGAAAAAAGGGAAAATTGCTGTTGAGGAAGCTGCTAAAGAAATTCAAAAACTGTCTGAACAATACGGTTTATCTGTAGATCCATATGCGAAAATACAGGATATTTCAGTTGGTATGCAGCAGCGTGTTGAGATTTTGAAAACTCTTTACCGCGGTGCAGAAATTTTAATATTTGATGAACCAACAGCTGTGTTAACACCGCAAGAAATTCATGAGCTAATTCAAATTATGAAAAAGCTTGTGCAAGAAGGAAAATCTATTGTTCTTATTACACATAAGTTGAAAGAAATTATGGAAGTTTGCGATCGTTGTACGATTATTCGTAAAGGAAAAGGGATTGGAACGGTTGACGTTGCAAATACGGATGAAAATAAACTTGCAGAATTAATGGTCGGACGTCAAGTGAATTTTAAAACAGAAAAAATAGACGCGAAGCCAAAAGAAGAGGTACTTTCAATTGCAAACCTTGTTGTTCACGATGCACGTCAACTACCTGCTGTAAAAGGCCTTGACTTAACTGTTCGTGCGGGGGAAATTGTTGGGATTGCAGGGATTGATGGAAACGGACAAAGTGAATTAATAGAAGCAATTACTGGTTTACGAAAAGTTGAGTCAGGTTCTATTGCAATTAAAGGAAAAGAAATAACAAATTGGCCTGTTAGAAGAATAACAGAAGAAGGAATTGGTCATATTCCAGAAGATCGTCATAAACACGGACTCGTTCTTGATTTTTCTGTTAGAGATAATATAGTTCTGCAAACGTATTATAAAAATCCATTTTCAAAGAAAGGGATTTTAAATTTCAGCAAAATTACAGAAAAAGCAAAGGCTCTTATTGAACAGTTTGATGTGCGTACACCTAGTGAGCAAACGTTAGCACGCGCTCTATCTGGGGGGAATCAACAAAAAGCAATTATTGCACGTGAAGTAGACCGAAATCCAGATTTATTAATTGCGGCACAGCCAACACGTGGTTTAGATGTAGGAGCAATTGAATTTATTCATAAGAGATTAATAGAGCAAAGGGATAAAGGAAAAGGTGTATTACTTTTATCATTAGAGTTAGATGAAATCTTAAATGTTAGCGATCGAATTGCTGTTATTTATGAAGGGGAAATTGTAGCAATAGTTGATGCGAAAGAAACGAATGAACAACAGCTTGGATTGTTAATGGCTGGAGGAACAAAGAAGGAGCAGGTGGGTACAAATGGCTAAAAAGCTTTTAACAGAACGAACGATAAATATTTTAGTCCCAGTACTATCCGTTATTTTCGGCTTACTTGTAGGAGCGATTGTAATGCTAGTTAGTGGCTATGATCCAATTGTTGGTTATAGTGCACTTTGGACAGGAATGTTCGGCAGCGCAAGTGCGATTGGTGAAACGCTTCGTACAATGATACCGCTTATTCTTGCTGGCTTATCGGTGGCGTTTGCATTTCGTACAGGTTTATTTAATATCGGGGTAGAGGGTCAATTGTTAGTTGGTTGGCTTGCAGCGGTTTGGTTCGGTTATGCAGTCTCACTACCAGCTTTCCTTCATATTCCATTATCTATTTTATTTGCAGCATTGGTGGGCGGAATTTGGGGCTTCATTCCGGGATATTTAAAAGGGAAGTTTCAAGTGAATGAAGTTATTGTAACTATTATGATGAACTATATCGCTTTGTATGTAACGTATGACATCATTAAGCGTTTCTTACATGCGGGTAATGACAAAACGTATGATATTAAAGAGAGTGCGTCACTATCTTCAGACTGGCTTGCTTCTATTACTGATGGTTCACGTCTACACTGGGGAATTATTGTAGCAATTTTAATCGCTATTTTAATGTGGTTCTTATTAGATCGAACAACTTTAGGTTACGAATTAAAGTCAGTAGGATTTAATCAGCATGCTTCTCAATATGCAGGTATGAAAGTTTCTCGTAATGTAGTATTCTCCATGACAATTGCTGGTGCATTTGCGGGGATTGGTGGAGCGATGGAAGGGTTAGGGACATTCCAGAGTATGACAGCGATGTCTTCGTTTACAGGAGTAGGATTTGATGGGATTGCCGTAGCATTACTTGGAGGGAATAATCCGTTTGGTATAATCCTTTCAGCTTTATTATTTGGTGGTTTGAAAAGTGCTTCCCCTCAAATGAACTTTGAGGCAGATGTACCGTCAGAGCTTATTAATGTAATTATTGCATGTATCATCTTCTTTGTTGCATGTAGTTATGTGTTAAGATGGGCGCTTACACGCATGAGCAAGGAGGGGAAATAAATGAGCTTTTTAGATATATTAGCCATTCTTGTGACGGGTACGTTATATACATCGGCACCTATCATTTTCACAGCACTAGGTGGTGTATTTAGTGAACGATCGGGTGTTGTAAACATCGGATTAGAAGGACTAATGCTATTTGGTGCATTTATTGGAGTCGTTACAAACTTATTAATGGGTGATACTTGGGGAACGATGACTCCGTGGATTGCGTTACTATTTGCGGCAATTGGTAGTGGGTTATTTGCATTACTTCATGCGGTAGCTTCTATTACATTCCGAGCAGATCAAGTTGTAAGTGGTGTAGCCATTAACTTCTTATCTCTTGGTTTAACAGTATTTGCAATTAAGAAGATTTTTGATAAAGGGCAGACTGACTTTATTCAGTATCGTATTGAAAAGATTGATATTCCAGGCCTTTCGGATATTCCGGTTTTAGGGAAAATATTTTTCTCGAACGTACCAATAACGTCATATATTGCCATTATTTTAGCATTCGTTGTTTGGTATGTTATTTATAAAACACCGTTCGGTCTTCGTCTACGTGCTGTTGGTGAACACCCAATGGCAGCGGATACGATGGGGATTAACGTATATAAAATGCGCTATATTGGAGTCTGTATTTCAGGAGTGTTTGCTGGAATTGGTGGAGCGATTTTTGCAATGTCAATTTCTAATAACTTCTCAGGGGCAACTATTACAGGACAAGGTTTCTTAGCTTTAGCTGCTATGATTTTTGGAAAGTGGAATCCACTAGGCGCACTAGGTGCAGCTCTATTCTTTGGTTTTGCGCAATCTCTAAGTGTAACGGGCGGAACAATCCCTGTATTAGATCAAATTCCAAGTGTTTTATTAACGATATTACCATATATATTCACAATATTAGCGCTTGTCGGTTTTGTAGGTCGTTCTGAAGCTCCGAAAGCTTTAGGAACTCCTTATGAAAAAGGAAAACGATAAGTATTTTATAAGTATAAAAAAGCTCGCACATTAGTGTGGGCTTTTTTACATAGAATATATTTAATACGGAATTTTACTATGTTCCTTACATATTAAAGTTTTTAGAAAGAATCATATGTAAGCATAATAAGGGAGAAAAGTTGATTTTTTATTTCTAAAAACTGTATATTGAAGAGGAATATTCCTATATACGTAAAGGAGGGCTATAAATGAAACTAATGGAACAACAACTACATGAGTTAGGTGGTTTGCGCGTACATATTATTCCGACTGATAAATATAAAACGAATACCTTTGTATTTCGTTTTAAAGCGCCTTTAAATGAGGAGACGGTGACAGAGCGTGCCCTATTGCCATACGTATTGCAAAGTGCGACAGAAAAATTACCTTCTGTAATTCGTCTTCGTCAATATTTAGAAGAATTATACGGATCTTCTTTAGCGGTAGATGTAAGTAAAAAAGGGGAAGACCATATTATCTCCATTTATGTAGACATTGCAAATGAAGTTTATTTACATGATGCACCACCGTTATTTGAAAAAGCGCTTTCTATGTTGTCAGATATTGTGTTACATCCAGCAACGGAGGGGAACGGTTTCCTATCTTCTATCGTAGAAAGTGAAAAAAGAGCACTGTTACAGAGAATTGAAGCTACTTATGATGATAAAATGCGTTATGCAAACGAGCGTTTAATTGAAGAAATGTGCAAAGTAGAACCGTATCGTTTAAGTGCAAATGGAAAAAAAGAGAGTGTTATGTCTATTACAAATGAAAGTTTGTATCAATATTATCAAAAGGTGTTAGCGGAAGATGAAATGGATCTATATATTATTGGTGATATTTCAGAAAACGCCGTTGATCTTGTAAGTAAGTATTTTTCTATTTCAACTCGTCCAGTGAGAGAAAGAAATGTACTCCTTCATAGACGAAATAATGAAGAAAAAGAAGTTGTTGAAAAACAAGAATTAAAACAAAGTAAATTACACATCGGTTATCGTACATTTGTCACATATAAAGATGAAGATTATTTTGCATTGCAATTGTTCAATGGATTGTTTGGTGGCTTTTCTCATTCGAAGTTATTCGTAAATGTGCGTGAAAAAAATAGTTTAGCGTACTATGCAGCATCGCGCTTTGAAAGTCATAAAGGTTTATTATTTGTTATGTCAGGAATCGAAGCGAAAAATTATGAAAAAGCAGTTGAGATTATTAAAGAACAAATGCTTGCGATGCAAAACGGAGAGTTTTCTGAAGAAGAAATACATCAAACAAAAAGTGTCATCCAAAATCAAATATTAGAGGCAATTGATACACCACGTGGCTTTGTAGAAATGCTATATCATGGTATTATTTCAGATCGTACACGTCCAGTTGAAGAATGGCTTACAGGTATAGAAAGTGTGACGAAAGAAGAAATTGTAAAAGTTGCTAAAAATATTGAACTAGATACAATTTACTTTTTACAAGGAACGGAGGGAGAGTAAATGGAGAAAATTGTTTATGAGCAATTAAAAGAAACACTCTATTATGAAAAACTTCCTAATGGATTAGATGTATATGTTTTACCGAAACAAGGATTTAATAAAACATTTGCGACGTTTACGACGAAATATGGTTCTGTAGATAATACATTTGTACCATTAGGGAAAGAAGAAATGATTCGTGTGCCTGATGGAATTGCACATTTTCTTGAGCATAAATTATTTGAAAAAGAAGATCACGATGCTTTCCAATTGTTTAGTAAACAAGGAGCATCGGCAAATGCTTTTACATCCTTTACACGAACAGCTTACCTTTTTTCATGTACTTCAAACGTAGAACAAAATTTAAATACATTGCTAAACTTCGTGCAAGAGCCTTATTTCTCTGAAAAAACGGTTGAAAAAGAGAAGGGGATAATTGGGCAAGAAATTCAAATGTATCAAGATAACCCAGATTGGCGTTTGTACTTCGGGTTAATTGATAGCTTGTTTGTAAAACACCCAATTAAAATTGATATTGCAGGGACAATCGAATCTATTAGTAAAATTACGAAAGATTTATTGTATGAATGTTATGAAACATTTTATCATCCGAGCAATATGTTATTATTTGTTGTGGGTGCAATTGATCCAGAGAAAACAATGGATTTAGTACGTGAAAATCAAGCGAAAAAAGATTATAAAAACCAGCCAGAAATTGTGCGTTCATTTGAAGAAGAACCAAATGAGGTAAATGAAAAGAAAAAAATTATTTCAATGCCTGTGCAAACACCGAAATGTTTAGTTGGTATTAAAGCGACTAATTTAAAGGAAAAGGGGCAAGCGCTTTTAAAACAAGAAATTGCGCTTACGTTACTCTTAGATTATTTATTTGGGAAAAGTTCTGTTCATTACGAAACTTTATATAATGAAGGGCTTATTGATGATTCATTCTCGTATGACTATACAGAAGAAAATAACTTCGGTTTTGCAATGGTTGGCGGTGATACGAAACAACCTGATGAATTGGCAAATCGTTTAAAAGATATTTTATTAAAAACAGATTATGATCAATTAGATGCGGCGGCATTAGAACGAGTGAAGAAAAAGAAAATTGGTGGTTTTTTACGCTCGTTGAATTCACCAGAATATATTGCAAATCAATTTACACGATACGCGTTTAATGAATCTAGCCTATTTGACGCATTGACTGTATTAGAAGGACTAACCGTTCAAGACTTACAAGAAGTAGCGAAATTATTGTTATCAGAAGACAAAATGAGTATTTGTCAGGTGTTACCGAAAAAATAAAATTAAAAAGATACCCTCATCTTATCATTGAAAAATTGTAAGATGAGGGTATTATTTAGTTATGTGAAAATTGAACTTGTAGAGATAAGAGAGGGACTTTATGAAAAAGTATGCGTTAGTAACTGGAGGGAGCGGAGGAATTGGCTCTGCTATTTCGAAACAATTAATTCAAGATGGATATACAGTTTATGTTCATTACAATAACAGTGAAGAAAAGGTATTGGAATTGCAGAAGGCATGGGGAGAAGTTATCCCTGTTCAAGCGAATTTAGCTTCTAGTGATGGAGCAGAGCAATTGTGGGGACAAATTGAACATCCTATTGATGTTATTGTATACGCAGCTGGGAAGAGTATTTTTGGACTAGTAACAGATGTAACAAACGATGAATTGGATTATATGGTAGAACTTCAAGTGAAGAACGTATATAAATTACTTTCTATGGCACTTCCGCCTATGATCGGGAGAAGAAGTGGTAATATTGTAATTGTTTCATCTATATGGGGACAAATAGGGGCTTCTTGTGAAGTGCTTTATTCAATGGTAAAAGGGGCACAAAATTCATATGTGAAAGCTTTAGCGAAAGAAGTTTCTTTAAGTGGATTACGTGTGAATGCAGTAGCACCAGGAGCAATTGAAACGGAAATGTTAAGTGTTTTTTCTGAAGAAGATAAAATGGGAATTGCTGAAGATATACCATTAGGTAGAATAGGATTACCAGAAGAAGTAGCGAAAACAGTTTCATTCCTCGTATCACCAGGAGCGTCTTACATAACTGGACAAATTATCGGAGTGAATGGCGGTTGGCACTGCTAAAAAATTCTTACATAAAAAATGAATAGTTGCACAAATTAAGGATGATTTTATTACTCAATAGTGAGGTGCTTAATTATGTCAGTATTAGATAATTTTGATCAGTGGAAGAGCTTTTTAGGAGAACGTTTAGAGCAAGCGCAAGACAAAGGTTTAGATGGCGGTGCGGTATCAGATATGGCGTTTCGTGTTGGCGACTATCTTGCTAATGAGGTAGAAGGACGCAATGACCAAGAGAAATTATTAGCTGAGCTTTGGAAAGTTGCTGATGAACAGGAGCAACATACAATTGCAAATTTAATGGTTAAGTTCGTACAACATAAGTAAAAGTAGAGAGGAGATTCTCCTCTCTACTTTTTTTGTATAATAATTACACAGGGTAGATTATACATTTAGCTTCCCTATTAAGGTGAAATCATATAATATAGTACGTAGGTGTAAAGTAAGCAAGGGGAGTGATCTTGGATGATTGAATGGTATTTTGAATATGAAATACATAAAAACCGACCTGGCTTGCTTGGTGACGTTTCTTCGTTAATCGGTATGCTCGGCATTAATATTGTCACAATTAATGGTGTAGATAATGCACGACGTGGGTTACTTCTTATGTGTGATAATCAAGAGCAAATCTCTAGACTTGAATCAATTTTAAATACGATGGATAACATAACGGTAACGAAATATCGTCCGCCCAAGCTAAGAGATAAGCTAGCGGTTAGACATGGTAGGTACATACAACGAGATGCAGATGATAAGAAAACATTTCGATTTGTGCGTGATGAATTAGGCTTACTTGTAGACTTTATGGCAGAAATTATGAAAAAAGAAGGCCATAAACTAATTGGGATACGCGGAATGCCTCGTGTCGGAAAAACAGAATCCATTGTTGCTGCAAGTGTTTGTGCAAATAAAAGGTGGTTATTTGTATCATCTACTCTTATTAAGCAAACTGTTCGTAGTCAATTAATTGAAGATGAGTATAGCGATGACAATATTTTCATCCTAGATGGAATTGTGTCAACGAAGCGTGCTAACGAAAGACATTGGCAGCTCGTTCGTGAAATTATGAGATTGCCTGCAACGAAAGTTGTGGAACATCCTGATGTATTTGTGAGTCAGTCAGAATACACATTGGATGATTTTGATTATATTATCGAGTTGCGTAACGATTATGATGAAGAAATTCAATATAATTTAGTAGATGAAATTGAGCAAGGTACGCAAAATAATTTCTCTATGTTTGACTTTTAAAGAAATATTGAGGTGTTAGTAGTGACGGAATTGGGACAAAAGCTGAAAGAAGCAAGAGAAGCGAAAGGCTTGTCTATTGATCAGCTACATGAGATTACAAAAATTCAAAAACGCCATTTAGTGGCAATTGAAGAAGGCAATTATGATGTATTGCCAGGAGCTTTTTATGCGCGTGCATTCATTAAACAATACGCAGATGCGGTTGGATTAAATGGAGAGGAACTGCTCGTAGAACATCAGAGTACGATACCACAATCTGAAAAGCGTGAAGTTCCACAAGTATCAACGGGACAAAAAACACAAGAAACAATGCAAAAATCTTCATCATGGCCAATTGCAGATCACATGCCGAAAATCTTAGTTGCGCTGTTAGTAATCGCAGTTGGAGTGGTAATCTGGTTTGTGTTTCAAGCGTTAACTGGAAAAGATGATGAAAAAGTTCCGAGTGCTCAAAGTGAGAAAATTGAAGTTCAAAAAGCGAAAGATTCTCCGTTAGATACGAAGAAAGATGAAGTGAAAGCGGAAGAGCCAAAAAAAGAGGAACCAAAGAAAGAAGAACCAAAGAAAGAGGAGCAACCAGCACAACCAACTGGACAGCAAGAAGTGAAAGTAGTTGGAACAACTGGAAAGGTATCTACTTTGGAAATTCATAATAATAAAACATTAGAACTGGAATTATCGGGTAAAGGTGCGAGTTATGTAGATGTTAAAGATGATGCTGGGAATGTGATTCTAAACGCTACAGTACAAGAGGGCCAAATAGAAAAACGTGATGTATCAACATTAAAAGAAGTGCGACTTAATATTGGAAATGCAACGAATGTTGAAGTTAAACTGAATGGCCAAGTGGTCGCTTATCCATTGGATCCAGAAAAAGAACTTCACCAAAGATTGGTGATAAAAAACCAAGGGATAGAGCAACCTGCACAATAACAGTCATCGCTTCGATGACTTTTTTTCGATGAACAAATGTTTTTGATATGATGGAGGAATAGCTGTGAATTTACCAAATAAAATTACAATATCTAGAATCTTCTTAATTCCAATTTTTATGGTAATTATGTTAGCACCCTTTGATTGGGGTTCATACAAAATTGGTGATGTTGATTTACCGATTCAACATTTAGTGGGGGCACTTATCTTTATCATTGCTTCAGCTACAGATTGGATTGATGGACATTACGCAAGAAAATATAATCTTGTAACGAATTTAGGGAAGTTTCTTGACCCGTTAGCTGATAAATTACTTGTTTCGGCAGCACTTATTACATTGGTAGAGATGCAATATGTACCGGCTTGGATTGTTATTGTAATTATCAGTCGTGAGTTTGCGGTAACTGGTTTACGTCTTGTACTTGCTGGAACAGGGGAAGTAGTTGCAGCAAACCAGCTAGGAAAAATTAAGACATGGACACAAATTATTGCGATTGCAGCATATTTATTACACGATGTACCTTTAAATTTAATCCATATTCCAGTTGCGGATATCTTCATATGGATTGCATTAATCTTTACTGTTATTTCAGGATGGGATTATTTCTGGAAAAATAGAGCTGCTTTTGTAAACTCAAAATAGAAGTTTATGGGGGAATTGGGATGAATGCTGAGATTATTGCGGTTGGAACTGAATTATTACTTGGACAAATTGCAAATACAAATGCCCAGTTTTTATCTGAAAAGTTAGCTTCAATCGGAATTAACGTGTACTATCATACTGTTGTTGGTGATAATAATAAGCGATTGCAAAAGGCGATTGAAGCTGCGGAAGAACGTGCTGATATACTTATTTTTACAGGCGGATTAGGACCGACAAAAGATGATTTAACGAAAGAAACGATAGCTGCTAGTTTAGATGAAGAGCTTGTGTATGATGAAAAGGCATTAGCCTTAATAAGTAATTACTTTAAGCGTACAGGCCGTGAATTTACGGAGAATAATAAAAAGCAAGCGCTCGTTTTAAATGGAGCAACAGTATTTGCAAATGACCACGGTATGGCGCCGGGTATGGGGGTAAATAAGAACGGAAAAGTTTATATTTTATTACCAGGGCCGCCAAAAGAAATGAAACCAATGTATGTAAGTTACGTAGAGCCTTTTTTACGTAATTTTACAACAGGAGAAAACATTTATTCTCGTGTGCTTCGTTTCTTCGGCATTGGGGAGTCCCAATTAGAGGTGAAAGTTCAAGATTTAATTGATGGACAAACAAACCCAACAATTGCCCCGTTAGCAAATGATGGAGAAGTGACATTACGTTTAACCGCTAAGCATCAAAATGTTAGCGAAGCGGAGAAACTAATTCAACATGTGGAAGATTTGATTTTAGAAAGAGTAGGAGAATTTTTCTACGGATATGACCAAGAATTTTTGCATTATAAGGCAATCGAGTTATTGAAGAGAAAAGGGTTAACTTTAGCGTGTGCAGAAAGTTTAACAGGTGGTCTTTTTGGAAATCAAGTAACTGAAAACGCTGGTGTTTCTTCTGTGTTTAAAGGCGGTGTCATTTGTTATCATAATGATGTGAAGCAATATGTTTTACGTGTGCCTGAAGAAGTGTTGCATACTGATGGTGCAGTTAGTAAAGAATGTGCTCGTTATCTTGCTGAAAATGTTAAGGATGTACTAAAAGCGGATATTGGAATTAGTTTCACTGGGGTAGCAGGGCCAGATGCTTCAGAACAGAAAGAACCAGGAACAGTATTTGTTGGGCTTTCGATTAAGGATGAACCAACTGTAGTCTTTTCTCTTAATTTAAGCGGAAGTCGTCAACAAATTAGAGAACGAACAGCAAAATATGGATTTTATCATTTATATAAAAAGCTAGAAGAGATATAAGTTTCTTCTAGTTTTTTTACGGTTAAATTTAGATATTATTTGATAGAAAATAAAAAAATCGAATAAATGTTCGATTTTTGTTGGCAAATTGAATTGAAAATAGGTATAATAAGATTAGCAATTCAGTTAAGGAGGAATTTTGAATGAGTGATCGTCAAGCAGCGTTAGATATGGCGTTAAAACAAATAGAGAAGCAATTCGGTAAAGGTTCAATTATGAAATTAGGAGAACAAGCGGAGCGTAGAGTTTCTACGGTTTCTAGTGGTTCTTTAGCACTTGATGTGGCACTAGGGGTAGGCGGATATCCACGTGGCCGTATTATCGAAATTTACGGACCTGAAAGTTCAGGTAAAACGACAGTTTCATTACATGCAATTGCAGAAGTACAACGTCAAGGTGGACAAGCAGCATTCATCGATGCGGAGCACGCAATGGATCCTGTATATGCACAAAAATTAGGCGTTAACATAGATGAATTACTATTATCACAGCCTGATACAGGGGAGCAAGGATTAGAAATCGCGGAAGCACTTGTACGAAGTGGTGCGGTTGACATTATCGTAATTGACTCTGTAGCAGCTCTTGTACCGAAAGCAGAGATTGAAGGCGACATGGGTGACTCACACGTAGGTTTACAAGCACGTTTAATGTCACAAGCACTTCGTAAGCTTTCAGGAGCAATCAACAAATCAAAAACAATTGCAATCTTTATTAACCAAATTCGTGAAAAAGTTGGGGTTATGTTCGGAAACCCAGAAACAACTCCAGGTGGTCGTGCGTTGAAATTCTATTCAACTGTTCGTCTTGAAGTGCGTCGTGCGGAGCAATTAAAGCAAGGTAACGACATCGTTGGTAATAAAACAAAAGTAAAAGTAGTGAAAAATAAAGTAGCACCACCATTCCGTGTTGCTGAAGTTGATATTATGTACGGAGAAGGTATTTCAAGAGAAGGTGAAATCTTGGATATGGCTTCTGAGCTTGATATCGTTCAAAAGAGCGGTGCTTGGTATTCTTATAATGAAGAACGCCTAGGACAAGGTCGTGAAAATTCGAAGCAGTTCTTAAAAGAAAATACAGATTTAAGAGAAGAAATTGCTTTCTTTATTCGTGAGCATCACGGAATTAGTGAAGATTCTGGTGCTGAGGGCGCAGAAGATTCAACTCTTCTTGATTAAAAAAATAAAAGACACGGCCTCGTGTCTTTTATTTTTTTATCTACTATTAAGGAGCATAATACTATAGATAAAAAATATTTTTTTACTTCAAATGCGTTGTGTAAAGAGGGATATATAAATATTTTAAGTAAAAGAAATGGGAATTACTAAGGTTTTCCAGTATAGTAGGCTCCTTACTTTTAAAATTTAGGTCACATTCAAGGCTGAAGGCAAAGAAAGTAAAAGTAGACAACGCTTGACAATGAAAATTACGATAGATACAATGAGAATGTATATTTTTTCTTATATACAATATACTCTTCTCAAGAAGAGAAGTAATATTCGGAGTAAGGTTTAAATCTTACCGAAATAATAATATGACATTTTAATTGTGAAATGAAGAAAGTCCCTTAAAAAAGCGGGACGACGGTCTTTGCTGTATGTTGTAATTCAATGTACATGCCGACAGTCTTTTTTCATTCATAGCAAGGGGAGGTGAAATCATGACGAGTACAGTTTGGATACTCATCTCCATTTTGCTTGCAACAGTCGGTGCAGTTGTTGGCTTTTTTGTTCGAAAGTCTATTGCTGAAGCGAAGATTAATGGTGCGGCTAATGAAGCGAGACGTATTTTAGACGAAGCGAATCGTGATGCTGAAGCACTTAAGAAAGAAGCGCTTTTAGAAGCAAAGGATGAAATTCATACACTTCGTACAGAAGCTGAATTAGAAATTCGTGACCGTAGAAGCGAATTACAAAAACAAGAAAATCGTTTAATGCAAAAAGAAGAGAACCTTGATCGTAAAGACGAAACGCTCGATAAACGCGAGCAACAGTTAGAGAAGAAAGAGGAATCTCTTGTAGCGAGACAACAACAGATTGAAGAGTTGGAAAGCAAAGTGGGAGAGTTAGTTCAAAAGCAACAAACAGAATTAGAGCGCATTTCCAATCTGACACGCGAACAAGCGAAAGCAATTATTCTTGGTAAAGTAGAAAGTGAAGTTTCTCATGAAATCGCTGTTATGGTAAAAGAAAGTGAAGTTCGCGCGAAAGAAGAAGCGGATAAGAAAGCAAAAGAGATTTTATCTCTTGCAATGCAAAGATGTGCAGCTGATCATGTTGCTGAAACAACCGTTTCGGTTGTAAATCTTCCAAATGACGAAATGAAGGGACGTATTATCGGGCGTGAAGGTCGTAATATTCGTACGTTAGAAACGTTAACGGGTATTGACTTAATTATCGATGATACACCAGAGGCAGTAATCCTTTCTGGATTCGACCCAATTCGTCGTGAAACAGCTCGTATCGCTCTTGATAAACTAGTACAGGACGGACGTATTCACCCAGCGCGTATTGAAGAGATGGTCGAAAAATCAAGACGTGAAGTGGACGAGTATATTCGCGAAGTCGGAGAGCAAACAACGTTTGAAGTGGGTGTTCATGGATTACATCCAGATTTAATTAAAATTTTAGGTCGTTTAAAATACCGTACAAGTTATGGTCAAAACGTCTTAAAACACTCTATGGAAGTTGCATATTTAACTGGACTTATGGCGGCAGAGCTTGGCGAGGATGAAAAACTAGCAAGACGTGCAGGTCTATTACATGATATCGGAAAAGCGATTGACCATGAAGTAGAAGGAAGCCACGTTGAAATTGGTGTTGAACTTGCAACGAAATATAAAGAGCATCCTGTAGTTATAAACAGTATCGCATCTCACCATGGTGACACAGAACCAACTTCTATCATTGCAGTTTTAGTTGCAGCAGCAGATGCTTTATCAGCTGCAAGACCGGGAGCTCGTAGTGAAACACTTGAAAACTATATTCGTCGTCTTGAAAAGTTAGAAGAGATTTCAGAGTCTTATGAAGGCGTTGAAAAGTCATTTGCAATTCAAGCAGGACGTGAAGTTCGTATTTTGGTAAAACCAGATACAATCGATGACTTAGAAGCTCATCGTTTAGCTCGTGATATCCGAAAACGTATTGAAAATGAACTGGATTACCCAGGACATATTAAAGTAACTGTTATTCGTGAAACACGTGCAGTGGAATACGCAAAATAAAGTGGTGAAACACCACTTTATTTTTTTGTGTTGGAATTGGATAAAATAAAGACAGTTAGTTATATAGTATAAAAGTGAAACAAACTTATAATAAACATATTATAAGGAATTTACTTGATGCTATAGCAATAAAAAATGCAGTACATAGAAAGGGTAAGACATATGAGAATATTATTTGTTGGGGATGTAGTAGGATCTCCTGGTAGAGGTATGATTCAACAATACGTACCGGCATTAAAGAAAAAATATACACCTACAGTAACAATCATTAATGGAGAAAACGCAGCAGGTGGCCGTGGGATTACAGAAAAAATATATCGAAATTTTTTAGAATGTGGGGCGCAAGCAGTTACACTTGGAAACCACGCTTGGGATAATCGTGAAGTATTTGAATTCATCGATGATGCAAAATATCTTGCAAGACCAGCTAACTTCCCAGAAGGAACTCCAGGAAAAGGACTTATCTTTGTGAACTGTAATGGAACAGAAGTTGCAGTTATTAACTTACAAGGACGTACTTTCCTTCCTCCGATTGATTGTCCATTCCGTAAAGTGGATGAATTAATTAATATTGCGAAAAAACGTACGAATATTATCTTTGTTGACTTCCATGCGGAAACTACAAGTGAAAAACAAGCGCTAGGTTGGTATGTAGATGGACGTGCTACAGCAGTAGTAGGTACGCATACGCATGTCCCTACAGCAGATAACCGTATTTTACCAAGCGGAACGGCATACATTACAGATGTTGGAATGACAGGGCCGTATGATGGAATATTAGGTATGGATAGAGAAGCAGTATTGAAGAAGTTTTTAACAAACTTACCAGTACGATTTGAAGTAACAAATGGTAGAACGCAATTAAGTGCAGTGTTAATTGATGTGGATCCAAATACAGGAAAAGCAAAGAAAATTGAACGTATTTTAATTAATGACGATCAACCATTTTTTGAGTAAATTCCCGTTAAATTTTAGATAAGTTATTATATTTTAATTTTTTAGAAAAATTACGAAAATTTAGCAGGAATACGCGCCATTCCTCGTGAATATAAGTTAAAGTGAAATAATTGCTAATACTTTTTAAAGAAACGAGGAGGAAACGCGGAATGGAAATATTAAAAGTTAAAGCAACGTCGGTCCCTAATTCTGTAGCTGGTGCACTTGCAGGTGTTATTCGCGAACGCGGAACAGCAGAAATTCAAGCTATTGGTGCAGGTGCATTGAACCAAGCGGTAAAGGCAGTAGCAATCGCAAGAGGATTTGTAGCGCCTAGTGGTTTGGACCTGATTTGTATCCCAGCGTTTACAGATATTATGATTGATGGCGAAGAGCGTACAGCAATAAAATTAATTGTAGAACCTCGTTAAGTTTTAAACAACCTGTTTGCAGTATGCAAACAGGTTGTTTTTATAATGGAGGAATGAAAATGAAAATTTTTGATGCTCATTGTGACGTGCTTCTTCAGTTATGGAGTGCACAAGGGAAAAGGAATTTTAACGATGATTCACAATTACATATTACATTTGAACAGTTAAAGAGAAGAAAAGGAAGTATACAATGTTTTGCTATATATGTACCAGAAACAGTGGCATATGAAAACCGATTTGAAGCAGCATTACAAATGGTAGATATTTTTTATAATGAAATTTTATCCCTACCAGGTGTAAAGTTTATTCAGACAAAAGATGATATTAACATGTTAAAACAGGACGAGGTTGGAGCGATATTAACACTAGAAGGATGCGAAGCAATTGGAAAAGAAGCAATGAAATTACGGTTGTTGTATCGCCTAGGAGTACGTTCTTTTGGACTAACATGGAATTATGCCAATCTCTTAGCTGATGGTGCGCTAGAGACACGTGGGGCGGGTTTAACGAATTTTGGTAAACAGGTTGTACAAGAACTGAATGCGCTACATGTATGGACTGATGTGTCTCATCTGAATGAAAGAAGTTTTTGGGATGTTATAGAGATTGCAAAAAATCCTATTGCTTCCCACTCAAATTGTATGAAACTTTGCGAGCACCCACGTAATTTAAACGATGAACAACTTAAAGCTCTTATAAAGAAAAATGGCATGATCGGTGTCACTTTTGTACCGCAGTTTCTAACGAATGAAAATGAAGCAAATATAACAGATATAGTAAGACATATCGAATATATTTGTTCATTAGGTGGAGAGTACAATATAGGATTTGGTTCAGATTTTGATGGGATTTTAGAAACAGTTGTAAATGTATCAGTTTATCGAGATTATGAAAATGTAATGAATGAGCTTTGTAAACACTATGCTGCATCTACTGTAGAACGATTTTTATATGATAATTTTGTAGAACATATGAGTTTTTAAGTTTTGGTTTAAAATTCGGAAAAATTAAAATTAATTCATTTGATTTTATTGCTTTTTTTAAGACCTAATACTAGAATGAAAAACAAAATAGCTTTATACTAAAGATTCAGGGAAATCAGAAGAGGCATAATTTGCGTCCGTTGTAGTTTATTTGCATAAAAAATGCTAAACTATTACTGTAAAAAAATACACTACAATGAATGCAGCCAAAAGGGGTGTAGGAGATGATTAGTCAACTTTCATGGAAAGTTGGAGGCCAACAAGGTGAAGGAATTGAAAGTACAGGAGAAATCTTCTGTATTGCATTAAACCGATTAGGATATTACCTATACGGTTACCGCCACTTCTCATCACGTATAAAAGGCGGCCATACAAATAATAAAATTCGTGTAAGTACAACAGAAGTACGCGCGATCTCAGATGATTTAGATATTTTAATTGCTTTTGACCAAGAAACAATTGATTTTAACTTCCACGAACTACGTCCAGGTGGAATTGTAGTTGCAGATGCGAAATTTAATCCAACAATACCCGACAATACAGATGTAAATCTATATGTGATACCGTTTACAGATATTGCTTCAGAATTAGGCACATCATTAATGAAAAACATGGTTGCTGTTGGAGCGTCAAGTGCAGTATTAGGATTAGATGAAACAGCTTATTTAGATGTTGTTGAAGAAATCTTTGGTCGTAAAGGAGAGCAAGTCGTTCAAAAGAATATGGACGCAATTAAACGTGGCTCTCAATATATGAAAGAATTACTAGGTGAGAAAGTAAACATGATGCAGCTTGAAAAAGCTGATGGTAAAAAACGCATGTTTATGATTGGGAACGATGCAATCGCATTTGGTGCGGTAGCTGGTGGTGCTCGTTTTATGTCAGCATACCCAATCACACCTGCATCAGAAATTATGGAATACTTAATTAAAAAATTACCGAAAGTCGGCGGAACAGTAATCCAAACTGAGGATGAAATCGCAGCTTGTACAATGGCAATCGGTGCAAACTATGCTGGTGTTCGTACATTAACGGCATCTGCTGGTCCAGGTCTTTCATTAATGATGGAAGCAATCGGTTTAGCAGGTATTACAGAAACTCCATTAGTAATTGTTGATACACAACGTGGCGGCCCAAGTACAGGATTACCAACTAAGCAAGAACAGTCTGACTTAATGGCGATGATTTACGGTACGCATGGTGAAATTCCAAAAATCGTAATGGCGCCAAGTACAGTTGAAGAAGCTTTCTATGACATTGTAGAAGCATTTAACTTATCTGAAGAATATCAAGTTCCTGTTATTTTCTTAACAGATTTACAGCTTTCTTTAGGAAAACAAACAGTAGAACCACTTAAATTAGATAAAGTGGAAATTCGTCGTGGTAAGCTTGATTTAGAAGTAGAATTACCAGAACGTGAAAATAAAGCATACTTCAAGCGTTATGAAGTAACAGAAGACGGCGTTTCACCACGTGTTTTACCTGGTATGAAAAATGGTGTTCACCATGTTACAGGTGTAGAACATGATGAAACTGGAAAACCATCGGAATCAGCAATAAACCGTAAAGATCAAATGGACAAACGTTTCCGTAAAATGGAGAACTTGAAGTTTAATACCCCTGTTTATAAAAATGTTAAGCATGAAGAAGCAGACGTATTGCTTGTTGGATTTAACTCAACTCGTGGTGCGATCGAAGAGGCAATGACGCGTTTAGAACAAGAGGGTATGAAAGTAAACCATGCTCATGTGCGTTTAATTCACCCGTTCCCAACAGCTGAAATCGATCCACTTGTGAAAAAGGCGAAGCGTGTTGTAGTAGTAGAAAATAATGCAACAGGTCAGCTTGCTAACATTATGAAAATGAATCTTGGTAATGGTGAGAAAATTTCTAGTCTTTTAAAATATGATGGAAACCCATTCTTGCCGAAAGAGATTTACAACGAATGCAAAAAAGGGGTTGTATTAAATGGCAACATTTAAGGACTTTCGTAACAGTGTAAAGCCAAACTGGTGCCCAGGTTGCGGAGACTTCTCAGTGCAAGCTGCAATTCAACGTGCGGCAGCTAACGTTGGCCTAAATCCAGATGAACTTGCTGTTATTTCTGGTATCGGCTGTTCAGGCCGTATTTCAGGTTATATTAATTCATATGGTGTGCATAGTATTCATGGTCGTGCCCTTCCAATTGCGCAAGGTGTGAAAATGGCAAATCGTGATTTAACAGTTATCGCTTCAGGTGGTGACGGTGATGGATTTGCGATTGGTATGGGTCATACAATCCATTCTATTCGTCGTAATATCGACATTACGTACATCGTAATGGATAACCAAATTTACGGATTAACAAAAGGGCAAACTTCACCACGTAGTGAAGCTGGATTTAAAACGAAAAGCACACCACAAGGTTCAATTGAACCATCACTAAATGTAATGGAAATGGCCTTAACAGCTGGTGCGACATTTGTGGCGCAAAGCTTTTCGAGTGATTTAAAAGAATTAACACAAATTATTGAAGCTGGTATTAACCATAAAGGATTTTCATTAATTAACGTATTTAGCCCATGTGTTACTTACAATAAAGTAAATACTTACGATTGGTTTAAAGAGAATTTAACGAAACTAAGCACAGTAGAGGGATATGATCCATCTAATCGCATGATGGCTATGCAAACTTTAATGGAAAATAACGGTTTAGTAACAGGGTTAATTTATCAAAATACTAAGCAACCATCATATCAAGAACTTGTTAAAGGCTATAGTGAAGAGCCTTTAGTGAAATCTGATTTAAATATGGATCAGAAAATGTTTGATGAGCTTGTTGCTGAATTTATGTAATGTAAGAAGAGGAGGTTGCCGATTTGGTAACCTTTTTTTATGTACAAAAATATAGGGTAGTCTTATTTACTTAGAAAATTCAGAATGATAAAATAATATATAAATCGTTGTATGAAAATGGCAAGTTCATTGCTTATGAAATGTAAGATAATAAAGGGCCTCTTTATTGTTAAAATTGGCGAAATACATCATACTATGGTAATGTTTATAGGGATAAAGCAATATGCTTTTTGGTAGGACAACAAGAAATGATAAAAAGGGAATGTCTATTTGCGTGGGGAAGACTTCATTCTTATGAATGATTAGATTGATTACTCAAGTTTCAAAGGACAAGTTATCTCTCAAGCTATCTAACCATTTTTGAGGTGAGTCTAGGCGCATTAAAATGGACTATAGAGTATGTATAGTTAAGGGTGAAAGGAGATTACCAATGAACGAGCAACAACGATTAGCAAGTCAACAAGCAAATTCCTCTACGAAAAAAGAAGAGAAAGATTATAGTAAATACTTTGAAAGTGTATATCAACCACCTTCCTTAAAGGATGCGAAAAAGCGCGGGAAAGAAGAAGTTAAAATTGAACGGGATTTTGGCTTACCTGAAGAGTTTCGCAATTTTGGTACAGGAAGAAAGTTCTATATTCGTACATATGGTTGTCAAATGAATGAGCATGATACGGAAGTAATGGCAGGCATTTTCACCGCACTTGGATATGAACCAACTTTTTCAACTGAGGATGCAGATGTAGTTTTATTAAACACTTGTGCAATTCGTGAAAATGCTGAAAATAAGGTGTTTGGTGAGCTAGGCCATTTAAAGTCACTCAAACGAAGAAATCCAGACCTTTTAATTGGTGTATGTGGTTGTATGTCTCAAGAGGAATCTGTTGTAAATAAAATTATGCAAAAAAATCAGCATGTAGATATGGTATTTGGAACGCATAATATTCATAGATTACCGTACATTCTAAAAGATGCGATGTTCTCGAAAGAGACGGTAGTTGAAGTATGGTCAAAAGAAGGTGACGTAATTGAAAACCTTCCGAAAGTACGTCGTGGTGATATTAAAGCTTGGGTAAATATTATGTATGGCTGTGATAAATTCTGTACGTATTGTATTGTACCGTATACACGCGGAAAAGAGCGAAGTAGACGTCCAGAAGATATTATCCAAGAGATTCGTCATTTAGCTGCAAATGGTTATAAAGAAATTACTTTACTTGGTCAAAACGTAAATGCATATGGTAAAGACTTTGAAGATATAGAATACGGTCTTGGCGATTTAATGGACGAACTTCGTAAAGTTGATATTGCCCGTATTCGTTTTACAACGAGCCATCCACGTGATTTCGATGATCACTTAATTGAAGTGCTTGGCAAAGGTGGCAACCTAGTAGAACATATCCATTTACCAGTTCAATCTGGAAGTACGGATATGCTGAAAATTATGGCACGTAAATATTCGCGTGAGCATTATTTAGAACTTGTAAGAAAAATTAAAGAAGCAATTCCAGATGCAGTATTAACAACAGATATTATCGTTGGTTTTCCAAATGAAACAGATGAGCAATTTGAAGAAACGATGTCGTTATATCGTGAAGTAGGGTTTGATACTGCCTTTACATTCATTTACTCTCCTCGCGAAGGTACACCAGCAGCAAAAATGAAAGATAATGTACCGATGGAAGTAAAGAAAGAACGTCTTCAACGCTTAAATACACTAGTAAATACGTTGGCAATTGAAAAGAATAGTCGTTACAAAGGTCAAATTGTAGAAGTGTTAGTTGATGGGGAAAGTAAAAATAATCCGGAAGTACTTGCAGGTTATACTCGTACGAATAAACTTGTAAACTTCGTCGCTTCAAAATCTTTAATTGGTCAGCTTGTGAAAGTAAAAATAACGGAAGCAAAAACTTGGTCTCTTAACGGGGAATTAGTTGAAGAGCCGATTGAGGTGAAATAATAGATGAAAGTATATTCGAAAGATGACATTGTTGAACAAGCGAAAGAATTAGCAAAAATGATTTCTGAAACAGAAGAAGTTGATTTTTTTAAGAAAGCAGAGGCGCAAATTCATAAAAATGAAAATGTAAAGCGCGCAATCGATGAAATTAAAGCACTGCAAAAACAAGCAGTAAACTTGCAACATTACGGGAAATGGGAAGCTTTAAAAAAGGTAGAAGCTGAAATTGATGCATTGCAAGATAAGTTAGACAGTATTCCAGTCGTACAACAATTTAAATCTTCACAAACATACGTAAATGACTTATTACAGTTAGTTGCTAGTACAATTTCTAACAACGTAACAGATGAAATATTAATTTCAACTGGTGGCGATGTACTAAAGGGTGAAACTGGCGCAGCAGTAGAAAGTAAAAAAGGAAATTGTGGTTGTTAAAGAGATGTCATATTGACATCTCTTTTTTTGTGGATTAAACGTAAGGTCTTCTCAAAAAAAAGAATGACACATTCCGCTATTGTCACGCATATGATTAAGTGAATAGTGATTGAGGAGGGTTACGAATGTCCGAATTTAGAGAGATTATTACAAAAGCAGTGGTTGGAAAAGGACGTAAGTATACAAAGTCAACGCATACATGTGAATCGAATAATGAGCCAACAAGTATTTTAGGGTGCTGGGTAATTAACCACTCGTACGAAGCAAGAAAGAATGGAAAACATGTGGAAATTGAAGGTTTCTATGATGTGAACACTTGGTATTCATTTGATGGAAATACAAAGACTGAAGTTGTAACAGAACGTGTGAACTACACGGACGAAGTAAGTATTGGTTATCGTGATAAAAACTTTTCTGGTGACGATTTAGAAATTATTGCTCGTGTTATTCAGCCGCCAAATTGTTTAGAAGCACTTGTATCACCAAATGGTAATAAAATTGTTGTAACTGTAGAACGTGAATTTGTAACAGAAGTAGTTGGAGAAACGAAAATTTGTGTAAGTGTAAATCCTGAAGGTTGCGTAGAATCAGATGATGATTTCCAAATTGCTGATGATGAATTTGAAGAATTAGATCCAAACTTTATCGTTGATGCAGAAGAAGAGTAATAGAAAGCTAGGGAGAAGTTCTTCCTAGCTTTTTACTTTACATAAGTGGCGCTGAATGAACATGATTCTTTATGAAATATGTTATAATGAAGAAAGACTCCTGAAATAGGAGATAAGAGTGTCCGTGAAATGCGACATATATGAAAATAGATTATCATGTAAGAATTATGGAGGAAAAGTATGACTCAATATACGCCTATGATACAGCAATATTTAAAGGTTAAGGCAGATTATCAAGATGCCTTTTTATTTTTTCGCTTAGGCGATTTTTATGAAATGTTCTTTGAGGATGCTGTTAAAGCAGCCCATGAACTTGAAATTACATTAACGAGCCGAGATGGTGGTAGTAGTGAACGTATACCAATGTGCGGTGTACCATATCATGCGGCTAAAAACTATATTGAACAACTTGTTGAAAAAGGATATAAAGTAGCTGTTTGTGAGCAAGTAGAAGATCCGAAAACAGCTAAAGGTGTAGTACGTCGTGAAGTAGTACAATTAATTACGCCAGGAACGATGATGGAAGGGCGTACAATTGATGAGAAAGAAAACAACTTCTTAGCCGCATTAACACATTTTGAAGATGGATCATATGCATTAGCTTGTAACGACTTAACGACTGGACAAAATACAGTAACGTTACTGACTGGTTCAGTAGAAGATATTTTATTAGAAGTGTATGCAACTGGTTCGAAAGAAATTGTTGTTGATTCTTCATTTTCTAAAGATGAACTAAACAAGTTAACTGAAACATTGAAAATGACGATTTCGTATGAAGATGCAACGGCAATTCCGGAAGGATTAGAACATCTTGTGAAAAATGTTTCACAAGCAAAATTAATTAAAGCAGTTGGACGTTTATTTAACTATGTAATAAGAACGCAAAAACGTTCTTTAGATCATTTGCAACCAGTAGAAATTTATTATACGAATCAATTTATGAAAATTGATGTACATTCAAAGCGAAACTTAGAACTGACAGAAACACTTCGGACGAAAGAAAAAACAGGATCACTATTATGGTTATTGGACAAGACGAAAACAGCTATGGGTGGTCGTATGTTAAAACAGTGGATGGAACGTCCACTTATACAGAAAGAAAGAATTGAAGAGCGTTTAGAAATGGTTGAAACGTTTGTAAATGATTACTTCTTACGTGAAGATTTAAAAGAAAAGTTAAAAGAAGTATATGATTTAGAACGCTTAGCAGGAAAAGTTGCATTTGGTAACGTAAATGCAAGAGACTTATTACAATTAAGACGTTCATTACTTCAAGTGCCAGCTATTTTAGAAGCAATTAGTTTGTTAGATAACGCTTATGCATCGAGATTAATTCAAGGTGCAGATCCATGTGAAAGCTTAACAGAATTACTAGGAAGAAGTATTCAAGAAAACCCACCGCTTTCAATTAAAGATGGAGATATTATTAAAGATGGTTATAATGACAAGCTTGATCAATATCGTTACGTGAGTAAAAACGGGAAAACGTGGATTGCTGAGCTTGAAAAAAGAGAACGTGATATTACTGGAATTAAATCGTTAAAAATCGGATACAACCGTATTTTCGGTTACTACATTGAAGTAACGAAAGCGAATCTTGCAGCACTTCCAGAAGGTCGCTATGAACGTAAACAGACGCTTGCTAATGCTGAACGTTTCATTACAGATGAACTGAAAGAAAAAGAAACGTTAATTTTAGAAGCAGAAGAAAAAATTGTACAACTAGAATACGATTTATTTACAGCGCTTCGTGAAGAAGTAAAAGTATTTATTCCGAAATTACAACATTTAGCAAAAGTAATTAGTGAATTAGACGTACTGCAAAGTTTTGCGACAGTTAGTGAAGAAGAACAGTTTGTAAAACCTGTACTAACAACGAAGCGTGAAATCTTTATTAAAGATGGTCGTCATCCTGTCGTTGAAAAAGTATTGAACGGGAAATTGTATGTACCGAATGATTGTATTATGCCAGAGAAGATGGATGTCTTTTTAATTACAGGACCGAACATGTCTGGTAAAAGTACGTATATGAGACAATTAGCACTTGTAACTGTTATGTCGCAAATCGGTTGTTTCGTACCAGCAACAGAAGCAGTATTACCTGTATTTGATCAAATCTTTACGAGAATTGGTGCAGCGGATGATTTAATATCAGGTCAAAGTACATTTATGGTCGAAATGTTAGAAGCGAAAAATGCAATTGCAAACGCATCAGAAAGAAGTTTAATTTTATTCGATGAAATTGGACGAGGTACATCTACCTATGATGGTATGGCACTTGCACAAGCAATCATTGAACATATTCATGACCAAATTGGTGCAAAAACGTTATTCTCTACGCATTATCATGAATTGACTGTGTTAGAAGAGAGTTTAGATCAACTGAAAAATGTACACGTTTCAGCAATTGAAGAGAATGGAAAAGTAGTATTCCTTCATAAAATTCAAGACGGGGCAGCTGATAAAAGTTACGGAATTCACGTTGCGCAACTTGCAGAGCTTCCAGATAGCTTAATCGCCCGCGCGAAAGAAGTGTTAGCACAGCTAGAAGGACAGGAAGAAATTATTATTCCAAAACGAGTAGAAGTGAAAGTACAAGAAGCTGCTCCAGAACCTGTAGTTGTAAAAGAGGAAATAGCAGAAATACAGGAAACGAAAGTAGAGACTGAAGAAGAATCGCAACTATCTTTCTTTGGAGGAGAACAGTCTTCGAAGAAACAAGACAAACCTCTGCTAGATCAAAAAGAAACAGCAGTATTGGCGCAAATTAAAAAAATCGATTTACTTGATATGACACCTTTAGAAGCGATGAACGAATTGTATCGCTTACAGAAAAAGTTAAAGAAAGGATGAGTAAGTAGATGGGGAAAATTCGCAAACTCGATGACCAACTCTCTAACTTAATTGCGGCAGGGGAAGTAGTAGAGCGCCCTGCTTCAGTCGTAAAAGAACTTGTGGAAAATTCTATCGATGCGAATAGTACATCTATTGAAATCCACTTAGAAGAAGCTGGGTTATCGAAAATTCGTATCATTGATAACGGTGATGGTATTGCAGAAGAAGACTGTATCGTCGCTTTTGAACGCCATGCGACGAGTAAAATTAAAGATGAAAACGATCTGTTTCGCATAAGAACACTCGGTTTCCGCGGTGAGGCATTGCCGAGTATTGCCTCTGTTAGTGAATTAGAATTAATTACTAGCACAGGTGATGCGCCTGGTACACACCTCATAATTAAAGGTGGAGACATTATAAAACAAGAGAAAACTGCGAGCCGAAAAGGAACAGATATTACAGTACAAAACTTATTCTTTAATACACCAGCGCGTCTTAAATATATGAAAACCATTCATACGGAGCTCGGGAATATTACAGATATCGTGTATCGTATTGCAATGTCACATCCAGAAGTATCGTTAAAACTGTTTCATAATGAAAAGAAATTGCTTCATACATCAGGTAACGGTGATGTAAGACAAGTACTTGCATCGATTTACAGTATTCAAGTTGCGAAGAAGCTTGTTCCAATTGAAGCTGAATCTTTAGACTTTACAATTAAAGGCTATGTAACATTACCAGAAGTAACGAGAGCATCTCGTAATTATATGTCAACGATCGTAAATGGTCGTTACGTTCGAAACTTTGTACTAATGAAAGCAATTCAGCAAGGCTACCATACATTACTGCCAGTTGGCCGGTATCCAATTGGCTTCTTATCGATTGAAATGGATCCAATGCTAGTTGACGTTAACGTACATCCAGCGAAGTTAGAGGTTCGTTTTAGTAAAGAACAAGAATTGCTAAAGCTGATCGAAGAAACATTGCAAGCTGCATTTAAAAAAATACAGCTCATTCCAGATGCAGGCGTAACAACGAAGAAAAAAGAAAAAGACGAAAGTGTGCAAGAACAGTTCCAGTTTGAGCATGCGAAGCCGAAAGAACCATCTATGCCGGACATTGTTTTACCAACTGGCATGGATGCAAAACAAGAAGAACCGCAGGCTGTGAAACAGCCACCACAACTGTGGCAACCGCCGAAACAAGAATGGCAACCACCACAGTCGCTCATAAGAGAAGAACAAAGTTGGCAACCATCCACTAAACCGATAATCGAAGAACCAATTCAAGAAGAGAAATCGTGGGATAGTAATGAAGAGGATTTTGAACTAGAGGAATTAGAAGAAGAAGTTCGGGAAATAAAAGAGATTGAAATGAACGGGAATGACTTACCACCGCTTTATCCAATTGGACAAATGCATGGAACATATATTTTCGCTCAAAATGATAAAGGCTTATATATGATTGACCAGCATGCCGCGCAGGAACGTATTAATTATGAATACTTCCGTGATAAAGTAGGAAGGGTAGCGCAAGAAGTACAAGAGTTACTTGTACCGTACCGTATTGATCTATCTCTTACTGAATTTTTACGTGTCGAAGAACAGTTAGAAGAACTAAAAAAAGTTGGGCTATTTTTAGAACAATTCGGCCATCAATCCTTTATCGTCCGCTCGCATCCAACATGGTTCCCGAAAGGACAAGAAACAGAAATTATCGATGAAATGATGGAGCAAGTTGTCAAACTAAAAAAAGTGGATATTAAAAAGTTACGTGAAGAAGCAGCCATCATGATGAGCTGTAAAGCATCCATTAAAGCGAATCAATATTTAACGAACGATCAAATATTTGCCTTACTGGAAGAATTACGTACAACAACAAACCCATACACATGCCCACACGGAAGACCGATTCTTGTGCATCATTCTACTTATGAGTTGGAGAAGATGTTTAAGAGGGTTATGTAGAGTGAATAAATTATATTTCAAAAGGGAGCAACATTTACTGTTGCTCCCTTTTCATATGTAGATTTAATAGTTAAACGAGAATATGGTGGAGTAATTTTACCGTTTATTTCTTGGTTGTGTTAGCTTAAATTTATCTATGTATAAAAAAGCGCTGTATACAGCACTTTTTAAAATGTGCATGAATTGTATCATTACTAACTAAATAACTATGCATGGTTGAATGTTGCTTCTTATTTAGCTAATTGTTATAAAGATCTATACAATTACTTATTTTTATTATTATTAATTTTTTCAGTGTATAGAACTTGCTCTTTATAGTGCTTCTTAATTGGGAAGTTATGTGTACCTGTGCCGTTCTTGAATTTTTTATCAATGGGGTTCTTTAGAGGAACTGTTGTAGTTTCAGTAAATTCATATGGGTAATTTATTTTAGATTTATCTTCAAACATGAAAATGCCTCCTTTTAGGATCTCCTAAATTCTTTACTATAACATGATATGCATATAGATATTTTTTGGACTAGTTATTTATATAGGTTAATGGAATTTAATTACATAACTACTGAAACATTTTAAAGGAAAACAATTTGAGAAAGAAATGGTATGAATAGCTGTTGGCTCCTATTGTTGTTTTTTTTGTTTGACAGCACAGTTAATTATGTATATAAATTCAATATAGATTGTTTTTATAATATGGTTTATATGGGATTTTCTTGATAATATAATGTGGAATATTATAGTGTTATTAGGTTATTAGGAACATTTAATGCTGTTTCATAACTGAAAGGTAATTGAAAAAAAACTGAAACTTTTCTCATAAAAATTCAATCTAACTTGAAAAATGAAAGGAAAATGAAATTTTCCAAAAGATATTCTTTGTTAAGATAAAAAGCATACATACAAAAAGTATTGACATATCTTAAAAATGTATTTTCAAGATATAGTGGGGGAAAAGATGAGATTAGAAAAACAATTAATAAAAAAGATGTATTATGAAACATTCCTAATGGAGAATGAAACAAAACCAACTCTTGACGTACTTGGACAAGCTTATGTAAACGAAGAAAAAAATGAGATTTCTGATGGGTCTTATATTCGTTTTGCACAAGGTGAATTTTATTATCGTCATCAAGATTTTGAAGCAGCTATTTTTAAATGGGAGAAGGTTAGTAATGAATTAGCACCATGGGCACAAAAAAATATTGCGGATGCTTATTTCGAACTGAATCAGTTATCATTTGCTGAAAATATTTATACTTCTATTACTACTGATAATAAAATATTGATGACCGAAATTAGACTACAATTACTTTCTCTTTACATTGAGCAAAATAATTTTGACTCAGCTTTCGGTGTTATTAAAGAAGCAGTTTCTTTAAATCCTGATTATCCGAATGTCACAAAAATTGCCCGTTCCTTTTATGAGGAACAGCAAGATTTTGATAGTGCAGTAGAGCTTGCTGTGAATGAGTTAATTCGCATAGAATCGTATCCTTGGTTTGAGGTGTTAAAAGGATATATCGATAAAGGGTTTACTAAACATATTTCACCAGACTATTTTTATGATGCATTAGATACATTAAATAATGTAGATCAAGTACAATTTACGCAAATGGTTTCATCACTCTGGAACAGTTATAAAAATGAAAAAAATTACTTATTGTGGCTTAACACAATAAATGAATTTTTCTTACATATTGAAATACATTCGTCCGATATATGGAACAAAGTTTCTGCTCTTTACGAAGAAACATACTTTGCATTAATTCAAGGTCAATATACGCTTAGACAATTAAACGATATCATACCAAATCTGTTAGCAAATTGGTTAAAGGTAGTCAATCCATCTTATGCTGTATTTCCATCTGCAGCTGTATTGGCATGGGATGAGATTTTCCCTTCCAAAATAGATTCAGCAAATATAGAACATGCGGAAAACTTACTGTCACATTCTATTAATCATGTAAATGGCTTAGAGTACAGCTTACACCTTTTTGAATCTATTACACAGTGGGCACAAAAGCAGAATATAGAAATAGGTCACCGATTTAAATGGTTAGTTGACGAGCTCGCAGATTTAAGAACAAATCGTATTTTAGTAACGGGAACTTCAGGGAACGGAAAAACTACATTTATTAACTCTATATTAGGAGAAAATATATTAGAAAAATCAATTTCAAATGTAGTAGTTTTAAAAAATGATGCTCATATAGAAATAAACGCTATAACAGACTCAGCAATTACAACAACGGAAGATGTCTCTGATTACCATAATATGATGTCTCAGCACCATCAAACATATAGAGATAGAGCGTGTGTTGAATTTAAATTACCATGCAGATTTTTAAATGAAAATAAACTTGCATTTGTAGTGACACCTGGCTTTAATAGGAATAACGACACTAGAGATGAGATATTCGAATATTTAAATTCTGTAGACGAATTACTGTTCGTATTGAATGCGGATTCACCTTTTACTGATAAAGAACGTGACATTCTATTAAGTATTCAAGAACATACGCCAAATTTACAAATTCATTTCTTATTAAATAAAATCGATAACATTTACAGTGAAGCAGAAGTGAAAAGGGTATTACATGATACGGCAACGAGAATAAACACATATTTCCCGTATGCGAGAATTTTCCCTTATTCCTCGTTATATACAAGTAGTCAACAATTAAATGATTTAACTGAGTTTATTCATTTTAACTTTAATCATAAAAATATCGATGCAGAACGTACTGAAAAGTTATTATTTTTCATTCGAAAAACAATTACATATCTTTTGGATAAACGTGTTGAGAAAGAAAATAATCTGGTAGATGCTATTAATTGGAATGAAGATATGCTAGTGAAACTAAACGGTAGCATTAATAACCTTACTACATTTGAGAGGGAAAAAATTCATTTCATTACACAATCATATCGTTCAATGAAGACTGAAATTACAAATGATCTTACTGAAAATATTCCGAAGATATTAAAGAGCTGTTCTAATTTAATTAGTGAAGAAAGTGATTTCGGGCACATGGATACGGAACTAAATAAAGCAATGAATGAAAGAGTGCATAAATATTTAGAACAAACTGTGTTACCTAATCTGGCTCTTTCTATGCAAAATTGGATTGCAACTTCTAATAATGAGCTTCTTCAAAGTCAAACGTATTTAGAAGAACTTAGTGAAGGGCTTAATTCACTATTTGGAGAAAATAGAATACAGTTAGAATGTGACTTTAAAGTGCTTGATGACTGGCGCAGAGATACTGACAGGATGACGACTAGAATACAAATGGATGAAGTAAATATTTTACGTCGATTTACGCCAGCACAATTTTTACTGAAAAGTGCCGGTAAATTATTTGGAGTTCTTCCTAAAAATAAATCTATGCTATATAACAAATACAAACAGTATGTAGAAAATGAAGATTATACTGAAGTAACGGCTTCTATTATGAAGAAATTTTTCTTGCAATTTGAGCTATTTGAAAACACACAAGAGCGAGATATTAATATATTCTTTAGGAATCCATTTAACTCTTTAAAGCAAGCTGTAGAAAACACGCATTTAGAAATACAAGAAAAACAAGAGATATTACATAAGATGAAATCAAATCCTGAAATCTATCATGATTCTATCATGCTCTTTGAATTGAGATTGCGTCAATGTGAAGTAATTTTAAATATAGGTAATGATAATACCTATACGGATGTAGCTTTAGAAACAAGCGTAGAATAAAAGTAAAAGGGAGCAACTGTAATAAGTTGCTCCTTTTTCATATATAGATTATTTTTCTGTTTCTTTAATTTTAGTTTGTACTTCACCAGTTTTAATCTTATTACTTTCTGAGAAGCGTAATAAATCGCCTTCAATAATTTTGTCAGACATTCGTAATTCATTTTGGGCACGTTTAATGAGGGCTTGAGCTTCTTTTTTTGGTAAATCTACAATTTCACCTGTTATACGGTCGTAGAAAGTGTTGTTTTTGTATGCATACTTATCTGTAACGAAGCTACCATCACGTAAAACAACAAAGCCAGTATATTCATCTGAAAACATATCATGGCCAAAACGAATATCATTCGTAGTATCAATCCCAAGTAAATTTAGAATAGTAGGTTTTATATCAATTTGTCCTGTAGGCTTTGAAATCGTTTCACCTTCTGTTTGGCCAGGCATATGAATATATAAAGGTGTACGTTGTAAATTCAGAGTATCAAATTCTGTTATTTGATCTTTTTCTAAAAACTGTGCCATTGCACGATTATGTTTTTCAGAAATGCCATAATGATCACCATATAACACAATAATAGAATCATCGTAAAGCCCCTCGGCCTTTAGACGTTCAATAAATTTTTTAATTGATTCGTCTAAGTAACGTGCTGTTACGATGTAACGATCAAATACGCCATTACCAGAGTTGTATGGTTCAATGAATTTTGTATCTTCATCATACGTAAATGGATAATGGTTTGTTAAAGTAAGGAAACGAGCATAGAATGGTTGATTAACAGTTTTTAATATATCTACTGATTGATCAAAGTATTCGATATCTTTTAATCCCCAATTTAAATTTGTTTCTGGTGTAATTTTGTAATCAAGCTCATTATAGTAACGATCATAACCAAGAGCAGAGTACATGATATTACGATTCCAAAATGTTGCGTTATTCGCATGAAATACAGAAGTGAAATAACCTTGCTGACGTAAAATTTCTGGAGTTGCAGTATAATCATTGTTACCGTGTGTAAAGAATACAGCTCCTCGATTTAATGGATACAACGACGTATCGATTAGAAATTCAGAATCAGATGTTTTCCCTTGACCAGTTTGATGGAAAAAGTTATCAAAGTAATAACTTTCATTTATGAATTCATTTAGGAATGGTGTAACTTCTTGCCCGTTCACTGATGCGCCTATTAAGAAGGTCTGCAAGGATTCAAGAGTGACGACAATTACGTTTTTTCCTTTCGCTGCACCAAACATATTAGGGTTTGGCTCGCTTTGATTTGCTTTTACGTAGTTTTCAGTTTCTTGTAATTTACTACTATCAGCAAGTGCTTTTTGTGACCCAGCTTTTACTTGCAGTGTTAAGTCATATACTTGGTGAGTATATAAGCCTAAATTTTTGACAAGCATGACTCGGTCGAATGATCTTGTTAATAATTCAGGGCGCTCTTTTTCTGCAAGATGTAGATTCGCAAAGAATACACCAATCGTTAAAAGAAAGTATAACAAGCGCGTAGAATGATTTACACGTTCTGTTTTAAAGACCAATGATTTCTTTTTTAATAAAATAAAGAAGAAAACAATGTCTACGAATGCGAGTATAATTTTGTAGTTTAATATTTCTATAATACTGCCGCCTAATTGGCCGAAGTTTGAGGTTTGTCCAAGTACTGGTAATGTAACGAAATCACTATAAAAATCATAGAACATTACATTTCCAACAAGCACGATTGTTAATAAGAAATTAATACAGAGCGCTATATAATTTCGCTTTTCACCAGTTGCAAATAATGCTAATCCAACAAATGCTAATGATGCGGCTAGAGGGCTAATAAACAAAATGAGCTCTTGCGTTGAAGACTCGATTTTTAAATCAAAACTGAATCGCGTAATAAGATATGTTTTTAACCATACCGCTAAAGCCATTATTATAACAAAACTTATATTTTGCATTTGTAAATTTATTTTGTTCTTCATTTTTACACCTTCTTTATATAATTTATTTAACTAAAGTTATATATTATGTTTTTATAACTATTAGAGTGTAATGAACCATTTAGACTTTGTTTTCTAAAGGGAATAATTTGAAGTATTCATATATATACAATGGGGATTTTTAAAGCGTAGTAGCATAAATATAACTCTTTTTGAGAAACGGGCAGAACAAGTCATAGTTGTAGTGAAATTGACTTATAGACATCCTACCATATTAAACACTATGATGATGTTACAAAATATCGAACAAATAAAAGTGAAAATGGATAGAGACTTTTAAAACTGTTGACATTCAATTTATTAGAATTGAATGTCAATCGTTTTAAATATACAGTTATATTACATATGTATTTTGTAAAATCCCGATTTTTTGTCGGTTAATTATTAGCAGGGAAGGATAGGGGTTTTATTAATATAATTTTACTATATGTAAGTAAAGTGTTTTGAAATTGAAAATATTTGACTGACATTTTAATGATAGAAATTAAATGTCAGATAAGTACTTTCCAACATACAGACCACTTGCAGCTGCTTGAGATAATGAATGCGTAACGCCTGAACAATCTCCAATTAAAAATAGCCCATGTATACTAGTTTCAAAATGATTATTAATTTTTATCGTAGGAGCATAGAACTTTCCATCAATTCCATATAGTAAAGTATGTTGATCAATAGGTTCTTGTATAAATTGTTCTAAACGTAATAAAAATTCTTTGAGCCCTTCAATATATAATTGAGGAATTTCTTGATTCAAATCTCCATAATCTCCCTGTAGTGTAGGCTGTATACGGCTATGTTCCATGATGTTTTCCACCGTAGGTTGTTTCTTTAGTAAGTCCTCTAAGCGCTGTATAACAATCCGATCTCGTCCTTGGTTAATGCCTTTAATAATTGAACTTGCGTATACATTTGCTTCTTTGAGAGTTGGAAAATAGCTAGGAATAAATAAAGTGAAATTTAAATTAGAAGTGCCAGTTCCTTGCTCTCGAAAATTTTGACCGTCAGGCATAACTAAACCTTCTTCGTACTTTCGAATGATGCGTCCTTTTGGATTCATACAGTAAGTAGTTGCTGTGAAATGCTCACCTTGATAAGAAAGTTTTGTTTCAAAAGTATCTTTTAATATAGAACGTAATTGATGTTCTTTCATTTCTACTCTAATTCCTAAATCTACACGTGTTTGCTCCTGAGAAATATTTAGGGAACTGCACATTTCTTTTAACCAATCGGCCCCAGAGCGCCCAGTTGCAAATACTAGTTGCGTAGTTTGAACTGTTCCTTGATTTGTATCTATTGTAAAATGATCTTCCTGTTTCAGAATATGTTGTACATCTATATGAAATTGGATCTTTATTTTCGTCAGTAAAAATTCATAGAGCTGCTGAAAAATGTTACTGGAAAGTGTAGTACCAAGATGTCTTACTTCTGTTGTTAGCATTTGTAAACCACACGCTTCAGCTCTCTTAGTGAGACTTGAATTTTCAGTAGAATATTTTGAAACCGAACTTCCACCAAACTGACATAGAATTTCATCTACTTCAGCCATGAGTTGTATAAAACCCTCTTTACCGACTTTTTTCTCAAGTTCTCCGCCAAATCCGTTTGTATAATTAAATTTCCCTTCAGATTTGCCTAAACCACCAAACCCGAAATATTTATCACATGTAGTACAATTACACACTTTTCCTTCGTCTAAAGGACAATGGCGATCTTCTAGCGCTTTACCTTTATCAAGAATTAAAACTTTTTTGTTACTTTTAGCTAGTGAATAAGCCATAAAAATGCTACTTACTCCAGCGCCGATAATCGTAACATCATACATATTCTTCCACCTGCTAACGAATAGTTTGTTTTTTATTTTTCTAGTGTATAACAATTTTATGAAGTTAAGAAATAGCTTTTATTAATAAAGTGGGAGTTTTTGAACTTGATGCTTTATTAATTTCTACGAGTGGTGGAGTAAATACAAAAATTTTTATTTGAAAGAAGAAACAGTTTAAAAAATAACTATGTCATATGATTAATAACATCTTACATAGAAAAAAACAGACCTTTTAAGTGAAGAGGTCTGTTAATGATTTTAAATCTTATTTAGCAAACACATGATTACCAATTACTGCTACTGTTTGACGTGTCGTAATCCACTTGTCCGTTGATGTTTTTGGATTGTAGAAATAAATCCAGTCTGAATCTACTCCATTTGTGGAGATAGCCTCTTCTACAGCCATTTTTGCTTCTGCACTTGCAGGTTGATTAATTCTTCCATCTGTAACAGGAGTAAATGCATATCCGTATTTAATAGGTTCATAAATAACGCCTGTTATTGTATTTGGAAAACCTTTTGCATTTACACGATTTAGTATAACTTTGGCTACTGCTACTTTTCCTTTATAGGATTCGCCACCTGCTTCAGCGGTAACTAAGCGTGCCATTAAGTCTTTTTCTTTTTGTGAAATACTTGAGTTGATTTTTAAATGTTGTCCTGTATAAAGCTTGTTTCCGACTGTATTGTTCATTTGTTTTATAGATTGGACAGTGACATTGTAACGCTTTGCTATCGTTTCTAATGAATCTCCCGGTTGTACTTGATAAATAATTTGTTCAGAAATGTTCGCAGGCTTGGCATTTTGAGGAACAGTGATTTCATTTGATTTCACGGACCCTGGAATATGTAACTGTTCGCCAATAAAGGTTTTATCGTTTCCTTTATTATTAGCCTGTTTAATGGATTGTATTGAAACTCCGTATTGTTTACTAATGCCCCAAAGTGTATCGTTCTTTTTTACTGTATGAATGGTAGAAGCTTCAGCTGTACTTTGACTACATACGAATGTAATTGCGGCCGCAGATAAAGGAATTATATGTTTTAGTTTTAGTAATTTCATTGTAAATCCTCCTAAGAAAAAATTAAGGTGAAACGATTAAGTAATGTAGTTTGAAATGTGTATATGCGTAATATATTAATGTAAGTATATTAGCACATATAAAATAAATAATCACTATAAGTTTCATATTCGTTTAGTGTAGAGTCAGAATATGAAATATTGCATATGAAAATACATTGAAGTTCATATTTCTGATTACTATAATCTATTTAGTAGAAAGGGAATACGTTATAGAATTAATCATTATAGATTAATATAATGATTAATAATTATTAATAGGAGGATTGATGTAATGAAAATATTTCAAAAAATGTGTGCGTCAACTGTAATCATTACAACACTTTTAGGAACAGGAGGCACTATCAATAGTGTATATGCTGATTCTATAGAACAGCAGAGTAAATTAGGGATAGAACAAGAAACAGATAAGCAAATCATTGTAAAATTTAAAGCGGATTTGGATTTGCCATATGAAGATGGTATTGAAAAACAAATACAATCTCAAACGAATGATAAAGTAATAAAAGATCTTTTGACAGAATATCCAGATGTAACATTTACTCGTTTATTCACATCTGTAAGCCCGGAACAAATACAAAACCTTGAAGTGAAAGCACCTAATCATGTATCTACAAGTCTATTAAACTACTATATTCTTCAAAATCAAAATAGTGGGTATGAAGAAGAAATAGTAGATAAGTTAAAGGCATCTTCTTTAATAGAAGATGCGTATATGAAGAAACAAGAGAAAATAGTGCCACCTGAAGTGCAATCATCAAGTGTAGCTCTTAATCCTAATAACAATCCTAGATTTAAAAAACAAGGTTATCTTGAAGCAGCCCCATACGGTATTAATGCGCCTTTCGCCTGGGGAATTCAAGGCGGTAATGGAAATGGTATTACTTTTGTTGATATGGAATACGGATGGCTATTAAATCATGAGGATTTATTACATCAAAATATTGAATTAATGTCTGGAAGAAATATAGATCAGCATGTCGGTCATGGGACGTCTGTACTAGGAATTGTATCCTCTGAGGACAATGAAGTCGGGAATATTGGGATTGCGCCAAAAGCGAAAGCAAAGGTTATCTCTCAAATAAGAGATAACGGACAGTATAATACGGCTGATGCAATATTAAGCGCTGTAAATCAGTTAGAAGCTGGGGATGTTTTATTATTAGAGGCGCAAGCATCCTTTGATGGATATGGTGATAAATATTTACCTGTTGAAGTACAACCAGATATTTTTGATGCAATTCGTGCTGGTACAGATAAAGGGATTGTAATTATAGAGGCTGGAGCAAATGGGTGGAATGATTTAGACCAGTTCAAAGATAGAAAAGGTAAGCAAGTCTTAAATCGTAATAGTAAAGATTTTAAAGATTCGGGTGCAATTATGGTAGGCGCTGGCTCTTCATCTTTCCCTCATGAACGTATGTGGTTTTCGAATTATGGAAGCCGTATTGATGTGTACGGATGGGGAGAAAATGTAGATACAACTACAGCTGAACAAAGTAGAAGTGCTGTAAATCTTTATACTTCAAGCTTTAGCGGAACATCTAGTGCTTCGCCAATTATTGCTGGGGCAGCGACTTTAGTACAAAGCATTGCTAAAGAAAATTTAGGACAACCATATAGACCTAGTGAACTAAGAGCAATATTAAGCAACCAGAGCACAGGAACAAAATCTAAAGATCCATATGCAGATAAAATTGGTGTTTTACCAGATTTGAAGTCTATACTAGTAAACTTAGGCTATGAACAAAGAAAACCAAACGGTGGGAATGAATTACAAGTAACAGAAAATGAACCAAATAATGAGCCTAGACAGGCAAATAAAGTTAACTTTCATACACCGGTGAAAGGAACGCTACATAATAGTGATAGAGTAGATGTATTTACTTTCCAAATTGACTCGCCGGAAAATATTAATATTTCTCTACTAAATGAACAAAATATCGGAATGACATGGGTACTTCATCATGAATCAGATTTAAATAACTATGTAGCATATGGTGAAAATGAAGGCAATGTAGTTAAAGGAACTTATAATGCAAAGCCAGGTAAATATTATTTATACGTCTATAAATATGAGAATAAAGATGGTTCATACGTATTGAACATAAAATAAGTAAAAGGAACTTCAGATGAAGTTCCTTTAAATTTTTCTAATTTAGTATATGTGAATGATTTTTTAACTTTACTTCTATGCAATATTTCATATTGATGAAATGTTATTTATTTTTTCTGAACTAGCTTATATTATATTCAATAAGTTTGATATAAAAACAGAAAAAGAGAGGGATAATAATGAGCAATAAGAAGTTAATTTTGAAATTATTCATATGTAGTACAATATTTATCACATTTGTATTTGCTTTACATGATAAGAGAGTAGTTGCAGCTAGCTCTGTTAATGAGCTTGAAAATTGGTCGAAATGGATGCAACCTATACCTGATAATATCCCGTTAGCACGAATTTCAATTCCAGGAACACACGATAGTGGGACGTTCAAGTTGCAAAATCCGATTAAGCAAGTATGGGGAATGACGCAAGAATATGATTTTCGCTATCAAATGGACCATGGAGCTCGCATTTTTGATATAAGAGGACGTTTAACAGATGATAATACGATAGTTCTTCATCATGGGCCATTATATCTTTATGTAACACTGCATGAATTCATAAACGAAGCGAAACAATTTTTAAGAGATAACCCGAGTGAAACGATTATTATGTCTTTAAAAAAAGAGTATGAGGATATGAAAGGGGCAGAAGATTCATTTAGTAGTACGTTTGAAAAAAATTATTTTGTTGATCCTATCTTTTTAAAAACAGAAGGAAATATAAAACTTGGAGATGCTCGTGGGAAAATTGTACTACTAAAAAGATATAGTGGTAGTAATGAATCTGGAGGATATAATAATTTTTATTGGCCAGATAATGAGACGTTTACCACAACTGTAAATCAAAATGTAAATGTAACAGTACAAGATAAATATAAAGTGAGTTATGATGAGAAAGTAAAATCTATTAAAGATACAATGAATGAAACGATGAACAATAGCGAGGATTTAAATCATCTATATATAAATTTTACAAGCTTGTCTTCTGGTGGTACAGCATGGAATAGTCCATATTACTATGCCTCTTATATAAATCCTGAAATTGCAAACCATATAAAACAAAAGAATCCTGCGAGAGTAGGCTGGGTAATTCAAGACTACATAAATGAAAAGTGGTCACCATTATTGTATCAAGAAGTTATAAGAGCGAATAAGTCATTAATAAAAGAATAAAGATGATGAGAGTGAGAAGCGATAAAATATATCGCTTCTTATTTCTTTTCCAATAACCAACAATATAAATTGTACTTTTATAATAGAAAAAAATAAAAACATAAGATATAATCATACATATAAAATTTGTACCTATAAATTTTATATGTATGATTGAATTTGATTTGTTGTAATGAAATGGAGGTATATACTATGAAGTTTCCACATGATTTTTTATTCGGAGCTGCTTCAGCTTCTTATCAAGTAGAAGGTGCATGGAATGAAGATGGAAAAGGTGTTACGAATTGGGACGAGTTTTCAAAAATTCCTGGCAAAACATACAATGGAACAAATGGTGATATAGCTGTTGATCATTATCATCGATATAAGGAAGATGTTCGCTTAATGGCTGAGATGGGATTAGAATCGTATCGTTTTTCTATTTCTTGGGCGAGAATATTGCCGACTGGAGATGGAAAGGTAAATGAAAAAGGGATTGAATTTTATAACAACTTAATTGATGAATGTTTAAAATACGGGATTGTGCCGTTTGTCACTTTATATCATTGGGATTTACCATTACCGTTAGAAAAAGATGGTGGATGGACGAATAAAAGAACAGCAGAGGCTTTCGTAAAATATGCAGAAACTTGTTTTAAGGCATTTGGTGACAGAGTTAAGCATTGGATTACTTTTAATGAGACCGTAATGTTTTGTGGATTAGGTTATTTAAAAGGTGCACATCCACCAGGAATACAAAATGATGTTCCAAAGTATTTTCAAGCGACTCATTATGTATTTTATGCACACGCGAAAACAGTTGCGGTGTACAAGCAGCTGAAACAATATGGTGAGATTGGGATTACACATGTTTTCTTACCAGCTTATAGTGTGGATGATCAAAAAGAAAATATACAAGCAGCAAATCATGCGAATGAATATGAAACGTATTGGTATTATGATCCAATTTTAAAAGGCGAGTATCCGTCTTATGTTGTACAACAATTAAAGGAAAAAGGATGGACTCCTAATTGGACGGTTGAAGAATTAGAAATCATTAAACAAAATGCAGAAGAAAATGATTTTATTGGCTTGAATTATTATCAACCAATACGAGTAGAAAGATACGATATGGATATAAAGAGTGAGGAACATTCTCGAGAAAACTCAACGCTTGCTCCAGGTAACCCTTCTTTTGATGGTTTTTATCGAACAGTTAAAATGGATGATAAAACATATACAAAATGGGGATGGGAAATATCTCCCGAAGGTTTCTTAGAGGGATTGCATATGTTGAAAGCGCGTTACGGTGACATAAAGATGTATGTAACGGAAAATGGACTTGGTGATGAAGATCCAATCATTGACGGAGAAATTGTAGATGTTCCGAGAATTAAATTTATTGAAGCGCATTTAAAAGTAATGAAGCGTGCAATTGAAGAGGGAATTAACTTAAAAGGTTATTATGCATGGTCAGTGATTGATCTTTTAAGTTGGTTAAATGGATATAAAAAGCAATATGGCTTTATTTTTGTCGATCATAATGATAACTTAAAACGTAAGAAGAAACTTTCGTTTCATTGGTATAAACGTGTGATCGAAACGAGAGGGGAAGAGTTATAACAGATAAAAGCGTATTTTAGGAGAAAGTGTATGAGTGCAAAGTATAAACAAATTGCAGATGTGTTAGAGCAAAACATTCGAGATGGGCTTTTTAATGAAACGAAAAAACTACCTACAGAAGAAGCGTTGATGAATCGATTTGAAGTAAGCCGTAATACGATACGTAAAGTAATTAGTCAGCTTGTGAATAGAGGTTATATTTTTCAAGTGCAAGGTAGTGGCATGTTTTTACGCGAAACTTCTGTAACAGATTACATTAATTTAGGAAGTTTACGTGGATTAACGAAAAATCTTGTTTCACAAAATATTGAAACGAAAGTGTTAGAGCTGGAAGTAATAGATGCGGACGAAGAGATAGCAAAGCGGATGCAATGCGAAGCTAGAACTAGGTTGTATTTTTTGAAGCGCTTAAGAATTGTAGATGCTAAACCATTCTCTATTGAAGTAAGTTATTTCAAAAAGGATATTATTCCATATTTGAACGAAGAAATAGCATTAAGCTCTGTATACAGTTATTTCATTGAAGATTTACGATTAAATATTGGTTTCGCTGATAAAGTTATTAGTTGTGAAAAAGTAAATAAAGAAAATGCACAGCTTTTAGAATTAAATGAAGGTGATCCGGCGCTTCTTATTGAAAATACAGTGTATCTTGTAAATGGAACAATTTTTGAGTTATCTCAGTCGATGTTTCATTATGAAAAGGCGAAACTTTTAAATCGAATTAATTTTAAATGAAAAATTATCGTGTGAAAAAAGCAACTGGTCCTAAGTGATCAGTTGCTTTTTATTTTTTAAGTGGATGAGCAAAAAAACATGAAAGTGGTTGGTCCGCTTTTTGCAAACATCTATTATGATAAGAGAAGAAAGGTAGTATGTTATCGACGTTTTAAAGAGGAAGGTTTTTATGTAAGTTCTTTAATTAAAATAGATGGGTCTTAGAGAGGTGAAAAGACAATGAGTTTTGCAATTTCACTAGTCGTTATTATTGTAATTGTATCGCTATTTGGGACTGTACTAGTTGCAAGAAACGTGGAGGAGAATTACGGTAAGTCTACAAAAAGAAATGTGAAAAACTTATCTGCAATCTATATTCTTCTTCTTTTTGTTCTACTGGCCGGGGTAACATGGTACGCGGTAATGATTTAATAGTTTGTAAAAGAACTGAAATGAGAGTATGAAGTTGGAATTTCAGAAGCTATTGAGTAATCAGAAAGAGAACCATTTTGGATATATCCATTTACGGATAAGAAAATGTGACTAATTAATACTATTTTTACGGTGAATACTGTTAGTAAAAAATGAGGATAGTTCGTTTTGAAAGGAGGAAACTAGATGGAATGGAAACCAAATCGTGCAGATAAGACACCTGTATATAAACAAATTGCGGATTATATTGAAAGAGGCATTTCTTCAGGTGAATTTCCTTCTGATAGTAAGTTACCTTCTGAGCGTATGTTAGCAAAGGAATTACAGGTGAACCGGAGTACAATAGTAGCTGCGTATGAAGAATTAAAATCACTTGGAGTAGTAGAACGGCAAAAGGGAAGCGGAACACGGGTCAATACAGACATATGGGGTGTCTCACATAAACGAATACCGAACTGGGGTAGGTACGTGGAGGATGGATCGTTCTTACCTAACGTACCACTCGTTCAACAAATTCGAACGGAAACACAAAAAGATGATTTAATTAATTTAGCAAGCGGTGAACTGTCACCAGAATTAATTCCAAGTGATAGATTTCGAACAATTTTGTCGGAGAAAACATTTATGGAAAACCTCGGTTATGATCATCCACTTGGAAATGAGATGTTGAGAAAAACAATTGCAGCACATGTTCAGCAATATAAACAAATTGAAGCAGATTCAAGCTCTATTCTTATTACGTCAGGAGCACAACAGGCGCTTAATCTTATCGTTCAATGTTTATTAAAACCTGGTGATGCGATCGCGATTGAAGATCCTTCGTATTGTTTTTCGCTTCCAATGTTTAAATCGGCCGGTTTAAACATATTTCATTTACCTGTTGATGAGCATGGAATGAATCCAGATGACTTAATCGATTTGCACAAAAAGCATCGCATTCGTATGGTGTTTTTGAATCCAGATTATCAGAATCCGACGGGGACTGTGCTTTCATTAGCGAGACGTAAAAAAATTTTAGAACTGTCTTCTGAGTTCGGTATACCAATTGTAGAAGATGATCCGTATAGTTTAATCTCTTTTAATGGAGAAGTGAACCCGACATTAAAATCAATGGACCAAAATGGAAATGTTCTTTATATAAGTTCATTATCAAAAATTGTTGCATCAGGATTACGTATTGGATGGATAATTGGTCCTACACGTGTAATTGAGCGTTTAGCAGATGCAAAGCAACAAGTTGATTTTGGCCATAGTGTATTTACGCAGTGGGTAGCAAATCAATTTTTAGAATCAAAGGATTTCCATAAACATATTACGATACTTCGTGGACAATTGAAGCAAAGAAGAGATGTATTAATTGCAGAGCTTGAAGGAACATTGGGAGACCGAGTTGAATGTTTCGTGCCAGAGGGTGGAATACATGTATGGTGTAAAGTGAAAGGAAAGTTTGATGAATATCACTTATTAGGTGAATCTATACAGAATGGTGTCGCATTTGTTCCGGGCAGTGTTTTAGGTTCGAAAAATGAATATATACGATTTACGTTTGGTAGAGCGAATATAGAACAAATTCAACTTGGAATTAAACGGTTTGCCGACACGCTAAATGAGATTTCATAATATGGATGTGTGATAGTGAAATGAGGGAAAGAAATGAAGTACGTGACGCTTTTACTTCAAGTAGGCGTGCTATATGTATTTAGCCTAGTGGGTACGTGGATTCAAGGAGTATTCCATCTATCAATGCCAGGAAGTTTAATAGGGATGTTAATACTGTTCCTGCTCCTTTCCACTCGCGTTTTACCGTTAAAATGGTTTGAGTTGGGTGCGGAAAAGTTAATCGTATTTTTACCGTTATTTTTAATCCCTTCGACAACAGGGCTCATGGAATACGGGTCTTTTCTTTTCAGTAAGGAGAGTATTATATTCCTTTTAGTAGTTGCAAGTACTGTAGTAACTTTGATTGTTTCAGGGTATATAAGTCAATTATTAATAACAACAAAAAAATAAAATCGACAAGGTGCACGATTCAAATGGTCTTAATTATTATTACTGTAGCAATTTATTTCTTGGCGACAAAGCTATATAAAAAATTTACGTTTGCATTTACGTTACCGGTGTTAACAGTTACGGCAATTATGATTTGTTTATTTTTCATTTTTGGTATTTCTCATCATGAGTATAGGGAAAATGGAGGAGACATTCTTTCAAGCTTATTGAGCCCTGCAATTGTAGCATTAGCCATACCTCTATTTAAAGAGCGAAAGATACTTATGAAAAATTTTTTATCGATACTTATTGGAGTAGTGATAGGTATAGTGGCTGTAACGAGTATGAATGTAGTGATTGGCGGAATTTTAAATATAGATAAGGAACTTATATTAACTACTTTACCACAGTTAGCAACGATGCCTATTGCCCTATCATTAGCGGATCAAATTGGTGGTATTCCATCTATGACTTCTAGTTTTGTAGTTGTTGCAGGAATAACAGGCGCTATTATCGGACCAACAGTACTTAAGTTTTTCAGTATAACAAGTACGATTGGAAAAGGAGTTGGAATGGGCTGTGCATCACATATTATCGGTGTGAGCCGTCTCGTGAAGGAAGGCGAGAAAGAGGCGACAATCGGTTCGGTAACGATGATTGTAACTGGAATACTCATTAGTATACTAATACCGTATGGAACGAAATTTATTTTTTAAATGTAATGGAGATGATAACAATGACAACATGGTTTATAGTTACATTATTTGTTTTTGGAGCTATTAAAGTATTAGTTTCTAGCATGCCCACTTCTGTTGTGGAATCAATTATTAGTAAATTTGAATTGCATCAAAAGCTTGAGGCGGAAAATACTTCTATATCGATAGATGGAAAAAATATAGAGGGAGAAATGAAACTACAAGTTATTCATGAATTTAATGAGGCTTTGTTTTTAGATAAACATTATTTCCCGCCGCACGGAGAAGGGACACCCATAGTCATTGATACGAAGAAAGGGAATAAAGAGATTAGATTTTCGCTATATAGCTATGAAGAACATGTTGATGTCATTAAGCAATATAAGAAGAAAGTCGTTGCCTATCGTTTACGCTCTAAAAGCCTTCAAACATTGGCACCATTAGCAATAACGGAAGAGTATGCTTAAGAAGGGACCTATAATGGTCTCTTTATTTTTTTATCCAATTATATACGTTCCAAATAAAAGAATGAAAAATCATATAACCAAATAAAGAATATGTATGGTTCCAATTCGCGTTATGTACAAATAAACCTAAACTTTCAGCAATCTGTTCAAAAAGGCTAGCACAAATACCGATTGAAATAATAAATAAAATTCTAGAAACGTTAGATAATTTTTTGGAAATGTGTATAAAGATAACTGTTAAAATCGGCAGTACGAACAATGTAAAAGCTATATTAACCGAAAATGTGGATGAGAAGGGCCTAGCCGGAAAGGAATATATTTGTTTATGAACAAAAAAGGCATCTAAGCAAGTTCCAATAATAGAAGAGAGAAAGATTGTAACTACTAATGCTAGAAACTCATTCTTCTTCTCGGAGGAGGACATTTTTCTTTGCGAGAATGGCGAGTTCAATTTTTTCGAGTGTTTTGCAGTAGTCTTCTGTAATTTGTCCATTTATATTTTCCTCCTTATCAACTAAGTAATTTACAACTTGCCAATCGGTAAACCAATCTTCACTGTCAACTTCTTCATGCTTCATATCTCGCCATGCATAGATGAGTGCAGGGCTGTATATGCGATAAGCGCCATTTCGTAACTGGCATTTCTTTATTCGGCGCTTATAAAACTCACGGGAAAAAGATTCATTTACACTTGAAAATAAATGGGGCCAGTAATCTTTCCTTGATCCTGTATGTGGATGGTGTTGAGCCCAGCTTATTATTTGAGATAAAACATGTGTATCTCGAAATAATAATGAGTACAATCTTTTTCCAATTAATATCCGTTCATGTAAGGAAGTGAAATGTTTCATTGTATCACCAAATAGTAATACTTTTTGTTTCTTATCATTTTCGTAGAATGGGAAAAGAATATGATTAAACTGAAAGAAATCAAAGAGTTTAAATCCAATACTATTTAGTACAGTCTTTTTAAATTGTACATTTTGAATCACTCTTTTTTCTAAGTAGTTTTGTTCATTAATAATAGTGGCAATCGCTAAAGTTTTTTTGTTACCTGTTTTCCAAAAATGGTGCCACATCGTTTCCATAAATGTAGAAACATTTAGGTGAGGGAGAAGGTGAAATAACTTTTGTGATCTCTTTACACTTTGTTCGTAAAGTAAAAATTGAGGGTATACATCTTGGAAAATAAGCCAATTCCCTTTTTCTAAAAAAGAAAAAAATATGAATTGATCTTTCTCTGATAAAATTCTCGTATATAAATCCCCCTTTAAATCAGTCATATTCCAACCGCCGTTACGTGATACCATATGTCCAAGCAGTGCCCAATGTATTTCTGGATATTGAATGTAAAATTGGTAGTATGCGCGTGTTCTTGTAACATTATTTTTATTTAGCTGTTCTGTTTGTATTTTTATTTTGTTGATGATGAGTTGCTCTTCTTTTGTTAATTTATACATGGTATCAGAAGGAATAAGTTTGCTTTTTTGTTTCAATTCATTTTTTACATCGAATAGGGAGAGAGGCAGTGCTTTGGAAGGTCCGTTATATGTATGATATGAATTGTTTCGGTCCATTCCGTTACCTCCCTTTTTCATAAATTTAAACATGATTATTGGCTATGAATCATTCTATTTATTTTATTACGAGTATAAGAAATAAATGAGCGGTGTTTTTTTACAAGGAATTTATTTATCATGCAAACAGTATGGAAAATCTTACTGTTGTGAGGTGAAATGAAAAACAGAAACTAAGTTTAATAGTTTCTGTTTTTTTATTTTGTCAATTAAATGTAACAAACGACGATTATGATTTGAATCAATTGAAAATAATTCAATAAATATTATTTAAATTGAGATGTTTCGTAGGAGGAAAAGGAATGTTAAATAAAATAATTTTAATTACTGGTGGTACAGGTTCGTGGGGGCATGAACTTATAAAACAACTATTAGAAAAATCACCGAAAGAAATTAGAGTTTTTTCAAGAAATGAAACGGTTCAGTTTGAAATGCAGCAACAGTTTATAAATGATGATAGGCTAAAATTTATTATTGGAGATATTCGTGATAAAGATCAACTAGTCTATGCATGCCAAGGTGTACATTATGTATTCCATCTTGCAGCTTTAAAACACGTTCCAGTATGTGAGTATTATCCTTATGAAGCTATAAAAACTAACATACATGGTACGCAAAATGTAATTGAAGCCTCTACACAGATGCAAGTTGAAAAAGTTATATATGTTTCAACGGATAAAGCAGCTGATCCATCAAATACGTATGGGATGACAAAAGCAATTGGTGAAAAATTAATGGTTCATGCGAATATACAAACGAAGAAAACAAAATTCATTTGTGTTCGTGGTGGAAATGTTTTAGGAACGAGTGGAAGTGTAGTACCGCTTTTTAAACAACAAATTAAAAGATCTTCAGAAGTAGGGATTACCGATGCGAATATGACTAGATTTTTCTTAACAGTTGAAGATGCTGTTGGATTGTTATTTAAAGCCGTATTTCAAGGTAGAGGCGGGGAAATCTTTGTTATGAAAATGCCGGCATGTAAAATAACAGATTTAGCGGAAATATTAATTGAAGATTCAAAAAAAGAAAATATTAAGGTGAAAGAGGTAGGGATAAGACCGGGTGAAAAATTAAGTGAAATGCTTCTATCTGAGGTAGAGAGTAAAACAAGTATAAGTTTTGATCAAAATTATTTTGTGGTACTACCGACGATTCCTATCGAAGGACTTCAAGAATATTATTCTACCTATCCGCTAGTGGATGTGAAGAGTTTTAGTTCTCAACAAGATTTACTTGCAAAACATGAGGTGAAACAAATGTTATTAAAAGGAGGGTTTTTGCGATGAAAAAAAATGCGAGCCTTTTAATAACTGGTGCAAATGGTTTCACAGGCCGCCATGCTTGCCACTATTTTTTAGAGCAGGGCTTTCATGTAATTCCTATGTTTCAAAATCGTGCACATAGAGAAAAAATTAGAAATGGTATTACGTGTAATTTAACTAATAAGAGCGAAGTAATGGAGGTAATGAAACAAATAAAGCCAGACTACGTATTGCATTTAGCGGGAAGGAATTCGGTTATAGAATCTTGGACAGCTGCTCTTGAGTATATAGAGATTAATGTAATAGGAACGTTATATTTATTAGAAGCAATTAAGCAAGAAGCCTCGCATTGTAGAACATTAGTTATAGGATCTGCTTTGCAAGCAGATAGTATGAACGAAATGAAAATTTCAAATCCATATAGTTTAAGTAAAACGATGCAAGTCATTATTGCAGAGGCTTGGGGAGGATTAATGGATTCAAATATTATCATTGCAAAGCCCTCAAACTTAATTGGTCCAGGGGTATCGAATGGTATTTGTTCGATTCTCGCAAAGAAAATAATAGATATAGAATCAGGTAGAAGTAAGGCTATTATCGAAGTAAACAGTTTGAAAGATAGTAGAGATTTTCTAGATGTACGTGATGCGGTCAAAGCGTATCATGTGTTATTACGAGATGGAATAAATGGAAAACAATATAATATCGGATCAGGAGTAAAACGATCTTTATTAGATGTACTAGAACAATATAAAGAATTAACACAGCTAAATTTTTTTATAGAGGAAACAGAGAAAAGTGGGAGCGACTCAAATGAGAGTTTAGCAACAGAGGAAATAAAAAATTTAGGTTGGATCCCAGAAATTGAATTTCATCAATCATTAAAAGATGTACTTGAGTATGCGAAGTGTAGTGACATCTGCATGCAATGAAAAACAAAAAAGGGTGTAAGAAATATATGAATGGTTATGAAGTAATAGATAATCAAAATACGCTATTTCTTTCAATTGTTGATACGCTGGACTGGAGAGATGAAGAAGCGCATGTATTGCTTATTTATGAGGCAATACATAAATATCAAGCGTATGTAGAAGAAAAAAGGGTTAATCGAATAAAGTCAGCATTAGAGACGGAAACTAGATATGTGATTCAAATCTTTGCTCAATACGAGTGTAGTGAGTATGGAAATGATTTTTATGAACTCATTAACGATCTTTTACAAGATATAGAGGTGGAGTTAAAGATTTATATAAAAAATAATAAGTTTATTTACATTTAAAAGGTAAAGAGAAAGCTAGATTTTTAATAATAAAGGTGGGTATAAGTTATGAGCAAAACGATTCTTTTTACTGGGGGCGGTACAGCCGGACACGTTATGATTAATATTGTATTAATTCCTAAATTTATAGAGAAAGGCTGGAGAGTCGAGTATATTGGATCCAAAAATGGAATTGAAAAATCATTAGTGCAAAATGTTAAATACAATAGTGTTTCAACGGGAAAGCTTAGGAGATATTGGGATTGGGAGAATTTTAAAGATCCTTTTAAAATTATACGCGGTTGTTTACAAAGTTATAATTTAATTAAGAAAACAAAGCCTGACGTTATCTTTTCAGCAGGAGGATTTGTTTCAGTTCCTGTAGCTATAGGAGCATGGTTAAATCGTGTGCCTATAATTATACGTGAACCAGATAGCACATTAGGGCTTGCCAATAAAATAGCATTACCTTTTGCTACAAAGCTATGCACAACATTTCCTCAGACAGGAGAAAATGTAAGTAATGAGAAGAAGGTTTATGTAGGACCAATTGTAAGGGAAGAAATTGAGAAGGGTAACGTATTACGAGGAAGAAGATATTGTGAATTTCAGCAAGATAAACCAGTATTATTAATTATGGGTGGGAGTCAAGGTGCTAAGTGGATAAATGATATGGTAAGGGAATGTTTAGATACAATACTATTAAACTTTAATATTATTCATATATGTGGTAAAGGGAAGGTAGACCCATCTATTGGCATGGAGGGATATATGCAATTTGAATATATAGGCGACGAGTTGCCGCATATACTAAATATGGCAAGTGTTGTAGTTTCTAGAGCGGGTTCTACTGCTATTTCTGAATTGTTATTTTTGAAGAAACCGATGTTGCTTATCCCGTTAACTAACATTTCCAGTAGGGGAGATCAAGTTTTAAATGCTGAATATTTTTCACGGCAAGGATATGCGGAAGTTATACTCCAAGACAGAGTAAGTACGAATACATTTATACATGCAGTAAATAAGTTGTATACAAATAAGGAGAAATATATTCAAAACATGAATGGATATAAGAAAACAAATGATGAGGGAATTCATCAAATAATAGATATAATAAATGAAGTGGTGAATTAATAGAAATGTAAATAGAAAAACAAAAGGAAAGAAGGTATCTTCTTTCCTTTTTGCTATATTTGTTCTGATTAGTTATGTACTATGGGTGAATGCCGTTTTCTAATAGCTCAGTAAATGCATGAATATGAATAGGTTTACTGTAATAATAACCTTGAATAAACTGACATTTATTTTTTTGAAGGAAATTTACGTGCTCTTTCGTTTCTACACCTTCAGCAATGACAGACATTCCTAATGTATTTGCTAATGTGATGATCGTTTTAATAATTTCCATTCCATCATCACATGTTTCAGACATTGTAATAAATTCTCTCGGGATTTTTAACGTATCAATTGGATACAAAGGTAAGTAGGCTAGCGAAGAATAACCTGTACCAAAATCGTCGATAGAAATGTGAATCCCTAAACTTTTTAGTGTACGCAGTTTTATCAATGTTTCTCGCTCATCCATCATTGCAATTCGCTCTGTTAATTCAAGATCAAGAGAGCTTGCTGGTAAACCTGTATTTGTTAGAGTAGAAGAAATAGATTTTACAAAATCCTCTTGTTCAAATTCCTTAGCAGATAAATTTACACCTATTTTTAAATGTGAATATCCGAGTGCGTGCCAACGTTTCATTTGTTTACAAGCCTGCTCTAATGTCCATTTACCTATTGAAATGATTTGTAGTGTTTCTTCTGCAATCGGAATAAACTCGTATGGAGAAATAATACCTAATTCAGGATGATTCCACCTAATTAAAGCTTCTGCACCGATAATTTTATTAGATTCACTATCAACTTGAGGTTGATACAAAAGGAACAATTCTTCATTTTGTAGTGCGTTTGGTAAATCTTTTTCTAATCGTAATCGTCTTTCAATTTTTTTAGCGATTACATCGTCATAAATAGAGACAGAATTAAGCTCTTTTGCTTTTGCATCATACATTGCAACATTAGCGTTTTTCAGAAGTGTAGCGGTATCGATTCCGGAATGTGGATAAATAGCGATGCCGATACTCAGTGATAAAGTTAATTTATGCTCATGTATGATAAATGACTTTTTCATGCATTTAAATAATTGGTTACATAATTGGAATAAGTAATCTTCGTCAGTATAGTTTTCAATTATGATTGTAAATTCATCGCCACCGATTCTTGAAAGATGAGTATGTAATGGAAGACATGATTGGAAGCGCTTTGCTACTTCTTCTAATATGTAATCTCCTGATGAATGTCCAAGTGTATCGTTAATTGCTTTAAAGCGATCTAAATCTAAATATAATAATGCAAACTCGCTTTCTGTTATTTTAGCATTTTTTATAACTCTCTTTAATTTCTTATGGAAAAAGGCACGGTTACCAATTTTCGTTACAGTGTCATGGAATGCTAAATATTTTATTTCTTCTTGCTGTTTTTTTAGTGCAGTAATATCTTTCACCATAATATAGCTTCCTGAAATTTGTCCGTCTATTATAATAGGAATGATTGTAACGTATAAAAAATAAGTAAAGCCATCTTTATATTGAGAACTAAGTTGTAAGAATGCCGATTCTTGTTGTTTCACTTTTTCTAATGCTAATGCTAGCTTATGCTTATCTTCATCTAAAATGATCGAAAAACAAGTTTCACCTAGTAACTCATCCGTTGGTGCCCCAAGTAGTACACTCCCAGCCTTATTTACATTTAAGAATATTCCATTTAAATCAATGGTGAAGATAGGGTCAGGATGATATTCATATAATGATTTAAACTTTTGTTGTTTTTGAGAAAGAGCCTCTGATTTATGAACTAAATCAGAAGTCCGTAAAGTAACTTTTTCTTCTAGTTGGGCATTAAATGCCTGCAAACGTTGTGTTAAGGAATTGTTTTGCATACGTACGATAGAATGACGAATGAGTACGAAAATAAAAGTAATACAATTTCCTGTAATGAGAGTTGAAGATGATGTTTGTTCTTTTAATGTAAACCCGATTAGTATTGCAACAGCAAGATAGGGAAATACAACTAAAGCTTTTTTTCCTATTATAGGGTTTACAAGGAAATAATTTTTATGGCTATTATGATCTTCTGAAATAGAGCCAGCTATTGCAATAAGTAATATAGGTATTCTATATAAAAGACGTAATAATATTATCGTTTCAGTTGATAAGTGGTTATTTAAGTAAAAATAAATATAGTTAAAAGTTGCAGAACTTATTAATACAAAAATAAAGATATAAATTTTCCGTTTGGAATTAAAAATTGTTGGACGGAAAAAGAGACTAACACCTAGCAGTAGAAATAATAAATCTGCAATTGGGTATAAAAATGAAAGGAAAACATCTCCTAGTGAAAGAGCGAATATATTTAAATTTGGTTGATTAAATAAATACCATTCTAATGTAAATATGGAAGTAAGCACTATGCATATATCACAAATAAAGAACGCTTTTTCCCATTTATTGCATTCCTTTAAGATTTTATAGCAGAAAGCGATAAGACAGAAAAATAGAAAAAACATGTAAAATACATCAGAAACCGTAAAACGATGTATTGGAATTTCGAAGAAGCTATCTTGATATGTATATACTATTTTCCCTAATAAAAAACTACCAATTGCTATTGTAATACATATCCAAAACGGATTTGAACTGACTTTTTTAGAATATATAGAGTAAATCAGTGATACAAATGTAATGGCTTCAACGACAAGTGAAGCGAAGCGTACATCTGAATTTGAAAAATGAGTAGGGAACAGATAGAAAAACATAAAATAGATTGAATAGCATATTAATGTTCCGATTAATATACATAATTGTAAATTTTTATTTAATTTCAATGAAATCACCTTCTTTAATTATGCACTATGTTCGTTATATCTATACATAATAATATTATTTAAGAATTGTATCAGATTTCCTTATAAAAATCATGTTTATAAGGAAAGTGTTAAAGAGTGTAAGTATTCTTAAGGTTGAAAAAATATTACGGTTGATAGTATAGACTGTATCAAGACTTTAAATAGAAATTGTATATTTAGTCATCCTTTGAATTGTAAAGTTTTTTTAGTGATTTGTAAGTGGAGATGCAAAATTGCATATAAAATGATGAGTATCTTTTTTTGGTGAGCTTTTTATTTTTAATCTGAAGATTAATATTTGTGAAAATGTTGAGAAAAGATATAAAATAAGAACGTGTATTCTTACAGAGTGGAATAGTATTGCCACTAAATAGGGAGGCTTTTTTATGATATATCGAATTAAAGATGCAGAAATATACTATGAAATTGTGGGAGAGGGTAAACCGGTCATTATCATACATGGCTGCGCCCCTGACCATAGGTTAATGATGAAATGTATGGAATCAGTATTTCAGAAATATGAAGGTTATAAGCGAATATATATTGATTTACCTGGAATGGGAAAATCGAATGCTCCAAATTGGATAAATAGTTCAGATCGTATAGTAGAAGTGCTTATCACATTTATTGAGGAAATCATTTCTACTGAAAAATTTTTATTGGTAGGAGAATCATATGGAGGCTATTTAGCCAAAGGTATACTTGCAAAGATGTTTGAGAGAGTTAGCGGATTACTATTAGTATGTCCTGTTGTTGTAGCGGAGCCAGAAAAAAGGATTCTTCCAGATAAACAGGTAATTGTACAAGATGAGGAATTTTTAAATACGCTCACTTCCGCAGAAAGAGAGGAGTTTTGTGAGTTAGCTGTAATAGCAAATGAATATACATATAAGCGATTTAAAGAAGAAATTAAGCCTGGGTTAGATGTTGCTAATTATGAATTTATTGAAAGGTTGCAAAAGAATTACTCTCTTACTATGGATTTTCAGCATGAAAAATATGAAAATCCCGTTCTTTTACTGACTGGAAGACAAGATATATCAGTAGGTTATCAAAATATTATAGAAATTATTGAAGAATATCCAAGGGCAACATTAGCAGTGTTAGATATGGCAGGGCATAATTTGCAAATTGAGCAGCCTGAATTATTTGAGAGTTTAGTAGGAGAATGGATTAGACGAACAAATCAGCACAGTTTATAAAGTATTTTAGTATTACCCCTAAGTGTTGAAATGGGATAAATGAACGTGATTTATTAACTTATCTTGCTATTTGCCGGGCAGCCCGATTAGTGAGGGCTGATTAAAGTTTCACTTTATAAAAAATTTTAAGGAGAAATTATGAGCACATATATTTATATGGTTAGACACGGTGAATCACCAAAACTAGAAGGAAATGAAAGAATGCGTGGATTAACTGAGAGGGGACATATGGATGCCCGTAGAGTAACTGACATATTAAAAGCGGAGAGGATTGATACTTTTATTTCCAGTCCTTATAATCGGGCTATGCTAACGATAGAGGAGTCAGCTAATTTCCATGAAAAAGAAATAGTAGTATATGAAAATCTTAAAGAGTGTATGTTTTCAAGTGAGGAGCAGGTTATATCAGACAAAGAGGTGTATCCACTTGTACAGAAGATGTTCTCTAATCCGGACTTTGCACGAACGCAAGGAGAGTCATATGCAGATTGCCAGAGAAGAGTAGTGAAAGTATTAAAAGAAATCTTAATGGATTTTCGAGGATGCAAAATTGTAATTGGTACACATGGGCTTGTCATGACATTAATGATGAACTATTTTGATAAACAATATGGTTTTGAATTTTTAATGAATACGTCAAAACCGGATATATATAAGATGGAATTTAAAGAAGAACAATTAATGAATGTAGAGAGATTATGGAAAGCTGAATAAAATTAGTTGCATGGATTTTGTTGTAAAAGTTACTTTTATAGCAAAGTCTTTTTTTGAATAGAAAGCATCTTTATCAACTATTGTTAGAATGTTAAATAAATAAGTAATTATTCAGTCTTTGAATAAATTATGGAGAAATTGGTTTAGGGAAACAATTTTAAATGTGTCAAAATTCCAAACGTTGGATTTATATTCAATAGGAGAAAAAGATGTAGAATTTTGTCTTACAGTCCCCGTTTACTTTTCATTTCATTACATATAGGCTTTGTGGTGTAAGGGAGGACATTGCCTTTACGTAAAATCTATAAGGAGGTCATTGTAATGAAACAGATTAAAAAGTTTGCGGGAGTTGCTTTAGCGGGGACGATTGGATTAAGTGGATTACTGTTTTTAGAACCAAGTGTAAGCGTTGCGGAAGCACAGCAAGTGAAAGTAGAAAATTTCAATACAATTGATGTAACGATGAATCTAAATGAATTGTATGTATTAAGTGGCAGAAGCATTGATATTCTTTCTGGAGATAAAGAAGCAATTCAGTTAAATAAATACACAATTAGTTTTAATAAACCTGGGAAGTATGTGATTAAAGTAAATGGCTGTATTTATGATGATGTATATACTTTTATTGTAAATGAGTAGTATATATTCTTAAATTGCGAGATAAAAACAGAAACACCCTATTTGCGATGAGAGTCGTAAATAGGGTGAATTTATTTGTATTAAGCTGTACTTTAAATATGTTCACTAATTTTCTTTTTGTTATGTAAAAGTGTTAACAATGTAAATGAAATATACATCTTCACAGTCAAAAAAGTTAAAATATTTCGTTTTAAGGATTATAATGGAGGGAGGAACATAAAAGGGAGTGAATGAACTTGAAACAAGAACTTATTGAAAGATTTACGAGATATGTAAAAATTGATACGCAATCAAATGAAGAAAGTCATACAGTACCAACAACACCAGGACAAATTGAGTTTGGTAAGTTATTAGTGGAAGAGCTAAAAGAAATTGGTTTAACAGAAGTAACGATGGATGATAATGGCTATGTAATGGCAACACTTCCAGCTAATACGGACAAGGATGTTCCTGTAATCGGATTTTTAGCCCATTTAGATACGGCAACAGACTTTACAGGGAAAAACGTCAAACCACAAATTCATGAAAATTTTGATGGTAATGCAATTACGTTAAATGAAGAGCTAAATGTTGTGTTAACACCAGAGCAGTTCCCGGAATTACCATCATATAAAGGACATACCATTATTACAACTGATGGTACAACACTTCTAGGAGCAGATGATAAAGCTGGTCTTACAGAAATTATGGTTGCAATGAACCATTTAATACATAATCCACAAATTAAGCACGGGAAAATAAGAGTAGCATTTACACCGGATGAAGAAATTGGTCGTGGGCCAGCGCATTTTGATGTAGAAGCGTTTGGTGCATCATTCGCTTATACGATGGATGGAGGTCCATTAGGTGGTTTAGAGTATGAAAGTTTTAATGCTGCAGGTGCTAAGTTAACGTTTAACGGAACGAATACACATCCTGGAACAGCAAAAAATAAAATGCGCAATGCTACTAAACTTGCTATGGAGTTTAATGGGTATTTACCAGTAGAAGATGCGCCAGAATATACAGAAGGCTATGAAGGATTCTATCATTTACTTTCTTTAAATGGTGATGTTGAGCAAAGTAAAGCATATTATATTATTCGAGACTTTGATCGTGAAAATTTTGAGGCACGTAAAAATAACGTTAAAAATATTGTGAAGACTATGCAAGAAAAATATGGCGAAGATGCAGTCGTTTTAGAAATGAATGATCAATACTATAACATGCTTGAAAAAATTGAACCGGTAAGAGAAATTGTTGATATTGCATATGAAGCAATGAAAAGTTTAGACATTGAACCAAATATTCATCCGATTCGCGGAGGCACAGATGGATCACAATTATCATATATGGGATTACCGACGCCGAATATTTTCACTGGTGGTGAAAACTATCACGGTAAATTTGAGTATGTTTCGGTAGATACTATGGAAAAAGCCGTTCAAGTTATTGTGGAAATTGCAAGACGTTTTGAGGAGCAAGCTTAAAAAAGAACCAAGTAGTACGAATGTGCTACTTGGTTCTTTTAATATAGTACTCGCCACAAATAAAAAGTCGCATAAGACTCCCAATTAGCCCAGTTTGCCGCGAAATCTTTTATTTCATTTTTTGTCGGTTTATTTTCGGAACCTGTTATAAATTTAATTGCATTATGCAGACCAACATCATCAATTGGAAAAGCCGAAGGAAATCTTAAACAACGCATTAAAACATAGTTGGCAGTCCATGGTCCTATACCATGGATAGCAGTTAATTGTTTCTCAGCAACCTTTACATCTTGTGTTTGCAGTAAATCCTCTTTTGATAATTTTCTCTCTGTAATAAGCTTCGCAATACCGATTAAATATTCACATTTTCTAGTCGTCATTTTTAATTGTTGAAGATTTTCTACATGTAGATTTGCAATTGTTTCAGGTGATGGGAATATCCAATGTTTTCTATCGTCCCATTCTACATAACTTCCAAATTGCTCAACTAATCTCCTTTTTAGTGTATAAGCATATGTTAAGTTAATTTGTTGACCGATAATTCCCCAGGAAAGTGCCTCAAATAAGTCTGGAATGCCTAAAGTACGAAGGCCATAATATTGTTCAATTGGTCCTTGAAGGAGTAAATCATGTTTAGCTAATGTATAAAATGGGGCTAAATCAGTAGTTAAATCAAACCATTCTTTTACATAGTTAACTACAGCTTCACGTATCGATTTTTCAGATGTATATGGTTCTTCTAAACAACGTATTTGAATATTCCCATCTGTATTCACACTAATTTCAACTAAAGGATTTACATCTTGAACAGGGATAACTTTATAAATTTTGTTATCTTCAATATGGAACATACATTCATTGTTAGAGCGTGATAGATAACGTAAATTTTCTTGGAAACAAAATTCTTTTGGAACTGCTATAGATAATGCGCTATTATATTCTGCTGTCATATGAATTCCACCTGCAACTTTTCTAATGTAAGCAATTTTTTCTTCATTTCTAATCCACCCCTAAATCCGGTTAGTTTCCCATTCTTCCCAATAACGCGGTGACAAGGAATGGTAATAAGAAGAGGGTTAGCAGCAATAGCAGAAGCAACGGCGCGCACAGCTTTAGGTTTTTGAATTCTTTCAGCAATTTCTGTATAAGAATATGTCTTTCCATAAGGAATTTCACGTACCGTATTCCAAACAGATAATTGAAAATTAGTTCCATAAGCATCGATAGGAAATGTAAAAGTTTCTCGCTTGTTTTCTAAATACTCGATAACTTCTTGCGTATATATTTGCAAGTAACCTGGACTATGGGTCAATATATGTTGGGGCAGTTTTTTTCTAGCCCATATATTTAATTCTTCAAAGTTTTCGTCTTGTGATCCAATGAAACATAGTCCATTTTCAGTTGCAGCAATATGAAATCGCCAATTTTTATGTGTAAGTAGCGTCCAATATATATAATTATTTTTGTAGGAATTCATTATCGTATCCCTCTTTCATTTCGTTCTTTTTTCGATATTCAGTAGGAGTAAATCCGGTTTTCTTTTTAAATAAAGTTGCGAAATACTCTGGGTTTTCTATCCCGACAGCAGTACTAATTTCTTTAATAGATTGATTTGTGTGTAAAAGGTATTCGGTTGCTTTAAGAACCCTGAATTGTTGTATATATTCTATAGGAGTTAACCCTATTATTCTTTTGAAAGTACGTTGTAAATGAAAAGGGCTACCGTGACACATTTCCGCAAGCATGTCGAGAGTTAAGGATTCGTCATAATGCTTTTCGATATAGTCTTTAATTTGTTCTACCCACTCTTCATTAGGTAAAGTGATCCCATTTGGCTTACAACGTTTGCACGGGCGAAAGTTCTCACTTAATGCTTGCTCTGCATGATGAAAAATTCGTACATTGTTTCTATTCGGTATTCTTGATTTGCATGATGGTCTGCAAAAGATTCCAGTTGATTTCACAGCATAAAAGAATTTGCTATCATAGGAAGAATCATTATGAATAATTGCTTGCCAATACTCATTTGTTAATGTAACTCCTTCATTGTGCATAGAACATCACCTCTGAAATTAGTATAACCTGAATAAAGTGCGTATGTATGTATTCATAAATGTAAGAGCAAGATTACAAAGGTGAAAATATGATTGTTTTCTATTTTGTGATAGCATGAAATTTGGAAATAAACATCAAGAGGAGGACTATAAATGAAGTTAATTTCATGGAATGTAAATGGTTTGCGAGCTGTTATCGCAAAAGGTGGATTTTTGGAATATCTTGAGGAATCAAGTGCTGACATATTTTGTCTACAAGAGATTAAATTACAAGAAGGGCAAATTGATTTAAATTTAGAGGGATATTATACATACTGGAATTATGCTGTGAAAAAAGGATATTCAGGAACTGCTATTTTTTCGAAAAAAGAACCGCTTTCAGTTACATATGGTTTAGGCATTGAAGAGCATGATCAAGAAGGGCGACTTATTACTTTAGAATTCGAAGATTTTTACATGATAACGTTATATACACCAAATTCAAAACGTGGATTAGAACGATTAGATTACAGAATGAAATGGGAAGATGATTTCAGGTCCTATATCAAACGATTAGATGAGAAGAAACCAGTTATTTTTTGTGGAGACTTAAATGTTGCTCATAAAGAAATCGATTTGAAAAATCCGAAAAGTAATCGTGAAAATCCTGGATTCTCTGATGAGGAACGAGAGAAATTTTCATGTATTTTAGAAGAAGGATTTATTGATACATATCGTTACCTTTATCCTAATCAAGAAGGTGCATACTCGTGGTGGTCGTATCGTATGGGCGCGAGAGCGAAAAATATCGGATGGCGTTTAGATTATTTTGTTGTTTCGGAAAGAATGAAAGACCAAATAACAGAAGCGAAAATTAATAGTGAAGTAATGGGGTCAGACCATTGTCCAGTTGAATTACATATAAATTTCTAAAAAAAAAGAAGTATCTCCCTAATATTAGGGAGATACTTCTTTTTTTAATTCAGTTTGTTAAAATTTTTCAAATCATTCTTGAAATAATTTCATATTAAATATATACTTAGTAACGATAATCATTATCAGTGAAAATGATTATCAAGTGATGAAGGCGTAAAAGAATTATAGTCTAGGGGAAGTGAACGGGAATGAGTTCTGGATAAAATTATTAATCTAATGAAATATATATATGGGACAAGGTTCATATAGTTAAATTTTATTGAGAATATAGTTTGAAAATTCGAGAGGAGACATATAAAGATGAACAAGAAATTATTTACTTTAGGGATGGTTACAGTTTTAAGTGTAGGTTTAGCGGCATGTAATAGTGCGGATAAAACTTCAGGCGAGCAAAAACAACAGACAAAAGCTACGGAAACGAAAAAAGATGAAAAACGAAAAATCACATATTTAGGTAAAGAGTATACAGTGCCAGCAAAAGTAGATAAAATTGCGACAGCTAGTTTAGAGTCAATGGAAGATGCGGCAGTACTTGGAATTAAACCAGTTGGTGCCATTACTGTAGGTGGTAAATTACCAAAATATCTTGAAAAAGAGTTAGAAGGTGCTAAATCTGTTGGTGAGAAAATGCAACCCAATTTCGAAACATTACTACAATTAAAACCAGATGTTATTACATCGAGTACGAAATTCCCAGCAGAAACAGCTGAAAAGTTTACGAAAGTAGCTCCTACATTCCCGGTATCACACGTTTCAACAAATTGGGAAGATAACTTAAAGTTAATGGGAGAATTAACTGGTAAAAAAGATAAAGCCGAAAAAATTATTAAGGATTACAATTCGGACGCTGAAAAAGCAAAAGCAAAACTAGGAGATAAGTTAAAAGATAAAAAAGTACTTGTCATAAGACTAAGAGCAAACGAATTATTCCTATATCCAGAAGGAGTATACTTCAATCCTGTAATTTATAAAGATCTTGGACTAACTGCTCCAGAACAATTGAAAACTGTAAAAGCACAAGAGAAAATTTCATTTGAAAAACTTGCTGAACTTAACCCAGATTATATTTTCTTACAATATGAGGCAAGTGAAAATAAAAACCCGAAAGTGTTAGAAGAAATTGAAAGTAATCCAATTTGGCAAAGTATGAATGCTGCGAAGGAAAAGAAAGTATTTGTAAATGTTGTAGATCCAATGGCACAAGGTGGTACAGCTTGGAGTAAAACAGCATTCTTAAAAGAAGCCGTGAAAAATTTATCTAAATAATACAATAAGTAAGGTGCGTTGAATGATATGCAGAAAACAAATGCAGTACCAGTAACTATATTATGTATAGCACCCATACTCATCTTATTTACAATTATACTTTCGATTTTGTATGGGGCAAAAAGTATTGACGCTGAAACAGTGTGGAACGCATTATTTCATTTTGATTCAAGCGATGTAAATCATAATATTATTATTACTTCACGTTTACCAAGGGTAGTTGCAGCTCTTTTAGTCGGAGCATTTCTAGCCATATCAGGAGCACTTATGCAGGGGATGACAAGAAACTATCTTGCATCCCCTTCTATTATGGGTGTGACGGATGGCGCTGCCTTTGTTATTACACTTAGCATGATTTTTCTTCCGGGAATGTCATCAATTGGTATGGTTGTATGTTCAATGATTGGTTCTGCACTAGGAGCCGGTATCGTGTTTGGTTTTGGTTCGCTCCTTCAAAATGGCTTATCACCAGTTAGGTTAGCGATTATAGGAACAGTTATTGGAACATTTTTAAGTAGTGTATCGGCTGCAATGGCTTCGTATTTCCAAATTTCTCAAAATGTTAGTTTTTGGTTTAATGCAAAGTTAGATCAAGTAGATCCTAATATCATTAAAATCACGATACCGTTTGGGATAATTGGAATAATTTTAGCATTGTTAATATCAAAATCTATTACCATTCTTTCATTAGGCGAAGAGGTTTCTATTAATTTAGGGCAACGTACAAAACTAGTTAAAGCGATGGCAATTTTATCGGTAATTTTCTTAACAGGAACAGCAGTTGCTTTAGTGGGGAAAGTTGGTTTTGTAGGTTTAATTATTCCGCACATTACGCGCTTTATAATTGGGGTAGATTATAAGTGGATTTTGCCATGTGCAGGTGTTATTGGTGGCGTTTTCTTAGCGTTATGTGACGTTTTGAGTAGATTTGTAAACTATCCATTTGAAACACCTATTGGAGTCGTTACCTCTTTAATTGGAATTCCTTTCTTCCTTTATTTAATCCGTACTAGAGGAGGAGAGAGACATGCTTAAAAGTTCAAGTCAACGTTTCGGAATGACGATGGGGATTATTATATTTTTAATACTATGTGCTATTTATATTAGTTTAACAAATGGTACGTTCGACATTACGATTACAGATGTATTTAAAACACTGTTTAGAATTGATCCAGTACCAGAACATGATTTAGTTATTTTTGAGTTTCGCCTTCCGCGCATCGTAATTGCTGGATTAGTAGGATTAGGCCTTGGTGTTGCGGGTGCCGTTATTCAAGGGATTACGAGAAATGGGTTGGCGGACCCAGGTATTTTAGGCGTAAATGCCGGAGCAGGAACAGCGATTGTCATTTTTATGTTTTTCTTTCAAGGGCAATTAAAAAGCACAGACTGGGTTTCTATTATGATGATGCCAATGTTTGGTTTAGTAGGCGGATTAGGTGCAGCTATCATCATTTATCTGTTTTCTTGGAAAAACGGTAAATTAGATTCGCAGCGACTTTTATTAACAGGGATTGCAATTGGATCAGGATTTGGAGCCTTTTCTATGTACTTATCACTCAAAATGAAGTCAACTGATTTTGAAATGGCCGCAGTGTGGGTGTCTGGAAGCATATATAGTGCAAACTGGAAGTATATTGTGGCTATGTTACCATGGCTTATTATCTTAATTCCGCTTATACAAAAGAAAGCTTATTTATTAGATTTATTTCAATTGGAAGAAACGAGTATTACAAGTTTAGGTGTTTCAGTAGAAAGAGAGAAATCGATTTTACTATTAAGTAGTATCGGGCTTGTGAGCGCATGTGTTGCTGTTTCAGGGAGTATCGGTTTTATTGGCTTAATGGCACCGCATATAGCGAAAAGGCTTGTCGGTATTCAACATAAGTATATAATTCCTACGTGCGGCGTAATCGGAATGTTTCTTGTAATTGCTTCAGACTTTATTGCGAAAACAGTTTTTACACCTGTAGAGCTACCAGTGGGAATCGTTATTTCTATTGTCGGTGTACCGTATTTCTTATATTTACTTTATAAGGCGAAAGCGTAAGAGGAGGAATAAAAGTGAGTATTTTAAGTGCAAAAAATTTAGAAACAAGTTATGAAAAGCTTACAGTGTTTCGCGATTTAAATGTGGAAATACAAGAAGGAAAAGTAACGACAATTATAGGTCCAAACGGTTGCGGTAAATCGACATTGTTAAAAACAATGGGAAGAATTTTAAAACAAAAAAGCGGTAAAGTATATTTGCAAGGACAGGATTTACATACAATTCCAACGAAAGAAATTGCGAAGCAGTTAGCTTTACTCCCGCAAACTCCAATTGCACCAGGTGAGCTTAAAGTGGAAGAATTAATTTCTTATGGACGCTATCCACATCGAAATAACGTAAATAAGTTAACGACAAAAGATAAAGAAATGATTGATTGGGCATTAGATATAACGAAAACTTCTGAATTTCGAACGAGACAAATTGCAAATTTATCAGGTGGTCAAAGACAAAAGGTATGGCTAGCGATGGCATTAGCACAAGAGACAGAAGTGTTGCTATTAGATGAGCCAACTACATACCTTGATATGTCTCATCAATTAGATGTATTACAAATTGTGGAGAAGTTAAATAAAGAACATAATTGTACGGTTGTTATGGTATTACATGATATTAACCATGCATCAAGGTTTTCAGATGAAATTATTGCAATGAAGGAAGGCGAAATTGTTACAACTGGTAGCCCAGAAGAAATCATTACAAATGAAGTGTTAAAAGAAGTATTTCATATTGATGCGCGTGTCATGATTGATCCGTATAACGGGGCTCCTGTTTGTTTCGGTTATGATAGCGTTGTATCTCAAGAAGAAAAAATCGAAATATATGTAACAAGTTAAAAAGGGGGGGATAGGGTGAATACTACAGTTGAAAAACAGCAGATTATAACATCTAATACAGAGCAGTGGAAAATGTATTCAAAATTAGAAGGTAAGGAATATCAAATTCATATTTCAAAGCCGAAGCAACCAGCACCGGATTCAGGATATCCTGTCATTTACGTATTAGATGGCAATGCCTTTTTTCAAACATTTCATGAAGCAGTTAAAATACAATCAGTAAGAGCGGAAAAAACCGGTGTTTCACCAGCTATTATAGTAGGAGTGGGTTATCCAATTGAAGGCGCATTTTCAGGGGAAGAAAGGTGCTATGATTTTACGCCTAGCGTAATTTCAAAAGATGCCCCTTTAAAACCAGACGGTAAACCGTGGCCTAAAACAGGAGGAGCACATAATTTCTTTACTTTTATTGAAGAAGAACTGAAACCACAAATTGAAAAGAATTTTGAGATTGATAAAGGTAAGCAAACTTTATTTGGGCATTCTTTAGGTGGCCTATTCGCTTTGCATATACTATTTACAAACTTGAATGCTTTTCAAAATTATTTTATTAGTAGTCCATCTATATGGTGGAATAATAAATCCGTTCTTGAAAAAGAAGAGAACCTTATAATTGAATTAAACAATGCTAAGTTTGAAACAGGAGTGTTCCTTACAGTTGGATCACTTGAACGAGAGCATATGGTTGTAGGTGCAAATGAATTATCAGAGCGCCTTCTCCAAGTAAACCACGATAAACTTAAATTTAAGTTTTATGAAGCTGAAGGGGAGAATCATGCATCTGTTGTGCCGACGTCTTTAAGTAAAGGATTGAGGTTTATTAGTTACGTATAGGAAAAAAGGTTATGGATGAAACATTCCATAACCTTTTTTAATGTGTAGAATTGTCCTTTTCGAAAGTTTTGTTTCAACTTTTCGTCTAAAGAGACAAAAAGTTGTCACAATTCGGTCACAATTAGCATAAACATAAAATAGACGAAATGAACTTATTTCCAAAAGGCTTGGTTTATTACAATCAGGATTCGTAGAGCTGAAAAAGCATGGATGAAAAGTTCACTATATTCCCAAGGAGGTAGATCGTATGAAAACAATTCTTGCTATCGCTGGACTTATTTGGGTTCTATCACATGGCATTCCAATTTATGAAGGAGAACAAATTCGCAGTGCTCTAAATAAAAATTTTAATGAATATCATATCATTGATCGGCAAGATAATGTTGTGACAGTTCGAGTAAATGACTGTTTTCATACGGTAACCGTTGAAGGAACTTCAGTAGTGAATGATACAAAAGTATGTGATCAGCAATAATTATATATGGAAAGAAAAAATTCTCGGGTTAAATATCTGAAAATTTAAATTAAAACATTATAGACGAAGAATAAGCGGGGGCGGGTAATCCCCGCTTATTCTTGTTTCACTTTATTGAATTTTGATGAGAGATATAATGATTTTTTGACAAAAAGGAAAGGGTATACTGAAAATTGAGATTAAGAAGCTAATGCGTTGTTAAGAATAATCATAAAGTGTAAATATACTCTTATGGGGTATCATGCGTAGATATTTAATGCTATAATTGATATACTCATAAAAAACAATTGTTTTATTGGATGAAGAGAAACTTTAAGAAGGTGATAATATGGATCATAAAGAGCATGAAGCAGTAACACATAGATCAGAAAAAGAAAAAGAACAGATTATAAATAGATTAAAGAGAATTGAAGGACAGGTCCGCGGTATTCAAAACATGATTGAAAATGATCGTTATTGCGTAGATATTTTAGTGCAAATTTCAGCGATTAATGCAGCGATGAAAAAAGTAGGAATGGGCGTTCTCAAAAATCATACGAGTCATTGTGTTTCAGGAGCTATTAAAAATGGAAATGGTGACGAAGCAATTGAAGAATTAATGACAGTATTTGAACGTTTTTCAAAAGCGTAAAAACAAGCTAGTATTTAACTGGCTTGTTTTTTTGTTTACCCTCATATTGGATTTGGGTGTATTGTAGTGAAAAAGTGTGTGTAAAATAAACTTTTAGAAAATAATTGAAAAATCATGATACAAAACCATTGATTACCTTAGGGGGGTATGGTAAGATATAATTGTGATTAACAAACAATGAATAAACAAGAGGAGGATTTTAAATGGAACAGTTAACATTACAGGTTGAAGGTATGTCTTGTGGACATTGTGTAAATGCTATCGAAAGCAGTGTGAAAGAGCTAAACGGTGTTGAACAAGTGAAGGTTCAATTAGCAGAAGGAACTGTTGAAGTTACTATCGACTCGTCTGCTGTCACATTAAAAGATATCGTTGCTGTAATCGAAGATCAAGGATACGATGTTCAATAATTATTTTTAGATATGAAAATAAATCGTACTTTAAATGAAGTACGATTTATTTTGCTAATCATTATACCTCATAAGGGTATATAGAGGTGAGAGACATGAATGAAAAAAAAGAGGCCAATCTTCAAATATCAGGAATGACATGTGCGGCATGTGCAAATAGAATTGAAAAAGGTCTAAAAAAAGTAGAAGGTGTTCATGAGGCAAATGTAAATTTTGCGCTTGAAAAAACAAAAATAATGTACGATCCAACTAAAACAAATCCGCAACAATTTAAAGAAAAAGTTGAATCATTAGGATATGGAATTGTAAGTGATAAAGCTGAATTTACTGTTTCAGGAATGACATGTGCAGCATGTGCAAATAGAGTTGAAAAGCGTTTAAATAAGTTAGATGGTGTGAACAAGGCGACAGTAAATTTTGCTTTAGAATCAGCCACAGTAGACTTTAACCCTGATGAAGTTAATGTAAATGAAATGAAGAGCGCGATTACGAAGCTAGGATATAAATTAGAAGTGAAACCAGATGATCAAGATGCATCAACTGATCATCGATTACAAGAAATTGAAAGACAAAAGAAGAAGTTTATTATTTCGTTTATTTTATCTTTCCCATTATTGTGGGCAATGGTTAGTCATTTCTCATTTACGTCATTTATTTATTTACCGGATATGTTAATGAACCCTTGGGTGCAACTAGCACTTGCAACTCCTGTTCAATTTATCATTGGTGGACAGTTTTATGTTGGGGCTTATAAAGCGTTACGCAATAAAAGTGCTAATATGGATGTTCTCGTGGCGCTTGGAACGTCGGCCGCGTACTTCTATAGTGTATATTTAAGTATTCAATCTATTGGTTCTTCGGAACATATGACAGATTTATATTTTGAAACGAGTGCGGTACTTATTACATTAATTATTTTAGGTAAATTATTTGAAGCGAAAGCAAAAGGGCGCTCATCAGAAGCAATTAAAAAATTGATGGGTTTACAAGCGAAGACAGCTACAGTTGTGCGAGATGGAACAGAAATAAAAATTTTGATTGAAGAAGTAGTAACTGGTGATATCGTCTATGTAAAGCCTGGTGAAAAAATACCAGTAGATGGTGAGATTGTAGAAGGAAAGTCAGCAATTGATGAATCGATGTTAACGGGTGAAAGTATTCCTGTTGATAAGTCAATTGGGGATGTAGTAATAGGTTCGACAATAAATAAAAATGGATTTTTAAAAGTGAAAGCAACTAAGGTAGGAAGAGATACTGCATTAGCTCAAATTATTAAAGTAGTAGAAGAGGCACAAGGTTCAAAAGCTCCTATTCAAAGGGTAGCAGATCAAATTTCAGGTATTTTCGTACCGGTTGTAGTTGTGATTGCGATTATCACATTTGCAGTATGGATGATATTTGTTACACCTGGTGATTTTGGCGGAGCACTTGAGAAAATGATAGCAGTACTTGTTATTGCTTGTCCATGTGCATTAGGTCTTGCAACGCCTACATCTATTATGGCAGGATCAGGAAGATCGGCTGAGTATGGTATTTTATTTAAAGGTGGAGAGCATTTAGAAGCAACGCACCGATTAGATACGGTTATTCTAGATAAAACGGGTACAGTGACAAATGGGAAGCCGGTATTAACAGATGTAATTGTAGCAGATGGATTCAATGAAAATGAACTGCTTAGATTAGTAGGGGCAGCAGAAAGAAATTCTGAACATCCGCTTGCAGAAGCGATTGTAGAAGGAAGTAAAGAAAAGAAAATTGATATCCCGAGTTCAGAAACGTTTGAAGCGATTCCGGGATTTGGTATCGAATCAGTTGTAGAAGGAAAACACTTATTAATTGGTACACGTCGATTAATGAAGAAATTCAATATTGATATTGAAGAAGTTTCTAAATCAATGGAAGCGCTAGAACGAGAAGGAAAAACAGCAATGCTTATTGCAATCGATAAAGAATATGCTGGTATAGTTGCCGTTGCAGATACTGTGAAAGATACTTCAAAAGCAGCTATCGCAAGACTGAAAAAAATGGGTCTAGACGTTGTGATGATTACAGGAGATAATACACAAACTGCTCAGGCAATTGCAAAGCAAGTTGGTATTGATCACGTAATTGCAGAAGTATTGCCAGAAGGAAAAGCAGAAGAAGTGAAAAAACTGCAAGCAAATGGTAAGAAAGTAGCGATGGTTGGAGACGGGATAAATGATGCTCCTGCTCTTGCTACAGCGAACATTGGTATGGCAATTGGAACGGGAACGGATGTAGCGATGGAAGCAGCGGATATAACGTTAATCCGCGGTGACTTAAATAGTATTGCTGATGCGATATTTATGAGTAAAATGACGATAAGAAATATTAAACAAAATTTATTCTGGGCATTAGCTTATAACGCGTTAGGAATTCCAATTGCGGCATTAGGTTTCTTAGCCCCTTGGGTTGCTGGAGCAGCGATGGCATTTAGTTCTGTATCCGTTGTATTAAATGCATTACGATTACAAAGAGTTAAATTAAAACCTTAAAAAGCTACATTAAGTAATTGAATAGAATTAAAAAACAATACTTGAATAAGTATTGTTTTTTTGTTCGTATAGAAATTAAAACGATATAATAAAGCAGAAATATAGAATCGTATGTAGTAGAAAAGTTAAGAGGTAGTTTGGTAAGGAGACTTATATATGTTAAAAGATATTATAATTAGAACATTCCAGAAAAAAGATTTAGATCAAGTATTACAATTGTTCTATGAAACAGTTCATACGGTTAATGCAAAAGATTATAATGAGTTACAGCTACAGGCGTGGGCACCGGAGCGACTAGATAGAGAAAATTGGTTACAGTCTTTAGAAAAGAATATTAGCTATGTAGCGGATCATAAAGGTATGATTGTGGGGTTTGGGGATTATAACGATGATCGTTACGTAGATCGTTTATTTACGCATAAAGATTATCAAGGGAAAAGAGTCGCTTCATACATACTACAGAAGTTAGAAAAAGAAGCAGTGAACTTGGGACATAGGGAGATATATACAGAGGCGAGCATTACCGCAAAACCTTTTTTTGAAAGTAAAGATTTTATTTGCATAAAAGAACAAAAGAAACAGCATAATGGTCAGATTTTTATTAATTATGTTATGAAAAAATATCCTTCTCATAAATGAGAAGGATATTTTTCATTATTTTACAGCTTCTTTTAGTTCTTTACCAGCTTTGAAAGCAGGTACTTTAGAAGCTGCGATTTGCATTTCTTCACCAGTTTGTGGGTTACGGCCTGTACGAGCAGCTCTTTCGCGAACTTCGAATGTACCGAATCCGATAAGTTGTACTTTTTCACCAGCAGCTAAAGTGTTAGTGATTGATTCTACTACAGTTTGTACAACTACAGTAGCTTCTTTTTGAGAAATCTCAGCATTTTGTGCTACGTTTTTAATTAATTCTGTTTTGTTCATGTTTTTCACCTCATATGTAAATAATGCTATTTAAGTTGTTATTATAACGTATAAAACATTCGAGAACAAGTGTACGTACATATATTCGCAAAAAAAATGAAATTTGTAATATTTTTAGGGTTCTTTATAGACATTCTATTTAAGCCGACAGAGATTTGTTCTTCATTTCAGTCTTCTCTTGATAAGAAGATAGTTTCTTATTATAAGATATGAAGTAAGGTAGTGCTACAAATAACATACCTCCTACTAAATTTCCAAAGAAAACAAAAATAAAGTTTGGAAAATATTCAGCCCAAGTGAAATGACCGGCAAAAATTGCGGCTGGGATGACAAACATATTTGCTACAACGTGTTGAAATCCAATCGCAACAAAAGTCATAACTGGGAACCAAATACCGATAATCTTTCCGATAAATTCTTTACTTCCCATACTGAGCCAAACAGCTAAACAAACGAGCCAATTACATCCGATTGCAGAAATAAATGCTTGCAATGGTGTATCTTGTAGTTTCGCTTGAGCGATAGAAATAGTTTTCGCTAAAAAAGCTCCTTCAGTTAAGCCAACGATATGGCCGAAAAAGTAGGCTACAAATACAGCCCCTATGAAATTGCTAAACGTAACAATAACTAAATTTCGTATGAAATGAAATAAAGTAATTTTCTTTTGAAGCCAAGCCATAGAAACTGTCATCATGTTACCAGTTACTAGTTCACCGCCTGCAAGAATAACGAGAATAAGACCGATAGGGAATACAGCAGCGCCTAGAAAACTAGTAAATGATCCCCAATATTTTGGCATTGTTCCAATAACATGAATATCGAGTAAATACCCTAATGCGATAAAAGCACCGCCAAAAAAACCGAGAATTAGCATAGGGAGTAATGATAAATGAGCTTTTTTCCTTCCGGAATTCGCAGCAAGTTCCGTAATTTCTTCTGGTGTAAATACAGACATGAATAACCCCTCCGTAATAAAATGATGGAATGAATAGAAAAAGATTCGAAAATATATGTATTATAAAAATATGGTATGACTTCTGTATAAAATTGTCAAAGTGAATAGGGAGGAAATTACATATTAATAACATTGTTCATGTTGTCACATTAATGTAACAATAAGGATTTAAAGTGTTTCTAGAGGTGAAAACATGAATACGAATCATGTAAAAAAAGAACGAAAAAAATCAATCGTAAAGATATTTATTATTAGTTTTATAAGTATATTAATGATACTAGTAAGTTTGTATTATTATGCGACAGAAATAGAACGAAAACTAGTAACAGTTACATGGAATGAAATAGAAGCTTCTGCAATTCCTAAAGAATTTAATAATAAAAAAATATTACAGTTTTCAGATGTACATTTAGGGCCAGAGTTTACATTGAAGCAACTTGAACATTTGGTGGAGAAGATGAATGAATTACATCCAGATATAGTAGTTTTTACCGGAGATTTAATAGATAAATTTGGTTCTTATAGTGCAGAAAGAGAGGGAGCGAAGGCTATTTTGCAGAAAATTTATGCTCCCTTAGGGAAATATGCTGTGTTTGGGAATCATGATAGGGGCGGGGGCGGTAGTTTATTTTACAAAAAATATATCGAGGAAGCTGGTTTTTCTGTATTAGTAAATGAAGTGCAGAAAATTAAAGTGGAAAACGGCAAATATATTACAATATCAGGTTTGGATGATTTTCTATTAGGGAAGCCGAAAATAGATTCAACTTTAAAAAACTTGAAACAAAATGATTTCAACATGTTATTAGTACATGAGCCGGATGTTGTAACCAAAATAAATCGTTACCCAGTTGATCTTCAACTGTCAGGACATAGTCACGGGGGACAAGTCCAAATCCCTTTTGTAGGTCCGTTAATTACTACCAAACTAGCTGAGAGTTATGTTGAAGGTATGTATGAAGTGGAGGGGAAGAGTAAGCAGTTATATTTATATGTAAATCGTGGTATTGGGACTACTAGGATGCCTGTTAGATTTTGTAGTGTACCTGAACTTTCAGTTTTTGTGTTGAAGCAAAAGAGTGACTAGAATATTTAACAATATGATTCGGAGGAACGTGCGATGTTGGGCGATGGAAAACAGTTTCTTAAAACTTTAGATGTGACAAAGTAATTTTCATAAATAAAAAACAACAATAGGACCTATAAAGGGTCCTATTGTTGTTTTTATCCTGCATTGATTGCCCATAAATGTCCGATTGATGGGGGCTAATTATAGTTTTACTTTGTTATTTTTGCAAGGAAAGACCATCAAAATATGTTCTATAGTTATTTGAGAATTCGAAGTTGTTTTTTGCATCCCAATTAATAGACCAAGACATTAGGCCGCGGAATGCAGGATAGCCACTCTGGTTAGAAAGTTTATACTTTCCTCCGAACGGAACTCCTTTAATGATATAATTTAAAGCTTTTTTCATTTCAGTTGGCGAAATGTATCCACCACTTGGAGCTGCCGCTGGTGCTGCTGGAAGCCCAATCATGACTTGATCTGAACGAAGAGCTGGGAAAATGTTATTTGCATTACCACCTACAGGAAAACCATGTAAGAGCATATCTGCCATAGCGACCTCGTAGTCTGCAGTACCTTGATTGTAGTTATTACCGTCCATTCCAATCCCGCTACCAGCGTTGTAGTGTTGAACATGAATGTATGTTAGTTTATCTTTCACTCCGTAAATAATTGGTAAATATGCACCCCATATGCTTCCATATGCGCTATAACCGCCTTGAACATAAGCTGTTTCAGGAGCCATGCTTAATAGAAAATCTGGACCATAATGATCTGAGATTGTTCGAATAGCTGATATAAGATTTACGATTTGGGGAGTAGTTGGATTTTTGAAATTAGTATCATTTCCGTTTAAGTAAATACCTGATTCAAGGTCAATATCTATTCCATCAAAACCGTATTTATCGATTAGAGACTGTATGGAATTAATAAAACGATCCTTAGCGGCATTGTCAGGAAGTAAAACGACTCCATTTTGTCCACCTATTGAAAGAACTACTTTCTTTCCTTTACTTTTTAAATAAGAAATATCTGATTTGAAGTCTGCATCTGTACCATACACAGGAGAAAATTCAACAGTGGAACGATCACCACCAGTTTCACCAAAAGATACATTGATTACATCCCATTTTGGTGAAACGTCTTTTAATTTAATAATGCCAGTACCGTTATCAAAGTTATGCCAATATCCAACGAGTAATTTTGAACCTAAATTGTTTGCTGCTTGTGCTTGGAAAGGGGATAGCGGTAGAAGTAAGAACATTACTAAAATACAACAAAAAAATTTGAACTTGTTTAACATATCAACACTCCTATACAAAAAGTTGTCTAGATGTATAATCTTGTTTATTTAATAATATCTGAAAATTCTTTCTTTTGTAAAGGGACTATAATTTTCTCAACAATTGTGTATGGGAAAGTATTAAACCTAATGTAATAATTTTTGAAGAAGGTTGAATTGTAATTGTTAAATTCAGAATATTTTGATATATTTTAACGTATAGAACAAAATCTTTCGCACAGTACTCTTACATAAGTTTCAAAATTTAGTTTGGAAGGGGATGTACAAGATTTGGATAAAAATCTAAAGAAAGACCTCAAAATACGCCACATTACAATGATTTCAATTGGCGGCGTAATAGGGGCTGGTTTGTTTGTTGGAAGTGGTGCAGTTGTACATTCGGCAGGACCAGGTTCTATCGTTTCATATGCATTAGCAGGACTTCTAGTCATTTTCGTCATGAGAATGCTAGGAGAAATGGCAGCTGTTAATCCGACAAGTGGTTCATTTGCAACGTATGCAAGAGAAGCGATTGGTCCTTGGGCGGGTTATACAATAGGCTGGTTATACTGGTTTTTTTGGGTAATTGTTATTGCAATAGAAGCCACAGCAGGTGCTGGTATTATCCAATATTGGATTCCACAAATACCGCTTTGGTTATTAAGTTTAATATTAACAATTTTATTAACGCTGACGAACGTTTTTTCGGTGAAATCATTTGGAGAGTTTGAATATTGGTTTTCTTTTATTAAAGTAATAAGTATTGTTTTGTTCCTTTGTCTAGGTCTTGCTGTTATTTTAGGATTTGTTCCAGGAACAGAAGCACCCGGCACTTCGAATTTAATTGGACAAGGTGGATTTATGCCAAACGGTATAAGTTCGGTCCTGCTTGGAATTACTGTTGTTATATTTTCATTTATGGGATCAGAGATTGTAGCAGTAGCGGCTGGTGAATCTGCAGAACCTGTAAAAGCAGTAAAAACAGCAACAAACAGTGTGATTTGGCGTATTCTTGTATTTTTTATTGGGTCTATAGCGGTAGTTGTTACGCTACTGCCATGGAATTCAGCAAACATATTAAAAAGTCCATTTGTAGCTGTACTTGAACATATAGGAATACCAGCGGCAGCACAAATTATGAATTTTATCGTTTTAACAGCTGTACTTTCTTGCTTAAATTCAGGCTTATATACAAATTCAAGAATGCTTTTTTCAATGGCAGAAAGAGGAGATGCTCCAAAGTCATTTTTAAAATTGAACAGTAGTGGTGTTCCCGTTCGAGCGGTTTTATTTGGAACTTTCTTCGCTTATATTGGAGTTGTGTTTAGTTACATTTCTCCAGATAAAGTCTTTTTGTTTTTAGTGAATGCATCTGGCGGGATTGCGTTACTAGTTTATCTCGTTATTGCAGTTTCGCATTTAAAGATGCGTAAAAAAATGGGGAAAGTAGAACAACAAAATTTGAAAGTGAAAATGTGGCTTTTTCCGTATGTAACGTATGTTACAATTGCTGCTATTATAGCAGTTTTAGTTGCGATGTTCGCAATTGATACTTTACGTTCACAAGCACTTTTAACAATGTTTGTTACAGTTCTTATCATACTTTCTTATTTTATTTTTAATAGAAATAAAAATAGCACAGTTTTGAATCCTAAAAGTAAGAATGAGGAATCTGTTCGATTCTAATTTTCTTATTTTCGAAGAGAGTTACACCCAGTCATTGCTATAAAAGAATCATATATAATCATAGAAACAAGTAATTACTATTGTCATAGTGGATATAAACTTTTTTCTTGACTTTTTATACGAAGGCGAGCAAAATGGTAAAAAAGGAAGGGGGGATGATGATGGAAGAGTACGTATTAGAGCTGTATAACCTGTTATATACGACAGAATGGCAAGATATTGTTTCGTTTCTAGGAATCGTATTTTGCATGAAAATTGTAATTGTATATATGGAAGAGCAAGGTATGTTCTATTCCTTCTCATCTCCGTTCGATGTGCAGCGCGAGCCGTTGCTAAACTATGCCAATGTGAATTACGAACAATTTCCTTTTGTAGTTTTCTTTATGATTCGATTTATTACAGCAATTGTAAGGAAAAAGGAAAGTGATGATGAAGAGTGCCACTCAACTTGTAAGGTAGCTAACGTTTTTTAAGCTAAATACAAGGAGGAGATTTATATGTGGTTTCGATTTCTTATGATTGGTTTCTTTTCATTAACAGCAATTTCATTAATGGGATATCAAGTGTCTGAAATTTTTCAAGCATATAGCGATACATTTTTTAACAAAAACTAATCGCATTGCTATTTGAATAATAAAGCGATAAAATCCTTCTTAAGAAGTTTTATTAAGAAGGATTTTTTTCTTTGTCTGGTCTTGCTGTGTCAAACTATTGTCACATTTACACTGTGAATAATATGTTAAAATAGTGAGGTTATGTATACATACTTGAAGGAAGAGGGAGTGACCATTTTGGTGGATCAATCAACAAATCAGAAAAGCTATGCTCCTATTGTGATAACGCTTTCTGTAATTGTAAATGCGATTATTTTATTTTTGTTCTTTGGACCTGTTGGCTATGAAGGAGAAGTACATTTTGATGTAACGATTTTACCAATGTTAAACGCGATTTTTAATAGCTTTACGTTCGTATTTTTATTAGCAGCGTTATTCTCTATTATTAAAAAGAATGTGAAAATGCATCGTGGTTTTATCCTTGCAGCATTTACGACAACTTTACTATTTTGTGTGTCGTATTTATCGTATCATTACTTAGCACCGGCAACACATTTTGGCGGAGAAGGATTCATTAAATATGTGTATTTCATCATTTTAATTACACATATTATCCTAGCAGCAATTATCGTACCACTTGCATTGTTTGCGCTTGTATTTGGTTTTACAAATCAATTAACACGTCACCGTAAAATTGTACGTTGGACGATGCCGATTTGGTTATATGTAAGTTTATCTGGTGTTATTGTTTACTTAATGATCTCACCTTATTACCAATAAAAAAATCTCAGCCTGTAGGCTGGGATTTTTTTATTAGGCAAATATTTTTGTGAAATGAAAAAAATATGGTATACAAAAGTATAGTTGCTTTTCATATAGAAGGGATGGTAAAGAAATATGCAAAATTTTGTATTTCGTAATCCAACGAAACTTATTTTCGGTAAAGGTCAATTAGAACAGTTAAAAACTGAAATTCCACAGTTCGGTAAAAAAGTTCTTCTCGTATACGGGGGAGGCAGCATTAAAAGAAACGGTATTTATGATAATGTAATTTCTATTTTAAAGGATATTAATGCAGAAGTATTTGAATTAACAGGTGTTGAACCGAATCCACGTGTATCAACTGTAAAGAAAGGGATTCAAATTTGTAAAGAGAATGGTGTTGAATTTATTTTAGCAGTTGGTGGAGGAAGTGTAATCGACTGTACGAAGGCAATTGCAGCTGGTAGTAAGTACGATGGAGATGTATGGGATATTGTAACGAAAAAAACATTTGCTAATGAGGCATTACCATTTGGTACTGTACTTACTCTTGCAGCAACAGGATCTGAAATGAATGCAGGCTCGGTAATTACAAACTGGGAAACGAATGAAAAGTATGGATGGGGTAGCCCGGTTACTTTCCCGCAGTTTTCGATTTTAGATCCAGTTCATACTACTTCTGTACCGAAAGATCAAACAATTTACGGTATGGTAGATATTATGTCGCACGTATTAGAACAATATTTCCATCATGGAACGAATACAGAACTACAAGATCGTTATTGTGAAGCTGTTTTAAAAACAGTAATTGAGACAGCTCCTAAGCTTTTAAGTGATTTAGAAAATTATGAGCATAGAGAAACTATTTTATATTGTGGTACTATGGCGTTAAACGGCATTTTAGCAATGGGAGTAAAAGGAGATTGGGCGACTCATAATATTGAGCATGCAGTTTCTGCTGTTCATGATATACCACACGGGGGTGGCCTTGCGATTTTATTCCCGAACTGGATGAAGCATGTTGTAGAGGGAAATGTAAGTCGTTTTAAACAGTTTGCTATTCGAGTATTCAATGTAGAAACAGATGGAAAGACTGATCGAGAAATTGCGTTAGAAGGAATTCAGGCGTTACGTCAATTTTGGACTTCAATTGAGGCGCCAGTAACATTATCTGATTACGCTATTGGAGAAAATGAAATTGATTTAATGGCGGATAAAGCGATGGCGTATGGTGAATTTGGTAACTTTAAAAAATTAAATAAAGATGATGTTTTAAGTATATATAAAGCTTCTTTATAAGTGAATTTAGAAAAGAAATCTATTTGATTGTTTGATCGAATAGGTTTCTTTTTTTGCTGTTTATAAATGTTTGTGGATGTTTTTGGTTATTTTTGATTGTTTATGGTTGATTTTTGTGACCGTTTTCATTATACTGTAATCAAAGAAGAGGTGAATAAAATGTTAACTCCTGAACGTCATCAAATGATATTGCAACTTGTAAAAGAACAGAAAGTTGTAAAATTACAGCAATTAGTTGAAAGAACAGAAAGCTCTGAGTCGACAATTCGCCGTGATTTAGCACAATTGGAAAAGCAAAGGTTATTAAAAAGAGTTCATGGTGGTGCCGCTGTTTTAACAGGAAAAGGGCAAGAACCAACGATGGTCGAAAAATCATCCAAAAACATTCAAATAAAACAACAAATTGCTAAGTATGCGGCTAGCATTATTGAACAAGGTGATTGTATTTATTTAGATGCAGGAAGTACAACATTTGAAATGATTCCATTTTTAATAAATAAAGATGTTACTGTCGTTACGAATGGACTTATGCATATTGAAGCTTTAGTTGAAAATAATATTCGTGCGTATTTACTAGGCGGAATGATGAAGAGTAGGACGAAAGCTTTAATCGGTGCTATGGCACAGGAAAGTATGCAGAAGTATCGTTTTGATAAATGTTTTTTAGGTGCAAATGGTGTACATGAACAGCTTGGCTTTACAACGCCAGATCCAGAAGAAGCGCTCTTAAAACAAATGGCATTAACATTAGCAAACGAAGGATATTTCTTAATTGATGAAAGTAAGTTTTCAGAAGTTGCGTTTGCGAAAATTGCAAATGTTGAAGATGCAAATATTATTACAAACCATTTAGAAATTGATTTAGAAAAATATAAACAACAAACCAATGTAATTGAGGCTGATAAACAATGATCTATACAGTTACTTTAAACCCATCTATTGATTATGTAGTGCAAGTTTCTTCCTTTGATTTAGGAACAATAAATCGAGCGGAAAAAGATATGAAGTTTCCTGGAGGAAAAGGAATTAATGTTTCTCGTGTTCTTCAGCGTTTAGGTGTTAAAAATATAGCACTTGGATTTACTGGTGGATTTACTGGTCAATTTATTAAAGAGGTATTACAGACGGAAGGTGTAACAACAAACTTCGTCCAAGTAGATGAAGATACTCGCATTAATGTGAAAATAAAAGGGGAAGAAGAAACAGAATTAAATGGCCAAGGTCCTATTGTAACAAAAGAGCAGTTCGAACAGTTAATGAAAAAAATTGAGAGTATGCAACCTGGAGATTGTGTTGTACTTGCTGGGAGTGTACCAGTTTCTATTCCAAGTACCTTTTACGAATCAATTGCTGCGTTTGGAGCTGAAAAAGGTATTCGTGTAGTAGTAGATGCAAGTGGAAGTGCACTGCAACATGTAATTAAAAATAAGCCATTTTTAATTAAGCCAAACCACCATGAACTTGGTGAGTTGTTTGGAGTGGAGCTTTCAACAGTAGAGGACGTTTTACCTTATGGAAGAAAATTAATTGAACAAGGTGTAAAACACGTTATCGTATCGATGGCTGGAGAGGGAGCTTTATTATTTACGGCAGAAGGTATATATGAAGCGACTGTTCCAAAAGGTGTTGTAATTAATTCAGTTGGGGCCGGGGATTCTCTTGTTGCAGGGTTTGTAGGCAAATATGAACAGACAAAAGATATTGAAAAGGCATTTCAATACGGCGTTGCAACAGGGAGTGCAACAGCATTTTCAGCTGATTTATGTAAGAAGGAAAAAGTAGAAGAATTATTGTCGCAAGTAATTGTAGCTAAGCGATAGGGGGAAGCAACATATGAAAATTACAGAACTATTAAAAAGGGATACAGTCATTATGGATTTGACAGCTTCAAATAAAGAAGCTGTCATAGATGAATTAGTTGAGAAATTAAACGGGGCAAATCGTTTAAATAGTAAAACGGAATTTAAAGAAGCTATTTTAAAGCGGGAGGCCCAAAGTACGACTGGAATAGGGGAAGGTATTGCAATACCTCATGCGAAGACAAAGGCTGTTAAACAACCATCGATTTGTTTTGGTAGAAGTGTAAGCGGTATCAATTATGAGTCGCTTGACGGACAGCCAGCACACTTATTCTTTATGATTGCTGCAAGTGAAGGAGCGAATAATACTCATTTAGAAACGTTGTCTCGTTTATCGACATTATTAATGGATGAAGGATTTCGCAAGCAACTATTAGAAGCAAAGGATGAAAGTGAGCTTCTTCAACTATTTGATGAAAAAGAGAATGAAAAAGAAGAAGAGATTGAAGTCGCAAAACCAGAAGGAAATGAACCGTACGTACTTGCTGTTACAGCTTGTCCAACTGGAATCGCTCACACATATATGGCAGCGGATAGCTTAAAAGCAAAAGCGACAGAGTTAGGAATAGCGATTAAAGTTGAAACAAACGGATCAACAGGTATTAAAAACGGTTTAACGAAAGAGGATATTGAACGTGCAACAGCTATTATTGTTGCGGCGGATAAACAAGTAGAAATGAATCGTTTTGCTGGTAAACATGTCATTCAAGTGCCAGTTGCTGATGGGATTCGAAAAACGGAAAATCTGCTTAAGCGAGCTGTCAAACAAGATGCACCAATCTTTAAAGGTGTAAAAGAGGACGGGAAATCAGAAAGTATTGAGGGAGAAAAAGGATTAGGAATTTATAAGCATTTAATGAGCGGTGTAAGTAATATGCTTCCATTCGTTGTTGGTGGCGGGATTTTAATAGCGCTAGCGTTTTCGTTTGGTGGTATAAAGGCGGAAGGTCCTTTAGCTGAATTGTTCATGTCAATTGGTGGAGGAAAAACAGGTGCGTTTTTATTCCTTGTACCAATTTTAGCTGGATTTATTGCAAGTTCTATTGCTGATCGTCCTGGTTTTATGCCTGGTGTTGTAGGTGGATTTTTAGCGGCGAATGCGAATGCTGGATTTTTAGGTGGATTAATTGCTGGTTTCTTAGCTGGATATGTTGTTTTAGGGTTGAAAAGATTATTTTCAGGACTACCAGTACAATTAGAAGGAATTAAACCTGTATTGTTATATCCAGTCTTTGGATTATTGATTACAGGAGTTGTAATGCAAAAAGTAGTAATTCCGCCTGTAGTAGCATTAAATGAAATGTTGACAGGGTGGTTAAATGGTTTAAACGGTACGAATGCTATATTACTAGGTCTTATTTTAGGTGGTATGATGGCAATTGATATGGGGGGGCCAATTAATAAAGCGGCATTTACGTTTGGTATTGCTGCAATAGAAGCGCAGAATTTTGGAGTGCACTCAGCAGTTATGGCTGGTGGGATGGTACCACCACTTGCGATTGCATTCGCAACTACATTCTTTAAATCAAAGTTTACAGAAGCGGAACGTAAATCTGGTTTAACAAATTATATTATGGGAGCGTCGTTCATTACAGAAGGTGCGATTCCGTTTGCAGCTGCAGATCCGGTTCGAGTAATCGTAAGTTGTGTTGTTGGTTCAAGTATTGCAGGTGCGTTATCTATGTTATTCCAAATTACATTACCGGCACCGCATGGTGGATTATTTGTAATAGCGTTAGTAAATAAACCGTTACTATATATTTTCTCTATATTAATTGGAACAATTGTCTCGGCTGTTATGCTAGGTGTTTGGAAAAAGAAAGTTCAATAACAAATAAAAAGAGAGCAGTTTTTAGTAGCTGCTCTCTTTTTATTACAAAAAAATAGGTTAACAATTGAATATTGATGTTTTTTGGTAAAAGATGTAACGAATTGTGAATTTTTTGTAACAAAAAAGTAACACTGTAATTTTTTCTGGGAAAAAGTTCTTGTGCTCGTATATGAAAAATATATGAAAACCACTGAAGATTGTATTAGAAATGCATTTTATTAATATGGAAATTTATGTTACAACTCGTTAATCGTATATTACGAATGCTTTGTAATTGTGTGATTTCTAAAAATTCTAAAAATCTGTTGCTATAATGAAAATACGAAAACAAAGCAAATGGAGGCTATTCATGAAAAAATTATTAGGTATAGCAACAGCAGCAGTTTTTGGTCTTGGGATTTTTGTGGGTTCTGCTAAAGCGGAAACAATTGTAACAACAGACGTATTAAATGTTAGAGAAAACCCAAATGTAGAGTCAAAGCTTGTAGGTAAAGTGTTCAGTGGGAATACACTAGATGTTATAAATACAGAAAATGGATGGACAAAAATTAAGTTGAACGGTAAGGAAGCGTTTGTAAGTGCCGATTTTACAAAGAGCACATATTATGTAACGGCGGGCGTATTAAATGTTCGTGCTGGAGCGAATACTGATTCTGAAATTTTAGGTAAACTTAATAAAAATGATGTGATTGAAACGACGAATCAAGTTCAAAATGAATGGTTACAATTCGACTACAATGGAAAAGTTGGATATGTTCACGTGCCATTTTTAACAGGAACAGCACCTGTAATCGAAAAGAAAGAGGTTGTAGCTCAAGAAGAAGCGCCAGCTAGAACAAATACGCCAGTTAAAAATAATACAGTAGTTAAGAATAAAGAGTCTGTTAAGAGTAATGATTCTATTAAGAATGTAGAATCAAGTAAACCTGTGGTAAAAGAAAAACCGGCTGCAAAACCAGTTGCAAAATCTACTGAAACAAGTGCGCCTACTGGTGGTCGTGAAATTACAGTAGAAGCGACGGCATATACAGCAGATCCGAGTGAGAATGGTTCGTATGGTGGTCGTGTATTAACTGCAATGGGGCATGATTTAACAGCAAATCCAAATATGAAAGTAATTGCTGTTGATCCGAAAGTAATTCCGCTTGGATCAAAAGTATGGGTAGAAGGATATGGAGAAGCGATTGCTGGAGACACCGGTGGTGCGATTAAAGGAAATCGTATTGATGTATTAGTCGGTTCAGATGGTAGTGCTAATAGCTGGGGGCGCAAATCTGTAAAAGTGAAAGTTATACAATAGGTTATCGATATTAATATAAAAAGCGGTTGCTTGAAACTATGTAAGCAGCCGCTTTTTATGGATTATTGAAATGGATAAATAGTTTTACCTGTAATAATTTTATATGCACTGCAAAATTGCGTTTGTATATATTCTGTATTTTTATTTTCTGGATGTAATGTTGTTTCATGGAGAGTAGAATGAAAAGCCCGTAGTAAACAATTTAGGGCGAAGTATAATTCCTCTTGTGAACAATTTTGTTCTTTTGTAGAAGTGGCTAAAATGAGGTCTTTTGTCAAAGATGAAAAATTGATGGTGGATTGTTTCATAGTTAACTCATCCTCTCGAAACTATTTTTATCATGTATATGCAGAATTGGACAAACTATGTTCTTTTTTCTGTATAATTTCATGTACCGAAATGAAAGAACTTGCAATCATGCCGTTAAAATTGGTAAGATTGGGTATAATCAATAGATGGAGTATATTACATAAAGAGAGTTGAATGATATGGGAGAAGTGCAACGTGAAAAAGTTGCTGTCATCATTGGACCAACTGCTGTTGGAAAGACGAAGTTAAGTATCGATCTTGCCAAAGCGTTGAACGGTGAAATTATTAGTGGTGATTCCATGCAGATCTATCGAACGATGGATATTGGAACCGCAAAGGTAACAAAAGCAGAGATGGACGGAATTCCACATTATATGATCGATATAAAAAATCCGGAAGATTCATTTTCTGTCGCGGAATTTCAAGAACGTGTTCGCAAGCATATTCGAGAAATTACAGAACGTGGTAAATTACCAATTATAGTTGGTGGGACCGGTCTTTATATACAATCTGTTTTATTCGATTATCAGTTTACAGATGATGCTGGTGATGTGATATACCGAGAGCAAATGGAAAAGTTAGCTTTAGAACGCGGTGTGGAATATGTACATAAAAAATTGCAAGAAGTAGATCCAGAAAGTGCGGAGCGTATTCATGCAAATAATGTACGACGTGTCATTCGGGCGTTAGAAATTTTCCACACGACGGGTGAAAAAATGAGTGAACAAATTGAGAAACAAGAAAAAGAGTTACTCTATGATGTTTCATTAATTGGCTTGACAATGGATCGAGAAATGCTATACGATCGCATTAACTTACGAGTGGATTTGATGATGGAACAAGGCCTATTAGAGGAAGTAGAAGGGCTGTATAATAGAGGGATACGAGATTGTCAATCTATTCAAGCGATTGGATATAAAGAAATCTATGATTATTTTGAGAATCGAGCCTCTTTAGAAGATGCGGTGTCACAATTAAAGACGAATTCGCGTCGTTATGCAAAACGTCAATTAACGTGGTTCCGTAATAAAATGGATGTCACGTGGTTTGATGTTACAGACGGTGAAAAAACGTCAGAAATTTTACGATACATAGAAGGAAAGTTACAAGTAAAGTCGAATAATAGTAAGTAGAGAAAAAGAGGAGGATTCGACATGAAGCAATCAATCAATATTCAAGATCAGTTTTTAAATCAACTCCGTAAAGAAAATACGTTTGTTACGCTGTACTTATTAAATGGTTTCCAGCTTCGTGGACTAATTAAAGGATTTGATAATTTTACAGTCCTGCTGGAAACAGAAGGTAAGCAACAGCTTATTTATAAACATGCAATTTCTACATTTGTACCACAAAAAAATGTTTCAATTGAATTAGAATAGTAATGAATTATTGTACATAACAAAAAAGAGCGAGTTTCCTCGCTCTTTTTTTATTTGTCATAAACAATATATAGTGAAATTTAAGCGATTCTAAATACAGTAAGGCGGATGTTAGTATTTCCTGTCGCAGGGATCGTAATCTCATTAAGAGTAGATTGGACAGAGATTCTTGCACCAGCTGCTAATGTTTCTATTGTAGTAAATGAAAGTGAGTCGCCTATTAAATTTGAAGAGAAATTATCAGTTGCGACTGCTCCATTAATTGAAATTCCTACTCCGAGTGGAGCGCATCCTGGCGCAGTTGTAGAAATGGATACGCTAATTACATAAATACCACCGTTAATAACAGTAACTGTATCTGTGCCGTTGAAGATAATATTGTTTACGTTAATTGCAGTACTAAAAATAAAGTTATTAAATTGCAGTACTGTTTGCTGAATATTGTTTGTTACAACAATTGTTGCTATAGGGAAGCTAGGTCCAGTTGGCCCAGTAGGTCCAGTAACTCCTATGCCAGTAGCGCCGGTAGCACCCGTTGGTCCTTGAATGCCTTGAGGCCCGGTAGAGCCTGTGTTACCTTGAACACCTTGAGGTCCAGTGGCACCGGTAACGCCGGTAGCACCTGTGTTACCTTGAACACCCTGAGGTCCAGTAGCACCAGTAGCACCTGTGTTACCTTGAACACCTTGAGGTCCAGTAGCACCAGTAGCACCTGTGTTACCTTGAGGTCCAGTGGCACCGGTAACGCCAGTAGCACCCGTGTTACCTTGAACACCCTGAGGTCCAGTAGCGCCGGTAGCACCGGTAGCACCCGTGTTACCTTGAGGTCCAGTAGCGCCGGTAGCACCGGTAGCACCCGTGTTACCTTGAGGTCCAGTAGCACCAGTAGCACCTGTGTTACCTTGAGGTCCAGTAGGTCCAGGAGGCCCGCCAGAAGGTCCAGTAGGTCCGGTAACTCCTATACCAGTAGCGCCGGTAGCACCCGTGTTACCTTGAGGTCCAGTAGCGCCGGTAGCACCTGTGTTACCTTGAACACCTTGAGGTCCAGTAGCACCAGTAGCGCCGGTAGCACCTGTGTTACCTTGAACACCTTGAGGTCCAGTAGCACCGGTAGCACCTGTGTTACCTTGAACACCTTGAGGTCCAGTAGCGCCGGTAGCACCTGTGTTACCTTGAACGCCTTGAGGTCCAGTAGCACCGGTAGCACCTGTGTTACCTTGAACACCTTGAGGTCCAGTAGCACCAGTAGCGCCGGTAGCACCTGTGTTACCTTGAACACCTTGAGGTCCAGTAGCACCAGTAGCGCCGGTAGCACCTGTGTTACCTTGAACACCTTGAGGTCCAGTAGCACCAGTAGCGCCGGTAGCACCTGTGTTACCTTGAACACCTTGAGGTCCAGTAGCGCCGGTAGCACCTGTGTTACCTTGAACACCTTGAGGTCCAGTAGCACCGGTAGCACCTGTGTTACCTTGAACGCCTTGAGGTCCAGTAGCACCAGTAGCGCCGGTAGCGCCGGTAGCACCTGTGTTACCTTGAACACCTTGAGGTCCAGTAGCGCCGGTAGCACCTGTGTTACCTTGAACACCTTGAGGTCCAGTAGCACCGGTAGCACCTGTGTTACCTTGAACGCCTTGAGGTCCAGTAGCACCAGTAGCGCCGGTAGCGCCGGTAGCACCTGTGTTACCTTGAACACCTTGAGGTCCAGTAGCACCAGTAGCGCCGGTAGCACCTGTGTTACCTTGAACACCTTGAGGTCCAGTAGCACCAGTAGCGCCGGTAGCACCTGTGTTACCTTGAACACCTTGAGGTCCAGTAGCGCCGGTAGCACCTGTGTTACCTTGAACACCTTGAGGTCCAGTAGCACCGGTAGCACCTGTGTTACCTTGAACGCCTTGAGGTCCAGTAGCACCAGTAGCGCCGGTAGCACCTGTGTTACCTTGAACACCTTGAGGTCCAGTAGCGCCAGTAGCGCCGGTAGCACCTGTGTTACCTTGAACACCTTGAGGTCCAGTAGCACCAGTAGCGCCGGTAGCACCTGTGTTACCTTGAGGTCCAGTAGGTCCGGTAACTCCTATACCAGTAGCGCCAGTGGCACCCGTGTTACCTTGAGGTCCAGTAGCACCAGTAGCGCCGGTAGCACCTGTGTTACCTTGAACACCCTGAGGTCCAGTGGCACCAGTAGCACCTGTGTTACCTTGAGGTCCAGTAGCGCCAGTAGCGCCCGTGTTACCTCGAGGTCCAGTGGCACCAGTAGCACCTGTGTTACCTTGAGGTCCAGTAGCGCCAGTAGCGCCCGTGTTACCTCGAGGTCCAGTGGCACCAGTAGCACCTGTGTTACCTTGAGGTCCAGTAGCGCCAGTAGCGCCCGTGTTACCTCGAGGTCCAGTGGCACCAGTAGCACCTGTGTTACCTTGAGGTCCAGTAGCGCCAGTAGCACCCGTGTTACCTCGAGGCCCAGTAGCGCCCGTGTTACCTTGAGGTCCAGTGGCGCCAGTAGCGCCTGTGTTACCTCGAGGTCCAGTGGCACCGGTAGGTCCAGTAGCGCCTGTGTTACCTCGGGGCCCAGTGGCACCGGTAGGTCCAGTAGCGCCCGTGTTACCTCGAGGCCCAGTGGCACCAGTAGCGCCTGCTGGTCCAGTAGGTCCGGTAGGTCCTTGAATGAACGAAGCAGAATTAACTAGAGCAGTTTGTAATGCTGCTATTAATTTAAGGAGCTCTTGAAGTGTGCAAGGGTCAATTCGGAATAATTTTGTAATGTATAGTAAATAGTTAATGAGATTTTGAAGCTCAATAAATACAGCGCTTGCTACAAAGGTTGGATTTCTTAATATAGTTATTAAGTTTTTAATAATAGCTAACCCTTGTGCTTTCAGGGAGGAAGTAGCGTCTAGTGAACAAATAAATTTACTCAGTAGGTTCAATGTATCGATTAGATCTTCAATATTTTGGGGAGATGGATTTGCGAAAAGTTTTGGGATTATTTTTGTTAAATCAATAATAATCGCACGAAATGTTCTAAGTTGAGCTTTAGTAATTGGGATTGATGGAGTATTTGGAATTCGTCCGGCGCTACTTGGAAAGCATGGTTTGGAGAATTTGTTTTGATTGTCGTTATAACGAGACATTAAATCTCTCCTTTCTCACGAAAATGTGAACGAAACTCATCATAGTAGATGCAGAAATTAGTTAAATGGTCATAATAAAATCGTTTGTTTAAAGAAAAAATAGAAAAAACGCCTTACAATAAGGCGTTTTTTCTATTTTCTGCGTATTGATAATATCGCTTTAATGAAATTTTTGATTTGAATCCAGCGAGTTTTATAATTTCTGATTCAGGAGTTTCTTTTTTTATTAAGTTTAAAATATAGGTGTTACGAAAATGTTGTCCTGAAATTCCTTTACGTAAATTGGCTCTAGCCACTTCGAGGCGAATCATTTTTTGTATAGCAATTTCCGTTAATGCCTTTGGTGCATCATTTTCATATACCCACCTGTATGTTCCACGGTTAAAATCGAATGCGACAAATAATGGATCATCACTATGGTATTTAGGACGAACTGGTTCCGGGATGCTTTTGTAATAATTATATAGTTGTTTTTTGTCTTCTTTTGCTAATGTAATTGTTCTTTCTACACCTGCGGTTGCTGGGATTGATAATGTGTTAGTTTCAAAGTGAACGTGATGCATTGTTAATGCTGTAAGTTCTTGTAAGGATAAACCGTAGTCAATCAATAGATTTAAAATAGCAATATTGCGATCCATTAATAAGGGGCGCACAGGAAGTTGTTTTTCTGAAAGTCCTTCTAATGAAGTGACTATATACTTTAACCTTTTTTCTTCATCAGGTGAAATGAAATCTTCGTTACGAAGTGTACGGTCTGGTTGAATAGATATCTCCATATTTTTCAATGGATTAGGAATGTTTAGAAAATGATGCATTCTATTTAGTACAATAAATACACGATGCATCGTTTTTTCTGAGTAATGTCGATTCGTTTTTAAATCGGAAAAGTAATCTTCGTAGTCTTTTGTACAAAGTGTAGCCCATATATTACTGGAAGGGAGCTTTTTGTTTTTTTCTAACCAATGTCCGAAGTCTTCAACGTCATAAACATAACGTTTAATAGTTGAGGGTTTTCGGCCTTTATTCAATAAAAAAATAGAAAAGGCTTGTATTGTATCATGGAATTCCGTTGTCTCCATAGTCCCACCACCTTAATTATTTCTTATATTATAGCAAACTTTTCTGAAAATAGGCATTTACAAGGGGGACAGGAATAATAATATTTGGTGAGTGGATAAAATGAGGTGATTGTATGGAACAATCGATGCGAAAGAAAAACAATAATCAAATTAATATTGTGTTAAACCATCGAAAGAAAATTTCTTTGCCAGCCGCAGAAAATAAAACGGTAATTTCAAATGAAACTACAATTAAACATGAAATGCTGCAGAGAATTGAAGAAGAGATGGGGAAGCTTGTTGGGATGGATGATATAAAAAAGATAATAAAAGAAATATATGCTTGGATTTATGTGAATAAAAAAAGACAAGAGAAGGGATTGAAGTCAGAGAAGCAAGTACTTCATATGCTGTTTAAAGGGAATCCAGGTACAGGGAAGACAACAGTTGCTAGAATGATAGGAAAATTGCTGTTTGAGATGAATATTCTATCGAAAGGCCACTTGGTTGAAGCTGAACGTGCTGATCTTGTAGGAGAGTACATCGGCCATACAGCCCAAAAAACAAGAGACTTAATAAAAAAAGCAATGGGAGGTATTTTGTTTATTGATGAGGCGTATTCTTTAGCTCGAGGAGGAGAGAAGGACTTTGGAAAAGAAGCAATTGATACGCTTGTAAAACATATGGAAGATAAACAACATGGTTTTGTATTGATTTTAGCTGGATATTCAAGAGAGATGAATCACTTTCTTTCATTAAATCCAGGGCTGCAATCTCGTTTTCCATTTATTATTGAATTTGCGGATTACTCGGTAAATCAGTTGTTGGAAATTGGGAAAAGAATGTATGAAGAGCGTGAATATCAGTTATCGAAAGAGGCTGAATGGAAATTTAGGGATCATTTACATGCTGTAAAGTATTCGTCGCAAATTACATCGTTTAGTAATGGGCGGTATGTACGGAATATTGTTGAAAAATCAATTCGTACACAGGCGATGCGGTTGTTGCAAGAAGATGCCTATGATAAAAATGATTTAATTGGAATATCGAGCATGGATTTGATGCTCGAAGAGGAGACGCACAGTACATAAACTGTGCGTCGATTTTTGTGTATAAGTTCGTTTACTCTTTTTTTGCTTTTTCTTGGTGTGCTTTATGGAAGTGTTCCATTTTAGCGCTCTTTTCGTGTGCTGAATTAGGATCGTGCCCGAATTGATTTACTGAGCTTTTTTGAGCTCCTTTATTAACGTGGTTTGTCATTTGTATTCACCTCACTTTAAAAATTAGTATAAACATTATATAAAGAAAAAATCGTTAGAAAAGAAAAACCTCTTTACGATATGCAAAGAGGTTAGATTGCTATTTATGCATTGAACGTTCTTTCGTTTCGATACGTCTGTGTGGTAAATGCCATTTGTAATGAATAGAAACCATGCGGAAGCAAACAATTAAAATGAATAAAATGTAAAGAGCCCAATCGCTAACAATAATTTGAGCGCCAATTAAGAAACCTGCTAAAATTGTCCAAAAGGCATATACTTCAGCTCGAAGAACGAGAGGTTTTCTGCGGGCTAAAAGATCGCGAATGATACCGCCGCCGATACCAGTTAAAACAGCTGCTACAATTGTGGCGCTAATTGGTAAATTTAATTTTTGGGCATATAATGCTCCTTGTACAGCAAATGCTGATAAGCCGATAGCGTCAGTGATATTTTCCCACTTTTTCCAATGTCTAATTAACTTATTTGGAAAAAGAAAAATAATAGTCATTGATAAAAGTGCGATTTGGAATAACATGTCTTGTTGCCAAAATGCGACAATCGGATAACCGATTAATAAATTACGAAGGGCACCTCCCCCAAATGCGGTTGCCATTCCTAAAATATACACCCCGAAAATATCATAATCCTCTTCCATTGCAACAATGGCTCCGCTTAGTGCGAAAGCGATTGTGCCTATGATGCTAAAAATCTCCCATGCCATGAATTTTCTCCCCCGCTAACTAGATGAAATGTGCTTCCTCTGCTATTATATTAGAAGGTTTAAATTTCGAAAAGGATGAGTGAACATATTTGATGGAAGAAAAAGAAAAAGTCATATTAGTAGGCTGTCAATTGCCACAAGATGATGATGAAAAATTTATGCATTCCATGAAAGAGCTTGCATCACTAGCGAAGACTGCACGAGCAGAATTGTTAGTGTCAACAACGCAAAAACGACCAAAGTTTCATCCGGCAACTTACATAGGTAAAGGGAAATTAGAAGAGCTTACAATGTTAACTGAAGAATTAGAGCCGGATGTTATTGTATTTAATAATGAATTAACGCCGAGTCAAATTCGGAATTTATCCTCAGTATTAAATGCGAGAGTAATTGATCGAACGCAACTAATACTGGATATTTTTGCGCAACGTGCGAAGTCGAGGGAAGGTAAGCTTCAAGTAGAATTAGCTCAGTTGCAATATACAATGCCGCGTCTTATGGGGCAGGGATTGTCCTTATCGCGTCTTGGTGGTGGTATTGGAACGAGAGGACCGGGTGAGACGAAATTAGAGACGGATCGTCGTCATATTCGATCCCGTATTGATGAAATAAAGAAACAACTTGCAGTTGTTGTGGAACATCGAAAAAGATATCGTGAGAGAAGAAAAGATAATAAAGTATTTCAAGTTTCGTTAATAGGGTATACAAATGCAGGGAAATCGACACTGTTTAATAGATTAACGGAAGCTGATACGTTTGAAGAAAACCTTCTGTTTGCAACATTAGACCCAACGACGAGGAAGATGCCGTTACCTTCTGGTTATACAGTATTACTAACTGATACTGTTGGTTTTATACAAGATTTACCCACTTCATTAATCGCTGCTTTTCGTTCGACACTGGAAGAAGCGGGGGAAGCAGATGTCATTTTACATGTAGTTGATTCCGCGGATTCTAACTACATAGGGCATGAAAAAACAGTAAAACGATTATTATCAGAACTTGAAATTAACCATATTCCTATTATTACGTTATATAATAAAAAAGATGAATTACATCAAAACTTTATTCCGTTTCCGAAAAGTGATTTCTTAATGACTAGTGCTTTTGAAGAAAGTGATTTATTGCGTATAAAAGAAGCGATAGAAACGAAGATGAAGAAAGAAATGGATTGTTATCGAGTGGAAATCCCTCCGAGTGAAGGTAAGTTGTTAACGCTTTTAAAGACGGAAACTCTATTAGCAAAGATGGAGTTTCTAGAAGATAAATTTGTATATGATTGTGCAGGGTATATTTTTACTCATTCATCGCTTAATGTGCAATTAAAGAGATTTTTAGTGGAAGAAGGAGAAAATAAAAATGTTTGATCGTTTGAAAAATGGAGAAAAAATTGCTCCAATTGTAAAAGAAGTAGAGAGTCAGATTACAGAAGTACATAAACGTGCGGATGAAGTGATTGAAAGCAATCAGTTTCGTGTATTAGAAAGTTTTCGGAAACATAAAATTAGTGACTCGCATTTTATCCCGACAACAGGTTATGGTTATGATGATATTGGCCGTGATACGTTAGAAAAAGTGTATGCTGATGTATTTGGGGCGGAAGCTGGACTTGTTCGTCCGCAAATTATTTCAGGTACTCACGCTATCTCTACAGCGTTATTTGGTATTTTACGCCCGGGAGATGAGTTATTATATATCACTGGGAAACCGTATGATACGTTAGAGGAAATTGTTGGTGTGCGTGGGAAAGGTGTAGGTTCATTTAAAGAATATAATATCGGTTACAATGCAGTTCCGCTAACTAGTGCTGGGCTTGTTGATTTTGAGGCTGTTGCAGCGGCGATTCATAATAATACGAAAATGATCGGTATTCAGCGTTCGAAAGGTTATGCTACTCGTCCATCGTTTACTATTTCTCAAATTAAAGAGATGATCGCGTTTGTTAAAGAAATTAAACCTGATGTTGTTGTGTTTGTAGATAACTGTTATGGCGAGTTTATTGAAGAGCAAGAGCCATGTCATGTTGGTGCAGATTTAATGGCGGGTTCACTTATTAAAAACCCGGGCGGCGGAATTGTTAAAACTGGCGGTTATATTGTCGGGAAAGAACAGTATGTTGAAGCGTGTGCATATCGTTTAACATCTCCGGGAATTGGTGCGGAAGCTGGAGCGTCTTTATACAGTCTGCAAGAAATGTATCAAGGGTTCTTCTTAGCGCCACATGTTGCAGGACAAGCGCTGAAAGGTGCAATTTTTACAGCTGCGTTTTTAGAAAAGTTAGGAATGAACACGTCACCAGCGTGGAATGCGCCAAGAACAGACTTAATTCAATCGGTTCAATTTGATGATAAAGACCGTATGATTGCCTTCTGCCAAGCGATTCAATATGCATCTCCAATTAATTCGCATTTTACTCCGTATGCAAACTATATGCCAGGTTATGAAGATGATGTAATCATGGCGGCGGGAACGTTTATTCAAGGTGCAAGTATTGAATTGTCTGCTGATGGTCCAATTAGACCACCGTATGTTGCGTATGTGCAAGGTGGCTTAACGTATTCGCATGTTAAAATTGCGATTTGTTCTGCGATTGACGAATTGATTGAAAAGAATTTATTAATAATTTCTTAATGGGAAGCTGTCGATTTTGGCAGCTTTTTTCGTATAAAAGTAATGATTTATGCGATTAGAAAAAAGAATGAAAAAATTCGTAAAAAAAATTATAAAAAATCATGTGAGAAAAGCTAACATCTATTGACACTAAACATAACATGGTATAAAATGAGAAGCAGTTAAGGCGAAGGAGGAACTGAAAAATGAAAGAAGATAGACGTTCTGCCCCGCTGTTTCCTATTGGTATTGTTATGGATTTAACACAATTGTCTGCACGTCAAATTCGCTACTATGAAGAGCATAATCTTGTTTCTCCAACCCGTACAAAGGGGAATCGTAGATTATTTTCATTTAACGATGTAGATAAGTTGTTAGAAATTAAAGATTTGTTAGATCAAGGCCTGAATATGGCTGGTATTAAACAAGTGTTACTAATGAAAGAAAATCAAACAGAAGCAGTGAAAGTAAAAGAAGAAACGAAAGAAATTTCAAAAACTGAGCTTCGCAAAATACTTCGAGATGAACTACAACATACAGGTAGATTCAATCGAACTTCATTGCGACAAGGTGACATTTCAAGATTTTTTCACTAAAGATAACTGATTCTGAAGGCGATTAGAGGGACTAAGGAGGAATTTATAATGTCTAGATACACAAAAGAAGATATTTTCCGTTTGGCGAAAGAAGAGAATGTAAAGTATATCCGTTTACAATTTACGGACCTTTTAGGGGTAATTAAAAACGTAGAGATTCCAGTGAGACAATTAACGAAAGCTCTTGATAACAAAATGATGTTTGATGGATCTTCGATTGAAGGTTTCGTACGTATTGAAGAGTCTGATATGTATTTATATCCTGATTTAGACACTTGGGTAATTTTCCCTTGGACAGCTGAAAAAGGTAAAGTAGCTCGACTAATCTGTGATATTTACAATGCAGATGGCACTCCATTTGATGGAGACCCACGTAACAACTTAAAACGTGTGTTAAAAGAAATGGAAGCTTTAGGATTTTCAGACTTCAATCTTGGACCAGAGCCAGAATTCTTCCTATTTAAGGTTGATGAAAAAGGAAATCCAACATTAGAACTAAACGATAACGGTGGATACTTCGACCTTGCGCCGATGGATCTAGGGGAAAACTGTCGTCGTGATATCGTTCTTGAACTTGAAGAAATGGGATTTGAAATTGAAGCATCTCACCATGAGGTTGCTCCAGGACAGCACGAAATTGACTTTAAATATGCAAATGCAATTCGCTCATGTGATGACATTCAAACATTCAAACTTGTTGTAAAAACAATTGCTCGTAAACATGGTTTACACGCAACGTTTATGCCAAAACCACTATATGGTGTGAACGGTTCAGGTATGCACTGTAACTTATCATTATTTAAAAATGGTGAGAACGTATTCTTTGATGCAAACGGTGACTTACAATTAAGTGATGATGCTCGTCACTTCATCGCAGGTATTTTAAAACATGCACCAGCATTTACAGCGATAGCAAACCCAACTGTAAACTCATATAAACGTCTAGTACCTGGATATGAAGCGCCTTGTTACGTAGCATGGTCTGCACAAAACCGTAGTCCGTTAGTACGTATCCCTGCATCTCGTGGTATTAGTACACGCGTAGAAGTGCGTAGTGTTGACCCAGCTGCAAACCCATATTTAGTAATGGCTACATTATTAGCTGCAGGTCTTGATGGAATTAAAAACAAATTAACTCCACCAGCAGCAGTAGATCGTAACATCTATGTAATGACAAAAGAAGAGCGCGAAGAAGCAGGTATCGTTGACTTACCAGCAACATTAGCGCAAGCATTAGTTACATTACAATCTAATGAAGTAGTATGCGGTGCACTAGGAGAACACTTACTTGAGCACTTCATCGAAGCGAAAGAGATTGAGTGGGATATCTTTAGAACACAAGTTCACCAATGGGAACGCGATCAATATATGTCTCTATACTAAGAGGCTTGAACCCTTGATACAACTAGTATCAAGGGTTTTTTAATTCCCTATTATTACAATTTTATGTGGTTGCAAAATGAAAAACAACCACATAAAAGCCAATAATTAATAACAAGTAGTGATATCATAGAAAAACATTATCAGATAAACGTAAGTTTTATATAATTTATGAACTAAAAAAGCCTTGATACTACGGTATCAGGGCTTTTTTAGTGAAGTTATTGGATATATTAACTACTAGATAATGGATTGTTTTTGGTTATTTTGAATCATGTTACTAAGAAAATCTTTTCAAAAGAATTGATTTTATCTTTTTTAAATCACTTGTGCTATAACTTAATAATTCTTTACTGCCTGTACAACGCGAGCGATGATTTTTATGTCCTCATCTGCAAGGCTATAAGTTTGTGGCTTGTGAATCAGATTATCACTCAATGATATTAACGTAATGATGCTTAGTTATAACGCAGTCTTATTCAGGATTTCGTTAGTTCATTTTCTAAATTTAGGGAATAAATATAGTTTAGTACCTTGCAATAAACAATACTAAGTGGTATATTATGGATAAAACAGGTACCGTGTATTGAACAGTACTAAGATAGGAAAGGAGGATGGCACTTGAACGTTCAATTTAAAAAAGGTGTGCTTGAACTTTGTGTATTAGCACTTGTAAAACGTAAAGATAGTTACGGTTATGAACTTGTTCAGCAAATTTCTAATAAATTTTTAATATCGGAAGGATCAGTATACCCTTTATTACGTCGTTTGACGAAAGAAGGGTATTTTCAAACGTATTTAAAGGAATCTACGGAAGGGCCACCTCGTAAATATTATCAATTAACAGAGCAAGGGGAGACGCAATTTCATTTGTTAGTAACAGAATGGCGTGATTTTGCGAAAGGGGTACAAGAAATTGTTGAAGGGGTGGAATGGGATGAGTAAAGAAGGGTTTCTTAAAGAATTATCAAGTTATCTTAGAAAGTTACCAGAGGAAGAGAGGCAAGATATTTTATTGGATTATGAAGAGCACTTTCAGTTTGGACTAGAAGAGGGGAAAACTGAATCGGAAATAATACAGGGCCTTGGTTCTCCGAAAGTAATCGCGAAAGAATTACTTGCGATGTATCGCTTCGATGAAATGAAAAAAAATCCATCGACTTCAAATGTGACAAGAGCTGTTATGGCAGCGATTGGACTTAGTTTGTTTAATTTTATTATTGTGTTAGGCCCGTTAGTCGCAATTATTGCTTTTATATTTTCTTTTTGGATCGGTGGTATTGCTAGTGTAGTAACACCATTTTTCGTTATTGGAAAAGTATTTATGGGTACTTTTATATGGTTGGATCTTTTCGTTAGTATAACGTTTGTTGGGGTAGGTTTATTTTTATGTATTATCGCTTTTTATAGTACAAAGTGGTTTAAGAGATTGTGTGTACGATATGTAATATGGAACTTCAAAATGATAAAAGGAGAGTAAATGATGAAAAAACTATTTTTAATCGCTATCGCTTGTATCATTATTGGAGTAATAGGAATTTCCCAAACATATGAAAAAGCAGTACAAACTGCTGAAAAAGGCGATAAAGAAAATGTAATTAAAAACGAAACATTAAAAAATATAGAAGTTAAGTTAGATGCCGGGGATATTATTGTCCAAAAATCTCCTGACTCTTCTTTTTATGTAAAGCAATCGGGAGATGTACGTAAACAAGAGATTCGTATCGCAGAAGATGGTGACACATTAAAAATTATTGGGGAAAGAGAAAAAGGTGCTTCATTTGATTTTTCTTTTTACGATTTTAGGTTTCAAACGTCTAAATTGACTCTCCTTGTGCCCGAACGCTCTTACCAAGATGTAAAAGTAAATTCATCTGCTGGACAAATCGAAATGAGTGATGTGAAAAGTGATAGCGTAAGTGTTAGGACACTTGCTGGAGAAGTAGAGTTGAAACAAGTAACGGCTAAGAATGTGGAGGGATCGACAAAAGCTGGTGAGGTGAACTTTAAGAAGGTATTAGGGAAAGTGACCGCAAAAACAACAAGTGGGGAAATAAATATTCAAGATCATGATTCTAAGTATAATCTAGAAGCAAGTTCAACTGCGGGAGATATAGATATTACTTTATCGGAAACACCACAAGATGCGGTAATTACTGGGCAAAGTGCTGCTGGAGATGTAACAATTTTTAATGAAGAAAATAAAAATGTAACAATTGGAAATGGTAGTAAAAAGATTAGCGGTAAAACGGCTGCGGGAGATGTGACGATTGAAACTCGTTAATAAGAAATAGAATGCATGGAAATCTATCAAAATACAAAAAGAAGATAATTACCGTATATAAATAAGGTAATTATCTTCTTTTTGTTATTTTTAATGTAAATCACGATATACGCCAATTACTTTCCCGATAACTGACACTTGTTTTAAAATGATAGGTTCTAATGAAGAGTTTTCTGGTTGTAGACGGAAATGGTCTTTTTCTTTATAGAAACGTTTAACTGTTGCTTCGTTATCCTCTGTTAAAGCGACTACAATTTCACCATTATATGCAGACTGCTGTTGGCGAACAACAACTAAATCTCCATCGAAAATACCAGCTTCAATCATACTATCTCCAGAAATACGTAACATGAACACTTGGTCTGCTCCAGCAACAATACTAGCTGGAAGTGGGAAATGTTCTTCTACGCTTTCGACCGCTGTAATTGGTAAACCAGCAGTGACTTTTCCGACAATTGGAACTTGAATAACAGATTGTGTTTCCGTATCCATTCGGTCTTCACCTAAAATTTCAATGGCACGTGGTTTTGTTGGATCGCGTCGAATGTATCCTTTTTCTTCTAATCGTGATAAATGTCCGTGCACTGTAGAACTAGAAGCGAGGCCGACTGCTTGACCAATTTCACGTACGGAAGGTGGATATCCTTTTTCTTGTACTTTTAGCTTAATAAAGTCGAGAATGTCTTGCTGGCGTTTCGTTAACTTTTCCATGTTTTCTAACACCTCGTTTTCTTTCATTTTTCTTATTAATAAGTATAACATGTGAAAAAACATTCTACAAACATAAGTTCGAACAAATGGCGGATTTATGTTACACTATAGGGAAATAATAGGGAGAAAGAGGGGTTCAAAATGAATGCAATTATTTATGCACGTGTGAGTACAACGAAAGAAGCGCAAGAAACATCATTATTACGTCAAAAAGATGAATTATTGCATTTAGCTGAGCGCTATCAAATGAATGTTACTAAGGTGATTGAAGAGCAGGCTAGTGGATATACAATTGAACGTGACGGTATATTAGAGGTGTTGGATACAATTCGAGACGAACAAATTGATGTGTTACTTATACAAGATGAAACGCGTCTTGGTAGAGGAAATGCGAAGATCGCGTTAATGCATTGTTTACATAAAGAAGGCATAAAAGTATATACGCATACACATAATGGTGAATTACAATTGTCGGATTCTGATTCAATGGTATTAGATATTATTGGTATTGTTGAAGAATATCAAAGAAAGATTCATAATTTGAAAATTAAACGAGGTATGCAACGTGCAGTAGAAAAAGGTTATCGTCCAGAAAAAAATTTAAAAAATCGTCATTTAAGTGTAGGAAGAGAGAAAAAAGAAGTGCCAATTGAGGAAATTGTACGTTTGCGAAAAAGTGAACTCACGTTTGAAGAAATTGCAGCAACATTACGTGGATTTGGTCATAATGTTTCAAAGGCGACTGTACATCGTAGATATGTAGAGTATACGAAGCAATTGCTTGATAAAGAAGAGTAACTATTGTATGATAATAATCAGTTTTGATTAGAAGGGGGATTCGAGATGATTAATCACGAACTCGTTGAACGCATTAACTTCTTAGCGAAAAAAGCAAAAGCTGAAGGTTTAACTGAAGAAGAGCAACGTGAGCGTCAATCGCTACGTGAACAATATTTAAAAGGATTTCGTCAAAATATGTTAAACGAACTTAAAGGTATTAAAGTTGTTAACGAAGAAGGTACAGATGTTACACCGACGAAATTAAAAGCTTTAAAAAAGCAAGATAATGCAAAATTAAATTAAAAGATGGGCGAAGCCCATCTTTTTTATATGTAAAAATCGTTATTTAATAACTTTCCAGTTGTTATTAACTGTTGCTTCTATCGTTTTATGTTCCAATATATAATTAGCGATAAGTTCAGACATATCTGTGGGTATATCTTTTACTACCGGTTTGTTTTGAAACATAAAGAAATTTCCCCCGCCACTTGCACGATAATTATTCATTACAACGTCATATTCTTCATTCATATTAAGAGGAGCACTGTTATGCTGTAAAGATTCTACTCTTTCACCAATTGGTTTTGAAATGTTTAATACGTATGAAATCCCTTCCCACATATCATAATTATAATGTTGTGGCTTTGGTTCTATGTAGGTAGGACTTACGGTGATGGATCCATCTGTTTTTAATGTGAAATAAGAAGCAGAGAGTTCAAGAGCATTTTTTATATCCGCTCCAGTTATTCTAATTACTTTTAATGTGTTTGGATAAATATAATTAGAAACGATGTCACGCATTGTTACATGTTCCGGGAAACCTGGAGATGTATTATGGAACAAACTTGTACAAGAAATTGATACATTAGCTATATCCATCTGTATTTTATTTATGAATTCGATAAAAGGATGATCATGCAAACGAGTTTGCATAGCATCTGAAATTTGCATATCCCCCTGAATGATTCCAATAGGTTGATCAAGCCACTTTTGTGTTTTCTCTTCGTAATCGGCTACCAATGAAAGTACATCTTGGTCAGCCTCAACTCCTTGTACAGATAATAATTCAGAAGAACTCTCTTTTTTAACCCATTTATGTTTTGTTTTTTCGAATGTTATTTTTACTTTTCCAACTGAGTTTCCATTACATCCGGTCTGTAAAATTGTTACACCGTTAGCCATTGTGTGAGCAATTTCCCGGTGTTGGTGACCTGTTAATAAAATATCTATGTCTTCAATTTCATGGCACATTGCATATCCTTGGTTTTCTCCTGTTAAAACTTCAGTCGGTACCCCGGTTTGTAAATCTCGTTCAACTCCCCCGTGATACGCTACGACTAGTAAATCTGGTTTCTCATGTTTGCGAATGTAAGAAACCCACTTTTTCGTTGTTTCTAATGCATCTTCAAATTGTAAGTCTTTAATGTGATGGGGTTGTTCCCAATTGGTAATGTAGTGCGTTGTCACCCCTAAAATAGCGATTTTTATATTGGATTCAATCTGTTTGATTATATAAGGTTTTCCGAAATAAGGTTTCTTTATGTTTTTATCTAAAATGTTTGCTGATAGGTACGGGAAGTTCGCAGTAGTCACAGCGTTATTTAATATACCCATCCCGTAATTAAACTCATGATTGCCGATAATTGCAGCGTCATACTGTAAGTAATTCGCTAATAAGGACATTGGGTTTTTTTTGTTTTTTTCGTATGTAACATAATGATAAGTAAATGGTGTTCCTTGAATAAAGTCGCCATTATCAATTAAAAGAACGTTTGTATTTTGGGAACGTTCTTTTTTTATAAGAGTAGAAATTTTAGCTAAACCAAGTTCTGCTGGGGAGTTATCTTGGTAGTGAATAGGATAAACAGTGCCATGTATATCGCTTGTTAATAAGATGTTTAAAGTTACAGTTTGATTTTGTTCCAATATGACTCACCTTTTCTATTGTTATCTTCCAATTCATCATATCAAATATGTGAAGAGAATTTTAATGTGAGTGTATAGAATGTGTAAAGATTATGTAAATAATCAATTATTTGTAAAAATATGTGATATATTTCTTCATGTTTATGAAAGGTTATTTTATAACAATGAAAAATGGAGGCATTAATATGTTGAAAAAAGTTTTTGCAATGAGCACAACAGTTGTACTAGCAGCGGGATTATTAAGTGGCTGTGGAACGAAGGAATCAAGTGCAAGTAAAAATGAAGATACGAAAAAAGGGTATGTACCGAAGACTTTAAATGTTCAATTTGTTCCTTCTCAAAATGCAGATACGTTAGAGGCGAAGGCAAAACCGCTTGAGAAGCTATTAAGTGATAAGTTAAATATTCCAGTAAAAGTTAGTATTTCAACGAACTACAATACAATTGTAGAAGCGATGGCATCTAAACAAGTAGATGTAGGATTTTTACCGCCAACAGCGTACGTATTAGCACATGAAAAGAAGGCTGCAAATGTAATTTTACAAGCACAACGTTTTGGAGTAGAGGATGAAACAGGAGCTCCTACAAAAGATTTAGTAGATTATTATAAATCTGAGTTTGTTGTTAAAAAAGACTCTAATATAAATAGTGTAAAAGATTTAAAAGGTAAAAAGATTGGTTATCAAGATGTAACATCATCAGCAGGGTATGTATGGCCTGCAGCTGTTCTATTAAAAGAGGGAATTGATCCGTTAAAAGATGTGAAACCTGTTACATTAAAAGGTCACGATCAGTCGCTTATTGCTCTTTTAAATGGTGACGTAGATGCAGCTGTTGTATTCCAAGATGCTCGTAATATTGTAAAAAAAGATTATCCGAATATATTCGAGCAAACGAAAATAGTGAAATTTACGGAGAAAATTCCAAACGATACGATTTCGGTACGTTCTGATTTAGATGAAGAGTGGAGCAAGAAATTACAGGATGCTTTCATTGAAATTGGAAAAAATGAGGAAGGTCACAAAATCATTAAAGAAGTATATTCACATGAAGGATATGTTAAATCTGATGATAGTAAATTTGACATCGTTCGTGAATATGGGAAGAAAGTAAAAACGCAATAATACATATGGAAATGGCAGCTAGCTGAAAGGGAATGTTTTCAGTTAGTTTGTCGTTTTGAATACATAGAAGGTAGGTAAGATGTGTGATAGAATTTCGAAATGTCTCCAAAGTGTATCCAAATGGTACAAAAGGATTGAATAATATAAACTTGAAAATTCAAAAAGGTGAGTTTGTTGTAATGGTAGGGCTGTCCGGAGCTGGAAAGTCTACACTTCTAAAATCGGTAAATCGTCTTCATGAGATTACAGAAGGCGAAATCATGATTGAATGTGAGTCTATTACTGCTGCAAAAGGAAAAGATTTACGACGTATGCGCCGGGATATTGGTATGATCTTTCAAAGTTTTAACCTTGTAAAGCGATCAACAGTATTGAAGAATGTATTAGCTGGCCGTGTTGGATATCATTCGACATTGCGTACAACGTTAGGTTTGTTTCCGAAAGAGGATGTGGAGCTCGCATTTCAAGCGTTAAAAAGAGTGAATATTTTAGAAAAAGCATATGCACGTGCTGATGAATTATCAGGAGGACAACAACAACGTGTATCGATAGCTAGAGCATTGGCGCAAGAAGCAAAAATCATATTGGCAGATGAACCTGTTGCGTCGTTAGATCCGCTAACAACAAAGCAAGTATTAGATGATTTAAAGAAAATTAATGAAGATTTTGGAATTACAACAATTGTAAACTTACATTCTATTGCTTTAGCTAGGCAATATGCGACGCGTATTATTGGATTACATGCAGGCGAAATTGTTTTTGATGGTTTAGTAGAAGCAGCAACGGATGAAAAGTTTGCTGAAATTTATGGTGACGTAGCACAGAAAAGTGAATTGTTAGAGGTGGCAGCTAAATGAATGATGTGACGATATATTCGAAGTCGATACCGAAGCCGCCGAGTAAGTTAAAACATATGTTAACGTTTATTCTATTCATTTTACTGTTGTGGGGAAGTAGTATACAGGTCGACGCATCATTTTCAAAGATAGTAGTTGGTTTTCCTAATATAATGGATTTGTTAAAAGAAATGGTGCCGCCAGATTGGAGTTATTTTCAAGTTATTACAACAGCAATGTTAGATACAATACGTATGGCGATTATTGGGACGACTTTAGGAGCGATTTTAGCTATTCCACTTGCACTGTTTGCGGCAAGTAATGTGTTTACTAGTACATTTTTATACAGTCCAGCTCGATTGATTTTAAATTTTATTCGAACGATACCAGATTTATTATTAGCGGCAATTTTCGTAGCTATTTTTGGAATAGGACCACTTCCGGGTATTTTAGCTCTTACTTTTTTCTCAATTGGGCTCGTGGCGAAATTGTTGTATGAATCAATTGAATCAATTGACCCTGGCCCACTAGAAGCGATGACAGCTGTAGGGGCTAATAAGGTGCAATGGATTGTTTATGGAGTCATTCCACAAGTAAAAGCACACTTTGTTTCCTATGTACTATATACATTTGAGGTGAATGTACGGGCAGCGGCTGTCCTAGGTTTAGTAGGAGCAGGTGGTATTGGACTATATTATGATCGTACACTTGGATTTTTACAATATCAACAAACTGCATCTATTATCATCTATACTCTTGTTGTTGTATTGGTAATTGATTATGTAAGTACATTGTTGCGGGAGAAATTATAATGAGTAAAACGACGATAATCGTACCAAAACCGAAGAAACCGAGTGTGTATCGCTCGTTTATTTTTATAGCACTTACATTTGTTTATATATGGGCTTTTTCAGGAGTACCGCTAGAGGGAATAAAGGAAACGGCGGGAGAAATTACAAAAGCAATTATGACAGGGATATTGACTCCAGACTGGTCGTATGTATCTTTGCCAGATGGTGAAGATTTATTACATGGATTAATTGATACGTTGGCAATTGCGATATTAGGTACATTTATTTCTGCATTTTTATCTGTTCCGTTTGCTTTTTGGGCGGCAACGAATATGAGTAGTGGAAAATTAACTTCAGGATTTGGGAAATTTGTACTTAGTTTTGTTCGTACGTTTCCTGAATTAGTTATGGCTCTTTTATTTATAAAAGCTGTTGGTCCAGGCTCTTTTGCAGGAGTATTAGCCTTAGGATTGCATTCTATTGGAATGTTAGGAAAACTATATTCAGAAGGAATTGAAAACATAGATAAAGGACCGACGGAAGCGTTACTAGCAACAGGAGCAAATCGTTTTCAAATACTTTGGTATGCGGTGTTACCGCAAGTGTTACCAGATTTTCTATCGTATACGTTATACAGATTTGAAATTAATGTACGATCCGCTGCGATTTTAGGAGTTATCGGAGCAGGAGGGATTGGTACACCTTTAATTTTTGCGCTGAGTTCACGGAATTGGTCTCGTGTTGGTATTATTTTATTAGGTATTATTTTAATGGTAATTATAATTGATTTGATTTCAAGCTCGATTCGGAAACGGATTGTTTAACTTATTTGAAAAGCATCGAAGTTAGATGCTTTTTTATGTTTTTAAAAACTTATTTAAAAAAGTAAGTGTAGAAGAAATTTGTATAAATATACAGATAATTCCCTTTCTTTTTAAAATAAAAATAATGAAAAAGTATGTCATATTGAATGCCCATACATTCCCGGATACATTGATTTTTTTATAAAAAATCAAAAAAATATCAACATATTTGTCGATACATGTTGTATAATCTTGCGTGGGAAGCTATCATATAAATGTATAAAACGTTTACTAATATAAGCGAAGGGAAGAATAGCATGTCACATTCAATCGAACAACTTTCTATCAACACGATTCGCACATTATCCATCGATGCGATTGAAAAAGCAAACTCTGGTCACCCAGGAATGCCAATGGGTGCAGCACCAATGGCTTATACATTATGGACTCAATTTATGAAACACAATCCAAATAACCCAACGTGGTTTAACCGTGATCGTTTCGTATTATCTGCAGGTCATGGTTCAATGTTATTATACAGCCTACTTCACCTATCTGGTTATGATGTAACAATGGATGACTTAAAGAACTTCCGTCAATGGGGAAGCAAAACTCCAGGACATCCTGAGTATGGTCATACAGCTGGTGTAGATGCAACGACTGGTCCACTTGGACAAGGTATTGCAACTGCTGTAGGTATGGCAATGGCTGAAAGACATTTAGCTGCTAAATATAACCGTGATGCGTATAATGTAGTAGATCATTATACATACGCTATTTGTGGTGATGGAGATTTAATGGAGGGCGTTTCTGCTGAAGCATCTTCATTAGCTGCTCATTTACAATTAGGTCGTCTTGTTGTGCTTTACGATTCAAACGATATTTCATTAGATGGCGATTTAAATCGTTCATTCTCTGAAAGTGTAGAAGATCGTTACAAAGCATACGGATGGCAAGTAATCCGTGTTGAGGATGGAAACGATATTGAAGCAATCGCGAAAGCAATTGAAGAAGCGAAAGCTGACGAAAAACGCCCAACGCTAATTGAAGTAAGAACGACAATTGGTTTCGGTTCTCCAAACAAATCAGGAAAATCAGCTTCACATGGTTCTCCACTTGGTGTAGAAGAAACAAAATTAACGAAAGAAGCATATGCTTGGACTGCTGAGCAAGACTTCCACGTAGCAGAAGAAGTATATGACAACTTCCGTAAAACAGTACAAGATGTTGGTGAAACTGCGCAAGCTGAGTGGAACACGATGCTAGGTGAATATGCACAAGCATACCCAGAATTAGCAAACGAATTCCAAGCAGCAATGAACGGTCAACTTCCAGAAGGTTGGGAGCAAAACTTACCAACTTATGAATTAGGATCAAAAGCAGCAACTCGTAATTCTTCTGGTGCTGTAATTAATGCAATTGCAGAGTCTGTACCATCATTCTTCGGTGGATCTGCTGACCTTGCTGGTTCTAACAAAACATACATGAATAACGAAAAAGACTTTACAAGAGATGATTACAGCGGTAAAAACATTTGGTACGGTGTACGTGAGTTCGCAATGGGTGCAGCAATGAACGGTATTGCACTACATGGTGGTTTAAAAACTTACGGTGGTACGTTCTTCGTATTCTCTGATTACTTACGTCCAGCAATTCGCCTTGCAGCATTAATGCAATTGCCAGTAACGTATGTATTCACACATGACAGTATCGCTGTTGGTGAAGATGGTCCAACACATGAACCAATCGAGCAATTAGCAGCGCTTCGTGCAATGCCAAACGTTTCTGTTATCCGTCCTGCTGATGGTAACGAATCTGTTGCAGCTTGGAGACTAGCTTTAGAATCTACAAACAAACCAACTGCTTTAGTATTAACTCGTCAAGACCTTCCAACATTAGAAGGTGCAAAAGATGATACGTATGAAAAAGTAGCAAAAGGTGCATATGTAGTTTCTGCAAGCAAGAAAGAAACGGCTGACGTAATCTTACTTGCAACTGGATCTGAAGTAAGCCTAGCTGTTGAAGCTCAAAAAGCATTAGCAGTAGACGGCGTTGACGCAGCTGTTGTCAGCATGCCATCTATGGATCGCTTCGAAGCTCAAACTGCAGAGTACAAAGAATCTGTATTACCAAAAGCAGTAACAAAACGTTTCGCAATCGAAATGGGTGCTACATTCGGATGGCACCGTTACGTAGGTCTTGAAGGAGATGTGTTAGGTATCGATACATTCGGTGCTTCTGCTCCTGGTGAGAAGATTATGGAAGAGTATGGATTTACTGTAGAGAACGTTGTTCGTAAAGTAAAAGAAATGCTTTAATCATTTCAGAAAAATCTCTCCGGCATGGAGAGGTTTTTCTATGTAAATGAGTTTTTTCGACAGAAAAAGTTTTTTATCTCTCCGCAGTCAGACAATCATTGCAAATTTTCTTATATATAATGAAGAGAAAAGGTTGTCCAGATTGGGAGTGGAAAAATGAAAACGTATGAATTGTATTTAATTCAAGAGGATATTGCGAAAGCTTATTTTGGTCGTGAATATTTGTTTTTTGATTTATTTGCTCGATTTTCAGAATCTGGGTCCCTTTCGGAGAAAAAAGTGTTATATAAGCAAATGATGTATATAACGATGCCATTGCAAGTAATGAAAATTCATCATAAATTAGAACAAGCTTTGCGCGTTCTTGGTAAATATGATAGAACACATCATACACATACACTTTATACGGGAGCGGAGTACGGCGAAATAATGGTGAAACCGCACTATATTCGTATGAATACCTCTGGAAATGTCTCTATGGAAACGACGTTCTTTGAGGTGTTAAGAAAGTGTGAATTAACATTTTTAGCTATGGATTATGAAAATACAAAGTACGGATGGCTGAATCCTCTAAAACAAGTACGAACATATGTGTAAAAAATGTCGAATTGTATCTTGTCTTATTGAAAAGGTTTTAGTACACTGTAAGGTAGACAACATGAAGGAGGAAAATATATGCCAATTTGGTTAGGTATTCTAGTGGGCGTAGTAGCACTAGTAGCAGGCGTGGCGTTAGGATTTTTCATTGCCCGCAAATACATGATGAATTACTTACAAAAAAATCCACCAATTAACGAACAAATGTTAAAAATGATGATGATGCAAATGGGACAAAAACCTTCCCAAAAGAAAATCAATCAAATGATGAGCGCAATGAACAAGCAACAAATGAAATAAGCGCTAAAAGACACTCGCTAAGAGTGTCTTTCTTTTTGTTAGTTATAGTTTTTAAAACTTTTAAAAATTCTGTATTTTTGGTAAACTGAAAACATCGCTCATTTTAAGGGAGGAGGAAAAAAATGAAAGTGTTTATGAATTTAGCGTGGTTTTTTAAACAAGAAAAACGAGCGTACATAACTGGAATTATTTTATTGTTTGGCGTTGCACTTTTAGAACTTGTAGCACCAAAAGTAATTGGAATCGTTGTAGATGAAATTAATGATGGAACATTGACGACCGATAAGTTACTAAAATGGGTTGTACTATTAGTAATTGTAGGTATTACGATGTACATATTACGTTACATATGGCGTATTATGATTTTCGGGTCTTCATTAAAATTAGCTCGCCAATTACGAAAAAATTTGTATGAACATTTTACAAAGATGAGTCCATCTTTCTATCAGTCAAATCGGACAGGTGATTTAATGGCACATGCGACCAATGATATTCAAGCGATCCAGCAAACTGCTGGAGCAGGTGTTTTGACGCTTGTTGACTCATTAGCTGTCGGAGGATGTGTACTCGTAGCGATGGGTTTTACAATTAGTTGGAAGTTAACATTATTAAGTTTAATTCCAATGCCGATTGTAGCTATTTCGACAAATTATTATGGAACTTTATTACATAAAAGGTTTCATAAAGCACAGCAATCGTTTTCGGAAATCAATGATAAAGTGCAAGAGAGTATGAGTGGAATGAAAGTGATTCGCTCGCTTGGACAAGAGAAAGAAGATTTACAGGCGTTTCGAAGAAAATCAGAAGATGTTGTACATAAAAATGTGTTAGTTGCACGTATTGATTCGTTATTTGATCCGACAATCTCTCTTATCGTTGGATTTTCTTTTTTAATCGCAGTATGTTACGGATCGGTATTAGTTGTAAGAGGTGAATTAACAGTAGGTGATCTCGTTACATTTACGACATATTTAGGTACCCTCGTTTGGCCAATGTTAGCGTTTGGATGGTTATTCAATATTATGGAGCGTGGGCGTGCTTCATATGACCGTGTAGAAAAAATTCTTTCACAAAAATCAGATGTAGTAAATAGCGAAAATGCTGTACATACAATAGCGAGCGGTAATGTTTCGTTTGCCGTTGATTCATTTTCGTATAAGAAAAATGAATTGTTACATTTAAACGATATTCACTTTGATTTGAAGAAGGGCGAAACGCTAGGAGTTGTAGGACGTACAGGCGCAGGGAAAACGACTTTATTAAAATGTTTAATCCGTGAGTATGATCATTTTAATGGTGAATTAAAAATTGGGGAGCGAGATATTCGAGATATAACACTTCATGGTGTCCGTTCTGCCATTTCATACGTGCCGCAAGATCATTTTTTATTTTCAGCAAGTATTGGCGAGAATATTGCCTTTGGAAAGGCGGATGCTACATATAATGAAATTACCCAAGCAGCAGAGATTGCTTGTATTCATAATGACATCCTCCAATTTTCAGAAGGATATGAAACAGTAGTAGGGGAAAGAGGTGTTTCGTTATCTGGTGGTCAAAAACAGCGAATCTCTATTGCTCGTGCTTTATTAACAAATGCTGAAATTTTAATTTTGGATGATTGTTTATCAGCGGTAGATGCAAAAACAGAAGAGACGATTTTAAGTGCCTTAAAGAGGGAGAGAGCAGGGAAAACGACGATTATTACTGCACACCGATTAAGTGCAATTCAGCATGCCAATCTTATTCTTGTTGTTGATGAAGGTAGAATTGTACAAAGAGGTACACATGAGGAATTAATGAAGGAAAACGGCTGGTATAAGGAAATGTATGAAAGCCAGCAATTAGAAGCTTTAGTCGAGAAAGGAGGCGTATGATGGTAGAGAAGAAGCGAAGTGATTTAAGTAGATTGCTTTCCTATATGAAGCCATATAAAGGGTTACTATCTTTAGCATTTATCTTTTTAGTTGGTGCGACAGTAACGGAAATGATGGGTCCTTTTTTAATTAAACAATTCCTCGATGAACACCTAGTACCGCGGGATTTTGAACGATCAGCGCTCGTTACTTTATTTGTAATTTACATAGTTGCTCATTTATTAAAAGTACTATTTACGTATTTAAATCTATTGTACTTTCAGAACATTGCTTTTAAGATTGTTCAAGATATGCGAGTTGAAGTATATGAACATGTTCAAAAGCTGTCATTAAGTTTCTTTGATCGTACGCCGATTGGTACACTTGTATCGCGTATAACAAATGATACGGAAGCGATTAAAGATTTTTATGTCAGTGTATTATCAACATTTGTAAAAAATGTAGTCTTTTTAGTAGGTATTTTAGTAGCGATGTTTTTATTAGATGTAAAATTAGCGCTATTTTCTCTCGTATTAATTCCGATAATGTTTGCGATTATGGTATTATATCGCCGGAAAAGTGCAGCTTTTTATTTAGAAGTACGTAATCAACTAAGCGTGTTAAATGCAAAGTTGAACGAGTCCATACAAGGAATGAATATTGTTCAAGTGTTCAGACAAGAAAAACGTATGAGAAAAGAGTTTGAAGAAGTGAATAATAAACATTATAGTGCAGGGCGACGTACTTTGAAGTTAGACGCATTACTTTTACGACCAGCTACGGATTTAGTACATATTGTAGCTATTGCGTTAGTACTAGGTTTATTTGGGATTGATGCTTTAAAGAGCCCTGTTGAAGTAGGAGTTTTATATGCTTTTGTTAACTATATACATCGTTTCTTCCAACCTGTAAATGAGATGATGATGAAATTGTCCTTCTTCCAACAGGCACTTGTTTCGTCATCACGTGTATTTCATTTAATGGACGAGAAAGATTTAGCACCGGTTCAAAAAGGCAATGAGAATCCTCAAATCGTGGATGGAGATATTGAATTTAAAAATGTTACTTTTTCATATGATGGAAAGCGTGACGTTTTAAAAAATGTATCATTTCACGTGAAACAAGGGCAAACGGTTGCTTTTGTTGGGCATACTGGTAGCGGAAAAAGTACGATTATGAATTTGTTAATGCGATTTTATAATATTAAGTCAGGAAATATTGTAATAGACGGTGTAGATTTAGAAAAATTTGAAGAACGAGAAATTAGAAAGAAAATAGGACTCGTATTGCAAGATGCATTTTTATTTGCTGGAAATGTAAAGCAAAATATTCGTATGTATAATGAAGAAATTACGGATGAAGAAGTAAAAGAAGCTGCTCGATTTGTGCAAGCGAATACGTTTATTGAAAAGTTACCAAAACAGTATGAAACAGAAGTAGTAGAAAGAGGTGCAGCATTTTCAAGCGGTCAACGACAATTAATTGCTTTTGCTAGAACGATAGCAACGAATCCGAAAGTATTAGTATTAGATGAAGCAACAGCTAATATCGATACAGAAACAGAAGAGGCTATTCAAACAGCGTTGCAACAAATGCGAAAAGGTAGAACGACGATAGCCATTGCGCATAGGTTATCTACAATTCAAGATGCGGATCAAATTTTTGTGATGCATGATGGAGAGATAGTAGAGAGAGGGACACATCAAGAATTATTAAGTGAGCAAGGTTTGTATTATAATATGTATTTGCTACAAAATAAAGTGAGTTTGCAAAAGGCCTTGTAATACAAGGTCTTTTTTATTTTGTATACAAAATATGTTTACTCTTTGTTTCTATAGCATAAATGTCGTGTCCTCTTATGAAACTTGTACATATTGTATGTATACGAAGTAAAAAAATGATAGGAGATTTTATATGCAAAACAGATCAAGTTCAAATGTTACGTTTATTGATGTGTCTCATTGGGAAGGGAATATTGATTGGAATGCAGTGAAGGCATCTGGAATTCCAGCAGCGTATGCAAAAGCGACAGAAGGTGTAAACTACATTGATCCTACTTTTACTAAGAATGTACAAGCAGCACGAAATGCGAATGTATTAATTGGTGCATACCATTTTGCACGCCCAGAACAAAATGATGCAATTTCAGAGGCAAAATATTTTGTGAGTATATTACAAAATAACCAGACAGACTTAATGCCAGTTCTGGATTTAGAATCACCAATAGATCCGAGTAACAGTAATTTAACTGGTAACGCTATATCGAATTGGGCAAGAAGCTTCATAAATTATGTGAAACAGGCTACTGGAAAAGATGTAATGTTATATACAGGAGTTTGGTATATTAATGAGTTCGGAATTAGCGGATTAAGTGATATACCGCTTTGGATTGCTAAATACTCGAGTACACCGCCTGCTGATGCTGGTGGATGGACAACGTGGACAGCGTGGCAGTACACAGATTCAGGACAAATTTCAGGCGTAGGAAATTGTGATGTATCAGCTGCAGTTTCATTAGAAGCTTTAAAAGGGAATGGAGCAAGTGGTGGAGGTAATGTTTCCCCGCCTAATAATGCAACTCCAGTGTACGGGGTTGCTATAATTAATGGAGATAATGTGAATTTGAGAAGTGGACCATCTTTGCAGTCTAGTGTAATTCGCCAATTGAATCGTGGCGAAACATATGAAGTTTGGGGAGAACAAGATGGATGGCTTTGTTTAGGGACAAATCAGTGGGTATATAATGATCCGAGTTATATTCAGTATAAACATTATGTGGCGACTATTACTGGTGATAATGTAAATTTGCGTGATGCTCCATCATTAAATGGAAATGTTATAAGACAGTTACATCATGGTGAATCGTATCGAGTATGGAGTAAGCAAGATGGATGGCTTTGCTTAGGAACAAATCAATGGATATACTATGATCCAAGTTATATTCAGTATGGTGTACAATAGAGTGAAAATAAAAGGTGCCCCGTCAGAGGTGCCTTTTATTAAAAATATACAACTTTTACAAAGTCTATATCGAAACCATAGTATACTATAATAGATATATTTATAAAAAATAATCGAAAATGAAATAAAGGGGTAAAAATATGAATTATGTGCTAATAGGTGCGGTTTTAATATTATTAGCTGTAGTATTTGTGCTGTTTTATAAAAATAAACAGTTAGAATCAGAGAGTCAGCAAGTAGAATTTGAAAAGAAACAAGCAATTGAAACGTATGAAAACGAAATTGCAGCTACGGTGATAGAGCATAAAGAACAACAAAATAATTTAAAAAATATGGAACAGAAAAAATACAATGATTTACAAGTAAGTGCAAATAGAGAAATTGAAAATATGCGTATGATGAAGAATCAATTAGCTATGCAACATAGTAAAGAACGTGGTGAAATACAAAATAAACATAATAACGAAATACATATGTTTCAAAAATTAATTGCAAATTTACGAGAATATACTAAAAACGGCGCTGAAATGAATACGTACGAAACATTACATTATATGAAGCGAGGATTCATAGAGCAAGGCATCATATTAGATGCTGAAATTGAAATCATGCCGAATGTTTTTATTAAAAATAATAGTGAAATAAACGATAATCGAATCCATCATCTCATTTTGTGCAAAACTGGTATTTATCTACTTGAGACGAAAGAATGGGAAGAGAAATTAATTCATGGTTTAACGAAAGAAAATGCTGGTATATATTCATTTATGATTGATGAAATGGGTAAGTATCAACAAGAACTTGAAAAAGAAGAGACATTTGAATATATAGTAGGTAAAGATTCGGCAACTATACAAGTGAAAAATGAAGGGAATCCAGTATATAAGGCGAAGAAACTATCTCAAATTTTATACAATTGTTTGAAAGAAATGCAGGCTAATAGTATAAAAGAAAAGGTAAAACCAGTTGTATATTTTTATAATGAAAATGGAAAAGAAATAATAGATCTTTCAAGTGAGGAAACACCTAGATTAAAAGATCGGGAGCAAATTGTAACGTTCTTCAGAAATGAAATCTTAGCAGGAAAAATAGTATATACAGTGCAAGAATTAGAACAGATTCGAGAAATGATTAGCCGGATGAATTATATAGTGAGTTAAAAGGGGAGATCTTTCTGAACGCTATGCTACGTGGCATTTTGTATGTCTATTTTTGTTTGTATATAGTAATGTACATTGTATTTATATTCGTCATTGATATGGTCCATATACCCTTAAGTGTAAGGAGCATTTTTGTAGTATTCATACCATTTGTTTTATTAGTCATGATTCAAAGGGCTATTTTATATGTTTCTAAAAATCGTAATGAAGAAAAGAAGCAAATGTTGGGGGGGTTAATAGTAGCACTCATACCATTAATAGTGTGCACTGTACAACTAAGTGTAAATGAATATACATCAAAGTTTAATCAAAATAGATGGTTAAATCATGCAGATAAGCGGGTACATATGGTAGATGATCTATTACAAAAATATAAATTAATAGGGAAATCAAATGAAGAAATTACACAATTGTTAGGAGCCCCAACGGAAACGAGAAGTGGGGGAGAAGGAGTTATCACTTTGTATTATCTTGGGACTGAACGTGGCTTTATCCCAATAGATAGCGAACAGCTTATTTTACAATTTGATAGAGATGGTAAAGTCATGGAATATACGGTGCATAAAGATTAAAGAAACGTGGAGGGAAGCTATATGTTATAGCTTCTTTTTTATTTTTCAATATGTCAAGGAAGGGGGAGAAGGTTTTTGAGTGGAATAAGGAATGAAAGCGGAGGTGATGCATATATATAGATGCATTGGGCGATTATTCGCCCGATTGGTGAGGGTTAATAATCAATAAGTACGGACCAAAACCCCACTGATGAAAGTTTCACTTTATCATATTGTATAAATGAAAAGGAGGTAAGACGGTGAAAGCAATCCCGACTGATGTCCTGAGTAAAGAATTGATGGAAAGAGAAGGAGTTATATCTATTACAGTAAAGGAATTTGAAAAAATAGAAGTAGCTGGAGTAGTAGTAGCTGGTCCAGCGGTTATTTTGATTAATCAAGATTAAGTACATATCATTGAAATAAAAAGCATCCATCTAGGATGCTTTTTATTTGTATGTAAGGATAAATATGATGGATAATTGTGTTACTGGAGGGAAAGTCTGTGGCAATTATTATAACAATGTTAGTAATGGGTATTTTATTAGGATTTGTTGGAGCTGGAGGAGCTGGGTTTATTATCGCGATACTCACTTTAGTATTTCATATTCCTATTCATGTTGCTCTTGCAACATCTTTAACTGCAATGGCGTTTACGACATTATCAGGTGTTGTCAGTCATTACCGTGAAGGTAATGTAGCACTTATTATAGGCGGGATTGTTGGGGGATTTGGCGCAATTGGCTCTTATATTGGTTCTAAATTTGGTTCACTTATACCAGCACATCTTCTTCATTGGTTTACAGCTGGGATGTTATTTTTATCGGCAATTTTTATGTTTATTAAATTAATTATGTTCCAAAACAAAGAACAGTCATCTTTATATAAGCATAAGGAGTTTTCCATGAACTACTTGTTGAAATGTATATGCCTTGGATTAGTTACTGGAATGATGGCTGGTTCATTTGGGATTGGTTCTGCACCGTTTATTCAGCTTGGATTAATGGTTCTATTGGGATTAACGATTCAGCAATCTGTAGGGACAACAATGCTTGTTATATTACCGATTGCAATTGGAGGCGGTCTAGGATATAGTTCGGAAGGATATTTAGATTATATATTGTTATTGCAAGTATTAATTGGGACCATGTTAGGGGCATATATTGGCGCGAAGTTTACAAATTATGCACCGCGAATGCTTTTGAGGTTTTCGATGATTATGACACCGGTTTTAGCTGGATGTATGCTATTGATGGAGTAAGGTGAAATTATAATAAGTAGGGGGTTACTGCTTACAAATAGCGGGATAAAATTAATATAGCAAACTATTAATATATTTTACGAATGAATTATGTAGGTAATTCATATTTCCCATATAAAAGGATTTGTTTTAATATTATGAGTGTAAAGTTCGAGTATTCGAAGTACTACTTGAATTATATCCCTATCCCTTTTCTAAAAATGCGAACAAGTTTTGCCCTATTCTATTCAATAGTTAATTGCATAGAAATATATTGTTCGATGACCATTATGGAACGTACATAATGGGAAAATCCCGATCCTTAAAGAGGATGCCCCTAATCTTCATGTGAAAATATGATCGGATAAGAAAGCTGACCAATTTATGGTCGGCTTTCTTTTTGTTCAAAAACAATTTTTTCTTTAATTTCTGTTTGTAATAATACAGTTTTTCCGAAGCGACGTTTGCATTCCGCACGCACTTTTTCAATGGCTAGTAGCTGAGTAGTCGCGGGAACTGTGACAATAGCTTGGCGAGCCTTTCGATTTTCTTCACAAAAGACACATTCCACAACATAATTAGAAATCATATTTTCATCCTTCCAGTTTTAATTTCTAAAAAAGGATTGTCTATGAAGTTGATATAATTTTTCGTCATTGTTTTATTATTTTCCTCTTTTTTTCAAGGGGAAAATAAAAAAGAGGGCGAATTTTAGTAGGGGAGGGATGTTTATGGAGAGATGGATAGGTAGTGCAGCGGTATGTGTAAATGAAAGAAATGAAGTTTTAATGGTACTGCAGGGCAAAGAGGGAGAAGAAAAAAGATGGTCTGTCCCAAGTGGAGGACTTGAAAAGGGAGAGACACTAGAAGAATGTTGTATCAGGGAAGTTTGGGAAGAAACAGGTTACAATGTGGAAGTGGTAAATAAAATATATGAAAAAGAGGGTATTACATACGGTGTTCCAGTGTATGTCCATTATTATTTTGTTAAACAAATAGGCGGTAATATGAAAATCCAAGATCCTGATGAGTTAATACATGAAATTGCTTGGAAAGGGATACATGAAATTGAACAATTGTGTTTAGCTTTTCCAGAGGATTATGAATTGCTGTGCCAATATATAGATAAAGAAGCAAGTATGTAAATACTTGCTCCTTTAATGTATCCAAGACAAGAAAAGCGGAACGATAACTAAACTAGCGCCTGCTGTTAAAAGCATGGATAAACTTGCAATTGTTCCTTCCACAGGACCGATTTCGAATGCTTTTGATGTACCGGTTCCATTTGCGCTCGTTCCTAACATAATACCTTTTGCGATTGCTGTTTTAATGCGGCAAATGCGTATGAGAGAAGGACCGAGCAATGCTCCTGTTAAGGCAGTTAAAACGACAAATACAGCAGTTAATTGTGACATACCACCAATCATTTCTGAAATAGCCATTGCGATTGGTGTTGTTACGATATGTGGCGCTAAACTATGTTCTAGTGATGAATCAATTTGAAAATAATTTGCTAGTAGTGCTGAAGTAATGACTGATAAAAACGAACCGACAATGACATTAAGTAAGATAGCCATTCCATGTTTCTTTAACAAATCAAAATATTTATAGATTGGCCATGCAAAAGCAACTGTTGCGGGCTTTAATAATTCAGTTAACCAGTGACCACCAGATTCATATGTTTCATAAGGTGTATCTAATCCGAGCAATAAAGCAATTAAAATAATGGGACAGACGAGAAGAGGAGAAAGTAGACTCCAATTCCAACGTTGATACATTTTTTTTGATATCCAATATGTGAATAGTGTTAATAGTAAACAAAGAAATCCGATCATTGCGTTGATCCTTTCCGCTTTAGTAGCAATTCTGTTAAAAGTCCTGTAACTAAGGTAACGCAAAGAGTGCTAATCATAATAATTAAAATGAGATCGATTCCATATTGTGTTAGTGTATCTCTGTAACGTATGACAGCGACTGCAGAAGGGATGAAAAATAAAATAAGTTCTTTTAATAAAAAATCTGCTCCGTCCTGTATCCATTCTTTCTTAACTAGGTTAAATTTTAACGAAATTAATAATAAAAAAATACCGATTATACTTCCTGGAACTGGGAGGTGTGCCTGTTTTGCAATCCATTCACCTGTCCAAGCGAAACAAAATAGTAACAAAATTTGTCCGCTTAACTTCCACCATTTCATACAGTAACCACCTCTTTCTTTTTTTACATAAAAATTGTAAAAAAGAATTAACAATTTCTACTATACGTTCATTCAAAATATTTGTCTAATATATAAATTATATGTTATTAATATATTAGACATATTAATCGAAAGTGAAAAGGGTGTCCAAAAATGGAATTACGGCATTTGCAATATTTTGTTGTTGTGGCAGAAGAGTTACACTTTGGACGGGCAGCTGCTCGTTTACAAATGACACAACCACCACTTAGTCAACAAATACAGCAATTAGAAAAAGAAATGGGAGTTACATTATTTTCAAGAACGAAAAGAAAGGTTGAACTAACAGAAGCAGGAGAAATGTTTTTAAAAGAAGTAAAAAAAGCGTTTGAACAAATTGAAAAAGCAGTAGAAGTTGCACAAAGTGCGCAAAGGGGAGAAGTAGGATCACTTTCAATTGGTTTTGTAGGTGCGGCGATATATGATATTTTACCATCAATTGTTAGGGAATATAGAAAGAAATTTCCGAGAGTGTCTGTTGCATTACATGAATTGTCAACACCAGATCAAGTTCATGCACTTCATGATAACCGTATTGATATTGGCTTTTTACGTCCACCAATTCCAACACAATTATTAGAATTAGAGCCAATTCAAAGGTTATCTTGTACCTTATGTTTACCAAAGGCACATCCACTTGCAGAGAAAGATGAAATACATATAGAAGATTTACGAGATGAGCCATTTGTATTTATTACGAGACCAGTATGGCCAGCTTTGTATGATACAATTTTATCTCTTTGCAGAGAAGTTGGATTTAGTCCACGTATTGTACAAGAAGCAACAGAGTATCAAACAGTTATGGGGCTTGTAGCGGCAGGGATTGGAATTACAGTAATACCCGTATCGGCAAATAAGTTATATAAAACAGAAGTTGTATATAAAGAATTATATGATTCTAATTTTGTGGCAGAAATGTCAGTGGCTTACAAAAAAATGAATAGTAATCCAGAGTTGCTAGAGTTTTTAAAAATTGCAAGAGAGAAGAAAAGAATAGAAGTAGAAGATGAGTAATAGTAGTAACAGAAAATGAAGTTAATTCAGATTTATAAAAGTACACCTTGTTAAACAATAAAGCGGAAATGCAACTTAAGTTGCATTTCCGCTTTATTGTTCTTTTTTTAGCTCGATACTAAATAGATAAACGTGTTCATTTTCTTTTAAGAGTAAATCAATACCTTTGTCTTCGTCAATTGTAGGGACGCTTACAGTTTCTTTACTTGTTTGGATTACAGCAGCTAAAATTGTTTTTTGATTGTATTTTAAATTTTTTATAGATTGGATTGTAGTAGTTGCGGAGCTATTTACGCTTGGTGGTGCTTCTTCATGAACAAGCGTTGAAGCACCTTCAATATTCATATACCACTGCCTTTTTTCTTGTATATCTTTATCGAATTGGAAATGTGGTGGTAAAAAAGAAAGCTTTACTTTCTTTTTTGAAAAATGTGAGGTAGCTATATTAGCAATTTCTTTTGTTTTTTTACCATTGTTATAATAATCAATTGTAGCATTTATTTCATCTTTATCATTTTTAAGCGTAACGTTATAAAACATGCTATTTCCTTCTTGAAAAGGAGTCATTTGTAAAATAGAAGCTTGCTCTTTTGTTAATTTGTATGGCTCAACAATGGCAACTTCATTGTTTTTTATTTTGCTACAACTTGTGAGTAATAATAAAAACAAGATTGATAGTAATTTTATACGCATGCAATCTCCTCCTTTTTACAATTATATTCTAAATGTGATTTTTTATCATTTCGTTTTCTAGGACTAAAGACTTAGAAGAAATTCCGATTGTAGTGCGATGTTTAAAATGTCATATTTTTATACACTAGTAGTATAGAATGCGTATGTAATAAGGTAGGGGAAGAATTTTATGTCTTTATGTCGGTTAGCGAGAAAAAATATTAGAACATTTGCTACCAAAAGGATGAAGCAATTTATGTGGATTGCTATGAGTATTATGATTTTGTTTTTTATGATATCGTTACAATTTAATGAAGGAGCTATTTTGAAAGTAGGGGATGCATTTGTATTTCAAATGTATTTTTACACACTGTTTATTGTACTAATTTTCATATGTATTTTTACTACATATAAAATGATGTACTCCCTTTTGCTAGTGAGGAGAGAGGAGTTTACATCTTATGTAGCAGAAAATATAAAAAGAAAAGAAGTACTATGTTTATTATGTCAGGAGCAATTATTCATTTATGGAGCAGCGTTTGTTTTTGGATTAGTTAATGGGATGTTATTTTTAAAATTATTTACGATTATCTTTATAAGAATAGCAGGAATACAAGGGATAAATAGTGCACCGATTACAATATATGCAATAGTAGTAGTGAGTATAATTATGATTGTTATCCTTCTATTATCGATGGTGCAATGTTTTCGATTTGTTCAAAGTTTACAAGATAAAAATTCGTTGCATTTCAAGAAAAAGGCATGAGAAATCATGCCTTTTTCCATTTTACACATAAAAATAATCATGTTACAGTGAAAAGACCTGACAAAGAATGGGAAGGAAAGGTTGTATAGAATGACAAATGAACAATCAATTGTAAAAGTCGATCGGTTAACGAAGCGAATCGGATCAAAGACACTTGTACAAAATATTAGTTTTGAAGTGAAAAAAGGCGAGGTTGTCGGTTTACTCGGACCAAACGGTGCTGGAAAAACGACTTTAATGAGAATGATGGTTGGTATGATCCGTATGACAGAAGGTGAAGTATGGATTGATGGTCAATCTGTGAAACAGCAATTCGAAAAAACAGCTGCGAAAATTGGAGCGGTAATTGAGACACCTGAATTTTATCCTTTTTTGAGCGGCTATGAAAATTTAACATATTTCGGACGAATGAATGGTAATGTGACCGAAGAACGTATCGATGAAGTAGTGAAATTGTTAGGGATGGGACAAGTAATTGATCGCAAAGTAAAAGCGTATTCACTCGGCATGAGACAACGTTTAGGAATCGCTCAGGCACTTATTCACGATCCAGACGTGTTGATACTAGATGAACCGACAAATGGATTAGACCCTAGTGGAATACATGAAATGAGAATGTACATAAAAAAAATTGCACATGAACAAGGAAAAGCTGTACTTGTATCAAGTCACTTACTTTCAGAAGTTGAATTAATGTGTGACAGAGTTATCATTATTCAGCACGGGGAATATGTGGCTACGCAAAATATTCAGCATAGCCAAAGCGAAGAGATGGAGACGATCCGTATACGTGTAGATGATGCGAATAAAGCAGCAGAAATATTAGGGCATGATGTTTTAGTAAAAGATAATGAATTACTTATTAATGTAAAAGATGAAGAAATCCCAAATGTTATTCGTACATTGCTTGAGAAAAATATTCAAGTGTATCGTGTATATGAAGAAAGAAAAACGTTAGAAGAGCAATTTTTAGAATTAACAGGGGGAAAAGATATTGTTTAATTTAGTATATAACGAACTGTATAAAATATTTAAGCGGAAGCGAACGATTATTCCATTTGCAGTTATTGCAGTATTAATAATCGGATTAGGATGGGTTACGGTAAAGTATTTTGAACCGGAAACAAAAGGATGGAAAGTAGATTATACAGAACGAACTGTAGAAATTGAGAAAAAGCTTGGCATGAAAAAAGAAGCTATTTTAGCAGAAAAATCAGGGGATGAGCTTGTAAAAGAATACCAGCTTAAGATGAAGCATTTAGATACGGATACAGCACCGGCAAGCAGTTCTCCACTTTCTTTCATGAGAGATACAGGTTTTATCGTATTTCCAATTTTGCTCCCATTTATCCTCGTGTATGCAAGTACAATTTTTGCGAATGAATATAGCTGGGGAACATATAAATTTTTAACGATACGACCAGCGAGTCGCTTTAAAATTTTAACAGCAAAATTTTTAGCAATCGTTATATTTGCAGCTTTATTATTTATATTTAATATGATCTTCTCCGCTTTATGTGGACTTGTTATTTATAAATTCCAACAGCCTGCATGGAGTGAGTTTATTTTCCAAGATGGAAATATAATAAAACAAAACATTTTTGTAGAAGCAAGTAAATATTATGTTTTATCGTGGTTACCAACGGTTGTGTACGCATCGTTTGCATTTATGATTTCTGTGTTAACGAGATCTAGTGGAGGTGCAATTGGTATTTCACTATTCCTTGCTTTATCAGGCAATATTGCGTTATTAGCAGCCACTAGATATAACTGGGCGAAATATTTATTGCCAGCAAACACAGATTTATATAGTATTTCAAAGAACGGAAGTTTTATTGATGGAGTAACATTCCCGTTTGCATCATGTATGTTGCTACTTTATTTGTTCGTATTTTTATGTATTTCATATACTGTGTTTTTAAAACGTGATTTAACTTAATAAGAAAAGCCGTTCAGGGTGCTGAGATGCACTTTGAACGGCTTTTTTTATGAGAATTGTTTAAGTGCTCTTTCGGCTAGTAAAGCAAAGTATTCTGCACTTATAGGCAGTGCCTCTTCATTAATTGTAAAAGCAGGATGATGCCATTCATGTGTACCGCTCGTTCCCATAAAGACGAATGAACCTGGTATTTCCTGTTGGTAAAATGAGAAATCTTCTCCAGCCATTGATAGACTAGGCGAGATGATATTAAGATTCATCTTTGTGGCAACTTGAGTAGATAAGTCTGAAAGAGCTTTATCGTTGTGAACAGCAGGAGGACCTGAATAAAAACGGAATTTCGTTTTTACACCTAATGCATCAGATACACCTTTAATAATACGCTCCATGAGTGCTGGAATCTTTTCACGTGTTTCAGCTTGGAACGTGCGAATCGTTCCTTCTAACGTAGCTTTTTCAGGAATTACGTTCCACGTATTTCCTGCGTGAATATTTGTAACACTAACAACCGCATTATGAGATGAACTTATATTTCGGCTTACAATTGTTTGCAGTGCCATCACAATTTGAGAGGATGCGACAATAGGATCTACGCCAGCATCTGGTACAGCCGCGTGTGTACCAACTCCGTGAATTTCAATTTCAAATCGATCAACTCCAGCCATCAGTGGACCATCTTTAATGCCAATTGTACCTACTGGTAAATCAGGTTTATTATGCATGCCGAAAATCGCTTGCACATTACGTAAATGTCCAGCATCAATAACTTTGCAAGCGCCATTACTACTTTCTTCAGCTGGTTGGAATATGAAGCGAACCGTTCCATTTAGGGAAGATTCTCTTTCTTTTAATAAGAAAGCAGTACCTAAAATGGCAGCTGTATGAAAATCGTGTCCACAAGCATGCATTTTTCCTCGTACTTTAGATGCATAGGACAAATGTGTTTCTTCTTGAATAGGAAGGGCATCAATATCAGCACGAACTGCTACAATTGGCCCGTTTTTATTACCAGACACTTCAGCGATAATTCCTGTTTCTAAATTGGAGTCAATGATAGTAATGTTTTTTTCTTCTAACCAATTTTTTATTGCTTTTGTTGTTTCGAACTCTTCATATGATAGTTCTGGATACTCATGTAAATGTCGACGGATGGAAATAAGTTTTTCTTTTAGTTGATTTGAAATAGATACCATGTAGTATGCCTTCTTTCTTCAGCAAAATATTTATCATAAGTATACAACAATAAAAGAGAGGATTCTCAAATGAAAATCCTCTCTCGTTTATCCCGTATTAATGGGCAGTCCGATTGGTTCAACTAATTAAAGTTTCGCTTTATGCTGCGACTTTTTTATGCGTATGATGTTTACGATAACGTCCACGCATTGCGTATGCAATTTGCGGGATTGCAATCCCGATTAAAATAAGTGATACACCGAACCATTGTGAAGATAGTACAGCCTCTTTTAAAACGAATACGGACATAATTGTTGTAACTGGTAGTTCCGCTGCACCAAGAATAGTTGCTAAGCCAGAACCGATTTTTGGAATACCGATTGTAAAGGCAATAGATGGAATTACGATACTAAATGTTCCTAATCCTAAACCGTATTTCCAAAGACCTTGAGAAATGGCACCATTAAAAATAAATGTTGGTGGGAATACAATCATGACTAAAGTTAAAGCACCAGTCATTAAGAGAACACCGCGCGGTAATGAAGGTACTTCAACAGCAACTTTTCCGCTCACGAAAATGTATGTTGCGAATGTAACAGCAGATAATAAACCTAAAATGATCCCAGTCGTATCGAAAGCACCTGCTGATTGTTCAAGTAAACCACTTGATAAAAATGTCCCTACAAGTAAGAAAATAACAGAAATAACTTTTTCTCTTGAAGGTAATGTTTTTGTTGCGACTGCTTCAATGATAATTCCGACCCAAACAAATTGGAATAAAAGAATAATTGCAATAGAAGCTGGTACAGTTTTTAATGAAGCATAATAAAAAATTCCGGTAAAACTTGCAGATGTTCCTGCAACGAATAAAAGTAATGCTTGCTTTAAAGGAACGCGATGTCTAGAAAATAGAAGTGTAATAGCAAGCAAAATAATCCAACCGAACAAATATTGGCTGCCAATTACCTCTCCAAGTGAAAATCCTTCTGCATATGCAAGCTTAACAAAAATAGCTAAAATTCCATAACTACACGCTCCTAATAAAACTAAAAGAGAATAACGAAGCATGAAAAATTCCTCCCATCTATATGAAGTTGTTCCGTATCGAAAATATATAACTAGAGGGAAGTATACAAAATTAGAAATAAAGGGTCAAATGAAAGAAAAGTATGACATTTTATAGAATAATAATAAAAGTATGATATTTATGCATAATCTTGAAATTATTAATAGTAGAAGTATTATAAAATCAACTTTGCATTGTATAGAGCCAGCATTTGAAAAAATATTTTTTAAACCAATATGTATATAGACGTACTAGTAACGTGCTAATTATTTGAGAAACTATGTTACCTTTGTTATGGTAATGACAATTAAAGGAGTTTTCATAATCCATTTGAGTTTTTTCTATATAATAGAAGGAAATGAAAACGTTTTATTAGAAACTGTGAGGAAGTACGGTTTTTCTTATTGCCACGTTGTAAAAGTGATTTCACGAATTGTTCATAGTATTTTTATGTGTTTTTGTTACAATATTTAGGGAGAGGAGTGGAATGATGCAAGATATTAGTATTTTTTTAGCGTTTGGCGCCGGGTTCTTATCATTTATTTCCCCATGTTGCTTACCGCTTTATCCGGCATTTTTATCGTACATAACAGGTATGTCGGTTTCTGAATTGAAAGAAGAAAATGCAATGCTTCGCAAAAGAAGTATGATACATACAGCGTTTTTCTTACTTGGATTTTCAATTATATTTATTGCAATTGGATTTGGTACAAGTTTTATTGGAGGAATCTTTACTGACTATAAAGATTTAATCAGACAGTTAGGTGGTATATTTATCATCGTGTTCGGCTTAATTATTGTCGGGGTGTTTAAGCCGAAATTTTTAATGCAAGACCGTAAATTTACATTTAAAAATCGTCCAAGTGGCTATTTTGGATCAGTACTAATTGGATTAGCCTTTGCAGCAGGGTGGACGCCATGTACCGGACCAATTCTAGTGTCCGTAATTGGATTAGCAGCAACAAACCCAGAATCAGCAATGATTTACATGATTGCTTACATACTTGGATTTGCTATCCCGTTTTTCGTACTGTCATTCTTTATTACGAAAATGTCTTGGATTAAAAGAAATAGTATGGCCTTCATGAAAGTCGGAGGATATATTATGATTGTTATGGGGGTCTTCCTATACTTTAACTGGATGACGAAAATTATCGTATATTTCTCAAGTTTATTTGGTGGTTTTACCGGTTTTTAGTATTATTCTGCGAAAATGTTGGAAATACTAACGGAAAAGCATATAATGAAAGTATATTTTGCATATAGCCACAAAAAAGGATGAGAAAATATGAACATAGTTCTTTTATCAAGTATCGTTGCTGTTTGTATGGCTGTCGGTGCGATGTTTATTCGTTTAAAAGCAGCTAAGAAACCTGCAACATTGAAAAAAATTATACTTCCGCCATTTTTTATGAGCACGGGAGCATTGATGTATGTTTTTCCTGAATTTCGATTAACTCCAGCGGAAATGTTAGAAGCAATTGGCGTCGGTTTGTTTTTCTCTATTTTTCTTATTAAAACATCTAAATTTGAAATTAGAGGACAAGAGATTTATTTGAAGCGTTCAAAAGCGTTTGTTTTTATATTAATTGGATTACTTGTCGTGCGGATTGTATTTAAAACATACTTAAGCCAATCTCTTGATTTAGGACAACTTAGTGGCATGTTCTTCTTACTGGCGTTCGCGATGATTGTGTCATGGAGAATTGCCATGTACCGTTCCTTTACGAAATTACAAAAGGAAATGGAAAAAGAAGATGGTTTTTATAATGAAAAAGATATGAAGCTAACTTAAAAACTGTATATGTACCAAATAAAAAGACAGCGTCAAAGGCGCTGTCTTTTTTATCGAAAATAATATGAAGTTACTTTGCGAGTAAAGATCGATAGTTAGAATAATCAATCTTTTTTTCTTGTAGTTTTTTAATTAAAAATTTATGATCACGCTTTGGTGTGGCAATGATATATCCTTTAATAATTAAGTCTTGTGTAATTTGAGAGGCATTTTCTTGTAATGCAAGTTCCCCGATTTTTCCAGCAATCTTTGATTTTGCAACATCGCGAAATAGTTCTGGAACAGGACTTACAAGCTCTTCTAACAATTGTTTTTGTTCGTCAGCCCATAAATGTCTCGTTTTATTTATGTAGTGTTCTTCCCAATCCAAAATGGACATGCCGTCTTCTTTTGGTAAACGTTTTAAAAATTTTCTGAACATAAAGTATCCACCGATAGACATAAGCCCTAATAAAATAACCGTCCATAATACAATGAACCAACTGAACCATCCTTCGAGCAAGCATATCCCCCCTTAATGATAGCGGTTTTCTTTTATTCATATTATATACAGTGAGATTCATAGAAAGCAAGAACGCTTGGTCATTTTGACCAAGCGTTATCATTTAAACAAAGTATAGTTGTTCCACATGTAAATTATTATTATCATCTTCTACATATTCAATGATTAATGTGCCAACTTTACGATCTTTATCTTCAGTTGTGAAAATAGAGTAAGAAGTAAAACGTGTTTTTGATAGGCCGCTTATGTGTGTAGGTAAAGAAATGTAGTCGTTATCGCGGAAGAATTCCATCAGTTCAATATCCTCAAATTCTTTTCGGTCAACTTGTTTGTTTGTATAGCGGCGTTGAAGTTGTTTTAAAGATTCATTCCAAGAAATTGCTTTTGTGTCGTATACCATTGTTCTATCTCCTTACTGTATGTAATTATTAAGAACATACGTTCTAATCTAGTATACTCTTTTTATTAGAAAAGGGAAAGCAAAAAATAATGTAAGCTTGGATTTCCAAGCTTACATTATTGATGCGTCCGTCATAATCTCTATTTTTCATTATAAGTTAGATAAGAATAAGAAACAAGATGATATATATAATGTTGAGAGTTTTCAAGATTCTGTATATTATAGGTGTACTAAAGTGTAAGGGAATGAGAGGTGTGACATACGTAATTTCACTGCAAGGGCCGATGGCTAGCGGAAAAACAACATTAGCAAAAAGGTTAGAAAAGAGAGGGTTTCGAGTTATATATGAAAATCCATATCCAATTGTAGAGAAGCGAAAAAAATTGAATTTAGATATGAATTCAAAAGTAGGGTTTATTATGAATCAAAAAATGTTTATGGAAGCAAAAATAAAGGAGTTTCAAAATGTGAAAGATTCAGTCGTAATTTTTGATCGCGGACCAGAAGACATTGAGTTTTTTACACTCTTTTATCCAACGAGTATAGGAGAAGAGTGGGATATAGAAACTGAATTGAAAGATGAATTATATAAATTAAGAGAATGCCGTTCGGATGTGATTTTTTACTTAGATGTTACGAAAAAGAATGTATATGATAGAAAAAATAATGATAGAACAAGAAACAGAAGTACATTTGAGGAGCAATTTAAATTAGCAGAAACTGAAAAAGACTGGTATAAACAATTTCCTGTAACTTATGTGGACACAAATAGATTAACAGTTGACGATTTAGAGGTATATTTTATGGACTGGTTAAAGGAGAGAGGGCTATGAAAAAAATACTTTTATTTGTATACCCAACATTTGCGGAGTTTGAAATAACAGTAGCGACGGCATTGCTGAAAAATAAATTTGAAATCATTACAGCGGGCTTAACAAAAGAATTGATTATAAGTGAAACAGGTTTGCAAGTGCAACCACATATAGAAGTAAGTGAAGTACGTGTAGATGAGTATGAGGGGGTACTTATTCCAGGTGGAGAAGAAGTACAGTTGAAAGATGCGAAATCTCTTTTTTCAGTCATTCGTCAATTTCACGAACAAGAAAAATTAGTGGCGGCAATTTGTGCTGGACCGTATGCGCTAGCAAAAGCAGGGTTATTTAAAGGGATTTCTTATACTGCGACTATAGATTATCAAAAATTCGATTGTTTTCCAGTAGAAAATTTCGTGTATGAAGAAGTTGTGCAACACTCAAATATCATTACAGCACAAGGGCATGCATTTGTACCATTTGGAATAGCGATTGCCTCTTATTTTGGAGTGGCAGACGAACATAATACAGATTTTTATTGTGGTAAAGGCAATGTAGTAATGGAGAAACTTTTACGAGAAAACGTGTAAAAGCTAGCAAATGCTAGCTTTTTTACACCGATAAATTACTAACGTTTTTGGATCGCGCCATATACCGTTATGGAGCGATAATTCCTTGTTGATTTCTTCTGTTAGCCATTCTTTCATCTCGGCTTGAAGATACATATTATCGGGTATATTTAACGATGGAAACATGCTGGAAATATAGTTTACTATTGGGGTAGCATGATGAAAAACGAGCGCATTATGAATAACTGTTTCTTCAACCGTTGGAAAAGCAGATGCTACTATCTCTTTACCATTTTCTAAACAAAATGGAGAGACTGCTGGTGATGTTTTCGCTAGATCAAATGCGTCAAGCATGTTGTTACACATTTCAACTATACGAGGTAATGAAACTTTAGAATTTGTTGTAGCTAAAAGTGTTCCGCCAGAACGAATGACTTTATAAAAGCCTTGAATTGTTTTTTCAACATCTTTCACATGGTATAACATATGTCTTGCAATTATTAGGTCATAACAATTTGTTTCGAAAGGAAGTTTACTAGCGTCCCCTCGTTTCCATTCTATTAAGTTATTTATTTTAGCAGCTTCAGCAAGCATAGCTTCGGATTGATCAAACCCGGTTAATGGGCCTTTATGACCATTTGTTTGTAAAAGGGAAAGGAATTTTCCACTAGCGCACCCAACCTCTAATATGTTTTCATCCCCTTGAAGGTGTAAATGTTCAATGACGATCTTATCTAAATCTACGTGTTTTTCTTCGTAATGTGTATGTGTGTCGATGCGTGTTTGTAAATGGTTGCTAACGTTATATTGACGTTTTACATCATTCATTTTGTCACATTCCACCTTTGTGCAAAATTGTTGGATTGCATGTGTTAATACATCTGTTTTCTTTAAACCTTCGTAATGGAGTGCTGATTCAAACCTTTCAAGTAATTTCTCTTCAATTCGAAAATGAATATCTTTTCGTTTTGTCACTGAAATTTCGCCCCTTTGCATCTGTTAGTGAGACTATAGCACGTCTGGAAATTTTGTGTAAATCATTTGTGTACACAAAATTAGGGGGATGAAAAAAATGTTTGAATATGATTTTAAACTATTGACGATTTAACCGTTTTCATATATTCTTAAATTAAGTAATATTCAAATAATTCAAAAGAAATGAGAGAGTCACATGCTTCTTCAAGGAACACATCGAATTGGTCGTATGGCCATGCTGTTGGCACTTGCGGATGAGAATGAAAGTCCTGTATTATCCATTCCAAAAGGTTGGAAGTATTGTACGGGGAAAGTGGGTTCGATGAATTCGCAAAAGGTTGTCGCAGCAATGGAAACAGCGGCTAAAAGCAACCAAGTTATTGAAACAGACGTTTACAGAGAAACACATGCACTTTATCATGCAATTATGGAAGCTTTGTACGGAGTGACGAGAGGTCAAATTCAGTTAGCAGACGTTCTTCGTACAGTAGGACTTCGTTTTGCGATTGTGCGCGGTACACCATACGACGGGAAAAAAGAAGGCGAATGGGTTGCTGTTGCATTATATGGAACGATTGGTGCACCTGTAAAAGGATCTGAGCATGAGGCGATTGGTTTAGGAATTAATCACATATGATTTGCCCATAGTCTATTAGTTAGAAGGGGGCCTTACTTTTTTAGGACAGAAGTCTGTCTTAAAAAGATAAGGTCCCCTTTTGCCTTTTTAAGGAGGAAAAATGATGATTACGTTAACAGGACATACATTGACAGTTGAAGAAATGAAGAGGTTATTACTGGAAGGAGAAGGTGTAACAGCTTGTCCAACTAGTATGCAAAAGGTAGCGGAGTGCCGCGAAGTAGTTGAGAAAATTGTAGAGGACGGAAAAGTCGTTTACGGTATTACAACTGGATTTGGAAAGTTTAGTGATGTGCTTATCCAAAAAGATGATGTAAAGGCACTTCAACATAATTTAATTCAGTCACATGCATGTGGGATAGGTGATCCATTCCCGGAAGAAGTATCGCGCGGAATGTTAATTTTACGAGCGAACACGATGCTTAAAGGAGTATCAGGCGTAAGGCCGCTTGTTGTAAATATGCTTCTTGAGTTTGTAAATCGTAAAATTCATCCAGTCGTTCCGCAACAAGGTTCACTTGGTGCAAGTGGAGATTTAGCACCTTTATCTCATCTTGCGCTCGTATTATTAGGCGAAGGTGAAGTGTTCTATAAGGGGAAACGCGTTCATGCAATGGTTGCTCTTACAGAAGAAGGGCTTGAGCCAATTGAACTTGAAGCGAAAGAAGGTCTTGCGTTAATTAATGGTACGCAGGCGATGACAGCACAAGGAGTTCTTTCTTATATAGAAGCAGAAGCAACGGCATATCAAGCTGAACTAATTGCTTCGATGACAATTGAAGGGTTACAAGGCATTATTGATGCATTTGATGAAAATGTTCATAAAGCACGTGGCTATAAAGAGCAAGTGGATGTAGCAAGCAGAATTCGTGACATTCTTCATGATAGTAAGTTAACAACAAAACAAGGAGAACTACGTGTACAGGATGCCTATTCACTTCGTTGTATCCCGCAAGTACACGGTGCTTCTTGGCAAGTTTTGAATTATGTGAAAGAAAAATTAGAAATTGAAATGAATGCCGCAACAGATAATCCGCTAATCTTTGATGGCGGGGAAAAAGTAATTTCAGGTGGTAATTTCCATGGTCAACCGATTGCATTTGCGATGGACTTCTTAAAAGTAGGAATGGCGGAACTTGCAAACATTTCAGAGCGTCGTATTGAGCGTTTAGTAAATCCGCAGTTAAACGATTTACCGCCATTTTTAAGTCCAGAACCAGGACTTCAGTCTGGTGCAATGATTATGCAATATGCTGCAGCGTCACTAGTTTCTGAAAATAAAACGTTAGCACATCCGGCGAGTGTTGATTCAATCCCGTCATCAGCTAACCAAGAAGATCACGTAAGTATGGGAACAATCGCTTCACGTCATGCACATCAAATTATTCAAAATGTAAGACGTGTTCTTTCAATTGAAATGATTTGTGCGATGCAAGCGGCAGAATATCGCGGGATTGAAAACATGAGTACAGTGACGAAGAGCTTCTACCATCAAGGGCGTCAGCAAGTACCATCTATTACAAATGATCGCATCTTCTCAACGGATATTGAAAATATTGCACATTGGTTAAAAACGAATTATTCGATAAAAGAAAGATTGGATGTAAACGCAGCACTATAAAACGAGAAAAGGGAGAGATTGAAATGGAAAAAGTACAACAAACAATTCGCGCGCCAAGAGGTACAGAGTTACAAACGAAAGGGTGGGTGCAAGAAGCTGCACTTCGTATGTTAATGAACAATTTAGATCCGGAAGTTGCTGAAAAACCAGAAGAATTAGTTGTGTATGGCGGAATTGGCCGTGCAGCTCGTAACTGGGAAAGCTATCAGGCGATTGTAGATTCATTAAAAACGTTAGAAAGCGATGAAACGTTACTTGTTCAATCAGGAAAACCAGTTGCCATTTTTAAATCACATGAAGATGCACCTCGCGTTCTGTTAGCGAACTCAAACTTAGTACCAAAATGGGCAAACTGGGATCACTTCCGAGAACTAGAGAAAAAAGGTCTTATGATGTACGGACAAATGACAGCTGGTAGCTGGATTTACATTGGAACACAAGGGATTCTACAAGGAACATATGAAACATTTGGTGAAGCAGCTCGTCAACATTTCGACGGTTCATTAAAAGGTACATTAACACTTACTGCTGGTTTAGGTGGTATGGGTGGTGCACAACCTCTTGCTGTAACGATGAACGGCGGTGTTGTTATTGCTATTGATGTTGATAAGCGCAGCATTGATCGTCGTATTGAAAAGAGATATTGTGACATGTATACAGAATCATTAGAAGAAGCATTAACTGTTGCGAACGAGTATAAAGAGAAGAGAGAACCAATTTCAATTGGTTTGTTAGGAAATGCGGCAGAGATTTTACCAGAACTAGTGAAGCGTAATATTACGCCAGATTTAGTTACAGATCAAACATCTGCTCATGATCCATTAAACGGTTATATTCCAGTAGGTTACACATTAGAAGAAGCAGCGAAACTTCGTGAAGAAGATCCAGAACGTTACGTACAATTATCAAAAGAAAGTATGACAAAACATGTGGAAGCGATGCTTGCGATGCAAGAAAAAGGCGCAATTACATTTGATTATGGAAATAACATTCGCCAAGTTGCTTTCGATGAAGGTTTGAAAAATGCTTTCGATTTCCCAGGATTCGTTCCAGCATTTATTCGTCCATTATTCTGTGAAGGAAAAGGGCCATTCCGCTGGGTAGCGCTTTCTGGTGATCCAGAAGATATTTATAAAACAGACGAAGTAATTTTACGTGAGTTCGCTGATAATGAACATTTATGTAACTGGATTCGTATGGCACGTCAACAAGTTGAGTTCCAAGGACTTCCATCACGTATTTGTTGGTTAGGTTACGGTGAGCGTGCGAAATTTGGTCGCATCATTAATGAAATGGTTGCAAATGGTGAATTATCAGCACCAATCGTTATCGGTCGTGACCATTTAGATTGTGGATCAGTAGCATCTCCAAACCGTGAAACAGAAGCGATGAAAGATGGTAGTGATGCAGTAGCTGACTGGCCAATTTTAAATGCATTAATTAATAGTGTAAACGGTGCAAGCTGGGTATCTGTTCACCACGGTGGTGGCGTTGGTATGGGTTATTCACTTCATGCGGGAATGGTTATCGTTGCAGATGGAACAGAAGCAGCAGCAAAACGTATTGAGCGCGTATTAACTTCTGACCCTGGTATGGGTGTTGTTCGTCACGTTGATGCAGGGTATGACTTAGCTGTGGAAACTGCGAAAGAAAAAGGCGTTAACATTCCAATGATGAAATAAGGAGGAGAAAACATGCTGGACACTTTACTAATCAATATCGGTCAATTACTAACAATGGATCAAGAAGATGGCTTGTTAAGACGAGAAGCGATGAACACGCTTCCTGTTATCGAAAACGGTGCGGTTGGAATTGAAAATGGTGTAATCACTTTCGTTGGAACAGCGGAAGAAGCGAAAGGATTACAAGCGAAAGAAGTTATTGATTGCGGGGGGAAAATGGTTTCTCCTGGTCTTGTTGATCCGCATACCCATCTTGTATTTGGTGGATCTCGTGAAAATGAAATTGCGCTAAAATTACAAGGAGTTCCGTACTTAGAAATTTTAGAACAAGGCGGAGGTATTCTTTCAACTGTAAATGCAACGAAACAAGCATCGAAAGAAGAACTTGTTCAAAAAGCGAAATTCCATTTAGACCGTATGTTATCTTTCGGCGTTACAACTGTAGAAGCGAAGAGTGGTTACGGATTAGATGATGAGACGGAATGGAAACAATTAGAGGCAACTGCACAATTACAAAAAGAGCATCCGATCGATTTAGTTTCCACATTTTTAGGTGCTCATGCAGTTCCGAAAGAATATAAAGGTAGATCGAAAGAATTTTTACAATGGATGTTAGACCTATTACCAGAAATGAAAGAGAAACAATTGGTGGAATTCGTTGATATTTTCTGTGAAACAGGTGTGTTCTCAGTAGAAGAATCAAAAGAATTTTTATTAAAAGCGAAAGAGCTTGGCTTTGATGTGAAAATTCATGCAGATGAAATCGACCCTCTTGGTGGTGCGGAAGCAGCGGCAGAAATCGGTGCAGCATCAGCAGACCATCTAGTTGGCGCTTCTGATAAAGGGATTGAAATGCTTGCAAACTCGAATACAGTAGCAACATTATTACCAGGAACAACTTTCTATTTAAATAAAGAAAGCTTTGCTCGCGGTCGTAAAATGATTGATGAAGGTGTTGCAGTTGCGTTAGCTACAGACTTTAACCCAGGTAGCTGTCCAACTGAAAATATTCAGCTTATTATGAGCATTGCGATGCTAAAATTGAAAATGACACCAGAAGAAGTTTGGAATGCCGTAACGGTTAACTCATCATATGCCATTAACCGTGGTGATGTAGCTGGGAAAATTAGAGTTGGTCGTAAGGCAGATTTAGTTTTATGGGATGCTTACAATTATGCTTACGTACCGTATCATTACGGCGTAAGTCATGTGAATACAGTATGGAAGAATGGTAATATTGCATATACAAGAGGTGAACAATCGTGGAGCACGGCCACTATTTAAAGAAAAACGCAAAGTTTATTGATCGTGAAGTGACAAAATGGAGTGAGATGATTAAAGATTGGGAGGAAGGTGTAGAAATATTCGGTGCTGCCTTAATTGGAGCACCCCTTTCTAAACCATCTATTAGTCATTCAGGAGCGAGTTTTGCTCCAAAGACAATTCGTGCGATGTTAGATGCATACAGCACATATGCAATTACAGAAGAACACGATATGAAAGAAAGTGTCTTATATGATTGCGGCGATATTACGATGCATGTGACGGATATAAAAGAAAGTCATAACCGAATTGCGAAAACAGTTGGTCATGTAACGAAAGTAAATCCGAACATGATACCAATCGTTCTTGGTGGTGACCACTCGATTAGTTTTCCGAGTATAACAGGCTTTGCAAACAGTAAAGGAAAGGTCGGGATTATTCAATTTGATGCTCATCATGATTTACGTAATTTAGATGATGGAGGCCCGTCAAATGGTACACCATTCCGTAGTTTACTAGAAAATGATGTCATTACAGGGAAACAACTTGTTCAAATTGGAATTCGTAATTTTTCTAATGCACGTGCGTACCATGAATATGCAATAGAGCATGGTGTAACAGTGTATACAATGAAAGACGTACGAGAGCGAGAAATAAAAGATATTATCACGGAAAGTATTGAATTATTAAGAAATCAAGGTGTGACTTCTATTTATATTTCTCTTGATATGGATGTGCTAGACCAAGCGTTTGCACCAGGTTGTCCAGCAATTGGGCCTGGTGGAATGGATAGTACGACTTTACTAGATGCGATTGAATTCCTTGGTAAAGAACCGCTCGTTCAAGGGATGGATATAGTAGAGATTGATCCAACTCTTGATTTCAGAGATATGACGAGTAGAGTAGCAGCGCAAGTGATTATGAGTTTTCTTTTAGCGAGGGAAACGGTTAGTAAGCAAGTTAGTATATAGACGGAAAAGTAGATCTTTATTTATGCCTTAACAAAAACACATCACTACTTAAATGTAGTGATGTGTTTTTGTATTAAAAGAGAATGAATGTGTGTGGAACCGTTAATGGAATTGCGATTTTTATAGTTTATTGTGTAAATTTAATTTCTTGCTTCTGAAGTGTTGACGTGTAAAATAATTTTATGATAAAATAAAAATTTTGCTAAAAAACTAAAAGTATGTTAAGCTTGAGAAGGTTACCATATATGGAGGTGGATTATTTGTTTCAAATTGGCGATAACATTGTTTATCCAATGCAGGGAGCAGGTATAATTAAAGCCATAGAAGAGAAGGAAATCTCAGGAGAAAAACAACAGTATTATGTTATAAAAATGTCGGCTAGTAATATGGAACTAATGATTCCAGCAGGGAGAATATTGAATTCGAATATACGTCCAGTTACGGATATAACCGCATTAGCACACATAATGGATATTTTTCAACATGGGGAATCAGATAGATTACTTACGTGGAAACAAAGGTATAAATTGAACACTGATAAAATAAAGACGGGTAAAATGCAAGAAGGTGCTGAAGTTGTGCGTGATTTAATGCGTATACAGAAAGAAAAAGCACTTAATGCAAGCGAAAAGAAGATGTTAGATAACGCATATGAATTTTTGATTAGTGAACTGGGATTAATTGAAGGTATCACAGAAAATCAGATAAAAAGCTTTTGTTAAGGTTCATTACAAATAATGTATTATATCCCAAAAAAGATCTTGAATTTTTTGGGAACATAATTATAGAAAATTTATCATTTCAAAGACATTCAACTCTTTCAAACCACTTTTAGAGCATTACCTCTATTGTTATTACTACAATCAAATCCATTTTTATTTTTTAATTTCATTTATGAATGTTCGAAGTTTAATTGAATACTTCGATAAAATAGTTACTTGATTTTTGCAATCCTGATTCACACTGGCACGGACGAGGAGCCGTAAGGATGAAAGAGAGGTAGGGCTTTCATTGTTTTAGGTATATAAGTTATTATTTTTAGAAGAATACTGAACCATTTTCACTTCTATTGATAAGGTGTTTTTTTATTAAAGAGATAAACGAATTGACAGCCATATATGGTCAACAAAAAAGGTTTCCTCCTAAGGAAACCTTTTTAATATTATTTAAAGTATTTTATTTTTTGGATATTCGAATTTTTTATTGTAAAGTCGTAAAAATTGACGTTACTATCTAAAAGTAAGTATGATGCGATTATAGTAAGATTTTTTAGGGGGAAGAAAAATGACAAGTTCAAGTAATAAAGCAGCGAGTATTTATGAAGGAACAAATGTAAATGCTGGGGGATTTTTTGGAAACGTTGAAGAAACAAAGTTGTTTGATCCAATTCAAGTTGGAGCTTGGTCTCTTCGTAATCGTATAGCGATGGCACCGATGACAAGATGCTTTGCAGATAATGAGACTGGAGTAGTTGGTGCGGATGTAGTGGAGTACTACAGAAAACGTGCTGCAGATGGAATTGGACTAATTATTACAGAAGGAATTGTCATTAGTCCGAGAGCAAAAGGAAACCCAGGAGTACCAGGTATTTATACACAAGAACAAATCGATTCTTGGAAACCTGTTACAGAGGCAGTACATAAAGAAGGCGGGACGATTATTGCTCAAATATGGCATGTTGGGCGTATGAGTCATCATGAAATAATTGGTGGTCAAATGCCACAAGCACCGTCGGCTATCGCTGCAGAGGGAAATGTTCCACGCTTTCGTAAACCGTTTGATACGCCAGAAGCAATGACGTTAGAAGAAATACAAGAAGTGATCGGTCAATACGCACAAGCTGCGAAAAATGCAATCGAAGCTGGATTTGATGGAGTAGAAATTCACGGTGCACACGGATATTTAATCGATCAATTTACGTATGAGTTTGCGAATAAGCGAACAGATAAATATGGCGGTGATTTAAAACAAAGGTTAACGTTTATGAAAGAAGTAACGGCGGCTGTAATAGAAGCTGTTGGAGCTAATAAAACACTTCTTCGTTTCTCTGCTTTCAAAGGTGATAATCCTACTTATATGTGGGAAAACCCTGAGTTTGCAATTGAAACGTTCATAAATATGTTTAAAGAGGTTGGGTTAACGATGATCCATCCTTCAACGATGAATTATACCCAAGAGATTGCTGACGGAAAGAATTTTCATCAACTAGTAAGAAAATATTGGGATGGTACGATTGTTGGGGTTGGTAATTTAAATCCGAAAGAGGCCGAAGAAGCGTTGCAAGAAGGAACGATTGATGTAGCGGCATTCGGAAGACCGTTAATTGCTAATCCAGACTTTGTTCATCGAATTAAACACGCTGAAAGTTTAGTTGAATATGACGCGAAAGAGCATCTTGCTACGTTAGTATGAATAAAGATAAAAGGAGAACACATCTAGTGTTCTCCTTTTATTATGGAATTTCATAGGGGGAAGCGGGATGAGTGAAACGCTACTCGTTATTATTAGTATATTACTATTTTTAATGTTGCTTTTAATCGTCTTTTTTATCATTACATTTTTTATAAAAAAACGAACACATCATTCTATTTTAAAATTACATCCGTACTTAGGAAGAATGCGCTACTTACTGGAAAAGATAGGGCCTGAATTTCGACAATATTGGTTTGATCATGATACGGATGGAAAGCCTTTCTCACGTTATGATTTTCAAAGTGTTATGTTTTTAGCAAAATATCGCTCTGAAATACTTGGTTTTGGATCAAAACGAGATTTTGAAGCTTCTGGATATTATATTGCTAATACATTATTTCCGATATTAACGGAGGAATTAAGTGTGAATCTCACGCAAGAGCGAGAAGGTAAAAAGTACGTGATTCATAAAGAAGGGTTATTTTCAAGAAGAGAAAAATTGACAGCGGATACAACGAATCTTTGGCTGTACGAAGAAGATGATGCAATTATAGTCGGTGAGAACCGTAAATATCCGTGGAAGCTACATGGCATGTTTGGTGCATCTGCGACTTCTTATGGTGCGATTGGAGAAAATTATATTTTAGCGAGTGGTCTTGGAGCAAAAATGGCAGGCGGATCGTGGATTAATACGGGTGAAGGTGGCGTTATTCCAGAACATTTACATACAGGAGCGAATATCGTTGCGCAAATTGGTCCAGGGTTATTTGGATACCGTGATGAAGACGGTAATTTTTCAATGGGAAAATTCATGGAGAAAGTGAAAGAAAGTAATATTAGAGCATTCGAATTGAAATTTGGGCAAGGTGCTAAAATACGTGGTGGTCATTTAGAGGGGCAAAAAGTAAATGAGAAAATTGCGTTTGTTCGCAACGTCCGAAAGGGAGAGACGATTAATTCACCGAATCGATTTTCATTTTTAAAGAATGCAGCGGATACACTTTATTTTATTCAACAGTTGCAAGAAAGCGGCGGTAAACCAGTTGGAATGAAAATTGTAATTGGTCAGCAGAAGCCTTTGGAAGATTTAATAAAAACAATGAAAGAACTAAACATTTATCCAGATTTTATTACAATAGACGGTTCAGAAGGCGGGTCAGGGGCAACGTATAAATCGATGGCAGATTGTATGGGACTGCCGCTTATTCCAGCATTACTTACATTTATTGATACAGCAAACCATTATGGTGTTCGTAACAAGTTTAAAGTATTTGCATCGGGTAAATTAATCACACCAGATAAAGTAGCGATTGCTTTAGCGATTGGGGCGGATGCTGTAAGTTCAGCCCGCGGATTTATGATGGCAAGCGGCTGTATTATGGCCCTTCAATGTAATTCTGGCCAATGTCCATCTGGTGTAGCCACGACGAATCCGCATTATCAAAAAGCGTTAGATCCGTATGAGAAGAAGTGGCGAGTCATGAATTATATTATTAGTATGAGATATAGTTTATTTTCATTAGCGGCAGCGGTGGGAGTGAAGAGCCCGCGTCATTTAAAGAGAGAGCATATTGTATTTAAAGACGAGATGGGGCGGGTAGTTCCTCTCTCAGAATTGTTTCCTACTAGTAAATAGTAAGCTGTGTTTAATAGATTAAAAGTCATACATTTGTATGGCTTATTTTTATTAAAAAATAAGGCGTTTAATTATCTGAATATTTTTATTTTAATTCCTTTTGAAAACAGGGTAATCCACTGGGATAAAGGCGTTTATAAAGGTTTTCACATGTAATGAAAAGTGCTCGTTCACTTGAAAGAACAAAAAATGTTTGTTAAGGTAGGGAACCATAAGCGAAAACAAGAAAATAGAAAAAGTCATTTTTCGAAATTTTGAATGGCTTATGGACTAAGGGAGAGATTTGGTGAAGATTGAAATTATGGTTTCGCTTGCTATTTATATGGCAGGTATGTTGTATATCGGATATTGGTCTTATAAGAAGACATCCGATTTATCAGATTATATGTTAGGTGGAAGGGGACTTGGTCCAGCAGTTACAGCTTTATCAGCTGGTGCTTCTGACATGAGTGGCTGGATGCTAATGGGATTACCTGGTGCGATGTATGCAACAGGATTATCAAGTGTATGGATTGCGATAGGTTTATTAATAGGTGCGTATGCAAACTATTTAATCATTGCCCCGCGTTTACGAACGTATACAGAAGTGGCAAATGATTCAATTACGATTCCAGACTTTTTAGAGAATCGGTTTAAAGATCGTACGAAAATACTTCGTTTTGTCTCCGCTATCGTCATTTTAGTATTTTTCACATTTTATGCGTCGGCTGGTTTAGTTTCAGGTGGACGTTTGTTTGAAAATTCTTTTAACCTTGATTATAAAATTGGTTTATTTGTAACAGTAGGTGTCGTTGTTGCGTATACACTATTTGGTGGCTTTCTAGCCGTAAGTTGGACGGACTTTGTGCAAGGTTGTATTATGTTTATTGCGCTTGTACTAGTGCCAATTGTTGCTTTTACGGATGTCGGTGGTGTAACAGAAACATTTAATACGATTAAGCAAGTCGATGCATCGCATTTAGATATGTTTAAAGGGACCACAATACTTGGTATTATTTCATTTTTAGCATGGGGCCTTGGATATTTTGGTCAACCACATATTATTGTCCGCTTTATGGCAATTACCTCTATTAAAGATTTAAAAACTTCTCGTAGAATCGGTATCGGTTGGATGACGATTTCAATTATAGGTGCAATGCTTACTGGTCTAATTGGTATCGCCTATTATGCTAAAAATAATGCGACACTACAAGACCCAGAAATGGTCTTTGTAACATTCTCAAATATTTTATTCCATCCGTATATTACAGGATTTTTATTATCAGCTATTTTGGCTTCGATTATGAGTAGTATTTCCTCACAATTACTTGTTATTTCAAGTGCAGTAACGGAAGATTTCTATAAAACATTTTTCCGTCGTAATGCAAGTGATAAAGAACTTGTATTTATCGGTAGGCTGTCAGTATTAGTTGTAGCGATGATTGCAGTTGTTTTAGCGTATCATCCGAGTGATACAATTTTAACGCTTGTTGGATATGCTTGGGCAGGATTTGGATCAGCATTTGGACCAGCAATTTTATTAAGTTTATATTGGAAGAGAACGAACAAATGGGGCGTTCTTGCTGGGATGATTGTCGGTGCATTAGTTGTTATCACTTGGGTACAAATTCCAAGTTTAAAAGCGACTATGTATGAAATGGTACCTGGATTCTTCTGTAGTTTATTAACTGTTATCGTTGTAAGTTTATTAACGAAAGAACCCGTTAAGGCAGTTCATCGTGAATTTAATGAGATGGAAGCAGTACTGGAAGAAGAAAAGAAATGATTTGCAAAAAGAGTAAACGATGAATAGCGTTTACTCTTTTTACATGTAAAATGAAAGTAAGGACTTATTGACAATAAAAAATAAGTAACTTATAATAAATCTCGAGTTCGAGATAAATAACATGCATAATGAAGAAATATTATGGTTATAAATCGAACGAATATTTTTTGTAAATTATCTTGAGTTCAAGATAATTTGATAGGTTAGACACCAATAGGTATTTTTGTAATTAATATCTCGAATTCGAGATAAAATTATTATAACGGATTTTACTTTGCAGCATGGACAAAATGAATAATGAATTTAAATGTAAAAGAATTTTTATAATGAAATAAAAAAGGAGTGGAAGAAATGGAAAAGAAAACAATGGGAATCCATCACATTACAGCGATTGTAGGGCATCCACAAGAAAATGTAGACTTTTATGCTGGTGTATTAGGGTTACGTTTAGTGAAACAAACAGTGAATTTTGATGATCCAGGTACGTACCATCTTTATTTTGGAAATGAAGGAGGAAAGCCTGGAACAATTATTACGTTTTTCCCATGGGCAGGTGCTCGTCAAGGTATTATTGGGGACGGTCAAGTAGGAATTACGTCTTACGTTGTACCAAAAGGTACAATGGAGTTTTGGGAAAATAGATTAGAAAAATTCGATGTTTCGTATACAAAAATGACTCGTTTTGGAGAGCAGTATTTAGAATTTGATGATCCGCATGGTTTGCATATAGAATTAGTTGAAAGAGAAGCAGGCGAATTAAACAATTGGAGTTTTGGAGAAGTTACACCAGAAGTAGCAATTAAGGGGTTTGGAGGTGCTGTTCTTTTATCTGCACAGCCTCAAAAAACAGCTGAATTGTTAGAACATATTATGGGTCTTGAAAAAATTGGAGAAGAGGGCGAATTTGTTCGATTCCGTTCTTCTGCTGACATTGGAAATATTATTGATTTGAAATTATCAACAATCGGTCGTGGCCAAATGGGCGTTGGTACAGTTCATCATATAGCCTGGAGAGCGAGTGATGATGCTGATCAGCTAGACTGGAAAGAGTATGTGTCGCGTTTTGGATATCACGTAACTCCTGTACAAGATCGAAATTATTTTAACGCGATTTATTTTAGAGAACATGGTGAAATCTTATTTGAAATTGCAACAGATCCTCCTGGTTTCGCTCATGATGAATCGTTAGAGACGATGGGGGAGGAATTAAAGTTACCGGAACAATATGAACAACATAGAAAACAGATTGAACAAACGCTTTTACCATTTGAAGTGAGAAATTTAGATTAAAGTGATTGAAGGGGGAAAAGGATTATGATGAAACATGTTTTTCAAAAAGGAAAAGATACGTCAAAACCAGTGCTGTTATTACTTCATGGCACAGGTGGTAATGAATTAGATTTACTACCACTTGCAGAAATAGTTGATTCGGAAGCGTCGGTATTAAGCGTTAGGGGAAATGTGTTAGAGAATGGGATGCCGCGTTTTTTCCGCCGATTAGCAGAGGGCATTTTTGATGAAGAGGATTTAATTTTCCGTACGAAGGAATTAAATGAATTTTTAGATGAAGCGGCTAAAGAATATAAATTCGATAGAAATAACATTGTAGCTATCGGTTATTCGAATGGGGCAAATATCGCAGCAAGCTTATTATTCCATTACGAAAATGCATTGAAAGGTGCTGTGCTTCATCACCCAATGGTACCTAGAAGAGGAATGCAATTAGCAAATTTAGCAGGGAAATCTGTGTTTATTGCTGCTGGGACAAATGACCCAATTTGTTCATCAGCAGAGTCAGAGGAATTGAAGGTACTATTAGAAAATGCAAATGCGAATGTAACAATGCATTGGGAAAATCGAGGGCATCAATTAACGATGGGTGAAGTAGAAAAAGCAAAAGAGTGGTATGACAAAGCATTTTAAAAAAAGAAGCATCTGCTAACGATTAGCAGATGCTTCTTTTTTATTTAAGACTGGATTGCAAGATGAGATGAAGAAAGTGGTAGCTCAATATCAACAATCGTACCTTTATTTAATTCGCTTGAAATGTGTAATTTACCATGATGTTCTTCAATTATTTTGTAACACATCATTAATCCTAGTCCTGTGCCTTTTTCTTTTAAACTATAAAAAGGTTCGCCTAGACGGGAGATACGATCTTCTGGAATGCCACAACCTTCATCGATAATTCGTATTAAGATGAAATTATCCTCTAATGGTTTTGTTTGGATGAAAATATTTCCGCCATTTGGCATCGCTTCTATCGCATTTTTTAATATGTTTATAAAAACTTGTTTTAATTGGTTACCGTCACATTGAATATCATATACGTAATCAAAATGATCCATGATGATATGAACGCTATGCATAATTGCAGTCGGTAAAATAAATGTAACTACCTCTTCAATTAAAGTTTGTATGTTACAAGTTTGGATAGATAATACTTGTGGCTTAGACATCGCCATAAATTGACTCGTGATGGATTCCATTTGTGAAATCTCACTTAACATAACATCGATATACCATTTTTGCTCCTCATTTATTTCAGGGAGGAGCAACGTTAGAAAACCTTTTAGAGAAGTGAGTGGATTTCGAATTTCATGGGCAATTCCAGCTGTCAGTTGTCCGACTACTGCGAGCTTCTCAGATTTTCGTAATAACTTTTCAGTTTCTTTTAGCTCAGTAACATCTCTCCCCATCACGATAAGACCTTTGCGAGAACCGTCAGGATGATAAAGCGGGACTTTTGATATACTTAAGATTAGATCGAAATCATCTCTATGTATAATAAATTCCTCGCCATGAAGAATTTGTCTTTGTTGCCATGCTAGTTCATCAATTTCTTCACAATGTAAAAAAGCTTCTCGGTATGCTTCATTATATTGAATGAGTTCGCTATCTTTTTTCCCGTGGTAAGGTACATGATGGAAATTGAAGCAAGAAAGTGCGTAGTCATTTGCCTCAAGCCAGCGCCCTTCATGATCTTTAAAAATAACAAACGCAGGCATGGAGTTTACTAATGTACGCAATCTCTTCTCACTTTCTTTTAGCATATTCTCAATTCTTTCTGATTTTTCAAGCGGCTTCATAATAGCATATACGCCAGTAAGACGATTTTGAACAAAAATAGGAACTAGTTTTGTCACAACATCTAATAAGAATCCATTTTTATGATAAATAGATAAGATATACTCTTGTTGATTATCCGCTTCAGTATTCTTTATATTTTGTAATACTTGCTCAGAAATATGGGCTTCTAAAATAGAGGTAATATTTTTCTGTTCTAATTCTAAAGAAGTGTAACCTAATATTCTTTCGGCAGAAGGATTTATATGTAGAATAACTCCTTCTAAATTTAATGAAATAATACTATCAGGATTGTGTTCGAACAGAGATGCGTACATTTCTGTTAATGAACGATCTTGTATATGGTTTCGCAAACGTCTAGAAATGTTCGGATGACGTTTTTTTTGAGTTGGTGAATATTTTTTACGACTCATAATAGTTCCTCCGTACAAATAGCATCTAAAAAGATTTGTCTATTCATAACTATAATATAGATGTAATGTGTATTTCTATAAAAAATGGAAGTTATAGAATAAATTTTGTTTTTTTTATTTTTTGCAAGGTGAATGCAGGATGGTAATAAGGGGAGCTTATATTGTTTTATAAACCTTTTGTAAGTTACAGACGGTTGTTTTCCGTATAACATTAGGGTAGAGGAGGGGGAGAGAAAATGAAAAATTATATTCAAGGGATTGATCACGTGCAAGTAGCTGCACCTGTAGGGTGTGAAGAAGAGGCGCGTGATTTTTATGGGAATACGATTGGTATGGAAGAAATTCCAAAGCCAGAAGAGTTGAAAAAACGAGGTGGATGTTGGTTTAAATGCGGAAATCAAGAAATCCATATTGGTGTCGAGCGGAACTTTACACCAGCTAAAAAGGCTCATCCAGCTTTTTATGTGAATGAAATTAATGAATTTAAGCAAACACTTATAGAGCAAGGTGTTAAAGTGATTGATGATTATGCAAGGCCAGATGTAATTCGATTTTACGTGTCAGATCCATTTGGAAACCGAATTGAATTTATGCAAAATAAAGACTAGGTGGATTCCCACCTAGTCTTTAACTTCTTCTGAAAAGTCCTAACACTTCTACAGTTTCTGTAATATTAACGAATGCATTCGGGTCGATTTCAGAAATTGTTAGTTTCATACTTGCTAATTCTTCACGAGAAACGACGGTCATAAGTACACGCTTTTTCTCGCTTGAATAAGCACCTTCGCCATCAAGTAACGTTATTCCACGTACAACAGTTGAAAGAAGTTGTTTTTTCATTTTTTCTGCTTCATTTGTTACAATCATAAGTGTAACTTTACGATGTTTTGTATGAACAGCATCAATTACTTTACCAGTTACATAAATTGAAAGTAAGCTTGTAAGTGCAACATCCCAGGTGAAGAAGAATCCTGCGATTATTACAACGACTGCATTTAAAATAATAAGGAATCCGCCAAGTTTAATGTCTCGCTTGCGGGATAAAAGCATACCGATAATATCAAATCCACCAGTGGATCCATTACAGTTAAAAACAAGACCAATACCAGCTCCGGCGATTACACCTCCGAAGATAGAAGATAACAATGGATCTGTTGCTACGACTTTTACTGGAACGTAGTATAATGCAACAGATAATACAACTACAGAGACAACTGTGTTAAAAATTACTTTTTTTCCAAGACCTATGTACCCTAAAATAAGGATAGGTAAGTTTAATACAAAGTTAATAATGCCTGTGTTTACAGGGGTTACAATCCCTAAAATAATAGCAATTCCGCCAATTCCACTACTTAAAATTTTGTGGGGGATAAGGAAAAGATTAAAGGCAACCGCAATAATAATAGAACCGATAATAACACCAAGGAATCTGACCATTTCTTTCCCGTCCTTCACTGAAAAATTCATATTATTTCAAGATTATATATGATATTGAAAGTTTTGGGTAAAAACAGTTTATTTAGGTAAATTAGATTAATCAAAAGAATTTGAGTATTTTATCATTTGAAAGGGGATACAGTTGTGAAGATAAAAACATATCAACAGAAAAGCCCGTTGAAGCAAGAATGTGAGGATTCTTATTTTTGTAATAAAGAAAAAAAGATTTATGGTGTATGTGACGGTGCAACACCACTTGTCCCGTTTCGTGATGAAAAGGGACATAATGGAGCATACATCGCTTCGCATTTATTTGCAAGTTATTTTACTGCATTACGAGAGAATCATAGTTTACAATTTGCAGTTGCCAAAGCAAATGAAGTATTGCAAAGCAAAATGTTAGAATATGAAGTAGACACGAGAAAAAAAGAGCATTTGTGGTGCACATGTATCGCGGCAGTCCAAATAGTTGGTGAGAAAATTGAATATGCGCAGCTTGGGGACTGTATGATTGTCGCAACTTTTCAAAATGGAACGATGCAAGTATTAACGAAAGACACAGTTGAAGGAATTAGTAAAAGAGCAAAAAAGAAGAGGGAAGAAGATCGTAAAAAAGGGTTATCTGTACCAGAAGAATATGTTTTTCAAGATGTTCGAGAACAGTTAAAATACAATCGTTATCTTGCAAATATGCCAAATGGTTATTCAGTTGCAAATGGAATGAAAGAAGCGATACATTATTTACAACATGGTGAATTACATACAGATGAAGTGAGTGGGATTTTTATTTGTTCAGACGGGTTATTTCACCCAGATTGGTCATTAGAACAAACTGTTGCATATATAAGAAAGAATAGTATAAACGAATATATAGCAATTATTGAAGAGCTAGAAGCGGAAAAGAGAATAAGGCCAGATGATAAAACGATTATTATGATTGATTTTTAAGAGGAGGCAGTTCAAATGGAAATTAAACGTGTCAATCTAACATTTCAAGATGAATTAGTTCCTTTAGAAAAAGTAAACAAACTGATTATTCACCATACAGCTGAAGATGGATGGGACGTGTATAAAACGCATGAATTTCATCAAACTGTAAGGGGGTGGAGCGGAATTGGTTACAACTATTTTATCGAAAAGGATGGAACTGTAGTGGAAGGGCGAGGTTTACATATTGGAGCGCACGCGAAAGACCATAACCGTCATACAATTGGAATATGTATGACGGGAAATTTCGATAAATACGATCCCACTCCCCCGCAAGTGAATGCATTATATTCTTTATGCAAAATGTTTATGAAGCAATTTGCTATAAAGAAAGAAAATATACTAGGTCATAGGGAGTTAGAAGGAGTTACAAAAAGCTGTCCTGGTAATCGTTTTTCTATGGTAGAGTTAAGGAAGATATTATCTTAAATATAGAGGAGTAACAACGATGATGAATATAAAAATACCAAATGATAAAAAAGAAGAGCTTGTAGCGCAAATTCAGCAATTTTTCATGGAAGAAGATCTAGATGAAATTGGGCGTTTCCAAGCAGAGCGTTTAATAGAAGAAATGATTAAATTAGTTGGACCATTTGCATACAATCAAGCAATTGGAGATGCAAGAAAGCTTGTAAGTGAGAAATTAACGAATATGGAAGAAGATTTATACGTGTTAGAGAAAAATGAAGGGAAATAAAAAAAGAGCCGATGGGCTCTTTTTTATTTTTCTTTCTTATGTTCCTTATATTCATGTACTTTTTCTTTCACATTACCAACTGTATCTTTAGCAGTGCCTTTCACCTTATCCCATTTTCCTTCAGCTTGTAATTTTTTATTGTCAGTTACTTTCCCAACAACTTCTTTTACTTCACCTTTTACCTTATCAATGGCACCTTCTACTTTTTCTTTTAAACCATGATCATGTTTAGTCATACATTTCTCCTCCTTGTAGTTTGATTAGAATTCTCTTTTCATATTGCAAGTTGAATGATGTATCTAGTAATAGCGTAACAAATCTAGTTTGAATATTCAAATGATTAATAGGATAGAAAAGGAATTGTCATAAAATGTTTAAAAATGTAACGGAAGGAGAAATAAAGTAAATTATAATATGTCTTTTGCGGTCCATATTGATTTTGTATAAGCGATTTTCATGTGAGCACGTTCCATGTTATTTTGACTGCCGCTACCGAACCTTGCTTGTCCAACTATTAAAGTACAATTGGATTCAATAGCTTTCTTAATTCGTTTTTGAATTAATGCAGTATGACAGCCTTTACGCTGAAATTCTGGCAAAGTAGCAGAAGCAGCTAATGATGCGACACCCTTATTTATATACAGGACACCAATACCAGCAGGGATATTTTGGACTTCAGCTATGAAAAAATGCCACCCTGGTTCATTGTAAAGAATTTCATTATTTTGGCGCACACTATCTTTTGTAAAGGATGGCATATTAAATCCACGTACATAAATGTCTGCAAAAATATCAAACTCATTTTCTTTTAGTTTTCGTATTGTAATATTAGAAGGAAGAAGTGATGAACCCTCTCTCGGTATACTATACAAAGCAGTATGGAAGCTAGATTGATAAAACCCTTTTTGAGATAAGTATTGAAATAATTCAGTTGTACCTTGTGCTGGGGTAATTTCAAAACGACAAGGGATTTGTAGTGATTCATAATAAGAAATGATTGCATCAATCGCATCTGCATTTGTAATACCTTTTACCGTATTAAAAGCTGGACCAGCAATTATTTTTGATGAAAAGGCAGTGGCGCTACCGAATTTTTTCATTTGCACTTGCATTGGGTTTCCGTTTATTGTTTGTAGTCTCTCTAATCTAGAAGAGAGCATATCAATTTCTGCATTTTCAATTTCTGTTGCTATATCGAGTGTCATAACAGTAGTCATAAAATTCCTCCGTTAATAAATATATTTCATAGTACATATACGATTTTTGTTTTGAGATTCCTGTTGAAATGTGAGAGAATAAGAGGTTTTTTGGAAGGGAAATGGAAGTGAGCTGTCGAAGGGAGTGGAAACAGATTAAAGGTGGTGCTCTCATGAAACAAAAAACCGTGCAGACATGCTCTAATTGTGGTTCTCAAAACATAGGAGAAGGTGAGTTTGTCGGATATGCACAAATACGGAAAAAGGAAACGATGTTCACATCTTCACCGGTGGATGCTTATATTTGTACAGATTGCGGGAATATCCTTCTATTAAAAGTACGACATTATGAAAAGTTTAAGCAGAAGCCGTTATGATCATTGAGAAATGGTCATATCCAACGTTGTATACGAAACGACTTATGTTAAGGAAAACGAATATGAGTGATAGTTTACATATATATGAGTATGCTACAGATAAAGAGATGACAACTTTTACTGTATGGGATGCTCATCGATCGTTATGTGACACATATAACTATGTAGAAGAGATTGTGGGGCAATATAATGAAGGGCAAGTAGCACCTCTTGGAATTGTATTAAAAGAGGAGAAAAAACTTATAGGTACGTGTGGATTTATAAAATATGATTTGGTCACACATACAGCAGAAATTGCATACGCCTTATCTCGAAAATATTGGGGAAGAGGATTAGCCACGGAGGCTGCATTAGCTTTTTTCTACTATGGTTTTCATGAGTTGCATCTTAATAGTATTGAAGCGGGATGTGATTCAGAAAATGAAGCATCTGAAAAATTAATGAAACGTTTGAATATGGAGTACAAATATACAATTCAGAAGGATATGTTTATTAAAGGTAAGAATCGCGATACAAAAAGATATTGTATATCTAGAGAAGGATATATGAATCAATGAAATATCTTACATTGAAAAACTCCTTTAAATGAATCAAGGAGTTTTTTTATTTTGATAACAACAAATCGGAGTTTATCTTTTTGTTCGTGTGTTAGGAGTATGGGAGATATATCGAATTTTAGTAGAAAATAAGGAATACAGTAATCGTTTTATTTTTAAACTGAAAAAGAAAGTAAGAAAAAAGGTAGATAGTTTATCGTTCTGAATTATTTCCAAAGAAATAATTCAGAAAATACAGAAAAATGTCGTAATCATTTGCGGAAGTCTGTTATAATAAACGAAAAAATGAAAACGCTTTAAAGGGGGATGTAACCAATATGATGATGAATGTACCGCTAACAATTAGTTCTATGATGGAAAGAGCAGAAAAGTTATTCTCAAAGAAAGAAATTGTTTCTCGTACACATGATACCATTACGACATTAACGTATAAGCAGCTAGGAGAAAGGACGAGAAGACTTTCTAGTGCGTTAAAAAAGCTTGGGATTAAGGAAGGCGAACGTGTAGGAACGTTAGCGTGGAATCATCATCGACATGTGGAGGCGTATTTTGCTATTCCTGGTATTGCTTCCGTTTTACACACAATTAATATTCGTTTATCTCCTCAACATATTTCATACATTATTCAGCACGCAGAAGACCGAATTCTACTTATAGATGAAGATCTCGTACCGCTTGTTGAAAATATTCAATCACAATTATCAACTGTACAAGCTTACATTATTATGACTGATAAAGATGAACTCCCAAACACTACGCTGAAGCCTGTATATCATTATGAAAAGCTATTAGAAGAAGGCGATCCCAATTTCCAATTTGTAAAAGATATTGATGAAAATACACCAGCTGGTATGTGTTATACGTCAGCGACTACAGGAAATCCGAAAGGTGTTGTATATACGCATCGTAGTACTGTACTGCATTGCATGGCACTCGGTTTAGCGGATACAGCTGCTTTATCGGAAAGTGACGCGGCGATGGCAATTGTACCGATGTTCCATGTGAATGCTTGGGGACTTCCTTTCGCTGCTACTTGGTTTGGATCAAAACAAGTTCTTCCAGGACCGATGTTTACGCCGAAAATTTTATTAGAAATGATCCAATCTGAAAAAGTGACGTTAGCTGCCGGTGTGCCGACAATTTGGCTTGGTGTATTACAAGAGTTAGAAAATAATAGTTATGATTTATCTAGTATGACGAGAATACTATGTGGTGGTGCAGCCGCACCGAAAAGTGTTATTAAAGCATTTGAACAGAAACACAATGTTCCTTTCATCCATGCATATGGTATGACCGAAACAAGCCCACTCGTAACACTTGCACGTTTAAAAAGTTATGAAACAGAATTATCGTATGAAGAGCAATTAGAAATTAGATCAAAGCAAGGGTATCTTGTCCCTGGTGTAGAGATGAAAGTAGTCGGTACAAATGGTGAAGTGAAGTGGGACGGTACGGAGATGGGAGAACTATGTTTACGAGCACCTTGGATCGCTGAAAGCTATTATAACGATGATCGTACTGTCGAAGGTTTTCGCGATGGATGGTTATATACTGGTGATGTTGTCACAGTGGATGAGGAAGGTTGCGTGAAAATTGTTGACCGTACGAAGGATGTTATTAAAAGCGGGGGAGAATGGATTTCTTCGGTCGATCTTGAAAATGCTTTAATGGCACATGATGCTATATTTGAAGCGGCTGTCGTTGCAGTTCCTCACCCTCAGTGGCAAGAGCGACCAATTGCCTGCGTTGTTCAAAAGAAAAATAGTACGGTTACAAAAGAAGAAATATATGAGTTTTTAAAACCACAGTTTGCGAAGTGGTGGTTGCCAGATGATATTGTCTTTATGGAAGAAATACCGAAAACATCTGTTGGGAAGTTTTTAAAACAGGCGCTTCGGAAAGAACTGGAGCATTTGCATAGAGAGAAATAAGTGAACTTCTATTTGTAAACTCTAATACATTAATGGTTGACAAAAGAAGAATGGAAAGATAATATGATTTTTGTGATATGTTACCTAAAATGAATTTTAAGTTTACAAATAGGAGAAGCAAATATGAATACAAAAAACTTAGTTTTTGTCGCTTTATTTAGTTCTATTATGGGAGTGTTAGGGTTAATACCTCCGATTGCTCTTTCTATTACACCAGTTCCAATTACATTGCAATCACTCGGTGTTATGCTTGCGGGTGGGTTGTTAGGATCACGTCTAGGTGCGTTAAGTCAGCTTATTTTCTTACTTATTGTAGGAGTTGGAGCACCATTGCTTGCTGGTGGACGCGGTGGCCCTGGTGTATTTGTTGGACCAAGTGCAGGATATTTACTTGGTTACATCATTGGGGCGTTTGTTATTGGTTATTTAATTGAGCGTTTACGTGAAGTTTCTATTATAAAAGTATTATGTATTAATATAATTGGTGGTATTTTCGTAGTTTATGTATTTGGTATTACTGTACAAGCGTTCTTAATGGATGTTTCTGTATGGGAGACAATGAAAGTGAGTGCTGTGTTTTTACCAGGGGATTGTATAAAAGCAATTATTGCGGCAGTTCTCGTAACAAAATTACATCGTTCATTGAAACATATTATTACGCCCGCTTTAAAGAATGGAAAATATACAAATGCGGGATGATAAAGGGAAGAAACACGTTAATTGCGTGTTTCTTTTTATTATTATTGTAAAGAAAGGACGTCTCATATGGGGATTACAAAAGAATATAAAAAGCATGCCTCTTTACAACCAAATAAAATAGCGATAAAGGAAAATGATAGAGTTTTAACATATAAAGAGTGGTTTGAATCAGTTTGTAAAGTAGCGAGCTGGTTAAATGAAAAAAATCGAAGAATAAAACGATAGCAATCCTATTAGAAAATCATATAGAGTTTTTACAACTATTTTCTGGTGCCGCTATGGCCGGGTGGGTTTGTGTTCCGTTAGATATAAAGTGGAAACAAGATGAGCTCAGAGAAAGAATTGAAATTAGTAATCCGGATATGATTGTGACAGAACGATATAAGGTGAATGATCTATTGGATGAAGAAGGAAGAGTAATTGAAATTGATGAGTGGAAAAGAATGATAGAGAAATATCTTCCTACATATTCCACTGTAGAAAGTGTACAACATGCTCCTTTTTATATGGGATTTACATCAGGATCAACAGGAACAGCAAAAGCATTTTTACGTGCACAGCAATCGTGGGTTCATAGTTTTGATTGTAATGTACATGACTTTCATATGAAAAGGGAGGATTCAATTTTAATAGCTGGGACGCTCGTTCATTCTCTTTTCTTATACGGGGCAATAAGTGCATTATATGTAGGACAAACAGTGCACATTATGAGAAAGTTCTTTCCAAATCAAGTATTAGATAAGTTAGAAACTGAAAATATATCAGTTATGTATACAGTTCCGACAATGCTTGAATCTTTATATAAAGAAAGTAGATTAATAGAAAATAAAGTGAAAATTATTTCGTCAGGAGCGAAATGGGAAGCTGAAGCGAAAGAAAAAATAAAGAATATATTTCCTTATGCGAAAAGATATGAATTTTATGGTGCATCAGAGTTAAGTTTTGTAACAGCACTAGTCGATGCAGAAAGCGAAAGAAGGCCAAATTCAGTAGGAAAACCTTGTCATAATGTGCAAGTTCGAATATGTAATGAAGCAGGCGAAGAAGTACAAAAAGGTGAAATAGGAACTGTTTATGTGAAAAGTGATCAGTTTTTTATGGGATACATAATAGATGGGGTTTTAACACGGGAGTTGAATGCAGAAGGTTGGATGACAGTGCGAGATGTAGGCTATGAAGATGAAGAAGGCTTTATATATATTGTTGGTAGAGAGAAGAATATGATTTTATTTGGAGGAATCAATATTTATCCAGAAGAAATAGAAAGTGTATTACATGAACACCCAGCTGTTGATGAAATAGTTGTAATTGGTGTGAAAGATAGTTACTGGGGTGAAAAGCCCGTCGCGATCGTAAAAGGAAGTGCTACGAAACAACAATTAAAGAGTTTTTGCTTACAGAGATTATCCTCTTTTAAAATACCGAAAGAATGGCATTTTGTAGATGGAATACCTTATACAAATAGTGGGAAAATCGCTCGTATGGAAGCAAAAAGTATGATTGAAAACCGGGAGAAAATATATGAATAGAGCAGTCATTGTAGAGGCGAAAAGAACACCTATTGGTAAGAAGAATGGGATGTTAAAAGAGTATGAAGTTCAGCAATTAACAACGCCGCTTCTTACGTTTTTAAGTAAAGGGATTGAGAGGGAAATAGATGATGTCATATTAGGTAATGTTGTTGGGCCAGGAGGGAATGTTGCGAGACTATCTGCTTTAGAGGCGGGACTTGGCTATCATATTCCTGGTGTAACGATTGATCGGCAATGTGGTGCTGGTTTAGAAGCAATTCGAACTGCGTGTCATCTCATTCAAGGCGGGGCAGGTAAGTGTTATATCGCCGGGGGAGTAGAGAGTACAAGTACGTCACCTTTTCAAAAAAGAGCACGATTTTCACCTGAAACAATTGGTGATCCTGACATGGGAGTAGCGGCTGAATATGTTGCAGAACGTTATAACATCACGAGAGAAATGCAAGACGAGTATGCTTGCCTCAGTTACAGACGAACACTGCAAGCATTAGAAAAAGGATTTATATATGATGAAATATTGTCTTTTAATGGAGTATTAGATGAATCTATAAAGCTAGAAATGAATTATGAACGAATGATTAAAAGAACAAAACCTGCATTTTTACAAAATGGTACAGTAACGGCGGGGAATTCATGTGGTGTAAATGATGGAGCATGTGCCGTTCTTGTAATGGAAGAGGGGCAAGCCCGAAAATTAGGATACAAGCCTGTACTTCGTTTCGTTCGTAGTGCTGTAGTGGGAGTGGATCCCAAGCTTCCAGGGACTGGTCCGATATTTGCGGTGAACAAATTATTAAACGAAATGAATGTAAAAGTAGAGGACATCGATTATTTTGAAATAAATGAAGCATTCGCCTCAAAAGTTGTTGCTTGCGCAAAAGAGTTACAAATTCCGTACGAAAAAGTAAATGTAAATGGTGGAGCAATTGCGCTCGGTCATCCGTACGGTGCATCTGGTGCTATGCTGGTAACACGTTTGTTTTATCAGGCTCAAAGAGAGTCTATGAAATATGGAATTGCTACATTAGGAATTGGAGGCGGGATAGGGATGGCGCTATTATTTGAGAAAATAGAAGACTAGCGAGGTAACTAGTTTTCTACTTTTTGAGGAACATAAACATTACTACCAGGCTTCGCTTTCATTTCGTTCCAAGCAGCAATCGCATCAGCTTTTGCTTTCCCTTTATTATTTGGATCTTCGAAAAAGTCACGAGTAAAGCGATTGTATTCAAATTGTGCACCGATAGTTGTTTTGTATGTAGGGTCTTTTTTTCGTTCGTTTTCTTCATGCCAAAAAGCTATCGCGTCTTCATATGTTTTTCCAACATTCTCTTTGAAAAATTTTTGAAGAGCTACTGTAAAGCTGAAGTTTGTTCCGATTTTTTCTTTGAAAAAAGCACGAACATCTTCGCTACAGCGGTGATTGTTAGTAATAATCGTTTGAAGAGAAAGGTCTTTATAGGATAGGGAAGCTTTACTCACCTTTTGAACAGAGCTGTTTTTTAATATTTTACCAGTAGTTAAATAATGTGAGATACAATCGGTTATTTCGATCTTAGAGCCACTAGCTGGCAACCCATTCTCACGACAAAATGTTTGGAGTTCTGCTTTTAGCCAATAATAGTTTTGGAAATCTTCAATTGATATAGACTTTGTTAAAGGTGGACGCATGAATGTAACAACTACTTTCTTCCATAATTTTCTTCAATTATAAAACATATGTTCTTTTTATGGAAGGGTTAATTTGTAAATATAATGGGAAGAGGAGATTGCATATGGAAAATGTAATGCAAGTTCGTGTTACAGGAATTTTAATTGAAGATGAAAAGGTATTGCTAGTAAAGCAAAAAGTGGCTAATCAAAATTGGTCTTTACCTGGAGGAAGAGCAGAGAATGGCGAAACGTTAGAGGAAGCAATGATTCGAGAAATGAGAGAAGAGACAGGGTTAGAAGTTAACATTCAGAAGCTACTCTATGTTTGTGATAAACCAGATGCTCGCCCGTCTTTATTACATATAACGTTTTTGCTTAAAAGGATTGAAGGTGAAATTATGCTACCTTCTAACGAGTTTGATCATAATCCAATTCATGATGTGCAAATGGTGCCGATTAAAGATTTAAGTCATTATGGTTTTTCGGAAACTTTTATCAATCTTATAAGTGAAGGTTTTGTAAATGCAGGGAGTTATCAAGGTTTGAAACAAAATATAGGTCTGTAAATATAGGGGAAGGATAGCCGTTCGCTATCCTTCATAACATGTTTTAAACTGCTGACTGTAAAGAAGAAACAAGCTGATTTAAAAATTCATCTCCGCTCATAATTGCTTTCCCGCCACCGCGAGCACTCTTCTTATTTCCGCCACCTTTTCCTTCGATTGTAGGAAGAGCGTCTTTTAAAAGAGCATTCATATCGAGTGATACTGATTTTCCGCAAGCGAGAATACATTGTAGTTTGTCATCATTTTCGATGACGAAATACGTAATTGCATGCTCTTGTTGTTCTGTAATAATAGCGGAAAGCTTTGCGATTTCTTGCATAGAACGATTTGTAAATACTTTAGAAATAAGTATGCCGGCATGTATTTCCGTAGGGTGTTGAAGTAGTTCATTTGCCTCTGCAAATAATAATTTTTCATTCATTGTTTGTATTGCTTTTTCGTTTTCTTTTTGAGAAGTAAGCAGTTGCGCCACTTTTGTTGGAATATCAGTTTCGCTACTGTTTAATTGTTTGGAAACATTCTTCATAATTTGTTGTTGCTGCCCTATTAATTTAAGTGTGCGCCAGCCAGCGATAAACGTTAGTCGTATGCCACCTTTATTGCGTTCCCAGCTAAGAACTTGAATAGGACCTACTTCACCAGTACGTTTCGGGTGTGTTCCGCCACAGCCGTTATAATCAAAGTTTTCGATCATAACAACGCGTATATTTTCTGTCATAGTCGGTTCTTTACGAAGGGGCAACGTTTTCGCTTCTTCTAAGTTCATCCACTGGATGCGGATTGGATGGTTTTGAAAAACAATTTTGTTTGCAATTTGTATTGCTTTTTCAACCGTTTCTGCATGAAGATTTTCTGTTTCTAAATCAATTGTTACTGTTTCTTTACCAAGATGGAATCCAATTGTAGGCATGTTAAAATGGTCCCAAAAGGCAGCAGATAAAATGTGCTGAGCCGCATGTTGCTGCATATGATCAAAACGGCGCTCCCAATTGATTTTACCTTCTATGTCTTCTGTATGTAATTGTTCTGCAATGTAATGACGAATTTCTCCGTTTATCTCTTCTACATTGATTACATTGATATCATTTAATGTACCAGTATCATATGGTTGTCCGCCACCTGTCGGATAAAATGCTGTTTCATTCAAAACAACGTATAAGTTACCGTCTTTATCATAATCTTGCTTTATAATTTTAGTAGTAAAGTCTTGCTTATAAGCGTCAGTGTAATATAATTTGTGCTCCAATTTTCTTTCTCCTCTCGCATTAACTAGTTTCATTGTAAAGCAATTGAAATTAGTTTCCTAATATTTCAGAAGAAAGAAACTATTTTTAGAATTTTCTTGCTATAATAAGAAAAAGAAAATGCGGGGGTGGAATGAATATGTTATATGAAAACGGCGTAGATAAACTGCTTAGTTTAAGTAGAAATATTTCCGAATTATATCGAGAATTAAACGAAATGACCCGGATTTTAACGGATTGTAATCGAGAAAGTGTGAAGTTTGATCGATTATATGTAAAAGAGTTACTTTGGAAGAAAGAAGATGTAATAGAGAAATATGACCAGCTACTTGTACAACTTTGTATTAACGAATGCTTTGATCTAAAAAGTGTCATTACAGGGGAATATAAGTATACATATGAAGAAGTAGAAAACATAGTTTTACAATTTAATGAAAAGTATAATGTCGCAATCTTAATTAAAGATGTGTGTAAAGAATTACAGTTCACATATGGAATTGATATGGACATAACGAGAACAACTCGGGTATCAACAGCTCAAGTATAGAAAAAGGAAAAGAAAGCAGATCCTTTGCTTTCTTTTTTTGTGAAAATAGAGAGAGTAGGTTTAACGATGAAGGGGAAGTTACAGCATATTCATCCGCTTGGAATGAGTATTATTTTAGGGACATTGTTTGCTAGGTTTGCAACTTCAATGAGTATCCCTTTTTTAGCGATTTATTTAACGACTGTTAAAGGTGTATCAGCTGGAATGACTGGTGCTATTATCGGAACGAGTGCACTTGTTGGTGTTTTTGCTAGTTTTATCGGAGGGAATTTATCAGATCGATTTGGCCGGAAAACGATTATGCTCTGGTCCATGATCGTTTGGATTTTTGTGTTTATAGGTTTTTCACTTGCGGATCATGTTTTAAGTTTCTTTTTATTAAACGCTTTAAATGGATTATGTAGGTCGTTTTTTGAGCCAACATCAAGAGCATTATTATCAGATTTAACAAAGCCTGAGTATCGGTTACTTGTCTATAACTTACGATACGGTGCAATAAATGTTGGAGTTGCTATTGGACCAATTGTTGGATTACAGATTGGAAGTGCAAAATCAACAATTCCTTTTTTAGTAGCAGCTGGGGTATATATTCTATATACAGCTATATTAGCGTTCCAATTTAAGAAGTATCCAATGGAAAAAAAGAAAGTGAGTACAGAAAAACCTGTTACAATGTTAAATGCAATGCGTATATTGCGAAAAGATATAGTATTTTTAGTTGCTTTAGTCGGTATTATTTTGAGTAATTGCGGTTTTTCACATTTAACGACGACAGTATCTCAATATTTTGCAAATGCACATATATTTGAGGATGGAGTGAAGCTATTCTCATATATGCTCGCTTTAAATGCAATTGTTGTAGTGATTATCCAATACCCTGTTATTCAAATGTGCAAAAAATACACACCATTAGCATCCATTATGGTTGGAACTTTATTTGTGAGCGGAGGATTGTTTGGATTTGGAGTAGTAGAATCTATGCTAGGTGCTGCCGTCTGTACAATTATTTTTACAATTGGAGAAGTCTTAATGTTTTCAATGACGGATGTATTTATTGATGATATTGCTGTTGCGCATCTAAAAGGAACATACTTCGGTGCGATGGGTTTCTCGGGAATTGGAGCAGTAATAGGTCCGTGGTTTGGAGGAGTACTTCTCGATTACTACGGGTACCAAAATGGGTTTGCAATATTTTCAGCACTAGCTATATTTTCAACTGTGGCATTTCCTGTGCTTTTAGTTACAAAAGGTTTATCGAAAAAAAGATATGATAGAAATTCTAATATAGAAATGCATGCGAAATAACATAAGCCCCAGTAACCAACTGGGGCTTAGTGTGTATTATATTAACTCTTAATTTGAAAAAAGAACTTTCTTTTCATGCTTATCAGCAACTTCATTTTTGGAAATATGAATGGCTAAATATCCATTTTCTAAGCAGGCTAGCATCTTCTTATAAATAATATTATCGGGTAAAGGAATGATCCGCTGTAAAGAAATATTATTATGAAGTATGCAAATGGTTAGGCCTGTCTTCATCTTTTTAATGACTACATTTTGTTCAGTTACATTTGGTACATCTGTTTCCAAAATGTATTCTTGTTCCGTTTCGCAAAGGTCAATATGAATTTGATTTGGGAAACTAAAGTTACTACAAGAGTCAGAACAAAATTGATCCATCCATTCTTCGAAACCATCAACATGAAAAAGACAATCCTTCTTTTTCTTGCCCATGTAAGACACCCTCCGTAAAATCTCAATTCATACTATGTTATGCATGAATGAAGTAGGGGTGAAGAATAAATGGAAAAATATAAACATTGTATGTGGAAAAGATAGCTAGTGTGCACTTTTTGTTTTACATATCATGATGCGCATGATGTTTTTGGCGTGAATGGTTACGGTTTTTTACTTTATGAGATCCGCTTAATGGTTCAGGTTGTCCTTTTTTTTCTTTCGCTTCACGATTGTTTTTTCCCATTGTATGTGACACCTCCTCTTCCTCTTTAGAATGAGAGAAGTTTGCAAATTTATACGAGAATGTTTTTAGAAAAAAAGGTAAAGATAAATGGGACTAACTATTATGGAAAGGGGATTATATAATGCCATATCATAAAGATAAACAACAAGCGTTCCAAGCAGCTCAGCAAGGTGTTACACAAGCAGAAAATGCATTTAACAACATTGTAAAAAATGATCCAAACTACGGTCATGATTTAAAAGAATTACGCCAAGAGGTTCAGGAAGCGTATGAACAAATTCAAAATGCACTAGAAGTAGCTTCAGAAACACAACGCCCACAACTTGAGCAATACGAAAATAACCTTCAAAATATTATGCAGCATGTAGATCAATTAGAAAAGTAAATGAGGTTGTTGTGTATTCGACAACCTCATTACTTTAACGAATATTATGCTAAAACAGAAAATTTTTCTACTCGTTTTTTCTTTATTATGCGTAGTACATATATTTCAAGTTGAAAAAGTGGAAGCGAAAATGTTGCTCAGAAAAGAGCTAGAACCAACTGGCTATGTAACATGGGAAGTACCTAATAATGAAAAGATTATTGCTATTACATTTGATGATGGACCGGATCCAACTTATACACCACAAATTTTAAATTTATTACGTCAATATAAAGCAGAAGCGACATTTTTTATGATTGGATTTCGGGTTCAGCGTAATCCATATTTAGTGAAACAAGTGTTAAAAGAGGGACATGAAATTGGAAATCATACGATGAATCATTTGTATGCGAGTAATTCATCAGATGAAAAATTAGAAAATGATATTTTAGATGGAAAGAAATTTTTCGAAAAATGGGTGAAAGAACCTTTGCTATTCCGTCCACCGGGTGGATATATTAACGATGCTGTATTTAAAACAGCGAAAGAAGCTGGTTATCAAACTGTTCTATGGTCGTGGCATCAAGATCCACGTGATTGGGCAAATCCAGGGGTTGAATCCATTGTAAATCATGTAGTGAAAAATGCAAAAAGTGGTGATATTGTATTGTTACATGATGGGGGAAATAATCGTAGTCAAACAGTAGCAGCGCTAGCAAAAATTTTACCTGAACTGAAAAAGCAGGGCTATCGATTTGTAACGGTTTCGGAATTACTACGTTATAAACATTAGAAAAAATCCCAAAAGGTGAATGCTCCTTTTGGGATTTTTCGTTACTGGTTCTTTTTGCGTTTCTTATTATTTTGTCGTTCTGCAGCAGTTAAGTTTTCATTTGCAAACTCTTCGTTATAACCAGCACCTTGTCCTTGTGCAGATGCCGCATTCATTCCTGAAATAGTATGATTTGCTTTTCTTTTACCCATTTTATTTCACCTCTATAACTTTTTTTGTAAGTTGCATGATGAGCAGTTCATAGTATGTATGAACTGTAAAGAAAGCGCTAATAGAGCACTTTACTTTATGGTAATAGTATTCATAAGGAACATGAACACTATTCAAATTTAGAAGCATAAAGAAAACTTATGATAATCTATAAGTTTCTTATTATTTACTTATTTAGAAAGTTGTAATAAGATATTATCGTAAGGTATTGAAAAGTTTGTCTACATTTTATATTCAGACAACTTAGTCACGTTTAACAGGGGGGAAACATAATGGTCAAACATAATCCATTTCAATCACGCGCAACTTTTGAAGTAGATGGAAAAACGTATCATTATTATGATTTGAAAGCGCTTGAAAACGCAGGGGTTGGCAACGTATCTCAATTACCATATTCCGTGAAAGTTTTACTTGAATCAGTACTTCGTCAAGTAGACGGACGTGTAATCACAGAAGAGCATGTTACAAATTTAGCGAAATGGGGAACGAAAGATGTGCAAGATATCGATGTTCCATTTAAACCATCTCGTGTAATTTTACAAGATTTCACTGGTGTTCCAGCTGTTGTTGATTTGGCTTCGCTTCGTAAAGCAATGGCAGACATGGGTGGGGATCCTGATAAAATTAATCCGGAAATTACTGTAGACCTTGTAATCGATCACTCTGTACAGGTTGATAGAGCGGGTACGGCAGACGCGCTTGCATTCAACATGGACTTAGAGTTTAAACGTAATGAAGAACGTTATAAATTTTTAAGCTGGGCACAGAAATCATTTGATAACTACCGCGCAGTTCCACCAGCTACAGGTATTGTACACCAAGTAAACCTTGAATATTTAGCACCAGTTGTTCACGCGGTGAAAAATGCTGAAGGTGACTTAGTTGCATACCCAGATTCATTAGTTGGAACAGACTCACATACAACAATGATTAACGGTATCGGCGTTCTTGGTTGGGGCGTTGGTGGTATTGAAGCAGAAGCAGGAATGCTTGGACAGCCTTCATACTTCCCAGTACCTGAAGTAATCGGTGTAAAATTAACTGGTACACTTCCAAGTGGTACTACAGCAACTGACGTTGCATTAAAAGTAACACAAGTATTACGTCAAAAAGGTGTAGTTGGTAAATTCGTTGAGTTCTTCGGTAATGGACTAAAGAGCATGCCTTTAGCTGACCGTGCAACAATTTCAAACATGGCACCAGAATATGGCGCAACTTGTGGATTCTTCCCAATCGATGATATTTCATTAGAATACTTACGTTTAACAGGTAGAGATGAAGAACAAATTCGCGTTGTTGAAGAATACTGTAAAGCGAACGGCTTATTCTATACAGCAGACAGCAAAGATCCAATTTACACTGATCTTGTTGAAATTGATTTAAATACAATTGAATCTAACCTTTCTGGACCGAAACGCCCACAAGATTTAATTCCACTTTCAGATATGAAAGATGCGTTCCACAAAGCTGTTGTAGCACCAGTTGGAACACAAGGACTTGGATTTAATGAGCAAGAGTTCGATAAAGAAGTGAAGGTTACATTAGAAGATAAAGAAGTAACGATGAAAACAGGTGCAATTGCAATCGCAGCAATTACAAGCTGTACAAATACATCAAACCCATACGTATTAATTGGAGCAGGTCTAGTTGCGAAGAAAGCAATTGAAAAAGGACTTGTAGTACCTGAGTACGTAAAAACATCATTAGCACCAGGATCTAAAGTTGTTACTGAGTACTTAGATAAATCAGGTTTAACAACATATTTAGACCAATTAGGTTTCCAAACAGTTGGTTACGGCTGTACGACTTGTATCGGTAACTCTGGTCCATTAGCGCCAGAATTAGAAGAAGCAATCGCAGCAAACGACTTATTAGTAACATCTGTTTTATCTGGTAACCGTAACTTTGAAGGTCGTATTCATCCACTTGTAAAAGCGAACTACTTAGCATCACCACCACTTGTTGTGGCATATGCACTTGCAGGTACTGTTGATATTGACCTGAAAAATGATGAAATCGGTAAAGATGCAAATGGTAATGCTGTTTACTTCAACGATATTTGGCCATCAGCTAAAGAAATTGAAGATGTAGTTCAAAGCGTTGTTACATCTGAGCTGTTCAAGAAAGAATATGCACAAGTATTTAATAGCAATGAGCGTTGGAATGAAATCCAAACTTCAAACGAAGCTTTATATACTTGGGATAATGATTCAACATACATTCAAAACCCACCATTCTTTGAAGGTTTATCTAAAGAACCAGGTGAAGTTGAAACGTTATCAGGCTTACGCGTAGTTGGTAAATTTGGTGACTCTGTAACGACAGACCACATTTCACCAGCAGGTTCAATCGGTAAGCACACACCAGCTGGACGCTACTTATTAGAAAACGGCGTACAACCAGTTGACTTTAACTCTTACGGTTCTCGTCGTGGTAACCATGAAGTTATGATGCGTGGTACATTCGCGAACATCCGTATTAAAAACCAAATTGCACCAGGAACAGAAGGCGGATATACAACATACTGGCCGACTGGTGAAGTAACATCAATCTATGATGCTGCTATGAAATATAAAGAAGATGGCACAGGTCTTCTAGTTGTTGCTGGTAAAGATTATGGTATGGGAAGTTCTCGTGACTGGGCTGCGAAAGGTACTAACTTATTAGGTATTAAAGCAGTAATCGCAGAAAGCTTCGAACGTATTCACCGCAGTAACTTAGTGTTAATGGGTGTATTACCACTTCAATTTAAAGATGGCGAAAGTGCTGAAACGTTAGGTCTTGTTGGTAACGAGTCATTTGAAATTCAAATCGACAAATCAGTTAGACCACGTGATCTTGTAAAAGTAGTTGCAACTGATTTAGATGGCAACGAAAAACAATTTGAAGTAGTAGCTCGTTTCGATAGTGAAGTTGAAATTGATTACTACCGTCACGGTGGTATTCTGCAAATGGTTCTTCGTGAGAAAATTGAAGAGTCAAAAGTGTCAAACTAAATAATTGAAATGAACGAGAAGGAAGCTAACAACTGTTAGCTTCCTTATTTTATGGAAAGGGATGAAACCATTTGGTTTCATCCCTTTCTTTTTACTGTGAAAAAATGGAGGAAACGTCATGAAAGAATATAAAAGAATTTTGTTACCGTTACAGAAAGAAAAAATATTAGTAATAGCAGCTGTATGTAGTGGGCTTTTTGCAGCGATTTTAAATTTATCTCGGCCACTATTCATGGGACTAATTGTAGATAATTTGATTCAACGGGAGTTGAAGGGAGCATATTTTTACATTACTTTGTTTACAGTTTGCCGCTTGTTGATGTGGGTGAACAACCTCTCATTTGATTATATAAGCTCAAAAGCGAGTCAGCGAATATTACGAGAGAAGCGTATAGATGTATTGCGCCATTTTTTCCTATTACCGTTTGAAGAGAGTGAGAAAATTAAACAAGGAGAGTTAGAGACGCTAGTTGTATCTGATATTCCGAATTGGATTAGGTTATATAGTTCTATATTAATAGAATATATACATGCCATTGCGCAATTTATAGGTGCGTTCATAGCACTACAACATATAGATATACAGTTCATATTGTGGATAACTCCGTTTTTATTTTTAAGTGCAACAGTTCCGATGTTGTTTGGGGAAAAGGTAAGAAATATCGCAAGCATTGCTCAAAAAAATCAGTCAAGTGTCGTAGAGATGGTGTCACAGTTTGTAAAAGGAGTACAAGATTTACGTAGTTTACAAAAAGAAAAATGGGCAATTCGCTTATTTAAAAGAGTAACGGCACAATCGTATAAATCGGAAGTAAAGAAGACGATGATGCAACATTGTATTGGAGTAGTTGGAACGGTGATTGAAACAGGAGCATATATCCTTGTTCTCATTATAGGTGCACAAAAAATAATGAGGGGAGAAATAGAAGTTGGTTCACTCATTGCAGTGTTAGCGACAATTGAGATGCTCTTTTTCCCTGTCCGTTATGTAGGCGATTTATTAATAATGACACAAGTTGCAGTCGCTTCGGCAAATAGAACTTTTTGCTTTTTAAATAAACGAGCAGCAGATAACAATGTAGAAAGAGCGATGGGTATCAGGATAACAAATGTTTCATTTCAGGAGAATGACGAAGAGAAATGCAGAATTCGTAATATTGATTTGCAAATTCGTCCTGGTGAACTCGTTATTATTGTGGGAGAAAGCGGTGCAGGAAAAACAACGCTTTTAAAGTTAATAACGGGCTTGTATAAACCATCTAACGGTAGCATTGCTTATTATGGTAATGAAGCTCGTATGACTACAGTTTGGCAAGAACCACGTTTTTTCCGAACGACGGTAACAGAGAATATGTATTTCGGGGAAGAGTGTTTAGAAAATCAGTTAGAAAAAAATAGTGAACTTATAAATGTAACGCCGATTATTAGAGGGTTACCTGAAGGGAGTCAAACTGTGCTACATAAAAGCGGTGAAGAGCTTTCAGGAGGCGAAAGAAAACGTCTCGCATTATTGCGAGCGATTGTATCAAATCCAACTCTTATTATTTTAGATGAACCGACGGCTGGGTTAGATCCAGGCAATCAAGAACTGGTTTGGAATATAATTGAAGGAATAGGGAGAAATGTAACGAGAATTGTGGCAACACATGATGTAGAGAGAGCGATGATAGCAGATTGTGTTGTTGTCATAAAGAATGGGACTATTGTGGAATGTGGGAATCCTAGAGAATTATTAAATTGCAACTCATTGTACAAAGAGTTGCAAACAAAAAGATAAGAGATATGTAATGCCCTTATCTTTATTCCGCTATTTGCCGGGCAGCCCGATTGGTGAGGGCTGATTAAAGTTTCACTTTATTCGTTCTCATTAAGTTGATAAGTATAAGAATTCGGATCACTAGAATTAACTTCTTTGACGAGAGTAAGTTGATTTGTATCTGGATTATATTTGAAAATCTTAATTGTATGTTCGCTACTTAGTAATGGATTATATTCTTGAATAGCGAATGTATTTTCCGCAATTTGTGTCATATTACTGGTGGGAACATTTTCTATGGAATCATGATTTGTAGAAATTTCAACGACTTTTTCACTGTTGAAAAATAAAAGAACGATTACTAAAATAACTAAGCATATTCGTATATAGCGTAGCTCTTTGGTGATAGGGTGTTCTCCCAAAATAATCATCCTTTCTATAACTATTCTATAGTAGTAATGGTAGTCATCGTGAAAAAAGTAATAATGCCGAGGCCTGCCCAAAGGATAAATGAGATTAATGCGATATAGAGACAAATACGTCCAACTTGTTTTTTTTCAGGATCTTTACTAAATAGTGAGATAATCCATGTGATAATTCCGATTGGGGAAAATATAAAACTAAGAATATATAGAAGTATTTTTTCAAATAAATTCATGAGAGCTCCTTTCATTGTAAAATATTATATTTATTTCTAATTATATGATGTAAAGGTAAATATTTCATCATAGTTATAAAAATTCTGATTATTTAGAATGTGAATATTTCCAAGCTTGTCCGTATAAGCTAAAATAAGGTATATAGTATTTTGATGAATGTGTTAAAAGAAGATAATACGTTAGGGTGATATAAAATGTGGCGGAAGCTTACGATTATTGTAGTGTTACTTTGTTTAGCGGGATATGCAGCTTATGAACAGTTTGGTAATAAAGAGCAGGCGGTAAAAGTGAAGCAAGAAAAAAGTGAAGCTGCGATGAAAGAGATTATCGCAAGGAATGGTATTGAAATAGGGAGGAGTGCGCCAGACTTCGAATTAACGAAGTTAGATGGAACGAATGTAAAGCTATCAGATTTAAAAGGAAAGAAAGTGATTTTAAACTTTTGGGCAACGTGGTGTGGACCTTGCCAACAAGAAATGCCTGATATGGAGGCTTTCTATAAAGAACATAAAGAGAACGTAGAAATTTTAGCGGTCAATTATACGCCTTCAGAAAAAGGTGGGGGGGAAGAGAAGGTAAGCAATTTTATTAAAGAAAAAGGAATTACTTTTCCTGTTTTATTGGACAAGAACATTGATGTGACAACAGCGTATAAAGTAATTACGATTCCAACTTCGTATTTTATAGATACAAAAGGTGTCATTCAAGATAAGTTTATTGGGCCGATGACACAAAAAGAGATGGAGAAAAGAGTTGCTAAATTAAAATAATGGTGAAAAGGTAGAGGTGGAGAGTTCCCATTTCTGCCTTTTCTTTTTCAAGTAGTAATCACTTCATGATATGATGTAAGAAATATAACCGTTTAGAGATAAAGGAGTGTATGGAGTGGGGAATGTATCCTTACCGTTAGATTATGTTGTAATTGATTTTGAAACAACAGGATTTAACCCTTATAATGATAAAATTATTCAAGTTGCAGCAGTGAAATATCGTAATCATGAATTAGTAGATCAATTTGTTTCATACGTGAATCCAGAGCGGCCAATTCCGGACCGAATAACGAGTTTAACAGGTATTACTAATTATCGCGTTTCAGATGCTCCGACGATTGAAGAAGTGTTACCTTTATTTTTAGCATTTTTACATACAAATGTTATTGTGGCCCATAATGCTTCTTTTGATATGCGCTTTTTGAAAAGTAATGTAAATATGCTTGGGTTGCCTGAACCTAAAAATAAAGTAATTGATACTGTATTTTTAGCGAAGAAATACATGAAGCATGCGCCTAATCATAAACTTGAAACGTTAAAACGAATGCTTGGAATTCGTTTAAGCTCTCATAATGCATTTGACGATTGCATTACGTGTGCTGCTGTTTATCAAAAGTGTGCAGCTATTGAAGAAGAAGGGAAACGAAAAGTAAATAAGGCTATGCTTGATGAAACTGCGGTATATGAAGCGGTGAAAGAAATACTTGCATGTAATAAACGGAATGTAGAATGGCTACGTTGTATGAACGTAGGAAGTTATTTAGATATAAAAGCTTTTTATCCAGTTATGAGAGTAAAGGTAAAAGGGCGAAAGAAATATGTATTAACAGAGATATTAGAAGAAGATGTGAAAGAAATATGTACAAGCTTAAAATGTGAACCAGCGTTAAAAAGTGAAGTTGGTAATACGAGAATTATGCTTAATAGCTTAGAGGATGTTATGAGATTAGAAAGTTATATTTTAGAACAGTATGATTTTGTATTACAGGCGCTTCATGATTATAAAGAAAATGAAATGAATGCAGATGAAAAGTTGAAAGAGTATTTAAATATTATGGTATGAAAAACTCCGTGTGCAATATATTGTACACGGAGTTTTTTTAGGAGTACTAAAACATAAAATTTTCTCACAAATCTGATTAAAGAGTTTTTCGTTTGCTCATACTATGTAATAAGAAAGCGAAGGAGAGAGGGTGAACAACATGAGAAGAAGTCGCCGTAAATCGTTTGAAGAACTTGTAAATGAAAATAAACAACAATTATTAAGCGATCGTGAGGCAATTGATCGCATTGAAGAGCGCATTGAAAAACGTTATGAAATGAAACTTTTTAAGCAAGCTGAATAATTCTTAACACTAGTACGATACTAGTGTTAAGGAGGCGATAGTAATGGGTAATCCGAAAAAAAATTCAAAAGACTTTGCACCGAATCATATTGGAACACAATCAAAAAAAGCTGGTGGAAATAAAGGAAAGCAAATGCAAGATCAAACAGGTAAACAACCGATTGTTGATAATGGTTAAAGAAAAGGAGAATATTACATTCTCCTTTTTTATGTATAAATTTGAGGAAAGATAGGTAATTTAAGATGGTGTGTATATACAATATTAGGAGGGAAGTACATGCCAAATCCAGATAATCGAAGTGACAACGCTGAAAAGTTACAAGAAATGGTGCAAAATACAGTTGATAACTTTAATGAAGCAAAAGAAACAGCGGAACTTTCTAATGAAAAAGATCGTGCTGCTATTGAAGCAAAAAATCAAAGACGTTTAGAAAGTATTGACTCATTAAAAAGTGAAATCAAAGATGAATCTTAACAAAATATACAAAAAGGGCTGACTTTTGTCAGCCCTTTTTCGTAATCGTAAAGTTTTCAACAAGTAAACGCCAATTTTGTGGGAATGGTAAACCGATTTTCCAGTAACTAATACCACCTATACCTTGTTCTTTCATTAAATTGAATTTACTTTGAACAGACCGTGAATCTTCAAACCAAACTTCGTGTTGCACGCCGTTTTCATCAAAATAATTAAAATGAGGAGCTTGGGCTGTGAAATCATAACGAATAGGGACATTATATTTACGAGCTAGTGTAACAGCTGCGACAGAGCTAATTGCTTTTGCGGGTGGATTTCCTTGTTTAAATGGAAGCTTCCAATCAAACCCGTATAAATTTTGCCCCATCATAATTTTTTGGGGAGGCATTTGAGATTTTGCATATTGAAGTACTTCTTTCACCGGACCGATAGGAGAAATCGCCATCGGTGGCCCGCCCTGCCATCCCCAGTCATATGTCATAATGACGACGAAATCAACAATTTGCCCTTGCGCTTTATAATCGTGAGCTTCGAAAAATTTTCCCTTTTGATTTGAACTTGTTTTCGGTACGAGAGTTGTGCTCAATGTGTACCCGCTAGGTAAGCGTGTTTTTACATTTCGTAAAAAGCGATTATACGCCTCGCGGTCTTCAGGTGCTACACTCTCGAAATCGAAATGAATGTCTCGCATGCCATATTTTTGAGCTGTTTGCAAAATGTTAGTAATAAATTTGTTTTGAATCGTTGCGTCGCGTAAAATAACCGATGTTAGATCGGCACTGAAATTACCATTTTCAATATTTGTAATAACGAGCATAGGGATTGTTTTACCCTGCGTTGCAATATTAGCGATTTTAGCTGTTTCAGTAGGTTCTTTTAATGTGCCATCTCTTTTTGCCTCAAAACTAAAATAAGCTAAGTATGTTAAAAATGGATTGATGGCACGTGTAGCATTAACTAAACTCTCTTTAATCGGTATAGTGGAAGGCTGTAAATAAGCGATGGATTCTACAGCTCGTTTTGTACCTTTTGGTACGTATAATTGTTGTCCGACATGGAGAATAGATTTTAAAGATAAATTATTAACTTTAGCTAAACTAGCGAGGGGGACATTATATGTTTGAGAGATTCGATATAGGCTGTCACCAGGCTGTACATAATAATTATTCCCTTTCGTATTAACGATAAGTGCCTGACCAACAACGAGCGTTTCAGCTGGATTTAATCCATTGTCTTTTACTATTTCGTCAGGTGTTGATCCATATTTTGATGCCAAGCTATATACGCTATCACCACTACGAACCGTTACAATTTGAATCATATGCTTGCTCCTTTCGGGAAAAGATTCACTATTTTTATTTTATTTTTGATGTCACTGTATTATGATTAAATGTATGCAAGGTAGCAGAAGTGAAAGAAGGCGAATACATATGTTTGTAGCAGAACATGAAGTTGAAATCCGTTATGCGGAAACAGATCAAATGGGTGTTGTTTACCATTCAAACTACTTAGTGTGGCTTGAGTTAGGTCGCACGAAACTTATACAAGATTTAGGTTTTTCATATGTTGAAATGGAGAAAGAAGGAATTATTTCTCCTGTGTTAGATTTACAAATTTCATACCGTAAAGCGATGCGTTACGGAGAAAAAGCAAGCGTAAAAACATGGGTAGATACTGTGAGCCCACTTCGCGTTGTATATGGATATGAAATATATAATGGTGATGGTGAACTGTGTATTACTGCAAGCACAACGAATATTTGTGCGAAAAAAGAAGGGTTCCGCCCTGTATCATTTAAAAAGTTATATCCTGAGTGGTATGCGAAATATGAGGAAATTAAGAAAAAATAAAAAAGCGTGGCAGAAGCCACGTTTTTTTATTTTTCATAATTAAATTGTGGGAAGTCGTCACCTTCGTTAAGTGTAACAGATAAATTATGTCCATCGAAGAACCATTCATCATCGCCTTCAATAAAGAAATTAATACTTTCTTCTTGAATTTGAACAGCAGGATGTGCAGGATCATCTTTACGAATACCTAAAGAAAGTCCTTTTTGCACAGTACTGCAACCACCGTATTGTACGAAAAAGCGTAGTGTTTCATTTGATTGTAAGTTTAATTCAGTTTTATACCATTGTGCTGCTTCTTTTGTTACGGAAAGATTCATGTATAGTTCCTCCAAATTATGTTGCTTTTTCTTTAGTATAAAAAATAACGCAAAAAGACGCTATTAATATGCTTCACGTTTTCTTTTTGCGTTATGTGGGTTACGATCTTATTTTTGCTTTTTTGAAAAGTTTGCTTTTGGTTCAGTTTTATTTATAATTCGTCCGATATTTGCACGGTGTTTATAAATAACCATACCTGCTAATAAACACATCGCAATAATGAAGATTTTATCCCCGCTAACAATGGATGCAATAACAGCAACAACTGCTGTTACCATAGAAGAAAGTGATACGTATCTTGTTGTAAATAAAAGGGTGAAAAATACAACAGCCAATATTGCAAAAACAACTGGTGAATAGCATAATAGCACCCCAGCAGAAGTTGCAACTGCTTTACCACCGCGGAATTTCGCGAAGATTGGATAGACATGTCCAAGAACAGCCGCTAACCCGAACCATAGTGGATGAATATCTAATCCGAAAATCATTGGTAGACTTGTTGCTAATGTCCCTTTTAAAATGTCAGCAATTGTAACGGTAAAACCTGCTTTTTTCCCTAATGTGCGGAATGTGTTTGTTCCGCCTAGATTACCGCTCCCGTGCTCACGAATATCGATTCCGTAGCCGATTTTTCCAACAACTAGTGCAAATGGAATCGAGCCAAGTAAGTAGGCAACGATAAATAAAAGATATGTAGTAACCATAAGTTCAGTCTCCTTTATTCAAATGTGTTGATAAAGGGTAAAAAGAGTTTTTCCCGTATATTGTACCATACATTTGTAAAGAGCACATTTCTTTTTTGTAAATGAAAAATTCATTATTTCGTGAAAAAAATTTCACAGTAATGTTACATTTCTCACAGAAACAGTAAGACTATATGTAGTAACATTTTAATCAAAAGATAACAACATATTGGTGGAGGGTTATAAATGTTACAAAATAATACACGTGGAGAAGAAGAATTAATGAAAGTGTTTGAGACAATAGTCCACGGCAATGAACAAGATTTGATGCAAGAAAATGCAAATGTAGATGGCCGCTCTCCAATGGGCGTAATGGGAACGTTCGCATCTGAGAGTGCAAAATATTATGCTGTTGAGAATTTATTGTCAGATCAAGTGAAAAAAGCGATAAATGAAAATATATTATATCCACATGATTTAGATTTTTATGCAACAGGAACGACGACTTGTTCACAAATTCCGTTAGCGCAAATGCTTGCTAATGGTTTTCATACTGGACATGGACATATGAGACAACCGCAAGACATTAAAAGTGCATTGGCTCTTTCGTCTATTATTTTTCAAGCGAATCAAAATATGCAGCATGGTGGTCAATCGTTTGCACTCTTTGATATTGATTTAGCACCTTATGTACGAAAAACAATTGAGAGACATAAAAAACGATTACAATCATATCCGCTTACGAAAGAACAAATAGAAGAATTTTCATGGAAAGAAACGGAAAATGATACGTATCAAGCGTGTGAGGCTTTCGTTCATAATTCGAATAGTATGCATAGTAGGGGCGGAGGACAAGTACCGTTTATTTCTATTAATTATGGAACAGATACATCGAAAGAAGGAAGAATGTTAATTAAACAACTTTTAAAAGCGACACAAGCTGGACTTGGTAAAGGAGAGACACCGATTTTTCCGATTCAAATTTTCAAGATGAAAAAAGGTGTGAATTTTGAAGAAAGTGATCCGAACTACGATTTATTTGAATTAGCATTAGAGACAACCGCAGAGCGATTATTCCCTAACTTTTCATTTTTAGATGCTCCGTTTAATGCAGTGCATTATGATGGAAGACCAGAAAGTGAAGTATGTTACATGGGATGTCGTACTCGTGTTATGTCTAATATACATGGAGGAGAAACAGCGATTGGTAGAGGGAATTTATCATTTACGTCTATTAATTTAGTGAAATTAGCGTTAATTAGTGGTTCAAAAGAAGCGTTTTTTGAAGCGCTAAACTATTATTTAGATTTAGGAATTAAGCAGTTATTAGAAAGATTTGCGTATCAATGTACGAAGCGAGCAAGAGATTTTCAGTTTTTATATTCACAAGGTGTATGGCGTGGTGGAGAAACGTTGCAGCCTGAAGACTCCGTAGCCTCGATTTTAAAACAAGGCACGTTAAGTATTGGTTTTATCGGTCTTGCGGAATGTTTAGTAGCTTTAACAGGAAAGCATCATGGGGAAGATGAAGAATCATGGAAACTTGGGTATGAAATTATTTCCTTTATGAGAGATAGAATGGATAAAGCGACAGAAGAACATCAACTGAATTTCTCAGTAATTGCAACTCCAGCAGAAGGATTATCAGGGAAGTTTGTGAAAAAAGATAGAAAAGAATTTGGCGTGATTAGCGGTATAACGAACCATAATTACTATACGAATTCATTCCATATTCCAGTTTATTATAACATTCAAGCGATAAATAAAATCCGTTTAGAAGGCCCGTTTCATGCTCTATGTAACGGGGGACATATTACTTATATTGAACTAGACGGAGCAGCAATGCATAACAAAAAGGCATTAAAACAAATTGTACAAGCCATGGCAGAACATGGCGTTGGATACGGTTCAATTAATCATCCTGTTGACCGTTGTAAGTGCTGTAGTTATCACGGGGTTATTGGGAATGAATGTCCAAGTTGCGGGAATGAAGATGAGGCTAATATAGAAAGAATTCGCCGTATAACAGGCTATCTTGTAGGAGATATGTCAAAGTGGAATAGTGCGAAACGTAGTGAAGAGATAGATCGGGTGAAACATAAATGAAAGTGATGAATATTATTCATGATAGTGTAGTAGATGGAGAAGGATTGCGGACAGTCGTGTTTTTTGCGGGCTGTCCGCATCGTTGCGTTGGTTGCCACAATCCGAAATCGTGGAATATTTGCAACGGAACGGAAATGACAGTAGAAGAAATTGTGAAAGAGATTGCAAGTAATCCATTAACTGATGTAACATTTTCAGGTGGAGATCCATTTTTTCAAGCTGCTGAAGTGAAAATGGTAGCAAAAATCGTGAAAGATTTGAAAAAAAACCTATGGATGTATACAGGTTATACGTTAGAAGAGATACAGAGTTCTCAAAATAATGATATGATAGAGTTGTTACATTATGGGGATGTTTTAGTCGATGGAAGGTTTGAAATTGAGGAAAAAGATTTAACACTTCCATTTCGCGGAAGCTCCAATCAACGTATTATTCGATTGAAAGAGTAAAAAGGCGGGATAGATTATATGAACAAAACGGTATTGCTTGTTGAAGATGAAAGAAGATTACGTGAAATTGTTAGTGATTATTTTCGTAATGAAGGCTTTGAAGTAATCGAAGCAGAAGATGGAAAAAAAGCGTTAGAGTTATTTGCAGAGCATGAAATTGATTTAATTATGTTAGATATTATGTTACCGGAAATAGATGGATGGTCTGTTTGTAGAAGAATTAGAAAAGAATCAGCAGTACCAATTATTATGTTGACAGCACGTTCGGATGAGGATGATACATTGCTAGGTTTCGAATTAGGTGCAGACGAGTATGTAACGAAACCATTTAGCCCGAAAGTATTAGTAGCTCGTGCAAAGACGTTATTGAAACGTGCGGATGGTGCGGTAGGAGTAGCGGAAGAAAATGCTATGTCTTTAGCTGGAATAGAAGTGAATCGTCTATCTAGAACTGTTTTAGTAGATGGAGAAGAAATTATATTGACACATAAAGAATTTGAACTTCTTGTGTATTTAATGGAGAACAAAGGAATTGTGTTATCACGTCAACATTTATTAGACCAGTTATGGGGATATGACTATTACGGTGATGACCGAACGGTTGATACCCATATTAAAAAACTTCGAAATAAGCTAGGAGATAAAGCGAAGCATATCGGTACTGTTATTCGAGTTGGTTATAAATTTGAAGAATAATCTAGAACGATTTGTTTAATTTAGCCTAGGGAAATGGTAATTTTATACTCTCTTTTGAAGGTAAAATGTACAAAAAATACTTTTTTTGTCTACAATGTTAGATAAGTGTATTTTTTTAATTGGATTTCACGATGAGTTCACAAGAAGGACACAAAACGTGACTATACTGAAAATACGAATTCACCAGAGAGGGGAAATAAAACATGGGATATTACGACGGACCAAATTTAAATGAAGAGCATAGTGAAACGAGAGAAGTGAGAAAATCAGGTAGTAAAAAAGGCTATTTCTTCACAGGTTTAGTGGGAGCTGTAGTCGGAGCGGTTTCGATTAGTTTTGCAGCACCATATATGCCATGGGCTCAAAATAATGGAGCGCCAGTATCATCATTTAGTTCGGATTCAAAAGTAGAAGGTACTGTAGTTCCTGTTGTAAATAAAGCGAAAAATGAAACTGATTTACCTGGTATGATTGAAGGGGCGAAAGATGTTGTTGTAGGTGTTATTAATATGCAACAAAGTGTTGATCCATTTGCAATGCAACCGACAGGTCAAGAACAACAAGCCGGTTCAGGATCAGGTGTTATTTATAAAAAAGCAGGAAATAAAGCATATATTGTAACAAACAACCACGTAGTAGATGGAGCAAATAAACTTGCTGTGAAGCTGAGCGACGGAAAGCAAGTTGATGCGAAATTAGTTGGTAAGGACCCTTGGTTAGACTTAGCGGTTGTTGAAATTGATGGATCTAATGTAAATAAAGTTGCCACTTTAGGTGATTCAAGTAAACTTCGTGCGGGTGAAAAAGCCATTGCAATCGGTAATCCACTTGGATTTGATGGAAGTGTAACGGAAGGTATAATCAGTAGTAAAGAACGCGAAATTCCGGTTGATATTGATGGGGATAAACGACCAGATTGGCAAGCACAAGTTATTCAAACGGATGCAGCGATTAATCCAGGTAATAGTGGTGGTGCATTATTTAACCAAAATGGTGAAATAATTGGGATTAATTCAAGTAAAATTGCACAACAAGAAGTTGAAGGAATTGGATTTGCTATTCCAATTAACATCGCAAAACCAGTTATTGAATCTCTTGAAAAAGATGGAGTAGTAAAACGTCCAGCTCTTGGAGTAGGTGTTGTTTCACTAGAAGATGTGCAAGCTTATGCAGTCAATCAATTGAAAGTACCGAAAGAAGTAACAAACGGCGTTGTATTAGGTAAAATTTACCCAATATCACCAGCTGAAAAAGCTGGTTTAGAGCAATATGATATTGTAGTAGCATTAGATAATCAAAAAGTAGAGAATGCTCTTCAATTCCGTAAATATTTATATGAAAAGAAAAAAGTAGGCGAGAAAGTAGAAGTTACATTCTACCGTAACGGTCAAAAAATGACGAAATCGGCTACTTTAGCAGATAATTCAGCTACAAAGAATCAATAATCGAAATAAAAGAAAGTCTCTTTCATATTGAAAGAGACTTTCTTTATCGGCTATACTAAAGGAATAGGAGGGATTAATTATGACAATTGAAAACCCAACTCGTACGGAAATTGGTGAAGTGTTAAAGAAAAGCAAAATAATTGCGGTTGTTGGATTATCAGATAAGCCAGAACGTACATCGTATATGGTTTCAAAAGCAATGCAAGATGCTGGATACCGCATTATTCCAGTTAATCCGACAGTAGATGAGGTGCTCGGAGAAAAGGCAGTTTCTTCACTAAAGGATATTAAGGAACACGTTGACATTGTAAATGTATTTCGTCGCTCAGAGTTTTTAATGGATGTTGCAAAAGAATTTGTAGAGATTGATGCAGATGTTTTTTGGGCACAATTAGGAGTACAAGATGAGGATACATATAAACTTTTAAAAGAAAAAGACTATACTGTAATAATGGATCGTTGTATTAAAGTAGAACATGCGATGACAAAATAGTATAGATTTAAAGGTAGAAAGATTGATTCAGCCCTCATTATAGATAAGTAGGGCCGATGAACGAGGTGTTCATCATGAGATTTTTTAAAGGCTGTTTTTGGGGATTGTTATTTGTAATCCCATTTTGGATCTTGATCATTTGGATCATAATAAAGGTTTGGAATGTGTAATCTTGGAATACATATCCATTTCTCGTTGACAAACGATTATTTTTCTGAAATAGTAGCCTAGAGGAATCCTTGTGAGAAAACAAGGATTTTTCTATTGAAGATGGTATATAAAAGAGATAAGATAACTTGCCAAAACGATAGTCGAGGCGTTATTCTATAATAGAAACATATGTTCTGATTTTGGATTAGGAAAGGGGCAAGGAGTTTGGCGAAGCATCAGTTCCAATATAATGAAGATGCGATTCAAGTGTTAGAAGGACTTGAAGCCGTTCGAAAACGCCCGGGTATGTATATCGGGAGTACGGATAGCCGTGGATTGCATCATTTAGTATATGAAATAGTAGATAACTCCGTTGACGAAGCGTTAGCGGGATTTGGCGACGAAATTTCAGTCGTAATACATAAAGATAATAGTATTAGCGTTATAGATAAAGGGCGAGGAATGCCTACGGGAATGCATAAACTTGGGAAACCTACACCTGAAGTTATTTTAACTGTACTTCATGCAGGTGGTAAGTTTGGTCAAGGTGGCTATAAAACGAGTGGTGGTTTACACGGTGTTGGGGCATCAGTTGTAAACGCTTTGTCAGAATGGTTAGTAGTAACAATTAAGCGTGATGGTAACATTTATGAACAACGTTTTGAAAATGGTGGCGTTCCTGCAACAACGTTAGAGAAAATCGGGAAAACAAAAGAGTCTGGTACGACAATGCACTTCAAACCAGATACAACGATTTTCAGCACGACAAATTACAATTATGAAACATTATGTGAGAGATTACGTGAATCTGCATTCTTATTAAAAGGAATGAAAATCTCGATAAAAGACGAACGTAATGATTTAGAAGATATATTTCATTATGAAACAGGAATCGAAGCTTTCGTTTCATATTTAAACGAAGAAAAAGATTCAATTCACCCGGTTGTATATTTCACTGGTGAACAAAACGGGATTGAAGCAGAACTAGCATTCCAGTTTAATGATGGTTACTCAGAAAATATTCTTTCGTTTGTAAATAACGTACGTACAAAAGATGGTGGAACACACGAAGCTGGATTTAAAACAGCGATGACGCGTGTGTTTAACGAGTATGCTCGTAAAGTAGCACTATTAAAAGAAAAAGATAAAAACTTAGAAGGTACAGATATTCGTGAAGGTGTAGCGGCTATCGTTTCGGTACGTGTACCAGAAGAAGTGCTTCAGTTTGAAGGGCAAACGAAAGGGAAACTAGGTACAAGTGAAGCGCGTTCTTCAATTGATGCCATTGTATCTGAGCATTTAGCATACTTTTTAGAAGAAAACCCTGATGTAGCTACACTTCTTGTGAGAAAAGCAATTAAAGCAGCACAAGCCCGTGAAGCAGCCCGTAAAGCAAGAGAAGAAGCGCGTAGTGGTAAGAAAAAGAAAAAATCAGAAGGTACGTTAAGCGGGAAATTAACACCTGCACAATCACGTAACCCGCAAAAAAATGAACTGTACCTAGTAGAGGGTGACTCTGCCGGTGGTTCTGCGAAACAAGGACGAGACCGACGTTTCCAGGCCGTATTACCGTTACGTGGTAAAGTAATTAATACAGAAAAAGCAAAGCTTGCTGATATCTTTAAAAATGAAGAGATTAATACAATCATTTATGCGATTGGCGGCGGTGTAGGAAATGAATTTGATGTTGAAGATATTAACTACGATAAAGTTGTAATTATGACCGATGCCGATACGGATGGGGCTCATATTCAAGTATTGTTATTAACGTTCTTCTACAGATATATGAAGCCACTTATCGAAGCTGGTAAAGTATTTATCGCACTTCCTCCTTTATACAAAGTAAGTAAAGGAAAAGGTAAGAGTGAGGTAATTGAATACGCTTGGTCAGATGAGGAATTAGACGGTGTAACGAAAAAAGTTGGAAAAGGCTATATGTTACAACGTTATAAAGGACTTGGTGAAATGAATGCGGATCAATTATGGGAAACAACAATGAATCCTGAAACGCGTACATTAATTCGCGTGAAAATTGATGATGCAGCTAGGGCAGAGCGCCGCGTTACAACGTTAATGGGCGATAAAGTAGAACCGCGCCGTAAATGGATTGAACGTAATGTACAGTTTGGTATGCAAGAAGAAGGAAATATTTTAGAAAATGAAATGATTATGGAGACGGAGGTGGAATAACATGCAAGCAGAGAAGTTTCATGACCTCCCGCTTGAAGACGTGTTAGGTGATCGCTTTGCACGTTATAGTAAATATATTATTCAAGATCGTGCACTTCCAGATGCACGTGATGGCTTAAAGCCAGTACAAAGACGTATTTTATATTCTATGTATGTAGAAGGTAATGTACATGATAAAGCGTTTCGTAAATCAGCTAAAACAGTAGGTAATGTTATCGGTAATTATCATCCACATGGAGATTCCTCTGTATATGAAGCAATGGTACGCTTAAGCCAAACTTGGAAAGTACGTAATGTTTTAGTTGAAATGCATGGTAATAACGGTAGTGTTGATGGGGACCCAGCGGCAGCGATGCGTTATACGGAAGCTCGTTTATCACCAATCGCATCTGAATTATTACGTGATCTTGATAAAGAAACAGTTGAATTCGTGTCAAACTTTGATGATACGAGTGAAGAACCAGTTGTATTACCAGCAGCGTTCCCGAATTTATTAGTGAACGGATCTACAGGGATTTCCGCTGGTTATGCAACAGAAATTCCTCCGCATCATCTTGGAGAAGTTATTGATGCTACAATGATGCGTATCGATAAGCCAAATAGTACTGTTGACGATTTATTAACAGTTATGAAAGGACCAGATTTCCCAACAGGTGGTATTATTCAGGGGATTGATGGTATTAAAAAGGCGTATGAAACAGGTAAAGGTAAAATTATTATTCGCGGAAAAGCAGAAGTTGAAACAGTGCGCGGTGGGAAACAACAAATTGTAATCACTGAAATTCCTTACGAAGTGAATAAGGCAAACCTTGTAAAGAAAATGGATGAATTACGTCTAGATAAAAAGTTAGATGGTATTGCTGAAGTGCGTGATGAGACAGATCGTACTGGTTTACGAATTGTTGTTGAATTAAAGAAAGAAGCAAACTCCGAAGGTATTTTAAATTATTTATATAAAAATACAGATTTGCAAATTCCATATAACTTTAATATGGTAGCGATCAATAATCGTCGTCCAACACTTATGACATTACCGAAAATTTTAGATGCTTATATTGGACATCAAAAAGAGGTTATTACGAGACGTTCGCAATATGAATTAAGAAAAGCAGAAAATCGTCAACATATTGTAGAAGGTTTAAAGAAAGCATTATCGATTTTAGACCAAGTAATTGAGACAATTCGAGCTTCAAAAGATAAACGTAACGCGAAAGATAATTTAAGTGCAAAATTTGGCTTTACAGAAGCACAGGCAGAAGCAATTGTTTCCTTGCAATTATATCGCTTAACGAATACAGACATTACGGCGTTACAAGAAGAAGCAGATGAGCTTAATAAGAAAATTATTGAGCTACAGGCAATTTTACAAAGTGAAAAAAGATTGCTTCAAGTAATTAAAACTGATTTAAAGAGAGTTAAGAAAACGTATAGTGATGATCGACGCGCGATTATTGAAGATCAAATCGAGGAAATTAAAATCGATGTAGAAGTGATGATCCCACAAGAAGATGTCATCGTTACTGTAACGAAAGAAGGATATGTGAAACGTACTGGATGGCGCTCACATAATGCCTCAAACGGCAAAGACTTCGGTATGAAAGAGGGTGACATCTTACTTGAACGATTCGATACGAATACGACAGAGACAATCCTCTTATTTACGAATAAAGGAAACTATATATATCTGCCAGTATACGAAATGCCAGATATTCGTTGGAAAGATTTAGGTCAGCACGTTGCTAATATCGTTTCACTCGACCGGGATGAAACAATCATTTGGGCAACGGTTGTACCGAACTTTGAGGAAGAAAAACGATTTATCGTATTTGTAACAAGAAATGGTATGATAAAGAAAACAGAATTAAATCAATATAAAGTTCAGCGTTATTCAAGAGCATTCGTTGCTGTAAACTTGAAAAAAGATGATGAAGTTGTCGATATATTTGCGACAGATGGAACGAGTGATATCGTTCTTGCTACACACGGTGCATATGCACTTATTTTCCATGAAGAGGAAGTAAGTCCAGTCGGTGTAAGAGCTGCTGGAGTGAAAGCAATTAATTTAAAAGAAGATGACTATGTCGCTTCTGGTAAACCGTTAAATGGTGACAAAGATCAACTTATTCTCGTAACACAGCGCGGTGCTGTAAAACGCCTAAAAGCATCAGAAATTGAGAAATCAACGAGGGCGAAGCGAGGTCTTGTTATTTTCAAAGAATTAAAACGTAATCCGTACCGCATTGTCGGTATTGAAATCGTTCGGGACGATGAATTAGTTTACATGAAGACAGAGAAAAACATTGTAGAAGAAATTGATCCGAAAGCGTATCGAAATAAAGACCGGTATAGTAATGGTAGCCTTGTGCTAGATGTTAATGATACTGGTGAAGTAGTAGAAACGTGGACGAAGAAAAGACCAGAATAAAGAGGGCATCTTGCTATGAATAGTAGCAAGATGCTTTTTTCTAGGCAATTTATTATGTAAATAATAATAATCTTGTTATAATAACTGAATGAAATCGTTCTCATAAAGTTCAACTAATCGGGCTTTAACAAGCAGTTGATTCCTCACCTAATTCCTTAGCTTTCACTGAATTTTGGGTTAGGAATCTTACTGCTCGTTAAAGCGGCACAAATGGAGGGGCAACATGAAAAAAATAGGTGTAGGGATTGTAGGATTTGGTTTTTCTAGTACGACATTTCATATCCCACTATTACAAACAATAGAAGAATATGATATTCGTGCTGTATTATCCTCAAAAGAAGAGGTAGTAAAAGACACATTACCAAACGCTAATGTTGTTAGTACAATTGATGAATTGGTGAAGCGAGCTGATGTTGACTTAGTTGTTATTACATCACCTAATACAACTCATTTTCCATATGTAAAAGAAGCAATTTTAAAAGGTAAGCATGTTGTTGTAGAAAAACCATTTGTTGTCTCAATTGAAGAAGGGGAAGAGCTTATTTCATTAGCAGAGCAGCATAATGTAATGTTAAGCGTATATCATAATCGTCGTTTTGATAATGATTTCTTAACAATTAAGAAATTGTTAGGAGAAAACAGAGTAGGGAATGTATACGCATATGAATCGAATTTTGATCGTTTCCGTCCACATGTACGTGATCGATGGAGAGAAAAAAATCTACCAGGCTCCGGTATATTATACGATTTAGGATCACATTTAATTGACCAAGCGTTATCAATATTCGGGAAACCAGATGCGATAAGTGCAGATGTAATAAAACAACGACCAGGTGCAGAGGTGGATGATTATTTCCACATAGTACTTCATTACGGAGTTAAACGTGTCATTTTACGTAGTAGCAGTTATGTGAAAAAAGCTGGACCACATTTTATAGTGCATGGAGAGAAAGGTTCTATCGTGAAGTACGGTATGGATTCGCAGGAAGAGCAATTAAAAAATGGAATGAAGCCAGGTGATAACGGTTATGGAGTAGACGATGAAGAGAATTTTGCTACTTTAGAAACAGAAGAAAGCTTAGAGCGTATTCCAACAGAAGTCGGTTGTTATGACAATTATTATAAAGGTGTACGAGATAGTATATTCAATGGTGAGGAACTACCTGTAACAGCAAAAGAAGGTTTAGATGTTATTAAAATGATTCAATTAGCGATTGAAAGTAGTGAAAAGGGTAGAGTCATTTCTATAAAATAAAAAGACACGAAATTCGTGTCTTTTTTATTAGGAATATGTGAATATGATTAATTAATTAGTTTAGTCGTTTATCATACATTAATTGGATTTGTATGCCATAAGGATCTTCAATAATACCATATGCTTCACTAAATATATTTTTTTCTAGCGGAGAGATTATTTTCACATGCTTATCGGAAATTAAATTATTATAAAACCGTTGTATTTCTTCTAAATTAGCGCTTTGAATGCAAAGTGACATGTTATTTCCAACGTTATAACGTTCATTATGCTTCATTGTATCTTCTGCTATCATTAGCTTTGTATTCCCAATTTGTAAAACAGAGTGAGCAATATGATCTTTATTTTCACTTGTAAATTTAAAAGAACTATCTCTTTTCGCCAGTTCTTCATACGTAACAATCATTAATTTTTTGGCTTCTAAATTACGTGTATAAAAGTTAATCGCCTCCTTTGCTTGCCCGTTCATTGAAAGAAAAATAGCTATCTCTAATGTCATAAATATATAACTCCTTTATTAGTTGATAATTATAATATAGATTAAAAAGGTTTCAATACATGATACCTTTTTGGGAGGGAAATATGAAAAAAACTGAACGAATAAATGACATGCTTATTTTCTTAAATAATAAAAGATATTTTAATTTAAAAGATTTAATGGCTAGATATGATATTTCTAAAAGTACTGCGTTGCGAGATATTCAATCATTGGAAGAAATAGGTGTACCCATATATTCTGAATTAGGTAGAAATGGAAGTTATAAAATTATAGAAAATAGTGTGTTATCGCCAATTTATTTTAGTGTGGATGAAATGTATGCGTTATACTTTTCAATTCTTACGCTAAATGGATACAAGACAAAACCATTTAATGTAGAAAGTATTGCGCTTGAAAATAAATTTAAACATGTATTACCTGATAATGTGAGTAAAAATATTTCAATTATGGAACGAACGCTTTCCTTTGAAGTAACAAATCATAGTAATTTTAGTCCGTTCTTAAAAGAAATTTTACAGGGAATTTTTGCTGAGCAAGTTTATCATTTAACATATTTAAAAAAAGGTGAGGAGAAAGCATTGGTTGCCCAATTTATTCGAATAGAATCTAAATTTGGCCAGTGGTATGCTAAAATCTTTAATTTTGAGACAAATCATGTTCAAATAATTAGATGTGATAAAATTCTTTCTATTGTGGAAACAAGCAATGTTCATCCAAAAAATCTTGAAGAATTATTAAGTTATCTTACTACCTTTCACAGAAAGTCTGATGCAATTGATTTTAGCGTCATTGTTAATCAAAAAGGAAAAGACATTTTTGATAAAGAGAATTACCCTTCCATGAGGTTGCAAAAGGAAAATGAAAATTACATTATAACAGGCTATTTTAACAAGCAAGAATCTGATTTTATTTCAAATTATTTTCTGAATTTCGGTGAAACGATTATTTCAATTCAGCCTGTTATGCTAAAAGAGTTAATCTATAATAAGGTGTTATCTATAAAGCAGCATTTAACTTCTTTAAGATAAAGTTAGTTTTAGCTATTTATTTGATATGAAAAAGCCCTTGAGATTTAAATATCCAAAGGGCTTTTTGGTGATTGTATTTGTTTTTTAGAAACAATTATTTTTCTGGGACGGACAGTCCATAAAAGAACATCGTAACGATATCTTTTATATGTTTTTCCCGATCTCCTTCAAGAAGTTGTGCTCCAAATTCATCACCTAATTTTGTAAACATTTGAATGTAAAGTAACATCATTTCTTTAGTAAGGTGTGGATTAATTTCGTTTTTGCGCTGAGCTTGTTCTAATATTTCTAAATACCAGGGTAGGATTTTTTCATTTTGATAACTATAAATAAACTTACGGAGTTCTTCGTCCCTTTGCATCATTTGTAGTAACATATCAGGTTGAAATAATCCGCCAGTATTCATTTTTCTTACAATCATTTTTTGCATCATATCATGAAAAGGTAATTTTTCTTCTGCAAGCTCTTTATAATATTGAAATTCAGATATGATAAATTCTTGTATAAGCACCCTAAATAACGCATCTTTACTTCCGAAATGATTATAAATTGTAACTTGAGAAACGTTTGCTTCTTTTGCGATATGTTCTATTTTCACTTCATTAAATCCACGTTCTGAAAATAATACGAATGCTGCTTCTTTAATGGCACGCTTTTTCTTTTCTTTTACTCTTTCAAAGCCGTTCAATGCAATCACCTCACTTAAAATATACAAGAAAAAATAATGGAAAACAATAATTTTGAAATATGGACTAATAAATATTTCAAAAAGTTGTTGCGAATATGGAAGATGAGGAGTACAATAATTTTGAAATATCAAACATTAAATATTTCAAAAAATGAGGTGGAATTATGATTTCAGTTCAAGATGTCACAAAACAGTTTTCGAATGGAAAAGGTTTGTTTCATATTACATTTGATGTAAAAGAGGGAGAAGTATTTGGTTATTTAGGACCGAATGGTGCCGGAAAATCAACGACGATTCGTAATTTAATGGGATTTATAAAACCGACAGCTGGTAAAGCGACAATTTTTGGATTAGATTGTTGGAATGAAGCAGCGAAAATTCAAAGGGAAGTTGGTTACTTGCCAGGTGAAATTTCTTTTATTGAAGGAATGAATGGATTAGAGTTTTTAAAATTAATGCAGGGAATGCGTGGATTAAAGGATACGAAAAGACGAGATGAACTGATAGAGCGTCTGCAATTTGATGTGAAAACACCGATTCGCAAAATGTCTAAAGGAATGAAGCAAAAAGTAGGGATAGTCGCTGCATTTATGCACGATCCAGAGGTGTTAATTTTAGATGAACCAACATCTGGACTTGATCCACTTATGCAACAAGTGTTTATAGATTTAATATTAGAGGAAAAGCAAAGAGGAAAAACAATCCTAATGTCATCACATATTTTTACTGAAATTGAGAGAACTTGTGACAGAGTAGCTATTATTAAAGATGGTCGACTCGTAACGGTTGAAAATATTCACGATTTACAAAGTATGAGAAGACAGGTGATAGATGTAACAGTATCATCACAAGAAGAGATTGAGTCCCTTACAAAGTGTAATTTGCAATTTGAAGCGGTAAAAGGTAGAGAGGCATCTATCATTGTACAAGGAAACTATCAAACTGTTTTACAAACACTTTCAAACTATAATGTAACGGCACTTCAAACGAGAGCGATGGATTTAGAACATTTATTTATGCATTATTACGATAAGAAAGAAGGGGTAACGCATGAATAAGCAATTATTTTTAGCTAGTTTGAAAGAAACACAAAAAAGTATTTTGAGTTATGCGTCTGGTGCAGCTTTATATCTGTGGTTATTAATTTGGATATTCCCGTCAATGGTATCAGCGAAAGGGCTAAATGAATTAATAGCTGCCATGCCTGATAGTGTGAAAAAAATCGTTGGTATGGAAAGTCCGATTCAAAACGTAATGGATTTTCTAGCGGGCGAATACTATAGTCTATTGTTTATTATCATTTTAACAATTTTTTGCGTAACAGTTGCGACACATTTAATTGCTCGTCATGTAGATAAAGGAGCAATGGCATACTTGCTAGCAACACCTGTATCTAGAGTGCAAATTGCGATTACACAAGCTGCTGTTCTCATATTGGGACTTCTAATTATTGTATCTGTTACGTATGTAGCTGGGTTAGTAGGTGCAGAATGGTTTTTACAAGATAACAACTTAAATAAAGAATTATTTTTGAAGATAAATGTAGTCGGAGGGCTCATATTTTTAGTCATTAGTGCGTATTCATTTTTCTTTTCTTGTATATGTAATGACGAAAGAAAAGCACTAAGTTATTCAGCGAGTTTAACTATTTTATTTTTCGTATTGGATATGGTAGGGAAGTTAAGTGATAAGTTAGAATGGATGAAAAACCTATCATTATTCACGCTGTTTCGTCCGAAAGAAATTGCTGAAGGATCATATAATATATGGCCGGTAAGTATAGGTTTAACTACTGTAGCGCTTTGTATTTTTATCGTAGCGATTGTATTATTTAGGAAGAGGGATTTACCGTTATAGAGTAGAAAGTCCACTGAGAAAGTGGGCTTTTTTTATTTGTAAATTTAAACTAGTATGTTTATCGCATAACACTTATAAAGGATATTTATCTTTTTAATTAAGAAAATATTCAAAAAAATGAACCTTTTTCTAGGTTCATACGTCTAATACATGTAAAGTTAAATTGGAAGTGATGAAGTGAGGATGAAACAGGAGGAGCAATTGTGAAAGTAATCCCTTTATATAAAATGATTGTAAAAGAAGAAACGGATGTTTCTTTAGCGAAAAAAGGTGATCATGAAGCCTTTATAGCGCTTATACATACAGAAAAAGCGAAGATGTATCGAATAGCAAAGGCGATGTTACGTGATGAGACAAATATAGAGGATGCGATACAGACAACAATTTTAAAAGCCTATGAAAATATAAAAAAATTAAAAAAAGAAGAATTTTTTCAAACTTGGTTAATTCGAATACTAATAAATGAGTGTAACAATATTATTAGAGCGTATAAAAATGTAATTGTGACAGAAGAGAATGATTACATTATGAGTGCGTGTGATCAGTATGAAGATATAGATTTGTGTAATGCGATTCTATCGTTACATGAAGAATTAAGAGCTGTTACGGTGCTTTATTACTATGAAGACATGCATCAAGAGAGTATAGCAAAGCTGTTAGAAATACCGAAAGGAACAGTGAAATCAAGATTATCACGTGCGAGGGAACAACTACAAAAACGATTAAAGATGGAATAGGGGGTGTAAAGGATGGATAATGAAAAATTATTTGATGAGAAATTAAAAAAGAGAATAAAAGATGAAAATGTTATAGTACCTCCAGAGTTAAATGAAAAGATTAATAGCACGCTACATAATCTTAAGGTAAAAAACAAGAGTTACAAAATTCATATGATGATAATTAGTGCAGTGGTTTGTATACTTTCAGTGGTATCTATGTCTGAGTTTTCTATACAAAGTTTTGCGCAAAATGGTGGAGTATTTGAATATGTAAAGAAAAAAGCGTTTTCTGATTATGAAAATGAAGAAGAAATAAAATCGAATGTACATTATCCAGATAAAGAAAAGATTCATCAAAAAATGCTAGATTCTATTGATTATTTTAAAAATATTTCAGGACAATTTGAGGAATATTCTAGCTCATCAAGAATTGCTACAACATATAAGTATGCGATTGATACGGAGAAACAAAGAGGTATCTCTTCGAAAGAAGATAAACTAGCCAAAAAACGAACAATTATATATAACGAGGGGAAGAAAAAAGAATTTGATGATGAGAAGTATACCTATAAAGAGAAAAAATGGAACCCGAAAGAAAGAAACAATGAACTATTAAAATTAAATCCTACGGAAAGGTTAGTGAGAAAATCAGATGAGAAAAAGAGATATGATGATGAATATGTAGGGCTAGCTAAATATAGTATTCAATCAGAATTCGCAGATTTATTAATTCGATATAAAGATTGGAATTATAAAGAAACGAAATATCTTGGATTAGATTGTTACAAAATTGAAGGAGTTATAAACATAGAGATGCCTGTTAGCACCTCTGAAGATTTAAGAGGGAAATTCGAAATGGTTGTGGAGAAAAATACAGGGATTATGTTGAAATTTCTTAGTTTTCAAGAAGGCTTGATTCAATATTCAGTTACGACTGAATGGATACAAATAGATAAGGGATTGAAAGAAAGTATGTTTCAAAAGGATAGTGCTAAATATGAAAAAATGAAAAACATATTGGATGAATAGAAACAGGAGGAGAGTAAATGGGTAATCATTCATCTTTAAGAGAAGAGAAAAATAAGCAAAAATATAAAAAGAAAACGATAATAAGTTTACTACTGGCGGTATTACTATTTGGTGGAATTGGCTATGGAGCCTATGTATATATGAAAACTTCTAGTCTTGTACAAAAATCTAATTTGAATTTAGCACGAGGTGAAAAATCCAATTTACGTGAGAAATCTGTAAAGCCAATTGCAAATCATGTTTCACTTTTAATTATGGGAATTGATGAAAATCAAGAACGACAAAAGGAATATAATGGTGCATTTCATACAGATGCATTATTGTTAGCGACTTTTAATAAAGACGATAAAACAGTGAAATTAACGAGCATACCGCGTGATACATATACATATGTTCCAGTTGAAAAGAAAAAAGATAAAATAACCCATGCATATGGAAGTGGTTTCGTTAAAAATGGTAAAGATGGAGGACCGCAAGCTTCTGTGGAAGCAGTAGAAAAATTGTTACAGGTGCCTGTTGATTATTTTGTGAAATTTAATTTTGGTTCCTTTACTAAAATTGTTGATGGGTTAGATGGTATTGAAGTGGATGTCCCAGTTGAATTTACGGAGCAAAATAGTAAAGATGAACCTGATGCGATTCATTTGAAAAAAGGATTACAAAAATTAAATGGGGAAGAAGCACTTGCACTAGCAAGAACGCGCCATATTGATAGTGATGCAATGAGAGGACAGCGCCAACAACTTGTTATTGAAGCGATTTTAAGTAAATTAAAAAGTGTAGGATCGATTACGAAGCTAGAAAAAATAGTTGAGGCAGTTGATGGTGATTTTAAAACAAATTTAGTAATGGATGATATTTTATCTTTTTATAAATACGGTTTAAACGGTTCAGTTGAAAAAATACAATTAGCTGGTGATGATTTATACTTACCTAATGGCCCAAACGGGCAACGTGTATATTATTATAATCCTAATAAAAAAGATCTACAGAGTTTGAGTAATACTCTTAGAACACATCTAGGATTAAGTGAAAAACAGATTGAGGAGAATTAAAGCAGATGTAATGTCTGCTTTTTTATTTTTGTAGAAAAGATGTTTTTAGATATATGCATTATTTATTAGCAATAATTAACAAGTATTCAAGTGGTAAATGAGATGAAAGTGATTAAAACAACGAATGTGTATGAATGCAAAATAAGGTTTGAACAACATATGGAATTTTTATGAATATTACTGTAAAAAAATAATTTTTTAAAAATTTTCAATAATAATACTTTACAAAAATTAAAAAATTAGTAGAATAAGAATTAGTAAGAATCGTCTGATAAATATATAGAGAAAAACAGAATTATCAGAAAATTCTTTAATAGCTATCGTTAAGAATTAGGGAGGGTACAAAATGAAAAAGAAACAAATGAAAAAACTAACAGCAGTTGTAGCACCGGTTTTAGCAATGAGCATGGCGTTAACAGCATGTTCTACATCAGGTGGAGATAAGAAGACAAGCACAAATTCTAGCTCTAGTGGAGATAGTAAGTCAGGGGAAAAATTAGCAGCAAAACAAGTGTTAAATCGAACAGTAACACAAGAGATTCCGACGATGGACTCTTCAAAATCAACTGATACAGTATCTTCACAAATGCTAGGTAATACGATGGAAGGGTTATATCGTCTTGATAAAGACAATAAGCCGATTCCAGCAGCAGCAGAATCTAGCACGAAAAGTGAAGATGGTAAAAAATATACGTTCAAACTACGCAAAGATGCAAAATGGTCAAATGGAGATCCAGTAACTGCGAAAGATTTCGTATACGCTTGGCAACGTCTATTAGATCCAAAAACAGCTGCTGAGTATGCATTTATCGCATTCCCGATTAAAAATGCAGAAGTAGTAAATAAAGGAGAAAAACCTGTAACTGAATTAGGAGTAAAAGCAGTAGATGATCTTACGCTTGAAGTTGAGTTAGAGCAAGCAGTACCGTACTTCTTAAACTTAGTAGCATTCCCATCATATTATCCATTAAATGAAAAGTTCGTAAAAGAAAAGGGCGAGAAGTTCGGTTTAGAGTCTGATACAACTGTCTATAACGGACCGTTCGTTCTTAAAGATTGGAAGCATGAACAAGGATGGCAATTAAAGAAAAATGATCAATATTGGGATAAAAAGACTGTGAAACTGGAAGAAGTTAACTTTAGTGTTGTTAAAGAGGCTGCGACTTTAGTCAATCTATATGATAGCGGTCAAGTTGACTTTGCTTTATTAAATGGAGAGTTCGTTGATAAATATAGAAGCAAGAAAGATGAATTTGGCACATATTCACAAGTGAGTACGTATTTCATTCGTATGAACCAAAAACGTGATGGACAAGACACGCCATTAAAGAGCAAAAAATTACGTGAAGCAATTGCGCTATCAATTGATAAAAAGAATTTAGCAAATGTAATTTTAAATGATGGATCAAAAGAAGCTGACTTCTTAGTACCAAAAGGGTTAGCAACTGGACCGGACGGTAAAGACTTCCAAGAAACATTTAAAAACGGTTTGAAACCAAATCCTAAAAAAGCTGCTGCAGCTTGGGAAGAAGCGAAAAAAGAACTTGGAAAAGATCAAGTTACGATTGAATTCTTAAACTACGATACTGGTAATGCGAAAAAAGTTGGCGAATATATTAAAGATCAGATTGAGAAAAACCTAAAAGGTGTAACAGTTAATATTAAACTTCAACCATTTAAGCAAAAACTAAAATTAGAAACTGAACAACAATATGATATTTCGTATGGCGGATGGAATCCGGATTATGCAGATCCAATGACGTTCTTAGATATGTTTGAGACTGGACATTCTCATAACCAAATGAGCTTCTCTGACCCTAAATATGATGGCATGGTGAAAAAAGCTGGAACGGAATTAATGAGCGATGCGAAAAAACGTTGGGAAGAGTTAGGAAAAGCTGAAAAAACATTACTTGAAGAAGATGTAGCGATTGTACCTTTATATCAACGTGGAGATTCTTATGTTTTACAACCAAATGTAAAGGGAGTAGTAAAACATAATATCAGTCCAGAATTTAGCTTTAAGTGGGCATATGTGACTGAAAAATAATAGAGTTGAAAAAGCATTTAAAAGTGGCTTAGCTACCTTTAAATGCTTTTTTTGTGAGCTTAAAATACTAATTTTTAGTATGGTTAAATAGAGGAGAATAAGGTGTATAGTATGTACATATAGTAGATGGGGGATAAATCCTACTAAAATAAAAAAGTAAGAATATTTAAAGTTAAACTATTTACAAATGTGAAAAAAAGAGTAGAATAACATTAGTTGTAATTTTCAGAAAAATGAATCTTTAGTAAGGGGTCTCTCAAGGGTTGGTAATGTACATATAATTAGGGAGGGTACAAAAATGAAGAGAAAAAAGATGAAAAAGTTAACGGCAGTTGTGGTACCAGTTTTAGCGATGAGTGTTGCATTGACAGCATGTTCTGGGTCAGGTGGGGAAAAGAAAACGACTACTACATCAAATAGTGGGGAAGAAAAAAAATCTGATATTAAATATGCAGCGAAACAAGTATTAAATCGTACGGAAAACCAAGAAATTCCGACGATGGATACTTCTAAATCTACTGATACATTAGGTGCGCAAATTTTAGGGAACACGATGGAAGGCCTATATCGCCTTGATAAAGATAATAAGCCAATTCCTGCTGCTGCAGAGTCTAGTACGAAAAGTGAAGATGGTAAAAAGTATACGTTTAAACTGCGAAAAGATGCAAAATGGTCAAATGGTGATCCTGTAACAGCGAAAGATTTCGTTTTCGCATGGCAGCGCTTACTTGATAAGAATACTGCGGCAGAATATGCATTTATTGCTTACTATATTAAAAATGCAGAAGCGATTAATAAAGGAGAAAAACCTGTAACTGAATTAGGAGCGAAGGCGGTAGATGATTACACGCTAGAAGTAGAATTAGAAAAACCGGTACCTTATTTCTTAAATTTATTAGCATTCCCATCATACTATCCATTAAATGAAAAATTCGTAAAAGAAAAAGGTGATAAGTACGGTTTAGAAGCAGATACAACTGTGTATAACGGTCCATTCGTTATGTCTTCATGGAAACATGAACAAGGTTGGCAGCTGAAGAAAAATGATAAGTACTGGGATAAAAAGACTGTGAAATTAGAAGAAATTAACTATAGTGTAGTAAAAGAGGTTGCAACGAAAGTAAACTTATATGATACAGGATCAATTGATTTTACATTACTATCAGGAGAATTTGTAGATAAATATAAATCGAACAAAGAAGAATATGGTGAGTATGCGGAATCAAGTACATTCTTCTTACGTTTAAATCAAAAACGTAACGGACAAGATACACCTTTAAAGAGCAAAAAACTACGTGAAGCAATTGCATTATCAGTTGATAAAAAAGGATTGGCAAATGTAATTTTAAATAATGGATCAAAAGCAACAGATCAATTGGTTCCAAAAGGACTTGCGACAGGGCCAGATGGTAAAGATTATCAAGATACATTTAAAAATGGTCTGAAATATAATCCGAAAAAAGGAGCAGCAGCTTGGGAAGCGGCGAAAAAAGAACTTGGAAAAGATCAAGTGACAATTGAATTACTAAGTTATGATGATGGAACTGCGAAAAAGATTGCTGACTATGTAAAAGATCAAATTGAGAAAAATTTAAAAGGTGTAACGATTAATACGAAAATTCAGCCATTCAAACAAAAATTAAAATTAGAAACTGCGCAAGATTATGAAATTTCTTATGCAGGTTGGAGTCCAGACTATGCGGATCCAATGACATTTATTAATATGTTTGAATCGAAGAGCCCGTACAACCAAATGAGTTATTCAAATCCAAAATACGATGAAATGGTAGGAAAAGCAGGTAATGAATTAATGAGTGATGCGAAAAAACGTTGGGAAACGTTAGGGAAAGCTGAAAAATTATTCCTTGAAGAAGATGCAGGGTTAGTTCCTTTATATCAAACAGGAAGATCGTACGTAATGAAACCGAATGTAAAAGGAATTGTGAAACATAACATCAGTCCAGAATATAGCTTTAAGTGGGCGTATGTAACTGAGGATGGCGGAAAAAAATAAAGTGAAAGCATTTCAAAAGTGGCTGAGCTGCTTTTGAGATGCTTTTTAGTATGTATAAGGGAATAAATCTCTTTAGCCTATTGAGAATCGGATAGGTAATTAGGAAGGTTCTATCTGAGGAAATTAGAGAGGTCAGTAAGTGGTAAGAAAGATGAATGATAGTAAGAGACCTCATGCTAATAAGAAAAATATAGAATGTAGTAATAGAGTGGAATAAGAGAAGGGATGTTTACATATAGTAGACGGGGGATAATTCATATAGTAGTTAAAACAACAAGATACTATAATAAAAAAATAAATATTTAGAAAATTTACAAAAATACTTTACAAAATTTAAAAAAACAGTAGAATATTAATTAATAAGAATTTTCTGATAACGAAAGTTAGTAGAGAATTTCTAAATGTTAATATCGTACATATAATTGGGGAGGGTACAAAAAAATGAAGAGAAAAAAGATGAAAAAATTGACAGCGGTCGTAGCACCAGTTTTAGTAATGAGTATGGCATTAACAGCTTGCTCTGGATCAGGAGATAAAGAGAAGGCAAGCACAACACCAAAAAGCGGTGAAAAAGAAGGCGGAAAGCTAGCGGCGAAGCAAGTGCTTAATTTAACAGAGTCTCAAGAGATTCCATCTATGGACTCTGCTAAAGCGACAGACCAAGTATCGTTTCTAGCTTTAAACAACGTAATGGAAGGTTTATATCGACTTGATAAAGATAATAAAGCAACACCAGGAGTTGCTGAATCATATAAAAAGAGTGATGATGGTAAAAAATACACATTTACATTAAATAAAAATGCAAAATGGTCAAATGGAGAGCCTGTAACAGCGAAGGATTTCGTGTTTGCTTGGAAACGTGCGGTAGATAAAAATACAGCAGCAGAATATGCATACATTATGTTTGATTTGAAAAATGCACAAGCGATTAATGAAGGAAAAGCTGAACTAGATACGTTAGGAGTAAAAGCTGTAGATGACTATACGTTAGAAGTAGAATTAGAAAATCCAGTTCCTTACTTTGTAGAATTAACTTCATTTGGAACATTTTATCCATTAAACGAGAAATTTGTAAAAGAAAAAGGAGAAAAGTACGGTTTAGAATCAGATACGACGTTATACAACGGACCGTTTACATTAACAGGCTGGAAACATGAAGAAGGTTGGAAGTTAAAGAAAAATGCACAATATTGGGATAATAAAACAGTTAAGTTAGATGAAATCAACTTTGACGTAGTAAAAGATAGCGGTACACGTGTTAACTTATATGAAAGTGGACAAATCGATCGTTCAGGACTTACATCTGAATTTGTTGACAAATATAAATCAAACCCCGACTTCTTTACACAAAAAACACCGTCAACATATTTCTTACGCTTAAACCAAAAACGTGGTGGGCAAGATACAGTGTTAAAGAGCAAAGATCTACGTTTAGCGATTGCAAAAGCGTACGATAAAAAAGGCTTAACGAATGTAATTTTAAATGATGGTTCTACACCTGCAGATTATTTAGTGCCAAAAGAATTTGCTAAGAGCCCAGATGGAAAAGACTTCCGTAAAGAAAATGGAGATATTTTAAAAACAGATGTGAAAAAAGCAAAAGAGCATTGGGAAAAAGCGAAAAAAGAGCTTGGAAAAGATGCAATTACAGTAGAACTATTAAACTATGATGGTGATGGTGCGAAAAAAGTAGGAGAATTCTTAAAAGGAGAACTTGAGAAAAACCTACCAGGTTTAACGGTGAATTTGAAAAACCAGCCATTTAAACAAAAGTTAAAATTAGAATCAGATCTAGATTATGATTTATCTTACGCTGGTTGGGGGCCTGACTACTTAGATCCAATGACATTCATTGATATGTTTGTTACAAATGGCCCTCATAACCAAACAGGATATTCAAATCCTAAATATGATGAGATTGTACAAAAAGGTAAAGGTGAGCTATTAACGAAAACGAAAGAGCGTTGGGATAGCTTACTGAAAGCGGAGAAAATGTTATTGGAAGATGCAGCAATTGCACCATTATATCAACGTGGTGATGCTATCGTTCAAAGACCTAAAGTAAAAGGTATTGTTCACCATCCAGTTGGTGGAGACTACAGCTATAAATGGGCATATATTACAGAGGATAAGTAAGATGAGGGGCGTACAATACGCCCTTTTTTCTATGCACTTTTCTTCCTTGCTCGAATATATAAAATAAAAAAGGGAGAATCCCATGAAGCGAAACACATACATCGATTTCCTAGCTTATTACGGAATAGGAAGCGCTCATCCTGGTGGCTTTACGTTAACAAAACAATTGTTAGCACAACTGCCTTTTAAATATGGAGCGAATGTCCTTGAGATAGGTTGCGGTACGGGGAAAACAGCGGCATATATGACAAGGGAATTTGGTTATAAAGTAACAACGGTTGAAAAGAATGAAATTATGATTCAAAAGGCAAAAGATAGATGGTTGTTTGAAGGGTTAGCTATACAATTAATTGAAGGAAATGTGGAGCATTTACCGTGTTTGAATAACTCATTTGAGTTCGTACTTGGAGAATCAATCATCGCTTTTACAGACAAAGAAAGGGTTATCTCGGAGTGTTATCGTGTATTACAGCAGGACGGTAAGCTTGTTGTCATTGAAATGATTATTGATAGGCACATTGATAAGGGTGAGGAAGAAAAAATCGCCCAATTATATGGTATGAAAGAATTATTAACGGAGAATGAGTGGGTACAATTATTTCAGAAAGCAAATTTTAAAAGAATTACAATTGCTGGCGGTGGCACGATTGCAGAAACGATCTCTGGCTATGTAGAAGAGCCAGAATGGAATGTATCCTCACATATTCCGAATGAGTTATATGAGGCGTGGGTACAGCATGAAAATATACGGCTTATGTACCAACACATTTTAGGGCATCGTATTTTTATATGTGAAAAATAAAGAAAAAGAGTTGGCTAAAGGTAGCCAACTCTTTACTATGTTAAATGAAAAATAATGCAGCTAATGTAATTCCGAAGATGAAACCAAATCCGAGTTCAACACCCCAGCCACAACCGCCGCCTCCCCAGCCGCCGCAACCACAACTACTACAACCACGACCACCACATCCGCAGCTGCTGAATCCACCACCGCATCCGAATCCACAACTATCACACCTGCTAAGGCCTCCACAAAGGTCACAACCACCGTTTGCATAAGCGTCATAGTAGCCGAATCCTGAATCAAAAGATGAGCGCTGTTGCACCGGTTCAATCCATACAGAGCTTTGTGTCACATCGATTATTTTCCCTAAATGTATACGGCCATCACGGTCTTCAATCCGAACAACTTTTCCGAAGTAACGTCGGCATGTATCATAACATTTTTGTCTATGCATGTTCTTTCCTCCTTCCGCATTACAGTAATACGATATGTAAGGGGGACAAGTGCGGCTTGTACGAATGCCCTATCTATCATAATTGTTATAGGAAAGGGGAAATATAAGAAGAGGATATATAAGGAGGAAAAGGCATGAAATCTACAGATCAGTTTCAGACATACGAAGTACCGTGGGAAGAATTTATTGAAGCGTTGCGAGAGGAAATGAAGAAGCAAGTAGGGGCAGATATTATTGATACAGTAGTTTGCAATTTAGAAGATGGTTTTGAAGTGTATACATATGTGCAGGGGGATTTAGATTTTGAATATAAGGAAGCGCTTGAGAGAAAATACGGAAGTGATGCGAAGACACCTAATGTGTTAACGATAATGTTATTAGCTAGTATTTATAATACAAGTGAAGAGAATATACGCTTGCATGCGGATCATAAAGAGAATCCGATTGTTGAAGTGTATGTAAAGCAAGGAAACACGCTGTGAAAGGCGTGTTTTTTAATTGTATGATAAAATGTTAGAAAATTAAGAAAGAAGGTGATGAATTGGGAATTAAACATCTTAATTTAACAGTTGCAGATGTAGTAGCTGCAAGAGAGTTTTTAGAAAAGTATTTTGGCTTAACTTGTAGTGGAACAAGGGGGAATGCCTTTGCAGTTATGCGTGATAATGATGGATTTATACTAACGTTAATGAAAGGAAAAGAAGTTCAGTATCCAAAAACATTTCATGTAGGATTTCCACAAGAAAGTGAAGAACAAGTAGATAAGATAAATCAAAGATTGAAGGAAGATGGATTTTTGGTCGAGCCTCCTAAGCATGCCCATGCGTATACGTTTTACGTTGAAGCACCTGGTGGATTTACAATAGAAGTGATGTGTTAAGTTAAAAATCAAACTTTTTGTCATGTGTTTTTAAAATAAAAAGTAGGAAAAGTCTGTTTTAAGCGTGGAGCTTAAACAGGCTTTTTTACTTATATAATTGGATAGAGAATGCTAGAAGGAATATTACCAAGTGTATGATCTGTTTACATAATAAAGTTATGGTGGGTTAGTTGTCCTAAAATACAAGTCATATATCTTGTTTCCTCACATAAATTTAAACATAGGAATTTGTCTACAAAGGTGGCGAAGCCTCATCATGAAAATCCGAATTTGTGCCACGTTCATGTTGTTTCTATTTATATGTTTACCTTTATCAGCTTTTGCAAAAGGAGAGGAGGCAAAGGAAAGGGTCGTTTCACTTGTATATGACGATTCGGGCAGCATGAGAAATAACGATCGCTGGAAATATGCCAATTATGCTTTGCAAAGTTTAGTTGCGCTATTGGATGAAAAAGATAAATTTTCTTACGTTCCAATGAGTAAGCCGAATGATCCATTAAACATTTCGTTAACGAAGGATAAAAGGCAAACAGAAATTGAGGGAATTGGAGCGTGGAAAACGTATTTAAATACTCCATTTAGCGCGGTAGAAACGGCGATGCAATCTATAAAAAAGGAAGCAGATATAGATGGAAAACGTGAATTTTGGCTTATTGTATTAACTGACGGGGCATTTAATGATTTAGAGAAAGATAAGGTTGGCGGAAAAGAACAAATTTTGCAGAAATTAGCCCAGTTTAAGAAAGAAATGGATGCAAAAAAGATATCGTTACATCCAGTCTTAATTACGATGGAAGAAGATTTAGGACAACAAGAAAAAGAACAACTAAATACGTTCAAGGAAATATGGAAGAAAGAGATAAATGGTGTTACGATGCCGTCAAGCGGAGAAGATGGCATTGTAAAAAGTGTAAATCAAGTGGCAGCATTAGTTGCAAATCGTGATCCATTCTCCTCTGTTGAATCGATTGTAAAAACGAAAGTAGTGGGGAAAAGAGTAGAGATTACAACACCATTTCCGTTAAAGCGTATGACGCTTGTACGACAATCGCCTTCTCTGCCCGATTATCAGGTCACACAAATTTCTAAACCATTACAATTACAATCTTCTTTTTCCATACATGCACCAGGAGAAGCAAAATTGTTCGGAAATATAGTTCATATAAGTACGGAAAATGAGGAAGTTATTAAACCAGGAACTTATACGATAGAAGTGGATCAGGACATTGAGAAAGAAGGACTACAAGTATTAGTTGAACCAGCGCTTAATTATACGGTTTCTACTTATGACAAAGATGATAGTAGTCAAAAAAATGTAGAGAAAATGTACGAAGGTGTTACTGCTGTTATTGAAGCAAAGCCTACGGAGTTGCCAGTTCAGTCTTCTTACTTTCAGGCAGAAGTAGAAATAGATGGAAAACAATATGCAATGAAGTGGAACGATAAAAGGCATGTGTTTTATTACGAAACGAAGCTTGGTAAAGGGTTAGTACGCGGGAAAGTTCATATGAATATAAAGGGGTTTTATAGACAGACGAAAGAATTTAAAATTGAAACAGCTGAGAAACCGAAATTATCACTTCAAACTGTTACAAAAGATTATGAAGAAAAAGTGACAAATTTAGAGAATAGTAAACCATTTGTTTTACAACCACAGTTAGATGGTAAGTTAATGACAGAAGAAGCTGTAAAAAAACTATTAAAATCTACTGGTGTCACATCTAAACAATCAATCAATTATGAAATAAAGCAACATGGAAATCAAATCTATGTTTATCCTCGTCCCTATTACTCCGACACATTTAATTTTACAGATACCGGCACCGTAGAAGCTACCATCGTAATGCAGGATTCAAAGTTACAAGAAGTAAAGAAAAACATAACATTCCATATTCAAGATGCTCCGTTTTATGAAAAATATGCGCTTATTTTTAAGTTTGTCATTCCTATCACTTTATTACTGCTAGTAGTAGGAATCATTGTTTTAGGATGGATTATTCGGCCAAGATTTCACCGGAAAGCACTACTGTATTATGAATGGGATCAAGAGGTAGCGAAAGATTGGCTATATCAATCTGAACCAGAATTACTTCGGAATAAATGGTGGAACCATTATTTTGGTATCCCATTTAGAGCAGAAAGAAAAACCATGCAATCCGTTACGTTTATAGCGAAGAAAGGTTCGAAATCTGTCTTTGTAGCGAAAGAATCACAAGTAGTTGGAATGATTATTGATGGAATGTTTATAGCAGAGGATGAAGTAGGAATGGAACATAAGACACTATATCCAAATGAACTTTTACTAATTGATAGGGGATATGGTAAAGAGATTTACAAGTACGAATGTGAATAGTAGGTAGGGATAAGAAGGGGATGGAGTATTGATCCTCTTTCCCTTTTTTCCAACAAGCAAGAATAGGAAGGTGGTTCACATGACATTACAAGTTCCAACAATATTAATTGGTTTAGGTGGAATCGGTAGTACTGTGACGCATCAAATATATGAAAAACTGCCTGAAGAGCGCCGGAAAAAGGTAGCAATGCACGTATTTGATACAGATGTGAATACATTAAGTAAATTCGATCATATTCGAAAGTTTAAGACACAAACAAGTTCTAGTAAAACGCCTAGGGAGTATATTGCGGGAGATCCAACGATCCCAGAGTGGTTTCCGATGGATCCGACTATACTTGATAAACCATTAACAGAAGGAGCAGGACAGTTACGCGTCATTTCACGTTTAGCGTTACGTGCTGCGATGAAAGAAGATAAATTGACGTCTTTTTGGCAAGAAATCGAGAAAATCTTTCCGGTTACAAGTGATCAAACGGAATATGGTGTGCGTGTCATTATAGTAACATCACTAGCAGGCGGAACAGGTTCAGGGATGTTTCTGCAAATTGCTTTATATTTACGTGAAATGCTTCGGAAGAAATTGCAGCATCATAACATTTTAATACGCGGTGCGTTTTTAATGCCGGATGTTTTAGTAAAGACGAGAACGGTTAGCGCGAAAGAATTTGAAACGGTGCAAGCAAATGGCTATGCATCATTAAAAGAATTACATGCTATTACGCTCGGGTCTACTGGAGAATTATCAAAACGCGGCGGTGTAACAATTGAATTAGAGTATCGCCCTGATCAAGTAGATGAAGACGGAAGAACGAATCATACAATTAAACAATATCATTTACCGTACAATTATTGCTTCTTATACGATTACGAAAACCTACATGGACACCATTTACACAATTTATCAGACTATATGGAACAGATGGCAAATACAATTTATTTACAGTTATTTAGCCCGATGTCCACAAGTCATTTTGCACAGGAAGACAATCAAATTCAGCAATTAGCAGAATCAAGCGGAAAAGGACGATATTGCGGGGCAGGAACGGCAAAACTCATTTATCCATATGAACATGTGTTAAAATATTGTGCTTTAAAATGGGCCGTGCAAGGTTTAGATGAATCGTGGCTTCATTTAGATCAACTGTTTCAAGAGAAGAAGCAAAGATACGATCAAGATGTAAAACGTGGGATGCAACGTGAAAAGCCGGAGAGAGGTAAAAGTTATTTAGAGGACTTGGAGCATCTTGCTACCCGTCCAGAGCAAGCTCATATTTTCTATAGACAAATGTACAATGAAACACGTGAAGGAGCAGAGGGTGGTAAGCTCGGAGTTGCGAAATCAAAACTGTTTTTAGAAGCTGTAGAAAGTTATGTACAACGAACGGTGCAAAAAGATGAGGAATTAAATCGTCTGCAACATGAGTGTAAAATTTCAGCTACGAAACTGAAAATGATGGAACAGATGAAGGGTGAAGTGGCAAGAGTGGATCATGCGGTGCGTTTATATGCGTATGCGATTCCGAGCCGGGTACATGAACATGTAACGACACTTTTATATGACATGATTGAATCAGACCGCTTTTCACCAAGTGGTTCTGAAGGGCAGTCCTATCAATTAAATACATGGTTTTTAAAGAAAACAGATCCCGTTCACCCAGTAGCAGCGCGTTTTATGTTATATGAAATTCGAAAGCAGTTAGTAGAAAAAATGAATCGACTACATGAAAATAATGAACAAAAGCGTAATGTAATTCAAAATTACGATAAAAAATTTAATGTGGGTAATATTGATGGAACGGTAACGGCTGTACGCCGAGTAGAAATTGCTCAACAACAAGGCTGGTTCGGAAAAATGATTAATAATCAGCAACGTTTATTCAAAAGAGAATTTGAAGACATCGTAACGCAATATGTACACAAATTAAATGAATATCGAAAAGAAATGTTATTAGAACTTGTATATCAATCGCTATATCAAGCAGTTAATAAAATGATTCAATATTGGGAAAGATTTTTTGATAATTTACATGAAACACGTGAAAATTTACTGTTTGAAATCCAAAAGCGCAGTAAGGAGTTTGAAGGGAAAACAAACCCGACGAATGTATATGTATTAGCTGAGGAACAGCTGCAAGAAAAGATATGGCAAGATATGCAGCAACATTTAAATTTAGGTGTACTACCGAAAGATATATCAGCGGAAATTTACATGAGTTTGTACGGGGAATATTGTCGTGATGCGAAAACAGAAGAGATTCAGTCGAAAAAGGTAGAGGATTTCTACCGAGAACATATACTGAGCTATTGTTATGACGAACTGCAAGTACGCTATCGTGATAAATTAGAACTGAATATTATTGAAGCGTTGCGAAAAGAAGCAGATTATAAGAAACGTGATCGCGATGAATACGTTCGTGAAAAAATTGAAGACCTGTTCCATTTAGCGAGTCCATTCGTTCCGAAAGTTGCTCATCATAGGGAATTACAATATTGGGGTATACATCCTTCTTTAAAGAAAGAGTTGCAAGAGGAATTAATTCAAGAAATGTTTAAAGAAAAAGATACAGTACATGAAGCCTTTTCGCCATTTGAAGTGATCTGTTATCGAGCGCATTACGGCTTATCGCTGCAAGACTTTCCTAAATTATCATCAGGACATATTTCAAATGGATTTATGAATGATAAAGGTGACTATTTCCAATCGTATTATCGCCGTGTAAACAAATTAAATAGTAAAAAATCTAGTTTAACGCCGCATTTAGATAAGTATTGGCACTTACCAGCCTTTATGCCAGATTTAAATGCGACTCAAACAAAATTAGATTATGATAAATGTAATCGTGCATTACTATACGCATATATGTATCGCTGGATTAGTTTAGTTGCTGTTGATGGACAGTTTGTGTATCAATATAACGGTGTAGGACGTAGCTTTTTAATTCAGTCAATGGGGAAAAATATTTCAAGCGAAAGTTATAAATTACACAGAGCGTTGCTTCATAATCCGTTTATTTATGAAAACATCTTGTCACGATTTGAAGAAGAGCAAGAAAAGGCGATGATACAAGGTGGACATTTATATACACATCCGTTCGTATTAGGAGCCCAAGATGTAAGATGGCTTAGAAAAGAACATGTCCACAATCTTTTAGATATGATTTTAATGTATGATCGTGAGGCGAAGTATGATCCGACGTTAGAAGAAACATCAGATGAATTATTAAGACTATTCCTTGATGAAATCGAGTTGTATTTCCAGAACTATTACGGTACAGGTGCCGATATGGTGGCAAAGAAAGAGAAAGAAATGTTTATTAAACAATTGTGGGATCGCTCGCATGCGAAAGGATATGTAGATCCAAATAGCGCTCCGTATAAAAAATGGCAAAATTTATTAGGTGTTCAAGATGAAGAAGAAACGTCAAAAACGAATGTATAATGAATGAAAAGGGAATCCTTAAAAGTGGCAATACAACTTTAGAAAAGAGGGATTCTGATGCCGTTTTTAGGAAGTGTGTATCAAATATTTGGGTTATATCCGGAACTTTATTATGGGATGATTTCAGCGGAGCTGCAAGAGGAAGCTCAGAAGGAGCATCTTGGAAATAGTAGTGCAGAAGCTGAAGCGGAAGAATAAAAAAAGTGCAGATGAAAATCTGCACTTTTTTGTTAGTATTAAAATGGTAAAATAACCTCAAATGAATTATTATTTTTAAATAATAATTCATTTGAGGTTATTTTAATTTTTATTGCATTGTATGTAATGAAAATTGTATGAAAATCAATGTAATAAAATGTGTATGAATATTAAGGTGGAAAACAACAATGTTTTTGAGAAAATAATTATGTATAAAAATAACATTTGATACATAATCAACCGATTGTTTTTGATTGATTTATTATTGACAATATAATTAATTGTATGATAAATTCAATCAGCATTCTTAATGGTTTTTTGGTACGATTAATATTTTGAAAATTCAATACGACATAAAGAGATTGATTTTTCTGTTTTTTTTGAGGTGGGTTACTAAGTCTATAGGGGAAGTGAACTATGTATATTTTTATTTTTAAAATAGAACAGTAATAAAGAATGTAACAAGTAAGAGATAAACTTGAAAAAGAGGTTTCAAAGAATGAGTCTTTTCATAAAGAAAGCAATGGATGAAGAAAAGAAAAAAGTATTGAATCAAACTTTAGGAGCGATTGATCTAACTCTTTTAGGGATTGGAGCAATTATTGGTACAGGTATTTTCGTATTAACTGGTATTGTAGCAGCGAAACATGCTGGTCCGGCGATTGTATTATCTTTTGTATTAGCGGCAATTATATGTGCATGTGTAGCTTTCTGTTATGCTGAATTTGCATCTACAGTTCCAGTTTCGGGAAGTGTATATTCATATACATATATGACACTAGGTGAGATTTTTGCATTTATAGTTGGCTGGTGTGTTATGCTGGAGTATTTATTAGCGACTTCTGCGGTTGCAGCAGGCTGGTCAGCATATTTTCAGTCATTGCTACTAGGTTTTAATATTCACATTCCTACGATTTTTGCTTCGGCACCAGGAATGGGGAAGGGTGGAATCATTGATTTACCAGCAGTTCTTATTATTTTAGTTGTTACATTTTTATTAAGCCGTGGTGCAAAAGAAAGTGCACGAATAAATAATATAATGGTTATTATTAAACTGGCTGTTATTGTAGGGTTTATTGTTGTAGGGACACAATATGTAAGACCAGAGAATTGGCAACCATTTCTACCGTTTGGTTTTCACGGTGTGGTAGGAGGCGCTGCTACTGTATTTTTTGCTTTTTTAGGATTTGATGCAGTTGCAACAGCCGCAGAAGAAGTGAAGCGTCCACAACGTAACGTGCCAATTGGGCTACTTGTTTCCTTGTTCATTTGTACGGTTCTATATGTAGGTGTTTCATTCGTGTTAACTGGAATGGTTCCGTTTACGGAATTAAATGTTGCTGATCCTGTTGCATATGCGTTGCGCACTGTAGGAGAAGATAGAATTGCTGGGTTGTTATCGGTGGGAGCGATAGCAGGGCTAACAACAGTTCTGTTAGTAGCTATGTTTGCATTTGTTCGTGTATCTTACTCGATGAGTCGAGATGGATTGTTACCAAAAAGACTTTCAAGTGTCTATAAACGTTTACAAACTCCATTTTTTAATACATGGGTTACAGGTATACTAGCAGCTTTATTAGCGGGATTAGTGGATTTGAATTTATTAGCTAATTTAGTGAATATGGGAACGATAACAGCATTTGTGTTTGTATCTATAGCTGTCATTGTATTAAGAAAGACACATCCTAATATGAAGAGGCCATTCCGTGCTCCTCTAGTACCTTTTTTACCTATCGTTTCGATAGTAAGTTGTATATATTTAGCTTTGAACCTTTCTAAGCTTACTTTAATTAGTTTTGTGGCATGGATTATAATAGGTGTTTTCATATATTTTGTATATGCTAAAAAACATAGTAATGTTAGAAATAGAAATAGAAATAGAAATAGAAATAAAGTATAGTCCATTGAAATAATACTGGTAATGGAAATGAAAACACGCTACTTATTCATATAAGAACAAGTAACGTGTTTTTTCTATTTAATAATCCCATTTTCTAAAATTTTAATAGTTGGTGCCACTTTCACATTAGCTTTTGAAAAGGCACTCGGCCAATCATCTTCGACTTGTTTCCATTCTTTATATTGAAACGCTCTCGCATAATCACCAAATCCGAATGGATCAAGTTGCTGTTTTTGAATGTTGTGGATTAAATCGTTCAAATCTTTGTTTAGTTGTTTTGTAATAAGAGAAGTTAATTTCTTTCTATCTTTGTCTATATCCATATTGAATGTAAGTTCAGAGACAGCAATTTTCAAATCCATTTTAACATGAAATTTGAAGTGGTTATCGCTATAATCTGTATGGATATCACGATTCATGCTAAGAACATTTATTGTTACGAAATCGCCGCCATCGGTATCTTTTAAATCACTATTACTTTCAACTGAAGTAGAAGGGATTTTCAATGTAAGCGAAACCGGTGTATTCGCTTTCTTTTGTAACAAAAGAAGAAGGGCGCTTTCATAACGATTTAATGACATTTTATAAATTCCGCGAGAAGTTAATAGCGCGGAACCAGTAACGATAACATCCTTTTTACCTTTTTTTATTTCTGAAATAGCAGGTGTTATACCTTTATTAAACGTTTGCCTGTGAAATTCATGGAATGTCGTAAAAACGGTCCGATTGTACAGTTTGTTCGTATTAATTAAATCTGTTAAATACTCGGGAAGGGCAGGCTTATCTTTAAAGTTATTATATATAACTGAAGAAATTGGACCGTCTACTGCAACCATGCGCATGTTTCCAGTGTTTTTAGGATCACGATACCAAACATCAAGGTAAGGCATAGCCCCTTCTTGTTTTAAAAAATTTGTGCTAAATAAAATGAGCTGTAACTTTTCTGTAGATACTAAACCGCCACTTGAGCTATTAAACGTTGCTTTTGCTTCTCGAGGTGTACGTACTTTCGCTTCATGTGTTTCGTACTTTTTTTCTACGTCTTCATTAAAAATAGGATTCACGTGGTACACAATTAATTTTCCTTTTGCTTTTGCGTCAAAGCCGTAAATTAATGAAATCGATTGTTTTTCTAAGTCGAGTCGATCTCCACAGCCTGTTAAAAAGGTTATGAGAAAGTAAAGTATAGTGAAATGAATAAAGCGCCTCATTTAAACTCTTCTCCTTTTCCAATGCTGATAAAGTGTCATGTATAAGAGAAATACGACTGGGAATAGAAAAACGATAAAATAACTAGCAGTTCCCCAAAATTCCCGCAACGCACTTATCTGATAAGAAGAAGGGATATAAAAGAATAAGATGAAAATACACCCGAATAATAAAACATAAATAGGTAATGAACTGCCTTTTTTGTTAAGAAATTGATTAATTCCATCTGAAGCAGTGAAAATATAAGGAATACAGGAATCAAAAATAATAAAGAGATAAAATGACAAAAAGATAATTTCAAATCGCTCAAGAAATGAGAAGTGAAACGGTGTAACAAGAGAAAGAGTCGGCCATAAAAACTTTGTTATACCATCTGGACTAAAATAAACAAAAGAGACAAAGGTGACTTGAAGATAAATAAATAGCGTAATCAAATTCGCAAGAACAATTCCTTTTTTTGCAGATGATTTATTACTGAGATAAGGATAAAGGACAAATGCAAACTCAAATCCGAGAAACGCAATGATAGTTGATTTTACTGTGTTTAAAACTGGTATCCAGCCTTCTTTAAGAAGAGGAAGAAGATAAATCCAATGCCCATCTTTAAGCGGAATAAACAATAGAAAAGGCATCCATAGTGTGAAAAATACAGTGAAAACAGCATAGCGACTTATAATAAGAACGCCTTTACATGCTAGCATTAACATTGGAATAGATAGTAAAATCATAATTAAAAACATTGGAGTTCTAGGTAAAATCCAAATGTGAATAACGTATAAGAGGGAAAAAATTAAGGAAATAGCTGCAAGGACAGCATATAAAATCCAAAAAATCATTCCTACTCTTCCTAGCCACTTCCCAAGATAACGAGTTAGCACATCGAGTAAAGTATATCCAGGATGCTTTTCCATAATTTTCACAATACATAAACTGACTAAAGTAGTGAGAGCACATCCAATAATAATAGACATCCAGCCATCTGTATTTGCCCCTTGTGCAACTTCACGCGGAAGTGTAAGGACACCGAATCCTACTTGAACACCACTAATCGTTAAAATGTATTGAAATAAACTAATCTCCCTCTTTGCACGTTTTGTCACTTATTATCCTCCTTTTCCTCAACATCTCTTTGCCGGTTATCTTGTTTTAATTGTAGAGATAGTGGCCGTTTCTTCATAAATTTCCATGGGAAACGTACAAGGGTATCTTTTAAATCCGAAGCAAATAACGGAGAAAAAGGACTACCATAAGGAACACCGAGAGATTCCATAGAAAGTATATGAATAATAATGATTGCCATCCCAACCATAATTCCAATGACGCCAAATAAAGAGGCGGCTATCATCATTGGGAATCGAAGAAGCCGAATTCCTGCTGACATTTCTAAGTTAGGAATAATGAAGGAGGCAACCGCAGTAATTGATACGACGATAACCATAACGTTACTAACAATCCCAGCTTGAACGGCAGCTTGTCCAATTACAATTCCTCCTACGACGCCGATTGTTTGCCCAACAGGTCCAGGAAGCCGAATCGCTGCTTCTCGGAGCATTTCGAGAACTAATTCCATTAATAAAGCTTCTAATATGGGAGGAAAAGGAATTTTGGCTCGAGATTCTCCAATCGTTAACAACAATTTGAGCGGAATCACTTCATAATGGAAGGAAATCATAGCAATATAAAGAGCAGGAGCAAATATTGCAATAAATAGCCCAGTGAAACGAAGGAGTCGTATAAAAGATGGAATCATAGGTCTGAAGCTGTAATCATCTATCGTCTGAAAAAAGGATGAAAAGGTCATAGGTCCTATTAATACGCCTGGTGAGCGATCTACAACAACGGCAATTCGCCCATCAAGAATATGATGTGCTGTTGTGTCGGGGCGTTCAGTTATTGATAATTGCGGAAAGAGAGTAAATGAATTATCTTCAACAAACCCCTCTAATTCACCAGTAGTAAGAATCGCATCAACTTTTACTGACTCGATACGGGATGCCATTTCTTTTACGACATTTTCGTTCGCAACATCTGCTAGATAAAGCAAAAAAACCTTTGAAGTAGCTCGTTCACCAACAGTGAATTCCTTCACTTTCAGTTCGCGATTTGGAATATATCGACGAATAAGTGCAAGGCTGTCGCTCGCTACTTCATTAAATCCTTCGTGTGAGCTTTTTATGGAGCTCTCTGTTGTAGGTTCTTCAATACTCCTTTTTGGTGCCGCTTGCGTATCGAGCTCTAAAGCGGATAGTTGTCCGTTTATAAATAAAATACTTTTGCCGTGTAAAAGAGATTGTTCAATGTCTGTCCACTGTTGAACTTTTTTAATATTTCCGATAGAAACAGAGGCTTTCCAAAAATCGTCTTCATTCCAATCTTTAAATAAGAGAGGACGAAGAATGTTTACGTTAATAACAGTTTTGTCTACAAGTCCTTCCATATATATGAGTGCAGCTTCCTGTCCGTTTTTTAATGGAAAAGTGCGTGTTATTAATTCTGGAATACCGCTAAACAGTTTGGACAAGTGCTTTAAATTAAGGGAAAGGGAAGAAGAGATAGATTTATTTAATGCGTAATCAGCTTGCTCTTGGGTAGAAAGAGATTTTTCACCACGAATCCATTTATTAAAAGACCCCATTTGTTCGCTTACTCCTTGTTATGTTTTATCCCGATTGGTGAGGGCTGATAATCAGTGGGGGATGAAGAAAACCCCCCACTGATTAAAGTTTCACTTTATATGGGTTATTATGGATAGTTACAAGCTGACATATGCGTAGTTTAAATTTTATATTGTATATTTTTAACTTTAACGCTATAATTATAGTGTTAAAGATGGAATCGTGATATGACCTGTTATGACTCTATCGTTTTATTTATGAATAAATGGATTGGTATTTTAGCAAGATGTGCTAATAAACTACTCCACCATGATAATAACGTGCCGAAATGTGGTGCGTATATTTTCGTGGTGGAGTTTTTTTATTCTCAAAAAGGGGGAAAGACCATGAATAACAACATGGTTCATATTACAATTGACGGAAAAAAGTATACAGCGGAGCCCGGTTCAACGATATTGGGTGTTATTAATGAGAACGGGATTGAACATCCGCAAATTTGTTACGTGCCAGAAGTAGATCCTATTCAAACATGTGACACTTGTATTGTAGAAGTTGACGGAAAGTTAATGCGTTCTTGTTCGACGATAGCAACGGAAGGTATGAACATTGAACGTGCTTCTGTTCGCGCAAAAGAAGCACAAACAGAGGCGATGGATCGGTTACTAGAAAATCATTTATTATACTGTACAGTATGTGACAACAACAATGGGAACTGTAAACTGCATAATACAGCAGAATTAATGGAAATTGAACATCAAAAATATCCGTATGAACCGAAAGTAGATGTAAGTGAAGTTGATATGACGCATCCGTTTTATCGCTATGATCCTAATCAATGTATTGCATGCGGTCAATGCGTTGAGGTGTGTCAAAACTTACAAGTAAATGAAACGTTATCGATAGACTGGGAAGCGGAACGCCCACGAGTTATTTGGGATGAAGGAGTAAATATTAATGATTCTTCATGCGTTAGCTGTGGTCAATGTGTAACGATTTGTCCTTGTAACGCTTTAATGGAGAAAACGATGCTCGGTGAAGCTGGATTTATGACGGGATTAAAACCAGATATTCTTGAACCGATGGTAGATTTAATTAAAGAAGTTGAGCCTGGATATAGCGGTATTTTTGCGGTATCAGAAGTGGAAGCGGCCATGCGTGATACTCGTACGAAGAAAACGAAAACAGTATGTACATTTTGTGGTGTAGGTTGTTCGTTTGAAGTGTGGACGAAGGGGCGTAAAATTCTTAAAGTACAGCCATCTTCAGATGCACCAGTTAACGCAATTTCCACTTGTGTAAAAGGGAAATTTGGTTGGGATTTCGTAAATTCTAAAGAACGAATAACAAAACCTTTAATTCGTAAAAATGGAACGTTTGTTGAATCTACATGGGAAGAAGCACTGAATGTAGTTGCAAATAAATTAGGCGCTATTAAAGAAGAGTACGGTAAAGGTTCTATCGGATTTATTTCTTCCTCTAAAATTACAAATGAAGACAATTATGTAATTCAAAAATTAGCTCGACAAGTATTTGGAACGAATAATATTGATAACTGCTCACGTTATTGCCAATCACCAGCAACGGATGGTTTGTTCCGTACAATTGGTATGGGCGGTGATGCCGGAACGATTAAAGATATTGCGCAATCTGGTCTTGTTATTATTGTAGGATGTAATCCGACAGAAGGTCATCCTGTTCTAGCTACACGTATTAAACGTGCACATAAATTACACGGACAAAAGTTAATTGTAGCTGATCTTCGTAAAACCGAAATGGCAGAGCGATCAGATGTCTTTATTAGTCCAAAACAAGGAACAGATCAAGTTTGGTTAATGGCTGTTACGAAATATATGATTGATCAAGGTTGGCATGATCAGGAATTCATTAATGAGAATGTAAACTTCTTTGAAGATTTCAAAGAAAGCCTAGAGGAATATACACTTGAATATGCAGAAGAAGTAACAGGCATTTCAAAAGAAACGCTTATTCAAATGGCTGGAATGATTCGTGATGCAGATGGTACATGTATCCTTTGGGGTATGGGGGTAACGCAAAATACAGGTGGTTCTGATACTTCCGCTGCAATTTCAAACTTACTTCTTGCAACAGGGAACTACCGTCGTCCAGGAGCAGGCGCATACCCACTTCGAGGCCACAATAACGTACAAGGTGCTTGTGATATGGGTACTTTACCAGGATGGCTTCCAGGATATCAGCACGTTACTAACGAAATGGAACGTGCGAAATTTGAAACTGCTTACGGAGTGAAAATTGATAGTGAACCAGGTCTTAATAATATCGAAATGCTTCACGCAATTGACGAAGGAAAAATGAAAGCAATGTATCTTGTCGGAGAAGATATGGCTCTTGTAGATTCTAATGCAAATCATGTACATGAAGTGTTATCGAGCCTTGATTTCTTCGTTGTGCAAGATGTTTTCCTTTCTAAAACTGCTCAATATGCAGATGTTGTATTACCAGCAGCGCCATCTCTTGAGAAAGAAGGTACTTTCACAAATACAGAGCGCCGTGTCCAAAGATTATATCAAGTTCTTCCTACGCTAGGAGATGCGAAACCAGACTGGTGGATCGTCCAGGAAGTTGCGAATAAACTAGGTGCAAACTGGAATTATAGCCACCCAAGTGAAATCTTTGCTGAGATGGCAAGTTTATCACCATTGTTCTCGCAAGCGAACTATGAAGTGCTTGAAGGATGGAACAGTTTCCATTGGGGAAGTTTTGATGGAACGAATACACCACTTCTGTTCCAAGACGGATTTAACTTCCCAGATAAAAAGGCTCGTTTTGCGATTGCTGACTGGGTACGTCCAGCTGAATTTCCAGCTGAGTTTGACCTTCACATTAACAACGGTCGTATGCTTGAGCATTTCCATGAAGGGAATATGACAAATAAATCAATAGGTATTCAAACGAAAGTACCTGGTGTTTTCGTTGAAATCTCTCCAGACCTTGCAAAAGAACGTGGCGTAAAAACAGGTTCGTTAGTTCGTCTTGTCTCTCCTTTTGGAGCATTAAAATTACGTGCACTCGTTACAGATCGTGTAAAAGCGAATGAGTTATATTTACCGATGAACTCTACAGATAACGAAACGGCAATTAATTTCTTAACAGGTCCTGCTGTGGATGTACGTACGAATACACCTGCGTATAAACAAACAAAAGTACGTATGGAAGTATTAGAAGTTGATGGCGAAAATCCGATGCCAAAAGCGAACCCACGCAATAAAAAACGTCACCCTCAAGCTGGAATTGAGGTACATCGTAAGTGGGCACGTCCAGGATATGTGCATTTAACGGATAAGTAGGAGGAGAAAACTATGGCTGCACCTATAAAAATGATTCAAAAACAAGAATTAACTGAGGAAGAAATAAAACAGCAAAAGTTAGATGATTTAAAAGAGCTTCTAACTAATAATGAAGAAGCTCTAAATCAGATGTTTAATATAGTAGGGGAATTAAATGACATTGGAATGCTAGAAGCTGCAAATTCAATGCTAAAAGCGAAAGAACCAATTGCGAAAATTGTTCTAGGTCAAGTAACTCGTGAGCCTGTTACAAATTTAATTAATAATATGATGGGCGCTGCAGGTGCGTTAACTGAACTTGACCCAGAACTTACGAAAAAGCTTATAGGTAGTTTATTAGTCGGGCTAGAAGAAGGTAATGAACATCTAGAAAGTAATAAAAAAGTAGGGGTATTCGATCTTATGAAAGTATTGAAAGACCCAGATATTAACCGTGCTATCGGGTTTGGGCTTCATTTCTTAAAAGGTATGGGGAAAGGGTTAAAAGACGAATAAACTTCATGAAGTGAACCTTTCCGCCCAAATATTTGTAGGAAATAGTTTGGGCGGAAGGCTCATTTTGGTAAAATATATAATAGAGTAAAATGAGGCTTTTGGGAGGTATAATTGTATGTCAAAAAAAGTACATGAATTTAATGATATGATACGAAAACTTCGAAAGGAACTTTTCGGAAAAGGACCAGAACGAATTCATACTGTTTTTGCGGAAAATATGGCTATAGCGACTCTTTATGGAAACTTAACACCTACTGAAAAATTTATTTCAAGTACGATGGACGGTGCGGAAATGGTTCATATGGCTAGAACGAAAATGATTCAAGAAGTGTATGCTGCGAATTCCCGTGAACATTTGGAGGAACTTGTTGGAGCGAAATTAGTGAATTTGTTTTCAGATATGAAAGTAGAAGAAGATATTGCAGTTTCTGTATTTGTTTTTGATAAAAATATAACGTGAGAGAAGGATACTGATCGTGAAACCGATACAGGTAGAAAGAGAAATCTTTCGTTATGAACAAGGAGCATTTAAACATATAGAGGACAGCATTGTAACAGAGTTTCCTGTCACCATTAAAATGAACGGACAGGAGTTTGTTACAATGGTTAGTACTCCAGAATATATAGAAGATATGGTAATAGGCTTCTTAGCGTCTGAAGGAATCATTCGGAAGTATGAAGACATTGATAGTGTATGGGTGCAGGAGAAAGAAGGATTTGTGCATGTAACAACGACAAAAGTAAATCCGTATTATGAACAAATGCAAAATAAACGCTATATTACGTCTTGTTGTGGTATGAGTAGGCAAGGGTTTGTTTTTGCAAATGATGCACTAAGTGCAAAAAAAATGAGGGGTGTCCATGTACAGGTTGCTGCCGATGATTGTTTTCGGTTAATGAAAGAAATGCAGCAATCTGCGGATACGTTTCATCGTACTGGTGGGGTTCATAATGCAGCTTTATGTGATGTTAATGGTATTATTTTAAGCCGAATGGATATTGGTAGGCATAATGCACTAGACAAAATTTACGGTTATTGTTTAAGAAACGATATTTCTATAAAAGATAAAATCATTGTTTTTAGTGGTCGTATTTCTTCGGAAATATTATTGAAAGTTGCAAAAATCGGTTGTGAAATTATACTATCAAAATCAGCTCCAACTGAGTTAGCTTTGCAACTAGCGGAAGATTTAGGTATTACGACAATAGGATTTATTCGTAATCACTCCTTAAATGTATATACCCATCCAGAACGTGTTTTAAATATAAAATAAAAGTGAGGCAATGAAGATGAAATCAGTTACATTAGACAAGTTGCAACGTCCGTTAAAGGATTTACGTATTTCAGTTACTGATCGCTGTAATTTTCGCTGCCGATATTGTATGCCAGAAGAAATATTTGGTCCTGATTACTCGTTTTTGTCTAATGATAAAATTTTATCTTTTGATGAAATTGAAAGGATAACACGTATTTTCGTTTCTTTAGGTGTGAGAAAATTACGGATTACAGGCGGAGAACCGTTACTTCGAAGAGGGCTTCCAAAGCTTATTGAGCGCCTTAATAAAATTGATGGTGTAGAAGATATCGGTTTAACAACCAATGGATCGTTACTTAAAAAGTTTGCTCCTGATTTATATAAGGCGGGACTATCACGTGTAACAGTTAGCTTAGATTCCTTAGAAGAAGAGCGGTTTTTCTATTTAAATGGTAATAGGAGCAAAGTGCAAAGGGTTCTGGAAGGAATACAGGCTGCAGCTGAAGTTGGAATGAAAATTAAAATAAACATGGTCGTTCAAAAGGGAAAAAACGAACAGGACATTTTGCAGATGGCGCAATATTTTAAGGAAAATAAGCATATTCTTCGTTTTATTGAGTATATGGATGTTGGAAATTATAATGGTTGGGATTTAAAAGAGGTCGTCTCTAAACAAGAAATAGTAGATACGATTCATCAAGTTATGCCGTTAGAACGGATAGAAGCAAATTATTCTGGTGAAGTGGCTACTAGGTATCGTTATATAGGAAGCGATGAGGAAATAGGTATTATTTCATCAGTAACAGATTCTTTTTGCTCATCATGTACGAGAGCTCGTATTTCTGCAGAAGGAAAATTATATACTTGCTTATTTGCTTCTAAAGGAAATGATTTAAGAGAATTGCTTCGTTCTGAACATACAGATGAGGACATTACAGATGTAGTACGCGATATATGGAATAATAGGGAAGATCGTTATTCAGATGAACGCTTAAATCATACAAATAAGAAAACAATACCTAAAATTGAAATGTCACATATCGGTGGTTAATATATAAAGCTAGCGTCATAGTGAAAAATGGAAAATTTACAAGAGTTGTGGATTTTCTATTTTATAGTAAAAGTGATGATTGATATCTCTGTAAAAGATGTGCAGAGAAATTAAGCAGCATTCAAAAACCTTTATTTTGAGGAGGTTTTTTGAAGCTGCTTTTTTATTTGGAGAAAATGGAGGAATGGGTAATGGCATTTCATAAGCCGGAACAAATTGCTGAGCTTGTAATTGAGGCCGGTGTTCAAAAAGTAAGACAGACATTGCCAGCGATGCTTATTCTCGGTTTTTTAGGAGGAGCGTTTATTGCGATAGGTTTTTTACTTAACATTCGAGTTTTAGGGAATTTACCTGAGCGCTGGGGAAGTCTAGTGAATGTTTTAGGAGGAGCAGTATTTCCTGTTGGACTCATGCTCGTAGTATTAGCAGGAGGAGAATTAATTACGGGAAATATGATGTCACTGTCTATGGCGCTTTATGCAAAGAAAATTACATTAATAAGTGTACTGAATAACTGGGTTTGGATTACTCTCATGAACTTTATTGGGGCAATTTTCGTTGCGTATTGCTTTGGACATCTTGGCGGATTAACAGAGGGAGAGTATTTAAATAAAACGGTAGCGATAGCGGAAGGGAAGTTACATGAATCATTTGGGAGAACTTTAATTTTAGCAATTGGTTGTAATTGGCTCGTTTGTCTTGCTCTTTGGCTCGCTTACGGGACGAGTGATTTTGTCGGGAAAATCATCGGAATTTGGATTCCAATTATGGCATTTGTAGTGATTGGATTTCAGCAAGTAGTAGCAAATATGTTTGTCATTTCCGCTGTTATTTTTGCTGGTCATCTAACGTGGATGGATCTGGCTAAAAATTTTGTTCCTGTTTTTATCGGAAATGTAATTGGAGGAGCTGGGTTTGTTGGTTTTGCTTACTTTGCTTGTTATCAGAAACAACATTCTAATATGAAATAGAGTTCTTGAGAGGAAGGGTATGTAATGGCTGATCGGTATTCACGACAACAGTTGTTCAAACCAATTGGGAGTAAAGGACAAGAAAAAATTCGAAATAAACATGTGTTAATTGTAGGGGCAGGCGCATTAGGAAGTGCAAGTGCCGAAAGTTTCGTACGTGCAGGTGTTGGTAAGTTGACGATTATCGATCGTGACTACGTTGAATGGAGTAATTTACAAAGGCAACAATTGTACTCTGAACAAGATGCGAGAGAGAAAATGCCGAAAGCAATTGCTGCAAAAAATCGGCTAGAACAAATTAATTCGGAAGTACAAATACATGCTTTCGTAATGGATGCAACTTCAGAAAATATGGAAGGTCTATTAAAAAATGTAGATGTAATCATTGATGCAACAGATAATTTTGATATTCGATTTGTAATAAATGATTTATCACAAAAACATAATATTCCGTGGGTATATGGTTCTTGCGTTGGATCATATGGTATGAGTTATATAATTATTCCGCAAGAGACACCGTGTTTACATTGTATGCTGAAAAATATCCCTGTTACAGGTGTGACGTGTGATACTGCTGGGATTATTAGCCCGACTGTTCAAATCGTCGCAGCATATCAAGTGGCAGAAGCGCTCAAAATTTTAGTGGAAGATTTCTCAGCAATTAGAAAAACATTTTTCATGTTTGATATATGGAGTAATCAAAATCATTTTATAAAATTAGGGAAAATAAAAACAGACGCTTGTCTCTCATGCGGTTTGAATCGAACTTATCCTTATTTATCATACGAAAATCAAACGAAAGCAGCTGTTTTATGCGGAAGAAATACAGTTCAAATTAGAACAGTAGACAATAGGAAATACAATTTTGATGATATAGAAAAAGTATTAAAAAAACTGGGAAAAGTAGATCGGAATCCGTATTTACTATCTTGCCAATTCGATGATTACCGCATCGTTTTTTTTCGGGATGGTCGTGTTTTTATTCATGGTACAAATGATATTTCGAAAGCGAAACAACTATATTATCGCGTATTCGGTTAATAGAGAGGGTGTCAACAATGGAAAGAAGAGTGCCAATTACGGTTGAAGAAGCTGTTCGTAAAGTGATGGGATTTGCTGATAAGGGCTTAAAGGAGCTATTACCAATTGAATTAGCTTATGGACGTATATTAGCAGAGGATTTAGTAGCTGACCATGATGTACCGTCATTTAATCGTTCGCCGTATGACGGATTTGCTATTCGAGCAGAAGATACTAATTTAGCAAGTTATGAAACGCCAATTGTATTTGAAGTAGTGGGTGAAATTGGTGCAGGATCGCTATTCCATGAGAAAGTAGGTCCATTTCAAGCAGTTCGAATTATGACAGGAGCACAAATTCCGAATGGGTGTGATGCGGTTGTTATGTTAGAGCTGACTCGTCAATATGAGAAGAATGGCAACAATTATATGGAAGTGAAGCGATCATTCAAAACGGGCGACAATATTTCTTTTCAAGGTGAAGATGCTCGTAAAGGAACAGTTCTTGCAAAGAAGGGATCGTACATTAATCCAGGTATTTCAGCTCTTCTTGCTACATTCGGTTATAGTGAAGTACCAGTTGCGAGAAAGCCTGTAATTGGACTGTTAGCGACTGGGAGTGAATTACTGGATGTCAATGATTCATTACAGCCAGGGAAAATCCGAAACAGTAATACGTACATGATATTGTCTCAAATTCGAAGAGCGGGCGGAAGAGTAAAATATTTTGGGAAGTTTAGTGATGATTTTAATACGTGTTTTACAGCTGTGAAAGAAGCGCTTGGCCAAGTAGATATGTTAATTACAACGGGCGGTGTATCAGTAGGAGATTATGATTATTTACCAGCTATTTACGAAAAGTTAGGTGCATCTGTTCTTTTTAATAAAGTTGCAATGCGACCAGGAAGTGTTACGACTGTAGCACAATTAAATGGCAAGTTATTATTTGGTTTATCAGGGAATCCATCAGCTTGTTACGTAGGGTTTGAATTATTCGTAAGACCGTGTATTCGGACGTATATGTTTAGTGAAAAAGTACATTTAAAAAGAGAAAAAGCGTTATTAGGAGAAGATTTTCTAAAACCGAATCCATTTACAAGATTTGTACGAGCAAAATTGCAATATGATGAGGGGAAATTAATCGCTTATCCATCAGGGTTTGATAAATCTAGCTCAGTTTCTTCATTGGCAGAATCCAACGCGTTTATCGTATTGCCGGGCGGGACAAGAGGATATAAAAAAGATATGTTTGTCGATGTTCTTTTATTAGAAGATAACGAAGGTAGTGAATGGCCTTGGACATTTCATAAAGTGAGAGGTGGTTTTAATGGGACAAGTGCTATTTGAGATTGTAGATAAACCGATTTTAGTTGAAGAAGTAACGAATAAAGTCGCAAGAAGGGAAGCAGGTGCGATTACAACATTTATTGGTACGGTGAGAGAATTAACAAAAGGAAAACGAACGCTACATTTAGAGTATGAAGCATATAAACCGATGGCAGTAAAACAACTTATGAGAATTGGTGAAGAAATTAGTGAAAGATGGCTGGATGCAAAAGTAGCAATTACGCACCGTGTAGGGCGACTAGAAATAATGGATATTGCGGTAGTCATTGCAGTTTCATCACCGCATCGTAAAGTAGCTTATGAAGCGAATGAGTACGCGATTGAACGTATAAAACGAATCGTTCCAATTTGGAAAAAAGAATTTTGGGAAGATGGAACGATGTGGGTTGGAGATCAACTTGAAAACACACCTTATCCAGAAGGAAAACCAAAGAAGGAAGAATGAGAAAATGATTACAATTTTACTGTTTGCAAATTTGCGTGAGGAAGTTGGATCGGATCGATTAGTAATTTCAGAAAAGCAAGAAATGACAGTGCAGCAATTAAAAGAATGGCTCAAAGCCAGCTATTGTTTACAATCGCTGGATAAAGTGATGGTGGCTGTTAATGAAGAGTTTGTAATGAATGAAGAGATGATAAAAGCCGGAGATATAGTCGCATTAATCCCACCCGTTAGCGGGGGATAATAAGCTTTTTCACCAGATGAAGTGCCAAGAAAATGTTGTATATAAATTAGAATAAGAGAAGGGATGAGTTCTATGCTTACTCAAGAACAAATAATGAATGCATTAAAACATGTAGAGGATCCAGAGTTACACAAAAGTGTTGTAGAATTAAATATGGTTAGAAATATACAAATGAACGGAACAGAGGTTAAACTTGAAGTAGTACTAACAATCCAAGGTTGTCCGTTAAAAGCAAAAATTCAACAAGATATTGAAGAATCGCTTCACGCAATTGGTGCCTCTAAAGTGGAGGTAACATTTGGTTCTATGACACAAGAAGAACGTGCAGCTTTAACAGAGAAGTTAAAGCGAAATACTAGAACAGAAACTGGTATGCCGAGCATGCTTCGCCCGGATTCAGGAGTACGTTTTATTACTGTAACGAGCGGAAAAGGCGGAGTTGGAAAATCAACGGTGACAATTAATCTTGCAACTGCACTAGCTCGTATGGGCAAAAAAGTGGGGATATTAGATGCAGATATATATGGTTTTAGTATTCCAGCTATGATGGAAACGAATAAGAAACCAACGATGATTGATCAAACGGCAATTCCAGTCATTAGTCACGGTGTTAAAATCATGTCGATGGGATTCTTTACAGAAGGAAATAACCCAGTGATGTGGCGCGGACCGATGCTAAATAAATGGATTCAAAATTTCCTTGCGAATACGCACTGGGGAGAATTAGATTATTTATTACTTGATTTACCACCAGGTACAGGAGATGTTGCGATTGATGTTGCAGCGATGATTCCGCAAGCGAAAGAAATAATTGTTACAACTCCGCACAATATAGCTTCATTCGTTGCTTCAAGAGTTGGTGTAATGGCAAAACATACGAAGCATGAGATTTTAGGTATTGTGGAAAATATGGCTTATTATGAAGAACAAGATGGATCGAAAAATTATCTCTTCGGAAAAGGCGGCGGTGAAATGCTTGCAGAACAATTGCAAACAGAAGTAATTGCCAAAATACCTTTTGCGAAACGTGAAGAAAATAATGGTTCATCTGTATATGATGAAGATTCTCTTGTTGGAGAAGTGTTTACATCGTTAGCTGAGGATATTATTTATAGAGGATAGAGGGGGAAGTTTAGTATGGCATGTAACATTGATCATTCTATTGAAGATGTGATGAATAAGCTTGAAAGTCAAAAGAATTTTTTACCTGAAGGGATCTTTAAAGAGTTAAAGAGTTTTTTGCAAGGTATTCATTCACAGAAATTATTAAATGATGTTTTTCACCTCCTAAAAAAGTATGATTTAGTCAGTGAGGAAGAACGAGAGACGAGAAACGCACAATTGTTGTACATTTTGAATTAAGTACTCTTTGGCTTTAGAATTTTTTCAGAAGGGGTGAATGTGATGGATATGAAAAAGATGATTGAAACGATAGAAGTAACTAGAGTGACTGACGAGGAATTATCGATTTCGAATTTACATCCAAAGCTTGTGAAGTTGTATAGTCAAAAAGATAGTGCAGAGTATACGAAGCTATTAAAATATATTTTATCATTATCCGTACAGCTGAAGCTGAATCTTGTATTGAAATATTTTGGTGTACGTCCCATTGTTGCTGCAGACGAGCGGGTGCAATTTCAAGAGATATTTAAATGCTTAGCTAAGAAAGATGAGAATGGGGAATGGTTTCTAAATTTTGTTTCTTTATATGTAGGGCTAATTGTAGTTCTTCGTTTTGATGAGAAAGTGATTGAGAGCAATTTTTTTGATGATATGGTAGTGGATGAATGTAATGAAATATAAGATTCTACTCATAACATTTTTCTATATTAAATGCTTTAACTGCGATTTTAGTTGGTTATGTAAATATGAAGGTAACTAATTAAGAAAAAGGAATGAAACTAGTTGGATAAAAAGAGTTCTTCAGTTGTTTCCGTCGTTTTTTCGTGTTACTATTAATCGAATTTTTCATAAGGAGAGAAAGCGATGAAATGGATTTATTTTCTTATTATTAACGTTATAGCTTTTAGCCTTATGGGGCTTGATAAACGAAAAGCAAAGAAGAAACAGTGGAGAACGCCAGAAAGTACGTTGTTTTTATCGGCGGCAGCTGGAGGAGCAGTTGGAGCTTGGATCGGCATGTATATGTTTCATCATAAAACTCATAAAAAGAAATTTGTTTTCGGCATACCGTTACTTGTTGTAATAACGGTATGTTTATTATTCGTTGTATGAGAAATGTCGAAAGAAATGCAGATTGATTATTGGTAAAGTGAGCATGTGAGACCGTATAATGGAGAAAAAATGAGAAGAGGAGAAAAAGGAAGATGGGGAGTCAATCAGCAGAGCAAAAAAAAGGGATACTATACGCGGCTGGTGCTTACACGATGTGGGGAATCCTACCGATTTATTGGAAATGGGTTGAGGAAGTTCCAGCAGATGAAATATTAGCACACCGCATCGTTTGGGCATTTGTTTTTATGTTACTCGTATTAGGTGTTACGAAGAGGTTTCGTCAGTTTATTGGGGAATTTGTGAATCTTTTTAAACGACCTAAATTATTAATGTCATTAACAATAGCTTCAGTCTTGATTAGCGGAAACTGGTTTGTTTACATATGGGCCGTTAATCATAATCATGTTATTGAAGCGAGTCTTGGCTATTATATTAATCCGCTTATTAGTATTTTACTTGGTACAGTCGTTTTAAAGGAAAAGTTAAACTTCTGGCAATATGTTGCAGTTGGTTTAGCTGGAGTGGGGGTTATCATTTTAACAGTGCGTTTCGGATCTATTCCGTGGGTTTCTCTTTCACTTGCCTTTTCATTTGGATTATACGGATTAACGAAAAAACTGTTAAACTATGATGCTACAATTGGACTTACGATGGAAACGATGTTAGTGACACCGCTTGCAATCATTTACCTTGTTATGACAGGCGCCCATGGTTTCGGCTCATTTGGATCTATTTCAATGTTATCGACATTACTATTAATAGGAGCAGGTATTGTTACAGCTCTACCACTTTTTTATTTTGCAAAAGGAGCCCAACTTATTCCGCTTTATATGGTAGGTTTTTTACAATATATTGCACCAACAATTAGCTTAATTTTAGGTGTATTCGTATTTGGTGAACATTTCACATCTACTCATATGATTGCATTTTTCTGTATATGGGTTGCATTATTTGTATTCTCGGTAGCGAAGACTAAGTTTTTAGTGCAGAAACAACCGAAATTTATAAAAAATAAATCAGCAAAAGTATCATAATGCGTAGTATTTTCTACGCATTTTTCTTTATACTTATATTATATAGAATTTCCATTATAGTCAGTAAGGAGCTGAGAACATGGAAACAATTTTACATAATGATCCGCTTATGGCAGCTGTAATTTCATGGTTTTTAGCACAATTAACGAAAGTAGTCTTCAAATTAGTTAAAACAGGTGAATTTGATTTTGCAAAGTTTTTTGCTTCAGGTGGGATGCCAAGTTCTCATGCTTCAACAGTTACAGCGCTTGCTACAGGAGTTGGAGTAGTGGAAGGTGTGGAAAGCTCGATGTTTGCGGTTGCTACAATTTTTGCCATTATTGTTATGTATGATGCTTCAGGAGTAAGGCTTGCAGTAAGTAAACAAGCAAAAATATTGAATGATTTTTTTCACGGTAGAGAAACAGAATATAAGAAGTTAAATGAACTTGTTGGGCATACACCGTATGAAGTAGTAGTCGGTGCTTTATTAGGGATTATTGTCGGAGTAGGGTATTGTTTATGAGCAGAACATTTTATATGTTCTGCTTTTCTTTGTTTTTATACATATTCAGCTACCTTTTTGAATATCGTTATACGGATTTCGAAAGGGTGGGTGAGCAACTTGTTATTATATGAAAAAGTGCATGAAGAAATAGCGAGAAGAACAACTGCACTTCAAACAATGCAACGGCAAGATGGTACGTGGCGGTTTTGTTTTGAAGGAACGCCACTAACAGATTGTCATATGATTTTTTTATTAAAATTATTAGGTAAAGATAAAGAGATAGAACCGTTTGTAAAAAGATTAGCATCACTCCAAACAAATGAAGGAACATGGAAATTGTATGAAGATGAAGTGGGTGGTAATTTATCTGCTACAATTCAATCTTATGCTGCCTTACTTGCATCGGAAAAATATACAAAAGAAGATGTGAATATGAAGCGAGCGGAAATGTTTATAAATGAGCGCGGTGGGGTAGCGCGTGCTCATTTTATGACGAAGTTTTTATTAGCGATTCATGGAGAATATGAATATCCTTCTCTCTTTCATTTGCCAACACCAATTATGTTTCTGCAGAATGATTCCCCTCTCAGTATTTTTGAACTGAGTAGCTCAGCACGTATTCATTTAATTCCGATGATGTTGTGTTTAAATAAAAGATTTCGAGTAGGGAAAAAGTTATTGCCAAATTTAAATCACATTGCAGGCGGGGGGGGAGAATGGTTTCGGGAGGATCGGTCTCCAGTTTTTCAAACGTTAGTAAGTGACGTGAAGAAAATTATAACGTATCCACTTTCTTTGCATCATAAAGGATATGAGGAAGTAGAACGTTTTATGAAAGAGCGTATTGATGAAAATGGAACATTATATAGCTACGCAACTGCCTCGTTTTATATGATTTATGCTTTACTTGCATTAGGACATTCTATTCAATCACCAATTATTCAAAAAGCTATAACGGGAATCACATCTTATATATGGAAGATGGAGAGAGGGAGCCATTTGCAAAACTCTCCATCAACTGTATGGGATACAGCTTTACTCAGTTATGCTTTGCAAGAAGCTCAAGTTCCGAAAGCAAGTAAAGTGATTCACAATGCATCAGCATATTTACTAAGAAAACAGCAAACGAAGAAAGTAGATTGGAGTGTACATGCACCGGATCTCTTCCCGGGTGGTTGGGGCTTTTCGGATGTGAATACGACGATTCCAGATGTTGATGATACAACTGCTGCGTTAAGAGCATTGGCGCGAAGTAGAGGGAACGAAAATGTAGACACTGCTTGGAAGCGAGCGGTTAATTGGGTTAAAGGATTGCAAAATAATGATGGTGGTTGGGGGGCTTTTGAAAAAGGGGTAACGAGCCATATATTAGCAAATTTACCAATCGAAAATGCAAGTGATATGATTACAGATCCTTCTACACCAGATATTACAGGAAGAGTATTAGAATTTTTCGGAACGTATACGCAAAATGAATTGCCCGAGAAACAAAAACAAAGTGCGATAAATTGGTTAATGAATGTACAAGAGGAAAATGGATCGTGGTATGGGAAATGGGGAATTTGTTATATATATGGTACGTGGGCAGTGTTGACTGGTTTACGGTCACTAGGAATACCATCTAGCGATCCATCAGTGAAACGAGCAGCTTTATGGCTTGAACATATACAGCATGAAGATGGTGGCTGGGGAGAATCTTGCCAAAGTAGTGTGGAAAAAAGATTTGTTACTTTGCCATTTAGTACACCATCCCAAACAGCATGGGCGTTAGATGCCCTCATTTCTTACTATGATAAAGAAACGCCAGTCATTCGAAAAGGTATTTCATATTTGCTCTCCAACTCTTATATAAATGAAAAATATCCTACTGGAACAGGTTTACCAGGTGGGTTTTATATTCGTTATCATAGTTATGCTCATATATATCCATTGCTTACTTTGGCTCATTATGCAAAAAAATATAGAAAATAAACCGAGAGATGTCTCTCGGTTTATTTTGTTGGGTAGTAGGTCCCTTTTGAAAAGAATAAGGTTGTGATGTACCTTATTTTTCGGTTGATTGGCGCTTTTGACGTGCATCAGCGGCATTTGCACGTGCGTTTGCTTCTAAGTCATTGTGGTCAGCGAGTTCGCGAGAGAACTCAACATCAATGCCATCAGTTGCTTTGCTTTGTTTGAAATTCTTTTTGTTCATTCGACACAATCTCCTTGCGTTTATGCGACGTTGCAAAGTTAGTTTGACACAAATAGACTTTTTTATACAAAGAGGAATTGGAAAGCAAGGAGCCGAAATATACAGTATAAGTAATAGAAATGGGGGATAGGAATGGAGTTTTTAAATGGGAAAACAGCTGTTGTAACAGGAGCTGCACAGGGAATTGGAAAAGAGATTGCAAGGGTTTATGCAAAACTAGGGGCGAAAGTATTAATTAGCGATGTAAATGAAGAAAATCTACAAAAAACGACACGTGAGTTATCAGATGAAGGATATGAAGTGTGCTCATATCGATGTGATGTGAGTAATCAAAATGAAGCAAAGTCGTTAATTGAATATGCGGTTCAAAAATTTGGTACATTACATATTTTGGTGAATAATGCTGGAATTACAAGAGACGCAATGTTACATAAAATGGAGAAGTCTGCTTGGGAACAAGTATTACAAGTGAACTTAACTGGAGTTTTTTATTGTATGCAACCCGCGCTTCTTTACATGAGACAACAAGGGTATGGACGCATTATTAATATATCTTCAATTAGTAGAGAAGGAAACATAGGTCAAGCAAATTATGCGGCTACAAAGGCAGGAGTTGTAGGATTAACGAAAACAGCAGCGAAAGAAGTTGGAAGTTTCGGTATTACTTGTAATGCGATTTGTCCGGGGTTTATGGATACAGATATGACCAAAACGATACCAGATAAAGTGAAAGAAAAGATGGTTGGCGCTATTCCAGTTGGTAGAATTGGAACGCCAGAAGATATTGCGAACGCAGCAGCCTTTTTAGCATCAGAATACGCATCTTATATTACAGGTGAAGTATTAAATGTGAGCGGAGGACTGCAAGTTTAAAGGAATACATAATGAACAGAACCTGACCAGGTAGGTCAGGTTCTTTCTCATTAATTTAAGTTAAGCCAAACGCTCTTTACTTCTGTATAGTTATTTAATGCGTAAGATCCCATTTCACGGCCAAGACCAGATTGTTTAAATCCTCCAAATGGAGATGCTGCATCAAAGACGTTATAACAGTTTACCCATACTGTACCTGCACGTACTTTACTTGCAACATAGTGTGCTGTTTTAACATTTTCTGTCCACACACCAGCCGCTAAGCCGAATTGTGATTTATTTGCACGTTCAATTACTTCATCAATATCGTTAAATGGTATTGCAGAAATAACTGGACCGAAAATTTCTTCTTTTGCGATCGTCATTTCATCATTTACGTCAGCGAATACTGTAGGAGAAACGAAGTAGCCTTGATTGAATGGATTACTTCCTCCGCAAAGGACTTCAGCGCCTTCTTCAATCCCTTTTTCAATGTAGCCCATTACACGTTTTTGTTGTTCTTCGGAAACGAGAGGGCCAATTGTTGTTTCAGGGTTAAGACCGACACCTTGATTTAGTTTTTTAGAATAGAGGACGAGATCAGCCATGACATTATCATACATTTTCTTCGGAACAAATAAGCGTGATCCAGCAGAGCATACTTGTCCTTGGTTAAACATAACACCAGAAAGTGCACCAGGAATCGCGCGAGATAAATCAGCATCTGGCAATATGATATTTGGTGATTTACCGCCTAATTCAAGTGTAACGCGTTTTAATGTTTCGGATGCTTGTCGCATAATTTGTTTACCGACAGGAGTAGAACCGGTAAATGCAATTTTATCAACGAGTGGATGATTAACGAGAGCTTGTCCAGCTGATTCACCGAATCCAGGTACGATATTAATAACACCTTTCGGGAATCCAGCTTCTTCAATTAATTCAGCTAAGTATAGAGCAGATAGTGGAGTTTGTTCTGCAGGTTTTAAAACGATTGTACATCCTGTAGCAAGCGCTGCTCCCATTTTCCACATTGCCATAAGAAGCGGGAAGTTCCAAGGGATAATTTGACCAACGACACCAACAGCTTCATGGCGTGTATAGTTAAAGTAATCACCGGAAACAGGAATTGTTTGACCAACGATTTTCGTAGCCCATCCAGCGTAATAGCGCATATGCTCAATTGCAAGTGGTATGTCTGCTGCCATTGTTTCACGGATTGGCTTTCCGTTATCTAATGTTTCGAGCTGTGCAAGCTCTTCTTTATGTTCTTCCATTAAATCAGCTAACTTGTACATGAGACGGCTTCGCTCAGCGGTGCTCATACGAGACCAAGGACCTTCGTCAAAAGCCATACGAGCTGCGACTACAGCTTTATGAATATCTTCGCGACCAGCTTCAGAAACGACGGCAAGTGTTTCACCAGTTGCTGGGTTAGGTGTTTTAAATGTTTTACCGGAAGCGCTTTCAATGAAAGATCCATTCACATATAACTTTTTTGTACCTTGAAGAAATTTCTCTACCTTTTCATGAAGATTTACAGCTAGTTGACTCATTGTATAACCCCCTTGAAAATATAATGTAAACGCAGTACGAGACGGCGCTTATTCCGAAATCAAGGATGTGGAAACTAGATGGAAAGCCTCTAATTAAAATCATAATTAAGAAATACTGAAAATTCAAATTTCATTTGTGTTACAATTGTAAAAAATATGTAATGTAAGAGAATCTTCTATATGATTATAAAAAATCCTGCTTGTTTTTGCTTTCTAGTAGGAAAAACTAGAAGAACAATGGTACAATAATACATCGTGAGAGGAGGGGTAAAAATGAAAGATTATCATGATGATCCACGCTTTCGAATAGCCCATAGAGAAGCGTTAATTGGTCTTGGACTTGCTATTATTAATTTTATAATATGGTACGGATTTGCTTATGGGCTTGGTAGTAAAAATCCGAATGAATATACATATGTATTAGGTTTTCCCGCATGGTTTTTTTATAGCTGTATCGTTGGATTTATCGTTATGGTTATTTTACTTAGTTTAGTTGTTCGTTTTGTATTTCAAGATATTTCACTCGATGAGGAAGAAAAAAGTGAGGAATAATAGATGAATTGGTATGTAATCATTCCAATGATAATTTCGTTTATCGTTGTATTTTTAATTGGTGTATATGCTTCAAGACGTGTGCAAGCAACTGCTCATAATAAATTTTTACAAGAATATTTTCTTGGTGGGCGTGAGCTAGGCGGTTTATTATTAGCGATGACAATGATTGCTACGTACGGTAGTGCAAGTAGCTTTATTGGTGGCCCTGGTATTGCTTACAATATGGGTCTTGGATGGGTACTGTTATCTGCGATTCAAGTTGTAACAGGCTATATCGTTTTAACGGTTATCGGTAAAAAGTTTGCAATTATCGCTAGGAAGATGGAAGCAATTACTCTTATCGATTATTTAAAAGGGAGATACAATAATAAAGCAGTTGTTATACTTTCTGCGTTATGTATTATTATCTTTTTATTTTCAGCGACAGTAGCCCAGTGGGTCGGTGGTGGACGATTAATCGAGTCACTAACTGGTCTATCGTATACAACAGCACTATTTTTATTTACTTTTTCTGTACTTGTGTACGTATTAATTGGTGGATTTCGTGCAGTTGCTCTATCAGATACATTATTAGGAATCATTATGTTAGTTGGAACGACAATCATTTTAATTGCTACTGTCATTGCTGGTGGTGGAATTGAAAAGATTATGCAGGAACTTGTTCAAATTAATCCAAAGTTAATTACACCATTCGGAGCAGATGGCAGTTTAACGAAATCATATGTTACATCATTTTGGATTTTAATTGGAATTGGCGTTGTCGGCTTACCGCAAATTAGCGTGCGTGCCATGTCTTATAAAAATTCAAAAGCGATGCATCAAGCTTTAATAATTGGAACCGTTGTCGTTGGCACAATTATGATCGGTATGCATTTAACTGGTGTATTTGCAAGAGTAGTACTTCCAGGTATAACGGTACCAGATAAAGTAATGCCGCTACTTGCGATGGAAGTGTTACCTCCTTGGTTAGCTGGAGTTTTCTTAGCTGCACCGATGGCAGCGATTATGTCTACAGTAAACTCTTTATTATTACTTGTAAGCTCGTCAATTATTAAAGATATATATGTAAATTACATAAATAAAGATGCAGCAGACAGTACGATAAAAAAAGGAAGTTTGTGGATTACTGGTATTGTAGGACTACTCGTTTATGCAGCGGCGATTAAACCACCAGATTTTTTAATATGGCTAAATTTATTTTCTTTCGGTGGATTAGAAGCAGCATTCATTTGGCCAATCGTATTAGGGTTATATTGGAGGAAAGGAAATGCTACAGGAGCGCTTGCGTCTATTTTAGTTGGGGTAGGCTCATATATGTGTATTCATCTTTTCTATCCAAATCCGTTCGGTATACATACAGTTGTCTTCCCGATTTGTTTTGCGTTTATCGCTTATGTTATTGGAAGTATGAGTGCTGTAAAAAAAACAGTATAGGTTAGCTGAAGAACGTAGTCCTTATAAGACTGCGTTTTTTCGTATGAATTTGTTCTTTTTTATTCTGTATATCCACGGTTATTCATAAATTAATAACAACTGAGGGGATGGAGTTGAGGTCGATGAAAAAAGTGTTATTTTTAGGAGACCCAGGAATTGATGACTCTTTAGCAATTATGTATGGATTGTTGCATCCTGATATTGATATTGTTGGTGTAGTAACGGGATATGGAAATGTAACACAAGAAAAGGCGACAAGTAATGCCGCATATTTATTGCAAATGGCAGGACGGGAAGATATACCTGTTATTAATGGTGCGAAAATTCCTTTATCCGGAGATATTACGACGTATTATCCAGAAATTCATGGGACAGACGGTTTAGGGCCAATTAAACCTCCAAAAACTTTTTCACCAAATATAAAGCCTTTTTGTACATTTTTTGATCTTCTTGAAAAATATAAAGGAGAATTAATAATAGTCGATGCTGGTAGATCAACAACATTAGCGACAGCATTTATTTTAGAAAAGCCGATGATGAAGTATGTGAAAGAATATTATATAATGGGCGGTGCTTTCTTAATGCCTGGCAATGTAACACCAGTCGCAGAGGCGAATTTTCATGGTGATCCCATTGCGTCACAATTAGTTATGCAAAATGCCAAAAATGTGACATTAGTGCCACTTAACGTTACATCTGAAGCAATTATTACACCGGAAATGGTAAAATATATTACGAAACACTCTAAAACGAGTTTTAATAAGTTAATCGAGCCGATATTTACGTACTATTATAAAGCTTATAGAAAGTTAAATCCGAAAATAAAAGGAAGTCCAGTACATGACGTCGTTACAATGATGGTTGCGGCAAATCCATCCCTTTTAGATTATGTATATCGTCGTGTCGATGTAGATACAGCTGGAATTGCAAAAGGAGAGAGTATTGCTGATTTTCGGCCTCAACCTGATGCAAAAGCATTAAAAAATTGGGTGCGAATTGGTTGGTCGTTACATTATAAAAAGTTTCTTGAGGATTTTGTGAAATTTATGACGTAGACATAATAGGAGCATACAAGTTAAAATAATGGAGATGGTTATGTAAATAACCATCTCCATTATTTTGTTTTTAAATGATAAATAGAGAAGAGTTACACAATAGGAGAGGAATTTTACTTGAAAAAAACTATAGTATGCGCAGTAATTGTGGGTATTTTTGTTTTGCTAATATCGGGTAACTTTTTAGTGAAAAAAGTGTGGAGTTCAAATAATGATGATGCACAGTATATTGCATCTTTTATTGAAGAACATAAAGATGAAAAAAATAGTGCGCTTCTAGTAAAGAGAAATGATAAAGTTGTTTATTCTGTAAACCCAAATGTTGTATTGCCAGTTGCTAGTACGATGAAATTAATTGTGGCGCTTGAATATACGAAACAAGTTACTGAAGGGAAAATTGATTCTTCTAGTTTCGTGTCGATTAATGATGTGAATCGCTATTATGTGCCGAATACAGATGGTGGTGCACAAGATAGATGGCAAAAGTATTTGGAGAAAACGGGCAAGATAACTGAAGGAGCGGTTTCTTTAGAAGAAGTGGCAAAAGGAATGGTTAAGTTTAGTTCGAATGCAAATGCTGAATACTTAATGGAATTGTTAGGATTAGATAACATCAATCGAAATTTACAAAGTTTATCACTTCCTGCACATCAACCACTATTTCCAATCGTTTCATCTTTGTATATCCCGGGATATTTGCATAAAGAATTACATGTTCCAAAATATAAAATAGAGAAAAAGTTAAAAGAAATGTCTCAAGAGCAATATCGTGAATATGCGATGATTATTCATGAACGCTTAAAGAAGAAGGGACCATTATTACAGAAGGAAATTCCGCTTTATTTAGAGGAACGTTACGACAAAATTTGGTCAGATAGATTACCAGCAGCTTCTGCAAATGATTATATGGTATTACTTCAAAAGGCAAACCATAAAGGTGGCTTGACAGAAGCTGAAGAAAAAGTGTGGGCAAATATCGTTGAAACAGACATGAGTGCCAAGAAATACCGTAAAACATTTAGACATGCTGGGCAAAAGAATGGTTATACACCATGGACGGTTACAAAAGCAGTTTACGCTATGGATAAACGTGGAAACTGTACGGAGATTGTGTTTTTGGCAAATAATTTAAATGAAGACGATAGTGCAGAAATACGGAAACATTTAGCAAACTTACATTTCCAAGTGTTGCAAAGTGATAAGTATGATGCGACTTTTATTAAATAAACTCGGTGCAGAGAGCACCGAGTTTATTTTTATGTACAAGCACTTTTTTTCTATCTCTGGGTATGATGGGTAGTAATACTTAGGTGAGAGGGGAAAAGGTGATGAAACAAAGTAAAGAAGAGTTTATAAAGAGTGAAGGCGCTGATTTCCCTGGGAAAACATATGTGGATTGTGTATTACAACATGTATTTCATTTTCAAAGAAATTACTTATTGAAAGATATGTTTCAAGTGCATAAAGCACATATTACGATGCTGACGGAAGAAAATTTAATGAAAAAGGAAGAAGCTAAAGTTATATTACACGCATTAAAAAAGGTAGAGGGAATTCCAGAAGAGCAATTGCTCTATACAGAGCAGCATGAAGATCTCTTTTTTTTAGTCGAACATTTAATTTCTCAAGAAGCGAAATGCGATTTTGTAAGTAATATGCATATTGGTAGAAGTAGAAATGATATGGGCGTAACGATGTATCGCATGAGTTTAAGGCGATATGTATTACGATTAATAGAACATCATTTGTTATTGCAAGAAAGTGTACTGCAACTTGCCGTTGATCATAAGGAAACGATCATGCCAGCTTATACACATACACAACCAGCACAGCCAACAACATTTGGTCATTATACGTTAGCAATTTATGATACGATGCAAAGAGATTTAGAACGAATGAAAAAAACGTACCAGCTTTTAAATCAGTCTCCAATGGGGGCAGCTGCACTCTCTACAACAAGTTTCCCGATTAAACGAGAACGAGTTGCTCATCTACTTGGATTTACAAATGTAATTGAGAACTCATATGATGCTGTTGCTGGAGCGGATTATTTATTAGAAGTTAGCTCGCTACTTATGGTAATGATGACGAATACGAGTAGATGGATTCATGACTTTTTGTTGTTAGCAACGAAAGAATATGACGGTATTACTGTTGCAAAGCCATATGTACAAATCAGTAGTATTATGCCGCAAAAACGAAATCCGGTTTCAATTGAACACGCTCGTGCAATTACAAGTAGTGCTTTAGGAGAAGCATTTACAGTATTTCAAATGATTCATAATACACCATTTGGTGATATTGTCGATACGGAAGATGACTTGCAGCCATATTTATATAAAGGGATTGAAAAGGCAATTCGTGTTTTTTGTATGATGAATGCAGTGATCCGAACGATGAAAGTAGAAGAAGAAACGTTAAAAAGTCGTTCCTATAAACATGCAATAACGATAACGGATTTCGCCGATGTTTTAACAAAAAACTATGAAATTCCATTTCGGCATGCTCATCATGCAGCAAGTGCTATTGCAAATATGTCATTGGAGCAGAAAAAAGAACTACATGAATTACACTTCAAAGAGGTAAATATGTACTTGCAAGAACATTTTAAAATAAATTTATTAGAAAAAGAGTGGAAAGAAATTATATCGCCAGAAGCTTTTATTCAAAAAAGAAATGTATACGGTGGACCGAGTAAAAAAGAAATGAATCGTATGATTAAAAATCGACAAGAGTCATTTCGAAAAGAAGAAGATGTATTTGAAAAGGAAAAACAGAGAATTTTACAAGCTGAAAATGCTTTGAATACATTAGCTTTGAATATTATTGAATCGTAAAAGAGGGATTTAATGAATTAATCGCCAATACTTAATTAAAATATAAATAGAGAGAAGAGATTGTCGATGATTCAATTACATGTATATGAAGAGATTTTTCATTTTAAAGAAGATGTTACACCATTTCTAGAAAAGAATGAGCAGGAAAACAATCTCATATTAGGTGTATTACAAATGGTCCAACAACCAACATTTATGGGGATAGCGAAACAAGGAGAAGAAATTGCGGTTGTATTTCTGCAAACAGAAGAGAAGAAACAAATCATTGTTGCAACTTCTGAAATTTCGGGAGTAGCTATTGAGGAACTTGCAAAAGAGTTAACGAAAGTATATCCGGATATTCCTGGATTGATCGGTAATAAGAAAATTGTACAGAAATTAGCGGAAGAGATTGCGGTATTAGAAAATAAGAAAATGAATGTTGCAATGGAGCAAGGTGTGTATGAGTTGAACAGAGTAAAGAAGAAGTGTAATGCGAATGGACTTTTTCGAGCGGTAAATAATGATGAATTACCATTAATAGAACAGTGGATATATCAATTTTGTGAAGATGTAAAGCTTCCTACTACGAAAGAAGAAGCAAAACAAACTGCATATACATTAATAACTACAAATCGACTGTTTGGTTTGGAAGTGGATGGGAAACTCGTTTCTGTAGCTGCAAAAACGAGACCAACTAAAAATAATATAACAGTTAATTTTGTATATACGCCGAAAGAAGCAAGGAAAAAGGGATACGCATCTAAGTGTGTAGCGGCACTTAGTCAACGTATGTTAGATGAAGGGTACAAGACGACTACGTTATATACTGATTTAGCGAATCCGACATCGAATAAAATTTATCAAGAAATTGGTTATGAGCAAATTGCGGAGTCTGTGCTTATATTTTTAGAGAAGTAGAACAAAAAGGCGTGCTATTTTAGCACGCCTTTTTGTTATTCATCGATTCTAATAACCTCGCCTTGAGGGAAGTCCTCAGTTTCTAGTAAGTTACGAATAGCTTTCGCAACATATTCAGGTGATAATAGTTTTCCTTCTTCTTTTAATGCAATGAAGCGGTCCAAATTTATGAAATCTTCTTTATTTGTTTCGCGAATTTGTGATTGCATATTTGTATCAACAACGCCAGGTGCAAAAGCGACGATTTTTACTGGATATTCTTTTTCCACTTCTTCAGTTGCTACGCACTGTGTAAACATATTTACACCAGCTTTCGTTGTACAATAAGCGCCCCAGCCAAAGTAAGGGTTTTTTCCTGCACCAGATGAAATGTTAATAACGCGTTTATCTACTTTCCAGTCTTTCGTATGTTTCATAAATGTAGATGTAAGAATCATAGGTGCAAGTAAATTAATGTGAACGTTCGTAATGAATTGTTCACTTTCAGCTTTTTCAATTGGCTTCATAGGTGCAACTGTACCCGCATTATTAATTAAATGAATAGAGGATACATTGTCTTTTTTAATAGATGAAATGATCTCTTTAAAGTTAGTTTCTAAGTTATGTACATCTTGAAGATCTAGGGAATGAAAAATGCAATTGCTGTTATATTGCTCTGCAAGTTTTGTAAGCTCTTGATTTTCTCTTCTAGAAATAGAGATGACAGTTGTATTTTTTTCTAATAATTGCGTAGCGATTGCCTCACCTAAACCTTGTGAAGTTCCTGTTATGATAACGTAGCGCATAGTTTTATAAACCCCTCTCATATGTGCGGAATTTTGTTGGACAACGTACATTGTATAGTTTGTCTACATTTTATAGTATAGAGCACTTTTTACTATAATTGAAATGAGATGATTGTGTGCCTTTTATAAATAGGTTTACGACAACAGTACCTGGTGCCGTCACGTTTACTGGGAATACGCTGGGACTTAGCCCTACATCACCTGCACCAGGTAATATTTTTGGTACACTTGCTGTGTTTACGACAGTAAATACAGCATTGCAAGTACCAGGGTTCCCAGCAGGGACAACAGATGAATGGCAATTGAATTCTTCAAGTGCAATTTTAAATCTTCCAGCGGGAAGCAGTGTATTATATGCAGAATTAGTTTGGGCTGGTACTTTCCGGACTGATACGGAAGATGTGTTACCATTTTTAAATGATAACATTACATTTACAACGCCAGCAGGGACGTTTTCTGTTACGCCAGATCCTGCTACCGCGCAGCAAGGTTCAGTAGGAAATCAGTTTTATTATGCTCGCTCTGCCAATGTAACAAATCTTGTTAGTGCAGGTGGAGCAGGCACATATACAACGGGTGCTGTGCCAGCTGCAAGAACTTCAGCCGACCCGACAATCAGTCGTTCAGCTGGATGGACGCTTGAGGTTGTGTATCAAAATGCAAGTTTACCACTTCGAAATTTGTCAGTATATGCAGGTCAAGAAATTATCGATGCTTCATCCCCGCCAGTTGATGCTACAATTTCAGGTTTTGCTACGCCGGCAACAGGAGCTGTTACAGGAAGAGTGCTCGTAACTGCTCAAGAAGGTGATTCTAACATTGTTGGAGATCAACTTCGCTTTGGGCCGAATGCAAATGCTACAGTTGCATTATTCGGACCGAGAAATCCTGCGAATAATTTCTTTCAGTCACAAATTTGTAATGATAGTGGAAATTTAGATACGAGCGGCACGTTTGGAGATTTGAATCAGCCGTTAGGGGTAGCTTTGGCCGTCCGAAGACAAGGGTGGGATATTACGAATGTAGATGCCTCCTCATCTTTAGTAAACAGTCAAACATCAGCAACGGTTCGATTTGTTACAAATGGAGATGGATACGCAGCAGCTGGTTTTGGTGTTCAAATTGATGCAACAGGTCCAATTATTAATCCTGTTAAATCAGTTAATAGAACAGTCGCAGGGGTAGGGGATACCCTCACTTATACGATTACGGTCCCAAATACAGGAACAGGAAGTGCAGAAAACGTTGTATTACGTGATAGTATTCCGAACGGAACGACGTTTGTTGCAGGTAGTGTTACGGTAGGGGGAGTAACACAGCCGAATGCAAACCCTTCTAATGGAATTAATTTAGGTACAATCCCAAATAACACGCAAAGAATTGTTACATTTCAAGTTCGAATAATATCATTCCCGAATCCCAATCCTATTTTAAATCGTGCAATGGTGTCATATCAATTTCGTCCTTTCGTTGGTAGTCCTCCTATTACAAGTACGTCTTCTTCAAACACAGTACAAACGACAGTGAATCAAGCAACTATAAGTATGCAGAAATCTGTAGATTTACAGACGGCAACGCTTAATGATGTATTAACGTACACAGTTAATATCACAAATAATGGAAATGTCACTGCGAGCAATGTTATTTTTGTTGATAGTATCCCTGCTGGAACAACATTTGTCGCAAATAGCGTTACGGTAAATGGAGTAGCGCGTCCAGGAGCGAATCCAGCAAGTAGTATTAATCTAGGAAGTATTAATGCTTCGCAAACGACTGTAGTGCGCTTTCAAGTTCGAGTAACATCGAACCCTCTTGTCAATCCAATTCCAAACCGTGCAAGTGCAACATTTACCTTTACTCCAGTGCCTGGTCAACAACCAGTTTCAGGGCAAGCGACAAGTAATACTGTAGTTACGACAATTAATATAGCTGATATAACAACGAGAAAAACAGTGGATAGAGCTTTTGCAACGGTTAACGATGTTCTTACGTACACGGTAACAATTCAAAATACAGGAAATGTACTTGCAACGAACGTTATTTTTCAAGATCCAATACCAATTGGAACGACATTTATAGCAAATAGTGTGACTGTGGATGGGGTTTCACAACCTGGGGTAAATCCAGCGACTGGGTTTACAGTAGCAAATATATCTCCCGGCGGAAGTAGGACAGTGACTTTTCAAGTACGAGTGACATCAACGCCATCAGGAGGCACAATTGCGAATCGCGGAAATGTAACTGCTAATTTCGTCGTTATTCCAAATCAGCCACCAATAACGATTAATAGACAAACGAATACAGTTGTGACACAAGTTAATACAGGCGGTTTAAATGTAATAAAAGAAGTGAATACAACGCAAGCGGCAGTAGGAGACACTTTAACATACACAATTGCCGTTCAAAATACAGGGAATGTTCCGTTAACAAATGTATTTTTCCAAGACCCTATTTCTTCTGCTGTTTCATTTGTTGCAAATTCTGTAACAATTAATGGAGTACAGCAAAGTGGACTAAATCCGAATACAGGATTCTCTCTTCCGAATATTCCTGCGGCTCAAACGGTTGTAGTCACATTTGACGTAGTAATTGTACAGAATCCAGAAAATGAAGATATTTTAAATCAAGCAAATGTAACAGCAAGCTTTCAAGTGAATCCGAATGAACCACCAGTAACAATCAATGTACCGAGTAATGTTGTGAATACGACAGTACAATCAGGAAACTTTGAAGTTGTGAAAGCAGTCAATACGGATGTTGCAACAGTAGGGGATATTTTAGTATATACAATAGAAGTCATAAATGCAGGTAGTGTACCAGCTACGAATGTATTTTTCCAAGATTCAATTCCCCAAGGGACATTATTTATTGAAAATAGTGTAGTTGTGAATGGTGTTTTACAAGAAGGGGCAGATCCAGAACTTGGATTCCCATTAAATAATTTGCCTACTGGCGCCAGTGTTATTGTTACATTTGAAGTATTAATTGATGAAATTCCCCAAGGAAATAATGTTGTAAATAATGCGAATGTAACTGGAGATTTCCTTGTAAATCCAACAGAGCCGCCGATTACTGTAACAGTACCAAGTAATACTGTTATGACGATCGTGAATTCTTCAGGGTTAAATGTAATGAAAAGTGTAAGTGCTACTGAAGCCGGTGTAGGAGATACGTTAACGTATACAGTTCGTATACAAAATAGTGGAACGGTGACAGCGACAAATGTATCATTCCTTGATCCGATTCCAGTTGGAACCACTTTTGTAGCGAATAGTGTAACAATAAACGGGACGCCTCAACCAGGTTTAAACCCGACAACTGGATTTCCACTTGCTAATATTCCAGTAGGAGGAATGGTGACGGTCACTTTTCAAGTGACAATCACGAGTGTACCACCAAATAGAGTTCTTCCGAATAATGCGAATGTCACTGCTGATTTCCAAGTAAGTCCTCTCCAGCCACCAATTACAATTGTAACGATTAGTAATATTGTTGTGACGCGAGTGAATGTAGGATCACTTAATGTAATGAAGAGTGTAAATACACTACAAGCCGGTGTAGGAGATACGTTAACGTATACGATTCTTATTCAAAATACAGGAACTGTTCCTGCAACGAATATTGTTTTTCAAGATCCAATTCCGTCTGGTACTGCCTTTGTAGCAAATAGTGTGACGATAAATGGAGTCGTACAGCAAGGCGCGGATCCTATGCTAGGTTTCCCGGTACCAAATATTCCGGTCGGGCAAACGGCTACGATTACGTTTCAAGTTACAGTGACGAGTGTTCCGAGCGGTGGAAATATAAGAAACCAATCGAACGTTACTGCAAGTTTTCTTATAAATCCAGCAAACCCTCCAATAACGACTGTTACAAATAGTAATTTTGTAGTGACGCAAGTAAACACAGCACAGTTAAATATACAAAAATCTTCATCTGTACAACAAGCAGCACTTGGAGAAACTTACACGTATTCTGTTGTCATTCGAAATAACGGTACAGTAACAGCAACGAATGTCTCTTTCCTTGATCCAATTGCTTTAGAAACAACTTTTGTAGCAAATAGTGTAACGATAAATGGAACGCCACAATCTGGATTTGACCCAAATGTTGGTTTCCCGCTTCCTAATATTGCAGCTGGAACATCATTGACAGTAACGTTCCAAGTTACGGTAGTTGCACCGTCTACACGTGGAGCGGTATTAAATACAGCATCTGCTACAGCCACTTTCTTATTAAATCCTTTACAGCCACCTGTAACAACAACGAATTCAAGTAATACAACGGTAGTTACAATACCGTTACCTCCTCCTGGTGAAGTAACTGCAACAAAAACAGTTGATGTTGCAACTGGGGCCGTTGGGGATGTATTAACGTATACTGTGCTCATTTCAAACGTAGGAATTATCCCTGTTACAGATGTGTTCTTCCAAGATGTCATACCAGAAGGAACGACGTTTGTTGACAATAGTGTAACGATAGGTGGAGTGCAGCAACTTGGTTTAAATCCAGAAATAGGATTTACAGTTACTCCATTATTAATCGCTGGTGGAAGTATTGAGGTCACATTCCAAGTGACGATTACAGAAATTCCAGATAATGAAGTCATATTAAATGATGCAGATGTTACATTTACTTCACAACCAAATCCGCAGGAACCACCGATTACGGAAACGATATTAACAAATTTAGTCGTTACGACAATTAATATAGCCTTTATTTTTCCGTTGAAACTAGTAGATAAAGAAGTAGCGACGGTAGGAGAAATATTAACGTATGATGTATTGATTTTTAATTTCGGAACAGTGCCAGCGACGAATGTTCAATTTATCGATACTACTTCCGCGGGTGTAGCATTTGTACCAGGAAGTGTGAGCATAAACGGGGTACCAGCACCAGGATTAGATCCTTTCATTGGTTTTACAGTTCCAGATATACCTGTCGATGATTTTGTACTTGTCACATATCAGGAAGTGGTTACAAGCATACCAGAAGGTGGAACGATTGTTAATTTTGTAGACGTTACAGCTACATTTGCTGTAAGTGAAACAGAACCGCCTATTACGGAAACAACGACAAGTAATACGACATTAACAGAAATCAATGAGCCTGGTTTGAATGTTTTAAAATCAGTGAGTCAGCCGGTTGTTGCAGTAGGCGATACAATCACATATACAACAGTAGTTCAAAATACAGGAACAGTGCCAGCAACGAATGTTCAATATAGTGATGTATTACCTTCCTCTATAGCATTCGTGCCGAACACTGTAACGATAGACGGTGTGTTACAACCTGGATTCAATCCGAATAATGGATTCCCGCTTCCAGATATAAACCCAGGTGAAAGTGTAGAAGTCATCTTCCAAGTAACCGTTGTTAGTGCGCCATCAAACGGAACAATTGCCAATACGGCAAATGTAACTGGAAGTTTTGTATTAGTACCAGGAGAACCACCAGTTATAGTAACAGAGCCGAGCAATACAACACTTACAACTGTAAATAGAGGGCAATTTAATGTTATTAAACAAGTAAATAGGGTTGCTACTCTCGTTGGAGATATATTAACGTATACGGTTCAAATAACAAATACTGGAACAGTAACAGCTAATGCTGTTCAGTTTGTTGATACCATTTCAGCAGGGGCGTCATTTGTACCAAATAGTGTAACGATAAATGGAGCCTCGCAACCAAACTTAAATCCGATTACTGGATTTGGAGTTGGAGATATCCCAGTTGGTGAAACAGTTATAGTGACGTTTCAAGCGACAGTTACAAACATCCCGTCATCAGGAACAATTACGAACGTTGCAAATATAACAGGAAGCTTTACTTTAGTGCCAGGAGAACCACCAGTTGTAGTAACAGAGCCGAGTAATACGACGATAACTAGAGTGAATAGAGGACGATTCAGCGTTATAAAATCTGTAAATAAAGAAGCGACACGATTAGGAGATACGTTAACGTATAGTGTGCAAGTTACAAATACGGGAACGGTAACAGCAACGAATGTTCAGTTTATCGATGTTCCATCACCTAATTTAGAATTCGTTCCTGGAAGTGTACAAATAAATGGGATTCCGCAAGTAGGTTTAGATCCATTTGTAGGCTTTGCATTGCCTGATCTTGCAGTAGGGGATAGTGTATTAATTACATTTGAAGTAAATGTAATCGCAGTTCCGCCTTCTAGTAGCATTATGAATACAGCAAGAGTAACGGGTGATTTCGAATTGATTCCAGGAGAACCTCCGTCTACAATTACAAATTCAAGTAATACGACGGTTACGCCGGTAAATAGAGGTAGCTTAGATATGCTAAAAGAAGTAGACCATTCAGTTGTTGGTGTAGGAGAAACGGTAACGTATACTGTTCGTATATTAAATACTGGTACTGCTGATGCAATGAATGTTCAATTTATCGATGTGCTATCTCAGGAAGCTGATTTCGTTCCAAATAGTGTAACGATAAATGGGGTTCCGCAACCGGGGGTAAATCCGCAGATTGGATTTACGATACCTGATATACCAGTTGGTGAGACGGCACTTGTAACATATGAAGCTACGATTACAAGTTTTCCGGATGGTGGTACAGTAGTGAACGTTGCTGGGGCGTTAGCAGAATATATTTTAGTACCAGGGGAGCCGCCAGTTACAGTGATGGATACAAGCAATACAGTTATAGTGACGGTAAATACTGCAATCTTATTTGTTGCAAAAGGAGCAAACTTTGAAGTAGCAATGATAGGGGATGTTGTCACTTACGGAATCGCTGTTATAAATGATAGTACAGTTCCTGTGACCAATATTGTGTTAACAGATATCATTGATCCGAATACGCTATTTATAAATGGTACGGTAACTGTAAATGATGTACCTCTTCCATTTGCTAATCCGAATACTGGTATTCCGTTAGGTGATTTTCAGCCAAATGATGCAGCAATTATTAATTTCCAAGTTGTAATAATAGGAGGGCAAGTAAATAATTTAGTTACAAATACTGCTACAGCGAATGGGCTTGCAACTGTAAATCCGAATGAGCCGCCAGTAGTAGTTGAAGGTGATAGTAATACAGTTGTTATCCCGTTTATTCCTCAAAATGTCTCAACGACAGTCGTAAAAACGGCAGATTTACAGGTAGCAACAATTGGAGATGTCATTACGTTTACGACAGTCATCACAAATACGGGTGATACTGTAATGCAAAATATTCGTTTTCAAGATATGTTAGATAGTAGTGTTCGATTTGTTCCTGGAAGTGTAACGGTTGATAATACGCCAGTGCCGAATGTAAGCCCGGCAGTAGGGTTTCTTATCGGAAGTTTAAATCCTGGTGAAGCAAGGACAGTTTCGTTCCAAGTAGCAGTACAGAGCGCGCCAAATGGTTCAGGAAATTATATAAATCAAGCGAGTATTCGTTTTGAACATCAAGTAGGCACAGTATTGCCACCTGTTACACAAATAGTAGAAAGTAACATAGTTGTCATTCCATTTGTTCCAACGATTGAACAAATTTGCGAAACAAACTTTAATTGCTTAGATAAGATTCCATTTCAATGTTCTCCGTGTAATCATTTGCATGGACATAAAAAATAAAAACAGAAAGAGCATCCTGAAAAATAATTGGATGCTCTTTCTGTTTTAATCATATAGATTCATTTTCGGGCGAGGTGAAAAATTCGTCGATTTTGTCGGAAAGTAGTAATGGAATAGCTCCTTTTATAACAGAAATGTCCCAGTCCCACCATGCAAGATTCTCTAGTTTGTCAATTGTTTCTTGCGGGAAACGATATCGAATAAATTTTGCTGGATTACCAGCCACAATTGCATATGGAGGGACGTCTTTTGTAACAACACTTTTTGCACCAATAATGGCACCGTTACCAATTGTAACACCAGATAAAATGCAGGATTGATAACCAATCCATACATCATTGCCAACTACGATATCACCTTTTGAAGAAGGGTGACCAGTAATATGTGCTCCTTCATCAAAAAGTGCATTAAATGGATAAGTTGTTATCCAGTCTGCGCGATGTTCACCGCCAAGTATGAAAACGACTTCTTCTGCTAATGAACAAAACTTACCTATTTTCAATTTTGTTTCATCGTTCCAAGAAAAAATGGTTGGCCCTACTTTACTATAAGTATAATCACCAATATCATATTTATTATATTCAGGTTTTTGATTTAAATATAACATGCTTCTTCAGCCTCCTTTCTCAATTAAGTGATACGTATGGAATATTATATGCAAGATGTAGTAATGTGAACTGTATTAATAGGTGAAATGAACAAAAGGGAGTGGGATGTATGCGATACGAAATGGGTTTATATAATAAACCGTTTCAGTCAATTCGATCAGGGAAAAAAGTATATGAAGTACGCCTATACGATAAAAAACGTCAACTAATAAACAAAGACGATGAAATCGTATTTACGAATCTTAAGACAACAGAAATGATGACGGTAAAAGTAACGGAAATAAAGCGATACGAGAGCTTTAAAGCTATATATGAACAAATCGATAAAAAATTATTGGATTGTGAAAATGATAGTTTAGAGGAAATGTTAGAAAGTACATACAAAATATATACGAAAGAACAAGAAAAAGAGTGGGGAACAGTTGCGATTCGTATTGAGGTAATAAAATGATAAGAAATCGCGGAGCCGCTATCATTGTACAGGAAGGAAAAATCGCTCTTATAAAACGTATTCGAGAAGAGGAAAGATATTATGTTTTTCCTGGCGGAGGGATTGAGGAAGGTGAAACGCCTGAAGAGGCAACGAAAAGAGAGGTATACGAAGAATTAGGGGTACATATACAAGTGGAGCACCTTATTGCAAAGGTAAAATATAAAGGAAATGAATATTATTATGCTGCCTATATTACAGGCGGAGTGTTCGGAAGCGGAACAGCTGAGGAATTTCAGCTGGAAGGTAGGGGAAATTATATTCCGTTATGGCTACCGATAAACGAGTTGGAAAAGTGAATATAAAACCTTATGAAGTGGTCAGAAATATATTTAATCATTATAAAATATAACGTCTGACAACATACAAAAAAAACCATTGACATAGTCTTCTGATTTAAGTATTGTATTCGAGTATGTTTATAATCAGGAGGTTTATATGAGCAATCAAACTACTACACATCATGTGAAAATGACAACAGCGGATCCATCTGGAATTGGTCTATTTGGATTAGCGATGGTAACACTTGTAGCATCATCTCAAAAGTTAGGCTTAACAGATGGCGTTTCACTTGTATTACCGTGGGCAATCTTTTTAGGAGGATTTGCACAAATCTTTGCTTGCATTCATGATGCAAAGCATAACAATACATTCGGTACAACAGCATTCGGTGCGTACGGTCTATTTTGGCTAGGTGTTGGAATGACTTGGTTAATTCAACTTGGAGTATTTGGCGAAAAATTAGCACAAGCTGCAGATTCAAAACAGCTTGGTGTAGCCTTTATCGGATATTTGATTTTCACAATCTTTATGACAATTGGTGCAATGGAAACACATAAAGTATTATTTATGATTTTCGTCCTTATTGATTTCTTATTTATCGGTCTTTCATTAAGTACTTTAGGTGTTATGCCGCATGCAATGCATAATTTAGCAGCATATTCTGAACTTCTTATTTCATTATTATCTTTCTACGGTTCAGCTGCAGCAGTGTTAAATACACACTTCGGAAAAGTTGTTTTACCAGTAGGAAAGCCTTTTGGTATTTTTAAAAAATAATAAAAAAGCACAGATGATTGTATAGTCATCTGTGCTTTTTTATTTATTCCGCTCTTTGTGGGTTGTCTGAAAAAGCCTGATTGGTGAGGACTCATTAAACTTTCACTTTATCCCGCTATTTGCCGGGTAGTAAGCCCCCCGCCTCAAAATTCAGCGGAAACAAAGAAGTTAGGTGGGGGATGAATACCCTCACTGATTAAAGTTTCACCTTATTTGAAATAAGTAATGTGAAATGTAAATAAAAGTAGAAAAAATCAATTGAAATTGATTATCATTATTAATATAATGAGAATGAGAATCATTTATTGTTAGAGGGGGATGCCAAAGTGGCAAAAATTTTAATAGCTTATGCAAGTATGTCAGGAAATACAGAGAGTATTGCTGATTTAATTAAAGTTAGTTTAGATGCTTTTGATCATGAAGTAGTATTGCAAGAAATGGAAGGCATGGACGCTGAAGAATTATTAGCTTATGATGGAATCATTTTAGGATCTTATACGTGGGGCGATGGTGAATTACCATTTGAAGCGGAAGATTTTCATGATGACTTAGAAAATATAGATTTAGCTGGGAAAAAGGTAGCGGTATTCGGATCGGGTGATACAGCGTATGAACTGTTTTGTGAAGCGGTAACGATATTTGAAGAACGTCTTGTGGAACGCGGTGCAGAGCTTGTACAAGAAGGGTTGAAAATTGAATTAGCTCCAGAAGATGAAGAGGATGTTGAAAAATGCAGTAATTTTGCAATTGCATTTGCTGAGAAGTTCTAAGAATGGGAGTGTCAACGTGGAGACAATGTTAAGTGCAACTGCTATTACAAAGTTAAGAGATGGAAAACTGCTGTTAGCTACTACATATAATGGCTTATTTGTTGAACAAGACGGAGAATGGAAACGAATTTTAAATGGTTTTCAAAAACGAATTAGGGATTTACATAGCGAAGATAATGTAGTTTATGGTGTAGGTGACGAAGGGATTTTTATTCGCAGTATGAATGGTGGAGAGAACTGGACAATTCAGCGTTTTCCAACAAAAGCAACGAGTTGGAATGTATGTAGCAATGTACAAGGAACTGTTGTTGCTCATGGAGAAAAAACGCTGTATCTTTCTAATAATTTCGGTTTGACATGGGAAACTATTCATCCGTTTCTTGAGTATGGCAGTGCGGCACCGTCTATTCGATCATTATTTTTATATAAACATTACTTATTTATTGGTACGAAAATACATGCTAAATATGGTGGTGTTTGGCTCTTTGATTTGAAGACACGTAAATTAAAGAGGATTAAAATTGCGATGAATCAAATGATCTCCGCGTTGACTTTACACAATTCTTATTTAGTAGCGGCAAGTGGATCGTGCAAGGGAGTTAGCGGAAATATTTCTTATTGTAAAATAGATGAAAGTATTGCAAGTGAAAAAATATATTGGCATACATGTCAAAGTGAGCAGAAAGCAAGTAGTTATTTAGACTTAAGTGTAGATCAACATGTTTTATATACAACTTCAACGCAAAATAAGGCGGGGATTAGTAGTGTGTGCCGTGTGCTTCTTGAAGAAGGTATTGTTACAGTATGTGATTCAGTTAAAGGGCACGGATGGCGCATTGTTAATCAAAAAGATGGTTATGTAGTAGCCGGATCAGGTGAATTAAAAGCAATGCAGTGGAAACAAAAAATAATTTAAGAAAAAAACTTTACTTTTATTATATTGATATGATATAGTATATTTAAACCATTTTACTTTTAATAATATAGAGATTTAAATGAGCTGTAACTTCCGAGGAGGATAGCAATGTTAAATCTCCTCAGGGGTTGCAGTTTTTTAATATCTGGCTTATTATTGTAAGGTGGTTGAAAATGAATATGTACATATAGGTACATTGTAGGAGGATTTTTTTCATGCAAAACGGTAAAGTAAAATGGTTTAACTCAGAAAAAGGTTTCGGTTTCATCGAAGTTGAAGGCGGAGAAGACGTATTCGTTCATTTCTCAGCTATCCAAGGCGAAGGCTTCAAAACTTTAGAAGAAGGTCAAGAAGTTACTTTCGAAGTAGAACAAGGTAACCGTGGACCTCAAGCTACTAACGTAAACAAGAAGTAATTTTTGAAAAAAGAAGGGCTCGCCCTTCTTTTTTTTGCATTTTTATAGATGTCCTCCTACTTACATATCATAACAAGACTGAATTTTCATTTATTTATTCGGAGTATTTTTGTATAAAGTACATGAATAAATAAATACTGAAAATAAAGTGTTTGTGTGAAAAGGAATTTAGAAAGAGGTAAATAAATTGAAAAACGCTACACATTTCATTGTGTTTGATATTGAAAGGAATTTCAGACCGTATAAATCAGAAGATCCATCAGAAATAGTTGATATCGGAGCTGTAAAAATAGAAATAGGTACAATGAAGATAATTGAAGAATTTTCGGAGTTAGTAAAACCAAGTGCACGATTAACTCGTCATACAACAAAATTAACCGGTATTACGAAAAAAGATTTAATGGGTGTAGAAAAATTCCCTCAAATTATAGAGAAATTTATTCAGTTCATCGGCGAAGGTTCTATATTTGTTTCATGGGGAAAAGAAGATTATCGCTTTCTATCTCATGATTGTACATTATATGGTGTTGAATGCCCAAGTATAGAAAAAGAAAATAGAATTGATTTGCAAAAATTTGTTTTCCAAGCATATGAGGAATTGTTTGAACATACGCCAAGTTTACACTTTGCGGTAGAACAGCTCGCTTTAACGTGGGAAGGAAAACAGCACCGTGCTTTAGCAGATGCTGAAAATACAGCAAATATACTTCTTAAAGTATATAGCGAGAGAGATATTAATAAGCGATACAAAAGACATGGTGAACTTGAACTTGTAAAAAACGGAAAACTAACAGAAAAAGCGAAAAAAAAGATGCGAAAATGGGTATTTAAAGAACTAAAGAAAAATACAGAACGCCCTTTTGAATGGAGTACATTTGAAAGTAGTGACACGTGGGAAAGTATAACGGAAAGATATTATATAAGTGAAAATACAGTAGAACTCCTGAAAAAACATTTTCGTACAGCAGTGAGAAAAGCGGAACGGCAGATTAGGTATTTGGCTGAGATGGAGGAGAATACAGAGGTTAAATGAATTTCTCCTCCGCCTCTAACTACATACATGTAATAACAGCGTATTGATATTAAATAGGCATCAACTTGTTGTTGTGATTGTGCATTATAATTGCTTTGGGAGTGTTAAGACGTAATAAGAGCTTTAAACCGTATTAATAAAATAAATATATATATAAATAAAAGAGTGTAGTTTAATGGAAACAATCTTTAACATTTTAACTGTTTTAGTTTTTGGGATAATATTTACCACACAATTAGCATTAACTACACTTTCTTTTATAGTAAAGAAGAATTGGAAAAAACTTAATATCTCTTTAAGTTGTGGTGTATTAAAGTTTAAAATAGAAGAGTAAGATTGAGCTTTGTACAAGGGAGGTGTGATAGTGGTAGACTTGGATATTAAAGATGTCACAGTAAAGATGGAATTAAACGGTGTCTTTTGGAATGAGGATCGGATTGCTGAAATGAAGGTGACTACAAAAGAAGAGCATTCTGTTATTCTTCGTCTAGTAGTTGATTTAGAAAGTAAAACTATTAGGGCGACGAGTGCGGAAATAGTGAATGGATTCTGCCCTCTGTGCAAACAGAAAAGGGACGAATGTAGTGAACTTAATGACTTGCAAAACAAAATGGAAATTTTAGAAGAAGCCTACGATTGGGTGAGAGAACATCCGGAATATCGTTTTCAATTATCTTTTTACGAGTACAATAAATTTGAGGTAGTAAAGTGAAATTTGCATCTTAACAACTTATAGAAGGACTTGGTCAAATAGAAATATTGAAGTAGATATTTCTAATGGAAATAAGCTTGTATAACAAGGAAGGGATGTATTTGATTCTGCAACAAATGTCATCTTGCATCAAAAAAATTTGAAAATAAACATGTTTTATTATAAAGCAGAAAAATCGATTCTTAGTAGAATCGGTTTTTAATATAAACAAAAGAGCGCTTATTATAAGCGCCCAGTAACAACAGTTATATGGAAGTATTTATCCCGTAAAAGCCCGATTGGTGAGGGTTAATAATTAGTGGGGGATGAACAAAACCCCACTGATTAAAGTTTCACTTTATTCAATACCGCTCGGATCAAACGAATACTGCTGCTTATTCTCAATCCGCTCAATCACATCTTGCAGCTCATCTGGCTTCAGAAACTCAATAGGAGAGAAGCCTTTTTCAAATGTAAGTGTGTCTGCTTCAATCATAAGTACATATCGATCATTTACCTTCGCAATATGTATTTGATCCCCGAAATCAGCAAGCAGGGCCTTCACAGAGATATGATCTGCTTTTAGTTTTAATTCGACTTCAGGAGCATGCTCGACGATTTGAGCAGTTGCTTCCATTACTTCTTCGGTTGAAAATTGTTCCATAATTTCGCGTTTCGGACTGGCAGCCCATACTTCCATCGCTTGGTCGAATTGTTCGCGTTCTTCCGTACCTTCTTCAAATACATCTTCAATTTGGTCGTATACCATGTCCATTACTTGTGTTTTCATAATTTCAGGCATAGAGCGTTCGTATTCGACGAATTTTAAGAAGTCTTCAAAGTAGCGGGCATGTGATGCTTGGTGTATTTTTAGTTCGCCTACTTCAACCATACCTTCTTCAGGCATGTACGGATATTGGATAGATTTCATATTCTTTGTTGTGATGGCCATTTCAACGTTACGAATCAGTGTTGATTCATCAGAAATAGAAGCAACCTTTGGTTCAAAGTCGCATTTCATTACGAATACGAATGGATCATCAAAGTATTTGCGTAGTTTTGCCTGAGCAATTAAAAATACACCACCACGTACAGCGCTTGTGTCAAGATATGTATAAACGAGAGGTTCGCTCATATCTTTAAAATTGTCCTTTGTTTCTGCAAAGCGAATACGATTAAAAAGGTTGTAATGAGGGTTTGAATCAAGTTCGTGCCCTTCTTCTACAATAAAGCGACCAATTTTTGTTGGGGCTTGTTCTGTTTTTGCATGACGTTCTACTTTTCGCTTCGATATTTTTAATAACTCACCATTCAAAAATTCTTTTAAGGAACTATCTTCATATTCTTCAGCGTCTAAAGTTTGAAAATGTTTGTAGCGTTTATCAACTGCTTCACCTTTTCCTTCTACTTGTACAACATAAAAGGAAAGATAATTTATTTCAAAATCCATATTTATCACCTTGTTTCATTTCATTAACTCTTATCAGTATAGAGATGGAAAAAACTTTCGTCAATTTATATAAGGAAGGGGAAGCCCCTTCCTTTATATAATCTTTATTTTCTCGATTAAAATCCGTCTTCTAATGCTGCGAATGGAATGTTTAGTCTGTTTTCTACTGTGCGTAAACGTTGGTTTAAGCGGTTTAGTCTACGTGTATGGCGCTCAACTGTATTTTCTAGTTGACGAACTCTTTGTTCAAGCTCATTTACGCGTCTTTCTAATTGACGATTTCCAGTGCCAGGAAAAGAGATTGGAAGTTGGAATTGTCTATTTTGGTCATATGGATTCGTGTGCTCTGCTTGATCTATATAAGATTGATATTGTGTTTGTAAGTCATACTGTGGTTGTTGGTACGCATATTGATTATATGGATCATATGGATTGTAGGGATACATAATAACATCCTCCATTTCTTTAAAATAGGTTGAATTCACCATAATGTATGTGCAAAAGCGGAGTGGTGGCACGGCAAATACCTATTTATGTTGACGGGATTTCTCTTTATCCCGCTATTTGCTGGGCAATAAGACCCCCATGTCAAAATTCAGCAGAAACAAAGAAGGTCGGGATGCCCGTAAAACCCCCACTGATTACAGTTTCACTTTATAAAAAATAGCTTGAGGGTTTTTGATTTGTATTTCTTTTGCTTAATGGTATATACTGGATAAAAGAGAGAGTTTACATAAAAGTTACAATTCTATCAAACTCAAACTTTTATGTAAATATGTATAGACATTTATAAAAGAAAAGAGTAATTTATATAGAGTGAAAAATAACTTGTAACATTTTATAAACATATTGTAAAATGATTGTAACAAAACATACATAAAAATGAAATAAATACATAATAGTGATGTTGGGGAAAGGGAGAGAGTATATTGTTCCGTAAAGTAAAGGGTATATTGGTTGGGGTGTTATGTGTAGCTATAATGAGTGGCTGTGGTGCAAAAGTAAGTGATGTTGCATTGGTAAGTGATATTGGTGGGCATACTGTAGAGGCTAAAGCAGAAGTGCAGGATACTATTAGTTTAGTTGATGGTCGAACTGGTACTGAAGTGAAAAAATTAGATTTATCTAGTTTAGGCTATTTTGAAGATGAAGCGAAATTTAAAAAGTCTGTAACAAAGGTTGTTGGTGAGGTTGGAAAAAGCGTCGACAAAAAAATGGTTCCTTCACGTATAGCACCTGATGGAAGTTGGCAAGAAGGAAAACCTTCTTATGAATTAATGGAAAAAGAATTAGTAGATAAATTGTTAAATGTTGGTATGTGGGATGCTACGTATCAGTTGCCGATCGTGGAGAAAAAACCAGTCGCAACATTAAGTGATGCGCAAGGAAATGGTACGGTAATTGGTAGATATGAAACGAACTTAGGTGGTTCAACAGGTGGCCGTATTGAGAATATTCGTTTGTCAGCAGCGAGCATAAATGGAGTTGTGTTAGCAAAAGGAGACCGTTTCTCTTTTAATTCATTAATCGGTGATACAACACCAGATAAAGGATATCAATTAGGGAAAGAAATAGTTGATGGTAAATTAGTAGATGGATATGGCGGTGGTGTTTGTCAAACATCTTCAACTTTATACAATGCAGCAGATCAAGCTGGTCTGAAAATGGTGGAGAGAACTACACATTCTAAAACGGTAGGTTATGTTCCACAAGGAAGAGATGCTACAATTGCATATCCATACTTAGATTTAGTATTTGAAAATACGAATGATGCACCTGTGAAGCTTTATATGGGCATTCAGGGTGGAAAGCTAGTTGCTGAAGTACATAAAATGAGATAAGAGTTAAAAAGCCATCTTTTCTAAAAGTTAGAAAAGATGGCTTTTTATTATGAAAATAAAAATGTATGTGAATTCTGACTTTTCTTATTTACATAGGATGATTTTAGTTGTATCCTTCATAGTAACGGTTATATGTAATGGGAAAATATAGGGATAAGGAGATGAAGTTATTCATGGTAAAAATTCATCCGAAAACACGTATTGGTCATGTTGAATTTAAAGTGAAAGATTTAGAGCGTCAAATTGCTTTTTATGAGAATGTTGTAGGATTAGAGGTAATTAAGCGAGAGGGGAATAAAGCATATTTATCTGGAAAAGGTGGAAAGAATGCGTTACTTGTTCTTGAAAAGTTAGAGGACGGGGTACTGCAAGAACCGCGTACGACTGGTATATATCATGTAGCCTTTTTAGTTCCGACTCGTGAAGCTTTTGCTTCTGCGCTATTTGGGGTTCTTCGTAATAAGAATGTAATTGACAGCCCGGCTGAGCAAGAAGGGCGTTATACATATTCAAATGAAATTTTACCAATTTCAAGGTTTAATAGTGCAAGTGATCATACATATAGCGAAGCTTTTTATTTGCAAGATTTAGAGGGGAATGGTATTGAAATTTATGCAGACCGTCCGCGCGATCGATGGGGAGAAGGGCCAGGAGGAAGTACACCACTTGATTTAAAAGAATTGGCAACATTCGTTGATTATGAGTTTGATGGTTTGCCTGCTAATACTGTCGTTGGGCACGTACATTTACGAATAGCTGATGTAGAGAAATCACATGAATTTTATGTGGAAACAGTAGGTTTTGAAGTACAACAGCGTGAAGAGGATTGCTTATTTATTTCAGCAGGGGGATATCATCACCATATTGGTGCAAATACGTGGAACGGAGTAAACAATCCACACCCACCAGTACATGCAACTGGGCTAAAGGTGTATACGATTGTACTACCGTATAAAGAAGCGTTAGATGAAGTGAAAGAAAGATTAATAGAAAAACAACATGAAATAAATGAAACTACAAATGGGTTTGTGGTGGTAGATCCAAGTGGTATTACAGTGCAGTTTGAAATAGAAGCAGTGTAAAATAAGCGAGAAAGTGTATAATCACTTTCTCGCTTATTTGTGATCATTCATAGCTCAATCCAATATCTTCTTACTACATTCCCATCTTCCTCAGTGAAATCATCATCACGAAGCCCGCCGTTATGTAAAATCGTTTTTTCAGAAGCGGTATTCACTGCGTCGCAAACGACAAGTACTTTCGTGATGTCTAATTCCTTCGTTTTTTCTAATGATAATGCTAGTAACTTCGTAGCATAACCTTTTCTTCTTTCAGAAGGGCGAATGCCATAACCAATATGACCGCCAGCGTTAAATAAATGTTCGGTTAAACTATGACGTATATTAACAGCTCCCACAATTTTATTTTCATCTGTAACAAGCCAATATGTAGAGTCTGGTACCCAAGTTTCAGGGATATTTATTCCGTTATGCGCATCGAGAAGTTCTTGAACCATAGCTGGAAAGTTGGCAGGATTTTTTGAGATAACCCACGGGATCATTGTTTCACCGCTATCTTTCCATTCGTTATAGAAATCTAAGTATTCTTCTTGTAAATCAGTAGTAGGTGTAAGTAACGAGACGTTCATTGTTAGTAAGCTCCTTTATTTATGTATTTTTTATAAAAAATTATGAAACAAAATGAAAGCGTTTTCTAAAATTTCTCAACCTAATTTCATGCAATCCACCTTTGGTTTTTTAGAAAATTAGTGAGGGTTTAAAATCAGGAGTTATTTATTTTATGTTAATATTTAAAATATTAACATAAAACAGTCGGAGTATTAAGTGTATTTTAGTGGTATTCTTTCATGGTGATAAATGGATGTTTGTGATAATTTTTGTTTTCTCTATCTATAATGAATGAAAGGGGGAAGTGCCCGTGAGTGTAGATTTTGATTTTATTATACGAATCGGTGTTGCTGGCTTGTTAGGAGCAATGATTGGTATTGAAAGAGAAATTCGATCGAAAGAAGCTGGATTAAAGACTCATTTCCTCGTAGCGGTAGGAAGTGCGTTAATAATGGTTGTTTCGAAATATGCCTTTTCAGATATTGTGTATGAAGAGCATACGTCTCTAGACCCAAGTCGGATTGCAGCACAAGTCGTTAGTGGAGTTGGTTTTTTAGGTGCAGGCACAATTATTATTCAAAAGCAGGCGGTGAAAGGATTAACGACCGCGGCTGGTTTATGGGCTACTGCCGGTATAGGATTAGCAATTGGAGCGGGAATGTATGTAGTAGGCATTGGAGCGACGATTCTCGTTTTAATTGGTTTAGAAATTGTAAGTCGTATTTTTAAGGTGCAATTTCTATTTCCACAAAATATAACAGTGCAAATGTTTGTAAATAAACATGAAGCGATACAACAAATATTAGAAACACTACAAGTGAAAGGCATCCCAATACTCTCATATGAGGTGGAAGCTTCACAGCAAGGTACAGAAACTGTTTATAAGGTAGGAATGCAGCTGAAAAATATATCGTCAGAAGAAAAGAATGAGTTTATTCAGCATATGCAAACATTACCGGAAGTTACGTTTATAAAGTTAAAGTCATAGTGTTGAAAACGAGGATAGATGTAGCAGAAATTTTGCTATTATCTATCTTTTTTTGATCTAAAATGCACGGAAAGTCAAGCGTTAATTTTACATGAAATGAATATATGTGTGAACGTTACCTTATTTTTTCTCAATACAGGACAAAAAGTAAAAATAGTAAAATAATGGAGCGGGACACTAAAAATGTAAGGTAGGGGAGAGCATGAAAAGCTATTCAAAGAAAATGTTAGTAGGGGTAAGTTTTGCTAGTTTAATGTTAGGGAGTTTTCAAGGGGGCAGTTTGGCAGAAGATACTAAGGGAGAGCAAGTTTCTTATCGAAATGTGCTCAAAATGGAGCCAGTCGGTGTACAACTACCAGTACAAGAATTAGCTCATTCATCGAAAGTGCTCGAAAGCAAGTCTTTTGAGAAAAGGCTACAATTTGCCGATTTATCACAAAGACCACCTGAGGTGAAAAAAGAAAGTAAGCAATTAGCTGTAGCGAAAACTTATACAATTGCTGAATTAAATCAATTAAGCAATCAGCAGTTAGTAGATTTACTTGTAACAATTGATTGGGAGCAAATTACGGGGCTATTTCAGTTTAATACAGACAGTCTAGCATTCTATCAAAATGATAGTAGGATGCAGGCGATTATTGATAAATTGAAGCAGCAAGGACAAGCCTATACGAAGGATGATTCAAAAGGGATTGAGACATTAGTGGAGGTATTGCGTTCAGGATTTTATTTAGGATTTTATAATTCGGAACTTAGTAAATTAAATGAACGGAGTTATCATGATAAATGCTTACCTGCATTAAAAGCGATAGCTAACAATTCAAATTTCAAGCTGGGTACATTAGAGCAAAATAGAGTGGTATCATCATACGGAAAGTTAATAGGAAACGCTTCGAGTGATGTGGAAACGATAACATCAGCTGCAAAGATTTTTAAACAATATAATGATAATTTTTCTACATTAGTAGATAATCTTTCAGCTGGAAATGCTATTTACGATATTATGCAAGGTGTTGATTACGACATTCAATCGTATTTGTACGATACGAGGAAAGCACCGAAAGATACAGTATGGTATTAGAAAATAGATAGTTATATTAATGAACTAAGTCGTTTTGCATTAATGGGAACGATTACAGCAAAAAACGGTTGGCTTATTAATAATGGCATTTATTATACAGGTAGACTCGGTACATTCCATAGTACAGGAACGAAAGGGTTACAAGTTGTAACAGATGCGATGAAAATTTATCCGTATTTAGGGGAGCAATATTTCGTAGCTGCTGAGCAAATCGCAACGAATTATGGCGGAAAAGATGCAAATGGTAAAGTGGTGAATTTAGATCAAATAAGAGAAGATGGAAAGAAAAAATATTTGCCAAAAACGTATACGTTTGATGATGGGGCAATTGTTTTAAAAGCTGGAGATAAAGTGACAGAAGAAAAAGTAAAACGTTTATATTGGGCGGCAAAAGAAGTGAAGGCACAATTCCATCGTACGGTTGAAAGTGATCAACCTTTAGAAAAAGGAAATCCTGATGATGTACTAACGATGGTTATTTATAATAGCCCAGCAGAATATCAATTTAATCGTCAATTGTACGGTTATGAAACGAATAACGGTGGTCTTTATATAGAAGGAACAGGTACGTTCTTTACTTATGAGCGTACGCCAGAAGAAAGTATTTATAGTTTAGAAGAATTATTCAGACACGAGTTCACGCATTATTTACAAGGTAGATATGAAGTACCAGGGTTATGGGGACAAGGGAAAATATATGAAAATGAAAGATTATCTTGGTTTGAAGAAGGGAATGCTGAATTTTTTGCAGGGGCAACGAGAACGGATAATGTTGTACCGAGAAAGAGTATTATAGGAGGATTATCTTCAAATCCAGCAGAGCGTTATACGGCAGAGCGAACGTTAAATGCAAAGTATGGAACGTGGGATTTCTATAATTATTCCTTTGCTTTACAATCGTATATGTACAATAAGAGATATGATATGTTCGATAAAATACATGATCTTATTAGGAAAAATGATGTAACAGCATATGATGCATATCGCTCTACATTAAGTAAAGATGCGAATTTAAATAAAGAATATCAAGACTATATGCAAATGCTAGTTGATAATCGTGAGAAGTATAATGTGCCATTAGTATCAGACGATTATTTAGCGAATCATGCATCGAAGCCAGTTTCAGATATTGCAGCAGAAATAACAGCGGAAGCAAAATTGAAAAATGTATCAGTGAAGAAAAATAAATCACAGTTCTTTAATACATTCACACTACAAGGAACATATACAGGAACTGCAGCAAAAGGAGAATATGAAGATTGGAAAACAATTACACAAAACGTTAATGATACGTTAAAACGTTTAAGTGTAAAGGAATGGACAGGCTATAAAACAGTAACAGCATACTTCGTAAATTATCGCGTGAATGCATCAGGACAATTTGAATATGATGTTGTGTTCCATGGTATTGATACGGAAGAAGGGGCAGAGAATAAAGCACCAGTTGCGGTTATAAACGGTCCGTATAGTGGAAATGTAAATGAAGCAATTTCATTTACAAGCAACGGATCAAAAGATGAAGATGGGAAAATTATTTCATATAAATGGGAGTTTGGTGATGGAGCAGTAAGTAATGAGCAAAATCCAACTCACGTATATACAAAAGAAGGAGCGTATACGGCTAAATTAACAGTAACAGACGATAAAGGAGCAACTAATACTGCTACAGCGACTGTAACTGTTCAAAAGAAAGAAGATAACAGTGTAGAAAAAGAACCGAATAACTCATTCCAAACAGCAAACAAACTGCAGTTAAATCAAGTTTTACGTGCTAGTTTAGGAAATGGCGATACAAGTGACTTCTTTGAAATTAATGTGGAGAATGCTAAAAACCTTCAAATTAACGTAACGAATGAAAATAATATCGGAATGAACTGGGTACTTTATTCTGAAGCAGATTTAAATAATTATGTTACGTATGCTCAGCAACAAGGGAATAAACTAGTAGGTAGTTACTACACGTATCCAGGGAAGTATTATTTACATGTGTATCAGTATGGTGGTGGAACAGGGAATTATACGGTGGAAGTGAAGTAGTAAAAAGGGAGTTGTCTTTTTCAATGAATGGCATAAGGTCTGTACTTTAATGAAAAAACAACTGCAGGAAATGTCCCTAATGATAATAACAAATTAAGTATCGCGAGATATTATATTTACATTAAACAAATCTAATCAGTAAATGAGATAAAATCGATGAACTAGTATTTCATCACGATGTAAGAAAAGTTATAAATATTAAGTGTTTTTAATTGAATTAAACTAAAGGATCAGAGTATATCTGTAACAATAGATAAGATCTGATCCTTTTATGTAATTAACTAAATAGAAAATTGTTATCACGTTAGCAAGGGATACTAATAGAAAAACGTGTCCCTTTACCTAATTCACTCTCTATCTCTATATCTCCGTTTAATTCTCTAATAATACTATAAGCAATCATAGTACCAAGCCCAGTTCCTTTTTCTGTTGTTGAATAGAATGGCAAAGCAATTCGTTTTATTTGTTGAGATGACATCCCAATTCCTGAATCAATAATATCAATTATGATATTTTCTTTTACTTTTTGTATATTTATTTGTAATAATCCACCATTTTTCATAGCCTCAATTCCGTTTTGGATGATGTTGTTTAGACAGAGTTTGAATTTTTCGGGGTCCCCATTTATATAAAAGGAATCTGTACTATTTTGTTTGATTTCAACTTTGTATGACAGAGCGAGTGGTGAAATAGTATCTTTCACCTGATTTAAAATGTGATTAATATCTATTTTCTCTTTTAGGGTGTTCTGTGGTTTGGTTAAAGATAAATAGTTATTAATAGTAGATTGTATTTGCTGCATTTCAATTAACATGATTTCTAAGTATTGCTCCTGAGATAGCTTAGAGGCATGTTTTTCATTTAATAATTGAGTGAATCCATGTACCGTGGTTAGTGGGTTGTGGATTTCGTGTGCAATTGACGCTGCTAGTTCGCTAGCTATATAAAATTTTTCAGCCCGTTGCAGTTTTTCTTTCATTTTATATTTCTCAATCATTTCCTCTATAAAATAAACTGATAATAATACTGTGAAAATATTAATGACTATATAATTTAATAAAAATTCTATGAGAGTAGAGTCTATTTTACCTCCTGTATTTATTTGAGTTACAATACCGCAAATAGAAAGTGAAGCTGTACATACTAAAATAAGAAGTAAGCTTAATAATATCTTTTTTTCTTTAAAATACATAGGTAATAAGTAACGAAAGAGCATTGTTATACCCAAAATAATAGTGAAGATAATAAATGATGGAAGAACGCCATTTCCTCCTAAGTAAAACCGGTAAGAAAGATATAAAATTCCTATAAAAACAATGTTTTTTGTATTTCCATATAGAAAAACTAATATAATAGGAATAAAACGTAAATCATAAATAAATCCCACATGTAAATGAAAAGGAAAAGTCATACAAAAAATAATAGCAATGGAGGAAAGGATAGAAAATAACATATTATTACATGTTATTTTTTCTTTAAACTCTAGCCAGAGTACGTGATAGCTAAGGATACAAATTATTATAATAAAGGTATTTAATAAAAGAGTAGAAATTCCCATAGTTTTGCATCTCCGATAGTTTGTAAGTAGAATTATGTATGAGTTGGACAAAGATGTTTAGTATTAGTAGACTTTTTATCTAAAAAGGAAGGGTACTTGAAAAGTGCTGTTATATTACTCGTATTAAAATCGATAAGGAAAATAGAAAAAATAATAGATAAAAAATCTATTTAAATTCATGTGCATATGAATTTATAAACTAACTTTTGTATAGGTAAAATTGGGATTGAGTTACTGATAAAATAAGGTTCTTTAAGTATGAATATTCTGTGAAAGTGATATGTGTGGTGACTCCTGTTTTGTAGCCTTCGTTATATTAACATGGAATATATCAAATTACAAAGTGAAATTTTAGAAAAATTTTATTAGTACATTTTATCTGAAATAGAAATGCTATTTATTTGAGTATTTTGGTACTTCCTCGTATAAAACTTTGTTAGAAAAAGATTTTAAAATTTATAAGTTTTTTATGAAGTGTAATATTGTAGCTTTATCTATGTGGCTTTCTCAATAACTATTAAGGCAGAAAGTTAAAATATATAGGTTTATAGATATGAATTATTACATAAAAACGCACTTAAAAAAGGATGTATGATGGTAATAGAATACAAACATCAAGGGGGAACTTAAAATGAAGTTAAATAAACTAGTGCTTAGTTGTGGAGTAGTTTCAGCATTAACACTTGGTGTGTTAGGGAATAATACTTATGCTGAAGAAGTACACAAAACGAATGATCCAATTCATGTAGTTGAACATGTTTCTGCAGACTTATTATTAACCCAAACAATGGATTATAGTGGCGAGGCTGTAACTTCTTTCGTATATGATGGGAGTACTGACTTAAGCTTTTCTATGAAAAATAATGGTCAAAATACAATGGGATATAGTGTAAAAGGTCCAAATACAGAGCTAATTGTTGGTGGTTATATAAAACCTGGAGAACAACAAATTAATGTTACAAATGTACGGAATGCTTTATCTCCATTGCCGAATGGAACATATAAAATTTACGTTTCAAATGATGATGGTTCTAAGGGGCAATTCCAAGTTTCAGTAAGATCTATGAATTAAATTTAAAACGCTTTGTTTTTAAGTTAATTTAATCTTTACTTATTGGAAAGAAGCTAAAGTGAATTGAGAATTACCGATAAAAATGAAAACGAGCACCTTATCTAATTGTGAGAGGGTGTTCGTTTTTTGCTATTAAACAGAAAATAATTATAAATATATTTTGATATTCCCATTGCTAACCTACTAGATTGTGTCAACTAGAGAATGTCTACTATAAAACATATTAAAATAAAGATGATGTAACATTCCGCTAAATTATATGGGGAGATAGAAAAACCACCCTTATATGAGTGGTTTTAGTAATTATTTTTAGGTTATACATTTAAAATTAGGCTAAGTTATAGAAATAATAAACATTTAATCCGTTGTTATTATTTTGGTTCTGGATAATGATTGTAGTATGAGATTCTAATAAATTCTTGGTAGACATTTGTTAATTTTGCATCTCTAAGAGCATCGTTGAATTTTTGCATACGTACACTCCCTTGAGCGTAGCCTCCACCTGGAGTATAAGGGTTTCTTGCTTCAAAGTCATCCAAAAATACTTTTAATTTTTTATAGTCTTGAGATTGATAGAAAGCCACGGCCTCTTCAGGAGTGACATCAAAGTAAGAGGATGACGTTGAGTTATAAGAAGCTGCTTGAGCAGTAGGTGCCTCTAGCATAGTTGCAGCTCCACCGAACATAGTAAGCGCCATAGAAGATACAATAATTTTTTTAAACATAATAAAACCTCCATGTAGAATATTGGATTAATAGTAACCCTGTAATCATTATAGTTACAGTGAAAATGATTATCAAATGCAATATTGCATAATATATTCCGCTATTTTGGGGCAGTAAGACTCCCGCCCAAAAATTCAATGAAAGCAAGGAAGTTAGATGGGAATCGGGAGGATTAAAGTTTCACTTTATTCTTTGAACGAGAAGTCACCTTTATATTTAAATGGAGGAGTGTAATAGATTAGAAGAGGTGTATAAGTTACTCAGGTTAACAAGAAAATGAAGAAGATATTTTTAATAGGGGAAAGCTTAATAACTGGAGTAAAGGAATTGCTATTTATATATTTAACATACATATTTGTCTTTTAAATTGTAGGCGTGTTTTAGAATTTGTATATAGTAAATTCGTTAAAAAACTTGATAAATAATAAAATGTGTAAATTTTTTGACTATTTTATTAAAATTATTTAATATTTGTAATTTATTGTTTTATAATGATAAATGGGTCGATCGTGAATGTTTTAGATATTGCGATATATACTCGGATTAATTTATTCTAGGGAGGTTACAAAATTGGGTAAGAAAGTCATTATAAGAGTTTTTACATTATTATCAGTACTGGCATTATTCCTTAATGTATTTTTACCTAGGGCTAGTGCAGAGGTTATGACGCATGAGAAATATTCAATGGACTGGAGTTATAGTAATAGTCTAGGTAAGTACATTCGCACTGAAATGATTAAAAATTCAAGTGGTCAAATTGCTTATTGCTTAACCCTTGGATTAAAATCACCAAATGGTGAAGATCTTCCTGAAATGGGGAAAACAGATAATGTAGTATATAGAGTCTTATTAAATGGTTTCCCGCAAAAAAGTGCTGAACAGCTGGGAGTAGCTAATAAAAATGAAGCGCATTATGCAACGCAACTTGCGGTTTGGAATGCATTAGGTCAACTCGATGTAAATGAATTAAAACATGAGAATAAAAATGTTGAAAAAGCAGCTAAGGCTATTATTAGTAATGCTAATAATAGTGAAGAGACTCAAGATGTTTTTATGAATGTGATTCCTGCTGAAAAGCAAAAAGCAGAATTAAAGGGTGAATTCTTCGAAACAAATCTATATTCAGTACAAACAAATGCTAAGAGTGGTTCTTATAAGGTAGTAGCGAAAAATGCACCTAATGGAGTTAGAATTGTAAGTGAAAATGGAGAAGTGAAAGATCAGCTTTCAGTTGGAGAAAAATTTCGTATCCAAATTCCTAAGAATACAAAAACGGGTGAATTTAATTTAAGTGTTGCTGCTAATTTAACTAAAGTTCAAGCAATTGCTTACCGTGGTACGGATACTGTTCAGAATGCTACAGTACTATTAGAGAGAAATGAAGAAAAGCTTAGTAGTGATCTTGCAGTAAATTGGGAAGCAGCTGGTTCTTTAAAAATTAAAAAGGTTGGAGAAAATGGAGAAGTTTTAGCTGGTGCAGTATTTGAGGTCTTTTTTAATGTAAATAATGAATCAGTCGGAAAAATCACGACTGGTGCTGATGGTATGGCAGAATTAAACAACTTACCAATTGGTACTTACACATTAAAAGAAATTAAAGCACCAACAGGCTATGTTTCAGATGATAAACCACAAACTATTGAAGTTAAGACAGGAGAAACAGGAGCTGTCCAAATAGTAAATAACAAAGTAAAAGGTAGCATCGAAATTAAAAAGCTTAGTGATTCAGGAAAGATTTTACCAAATGTTGAATTCACAGTCTTCACTGAAGATGGAAAAGAAGTGAAAAAAGTAGTAACAAAAGAAAATGGAATTGCAAACGTTGAAGGTCTTACGTATGGTAAATATTATTTCTTAGAGACAAAAACACCTAATGGATATATTGGAAATAAAACAAAGTATCCTTTTGAAATTAAAGAGCACAATAAAACACTTACTTTTACAGTGGAAAATACCGAAGTGAAAGGTAGTGTAAAATTACTAAAAGTAGATAATGAAGATATTAGTAAAAAATTAGAAGGTGCAGCATTCGAGCTAAAAGATGCAAGTGGAAAAGTAGTTGGGGAATATAAGACAGATAAAAATGGTGAGATTAACGTCAAAGATTTAGCGTATGGTAAATATTCATTTGTAGAAAAGGCTTCTCCAAATGGTTACGTTCTTGTTAAAGAACCGATTATGTTCGAAATAAAGGAACATGGAAAGATTATTGAGCTATTGGCAGTTAATCATCTTATCAAAGGTGATCTAGAAATTACAAAGGTAGATGTAGCTGATGGAAATAACAAGCTTCCAAATGCAGAATTTACGATTTATAACGAAGCAGGAAAAGAAGTAGTAAAAGGAAAAACAGACGATAAAGGAATCGCTAAATTTGAAAAGTTACCATTTGGAAAATACACATATAAAGAAACTGTTGCACCAAAAGGTTATGTATTAAATGAAGAAACGTTCTCTTTTGAAATTAAAGAGAATGGTCAAATCATTAAACACATTGTCAAAGATGAAAAGATTCCTTCAATAGAAACAAAAGCTACTGATAAAACAGATGGTACAAAAGAAATGCACACGTCTAAGTCTGTAACAATCCAAGATAAAGTGGAATACAAAGACCTACAAGTAGGCAAAGAGTATACTTTAAAAGGTAAATTAATGAATAAAGAGACTAATAAACCATTAGTTGTAAATGGTAAAGAAGTAACTGCTGAAACGAAGTTTACACCAAAAGAAGCAAATGGTTCTATTACACTAGATTTCACTTTTGATGCAACTGGTTTAGAAGAAAAAGAAGTAGTAGTATTCGAAGAGTTATTGAAAGACGGAAAAGTTGTTACGACACATGCTGATATCAATGATAAAGGTCAAACAGTTAAGTTCGTTAAGCCATCAGTAAAAACGACAGCAACAAACAAAGCTGATGGTTCTAAAGAGTTAGATGCTTCTAAATCTGTAACAATCCAAGATAAAGTGGAATACAAAGACTTAATCGTGGGTAAAGAGTACGTAGTAAAAGGTAAACTAGTGGATAAAGCAACAAACAAGCCATTATTAGTTGATGGTAAAGAAGTAACAGTAGAATCTAAGTTTACTGCTAAAGAGAAGAATGGTTCTATCACATTAGACTTCACTTTCAATGCTTCTGCATTACAAGGTAAAGAAGTAGTAGTATTTGAAGAACTGTATCAAGATAATATATTAGTAGCTATTCACGCTGAAATTGAAGATAAGGGACAAACAGTGAAATTTAAAGAGGTAAAGCCGGAACAACCTAAACCAGAACAGCAAAATTCAGATAAAAATACTCCAACACCAGAGCAGCCTAACGAGCAAGTAAAAGAACAACCACAACCTAAGCAAGAAATTCAATCTAAAATTGGATGGTTACCGCAAACAGGTACTAATCTTACAAGTTGGATCTCTATGGTTGCAGGCGCATTACTGTTAATTGTTGGTGGAGTTATTTTCTTGAAACGTAAAAATGCATAGAAATTAAAAAATAAGCACATCTGTTTTTTAACAGGATGTGCTTATTTTTATCATTTTAGCCAAGAAGACTCCTATATTTAAGCGTGAATGGCATTTAAAATAGCAACCATATTTTATAGGTAATTTTGAACAGTTAAAAGAAATATTACAGGAGGGTGAAAAGCAAGGAGTTTTTCATTTCTTCTCCATAAATCATACAATACATTGGATCACTTCTATTGTTTTATTTCCAAAGTTTAAAAAGTTTATTGATTTTTTAGGACCAAATGAAACGAATGATACAAATCATGAATGGATGCCAGAAAACTTAGTGGACAGGATTGTTACTGCATTAACAGATAAACCTAATGTGTAAATTATTCAGTGTTTATGAATTCTATTATTACTATTTAAAGCCTAATTTCTCAATGTATTGTAGAGAAATTAGGCTTTTTTTATCAATTCATTAAAGTTTTTATAATTCAAGGACTCAAGTTAATGATTATATTTTCAAGTATTCGTTTTGAGCTATATAGATATAGTTTTCGTTGCAACTGTTTGTTGAAATATTTTATCATGCTCAACAATAACCATTGTGGGATTAAATTGTTGAATAAGTTCTTCAATCTGCATGCGGGAATAGATATCTATAAAATTTAGTGGTTCGTCCCATATATATATATGAGCTTTTTCACATAAACTTTTAGCGATAAGCAGTTTTTTCTTTTGTCCACCAGAATAATGAGATATATCTTTTTCAAATTGAATTCGGTCAAAGTCCATCTTACTTAGGATGGACTTAAATAAGGTTTCATCAATCTTGTGCTCTTCAATAAAGCCTGATAGCGATCCCTTCAAATGAGAAGTATCTTGTTGGACATAGGAAATGATGAGTCCTGTACCTAAAGTAACTAAGCCTGTATGCTGTATCGGATGTCCTAGAATTAGTTTTAGGATACTACTTTTTCCGCTCCCATTCGTTCCATCAAGTACAATTCGGTCACCTTGTTCAACTATGAAGCTAATCGGCTCATTCACAATTTGATTATTGTACTTAACGGACACGTCAACTAAAGTAACCAATTCATTTGATTTAAATTGCAATTGTTCCAATTTTAATGACTCAGTTTTTTCCACATTTTTTAGTAATTTTGATTTTTCCTCAATAGCTTTTTGTTGCCTTGATTCAAGGTTTTTTGCTCTTTTCATCATCTTGGCTGCTTTATGTCCTACAAACCCCTTATCCAACTTAGAGCCTGAATTCCTCGTTCCATTTTTTGAAGCTTCCACGTCATTAGACCAACTTGCTGAACGTTTGGAAGACTGTTTTAATCGCCCTATGTCTTTTTGTAGACGCTCATTTGTAGCCTTCTCGTGTTCTTGCTGTCTATCAAAATTTAACTTCCAAGAAGAATAGTTACCACTTTGAACTTCAATATTTGCTCTATTAATAGATAGGATATGGTCAACGCACCCATCTAAAAAGATTCTGTCATGTGAAATTAAAATAAATCCTTTTTTCTTCCTTAGATAATCGGAGACTATCTTTCGTGCATCTGTATCTAAGTGATTTGTTGGTTCATCAATTAATAGAAATTGACCCGCATTTAAAAACAGTGCAGCAAGCAACACTTTTGTTTGTTCCCCATTTGATAATGTTTTAAATGGTCTGTACATGACCTCAGCATCAACATTTAAATAGGATATCTCACGTAGAAGTTCCCAATCTGCGGCTTGGGGACAAATTTCTTCAAGGATTTCATGAGTGAATTTGTTCTTATCTGAAACAGAGTAGGGGAAGTAATTGAATTCTACTGAAGCAAGGATTTTCCCGCTATACTCATAATTCCCTAACAATAAATTAAAGAATGTCGTTTTACCTCGTCCGTTTCTACCAATAAATCCTAGCTTCCAATCCGTATCTATTTGGAAGTTTACACTTTCAAAAATATTATCAAAGCTACCTGGGTATGAAAAAGTTAAGTCTTGGACCTTTATCATTGACATAATAATTCCTCCTTTATATATCGAAACGTTTCATATAAAGTCGGAACATCCATCCATTTTTTAATTCCTCTATATAAGTTTGATGGATATTAACGACTTATATAGAGCATTACATGTGTAACAATAGTATCTGAAGTACTCATTTTTCTCGCTCCTTTATTTGTGAAGTACATTTAACAATTAGTAAGTTTCAACTAAGACAAACGGGAATAAAAAAATCCCCCAATTTGTAATCGGAAGGATTAGTCTTTCGTCTATACTTAATAAGTACTTATTAATCATTTGAATCATGACAAATAAAGTATGAACTGAATTTTAAAAATGGATAGACTAACCCTATATTTTGTAGTTTGAAGTTATAAAATTCAACTTAAAATATAAATTAGTTAATCATTATTCATCCATCATTCCTTTCATAATTCCATTTTTAGAGTAACATTCTTTTTAGGGAGATGCAATATTGGCTTCAATTTCATCTAATTCTAAATCATTTATAATTCTTTGAGTAAGGAGATAAAACTTTACCGCCCTTTTTATAAACATCACATTTTTGTTCAATAGGTCATGTCTTTTGTCCGTTAAAAAGGGAGGATATGAAATTGACATCAACTTTTTGTGTAACTATAATAGTTACGGTTGGTTTCGTAAACTAATTTGAATTTCTATTTTAATGATAGTATATTTTCATTCCTTTTTAAGTGTGACAGATAGCAACTATAATCCAATAGAGGAGTAGATTCTATCTCATATGTAAAGAGTAGATAAGTTGTACCCGCCAAATTTACGATGCTCAAATACTTAAAAAATTACATTTTTCAGCTTATCCTTTTTAGAATCCTCAGTATTGATAATTGTAAACATCTACAAAAAGTTAATAAGATTGTTGTATGTAGAAAGAAATCTTTTAAAAAGGTCATAATATGGATAATAGGTAGCACACATTTTAATTAGTAGGACTTGTGCCACCATCAAGTCATTTTTTAATAAAAGTATAGAAAAATCAAGAAGGTGAATCCATTGCGTAAACATGTATATGTGCAATTTTATGTATTGATATTGGCTTTAATAACTTATATAAGCTTTTGCTTTATATTTTTATTTGTTTTTCCGAATCATTATTTCGTATCAGATTTTAATATCCGACTATCATCTTTAGTCGTTGAAACTACTGTATTTATCTCATTACTGTATTCTATATTATCCCAAAAAATTAAGTTAGGAGTATTCTGGGTTTGCATTACTATTGCAATAGGGTGTTTTTTGATAGGGAATTTCATATCCGCTTTTCAAGTACTTAATGTAGAATTACCAATACAAAATTTTAATATTTCTGATGTATTTCTACTGTTTTTCTTATTTTTCTTTCTCTTTGCGTTCTTTTATAAAATCATGATGGAATGTAACAAATGGGAGAAAGCATATTTACTTTGTGATTTATGTATTGTTGTTACTGCTATTTTTACATTAGAGTGGTACCTATTTAATAAACCATCTGCAAATATCTTATTCTTATCAATTGGAGATGTTTTTCTCTCATTTATTTTTCCAATTATAGATTTATTACTTCTATTACTTGGAGTTACACTAATCTTTCGACCTGCTATTTTCAATGCAAAAAGTAAATTGTTTATTTTTATCCTAGTATTAACTGGATTGGCTATTACGGACTACTTGTATTTCTACTTACAGGATGATTTGTCAGAGCGTTCAGTTATATTTTTAAGGTGTTTGTATAGAGTTTTCCTATTATTTATCGCTATTGCTGCTACAATCCCAAAGAATACTTCTTCTAAAAGAAATTATTTTATTATTAATCCGACATTTGGAGAGAAACTTCTTGGTATATTCCCTTATCTTGCAGTTGCAGTCTTAATTGGTTTTACTTTGAAAGAGCAAACTTCTTCAGCTACATTAATTACGGGAAATTGTATTGCTTTTGTATTTGTACTGATTCGTCATACAATCGTACGAATGCAAAACAAAGAGTTAACTAAAACATTAAAAGTGTTTAATAATCAATTAGAACAAACAGTATCTCAAAGAACAAGGGATTTAATAAATAAATCTAATGATTTAGTAAAAAATCAAGAGAGATTTAAGTCATTATATGAGTATCATCCGGATCCTATTTTAACGATTGATTCAAACGGTATCGTATTAAATATAAACCAGGCTGGAAGTATGTTATTAGGAAAAGAAAGTGCTGCATTAATAGGGAAAGAGTGCTTCTCTATTTTTTTAGATGAAGATAAATCTGAATTGGAAGCAGCTATAAAGAAAGGGAAACGATGTAGTTCATCTTCACTACAGTTACGTGTGAAAAATAACAATGAGAAGGATATACTCTTTTGGTATGTCACTATAGTTCCTATTATGATAGAAGGACAAACCTTTGGGAGCTATGTAATGGTAAAAGATATAACAAGGATGAAACAACAACAGGAAGAGATAAATTACCTTGCATTCCATGATACGGTGACGGAGATTGGAAATCGTATATTCTTCCAACAAGAATTAGATAGATCTATTAAGCGTGCACAAAAAACGCAGGATAAGTTTGGGCTCCTGTATATTGATTTAAATCGCTTTAAGACTATTAATGATACATTGGGTCATTCGATTGGTGACAAGGTTTTAAAAGAAGTTGCCAAACGTTTTAGGACATGTCTGTCACCGACTATTCCTCTAGCAAGAATAGGTGGTGATGAGTTTGCGATCATTGTCCATAACCAAACAGAGCAACAGCTATTGGATTTGTGTAAAACTCTATTTCGTATAACTGAAGAACCATTTGTAGTAAATCAGCATAGTTTTTACTTATCTCTTAGTATAGGAATAGCGGTGTATCCATTTGGAGGAATAAATACTACTACACTTTTACAACACGCTGATATCGCTATGTATAGCGCAAAGGAAAAAGGTAACAATGCTGTTTGTATGTATGACGAGACATTATCTCAAAAAGTAACTCGTCGATTACGATTAGAACAGGATTTACCAAATGCAATTGAAAATAATGAGTTGTTTTTATTGTATCAACCACAAATTGATAGTAAGGCAGGTAAGGTTATTGGTGCAGAGGCTTTAATACGTTGGCAACATCCAGAGCTTGGGCTGATTTCTCCTTTTGAGTTTATACCTATCGCAGAAGAAACGGCGCAGATTATTTCAATTGGAAAGTGGACGTTACAGAAAGCGTGTCGACAACTGAAAGAATGGCATTCTGCGGGTTTTTCAAATCTAAAGATGGGGATAAATTTATCAGCTATAGAGTTTGAACAGAAAGATTTTGTTCAAACAATGATATCTACTATAGAAGAGATAGGAGTACCTGCTAATTCGATTGATTTGGAATTAACAGAGCGAATTGCAATGGTAGATGAAAGAGAAACTTTATCAAAGTTAAAAGCATTAAAATCATTTGGTGTACATTTATCAATTGACGATTTTGGTACAGGTTATTCTTCACTAGCGTATCTGCCTCTTTATCCAATTGATACTTTGAAAATTCCAAGAGAATTTGTTAATAGGATTGGAACTTCTACTGATGGAGATGAAATTATACAAACCATTATTTCACTTGCTCATACTTTAAACATGAAAGTGATAGCAGAAGGGGTAGAAACGAAGGAACAATTAACAGTGTTACAACGTAATGTATGTTATCTAATTCAGGGCTATTACTACAGTAAACCTGTAAATGAAGATGAATTTATGGATTTCTTAATTGTAATGCAAAATGAATAAGTGAAAAATTGATATATGTATGAAGTAAAGTGAAAAGACGTTCTATCCATTTGGAGTAGAACGTCTATTTTATGTTTATTTTCAGTAGTTATGCAGTTATGTTTATGTTTCAGCCTTTGAAAGTAAAATAAGTATCTATATTCCTTGTGTTAGGGATATTTTAAAAATATTTTATTTATAAAAATATGATGTTCATTTGTAGAAGATGGATAATTAATCAAGGGGCAAGAACCTCATTAGATAGGTGTTGGAAAAATAGTCCATATAAGATGCTACACGAGTTGTATCCAGGGAAATTTAAAGAATGGGAATTCAGGTTCCACATAGACCCTAGTTGATTTATATAGTTGCACAGGTCTAGGTCTAGATAAGGAAAACGTCCATAGCAGGTGATTATTTCTTTGTTATATAGAAAATACACATTAAACGTGTATGTGAACAAAATGAACATTTGGTTAAAAAGAGTATAATAAATAGAAAGCACCTAATTATTGGATTCATATTTTAGTCTGAGAGGCACAAATTCGATGCGACGTGAAAAGGATTTGTTGAAATAATGGAGGGCTGATCTGCAAGCTGTTCAAGAAGAGAAGAGGCTGAAGAAGAAGGCTAAGAAAAAGGCTAAGAAATATAGCATTCCTGGTAATACAGCTGACTTCATGAATGGAAAGAATACTTTTCGTAGAGAGAATGGGGTATGGAAGCAAAGAAATAAATGATATGAGAATCAATAGTTTTGATTAAATGTATAGGAATTGTTGTAAGCGCTACTGCGGATTGGGTGGTGTTTTGTTTGTTGTTAAGAGAAAGTAAGGTGTGAGGGGATGGAGGGTTATGCCAACCTTCCTTTTGAAAAAAGATTGGCATTGTTGTTACATACGTAATTTAATAAAACTTGTCTTAAGTGGTATAACTTCCACTATTACTTTTTCTAAAATACGAAAATCTCACCGTACGAATTCCAAGAGAGTTATTATAAAGTGTAAGACTCATTTAAGAGTTAAAAAACCATTTTGTTGAATCTCTTTCCAAAATGGTTTTATTATTAATTTTGTGAAAAGCGGGTATCAAGGTTACAGATTTTAAAGTAAAAGATTATTTATTTGCGTCTGGCAATATCATCTGCTAAACGGATTAATTCCTCCATAGTAATCTTTCTCCGTAACTTATCCTTTATGACTTTCTCCATTTCCTTTGTAACAGTCAATCCCTCAATTGCTAAGGTCGCCTTTGCTGCTTCAAAAGCTTTTTGCAGCTCTTCCTCATTTTTAAACATAATTTGTATCATCTCTTTCAATTTTAATTTATTTTTAATTGTTATTTCTGCCTACTAAACCTAAAAATATATAAAAATTAGTTGAATGGGGGTTGTGCCATTACAACTTTGTGAAAATAAAACGGGATTCAATATTTAATCATTAAAAGGATCAAGTTATATATATAGAATCTAAAACAGAGATATCTAGTACGGAATTATATTATGAGAACAGAGCATATCAAGTTGAAAAGGATGTATCTATGAAATTGATTTTCCAGTACGTAAAATACAGGGTACTACATGTTTTTTGTCTGGTGGTAAATGTAAGAAGAATAAATCGTTTGTTAATAAGCGGGAATTTCCGGTGATTCATTACTTTCAAATGATAAAACAAGCACCCATTCGAGTGCTTGTTTTATCACGATTTAGAAGTTTCCTCATAACCATGATTTCTATGACTAGGATTTACTCCATCCCTATTTGAGTTTTACTTACTGCTAACTTTTGACCATCTTTTTCAATGAAACTAACGGTGAAATTAGCTCCTGTGCCACCTTTTGCATTTTTACTCCAACTAGCAGTATACGTTTTTACATTTTTACTTGTAGAATCAGATTTGATGTCAGGTTCGCCATATTTAGCAACTAGATCCTCGTATTTATCTCCACCTTCACCAGTTACAGGATCACCAGTTTTAATAGTATCCACATCGGCAACCGTTATCTTCTTTTTATCGTCCTTTTTCGTTTCTTGTTTTTGGTCTTGTTTTGCTTCTTTCTTAGCCTCTTGTTTTGGTTCATCTTTCTTTTCTGTAGAAGCTTTGTTTGACGAATCATCACAAGCAACTAGACTCATCGCTAAAGCACTTCCTAATGCAATGGTACTCAACTTTTTGAACATGTTTAATTCCTCCATTTTGAAAATTGTAAAATTCCACAGATGATTATACCAAATTAAGGTAAATGGTGATGTCGTATTCTGTCGAGATAAGAAAAAAACCATAACGCAAGTTCTACCGTTCACTCTAATTGGTAACGAACCGTTATTTGAAGTGTATTGGAAATACTACTATATATTGTTTTTTCTAAATGTTACAATATATAAAAGGGAGGTTTTCACATGGGAGATGTAATCGGTGATGTATTAGGAGGACTCTTTATGTCCATCCCTTCAAAAAGGGAAAAAGTCATTCGTAAAAATTTTAAGCTTTTGGAAAAAGAAGTGTGGTTTAAAGAAATAGAGCATAGATATGGTAGTTTAATGGTTTTTAACCATTCTATTAGAGATTTTGTAGCAAATGAGAACCTAGAGGATATCTTAAAGGATGTTGAGAAAACTCATACATTTCTTCATGAATTAGAAAAACTACTGCAGCAAGAAAAGATTTAATTGACGTAGTAGTGAAGGAATGTTTTATCCGTAAAGGATACTTCAAGCGTAGAGGTCTAAGGATATAGGTTTAGATGAAACAAGAAATCAATTATATGAAAAATTGCTTTATTGATTGATATATTCAGCTCTTGGAGAATTATTTCTTGTTTAGTGGATAGAATGATTCAATTTGCATGAACATCGTCAAATAGAGAAAATTAAAAAGGGGAAATTGTTTTGTGAAGTTGGAAGTGAAAATCATTGTCTATTTTTTGAGCCATTTAAAATAGCGTCAAGTTCTTACGTAATATATTAGAAGCTTCTATACAAAGAAAAGACACCAAAGGCGCCTTTCTCCGTATGTAACCATCTTAAGTTTAATGTTATGGATAAGATTCCTAACCAAAATGATTGTTGCAATTTAATATATTTTGAATACATGGATGTGTGCATTTCTATGACAAATAGATTATGCACTATCATGCAAGTTCGTATATTATTAATAATCATTTTCATCTGAGTTACTATTATAACTAGAATTATAAGAAGGACTATCATACTTAGAGGAATCTTCATTTTTGTAACTAGAAGTGCTGTTATAATTGGAGTTACTATATGAACTTTCGGAACTTGAACTATTAGAAGAGCTATAATAGCTAGGGGAACTGTAGTCGTCATAATAGTTGTTAAAATCATCTTCATCATCCAAATCAGAATTTACAACTTTATTTGTATTTGCTTTCTTTCCAACTGATTGAACTCTATAAGACGCACTCCTTTTTTTATTTTGTTTTCTTTTTCCATTTCCATTTCCATTTCCTTTAGATTGCAATGGAGGTGTATACGTTATAGGTATTACTCTAGATAATCCCCTTACAAATAATCGAACAATACATACTAAAATCCACATGCAAATAATAAATACAAAGACATAAAGAGCAATGTTGTAAATCATATTGTTTATTGTATCTATCATCGCACCCTTTGAAATATTAAACATAAAATCAATCACCGCCATTTTTCTATAAGTTTTATATCAAAAACGCAATATTAATCTAAATAGAATTATAAAATATTTTTTCCGTTTTTTGTATAAAAAATATGAATTTGTTACTGCGGATTAGAATTAAGAAAAAGACACCCTGAGGTGCCTTTCAATGACCTTAGTATCATTTTTTAGTGTGAAAAGGCAAATTGTATACAGTTTGATACTCTCGCTGGATTATTTCATTTGTATATAAATTATTTTAAACTTTTTCTCATTTTCATGCATTTGAAATTTAATATTGAGGGATACCGCTACATGCCCATCAACTTAAGAAAAATAAATGTCCCAAAAATTATAAAAGGAACAAATTAATTTACTCCTTTTTTACTTGAATTCCACATGACATTTAGTATCAATGATTCCAAAAGCAACTTTACATGGGAACGGATTTTTTCCTATTGAAGCAGCGTGCATACATGAAAGCACCCAATCATCCAATTCTAAAGGTAAACGGAATACTTGGATACTACTATCATCGTTTTTTACTGTTACGATTGGTGTATTTACCCTATTTGTAGTGAAACCGTCAGTTGTTATCATTGCTACTGCATCATTATTATGAAAACCAGCGCTTAAAACCTCGTAAATTATTCCATCATTCTCATTGATAATCATAGGTATATTTAAATAGGGATAGTTATTTATATCATTATGAATAACTGTTCTTGCTGCATTCTTTTTTATCTGATTCCCTTGCATTTTATACACTCCTTTATAACAATACAAACGTTTAAATCTATTCTATTTTACATCCAGTATATCCGAAAATTGTAGTGTCAACTTATTATAAAAAGCATCCGTACATATGATAGCGCTATTTAGCGGATCTATATCGATGATGGTCATATAGTTAGTAAGTAAATAGCCGCCTTCATAATATGTAATTAGTATTTCTTCTTCGGACAATAAGGAACATAAAAGCATGTTCTTAATCAGTTCCTTTTCTTCAGAGGTTAAAATGGGAGATGCTCCTTTATTTTTCTCTTTGATCATTTCACGAATTCCGGCGAATTGCGCCCATTTTACCATTCCTCGGCCTTGTTGCATATTAGCGTTGTTCATGCTTTGTGTCCCCCTAACAGTGTGTTTCTGTATCTTGCTGTTGCATTATTTGTATACGAAATTCCTCTTAATATGCTATTCTCTCCAAATTTTGTGCGTATTTCATCCGTTACTTTCGTTAGCTTTATTTCTTGTTCTCTTTGCGTGACATTATCAAAAAGTGAAATTTGTTCTTCTCCTTCTTGAAGTAGGTTTGTTAAGGATATGTTTGTGCTACGAATGGTTTCGCCAGTATATTGCTGATTTGAACTATCTCATTTTTACTTCGTTTAGAAGAAGGAATTCCTAAGTAAAGAGTTCTATCGAACTCTAATTTATTAGGCTAGTTCCACAGTTCTTGCGGTTAGAAGCCTTATCGTTGCATTCTTTAGAAGGAATCATCTTGGTTAAAATGATAAAAAATGTGAAAATCGACATCTAAGATGACCCTATTCAGTAGGATTAAATAATTGTACATTGTAATTCTTTTTAAAAACAAAAGAACGTTAGTTCTTATTATACACGAACGTTAGTTCTTTTATAAAGAGGTTTAAAAAATTTTTTAAAATTAATTTTTTTGTTAAAAAGAATATGTAACAAAGGGGTAAAATCCCTAACAATAAAAAAGTAGTGGAGAGATAATGATATTGATATAGCATATTTAAGAGACATAACTTTAGGAATTTTTAAACGTTTTATGAGTTCAGGAGTTGGTAGATATGATTCATATAGATATTGATATGTTGATTTATCAAAAAGTTCAACAGTTCATTAGCTCCAAATTATACATAAAGGAAAGATAATATTTTGTTCTGATGAAGAGTGAAAGTTCGATTTTGAAATGCAGGCTTTAAAAATGTATTTAAAATTGAATGAGGAATAATAAATTAACGGAGCAACTTCCAGTGACTTCATAAAAGATGCACTAAGAGAAATTCCATTTACGTATGTCTAAAATACAGAATTTTACTTAAAGATTGTGAAAAAGTGTCTTTTTATTTTCTCAACTGTTGAATTGCTATAGAACAAGAACTCTTCCTATAGCAATTCATGAGTTTAGAGGAGAGAAAAGTATATAAATAATTAAAGTTAAATATTATAATAATATAGTGAAAAGGACCTCTGTTTCATTAAGAAATGTGTATGTTCTGATTTGAAATTTAAGATGTATGAAATAGCCACTTGTATATTGAACGGCGTTGAAGTTACGCAAGTAATGAAAGCCAACTTAACTTATAGGTGAAATCTATTTAAAATGAAGTTAGGTTCATACATAAGTTATTTGGAAGTGCGTCATAATCTGTCATTAAATAGGCTTTATTGGGTCTATATTTCTATCAAATGTTTTTTGCAACTGAACCCTTTTTTAATTTGCTTCAAGCCAATTGTAAGAAGAAAAATGAAAAGTGGTTTCATGGGTTTGTTGGTTTTCTATCTTTTTCAGTTTTTTTACTTCGTTTTGACGCTTAAGAGTATTCTCTCTAATACGGTCTACAAGATTATTAGCGAAAAATGCAGGTTCATATTCAATTACTTCGCCTTGGGATAAATACTTTTTGACGTTCATAGCATGTTTACCTATTGCATTTAATACATCTACCTTGTGGAATGTTGTAATTCCAGCTTCTGCAAGTATTTTCTTCACAACATTAATTGCCTTTAGATCGGGACAGATCCCAACTTGTTCAAGGATAGGATTTAATAAGGCATAATTATTCTTTTGTAAAACAATATTATTTTTAAGTTCTTCTATTGGTTCTTCATCTATTTTTGTTTTAGAAGATTTATTTGGATATGTATCATTCTCGTTGGGATAAATCTCACTAAGGTCAAGATAACTAGAATAAATATTATTAGGATGTACTTTTTCCTCCCCTAGGGGTGGAGTTTTCTCCTCACTAAGGGGTGTACTTTTTCCGTCACTAGGTACCGGGATTTCTCCTTCCCTAGTACCGGAATTTTTCTTATCTACTTTTTTTACACCGTATTTATCTATGGCAGTAGCTATACACTCTTCTAATGTTTTTAATGGTTCTTTCTTCTTTTTCTTACGCATCTTAACATGTTTGTAGTATTCTTTTTCACCTAGGAAATGTGCTAATGACGCTCCACTAGGATCGGGTTCATTCAAGTAGATTCGATTAGCGCCTCCATCTACTGATTCTGTGGATACAAGTTCTTCAGCTATAAGCTCTTCCATGAACTTCGTAACAGTTTTGTTTGAAATATTTAATGAGAATTCGATTTCTTGATTATCTAAAATACAATAAATATCACCTTTTTCATCTACGAAGGCAGGCGTGTCGTTTCCGTTATCAACTGAAATTTGTGTTGTATATATAGATAAATTAAATCGATCTCTTATTAACATGTATAGTAATTTCGCACCGATACTTAAATTCTCACGATATTGTTTTTTCCAAATGAAAACTTTGGGTAGTTTATAGAACTCTTCGTTTGGTATATCTTTTATATTAATTCTCTTTTTTAACATAAAAAAGCCTCCAGATTCATTGGTAGTATAATAGTTTGCAAAGGACAAAAGATTAAAAAGATAAAGAGCAGTATCTTTGTATTATTAAAGATGATAGATTTTCATAATAGAACAAATACAAATTGAAATATTAATTTACGCATTCCAATTTTAGACTCAAAACGAAAATATAAGTGTTCTTACTTTTAAATTTTGTCCTAGGCTCGATGTGGCGAACATCGCAGCCTATTTTTTAGGTTAATTTTTATGAAATGTCTCGAAAAGGTATTGACAAATCGGATTTAATGATGTTTATTTTTCTTGGTTTTATCATACAAGGGACAAATAGCGATTGCAATCACCTTTTTTACAAATACTAACTTTAGTTATTTAATGACAAAAATGTTATTTTAACTAAAAAACAATATTAACTTTGTTAATCTAGTGTTTATTCAACAAAATAGGATATATTTTTATTTGTTACATGAATGAAATATGTCGATAATGTCATTTATCTGAAAGATAGGAAAATTAAGTGAGATATGGTTTTTGTAATTAAGTAGGGGCTAAAGCTCCTACTTTTCTTGTGTTTTTAAAGTTTACAATTTTTTTCTGAAATGAAGTGGTGCTTTTGATAAAATTACTAGCATTTTTTAAATCAAGTGTTTATGTTACCTACATTAAGAAAACATTAGGAGGAATTATTTTTGAAAAGCCTTAATATTACTATTTATACAATTAACAGTGCAGAAGGAGAAAGGGTTGCAGAAAAATTAGCCAAGTACGATTTAATGGCGACAAATAAACATATTGTACGAGATCGTTTTACTTTTACCGAGTTCAAAGCTTTGTTAGCGTTAACAGACAACGGTTTAGATGACTTATTAACTCAACGTGGTAGTACAATTGATTTTCTTACTGAACAAGGGATTGATCTTGATGACTTAACGTTACGTGAAGCATACAATGTCATTCTTCAAAATCCGAAGTTGCTAAAAACAACTATCTTGACAGACTGGAATAGGATTGCATTTGGGTTAAACGGTACGAAGATGTTCCTTCCACGACATTTAAGAAAGCAAGAACAACGGAAGATGTACTTAAAACCAGAAGCACAAATCGAGTACGAGGAAGCTAGTTGAATATAAAAGTTACTAATCATATGTAGTAATTTTAAAAAAATTTCGACTTAACTAAAATATTTTAGTGTATTCCTAATACTAGTAGGGTTAAAGATATAATTAATCACCTTGTTAGTTATATAACATTACATACATTAAGAATTCATAAGGGACAAGTTAAGTGTGAAGATTAGTATGGCGAATTCTTGAAGAATATACCAAGTTTTTAGAAACAATTGCAATATTCTTTTGCATTGTATTGTCAATAAAGATTTTAACCAATCCTTAGTATGTGAAGGTTTTCTAATTATCTATACAGAATTGAAATCATTACCTAATAGGAAGTATTAGGTCTTTATTATTGGCAGGGTAAAACGGATGTTAGAAAATATTTCAATGGCAAAAGAACATGTGGTACTTCGGGACATATTAAGTGTAGTAACGAACTTGCTGTGATTGAGGGATTGACTAATGTAGTAAGTAGACTGTAATTACATACTTGATTAATAAGACATATTTAGCATTTGTTCGCAATTTTCAATGCATATTTGAAGTTATTAATTGGAGTAATAGATTGTAAAGGACCTGTTTTGATTGAATGAGAATTGACTTCTCGAATCAGTGGTCTTTTTTTTATTTTTAGTGGATTCTACTGTATTCCTCTATAAAAATATAATCTAATCTATTGAAAAAACAAAAAACTATGTGATAAAGGATTTTTCAAATGACAAATATACTAAAAGAAATTTATGTAAATAACGAACTAGATGTACTAGTAGATACTAATACGGAGGTGTTAGAAGCAGCAAAACTAATGAAGAGACTACAATCTCATATTAGCGAATTCTCCTACAATTTAAAATCTAGTGGAATGCAGGAGAAGGAAATTGTTTGTGGTGGACAGATTCAGAGTATTGTAAACATGAATAATCTAAGTGATACTGCGGGTGCTAATATTGTCTATGTAACACTTAATGATGGTTTTGGTGAGCTATTAATTGTGGTACCAGTAACTTTATGGCAGAAACTCAGTGCTAAAAAAGGTGATGTTGTAATTGCGAGTGGGAAAATGTTTGCCTTAAAAAGAGATTGTAAATTCAAATCAAAGGCAAATACAGATATTATTGTTTCACATGGATTTGAACCTTTTCGTGTGTTAGTGAGAGAAATTAAATTATTACCAGAATAAAGCGTTGGATAACGTCTTATTGATTTAATGAAAATTACAAGTGTACAATTTTCTTCTGACCTATTGACTTTTTGTTCTCAAATGGTTTTGTTTGTACATGCAAAAAAATATAACGTCGAATCCTCTTAAAGCGACTCAAAATAAGAGGTAAGATGAGGTGGGCTGATGCACTTCATAAAATACAGTCTGTAGTCTTAAAGAATTCAAAAGGAATATGAACAGATTGACAACAGAAGAATTAGGACCGGTAGAAGGTAGTGTTCTGGATGCAGTACCAGATGTAGTTGTTCCTCACGTATCTGGTTTTCTAGTTAGAGGAATTATACATTAGATTGCATTACATTAAAAACAAAAGAAGATTTCTTAAACACTAATGAACACCTCTTAATTAGAGTGGATTTTCATATTTTTGAAATTGCAGATAGCGAACGCTATATAAATCGAGTAACAAATAACTAAGCAAACTAAGACAATACAGGAGGATTTTAACTATGCAAAAAACATTAGCTAAAGAATACATTGAATCTGTAGCAAAGGCTTTATTAGAAACATCTCCAAGAGAGGTAATAGAATTTAAAACAGTATTAAATTCACACCCACAAGGTAATGAAACTCATGCAGGGATAAACGAAGTAATTTCTCGTATTTTCACTGATCCATTATTGACAGAACTCTTATCTATTGTAGGAATTGAATCTGAAGAGAAAACAATACAAGAACCAATTCTTGCTAGCTTATTAGCTTCTCAAATTTCAACTCAACAACTTTCTAAACAAATTCGTGAACAAGTAGCGAAAGTAGATATGGATTCTTCAGTAATGATTCCTTACATGAAATTAGAACCAAAGGCTAATCTTGCAGCTTTCATCAAGGAACAAGCTGCTTTCAAAAAACTTGTAGAAGATATAAAGGCTCAATCTGAAGTGAATACCAAAGAAGATTTTGCTGCAAATATTAAAAATCAAGTAGAACAACAAAGACCTGCTAAGACTACTGAGGGAAAAATAAAAAGTATCCTTGATGAAGTTGTTAACGAAATTATTGAAGACGGAGCTGCTAGTCAAACAGTCTGCTTAGACCCTAGTGGAATTAAGGTTTACGAAATTCTATTTTCTTCTGTTTTTTATAAAAAGGCAAATATGTTAGGTTTTAAAGAGTCTGTAGAGTACAAGCACGAATACACAGCATATATCCTAAGTGAACTTGCTACTTATTTAGTTGAAGAAGAAGGCTTTAAACTATCCTTTGAGGTGGTAGAAGATAAGGTAGTAGCAGGTTTAGCTTAATAGCCTGGTATTAAAGAGAATATAGGATGGAAAAGGCTACCCTTATTTTCTGGAAATAGTGTAGTAGACAAATGGTAAAAACAGTGCGGTACAGAAAAAAATAGACATATCAGTTCTCTTCATTTAGGAGCGCTCAATAAAGTAGATTAAGTTTAACCTTGAACTAAACATAGGAAGTGGTTAATTTAGTCGTGCATTTTAATCTATACGGAGGTGTACGACTATGGCCATTCCAGTTATACAAAATCTTGTGGCTGCAAGTAAATATCCAATCAAAGCTCCTTATTCTATGAACGCAGAGTATATTACAGTGCATAATACGTATAATGATGCTCCTGCAAAAAATGAAATAAATTACATGATTGGAAATAACAATGAGGTTTCATTTCATTTTGCAGTAGATGATATTGAAGTTATACAGGGTATTCCAGTTAATCGTAATGCTTGGCATTGTGGAGATGGCGGTGGGAATGGAAACCGAAAATCTATCGGTGTTGAAATCTGTTACTCGTTGTCTGGTGGTCCAAGATACGAAAAAGCTGAAAGTTTAGCAATTAAATTCGTCGCTCAACTGTTACGAGAACGCGGATGGGGAATTGATCGTGTGCGTACTCATAAGAGTTGGACAGAGATTGGTGTTCGAAACGGTAATTCTAGAGCAGTTAAGAATTGCCCACACCGTATCTTAGATGAAGGGCGCTGGAATAGTTTCTTAGCAGCAGTACAAGCTGAACTTACTGGTACGGGTGCAACTATAGCACCACCAGTAACTCAACCCCCATCTTCAGATGGTATTGGTGTTGTTGAGATTCTTGTTCCAGAACTTAATGTAAGGGAATTTGCTAGCTTTGATTCACGAGTTGTTAAGACAGTGAAAAAAGGTGAAATGTATCAAACTTGGGGACTATCTAATGGTCTATACAATGTTGGAGGAAACCAGTGGGTGTCAGCAGGTCCTGCTTATGTTAAGTTTACTCCTGCAGGAAGTTCTAATGGAAATCCAGAAAATTTAGCTGGAAAACGTGATCCAATTGGGAAAATTACAACTACTGCAAATCTAAACGTTCGTACACAATCTTCTACAGATGGGGATATTATTCGTACTATCCTTAATGGAGAAACGTGGAATATTTACGATATTAGTGATGGATGGGCGAGAGTGCATGATGGTTGGGTTTCTCTATCTTATGCAAATCTAACAAGATATTAATTTCCAAAAAAGTAGGCACATGTTGTGTCTGCTTTTTTATTTAGATAATTTAAAAGTTATTATTGACTTTATTTGATTATAGGGTTTTATTAATAATCCAGCAAATATATTTAAAATTAAATTAATAGATTTTAGGATGGTCTTCGCTGTGAGGAAGAAGACCCTAGTATTCAATACTAGATTAGGGGAGTGGTAGGAGCCCTTAATTTAAATATAAAAAATAAATACCGGAAAATAAAAGAGAAGTACTTATGATTTTAAATATTATTTCTCTTTCGCTTAGCTGTTAGAGCGCTTATCTTACACACATAGAGTTACAGGTTCAAGTTTGTCATTTTAAAAAATTATAGTTCTATAGCTCTGCATAGCCTATGCGGTAGCACGGATTAAAATACCGTTTGGGTCGTTTGTTTTTAATAAAACGAAAAGGAGTTTGATATTAGTTGAAAACATTTTTAAGCAACTTAGTCCCCAGGGTTTATAAGACTAGAAATACAATAATTATTTATTGGCTAGGTTATGAATTAGTACTAGGTAACTAATGTAACGATAATACTACAGATAGATATACTAATGGTCGAAGAGGATTACTAGCTAGGTGGGTAGTAGTTGGTAAGGTTTACGCGATTTTGTAACCTGTTCTTTCTGGTAACTTATGATTATTCTCTCGCTCGTACTATTAACAGATTAGATATATTTAAAATAATATATACGCCTAATGTAAAGAGTTTACTTGTGTAGAAAAAAACTACGTGGGAAAGCTCTTTTTTTACCTTGATTTTTAATTTTTAAGTGCTTACGTTTTGAGAGGAGTTATTTATTAACAACTCATAAAAGCAGTTTGATGTTGTTTCATTAAAAACATTTTACTATAACATGAAATGTTTAAGAAGTACTTCTATTTTCATAAATCATGACACTACTAATGATAATCATATTTTAATAGAAATATGTAGGTACTTCTTTCAAAAAGATAGTAAATAAACTATCAACAATCTCCTTTTAATAAACTTATAGAGAAAAATTGGGGAGAAATGTAATCTTCACGTGTCATAAATAGAAGTAAAGTTTTTATACAGGATTTTAAAGAAAAGTAAAATCTCCACTAAATTGGCTGTATTTCTGTTGTTAAAACAGCTTCATGACCATGTGGCAAATGAAACATTTTTACCAAATTAATTAAACATTAGTTGGAGGTAATTTATTATGCATCAAATTATTACAATTACAGGTCGCTTAACTCGTGATCCTGAGAGTAATACGTATGGTGAAAAGACAGTTTGTCGTTTTGCTGTAGCAGTAGATGATGGGTATGGAGATAAAAAAACTACTGATTTCTTTAATGTATCTGTTTGGGGGAAAATGGGTGAAAAGGTACAAAGATACCAAAAGAAAGGTTCTGTTGTGCAAGTAATCGGTAAAATGAAATCTTCTAAGAAGGATAAAACTACGTACTGGGAATTACGCGCAAATAACATTGTATTTTTTACCTTTGATAATAATAGTAATCAACAACAAAATAACTTTGAAATGTTCACTGGTGACATAAATATCAGTGATGATGATTTACCATTTTAAAGTAGGTTATTTATTGGTGGAGGTGATTATATGAGTGATCAGAGAAGGTTACGGTCGGAGTTAAAACAAGGGCTCCATCAATTTACGATGACCCTTTATAATTCTTATAGACAAACTTTATCGCATGAAAAATCTGTAGAACAAATATCCAACTGTTTAATAGAAGAGTATGAATATGTAACTAAACAAGTCATGAAACAAGAACAAACTTTTAATCTTGGAAGCCTTGTTGAAAAGGTGGAAAAACGTGCTAAGGATGAAAAGGACCCCGTAAAACAGTTTGAGTTGTATGAAGATGTGGAAATTCTATTGCGTGCACAGGAACTTGTTACAAAATACGAAACGGGGAAGGATAATAAATGAATATTGCAAAATTAATGTGTGTAATTAATAAGTTTTGGTTTTGATAATAGAATGTTTTGTCGATTAAAAGATGATATGACCCATTTCATATCAACAAAGAAAGATAAATTTATTATGAATTATAAAAATTTTTTTACTCAGTCACAAAACATTAAAGATTGATTTAATACAGTACTTCCTATAAGAGAAGCCAATACCTTTGAAAATAGATTATTTCTATTTAATAGATGTAAAATTTGTTTTTGGAGGATTTGATTATATTCAATTTAGGGGTGAACAATTAAAGGATAAAGATTTTGTTGTTATTGTTAGTCAGCAAACTTATAAATTGTTCCTACCAATAGTTTCTCATCTTTATTCTACGCGCATTCATAATACACACAATGAAGTAGATTCATACTTTCCTATGTTAGACAGTTCGGAATGGTCAACTAAAATACATTTCTATTATAAAAAAGTGAGGATTACGACCATTCGTTCAGTATATATTTTTTGAAAGGAAGGGTTAGCTATGCTAAAGAATCGTTCATGTTCATGGTGTGATAGCACCGGTATTACGGAGAAAGGATTTTGCTGTATGTGTAAAGGGAAAGGGTATATGGAAGTAATTGATCAAGCAGTGTTTGCTGCAAAACAACAACCTAACTTATCATGTCTTATCCGCGCTATTTCTAAGCATACGACTCCGGAGCAATTTTCAAACATCATGAATGATTGCTAAGTCTTAGCCAATTAGTTCAAGAGCTCCTTGAAAGAGGCTCCCTTTTTTTAGAGTTAATACCCTTAACTAAAGTAAGGAGAAAGGTAAATGTACTAGGGTTAAGATGTTTGTAAGTCACTTGTTTGGTTTATATATGTATACAAGTTTAAATTTACCAGTTAATCATGATTATAAGGAACAAGAAAGGGTCTAACCTGGCCTCCTAAAATTATTAACAACAGCAATATTAAAAACCGCTACATTGAAATCCCTCGATTAATACTCTAAAGAGATGTTTGAAAGAGGGATTTCAAATTAGGGGATGAAGCTGTATCAGAGGATATAGTTCATAAGTTAATAGAAGCTTAAGAGTAATTAAAAATTCCTACTAGCCTTGAGAAAAATAGTGGATTTAAAAATTGTAGAACTTGGATATGTGGTTAAGGTAAATTATGATAATCGTATGCACCAATGAGTGAAACCTAAATAGCAACAATAATAGAACTTGTTTACTCTCCCTTAAGAACATGATTTTGTAAATGTGATTTAAGTTGGGAGAAGAAAAAGTAGGATATGGCTCTAATCTCTGTAATTCGTTATGGTGATTAAGTACCATATCTTCTTTTTTTGGGGTGTTGCATATGTTTAAAGATGTTTTAATGGATAATAAGGGGGCATTAATTCGAATTATTGTCTTTGTACTAGCTTGGTTGAATCAGTATTTGACTTCTAAAGGCTATCAACCTTTACCTGTATTAGGTGAAGCAGAAGTTGCTGCTGTTGTTACATTTATCGCATCGGTGCTGACATTGATAAATGATAACAAGGTAACGTCAAAGACAAAAGAACTTAAGGAATAATGTCATCTTGTAAGACGGGCTTAAATGCTCGTCTTATTTTTTTACCGACTTATTGACGTTTTCAAATTAACTGCTTACGTTTCTATTGAGAGTTGTGAATAGGGGGGATTTGCATTTATGAGTACTTACATTACCAAATGAAAATACAGCATTTAAATTGTAGCCACCAACTATAATAAATGCGAAAGTTAGGCGTTAAATCCATTTGAAGAAGTTGAGAGTTGTGAAGAAAATTTAATAGAAAATCAATTAGATAGAAAATATTTTTGTATAACCGAAAGGGGAAGCTCAAGATGATAATTACAGAACATGCCGTCAGGAGGTATAAGCAACGTGTTGGAAAAAGAACTGCTTCTAAGAAACGTGTTGTAATGCAAATTAATCGAGATCTTGCTCGTGATGTAAAATACCGCAAACCTTCTAAGGTTAAAAATCATTATATATTAGTAACATCTAGATACCAAGCTGTTTGTTACAAATCTAGAGTTGTTACTATCACTGGTCCGAAAGATGATGTTACCAACTACAAGTATACCACTCGTTGTGATCAGGAGTTGGGTCTTGTTGCATAAGTGTAGTAAGAAACAAATGGCGAATATGAGAATGTAGCAATTTGTAATTATGTAAATAGATTCAGCTTTATAAGAATACTAAAGGAAGGGGCTAGAAATTAGAAACCAGAAAGAAAAGCAAACGGCTGGGAATGTCGTGTAGAAAAATAGAGATTTAAAACCAGGGATTACTTAATGGTAAAAGATAAAAAGGCTATAAATACACATTTTAAAAAATAATTATTAATCCTAAGTATTTGTTTTTAAATATACATTTGAAGTGTTTTGAGAAAATTGCCCCCACTCCGTTATTTCGTTTTGATGAAAAATATCTACTTTATTTATCTAGTGAGATCATTCAATCAAGAAATAAGAAAATCCAAGAGGAAAATGAAAGGATAAATTAGTGAGAATGTTTAGAAAGATGACAATGATTTCATTGAATGTTTATGTAAAGTTAATTGGTATCTTAAAATGGAGTATGGCAAAATTATTAGAGTGTAATGCATATGTTTTTATATCTTAGGGGTGAAAAATTTGAATTCAGCAAACTTGGGTTGGTTTATTTTATCTCAAACAATTTTGGGAATTGGCAGTTATGCAATTATGTGCGCTATATTCTGTTTAAGGTTCCATCGAAACATTACGATAATTTCTCTACTTTCATTTTTGACTAGTATTATTAATTACTCCATCTACTTTAATAAACAAGAAGGTATTGGTTATTTAGTACCGATTATAGGAATGCTGATAACTTTCCTTTATTTAGCTGCTATAGAGAAGCTTTCTATTATTTGGGCACTTGTAGTGACTGTTGCAGGAGGTGTCATTATACCTCTTATTATTCAAATTATGATCATATTTGCTTCACTTGGATTTTTTAGTCCTTCTGAATTGAAAGAGCATATTTGGAGGAATTATGCAATGGATATTACATCTGGTTTTAGCTATGCTTTATTAGCATTTGTTCTTTATTCTCAAGAGTGGACTTTTAAATTTGATTTCGAAAAAATACGTTTTAAATATGAGAAATATATAGTGATAGGAATTTCTCTTGTTGCGGCAATTGTTCTACCTGCTTCAATGTTTATGACACATGTAAAAGGTACTGATTTGAATTTAATATTTTTAACTATTAGCTCAACTTTAGTATTTATTCTACTTTTAATATTTTCCATAAGAAAAGAACGGACAGAAAAACAGTTTGACAAAACAATTAAGGAGGTAAAAACGAATGCTCAAAAAAATGATGTTTAATCTTTCAATGGCTGCAACTAAGATGTCTATTACTAGTAGTATTTCTTGGTGGTGGCAATAAATAATTAATGAAGAGGGCAGGCATCTTTATGATGATGGCTTTCTTTTTATAGATAATAATCAGATTTATTTGTAAATAAATAAAATGTCATAGAATCTTCATTCTAATTTAATTAGTTTTTTTATGTATAATATGGGAAAATTAAGTGGTACCAGTAATTATATCCACGGGATAATTTTACAATAAATGTAAGCGGGAATGTCTATCTAAAAAAGATGTCCATGTGCTTATAATTTTTAGACAAGGTTCAGTTGGAAGAGTAGTAGGTTTTAATAATATTACTGAAAGAAGCCGAATTCACCATACTTATTCATATAACAAGGGAGTAGTAAATAAAATGTCAAACAAAGATAAATCAAATATATTTGAAAAAACATTTGGTGAACTACTAGAAAACAACAAAGAAGAGAATGATGCGGTGATTTATCAATCGAGAGATAAATTACAAGAGGTCTTGTTAAGAGCAGAAGGGAAAAAAATCTTATCGCATGAAGATAGGGAAAAATCAACTGAGGGGTATATTTCTCCTTCCATTAAAGATGAAAAGTTGGAAGAGTTTGTAGGTGAAATGCCATTACCTCCTATTAATAGAGAACAAGAATCAAGGGCTGTATCTATTGGTTTACAAGAAATTCGGGAAATGAAGGAGTATATGCTGTATATTCATCGTTATATGATTAATGAATTTAATCGAATTTATGCTTCATTTCCAATTCTGTTTGCAAAAGACTTTGAAGATAAATTCGGCACTGCTCATAAGGAATTAGCCACAATAATGGAAGATATCGAGCATTTCATTATTGGAGATATTTATAATGTAGAGGCAGTGAAAAATGATTTTAAACTCGTTCAAATCCTCGAAGGAAAGCGGCTTTCAATCCTCTATGATTTTTTAGAATATCAAAATAATAAAAAAATACAATAAAGACTTGTAAAATCAAGTGTAAGTGCTTATATTCTGTTTGGACATTTTATATTATGGTGTAAATGATTTTTAAGGTAAAACAACTGTTACAAATTTTGCATAGGGATGAGGTAGTTTATATGGAGAACAAACAAATCGTATCATATAATGCACAGTCAAGAGGTCATAAGACAAAGGGGAATACATACAAAGAACGTTACGTCGAGAATACATGCCCGGAGTGTCAAAATCCTCGTGCATATAAAGATGAATGGAAAACAAGGATTAAGTATACATGCTTAAAGCGTGCTTGCCGTCATCAGTGGTTCGAAAAGAAAGAGTTTCCTGAAGTTAAAGAATAAAAATAATGTATAAAGAGTCCGTTCTTTTAGGAGGGCTCTTTTTTATTTTACTTCTCTATAAAAACTTCTAACCTTCTCACTACTGTAACAACAGAAATATAATAATGAGAGGACTTGATTCAAAATGAAAACAAAAATCAAAAAGGGAAAAATAATACAGAACTGTTTAAAAGTCACGGCAGCAACCGTAGTGGCTAGCGGTGTAGGATTTCAATTTTATGAGATTCAAGAGTTAAACAAAGAAGTGAAATCCTTAGAGAAAAACCATAAACAAACTGTCCTAGAATTAAAAACCGCGAATGAAAACAACAAAGTATTAGAAGAACAAAAAAAACAAATTGCAGCTAATACAGAACAGCTTTCTATTGAATTAGAAGAAATAAAAAATGAAAACGAAGCTATGAATGAGGGGAAACATCAGTCTCAAGAAGAGAATCAGAAACTTCAAGCAGAGAATGCAGATTTAGCTAAGCAATTGCGCGAAGCGAAGGAATCTGCCAGGCCAGTGATGCCTGAAAAAACATCATCAGACAAATCTGATCCTCCTACTGCTAAAGATACTAGTGTTTCTAAAACGATTATGGGGATTGGTACTGCTTATACATTAAACGAGCCAGGAGTTACAGGTATAACAGCTTCAGGTAAGACAATACAACCAGGTATGATTGCAATGGATCGCTCGGTTCCAATGGGAACAAGAGTAAGAATTACATGTGATTCTTATCCATATATTAATGGAATTTACACTGTCGAAGATCGAGGTGGTGCTATAAAAGGAAACATAGTAGACATTTATATGACAGATGCTGACAGAATGAATGACTTTGGACGAAGAGATATCAAGATAGAATTTCTTAACTAGTTGATGATATGGATATCATTGGGCACGGTTGCTGAGAAAATCAGGAGAACATTAGAAGGAAAAGCAATTTTGGTATAACTATTATTTAGGTAAACAAACTGAAAGAAGTACAATGAATAGCGTAATACTTTATATTAAGAAAAATAGAATTAAAAAAGTTTTATAAAAATGGCCCATTGTATTATTTGATGGGCTATTTTTATGCATTCCTCAAAGAACGCGAAGTAAGTAGGAGAAGATGAGTTTGTTTCGGACAAGAGATGACAGGAACCATATTAATTTTTCCACGTACATAAAGTGGTACTATATACCGAATGTACGTTTGGTGTATAATAGACCTATATCGAAATGGAGGTGAAAGAAATGAGGCGCAATAAAGTATCTAAATTTTGTATCTAACCAAATTAAGCACAGGCACTGGTAACTAATAAAATAGTTAGCTATTTACATGTTATAGTCAATCACTTTCTATTCTCTTTGGGATAACGTATACAAAGATACAGGGAAAGGTTTGACATATGGTATATGCTTTCATAAACTTTCTGCCATGAAGAAAGTGTTTATTTTGCAAAAAGAAGTGGATAGTATTGCGATTCAGTCGTCTATTTGCAACATTGCGGATGCAAATACACTTTTTTTCAAAAAATAAACAGTATCCTGGGTTTCAAATCTAATAAGAACGAAGGAATCTTCTCATTAAAATAAACAGCTAGTAAAGGTAGCTAGAATTGATTAATATATGGAAAATTATTTGGACAAAGTCTCAAATTAAAGAATGAAGCGATAAGGTTTCTAACTGCATGGACTGTGAAGATGGTCTAATAAATTAGAATTCCAGAGAAATCTTTATTTAGGAATTTTCTCTTCTAAACGAAGTGAAAGTGTAGGCAGTTGAGTATAGTATGTAATATAAATAGGAAGGAAAACGTTTTTCGACTAAATGAAATAAAAGTCTATACATCAGAAGAATTGAAAGATAAAATGGAACTTGACCTAAACCAACATTTAAAACAGGTAGTTGAAATGCCGAGTATGCTAGGTGTTTAACTAAGAATGGATTATGAAAGTATTGCTTCTATTTCAGATTGGTATGTAAATAAGAAAAAGCTATCGATTATATTGGCAGAAATACTGAATTAATTAGATTTTTTCTATACGATGACGTACTTAAATGTAGGATTAAATTCATTCGTGGCAAATATGTCGTGAAAGATGATTGAAGTGTGTAAACATTTATAAGTATGCTTTCAATCTTGAATAGGTAGGGCAGAATTTTAGGAATACGACAAAAGTGAGAAAATGAAGCACAATGTAGAATTACTCCAAGTTTTAAAAGAGGATTTAAGCAGAAAAGTTAATGTACATGTAGTTATAAAAAGTGTTTCACGTATAAAGGTTAAAAAATAATATGAGGAATTTGGACGATACTTACAAGATTGAACGTTACTCGTAAGTAGTACCTTTTACAGACATTAATTGCATTATGTACAAAAAAATTATGGAAAGATAAACGAATTCACTGCTTAATTTCGCCTTCTAACAGGGGATTTTTTGCGTTGTTTTCAAACATTTCGCACTTAAAAGACCTGTGGGAGGGAGAAAATTGTACAGATTATTATTACTTGAAGATGAAGTTGAAATCGGTAGCACACTTGAAATGATTTTAAGAAGCGAAAATTATCATATTGATTGGTTTACTACTGGTGATGAAGCAGTGAATGCTGCTGTATCTAATGATTATGACTTAATGATATTAGATGTCATGTTAAAGAAAACAGTGGGAGAGTTAAATACTCGTATTTCAAATGGCCTTGAAGTTGCAAGGTTAGTGAATCAAAAAAAGAAAATTCCATATTTACTCCTGACATCAAGAAGCGAACCGCTAGATATTATGCAAGGCTTAGATATGGGAGCAGAAGACTATATAACAAAACCATATGACTTAACGGTGTTGCTTGCGAGAATCCGAACAGTTTTAAGAAGAAGTTATAGTAACGATATTTCTAACGGAGGAATTACTCGATGCGGTAATATTGAGATTAATTTATTAACGCACAAAGTAATTGTTGAGGGTAAGCATGTTCATTTAACTAAACAACTTTTCGAATTATTACATTACTTCATCATTCATAAGGGACAAATTATTTCTAAAGAAGAATTATATAAAAATATTTGGGGATATGATCCTTCAGAACTTCAAGAAACAAATACTCTGGAAGTAAATATCCGTAGGTTAAGAAATTCACTTGATATTGATATAATCAAAACAGTTCGAGGTAAGGGTTATGTTCTTGAAGTCTCTAGTTGCTAGAAGGATAAAAAATAATAAATTACATATGAAGATAATGGCGGTGGCAGTCATTGCTGTTACCTTAATTACAATACCCATTCAGCTACTATTTTTTATTTCTGTTGTTTTAAAAAATGGGGAAGAAGCGTTTAGTCATATCAAGTACAGAGCGATTCAGATTGAAAATGAAGCTTGGAGAATTGGCGGGGTTGATAAGATACAGCAGGAATTTTTTGATGGAATTCTATTAAAAGGTGAAGAAATAAAAGTTTCATCTGCAGCAAAAAACACTGAATACACTTTCTACATTAAACAAAACGAAGAAGCAATAAGTAGTGTAGATAAATACTTTGCAGCCTTTTTAATAGAAACTTTAGTTAAAAGACATCAAAAAGAAATAAATAAATTAGGTAACATATCAATTCGTAACGATGAAGCAAACGGCCTTTATTATATGAGTTATAAGCATACTTTTAAACATGGAGATAATAATGAAACAATTATAGTAAAAAGAAACGTAACACCAATTGTTATAAAGCTAATAGAGAAATATCAAAAAGAATTTTTTATTTACTTATTGTATTTCATTATTGCTATAAACATATTTATCTATTTTGGGCTTGGCCTAGTATTTCGCTTCTTTTGGAAAGCTCTTGATAAATCATTTGTGGAGTTAAAAGAAAAGGATTACAAGGCTAGAATAGACATAAAGGATAGTTATGGAAAAGAAATAAGCAATGTTCAGCATCAAATCAATGATATTCTCGAGCAAATGCAAAATCATATTGAAGTTAATATAGAGTCCATGCAGGATGTTTCACATGAGGTAAACAATAAGTTAACCTCAATTAAACAATCTATTGATGTGCTACGATTTTACGGAACAAATAATAAACTAATTGTAGAACAAAAATTAAAGTCAATAGATGATAATATTGAACAAATTACAAAAGTTATGTCTACATTTCTCGATCTTGCAAAATTAGACCGGGGAATTTATATGGATGCTACAAAATCTCGGGATGTAAAAGAAATGATTGAGAATTACCTACAATATATAAAAAAGGTTTTTCCTGATTTTGATTTTATTGGTAAATATGATGTAAGCTCGCCAATTATTCATTTTAATAAAGAACATTTTGTATTAGCCTTAAATCCTATCATTGAAAATGCAGTTAGGTATTCATTGCATAGTAATGAGATAGTCATTCATATTCGAGAAGGTAAATATTCAAACTATGTATATATTGATATTATTAATTGGGGTATTCAAATTGAAAAAGAGGAAATCCCACAGTTATTTAATAGATATTACAGAGGGAAGAATATTGAAAATTCAATGAAAGGGTTCGGAATGGGTTTAACAATATCCAAAAAAGTGATGCATTTATATAAGGGGAAAATTCATGTAAAGAGTTATGAAGATGGCAAAAACATTTTTACATTAATCATACCCTTGCATCAGGAATCGAGAGGTGATACCTAATGGGAAATAAGATTAGGAAATTTCTCAATAATTTTGTGAAACGTGATAAACTACGTGTGCAAGTAGTTTTATTAACCCTTATACTTGTTCTTGTTTCAGCAATACCAGTCAATTTATTTTCTATTTATAATGAGCTACAACTAACAACTCAAAGAGAATTTGAATCTATGTTTTCCAGGGTAGAGAAAATACAGGACAAAATAGTTTCTTCAGGAATAGGTGCATCACAGGAACTTGATTCTGAGTTCTTTAAGCAGATTAGCTATCCAGGTGAATCAATGAAAATTCGCATGGGTGAACAAGGAGCACAAGATTATCATTATGCAGCTGAGTATGAACAGAATGATAAATTTGGTATGTTTGAAGCTCAAATACTGACCTTATTCGTCCCAACCTTTTTTGATTCTATTAAAGCACATATGAAATCACTAGATGCTACTGCTGATAAAGATAGTTATAGTTTTTATATTGATGAAAAAAATAAAGCATATGGTGAGATTTTACATTCTTTTAAACATAAAGGTCATTATGACACGATAATCATAAAAAAAGATATAACACCTAATTTGAAGATGCAAATGGTTAATAGCATGGAAAACTTCTTATATATGTTCATTTGGTTTTTCTTCTTTTCAGTTGTGTCAGTATTAGTATGTTTAAAATTTATTTTTAAACCATTACAAAGTGCAATTGATTCAAGTTTTGAAAATGTAGTAGATAATAATTATCAAACAAGGATTGAAGATCCTTTGTATGGAGAAGAAATATCAAAAATTGTTCATCGTTTTAATGCAGTATTAGACAGGATGCATGAGCTTGTACAAAACAATCTTAATTCCATGCAAGATGTATCGCATGAGATAAAGACATATCTTACGGCAATCAAACAATCTGTTGATGTTATTAAAATATATGGAAAAAGTGATGATAAACTAGTTGCTGAAAAACTAAATGCTATTGAAGATAATATAATTAGGGGAACGGCCATTATATCAACTACGCTGGAACTAGCCCGTTTGAAACAAATCCCAAATATTGATAGTGCCAATTACTATGACGTGAAATATTTAGTAAATTTCTTGTTAAGATTTAAGCAAGAAACCTATCCGAGTTTTATTTTTGAGACAGACTATGATTCTGAAGAAGTTGAGATATTTATAGACAGGAACCATTTTTTCTTAATGATGAATCCAATTCTTGATAATGCTGTTAAGTATTCAATGAATTCAAATATAGTTAAAATAGATACCATTTCTAAAAGAACTGATAATATGGTATATATTTCTATCACCAATACGGGGGTTGTTATTGATCAAAAAGAGATTCCTTTTCTCTTCGATCGTTATTATCGTGGGAAAAATTTGGGGAATTCAAAACAAGGATCTGGTTTAGGCTTGACCATAGCTAAAGAAGTAATGAATCTGTATAAAGGTCGAATAACTGTTCATGGCACAGCAGATGGAGTAACATCTTTTATATTAAGTTTTCCAAAGGCCATTAGAAGAGAAGACTCAGGAAATTTATCCTGAGTCTTTTTATTTTGATGGTGAGAAATAATAATTATATAGATACATTAATCTTAGGTGGCAAAGTATTTGTTGGAGTAATTTGAAAAATAATTTTTGGGGATTATAACTAGGGGCTGGACTATTTCTATCCCAATCTACTTCAAACTTGCTGTACATTCAAACAATAGAGATTGAATGTATTCATCTTGTGGAGCTTTAACGCTCGTATTTTTTTAAGTGGGCTAAGATATACTCCATTTTTGCAGTTGAGTCATTTGAATTTTGTTTGCGTTGGTACTCTGCAATTTCTTGGAATAGGCTTTCTTCAAGAGCTTGAATGTCATCTCTATTATAGTTCATTATTTCATCCATCTCCAATGTATATATGAGGTTGAGCAAGTCATCAATTTTCTCTTCATCTACTATAAGTCCGGAGAATTCTTCAAGAGATAAATCTACCCCTATATTACCACGGTAAATCTTCAAGCAACCACACCTCCCTTATGTAAGTCTACAAATATCTAACATAGACAGCACCTCTGAAATCATTGTATCTCTTAATTTATAGATGAAAATGATTTTATAGGAAGTGTCTTATTTCTTTACTTTACCGGTACTATAAAAGATTTTACGCTAACTAATCGTGTAGATAGGTTCTATCTCAGTCCTATATTTTTTTATATTCTCCAAAAGAGTTTCAATTCACTCAATTCTTCTGTATTTTCTTTTTAGAGAGTTTTTAAGAAGAGAATTTTTAAATCTTAATTCAAAACGGTTATATCGTCGTTATCTGTCATTTCTATAACTTTTCACCTCAAACGTTAATAAATTTAAGCACAATAATTCCTTCCTGGACTAACTTATTTTAAGAATTTGAACCATTAGAAATGAGGGTGTAAAGTATTATCTCAAATATTTAAAGGTGAGTTAGCTCAATTTAGCATTTATAAGAAAAGGTACCTTTTAGCTTTTTAGCAAATGTGGTATAAAGGAAGATGGAGTGCTTGAGGGAGGAATTAGTCATGAATAAGCAAGAAGCGATAGAGATCATTAAGAATTCTTTTTATCATTTAATGTTCGAAGAAAATGTTAAAGTGGGTTCAATTAATGTTCTTTTGTATTTTCCATCTATAGGCATAGCAGTGTTAGAACCTAATAAAGATCGAAGACACTTACTTACAGAGGATAATATTGAAGATATGGATGAACTCTATATTAAAAAAGAATTAAAAGCTAAACCCATTTATTTAGATTTTGAAAACGATGAATTCAATATTGGATTTGTTATCAATGACATACTGTTGGAGGCAAGATTTGCACCAGCAGAGAATTTTTTGGAGAGTAGAGGTACCTAAGAGAAGGGGGTTAATTATTACATAACTCTTTTTGAAAGTCTCAAAATTTAATTATTGAGTCCTATTATAGGAGTATAAGACTTATCTTTCTTGATATGTACCTCACTATAAATGAACTATACTTGAAAGAAAGAGACGTATTTACGTCTCTCTTTTATTTTGAGGAAAATATAAGGTTTGTGAATTTCTGATATAACTCTAAGTTAGAATGTAACGTTTTAAAATCAAAAAGAGCTTGTTCCTCTTAATTATTAAATTGAAAAGTTAGGCGAACAAGTTAATTTACTAGAAGAAAGCACAGTGTTTTATAATCAAGTCCAACAGAGTGTGTTGTAATAAAATGTTTAGGTAATAGGTTTAAATATTTTATTCATTGTGAAATTAAAATAGTGGACACAGTAAAGAAGACTATGCTTCAAAAGGATTAAGAAAATTTGTATTCATAGAGTTTTTCCCTTCTTTAGAACATCTTAAAATTAAAGAGAGAAAAGAAATTTAAATTTTTATTTATTTGGTAAAAAATATCAAAATTTTGTTTTAATTTCTTATTATTTTTTATATAATAAGAACATAAGTTCGTGAAAGGTAGAAAAATCATAAACTAACAGAACAAGAGGGAATAGGAAAATGAGAGAAATGAGATATGGGTTATCGGGATATTTAGCACCGGATGGTATTTTCTATGAATGTGACTACGGTAAGCATAGCGAACTTGCCAATGAGCTTATTGAAAAATATAAAATAAAAAATAAAACAAACTATAACGAAATTGCAACTAGAGGAGAATTTTTAAAATTTGGCACATATCCTTGGTCAAGTAAAGAGGGGTGTAGTGGTTGCCACGTTTTTAAAAGTCTATTCCACCCATTATCTAATAAGCAATCTATATGGATAAATGAGAATTTGGATAAACTTACTGACAAGCAACGTTCTGAATTGAATAGATTACTTGATCAAGAAGAGCTCATAAGAAATAAATTAGCTATGGAGAGTAAGAAAGATGTGGAAAAAATACAGATTTCATATAGAGTTGGTACAAGATTATCAGCTGTTGGTGTTTAACGCTAACATTTTTATTAATTTTACTTAAATAGATAAAAAGTATTAATTAAACAGTTATTGATGCGGTCTTCGGAGTTAATAAATTTAGGGAAATGACAGCCTAGAAATACTAGGTTTAATCAAAAGGAAATTAAATTGTGGGGATAAGAACAATTAGAAAAGGAATTTGACTTATACTTTTCATTTGATAACACTTGCTTGTTTAAAGCACATTAACTTTGTGTATTGAAGTGACTTTGAGGTTTCGAAATAAAATGTAACCGTAATGGATAACAAACTCATTTTGGTGCATTTACTAAAATTTTTGAATCCGATGAAGAAGTTTATGTTCCAACATAGCATAAATAACATATAGACGTGTATTTGACGTGGTACTATATGAGCATCATATAAAAAGAAAACACGTCAATTAAAAACATATTATGGTTAATCTAATGATATTAATTATTTCAGGTGTATACAGTAGATGCCAGATGATATCTTCTCAAGATACGAGGTATTTGGGGGTTTTTTAAGAACCTATTAAATGATTCCAATCTACATATCGATTAATTATGCTGGTGATGATGTATTTCTTTCGTATCTTACAATAGTGTATAACCTGTTTATAGGATTTGAGCTAAATCCTTAATATAGTATTACAATTCTTTGTATAAATGCAGGCCGTTGAGTTTGCGGACACGATCATATTCAAGGTAATTTTGGAAAAGAAGATATTTAATTTCATATGAATATAATTGGTTGCCCGAATTATTATTCTAATTACCTTGAAAAAATGTAATACCAGAAGGGGTGAAAAATGAACACAAACCATTTGGTATTAAAGCATTTTATAATTTAGGCATAATAAAAAACCACGATTACTCGTAGTTTTCTTTTTTACTAACTTTAATCTTAACACTTTCAATTTCTTTCTCTAGATAATCAAAGTTTTGAGTGACTTTGTTTTCTAAGCTAGTGAAATTGAATTGTACCTCTTTTAATGTTGTAGCAATACCTTCAAGCTGTTGGGTGTTCTTCTCTAAGTTTACGAATAATTCTCTTTCACGATTGTCAGAGCGAAGCCGATCTTCCGCTATCATTTTATAATGGTCTTCACGCTGTTCTTTCATGTTTTCATTCATAGAGGTGATTTGTTCCTTGTGACTATCACTAACACTACGAACATATCCCATAACCTTTATGGACATAAAGATAACAAATAGCATGATAATCGCAAAGAGAACCATAAAAGGTTTATCACCCTCAGTAATGCTAACAAAAATCTTTTCGATAATGCCAATTTCATCCGGAGTCATGCAGCGACTACCTCCTTATCTGGAGCTAAATTTGTAATCCGTCGCAGTAGTTCATCATGGGGCAAGGTTTGCACATGAAACTTCACCTGCTTTTTTCGGTACGAACTCCTTTTAGTACGCCCTTAAGGCGTTTTGCTTTATTCTCGTCTCTATATAAAGACAAATGTTTATCTGTGCAATGTAAAAATAAAAAAATTAATCAAGCTTAGATTAGAATAGTTCATAAAAAGGATAATAGTAGTTACTCGTAGACTATGTTTGAGGGGAAATTTAGAGGAAGTATCTGTTTTGTTATTGTTGATTTTAAAATTAATAATTTGAATCAAGCAATAATTGTGTGATTCAATTGATGAACTTTCCAATCAGTTTAAATTCGTCTGTTAGGAATAGGTTGTCTTAAATGGGAATAGTTATTTCGGGATATCTATGTTTTCTTTGTAGAAAACATAGATAATTTCTATACCCGGATTTAAAATCTGTGATGTTTGTTGTTGGTTTATTCATATACGTGAAGGGAAGAAGTGTCTAATTGCTTCAAAAATCAAGTAATATTGGTACGTATTTTTTTTCAAACTATTCAATCGTATCTTCACATTGTTTTACTGTTGCTTCGTAATCAATCTCGCTCATCTTTTGTTCTTCTTCTATTAATGAAGAAATAGATTTTACCAATTTTTTAGCTAGTAAATTGTCGGAGTTTTTGAGTCGATACAATAATCGAACCTTGTTTTGAAAAGAATAGTTCGCCCATTCGTCTTCTCCGATATATATATTAACTTGTGGTTTATCTGAATTATTGTTTTCAATGTATTCGATCATTTTTTAAGCGCTCCAATTGCTATATTCACTTGCGGGATCTTCATGAGCATAAGAACCACAAACGGGGCAACCTTTTGTATCTCGCTCATCAATTACATACTCAATTACGTACTCTTGGGAACAGTTTAAGCATTCTACCCATTTTTCTGAAAATTCATATTCTTTTCTTTGACTTTTCAATTTTTATCACCTCTCTTACACGTATACAACAACCTTTAGTAATGTATATTGTCAATTTCTTGTTTGGACAATTCCTAACTGTAGTTCATGTTTAGTATTGATTTTTTAATAAAGGAAAGGTTGTAATAAGTTATTGTAGAGAGGTGGTGTTGAAAATGAATTATATGAAGAAGCTTGATGAAGCGATTGAGTTATTCAAAAATTTAATTAGTGCAACTACAAATGAAGCAAAGTCGGCTGTTCTTGCAACTAACCAGGACAACGAGATTGCTGATAAACTTTTAGTTCTTTTAAAGAATAAAACGTTATATCTTCCAGCTCTGACTTTGTTGCCGTCCATTACTAAGAATGACAGCAATAAACGTTTAAGGAATTATGTTAGCTTTGTTAATGCTATTGATAAGTTAGAAGGAAAAAAGCTAAATGCATATGTCTTTGATTACGTACTTCGTCATATTGATGAGGAAGAATTGAAAATGTACAAAGCTATTTTAACGAATGCTGACTTAGTACCAGTTGTTAAAGAACCAGTTGATGAGACTGTGTTAGAAGAAAAAATTCAAGAAGAAGTGGCTCAAGGAGAAAAGGTTCAAGAAGACGTTGAGTCAGCATAATTCTATATTTATGAGAAAACAAGCGGATAAGAGTTTCGGCTTGTTTTTTTTCTTGACTTTCTTCTAAAAAAGGTTATGTTACAAACGCTCCTGTGAGAGAAGCAAGACGTGAGACCAAAATGAATAATCAAATGCTTGTCCTTGCTCTAATGGTGTTATGGATGAAATTGTAAATTTAAAAAATCCTCACAGAAAAAACAACTATGACTCTAATCATGAATAATAAGTTATTAATGATATTGGAATTCGGCAAAATGAGTAGGGTTCAAGTGAGCAGGTGAGCGTTTCTTAAATCTGAATAGGAGGCATTTTTCTCTTTAAAAGCGTGATATAGTCTCAATTTGTGTAGTGAAATGTGGCTACACGTAATGGTGCGGGTTAGATGTAGTGAATCTACCTCAAGATAGTGGAATCCGTAAAGATTCTATATGAAGTAAAATTTGTAATGTTTTGCTACAAAGAAGTGTCTTGCTACGTGGTCAACAATCAATAGGTTATTAGCTGCGATCTGACATCAAAATAAACAATCAGTTTATGAGGTTCATATTATTAAAAATAATTTAAGTAGTTTTGGAGAGAGACTTTTCTTCGAATTCATACCTAAAATGGCATATTTAAGGGAAGTTTCTGGAGCAGGAGATAAGCAACTACGCTTAAATGGTAAATAGAGAGAGAGGAAGAAATGAAATATGAAGAAATTTATTGAGTCATTAAAAAAAGAAATAAAAGAGATTCTTGACTGCTGCAAGCAACCTTTATGGAAATTAAGATATTTCTTTTATGGATGGGCATTGGGGGGAGTTATAGGTACGGCTTATTTTTACAAAATTGGTGAGCTAGATGAATATGGAGTGCTTCTTCGTATAACCGCAGCCATAATTTTGTTTCTTCTCCCATTGGCTTATGGAGAGAAAAATGAGGTAGGATCTGGTTGAATCTATTGTTTAATGTTAATTCTGATATCAAGACAATGGAATCATTTATGTAACAAAAGATGATTTGTGAGGCAAGCAAAGAAGTACTGTAGAGGAACTATAACAAGATAAAAGAATTTCCAGGCCATCTTTATATACATGCATTGGGATTGACAAGATTCCAAGAAAGAAAAATGGCATCTTTGTTAAGAAACAAAGAGTAATTCTATACCGCAGTGGTGCATAAGCACATTACTTGAAAGGTTTTTGAATTTTTAAATGGGTGACCTAAAAAGGAAATAAAAAGAATATATGATGAAGAAAAATATCATCACTTTAATTTGCATAGGTTTAGTTGCTGATGGAAAAGGGAAGAGAACCCTTCTTTACTGGGATAATATTGTCGACGTTATCCAGTCGAGAGCTCGTGGTTTAGAAGATTGAGTGTTATATAGCAATAGCTTATATATAATGTAGCGTTCATCATATGATTTTAATCTTCATATGTGCTTGTTATGTTATTTACTCCTTTTTACTTCTCTCTTTTCTTGGGGGCCTCTAATTAGAGGTCCCTATTTTTTTGCTAAAATTGGAAAGGTGGTTTGCAATATGATAGTAGGCGATATTATTGTCGTAAGTGGAAAGTCTCTTATCTCAAAGATGATTCAAAAGGTAGCAGGTTCTAAGTGGACACATGTAGCTTTGTATATTGGTGGAGGATATATCATAGAGATAGATTGGAATACTAAATCCTCTATAGTAAGGGAGACATATTCTATTAGTAATTTAGAATGCATGGTGTTACGAAATAAAAATGCGTTAACGAAAGAACAACAAGAAATTATTATCTCTACAGCGGTTTCATATCAGAGAAAAGGTTTTCAATATGATTGGCTCCGATTAATTTCTCTATATTTAAAGTCGAAATTTCCAAATAGCAAACTAATAGATAAACTAGATAGAAGGAATAAATTTATTTGTACAGAACTGGTGGATGAGATTTTAAAAGAAGCAGGTATTGATCTTTTTCCAAACCAAGGTGGGGATATTTTCCCTCATGACTACCTCACTTGTGAACAATTAATAGCATTGAATAAAGTTAAATGGTCGAGTTATAAAAAGGCTAACTGAATCTTTTTACCCAAGTAGTTGACTTGTAAGTTGCTAACTATTTATGTTTTATTTTTACTTTTGATGTTACTTTCTTAATGTTAATGACAAGAAGACCATCAATTTCAAGGTGCTTCTATTTATACTTTTATCTTGTAATGAAGTAGTTAGGAGATAAAATACTTTCCTATTGAACCTTCTAAAAAAAATGGTTATCTTTAGTAACTATTATAATTATAGGGGGATTTCAATGAAGTTTAAAATCCAATCAGATGTAATTGATATTCAATCAGTGGCACCTATACAAGTAATTGATTGGGGTGTTAATTTAATTCAGGCTCCTCAAATGTGGTCAATTACAAAAGGTGAGGGGATTAGGGTTGCTATACTAGATACGGGTATTGATGCTACCCATCCGGATCTTGCTGCCAATTACAAAAAAGGAATGAATTTTACTACAAATAATTTTACTGACATAATGGATAGGAAGGGGCACGGCACGCACTGTGCAGGTATAATTGCTGGGTGTGACAACTCAATTGGTATCGTTGGGGTTGCTCCTAAAGCTGAGCTTTACATTGCTAAGGTATTAGCAGACGGTGGTTCTGGTTCAGTTGAGGCAATTGTAAAGGGAATTGATTGGGCTATTTCTGAACAAGTAGATATCATTTCTATGAGTCTAGGTTCTTCGAATGATCCTGGTCCTGTCCTACATGATGCAATTAAACGTGCCCATGAGGCAGGTATTATTATTGTTGCTGCTACTGGTAATGAAAATACTCATGTTGGGTGGCCAGCATCATATGATGAGGTAATTGCAGTGGGAGCGATTAATAGAAATCTTGATAGAGCCACCTTCTCTAACTTTGGCAGTGAAACAGATGTAGCTGCTCCGGGTGTAGATATTTATAGTACATATCCTGTCAATCGCTATGCAAAACTATCTGGTACGTCTATGGCTACACCAATGGTAGCGGGGGTAATCGCCCTTATTCTAGCTTACTATCGTGATATTGGCAAAAAGTTAACTCCTGATCAAATCATGCAACTAATTCGTGAGCATTCGGTTGACCTTGGAGAAAAAGGTGTCGATGATATGTTTGGTAATGGACTAGTAAATGTTTGTGAATTAATGAAAATTAGTTGAAAAGAGGGGGCTTCGGCTCCTTTTTTGTTTTTAAAATTTATTTCTAGATTTTTTAAGAACCGTTTTATGTTATCTCAAAATTATCATAAGAGATGTAGTTTTAGTGTAAAAATATTTGAACACTAACATAGACGGAATTACTTCTTTATAAAGGGATTATCGTGTTCTACGATGTGTTATGGATTTGAAATATGAAAAGGCTGCAAAGCTTTCCTGAAAAATCGCTTTGCAGCCTTTTAATTCGTTGTGTTGTTTAGGGGAAAATTAATTGTATTTCCTTTCGAATTAAGAATATCAAACAAATATATCTATTAAACTTTCACTTTGACATATGTTTTTTTCATTCTCCAAGAGTCATTTGTTTGAAGTGACGACGGATACGTTTATCCAATTCAGGTTCATGCTGACAATCTTAATGTTACCTATATAATTCATGTTTATATAGGACCGGATCCATGTAACCAAGTTGTTCAAGTTTTCTATAAGATGCCGCAGCCTTTTCATAGGAAGAGTAGTGATGAGATATATATTTTAATGTCATCCATGTATCAGAGTGATAGAATTGCAGTCCTATATAATAGGAACTATCATCCACTTTGATAATGGATACTCTCGTTGGATAGTTTCTCATGTAATCATCTTTCTATGTGTTTGTATGACAATTTGTTATTTTTCATAGTGACAGTAATGAATTCGTTCATGATAATCTCCTTCTATTTAATAGACGACTTAACCTAACCCTCTCACTGGAAAATTTATAGACTTGTAATATGGTTGAGAATGTGATATTGACATGGGAATTGGTAGTTATGTATTAAAAAAAGAGAGTGGTTATTCTTTAAATCTTAATTTTGTTTCACACCAGACGTTAGCTTAGTCCACATTTGTTTAATTGTTTCAATATCTTCCTTAAAAGTTCTACCCGAGAGTTATCCTCTAATGGGATATCTGCTTTATATAATTAAGTTGAAAATAAAAAGAACGCAATCTGTTGAGGATGCATTCTTTGTTGTGAATTCATAGTGGTGAACTTGTTCAGTGCAAATTCCGTATACCATTTTGTAATTCAAAAAGTACAAAAAATTCGCCTGTGTACCAAGTTAGGTATAGGAGATTCGGTGATAAAGCTAACAGTATTTGATTGAGAAAATATGACAAATTGGTTAGGTTATGCCTGAAGTCATGAAAGGAGGGCGAGGACATGGAAGGACTTAGGTATGAACGATTTGAACAAAACTTACTTGATCATTGGGTGAAACGTAAGGAGTCAGCAAAGGTGGGACTAAAGACTACAGTTGTTTGTCTTCAAATGAACAATGGATTTGAAGTTGTTGGACAATCAGCTTGTATGAATCCCGATGAGTACGACTATGAACTAGGTGTCTATTATGCTACAAAAGACGCGCTTAAAAGAATCGCTGATATTGTAGCTTACATTGAACATGAAGGTACCTTTTAGGTGTTAAGTCAGACGAGAAGCGCGTGATGGGTAATATATGCTCTTAAGTGTTTTAACCTTTTCAAAATAAACCATACTTAAAAACCTTGAAATAACATTTATTTAAGTAACTCACCTACATGAGGAATCAAATTGAATTTCGGAAAGTATTAATTTTAGCTTTGGCAAAAAAACTTTAAGAATAGTGTTAATTGTGTCATAGGCAAATTTCCTTGATGAGGAGAATCCATTATTGCAGACGTTAGATTATTCGTTGGTTAGTAATGCTTAGTTAAATCATTTTTATCATACACAGAAAGTAGGTACTATCTATGGCTACTAAAGATCGTGTAATTGAAACTTACGATACATCTAGTTTTCTACAAAAGAACAGGTCAAAGGTTGCAATAGGTGCAGTTGGTGGTTTTGCCTATGGAGCGAAACACTTAATACAAACTCAACCTGTGCAAGGTTTAGTAAAAAGTGAAATTTTTGATGAAGAAAAAGGAATTTCCAAGAAAGTTGACAAGGGAAGTAGAATGCAATTTTCGGGAAATAAGTTTGGAACTGCTATGAGTAAGGGACATTACGCTGTTACTCCTGCTACTGTTTTAGATGTAGGACACCAAATTGAAGGATATGATGATACAGAAGAGATTAAAGGAGAACAAGAATTTCAACTTAGGAAAAAAATGAAGAAGCAAAGAGAGAAGAATAGAAATTTATATGGGAACATAAATCAAGGAGAAGTCGTATTTAATCTTTTTGAATCCAGAACAGGTCATCATAAGATGGGGAATGCTAAATTTAATTAGGGTGGAGCAGTGTATGGTTTCAATTGCAGATAACTTGTTAAGAACCCTCAAAAATACGAATAAACTTCTTAAAAAAAGTAATTGATGTAGAGAAGTTTATTCGTTCTAAAACAACTTGTCCAAGTATGTCTACTATTCGATATGCCGATCCCAATAATTGAGTATCAAATATAATGTTGACCTAGAAGTTAAAAGTAGGTATAAAAAATCTTGAAATTTATCCATCTAGAAGTAAGAATAAATAATTCAACAAATTCATCAGTTGAAAATGTTTAGAGAAGAAAAATTAGAAAGCACTTCTTCGGTAGAGGCTATAAAACGGGCTGATATAGATACTCTTCAAGCAGCAGGTAAAGTGAGACAAGTAGCGATTAGTACAAACGGGTGTTATACGTAGTTCTTTAGTGTTTGCTTGAAATTAATGATTAAATGCGTATACATACGCAAATGGGTGATTCGAAAGACATGGGTCTTACTACTAAGAAAATATGTAGAATTTATGCAAAAGAAAGAAACACCGCTATGAGGTGACGTGTCTACCCAATAAAAATGAGCATTATATCAAAAACAAGTGTCTCAAGTAACAAAAGGGATTGTTTAATCTAATAAATAGGAGGATAAAAAATGGCTATTTTAAATTCGATTGAAAATTTTGCTAAAATAGGTGTTCTAAATACAAAAAGGGCCGTAAATAGTGTTAAGAATACTCCAAATAATATTATTAAGAGTACTTTTATTGATACAAAAAATAAGAAAAAGACACTGGCTAATCTCTACACTGGTAAAAGATTAAACCCAAAACACGTTGCGGTTGTTGGAGGAGGTTTTCTTGCTTTTAATCAGGCTAAGATGAGCTATGAATATCAAATGGGACCTCTTAAACGAGCGACTATGAATGACTATCAGTATATTGGATCGCCAGAAATTATGATGTATGACGGTGTAGGACAAGAAAGCGTTTCTAAAAATTTAAACGTTGATGGAAGTATTGTATTTGATCTTCACAATAATAGGAAGGGGTAGTCTAGATGGCATTTGAAAAAATTAAAAATATATACAATGTAGCGACCTCACCATCAGTTAGTTTTGGAAGCAGAGTGGCATATAATTTATACAACGGTGACAGTCTTAGTACATCGGTGGCTAAATCATCTGTTATGGGTATGTTTGCAGCTTCCAACCCTTGGTTGTATAAAGGATTGTCAGGTGCATACTATGCTCAAAAAGGTTACTGGAAGCTACTAGAATTCAATCACCAAAGTGAGCAATGGTGGAAAGCGCAGTATGCAACAAGTAACGGAGTTGGGGGTAATTTTTTAGATACGCGAGGGGCTCAAACAATGAGACAAGCAGCTGTACAGGCTATCCAAGGAAGTAAGATGAATGCAAGAAGTGCACTTGGTGGAGAAGCTAAAATATTAAGCCCTTACTAAGTTGCTACACGTCTAGAAGGTAATAGAGAAGAGGATTAGAAATATGAGTGAAATTATTAATCTTGAACGTGAAATGCTCGAAATTATTCATGATCCTGTTCAATGGGGAGAACAGAACCTAGGGGTAAGCCCAAGTTGGTATCAAGAGCAAATTATTCGACAGTCACATCATCGCGAAGGTTTACGTTGTGGTGAGCGTGCCGGCAAATGTATAGAAGAAAACCAACGAATTATAAATCCTAACACGGGAGAATATAAGTCGATAGGAGAGCTTTATCAGTCCCAATTAGATGGTATCGCTACACCATTATTAACATTGAATGAGTTCTATCAATTAAAGAATAGTAAAGCTTTTTCCATTGAAGATAACGGTGTTCAAGATACGTTCGCTGTTGTAACAAAACATGGAGCACGAGTTACCCTTACAAGAAATCATCCAGTACTAACAGTCGATGGATGGAAAGAAGTAGATGCACTCCGTATCGGAGAAAGAATTGCTACACCTAAGTTCTTAACTGTGTATGGCACAAAACAAGTAGAAAAGAATAAACTTCGAATTCTTGCATATATGCTCGCTGCGGGACGTTTAAATAAGAATAGCATTAGCTTCCAAGCACGTTATGAAGGTGTTGGTGAGTCGTTGCAGAAATCTTGTAAGGCAATTGGCATTACAACGTATCATGAGCATCATAAGAAGGCGACAGTCTATCTAATGGACTTTAGAAGTTTTGAGTTTTATAGGGAAATAGAAGAAAAAAAAATCCCTTCTTTTATTTACGAGTTGGATAGGGATCACTTAGCGTTCTTCTTAGGAAGTCTGTATTCTGCAGGTGGGTGGTTTTGCGCCGGGCGTATTAGTGAAATCGGGTATGCTACTAAGTGTCGGCAATTTGCATTAGATTTAAAACACTTACTATTACGTTTTGGTATCCAAACGAATTTACTTCAGAAAGAAATGAACGGTTCTGTTTATTACCATCTTATGGTTTATCACTGTTCCTCTATTTTATTATTCCTCGAACATTTAGCTACACCAGAGCGTAATTATGAAGAAGTCCAACAAAGAGCACTGAAAATGAATCCTTCTGAACCAACACTACCTAAAGAAGTATGGAAATACATTGAAAAGGAACGAATTGTTAAAGGAATGACGAAAGCTGAAGTGGTAGGAAAGGGTAATCGTCGTTATCGTACAGAAAAAGGTATTTCTTTAAGTAATGCTCGTGAATATGCAGAGAACTTACAATTTGCAATGTTACATTATTTAATTGATTCTCATGTATTATGGGAAGAAGTAGTAGAAATCATTCCTTATGGTAAGAGACAGACTTATGATGTCTTTGTTCCAGAGACTCATAACTTAGTTGTTGAAGATATTCTTGTATTTAGTCCATGTACAAATGTTTTGCAAAGATAGAAATTGAATGTAAAAATGGGAAAAAGAGTAATTGTTGCTACTACAATTTCTAACATCTTTACGATATATAACACCTTTATAATGCCCCTTCAGGAAATCATTCCTGCTGGTAACGTGATGAACGTAGGGAAACTCTAATTTTTAAAAAAAGGAAAAAAACCTAATCCGAGGCTGTATTAAGTGCGTTCCTAATATCAATAACAAGGTGAAACGACTATTCCATTGGATGTGAAATGCATCAATATGAATTGAGTCCATACGGGCGGTTGAAGCACATTGATTCAGAGTATTACAATCTTCTTCTATATCTAGGGGGATGATAGAATCACGCATCATGTAAGAGTATGAATAGTTCATGAGGAAATAATAAAATAGTAGCGTGTTTTATGAAAATAGCAGAAGTAGATTACATGAGTGATAAAAATTTTGAATTTATATTTATCATTATCAAAGAAGCATCTATCGTCCTGTTTACTCCAATATGCAGAATAGGGACATTCCTCAAAATATAGACTCAAATGAAAATGTATAAAGACGTAAAAATGAATAAAAAAACGTTTAGGATCTGAGAACATACTACCTTACTAGGGTTGCTTATGAACATGAGGTACTTGCTGAATTTTAAGTATTTAATAAAAATATATTGACGGAGCAGCAAGCAGTGGTTACAACTACACTACATTACTAACTCATAATAGTCGGTTGCTATAGATATTGAATGAATAAAAATTGAGCAGTTACATAAGTTGTTGTTACTCAATGCTATTTTTACGATTTTCATCATGCAAGACTAGAATTTTAGAAAACAGATATATCATTTGGGAAATTTCAACTTATTAGCCGTGTTAAAATTTCTAAAGCGGAGTTTACATCAGGTAATTCAGCTAAGGAGATTATTGAGCAAGTAAGCCCACATTTACTTGCTTAGACGAACATGTTTTAAATGGATTATTAGTGTTCGTTAATAAATACCCTAAATTAACTATAATTTTTATTAATAAATTAAACGTTATGAAAATAACGAAGGTAAAGAAAATATCTATCAATTCGTGTAAACAACAGGAACGTTCAGTTAGTTCTAATGATTTAGAACAAATAGAGAAAGAAAACCCACCCAAATTTAAAAAAGAGCTTGCAAAGTTTTGGGTTGAGGTATTCGTGGTTCCGATATGAACATGCCTTCCCGCGGAGGATAGTAATAAAGGCGACAGGTATCCGCATTGGGCCTGTTGCTTTTTTTATAAGAAGGAGGACAACAATATGGATGAAGTATTAGGAAAAAAAGTTGAACTGGATACCGAATTAGAGCGTTCTATTATTGAATACAGACCACGCGTAAAGTATGAACCAAATAAACCTTTTACTGTTAATTTACCAACAGAAGAAATCATAGGGGAAGATCAAAAGGAATTTGATGAAGATGGTTCGTTTATTCTGGAAGAAAAGCCAGCTAAACAATATGATAAATTTGTAGATACACTAGAGCTTATTAATGAACTTATTGAATATATTGAGAAAAAAATGAAAGACTTACAAGTTCCTATTTCTATAGAAGAACTTGAGAAGGTATATGAGTCACAACCATTTTTTGAACAAGATATAGGGGACGAAGGTTTCATTGACTTTGAAACATATCAGAAAACTTTCGAAAATCCAGAAGCACCTGCAAACTCACTTATTCAAGATATTGTTTATTCGTACGCAGAAGATGTGGAGGGTAGCTTAGAGTTAGAATTTTATGAAGATCTAAAAGAGTTACATTCCATAGTAGAGGAAGGATATTTCTTATTTAAAGAAACTATTTTAAAGAATTATCTTGATGGAAATATTCCTAAGACACCAGAAAAGAATCACGGTTTTACTGAGCAAATTGAAAAAGCAGTCAAGAAGCAAAAACAATGGTTTGATCAAGTTACAAACCTCTATAGGAACAATGAGAGTAAATATTATGATGCCCTAAGAACACAGTACGGTTCACCTGAATTCTTCAAGATAAGTGATGAATATACAAAAACAAAGCGCCCTTATGACGTTGTGGTTCGTAAAGAAAAGACACTTAATGAGGTGAGTTCTCTTATAGATGGTCTTCTTATAGGTTCACAAGATTGTTCTGAATCTATTAAATTTGGATTAGCTATAGGTAGCGAGATTGATGGTGAAGGGGTTATGAATTTATTAGAAAATCAGGCTTCTACAAAAGAACAACTTACCGATTTGCTCAAATTAACTCAGCTATCATTGAAGTTACAACTTAATCAACAAATTGAAGATAAGAAACAATATCGAGACGTGTTAAAAAACATTAACAATCTTTCTCGTAAAAAGCGGGCGCATGATGAATTATTAATGGCATTGGAACTTCGAAATACGATGTACCTAAACATGTACGATTCATTGCAACATTTGGAATCTCCAAGCAAGGCACCTGGTGTGGAATCATTCCTAAATCAAATGGCCGGGGGATTAAGTCTTGTACAAGAACAGTATGACTCATTTCTGCAAGATGTATATGCAATGTATATGTCTGAATACGAAGTAAGAAAAGAAAAAATCGATAAAACATTAAACAAGGAAAATGCAAGAGCAGGTTATTCTTTGGTATCAGAGTACCTATAAAAGAGGTTTACTTTATCCTAATCCATATATAAGGGGAGATGAGAAAAAGCTGGAAGGCCCTATTCCTTTTGAATATGGTGATATTAGCCAAAGAAAATAAAGTGACCTAAGAGGTGAAACCGAGTTGTTCAGTTTATCTCGAGCTGAATTATTTTTTTATCACTGAAAAACATACTATTGGGATGTACTAAAAGTAGGTAGAAAGTGTTTTTCCAATAAAACGTAATAACGGGTAAAAAATTAAATGTAGAAGCAGATTGGGATAAATTCGGAAAACCTTCTTATGAAAATGAAGGTATATGAAGATAACAAATGTGAATTATAATCAAGGTCTAGGAAAGTAATAAACTAACTACAAAATCTACTATACTAAGGTAGAATCTGTAAGAAGTAAGGTGCGTACTATCCGCATTTTAGAAATACAATATTTTAATGGAGGGGTAAGAATGTATACGTACAATCAACTTATTTTCCCTTCTCATATGGAAAAGAATACTCGCTTTTTAGTATTAGCGGGCTTTTCTTTAAATGGGCCAGTAGGGACACCTTTTATTATTCGAGATAACATCGAGCCATCATATATTCTTGGTGATTGTCGCCTGACGGAAAACGTAAGAATGGCAAAAAAATACGGAATCACCCCACTAATCCTTCGGTTAAATGGGTCTCATGGAGAATGCGTTGTTAATCATGATGAACTTAATACTCCAGCTTTCCGATTTAAAACATTAGAAGCAACAGATGAGTCAAATAACATAGCTATTCACTTATTTCCAACGTATATGATTATTAAAGGCATAAACAATAATTATTCATACCTGTTCGCTGATTATAAAGGAGTAGATGACCTCGCTTTTGCTATCAAACAAGATCTTTATTTTGGGTCGGGAGAAGTTGATGTAGAAGTTATTAATCAAATTCCAATAAAAGGATTATGTACTTCTGAGAAGTACGTTAGATTTACTGGAGCGGATGATGGCTTCCATTATGTAAGTAATCATAGCAATCCAGACTCAGAAGATAAGATTCAAATGCAATTACAGCTATTAAAAGATAGTTTTATTGCTGAAGATGGAAGTGAGGTTTTCTTTACAGGAGAATTAAGTAGTTTTCAAGTAGATACACTTCTATTTACAGATATACCTTACGAGAAAGCACCTGGGCAGCTATCCTCTATATTCGGGGAATTTGCCAAGACTAAGACAAATGAACAATCTATTTTCTGCTCAGTTGTTTTATGCTCTGATCTATTCTCTAAAAGTCGTTTTACGGTAACAGGAGAAGATACATACGAGACTCAAGTGCAATCACTTGTAGAAAAAGCCTCTATTAATACAGAAGAACATCGTCATTTAGAGCACATAGAAGTTGTAGTTGGTATACAAAACTCTGAGAACCCTAAATATTCCTCTATGCCAGTTGCAGCAAATTATGCTTGTATGCGATATAAACTGCCGAATTTCTATAATTCAGCTACAAATAAACAACTACTAAACATAAATACATTACAAAATAGAGAACTCAAAAAGGTGGAAGTTGCTAAATTAACAAGTAGTGGTTATATATGTATAGTACCATCAATTAAAAAAGGATTTGTTCCTTATTCCTCAAGAAATCTTTACCCTCAAAACAAATTTTATTCAAAACCTCATTATCTCCGGAGTATAGGTTACGATGTTAATCGAATTGCTGGATTCTTTAATCAATACATTGGGGAACCATTAAGCTTCGTATTACTTCAATCTATCATTACGCAAGTTGATGCCTTCATTGATAGTCTTGCAGAAGATCATCCAATCTACAGAGATATAAAAATGGAAGTCTTACATTATGATCAAGAAAATCTTACTCTATCTATTTCATTTGAGTTATATGGTGAGATTGAAACGGTTAGAACTTCCTTTACTTATATTTCGTCAAGTGAGGTGAGTGTTTCATGGCAGTAGAAATCAATAAGCCAACCCAAGCAAATGGTTCTATGGACTATGAAGACATGACAAAGACAATAAAGCATTTACTAGATGCTGCTTGGGGAACTCAGTGGGGAAGCTTTACACCGGAAGAACCAACTGTGACAGTTGACAAGCCTGTAGCATATCCAGTTATCATTCATTACCTTAAGTTAATGCAACCAGGACTAATTGGTAAAAGTATCAGAGAAATTAAACCTCGTCAACGTTATCTTGCTTTTAATGAAGATCCTAAAGGAACTCTACCACCTGCAACTAAGGTTTATGGTCAGGTATTTGATGCAGAAGTTGTTTTTGAGATTTGGGAAGAAACCAATGCGCGAGTAGACAAGCTCACAAAGGAGTTTCGTCAAACGCTTGCAACATTCACGGGATTCCTTAAAGAGAAGGGGCTTAAAGAACTTCAATTCGTAAAGATGGAAACAGACTTATCAAAAGCAAATATAAGTAATGCTAGTAAGGTTCGTAGACTTGTTTATTTTGCTAAATTTGAAGAATTAACAGAAGTTCCTGTAGATATCCTTCGTGTGATAGATGTCGTAGAACAGAAACTTCAGGAAACCACAAAAACGTTAAGAAACAAAAAAATCCAACTGGATGAATAGCGCTTGTCGCTTTTCAAATATAACAAAATAAAGAGGAGGCAAACCTATGCTTTATGAAAATCTTCCTGGCATTAATGTCACACTAAAAGATGGTGGCTTAATTGTCCCAGAACGAGGCGGATCAGAATCAATCCTAATCATTGCTCCATCTCTTGCGAAAGATGCTCCTGAAGAACCAGTATTAATTCGTAGTTCAACTGAACTTGTACAAGCTGGATTCGGTGACTTCTATGTTGCAGGAGAAGTTAACCCAATTGCTGCAGAATGGAAAGCTGCTACTGATGCAGGAGCTAGAATGGTTTACTTAGTAGCCCTTAAAGAAATCAGCTTAGAGCGTGCTGCTGAACTTGAGAAATATGCAATTGATGCCTATGTGGCTGCAGGAAACCAACTAGTAGAAGCCCAAGCTAAATTCAAAGACGTTTTAGTTGGCTCTACAGAAGCTGTTCGTATGCGCCGAAAATTCATCTATTTCTACGACATGCTAATGAGTGACCTACTTGATTTCACTGTGGATCACGTAGTTCTTAAAGGGGTTACACTTGAGGACGAAGCTACTAACTTAGTTGGTGAGTTTTTCCCTGAAGTTCCAAACTCTGAAGATTTCCCTTATATTAGTGGAATGGTTACTTCTTCTTATGTAATGGAGTCTCACGCTATTAATTACCCAGTAGAAATCAAAACTGGTACAAACGATACGCTAGTAGTAAAGGTTGATGGCAAAGATGTAACGTTTACGCTTCCTGCTAAAACTTACAATGGTAGTTCATTAACAATAGCTGACTTGGTAAAAGACTTGAAGGCTGTTATCGATGAAGATGCAACTGGTATTAAAGTTAATGTGAGAGAAGACAGTGGTAAAATTGTCCTTTACTTCGATGCTCCTGCTTCTATCCAAGCTGGTACAACAGCGGCTGGTCTTCAATTAGATAAGCAAGTAGCAACATGGAAGAAAACAAGCTTTGGTGTAATTCACCGTGGTTCATTCGCTCAAACAGTTGCTGATTATTGTTCAATGAAAACTTTAATGAAATCAGCTGCGATTGGATACATTGGAGTTAAATCTCCAGTAGATACAAAGGTTTCTACAATCCGAAAATATGTGGAAGAACTATCTAAGATTGATACAGAAATCTCACCTTATCTTCAAGTAGTGGGATCTGAAGTGGGAGTAATCATGCCAACAACAAACTCAATCCACTATGTAAATGGTGCGACTCACTACGCTGCACTACTTTCAACTCTTCGAAAAGAAAGTGCACCTACAAATAAACCTATCAAAGGTGTTAAAGCTATCCGTTTTGATTACTCTCTTCGCCAACTTTCTAAACTAACTAGTAAGAAAATTGTTACATTCCGTTTAAAAGATTCAAATCAGTTAGTTGTTACAGACGGAATCACAACTGCGCCATCTATTGTAATGGCTGGAAAAGTACGTGAAAGTGACTTTGCTCGTTTATCTACTCTTCGTATTACCCAGCTTGCTATCCAAGTTGTTCGTGAAGCAGTAGAACCATTTATTGGTGAAGCAAATGAAATGCCACAATACAACGCAATGAACACTGCTATCAAGTCTGCATTAGAGAAAATACGCGAAGCAGGCGCTATTCAAGGATACAAATTCTCAATTGAAAACCTTGGAGTATACTTAGATGAGGTAACTGTAACTTTAGAAATTATCCCGGCATTTGAATTACGTCGTGTACAAGTTCAAGTTAACTTAACTCCTCCTGAGTATATGCTACAAGGACTTAGCCAGTAAGAACTATTAATGAGAAGAGGGGATCAAAGGCCCTTCTCTTATATAAAAGAATAACAGGAGGTTATTAACCTATGAGTACAACAGCTTCTCGCTATAGTAAAACTTTCACTACTTACGGTGGCTCTGACATCGTATGTACATTCAATGGACAGGTAGTTGGCCAATTACAAGCTATTACTTACTCAGTTACTCGTGAAAAAGGACCTGTGTATGTAATGGGTGATCCAAACCCAAAATCTTTCTCTCGTGGTTGAGATGTAGCCACCTTTCTATGGTGACATAGAATGACAAACTCCGTGAACTGCTGGAAACCCCTAAAGCTTTTGTTACTACAACGTAACTAGAAATGGTAAGCGTGAATGTTAAAAAAACAAAAGATAATTATATTCATGTTATGAATTGAAAAATTTATGGCGTAGAAAATAATGGGCGATCAGCAGCCAAGCCCCTGTTCCGAAAGGATGGAGAAGGTTCAACGACTAGAGTGTACTACCTGAAATGGTAATGAGACTTATTAGTGCGGAGCAAGTTGAACGTCCATGTAAGATGACAATGCTTTAATGGGCAAATTCACACCAAAATATAACTACAAAAAGAACCTTATTAAAAACATCAATTCACCAGAGTACTGGTATATTGCAGAAATGCAAGCCTCAGATGTAAGAGACATCCTTTGTCCGGATAACCGATTGAAACAGAACTCCCAAGCAAAAAATTAAAATTTTTACAACACCATGATGGCTTAGTGTTTTAAAAAATGTTTTTAAAAAGGAAAAAAGAAAAGTATTTAGAGGTGTGTTATCAACTTGAAGATATAGTCTAGTCCGTCTGTAAAACAGAGTTAAAATATCTCGAAAGAGACGGTGTAAACGAAACGTGGTATTGCAGGAAGTTTAGTATTTACTATCTTCGACCGTGATGCACTATTTAATCTTAAGCAACAAGCTGCTGTTCACCGTCATGGCTTAAATCAAACGGATGCACTTGCTAGTAGCTCTACTCAGGTATTAGATGCTGATGCAAATGCTGCAGCTTTAACTCAGCGTAATGACTTAGTTCAGGGATGGCAGACAAAACGTAAAGCCAACTTCATCGACGAAATCCCTCCATTTGATATTACAATCAACTTCCTTAACGAATATGGACAAGCTAGTAAAATGGAAATCTACGGTGTAGAGATTCTTAACGAAGGAATGGGCTTAAGTGTAGATGACAACACTACAGAAAAAGCTTGTACTTTCATTGCTCGTAATATTGTTGAGATGCGTCCACAAGATGATTGGGAAGTAGAATAATAAAACTTAAAGAGGTGCTTCGGCATCTCTTTTTGTATTTGGTAGCAAAAATATTATCGAGTGGTTATGTTCTGTTTATAGAAAAATAGAAAGGCAGGTGTCTTCATGAGTAGTAGATATCAGAAGACTTATACGAGTTTTGCTGGTACAGATATTGTTGCTGTTGTAACCCCTGAAGGTGGTAAATCTGTAGTGCTAGGTCAATTGCAAACAATCTCTTATTCTGTTTATAGACCGACAGCTCCAGTATTTGCTTTAGGACAAATTGCAGCTAAAGGTGTTGTCCGTGGTGCAAGAACAGTAGCAGGAAGCTTAATCTTTACGGTGTTTGACCGCCATGTATTATACGAAATTATGAAAGATCATAATGTGAATGGGAACAGTTGTCCTATCAATAAAAGTGACGAGCTACCACCATTTGATATAACAATTAACTTTATGAATGAATATGGGCAATCTTCTAAATTGGTGATATATGGAGTTAACCTTATTTCAGAAGGTCAAACAATGTCAGTTGAAGACATGATTACAGAAAATACAATGGAATTCATTGCTCTAGATATCGAAACAATGAAACCAGATGTTTTTGATGAAGGGTGGTAAGAGATATGAGTAATGGGGCTTATACACCGGCAGGTAAATCTAAAAGAGGTTATGCAAATTATTACTCAGGAACAGATATCCGAATTTACTTTGGAGATAACTGGATAGATGAAATTGTAGAAATAGAATGGACAATGCAGGAACAATTAGCACCAATCTTCGGATATGCTTCTTATACCTGGGATAAGGTAGCTAGAGGGAACAGGTTGGTTCAAGGTTCTTTTTCTATTAACTTCAAAGAAGCTGGTTATTTACAAACGGTACTTAATAGTTTAAGTTCTGAAATGACAGAGGAAAATGAGTGGTTTAGCCTAGCAGAATTTAATGGTGAAAATGGTCAAAGTGCCCATAAAAATACAAAGGTTGAAGACCTTATAGGTAATTTTCAAGCATTAGCAGATGATTATGAAAATGCACTATGGGGAACAAACTCTAACTCTTCAAAGTTAATAGATAGCCGTAGAACTGATACATTCTTTTATAGCACAAATGAAAATGAAAAAAATAGGAATTTGAAAGAACATGGTTTTAATATCTTACTAACTTATGGAAATAATCCTTGTGCTGTTAGAGGGACTGGAAGCTACAAGACCGTTCAAACAATAGTTGGAGTGCAATTAACAGGTGTTTCTCAAAGAGTAGATCCGTCTGGGAACCCTATTTCTGAAGTATATACTTTTATAGCAAAAGATATCTCGGGGAATGTGCAAAAAGCGTACTAATTTTAATTATGGGATTTATATGACTAAATGATTTTAACTTTTAAATTTTTATATTAACGAGAGAAAGAGGAGGAAGTATAATGACAAAACATATTAAAAAAGAAGAAGCTTTAATGGAGGGGACTCAAGAAGAAACTTCGGTTGTTAAAGTAGGAGACAAATTCGATGAAGATGACGTTTCAAAAGCAGAACAAGAAATCTTCCCAGGTGGCCCGACTTATAACGAACTTGAAAAATGGAAGTCTATGTATGCAGGAGAAGTATACTTAACTGAGTTTGATGAGGAAAACATTTTTGTATGGCGACCAATTAAGCGTAAAGAATACAAAGATATTGCTAAAATTCCAAATGCAGATAATTTCTATAAAGAAGAGCGTATCTGCGAAAAAGCAGTTCTTTTCCCTGCTAACTATGGTTTCATGCAAATGACAAATGGTAAAGCTGGTATCCCGACACTATTACACGAATTGGTACTAGAGAAGTCAGGGTTCGCAGCAAAAACAGGCGCAATGCGCTTAAGCTAAGAGCGGAGGAGGCGTATTATCGCCTCCTATTTTTATTGTAGGGAGGAAAAAACATGCTAATCGATCCTAATTTATTAGATGACAAGGTAAAAGAATTACCTATTGAATTTGAAACATATGAAGAAGAGGTAGGTTTCAAGGAGCAATTACGTATTTGGCATGAGAAATATGGGCATATCTTTATGCAAGAAATAAACGATGTCATATTTTTCTTCCGTGCATTAAGCAAAGAAGAATTGAAAATTGCACAGGAAGTATACAATGATGACTTTGAAAGAACTGAGTATATATGTAAAACTTGCGTTATAGAGCCAATTATTGAAGATTACTCGTTAGATATTTTTGCAGGTGTTCCAGAAATTCTCTGTCTTTCTATCTTAGAGGAGTCAGGTTACACAAAAGCTCAAAAAGTTAAAATTATGATAGCTAGATGGGAAAAACATATGGAAGAAGTAGAAAATCAACTTCCATTAGTAATAAAAGAAGCATTCCAAGATATCCCATTAAGCGAAATTGAATCATGGACAATGGCTAAAACAGCAGAGTATTATGTAAAAGCTAAATGGTTATTAGAAAATATACGAGGATTAAAATTATTGGGTGAAGAAGAAACTCAACAACAGTAGCCGTAAGGTGGTGAAGACGTATGGTCGATAAACGTTATATGAGTGAAGAGAAAGAGAAAAATCATGTGCTTAGAAATATAGCCAAAACAAGTTCTTTTATAGGGGAAGGGGTAATGGAATATCGCGATTTTTCTATGATAGGTAAGTCCGTATCTCATTTATCTAGTAACGTAGCAGTTACAGGTAGTGTTGCGTTAAGTAAAGATAATTATAAATACAGTACTGTATCCGATGCAGGAGCATTTATGCAGAGGAAATCTAATGGTCTTGGTAAAACTGCTTATGTTAGTAGAAAGTTACGCGGTGGTTTTGATGGTTATATACAGGAGAAGATGTATAAAAAATTAGAAAATTATATCCGTAGAAATATTAAAAAGAAGCAGATACTTAATAAGCGTCTAAGTCAAAAGAATATGGAATACACTACTCGTTATTATAACGAATTCCACAAAAGAAATATGTGGGGTTTTAACAAATTTGAATACGAAGCTACTCAATTATTCCGTCAAAATAAAATTCTTGAAAAACTTCAAAAATTATCTTCTATTAAAAACAATGGTGGGGACAAGATCCTCAAAGCCCTTATCCAATACTACAATCAGAATAAAGATATTTTCAATAGTCCTGGCGATTACATTAATGATTTTATAAAGCAACTGGAAAATGGAAAATATGCTCATAAAGTTAAATTCCTAGGTGATACGCAACGAAATGTATTTCAAAAGCAAATGCTTCAAACTCTTGGGTGGTACAAGGATATTAAAAAAATATTTGAAGAAAATAAAGGTACAATACTACCCCAAGCTAAGGCAATTGAAACCGCGTATGCTTACGAATTTATCAAAGATGCAATTAATCAGACCAACACATTAATGACTTATTTAAAGAAAACAGGCTTTAATTACACTACATTAAAAGATGCTGAAAAATTTGATATAGCTACTAAGCGTAGGTATGGGTTAATCATTAATGACATTGATGAAAAAGGAAATGAAAAATCTATTGATGTTACTGCAAAGTTACGAAATTTCTTAAATAACAATAAATACAATAACGATTTAAATATATTGTTAGATAAAAAGGGAATATCTTTCGACTTTGAAAATATAATTCTTGATAGTAATTTATACACGCATGCTAAAACAGGTGAAATGATTGAAAACAGGTATTTAAAAGCTGGTGCTATTAGTGCAATAGATTCTTTCCAGGAACGTGTTGAAGCTCCATCATTTATTACTAATTCGACGGATCTAACATCTTGGCAAGCTTTTTACTCTAGTCTATCTAAAGAAGAATTACAGGTATTAGATTCAGGACAAGTTCATAAATTCGCAAGCAACTTAGGCGATAAAGGATTTGATAGTGTAACTAAAACGAATCAAGAAGAGGATATTCGTAATCCATTAAATAATAATGGCCATTTTTATACTAGTGGAAATGTTTTTCGTTATACAGAATCTGGCATAGGAGATTTAATTGAAACACCATTACAATTCGGTGCGTTCTCGCGTATGGATAAGTCTTATGCTCGTTCTGGGTATAAAGAAGAGGTAACGGATAGAGATGCCTCGCAACTTTACGAGGATAATTCTGTTGGAAAATTAGTAAGAGGGACATGGAAGTATATAAATCCCTCTAAGGGATTTATATCTTTAAATGAACCAGCAGTGGATAAAAGTTTATCAACCTTAATGGAATTCATGATTCCGACATTTGATGACGACGTAGTACGTATCTCTGCAATTGAAAAACTTAGACGTTCATTCCATCAATTCGATTTAAGAGCATTAGATAATGAAACTGGAGTTTTTACACCGAATGTCGTGAAGAAGTTTGCAAAAAATAAGGGGATTTTATCTGAATTAGATATAAAGAATATAAAGGGGTTAGAAACATTAAACGAGTTTCTGGGTTGTGACAATATTCATACTATTGATGCAAGGCTTCGTGAAGCAAGGGTATTCCTTGAAGATGTTATAAATAATGATAAAGATAAAGTTAGTTTTATTAGTACTAAATTAGTTTCAGATAGTAGCATAAGTAAAGTTGGAAAAGCAATTGCATCAGAGATTAATATTAACGACTTAAAGAGTTCTGGAGCCATTGATGATGAATGTGATCTAACATTTAATACAAAAATAAATACTATCGACGCGGTATCACCCCTAGTTGGGCAAGGGCTAGCTGTTTCGAAAGAAAGGTTAGCGGGAAGTCATATTAATAGAGATACTTTAGCAAACGGAAAAAAATCAATTCAAGTTATTGACGATATTAGTCGAATTGATGAGTTATCAGATTTTTTTAAAGAGAAATTTTATAGTGCTTCAAAGTTAGATGATATCTTTGGTTTCTTAACGAAAACAGGAGTTGGATGCGAAGATTCCGGACGTGGGGAAACACTTGTATCATCAATATTAAGGACTTCGCCATATCAAGATTTTTTAGTTGGGAATCATGGTAGTACCTTATCAGGTATTGGTCGACGTAATGTTTCTCGTGGTTCTAACAAAGTTTATTCTTCGCGAATCCTAAATAAGATGTTTGATGATTTGCCTAGTATAGGTGAATCACCAGACTCATCGCTTAATGATCAAATACAGAAGGATGAAATAAAACTTTTTGGTAAAGCACATGAAACACCTGATAAGTATCATTTGGATGGAACAGGTTCTGATGAGATTACAAGGCTGATTTACGATAATCAAGGTACATATCATTGGAACAATAAGAAGTTCTCAAATGTTGAAATTCGAGAAAAAAATGGAACAGTTCCTAAAAGTATCGATACACATACGTTTATGGTTCAAGAGTTTGACACTTCAGTTAAATTAACTCAGGAAGATAACCAAGGTGTTACTGATTGGATGGCACAGTATTTTAAATTCGGTGAGAAAGATAAAATTGGTTTTACTAGAGATTTTGTTGCTCGAATCAATAATACATACGCCTCGGTAGCTGATGGGAAATATATTGAAATGGTAACGCATGATATTCTTCCTAAAATACCTTTCACCGGAAAAATAGCCGATATGTTCTTACAGAAACGTACATCCATTGAAAGTTATAAGAGAGACCAAGTATACGATTCAGATTGGAGACTTTGGCCCCAGCTATACGAAGGTAATACGGTTGTTTCTCAAAATCAAGTTATTACTGGCGAGGAAATCACAAATATGGGTGCACGAAGAATTATTTCTCGACTAAATAATGTTTTTGTTCCTCAAGTGCGTGAAGACGAACGAGAAATTAATCAGTATTTTGATATTTTGGATAAATCTAGTAAAACTGTTCAAAGTAAAGGAAGTGCAAGTTTAGAAGCGTTCTTTGATGATACAGATGGAAAAGAACGAAAAAACAAAGGATTAAAAGGCTACTCAACAGATAAGAAGAAAACATTGTCCTGGGCTAAAAAAATGGGTTATGGTGACACCGAAGCCGTTAAATCACAAATTAATGAACTTTTCGATGGACTAGAAGATATTTCGTCTACAAAAGAAACTAATCAAGCAGGTAAGTACCTACCCTTGGCTATAAAGTCTCGACAAGAATATAAAGGTATTTTTTATAGCATGGGTGAGACTGAAGACTCTGATAGCACATCGTTAATGGGAGCCTTAACACCAAAAGGGCAAAAATATATTCCTCGATTCTTTGAGACGAATAGCAGTAAAGAAGGTCAAGAGATTCTAGGATATGTTCCTGAAGACACAAAAGGAATTTTACAGGACAGTTGGGGGCTTAAAGTAGATAAACAAGAAGGCATTGAAGATTATTTTAATACTCATTATCTACCAACTGAAAATTGGGCTGGATGGAACGCAAGCACAAATCTTGATGGTATAAAAATCAAGGTTATGCAGAAGAAGGGGGGAACTCCAATTACTTCTGGTGATTGGAGTAAGAATCAAACTAGAGCGGAAAAAACAGGAGAAAAAGTAATTCCAATACACTCTTTAAGTAGTTTGATTAATATCGGTCGCTTGCGTGATGTGTTATTAGGAATGGGACTATCAGATGTAGATGTTCAATTAACTACTTCTTATGGTGAAGGACCAGGTGGAATCAATACTTCCATCGACATCATGAAAGATGTGAAAAATGAAATTTTAGATGGTCTTAATGCGGGAGTACATTCCTCATTATTCTAGAATACATTAAGCGGCGTTCAGTCTTTTTAGACGAGCGCCGTTATTTATTAGGAGGGTATTATGGAAGATATTAAAAGAGTGCCTATTAAAAACAGGGTGTTAATACCCGATTATGAATCAGCAGAAGATTTTGGTGAAATTAGAATAGAAAATCAAACTGAACGTGCAGCGTTTAAATACAGACAAAGTGCAATAGCTCAAACATATAATGAATTAACGAAAGATAATCGTATAAGTTCGTTAGGTATTTGGGAGTTGGCTCGTACTCCAAATAGTTTTAATGTAAATGCTCAACAAGCATTAGACCCTTTTATAAAATTAAAAAATGAAGACAATGTAGTATTCTTTGATATAGAAGCAATTGGAACGCCTGAACACATGAGAAGTAGTAAAGGATTAGACCTATTTGCTATGACTGGGTTATCTTTTGGTGGAACTAAGTTTAATGGAAAAGACTTTGTTAAAAAGAACGGGGCTATTCTTTCAATGGCAGTCGCTCCTGAAAAGGATGCGTATTCCCAATTAAAACAGCAAATTAATAAATTAAAGCAAAATCCGATCATGTCAGTTTCACAAGACATACATCGTATATTACTGGATCTAACTAAATATTCTGATGAAAGTAAATTTAAGAGTGCAACAAGTAATGGGAAATCCTATATGTCTCTATTAGGGCATTCACGTGTTCTTCCTACAGACACGGCTTTTACAAGAAATACAATAGAAGTAATTGAACGTGGTCTTAATAACCTGTTTCATAAAGGGACAAAACTTGAAGATGCCTTATCTATTTTTCAAGGCTATATTATGTCTAGTAATGCAAAATTAGGAGGATATAATATCCATCACTACGATTTACCAGCCATTCTTGGAATAATAAAGGACACAAGTACAAAAAAATTCTTTGCAGATGCAGCGAAAAGTTCACTAGACTTTTTTCATGGATACTCTGCAACAGTTGAAAATCCATATTCATTAACTGGTGCTAGTTTACGTCAAGAACATATTTACCAAGCTATTTTAGCGAAAAGGAAAATTAAAGCGGGTAAAGTAGCAATTGAAAGGAAAAGCCCTTCATATCTATATCATTTAGCAAAAAATGATATTCAAGCAAATATTGATATTGCTGGGTTTACTCACAAAAAAATCAAATCATTTATTGAGGGAGCAGAAAAGTCTGCTACTTATGATTTTTCTTCATCAGCAATAAAGAAAAATACTCTAGAAATAGGTAAGGAATTATTTTCTTATCAAAGAGGTTACTTTGACAAAGATAAACACAAATACAATCTTGTGGGTGAAATTGGTGAAAATAAGGAAAGCATAGTACCTCGGTTAGAAAATTTAAAGACATTACTCCCTTCAAATGAAACCTTCGTAATTCAAGAATTCCTCAAAGATGTAGCGTTAACAGGTGCAGATAAAAAAGGTTTTGGCGTAAGGCTTGATTCTAAAGATATAAAGGGGAAAGTCCTTTTATTAATGTCCGAAACGCAGGAGGGATTAGCACAGCAAATTCATAGTTCTTTCATGCCAATGGATGATGCAATTTCTAGAAATTTGCGTGACTTAAAGATAAAATATGACGCTTCTTTTCGTGAATATGAACGAATGTTCAACACTAATGGATGGAATAAAATGAAGGAGTACTATCACTATCTAGATAAAGCGGGTAGTGTTGAAGAAGATTTTGACTGGAGATTACACATTATCAAAAATGGTGGGACAGAAGAATTAGCTATGAAATTCCCTTATATGGTCGCACGATTAGAGGGAGAAAGAGATGTCTGGAGAACAGCTATTAGTACTCTCAAAGATTCAGGATTAAATGACGAGCAGAAGTTAATTGCACTGCGCCACATTAAAAACAAGTTAGATGAGAAAGGAGATAATAAAGCTCAAGTAACTGCTAAAGGAAATAAATTTTTTAATTTTAATTTTGATAAAGAAGACAATACAATATTTAATGCAAAAGACACGAATTCAATTAAAGCTTCTTTCAGTTCTTATATTAACGACAGAAGAGGGAATTGTATTGGGGATCTGGAAAAGTCATATAAGTTAGCTCGTATTGATGAATTGCAAAAAATAATCATTAATAATTTCAAAATTTCACAAGATAGAAAAGCCTCTAATGATGTGAAATATCTTGTGAATCAGATGAAGAAGGAAGTTATGTCGGGAAATAAAACTGAAATAGCTCTGAATGAGATGTCAAACCTCGTTCGTGAAAAGATAGAAAACATGGGTACAGACAATTTTGTTCGTGAAGTAACCAATCAGATGACAAATAGCCGTGTAACTGCAATTAAAGGTTTGATGAAGCATCTACCAAATGTTATGCGTGAAAGTATTGAAAATGCTCGTTCATACAAAAATGCTAACGAATTATTAAACGGTAATAGTTCATTAAAGAAATTTTTAAAAGAGCAAGATAACCGTATTAAGAGATTATTTGAGAAAAAATTTGGTACACATGGAATAAATGATCTAAACGTAATTAGTAAGACAAGCGGTATGGCTGCTAAGTACGAAGAACTTGTTGATAAAATCATGTCAGCTTACAGCGAATACTTCAACACTCAAATTCGATTTATGGACGGTGGTAATCCTATACTTATCTTAGCTAGTAAGAAGAGTATTATGGATTTAAGTAAAGTAAAGACATATGAAGAATTGGTTCGAAACCCTAGATTAGCAACTATTGAGCTTCCATCCTTTGATAAGAACATGAAGGTGAAATACGGTGGAAACCAAAAAGCTTCTGTTATTCGTTCTGGTATTGGTGTAAAAGGTGCTTATCATAGTACATCGGTAACAGATGCTCTTAATATGATTCTTGATTATTCTAAGAAAGCCAAAGAGCTGTCTGAGAGAGCTGAAAGTATAGGTGGCAATAATGCATTTGTTCAAATAAGACAAGGGCTACGTTACCGTATTGGAAGACAAATAAATTCAGTGCCTACTGATGCAAGTCGTAAATTACACTTTGATAATAGGGAAATGTTTGATAGCAAATCGGTTATGAGTGACGAATTCCTTTCAAGCAAATGGGATATCACAGGATATGCAGAGTCATGGTATCGTGCAAATTCTAAACGATTAGGAATTAGTGCTTCTGCCGACATTATTGCTCAAAATGCAATTGAAAAAGGAATTACATTCTTTGAAGCGATGGGACAGAGGGCAAAAGATTACGCTATTGCCGGAGAACTTCTTGATTTTGCAAAAGGCGCTTCTGGACTAAAAGGAAGTTTGGTTGGGATTAATAACCGGTCAGCTTCAAAAGAGCTTGTTGGGACTACAAATGTAAACGCTCGTACTTACATGGCATTAGGTAACTACTATGCTAAAACAATAGAGAGTCCACATAAGCTAATCAATTACCGAAAGGTAGACCACGAAGTTGCATCAAAAGTGTTACGTAACTTGGGTAAAAATCAATCGTTTCGTACAAAAAATAGTTTTATTTCATCAGCTTTATTCAAAGCTCTTGATGATGCAAATGAGGTTCGTGGTATTACAATGCAAACTGGTTATATGACGAATGAAGAAATTGCATTAAAGCTGGAAGATGCTAACACTATTATGAAATATAAGAGTATGATTGACACAGCTCAATTAAAAAAACAAATCTCTCCTGTAGAAGCAAGACAAATGAAGGAGTCTTTAGACATAAGGATGCTTTCTAATAGTGAAGGTTACGCATTTATGGATTACAAGTTAATGAAGGCTTTTGATGGAATGGATGAGGTTCGTATCAATATGAACGCCGAAAAAGTAATGTTCAACAACTATATTGAGGTAGCTATTGAAAAAGAAGCTGAAAAACAAGGTCTTGGTAATGGTTTATGGAAAGAGAAAGGAATCGCTTTTAATAAACCATTAGAGATTGATATCAATTCTATGTTCAATGAGAGAAATCATCTTACTCTTGGAAAATATGAACTTAACAATATCAAAAATAAAATTATTGATAAAAAACGTTTTAAGAAAGGTGATACAGTATCTATCCTTGGCTTCAACGTAGATGACATCAATAAAAAATCGCTTGTATTAGGTAGACAACGTGAAACAGGACATGGATTTAAAGTGGTAACTGAGGGTGGTTTCCGTGCTACTATGACCCCAATGCTTGGTGATATTATGGGTGATTTATACGGCGTAGAAGGGGTAGAACAGGTGATTTCTCATCAAGTGGAAAAGGACGGTTCTACTGATTTACCGGCCTTAATCCGTGGTTACGATACTCAAATTCGTCAACAATTCAGTGGTTCTGTAATGAATAAGAAAATCACTACTGACTATGCTACTGAAGAAAGAGCGTTATCTTCATTCTATAAGGATGTTGAACAAATGCTTGGTATTAAAACAACTAATAAAGATGGCCAGTATGTAGTGGATTCTAATTTTGGTTTAAATGGAAAACAGCTAGACTATAAAGGACGTGAGAAGCTTTCATCTAAGTGGATGAGGAAGTTAGGTCTTAACCGTGAAGTATTTGCTGACATCACAATGGCCTATGAGGCTTGGGATCGTCAGGGTGGAATTAATCATAGTAAGAACACGGTTAAAGAGCCTGGGGTATTATATGTTCCGGGAGAATCCTCTATATATTCTAACTTTATGCATGATATGATTTATAGTTCTAAAGTAAAGCCAGAAATTAAAGCACAACAAAAAGTATTTAATGAAATGTTTAAGTTTGTTGGTAACTATGAAAATAATTGGAAACCTAAAACAGGAGATGTAGTTATTGATTACACCCCTAATAGTACGAGGCTAATGACTGATGTAAATGCAAAGAGGAAAGATGGTGTACTTCATGTAAGTAAGGATTCATTTGAAGCAATTCCACAAAAGTTTGATTATACCCAACCTTTCAATGTTGAGGATTACAGAAAAACTGTTATTAACGCTGGATTGATGGAATTTAATTTAGATCCTGGTGTTAAAGGTAAGAAAATCCAAGAACACTTACTTAGAACAAAAGGAACGGCATACTTGAAGCTTCCAGAATTTGCAGCAAATCAATACATTCCTCTTTTGGATATTAACTCAATGAAACTACCTGGTAATGTTAATTTAGTTGAGAAAACAGAATTCCTTGATACATTAAAAGGCTACTATACTTCTATTATTAGAAAAACAGAAGAGTACAATGACTTGTTTACAACAGATAAGTTTTCCTCAAGCGATACAGTGACGCGACGTGGAGTTCTAGAAACGGAAATTAATAGAGGAATTTCTCAGCATATTGCAAATTTTAGTGATTCAACTTCAAAAACGAGTATGGTTAAGCGTATTTCTGGGAATTTTAGTGGAGATAACTTAGCGGTGTTTTTAACTCCTTCCGGAATGAATGATGAGAAACAAAGAACTACTGTGGTGAATGATATCATAAGATTGCGTGATTCTGATAAGGAAAATAACAAATTAGCAGTTGATGTAATCAATGCTTCTGAAGCATTCTTCTCAGAAAATAGCGCTGAGAACCTCACTCTTGGAAATCTATATGGTGCTGGAGCATACGAAAAAAATCGTAAACCACTTAAAGGTACCAGTGTATATAATGACTGGAGAACAGCTAAGAATGATGAACCCGGGGTTGGTAAAGCCGAACAAGAAAAATCAATTCTAGCTCGTGCTATTTCTTCTACAATTGGCAGTATAGATAATACAAGTATGAGAATATCTGCGGAGTTTATGAAGATGAAAGAATCAAAAAAAGAACCATTTGATGAGGCAGAAGGTTCAAGTCAAAACGTAGAAGAAGTGATGGATAAAAGAAGAGCAGTTGAGCCAGAATTTTTCTTGAATGAAGCAATGCCACTTCATCATGCATTGCATAATGGGATGTATGAATCACTATCAGATATTGCGACTGTTGGTAAGAAAGTATTCAGTGGAAGTGCTACAAGTTTAGCTGGGAGGGGGTCTATAGGATTTGATGAATTATGGGCGACAAGTGCTCTAATGAAAGGTACACCAACACCAGAAGGCCTGCAAGAGATGGCACCAGTAGCACCTGAAACTTTAGGGTCTCCTACGGCCCGTATAACACCTAATCAAAATGGTGAGTACATTAACATCTCTGTAAAGGCATCAGCTAGTAAGAGAATGAATCATAATAATCTAGCAGCGATGATAAACAATGAAATCATGGCAATGTCGAATGTCAAAATGAACACGAGTGTTAACGTAAATGATAATTCGAAAAAAATTGACAGCAAGTGGTTAGAGAGCGCTATTGCAAATGCGATGAATAAGGGTTATGCATATTAATAGACAAATGAGAGTTAACATTTTGTTAGCTCTCATTTGTTTTAATACAGAAAAAGAGGTGACCAGATTGAAAGAAAAAATATTAATTACCTCTCTAACAAGAGTTAGAAAAAATGCGCCTTGGCGTGTTGGTATATACATAAATGAAAACTACACATTTATTAATGTAGGTGACAAAGGGAATGTAACTGCAAGCCCAAGATTTAGTGTGTTCCTTTCAGAAGTCGAAAAGAAAGTATCTCGGTACCCCGTAGACATTAGTTTTTATTCAATTGAGAATAATAGAGAGATGGAAGTCATAATGATGCGTGACCAAATTGTTTATCTGGATTGTGGTTACAATTCTCATAGGCTATTATCAAATGCTCGTTTTTACTACGAAAAAAAAGTGCGCTCTAACCCGTTAGAATTAGCTCAGCAAAAGGTAGAAGAAAATAGTGAATCCTTTAATGTAATGGAGAGACGTGAAGAGAAAATTGCTTCTTCAGACTACATTGCGGTTGGAAGATTAGAAAAAGTTATAGACGGTGATACAATTGATGTGAAGTTAGTAAAATTATCTAATTTTTTATCCGATTATTTGAAAGTAGAACAAACAATTACAATTCGATATAACGGTGTAGAAACACCCGAAATATTTCAACCGGGAGCAGAGTCCTACAAAAACCCTAGAAATACTAAGTTAGGAAAAATATATGGGGTTACAATGCAGGATATGTACACGATTGGAGAAGAAGCGTATAAATACAACAAGGAAATCTTGGGGGGAGAAGCAGCTCAAAAACCACTTGTCCTTATTCATTTTGACCGTAAAAAAGGTGGAGATGCACCTTTAATGGATAAAAAAGCTGGTTTTTATATAGCTGATATTTATGCAACAAATGAGAAAAGTGCTGATATTTTGCTAGATAAGGTTAAGCAAGATGAAAAGAAAGATATAACATTTGTTCATGTAAACAAATCCCTTTTAGTAACCAAATCTGAGCAATTCCCGCATATTCCTCTCGGTCTCTATCCGTTTGAGTCTGCCAACACTTTAACAGTTCTTAATCCGTGGTATTGGATTGCTGAATTAGGTTTAAAAGCATATAGTATAGGAGTTGGTACTCCTTCAGCAGGCTCAAATAATGGAGATAGTACTCCTGATATTAGTAGTGACAAACCGTATGATGAAGACTTCAATCCTGAAACAAGCAACATCAAAGGTACAACAGGCCCAATTGATAACGCGCTAAATTTCTTTAGTCCTTACGATGATAGATTGCCTGTTTTTACAGATGGAATAAAAACAATAGATGATTTAAAAAGACATTCAAAGGTTAGGATTGGGGATGTTATCCTTACAATACCGCCTACTTCTATTGAGATAAACAAAACTTCGAATATCTCAAAAATAAAAGCACTTCGTACAAAATCCTCTGTATTAGTTAACAGTGGTCAAACACTTACTACTTTAAGTATGGATCTTTATTTCCACGATATTGAATCAATTAATGGTAAGAAATATCCGTGGAAGAAAGAATATGCAAAAGGAGAAGAAGCTAAGCACTTCTATGTCGATGGACTTAGACCATTACTTGGACAATTTTCTAAAGCGCCGTTTCTTCCAATTGATAACTACTACATTAATGATGTGTTAGGTATTCGTGATGTAGCTTTAATGAATATTGAAGTAACAACAGTCCCTAATTTCCCAGAGTCCTTAATCGCCAAGTTAACGCTTGTTGAATTTAATTCAGAAGCATACTTAATGGATAAAAGCACATTGGGAGACTCTATAAATTATCCAATGTTAAGATGGTATTATAATCAATCTCTATCGAATCGTGGAGACAAGTATCGTTTCTTCAAAGGGTTAGAAGGTCCAATTAAAAGTGATATCAAATTCACTCTTGCTGATGAAACTATCCTATCTACACGAAAGCACGCTATTGATTATATGAAAAATGCAGATTCTCCAGAGCAAAGACGAAGTGATTTAAAGACAAAGAATCAGGATTACAAAAATAAAAAAGCAGATGCATCTGTTGTTAACGAAATCTTGGATCAGTATAAACGTTATAAAGATTCTAAGTTTGAGGAAGAAATGATTATTGATGACCTTCGAAAAGGTTTTGGTGATGTTAACTATTGGTACATGGTCAAAGAACTCCAAAAGAAATACAAATTAAAAACAGAAAAAGCAGAAAATGTTCTAGTTAAAGGAGCGGAAATGTTTTCTGAAATTTATGATGGTAAATACAAAGGTTCGTTTGTCAATCTTGTTGACCAGGAAATCTTTATCCCATATCAATCTCGTGTATACTTTAAGACTCGATTTGATTGGTCGGATGTATCCGCAATACTCAATTACTATGATGAAGACCCTCCAGTGGATTATTCAGAAGAACAATACAAGGGAAAAGAAGAAAGCGGTCTTATTATCTTAAAGAAACTTAAAGATGCAGGTAACCAAAAACTTCTTGAAAGTCAATTCAAGAAGTTTTATGCAAAAGGAAAATTCTGTATTCCTGCTGAGTCTAGTGTGATAGAGACATTGAAAAAAATTGCTAATGGTACAAAAGCGATGGAAGAAGAAATAAACAAGTACGAGGATGCTTTCAATGAAAATATGAAAATTATTGAAGCTACTGAACTTGTGATTCCAATGAAAGAGTACCCAATATCTGGGGGATTTATCCCCATTTCTATCAATGCTCGTTTCTCAAATGAGTTTAGCATGTCTAATGTTCAATCCAGTGAATCTGCAACTTTACAATTTATGGGAGGTGGAGACCCATATATTGATTTAATCTTAGAAGTTGATGAAGGTGGTGCAAGAGATTTTAATAATCTTATTGCGATTTCTGATTACTACGCTAAGACATATAATCAGGGTATTACAAACGGATATATTGGTATTGAAAACGATCTTGCACAATTATTTGGTATTCGATATGTAATGTTTGAAGGTATTTCTGTAAATACAGTTCCTAACTATCCTGGAAGATATCAAATTATGCTTCAAGGTATTGGGTTTAATAAGACACAACGTCAAAGTGAGGAACTAAAAGATTTACCTGGTAACAGTAAACATATGGATTCTGAAAAGCTAAAGGCTAATAAAATGGCATTTATGAATGACCGTTTGATTGAAGCTAGACTTCACAAACTGGAAGTTTATCCAGATATGGAACTCCCAACTTACGCTGAAATTAATGCTGTATTACCAGAGATGGATGCAGGGGTAACAGAGTATCAAAATCTAACAAAAGGAACATATCTTGACCCAGACTTCTATTTCTCTACAGGTAGCACGTTAAGACAGTTAATTGAAGAGTCATACAACGGAAATCATCAGGTAAACATGTTTGATGCTACAGGTGTAGCTGCTTATACAAGCAATATGTCTGAAAAACTGTTTGATACTACCGAAGAAGACTGGAAAAAACTTAAGGAAATGCAAGATACTGAAGGTGTAGAGCCCCTTGATTGGAAGTTTAGTTGGGGCAAAGCGTTAGAAACTGTGAAATATGATACACCAAATACATCAGCAGGAACTGTTATAGCAGATCAAAGTGGTACTGCTGCAGTAAAGAACGCAGAAGTTCAAAAGTTTTTAACAGAGAAAAAAGATGATAAATTTGCGTACGAAACCTTCCCAACTATGGAAGAATGGAAAACACTTTTCCCTGATGGTGGAAATGATTATGGTACGTTGGCTAAAGACCCTAGTGGTGATGAAGCGCTTATCTACCAAGAGCTTAATAGTTTAGTTGATAAGTATTTCAAGAAGTACTATTCAGCCCCTGAATTCATTGAAGAGTGTCGTGGAGATTTAAAAGATGCAGATTCATCTAAAAAACTGGTTTCTTATGAACCTGCAGATGCTCTTTATTCTGCAAGTTTTGAAGCAAATCGTAATAAGCTACACAATTCTGATATGACTAGTGTTACTAAGCTAATCCAAAAAGACACTATTAAATCACCGCAAAAATCAGAACGTATTAAGTCGAATGATTTCCACAAAACAGATTTAAAAATCACAAAAGAGAGATTCATGACACTTATGAAAGCATTCCTTGATAAAACAAGTCAGTGGAAGCATTTCAAAGGAACAAAACCTTCTGTAAGTAAATCCGGACGTGTAGGATTAGCTCAAGTAGATGTTTCTTCAGCCGACATGAAGGTTGATGAAGTAAAACGCTTGATGTATAACTGGAGATACAATTTACAAACAGCAGTTAAGCAACTCGCAGAACATTACGAGAAGTTGATTAAGTTAGATAAAGACTATATGAATTTTGAAGCTTATTGTCGCCCTTGGGATGGAATGTTTGCTCTATATGAAAAGCCGGATGCAACAATTAAAACGGCTAAAGACATCGAAGATAACTCTATGGCAAGCGGCGTTATGAACCGATTTAATCATTATGCGACTAAGCCATTTAATACATTTAGTGGTTACAATAAAGATGTGTATAAGACATATGCAAATTTAAGTATGGACGAGTTCATTACAATTGGTAATGGAAACAAAGATGACTATGTTGATAAACTTCTTGAACTTGAATACTATGATTTATCAGTATTAAAAGAAAATAACTTAAAAGTTGATTCTAATAAGAAAGAAATTAAGAAGGTAATGAAAGTACACCTTGAAAAAATGGATAAGGAATCATTGTACACTACTTATGAAAAACATCTGAAGTTCTTATACGAACTAAAACAGAATGATAGCATGTTTGAGAAGGTTGTAGATGGAGTTGCTGGATCGAAATATAATCCACTGAACTGGGTAACTGGTGGCAAATCTGGTGAATTTGTTGATGGTCTTACAGACAAGGTATCGGGACCTAGAGCAGACAAAAATGGTTATAAATATTCTCAAGAAATCATGAAGAAGGCTACAAAGCTTTACGAGGCAATTCGTGGTGTTAATGAAACAGCTACTGCTTCAACACAAGCCACAGATACTCGTTTGTATAATGATGTTGATCCGCGTGTACTTTATGAAGAAATGTTCTATGATTTAAGGTACCATGATCAACGTGGAAGAATGCTTCGTGCGTTCCCAGGTTTCCAGATGTTTATTATCCATGAAGGTGCTTATTTCGGGAAGTATAAATTCTGGGATAACATGTACGGATTCAATGCTATTAAAAGTATTGATGTTCACCGTTCTCGTAAAATAGCTGCAGATACAGCAGTCATCTCAATGACTAATGTTTATTCTAACTTAACAACTCGACGTACGGATGTGGACTATGTGGATCGTGAGTTAAAATTTTGGGATAATTATGTTTGGAATGAAATACCTCAAGATTTAATTGAGAAAAAAGAAAATGAAGTTAATAAGAATCTCTTCATAGAAACAGGAGCGCGTATCCATTTAAGAATGGGATATGGGTCTACAGCTAGTGCTTTACCAATTGTATTCAATGGTACGATTTCAGAACTTCAGATTGGTGACGTAATTGAAATCGTTGCTCAAGGTGACGGAATTGAATTAGGAAACGTTGTATCTGGTGATCCTGATGATAATAATGATGGATTATTCCAAGTAACTGAACCAAGAGATTTAATTTGTAGCTTTATGAGCTCAAAAGGAAGTTGGTTCAAAGACTTTATGAATGGCGTAGTAGATGAACGGTTGTTTAAAGACAATCCACTAGGAATCATGCACTTTGGTCAACCATTCGATGTAAACTCAAGTAGTTCAACCGATTCAAAACCCTTGGGTAATCTATTATGGTTCAACGATGAGTATGGAGAAGTTGCTCAAAATATATATTCTTCTAATGGAACCCCCACATTCTCACAATGGTTACATCCTAACGGCGAGCGAAATAATATTTTCGAAGATTTTAGCTGGAAACGTCTATGGGAAAATAAGTTTAAGATTTTTAACCCTGGTGATGAAGATAACATAGTTATTAAATTCTATAACAATACAGTTTGGGATATTATTCAAACAATTGCATATTCGACTCCAGACTATATGGCCGCTGTTCATCCATTTGAATTACGCTCCACATTATTCTTTGGAAAACCATATTGGCGCTGTGCATTTGATTATGATTCTCGATATGAATTTGATGCCGCAAATAAAACATGGAAAAGATACCTTATAGGTGAGGCAAGACGACCATATATGCAAAATAAATTTTACATGTCGGCTTATGATATTATTGAAAATAATATTAAAGCTAGTGAGGATAATGTTTTCACAAATGTTATTGTGAACTATGACGGAAAACAAACGCCTGTACTGTATGCAGATGCGGATATTCGTTTTGACAAGCAAAAAACAAGAGTAGTAGAAGCAGACATTGTAGCAAAGTTTGGAGACTTTTATACCTCGGAAGTCATGGCCACATACTTCGGACACTCTACACTTAGAGATAGTATGAAAGATATGTATAAAGGAAATCTATTAGTATTAGGAGATCCTACTGCTAAACCGTATGACATGATGTATATTAATGATGAAATTAGTGACATGCAAGGAAATGCTTTAATTAAATCAGTAACACATCATTTCAGTATGGAAACAGGATTCATTACTTCTATCGAACCAGATTTATTGGTAGTAAACGATGACCAAGTAATTATTGAAATGGGTAAGTGGTATGCGGGTTTTGGGCAGTCAATAGCTGCTACGCTGGCAATACGTGCTGCAGCAAATAAAGCCGGAAGAAACCTAAGCAAGTGGATCACAAAGTCTAAGAATATCCCTGCTAATGTAGGAAAATGGGTATCAACAAAAGGTTTCAGACATACTGTAAGGATGGCAAATAATAATGGGGATATGGATAAAATCCTAAAAACACTTGATGAGATCATCTCTAAAGAAGATGGTGATGTTAAAGCTCTCCAGCAGAAACTAGCAACAGAAATTGAAGAAGCAAATAAAAACTTACAAAAAGTCACAGGCAAAGTAAAAGATAAAATAAGATTTATCCAAAACACAAGTAAAAAGGCTATTTTGCAATCAGGAACAGCTTTTGCAAAGATTTTATCAAGCTCTAATGATATAGCAAAGATTGGTAAAGGAGTAGTGAATTCGCTTCGAGGAGCAGCTTCTTTCACACCACTAGGATTCATTGTTAATTCAGCAATATGGATTGGTACGGAAATGTTGTTTGAACACTATCGCCGTTTTAAGGAAAACCTTCAATGTGTTGTGGCAATGCCATTAACTTATAGAGGGAAAGAATTAACAGCAGGTATTAATAACCATGCAGGTATGATTTATGGTGATGCACCAGGTCGATATGATAAGATGTTCAATGCAACATTATTCCATGACGATGAGGATGCAGAGTTCTTCGGTAACGCATTTATAGAAATAGCTAACTTCTTTACCGATTCAGGGGGGGAAGAAGGTGTATATGCAAAAACTGAGAAAGCTCATCAACTTAATGAGTTAGCCAAGAAACAGCAATAATATAACGAAAGAAGAGGCATAGCCTCTTCTTTTTCTGTGTTAACTATAGCGAAAATCAAAATAAATGGTTAGTTTATCAAAATAAGGAGGAATAGCTATATGGCACAAAAAGACAAACAAACATATAATATCGAATTGTATATAAAGAAAATAAAAGCAGCGAAAGAAGTATATGCGGAACGTAAGAAGTTTCTAGAGGGTTTCTCACTTAAAAAGAAAAAAGACAAGCCAAAAGATGGAGGCGGAGAAGTTGCAGTATCAGGTGGTGGCGGTTCAGTAAACTTCAATGGAGAATTGCCTACGGTTGCTCAGTATACTGGACCAGATGTTTACACCGACAAACTTCTAAACGGAGGAGTATACCAAAATGGAATTAAAGGTAAGATAGCTGGTACTGATAAATGGAATCAGCATATTAAAGAACAAGCAGCAAAAGCTGGTGTAAATCCTCTATTGGTTAAAGTAATTATGGCAACGGAATCCGGTGGAGTACACGATTCGACCCCAAACTCTTCTAACTGTGTTGGGTTGATGCAAACAGAAAAGGATATTACTGGAAATCTAAAGTTAGACTTTGGAAGAGCATGCAGTGATCCAGTCTATAATATCTATGTAGGATGCATGATTCTTAAAGATAAGCATAATTATGCTGGAGGCGTTATCTCTAGGGGTAAAAATCCATATGCAGAATTTAAGAGTAAAGGATTTGAGTTAAAACAAAACGGTCATGGGGTTGCTTGGTTATATAACGGTTTCAGTGTGCCTTTTGACGGGAAAAATAAGGTTTATCGTGGTGGATATGTTTATGCGAACCAAGTAGTTGCAATGTATAAAGGTTTTGGAAGAGACGCATACACAGATACAATGTTAACTCTGGATGTTTTATCTGGTGGCGGTAGTGGTGGTGGAAGTTCATCATCCGCTGGTGGTAAAGGAACAGGCGGAAAATGGGAATACGGAAAAATATTTGCAAGTGGTGATGAAGTAGTTAAGTTTTTGAACACTGTAGACACTAGTATGATTAATGGTATCTATGTCCACCACACCTATGATCCAGACCATACAAAGGCTAAAGGTCAAACACTAACCAAACTAAACGATGACATGAAAAAATTCCATACAATAACCCGAGGTTGGGATAATATCGCGCAACACTTCACTATTGGTGTGGATGGACAAGTAATTCTTGGACGTGATATTGCATCTGTTCCATGTAGTGCAACAGGATATAACGGTACAGCTTCTAATCATCCCGCGATGTATGAAATGATAGGTAACTTTGATATAGGTAAAGATAAATTGCAAGGTAAACAGTTGGAGTCCGCTGTTGCTATCGCTAAGTACTTTGCTATGAAAGCAAATGGTGTAAAGTTTCACCGTGAAGGATTAATTAATGGCCAAGAACCAAAAAGTTGTCCTGGTAGTGGAGTAGATAAAACTTGGTTCATGAATCTAGTTACAGGAAAGGCAAAAATAAGTGAGTTCTCTGCTCAATCAGTACCTGTATCAGATTCAGATATTGAAGCGAATTATGCAGCAGGCTGTGACCTTTCTCAAGATCCGATAATAGAAGATGTCATGGATACACCATTCAGGCTACCACCAACAGAAGATGAATTAGAACACGCTAGAAATTTTGCAACGAAGATAAGTATCCCTACTGCACAATTAAAAGAGAGCAGAATTATTGCTCCAAAGTACCCAAGGTCAAACTATGTGGAAGACTTTAAACTGTCATCCAGTTATGACATGAAGAAAAATTACTCCCCATTACCTCCACATGAGTTTATTCATCTAAATGGTCCTCAAGAGAATTTCTACACAAGTGAAGCAAGACAAGCTTTCCGTCTTCTTAAAGATCGACTTGGATACAAAATCTTAAGAATAGCTAGAGGGTTTGATCCTTCTGATGGAGAGTCTTCTCATTCTATTGGTATTTCTATGGACATATATGCTGATTCAACAGAAGAAGCAATTTATATAGCTGATACTGCATGGTTAACAGGATTCCGAGCTATTGCGGTTGGTCCTAAGTTTGTTCATGTTGATATTGGTCCTGAATCAGCTTGGGGATATGATAATCTACCATTTTATCAAGGACCAGGTACATTAAGGGCGGGTGATTTTAGTTATGGCTACAAACAAAGAAACCTATAATCTCGAATCATATAAGAAGAAAATTAAAGCGGGTAAGGAAGAGTATCAAAAAAGAAAAGAGTACCTTGCTAAATTTGAACTTCCTAAAACTAATGATGAAGAGGAAGAAGAAGTAGAAGTATCCGATGGTAGTAAAAAGCCTGAAGACCAAGGGAACGCAGTAAAAGAACCTGAGGGAGGAGTTGGTAACTTCACAGGTTCGGGCGAACTAGGCGTTCCTGCAGAACCAAAATCATATAGATTTACTTCTGTTATGGGACCTCGTGATGGAGCAAACCATAATGGAGTGGATTTAGCTCCTAATACTCGTGGCGATACAAACTGCAAGATACTGTCTGCAGGTGATGGAGTTGTTTTGCAAGCCAGAAGCGGTGTAGGAGGATTTGGTACTTGGATCGTTATTAAGCATAAAGATGATTTGTATACGATTTATGGACATATGCATCCTGATACATTACGAGTAAAAACAGGCGATACGGTTAAAAGAGGTCAACATATTGCGATGATGGGGCAACAAGGTCAGTCTTTCGGTGTCCATTTACACTTTGAGGTTTGTACAGACTTTGTTAATAACAGAAGAGGAACTACAAAGAACCCCGAAGATTATGTTGATATTCGAGGCAGCGCCTCAGCTATTCAAGTAAATTCTATTACACCTAAGGCTAGCTTCTCAGCAAAAGCGGATGAGAAAGAAGAAGGTAATGAAAAACCAATGCATGCTCTTTATGAGAAGGATGGAGCAGAATTATCAGAAGAAGAAAAACTAATTGATCAGACATACAGAAGCTCTTTCCCATACCTGCCAGTTCAATTCATAGGGGATTCTCTTAAGAAGGGTGACATGACAAGAGAGTACTTTCTCCTTAACCGTGTTGGTTGGGCTCGAACTACCAAGTATGAAAAAATGGTTCCCTTAAATAAGGAAAGATTTATTCATAGTGAAAAATATGATGGTCATGAAGGGAATCTTTATTCTCCAGACGCAAAAAGGTTGTTTGAAAGCTTGCTTTTGAAAACACAAAAACCTTATTTTGAGGTTATTAGTGGTTTCCGCTTTAGTAACCCTGGTCAACTTTCACCTCATGAGGCAGGTTGTGCAATTGATATTCTTGTCAGAAGCATAGACGAAGTAAGAGAAATTGCTGACTGTGCATGGCAATTAGGTGTGAGATCGATCGCGATTGGTGGAGACTTCGAAAACAATAAAGGGTTCATTCATATAGATATTGCTCCAAAAGGGAAAGACATTAAATATGATGGAGTTCCTATCTATGGTGGACCAGGAAAGTGGGTGACTCAATGAATTTCAACAGTCCAATTCACCAATCTATTTACAGTAAAGTAGTTGTACCGTCTTTAAATAGATTACAAGGAACAATTGAAGGCTATGTGATTCAAGTGGATTATACGAAACTAACATGTGAAGTAGTATACTCCGATGAAAACAGTCATGCTTTACGAACAATGAAAAACGTATCTTTACCTAAAGATGGGGATGGCGTATTTACACAAGCTGTTAAAAATGGTGACAGGGTTTCTATCTCTTTTAAAAACAAATCAAAAGAGTCACCTTATATATCTACAGTGTACAAGGCAAATCATAGTGATGAAAATTATCTAAGCCCATACGGTGGAAGAACAATTCGTCAATCCCGTATTTTTTAGAAAGGAGGATTCCGATGAATGAAGCATATGTAAACAAGACATATGGAGATGGAGATAAGGACATTCATTACCCTTATTGGCGACAAGTACTGCAAAATGAACTTGTTAACTTCAAAACTAAGAGTTTAGAAAAGGAATTGGAGAACTGGCAATTTATCAGTGAAGACGAAATTGCACTTAAACATCCAGTTACAGGTTCAACCTTTAAACTCTGCGATGATGGTTCAATTGAAATGTTTGTGAATGAAGACACAGGTATCCGATTGGATGCTAAAGATAATGGAATCATTTTTTATGGTGACAGTATTCATTTTGCTACAAAGGAAATGAGGATGCATACAAAACCATACGGATTCATTTGGAATAATCACAACCTAAATCCTTATCTGTATTATGGCGATAAGGTAGGAGAAAAGAGAAATATTCCAAAAGCTTCAATGGTTTCTATGTTGCAAGATGGGCCAAGCAATATTAATGTCCCCTTGTTCCAAGAGCAAAAGAGAAAGCACTATTACGATGAAAAAGTTACATCTATGATTGAGGATCTAGGAATAGAAACCTCAAGAATAAAGAGAGGAGGCTAGTCATGGACTATCGATTAATCGGCCTTGAAACATATGGTCATCGATGTGAAATTTGTGGGCACTCTCTAGTAGAAGTTCATCATATCGACTATCAAGAACAGCAAGCGTTGGAGATTCAAATTCGCAAGGCTATAAAGGTGGGCCAAGACATAACAGAATTAGTAGAAGCCGCAAAAGAACAAGGATACGAGGAATGGGATGGAAAACAACTATCGAAAAACAATCGATCTACTAATCTATCGGTATTGTGCGGTAACTGTCACTATCTTATCCACCGACTTGATGCAGGCAAGCAGTTACTAAAAGTATTAGAAAGAAGGAGATAAGAATGAAAGTCGATTTTCGTTTTTCACCTGAAGGGGATTTAGAGCTTGGTTCTCCTAGTTACAATGACTTTGATGAATTACTCTATATCGATTCAGTAGGAAATATCTCAACAGATAGCTCACAAGGATTATTAATAAGGGATATTCCATTGCAAGTATCTTACTTAAGCGAGAAGCAAGTAATACTCAATAGATTAAGAACAGACAATCCGGACTGGTTTATACATCGGGAGATAGGGGCTGATTTATCGGAATTAATCGGTCTTCCTAACACAAGAGAAACAGGAGACTTAGGAAAGTCCCTAATTGAAAAAAGTTTAACTGGCGACAAGTTTCTACTTCCTGGTGATCTAAATGTTAGACCCGTCCCTGTTAATTCGAGCGAAATACTCTTCTATATTACTGTTAGAAGAAAAATAGCAGATTTAGTTATACCAGTTCTATTTAATTTAGAACATGGTTTGTTATCAGAATATGAGGTGAACAGTTAATGAGAAAATCAAAAGATGAAATGCTCGAAGCGGTTTTAACTCGACTTCGAACGGAAGGTGGAATAACTGAAACAAGTCCGGGTTCCATTGCTCGAATGTTTTCAGAAGTAATGATAGAAGAATTTAGTCCCTTCTATGATGAATTAGAATTAATTATTCAGATGGGCTTTATTTCAACATCAACAGGTGGATACTTAGACCTTATTGGTGAACTGTTAAACTGTACTCGTGATGGAGACGAATCTGACGATAACTATCGTGCAAGAATCTCTAATCAAGTATCTGTTGAACAGAATGCAAATTTAATTGCTATACGATTAAAAACACTACGAATTGATGGTGTTGCTGATGCTCAGTTTAAAAGATTTACAAGAGGAACAGGCTCGTTTACATGTTATGTTACTCCTCAAGTTTATCCAATTGAAAACGATCTATTAACTCGTGTAGAAAGCGTTATATCTGAAGTAGCTGCTTATGGCATGAATGTAGAAGTAAAAACAAGTGAATACAATCCCGTGGACATTACTCTCAACTTAATTTTCCACTCCAAAACAACTTCTCTTGAAAGACAACATATCCGCAATAAAGTTGTTCAAAATGTTGGAGCATACATGAAACAATTAAACATGGGTTCTCCAATTATTATCAATGAAATTATTCAACGTGTAATGGAAACAAGCGAACAAATTCTTGATATGGAATTTAAAAAACTTGTTGTCGGTGAAAAAGAGTACTTCATTAAGAATGTAGAACCTTCATTAGAAGAACGATACTTCTTAAGAAAAATTAACGTAGCATAGAAAGTAGGTGGCACATTGTTAAACAAACATACAACGAGTATGATGTCCATGCTTCCTCAATGGATGAAGATGGCCAAAGATCCGAAATCGATAGGGGCCTTATTTTTAGATGCATTTGGTGTTGAATTATCAGAGATTGAACGTTACATAGAGCAAGCTTGGAACAACATGTACATCGGTACAGCAAACTTACAAACAGCCGATTACTGCTATAAGATTCCGCTTGCTACTCGTGACGTTGTGGATGTTGAAACACCAGATCTTCACGTTCGTTTAGTTATTGATGGTGTAAAAAGAGATTGTATGCCAGTTGATACTTTGCGAATATTTTTTGAAAGTGACGACAACTCCTACATGATTGATACTATCGAAGGTTATGTGTATATCAAAGTAATGGATTACTATATGAAGGATAATATCTTCAAACCATTCGATGCAATTGAGGTAGGAGATACTCTTCATTATGAATATATGCTTCATCATATCTGGAACGTATTTGACGAGTTTGGTATGTTGTTAGGTATTTCTAGATTACCAGGTGAAAGAAACGAAGACTTTAAGAATCGTATCTTAGATGTCTTTAAGAATCCTGGTGGAGCAACAAAGAAAGGGATTATTAATGGTATTAGTAGAGAACTTGGCATTGATAAATCTCAAGTTGAATTAGGCTCGCTATCTGATGATAAGTATGTTCAAACAAAACTTATGAATACAGATGGGACACCTTCTCAAACATATATCCAATACGTAAATCAGATTAATAGCAATCTAGGTTTCTCTTGGGATCATATGAACTGGGGAGAAGCTTATTGGCGTAGTATTGAAGAAAACAATATGGGGTTTCATTATCTACCTCATATCTGGGATGGTTTCTCTGCTTCATGGAAAGATAACGAAGTACAATCAGGTATTGGTAGCGGTGACGATTTATTAGTAACTGCTCCAAAAGAAGAGTCTTCTGTTCGAGAATTCAAAGCTTATGTTGGACTACATGGAACAGAGGAACAAATTGAAGAGAATCACCCAGAAATCCAATTCAAATACAAGATAGTTGCTAAAGGAAAAATACCAAATGATGAGTATGATTTAGAGGATTATAAATATACAGTAATGGCTTCTGAAATTATTCCGCTTCATTACGTATTAGTAGCTTTACGTGAATTCCTATATCAAACTCATATCACTTGGGACAATCGTTATGGTTATACATTTAGTGACAATACGTCCCCTGGTATGGAAATCGTTACCGGGGAAGATGCTCTTCATAATAATGAGGAGCCACAAATTAAAATTCATGTAGATATGAAAACTGCTGATAGAACAGTGACACCTGTTTTAGAAGAGCTTATAGTGGATTGGACCGATCAGAATGATACGCCTCAGTCTTACAAATTAACAACAGATGAAGACTTTACTCTAAATAATACAATGACCCAAACGACGTTAGCTGATGTAGAAGTAGACAGCGGTTCTGTAACTCTTGGTAAAGGTTCATTCTCTGCCGTTATAGATACAGAGGGATCATTCTCAAGAGGATCACAAGGTATATCAGTAAGAGTTAACCGAGAAGGTTCTTTATCTCTTAATCTACCAAATTAACAAGGAGTGGATAAAATATGGCTGAAACTGGCTCAGTACAAAACGCAGTTGGGAATAATGTTTACCCAGATTTAGTTCTTACTCGTTTCCCAGAATTATTCGACGAGCGAAGTGGTTCTAAATCGAACCCCAACCTGCAAAGATGGACAAACCTTAAAGATTATAATATGGCTGAGCATGTAAACTCTCTACAAGATGCTGTAATGGCAGTACAGCGTATGCTAGGAGAATTAGCTCAAATGCCAGCTGCACCAAAGGATGTAAACGGAAAACCTATTACAGACCCAAACGTGCTACTAAACCTTAAACGAACTTCTACCGTTAAGTCTCGTATAGACGCACTTGAGACTCATGATTGGTATGCTGAATTCGATAAACGATACGGTGGACCAGTATGGAAGTTTGATAAGGACAAGCCTACAAATCCTACAATTCAGCAACACCGTCACTTAGGTAGCACTTCAGGAATTCCTGGTATGCCAGAGAAGATTATGCTTACACAAGAAGTACAGGGTAAACTTCCAAAGGCAAACGTTGATTTAACAAAGACTGCTACGGGAATCACCGGTTCTGACATCTACGTAGAATCAACTTCAAATACGAAAGTAGCTGATGCGATTAATGACAAGATTTCTGAAACAACAGGTGGGACGATTGCACAAAATGCAGAGTTGAAAGTATTAGGGAAGACAAACACTCGATGGACAAGAGAGTTTGATTCAAATGATGCATCTTCAACTGGTAACACTGCAGTTGCTGACTCAAAAACATTATTAAACAAAGCAATTGAAAGTGGTGCTACTGCTGCTTCAGATCTGTTAAATGCTCCATTAGATGGCATGCATTACGGTCGTTATGTTGCGATTGTAAGATTATCAGCAAGTAGTCTTCCTTCTAATGCGGTTGTTGAGATTTCTGCAGTTAACTCAAAGACAAACCAAGTTATTAACAAAGCTACTTTAAACGGAACAGACTTTGATACAAGTGGACAGTATAAAACATTCTACTTGATCTTCAATCATGACGGTTCTACAAAACTACGTGTTAGAAAACTAGCTACAACATCTTCTGTAAAAGTTCGTTTTGATTATGCGATTGTTGAACCAGTTCACCCAGCGGTATTTGATCGCTAAGAAAGGATGTTATGTAAATGGCAAAACGACCAGAAGGATTATCTCCTAATTTTAACTCCATCGTTTCTCCAGACGTTCCTTCCTCATTGATTTTTTCATGGACATTCATTAAAGAAAACTCTGGTGATTATCAGAAAAATGCAGAAGTAAAGGTATATAAAATGGGATCTAATACAGCCCTTATTACCTTCTCTACAGGAACAGATCAACAAGCAGACATAACATTTCATCAGGGTGTTCTTGACCTAGAGCAGACTTATGAATGGGAAGTAAAAGTAACAGCTGCTAACGACTCCACTGCTTTTAGTGGAAGAAAAAGATTTAAATTTGGACCTGTATTTTTACAGGATGGACTTGTATGGCGAGATGGACCAGACGCATATGAATACATCGGGACTCGTCAATACTTTGAGGAGATTAGAGAAAATGCTGCCTCAGTATTAGAGGATTACGTGGTAGATTCTATAGAAGAAAACGATGCCTTAGAAAAAGCTTTGGCTTTATTTACTCGTGAAACTGTTCCTAGTCGTACCGATTTTGAAAACCTCGAAAGTATTCTATGGTTAATTGCAAAAAAAGAAGATACATATCGAGATGAAATTCAAAGACTTATTGAAGATGGTCTAGGGGCTCAAGACATTCATAAGATATATACAATCTTTGACCGTCTTATTAGAATTCCACCAAGAGAACCAAGTAATGTGTACCTAACATTTGGAGGTTTTGAACCGCTTTATGTAAAAAGTGGACGTGCATATAATAATGGTAAAGAGGATTTATCTGTTGATGTTAGCTGGCAACCCTCAGATCTTAAACCAGGTACATGTACGATTAACTTTTTAAATGAACTTTCAGAAGATGTTTCGTATTATAAGGTTGAGTTAGCGGTTGGTTTCACTGATAAGGCTTGTACTCATACATTATTTTACCGAGTAGAAGATGTAGAATCATTTGGAAGAAAAATTAATATCCCAATGGATCACATCAATTTTGTACATCTTTCTTCTTCAAAAGAAACACGTTATGTTTTACGAGTTTCTGCAGTAGATAAAAGAAAAGAGCAATCAGTGCCTTACTACAAACCCTACAAAGTGGATAATGTTCCCCTTGGTGTAGCAAGTTATAACCTACGTGTTCAACAATACGATTTATCAAATCAGTGGATTACCCAGTCTTACTACGACATTTACAACGGCCCAAATACAGCTTATGTTCATAATGTAACGGGCAATGTAGATGGTGTTTACCATTATGCTGTTCGTGTATTTGATAAAAATGGACATGTAAGTGATTGGTTTTGGATCTTAGATTATATAAAGATTGATCCGTTAAAACCTCCCGCAGCTCCAAAACCTCGTATGGCGTGGTCTGGACAACACGAACTGAATTTCGTTTGGGATGCTGTTCCTACTGCTGAGTATTATGAATATTTACCTACGTGGTGGTCAAACCCATCTATACAAAGAACGAACAACTTAGACTCACCTCATGAATGGTTAAATCCAGATACAACATATGTCGAAAAAGTAAGAGCTGTAAACCGAGCGGGCGCATCACCTTGGGCTACTGTTAGTGGTAAAACACAACCAAGACCAATTCTAGAGAAGGTTCAAAAGAATGTAGGAAGTAGAACATGGCGTACAAATTATGTCATTTTAATGCAGAGCGGTAGAGTTGTAAGAAATCCATCTGAATGGCGTTACGAGTACGATGATAGAGAAGTGTTTCATGGGGAATGGATAGAGCTTGAAAACAAAAAACAGGACGGTCTTTATGTTAAAAAAGGAACAAGATGGGGTAATAATAAATGCTTGTTCTTCCTTGATCATAATGACTGGAGACAAAAATTACAGGGAAAAGAAATCCTAGATGTTCAGTTTTATATACGTAGAAGAAATACTGAACATGGATATCCACATGATGGTCGTTTTCTTCATGTATGGGCTCACAACTATGCAGGGAAATGGGATTTACCTTCAGCATCTCAAGGACCTCAATTGTTTAATCATCAAAAAATTGAAAGAATAGACTTCAACCGAGGTGAATCTCACTGGATTTCTCTTAATAAGTCGTTTGGTGAAGGATTACGTGACGGGTGGATTAAAGGAATTGCATTCTATCACCCTGAGGCAGAGTATGGCCCATATTCTTACATGCGTTTTGATGCTTATACATTCCAATTTTACGTTAAATATCGATAGGGAGAGAGCAATCTCCCCCTTATTTTTTTAAGGTGGTGACACAGATTGGCACAGTACCAAAGAAACTTTTATTCTAGTTCATTATATGGACGACTAAAAGCATTTTATGGAGATTATCTAACAGAAGAATTTGATGCTCAAGAACCTTTTAGCTATCATATTGATGCAAAAATCCAAGCACAATTACCTTCTACGTTTTACGCAGCAACAAGCAGGGAATTTAAACGGATTGATTCAACGAAATGGACGGTATCAGGAAAAGATATTAAAACAAGAACTGCTAATACACCTGTAGAATTTGTGGCTACAGGTGATAATTTAGAAGTGCATGTGCGCCTTCAAAATGTGGGTACTCAGAACATCGAAGCAAAGCTATATAAAGAAGAATTGGTAGCAGAAGCATACCAATGGGTAGAGAAGCAAACAAAGTCAATCAATACATTATCTCTAACAAACCCTAATAAGGTAGATAAAATTGCTTTTGACTCTTACGGTTTTGGTGATTACAAAGTAATTATTAAAGCACTTGATACGACAGCAGATGCAATCATTGTGGGAGGTAAATTAAGAACAAGTGATTTTAATATTGAGATTCGTACCTCTGCCAATAAAACTACATGGTCGAAATGGGAGCCAATTACTTTAAACAAAAAACTTATTCAAGGGCAGAATTATTTATCTATAGGACAGAGCGTAACGCTTTACAAAAACGTTCGTTACGTTCAAGGAAAAATAATTTTATTATCTTCAGATAATGCAACTTCCCCTATTGTTGATAGGGTTGAGTTACGTTCAGAAGATAGTGGATTATATGACCAAAATGGTGATTACACTGTTAAAATTGATATGACACAGGTGGCAACAAGTGTTGGAAAGTCATTCAAGCATGTAGATAAGATACGTTTTATTCAGAAGCAACCAGCTGGTACTGAAATGAATATTCGTTCTTCTTCTAGTCGAGACAACATATTCTGGGGTCCAATAACAGCACCTTATCGTCAAAACACAAAGCGTCTTCGGTTAAAACGTGAGGCCACAAACCATAGTGTAACGTTAGGCCCAATTAATGAAGGAAGTAAGTTCGATTTTAGTAAGACAACTGCGCTATTAAGTTGGGATACACAAGCATTCTCCCCGAAGGATGCAAGTAATACCAAGATAACTTATATTTTCTCTAAAACAAGAACAAATCAGAAGGATCCTCGAAACCTTCTTCAAGTAATTGATAATCCAATGAATGTAAAAGATCGAGCGATTAAGTTCTCCCCTCAACCATATTTCTTAACTGTAGAAATGACACGTTCTTCAGCAAGGGGAACACCTATAGTTGATCTTATAGATGTTTACCAAAATATTTTATACAAAGAGGTAGTCAATATAATTAATAAAGATGTATCTGCTGTAGATGGTTTAAGTACAGGTAGAAAATCACTTCAGAAAATTAGTGACTATCCATTCAAATATCCTAGTATCTCAAATCAAATTCCATTTAATCAGCAACAAATTACTGCTGCTCAGCAAAAATATGAGCTTACAGACCAAACAAGAAGACCTTCGGATGTTATGCTGTACCTTAAATCAGAGGAGAATAAAGGGTCTAGAACTGGTAAATCTACATCTGCATCTGATGAAGTAATCGCAAAAGCTATACAAAGGAAATTGGAATTTGGAGATAAAACAGGAGTCCTTATGCATTATCAATATGGTGCAGGGAAGGTTCAATATCTAAGACCTTACGAAAGAGAGTTAGATTCTACATTTACACCATTTTTATTGCCGAATCTTAAGTACCGTTATTACATTAAAAATGGATGGCCAAACGAAGTACACAAAGTCATTAATGGACAAACATTAAATGACGTAGCTGAAATGTATAACACGACGGTAAATGCAATTAAAGGAAGCAATAAGGACATTCTGCTGAATGAAGATACAACATTGGTAAAGGATCAGCTTATCACAATTCCGAACACATCCAAGAACGACGATGTTTCTCTATTATTTAAGAACGGTACAGTTTATACACAGAAATCTAGTCATAACTCAGTTTATGATAAAAATCATGGCTTAAACGTTACAGACTTTTCAAGTGAACCAATAAGTATCAAGGTTCCGAACACTCCTCCAAGAGGGTATGTAGATTGGGCATCAGAAGAAAAGATTTATACAGGTATAATTAATGCCAATGATATCCGCGGGGAGTTTGTTCGTACACAATTTAATCTTTCAACTCTTTCGGATTTTGATCGTGAATATGTAGTAGCAAATGGTGACACATGGGAAAGTATTGCTTCTAAATATGATATATACGTACAGGATTTGAGGGCAGCTAATAATTCAATTGAGGAATTAAAAGTAGGTAATACAATTATTATACCTCCAAATATTATTCTGCCAGCATTAGCTCCTGAAGCAGAATTTGAAGATGCGATGCCTTATAAGATTTCTATTATTGAAGATTCTGTTCATAAGAAGGATGGAGTTAGAATTGATGAATCCTTTGTTCCTATCGATTGGAATGGAAAACATCTTCCTCTTGAAGTTACATACAGAACATCTGAACTTTTTACAGCTGAAATGGTAAGAGGTTCAGATGCTAATGGAATGGATCCACTGCCTTTAAGTGAGGTTATCGAGATTGTCTCTTGTAAGAAAAAAAACGGAAGTGTAACATATCACATTTGGAACGACACTTTAAAAACAGGTGACTTCAAATTAAAGAGTAATTATATTGATTGGTCTCCATCTCAGGCAGGAGTATTAGAGCCTGCACCAGGGGAAGAGTACGTTGTTGTTTATAAACGTCGTGAAGTAGATAGTGTGAAAGTTCATCTAGATACAACTTATTTTGAAAAGGTGGGGACAGACATTGTATGGCGTTCACCTGAAGTGAAAGTATTTGATGGGGTCTGTACACCAACGGAAGACTTTAAGCTAGAGCTTCCTACACCTCAAACTTTTGAAGGATATGATGGAATTTATAAGAATATTAGTTACATTATAGAGGATAATGACTTGTGGGTAGAAACAAGTGTCCAAGATATTGACGGTAAGAAGTTCTTGGTAGGTACCTTGAATGGAAAAGATCCAAGCAAGAATTGGCATCCTGAAATTCAGAAAGGTTACTACTATCTAAAAGAACAAGAGCATTATCTATATTCTGAGCCATTAAAAACAGTATTAGCTGAAAAAGAATTGCCGACAGCTGATGGTATCGAGTATGTTAAGGGGCCAACTGGAATGGGGACAATGTTATTACCTGCTAGTAGCAACATAGTTAGAGATTCTGTATTTGTGAACGATGATTGGCAAAGGTCTAAAGTCTTTAATGCCACATCATTCTAAATGAGTTAGGGAGAGGAGAGATTCCTCTCCTTTTCTTATGGACATTAATAAGAAGTAAAGGTTAGATTGTCAAAAGAAATCAATAAAAAGGTGGTGCAGAAATGTTCACTAATCCGGGAACAATTATTAAACACGCTACAATTCCAAACGCGATTACGTTCCAAAGTGCAGGGTATGTTTCTATTTCAAATGAACTCTATGAAGATAGTAAAGTAATATTCTCGTTTTCCAAGCCGACGGAAAAGGTAGCATTAATCCCTAAATATTTAAGTGATGGAAACTATTTATTTACTTCTTTAGATAAAGAAAACAAGTTACATATAGGCGGAATTGTAAAAGATTCTGAGAAGATTTATGGAGTCGTAGATGTAAAGGATAATATTTTGAATTCTAACATTTTAACAATCTCTTCTAATGGATCTCATTTTACAGTTGACCTAAACAATAAAACGGTATTTAAATTTGAATCTGCTTTATTTGTAAATGGCCAAGTTCGTGTATGTGGTGAAGTAGGAGAAATCTTTTATTCTTGTGAAATACAAGAACCCCAATCTACTGCATGGAAAAGTAATGCAGAAAGTGGGGGAGTAGAGGTTAAGACGATTAAAATAGGAGATCACGAGTACATAAAGCTCTTAGGCTCTACTACTAAGAAAGCAACGTTCTCTCAATCTATTTCTTTACTTGCAAAAGACCATACACTTTCATTCAATGCTCAAGGAAATGGTGAGTGCTTAATTAAATCCGGGGAGACAATTTTAAAACAGATTGACATCTCACAAGGAGATTTGTCTTATATCTCGCAATCTTTTAATTTATTAACCCCGCAAACAATTACCTTAGTATTCCAAACAGACGAAATTCTTATTGTAGGAAAACATCAATTAGAAGACCGAGTTGATTCTACACCGTATATACCGAATTCTAGTATTACTGATTCAGTAGTTCGTAAGGGGTCATCATTAAAGTTCCCAGTAAAGAGCTTGTTTGATAAAAAAGCAGGGAGTATCTATTTAAAATTAACTACAAAAAACCGTATCGATAGAGACCAAACTCTTTTCCGCTCAGATACAAATGAACTATCTCTTGCAGTGCGTGGAACTAATTTATCCTATACTGTTGGTGCAAGTTCAATTACTATCCCTAAAACACTCGAAAGAAGTACGTCATATGAATTCCTTTGTAGTTGGAATGATGAAGGTATTGAGTTAACTATTAATGGTGAAAATGCGAAAGCTTTAAATACAGGGCTTTTACTTACAACTCCTCAAGAATTGATTTTTGCAAATGAAGAAACACCTATTCAGGAAGAAGTTATCTTAGAAGAGTGGGCACTGTTCAATAACAAATTACCAGATGCTTCTAATATTAAAACGCAGCTACCTTTTGCAGTTATGCAATCTTTATTTGATGGAGGAATTAGTGGCCAGAATGTTACTTGGTCTGAAATCCCTGTAGCGCCAATTGACCATTCACCGATCCTGGTTCAAAAAGAAAATGGAGACACGTTGCAAAAAGTTTCATTCTTTAATCATGAAACAGGAGCATATCAAACGTGGAATCAAGAACCATTCAAGTATGACGGCAAAAGTGATTACGTTGAGGTTGCTTACAATAACCTTGATGAGAAATTTAGAGATATTGCTATCCATACAGAGGATGGAGAAAAAATAGGTGAGCCTTACAGAATAGATGGTAAGAGGTTTTATTTCTCTTTCCACACAAATAGAAAGGCAGTATTAAAAAACAAAACCCTCTATGCAACGTATCAAGTAAACGATACCTACACAGTTGATTACAATATCAAAGCTGTTGATGGTTATCGAATTGATTTCGCTAAACACGATGGTGGGAAAAGAATTGTGTATCAAGAAGGAAACCGTTATGGTGAACCGAGGAAACTAGCAACAATGATTGATATGAATCCAATTCAAAATCAAAATCATGAAGGGTTCTTATATATTACGAACACAATAAATAAGACAGATAGCTTTAGAATCACAGCTACACCAGATCGATTACATGCAGATGGAGCAAGTTTCTCAACACTTATTATTGAACCGCTTGATTATGAAGGAAACTTTTTATCTCACTCTAATTTAGAAATTATTGCTTCTAAAGGATTTATTTCTAGACATATCTCAAGGGATGCAGTTGAGGCACAAAAACGTTCGGGACAGTATCTATATCAATACCATGCTCCATATATCCAAGCGAAGCGTACAGGTGAGATTATAGAGGATTATATTTGGATTATAGACAAAGATAACAATATCGGTGTTTGCTACAAGATGCTGTTGAGTCCTGTTTCAAAGCCAGATAAAGTTCAATTAACTCAAGATGAAAAGAACTTATTAACTACAAAAACAAAAATCATTAACTACCTCCTTATGTATGAGGGAGTAGAGAAATATGAAGATGAGGAGCTTTTCGCTATTTTAGATTTTAACCAAGACGGTCGCGTTACAATGGACGAGATTTTAGTCCTAGAAACGAATCAGAAAGATAATGAATTGATTGTTATCTTAAACAAGTTAAAAGAATGGGAGGATACAAACCATGCAGATGCAACCTCATAAAGATCTCGTTCGCAGTGGTCAAAGAAACCGAGGGTACGCTATTCGTATTGGTAATAAGGTTCCTAAGAATAGTGCAAACCTTGCATATGTACAATCAAAATCTGTATCACCCGAGGAGAACATCTTATTAGAGGATGTTTCTTCTCAAATTCAAGAAAACGGATTATCTAATTTCATAGAAAGAGATTACATGGTTTATCCAAATCACAATTTCTTATTAGAAACTGAATCCGGGCAAGCTATTTTTCCTACTGATGCAGTCTATGTAACGGATGAATTTACTATTCGTAAAAATCGTCAAGATACTCCAAAACCGGTATTCTATCAAATGGAGTTGAAAGGACGTTTCGATGCAAGAACTGCTCAAGTTATTCCTTATCTAGGCGGCTTCTCTTCTGAGACCGAACAAGAGGCTATCCCCTTAGAAGAAGTTGTGATAGACAAAAGAAATGACTTAATTTATATAGGTAATAGTATACGCATAGAAGCAAACAGTGGACCTTTACAGGACGGTGATGTGTTTAAGGTTCAATTAATTCGTGAAGACAACTTTGTATACCGTATTGTTGTATTTACAAATTTCCGTAACAACAAAGATGTTACATACAAAGTAATCTATCCTAATTACAAAAATGACAGTAAAGAGAGCGAATTAAAGGAGGAAGTCCTAAACGCATATCCATTCTTCGAACAAGTAACAATGGACAAATTTAAAGATACTGTTTCTGAAATAGAATCAAATCCGGATAAATACAAACATTTGAAAGTCTATGCAATTGAGGAGAAGGGGAATGATTTTTCTTTCTATGCAACATCTGATGTTATGATTGCAAACTATCAAACTCGAACACCTCAACTATTTAAACATCGCGTCGAAGCAAAATTGAAAACCAAATTAAGTGAAACAAACCCAGGTAAGATGAACATTGGATTTAGTTTTGTTCAATCGGTAGTTAATGTTGAAAATTTATCTTCTATTGGTAAAACAATCAATGAGCACCTGTCGCTTCCAAAATATATAGAATTACAAAATCCGCATCCAACAGAAGTAGATCTTTTGAAAAAAGATGTTCGATATTGGGCAGTTAACCTTGATATGCCAGATCACCATTATGAGGATTATGATTTACTCGTTATAACTGGTTACGGTAAAGCCGACTTATCTATGTTTAAAGACAAGTTTGAGCATTACTTAAAAAATGGAGGTACGATTTGGATAGATAATGCTGGTAGTGGAATTAATATTCTTGATTTCAAAACGAGCAAAGGGAATACATTTATTTCTGATATCGGGTTTTCGTCAAGTAGTAATGAATTTGGAGTTAAGGAAATTAAAAAAGACTCTCCATACATTAGTCGCTTGCTACCAATTCAAAACGTTGGAGATTTAGGCTATGCGGACATTTCTCCGGCTATCCTATTTGGACAAGATGAGGAAAGTAACCAGTGGGATACAATTGTAAAACACTTAAATGGTGGCCCTTCAATTATTAAGAAAACACTGTTTGATAAAGGTACTGTTCTTGTTTCTAACTGTGGAATATTCAGAGCATTTTACCACAACCAAAAAGAAAGTGTAAACCTTGTTTTAAACTCGATCCTTTATCATTCAGAAGAACAATGGGTGTTTACTCCTTGGAGAAATGACTTCGTATATCACCGAGATAATTTATTTGCTCAGGAATACAAAGTGAACAATACGGATGTTTATATTAATGACAGAAGTGATTACAATGCAAATCAAATTGTCGCAAAAAAAATCCTTTATAAGAACTGTAAAGAATACGTGAAAATCTACTGCAAACCTTGGTTCTATAATGCTACAGGAGTGTATGAACATGCTGTAGATGGTGATAAATCAATTCCAATTAACAACAGTGGATTTGAAAGTGGTCAAGTAGATTCAGGTGGACAGCCTATTACTTCTTGGACAACTGATACAGTAAATGCAATCCCTTCATGGAATACAAAGAAGTTAGCTGGTCAAACAGTTACATTCACACATGATTCCACAAAAAGCTTATTCGGTGTTCGTCAGGTATCCTTAGACTCATCAAACGGAACAACAGGAGCTCATGTCTTTTGGGAAAGTGAAGATATCTATTTATCTATTGATGATTACAAGGTGAATGCATGGGCAAAAATTGATCAAGTACGAGGGATTACAACAGATGGTGTGAAAATCGGTATTTATAACTTACAGGGTGAAAAAATTTCTTCTTCTATTTCTATTACAGGGAAAAAAGATTGGGTTAAGTTAGAAACGAATTTCCACATCGATAAACCCCAAAAAATTAAGATTCGTTTAGGCTTTGTAGATGGAAATGGTTTTGGTAAAGCAAGCTTTGATGATGTTACATTAGATACAATCGGAGCAGTTAGAGGTGTTGCACAGAATGAAGGAGAGAAAACTCTCTATGCATTCAGTATTAAACCGAATGCTACAACGATTGATATTGAAGCAGAAGGCTTTGAAAATGCAGACATCACTAGAGCTACACCGGAAATTCCATTCACATATACGATTATGCCATTTATTCATCAATGGATTTCCTTCGGAGTAGACCCAGGAACAGGACTAGAGTTTGGTCGTTATGAGCGAATGTATGGACCACCAGTTGCTTATTCTAAATCAATTCGTAAAACAGAAGGATTAAAGAATCTAGGCTACTTACATACGCTACTTCCTCCAGTGCCAAGTGGAAAAGAGTGGTATGACAAGAACAAAATTTTCTACAAGATTTCACTTGGTTCAGAAAACTTAGAGGAAAACAATTTAGTTAACCTAAAACTGTTTGACCGTAAAACAGGCATGGAATGGTTCTACAGTGGAGATCTTGTTATTGGCCATAAAGATATTTTTTGGGCAACAGACAAACCAAGTTTTGTTCTTCATGCTGAAACTGGATTTGAAACAATAAGAGCTTCTAAGCGAAACTTTGGATTGAAGTTAATTGATGACCGTCGTATCTATAGTGAACTTCCTCAAACAAAGGATGCTAAAGAGAACTGGTATTTAAGAATTCATAACGGACAATTCATTAAGGATGACCTTGGATATAAAGAGTGGTCAGAGATGCATGCTAGTAATAATCTTGCTGTAATGAATCAATACAAAGAACGAGTTATGAAAAAAGAGAAGTATCAAGTCAACGAATACGCTTCTCAAATTTTTAATCCTTCTATCGGAATTATGACAGTAGAGAACGAGATGGAGTACATTACTCCTTCTACAGTAAAAGTACCTCACAATAATCTGTATGTAAGCCAAGGCTCTGTAGAAAAAGAACAGCTTTTAGTTGAGGGCTTAGCGAATTCTGCAGGAACATTGTTCCGAGCTAAACAAAAAAACTGGATTCGTAACGATAAGGTTCACATCTTTATAGATGCTGCAAACAATGGAAACATCGTGGAGATTTTCGAAGAGTATCCATTGGAGATTAATCATGACGAGGGTACTGTTTTCTTCCCAGGTAGAAATATAACTGGTAAAGTGTACGCTACTTATGAACATCGTAACTTCCGCCTTTATAAGCGAATCTACAAAAATACAAAAATGTCTAACGACTTATTGGAAGATAAACGTATCGATCCGGTTACGAAAGAAGTAATCATGTATGGTTCAAAAGAAAATTGGTTAATCCAACCAGTGCCAGTTCTAAAAACTACTAAAGGCAAGGCAACATCAGCTAATACAATTCCTGCTACAAATTATCGAATCGATTATGAAAAAGGGAAAGTGGTCTTTAAATTTGAACCAGTTGGGCCTGTTTATGCAGACTATGGTTATTTCGAAAACAAAGAGCTAGCAGCAAATGATTATGATATCCAAAACGGAATCTTCTTCTTAAGAGAAAACATTTCATTTAAAGATGATTTATTTGCTAAGTATTCTTATTTTGATAACTTCTACGAATACAAGGGCTTCTATAGTGAAACACTTCGAACATTCCTTCATTTAGACCTCAATCCATCAGTAGGACATTACTCAACTCTTCCGATGACAACTTATGTGAATGGTGTTCAAAAGGTAGAGTACAAGAAAGTTCCATCTTCAAAGCTTCTCAATAAGCTTATCCATATTTACATTGTTCCTGATTCTGAAAACGGAAACTCAATCCGTCACTGTTTCAGTAGGGAAGAGTGGAGAAGCATTCAGCAGTCAAACCCTATGTATCTTCTTCTTGCTAAAGTCCAAGTAAGAGAGCATACGAGTGTTAAAGATGTAGTTGTTATGGATGCACGTACTCGTGGTGGTGGCATTTCTGAATCGCTATCAACTAAGATAATTGATGAGAGAGTGCAAGGAAGACAGCGTTATTGGGACATTGGTAATTGGGATGGAAAAGCATTCTACCGAAATGGCGTCCTAATTGTCACCCTTCCTAAATCCATATTAACCGAATACGGTGGTAACTTATCAGAAGAATATGCAAAAGAAGTTATTGATAAGTATGTTGCTTTTGGAACGCACTGCATTATTGAATGGGAGTGATTGGTTTGAATTATCCATTAGGAGTATTCCAGTATTACGACAAGGATACTAATACAACCCACGTACAGTGGAGTTATGTTGATGATCCAAATCTTACCCATTTCGAAGTTGAAATCTATGATCAAAACTTACGCAAATGGGTGAAGTGTGATGGGCGAAATGGAATTATAGAAAAGCAACCAAAAATAGGAAGTAATTATTAATTAATGGGGCGGATAATTCCGTCCCGTTTTTATGGCAAAAGTAATTTGTAATGGTTATAAAAGAAACATACTAAAGACAAAGTAGGTGAATGTATGAAAAAGGAATTAATTTTCCCAGTGCCTTATTCTGAGTTTGTCCGTAAGAAGGATGCACAGTATGACGGAGATCCCAATGGAGATTACGTCATGTCTGAAGATGTTAATGAACTTCAGGAATCTATTGAACGAATAGAACGTGTCATTAACTTTAAGGAACTAGGAAGCACAGTTTCAAATGAGCTTAATAAAAAAGTAGATAAGGCAACCATATCTGATTTTGGTAGCCCGTTATTCGTTGGTTATAGAGGTGCATCTATTAACACGTATGATTCTATCGAAAAACGAATCAATGCCTTTAGTTACATTCCCCATGTCATGATTAATAAAGAAGAATCTACTAACTTTAATTTCTTTGTAGATGAAATTAAGAAGAATGGAACGATGCTATATGGTATTATCAACTATCCTAATGTTGTTTTAAATAACATTGAGGCTGATATAACATGGTTCGAATCTAAAGGTTTTCATGGAGTGTTACTATCTAGTTTTGGATTTGAAAGCGGATGGAACAGATCGCAACAAAACCAAATTCTTCAATATATTCATGAAAGAGGAATGGCAGCAGTTATCACTGGTGAAATAGAAACCACATTATTTAATAAGCCTCATAAAAACAATCCTCAACAAGTAGACCTTAAAACATTAAAAGACGACATCTATCTGGCGCAGGATGTTTTTGTTTTAAATGGTGCTAAAAATAATTCCACGGTAATTCCTTCCGTTGTTTTCAATTTAAACAAAGCTCAAAAAGAAAGAGGAATTCAGATTTTCGTTGAAGATACAGCAGATGCAAGTAATGATAACAACAAGCTTTATCTATACGGGAAAATGTTATCTACACTGTACAACTTAGATGGATACAGTCTCGTTCCTCAGAGTCGATATGCTTTAAATGAAAAGGTAGAAAGATATCTTCATGGATTTGAGTTAGGGAAATGGAAAGCGCAGAATCCAGTCTACGTAGAAGAAGCAACTGCTACATCACGTTCTTTCTCTAAAGGAAGTCTTGTATTCGATAAAGTAAAAAACGAATGCTACATAAAAGGGGTAGGGTTAAATCCTTCAATCTACACATGGCAAGATAAACAAATCCCTGGTAGTGCAATTGATTTCGCAAGTGCCATTTATGGTTCTGAAGGTATTGAAACTCTTGTTGATGCAATTAATGACAATAATCATCTAATTCACTATTCTAAAATTGCTGGATTAACTGGAAGCGGTGCAACTCCGGATTCAATCAAGGATACTGTTATTAGGGCAATCAACAACTCACCTGCTGCTGTATCTAAGAATGGTCCTGGTGGTTATGATGCAATAGCAGGAAACAACTTTTTACATGGTGGCGTTATTGACTACATTGACGCAGGATCTATTAAATCAGGGGTACTGAACATTGAAGCAATCAAGACCAATATCATTGAAGCAATTAATGCTTATATTGGTACAGCTAAAATCAATACAGCTGTTATTGGTGAGTTATCTGCAGAGCACATTGCAGCAAATGTTATCGATGCAATCAATATTTATGCTTCAAACATTTCTGCTGGACAAGCAAAAATTAATAATGCAGTTATTGGTGAACTATCAGCAGATAAAATCAAGGGGGCAGTTATTGAAGCTGTTAACTTGTATGCAGGGGAAGCTGTAATTGATTCAGCAAAGATCGGACAACTTGATGCAGACCATATTAAGGCAGCTGTAATTGAAGCAATTAACGCGTCCATTGAAACTGCTGTAATTGACTCTGCAAAGATTGGTACGTTAACTGCAAGTCATATTAAAGGTATGGTTGTTGAAGCTATTAACCTTTATGCAGGACAAGCTAAAATCGATGCTGCACAAATTGGTGCTTTAAAAGCTGAAAACATTTCAGCCGGATTAATTGAAGCTTTAGAAATCTCAGCAGGTAGTGCGGACTTCGATAGATTACAAGCTTCTGTAATTGAAGCAATTAACGCAAGTATCAAACATGCTTTTATTGATGGAGCGATTATTGGTGAAGGTACAGTTGACTCTGCTCAAATTGCTGACGGTAGTATCACAGATGCAAAGATTGTTAGCTTAGTAGCTAATAAGATTGTTGCAGGTACTATTGATACTGGGCAAGTTACCCTACAAGGAACAAATGGTCATTTAAGAATTACAGGTAATAGATTACAAGTTTTTGATAATCAAGAAACACCTGTTGAGCGTGTATCTATTGGTGATGTTAATGCTGATGGATCCCTTTATGGGTTACGTGTTCGTGGTGCTGATGGAGTAACTGTTCTGTACGATGAAAAGGGTGTTTACTCAGAAGGTATTACAGACGGGGCCATTACGAATCCGAAAATCCAAGAAGGAGCAGTTGATGGTAAAAAGCATATTGCAGCCAATACAGTAACCGCTGATAAGTTGGTAGCGGAATCTATTACTGCAAGAGAGTTAGCAGCGAAATCTGTTAATGCTAATCACTTACAAGCAAACTCTATTGTTGCAGGTAGTGGAGTTATTGAGAAAGGTGCTATTGGTGAAGCTGAAATCGCACAAGCTAGTATCACAGATGCTCACATCAAAACGTTAAGTGCCAACAAAGTAACTGCTGGTTCTATTCAGATGACGAGTAGAAACTTAGTATCCAATGCAACATTTAGAAGAGGGACAATAGATTGGATTCTTGATTCAAACTTTAGCACTTATGAAGTAAATGAAATTGTTCGTTTAAATACTACAAATAGTCTTCACTTATTTACCACTGGAAAACCTCTGCAAAATTCAAGTGCATATTCTAAGTTTATTCCCGCAAGTGTAGGAGAAAACTACTCTGCTTCTGTATATGTCCTCACAAAAAATCTCTCCGCTTATGATGGTGGACATCCTAGAGTGGAAGTCGAATACCACAACGACTCAGCTCGTATCACATCAAAAATCACCACATCTATATTAACAGGAAATGATATATGGCAACGTATTAGTGTTACAGAAACTGCTCCTGCAGGAACGACAAGAGTTCGTTTACGAATCTATCATCCTAAAAACGGAGATTCTTATTTCTGTAGACCAATGCTCCAAAAAGGAAACATCGTAACTGAGTGGACTGGTGACGGTTCATTTATGACTGAAGATGGTTTCTATACAGGAGAATTACATGCGGAACAGATAACTACTGGAAGGATCAAAGCTGGTATGGTTCAGATTGGACCAGGTACACAGTTTGAACCAGGTTATAGCCCCGGTGAGCTTCTTCAAGAAATAGAAAAACGAACTCCTTATCGTGTAGAAATAATAAGTACAAATGGAATGTTCTTTAAACAAGGTGTTGTTTCAACGACATTAAAGGCTCAGGTGTACAAAGGTTCTACTGACGTAACAAGCCAATTACAAAACAATCAGTTTCTATGGAGAAGAGTAGATAAAGATGGTAATGAGGATATTCCTTGGAATCAAGCACATGCAGGATTAAAAGAAGTGCCAATTACCAGACAGGATTTAAAACAAAGAGCAACATTTCTATGTGAGATTATTAATAATTAGGTGTTGCGATTCCATAATGTAATAGATTACTTTGATTGGGTAAAACAAAGTAGTCTATTACTTTTTTTAATAAAACATAAAACAGAAAGAAGGGAAGAATATGGAAGTATTAGCAACTGGGCACATATCACTTGTTGATATTAACGATGCGATTGTATCAGATGTACCGCCCGCTGACCCTTCATTAGGAGCACTTTGGATTGACACAACTAAAGATCCTAATACATTAAGTAGTTGGGACGGGACTAATTGGGTTGAACAATCATTATCTATTTCCTCATTAGATCCATCATTTTATCAAGACGTAGAAAAACTAAAAGATTTTGCTGATAAAGCAGGAAGTGACGGTATCATTTCTTCAGGCGAAAAAGCAAATATTAAATTAATTCTAATGGAAATCACAGGTGATGTTCTTTCTGGACAAACTCTTCCTACTCTTGAAACGATTGATAAGGCAAAGGGCGGACAAGTTTATTTAGCAAGAGCAGAAGCTAGAGCTTCAGGTATTCCAATAACTCATGCGGATTATACAGCTTTTGAAACAGCCTACATTGATTTAAAAACATATTTAGAGTCATTAACTCCGAGACCTTGGTTAACAGGGGATACAACAATTGATCCTGTTACATGGACAGCTAAATGGGATGCTTATTATGAAAAGCTTTCAAGATTAGCAGTTGCAACATCTACATATCTAGCAAACAGTATTAGACCAGGAGAAGACTACAACGGTGTTACTATAAATACTGATAAAGGTATCGTTGTTTTAAGGGGTGATGGTCTTTTTAGAACAATCCTGAATGCAACTGAAGGTATCTCTATTGAGAAGAACAATGCAGGTACATGGAACAAGATGTTCTATACAAACCTAGACGGTAAAATCTATGCAAACGGATTAGTTATTAGTTCTGATTCTAAAATAGCCGGAACAGATGCAAGCACAATCAAAGATAATGCTGCAGCTGGTAAAGCAGGTATTGATGATCTAACAAATGACTTAAAGGTTACTCCGTCAGAGAAAACAACACTAAGTAGAGAATGGGAAGCCATTAAAGCAGAATACGCACAAGTTTTAGCACAAGCAACTGCTCTTGGTGTTACAACTTCTACTTATACGACATCTTATACAAACCTAGATGGCGTTACTCCGAAAATAGCAGCCGAAGTATTAGCTACTATGACAACCACTTATACATTCGCTTCCGCATCTGCGAGAGATGCATTTAGAACAAAGATAAGTGCTTATTTCAATGAATCTGAAAAAATCAAAAAAGCGATTAATGATGCGATTAATAAGTCAGCAAATAATGCTAATGACAAAATCGACAATCTGAAGATCGGTGGACGAAACATCGTTAGAAAGAAACAGGTAGTGCCTGTTAATACAGCAAGTTCTTCATACGATGAAGCCACAAATACTTGGACTTTGACTGCAAATAATGGTGCAGGTGGTGCATGGGGTGCAGGACTAAAAGTGAGTGGTGACACTACTATTGTTCCAATCGGAAGTTGGTTGACTCTTAGTTTCGAAGTGTATTCACCAATTGATATTACATGGAATAATGACACTAATAACTTTTTTGTTGGTACGTCAAACACTCCAAATGACAATGATGATGTTGCACTAAGGAAAAACTCAGGTCGAAACATTAAGGCGAATACATGGACTAAGTGCTGGTTCATGTGGAAAAACAAAGATTCAGCAACTAACGATTTATATGACAATTCTAATTTTGGTCTTGTTAATAACAGTGGAAGCCCTGTAACGTTCCAAATGAGAAATGTTAAAGGTGAATTAGGAAACAGTGTGACTGATTTTACATTTGCTCCTGAAGATGTCGATGAAAAGACTCAATCAATTATCGATAGCATCTCCGTTGGTGGAAACAACATTGTTCCAAACTCTTTATTTAAAACAAAAGGTTCATGGAGAGATTGGGGATCTTCTTCTGGGACAAGAACTGTAGGTGTACCTGTTGACTTAGCAGGTTTTACAACTGGATTCCAATTTGATTCAACAGTCACTGGAGACTATGGTTATGCGCTTGATAATGTTGCAGTAACTACTGGTGAGACATACACTGCTTCTGCTTGGTTTAAATTAACTAAAGACGGAATGGCAAGGGTACAAGAAGGGAACTCAGATGTTAAGTGGTCATATACAAACGGAACGAAGGAACTTAATACATGGTTCAGAGTAGTTCATACCTTTGTTGCAAAAGCTAATTCTATTAGTATTTATTTTGGTCAAGATAGTAAATATGCTGCTACAGCTGGCTTTGTAACTGGAGTTCAGTTAGAACGAGGGAACAAAGCGACAGATTGGAGTTTAGCAACTCAAGATATAAACGATTTAATTACTGGAATAAGAGTCGGCGGTAGCCAAATGCTGACTGGAACCGACTTCAAAGATGCTTCAGGTTGGAATCGTTGGGGAAGTATTGGGTCTATTGGTCATTATGCACAACCTCAATTACCAACAGGAAAAGCATTGTTTATGGATACACGAAACGGAACTACGCAATTGCCTGTTCCAATAGGTTCTAAAGTTGGTATGGCAAGTGCCGGAAGAAAGTTCGCAGTTAAAAGTGGACGGGAATATACACTTTCTATGAATGTAGCAACAAGCGAATTAGGTGATGTACTGGATTACATGTACTTAATGTATACAGTAGCAGGTGGTAATCGTCGCTTAGGTGATATCAAGACAACTGACTTCCCTAAATTCGCACCAATCGCTGATGGAAGTTTAACGAATTATTATAGTGTTAGACTAACGTTCACAGCCGATCGAGACGACGATAACGCGTACATCTTAATTGCTGGTAGCACAAAACGAGAATTAACAGGTACTAATGGTTACGCATGGATTCGTGTTAACTCATTAAAAATCGAAGAAGGAAACGTAGCAACATCTTGGAGCTTGGCTCAGGCTGATATTGACAAGGTAATTGCAGATGCAGATAAGAAAGCAGACGATGCTAAGAATGTACTTGCTGAAATGACAAGTGATATGAAAATCACACCTTTAGAAAAACAAACTTTAAGCCGAGATTGGGAAGCTATTAAAGCTGAATACGCTCAAGTACTTCCGCAAGGTCAAGTAATCCCAAGTGTTTCTACAGCAGCATACACAACTGCTTACAATAACTTAGATAGTGTATCCCCGAAAATTGCCTCAGAAGTTTTAGCTAACATGAATACCACATACGCATTTGCTTCAGCTGCTGCTAGGAATCTGTTTAAAACACAGCTTAATAAGTATTTCGATGAAGCAGAGAAAGTAAAAAGAGCTATTGCAGAAACTACAAATGATTTAAATAGGGAGTTAGCTCAAGCCATTTCAACCGGAAGAATGATATATACCGATCCGATATTCAAAAACGGTATGAATAATGTTGTAGTCTACAACAATAATAGCGCTGGCGGAGCAGTTACAGTGACTAGAATCGCTGCACCAGTTGATGCACCAACAACCTCTTCTTCTGTATTAGAAATTAAAACAACAGGAGCAGCAGCTCCAAGTCATGGTGGATTCCAACAACTTATTAACTCAAGAGCAGGTGCGAAGTTCTTAGTACGAATTATTGCTAAGATACCAGTAGGATACACCCTAAATACAGCAACTAATTCAATGGGAACTGGATATACGGACAGAATCTTAACATCGAACAAAGGAACAGGTAAGTTTGAAGAGTATATTCGTCTTGTTACTTGTGGAACTACTGGGACTTTTTCAAGTGGAGGACACTTCTTTTTAGCAGGTGGAGCTACAGCTACACCAGAAGCGCCAGTAGTTTGGCAATTAGCTTATGCAACCGTGTTTGATGTGGGAGATGCAGACTACACTGTTACAGATAACAAAGGGAAATGGGACGATGCTGCGAATAATGCAAACAATGCATTAAAGCAAGGTTACGTAGTAAATAACCCAACATTCTCCGACTGGACAGGATCATTTCCTGCTGGACTTGGTTCATGGAGCAGTTCAACAGTTTCAAAAGAAACAACTCTAACAAGAACAGGAAGTGCAATGAGGTTTAATGTTGGAAGTGATACTGCACAAATAGGTGCAACTATACTTCCAAGCTTCTTCATAAATAATCTACCAAACCGGCAGCATTATGTTGTCGAATTAGATTTCATGTTGGTAAGTGGTGCAATAACTGGAGCTTGTGTACTGTTGGATTGGAGTGGGATGAATCCATACCGAACTACGATTCATCTTTCAGATATAGAGCCGAATCCGACTTTAGGTAAATGGTATACAGTTCGGGCAGTAATGAAAAGGCCGCATGATAATTTAACGGGATATAATACTATGCAAGGTTTCCTTCTTGCTAACTATTCAGGTTCAACAACAAACAAAGTTAAGAACATTATCTTTGATCGACTTGTTTTCAGGGAGCCTACTCAGCAAGAAATCGATGCTTACGAAATCACAACTATCGAAAATGGTGAAACAGTAATTGATGGAGGAAAACTTAAAACCAATTCTGTAAAAGCAGAGTCTGTAGATGCAAGACGCTTAAGAGTAACGAACAATAGCGGTACTGTTACATTAGAAATTACCGATGAAGGGGAAGTCACTGTTAACGGTAAAGTTTCTATTAATAGTAGTTCTATGTTTGCTCCAGGGTATGATCCATCAAAGAATGATGGTGGGCGAAATATCTTATTAAACTCTCGTTTTGCTACGGCAGATGCGACAAACTGGAACAACTGGGGATCTCCTTCTGTAAGACAAATCGAGGATATTACTGACTTGCCTGGTTTTGATAAAGCAGTTAAGTTTACAACGACAGCAAACAACCAAGGGCTGAATCAAACCGTTTCCGTTGTTACTGGCAATACTTATACAGTTTCCTGTTATGCTAAATCAGCATCTGGACAACCTGTTCTTCAAATATATGACGGTTCAGGTTATCCTTCTGTAACAATGAAATCAGAAAATGTTGGTAAGAATCAATGGGTTAAACTATTCTTTACTTTTGCTGCTAAATCTAGTAATGCACGTGTGGAAATCGGTAAAAGTGCTGGAGGTACGCTAGGAACTTATTGGTTTACTGGTATCAAAATAGAAGAGGGAGACAAAATAACAGGCTGGACTCCTGCTAATGAAGATACTGATGGATTAATAGGAAAAGTAGTAACTCCAAATGGAGACATTAAAGCACTTGATATTGCTTCTTCTATGTCTGTCACACCAGGAGCTATTGATGTAGTAAGTAAAAATATCAACTTAAAAGGTAAAGTAACCTTCTCTGATTTTGCTTCTGGATGGGCACTTGATTCAAAAGGAAACAAGATTAGTAACTCTGACCAACCGGGTTATGACCCTGCAAAGCCGCTTTATCTAGATATGGATGGGAACTACAGACCTTTATCAGATGAAAAGAATTTTATGTCGAACCTATTTACTAAAGACGACACAAATGGAGTTACGGTTATTGACGGTAACTACATTAAAACAGGAACAATTCAAGCAAAATACGCCAACTTTAGAGATGTCCAAGTATACAATGATTCAGGTCAACAGACCTTCCATATTGATACAAATGGTAACCTATCTACATCTGGTACCTCTCAATCTATTGGATATGAAAGACAGAAAAAAGGTTGGAAGATCGATGCCGATGGTTCTGCTGAATTCAATGCTGCTACTTTCCGTGGAGATATTGAATTAGGGTACTACAATGCACCAACAGATTCTTTTATTGTTACTGGTGGATTATTAAGTAGTATTGGCGGAACTGGTAAAGATTTAAGGTTCTGGGCAGGCCCCAATAAATCTACTGCTCCATTCAAAGTATTCTCAGATGGTACTTTAGAAGCGACTAAAGGATACTTCACAGGAACATTCTCTGGTGAAGTAGTGGTAGGAAATATCTCAATTCAAGATAGTAATTTAATAAAAGGTGATGCAAAAATCATCCTTACTGATGATTCAAAGATTCAGAAAGTTGTTCTTGGAGAATCTGCAGTAGAATTAAATACAAAAACGACTTTCGGTAACTTCTTAACGATAGATATCACTAATCAAAAACTCGATTTCGGAGCGAACGATTTCGGAATTGATTACAAAAACAATACAATCAGAATGAAAAGCTTCTCATTAAAGGGAACGACAGCTTTAGAATTTGTATCAGATGGTTCATCTGGTGATGATTTCATATTTAAAAACGTAACTGGTGATACATCGGTTAGAGTAGATGGTAGTTTTATTGCTAGGGACGATATTGAGATTACGAACGTCTTACGTATGAAAAAGTCTACAGATTCCGGCAATAAGGGTATAGACTATGTATTCATTTAGTAGATAAATAAATTAAGAGAGGAGTAAAACATATGGAGTTATTTTCAGCGTTGGCGTCGGGTTCATACCCGACCATGCTTTATACAGTTTATGCAGAACAGACAAGTCGTTCTGCAAATTCAGTTACATATAGCTTTACATGTTGGGCTAGGTTAGATAACCAAACTTACGATTATTTTAACGCACTTGTTTATCCTAAGATTAATATAGGTGGTACTACTGCTTCTTTTGCTGCTTTAGGTAAATTCCCAAAAGGGGCAGGAGCTAAATTTAGCACAATCAGCGTAACTGTATCTGGAATATCAGCGGCAACATCTAGCTTGTCATACACATTCTCAGCAACGTCACAACTTGGTGGAACATCAAGTAGTACAACAGGTTATGTCGGAGGTAAATCAGGAACCGTACCTGTTTCCGTTTATGCTACGACTCCCTCATTAGGTGGCTCTGTTACCATTAGGGATGGTTCAACAGTGGTTTCTTCTTATTATAGAGAAAATCTTGGGACAGGCTCCTTTAATATTAGCTGGCCAAGCGCATCAGGTGCAAACGGAACTCTTGTTTATGAGCTACAAAGAAGTATTAATGGTCAAAACTGGACCATCGTAAATAGTGCTATAAGTGGTACGTCTATTAATGATGCTCCAGGAGCAGGTGCAAACTCGGTTCGATATGCTGTGCTGGCAAAGAACCGTGTAGGAACAGACGAAATGATGTCTGGGTTTATTTACTCTCCAACAGTAAATAAAAATGAATTAAAATCACCGTCATTAACTTCTAGTGCTAATGTTACTTACAATACAAGAACCTTTGTTGTAACACTTGGAGCTGCTTCTGACAATTTGGGTTCTTCAATAAGTTACACCATTAGTGGGATATCAAGTAAGTACACAACTATTAATGGAACTACTAATGTTTCTCCAGGGAACATTACAATCAATGCAAACAATGGTACGGGCGGTACTTATATGACGCTAGACAATCTAAAGGCCGCAGCATTAAATGGGGCTGCCCATTCAGATACTAACCCCTACAAAGGAACCATTGATTTACAGGTAACTGCTACAAATGGTAAAGGCTCATCGAGAACTGAAACAGTAGCTATTCCACTCAATTTAGGAATAGACGCTCCTGTAAATGGAACTCCTAGTGTATCTATAGCAGCCACTTCTTACTACTCAATAAATTCAGTAAACTATATCTTCCCTGAATATAAACCACTTTCACTTTCGATTGCCGGCTCAATCAAGGACATGCTTGGCCGAAATTGTAGCTATGACATAATAATGGAAGAAGGAGAAGCATTATGGGTTCTTAAAAATACAGGTATTGTTACTTCCGCAACTATAGCAACTCTCAACCACACTGAAGTCGGTTTATTAACTAGTAAGAAAAATGTTTCCTTCTTTATAGAAGCTAAAACAATAGGTAACGCATCGAAACTTTCTGCAAAAACCCAAAAAGTAGATCTTCACTACTACAAAAAGCCAAGTGTTACTTCAAGTGAACTATCTCGTATAGTTGGTAAAGCAACCTTCAAAGTTAGTATTACTCCTAATACTTCATTAGCAGGAGCTACAAATACCTCAACAATGCCATCAGGATATACAAAAGGAACTTCAACTATAATTTCCGGAACAGAGTCTTACACAGTAACAAGTAGTACAACTCTTGCTGATTCGTATACTGCGACAATTTCTGTTGTAGTTCGTGATTCAATAGGTTACATATTAAATGGTTCAAATGATGTTACCCTAAAAGTTACTATTCCTACATTTACACCTGCATTATCTATCCGTCAAAGAGGGGTAGGTATTAATGGTTTTGCAGGAACTACGGAAAAACTTTATGTTGGTGGTAATGTAAAAATTACTGGAAACTTAATTGTTGGTGGAATAATTGACATGGGTAATACGAACATCGAAAACGTAAACCATATTACAATCACTGATCCAGGTGGTGGAGAAGGGATAGAATGGAAAGACCCTACAAACAATTGGAAAATTGTAGTTTCACCAGATAATCTTTCAAACGCTACAGGGGATTTACAGTTCGCTCGAAATGGTGCAAGAAGAGCTACGGTAAGAGCAAACGGTGAAGTTGCTGCAACAGGTGGTTTTGCTGCAACTAACCCTGGTAATACCGCAGCATCAATCTCATTAAACTTCCTTAATAATATCGCAAGACTTCGTACTGGTGGAACAGGTGCTGGCGCAGATAATGGATTGGAAATTCACGGAACTGGTGATGTTGTTAGGTGGAAAGTAGACGGTGCTGGTAACGTAACAAACTATGGAAACCTTAATATTGCTGGAGGTAGAGGAATTTACTTTTTAAACGCATCAGGAATGATGATGGATTCATTTGGGAACATCAAGGTTAGAGATGCAGCTACACATTCAACCGATGCTTCCTGGAGTGTGAGCGATAAAAATGGTTCTATTCCTTTAATAGTTTGGACTGGTGCGAATGGTGGTGGATACACGGAAGCAACAAGTAGGCCATTTACACAAGTTACAGCATTTACGAATGGTTGGCAGGATTACGGTGCCTTTGGTCCGGTTGCTTATACAAAAGACGTTGCAGGATTTGTTGTGTTACAGGGATTGTTAAGAGGTAATAGCGGTACTACTGGGTCTGCATTTCAATTGCCTACTGGATTTAGACCAAAAACAACACTTATCTTTAATGCTATTAATGGTGTTAATGGTAACTCCCGTCTTGATATAAATGCAGATGGAACTGTTGTAATGCAGGGTGGCGCTCATGAGTTCTGTTCTCTAAATGGAGTTAGGTTTCTAGCTCGACAATAAAAGGGGGGTTGTTTATGGGAAGTTTAGAAAATATTGAAGTCGTAGGTGAAGTAGGAATTATAGGGGAGCCTATTATAGAAGAACCTGTTAATGATTTTCCACTTACCTCTATAGATATGGGATTACCATGTTGGGAAGTAGATGAGGAAGGTTATGTGATTGAGCACTACTTAATGTCAGAGGACAAAATAGAAAAAGCTTTATCTGCAGGAAGAAGAATTATTAAGTTTTGCTGGAAAGAAAGTTATTACAAACCCCGATTTGATGAAACTTTAAATGAGTGGGTTGAGGGTGCAGATATGGAAGTTGTTTTAAAGGATGTTAAGGCAGTTAAATTTAATCAACTAAATGATGCATGCAATAAAGATATCTTAGGCTACTTTGATGCTTCTGTTGGTTCAGAGACATATACATTCTCTTTTGATACAGAAGCACAGTCTAATTTCATTGGTAGTTTAGCATTATTTAATGAAGGTCTTATGACAGAAGTTGAGTGGACTGCATGGAAAGGTGATACACCCCATAGAGTTACTTTAAATAGAGAGCAGTTTATGAGTGTTGCATTTGTAGCGTACCAAGAAAAGGATGCGAAAATATCTAAACTAAGAAATGTACTTCAGCCACGAATAGAGGCATGTACAACTATTGAAGAAGTAAATGCTATTCAGTGGGACGAAAAACCAACACAACTAGCTTGATATTTTAATAAGTAGTCCTTATGATTTGTTCAGAAAATAATATGTTCCAAATATTCAATAGGAGGAAAGACAAAATGAATCAACAAGGGAATACAACAAATTTAGATGTAAATCTACTAATCAAAGAATATGAAACAACAATTACTACGTTAATCAGTGAAAATGTTAAATACAAAACACTTCTAAAACAAAAAGCTATCGAAGAGCAGCAGCTTCAGGAAGAAATGATGCGACATGCAGCACCCCCTGCGCCACCTGCGGTTCCGACAAAAGAAATAGTAGAAGCTGAAGTCGTAGCATAACAATAACTTATATATTGACTGGTCATATACGAATGGTTACGTTCATGAGGGAGCAATAGCTCCCTCTTATTATATTTTGGAGGTGTTTCTGAATGACACAGGTACGAATCCGAATTCGTTCTATTACAACAGACGAAAAATCCCCTTGGGTTTATATTCAAGAAGAGACCAGACAGGAAACTCCAAAAGCAAATGCATTCCAAGTGAAAGCGGAACCTGTTATGAAACGAACCACTAAGACAAATCAATATGGACATTTTCATTACAGCGAAAAGCAATATGGAAGAATTGAAGAAATCTTAGCTTCTGCTTTAGAGATAGGTAAATCTCCTATGAGAATAAGAAACGAAAAAGGAGAATGGATTTATATTCAACAAACAGCCATCGATAGTGCTTGTCCTGCTATTCGGATACGAAATCGATATAGTGAACAGGCAGGTCCTTGGGTTTATATCCAACATAAGGAGGTGTAGGTATGGAATATTTGAATAATTATTTATCTGTTCTACCTAATTATGATCGTAAAGAAGTAGAGCAGCTATTACAAGAAAATATGGATTTGTTTGATGTAAAAGTCATAACAAAAGAAGAGTTCGAAGCACTTATTCAACAACTTGCAAAAAGAAAAGAAAAGGTTACGACTCTTACGACAACGGGTGAAAAAGTAGATGCCGAACATTTTAACCAAATTCACTCGAATGTAGCTTTGGATTTAAAGAGACTTTATAACTCACATCTTATTATTGAGAAAGTAATTGCGAATTACGACAGAATTCTTCGAGGAACATTAGATGATGTAAAAAGAGAAGTGGACTCACTTTCTATTCGTGTTGAGGAATTAAACCTAAAAGCAAAAGGAGAAGATGGTTTAGTCGTAAAGACATACGGTTTTGAAGAAAAAGAAAAGAGTTTGTACATGGAAACAGATCATGATCAATATGCACATTTATTCTTAGACCGCGACGGTAAATCTTTACAAAGCGCATCATTGAATCGTAGTTTTCATCAACACTATTTATCACTACCTATCAGAGAAGTGGAGAACACAATGCAAAATTCAAATGGGGCGACAACTGCAAAGATTGAAGTTATGTATCAAGCACCAAATAGCATTTCAGATAAAAACCATCCATTGGAACATGCAATAGATGATTCACTTGAAACGTATTGGGCGCAAGCAGTTAAAACGAATGCACCTGCTTATACGGAAATAAAAAAACTATAGAAAGGAGGAAAGAGAATGCCTACTCCCATTTATATTGAACAACATTATTCATTATCCATATCTGAATTTGAAGGACTATGGGAAATGACATTTATGCACCCATACAATCGACAAGAGCATTTTAGTATCTATCTAGTTGCTCCTAATAGTGATTATGAACATGCTGAGCTTGATGATCGCCCGATTGTAGAAGCTGGACCAAGATTAACGGAAGTATTAAAACGATTACTTTATAAAATCGAATACTATCCTTATTCTTGGGAATTCGCGGGAAAGAAAATTGTTTCATATGGGTATGATTTTGAAACAGACTTTACAGGTACTAGCTTGACCTATATTGATTTAACGGAAATCGCCCTTAAAGAAGTAAATGAGTTTTATAATTTCTTCTCCGCGTTAGAAACAGATGTAGTAGATGAAACAGAAAAGGTCAGCGGAAAAGGTGTTATGGCCAAGCTAAAAATCACGTTAGACAAGCCTAAAACCGTAAATCATTTGTTCATTGATTTCTTTACAGAGTATCCAATCGAGTTACTTTCATTGATGTATCAAGTTGACCAGAATGAAGAATCGACTACTTACGAAATTCCTCTTTCAAGAGCAGTTCAAACAAATGAATCGATCTATCTCCATTTCTCTCCTGTATTTGCAAAGACATTCTATTTAATCATTAAGCAAGAGTCTTACACATTACTAGACCAAACAATGAAGGAAGAAGAAGTAATGAAAGCAGAGCTATGGGATCAAGCTTCAACAAGAAGCCAATCTATTTATGAGTCTGCAGTTGGAGAATATGTAGACCAATTATTCTCTTATAAATCTGGTATTCAGCTGCATCAAGAAATCTTAGATAGTTACCAAAACATTAATGTAAGTCACTCATCTATTTCATCGGACCCTATGAATTTATACCGTAGTGATTTTGAACAAGCAAAAAAATCTTTAGATAGCCAACAACGATAGAAAGGAGGATTTAGATGGTTAACAGTTTTGAAAGTGCAAGTAAACCAAAAACAACTTTACTACAAAGTCAAAGTACTACAAGTAGCACAACACCTGGACCGCTTCCTCCAATCGTAGAAGGGATTGGTTCAAGTAATCGTACAAATAGTTCAACAGAATATGTTTACCAGTATGGAATAAAGAACATTCAATTAAATCATTCTCTGTATGAACAAGCTGGAATTTTTGTTACAAAACCAATTGAAGTAGAGGGGAATATTGTAGAGGTTTCATTATCTACCTTTGAAGACCATCCGCTGTTTAATGAGCTAAATGGGATGGCAACAGATCGAGTCACTTCTATTGAATACTACATCTCATTAGAAGAAAATCCTTCACTTAATGATTGGGTTTCAATCCTTCCTGAAGGTACAAGGAATGTGAAGTGTGAAAAGCTATTCTTCCGTGGCTCAAGTGCGGGACTTCGATTCCATGCAAACATTAGTGATGAAGATAATACAAGAGTATACCGCAATAATATTTTAATGAATAGGAGTGACTGGTACTTTACAGAAAGAGGAGCTGCTATTCAGTTGGCTGTGCCTCATGATAATAGTTCAATTTACACTATTGATTATGTACCAAACGCAAACCTATTTGACCCCTGGACAGTTAAGGTAGGAGATCGATTTTCTAAAAGGGTTCGTAAAGTGGAGTCTTTCCCAAATGGAACTGATTATAACAATACAATTAAGCTGTCTAAGTATCCATATGTTGATTATAAACAAGTGAACAGTGAAGAGAGTTATGATCCGAATACAAGTGATTACAGACCAATTGATGTATTTTTAACGAATGGTTCAATTGTAGTAGAAGGGGGAAAGACACAAAAAGAGTTCTTCCCAATCTCTTATTCAAGCAAAAATGAATTTACAACAAAAAACCTTACAGATTATAAAACTAACAAAGATGTGTTTTTAAATAAGTACAGCATTGTTCCGGATTCTGTTTACAATACATTTGAGTATAAGCAAGAGAAGAATAAACTTATTTTTACAGAAAGCTTTAATCGATCGGACCTTTATTATAATGAAGCAACAAATCATGGTAATGCTACAGTGGTTGTACACTACGATTACTTAGTGACAAACTTTCGATTAAAAGTTATTTTGCGTAAAAACGTTGGTGATGAACTAGTAGTAACGCCAATGGTCGATAGTTACCAATTAAAATTTAAAGTCATGAAGTAGGGAGGTGCAAGAATGAATGCCCCTGTTATTGAATCTAAAATATTAGAGAAACAAAGAGAATATCTTTTGGAGCAAGCGAAAATACGATTAAGTAGTTCTGCTACAAAAGAAGAAGTATCTCAATTAGCAGATGAAATCTTTTACAGGTATCAATCTTGTATAGGTAAGCCTTTATTCCAGGCACGTAAAGTTGTGTATGGAGAACTACCTTTTCTTGAGGATTACTATGATAACAACAAGGAAATGGAGAAAGACTTAGGTATCTTATTCTCAGAACTAAATACCATTGCTACATACCTGGTAGATTATTTTAATTATTCTCAGAGTGAGAAAGATAGAATCTTATCTATCGTGCGCAGTATTAATGGGGTCGTATCAGACCTTCAAATGTTAACTGAAGAAACAACCCCTAACACGGTTTATTTAAAAGAATCGTTTACGAATTACGATAATGTGGATTCTGCTTTAACTCCAGTAGAGAACAGAAGCATGATTCATACACAAGAAGGCGTATTAACACTGCGTCGTACAAATGCTTTAAATAGAAGCATAGGAAGTAAAGTTCGAGCTATTCAAGGTAATGGAATTGCAGGAACTTATTTTCTATCTCGTAAAGTTCAATCAGATTCAGATTTCGAAAATTACCAGTATGTTTCTTCTCAAATTAAGAATGATGATCCAAAAGCATTAATCGACGGAAACCCGGATACTGTATTTGAATATGAAATGGTAAATATCCCAGAAAGTTATAAGAAACAATCATTCTATTACGACGTTGAATGGGCAAAGGGAAAGGAACATGGTGACTTACTACGTGTAAAGATTGTTGTTCAATTACCTAAGAACGAGACAATCAACTGGATTAATTTAAATCCTTATCATGCTGCAGGTAGCCCAGGTACAGTTAATGTATATTCTATTCGAACGTCTAATGACGGTATTGAATACCAAGGTCTTTTCGAAAAAGACCAATTTGTATTAAACCAAGAAATCAATAAAACACCTCAAAGCTATCGAGCTGAGGATTTATTCGATGGTAGTGAAAACTTTGCTAAAACAAAATTTTCTGGCCAAGGTGTTTGGAGCTTCCCATCAAGAGAAGCAAAATATATTGAATTCGTACTAGAACAACCAAATTCTTATAAAGAATTATTAGGACAAGAAGCATTCTATAGAAGAAAAAAAGATTCTACTTCATTTACACGTATTCGCAAACAGGAGGTGCCTAGTAACATTGTTGATGAAAAATACGGCATCCATACTATTAATAGCGACTATGAGATTAAAAAGGTATTAGAAGCTGTTGAAGGTTGGCGTTACGCTATAGGAGTTCGAGACATCGACATTATGAGTTTCGAATTCGCTGACACGAGTGAATATATTAGCAAACCATTTCTATTTGAAGATGGTATTAAGAAAGTACTTCTATATGCAAATGAAAAAGTTCCTGCTATATACAAAGAGAAGGTAAGTGAATCCAATGATTGGATTCAATACTTTGTTTCTTTCGATGATATAGACTGGCATAGAATCTCCCCACAACATCAGCAACCAGTAAACGATAAGTTCCCTGCAAAGGTGCTTTCAGTTAATGATAACGAATCTGATATTGAAAATGCGTTTGCTCTTTACAAACAAAACCTTCAATTAAAAGAACTTCCAAAGCAAGTAAGGTTAAAAATCATTATGAAGAGACCGGAGAAAACAACAGAAGATGAAATACCTCTTCTTCATACAACACCACTCGTTGAAGACTTCGCTTTAAAAATTCTTACCGAACAGAAAGGGGTGTAGGGGATGTCTATCAATATTCGTCAAAAACGTTTTACTGTAGCGGTAAACCAAATCCTTCAAGAAGAACTGAGAAAGGGAAATCTTCCTACATCCAAGGAATTCGCTTCTCGTTTAAATAAACTATTAAGAGATCAAGAATTAAGTGCTCCTGAGTATACATTTAAGCGTATTCGTAATGGTGAATTAGCTGAGTCTGATTTTTTTAATGAAGTTGTTGAAAAAATTCAAAAAGATTTGATGATTCTTTACGAAAATACAATTGCTGTTCATAACCAGCTAAAGGGAAAGTTTCATTGGTTTGAAGTAGAAAAGAATCGATTAGAGTATGAAGCTAGAAGATTAGAGTCGGAATTAAAAGAGAAAATTTTGCTATATGGAAAGACAGGTTACTTAGCTAGTATCTTTGATACATTGGATGACCTATCTAAAATTGATTCAGAAGACAATGTATCTATCGATATAAAAAATCATCAAATAACACTTAAAAAACAGGAGAATACCTCATTTTTAATTAATCCTGCTAGTGAAATTAAGTTCGTTATGCCAAAGAGTTCTGTAAGTACATTTAAGAAGATTCCCATTTCAGGGAAGATTGAACAAGCATTAAATGTAAATACAAATGAAACATTCCAAGAAGTATGGTTGTCTAAAACGGAAGGGCCAGCTGATGGATATATAGATATCAAATTTAATGATAAACAGGTATTGAATCGAATTGATTTAAGCCTACATACAATTAAAAGTGCTACTGTGTATATTGAATTCACGCTAGATGAACTGAATTATTTCCACTTACCATATTATCCAGATGGTAAGCAGACGGGGAATAATGTATCTTTTTATTTCCCGACAACAGAAATGAAGAATATGCGAATTTGGATTCGCAAACAGGAAAGTGATAAAGAAATTGTCCATCCTGAAGGTTATTCATATCAGTACTTGTTTGGAGTTAAAAAAATTCAATTTTTCCAATTAAGTTATCCAGAAAGAGGAGAGGTTGTTACAAAATTTCTTACGCCAAAAACAGATGAGACATTCTCTATTGGGAAAGTATCATTGGTTACAGAAGAAGAGATTCCGGACGGTACGGATATCGAGTACTTTGTACGAGTAGATGATAGGGAAGAGAGCTGGAAACAGATTTCGCCTGTTAACAGGGATACTGCACAAGCACCTAACCTAATTGATTTTAAATATGTTGTTCATGCTAGTCCAACAAACTTGGGCATTAGAAAGAATGTCGGTGGCCAAGAATCTGAGATTATTGAACTGCAAGCAAATGGAGTCGCATTCTACTCATTAGGTTCTATTGAGAAGCGTAAAATCGTTCCGCGAACAGAGCGTTTATATATGGGTAAAGATGCTTGGAGTGTTCAGAAGACAGTCGAGAATTTTGGTGAAACCCATATCCCTTCTCTCGATGATTGGAAGAAGCCATCAAATGATATCGTTCGAAATGTAATACCAATCAAGGAAGGGAATCGAGGACTGATTTTACAAGATGAACAATTCACACAACATACGCAACTGTATTATGGAATGGGTATTTTCTATGAAGGAAAAGAACAAGTGCTTTCTACAATCCCATCATCTACAGAACCGATTGCCATCTTCTTAAATGGAGAAAAGTTATTTGAAGGAATCCCTTCTTCTCAAACTAATGTAAACTACAAATTTAAACAGGGATGGAATGATCTAACTGTGTTGGTGTATGTACAGAATTTGAATAAGGACTGTACGATTGATTTAGGATTTGATCCGATTCGTGTAAGTACTCATTGTTATTCTTCAAGTCAGTTCCTGGAAAAGGTATCTGTATTCGACTTACGATATAACACAAAGAACAACGATTGGTCTAAGTACGCCCTTTATGAGAAAGATGGAAAGGTTTATATTGTGGTTAATCATTCACTACCGGGTGTAACATATGATTTTTACTATGACTATGTGGATGAAGTAGAGCACCGAAATATTCAATTAAAAATCGTTATGAAACAATTCTCAGTAGGGCAGTATACAACACCTGTATTACGTCGATATACATTACAATTTAGTTAGTGAAGAGTTATCAATGGGTAAAGAAATGCTAAGACATACTTGTTACAAGTCTCAGAATAAAAATAGGTAAGTACTGTCCCAATTAGAAATGACAAAACGTATGTGTTGGTAATTTACACAACTGTATTAAAGAAAAATACCTATCTAAAGCTTAAATAAATGAAAGGGATGGCAAAGAGATGAAAATAGAAAAGAAATATAAACCTTCTTTCCATAAAGCCAATTCTCGTTACCGTGGTGTTACTGAGCTTTCCCAATATACGAATTTTGTTCTTGAATCTGCCCACGACCTTTTATTATTAGGAAACATTACAGAAGGAAATGAAGCAACACATAAAGATGGACACAAAAAAGAAATGTACAATAATTTCATTTCTATCATGACAGGTGATCAGGAAGTAGGAAAGTCGAGTTTATTTACGGCTTCCACACTTCAAAAAATTGATTACTCACGAACAGTTCCTATTCCTGAATTAGATAGTTGGAGCCCTTTAAATGGCTGTACAAAAACAGCAGTGAGTGACGCAATTAAGCTCTCTTCAAATGGATTGCTAGATCCAGTAGGAATGTTTAGTACTCTTTATGTAGAACCAGGAGACAAGCTTTATATTCGAATGAAGGTAAGAAGTACAGGTGGTGCTTCAGACTTTTCCTTTGGTTCGAACAATATGCGTATGGGACCAGATAAGAATGGTGACACAAGGAAGGTTCCTTTAGCGAAAAGTAATGAATTTATCACTATCGATTACGTGTTACGTTTCCAATATGCTGAATCGGTATCAATTAATATAAACGTTCATGAAAAACCGAAAGAGTTAAAGGCGGAAAATGTTGAAATAAAAGATCTTGAGATATATTACTTTAATGAAACACCAATTCAAGCTTCATCTATCGACATGGTTATTAAACCAAATGTTGATGAACTAGAAGAAAAAATTAATTCGATACGATAGGGAAGGTGAGTACATGCGCCCGATTACATTAAGAAATCCGAATCTAAACAAGGGGCCTAGCTCTTCTGAAGAGTTTAATAAACTACGTAATGACATCCAGACTGATATTACAAATTTGTTTGATATTGTTAATAGTCATGATGGCATAATCTCTGAAAATATGGATCATATTTTACGTGAAAATTACTTCTTACAAAACCGTCTAAAGAAGTTAGAAGGACGGGTGTATGAGCTAGAAAAGGATTACCAAAATAATAGTGTAGACGGAGAGAGTATCCTAACTCGGTCCTTCTATCATGCAAGCAATATTATTTCCTCAAATGCAAATAATCCCATTAATATAGATACACTTCACGGAATTGTTACCCCAGTTGTTGTTAGATCTCATGATAAGATTGCTTATAAGAATGACTTAGGGGAATACATATTACCTAGCAACCTAGAAGTAAGTGTATTTGAGTCCTCAGATGTAGAGCCAATTGATGAAGAAACAAAACAACGCAAGTTCTATGCAGTAGATTCTAGTGGTATTACTAAAGCATTTGATGGAGATAAGAACTCATTTTGGGTTCGTCAATCTGAATCTAATGAAAACAAATGCGTAACAGAAGTGTATGGATTAATTCATGTGAAAATTCCACAAAATATTTCTAATAACATTTATACAAACACAATTACTATTCATCCATCTCCGGAGTACTCTATGAGTATTCTTGATATTCAATATAAGAATCAAAATGGAGAGTGGAGGCGTATTGAAACCTACCCAATTAAAAAGGTAAACAATACAGAAATTCCAGAAGAGATTGTTGAATCTGGTAAGTTAGTATTCTCATTCCCAAGAAGACAAGTAACAGAATTACAAATTAAAGTAAAACAACCTTACTGGTTTAAGCATGATAACAAACGAATTTTTATGTATGGATTCCAAGACATCGTTGTTGAATACCGTGAATATTCCCAAGATACTGCGGAATTCACAACAAAGTTCTCTTTAGAAGGAACAGATCGTCGTTTTACAAATGTAAACACGCCAAAGGTAACAGTACCCGTTGGATGTCCATCATTTAATGATTACACTGTAAAACATGAATTGTACTTTGATGAAGGACTAACGGAGAAGTTTGATTTTTCAACAGATATTTTCCAACCAATTCAAACTGTATATGTAAAAACACTTTTAAAAACAGCAGGGGATCAGGTACCAATCTTACGCGAGATTGAATTGCCTTACCGACATGAAGAATTAGAAGTGCTTTAAAAAGAGAAGGGAGCATAACCAAAATATTGTCTTAAAGATTTATGAATTTAAAAATCCGTTTCTATTTTAGAAACGGATTTTATGCATTTAATTTTTTCATTTTTATTAGGTTTGTATTATTTAATGTGGGCTTACAGACCTTTTACTTTTATCACAATTCGGATTACCAGTATCATAAACTAAGTTTTCGAATTTTGGAAACTTGTTTCCTATTTAAATTGCAAATTTTCTTAAACGTTTTCTTTCAGAATCATTTTTCTCTTCCTGTAATCTAGTTTCTTCACAATTAGGTGTTTTTGTTGGGTCAACTTTATTACCAGAGCCTATAATCATACGAATATTAAATATAACCCACCGCTTAGAAGTATCAGAGCTAGGATTAATATTATTACTCCATCAGGGCTATTCATAATCTCTTTTATGTGTTTTTTTGCAATTTTCTTAGTTTCTCCACTTGAAAAAAGATAAACAATAGAATGAATAATTAGTAAGAAAAATGCAGTGACGAGCTCTATCATTACTTATGTTCCTCCTTAATTTAAATGATCTTATAAATTATACCAGTTAGAACAATTTAAAGTAACAAAATTTAATTTAAATATTATATCCTTCTTAAAGTTTAATTTTTAAATTTTTACTAGAGTAAGGACCTTTGCCCTTGTATTTTTAACTACACGGATTTTGGGATTAATACTCCAATATAATTGTTTACTATTCAATAAATACATTTGTTGTTATTCTATTGTATTTTATAAAAGAAAAAGACAGCCTGGGGCGGCTGCCTTTTTCTTTTAGGGAGGAATTTAAATAATTAGGTAAGATAGATAGGATTAAACAAGTCCAAATTCACGGGAGATGTGAAAATACAAACTTGCGAGGTAACTTACATTCTTAATAAAACCTTTTCACCGTGAATATGCAACCTTCTATTTTGGAAAGTTTAGGGAGAGAAGGATTAAAGCTAATTTCTATGTCTTTCAATGTAATATGAATTTAGTTGAAAGATTGCCGGAAAAATAAAACTATGAGAAAACTCATAAGTAAAAAATAATAACGTTATTTAGTAATCTTTCCGAAATCGTTAATATATAGTTGCAAATTTCTTATATGTTGTAGTTGGTGAATGGGCACCAAAAATACTTGCGATTCAAAAGGATGAGAAGGTTCCATTATTGCTTTCTGCTCTGCTTATCTGGTCTTGTGGAATCTTATATTCTTTATATAATGATAATAAACTATCTGAAGAATTCGAGAAAGCAAATAATATAATTATAGACGTACTGAGTACATGGAAACCAATTTTTGATGAAATAGACAAAGATTTCCCCGATGCGAAACGTAAAGCAGATAAGAAGTAGAAAGGAATTTAAATGATGATACAGAAGGTGAATTCCATATTCATAAATTAAATCCTAAAAAGGTAAGCAAAGAAGAAAATAACAACGATTACTAAAGGGGTATGACGTATGAAATCGAAGAAAATAATGAAGTTAGCGATTCCGGTTATATTATTAGGTGGTTGTGCTACGACTCAAGGTTCACCAAAGATAGAAGCAAAGCAAAAGCTACTGAACAAGATAAAAAGTCTGCTAGCTTAAAAGATAACGAGAAAGATATTTAAAGGATTCGAGTTTTAGAAGAGGAATACCCACAATACATGTTAGACATGGAGAAAGATTTAGTGAAGCGGTTAAGTTTTTATAAAGATTCAATAAAATACTACCAAAAAGGTAGTAAATCAAGGAAAGAAGTCTTAGTTTCCATTAAAGACTATATGAAAGTACTGGATAAGATAGAGTCTATAGATGCCTCTTCTAAATACAAGGAAGATCACAAAGAAGTTCTTAAAGCAGTCAGTAAGTATAGGGAATCTTTTGAAGAAGTAGAAAAGGTATTCAAGAAAACAGACTTCTCAATGGAAGCTGATAAGGAAGTACTTGAAAAGGCAGACAGTAAGCTATCAGAAGGTAATCGTATTTGGATACCAGTGTTTGAAAAACTAAAGAATGAATCAAAAAAAGTAGAAAGTTCTTCTGATTCGTCTAGTGAAGACGTTTCATCAATTTTTGTTCCAAAATCATCTTCACATAACTCAAGTCAATTAGAATTAGACAAGAGCCAAGCTGAAACAGGTATGTTCAAAGGGATAGTTGGTACTGATGAAGAGTTAGGAATAAACGATTCTAATACATCTAGGTATATTAAAAATGAAAGGTCTATTGTAGGTAAGTATGGTATTGATTTAGGAGAAGGAGTCAAAACAATACTCGATTTAAAAGATGATATGACATTTGCTTTTTATAAGTATGGGGATTTCTCAAGTAGAGATAGTCTAATGAAAGGAACATACGAGTTAGACGTACCTTCTTTACAATTAACATTAAAACTAACAAGCGTAACTGAGAATGGTCATAAGACTCAAAGAACTGAGAGTTTTAAATATCAGGTACAAAATTATGATTTAAATATGTTACAACTTTATAGTGCAGACGAAGATGTTCGTATGAGATTGATTAAACAAGGGTAAATATATTAGTAGGGTTAGGTGAAAAAGCCTAGCTCTTATTTTAGGGGGATATTGCATAAATGGAGCGGGTTATACAAGAGTTTTTTTCTCCAAGTAAAAACTATAAGGTTCAAATCTCTAAAAGGAAGGATGGTCTTTACACAACAGAAGCGTATAGGTGGATGGAGGATTGTGGATATGAATTTTGGAGTTATATATCACAAGGATTGACTTTGATAGATAGTAAGGAACATGCGCAAAAGATTGCTATGGAACAACTAAAGGAATGTTCAAGGGATGAGTATTAAAAACATGCTATTTTATCTGTAAAATTATAAGTAATTATGATGTTTTATGAAAATATAGAAGTGAATTTCAATTAATCTTATTTATCTTATGTGAATCATAGGTTATAATAAAATTGGGTGCAAAGATGCACTATTTGAAAAAGAGTGCAAGGCAAAAAGGAATCCGTAAAGGATTCCTTTTTTGTTTATTAGACAATGAAACAACTTTGTAAGTATCTCCTTCTTTTTTTAGTATAAATGAACTTCTACTTTATAAACATAAAAGGTTTTTTGGGGGAATTGCCATATTCCTGTAACAAAACAAAGGTATGTTATGTGTGTTAAATATAAAGAGAAAGAAGGAAAAGTTGTGAAAAAAGTTTTGCCAATTGTTGCGTTATTAGGCATGATGAGTTTTGGAGTACAGGAAATGAATGTAAGAGCTGATACATACCACAAGGGCGATTCAAAAATTAGTTTTTGGGATTCGAAAAGAAAGGGTACTAATTTCATGAATAGTACGTCATTACCTGAAAACTATAAAAGTGCAAAAGAAGCTAATATTGAATATGTACGTTTAGCACCTGATAAATGGGAAAAAGATAAAGATTTTCTATTTGAGGATAAACCAGATACTTCTGGAAAGGATTTTCTGATAGGTAATGCAGATAACTACCAGGGATTAGTAAAGGAAGATCTAGAAAAATTAAAGGCGGATTTAGATGCCGCACAATCACAAGGAATGAAAGTCGTTCTTACAATGTTATCCTTACCTGGTGATCGATGGCGCCAATTTAATAATAATAAGAATGACGACAGAATATGGGAAGAAGAGAAGTATCAAGAACAAGCAAGTCAATTTTGGAAGGACCTCGCTCTGGAACTAAAAGATAACGCCGCGGTGGTTGGTTATAATATTATAAATGAACCACATCCAGAAACAGCTAAAAATAATAGATATAATGATTTTTGGACGGAAGATTACGAGAAATGGTATGCAAAAGTGGAGGGAACGACAGCGGATTTAAACAGATTTTATGAAAAGGTGATTAACTCCATTCGTGAAGTAGACCAAGAAACACCGGTTATTTTAGATTCAGGTTTATATGCTACTCCATGGGCCTTTAAATACTTAAAGCCAGTAAAAGATAAAAAAACGCTTTACGCATTTCATATGTATGAACCATATGAATTAACGAGTCAAGGTGAAAAGAAAAATAAAGAATATCAATATCCAGGATTAGTAAAAGTAGGAGACTTAGAGAAACCTGTAATGTGGAATAAGCAGGGATTAGAGAAGTTTTTGAAGCCAATCCAACAATGGTCTAAGAAAAATCATGTACCATCTAATCGAATTATTGCAGAGGAGTTTGGAATTAACCGTACTGTTCCAGGTGCTACCCAATACATGCAAAATCTTATTTCTATCTTTAACCAAAAAGGGTGGCATAAATCATTCTATGCATTCCGTGAAGACACATGGACAGGGATGAATTATGAATTGGGAACAGGAAAAATAAAATGGGATGAAGAGGGTAAACCGATGCGTCAAGATAATTCACTCTGGGATGTAATAAAAAAGATTTACAAACGCGTAAATAGTTTAGAATATTAGGCCTAAGGACTAAATGTAAGCATCTAATTCAAATAGAATTAGATGCTTTTTATTTCGAAAAAAGGTGGAGTTGAATAGAAGATTCCATCTTTTCTTTTGCATAAAGAGTACCAATCAGGTTTATTTACAACGAAAAATAAGATTTTTAGAGAATAGCTTAGAAAAAAATGTGGAGGTTCAAACAAATGTGGTCACAATTGTTTAAACCTTTAAAGTAAAATGGAAGTTGGACAGTTACTATACAGGCAGCAAATTTACAATATGTTTCGGCTGAGCCTTCGGGAAATATAATAGCAAATCGTAATGCAGTTAATGAATGGGAGAAATTCGAATTAATTCCGACTGGGGAATTATATACGTACGCTTTAAAAACTAAAAGTAATGGGAAGTATGTTTTGTTTGAGCCAAATGGTAGAGTAGTAGCAGATCGTACATCAATTGGTGCATGGGAAAAGTTTATCTTATATAATGGTGGAGACAATAGGATATATGTATTACAAGCACTAAGTAATGGTAGATATATATCAGCAAATGGTGATAGAGAATTAACAGCTACTAGTTATGTAGCTGGAAGTTGGGAAAGCTTTGTTATTGTATACTTCTAAACTTTGAAGTGTTATATATCTAAATGATAATGGCATGTTTAGTTGGTATAAATACCTAATACAATAAAGTTTTAAGCATGTAATACAAGTGTATATTAACGTGTAAAAGGGCTGCAAATAATTAGCAGTCCTTTTTGCATGGACTTACTGAGGTTATAATGAGAAGAAAAAGAACCCTATAGGGTTCTTTTTCAAGGCATATTAACAGTAAGGAGAATCATGAAATGCTACTTCAAATCTTTATTAGGGGAAAGATTTTGAAAAAGCTTAACATGTATTTATTTTTACATAAATGTAAGATGTAGTAAATTGATAATATTTATACTTACTATTACTAATATTCAATTAAGATAGTTAATACTATTTATATAGTGTTAACTGGTGTATAGTACAGTATAGATTTAGAAATTTAATATTAGATTACATTTGTTAAAAAAGTTAATAGATATATTATTTCAAATTCTAACTAACATTTAAACAATTTTAATTGAAATTGGTTGTGTATTAACCCTTATAAGCCAATAAAAGTAAATAAAATAAACAAAGACCCTGTAATAAATACAGGGCCGGATACAGGGTTAAGGGAACGCATAGTTTCTTAATATCATAGTAGCATATATTCTTTGTATAGCTACATGAGGATTTTGACAGAATTAAGAACAAGACAGAAAATCTGTAGGAAAGCAAATATAGTGCTGGAAATGTGATTTTAAATTAAGTTATAGGTATATTGAAATGTATGAAAACTCTTGAGTACCATGATTAAATTCCCTTTAATTATGAGGTTTAGGTTAGAGGGATAATTGGATCTTACTGAAAAGAAAAAATGTTTTTTAGATTAAAAGAAAAGACACCTTTTGGGTGTCTTTTCTTTAAGTAAACAGTTCACATATTGCTGAATTAGATACGAAACTATAATTCGACTACGAAGTAAATCCTAACATAATCTGAACAGAAAAAATATGTAATATTACATTTTTAGTTTTTAATTATTTTATTCAATATAGAGAAGCAACGTAAATAAAAGGGCATGCAGTCGTATCTGCAACCCTTTTTAGGAGGAATTCAAGACACCATTAGGACACGTATTGGTAAACAGGTTCAAAAATAGTATGTGTGAAAAGAAAAAGTCCTATACCAAAAGTAGACAGGACCTTATCTTTTTTACATTTTAAAAAATGAAATTCTGTCCTTTTGAAATCAGTACAGCACACACTTGGTTTGAAATGAAATTAGAAAAAGTATACATGAAAATGGCAGACAACTATTTTGTTGCCTGCCGGTGCCAGTGGGTTGAATGAGTTAGTCAATTCAATAAATTGTGCTATCCCATTACCAGAAGAGTGAAGCCGCTAGTTCAAACGGCTTAGACATAGTTTGTCTAATAAAGAAAAAATTATGAGTAGAAATTTTGTTTGCTCTATATGAAAAGATAAATAGATATTCATCAGACAAGGATAATTTAGCATATCTTGAATAGGGTGTAGGAACGAATTAAAGAAAGGGATATTTGTTTAGGAAGGGACTGACTCAGGAGTGGGACTTTCGGACAGGGTTTGGGGAGCGGTGATTGCCTTTGGCATTGCGACTAATATCGTTGCTTGTATAATGGCAGTATCCATTCAAAAATATGAGCTAATGATAAATCATCTTACAAATATTTTATTTTTAATAATTATCTCTTTAACGTTTATAAAGATGAAAATTAACAGATGGGTGGCTTTAGGATTTACATTAGTTGTAATAGAGAAAGGTATTAAAGCGGGCTATGACTTCTACACACATAATTATTATAGTGTCAGTTGGAGTTTAGCTATCATTGTCTATTGCATATACGAGATGGAAAAGTATCATATTGAAATAAACGAATAGGCGCAACAAAAAGGTGTTAGTAGGTGGAATTCTTTTTAAAATACTATAAAAAAGACACTACAAGAGTGTCTTTTTTTTGAAAATACTCTATAATTAACTTTGGGGAAGGTAATGTTAGAGTATTCGTTTAGCATTATCTTTATATTTGATAAACCATGAAATCGAAAGATTTTGTGGTTTATTTTATGAACAATAGATATTACAGTATTGGCAGTGAGTTATTAATCATTTTAAGCATTAGGGGAGAATGGATTAAAAGTCTAACATCGAATAACGGTTCCGGAATATAGTGTTGCGAAATGATCTCCCATATCCCAAACGGTACTTGCCTGTATATAGCCCTTAAAGCCTTCTGAAGAATAATAAATCTCTTTTGGTATACTTTCTTTAGTTTGGAAATGTGCTTTAGAGTACTTTACATAATGGTTTTTAACAACTTTTGCTTCTGGAACAATAGTGTTTTTTGTTCCAATTTTGGCCTAGCACTAGAAGGTGGTATGAATTTTACATTGTCTTGGTAATTAGGATCTAAGGTGTCAGCTTGTACACTGTGTGACGAAACAAAGGTGCTTAGACTACTTCCCGCGATTAAAGTTGCAAATACTAACTTTGAGAATTTTGTTAATCTACTCATTCTATAATCTCCTTTTTATTATTTTGTAAGGTATCTCCTTACACCTCACAGTCTATATCCACTACAAAAGGGTGTACATACATATTGATAGACAAAATTCTACAAAATACCGCATGTTTTTGGGGTTTATGTATAATAATCCAATGTCTAATAATCTACCAAAAGTAAAAAGGTAGGTCTTATATAAAAGAAAATGAATAATTTATGCAGGTAATGTATATGGAATTATTGTTTAAATATTCTAAAATGAGTTGATAAAGATGTTGGTAGGTTTTTTGGAAAACAAATAATTCCCTAGGTGAAATTTGGAGGGAACATTCTCTGTTAGAGTTTTTATAAGGGAATTCATTTTCGTAGATTCAAAATGTAAAAATAACTAAAAGAGCAAGTGTTTCAATGGGTAAAAAGCTATGTTGAGTCTTTTTTCTCTGTTGGTGGTCGTCTAATCAATGAAATGACGGATGCTTATGATAGTTTGTGTCTAGCAACATTCGTGTATAAACGAATGAATTAAGAAAAGGGTGAAATATTGGATAACTCGAAATGGATGCCTTTAAGTAATGTTGATGATGATGAGGAAATTTGGGTAGGAGCAAGAGTTAGGTTGTACAATGTTGGTATGAATAGAGAAGATAAAGAAAATAATTTCTATGAATATATTATTTCTTATATCTACGACAACACTAACTACTTACAACTAACTAATTTAACAACAGGAAAAGCAGGTTATATTATTTGTGTCATTGAAAAAGAATTACCAAATAATTATGCTTTGGGCAGAACATTAAAGCAAAGAATAGGTTTAGAAAATACCTATTTTAGATTTGAATAATCAACAAATAAGGGAAGCACCAACTCTAAGGTGTCTTCCCTTATTTAATACTTTTTATCAATAATCAATATTAACAGAGCCTAAATAAAAAAGTGAGAAAAATGATAAACACTCTTCTCACTTTCATCAATTAGGGTGGCATATACATAAATATGCGTTTGGGTGGATTTTGGATGAAAAATCCACATGCATAGTATAACAAAAAAATTATGGCTTTTCGCATGTAATATTGCATATGAAAAATAGTAAAGTTTTAAATTTTAATATTAACAACTTATATATATGTGTTACAATGTAATTCTCTAATTTATTTTATTCTCCTATTTAGAATTTATAGTTTAGTGATTCAATAAAACAAAAGTGGTTGTAATAAATAGATAAAACGATGAAATAATACAGTTAGAATGGTTAAAAGGCAGTTAAATATAAGTATTAAAAGAAATAAATTTACTTATTTATGTTTAGTGAATGTATTATGGTAAGAATTTCATCCGATTGGATTAGCGCTAAACTAGATTTTTATCCAAACAAATCCAATAATTATTTTTTAAATGAAGTATATGTTGCATCAAGTTTATTTGGAATAATTCGTAGTCTAATAATTGCTGAATCTAGAAAAATAACATATTCGAAAGGAGGACAGATAAAACTCTGTCTGTGAAAATTAAATCTCTAAATTATAAAGTATGGATAATAGGATGTAATTGTGGTTTCATTTCGAATGGTACCATAAATGAATGTGGAAAAGTAAAGGAGAAAAATTTAAATAAACTATATAAGTAGTAAAAATGAAAAGGAGAAGTAGCTAGTGTTTAATATAAAAGAAAGATTGGGGCAAATAAAGCTTAAAACGAAGTTGTCTATGGCATTTATAGCAATATTAATTATACCAAGCCTTATCGTAGGAGTATCATCTTATAATAAATCAAAAACAGATCTTAATGAAACAATTCTACAATCAGCAAAAGATAATATAAGTATTTTAGATAAGATTGTTGATGATGAATTAGAAAATAAGCATACAGATATCACTCATTTTGCAAAGGTACTCACACAAGGGGATTATAATCCTGAACAATCGCAAAATGTACAGAATAAATTTGATCAATATATACAGTTACATCCAGAGATAGAAACGATTTATACGGCATCCAGTAACAATCAATTTATTCATGCACCTGTTGGAAAAATACCAGAAGGGTTTAATCCGCTAGAAAGCAGTTGGTATAAGGATGCAGTAAAAGCAGATGGAGAGATTATTGTTTCATCTCCATATAAATCAAAGTCTACAGGAAATATGGTAATTGCAATTGCAAAGCAGAATGCAGATAAAAGTGGTGTCATTGGCGTAGATTTGAATATTAAAGATATCGTAAAAACATCCAAAATGATAAAAATTGGGAAGCAAGGATTTGTATCTATAGTTAGTCAAGATAAAACTATAGTTGTTCATCCATCACTAAAACCTGGAGAGAAATTAGATAAAACTTTAGTGGATGAATTGTACAAGACAGAAGATGGAGTAATTACTTATAGCCTCAATGGTGAAGATCGAAACATAAGCTTTAAGACAAATAAAAAAACAGGTTGGAAAATAGCTGGCGTAATGCCTACGAAAGAAATTGAAGAAGCTACCAATCCTATTTTTTATAAAACGCTCACTATAATAGGTGCTTCATTATTGTTAGGTGGAATTGTAATTCTATTCATACTCAAATCTATAATTACTCCACTAAGACAATTAGTCATTTCAGCTCAAAGAATTAGTCAAGGAGATTTAACCGAGAAAATAGATATTCGTTCAAAGGATGAACTTGGTCAATTAGGTGGTAGTTTCAATACAATGGCAGAGTCGTTACGTAATATTATTTCTCAAATTAACACATCTGCAGGACATGTAGCTGCGTCTTCTGAGGAACTAACTGCTAGTGTAGAGCAAGCAAGTGTTGCGACAGAACAAATTACAAAAGAGATGGAAGAAATCTCGAACAGTGCAGAGGTTCAAAATAATGAAGTTGAGTCTGGAGCTGAATTAATTGGTGAGGTAACACGAAATATTCAATACGTAGCTGAGAATGCTTCTGAAGTATCGGCTTCATCCATATACACTAAACAAAAAGCCAATGAAGGTGAACAATTAGTAGAACAAACTGTAACACAAATGCAGTCTATCCATCACTCTGTTTCTCAATCCGATAATGTCATAAAATTATTAGATAAGAAATCACAGCAAATTGGCAGTATATTAGAAGCGATTCAAAATATTGCGGAACAAACAAATTTATTAGCATTAAATGCAGCGATTGAAGCAGCTAGAGCTGGGGAACAGGGGAGAGGGTTTGCAATTGTTGCTGATGAAGTTAGAAAGTTGGCGGAGCAATCATCCGAATCTTCAATGGAAATTGGCAGTTTAATTAAGGAAATACAAGCAGACGTACATGAGACTGTAAAAGCTATGAATGAAGTAGGCGTAGAAGTACAGTCGGGAATTAAGGTTGCGAATGATACAAAACAAAGTTTTTATGAGATTTCAAAATCTGCAAATGATATTGTATCAAAAGTGCATGGTATGGTAGAACTATCAAATAAAATGACAACTGATGCAATGAAAGTTGATACATCGATTGATCAAATAGCTATGGCTGTAAAAGAAAATTCTTCAAGTATGCAAACGATAGCTGGTTCATCTGAGGAACAACATGCTTCTATGGAAGAGATAAATTCTTCAGCAATACAATTAGCACAGATGGCGGAAGAACTTCAAGAGTTAATTGGTGGATTTAAGATTTAAGTTGAGATTCTAGGAGAGAATGCTAGAATCTTGTTACAGAGTGGAAATGAAAAATCTTATAACATAGTAAATAAGTATAATATGTACTCTCTATGCGTATTGAACAGGCAGATAAGCCATTTAAAAACCCTCCATTTGGAGGGTTTTTAAATACATTTACATTAAATTTGTGGTGGTGCACCACCATAATCGCCAACACTATATGAAGGAGCAGGATAATGCCCATGAGTAGCAAGCTGATCTGTTTTAGAAAACTGAAAAATTCCCACCGTTAATACCCCAATAAAAGCAATGCCTGATAATAATAAGCTAATTTTTTTCATTATTTTAACACTCCTTTTGCGATTGATTTTTGTCTTGCTTGATAACAAATATGGAAATAGTCACTTACTTTTTGGTGGTTCTCTAATTGTCTACATTTTGTGGCAAATAATTCGGCGTATTCGACAACATATTCCCATAATTCTTCTTCCTCAAAGTATAAGATTCCTTCTTGAATGATTTTTTCTAATTCTTCCAATGGAATATTTTCGTTTAATTTTTTTAAAATAGAGAAGTGGTGTGTGTATTCTTCGTTATGAATTTCTCTACAAATCTGTAGTCCCTTATCAATGAGTTGGCTGGCCGTTGATTGTTCTCCTAACTTATAATGTTCCTTAGCTTGTAGGAAGATGGCCTTGAAGTGTGTAGGGATTTTCTCTGTTACTTCTGAAAGGTGACGAATAGCTAAAGTAGACATACTTTGATCAGAATACAGCCACCCCATAGTATTTTTTACGTATAACAAGGAATCTTCTTCCCTATTTTTTTGTAGTAAATCAATTGCGCAATGTAGATATTCTTCTGCTTGTTCGTACTGTTTTAAATAGATGCAGCAACCACCTAGCAAACTATTACAAAAGGCTGTTTTTACTTCATAACCTTCGTACTTTGAAAAGATTGCTCTCGATTTATTTGCGTACTCGATAGAAGCGAGATTGTTATAGGTATGGTGATAGAAAGTAGCAATTCTATAGTAAAATTCAGCATGTTCAATTTCATCTGGTATAGCTACCAATATTTTTTCTGCTAGTTTATAATGTTCCTCTGCCTCAGTATAATTAGATATAAAAGTGGAATGAATGGATTTGAAAAAATGATAATAGAATTGTAGAAATTGATCTGTAGGCATATCATAATCGCTAATAGTATCAAAACTATTTTGTTGAATACCAAGGCTATCTGTTAAGACCTTGTAACGAAATTCGAGTAGTGAATAGTATAGTAACAAATTTTGATCCTGATGTTCTTGATCCGGCTCAATGCTTAACTTATTAATTTTTTCATCAATTTTCTTTTTTAGATTAGTAGCTTTTATAACTTGTTGAGATAGCATAGCTCGATACCAGTCGTTCAATAGAGAGGTTAATTGCTCATTTCCCTTTACTGAAACACTCATAATATACGCCCCCATTTTCTAAAAAAATCCTAATCCAATTTAATTATAAACATCATAACAAAATAGAAGAAAAAATGGAGTGATATTACAATATTTTTCAAGAAAATTCATAAAAAACAATCAATTTGTGTCGAATATACTTAGAATAAAACATCCAAAAATTATCAAAAGATGATATGAGTCTTTATACGTTCTATCAGGTGAACTTAGAAACTGTGATTGAAGATTTATGAAATTTCCTTTTCTTAAAACGGATCAATTACATATTAATTTTTAAATTATTTTATCGGATACATATAGTATGTATCCGATAAAATATATAAATCTTGCGTATGTAAATAAGAAGACAATAAAGAAAACAAAAAAGAACTTGTAAGAATTCCTACAAGTTCTTTTTTAGATAATGTAAAAAGGTGAAACAGAACATCTCATTATTTGTAATAGTGAAATTATCTTACTTATGGTTTTGTTTTATAGAAGATGTACTATATAGAAGATTTGTTCTTATTGTTGATTAAAGGCAAATTAAAGACTGGTAGGGAGGAAGTGCATAAAAGAGAAAGCCTTCTTTACTTATTCTGAAAAGATAATTCAAAAAGCAATTTGTGTATAGAATAAGCAATGCATGAATTCATCAACATTGGTGATAATAAATCAGAGAATCAATATATAAGCATGAACTTTAGTGGAATAGCTACAAGAAGGGGATAATTCTATAATAGTAGATATAATTATCAAAATTTTCATCTTAGTTACTTTTCGGGTAGGATAAGTAGAAGAAAATAGGAAGTTTTTCTTTGAAGAAAGCTCTTTTGACAGGAATAGATTTTTTCATAACTAGAACAAATAAATTAATAATCGCATATACTGTATTGTCGTTAAAGCAAGACATTATTTTCTCAGAACAAGGGAATCACTAGAAAAATATGTGATTCCTTTATGCTTAAGTATAATGTCAATAGTTGATTTGAAATAACCGAAGAAATAAAATCTTTGTTAATGGACAATCACATAATTTTAGGTATAGTAGGTTTATAATTTAGACTATAAAAATTAATGTATCTTTTATTATTTTAACCAAGAAGACTCCCTCCATAAGGAACTCACAGCAAGTATGGGGAAGTGGGAGTAGTTCAAAGCATACAATATTGTTTGATTTGGCTAATACATAGATTTATCATCTCAGAACTGGTGTAAGAATTATAATGTTTATACCATTCTATTGTATTTTCTAAAGTCTGTTGTAGGGACCATTTTGGCTGCCAATTAAGATTGAATTTTGCTTTGCTAATGTCAAGATTTAGTAAATTTGCTTCATGAAAATTTATTGGACCTATATTTTCTGCTGTCCAATCCCCGCAGCCCCAAATATCTAGTAAACTGGTCACTAATTTTTCTACTGGAACAATATTGCTTAGGGATGGCCCGAAGTTCCATGCTCCTGAATAAAGGATACCATTATTTATAATTTTTTCTGTAAGGAGTAAATACCCGCTTAAAGGTTCTAGTACATGTTGCCAGGGTCTAATAGCAGTAGGGTTTCTAATAATAATGTTTTTGTTTGATTCTAATGCTCGTATACAATCAGGAATAATTCTATCTATTGACCAATCACCACCACCAATTACATTACCAGCTCGAACGCTTGCAATTATTTTCTTGTGTTGAGAAAAGTTTTCTTCTGAAAAGTAAGAATTTCGATAGGAAGAAATTAAAAGTTCACAGCATCCTTTGCTTGAGCTATATATGTCATGGCCGCCCATAGGGTCAATTTCACGATAACCCCAAGGCCATTCTTTATTTTCATAGCACTTGTCACTTGTCACCATAATTCCTATTTTAGCTGATTCATGTAATCGAATTGCCTCTAGTACATTCATAGTTCCTACAACGTTTACCTCGTATGTTTCTCTAGGATATTCATATGAATAATTAACTAGAGGTTGGGCAGCTAAATGGAATACAATTTCAGGTTTATAATCTGTAAAAACCTTATTTAATTTATTAAAATCTCTAATGTCTCCACGAATATCAATTATATTATTTTGAAGGTTAGTAATGTTAAAGTTATCATTCTTATTTTTAGGATCTAATGAATATCCGATTACAGTAGCACCTAATTCATTCAACCATAGGGATAACCAAGAACCTTTAAAACCAGTATGTCCAGTAATTAAAATTGTTTTTCCGTAAAAAGCATTATTAAAGTTTTGGTTTAACAATTAGTCCACCTCCTTTAGTACCCTATTTTTAGGGGGTTAGGTATAAATGTTTATTATTTTTATACCAATTAACAGTTTTTATAATTCCTTCTTCAATATTAATTCTAGGTTCCCAGGAAAGAGAGTTTTTTATTTTTTGCACATCCGCTTCAGGAACCCATCTTTCATTTGTTCTAGAGGAAATTGCACCGTAATTTGGTCTGGAATTGGTTTTCAAATGTTTGAATAATAATTCTACATAATGTTTCAAGGGGTGAATAGTGCCGCTCCCAATATTAAAAATTTCATTTTGTACAGTAGTATTTTCTACTGCTAGGATACAGGCATCTATTACATTTTCTATATAACAATAATCTCTTAATTGATTACATAAAGTTAAATTTACATCTTTGTTTTGTAATACTCGCAAGATTATATAGCTAAAAATTTTATGCGGCTCTTCGCCTTCTCCGAATATGCCAAAAGGTCTTAATGTTATAAGATTAATATTGTTTTCGCTAGCAATTTGATGGGCGAGTATAGTAGCAGCAGCTTTGGTACTTCCATAGATATCCACAGGAGTTAGTAACATATTTTCATGAATAGGTTCCATCTTGTTACCGTATTCAGAACTACTCCCAAAATTGATGATTTTTTTACAATTCACCAATTTTGCTGCTTGAATAATGTTACAAGTCCCTATAACATTTGTTTCTATAGCATGGATGTAATCTGTATGGGCAGAATTTACACCATAGGCTGCCAGGTGAAAGATATAATCGGGATTAATTTTCTTTATTGCATCTTGTACTTGTTTTTTATCTCGTATATCTATTTCATAGGTTTCAATATATTTTAGAATATCCTTTAGTCTCCAAGAGTTTGATGGTGTTCTTATGAAAAGAACAATTTTTGCTTGTAAATTTAAAAGTCTTCGTGCCAAGTGAGAACCAATAAAACCGTATCCACCAGTAATAAGGAAAGTTTTATTTTTAAATGAAGCAATCATAGTGATAATCTATCCTTTATTAAGATGTATTTTTAGTTGCTGAAATAAATAGATTTATTTTTAAATAAGGAAAGTATCAGTCTTAATTGTGATGAGGGGAGGGGTATTTAAAATAATTTTTTATTGTTGTTGTATCAATTTGATCAGCAAATAAAGAGGAGGAAGGTTTTTGAAAAGTATTATGAAGGGTATGACATGTCTTATTCAATTGTTCAATATAAGGAATGTATATATAATCTAAAACTGCTGGAGGTAATTCTAAAGTTTCGTGTTTCCATAAATCGAACTCATTTGGATTAATAATTTGCATACTTCCAAAATGAAAAGCTATTAATTCATCTTGATCAATAAAAACTTTATTATCTGTTTTGGATATAGAACTGCTATTTAAAATGACATTCCAAGGTGCTGCATCAATACCTCTATGAGTCATGATTTTTATATTAGAAAAGATGTTAGGAATGTGATTTAAATATTTTTGATCACCCCATCTATCCATTTCAACATCATAATGATTATTACAATATTCTAGGCATTTATCTTTCCACCATGTTAAAATTTCTTTACTATTTTGATCGTTTTTGAAGCCTACTAAACCAGCTTGGTATATACCGTGTATGCTTTCAATTTCAGTAGAGCTTCTTTGAGGGCAAAGGAATACAGAGTATTTCCACCACTCATCAAGAATGATATTAGGTGCTGTAAAGAAATACATATCAGCATCACAATATATAATGTGATCAACTTCCGGATAAAGACTTAGGACATGTAGACATAGGGGCGCTTTTAATGTCCAACAATACTCTTGTAAACTTCTATCATTTTTTATACTGAGGAGTTCATGATTTTCAATTTCTTTTACCGGAATTAGTATGGCGTGCTTTAATTTTAATTTCTCTAATATTTGATAAGTTAGATCATCCATACAACAGATCCATACAGTAAATTTAGCGTTGAAATTTTCTAAGGAATAATAAGAGGTCAATCCTTGAATTAATCGTTCTTTACTTATAATCATGGAAAAGTTCATAAAATGATTGGATTGATTCATTTTTCTTCTTAATTGTGAATCTTTATATAAAGTTTGAGCTTTATTTATATCTTTTTTACTTAAAAATTGTTTAGTATCTTTATTGAATTTATCCTTTAATTGCTTTAAAACAAATTGAATTCTCTCTAAATACGGAGTGTAAATATGGTTTAATATATTATTGGGTATTGAAATTTCTCCCAAAGACCAAAGATCAAAATCATTTTCAGTAAAGATAGTAATACATGCAAAATGGTAAACAACTAGTTTGTCGTTTTCAATAAATATATCATTTTTAGTCTTGTCAATTTTATAATCGTTATTATATATACAGTTCCAAGGCGCAGCATTTATACCTAAGTTATTTGAAATTTTTACTTTTGGAAAATATATAGGGATATAATCTAAATACTTTTGGTCTCCAAATTTCCCCTCTTCAGCCTCGGCACTGCACCAATCTATACATTTATTTTTCCACCATCTTACACTTTTTAGTCCATAGAGATCATTCTTAAATCCAATTAGACCAGCCTGATATTTTCCGTACATTTTTTCTACCCAATCACGATCTCTTTGGGGGGTTAGGAAGATAGAATGGTCACCCCATTCCTCAAAAATAATATTAGGGTCAGAGAAAAAGCATAAATCACCATCACAATATAGAATAGATGGTAAATCATAATTGACCAATAAATATTCTATCAAGACAGATTTTAAAGTCCAACAATATTCATTTACTTTTCTTTTTCTCTTAATTGCTTTTAGTTCACGATCTTCTAATTCTTCAACTTGTAAAAGGTTTACATTAATTAAACTCATTTCTTTTAATAGTGAATATGCAAAAGGATCTATACAACAAATCCACAATGTGAATTTTTCTGAGTACTGCATTAATGATTGCTGTAAAGCAATAATTTTCAAGACATACTCACTACCTACAATGACGCAGAAATGATTATTTAGATCATGTTGTTGATTATAGAATTGGGGATTAATTCTTTTTTGAGTATTTTTTTTGGAGAGATTTGAAGCTTTAATTCCTGTTGAAAGTGGGTTAACTATTTTCTCATTAGAGGGGATGTACAATCGAGGTAAACTTATTTTTTTATCATTAGAGTTCAATGCTTATTCAGTCCTCTCCACTAAAATTTATTTGGATTCCAACTTTCATTTACAGTTTTTAAATCTTTAGGTGTATCGACACTAGCCCAAAAGTCATTGTGTTCATAGACGGCGAGCTCATTGTCTTTTATTAAATTTCGAAGAGGATCTTCTTCTAGAACACAATCATCATTATTACTTAAATAATTGAATATTTCTTTGTTAAATACAAAAAAACCGCCATTAATTACTTCATCAAGTAATGGTTTTTCTTTAAAATCAATAGCAATTCCATCTTCGACCGCCAATAGGCCGTATTGACTATTTTTTTTAATTCCAGTTAATGTAGCAATTTTTCCTTTTTCTTTATGGAATGCTATTAGTTGATCAATATCTATATTGGCTAATCCGTCACCATAAGTTAATAAAAAGGTTTCACCCTGTACAAAGGATTCAAGTTTTTTTAGTCTTGCCCCGGTCATTGTATCAATTCCTGTATCTATAAAGTGTATATTCCAATTTTCTAATTTCTGAAGTAGCGTATATTGACTGGTTTTAAAATTCAAACTAAAGTCATTCTCTTTCCAGCTAAAGTCCATAAAATATTCCTTAATTTTCTCACCTTTATATCCTAAGGGTAAAATGAAATCAGAATGTCCATATTTTCTATACCAATTCATTATATGCAAGAGGAGAGGCTTTCCTTGAACTCGAACTAATGGTTTGGGAATGTCCTCTAAAATTCCTTGCATCCGAAGCCCTTTTCCGCCACACAAAATTATGACTTTCATAGATTTATTTCCTTCCTCTCTATATATTTTACTAATTTAAACTATGTAGTTTGTTTGGTAAATGTATACACGGTTGTACCATAATGACAATCAACTAAAAAAAATATGTTAGATTTATAATTCAGATGCTGATTAAACGTGGAGAATACACACTGTAGTTTATCATGAATTATATGTAAATTAGGTTCTTTTAAAATCTATGCTTTAGTTTATTTAATATTAATGAAAGAAATTGCTTGTTCTTAAGATAAAAGAAGGGGAAGGAAATCAAGGGAATTGAAGAAGCTTATAATGAAATATCCAAGAAGACAAAATATAAGATAAAGTATGGAAGTAAGTAGTCGTGAATGCACTACATAAGCAGAATATGCTGATCGCATAAATGATTATACAGAAATCAATAGAAGAATAACAAAGGAAATTAGCCATTTAAAGGAAAATGGAACAACTATTTTTACATTTTATAAATTCAAAAAAGAGCACCGCATAAAGGTGCTCTAGTGATGGAACTAATTTTGTAAAGAACTATTTATTCAATAAAGAAGGACTTACGAATTATTATATGAACGTTTTGTTAATTAAGTGTGTATCAATTAGACAGGAATTTTATTTTTCTACACCTATTTGATTTTACGGGCCAAATCATGTTAAAAGTAAGAAGAAAATTATTAAGTTAATGTTATTTTGTTTAAAATAACATCCCAATCGGAATCATCACCTTCCCATCTATCCTGATAACGTGGGAGTTCAATTGAACAAACCCTCGATATTCCCCAATTTTGTTCAACAATATTAGATATACCCTCCTTGAAATTAACAATAAGAATATTAAAATCCTTATTTGTAATTTTAGATAATACGTTTTGTAATTCAACCGCTTCATCTCGATTTCCCCAAATTCTAATGAATAAAATGGATTCACTACTATTTATTTTTTCAAGGAATCGATTAATTCTAGTGTCTAATTTAGCTTTAAAAGAAGGATAGGTTGATTTCAAATCCTTTTCGGAATTAATAGGAAAATCATGCATTGAAAAACAATTATAATAAGTGTCCTTTATACAGTAGGTAATTCGTTCTGCCCATTTAATTTGATTATCAAATTCTGATTCAATAAGACCGTAACTTTCTGAACCTTCTATAACCATATTTTCCAACTTCATGAATTTTTTAAATCGATTTTGAAGTAATCTGTTTACATCTGAAAGTGATGGATAATAAAACCAATCTAAAGGTCCAGAAAATGTTCTTAAATTGTGTCTTTTGATTTGGTTGGTGACTTGACACAATCCTCCTAAACTTACAATTACGCCATAGGATTTTTGTATATCTTCTAGGTTCATCCTCATCATCCTTTATAAAAGTAATTTAAATTATCTGTTCAGTATATGATGCAATAACATATTGATGTGGACCTATATATCACAGTACATAGAGCTAAGACATTTGTATAAATTTAAAAAGTCAAATACCTAAGTTGAGGGATTTCATCTTTGACGTTATATCATGGAGTTATTATTGGAATGAAAGCTGGTAGGGATATTGCGCCAGAGTTATATATTCTCCAGTAACTTAATTTAGAAACCTGTTCTTGATTACTGTAGTAAAATTGTTGTTCTTTTAAAAGAATCCTTAGATAAAAAAGAAAAATCTATTGGCTAGCATTTAACCAGTAGATTTTTCTTTTCATCTTCATAGTTTTCCTGCCTCTCTTAAAGTTATGATATATAATCTTTTAAAGACTGACACGGTGCATTTTTTTCATAATGCACGCAAAAAAATCAGTTTAAGAATTATGTGAAATCGTGTCAAAAAATTAAAGGTAATTATATATGTATTTAAGATGATATCCATCTGCGTGTATTTTTTAAAATTTTTAGATAAATGCAATGATAATGGCTTCTTAAGAATTAATTTAGCACCTTGTTTATTTAGAAAAGCCCTATAAACCATTTAGTTCATAGTAAAAGTAATATATTTAATATTAAATGTCTTGCATAATGCGATAAAATTTCACAATTTTTATCAATATATACAGAAAAAGGTAACGAAACTTAAGCGATATTTAATACTTTTCATATTTGTGAAGTATGTGAATTTGTTTATTTTAACATCTAAGATGTTAGATGTTGTTTTTTAAACATTACTTATCCGGATTCATGAAAAGTATTTTAATGCATTATTTTTATTTTATATAATAATATTTAGTTTTAATATTAAAACTAAAATATGGAAGTAACATAGGGGATTTACGCATATAGTAATGTTGATGGTAAAATTAACAAAATTTTCATTTAAATCAGATAAAATTATGATGTTTTTAACTTATAATCATGTTACTACGATGAAAAAATGGCTACTAATTAGTTAATTTAAAAATCAATTTTAGATAGGAAGAGGATAATGAAGACCAGAGATAGTTATAAAATTATTGTAATTGGTGCTGGGACAGCAGGACTATCTTCTACTGCACATTTATTACGAAATGTACCCCTATTGAAAGAAAGTATAGCAATTATTGATCCATCAAAAAAACATTACTTTCAGCCACTATGGAGTTTAGTGGGGGGAGGAATTGTTTCAAAGGAAAGTACGATGCGTAATCAGGAATCGCTTATTCCAAAAGGGGCAACGTGGATCCCTAAAAGTGTTGTTGAGTTATTTCCATCTGAAAATAAGATACTTTTAGATGACGGACTGCTACTTGAGTATGAAATTCTTATTGTAGCAGCTGGTATCCAAATAAATTGGGACAGTATTAAAGGCTTAAAAGAGTCTATTGGCACTAATGGGGTATGTAGCAATTATTCTTATACATATGTTGATTCTACTTGGAGAGAAATCGAAAAATTTAAAGGAGGAAATGCGCTTTTTACCCACCCTAATACTCCTATTAAATGCGGTGGTGCTCCACAAAAAATTATGTACCTAGCAGAGGAGTATTTTTGTAATAGTGGTGTAAGAAACAGAAGTAAAGTAATATTTTATTCTGCAAACAATAACATATTTCAGGTTCCACGATATGCAAATACTTTAGAACAAGTACTAGAAAGAAAGCAAATTATAACGAATTATAATAAAAATCTAGTGGAAATTATCGCCGAAAAGAGAGAGGCAATTTTTGAAGATACGCAAACACTAAAAAGAGAAACCGTACCATATAGTATGATACATGTTGTTCCGCCAATGGGGCCACCTAATTTTATTAAAGAGAGTGAGATAAGTGATCATCAGGGGTGGGTAGATATAAGCCCTTATACTTTGCAGCATGTGCAATATAAAAATATTTTTGGACTTGGAGATTGTACCAATTTACCTACCTCTAAAACTGGAGCAGCAATTCGAAAACAAATACCCGTCTTAAAACAAAATATTATGGACGTACTTAGCGGAAGAGATTTACAGGCTAAATATGATGGATATACATCATGTCCGATTGTTACAGGATATAAAAGTCTTATACTTGCTGAATTTAACTATGAACATGAGCCTCAAGAAACGTTTCCATTTAATCAAGCGAAAGAACGGTATAGTATGTTTTTACTTAAAAGATATATGTTGCCATATATGTATTGGAATTTAATGTTGAAAGGGATTCTATAGGAGAAGATAAAAAGTGGTTACAAAAATTGAAAATTAATTTGAAATAACTAATTGGAGGGAATAGCTATGCTTTTAAAATATTTTTATGATGAAAAATTAGCACATGCTTCCTATTTAGTCGGTTGTCAGAAAGAAGGCGTAGCAATCGTTATTGATCCTAGTCGCTATATAGAACAATATATAGAATTTGCTAAGAAAGAGGGGATGGAAGTAATTGCTGCGGCTGAGACTCATATTCATGCTGATTTTCTTTCTGGGTCTAGAGAACTTTCTAATCTTTACCATGCAAATTTATATGTATCTGATGAAGGAGATTGTGATTGGAAATATCAATATCTTAACGAAGGTCGATACAAATTGGTTAGAGAAGGCACAGAGTTTAAAGTAGGTCATATAAAATTTAATGTAATTCACACCCCAGGGCATACGCCTGAAAGTATTTCTTTTTTAGTAACTGATACAAGTCAAAATAATTATACGAATGATAAACCGATAGGAATATTCACAGGTGATTTTATATTTGTAGGAGATATAGGAAGACCGGATTTATTAGAAACTGCAGTCGGTATTAAAGATACTGCAAAAATAGGAGCGAAACAATTATTTGATTCTATACAAAAAATAAAAATACTTCCTGATTATTTGCAAATATGGCCATCACATGGTGCGGGAAGCGCATGTGGAAAAGCATTAGGAGCAATTCCAACTTCTACATTAGGTTATGAAAAGATGTTCAATTGGGCATTTCGGTGTAATGAAGAAAGTGATTTTATATCGACTTTATTGACGGCACAGCCAGAGCCTCCAAAGTATTTTTCATTAATGAAGAATTTAAATAAGTATGGTCCGCCAATTCGTAAGAAGAGAAAAAGTACTGCTATTAATACAGTAGAAGAACTTCAAGAAATTTTGAAGAGCGTTTATCAAATAGTTGATATAAGGGATGTAGAGAGTTTTGCTGCAGGTCATATCGAGAAGTCAATTAACATACCTTATAACAATTCTTTCACAACTTGGTGTGGATGGTTATTAGATTATAAAAAAGAAACTTTAATAATTCTAGATGAGGAAAAGGTTAAAGTAGAGGCAGTTATTAGAGAATTTGAATCTATTGGGTTAGATAATATTATTGCTTTTGCACCCTTAAAAGTAATACAAAGACTTGATAGATTTGAAAGTTACAAAGAAAAAACATCGATTGAATTATATCCGCATATAAAAGGTAGAAGCGTTAAGGTTATCGATGTGCATAGTAAAAAAGAGTGGGAGGAAGGACACCTTCATGATGCAATACATATCACTTTAGGTAATCTATTTGAACAACTAGATTATATACCGAAAAATTTTCCAATAGTTTTGCAATGTCGAACCGGATTACGTTCCGCTATAGCAGCTAGTATTTTACAAAGAGCTGGTATAAAGGAAGTAGTGAATTTAAAGGGAGGATTTCTTGCATGGAAAGAAGAAGGGCTTCCTTATACAACATGCAATCTCAATGTGTAGGAAAATATTATATGCTAGGTAAGAATAATTAAAAGAAGTTATAGATGACGTGTTAGAAAAGGGAATCATAATTGTCGCAGATTCAGGAAATACATTAGGATTATTAATTGATTATCCAGTTAAATATGAAAATGTAATATTTGTTTTAGCATTAAATAATTTAACATTGGATCCATCTTTTATGGAATGGCAGTGTTGGAAGTACTTAGGTATTATCAATAAGAACCCAATTTAAAATTCTCTTGGATGCAAGAGAATTTTTTTATTGGGAATAGTAAGGGGGAGGGGAGGTGCATTACATATGGGAAAAGGTAGAAGTAATAATGCTGGTAAAAAGCAACCGAATTTTGATGATTCATCTAATTTTGCTAAACAAAGCCAGCCGACAGAAAAGAAGAAGAAATAAGAACAGGAGCTCTCTTGATAAAGGGGGCTCCTGTTAAAAGTGGACTGACGTTTCAGAATAACATATCGATGGATTAACCCAATAGCCATAAATACAAGGTTTTAATTTTTCGAAGGGCATCTAATTTAATATTATTGTCCCGCTTTTTTATACTTATTGACGCGTTAAATCCATTTAAAATGCTCCTTAATGGCGTTGGGCGTGATCTTCATTAAAATTTTTTAAACCTAATGGGACTTACCATTAAGAGGGCGAGGATTAAAGTAATCCATGCATTACTATATGAAAACAATGCCATACCAGCCAATGATAATCCTGCAGCTGGAATAGGTAATCCCTTAAAATATCCAATAGTTGGTTTAATACTAAATTTAGCTAATCTTAAAGCACCCATTGTTGGGAATAGAATAAATGCCAAAGAAGTTAAAATAGAAGGTGTTGCTATCGTATGAAATAAAAGCGCAGGAGCGACGCCGAAACTAACAATATCAGCTAAGGAATCCAATTCTACGCCAAACTCACTGTTCACTTTTAATTTTCTTGCAATTCTTCCATCAAGAAAATCTAAAACAGCTGAAAAGAAAATGAGAATGGAGGCTGCTCCTAAATATTCACTCATATTCAAGGTGATTGAGAAAACACCGCACAATAAATTTCCAATCGTAAATAAATTCGGTATAACTTTTACAAGCTGATTAAACAAGTTTGTTCCTCCTAAATTAATTAAACTTCACATTTCTGTAGCAATTTCTATATATTCTTCCGTTATTCTTAAAAATATATGACCACTGTATTACTGTAAGCTAATTAAATTTCGATAAGAGAAAAATTGATTTCTTAAATGTTCCACTGGTTTATAAAAATGTTTAATCATTTTCAGTACGCGTTATTGAATATTAGCACCTGATAGTTGATATTTCGAGTAGTCAGGGATTTTCCGGTTCTGGTGCAAAAAATTCAAGGTAATTAAAAATAATCTCTAAAAAGGAGACATAATGATATTATTATTTTAAAAAGGTTCGTGGTTGGTATCGAATATAAAAAAATAGAATTTTTATACAAAAATCACCCGAAAGGGTGCCTTTTGTACCTCTTATAATGACTGAAGATGTGTTTACTTGAGTTCATTAGGTAGTTAGAGGTTGATAGACTATCTTTAACGAAAATGTTGAGTAGTTCATCTTCATTATATATCAATTTAATAATGATTGGGGATTTAGAAAGTTCCATGGAAAGTACATATCAACCTGATTGGAAGATTGGAAATTTAATAACTGGTGATACATGTTACTTAACGCAACATTTTGGTGCGCAAATGAAAATTTTTAAAGTCCACACAAATGGTACCCTAGAACGATTCCAAACAATAGAACCAGAATTAAAATAAAATTTTTGTAGCATCAATTAAATTCATTTCTTTTTATGCAAACACACTTTCAGCGGAACTAACTTCTTCACTATTTTGCGCTGGAAAGACTTTATAAAAAATGGTTACGTTTTCTGATCTTGAAATAACCCTCTCAAATTGCAATCCTGCTTTTTCTAAAAGCTTTACTGCATCAACAATAGAAGTAATTGCTACAAAAGTTTTTCAAATAAAATTTATAAAAGCTTGATAGGTAATACCAAGGGAAAAGACCGTAGCTACTATATGTGCAGTCCATTTAGGCATATTTAAATTTAATACGGTATTGTACAACATTCCATATACGATACAAATGATTAATATGAATGCAATGAATTGAAGAACTAATAAAAATAGAGGTTGTTCCATTTATTCTCACTTCCTTTATTTGATATATTAATATAATTTATTTAAATGTGAAAGTTTTATTTCTATGAATTTCCAAAAAATGTGATATGAAAGGCATAGTAGTAATCACAAGAATTACTGCAAAACTATAATGGAACTAAAAGTATTATGACGAGATCAGTAAAATAGTAAAGAAGGTCACCATTCACGGCGACCTTCTTTACTATGCGTTATACCCAAATAATTTTAAATCTTCTCCTGAATCTGAAATGATTTTCTCAAATCGTAATCCTACTTTTTCTAAAAGCTTTCCTGAGGCGATGTTATCTATAGAAGTAATTGCTACAATTCGTTTCATGTTGAGCTTTTGTACACCGTATTCGATTATCGCAGAAGCTGACTCGTAGCCGTATCCTTGTGAACGGAATGTCTCTAAAAAGGCAAATCCGATATCAACATCTTCTAATGAATCTCTTTTAATAAGGCCACACATACCAAGTGGAGTGAGATCTTCTTTTCGTTCTACTAAGTAAAGGCCAAATCCGAGTTTGTTATACATATCGATGGGACCGTTTACAATATAATTTTTTGCATCTTCTAAGTTTCTAACTCCTTTGTCACCGATAAACTGAATCCATGCAGGATCGTTTACTAACTCAAGAATAAAAGGAGCGTCTTTTATATCAAACCAACGAAGGTTAAGACGTTCGGTTTCAAGAACTATCAATTATTACACCACCTTTAAAAAGTTATAACAATTAGTATGGATTGTGTAAAACAAAAGTGCAACATATTTTAATGGAGCTTTGTTTGTTCACATAAAGTTCGTTTGTTTTGTATAGAGAGATATTTTATAATTAGGATTGATTGTAAAGAGTGAGATGCTTATACAATGACTCCTAGGTGACTAGGAGTTTTTACTATATAACTATCATTATTACTAAATATGACACACTACACATTCTACTCAAGGAGGTACATAATGAAGAAATTATATAATGCATCGTTTACGTATTTGATTATCGGTTTATTATCAGGGATTTTCGCTAGGGAGTATGGTAAGTATAAAGGGATTTTAGGATCTACTTTGTTAAATCTTTTGCATACACATACACTTGTACTTGGCTTTTTCTTCTTTTTAATTGCTTTAGGATTAGCAAAAGTATTCGCGTTTCATGAAGTGCAAGGGTTTAATAAGTGGTTTGTTTTACATAACATTGCATTAACATTAATGTTAGGTTCGCTAGCAGCGAGAGGGCTTCTTCAGTTAAATGGAGCTGACTTTAAAGGGTTAACTTATATTGTAGGATTTTCTCATTCGTTGATGGCAGTTACTTTAATTTGGTTTATGTTGTTAATAAAGAAATCGTTTAAAATGTAGTGGAAAAGAACTTGTAGCGTGTGCTGCAGGTTCTTTTTTGTATGTTTAGGTTTAAAAATCTCATTTTTCTAATTATTTTGTATAAAGATGGTATACTTGTTTTAAATTTAAAAAGGAGAGTTGATTATGGAAATAACAATTGAACATGTAGTAAATGAATTAAAAGGCATACTTCCTGAAGATCGAGTAGTAATAAATATGACAGTACGAGAGTTACATAGTAAAGATGAATCTTACCATGTTAGTAGTTTACCTGATGTAGTTGTTTTTCCAAAAACGACCGAAGAAGTTAGCGCGATAATGAAAATAGCGAGTCAGCACGGAACAGCTGTCGTTCCATTTGGAGTAGGGTCCAGTTTAGAGGGACATGTAATTCCTTACGAAAAAGGAATTACAATGGACTTTTCTCTTATGAACAAAATACTTGAAATAAGAGGAAAGGATTTTCTTGTGAGAGTACAGCCAGGGGTGACGCGCTCTCAGCTTAATAAAGAATTGAAAAAGTATGGATTATTTTTTAGTGTAGACCCAGGAGCTGATGCAACGTTAGGAGGAATGGCTGCTACAAATGCGAGCGGAACGACAGCGGTAAAGTATGGAGTAATGCGTGATCAAGTCCGAGATTTAGAAGTCGTTCTTGCTGATGGAGAAGTAATACATACCGGGAATTTAGCGGCGAAGTCATCATCAGGTTATCATTTAAATGGTATTTTCGTAGGCTCAGAAGGAACACTTGGATGTTTCACGGAGTTAACTTTAAAAGTATACGGTATACCAGAACATGTTATGGCTGCGAGGGCATCGTTTCCAACTATAAATGATGCAGTAGAAGCTGTAATTAACATATTACAGGCAGGTATTCCAATCGCGAGAATTGAACTCGTTGATGAATTATCTATGAAACAAGTAAATCATTACAATGAAACAAGTTACAGAGAAGAACCGACACTGTTTTTAGAGTTTCACGGTAATGAAGCAGGGTTAAAGCAAGATATTGAATTTACGAAAGAAATCGTTCTTGATCATAAATGTATAGAAATTGCATTTGAGATGGAAACAGCAGCGAGAAATAAACTGTGGGATGCAAGACATAACTTAGCGTACTCTTACGTGCATAGTTATCCTGGTAAAAAGCTAATGAGTACAGACGTATGTGTGCCAATTTCGGAATTAGCTGGAGCGATTCAACATGCGAAAGAGGTATTAGATAAAGTAGGGCTTATTGGCGGTATTCTAGGTCATGTTGGAGATGGGAATTTCCATGTACTCTTAATGATTGACACAAATGATAAAGAGGAAGTAAAGAAGGCAGACGAAATAAACGAAAGTATCGTTTTGTATGCTCTTAAACGAGGAGGAACGTGTACAGGAGAACATGGCGTTGGAATCGGAAAACGAAAGTATCAAGAAGAAGAACATGGGGCGGCATTATTTGTAATGGAGAAAATAAAGAAAGCTCTTGATCCGCAAAATATTTTGAATCCGAATAAGGTGTTTCAATTAAAAGATAGGGGCTGAGTGGATGAAAGTACTAGAAGCGATAAGTAATATAGCTGGAAAGTATTTTGCATTTTGGACCGGCTGCTGCACTCCCAAGTGTATTAGCGGCAGTATGGCATAACATTGCAGGGCCAATATTAGCAACCATCTGGTCAAAAAATGCAAAGAATACTTTCAGCGATGAAAATGTATTAATAAATATAGAAAAATAGGAATGATAAATAATGCAAAAACGTATTGTACATTTTGAAGGAACGGTTGTATTTTTAGCCACGATTTATATGTATTCAATATATGAGTTTAGTTGGATTATATTTTTTGTATTCCTTTTAGCGCCGGATTTCTCCATGTTAGCGTATGGGATCAATAATCACGTTGGTGCGAAAATATATAACGTATGTCATACATATATCATATCCATATTAATTGTTCTAATAGGTGTCTATTTTAAGATAGATACCGTTATAATGATTGGCTTAATATGGACAGCACATATTGGAATGGATCGAATGTTTGGATATGGATTGAAATATGAGACGGATTTTAAGGATACTCATATTCAGAGGTTATAGTTGCTTTTGAGGAGAGGGATACTTTGAAACAGAGAATTACTATCGAAGGGTATAACATCCAATGGGAAAGTGAATTTAATAAGCTACACACTTTCATTAACGATGTAATGGAAGACCGCATTTTATCCATTGAACATGTTGGGAGTACATCTATTAAAGGACTTGTAGCAAAACCAATATTAGATATTGATATCGTAATAGAAGATTATGAAATCTTTCCTGAAGTAGTAACAAAGTTTGAAGCGATAGGATACTATCATCAGTTAGAATGGAGCTTTAAAGGAAGAGAGGCGTTTGGAAGAAAGGATACGTTCGTTCCATGGAACGAGGGAAATACAGTTTGGATGGAACATCATTTATATGTGTGTGATAAAAATAGTGAAGAATTGAGAAGGCATATAGCGTTTCAAGATTACCTTCGTGAACATACTGAAGTAGCTAATGAGTATGGAAACTTGAAGGAAGAGTTAGCAAGAGAGTCGAAAAAACGATCTAGTTATATTGAGGGTAAGACCGTATTTATTACAAATATATTAGAAAAAATAAACTAAGGTAGCATGGAATACATGCTGCCTATTGTTTTGAAATAGAAAGCTGCCATTATAAAACAAATACAAACTGGCCCTGTTGATTGATGCGGTTACTAAATATAATAGGAAATAAAATAGAAAAGAGCGGAAAAGAGGGAGCTTATGTACATACCAAAATATTTCGTAATACAAGATGAAGAGATGAAGTACGAAATAATGGAACAAAATAGCTTTGGGACATTATTTTCTCAACATAACGGAGAACCATATGCAACGCACTTGCCGTTGTTATTAAATAGGGAGACCCTTACTTTACATGGTCACTTCGCACGGCCGAATGAACAGTGGAAAGATATTGGGACTCAGCAAGTACTAGCTATATTTCAAGGACCACATAGTTACATCTCTCCGTTATGGTATGAAACAAACAATGCAGTACCAACATGGAATTACGTTGCAGTGCATGTATATGGTGAATTAGAAATTGTTGAGGATGAGAAGACATTAGTAGATTCTCTTCAAGATTTAGTAAATAAATATGAAGATCCAGAGAGCACCTACTCACTTAATGATGTAGATCCAAATTATATGGGAGGATTAAGTAAGGGAATAGTTGGATTCAAAATAAAGATAAATAAAATAGAAGGAAAAGCGAAGTTAAGTCAAAATCATTCTGTAGAGAGACGGAATTTAGTTGTGGAGAAACTTGAGAAAGTTGGTAGTGAGGAGAGTAAGAGGATTGCGGAGTTGATGAGAAAATAAAGCCTACATGAAAGGGAAATATTCTAAATAAGCGTATTTAAAAAGACCTTCTTAATTGAAGGTCTTTCATTTTTTAAAGTGCTTTTTCAGTTGTTGTTGAGTTGTAGTCTTTACTTACGTCAATAGATTGAACAAGGTCAGGTCTTTGTGGTGCAGGGGTGTCCCCAATGTTTAATGCTACATATCCTAACTGTGTTTTCGGTGTTTCTGAGGTGAAGCTTAACCCAAGAGTTGTGATGCTAATAACAGCTAAGCCAATGATGCTCAATTTAATCTTTTTCATTATATCAAAGCTCCCTTTTCTTCATGTTTTTTTCTTGCTTGATTGGCCATGTAAAAGTATTGACTAGCTTTTATATGGTCTTCTTTTTCATAAAACATATTTGCTAGAACATCAGTGTACTCTTGTATACATTCCCAAAGGTTTTCTGTTTTAAAGTAAGAAATTCCTTCCAAAATTATCATTTCTAAATCATTTATAGAAGTTTTATTATTTAGTTCTCTTAAAATCATGAAACGATATTGAAACTCTTTGTTTTCTAGTTTATTTGAGATGTTTAATCCTTTTTTTATAAGTTCTTTAGCCTGGGTATATTCTCCAAGCTTGTAGTATTCACGTGCTTCAACAAAAAGTGCTTTAAAGTGATTTGGTTGCTTAGTTGTAACCTCTGAAATATGACGCATTGCTAACTCTGAAAGGTTTTGACTTGCATATAACCAAGCTAAATTATGTCGTACTCTTAATGATAAAGTCTCCTCTGAATACTTCTGTAGAATATTTAATGCTGAATCAAGTCTAATTTCAGCTTGTTCAAACTGTTTTAAATCAATACAAGATAAACCAAAGATGTTATCACACAAAGCAACATTAATTTCACAGTTTATATGTTTTGAAAAAATCGCTTTAGCTTCATTTGCAGATTGGATTGCTACTAGTGGTTGATATGTTTGATAATAATAGGCAGCTAAGCGGTAGTTAAATTCAGCATTCTCTAGTTCGTCAGATACGTGTATTAGCAGCTTTTTAGCGTTCTCGAAAAGGTGTTTTGCTGCATTGTAGTTTCCAATAATTGTATTGTGAATAGCCTTAAAAAAATGATAATAATAAGAAAATAGCCCATTCTCTGGAAGTGGGAAAGAATCAATTTTATTAAAATCATCTTTATTAATATTTAAACCATCTGTTAAGATTTTGTATCTGAAATTAAAAAGTGAATAATACAATTGTAGGTTTGTATCTTCTTCTGAATTAGAGATGGTATTTTCAATATCTTTTTTTATTTTTGTTGCATGGGTAGTTTGATGCTGTAACATAGCTCTATACCAGTCATTAAATAATTTTGTAATTTGTTCATTACCTTGTAGTTGAACGTTCATGAAATCCCCTCACTTTTTGAATATTCTTATAAAATATAGTATCAAAAATAAAAATATTTAGAAATAATGTTTTATATTTCTCAATATTTGTTTAACAAGCTTACGAGTAAGTCTATTGGAATAGTGTAGAATTTGTTTTGGATTAAAGAAATGGCATCGGGGGATGTGTATTTTAAAGTTTTAGTTGAGTGGGGGGATATAAAAAGGGTGCGTTCACACAAATTATATGAACGCACCTTTTTACATATTAAACAATCAAGTCCCACAAAAAGTACGATAAGGACGATTCGTAGGCGCAGGCGGAATGCAGTATTCTTCTTGATCTGTAGAATACGCATAAGGGTTTGATAAAGCTTCAAGAAGTTGCTCCATTACGCTATAGTCGTCATTTGTAACAGCTGCTTCTAGTGCTTCTTCTACACGGTGGTTCCTCGGGATGATTGATGGGTTATTATTTTTCATCATCTCGTAGGCGTTTTCTTTCGATTGTTCTTGTCTTTCTAATCGAGATTGCCACAGTTTGTACCATTCTTTAAATTCAGGACTTTCAAATAGAGCTGTATTTTCGATAGCATCAAGAGTTAATGAACGGAATGTATTTGTGTAATCCGCTTTATATTTCTCCATCATTTTTAAAAGTTGCTCAATAAGTGAGTGATCTTGTTCTTGTTCTTCGTTGCTAAATAGTCCTAATTTCTTTTTCATTCCAAGGAACCACTGTTTTTCATACTGTACGCTAAATTTCGAAATTTCGTCTTGAGCGATTTTTAATGCTTCTTCTTCATCTTCGTGCAGAATTGGTATTAAAGATTCAGCTAGTCGTGCGAGATCCCATGCGGCCATATATGGTTGATTTCCATATGCATAACGACCTTGTGTGTCAATAGAGCTAAATACAGTTCCTTGGTCGTAATTGTCCATAAATGCACAAGGACCGTAATCAATTGTTTCGCCACTGATTGTTATATTGTCAGTGTTCATTACGCCGTGAATAAATCCAACAAGTTGCCATTTTGCGATAAGACTGGCTTGTCTTTTAATGACTTCTTGTAGTAATGCAGTATATCGGTTTTCATGAGCTTCAATTTCTGGATAATGCCTTTTTATCGTATAGTCAGCTAGCGATTGAAGATCCTCGATTGAGCCACGAGCTGCAGCATATTGAAATGTACCGACGCGAATATGGCTACTAGCTACTCTAGTTAAAATTGCTCCAGGTAACTTTGTTTCACGATAGGTTGGTTCACCGGTTGTGACAACTGCTAAACTGCGGGTAGTTGGAATATCGAGTGCATACATTGCTTCGCTAATAATATATTCACGTAGCATCGGACCGAGTGCAGCACGACCATCTCCTCGGCGTGAATAGGGAGTAGGGCCAGAACCTTTCAGTTGAATATCGAAACGCTCACCTGAAGGAGTAATTTGTTCGCCAATTAAAAGAGCACGACCGTCGCCTAACATATTAAAATGTCCGAATTGATGGCCAGCATATGCCTGAGCTAATGGATGAGCTCCTTCTGGGAGTGCATTACCAGCGAAAATAGCAATTTCAGCTTCCTTTTTCAGTTCTTCAGGGGTCAAGCCAAGAGATATCGCTAATGAATGGTTTAGTTTAACTAACTCCGGTGAACTTACGGGAGTAGGGGGGATTTCTGTATAAAATGATTGTGGTAAAGTCGTATAACTATTATCTAAATTCCAACCTGTTTCATTATTTTTAGTCATTGTATCTCCTCCTTTTTGTATTTTAAGTTATGTATTTGTACGTATGTATTCTTTGTAAAGTTAACTAAAAGTATAATATAATATTTCCCCTTGCAATCTATTGTAAGGACTTCATTGCACTATGTCTATTTAACAGCAAATTTAAAACCTCCATTTTAAGAAAATGGAGGTTTTATTATTATTTAATTTTTACAATTATTTTTCCTTTTGCTCTTCCAGCCTCGGAATATTCCATTGCTTTTTGCGCATCTTCAAAAGGGAAAACTCGATCGATTACCGGTTTGATTTCACCAGCTTCAATATAGTTTGCAATAGTACGTAATTGATCCCCACTTGGCTTCATAAATAAAAATGAATATTGAGCATTATGCTTTTTTTCAAGTGCAGTAAGTTTTTTGCTGGCTAATGAAAATAAGAGAGTTTTAAAGAATCCTGAACCAAATTCTTTACCGAAGCGAGCATTCGGCATGCCTGAAACGGAAACAATGTTTCCTCCCCTTTTTATAATATTGAATGATTTTTCAAGTGTTGCACCGCCGATTGTATCAAATACGGCATCATAATTTTTTAGTATATCTTCAAATTTCTCTGTTTTGTAATTAATAATTTCATCTGCGCCAAGAGACGTTACTAAATTCGCACCAGCTTCACTAGCAGTCGTTGTAACAATGGCACCCATTATTTTTGCTAGCTGAATAGCGAAAGTACCAACACCACCGGATCCGGCGTGAATTAAAATCTTTTGTCCTTTTTGTAATTGCATGATGTCATGTAATGCTTGATATGATGTTAAGCCAACGAGTGGAATCGAAGCAGCTTCCTCAAAACTTAAATTTTTCGGTTTTAAAGCTATATCATCTTCATGAATGGCTATATACTCCGCGAAAGTACCAATCTTATTTTTTCTTGGACGAGCATATATTTCATCACCAACTTTAAAACGAGTTACTTTTGATCCAACCTTCGTGATGACACCGGCAAAGTCGTTACCAAGGATTAGGGGCATTTCATATTTCAGTAACATTTTTACTTTTCCGTCGCGTATTTTAAAATCAATTGGGTTAATGCTAGCTGCATGAATTTCTGCGAGCACTTCATACTCATTTATTTCAGGAGTAGGTACCTCTGCCATACGCATTGGGACTTTTCCATATCTATCAATTATCATTGCTTTCATTTCTTATACCTCCAAGTTTTAATAAAAGTTCTGCAATAGCTTCTCAATATCTAATACAAGATTTTTTAATAAACCTAATTTTGTACGTATATCAATATAATAAAAATTCTTTGTACCTTCTTTTCTCATTAAAATAATGCCAGCTTCTCGTAAAATCTTAAGGTGATGTGATACTGCTGGACGGGAAAGGTGTGTTTGCTTCGTGATTTCTCCTACACGTAATCCTGTTTGACATTCCGTTTCCATTAGCACTAATAAAATAGCTTGACGCGTTTCATCACCAATTGCCAATAATACTTTTTGAGAATCAATAAAATCTTTTTTTATAATATTTAATTGTTCTTGTTTATTCATTTCAATCACTTTGCCTCCAGGTAATTAGTCGAAAGGTTTAAGATGATGAACCATTACTTCGATACGGTAATGCTACATGATTGTTGTATGAGGTGCAATATTGAGAAAGAAAATCGAGACGAATGAATTTTTTATTGTTGAAAATTATAGGGAGATAGAAAAGGGATTGGAAGGACTACATAACACAATAGATGAGGTTTTAAAAACAAAAAATGATGTAACAATAAAATAAGCGGTCGTAACCTTGTATAATCCATAAGGTTACGACCGCTTATAATGTTTGTATTATTTTTGAATTTTACGATAGAACATGGTTCAACGTAAAGTACGTTCTTTTGTTTTACACTTTCATACAGACACAATTCAGGTGGATTATAGATGTATGAAAAGGTAAAAGGAATTTTGGGGCGTAATCTATCTATATGATAATTCAAAATGAAATATAAGTCTATATTTTAATGTTTTTTTTGATTATATTTATGTCACTGAGCTCAGAACAATGATTTGGAGGGGAAATATATGAAATCGAATTATGTACCAGTTTTAATTGTTGGAGGGGGATTATCTGGGTTAGCGTCTGCGTTATTTCTTGCAAAACATAACATTGAGTACTTACTTATTGAAAGGCATCCGTCTACTGCCATTCATCCGAAAGCAGGCGGTCTTACTTTACGTACAATGGAGTTATTTCGAGAATTAGGCTTGGAAAAAAGAATTAAATTGGCAGGTAAAGCATTAGAGAACTGCCGAGGAAGAATAGCGGTTCATACAATAGCTGAGGCGAATAAAGAAGAATTGGAACAAATGAGAGCGACACAATACGGAAACGATGAAGAATTACTTCAAAAAATAGAAAAGATTAGTCCATCAAAACAAACTGCGTGTTATCAAATTATTTTAGAAGAGATGATGTTACAAGAAGCGAAAACATTAGGCGGGCAACTATCTTTTTATCATGAATTAGTTTCATTTGAACAAAATGAAAACGGGGTAAAAGCAAAGATTCGAAATCGTGAAACAGAAAAAGAAAGTGTCATACATTGTGACTATGTAATTGCAGCAGATGGAGCGAAAAGTAAAATACGTGAGCAGTTAGGGATTAAAACTGAGGGGCGTGGAACCATTGGTGGCTATTATATGAATATTTATTTTGAAGCAGACTTAAGTGAGTTTATACAAGGAGACGCATTCGGTTTTTCTATGGTACTTCATCCAGAGGTTCTTGGTGCACTGATCCCAGTAGATAACGTGAAAAAATGGATTTACCATGTAGCCTACGATCCATTAAAAGGAGAGGGACCAGAGGATTTCACGATGGAACGTTGTAAACAAATTATTGAAATAGCAATTGGAAGTACAAATGTTGAGTCAAAAATATTAAGTGTTTTACCGTGGGAAGCGGCCGAAAGTACAGCAATGAAATTTCAAGGAAATCGAGTCTTTCTAGTTGGAGATTCAGCACATATTATGCCACCAACAGGCGGATTTGGTTCAAATACAGGAATACAAGATGCGCATAACTTAGCTTGGAAATTAGCGGCTGTTATAAAAGGGAAGGCAAAACCAAAATTGTTAGAAACATATCATGAAGAGAGACACTCTGTTGCAAAATTAACGACAGCTTATGCAAGTAGTTTACTGTTTCGTGCTGCGAATAGAGAGGAAGGCAGTTTGAATAATATGGATGGTTTAGCTGTTACAGTTGGATATCAGTATTGTTCAGAGGCAATTATAGATAATTCAGTCACTCCACATAGAATGGATAGCATAGAGTTGAACGGAAGACCTGGAACGCGAGCGCCACATTTATGGGGAACGTATGAAGGGAAGAAAGTTTCTACATTAGACTTATTCGGTAACAGTTTTGTATTACTTACAGGAGTAGAAAATAGTTCTTGGGCTGAGGCAGCACATACTGTTTCAGCTAAATTAGGAATAAATATAAAAGGGTATCGTGTTGGCTTAAGTGGAGACTTTATTGCTCCAGAAGATATTTTTAGCAAATTATATGGTATAGAGAATGGAGGTGCTGTATTAATTAGACCAGATGGCTTTATAGGATGGCGTTCAGAAAAAGCGGTAGTAAATCCAGATATAGTATTGGACGAGGTAATGGGAAATTTATTATGTGATTTTTAAGTAACTACGGAAATATTGTTTTATGTGCTTCACTGCACTGAAAAAAATATTCACAAATTTCAATAGGTTTGATATGATTAAATTCGACAAGTTAATAGAGGCCGGAGATATTTGAGAAAAGCCATAAATTTATTTAGGGATACAGGAGTGTAGCCTAAATAATTTATGGCTTTTTTTATTGAATGAACCGTACAAAATAGGGAGTTACATGTGAAAAGGAGGGCTATAGAAATTAAATAGGATAATACTAGTTTTCTATATTAATAATATAGAAAACATTTGTAAGATTGGAATTTTAATATAGGTTTATAAAAATAATGAAAGTGTGTCTTCTGTTTCGTGTAAATCTCATTAGCTTGTTGAAATTTGCAACGTAGGAAGGGTTAGAAGAATGAGAAAGATTATTAGCGTTTTAGTTATTTTCTTTATGACTGGAAGTATCTTTGCTGGGGGAGCTGTTCATGCGAAAGCAGAAGGAAAGCATGAATGGAATACGAATAAGTTTTTAAATATTGCACATCGCGGAGCAAGTGGACATGCACCTGAGCATACTTTTGCTTCTTATGATTTAGTGAAAAAAATGAAAGCGGATTATTTAGAGTTAGACATTCAATTAACAAAGGATGGCCAATTAATTGCAATGCATGATACAGCAGTTGATCGCACTACAAATGGAACAGGCGAAGTACGCGATAAAACGTTAAGTGAAATAAAGAGTTTAGATGCTGGATCATGGTTTAATAAAGCGTATCCAGAAAAGGCTAAGCAAGAGTATGTTGGGCAAAAGGTTCCAACTCTTGAAGAAATCTTCCAAAAGTATGGAAGAAGTATGAAGTATTATATTGAAACAAAATCACCAGATGTGTATCCAGGAATGGAAGAGAAATTGTTGGCGTTGTTACAAAAATATAATTTAGTAGGCCAAAACATGTCTTCTAGCCGTGTTATGATTCAATCATTTAGTAAAGATAGTTTGAAAAAGATTCATAGTATGAATGAAAATATTCCGTTAGTTCAATTGCTTTGGTATTATCCAAATGAAAACAATGAAATTGTTGAATGGTCTGGCATTACACATGAACCGAAAAGTGTAACAAATGATGATTTTCAAGAAATTAAAAAGTATGCAGCTGGTATTGGACCAAACTTACGTAATGATAACGGGGAACTAATTATTGATGAGTCATATATGAAAATGGCTAGGAAAAATGGACTGTTAATTCACCCTTATACAATTAATGAGAAACCAGATATGAGACTGTTAATCAAATGGGGTGCTACAGGAATGTTTACAAATTATCCGGATCGATTACATAGTGTATTGAAGGAAAAATAAGTGGAAAAGGGTATACCAGTGTTTTAGGTATACCCTTTTTAATTTAACTCTCCGATAAACAGAATCTCTTTTTCATAGCATTCATCTACATCATAAATAATTTCTTGAAAGTGAAGCGTTTTGAAGGTATGACAAACTGAAATTTCCCATGTCTCCCAAAAATCAATTTCATTTGAAAGAAGAATCCATTTTTGAAATTCACTATTTCTATTAAAGAAATTATGAAAGTAGTCCTCATTTTTAAATGTAATGATTTGCGAATCCCACAAATTATTTATAGGAATCAAAACAACAACTCGATATGTATGTGTATCGCTCGGTTTCATATTTATTAAATGATTTGCTTGATTTAATAAGGTTTGAATACATAATCGTTTTACTTTTCTAGGTGTTTTACGAGAGGCAATAAAAGCTTGCGAAACTGGCAATAGCATATTCCAATATTCATCGTTATAGAAAGTAGAAGGGAATGTTTTTGTATGTTCCTCAATTCGCTTTATCATAGTGTTTGTTTTTCGTTTCATACCACGTATTTTCTTTTCACGCATTGCGAGTCATCTCCATAAATTTTTGTAATGCAGCAGAGTGATATATATCTTTTCTAGTAATAAAAGTAGTAGGAACTTTTTTGAAGCTATTTGGTAAAGGGTTGAATGATACGTCATGTTGATGACCATTTAAAATAGACTTCATCATAATTGCTATGCCCATACCTGATTTTACACATGCGAGAATCGCTTCAATTGTTCCAAACTCTAATACTCGCTTAGGTGAAATTCCTTCTTCTTGAAGCCAATCTTCTAATAAATTTCTATAATAGCACCCATGACTAAATGCAAGTAAATTCATGTCTCCTATGTCTTTAAAGGAAGATAAAGGCTTTTTGCTAATGAGAACTAATTCTTCTTCACGAAATATATTTGTATGAAGTTCAGCATGCTGAGTAGAGCCAGCTATAAACGCTCCGTCCAGTTTTCGTTCTAGTACAAGCCTAATCAATTGTTCCGTCGTATTTGATTCTAAAATCAATTCGACTTTTGAGTATTTCTCATAATAGGCCGTTAATATAGATGGAAGTCTTACAGCGGTTGTAGATTCTGTACATCCAATTTTTAAAGTGCCTCTTGGTTCGATCCCATTACTTTGAACTGCTTTAACAGATTGATCCATTAAGTAGATAATTTGTTTGGCGTATGTTAATAAAATCTCACCATTAGAAGTTAAAGTTACACCTTTTCCGTTTCGGTAAAATAAAGGCACACCTAATTCGTTTTCTAGTTGCTTCATACGCATTGTTACGCCAGACTGTACATAGTTTAAATTTTTAGCTGCGTGAGATATGTTTTTTTCTTTCGCAACTTCGTAAAATACAGTTAAATCTTTTATATCCAAGTATCATCCCTCCAGAAAAGGTATCATTTTTTTTGATGAATTACATGATAAATCTTTATTTTATATGATATCAGAACTTTCATACAATGGAAGGGGATGGAGGGATTATTGTGTTAATGGATGAAAGGGTAAATAGTACTTATAAGTGGGTTATGTTAATTTTTGCGACGGTTGCTCAAACAACAGCGACACTTATAACGTATGGTGTTGGAGCGTTTGCTTTATTTTGGAAAGAAGAATATGCACTTACGAATACGGAGATTGGATTGTTAGTAAGTGTTGTAAATATAGGACCGCTATTTTGTATGCTTTTTGTCGGGCGGCTACTTGATCAATACAATGAAAAGTTGTTAATTTCGATAAGTTCATTTTTACTAGGAGGTTCGTTTTTACTGACTAATATGGTCAATGGATTTAATGGGTTACTCTTTGTACTTTTATTAGTAGGAACGTTTTATAGTGTTTCGCAGCCAGGAGGAAGTAAGGTGATAATGAAGTGGTTCTCAAAAGAAAATCGCGGGTTAGCGATGGGGGTTAGACAAGCCGGTATACCGATTGGTGGTACATTAGCGGGAGTATTGATCCCGTTTCTTACAATAAAATATAATATGGCCTATGCGGTAAATAGTATTGCATGTATTTGTATAATTGGAGGGTTTTTATTTTTTATATTTTATAAGGAACCATATATTCAAGAGAAAGTTAAAAAAGAACGTAGTAAACTTTCTTTTTGGATGCAGTTAAAAGAAGTGATGTGTAAAAAAGAGTTATATGCAATTTATATAACTGGCATTTGTATGATTTCATTGCAAATGGTGTTAGTTGCGCACTTTATAAAATTTTTAGTATTGGAACAATCAATCACGCCAATTTTAGCTGGAAAAGTATTTTCCGTTATGTTCTTTTCTGGAATGGTTGGTAGGGTTATATTAGCAGCTACTAGTGATTTATTTTATAAGGAGAATAGGCGTACCCTCTTATTTATAACTGTTTGTATTTCTATTTTCTTCATTCTAATATTAGTAATGAGCATACATACAATAACGAATGTATTGTATGGTGTAAGTGCATTGTTAGGGTTCTTTGCAATTGGATGGTTTAGCCTTTTCATAACTGAAGTTGCGGAATCAGCAAGTGAAGAATCGGTAGGGATGACAGTGAGTTTTGCACTTACATTAAATCAAATTGCCATTATTGCTGCGCCTGGTTTATTTGGTTATATTGTAGATAAGAAGGGATATACGTATGCGTGGTTATGCATAGTTGTATTACTAACTATTTCAGCGGTTAGCTTATATAGGGAGTATAGAAAATGAAGGAATGTTAGCAATGTAAATTTTTTATGAAGAAAGTCTAAAGAAATGTTGAATGAGCGACATTTCTTTTTTATTTGTTGTATAATCAAAATGTAAATGAGATTCGTTTTCAATTTCGTTCATTACCTCTTTTGAAATTACCTGTAATTTTAGCCATAATTAGCTGTTTTTCTTTATCGTTATTTGCATGATTTATTTTATTTAAAAATTTTTCAGCATCATTTCCTTTTAATACCATAATCTGTTTTACGTAATATTCAATTAATACCATGTTATTTTTTGTTATCCGATAATGAAACATCTTATCATCTAAACGATTGCGTTTATCGGTGTTTTTTATATTACATCTCCATTCTTTTTAGTATGTAACAAATGTTACAAAAGAATTTGAAATTATAGTGTAATGCATCCGATTGTATGTTGGAAATTTTGCAAGAAAGAAATACAATAGAGAGTAGTCAAAATTGAAAATGAGAAAAAGGAATCTAGTTTTAACAGAGTGAATATTAAATAATATTATAATATACTTGATAATTAAAAGATATAAAATAGAATGGATGTACGTTAAGTGAAACTAGATAAAAGAGGGTTCCTAGTATGTTAAAGAAATGGTTAATCGTTTTCTTTATTTTTGCAGTTTTTTGTGGAAGTATTGTTACACTAATACATGCAAATAAAGGAAAAAAATATGATGCAAAGGCATTTTCTAATGTAAATAGTAAGCAAAAAGATGTTAAGCAGGAAATTGATGCGAATGAGAAAAAGCGTTATGAAATTGCAGCTGGAAAACTAGATCAGTACTTAAAAGATAAAGGATTTAATGGAAGTGTTCTTGTAGCAAGTAAAGGTCATGTGATTTTACGAAAAGGCTACGGTTATGCGAATGTGAAAGATCAAGTATTAACAACGCCAAGAACGAAATATCGCATTGGTTCTATTACGAAAACAGTTGTTGCAATATCTATTATGCAACTAAAAGAAAAAGGGAAGTTGAACATTGAAGACAATGTAAATAAATATATCCCATCGTTTCCAGCAGATAAAAATATTACGTTACGAAACTTGTTAACACATACGTCTGGATTACCAGAACAGGGACAAGGTAGTGTTGACGCAGCATCACGGTTAAAATTAGTAACGTGGATTGGGGCACAAACGTTACAATTTCCAGCAGGGACAGGATGGAAATATACAGATTATAATTATATGGTGCTTGCATATATTGTAGAAAAAATATCGAATAAACCACTTGCTGAATATGTGAAAGAAAATATTTTGACTCCCGTTGAAATGAATGAATCTGGAATGGGCGCAACACTTCCAGAAGATATTTTCTTAGCAGAAGGGTATACGAAAAAAGATAATAAGTTAATAGCCACGCCGCGCTTAAAAATGAACTGGCTGTATGGTTGTGGTGAAATGTATACGACTGTTGAAGATATGAAAAAGTTAGATGAAGCTATTATGGATGGTAAACTACTTTCTAAACAAAGTGTATCAGATATGTTTTCTGCATCACCTGCAAGAAAATATGGATTTAGTTTCTATATTTACCCAGATTATTATCATAACCACGGTGTATTAGCTGGCTGGAACACTTTTAATAATTTTAACTGGGATAAACGAACGTTTGTCATATTATTTTCTAACGTCCAAAATGGTATGAATGACGCATTTAATCAAGAATTCAGGAAAATGGCGAATGATTTAATAGAAGGAAAATAATTATAAAAAATCGGTATTGATATGTAATTATCAATACCGATTTTTTTATTTTGTAAAGTTTTACTTACTGAATAAAGTGAAACTTTATTCAGTGGAGGGGCTTTGTTCATCCCCCACTGAGTAGAAGCCCTCATCAATCGGGCTTTTACGGGCAGCAGGGCCCCCACCTAACTTTTTTGCTTGCGCTGAATTTTGAGGTGAGGGTCTTACTGCCCATAAATAGCGGGATAAATAGGTAAGAAAGGTGATTGGCATATGAATAAATCTAAATAGGTAGTTAAATGCTAAGTAATGCAAAGAACAATTGGTAATTTTTACATTGATAAAAAAGCTTGAGCTTCACACTATGTGAAGCTTTATATTATTGGAGACAAGAACAGGAGGTTGAAAAAATGAAAAAAGCAATAAAGTTTTGTTTAATAGCTACATTATCTACAACAATTATTAGTGGATGCTCTTTTGAGGGTAACAATGAAAATGTTAAAGGGAAAGAAGGGGAAAAAGTAGAGGTACAGAAAAATGCTGGGAAATATACGATGCCAGATGAAAAAGATAAACATGAAGGTACATGGCTGCAATGGCCACATGAATACACATATGGTGAAGAGTATAAGAAGGAAGTTGAACCTATTTGGGTTAAGATGGCAAGTGCTTTAACTGAGGGTGAGAAAGTCCACATTGTTGCATATGACCAGGAAGAAAAAGAAAGAATCAATAACCTTTTAACAGATGAAGGGTTAAATATGGAGAAGATTGATTTCTTTATCGCGCCTACTGATGATGTATGGGCAAGGGACAGTGGACCAATTTTTGTTTATGACAGCAATAAAAATCTCAAAATATTAGATCCAGCATTTAATGGTTGGGGGAAGAAAACACCTTATAAAAATGATGCTCAAATACGTAAGAATGTTAGTAAACAATCAGGAATTGAAAGAGTTGATTGGGGGAAATTTGTCCTTGAAGGCGGCGCAATTGAATTAGACAGCAATGGGACTGCTTTATTAACTCGAAGTGCAGTAACGAATAAAAATAGAAATCCTGATTTATCAGAAAAGGAAATTGAAAAATATATAAGTGACCTTGGGGTATCAAACTTTATTTGGTTAGACGGAGTACCTAATTTAGATATTACGGACTTTCATATTGATGGATTTGCTAAATTCCATAATAAATCTACCATTGTAACGATGAAAGAAGATGACCTAGCCGAATGGGGTTTATCTAATAAAGATATGGATACATTGTTAGATGCAAAAAATGCTTCAGGACAGAAATATAAGTATGAATACTTGCCGCTTAGTAAAGAAAATGTTGCTTTAGAAAATGGAAAAACTCTCGATTATAAGGGATCGTATATCAATTATTATATCGGAAATACAGTTGTATTAGTGCCTAATTATAATGATCCGAATGATAAAATTGCAAACGATACGATTCAGAAGTTATACCCAGATCGTAAAGTAGTCGGTATTGATGTGAGAGAGTTGTATAAAAACGGCGGTATGATTCATTGTGTGACACAACAACAACCAATTGCATTGAAGTAATTAATTTTAATTTCGTTGTGCTGCTATATAGACAAAATAGGTGGAATCTTATTACCTATTTTGTCGTTCCTTATTATTTGTAATAATAAAATTTCAATATAATGATAAATGAATTGTAGTGTATGTTCACTTTTCGTTTTATATGGTAAAGGAGAAAAATGTTTGTGTTAAAGAATTTTAAAATAGTGTTTTCGTATTTCCCTATCGTTTTGCAGTACATTTTAAATGTAGCTTTAATTTGCTTAGGGGTTGTTCTAAGTGTGTTTCTTATGAAAGAAGTCATTCAGTTTATACAAGAAATGAAATTGGATAGTAATGAATCTAGTTATCATTTAATTGATAGTATCGTTGTATTCTTTTTGTACTTTGAATTCATCGTAATGATTATAAAGTATTTTCAAATGAATTTTCATTTTCCATTACGATATTTTATATATATAGGTATAACAGCTATTGTGCGTCTCATCATTATAGATCACGATAGTCCGTTAGATTTATTGTTATATGCCTGTGCAATCTTTGTATTAATTAGTGCATTGTTCATTGCGAATTCTAAAATGATGCGTCGGGATTTAGAATAGTGACATTTGTTGTTGAATTAAATAAGATATTTTATCTTTTTGCAAAAAAGGAGTAACGGTATTGAAAGAAATAATCTTAACCAGCCTCATAATGATAGGGTTTATGATTCTATTATTTAATTGTATACTTTCATGATTTAAAAGAATAAAAGGTTAATAGAGAAAGAGGTTTTTGTAAATATGGTTCATTACAATAATCAAAATAGTTTACATTTATAAGTTTTGCATTCATAGGTATTGAAGCAATAGGGGTTGAAATTGAAGATCCCTTTGGTCAGGATCCAAATGATCTTCCGCTAGAAGGAATTTGTATAGGAGTAGAAGCGCATTTGGTGAATCTATATAATCAAAATGATCTATTAGAAGTAATGGGTTTGAATCTTGATAAAAAAATCATTTGATCATTTATTGTTGTTTTAAAATAGGTTATTTAAAAACTTGTCAAGAGTCAATTTAAGGCTTAACGTCAGCTTTATATTTTTTATATAAATATATAATATTCCTCCATGCTATAATCCATTCATGAAATGTACATGTTGCATGAGTTGGAATAAAAAAGACATGAATTGAGGATTAGTTGGCTTTGTGAAATCAATTATGTAACTACTATTAAAAAGCGAGGTAAATAATATGGAACAAAAACATAATGGAATTATTTTTACTGCAATACCAGACGAATCGAATGAATATTATCAACCATTTTATGAAGACTTGATTTACTTTAATGAATGTTTAAATGAAAAGAAATCAATTGCGGATCAACTTATATCTTTATCTGTTGAAGAACAAGACTTTCATACGAGCTGTTTTGAGTATGATGATATTTGGCTAAGAGATGTTGCACCGGTTGTCACAAATCATCTAGTTAAATTTAAATATCGACCAAATTATTTGCCAGATGATCAAGGGCGATATTTAGATCAACAGTTTAATAAATGGTTGAAAAAGAATGACTTTGAATATGTGAAATCCCCATTAATATTAGATGGTGGTAATCTTATTTGGAATAAAAAAGATACCGTAATATTAACAGAACGTATATTTGATGATAACGATGATTGGACAGAAGAGGAAATTATTGAGCAGTTAGAATGGGATTTAGATGTGAGCCGAGTTATTATTATTCCTGCTGAAGAAGGGGATGTACTAGCACACGCAGACGGAATGGTTAAATTTATTGATGAACATACAATGTTTATTAGTGATTTTTTAGGGGATCATGAATTTAGATATAGTGTTCAAGAGATTATTCAAGAACAAATGCCAGAAGCTGAATTTATAGTTGTTCCTTCATCATATACAGAGAAAGGACAATATGATCAAGAGATAGCATCAGCAAAAGGGTTGTATATAAATATGTTAGAATCATGTGATGCTCTTTATGTTCCTAAGTTTGGACTAGCTAAAGATGAGGAAGTTTTACGATATATTCAACAGTATACGGAGAAGCAAGTTATTCAAATTCATGTAGGAGAAATATCAACAATGGGAGGCGCAATGAATTGTTTAACGTGGTATTGTCCAAGCCATTTGTTACCTTCAAAAATGAGAAGATTAAAAAATCAGAATGAAGATTTTTCAATGAAGAAGATTTTTGATTGGTTTTAATAAATAAGTAATGAAAAGAAAATCTATTCAAGGAGTATTGATATGTATACCATCGCTGAGTTTTCTCGGATTTGTAAAATGAGTACGCGGATGTTAAGACATTATGACAAAGAGGAGATATTAAAACCGGCATATGTGAATCCGGTTAATGGGTATAGATATTATGAACAAGAGCAGCTGGAAGTAGCGTTGAAAATCAAAAAGTTAAGGGAGTATAAATTTCCTCTTCCAAAAATTAAAATTGTTTTGCAGTCATCAGATCAAGATTCGTTTGTTCAACATATACAATCACAAATTATCGAGTTGTCTCATGAAGTGAAGCAAAATTTACAGGTTATTTCAGAAATGAATGAAATGGTAAAGGTGAATAGTAGTCTAAATATTGCTCGTCATAGAAATTACGATATATTAATGGGAATGAGGAATGAAGTAACGATAATTACTCAAAGAGTAAAAATAGATATAGATGATATGGATGATTATTTTTATGACTTATATGAAGAGGTACAAAAAAATAATTTTCAAATAGTCGGTTCACCATCTGCAGTCTTTTATGATGAAGAATATATTCCAAGTAACAGTGATATTGAATTAAGAATCCCGGTTATGCAGGGGAATGATGAAGACGTAGCACAAGAGTATGAAATGAAACAACTAAGTCTACATCATATCGTTACTACTATGCATTATGGAAGTTACGACTATATAGGTTACGCTTATATAGCGTTAGAAGAATGGATTGAAAGAAATGGGTATGTGATAATTAATTCGCCATATGAGGTTTATATAAAGGGACCTGAATGTGATTGTTTAGCAGAAGAGTATGTGACACAAATTTGTTTTTTAGTTACGAAAATAGATTGAAATGGAGTTAACGAAATATTTAGGAGTAATAAATTTTATATGGATAACTGGTATACGTGGAGAAGATAATTATGATGAAGATACGGATTATCATATTGATGGCGCAGCACGGTTTGTAAATGAAAATACGATATTGTATGAATATGATCCTTTCGGTGAAGGAGAGTCATATCTTTTGGAGGCGTACGAAAAGCATTATCAAGAATTGCGACAAGCAAGAAATATAGATGGCAAGCCATTTCAGCTCATTCCAGTACCAGTAACAAGAAAATTGGTAAAAGAAGCAGATTGTAAAGGATCGTACTTAAATTTTTACATTGGTAATGAAGTTGTATTGGTACCTATATACGGTGATGAACATGATAAATTAGGGCTTCAAATCATTGAAGGTCAATTTCCAGGGAGAAGAATTGTCGGTATATATGTTAACGAATTGTATGCATACGGTGGTATGATTCATTGTGTGACGCAGCAGCATATAGAATAGAGTAATTCAAATAAAAAGCATGCAGAGCATATACTCTGCATGCTTTTTATAATGTTGAAAACTCCTCAACAAGTTGAGTGAATTGTTTCAATGCACTTTCAATCGGTTCTGGCGTAGTTAAATCAACACCAGCTTTTTTCAATAAGTTTAGTGGATAGTCAGAACTTCCACCTTTCAGGAATTCAATATAATTTTTCTGAGCATTCGGATCACCACTTAATAGTTTATCAGCGATTTGAATGGCAGATGCGAATCCAGTTGCATATTTGTATACGTAAAACGGGCGATAGAAATGAGGGATTCTAGCCCATCCGTATTTTACTTCTTCATCAAATACAAGTGAATCACCGTTATATTCTTTAAATAGCTTTTCATAAATTTCACTGAAGACTTGTGCATTTAATGGTTTACCTTGTTCAGCCATTTCATGTGTGATTTTTTCAAATTCTGCAAACATAATTTGTGTAAAGAAAGTACCTTTAAATTTCTCAATAAAATGGTTAATTAAATGGTTACGCACGTTCGTTTCTTTTGCTTCTTTTAATAAATAGTGAATTAATAACACTTCATTTACTGTAGAAGCGACTTCTGCGACAAAGATAGAATAATGTGCAGAAATTCTTGGTTGGTATCCATGTGAATAGTGCGTATGCATACCGTGACCGCATTCATGAGTAAGAGTGAACAGGCTGTTTAAATCATCGTGATGATTTAAAAGAATGAAAGGATGAACGCCGTATACACCAAAGTTATAAGCACCAGAACGTTTTCCTGGTGTTTCTCTTACGTCTATATATCTTTTATCTTTAAAACTTTTTAATGTCTCAATATATTCTTCTCCTAAAGGAGCTAGTGATGCAATCATAATGTCAAATGCTTCACTATATGGGATGTCTTGTTTTGCACCTTCTACTAAATCGACGCCTAAGTCGTATTGTCTTAGTTCATCTACGTTTAATTTTTCTTTTCGAATTTCATTGTATGTATGTAATGTTTGAATGTTTTTTTTCGTTGTATCAATTAGGTTTTCGTATACTTCTTTCGGAACCATATCGCCAAATAATGATTTCTCTAGCGCTGATGGATAGTTTCTTAATTTCGAAACAGTAACATTATTTTTAATAGCAGCGGATAAAGTAGATGCGATGGAATTCTTTAACTGAACATATGGTTTGTAATATGCTTTATAAGCTTCTTTACGCTTTTCACGATTCGTATCTTCTATTAACTTTGCATACATTCCGCGTGTTAAGTTCACTTTTTCTCCATCGTCAGTCGTCACTTCACCAAATAATATATCTGCATTATTTAACATACCAAATGTGTGCTGTGGAGAAGAAAGAGCTTCACCCATTTGTGATAAAATTGCTTCTTGGTCCTTATTCAATACGTGTTTTTTATAACGATATAATTCAAATAAGTCTTCTTTATAATATTGTAAGCCTTCTGTATCTTCTATGTAAGAATGTAATGTGTTTTCGTCTATGCTAAGTAAGAAGGGGGAAAAGAAAGATTTCGCTGCACTTACTTTCACGTGTAATTGTGATACTTTATCGACAAGAGATTGCGCGTCAGTATCGCGTGTATCAAGGTCAGATTGTAATCGTGCATAAGCGAACATTAAAGATATTATGCTAGAAATTTCTTCACTCTTCGTTAAATAAGCTAATAAACTATTGCCATCGTGAATATTGCCATTAAATTCTTGTAATTCCTTCGTTAATACTTCAATTTTATGAAAATCACTTTCCCAATCTTCAATTGTATGGTAAATGTCTGTTAAATCCCATTTTTCTATATCAGCTACTTGTAATCGATCTTTAAGTTCTGTCATAATCATTTCCTTTCTAAACATGTAGTTATATTTCTATATAACTATGAAATACAACAAATTGCAAAAAATCCCTGCTGAAAATTGAAAAGCCTTGCTAAAATAACAAGGCTTACTTACTTATAGTGTAATTCCGAATTTTGAATGTAAAAGGTTTGTATATTGCATGTCTGTAACGGTTTCTTTCGTTTTTTTACCATTTTTCGCTACTGTAAGGCTATCTTTCGTTAAAGAGGCATGCCCATCTTCAGTTAGTTTTACAATAAGAGGTACTTTATTAAAGGGTGATCCTTCATGTTCAACGATAATTTTTTGTGCTGTATTTGCTTTTTCTTCATCCACTTCTTCTATATAAAATGCATAGCCTAACGTCCAATCATCAGCAGAAGATTGATCCAAGAACTCATTGTTTTTCCGCATCTCTAAAATGTAGTTTCCCTTTTCGGTCATTTCTTTACGAATACGATAATCTCCTGTAGCAGAGTGAATGACTTCACCTGAGAAAGGGACAGGGGCAAGAGGTAAGTATGATCCGAATCCTACTTCAATTAAATAAAGTTCATTATGATGTGTTAAAACGGTTGCGATATGGCCAGAATCAACAGCCCATATGGAGTTTGCAGCGTTATAAACTGTTCCTGAAACGAGATGAACATCGAATCCAGAATCTTTCAGGAAGTAATACATAGTAGGATTGAGTTCATAACAAAGACCGCCACGGTTATTTACTAAAATTTTCTCTTTCAAATTTTCTTTTGATATTTCTTTAAAATTCTTTTCGAGAATATTTAAGTTTTCAAAAGGAACAGTTTGTGCCATTGCGTACATAATGTTAGATAAATCTTCAAATGAAACTGTGTCTTTTTCTTCTATATGTAATCGTGCGAAAAATTGTTTTTGAAAGTCTGTCATCGAAATCCCTCCGTTATGCTTTTATAGGTAAATTGTAAACAATCTTGAATAGGATGTGAAATGAAAACTACGTTGAATATTTGAAATTAGATTAAAAATAATATGGGAGAGTGAGAGATTGCTACTTTACTAACGGTGGGACGAATATTATAATAATTCTGATAAACTATGCAAACGCTTTCTTGGAAGGGGATGGTGTACAGATGTTTAAAAGAATAACAATAGTCGGATTGTCAGTTGTTATGTTTTTACCTAGTATATATGAGGGGAGTAAGGCATATGCAGACACAGTTAACAATGGAACGTTAATGCAGTATTTTGAGTGGTATTCTCCGAATGATGGGAATCATTGGAATCGTTTGCGTACTGATGCTGAAAATTTAGCGGAAAAAGGAATTACATCTGTTTGGATACCACCTGCATATAAAGGAACTATGCAAAATGACGTAGGATATGGAGCATATGATTTATATGATCTGGGGGAATTCAATCAAAAGGGCACAGTGCGGACGAAATATGGGACGAAAGCACAATTGAAATCTGCAATTGACGCTTTACATAAGAAAAACATCGATGTATACGGTGATGTAGTTATGAATCATAAAGGTGGGGCTGATTATACAGAAACTGTCACAGCAGTTGAGGTAGACCCGAGCAATCGAAATAATGAAGTATCAGGTGATTATGAAATTAGTGCGTGGACGGGATTTAACTTTCCAGGGCGTGGAGATTCTTATTCTAATTTCAAATGGAAATGGTATCATTTTGACGGAACGGATTGGGATGAAGGAAGGAAATTAAACCGAATTTATAAATTTAGGGGCATAGGTAAAGCATGGGACTGGGAAGTGTCTAGCGAGAATGGGAATTATGATTATTTGATGTATGCGGATCTTGATTTTGATCATCCAGATGTTGCGAATGAAATGAAAAAATGGGGAACGTGGTATGCGAATGAATTAAATTTAGATGGTTTTCGTTTAGATGCTGTTAAACATATTGATCATGAATATTTGCGCGATTGGGTAAATCACGTTAGACAGCAAACAGGGAAAGAAATGTTTACAGTAGCTGAATATTGGCAAAATGATATCCAGACTTTAAATAATTATTTAGCGAAGGTTAATTATAATCAATCTGTGTTCGATGCACCACTTCATTATAATTTTCACTATGCTTCAACAGGAAATGGGAATTATGATATGAGAAATATTTTAAAAGGAACGGTAGTTGCGAATCATCCTACACTTGCGGTTACTCTAGTTGAAAATCATGATTCACAGCCTGGTCAGTCATTGGAATCTGTAGTGAGCCCTTGGTTCAAACCGTTGGCATATGCATTTATTTTAACGCGTGCAGAGGGGTATCCTTCTGTTTTCTATGGTGATTACTATGGTACAAAAGGAAATAGTAACTATGAAATTCCAGCGTTAAAGGACAAAATTGATCCGATTTTGACGGCACGAAAAAACTTTGCATATGGTACGCAGCGGGATTATTTTGATCATCCAGATGTGATTGGCTGGACAAGAGAAGGTGATAGTGTACATGCTAATTCTGGTTTAGCAACATTAATCTCTGATGGACCAGGAGGGGCGAAGTGGATGGATGTTGGAAAGAATAACGCAGGGGAAGTATGGTACGATATTACGGGTAATCAAACAAATACTGTAACAATTAATAAGGACGGGTGGGGGCAATTCCAAGTAAGTGGAGGATCAGTTTCCATATATGTTCAGCAGTAATTTGGTGATGAAAAAGAAGAGGTAGACTGAAATATAAGTTTTCCTCTTCCTTTTTACATTCTGTATAGTTATAAAAGTATGACACCTTTACTTCTCACGTAACATATAGTATGATGATTTCAATAAATTAGATTTCAATGACTATAATATAACTTAATGAGAGGTGCTTTTTGTGAGTGCGGTAGGTATTAAATAGGAAAAATTTAATGAAATAAATCGGATAAGACCAGGGGATTTTTATGTACATCATACCCCTAATTTTGTCATGCATTTATTTCAAAACCTATGAAGATACCTACAATACTTTATAAAGCGTGTAATAAGGGACTGCCATCTATTTTTTATGGTTTATTTCCTCATATGTTATTACACATGCCTTGTAAATGTAAAAGCTGCGGTATCCCCGCAGCTTTTTTGTATATGTTTTTATTGTATAATTATGGAATTTTATATATGACTCATTGGAATCTAATGAGTAGGTATCTTCATTTATGATAAAAATCAATCATAGTGAGGAGAAACAAAATGAATACGATGACTTTTGAAAAGTTACAATATAACGAATTAAAGGATATAGTGAAATCTTATTGTGTAAGTGGATTAGGTAAGGAATTATTAAACAAATTAGAGCCGAGTACGAGTATAAAAGTAGTGAGAAATCGGTTGAATGAAACGACAGAAGCACGAGCTATATTAGATGCAGAAGGGCATGTTCCTTTCTTCGGCATTTCTAATATTGCTAGTACAATTCAAAAATTAGAAAAAGGTATGATTTTAGATCCAGAAGAATTAGTGAGTGTTTCAGACTTTTTACGTGGATGTAGAAAGATTAAAAAGTTTATGTTAGATAAAGAATTTTTTGCACCAGTATTAGCTTCTTATGCAAATTCAATGACTGAATATAAAAGTATTGAAGAGGAAATTAACTTTTCAATTAAAGGAAATAGTATTGATGCAGCTGCAAGTAAAGAGTTAAAACGAATTCGAAATAATATCGATTCTGTAGATGGGAAAATAAAAGAACGTTTAACGAATTTTTTAAATAGTAGTGCAAATAAGAAATTCATTCAGGAATTCTTTATTAGTAAAAAGGATGACCGTTATACGATTCCAATTAAATCTTCCTATAAAAACCAAGTTGCCGGAAGTATTATTGAAGCCTCGGCAAAAGGTTCTACTGTATTTATAGAACCGCATACGGTTACGAAATTGAATGCAGAACTAGCAGGTTTGAAAGCAGAAGAAGCGGTTGAAGAATATCAAATTTTAGCGACTTTATCAGGGATGGTATTAGAAAATATTTATAGTATAAAGATTAACATGGAGCTAATTAGTCAGTATGATATGGTATTTGCGAAAGCGAAGTTTAGTAAATCGATTGATGGAATAGAACCGAAGTTAAATGATCATGGCTACATTCATTTAGTGAATTGTAAGCATCCGCTTTTAACAGGGCAAGTTGTACCCTTAAATTTTAAAATTGGTCAAGAGTATCGTAGTTTAATTATTACAGGGCCGAATGCGGGCGGAAAGACAATTGTGTTAAAAACAATTGGATTGTTAACATTAGCTACAATGTCAGGTCTTCATATTGCAGGAGATAAAGGGACAGAAATCGCTATTTTTGAAAATGTATTTGTAGATATTGGTGATAATCAAAGTATCGAAAACGCACTAAGTACATTTTCATCTCATATGAAAAATCTTTCTGAGATTATGAGGATGTCAAATAATAATACGTTACTTTTATTTGATGAAATAGGGAGCGGTACAGAACCAAATGAAGGTGCAGCACTTGCAATTTCTATTTTAGAAGAGTTGTACTTTGCGGGATGTATTACCGTTGCGAGTACGCATTACGGAGAAATTAAACGATTCTCAGAAATGCATGATGACTTTATGAATGCAGCGATGCAGTTTAATAGTGAAACGTTAGAGCCGCTTTATAAATTAGTTATCGGAAAATCAGGAGAAAGTAATGCACTTTGGATTGCGAATAAAATGAACGTAAAAGAACATGTACTGAAAAGGGCGAAAGAGTACATGGGAAATAAAGAGTACGCTTTAGAAAAAGTGAATGAAAGTAAAATTAGAAAACCGAAATTCGTACAAGAAAAAAGAGAATCTCATTATGAGTACAAAATCGGCGATCGTGTTAATTTATTGGATCATGATGATTTTGGTATCATCTATAAGGAAAAAGATAATTTTTATAACGTTGTTGTATTTTATAACGGTGAATTCGTTGAAGTAAATGTAAAACGTATTACTTTAGAAGTAGCAGCGAAGGAGTTATATCCAGAAGGATACGATTTAAATACACTATTTGTTGATTATAAAGAAAGAAAAATGCAACACGATATTGAGCGCGGATCGAAAAAAGCACTGCGTAAAATTCAAAAAGAAATAAGAAAGAATAGAGGATAAGTTAAAATGGTAACGATTAGACAAGAACAAAAAAATGATTATAGAAAAACAGAAGAAGTCGTAAAAGAAGCATTTTTAAAGGAAGAATTTAGTGATAAAACAGAACATGAACTTGTAAAACGTATTAGAGAATGTGACGCGTTTGTTCCGGAGTTATCAATTGTTGCGGTAGATGAAGATATAGTTGGTAACATTATGTTATCGAAAATTACAATAGAACAAGATGGAACTTCTGTAGAATCGTTAGCGCTTGCACCAGTTTCAGTTGCTAGGGGCCATCAGAAGAAAGGCATTGGCGGAAAACTGATCACGGCTGCTTTAGAAAAAGCGAAAGAACTTGGATACGGATCAGTTGTAGTATTAGGACATCCAGAGTACTACCCGAAATTTGGTTTTAAGAAAGCAAGTGAGTGGAATGTAAAAGCACCGTTTGAAGTGCCTGAAGAGGTATTTATGATAATGGAATTAACAGAAAATGCTCTTCGAGGTGTAGAAGGAATTGTACAATATTCGAGTGCTTTTGCTGAGTAGGAGTACCGGTTAAGAAATGTAATCATAAAAGGTGCTATCTTTTTGTATGGATATACAGAAAGATAGCTTTTTTTATTAAGCGGATCTACTGACGTATATTTTGCTCAATGAATAATTGAGGTGGTAAAATTGATATAGAAACGTAAAGGGAGAGAATGAAATGAATAAGCGAGAAACAGATAGCAATGAGAATGTAGTGACGTTATATGTTACAAGACACGGTAAAACAATATTAAATACGAATCATCGCGCGCAAGGTTGGGCAGATTCTCCTTTAGTAGAAAAAGGTGTTGAAGTTGCCACAAATTTAGGAACAGGATTAAAAGATATTCATTTTATGAATGCATATAGTAGTGATAGCGGCCGCGCAATTGAAACTGCTAATTTAGTATTAAAATATAGTGAGCAATCAAAATTAAAACTTGAGCAAAGAAAAGATTTGCGAGAATTAAATTTCGGTATTTTTGAAGGTGAAAAACTTGAGAATATGTGGGATGTGGTTGGAAAAGCTGCAGGCGTTGCATCACCAGAAGAACTTATGAAGTTTTCTATTCAAGAAGTGATTAATCTTATTAGAGTAGCAGATCCTACAAAACAGGCGGAAGATTGGGGCTTATTTTCTACTCGTATAAAAACAGAGATAGATAAAATTAGTGAAGAAGCTGCTGGAAATGGTGGCGGTAACGTTTTAGTTGTCGTTCATGGGCTTTTGATTACTACCTTAATAGAAATGTTAGACAGTAGCAAAACAAAACTTGGAGTGGAAAATGCTAGTGTGACGAAAATTGTATATCAAGATGGAACATACACAGTCGAGTCTGTTGGAGATATGAGTTATGTTGCAAAAGGGAAAGAAAGTGTTGAAATATAATTAAATCTCCAATAGATATAAGAAAAGGAAGGTAGAGAAATCTAGCTTCCTTTTCTTATTGGAACGATTATGGAATCAATAAAATCTTCCCAGTACTTTTTCTGCTCTCTAATAATTTATGTGCAAGAGCACCATCTTGTAAAGAGAATGTAGTAGGACTCGCGATGTTTACTTTTCCGCTAGTGATCCAATCAAATAATTGAGTAGAGCGCTGCTTACGTTCTTCAAAAGTAGTAAGCACGTTCCAAAGGTCTCCGCCAGTTAAAGTTTTTGAAGTATCCATAAGCATACGCGGATCAACTGGAGCAGGATTACCACCAGCCATTCCGTAAAATACGACAGTACCGCCAATTTTAGTAGCGTTAAAACTTTCCTCTAATGTAGAACCTACTGATTCATATACAACATTTACTCCAGTTCCATTAGTCATTTCAAGTACTTTCGTATGCCATTCTTCGTTATATAAAAATACGTGATCGGCACCAGCTAATGTAGCTATCTTTGCTTTTTCTTTTGATGATGTAAGACCAATTACTGTTCCGCCCTGTAGTTTAATCATTTGAACAAGAAGTTGACCGACGCCACCAGCCGCAGCGTGTACTAAAGCTATATCACCTTGTTTTAGTTGATAGCTATCTTGCGTTAAATAATGTGCAGTTAATCCTTGTAATAAGACAGAAGCGGCTGTTTCAAAAGAAATAGAATCTGGTAGTGGGATTACTTTTTCAGATGGAACGGCAACTAGTTCTGCATTTGCAAATGGGACGTCCGCAAATGCAATACGGTCTCCTAGGTTGATAGTAGTAACGTCAGCTCCTACTTTTTCAACAATTCCAGCTCCTTCATAACCTAATACATAAGGCGGATTGCCAGCAAGATGATAATCGCCGCGGCGTCTATAAATATCAGCGAAGTTTAATCCGATTGCTTTCGTACGGACAAGAATTTCATTTGGACTTATGATTGGATCGTGTATTTCTTTATAGTGTAGAACATTAGCGTCTCCGAATGTTTCGAAACAAAGTGCTTTCATATGGAATACCTCCATTTATATTGTTTATAGATGTTCTTTATCATACAATACAAATATCAATAGACAAAGAGGATTATTTCGATGGAATCAATCGGAAATATCGATTGAAAAGAGGGATGATAAATGGAAATAAAACAGTTAATTACATTTAAAGTAGCGGCACATACTTTGAACTTTACACAAACTGCGAAGAAATTAAACTTTGCTCAATCGAGCGTGACAGCGCAAATTAAAACGTTAGAAGCTGAGCTTGGTACACCGTTATTTGAAAGATTAGGAAAACGTCTTTTCTTAACTGAAGCAGGTAGGAAGTTTCAACTATATGCCGACAAGATGATTGCACTCAGTAACGAAGCGAAAATGGCTGTGAAAGATGATGAAGAAATAGCAGGTACGTTAATAATTGGTGCACAAGAAAGTCAATGTACATACAGACTGCCTTCTATATTAAAGAGGTTTAAAATACAATTCCCAAAAATAAAACTTATATTTAAACCAGCATATTCCAATAAAGATGCGAAGGAACAATTGATGGAGGGGAAAGTAGATCTTGCATTTATTTTGGACGAATGTAAAACAGAAGATGTTTTGCATGTGGAACCACTTATGAAAGAAGAATTAAAAGTAGTAGCTGCTCCAGGGCATCGTTTACTTGAACAGACTACTGTTTCTATAAAAGATTTAGAGAGTGAAACACTTTTACTAACAGAATTAGGCTGCTCGTATCGGACTTTATTTGAAGAGCTATTTCGCGGGGAAGATGTATATCCAGCAAATAAAATTGAGTTTGTTAGTGTTGAAGCAATTAAACAATGTGTTATTGCAGATTTAGGCATAGCCGTTTTACCAGCAATAGTAGTAGAAAAAGATATACGAGAGGGGACGATAAAAGAGTTACATTTAGAAAATACAATCTCTCCGATTTATACGCAAATCGCTTGGCATAAAGATAAATGGATGACAGCACCACTGCAGCAATTTATTGATGTAACGAGGGAGTTTTTTACAACAGATTAAGTGGAGAAATATTTATTTTATATAAAAGAAACAATGGCAATTTTGTATAAAGAACCGATGCTTGAATATAACAAGTATCGGTTCTTTTATGTTTTAAATAAAGGATGCTATAAAATTTGTATTTCTCAACTTTTTTTCTTACAAGGATAAGTAAAGCCCTTCGTATATTCAAATAATCATAAGGGGATTTACAACGTTTATTCGTTTCTGTAAGATGCCTCTAGGAAGCGTGAAAGGAGAGCTGGCACAGCAGTATAGGTTGTGTTTAGTATACATAATCATTTTGAGGGGGAATTTAAAATGTTTAAAAAGTTAATGAAAGTATGCGTGTTAAGTGTGGCAAGTATAGGTGTATTATTTAGTTTTCAAGGAAGTACATTTGCAGCTACTGATTTAAGTAGTTATTATGACGGGAAAAATCCAGCAACAACGAAAGTATACGGGGGAAGTACAACGTGTGATGCAGATGGATTTAATGCAAAGTCTACAGCAGTTTATGAAGGTAGTAAAAAAGTAGGGACAGTGTATTTACGTTACAGTAATAAATGTCATGCAGCGTGGGCTAAGCTTGTTTTAGATCAACCAGCTCCTTCTGTTTCTGGAGGGGTATATGCTTACGCTGTTATTAATAAATATAAAAATGGTGTATTCCAAAAATCAGTAGACTCTAATAGTGGCAATGGGGTAATTAAAACAGGACAAACGAGTACGTATACAGGAATGGTGTTTGATTTAACTGCTGATTTTGGTTATACAGCTGATGCCGAAGCGGTGACGATTAATAATGGTTACGGGAAAACAGCACGTTATTAATAAAGGAGTGAAATTCTATGAAGTTTTTTAAAAAGGTAAGCGCATGTCTTTGTCTGGCATTGCTCATCGTAACTAGTGTTTTTAGTACGACGAATAATGATAAAGCATTTGCAGAAGACCATTCATATGATGGGAAAAGTCCTTACTACAATAGCTGTGATCAATCAGCAGTAACGAAAGAAAAGAAGTGGATTGATTCTAATTCATATGTGGAATTAAAATTTAGCACGACGTGTAAGACAGCATGGGCAAAGGTTACTGTAACTCGTGCAGCGGTTTATAATAATGAAGCTGATGCAAGGATTGTTAGAAAAACAGATGGAAAGGCATACACTTGCGGAAGTGCTGGAGGAAATGGTGTTGTAAATAAAGGGCAAACATCATGCTATACGCCAATGGTATATGATTTAGATCCAAGAAAGGCACAAGCGCAGGGGAAACATGCAATTCCGAATAGTGATGCATATAATTATGCGGAGACTATTTGGTATTGATACGATTATACATGTTTTAAGAGCTGTTATTTGATATAAAAATGAAAGAGCCTTACTGCATTTTATTGTGGTAAGGTTCTTTAAATTTGTTTAATAGATTAAGTGCATCCATTTACAAATGTCTCTCTATATAATCGCTTTTAAGTATGGCCATAATAATTTCATCTGAGTATGTATCGTTATAAAATAAAGATTGACGTAAGGTTCCTTCTTTTACAAAACCAACTTTTTCATAAGCTTTAATTCCGCGTAAATTATGGCTAAATACTTCTAACTGTAAACGATTTAATGATAGTTGTTCAAAAACAAATCTTAAAACTATTTTAATAGCTTCAGTTCCATAGCCTTGTCCTGTTAATGCTATTGAAAGCATTGATATTCTGAATCCTGCTCTTTTGTTCTCCTCATCGATATCTAAAATCGACAACTCTCCAATCATCTTGTCAGTACTTTGTAAACAAATAGCGAAATCATAGCGACTTGAATCATTATTTATATGATCTATATGTTTCGTAATTTGCTCCAATGAAAAAGTGGACTTAGTTCCAGTCATATATCTTATTTCATCAACCATTGTACTTTCTAATATAATAGGAGCATCTAGCTGACAAAGAGGCCTTAAATAAATTCTTTCGCTCTCTAATCTCATTATAATTTTCTCCTTTAGTTAGTAATTGAATGTATAAATACTTAAACTTTCTTCAATGAGTCACATAAAAAATATGAATCTTAATTCGATGTTACATGAATTTTATAATGGCATGGTATACCTAAAACAAATAATAAATGTTTTATACACAACAAAATGTATCAACGAGTTTTTTGATCATACTATTATTCTTGCTGCTCATTCCGCTTTTAAATGAACACGAATGTATTAACTAAGGTCTGTATCAGGAGGAGTATATCCAAGATGCCTAGCCATTGATACAATTTGTCCTTTATGATGAAACTCATGAGTCTCTGTATGAGTTAAAAGCCATAGCGGAGTTGTACTCCAAGGCTCTTTTTGCCACTTTACTTCATTTGCAATATTTTCGAGCCAACGGTCATTGTATTCATCTAAAAAACGTTGTACAGTCTCATCTATTAATTTAAATCTAGCACGGACTTTCGCGACATCTGCATGCTCAATTTCGTAATCGCTAGCAAATGAAAAATCTGCTCTTTTTTGCTTGAATGCGAATGATCCAAGCCAGTATCGATAGCAATCGGCTACATGAATATGAGTCTTTATAATGCTACCGCTTCCGAAATTAGAAACTGTGCTATGTAATTTTTCTACTGGGATTTCTTCCAAAAACGAAAATAGAGTTTCTCTTGTAGAGCTAATAAGATTATATTGTTGTTTTAAAATATGTAACATGCAAGTACACTCCTCTTTTATTAACATAGTAAGTAATTCTATATTTACGAGGAGTGAACCTTTTTATTATTTTTAATAAGCATATTAGATGTATTTCTTATTTGTTTCTGATAGATTAAACAAGGTGAAACTTTAATAAGTTGAACATTCTTAGTTCATAATAAATTGTACATCAAGAAGGGGAACGATAAAATGAATAGACTAGTGGGTTTAAAACAATTTGAAATAACGCGCGGGGCGTTACTTAAATTTATGGAAACGTTAGATGATAAAACTGTGGATACGCAGCCAGAGGGTTTTAACAATACAATTCGTTGGCATATTGGACACGTGTTAACAGCAGCAGAGACTTTCATGTTCGGAAGAGAATTTAAACAATTGCCAACTGAATATCCAGGTATGTTTGGATATGGATCAAGACCATCTAAATGGACGACAGAAGGACCATCGTTAGAAGTGTTAACGGCTCAATTAAAAGAACAAGCAAAACGTATTAACGAAATTCCAGCAGAAGCATTTGAAAATAAACTGCCAGAGCCATTCCTAGGATTGGAAACAGTAGGGGAGCTTTACGGTATGATGCTTTATCATGAAGCTGATCATATTGGGCAAATGAAGGCGATGGAACGTATTATTAAAGCTCTTTAGTCTTAATTGCATATAACAAGCAATACAGTTGTAATGTTAAATAATATATACAAAAAAGGTAGATAAATTATTATCTACCTTTTTTGTATAACTTCTTGAAGGATTAGAGAATTTTTTATGTTGTGATTATTAATTATAGTATTCCTAAATATGGAATATACGTATAATGATAGAGAAGAACTAGAAATAGGGGTGAATACTATGATTACATTAGAGAAAAAGTTGGAGCAATATAAACATACATATGTACAGTTAAAGGGAGAACTAAAATGGAAAACGAGTGATTCTCGAACAGGAATGATGATTGCTGCTATGTATGCAGGTAGTGATAAATTGTTTGATCTCGGACGTTTTTTAGAAATTAGTAGTTATATTAAGAATCAGGTAGGGATGTTTTCATACTTAAAGTCTTATCATCGTTTTGTAGTGGCCGCAACATTAGATATTCACTTTACAGATTACAAGAAAGCTTTTCGGACGTTTTTAGATTTATATGAACAATTGGTCACTGGTGGCTTTAGCCGGAGTATATTTACTTATCTCGCAGCAGCTGTGCTTTTGACAGAAGAAGATGAACAGCATGGCGCGCACATTCAGCGTTCGATGCAAGTATATAAACGCATGAAAAAGGATCATCTCTTTCTTACAAGTACAAATGATTATCCGCTCGCAGTTTTATTAGCAGGACAATCAGAGCATGTAGAAACACTTATGGACCGAGTGGAACGTCTTTATCAGAAACTAGCGACAGCTGGTTTGCGTAAAGGGAATGATCTTCAATTCTTGAGTCATATTCTTTCATTAAAGAAGGAGGTCAGGGAAGAACTATTAGTTGCAAAATGCACAAATATATGGAATTTGTTAAAGCAAGAAAAGGTAAAAGTAAAACAGATGCATTACCCAGCTATCGGGCTACTAGCGTTACTCGAGGATGGAGAAAAAGAGATTCATTCTATTCGAGCATTTATTGAAAAATTGCAGGGGGATAAATTGTTCCGTTGGCATACAGATACAAATATTCTTATTGCTATTCAACTGTTCGTAAGTCAGAAAGGTGAGGAAAGTAAAACTACCAACACAGGTTTACAAACAATGATAGAAGTCCTCATACAAGCACAACAGGCTGCTATGATGGCAACGATTGCCGCTTCATCTGCAGCAACATCTTCTGCTAGTAGTAGTTCATAATGTGCAACTGCTTATACTCTTGTAAATTATAATTCCTTTGATAAGGTCGGTTTAAAAAATATTACTAAAAAAAGCCCATCACTCTCTAATGGGTGATGGGCTAACTGTTTTTACATAATTAGCATTATCTTTTTGATTGCTTCAAATATTTGAGTTGCGTAACAATCATAATACTAATAACAACGAGTAAAAACCATGAACTAATTTTGCTTAAGTGAACGAGGTTCCATGCTTCCCGTTGATTTGGATATTGCCATGCACCGAAAAATGTTGCGATGTTCTCTGCAATCCAAATGAAGAAACCGATAAGGAAAAAGGAGAGAACCAGTGGTATTTTATATGTAACGCCTCGTAATGAAAATTCCACAAATGTCCGAAAGAAAACGATGAATAGAAGTAAAGCTAAGAACCATCTAAAATCGTATAGAAAATGATGCGTGAAAAAATTGAAGTAAATCATTGCTCCTAATGGCACGGTAAAAATAGCTTTCGGCCAATAATGCATTTGTAAATACAACCTTCTCCACGCTTGGCATATGTAACTTGCGACACTTGCGTACATAAAGCCGCTGTAAAGCGGGACTCCAAAAATCTTTGAATGCGCCTCTTCAGGATAACTCCATGAACCGAAATGAACTTTATATATTTCTAGTAAAAGGCCGATGAGGTGAAAGACAGTAATTACTTTTAATTCGTCTTTCGTCTCAAGTCCAGTCTTGTACATAATCCACTGCATAAGAAGACATGCGATGAATATGAAATCATAGCGATATAACCCTGGAATAGAAACGATTTTTGAAAGGGCTAGTGTTAAGAAAATAACGACTGGGAATAAGCAAGATAATGCTTGCTCGTAAGTGAAGTATAGTAGTTGTTTTATATAGAACATTGTGTCACCTTTGGAATTTTTATTAGAAAAATCAAAATAATGATTAAGTATACTACACTTTTAAAAATAAGCTAGTAGTCTATTTTGCGTGTATTTGTAAGTCTTGGAAGGGAATTGTAATGAGTATTTTAATATTTAGCGAAGTGAAAAAATAGTTTGCTATTTAAAAAAAGTGGCGATATAATATCTAAATGAAAATGATAATTATTATCAATAATAATTACAAATAAAAAATAATTATAAAAAACAACTGAATATAAAGGATGAAATGAAACATGTTACATAAGTCTACTGTACATGCTGGTAATAACCGCTGGATACATATTAAGTTCATATGTTTCATGAGCTTAACAATTTTATGTTTAATTGGATCTATATTTTTAGCCATTTCATTTGGTGCAAAAGATATTCATGTACAAACGGTGTGGGCAGCGGTTTTGGATTATAATCCGAAACTAACACAGCACCAAATTATTTATGAATTAAGGCTCCCGAGAGTAATTGGTGCAGCAGTTGTAGGGGCAGCTTTTGCGGTTGCTGGTGCTGTTATGCAAGGTGTAACACGAAATCCTTTAGCTGATGCAGGTGTACTCGGAATAAATGCAGGTGCGATGTTTGTAGTAGCACTTAGTTTTGCTTTTTTCCCACATATGCCGTATTCCTATTTAATGATTGTTTCCTTTATTGGAGCTGTCTTAAGTACAGTACTTATTTTTGTTATTGGATCAGCAACATCAGGCGGGTTAACACCAATGAGGTTAACGATTGCTGGAGCGGTTATGGCAGGGCTTTTACATTCATTAAGTTCAGGTGTTGCGATTTATTATGATTTAAGCCAAGATTTAGCGTTTTGGTATGCTGGTGGTGTTGCAGGGGTTAAGTGGGAACACTTGAAATTTTTAGTCCCTATTATTCTTATAACGATTATTTTCGCGACAATGCTAGGGAGATCTATTTCACTCATATCAATGGGGGATGATGTTGCTACAAATTTAGGAGTGAAAACGAACCGAACGAGAATACTAGGGATGATTATAGTAGTTATTCTGGCAGGTGTTTCTGTTTCAGCTGTTGGTTCTATTGGATTTGTAGGACTAGTTATCCCGCACATTGCTAGAAAATTAGTTGGTGTTAATTATAGACTCATTATTCCTATGTCAGCATTATTAGGAGCTATGTTATTAGTTGTAGCTGATTTAGGGGCAAGAACAGTAAATCCTCCTAAGGAACTTGCGATAGGGATTATGGTAGCTCTTGTTGGAGTTCCGTTCTTCCTCTATATAGCACGTAAAGTTGGGAGGGAGTTATAAGTGAAGGATCTTTTTAACACGGATAAAAAGAGAGCTATTACTGTAACTACAATCTTCGGATGTATAAGTATCGCTGTAATTTTAATTAGTTTAAATACAGGGACACTGAGTATAGCGCCACTTAGAGTAATTGAAACACTTTTGGGTTATGGTAATTTTGAGAGTGCAACCGTGCTATATGATTATCGTATGCCAAGAATAATAATCACGATGTTAGCCGGTATTGGTCTTGGTATTTCCGGTGCGATTTTGCAAGGGTTATCACGTAATACACTTGCAGATCCTGGTATTTTAGGGTTGCATTCAGGTGCATCTTTCGGTCTTATCGTATTTGTTACTCTCTTTCATTCTATTAATGAGAGTGCATCCATTTTAATACCGTTATTTACATTTGGCGGAGGAGTATTAGCTGCATTTCTTATTATTTTACTTGCGAGTGATCGGTCAAAAGGTTTACTTCCCATTAGACTTATTCTCGTTGGTATTGCAGTTTCAGCTGGCTTTAGTGCAATTTCGTTATTTTTCTCTCTCAAGTTAAATGATGAGACGTATACATTCGCTTCTAGATGGCTAGTTGGTAACGTGTGGGGAAGGGATTGGATTCATGTCTTTGCATTATTACCTTGGATTTTCATACTAACCCCTTATGCGTGGCTAAAATCTAAAACGTTAAATGCATTGTCACTAGGTGATAGTGTAGCAGCAGGACTTGGTGTTTCTGTTCAAAAAGAACGGTTATTACTTTTAGCTACAGCGGTTGGATTATCTTGCACAAGTGTATCGATGGCAGGAGGAATTGGTTTTATCGGTTTAGTTGCTCCGCATATCGCAAGGAAGTTAGTAGGTACTACATATCAACACTTTCTTCCTTTAGCTGGCATTATCGGAATGATTATTTTAGTGCTAGCAGATACGATAGGTCGTTCTATATTTGAGCCAAACTCTATTCCAGCTGGTATAGTAGTGGCAACTTTAGGAGCACCGTATTTTCTTTATTTACTTACAAAAACAAAATAAATACTTCAAAGAGGAGAACATATGAAAAAGAAACTTACTATTTTATTTAGCATGATGTGTATTTTAGTATTAGCAGCATGTGGTCAAACGAAAGCTAATGAAGAGGCAACGAAAAAAACGGAAAAAAGTAATGACCCAAAAATTGCTTCAATGTCTATTCATTTAACAAATGATTTACTTGCATTAGGAATTACACCAGTAGGTTCTGTTATTGGTGGAGATTTAAAAGATTTCTTACCGCACGCTAAAGAGAAGTTGAAAGATACGAAGAAGCTTGGTGTTGTAACAGATCCGAATATGGAAGCGTTACTTCAATTAAAGCCAACTGACATTTATGTTGATGAAAAATATGCTAGTAAAGATGTAGCGAAATACGAAAAAATTGCAAAAACACATTCTTTCAATTTAGATGAAGGTACGTGGAGAGAGCATTTAAAACAAGTTGGTAAACTTGTAAACCGTGAGAAAGAAGCAGATAAATATATTCAAGATTACGAAGAGCAATCAAAACGAGTAAAAGGTTTAATAGATAAAGAGCTAGGTAATAACGAAAAAGTAATGGCAATTCGCGTTACTGCAAAAGAATTGCGTGTATTTAGTACGAAAAGACCGATGGGACCAATTTTATTCCAAGACCTAGGGTTACAACCTGCAAATGGTGTAGAGAAAATTGATGGAAACCGTCCTTTCGAAGTCATTTCACAAGAAGTATTACCTGACTTTGATGCAGATGCGATTTTCGTTGTTGTAAATAGAGATGACAAAGCAAAAGCAGCATTTAAACAACTTCAAGAAACACCAATTTGGAAAGACTTAAAAGCAGTTAAAGGCAAGCACGTATACATTATCAATGATCAACCATGGCTTGACTATTCTGCTTTAGGAAACAAAATGGCAATGGATGAAGCGGAGAAAATGTTTACGAAATAATATAGTTTTGCTATTAGGAAAGGCCCTCAAAATTTGGAGGGCTTTTCTGTTATTGTTAGAATAAATAAAAAATTATACAATGAAGTTAATTCAATATGGAGGAGATGTGCCAATGTCAGTGCTTATTGTAAGTATCCCGTTTATGAAACAGTTTATGGAACAAGGGGATAAATAGGCTAAAATAAGTATCCCTGTTATTTAAAAGGGGGAGTTTGAAATGACAATGAATCTTTTTCGAAATAAAACGATTAAATTATCAGCTATGAGAGAAACAGATGCTGAAGTAATGGCTATGTGGCAAGAAGATAGTGAGTATTTAAGAAATGTTGATACAGATGTAGCATTCCCGCAATCTTTAAATGAAATAGCAAGTGATGGGTTATTAAAAGGACGGAGATCGAATAGTGTTTCTTTCATGGTAAGGACAGTTCAAGAAGATCGCTTAATTGGTTTTGTGGCGATTCATGGTATAGAGTGGAATAACAGAACAGGTTTATTAGCCATTGGTATAGGAGATGCGAATGATAGAGGAAAAGGATATGGGAAAGAAGCAATACATCTTATTCTAAAGTATGCTTTCTATGAATTGAATTTACACCGCGTCGGTCTGGATGTGATTTCTTATAATAAAGCAGCCATTGCGTTGTATAAAAAGATAGGTTTTCAGATGGAAGGGTGTATGAGAGAAGCGGTTCAAAGAGATGGGAAGTGTTTTGATCGTATCATTATGGGGATATTGCGGGATGAATGGATAGGGTTGCAAGATTAGCGAATACATTCAATATTATATATGTAGTATGCAGGAGATATAATGATAATTGGCGAAAATTTACAGTGAACTGATTGAATTTATAAGGAGTTATGTAAAATGAATTTAGAAAAAGCAAAACCAGTAAATGAAGAGGTCGCTGAATTAAAGGAACTAATTAAAGAGTTACACGGAAGTGTACATCAACTGCAAAGCGAAGTGCAGCAACTAAGGCACGAAAGACCAGTTGTTGAAGTGAGAAAAGGTGTTCAATTATCACCAACAATTGTCGGACAAATTGGTGGTATGATTTTAGGTGGGTTAGCAATTATCGGTATATTTTGGTGATGAAAAAAGGTTTGCAGCACGATGCCGCAAACCTTTTGGATTTGACGATATAATTTCATGCAATACAACTTTTACATTAAATAACGTAAATATATATAAGCATGTGATAACAAGAGTGCAACAATAGTTAATGGTAAACCAATTTTTAAGAAGTCCATATAAGAGAAAGCATGTCCTTCACGTTTTGCAATACCAGCAACGACTACGTTTGCAGATGCTCCGATTAGCGTTCCATTTCCTCCTAAGCAAGCTCCAAGAGATAACGCCCACCATAGTACTTCGATTTGCGGAGAATCGACAGATAGTCCGAGTCCTGTAGCTAAGTCTTGAATAAGAGGAATCATCGTAGCGACAAAAGGGATGTTGTCGATTGTCGCAGATGCGATGCCAGATACCCATAAAATAAGTATAGCTGCGAATCCGATGTCACCGTTTGTTACGCCGATTACTTCTTTTGCAAGTGAAGAGATAAGTCCGATATCAATTAACCCGCCAACGAGAACGAATAGTCCGGCGAAGAAGAAAATGGTTACCCATTCAACGTGGGCAAATACATCTTCAATATCATGTTCTTTCACGCCGATTAACATAAGAAGTGTAGCGCCTGTCATCGCTATAACGGCAGCGTTTACATGAATAATCGAATGAAGTACGAAGCCTAAAATAGTTAGTCCTAAAATCGAAATAGATTTTAAAAGGAGGCTTTGATCCTTAATATAATCTTTTTCATTTAATGCCATTAGTTTTTCGATTTGTTCAGGTGTTGTTTTTAGTTTGTTACGGTACATGAAGTAAATAATGCCAAGTGTCACAATAGAAATAATAATTACGATTGGAGCTAAGTTAAGTAAAAAGGCGTTAAAGTCTAAATGCTTGTTTGCTGATCCAATCATAATATTAGGTGGATCACCGATTAATGTTGCTGTTCCGCCTATATTTGAAAACAGCACTTCTGAAATCAAATAAGGCACAGGATTTACTTTTAAAATACGTGTAATGGATAATGTAACAGGAACGATTAATAAAACAGTCGTTACATTGTCCAAAAATGCTGATCCGACAGCAGTTAATAGGGATAGTAATAATAAAATGCGAATCGGTTTTCCGCCAGCTGCTTTTGCCGCTTTAATGGCCACAAATTCAAAGACGCCTGATTGACTCGTAATATGTACGAGAATCATCATCCCAATTAAAAGGGTAATCGTTTCCCATTGAATATGTGATGTGAAAGCAGTATGTAAATCTACAACTCCAAAAATAATCATAATAGCAGCACCGAATAGTGCGATTACAGCACGATTCAATTTCTCAGAAATAATAAATCCGTACGTGATTAAAAATACGGCAATTGCAAAATAATATTGCCAATTTGCTACTTCATGTGCTGACTGTTCCAATCATGTCACCTTCTTTAAATTATGTATTCAATTTTCGAAATGTATCTCGCTGCAATAATACGGGATAAAATATATTGTAGCAAATTCAAAAAAGAAAGAAAACTATTTAACAAAGTGAAGGAAAAAATGTATTTTTTACATATCATATAAAAAATATAAAAAACACAGTGCAAATTATTAGGAAAAGTGAGCGTTGTCCTCTAATATAGAGATAGCAATTTACATTATTTTTGCGTAAAATGGTTTAAAGAGGTGAATTCCGATGGAAATAGTAAAAGATAGTTCTCTTATTCAAAATGAAATTGAACGTTTTGTAAATAAAGATGTATATATTCATTTAGAAACGACAAACGGAGCGTATGCATCACATATAAATGAAAAGATGATGACAGTTGGTGCTTTCATTCGAAATGCGATTATCCGTTTTGAACGCGGGAAGATAACTGGAACAAATCCATACCGAGTTGGTCTGAAAATGGATCACGGTTGGGTATATGCTGAAGGTATTACGCACTGGGAAGTAGACGATCAAGAGCGTTTATTATTAGCTGGACATGATAATTTAGGTCGTCTAGCAGTTGCACTTGAGTTAAGCTTAACACCATTTAAGTAAGAAGGAGGGAAACTTATGGAGAGACATGTACTTGTTGTATTTCCGCATCCAGATGATGAAGCATATGCTGCGGGAGGAACAATTCGCTTATTAACAGATCAAGGAGTACCTGTAACATATGCATGTGGTACTCTAGGACAAATGGGACGTAACATGGGTAAGAACGTATTCGCTAACCGTGAAACGATTCCACATATCCGTAAGAAAGAATTGAAAGATGCTTGTGAAGCGATGGGTATTAAAGATTTAAGAATGCTTGGCTTCCATGATAAAACGTTAGAATTTGAAGATGTTGATTTCGTTGCTGACAAAATTGAAGCAATCATTCAAGAAGTAAATCCATCTCGAATTATTACATTTTATCCAGAGCACGGTGTACATCCAGATCATAATGCATTTGGCCGCGCTGTCGTTCGCGCTGTATCACGTATGCCAAAAGAAGAGCGCCCAGTTATTCATGCTGTTGCGATTACGAAAAATCGTGAAGCAGTATTAGGAGAACCGGATGTTGTAAATAACATTAGTGAAGTATTTGATCATAAATTAACTGCATTAGGTGCGCACCGTTCACAAACAGAAGCAATGCTTGAAGACACGCATGCAAAAATAAAAAACAAAGATGCAGCAACATTAAAATGGCTGCAACTTGAACAGTTTTGGACTTATAAATGGGAGTAGGCTAGAAGGATATCTTCTAGTTGCTCTTACATAGAAAAAGCGCCGTCACTTGTGATGGCGCTTTTTCTTGTTGAAGACTATATATTTTTTAGGGTGCTTCAAAATTTTTAAATTAACGTGCAGTATAGCCTCCATCAACAAGAAGTGTTGTGCCGTTAACAAAACTAGCATCATCACTTGCTAAAAATAAGACAGCTTTAGCGACTTCTTCTGGTGTTCCAAGTCTGCCTTGTGGATGAAGTGAAGCTAAATATTCTTTCTGTTGAGGATTAACACTACCTAGTAAAGGGGTGTCAATATAACCAGGGCACACCGCGTTAATACGTATTCCATATTTAGCGTAGGCAGTACATAAATTTTGAGTTAATAGTTTCACACCACCTTTTGCAGAGGAGTATGCTGTTGGTGTAGGTAATGAAACAAAACTATGAATCGAACCAGCGTTAACGATGACACCACCTGTACCTTGTTTAAGAAATTGTTCAATCGAATATTTATCAGAAAGGAATACCCCAGACAAATTAATATCAATAGTTCTTTTCCACTTTTCATAGGATAATTCGTTTGCCGGTGCATCATCAGCAACGCCGGCATTGGCATACATAATATCTAATTTACCGTATGTACTTACTGTCTCATGAATTAGCTGTTTAATATCTGCCTCTTTTGTTACATCGGTTTTAATAAATAATGTATTATATCCATGTGCATTCAATTCATCTGATAGTTCTTTTCCACGTTCAGAAAAGTCAGCAATAACTACTTTTGCACCTTCTTCGATAAAAAGACGAACAGTAGATTCGCCAATTCCACTTGCACCACCAGTTATGATTGCTACTTTGTCTTTTAATTTCATATAAACCTCTCCATTCATTAATGAATTTAAGTCGAATTTTTAAATCTTGTTACTAAACTATTAACCTTAAATAGTAAGTAGATAGAAGAAAAAAGCTCGCGTTTACTTAATCGTGAGAGTGCTATTTTTTCTTTAGTGTACTTTTTGATACAGTTATGGACGAAAATATTAATTTGGTCAATTTTATCATTAGATTGAATATTTGGTAAAGAGCTCTCGAACAGAGCGAGTAAGGATGTTGAAAAAGTAAAATAAACATTCAGTATTATTTGTAGGGTAAGGAACAAAGGGGAGAGATGCATAACGAAAACTACTACTCTGGTTAAATAGGAAAAAGCCTTGCAGGGGGGCAAGGCTTTAAACAGGGTATTAAAAATGATTGATTTATTAAGAATAACTTCCTCTTGTGAATAAACTAATTTTAGCATAATAACTCATATATATGTGTTACGAATTTGTGAATAAAAACTCAATGATAAAAGTATGAGTGAAAGGAAATAATGTATTTGAAATATGCATTATTACACAAAGTTAAGTTGAAATAGGGGATTTGTATATGTAATTTCTTTTTGCATTTAATTCTTTAGAACTGATTTTTAATAATGTATATGAGAAGCGTATATTTTGAATTATTTAATAGAATAATATATATTTATATTGATTTAATGATTTTAGTTTGTTAAAAATGGGGAAATCGATATGAAGGTTAAATTTGCCGTAATAAAAGATGAGAATTTTGATTGTAGTTTATTGGAAACAAAATTATTGAAAACTTTTAAAGAAGTAGATTGTGAAGCAGATATTGTAAAGGTTGAGGATGAAATTTTTGAAAACAATGATATACAAACGTATTTATCAGAAATAACCATTCATGTTACTGGAAAAAATATTGGATATAGATCCGTTTCAGCCAGTATATTTATTGTTCTAGAGAGTTTATCAATACAGCTATTTCGTATTCATATTAGTATACTTTAAACAGTTCAAAAAGTGGCTTCTTCAGAAAATCATACTGATTATATGGAGTTGTAAATATGAAAACAATAGAAATTATCGTAGGTGCTCCCGAATGTTGGATTGCACCTTGTTTGTTGTTAAATAAACAAGGGATTCCTTTTTTAATTTATCTTAACGCTGATTTATATAGAAGATAGGAAACATATGAATAATTCAATTAGATTGTACAAATAATTTGGTACGCGGATGTACGCAATGTATTCACAGGTAAGAGGGTTGTCTCATAATATATATAGATTTTTCTATTAAGATGAACAGAGGGTGTGAATATATGGAAGATGTTTACGCTAAAATTGACAGTCTCAAGGCGGAGCAAAAAGAAATTATGAGAGACATTCGTGCTTTAGAAACGCGTACTACTATTAATGAGAAAGATATAGCAACAATCAATAAGCAATTAGAAAAAATAAGTACAAACACAACTTGGATTTTGCGAATTATTATTAGTGCGATAATAATGTCAGTTTTAGGATTAATATTAAAAGGGATGATTTAAAAGAAAGAGGGGAGCTCCCTCTTTCTTTTATGTAAATGAGAAGCTATAAATTTTCCGTTTCCCCTTCATCTGCATACTTATCCTCTAAGGAAATTAATAGAGGGATTGATATAGTTACAAGAATGATTAAAGTAGTTATAAAAGATTTAGAAAGAGAAAAAGAACCTTCAATTAAAGGTGATAAAAACTTGAATGAAAGTATGCTTGTTATTAAGGAAATTACTAAAAAGCTCAAAAGAGATATATTTTTATTCTTTATAGATGTCTCTATAAAGTCTTTAACACAGGTTATTACGACAAATATAGTTAATATGATAAGAGAAACAAAATAATGTGTTAAATTCGTCATACTAATAGTAGGATCGTCTATTATGTAAGCAAGTAACTTAGATACTAATATTCCTCCAAACAATAAAATAATAAAAGCAAGTAATCCTTCCGATATATAAGTGCTGAAATTGCCTTTCTTGTTAAAGAGTTTATAGTTTAGAGTAGATTGGGTTATTTGAATTAGGAATAGGGTAATAATCCATACATAATATACAAATGGTAATTCTCCTGAGAATAGAGAAATTAGAAAGTTTACTACTGTCCTTAAAATTTCAATCATTACGAAAGGCCTCCAGTTTGTAAGCTTGTGACATTAAAATATGCTAGTCTATCGTTTAATAATTAAACTTACGAATTCAAACTATTTCTAATTATTCCATAAAAAGGTGACTGCATCAAGTTATCTTTTTAACAATCCTCCAAGGCCGAGCACTAGTAAAAGAAACGCAGTATGTAATATAATTGAAAAAGTATATTTAAAAATCGATGTTAATATTACCCTCCTATAAGTATTAACATACGTAATTGAGGTGTTTTCTTTGTTGTTTTATGAACGGATTTCTATAATGGCCCCTCCTGTTCCGTAGCTAAGGAAAGTCTTTTTATTTCTGAGATTTTCAAAGTTATAGGAGGGTATGAAAAATGAAAAAAGTCTCAGTACCATCACTTTTGTTAATGATTGTTCTTGTCGCATTTCCGCAAATTAGTGAAACGATTTACACACCGTCTTTACCAGACATTTCAAAGGCGTTACATGTAAGTAATAATGAGGTGCAGTTAACACTTAGTGTGTATTTTGCTGGTTTTGCGTTAGGTGTATTTTTTATTGGGTGGTTATCAGATATAATTGGTCGTCGCCGGGCGATGTTACTTGGAATTGTCGTATATGGCGCTGGGAGTTTCTTATGCTATATTGCAAGTTCCATTGAAGTTTTATTGATAAGTCGTTTTATTCAAGCGTTTGGAGCAAGTGCAGGATCCGTGGTTACACAAACGATTCTTCGGGAAAGTGTAGAAGGGCATAAGCGGCATGTTATGTTTGCTCAAATCTCGGCAGTCATTGCTTTTACACCAGCGATAGGACCGTTAATTGGTGGCTTTCTTGATCAAATGTTTGGATTTAAAATAGTATTTTTAAGTTTAGTAGTTATGAGTATCGGTATTTTTCTGTATACGTTTGTTTCTCTCCCTGAAACAAAAACGGTCTCAGTAACGAATAAAATAAATGTATTTTCAGTCTCGAAGAGGTTAATTACAAATCCGAAAGTGGTAACATATGGGCTGTTAATTGGAGGAGCAAATGGTGTTTTATTTAGCTATTATGCAGAAGCGCCGTTTATCTTTATTGAATATTTTCAATTATCGCCTAGTATGTATGGATTTCTAGGAATTGTTGTTGCATCTGCTTCTATTGTTGGAGCGAAAATTTCAAAACGTTTACTTGCCACGTATAGACCAGAGAAAATTATATATATTGGTTGTCTTGTAATGACAGTGGGAGCTATCCTTTTAACTGTTATTACAGCATTGGGATTAAACCAAAACATAATATATATGATTGGATTTTTAATAGCGATGTTTATATTGCTATTAGGAATTGGAGTAGCGTTGCCTAACTGTTTAAGTTTAGCATTAGTAGATTTTCAAGATGTTATTGGTACAGCCGGAGCATTGTTTAGCTTAGGATACTATGTAATTGTAACGATGACAATTTTGGGGATGAGTCAGCTGCATACAGGCTCGTTACTAGTGATGCCACTTTATTTTCTGGTTATTGTAGTTATAATGGTAGTGTTTACTAGGGTATTTATCTTTGGTAAGCAAACTTCGAAATCGATTTAAATATGAAATTGTAAAAGAGTCTCATTTTTTAATGAGACTCTTTTATATTTTGGCTGGGGTAAAGAAGTTAGTAGTTTATTAATATATTAAATTTCTTATTGGTATATAAATCGAATGTGTGGGAAATTACGTTATCAACTATAAAGGTTGAAGTATTTGACATATGAAACCGAGGAAGAAATGCTCTCCTCTGTTATTTATATTGTAATAATATACATGCCGGAATCATATTGAATAGATGTATTTTATTGTTAATTTAGTTAAAAATTAATCAGACTTATGTATAATAATTTATTGAAAAAATAATTGAATTTTTCAGATTAATGAATTAATATAAGGTAAGTAATTTTAAGATTTATAGAATATTGGAAGATGAAAGGTTTTGAGAATTTTATTAGGAGCGCAAAACGATTTTAGGATAGCTTTAAAGCTAGTGTAAAATGACGTTTGCTTCATCATTTTCAGGGCCGAAAGGAATTAGGGGAAAGCATCTTGTGTTAAAATGCGGCTATGAATCATCTAAGAGGGGGAAGTGAAGTGGCAAACAAAGAATTGAAAAGAGGTTTAGAAGCACGTCATATTCAAATGATTGCTTTAGGCGGAACGATTGGTGTTGGTTTGTTTATGGGGTCAGCCAGCACAATTAAATGGACAGGTCCGTCAGTAATGCTTGCTTATGCCATTGCAGGTATTTTTATCTTCTTCATCATGCGTGCCATGGGAGAAATGTTGTATATGGAGCCAAGTACAGGCTCATTTGCGACGTTCGGTCATAAGTATATTCACCCGTTAGCTGGTTATATGACAGCGTGGAGTAACTGGTTCCAGTGGGTTATCGTTGGGATGTCAGAAATTATCGCGGTTGGAGCATATATGCAATATTGGTTCCCGGATTTACCAGCTTGGATACCAGGTATAATCGCAATGGTTATTCTTGGTGCAGCTAACTTAATTTCAGTTAAGTCATTTGGTGAATTTGAATTTTGGTTTGCGATGATTAAAATCGTTACGATTCTATTAATGATTATTGCGGGATTTGGCCTTATTTTCTTTGGAATTGGTAACGGCGGAGAAGCGATTGGCATATCTAATCTTTGGTCAAATGGCGGTTTCTTTACAGGTGGTTTTTCAGGATTCTTCTTTGCATTATCACTTGTAGTTGGAGCGTATCAAGGTGTGGAATTAATCGGTATTACTGCTGGTGAAGCGAAGGATCCAAAGAAGACACTTACAAGAGCGATTCAAAGTACAATTTGGCGTATTTTAATTTTCTACATCGGTGCTATTTTCGTTATTGTAACTGTGTATCCGTGGGATCAATTAAGTACAATTGGTAGCCCGTTCGTAGCGACTTTTGCGAAAGTTGGTATTACGGCAGCAGCTGGACTTATTAACTTTGTTGTTATTACAGCAGCAATGTCTGGTTGTAATAGTGGTATTTATAGTGCTGGTCGTATGCTTTATACGTTAGGTGTAAATGGACAAGCACCGAAATATTTTACGAAACTTTCTGGAAATGGTGTACCTTTATTTGGTACAGTTGGCGTAATTATCGGTCTGGCGGTTGGTGTTGTTTTAAGTTACATCGCACCGAAAAACTTATTCGTATATGTATATAGTGCGAGTGTACTTCCTGGTATGGTACCATGGTTTGTCATTTTAATTAGTCAAATTAATTTTAGAAAAGAAAAGGGAGCAGAGATGAAAGATCATCCATTCAAAATGCCATTTGCTCCTGTAACAAACTATTTAACGATTGCCTTTTTAATTATGGTATTAATCGGAATGTGGTTTAACGATGATACTCGTATTTCATTAGTTGTAGGTATTATTTTCTTAGCTATCGTTACAATTAGTTTCTATGCTTTCGGAATAGGAAAGCGAGCTCCGTTAGACGTTCAAAATAATAAAGAGATTTCAAGTAAATAAAGAAAAGGCTGTTCATCTGGAACAGCCTTTTCTTATTGTTGCTATTTGTCGATAAATCGATATAGCTTGACGAATCGTTGATATAATTTGATTTGTGATAGATATATTTGAAAAATCGTTGATATATTGTACGTTATGATAGATATATTCGAAAAATCGTTAATATAATTTTACATACTATCTGTCACTATCATGATTAAAATTTCTCTAATACGATTTTTCCAATGGTGTGCCCGCTTTCAAGTAGTGCATGTGCTTTCTTTAAGTTTTCAGCGTTAATCGGTGTTAATGTTTCTTTTTTATGTAAGCTGTACTGATAGTCTAGAAGGAGTTTATTTCTAAAAAGAAGAATTTTTTACTGTATTACTTTATCCAAAACTAAATGTAAAGGTGGATACATAATGACAGTAAAGAAGCTTTATTTCATCCCAGCAGGTCGTTGTATGTTAGATCATTCTTCTGTTAATAGTACACTCGCGCCGGGGAATTTATTGAACTTACCTGTATGGTGTTATCTTTTGGAGACAGAAGAGGGGCCTATTTTAGTAGATACAGGTATGCCAGAAAGTGCAGTTAATAATGAAGGGCTTTTTAACGGTACATTTGTTGAAGGACAGATTTTACCGAAAATGACTGAAGAAGATAGAATCGTGAATATATTAAAGCGTGTAGGGTATGAGCCGGACGACCTTTTATATATTATTAGTTCTCACTTACATTTTGATCATGCAGGAGGAAACGGTGCTTTTACAAATACACCGATTATTGTGCAGCGAGCGGAATATGAGGCAGCACTTCATAGAGAAGAATATATGAAAGAATGTATATTACCGCATTTGAACTACAAAATTATTGAAGGGGATTATAAAGTGGTACCAGGTGTTCAATTATTGTATACGCCAGGTCATTCTCCAGGCCATCAGTCGTTATTCATTGAGACGGAGCAATCCGGTTCAGTTTTATTAACAATTGATGCATCGTACACGAAAGAGAATTTTGAAGATGAAGTGCCGTTCGCAGGATTTGATCCAGAATTAGCTTTATCTTCAATCAAACGTTTAAAAGGAGTTGTGGCGAAAGAGAAACCAATTGTTTTCTTTGGTCATGATATAGAGCAGGAAAAGGGTTGTAGAGTGTTCCCTGAGTATATATAGTGCAAAAAGTCATGAGTTCGCGTGCTCATGACTTTTTCGTTTAAATAATTTTTTTAAATAAATTATAAACTTTTTTTGAACTATCTTCGTTTAACTGATAGTACGTAAGTTTTACATCATCAGGAGTATCTTGCTGAGCAATCATCACTTCGCTACTGTGATGATCAACTACCCATATGAAATATTTTTTATAAGTTCCATCCTCGAAAGTAATCCACATATCACAATCTATTAAGTCTGATCCTTCTTCATCTAATGTTAATTTACCTTTTTTTGCGGTATTCATACTGTTAATAAACGTTTTTAATTCATCTGTTTTTGTGAGAAAGATATCCTGTTTTGTTTTAATTGATTCGACATGTATATCTTTTATTTCCTGTTTTCCTAAAAAAACAGGGGGCTCATTTGGATCTCGCGAGCTTGAAATAATAGTAGCTTTCTTTTTCGGTTTATTTGCAGTATAGAGATCTTGAATAGATTTTCCCGAGTTTATAAACCATGCAATTCCAGAAATAATTAATACGCTACCTAGCAATAAAATAATTTTTTTAATAGGATTTTCTCCTCTCTATTACTTCGTGTGAAGAGCTTTTCTATTAATATATGATAGGTAAGCGTAAAGTATTATAGTTGAACTTGGTTATGCTTCACAGTTTTTATCGGGCGATCTATGAGTAAATTGTAAGTGAGCCCAATTAATACGAAAATGCCACCGATAACTTTACCAATTGAGAGTTCATTTGTCAGGAAGAAATCAATAATAGTCCCCGCAAATAATTGTCCGATAAAGATGAGTAATGTTAAATAAAAGGCTGATATTTTAGGAGTAATATAGTTGGATAATGAAATAACGATAACTCCTACTAATCCGCCTAAGTATACGGCGATAGGAATAGATTGCAACTTATGAATAGGGATATACAATGAATCTGAACTGAAAATTAAAAATAACATAGAGAAAAATAATCCAGTAATATAATTGAAAAACGTGCCTTCCCAGTTTCCAATTTCCTTTGCTAAATTCGCGTTAATAATTCTAGCAACAACGATAGAAACACCAGCTAAAATAGCGATCGTAATATATAACATATTTTTGCCCCCATTAATATATTGTCATGATAATAATCCCAGAAGAGATGAATGCTAATCCAACTAGTTTTTTCTTTTCAAACTTTGCAACTTTCATTCCTAATAAGCCAAAATGATCGATAATGATGGAAGCAATGGATTGGCCGAGTAAACTTAATGCGATCGTAATAGAAGCACCAAGGACGGAAAAAGTTATATTGTTAAAAAGAACAGTGAATACTCCAATCGCTCCAGCGCTATATAAAAAAAGTGGAATACTTTTATCGAAACGAATTTTATTTTTGTTTATGATTAAAATGAAGATAACTGCAATTAAACCGACAAGGTGAATGACCACGCTTGCTGTGTACTTGCCAATTAACTCAGATAAAATTCCATTCAATGGAAGCATAACGGCGATGAGCACACCAATAAAGACAGAAAGAAAGTTATACAATGCAATATCCCCTTTATATTTCATATTTGTAATGACTGTATCATGCTGAAATTGTGTATTACTATGACATATGTCATAGTGGAAGAAGAAAATTTTGATTACAATGGGGATGAGTTGTAAAGGTGGGGAACTATGAAGAAAGTATGTAATTCTATTAAATTAGCAGAGTATATAAAGCAAAATAATATTGATTCATTTTTTAGTCATGATATGAAGCCATATATGGAACTTATATTTTTTAAAAAGAATGAGTTTATTTGTAGAGAAAATGAAGAGATAGATTATTTATATTTCTTTGTTGAAGGAAAAGCGAAAGCGTTTAACACATTAAGTAACGGAAAATCCGTATTACTGTGTTTTTATGATAGTTTGCAGTTACTTGGAGATGTGGAGTTAATTCATTCCCAAAGGATTACTTCAAATGTACAAGTAATGGCAGATTCATATTGTGTTGGTTTACCATTAGGAAAAGTGAGAAATCAGCTATTTCATGATGCGAAATTTTTAAGATGTATTTGTGGATCGTTAGCACATAAGTTAAATCGACTTTCAAAAAATAGTACAATTAATTTATTGTATCCGCTTGAAAATAGACTTGCGAGTTACATGTTAGCAGCAGGGGAACGAGCAGTACAGCACGGAAATAGAATTGTATTTAGTGGGAATTTAACGGAAATAGCGGAATTGTTAGGAACGAGCTATCGGCATTTGTTGCGAACATTAAATGTTTTTTGTGATAAAGAGATAATAAAGAAGAACGATGGATGCTATGAAGTAGTAAACGTGGATGTTTTGGGAGAATTGGCAGCAGATGTTTATAAATAGGAGGAGAGTATAAATGATAACACCTATATTTAGAATTTTTGATATTGAAAAAGCAAAACTATTTTACTTAGGTTTTTTAGGATTTAAACTGGATTGGGAACATCGGTATGAGGAAAATATGCCATTATATTTGCAAATTTCGTTACAGGATGCTGTGATACATTTATCAGAACATCATGGTGATGCCTCACCAGGTGGTGCGATTCGGATCAAAATAGATGATGTAAAGGATTATCATTCTGTAGTATTAAGTAAAGAATATGCTTATTCGAAGCCGAATATAGAAAAAACACCTTGGGGTACAATTGAATTAACTGTAATTGATCCGTTTTCAAATAGAATTACACTATACGAGGAAAAATTGTAGAAATGGAATGAAGAGTAGTTCATAGAGCAGTGAACTGCTCTTTTTTATTTTGAGTAGATATTGAATCATATAAAAAGAAAATGTTATGATTATGGAAACGTATGAATATATGAACAAATATTCATGTGTTTAAGAAGAGGAGGGATTAGAATGAAAGATCTAATTATTATTGGGGCAGGTCAAGCTGGATTAACAATGGGATATTACTTGAAGCAGGAAGGGTATAATTTTTTATTACTTGAGGCAGGAAAGCGAGTTGGTGATTCATGGAGAAATCGATATGATTCTTTGCAGCTTTTTACCCCAAGGTCTTACAGTAGCTTGCCGGGTATGGCGTTAATAGGTGAAAAAAATGAATTTCCATATAAAGATGAAATTGCAACTTATTTAGAAGAATATGCAAGACATTTTCAATTACCGGTACAATTACAAACGGAAGTTCTAAAAATAAAGAAAGAAAAAGAAATATTTGAATTACGCACTCCTACAGAAATTTTACAAACGAAAAAAGTTATTATCGCATCAGGTGCTTTTCAGCAACCGTTTATTCCCTCAGTTTCAGCAAATCTATCATCACATATTTTTCAAATACATTCATCACAATATAAATCACCATCACAAATTCCTAAGGGAAAAGTACTAGTAGTAGGTGGTGGGAATTCAGGAATGCAAATTGCAGTAGAACTGGCAAAGACTCATGAAGTTACGGTGTCTATTAGTCATCCTTTAACGTTTTTACCGTTACAACTTTTTGGAAAAAGTATTTTTAATCTGCTAGAAAAAGTGGGTTTATTGTACGCTGAAATAAATACAAAGAGGGGAAGATGGTTTCAGAAGAGAAAGGACCCTATTTTCGGTTTTGAAGGTAAGAAACTTATTCGTAATGGAGCAATCAAACTGCAAGAAAAAGTAGTAAGTGCATCAGGAAATAACATTATGTTTCAGAATGGTGATACTTATAGTGCAGAAAGCATTATATGGTCAACTGGTTTTGTTCAAAATTATAATTGGATTGAAATTGAACAGGCAGTGAATGAGAAAGGATTTCCTAATCATATAAAGGGAATCAGTCCAGTAAAAGGATTGTATTATATCGGTTTACCATGGCAATCTCAAAGGGGTTCCGCACTTATTTGTGGTGTAGGAAAGGATGCAGAGTATGTACTTTCTGAAATCAAAAAAATAGATCAGTAGCAATAACTACTGATCATCCATATGTACATGAATTAGGAGAGGTCAAACATTTATTAACTTTATTATAATAGATTTTCATAGGATTAAAAACTGAAAATTCAAATTTAATGTTGAGAAAGTTTTTTGTATCGAAATATATGAAAAAATAGGGATTTTTATTAAAACAGAAAAAGATATTTCTATTTTAGTAAATTATGATATAGTCTAAATAAGTGTGTTTTTCCATAAATGTAATTATTTTCATTGTAATTTTGTTTATATGAGGGAAGGAGAAGTAATTATGAAGTTTGATGATCAACGCTTACTAGGAGTCCGATTAGGTTCTGTACTTGTGACAGAGGAAAATCAATATTTAGTAATTAAGAAAAAAGATCATTATGCACTGTTAAATATACATAATTTAGAATGCACTCATGTTGAAGTGCAGTTAGAACATTTGGAAGAAATGTTGCGGGAAGATTTCCAAGAAAGTATAACGGAGATTATCGCACCAGAACATATAAAAATTGTTGCGAAAAATGTTATATAGATAAAGAAGCTGGAAGGAACAGCTTCTTTATTTTCATTATAAGGATAACGTTTTTACAACCTCACCAATGAAGTGTTTTCTTTTTTTGTTAGTTTGAAGTGAACTTTTGAAAAAATTTGTCTCGGTACATGTACATAACCCATGAGATTGTTATTAAAGAAATGATGATTTGTTTGTTTTTAATTGGTGCATTGAAAACAAGCCAACCAACTATATCAAATAACAAATGTAGCACGATTGAAAGAACTACAAATTGAAGTAACGTATTTAAAAATCTTTTCATAAAGTGTCCCCCTAAAATAATAGGTTTTATTAACAGTTTGATATAGTGATATTATACATTAAATGTGTATTGTGGTAAAATTTACATAAGTTAGTGAAATAAAGTAAATGAAAGTTAGTAAGGGGGGAACATTCATGGAATTCTGGATGGTTATACTGATAGTAGCTGTTGGTTTCATTTATATCGCTGAAAAATTAACTACAATTGAAAAGAAAAATGATGCGCGTTTAAAGAGAATTGAAGATAGATTACAATTAATTACGAAAGAAATGGGAATTATAGAAAGAGAACCTGAAATTAATAAAGAACTACGCCAGCTTGTAGAAGAAGGCAAAAAAATTACAGCAGTTAAGAGAGTAAGAGAAGCTTTTAGTTTTTCCTTACTAGAAGCGAAGCAATATGTTGATAAATTATAAAAAAGATCATCCATTTGGGTGATCTTTTTTACTGCACCATGCGTGTATTTACATAAGCCGCGATTATAAAGTGTCCAATTAGAGTGATAGGAATAACGATTGTGACATTAGGCGTAGTGAAGACACTACCGATTGTCGCAATGACACCAGCAATTAAATTATAAAGACCTACTATTTTTGATAGTTTCACTTTATCAGGCACGCGGCGTTCGTTGAATCCTGATAAGAGCCAAGTGTACTGCTTTACTCCGATGAAATAAGCTAGTGCAAATGAAATGATTGCTACTATAAATAATGTTGGTGAAGCGAAGAGAGTCATTGCAAACACCTCCGTTAATGGGCTATAAATAAATTATAGTCCGAATGTTATAATTTAACAAAATATAAATTTGGTTTTAAGTGTAATAGAAAAATAGAGTATTGGTAGTTTCAGAAGTATGTATCAAATTTCAGTAAAGAAAAAGGATTTCAAGATACAACAATTGAAGAGCGTACGATATATACGATGGCGGAATTAGGTGAATTGGCGGAAGTCATATTAAAGCGTGATACAATACAAGATGCGAAAAGAGAAATCGGTTTAGAAATGTTTGATGTAATTTGGAATGTATGTGATTTAGCAAATAAATTAAATATTGATTTAGAGAAGGCGTTTAAAGAAAAAATGAAAATTAATAAAAAGCGTGAATGGTAAGTAGAATTTTAATTTGTAAAGATGGGTGATATGAATGAAAAAGAAGCTTTTTATAGGGGGAATCTTTACTTTAATTAGTGTAATAAGTGTTGTCGTTTACTTAGTTTTTCAAGGCATATTCATTCCGAATCAAATAAGTGCTGATAAGTATGAAATAAAAGGTGTAGATGTCGCATCGTATCAAGGGGATATAGATTGGAGAGAGTTGGAAAAGCAAAATATGAAGTTTGCGTTTATAAAGGCGACTGAAGGAAGTTCGTTTGTGGATGAGTACTTTTCGAAAAATTGGAGGAATGCGAATAAGACAGATATGCGCATCGGAGCGTATCATTTTTTTAGTTTCGATAGTAAGGGTGAAACACAAGCAGAGCAATTTATACGAACTGTTCCAAAATATAAACAAGCACTGCCACCCGTGATTGATGTTGAGTTTTACGCTAACAAAAAAGATAATCCGCCTAAGCGTGAAGATGTTACGAAAGAGTTGGCGGTCATGATTGAAATGCTAGAAAAACATTACGATAAGAAAGTAATATTGTATGCAACGCAAGAGGCGTATGATTTATATATAAAGGATGCGTATCCAAAATGTAATATATGGATTCGTAGTGTTCTTACAAAACCGAGTTTATCTGATGAGAGAAAATGGACGTTTTGGCAATACACGAACCGCGGGAGATTAAGCGGTTATAATGGAAAAGAAAAGTATATTGATTTGAATGTATTTTATGGGAATGAGGAAGAGTTTGAGAATTATGGAATGAAAGATTAAGTTTTAAAGCGTACAAAATTTTGTATGCTTTTTTGTTAATTACATAAAAGTATGCAAATGAAGATGGAACAAACATTTGAGATAAATTGTCTAATATAGGTAATAACTATTTAGCTTGAAAGAAAGGGTTGATAACATGAAAAAGAATACGTTGTTAAAAGTAGGATTATGTGTAGGTTTACTAGGAACAATTCAATTTGTTAGCACAATTTCTTCTGTACAAGCATCACAAAAGGTAGAGAAAACAGTAATAAAAAATGAGACGGGAACCATTTCAATATCTCAGTTAAACAAGAATGTATGGGTTCATACGGAGTTAGGTTATTTTAATGGAGAAGCAGTTCCTTCGAACGGTCTAGTTCTTAATACTACTAAAGGACTAGTGCTTGTTGATTCTTCTTGGGATAACAAATTAACGAAGGAACTAATGGAAATGGTAGAAAAGAAATTTCAGAAGCGCATAACGGATGTCATTATTACACATGCGCACGCTGATCGAATTGGCGGAATAAAAACGTTGAAAGAAAGAGGAATTAAAGCGCATAGTACAGCATTAACCGCAGAACTAGCAAAGAACAGTGGATATGAAGAGCCGCTTGGAGATTTACAAATAATTACGAGTTTGAAGTTTGGCAATACAAAAGTAGAAACGTTCTATCCAGGGAAAGGACATACAGAAGATAATATTGTTGTTTGGTTGCCACAATATCAAATTTTAGCTGGAGGCTGTTTAGTAAAATCTGCGGAAGCTAAAGATTTAGGAAATGTTGCGGATGCGTATGTAAATGAATGGTCTACATCGATTGAGAATGTGCTGAAGCGATATGGAAATATAAATTCGGTAGTACCTGGTCATGGAGAAGTAGGAGACAAGGGATTACTTTTACATACATTGGATTTATTAAAATAAGAAATTGTAGAAATACAAAAGAAAGGAGAAATAATTTTCTCCTTTCTTTCTTTCTTCTAACTATATTTAAATGCTGAATCTGTCGATTACGTCAGCATATATTACTGAGATTTTAATTCCAAGTATACAAATACTAGTACTGTCATAATTGCAATAACAACGTAAGTAGCATCAAGCATTATAAGTGTTTTTAAAGTTTCAGTCATCGTAATTCACCCCTGTTATAAAAATATAACATGATCTTTTTATTGATTAGATTAGAGATCATAAAGATAAAATGTATATGAAATTTCTTAAGTAGCTTCTATATAAATATATCATATAAATAATGTAAGTAATGTTAAGATAGTGTAAATGTATTGTAAATAAAGAGGTTTACAATGAAGGCTTTAATAAAAAAAATGATAGTTCCTTAAAATGACAAATACGCTCTTCTTTCTATTGAATGATAGAAAGAAGAGCGTATTTGTATGTCTATTTTCATATGTAATGAATTGCAACTATTTGTACATGGGACTCAAAATTTTTTTCGTTTTATATATTTCTCCAAATTAATTAGCTATTTAAAAGTATCGAAAGATGTGTGCACACTAATGCTTATTTTTTAGTGTCAATAAAAATATTATGTCAACAATATGAACTGTCACAAATCTTTATATATTATTGTGATTGATATCACATCACTTTTTTTCAATGGGTATTATGCTTAAGGTGTAATGAATGATTGGGAGAGGGTGGGATGATATGTTTTGTTATCAATGTGAACAAACGCCAACAGGCGGATGTAAAGTAATGGGTGTTTGTGGGAAGAATGAAACGATTGCGAGTCTACAAGATACGATTGTGTTTGGGCTAAAAGGAATTGCAGCTTATCGCACACATGCTGCTCAGCTAGGGTATACGGATGGATTTGTAGATGCTACAACACAAGAAGCTTTATATATGACATTAACAAATTCTAATTTTAACGAACAAGAGCATATTGATATGGCTATGAAAGTGGGGAAATCAGCTTTACGGGTGATGGAATTATTAGATGAGGCACATACGAATCATTTTGGTGTGCCAGAACCTGTACAAATTACACAAAATCGTGTAGAAGGTAAAGCAATTGTAGTTACGGGCCATAATTTATTTGCATTAGAAGAACTATTAAAGCAAACAGAAGGAAAAGACATTAATATTTATACGCATTCTGAAATGCTACCAGCACACGGATACCCGCAACTGAAAAAATATAAACATTTAAAAGGAAACATCGGTAAGGCATGGTATGATCAAAGACGCCTTTTTGAAAAATTTACTGGTGCCATATTAGCTACAACGAACTGTGTTATGCCAATTAAAGGATCATACTCTGATCGATTCTTTTCATATGACATTGCAGGTTTAGAGGGTGTACAAAAAATTGAAAATGATGATTTTACACCATTGATTCAAAAAGCACTAGAACTTTCAGAAGTACATATGGAGTCGGATGAACAGTTAGTAACAGGGTTTCATCATAATACAGTATTATCATTAGCTCCGGAAATTATTAATGCAGTAAAAGAGGGGAAGATAAAGCGTTTCTTTGTTATTGCCGGTTGTGATGCACCGGGAAAAGGTGGAGAATATTATCGTGAATTAGCAACGTCACTTCCGCCAGAAACAGTTATTTTAACAACTTCTTGCGGGAAATTCCGCTTTAATGATGTGGATTACGGTGTTGTACCTGGTACCGAGATTCCGCGCTACATCGACTTAGGACAATGTAATAATTCCATTTCTACAGTGAAAATAGCAGCTACATTAGCTGATGCTTTCCAATGTGAAGTGAATGAATTGCCAGTAAGTATTGTGCTATCATGGTTTGAACAAAAAGCGGTTGCCATTTTACTCGGGCTATTTAGTCTTGGAATTCAAGATATTCGCATCGGTCCAAAGGCTCCTGAATTTATTTCACCTGGCGTGCTTGATGTATTACAAGAAACATTTGGTTTAAAACTAATTACAAATGCAGCAGAAGACATGGCTATGATGTTATCGTAACGGAAAAGATGTTTTCACTTAATTGTGGCTTTATAAATCATTTGTATGTGTGTGAGTAAACGCACATACAAATGATTATTAATAAAGAAAATCGCTATATCTATAAAATTTATAGAGCTTTTAAAGTATAACACCACATGCCCATCACCTTAAGATTTTAAGTATCCCCAAAACGAAATTTCTACATGAATATCTATAATTTTACCTCTTTTTCATTTGATTTGAAAATCAGCTTTCTATTTTAAAAAAACAACGATACCACCTCAAATTATAGGAATAAAATCCATTCATTTATTAGGAAAATGGATTGAAAATAATAAGGTAGACTAAAAAGTAAAATATTATTTATGATAATCATTCTTTTATAAAATTTAAATTGGAAATAGCCCTACTCATTTTGATTGCGCATTTTCAAAATGGAGGGGCTTTTTTTACTGTAAAATCAATAACTGCATCTTATTTTTGTTGAAAAAATTCTCATTCTTATTTTGAAAGTGATATGGGTACATTTACATGCACATCAATCTTTTATTATGAAGTGGATCTTGAATATATTGTTTTTTATTGACAGACATAAAAATGATTTATTTGCTGTATTGATAATTTATAGACGTTATAATAAAATGTTTATGTATATGTAAACTTAATTTATTTTCGTTTGGTTTTATTGTAAGGTTAGGCAGTGTTGATAACAATAAAATAATGAATATATCACCTGTAAAAAGAATGAAACCAATACGGAGAAGATGATTTCGTTAAAAATTCGAAAAATAAGCGTTATTAGCTCTTGAAGAAAAATGACTAGAAAAATTACAAGCATATGGAAAATAGGGTTATACAAAAAGTCCTAAAGGGGGACGGAATTATGGAGAAAAGAAAGTATTCAGTAACACCACAAGATCGAATGAATTATGTATTAGGTCTTTATTCTGCAGATCAACAAATTAATGCAGTTCTTTATTTTCCTGTAGGTATATCCAAGGAAATACTTGAAGAATCAGTAAGGATAACGTTGCAATTGCAACCAGTTTTGAACAGCCGGTTTGTAGAAAATGATATTCCTTACTGGGAGGAACATTCATCTGACACTAACTCATCTATTTGCTTTTTTGCAGAAGGAAATAATCAAGAACTTGAAATAATGGCAATAGATTTTATTAAGGAACCTGGTGATCGTATTCAGGGGCCTATGGTTCAAACGAAATTATTACGGGGCACTACAATAGATATGTTAGTTGTGAAATTGTCTCATCTATGTTCAGATGGTGCAGGAGTCAAGGAATATATATAATTGCTTGGAACAATATATACTCACCTTTCATTGGGACGGTCTAAGAAGCAAATTATAAAGGAATTTGATGAGGGAAATGAGAGTTGTCGAGATCAATCACATGTATTCAAATACGCTGGAATATCGGACATAAAAAGTGCGTATCGACCTAACCAAGAACAACAGGCATCGTTATGGTCTTTTCCATCTCAATCTAACAAAAATAAATTTCCCCAAATGTCCGTACGGCGATTGAGCCATAAGCAAACTCTACGTTTAACCCAATGGACAAAAGCACAACAGGTTACCTTGAATGATGTAATCATGACTGCTTACTTCCGAGTTTTATCACATTTCACTGTGTATGCAGAACCTCGTACTGCAGAAAAAATGATTGGTTTGACAATTGATTTACGTCGATATCTGCCTAATAATACAACTGGTGCTATTTGCAACTTATCCGGTATGGAAATGCCAGTGATTAAAATGGAAGACGATGAAACATTTAAGCAGACTCTTGTTCGAGTTAAACAATCAATGGATAAAATAAAGTCTCAAAATCCAGGTCTTTCTTCAGCAGCAGGAATGGAGTTACTGGCAGAAATGAAGCTATCTACAGTGAAGGAAATGTATAATCAGCAATATGAACAGGCTGTACAGATGGGGATGGCGTTGCCATTACTGACAAATTTGGGAGTGATTGCTGAGGAACCTATTCAGTTTGGTCAAATTCAAGCTGAGGACGGGTATATGGCATCACCTATTATGTATGCACCATTCTTTTCAATGGGAGCAAGCTCTTATAATGGAAGGCTTACATTTACGATCGGTTATCATGCGCCGGATACATCAAAAGAAAAGGTAGAAAAATTTTTAGATAGTGTTGCTAATCAACTATCAGAAATAAAATAAAAGAGAATATAGAGAACAGATTTCTAACAGAATTGTATTTTAGGGGCTCGTATCATGTACGGATAATCTCTGGAAATTTTCTCTGACCGCACTTGCCTTTATGCTTTATATGCAATGGGAATGGTAGTGAGAAACAATTTGTATCGTGAAAAAACAAGATATATCGGTATAAAAACAATAAAACAGAGCTGATTTAAATTACACTTTGAATCAGTTCTGTTTTGCTAGTGTGATGGTCCTTACAATAAAAAAAGTAGGCTGTATCCGGTTAGGGTAAAGCGGATTTTTAATTTTTTTGAAAATAAAGTTGACATCCATAACTACTTAGTCATACAATATAGATGTAATAAGTGATACTGAATAGTTCAGATTCACAAAAACGGTTCAGTAAAAAATTCGCCTTAGTACTCTGTAATACTGAATATAAGTCAGACAGAATAGGGGGTAAAGGAGGATCAGAACATGGAAAATTTAACTGAAATGTTGAAAGGTTCACTGGAAGGGTGTGTGCTGGAAATCATTAGCCGCCGTGAAACGTATGGTTATGAGATTACTCGCCACCTGAATGATCTTGGGTTTACCGAAGTCGTGGAAGGAACGGTCTATACCATCCTCGTACGATTAGAGAAGAAAAAGCTTGTGAATATTGAAAAGAAACCATCAGATATGGGGCCGCCTCGTAAGTTTTATTCATTAAATGAAGCTGGCCGTCAGGAGCTTGAATTATTTTGGAGAAAATGGGATTTTGTATCGTCAAAAATTAACGTCTTGAAGTCAAACTAGCCTCATAATATAAAATGTTTCGGCCGATATTTTGAGAATTTCTTGTTCGGTTTTATAAAAAAGGAGGAAAATAAGATGTTAGAAATGTTCAAAAAGTTAATTGGTGATAAAAAAGAGTACAAAATGATGATGGCACGAGTTGAGGCTCTGCCAGAGGACTACCAATTTGTATTTAAGAAAATTCAAAACTACATGTGGAATTTTTCAGCGGGTAACGGGATGGATATGTTACACATACAGTATGAATTAATCGATTTGTTCGAAGCGGGTGCAGCGGAAGGAAGACAAGTGCTTGACATTACTGGGGATGACGTGGCTTCCTTTGCTGACGAACTAGTGGCAAATGCTAAAACTTACGTCTCCAAGTATCGTGAAGATTTGAATGAAAGTATTATGAAGAAATTGAGAAAAAAATAAATGGAATAAGTAGTACCGACTGATTAGCTGGTTACACATATGAATTGCCATCATAGCTATTCAGTTATATTTTTAATTCGGTACTAAGTAATACAGAATATCAGTGATACTAAATAGATAGAGGTAAATAAATAGTCTTCGCAAAACATTTTTATAGGGAGGAAAAAAGTATGAGTCATGCAGTGATTTCTGTAAAAGGCTTGAAAAAATCCTTTAAAGACAAGGAAGTTTTAAAAGGGGTAGATTTTGAGGTGCAGCGTGGAGAAATTTTCGCGCTGCTAGGCTCAAATGGAGCGGGAAAGACGACAACGGTCAACATCCTTTCGACACTAATGAAGCAAGATAGCGGTGAAGTAAGTATTTGTGGATTTGATGTACAGAGTCAACCAGATCATGTTCGTCAAAGTATCAGTTTGACAGGGCAGTTCGCAGCTTTAGACGGTATGCTGACTGGGAGGGAAAACTTGATAATGATCGCCAAATTACGTGGTGTTTCCAATCCCGCTCAAGTTGCTGACAATCTACTTGCAAGATTTAGCCTGACTGATGCGGCAAACCAAAGGGCAGATCAGTATTCAGGCGGGATGAAGCGCCGGCTTGATATCGCGATGAGTTTGATTGGGGCGCCAGCAGTTATTTTTCTTGACGAACCAACGACTGGACTTGATCCTGAAGCGCGAATCGAAGTGTGGGATACAGTCAAGGAACTTGCTGGTAGCGGTACAACTATTTTGCTTACGACTCAGTACTTGGAGGAAGCAGAACAACTGGCAGACCGTATCGCTATTTTGCATGGCGGAAAAATTATTACGACAGGTACTCTTGCTGAACTAAAAGAGATGTTCCCGCCAGCAAAAGTGGAGTATATCGAGAAGCAACCGACATTGGAAGAAATATTCCTTTCGATCATTGGCAAAAAGGAGGAGATGTAAATGAAAAGTAAAACAGGTGTATTACTAGGTCGTTTAATGCGTAACATTATGCGCAGTCCGGATACAATTATTACAGTAGCGATTACACCGATTATGATGATGCTATTATTTGTCTACGTGTTTGGCGGCGCAATAAAAACTGGAACGGAAAACTACGTTAATTATTTATTGCCGGGAATTTTGCTAATGGCTATCGCATCCGGTGTAGCTTACACTTCCGTGCGACTCTTTACGGATGTAAAGAGTGGGCTGATGGCACGTTTCATTACGATGCCTATTAAGCGCTCATCCATATTGTGGGCTCACGTTTTAACCTCTCTAGTTGCTAATATACTTACTATCGTGGTGGTTATTCTTGTTGCACTCTTAATGGGTTTCCGTTCCAGTGCTAATATTCTAGATTGGCTCGCGGTAGCTGGGATACTTGGGATGTTTACGCTGGCGCTAACATGGCTAGCTATCATTCCAGGATTGAAAGCGAGGTCTATGGAAGGGGCGACTGCTTACTCGTACCCGCTAGTTTTTCTTCCATTTATTAGTTCGGCCTTTGTGCCTACCGAAACGATGCCAAAAATTGTTCGTGCATTTGCAGAGAATCAGCCTGTAACTTCAATCGTGAATGCGATTCGTGCTCTTTTATATGAAGGAACTGTTGGAAACGATATTTGGATTGCGCTCGCTTGGTGCGTAGGTATAATGATTATTTCTTACTTTTTCGCCAGTAAAGCATTTAAACGTCAGTTAGGGTAAGAAACGAGATAAACGAAACCTTCGGGAATAATATATATTTAGAAAAGCACGGGAGATTTTCCGTGCTTTTATTATTTATCATGCTCTCATTGTAGTAAATGAAATGGTATTTAAAAATAGAATAATTGTCCATAAAGCTTAATATTTGAGGCTCACTGCTTATGGAATGTATAAGCGCACTCGTTTTTGTAAATCTGCTAATACTTCATCGGGAATTTCTTTGATTTTTATATCCTTCCCTAGAAAAAGCAGCCAATTTATTATTTCCGTCATTTCATCGGGATTGTTAACATTGATAAAAGTTTGTAAAATGGCTGTGGATTGGTAAGGATTAGTATAAGATATTGAAATTTTTAAAGGATGGTATTTTTTGAACTGGGCAATTGCTGTCGGACCAAGTTCAAATACAAGGTTAATTGCTTCGTCCTTCTTACTTAGTTTTTCTAAAATCTTTTTCTTATTTAGCCTTTTGTTCGTCGTGTATGGTTCGATATTAATGAGATCATCGACAGGAAACATCATCTTCTTTTCTTTTTTTAAGTCAAACCCTTCAATGATCCAATGGCTTTTTTCTTGATAAAGGTGCAATAGATAAATTGGATAAGACTTGATTTCTTCATCTTCTTTCATAGTAATCAATAAATGGTTATCCAAAAGAAGGATTTGAATGAGTTTTTCTAACATAGGATGGGGGAGATCAGAAAGCTCAAGTAGATCGGGATTATGAGGGTTAGTCCCTTGGAAAAGCAAGAGTGGATTTAAAAGAACGAGATCATCTTGCTGGGTTTCTGAGATGAGTCCTAGTAGTTTTTCGGCTAAAGATTGACGACTCTTTAGGTAGGGAAGTTGTTGATTCCTCGTAGCCATAAAGGCAATAAAAAGAGCTTTCACTTCATTATCAGTAAAGCGAACAACGGGCAGGATAGAGTTGTGCATAACAAAATATCCCCCGGTCCTCCCAACTTCAGCGACAAGTGGCATTCCCATAGCTTCAATTTCTCTAATGTCTCTAATAGCTGTCGACCGTGATATGTTAAATTCTTGTATAATTTCAGAAATTGTAAAGTGAGAGCGGTTGTTGATATACCGCATAATTGTATTAATCCGTTCAACTTTTTTCATTTTAGTCTCCTAAACAGTATCATTTTTTGACATGGTTTAAAGGTATTATAAACGTATCAGATGAAAAGATAAATCGTTTGATTAATAAAAAAAGAGGCAGGTTTTGAATATGAAAAATTATTCTATAGAAGAAAAAGATAGCTTTATTGTGTTAGGTATTGGAACTGAAATTAAGAGTGAATACACAGACTTTGCTGGAATAAATAAAGAAAAGGACGACTTTTGGTCGGCTGTTAAAGAAGATGGAAGGCTGGACACTTTAAAAGCTTTAGCGACAAATGAATATATTTTTTCTGTGAGCGAAGCGGTGAATAACAAAATGATGTATTATGCGGGTGTCATGACAGAAGCACAAATAGAAGAAGAATCTAGAGTGATTCAGTTTCCGAGGGGAGAATACTTAGTAGTAAAAGGGGAAGACAAAACAGCTGAAGAGTTAAGTAATAAGTTGACTGGCATCGCCTTCGGTCAAGCTTTACCAGATGCAAATGAGTTTGCTTATGTTGGTGGACCAAATACGACGGTTGAGATGGGGAAAAGAAACGGCTTAGTGTTTGGTGAAATGTGGATTCCAGTTGTAAGGAAGTAAAGTGATAAAAGATACGAATATGGGAAGTAGAGGCTAACAATCTTGGATTGTTGGCCTTTTTAACATGAATATAATATTCATGTGCTGCTACACAGTATGTTCTGATAAAATGGAATGAAAGGGAATTACTGTAAGGTGGTGGTGGGGTGAATAAAAAAAGGCTATTTGAGCTATTCATAGTAACGTTTGTTTTTCTATTCCTTCATGTAAGTACATTTACAAATGAGAAGTTTAACGATAAATTGGGTGCTTTTACTTACATTGTTTTATTTCTTATGCTTACTATCAACGCTATATTTATAGAAAGGTATTTTGGTGATATACAAAAGTGGATTCGAAATATTACATGTTGCTTTGCTTTATTCGTAGTGGTTTTAGTAGCTCTATGGATAGGTTATTTTTAGTCCTTACTTAAGAGAATGAGAAATATGTGATTACACTACATTTGATCCGATACTATTACTTAGCTGCATCGGTTTATATTAATCTTTTCTCTCCTCAATCATGATAAAATGTACAATAGGAAATTTTATGTAAGATAAAGAAGGAAGGTTTATGGTGAGCCTGAGTACTTTGCTAGCTTTTGCGCTTGTTTTACTTAGTATGGTTTGTTCACCTGGGCCTATTTTGATTTATCTTATTTCTCGTTCCATTACGTAGGGGCGTATGGCAGGATTTATTTTTTTTATTGAGCATCATGCTTGGATTTGTAATTCATATAAATGAAGCGACTTTAGTATTCACTCAAAAATCCATTGTCTATGAAACAACTAGATTTGTAAACGGCTTTAATAGAAAGATGTCTATTGTATTTTTTGCGGCAAGATTAAATAGCTTTTTTGTTACTTTACAATAAAGTATACTTAATATCAGTAATTCATGTAATTAGGGGTGGTTTCTATATTTAGAGAAAATACAAAAAGGATACTTCTGTCATTAGTAACAAATCCAATACTAATAATTGTATACGGAATTTTTTGTTATGAGTTGGCCTTATACTGTAAGTACGGAAGAATGAATTATAATATTTACATTTTGTTATTATGTATAGTACTTTTTATATCCATAACTACATTTACTACAATGCGGGTGATAAAAAATAGAGAATATGAATCTAAAAAATTAACAAATTCAATAGCATGGAGATCCATTTCTATTATCATTATTGTTGCAATTACATCATTTTATGGGATGCAGATTTATAAAAGTGCAATAAATTACAATGGTAAATTGGCATGGTTTATAGAAAAGTTAAAACATGAAAGGTCAGTTAAACTTAAACATAATAATATATATAAGTCTGGAGTAGAAGGTATTTTTGAAGATATAAATAAAAAATATCCTTTGCCAAAGAAATTGTATATGGCAACTGATTTTGATCTTACATTTCATTCAGATGGAACAATCACAGCGTTTGATACATTTGTTTATGGGAAAAATGATGATGGGAAAGAAGAAACTTATTTAATCTCTTATAATAAGAAGAAGTCAGAAAATATTACTATAATACGAGACGGATACGCAAAGCCTGATTATAATGATGATAAATTAGTAGAACCTTTAATTGAAACGGTTAAGGCGATTCCAGTTAAGCAAACGGTTAGAAAATGGAATGAAAGTAAGTATGGGTTGATTTATTATGGAAAAAGAAATTGGGGATCCAATACAGAGGGAATTATTAATATTACTGAGGATGGTAAGGGACAGAGTCTTAAAAAAGCAGCTTCTGATATCATTGGATATACTGTATCTATATTTGTCCCTGGAAAAGAGCAAGAGCTAGTCCCTGCTAGATATAATTTAATAAGTGACGCAAGTTGGAGTAAATCAAAGACGCCTCCAAAAGAAGATATGCTTAAAGAGAAGAAACAACAAGATTTAAAGAATGAAAAAGAACAGTTTTTCCTATCGAAAGAAGTTGGTTATAAACTAAATATGACAGATAAAGCATTAGGGAGCGCCTTTTATTCATTAAGCAAGACTAGTGATGAAGGGAAAACATGGGAGGTTATCAATCCAGACCCATTTAATGGGGGGATTGGTAGTGTATCAGGAATCACTTTTATAAATGATAAACTTGGGTTTTTAGGAGCAATTAGGCCTTCTGGTAATGAAGGAGAGTTATATCGCACAGATGATGGGGGAGTATCTTTCAAAAAGGTAGAATATCCGCCGCATGAAGTGAAATTAGATCATACACAGTCCACAATAAGTCCTTTTGATTCACCTAGTATGCCATATGAGAAAGATGGGGTTTTTAATATGTTAGTTGGACAAGGGGCAGATGGAGACTACAATGGCGATAGTAGTGCACTTTATCAATCAAAAGATAACGGAGAGACATGGGAATTTGTAGAAGAAGTGAAAAAGAAATAATCAGAATTTTTTTGAAAAATAAGGTAACTACTTAGCTATACATTTTATTTAGAAGTTTGGTAAGGGGTATAATTCCAGCCATGAAGATAAAAATGGACCTATACCTCGCTGCCTTTCTTTGTTTTATTTCTTATGCTTACTACCAACGCTATATTTATAGAAAGGTATTTTGGTGATATACAAAAATGGATTCGAAATACCACATGTTGTTTTGCTTTATTTGTAGTGGTTTTAGTAGCTCTATGGATAGGGTACTCTTAGATCCTTACTTAAGAGAATGAGAAGTATGTGATTACAATACATTCGATCCGATAATATTACTTAGCTGCATCGTTTTATATTAATCTTTTCTCTCCTCAATCATGATAAAATGTACAATAGGAAATTTTATGTAAAATAAAGGGGGAAGGTTTATGGTCAGCTTGAGTACATTGGTAGCTTTTGCAATTGTTTCGCTTAGCATGGTTTGTTCACCTGGGCCTAATATGATTTACCTCATTTCCCGTTCCATTACGCAAGGACGTATGGCGGGATTTATTTCTTTATTGGGCATCATGCTCGGATTTGTAATCTATATAATCGCAACTATGTTTGGACTTACAGTTCTATTCGTTGCTGTTCCCGCTGTATATGAAGCAGTAAAGTGGGCAGGTGCTGCTTACTTGCTCTGGCTCGCCTGGAATTCGATTAAACCGGGTGCTACATCTATTATGGAACCTCGTATGATTTCTAATGAGCCACCAAGGAAATTATTTCTGAGGGGACTCATGACGAATCTTCTGAATCCAAAGATTGCTATTTTGTATGTATCACTTCTACCTCAATTTGAAGATCCAGAGAAGGGATCGTTGCTTTTTCAAGGTGCAGTTTTGGGGCTTACGCAAATCACTGTTAGCTTTATGGTTAACCTTGTAATTGTATGTACAGCAAGTAAAATTGCAAAATGGTTTGGCACACGCCCGACGTGGCTACGAGTACAGCGTTGGCTTATGGCAAGTGTTTTAACGGGGCTTGCTGTACGTCTTGCTTTTGAACGTCGACAGTAAGAGCCTCTTTACCGTCAGTTTCTATAATATAACCTAATAAATATTAATATAATTTATGTATAGTAGATATTTACCTTATAAAATAAGGGGGGAATATTATGACTGAGACAAACGAATCTTCAGGAGTTAATTTGAAAGAAGATGTGAAGTTTTCTATTATAATTCCTGCGCATAATGAAGAAAAGTACATTAGAAAATGTTTAGATTCAATTGCAAAGGCATCAGAGGCATATAAAGAGCAAACGGAAGTTATAGTTGTTTTAAATCGTTGTACAGATAAAACAGAGGAAATAGCAAAATCTTATAATTGTGTTACATTGAAAAATAACGATAAAAACTTATCTAAAATTCGAAATGCAGGGGCTAAAATAGCTAGTGGGGAAATAATCGTTACTATAGACGCTGATACCATAATGACAGAGTCTATGTTGTTTAATGTAGATAAATATTTAGCTTCAGGTACATACATTGGTGGTGGGGTGAATGGTAAGTTTGAAAGAATATCTTTAGGAATATTTCTCTCCGCAATGTTAATCATAATCCCCTTACTTTTTAAGTACGGAGCTATATCTGTAGGGATTTTTTGGTGCTATAGAAAAGACTTTATGGCAATCAACGGATTTAATGAAAACATGCTTATGGCAGAAGATGCAGATTTCGCTAAACGTTTAAAAGAGTGGGGAAAGAAAAATAATAAGAAATTCGGTACTATTAAAAATGGAATGATAACTTCATGCAGAAGATTTGATACATATGGAGACTGGACTTTACTTAAAAATCCCAAAGTAATTTTAGCTTATCTAAAAGGAAATGATAGAAAATACGCAGATAAGACATATTATGATAACCAAGAAAGATAAAAATGGAGAAAATCAGAAGAGGATAGCTAGTACTTTTTTAGATATAATGAGAATCCAACTTAATTTAATAGATATTATAAGAAAACCACCAATTTGATTATCCTTTTTCAAATTGGTGGTTTTTATTTTTGAAATAAATATGTATTTTTTTATAAAAATATTTTTTGACCCCCATAAAACTATGTATTCCTCCGAATATGTATAGTGAAGAAAATAAATAGAAGAAAAATGACTATGAAAGAATATAGAAGCATTAATAAAATTACTAGATTAGGTGGGCATCCAAAATAAAAGGATGAAATTACCAATGGTATAGAGGAGAGTTATTCAAGGATTGCAGATAAAATAGAAAAAGAATAAGCAAAACGAACGGTAGAAAATAAGAAAGTAGATAAAAATACAAACCTAACTGTAGTGCCGAGAGAAAAGGAAAAATCATTAAGAAAACGTTAGACTCTAAAAATATAACTAACAGCAAGAAAACAAGACCGAAGAAAAGTACCAAGAAAATCTGGTTAAATGGTCACTTGTGTAGTGGCCATTTTGCTATTTGAAGGAGGCTGGGAGATTACAAGTGTTGAGTTTAGTAATGAAGATCTTAAGAAAACCGAAAATAGAAGATATCGTATGTAACATACAAAACAACGAAGAAGATAAAGAAGCGTTTATCGTACAGTATCAGCCTTTTATTAGAAAATCAATCTCATCTGTCTGCCGCCGATATATTACAGAACAGGATGATGAATATAGCATTGGATTGTTTGCATTTAACGAAGCAATTGAACAGTATTCCTATACAAAAGGAAAATCCTTTTTAGCGTTTGCTGATCTTCTTATAAAAAGAGATGTAATTGACTATATACGTAAGGAGTCTAAACATAACTTTGTCTTTTTAAAAGAAGATGAGCAAGAGGAAATGTTAGAAATGCAAGTGTCGCTTACAGAGTATATGAAAGAGATGGAAAATAGTAACCGTAAGGAGGAAATTCTTCATTTTCAAAGTGTGCTAGCTGAGTTTAAAATCACATTCTCAGAGCTTGCTAAAGAATCTCCTAAGCATCGTGATACGCGTGAGCACTTAATAGAAATTGTAAAAATTATTATAAAAGAAGAGGAAATGATGGAAGAGCTGTTCCGAAAGAAAAAGTTACCGCTTAAACATATTGAACCGCGTGTTAGGGTAAGTCGTAAAACGTTGGAACGACATAGAAAATACATTATTGCAATGTGTATTATTTTTGCAAACAACTATACATATATTCTGGATTACATAAGAGGGGAAAAGCATGATGAATAAAGGAATTGTGATGGATATAAAAAAGCATAGCGTAGTTGTTTTAACACCAAATGGAGAGTTTATTACGTGTAAAAGAAAAGGGGATTCTTGCATGATCGGGGAGGAAATCTCATTTGATGAGCAAGAAAAAAAAGCATCGCATTTTTCGATCCCTTCCTTTTTAAAACCTGCATCAATACTTGTTGCTTGTTTTCTATTTGCAGTGCTGTTTTTCTACAACCAACCAGAAGAAAAAGTATTTGCTTACGTCTCAGTTGATATAAATCCAAGTTTAGAGGTGAGCGTAACGAAGGATTTTCGTGTTATAGATTTACAGGCTTGTAATGATGATGGAAGGCGTATTTTAAAAGAATTGAAGCAATGGGAAAATAAACAATTACAAGAAGTAATACGTACTATTATAAAGCAAAGTCAAGAGGATAAGTATTTAACGAATGATAAGCAAGTTATGCTAACAGCAGTTGCAAAGGACAAGGCGCTAGAACCACAGTTAGAAAAGGCAATGAAAGAATTGAAGAAAGAATATGAGTTAAAACATATTACAGTTGAATATCAAAGTAGCACGATGCAAGTACGAGAGAATGCTAGAAAAGCTGGAATTGGCACAGGTGTCTATATAAAGCAAGAGAATGAGAAAAACAAATCGCTTACTCCTCCTGCCACGCCGCCTAATCCGGTGGAAAATGAAGAAGAGGTGCAATCACAGCCGGAGTCATCTCCTGATGCATCAATGGATTTATCTCCTGTAGACGAAAAAAAATATGAAAAGCAAGAGCAGAAAGAACAAAAGAAAACAGAGGAACAGCCATCGAAGCAAATAAAAGAAAACAATGGAAGAGGATCTCAGCAAGAAAATAGAGGGAATCAACAGGAGAATAAAAGTAGAGAATCACAACAAGGAAATAATGGAAATGGGCAAGGGAACAACGGAAGAGAATCACAACAAGGAAATAATGGAAATGGGCAAGGGAACAACGGAAGAGGATCACAACAAGGGAATAATGGAAATGGGCAAGGGAACAACGGAAGAGGATCACAACAAGGGAATAATGGAAATGGACAAGGGAACAACGGAAGAGGGTCTCAACAAGGAAATAATGGGAACGAGCAAGGGAACAACGGAAGAGGGTCTCAACAAGGGAATAATGGAAATGGGCAAGGGAACAATGGAAGAGATCCTCAACAAGGAAATAACGGGAATCAGCAAGGGAACAATGGAAGAGGATCCCAGAAAGAAAATGACGGAAACGAGCAAGGGAACAACGGTAGGGGGTCTCAACAAGAAAATAGAGGCCACCAGCAAGGGAATGAAAAGAAGAATCAATAGAATATGGAAGTGAGAGATTCATTTCAAAGCTAAAAGGATTTCTCTCGCTATTGTGGGCAGTAAAACTCCCATCTCAAAATTTGGCTGGAGCAAAGAAGTTAGGTGGGAGTTGGGCTGCTTGTAAATGCCCAATTGGTGAGGGCTGATTAAAGTTGCACTTTATTATTTTATAGTTCTATTAAGAAGGAGTATGTGAAAAATATAATGGAGAAAAACATTCAACAAGAGAAAGATAAAGAAAAACCTGTTTTTTATGATCCGAAAGGAAGGAGAAACATAGCCTTTATTTCGTTTCTATGTATCTCAATAGTTAGTGTAGGTGTTGTATTTTATTTTTTCTTTCAAAGTATTTTTTCAACACCAGAAATTCCAAATATGAATACCGCTGTACAACAAGATACTAAACTTGTACCAATTAATCAAAAACTTAGTGATCAGCATTTAAAGAAGGAAGAATTTAACCCAAATACCGGAACGAAGGATAATGAAAATTTGGTGAATCCGCCGAAGGATAGTAAACAACCTAAAGAAGTGTATGGTTTTTATGTAAACTGGGATGAAAATAGTACCGCTTCTTTAAAAGAAAATATCGATTCCTTAACTACGTTAGTACCAGAGTGGTATCATTTAAAAGCAGATTTAACGATTAGAAGTGAGATCAAACCTGAGATAGTAAAGTTGGCAGAAAAAAATCAAGTGAAGATTATGCCTTTGCTTACTAACTATACTGAGGAAGCTTCTGGTCCTGATAGTGGGCTAATTCATAAGTTACTGAATTCCTCAAATGATGTAAAGACAAAGTTTATTAATGATTTAGTAAGCCAAGTTAAAAAGAATCATTTTTCAGGAATTAATATTGACTTTGAGGCCGTACCTGAAAGTGATAGAGAAAACTTAACAAATTTTATGAAAGAACTTACTACGGAATTTCATCAACATGATTTGCTCGTTACACAAGATGTTCCAGCTAATGATAAGGCTTTTGATTATAGTGCGTTAGCAAAAATAATAGATCGAATGATTGTAATGATGTACGATGAGCACTATGGAGCCGGGGAACCAGGACCAATTGCTTCAAATAAATGGTTCCAACATACATTAAAAGAACTGAATATTCCGTCTAATAAGCTTATAGTTGCTTTCGGTAACTATGGATATGATTGGCAAGTAAATAGTAAAGAAGCTGCGAAGTCTTTAACTTTCTCAGAAGTTATGGCAATGGCTCATGATTCAAATATGAAAATTCAATGGGATAAAATGAGTGGAAACCCTTATTTTAGGTATAAAACAGAAGGGAAAGAACATACTGCTTGGTTCTTAGACGGTGTAACTCTTTATAATCAAGTGAAAATCGCAATGGACAATAATGCAAAGGGATTTGCGTTATGGAGACTAGGAGCAGAAGACCCTACAATATGGAAAGTTTTAAAAAATCCGATTGAGGCACAAAAAAATCCTAATGTATTACATAAAATCAATAGTTTAGATGAAGTAAATTATTCTGGACAAGGTGAAATTTTACAGATTGAGAATGAAAGAAAAAATGGATTGAGAGATTTTAAAGTAGGCAAAGATGGTTACCTTACAGATGAAGTATATCAATCCTTACCATCTGCATATGAAGTGCAACGATATGGAAAACCAAATGGGAAACAAGTAGTATTAACATTTGATGATGGACCAGACCCGAAATATACGCCAGAAATTTTAGATATATTAAAAGAGAATCAAATAAAAGCTGCTTTTTTTGTACTTGGTGAAAACGCACAACTAAATACTAGTATTGTAAAAAGAATATACGATGAAGGGCATGAAATTGGCAATCATACTTTCAAGCATCCTAACATAGCTGATACGTCTTTACTACGAACGAAAGTAGAACTTAATACGACGCAACGTTTAATTCAGGAAGTAACTGGACATTCTACGGTTTTATTTAGACCGCCATATGAAGCGGATGCTAACCCGGATTCATCAAATGAAATATTGCCTATTTTACGTGCACAAAATATGAACTATACAATGGTAGCGGAAAAAGTTGATCCCGAAGACTGGGCAACACCATCAACAAATGAATTAGTAAAGCGTGCTCTTAATCCCATTTATAAGGGAGAGGGAAATATTATTCTTCTCCATGATGCGGGAGGGAATCGTACACATACAGTAGAGGCGCTCCCAATCATTATTAAAGACCTAAAAAAGCATGGATATAGTTTTGTAACAATTTCAGATTTAATGAATAAAGAACGAGATGAAATTATGCCTCCTGTTTCTTCTGAGGGGAAGCAATATTTACTTTACAATAAAGCTGTCTTTTCAGGAGCGGGATACTTTAAACATATATTAACTACTATTTTTTATATTGCTATTGGATTAGGGATTTTTCGATTTTTATTCTTAATTTATTTTGCATGGAAGCAGAAAAGAAAAACGTTATCTCGCTATATTAATTCGTCTTATCAACCTTTTGTTAGTGTTGTCATAGCGGCATATAATGAAGAAAAGGTGATAGCCAAGACGATTCACTCAATTTTGAATAGTAATTATAGAGAATTTGAAGTTATTGTTGTGGATGACGGATCGACAGATGGTACGTCAAAAGTAATGAAAGAAACATTTTATAAACACCCTAAAGTTCGTTTCATTCAGAAAGAAAATGGCGGGAAATCATCGGCAATGAACCTAGGGTTTCAACAATCGCGAGGAGAAATCATTGTCACTTTAGATGCGGATACTATTATTGCGCAAGACGCTATTTCTTTAATGATTAGACACTTTGAAGATCAGAATGTAGCTGCAGTTTCAGGTAATGTCAAAGTGGGGAATAGACGGAATTTGTTAACTACTTGGCAACATGTTGAGTATATTACAGGGTTTAATTTAGAACGTAGAGCTTTTGATGAGTTAAATTGTATTACAGTCGTTCCAGGAGCTATTGGGGCGTGGCGCAAGAAGAATGTAGTTGAATCTGGATATTTAAGCGAAGATACATTAGCAGAAGATACGGATCTTACTATTACATTTTTACGTCAAGGGCATAGAATTGTATATGAAGAAAAAGCGCATGCTTTTACGGAATCACCTGAGGATGTGAAAAGTCTCATTAAACAGCGATATCGTTGGTCATATGGTACACTTCAATGTCTTTGGAAACATCGAAAAGCGTTGTGTAATTCTAAACATAAAACATTAGGGTTTATTGCACTGCCTAACATGTGGTTATTCCAATATGTTCTGCAATTCATTGCTCCTTTTGCAGATATATTAATGATTATAGGACTATTTAGTAGTAATCCGCTAAAAGTTTTAGGATTTTATCTTGTATTCTTTTTAATGGATCTTCTCGCTTCTCTATTTGCATTTAAATTAGAGGAAGAGAATCCGAAACCATTAGTATGGTTAATTTTACAACGTTTTATTTATCGTCAATTTATGACTTATGTTGTCATTAAATCTATATTCTCATCGCTTCGAGGAGTAGCGGTAGGGTGGAATAAACTAAAGAGACTGGGGAGTGTTAAACATTCCACGGAACATAAGGAGGCATCATAAAAGAGCGGACTATTGAAGTGACCCCTAAAAGTTAGACACGGTTATTTCATTAGGCAGCTTGATAAAAGTGAGTCCGGTATTGTACCGGGCTCATTTTTAATTTTGCCTTAATCCGTTTCGTATTATAATAATCTATATATTTTTCTAATTCTATTTTAAAGTGCTCTACATTTTCAAATTCTTTTATGTAGAGGAACTCCGACTTCATAATCCCAAAGAAATTTTCTATTACTGCGTTGTCGTAACAGTTGCCTTTTCGAGACATACTCTGGACGATAGCTCTTGATTCAAGTGTCCGGACGTACTGTCTCATTTGATAATGCCATCCTTGATCCGAATGCATCAGTAGCTGGTGGGTTTCAGGTAAACGTTCCAATGCTTTCTCTAACATGTCTGAAACAAGCGAATACGTCGGTCTAGAACCAATTGTATAGGTAATAATTTCACCATTATACAAATCTAATACAGGTGATACATACAGTTTTCTCCAAATAATTTAAACTCTGTGATGTCTGTTACCCACTTTTGATTCGGTGCATCTGTATGAAAATTACGCTCTAAAATATTAGGTGCAATTTTACCGACTTTTCCTTTATAGGATTTATATTTCTTCATACGCACAACACACTTTAACCCAAGCACTTTCATAATGCGCTGTACCTTCTTGTGGTTCACTTTCTGGCCACGATTCGTTAATTCATCACGAATGCGACGGTAACCATAACGACCTTCATTTTCCTCATAAATCGCTTTAATCTCAGCTTTTAAATCGGCATCTACATCTGGACGATTCATTTTCTTTACTAAATCATAATACGTGCTTCGAGGAATAGTAGCTAGCTCCACGAGTGCCTTCACCGAATATTTATGCCTTAATTCATAGACTACTTGCGCTTTGTCTTGTTTTGTGATTTTTCCTTGTTTTGAACTAAGGCATTTAACTTTTTTAAGTACTCATTTTCCATCTCAAGCTGTTTAATGCGTGCTTCAAGTGCTTCGACAGATCCTTCAGCTAAAGGTTGTTTTACTTGTTTATTTGAATCTTTTTTCATGGATGGACGCCCCTTTTTCTTAGATTGAAGGGCATCAATTCCTTGTGTTTCGAGCTGTTTTTTCCAAACAGAAATCGTTGAAGGGGCAGGAATATTAAAGATAGCTGCCGTCTCAAATAAGGACATACCGTTTTCAATCATAAAGTTTAGTACGTCTAGTTTAAATTGTTGTGTGTAATTTGTACATCGTTTTAGAAAAGCTTCCAGACCATTCTGTTTATATTGGTTTACCCAATTCAAAATGATTGTGTCACTTATACCGAGCGATCTACCCACTTCTCGATAACTTTCATTTCCGTTCAAATAACGTAGAACGATTTGTATTTTTTCATCAGCTGTAAATTTAGCCATAGAAAAACTGCACCTCCAATTGTTAGATTGTGTCTAACAATTGGGGTGCAGTTCATATCTGCTCTTTTTTTCATTAGTTTTAGTTAGTTGAATGTAGAGTTGTAGCATAAAAACTGCTGCTTCTATAACGAGATTCCTATTCATTATGAATAGTGAGACAGTATGTTAAGCTAATCCTTTAGTTTCGGACAAAAGTTTTTTTATATTTTTTTAAAATGACGGACACAAAAACGCATATACCTTCGAATTATATATATGGATAACATAAATATGTATATAAAAGGGGAGAAATAAGATGAAAGAAAAAAAAGAAATGTTTCAAGAAATCGCTGAGGTGTTAAAGGTATTGGCGCATCCAGTTCGTCTATCTTTAGTAAAAATAATGCTTGCAAAAGGTCCTACTAATGTAACAACAATGTATGGGGATTTACAAATGCCTCAAAGTACAATTAGTCAACATTTATCTAAACTAAAAGCTGCTAAAATGGTTACAGGTACTCGGAAAGGATTAGAAATTTATTATGAGGTAACTGACAATCGCACAAAATCAATATTAGCATGTTTAGTTTAAATAATGACTTCTATTTCAAAATAAAAAACGCTATTCTTTTCTATGATTTTACAGAGAGAATAGCGTTTTTTATTTTTAAGGAGTATCTTTTTATATGCCTATAGAATGGAGTGAAAGGTTTATGGGTTTAAATGTACCTACTATTACCTTAGGTTCTAATGCGTCTAATAATGAAAAAATTCTCGGTTTAGGGGTGCTTCTTTATAGCTTACGTACAATTGAGATTAGAAAAAGTAGAGCGAGCGCTTAATGAGGCGGAAGTAGTGTTTATATGCGAAACTTTATAGAAAGCTCATTTTTCTAATTGTATCTTTTTAGATTGATGGATGTGGGGTCACGTCCATCAATCTAAGAAAACAAGTTAGCTAAAAAACAATGAAAATAAACTTTATAAAAACAAAAAATATGAACGTAGAGGATGAAACAAAGTATATATTGCTTTTTTAGTCATGTAATCTTTTAATTTGATGATCTTTTCCCCATTCAAACAGATTATCCATTATTTGCATTAAAGATTTTCCGTATTCACTTAGTGTGTACTCAACCTTTGGTGGTACTTCTTGATATACGGTACGATAGATAATCCTATCAGCTTCAAGTTGCCGAAGTTGTTGTGTAAGAACCTTTTGTGTAATGTTTGGGATTTCTCGTTTAATTTCATTTGTTCGCATTTTTCCATCCGACAAAATACATAAAATATGAACTTTCCATTTTCCACCGATTACATCGAGTGTTGTTGCAATTGGGCAATTATCATTTTGATTCATATAACACCTCCAAAGGTACTTCAAGGTTCCTATAGTACCTGAAAGTACGTACTTTTCAATTATATGTAACTCATTCATACTAATACGTAAAGGATTGATTAATTTATAAAGGGGCTGGAAAATGATGAGAACACTTGTAATTGTAGCACACCCTCATATTGAAAAATCAAAAATTAATAAAAGATGGATAGAAGAACTTGAGAAACATTCAGATGAAATTACGGTGCATGAATTATATAAGGTGGCACCAAATTGGGAGTTTAATATTGAAGAAGAGCAAAAGTTATTAGTAGAACATGACAGATATATATTTCAATTTCCGCTTTACTGGTACAGCACACCACCATTATTAAAAAAATGGTTCGATGATGTATTAACATATGGATTTGCGTACGGATCACAAGGAGATAAAGTGAAGGGGAAAGAATTTGGTGTAGCTATTTCTATAGGTGGATTAGAAAAAGACTATGAAAATAGTGGGATTACAATGGATGAGTTGACGAAACCATTCCAAGCTACATGCCTATATACAGGTATGGAATTTATACCTTCCTTTTATTTATATGGTGCAGAATATAAACTAAGTGATGAAGAGATTGATAAAAGTGCACCTGAGTATGTGCAATATGTAATGAACAAGAAGTATTCTAATATATAATGAAAAATAGCCATTTACTTGTGAAGTAAATGGCTATTTTATATTTTTCTTATATTCACTAAGTGTAATCTTTAGTAAATTAATAGTTAATCTGATAAAATAAAAAACCTAACATATATAAAGGGGAGTTTTACTTGAGAACGATGCGACAATTATTACAAAAGAGAGCAATGCAGTCACCAAATTTGGAAGCGCTTGTAGGAGGGAAGAAAAGATATTCGTTTCAGCAATATAATGAACGAGTAAATCAGCTTGCACATTATTTGTTACATAATGGTGTGCAAAGAGGAGATCGTATAGGAATACTATGCAAAAATAATCACCCATTTCCAAGCGTTATGATGGCAAGTTTAAAAATTGGAGCGGTATTTATTCCGCTAAATCATCAGCTTACTGTATACGAATTAGAAACAATTGTAAAAGAAGCGAAATTAAAAGTGTTAGTTATTGATGAAGAATTTAGTGAAGTGTTATTAAATGTTGATGCTGTTAAAGAAATTCCTTATGTAATTCAAACGACAAAAGAAGGTTTTGGTTCATTTGAATTAGAGCTGCAAAAACAGCCAACGACAGAACCGAACGTAGAAGCTCATGAAGAAGACGACGCCATTTACTTATTTACTTCAGGAACGACTGGACAGGCGAAAGCATGTGTAATTGGACATAAAAACTTACATCACTATTTTGCTGAAATTGCGGGACAAAGAGAAATCCCAGCAGGTGAACGCTTTTTATCTGTGCATCCATTGTTCCATATGAGTGGCGTGCTTTCTATTTTAAATTGTATTTATCATGGCGTTACGATGATTTTCTTAGCTGATTCGAATCCTGCTATTATTTGGGATAAGATTGAAGAAGAGAAAATTACTACGATGCTTGCGTTCCCTGCTGTTTATAGTTACATGCTTGATGAATTAAATAAAAAAGAACGTAATATTTCAACCTTTAAAGTAGCACAAAGCGGTGGTACAAAAGTGCCAGAAACACTCATTCAAAAATATATGGAAAAAGGAATATATATGGTGCAAGGTTATGGTAGTACAGAAGGTTGGGTTGTAACCTCATGGCATCCAATGATGGGAAAAGAAAAGATGTCTTCTGTAGGAAAGACCTTGAAAAATGTAGAGGTGAAAATTGTTCATCCGGAAACAGGACATGAACTAACAACAAATGAAGTTGGAGAGATTCATGTGAAAAGTCCATACATGTTTAAAGGGTATTGGAATAATGAAAAGGCGACAAAGAAGGTAGTAAAAGATAACTGGTTTAACATGGGCGATGCTGGCATGATAGATGATGATGGATTCCTGCATATTATGGGAAGATATAAAGACGTTATTATACGCGGTGGTGACAACGTATATCCAGATCAAGTAGAAGATGTTATTCATGAAATACAAGATGTTTTAGAAGTTGCAGTAGTTGGAGTTCCAGATGACTTTTGGGGAGAGGTTCCAAGAGCTTACATTGTGAAGGATGGCGAAACAACATTAACAGAAGAAAGTATTATTCAGTATTGTAAGGAGAAGTTAGCAAGTTATAAAATACCAGAAGTAGTATTCATAGACGAGTTACCGAAAAACGCTTTAGGAAAAGTGTTGAAGAGGGAATTACGAGATGTAGTTCTTGTGAAATAGAAAATTATAAAACGATGGAGAACCCAGTTATGTATAAGGCATGACTGGGTTTTTATGTATCAAAAACATAATGATTTACTAGATTTTGTATTTTGTGTAAGATAATAAAGAATATTCGAAAAACAATTGAGGGAAGAGATATAAATGAAGCTGCCGCTATTACAGGTAGAGACAGAGAGACTGATGATCCGTCCGTTCCAAAATGATGATTATGAAAGTTGGTTAGATCAATTTTCTTATTGATTATAAAAATAAAGAAATGGACAAATAAGGGGAAAAGAAAATGAAGACTATAAACGTATTTCATTATGACGCATTTACGAATAAACCAAATAAGGGAAATCCAGCAGGTATTGTATTAGAAGCAGATGGATTAACGGAAGAGGAAATGCAAATTATTGCTGAAAAAGTTGGATATAACGAAACAACTTTTGTTCTTTCCTCAGAAGTAGGAGATATAAGAATGCGCTATTTTACACCTGGTTTTGAAATGGATTTATGTGGTCATGGGACAGTAGGGACGATATATGCCTTGCGCGAAAAAGGTTTATTAGAAGAGAAAAGTAACCTTACGATTGAAACGAAGGCAGGGATTTTACCGATACAAATAGGTGTAAATGAAAATGGAGAAACCTTTATTAAAATGAGGCAGACAGCACCTCAGTTTAAAGAATTTACAGGTTCAAAAGAAGAATTAGCTCATAGTATTGGTTTAGAAGTAAATGATTTAGATGTAAGTTTACCGATAGTATATGGAAGTACAGGAAACTGGACTGTAATTGTGCCGATTAAAAATCTAGATGCGTGTGAGAGAATGAAACCTAATAATGCTGCATTTCCATCGGTATTAAAAGAAATACCTAATGCTTCTATTCACCCAATTTGTCTAGAAACTTATGATGAACTAGCACAAATGCATGGCCGTCATTTCTCGTCAGCTTATGCTGGGACGATTGAAGATCCAGTGACAGGAACAGCTTCAGGTGTAATGGGAGCGTATTATGCGGAGTATTTAGAGAAAGATTTTGAACATGAATTGGGTTTAATCGTTGAGCAAGGACAGGAAATAAATAAAGATGGCCGTGTAACTGTTTATGTAACGAAAGGGATAGAAAACGAAAAGTTACAAATAGATATTGCTGGAACAGCGGTGTATGTGAAAGAGTTTGAAGTTTCAATATAAAAAAAGAAAGCCCGGCATACATCCGGACTTTCACTATCTGTTCAATACTTCAATATACGAAGCATCTCCAGTTGTTCTTAAAGCAGAGCGAAAATTGTTATTTTCTAGCGTTTTAGCGACTTGTTGTAATTGCTGTGCATCATCATGATGGATAAGTAAGCTGTCAGCACCGCTTTCTTCTATATGAATATGTTCGACGTTTCCAATGGCATCATGTACAGCTTTTAAAAATTCAGGTTTCATGGTGTCCTCCTATATGTATGTAACGTTTTTATTTAGTATTTCCTTATTTTTGAAATATAAAAGTAAATGAAAGGAGAAATAAAATGAATATAAAGCAGTTTAACGAACATATAACATCACTATTTGGAGAGCATCTTCATAAATACGGCGATGATGAATATGGTTTTACTCATATAAGTAAAGATGAATTTCACAAAATCGGTTACACAACAAATTTAACGTTAGAAACTATTGAAGAAGCGTATAGAAATGGAGTCGATATGATAGTTACACATCATGCGCCGTGGAGTTTTTTATTTGGTATGGAAGAGGCTTGTATTGAGAAATTGAAGCAATATGAAATGAATCATTTTTGGGTTCATTTGCCGTTAGATTTTGTAAAGTTTGGCACATGTACATCGTTATTTAACGGAATTGGGATAGATACAATACTGGAATATTCCACGTATGAGGAAGAAGAACTACCGGGAATAGGAGAATATAAAGAAGCGATTCCTTTTTCAAACTTAGTTGGAAAACTTGAAGAAAGAATGGAAGAGAAAGTGAAGAGCTGGAGAAATCACGATAAACCAGTAAAACGGATTGCGATTTTAACCGGTGCAGGAAACAATACAAATTTGATTGAACGTGCATTAGAAAAAGGGTGTGACACGTACATAACAGGTGAAAAAACATTATATACAGTGCAACATGCGAAATTTAAAGGGATTAATTTAATTGTAGGCAGTCATACGTTTACAGAAGTGTTTGGTGTAGAAAGTTTGGCTCATAAGTTAAAAGAAAGAGATAATTCAATAGAAATTACTAGATTAAATGAAGAACATTTGGAGTGAAGAAATTACATCGCATTACCATCAATGGAATGAACTATATGATGGAATATTGAAAGACGCAGTTGCAATGAGATAAAATTATCTTTTGTTATATTAAGATTTTTAGGAAGAATTCCCTTATGTTTGTCAAATAATAGTAAAGTTGTCTTTTGAATTAAGGGAATATTCGGAGTTAAAGGGTGAGAGAATGGATATTTCAATAATCACTGCACAACTAGTTAAGGAGAAAGTGATTTCACATTATCCAAATAGTGTAAAAGTGTTAAACGGGGGAACAACAAGTACTATATATTTGTTAGATGAACAATACGTTGTAAAGTTGAATGAATCGGATGTCATACGTGAAGAAGCTTATTTTCTTCAGTTTTATAAAAAGGATGAATTATTTCCAAAGCTTTTTTATAAGGAACCTTTAAATCGCTATATTGTTTACTCATTCCTTGAGGGCACAACTTTTTGCAAACTAGGCCATAAACGGAGCGTTCTTTGTAAACTTGTAAAGGAAGTTATCAATAAGTATGAAGTAGCTACAGAGATTGATGGCTGGGGATGGAAAGAAAACCTAGTTCAATCTTGGAATGAATTTTTAACGACAAATGTGATGGAAGCTCATGAAAATGTAAGACGTTACATAAGTGAGGAAGCGTATAGAACGGTTTTTAAGTTAGCAAATAGTCCAAGTAGGGGGACTGGAATAAATTAGCCATTTTTATTGCATGGTGATCTTGGATTTCATAATTTTATATTTCAAGAGAATAAACTGCACGGTGTAATTGATCCTTTACCAGTGTTAGGAGATCCTATATATGATTTAATTTATGCGTTCTGTTCAACTCCGGAAGATTTAACAAAAGAAACGATTGGTTATGCGATGAAACAATGTGTATTTCATAAAAATGACCGTGATTTATATAAAGAGATAGTCATAGGATTATATTTGCGTATAGATACATGTTTACGGCACCACCCGAAAGATTTAGAAGATTATTTAGCAGCTTGGCGTTATTGGATGGGTGAGGTTGAGGTGACTTTATAGTACAAATATTTTTAGGGGAGATGGTGAGATGAATGTTGTAGAAGCGAAAAAGGATTTACTGTAATTCCATTATCGGTTACATTTGTCTATTTACTTACTTTTATAAGTTTATTAATTGAACATAAAAAAGCAGCTTAATAAAAATTTAGGGATAGGGGGAATTATGATGAAAAATTTCGTTTGTACAACGTGTGGCGTGCAGTATGCAGCGAGTGTAGAAGAACCAGTGAGTTGTCATATTTGTGATGAAGAAAGGCAGTATGTGAATCCGAAAGGGCAGTCTTGGACGACTTTAGAAAATTTGCAAACAGATGATACATATAAAAATGAAATAATTAAAGAGGAAAATGGACTTTATAGTATTACGACAAAACCAGGATTTGCGATCGGTCAAACGGCATTTGTAGTGAAAACAGAGTCATATCGTTTACTGTGGGACTGTATTACGTATTTAGATGAAACGACAATTACGAAAATAAAAGAGCTTGGCGGATTAGATGCGATTGCATTGTCTCATCCTCATTATTATTCAACGCAAGTAGAATGGGCAGAGACATTTGATGTACCAATTTATATACATGAAGATGATAAAGAGTGGGTGATGCGTCCGAGTAGTCGTATTATTTATTGGTCTGGTGAGTCTTTACAATTAGCTGATGGGATTACTGTACATCGTCTTGGAGGACATTTTAGTGGTGGTTCTGTATTGCATTGGGAAGAAGGTAATGATGGAAAAGGGATTTTGTTAACAGGTGATATTATTCAAGTTGTAGCAGATGAGCGGTGGGTAAGCTTCATGTACAGCTATCCAAACTTAATTCCACTACCAGCGAGGAAAGTGGAAGAAATGGTGAATCGAGTGAAGCCGTTACAGTTTAATCGTTTATACAACGCTTTTCATCGAGTAGTAAAAGAAAATGCAAATGAGGCAGTTGAACGTTCTGCTGACAGATATATAAAAGCAATAGAAGGAAAGTTGTTTCATACGTAAAAGGAGAGTAGCTTAATGAAAACGTTAGTATGTTTTGGAGATAGTATTACAGCTGATGAAACATTTTTTGATGGAATTCCGAGATTAACACCACGTTTGCAAGAGATGTTTCCGAACTGGAAAGTAGTGAATGCAGGTGTTCCAGGTGATAATACATTCGATGCGTTAAATAGGATTGAAGAAGATGTAATATTATATAAACCAGATTTCGTAACAGTTTTTCTTGGTACGAATGATGCAGTTTCTTTTTCTCAAGTGTCATTACAAGCATATAAAGAAAACTTAGAGAAGATTGTGAACCATATTTCGTCAGGTAAAGTGCTGCTTATTAGCCCTGCGCCAGTTGATGAAGAGAGGCAGCATAATAGAACAAATGAAGTGCTCTGTCAGTATGCAGACGTGGTGGAGAAAGTGGCGAAAGAAACAGGAAGCTATTTTCTAAATTTGTATGCTGAAATGATTCAAGAACTGAATTATAAAAGGTTTGTAGAAAATGATGAAAAAGATGGATTACACTTTGGTCCAGAAGGTTATGAGTATCTAGCGAAGTTAATTGGTGAAAAGTTAAAAGGGATTTTATAAAAAAAGCAAAGCGATATCGCTTTGCTTTTTCGTATTTCTTTCGTAGTCCATAAACTTATTGATTGCTGTAATTTGGACAGATATTTTGCATTTTTATCCCGCATTAACTGCCCGTAAATGCCCGATTGGTGAGGGCTAATAATCAGTGGGGGATGAACAAAAAAAACCTGATTAAAGTTTCACTTTATGTGGGTAAAAGGCTAGTGCTGTTTTAAAGTAATATAAATTTATTTTTAAAAATTTATATTTCGTAGTTGAAAATTAATAATTGTGTAACTATAATAGTTACAGTAAGTTTGTTATTTTGAAATGTCCACATTGAATTACAAGAATGAAGGGAGTTTTATGTAAATCAAAAAGCTATAAAATCTATTAATTTTTATAATAAGATAAAATACTTTTCAGTTCATACACATTATTAAATATGTTATTTCTAATAGAAAACTAGAGGTGGAAAAATGAAAAAATTTAAAGGTATGTTAATATCATCACTTGCAATTACAACTTTTGCTGGGGTAGGTACGACATTTGTAACAAATACAGTATATGCTGCTAATGACGATTCTAGTAAAATACAAGTTCGTTCTAATAAGAGTATAAACACAACAACTGGCTCGAGATTGCCTGTATTATCAGTCAATCCTTATGATGAACCTAGATTTTCAAGACAGGGATATCTTGAAGAGGCACCTTTAGGAATTAATGCTCCTTATGCTTGGGGAATTAAAGGAGGAAATGGCCAGGGAGCAACTTTTGTAGATTTGGAAGAAGGCTGGTTATTAAATCATGAAGATTTAGTCGGTCAAAATATTGAATTTATGTCTGGAAAAATGAGTAATGATCTTTCTCACGGTACTTCAGTTCTAGGTGTTGTTTCGGCAGCTGACAATGGGATTGGGAACATTGGGATTGCACCAAAAGCAAAGGCAAAAGTAATTTCAGTGATCCGAGATAATGGGAGAATCGATGTAAGAGATGCTATTTTAAGTGCCGTAGATTCTTTACAGGCTGGAGATGTTTTATTAATAGAAGAATCCTTTAAATATGATGGATATGGAGATGACCCTTTACCAGTAGAAGTATACCCGAGTATATTTAACGCAATTCGCAAAGGTACAGATAAAGGCATTATTATTGTAGAAGCAGCTGGTAATGGTGGGATTGATTTAGATGAATTTAAAGACCGTAATGGTAAGCAGATTTTAAATCGAAATAGTCCAGACTTTAAAGATTCAGGAGCTATTATAGTTGGAGCATCTACTGCAAGAGTTCCTCATAAACGTTTAGCTTTCTCTAACTATGGTAGTAGAATTGATGTATATGGTTGGGGAGAGTATGTTGATACATTAGATACATATCAAAATCAAAATAGTAAAGGACAAAAAGTTACAGATCAGAACATAATTAATCGTTATACTTCTAATTTCCGTGGTACTTCTAGCGCTTCGCCTATAATTGCTGGGGCTGCTGTATCGATTCAAGGGATTGCTAAAGAACATTTAGGTAAGGCATATACACCAAAAGAATTGAGAGCAATTTTAAGTAATCCTAATACAGGCACAAAGTCTAATAACCCATCATCTGATAAAATAGGTGTTTTACCAGATTTAAAAGCGATTTTGTCTAACCTTGGATTTCATAGTGATTTGACTACCAATGATCCTATGGTATTTCCAGATAACGTAGAAAAAAATGAAGGAAAAGAAAATTCAACTTTCGTATTTCCAGGTGAAGAAACAAAAAGAACAGGTGATAAAAATTCAACTGTAACCTTCCCAGAAGAAGATTTAAAACAGGAGGAAAAAGAAGAGGGATTAATTGTTTTTCCTGATTAATAAAAAAATACTACCTTCCATTTGGAGGTAGTATTTTTTATTTCTTGTCAATAACAAGCAGGCATGAAATTTGTATTTGTTTATCTTTCATAATGAATTTAACTAAAAAAATCGAATATTTGACTGTTAATTTACTTTTTCGTCTCAATCAATTACATGAATTAATCTAGAAATGCTTGCTGTAATGCTTTCAGTCCATCGCTGTAAATACCATGAAACAGATTAATTGCCTCTTCATCACTAACCTCAACAGGAGTGAATGTACCAGACCACTCTACTAACGATGTGTTACTTTCAGTACCTTCTTTCACCTGGATTGTAGATAGATAATTAGTGACTGGGAATGGTGCATTCATGATTGAATACGTGTAGTAGCGCTCTTTATCATTGAATACTTCTAATCGTTCTATAATTGTATCCCCATCCGGATTAGCTAGATGACGTACACGACCGCCTTCAGTTAATTTACTGCTAGGTATATAAGGTAACCAGTCTGGAAGGGAGTTGAAACCTCCGATTAATTGCCATACTTGTTCAGGTGAACCGAAAATTTCCATAGATGTAGTAGTATGTGCCATATTCATTACGCTCCTTTTCATCCCGGTATTTACGGGTAAATAATCAGTGGGGGATGCTCTCACTGATTAAAGTTTCATTATTATTTTACGTTGATTGGTAGTGGTGCATTAGGTGCTACTAGTTTTTGTTCGCGCATTTCTTCCCAGAATGCTGCTGGAATTACTGTATTTAAGGCGTTTTGGTCTTCTACAATTCGTTCCGGTTTACTTGCACCAGGAACAACGGCAGCAACTGCTGGATTTGCTAGTGAAAATTGTAATGCAGCAGCTTTGATGCTGATTTCGTAACGATCTGCAAGAGCTTTGATTTTCTCAACCTTTGCAATAATTTCTGGCGATGCTTTTTGATATTCGAAGTGAGCGCCTCCAGCAAGAATACCTGAGCTATATGGGCCACCAACAACAATATCCATATTATGCTTTACAGCTGCAGGCATTACTCGTTGCAATGCACGTTCGTGGTCTAATAATGAATAGCGACCAGCTAATAAGGATATATTTGGTTTCGCTTCTTCTAAATCAAGCATAAGTTCAATTGATTCTACTTTGTTTACTCCAAGCCCCCAGCCTTTAATGACTCCTTCTTCACGTAAACGTGTTAGCGCACGGAATGCTCCTGTTCGAGCAATTTCAAATTGTGAAATCCACGCATCACCATAAAAGTCTTGTGCTAAATCATGAATGAAAACAAAGTCTAGACGATCTGTTTTTAAACGTTTCAAACTTTGCTCGATAGAACGAAGTGTTGCATCTGCGCTATAGTCATTGATCATTTTATTTTTGCGACCAAATTCGAAAAGCCCGCCTTTTTCACCTAAATCACGTGCAGATGGATCTTCTAATTCATCCGAAATAGTTCGACCTACTTTCGTACTTAAAAAGTAATCATCACGATTTCTTTTTGATAGTGCTTCACCAAGACGAATCTCCGCTAAGCCAGATCCATAAAGTGGAGCTGTATCAAAGTAACGAACGCCATTCTCCCAAGCAGCATCCACTGTAGCGATTGCTTCTTCCTCTGGGATATTACGGTACATATTTCCTAGTGGTGCTGTACCAAACCCGATTTTTTCTTTTAGTAATTTACTCATTATAGATATCCTCCTAAAATGTATTTGCAAAATATTTATTCATTGTGAATGGATGTGAAAATGAAAACATGTCATTTTATCGTCTGACAAAATGTATGAGAAAAATACTCACTTTAAAGTAAAGGTACTAACAGGTAATTTCTAACACTGCATGACTCACTCAACTCTTACAAATGCTATTATGAAATGTATTTTACATAATGAAAAGTACGTACTTTAAAGTGATATAGATACTAAAAAGTAATACAGGTACTTTTTGGTGCCGTACTACTCATCTGCTGTTTACGTATGCTATTATGAAACATGTTTAACAGGGTAAAAAGTACGTACTTTAAGGTGCTATAGATACTTAAAAGTAATATTTAAATATTTTAGCTTATTTGTCTTATAAAATTATTAAAGGAGATTTTTATATGAAAACATACAATATTCCTGTAGAGGCAACTTTAGAGGTTATCGGTGGAAAGTGGAAAGTAGTTATCCTTTGTCATTTAAAGAAAGACAAAAAGAGAACGTGCGAATTAAAACAATTAATGTCTGGTATTACACAAAAGATGTTAACGCAACAATTACGTGAATTAGAAGAAGATGGTGTAATCGAGAGAAAAGTGTATAACCAAGTGCCACCAAAAGTAGAGTACTCTTTAACTGATTACGGTCATTCTTTAGATTCTATACTCGATACTCTTTGTAACTGGGGAGAAGTTCATCTTGAAAAGAATGGGAACACATCTATGCTTATAACAGCAGCTGAATAAAGAAAGAAAAAACGAACGAGAATACGTTCGTTTTTTCTTTTTGTATAGAGGGAGATTTTTACGCAGCATAATTACTTTTTTGTAATATAGGTACTTTTTTGTGCTGTAGGAACTAAAATGTGCCGTATAGAAAATTATTTGTTTTTACGCAACAATAGAGAAGAAATTTAGAAAAAAGGAGGGAGATCGTGTGAAACAATACAATATACCGATAGAAGCAACTTTAGAAATTATCGGGGGAAAGTGGAAAGTCGTCATTTTATGTCACTTAACGAAAGGAACAAAGCGAACGAGCGAGTTGCAGCGTCTAATTCCTGAAATTTCTGTTAGAATGTTGACGCAACAATTACGTGAGCTAGAAGATGATGGTGTGATTACACGTGAAATCTATAAAGAAATTCCACCCCGAGTAGAATACTCCTTAACTGATTATGGGTGGTCTTTGCAAAATGTATTAAATCAATTGACCGTATGGGGAGAACGATGCATAGATAGAAAAAACACAGAAGTTAAGTGAAATCTCTATATGTAATATTGAAAACACCACCTAATGACGAGGTGGTGTTTTTCGTTTTAAAACTTTAGAAAGTTGTTATGATGAAAAGTAAAATTTTTGAGGACCTGTTTCAGTCATGGGTACTTAAAAGTACCTACATCACTTTAAAGTACGTACTATGCTTCATAATATAACCGTTTTATAATGACACTCGTAGCAAGAAGTCAGTACAATAACGATTTTAAGCTATGTTCAAAAAGACTTATTAACTAGTATAGTTTTTTGTTCAATTTTTTAGTAGGAGATGTTTTTATGGTTGAAGAACTTTTTTATAAAAAAATATTCAAAAATCTGTTTTCAGATCCAGTTCAAATTACACTTTGGAATGGAGAAACAATCCAATATGGCGAAGGGGAACCTCAATTTCACATAACATTCCATAAGCCACTTTCAAAAAAAGAAATCGCTAAGGATCCTTCTATTGCATTCGGTGAAGCATATATGAATGGGGATCTTGAAATAGAGGGTAACCTTGAAAAAGCAATTCAATCTATTTATAAAAGGCAGGATAGCTTTTTAGGTGATAGTAAGTTGCAATATTTCAAAAGTAAATGGAATTTCTCAAAACAAAAAAATAAAGATGATATTGCTCATCATTATGATATTGGGAACGATTTCTATAAATTATGGCTTGATGAAACAATGACATATTCTTGTGCATATTTCCAAAATGAGCAAGATTCTTTAACGACAGCGCAGCATAATAAAGTGAATCATATTTTGAAAAAGTTGAACCTTCAAAAAGGTGATACGCTATTAGACATCGGTTGTGGGTGGGGTGAACTCATTACAGCTGCCGCTAAACAGTACGGTGTGAAAGCGATGGGAGTAACGTTAAGTGAGGAACAATATGCTAAGACTTCTGAGCGAATTAAACAAGAGGGACTTACGGATTTAGTTGAAGTATCTTTACTTGATTACCGCGATATTAAGAATCATAAATTTGATAAAATTGTTAGTGTAGGTATGATCGAACATGTAGGAAAAGACAACATTACGCAATACTTTGAAACAGTTAACAAATTATTAAATGATGGCGGGATTTCTCTGCTGCATTGCATTACTTCTCCGGCTAATGGTGGTGCTACGAATGGTTGGATTGAAAAATATATATTCCCTGGTGGGTATGTTCCTGCTGTGAACGAATTAATCACGAACATGACAAACGAACAATTTTTTATTGTGGATGTAGAAAGCTTACGTAGACATTACGGAAAAACATTACAACATTGGGCTCGAAATTTTGAAAACGTACTAGAGGAAGTTCGTAAAACGAAAGATGAGCGATTTATCCGCATGTGGCGTTTATATTTAAATGCATGTGCAGCTTCGTTCTTTACAGGTAATATTGATTTACATCAATTTGTATTTACAAAAGGGATTAATGATACAATTCCGATGACACGTTCGTATATGTATGAATAAGAGCATGTAACCAAGTAGCTCTCAAGTCATTGAGTATAAATAAAATGATGATAGGATATAAGTCTATAACGTAAAGTCGAGATGGGAATCAGAAAATGATTTCTATCTCGACTTTTTAGTATATAATTTTAAAATTAAAACTATATACTTTTAAAGAAAAAATATATAATAAATGTAGAAACGAAAATTTATGAGCAAGGAAGTTGAAGAACATGACATTAACAATGGGCTTTATTGGATTTGGAAAATCAGCTAACCGTTATCACCTACCTTATCTAAATACACGTAATAATATAAAAGTAAAAACGATTTTTGTACGTCAAATAAATGAAGAATTAGCGGCTCCATATGAGGAAAGAGGTGTTTACTTCACTACTGATTTGGACGAATTGTTGAATGACAAAGAAATTCAAGTCGTGACGATCTGTACGCCAGCACATACGCATTATGAATTAGCAAAAAAAGTTATACTAGCCGGAAAATCAGTTATCGTTGAAAAACCATTTTGCGATACAGTAGAACACGCGAAAGAATTATTAGCTTTAGGACGAGAGAAAGGTGTAGTCGTTATGCCTTATCAAAACCGCCGTTTTGATGGTGATTTTTTAGCTGTAAAGCAAGTAGTTGAACAAGGATTCCTTGGTGATATTATTGAGATTGAATCACATATTGATTATTTCCGTCCTGGTTCAATCACTCATGAAGCTCCAAAAGAAGAAGGTTCATTTTACAGTTTAGGTATTCATACGATGGACCGCATGATTTCACTATTCGGCCGTCCAAATACAGTGACATACGATATTCGTAATAATGAAGTGGAAGGTGCGGTTGATAACTATTTCGATGTTGGTCTACATTATGGAAATCAGTTGAAGATTAAGCTGAAAACGAACCATATCGTAGCAAAAGATTATCCACGCTTTATCGTTCATGGAACAAATGGCTCTTTTATTAAATACGGTGAAGATCAGCAGGAAAATGATTTGAAAGCGGGTATTATGCCTGAGAGTGCAGGATTTGGTGAAGATTCGCCGATGTATTATGGAATTGCTAAGTATCGTAATGCAAATGGTGACTGGATTGAAAAACAAATTAAAACGCCGCTTGGTGATTACGGTCGTTTCTATGATGCAGCGTATGACACAATTGTAAATGGTGCACCAAAACTTGTGAAAGATGAAGAAGCAGTAACGAATATTGAAATCTTGGAAAACGGATTTGCTGCCCCATCACCTTCAGTTTACAAACTTGAGGCTTTACATTTGAATGAATAGAAGAGAGTTTGCAGTATAAAGGAGGTATGGAAATGGCAAGCGGATCAACACAAGTAAAATACCTCGGCATTTATCAAAAGATTAAACAGCAAATTTTAGACGGTGAATATAAAATCAACGAAAAAATTCCGAGTAGCTCCGTCCTTGCTGAAGAATTCGATGTTTCAGCACTTACGATTAAAAAAGCGCTGGATCTATTAGTAAGAGACGGCTACATTATCCGTCGGCGCGGAAGTGGAACAGTGGTACAAGATTGGCATCAGCAGGAAAAGGCACGAATGATTCAAACTTTAACAGGTACGAAAGCTGTTTACGGTAGTGAGGTAGAAAGTAAAATTATCGAGTTTGCGATTGTAGGTGCTGATGAAGTAGTTGCTGAGAAATTGGGAGTTTCAATTGGTGATTTCGTCTATAAAATCATTCGCCTCCGCATCATTCACAGCATTCCGACGATTATGGAGCATACATGGATGCCAATTTCGGTTATCCCAGGTGTTAAGGCTTCTGTTTTAGAGGAGTCGATATACTCACATATTCAAAATAAACTTGGTCTTGAAGTAGGGACATCTGTTGTCAGGGTTAAAGGGATTCGCCCAGATGATAGGGAAAAGCAGTTTATGAACTTAACAAATCAGGATTTCCTAATGCGAGTTGAGCAAGTAGCTTACTTAACGGATGGACGAACTTTTGAATATTCTTATGCAGATCATCTACCGGAAACCTTTGAGTTTGAAACAGTCATTACGGCAAAAAAATTATAAAGAGACATAAAAACCGGTTGAGGCAAGCATTGTCTCAACCTATTTTATGTCTTCTACAGTTATGATTCATCTGCTGTAATCAGCATGGATGTGTTCCCGGTTTTTTCAAGATGAACTTCTCCCCAGGAACAGAGGGAATCGAGTATAGCTCCTAAAGACGAACCGTAATCCGTTAAAGAATACTCTACTTTTGGTGGTACTTGGTCATATACTTTCCTTTGGATTACACCATCTTCTTCTAGTTCCCGTAATTGTTGCGTTAACATTTTTTGCGTAATACCAGGCATTAAACGTTTTAATTCACTCGTTCTTTTTGTTCCTTTTTTTAAATGACAAAGGATAACAACTTTCCACTTTCCGCCAATAACTTCTAAAGTCGCTTCTACAGGAATATTGTATGTCTTCATAAAAAAACTCCTTTGATGAATTTAGATTACAGTTGTGAGCCTACATCCGTTGCAATACTAAAATTATTTCTTTTTAGTACCTATAACACTTTAAAGTGCGTACTATTTATTGTGCTAAATATCGGTCATAATAACCGATGTAAGAGAGAAATAAGCAGAACGGCACTTAAAAATGCATATGTTACTTTTTAGTACCTATAATACTTTAAAGTACGTACTTTTTATTAGGATGAATATAATCCATAATAGCACTTGTAAGCAAGAAATGCGTGAAATGTGCTTTGAAGGAGCCATCATGCTATGGGGAATTTTACAGGAGAATAATTTGTTGTGTTATTAAAATTAATCCAAGACTTAACAGTTGATTAATTGAACTGTAAAGTTTAAAATTACAGTAAGATTTTTAAAAGTGAGTTGTTAACGTCTGTAAAATGTAGCATGAATAATAGAGATAAATGAAACATTGCTGAATAATTAACATTATGTGAATTTGATTCTAAACTGTAATTTTTTTTAATACATTTCAATAAGCGATATTTAAAATGTACGTTTAATAACATTAAAGGAGTGAGTTAAATATGGTAATTCTATATACAACAGCAAGCTGTGCTTCATGCCGAAAAGCGAAAGCATGGCTTGAAGAGCATCAAATTGATTATATTGAAAAAAACATCGTATCAAATTCTATGACAGTTGATGAGCTTAAATCGATTCTTCGTTTAACTGAAGAGGGGGCTACTGAAATTATTTCAACTAGATCCAAAACTTTTCAGGACTTAAATATAAATATTGATGAGCTCTCGCTAAATGAATTTTATACATTAATAATTGAGCATCCACTAATGTTGCGTCGCCCGATTATGCTGGATGAAAAAAGATTGCAAATTGGTTTTAACGAAGAAGAAATTCGCAAATTTTTACCACGTAGTGTCCGAACATTTTTAAACATTGAACTGCAAAAGTTGGCTAATTAATAAGTAATAGTATGAAAGAGAAATTTTTTGAAAGGAGGAAACTGAAGGTGATAGAAGTATGCGTTACAGTTAATTATAAAGATAGAAACTATCAAACAAATGTCATTGTGAACAAAGATACGATTTGGACAAAAATTGAACAGTTGGCAGAAGAACAAGTGAAGAAACAGTGGGGTTTTTAAACTTAATTATTTAAAAAAATGAATTTATATGCTAGAGATTATAACTAAATTCAAAATTTTTCAGGTATTAAATATAAATAAGAAATTTTCTTGAAAGGAGGAAGCAGAAGATGATTGAAGTATGTGTTACAGTTAATTATAAAGATAGAAATTATCAAACAAATGTTATTGTAAGTAAAGATACGATTTGGACAAAAATTGAACAGTTGGCAGAAGAACAAGTGAAGAAACAGTGGAGTGTTTAATTTTCTTTTTAACTTAAAAAGCTAAATGAAGTTATCAGATATAGGTGGGACGGGATAGAATATAAGGGAATTAATTTTTTATGGCAAGAAGCATTCCACATGTTTTAACGTTCTAACCAATCTGTAATATTTATGGCTACAGTATGTTAATATATGAGAAACAATATTTTTAATCGTAGGAGGAAAATCATGAACAGCGACTTTACCTTGGCCATACACAGTTTAACTTATTTAGCTTTACAGCCAGACCGGATGTCAACAAGTAATGCTATTTCAGAAAGTGCAGGTGTTCATCCAGTACGCATTCGCAAAGTACTAAGTTTGTTAAAAAAACATAAGTTTATACAATCGAAAGAGGGGACTGGTGGCGGTTTTATTTTCGCTCGCGATTTAGATGAAATTAATCTTTGGCATATTTATCAGATAACCTCTGAAGGTGCTTTGCAGCCGAAGTGTCCAGAATCAAACAATCAGTGTGTTGTAGGTTCGAATATGCGAAAAGTTCTTTTCGCTATTTTCTTAGGTGCTGAAGAGCATCTAGGTGAATACTTAAAGAATTATACAATGAAAGAAGTTGTTGACCTTATCAATCAAGAGCGTTAAGCGGCTTAATTATTATATAGCCGTGAGTTCTTAACACTTAAATGTAATGAAAAATATTACAGTATAATTTGTTTTTATATCTTTTTTATCGTCACAAAAAATATTTATAGGAAGGTGAAACGGTATGATGTCAAATAATAATCATGTTTTAAAAGTAGGAGATTGGGTTCGTGGAATATCAAATGAAGGTGAATTAATAGTTGGTTATATTGTATCACTTGATGATGTAGAGGATATAGTTACAGTTAGTATTGTGAAACGTGACGGCCAGTACACAATAAACGAAGCGATTTTACTCTTTAGTAAACACGTTAACAAACTCCCTGAATCAAAGGTAATAAATAAGGAACAAATCCTTTATCTTATAGATCTTGCATTATTAACAGGGGATGAAGAATGGTTTATCGAGCTTTCTTCAAAATTAAACTCGATAAAAGAGCTAGTTAATGAGGGATTTTAAAATTTAAACTTTTGAGGGTGCACACAATCCGCCTTATGGGACACAATTACTTTTCGCATAAAAGGAAATGATGTAAAAACGATTCATTACAAACATAGAGATATCCCTGAAGAAGAGCCGAACAAACTACAATTAAGATGATATTGAAGTGATTTGTTTGTGTATTCCTGATAACGATAATTATGTAAATGAGCTGTCCATATGGGGCAGCTTTTTTGTTTTTTGCTCAGTGTAGCTTTTTAAATTGTATATGAATTCAATATTAATAATATATATCCTAAAATTTGGTTTTTTATTTTGGGATTTTTTTCTTTTTACCTAAATTAATTATTTATTAGAATATCTTTTATGTTTAAAATAAAATTTTTTGATAAAAGGGGATATAAGTATTTTTATAATAAGTCACCTAGAAAAACAATGTATTATTGTATTTTTTTACTAACTAATTCAGCTTTAAGCGATAAAAACAATAGCTACATGCTAACTGTAAAATATTATCCATATAAAATTATTCCTCTTTAATATTTCTGAAAATATAAAAATATTAATTTTATAAATATACACGTTATAATGAGGGCGTCGAGAGAAATTTTATTATCTCTGGAGAAAATATAAAAAATGCGATTATTAGTAAGAAAGGTGTGTGATTAGAGGCGAAATGTATGTAATGTGCTTCAGTGGCTTGTGTGAGCAATATCATCAGTGCTACCGAAGTTATGAAAGTAATGTATAGAATTGAGAAAGAAATGCCTCGCAAATGAAGAGAGGCCGGTTTAGCTAAAATTACTGTTAAAAGTAAAAAAGAGAAACCATTAAAGTAATACACTGTTATTAGAAATGTTGCAACGTATTTATGAAGTCTATTCTATATTGTTCTCTTAAGGGTTCTTTATATAAAGAGCGGATATTACGAGTAAACTTTTTTGTGAACGCTAACAATTATATTAGGACGCTAATTAGCGAATGTTTCAATTTGGATTCATTATGATGAAGGACATACAATGTGGGGCAACTTGTAAGGAATTCATTTTCCAAAAAGGGAATATTTGTTAGTTGCAAAGAGAAATGCAGGAATAGATACAAGGGGGAGTTATTATATGAACGGGAATACTGCAAAGAAAATAGAAGTTCAAGCTGAAAATACCGCACTAAAAAATGAGCAATATGCAGATCCGAAAAAGTGGCATAAGCAGGATACTACATGGGCACTCAGTCTATTTGGAACTGCAATTGGAGCAGGGGTGCTCTTTTTACCGATTAATGCAGGTTCAGGTGGTTTATTATCTTTACTACTAATTACATTGCTTGCATATCCAGTTATGTACTACTCACATAGGGCACTTGCTAAAATGATATACGCTTCTAATTCTGCTGATGAGGGGATCACAGGTACAATTAGAGAGTATTTCGGAAATAAAGCGAGTATCATTTTTAACATCGTATATTTCGGTTCAATTTATACAATCGTACTAATGTATTCGGTTGCGCTTACAAACACTGCAAGTAGTTTTATTGTGCATCAATTGCACATGCCAGAACCTCCAAGAGCTATTTTATCACTTGTATTAGTTCTTGGTCTTATCGCTATACTGAATTTTGGTCAAGATATTACTGTAAAGGTAATGAGTATGTTAGTGTATCCTTTCATAGTTTCTCTACTGTTTATCGCAATATCTTTAATTCCACAGTGGAATACGTCAATGCTTAGTTTTTCAGCTGTTTCAACTGCTTCAACAGGAACAGGCTATTTTGGGACGATATTGATGATTCTACCAATCATCGTATTCTCATTTAATCATTCACCTATGATTTCATCATTTGTTGTGAAACAGAGAGCTACGTATGGAATCGAAGCCACTGATGCTAAATGTGCGCAAATACAAAAGGTTTGTTATATCATGACATTCGCTGTTGTTATGTTCTTCGTTTGGAGTAGCGCATTGAGCTTGACTCCAGATGATATAAAAATGGCAAAAGAACAAAACTTATCAATTCTTTCATATCTTGCTAATGAGCTTAATTCGCCTGTAATCACTATTGCAGCTCCAATTATTGCTTTTGTGGCTATTACAAAGTCTTTCCTTGGCCATTATATAGGAGCATTTGAAGTAATGCGTGACATGATTATTAAGTTTGGTAAATCACGTGGAAAAGATATTGAAGAAAAAACAATTAAGACAATAATTCTTACTTTTGTTGTATTATCATGCTGGTTTGTTGCTTATACAAATCCAAGTATTCTTGGACTTATTGATTCTCTAAGCGGTCCTTTAGTTGCTGCTATCTTATGTCTATTACCGATGTATGCGATTCAAAAAGTGCCAGTACTAGCTAAATACAAAGGGAAAATGAGCAACGTATTTGTTATTATTGTAGGTGTACTTACTGTCTTAGCAAGTATTAAGTCATTATTCTAATTCACTACTGTTGGTTTTAGTATCAAAATAGTTGGATCTGAGAAAATAAGGAGCAAGTTTTGAATAGTTTTTTTCAAAACTTGCTCTTAAAATATTCTAAGGAATTAATTTTACAAATAAGTTTATTCATATTAGTCATCTAGCGTTTTGGTCATATACTCATCCAATATTATCAAGACCTAAATCGAAAAATTTTAAATATCAAGCGCCTAACGTATTATATATCCCTAATATGTTAGGCGCTTTTATTTTGGATAATAAATTTTGAACCTGAATTTGAATAGTATATTTCTCTATTTGATGCTTATTTAATATTGTAAAATTTGTATTGAAAATTCGAGGTTTTAAAAGTATCATATACATATTCAAACATTTGAAGATGTATATGATACTTTTTGAAATTGAGGAAAAGTAACGGAGGGATTTCAATGGGAAACGAAATGCAACAATTTAAAGCAGATTTCTTTAAAGCCTTAGCGCACCCTTTGCGAATAGGTATTTTAGAATTATTGTCAGAAGGTGAAAAAAGCGTAAACGAAATTCAAGATATTTTAAATAAGGAAGGCTCAGCTGTTTCTCAGCAATTAAGTGTACTACGTTCAAAAAATATTGTTGTTGGTAGGAAAGATGGAAAAAGAGTTTTATATTCTTTACGAGACCCTATTATTGTGGATTTATTGGTGGTTGCACGGAAGATTTTCAACAACCATTTAATCGATACGATTTCAATGTTAGAAGAGCTAGATGAAGCAGAAAGTGAAATGATGGCCAAGGAGGGATAGGTTGAGTATTGAGGTTAAGAAAGAAGATATCATCCAACATGGGATTGAAACATTTCGCTCATTAGGAGCTCATTACGTTTGTGAAGTTTGTATAAAAAGTGGAAATTCTTGTTGTTTTTCATGCCAACATTTACAAGATGGAGTTGGATGTCGAAAAAGAAATACTGCTTGTACAGCTTGGTTATGTGGAATTCAAGGTTTTTTATTTGATCAAATAGGATTACTGGATGAATGGAATCGTTTTTGGAGTGAAATTCCAGGACAAATGTTTCGTAGAGATATTACTCCAGATAAGGTAAGGATTAGATCGTTTATTGATACGAAGAAGCTAAATAGTCGAGCCGGAGAACGTTTAGCAGAAAGATTGAAATCCTATGTACAACAAGGTGGAGATATAGGTGAATTGGAGTGTCATTTAAGTAAAACATATAGTAAATATTAGGATGTTTTTTATTTTTGTGAAAAGGACAATTTTCTGTATAAGGGACCGAGAAATACATTTGTAATCCAGATCTATTAAAAATAGAAAAGAAGGGTTTGTAATGAGAAAGTTATTTACAGGAAGGTTTGAAGGATATTCATTAGCACATTTTCAAAAGGATCTTCTTTCAGGAATGATTGTTGGAGTTGTTGCGATTCCACTTGCTATGTCTTTTGCTATAGCCTCTGGTGTTAAGCCAGAGTATGGGATTTATACAACCTGTATTGCTGGAATACTCATTTCACTGTTTGGTGGTTCGAAGTATCAAATTGGAGGACCTACAGGTGCTTTTGTTCCGATTCTTTTAGGAGTTGTAATTACCTATGGATACGAAAATTTACTACTCGCGGGTTTGTTAGCTGGAATTATTTTATGTCTTATGGGAATCTTCAAACTAGGCTCTTTAATTAAGTTTATTCCACGTCCTGTAACAATTGGTTTTACTTCAGGTATTGCTGTTATTATCTTTACGGGACAAATTGCTAGTTTTTTAGGTTTAACAGGTATAAAAAAGCATGAGGAATTTCTAGCGAATTTGAAGGAACTCTTCACTCATATCAGTACTACCAATTTTTATAGTGTTATAACTGCTTTGATTTGCTTTTTTGTTATACTCATAACACCAAAGATTTTACCAAAAGTGCCTGGTTCATTAGTAGGTGTTGTTATTTCAACTGTAATTGCAACTGTATTTTTCTCAGGTCATGTACCTACTATTGGTACAGCATATGGCACGATTCCAAATACACTTCCTCAGTTTGATATACCAGAAATCACATTAGAACGTATAAAACAGTTAATTGGTCCTGCATTTGTTATTGCGATGCTCGGTGGAATTGAGTCGCTTTTATCCGCTGTCGTGGCAGATGGTATGACAAATAGTAAACACAACAGTAACAAAGAGCTTGTCGGTCAGGGGATTGCAAATATTGTTACCCCGTTATTTGGCGGGATTCCAGCAACTGGAGCAATTGCTCGTACAGCGACTAATATTAAGAGTGGGGCTGTATCTCCGATGTCGGGTATTATTCATGGGGGATTTGTGTTATTGACACTTTTACTGTTAGCTCCATATGCTTCACATATTCCTCTTGCTAGTATGGCTCCCATTTTAATGGTGGTAGCTTGGAATATGAGCGAACAAAAACATTTTTATCACATACTCAAAATGAAGACAGGAGATTCCCTTGTATTACTAGTAACATTTTTACTTACTGTATTTACTAGTTTAACAACAGCTGTGGAGATCGGTCTTATTTTAGCTGTTATTTTGTTTACAAAACGTATGAGTAATATGCTTGTTATATCTAAAGTGCTTCCTGATCATACAAAAAAGAATGAAAAATTGTTATCGCATGTGGTAAATAAAGCTCATGATTGTCCACAAATTAGTATTTATACAATAGAAGGCCCATTATTCTTTGGGGCTGCTCAAACATTTGAACAAAATATTTTAGCGACTATTCATTATAAACCTAAAGTTTTAATTTTACGTATGGGAAAAGTTCCTTTTATTGATACCACAGGAGAGTCTTACTTTAGGAATATTGTTCAGCACTTCAAAAAACAAGGTGGCGTACTTCTTATTTCTGGAATTCAATCAGAGCTAAAAGCCAATCTAGATAAGAATGGATTGTACGCTGAGATTGGGAAAGAAAACTTTTTTGATCATACCGGGGAAGCAATTAATTGTGCTTTAGGACATCTGAATACAAGAAAATGTATAGGGTGTAAGCATTTTGCTTTTCATGAGTGTACAGGGCTTTCTCAGCAATCTCAGGAAATCAATACAATAAAGAATAAAGTAAATGCATTAGATTTTTAAAAATTTCACTTCACATACAAAGTTTGTTTGATTTCATCTACTTTTTCATCATTTTATTAAAAAATAGAGAAGAAGAAAGTTTGCTTTGGAGAATGTGGAGAAGATTTTTTACAAGGTGTGAACAAGTAGTTTTTTTATACATTCAACAAATAAGTATCAAACAGTAAGAAGAGAATATTTTCCGTATATTTAAACGGAAAAGGGAAATTAAAAATAATATTTATTTAATAGAATACACGAAAATGAGTGGAGGAAATAAAAAAATGTCTAATTTACCAAATTGTCCAAAATGTAATTCAGAATACACTTACGAAGATGGGAATCTTTTTGTTTGTCCAGAATGTGCTCATGAGTGGACTTTAGAATTAGAAGCTGAAAATAGTGAAGATACAAAGGTAATTAAAGATGCAAATGGAAATATTTTAAACGATGGTGATTCTGTAACAGTAATTAAAGATCTTAAAGTAAAAGGAACTTCATCAGTTGTAAAAATTGGTACAAAAGTAAAGAGTATCCGATTAGTTGATGGAGATCATAATATTGATTGTAAAATTGATGGTTTTGGAGCTATGAAATTAAAATCTGAATTTGTTAAAAAGGTATAAATACAATTTTGTTACATCAAAATTAGTTTGAAGTTAATGAATATACACTGTTTTTCAGCTGTACCCTGTGCCCAACAACTTAAAAATTTCGAATTACCTTGAAATGATAAAATGAACTTTGGGTTATGATTCAGCAGAGTTTTTGGGGAGTACCATGAAATTTTAGCTTGCTAGCAATATAGTACTGCCGAAATATTTGAAATAGCTATAAGACTATTCTTTCGATGGTATGATGAAAGATGTGGAAAAGGAATAGGTGTCAATCAGACCTCAATATTAACCTTCACTATTAGCAACAAAAAACCACCTCTCATAAAGGTGGTTTTTCAGTATTAATATATTTTAATTAGTCACGTCTAAATGGCCCTTTTGGAGCAATTAGCTCTAAATTAGTACCATCTGAATCAGGGAAGTAGGCAACTCCTGTACCAATTCCAGATTTCTAGCCATCTTCTTGAAAGATAATTGGTTCTCCATATGGGTGCTATCTTATGCCCATCAGGCTAACAAAATGGATTGCCTCTGAAACAAAAAAATGATTTTTATTACTATAAAAAACGTAAAGTATCTGTTTTTAGAAAAAATTAATTTTTATAAATTGATGGAGATATAACTCAATTCTTTTATATATTTAGTTAAATATGATTGTCAGAATGAACTTAAAGTAATTATGATTTCTAGAAATGCGAACTGATGTTTTGAATTGGTTTAAAGTTGCTGGAACAAAATAAAACCAATTGAGCAAAAAAACTTGCAAAAATAAAAAGAGAGATGTATATTAATTGATGTATCAATAATTGATATATCAATTAATATTTTGACAAGAAAGAAAAGGAACATTTTATGAAGGAAATGTTCGTAAATATCAGTGGAGAAGAACGCAAAATACTTATTCATGTTCTATTACAGGTGCAAAAAAATGTAAAGAATATTAAAGAATAGAGAGTGTAGGGGGCAGAATAGTGTGGAAATAATCGCAGCTATTTTAGTCGGGATCGTAGCATTAGAACATTTTTTTATCATGATCCTTGAAATGTTTTTTATTGATTCAAAAGTAGCGAAACGTGCTTTCAAATTACCGAAGCATTTAGAAGGAGATCGAAACGTAGCCATTATGTTTGCAAACCAAGGTTTATATAATGGATTTTTAGCGGCTGGTCTCATTTGGGGACTTGTACTTGGACTCAATCCAATTGGTTATATGGTCCAATTATTTTTCGTGATTTGTGTGGTGATAGCAGCTATTTTCGGAGGTTTCACATCTAATAAATCAATTATTGTGAAACAAGGACTTCCAGCTGTTTTAGCACTGGTTGCCCTTTTATGTATGATATAGAATCAAAGTTTCTCAATAAAAGAACTCATTTTTGAAAAATACGCTATTCTTTCTGTAGAATTATAGGAAAGGATGGCGTTTTTGTATGTCTATTTCTATAAGTAGTGAATTATAACTATTCCCTCAAGGGACTCAACTGCTTTTCAGCTTTTGGATATATTTTCATCCATCTTTGTTTCCTCCTATTGTTGGATAGTGTAATAATTGATAAAAATTTTGATGAAATTGGATTATAACGATTGATCAAAAAAGTTAGTGATTAAAAATATTATTCTTTAGTACATACATTTTTAAGATGTTAAATATATTTCATAATAGTCTCTGTAAGATAGGGATAAGTAGAATAGTACTTTAAAGTACCTATAGCACTTTAAAGTGCGTACTTTTTATAACTTTGAATATCATTCATAATAGCACCAGTAAGAAGAAAACAAGCTTTACGGTACTACTAGTTACCAACGATGTTACAGCAGTTTATTTGGAATCAGATTGATTGAAGGGTTGTACTATATGGCCTAATAATTTCGAAAAAATGTCGGTGTGGCACAAAACAATTATGGAGGTTAAAAATATGAGCACTTCAAATTTGAATGAAATAAGTAAACAAATTTTAAAAGAGGAGGAAACGCTTCAATTTTCCTCTTTTACAAATGAAGATGCCTTGCAACTAGGTTTATTTATCGTTGAAACAGCAAAGCGAGAGGGGAAATTGATTGCTGTTGATATAACGAAAAATGGTGTGCAATTATTTCATTTCAAGATGACAGGGACAAATGCGGAAAATACGAAATGGATTGAGCGTAAAAAACGAGTCGTTTCCCTGCATGATCGTAGCTCGTATTATATGCAGATACAAAGTGAAATAACTGGAATTTCATATAATGAAAAATATCTTTTAGATACTTCGGAATATGCTGCGTTTGGTGGATGCTTTCCTATCAGGATAAAAAACGTAGGGGTTATTGGAATGATAACAGTTTCAGGATTACCACCAGAAGAAGATCACGAATTGGTAGTAAGAGCAGTTAAAAATCATTTGAACCAATAGTTGTAACTAGTCAATAGATAATTAAATTTAGGGGGCAATACTATGCCATTAATCGAGCTAAATACTTGGCCAACCATGTCAACAGAAGAAAAGAAGGAATTTATTTATAGTGTAACGGAACTTACAATAAAACTATTAAAAATTGTCCCTGACAAAATTCAAGTGTTGATAACGGAACTTGAGAAAGAAAACTGGGGGAAAGCTGGGGCTGTAGCAAGTGATGCTACCTTTGCTGTGAAAAGTAGGGTGTCCGATTGGGAGACAAAAGAGTCTTACGATACACTAGGTCGTAACGTTAATGGAATGGCTATTATTAAGGTTGATATATGGAATACATTTGATCAAGAGACAAAGGATAAGTGGGTAAACGAACTTACACAAGTAACATCTAAATATACTCATGCACCTTTGGATAAAGTGCTAATTCTTATTCGTGAAATGATTCCAGGGAACTGGGGACAAAGTGGTGTAACAGGAGCTAATGCAGATTTCCTTTCCAAAAGTCGTACATTTTAATCATTAAATAAAAAAGGCAAAAATGAACACATTTCTGTTCGTTTTTGCCTTTTTATTATTTGTCTGTGGTAATGAACATGATCCTTTATATGTTTAAGTAATATTCTCTAAAGTTGCCTCTACGGGAAAGTGTATTTCTTCATTTGAAAGTCTTTTTCATGGAATGTAGATTTCAATTTTTGAGCAAAATAAGCTAGATTATATAAATGTTACTTTTTAGTACCTATAGTACTTTAAAGTACGTACTTTTTATTAGGGTGATTATCATTCATAATAGCACATGTAAGAGAGAAACAAGCTTTACGGTACTGGTAACTAACTATGTTACTTTTTAGTACCTACAGCACTTTAAAGTACGTACTATTCATTGTATTGAATATATTTCATAATAGTACATGTAAGAGAGAGACAAGCTTTACGGTACTAAAAAGTACCTATAGTACTTTAAAGTGCGTTCTTTAAAAAAAGAATGAAACCATTCATAATAGCGTTTGTAGAGATTAAATATGTTTTTTAGAAGATAAAAGGGCCTTTTTATCGCACTATTATGATAGGAATTATAGGGAAGAGGGGAAACTCAATTGAATTCATATACAGCATCGTCTTCAGAAGTTCAGACGAATCGAAGAAGTATATTTGCGTTGTTAGCGTTAGCAATTAGTGCGTTCGGGATTGGGACAACTGAATTTGTTAGTGTCGGTTTATTACCATCTATTTCGGAAGATTTACATGTGTCGGTTACAACGGCTGATTTAACAGTTTCTTTATATGCGTTAGGCGTAGCGTTTGGGGCTCCAGTATTAACGTCATTAACAGCTAATATGTCACGAAAAACGTTATTAATGTGGATTATGATTATTTTCATTATTGGTAACGGAATCGCAGCGGTAGCAACAAGCTTCACTGTATTACTTATTGCGCGAATTATTTCTGCACTTTCGCATGGTGTGTTTATGTCAATTGGTTCAACAATTGCTGCGGCACTTGTCCCAGAAAATAAACGGGCTAGCGCGATTGCGATTATGTTTACTGGTGTAACAGTTGCAACTATTACAGGTGCACCAATTGGAACATTTATTGGTCAACAATTTGGCTGGAGAACATCATTTTTAGCAATTGTAGTAATTGGAATTATCGCCTTAATTGCAAATAGTATTCTCATTCCATCTAATATGAAAAAAGGTGCGTCTGTATCATTCCGCGATCAATTTAAACTGATTACGAACGGAAGACTGTTACTAGTTTTCATTATTACTGCATTAGGATATGGGGGAACATTCGTAACTTTTACGTATTTATCTCCGTTATTACAAGAGGTAACAGGATTTAAAGCAAATACGGTTACTATCATTTTATTAGTGTATGGAATCGCCATTGCGATAGGGAATGTGATTGGCGGAAAATTATCGAATCATAATCCAATTCGAGCGCTATTCTACATGTTCTTTATTCAAGCGATTATACTATTTGTTTTAACATTTACGGCACCATTTAAGGTAGCTGGGTTAATCACAATTATTTTAATGGGGCTATTCGCATTTATGAATGTTCCAGGGTTACAAGTATATGTCGTAATGTTAGCTGAACGATTTGTACCGAGTGCTGTCGATGTTGCATCGGCAATTAATATTGCGGCGTTTAATGCTGGGATTGCTCTTGGTGCTTATTTAGGCGGTATTGTAACGAACTCGTTAGGGTTAATTCATACAGCTTGGGTAGGCGGCATTATGGTAGTAGGTGCTGTTATTTTAACAGCATGGAGCATGACATTAGAAAAAAGAGATCAAGTAAAATAAAAGGAGAGAAAATAAAATGAAAAACTTACAAAGTAAAACAGTATTAAGTAATGGTGTGGAAATGCCTTGGTTTGGTTTAGGTGTATTTAAAGTAGAAGAAGGACCAGAACTTGTAGAAGCGATTAAATCAGCAATTAAAGCAGGATACCGCAGCATTGATACAGCTGCAATTTACGGAAATGAAGCAGCTGTAGGTGAGGGGATTCGTGCCGGTATTGAAACAACTGGTATTTCAAGAGAAGAATTATTTATTACTTCAAAAGTATGGAACGCAGATCAAGGATATGAAGAAACGATTGCTGCATACGAAGAGAGCTTAAAAAAATTAAAGCTAGATTATTTAGATTTATATCTTGTTCACTGGCCTGTAGAAGGGAAATATAAAGATACATGGAGAGCGTTAGAAACACTTTATAAAGAAAAGCGTGTACGTGCAATTGGCGTAAGTAATTTCCAAATTCACCATCTGCAAGATGTAATAAAAGATGCAGAAATTAAGCCGATGATCAACCAAGTAGAATACCATCCTCGTTTAACACAAAAAGAATTACAAGCTTTCTGTAAAGAACAAGGTATTCAAATGGAAGCATGGTCACCACTTATGCAAGGTCAATTATTAGATAATGAAACATTACAGGCTATTGCTGAGAAACATGGTAAAACAACAGCACAAGTGATTTTACGTTGGGACCTTCAAAATGAAGTGATCACAATTCCAAAATCAACGAAAGAGCACCGCATTATTGCAAATGCAGATGTATTTAACTTTGAATTAACGAAAGAAGATATGGAAAAAATCGATGCATTAAATCAAAATCACCGCGTTGGTCCAGATCCTGATAACTTTGATTTCTAATAGAAATGAGTAAAAAGAGTGCAAAAATTGCACTCTTTTTTTATTGAATAGACAATAAAATGTTTCTGTTTATATTATGACTTTTAAATTACTTTAGACGAGCTAAAGAACTGATTAACAGTATTAAAGTTTGACATAAAATAATGGATTCTATATTATATATGCTATAGCATGTAAATTACGATTTATTTAGAGGTGGCATATGGACTTATATGAGTTAACAGGACATCTTGTTCATCATACGGATGTGAAGTTAACAAATTATATAATGTAAGTTTTTAATCACATATTGCTTATAAAATTTATCCTTTGTATGCTATAGCATACAAAATACACCTCTTAACTTGTAATGTTCAAAATTTAAATAACATAGTAGAAAATTCATGAAGCGAGGAGATTTTAGTAATGGAAAAATTCATATTAGCGTTTGATAGAGAACTTGTAATTGCAGAAAAAAAAGACTCAACATGGAGCGTCCAATCGCAGTTTGTAGGTGCGAATCCGGTTGCGTTAGCTTCAGATCCATACGATCCAGAAAGAATGTATTGTGGTACCTTTGACAGGGGATTATGGAGAAGTAAAGATGGAGGAAGTTCATGGGAAGCGATTGGTGCGTTACCTTCCTTTGGTGAAGTGTTCCCAGCAAATGCTATTCATATGAGAGCTATTACAGCAGTTTCTGTATCTCCAGCGAAGGGGGATGACGGTAACGGGATTGTATATGTAGGAACTGAACCGAGCGCAATGTTCGTATCCAAAAATGGAGGAGACAGTTTTGAGCTGCTAACTGATTATCGACAAATGCCATCATATTCATCATGGTTCTTTCCTCAAAGAACATATACACACCATGTAAAACATATTGAAATTGATGCTAATAATCCAGAAACTATTTATACGACTATTGAGGTTGGGGGATTAATTAAAAGTGTAGATGGAGGTAAGACATGGACTGAGGAAAAAGAGGGGAACTATCCTCAAGATATTCACATTCTTACATCACATCGCAATGCCCCAAATCGTTTATACGGGGTGTTAGGTGATTCATTCTTGAAAGAACCAGGTCAAGAGTATGCGGAGAGTAATGATGGAGGTAAGACTTGGAACTATATGTGTAGTGGGCTAAAACATCATTACGCATATCAAATGGCAGTTAACCCAAATGATCCAGAAAATATTATTATCGCGACATCTTCAAATCCACACGTAGCGCATGATTACAATAATGGGAATTGTGAATCATATATTTATAAGAAAGAAAAAGATCAGCCTTGGGCGGAAATGAATGCAGGTTTACCAACTCCTAAAGGGACAATCATACCAGTATTAAAGGCAACAAGTGATGGAACGTTTTATCTGTTTAGCAATAAAGGAGTGTATCAGTCAGTAGACGGTGGTTCAAATTGGACATCATTAGAGATTCCTTGGGAGAATAGATTTATGGAACAACATCCTTATGAGATGTTAATTATTAAATAAGTGACAGGTATAGTTTTTACTACTATTCATTGGTAATGTTTAGTTGAATTTAAATTAAAAATGTAAAAAGCCAGGTAATGTGTGAAGTGACCCCTAAAAGTTAGACACGGTTATTTCATTAGGCAGCTTGATAAAAATGAGTCCGGTATTGCACCGGGCTCATTTTTAATTTTGCCTTTATCCGTTTTGTATTGTAATAATCTATATATTTTTCTAATTCTATTTTGAAGTGCTCTACACTTTCAAACTCTTTTATGTAGAGAAACTCAGACTTCATGATTCCAAAGAAATTCTCCATTACTGCGTTGTCATAACAGTTGCCTTTACGAGACATACTTTGTACGATACCTCTTTTTTGTAATGCGTGACGGTACTGTTTCATTTGATAATGCCACCCTTGATCTGAATGCATCATTAGTTGGTGATTTTCAGGTAAACCTTCTAATGCTGTCTCTAACATTTCTGAAACAAGTGAATACGTCGGTCTAGAGCCAATTGTATAGGTAATGATTTCACCATTATACAAGTCTAATACAGGTGATAAATAAAGTTTCTCACCGAATAATTTAAATTCTGTAATATCGGTTACCCATTTTTCATTTGGCGTATCTGCCGTAAATTTACGCTCTAAAATATGAGGTGCAATTTTACCAACTGTTCCTTTATAAGATTTATATTTTTTCATACGTACAAGACATTTTAAACCTAACTCTTTCATAATTCGTTGCACTTTTTTATGATTCACTATTTGATTACGATTGGCTAACTCATTACGAATACGACGATATCCATAACGACCTTCGTGTTCATCATAAATCGCTTTAATTTCTACTTTTAAATCGGCATCTGGATCGATTCTATCCATTTGTTTTACATAAAAATAATAGGTGCTTCGAGGGATATCCGCTAACTTTACTAATTCTTTCACTTGAAACTCATGCCTTAATTCATAGACTACTTGTGCCTTGTCTTGTTTGGTGATTTTTCCTTGTTTTGAACTAAGGCATTCAACTTTTTTAAATACGCATTTTCCATACGTAAGCGTTCTAATTCAGCTTGTAACGCTTCAACTGAACCTTCTGCCGGAATCTTTTTAGTATCATGTTTTGTGTTTTTATTTTTCATGGATGGACGCCCCTTTTTCTTTGGTTCAAGGGCATCTAAGCCACCTACTTCAAATTGCTTCTTCCATTGATAAACCGTTGTAAAAGAAGGAACCATGAATATAGCCGCTGTATCCATTAACGATATACCCGATTGAGCCATAAAATTTAGTACGTCTAGTTTAAACTCTGCGGTGTAATTTGTATAGACCTCGTGTAAACCTTCTTCTCCATGGAGTTCGTATAAGCGTAACCAGTATTGAAATTGTGCCTTTGTAATATGCATCTGTTTTGCATATTCTGCTTGAGAAATTATTTTCGGATTAAATCCTTGAACGAGCGTTAACTTTAAATCCTTCGTAAATTTTGTCATACAAAAAACTGCACCTCCAATTGTTAGACTGTGTCTAACAATTGGGGTGCAGTTCATGTGTTATTCATGCTACCTGGCTTTTTTGACCAGCAATTTAAGGTTATTTTCATATTTGTGTAAATATGAAACAAGCAGGATACATGAATAGAGAATGGGTAAAATAATACCGAATGATCACTAGATTGTATCAATGATGCTATAAGTGTTTTTTTAGGGAAACTGAAGCAAGAAGCAGTGGTTTAGATTCAGAATGACTAGCAATTGGTGTTATGGTGTTCAATGGTTCAAAAATGAACTCATTTCAACTCACATTATCTTCGCAATGTATCATTTTGAAGAATATTAAAACTTAGGAGGAAATGAATTATGACAAAAGATTTCTATACTGCACTGAAAGAAAGACGTACTTACTATGGAATTAACAAAGAGGTACAAGTATCGGATGAAAAAATTAAAGAAATTGTGGAGTTTGCTGTGAAATATACTCCATCAGCTTTCAATTCTCAAACTGCGCGATTAGTTGTATTATTTGGTGAAGCTCATGATAAATTATGGGATATTACAACTGAAACATTAAGAAAAGTAGTTGGAGATGGAGATTTCTCAGGAACGCAACAAAAAATGGATTCTTTTAAAGCTGGTTATGGAACAGTACTATTCTTTGAAGATGAGGCTATCGTTAAATCGCTTCAAGAAAAATTTGCTGCATATGCTGAAAACTTCCCAATTTGGTCACACCAAGCATCAGGTATGCACCAATTAGTCGTGTGGACAGGTTTAGAAGCAGAGGGATTAGGGGCATCTTTACAACATTATAATCCATTAATTGACGATGAGGTAAAACAAGAATGGAATGTCCCTGCTAATTGGAAGCTAATTGCACAAATGCCATTTGGTAATCCAACAGCTGCACCAGGTGAAAAAGAATTCCAACCACTTGAAGAGCGTGTGAAATTTCATAAGTAATATTCAAATGCAATAAAATGGAAATTTAATTAGTGGTGGTCTTACTGTCCGCAAATAGCGGGATAAGCTAACTGTATTGCGAAAATAAAACTGTTTAGTTACAAAAATTCTATTCATTATTTCTGTTAATCGAGTATGTATTAATAAAAGTTGTTAAAAACACTATTTTAATCTTTAAAGGAACAAGGTGATCGTTTTGATCACCTTGTTTCATTTCTTAAATTTTATTTTATTCATTCAAAAACGCTAGCTTTTCATAAATGTTTGAAAAACTAGCGTTTTAATTATAGATATTTGTAATTTGATTACTTAAAACTATATACGAAAAAGCTTTTATGCTATTCCTCAAGTTTTACCCATTCCTGTGACCACTCTTCTATTCCACGAATAATGGATTCTAAAGCAAATCCTTTTTGAGTTAAAGAATATTCTATACGAACTGGTGTCTCAGGAAAGACTTTACGTTCGACAATTCCTTCTAGTTCTAATTCTTTCAATCTTTCTGAAAGTAATCTTCCGCTAACAGGAAGAGAAGATTCAAGCGTACAAAAGCGCTGAGATCCAGAAAAAAGTTGGTAAATAATTAGTGCTGTCCATCGTTGGCTAAAAAATTTCATTCCTTTTTCAAAGCGAGGGCATAATGTAGAATCATTCATTTTCCTTCACCTCCTAAAATAAATTATATAACATCTTACTATTAGTAACAAATGTTTTTATAATTAATTACTTGACGTAAATTAATTACGAATGTATACTCACTTACATAAAGTAACTAAGTTGTTTTATGTAACTAAAACTCTTTTCTTTAAATGGCCAAAGTTGTAATGATACATATTGCATATAAGCTGAGAGAAAAAAGAATATCATCTGTAAAAACACTTACGTTGTGTAAGTTAAACAATAAAAAATATAACAATGGAAGAGAATTTTTAGAGATTCTCAATACTAGGAGGTACCTAATGGTTACAACAGATACAATTCATATGTTAGAAGATAAAATTCAATTTATACATCAAGATGGAAAGGATATTTATTTAGTAGGACCTATCAAATTGCCAATTAATTTATATGGAGAGACTAAAATTTTCCAATGGTATTCTTGGTTACAATGTAGTGAGGTTACAAATAGTGTAGAAGGAATTATCGAAAAACTCTCATCTATTAATTTAGCTGATATGCAGCAATCTAGTGTGCTTGTATATGGTGATTTTGAGAATTCTGAAGATGCCCTAATTCGTATGCATAGTATTTGTCACACCGGTGATATCTTTGGTAGTAAACGTTGTGACTGTGGATTCCAATTAAAGCAGTCTTTACAAATGATTACAGAACATGGTTCAGGTGCTTTATTTTACTTAGCGAATCATGAAGGAAGAGGAATTGGTTTGTTTAGTAAAGCAATGACGTACCTCTTGCAAGAGAATGGGTTAGATACAGTAGAAGCTAATCTGAACCTAGGCTTTGAAGATGATGTTCGAAACTATGATGATACAATTGAAGTATTAAAAGCGCTACGCTCAAAACCTGTAAAACTTATTACAAATAATCCGAAAAAATTAGAAGCGTTACAAAAAGCTGGATTAAATGTTACGAGTCGTGAACCGTTATGGGGTGATATCTCAGAGTTTAATGAGAAATATTTGCAAACGAAGATTCAGCGTTCTGGACATTTTGAAGGGGGACACTTACATGCTTGAGCATGAATTGTATATGAAGCTAGCACTAGAAAATGCCAAGGCTATGAAGGGACAAACGACTCCAAATCCATTGGTTGGATCTGTAATTGTAAATGATAATCGAATTGTAGGGGTCGGAGCACATATGAAGGCCGGAGAACCACATGCCGAAATACATGCGATACGTATGGCTGGAGAACAGGCACGTGGTGCTACAATCTATGTAACTCTTGAACCTTGTTCTCATTATGGTAGAACAGGGCCTTGTGCTGAAGCAATTGTACAAGCAGGAATTAAGAAGGTAGTAGTTGCTACACTTGATCCAAACCCGCTTGTTTCTGGACGTGGAATTAAAATTCTACAAGATGCAGGTATTGAAGTACTTGTAGGAGTGTGTGAAGAAGAATCTAAAAAAATGAATGAAGTCTTTAATAAATATATTTTGACAAAGCGTCCATTTGTAACGATTAAATCAGGAGTTACATTAGACGGGAAAATCGCTACGTCTTCATCGGATAGTAAGTGGATTACATCTACAGAAGCAAGACAAGAAGTACACCAAATACGAAACGAAAATGCGGCTATTTTAGTAGGAGCGAATACTGTTCAAAAGGATAATCCATCATTGACAACGCGTATTCCAAATGGACGAAATCCAATTCGAATAATATTGGACTCGACATTACGCATACCGATGGAAGCTAACGTTGTTACAGATGGAGAAGCTCCTACCTGGATATTTACAACAAGTAATCATGCAGCGAAAAAAAAGAAAGCATTAGAAAATGCAGGAGTTAAAGTATTTGTTACTAGCGGAGAAAAGCATATAAACTTACATGAAATGCTTGATGTTTTAGGGCAAAAAGGAGTTTCCTCCCTGCTTATTGAAGGTGGTGGAGAGGTAAATGCTTCGTTTATTGAAAATAAATTGATGGATAAACTTATATTATATGTCGCACCAAAAATTATTGGGGGCAGATTGGCGCCTAGCTTTGTAGGGGGGACTGGTATTACTAAAATGCAAGATGCAATTGAATTTAAGGATATATCATTTACCCAGGTTGGAAAAGATTATAGATTTATTGGCTATCCAGAATATCGGAAAATATAAGGAGAATAAAAGCTACTTATATTTTCCGATAAATGGATGGCAGAAAGGAGCGATGAAGAGTGAAGTTTGGATTTGATATCGATGATACATTAATTGATTTAAGGCAGCATGCTTTTCATTTATATAATAAGAAATTAAACAAAAAAGTAGGATTGGATGTATTTCATTCTTTAAAAACAATTGAAATTCATGAAGCATTTGGCATGAATTCGGAGGAAGGCAGTCATATGTGGAATAGTTTGCTGGATGAGATTTATTATACTTCTTGTTCACCGTTTCCATATGCAGTAGAGACATTACAAGAATTAGAAAGACAGGGACATGAAATATACTATATAACAGCTCGGCCTAAAGAGCATGGAGAGCAAACAAAAAAATGGTTAATAGAAAAAGGTTTTCCGGTACATGAAGATCGCTTTTTCTATGGAATGAAAGATGAAGAAAAAATACACTTCATACAAGAAATGAAATTAAACTATTTCTTTGATGATAAGCCAGCTGTCTTAGAAACGTTAATAGGAAAGCCAATAAAAGTGTATGCAAAAACTACTTCTTACAATCAACATCTCAATATCCCGCGTATTACAAGTTGGACAGAGTTAGGAGATATTATAAAGAAAGAAATGTGAGGATTTAACTGGCAAATCAAATAGAGCTAAGAGTATATTGAGTGTTACAATTTTAGAGGAAAGACATAGGTGTTATGTCTTTCCTTATTTTTTAATACTATCGTTTTTATTAGTGCGATGTGCTAGGAGTACTTCTAATAGAGAGGAAATAGAAAAATGAGCAATAAGAAAAATATTTTTAAGCTAGTCTTGTATAGCAGTGTAATTTATATATCAATGATGGGTTCCCCTGGTGCCACAATATTTTTGGATATTTTGGATGAGAAGTTTAAGAATTAATAGGGTTTGTTCATAATCATGAATTTTTGGAAAACCAAAATTACAATGTTAGGTTATTTTGAATCAGTAGTGGATGATATGCAAAATTGCATATCACAAAATAAACATCGTAATTTTTGGATTCTTGGTATAAAATACATTACTTAAACTATATATTAGAATGGAGAAAGTGAATTGGGATTATTAAGAAACAGTAAGGTTGGTACAAAACTAAACATATTAATAACTATATCAAGTATTGCATGTATAGTATTATCCCTAATAGGGTTTTGGGGATTAGAAAGAGGGAAAAGTACTTCCTCTAATATGTATGAGGATAATTTACTACCAATTGAGTGGATTGGTATTGTAGAATCTAATTTTTATCATGTTAATATGAACTTTATGGAAATTATGGTATCAAAAGATGAAAAAAGAATGAATGAATTAATAAGAGAAATGGACGGAATTCGTCAGGAAAATGATCATCTTTTAAAGCAGTTTGAGGCTAAAGTTATTTCTACTAAAGAAAAAGAATTATATAACACGTTTTATGAAACATTTAATGAATTAAGAACTCAAATGAAGAAAGCGCAAGAATTAGGGAAATCTAATAATGAGGAAGCATATGCATATTACCTAAAAGAGATTGAACCTAATATGCAAAAATCAATAAAATCAATTCGGGAATTGATTTTATATAATAGTAATAATGCAGAGCTTTTACAGAAGGAAAATAATAATAGTGCTCAAAATACAATGATAATGTTTATAAGTATTTCGCTTTTAGCAATTTTGATAATTATATTAATTGGATATATTATTAAATTAACTATCCGAAAACCACTTGTGTTACTACAAAATGATATGGAAAAAGTAGCAGCTGGAGATTTAACAACACGTACTCCTTATAAAGCAAATAATGAATTAGGGCATATTGTTCAGTCTTTTAATAGTATGTTAGATAACCTTCAACAATTAATTGCGAATGTTAAGATGACAACACAAGAGGTTATTTCTACTACGGAGGGCGTATTACAAGATACAAATCGAGCGTCTAGTATTTCAAATGAGGTTGTACAGACTGTTTTAGAAGTAAAAACAAAAATAGAAGGACAGGTAACTAGTATTCAGGAGAGCTCATCCTCAATGGAAGAAATTACAACAGGGGTGCAAACTGTAGCTGAATCTTCAGCAGTAGTCGCTGAGGTAGCAGTAACAACTACAGAACGAATAAATATCGGTAGTGAAGTGATAAATCACTCTATTCTTCAAATGAATAGTGTGCATGATGTTGTCGAGGAAACATCAAAAGTAATAAATAAACTTGTTACACGTACACAACAGATTGATACAGCTCTCGCTGCAATTACTAATATTGCCGAACAAACGAATCTTCTTGCCTTAAATGCCGCTATTGAAGCGGCACGTGCTGGAGAGAATGGGAAAGGATTTGCAGTGGTTGCCGCAGAAGTTCGAGACTTGGCTGAGCAATCTAAAGAATCTGCAAAGGAAGTGAATCATTTAATAAAATCCATTCAACAAGATACTCAAGATACAGTTAATGTCATGCGAAAAGGCCAACAGAAGGCAGTAGAAGGAAAAGAAGCTGCCCACAAAGCGAATCAAACCTTCTTGTCTATTATGAGAGATATTGATAAGATTACAAGTCAAATTCAAGAAGTATCCGCAGCGACAGAAGAGATGTCTGCTGGTACAGAAGAAGTAAATGCTTCTCTTTCGCTAGTTTCTGAAACTGCAACGGATGTAAAAAAAGAGACTCTTCAAACAGTAAAATCAATTCAATCACAAGCTGTATCAATTGAACAAATATCAATTCAATCTAACAAAATGAAAGAAAAGGTGGAAGAATTAACGGAACTGGTTTCAAAATTTAATATTACAGAATAAGATAATTTATTCAATTACAAATGTAATAACATGTATGAAAACACATGAAGACTTAAGGGGCTTCGTGTGTTTTTTTATTGAATAATGTATGAAATAATATTGGATCATTTCACGGTATTTCAAAAATTTCGGTTTTATATCCATATATGCAAAATTACATATATTTAATGATTGATAATCATGAGCTAATGTAACTATAATAATTACACTAATAAGTAACTTACTGACGACAGTTATAAGTAAAGAAGGAGGGTTTTATTGTATTTTGTATATAAAAAATAGAAAAGGAGATATGTAAATGAAAAGGCTACTTGTTATAGGCATCATGTATACAATGTTTTTCCTCATAGGAAATATACACTTACATGCTGATGAACGAACAAATGTAAAAGAAATTACTAGTTTAGAAGAGCCTACTTGGATATTTCAGGCGGGCATAAGTAAGGGTAAATATCACGATCGACAAGATTTAGGATTTATTTTGCAGAGAAATACACCATTAAAGGTAAGACAAACGAATCCTAATTTTAAAGACAAATTAACATTACGTTTATTGTCTAATGACTCTAAAAATGAAAAATCCATACAAGTAGGAAATGAATGGATTACCATTCAAGGTGATACGCCTTTAGTTCCTTTCATAGATACTCCGTATGGTGAAGAGCACGCTGTACTTGAGTACCAACTAGGGAATGAAAGTGCTACTAAACCTCTTCCGATTTATAAACAACAAGGAAGTGTATCTCAATTTTTTAGTACATGGGATCAATTTGATGGAGAGTATGCGTTAATTCAAGGGGAGAGTTTTCAATTATTTGTACCTAAAAAAGATAAAGAGTTAGTAAGATCTTTAAAAGATTTTCAATCGTTGGATGAGTTAATTGCATATTATGAAGATATTTTTGCGATGTATGATTCAATTATTGGTTTAGATGGCTCAACGGTTGAAAATAAAAAAAGTCAAAATCGTTATTTCTTAAAAGCAGATATATCTGGTGCTGGCGGTGCCTATTATGGCGCAAATTGGACAGCCAATAGTACAGATAGTACAAAGATGTGGTTAGATAAACTAAGTTGGGGAACTTTACATGAAATCGCTCATGGATACCAAGCTGGTTTTGATAATCAAGGAATATTTACAGGAGAAGTTTCTAATAATCTATTTGGTGTTCAATATCAATATAGTAAATACGGCAAAAAAGCAGATCAAGTTGGTTGGTTATTTAATTTTGGGAAGAAGGAACAGGTAGAACGGAATTTATACAATGCTTTAATGAAAGAAAATAAAAATTATGATGATTTAGATTTGCGACAAAAACTTATTCTTTTAACGATGGCGAAACAAAAAGCTGGCGATGAAGCTTTTGCAAAAATGTATCAAGGTTATCGAAAACTAGCTAGTAATGCTGCTTTTAAAAAAGGTGACCATTCTTTACCAGATTTAATGAATCAGTATTATAGCGAGAATGTACAAGTTGATTTTACACCCGTTTTTGAAAGATGGGGCTTTAAGCTTAATCATAAACAAATAGAGATGAATAGGGCGAAAGGTTATCCGGCAGTTACTTCTTTAGCGTATATAGTGCCTGAATCACAATTAGCTAAGGCGAGAGCTCTAGTTGATCCTGATATTCCGATAAACTCTAACTTTGAAATAGTTACGAATCAGCAAATTGCTTCACTTGGGTTAAAAGGGAATTTGCATATCCATTTAAATACAAATGAAATAGATACATTGAAAGGAAGAAAGATTAAATTAAAAGAAGGGAATACAGTTGTTCAAGAAAAAACAATTGAAACAGCAGATATCAATTTACAAGACGTACCAAATGGGGTTTATACGGTTGAAATTTCAGGTGAGAAAATGGATAGAATGTATCATTTCCGTTCGTATTATGCCTATGTAAAGGAAAAGGATAATAGTCTAACGATTGATGTTAACGAAATGAAAGTGAGCAATTTGGTAAATGAAACGATTCAATTCCTAGGATTAGGAGATGATCAGTTTGCCGAATTAAATACAGACTTAGAGCAAAAGCGGGCTGTTTTTACGGTTACTACTAAAACGCCTCATAGCTATTATGCAGATGAAAAATACGCATCAATAGAGGTGTTTAATGAGAAAGGTGAAAAAATTTATACGAAGGAAATGGAAGGGACAAATGTAACGATTGTAAAAGATACTATTCCACTAAAAGAAGGATATAAAATTAAAATCTATCATGATGAAATAAAAAAACGATTAACTAGTAAAGCTACTATTATTAATCCTATGAATAAAACGAATGAATTTATAATGACAAAATGGGGACTGAAAAATACTTATTTAAAAAATAATCCAGAAGAAAATCTTATGAAAAGAATTGATGAAGAAATGGAAGAAATTATAAGTAATCCGGTTTTAAAAGAGATACCAATGCAAAAATTAGAAATGAAAAAGAATGTGTGGATGGCGATAAATATGTTATCAGAACCACAAAAAATAACGTATATAAATAAATATAAAGATAGCTTATATAATGAGTAATTTTTGAGGAATGAAATGAATCTAAAAGTAAAGACGCAATCTATCTATATTATGAGGAATCACAATTCATAAACAGTAGATAAACATAGATAGTTTGAAATATCTATGTTTCCAATTTTGAAAAAACATTTATTTAACTTAATAATAAGATTATAAAGGAGTAAGAATATGAATAATTTCGTAAAGGTAGGTTTAACTACAGGAGTGGTGTTATCGGCGATTATGCCCTATGGAGGAGTGCATGCGGAAACAGAAGATTTAAAAGTGGACACAAAGGAGGATACGTTCCGAACAGGTAATTTAACAGCACCTTCTCAAAATTCGGCAGAAAATGTAGCAAAGGATGCACTAAAAGGAAAAACAGAACAAGCATTATCATCAAAGCAAGTTAATACGGAATCCAAAGTTAATTATAATGTTACGCAAAGTCGTAAATCTTATGATGGTACTACATTGGTACGTCTTCAACAAACGTATGAAGGACGTGATGTATACGGATATCAACTAACAGCACATATTAATGATGATGGTGTACTTACGAGCGTTTCGGGGGATAGTGCCCAAGATCTACAACAACAGGAAGATTTGAAACAACCTATTACTTTATCAGAAGAGGATGCAAAGAAACAGCTTTTCAACATCTATGGAAATGATCTTACATTTATTGAAGAACCAGAAATTAAACAAGTAGTATATGTAGATGAAAATACAAATAAAGCTACAAACGCATATCAAATTACTTTTAGTGCATCTACACCTGAATATGTATCTGGTACAGTATTAATTGATGCTTTTGGTGGTAATCTATTAAAAGAACTCGTTCAAAAATTAGGTATACAAGTAGATAGTAGTATTGTCCAATCTGCGACAGTAAATAAATCACAAGATCCTTCAAAATTAACAGGTACAGGAAAAGATGACTTAGGTATTAATCGTACGTTTGGAATTACGCAGCGAAGTGATGGAACGTACATGCTTGCAGATTATTCTCGTGGTAAGGGAATTGAAACATATACTGCTAATTATAAAGATTATAATAATTATAGAAGAAATGTATGGGGTTATCTCGATGATTTAGTAACAAGTAATTCTACAAATTTTACAGATCCTAAAGCAGTTAGTGCCCATTATTTAGCAACGAAAGTATATGATTTTTATCAAGAAAAATATGGCCGTAACAGCTTTGATAATAACGGACAAAAAGTAATTTCTGTCGTTCATGGTTGGAACACAAATGGTACGAATAAAGGGAATCCTAAGCAGTGGTTTAATGCATTTAGTAATGGGGCTATGCTGGTATACGGAGATCCAATTGTTAGAGCATTTGATGTGGCAGGACATGAATTTACACACGCGGTTACAAGAAATGAGTCTGGACTTGAGTATGCAGGAGAAGCTGGTGCAATTAATGAGGCTCTATCTGATATTTTAGGAGTAGCAGTTGAAAAGTATGCTAATAACGGAAAGTTCAATTGGACAATGGGAGAACAATCAGGTCGTATTTTTAGAGATATGAAAAACCCATCATCTATCTCTTCTAGATATCCGGAGGACTATAGACATTATAATAACTTACCTATTGATGCTGACCACGATCATGGTGGTGTACACACGAACTCTAGCATTATTAATAAAGTAGCTTACTTGATTGCTAGTGGTGGAAACCATAATGGAGTAAACGTACATGGCATTGGAGAAGATAAAATGTTTGATATTTTCTATTATGCAAATACGGATGAATTAAATATGACTTCTAACTTTAAAGAATTAAAAGAAGCTTGTATTCGTGTAGCAACGAACTTATATGGTAAAGACTCATTAGAAGTACAAGCTGTCCAACAAGCCTTTAAAGCAGCTTATATTTAATAATATTGCGATGAATTATAAACCCTTTTATTTTAATATAGTGATTAATTTGTGTGTATAGGCAAAAACCTTGTAGAATTTTTCTGCAAGGTTTTTTTAGAATTTTATTTTACAAATGTGTTATATGGTTTTTAGTTAATTAGGATAAAAATAATCCTATAACTGTATGTAAGAATGTGTGATTTTACAACCTTTTCTATGATAAAAAAAGATACTACTTTAGCAAATATAAGGAGTTAGAAATTATAGTTTATAGGGCACTTTTTTGTTCCTATGGAACTTTAAAGTGCGTAATTTTCTTTATCGTTAATATATATCATAATGGTATTTATTAGTTGGTTTTAGCTTTACTCTGCTGTTGATGTGATTTTTTAACATGACAATGATTAGAATCAGAATTATCGAGTAGATCTAAATGATAATAATTTCGATTTTTAATTCCGTACAGAGTCCAATAGCTACATAATTTTCGTTTATACTCTTTCGAAAAAAGGGTGGATCTGCTTATTTTCTGTTAAAGATAAGAGAAGTGAACCACAATATAAACGTAATTATTTATTCCAACGTAAGTTAATCATGTAGCACATGAATTTGGAGGGATCTATATGCATATGCAATTAAAAGGAAAAACAGCACTGGTTACTGGATCTACGGCAGGGATTGGAAAAGCAATTGCCACTTCATTAGTAGCGGAAGGAGCTACTGTACTTATTAATGGACGCCGTGAAGAAAATGTTAATCAAACGATAAACGAAATTCGAGCGCAGTATCCGGATGCTATTCTTCAACCTGTAGTAGCTGATTTAGGAACAGAACAAGGGTGCCAAAATGTGATTGAAAAGTACCCTGAAGTAGACATTCTTATTAACAACTTAGGGATTTTTGAACCTGTAGAATATTTTGATATCCCTGATGAAGATTGGTTTAAATTGTTTGAAGTCAATATTATGAGTGGTGTTCGACTTACTCGCTCGTACTTGAAAAAAATGATTGAAAGAAAAGAAGGAAGAGTCATCTTTATTGCTAGCGAAGCAGCTATTATGCCATCTCAAGAAATGGCTCACTATAGTGCGACTAAAACGATGCAACTCTCACTTTCTCGCAGTTTAGCTGAGCTGACGACAGGAACGAATGTGACTGTTAATACTATAATGCCTGGTTCGACTTTAACGGAAGGAGTGGAGACTATGTTAAATAGTCTTTATCCTAATGAGCAATTGACAATAGAAGAAGCTGAGAAGCGATTTATGAAAGAGAATCGACCAACCTCTATTATTCAAAGACTTATTCGACCAGAAGAAATTGCCAATCTTGTCACGTTCTTAAGCAGCCCACTTTCTTCAGCAATTAATGGTTCCGCGTTGCGAATAGACGGGGGATTAGTACGTAGTGTGTTTTAAAAAATTAAAAACAACATAATATTCTGTTGAAGGTAAAGATGGTAAGGCAAATGAGTTGTATTTTATCTATTAATGGAAATATATAAAAAGCAAATTGCGACATGCAAACAGCCGAATTTTCTACTATAAGAAAAATTCGGCTGTTCTTTTTTTACTTGTTGTAAAGGATGGAAAGCTTTTAAGATTGTGGCACGCCTCTTAAGACAAAGATAAGGCGAAGCAATCCCGCTGTTATTTGTATTATTTAGTGAAAGTTACCAAACGTTTTTCAACACTATTTTCCCAATTGCTTTATTTGACTCCAAATATTCATGTGCTTGTGCAACTTCATCAAACGTAAAAGTTTTAGAATCTAGCAATGGTCGAAGGTGTCCTTCTTCTACTATTTGCGTTAGTTTAGTTAAAATTTCCCCGCAAGCGTCACGTTTATCTGTATGTAATATTTTTAACGCCATAAAAGTAACGTGCAGAGAGAGTCCTTTTGCGTGTAAAGGAGAGAGGTCATGGGTTGAACGAGCTGCAATTGTTACGACAGTTCCGTTGACCGCAGCAGCTTCAAAAGAATGATCAAGATTCTTGCCGCCTACTGTATCAAATATAACTTCAAATCCGTTTCCGTTCGTATGTTTTTGTACATATTCTTGAACAGATTCTTCTTTATAATTAATAGCTATGTCGGCTCCTAGACGATGGGCGATGTCTATTTTGCTTTGCTGAGAAGCGGTTGTAAAAACTTTAGCGCCTGCCCATTTAGCTAGTTGAATGGCTACGTGTCCTACGCCACCAGTAGCTCCATGAATGAGAATATTTTGACCAGGTTTAATATTTGCACGATCAAATAAAGATTCCCAAGCTGTAATTGCAACTAATGGTAGAGCAGCAGCTGCTTCCATTGTTAAATTTTTAGGTTTGTGAGCAATTAATCGTGCATCAGCAAGCATAAATTCTGCAAGTGCACCTCCAGTTTCTTTAAAACCTCCGGCACATCCGTATACTTCATCCCCACATTTAAATTTCGAAACACCTTCTCCTACTTCAATAACAATACCAGCTACATCGCCGTGTAATATAGCTGGAAACTCAGGAGCGACTGCTGAAACGGCACCACTACGCATTTTTGTATCGATTGGATTTACACTTGTTGCTTTTACATCGATTAGAACATGACCTGGTAAAAGTTTTGGTTTTGAAACTTCTTCTAATTGAAATACAGATGAACCCCCAAAAGAATGGATAATTTGTGCTTTCATAGTTTATACCTCCTGTTTGTGGTTATAGCATAGCAAAGTACGAAAAATAAGTATAATATTTTGAATTTGGTTAGTAACAATTTTATATAAAGAAAGGGAAAGTACGTGAAATAATGAAACGTATTTGCAAAAGCAACAGTAAAGCTTTTTGAAGAAAGGGTAGATGTTATTTTTGCAGCATGATTTATTATTACTCACTTAGTATAGGTACTTTAAAGTGCCTACATCACTTTAAAGTACGTACTGTTATTCATGTTATGGCCGATTTATAATAACACTCGTAGCACAAAGAAAGTTATAACGATTACAATCGGCAACAATGTGGTGTTGCAGTGTTGCTTATAAATTTTGAGAAGAAATATGAAAAGTATAGGTTTATATGAATGAGGGAAAGTGAGTGAAACACATGGAAAAGTTTGCGAACCATTTTGGATATAATCGTATGTTTGCGAAAGATCAACTTACGTTAGGAGTTCACATTCCGATTGAAAATTATCAGTTTCATGCTCCAACGATGGAAAAACAAGTAGAGTTAGTACAAAAAGCGGAACAATACGGTTTTACAGGTGTATGGCTTCGCGATGTATTGCTGCAAGACCCTGATTTTGGTGATCCTGCAACAGGTCAAATTTACGATATGATGATTTATTTGACGTATTTAGCAAGCAAGACAGAGAAAATCGCATTTGGAACGTCGGCAACAGTGTTGTCACTTCGTCATCCATTGCGTGTAGCAAAAGAAATTGCTACATTAGATCAACTATTTCCAGAAAGAATTATGCTTGGCGTTTCATCCGGTGACAGACGTGCCGATTTCAAAGCGTTAGGTGTTAGTCATGAAACACGAGGTGAAAAGTTTAGAGAAGCATTTGCTTACTTGGAAGAAATTTTGTATAAAAACTTCCCGTCTATCCAGTCGACACTAGGAGAAGTTCATGGTGCGAATTTAGTTCCAAAACCGTCTAAACGTGTTCCAACCTTTATTACAGGTTTTAGTCAGCAAAATATGGAATGGTTTGCTGAACATGGAGATGGATGGATGTATTATCCACGTAGTCCGGTGCATCAGGCGGGAGCAATTGGACAATGGAGAGAACTAGTAGAGGATTATCATCCAGATGTATTCAAACCATTTATACAACCGATGCATTTAGATTTATCTGAAGATCCAAATGAACGTCCTACACCGATACGTTTAGGTTACCGTACAGGGCGTAAGGCACTAATTGAATTACTTGATATATATAAAAGTATTGGTGTGAATCATTTATTCCTTGCTCTATTTGATGGTCAACGTCCAGCTGACGAAGTATTGGATGAGCTAGGAGAAGAAGTGCTACCGCATTTCTCAGCCTTGTAAAGGAGTGAAAAGAATGAAAGCAATAGGACTTATGCAATATGGAGATAAAAGTGTACTACAAGAGATTGAAATGCAGACACCGCTATTGGAAGACAACGATGTACTGATTGAAGTATATGCAGCTGGTGTAAATCCTGTGGATTGGAAAATACGTGAGGGTTTACTTCAAGACGTAATTTCTTATGACTTCCCGCTCGTTTTAGGATGGGATGTTGCAGGTGTAGTTGCTGCTATAGGAAAAAACGTAACAGTATGTAAAGTGGGGGATGAAGTATATAGTCGTCCAGATATTGAACGAAATGGTACGTATGCAGAGTACGTGGCAGTAGATGAGAAGTATGTAGCGAAAAAACCGAGAAATCTATCTTTTGAGGAAGCGGCGTCAATCCCTCTAGTAGGTTTGACAAGTTGGCAAAGTTTAGTGAAATTCGCTAATGTTCAAAAGGGTAATAAGGTTTTAATTCATGCTGGATCTGGCGGGATAGGTACGTTTGCTATTCAACTAGCGAAAAGTTTCGGTGCACATGTTGCAACTACGACTAGTACGAAAAACATGCAATTTGTAAAGGATCTAGGCGCTGATACTGTCGTCGATTACAAAACGGAAGACTTTTCTTTGCTTTTGCATAATTACAATATTGTATTTGATGTGTTAGGTGGGGATGTACTAAAGAATAGTTATAAAGTACTTGCACCAAATGGAAAGTTAGCGTCTATTTATGGTCCGAAAGGTATGAAAATTCCGCAAACCGAGATATCAAGAGAGAAAAATATTGAGAGTGACCATATATTTACTGAACCTAACGGATATGAACTTTCTCTTATTACAGAATTAATTGAGAGCGGGAAGATTAAACCTGTTGTCACGCATGTGTTGCCTTTACATGTAGAAGGTGTAAAAAAAGCACACCACATAAGTGAGTCAGAACGTGCTCTTGGGAAAATTGTATTGAAGAAACATTGGTAAAGTATGAGGTTTTAGAGACAGTATTGTGCTAAGTAGCGAATGAACTTATATATTCTATTCTAGCAATTGTTTTAAAAGGGAGAGAACAAATGGATTCAATGACATTTCTTTTACCCCGCATTAACAGGCAGTAAGACCCCCACCTCAAAATTCAGCGATATCATAGAAGTTAGGTGGGGGCAACTGCCTGTAAAAGCCCGATTGGTTCAACTAATAATCAGTGGGGATGAACAAAACCCCCACTGATTAAAGTTTCACTTTATCCGGAGCGACAGGGGATTTAGCGAAACGCAAAATTTATCCTGCTTTATATAAGCTATTTAGTAATCAAAATATACCACAATCTATTTCGATTATCGGTATCGGCAGAAGGGTAATGTCAGATGTGGAATTTCAAACAAAGGTAGAACAATCCCTTGCTACATTTTCTAGAAGATCTACTGATGATAAATTAGGAGTAGAAGAATTTATTAGCACATTTCGTTATTGTCAATTAAATACAGCGAATATAGAGGACTATCAAGATTTGTTGCGTCTTGTAAAGAGGCGTGAAACAGAATTAAACATTCCTGAAAACCGCATGTTTTACCTATCTGTTATACCAGAAGTATTTGATGTCATTGCTTTAAATATTAAGGAAAGTGGATTGTGGGCTACAAAAGGATTGAACCGTCTTATTATAGAGAAGCCTTTTGGTTATCATGTAACGTCTGCTCGTGAGTTTAATAGAAAAATGATTGAAGATTTTGATGAAACTGACATTTGTTATATCAATCATTATCTTTGAAAATGAATGGTAATTAGGAATACACTTAGAAAAGCATTACGAAATAAATAGTATGTAATGCAAGACATTTTTATTGACGATAATAATTTATATGGTTAATATACTAGACATAAGATTATTTAATTACTAAAAGTAATCGGATATACATTTGTTTGTTGAGTTCGATAAATAAGTAATCTGTGGTAGAAGTGCTTTGAATTGCCACTATTAATATTGGGGACAATTAGAAAGCGAAAGGTATAAAAGGAATTGGAATTTGATAACTCTTTGTTTTTTTTATAAAAACAGGGGCTTCTGTACAATTCATTTTTAAAATATTGACAAGGATTATACAACAAGAGGGGGACTGAAATTGGAATCAATGACCTTTGTTTTATTTGGAGCGACAGGGGACTTAGCGAAACGCAAAATTTACCCCGCACTATATAACTTATATAGAGATCAAAAGCTTCCAAAGCAAATATCCGTTATCGGGCTTGGGAGACGTCAAGTATCTCATGTGGATTTTCAAGAAAGAATAAAAGAATCAATAGAGACGTTTTCCCGTCATAGAGAAGAAGGTACTCCAGAACTCGAAGTTTTTTTAGATAACTTTCGCTATTGTCCATTAGATGTGAGTAAGCCGGAAGACTATGAGAGATTATTACAAGTCGTTCGTGAAAGGGAAGAAGAGCTACATATAAAAGGTAATAGAATGTTCTATCTTTCCGTTGCTCCTGAATTTTTCGAGACGATTGCTTTAAATATTAAGGAAAGCGGACTTGATAAAACGGATGGATGGAAACGCCTAATGATTGAGAAACCGTTTGGGCACGACCTTGCATCTGCTCGTGAGCTGAATGATAAACTTAGTCGCACGTTTGAAGAAGACGAGATATACCGTATTGATCATTATTTAGGTAAACCGATGATTCAAAATCTTGAAGCACTAGAATTTGCAAATCCTGTTCTCCAGTCTATTTGGAATAAAGAACATATAGCGAACGTACAAATCACAGCTAGTGAAACAGTTGGGGTTGAAGAAAGAGCAGGATATTATGATCAGGCAGGAGCCATTCGAGATATGGTTCAAAATCATATGTTACAAATATTAATGATGACTGCTATGAATCTGCCGGAAAAGGTTAATGCATGTGAAATTCGAGAGGAAAAGCGAAAGGTAATGGAGACGCTTCGTAAAGTGAAAAAAGAAGACGTTCAAAACCATATCGTTCGCGGTCAATACGTTTCAGGAGAAATAAAAGGCGGACAAGTTGTAGCGTATAAAGAGGAGCCAGGAGTAAATCCTTCTTCTAACATAGACACATTTGTTGCTGCTCGCCTGTGGATCGATAATCCATTTTGGACTGGCGTTCCATTTTATATACGAACAGGAAAACGAATGAAAGAAAAGTCTACTCGTATTGTAATCGAATTTAAAAATACGTTAAAACAGCAATATCAAGATAGTAATCCAAATGCAGCACCTAACTTATTAATAATTGAAATTAGTCCAGGTGAGAACGTTTCATTACAGTTAAATAGTAAAAATCCATTGAAAAATGGAGAAATTGAACCGATGCGTATTAACTTTACTTGTGAGCAAGCGGATGTGGGAGTACCTGAAGCGTATGAAAGACTCATTCATGATGCGGTGAGTGGAGACGCTACATTCTTTGCACATTGGAGAGAAGTTGAATTGTCATGGGAATGGGTACAACCAATTCTTGAAGCATTCGAGGAGAACTTATTACCACTTCATGAATATGAGTCTGGTTCATATGGTCCAGATGCGTCTAATGAATTATTGCAAGAAAGTGGATTTAAATGGTGGTTAGATCAAGAGACGGAAAAATAAGTACTTTCTTTCATGAAAGCATGTAGGGGGACGATTACTATGACACAAAACATAAATCAATTAGCAGTGAATACAATTCGTACATTATCAATTGATGCTATTAATGCGGCAAATTCAGGTCATCCAGGTCTTCCGATGGGAGCAGCACCGATGGCTTATGCATTATGGGCGAATCATTTAAATCACAATCCTAATCATCCGAAATGGTTTAACCGTGATCGATTCGTTTTATCAGCGGGACACGGATCGAGCCTACTGTATAGCTTACTTCATTTAGCTGGATATGACGTTTCAATTGATGACTTGAAAAACTTCAGAAAGTTAAATAGTAAAACACCAGGACATCCTGAGTTTGGTCATACTCCTGGAGTTGAAGCGACGACAGGCCCGTTAGGACAAGGGATTGCTAATGCTGTCGGAATGGCAATGGCAGAAGCTCATTTAGCAGCGAAGTTCAATAAGGATGGTCACTCTATTATAGATCACAATACGTACGCATTAGTCGGAGATGGTGACTTAATGGAGGGTGTCGCTTATGAAGCGATGTCAATGGCAGGACATATGAAACTTGGCAAGTTAATTGTACTGTATGATTCAAATGAAATTTCACTTGATGGTGAATTAGGCATTGCTTTCTCTGAAGATATTCAGAAAAGGGCAGAATCTGTACATTGGCAATATGTAAGAGTTGAAGATGGAAACGATGTCGATGCTATTACAAAAGCTATTCAATCAGCGAAAGAAAATACGGATCAACCTACTCTTATAGAAATTAGAACTATTATAGGGTATGGAAGTCCAAAAGTTGCTGGAACGAACAAAGCACATGGTAATCCGCTTGGAGTAGAAGAGGCAACAGCGACAAAACAAGTGTATGGTTGGGGTTACGAGGAAGATTTCTTTGTACCTGAAGAAGTAAAAGCTCATTTTAATGAACTGAAACAAAAAGGTATTGAAAAAGAAAATGACTGGAATGAGCAGTTCAATTCATACAGAGAGTCGAACCCTGCACTAGCAGATGAATTAGAAAAAGCGATTACAGGTGATGTTTTAATTGAAGCGAAAGACATTCTATCCTTTGATATTGAAAAAACGATTTCCACTCGTGTTGCAAGTGGGGAAGCTATTAATCATTATGTGAAATCGATTCCTTCTATTTTCGGTGGAAGTGCGGATCTTTCTCATTCTACGATGACAGATATAAAAGGTGAAGCAGTATATGCAGTAGAATCATATGCCGGACGAAATATATACTTCGGTGTACGTGAACACGCAATGGGCGCGGCAGCGAATGGACTGGCTCTCCATGGAGGAGTAAAACCTTTCGTAAGTACATTCTTTGTATTTAATGATTACCTTCGTCCATCGATTCGACTGGCTGCACTGCAAAAGTTACCTGTTACTTACGTATTTACACATGATTCGATTGCTGTAGGAGAAGATGGTCCAACGCATGAACCAATTGAACAATTGGCAGCGCTTCGAGCAATTCCTGGTCTAACAGTTATCCGTCCGTCAGATGCAAATGAAACAGCAAGTGCTTGGGCGTATGCTTTACAGCAACCGGATGGTCCAGTCGTTTTAGTACTGAGCCGTCAAAATTTACCGGTGTTTAATGAAACGAAAGCGAACATAGAGAATCTCTCTAAAGGAGCTTACGTATTAACACAAACGAATGAAAATCCGGATGTAATTTTAATTGCGACAGGTTCTGAAGTATCCTTAGCTACTAGTGCGAAAGCAAAATTAGAAGAAGATCAAGTTTCTGTTCGCATCGTTGCAATGCCGAGCTGGGAGTTATTCGATCGCCAATCGAACGAATATAAAGAATCCGTTCTTCCGTCTTCTATAACGAAACGAGTATCTCTTGAAATGGGTGTATCTCTAGGTTGGGAACGTTATGTAGGACAAGAAGGAAAAGTACTATCAATTGAAACATTTGGAGCTTCAGGAACTGGAGCTGAAGTCATGAATCTATTTGGATTTACGACAGAAAATGTTGTTCAAATTACAAAAAATGTGTTGAATTCTTAAGCTATGACTGTGAATACCTTTCTGTACATACTAACATTTCAGTGCTGAAAGGTATTCCAGATTGTAGTGATATGAATTTTTAATAAAAGATAATTTGAGGAGGAATTATATTATGCAAGTAGGATTAATTGGGTTAGGTAAAATGGGATTAAATTTAGGGAAAAATTTAATGGATCATAAACATGAAGTAGCAGCATTTGATTTAAATGCAAGTGCAGTGGAAGAAATGAAAGAGTACGGGGCTACAGGTACATCTAGTTTAAGTGAACTTGTTCAGTCATTACAAACACCAAGAATTCTTTGGGTAATGGTACCACACGCTGTTGTTGATTCTGTTATTGATGAGGTCACACCACTTTTATCAAAAGGAGATATTTTAATTGAAGCAGGTAATTCACATTATAAAGAGTCTATCCGCCGATATGAACAATTAAAGAAAGATGGCATTCACTTTATGGATGCAGGAACTTCTGGCGGAATGGAAGGCGCTCGTAATGGTGCTTGTTACATGATTGGAGGAGATCAAGAAGCTTGGGACATCGTTGAACCTATCTTCCGCGATACTTCTGTAGAAAATGGATTCTTATATGCTGGAAAAGCTGGTAGTGGTCACTTCTTAAAAATGGTTCATAACGGAATTGAATACGGTATGATGGCTGCTATTGGTGAAGGATTTGAGATTCTAGAGAAAAGTGAATTTGACTACGATTATGAAAAAGTATCAAGAGTATGGAACAACGGTTCAGTCATTCGTTCTTGGTTAATGGAATTAACAGAAAATGCATTTTCTAAAGATGCAAAACTGGATGAAATTAAGGGTGTTATGCATTCTTCTGGTGAAGGAAAATGGACAGTAGAAACAGCATTAGACCTTCAAACAGCAACTCCTGTTATCGCAATGTCTCTATTAATGCGCTACCGCTCATTAGACAATGATACATTTACAGGAAAAGTTGTAGCAGCTCTGCGCAATGAATTTGGCGGACATGCAGTAGAAAAGAAATAAAGTGAAACTTTAATAAGTAGGGGCTTTATTCCACATCAATCGGGCTTTTACGGGATAAGCATATTAAACATGTAACTCATCAACGTTTAAAAACTGGAGGGAATTGATCATGAAATTTTTTATTGATACTGCAAATCTTGAGGACATAAAAAAAGCATATAAACTTGGAGTTTTAGCTGGTGTTACAACGAATCCTTCTTTAGTAGCAAAAGAGGGCGTTAAGTTTGAAGACCGTATCGCAGAAATTTGTCAGGCAGTACCTAAAGTTGAGTCTGTTTCGGCAGAAGTAACGCCAGATGCTGTTACAGCTGAAGAAATGATTGCTCAAGCAGAAGAATTAATTAAAATTAACGGTGGCGATAAAAACGTCACGATAAAACTTCCAATGACGCTAGCAGGATTAGAAGCTTGTCGCTATCTTACTGAAAAAGGTGTGAAAACGAACGTTACACTTATTTTCACTGTGAACCAAGCACTTTTAGCTGCTCGAGCAGGTGCAACGTATGTTTCTCCATTTTTAGGACGCTTAGATGATATTTCTGAAGATGGTGTACTATTAGTTGCTAAAATTGCTGAATTATTCGATGTTCATCAATTAGATACACAAATTATTGCGGCTTCTGTCAGACATCCAGATCATGTAACTCGTGTAGCGATGGCAGGTGCTCACATTGCAACAATCCCTTATAAAGTAATCGAGCAACTTGCTATGCACCCATTAACAGACCAAGGTATTGAGAAATTTGCTGCGGATTGGGCGAAAGCTCCTAAATTATAATGCATGAAAGTGAAGGTGCTTTCCGAAAATTGCTTTTCATGAGAGGACAAATCCTAAGTAACTTCATCGTTTAAACTGGATCCTGATTTTGTAGTCTTACTACGTGAAAAAAGCAGAGATGAAAGTGTCATTCACTTTTAAAAAAGGAAAAATTGATCGCGCGAAGCGTTTATCACAATAACATTATAATTATGAAAGAGAAATCCCCTTATTAGAGAGATGAGTTATAGTGTATCTCTAATAAGGGAGATTCTTTTTATATAAATCATTATGATGTGAAGATGCTTTTAAACGTATAGCAATATGAAAAGGTATCTTTTACTCAAGTAAGAACTATATAGGTTCTTTTCATTATATAGTATTTATGAAAGGGTTTACATAAAGGGGGATTGAGTATGAATATGTACCTTTTAATTATTACATTATTATCAATTGTAATTGTTATTTTAGGGGTATCGTGGTGGAGATGGCATGCGTTTATTAGTTTAACGATTGCAAGTTTGTTTTTAGCAATTATGTCTGGAATGCCAATGGATAAAATAGTAAGTGCTTATGAAACGGGAGTTGGAAGTGTTCTCGGGCATTTAGTAGGTATTTTAGTATTAGGTACAATTTTAGGGAAAATGATGGCAGAGTCAGGTGCTGGAATGCAGGTGGCAGAGTTCTTTATAAAATCCTTTGGGATAAAAAACTTACCATGGGCTATGTTAATTGCAGGTTTTATTATTGGAATCCCGGTGTTTTTTGAAGTAGGTATTTTAATATTACTACCGTTAGTAATTTCAATTCATAAAACAACGAAACAAAATATTTTATTGATAGCATTACCAGCAATTGCTGGGCTATCTGTCGTACACGGCCTTGTTCCTCCGCATCCAGGGGCAATTGTAGCAATTGGTATTTATAAAGCGAATCTTGGGAAGGTACTAATGTATTCACTCATTATTACATTTTTTGCAGCGATTATTGCAGGTCCTATATTTGCGAAATGGATTCACAAACGTGTAATTCCTGAAAATGAGCCAGAATTGATTCGTGTAAATACAAAATCAACGAAATTACCAGGAATAGGAGTTTCATTTTTAGTTATTTTGTTACCTGTTATGTTAATGGTTTTAGCTGCAGCAGCTCCTTATGTGCCTCTTTCTACTACTTTGATGAAGACTGTCACATTAATCGGTAGTCCTATCATTGCACTATTGATTGCATGTTTTGCAGCGTTTTATTTTCTTGGATTTCGCCAAGGTATCGATAAAAAGGCTATTAAGAAGGTAACAGAAGATAGCTTATTACCAATCGGTTCAATTGTTGCGATTATTGGTGCCGGCGGGGGATTTAAGCAAATTCTTATCGATAGTGGTGTAGGCAATGCTATTGCTCAAATGTCTGAGCATTTAGCACTATCTCCAATTGTATTAGCATTTATAGTAGCTGGATTAATTCGAATTGCGACAGGGTCAGCGACAGTCGCTTTAACAACAGCGGCGGGCATCGTTTCACCAATCGTTGAAAATACGACAGGTGTGAATTTAGAGTTACTCGTTATTGCAACAGGTGCAGGAGCATTAATGTTTTCACACGTAAACGATGCTGGTTTTTGGATGGTAAAAGAATACCTAGGGTTAACAGTGAAAGAAACATTTAAAACATGGACAGTATTAGAAACGTTACTTTCATTTATCGCTTTTGGAGGAGTTTTACTACTCGATATGTTTGTTTAAAATAATAAGGATATTTTTATATGAATTGAGAGAGACAACTTTAGCACATAACGTTATGAACAGATAAAATAAATATATTTTTATGGTTCTTATATGATTAGGATACTGTAGGGATTTTTGTTAGGAGGAAGAAATGGTGAGCTCAAAATATATGATTGGTGTAGACATTGGGACAACTAGTACAAAATCAGTTCTATTTTCTACTGATGGATCTGTTATTGCAAGTCATGGAATTGAATATCCTTTATATTCTCCTACACCTGAAATAGCAGAACAAGACCCAGAAGAAATTTTTCGTGCAGTAATAAATACGATTAAAGAAACTATACAATCAAGTAGTGTACAGCCAAGTGATATTCTTTGTGTCTCTTTTAGCTCGGCAATGCATAGTATCATTGCCGTAGATGAAAAGGGAGAGCCGTTAACGAGATGTATCACTTGGGCAGATAATAGAAGTGCAAGCTGGGCGGAGAAAATAAAGAATGATATGAATGGTCATGAAATTTACCTTCGTACTGGGACACCAATTCATCCGATGTCACCACTTTCGAAATTAGTTTGGCTACAGAATGAGCAGGCAGAGTTATTCGCAAAAAGTTATAAATTCATTTCTATTAAAGAATATGTTTTTTACAAGTTATATAAAGAGTATGTAATTGATTATTCTATAGCGTCAGCAACAGGGATGTTTAATTTGAAATCTTTAAAATGGGATGACGAGGCTTTACATGTTGCGGGAATTACAGATGAAAAGCTTTCAAAGCTTGTTCCAACAACGCACAGTTTAACAGGATTAGATGAAGAGCTTGCCAAAGAGATGAATGTACTTGTTTCTACGCCTTTTGTAGTAGGAGCGAGTGATGGAGTCCTATCCAATTTAGGTGTAAATGCAATTGATCCTGGTGTTGTGGCTGTTACAATTGGTACAAGCGGTGCGATACGTGCTGTAACAAATCGTCCTGTAACAGATCCAAAAGGTAGAATTTTTTGTTATGCGTTAACTGAAGACCATTGGGTAATCGGTGGACCAGTGAATAACGGCGGTATGATTTTCAGATGGGCTCGTGACCAATTGGGTACTTCAGAGATTGAACTTGCGAAGCGTTTAGGGAAAGATCCATATGAAGTACTTACTGAAATAGCAGCAAAAGTGAATCCTGGATCTGACGGTTTATTGTTTCACCCGTATTTAGCAGGGGAAAGAGCTCCTTTATGGAATGCAAATGCACGAGGATCTTTCTTTGGACTCGGATTGCATCATAAGAAAGAACATCTTATCCGTGCTGTTTTAGAAGGAGTAATTTATAATTTATATACGGTTCTTCTCGCTTTAAAAGAGTTAATTGGCGAACCGAAAAAAATTCAAGCGACAGGCGGCTTTGCAAGGTCGGAGCTTTGGAGACAGATGATGGCGGACATCTTCCATCAAGACGTATATGTTCCGGAAAGTTTTGAAAGCTCTTGCTTAGGAGCTGCAATCCTCGGTTTATATAGTTTAGGTGAAGTAGATACGTTGCATGTAGTTTCTGAAATGGTAGGTGCGAATTTCCACCATGAACCAAACATGGAAAGTGTGGAAAAGTATAAAGATTTAACACCAATCTATATTCGTCTGTCTCGTCAATTGGAAGAAGAATATGAAAGTATAGCAGCGTACCAAAAAAAGTGGGTTTAAAAGCTAGTTACCAAGAAAATATGGTAACGTATAAAGAGGTACTCCGATTTTTTAGGATACTCTTTCAACATAAAATATTTTAAGAAGCATGATGAACGAAAAATATAGGGAGAGAGGGTTATGAAAATGAAGGATAACAAAGAGTTTATTGGATATGTTGGAACTTACACGAAAGAAAATAGCGAAGGAATATATAAATTTACGCTAGATGTAGAAGCAAAAAAAATTAGTAATGTAACACTTGCCGCTAAGCTGGATAACCCTACATATGTAACGATTAACCGAAATAATGAATATCTCTATTCCGTTGTTAAGGAAGGCGAATCTGGCGGTGTAGCTGCGTATTCCATTGATAGTCATACTGGAGAACTAAAAGCGAAAAATAGACAAGTAGTAGAAGGTGCTTCTCCTTGTCATATTAGTGTTGATAGTGGAAATCATACAGTAGTTACAGCGAATTACCATAAAGGAACGATTGAGTCTTTTGAAATAAATGAAGAAAATGGAACTGTAAATCCTGCTTCATCTATTATGGCACATGAAGGTTCAGGTCCGAATAAAGAAAGACAAGAAAAACCACATGCACATTACGCGGGGTACACTCCTGATGAAAAATATGTAGTGGGCGTTGATTTAGGGATAGATAAAATAATTACGTATGAAGTAAAAGATAGTACATTAACAGAAGTGAATCGTTTATCTGTAAATCCAGGAAGTGGTCCAAGACATATTACTTTTCATCCGAATGGAAAGTATGCATATGTGATGACGGAGCTTAGTTCAGAGGTTATTGTGTTAACCTATAATCCTGCAGAAGGATCCTTTACAGAATTACAGTATATTTCTACTGTTCCAGAAGAGTTTGATGAAAATAATCAAGGAAGTGCGATTCATATTTCTTCTGACGGCCGTTTTGTATATGCAGGTAATCGTGGTCATAATAGTATCGCTGTTTATAGCGTAGATCAAAATTCAGGTCAGCTTACATTTGTTGAACACACATCTACAGAAGGAAATTGGCCAAGAGACTTTGTATTAGATCCTACTGAAAAGTTCCTTGTTGCTACAAATGAAAAGTCACATAATCTTGTGTTATTTTCAAGAGATGAATCTACAGGTAAGTTAACACTTTTACAATCTGATGTTGCTGTGCCAGAGCCTGTTTGTGTGAAGTTTGTAAATGTTTAAGTTGTGTTCGATATAATTTCATAAACTCAGAAAATAATAAAAAGCAAAGCGATATCGCTTTGCTTTTTATTATTTCTTTTTCGGTCTACGTACTAATTCGCCGCCGCAGTTTGGACAAACGTTATGTCTTTCTTCTGTACATGGTGCGCAAAATGTACATTCATATACACAAATGTATGCTTCAGAATTTTGTTCGAGCGATTGATCGCAAATTTGACAGTTTGTTTTCATTTCTAGTGCCATAATAAGTCTCCTTTTTAGTTAGAAAATTTATAATTCAATTATAATTCATTAAATAGAAATAGTCCTTTTCAATTGAAAGGAAATCGAATGATAAAGTTATGAATTGAAACGAAAGATGCTGGTTTATTTTAAAATTGATTATTTATTACAGTTGGAATATTATGAAATAGTCAAAAGACAACAGGGGGTATAGATTTTGACTAATCATAACGATCATTTAAAAGCAAACTGCGAAAAATGCTTCGGTCTATGTTGCGTTGCATTACCGTTTGCAGCATCGGTAGATTTTGCAGTGAATAAAGATGGTGGTAAACCGTGTTCCAACTTACAATCAGATTTTAAATGTAGTATACATAAAAATCTTAGAGGAAAAGGTTATAAAGGTTGTACAGTATTTGAATGTTTCGGTGCTGGGCAGAAGATTTCTCAGGGTACGTTTAAAGGGATTGATTGGAGGGAAGATGCAAAGCATGCAAGAAAAATGTACGATGCTTTTCCGGTTATGCATCAACTTCATGAAATGCTTTGGTATTTGAATGAAGCGATTCTTTTAAAGGCAACACAGCCAATTCATAAAGAGCTGGAGACCGCAATTGAGGAGACAGAGCGACTTTCGAATTTAAATCCAGATGAGTTAATGAAAATAAATGTTCCAATGCATAGGGCAGAGGTGAACATTCTTCTTTTAGAAACGAGCGAATTAGTATGGAAGGAAATGAATACTGCGCGTAAGAAACGAATCATTCACCGCGGAGCAGACCTTATGGGAGCGAATCTGAAAAAGAAAAATTTACAAGGTGCAAATTTAAGAGGAGCTTACTTAATTGCGGCTAACTTAAATGGTGCAGATTTAAGAGGAGCAGATCTCATCGGAGCAGATTTGCGAGATGCAGATATTCGCGGGGCTGATTTTACTAATAGTATTTTTCTGACGCAAGTTCAAGTTAATGCTGCTAGAGGGGACAAACATACGAAATTACCGAAATTATTGTCTCGTCCATCGCATTGGAGTGCGTAAAGAGTGAGGAGTATTTAGTGTGGATATATTTCAGTATTTAGAAGAGATGCAAGAGGATGTCTTTTCGTTAGCAGTAGAGCAAATAGAAGCGAAGTATTATGATATTTGTTGCATGTTGGCGTCTACAGAATATGCAGAACGAATTAAAGTAATTGATGTAGAGTCATATAAGGTAAGTATTCGAGTAGGTTTGGATGCAGCTGTAGAAATGGCTACTAATGAAGAAGCAAAAGCGATTTATTTTGAGTATGACCTTGATAACGAGTGGACTAGTCAGTTTTATATTTGTGAGGAGTATGCTCCACTTGAAGAAGAGGATGATGATTGGGCTTCTGAATGGACATATGATGTTGAGGGACCGGAGTCTGTAGAATTAGCGGATATGTATAATGAAAATGGCTTTGACACAAGTGAAAAAGCAATTGGTATCACTTTATATTTAATTGCTAAAACGCTGTGTAGTTTTATAAGTGTACGTAGTGAAGTGCAAAATAATATACCGATTTGTATTGGTTTTCACGACCAAGATCCAATAATGCGAACAGGCAGAGACTAAGAATCTCTGCCTGCTTTTTATTTCTTTTCAAAAGTAGTAATGAAAACGCTACATATAATAAGAATACCACCAATAAAAAAGTTACTATTTAATGTTTCATTTAATAAGAGCCAACCAAGTAACGATCCAACGATAGGTTGGAAGAAGAAAAATAAGGAACCTATGCTTGCATCCAGTAATTCTAATCCTTTATTCCAAAGGAAAAAGGCACCTGCTGTTGAGACGATTCCTAAGTATAATACGCCTAATATTACGTACGTATTTACTGTTCCGATAGAGGCCGCTTGTAGCTCCCATATCATAAAAGGTGTAATAAAAAAGAGTGAAAAGAAAATTGCGTACGTTGTAATAACTAAGGATGAAAATTGGATTGAAGCGATTTTTACATAAATAGATAGTAAAGCCCACGTAATAGCGGCTCCAACTAAAATGATTGTTCCAATAAAATAGGAGCCAATTTCAATATCCCATCCGATTACGATAATGACACCGATTGTCGCTATTATAGTAGATAAAAGTCTACGAGCAGTTAGTTTTTCTTTCAAAATGAGCGCTGCAAATATAACCATAAATGCAGGTGTAGCTGATGTAACTAACGAGCCTGTATGAGCGTCGGATAATTTTGTTCCGATAAATTGGCATGTGATCGAAATGAAATAGCCGATAAATCCAATCCAAGCGAATAGGAGCCAATCTTTTTTGCGAATGGTTACTTTTTTCTTTTGCTTTTTCTCAGCTAGTTTCAAAATGCCATATAAAACAACAAAAGCGATAATAAAGCGTAGCCAAACGAGTGTTAGTGGTGGAATGAAATCGAGTACGTATTTGCTAACAACATACATACCGCCCCATATACTTGCTGCTAGTGATAAGCATATAGCTCCTAAAATGGTTTGTTTCATTTGAAGTACCTCCGTCTATTTTTAGGGTAATATGAGTTCCCTAAGACGAGGCATAGTGTATGTGTTATAAGCCCGTCTTAGTTTATAGACGGCCTACAGGTTGATCGTTTTCGAATGAAGTGTTGTAGTACATGAGTGCATTCCTCCTTCATAATTTTATAATGATATTATAACTTAATTTTCTGATTATTGGAGAGTGTTATGAAATATATCGTTATAAAATCACATGTTAGCAATTATCCTAATCCAATTCGCTTAGAAGAGGGGGATGTAGTGAAAATGATAGAGAGTTACGCTGGTCCTGAAAATTGGGAAAACTGGATGTTTTGTCACGAAGAGAAATATGACCGGAAAGGATGGGTTCCGGAGCAAATTATAAGAAAAGATATGAATGGAACGGGAATTATTATAAAACAATATACTGCGAAAGAATTAAATGTGAGTATTGGAGAAAGATTGATCGGATTAGAAGAATTGAATGGATGGGTTTGGTGCGAAGGAAGAGATGGTGAGAAGGGCTGGGTACCGAAGGAAAACTTACAAAAATATTAATAATAATATTTGACCGATAATTAGGAAACATATTTTTGCTTATGAGTATATTGGTTGTAGGATAAAAAGTAGATTAATAGAGAAAGAGGAGGAGATTATTATAACTACAACCGTTATTTCACATTTTTACAATGAAGAGTATTTATTGCCATGGTGGCTTATGCATCATACGAAACTTTTTGATCATGGTATTTTAATTAATAAAGGTTCAACAGATCGTTCCGTTGAGATTTGTAAAAAATTCGCACCGCATTGGGAGGTGCGAGATTCTGTAAATCCAGAGTTTGATGCATATGCGACAGATCATGAAGTGATGAGGATAGAACAAGAAGTACAAGGATGGAAAATGATTTTAAATACGACTGAGTTTCTTTGCGTGCAAGATAAAAATCAGTTTTGGAAATCGCTACATGAATTGGGGGGGAGGATGTATTGGCTGGACGGGCTTATTATGGTTGATGATCCTAACTGCAACTATCCTGACCTTAACTTTGGAATACCTTTAATGAAACAGCGATTTCATGGTTATTTACCAGAAGATTGGCCGTTATGGAGAAGAGGTAGATTTATTCATAATCATGAGCATGGAAGTTATACGGTTGGAAGACATTTATCTGCGCATGAATCGATGATTTATCCACCTCTTGCTTGTATATTATGGTTTGGGTTTAGTCCGTGGAACGATGTGATGAGAAAGAGAAAGTTACAAATTGGTCCGACTCTTTCTGAAGCTAGTAAGCATGGGGGAATGGGGACGCACCATATTATTACGCCGGAAAGATTAGAAGAATGGTATAAGGAATTAGCGAGAGGAACGAAGGATTTACGTTTTAGTGACGTATATCGTTATGTTTTTGTATAAATGATTCCCACCATAAAATTGTTTCTTCTATTCCTGTATTTAAATCGTATGTTGGTTTCCAGTTTACTTCAGTTTTTAAACGTTCTACACTAACGCCGACGAATAAAGGTTCATCTTTAGAGAAAGGAATCGCGTCTAGTTTAATTAAATGTTCTTTTCCTATCTTTTTAGCGATGATAGAAGCTAGTTCTTTAATTTGTACAGATTGACCTGAAGCGATATTGATGGTGCCTGTAACGCCATGTTCTAATACTGTTACGAGAGCGTCAGCGACGTCACTCACATGGAGGAAATCTCTCGATTGTTTTCCATGTGTACATAGTGCTTCCTCATTTTTTAATAAGGAAGTGATAATGTTAGAAACGAGCCGATTACCTTGTTCGTGAGGTCCATACATATGAAAAATGCGGCCCCAACACATGCTGAGGCCTGTTTGTTGTGCATACGTTTCTAGCCAGGAGTGCAGTGCATTTTTACATAAAGAATACGGGGTTTTATAGGAAAGGAGCGGTGAATCTTCAAATAATACGCCGTTAAACCATTCGTACTCTGCGCCAGTACCTGCAACGACAACACGCTTTCCGCCGCATGTTGTGAAGTGTTGAATCAATGAAATACTAGACTTTAGCCAATAGTAATTATTAATAGATACATAGCATGCTGGTGGCACTGCTTCCCAAGCAAGGTGAATGAGATGGCTAGGCTGAACATCCGAAATGAATTGTTTTACTTCGTCATCGCGAAGCAAGTTTACTTTATGCCAATGGCAAGGGAGGTGAGAGGGGTTATTTTTATTATACGTGGCGTGCACTTCATATCCCTTTTGTATAAGTGAATGTACAACATATTTACCTATCCAGCCACTACCACCTGTTACAACAACTTTCTTCATGGCTCGATCACCTCAACTTCTGGAACCGTCACTAAAAATTTACCGCCCCATTCACGAATGAAAGAGCATTCTTTCATAATTTCGTCTTTCAAATTCCAAGGAAGTATGAAAATGTAATCCGGTTTTGTACGTTTAATTTCTGCTGGAGATTTTACTGGAATACGAGTTCCTGGTAAAAGGAGATTTTGTTTGTGAGGATTTTTATCTACTGTATAAGCTAGAAATTCTTTACCTATCCCGCAATAATTCAAAAGGGTGTTTCCTTTAGCTGGAGCACCGTAACCGATAATTTGTTTGTTTAAAACTTTCGCTTCAATAAAAAACTTTAAAATATTTATTTTCAATTGTTCGATGCGTTTAGAAAAAAGGAGATAGTAATCTAAAGTATCTAACCCGTGGTCGACTTCTTTTTGAATTAATTTTGTAACATTGGAATGGATAGTTGATTGGGCATTTAGATGGTTTACAAAAATCCGTAAGGAACCACCATGCGTTGAAAGTTCTTCTACATCAACAATTTGTAAATGATGATAACTTAAAACTTTTTGAAGGCTTATAAGTGAGAAGTAGGAGAAGTGTTCATGGTAGATGGTATCAAATTGGTTAAAGGATATAAGGTTTAATAAGTGCGGGAATTCAATTGTTATCGTGCCATCACGTTTTAATAGTGTTTTTAAACCAGCGACAAAATCATGCAAGTTCGGAACGTGTGCTAATACGTTATTTGCGACGATTAAATCAGCTTGTGGCAATTTTTTTGCTAAGTCATTACTGAAAAAATTTACATGAGTAGGAATTCCTTTTTTGATAGCAATTTCTGCTACGTTTTTCGCGGGTTCAATTCCCAATGTCTCGATATTTTCTTTTTTAAAGTATTGTAATAAGTACCCATCGTTACTTGCGATTTCAATCACTTTTGAATGTTTCGTTAAGTTGAAACGCTTAATCGCCATTTCTACGTATTGTTTAGCGTGTAGTAGCCAACTTGAGGAGTAAGAGCTGAAGTATAAATAGTTATGAAAAATATTTTGTGGGGATTCAAATTCATCTAGCTGTACGAGTAAACAAGAGTTACAAACAAATGTGTGCAGCGGATAAAAAGGTTCCATTTTATATGAGCTTTCAGGAGCTACAAATGAATTAGCAAGAGGGGAAACGCCCAAATCTAAAAAAGTGTTGGTTAGTAATGAGTGGCAAAAACGGCATTTTTTCTGTTCCATTTTATAGCCCCCTTATAAATTTTTGAATGCATCGATTTGTTGTCGTGTGAAAGATTCTATATTTTCACCAGATGCATATTTTTTGTACCAATCAACAGTCCAAGCGATAGCATCATCTGTTGATAACTTAGGAGTCCAGCCGAGTTTATTTACTGCTTTTGTACTGTCGAGTGTTAAAACAGGTGATTCATAAGGAGTATTTGTAGAGGAGGAAATGATTGTTAGTGGGTTATTCCATAATTTTATTACAGATTCAATGACATCATGAACGGTTCTGTTAGGTTCATTCATTGGGCCGAAATTCCACGCTTCTGCATATTTATCATCATTCCAAAGTTTCTCAGCTAAAAGGATATAGCCATGTAGAGGATCTAAAACATGTTGCCACGGACGGACGGCATATTTGTTTCGAATATACAAAGTATGATTGTGCAAATATGCCCGAATGATATCAGGGAATAATCGATCTTCTGCCCAATCACCACCGCCGATGACGTTACCAGCTCTGACTGAGGCGAGTTTCTGGGTATTAGTGCGGAAGAATGATTTTTGATAGGATGTTGCCACTATTTCAGCGCAAGCTTTACTAGCGCTATAAGGGTCGAAACCTCCTAGTCGGTCATTTTCCACGAACGCTCGGTCGCCACTACTGTCATTCTCATAACATTTATCGCTTGTCACATTAATAATGGCACGTACGCTTTCGACGGACTTTGCTGCTTCTAGCACGTGGACAGTACCTAAAACATTCGTTTTGAATGTATCGATAGGATTTTTGTATGAAGCGGTTACGATTGGCTGAGCTGCTAAATGAAATATTATGTCAGGTTTATGCTGCTTCATGGCATGAAATAAAGAATGGTAATCTGTAATATCGCCTTTCATTGTCGTGCACTCTTTTGCTACGTTACCTTGTTCAAAAATGTTAGGAATGGATGGGGGATGAGAAGAAAAGCCTACTACTTCTGCACCTAAAGAACTTAAGAAAAGGGTGAGCCAGGAGCCTTTAAATCCAGTATGTCCTGTAATAAATACTTTTTTCTTATTCCAAAAAGATGATGAAGCCATATTACCAAACCTTCCACGGAGCGCTATTACTTTCCCATAGCTCGACTAATTTATTTTTATCGCGCAATGTATCCATCGGATGCCAAAAACCAGAATGTTGATATGCGGTCAATTCATTTTTGTTTACTAACTGAACTAAAGTGTCTGTTTCAAAAACAGACTTATCTCCACTAATGTAATTGAAAACTTCAGGATTTAAAACGAAAAATCCACCGTTAACCCATCCGCCATCACCTAATGGTTTTTCTTGAAAAGATGTTACAGACTGTTTATCTAATATGAGAGAACCAAATCTACCAGGAGGTTGTACGGCAGTAACAGTAGCCATTTTTCCATGTTTTTTATGGAATGTAATAAGTTCTTTTATATTTACATTACTTAATCCATCACCATAAGTGAGGCAGAAAGGTTCGTCTCCGACATAATTTTGAATCTTTTTCACTCGGCCACCCGTTTCGGTATTTACACCAGTATCGATTAGTGTAACTTTCCATGGTTCTACACGATGAGAATGGCTAGTAATTGTATTATCGTTTAACTGTATTGTGAAATCAGACATGTGTAAGTTGTAATTTAGAAAGAACTCTTTAATTGCATATCCTTTATAGCCTAAGCAAATAATAAACTCAGTAATTCCGTAATGACTATACAAACTCATAATGTGCCATAGAATGGGTTTTGTTCCAATTTCAATCATAGGTTTCGGTTTTAAATGTGTTTCTTCCCCAATTCTTGTACCGTACCCACCAGCAAGAATAACAGCTTTCATTTTTTCCTCCTAAAATAAAAATTTATTATTTATACAGTATTCATGTTTTATGCAAATGAGATTGTTTTTGATTAAGTGAATGAAAATGTTTGAGGTGATGACGATGCAGAAAGTATTACGGTTTGAATTTTGGGAATAATTCTTGATATTCAGGGTTATGACGGAGGTCTTGTGTTAGGTTACTAAGCTCTAAAAAACGTATGTCCAGTACTTCAGGAGATTGACCGTAATGTGTTTGAAGTCCCATTTGAACACCCCTTTTTGAAAGGGTAGGTGTAATTTGTAATTTTCTTGCCTTTGATTGTTCATTCCAAGGGCTAAAATAAAATTTTAAAATAAATGAAGGATAGTCATAAATTATATATCCGTGCCGCGAATGATGTCTACCAGGTAAATATGCACCGTCTAGATGATTGTGAATAAATCTCCAAGCACATCCGAGATTTGGGTTATAAGGGAAGACACCGTGGTATCGCTGTTCTACTAAGGGGATAGAATATCTAGGCTTTGAATAATTATAATTATGATTATCTATCATTAAAATCATTCTAATCGCATACATGTTTTGGCCTAGTGTATGAAGAGATGAAAAAAATTCTTCAGTATTATTACAACAAAAGAATTCAGTAGTATTTAAAACGATTTTCCAACCTGAAACTTCTCTTTCAATTTCCATCACTTCAATATCAGTATTAGTTGGATCAAACTCAAGAAATCTTGAATTTCGTACTTCCCAGTGGGGTGCTAATAGTTTACAAATCTCTACGGAACGATCTGTAGACCCTCTATTAATTAAAATGCCGTGATCGAATATTTTCGTGTGATGCATAAGCCACCATGGAAGTAGGTATTCTTCATTATAAAAATGAGAAATGATTGTCTTTTTCATATTAATTCCCTCCTATACAAGCAATCATTATTAGTAGGATATGCTTTTAAATAAGAAAGGTTAAAAGTGGCAGATAATGTAGTGATTAGGTAGTAGTTTAGTAATTTTATTGTATAAGTGTAGATTACTCGTATTGAATCATCATAGGAGGAGATTGGAATTTTGTATAAATTGTGAATAATAAACCGTCACGTTTGACTGTACAGTTTATGTATTGTATGATGTAAGTAATATAAACAAGGGGGGAAGATCGTTGGGAAGGTGTATCGAATCGGACAGTTGGCTCTCATGGCTCACGTGTCGAAACGAACGATTGATTATTATACGAATCTAGGTATCTTAAAAGCGGAGCGATCTCAATCTAATTATCGCTATTACGACGAAACAGCATTTGAGACATTACAATTTATTGAGAAGTGCAAAGAAATGCATATGCCGCTTTGTGAGATTAAAGAGAAAATCGAGGAGAAGAAGAAGCTGCTCGGTATCAATGAACACGTTTCGAAACAAGTGAATGAAGTGACAGACCATATTCATCGATTAGAAGTGGAGCTTACTGAGTTAAAACCGCTTTTAGATGAATTGACTGATTCACAACGTGAAAAAATATCGAAATCTTTATCAGGTCAAACGACAGCTTTAATACAGACACTTGCTCTATTATTATAGAATAAGTGAAATCCGACCTCTTTAATTTTTGTATCGGGCTATGTTTTCTAACAAACAAATAAGAAAACATTATAGTATACAGGAGGTGGACACCTTAGTTTTTTAACTAAGGGGATTCATTGGAAATATTTAATTTAGTCATGGTTGCGATTTTAATCGCATTTACTGGATTTTTCGTAGCAGCAGAGTTTGCGATTGTAAAGATACGTTCAAGCCGTATCGATCAGCTTGTTGCGGAAGGAAAACGCGGTGCTTTAGCAGCGAAAAAGGTAACAACAAATTTAGATGAATATTTATCTGCTTGTCAATTAGGTATTACAGTTACAGCTATGGGATTAGGTTGGTTAGGTGAACCGACAATTGAAAAGTTATTACACCCGTTATTTGAGAAATGGAACTTAAATCCTTCTATTTCATCAGTATTAACATTTGGTCTTGCTTTTATGATTATGACGTATTTACACGTTGTAGTAGGAGAATTAGCTCCAAAAACGATGGCAATTCAAAAGGCTGAAAGGGTAACGTTATTATTGGCAGGTCCATTAATGATGTTCTATAAAGTAATGTATCCATTTATTTGGGTATTGAACGGTTCAGCTCGTGTGATAACTGGTTTATTTGGTTTAAAGCCAGCTTCAGAACATGAAGTAGCTCATACAGAAGAAGAATTACGTCTTATCCTTTCAGATAGCTATGAAAGTGGCGAAATTAATCAAGCTGAATACAAGTATGTAAATAACATTTTTGAATTTGATAATCGTATTGCAAAAGAGATTATGGTACCGCGAACAGAAATCGTTGGTTTCTACCTGGAAGATTCAGTAGAAGAACACATGAAAGTAATCCAAAATGAGCGATACACACGTTATCCGATTTTTGGAGAAGATAAAGATGATATTATCGGTATGGTCAACGTAAAAGATTTCTTTATTCGATATATGACCGAGGATCAAAAAGATTTATCATCTATTCGCTCGTATATGCGTCCGATTATTGAAGTGATGGAAACGACTCCAATTCACGATTTATTACTTCAAATGCAGAAGAAGCGAATTCCGATGGCTGTTTTATATGATGAGTACGGAGGAACAGCTGGAATTGTAACGCTTGAAGATATCTTGGAGGAAATCGTCGGCGAAATTCGTGACGAATATGATGAAGATGAAGCACCACCAATTCAACATGTGAACGAGCAACATATTATTGTTGATGGAAAAGTGCTTATCTCAGAAGTGAAAGATTTATTTGGATTACACATCGAAGAAGATGATGTGGATACAATCGGTGGATGGATTATGATGCAAAATCATGAAATCGAAGAAGGACAACACGTTGAGGCGGAAGGTTATGAATTTAAAGTGTTAGAAAAAGACGCTTACCAAATTAAACGTGTTGAAATTCGTAAGATGGAACAAGAACAAGAAGAAGAGAAAGCAGCAACTGTGTAAGTTGCTGCTTTTCTTCTAAAGTACAAAAAATGAGAACTTAGGAGCGGATATTTTGATTCAAGAAGCCTTACGTGTATATCGATTACAATTGTATGTGATCTTTAGTGGTTTACTACTTATGTGGACGATTACTCCGTTTGGAAAACAAGTGACAGGGTTCGGTATTGGATTAGCAGTAAGTGCTTATTGTCTTTGGTTATTAGCTCGCAGAGTGGAGAAACTCGGGAAAAGTATCGTAATGAAGGAAAAGGCTCCTGGATTAGGAGTTTTAAACCGATTTGCAGCTGCTATTTTAGGAGCTATCATCATGTATGAAATTGAGCATGAAATGGAAATGTGGGCATTCGGTACAGGTATTTTAGGTGGTCACTTTTTAATGATTGCAAATTTAGCGTACGCAAATATGCAGTTAGTGAAAGAAGAAGAGAAGCAAAGAGAACATGCTTCGAAAAATATAGAGCTATGATGAAAAGGACCTAATCAGGTTCCTTTTTTAGTTTAGCGATATGATACAAGTAATCAAATTAATGACAAATATAATACGCTTCTTTTTTGTGTTTTTCAATAGTATGAAAAATAATAAAAAAATTTTAAAAAACCCATCGATTTCTAAAGGTTATGTATGTTATTATGACAAAAGACTTTTTGAAAGAGGTGGATACCAATGTTACAAGCGCTACTTATTTTTGTGCTTCAAATTATTTACGTTCCAATATTAACAATCCGTACGATTTTGCTTGTAAAGAATCAAACAAGATCCGCTGCTGGTGTTGGATTGTTAGAAGGAGCTATTTACATTGTCAGTTTAGGTATTGTGTTTCAAGATTTATCAAATTGGATGAACATCGTTGCCTATGTCATTGGCTTTAGTGCGGGACTGTTATTAGGCGGTTATATAGAGAATAAATTAGCAATTGGTTATATTACGTATCAAGTTAGTTTACTAGACCGTTGTAATGAATTAGTAGATGAGTTACGTCACTCTGGATTTGGCGTTACAGTATTTGAAGGCGAAGGTATTAATTCTATACGTTATCGCTTAGATATCGTCGCAAAGCGTTCTAGAGAGAAAGAGCTTTTAGAAATCATTAATGAAATTGCACCGAAAGCGTTTATGTCTTCGTATGAAATTCGCTCGTTTAAGGGTGGATATTTAACGAAGGCGATGAAGAAAAGAGCGTTAATGAAGAAGAAAGATGAACATGCATCGTAAAAAAGAGGAATAGTGATGCATTAAAAGCGCAGTATAAGTCTAAATGTAAAAGGGAGGAATCTATTTTGATGTAGATTCCTCTCTTTTTTTATGAAAAATATTCATCTGTTAATTCAAAAAAACTAAATCGTATAATTATGTTTTTTACTCATTCTCAAATTAATGATTAGCCATATAATTTGAAAAAATACCGGTATGATAAACGTGATTAATAAAACGATAAGTGATATTGATTTAATTTCAGGTGTTTGAATAACACCAGCACCATCAACATCTCGTAGCCAAATAATAGCGGCCCATATTCCAAAAACGATAATCCAAAATATGTTACCAATCCACCAAGAAATCCATCGTTTTTTCATGTTAGCACCCCCTACATTTATCTACTGTTAAAAGTATATTTTCTTTTGTTACATTTATAATGAAACAACTTTAAAATCAGTTTTTAACTGTATATCTAACTTGTTTGAAGGTTACTATTTCTCCATCATCATCATCGTCTTTCGTTTGTAAAAGTTGAACTTTTGGTTTGTAGTCCGTCCTATGAGCGTGTTCGATATCTTTAATGTTAAGTTTGTAGGATTCACCATTTTTTAGTTTTTGTTCCAACACTTTTTTATTAGCAACATAAATAAAAGTTACTTTATTTTCATCAATGCCTTTAGTTTTAATTTCTAATTCATTGTCTTTTGCTGTAATCGTTGGTGTTAATAATTCCATACTGCCTTTCCCGCTTTCTAAAGAATTCTCTGCTATAGTTGAACATCCTGATAATATGATTCCAGTGAATAGAAGAACAGCTAATTTCTGTTTCATAACATCCCTCAATTCCATGTGATTTTTGATTTTTGTATTGCTAGATTACTAGTGCGGAGCGTAAATGTTTAGTTAGTACCCTCTTAATTGTACCATAATATGTAAAATGAAACAGGAGGTATATCCAATTTAAGGGAGAATGAAAAATTTACTGATTTTTGTAAATTCGTATATTTTAGCTTCTATTTCAATCGAAATGTAGACGAGAGAAAGAAATTTTTTATAGAAATTATAATTTTTATATTTTACAATAATGATAGGGAATAGATGAATTCATTTACTTCGGAGGTAGTTATTTGAACATTAATGAGAAGGCAATTGAAATGTTTGAACAAAATAAATATGAGGAAGCAATGGAACTGTTTCAACAAGCAGTACATGAATCTAGAGACGTACAATCTCTCAATAATCTGGCTTGGATGTACTTTTATGAGGAAGAGAATGATGATAAAGCTCTTGAATTAATAAGAGAAGTTGTTAAGTTTAATCCTTCTTCATACTTTCCTTATAACATCTTAGGGGACATTTACATGAAACAAGAAAAATGGACAGAAGCGAAAGAAGCATTACAAAAGTCTATTTCGATTCAACCATCAGATGAAGCATATCATAATGTAGCTGTAGCGCATTATAACCTTGGAGAGCTGGAAAAAGCTTCAGACTTTTTCTTGCGAGTTGCAGGGGATTCGGACTATATCATGTATAGCTATGTAAAATGTTTAATTGATTTAGAACGAACGACAGAAGCAAAAGAGAAGTTAGATACTTTTAACAGGGAATCTGATAATTTTTTAGGGGAAATTAATGTAGCAGATTTATATGTTGAGTTGAATTGCTATAAAGAAGCAATTGAATGGTTCGAAAAGGGATATAAAGAATGCTGGAAAAGTCCTAATTGGATTGGTAGATTTGTGTATGCTCTATATAAAACGAATAATTTCTCCCGTATAAATGAAGTTATACGGGAATGTATCGAAGCGAAAACAGCAGAAATAGAAGATGTTCAGAATGAAGAAGTAGAAGAAAACTGGACAGAAAATGATAAGAAAGAGTTAATTGAGGAATATACAGAAGAGAATAATTGTTATAAAACAATGGTAGAACGTATCAAATCTGGATACGTTCCAGGATTAGAGTTTGAAACTGATTATATAGGGGCTTGCTATTTATTTGGTTGTAAAAGACATAATCACCTTGAATATGAAAAATAAAAAGATTCGACTGTCAAAGATGATGGTCGAATCTTTTTCGTTATAGGTCGCTTGTATTACATAGGTGTATATCCTCTTTAGAGGCCACTTTTTTTATATTCAAAATATGTAGTGAAATAAAACCAATAAGTCCTATTCCGCCAAAAATAAGCCATGGTGTATACATTCCGCTTAAGTTGGATGTAAAAGATGTACCGGTATAATTACCAATGATAAAACCAAATGCGAGTGATAGTTGATAAAATCCGAAGAAAGTGGCTGTATATGATTCATTACTGTAATTTGCAATAGTGATATCAGCGTTAGGTAATACGAGTGTTTCACCGATTGTAAATAAAATTACACAAATAAAGAGCCAATATGGGTGTTGAAATAAAGGAATGAGTAAAAAGGAAATACTCATTAATAAAACACCGTATTTAATAATTGAAAGTGTGTTGTATTTGTGGAATAATTTTCGGAATAATACCATAAATATGACGCCTGTTATCGCATTTATCGTAATAACGAGTGTAGCAAGTTGATTGCTACTACTAATGTTTTTCATATGAAGTGGAAGTGCGACAGTAAGTTGAGTAAACATAATATAGAAGAAAATCATGATAAAGGAAAACAGAAGGAAAGACTTGTTTTGTAAGATGGCCTGTATTCCTAATGTAATAGACGTGTTTTCAGTAGTGACTTGGAAGTGATTTTTAAGTAAGTAAAAGATAAAAGCGAATAACAGCATAAGTGATCCTGTTAGAGAGAAGGCATAGATTGGATCAAGTAAGAGTAAGAACCCTCCTGCAATTGGTCCGATTATTGCACCGCAATTAAAGCTAAGGTTTAAATATGTAAATAAATTTTTTCTCAAATGAGCTGGTTGTGAACCGAATATGGCGCGCGCAGCAGGTTCGTAAAATGCAGTTCCGAAGCCAATAAGTGCAGAAGAAATAGAAATTGTATAGAAATCAGAGCATATTCCTAAAGCGATAAATCCGATTCCTCTCAAAAATAAACCGGCTATCATCATAATGATATAGCCTATTTTGTCAGCAATTAACCCTGAGAATAATGGGATAACTCGTGATGTAATTGTCATAACCGTCAACACTTTTCCTACTTGGACAGCAGAAAAATGAAGAAAGGTTAATAGATAAATAGCTAAAAATGCGTATACTGCAAAATACCCAAAAGACATAAAAAATGAAGAAATAAGCATGAAACGTATCGGTGTTGAGAAACTTTTCATAGAAATCCTCCTAATTATGTAACCAGTAAAATTATTTGATGGTTAACTATTTTATACTATAATTATACATAAAGTCAGAAAAAAGTAAATTTTAAGAAGAAGGTGGATCGAATTGAATCAAAACGCTCCAAATGAACTAGAATATATTCGGGAATTTTTAAATACATGGAGAATACCAAACGATACGAGAGAGCCAATTGATTTGCTGCAAACAGAAGAAGACATAAAGCTTTTTATGAAAGAATATTTTGATGAAGAGTTTCCATTTCATACGATAGAGGAATTAAGAGGTTTTCGAGAAGATATTCGGATGACAATTGAAGGCGAAGGATCATTGCAAAAATGGTTAGAGAAATACACATTTCATGTACATATAAAGGATGATATGAAAGGTATTACATATGAACCGGTATATGAAGAGAATGTGTATACAAAAGTGTTAAGCATTGTGTTAATGTCAATTCAAGAAAATGTATGGGGAAGGTTAAAAGCATGTCCAGATTGTCGCTGGGTATTTTATGATCATTCGCGAAATGGAAGTAAAAGATGGTGCGGTATGTATGCTAGAGAAGAAGGAGGAAGAGCATGCGGTACGATTGCGAAAGTGAAAAACTACCGGGCGAAGAGAAAAGGGCGATCTGGTTATGATATGTAATTAATATTAGAGAAAGAAAAATGGATGGGGGAATGTAGAATATGAAAGGTACGCAAATGTTAGCTTTAAATAAAAAGTGTTGGGATACAGTTGCACCTTATTTCTTTCAAGTGGATTGTTTACCTAAATATGGTCCGTATACGGCGTCTGAAGATGAGATTCGTTTGTTCGATTCAATCAGAAAGAAAAAGGTTCTTGATATTGGCTGTGGAAGTGGGCATTCGTTGCAATATATGGCGGAACAAGGGGCAGAGGAATTATGGGGGCTTGATCTTTCGAGTACACAAATTGAAATAGCGAATAAGACGTTAAAGGATTGGAATCCAAAGTTAGTATGCGGAGCAATGGAAGAAGAAGGCGATATTCCGAAAGGATATTTTGATATTGTATATTCCATTTATGCATTAGGTTGGACTTCGGATTTAAGAAAAACGTTGGAACTGATTTATTCATATGTAAAGCCAGGGGGAAGTTTTATTTTTAGTTGGGAGCACCCGGTATATTCAAACTTACAGTATGGTACGGAAGAAGTTGCTATAAAGTCTTCTTATCATGAGGAAACGCCCATTACGTTTGAAACATTTAAAGGAGAAAATGTACAAGCGACATTATATAAGAGAAAAATAAGTACATACATAAATGAGTTAAATAGAGTGGGATTTAAAATTGAGAGAATAGAAGAGCCTGAACCATCAAGCTCGTTTGATGGAGAACTAGCTGAGCCGTCTACGAAGTATTATTCTTTATATAAAGCTAGAATGGTGCCGACTACTTTTATTATTAAAGCTAGAAAGTAAAGTGTTTTTATAAAAGAAGCCTATGATTTCAAATAGATGAAATGATAGGCTTCTTTATTTTAAAAAAATGAGGTCAAAGGTGTACTTTTCTTATAAAAATGCATTTCATATAAAAGGTGTAATTATTTTGGGGAAGGGGGATTGTTGTGCGTCATCATAGAAAGTGCAAAAAATTTGGAGTGGCACTGCCTCTTTCGCTTATAGGAGCAACGGGTCCGACAGGTAATAGTGGTCCAATCGGTCCAACTGGAGGGCATGAAGGTCCTGTTGGTCCTACAGGGGTGACTGGACCGACGGGAGCAACTGGGCTCCAAGGTCCTCAAGGTATCAGGGGGATACAAGGTCCCCGAGGGACAACAGGAGCACAAGGAATACAAGGAGTTATTGGTGATACAGGAGAGCAAGGTATAACTGGCCCAACTGGTCTCCAAGGTGCTCAAGGATTAATCGGAAACCAAGGTCTAATTGGTGATATTGGAGTACAAGGATTAGAAGGAATACAAGGAGCTACGGGTCCTGCTGGTAGTCAAGGAATACAAGGTATACAAGGAATACAAGGGGAAATAGGTGAGCGAGGACAAACAGGGGCACAAGGAATGCAGGGAGAAAGAGGCGTAACTGGAGTCTCGGGTGTAACTGGTCCACAAGGCCCTCAAGGTGTTCAAGGAATACAAGGAGAGCAAGGGGAAATTGGTCCGACTGGACCAACTGGAAATACTGGTATACAAGGTGTGCAAGGTAATTTAGGAGGTAGTGGTTTACAAGGTGTAACCGGAATACAAGGAATACAGGGTCCGATTGGTCCAACCGGTCCAACTGGTTCTCAAGGAATTCAAGGGGAGCAAGGACCAATGGGTCCACAAGGGGAAACTGGTGTTCAAGGTTTACAAGGTCCCCAGGGAGAAATGGGGCAGGTAGGTCCAACAGGAATACAAGGAGTGCAAGGTGTAATCGGTCCGACTGGTCCAACCGGTTTACAAGGTGATCCAGGTCCAACCGGCCCAACAGGAGCCACTGGGATAACTGGTCCGACAGGTTCTGCAACTGGCCCGACTGGAGCAACAGGGGCAACAGGAGCGACCGGAGCAACAGGAGCGACTGGAATTCAAGGGGTACAAGGAATACAGGGACCGACCGGAGCAACTGGTGTAACAGGTTTGCAAGGAGTACAGGGACCGATGGGGGCAACGGGTCCAACGGGTGATCAAGGCATTCAAGGTCCACAAGGGATACAAGGAGTAACCGGTCCGACTGGTCCGCAAGGTCTACAAGGAATCCAGGGACCGGTAGGAGCAACCGGTCCGACTGGTCCACAAGGAGTGCAAGGGGCACAGGGGCCAATCGGTCCAACCGGCCCTCAAGGGATACAAGGCATACAAGGTGAGCAAGGAGTAAGGGGAGCGACCGGTCCAACTGGTTTACAGGGGCTACAAGGAATCCAAGGTCCGAGTGGTTCAACCGGTCCTCAAGGAGTGCAAGGCATACAAGGTCCGAGTGGCATAACAGGTCCAACTGGTCCTCAAGGAATACAAGGTATTCAGGGACCACAAGGAAGTATAGGCCCAACTGGTCCTCAAGGAATACAAGGTGTGCAAGGTCCACAAGGTGTAACGGGTCAGGCGGGTGCAACGGGTCCTCAAGGAATTCAGGGAATCCAAGGTCCAATTGGTCCAACCGGCCCCCAAGGAATTCAGGGGATACAAGGCGTGCAAGGTCCACAAGGCCCAACTGGTCAGGCAGGCCCTCAAGGTCTACAAGGAATAACTGGTCAGGCGGGTCCAACCGGTCCAACCGGCGAGGCGGGAGCAACGGGTCCTCAAGGTCCACAAGGAATTCAAGGACCACAAGGAGCAACCGGTCCAACTGGAGCAACCGGCGAGACAGGAGCAACGGGCTCACAAGGTCCTCAAGGAATCCAAGGTCCACAGGGGATAACGGGTCCGACTGGAGCAACCGGCCCGACTGGAGCAACTGGTCCACAAGGTCCACAGGGAATCCAAGGTCCACAAGGTGTAACGGGTCAGGCGGGAGCAACAGGCCAGACGGGATTGACTGGTGCAACTGGACCGACCGGAATACAAGGCATACAAGGAATAACAGGAGCGACAGGGGGAACAGGAGTAACAGGCCCAACAGGAGCAACGGGTCCAACAGGCTTAACTGGAGCAACAGGATCATCTGCTATATCGACAGGTGGCGGATATTTCTTTTCTACATCAACAAGCACAATTGCAGCAAATGCCAACATCCCAATTAATTCTGGATCCACTGTATATGGAACTGGTGTATCTTTAACTAGTGCTACGACAGTCACAGTAACGACGCCAGGAATATATTTAGTAAGCTACTATTTTCAAGGGGATGCAAATGGTGGGAATGAGACAGTATCTGTTAGATTGCTATTAAATGGAACGCAACTAACAGGGAGTTTTATACAAAACGTAACGACATCAACTGTAGTAATCGAACCAGCCATTTCAAATACACTTCTTGTGAATGTGACGAGTGCCAATTCAACATTAATATTACAAAATGGCCCGTTAGGTGTAGGGCATGTGACTACTATAGCAGGTGCGATTACAGCAAGCTTAAATGTAGTGAGAATTTTATAAAGAATATAAAAAACACAAGGAATGTCTTTGTAAGACACACCTTGTGTTTTTTAATATTAAATAAACATTTTCTTTATCTTTTCGGTTGAAAAATATGCTGAAAGAAGTATTTGTGATGTAAGTTATCTACAACCTTATTTGCTTGATATGTGCGTTGTTTTTCAATTCGAAGTCTTTGCTCCATCATTTTAATTGCGTGATCAGATAAACGTAACATAATACATTCTCCTTTTCTATAAATATAGGTGACTATTTGATATCGATCCCATATTTATAATTAAGGAGGCAAAATGTGTAACATAGGCAAAAAGCACCTTCCTCTCCCATTACGCTTACGAGGTTAGCTGTCGGACTCGGGAAGTGAGAGTTTCCCTACTTAAAAAAGATTCGCCCCAAGTAGCATAGCTACAAAAATGGTTCCCCCGCTCCAAAATTTGGACTCAGCAAAAGGTTTTATAAAGTAAAAAATAACATAAAGGAGCGAACAAGTCAAATTATTTTGTGTATTCTGTCTTTTTTAATTGCGTAAGAATCATACCGTCAGGAAGTATTGTATCTGATACTGTAATGAATCCGTGTTTTTTATATAAAGTAATAGCAGGGGTATTCGCTTTACCTGTTTGTACAATGTATGCCATTGAAGAGGGAAACATGTTAAATATATAAATTAGGAGTTTCGTTGCGATTCCTTTTTGAAAAAAATCGGGCGATACAACTAGCCTATGGATATCGATTAGTTTTTCTTCTTGTACAAAAGAAATAAAACCGACAAGTTTATTTTCAGAAAAATATCCATAGAATGTTTCAACGCAATTTTGAATATCGTTTACAGTATCATATAAACGAGGTATGGCAGTACTATTTAAGTAGTCTGCTTCAACTTTATAAGCTGGAATTTGAACCTGTAAAATGGATGTTGCTACTTCAAAAGAAGTGGAATTTAACTTAAGAATCATAGACAATGAAGCCTCCTTTAAATATGGTATATGAATATAATTGCTTTATGGGTGAGTTTGACAATATTTTTCTTTTTTGCATATAATATATGTATCTCCATATGTAAAATAGTAGTAAATATATTTCTATAGTGAAATATGATTAGCAATGATAAATACATATGTTTGTATTAAATCATACAAACTATAATAGAAATGGAGGACTAAAAATGGGATGGATTATCACATTAATAGTTGGTGCTATTATAGGTGCAATTGCTAGTTCTATAACAGGTAAAAATTTCCCAGGTGGTATGTTCGGAAATATTATCGCAGGTTTATTAGGTGCTTCGTTAGGTGGTAGATTATTTGGATCCTTTGGGCCATCATTTGGTGGGATTCATGTCGTGCCGGCATTATTAGGTGCAATCGTGTTAATTCTTATTGTATCATTTGTAGTGAAAGCTGCAAGGAAATAGAGATATAGATTATGATGAAGAGCCCTGAATAAGGGCTTTTCATCATTCGAAGAGGTGGTTTCGTTGGAGAAAATAAATATAAGAAAAAGAGATAAGTTAAGAAAGTTTTTTAGAGAACAAAATTATTTGGCGGTATTACTTGGATTTGCGTTATTGTTCATTAATATTTTATTGCTAACAAAAATATCATTTGTTTTTACACCGTTTATCGTATTTTTAAAAACAATTTTCTTCCCAGTACTATTAGCAGGCGTGCTATTTTATATTTTGCATCCATTCGTTTCGCTTTTAGAAAAGAAAGGTGTTTCAAGAATCGTATCGATAGCTTCCATATATTTAATCGTACTAGGATTATTTGTATTTTTAGTTGTAACGGTTATCCCTATTATTAAAGATCAAATTGATGCATTAATTGATAACTTACCGTATTTTGGCCATGAGATTGAACAAGCAGCACGTAGATTCGGGGAAAGTAATTTACTCGGTAAAATTCAGGAGAATTTAAATATTAATGTTGCGAATATGGTAAAAGAATACACAGTTGATTTTACAAAGTCATTATCATCAGTAACTGGGAATGTAACTGGATTTTTGAGTACTGTTACAGAGGTTGTTTTGACATTTGTAATGGTTCCATTTATATTGTTCTATCTTTTAAAAGATGGTGAGCAATTGCCGAATCACTTTTTACAGTTTATTTCAGAGCAAAGACAACCAGCAGCAATGAGAATACTAGATGATATGCATTATGCGATTAGCTCGTATATTAGAGGTCAAATTATCGTCAGCTTATTTATCGGTATTATGCTATTAATTGGTTATCTTATTATTGGTATTAAATATGCGGTATTACTTGCGATTTTAGCGATGATTGTAAATATCGTTCCGTACGTAGGACCAATTATCGCGATTACACCAGCGTTAATTATCGCATTTATCGACTCGCCAGCAATGGTGTTAAAAGTAATTATCGTTATGATGGTTGTACAATTAGCAGAAGGTAAATTTATTTCTCCGCAAGTTATGGGTAAAAAGTTAGATATTCATCCGATTACTATCATTTTTATCATTTTAACTGCCGGAAACTTATTCGGGATTATGGGCATTATTTTAGCCATTCCAGGATATGCGATATTAAAAGTGTTAGTTACACACGGTTATAGATTTGTTAAGTTGAATACGTGAAAAAAAGCGCTAAAACAGTGGGAACTGTTTTAGCGCTTTTTTATTAACAATTGATTTGCATATTGGCGTGCCCATTGATCTGCTTCTAATATAGCATCTAGTGAAGGATCTTTTACGTTATGATGAGCTTCAACTGTTTTGTAAATTGTTTTTTCAATATCGAAAAAGGCAATTTCATTTTTTAAGAATAGCGCATTCGCAATTTCATTTGCTGCATTTAATACAGCGGGAGTAGTACCACCGATTTTGCCACATTCATATGCGTATTGTAGACAAGGGAACTTCTCTAAATCTGGTTTTTCAAAATGTAAACTACCGATTTCTAATAAATTTAATTTTTCATAGGAAGAAGGCAGCCGAGTAGGATAGTGAAACGCATATTGAATCGGCATTCTCATATCAGGAGCACCGAGCTGCGCCATAACTGATCCATCAATAAATTCTACTAAAGAATGAATGATACTTTCTTTATGAATCATTACATTAATTTTTTTATATGGAATATCAAATAGCCATCTCGCTTCCATTACTTCGAACCCTTTATTCATTAATGTGGCAGAATCAATCGTTAGTTTTGCGCCCATTAACCAGTTTGGGTGCTTTAAAGCATCTTTTGCTTGTAATGTTTGCATTTCATCACGTGTTTTATCACGGAAAGCACCACCGGAAGCTGTTACAATTAACTTCTCAATCTCTTTATTATTTTCTCCGTTTAAACATTGGAAAATAGCTGAATGCTCACTATCTACTGGAATTAAGCGACATCCGTTTTGTTTCGCTAGTTCAGTTACGATATGTCCAGCTGCAACCAAAGTTTCTTTATTAGCAATAGCGATATCTTTCTTCGCTTTTAATGCTTCAATTGTTGGAAGTAATCCTGAAACACCTACAACAGAGCTTAATACAAGATTTGAATCAGGGTGAGTAGCTACTGCAATTAAGCCATCAGTCCCGTGTGTGATTTTTGTATTTGCTGAAATACGCGTACGAAGCTTGTCTGCTAAGTCTTTTGTCGCAACGCTTACAATACGAGGTTGAAACGTTTTGATTTGTTGCTCAAGAAGATCGATATTATAATTTGCGGTTAAACCGACGATTTTAAAATGTTCAGGATGAGCTGAAACGACATCTAATGCAGATGTGCCGATGGATCCTGTTGAACCTAAAATTGATATATATTTTACCATGAAAAAACCTCCAAAGTTGTTTCGAATATTTCAACAAACCTATATAACATTAGACAATTGAAGTGGAAATTCCTGCTATATAAAATAGAAAATTAGGGTTTGTTTGGAAGTGAAATGTGATAAACTGTAAAAAATAACGAAAAAGCAATGAAAGAGAAGAGTACATATTCGAAACTTTTTAGAGAGCTGATGTGTGGTGGAAATCAGTAAGGGATGAATATGGAATGGGCTCTGGAGCTTCTAACTGAAATGAGTAGGTAAAGACGGTTACTTCACGTTATTGAAGTATGAAGTGAGCTAATGATAGCTAATTAAGGTGGTACCGCGGGAGTCTCTCGTCCTTTTTTAAGGATGAGGGGCTCTTTTTATTTTGAGAAAGGAGGAGTTAGTGTGAGTGAAAAAATAATGTTAACAGGAATTAAGCCGACAGGTTATCCGCATTTAGGGAATTATATTGGTGCGATTAAACCTGCATTACAAATGTCAAAGAATAATGAAGGAAGAGCATTGTACTTTATAGCTGATTATCATGCATTAAATGCTGTGCATGATTCAGAAAAGTTCAGCAGTTATACGAAAGAGGTAGCAGCTACTTGGTTATCGCTTGGACTTGGGGAAGATGTTGTTTTTTATCGGCAAACAGAAGTACCGGAAATTCTAGAATTAGCTTGGATTTTAGCTTGCCTAACTCCGAAAGGTCTTATGAACCGTGCTCATGCGTATAAAGCGAAGGTGGAGCAAAATAAAGAAGCAGGGTTAGAGGTCGATGCGGGAGTGAATATGGGGTTATACACGTACCCGATTTTAATGGCAGCTGACATATTATTATTTCAAGCTACTCATGTACCAGTTGGAAAAGACCAAATTCAACATATTGAAATTGCGCGTGATATTGCGACGTATTTTAATCATACATTTGGCACGACATTTACACTACCGGAGTATGTAGTGCAAGAAGAAGGAGCTATTTTACCTGGTCTTGATGGAAGGAAGATGAGTAAAAGTTACGGAAATGTAATCCCATTATTTGCAGAGCAAGAAAAACTTCGAAAGTTAATATTTAAAATCAAAACAGACTCTTCACTTCCAAATGAACCGAAAGAACTAGAAACCTTATTTACAATTTATAAAGAATTTGCGACAGAAGACGAAGTACAGTCATTACGTGAAAAATATGAGACTGGAATCGGATGGGGCGATGTGAAAAAAGAGTTGTTTCGCGTTGTAGATCGTGAGTTAGCTGGACCTCGTGAAAAGTACGCAATGTATATGAATGAGCCGGATTTATTATATGAAGCATTAGAAAACGGTGCTGAGAAGGCACGCGCTATTGCGAAGATAAATTTAGCAGAAATTAAAAAACGGATTGGATTTGAGAGGGAACGTTAAGCGTTCCCTTATTTTTTTAGATAATCTGTAATAATCTTCTCGATAACAGGAGGAAGATTATTAGGTAATTCATCAAGTGAAAAGAAGCGTAGTTCTTTTGATTCACTTTGATCGCATACAAGTTCACCATAAAATTCTCGGCAAATATAAACAACGAGTACACCGTGTACTTGATCGCCATTTGGATAGATTTGAAAGAAATCTGGTCCTGAGTATGTACGGAATAGTTCTGGATTTTTAATAATAAGTCCAGTTTCTTCAAACACTTCTCGTTTTAAAGCATCTTCTAACGTTTCGTTATATTCTAAGGCACCGCCAATAATGCCCCAGCGGTTAAAATCTGTACGGAGCTGCAGCAATACTTCATCTTTTTCATTTAATATAATGGCGTGTGATCCTATTAGAATAAGTGGATGATTTCCTACTAGATTTCTCATATCTTCAATATAACCCATGTCATTGCTCCTTGTATTTAATAATAGTTAGGAAGTTCTTTTAACATTCTTTCTGTTTTACGTGCTGTAAAGGCTAAGTTATGGTCATCTTTCGTTCTGAAAAATAATGTGCGTAAAAAGGTTTTAATATTGGCACATAAAATACAATACTCATTAAGCGAAAGGCGTTTTCTAATTTGAGGAAGCCTTTTTATTTTTTTATGAATAATAGAAATTAAATCGTTCTGAGGAAAATCATGATACAGCATTGCTAGTAATGGAGTAACAATGCGTTCATCTTCGTTATTATGAAAAAGGTCAGATGGAATAAAGATTTTATTTAATAAACAATGAATTAATTCTTCGTACCATTCAAAAGTTGTATACGTATTATGAACAATTTCAGTAAAGGCATCAGATACATGAGCAAGACAATGAGCCCATCCTTTATTTTCAATATAGCCCCGAAAATCCGTTTCTAAGTTTGTGTATGTAATGAGTTTATTTTTTATTTCTTCGATATCCTCCTCTGTACAAAAGTAGTGCGAATTAGCGAATTGGAGTATTAACGCAATTAACGAAACAGTGTAAGAACGTGTGAAAACCCCATCTGTATGTGGGGAGTAAATGTCACAATATAAATACTCATCACTTAAACAAGTTTGCAGAAGTAATTTCAGCTGATCGTCCATAAGGAATTCATGATGAATGAAATGCGCAAAACATTTATATATAAGTTGGTAACGAACGTAGCTATCAGTCGTTCCGATATACTGAAGCATGTTCAAAGTTAACTCATTTACGTCTATATGTTGCAGTTGCGTGTAGTCATTTTGTTGTATAAGCTCTAACTGTTGTTGCAATGCTGTAATATCCAATGGAGAACCTCCTCCGCACTTTAAAGATGCGATCTTTTCTAGTATTCTATATATTCAAGGACAATCCTGCTCATGCAAGGAGAACGATTAGAAATTCGAGTATGATATAGATGAGGGAAGAATATGACGACGATAGAACAGTTAGAAAAACATTTTAAAATAAGAAGAAGTGCTTCTTCTATTATGATAAAAGAAAATAATGCAGAGGTTTTTACAGAAGAGCAATTAGAAGAGATGGTGCAATATTACGTTGCTGAAGCTAAAAAAGATGGATTAGAAAAACTACATTTTGAAATCTCTTCAAAAAGTCCAAATTATGATGTGTATAAAAAATGTTTTGAAACGTATTCATTTGAATATGTTACGGAAAACATGATTGTATTTAAAGATATATACGAAGTAGAAGATGTAGAAAGTGAAATTGATTTTAAGCTTATTGAAGAAGTTGGAGAAGAGGCTTTTTATTCACTGTGGAATGAAGCAACGGGAGAACCAGTCGCTCATGATCAATTTGTGCATATGATGCTAGAAGAAATTGGTGAGCAATGGAAAGAACATTGCTTAACAGCGAGTGTCGATGAAAAGCCGATAGGAATTGTAATCCCGCATATTGAAAGAGGTACGTTAGAAGAAGGAAAACTTATGTACTTCGCAGTTACTCCAAATGTGCGTAATAAGGGATATGAAGCCGCATTATTTGCAGGTGCGATGTTTGTCTTAAAGGAAATAGGTGCATCTTATTATATTGGTGAGACAAATATGCAAAATGAGTGGATGAAGGATGTTTTTGAAAAGAACGGATGTCAGCTGCTTAGTTCAACTGAGAGATATGTGAGAAAGTTTTAGGAGGATGAATGATGTATACTCTCGAACTCGTATAGCGGGAGGGGACTATATATGTTAAAGCAATCCATGCATTCATTCGTGTTATTGTATCCAAATGTATTGTTAGAAGGCTGGAATGTTGAAAAAGTTTCAGAACGTTATGAAGGTGAAAAGTGGGGAACTTTTTGGTTTCAGGTTGTTACTCCAACTGGGATGTTTCGAGTAAAGGAATTTTTTCTCGATATAATGGAACCAGTATTTCCGGATAGCTGTATTTCTCAAGCAAAAGGAGATTGTTTTCAATATAAAGGGCTTGTGTATTGGAAAGGTGTAAATTATAAAGGAAAAGAAAGTTACGTTACATCTATATGGAAAACACAAGTTGAAATTTCTGTTGATCATGGATATGTAAACCAAGACGAAATGGAACGATTTCTATTTGAATTACAACCAGTAAATATGGAGCTTGGGAAAACGATATTACATACATCATTTCACTTATTAAGCTTTCAAGCGAAGAGAAGTGAAATGGGTGAGATAGGAAGATGTAGAGAGTGGAATGCTCCAGATGACGTATCCTATGTAAATTTGTTAATTCATGAAAAACTAAATTGGAAACTTGAATCGGTCGGTTTCGGAAATGACGAAACGCAGTATGTATACTGGGACGAAGTTAATAAACTATATGCACTTTGGGTTTGTAGACATAAAAACAAAGCGTATTATCCTATTTCTTCATGGACAATGAACTATGGCCCAAAACAAATTATAAACGGGTTAGAGTTTTATTCGCACCCTAATCGCGGAACAGTTGTATACGAAGATTTAGGTAATGAACAAATCGCATACGTATTTCGCGGTAATCCATGTACAAATTTTGAACAAGTAAAAGAACTTTTTGCCTGTTTGTAAGATAAAAAGAAAAATGAGAACGACAAAGTAGATATTTGTATAATACAATAGAGTGAGATTCGATTATAAGAGAAAGCGTTGGTGAAAGAATGGAGCAGCAAAGAAATTGGCTACAAGCAACTGTAGAAAGAATTGAAGATAATACGTTACAAATAAAGTGGGCAAATAATATAGAAGAAGTTCGTATTTATTGGAGTACTTCACCAGATCATATTGAAGAAAATGGAGAACTACTTGCAACTGTAAATGGAGGATTATCATATACAATTGAAAACCCGAGTGAAAATGAACGTCCATATTTTAGACTAGTAGGAAGTAATGGACAAGCAGTGACAGTAGCTGAGCGTAGATTGCCATTACAAGGTGCGTTTAACTTCCGTGATATGGGTGGATATGAAACGAGAGATGGACGTAAAGTGAAATGGGGCAAATTATACCGTTCTGAAGAATTAGCAGGACTAACAGAGTGGGATATCGACTATTTACAAAAGTCTGGTTTAAAGTTAATTTGTGACTATCGTACAGACTTTGAGGTAAAGCATAAGCCAAATCCTGAGATTACAGGTGCTCGTCAAGTGTGCTTACCAGTTATGCAAGACTTAGCGAAAGACTTAAATATAAATGAGTTTTTCCAAGTTGGTGACCTTTCTATGTTAGGAAAACCAGGTGAGTATCTTGTGAAAATGAATCAAGATTTCGTAAGTGGTAACGAGGCGTTCGTAAGCTTCTTAAACTTAGCGCAAAACCCGGAAAACTTACCGTTAGTAAACCATTGTACAGCTGGGAAAGACCGTACTGGATTTGGATCAGCATTATTATTACTTTTACTAGGTGTACCAGAGAAAACAGTAATGGAAGATTATTTACTAAGTAACGGTTTCCGTGAAAAGTTAAACGAGAAAATGATGGCCTTTTTAGGTGCAAAACTACAAAACGATGAGAGTAGAGAGATATTAGGTGCGATGTTTGAAGCACGTGCTGAATACTTGCAAGCTGCGATTGGTGAAATTCAAAAGCAATACGAATCAGTTGAAGCATACGCTGAAAGGGCTCTTGGCTTTACGAAAGAGTCGTTAGAGGAAATGAAAGAGTTATTACTAGAAGATTAATAAGTAAAAGGAGGCTGAGCGGATTAGCCTCCTTTTACTATTGTTGCTATAATTTTGTTAATGAGGATGTTGTGCACCGAGGAGAAAATGGATGAAAAGAACTTAAGAATCGGGGGAGAAAATGATTTATACACGTGTAAAAGCAGAGGGGTTAAGAGAAAAGCTGGCAACAATACTAAGTCAAGAGTATAAGGAACTAGCTATTCAAGATTTAAAGGTGATTGGAACAGGAGTGCAAAATATTGTTTTTCAAGGAGATTCAGAAAAGGGGTCTTTAGCATTTCGAGTACCGTGGGAAAGAGAAGTGGAAAATATAAATGAAGACTTATTTAACAGTCGGATTTCGTTGCAAAAGGAAGCGGAGCTGTCTAAGTATTGTCATTCAAAAGGTATTCCAGTACCAAGGATACACGGATTGCATCTTTCAACCGAACTTGATTTTTTAATTTCGGATTGTGTGTATGCTGATCGTACGCCAATTTCCGCATGCAAAATAGGGGAGTTAGTGAGCAAGCTTCATAGTATGCCAATTGATGGTTTGTATTACAAACAAAATATTAGAGAGCCCATTAGTAAGTATATAGCAGAACGAATTGTGAAACGGATAGAAGGGTTTAATACAATCAAGGACTGTAAAATTAATCTTCCGAATACAAAAACAATTGAATATATTCTTAGTACAGCAGATCATGTAAAATGTTTATTACATATGGACATTCGAGCAGCCAATTTAATCGGGTATAATGGAGAAGTTAAAGCAATAGTTGATTGGGATAACGCTTTAATTGGTCATCCATTGCTGGAGCTTATGAGAATAGCTGAAACAAATGAGGTTAGTTGGGATGAATTTAAAGATGGATATAAGAATGATAGTATCTTTAATGTTACTCCTCATATTGTTAGTTTATTTTATAGACTAGATACAGCAGTCATGCTAGCAAACTTATTTATAGCACATTTGAAAATAAAAGATAAAGGTGTATTCTATAAAGAGCGGGTTAAAGCGCTTCATCACGAAATATATAAAAATTTATAAGCAATGAGAACGAAGCTTTTAAAATAGGAATTGAGGAGAACATCATGAAATACAAAGTTATATTATTCGACGTAGATGATACATTATTAGATTTCCCTGAAACGGAAAGACACGCATTACATAATGCGTTTGTACAGTTTGGTATGTCTACAGGGTATAATGATTATCTTGCAAGTTATAAAGAGATTAGTAATGGATTATGGAGAGATTTAGAAAATAAAATGATTACGCTAAGTGAATTAGCCGTAGAGCGATTTAGACAATTATTTGCAATTCATAATATAGACGTAGATGCGCAGCAATTTAGTGATGTATACCTTGAAAATTTAGGGAAGGAAGTACATCTTATAGAAGGCGCAGTACAATTATGTGAAAATCTACAAGATTGCAAGTTAGGTATTATTACGAATGGATATACGAAGGTGCAACAATCAAGAATCGGAAATTCGCCTTTATGTAATTTCTTTGATCACATTATTATTTCTGAAGAAGTTGGTCATCAAAAACCAGCACGTGAGATTTTTGATTATGCGTTTGAGAAGTTTGGGATTACTGATAAATCAAGCGTACTAATGGTTGGAGATTCGTTAACTTCTGATATGAAAGGCGGAGAAGATTACGGCATTGATACGTGTTGGTATAATCCGAGTTTGAAAGAAAACGGGACAGATGTTAACCCGACTTATGAAGTGGAGAGTCTGCTACAAATTTTAGAAATTGTAGAAGTGGCGGAAGAAAAGGTAGCTTCATTTTAATCATGCTGATATTTGTCGAAAAATCGATATATTGAAAAAATCGTTGATATATTGTAAGTTGTGATAGATATATTGAAAAAATCGTTGATATATTGTAAGTTGCGATAGATATATTTGAAAAATCGTTGATATATTGTAAGTTGCGATAGATATATTTGAAAAATCGCTCATATAAATTCATATACTAAGATATAGAACAAAAAAATAGAGCTACTATACAAGGTCATTCACGTGTTATAATGCGTGAATTAAATATGCGTATATAAATAGTTTCCTAGCGTGATGCGATGTCATGTATGATTAGTGTAACAACTAGAGGTGAATAAAGAATGTTAAAGTTTTTATTTGAGTTAGACAAGAATCTCCCGCAGAAGGATGAGCCACGGTATGATGCTTATTCAAAGGGCTTTATCGAAGGAGATGTAACGATTTGCGCGAGTGACAGCGTATTTTTTCAAAAATCATGTATGAAGGTTGCAGAGCTGGGGATTTATTTAGGTCAGTGGATGGAACAAGTTCAACATGGGCAGAACGTGCCTATGAAATATGAAACGGCTGACCGTGAAGAGGTAATTCTTGGTTTCTTCTATGAAGAGGATCATAATCAATGGAATGTTTTTTCCAGCTGGCAAGAATTTGAACTTCAAGAGCGTATAGCTACTACAACATTAATAGAGAGTGTTCAACGCTATTTGTATGAGTTAAATAAAGAACTGCGCATGATAGAATATCCTGTGACGTTTGATCAGTACTTAAGAGGAGAGCGAATGATGCAGCTCTCTTACAAACGACCGTGTGATAGCAAAGCAGATACGACACCGATAGAGGTTTATAATGGAAGTGAGCAAGTAGGTGTAGTAAGGGGCTATTATAAAAATACGCTGATGAGAGTGCTGGATTTTATTCCGAAAATTGGTAGTAATATTATTTATGAAATAAAGGATAGTAAGGACAATATTCGCGTCATTGCAAAGGATGTAAGTAGGCAGCGCCAAAGAAGGATTTTAGTAATGTACAAAGATAATCATGATGCAGAGCATGAAATACTTGTATGTGACGGAAAGTTATTGGATGCAAATTTCTTATTTACCTTTACATATAAGGCAGAAGAATATGTTGTTCATAAAACTTCATTTGGAATGGGAAAATTATTACGAAAAGGCTATGTAATTGCAGATTGGAATATTCGTCTTGAGGAAGATATGTATTACATTGAGATGAATGTATATGATGAAGATTACATGCAGGATCGATACTTACTATTAGGCGTATTTCATGCGGTTTTATATGGATAATCAATAAGAAATACCGTCATTCTTCTTGGAAAGAATGACGGTATTTTTTTATGTGATTCTTGTGACTGGACGTCTTTAATCAATCCTCAAAAATAAAAATCTCATCAATCGTACTATGTAATGCCTTCGCTATATCGTGAGCAAGTTGTAAGGAAGGATTGTATTTACCTTTTTCGAGATGACTAATTGTTTCACGTCGCACACTAACGCTCTTCGCTAAATCTTCTTGTGTCATGTTCAATTTTGCGCGGTATTCTTTTATCTTCGTTACGAACGCCATGGTGCATCTTCCATTTCATCAACAGGTTTATCATAAAAGAACATAGAAAAACCGAATGTAAGAATGAGTGTGCCGAAAATAAGAGCGATATCAATCTCTTGTAGCGTAGAGTTTGGAAATAACATTTCAATAAATATAATGATAGCAGTAGTTAGTAATGTAATGATAAATGCATTGCGGCACGATTTATTGACAATTTGTTCAAACAGTTCATCGTGTTGAACTGTTCTATACGATGTGAAAAAGGAGAAGAAACAGAACATAGTAAACAATCCTTTTTCATAAAAAAATCCGAGGAAACCGAAGAAACCGAGAAATCCTAAATATTTTATCCAAGTTGTTTTCATGATAGGTCCTCCTTACGTTGTTAGAAATAAGTCACGTTATGTTACAAATATATCACAATTGGATAGGAATGGTAATAATAGTTTTCCAGTTTGCTTCATAATAATAGTAAAAAGAGGAAATATGCTGCGAAATAAAGAGGATAATATTGTAAAATGGTTGTAAGGAGGGGGAGGAAGAAATGCTAACTTGGATTATGATCGTTGTATTACTTGTAGTGATTACTGTCATTGCGACGGTGTTAATTGGGCGGAATGGTGATGCAAATTATAGCAAAGCGACAAAGGGGAATATTAAACGCTTAACAATGATTTATATTATACTAGCTGTCGTTTTAGTTGTTGGATTAGGGGTGTATATTTATTTTAAAGGTTAAATATACTGAAAAATGTAAAAATCTTAAAATAGAACTATGCTATAATATCAATATAGTTATTTGGTAATTAAGGAAAGGATTGGATGGAATGATTGAAATTACGAATGTGTCAAAAAGTTATAATGGGTCTACCTATGCAGTAAAAGACTTAAGTTTATCTGTACCTAGCGGCGAAATCTTTGGATTTTTAGGACCGAATGGTGCGGGTAAATCAACGACAATTAAGATGATTACTGGTATTCACGGGGTGGACAAAGGGACTATTACGATTAACGGAAAAAATATTATGGAAGAGCCGATGGAAGCGAAGAAGACGTTTGGTTATGTACCAGATAGTCCAGATATGTTTTTACGATTAAAAGGAATTGAATATTTAAACTTTATGGCCGATATGTATGAAGTGTCGAAAGAAGTACGACAAGAACGAATAGAGTCTTTAGCGAAGAAGTTTGATCTTTATAATGCTTTATCTGATCAAATTCAAAGTTATTCGCACGGTATGAGACAAAAAATCGTTATTATTGGTGTGCTCGTACATGAGCCAGATGTATGGATTTTAGATGAACCATTAACTGGGCTTGATCCGAAATCTGCATATATTTTAAAAGAAATGATGAGAGAGCATGCGGATAAAGGAAAGATTGTATTTTTCTCTACACACGTATTAGAAGTAGCGGAAAAAATATGTGACCGGGTTGCTATTATTAATAAGGGGAATTTGCAGTTTAAAGGAAATTTAGATGAAATGAGAGATCATTTTAAATCCAATGAATCACTTGAAAAAATGTTCTTGGAGATGACGGGCAATGAGTAAAATTTGGACGTTAACGAAGGTACTATTAAAGTTAAATTACGCAGATTTTATAACAGATAAGAAGAAGCGATGGGCGTATGTATTTTCATTTGCAGCTATTTTATTTGTCGGCTTTTTACTGTTTGGTTCTATCACGCATGCAATGTATGAGGGAATGATACATTTAGGGCAAGATCCAGGAATGATTATCGCAATGGGACTTGCGATTGCGAGTATATGGGTATTTTTAATGAGTATTACGAACATTTTAACTGTATTTTACTACAGCAATGACATTGAAATGTTATTACCATTACCATTAAAACCAGCGCAAATTATTTCAGCCAAATTTTTAACAGTATTAATTACACAATACGTAATGAGTTCATTTATTTTATTACCGATCTTTATTACGTACGGTTTAAAAAGTGGCGCATTTATTACATATTACATATATATGATTTTCATTTACTTACTCTTCCCAATTGTGCCGTTAGTACTAGCTTCGTTACTGATGACAGTTATTATGAGGTATACAAATATAGCGAAAAATAAAGACCGAGGAAATATATTTATTGGAATCGTAAGTATACTATTTATTGTAGGAATTAACGTATTTTTGCAGTGGAAAAATAAAAGTTCGTTTTCTGAAGATGCAATTGCGGATTACCTTGCAAACAACCAGTCTTCTCTTTTAGTACAAATGACAAACTATTTTCCAACTACATATTTTGGAGCAGTAGCATTAGTAGAAAATGCAAATTGGAAGGGACCTTTATATGTAATAATCTTTGCAGTTATTTCATTTGTCTTCTTTGTGTTGTTTTATTACATAGCAGAGCGTACATATTTAAAAGGGGTTATTGGACTTTCAACGAGTACAGCAAAGAAACAAGTTATTTCGGCGGAAGGTTTACAGAAATCAACAGTACAAAGTTCGCATTTAAAAGCGTATGTGAAAAAAGAATTTAAAACGTTATTCCGTACACCACAATTTTTCTTAAATTGCATTGTACAAACTTTCGTTATGCCAATTATGTTGTTCTTTATTTTATTTGTGCAAGATGGAAATTTAAAGTTTATTACAGAGTATATTAACAATCCAGAGACAACGGGATTTGCAATTGGTGTTGGCCTTTGTGCATCGTTATTTTTAATGGGTAGTAACGTCATTGCAACAACGTCATTTTCGCGAGATGGAAGCTCTTGGTTTGTGAATCGTTATTTACCAGTAAAGGCTTCGGATATCTTTTTTGCGAAAGCAATCACTGCTTGGTTAATTAATGTAATCATTTTAGCAGTATTCGGTATTACGATGGCAGTTGTAGCTGGGATTTCTCCAGTCTTTATGATACTGTGGTTTTTACTAAGTGCGAACGGGTTGTTATTAATTAATTTAATCGGAACACGCTGGGACGCACAAACTGCAGATATTCATTGGGATACAGAGCAGAAATTATTTAAAAGTCGATATACAACTTTGTGGAATTTTTTAGCAAATATTTTAATAGCTTTAATTATTGTGGGGGGAGTAAGTGTATTATACTTCTTCCTTCATGTCGGACTATGGGTTATGTTTATCGTTTTATTTGTAATGTTTACGATTGTAAATTATATCTTTATTAAAATGTTAAAATTAGGTGCTGAACGTATACTGTCAAATATTCAATAAGAAGATAGATCCTCTGTATTCATGCAGGGGATCTGTGTATAGATGGAGGAGAAAAAGGTGAAGAAAATAGCAATTGTAACAGGGGCAACTCGTCTGAATGGAATCGGTGCAGCTGTATGCAAGGTGCTTGCTCAAAAGGGGATAGACATTTTTTTCACGTACTGGCCAAAGTATGATAAAGCGATGCCATGGGGAATGAGTGATCAAGAACCCTTTTTGCTGAAAAAGGAAATTGAAAGTTACGATGTTCGATGTGAAATGGCAGAAATTAATTTATCGCAGTCTTATTCGCCAAATCGTTTGTTTTATATGGTATCAGAACGGTTAGGTGATCCATCTATTCTAGTTAATAATGCAGTATATTCTACTCATACGAGGATTGAGGAATTAGATGTAGAGCAGTTGGATAAACATTATACAGTTAATGTTCGAGCTACTATGCTATTAAGTTCATTGTTTATAAAACATTATTCACTTAAAACGGGCGGGAGTATTATTAATCTTACTTCAGGACAGTCAGTAGGTCCAATGCCAGATGAACTAGCATATGCAGCAACGAAAGGGGCAATTGAAGCATTTACAAAGTCAGTAGCACCAGTTGCGATGGAGAAGGGGATTACAGTGAATGCTGTAGATCCAGGACCGACGAATACAGGATGGATTACAGAGGAGCTGAAGCATCATTTAGTATGGAAGTTCCCACAAGGTAAAGTAGGAGAACCGGTGGATGCTGCGCGCTTAATTTCTTTTTTAGTAAGTGAAGAAGCGAAATGGGTTACTGGGCAAGTCATTCACTCGAATGGTGGTTACTCATAAAAATATTATGTTAACAAATGTTGAGAAACAAAAAACGAAAGAAAATTTTATTTTTTTGTATAAATAAAATGTCAAGAAAGATAAAAATTTGATAGAAGAGTATATCGTCATATGAAGATAGTAATTCTTAATGTGACAATATACTCTTTTTCTTTTACTTGCGAGTAGAAAAATGAAGTAGAAGAAACTCGAATATTAAAATGAGTTTATCAGTTTTTGTACGTATTATTATGAAGATTACTGTCGGAAAGATGATAATTCCTATGAAAAGGGATTTTTTAAGGGGGAATCGAATCGTAAAGGGGAGGATAAATTATGTAAAACATAGGGGGATTTATATGAAAATGAAAAAGGTCGCTATCGCATCGATAACAATTGGTACAATGCTTACTATGGCAGCTTGTAGTCCTTCATCAGATAAAGAAACGGAAAAGAAAGAGCAAGTAACTGCGCAAAATGATGGAGAAGCAAAAACGACAAGTGCAGATGAAGCGTCAAAAACAACGAAAGATACTGAAAAAGAAACAAATACTTCTTCAAATGAAAAAACAGATAAGGATGCAAAAAATACGAAAGAATCATCAGGGACAGAAAGTAACGGCAAAACGTCAACTCAAAACGAAAATGTAAAAACAAAAGAAAAAGAGACGACAGGAAAAACGAATGATCAAACGACTAGCGGGAAAACAACAGATCAAAGCACAAGTACAAGCACAAACAATAACGGAAAGACAACGAAAGATCCGAAGAAAAGTGTTGCTGTGAAAACGAATGTTAAAGAAGTTGTAGCATTAATTGATAGCTTGGACAAGCAGTTAGCTGCTAATCCAAAATTGGAAACAGTGAATAAGCTTGGCAAACAAATTAATGAAAAGTGGGATGTGATTGAAAAAGAGCTAGAAGCATCACATCCGACGGATTCTAAAACAATCGGTCAAAGTATGTATCCGTTAATTGTAGGAGCGGAGAAAGAAAAAATCGATATTAATAAAATGAAATCATTAACGACGAAAACGAAAAAAGATTTAAATCAGTTATTGACGAAACTTTCATAGTTTCAAAAGCCTACTCGTGTGAGTAGGCCTTTTTTAGGTTGTTGTAATGTGCATAGTATAACTTATTTATTTCTATTTTCAATTACGATGCGAAAGGAACTGAATGCTTGTTGACTGATATAATCTTCTTCGTTAACTTTATAAGGAAATGGAAAAGCGACGAGTTGCAAATTACTTTCCTGATCCACTGAAGGCAATGTGAAATTAAAGATTTGCCTCGTTTCAGGTGCAACCTTAGTATAAACGACTTTTCTATTGTTAAATATTTCAACTTGTTTCCAATCTTTAAAAGCCACGATTGCGTAAGTCATTTCATCATTTGTTTCATTACCGTTTGATAAAATTAATTGCTTGCCTTCCTTTTCAAAGAAGACAGTTTGTAAGTTCTCTTCACGGTTCGTAACAAATAATGGTTCGTAAAGACCATCTTTTAGAATAGCATCTGGATCTATAAGGGAGAGTTTTATTTTTTCGTTTTCTTTCTGAAGAGGATGCATTGAATATCGCATACTTAGAATATCTTCTAAAATAGCTGCTTTATTTAAGTTATTATCTTTTAATTTGTATTCAGGTTTTTTAATTATTAAAAAGGTTAATTCACTTGCATTAGGAGAAGTGTGTAAAGAGATTTTCGTAGTCATTGAACTGTTTGGTTTCATATCAAAAAAATAGTGTGATATTTCAGTAGTAGTATCTTCTATTTTAAAAGGTTTTTGTTCGTAATCTTCTAGAACAATTAATCCATATTTTCGGTTTTCATTAATAGTATGTACGAATGATAATGTTACATTAATTTTATTATCCTCACTAGTAATTGTACTACCATTGTTAATATGTTGGCCTTGATTATCCTTCAATCCGTAAGAAATAGTATTGGTTTGTTGCTCTCGTTTATTTTCTATGGAAGGTGGATGAGGTTGTATGAATGAAGTATTGAACAAAATATAAATTGTAAGTAATGAAATAAGTAAAACACCGCTAATAATATATATTTGTTTCATAAATAGCACCTCAATATATGTAAAATATTATAGAAAAAAGATATGCAAGATGCATATCTTTTTTCTCTTTCTTACCAGAAAGCTTTTGTTTCGTGATTCACATCATTATAACCACTTAATTTATAGGTATGATTACCGATAGCGTAATCATCTCCATAATAGATGCTTGTGTTGATCGCTGTAGCACTTACAAAGGATGATTTTTTTGCACTATTACTTTTCGTATTCACTAATGAGCCATCGCCATTGAAAGTTCTTGCTTTTGCATAAACATAGTCTTCGGTCGTAGTTGATTTCGATTTAGCAACTGCATATGTGTTACCAAAAAAGGGAGTATATACGCTAATGTTAGAGTCATTCTTAGGTGCAACTGCAACAGTCAAACTAGGAACACTAGATGTTTTTGTTGATTGAATTGTATCAAAGTCAACTAAAACGGGCTGCTTGTCTACAGTATCGACCTCTGAAGCACTTGCGTTATTAGTAAAACCAAAACCTAAAACCGCTAACCCTAAAGTTGTCACCGATAAAGATTTTTTCATATTCACTAATTTTCCCACCTTTTTAAATTTTTGAGTTCGAACTCAATTCATACAATATATGAAAATTTCGAAACTCTCAATGGTTTATCCCATACTTAACTTTTCTTTTACTTTCGATTCAACATGTCTTCATTTGCAAAAAAGCGAATATATCTTCTAATGCTTAGCCAGCAAGGGATACAGGTTTAATTTTATGAAATTCATGTAAATTTAAATCTATTCATGTCAGAATCTCTGTTATTTTTAAGTCCATATGGGAAACTTATTAAAAAAAGGATGGTGACAAAAATGACAATCGATCGAATTTGTACAATTGGACCCGCAAGTAATAATAAAGAAACATTAGCACAGTTAATAAAGAATGGTATGAAAATTGTTCGACTGAATTTATCGCATGGCACGCATGAAAGTCATAAAGACATCATTCGTTTAGTGAAATCATTAGATGACTCTATTAAATTTTTGGGTGATGTACAAGGTCCTAAAATAAGATTAGGTGAAGTGAAGGGAGAGCAAATTACACTTCAGGCAGGAGATTCTTTTATTTTACATACACAACCAGTTACAGGGAGTAATACAGAAGCGAGTGTTGATTATGAAGGAATTGCGAATGATGTGAAAGTAGGCAGTAGAATTTTAATTAATGATGGAGAAGTTGAATTAATTGTTGAAAAGATAAGTACGGACAAAATAGAAACGAAGGTAAAAACAGGTGGCAATATCTCATCTCATAAAGGAGTTAATTTACCAGATGCGGCTGTTCGTTTACCAGCTATTACAGAGAAAGATAAAAAAGATATTCAGTTTCTTTTAGAAGAGAATGTTGATTTTATCGCGTGTTCTTTCGTAAGAAAACCTAGTCATATAAAAGAAATACGAGATTTTATACAACAGTATAAAGAAACGTCACCTAATGTAATTGCAAAAATAGAAACGATGGAAGCAATCGAGAATTTTCAAGATATATGTAAAGAAGCAGATGGAATTATGATTGCAAGGGGCGATTTAGGAGTAGAGTTACCGTATCAATGCATTCCGCTTTTACAGAAAATGATGATTCAGGAATGTAATCGAACGAATACATATGTCATTACAGCAACACAAATGCTTCAATCTATGGTAGATCATTCTATTCCAACAAGAGCAGAGGTGACTGATGTGTTTCAAGCTGTACTGGACGGGACGAATGCAGTTATGCTTTCAGCTGAAAGTGCATCAGGAGAACATCCAATCGAAAGTGTGAGAACATTACGTCTCGTTTCAGAATTTGCAGAGCATGTTAAAAAAGATGGACCTTTTGCGATGAAAGATGTACTGCAATTACTGCGTGAGTCTCTGGATGAGTAATAAATAAAAAGAGGGCGGATATGCATCCGCCCTCGTGTTTTTCATTCATACTATTCTTGCTCTTGCTCATCCAAAATCTTTTCAAACGCAGCAGATACTTTATCAAACTCTTCATCATTTTCAATGTATGAAAACTCATTATCTTCTTCTACTTTTAAAAAGAAAATATCAATGTCTTCCTCAGTTTCTGTTTGGATATCTTCAACAAAGGCAACTGCAATATATTCTGCACCTTCGACATCCATCGCTCCAAGTACTTCTACTTCTTGCTCTTCGTTATTCTCATCACTAAGAGTAAACACTTCGCCAACTTCAATATCAGACATATTCATTCTCCTCCTGTTCGACTCTAAAAATAGAGCACTCAAACTGTATACATACTAACATATCTTTCCATGAAAAACCAAATTCATACGTAAGAAAACAATTCATTCTTCTTTAGTATGAGTATACAGCTATTAGGAGCATTATTTGTCTGTGCTATATTACTTAATCCATTCAACAATTGTATCCATAGTCTGTCTTGTTTTATCACGCTTTGGCTCTTCTTTACGGTAACCAAAGGCAACCATAACTGATACTTCAAGATTATCGCCTTGTATAATGCCTTCTTGACGAAGTAAAGAATCTACTTCCTCTTTATCAAATCCTTCTATTGGACAAGAATCAATACCGATTTGAGCTGCGCTCGTCATCATATTACCTAAAGCGATATAAGATTGCTTGGATGCCCAATCAAATACAGCACGATCGGATTGTAATAAGTTAAAATCTGTTTCCTGGAACTTTTTGAAGAATTCATATCTAATTTTTTGAGTGTCTTCAGGCAATCCAATAATATCGTTCATCATATATTTAATATACTCTGCATCATAATGCATATCTTTAATGTTTCTTGAAAGAACAATAACAAAATGACTAGCTGTTGCAAGTTGCCCACCAGCGCCCCATGAATACGGTTGTAGTTTTTCTCTTAATTCTTTATTTTGTACGACAATAAATTTCCAAGGCTCATATCCAAAAGAAGAAGGAGATAGTCTGCCTGTTTCTAAAATGAATTTGAAATCCTCTTCTGAAATTTTGTGCATAGGATCGAATTCTTTACATGCATGTCTGAAATGAAAAGCCTTCATAATCTTTTCTTTTGTAATTTCGTTTGTATTTGTCATAAAAGTTCCTCTTTTCATGAATTTATTTTTGTAAGTAAATTATATTTTTAAAGTAACATAGATACAAGTACGCACATTTATGTGGTATAGTATCAAAAAAGATACTAATGTTAAGGGAAGGGATTTATTATGGATTGTCCAAACGAAAATAATATAAATTATCCATTTTTAAATAAATATTCTTGTCCAGTTGAAGCTATGGTTGAGGTGATTGGAGGGAAATGGAAAGGGGTAATTTTGTATCATTTATTAGATGGTACAAAGCGGTTTAATGAATTAAAAAGATTAAAACCAAATATCACACAAAGAATGTTAACGCTGCAGCTGAGAGAACTTGAAGCTGATGGCATTATACATCGTGAAGTATACCGTGAAGTGCCACCTAAAGTTGAATATTCGTTAACTGAGCTTGGTGAATCACTACGTCCAGTGATTCTATTAATGATGGAATGGGCAACTCATAATATGGAGAAAGTTTTGGAGAGTAGGAATACGAAAAATAATAGTTAAGAGTTGAAATTGGTATAGACGAGTTATGTGAAATAGTTGTAGAAATAAAAGGTGTTTCCATACGTGAAAACACCTTTTATTTCTATGTTTTTTACTTTTTAACTTCAACTGCTGAAGTTGGAAAGTTATTTAAGTTTGCAGTTTGACCATACCAATCAGCATGTTTAAAAACAACACCTTTTCCATATCCGTCAGTTGAAGTACGTTCCCATAGTGTTGTTGAGTAGCTAGCAGTAGGAGCTGCTGTACGTACAGAAACAATTTGATTTTGCCAACTAGCAGACAAGTTTTTATAACCACTACTTAGAGAAAAATACTCGCTACCTTGATTTGTGCGTTTATAGAAGTCTGTACTACCAGGTCCGCTTCCTCCAACACCAAGGGGAGTGATTGAATTATTCAACCTTTGTTTATCTTTTTCAATAAAAGACTCTAAACTTTCTTTGCTCGAAAATCCATAAGATAACCAGTCTCCATTTTGATTTTGTTTCGGTAGAACTAACGTTATTTTTATGTCTTCCTTTGATGGAGCACTCAATTTGTTAAACGAATCAACAGTCTTTTCATCTACAGTTACATATTCGAAAGAGGAAATCGTATAATCTTTTTCGGTACTAGCTGATACTGATCCCAGTCCTCCAGTTAACGACGAAACAGTTAATAATGCACCTGCTACCAACTTTTTCAGCATGGATTCATCTCCTTAAAACTTAGATTTTTTACATAACTAAAATGTATGTTAATTTGAATGTTTTATAAATATTTAGAAATTTATAAAAATTAAACAGAATATTCTTTTATTATTCTGAAGTAAGGAGAGTAATTAAAAATGAAAAAAGGTTTACTTAAAAAGTAAACCCTTTTTGCTGACCTATTTCAAAACTCAATGGATGAAAGTTTCATTTTATCCATCTATGAATCATACACTTCTTTTGCATTCGTAGAAGCAGCATCTAATAAAAGGAAAATGGCTGCTATCATATGTAGAACGATTTCTATATAAGGGAAAAAGGCAACTAGAGTAACGATAATACCGATATAATGAGGGGACGTATTCATGCCTTCTTTTTTAGCTAATAAAATAGTATTGATATGTAAAACAATCAATAGTAGTAAAGGTATCCCATATAGGTTAACAAGACTTGGAAATACATAATAAAAAGGAAGTAATAAAAGATGATAGATTCCTGTAGTCCACTTTAGTAATTGGATGTAGGTTTTCAAAGTGAATCCTCCTAAAATAATTCATATCTATATATTACCAAAAATAATAGGTAATTGGATATTGTTTATTTGTATTTTTAATAGATTATAATAATTTTATGTAAACTAATTGTTAGGTATCTATAAAATAGAAAAACCACCCAAACGAGGGTGGTTCGTATTATAAATAATTACTTAAAGAAGAAATCGGAACCTTCACCTCACTACCTTCCTTCATATTCCGCAACACAACAGTGTTTGTACTAAGTTCGTCTTCCCCAATAATAAGCACATAAGGGATATTCTCTTTATTGGCATAATTAAGGGCACGTTTTAATTTGCGTCCTGCTAGTTCTAGTTCGACTTTTAAGGAAGTGGTAGAACGTAATTGCTGGGCAATTTGTAAGCATTGTAACTCTGTCCCGAGTGGGATGATAAATAGATCCGCTGTAGATGAGATGGTTTCTTTCTGCGATAGTGCTGTATAAATAACGTCTAAACCGAATGAAATACCGACTGTTGGATAGTTCATATTATCACCACGGAATGCTCCGATAATGTTATCGTAACGGCCGCCGCTACCGATGCTAGATGTAATCGATCTGTCTTTTAAAAAGATTTCATATACAGTACCTGTATACATTGTGAGTCCTCGCGCTAAAAACGGATTAAATATCGTATTTTCATTTATTCCAAGGGCGATTAAATATTGCTGTAATTGTTGTAGTTCGTTTACTCCATCGGCAACGAGTGGATTATTGAAAGCTTCTTTAAAGTCAGCGATAGTAAGCTTTAGACAAGATAATACGGTATTACATATCGTATCAGCCATTTCTTCAGAAATTCCGCGCTCTAATACATCTTTTCGTACACCATCAATCCCAATCTTTTCGATTTTATCTAATGATAAAATGACGTCACTTGTTAACTCAGTAGGGATGTTAATGGCCTGAAGAATACCATTTAACAATTTTCGGTTATTATATTGGATCGTTATCTCTAAGTTTAACGTTCGGAACAGCTCAAACGCCATAGCCATAAGTTCAGCTTCTGCCATGACAGACTCAACACCGACGATATCAACGTCGCATTGTATAAATTCACGAAATCTTCCTTGTTTAATTGGCCCATCTCGAAATACTTTCCCAATCTCATAACGTTTAAAAGGGAGGCGGAGGTTCGGATTCATTGCCACAACCTTTGCGAATGGAATAGTTAAATCGTATCGTAAGGCGAGCTCACGTTTTCCTTGATCCTGAAGTGTATATATTTCTTTTAATATTTCATCGCCACCGCCGTACTTGTAAGACATAAGCTCATACATATTTAACGTCGGCGTTTCTAAAGGTTTGCATCCGTATCGTTCAAACGTATCTTCACAAGCTCTTTTAATTTTATTTCGCAGCACTTGCTCCTCTGGTAAATAGTCTTTCGTTCCTTTTACATTTCTCATTTCCATCATAATCACTCCTTTTTCAAATTAAAAAAAGCTATGCAGGTATAAAAATACCCACATAGCTTTATGAACGCTTCGTGGGTCAACAGGAAAAGCCCTGTACCCACGAAGAAAAATTTTTCTTCGGATACACGGCGTTACGTTTGATGATGAAGTTGGAAAGAAGTATTAAAATTTAGCATTGCAAATCTCTCCTTAACGTAAGTTTTTCCAAATTATATCAGATGATTTTTGAATTATCAATATTTTTAGTTTTGAAATATACGTGAAGTTATGTAGGAGAAATGGAAAAGGGTGTATAATAAAACTTAATAATATGAAATAACCTTTTAAGGAGATCACTATGAAAAAAGATAAAACAAATGCGATGCGAATATTAGATAAAGAAAAAATTGAATATTCGATGATGTCATATGATCCAGACGATGGGAAAATTGATGGCGTATCAGTAGCCGAGAAAATTGGACGAGAAGTGAGAGAAGTATATAAAACGTTAATCGCTCAAGGGAATAGTAAAAATTATCATGTGTTTATTATTCCGGTAGATGAGGAACTAAATTTAAAAGCTGCCGCAAAAGCAGTAAGTGAAAAGAAAATTGAAATGATTCCTGTTAAAGATATTACGAAAGTGTCAGGATATATTCGCGGTGGTTGTTCACCAGTCGGAATGAAGAAGTTATTTTCTACATGTATTGATGAAAGTGCCCAATCACTTGAAACGATGATAGTAAGTGGCGGGAAAATTGGTATACAAATTGAGCTTAAAGTAGATGACTTGGCGAAAGTGACGAGAGCGCAGTTTGGAGAGGTAACGAAGTAAATATACATAGGAAAAGAAGTTCTAGTTTTATCCCGCTATTTGCCGGGCAGTAAGACCCTCATCTCAAATTTCGGCGGAAGCAAAGAAATTAGGTGGGGATCAACTGCCCGTAAAAGCCCGATTGGTGAGGGCTGATTGTCCTTTTTTATTTACAAACTGGATAAAGATTGAATGTTTAGTTTGATATAGGCATGTAATCTGAATTGTTTGTTTGGCTTTGGGAGAAGGTAAAACCTCGATGCAAGAACTTGAAATAAACAAGCAGGGTTTATTCCTAAAGATAGACAAAGAACCGGAGAGTGTTTAATGAGGAGTCAAGCAATATCCATAAGAAAGCACCAATTGGGGGATGCCAGTATTTTTGAAAAAACACGCTAATAGTATGCAAGATTTTATACAGTTTTTTGGCTAATCCAGTAACAAACAAGAGCACTAAAACCACGTTAGGATAGGAATGTATATAATATGTATAGATTCATAGAACTAAAAAAGGGTTCACTTGTGAGAGCAGGGTTGTCCTTTTTCCTCGCTAACGCTAATGATGGGTTATGTTAACCTCATATGTATAGAATATACAGTTAACTAAAAATGAAAAGTTTACAATTAAAAATGAACAATAAAAAACAGTAATGTAAAATGAACTGCACCCCAATTGTTAGACACCGTCTAACAATTGGAGGTGCAGTTTTTTATGACTAAATTTAATTCAGAACAGAAAATAAATGCTGTAATACGTTATCAAAATGGAAATGAAAGTATATGGGATATTGCGAAATCATTTGGTGCGAATTATGAAGTCGTTCGGATGTGGGTAAAGCAATTTGAATCTCACGGAATACATGCATTTAAAAAAGGCTATACATCCTATTCCATGGAGTATAAACTAGACGTACTTAATTATATGAATGAGAATGGGACGTCTCCAAATGAAACAGCCGTTATTTTTAATATTTCTTCACCTGCACTTATTAGAAAATGGCGCACTCAATTACGTACAAAAGGAATAGACGCCCTTGCATCAAAGAAGAAGGGGCGTCTATCCATGACTAAAAAAAATCCAAAATCAATCCAAAATCAAACACCAGCTGAAGGATCAGTTGAGGAGCTACAAGCTGAGTTAGAGCGTTTACGTATGGAGAATGCTTATTTAAAAAAGTTGAATGCCTTAGTTCAAAACAAAGAAAAATCACCAAACAAGACAAATCACAAGTAGTCTATGAACTGAGGAACGATTTTTCGGTGAAAGCACTTCTGAAATTAGCAGAGATCCCACGCAGCACGTACTATTACTGGGTAAAAAACTTCAATCGCTCAGATAAAGATAGAGAATTAAAAAACTTAATTCAAACGATTTATGACGAGCACGAAGGTCGCTATGGATACCGTCGTATTCGTGATGAATTGACGAATCAAGGACACAAAGTCAACCATAAAAAAGTTCAACGAATCATGAAAGAGCTAGGTTTGAAGAGCCTAGTTCGTATGAAAAAATATCGCTCTTATAAAGGGAAAGTAGGTAAGATTGCGCCAAATATTTTAGACCGCAACTTTATAGCTGAAAAGCCTAACGAAAAGTGGGTTACAGACATAACAGAATTTAAATTATTCGGCGAGAAGCTCTATCTATCACCGATGTTAGATTTATTTAATGGGGAGATTATTGCTTATACAATCGGTTCAAAACCAACCTATTCACTTGTTTCGAAAATGTTAGAGAAGTCCTTTCAACGATTAACAAAAGAAGATGAACTCTTGATTCACTCGGATCAAGGTTGGCAGTATCAAATGAAGAAGTATCGTCATGCCCTACAAGAACATAAAATTACTCAAAGTATGTCTCGCAAAGGGAACTGTTACGATAATGCGGTTATTGAAAGTTTCTTTGGTATTATGAAATCTGAATTTCTTTATCTCAAAGATTTTGAGAGTATAGAACACTTTAAACAAGAATTTGAAAAATATATCGATTATTATAATCACAAACGAATTAAAGCAAAATTAAAGGGCGTGAGTCCAGTACAATACCGAATTCACGCCCTAACAGCCGCTTAATGAAATAACGTGTCTAACTTTATGGGGTCAGTTCAAAATCACTACTGTTTTTTATTGTTTCTTATAAGTGAATCATTTGTACTCCTGTCTATATAATTTAAACGAATAAATAGCTCCAATAAAGAATACAAAAGCTTCAAATAATATAAAGATTTGACGAAAATTCTCAATATCTTTACCAACTAAAGAAATAAATATAGCATTCATTAGAATTTGAGTAGTAAACATACGAGAAGTAATTTTTAAATAAATAGTATTTGTTCTTTCAACCGGTTTACCAATTTTTTTGTAAATAATAATAAGTGCAATTACTGAACCAAAAAATAGAAGTGCTGTAAGTCCTACAACGATATTAAAATTGGCTGTACTTTCTAACATCCATTTATTTAATAGATCGATCATTATTATCTTCCTTTCCTACATAAGAGAATATTTTGTTCTTCTTTTTCACTATAATAAAAAAAGGAAAAAGAAAACATCGAACTTTCTTACAAACATTCGTGTATTCTTACAGTTTTGTCATTTTGTAAATGTATTCACCGCCCTGTTTTTCACTATTTTCTTTGGAAAACATAGTGAATTACGAGAAAGAGCGCTACAAGATCAACTTCTGAGAACAAAAATTATGTAAATAAGCTGTTCACTGGATTCTCATAGAAAACTTTGGTGAGATAAAATTTTTGATTTTGTAGCACTTTAAAATCTTAGCTAGAGGGCTATTTATCGGTTTCTCACAATAAAAAGGCAGGAACATATCAAATATGTTCCTGCCTTTGATTTTATTAAGTTTAATATCTATGACCTAAATATAATAGAATTTGGAGCTTCTTTTTATTTTAAGTAAATTGGGTAATTAGACTATAACATTAATGTTTATCGTTGAATATAATGGAGGTGATGTTATATGGCTCTTACTACAGGACCAATTGAAAACGTAGGAAATCAACCTGCTAATGCAAATAAAGTTAGGGTGAAGATCCTTAACCGTACTGCGGGCCCACTTACTGGAGTAGCTAGAGTTTTTAGACTTGACGGTTCATTAGTATTAATTGAACAGGTAAACTTCAATGTGAATTCTAATGCTTCTACTTTTGCAACTCTAAGTTTAGTTCATCCTGCTCTTGGACAAGCATTTGAATATGAAGTTCAAATTGTTCCTAATCAACCTGGTGGACTATATAGTGTTTATGGACTAACAGCTGAAAATGTTATTATTACTGCACAACGTGTTGTGAACTCAGAATTGACACAGTTTCTTTAATTAAAATAGATTGGTGCCTACATGGTATCCAATCTATTTTTGTACGTATTATTCAGAGAAAGAAAGGTTTTACACAAAAATAAAGATAGTTATGGAAAAGGGAAAAGTCGAGCTATCATCTTAATTTTTATTATTTCTGTCTTAGACCGTATCTGTTTTGTGGCACGGTTTTCTTTGAATGCATTTTATTCAAACTGTTTTTTAAAGTATTTATCAAATATGCATTATTGCATAAATAAATTTAAATTTATAAGTTAATATTAAACTACTTTTTAGTTGTAAAGAATATGTTAATAATCTTTATAAGAAAAGGATATTCCTTGTAAAAAGTGAAATTGTTTGGAATGTGAATAAACAAAAAGTTTAGAAGTGATACAGACTGGATAGAGTCTTGTATTAAATAAACAGAAAAGGGGTATGGGTTTCTAAAAGGTTTCGGGGGTTAGAAAGCACTTTTTAGTTAATAGCTTTAAATTATATTTTAAAGGGGAATGGGTATATGAAGTTTCGAAATACAAAGATCGCTATGGTTACACTATCTTCATTTTTTATTTTAGGTTCTGCATCTCTATCATTCACAGATACTATACACGGTGAAGTGGTTCCTGCATCAGCACAGGAGATTATTGTAAAAAATTATGACGATACATATTATAATAACGCAATAGGAAAAACGGGGTTAGAATTAAAGAAGGAACTGCATAATATTATTGATAATCATACAAAGTTATCATACAGTGCGGTTTGGGAAGCGTTAAGAGATACTGATGAAGATCCAAATAATAAAAATAATGTGATACTCTTATATACTGGTCGTTCGCAAGGGAAACTTACGAATGGATCAGGAGTAAATAACTGGAACCGAGAGCATGTTTGGGCAAAATCTCACGGTGACTTTGGAACGACTGCAGGACCTGGAACAGATCTACATCATTTAAGAGCGACGGATGTATCTGTAAATAGTTCACGTGGAAATCTAGATTTTGATAACGGTGGTGTAAATCATTCTGAAGCGACAGAATGTAAATATGATAGTGATTCTTGGGAACCTCGTGATAGTGTAAAAGGAGATATTGCTAGAATGCTGTTTTATATGGCTGTTCGTTACGAGGGGGACAACGGCGAAATAGATTTAGAACTAAATGAAAAAGTGAATAACAATAAAGATCCATACATGGGGAAACTATCTGTTTTATTAAAATGGAATGAACAAGACCCGGTCGATGATTTAGAGCGAAAGCGTAATGAAGTGATTTTTACAAAATATCAACATAACCGCAATCCTTTTATTGATCATCCAGAATGGGTAAATAAAATCTGGAACTAAGATTTTTAAAGGTATTATATTTTGATAAAAGGGATTGATCATTATGATCAATCCCTTCTTATATTTTTACTAGAATAAATGATTTTTATAGGACTAGTGAGGGGAAATAGAATAGATATTTATATGGAACGATAGTACTTATTTATCTAGTTAAGTATTTAGTAAGGTCCCCACTCAATATTCACCCCAACAATAAGAAAAACAAGTCCAATGATAAACCAAATGAGTGCAAGTGGAGCCATGAAACGAATCCATTTTCCATAAGAAATCCCGCTTGCTGCGAGAACGCCCATTAAAACACCGGAAGTTGGATTTAAGCAGTTTACTACACCTTCTCCGAGCATAACAGCCTGTACTGTAACTTGGCGTGTAATGTGCATGAAATCAGCTAATGGAGCTAATATCGGAATAAAAATAACCGATTCTCCTGTCCCGGATGAAATAAGGAAATGTAATGCAGCACTACTTACGTACATACCGATAACGCCAAATACAGGGCTTTGTCCTTCAAGAGACTGTGCGAGCTGGTTAACGATAGTATCAAGTAATTTGCCCTGTTCTAAAATGACTGAAATACAGCGAGCCATTCCGACAATTAAAGCACCATAGATAAGGTTTTGGCAGCCAGTTAGAAAAGTAGAAGCGATATCGTTTGCTTTCATGCCACCTATTATTCCGGCTGTAATTGCTATGAAAATAAAAGTAGCGGTCATTTCTGCGTCCGTCCAATGCAGACGAAAAGCGCCTATTAAAAATGCAATTAATGATAAAGCTGAAACGAGTAAAATTAATTTATGACGTATCGTCCAAGGAACTTCCTTTTTCTCTGCTTCTTTTTCGCTTGAAAGAGCGTTACTTGGAAACCAGTTGTCGCCAAGGATGCTTCCTTTATTCGATTTTTTCAAGCGCTTTACATACCAATTTATATATAGAATGGTAGCAAGTAAAAAAGATATATAGATTGCGGTGCGTAAACCAATCCCGGAAAACATCGGAAGTTCTGCGATCTTTTGTGAAATGCCTAAAGGTGAGGGAGATAAAATAGTAGCATTAAAACCAGCATAAGTGCCTAAATAAATAATTGCTACACCGACGATAGCGTCCCATTTTAACGTGCGGGCAACGATGATGCCGATAGGGATAAAACCGATAACTGAGTTAACGATAATGCCAGTCGTTCCAAGAATAGAAAAAAGTGCGGCAACGATACAAATGAAAAGTAATTGCTGATTACGAAATTTGTTAATAACATGATAGATTAAACCGTCAAGAGCACCTGTTTTTTCAAGAATTGCAATGGCTCCACCTGTAAATAAAATTAGAAAGATAATAGGGGCAGCAAGTGTCATTCCTTTTTCAATAGCGGTAAAAAAAGAAACAAATCCTACGGGTGATTGCGGAACAGAATGATAGCTACCTGGTATTGTCGTTGTAACGGTCCCGTTTGTAACCCTTTTAAATTCTCCAGCAGGAACGAAATAAGTAGCAATGGCGCAAAGTAAGGCAATAAAAAATAGTAGTACGTACGCATCAGGCATTTTAAACTTTTGTTTACTAGGTTGTTTTTTTGCCTCAGTTTGTATTTGCATAAAATCCCTCCTTCTTCACTTGGTTAATTTTTAATATTCTGAATTTAATCTGTGAAATAGATTATAATAAAGGTAGCTTCTTAAGGCAATAGTTTTTGTATCCTTTTCCCGCACGTACAAATTATTGCAATATTAGACAGGGAAACGATAATAAGCCAAGAATATGTTATGTAGAAAGAAAAAGGAAAAGAGGGAACAAGATGTGGAAAACTACTGATCTATGTGATGAATTTGAAAAGGAATTACAAATATGTCGCCAGTCTTTTCGGTCTTTTGGGAAGAAAGAACAATTCCACGGGAAAATTGCAACTGTAAAAGTGAAAGATGATAATGTACTAGTGAAGGAAGGATTGCAAACATTACCAGAAGGAACAGTATTAGTTGTTGATGGCGGAGCGTCTACGAATTGTGCGTTACTTGGTGATAATTTGGCAGCTATTGCGGAAGAAAGAAAGCTAGCAGGAATTATTGTGAATGGGTATGTTCGTGATTCTAGTGAACTAAAGAATATTAATATTGGTATTTTAGCGTTAGGAACGATGCCAAATAGAAGTGTGAAAGAAGGAAAAGGAGAACGAAATATTTCATTGCACTTTGGACAAGTGGATTGGAATCCAAATGAATATGTCTATGCGGATGAAGATGGCGTCATTATTAGTGAAAAGAGTTTACATCGTTAAGAGTTAATAAGTTATTATTCTTAGAAAATAAATCCGATAAAGCATGGACAAAATTCTTTGTCAATAGTAAAATAATACAGAAATTTAAAATTTACAGAATGTATAGGTTTATCGTTTTACGATAACTTAAATGGAAGTAAGTTGTGCCAAGAAAAGTGAATGTTATCACAATGATACGTTCATAAACAAAATTATTTTTCCTATACAAATATAGCCGCGAATAATGCGGGTAGGAGGTGTTGTACATTTTTGTTCGACACTTACAAAAAGAGAGTGTCAATCGCACGCCCTTGAAGGGCCTTTTTTTGTGTAAATGGTAGTAAGGGAGGAAATTTTGGGATGGCAATGTTGAAAAAGTGGCTGCTTACGTCGTTAATGGCAGTGACACTTGTATTTGTTTCTTTTGCGAATACAGTACATATTACGTTTGCTGAAGAAAATACAGCAAAACTTGCAATTATTGGGGAATCACAAAAGGGCATTATGTTATGTCCGAAAGAAGAGCAAATTAAAGATGGGGAAACAGCTTTAAGTTTGCTGCAAAAGGTCATGGGGGACAAAGTAGAATCTGAAACGATGTCGTTTGGAACATATGTAAAAGGAATCGATGGTTTAATGGCCGGGGCTACAAGTGCTTGGCTATATGATGTAAATGATAAGTCTGCAGAAGTCGGAGCAGATAGTTATAAATTAAAATCTGGAGATGTTGTTGTCTTTCGCTTTGTTTCAGACTGGAGCAATATAAGCCAGGAAACATTGAAAGAAACGTTAGATAAGTTCGGGACGTGTAAAACAGAAGAAACTAACGGTGGCAAACCAGAAGAACCAAAGACGGATGATCCAAAACAAGAAAAACCAGAAGAATCGAAGACGGATGATCCAAAACAAGAAAAACCAGAAGAACCAAAGACGAATGATCCAAAACAAGAAAAACCAGAGGGTACAAAAATAAATGATGAAAAACCAGAACAACCAAAGCAAGAGAACATTCAAGATCCAAGTGCACAATTAAACGAAGCCATTTCTAAAACATCAGATAAGATGTTACAAGATGGAATTGAAAGTGACTGGGTAGCTGTAGCGCTTTCTCGTTCTGGAAAGAATGTGCCAATTGAGGCAAAATTAAATTATGTTAAGTCAGTAACTGAAAAAGTAGAAAAGCGCATTAATCGTTTTTCAGCGACAGATTTAGCTAGAACAATTATTATGATGAATGCAATGAGTGCAGACCCTAAAAATGTAGGTGGGCATAATTTAGTTCAAAAATTGTATGAGTCAGATAAAGTGAATTCTGTTACAGGTTATGCATTTGCTTTACTTGCATTTGATACGAAGAAGTATGAGATTCCAGTTGAATCAAAATGGAACAGAGTTGCTTTAGTTGAAGCACTGTTAAATAATCAGCATACAGACGGTGGATGGACTTATAATAGTTCAGGTAGTAAAGATAGTGCTAGTAGCGTTGATGTAACAGGTATGGTTTTATCAGCATTAGCTCCTTATCAAGAGCGATCAGATGTGAAACCAGCTATACAAAAAGCTGTTGCATATTTATATAACGAACAGCTGCAAAATGGTGGTTTTTCAGCTGATGGACAAGAAAATTCAAATAGTACTGCGCAAGCAATTATTGGATTATCGCTTGTTAAAGATGTAGATCAAAATCGTCTTCATAAGGCAATGCAAAACCTATTATCATATCAACTTTCAAATGGTGAATTTAAATGGTTACCAAGTGATCAAAATGGTAACGGAATGGCTACAGAACAGGCTCTTTTAGCATTACTTCAATTTAAGGAAATGGGAAAATCTATTTATGATTGGTCTAATGTAGACGCTGGTAATGTAATTAAGCCAAAACCGATTGAAGAGCCAGAAAAGGTCGTTGAACCAGAAAATAATGTAGTAGAAAAAGAAGTTACTGAAGAACCGAAAGAACAAAAACAAGTACAACAAGAAACAAAAGATGAAAATCTAAAAGTAGTTGTAGATAACGAACCGGTTAAGAATAAAAAAATCGGAAACGGTAACAGTCTACCAAAAACAGGAGCATCTTCTCATAGTGCAGCAACAGAAGTAGGTATGGGTGTATTATGTATTGCTTCTGCATATGTATTATGGAGACGTAAAGCAGCTTAACAAAAAATTAGGAGCAATTATTTGCTCCTAATTTTCGTATGAAAGGTGAGAGATAGGATGAGTAAGGTGAAATGGTTCATTTCTTTACTGCTTTCGCTCGGGCTACTTGCCGGATGTGAAGAGGCAGCTGTAAAGCCTGAAAAGAAGGTAGAACCAAAGCAAGAAGAGGTAGCGAAACAAGAAGAACAAAAAGATGAAGCGAAGCCAGAAGAAAAAGCAGAAGAAAAGCAAGCTGAATCAGAGCAAAAGCAGCAAGAAGAACAGAAAGAGAAACAAGAACAAAAAGTAGAAGAGAAGCCGAAAGAGGAAAAGCCGCAGGCACAATCAGAGGTAAAGAAAGAAGAGAAACAACAGGAACAACCGAAAGAGCAACCTGCTGTAAATAAGCAACCAGAGCAGCAACAAGTACAAGAAGAGAAACAACAACCGAAAGCACCAGAAGTAAAAGAAGAAGCAAAGGTTGTGAACCAGCCGAAAGAAACACCGAAGCAGGAGCAAAAAGTTGATCCGAATAAAGCGGAGAAAACGATACCGACTCCGGCAGTACCAAAACCTGAACCACCAAAAACAGATCCAGTACCAGTACCGAAACCACAAGCAAAACAAGTAACAATCTCGGTAAAAGGAAATAACGGATATATAATGGGTGCGAAAAAGATGGATGTACAAGATGGCGATACTGTGTATAAAGTATTACAACGTACAGGATTAGATGTTGATGCAAGCGGATCTAGAGATAGTATTTATGTAAAAGGTATTAATGATTTATATGAAAAAGATATTACGGATACTAGTGGATGGAAATATCGTGTGAACGGTGCTTTTCCAAACCATAGTGCTGGTGTAGCTACGGTAAAACCAGGAGATACAATTGAGTGGGTATACGTATTACAATAAGAAAGGCATTCGGTAAAGGGCTATGAAAATAAGTTTTTCTTCTTTACATCCTTTTGTGAATTTTTTCTATTATATCGGGGTGATGATACTATGTACGATGTGTCTTCATCCTCTTTTTTTAATTGGAGCAATAGTATTAATTATTATGTTAAATGTGATGCAAGGAAATAGCGAAAAGATAAGAAAGATGTTACCGAGCACAATTGTTTTCTTTTTTATGGTAATTTTATTTAATTCGTTATTAACGCATAGAGGTCGAACTACGTTATTTTGGTTAGGTGATAGCCGTATTAAGCTTGAGGCGATTATGTTTGGAATAGTAATGGGGTTATTACTAGTTGCAGTTATGTTTACGTTTGCGTCATACAATGATATTATTTCCAGTCATAAATTTTTATATTTGTTTTCAAGAATTTCACCGAAAGTTGCATTGTTAACGATGATTACAGTGAGATTTGTTCCTTTGTTTATAAGACGATTAAAGAAAATCACACTCGTCCAAAAAACGAAAGGTGTGCAGGTAGATTCAGGTTCGATAATTGAACGCGTCAAAAATGGTATGCAATTGCTGCAAGTATTATTAATTTGTTCATTAGAAGATGCACTGCAAACGGCAGATTCTATGCAAGCTCGTGGATTTGGTGTAACGAAGCGTACGACGTATATTCGCTATAGAATGGAAAGGCGCGATTGGTATACGCTCAATTATTTAATCATTTTATTTATAGCTGCTATTGTATGTAGTAATTATGGCGGAGGAAAATTAATTATTTATCCGAAAGTCGAATCTATTTTCTTCCAGCAATACGATGGGATGATGTTTGTTGTATTTACGATGTTTATTAGTTTACCAATCATAATGGAAGGGAGAGAATGGATATGGTGGCGCATGCAGAAATAAACAATTTATCATTTGTATATGCTGATGAAAATGAAAAAGCGTTACAGCATATTTCTCTTTCTGTTCAAAAAGGTGAGTTTATTGCACTTGCTGGAGGATCGGGATCTGGGAAGACGACGTTATTAAAACATTTTAAAAAGGAGTTACTTCCAATTGGTACGCGTTCTGGAGAGATATTTTATGAGGGTGTTTTAATAGAGGAAGTAGCTGATTTGTTATCTGCCCAAGAAATTGGGATGGTATTTCAAAACCCAGAAAACCAGATTGTTATGGATACAGTGATTCAAGAATTAGCATTTTCTTTAGAAAATATCGGATTACCATCACATATTATTCAAAAAAGAATAGCAGAGCTTATTAGCTTTTTAGGATTTCAAGATTTATTGCATCAATCTGTTCATACGTTATCTGGTGGGCAGAAGCAGCTTGTCAATTTAGCTGCGGTATTAGTTATGCAGCCGAAATTGCTATTATTAGATGAACCGACAGCGCAGTTAGATCCAATCGCTGCAAAAGAGTTTTTAGGATTATTAAAACGGATTAATGAAGAACTTGGAATTACGATTATTTTAAGTGAACATCGTTTAGATGAAGTTATCCCGCTTGCAACACGCGTTGTTTGTATGGATAATGGCCGTATTAAGTATGATGGTAGTCCTAAAATTGTTATTACGGATATGTGGGGAGTAGAAACATTCCGTCCATTTATTCCGCAAATTCCAAGGCTATTTTTAGAGTGGAATGTGAGAGATATTCCGTTTACAGTGCGAGAGGCGCAAATGAAAATGAATGATTTTGCAGCGATATCATATGTAAATGACCCAATAGCACAAAGTGAAAAGCAAGAGGTAATTTTAAGCGCAGAGCATATTTCGTTCCAATATGAAAAAAATAGTCCGCTTATTTTACGTGATTTATCAGTTTCGATTGAAAAAGGAAAATGGGTAGCGCTCGTTGGGAAGAACGGTACAGGTAAGTCTACACTGTTAACGATTTTAGCAGGATTACAAAAAGCGAGAAGAGGAAAAGTAAAGTGGAACGGAAAAGTGGTACATAAAATCGATTCGAAAGAACGGTTTAAAAGTATTGGGTATGTATCGCAGCATCCGTATTACCATTTTACATTTGATACAGTATGGGACGAGGTTTATGAACGTGCGCGTGAATTATATGGAGAACAAGGAAAAGAAATAGCAGAAGATACGCTAAAACAGTTTTGGTTGTACTCGCTTAAAGAACGCCATCCGCATGATTGTAGCGGAGGAGAGCAACAATTACTTGCGTTATGTACGACGTTATTATCAAAGCCAACGATATTATTACTTGATGAACCGACAAAGGGATTGGATCCATGGAAGAAAGAAAGAGTAGGAGAACTATTTAGGAAGCTGCAAAAAGAAGGTACAACAATTGTAATGGCAACGCACGATATTGAGTTTGCAGCGAAATACGTGGATCAATGTATGATGTTATTTGATGGAACAGTCATTATGAATGATGCACCGAAAGAATTTTTTAGCGGCAACTTCTTTTATACAACATCTATTAATCGATTCATTCGAAAAGAATTGCCATATGCATTAACATGGGAGGATGTGTACGAAGCGTGTCCAAACGATATGTTGCATTCATAATATGTATTTTTGCAGTAATAATCGGCACATTGCTTTTTACGACACTTGTCATGGACGGTTATTACATGTTAAGTAGTTTGTTTCTATTAGCGGTTATTATGTTACCTTTCTATATCCGTTTTGAAAGAAAGGCGTTTGTTTCACGTGAAATTGTTCTCGTTGCTGTATTAGCGGCAATTGCAGCAGTAAGCCGGGTGCCATTTTCTATTTTACCAAGTGTACAACCAACTTCTTTTGTCATTATCGTTTCTGCAATTGTATTTGGAAGTGAAACTGGTTTTATGATTGGTGCTACAGCAGCAATCGTATCTAATATTTTTTTAGGACAAGGTCCATGGACACCGTGGCAAATGTTTTCGTGGGGCATGATTGGTTTTATAGCAGGTTTACTTCGTAATACATTTTTTATGAAAAAGCTATGGGGGAGACTTCTTTACGGAGTAATTGTTGGCTTTTTATTTGGCTGGATTATGAATTTCTGGGGCCTTCTCGGTTTTATACGAGAAGCAACATGGGAAACTGTCATTTCGTATTATATCGCAAGTTTTTACTTTGATTTGAGCCATGCGATTTCGAATGTTATTTTCTTATTACTATTTAGTACTTCATGGATTACGATTCTTACAAGATTTAAAAAGAAATACGGTATATTAGATGAGCATAACGTGACATAGAAAAGCATACTCATATAAGGTAGGATCGCGACTTACATATTCGTTTGCCTCTTTCATGCTTCTTACATAATGTAAGGAGCATTTTTTTGTCAAAAAATCGATTCAATATGCATCCGCTATTATATAAAATTATTTGTATAATTGTAGGTGAGAACTTTTTTCAAAAGGGAGGTGTATAGTTAATGAAGTTAGTTATTCCGAAGCAACATGGTGCATGGGCCATGCTTGTTATTCCTTTTTTATTAAGTGTCATACTTGGGAAACCTACTATTTATCATATTCCATTGTTTTTAGCGTGGTTCTTTATCTATTTAGCTACGTACCCATTTCTTACGTACATAAAGCAAAGACGAAAAAAAGAGTTTTTACAAGTTGCCATTATTTATTTTATTATTGCGTTCCTATTTGGGATGATTTCTTTATTATATGAGTGGCGAATTCTTTTATTCGTAATAGTAATGATTCCATTATTTATAGTGAATATGTATTACGCTCGTCAAAAAAATGAAAGAGCACTATTAAATGATATTTGTGCGATTATTGTGTTTTGTATCGGTGGGTTAATTAGTTATTCCTTTTCAATGAAGCAAATCGATCATACAGCATTATTCATTGCGCTTATTTCATTTTTATACTTTTTAGGTAGTACGTTCTATGTGAAAACGATGATTCGTGAAAAAAATAACCCGAAGTATCGTCTTATATCTTGGGGATATCATATCGTATTAACGATAATCATATTTGTGATCAATCCGTGGTGTTCTCTTATTTTTATACCAAGTGTCATTCGAGCAATTGTGTTGTATGGCAAAAAAATTTCTATTATAAAAGTAGGAATTTTAGAAATTGCTAATTCTGTATATTTTTTAATCATAACGGCAATAATTATGAAGTATGCCATTTGAAAAAACTTCCCATCAATTGATGGGAAGTTTTTAATCTTTTTCTAAAATGTGAACGGTGTACTCGCAACGTTGAATAGCTTGTTCAACAGCATAAAGTGATTGTTCAATACGAGCGCGATTAAAATCTTTTTCAACTGTTTCGAGCGCTTCTTCTAAACAATTTTTAGCTTCTTGTAATGATTGAAAAGAATCTTGTACATATCCGCGAGCATTTTGATGCATTTCATAATCCTCCTTGCATGTTCGTATATGGGTAGTATGAACAGTAAGGAAGAAAATATAATTTGTTATATTTATTATATTTGTTTGACAATTGAAGTGGAATTACGTATAGTAAGAATTAAGTGAATATTTTCTTATCCAGAGAGGTGGAGGGACTGGCCCAATGAAACCCAGCAACCGCGATGCAGGTGCTAATTCCAGCAGAACATATTTGTTCTGGGAGATAAGACGAAGATATATACGTAACTTCTTCTTATCGGAGAGGTTTTTTTATTGCAAAAAAACCGATTACGAAAATTTATATTAAGAAGAAAGGGGTTGCGCATTACTGTGACACTCGAAAAATACGTAAAACTGCGTAGTACAGTTTATGAATATATGATAGAGCAAGATAAGCCGATATCATTGTTAGATATTCAAGAACATATCGTTTCGCATCATGAAGGAAAATTCACGAAAAAGATGTTGCATCAATTTTATTTATCAAGATTATTAGACGAACTAAAACTGGATGGGAAAATTACATTAGCTGATGAATATCTCTATGCTGAAAAAGGGGTATTGTATAAGGCGAGAAAAGGGAGCTAAGCTCTCTTTTTTTCTTAAAATAACGGAGTATGTAGAGTAAAAGACTGCTAAAGCAGCCTGATACAGGGAATGGTGTTGAGTGTGTAGTGTCAAAAATTGAATGTGCCTGAAAGAGGCAATTCATATCGGCTGCAAATGAAAAGAGACACCTTCGCCGAATAGGTGTCAGTCGTTTTGTCACGTAGACTTGCTACTTAACAGTAATTAGAATAACATGCAGGATTTTTGAAGTCAAAAGGGAATTAAAGGAAGGGGTACAATTATGTACGCTTACTTATTAAAAGATATAACGAAATGAATCCCAAAGTACATTGTAGATAAGGGATATGAATATTATGAAGATGGGCATGTAGAAGATGTTGAAATACAAGATAAAAAAGTGTTTGCTTTCGTTACTGGAAATGCAGGGAATTATGAAGTAGTTATCGATCTCGAAGATTTTTCAGAAAGTAACTGTGAGTGTCCCTATGGAAATTATTGTGAACATATGGTGGCAGTTGTTTATGATATGCAAGGTGCTGGTGAGAGTGCAGTTAAAGAGAAACTGAAAGATTTAGAAAAAGAAGAGTTACTTATATTATTAAATCGATTGTTGCAAAGTTCGAAAAACGTACAAATTGTAGAGAAGTTATTAAAGAAGGAGAAACTTTAACGTATAGAGGGAGTTGTTTTGTAGTGAACGTACTAATTATATATGCTCATCCTAACCCTTCAAGTTTTAACGCGGCGATTTTCAATCATGTGCAAAAAGGACTACAGGAAACAAATCATTCAGTTACCGTACTTGATTTATACAAAGAACAATTTGATCCAGTCCTCGTATTTAATGAAGAGAAGAAAAGACGCGATTTAGTAAATGAAGAGGAAACAGCTCGGTATAGAACGTTAGTAGAAGAAGCAGATACACTTCTATTCATCTATCCAATATGGTGGTGGGGGATGCCAGCAATTTTAAAAGGATTTATCGATCGTATTTTCGTAGCTGGATTTGCTTATAAATATGAAGGGGCTCTGCCGAAAGGATTATTGCAAGGGAAAAAAGCATGGGTTATTAATACGTTAGACTCGCCTCTATGGTACGTCGCATTGTTATATCGATCAGCAGATTGGATTATGATGAAGAGAGGTATTTTACGTTTTTGTGGCATTCGCGATATAAAACGCTCAGTGTTTCAATCTGTGAAAACGAGTAAAGTATCAAAGCGTGAGAAATGGTTATTACAAATAGAAGAAAAGGCTCGTGCATTATGAATGAAGTCGATCGTATTATAAACTGTGTTCAGTATGATGGCGAACTTTTTCGGAAGTATGTTACGTGTTTACTTCAATTGAAAAAATGCAGCGAAACATTTCAGCAAATTCAAATAGAGTTAAGAAATGATTATTTAATAAGAGGAATTTGTGAAAGAGAAGTTGATCAGGTAGTAAGGGGAAGTAAAGAATATGAAACATATTTTCTTCCTAAAGCGTTACAGTGGAATTTTTTGAGGGAACATCCACACCTGATCGGAAAAATTTGCGAAGATTTTTTTGCATTTGAGTCATTACATCTTACGGAATCAGAGTGGGAGAAGATTATAAATTGCGTGGGAAATAAGTGATTTATTATGTAAAAAAGCTAGTATAAAACTAGCTTTTTGTTTAAATAAATAAGAAACATAGACTAATGATAAAACCCGCATATAGTAAGTTCACAACACAAAATCCCATAATGTCACGAGCACCTAAACCAGCTATCGCTAATGCTGGTAATGCCCAGAAAGGTTGAATTAAATTCGTCCAAGCATCGCCCCATGCAATTGCCATTGCTGTTTTTGCAGCAGGTACACCAAGTTCAGCGCCAGCTGGAATCATAATTGGTGCTTGCACAGCCCATTGACCGCCGCCAGATGGAACGAAAATGTTAACAATGCCAGCACTTAAAAATGTAAAGAGCGGAAAAGTCGTTTCATTTGAAATGCTAATAAAGAAATTAGAAATAGCTCCTCCAAGTGAAAGTCCTTCACTATTTGCTCCAATCATCATGCCCATAATTCCTGCGTAAAACGGAAATTGAAGTAAAATGCCAGAAGCACTTTTCGTAGAGTCTGAAAAAGCACGAATATACTGAATCGGAGTACGGTGGAAAATAAGACCTGCAATTAATAACATAAAAATCACGATATCGAGAGTAAGGTTAAAACCTTTCGTATAAAAGTAATTGAAAATATAAATGAGACCTAACAATCCAACGCAAAGTGTAATAATAATGCTATTTTCCATCTTTTCAGCGAACGTATTTTTTTCTACTTCTTGAGCAGCAGCTTCTTCATGGAACACGCTAGGATCTACTGTAATCGTATGTTTTTCATCTGGATGCATCGCTTTATTAATGAGAGGCATCGTAATGAGAAAAATAATAACTGGAACGAGAGCGTATGGTGAGAATAACGTTTCTGTTATTGGAATCGCCTCTTTAATACTTCCAGCAGTCGTTTTAATTAACGTTTCACCGCCTGTTGCTAACGTAAGAGGAATAGAGGCAGAAAGACCGGCATGCCAAATGAGAAATCCAGAGTAAGAAGAGGCGATTGCTAGTCTATAATCTAATCCGTCCAGCTGCCTTGCCACTTCTTTTGCGTATAAAACAGATACAACAATTCCAAAGCCCCAGTTTATGTATGCACCGAGTAAACTTACAATTGAAATGGCAATAATGCCTTGTCCAGTTGTTTTTGGTAGTCTGGCAGCTTTCGTTAATCCTTTTTTAATAAGAGGAGCATTTGCTAAAGCAGATCCAGTCACGAGTACAAGTGCCATTTGCATAGAAAAGGCGAGGAGTCCCCAAATTCCATTACCCCAGTGATTAATCATTTCTACAGGTGTTTGGTGAGTCGCAAACATACCAAAGAAGATAACGAAAACAGTTAGTAAACATGATAAAATAAACGGTTCTGGCAAGAAGCGTTGCACTAAGGCGACGCAACCATTTGTAAAGGAACGAAACAAAATAGATCAACCTCCTTATGTATATGTATTACAATTATTCGAGGTTGTTTAGGAGATAACCTTCAATATAAAGAAAATTCAGATATTTACAGAGTGGTAATTTATTGATAGATTGATATAGAGCCTCGTATCAAATTCTGCTTTTAATATACTAGAAGAAAAACGGTTGGAAATGGGATAGCACTTATAGGGATAGTATAGAGAAAGGTTACTAGCTGGCTTCAAAGCAACTGTTGCAAAGGGAGAGGAGATTCAATACAATAGTGTTGCATTACATGAGAAATATGTTTTAGCACAAATCTAGCTAAAAATGTTTATACAAATACATTTAAAATTGATGGGGTAATTATGATCAAAAGTTTTTATCTTTTAAAGCCTAAAATGTTTACGGCAGATATATATTATAAAGTTTTTATTACAGGTGACTGTATATATTTTATAAAGATTGGCGGACAGTTTCATAGCCGACATGCTTATAAAAAACAATTACCTGGTATTTCAGAGCTATTGTTTTTGTTTTGGTTCAAAAAAATTGAGAAAAAACAATTAAACTTAGAAACTGAAATAGATGCAAAAATACATACTGGTGATGTACATGAACTCTTGCAATTAAAGAATAACTTTTCAATTGAAATAAATATAATTGAAGAGGTACTATTAAATAAACGAGGAACGTTTCATACAGGTTTTAATGATAATGGAACAATTTCCTTTATGTTAAAAAATGATCAAAAAATAAAGTTCATCATACCGGAAGAAACTTTATTTTCATCTATAGAAGAAATTTTCGACCAATATGAACAGACAATCTTTGTAAGGGAAGTGTTTTAAAGGAAACGATTAATTTATTATCTTTTTAATAAAGTGATAGAAAGCTTCATTAAAAAGATGAAGCTTTTTACTTATAAAAGATAACAAAAGTAATACATTCATTACTACATTTGTGTGTGAATTCAAGAAAAATTAAACCACCTAGCCCCTAAAGAGAATATAGGAAGCAGATGGTTTAGGTGTTTTGAGAGGTATCCTGTTTTCAGGATTTAGTTCAAATTATTGATTTGCATTTTTATATCGAGTAAATTTAAGTTTCTGGAATAATTGTAATAGCGACAGTCCGAACCGGAGTCTCTATTTCGTCGCCTTTACTTTGGCTATTGTAGTATTTAATCATTAATTCGTTAAGTTCGTTTTGAAATTTTCCAAAGTGTTCTTCATCTAGCTTTAATTCTACTACAGAAAAAGTAGCAGTATCTTCTTGACTGTTTTGTTCCTCTAATTTCTTAAGGTAACTTTGATATTGTGTCATAAGTGATAACTGATAATAGGAAATGTAGTTTAACTTTTCATCATCAGATAATCCTTTCCATTCACTTCCTTCAATTTTTGCATCTTCTTCATTGATTGCGTAATATTTTTCAGAAACAGATTTCACCTTTTTTTCTTTAATTACATGGACGATACCAGAATCAACCATAGTTTGTAGCTGTCTATATAGTGTGGCTTGTGGTACATTTTTAATGATTTTTACCATTTCTAATGGTGTTAGCCCATCTTCCTTATTTCTCATTAACACTTGGCAAATTTTCATTCTTACCGGATGCATTAAAATTTCAACTTTATTATTCATTCGCTCACCTTATTTATTATGTATTTTTATTCTCATTATAAATAATGAGAATAAAGTTTGCAATTCATTCGTTTATGTTTTATCATTATCAATAATGAGAATGAATTTAGGGAGGAATGACAATAATGCAACTACATTATGGATTGAATGATCTTAAAGACATTGATATTATGACTTTTCTACCCATTATATTGCCAGTTATTGCAGTGGGGGTACTTTTAGTTTTCATTGCATTCATTGATTTATACCGACATAGAAAAACAAGAAAAAATGTACTTGTATGGACGTTCATTATTCTTTTCATTAATGTATTGGGACCTATTTTCTACTTCGTTATAGGGAGAAAGGATAGTGAGAAATTATGAAATTAGAGATTAAAAATGTAACAAAAGTATTTAAAAGAAAAAGTGCGGTTAATAATTTCTCGATGGAACTGCAAGCGGGGGAATGCGTCGGATTAATTGGACCGAACGGAGCAGGGAAATCCACATTAATAAAAGTAATTTCGGATATTATTCATCCAACTGCTGGTGAAGTTTTATTGAATGGGATAAAAATATCAAAAATGAAAAGTGAAATTGGTTATTTACCGCAATATCCTAATTTTTTCCATTGGATGACAGCGAGAGAAACGCTTACCTTTATGGGCCAACTTTCGGGATTGAAAAAAGAAGAATTGTCAAAGTCGATTCCAAAGATTTTGGAGAAAGTTGGACTAAAGGACGAAGAAAACGCAAAGGTTAGTACATTTTCTGGTGGAATGAAACAACGACTTGGTATTGCACAAGCATTATTGCATAAACCGTCACTTATTGTCATGGATGAACCGGTATCCGCATTAGATCCAATCGGCCGACGGGAAGTATTGAATTTAATTGAAGAAATAAAAAAAGATACAACCATTTTATTATCAACCCATATATTAGGCGATGCGGAAGAAATCTGTGAACGATTTGTCATTATAAAAGATGGAACAAAAATAGAAGATACAACGATTACGGAACTTTTACATCGTAATAGTGAAAATAAATTAATGATTGAAATAACAGCTAAAGATCAAAAGTGGATTGAAATTGTAAAAAAATTACCGTATGTGAAGGACGTTGAAGTGGTTGGGCTTAAAATCAAAGTGAAGGTTGAAAGCATTGAAATAAATAAAAATATGTTATTGCAAAATGCACTCGAACATAAAGTGAACATCGTTAAATTTGAAATGAGCAACGATACTTTAGAAGAAATCTTCTTGAAATTGGTGGTGCAAAAATGAATAACTCAATTGTATTGATAAAAAAAGAATGTGTTCAAATGTTACGTGATTTCAAGATTATTTGGCTACCAATTGTTTTTATATTTTTAGGCGCAACACAACCGATAGTAACTCATTATTTGCCATCAATTTTAGAAGCGTTAGGTGGAGGACAGGGAATTACCATTGATTCGAGTATGGCAACGCAAAAAGGGGGCGAAGTATTAGCGAGTACTTTGGGATCCCAGTTTGATCAGCTTGGACTTATGATTCTAGTGATTTCTATGATGGGTGCTATTCAAACAGATAAAGCTAATGGTATGTTGGCCTTTATTTTAACAAGGCCTGTTACTGTTCCTTCATATGTAGGTGGGAAAATAGTGTCGAACTATTTAATGGTAGCGTTTAGTGTAACAATTGGATTCGTTACTTCTTATATATATGTAAATTATCTTTTTACTGTTGTTCCATTCGCACACCTAATTACTGGATTACTATTTTATTTAATTTGGGTTCTTTTTATCGTATCTTTCACAACAATGATAAGTGCTATTTTTCAAAGTCAAGGTATGATTGCATTAATTTCAATTGTTTTCCTTTTAGCTTGTAGAGTAATCGTCGGTTTGAATCCAATAATGGATCAGCTTAATCCAGCCAGTATGAGTAAGTATGCAATGGAAATGTTAGTCACGGGGGGAGTAAATTCAAACGCAATAATCAATGGATTACTAACTATAGTATGGATTTTATTGACACTCTTCGTAACGTTTTATTGGATTGCTAATAAAAAGTTTAATGATGAATAACCATGATGAGTATAGTAGATTTACGAATGCTTTTAAACCTGGAATAATATAATGGATTCAAATAAAAAACCGAAATAAGAAAAAGCTTCCACTACTGTGGAAGCTTTTCTAAATGATGTGCAATATCAATATACATATTTGAGTAAACCGAATGTATTTCATTACTTGGCGTTGCGTTAGAAGAGAAATGAACGATTACCATATTTGTTTTCGGATCGATGTAAAGTGTTTGTCCGTAACTACCTAACACTTCGAAAGCACCTTGTTCATTGTGCGGAATCCACCATTGATTATGATAAGAAATGGAAGCTCCAGGGGCAATTGCAAGTTCACCTTCTTGGACATTTTTTATATCTTTAGTAATAGAAGAAGGGAGAATTTGTTTTCCATTATATTCCCCGTTGTTTAATAGTAATTGCCCGAATCTCGCCATATCTCTAGCAGTTGCATTTAATCCAGCACTAGCTTGTTCTACTTTTGTTTCATCTGTAACGTAATACGCGTTTTCTTCCATACCAATTTGAGACCAAATTCGTTCGCTTACATTTTCAGCTAGTGATTTACCAGTAATAGTTCTAATAATCCAAGCGAGCGTTTCTGTTGATCCGTTATTGTAAGAAAAGGAAGAACCAGGCGGTGCAGTTTCTTCGGCTTCCCGTAACATATCATAAATTTTCATCGGACCGTCGTAATTTTTGCCGCGGGGTAAAATATTGCTAGCTAAATATAATTGTGCATCTTGATTTTCTAGCCCAGGTTGCTCATATCCATGAGTAGGATATTCAGCTGAAACTTGCATGTCCATTAATTGCTGAAGTGTGGCATTACCGAACGGTGTGTTTTTTAATTCTTTTATGTAAGTGTCAGCTGTTTTCTCTAAATCGATACGATTCTCTTCAGCGAGAGATTGTATAATTGCCCCGGTAAAGACTTTTGCTAATGATGCCATACCATGAGGTTCATTCTGTTTATACCCATTGAAATATCGTTCGTAAACAAGTTGTCCATTATGTACAACGACAAAAGCATCTGTTTTGTTATCATCTAAAAGTTTTTTTAGAGGAGTTGTATTTCCGAATCTACGCTCCACAGCAAAATCGTCTAAGTTTTGCAATGCGGAAGGGAAGTGAGCAATTTGGTCAGGATTGTTTTTTACGTCATTAACTAAAGTGAATTCTTTCATGTGTGTGTACGACCAACGTAAGTAAGGGTCATTTAACCAGTTTTCTTTTGTCACATTATGTTTTGATGGGGTCGTTTTATTTTGTTTGAAGTAAGTAAACCCAAGCCCTGTAATTACAAATATGAATGTTAGTATAAGTAAGAGTAGGGGAGATTTTTTTAGTTTCATATATGGCCCTCCTTTTTATTTCTACTATAAGTATACGCTCGGCTTGAAAGAAATACAAAATAAGGAAAGTAAACGGGGAAGTTTACTTTCCTTATTAACGTTAAGCGGAAATTTTTCCGTCTGTAGGTTGTTTCTTGAATTTTTGTTTTCGTCCGTGTAATCCATAATATAAAAGTAAAGTGAACGCAACGATAATAGCTGCGATAAAATACATATTATGATAACTGGATTTCGCTGCGACAATACCTAAAATGAAAGAACCAAAACCAATACCACTATCAAAGAATGAGAAATACGTAGCTGTCGCAGAACCACGTCTATGGTTTGGAGCGGCAGAAATCGCAATCGTTTGGAAACTCGGAATTAATGTCCCGTAACCTAAACCGATTAGCATACCTGCGCCAAGGAACCAAAATGAAGTTTGTGCTTGGCTTAATATGAACATTCCGATTGTGAAAATAATGATAGCAGGGTAAACGAGTACATTTTCACCGAAGCGATCAAAAATCTTTCCTGTAAATGGACGAGAAATGACAACAACAAGTGCGTATAAAATAAAGAAGTAACTTGCGATTTCACTTAAACCGAGTTCTTTCGCATAAATAGGAATAAAGGATAAAATACCACTATAAGAAAAGGCTAAAACAAATCCTGTAAGTGCAATCGGAATAGAAGATGGTTCGATTAAGTCTTTCCATTTCATTTTTTCACGTTTTTGTTTGCTAACAGGTGCTTCGTGCGGAATATCTACAAGTAGTCCTAATAAAAATGCAAGTAATGAAAATACGGAACAAACGATAAATAATACTGTAAACGAAAAATGAGAAATAATTGTTAAACCTAAAAAAGGACCAATTACCATTGGCAGACTCATAAATACGCCGAAATATGCAAGCGCTTCGCCTCGTCGATGAGCTGGCGCAACATCAGTTACAATCGTACCAGTAGCTGTCGTTGCCATCCCGAACCCAATACCGTGCAAGAAGCGAAGGGCAAGTAATAAGAATAAACTTTGCGCACCGAAATACATAACAGTAGCGGCTAAAAATAATGAAAGTGAAATAAATAATATTTTCTTTCTTCCTAAATCATCGAGCCATTTTCCTGTGAATGGTCTACATAAAACAGAAGAAATAAGAAACACAGTTGCAACTAAACCAATTTCCTCAGGTTTTCCTTTTAGGCCGTCTATGACATAGACAGGCAGAGTAGTCATAAGCATGTAAAATGTTAAGAAAAGAAATAGACTACTAAAACAAGTTCCGAGGAAATCCTTCGTCCAAAGTTTCTCACTTTGCATCGTCATCCCTCCAATTTAATCTAAATTTTTAATAATTTGTTGTAACACTTGAAATGCTTGATGTAAATCATCTTCATTAATACCTTCTAGCGTTTTTTCTTCGAAAGTATCAACTTCTTCTTGCCATACTGGAATCATCTTTATCGCTGTTTCGGATAAAGAAATGAGCTTCTCGCGGCGATCTTTACCTTCTGTACGAATAATCCATCCCATCGTTTCCATACGTGTTAACGTACGAGTCATCGTTGGTGATTCAACATTTAAATACTGGCACAATTCTGTTTGCGTACAAGAACCAGTTTGATTAATGCGGAAAATAACAGCCCATTGCGCACTAAATAACCCTGTTGGAGATACACGTTCATTAAATTTCTTCGTAAACTTTCGAGAAGTCTGGCTGACGATGTGAAAAAAATGTTGTTTTTCGTCCATGTATGTTGATCCTTTCAAATTAGTTACCTAGCTAACTATATACTTTTTTATAATAATTGTCTAGTAATAGACATGTTGATTTATGTAAAAAATTCTTATAGGTTTTATGTTGCGAACGTATATTCTACGTGCTATTCTTTAATTAAGTAAAGAATTTTCTTTCTATTAAATAGAATGGGGGAACTTGTGATGATTAAGCCTGCAACAATGGAGTTTGTTTCACTATCGAACGGAGAAACGATTGCATATCAGGAAGTTGGAAGGCGAAATACAGATATTCTTGTACTCATTCACGGGAACATGACATCGTCACAACATTGGGATTTAGTTATTGAAAAGTTGCAAGATCAATACCATATTTACGCTCTTGATTTAAGAGGGTTTGGACAATCAACGTATAATCAGTCGATAGATTCATTACAAGACTTTGCAGACGATGTAAAATTATTTATTGACGAGTTAAAGCTAGAGAAATTTTCATTAATGGGCTGGTCAATGGGTGGTGGCGTTGCGATGCAATTTACAGCGAATCACCCAACTTTTGTAGAAAAGTTAATTTTAGTAGAATCAGTAGGAATGAAAGGATACCCAATCTTTAAAAAAGATACGAATGGGCAGCCGATTGTATCAAGTTTAGTAAAGACGAAAGAAGAAATTGCGCAAGATCCAGTACAAATCGCTCCAGTATTAGATGCGATAAAAAATATGAACAAACTATATTACCGTACAGTATGGAATCTATTAATATATACACATAATCAACCTGAACCGGATCGTTATGAAAAGTATTTAGATGATATGTTAACGCAACGTAATTTCGTAGATGTGAATTATGCGCTCATTACATTTAATATTTCAGATGAACATAATGGGGTTGTAGAGGGAAGTAAACAAATTCATCGTATTAAAGCGCCAACACTCGTCATACAAGGTGATAGAGATTATGTCGTACCGCAAGTAGTCGGTGAGGAATTAGCGAAACATTTGCCAAATGCAGAGTTGAAGGTATTAGAAGATTGCGGACACTCGCCGTTTATTGATTGTTTAGATGTATTTATAAAACATGTAGAGGATTGGTTAGAACAGAAATAATCCCCGAAATGAGAAGTGTTGCATATACTATAACATTTGTATGTATAAGGGGAGATTATCAATGCATAAACCATCCTTAATCGCTTATTCGCCATATAATCATCATATCTATACAAAAATAATGATAGATCCGATGTATATGCAAGTTTCACCAGCTGTAGTTCCTTTACAAATGCAGCAGCCACTAACAGCTCATATGCAACATTACTTATATGGACCTTCATTTTATGAAAATCCATATTTTAAACACTTTCATTACAATGTGAAAGCGCAAGTTTGGGAAGGATAAGATAACAAGCTAAAAGGTTCATTCTTTTAGCTTGTTTTTTATTGCGAATATTCGTACACGCATTTGAAGAAACAGTTTATAATGAAAAGTGGAAGCATGAGAAGGAGAGGGACAGAGGATGTCAATGCGTTTTACTTTTTGGATTATGGTTGGGATTGTAGCAATCTCGGGTTTGTCACAAGGAATGCTCTTACCGGCCATTGCAATGATTTTTGAACAAGAAGGGGTTAGTTCAAGTATTAATGGTATTCATGCGACGGCATTGTACATTGGGATAGTAGTTATTTCGCCGTTTCTTGAAAAACCGATGCAAAGGTTTGGAATGAAGCCGATTATTGTTATAGGTGGGTTTCTCGTTATTATTTCATTATTCTTTTTTACACAAACATTTTCATTTTGGGTATGGTTTATCCTTAGATTTCTAGTTGGAGTTGGAGATCATATGCTTCATGTCGGAACACAAACATGGATCACGACAACATCAGACCCAAGTAAAATAGGGAGACAAGTATCGATATACGGTGTATTCTTCGGAATTGGTTTTGCCGTTGGTCCGTATTTAGCAAGCACTGTGCAGTACGGTCTTGCAACACCATTTATTATATCTACTATACTTTGTCTAATAGGTTGGCTTTTACTACTTCCAACAAAAAATGCATTCCCAGCGCAAGATGAAAGAGAAGCGAAGAGTGAATCATCATTTTCTCGTTATAAACAAGTTGTTGGATTAGGATGGATTGCACTGCTGGGACCACTTGCATATGGCGTACTTGAAGCAATGTTAAACAGTAACTTACCAGTATACGCACTTCGTAAAGGGTGGTCTGTTTCAGATGTATCCTTCTTGTTACCAGCATTTGCAGTTGGGGGTATTATTACACAAATTCCGCTCGGTATATTAAGTGATAAATACGGAAGGGACCGTATATTAACTTGGACGTTTAGCATAAGTACGGGCATTTTTCTACTTGCCGCCGTATTTGATCAATATTACTGGATTGTCTTTGCCTGCATGCTTTTAGCGGGTATGGTTATTGGATCGTGCTTCTCTTTAGGGCTTGGATTTATGACTGACTTATTACCGAGACACTTACTACCGGCAGGTAATATATTATCCGGAATCGCTTTTAGTTTAGGAAGTATTATGGGACCTGTATTAGGCGGCGTATTTATAGAAAAAATACAGTATACAAGCTTTTTTATTGCGGTTATGATTATAATGGGAATTCTCGCAATGTTATATATGGTCTACATGAAAAATCAATTCGCATCAAGAAAAATAGAAAGTAGGTTAGGGCATGACAAAACAACCTAATAAAAAAAAATTTGAAGTACTTGAAAATGAAACAATTACAGACTGCTTAGCACGTATGGAACAAGAAGGCTACGCTCCGTCTCGTCGTATGGAAGAGCCAATCTTTCATGAAGTAAAGAAAGACGGCAAAACAGTAGTTGAGCCGTGCGGTAGGAAGATTGTTTTTGAAGGGAAATTGAAGTAATCCAATAACAAATTCTCTTTATAGTATAGAGCCATCCAATAGTTGGGTGGCTTGTTTTTTTATTAATCAATGAAGGAATTGAATAGAATGAATCTCTCGTTCATTTCTCCTAATTGGCTTCTTTATATGGGGCAAAAGATTGCTACTTTTTTCGTATATTGGTAAAATAAGTTCTTGGGTCTTACTTATTGTTATCGGTATAATGTTTGTCGCTTGAATGAAAGAAATTAGTTGCAAAAATTTCGCACTATGTAAAGGGGTACAGCAACGATCCCTTTTTTGGGAGGCACCTTAAACATAAAGCGAGAGAAGAGGCTATATGAACGATTCTCCTATCTTGTTTAAATATTAAACGAGTTACTGCAATTGGAACAGGTATATAAAACTAGTCGACATCCTGATGGATCATCTTTTTCTAGTAATCTATTACTTCTGATGGAATCGATAGATTGCTAGAAAGCGGAAAACAATTATTAATATATTCCGAAGCAGGTGTAACAGAGTGTCCTTCCATAATTAAGGGTAAAACCAAAATACGTTTTTTTAAAGAATGATTTGTTAGAACAGGTTATAAGGAATAAAACAGAAAAGAGGATCACATGTTAGATACTTTACAGAAAAGTAAAAAGTTTTTTTTAGTATGTCTTATTTTTTTAGTGCTTTTAACCGCTTGTGGTAATACAGATATTAAGACATCTAAAGCTTCATTACCACCGGCTGAATCCAATATAGATACATCATTAAAAGCACCGAATTGGGTAGAGAAAAGTCCTATCCAACAGTCTCCTAATTTTACGGAAGATAAAAAAGTACAATCGGTTGTGAATTTAATAGCAACGGGTGATAATTTATATCATGACGCAGTAATTAAAGATGGCAAACAAAAAGATGGTTCATATGATTATAATTATATTTATGAAAATATCAAAAAAGCTGTTAAATCAAGCGATCTTGCTATAGTGAACCAGGAGACTCCGATTGCCGGAAATAATTTAAAAGTACAAGGATATCCGACTTTCAATACACCTGAAGAAGTAGGCCAATCTTTAGTGGACACTGGATTCAATATAGTGACGCAAGCGACAAATCACGCTATGGATATGGGTATTAAAGGTGTTGCGAATACAAGAGAATACTGGAAGAAATATCCGGATGTTATCCCGGTAGGTATTAATGAGAGTCAAAACGAGCGTAATGAAATAAAAACGATTACAAAAAATGGTATTCGTTTTGCGTTACTCAATTATACATATGGTACGAATGGAATTAAAATTCCAGCTGATAAGTCTTGGGCTTTAAATTTAATTGATAAAAAAGCGATACAAAATGATGTGGAAAAGGCGAAGAGTAGCTCTGATATGGTGATTGTTATGGTGCATTGGGGAGTAGAATATACCTCAACACCTTCAAAGCAACAAAAAGAAGTTGCTCAATATTTAACAGATTTAGGTGTAGATGTAGTAATTGGAAATCATCCACATGTAATTCAACCAATTGAGTGGAAACAAAATAAAGATGGACATGAAACGCTAATCTATTATTCTCTTGGAAATCTTATTTCTGCGCAAGAAAAATTAGAAACATTGGTTGGAGGATTATCTTATGTACAATTTGTTAAGTATGAAGATAAAACTTTTGGTATACGACAAGCGGCAATCGTACCGACAGTAACCGACTATGCTGATGGTAAGAAACAATTTAAAATTCAATTTTTAAAAGATTATTCGGATGAAAATTCTAAAAAACATGGAATTAAAAAATTTGTCGGCCCCGTTTCTTTGAAGGATTTCAAGGAGATTCCTAGAGACGTGTTGGGAAATTGGTATAAAGACTAATAAACAAAAAGGGAATGAGATACAATTAAAAAATTTATAATTTTAGCATTGGTATTAGCAATGGGATGGAGTCTTGCTGCTTGTAGTGGAAAGCAAACATCTCAGGCAACTACTAATAATAACGATAAAAATAAAAATGAAATACATGCGAAGAAAAAAGATGTTTTACCTATCTCTGATGTTAATGATTGGAGAATTATCCTTGTAAATAGAGAGCATATGTTATCAAAGGAACTAGGAATTGAATTAACAAGTATCACCCAAAATGCGAAGCCAAATATGAAAATAGATAGTAGAATTGCAACTTCTTATCAGGATATGGTAGCAGCTGCAAAAAAAGAGGGAATCAATCTTTATTTAAGATCAGGTTATCGAGCTATAAAATTACAACAAACTTATTATGATGCTTCAGTTAAAAGCTATAAATCTCAAGGCTTGTCGGATAAAGAGGCTAGTGCTAAGGCATTGGAATATCTTCAGTATCCTGGTGCAAGTGAACATCATACTGGATTAGCGTTAGACATTATTTCAGTTGAATGGCAGAATACTGTAGAAGATTTAAATGCAAAATTTGAAACTACCGATGCATTCAAATGGTTAGATAAGAATGCTGCAGAATATGGGTTTACTCTCCGCTATCCAAAAGATAAAGAGAATATTACTGGCATTAAGTATGAGCCATGGCACTATCGTTATGTAGGAAAAGAAGTTGCTGTTTATCTAAAAGAAAAAGGGTTAACTTTAGAAGAATATAACGAAAAAATTAAGTCTGGTAAGTAAAAATATGCTGTAATTTTATTAAACATTATGCACTGCTACAGGAAAAGGTGAATCTGAGGATGTGTTAACCTTCCGCCTAGTATTGTAAAAACTGAGTATGATAATTTGAGCACGTATGAACCAGTTATCGTGTAAAAAGATGTATGTATTAAGAAATTAAAGTTAAGGATCTGATATTCATATCAGATCCTTTTTCTATTGTTCTTTTAAGCGCGACTGAGCCAAAATATTGGAATGAATATAGAAACAAAACAGCCCAAGGAATAGTAAAACGAGTCCGGGAGCCTACTCGTACGCTTCATTGGGATTATCCAGAAATAGTTGTTGATGAAATAAGAAAGAACTGGTCTTACTCTCAAGCAAGGATTTAATACGAATGAATTGGATAAAAGGTAATAATAAAAAACACTGCGCCTGGCAGTGTTTTTTATTATTTCTGCACATAAATACATAGTCATATTGATTAAAGTTTCACTTTATTGAAGAAAAATGCGAAAGCCATTCATAAAATATGGAAATGTTAAAATCCCTTTGATAAAATAGCAATATGTAAAAATAATTATTTGTTAATTCTTAATGTAATGAATATTCATGTTTAAATATACGAATTTAACTACATAGTTATTGCGCTAAAGGGGGAGAAAGATGTTAGATGAATTATACAATGCTTTTTTAAATGCGTCTGGTTTTACAGAAAGTGCGAGGAAACGAGATCGGTATGATGATTTACATGATTATTTAAAAGATAAAGAAAGAGAGTTAAAGCAATTCATTCAAGAGGCTGAATCAGCGAAGAGAGAGTATGAGAGTAAAAGTAATGGCTTAGAAGCTAATAAAATTCCGGCAGTTGAATTTGAACAAAAACGTCATGAAAAGGATGAAGACTTAAATACAGTATTATCCTATTTTAAAAGTGCATTAAGCGATGTTGGATCTGCAAAAAGTACAGCTTATGCAAAGTATTTGGAATATAAAGCGAAAGCAGAATCAGAGAAAGCGTCAGCATACGCTGCAGCGACCAAGGCTTTTGAAGAAAAGAAAAAGGAATTTGAAAAACTTATCCATTAAGCATACAAAGAATGGAGGGAACCAACATGAGTGGTAAAGAGGTTGAAATTATAGGAAGTAACACTGCAAGTGCCATTTCTTACGCACAAAACATTGAAAATGGTATGAAGGATTCTTTAAACCAAGCGAAAGACTTAAAAGCATATGTCACAGGTGCGAAATGGAATGGAAAAACGAGAGATGCATTTTTAAGTTATCTTGATTTGATCATTCAATATAATTCAGAAATGGTAGAGGCATTTGAAGGACATACGAAAGCTTTGAAAGAGTTAGATAAAAGCATTCAAACGTACGGAGATAAATCGGAAGTAAGGGCGATAAAACAACTGTGATGGAGAAACGAGGGATAAAAGAATGGGGAAAGAAATGAGTTTTGCACCTGCTGAATTATATGTTCTCGCAGGTGCAGCTGGGGTTACCGATATATTTGGATTGCCAAACCGTGACGCAATTATTTTACTTGATGCAGAATGTGTCACGAAAGCAACTACGAGTTTAAAAGAAAAAGGCCTACTTACAAGTGAAAATGGAATTACCCCTGCAGCTTTTCAAATAATTGAACTATTAAAGGAATATGAAAGTTGTCATGAATACACGAGAATGAATAATGTATTAATTGGCTTTTTGAAAGAGGATAAAGACCGAGTGGCTGTATTAACGGAAATAGAACCAAATAAAAAATACGAGATCGACTACATACCAAAGCCAGACGTATATTTTTCCTTATTAACACGCATCCCTTTCTTATTGAGAGAACCGAGGGAAATAGAAGATACATTTTTCTCAAAGAGAATGACAGAAGAAGAACAACAAACATTTGAGGAAAAAGATTTATCAAATAAAAACGTTATAGCGATAGAAACGTATACGAGGCCTCGAAGTAATAGAGGAGGAAAATGGGAATGTTTCTTATATTTCACTGAAGGAGAAGATTTCGTTCAAATAGATGTAGATCGTAATCGATATGACTGGGTGAGCCTCTATGCGGTTAATAAGAAATTGTATGACGTGTTAAAAATGCCATATAAAAAGTTAATTGACCCGAGACAATTCTCGTTAGGAGGTATTCAATAATGCAAGTATCAATGGGAGATAGTGGTTCTGGTGGTGGAGAAGAAGTATTAGTTAATTTTCAAGAACTACTAGATATAGTAATGAAGTTAGAAAATATATATAAAATCCATGTAGACGTCATTGGAACGAATATTGAGAGTTTATTAAGCTGTGATTTTTATCAAAAAGGTGAAGCGATGAGAGTAATTGAAAAATATCCTGATATATTACACAAAACACTTGAATTGGCTGAACACTATTATAGGTCGGCGACAGTTGTAAGGGACGCATGTGTAGAAATGTTTGAAAAGGATGAACAATTACGTGAAATATTAAGTAAGTTGTAGAAATCACCATACGGCTGGGGGGATGAAAACGAGATGGATGTGAAATATAGACCTGAACCATGGCAAAACATGGGGGATGGTATGAATCGAATTACAAAAGATGCACTCATGAAATTACGGGAAGCAAATGAATCATTAAAAAGAATTGATGGAAGAATACGAGATTTAGACTCGGATGGTAGTATACATTTTAATCCTAAAAATCAATCGCAAAAAATCGGGGAATTACTTGATAGCTATTCGACATTACAAAAATATTGCGGAGAAGCAGGGCGATTAGTCTCTGAACATATAGATAAACCTTTTTTAGTAGAAATGGATAAATTCGCTCAAAAAATGAGAGATACATCTATTCTCAGTTTTGAAACAAATAACCGAATTGGCTCTACAACAACGACAGTATTACCAGGTGCGCATGCAGGCTACGGAAGTGTACCACAAACAATACAGAAGAAGAAAGATAAAATAACAGTAGAAGATATTTTTAGAGATTCACCTGCATTTGATAACGTACTGAGAGGGGAATACAAAGAACTAAAAAAACAAAATCCAGATGCAAAATTAAATTATGAAGAATACAAGAAAGTAGTCCCATCCACACGAGGATTTGAATACAAATCGATAGAAGATGAACAGAAAAAACTAGAAATGGTGCGAGACATAGGAATAGGCGTAGGAATCATCATCACAACAATCCTTTGTCCACCACTCGGGGCCGCTGCCGCAGTAGTATACGGAGGTGTACAAATAAAAAGCGGTATCGACGGAGAAGACTGGGGAACACACCGAAAATTGAGCCAAGAAGAGCGGGTAGGAAACATCATTTTTGGCGGATTAGATGCAATCCCAGTTGTTGGAGCAGTAGGAAAAGGAGTAAAAGCATTCAAAGGCACGAGTGAATTAGCTGATTTAGCGAAATTATTAAAATTCAAAGAAGGAATGCCTGGTTTTAATCCAAATTTGGGTAAAAATGTGGTACAATCATTGCGTGATAATAAAGCTATTATGCTTGACCGTTTGAAACTAGCAAGCCTTAAAATGGAGAAATCCGGAAATGAAAAGATGTATCAACTTGGCGAAAAAATAGCCAAAAGCATAGATGATAGGACAGCCAAATCAGCAAGTTTTGAAGTTGACGGAAATGGCTTACTAATATCTAAACAAGGTGGTACAGATTTCCAAAGCTGGGTGAATAAGCATAGTGCAGAAAGTAATAAGATTATAGATGATAAGATTAAGGGTGTAGAGGCTTCTCTTGCTAGTAAGGGTACGGGTGAAGGACCTGTAAAAGTAAACTATGGAGAACAATATGCTAGGGAAAAACGTAAAAAGATATTAAAGCCAAATGTTGAGTATACAAGTAAAGAAGGATATACATATACAACAGATAGTCAAGGGCGTGTTGCAAGTTGCGAGGGTAGCCTTCAATTAGGTGATGGTAAGCGGAATAACTACGCTCAGAGAGTGGTAGGTGGGAATGACCGTTTGGATGATGATGACGGCGGACATTTAATTGCAACTATATTTAAAGGCTCTGGTAATATGGATAATTTAGTTCCAATGAATAGTAACTTAAACAGAGGAGAATGGAAAAAACTAGAGAATGAATGGGCTAATGCTCTTAATGATGGTGATAAAGTTAGGGTGAAAATAACGCCGAATTATAGCGGGAATTCAAAACGTCCAGACAGTTTTGTTATTAGATATAAAATTGGTGATGAAGATAGATGGAGATTAAAGAATTTTGATAATGTACCAGGAGGAAAATTAGATGAATGATGAAAAATTAAGCAAGTTATACAATGAAATAGCAGAGGTTGTAATTGATACAATTCCAGAGAAGTGGTTTAAGGTTTACCTGTATGGTGAGGTTGGGGAAGGTGCTCAAGAATCATATTTTTATTACTACCCTGAAGAGAATAGTACTCCTATTTACAGTCATAGTATTTTTGAACTCTTTAATGTCCCAGAAGAAGAATATTTTAAGAAGTGGCATCGTTTGTTAGATTGTATTAAGAGAATGAAGAAAGAGTTTATTGATAATGATCAAGAAGCTTGGACAAATTTCACTATGATTTTTGATAATACAGGAAAGTTTAATATTGACTTTAATTATGATGACCTTTCAGATGAAAATTCCCACGAGAGAATGATTATTTGGGAATATGAACATCTTGGTCTTATGCCTAAAAGTAATTCAGGGAAAAAATACTTAGAAAAGCATCTTAAAAATCTTGAAGATACAAAAAATTGAGTGCAATACCATATATGATAAAAGTTTATAGTGGTTTAACGTAAACATGCATAAGCATATATGAGAAGTGGGTAGAAAAAGAAATGGCTATTTTGAAGAGTAAACTCCATGATGGTTGTACCATCATGGAGTACTATGTACAATGATAGAAAAGAAAAAGAAGTACGTGCTTTGGCGAGATGACATTTTACTGGGTGCTGAATATAAACACATGGAATATATATTAAACTAACGAACTCGTACAAACTCGTAAGTTTTAACGTAGTAGTTGTTACCACATATAAAAGGTGTCATACTGTTACTACAAAACTTACAAATTTATGCTGCTTAAAAACAGATGAAACTTAAAGCACTTGATTGTCTATTTGAGGCAACAAGTGCTTTTTTGTGTTTTAGCGTAGAAATAATGTGGTACAATCGCCTAGGGAAAATAAGACTTTAAAGAATGCACTAGATGCTATGAAAAATACTCCTATTCCAGTAGCGGTTAGGATGGTGGATACTGGAATAGGAGTGAAGCTTCCTTCAACTGTTGGAGAAGTAACTGGAAAGTTTTCAAAGGCAAGTACGGTAACTAGGGATGACGTTTATCAACTTGCTCATGGGCATAGTAAATTAGAAGGAAGTAATAAAACTAGCGGAGTGGGTAATAATAGCTCGCGTACTGACGAAATTGGAATCAAATTTAAACGTAATCGGAAACATAATGAAGATGAGTTTATATGACAATTAAAAAACCAAGAAGATGGACTGGGAAAATTGACAGTTTATGAGTTTATTTAGAATCGGAACTAATTTTTAAAATATGGGAGATCAAAACAAGCAAATTCAGCTCAAAGATTAACACGAAAACAAGCTGTGCAAGATAAAATTGATGAATTTATGGAAGAAGGTTTTTCATTTAGGGAAGCAGAAGAGCAAGCTTTAAAGTGGATAAAGGATAAAGCTACATTACATGACCCAGATCAAATTGCGGGTGGAAATCCATTAAAAATAACTGGCATGGGTGATTCTAGAATTAATTCATCAATAGGTTCGCAGTGGAAAAGCAGGATTGGTAATGTGGATAAGGAAATTAGACGAGTTGCTGACACCTTATCAGAGGAAGAAAAAAATTTGACATATCTTAATGTTAGATTGAAATCGGAGTAGGGGATACTATGGAAAATATAAATGATTTTATATCTTTCGAAAAACCATCAACAGAGGTTATTGAAAAGTATACAGGGAAAGTTCCAGATCAAATAATAGATTTATGGAAATGCTATGGGTTTGGGAGTATGTTAAATGGATACTTAAGAGCAATAAACCCAGAAAAATATTTAGATATATTAAAGGAAAGTTATATCCGTTATGAAGAAGCTATCCCAATTTTTACAACAGGTATGGGAGATATTCTTGTGTGGGAAAATAACTATTTATTATTACTTAAGTATCGAAAAGGTACGGTAGATGTAGTAGCTGGAAAATTCAAGTTTTTCTTTAAAAATACGAAAGATGATTATTTTTTAGAGAAAGTATTGGATTGGAAGCATTATCAGCAGGCATTAAATAAATACGGAAAGCTTGAAATAGATGAATGTTTTGGTTACACACCTTTACTTGCACTAGGTGGACCAGAAAAAGTAGAAAACTTACAAAAAGTCAAACTTATCGAGCATGTTTATTTAATTACTCAATTTATGGGGCCGATAGAATAATGAAAGAAGAAACTGGAAGGTGGATTAATCCTCTTTCAGTTTTTTTATTTAAAAGGCTATTAATGTAAATGAAGCTTTAAAAGATACGATTGAGTTAATGTTATAATATAGAAATGTGGTAACGAGAAACTTGGGTTAAATTTATAAAAAGTAATTTTTTATGAATTAAGGCTAACATAAATTCCTAGTATTATATAATTGAAATTAAACTAGCAAAAGGTGCGGACTCCGTAACCCCATTCGCTAAAGGTGTAGAAATACTGCCAGATGGAAGTGTCGCTAGAACTGGAACAAACTATAGCGGGAAATTCCAAGAAGCCCATGACGCCTCAAAGGCGAGTATTCAGAGTAGGATCTCGAATTTGGAGAGTGGAGGGGTTAAGGGTACGGGTAACGCTGTTCATAGATCTGAAATTGACGAAGTAATTAAAAATAATGACGATAAAGATGGAAATTTGATTAATAGATCAATTGTGCCTAAGGGATATGATAGTGTTGAAGATTTCTTAAAACAAGTAGATGATACTACTATCAAAGAATTTGGGTATGATAGTGTTGAAGAGTTTAAAGAAGTTGTAGAACTAACAGAAACATATTTGAATACTAAAACGAAAAATAATATATTAAATAAGCCTTTAGCAGAAGGAACACATGTGAAAAAAGGAGTAGATTTTGATATTTTAGGATTCCCAATATTTAAAGGGGACGATGTTAAATTTACAATGAGACTAGATAAGAATTTACATATTAGTCCAGATGAGGCACAATTTAAGGAATGTACAAGGAAATTAAAAGAAGCGATTGATTCAGGCAAGATTTCAAAAGAATTGTTTTCTCCAGATCAATTAGCTCAAATAAATGCTGGTAAGGCAAGAATAAAAGGATTAACTTGGCATCACCATCAAGTCCCTGGCAAGATGCAATTAGTTATTTCAAAAGTACATAAAGTAAATCACTTAGGCGGAAATAAATTATGGGGAGATGGAATTAGATGAGAAAAGTAGAGTGGCAATTTGCTGATGCAACTGTAAGTGAAGATTTTGTAGGGGAAATTGGTAATGAAATAGGTGTTAAATTTCCAAACGATTATATAAAATGTGTAGCTGTGAATAATGGTGCTAATGTGGAACCAGAAATATTTAATGTGAATAATCATGAAAGAGTTTTTGGGACTTTATTATCTTTTGATGAAAATAGTGACGAATATATAGTTGAAGTATATAATGACTTTAGTGATACATTACCTAAAGAATTAATTCCATTTGCATTTGACCCAGCAGGAAATTTAATTTGCTTTGATTATAAAAATCATGAAGAAAATCCAATTGTTGTTTTTTGGGAACATGAAGATGCATGGGAAAAGGAAGCGCTGATGGAAAGTGAAGGGATTACGGCAGAAGAAGCAGAGAAAATCGCAAGAGAAAATGTATTTTATGTTGCTAATACGTTCACAGAGTTCTTAAGTAAATTACATGATTAATAGAGCGTTAAAATTAAAGGGCTATCTTATAAGCGGTGGGTTTCACTTGCTTATGAGCTACCCCTTTTTATTTTAGAATAGAACGGTTATTTAACAGAGAGGTTCAACAAACTACTACCTATGCTATTGCAAATTTGCTAAGTATAGAGAAATCCAGAATTCATAAGGGGATAAGATTGAAAAAAATAGCGAAAAGCATAGATGATATGAAAGTCAAATCGAAAAGTTTTGAAATTGACGATTAAGGTTTAATAACGTCTAAACGAAGCTGGGTGAATAAGCATCATACAGAAAGTAATAAGATTATAGATGATAAGATTAAGGGTGTAGAGGCTTCTCTTGCTAGTAAGGGTACGGGTAAAAATCCAGAAATAGTGAAATTTACAGAGGAACAATTATCTACTAAACCCTTATATTCTAGAGATCCTGAAAAATGGCAGAAAAAGGTGGGGAAATCGAAATTAGTGAGGAAGGAATATGGACTTATATTGATTGGGAGATTCCTCCAAATTGAGTTTCTTATCTTGGAGGTTTTCCCAACTTTAAATCTGCTGGGTTGGTAAGACAAGAAGTTCCGATAGGTGAATTTAATAGATATGACATTGATTTTGCTAAAGCTGATGAATTAGCTCCAAATGGACCAAAATTAGATGAAAACACATGGCACCATCATCAAGATTTAACAACAATGCAAGAAGTTAGTAAAGAGATGCACAGAAGATTTCGACATATGGGTGGAATGTCATTAGCTAAGAAGTTAAAAGATTAAATAGGAGTGAAATAAATGAATTTAAATGCTTTTGGTAAAGCAACTGAAGAATCAATTGAAGAATTAGAAGAGTTTTTAGGGTTTTTACTTCCGAAAGATTATAAAAAATTTTTAAGTGAATATAACGGAGGGACTTCGAAAGTTAGGTATAGTAAATTTTTTGTTAAAGAATTAAATCAGGAAATCCCTTTAGATGTTTTGTATGGTATAGGTGTAAAAAAAACTTTTGATTTAAGTGAATGCTATGAAGAGTTTGAAGAAGATATGTTACCGACCAGTTTAATCATAGGAGATGATCCGAGTTCAGGGTTAATTGTACTTATTACAGATACTGAAAACCATGGTGTATATTATTGGGATCACTCTTTTTATTTTCCACAGTCTAGTGAAGAAGAAAATACGTATAAAATAGCTGATAGCTTTAAGGATTTTATTAATGGATTGAAGAATCCTTAATTACCAGCTTTTGTATGTTGTAATTAATAATTTAAGATATTAAGCAAATATATGAAATGGGTTACAGTAAATTTATAAATGCTAAAACTATACTTTATACATGAGAATGCTAAAAAATGTGGTGCTTGGCTAAAGATAACAATCATATATGTAGATGAATAGAAAATAAAGTGTATTTGCAGTGGAAAAAAAAGAGTAGGCTATTAAAAAGTGCATACTTCAAAACACATGGAATGCATATTAAACTAACGAACTCATACAAACTCGTAAGTGTTAACATAGTCGTTGTCACGACATATAAATGGTGTCATACTGTTACTACAAAATTTATAAATTTATGCTACTTAAAAATAGATGAACTTAAAGTACTCGATTGTCGATTAAAGGCAACGAGTGTTTTTTTGCGTTTTAGCGTAGAAATTTAACAGAGCACTATAATTTTATTATGTAAACTTTTTACGTGATTTTTTATACAACTAAAGAGAAGAAAAATGTTCACTATTACTTTCATTTCTGTTATGAAAATTCTACAATAGAAAACAGAACATATATTTGGTATAATCAAAATATACTATATGAAATGATGTATATGAGTTTGAAATTCATGTAATAAGGTAAGCAAGCAATACATAACAATAGCTAATATTTAAAGTTCTTGTACCTATAGAATTCAATTCATGTTATATAAATCAATTGTTAGAAAGGAAAAGATGTAATGAATCAAATTTCATTTGAAGATTTATTTGAAGAAGAAAAAGAAAAGGTGGAGGTAGCTGAGGTATGTAAGGTACCAGCCCCTTTATCACCATTACAAAAAGATATTTTAGAATTAATTGATTCTGAAGAAATAAGTGCGCTTGAGCTATGTGAACGATTAATACGATCTGGTAAAATACCCGATGAAAGATTCACAACGAATAAGCCTAAAGCATATGGGCAAGTATGCTTACTATTAGAAGGTTTTGTTACAGAAGGAAAACTTATTTTTATCAAAGATGATGAGAAAAGAGATAGGGTATATAAATTGAAAGAAGAAGTTTGAGATGTATAGTGGGAGATGAATGATTGGTTCCCTTTAACTTGCAGCTCCGTTAGTCTAGTAATGTCCACTAAAAAGGTGTCAATCTCTCCTAGATTGACACCTTCATACTTTTAACATCTTACATACTTACGCTTGAAACCAAGTCTTCCTCTATCAAGTTCTTTCTGAATACTTTCAGAAGCATTTAACAAACTGCTTTTTTTATTATCACGTTTGACTTCAACTATACCAACTTCTTTTGCAATCTCGACTGCTTTTTCATGTAGTGGTACATATGAGATTGCCACAGTGTTTAGGAAATTATTCATAGCGGATTTTGTTCGTTCTGGAGAATGATGAATTGTATCTTTCACCATTTCAAGCATATCGGAAATTTTACTTTCGGAAAACTCATTGTCTTTGCGATTTCCTAATAGCCAACAGTAGCAACTCCAGCCGGCAGACATTTTAAGCTCGTCCCCACTTGCAATCCATTTATCAGCAACATCTTGTGCGATATTTGACTCTGATAAAGTTACTGCCACTACATAATCAGATAGCATATAAAAATATGCCCCGTCTATCCAGCGATCAAAATCAGACTCACTCATAGCTTTTGGATCGGCAATAATACCTGCAAAGTACATAGCATCGTAGTTACCTGTGGCATAAAGCTCTTCAGCTAACTCTTGATTTAATTTTATTTTTTTAGCGATTGGTTTCATAGCACCTGTAGCTACTCCGAATACTGGCTCATGCGCACCGTTAGATATGTATATTTTTTTCGTTCGTTCCTTACCTAGAGCCTCAAGTTCTTGCATAACTGTTTTAAAATCCATAGCTGTGCACTTCCTTCCTTCATGTAAGAGCCTTTTTAAGTCTTTCATATTTCTTATTTTAATACTAATTGTATTCAAGAGGTATGTCTACTTTCTAAAAGTATCGAAACTTGGTTTGAATTTTAGATGAAATAAAGAGCTAATTAAAAGGGTGGTATAATATAGAAAAAGTGAATGATGAAAATCAAATAGGGGGTATTCAATTGGAAATAAAATTGAATCGATTATATAGAGAGATAGCGGAAACGGTTCATGCCATGATTCCAGAAGAATGGGAGAAATTTTATTTTTATGCACAAATATCAGAAGATGGAGGGGGAACTTACTTTTTCTATAACAACTTCAGAAATAAAGAAAATTATAAGTATAGTGTAGAAATTCCTTTTAAATACGAAGTTGATGAAGAGGAGTTTGAAAGGAAAGAAGATTTTTTATATAAATTGAGTAAGGAATTAAGAAATGTTTTCAAAGATAACCACCAAGAACTTTGGTATTCCTTTACAATGTCTCTTGAACATAGTGGGAAATTTAACATGCATTTCGATTATACAAATTGGTTCGATACAGAATATAGTTTTAGTGATCAGATGATTATTTGGAAACATAAATACTTAGGTGAAGTACCAATTGATGAAAATGATAAAGAGCTAATTAATAAGTATGACAATGAATTTCCGAATAATCCTATTTGACTGAAAGGAAAGAAGAAATGGTTTTTATAAAAATCATGAATTTTAAAGCGTAAGTTGAATGAGAATATATATTCATAATGGAGGACGCTATTAATGGAAGTACACGGAATGGTTTCAATATGGTTCGGTAATATGCAAACGCAAGATCAGTTGGATACATATATAGATGTTACGTATGATGAAGAAGGAGACTCTATACCAGCAAGATTTTTTGTTGATTTTAATATTGATATGATTGATGTAGATGAAGATTTTATTGAAAAGGAAGTGTTAGAAGAAGCGAGTGATGACATTTCTATGTTATTAACGGGATGTTCATATGATGATAAAATACTTTCTCGAATTAAGGAAGTAGTTAAATTAAATAAATCCTATAATTCTATCGTTTTAATTTATAATTTTCAATATGACAATTCAGTAAGTAATTTTGAAGCTTTTGATTTTGTGACTGCTACAAGCTATCTATAGTTAGAAGCAAAGTATAGTAGAATAAAAAATACATTTGTATAGTTTTTCCAATGGATATTTGGTATGATGGTGAATGGGAAAAATATACAAGTTGTTAGTTTTTCAAAAAAGGGGGATTGAATTGAAAAGAACACCTGAATTTGTATTAGGTTTAATTGGTGGCATTTTGGGAATTATTATTTCCATAATATTAATAGTTGTAGCGTTTAATATTATGGAAGGTGTTGATTACGAACTTTTAGCTTATTACTCTATTATTTTAACGGTTCAAATAGGATTGTTCATTTTATCGTGTTTAGTAAACAAGGTTAATAATAAAGTTTATGGAGTTTGTATGATTGTGATTCCTATAGTTATGTTGTTTATGTCATTATTCTTTTTACTTATTCCGACAATTTTACAAATTATATCTGGTTCATTTGCATTTAGGACATTAAAGTTAGAATCGAATGTAAGCTAAATATAATTATAAACGTCTGAATATTCGGTTTTTTAAACATTTTCGTTTGCAGTTCAAATTAACATAAAGTACAAAGTTGTACGCTTTAGGAGGAGAAATAGATGATTATTTGGTCTGGTTGGGGTTTTTTAGTCGCAATTATTGTAATTATTAATACTCTTTTGGGTAAGGCTATCTTTGGATCTATAACGGGGGACGCTACATATTTTCAAGACCATAGTTGGCCAATGGCGGTAATGTTTATTATATCAGGGGTTATGTCTTGGTATTTAGGTAAATATATTAATAAGCCAGATGGGAAAGTTTATATAGATGCCGAAACTGGTGAAAAAGTTATGTTTAACAAAAAGCACTCATTATTTTTTATAAAAATGGAATATTGGGGACCGATTCTAGGAGTTATTGCGATTGTAACTTTAATTACAAGATAAAAAAAGAGGATGGGTATAGCAAGAGTAATCCATTCAAGTAGAAGGAGAAATCAGTCATGAATGCAAAGAAACTACTAGGGGTAGCAGTTCCGGTCATGTTGTTATTTGGTTGTGGAGTTTCTGAGAAAACGAACACTTCTAAACAGGAGAAAACGGAAGAGTCTAAAGTAAAAGAATCGAAGTCTAATAGTAAGAAAGAAAAAGTTTCAAAGGAAGACTATCCTAATAAAGTGTATAAATTAGGGGTAGAGTTTGATAAGTTGTTTGCGGAGCATAACAATATTACAAGAGAGGTTTTTGACGGTAAGAAAAAGAAATCAGATATAGTAGATAGTGTGAAAGAATTAAATAAAGTGTTAGATAAATTTGAGTCGATAGATCCCCCTGCAGAGTATGTAAATCAACAAAAGGATTTTGAAAAAGCAATTGGTTATTTTAGAGAGTCTTTTTCTTTAATAAATGAAGTATTCACCCGAAAAGAAAAAAGAGAAAAAGGCGATAAGACTGATAAAGAGTTAATGGAGAAATCTGAAAAGTTAGTGAAAGAAGGAGATATTTACTGGCTTAAGGCATTCAAAGATCTTGAAGGGGATATTAAAATCGGTGACGGTACAGTATCTGTGAAAGATTTGAAAGAGTTAGATAAGAAAGCTGGAATTAATACGGATAACGTTATGAAGAATGTGAAAGATGGTACGGAATTAATCGGTAATTGGGGATTCAAAGGAACAGACGGTTTCATTATGTCACTTATTCTAAAAGGTGATAAGACATTTGAAACGTATGGTAAAGGTGAGTATCCAAATAAAAAGAATTATATTGAAGGCACTTGGGAATATGATAAGGAAGCTTTTACAATCTATTTACATCTCAATAAACGTTTAGTAGACGGTGTAGAAGATACAATTCAAAAAAAGAAAATAGCATATAAAGTTCAAGATTATGATGGGGAAAACTTGCAATTATTTAATGAGACGTCATTTCATACAATTAAGTATGTGAAGCAAAGTTAAAGTTATGTAGGACTAGGTTTAAATGGCCTAGTCCTTCATTAAAGTGCGAGTATGTAAATAATATGTTATCTTTCGTTCTGTTTACTTAATATCATGTTATTCTTTAATAGAGTAATAAATGGAGTTTTGCATTAAATATATGAGGTTGGTTACAAATGATAAAGAAATTTACTAGATTCGTATTAATAGTGGTTATCCCAATCAGTCTTATTACAGGTTGTGGGACTGCTGAAAAAACTGAAGCACAAAAGTCGAAAGCGGTACAAACGGAGAAAAAGGACTATATGGATTACTCATATGGTAGCAAAGGTATATTAGTAAGTGGCAAAGCGAAAGAACGGCAACAATACGAGATTGGATATATGGATGATAATAAATTAATTGGGATTGATGAAAATATTGAAGACTGCATTATTTTAGATAATAAAGATGAAGCAGGTCTCATTTGGAAACAAATAGAGCGAGGATCTATTATTGAAGTGCAATACGGTAAGGATCGCAATGATATCGTAGGCGTGCAATTCGTAGGAGATCGTGAGTCATATGAAATTAGTGATAAGTTTGATCGGAATACGATAAATGAGATTGTTGAAAACGTTAAAGGGAATTTGTAATAGATGTATTTCGATAGTATAGGATCTCTTATTATGAAATTGTATGCCAGTTATTTGTCTAAGTTTAAATTGATTATTTTGACGGTATTTGTAATTAGTTGTAAAATAATGTTTGTTGATGAATTTTATAAAAAGTATGTTAGATGAAATTCATCTGTAGGGATGACATATAAATATTTTCTTAATGGGTATAAAATATGATAATTTAAATATATAAATAAAAAGAAAATATATTAGGATTACATAGTAGATTCATATTTTTAAAAATTAATGTGACAATAAAGGGAGGTTGAGATACATACACGGTGGGAGTGTGTATGTATTTATTATAATAATGAATAAGACAATCAAACAACAAGTAATCGCACTATCAACAAGTCTAGTGATTTTAGGGAGCGTACCTTTATCAGCATCAGCAGAAGAGATCAACAAATCTCAAACTGATCAACTTAATATTGCCCAAGGAGAACACGGAACGAGCGGATTAAATTATTCTAATTTCAAGTTGGAAGTTCCTGATCATGTACAAATTAACGAAGCAGAAGTATCTGGAAATGAAAAAATGCTTTTAGAAGAATATAAGCATAAACATGTTGAAACAGAAGAATTAAACAAAATGCAAGATGCTAAGAAGGGACAAGTAGCAGAAAAGGAAGCTATTTCAAACATTGAAAAGGCATTTGAATCTGTAGATGGTCGAAATGATGGATCTGATCGTCAAATGAAACCTGTTGCAAAGCCAAGAGGTATTCAATATAGTGCACAGAGTACGAAGAAATATGGAACACTTGCAGGAGTTCCATTTGTGGAGTGGATTGTTCCAGCAGGAAATCCTGATATTCGTCCTGCGAATCCGATGAAAGCACGTTACATTACAATCCATGAGACCGCAAATACAGCTGCTGGTGCTAATGCTGAAAATCATGCGAAATATTTATACAAGCAAGCAACTGAAGGCACTTTCCGAACAGCTTCATGGCATTTTACTGTAGATGATAAACAAATTTATCAACACTTACCAACAAACGAAAATGGTTGGCATGCAGGAGATGGAGATGGTTCAGGAAACAGGGAGTCTATCGGTATCGAGATTGCGGTTAACCAAGACGGTGATTACAATAAAGCGTTAGAAAATGCAAAACGACTTGCAGGTTATTTAATGAACAAAGAAGGAATTGGTGCAGATCATATATACAAGCATCAACAATGGAGCGGGAAAAAATGTCCTGACATTTTAATTTCACGAGGTAATTGGGCTGGTTTCGTACAAGGAATTCAGTGGTATGCAAATATAAATGCGCAGATTGATACGCCTTTACAAGATAAAAATGACTCATTTAATCCAAATGAAAATAATCCAGCTGAACCTAGCATGGAACTAGTGGTAAATGGTAGTGGCATCAATGTACGTAGTGATGCGGGCATTGAACATCGTGTTGTACGTAAAGCTTCAAACGGAGATCGTTACAAAGTATTAGCGGTTAAAAATGGTTGGTATAAAGTAGGTATTGGAGAATGGATTTTCTATGACCCAAGTTGGATTAAAATTAACTACAATGTACCAAAGGAAGAAGTGCAAAAGCCTAAGGAAGAAGTACAAAAACCAAAAGATGATATTACAGGTGGATGGTTTGAAGGGCATATTCGTAAATTAAACAGTCTAGGTATTATGCAAGGCGAAGGCAATGGTGTATTTGCTCCATATCGAAATGTAACGAGAGCGGAGTTTGCGAAATTAATCTCGAATGCTCTTAAACTACCAGAGGGAAATAAGTCATTTGTAGATATCAATGAGGCACATCCATCACTTCATGACGGTATTAAACGTTGTGCAAGTGCAGGAATTATTAATGGTCGTGGTGAAGGGATTTTTGATCCTAACTCACCAATTACTCGTGAAGAAGTATCTATTATGATTGACAAAGCATTACGATATAAAGGAATTACAGGTGAGTTAGTAGCATTACCATTTACAGATAAGCATTTAATAACATACAAAGAATCGGTTCAACGATTATACAGTTTAAAGGTAGTTAATGGTATTGGAAATAATGAGTTTGATCCTCGAGGCACAGCAACTCGTGGTCAGGCGGCTGCCTTTATTGTGAAGATGTTAGATTCAATGCAAAAATAAAATGAAACTTTAATCAGTGAGGGCCACTCGCATTGCAATCAAGCAGTTTATTCACCAAATTTTGAAATGAGAGTTTTACTGCCCGCAAATAGCAGAAGAAATTGTATGTAGAAGCTGACATTGGTAGAAGTAAAAAATAAGAAGAATTTGAAAGGAGCTATCCAAAATAATAATTTGGAATAGCTCCTATTTAGTAGGAAGAACAATTGTATTTGATAGATTGTAATGTAGAATGCCCTTCCAAGCCCCTCATAAGCCCCTACCAAGTAATAAATCACTAAGAAAAAACAAAAGCAAAAACAAAAACAACTACAAGAACAAAACAAGCGCGAAAAAATGAAACCGGCGTTGTAGTAGTAAAAAAATTGTAATTCGAATGCCAAAACCATTCCCGCATTCCTATCTTTATAATGAAGGATTAAAATTTTCCTATTTACTAGCAAAGAGTGGAGGGAAACATATGGCGGTATACCGTAATGTGCAGGTGAACTTTTGGCAAGATGAATTCATATTAGATTTAACGCCAGAGGAGCGTTATTTTTACATATATTTGTTAACTGGTACGAAAACGAAGCAATGTGGTATCTACATATTACCGAAGCGTGTGGCAGAGCTTGAAACAGGTTATAGTATGGAGACTGTTGAGAAGTTGCTAAACAGGTTTGTTGAGTATGGAAAGATTCTATATGATACGGAAACGAAAGAGGTATTCATAATAAATTGGTTACACTATAACCCTATTTCAAATACGAATGTGGAGAAGTGCGTATTACGTGAGTTAAAGACTATAAAAAGTAATGAGTTCATACATATATTTTTACGTAAATGCCTTGAAAAAGAATACAAGATTCCATTAGTACTGCAGCATTTTGGTATGCCAAAAGAAGAGGATAATAGTAGTTCACAAGTAGTTATTGAAGAGAAAGAAGAAGCGGAAGAGATAGAGGTGGAAACCATAGAAGAGGACGTTCCAAATAGTGAAGTTTATAAGTTTTATGAACAAAATATTAGTAGTTTATCCCCATATATTGTGAAGGAATTGAAGAATTGGATACAAAGACTTTCTGGAGAGAAAGTGTTAGAGGCACTTAAAATTGCGTTTGAAAATAATAAGAAAACGTTAGCTTATGTGAAGGGGATTTTGAGGAATTGGTGTAAGAAAGGACGAGTAGATTTTAGTGAAGGAATGCATAGGAGAGAAGTATTTGGTTCGTATGATCCATAGTTTGGATAAGGATTTTTTCTAGTCTAAAAGGTTCTTTTACTATAGAAGCGAATAGTGTGAGAAAGGGGTGGTTATATGGAAGTCGTTATAAAGAAGAAACGAAAAAGGGGAAAAAGAATTTTTATTTGGGCTAGTAGTATCGTTCTTTTGTTAGTTATTTCCGCTGCGATTTTTTTGAACATATATACGCTGAAATCTATGCCAAAGATAGATGGAACGATAAAGCTAGAGGATTTACAACACGCTGTTACGGTGAAGCGTGATAGTAAAGGTGTCCCGCATATTAAATCGGAAAATGCACATGATTTATATTTTTCACAAGGATATGTACAAGCGCAAGATCGTTTGTTTCAAATGGACTTAAGTAGAAGACAAGCGTCTGGTATGTTAAGTGAAGTTGTTGGGGAAGCAGCTGTTGACCGAGATAAATTGTTTCGAACACTCGGTTTACGGCGAGCGGCCGAAGCTTCAGTTAGTCAATATAATGGAGAAGCGAAAGATGCCCTGCAGTCATTTGCTGATGGGGTGAACGCTTTTATACGTGAGGCGAAAAAGGAAAAGAAATTACCAGTTGAGTTTACTATATTAGGTTATGAACCTGCTGAGTGGTCAATTGTTGATACTTTAACGATTGGGAAGTATATGGCGTTTGACTTAGGAGGACATTGGCACGGACAGGCATTTCGATATTGGGCGCTGAAAAATCTTCCGAAAGAGCAAGCGAATGAGCTATTTCCTGCATATCCGAAAGATGCTCCTAGATTGCTAGCTGAACTGAAAAATACAAATGTGGACGTAGCACAAAGTTTTTCAAAAACGATAATTCCGCCGGAGTTTAACGGTAGTAATAACTGGGTTGTGAGCGGTGAGAAGAGTGCGTCAGGTAAGCCAATTTTAGCAGATGATCCTCATTTATCTCTTGCGACGCCTTCTATTTGGTATCAAACGAGACTTGAAATGAAAGGTTTAAATGTGAGTGGCGTTATTTTCGCTGGAGTACCAGGTGTTATATTAGGACACAATGACAAAATAGCGTGGGGTGTTACGAATACAGGGCCTGATGTGCAAGATTTATATATTGAGAAGAGAAATCCTAATAATGAAAATGAATTTCTGTATAACGATAAATGGGAGAAAGCTACCGTTGTAGACGAGTCTATTAAAGTAAAAGGCGGGAAGACAATTCCTTATAACGTTACGATTACGAGGCATGGACCAGTAATTTCAGAGTTTGCGGATAAGGGGAAGGAGAAAACGAAAACAGTATTCTCTTTAAAGTGGACAGCTTTAGAACCGTCAGCTGAGTTAAAAGCTGTATTAAATATGAACAAAGCAAAAGACTGGAATGAGTTTGAAACCGCTCTTCAAGATTTTCATACACCAACCCAAAACTTTGTGTTTGCATCAAACGATGGCACAATTGCTTATAAAGCGAATGGAAATATACCAGTGCGTAAAAAAGGTGATGGTAGCTTACCTGTTCCAGGATGGACAGATGAATATGAATGGGAAGGGTATATCCCGTTTGATCAACTTCCAAAAGTAATTAATCCAAAACAAGGGTTTATTTCAACTGCGAATAATAAAATTGTTGATGATGATTATCCGTATCATATTAGCAATACGTGGGCGCAGCCATATAGGCAAATGCGTATTCAAGAATTTTTGCAAGAGAAGGAAAAGTATACGGTGAAAGATTTAGAAGAGTTACAGATGGATCAAAAGAATTTATATGGGAAAGAGTTTACTCCTATATTTTTAAAAGAGTTAAATAAAGCATCTTTAAATGAGGTAGAGAAAGAAGGCGTAGACCAATTAACAAAGTGGAATTTTTACGATAGTAAAGATGAAGCGGCACCATTAATATTCCATTTGTTAATGAAAGAGATTTCAAATACGTTATTTTCAAAAGAAATACCGAAAGATGTAATGGAGTTATTTGAAGGGAAGTCACAAGTTGTTGATGAATTGATTCGAAAAGAAGTAGCGGGAGAAAATAGCGTTTGGTTTACGAAGTACGGAGGTTTCACAAAAGTTGTGCATACATCGTACGAGAATGTAATGAAGAAATTGCAGAAGGAATATGGACCCGATATTGGAGAGTGGAAGTGGGGCGATTACCATCAACTCGCTTTTACACATCCAATTTCGAAATCATCGAGTATGTTAGCATTACTCGCTTTTAATCGTGAGAAACCAGTTCCGATTGGTGGGAGCCAAGTTACCGTGCAAGCAGCGAGTTACGGCGAAAACGGCATTGTAAATCACGGGGCGTCTTGGAGATTCATTATTGATACGAAAGATATGTCAAACGGTTATCATATCGTAGGGCCAGGACAGTCGGGCCATTTTAGAAGCGATTGGTATCATGATCAAATAGATGATTGGGTAAATGGCACGTATCATACGACTACATTGAATACGGAGGGGATAGAGGGGAAGGTGCTAAATTTAGAACCGAAGTGATAGGGTGTTTTTGTTTGTGGAGGGAACTAGTAATACTCTTTTTGATAATGAAAGCTTATCATTTAGAACATAACCCAGTTCTTAAATAATTTTAACAGCCAGCCTACTATCATTTAATTTGATAGTAGGCTGTTTCCATCTTCGAAATACGCTGTAGCAACTTCTTCAGGATTACGATTATTTCCACATGCTGTAAGTGCTGTAACTAATAAAGTCATTACAACTATTAACATGATCATTCCAGTTTTGAGGGGAATTAGTTAACAAAGACTAGGTATTATTTGCAACAGAACTGTTCCTCTATCCCCCTTGTTTCATCATTTTTCTAGGCCAGCCAACTTGACAAATGTTTTTTTATCAAACTACAATGAAAATCATTATCAATAATATAGGGAGGATACTTTGGTCAATAAATGAAAAACAATATATTTATAGGTTAATAACCAGATCTTGTTAAGTTGTATGTACTATTTTTAGTTTAGCGTTTCCCAGAATGTACACCAATTAATCTCGCGAATTACAAGAAAACTATTATTGAAATGAGGCGTGTATTGTGAAGTTAGACGTGAATGAGTTAGCAGAGTATCTTGCCAATACTCCTTTCCGAGTAGAAGGAGTATATCGTTATGCTAAAAATCCAGGTGTGCCTTTTGCTGAGTCTACAGATTTTTTCCCAGGATTTGTATTTCCAATTACAGGGAAGACGCAATTTCAATTTAATGGTACGCCGTATACTCTTTCCCCAGGAAAAGTTATACATGGGGGTGCAAAAATGACATTAGCCCATAAAATGCTTGGTGAAATAAACTGGGAATATATTCTTGTTTTATATCGGATAAGCAATTCAGAACGAGAAGACTCTGGCTTTACTCATCAGCATTTTGAATTATTAACAGGACAATCTCCTCGTCTTGTCGAATTACTTATGCGTCTTTGGGATGTATATAATCAGCGTGGAGGCATTTCGATGTTTCAGACCGAAATGCTGTTTCGCGAAGCGTTGAATGAAGCTTTATTAAGTGTTTTCAATAGAGAAAGCAATTATGAGTCGCATACTTTATTCGAACGAATATCTAGTTACGTTCGTAAATACTATTATAAAGATATTACAATTCATACACTTACAGAACAAAATAATGTTAATCGAAATCGTCTTTCTTACGTGTTTAGAAAGCATGCAGGTATGGGGGCAGCAGAATATTTATTGAACTATCGTATAAAGATGGCTCAAAAAATGTTATGTACAAGTGATGTGCCTGTACAACAAATTGCGCAGGCTGTTGGAATCGCAGACCCTTTTTATTTTAGTAGAGTTTTCAAGAAGCGAGTTGGCATTTCGCCTACTAAATATCGCGAGAAGTTCATCAATAATCCATACTAATGTCAACAGGGGTCCATTCTTATTTGAAAATCACTGTTCTATACTTATGGAGAGTTAAAGGAAACATTGGATTGAAAGTACTTTCATTGAAATCACTCCTTTGTACTATCTGAATGAAAAGTTCTGGCCGGAGCAATTTCTTTTTAAGCGTAATAACGACTTTTTTACTTATATTACTGTAATATAGTGGAATTTGAAAGTGAGGAGGGATTATTATCCATTACCAACCTATTAAACTAAATGACGAGTTATCTAAAATTAACGATTATTGGTATCCACAAGTGATTGGTGAAATGAATGACGATCAAATTCAGCTTTTTAAAGCTAATGGAGATTTTATATGGCATGAGCATCCTAATACAGATAAGCTATTTATTGTGCTTGAAGGGGAGATGTTCATCGATTTTCGTGATGGACAGGTGAAAATTTCTAAAGGCGAGATGTTTATTGTCCCGAGAGGCGTTGAGCATAAACCTTTCACTGAAAAGGAATCCCATATCATGTTGGTAGAGCCTAAAAGGGAAATGGATTGATAATTGTAAAAAGATAAAAAAGGAGCGGAAATCCGTTCCTTTTTTATTTATCTTACTATTTTTAGGAGCTTAGTATGAGTAAGATGTGAATAAAGGATGAATAGCATTTTTATCAATAAAAATTTATTGGATTTTTTGTGGAATATATATGAAACGTTGTATAAAATAATCAAGAAAGCCAAAAATTATAGGGGGAAAGTTGTGAAGAAAAATAAGAGTTTAATAAGTTTTTTAGGAGTGTTTCTTATGTTGTTTTCTTTTTGTTTTCAAGGAAATGTACAGGCAGATGTAAATACTGTTCAATCTGGAAAAATCAAATCAGGAAACGTAACAGTATGGGAAGTTGGAAATGTAGCGAAAGTGTTAGCTGATGTAGAGCGTTTAAATTTAAATACAGTAAATGTACCGATTCAAGTAGATATCCCAAATGTGACTTCTACGAACATGGTAATTAATCAAGCGCAAAAGCAACAAGCTATTATTTTAATTCAAGAATTATTAAAGCGTAATATTCAAGTTATAGTGGAACCGTTCCCGTATATTCAGCAGGGGAATGTTGGAGAGACAGAATGGAACCCAAGTAACATTAATGATTTCTTCTGGAATTGGAAGACGGTTATTCTGCAAGATATTTTTAATTCCATTACAAGTAAATACAATGTGTATGGACTAAAGATTGCTTCTAATTTCGTGAATATGGAGTATGCAGAAGGATACTGGAGCGATACAATTGATTTTGTTCGTAATCAGTATAAAGGAAATGTTTTGTATCAAATGAACTGGTGGTTAACAGCAAGCTGGGACCCTTCTTATGAAGCGAAGTTTAAAGAGAAAATCAATCGCCCGTATTTAAAAAAGGTGGATATTGTTAGCATAGACAGTTGGTTTGAAGTTTCAGGAAAAAGAAATCCAACATATGAAGAAGTGAAGCAAAGTTTATTTGCGACAACAGTATATAATCGTGGGCAAAATGTTGTTCAGCAATTGGAACAATTACATAATGCAACAGGAAAGCCAGTTTACTTCGGTGGATTTAACGTTCCAGCACGTGAACTTGGATTACAAAATCCATGGAATCCAGATGTTTCAAATGTGTTTTCGAAGGATGTGCAATTAAATGGATGGCGTGCTTACCGCGATGTATTAGAACCGAAACCATATTTTAAAGGTTTTTCAATTTGGTTTATTGGCTCTAATGATAGTACACATGCGTATCAAATACATAGTAAAGAAGCAGAGGCAGTTATTAGCGGGTGGTACCGAAAATAATTTTTATAAAATAGGTAAGTTTTAAAGTTTACTACATATATTTCTAGTGAAAGGCCTTTCACCATCTTATCACCTAGGGGGCAATCATAATGAAATTTTTGTCTTACCTTACAGTAATTTTGGTGATTCTTGGCGGTTTGAATTGGTTATTTGTAGCGTTAGATTACAATGTAGTTGAGAAATGGTTTGGTTCTATGCCGGCGCTTGTGGACACTATTTATTGGCTCATTGGTCTCTCTGCTATTTATCAAATTTTTGATCGGTTCTTTACGAACGATTAGCTATTATTCTTTCATTATTAGAGTGTTAAGTACGATTATGTACTTAACACTTTTTTATATGTCCATAAAAAAGTCTGCACTTGCAAGCGATTCCATCGCGTCTTGCGCCCTAATAATAGAAAACAAATTGACCACATATTATATTTTAGGTTATAATTCAGAAAGTTTAAAAAATAATCCGATGAGAAATAGGGAGGTTATGAGGGTAATGGAGAGAGTCTATAATTTTTCAGCAGGACCATCAATACTCCCTTTGCCAGTTTTAGAGAAAGTGCAAAAGGAGCTATTAAATTATAACGGGACAGGCATGTCTATTATGGAAATGAGTCATCGATCTTCTTATTTTCAAAGTATTATAGAGGAAGCGAGTAACTTACTTCGTGAATTAATGAGCATCCCTGATGAGTATGAAGTTTTATTTTTACAAGGCGGTGCGTCATTACAATTCTCTATGATACCGTTGAACTTAATGAATACGTATAAAAAAGCTGGATACGTACTAACTGGCTCATGGTCTAAAAAGGCATTGCAAGAAGCCGAAAAAGTTGGGGAAGTACAAGTGATTGCTTCTTCCGAGCAAGAGAAGTTTACTACGATTCCTAAACTGGACGGTTTATTAAGTGATGAAAAACTAGATTATGTACATATTACAACGAATAATACAATTGAGGGGACAAAATATGTGGACATTCCACATGTAGAAAAAGTGCCGCTCGTTGCGGATATGTCCTCAAATATTTTATCAGAGCGATATGATGTTTCGAAGTTTGGTCTTATATATGCGGGGGCGCAAAAGAATTTAGGACCTGCGGGCTTAACGATTGCTATTATAAAAAGAGATTTAATTGGGGAAGCAGATCGCTCTTGTCCGACAATGTTAAATTATGAAACTTACAGTAAAAATAACTCCTTATATAATACACCGCCGTCCTTTAGTATTTACGTAACGAAACTTGTACTAGAGTGGTTGAAAGAGCAAGGCGGAGTATCTGCGATTGAAGAACAAAATAGAATGAAATCTTCACTTCTTTATAATTTCTTAGATGAATCAAAATTGTTTACTTCACCAGTTGATCCTACGTATCGATCACTTATGAACATTCCGTTTACAACACCGTCAGAAGAGCTGAACAGTGAGTTTTTACAAAAAGCGAAAGAACGAGGACTTGTTACGTTAAAAGGGCATCGATCAGTCGGTGGTATGCGCGCTAGTATTTACAATGCGATGCCAGTACAAGGCGTACAGCAATTAGTAAATTATATGAAGGAATTTGAGCTTGAGAATAGATAGGGAGATGGGGATATGTTTCGTGTTCAAACGTTAAATCAAATTGCAGAAAAAGGTTTGCAAGTTTTTACTGAAGAACGTTATGAAGTAGGAGATAGAATCAATCATCCAGATGGAATTTTGCTTCGTAGCTATTCTTTACATCAAGAAGAGTTTTCAAAAGATTTAAAGGCGATTGCAAGAGCTGGCGCTGGTGTAAATAATATTCCTGTCGAGCGATGTACAGAAAAAGGAATTGTAGTATTTAACACGCCGGGGGCAAATGCAAACGCTGTAAAGGAACTCATTATTGCCAGTCTTATTATGTCTTCACGTAATATTATTAATGGTGTAAGTTGGACGAAAAACTTAGAGGGTGAAGAAGTACCACAGCTTGTTGAATCAGGAAAAAAACAATTTGTTGGATCAGAAATTGCAGGGAAACGTCTAGGTGTTATCGGACTTGGCGCAATCGGTGCTTTAGTTGCGAACGATGCGTTAGCGTTAGGGATGGATGTTATCGGATATGACCCTTACATTTCAGTTGAAACAGCTTGGCGTCTTTCTACACATGTGCAAAGAGCATTTAGCCTTGATGAAATTTTTGCAACGTGTGATTATATTACACTGCATATTCCTCTTACGAATCAAACGAAGGGGATTATTGGGGAACACGCTGTAGAGAAGATGAAAAGAGGGATGCGTCTATTTAATTTCTCTAGAGGAGAACTTGTAGATGAAAAGGTTCTTCAAAAAGCATTAGAAGAAGATATTATTACACATTACGTAACGGACTTCCCGAATGAAAATGTAATAAAGATGAAAAATGTAACAGCGACGCCTCACCTTGGTGCATCTACGTCTGAATCGGAAGAAAATTGTGCAGTAATGGCAGCACGTCAATTACGTGAATATTTAGAGACAGGAAATATTCGTAATTCAGTAAATTATCCAAACGTAGAATTGCCGTATATCGGAAAGAAACGAATTACAATTATGCATCAAAACGTCCCGAATATGGTAGGGCAAATTACAGGATGCTTAGCGGAACATCATATTAATATTGCCGATATGATTAATCGTAGTAAACATTCTTGGGCATACACAATGATTGATATCGATAACGGAATTGATGATATAATAAAAGAGAATATTGTAGAAAATATAAGCAAAATTACAGGTGTTGTAGCCGTTCGAATGATTGTGTAAAGGAGAGAGGAATGTGGCAAAAATACGACCGTTTCGGGCCATTCGTCCAGTAGAGGAAAAAGCGGCACAAGTGGCAGCTTTACCGTATGACGTATTAAATAGTGAAGAGGCAAGGGAAGTTGTAAAAGGGAATCCATATTCTTTCTTGCATGTTGATAAAGCAGAAATTGATTTAGATCCTGAACTGTCACCGTACGATGATCGCGTGTATGAAAAAGCGGGAGACAATTTAAAGCAATTTATACGAGAAGAAGTGTTCATACAAGATGAAGAGCCAGCGCTATATATTTATGAACTGACGATGCAAGGAAGAACGCAGTCAGGTCTTGTTGTTTGTACATCTATTGATGAGTATGAAGATGATACAATTAAAAAACATGAAAGAACACGTCATGAAAAAGAACTAGATCGTATTCGCCACGTAGATGTGTGTGACGCCAATACAGGCCCAATCTTTTTAACGTACCGTACAAAAGATGAAGTAAAGCATTTAATTAGAAGCTGGAAAGAAGAGCATGCGCCAATTTATACATTTACAGCAGAAGACGGTGTTAAGCATGTTGCGTGGAAGATTGCAGATGAAGATGTAATTACGACTTTAGTAAACGCATTTGAAGATATTCCTAATCTTTATATTGCAGATGGGCATCACCGTTCTGCATCAGCTGCAAAAGTAGGACTTATGCGAAGAGAACAATATCCAAATTACACAGGAGAAGAGGAATTTAATTTCTTCTTATCGGTTCTATTCCCTCATGATGAATTATCGATTTGGGACTATAACCGAGTTGTGAAAGATTTAAATGGCTTATCAGAGGAACAGTTTTTAAATCAAATTACGCAGTACTTTTATGTAGAAGGAGCACCTGTTTCTCCGTATAAACCAAATGAGCCAAAAACATTTGGTATGTATGTAAATGAGAAGTGGTATAAGCTCACAGTGAAAGAAGAAACGTTTGATGCGAATGATCTTGTTAGAGGTTTAGATGTATCTATTCTGCAAGACCATTTATTAAGCCAAGTGCTTGAAATACATGATCCGCGTTCTGATTCACGCATTGATTTTGTTGGCGGAATACGGGGGCTAGAAGAACTAGAACGACTTGTGAACAGCGGCGAATACAAAGCAGCATTCGCATTATATCCGACATCTATGGAAGATTTATTAGCAATCGCAGATGCCGGTGAAGTCATGCCGCCAAAATCAACGTGGTTTGAACCGAAACTGCGTAGTGGGTTGTTTGTTCATTCTTTAAAATAAATAGACTTCTTTAGTTAGAAAAACCGAAATGATTTTTAGTTTCGGTTTTTCTTATTTTGGCTCAGTAAACGTTTAATGTTGATTTTAATGTTAAGATTGAAATATGTAACAACAGGTCGCTACAAAAAAATGGAGGAAATACGATGAAAATGCAGCTGCAAAAAAGTTTTTATGTTGAATTGAAAAATGCAATTCGTTGTCATTATAACGAACTTTTAACAAGATGCGGTGTTGACACAATATACGGGTACTCCATATTAACAGACGATTGTGTCAATAGCATTGGACCAGTGGCAAATAAAGAAAGACTAATCAAAGTTAATAAATCAGACCCTTTATACAATTATTATAGATACGGAGCTGTTGAGTGGAGCGAATGGAACGATTTTGGAACGTTTGATGAAGTGAACAAAATTATTAAGAAATATCATAATATCGTCGAAGATGACTTTAACATACGAGTACATACACTGTTGAAAGAAACGTTAAATGTGTTAATGGAACTTGAATCAGAAGGGTTGTTTGGAGATAGAGATGATAATCGATTTATTGTCATTTGTGTAACTGATTCATCGAACGAAATCATGATTGAATCAGCTCGATTGCTTAATACATTAAAGACATACGAAGAATATGCTTCAGAATTTGCATAAGAATGAACATAAGTAAAACTGCGCTCTATAAGAGGCGATTTTCATTTAATAGAAAGTCACCAATTAATAGTAACCATTCGTTGTGACGTAAGCATTGAACAATTAGAACCTGATGAAAAAACGTCCAAAGATAATTACGATGTTTATATGTATGAATCAACTTGGAAAAGAAGTAATGCAGGGGAGATAAGGCTAGGTAGCATAAAATATATCACTATAGGTGGAGTGGTTAATGCAAACATGTGGGTTCATTGGTTTTAAATGATGAATTTGCAGTGGTAGCGGTAGTGGAGGGGAAAGAATATGTTGAGTATAAAGATAAAAAGGTATTTTTGCTTTGTTGTTTTTCAAAAGTAACGGATAAAATTTTCATATTTACGAACTTAGTGCATAATGATTGTTGGATAAATTGGAATACCACGTTCCTTTAGAATTTCAGACATATTATCTTTTTCAAACTACTTTTCTTTAACATATCTTATCTATTATGCTCCTTAGTTGGTTTTTCGGAGTTTATTATAGTTTAAAAAAGCTGCACGAGAACCTATATTTATACTGTTAAAATACACAACAATAAGGATAAAACCTACTTTGTAATTGCAAATGAAGCTTATGTATATGTGAAGTAAGGTGAAAGAGGGTCTGCACATAATCAATCACCCTTTTTTATAACATTTCTTTGCAGAGATACGTTATAAAAAAGGGTTGTTATTTGAAAGTTGAAAAATAAATTCTATTAATCATTCATATTTTATTAAATTACTTTGACCTAGTTATAAGTCAGCTGAAACTGTACTTCTTCCAACTTGGATAGTGTTAATAACAGTATATAAGTTGTGGTATTAGTTTATAGGAGTAGAACCTAATTTTCATTTGATGTATTTATTGAATGATTGGTTATAGTACTATACTTCTTATTCATAACTATATAAATCCAACCAATAACTGATAAGATAACTGGATAGAAAATAGCCCAACCACTAAATGAGTATACAATAATACATATAATTAGAGATAGGAAGGCCATCCACCAACCTATATCACGCACTTTTAATAATTTAAGAGCAGCTAGCATTGTAAAAATATATGAAGTAATAAATATTACACTAGGACCTTTAAGAAGCATTTCTAAATTTGGTCGTGCCATACCGTAAAAAATTAAAATACAACTAAAAATGCCTCCTAGAACTAGTAATACCCTAGTTGGAGTTTGAAATTGAGAGTGTAACTTAGCAAAGAAGGAAGGGAAATGTCCTTCTCTAGCTTGAGCGTAAATCATTCTTGAAAAACCTGCAATGTTAGCATGTACAGCACTAAACGAAATGAAAATTGCTAAAATAGTTGTTATATATGTACCTATCGGTCCTAATCCTTTTGATATTAGAATACTAAGGGAAGCTATCTGATCCTTATCACCATATGAGTGGGTTCCTATTGTTACAAAAGATATTGCAATGTACATAATGGAGATACAAATTGCTCCTAAAAATAAACTAATCGAAATATCCTTAGCGGGCCTTTTAAATTCTTCAGCTAATGGGGTTATCATTTCCCACCCTACAAATGAGAAAAAGATAATTACAGAAGAAGCGCCAACAGAAGACCACCCGTTTGGTACAAATGGTGTAAAAGAACTTAATTTTACATATGGTATAGAAACGATAACAGCGACAACTATTAAAAGTGAAATAATACAAATTACAAACACACTAACTTTTGATGATAGCTCGATCCCTTTTATATGTAAGAGTAAAGAGGTAATTAAAATTAATGCTGCAATTCCTATAACACTAAGATTGCTTATTGGAAAAACATATCCAATATAATGGGCACCTGTTAAAGCAATAATAGGTACTCCAATAGGAATAGAACCTAACATAATCCAGCCTAGGATGGCACTTGTATTTGCATTAAATGCCATTTGAACATAAGCTGTAATTCCTCCAGCACTGGGAATCATTTTAGCAAGACGCGCTAGAGTCGCTACAATAGGAAAAGCTAATATAGACATGATAACCCAAGATAAAATTGAAGCTGGTCCAGCGCTATTTGCAGTAATTGAAGGTAAAATAAGGATTCCACAACCTAACACAGCTCCGATGGTTAATGCGGTCCCCTGTACCCAAGTAATTGAACGTTTCAATGATTGTTGTGTCAAGATTCTCAGCCTCTCTTTCGTTAATTGATATTAATTATATAAAGTTTAAAAAAAAGATAACATGCTATAATTTATGTATTAATTATAATTTTCTTAAAGAATTTAAGAATTATTAAATGTTTTCTTAATTAATCAAGGGGAGGCCAAGCAATGGATGATACAGATTTAAAGATTCTTTCTCATCTTCAGGAAAATGCACGTTTAAGTATGGTTGAAATAGGAAAACTGGTAGGTTTGAGTTCTCCTTCTGTTACAGAGCGAGTTAGAAGACTAGAAGAACAAGAGGTAATTATAAGTTATCGCACGATTGTTAATCCGAAAGAATTAAAAAAACATATTACTGCGTTTGTTTTGATGGAACCAAGGGATTGCAATAAATATAAAAAGTTTGCAATGGAACATTCAGATGTGGTTGAATGTCACCGGATTGCCGGTATGTATAGTTATCTAACAAAGGTAGTCACGGAATCTGTACATACACTCGAAGACTATATTAATTTGTGCTTAGAGTATGGAAAGCCTACAACCTTAATAGTGCTTTCTTCTCCAGTAGAACATAAATCATTTTTTACAGAGAGTGAAAAACTTTAATTACATATGAGTGATTATTCAAAATAAAAAGCGTTAAATTAATACCTAATAGGAAATAGAGTCCTATTAGGTATTAATTTTCAGAAAATTATTTAGAAAATTTAGATAAAAAATAATATTTGACATATTCTTACTACTGGTGGAATAATGAACATTGTATTTTAGAAAAATTAAATTCTTAGTTAATTGGAGGTAGGATTATTATGAAATATGCAGTGCTCACAAATGATTTACAGTACGATTTGGTTAATAAAAATGAGGATAGAATTGCAGCTGTGGAGGCGTTTACGCCTAAAATGGTGTCTTTCTTAGATACTATGAGAGAAAATGATGTTTCTATTATTCACCTGCAGTTAATTAACTTAGAAGATGATCCGAAAGCTGAACGATATGGTGATTTTTTACCAGTCACAAAGGGATCTAAAGGTGCAGAAATCTTACCTGAGTTTCTTCATGAAAAAGATATTATTATGGAGAAAAATAAGGATAGTGGCTTTTTTGAGACAAATCTTGATGAAACCTTAAAAAAATTAGGAGTAGATACAATTATTATTACGGGTATGCAAACTCAAATTTGTGTCCAAACAACTGCAGCGGATGGATTTTTCCGTGGTTATAATGTAATCGTACCAGAAGATGCAGTTGTTTCAGCGAAGGCTGAAGATAAGGAACGAGCTTTAAAATGGTTAGGTTCATATTGTGCAAAGATTATGAGTATCGAGGAAATCTGCAATTCAATTTCTAAAAATGAAGATATTTCTTTTGATGGAGTTGCAATTCCGTAAGTAAATACGTTGTAATATCACTTGTTCTATGTAGCAAGTGATATTATTTTTCAAAAATAAAAATGAAAAGGAGTTTTAATAAATGAAATTAACTAAAGATTTAGAAAATATAATTTTAGACCATGGAACAGGAGGACTATTGAGTCAGGATTTAATTAGTTCAATTATTACTGCAAAACTAGAAGATGTTCACCTTGGAAAAATGGAGGATAGTGCCATTCTTGAGGTAAGTAGTAGAAGATTGGCGATGACAACAGACTCTTTTGTTATTGATCCTATCTTTTTTGGTGAAGGGAATATAGGTAAAGTAGCAGTTTGTGGAACGGTTAATGATTTAGCGGTTAGTGGTGCAAAACCACTTTATCTATCATTGGCATTAGTACTAGAAGAGGGTTTTCCAATTAAAGATTTGGAAGAAATATTAGATTCTATAAGAGAGACCGCGAAAGAAGCTGGAGTGTATATTGTTGCTGGTGATACAAAAGTTGTTAAAAAAGGTGAAGTAGACAAAATCTTTATTAATACAACTGGAATAGGAGTTTTTGAAGGAGATGTATCACCGTTTTCGGTAAACTCTATTCAAGAAGGTGACGATATCATTATAACAGGACAACTAGGAAACCATAGTATACATATCCTTTCTATCAGAGAAGGATTAGGGTTTGAACAGAGAATAAATAGTGATTGTGCACCATTAAATCATATGATATCAGAGTTGAAAAATCTTTTTGGTGATTCTATACATTGTATGCGAGATATTACAAGAGGCGGGCTAGGTACAGTTTTAAATGAAGTCTCAGAAACAATTAATACTGGAATAAAAATACAAGAAAGAGATATTCCTATGTTAGCAGAAACTATTATGGCTGCCGACATGTTAGGTGTTAATCCAATGTATCTAGCTAATGAGGGCAATGTTTGTATGTTTGTCTCTCCAGAGGTAAGTGAGGAAGTCGTGAGGGTATTAAAAAATACTAAATATGGTAAAGAAGCTGCGGTAATTGGTAAAGTTAATCAAACAAAAGAAAGACAAGTGCTCATGGAAGCAAAATCAGGTGAATTGAAACTCATTGAGTTATTATATGGGGCAGAATTACCTCGATTATGTTAGGAGACAATTTATGAAAAAAGTAATAAATATGTTTATAAAAAAGTATCAAGTTAAAGGCATTGTGCAAGGTGTTGGTTTTAGACCTTTCGTATATAGGATAGCAAAAAAGTATCATCTAAACGGATGGGTGTTAAATGATTCAAATGGAGTGCTTATAGAAGTAGAAGGGGAACAAAATAATATTACGCATTTTATTCATGATATTGAATTTAATTCCCCAGAATTGGCTTATGTGCAAGAGGTTAAATTAATAGAGGAACAAGAATCCAACAATCGTTATAGCTCTTTTGATATTTTGAGTAGCCAAAAACATAGTAGTAGGCAAACTTTAATATCTCCTGATACTTATGTATGTAATGAATGTTTAGACGAATTATTTGATCCAACGAATAGAAGGTTTCGTTATCCATTTATTAATTGTACAAATTGTGGACCTAGATATTCAATAATAAAAGATATTCCTTATGATAGACCATATACTACAATGGCCAAATTTCCTATGTGCAAAGAGTGTGATAAAGAATACAAAGACATATTGGATCGGAGATTCCATGCCCAACCAAATGCTTGCTGGAAATGTGGACCACAAGTTCAATTGAAAACAACAGATGGTACAAATGTCTCCACTGATAATCCAATAGAAAAAACAATTGATTTGTTGAAAAAGGGGAAAATCCTAGCTATTAAAGGGTTAGGTGGATATCACTTAGTTGTAGATCCAATGAATCATGAAGCTGTAAAAGAATTAAGAAAAAGAAAAAAACGGGATGAAAAACCTTTTGCTTTAATGTCATCTCAATTAGATGATGTGAAAAATTTTGCTGAAATAACAAAAAATGAAGAAACTTTATTAGTTTCTAAAGAACGACCAATTGTGTTATTGAACAAAAAGGATAATGAGTTTATTTCTTTAGATGTTGCACCAAATAATAATAATTATGGGGTAATGTTAGCCTATACACCACTTCATCATCTTATTTTAAGAGGGAATTTTATTGCATTAATAGCTACGAGCGCCAATGTTTCTGATGAACCTATTGTATATAAAGATAGAGATGCAATTGAGCAGCTAAAGGGAATTGCAGATTATTATTTAGTACACAATAGGGAGATATTCACTAGAGTAGATGACTCTATTGTTAGGGGTATTGATTTAGATGATGAAGTAATAAAACTACAAATAATTCGTCGCGCTAGAGGTTATGTACCAAACCCAATTGATTTTAAAGAAGGATCAACTAATGTACTTGCTTTAGGAGCAGAATTAAAGAATACGATTTGCCTAACTAAAGACGAAAAAGCTTTTATTAGTCATCATATTGGTGATTTAAAAAACTATAAAATTTATGAATCGTTTAAAAATACTATAGCTCACTTACAAAAAATCTTTGAAATTAGTCCTTCTGTAATTGCAAGTGATCTTCATCCTGATTTTTATAGTACAAAATATGCATTTGATCAAAAAGTTTTACCAGTTGTACAGGTTCAGCATCATCATGCCCACATGGCTTCTTGTATGGTTGATAATCAATTAGATGGTCCTGTTTTAGGAGTTATTTTAGATGGTACGGGTTATGGTGATGATGGGAATATTTGGGGTGGAGAGTTTTTAATCGGTGATTTTCTTAATTATCAAAGAGCGGCATATATCGATTACTTTCAGCTGCCAGGCGGTGATAAAGCTGTTAAAGAACCGTATAGAATTGCTTTAGGAATATTGACGCAAATATATGGTGAACAAGTCAAAGAATTACCAATAAAGATAATTTCAGAGCGAAATAGTTTTGAACTAGATGTACTTATAAAAATGATTCAAAAAGGAATTAATTCTCCTCTTACTTCAAGTATGGGAAGGCTTTTTGATGCTGTTTCAGCACTATTGGGTGTCCGTGAAACAGTCCAATATGAAGGACAGGCTGCTATTGAGTTGGAGCAAGCGATTGATATCAATAATTCTTCCAATCCTTTATTATCATATGAAATAGTTGCTTCGAATGGAATTAGAAAAATCGATATAAAACCTATGTTTAAAGAGTTGGTATCTTTGATACTTAAAGATAAGTATACCAAGGGTGAATTGAGCTATCGTTTTCATTATACAATGGTTCAAACGATTACAGAAACCTGTAAACAAATTCGTCAAGAAACAGGGATTAATAAACTAGTTCTTAGTGGGGGAGTATTTTTAAATAAGTTTTTACTTGTAGAAACCTATAAGTCACTTAAGGCTTGTAAATTCGAGGTTTACATGCACAAACAAGTACCTACCAATGATGGGGGAATCTCTCTTGGTCAAGCAGCAATAGCAGCTCATCGCTATAAAGATATGCATTCGGTATAAATTTACAATAGCAATTATATAACTTTTCATTATTCTTTGTGAGTATAGTAAAAACGAAAAATTAGGAGGTGCTCTTTTATGGTAGTTAGTTCAAAAATGGATATATTTAATGAACTAGAATCCCAAGTTCGAAGTTATAGCAGAAGCTTTCCAACGATCTTCACTAAGTCTAAAGGATATAAATTATGGGATGTAGATGGAAAAGAGTATATTGACTTTTTCTCAGGTGCTGGTGCTCTTAATTATGGACATAATGATGATAAAATGAAACAGGTATTAATAGATTATCTTTTAGAAGATGGTATTATTCATAGTCTTGATATGGGAACAAGTGCTAAAGTGAATTTTTTAAAGCACTTTAACAAAATTATTTTGGAACCACGTGATTTAAACTATAAAATTATGTTTCCTGGTCCAACAGGTACAAATTCTGTTGAAAGTGCACTGAAAATTGCTCGAAAAGTGACTGGACGAACAAATATCATAAGTTTTTCAAATGCTTTTCATGGAATGAGTTTAGGATCACTTTCGATAACGAGTAATCATTTTAAGAGAAAGGGTGCTGGAGTACCACTAAATAATAGTATTATCATGCCGTATGAAAATTATTTAGATTCCCTTAATTCTTTATCCTATTTAGAAAAAGTATTAGGCGATAGTGGAAGTGGAGTGGATTTACCTGCTGCAATTATTCTAGAAACAGTTCAAGGTGAGGGTGGTTTAAATACGGCTAGTTCCCAATGGTTAAAGGGAATTGACAGACTGTGTAAAAAATATAATATATTATTGATTGTCGATGATATTCAAGCAGGGTGCGGACGTACGGGGACATTTTTTAGCTTTGAACCTGCGAGCATTAAACCAGACATAATTTGTTTGTCAAAATCTATAAGTGGCATTGGCCTTCCGATGGCTATTACACTAATTAAACCGGAATATGATAAGTGGGAACCAGGAGAACATAATGGAACGTTTCGAGGGAATAATCTAGCATTTTTAGCAGCTACAGAAGCATTGAGTTATTGGAAAGATATAGAGTTTATTAATGCTTTAAAATGGAAAAGTGAAAAAATCACTAGCTTTCTTAATGAGATTTGTTTGAAATACCCCCAACTTCAAGGAGAAGTACGAGGGAGAGGCTTTATGCAGGGCATAGCGTGTAATACTTTTGGAATAGCTAAAAAGATTTGCTCAGTTGCATTTGAAAATGGTCTAATTATTGAAACATCTGGACCTAATGATGAAGTTATTAAGTTGTTACCTTCTTTAACAATAGACTTAGAAGGATTAAGTAAAGGATTGGAAATGTTAGAGGATAGTATTTCTACTATTTTAAAAGAGGTAACTCACTAAGTTTGAACGACTCGCACTTAATAACCTTGCGAACCGTTTGCAGTAGTTGCGGTAGAAGAAGGAAAAGAAGCGGCCCACAAAGTGGATCTAACATTCTCATCTATTATGAGAGATTTAGATAAAATAATAAGTCAAATTCAAGAAGTTTCTGCATTAACAGAAGAGATATCTGCCGGCACAGAAGAAGTAAGTGCATCTCTTTCGCTAGTATATCATTCTAAATAATATATGATATTTTAAAATTCAAAACACCTTTCATTCACCATTAAAGAAAGGTGTTTTGAATTTGTTTTTTTAATTGCTTTTATAAATTGCACGTTGATGATGATATTATTTATATATAATCCCCTTATTTTACCTCAAATCGATAGGTGGGGAGAGAATTAATAAATGAGGGAATAATATATAAGGTAGTTGAATTGTAATGATCTATTCAACTATTAAAACAGCAAGTGAAATTTCTATTTATGAAGATAACACTTCTAAATATCCAATTTCATTAGGGTTTTGGGATAAATAATATATAACCTATATAGAAGAGTTAACATCCTGTTTTATAGTAGTAGATAGTTATAAATTAGTACTTTAGGATTCATCAAGAAAAGTTCTTTTTTTCTGAATAATGTATATAAATTCGTGATATTTTATTATTAAACAAAATGTTTTTATATTTTATTAACTTATTACTTTCCATCTTCAATAATCATTTATTACAACAGCTTTAACGTCCAAAATAAGATGTTCCAACATAGGACAATATAAGTATCTTTATAATGATTTTTCAATATAATCAATGTGTTAATGAAAGTAATTCTGTGTTATTTTTACTTTTCTATTAACTAATACAGCTTCAAACAAAGGACATAATTGCTACATACTAAGTGAAATTTATTACCCATTCAAAATTCTGCCTATTCAATCTTTCTAAAAATAAAAAAAGATTGAACTCATAAATATACAAGTTATAATGAGGGCGTCGAGAGATAATATATGACCTCTAGCGAAAATATCAAACCTCGTTTTGGTTCGAAAATTCTAAAGAACTTGCCAGTGAGTTTCTAAAATTTTACATACTGATATGATTACTATATGGAGGGTTGTGGAACAAAAGGAAAGTCTATTCAACTCAAGAAAGAAAGCGCTATCAAAAGGGGTCTTATTTTGAATTGATTATGCTAATAACTTAGATTCAACAGCAATTAAAAATAATAAACCATGGGGGTGCTTATATGAACATAAATGTAGCATCTATTAAAGAAAAAAAGGTTGTTAAATACAAAAGTTGTTTTGATGTGATTGGGCCCATAATGATAGGTCCTTCAAGTTCACATACTGCAGGTGCTTTGTCTATTGGAACAGTTGCTAATAAATTATTTCAAGGTCTTCCAAAAAAAGTTGTGGTAACGTATTATGAATCATTTGCTGAAACCCATAAAGGTCACGGAACTGATTTTGCAATAATTGCTGGTATATTAGGCTTTGCTGCCGATGACAGCAAAGTGCCAGATGCTATTAAAATAGCAGAATCTAAAGGGATTGACATTACTTTTATTGAAAAATCAGGTGATAGTCCTGCGGGTCATCCAAATACGGCAGATGTATATGTAGAGGATGACAGTCGAAGTATTAGAACGATGGGTATTTCAGTCGGTGGTGGATTGATCGAAGTCAAACATGTTGAAATTGACGGATTTAGCTTAGAACTGCAGGGACCATTGCCAGTTGTTATTGCAATTTCAGAAAGAGCTGACTTTGAATTTGTCTTACGCAGGATCTTTAAACAATATGATGTTGAAATTAACAACTTTCATAGTTTGAAAGATAAAACAAAATATTTATATGCATTCGCTTTGGATTCGCTATTGCCTGGTAATGCTCAGAAGGAATTAGGGAATTTAAGCAATATAGCTAATCTTATTATTCTTTAGTTACATTAAGGAGAGAAAAAATATGTATATGGCCATAAAAGAAATTGTGGATGCAGCTAATAAAAGTCAAAAGACAATTTATGAATTAGCAATTGAACAGGAAATCGAACAAACTAAAACTTCTTATGAAGAAGTTTGGAGTAAAATGGAACAAAATTTAGCGACTATGCAAAATGCTATAAATAAAAGTATCGAGGGCGACGGTGTATTTTCTCCAACCGGTTTAACCGGAGGTGATGCAGTTAAAATTAAAAACTATCGAGAAAATAGGAAAACTCTTTCTGGAGATTTGATGGTGTTAGGGATTCAAAGTGCTATCGGCGTTAATGAAGTAAATGCTGCATTAGGAGCTATTTGTGCAACTCCAACAGCGGGTGCGAGTGGGACGATTCCGGGAGTCCTATTTAGTATTAAGGATACGTTGCAGTTAAGTCATGAAGATATGATACATTTTCTATTCACATCAGCGTTATTTGGAACGATAGTAGCAAACAACGCTTGTATTTCAGGAGCGTATGGAGGATGTCAAGCTGAAGTAGGCAGTGCCTCAGCAATGGCGGCTGCAGCTGCGGTAGAAGCTGCAGGTGGAACGCCATAGCAATCTTCTGAAGCTTTTTCGATTGCATTACAAAATTTACTCGGTTTAGTTTGTGATCCGGTCGCTGGTTTGGTAGAAATTCCTTGTGTAAAGAGAAACGCCATTGGAGCGACAAATGCTTTAGCAGCAGCGGACATCGCATTAGCTGGCGTAAACAATATCATCAATGCTGACGAAGTTATTGAAGCGATGTATAGAGTTGGAAGACAGATTCCTCGCGAATTAAGAGAGACAGGTTTAGGTGGAATTGCGGCTACACCTACAGGGATTGCCATTAAAAATAAAATATTTGGGGAGAAACAATCAAATCAATGAACAGTTAACGTCTATATTGTGAAAAAGTTAACAATCTATTCTCTATTGTTCGCTTAAGGATTTCTGGATATTGGGGGAATTATCAATAAAATATCCTACTATATAATTGAAATATTTTGTAAGTGGTAACAAACTCGTCAGGTTGATGCTTCGTTAATTTTTTGAGTCTGATCAACTTAGAAGAAGGATATACGATGTGGCGCACTTTATAAACAAAAAGAACGGTCTATATTCCTATACCTTAAATAAAGACGTAAGAATAGGAAACAAGGAGGAATTAATATATGAATGGGAATACTGCAAAAAACATAGAATTTCAAGCTGATAATACGGCAGTAAAAAATGAAAAATACCTAGACCCTAAAAAATGGCATAAACAGGATACTACCTGGGCATTGAGCCTTTTTGGAACAGCAATTGGAGCAGGGGTACTCTTTTTACCGATTAATGCAGGTTCAGGTGGTTTATTATCATTGCTGTTAATTACCATACTTGCATATCCAGTTATGTACTACTCACATAGGGCGCTTGCTAAAATGATTTACGCTTCGAATTCTGCCGATGAGGGGATTACAGGTACAATAAGAGAATATTTCGGAAATAAAGCAAGTATCATTTTTAACATCGTATATTTCGTCTCCATTTATACGATCGTGCTGATGTACTCGGTCGCACTTACAAATACTGCAAGTAGTTTTATTGTACACCAATTGCACATGCCGGAGCTTCCAAGGGCTATTTTATCACTTGTATTAGTACTCGGTCTTATCACTATACTAAATTTTGGTCAGGATATTACTGTAAAGATAATGAGCATGCTAGTATATCCTTTCATTGCTTCTCTACTTTTTATTGCAATATCTTTAATTCCACAATGGAATACTTCAATGCTAAGTTTTTCAAGTGTTTCTACTGTTTCAACTGGAACAGGGTATTTCGGAACGATTTGGATGATACTACCAATTATCGTATTCTCGTTTAATCATTCTCCTATGATTTCGTCATTTGTTATGAAACAGAGAGCTACGTATGGAATAGACGCTACTGATGCCAAGTGTGCTCAAATACAAAAAGTTTGTTATATTATGACATTCGCTGTTGTTATGTTTTTTGTTTGGAGCAGTACTTTAAGTTTGACTCCAGATGATCTTAAGGTAGCAAAAGAACAGAACTTGTCAATCCTATCATATCTTGCTAATGAGCTTAATTCGCCAGTAATCACGATTGCAGCTCCTATCATTGCGTTTGTGGCTATTACAAAGTCTTTCCTTGGCCATTATATAGGAGCGTATGAGGTAATGCGTGACATGATTATCAAGTCTGGTAAAAAACGTGGGAAAGATATAGGAGAAAAAACAGTTAAGACAATGATTCTTACTTTTGTTGTACTAACATGCTGGTATGTCGCTTATACAAATCCAAGTATTCTTGGAATCATTGATGCTCTTAGCGGTCCGTTAGTCGCTGCTATCTTATGTCTATTACCGATGTATGCGATTCGTAAAGTACCAGTACTAGCAAAATACAGAGGGAAAATGAGTAATGTATTTGTAATTGTTATAGGGATACTTACTGTTCTAGCAAGTATTAAGTCATTATTCTAATTTACTGTAGTTAGTTCTGATGCAAAAATAATAGGATATGAAATGAGAATGAAAGATTCCTAGCGGAACTAAATTATATAGTGTTAAACCAAAGAGATTCTGGTTTTGGACAAACTATTCATCTGGGATAGTTTGTCCTTTTTTGATTATATGCATAACTTCTATTACAGCAATCTTTTTTTAGCTGGTTGTTATGATTTTAATCCAAGCCTATTAGGGTGCTGATCCATGTGCATCAAGCTAATATTTTGAAGTATCCCACATTTGTTTTCTTAGGTTGATGGGAATGGGCCGGTACCCCATGTATGGCGGACAACTAAAATGGCTTTATTTCATCACATGTCCGAAGTCATTGTATCTCCCACTTACTCATTTCGCGTTCCTTGAGGAAGGAGAATTTTTTCGGGGAATAGGTTAAATTAAACTCGGTTTTTAGCACATCATAAATGGTCGGAAAATAAAGGTTGCATAATATATAGTTGCAAATTTCTCATTAATTCTGATGTTAAAGACTATATGAAAATAGTACATTTACAAATAATTAAAAACTGTATATTTAAATTAAACAATATTAAACGAGGTGTAATATTCCGATTATTCATATTGATTATACAAAAAAAAGAAAGAGAATAATAGGCTTGTTATTAATTTCTATTGACCTTAGTATTTAAAGGGTCATAAGAACTTTAACTTTACTACAAAATGTATGCCCTTTCATTTTAGGAGAAAAAATATTTTGGGACATACAAGATAAAGGAGTGATGTTTATAAAAAAAGTTTGTTCCATCAGTATAATTTGTCTCTTTTTTTTATGTTCTTGTTTTAGCTCAAACAGCAAACCCGCATCTAAAAAAGAGAAGAGTGACGAAGCAAAGATTACTAAACAAAAGAATTGGGGATTTAAAGCAATATATTCTGATGAGACTAAGATTAATGACTATAAGTCATTACCTAAAGTCAAAGTAGCAATATTGGATAGTGGGATTAATAAAAATCATCAAGATTTAAAAGGAAAAATTGTAAAAGATTATAATGCTATTAATCCAGGAAACGAAAATGTTGATAATTATGGACATGGGACTGCAGTTGCTGGAATCATAGCCGCCCATGATGATGATTTAGGTCTCACTGGAATATCCCCTAATGCAGAGATTTATGACGTTAAAGTTCTCGATGACAAAGGTTTAGCAGATATTGATACATTAATTAAAGGTATACAATGGTGCATTCAAGAAAATGTGAAAATAATGAATATTAGTTTCGGTGTACAATCAGATAATCCGAAATTAAAAGAAGCTATAGATGAAGCATTAGACAAGGAAATCATAATTGTTGCAGCTTCAGGAAATACATTAGGATTATCAGTTGATTATCCAGCTAAATATGAAAATGTAATATCTGTTTCAGCAATAAAAGAAAATTTAAAACGATCTGGTGTATCTGCAAAAGGGAAAATAGATTATGCAGCTCCCGGAATAAATATCTTAACTACTGATAATAAAGGTGACTATTCATATTATAGTGGTACCTCTTTTGCTACTGCGTATGTTACGGGTACTGTAGCAGTCCTATTAGCACAAAAAGATATAATTTTCAATGGTCAGAATATTAAAACTTATTTAAATGATAAAACTAAAGATCTAGGTGAAAAAGGATATGATTCTGAATATGGTTCTGGATTAATAATGATAGATTGAAAGAGGAGATCGATTAATGAAAAACGTAATTGTTAAAATATTAGTGTTTTCTATGTTACTTACTTTACTTCCTAATATACAATATGTAAAAGCAGATACAGGAATACAAGATAAAGTAACTTCCGTTGATGTAAGTAAAGTGGAATCTGAAGTAAATAAAGAATTAGGAATTGAAGTTTCAAATGAATTAAAGATTAATATAGAAAAAGAAACAGACGAAAAGGTCGTAGTTAATACAACTTTAGACACAACAGATTTATCAGTTTCAACAGATATCGACATGAACCTTGAAACAGGGGGAATTACTGTATTCGGTAAGACGGTTGATGAAAATGGTGAAGAAACCCAACAAAACTTTGATGTTTATGTACAAGAAGTTGAAGGAAATGACTTTATAGCTACATTCGTTGATCAAGAAACAGGAAAAGAATATGAAGTTAATACCCTAAAAGCAAGTGCTTCTATTTGGCCTGTAGTAGTAGCGGCTGTGGCTAGATATGGTATACAATATGCAATAAAAAAGTATGGAAAACAAGCAGTAACTTCAGCAATGAAACAGGTTCCCAAGAGTATAAATAAGGTTGATGATAAATTCCTTAAAAGAAAAGGTATTGATGCTCACGAATTAAAAAGAGACTACTTGGGTAGAAGTGTTAGTATTTCAAAATATGATATCTATGTGGATAAGAAAACAGGAAGACTTTGGATTTACCTAAAAGGTGGAAAAGGAACTCCGATACCAACTGATTCATTTATAAAATAAAAAAATCTAAAGTCATTTGTGAAAAAATGACTTTAGATTTTTAGTTATAATGAATTATAAGTATGAAGTAAAGGATAAAATTTATTATCCTTTACTTCAAATATTAATAGGGATGTGTTAAATAATTTGAGTACATTAATAAATGTAGAACTAGCCATTTTCGGAGAAATATTTAATCCAGAAGAGCTAACTAAACAATTTAATTTAGAACCAACGATGACTTATAAAAAAGGTGAGTTTATTAGAGGTAATTCGTTATTTATTCGGGAAGAAACAAACTGGAGTATTGAAACAGGGTATGAAGAATCTCTTAATGCAGAAGAGGTTGTAAAAAAGTTAATTTCCATATTGGAACATAAAAAAAATGAAATAATTAATATGCAAAGTAAACATAATCTAAAATGCAAATTATCTGTTGTTGTAAAAATAGAAAATAATGAAGTCCCTTCTTTATGTTTTGATCAACATACTATTGGTTTTATCAATAGTATTGGTGCGGAAATTGATATTTGTCTATACTTATTGTAAGTCTAGCGGTAGGATTAAAATATTTGTTAAATGATGCAATGTACCTTTGATAGTGTCTGCGATAAAATGTTTGCCCTAAGCATTAAATTGAATTCTACTTCTGATAAAAGATAGGGCCTTCCTTAAGAGGAGGGTTCTTACAAACTAATTGTATAGGTGAAGATGGACAACAGCAACCAGAAAGTAGCTTTTAATATTAATTGAAGATAGTCTCTATGAACGAAATGATTCTACTAGTATTAAAATAAAGAGTCTAACTTTATGGATAAGGAATTGAAGGCTAATACATCGTATAAATATGTAGTAACAGCGGTTGATTTAGCTGGAAATGAATCTAGTAGAAGTGATGTATTGGATGTAACAACAAAGGCAGAGGATTCCACATATGAAAAATGGGATGCGAGAAAAGCATATACTAAAGGTGATAGAGTAGTATATGAGGGGAAAGTGTATAAAGCAGTTCAAGGTTATCAAGGCAATGGTGACACAAATTGGATTTTTGCCCTATCGCTTTGGAAGCCAGTTTTGAGTAAATGATAAGCAGGAAAATGTAGTTAATATTTTTGGATTTTTCTTTGGAAATAAACGGCCGTTCAAAATATAAATTCTCAAATGGTTTAAATGATTTGGAAATAAATTTAATCTCCATCTATTGTTTACGAAATGAAATCGAAAAAGAATCCTAATGGTACTCCATTGGGATTCTTTATTTTCTAATTTGTAATAGCATAAATTTGCACAGTGAATTTGTTAGTGGCACCAATTGGACTTGCGATATAATATTTGGTATTTGTGTAAGCTTCAGTCCTAGATTCATGTGAAATATTTTTCCAACGAATAGAATCAGTACCTAGGGGAACATCAATCATTACATTGAAAGAGATAGTAGAAGGATGATCTTTTTCTGAAGGCACAATAACCCATTTCAATTCTTTGGTACCTACAGGTAAACTATCAATTTTAAAGTTTTGACTGGATCGATTTTTTTGTCCGGATAAAGGACTAGATATGGTTGCTTGTTTTATTTTATTGTAGGAATAATACATGTTTGCATAGGTAGTTTAATTCCTTCATTCATACAATATTATGGAAGAACCCCTGATCAATTAGGCGTTTTAATATTTTTTCAATTTACGGTTTTTTTATTTGGTGTTCTAAGTTCACCCATACTAGTAAGAAAGTATCATTATTTTAAAACAATAACATTAGGTGTTTTAGTAATGTCCATCGTTATAGGAGGTTATATATATATTAAAGAATGGGCATATTTAACTGTTATTTGCTTTGTATTAGGGGTTTGTTAGAAACTACGGTGGGTTCCTTTATTATTTCAGCAGAAAGGAATAGTGCTGCTAAATTTAGCATTCTCGAAGTATGGTTTGGGGTTGGGACGCTAGGGTTTCCGTTACTAGTTAATTATATTATAAAATTTTATGAATGGTATTTTATTCTTTATGGGATATTACTATTCTTTATTTTTACACTATTTGTTTGGTACATGTTTGGACGTACAAAATTTCTAAATTTTTCTCCTCAAAATAATGGAAAGGGAGGAGCATCCCTTTCCTCATTTACTCTAAAATTTAAAAGATTACAGTTATATTATTCATTTCACTTTTTGCATTTTTATATGCAGGCATAGAAACTAATCTTGCAAATTTTTTATCTACAATAATGATTCTTACCGAGAATGAATTAATCAGTTCAGTAAGTATATCTTGTTTTTGGCTAGCAATAGTTATAGGAAGAATACTTGTAGGTAAGCTAGCCCATAAATTTAATTATTGGACATATATTACATCTAGTTGCTTTACATTAGTGATTCTTTTATCTCTATTTCCCTTTGTTCGAGGTACAGGTATGTATTTGTTTGTCATCTTCATTATTGGTTTAGTCATAGCGGGTGTTTTTCCAATAACATTAATCATAGATTCCCGTATTATGGAAAATAATATTGATCAAGTGACTAGTCTATTTATCGCATCGGCCAGTTTAGGGGGGGCACTAGTATCTTTCTTAATTAGCTGGAGTCTATCATTAAATACTATAACTGTTACTTTTGGGATATTTGCACTTTTTGCATTGAGTCTAGGTTGTATTATTTTAAAAATGAGGAAAATTGCAACTTACGGTAACGAAAGTGCCAAAAAGGTAGAAGGTATGAAAAATTTATAGAAAAAATTTAATAATATGAAAAAGTTAATTTTATTTGGAATTCCTAAAAAAGTTGATAAAGTTAAAAATTCTGTATTTGGGCTTTGTTTTATATATTGTGCTGTGTAATATATAAAACAGAGATACTTCAAAAAAAGATATGCAACAGTGACCAGTTCTCAGGTAATAAAAAGTTATTTTAATTAGCTTTTCAGATTAATCTAAGAGGGGTTTGTTATCGAATGGAGATAAAAATTAGTAAAAAGGATAAGATTGATATCTCTAAAAAATTAAAGTCTTTTTTAGCTGAACAATATTCACTGGAATTGGGTGAATACATAAGCTATGAGTTACTTGAATTCATAATAAAGGAATTAAATCCACATTTTAATCAAGTTACTAGGGATAGGTTGGAAATGTTGTTAAAGAATATAGAGAAAGATATATACAGTCAATAGACTTTATATGAGAATTGAAAAACTATAATATCATTTTTTTTAATTATAAAAGGAAATATGTTACTGAAAAGTAAGGAGACAATCCATTACTTTTCTAAAAAGCAATTAGATCCGTACAATGATGTATTAAAGTGATTCCGAAGGGATTTTGGATGCTGAAGAGAGTACAAGTGAGTTAAAAAAGAAAGGTGCGTAGGCGCCTTTCTTTTTTGAAGGAGATTTTTATATTTTGGGATAGCGCCACATCGCTATCAACTTAAGAAATTAATTGTTCCCTAAAACGAAAAAATAAACTAAATGTCCTTGGTTACCTATGAAAAGAATAAATTTTTGTTTTGGGAGTACTTCAAAATGTTAGCTTGATAGCGATGTGAATGGACCCCCCACTGATTAAAGTTACACTTCATTCCACGCCACTCTCTAAAATAGAAAAAGATACATTTTCACAATCAATTTCTGCCAACGCGCCGTAAGGTAAAATAAACTTCGGTTCAGTATGGCCGAAATTTAAATTATAAAGAATCGGTAAATCTTCTAAATGATGTTCCTTCATAACTTGCAGTATTTCATGTTTATATTCTTCATAATATTGTTCATCTTTCGGTTTACCGAAGATAATACCTTTTGCTTTTTGCAGAATGCCTTGCGCTGCATAATTTCGTAACCAATACTTTATATAACTTGGTTCTGGATGATCTTCAGAAGTTTCAAAGAAGAGAATACTATCCTCCCAATGTTTTCTCTCAGGCCAAAGCTCCGTTCCTTTTGCAAATTCCAGTACTTCAATGCAACCACCAATTAAGTGCCCTTGTACAGTGGTAGAGCCTTGAAGTAACTCATATCCATTGTTTTGCCGCATTGTACGCTTTGTATCCTTATTTATCTCTATCCATTCTAAACGCTCACTCGTCCATTCATGAGCTGGTTGAATTTCGCCAATCATTTCATTGGAAAAGAGAGTTCGATTTACCATTTCAATTGTATATGGATCCATCTCTACATTTTCAGCAAAATCCGTTAAAATGGCTGGACCGTAAAAAGAGGAAAGCCCTGCTTTATGACAAAATAAATGTGTAATAGTAACGTCAGAGTACCCCATAAAAATTTTCGGGTTTTCGCGTATCACATTAAAATCTATATAGGGAAGTAACCGGATGCTATCTTCACCACCAATATTCGCGATAATTGCTTTCACACGTGTATCTTTAAATGCTGTCATTATATCTTCCGCACGAGCCTCTGGATTGTTATAAAGGTATTCGCTACCATTTAAGCTATTTGGCATTGGGATAACCGTAAGACTAAAAACTTCTTCTAATCTTTTTACTCCTTGCTCATATCGCCATCTTATTTCAGCATCACCTGCTCCTCCCCACGAAGGACTTACTGTCGCTACGATATCTCCTGGCTGTAATCTCTTTGGCTTTATTAACATATGAATCCCGCTCCTACATAATGTAATGAACTACGGCTATACAAACCGTAGAGTTGAAGAACATTGTACATGACATTAGTTTCTCCGCCTTCAATAAGTTCACCTGCTGTAATTTGAGAATTTAGTATTAGTGCTGAATATAGGAATAATCTACAAATATTTTTTGCTAAAATTTATATTTGAAAATCACAGTATGCATCATTGCATGAGGAAAACGGTTGTTATTTTTATAACCTGTAACTATAATGATTACAGGTTGGTCGATACCAATCAAAAAAATAAAATCATCATGAATGGAGATGTTACATATGGGTATGAAAAAAATAATTTTAGCAGGTGCTTTAGGGATCGCAGCATTATCAGGAACAAATGTACCAGGATTAGAACTAACAAAAGCGAGTGCAGCTTCTATTGAATCGAATTTCTCGACGTTAGAAGGACGAGTAGTAGAAGTAGATAACGGTGTGATTGTTGTAAAATCTAAGCAATATGAGGAACCTGTTAGTGTGTATATTGATTCACTTTCAAACGTGAAAGTAGGAGATGAAGTAAAAGCTACTGGATCTATGATGCGTAATTTTACAGAATATATGGTTGCAACTGCAGTTGAAAATACAACAAACAAGTTAGGTATGCACATGAAAGAAGATGGCTCACCTAATTATGTAATTGGAGAATTATCAAAAGTAGGAACGATGGAAGATGAGGGAGACGGTGCTACTAAATATGTTGTAGTTGAGTATCCATCGTTAAATGGGAAGAAAGATATTATTGATGTTTTCTTAACAAAGGGACAAGTATTTAATGTGGGTGAGAAAGTGAAAATTGATATGAAGTATGTAGGGTGGGGCGGAAGTTCTATTAACTGGAACACAGTTGACCATATTGAAAAAGTTCATGAAGCAAAGACGAACGTTGAAAATAATGATGATGTATGGATTTGGTCTTAATAAGGCGAGTATAAATTGTTATTTGCAATTTTCTCCAAACAATACATGTAAAAACTAAATGTATCATGCAGTACCCATCTCATTGCGTATGACAATTAGATGGGTACTTTTTTATTTGAAATTTGTGCAAGTCAATGTTTAGCATTTCTTTTTAAGAGTAAATTACGGGTGAAATCAAAACTTTATTTGTAGTACATAATAAATAATGTTGATTTTTTATCTTATATTAAAATAAAAACAAACCACTGTTCGATTTGAATATTCCACGATATAATAGTGAGAGTTTATGGCAGAATAAATATTTACATAAGAAGTGAGGTACTGTATGAAAAAAAGAACGACAGACATTATTTTTATTATTATCGGTGCATTTCTTTTTGCGTTAGGTGTCAATTTATTTGTTATTCCGAACGAGTTTGGTGAGGGCGGGGTAACAGGTATCACGATTATTACGTACTATTTATTTGAGTGGTCACCAGGTTTAGTTAACTTAATTTTAAATGCGATTTTGTTAATAGTCGGTTATAAATTTTTAAATAAGATTACAACGATTTATACGATTATCGCTGTAGTGACTAACTCGCTATTTCTTCATTTAACAGAAGGCTGGACGATTGCTTCTGATGAAATGCTCGTAAATGCCATTTTCGGTGGAATATTTATCGGGTGTGGTATTGGTCTTATCATTCGCGTTGGTGGAACGACAGCAGGAACTACCATCTTAGCGAGGATGACACATAAATACTTAGGCTGGAGCATTAGCTATGGTCTACTGTTCTTCGATTTAATCGTTGCATTTTCATCTTATTTCATCATTGGTGCAGAAAAATTGATGCTGACAATTATTATGCTATATGTAGGAACGAAAGTAATGGAATTTGTAATTGAAGGTTTAAATCCGAAAAAGGCCATTACAATTATTTCTGATAATCCGGATGAAATTGCCGGGAAGGTGACTACTTTAATGGGTAGAGGGGTTACTGTGTATTCAGGTCATGGTTATTACACGAAAACTCCGAAGGACATTCTTTATGTTGTTATTAATAAGCAAGAAGTAGTGAAGCTAAAGCGGATTGTTCAAACTACGGATCCGGTGGCGTTCATCGCTATCCACGATGTTCGTGATGTGTTCGGAGAAGGATTTGTTGATATTTCGAAGGCTTAAAAATTGTTTTTGATTAAAATAATCTTAATACTAAAACGTGAGAATCTATTTTGAATAATCTTTTTTCAAAATAGATTCTTTTTCTTTTTCTTGCAAAAAATCCAATTGTTTTTTAATGTAGTGATGTAGAAGGATGAACGAGAGAGGGTTTAATGAAGATGATACATATTTTATTAGCTGATGACGATAAACATATTAGAGAGTTATTGCATTACCATTTAGAAAAAGAGGGGTTTAAAGTTTTTGAAGCTGAAGATGGAAAGGTAGCGCAAGAAGTATTAGAGAAGGAAAATATTCATCTTGCGATTGTAGACATTATGATGCCGTTTGTTGATGGTTATACGTTATGTGAAGAAATACGGAAGTATCATGATATTCCTGTTATTTTATTAACTGCGAAAGACCAGTTAGTGGATAAAGAAAAAGGATTCATTTCTGGCACAGACGATTATATCGTAAAACCATTTGAACCAGCTGAAGTGATTTTCCGTATGAAAGCATTGCTGCGCCGTTATCAAATGCTGAGTGCAGACATTATTACACTCCACGGAACGACAATTGATCGTAAAGGTGTTGAGGTGAAGTGTAACGGACAGACGATTTTACTTCCGTTAAAGGAATTTGAATTATTATCACAATTAGCTAGTTATCCTGGGAGAACATTTTCAAGAGAAGAGCTAATTGAATTAGTATGGGGAATGGATTTTGAAGGGGATGAACGAACGGTTGACGTTCATGTGAAACGGCTGAGAGATCGTTTCTCAAAACGAACGGATGATTTTCAAATTACGACAGTGCGCGGCCTCGGGTATAAGTTGGAGTTGAAATAAGATGAAATCACTATATTCTAGATTTGTATTTATGACGGTCGGCATTATGCTACTTAGTAGTATTATCGGCTTTTTATTAACGAACGTATATTATCAAGTGAAGTTAAAACCGTATAATAGTGAAAAGATTTTAAAGTATGCGGAAGAAGTTAAATCATTATATGAAAAGCAAAGTGAAGAAAATCAAGAGACGTATTTGCATTCTATTGCAAAGTTAGGGTATGAAATTTATATTGTCGATGATCAAAAGAATGGAAAGCGTATCGGTAATGCGTTTCGTAAGACGTCTATTAGCGATGCTACTGTTCATAAAGTATTGCAAGGAGAAACGTTTAATGGTGTTTCTACGTATCCAACGCGTCTTTTTATTACAGGATTTTTCGATAATGAATTAATAAATAGTGTTGGTGTACCGGTAAAGCACGGTGATAAACAGTACGCGTTATTTATTCGCCCCGACATTCAGAACCAATTTGGCGAAATGCGAATTTTCTTAGCGGTATTACTTGGGTTTATCGTACTATTAAGCATTATCTTTATAGCGATTGCAGCAGGTTATATCGTTCGCCCAATCCGTAAATTTACGAAGGCTACGCAAAAAATTGCGAGTGGGGAATATAAAATTGAATTAGACGTAAAACGAAAAGATGAAATAGGAACGTTATCTACAAGCTTCCAAAAGATGACGAAAAGTATTAAAGAACTAGATGAAATGAGACAAGAATTCGTTTCGAACGTTTCACATGAATTTCAATCACCACTTTCTTCCATACAAGGTTTTTCAAAAACGTTGCAAACAGAAAAGATGAGTGAGGAAGAAAGAAATCATTACTTACAAATTATTGAAGGTGAAAGTAAGCGAATGTCTAGTTTATGTAAACAGTTGCTTACGCTCGCTTCATTAGATAAGGAGGAAAAGGTTTTACAAATAAAAGACTTTTCCTTACAAAAACAAATTAAAGACGTCATTTTTATGCTTGAATGGAAATGGCGGGAAAAAGATATCGCCGTTGAATTTGATGTGCCGGACATTACAATTCAAGGTGATGAAAACTTACTTCATCAAGTATGGAGTAACATTTTCACGAATAGCATTAAGTTTTCAAACGATGGTGGAACGATTGAGTTTTTCGTGGAAGAGTTAGAGTCTAGCGTTATAATTTCTATATCAGACAACGGAATCGGTATGGAAAAAGAAGAAATGGATCGTATTTTTGATCGTTTTTATAAGGTGGATACAGCGAGAGCAAGAAACGTAGAAGGTAGCGGTTTAGGGTTATCAATCGTGCAGAAGATTGTTGAACTGCATAAAGGGACCGTTTCGGTATATAGCACGAAAGGGGAAGGGACGACTGTTCGGGTTGAACTTCCTAAATAGATGAAAGAGGCTGTTTGGGAACAGCCTCTTCTTTTTTTGTCGCAAGTATACGTGTAAAATGAAAAAATATGAGTCATTTTAATTGCATAATCGGATGAGTTTATGGAGTGGGATTAGGAGGAAGTTTATTTAAAAATGTAGAATCTCTACAGAGTTAGAGGAAGTGTATTAAAACTTGAACTGTGTAGGGAGGAAATTACTTTGAAACGAATTGACTTGTTATTAAACGTACTAGATTCAACATTCGATAAAGAGAGTTGGTATGCACCGTTTAAACATGCTATAGAAGGACTTACAGCTGAACAGGCTATGTGGAAACCAGCTGGAGAGACAACGAATACCATTTGGGAGAATGTTAATCATCTCACTTATTACAAAGAAAGACTTGCTGCAAACTTGGAAGGACGTGAATGGACACATAATCTTGACGGTAATGACACCTTTTATCTGACTAAGCAATCTAATAATGATACGGAATGGAAGGAAGTCGTTGAACGCTCTGAAAATGCTCAGCGTAATTTAAGACAGGTATTAAGTGCAATTTCTGAAAGAGAGCTTGAACAAAATTCACTTGAAGGTAAATTACTGGACATCATGCTTCATGATGCTTATCATACAGGCCAAATTATTCAATTAAGGAAAATGCAGGGGGCATGGCCATCAAAGCGTTAACTGCCGTTTTAGGTTGGTGCTTTTGTTGAATAAAATTTAGATATTCAAACGACTTTATTATTATATTTTTAACCCCGTCCCAAATTTAGAACGGGGTTATGTTTGCTGGCTATAAAGCAGCACCTTTCCCGCGCTCCTCCCTAAACTGCACTCCAAAAGTATCCGCTGTAATCTCATCAGCTTTTGGCAATGCTCGTAATTTCGGATGAAGTAGCCATACGAGAGAAATAAATAAAATACCGATGCTAGCGAGTGCGAAAATGAGTTGGCTACTAAATACATTTGCAGTGTATCCGCCAATTAAAGAACCGATCGGCATAGCAATTGTGCTCATACTTCGCATGACTGAATTGATGCGGCCAATATATTGATTTGGAATTACAATTTGGCTAATTGTCGCAAATAATATGTTGGTTGCACCAATTGGAATCCAAGCTAGGCCGAATAAGAGAATAGATAGCCATTGAAACGGTACGATTGTAGAGAGAAACCAAAAGGTAGCGCCAGTCGCAAAGCCAATAATAGAGACACGGCCAACATTACGTTTACCAACCCATGAACTGAATAATGCACCGATGAGACTACCTGCTGATATAGCAGCTAAGAAGAAGCCATATGATTTCACGCCCCCTAAAGAATCAGCGAAAGAAGGGAGTATGGCCATCGTCATACCAATTGAAAAATTAGCGACAACGGAACCGATTAAGAATACGCCCATTAAGGAACGGAAGACGATTGAAAAACCTTCTTTTAAATCAGAGAAATATTGTTTAGTTGAAAGTGTTGTACCTGTTTCGGTTTGCTTTGGTATTTTCAATGAAAAGAACAAAAGGGCAGTAATCGCGAATGTGAAAGAGTCAATTACATATAAAGTGATCGCGCCAAATAGTGCTACTAATATTCCAGAAAGCGTCGTACAAATTAAATCAATGCCTTGATACGCAAATGAGAAGAGAGAGTTTCCTTTTAATAATTGTGTTTTATGCAGTAGAAGTGGTAAAGCTTTTGACTGTGCAGGATAGGCGAATTGTTCGATAAAGGCTACGATGGGCATGATGATGAGTAGTAGTTGGACTGTTAATAGGTCGAAGTAGTGTGTAATAGGAATGATTAATATAAGAATGCATTGCAAAACTTGTGTGATGACGAGGGTGTTTTTAATTGGCCATCTATCAACGAATGGGCCGGTAAGAAATTGTAATGCAGAAGGTAGTAACGTAAGGAAACCAGCCAATCCAGAATAAAAAGGATTACCACTTAGCTTATATACGAGCCACATTGCTGCTACGTAGTACAAGCTATCTCCTATGTTTGTAAAAATTCTCCCTAAAAATAATAAGAGGAAATTCCGGTTTTTCAATATGTCCATTTAATCTACTCCTTTATAAGAAATTTATTCGGTAAAATATATTTGACCGTTTATGTAAAAAAAAATCGTATTACGATTTTTCTTCTTCTTTAACAAATTGCTGCATTGTTCTCTCTGCGATTTGAAGTGCAGTAGTAGAAATGTAATAAGATTTACTATTTGGATCTTTATCCGCGTCTTTTGCGATTTCATTTAATTCAGCCATCAATTGATGAAATTTTTTCACCCACACTTGAAATTGTTCTGGCGTAGCATCAAACTCCCAGCAAGATGAAACGTAATTCCACTCAGCCGGGTCTTCACTTTCTTTTCTTAATGTAAAAGCTTCTTCGGGTGCAGCAAGAATATGACTTTTCGTTCTTTCCGTCATTTGTAAAAAGATTTGGCGACCTGATTCACTTACTATTTCTAAATGAGGTAATAGTTCGGCAGCAGGGGTAAAGCCTTTCGCGACAGATTGATAAAACTTTTGAATAATCCCATTCTTTTCTTCTGTATAAACGATCTCTATAAGACCATTCTTTTCTAATTCTTTTAAATGATAATGAATTTTCGCCCTTGAAATGCCGAATTTCTCAGATAGTAATTGTCCAGTATAAGGACGTTCGCATAGACGTATCATCATTTCGGCACGTAGTGGATCGCTTAATGCTTTTAGTTGGCTATAAGTAGTTAGTGTTAATACGGGCTTCAAAATGATCAACTCCTTAAATTAAATTACTCGGTCAATATTATTTGACTGAATTGTATCAAGGATCTCAAATATTTTCAATACTTTCTGAAAATTTAATCTTAATCTCTGTAATCTTCTGTTCATATTCCGTTCATATTTCTTTTTTATGATAAGTGCATAGAAAGAAAGAGGAAGGAGCGAGCGAAATGTTTTTAGCTCTGCGTGAATTAAAACAATCAAAATTAAGATACGGATTAATCGGATTGATTATGGTGTTATTATCATTTTTAGTCCTTGTTATTTCAGGATTAGCAAATGGATTATCATATGATAATGCTTCATCGATTCAAAATATGGAGGCAAATAAGTTCGTTTTAGCAGATGATGCGGAAAATAAATTACTTCGTTCACAAATTAAGAAAGACGATGTAGATAACGTAGTAAGTCAAGTAGGCGAGAAAGAGGCAGTTCCGTTTCGTGTGAAAGTTTCAACATATGAAAAGAAAGATAGCTCGAAAAAGGTTGATATCGCTATTTTCTCAAGCGAACGAGATTCATTTTTAGAACCGAACATTGTAAAAGGGGAGAAATTAGGTACAGCAAACAACGAGATGGTTGCTGATGAATCGATTAAAGAGAAGGGAATCGATATTGGAGATACAATTATCGATCCTGTTTCAAAGAAAGAATTTACAATCGTCGGATTTACGAAAGATCAAATGTTTAGCCATACACCAGTCGTTTATGTAAATGAAGACGTATGGGGATCTATTTCACAACCAAACCAAAAAGATTATAGTGCAATTGCACTTAACACAGATAAAGAAATTAAAAATGCTCACGTTATTGATAAAAAAGAAGTACTGCAAAGTATTCCAGGATTTAAAGAAGAGCAAGGAACATTAACGATGATCATTGCGTTCTTACTTGTGATCGCTGCGTTATTAATTGGTGTATTCTTCTATGTTATTACACTACAAAAAACACAGCAATTAGGTGTATTAAAAGCAATTGGTACAAAGAACTCATATTTAGCAAATAGCTTAGTCGTACAGGCGTTATTCTTATCAGTCGTTGCGATGGTAATTAGTATCGTTCTTGTACAAGGGTTAGAACAAATTTTACCAGCGGGTATGCCGTTCTTATTAACAACACCGATGATTGCACAATACGCAGCAATCTTTATCGTAATTAGTATTTTAGGAACACTTATTTCGTTATACCAAGTATTAAAAGTTGATGCATTAGAAGCAATTGGAGGCGGGATGTAATGACTTCATTATTGAAATTAGACAAAGTAAGTAAAGTGTACGGAGAAGGGAATACGGAAGTAACAGCCCTTCATCCGATGTCGCTTGATGTGAAAGCTGGAGAGTTTATCGGAATCGTCGGTCCTTCTGGATCAGGGAAAAGTACATTATTATCAATCGCGGGTGCACTATTATCACCGTCAAAAGGGGATATTTACATTCGTGAGCAAAATATTACGAAGCTATCAGAAAAGGAAATGACAGACATTCGTTTGAAAAAAATCGGCTTCATTTTCCAGTTCGCAAATCTTGTTCCATATTTAAATGTGAAAGAACAATTACTTTACATTGCTAAGTTAAAAAAAGAAAGTAAACAAGAATCAGAAAAGCGTGCGGATCATTTATTAGCGGCATTTGGATTAGGAGAAAGAAAAAATCATTATCCAAATCAACTATCTGGTGGGGAAAAACAAAGGGTAGCAATTGCTCGTGCGTTCATGAACAACCCAGATTTAATATTAGCGGATGAGCCAACGGCAAGCTTAGACTCAAAACGCGCACGTGAAGTTGTTGAAATGATGAAACGTGAAGTGAAAGAGAGCCAAAAAGCAGCAATTATGATTACACATGATGAAAGAATGCTTGATGTATGTGATCGTATATTGACGCTTCGAGATGGACAGTTAATATAAAAAAAGGAAAACCGTACATGTATGTGCGGTTTTCCTTTTTTTAATGGATTTATTTAGAGAATAACGTTTTAATTTTATTACGAGTAAGTAATAAAATCCCGCCTAATACAGATAGCATTCCTAGAGCCATATTGTTTGATTGCTCGCTACCAGCGTTAGGAAGTTCTTTAGCGTTATTGTTTTTAGTACCATTATCTGCTTGCGTTTGTTTAGACTGTGATACTTCATTAATCTTGTTATCAACATTTTGCTTCGTTGTATGTAACTCAGCTAATTTGTCGTCAATTTTTTTCTCAGTATGCTTAAAGTCGTTGATTTTAATATCTAAGTCTTGTTTTTTCTTTGTTAAATCGTCTGAAACAGTTTGTTTCGATTGTTTAATTTCGTTAATTTTATTTAGTAAATCTTCTCTAGCCTTTTGTAATTCAGCTAGTTTGTTTTTTACATCTTGTTTAGCTAGTTCTAAGTTAGCGGAAAGACTGTCTAAATTGCCTTTAATTTTCTTAAGTTCCTCTAACGTGTTACCAGTATTCGGCTTGTTTTCTTTTAGTTCAGCTAGTTTGTCTTCAGCAGTTTGTTTCGCTTTCTTTAACTCAGCTAATTTTTCATCTACTTGTTTTTTAACTTCCTTAAGTTCATTAACCTTTTGATCAATGTTCTCTTTATGTTGCTTCATTTCATTCACTTTTTCATCGACAGTTTGTTTATGTTCTTTAATCTCATTCACTTTGTTATCGATATTTTGTTTATGCTCTTTTACTTCAGCAACTTTATCTTCTACTTGTTTTTTATGCTCTTTAATTTCAGCGATTTTATCTTCGGCGATTTGTTTGTCTTGCTGAAGTTTTGCATCTAACTCTTGTTTATGTTGTTTAATCTCGTTAATTTTTTCATCAGCAACTTGTTTACGTTCATGTAGTTCATTCACCTTCGTATCAACATTTTCCTTAACTTTGTTAAGTTCATTTAATGTTTGATCCACGTTTTCTTTGTGTTGCTGTAATTTCGCATCTAACTCTTGTTTATGTTGCTTAATTTCAGCTAATCGATCTCCCGTACTTTGCTGAGGAGTAGCATCATTTACTTCCGCATGAGTAGAGTTCGCGCCAGCAATCATTGCTAAAGCTAGTGTAGACGCAGCAATTGTTTGTTTTGTTTTCATATTTTTGTACCTCTTTTCTTTCATATGCATGAGCTGTTTTGTGTAAAATTGAGCATATAGAAGTAGATTCTTCCATCATTATATACCATCTGTGCCGCCTAGAGGAAGTATTTACATAATAATCTATGATTATGTAATTTTTATAATCTCTTATTTGGGGTAGGGGAGTACTCTTTAGCAAATGTAGTTTTTCCAACTGTAATGATAACTAATCTTTTCATGACGCCCTCCATTTGTGTTGTTATAAACTGGAATATTCGGTGTAGATCGAAGTCTTCCTGCTAGAGATTACAAAAATTGTTGGAGCGTAGCAGGCTGGAAACTTGACAAAAAAACTTATTTATGCTATAATTTACCAATATAAAAATAAGGTGTATAATAGGGTTCTCCTGGCCAGGGGAACCCTATTTTTGTTGTGAAAATGAAGGAGAGTGTATGTGCGTGAAACAAGGTGAAGCAAGTGTAACGTCGTTAGTATCAGCTTTCAGCAGGGCATATCATAGTGAATTTGATAATCCGAAAATCTTTGATGATTATGTAGCTAAAGAGTTCATTTCGCCAAAAGAACGAATTAATATTGAAACGAATATGGTTCAAGGAATACATTTCTTCAATACAGACATTGCACAGCAGTTTCAAGATAATCCACAAGAAATATTAAAATGGATTACACAAGTGCAATTATCACCAACACCTTTAGCACGTGCGGCATATTGTGAAAGAGTATTACTACACGAGATTACGCTGGGAGCGAAACAATACGTCATACTCGGTGCAGGCTTAGATACGTTCAGTTTTAGACACCAAGAATTAGAAAATAAAATAGAAATATTTGAAGTGGATCATCCTTCTACGCAGGCGTTTAAGAAGGAAAGAATAAAAGAAACAGAACTTGAAGTTCCAAAAAACCTTCATTTTGTTTCAATGGATTTTACGAAAGGATTTTCCTATGAACAGTTACGCAATGAAGGATTTGAACATAAAAAGACTTTCTTTAGCCTTTTAGGTGTTACGTACTATTTAACGAAAGAGGAACTTGCTAGTTTAATAGAGTGCTTGTTTGAGATGGTTACAGAAGGGAGTTCTATCGTTTTCGATTATCCCGATGAAAATTTATTTACGGAAAAAGGGTTGTCTAACCGAGTTGAAAATATGGTAAAAATGGCTGCAATAGGCGGAGAACCGATGAAGTCATGTTATTCTTATCGCGAAATGGAAGCATTGTTAGAGAATTCAGGTTTACTCATTTATGAGCACTTATCACCAGAGGATATAAATACATTATATTTTGCCGGAAGAAATGATTATTTGAAAGCTTTCGAGACGGTATATTATGTGCATGCGGTGAAGAGGTAGATGATTTGTGGGCATGGAGAGGAATCTCTGTGTCTTTCTTTATAAAAAAGGAAATGAGATGTAGTGGTGGGAAATATATTTATATAATATGTATGAATTGATTTTTTGTAGAAACTAAAGGAAAGGGGAAATAGAAGATGTTGAAATTACAAGGGAAATACAATGAAGCAAAAGTGTTTACTACGAATGTAGAAAAAACTGCAGCAGGTCAAATTATTGATCTTTGTAACCAACAATTCGTAAAGGATAGCAAGATCCGTATTATGCCAGATACACATGCGGGCGCAGGTTGTACGATTGGGACAACAATGACAATTCAAGATAAGATTGTTCCTAATTTAGTCGGGGTTAACTAAGCGGCTCAGACTTTAAACTACTCACTCAATTGACTGGAAACCCTAACGATAAAAGGCGAGGGCAATCAGCAGCCAGTGGTTATGGTGACATAATCGAATGGTTCAGAGACTTGTACGATGTTAGCAGACTAAGGTACAGAATTATTCCTCATCCATTTTGAATTGAAGAGGAATAATTAATACGGTGAGCCTACAGTAGAGACTGCATATCTCGATGACTGTAGAGAAGGTATAGTCCACTCTTTCAGGAAACTGAGAGGTAAGTACGATATTGGTTGTGGCATGGAAGTTGTTATGATTAATAAGAAAAAAGAGGAAATCAACTTCGATCACTTAGACGAAACGATACGCAAATTTGTCCCAAGTGGTTTTCGTATTCGAGATAAGGAACATAGATTTTCAGAAATGATTGATTTTGATAGTGTAAGAGCCCCGTTTACATTGCAACGTGCTCAAAAAAGTATTGGTACGCTTGGAGGGGGCAATCATTTTGTCGAACTGAATGAGGATGATAAAGGAAATGTATACATTGTCATTCATAGTGGTTCGCGTAATTTAGGGAAACAGGTAGCAGAGTATTATCAAAACTTTGCTTACGAGCAACTTATAAACGTTAAATCTATTAAAGAAGAAATTATTGAACGTTTAACGAAAGAAGGTAGACAACAAGAAATACATGAAGCTTTACGTGGAATTAAGAAACCGGTGATTCGCAAAGAATTAGCTTATTTAGAAGGACAAGGATTTAAAGATTACATGAATGATATGAAAATTGCTCAAAAATATGCGGAGTTAAATCGTAAAGCAATGATTGATGAAATCGTCACTAAAATGGATTGGAAAGTAACAGATCAATTCACTACAATCCATAACTACATCGATATGGACAATATGATTCTAAGAAAAGGTGCTATTTCAGCTCAGAAAGATGAACGAGTAATCATTCCAATTAATATGAGAGACGGTTCTATCATTGCATTTGGTAAAGGAAATCCAGATTGGAACTTTTCTGGCCCTCATGGAGCAGGACGTATTATGAGCCGTAAGAAGGCGAAAGAAGTACTTAACTTAGAGGATTTTCAAAATACAATGACAGAGGTTTGGACTACATCTGTTGCAGAAAGTACTTTAGATGAAGCGCCAATGGTATATAAGCCAATGGAAGAAATTATTGAGAATACAAAAGAAACAATTGATATTAAACATATTATTAAGCCACTTTACAATTTTAAGGCAAATTAAAAGAGGAGTAATGTTTATTAAAGAAAGAGAACTTGAAAAGATAGCATATTTTGTGGCGGTTATATAACAGAGATTAAAAAGACAACATATTAAACTAAGAGATTCATCATATTCATTTACATTTATGTAATGTAAATGGCTAGAAAGCTAGATTGGCGTGAATCGCGAATTGTGGAGTGCAAAAAACAACAAAATCTCTTAAAAAACACTTAATTTTTTACTCCATCTATCTTTACAATCCCTCTTTATAATGTGAATTGGACAAGCACCTAAGAGAAAGCAGAACATGTCAGTTTGTACATTCTATTATTAGGGGGAGAATTTGTATGAAAAAGACAGTTGCTTCGTTAGCAGTTATGGCGGCATTATTACCGACGTTTTCAGTGCATGCGGAAGGGAAAGAGCAAGCCCGAAAATCAGCTACAACTTTTAATGTTATTAGTGATATTCAAGGTGATTTAGGGGATTTTGATCATGTGCTAAAAGATATGAACAAAGTGACGCCACTTTCTAGAGCGCTTATTATGAATGGGGATATAACGCCGACTGGACAACAGTCACAATATGATGATGTAAAGCGTGTGTTAAATAAAAATAAGCATCCAGAAAATGTATGGTCTACTGTTGGGAATCATGAGTTTTATGCTGGTAAATGGACAGCAGATGGAAAACTCTCTCAAAGTACATGGCCAAATGGTGTAAATGAGGAAACTTTATTTAACCGCTATCTGAAATTTAGTGGACAAGAAAAGGTATATCATAAAAAAGAATTAGACGGTTATCCGTTTCTATTTTTAGGAACGGAAAAATATATGAAATACCACGATTCAAAAATGTGGGACGAAGTATATATGAGTGATGAGCAATTAGGTTGGTTAAAACAAAATTTAGAAGAGTACAGTCAAAAAGATAAAAATAAGCCAATCTTTATTTTCTCTCATCACGTTTTACCTGATACAGTATCTGGATCAAGACAATCACCATATTTACAAGATTATTTAAACGTGGATAAATTGTACGATATATTAAAAGACTATCCGCAGGTCGTTTTCTTTACGAGTCATACGCATTGGGATTTAAACTTACCGGACTGGGCTGGTAAAAAGAAAATTGCAGGCGGAGATGAAAAAGGTTTCACTGTTGTAAATACGGGCGGGATTGAAACAGGCTGGATGTCAGCAGGACCGAATGGAGGAGAGAAAACTGCTCCAGATGGCTATTCATTTAAACAAGGGTTACAAGTGAAAGCATATGGTAACGATGTAATTGTGACAGCTTACGATTACAAACGTGATAAGGATATAAAGAAGTTATTAATTAGTGATTCAAAAATTGCGCAGATGGCACCAAATGTAATGGCAGATGATCGTAAAAATATAATTGTCGGTGCAAATGAATATATGGAGTATTCTATAGAAGGAACGAATGAGTGGCATACGTATAGTAAAGCAAACCCTCCGAAATTTGATGGAGATAAAACTGTATACGTACGCCATAAAGGTGAAATGAATTTAGAGCCGGGATTAACGCAGTTACTTCGTTTTTCGGTAAATAAGTGATTGGAGGGAGTCTGCATTTGAATGTGTGGGCTCTTTTTTTGTTGATGAGAAAGGGGTTGCCTGTCTGTCGTTTTTTGTCGATAGATCGATATATTAAGAAAATCGTTGATATACTGCAAGTTACGATCGATATATTTGAAAAATCGTTGATATATTGTAAGTAATGAACGATATATTTAAAAAATCGTTGATATAAATTTCATGTACCGTAATTAAGTTAAAATCATTAATACGGTTTTACTTATCAAAATGAAATTCTAATACATTTTTAACCGAGAAAGATGACTTCACCATTTTTACGTGTAATAATAGTAACGTTACATATATTGTGAAAGAAGTGCAAAAGGAGCGTTACAATGAATTTAGCTAAATTCCCGAGGAAAAAATATACAGAATTATATACACCAATTGAAAAGTTAAACAACTTTTCTGAAGCACTTGGTGGTCCGACTATTTATTTTAAACGAGATGATTTACTTGGTTTAACAGCCGGTGGCAATAAGACGAGAAAGTTAGAATTTCTAGTTGCAGATGCACAGGAAAATGGTGCAGATACATTAATTACAGCTGGTGGTATTCAGTCAAATCATTGCCGCCTGACACTTGCTGCTGCGGTAAAAGAAAAAATGAAATGTATTCTTGTATTAGAGGAAGGGCTTGAGCCAGAAGAGAAGAGAGACTTTAACGGAAACTATTTCTTATATCACTTATTAGGTGCTGAAAACGTCATTGTTGTACCGAACGGAGCAGACCTGATGGAAGAAATGCATAAAGTAGCAAAAGAAGTAAGTGAAAAAGGAAATACACCATATGTAATTCCAGTTGGTGGATCAAACCCTACAGGCGCTATGGGATACGTTGCTTGTGCGCAAGAAATTATGACGCAATCATTTGAGCAAGGAATTGATTTCAGTTCAGTTGTTTGTGTAAGTGGTAGCGGCGGTATGCATGCTGGTTTAATTACTGGTTTTTCTGGAACACAAAGCCATATTCCTGTAATCGGGATTAATGTAAGTAGAGGAAAAGCTGAGCAAGAAGAGAAAGTAGCAAAACTTGTAGATGAAACTTCAGCACATGTTGGTATTCCAAACTTTATCTCGCGCGACGCTGTTACGTGCTTTGATGAATATGTAGGACCAGGCTATGCGTTACCAACGCCGGAAATGGTAGAGGCAGTTCAGTTACTTGCGAAAACAGAAGGTATTTTACTTGATCCAGTGTATACAGGTAAGGCAGTAGCGGGATTAATCGACTTAATTAGAAAAGGTAATTTTAATAAGGAAGACAATATTTTATTCGTACATTCAGGTGGTTCACCAGCTTTATATGCGAATACTTCTTTATTTGCGTAAGTGTAAAAAGCATTGGGTATCCAATGCTTTTTTGTTATATACTGGAATTATCGAGAGGTAGGAGGATGATATGAATTCAAATTTAAAATGGATTATATATACGGTACTCGGCATTTCTATTCTATTAATCTTATTTGTGGCTTATGGGGTGTATTCTTATTTTACATTTTAAAAGCGTGATGGAAGTGAACCATAATGTAATGTATGTTATAGTTTGATATGTTAATTAATTACAATACTTTCCACAAGGAGAATACATAATGAGAGCAAAGAAACTAGTAACGTTAGCAGTTCCATTTATGCTGTTAGTCGGATGCGAGGTAGGAGATAAAGATTCTACTCATAAGACTGAGCAAACTAGTAAAGCAATAACAATACTTTCCGAACAACAGTATCCGTACTACATATGTGAGCAAGTGGTAGAGTTCCAATTTAAGAAGGATGAACTATTACTAAACTTAGGAGAATCCTTAAAGGATAAAGAAAAAGCAAAAGCTGTTTTAAAAACATCAAACGAGATAGATAAAATTTTAGATAATATGGAACACATAAAAGTACCTGATACATACAAAGACATTCACAAATCCATACAAGAAGGGGTAACAGAGGTAAGAAAAGCAACGAAGTTAATTAAGGATGCTGGTAAAGAAGATAAACAGAAGATTCAAGAAGCTGCAATGAAAGGTACTGAATTTTTATCAGGTGTAGACGGAGAGCATTGGAAAAAAGCAGTTTATGAGTTATCACAGGAAAACAAAGATGCTTATAGTAAGGCACTTGATAAGAAAGTAAAGGAGTACTCAAAGTAAAACAGTAACTTGTAACAATACATATCCACCTAAAATTTCCGCGAATGCTATGCTAGGAAGTTAGGTGGGAGATTACTGTCCTTAAATGTGGCTGATTAAAGCTACAGCCACATTCTCCTGTTCTAATTAACTAAAAGAAGAACTTCCCCATCCCGATTAAACTACTGATCATTCCTATTCCACTCATGGTGCCTTTTCCTGCTGTAAGTAAGTTTCCAAGCAGTCCTAGCTGACCGTTACCTCCGTTATTTCCCCATCCCATTGGGGCCCACGGACCACCCCATCCTGGAGGGTTTCCAAAAACACCCGAGTTATTGGTATTGAAATGAAAAGGCTTGGCTGGCGGCGATAGTAAAGCTGCAAGATGACCTTGTGCGAACATCCCTGTATGATTGAATGGTTGCGCCCAGGGGAAGGGAGGTTTTTGAAAATTAAAACCTGCATGCCCTGGTAATGGAGTCCAATTAGCAGGGTGACCTTGTGGTATTATCCCTGCATAATTAATTGGCTGCTGCCCCAAAGAGAAGGGAGGAGGTTGGGGATTGAACCCCGTATAATTGGCTGATGAATCCCAACTAACTGGATAAACTCGGTAACTCCAATTCTCAGGAAGCTTCAAATCATTCATTACCTCAGATTTAGTTATTTCGGGCTGTGAATATAATGAAATTTGGTTATTATATTGTTCCCCGTTTCTCTGTGACTTCAAATACCAATATTGGTGCATACACTAATTCCCCTCACTTTAAAAATGTAATGTTAGACTTAGCCTATGTAATATTCCTTTTTTGGGATGGTTACATAACTAGATCTACAAGCCTGTATTTAAAGGAATGGGTGCGTGGTCTTGTTGATTTTTCTCACTGCCTGTAAAATTTCCATTGATTTAAAGTTTCAATTTATTTTAGAAGGGTATTTTCAGTTGCTTCTTTTTGTATTTCAGCCTAATTTAAATTCCGTTAACAAACGTTTTTATAAAGGTTTCATCAACAAAAAGATTTTAAAATGGTATGTTGAGCAAGTGGAATTGCTAAAAAGAGAATATCCATTCGAAGAGTTTGGCAAAATACTGCAAGGGTAATGTTTTCTTGTGCAAATATGTAAACGATTTAAACGAATCAATGAAATTTATAATGAAGGGGCAATTAAATATATGAGTGAAACATTACATAAAAGAAAACCACCATATTTAATGCTTGTAATCCTTTTTATTGGGGCATTTGTTTCATTTCTAAATAACTCCCTTTTAAATGTAGCCTTGCCATCAATAATGAAAGATTTAAACATTCAAGATTATTCAACGATCCAGTGGCTTTCTACAGGGTATATGCTTGTAAGTGGTATATTAATTCCGGCCTCAGCATTTTTAATAACGCGTTTTTCAAATAGGAGCCTATTTATTACATCTATGGTGATTTTTATTCTTGGTACTGCCTTAGCGGCTGTAGCACCGAATTTTGGTTTATTACTTACTGGTCGGATGGTTCAAGCGGCAGGCTCTTCAGTTATGGGACCTTTGTTAATGAATATTATGCTAGTAAGCTTTCCGAGAGAAAAAAGGGGAACAGCAATGGGGATTTTTGGACTAGTTATGATTACAGCTCCAGCAATTGGACCGACACTATCAGGTTATATTGTAGAGTATTATGACTGGCGTTTGCTTTTTGAAATGATTTTACCATTAGCAATCATTAGCTTACTGTTAGGGATTTGGAAATCTGAGAATGTCATGAAACAAAACAAAAATGCAAAACTTGATTATCTCTCATTACTATTATCTTCTGTCGGTTTTGGCGGTCTGTTATATGGATTCAGTTCTGCAAGCTCCGATGGCTGGACGAATAAAGTTGTCTTAACAGCCTTAATCATAGGCGCTATTGCCTTAATTGCTTTCATTATCCGTCAATTAAAAATGGATGAGCCGTTATTGGATTTACGTGTTTACAAGTACCCAATGTTTGCACTTGCGTCTGTAATTGCAATTGTTAACGCGGTGGCCATGTTTTCGGGTATGATTTTAACACCAGCTTATGTACAAAACGTCCGTGGTATTTCGCCGCTGAGCTCTGGGCTGATGATGCTTCCAGGTGCGGTAATAATGGGGATTATGTCACCAATTACAGGTAAACTATTTGATAAATATGGTCCTCGGATTCTTGGCATAGTAGGGCTTTCCATTACAGCTGTTTCAACTTATATGTTGGCAAGTCTGCAAATTGACTCTAGTCATACACATATTATTCTTATTTATACACTGCGGATGTTTGGGATGGCGATGGTGATGATGCCACTTATGACAAATGGTCTTAATCAATTGCCAACTCGCTTAAATCCGCACGGTACAGCTGTTAATAATACAGCTCAACAAGTGTCCGGTTCCATTGGTACTGCTATTCTTGTTACGATTATGAACTCTGTAACAAAAACAAAAGCTGAAAGTTTAATGTCTCATATAGATCCAACAACCTTCACAGAAACTACGAAGGCAATAGTAACTCAGAAGGCTTTATTATCCGGAATTCAATATTCATTCTATGTAGCGCTTGGCATGAATGTTGTTGCACTACTATTAGTTTTTTTCGTTAAACGTGTAGACACAAGTGCGGAAGCCGTCGAGAAGTTAAATCGGTAGAGAAGAATAAAACGTTAGATAATGATTCCTACAAGTTGTTTGCTGATTAGATAAACTATAAAGAAATACAAATTTTTGCTACTAAGGCGCCGGTATTTAAAATGGGAAAAGAACTGAAAGAAGCAGTGACATAATTATATAGTGAAAGAGGACCTGATGTTCATATCAGGTCCTCTTTCATTAGTAACACGGTATATTGCTTATTGTATTGGTTTAACTAAACCACTGATTTTTCAAATACTACAATCTTAAGCTCGTCAACTTCTCTATTTTGGGGTGTTTTAGAAGAAAATGAATCAAAATAATCATTTTTATGAACAAATACAAGAGATGAGATCCGTTTGCAATTTCTCATAAACATTACAAGTTTAGATTATCTTTTAATACCAACATTAAAAGGCTCCAACTATATTTATTCGCTTCATTTTAATTTAGTATTTTTCTACAAGTTATAAATCTAATTGCCAAGCTTATACGCAATATCATAATCATGAATAGTTAGGGAAAAGATAAAATAAGGTAATCAATTACATATCTTTATTTCATGCTTTTTTGAAAGGGTGTTTTTAATGGAAAAAAAAGTATCTGCCATTCCTCAGCCGAAAACATATGGACCGCTGGGTAATCTCCCATTAATCGATAAAGATAAACCGACCCTATCCTTTATCAAGATAGCGGAAGAGTATGGTCCCATTTTTCAAATTCAAACTTTAAGTGATACCATCATTGTCGTTTCTGGACATGAATTGGTAGCAGAAGTTTGTGACGAAACACGGTTCGATAAAAGTATAGAGGGTGCTTTAGCAAAAGTTCGTGCCTTTGCTGGGGACGGATTATTTACTAGCGAGACTCACGAGCCTAACTGGAAAAAAGCTCATAATATTTTGATGCCTACATTCAGCCAACGGGCAATGAAAGATTACCATGCCATGATGGTCGATATTGCTGTACAACTCGTTCAAAAATGGGCACGGCTTAATCCGAATGAAAACGTAGATGTTCCGGAGGATATGACACGTCTTACGTTAGATACAATTGGTCTATGTGGTTTTAATTACCGATTCAATAGCTTTTATCGTGAGACCCCTCATCCTTTTATTACTAGCATGACCCGTGCTCTAGATGAGGCGATGCACCAATTACAGAGGCTGGATATAGAAGATAAACTCATGTGGAGAACGAAACGTCAATTTCAGCATGATATTCAATCTATGTTTTCTTTAGTAGATAATATTATTGCTGAACGTAAAAGTAATGGGAATCAGGAAGAAAATGATTTACTTTCCCGTATGTTAAATGTGCAGGATCCGGAAACTGGTGAAAAATTAGATGATGAAAACATCCGTTTCCAAATTATTACTTTTTTAATAGCTGGGCATGAGACAACAAGTGGATTGTTATCTTTTGCAATTTACTTTTTATTAAAGAATCCGGATAAGTTGAAAAAAGCCTATGAAGAAGTAGACCGTGTTTTGACAGATTCTACTCCAACATACCAACAAGTTATGAAACTGAAGTATATACGGATGATTTTAAATGAATCGCTACGTCTATGGCCTACCGCTCCAGCATTCAGTCTCTATGCAAAAGAAGATACAGTGATTGGCGGGAAATACCCAATTAAGAAAGGAGAAGATCGTATTTCTGTTCTTATTCCACAGCTACATAGGGATAAAGATGCATGGGGAGACAATGTGGAAGAATTCCAACCTGAACGATTTGAAGAGCTAGATAAGGTTCCTCATCATGCTTATAAGCCATTTGGAAATGGCCAGAGAGCATGTATCGGTATGCAATTTGCACTTCATGAAGCCACTCTTGTAATGGGAATGCTTCTTCAACATTTTGAATTAATTGATTATCAAAACTATCAGCTGGACGTAAAACAAACATTAACGCTAAAGCCCGGTGATTTTAAGATTAGGATTCTACCCCGAAAACAAACTATTAGTCATCCTACTGTTCTTGCATCTACAGAGGACAAGCTGAAAAACGATGAAATTAAGCAGCACGTCCAGAAGACACCTTCTATTATTGGGGCCGATAATCTTTCACTTCTTGTTCTGTATGGCTCGGATACAGGTGTAGCAGAAGGTATTGCAAGAGAATTAGCAGATACAGCTAGTTTAGAAGGAGTTCAAACGGAAGTGGTAGCTCTTAACGATCGAATTGGAAGTTTGCCAAAAGAAGGAGCGGTACTTATTGTGACTTCTTCTTATAATGGAAAACCGCCAAGTAATGCAGGGCAGTTTGTGCAATGGTTGGAGGAACTAAAACCAGATGAGCTAAAAGGGGTTCAATACGCAGTTTTTGGTTGTGGAGATCATAATTGGGCTAGTACCTACCAACGGATTCCAAGATACATTGATGAGCAAATGGCTCAAAAAGGAGCAACAAGATTTTCTAAACGCGGAGAAGCAGATGCAAGTGGTGATTTCGAGGAACAGCTTGAGCAATGGAAACAAAACATGTGGTCTGATGCGATGAAGGCATTTGGATTGGAGCTCAACAAAAATATGGAAAAAGAGCGCAGTACTTTGAGTCTGCAATTTGTCAGTCGTCTTGGAGGATCTCCTCTTGCACGAACATATGAAGCAGTTTATGCATCTATACTAGAAAATCGTGAACTCCAATCATCCAGCAGTGATAGAAGTACACGACATATCGAGGTATCTTTGCCAGAAGGCGCTACATATAAAGAAGGAGACCACCTTGGAGTGTTGCCAGTTAATAGCGAGAAAAATATCAACCGAATTTTAAAACGTTTTGGATTAAATGGGAAGGATCAAGTTATACTGAGTGCAAGTGGACGAAGTATAAATCACATACCTTTAGACAGTCCTGTTAGTTTATTGGACCTTCTTAGTTATAGTGTTGAAGTTCAAGAAGCTGCCACTCGAGCACAAATACGAGAAATGGTAACATTCACAGCATGTCCTCCTCATAAAAAAGAATTGGAAGCATTATTAGAAGAAGGAGTTTATCATGAACAAATATTAAAGAAACGGATTTCAATGTTGGACCTTCTTGAAAAGTATGAGGCTTGTGAAATCCGATTTGAACGCTTTTTAGAACTTCTCCCTGCGCTCAAACCGCGTTACTATTCTATTTCAAGCTCTCCACTCGTTACACACAATCGTCTGAGCATTACGGTCGGTGTTGTTAATGCACCTGCATGGAGTGGGGAAGGGACATATGAAGGAGTCGCTTCTAATTACTTAGCTCAGCGTCATAATAAAGATGAGATTATCTGTTTCATTCGAACGCCACAATCAAACTTTGAATTACCTAAAGATCCAGAAACACCAATTATTATGGTTGGGCCAGGTACTGGAATTGCACCATTCCGTGGATTCTTGCAAGCGCGTCGTGTTCAAAAGCAAAAAGGTATGAACTTAGGACAAGCGCATCTATATTTTGGTTGTCGTCATCCTGAAAAAGATTATCTTTATCGTACAGAACTAGAAAATGATGAAAGAGATGGATTAATCTCTTTACACACAGCTTTTTCTCGTTTAGAGGGACATCCAAAAACATATGTACAGCATTTGATAAAACAAGATAGAATCAATTTAATTTCGTTATTAGATAATGGAGCTCATCTTTATATATGTGGTGATGGAAGTAAAATGGCTCCGGATGTAGAAGATACCCTTTGTCAAGCATATCAAGAAATTCATGAAGTCAGTGAACAAGAAGCAAGAAATTGGTTGAATCGTGTGCAAGATGAAGGGCGATATGGAAAAGATGTTTGGGCTGGTATATGAATGTTTCTTAATTAGATACATATTAACTAATGAACTTCTTTCGAATAAATTTCACTTTATTAGTATAGTGTATTTAGATGAATAGTGATTAACCAGATTATTTAGTATCTACTAAATAAAAAACAGGACCTGATAACATCTATCAGGTCCTGTTTCACATAGACATTATACATCGATATTTTCCACACATTATCAATGTTTGTAATGTAGTTAGCCTTTTGAGTCAGCTATAAAATCAGATATTATTTTTTCGATATCGAAAGGAGTAATCCCTTTATTCAAAGAGAAAATAGTTTCTGCTTCTTCGATGTCTTGAACGAGTTCACCTCTAGCTTCAATATGTAATCGGAACAAGTCATATAAATTTGGTTTAACTAAATTAGTTAAAGCCTTTCCAACTAGTATCATACCTTTTTGATTAGCCTCGATGGTATTATCATAAGTTAGATCTCTTGTAAGAGACAAATCTGTCCAAATCAATTTTCGTTCCTTTAAGTCTAAAATAACTGGAATAGAGATTTGGGTGTCGGCAGTAATATCCACTTTATCTTGAACAGTAGAAGGTTCAAATATTTCACCTGAACCAGGATATTGACGAACCATCCAACCAGTAAAGCATTCTGGTAAATCTTTATATGGTTGGTCTGTGTAAGAAAGCAAAGTCATAACTACATAGCGTCCACCATATTTCAGCACAGACGGAATATCGAAATCAATGAATTCAGATGCCCCCTTTGGTGCAGAAGTAATATCTCCGCTATGGTAGGCTTTGAAATTTTTTGAACGTAAGTTCGTGAAGGATACATGTTCTTTGTATTGCCAATCTTCGTCGTACATTGCAGCAGACAAATCAATGTCAACACGTCCTGTATGTTGTCCATTCACATAGCCTTCTTTCCACCATAGGAAAAAACGAATCGTATCTCCTTCTGGCAAATCTACTTTACTTCCTCGAGATAATGTGCGAAGCGCTTTGCTGGCTGAACGTTGAGAGAAGGGAACTAAGTGATTTTTTAACTGTTCATCCAAAAATACTTTTCCGAGACTTGGAAGTTCTGCGAAGCGATTTTTTAAAGTATCTTCACACATTTTTACAATCATTAAACAAATATCCTCTGAGATAAATGGAAGTGTATTTTCAATACCTATAGCTTTTGCTACATTTCCCTTTGGAAAAAAGGTGCGAAATTCATTTTTATCATTTCGATGCTTAAAATGAGCCGTGAGTTGAAGTAATACAGGAGTAGAAACATTTCCTATTATACTTAGAAACTCTTCGAGAATATTGAAAACATCTGTTGACGTATCACTACATAAACGGATTAAATGATCCAAGCGTCTGGCAAATTCCCCCGGGCGAGTTTTTAAAAGATTTTTCGCTGTCATGATATCACGATTCAACAAAGCTGCTTCTATTTTTCCATTAAATGTTTCAACTTTAATGTTGTTGCGAAGCATCTCAAATGCTCGGTGGGTTTTTGGGAAACGAGTATGATATTCTGCTGGATGAAGAATTTCACCTAAACGAATCCAACGTTTTTTGTATCGAATCATATCTTCGGTAATGTTTCCGCATTGCTCTAACAATCCTAAAAGAAAGCGTCTTTCTACTCGGTTAAACTTCTTGAATCGAACGGAGGATGCTAAACTCACATCACCTTCAGATAAAGCAACTGCAAGGCGAAGAACATCAGTTGCTGTTTTAAAATACTTTGCAGCAGCATCGGCTGATATTTTTCTGTTTATTAATAAAACCCCAATTATAAAAGACATATTTTCCTTATGGGGAATTACATTAGGTAGAAAACAGGAAACATCTTCAGTGTGTGTAATAGCCCATTCTACATCTGTCTTATCAGTTGAGGAAATAGAGCTGTTTGCACGAATCAATTGAGAAATCATTTGATTGAAATCTTCTTCACTTCCTAAGTCAATAACTTTCAAATCAACGCTATCTAAAAGAGGAAGTCGTTCTTCTACTTTTGATACAGGTAGGCGCAACGTCACATAATGAATAACGGCATTGATGTATAAATCAGCGTCACTTAAATCCATCATTTGTTGCGGAAAGTTTGGATACATAGGAGTAAACTGAATATGTGCACCAACCATTTCTTTTAAATGTTTTACCAACTCTTTGTAAAACGATGTGAATGCACCAACCGAAAGTGTTTGCAACTCTTCTATTAAAGGCTCAGAAAAAGTAAATCCTAAACTTTCCAAGTTTTTTAAAGCAGTGGCTAAATACATGTTCGGTAGTTTATTTTCTTCTCTTTTTATAATTACTTTCAAACTTCTTCTTATGTAAATAGAATTTTTCATGAGAACGCCGATTATTCACTCCTTATAAAAGAGGGGAATAGTCCGACTGTCCTCCTTTCAGTGGTAGATTTTTATTTTTACATGCATAAACACACTAATTGTAGAGAAATGCACTGAGGGTATAAAGCTATTTTTTAGTGAAAAATTAGGGGTGTAACATTTAGTTGTTAAGTAGTAATTTGTTAATTAAGAAAAGAAAACCTCTACATCAATGGTTGATAAACTAAAGTTTATTCAAACCCAAAGAAGAAAGAGGTTTTATAGTCTAATTATTTTCATAGGAAATTGACAACTCTAAAACAATTTGAAATTTCTACAAAGAAGGAAGAATTGTCATAGCCTATGTGTTTAGCAGGAAAGTAACATCCCTATTTCGCCAAAGAAGTTAGAAGGAAGGAACGTCATAGCCTGCTTTATTAGTATATTCTCTTGCGAAGAGCAATTCAAGTATACAGTCTGATTTTTTAAAGTTTTCCTAAATGGGAATTTTCATGTTTATCCCGTATTAACGGAGGATTTTTATTTTTGATATATTATGGAATGGAGTTGAATGAGTATTATAAATACAAAAGGTGAAATTAAAAAAACAAAAAGAAAAGTATTACTAACTATACTTACTATGTTAGTAATTATAATTGGATTTGGATATTGGAAACTTTTTAGTTTGCAAGGTGTTCCAAAAGGGGAATTAATTCGAACAGTGAAATCTCCAGATGGAAAATATCTCATCAAGACTTATTTTCATAATGCAGGATCATTAAGTGCGGATGCTGTTAGGGGTGAATTAGTTAACCTTGATACAGATTCAGAGAAAAATATATATTGGAATTATCCAGATACCGATCCATATATTGAATGGGTAAATAAGAATATTGTTAGAATTGGAGATCAAACTTTAGATGTTTCGCAGAAAGAAACCTATGATTGGCGTGATGATGATGAGCACGTTAAAGAAATGCCTAAACAGTTTAGTAGATAAAACAAGAAAATTTAAATGTATTTAATCTTATTCGTTTAACTATAGATAGGATTATATGAGTGAAAAAGTCCATTTAGATCTTCTAAATGGACTTTTTTAGGTTTCTAGATACGACTACTGATAAAAATGGAACAAACTTGTTACTTAGGTTGTCTATTAATTATACGCATAAAACAGGAGTTCATGATAGTTCGCTCATTTTATCCCGCTATTTGCCCGTAAAAGTCCGACTGATGAGGGCTGATTAAAGTTTCACTTTATCCTTTACTGTATCTTGTAACTACATTTTACCTTGCTGTAAAGAAACAAAAAACGTTTTTTTATTCAATAATTCCAATTTCTAGAGCCTTTTGCACAGCTTCTTCTTTGTTGCGGACTCCTAGCTTTGTATAAGCTGTGGAAGCATAATTTCTGACCGTACCATTCGATAAATATAACCTTGATGCTATGGTAGTGTATCGAAGTCCCTTGGCTACTAGTTGCAATATTTCTATCTCCCTAGCTGTTAGCTCATAAGCGGTTGCTTTTGATTGTGGTGTCTCTTTTTGCGCATCAAACTTTTCAAATATTTTGTGAGACATTCCCTGATCAATCAGTGTCCCACCTTTGTGAATAAGTCGGATCGTATTAGCTAGCTCCAATGTTTCAATAGATTTGAGTAAAAAACCATCCGCACCGTTGCGAAGCGATTCCAACGCCTGTTCGGTATCCTGAAAAGTGGTAAAAATCAATATGCGGATATGTGGCCATTGTTGCTTAATCTTTTTGGTTGCTTCGACTCCATCCATGTGTTGCATATCTAAATCCATAAGTATAACATGAGGTTGAAGGCGCCCACACAAATCGATGGCTTCATTGCCATCCTCGGCCAAACCGACTACATTTAAATCTTCATATCTATCGAGTAGTGTCCTCAAACTTTCCCGAACAAATGGCTGGTCGTCTACAATTAACAAACGAATAAGTCCATCTTTTATTTCAGTTTGTCGCGGTATGGTACATGTAACAAGCATTCCTTCATCTGGCTTTGTATATACAGACAATTGACCTTGCAAATTCATTGCTCGTTCTTTCATCGCATTCATACCGAAGCCTTCTTGCCATTCTACATTTCCTTTTCCATTATCTTGAACTTCTAATCTCGTATATTGTTGTTCAAACTGCAATGAAACTATAATTTCAGTTCCCTGACCATGACGTACTGCATTCGTAAGGGACTCTTGTAAGCAACGAATGAACGCTATCTTCGCTTGCCGAGACAATTCATATTCCTCTCCGTATGCCCGAAAACTTACATTAACCAGAGCGTGCTCCTGAAATTCGGCTCCAAGATTTTGGAGAGATTGAATTAAGGAAGGCGATTGACAAGGAGACTCCATTTGATGTAGGTAACCTCTCACGTCCTCGATGCTTTTACGTCCCATTTCAAGCAGAGAATCTAGCCTCTGTATACCCATTTCAGTAGCAAGTTCGGTGCGCAACGTTTCCATCCCCATAATAATAGAAGTATAAGCGTGACCAACTGTATCATGAAGCTCACTCGACAGTCTGTTTCGTTCTTCCGCCAGTGTAATGCGTTCAATCTGAGACATATATTGCTCAAGTACCGCGTTTTGTTTACGAATTGATTCATTTTGTTTATGATTGACGATTAATAAATGAAAAGCGAAGCCCATTACATATGCGAATCCATAATAGGTGACCATAATCCAATAGCTATTACTTGGCGCAACCGCATAGAAAATTCCAGTTGTTATAAAAACCGTTATTGGAGCTGTCCAATAATAGGACAAATGCTTACTATTCGCAGCAATTAGAAACACCGATATAAGAAATGTGTTGTAAGCTTCTGGAAATAATAAGGTTAAATATATACATAGTCCACCATATAGCAGTATTTCTGTGAACAAATAATATTTATAATTGAATAGTAAGGCTACCCATGGAACAGAGAAGGCAATAATTTCCCAAAGAATAATAATCCAAAGTGGTAATGTTAAACCATCCTGAAAATTTAATGTAGCTAGAATGATAGACACACTAGCAAGTAGGCGTACCCCTAACATAATCCAATCATACCAAAACCAATACTTAACCATATCTAACAAGTCCTTTACCCCCTAAATAGCCTACCATTTTACTTCCTATATAATAATTTAATCCTTCCTGCCTTATTATACTTTTTAATTTAAAACTACGATACTACTCACAGACTGCAAACTTCTATTGATTTAGTTGCCGAATCATACTACGTGTATAGCCCCCAATTTTCTTTGTCAAACCATCGACTATTCTAATACTTATGGCGGTAAATACTATACCCATAAACATTACAAAGAGTGACTTGGCAAAAGTATCTATTTGTATAAATATAATATTCATATCGATGTATCGATACAGTAGTGGTGCCAACAGGAACATAAGTGGCATTACGTAAAAAATGATTGCACTAATGAGACTGAAAATGCCAATCGTAAATTTCTGCATTAGCCAATAGACAGCACACCAAGTGCGACGATCTGTTAGCACTAATTTCACCTGAGACCAGTTCGATGTATCCATTGTTATACTTCTATCGTAAGAGTCTGTTGAAATATCTGTATAAATTTTCGTCTGTATGCGCTCGAATTGGATAAAGGGTGTGGTAGTCTGTAGTACGCGCATAATTAATGGAATCCCAACAACAGTAAATGAAAGGGTTAAACTAAATAGCAGAGCTATTAGGTAAAAACAAAAATAAAACAATCCTGTACCGAAAGTTAGCAATAAAAAATAACCATTATGGATGAATCTTGATTTCATAAAGTTCATCGCTCCTATCTGTGTAATAACCGAATCATACTGCTTTTTTTGTCATTCTCACTAGTGTAAAAGTGTCATATGACAGTTCTAAATGATGTTAAAAAGGGGAGAGCAGCTTACTTCTGGTTAAAAAAGATGCTTTTATCCCGCTATTTACTGGGCAGTAAGACTCCCACCTCAAAATTCAGCGTTAGGTGGGGGGCGGGCTGCCGGTAAACGCACGATTGGTGAAGGCTAATAATCAGTGGGGGATGAACAAAAACCTGCTGATTAAAGTTTCACTTTATTACTCCTCCACAAAGCAATCCCGTTCTTACATCTGCAAGAACGGGATTGCTTTGTACTTTTATTTAATATGAGATGGACTTGTTTTTCGAATATGAAAAATAATATCAAATTGCTCAAGCAATGAAGTATCAAAATACACCGAACTGTTCGGGAGGATTTGTCCCCCTATACTTAGTAATGGTCTTTTTGCTTTAACCCATTTTTCTGCTTGTCCTTTAAGGTGACGGTTATCCAATAAAAACATTTTATATGGCACTTTTCCGAGAGTATAATTGAAACTTTTTACATCTTGTGGAATAGTGTCGGTTGTAATCTTACCTTCAGTGGAAGGATCATATTCGCTGTATAAGGTAAAATTCCCCTCCGTAGTTGTACTACCAATTGTGACATAATTATTGTCTAAACGTTCCTTCAAAAACTGCCCCGCAACATAAGGGTATAATTTCTCATCGACAATTCCTTTAGCTATATGAATATTGTGTGCCCATACCATCGTTTTACCACCAAATGTCTCTTGTGCCCACATTGCATGATCGGCCAAGTATTGTTCATGTAGTTTTATTATACTTGGATAGTCGTTAGGGAGTAGCATTGTGGTAAATTTCTCTATTGCACTTGCCGTTGCTTTCGCCCAGATGTAATCGGATGGAATTATTTCTGTGTTGGCTTGTTCATTCTCATCTTTTAGTAATCGGGCTACTCTCTCAGCGTTTGCTTTAAACTTCTCTTTCCTTTCAGGAGCAAGTTTCATATATTCCTGTATACTTCCAGTAAAAGAAGACAATTCTTTATAATTTTCTTCTACTTCTGCCAGCAAATCTGGTCGATGAAGCCTTACATAATCAATTACTTTATTAAAGCTACCTTGGTCCAACGCCTTTAAGTCGAGCCCAATAAATTGGATCTTTTTTTTATTGGATGGATCAGCATTATAATCTTTCATCCACTCAATCATGGCTATAATTTCATCAGTAGGATATAACAATTTTAAAAATTCCCTAGGGTTTCCTTTTCCTGTTTGGATATATTCATTTAGTTTTAAGCCGTTTCCCCAATCTTCTTCCATTGCAAAATTCGTAAAACCCATTTCAGTAACCAAATATTTCACAAGGCGAAACTTCATAGTAAAAATTTCAGAGCTTCCATGAGTATTCTCTCCTAATCCTACATATTGCGCGTTCCCAATCATTTTCTTAAGTGGTTTTAAATCTTCAAATGGTTTTGACGGCTCTATCGTTTTTAATGGGTTAGCCTGTGATTGTATTGATTTAACTATATTTTTTTGGACTGATTGACCTGAATTTTCGACTGCTACAGTTTGAGCGTTTCCTACTTCCGCGCATCCTGTGACTAATAAAGCTGTACTAACCATTGCAATCATTCTTTTCTTATTCATTTTTGCCCACCTCAATTGAATTATTTTTATAAACAAGATTGATTCATGTACTTGCACGAATCAATTGCCTTAATTCAATTGTTATTTATTCCATATCATATTTTCTAGTTACATATTGTCATAAGATTAATTGACACAAGTCATAGGTTAATCATTACACTTTTGTACTATCGGCTATGACAGTTTATAAATAATAATTAAATTGTTGAATCGCAAGTAAGACTAGATTATGAATTTGGGAGGGATTTTAAAGATGAATGATCTGTATGTCAAAATATTTTTATTCTAAGTTGTAGCTGTTGAAATGACAGGAAGTAAATTTGATAAACAAATGAATAAAAGGGGAAGGGGGGATTACAATGTTATTACACGGAGAAGCATTCCACAATAAAGATAAAATCCAACGTGCTAAAATAGGACTTCAACTCTTTCTAAGTATCTTAACCATTACTTCTATTATTCTAAATGTAGTAGTAATGATTACTAAAAGTATGCCGCTTATTGTGGTATATATGTTTACCCCAGCATTTTCTTCTATTTTGACTCGCATAATATTGAAAGAAGGGTTTAAAGATGTATCTTTTAGTCTCGGTAACTTAAAGATATGGAAGGGGATTGGTTTTGCGCTGTTAATACCTATGATAATATGTGGAATTACTTATTCTATCGCCTGGTTTAGCGGACTTGCGAGGTTTCAGCCCCCGCAAGGTGGTATGCTAGAACCTATTTACAATATACTTGGATTTCAATATCTACCGATACCATTAAGTTTCATTTTTATAGTAGTATTGAGCGGAGTTTTAGGTAGCTTGCTTAACTTAATTCCAGTTATGGGAGAAGAAATGGGTTGGCGAGGTTATATGCTTACAAGACTAATCGATGCAGAGTTTTCACGCCCAATCCTTATTAGCGGATTAATTTGGGCAACGTGGCATGTTCCAATTGTTATTGCTGGTCTATATGTAGAGGGAACATCTGCCCTACTTTCAGTACTTGGCATCTATTTTTGTATTGTGCCATTCAGTTATATTACAGCTTATTTACGACTTATCACAGGTAGCGTTTGGCCTTCGGTTATCATTCATGCTACTTGGAATGCCATTATTCAAGGACCTTTCGCACGTGCAAGTACAGGAGATCAAACTGAGATTTGGATTGGAGAATCTGGTTTGATAACCGCTATTATTATCTTGGCTACTGCAATAATTATGTCTCGAATCGTAAATTTTACTAAATAGCATACGGATGTGTTTTAAATTCAATTAGTGTAATATGACGAGGCTGAAATAAGATGCTCCTAAAAATATTAGAAAAAATCTAGTTGAACGGACTCTTACTTAATCTTAGGCTGCTGGATATATGGAAGGCATCAAGCTAAGGGTTTAATTTATAAAAATAAACTTGATTGTCATAAAAAAATAATGTTTTTCATTTAAAGGCTATGAGATGAAATTTCACCATCTTCATCACATTAGACCTTCAGGAAATAAAAAGTTAAACAATTATACAAATACTCTAACTGAAAAAACGATAGTCCTTTTATCAAAAATGTAGAAGGACTATCGTTTATTTTTTTTTTTTTTTTTTAAACAAAATTAGGGATTGATGTTCATAAAAATGGATAATATAATTCGTATTTTACGTAAAGAGAAAAATTCCCCCCTAGAATATTAAGCTAAATCTCTTGGTGTGACGGTTAATTTAAGTTTCACTTTATGATTTGTAAAGGGCTGTTCAATGCATCGTACTATTAAAAAATCTAAATTAAATCATTAAATTGCGATAAAATGTGGTCGGAAATAATGAAATTTTAGGAAAAATAAGGTACACTAGTCTATGATTTTAATTGAAAATCGTTTGACGTTAATGCATACGGGGGAAAGATTGATGAACAACAATACAACAAATGAATCAGTTGAAGAAATTGATCAAAAACGAGTAAGATCAAAAAAACGTTATACAAATTGGAAGTTTATCGCAGTGGGTATTGGTGTAATTGCACTTCTTATTGGGGGAATGAGTTATTATCAGGCAACTCACTTCAATTCGAATGTTACAATTAATGACACAAAAGTTGGTGGTCTGAGCGCTGATCAGGCAATACAGAAATTAAAGACATCTGGACTAGCAAACAAAGTCTATGTTGACCAACAACAAATTTTAGATGAAAAAGATACAAAAACGGAACTTACGGAAAAAGATTTGCCTCAAGTTAAGAAACTATTAAAAAGTCAGTGGACATTTTTCCCTTCCTCAAAGGGAGAAAATTATTCATTGCTACCAGAGAAGGCAGATCAGTATCGTAGTGAAACGATGAAAAAACTTGTAGAAGAAACGCTCATCTCTATGAATGAAAAATTAAAAGCGCCTCAAGATGCTATGGCGAAGCTAGAACAAGGGAAAATTGTTATTTCGAAAAGTGTTGAAGGAAAACAGTATGATGTTACTAGTCTACTGAAAGATTACGATAAGCAAAAATATAAAAGCGAAATTCATCTGAAGTCTGCATACATAAAACCTATTAAAGAAGACGATCCGATTGTCAAAAAAGAGGAGAAAGCACTACAGAATCTTCTTGGGCAGTCTGTTGAGTATAAAGTGCAGGATGAAGTTTATCCTTTAAAAGCGAAAGATTTAATTCAAAATGCCTCTATGTCAAAGGATATGAAAGTTACAATTGATGCGAGTGACATTAAGAAGAAAATTACTGAAATTAATAATGCCAAATCAACATTAAATAAAGATTTCTCATTTAAAACGCATTCCGGTTCAGTCATATCAGTAAAAGGACAAGGATACGGCTGGGCACTAGATGTTGAAAAAGAAACTAAACAAGTTCAACAAGCCTTTGAGAAAGGCGAAAAATCGCTTTCTGCTTCTAATATTCACGGAAATGGTTGGGAGAAGGAAGGTATCGGTTATAAAACAACAGCGAATAATGGCATCGGAGACACGTATGCGGAAGTTTCAATTGCAGAGCAACAAATTTGGATTTACAAAGATGGAAAATTAGTCGTTACAACAAATGTAGTAACGGGTAAACATAGCACGGGTGAAGATACATCACCAGGTGTGTGGTACGTTCTATACAAACGAACACCATACACGCTAAGAGGTAACGCAGTAGGAAAAGCTGATTATGCGGTTAAAGTAGATTACTGGGTTCCATTCACAAATAGCGGTCAAGGATTCCACGATGCCGGCTGGCGAAAAGACTGGGGAAATAACGCTTATTTAACAGGTGGATCAGGTGGGTGTGTGAACCTTCTTCCTAATGTTGCAAAAACTGTATATGATAGTTTGAACACGTATGATCCAGTAATTGTGTACTAAAAAATAACTACGTATCTAGAAATAAACAAAGTAGGAAATCTTACCTGATGGTATATGAAAAAACACCTCTTGCATTCGCATACTAAGTGTGCAAATGTAATGGAGGTGTTTTTGTTTGAATATAAAAGTGTATTGCTTATAAGAAACAAAGTAGAAAGAGATTAAGAATAAGTATTCAAATAATCAATAAAATTGACAATGAATATCATTTTCACTTAATATAGAATCGTCGCATTTAATTAGACATGAATTTTTTGTTAATATAATAGATTTCTATTAAGTTGTCATATTTACGAACTATCATTAAATATTTTAAGAATTTAAACGTAGGAAAGGGTAATATAAAATGAACTGGAAAAAAGGCGGGTTATGGGTTATTATTTTTTTCGTTGTAAAAGGCACGATTTCTACACTTTTAATCGTTACAGGTGCTAAATATTTTGATTTATCATTTATGCAACTTATCTTATTAATTCTGACCTTATTAGTGATTTCTCTAATAAGTCGAAAGTTACTGTATAGACATAAACAAAACAAAAAGCAAAAAGAGCTAAATATATAATGAAGCCCCAGAGACCATTGGATTTCTGGGGTTTTATTTTGATAGTTTTTTCGCATGTATATTAATTTAACAGAATAGGTTGTCCAAAATGATAAAATCGATGATGTTTAAAATGCGTCAGTTATTTTTACATAAGGATTGTTGAGAGCCTTTGAATCAATCTTTATTCTGAAGCGACAGACACGTATAAATTATGCTCTTTTTTCAATTGGTAGTTTAAATGTAAAAGTACTGCCTTCTCCTAATTTACTTTCAACCGTAATTTCTCCTCCATGTAGTTCGACAATCCATTTTACCATCGACAATCCTAAACCTGTGTTTCCGATGTTTGAAGATGTTCGTGCTGCGTCAACTCGATAGAAGCGGTCCCATATTTTAGTAATATGTTGCTCGCTGATGCCGATGCCATTATCGGAGACTTTACCTATTATGTTGGTTTCATCACGGAATAGTTGCATATGCACAGTTCCGCTCGCTTTACTATAAGCAATCGCATTCGTTAGTAAATTCATTAATAAACGCATCATCAATGTTTGATCTGCTTTAATAAATAGGTCTTCCTCTATATTAGTTGTTATATCAATCGAAGCTTCTTGAACCATTAATGAAAGCTCTTCTACAACGATTTCCGTTAATTCACTCATATTGATACATTCAAATTGGAAAGTATTATGATTTCCTTGGTCAGCTCTTGCTAATAATAAGAGTTGTGAGATTAGAGCGGACATTTTACGTGATTGCTTTAAAATTACTTCTAACGATTCTTCCATTTCTTTCGGGTGATTCCTCTGCGATAAAGCGTATTCGCATTGTGAAATAATAACAGATGTTGGTGTTCTTAATTCATGAGATGCGTCAGATGTAAATTGTTTTTCACTTTCGAATGATGTCTCCAATCGCTCAAACATTTTGTCAAAGGTTTGTGCTAAATGATACATTTCGTCTTTCGGTGAACCTTGTAAATTAATTCTCTTCGAAAGGTCTTTACCATCACCAATTTTACTGGCTGAATCACTCATTTGTTGCACAGGTCGAAATGCCCTTTGCGTAATAAAATATCCTCCGAATGCCGCAATAAGAATAAGTAATGGGAATGAAATGATTGTTACCACGATAAGCGTATTCATCGTTGAGGATAATTGGTTCATAGTCATTATTCCACGAACCCAGACTTGCTCATCGCCGCCTGCATTATGGAGAAAATCATATACTATCCATTCTTTATTACCGTCTTTAATGGTTTGTATTTCATCGGATTTAAGGGATATCTTTTTATTAAAGCTTGTTGGACTATGTCCTACCAACAGCTCACCTTGTTTACTATAAATGCTTATATTTACTCCATCTTCTAAGGTTTCAAAATCATCGTCAATCTTTAACTGCCCATGCTTATATTCGATATCTTCCATGCTTTCTTTTACTGTGCTCTTCAATTGATCTTTCATATTAAAAAGTAAAACTTTATCTGAAGAAGTTAAAATAAAAGCTAACACGAGTGCCATAATAATTACAATTAGCCCCGTATACCACAGGGTCACTCTCATTTTTATTGATAGTCTTTTCATGGTTCTACTCGCAATACGTAACCAGTTCCGCGCACTGTATGAATTAACTTCGTTTCAAACTGGCTATCAATTTTTTTACGAAGATAGCGGACGTAAACATCAATAATATTCGAGCCGCCTTCATAGTCGTAATTCCACACATGTTGCTCAATTTTATCTCGTGTCAGCACAACTTCTTTATTACGAATCATATATTCTAAAATAGCAAATTCTTTACTGGAAAGAGTGATGACTTGGTCTCCTCGTGTTACTTTATGCATATTGCAATCTACCACTAGATCAGCGATTTCAAACACATTCGATGTATTTCCTGTTTTTCTTCGCATTAACACTCGAATTCTTGCTAACAGTTCGTCAAAAGCAAACGGCTTTACTAAATAATCATCCGCACCTAAGTCGAGTCCTGTTACACGATCATCAATTGTATCTTTAGCTGTAAGAAGCAAGACAGGAGTTGTATTATTGTCCGCGCGTAATCTTTGTAATACTTGTAAACCATCTATTCCTGGAATCATAATGTCAAGTACAATCAAATCGTAGGTAGCCATATTTATATAATCCAGGGCATCTTCTCCATTCCCACATGCATCGACACTATAATGTTCTGCATTTAATCGTTTTACCAATATATTTTGTAAGTCTTGTTCATCTTCGACAATAAGAACTCGCATTAACATTCTCCTTTTCTTCTTATTAATATGTATCACTATAATTCCGAAACATTAAAGAAAGATTAGAAACTAGTTAATTATATCATTTTATCCCGTATTAACGGGTAGTAAGACTCCTCCCTCAAAATTCGGCGAATGCGAGGTAGGTAGGGATTAACTGCCTGTAAAAGCCTTCACTTTATTTTTTTGTACATTAATCTTCCTTTAATGTTTGTTCAGTAACATAAAGGCAAGGATAAGGTGCACATGTAAAGGGAGGAAAACAGAATGGGAAAATGGATGCTGATTGGAGCAATGTCCTGTTTATTCTTAACAGCTTGTTCTACTCAAGCTGATAACAATACAGAAGTACAACAACTGAAAGTGGAAAATGATAAATTACAAAAAGAAGTCGCTCAATTACAACAAGAACCAAGCAAAATAGGGCCTGCTACGAATGATACGAAGCAAACACAAGATTTCAAAAACGAAGTCACATCTATTGTAGAAAAGGCAAATAACACGAAACCAGTTGGAGCAAAAGAAGAAAACCTAAATACGTACTTAGCAGTAAAAAAAGAAATTGACCAACTGGATGACAAGATAGATCTATCTGATAATCAGCTAGAAGCAGATTATCGCGCTGGAACGATAACTGTTGAGCAATATCAAACGCAAGAAAAAGAACACGATATACTGGAAGATCAATTAGAACAAGCAGAAAATGCACTTGAAGCAAGATTTGGAATAGAGGATTAATCATTAAGGAGTGGATGGAAATGTTAAAACATAAAAAGAAAATAATGATAAGTGTAATTGCTATTTTAGTAAGTGGTATTGCTATTATTAGTGGATATTATGGCATGGGTTACAATTATGCAAAAAAGAATGAAAACTACACAGAGAAACAAGTTCGTGAAATTTCTTTAGCTCATACAAATGGAGAAATTATTAATGTGAAAAAAGAATTCGAATTAGAAGATGACAACTTAGCACAATCAAAATTTGAATATGAAGTGGAAATCAAGACACCTGATAATCTGTTAAATATTTTAAAAGTTAGTGCAAGGACAGGTACAATAGAAATTGATAATGAAGATTAAATAAATATCGCGTATTTGAAAAAACTCCGAACAAAATTTGTTTGGAGTTTTTTCATGTTTATACTTTACTATTTTGAAAGGGGAGTGCTACATCGCTATTAAACTAACAAAACAAAATAACACCTAATATGAAAAAATACGCTGTTCTTTCTGAAGAATCCTAGGAAAGGGTAACTTGATATATCACCGCTATAAAAGTATCGTTCCAATCCAAGTGTATATTTGTGACGAGTTGAATTCAAACTTGATACCTTAGATTCACAGATTGTTCTTTTCCTCAAATCGTGCAGATTTGATTACGTATAATTACATAAAAACTTGTCATCGTAACTTTGATATCTTGCTGTTACATTCCAAAATGCATACAACAGCGTGCCTTCAAGGTTATACTGATGCTGGAGGTGATTCAAAGTGACATAAAATCGGAAAATGAGCTTTTTAATAGTCAAGAGAGCTTTAAAGATCAAGTCTTCATTTTGAAACTAAAATCGCTTTTATATTAGGCTTCGAATTTTTATGTGGTACAGACATTAGTTGAAAGATAGGCTTTTCCTGTTCTTATTTATATCGTTAACTTGATAATTTATAAATATGAATTTAGTGGGGGGATATTATGAAAGATAGCAAACGTTTTAATTTTCACAAGCTTTGGCTAGGACAGTCTATAAGTTTGTTAGGTACCCAGCTTACAATGGTAGCTTTGCCTCTTTTTGCATTAGAGGTGCTACAAACAAGCGAGGCAAATGCTGCCATGCTTCGTGGGATTATATTTGTACCCTACCTAATTTTCGGGTTAGTAGCCGGTGCTTTGATAGACATCTTTCATAGGAAAAATGTTTTGCTAATTTGTAGTATATGTCAAGGAGTATTATTTTTATCAGTATTCATACTGACTGTAACAAATATTTTAACGTTCCCTTTATTAGTGTTTATCATGTTTTTAAATGGAATATTTACTACATTTTATAACATTGCTGTTCCTTCTTTCTTACCGGAAATAGTAACAGATAAAGACAAGTTAAAAAAAGGAAATGCTCAACTAGCACTTTCGGAGTCTCTTTCTGTAGTAATTGGTCCTATGCTAGCAGGAATCATCATTACTCTATTTGGATTAACAGGCTCTTTTACTATTGACGCAGTAACGTATTTTGTTTGTTTTGCATTTGTATTATTTATTTCCAAGTTTAAACCGCATACAGAGGGCTCTTTAAAAGACGTAAATATAAAATCCATATACCAAAACATATATGAAGGCTTGGTATATTTTAAAAAACACCCTGTATTAGAACCAATTGTAACCTGTGGCGCTGTTTACGGTTTTTTTAAATACATACTAAATAGTATTTTAGTAATATTCCTGTATAAGGTAATGGGTCTATCTGAACTTGAAATAGGGTTTGTTGTAGGCTCAGCAGCGGTGGGATTTTTAATAGGTAACACGATACTCATGAAAAAAAGTCAACAAATTAATAATACAAAAATGCTTATTTATAGCGCTACTGTATCAGTTACTGGTTTGGCCTTTATACCGATAATGGGATATATGGGAACCATTATCGGTATAGTAGCTGCAAGTATCATACATGGTATGGGAGAAGGTGTATTTGGCCCTTACGCTGCAACCATACGACAACTTGCCTCACCAAGTCACATGCTAGGCCGAGTAAATGCTGTACAACGTACGCTGAATTGGGGGGCTTGGGCATTAGGAAGTTTTGCTAGTGCATTTTTAGTTTCTATATTTGGGCTTCAAACTACGTTATTCATAGGGGGATTCGGAACAACATTGTGTTTAGTGGCGTTGTTAAGACGTGGCGTATCAAAAGGAAATGATATTGAATATACGAGTTCATTTTAGAGGAGATGATTGTGATGCATAAGGTATTAAAAGGAACTGACATAGAAAATAAACCCCACATTTTATTTATAGGGGGATGGACAAAGCCTATACAAGATGCATTAGACAGTGGCTATATTGTTTCGTACATAGGATCGTACGCTAAACACATATATTTTGATGGGACTATCTTAGAAAAATGTTTCTATAAAAAAGAATTAGACACGACAAATATACCCTTGTCTATATACTATGCTGAAGAATTATTCAAAGAGAAACCATTTGATGTGGTTGTATCTTTCAACGAAACAGCATTAGATACGGCTTGCATAATTGCAAAGATTTTTAATGTTAAAGGGCCTTCTTACAATGCTAATATGATAACCCGCAATAAAGACATGATGCGTGAAATGCTAGCAGGTAAAGACTTTTCGATAGATTCGACAGTTTGCAATAACATTAAAGATATTAATGAATTTTTGAACAAAAAAGATAGTATTATAATAAAGCCCCCGATTGGCGCAGGTGGTAAAGGTGTATCTAAGCTAGACACGGGAGATGACGTAGAGGTATTTTTTGAAGAAAATGGTATTCAACTACCTGTTTTAGTGGAAGAGTACATTGAAGGTGATGTAGTTTATACGGTCGAAGCCGTTTCTTATAACAAAAAACATTCTATACTAGCGATATCAGCTGAAGTATTTAAAGAAGGTACGTTTATAATAAACTATACTATTATGCCAGCACCTATAGATGAATCTCAAAAACAATTAATTATGGAAAAAGTAATGCTATTTTTGGACGACATGCAAATGGAAAACGGCATTACTCATACAGAAGTAAAGATAGACAAAAAAAATAAGCCGATAATTATAGAATCTCAAGTTAGAATAGGTGGTGGTAATATCTGGAATATGGTGGAACTAACAACCGGCATATCCCAATTTGGATACTATTATGATGCGTTAGCTACTGAGACTATAGATGAATTTAGATGTGTATCTTCAAAATGTCATGCTATGTCTTTAAGCTTGATTCCAAAACCAGGTTGCTTAAAAGAAATCAAGTATAAGGAGTTAAGTAACATATCCGAGGTCGTATTAATTGATCTATTACTAAAAGAGGGAGACATCATACCACCTATTGTAGATAGCACTCAACGCAAAGGATCTATATTATTTACGACTAGTGATATGAAACGTATGTACGAAGTTGTAGAGGAAATATGTAACAATATAACGTTTGTTTATCAGGATTTAACAGAATGGAAACCTTCTTTTAAAAAATATAAGTAAACAGAAATGTGGCAAATAAATGGTCTATATAAAAAAGAGAAATTTTCGAATTCCCTGATAGCGCTAAACCTAAGCAAAATAATGAACTATCCTATGGAAGAAAGTTGAAGGAGCTAATCGCATATGTTTTATTGAAAGGATGTGATTGAATTATGGAACGGCCGAATTGGGGAATTGGAGGATTAGTATTCGTTGGCTGTATGTTTCTTGGTGGAGGAGTGGGATCTATGTTAGGTAATGCCCAAACTGGATGGCTAATAGGAATGGGCATTGGATTTCTTGGGATGGCTTTAACGAGACTGTTCAGAAAATAATGTAACTGAGATTCTTCTTCTGGTAAATAAGGAAATATGTAAGTAATTCATGGCATAAGAGTTCTATAAATTATAGTTAGAATCTTCTCTTTTGTATTTGTCTTTTCAAAATTTCTCCATACATAGATAAGATTCTCAAGTCGGAGGATAGCACCTTAGGGTGTCTTTTTTATGCTTTTTAAAAATGTCTTACCATATAATAGCTGAGTTTTGCTTTCAGTCTCCGATGCCCATTAAACATAAAATGAAAATTCCGCACCATTTAAACTCTGATAACAATTCATACGATCAAGAATAATTGAGTTAATAGCTTTCGGTAGATTGTCATCATTTTTTTATAATAGATTAGATTCATTACCGTTTCAGACCTATGTATTCATTCATAACCTAACAGTAAAAGGGGGGATGATTAAAGGTATGGCAGTTAATGAGGAATCAATTTGTCAACAGTTTGCAAGAATTATCGGTGGACAAGAAGGATTCGCCGGTGGGAAATGCGTGGCAACAATAAACAGGGATGAAATACGAGCAACAATCTTGGGGAAACGTTTTAGAGTAACCACTTCTTTTTCATTCGAATCACGAGACAATAAAACTGGACGGGCATTATGCCTAGGCCGAGTAGCACTCTTACAAAAAGAAGTCACTGAATTTGTGGCGACAATTATTAAACAAGGAATAATCGTTTCGTCTATACACAATGAGTGGTTATGTGATGATCCAAATTTGATTTACGTTAATATCGAAGACGTTGATGATCCACTAAATTTTGCAAGAAAAGTGAGAAGAGCATTGTGCAATTAACTAAGTTTTTTAGTTAAATGAGTGATTACGTTAAATAGAAGATTTCAGCGTGTTGAATGTTATATTTGTAAAATAGATTTAAGTGGATGGTTTTATAAAACGAAAGAAGGTGTTTCATATTTGGAATGCCTTTTCTTTATGTTTTCGTTGCTAATGTGGGTGGTTAACGGATTATATGCTGTTTATCTTGCAACAGCAAGAACTGGATGAGGTATCTTTAAAGGTGTTTGACTATTTGTAGATACCATATTTTATCAAATGTTATTAGCATATCATAAAATGATAAGGGAGAAATCGTCAGAGAGATACGTCAAATTAGTCATTCCTTCTATAATCTAAGGAGGCGATTTTGTTTTTGAAAAATAATAGGTAAATCATTTGACAATTAAAATAATCTACTTTATTATATGTGCCATAGCATATATATGGTGAAACAAATACATTCATTGTGAATGATTGACTGGTATGCTATATCCTTTTATATCTTAATTTATAGAGGTGATATATGAACTTACATGATTTAATAGGCTATCTTGTTCATCGTACTGATGTGAAAATGACCAATTATTTTACGAAGAAATTAAAGCCTTATGGAGTTACGCCAGAGCAGTGGGGGATTATTAGTGTTCTTTGTAGCCAAAGGAGCACTACTCAAAAAGAGTTGGCGGAAGCTATTGATAAAGATCAAACTACTGTTGTTAGAATGATACAGTCAATGGAGAGAAAAGGGATTGTAAGGAAGGCTTTGAATGACCAAGATAGGCGTTCACATAACCTTTTTTTAACTGAAAAAGGTGACGAGTTAAAGAAAACAATCTTGCCTGTAGTGAAAGACGCTCACCATTTCGTTACGAGTAATTTGAGCGAGGAAGAAATTAAAGTATTACAATCGTTATTAAACAAATTGTATGATACACGCTATTAATATTTGTTCCTTATTGATGCTATGCTATTCATAAGGAACAAACTTTGTTTTAGGTATTATATATGCTGTAGCATATAATTTTCATTTGGAAGAATGGGAAGATAACTTTATTTTGTATGATATCTGATTCAGGGTCACTTTTTTGCTTAGTACCAGTCAAATTTTTTTGTATTATACATGCTATAGCATGTAATTTCTAGCCCTTTAATATGGAAAAGGGTAATGTAAATTGAAGCGACTTCCATACGGGTAATCTCAGGAAATAGGGTAAAGGTAGTGACTACTACCTGAATAATACTGAGTTTTTATCAAATAATAAGAAAGGTGTGATTACTATTTTAATTTTCATCAATATTGTAAAAGTAGTGTTGTTTCTGTTCTTTTTAATGACAGGAACGAAAATTATATCCGGGAAAATGGCAGATGAATTCAAACGATTTGGTTTACCTTCGTTTTTTAATTTCTTAACTGGAGCTTTTGAGATTGTAGGAGCGATTGGAATGTTGATAGGAATTTGGATTCCGGTAGTAGCTTTATGGGCAGGATTGTTATTAGGCGGTACGATGCTTGCAGCCGCATTAACTCTAATTGTATTAGCGAGAGATCCCTTTAAGAAAGCAATACCTGCACTTGTTTTGTTTGTCCTTAGTTTAGGGGTAAGTTTGTATCATATTTTTTAAACATAACTGAAAACTATTAAACTTTCACTTTATGCGTTCAAGTTACTATCGTTTTGTGATTATGTTACAAATAGGGGGATTCTCCAATTAGTGCTTGAATAATAATAGCAATACGAATTTAGACATTACGATCATTCGGATCATAATCAGTAAAAGAATGGCAAGAATTTTATATTAAAAATAGGAGTGAGTGAAAATGGCATATTTATTACAAGTTGATTTTCCGTTTGAAGGTCCTTTTGGTGAAGAAATGGAAAAAGGATTTTGGGATTTAGCAAATAGTATTAACGAAGAAGAAGGATTCCACTGGAAAATATGGACTGAGAATGAAGAAACAAAAGAAGCTGGAGGCATTTATGTATTTGAAGAAAAACAAGATGCTGAAAAATACGCGGAAATGCACAAGAACAGACTTGAAGCAGCTGGTGTTAAAGATATTAGAGTAAGAATTTTTAACATCAATGAAAAGTTAACTAAGTTGAATCGTGGTTTTATTAAATAATTCCGACAGTCGGAGCAAGCGTAAAAAGGAGGGGGATAATCCCCTTCTTTTTTTAATTCTTAAATTGATGGTGAGGGGGCTCGTATAAAAAATAAACCTAGTGCTATCATGAGACATTTTTTATTTGAACGATCTACAAGACTTCCTGACCAAATATTAGTAAACAATGTTGATAAAGCCCTAATAATATATATATAAGAGACAGCAATTGCCGATTCTGTTATGTTAAGAACGATTAGGTTTAGAGCAATAATGTAGATTTTCGTTTTACTTTTATCTCAGCAAGTATAACACCGCTTAGAATAAGTAATGCTCCGATATACCCTTTGAGTGACAATACTTCGTTCATGAACAGGTATGCAAATAGTGCAGAAAATACAGGTTCTAATGAAAAAATGAGTCCTGTATGTGTCGGTGTTGTGTATTTCTGGGCCATCGCCTGAATGATGTAGGCAAAAGCACTGCAGAATATACTTAATACCAGTACAGCGATCCAACTTTCTTTAGTGGATGGAAGTTGCGGCTCTTCGAAAATCAGGGCAGAGAGTACGCCAAACCCTCCTGCAAATCCCAACTGAAGAATTCCAAGCTGCAATGTATTGGCCACTTTAGCCGCCCTTCCGGTGACAATAATATGAAAAGCATAAAAGAGAGCAGCGAGTATACAGAGTAAATCTCCAGAATTAAGTGTTAATTGATTATTCAAAGTCAGTAAACCAATTCCAGTCATTGCTACAAGGGAACTAATGATTAGTCTGTAGCTCAGTCGATCCTTAAACAGAACGATAGATAATAAAGGGATAAAGATTACGGTCAAACTGGCTAGAAAACCAGCATTTGAAGCTGATGTCGTTTTTAAACCTAAGATGACTGAAGCAGATACAACGAAAAGTAAAAATCCTAGAATAAAGCCGTATTTTAAGGTGACAAAATGAATTGAACGAAATTGTTTAAAAAAAACAGCAGCACAAACAAAAAAAGCAATACCAAAGCGTAATGCAACAAGAGAAAATGAAGGGACAGTTTCCAATCCGATTTTCATAAAAAGGTAGGAAGTACCCCAGGTCATTGTAATAAGTAAGATCATAAGATTAGCCTTTATTGGTTTCATTTTTAGTTCTCCTTTAAAATTTTTATGTACTTAGTTTAATTGTGATTCAAGTATTAGTAAAACGAATATATGTAATGATATACTTGAACAAAATTCATACATGAGAAAGTAGGAGAATCGATGAGTCTGACTAAGTTAGAAATCTTTCTGAAGACGGTTGAAATGGGGAACTTATCAAGAGCGGCCGAAGCAATGAACGTGACTCAGTCAGGTGTCAGCCATGCGATTAGAAGTCTTGAATTGGAGTATGGTTTTCAACTGTTATCCCGGAATAAAACGGGAGTTCGATTAACGGAAAATGGTGAGCGTGTTTTAACGCATGTTCGTGAAGTAGTAAATCATAATGAGCGATTGAAGCAAACTGTTGCAGAGATTAATGGGATAGTTGCAGGAACCTTGCGCATTGGAACCTTTACAAGCGTTTCTATTCACTGGTTGCCTGCAATCATTCATCGATTTCACTTGGAATATCCTCGAATTGAAATCAAATTAATGGAAGGTGATTACGGAATGATTGAAACGTGGATTCAACAAGGGGTGATTGACTTAGGTTTTATGTCACTACCATCGGCGGGCCATCTAGAATCTATTCCACTAAGAAAAGATCGAATGCTATGTGTCCTTCCTAAAAATCACTCATTAAGTAAACAATCTATAATTCAGTACGATCAGCTCGAGAAAGAGCCTTTTATTATGCCTGCTTCTTCATGTGGTTACGATGTTAGGAAAGTATTAGAAGCTGCTAGGATTCATCTCGATATCCAATTTGAAACCGGTGATGATCATGCGATTGTCGCGATGGTGGAGAACGGGCTGGGAATCAGTGTCATGTCTGAACTCGCATTACAAGGACAATGCGAAAATGTTACGGTTGTGGAATTGGAAGACAAACCTACACGATCGCTTGGGTTGTCACTTACTTCAATTAAACACGCATTACCAGCGACAAAACGTTTTATCGAACATACCCAAAAATGGCTGGATGGCGATTGAATATATAGGCAAGCAAAAGAAAATTAACATTTTATGATATTTAGTCCATATAGGGGTACCTTTTCAAAAGAAGAAATGAACGGGGAAAGAAAAGGACCAACTCATAGAAGATATTCACAAAAGCTCTCCAATTATAAGTATGTAGTTAGTGTATTCATCTTATAACGTATAAAAAGACACTATAGAAAGTGTCTTTTTATACGTTGACATACTATGAAAGAAAATGTAGTGATTAATAATAATTTGTTGGATGCTTCCTGGTTAATCCTAGTATATTAATATAGACAACCATAAATTAAATTTTAAATATACATAGATTTTTTTATATTTATATACATCGTTCGTCAACTTCTTTTCGTTTTGATAATTTGTTATTCTGATTTGTAATAACGATAATCAACTAGTAAGTTAGAATAAAGATTTAATACTTGCTAAGATTGTAAGTACTCCTACAATAATAACAAATACATTGCTCATTTTACCTCTATATTTAGCTAATACCGGTACTTTACGGATCGCATACATTGGTAATAGACATAAGATAGCAGCAACTAATGGACCGCTTAGAGCGTCAATGAGCCCAAGAATACTTGGATTTGCATAAGCAACATACCAGCATGTTAATACGACAAAAGTAAGAATTACTGTCTTAACTGTTTTTTCTTCTATATCTTTTCCACGTGTTTTACCAAATTTGATAATCATATCACGCATTACTTCATATGATCCTATATAATGACCAAGGAAAGACTTTGTTATAGCCATAAAAGCAATAATAGGAGCTGCAATCGTAATTACTGGCGAATTAAGTTCATTAGCGAGATAGGATAGGATTGATAAGTTCTGCTCTTTTGCCACTTTTAAATCATCTGGAGTCAAACTCAGTGCGCTGCTCCAAACGAAGAACATAACAACAACGAACGTCATGATATAACAAATCTTTTGTATTTGAGCACATTTAGCATCAGTTGCTTCTATCCCATACGTAGATCTTTGTTTTATCACAAAAGACGAAATCATTGGAGAATGGTTAAATGAAAACACTATGATAGGTAGTATCATCCATATCGTTCCCAAATATCCTGTTCCGGTTGAAGCAGTAGAGACATCTGAAAAACTAAGCATTGATGTGTTCCACTGAGGAATTAGGGATATTGCGATAAATAGTAGAGAAGCTATGAAAGGGTATACTAGCAAGCTCATAATTTTTACAGTGATATCTTGACCAAAATTTAGTATAGCGATAAGACCCAGTACTAAGACAAGCGATAAAATGGCTCTTGAGGGCTCTTTCATATGTAATTGATTCACAATAAAACTACTTGCAGTATTTGTAAGTGCAACTGAATACATCAAGACAATTGTATAAATTGAGACGAAGTATACGATGTTAAAAATAATACTCGCTGTATTTCCGAAATACTCTCTTATTGTCCCCGTAATTCCCTCATCGGCAGAATTGGAAGCATATATCATTTTAGCAAGCGCCCTATGTGAGTAATACATAACTGGATAGGCAAGTAATGTAATGAGTAATAATGATAATAAACCACCTGAACCTGCATTAATTGGTAAAAAGAGTACTCCTGCTCCAATTGCTGTCCCAAAAAGGCTCAATGCCCACGTAGTATCTTGCTTATGCCACTTTTTAGGATCCAAATATTTCTCGTTTGTAATCACAGTATTTTCAGATTGCAATTCTATTTTTTTAGCAGTATTCCCATTCATATAATAAATCCTCCTTGTATCCTATTCTTAAGTCTTAGGAATATAAGTCGTTCTGGAAAATGAATCTCCTACAAGTTCCTCAAATCGTGTGTTCTTCTCTAATTGAATCTAAAATTTAATGTTTGTTAACGCTTTCAAAATCTGTTGATTGTAGATGGGTGTATTTAAGTGAATAAGGATTAAAAAATTGTAAGTATGTCCAGAATTCCTCTAAAACTATTGCTTTTAATTCGCAAGACATCTGTCTTCCATCCCTTTACATCGCTTCAATAACCTCGTCAACATTGTAGACATTGCTAAGGCATAGCTAATGCGATGTCTTTTGCTGCTAAAGAATTTTTAATGAATTTTCTTTTTGATTACACACCTTTCTTTGAGTGATTTTTTCATCTTGTCCAATTTTAGAAAGTTGATATTTTCTAAGGTGCTAATAGGTTATCCCTAGACGTCCCTATTATAGCTTGTATATTTATAAGTTAAATATTTTTGTATTTTAAGAAAAAATGAACTAACAGAATTTTGAATAGGTAATAAATTCAACATTACATGTAGTATTTGTGTCCAATGTTTGAAACTGTATTAGTTAGAGGGAAATCAGCAGTAATACAGGGGTTCTTACATTTTCACATTGTTTATATTGGTAATCTCTTGTTGAGATACCTATATTTCTCTTTTTTGAAATATCTTATTTTTAGCGTGAAGCTGTTGTAATAAATAATACATATAGATGATAGGAACTTATGTTAGGACATGTATAGGTGAGGTGTCGAATATTAAATAGTTAATTTGTATTTAAATTCATTTTTTGAAATAAATAAACTTTTATGTGAAGTTAAATTCCTATCAAATTAATACAACTAAATGTTATTAAAATAAAAAATAATTAATTATAAAAGTAATTTTGAACGTAAGGAATTTGTAAGGAAGAGGTAAGAAAAAAGAGATTTTCCTTGTGTAAGATGAAAATGTAAAGAAGAGTGAGAGGAGAAAAATACTATATATTTCTATAAAAAACAAATCAATTAATAAGACTTGTTTGGAGGAAAAGAGACATTACAGATTCAATATCGTCCTTTTGCAGTGGGGTAAGAAGAAAGCTGTGTGATTAGTTCCAAACAGCAAATAACCATTTATACAATATGAATAGGGGAGAGGAATATTTTGATGAAAAAGCATCGCCAAATTACATGTACAGGTTTAGCCCTTTTAATAACTGGAGGTTCCCTGTTTTATACAACTCCAACCTCAAGTGTAAAAGCGGAGTCCATTCAAAATGTATCTAGTTCGTTACAAACAAGCACCCAAAGAGATCATAATTCCGTCAAAGAGGCAATGCGGGATACATTGAAACTAGGATATCCAGGGATACTTGCTAAAACTTCTGAGAGTGGAAAAACATGGAGTTATGTGGCTGGTGTAGCTGATCTGAGTACTAAGAAACCAATGAAAAGAGATTTTCGTTTTCGAATTGGCAGCGTGACAAAGACGTTCACTGCAACAGTTATACTTCAATTAGCAGGAGAAAACCGCTTAAATCTAGACGATTCTATTGAAAAATGGATACCTGGTGTCATTCAAGGAAATGGATATGATGATAAACAGATTACTATCCGCCAATTATTGAACCACACAAGTGGTATCGCTAATTACACAAGGTCAAAGGATTTTAATATGATGGATACAAAAAAATCTTATACTGCTGAAGGATTAGTAAAGATGGGAATATCCATGCCTCCAGATTTTGCTCCAGGAAAGAGCTGGTCGTATTCAAATACAGGATATGTATTACTAGGAATTCTTATTGAAAAAGTAACTGGGAACAGCTATGCGGAAGAGATTGAAAATCGAATTATTGAACCACTTGAATTAGCGAATACATTCTTACCTGGAAATTCAAGCGTCATTCCAGGAACCAAGCATGCCCGTGGATATATCCAATTAGACGGAGCAAGTGAGCCGAAAGATGTTACTTATTATAACCCAAGTATGGGGAGCTCAGCCGGAGATATGATTTCTACAGCTGATGATTTAAACAAATTCTTTTCTTATTTACTTGGGGGCAAATTATTGAAAGAACAGCAACTAAAGCAAATGCTTACAACAGTCCCTACAGGAACAGATGAACTTGGCGATTCCGGGCTTGGAATTTTCAAAATGAAGCTTTCAAACGGTGTATCGATATGGTGGCATGGAGGAACCATTCCTGGCTTTTTAACTTTTGCTGGAGGCACACTTGGAGGCAAGCATACATTGGCAGTCAATTTGAACAGCCTTAAAGCTGATACTCCTGATCCTTTTAAAAATATTTTACTTGCTGAATTTAGCAAGTAGTCTAAAAGTAAAAACGGGTAAAATTTATCATAGTTTCATAGTTACACAAAGGAATGATGAAAACGATCAATTATTTAAGGAGGTAATTCCGTGATGAAAAATAAGCTAACTGGTGTGTTAGCCACTGCATTAGCGGTAACTATGATTCTACCAACAGGAGCGAAAGCATTTTCTGAAAGTAAGACTACTGTTGTAACTGGTGAAGAAGTAGCTAGTCAGGAACTGAAGAAGATTGCAGCAGAGAAAGCGGAGCTACTTACGAAGTCCCATGGGGCAGCTAGCGTGCAGTATGCACTAATTGATAATGGAAAACTTATTTTGTCTGGTCAGGCTGGCAAGAACGATATGGAAGGGGAAAAGCCGCTAACCAAAGATACTTTATACGGGATTGGTTCAGTTAGTAAAATGTATACAACAGCGGCTGTAATGAAATTGGTCGATGAAGGAAAAGTCGATTTGGATGCTCCTGTTGTCCGCTATGTTCCTGATTTTAAGATGAAGGACGGTCGATACAAACGTATTACACCGCGTATGTTATTGAATCACTCCTCTGGATTGCAAGGTTCTACGTTAGGTAATGCATTTTTATTTAACGATAATGATACCTATGCCCATGATACCTTGTTACAGCAATTGTCAAATCAAAACTTGAAGGCGGACCCTGGTGCTTTCTCAGTATACTGTAACGATGGTTTTACGCTGGCCGAAATTTTGGTGGAAAGAGTTAGTGGTATGAGCTTTACTGAATTTCTACATCAAAACTTTACAGGGCCTTTAAAAATGAATCATACGAAAACGCCACAGGACAAATGGAGGGATGAAAATCGGGCTGGACTATATTACTCGGCGTACCAAGGGCAACTTCCAATTGAATCGGTGAATGTTATTGGTACGGGAGGCATATCTTCCACGGCAGAAGATATGGTGCGATTCTCACAACTATTTATGGGACAGGGAAAAGGAATCCTCTCTGATAAGGTAGTTAAGGCAATGGAGGAAGAGGAATATAAAAAAGGAATGTGGCCGGGGGCTGGCGAGAATATTTTTAACTATGGTCTTGGCTGGGATAGTGTGAAACTATACCCATTCAGTGAATATGGGATCAAAGCTTTGGCTAAGGGCGGCGATACGGCATTGCAACATGCTATATTAGTCGTGCTTCCGGAACAGAAAATAGCAGCGGCTGTATTGACATCTGGTGGACGGAGCTCTACAAATCAGCTAATGGCAACTGAATTGCTGCTCGCTACACTTAAAGAAAAAGGTACTATTAAGGAAATCAAGCCGAACAAATCCTTTGGTAAGCCGGTCAAAGTCAAAATGCCTCAAGGCGTAGCAAAGAAAGCAGGATTTTATGGCAATAGCGAAACTCATTTCAAAATTGAAATTACGAAGAACGGTGAACTATTCTTACCATCTAATCCAGAAGAAAAATATGTATATACTGCTGATGGAAGCTTTAATAATGAGGGGGGTACTTCCAAGCTCAACTTCGTAACCGAGAAGAATGGAAGAACTTATTTGAAGGAGAGCGCATATAAATCTTATCCAGGTTTAGGGCAAAGTGTGATGACCCACTATTTAGCTGAGAAACTAGAAGACAACGTGCTTTCGAAGAAAACCGCTGCTGCATGGGCAAAGAGGGAAGGTGTCAAGTTTTATCGTGTAAACGAGAAATTTAGTTCTATTCAATATCTTGTTCAGTCGAAACATCTTAGTACTCAAATTACTCGCAAGGAAGGCCCAGCAGGCTATTGGGATGGCAGAAAAATTACAGGTCCGAACACCGCGGTGCATCAGATCCAAGTACCCGTGATGAATGGTCGTGATACGACGGAAACACACTTCTATACAGAAGGCGGCAATGAATATATGGAGATGGCTGGATTGTTATACGTAAGTGAATCTAATGTAAAACCAATTGATGTAGGCCAATCATCCAAAGTTACGCTGGGAGCAAATGGACATGCGAAATGGTTTACAATTCCACAAGCGGCAACAGACAAAAGGATGACCGTGACGCTGCCATCAAATGGTTCATTTGCGGTGTATGATGAGAAGGGAGTTTGCGTCAACTTCACCATTGTGAGTGGCAATAACAAGGTGGAACTTCCGAAGAACGGAACAATCGTATTCGCTGGGGCACCGAAATCGGAATTTGCAATCTCGGTGAACTAGCTATAATTTAAGATGATCTTAAACAAAACCAGTACGGTACAGAAAAGATGTATTACTGGTTTTGTTTGTATTTATGCATTCTCAATGAAAAAGCTTGAATAATATCACGCTCAAGCACTATAAAAACATCAAAACTAGAAAATTAGTATCTCTAGAAGATGTACAGTTTTTTTGGAGTTGAATAATTTTAACAGCGTAGAGAGATTAAATTTCTACTCTTTTTCTTCAATTAATATAATGTGTATGTACATACACATTATATTTTTATTCCATAAATTTTAAAATTTTGTTCACGATAGTTTGAAATTGTAAAAAAAGAAAATATGTGGCACGACATCACTTTGTTTTTATACAGCTTTGTAATTAAACTATAATATTGTATTTTTTCTTCATTATTGAAATTAGTAATAATAAAATGTATTATTGAAAAGCACAATTTATAATTCAAGTAATCAAGCATATGTACCCATAATAATTTGAACATTCAGAAATTATAATATTGTCTAAAAACGAGGTGAGATTCATAGAAACAGTACATATTAAGTGGTATGGCATGTATAGTATAAATGACTTTTATAATAGGGAAGAAGCTTCTAAGAAGGGGATATTTGCAATCTCTAGAGTATATGCTAAGAATGTAACATTGCTCTATATAGGACAAACTAAAAGAAGCTTTATACAAAAGATAAGAGAACTTAATAAAGAGTGGGCTTTTGATGAGAGCGAATTAAAGATTACATTAGGAATAATAGAATTTCCTAGTGGTGAACTTTACTCTGAAAAGAAGGTAAAAGAGATAAAATCTCTTTTGATTTTACGACATACCCCATTAGAAAACGAAACATCTTTATTATACTATAGAGGGAAATTTAATTTTAAAATTATTAATAAGGGAAGAAGAGGTTTAATTGTTAAAAAGCTTTCTACAGGAGATCTAATGTGGACGTAATTGGAATCACCTTTGAATAAAATTGAAGGTTTCTTAAGTGCAGAAGCTTATCAATTTTTAATGTATTAAACTATTTTGAATAACATATGTCAGATACTTGAAAAAACACAAATTTTATTATGATATGAAATCCTGTATGGAAAGTGTAGTTTATTTCTATTGTTTAATAAAAATATTAAGAATTTTAGGGATAATACATAAAGAGTAGAGGAGAAAGTAAACACGGAGGTTTGAAGAATGGGACAAGTAAGCAGATTTCAAGAAAAACAACAGAATCGTCGTCAAAATGCAATTTTTAATATTGCATTTACTTTGGTATTAGTGACAGTTGGTATAGTGACATACCAATTGTTTACCCCTTCTAATACATCAACGAAAGCAATTGCTCAAGAAAAGAAAGTAACAAAGATAGAAGAGAAGAAAACTGAAGAAAAAGAAACAGCAAAGATAGAAGAGAAGAAAACTGAAGAAAAAGAAACAGCAAAGATAGAAGAGAAGAAAACTGAAGATAAAGAAGCAACAAAGTTAGAAGAGAAGAAAACTAAAGATAAAGAAACAGCAAAGATAGAAGAAAAGAAAAGCGAAGATAAAGAAGCAGCACAGTTAGAAGGGAAACAAAAAGTAGAAAAATCGGTAAAAACGAACGGAACTGAAAATAAAGAGGAAGAAAAAACGGTATCTCAAGAAAAGGATCCTCAAACTAATCCTTCATGGAAGCCAATTGGTACAGAGCAAGGAGCAAAACCTGATATGAAATTTAAAGAAGGAACAGTAGATTGGAGTGAGATGAAAAAAGCAATCTCTTATGCTGTTGATGTTCCAGAGAGCCAATTGATTTTCGATTTTATTGGAAATAATGGTAATAATAAAGCCTACGGTAATGTACGAGATAAACAAAGTAATAAAAAATATAAGGTTAATATTGATTGGGTAGAGAATCAAGGGTGGAAACCAGCATCTGTACAAGTGGTAAAATAAATAATAGAAATGTAATTATGTGCTTAAAAGTTTACTCTTGTAAAAACTCATAAAAGAGTTTGTTTCAATCAGGACTCTTTTGTTATGTTGACAGCATTAATTACTCAGACTCAATTGTGAGATCCTGATGCAGACAAAGTTTGAAGTTTATTAAAATCTACCTAATTTAGTGCTTCGAAAGGTTCAAAATTGCATTTTTAAAGTATTAAATAATTAATGGTACCTTTTGAAATATTTTTGGTCTCATTTTATTAGAAACAATTCCGTCTATATAACTAAAAAATGTATTATGATATCTATTGAACATATGAATAGGATAACAATTACCTGCTGTTAGCAAGTTGCAGTTTATCTAATAAAAAGATCACTTGTTTCTAAGACAAGTAATCTTTTTATATACATTTCCTTTACTATTTTTAAAATTGAATAGATATTTCAATCTGTGTAATTACAATAGACTTGATTAAAATTAAAACTGCAACAAGGATAATACCGTCCATATTTGTAGTAAGAAATATATATATAATATCTTAATGCAAGGTTGGCCTATGTTCTATGAAGATACTAAAGAATTATAGGAAACATTGAGAAACGGGAATTATTTTTATTACAATATTTATGCATCTTTAGGCCTAAATAGCTGGGTATTAGCTAAGAAACTTGAGATATTAGACTCCTATTAAGTTAAAAATGACCTTAAGTGTACTTCCCATAAAGAAAATTGTGTAAATAAGCTGTCCATATGGGCAGCTTATTGTATTTTTTGGCTTAGCTTGTTTTTTTCGAAGTGCTGGCGGTTCCTCTACAAGTATTCTTGCATTTAAATTATTTTTAATATATTATATTTATATGGTTATATAGAGATTGATGTATACAAAAAAGACTCAAATCTATTAATAAGATTTAAGTCCTTTTCAAAGATAAAAAGATTGTACCGAAATGGAATACAACTTATACTTTTCTTTTTAATATGTATCTAGTAAAAAGACATTTTTTATCAATAAAATTGTATTTTCAATATAAATGGAAGTTCATTTATATTCAATGATAGGAAATAGTGGGTCTAGAACATAGAGGAACAAAGAACCATACAGAGAAATCTGAAGAACCTGAAAGCTATTGTATGTAGTTTGTTCATCTCAAGTACAATAAAAGAGTCTTACCTCTGTAGGCAAGACTCCACTAGTATCGTTGTATAATATTTACATATCAACTAAAAAACAAAAACCATATAACACCAAGTAGCAGAATCCTAATATTCCTCCTACAGCTAATACTTGTTTAAACTAACTTTTAAATTTTATATTACTGTAAATATCTTGAACTTTTTCCATATTTCCTCCTATTAAGGAGAACCCTTAAAGACTCTCACTTCGTTATGGTACCATTAAAGAATGGCTAATAGAGGTCAAATATTGTCAAAACGTATAAATATGCAATATTGCATACAGAAATGTATTGTTACAAATGCAAGCGCTTACTATAATGAAAGTATAAAGTTTAATCACATCCCAGTATTAACAAAAGAGGAGGAAATAATATGGAAATCGCAATGGCAGTTTTAAAATTTATAGGTGGAGCAATCCCATTAGTTCAAGAGCTTCTAAAAGCATTTATGTAAATTCACTATTTAGCAATTATTTATAAAAATTATCATTCGTATGAGTAAAGCCCCTTTAACAATATTAGGGGGCTTTTTAAATTTCTAAATATTTAAGGTTACGTCACTTTTAGCTAGCAGAATTAATAGAGCTATTGAATTTTATAAGAAACAAGAAGCAGTTTCCTCACCACCTAAGATTATTTTCTCTGGTGGACAAGGATCAGATGAAAATATTTCTGAAGCGAAAGCTATGCAGGAGTATGCTGTGAATAATGGGATTCCTCTAGAGAATACAATAAAAGAGGACCGTTCTACTACAACATACCAAAATATGCTTTTTTCAAAGAGAATTATGGAATCATTAAAAGGAACACAGTATAACTGCATTTTTTCTACAAACAACTTCCATGTGTTTCGCGCAGGATTATACGCTAAAATAGTAGGATTAAATAGCCAAGGAATTGGCTCAAAAACAGCCTTCTATTATTGGCCAAATGCGATGATTCGAGAGTATATTGCAATCTTCGTTATGAATCGTGTACGTCACAGTATTGTAATAGCAATTATTATGGGATTCTCTATCATAGCAACCGGAGTAAATTATTTATTTTTTTAAGGATGTTGTATAACTTATATTTTGGGAGTTATCTTAGGAAAGGAGTCACCTTAGGGTGACTCCTCTTTTTTGTGTTTATATGGGTTGGTTTATTTAAATGTTAGACTACAATGCAAGTGATTGTTATGATGTTGATTAAAAAGGCAGCTGTTGTAGTCGTCTTTTTATTATCTTACAAAAGTGTAATCTTCATGTCATGTTCTTGAATTTCTTCTCAAATAAAAAGGGGTTATGATAACAGCATAATAAAAAACACATGAGGTGAATGACGTGAAAAGATATATTACACTTTTTAGTATTCTAGTTGTATTTGCTACAATGTTAGTTGGTTGCGATGTGAATCGTATGGGAAAAGATGAATACTATGTTCAAATTACAACTGATGCGAAAATAAAGTCAGGGGTATCTAAAGAAGGAAATAAATACACAGAGTATAATTATGAATTACAAGGATTTGACGAAAATGGTAATGAAAAAACAGTGAAATTTAATGGATTTAAAGAGCTTCGTAAAGAAGCATTCTTACGCGTGTTCCACTCCGATAAAAAAGGTGTAACTGCTTGGGAAGAGGTGAAGAAAGACGAGCTTCCTGGGAAGGTGAAAGAAAAATTAGACGTGAAATAAATGATTTATAATGGCGAACCCACATATTCGAAGGGTTCGCTGTTTTTTTGTGGGGTAATTTTGCCCAAATCCCCGAAAAGGGAGAATAAGCTAAATTAAGTAGGTATACCACCATATCGCCATAAAGACGTTATTCTTACGGTAGAATTATAGGAAAGGATGACGTTTTTTTATGTCTAATTCTGTATCTGACGACTTACAATTATTTGCACAGGAGATTAAGAGTCTTTTATCACCAAATACCTTACAGAATCTAGCTAGAGATGTTGGATTTGGGGTACCGCCACATCGCCATCAACCTAAGATTTTGAATTATCCCCAAAACGAAAATTTCATTCTTTCATAGTTGTCCATAGAAGTTCAGTTCGTTTTTTTCGTTTATGGGAAGAATGTATTTTTTAACTTGATAGCACTGTGACGATTCCCCTAAGAGACCTAAAAAAACTATGTAAAGAAGGTTTTCCAAAAGATTAAGCATAGCGCTACTCTTTTTGGAAAACCCTAATCGATAAATTCGTGTTATTATTCTTGATATTGCTGTTGAACCGCCTCTGGTAGTTCCTCAAAGATTATTCTTTTAAAAATGTTAATAATACTTCATTAAATTCTTTTGCAGGAGTTGCGTTTAATCCATGAGGACAACCTGTATTAGAGCAAGTTTACTATCAGGAATGGAATCATATGTGCGTTTCCACTTAACTCAAAAGGTACAGTTGCATCAGAGTCACCGTGAATTATAAGATTTAATATAAATATAAAATTTACCAATATATATATATAAACCAGTATTATAGTTTGATACTAATTTATTTGATTCTTTTATTTATGTGCTTGTTAATTTAGCATAGATGATAAAAAATAAGGTTAATTGTCCTATTATCACAATATTCGGCACTACTATAATTAAATTAATAACAAAAAAGACTGCTAAAATTCCTAAAAACAAGCACAAATGATAAATGTTCAAGCGGTGTTGTTCAAACCTGTATTGATGAAAAACAATTGTAGTTGACAGGAAATAGAGCAATACAGAACCAAAAACAAAATATAAGATAAAAGAATAATAGACCTCATGTAAAAATAATAATCTAATGGATGCTGCAACCATACTCAAAGACATTAAAATAAATAGATGACCGTAAATAATAATTTGACCAGAAGTTTGTCTAGACTTGTCGAGTTTCTTCTCCATGTTATCGAAATATTGCCACCACATCGAAATAATGAGGATAAATGAAATGATCGCAAAGCTTATTGAATCCCAATTTCCTTGTTTAGGTTGAATGACCACAAGAGTGCTTACAAGAGCTTCCCCAAAGAGAATAATGGAAAATAGACCAAATCTCTCTAACAAGTGGGCTGTATTTGTAGGAACCTTTTCTAAACACTTCCTTCCAAGCAGTGGGACAATAATATCGATAAGAATCCCAAAATATAACACAGCATATCGAATCCAAGAATCAAAAAAGACGGATAATAATGAAATAACGATTCCAATCCAAAAATATCTTCCTAAAAAGAGTGCTGCTTTTTTTCGAGCTCCCTCTTCTATACGCTGGACAACAAGATATTGAATTGCAGTCACGACCCTTAAGCCAATATAGCCAATTAAAAAAGAAAGATAATAAGGATCAAAATCAGCTGATAAGCTTGATGTCATTATTAGGACAAAAAACATTTGCAGGATCAAAAAAATTCTTTGATGAAATAAATCTTTTCCAAACCGGTTAACAAAGATGGTTTGCCCTACCCAAGCCCACCAAATCGGAATAAAAATTAAGACAAATTTTACTAAATACTCTGCATGGATTTGACCATCTTCAACATGAAGTAAAACATGAGTCGCAGCCGTCACTGCCGCCACAAATAACAAATCATAAAAGAGTTCTAACCACGTCACTTTCTTTTCTTCCATTTCTGCACTCCCTCCTTATAGTTAATAGTATGCTAAAAATATATAGTAATTGGAAGAGAAAATAATATAGACATAAACCATTTCTCCTCATTATTGTATTCAACATAATCCCCTGGAACGTCAGTGTTACATTTTATATAGTTGGCTACCCTTAAAATTTCAATATTAAAATACAATACTTTTAGGCCGTTTAGTTTTTCTCCTATGTTATCCGCTACGATTCTATCTCCACCATATAGGGGGCACCCTATATTCCCATCAACTTAAGAAATTTTAATACCTTTAAGTACAAAAAAACGTTATCATTTCTAAACAGGATAGATTAGAAATGATAACGTATGGATGATACTAGCTTATATTAGTCTTTCTGGTGCTGTGATGGTATATCATACTAATTAATAAAATGAAAGAATGTAGCAATAATAATTCTAGAATTTTTTATCATAAAGATGTAGCAACTATAGAACGCTTAGTAACAGCTATGAACAAGAAGAACGTAAAGCTAGAACAGGCTATAAATCGAGCAATGTCAAGTGTTGAAGAAAATGAGATAACAACTTTTGCTACAGATAGTGTAGCGGATACAGAACACGAACTTCATCACATGAGGGTCATCCGAAATCGGTACTTGAGTTAATCGTCAGCTGAGGTCTTTGGAATTGAACTGACGGGTAACTTTAACAAAATAAGGAGTACAATTAAACAGCCTAAAATATGCAAGTTTTTATGCGAAACTGCTTGAGTATTTTGGCTGTTTTTGCATTCGTAAAAGTGCTATAAATAAACAGCATTTTTAAATTACCAAATACCCCCATGAGATTAATGGGACTTATATTCCACCTCTTTAACAGGATTATATTAAGAAGTGGAAATAGTATAAGTACCCAAAAAACTATATTCATCAGTTTCTACTCCTTATGTGAATCATAAAGTTATTATCCCGTTTATTGTGGGCTGACTAAAGTTTCACTCTATCTCTCCGTCTCAAAAAACTCAATCCACTCCCCATCAGGGCCAGCGAAGAATATGTAACGTGTTCCATCTGGTAATGTTTCGATTTCATCTCCTAGTAAAAAGGTTACTGCGTGTTTCTTTAGTCTTTCGATTTCATCCTCTAATGAATCCACTTTAAAGCAAATGTGATGTGCTTTTCCTTCTGCCGGAAGGGAAGAGTTGTAGCCTTCAATTAATTCGAGTATCGTTTCTTTCGATTCTTCCACACCTAAAAAAGCGAGTTTTAAGTCTGGGTTTGGGTGCCCCATGCGTTTAAGGAGCTGTAAGCCGACTACTTCTTCATAAAATGAGATAGATGCTTCTAAGTTTGCAACCATAAGTCCTACGTGTTCAATTCTTCTAACTGGCATGTAGATTCCTTCTTTCTGAAAATTATATACAACATATTATTGAAAATTAAGAAAATAAGCAAGATAAAAACCTTACAAATTTTAGCGTGTTGTATGGTATAGTGAGAAAGTATGTTTGGGGAGAAGGAAGGAGATTATACGATGAATACAAATACTCAAACTCCTTCATTATCAGAAACGATGAAAGAGTGGCATTATGCATTAGCATATGAAATTAAACATTGGAAAACGATAGGTGGTAGTAAAATTTCTATCATGAACGGTCGTTTTTTATATACAGATTATGAGAATACAGTGTATGTATTTCAGCTTATTTCGGAAGTAAGCTTACCTGAAGGATCACCAATTCGAATTGAGTTCGATGGTGAGGAAGCGACAGGAGAAGTATTATCTGTACATGGATTAGAAATAGAATTGAAATTAAATGATTATATACAAGGTGAAATAAGAGAAGCGGTTTTATACAGTGAACCGTGGCAACTTTTAGAGCAACTGCAAGAGCGATTGAAAGAAGCACGTAAAGACAAGCTAAAACGTAATCGTATAAAGCGTCTTGTTGATGGGACGAGCAGTCCGAAACATATTGAGAAGATGAAAAATCCGAAAAATGAACTGGCATATCGCGCGTTTTACAATCCGACAACGTACGTATGGGGACCACCTGGAACAGGGAAGTCTTACAATTTATCACGTATTATTTCGGCTCATTATCAAAAAGGAAAATCGGTACTTGTGTTAGCTCATAGTAACGCGGCAGTAGACGTATTAATGAGTGAAGTAACGAAGCAAATTGAAAAGAAAAAGAAATGGACGCCTGGCGAAATTGTTCGTTACGGTTATAGTCAGCATGAACATATACGAAATCATGAAACGTTACTTGCATCTAAGTTAGTTGAAACGACGAACGGATCATGGGGTGAGGAAAGACTCTACTTAGAAGAGACACGCCAAGATCTTCGTGAAAAAATCTTATCGTATAAAGCAACATCTGCTGATAAGAAGCGTATACAAGAGATTGAAAGTGATCTTCGAAAGCAAAAGGCTAAAATTAAAGAAGTAGAAAAAGAATATATTGAAAATGCGAAAGTAATCGGCGCAACTTTATCGAAATGTGCCATTGATGCGCTAATTTATGAGCGTACATTTGATTTAGTTGTCGTAGATGAGGTGAGTATGGCGTTCGTTCCGCAAATTGCATTAGCTGCTTCACTTGGGAAACGTATCGTCGTTTGCGGTGACTTTTTACAGTTACCTCCAATTGCGATGGCAAATCATGAACTTGTTCGCAAATGGCTTGGGGAAGATATGTTTTACCACGCTGGGATTGTTGAGTCTGTTAATAAATCAGAAGCACACCCAAACCTATTTATGTTGCAGGAACAAAGACGTATGCATGCGGATATATCGAAGTTTACGAATTCGTTTATTTATAAAAATAGAGTATACGATCATCCGTCTGTTTCAGAGCGTAAAGAACTTGCGCAATTGCAACCGTTCGCAAATGAAGCGAGTGTTTTATTTGATACGAGCCAAATGGGAGCTTTTTCGTTAAAAGATGCTGCTTCTGGTTCACGTTTTAACATTATGTCTGGTTTAGTAGCGATGCAAATGATGTTAATCGGATTGTTAGACGGTATTCAATCAATTGGTGTTGTGACACCTTACAGGGCGCAGTCACGCTTTTTATCGACGTGTATTAGAGAAATGTTGCAGAGAACGAAATATCAACACATACCAGTTTTAGCGGCTACAGTTCATAAGTTCCAAGGTTCTGAAAGAGATATGATGATCTTTGATACGGTTGACAGTTATCCACAAGAACGACCTGGCGTACTATTCTTTGACCATAAAAACCATCGCCTCGTCAATGTAGCAGTGACAAGAGCGAGAGGGAAGTTCATTCAATTATCAGATTGCCATTATATGCGTAAAAATCTTTCTAGAAAACAAGCGTTATCGCAATTAACAGCTCATATAGAACGTCATGGAGATGTGTGTGATCGCACGACATCAAGACAATTGTGGGAACGGAAAATTTCGAAACGTTTACGCTGGTTTATGGAAATGAATCTTGAAGAGCCGAAAGGGCTATTAAAAGATATTTTAGCCGCAAAACGAAAAATTATTATTTCACTTCCAAGTACAAAACAAGTAGATAAACGAGTATGGCAAGCGTTCATGCGTACAAATGCACAAATAATAGTTTATAGTGATGGACCAGTTCCACTGAAAAATGTAAAGTTACAAAGACAAAATAAAGCATTCCCGTTTATCGTAATTGATGATGAAATCTTCTGGGCAGGCGCACCGCTCACATCTCAAATGATATTTGAAGGTAGCACGGAATTTCCGTACGTATGTGCAAGACTGCAAGCACCAGAAACAATTGGTGTATTAAAAGGATTTTTAGATATTCGGTAAATTCGGATAGGAATTCCTTGACTTTTACTTGGAATGAACTTAGAATAAAAAATAATTTAATATAATTTTATGAAAATTCTTATCACGAGAGGTGGAGGGACTGGCCCTATGATACCTCGGCAGCGGATTCGTTATGAATACTGTGCCAATTCCAGCAAGGTAACTTGAAAGATAAGAAAGAAGCTCATTTTGACTGTATATACAGAAGCCTCTTTCTATCTTTTAGAAAGAGGCTTTTTTACGTGAAAATAAAAGGAGGAAGAACAATGGGAGCGACAGGAGTAACGTCACAAAGAAAAACAATTGAAGAGAGTATCGAAAGAAATAAGGAAAAGTACATAGAAACAAGTCATGATATTCATGCGAATCCAGAGATTGGTAACCAAGAGTTTTATGCATCTAGAACGTTAAGTTTATTGCTAGGCAGTGCAGGATTTCAGTTGCAGCACAATATAGCTGGACATGAAACGGGATTTATCGCGCGAAAAAGCTCTGGAAAACAAGGACCAGCAATCGCATTTTTAGCGGAGTACGACGCTTTACCAGGACTAGGCCATGCGTGTGGTCACAATTTAATCGGCACAATTAGTGTTGCAGCAGCAATCGCATTATCAGAAACGCTTGAAGAAATTGGCGGGGAAGTTGTTGTGTTTGGTACACCAGCAGAAGAAGGCGGGCCAAATGGTAGCGCGAAATCAAGTTATGTAAAGGCAGGTTTATTTAAAGACATTGATGCGGCGCTTATGATTCATCCGAGCGGAAAGACAGCGACAACGAGTCCTTCACTAGCAGTCGATCCACTTGATTTTCATTTTTACGGAAAAACAGCTCACGCTGCAGCTTCGCCAGAAGAAGGGATTAACGCATTAGATGCGGTTATTCAGCTCTATAACGGTATTAACGCACTTCGCCAACAACTTCCGTCAGATGTAAGAATTCATGGTGTTATTACAGAGGGCGGAAAAGCACCTAACATTATTCCGGACTACGCTGCAGCAAGATTCTTCATCCGCGCAGCAACGAGAAAAAGATGTGCGGAAGTAACAGAAAAAGTAAGAAATATCGCACAGGGAGCAGCGTTAGCAACAGGCACAAAAGTGAAAATCCATCAATTCCAAAATGAAATCGATGAACTACTCGTAACAAAAACATATAACGACGTCGTAGCAGAAGAACTAGAATTATTAGGCGAAGACGTAAACCGTAAAGAAAGAGTGGGTATTGGTTCAACCGACGCAGGAAACGTAAGTCAAGTTGTACCGACAATTCATCCGTACATTAAAATCGGACCAGATGATTTAATTGCACATACGAATGAATTTAGAGAAGCAGCACGTTCAGAACTTGGAGATAAAGCATTAATTACATCGGCAAAAGCATTAGCAAATACGGCGTATCGATTAATTACGGAAGAAGGGTTGTTAGAGAAGGTCAAGGAGGAGTTTAGAGAGGCGCAGAGGAATCAAGGGTAAGGGGATTAAGGTGCTTTTTTCGAATAGCAATCTAATTAATAAGTAGAGATATAAAAAAGAACATTGAAAATCAATGTTCTTTTTTTTGTTACTAATCATTGATTTTGTTGGTTTTTCTCAAGAAAGAGAAAATTTTACTGTTAGTGAGGATAATACGTATCCCTTTATTAGAATGACAATTTCTCCTCGAACTCACTCTTTAAAACAATTAAAGGAGATGATAATCCGAATTGCATTAACGAGTCTAAAAACGCAGCGAGGGAATCCATCGAATCGCTCATGACCTTCATCATATAATTAAATTCCCCACTAATTCGATATAAATCTGTTACTTCAGGAGCGGCATTACAAAATTGAATAAAATCAGAGCATTGGCTCGTTTTAAACATGATGAATGCTTGAATGTTTTTATTAATTTTGGAAGGCTCAAATTTCGTTCGATAAGCCGCTATAACTCCTTGATCTTCAAGCTTGTTAATACGTTCTTTTACAGCAGGTTGCGTCATGGATATAATTCGTCCTATTTCTGAAACAGAAATTCTCGCATTTTCATACAACAAGTTCATAATTTTATGATCGATTTCATCCAGTTTTACGGCGTTTTGCATTGTGTAGCCTCCTTATTTTTGTTTTCTAAAGTAAATTACGAATTATAACTATAATATCATAAGCGAATGGACTAAATTACCTATAAATCTATATTTAAAATGATTGGTGTTTACATGAAAATATAAGTATAGGTTTTTATCAAACGGAAATTTAGGAAGGATGGAAAAAATGAAGAATCTTGATGGAAAAGTAGCGTTAGTAACAGGAGCGAGTCGTGGAATTGGCCGTGCGATTGCGATGAGATTGGCGAAAGATGGAGCATTAGTTGCGATTCACTACGGCCGAAATAAAACAGCTGCAGATGAAACGATTAGTGAGATTGAATCTAATGGAGGAAAAGCGTTCTTAATTGAAGCTGAACTTAATTCAATTGATGGTGTCAAAAAGCTAGTAAAACAGTTAAAGAATGAATTACAAATAAAAGTTGGTACATCAGAGATTGATATTTTAGTAAACAATGCAGGGATAGGTACACAAGGAACGATTGAAAATACGACAGAAGAAGTTTTTGATGAAATTATGTCTGTAAATATGAAAGCACCATTCTTTTTAATTCAGCAAACATTACCATTAATACGAGCAGAGGGCCGTGTGATTAACATTTCATCAGCTGAAGTACGACTTGGTTTTACAGGGTCCATTGCATACGGCTTAAGTAAAGGTGCATTAAATACGATGACACTGCCTCTAGCTAAACATCTTGGAGAAAGAGGTATAACAGTGAATACAATTATGCCTGGATATACGAAGACAGATATCAATGCAAAATTGCTAGATGATCCGGAAATACGAAATTTTGCTAAAAACTCATCTGTGTTCGGACGAATAGGGCAAGTTGAAGATATTGCAGATGCAGTAGCATTCCTTGCTTCTTCTGATAGCCGCTGGGTAACAGGGCAGATTATAGATGTCTCTGGAGGGTTTTGTTTATAGGGGCACTACTCCATACCCATCAAGATAATCAAGTAAATTACTAGTTATGAAACGATCCTTGTTTCATAACTAGTAATTTATAGAAAGGTAAGCATGCTAAAAAAGCAAACTCCTCTCTGTTCGGGGAAGAGTTTGCTTTAATATTAAAAATTAGTTTCCTATAACGAATTTTACGTCAACTAACATCTTTTGCGTGGAACTATTTATTTTTTTACAGTAGTAAAGATTACATTTTACTTTTAGTAACTATCTTAGCGGATAAAATCCGCGTTTTGCCACCAGTCCCCTAAGTAGTTGAATAATCACTTTTAGAGGTGTTGTATTATGATTTTTAACTGGAAACCAAGTTGGTATGAATTAGATCAAACTGTAGTTGTAGGTAACACTGATTATTTTTATCTTGTTAAAGATAAAAAATCATTTGCAAATAATTTAATTAACAATGAGGACATTGAAGTGCGTGGAGAGGTATTAAAGATAACGCATTCTGAATTAGGAGAATTGTTAGGGATATATACAATTGGGTTAAGCTATAAGTTCTTTTTAAAAGATGGTAAATATATAGCAGTAGACGCTGAACAGGATATTGGTCAAATTGAGTATCCCATTGATTATAAAATAAATGATTGGAATTTTAATGTTGAAATAAATATTCTCGAAGTGACTGGTTTTTCATCACAACAGAGGCATGAGAGTTTATTAAAAAACGAAAGATTAAGGGTAGCAAAGGAAAGAATAGAAAGATATAAACGATTATTAAATATTGAATAAGATGTCTTAAAGTCGGTTTCCTAATTTAGAAATCGGTTTTTGGGGATTTTTTTATAACAAACGGTGTCATAACTTAATGTTACTAATATTTTGCTTAGCGTGGATTTTTCCAAAATACTGGCGATACCCTATACCCATCAACTTAAGAATTTAGAATTACCCCAAAATAAAAAAATGAGTTTTTCATTACTCACACTTATAGCATCAGTACCGCAAAACTACAATCTTATTCATGAAACCTCTTGTTTATCTTGTTCAAATGATATGCTTTTAACAATTTCAATAGCTTTAATAAGTTGAAAGAGCTTTAACGTGTCTAATTTAGTTATTTCATTTTGAGCTGCCTATTGTTATAAATTTGCGAGTGGCTCCCAAAAAGAAGGAATCTTTGACATATCACATGATAAAGTGACAAGCTGTGAACTACTCGCCACTTAGCAAAGCTTGAAGTGGGAGCTTCTCAGTTCCACGACGAAAGTAACCTTTCGTCTCCCTGAGCGTTACTTCGGGGTGTTCCGCCCCTAGGTCCAACGCATGGATGCTCTTTTGGTACGGTTGATATTTTACGCAGGAACCGAATGGCTTGGTTTTCGCACTCTATTTTCTTCCTGCAACCTTCTATATCAAGTTATCAAAGAACTTCATATAGCTAGTTTATCAAAAGTTTTTGGCTATGCCAAACCGAAATTCATCGCCCACCTATCGTTGGGCTACGCCCTTCACCCGCTTGAGGAAGGAGAATTCTTTCGGAGAATACGTAAAACGTTTACCTTCGTCTAAATACAAGTTATACACACATATATTGATCTTATAAAGGTATATATTACACTAATATTTTGTTAAAGGTGGCGAATTGTATCATGAAAGATTTTGTTCTCGAGAAAGAAAACATTATTCGTAAATATGGTGAATGGACCGCTTATGATATTAAATTAACGGATACTCTATATACAAGAGATATTCGACAACCAAATCCTGCATTAAAAAAAATTGTGACAATGATTCAAGATATCACACAATGTGATTTTAAAAATCTTCGAATCTTAGATTTAGCTTGTTTAGAGGGGCATTACGCTATTGAGTTTGCTATGCAAGGAGCAACCGTTGTAGGGATAGAAGGAAGAGAATCAAACGTACAAAAAGCTATATTTGCTAAAGACATATTAAATTTAGAAAACTTAACCTTTTATCAAGATGATGTAAGAAATTTAAGTGCTGAAAAATACGGTCAATTTGATATTGTTTTATGTTCTGGTATTTTATATCATTTAGACAGTTCAGATGTATTCCCTTTTTTAGAAAAAGTGTATGAAGTATGCAAAAGGTTTGTAATAATTGATACTCATATCACTTGTACTCCCAATGTATCAGTACTTTATAAAAATTATGAATATAAGGGGCACACAATGCTGGAGCACTCTGCTAATTCATCATTAGAAGAACGTTTACAATCAAAATGGGCATCATTAGATAACGTTAATAGTTTTTGGATGACAAAATCTTCTTTATACAATTTTTTAAAGCGAACAGGTTTCTCTTCTATAAATGAATCCAGAAGTTTAGTTCAAGAAGATAGAATTACTGTTGTAGCTTTTAAGAAATATCCTATAGAAATTAAAAGCTCACCTGAAACAGAAAAATACATTGAACCCGATTATTTAGAATGCTAAAAATAACACGTTTAAGTTCAATATCCTAATCATTCATTATGAGGTAGCACTATATGTCATTCAAGCTAAAATCTTAAAGTATCCTTAAACAAAATTATCAATTTTCCAAAATCTATTTATATAAATGCAACTCGTTGTTTCCGTTTTGGGGTAATATAATGTATTAGCTTGATAGTGATGTGGTGCTACCCCATGCCCATCAACTTAAGAATTTTCACTACCCCTAAGAGTAAAAAAACGTTATTCTTTCTAAAAAAGCTAGACTAGAAAGGATGACATTTTCTTATGAATCTCTCGCTTCAAGAAGAACTACAACCATTTGCGGAAGAATTACAACGATATATTACACCTGTATTTTTAGAAGAACTTGCAAGAGAACTTGAGTTTGTAAAACGAAAACGAAAGTTTTCTGGTTCAGATTTAGCTACCATTTGTATCTGTAAATAGACAAAAAAACTATTTAATTTTAAAACCTAAAACAAGCATAACCCCGTTCTAAATTTAGGACGGGGTTAAAATATAGTTATTTAATTTTCGATATAAAATACTTCACTGTACTTAAAAATATAACGATAAAGTCATTTGGAAATCTAAGATTTATTCAACAATAGCGCGCAATTCTGGAAGATTTCAAAAACGTTTATTTTTCTTTTAACATTGAATACTTTTGATAAGTTTTATGGAAAGAAAAAATTAAAAGTGAATGTGTATCTCCGTGTTGAAATAGGTGGGAAATATAGCGGTGACTCTTATTATGGAATCGATAGATACGAAGAAGTGAAACCTGAAGATATGCCTAAAAGCAAAATATAAATTAGAAAAAATAATAAAAAATTCTTTTATGAAAGGGTACCTAATATATGGGCTCTCTTTTTTTATTAAAAAAATGGATGTTAGAAAAATGTAATTAAAGTATTTTTGCTTTCGCGTTGGCGGCGTGACGAAGACGTTCACCGCAAAAGTTCTACTTCAATTAGCTGGAGAGAACCGCTTGAATCTAGATGATTCTATTAAAAAGGGGTCGCTTGGTGTCATTCAAGGAAACGGATATGATGGTAACCAGATTACTATCCGGCAGATATTGAACCATACAAGTGGTATTGTTAAATACTCAAGGTCAAAGGACTTTAAGGTTAGCTTGATAAATATAGGAAGCCCCCACAATTTTAAAAATAAGCATTAAATTTTAGGAATGCATAAAATAAACCAAAACTTATTCTCGCATAGAAATATAAAAGGTATTTGTAGAGAAAGTTCTTCCATGTACTAAAAATAGGAGAAGACTAATAGTATAGAGTAGGAAAAAAGGAGGAGACTTATGAGTCAATATCATATCATTGGAAAAAGTATCACCAGGAAAGAAGCAATGGAAAAAGTAACGGGACGAGCAAAGTATATTGACGATGAAAATGAAACAGGAATATTGCATGTAAAGCTTTTAACTAGTGAATATGCACATGCGTATATAGAGAGCATTGATACAAGTGAGGCTTGGAAAATATCGGGTGTTCGAAATATTGTTACGGGTAGAGACTATCCTTATCTGGTCGGTAGTAGTATAGTGGATCGGCCACCGTTAGCTTTTGAGAAGGTACGATACTTTGGTGAGCCGGTTGCTATGGTGATTGCAGACAGTGAATCGGCAGCTCAAAGAGCGGTTTTTTCAATACATGTAACGTACAAAGAAATTCCTGTTGTTAATTCCCCAATACAGGCATATCAAAATAATGCTCCTCTTGTTCATGAGCGTTTAGGAGAATATAGAATCATAGAAGAAGCAAAACCAGAGCCCAATACAAATATTGCTACACGGACAAAAGTTCGGAAGGGTGATATTAAAAATGGATTTAACCAGAGCGATGTAATTGTAGAAGAATCTTTTTCATTTTCGCAATCTGATCATGCTGCAATGGAAACGAGATGTACAAAAGTCGAGATTAAGTCGAACGGAGTTGTTCTTGTTACTTCAACATCTCAGGCACCATTTGAGATTAGAAAACAGTTGAGTGAAGCATTTGGTATAGATGAAGGCAATATACATGTTAGCGTACCTTTAGTAGGCGGAGCATATGGCGGGAAAACCATGGTTCAATTGGAAATATTATCCTACATTGCTTCCAAAGCTGTAGGAGGAAGAAAGGTAAAACTTCGTAATAGCAGAGAAGAGGATTTTATTACTTCGCCCGTTCATATTGGTTTGCAAGCAAAAGTTAAACTAGGTTGTACGAAAGAAGGGATTTTAAAGTCTGCAGAATTCCTTTTTTTATTTGATGGTGGAGCTTATGCGGATCGAGCTGTAGTTGTCAGTAAAGCGGCGGGTCTAGATTGTACAGGACCTTATTCAATTGAGCATGTAGAGTGTGACTCGCTTTGTATGTATACAAATCATCCTTATGCTACAGCATTCCGTGGATTTGGACATTCTGAATATACTTTTGTTGTAGAACGAACTATAGATATTATGGCTAACAAATTAGGTATGTGTCCACTTGAATTTCGATTAAAAAATGCAATCAAACCAGGAGATATGACACCTACACAAGTTCCAGTAACAAGAAGTAATATGGGAAATCCGAAACAATGTTTAGAAAGATTAAAAAAACTTATTAATTGGAATAAAGGACAGTATATACAAATTTCAGATAGAAAAGTGCGCGCAAAGGGTATTGCTTTTGCATGGAAAAACTCTACAACACCACCAGATGCAGGGGCAGGGGCGGTAATAACGTTTAATGAAAATGGTAGTGTAAATATCCATTGTGGTGCAGTGGAGATTGGAACGGGTACAAAAACTGTGCTTGCGCAAATGGTAGCAGAAAAAATGCAATTGAAGATGGAAGATATACATATCAAAATGGAAGTGGATACACAAGTTGCGCCAAAGCATTGGAAAACAGCTGCAAGCAGAACTACATATTTAGTAGGAAATGCAGTGCTAGCAGCAACAGAAGATATCATTTCGCAGTTGAAAAAATCTGCTTCTATTTTATTAGGGTATCCGATAGAGAGTTTAGAAATTGCTAATAAACAAGTATATGTTAAAGAATCTCCTGGTCTTTCTATAGAAATAGCTCATATTGCGTTAGGATATGTCTCCTCAAACGGACAAGTAATTAACAAACAGATTATAGGAAGAGGAGCATATACGTTTGAAGGAATCACAGAACCTGACAAGGAAACTGGAAAAGGAAAACCAGGCCCGGAGTGGGGAATTGCAGCACAGGCAGTAGAGGTTGAATTTGACACGCAAGATTATACATATAAATTAATTCGTGCTTTTAGTGTAATAGATGCTGGAAAGGTATTAAATTTGAAAGGAGCTGAGACCCAGATAATGGGCGCAATGAGTATGGGACTTAGCTTTGCAACACGAGAAGCATTTACTTATGACAAAAAAGGGAAAGTATTAAACAATCAATTTCGTTCATATAAAGTAACCCACTACGGTCAACAACCTGAATATAAAGTAGAATTTATAGAAACTCCTCATGACGATTCTCCGTTTGGTTCCCGTGCTCTTGGCGAACATGGCATCCTTGGAATGCCAGCGGCTCTTGCAAATTGCTTATCAGTTGCAGCGCAGGTTTCTTTGCATCAGTTACCGATTACTCCAGAACTAATTTGGCGAACGAAACTGAAAAAGGAGAATCCTTTATTATGATTCCATTTGACTTTGAATATTACCGCCCCAACTCTATAACAGAAGCATTACAACTATATTCTAAGCTTTATCAAGAAGGGAAAACGCCGATATATTACAACGGTGGAACTGAAATTATTACCCTTGGTAGATTGGGGAATCTTTCTCTCAAGTCTGTAATTGATATAAAGGAAATTCCGGAATGTAATGTGCTTGGAAGGTATCAGCGTTATGTAGTTCTTGGTTCAGCACTTACTTTAACTCATGTTTCAGATTCGAATGTGTTTCCACTTTTGAGTAAAACAGCGTCAAGAGTAGCAGACCGTACAGCACGGAACAAAATTACTTTAGGTGGAAACATTGCAGGGGAAATCTGTTATAGAGAGGCAGTGCTTCCGTTTTTATTAGCAGACAGCACTTTGGGAATTGTAGGAATGAAAGGTATACGTTACGTCTCTATCCATTCTCTATTTATAGAAAGACTACAATTAAGTAAGGGAGAATTTCTTTTACAAGTCTTAACTGATATAGAGTATGTTGGACTACCTTTTTATAGTGTGAAAAAGAGAAAACTTGAAAAAATTGATTATCCATTAATTACACTAGCTGCTTTGAAAAAAGGAAATAAAATTCGTATGGCATTTAGTGGATTATGTGCTTTTCCTTTTCGTTCTACTGCTATGGAATTTGCTATTAATAATAATCAGATGTCAGTTGAAGAGAGGATAGAAAATACTGTGTTACGTATTCCAGCACCTGTACTAGATGATATTCGTGGATCAAGAGAATATCGGTTGTTTGTATTAAGAAATATATTACGGGACATGTTAGAGCATTTTGAAGGAGGGATATTTTGATTAAAAAGCTTACCCTTTATATAAATGGAGAAAATCGGCAGGGAATAGTGAGAACAGCTGATACCCTTTTAGATACATTGAGAGATCAATTTAATCTAACAGGTGCAAAACGTGGATGTGAAAATGGGGACTGTGGAACTTGTACGGTTTTAGTGGATGGATGGCCGATAAAATCTTGTATCATGCTTGCAGTAGAAGCAACAGAAAAAAGGATAACAACAATTGAAGGTTTACATGAATCTCCTGTACAACGAGCATTTATAGAACATTGGGCATTTCAGTGTGGGTACTGTACGCCGGGGTTTATTGTAAACTGTCATGCTCTTATAGTAAATTATCCAAAAGTAACAGACAAAATAATTGAGGAGTGGTTAGAATCAAACATTTGCCGATGTACAAGCTATCAAGAAATTAGAGAAGCAGTAAAATCCCTTCTTCAAAGTTAAAGGAAAGGAGAATTGTGATGGTTGATATACGTGAGATATTAGAGACAGTAATAGCAAGCCCACAAGGTTGCACTATTGCAACCATCCTTCGGGTAGCCGGTTCATCATACCGGAAAGAAGGTTCAATGATGGTATTTGGAGAAGATGGGACAAAGGTTGGAATGCTTAGCGCGGGGTGTATTGAGGAAGAACTTTATCTTTATACTAAAGATTTAATTAATGAAAAATGGAGCATACATGAATTCGATATGAGGGAAGAAAATGATTTATCATGGGGAGTAGGGTGTAATGGAATTATTTATATATTATTAGAAAAAGTGAATTATATATATCAAGAGTATTTACGAAAAGTAAGAGAATATACAGAAAAAGGGCTACGTGTCTGGATGATAAAAGATTTATTAAAATCGAAGACTCTTTTTTTTAGCGAAGAAGGAGATGAATTTGGAGATTGGGAAGGAGAAATTCCAGCACTTCCTGAATTGAAAAATGGTTGGTATGAACATCTATATGTATATTGCTTCGAACCACGACCAAAATTGTTTGTAATTGGTGCAGGAGAAGATGCCAAGCCACTTGTCTCCTTAGCAAAAAAAACAGGGTTTTTTGTTACTATTTGTGATTGGAGAGAGGGATTATGCACACCGCTACGGTTTCCAGAAGCGGATAGGCATGTTGTCGGTTTTCCAAAAAAGATTCTATCCAGGATATCTATAAAGAAACAGGATTTTATAATGATAATGACACATCATTTCAAACGGGATCAAGAACTACTTAGTCTATTGCAGAACCATCCTTGTCGTTACCTAGGTATTTTAGGGTCCCGATATCGTACCGTACGTTTGCTAGGAGGACTGGATAAACCTAAATGGATTTTCTCTCCTGCTGGTTTATCCATTGGATCCGAGGGACCAATGGAAATTGCTATAAGCATTCTGGCAGAAATGATACAAATAATGAGGATGAAGAACGATGAAAATAGTAGGAATATATCTAGCAGCTGGAAAGAGTAGAAGAACAGGTCCGGGGTTACATAAGCTGTACCTTCCAACTGGAAATACATTACTTGGGAATAAAGCATTACATACATCACTTTCTTCCAATTTGAGTGATGTTATAGTAGTTTCAAATCAACCGTCTTGGTTGTTACATTATACACAAGTTGAAAGGGTTCATATTCTTTCTTGTGAAAAATCATGTCTGGGTCAATCTTACTCTCTCCATTGTGGTTTAGAAAAGGCAGAAAGTATGAATGCTGATGGAGTAGTAGTAATGCTTGCAGATCAACCCTTTATTACAGTTAAGCTTTTAAATTCATTAATAGATAGTTATGAGCACCTCCCACAGCTTGATTATGTAGCTGCTAGCTTTCAAGGTATCCCACAGCCACCAATTTTATTTTCAAAGGGGATTTTTCCGAGTTTAAAAAAACTAAAAGGGGATCAAGGTGCGCGCTCCATTTTCTTTGATAAATCTTTCCAAGGTAAGATTACTGTATATAGCGATGCTAAATTATTTTATGATGTGAATACAATAGAGGATTATAATGTAATTAAGAATTCGCTATTGTAAAGGATATTTATATGTTTAATTTCGAGTCTATACAATTTAATTATCATTCAAAAATCACAAAGTGTTTTCAAAAGATAGAATGTTAATTTTGGTAATCCTAGCATTGTACACAATTTTATTACAAACATGTTATCTTTCACTTCATTCCAATATATCATAGCGGAACTTGGGGTCTTTGTAGTAATGGAACAAGAACGGCAATAAGACTTAATTGTGTTAGCAAAAATCAGGGTTTTTGATAATGATAAAAACGGTATTAAATAAAGCTTGGATGTGTTAATACTACGTTATCAAAATAGCTTGTAGATTAAGCCTTTTTTAAAACTGATGCATATGGGGGAAAACCCCATATACATCAGTTTTAAAACATTAGATACTTTATTTACCAAGTTAATACTAGTTACATCAGTATAGGAAACAGTGGAAATCTAAATCTTTGTTTATATGTTAATTACCTCAAACGTATCCCTTCGAAGGCGTTTATAATCAAATCATGTACATAGGAATCATCCAACTTTTCACCAGTTACTAGCAAACGATAAAAAATTGGTCCGTAAATGAGATCGATGCTTAATTCAATATCGAGGTTTTCTTTTAATTCTCCTCTTTTAATTCCCTTCTCCAGAAGTTGCTTTGCTTGCAGTCGACGTGGCTGGAAGTATCGAACACGATATTCCTCTGCTAGTTTCGAATCAAATTGTCCTTCGCCAACTAACTCATTGATAATGGTTCCTTCTCGACTGATTAAAAAATTGGCTAAACTTGTGGCGTGAATTAAAATATCATTCAACGCTGAACCTGTGTCAGGTACAGGCAATCTGGCGGCAGCAGCAGAAAGAAAACCATCCATTACCACAGCAGCCTTATTTGGCCACCATTTATAAATCGTAGCTTTGCTGACTTTAGCACGTTCTGCAATTTTATCGACTGTGACTGCTTTAAAGCCACTTTCCAATAATAACTCATAGGACGCAGACAGGATGGCCTTTTGGGTTTCAATATTACGTGGTCGACCTCTTTTACTTTGCACATTAATCATTCCTTTCAAAACATAAACTATACGTTTAGTATACTTAATACGAACAAAAAACGAAATATCCTATTTACAAAACTGAACGTCTAGTATATATTTTAGTTAATTAATGAACTGTACGTTCAGTTTATTAATTAACTAACATCTTGTAATGGTATGGATATATTTAGGTTCCAAAAATCACAAATTACATTGCTAAAAAACATTTAGAAAAGGGGGGGAAAAAGAGAGGAAATTGGACCTTTTAAAAGCAGAATGGAAATTAGCTCAGACTTAATTTATTACAATAAAAAATGGCATCGCAGTAGTACTTGCCAAAGTGATTTAGTAATTTTGAAATAAAAGTATGGGAGGAAATACTTATGTCTAATTTTAAAAATAAAGCAATTGATAAGGACATTTCATCAGGTTTAATCATTCTTTTAGCAACTGCATGTGGTATTATTGTGGCTAATCTTTATTATGCACAGCCTTTAATTGGGCTAATTAGTAATGAAATTGGGCTTTCTAATAGTAGCGCTGGATTAATTGTAACGCTAACTCAAATTGGATATGTTGTTGGCTTATTATTTCTTGTGCCTTTGGGGGATATTGTTGAGAATAAAAAATTGATACTTATATTGTTATTTTTAAGTGCATTTGCACTCATTTCTATGGTTTTTGTAAAAAGCGCAACCTTGTTGTTAATTGCTTCATTCTTTATCGGACTGGGTTCGGTCGCAGCGCAAGTGCTCGTACCTCTTGTATCATATCTTTCATCTGAGAATGCACGCGGTCGCGTAGTTGGCAATGTCATGAGTGGTCTGTTATTAGGTATTATGCTTGCGCGACCGATCTCTAGTCTAGTAGCCGATATGTGGGGATGGAATGCAATATTTGCTTTATCTGCTACTGTAATTATTGTTTTAGCGTTTGTATTATCGAAAGTACTCCCTACTAGGAAACCAAAGGCAAAAACAAATTATATAGCCTTACTTAATTCAATGTGGCAACTGCTACGTACTACTCCAATTTTACGCCGTCGCGCCATTTATCATGCTTGTGTATTTGGGGCTTTTAGTTTATTCTGGACCACTGTTCCATTATTATTATTTAGTCCTGCTTTTCATTTTTCTCAGACTGCCATAGCATTATATGCACTTGTCGGAATTACAGGTGCAATAGCCGCTCCAATAGGTGGTCGTCTAGCTGATCTTGGCTGGACACGACCCGCCACTGGGATAGCTCTCACTGTTGTTATTATTTCTTTAATACTCCCACTTTTTATTCAAAGTAGCTCGTCCTTTGGAATAGCTGTTTTAGTAATTGCTGCAATTCTGTTGGACATGGGAGTATCTGCAAACCTTGTGCTTAGCCAACGTTTAATTTTCTCGTTGAGTCCAGAAATTCGTAGTCGATTAAATGGGCTATTTATGGCTATTTTCTTTTTAGGAGGTGCTGTTGGATCCTTTATTGGAGGATGGGCATATGCCTTAGGAGGATGGAATCTAACATTATGGATAGGAATCGCTTTTCCGACCATAGCCTTGCTTTATTTTGCTAGAGAAGAATAGTTTTATAATCAAATTTAAACAGCCCGGATTCGTTTGAATGCTTCTTCATTGGTATGTCCGAGCTTTATAGATTAATTGCGTTTATTTTGAAGTTTTTATATCAGAACCAGACTTTTTTTCTATATTGCTGTAATTGCAAAAGACTCACCTTGTTGAATATATTTGAAATGTAATAAAAAAGAGCTTGTGCCAAAACACAGACTCTCTTTAAGTTGAAATGAATATAGCCACCACTTTAGAGAAGGAAACGGTAGAGCGAATAGAATATGGCTAGATTTAATCTTTAAAAATGAACTTCATCAGGTGATCGACTGCAATAAAATTGATAAAGAAGATTATTTACTGCAATAGAACGCAGCCCAATTAAAGATATTGAAATTAAGCATTTACTCCAAAATGCATTAGTAGATGAAATAAATAGTCATGAAATATTCATGAAAAGTATTAATATTAGTTACTATTATGAGGAATATACCGAATATAATATAGAGGATTTATAAAACAAAAAGGGCTGAGATAGCCCTTTTTGTTTTACACTTTGACGAGTATTTTTTATAAAAAAATACGTTATTCTTTTTGTAAAATTATAAGAAAGGATGACGTTTTTGTATATCTATTTCTGTATCCGATGAATTACAACTATTTACTTAAGAAATTCAAAGATTTTTATCGTCAAATATCTTACGAAATTTTGCCAGAGAGTTTGGTTTCTTGCGATGAACTCGTAAATTTCAAACAAAAGATATACCCAATTCATGAGTAAGAATGAAAAAAGAAAAAAATTCTATAATGTTTTATTTAATATCATTTTATAGGGAAATTCATGTAATTAAATATGAAATAATACATATTATAATAATTTATTAAGATAAAATGTTATATTTTTGGGTGGAATATATAAATGGAGGAAATGTAATGAACAAGAATTTAAGATTTACCCAAATGATGATTGGGATTAGTACAATGGCATTATCATTTGGAAGTATTCAAACACAGGTATCAGCAGAAGAAACAGCACCCTATAATATCTTACAGATGAAACCAATGGGGACAGAAACTTCAAAAGATGAAATTGTACATGCTACAAAAGCGGACGAAACTTTGAATTTTGAAGAGCGTTTAAAAATAGGAGATTTTTCACAACGTCCTACTCTGGTTATGAAACGTGATGAAATTCAATTAAAGCAAAGCTATACTTTGGCAGAACTGAATAAAATGCCTAATAGCGAACTCATTGATACATTATCAAAAATTTCTTGGAATCAAATTACGGATTTATTTCAATTCAATCAAGATACGAAAGCATTTTATCAGAATAAAGAACGCATGAACGTTATCATTAATGAATTAGGACAACGAGGAAGGACGTTTACGAAAGAAAATTCAAAGGGCATTGAAACATTTGTTGAAGTATTACGTTCTGCTTTTTATGTGGGATATTATAATAATGAATTAAGTTACTTAAAAGAGAGAAGCTTCCATGACAAGTGTTTACCAGCATTGAAAGCAATCGCGAAAAATCGAAACTTCACATTAGGTACAGCTGAGCAAGATAGAGTAGTAACTGCGTATGGAAAATTAATTGGTAATGCCTCTAGTGATACTGAAACAGTACAGTATGCGGTAAATGTTTTAAAACACTATAATGATAATCTTTCTACGTATGTAAGCGATTATGCGAAAGGACAAGCCGTATATGAAATTGTAAAAGGAATTGATTATGATATACAGTCTTATTTGCAGGATACGAATAAGCAACCTAATGAAACAATGTGGTATGGAAAGATTGATAACTTTATAAATGAGGTTAGTAGAATTGCTCTCGTGGGGAATATAACAAATGAAAATAGTTGGCTAATTAATAATGGCATTTATTATGCAGGTCGTTTAGGGAAATTTCATAGTAATCCATACAAAGGATTGGAAGTTATTACACAATCGATGAGCTTGTATCCTCGTCTAAGTGGACCTTATTTTGTAGCAGTAGAACAAATGAAAACAAACTATGGTGGAAAAGATTATAGTGGAAATGCAGTAGATCTACAGAAAATACGTGAAGAAGGGAAACGACAATACTTACCTAAAACATATACATTTGATGACGGATCGATTGTCTTCAAGACGGGAGATAAAGTAACAGAAGAAAAAATTAAGAAATTATATTGGGCAGCCAAAGAAGTAAAAGCACAATATCACCGTGTAATTGGTAATGATAAAGCGCTAGAACCAGGTAACGCTGATGATGTACTAACAATAGTAATTTATAATAATCCAGATGAATATCAATTAAATAGACAATTATATGGATATGAAACAAACAACGGTGGAATTTATATTGAAGAGAAGGGGACCTTCTTTACATATGAGCGTACGCCAAAGCAGAGTATTTATAGTTTAGAAGAGTTATTCCGTCATGAATTCACTCATTATTTACAAGGAAGGTATGAGGTTCCTGGTTTATTTGGAAGCGGAGAAATGTATCAAAATGAACGATTAACTTGGTTCCAAGAAGGAAATGCAGAATTTTTTGCAGGATCTACACGTACAAATAATGTTGTTCCGCGTAAAAGTATGATAAGTGGCTTATCATCTAATCCAGCAAGTCGTTATACAGCAAAGCAAACTTTGTTCTCAAAATATGGATCATGGGACTTTTATAAGTATTCCTTTGCACTACAGTCATATTTGTATAATCATCAATTTGAAACATTTGATAAGCTTCAAGATTTAATCCGTGCAAACGATGTGAAAAATTATGACTCATATCGTGAATCATTGAGCAACAATACACAATTGAATGCAGAATATCAAGCGTATATGCAGCAGTTGATTGATAATCAAGATAAATATAATGTACCGAAAGTAACAAATGATTATTTAATTCAACATGCACCAAAGCCGCTAGCTGAAGTGAAAAACGAAATTGTGGATGTAGCAAATATAAAAGATGCCAAAATTACAAAATATGAGTCGCAATTCTTTAATACATTTACCGTGGAAGGCAAGTACACAGGTGGTACATCAAAAGGTGAGTCTGAAGATTGGAAAGCGATGAGTAAACAAGTAAACCAAACTTTAGAGCAGTTATCCCAAAAAGGTTGGAGTGGTTATAAAACAGTTACAGCCTATTTCGTAAACTATCGTGTGAATGCAGCTAACCAGTTTGAATATGATATTGTTTTTCATGGTGTTGCGACAGAGGAAAAGGAAAAAACAACTACTATAGTAAATATGAATGGACCATACAGCGGGATAGTAAATGAAGAGATTCAATTTCATAGCGATGGTACAAAAAGTGAAAATGGAAAAGTTATTTCTTATCTATGGAACTTTGGAGATGGTACTACAAGTACAGAAGCAAATCCTACCCATGTATATGGAGAAAAAGGAACATACACTGTGGAACTAACAGTAAAAGATAGTAGAGGAAAAGAAAGCAAAGAACAAACAAAAGTTACTGTAAAACAAGATCCGCAAACAAGTGAATCTTATGAAGAGGAGAAGGTACTCCCGTTTAATACGCTTGTAAAAGGAAATCTGATTACTCCTGATCAAACAGATGTTTATACGTTTAATGTTACAGATCCAAAAGAAGTAGATATTTCTGTGGTAAATGAACAAAATATTGGGATGACATGGGTGCTTTATCATGAATCAGACATGCAAAATTATGTAGCTTGTGGTGAAGATGAAGGAAATGTTATAAAGGGGAAATTCGCAGCGAAACCAGGTAAATATTATTTAAATGTATATAAATTCGATGATAAAAACGGTGAATATTCATTATTAGTAAAATGAATTTATTTCTAACATGTATAGAATGGCTATTTTAAAGAGGAGTCTGTTAATATAGGCTCCTCCTACTTTTTATTTACATATTGGGGGAGCACCACATCACCATCAAGCTAATATTTTCATATACTCCTAAATTAAAATTTTCTTTCTCTACAGATAATTATTCTGAGAAGCCGCTCATTTTTTCGTTTTGGGGGCATTTCTTTTTCTTAAGTTGATGGGCATGTATGGTGACTTCTATTAGACGATAGTGAATGAACAATTTCGGGGTTCAGTTCAACTTTTTTCTAAATTAACATAAATACTTGCAATATTTAAATTAGTACTATATAGTTCTAGTTATGACAAAGGTAAAATTAATGAATCAAAAACGTGTGATTGAAGTAGCTGCAACATTATTTTTAGAAAAAGGGTTTGCTTATACAAGTATGGATGAATTAGTACGTGTAAGCAAAGTTTCAAAGTCTAATGTGTATTATCACTTTTCTAATAAGGAAGTATTATTAGAAGGGGTTGTTGATTATTGGATTGAAATGTATCAATCTGCAATTGATGACGTACTTTCTCAGAACCAATTTTTAGTTGAAGATCGTATCCAACTGTTTTTAAAGCAATTATCACAAGGAGTTCAATCGAGAGAGTATAAGGGAAGCTGTCCATTTATTACTCTTTATATTCAAAGTCCTACACAGGCCACGCAAATAAAAGAAAAAATAGGTCTTTTTTTTACAGGATTACAAAAGAAAGTTTCTCTATTACTTAAACAAGGGGTAGAGAATGGAGAATTCAGAAATACGATTAATATTGATGAGGTTGCATCACTTTTTATTACAAATCTTGAAGGAGCGTTATTTATTTCAGAAACATTGAAGGATGCAACTGTAATTACGAAAACAGCAGATCATTTTTTAAAATTGCTTCGATAAAAGAAGCATTTTTTTTACATCAAATTAGTACTAAGTAGTACTAAAAGGGGGATTTTATATGAGAACAGTATTTTTAACTGGCGGAACAGGCTTTATTGGAAAGCAATTGGTAAAAGAATTAGCCAAAGAGGATGTTAAAATTCTTCTTTTAGTGAGGTCGAAAAATAAAGCAACACGCCTTTTTCAAGAAAGAGGCATCTTAAAAAAGGAAGTTATGCACTTTATTGAAGGTGATTTGACGAAAATAGATTTAGGTCTAAGTGCTGAAGATAAGGAGAGGGTATTGAAAACGGATGTGATTATTCACGCAGGAGGCCCCATGGATATTCAAGCGACAAGTAAAGAGGCAGCTTCCGTATTTTTAAATGGCGCCAAACATATTAGTGAATTAGCTAAAAGTATTCATCAATTGAAGGGTTTGCAACAATTTATTCATGTTGTAGGCTATATGAGTCCTTTTGATGATAAAAATAGCAAGATTGCAATTGATGTGTTTAAAGAAGGAAACAATTATTTGAAAATAAAAAATCCATATGAGAGAACAAAATTTTTAGCAGATCTTTATATCCGTCAGCAGGCATCAGCAGTAGGTTATCCGCTTTCTGTAATTAATCCGCCAACTGTAGTCGGTAGTAGTAAAACAGGGAGTACAGAGCAGATAGCAGGGTTAGGTTTGCTTGTGATGAGTATGCGAAGAGGGCTCATGCCAGTGATTCCTGGAGGTAAGGGATATAGGTTACCACTTATTTCAAACGATGAGCTTGCGAAGTTTATTGTGCAGGTTTTCAGATTGGAGCAACCGACTATTCAAACATATACACTTGTTGAAGACAAACAGCACGATCAGAACATTGCTGAATTATTAAGTATTATGTCGGAAAGTATGAATATGAGGGCACCAAAAATCTCTGTTCCAATGCCATTTATGAAAGCAATTATGAATAGTGGAGGAAGTAAAATAACAAAAATTCCTTCTGATGGACTGAATTTTATTACAAGACAAAAATTTTTAAATGTTTCAGCGAAAAAAATTATGGGAGGAGATTGGTTTAAGAAGACGAGTGTAATGAAATTTTTCCCTGCCGTAGTAGCTGATCTGGATTATCGAATGATGTATCAAAATGGCCGGCATAATCATTTATTTAAACGAACATTATGCGATAACACTACCCTTTACCAATTACAAGGAAAGGGTAAACCGTTTATTTTATTACATGGTTTATTGAGTGATGGAGAGGATTTATTTCCTTTAGCACAAGAGCTTCATGAAAAAACTGGTCAACCTGTATGGATTTTGGATCTTCCAGGTTTGGGACGTTCTCCTTTTAAACGAGAGAAAAATCTTCTAGATATCTATTTGAATGTAGTGAAAAAATTATTGGAGAAAGCTACTAATGGTGCACATCTAATTGGCCATTCATTCGGTGCGTTTATTCTTCTGGAAGCATTGGTACAAGAGTACATAGATAAGAAGTATTCAATCACTTTACTTCAGCCGCCTGTTGTTAAAAAAAATGCTAAATCGCTAAAAGTTCCTCAATTTATGAACAAATGGAAATTAAAACTGGCAACTACTAATTTGATAGGGCGATATTTATTAAGTAATGGTTTGTTTGAAAGTATGGAGAGCATCCCTGAATATTATATTGAAAAAATAAGAAACAGTTTTACTTCTCCTAGAATTTTAAATACTACGGTTCAGCTTAACAGTTTACTACTAAAAAATGATCAAGGTGATTTCAATGAAGTAACAAAGTATAATCTTCACATTATTTGGGGGGAGTATGACAGAGGCTATTCTGCTCCATCGCATCTTGGTAAGGTTGATTTTGTTCCATATGGCCATCATTTTCCTCTTAGCCATCCGAGTGAAACGGCAACATTAGTAATAAAAAATAGTAATATTAGTAGATGAGAGTGTGGGATAAATAAAAAGTGTGTAGTAAGATCGTTGTGTCTTTGAAATAAAATCGTACTGTTTGGGGTCACGCGAACAAGACGCGAATTTTGCACGCTAAGCAAAAAAACAATAAGCTGTCCACATGGACAGCTTATTTACATTATTCTTGTTATTGGAAGTTATTTTTAACTTTTCCTGATCTGAAAGAGTCAATCTTTTTTTGTTTATATAATTTATCAATAATTATTCTTTTTTCTCCGGCTGATAGGAAAGAATAACGACACCTGAACTGGTCGTTCTTGTTTCGATCAGTTTTAAAGCCTTTGTATCGTTTCCGGTTTTAAAGAGATGCTTTCCGCTTCCCACGATAACAGGATTGACCATAAAATGATATTCATCAATGAGGTCGTGTTGCATCAATGTCTGTATAAGCTCACCACTACCATAAATTAAAAGGTTCTGACCGGGCTGTTCCTTCAGTTTCGATATTTCTTCTACAATATTACCCTTGATAAGATTTGCATTCCATTCGGTTTTTTCCAAAGTTGTTGAAGCAACAAATTTAGGTATGCTGTTCATCTTATCAGCAAAACCCTCTTCATCAGTCATAGAAGGCCAGGTAGCTGCAAAACCTTGATAGGTTACTCGCCCTAGTAGAAGCGCTTCACTTTCAAACAGTAAATCGGATTGAAACTTTGCTACTTCTTCATTGAAGTATGGAGCAGTCCAAGCTGGTTCCTCCATGACACCATCTAGTGAGAGGTACATCGATACAATTATTTGTCCCATTTTGTTCTCCTTTAATTTTAAATTGAGATTTTTACATATTGGTAACACAATTATTAATTCTCCAGCTAGAGAAATTCTCCCTTTTTAATAGTTTCGACAAAATGTATTTATATATTTTTCGGAATAATCTAATATATATTAATAACTTTGAAATATTGTATAACTTCTAATTTTTATGCATTATTGATTAGCGTTGCTTATTGTGCTAACGAATCAGGATAGTGTGGCGACTGACTAAATAGTTGCTTATCCTCAATTATTAGAAGGGAAGTTCTATTATTTCGCGAATTTATTAGACATAGACGAGTGCTATAATTTTCTATATCTACATAAAGAGGTGACTACGCATGAATCAAAGACCGTCAGAAGTAGAATATGCCGGGAGCTCCGGCGAATATATCCGTTTGGTGCCGGACGGTAACATCATCGATATTCTGCTCGCCCAGGAAAAGCAAATGACCGAGCTCCTGGCATCGTTGACCGAAAGCCAGGCCACATATCGGTATGCGGAAGGAAAATGGACGCTGAAAGAAGTCGTGGGCCACATTACAGACGCGGAACGCGTCATGACCTACCGCCTGCTCCGGTTCGCAAGAGGGGACCAGACGCCTCTGACCGGTTTCGATCAGGAATTATTCATACCTCCTTTCGGAAGCTGGACAACCGCGCAATTGGCCGAAGACTACCGGGCCGTACGGCAATCAACGCTTACATTGTTGCGCGGGCTACCAGCGGAGGCGTGGACCCGCAAGGGCACAGCCAACAACCTAAGCATTACGGCGCGCGCCCTCGCATACGGCGTCGCAGGACACGAACTTCATCACATGGCGGTCATCCGAAATCGGTATTTGAGTTAATCGCCGGCTGAGGCCATTGGAATGGAACTAACACCTATCATACAATCTTTTAGATACCGTTCTTATGGGGGGCCCGCCCCACAACCATCAACTTAAGGATTTAGACTATTTTTATGAATATGCACCAAAAACAAGAGCATATCGATTTTTCTCATTTTGGGGTATTTGTTTTTCTTAGATTGAGGGTGATGGGGCACTACTCTATAATGATCAAATTAAAATTTAAAATAGTTATAGAGACTCCATTTCTCGGAAATATTGTAACTATTAAGTTGTAAAAAGAACCATAGTTTTTCATTTTTGAAAAGGTTATGGTCTTTTTTAATTGTAACAAAGATATGATGCGAGGAAGTTTTTTAGATAAATCAAAAAAACTTGATTAATAAGTTGCATATAGAACTCATCTACGTATATACTATAAACATCAAAAAAAGTTGATGAAGGGAAGTGAACTACAGTGGCACAAAATTTTCAGCTCTATGAGAAAAAGTTTAAAGCGTTGGCGGATCAGAAACGTTTAGAAATCATGTATGAACTTTGCCAGCGAGGACAGACGTGTGTATGTGATTTAACAGAAGTTTTTGAAATGACGCAATCTAAATTATCATATCATTTAAAAATTTTATTAGATGCAGGTTTGATTGTAAAAGAAACAAAAGGTACGTGGAGTTATTATGATTTAAATGATGCGGAAGTGAATAATTTATTATCAGAAGAATTGTGCTGTATCTTTAGAAAAACAGGGAAAGGTAGTTGCTGTTAAAATTTTGAGTTATTAATCAAAAAAAATTGATTAATGATATATAAAAAGGAGGAATAAGGTATGAGATATGTTCACGTCGGTATAAACGTTACGAATTTAGAGAAGTCTATTGAATTTTATGAAAAGGTATTTGGTGTTTCACCAGTTAAAGTGAAAACAGATTATGCAAAATTTTTATTAGAGACGCCAGGACTTAATTTTACGCTGAACGTGCGAGATGAAGTGAAGGGAAATCAGGTAAATCATTTTGGTTTCCAAGTGGATACAGCTGAAGAAATTACATTGCATAAAGAACGATTAGAAAAAGAAGGTTTCTTCGCGCGTGATGAGATGGATACGACTTGTTGCTATGCAGTGCAAGATAAGTTTTGGGTAACAGATCCAGATGGGAATGAGTGGGAATTCTTTTATACGAAAGCAGATAGTAATGTTCACAAAATTGAAGAGTCATCTTGTTGCGCGACTTCAAATGAGGTAGCTAAAAATTCTTGTTGTTAATAGGAGATGGAAAATAAAATGAAACGTTTATCTTTTCTAGACCGATATTTAACACTATGGATTTTTCTAGCGATGGCTGTTGGGATTGGTTTAGGGTTTGTGTTCCCTAGTGTAGTAGACGGACTGAATACATTACAGGTTGGAACGACGTCTATTCCGCTTGCTGTTGGTTTAATTGTAATGATGTATCCACCGTTAGCGAAAGTTCGCTATGAGGAAATGGGCCGAGTATTTAAAGATGTAAAAGTGTTAGTGCTATCTTTAGTACAAAATTGGATTATTGGTCCGATACTTATGTTTGTGTTAGCAATTATTTTTCTTCCTGATAAACCAGAATACATGGTTGGTCTCATTATGATTGGGTTAGCACGTTGTATTGCAATGGTAATTGTTTGGAACGATCTTGCTGATGGGGATAAAGAGTATGCGGCAGGTTTAGTTGCTTTTAATTCGGTATTCCAAATGCTCTTTTTCTCAGTTTATGCATACGTATTTGTAACTGTAATTCCAGAATGGTTAGGGATTGAAGGTGCTATTGTCGATATTACAATGATAGAAGTAGCAAAATCAGTATGTATCTATTTAGGAATTCCTTTTATAGCAGGTATGTTGACACGCTTTGTACTAGTTAAGTTAAAAGGAAGACAGTGGTATGAAAAAGTGTTTATACCTAAAATTAGTCCACTTACATTACTTGCATTGCTATTTACAATCATCGTTATGTTCTCTTTAAAAGGAGAGATGATTGTTAGCGTGCCACTAGATGTGGTAAGAATAGCGATTCCGTTATTAATCTATTTTATTGTAATGTTTTTTGTTTCTTTCTTTATGGGAAGAAACATTGGTGCAAACTATCCGGTGACGACAACGTTAGCATTTACAGCAGGTAGTAATAACTTTGAGTTAGCAATTGCTGTAGCAGTTGGTGTGTTTGGTATTCATTCGGGCGCAGCATTCGCAGCTGTCATTGGACCGTTAGTCGAAGTACCTGTCATGATTGCACTTGTAAATGTCGCTTTTTGGTTTAAACGTAAATATTTTAATGATCAATCAACTTAAAAACAAAGGTGGAAAACAACATGGAAAACAAAAAAACAATCTATTTCTTATGTACAGGAAATTCATGCCGAAGCCAAATGGCAGAAGCGTGGGGTAAACAATATTTAGGAGGTAAGTGGAATGTATATTCTGCAGGAATCGAAGCACATGGAGTGAATCCCAATGCGATTAAAGCAATGAATGAAGTGAATATCGATATAACAAATCAAACATCAGATATGATTGATACAAACATTTTAAATAATGCTGATTTAGTCGTTACACTTTGTAGTCATGCGGATTCTGTTTGTCCTTCGACACCTTCGCACGTAAATCGTGTTCACTGGGGATTTGATGACCCGGCAGGAAAAGAATGGTCTGAATTTCAACGTGTTCGCGATGAAATTGGTGAACGTATAAAACGATTTTCTGAAACAGGTGAGTAAATAAAGGAAAGAGTCAATCTTCTATTGTGTTGGAGATTGGCTCTTTTTTATTATGTATTTCATTTACTTATCGCATCGCTTTAAAACTACTCTTAGTAAAAATACAGAATATTATGTAAAAATGGTAAAGTTAGAATAGAACAGTTTAAAAAAGGGGTGTAACGTATGATCTGTGAACTAAGCAAGGATGATTTTTATAGGTGTAATCGTTTAGTGAATGAACAAGGTCAATTAGAGGTACGTGCTGTAATTGCAGGAGTGAATCCTGGTCGTATATTTGTAGATAACGTGACTTCTCCTAATTCGGGACTCATTTGGTTAGGTAATAATGATGGCTTCTTCTTTATTGGAGATGCTGAAAATGAAGAGTTTAATAAAGAAGTGAATCGTTTTATTAATCATGTAATAGTACCTGAGGCGAGGAAAGTAGGATTAGATTGCTTTGAAGGAATCGGGAATCATTCGAAGTGGAATAAAACAATCGAAAGAATATTTCAGCATCGTAAATTAAAGAGTTGGAATCAAAGAGTGTATATGCTAGGAAAAGAGGATTATGAAAATCATCATGAGCCTAAATTTGAACAGAGATATACTGTACTGAAAATGAGTAAAGCTCTCTATGAAAATAATAATAATACATTTAAGAACATTGATTTTTTACAATCAAAAATTTTAGAGTTTTGGTCTTCACCGGATTCTTTTTTCAATGAGGGGATTGGCTATTGCATTGTTTATGATGATGTAATTGTGAGTGTTTGTTTTTCAGGATTCGTCTTTGAAAATATACACTGTATAGATATTGAAACGATAGAAGGTCACCAAGGGAGAAAATTAGCTCAAAAGATAGCGCATAGTTTTGTGAAAGATTGTTTGGAGAATGATATTATTCCATATTGGGACTGTATGGAATTGAACAAGCCTTCTGTTGCAGTTGTAGAAAATGTAGGGTTTACAAATGTATTTAACTATGTGGGATATTATTTTTTATTTGAATAATCTAGGTATACTTTACAATTTACACTTTGAGATTGTCCAATTATTATATATATCTACAATTTAAAAAAGAAAGCATATGAGGTGTGCGAAAATGAAAATACAAATAGTATGGTTTGATGGTTTCGGAGAACTTGTCTCTTTCGCACCGTTTGAGGTACTGAAAAGAGCGATAGAAGAAGGGGCTCAATTTATAGTTGAATTCGTTTCGAGTGAACAAAAGAAGGAAGTTACTACCTCGTTTGGAGTTACAGTTAAACTACATGATTTTTTACGAAGGAGAATCGTCCAGATTTGTTAATTGTACCTGGTGGTGGCTGGAATCATAAAGCAGAGCATGGGGCACGAAAACAAGCAGAGCTTGGAACTTTGACTAAAATGATTAGCGAGATGCACAATGCAGGAACAATCGTTGCTGGTGTGTGTACAGGGGGGATGCTATTAGCTGCCTCTGGTATATTGAACGGTCGAAAGGCAACGATGCACTGTTTTGCACAGGATGAAATGAGTGAATACGGGGCAGAGCTTCTTCATTACAGAATTGCGGATCAAGGGGATATTATCACTGCAAGAGGGGTCACTTCAGGAGTTGATTTGGGACTTTGGATCACGGAAAGATTCGCAAGTCCTAAAATTGCGGCTGCTGTTGAATACAGAATGGAATATGAGAGGCGAGGTGTTGTTTGGAAGTAATTTGACTTCTTTTTTATCCCGCATTAACGGGCAGTAAGACTCCCACCACAAAATTCAGCGAATGGGAGGGCTGCCCGTAAAAAAACAATGGATATGTACTAATAATCAGTGGGGATGACAAAACTCCTACTGATTAAAGTTTCATTTTATAAATTTTACTTTATTAAAAGTTGATTTGTTAGAAAGGATAATCATTTATTGCTATAATGAATGGATGCGTGGCAGGAAATAGATAGAAAGATACTGCTAGTAATTTATACTTAAAATGTAGGGAGATTGAACAGAGTTATGGGGAATGAAAAGGAAATTAGTTCCGCTAAATTAATATGGAAGATGACGCGCCCGCATACATTAACGGCGACGTTTTCTCCTGTAATTTTAGGGACAGTGGCATCACTTTATGTTGCCAAAATTGATTGGCTTTTATTTATTGCGATGATGCTTGCATGTTTAGCGCTGCAAATAGCAACGAACTTATTTAATGAGTACTATGATTTCAAACGCGGATTAGATACCGCTGAATCCGTTGGCATCGGTGGCGGAATTGTCCGTCATGGATTGAAGCCAAAAAATGTGTTAACAGTTGCGCTTTTATTATATGTCGTAGCAGCTTTTATTGGCATTTATATTTGTATGAATAGTAGTTGGTGGTTAGTGGTTATTGGTTTAATTGGGATGGCAGTTGGCTATTTATATACAGGCGGTCCATTACCAATTGCGTACACCCCGTTTGGAGAATTAGTTTCTGGGTTGTTAATGGGGACATGTTTTGTGCTCATTGCTTTCTTTATTCAAACGAATACTGTAACGATTGAAAGTGTATTGATTTCCATTCCAATTGGAATTTTAGTAGGTGCAATCAATATGTCAAATAACATCCGAGATATCGAAGAAGATATTAAAGGTGGAAGAAAGACATTAGTAATCCTCCTTGGGAGAGAAAAAGCTGTGGTAACACTAGCGGTAGCTTTTTTCATTGCGTATTTATGGATTGCCGTAATTGTATTAATGGGTTATATAAGCCCTTGGGCATTAGTTATGTTCTTAGGCTTGAGAAAGCCAATTTCTGCGATTCAAAGTTTCCAAAAAGGGGCAAAGGATCCTGGATATATGCGCATCGCAATGAAATCAACAGCGATGACAAATACGATTTTCGGCTTCTTGTTGTCAGCAGGATTATTAATTAGTTATTTGTTTTAAATAACTTAACCCCAATTTCTCGATTTTAATATAGAGAAATTGGGGTTTTATTTTGAGTTTTTTACGTTATAAACTATTATCATTTGAAATGTATATACCAATAAATTGCAACTTCATCACTTGTCTTATCCAAACCTTTATAAACAAGAAAATCAAACCCACCAATTACAAATCCACATTTTTCATAAAATTTACATGCTGCGACATTATTATTTTGCGTTTCAAGCATGATACCTGGCATATTTCCTTTTTTTGCCCACTGCTTTGCTTGATCAACTAATTTTTTGCCAACTCCGATTGTACGATATTTTTTATCTACCGTTATATCCTCTATGTAAGCATAGTGGTTCCAATTCTTTTTTAATACCATTAATCCAATGATTTGGTTATGTAACAGAGCTATGTAAATGACTTGATTAGGTTTATTCATATATTCATTGTAAGCCAGTTCTTCATTATCATCTTGATTTTGTAAATAACTTTTTTCATAACTTGGAACGTCTTCTACTGTATATTCTATGCGTCTATTTCCTTTGGAAAGAGAAAGAATTAACCGAGCATTCACTATAAAACTGTCATCAATCTCCGGGAGATTATCTAAATCATTTGTTTCTAACTCTCTAATTACAAGGTTCATCGGAGTACCTCCACATAATAATATTTCTTCTAGTTCTTCATTTGGTTCAAATGAATTCCAATTACAAAATTATAATAGAATTTCAATAGTACGGCCATCTCTGTATTTTATCTTTATACCGGTATGCTATTATCTTGAGGTGAAAATGTTATTTAGAAAGAGTAGTATTTTTTATTTTGGATGTATATCCAGTTTTCAAATTTAACTGTAGTAGAGAAACAAATATTTTTTTAAAGAGTGGATGTAATAGGCTATTCTTTAACTAATTTCGACATTATCTGCATTTTATCTTCACCTTCCTCTATTAATCTATTTATTGTAAATATCAGCTGAAGTTAATGTTTAGCTGCATAAATAATGAATATGAAAATGAGTAGGGAAAGGATCGAAACATAATGAAAGAATCACAAAATAAGAAAAAAACAAGTGTAGTAACTAAGGCAATACTATCTCTAGGAGTTGTTTTAGCAACGACCTTTTTCACGTTCTTTTTAATAGGGAAATGGAACTCTATCCCAGCGAAAGGGGTAGCTAATGAAAATATTAGGCTAGCTAATACGCAACAACAAGGAAAGAAAGAAGACACATCGCTGGCAAAACAGAAAAGAGCTGATGGAAAACCAGTAGGAAAGGTTGTTTATTTAACATTTGATGACGGTCCTAGCGAATTAACTGGCAAATTTTTAGATGTACTAAAAGAGCAACATGTTGCTTCGACATTTTTTATGCAAGGTAGCAATTTACAGAATACCGGTTTTCAGGAAAATGTAAAACGAGCAGTAAAAGAAGGACATTATATTGGTGCACATAGTATGACACATAATAGTGATAAGCTATACAAAAAAGGACAATTTGTAACGGAGATGAAAGAAACGTTAGCTCTTATTCATAATATTACAGGTACAACCCCTAAACTAGTCCGTCCCCCATACGGATCTGCACCAGGATTAAAGGGGCAGGACATTCGTAACAAAATTGTAGAAGCAGGAATAAAAGTTTGGGATTGGACGATAGATTCAAATGATTGGAAATTAAAAGGTAACCCACAGCAAATTATAGAAAATGTAAAGCGTACAACAACAGAAGATGTGGAAGTAGTTCTAATGCATGAAAAACTACAGACATTACAAGCGCTTCCGGAAATTATTAAATTTTATAAGGAAAAAGGATATGAATTCGGGGTATACAATGAAGCGGATCATTTTCAACTAAACTTCCAGAAAGATCAACGTCTATAGTATCAAATAAATAAATTAAGAGCATGTTCTGATTTATCTTTCTTCAGAACATGCTTTTTTTGCTCGCTTCTATAAGCTTATTACTACCAATTTAACAAAGCAGAATTTACAAGTTACTTTATGGATACCTCACTTTAGAATAACTAACTTATAGAAAAAATTGAATAATTTTCATGTGTAAGGAAATTTTAAGAAGGATATAGAGGGGATATTTTCCTTTTGTTTTCTAGATAAATGATTACTTACAAAAAAACATTTAGTGGAACGGTTTTTTAAAGCTATTCTGTCAAGAAATTACTAACAATTGGGTTCAAAACATAAACCACTCGATAAATGGGGTAGTATGATGAAAAAACTTAGTAGAAAGCGTTTGAGAAAAGATATTCAGGAACTTGAGAGTGCAAGTATGCTGCTCCAAAATGATCAAGAGTGCGAACTCAAGCAGAGTGTATCTGCGAATGAAGAAGTTTTGAGACAAGTTTTTGAAAATTGTTCCGATATTGTTTTTCGTCCAATAATCATAGATAGTCAAAATAAAATTCTTTTTATTTATATAGATGGATTAATTGACACTAAAGTTGTGGAACAAGTTGTTTTGAAACCAATGATGTTCGAAGGTCTGCCTAGTGGAGTAAAGAGTGTGGATTCGGTAGGAGAAATTATACAAAATCAGCTAATTGCGGTTTCTCAAGTAAAGACAATCTCTAAAGTTCGTGAGGTTATAGAAGCAGTATTGAAAGCGAATGTTGTCATTTTAACAGAAGGAGAAAGTCAAGCTCTAGTCGCTGATTTAAAAGGTTTTGAAAAACGAGGTATTGAAGAGCCGGCTGCCGAGATCTCTGTTCGTGGCCCTCGGGACGGGTTTACGGAAACGATAAGGGTCAATACGAGCCTGATTCGCCGAAGAATTCGAAGCCAAAAACTAAAAATGGAACCTTATTCGATTGGGGAATTGTCACAGACAGATGTGGTAATTGCTTATATTGAGGGAATTGCACCTGATTCGGTTTTGGATGAAGTTCGCCAAAGGGTAAAGCGAATTCAAATTGATGGAGTATTGGAGTCAGCTTTCATTGAAGAGTTTATTGAGGACCAACCCTTTTCACCCTTTCCACAAATTCAAAATACTGAGCGGCCAGATGCGGTTTGTGCAAGTTTATTAGAGGGGAAAGTCGCCATTTTAGTAGATAACACACCTTTCGTTTTGATTGTTCCTATGACATTTTGGACTGGTCTACAAGCAGCGGAGGATTATTATGAACGCTCCATCTACACAACTTTTGTTCGATGGATACGTTTAATATTAATTAATATTTCATTATTTCTTCCTTCTCTCTATGTTGCTATTACAACCTTTCATCCTAAATTAATACCGACAAATTTGCTTATTAGTATTGCAGCTGCGCGAGAAGGCATTCCGTTCCCGGCTGTCATAGAAGCGCTAATGATGGAGTTTTTATTTGAAGGCTTGAGGGAAGCGGGGGTTCGGTTACCAAAACCTGTTGGATCAGCAGTTAGTATTGTCGGAGCACTTGTTATCGGGCAAGCTGCTGTGCAAGCAGGTATTATTTCCGCACCTTTGGTCATTGTTGTGGCGACGACCGGTATTGCGTCATTTGCGTTCCCGCGCTACAACTTAGGAACAGCTTACCGGATGTTACGCTTTCCGATGCTGTTATTGGCAGGGATGCTCGGGCTATACGGTGTTGCAATAAGTACCCTTGCGATTTTGATTCATTTAACTAACATTCGTTCTTTTGGCATTCCGTATTTAAGTCCAGTTGCACCACAGACTCCTCGTGATTTAAAGGATGTTTTTCTCCGAACACCTCGTTGGAATATGACCCACCGCCCAATAATGGTATCTGGTGAAGAGAAAGTCCGTTTTCCAGGTGGACAAAAGCCAGATGAGAAACGGGGAGGGGAAACAGAATGAGCCTGCACAAGGCACTCTGTATGATACTGGTCATTTCTTTATGCTTCTTGACGGGATGTTGGGATCGGACAGAATTAAATGATTTGGCAATAGAATTAGGATGGGGACTTGATCAAGCGAAGAATAATAAGATTGAAATTAGTGCTCAGTTTATTATTCCATCAAAAATGGGGATGGGACAGAGCGGAAGAAGTAATGCAGGAAAAGCGTTTTTTACAGAATCGGGAACGGGAAGGGATACACATGAAGCTATACAAATGATGCAAACAAAAATGTCGAGAGAAATTTTTCGAGGGCACCAGCGTGTAATATTGATTGGAGAAAAAATGGCTAAAAGTGGTCTTGCTCCAGTTTTAGATGCATATAGCCGCGATCCTGATATTCGATTACGAGCAGGTGTGTTTGTCATAAAAGGGAATACTGCAAAAGATTTTCTGAAAGCATCCATCCCTTTAGAGTCTATCCCGGCACTTGGGGCACTTAAAGAGCATATGCAAATAGAGGCAGCGGGAGATATGTCTTTATTAAATTTTCTTATTGCTGGTACGAGTGATGGAATCACTCCGATTTTACCCGTTATTAAACTAAATATGTCTCATAAAAAAGGAAAAACTGAGGTCAAAGGGTTTCAAATTGTAGGCGGTGCTATATTTAACAACGATTTCAAATTGGTAGGATACTTGAACATGCAGGAATGGTTAACTACTCTTTGGATAGTGAATCGTTTAAGTAAACAGACAGTTACAGCAACGGCCTCTAAAGGAAATGGTAGTGCAAGTTTATATATGACAAAGATCAATAGAAAAATCATACCTACTATACAAGGGGACACAATTAAGTGTGACATTGTTTTTTCTGGTGAAGGAACAATTCAGGAGAACAATACGAATTTAGATCTTTCGCAGCCAAAAAATCTTACTCTTTTAGAACGTGTATTGGAAAAACAGTCCGAAAAGGAAGCTCTCCAAACTATTAAAAAGGTTCAAAAACAATACGGAACCGATATCTTTGGATTTGGAGAAGCCATTCATCAAAAATATCCATCCGAATGGAAAGAGTTAAAAAAGAATTGGAGTAAACAATTTCGAAAAGTGGAGGTTTCTCTTCATACAAAGCTTACTATTCGGCGAGTAGGACTGACTGGACCACCGTTGCAGTTGAAGAAAAATGAAATGAAAAAATAAGGAGGAATATAGAGTGTGAGAAATTCGATGAAAATCTCTGGCAGGCAAATCTTTTGGATGATGTTCACATTTGAAGTGGGACAATCACTCCTTCTAGTTATTCCAGCGACGATTCGTACTGTCAAACAAGATGCGTGGATCTCGATTTTGATTGCAGGAGTGATAGGGGTTGCTCTTACTTTTTTGGCAACTACACTTGGTTCGCTTTATCCGAAACAAACTCTCATTGAATTTAGTCAAACTATTCTTGGTAAATGGCTAGGAAAGCTACTGATGATTCCTTACTTCTTTGGGTGGTACATGATAATTTGGATAACCGTCCGTGAATTTGGTGAGTTCATTATTATCGCTTTGTTTCATAATACACCTTTGTGGGTCATTGTCTTTACTGCGATGTTATTGCTCATTTTTATCATTTACCAAGGAGGGGTGGAAGGTATTGGACGTTTAAGTGAAATCATAGGGCCAATTGTACTTTTAATGATAACGTTTGTAATCATTTTGAATGTTGGCAATATGAATTGGGATTATATGCGGCCTATTTATCACGATTCTGGCTGGCTTCCCATCCTTAAAGGTTCCTATACTCCTGTAGCCGCATTTTTTGGAGAGGCTGTTATGATGATGATGTTCGTTTTCTTTATGGATAAACCAGAGCAAGCGTCATCAAGGGCGATGTTGGGGGTAGGATTAGCCGTTTTCATGGTAACGATTGGAACATTAGCGGTCATTTTAACATTCGGTCCGAATTTATCTTCAAGTTTTTTGTATCCGGTTTACGATTTGAGCCGATACATATCTGTCATGGAGTTCATTCAAAATGTGGATATTTTGATAGTTATTATTTGGTTTTTTAGTATTTTTGTGAAATTGGCGTTATACATGTTTATCGCTTGTTATGGAACAGCACAAATATTTCATTTGAAGGATTGGCGAAAAGTAGCGTTAGTTCTTGCTCCTATTTCGTTCATCATAGCTGTGTCAGTTAAAAATATCCAAACATTTACCCATTATTACTACATATTTTTCGTAATTCCAATTGCATTTCCTGTTTATGAGCTAGGGATTCCTTTACTGTTATTGGTGGTTGGCAAAATTCGAAGGAAATATGCATAAACCCAATCGGTAATATGTTTGGAGGGCAGGTATACTTTTAGTTTTTTGACTAATATAAAAAGAGAAAAATCCTACTCATAAGTGTAGGATTTTTTGTTTGTATATTACGTTACAAGAGTTTTCTTATTTTCTCTGGAATGTCCTTTTTTGAAATCTATGCAACAGAGTCTTTATAGTAAGAGTATTTTATCGGGGAATAATCAAAAAAATGTATATTACAATATAAAAATTCATCTTAATACTAAAGGATACATGACAACGATTCCTATAAATTCTTCTCAATAATTGAAAATAAAATCAATCCAGATTATTATATTGTTATTGTAATTATAAATGTAATTACATTTTATTGAAGGAGGATACAAAGATGAAAAACTCAAAAGGCTCTATTGAATCAGAGATAAGCAAAGCAATTACTCACTGGGAAAAGGACTACCTAGGACGCGGGTCTATATCCGTTAAGACAGATATATTACGGGATATGATTATCGTAAATTTACAAGGTATTTTAACGCCGGCTGAATATACGGTTTGCGAAACAAAAGACGGTATGCTAACGATAAAGAAAAATCGTTCGGAGCTAGTTGAATCTGGAATTGAAGATTTGAAAGAGATTATACTAGAATTAACTGGAGAAAAAGTGAAAAGTTTTCATACGGATATAAGCTCCCGTACTGGTGAACGAGTAATGATTTTTAAATTGTTTCATAATCTTGAGGGAAAATTTTAAAAATTAAAACCACCGTAGGGTTAGTGGGAGATAATTAAGAAACCTAAAAGTTTTGCGCTTTATTTAAATTTATTAACATGATAATAATTAATAACTTGAAATTATTTACGTATACTGAATTTTAATTGGAATAACGCTCAAAAAAACTGATAAATAAATTGACAAACTGCTTAATATAGTTTATCTTATAATTGTTTTAAAAAATTAATAGATGCTTATTTTAACTGTTTGCTATAATTAAGGCTTTAGCATTTTTTTAATATGTAATATTGACTAAATGAAAAAGTTTCTTAATTGAAAGATAGCGCATAACATAAATTGATATATTGATTGCATAATCTAGGAGATCAGAGATATACTGTTATTTTTAATAGGAGTAATACATACATTACTATCCTCTATAAAATGGGAGCTCTTCAAAAAACTTTATTGAAGTTAGTTGAAGTGAAACCGACAATCTCCATAATTCAATGATGATATAAAATCATTGAATTATGGAAGTTGTCGGTTTTTTTTATGGGAAAAAACGATGCACGAAAAAGAGTGAATGAAAATTGAAATTTAAAAAACTATCGTAATGAAAAGGAATTTTTATAGGCTATTTTCGCTTAGAAGGGAGTATTTAACATGTTAATTTCGCTGAGTTCATCAACACTGTTAACTTTATTTTTTATGGCGCTTAGTGCTTCTTGGCTAAGTGGATTATTATTTTTAAATGCAAGGATACCTTTACGTTTTGTTCATATCCATATTGGTATCGCTGCTTTACCTTCATTGGTTTCTTTACTCGCACTTGTTAATAACAATGGAGATAGAGTTGTGGGGCCTTGGCATCTAGATACTTTAGCTTGGTTAATGGCTTTCTTTGTTCTTACAATTGGTTTAATCATTCAGCGTTTCTCTGTACGTTATTTAATGGGAGATCGTTCATATCGAAAATACTTTGCACTTTTTACATTTACTACAGGTGTATCTTCGGTTGCATGGTTAAGTGATGATCTTCGCTTAATGCTCATTTGTTGGGGAGCAACGCTTATAGGATTGGTTCTACTTATAGGGCTAAATAAAGGGTGGAAAGTAGTTAGTGAAGCAACTAAAATCTCTGGCTACCTATTTACAATAAGTTGGATTGCCTTACTATCAGCTATCATTTGGCTTTTTCAAGTAACAGGACAGTGGCAGTTAACATCAGTTTTAACGAATGAAAATGTAGTGCTACATGGAACATTGGAGAGAACAGGAATTAACTTATTAATTATATTAGCGGTGATGATTCCAGCAGCACAATGGCCTTTTCAAAGATGGTTAATTGAGTCTGCTGTTGCTCCAACTCCTGTTTCAGCTATTATGCATGCGGGTTTAGTAAATGCTGGTGGTATCATGTTAACTAGATTTTCACCTCTTTTTCATGATGATATTGCACAAATAATTTTACTAATTTTCTCTAGTATTTCTATCTTAATAGGTACAGGAATTAGTTTAGTCCAAGTTGATTATAAACGTCAGCTAGTAGGTTCAACTATTGCACAAATGGGATTTATGCTTATTCAATGTGCATTAGGCGCCTATTTAGCGGCTATTATTCATTTAATTTTACATGGTTTGTTTAAAGCTACACTATTTTTACAAGCTGGTTCTTCCGTGCAACGTTTTGGGGTAGTGAATCAGTCTAATGAAAAGATGTCCAATTTATGGATTATAGTTGGGCGTGTTTTAGGATTATTTATAGCAATTACTTTCTGGTTTATGACTTCTGGAGAGGGGTATCAACTAGTTAGTGCGTTAATCTTAGGCTGGTCACTATACTTTTCATGGAAACAGCTTGTTGTTTTTGGAGAGGGAAGAATGGGACGAATTGCTGGCGTAATTGTTTTGATTGGATTTTCTCTCATTTACTTTACCGTTCATAATTCTCTTTATAAATGGTTGCATACTGATATTTATCAAAGTGTTCAACCTTCAGCTCCAGCCGTTATCTTTGTTATATGTATTTTACTATTTAGTAGTGTTATTAGTACTTTCGTTACTCGTCATCAATCTTCTACTTTATTCGCTGTACTTTATCTTTGGTTAGTTCGAGTAGGTGAGGCGAGACGAAAGTCAGTAGAAAGTCACCCAAGCTATCTGAAACATTATGTATCAAAGGGAGGTAATTCGTGATGAGCATACCGTCAATATTAAAGAAAGATACAAACATTGATATGCAAGAAAATAATATAAATGATTTAGTTGCATCTGCTAGCCGAGTTATTGCACCACTTTGGCCTATCTCTACGTTTGCAGCTCACCACCCTTGGATGGGACTTGAAAAGCAATCATTTGAACAAGTCGCAAATTGGTTAAAAGAAGCTCGTAATGTGGATATTTATCCTAGTGCCTCCATGATTCATTCGGCAAAAGCAAAAGGTGAGATTGAGGAATCATTTTTACAAATGAGTTTGTCTCGTTGGCTGGATTCACAATCTTTTAATATTCCGCGAGAGAAAGCAGAGCGATTTTGCCAAGCAGCTTTAAAGTTAGAAAAATTACCTTCTAGTCTATTATCATCGCCAGAATTAAATAAATTGGCAGAAGAAATGAGTTATATAAATACAGCAAGTATGAAAGCCTCTGTTATGCAGCCAATAAGTTCGCTTATAGAGAATCAAAATAGTGAAAACCTATCTGATGTTCTTAATTATCATATCATTAAATGGTGTAAATTATATCTTGATGACTCCGGATCAAATTGGACGATGCCAAATCGTGAGAAAGGTTTTTATCGCGCATGGCAACACCTTATTAAATTTGATCCAGCGCTCAGTAAAAATGAGCGTAAAGTTTTAAAAAATTGGCCACAAGATGCCGAAGTAGCTTTAGCGAGAGCATTATCTGAACTAGGAATTTCTGAATCTAACATACAATCTTACCTTGAAGGGCACTTACTTTCTTTGCCTGGGTGGGCAGGAATGATACGATGGCGCTCACAACAATCAATTCAGGAACAGGAACTTCTCATAGAATATTTAGCAGTTCGAATTTCTATGGAGCTGGCTATTGTAAAACCTTATTTACCTTTAAAAAATCAAAAGGTTGAGAAAAAAGTTTCGATCGTCCCACTTATAGCTTCTTGGATTTATTGGGGGAATATTTCAACACGGGAATGGTTACAAATGCCTGCTACTGAACAAAGTGAATTATTAGTATTCGCTTATCGTTTTGATGAAAATATTCGCAAGAAACTTTGGCTGGAAGCTTGGGAACAAACGCATGCAGAGCAATTAAGGGAGAAGATTGCTTCTACACAACGTGCAACCAATGATAAAAAGCGTGTATTAGCTCAATTAGCATTCTGTATTGATGTACGTTCAGAACCGTTTCGTCGCCACCTTGAAAAATTAGGTCCGTTTGAAACATTTGGAATAGCTGGTTTCTTTGGGTTACCAATTGCAACTAGTGAACTAGGTAGTAATAACAACCATCCTTCTTTGCCAGTTATACTCAAACCGAAACATCAAATAAAAGAGCTCACAAATGAAAATGAACTTAAATCTTATGAGCAACGTAAGAGGGTAGGCAGTTCGGTACGTTATACTTTTAAAACGATGAAACAGAACGTACTGACAAGTATGGCGCTACCTGAGTTAAGTGGTCCTTTACTTGGTCTACAGATGGTGACAAGAAGCTTTGTCCCAAGAGGAGTTGGTGGTTTCATTCGTAACCTTCGTAAAACTATGTTACAAAAACCTGATACAACATTCTCGCTTAATCATGTTCATGACACAAAGGGGGAGATACCTATCGGTTTTACGAAAGAAGAAAAAGTGAACTATGTGCGTCAAGCTTTAAAAATGGTGGGACTGACAGAAAAATTTGCTCCTTTAGTTGTAATGTGCGGACATAGTAGTCAAAGTACGAACAATCCTTATGCTGCAGCACTTGAGTGTGGTGCTTGTGGCGGAGCAGCAGGAGGATTCAATGCAAGAGTTTTTGCTACTTTATGTAATCTCCCAGAAGTGAGAGAGGCGTTGTTTGTGGAAGGTATTAAAATTCCTGAGGATACCATTTTTGCAGCAGCTGAACATAAAACAACAGTGGATGAATTGGAATGGATTTACGTCCCAGAACTTTCGGAAACTGCGCAAGAAGCATTTGATTGTATCGAATCGATTATGCCAAATGTGAGCCAACATGCAAATAGAGAGCGTTTAACGCAATTACCAAATTTTAAAACGAAAATAAAAAATGCGAGTAAAGAGGCACATCGATTTGCAGAAGATTGGAGTGAAATACGTCCAGAATGGGGATTAGCTCGTAATGCATCTTTTATTATCGGGCAACGAGAATTAACTCAGGATTGTGACTTAGAAGGTAGGGCTTTCCTTCATAATTATGATTGGAAACAGGATGAAAGTGGCGATATATTAGCTAACATTATTGCAGGACCAGGAACAGTAGCTCAGTGGATAAATCTACAATATTACGCTTCAACTGTAGCTCCTCATTATTATGGTAGTGGAAACAAAACAACCCAAACTGTAACCGCGGGTCTAGGTGTTATGCAGGGAAATGCAAGTGATTTGTTGCCAGGCTTACCTTGGCAATCCGTTATGCAGTCAGATAGTGAGACGTATCATTCACCACTTCGTTTACTAATTGTAATTCAAGCGCCTAGTCAATATATAGAACGTTTGCTAAATAATGATTTCACATTTCGAGAAAAAGTTCAAAATGGATGGGTTAGACTTGCAAGTGTTGATCCAGAGGGACACTGGAAAAACTGGTAACAATCATGTAATGAATTATCAACTATTGTTACTAGCTTAAAAGTTTCATAAATAAAATAATGAAGAAGGAGTGCCCCATATGAATTCAAAGAATAAAAAAGTTTTATTGTTAACAGACATTAAACATGAAATAGAGCCTATTATCCAACAAGTAACTAACATTCAACAAGAAAACATGTTGACTATACACAGCTACGATTCTGTAATTGTGCATCCTTATGGAGATATAATGAGATCTATTATTATTGCTATTTATCAAGAAAATGTTAAAGAAATTTTCGTTGTAGGAATAGAGGATAAAGAAACTGATGTAGTTAATCTACAAATTCAACGTAATTCCATAAAAAATAACAGGGAACTAGACTATCTCTTTGAAAATTGCATGCCTGAATTTTCAAGTGGTAGCCTTGATGAATGGCTAAGTGGAAAAGAAAATGTTAGTGAAAATATTGAGAAGAGTATAGATATGATTTGTCATCATCCACTAGTACCGTCTGATGTTAAAGTTCATGGTTTCAAGATTGATAGAACAGGGGAAAAAGAAACGGTTGTTAAAGTTTCTGTTAATAAAGTAGTGAAACAAATGCATTCTTATGTGTAAGTTATCGATAGATAAGCAACTTTTATTTAGTAGATACTATAATATGTTAAATATTTGGAGTTGTTTCCTTTAAAAAAGAGTAAAAGAAATCTTCTATAAATGGAGATCTTTTGCTCTTTTTATAATAAAAATAAAAAATTATTTGACGTTTTTTCGAAAAAATTTTTAAGACAAGGCTTTTAGGTTTATGAAAACCTTTATTCATGATAGCAAGATAATTTTGATAAGAAGTATATAGTAAGAATGATTTGGAGATACCGATGGGGATATAACTATTTTATTTAGGACGGTGCAATTAAAATGGATTTACAGAAAGGGAAATTATATTGGAACACGACTTTTTCTAATACACCTTCTTATCCTCGTTTGGACGAAGATATAAAATGTGACGTACTAATAATAGGAGCAGGAAGTTCGGGTGCTCAATCAGCATACTATTTGAGTGAATCAGATTTAAATATTGTTATCGTTGATAAAAGAAAGGTAGGACATGGAAGTAACCTTACAAATACAGCACTTATTCAATATTTAGGTGATAAGATGTTTTTTGAACTTGTAAATACATTTGGGGAAGAGTATGCAGTTAAGCATATGAAATTATGTGAACAAGCTATTAATGATATTGAATATGCTGATCAAAACTTGCCTTATTGCTCTGACTTTAAACGACGTGACAGCTTATATTATGCAAGTTATGAAGAGGATATAAAGAAATTAGAAAAGGAACTGTATTATTTACATAAGCATGATTTTAAAGCGGCTTGGTTATCAGAAAAACAAATTGGACAGAGATATCCATTTAAAAAACGTGCAGCTATTTATACGTATAATGATGGTGAAATAAATCCTTATAAATTTACACATAGTTTATTAGAACAAGCCTCTAATAAAGGAGTTCACATTTATGAAGATACAGAGATTGTTGGCAAAAAGTTAGAGAAAGAATGTGCTATCTTTTATACAAAGGAGGGCAATTCTATTACTGCCAATAAAGTAATTGTGGCTGCAGGATATGAAGGATTGGAATTTAAAAAGGAAAAGAACGCTACACTGATTAGCTCATATGCAATTGTTACTAATCCTGTGGAAGATTTATCTTCTTGGTATAAACGCACTCTCATTTGGGAAACTGCGAGACCATATATTTATATGAGAACTACTGTAGATAATAGGATTATTATAGGTGGATTAGATGAAGATACAAACATTGCTCAAGAAAGAGATTCAAAATTAATCCATAAAAAAGAGAAATTAGTGAATGAATTTAATAAGCTCTTTCCCAATATAACAGTTGAACCTGAATTTTATTTAAGTGCTTTTTATGGTGGTACTCATGATGGTTTACCTATAATTGGAATGTATGAAGAGTTTCCAAATTGTCACTTTATCTATGCGTATGGAGATAATGGATTAGTTTATAGTATGGTACTTTCTAAAATTGTTCGAGATATAATTATTAACGGTTCAAGTCCAGATTTGAATTTATATTTACAAACTAGACCAAAACTAAATGAGTAAACTGCATGTATACAAAATCATAGTAGTAAGGAGCATATTTAGGATTCCATTATAAAAAAAGCTATTTTAAATGTATTAGTTTCATGTGACTATTTGTTATGTTTATGAATGCTTAAATAAAGCATTCATAAACAATATTATTTGTTAAATCCATTCATTTTACTAAGTTCAGTTATTTGTATAATCCATTCTTTTTTTAGGTAGGGTAGAGTTGCTTGGATATGATGATATTCCCATTCTTCCTCAATGGTAGGGTAAAGATTAAATAAGTATTTTTCTTCATCATTTGTTACACTTGCTTTAGGATTGCCAGTAAGTTTAAAATAAATGTCGCACCATCGGCTATAGTTTGTTAACATGAATAAAAAATTAGGACATGTGAATTCGATGAGGTATATTTCTTTCTCTAATTGAATATCTGATAGTAATTCTCTTGCAGTCTCATAAGTAGGCTTCTTTTGGTAACCATTGCATGAATGCCATGCCCAAATGGGTAAATCTATAATAAATTCAATACCTTTCTGTTTCATGTGTCTTACAATGTATTTATATGCTGTGCAATCTTCTTTACTAACAAAAATAGGATCGGCTATAAGCTTACCTTCATTCAAAAGTGTATTTATGGCATTTTGGTTTTGAAAAGTCCATAGGATTGTTGAATCTATAGATGTATTTAAGTTTGATTGTTTATAAAATTGTTTTTTCATCTTTCTCTCCATTTTCTTTTTTATTTTATAAGAGTTTAAGATAAGTACAAAGTGCATTATATTTTTATCTTTATTAAGAGTTGGAAAAATCCATTAAAGATAGAAGAGTTTGTTTGCAATTACAAAAAATGATTCTTATAATCATTTAAAAATAACAGAAGTATTTGTTCTAATAAAGAATGAATTGTGCTTTAAGAATTAGAAAGGATAGCCATGCAAAATAAAATTATTGTTATGTTTCAAAAAGATTTTCGTTTATATGATAACCCAGCTCTATTTGAGGCTGTTCAGTCTGGTGAGGTTCTTCCTGTATATATACAAGATGAAACTTTTTCAATAGGAAGTGCGTCAAAGTGGTGGTTGCACCATGCTGTAATAGATGTAAAGAAGCAACTTGAGGCATTGGGCTCTACTTTAATAATTCGTAAAGGACGTACGGAGGAAGAAATACTTTCTCTCATAGAGCAATTAGATATAACGGCTGTATATTGGAATATTTGTTATGATCCGGACAGATTACAATCTAATCAAAAAATGAAAATGATGTTAGAGGATAAAGGTATTATCTGTAAAGAATTTAATTCGCATTTATTATTAGAACCGTGGATTATTAAAAAGAAAGATAACACTGAATATAAGGTGTTTACGCCTTTTTACAATGCATTTCAAAAGCAGGTAATACCTAAACCTTTTAGCAGAGTGCAGAGTATAAAGTGGGGGAACTCTTTACCAGCAAGCTTATCTGTTTCAGAATTACAATTGTTGCCGATTATACCGTGGACATCTCATATGGAAGTAATATGGGATCCGACAGAAGAAGGGGCATATAAAACATTCAAGAAATTTTTCTCTAGTAAATTAGTCTCTTATAGTGAAGGAAGAGATTTTCCAGGTCAAAATGTCCATTCGATGTTGGCACCGTATCTTTCATTTGGTCAAATATCAGTAAAGCTAATGTTTCATTACTTAATAAATAAAAGTACCGAAAGACAATGTAGTCTTTTTGAAAAACAAGTTAATAGCTTTATACGTCAATTAATTTGGCGAGAGTTTTCTTATTATTTACTATATCATTATCCATTTACAGTATATAAACCTCTTAATAAGAGCTTTGAAAATTTCCCGTGGGATAAGGAAGAGGAGTTATTAAGAGTATGGCAAAAGGGGAAAACGGGTTATCCGTTTATTGATGCGGGAATGCGAGAACTATGGCAAACAGGTTTTATGCATAACCGGGCAAGAATGGCTGTAGCCTCTTTTCTTGTAAAGCATTTGTTAATTCCGTGGCAAGAAGGAGCAAAATGGTTTATGGATACACTACTAGATGCTGATATTGCAAATAATACAATGGGATGGCAATGGGTTGCTGGAAGTGGAGCAGATGCATCACCGTACTTTCGTATTTTTAACCCAATCACACAAGGAGAAAAGTTTGATAAAAATGGAGAGTATATAAGAAGATGGGTACCAGAATTAAGAGATATCCCAAACAAATATATACATAAGCCTTGGGAAGCACCTGAGCATATTTTACAAAAATCCAATATAAAACTTGGGGATACATATCCTTTTCCGATTGTTGATCATAAGGCAGCACGGGAGAGAGCCCTTTGTGCATATAAAAGTATGAAAGAATTTGTATGAAATAGGTTAAACAATATGTATTTTGAATTTTAATATTAGAATTTTATCCATTACAAGGACATACTAATCATATAAAGTTTCTATAATCTTCTAGTAAAAAGGAGAATGTTTATGAAAAAATCTAGTATTATAGTATTTTTACTAACATATGGTTTGTTTTATGTTTCTAGTGTTTTATTCCCTATTGATCGTACTTGGTATGATGCGTTAGAAAAGCCGTCTTGGACACCATCTGGTATGACAATCGGAATGATATGGGCTGTATTATTTGGACTTATTGCATTATCAGTTGCAATTATTTACAACAACTATGGATTCAAGTCAAAAACATTTTGGTTTTTATTCCTTTTAAATTATATATGTAATCAAGCGTTCAGCTACTTTCAATTTAGTGAAAAAAATTTATTTTTAGCAACAGTAGATTGTTTACTAGTCGCTATTACTACGTTACTTCTCATTATGTTTTCTTCCAATTTATCTAAAGTATCGGCATGGTTGCTAATCCCATATTTTTTATGGTCTGCATTTGCTACATATTTATCTTGGACAATTTATAGTATAAATTAAAGACGTAAATGAAAACTTGAGCACAAAGAAAATGCTCGAGTTTTTATGTTTATTAATGATAATCTAAAGTATAGAATATACACATCTTAGGGAGGTCATATGTGTGAAGAAATGGATAAAAATTGTTCTGTACTCTGTAGTAGGTATTTTAATGATCGGAAGTATTACTTTTTTAACTTGGTCTCAGTTTACTTATAAACCAACGAAAGAGGCTTTGTCTTTAGTAGATGATAAAAAAGATGCAGATTATATAGTTTTTGGAGAGAAAGATGCAAAAATAGGAGTTATTTTTTATCAAGGAGCTAAAGTAGAAGCCGAGGCTTATAGTTACTTAGGAGAAGCTCTTGCAAAAGATGGGCATTTTGTAGTAATGCCTAAGTTACCATTAAATTTAGCGATATTTGGAATAAATGAGGTAGATAGTGTAATTGAACAGTATCCGGAAGTTCAAAAATGGTATGTTGCTGGGCATTCAATGGGTGGAGCTATGATTTCTAGGTATGCCTTTCAACATGAAGAAAAGGTAGACGGGATTATTTTCTTAGGTTCGTATCCTGCAGATGACTTCTCTACTAAGTCGATTCCAATGTTATCAATTTACGGGGAAGTAGATGCTTTAGCAACTGTAGAAAAAATAGAGAACAATAAAAAGTTCATGTCAAAGAATACAACTATGCACATGATAAAAGGGGGCAATCATGCTCATTTTGGCATGTATGGTGAGCAAAAAGGTGATAATGCGAGTTTAATTACGGCAAAAGCACAACGAGATGAAACAGTGAAAGTAATTGAAGAATGGTTATTGAAACAATGATAACGAATTTAATAAATCTACCGAAAGAATTATCCAAACGGTAGATGGGAGAGAGAATAAAGAGCCAAATCGTATGAATTGGCTCTTTTATTTATTTGCTATCTCCAATTGTCCCCTTATTTTCTCCGGAATATCCTCTTTAGAAATAATATCGTAAGAATACACATACTTTCCTTTCACATGAATTTTTAAGTAAGTTTTTCTTATAAAATCATTAGGCGTGTTCGTTCCAACATTATATTCTTTTTCATTGCTTAATTCATCAACAGCTTTTAGTGAGTACATAGCTTTTCCTTTTTGATGATAATCCGGAACACCATATCCTTTCGCAACGGCATATACATTTTTTTCTTCAGCAAACGGATTAAATCTGTCTAAATCCCCGCGTAATATGAAAGGTAGTAAGTATATAGGAAGGCCTATTCCTAATATGCAAATTACAAATTTTCTCATTATCGTTTCTCCTCTTGTTCATTTACATGCTTCAGTATAGAAAAAAATTCTTATAAATATAGAGGGAAATTCCTTAAAGTTTTCTTAATAAAGTTTCACCATGTGAAAAAAACTAACTTGAGCATTAAGCTTGCGGAATGAATAACCAAATAACTTTTTTCTTTATTTTTTGATATTTCTTAAGAACCTATCAAGAAATAAGTGAGTTTTAGGATTTAGAATAAATGTATCTTACAGTAATAAGAGAATTATCTAAATAAATTAGAGTGAGAACAATTAAAGAAAGTATCTTGTGGGGTGCTGCTTTCTTTTAGAATAGAGAACCCCATGGGTCAGTTACATGTAATGCAGCGCTGCGCTTCTATGTCACTGAAAAATCCAATGATAAAAAAAGAGGGGGAAGGCATTTTTTATTGAAGTTTGTTAATGATAGATTTTTAACTAGTTAGGGGGGATCGTAAAATAGATTATTAATCTCTTTAATAATTTTTATTTTCCTTATAGTTGGCATGTTCTATTAGAAATTTTAAATTTTGGAAGGAGAATCAATAATTATGGGTAAGAAAAGAAGAATAAGTAATAAGTTATTACTTGTCAGTGCAATTTTTACAATAGCAATTCCTTCAGTCACATATGCGGAGGAAGTAATTTCACCTGAAAATTTTACGAGTTCTTCAAGTTTGTATGAGGGACGGAATACGGAAGTATTGAAAACAAGCTTATATCCTGTTACATATAACTATCCGTTTAACTACCAATTTAGTTCGAAATTAAAGGAAGCAAACACAACTATAAAAAAAGTAGACAATAGTGATGATGAAAATCCTATTATATCTACTACTCTTTCATTTATTCGCCATATGAATAGTGAAGATTATAAATCTGCATTTGATTTAACCTCAAGGTCATTACAGAAAATAATATCCGAAGAATGGCTGAAAAGCTATTGGGAGGGACTCCCAGTGCAATTACAAGCAGGTTCTTTTATAGAAATTGGAGAGGTTACACAAAAAGAGACAAATCCTGTTCATACAAATGTGGAGATTCAATTAGTTTTTGAAAAAATGACTGTACCTTTACTAATTAAACTAGATCCATCTGGAAAAATAGACGATTTTCAACTCAGCATGTCGTTTAGTCCTGTTGCAGAGCGTCCATCATATAGTAAGCCTGAGTCATTTGTTGATAAAGAAGTAGTAGTTGGAAGTGGTGCATTTCCATTACCAGGAACATTGTCGGTTCCAAAAGGAAAGGGGCCTTTTCCAGCGGTTATTCTTGTTCAAGGATCAGGAGCAACTGATCAGGATGAAACAGCGTTTGCTTTAAAACCATTTCGCGATTTAGCTGAAGGTCTTGCATCGAAGGGAATTGCTGTCCTTCGCTATAATAAAAGAACGTATGAACATGGGTTGAAAACACAATTCAGTCCCTTTTATACAGTTGATAAAGAGACAACAGATGATGCTCTTCTTGTAACTCAATTTCTTAAAAATGAGCCTCTAATAAATAAGAATCAAATATATATTCTTGGTCATAGTCAAGGTGGAATGATGCTTCCGAAAATGATTGAAAAAGACCAAAATAAAAATATTGCTGGAGCAATTGTAATGGGAGGGCCAGCTCGTACGATCCAAGACGTTGTTTTAGATCAATTTGAGTACCTTTTCTCTATTGGAGCAATGAACCTGGATCAATATAAATTCTACAAATCGCAATTTGAATTATTAAATGATCCCAATTTCTCTGGTCAGAATCCCCCAAAAGATTTTTACTTAGGGTCAGCAGTATTTTGGGATTCTATACGGAAAATTAAAGCGGCAGAAATGTCAAAAGAACAAAAGACACCGCTTCTTATTATTCAAGGAGAAAGAGACTATCAAGTTCAATCAAAAATTGAAATTCCTCTTTGGAAAGAACAATTAAAAGAACGAGATAACGTAGATTATCGACTATATCCAAAGTTAAATCATTTCTTTACAGAGGGTGATGGGGAAATAAGTAAGCCAGATGAATATTATAGTCCTGCTAATATCCCTGAGTATGTTATAAATGATATTGCTGCTTGGGTGCAAGGCAGATCGCAATTAAATTAGCAACCATATGTTTTAATAAGGACTTTCTTTCCGTAATCAAAATAGAAATATTTTGATTAGGTTGTATGTTTTTTTAAAGCACTCTTTGAAAAGGAGTGCTTTTTTATTTTGCTATGATTTCTATAAAACAATGGGCTTACCTTCCAAACAAATCGTTATTTGGAGCGCTTTTATCAAAGCAAAGTGCTTGTGACATTTCTTTGATATTAAAAACATGAATAACCTATTGTGTAAAATTTTTTGAAAATTTAGGTTTAACATCTTTAAAATAGGTGTATTACATATTACATAACAACTAAATAAAAAAATAAAAAATCTAAAGGAGGAAAGATACGATGCATACGAATGAAAGAAAAACGGTAGTTTATGAATATCAAAATGAACAGGAAGTAGTTATGAAAGTAAAAGAGCTAGAATTGCAAGGGGTTCGCCACGATGACATTTATGTTTTAGCACATGAAAAACATATAACAAAAAGGATTGCGGATGATACAAACACAAATACGATTGGAGTAAAAGAACAAGGATTGGGAACAAGTATTATCAACTTTTTCTCCAAAAAAGGGGACGAACTTCGAAATCAAATGGAAGAAATGGGGTTGTCGAAGGAGGAAGCTAACTTATATGAAGAAAAACTAGATCAAGGGAAGATTTTACTCCTAGTAACAGCTGAAGTACCAATGGCGAATGCTAGGCAGCCGCAAAACTATCATTCTCTGTAATAGATTGCAACATCTGATAAATAGGTAAGGGAATTATTTTAGTTTGTAGCATGGAAGAAAATAAAAATAGAAAAGGATGAGAAAAATGAAACATACAATATTTAAATATGCTGTGATTGGAATTACGACCGGAGTCATAGTCTCCCTATTAAAAAAAGAAAATCGGAAAGCTATACAAACAAAAGGAAAAAGCGTAAAAGAAAAACTACAAGAAGGAAACATAAAGGAAACATTGGAGAAGGTAACTGAGACAAGTAAACAATTTTCTGTAACTGCAGCTAATGTTGCAAAACAAACATTACCACAACTGCTTACAGCCACACCAGTTGTCATTTCTACCATTAAAGACTTAACAGAAAACGAAAATAATAAAAAGAAAACAGGTGAAAAGGATTACGAAATAAATGAAAATAGTAAGAACTTAGACGGGGAAAAAACGAAAAATGAAAAGAAATATGTGAAAGAAGGGAAAGAAGAGAGTGCCTAGATTTAATTCTAAAAATAGAAAGTGAGGAAAAAAGTATGAAATCTCTGTATGCAATTGATGTAGGAATTGGCTTTACCAAAAGGGCATATCGACAGGATGTAGATTCTGAGATGACAATCAAGAGTGAAGCTTCCACACTAGCCCCTGTACCTAATCATGCTGAAAGTGAAGATTTAACAAAGGTAAGTTTTATAGACTTAGATTTTGCATACTACATGGGAAATGAAGCACATCAATCTGACGCTTCGTTTCTTCCTCCATTTGACGAAGAAATAGAAAATTATTATGAAAGCGAACGATTTAAACAACAAATATTTGGTTGCATTGCAAAGGATTATAAAGAAAATGTCGTGTTACCTCTAGTTGTTACTGGGCTCCCCGTTACTTGTTTTGGTAGTCAGCATGAGCAATTACAACGTGCACTAAAAAAAGAGACTTCCGTACAAATTGATGGGAAATTTATTCATATTACGGTGGAAAATGCTTTGATTCTTCAGCAACCGGTCGCTTTACATGCCTATTTCTTAAAAGAGGGAATCATTCAGGAACGAGATCGCATCTTAATTATTGATGGCGGATTTCGTACAGTAGAAATGACAGATATGAAACAGAATGTCATTTTAAATCATTATGAGGCGGAACTAGGATGTAGCAAGCCTTTGAAAAATATTAAGAATATCGTGCAGAATCATGAGGGTGAAAGTAATCAATTGCATATTAACGACATGCCAAACATATTAGAAAAAGGATATGAATGTCGAGAAGAAAATCATGAGACAAGTCAGGTTCATACTTTGATTCAAAAAGAGTTGGATGCACACTTCCAAGACGTCATGCGTGTATTACAAGAACAATTTAAGTTAGAACAGTATAACACTATTATTTGGACAGGAGGAATAGTAGATCTCCACAAAAAACGAATTGAAAAAATGCAAAGTGAAATTTCTTCTTTCCGTATGGTAGACGCTTCGGAAGAGGCTGCACTCCATGGATACTACATTATTGGGAGTCAAGTATTTGAGGACATTACCAATCAATCTGCATATGAATCCAAATTATAATAACGAATGAAATGGAGTTCGTTGAATAGACGTGCCAAATTATGTAGCTTATTTTCCACATATAATAAATTCTTTATAAGAAAAGATAAAAAGTGCTTGTATAGAGGAAATGTTTAAAATTGAAAATAAAAATAACTAATATATAGGGGGTCTTCCTTTTAAAAGAATAAGACCTCCTATGTTATTTATTTTGTAATTTAGATGATCTAAAAACTCTTCCTCCAAGACATGAATACCTACATACAAATTTCGTATTACGGATATGATTCAATCAAACATAAAACTATTTAGAAAGGAAGAATAATATGGAATGCATAAAAATGACGAAATGGAGTTGGTATCATGTGAAAACTAGTGAGCTTGAAAAACTTTCTTCTATAATCCCTCGTGATGTAACATCTTATTTCGCTCAATTTGTAAAGAAAATAAGTTCTCCTTGTGAAAATGGATTATATGTTTATACGTTATCACCAAGTCAAACTTGTGTATATGGTTCGTTTTTATATGATCAAGATAAAAAGGACGCCAAAATTCAAAAATTTCTTCATTATTTCGTAGCTGATGGAATACTGATAACAGTTCAGGAAAAAGAGGAAGAGGATTTCCAAAAAATAATACATAATTTCCCTATGGGTACAAAAAATTGTAATAGTTCCGCTGAAGGATTATGTGCTATCTTATCAATGTTTATATCTCATTATTTGCGAAAGGTTGACTACTTTGAAAACAATTTCAGAAATGTATTATGGGATTTTTATCATCATAATAACATAGCAGTTTTAGAAAGGATTTATCATATTCGTCATGAATTATTTATGAACACACATGTGTTTCGCTTAATACAAGAAGTGTTACAAGGCCTAAAAGAAGCTTGGTTAGAAAAACTAACAAACACCCTTTGTTATAAACAAACATACGTAAAATTAGAGCGTGGATTACAACTTGTTAAAGAGTACCAAGAAGAATTAGACACGATGATTCATTTACAAGAAGTTGTTTCTTCTCATCGTGGGAATGAAATTATGAAAGCTCTTACTGTATTAACTGCTGTGAGTACGCCTTTGACAGCCTTAGGAGCATTATGGGGTATGAATTTTAAATACATGCCTGAACTAGAATGGAAATATAGCTATTTAATCGCTCTCTTATTTATTATTTTCACAACAGCGGGTATGTATATGTATATGCGATTCAAAGGATGGACAGGTGACTTATTACGAGTAAAGAAAAAGAAATCTTTTTTTAAATCTAATTAATCCTGTTTATAAAAAATATGATAGATATATGGTTTGTAATATTTATTAATTGAGATAGCACCATATCCCCATCAAGTTAAAGTTTTGATGTCCTCACAATGATAAAAATGGTGAATATTTATATGAAAGATTAGAGCTCTCCTTCCTGTAGGAGAGCTCTAATCTTTATTTAAAAACTATATCATATACTCTGAAATTTGTCCGGATTCAATTTAGAATATGGCAAAAGAGAACTTGCGATTAAAAACAAGCTCTCTTTAAAAGAAATAACGTAATTGAGATACTTATATAGTAACAATTGTTTTCTTCTAATTCCATATGTCATATGTTGAGAAATAAATTATAAATGGATTGATAAAGCTAAAATGAATGATTGACATAATATTTTGACGATAATATAATGAATCTCGAATTCAAGATAACTTGTAAAGGATTGGTAATTATGAGCGTGATTAACGATGAGAGCTTATCTTTAAAGTTATTTGTTATATTATCAAGGGCAGTACAGTCAATTACTAAGCGTATTGAAGAGGATATAAAAAGTTATGGACTTAATCCAACTGAATTTGCAGTGCTTGAGCTACTGTATAGTAAAGGCGATCAGCCTATACAAAAAATTGGAGACAAAATATTACTTGCAAGTAGTAGTATCACGTATGTAGTGGATAAGTTGGAAAAGAAGAGGTTCTTAATACGAAAACCATGTCCTAAAGACCGCCGTGTCACGTATGCGTCAATTACTTCAGAAGGTATTGAACTAATGGATATTATTTTTCCCCAGCATAAAGAGGCGATTCAGCAAATATTTGGTGGTTTGGACTATACTGAGAAAAAAATGATAATCGAAAAGTTGAAAAAATTAGGGTATTATGCACTAGAACTATAAATCTTTAGAAATATATCTCGAATTAGTAATGTCCTAATTAAATATAATTTAAATAAATAGGAGGAAAAATTAATAAATGGTAGTAAATTTATTATAATACAAAATGAATAAAGCGTGTAATTTCAATCGGTATAATATGAAATAAAGTTGTTATGTTAATGTATACATATCGTCCTTTAAATTATAAATCTTTCATAAAGCGGAGAGTGGGTATCAAGAATGGAATTACGTCATTTAGAGTATTTTATTCAAGTTTGTAATAATAATAGTTTCACTAAAGCTGCGGAAGTTCTAGGTATTTCACAGCCGACTTTAAGTCAACAAATACGAGTTTTAGAAGGTGAACTTGATACACCCTTGTTTCATCGAGTTGGAAGAGGTATCAAAATGACAGAAGCGGGTAAGCTGCTATTTGATAAAGGAAAATTTATCATGAAACAATTTGATGACGTTTATAATGAAATTTTTGAATTAAAGGGTGTAAAAAGAGGTGTGATTACTATAGGAGGTTTATTAGAGGATCTCACTTATTTAACACCCTATATTATGAAGTTTCAACAACATTATCCCAACATTGTAGTAAAGATTATAGAATCCGAAGTTGCTGTAAATCAAATCGTTGACAAAAATATTGATTTCGGGATTACACGTAGTGCTCAAATTCCAGACACATTAACAAACACCCTTTTGTATAGTGAAGAGCTCGTCCTTGTAATTCCCAAAAATCATCCTTTGAATGAAAAATCATTTGTTTCTTTTCGAGAATTAGTAGGGCTCAGTAGAGTAATGGTTTCATGTAGTTGTCGTGAATCTATTAAGATATATTGTGAGAGTTTAGGGTTATCTTTATCTGAAGCAAATATAGAAACAAAATCTTCTATTTCTCTATTGAGTCTTGTATACAATGGACATGGTGTTGCCATAATACCTCTTTCACTGGTTAACTTTGTTAATAATGATACTTTGAGCATAGTTCGTATTACTGATCCAACACCAAGTCAAGATATTAATCTTATACACTTTGATGATAAATTTTTAAGTTTTGCAGCACGCATCTTTATGCAGAAGTTAAATGATTCTCAAAAAGTATCAGTGTAATAGAAATAATAATGATCCTAGTGTAACAATTGAAAAAATTAAAATCTATATTAAAGTCGAAGGACAGTGGATTTATATGTGTGGTGTAGTCGATCAAAAAGGGGGATACCATTGACTTTTAATTAAGGAAAAAAGGACAGACTTTGCAAGGAGAGAAGGATATCAAAAACAAGTTAAGTTAATCAATCAATTCTTCGGTCTTATCGCATAGTAACAGATTCCATGTAGGGATATACACTGCTATTTTGAATTTATATATCCTTATTGTAGAAAGAAAACCACCGGCATTATACCGGTGGTTTTGATTTAGAAAGCAAAGCAAGTACAACCAATACCCCATTTAGTTCCATCTTTTCCTATTACGGTATGAGTGTGTTGATGGAGAGGGTTACTACAACTATGTAACTTGTTATCATGGGAATCGTGAGAAAGTATAGTGTTGGCTAGGTTAGCACCACCATAACCATAAACGCCCGTCGGTGACCAATCAGGTGATGCTGGCGGCAATTCAGGTGATAAGTTTTTAAATTCATTATTTCCATAAACAACCTGCCCACCCATAATGGTGAGCAATGATTCAAGGTCTTTGATTTCTTCTTCCGGCACAGTAAAGTAGTCAGCAGACAATACAGCAATATCAGCAAACTGACCTACTGCCAGGGTTCCTTTTTTACCTTCATCGCCAGAGAACCACGCACTTCCTTTTGAATATAATTCCAGGGCTACTTTTCTATCAAGTTTATTTTTTTCATCGTATATGGAAAGCCCACCAATGGTTTTTCCAGCAACCATCCAGTAAAGAGCAACCCAAGGGTTATAGCTGGAAACCCTGGTTGCATCACTACCGGCGCCAACAGGTATACCAAGGTCTAACATACGATAAATCGGAGGAGTATGCTTTGCAGCTTCCTTTCCGTATAAGTCAACAAAGTATTCACCTTGAAAAGCCATGCGGTCTTGGATGGCAATACCGCCATTTAAAGCCTTAACACGTTCCATACTACGATCTGAGATTGTTTCTGCATGATCAAACCACCAGCGTAGCCCATTAAAAGGAATTTCTCTGTTAACTTCCTCAAATACATTTAAGAAACGTGTGATTGACTCGTCATAAGTTGCATGTAAACGGAATGGCCAACGGTTTTCCACCAATAGAGAAATTACTTTCTTTAAGTCGGCTTCCATTACTGTAGCTAGTTCGGGCCGTGGCATTTGAAATTTTTCAAAATCGGCTGCCGAGAATACTAACATTTCTCCGGCACCATTCATTTTATACTTATCATTTCCTTGACCGGGAGAAACAATTTTTGCCCATGAAGCAAAGTCTTCATATTCATGATTAGGATTTTGCGTAAATAGATTATAAGCAATACGCAAAGTTAATTGTTCCTTCTCGGCTAAATGTTCAACAACTTTGTAGTCATCAGGGTAATTTTGGAAACCACCACCTGCGTCGATGGCACTTGTAATACCTAATCTATTTAATTCACGCATAAAATGGCGAGTTGAGTTAATCTGGTCGTCAAGATTAAGTACTGGAGCTTTACCCAAACTTGAATAAAGAATAGAAGCGTTAGGGTTAGCAATTAAAAGGCCCGTTGGATTACCTCTTTTATCCCGCTGAATTAAACAGCCTGGAGGGTCTGGGGTATCTTTCGTGTATCCCAGTGCACGTAGCCCTGCACGATTTACAAGTGCTCTATCGTAAAGATGTAGCACAAAGACAGGCGTGTCTTCAGAAACAGCATTAATCTCTTCTAATGTTGGCATCCGTCTCTCTTTAAATTGAAATTCAGACCAACCTCCAACTACTCTTACCCACTGAGGAGCAGGTGTACGCCTTGCCTGTTCTTTGAGCATTTCTAGAGCAATAAAAAGTGATGGCACGCCTTCCCAACGTAATTCCATATTATAATGCAGACCACCACGAATCACGTGTATATGGGAGTCATTCAGGCCTGGAATAGCTCTCTTTCTTTTAAGGTCTATTTTTTTTGTTTTTTCCGTGGCACTATTAAGAAGCTCATCTCCACCTACTGCAGTGACTAAACCATCAGTTATGGCGATAGCAGATACCTCAGGCTGAGAAGGGTCAAGGGTAGTAATTTTTCCGTTATATAAGATCATATCCGGTAAATTCATGTTCACACCTCGTCTACTTTCTATTATTTTGTAACCATGGATGAAATAATTTACCGAAAATCGGCATGACTACCCATGATAGCAAGGACACTATACATACAGAAACAAAAAAAGCTGACATAATAGGATTCATATGTTTTATAATAGGTCCTATCACTTTAGGAACTAACATGCTAAGAGGCCATACACCCAGAAGGGTAACGATAGACATTTTCCATTTTGGCGGTGGAACTGGCGTTTTCGGAGTAACAAACCAATAAGCCAAACTGCTTTCAGTTTTGTAAGTTGGATTAGTGGCTTGAAATTGCTCCGCCGTTTTTAACAAATCCCGGCGAACATCTGATTCTTGCCAAGTACGTAGATGCTCATACGTATCAAAGCGAAAAATAACAGTATACTCTCTGGATTCGTTACTTGGGACTATTAGATTTACACCTAAATGTCCTGGGAATTTAGTAGCCGCAGCCTCAATTTCATGTCTCCATGTTTCAAACTGTTTTTCTCTACCTTCTTGAATTTCCCATGTAACAATGGTTGTTACTGGATTGCCAGCATCCATCGTGTTCCCTGTATAAGTCTCTTCGACAGCTACTCCTTCTTGTTTCATATTTTCCTGCTTGGAAGCGCGCCATGCACCATAGTATATGCGTATTCTACACCTTGACCATAAGCACCAGTGTGTTCCTTTACAATCTCCATTACAGCATCATAAGTGTCTTTGTGTGCCCAGTCACGTTGGTATTCAAGTAAAACTTGAATTGCTGTCACTGGAATTGCACCAGCTTGTTCTACACGACGCATAGCAGCGTTATGTGCTGTCAAACTAGTACCACCTGAAGCATCATCAACTGCATATACCTCATAGCCAGCTTTAATTGCTTCAAGCACAGGGAATGCAAGGCAAACTTCAGTCCAAAGTGCTGCAAATATTAATTTCTTTCTACCGGTTGCTTTAACTGCCTCAACAAATTTCGGATCTTCCCAAGAGTTCATTGAACTACGTTCTATAATTTCATGGTTTGGGAATATATCAAGAATTTGTGGCCAAAAATAACCAGAAAAGCTGCGTGTTTCAACTGTAGTAAGAATAGTAGGTACGTTAAAAGTTTTTGCTGATTTAGCAAGTAGCATAACGTTATTAATCAATGTTTGTCTATCAATACTTGCAACTCCAAAAGTCATTTGAGGTTGAAAATCAATTAAAATTAAGGCACTGTTCTCCGGATTTAACAATTCTAAATTACTCATAATAAAACGCTCCTTTTTCAATTGTTTATTGAAAGTAATGTATCTTCTGTCAATTGAAGCTCTACTATACTTTTTAATTTAAATTTAGTGCTGATTTAATCAGCACTAAATTTATACTATCTACTTTAAAAAAGGTGATTTAAAGCTATTTCCTTGAGATACATTTATGCATTTTGTTTACTAAGATCTCGCTGAGCGCCTCTATAGCTTCCAATTATATTTTGATAACCTGGAAGATTGCTAGCAAGCAAATTGCCAAAACCTTCGACATCGTTGCGCCAATCGCGTTGTAATTCGCAAGCTACGCTAAACCAGTTCATAAGTTGCACGCCACTATGTGCCATACGTGTATTGGCAGCATCTGCAACTTGTTTACTGAAAGTTCCTGAAGCATCAGTAACAGCAAATACTTCATATCCAGCTTTTATAGCGGAAAGTGCCGGGAAAGCAACACAAACGTCCGTAACTACGCCTGCGATGATAAGTTGTTTTTTTCCAGTTTCTTCGATTGCTTTTACAAAATCATCATTATCCCATGCGTTAATTTGTCCAGGTCGAGCTATTTTTGGTGCATGAGGAAAGAGATCAACCAATTCTTGCATTAAAGGTCCATTAGGCCCGTTTTCAAAACTTGTTGTTAAAATAACTGGTAAATTAAAAAACTTAGCAGTATGAGCAAGAGCTAAAACATTGTTCTTGAATTCATCAACACCATAGTCACGTACTAGTCCGGACATAAGACCAGTTTGATGATCTACTAAAAGCACAACAGCATCATCTTTGTTAATACGAGAATAGAGATCAGTCATTATGTATTCCTCCTAAAAATTAAGTAATCGAAGAAAGTTTAAATAGTCGGATACTATCATAAGTTTCTTCGTTTATAACTAAGCTGACCAATAATATTGGTTATAGCAGCATTCACAGAACATGAAGTGCTATACAAATTTATAGTATTTGAAAACTGATTCGTTAATCAATTCTAAATTATCTATAATTCGTATAGGTCGTAACTATAGTTGTTTTCACTATAAAATAGATTGGTTTTACCTATACATCCTATAGATAGAACGATATTGATAGTCACCTATTTTTGTTATTACAATTGAATAGGAGTAATGTTCAGTAATTATTTTATGATGCAAAAGGTATTAGAGGGGGGGGATTGTTCCAAAAGGAGAAAATGAATGCATTGGAACAATAGAGTTTCATACTTAGAATTCACAACATAAACGTGCATGAATAGGTTATGACGTTCATCCAGATTATTTAAGAAAAGGATACATATTGGAATATTTTTGGGAGGTAGAAGCATGGCTAAAATTACTGTAGGAACCGAAAAGCAAGAACCAATTGAGATATATTATGAGGATCATGGCACAGGAAAACCAGTTGTACTCATTCATGGTTGGCCGTTAAGTGGTCGATCTTGGGAATACCAAGTTCCCGCTCTTGTTGAGGCTGGATACAGAGCTATAACATATGATCGTCGAGGATTTGGACAATCATCTCAGCCGTGGGAAGGGTATGAATATGATACCTTTACTTCTGATTTACATCAACTATTAGAACATTTAGAGCTTCAAAATGTCACACTTGTTGGTTTTTCTATGGGTGGAGGCGAAGTAGCCCGGTATATTAGTACGTATGGAACAGATCGTATTGAAAAGGCTGTTTTTGCTGGGGCAGTTCCTCCGTATTTATACAAATCAGAGGATCATCCTGAAGGGGCCTTAGATGATGCAACAATTGAAGCATTCAAAAGTGGTGTGATAAATGACCGCCTTGCATTTCTTGATGAATTTACTAAGGGATTTTTCGCGGCTGGTAATCGAACAGATTTAGTTAGTGAGCCATTCCGTTTATATAATTGGGATATTGCAGCCAGTGCATCACCTAAAGGAACACTTGATTGTATTACCGCCTTTAGTAAGACAGATTTTAGAAAAGACTTGGAGAAGTTTAATATACCTACTCTTATTATTCACGGTGATTCTGATGCAACTGTACCATATGAATATAGTGGGAAATTAACACATGAAGCAATTCCTAATTCTAAAGTAGCCTTAATAAAGGGTGGTCCACATGGGCTAAATGCAACGCATGCTAAAGAATTTAATGAAGCACTCCTATTATTTTTAAAGGACTGATTACAACTATATAATTGTTAGTTGATAAATTATAAATAAGTAAAAAATAAAGCTTTATAAAAGATGCTCTTGGATAAATCCAGGAGCATCTTTTTAAATGGTGGTATTGATATGTTAGGTTGATAAATCTTCATTAGTTTCGAATTGAATATTCTTCTTAACAGCAAAAATTTATTGTTTAGAGTTTTTTAGGTCTTTTAGATGTATTGCTATATTACTATCAAGATAATATTTTGAATAATCCTCAAAACAAAGAAATGTACATTTTTTGAGGAAGAAATATCTTGTCAGAAAACAATAAAATCTTATTAATTTTTATAATTGGTAGAATTTTTATGGAAATAATTCTCTTAATATATTAAAATAACATCGTATTATGTCAGATTTTAATTAGGGGAGAGAAATTTTATGTTGAAAAAAATTATTCCAGTTGCTTTAGCATTAAGTACAGTTACTTTTACTAGTGTATTTGTTGCGCCTTCAATCCAAGCAAGTACAGAACAAAATCGCTACATAGATGTACAAATGCTCGGTATTAACGATTTTCATGGGCAACTAGACACTGTAAAAAAAATTAACAATAAAGATGCAGGGGGAATTGAGTACTTAGGGGCTTATTTACGTGATCGTGAAAAACAAAATCCAAATACATTAAAGGTACATGCTGGAGATGTTGTTGGAGCAAGTACTCCTGTTTCAGCATTATTACAAGACGAACCTACAATTGAATTTCTAAATGATTTGAAATTCGATGTTGGAACGATAGGAAATCATGAATTTGATGAAGGTGTTGAAGAAATGAACCGCCTTATTTATGGTGGATACCATGAGAAAACAGGAAATTTTAAAGGAGCAAAATTCCCATATGTTGCTGCAAATTTCTATAATAAATCCACCGGTCGTTTATTTTTACCACCATTCACTATAAAAAAGGTACAAGGAGTTCCTGTTGGCTTTATCGGAGTCGTAACAACGGATGTTCCTAACCTTGTTATGCCTACTATGCTAAAGAATGTAGAAATTACAGATGAAGTTGAAGCTATTAACAAATCCGTAAAGCAATTAAAAAAACTAGGCGTTAAATCTATCGTTGTTCTTGCACATAACGGAGGTATAACAGATGGGAACGGCGTAACAAATGGTGATATCGTCCGATTAGCAAATGAGACTGATCCAGAAGTCGATGTTATTTTTGGTGGCCATAGCCACACCTATGTAAATGGAACTGTTAATAATAAACTTGTCGTACAAGCAAATTCTTATGGTATGGCTTTTGCTGATGTTGATGTAAAGATTGATCGTAAGACACAAGATATTGTTGAGAAAAAAGCAGAAATTGTTACAACTTATCATGAAGGCATAGAGCCTGATAAAAAAATAAAGAAGAAGATGGAGAAATATCAAGCAAAAATCGCACCTCTTGTTAATGAAGTTGTAGGTAAGTCTATCGCTCCACTAGATCGCAAACAAAATATGGCTGGTGAATCTACTCTTGGAAATTTAGTTGCTGATGCTCAGCGTACAACAATGCAATCCCAAATTGCACTTATGAATCCTGGTGGTATTCGTAATGACTTAGATGCTGGTGATATTACATGGGGAGAGATATATGGTATTCAACCATTCGGAAATCAATTAATAAAAGTAAATTTAACAGGTCAAGACATTCGTGATATTTTAAATCAACAATGGCAAAAAGACATAACAAGAATGCTTCAAATTTCAGGTATCCAATACACTTGGGATGCGAACAAGCCTAATGGAGAAAAAGTAACAAGTATTCGCTTAACAAATGGAGAAGAAATTATTCCTTCTAAAACTTACAGCGTCGTTGCGAACGCATTTCTAGCTTCAGGTGGAGATGGATTTGTATCCTTTAAAAACGGTAAAGATGCTGAAACAGGACCAACTGATTTTGAAGCATTAGTAGATTATATAAAAAAATCAAAAGAACCAATTCAGTCTATTATTGATGGAAGAATTCAAAAGATAAATTAGTTTTTTATTAATCTCAAAAACAACTAGATTACCTGTGCGCTATACTCTTTAGTGTGCAGGTAATCTATTTTTTTGATTTGAAATAGTCTAACTGTGGCCAATGGGTATACCGTCTAGATGCAGAGTGCCGAAAAAAATGAAGTGAACAAAAAATAACCCCTAAATTAACTCTATGATAAAGAGACTACAAACAATCAAAATTTGGAACTTCATATTAACCATATATTAACTACGTTAATAATACATACTGAAATTGAATACTTTAGATAACATCATTTATAACGAATATCTGTACATTATAATGTTATGCAATGAGGAATTTACAATACAATGAATTGAAGCTTATTTAGTTTTATATTCGTATAAATGAATTAAGAATTTCTTAAGAACCTATTAAGAAATAAGTGAGTTTTAGGAACTAGAATAAATGTATCTTAACAGTAATAAGAAAATGAATGTTTTAAACGGAAGTTGGCAGAGTATGTCAAAAAGCTATAAGTAAATATTTCAGGAGGTTTTTTATGAAAAAGAAAATGATTATTGCAATTGTTGTTTCTGCTATAACAATGACTCATTTTGTAGGAAATACTTATGCAGATTCGAAAACAGAGGTTTCTGTTACAGCTCCCTATAATACAAATCAAATAGCGAAATGGTTAGAAGCACATGCAAAGCCTTTAAAAACAACTAATCCAACTGCATCTCTTAATGATTTGAAACCACTTAAGGATATGGTAGGTTCAGCTTCAATTGTAGGTTTAGGTGAAGCTACGCATGGGGCTCATGAAGTTTTTACGATGAAACACCGCATTGTTAAGTATTTAGTATCTGAAAAGGGCTTTACCAATCTAGTTTTAGAAGAGGGATGGGACAGGGCCTTGGAACTTGATCGATATGTTCTTACTGGTAAGGGAAACCCAAGCCAACATCTAACACCTGTATTTAAGACGAAAGAAATGCTAGATTTACTTGATTGGATTCGGCAATATAATGCTAATCCAAAACATAAATCGAAAGTACGTGTCATCGGGATGGACATTCAATCAGTAAACGAAAATGTTTATAATAATATAATAGAATATATTAAAGCGAATAATTCAAAACTGTTGCCTAGAGTAGAAGAGAAGATAAAAGGGCTTATTCCTGTAACAAAGGATATGAATACTTTTGAAAGCCTTACGAAAGAAGAAAAAGAAAAGTATGTTTTAGATGCTAAACAAATTAGTGCTTTATTAGAGGAAAATAAAAGTCATTTAAATGGGAAATCTAAAGAGTTCGTATGGATAAAGCAAAATGCTCGTATTATTGAACAGTTTACTACAATGTTAGCGACACCTCCTGATAAACCAGCGGATTTTTATTTGAAACATGATATTGCAATGTATGAAAATGCGAAGTGGACTGAAGAACATTTAGGAAAAACCATTGTATGGGGACATAATGGACACGTTTCGAAAACAAATATGCTTTCTTTTATATACCCTAAAGTAGCAGGGCAGCATTTAGCAGAATATTACGGAAAACGGTACGTATCTATTGGAACGTCAGTTTATGAAGGACAATACAATGTGAAGAATAGCAATGGTGAATTTGGCCCCTATGGAACATTAAAATCGGATGATCCAAACAGTTATAACTACATCTTTGGACAAGTTAAAAAAGATCAATTTTTTATTGATTTACGTAAGGCGAACGGCGTGACAAAAACTTGGTTAAACGAACAACATCCAATTTTCGCTGGAATAACTACCGAAGGGCCTGATATACCAAAAACTGTTGATATATCATTAGGTAAAGCGTTTGATATACTTGTTCAAATTCAAAAAGTGAGTCCATCTCAAGTACATCAATAAATTTAGAATCATGTGCCTTAATGACAAATTTCATAGTGTTTCATATAACACAATGAAATTTGTTTTATATAGCAAGAAGAATAATCGCATTAGAAAAAATCAGCAGTTTAACCTGTTAAGAGTAAAACGAATCTTACAATATGTAAAGCGCAAAAACACTGAAGCGAAAAGCATCGGTGTTTTTTGCGCTTTCGGGCACAGATGCTACTTCAATCCTATTGTAGAAGTGATTTTGTATGTAAGGAATTTGTAAGGAATAGGTAAGAAAAAAGAGATTTTCATTGTGTAGGATAAAAATATAAGGAGGCATGAAGGGGGGAACAAGTACGGCCTACATATAAAACAAATAATCAGTAACAAGAGTGTTTTAAGGAAAAGAAGTAATTTCTATGATTAATATGTATGTAGAAAAAGAGTGATTTAGAGATTGTTAGAACACAATGGTGTTTGTGAAAATAATGATTAGTACGTTGATTGCAAATTCAGTGTTGACTTTTATCATTGGGAGAGTTGATAGCTGTGTGGTTCGTATATGAGACAGCTATTAGCCATCAATACAATTTAAATAGAAGAGAGGAATTCTTTATGAAAACACGCAGTAAAATTACATGTGCAAGTCTAGCACTTTTAATAGGTGGAAGTTCCCTGTTATACATAACACCAACATCAGTTGTAAAAGCAGAACCTACGCAAAATGTATCTAGTTCGTTACAAACAAGTACGCAAAGCGATCGTACTTCCGTTAAGAAAGCAATGCGAGATGAACTGCAACTTGGATACCCAGGAATACTCGCTCAAATTTCTAAGGGTGGTAAAACTTGGAGTTATACGGCTGGGATAGCGGATCTGAGAACTAAGAAACCAATGAAAGCAGATTTTCGCTTTCGCATTGGCAGTGTGACGAAAACGTTCATTGCAACAGTTCTACTTCAATTATCTGGAGAGAACCGTTTGAATCTAGACGACTCCATTGAAAAATGGTTACCTGGCGTTATTCAAGGAAACGGATATGATGGTAACCAGATTACGATCCGTCAAATATTGAATCATACAAGTGGTATTGCTGATTATATAAATTCAAAAGACTTCGATATTACGGATATAAAAAAATCGTATACGGCTGAAGAATTTGTAAAGATGGGGATTTCACTTCCCCCAGACTTTGCACCAGGAAAGGGTTGGTCTTATTCAAATACAGGATATGTAATACTAGGAATCCTTATTGAAAAAGTAACAGGAAACAGCTATGCGGAAGAGGTTGAAAATCGGATTATTGAACCGCTTGATTTGTCAAATACATTTCTACCTGGTAATTCAAGCGTGATTCCAGGCACCAAGCATGCCCGTGGCTACTTGCAACTAGACGGAGCGAGTGAGCTAAAAGATGTTACTTATATTAACCCAGGTAGCTCGGATGGAGATATGATTTCTACTGCTGACGACTTAAACAAATTCTTCTCTTGCTTACTAGGTGGCAAATTACTGAAGGAACAGCAGTTAAAACAAATGCTTACTACAGTTCCTACAAATAGAGAGGGAACCGGATATGGTCTTGGAATACTTGAAATTAAGCTTCCGAACGGTGTCTCGGTATGGGGACACAGGGGTGCCGTTCCAGGTTTTTCCACTTTTGCTGGTGGAACACTTGGAGGTAAACATACACTCGCTATCAATTCGAACAGTTTAAACCTTAATAACCCGGAAGTTTTTAAGAACATTTTACTTGCTGAATTTAGAAAGTAGGAAAAACGGATAAATTTTGTCATTTGTAATTTCCATCGGAATGGATTACCGCTTGAAAGAGTATAGAGGGATTAAGTATCTAGAAACAATCAAGCCAATCATGAAGAATGGCTAAGTAAAAGGATTTGTTTATACATTGGCCAATTAAAAGAGCAACAGATATAATGAGTGATTAGTATGTATCTAGTATTGCATTTGTATTGGTATCTTCACGGATTGTAAATTTGTATAAGGTGCGAAGTCTAATTTAAGACTTCGCACTTTTGCTGTTTAACAGCTTTTATTACGAAGCTATTAACAATAGAAAAAAGGAGAATGTAACTAGTTATGTGGATACTACTGTATGATTGGTGCAACAAATTGTGACTCTAACGTATTTGAAAGGCCTGATAAATTCAACGTTTATCGTCCTGACATTGATATTAAAAAGGCATTTAGTGGTACTGCAAGACATCTTGCTTTTGGATTAAGTATCTATAATTGTGTAGGAGCAGCATTTGCAAAATTAAAAATTGAAATAGATTCAACCATTAAAGATAATATTAGCAGGAAAAAATTGAGGGACATTAAGGATTTTGTGAAGAAGACTTCAAAAATGAACTGAAATCTAATAAACAACGTAAAAGCTAAAAGATTTTCGCTGTGAGAACATCTCAAAATATTAAATTGATGGTAACTTTGTTGTAGCTCTTTAAACATACCTATATTAAAACCCAAATATCTCAGCATTAAATTGAGAAATTTGGGTTTTTCTAAAGGAATTAATTTTTTAAAAAATTTTTAGAAATTTAAACATAAAGTATTGTATACATGTAAGTATGATTAAAAATGAAAAGTTGTAAATGCTAAATTTAATTAAATACGCCTTACTCTCTTTAACATTGGCCTGAATGAATAGTTTATAGGAGATTACACTGGCTAAAGATGCGATAATTGTTCCAAGCCCTCCAATATTTACTCCTAGTAATAAAGCTTTCCAATCAGAAGTAAAGTTTGATAGAAGAATTGAAGTAGGAAAATTGCTAATCAATTGACTCAAAAATATGGAACTAAAGAAGACTGAAGTATCTCCTCTTAAATTAGCGCGAGCAAATGTCTCCAGTGCATCCGAATGTGAAATGTTTCCGATGAAAATAAAAAAACAGACAAAGGTTATTAGAAGAAAGTAATCGATCTTAAATAGTAAGTTTCTATCTAATGTAAATGCTGCCACTAATGTAACTATTAGCGCAATGTAATAATTAATGACACCAAAAATAGATGCAATGATAGTGATAAGTATTAAAATCCAGACGGTAGCTTTTTTTCGATTTTTCACGGTAATAACAGGTAGTTCTATTTTCAAATCTGTTTTTTGAAGTTTTTGAGTACATATAAATAACAAACTAATTCCAAGTACAGCTAAAAGCAGGATTGAACCTAAAAATGGGATGAGCTTAATTCCATAGTAAGAGTATAGGTATAAATTTTGTGGGTTTCCCATAGGCATCAAGCTACTACCGATGTTTGCCGCAATTGTTTGCAGGATGATTGTATCCATCATGTTCATTTGTGTTTTTTTACTAATGACAAGTGTTATTGGTACAAAAGTGAGAAGAGCGACATCATTTGTTACAAACATGGAGCAAATAAAGCATAACAAAATTAGAATAATAGATATTGACCTGCTGTTATTGCATTTATTTAAAATGGCAACGGCAAGTTTGTCTAATATCTTTAGCTGTTCCAAGGCCTTAATGGCCACCATTAGATTAAATAAGCTAATTAACACTTCAAAGTTAATATATTCGATCTTTGGCGAATGTATTAAGCAGCTTACAATTGCTAGTATTAGTGAAATGGTAAGTACTAAATCTTTTTTTAAAAATCCGAATTTCATAAGGAGTCTTTTTTTATTTTGAACGAATACTATTTCTTTCACAATACACCACCTGTAATCTATGTTAGTAAATATACGTTTTTTGGGATAACTCGATATTGCTAGAAAAGAGGATGTCATAAGTTCCTAAATAAGAGTTTTGTAATGTTTCATCCCTTCAATAAAATCCTTTTTTGCTTAGTGTCTTTCATGTTGTAAATATGTGCAATATAGACGAATCCAGCTAGGGGGATTAATTGAGAAAACAAATGTTTTTTGTATGATACCATAAATAAATTAAATGCTTTATTTTTTTAATATTCTTATAATATTCTATTGATTCTTGATTTCAAATACTTTATAAGAAGTTCTAAAAGAGAAAAAGTATGCATGTTTTTTATGAAGAAAATAGAGGCTTGTCAAAGGTTAGGTAGAACAGAATCTGCGACGTTTGGATACTGTATAAAATTTACAAAATCTCAGTGTTTTTTAGATGGAAAAAACTTAAAATATTTTTTGTTTTTATAAAAATCTGTACTTTTTCGTAACATTCTGTACTTTTAATTATAAATTAAAGACAAGATTTTCTTAGTTGAATAGTGAAAGCGCTTTATAGAGTTTTTCGCGAAGTTTTTACCTAGCCTATTTTTGAGATTAGTAGTGAGAAAGGAGATATTTCCATGTTCTTGAGAAGATTAACAAAAAACCACTTAATCACTATTGATTATTATGATTTAAATCACCGGTAAACGAAACAAACATAGTAGTACAACAATGTTAGTGGATAAAAATATTAGTTTTGCAGAAAGGGGTAGAGCATCCGTTTGTATAATTGTTAAGTACTTCAAAATTTCAGTTTTACGGTTACATGTTGTGATGTTTGCTTAAACAGGCCAATCCGATTCATATAGAAAATTTTTATCCTTGTTGTATTTGAATATGAAAGAGGTATTTATACCAGGAAATATAGGTGATTTTATATAGATTATGATAGATAAATTTTGGTATGGAGTGATGATATGGAAAGGTTTTTTGTAGATTTAGTCGGATCAACAAATGATTTTTTATGGTCTAAATTGTTAATTATTATGCTTGTTATTTGCGGAATTTATTTTACATTTAAATTGAATTTTGTACAGTTTCGAATGTTAAAAGAGATGGTCCGTGTATTAATGGAGGGAAAAAGTGGTGCTAAAGATCAAGTTTCTCCTTTTCAAGCGTTTTGTATTGGTATGGCAGCCCGCGTTGGAACAGGGAATATTACAGGAATTGCGATTGCAATTGCATTAGGTGGTCCTGGAGCTGTATTTTGGATGTGGATTATTTCTATTATTAGCTCGGCCTCCAGTTTTGTCGAAAGCACATTAGCACAGATATATAAAGTAAAAGATAAAACTGGTTTCCGCGGTGGTCCATCCTATTATATGGAAAAAGGGTTGAATAAACGTTGGATGGGAGTATTATTCTCTATTTTAATCACAATTACTTTTGGACTTGTATTCAATTCAGTACAATCAAATACAGTTACAATTGCTTTTCAAAACTCATTTGGTACAGATCGTCTAACAGTTGGGATAATCATGGCCATTGCTTTCGCTGCGATTATTTTTGGTGGTGTACAACGTATTGCAAAAATGGCTGAATACAAGGTGGTATTTTTAGCGGTATTATACATTGGAGTTGCATTATTTGTTGTAGTTACCAACATATCAAAAATGCCGGAAGTTCTTTCTCTTATTGTTCAAAACGCATTTGGTTTTAAACAAATAGCAGGCGGTTCAATTGGTGCAGCACTTATGAATGGAGTTAAACGTGGTTTATTTTCAAATGAAGCTGGTATGGGAAGTGCACCAAACGTTGCCGCAACAGCAACAACAAGTCATCCGGTGAAACAAGGACTGATTCAAGCATTTGGTGTATTAACGGATACACTGATCATTTGTACTAGCACTGCCTTTATTATTTTGCTGTCTGATGCATATAAACAACCGGGATTAAATGGTATTGCACTTACACAAGCAGCATTAAGTGAACACATAGGTCCTTGGGCATCGGGTTGTCTTGCTATCTTTGTTTTTTTATTTGGATTTGGTGCGTTAATTGGCAACTATTATTATGGTGAAACAAATATTCGCTTCTTACATACAAGTAAAGTGTGGTTAATGATATACAGAATAAGTGTGTTGGCTATGATTGTATTTGGTTCTGTTGCAAAGATTCAAATTGTATGGGATTTAGCGGACTTATTTATGGGCTTTATGGTTATTATTAATTTAATTGCTATTACCTTACTTTCAAAAGTAGCATTTGCGGCGTTACAAGATTATATAAACCAGAAAAAAGCTGGTAAAGATCCTATTTTTTATAAAGAAAACATTAAAGGGCTTGAAAATATTGAATGTTGGGATAGTTATGAGAAAACTTCAAAAAAGAAAAGTGTGTAATAAGAAGGATATTCAGACTGCAATATGTCTGAATATTTTTCTTGGTTCTAGTGCAAATATTATTGATTATAGTAAAGAAAAAATCATTCTATATAAAGTTAATAGTACGGGGGAATATGATTAAATGATAAAGGATTCTAGCGTTCAAGTTGAGGGTCAAGAAAAAGTTTGCTTAGATCAATGGGTAGCTCATTATCGAGCGTATGCAGCTAAGGGACGAAGCGCCAGTTATATTCCCGCTCTGGGGGAAATAAATGTATCGCAGTTAGGTATTTGTATAGTAAAGCCAGATGGAACAATGATAAAATCAGGAGATTGGGAGATACCTTTCACATTACAAAGTATATCAAAAGTAATCGGTTTTATAGCCGCTTGTTTAAGTCGCGGTATTTCTTATGTATTAGAACGAGTTGACGTAGAGCCAACTGGAGATGCCTTTAATTCAATTATTCGTTTAGAGATACATAAACCAGGAAAACCTTTTAATCCTATGATCAATGCTGGAGCGATTACGATAGCTTCACTTTTGCCAGGGACATCGGTGCAAGAAAAATTAGAATCTCTATACGTATTAATTGAAAAAATGATAGAGAAGCGTCCCGCTATTAATGAAATAGTATTTCAATCAGAATGGGAAACGGCTCATCGTAATAGAGCATTAGCATACTATTTAAAGGAGAATGGTTTTCTAGAATCAGATGTGGAGGAGACACTAGAGGTTTACCTAAAACAATGTTCGATTGAAATAAATACAGAAGATATTGCCTTAATAGGGCTTATACTAGCACATGATGGATATCATCCTATTCGCAAAGAACAAGTGCTCCCTAAAGAAGTAGCTAGGTTAACAAAAGCTTTAATGCTAACTTGTGGAATGTACAATGCTTCTGGAAAATTTGCTGCTTTCATTGGATTACCAGCTAAGAGTGGGGTATCCGGCGGAATTATGACACTTGTTCCCTCAAAATCTAGGAAGGATTTATCGTTCCAAGATGGATGTGGTATTGGTATTTACGGACCAGCCATTGATGAATATGGGAATAGTTTACCAGGAATTATGTTGTTAGAACATATTGCAAAAGAATGGGATTTAAGTATATTTTAAAAAGGAGCACAGATATTTTGGTGTTAGAGCGAGTCCAAAAGTGTTCAGACCTTATATTGTGTCTGAACATTTTTGAGTTATAAAGTATCTTTCTAAAGTAGAAGGGTGTAATGAATACTCACAATCTATAATGCTTTCGTTTATATCTTATTTATCAGCTTTTGAAAAAAATAGAGTAAGTATTGTATTAATGCAAATAGGTTTGTATACTGACTGTTAGGCGAAAGTGAGAAGTGATTATTTTGAATCTTAGTAATTTAGTAAAAAAAGACATCTATATTCTCGTTTTAATGATACTTACAGTACCCTTAGTAGGTGAAATAAAGTCATTTCCTTTAAATGAAACATTTAGAATGAGCTTTGGCGCACCAACATTTTTCTTTTTTTTGTTATTGTTTCGACGAATTCCAGCATTTTTACCGGGTTTTTTAACAGCGATAGTCGTGGTAGTATTTCGTATCTCAATGGATGTCATTATAAAGGGAAATATGGATTGGCTAGCCGCTTTTCATACTCACTATCCTAGTTTTTTCTTTTATTTTACTTATTCGTATCTCTTTCATTTAGCAAAAATTAAACGTTTTTATCATCAACCACTAATGATTGGTTTTATTGGTTGCATGATTGAAATACTGTCAGACTGTGTGGAATTAATGATTCAATATTTCGTATTAAAAACATCGATCACATCCGAGGCAATAAATGAGATCATTGTTATCGCATGTTCCCATAGTTTTATAGTTCTAAGCTTTTTCAATATGATGAAATTGTATGAAGCACAATCAAGGGAGAGACATATAAAGAAGCAAAATGAACACATGCTCATGCTCATCTCTAATTTATATGAAGATGCTGTTCATTTAAAGAAAACATTACAAGATGCTGAGAATATAACAAAAAAATCCTATGATTTATATAAAACCTTAGACTCTTTTGAGCACAAACAGATGGATTTTCAGTTTGAGGATTTAAGGCAACAGGCATTACAAATTGCTGGTGAGGTCCATGATGTTAAAAAGGATAACCAACGTATTTTTGCGGGACTTTCAAAATTAATTTCTGATGAAAGTTTTACAGATTATATGTCTGTGCATGAACTAGTAAATATCATTATACGGGCAAATACGAAATATGCACGGTTGCTAGAGAAAGACATCCAATTTGTGTATAAAATTGATGGTGTGCATCCTCATTATCATATTTACACAATCTTATCTATTATAAATAATATCGTTACAAACGCTGTAGAAGCTATCCAAGGTATGGGAACCATCACAATTGACATTAATAAAGACCACCATTTTGTTGAATTTCAAATAGGCGATAATGGTCCTGGTATTTCTTCAAAATATAAAGATTCAATTTTTGAGCCTGGGTTTACTTCTAAATATGATGATTTAGGCAACCCATCGACAGGTATCGGATTATCGTATGTTAAAGAAATGGTCGCACAACTTGAAGGTGATGTTACGTTTGAGGACAGAACCGAAGGAAAAGGATCAATTTTTATAATTAGATTAGGGATTGATCATATAATTTCGAAAGGGTGATTCTATGTATTTTTATATAGTAGATGATGAAAAAGCGGTTCGCTCAATGTTGGCTCAAATTATCGAGGATGAAGATCTTGGGGAGGTTATAGGAGAAGCTGAGGATGGTTTATCTTTAGAGCAACAAATGGTAATCCTTAAAAATATAGACATTTTATTTATCGATTTGTTAATGCCGAATCAAGATGGAATAAAAACAATTCGTCAAATAAAGCCTTCGTTTAAAGGGAAAATCATCATGGTCTCTCAAGTAGAATCAAAAGAATTAATTGCTGAAGCTTATTCGCTTGGTGTTGAATACTATATTATTAAGCCAATTAACCGGATTGAAGTATTAACAGTTGTTCGGAAAGTCATTGAACGAATTCGTTTGGAAAAATCAATAAAAAACATTCAAGAATCGCTTAATATGGTACTAAAATTGGATAGTAATTCAATTGTGCAAGAAAAATACCGTAATGAAAAACATTTAAATACTTTCAATCATTTTCAAAATTCCATTCATTTTCTTTTGTCTGAATTAGGAATAGCCAGTGAAAGTGGAAGTAAAGATTTAATGGATATGCTAGATTATTTATATAAATATGAACAAGATAACACGTTGGAACAAGGCTTTCCCTCACTAAAAGAGATTTTTATGAATTTAGCTCAAAAAAAACTTGGGGATTCAGCTGAAGATGCCGAATTAAAAAGGTTCATAGAAGCTTCCAAACAACGGATTCGGAGAGCAATTTATCAATCATTAAACCATTTAGCATCCCTTGGACTTACTGATTTTTTAAACCCGAAGTTCGAAAATTATGCTTCTAGATTTTTTGATTTTACTACCGTAAGGAGAAAGATGACAGAATTGAATAATGAACCAACATTACCTGCTCGTATTGATACGAAAAAATTTATTCAAGTTCTTTATTTTGAAGCAAAACGAATACACTTGGAGTTAAGATGATAAACTCTTGCTAAGTATTATTTTCAATTGATAGATTGATAATTGTTTTTATGTTATTGGTTTTATATAGTTTTTCTAAGAGAGGATTTTCCTTTATTTCATATTGGCTTTAAAATCAGAAAATTCCGTATCGATTCGGTAGAAGTGTATGAACTTAAAACAAAAGAATATGTATTTTTTACACATTAATATTCATTAAAAAAAACGAGTATTTTCACAATAAAATATAAATACATAGTAAGTTGAATTGAAAAAAAGATGCTATCTTCTGGCATCTTTTTTTCTTTAAGAGGAAATATCATTGATCCTTATATTATTTGAAATTCAAATGCGGGCATATAAATAAGGGAAAAGGAGATAATATTTAACAAATTATAATTGGAAATGGTATTTTAGGTCAGAAATGTTTTTATACTAATTAGGTTATTGGTACTAAATAAGCATAATGTCTCGCTTTTCTGCTCTTTAATCTTATCGTTATTTTTTATTAAGTACATATCGTTTTTTAGAAATCTCAATCCTAGCAGAGTATATAAATTGGGTGATAAAAATGTGGAACATAATTACTTCTTATCTTCCAGATTGGAAAGTCTTTGTACAAGCTTTTATCTTGTTTTTAATTCCGTATACTATCTCAAGATTTTTTCATTGGGTTCGTATGTCAGAGAAAGAGTGGGAAGAATGAGTTGGTGGAAGTCAAGAGACAAACAAGTGAAAAAAAATAATATTCAAAGTAAAACGAAACAAGAGCATAAACCATCTCAAAATACAAACGTTCATTTCACAAATGATTTTGCCTCTAACTTAGAACTTATAAAGCAACAAATCGGACATAATTCTGATGTTCGATTTCGGAAGTTTAATATTGGACGCACAGATATTCAGGCTGGGATCGTTTTTGTTGATGGTCTATCAGATAAAGAGATAATTGACAAACATATTATGAAATTACTAATGGATGATTTTTCTGATGAATATAAAAATGAATCTTCTTATGTGGAGGGGACTGTTTCAAAAGAATATATTAAAAATAAAGTTCTTACAATTAGTGAAGTAGCAGAAGTCCATTACATAAAAGATTTAATACCCAAAGTATTGATAGGTTCAACAGCTCTTTTAATTGATGGTTTAGCAGATGTGTTTATTCTTGGTACAACAAAAGCAAATAAACGAAACATTGAAGAACCAGTATCGGAGGCATTAGTCAGAGGGCCACGGGTCGGTTTTACTGAAGTATTAAGTGATAATACCTCACTTTTGCGACGACACTGTGCGGATGAGAGCTTATCATTAGTAAAGCTACCAGTAGGAGAACGTGCAAAGAAAGAGTTAGTCGTCGCATTTATTAAAGATCTTGCTAGTACAGAATTGGTGGATGAAATAAAAAACAGAATTCAGAAAATTGACATAGACAGTGTACTCGAATCTGGTTATATAGAGCAACTTATTGAAGATAATTATCTCAGTCCTTTTCCGCAGATTCAAAATACAGAACGACCTGATCGTGTTATTAGTGCTTTGATGGAAGGTCGAGTAGCTATTTTGTTAGATGGAACACCATTTGTTTTAATTGCTCCAGTTACATTTAGTATGCTGCTGCAATCACCAGAAGATTATTATGAAAGGTGGCTTCCTGGTACGCTTCTCCGCTTATTACGCTTCATGACAGCTTTTGTTTCATTATTTGCTCCAGCACTGTATATTTCTTTTATTTCATTTCATCCAGGATTAATTCCCACTAAGCTCGCTATTTCTATTATCGGATCGCGAGAAGGAGTTCCTTTTCCCGCTTTAATAGAAGCGTTAATTATGGAAGTAGCTATCGAAGTTTTACGAGAAGCAGGTTTACGTCTGCCTAAACCGATTGGACCGGCAATGGGAATTGTGGGCGGTTTAATAATTGGTCAGGCTGCCGTAGAAGCAGGAATTGTTAGTCCAATAATGGTTATCGTTGTTGCGGTAACAGCTATTTCTTCTTTTACTATTCCGCAATATAGTGTGGGAATTACGTTACGCATTCTTCGTTTTGTAGCTATGTTTTGTGCTGCGATATTTGGATTGTATGGAGTTATTCTCTTCTTTCTTTTACTTTGCAGTCATTTAGTGAAACTGAAAAGTTTTGGCGTTCCTTATACCAGCCCTGCTGTTCCATATCGATTCAGTGATTGGAAAGATTTTATGGTTCGCATGCCATTAAAAATAATGAGACGTCGACCGAAAATAATGCATACCAAAAAAACTATCCGCAAAAGGTAGCTGATGACGAAAGGAAGTGGCCTTCAGTGATTACTATACCTAAAGACCGAATAACAACTTCACAAGCAGTTGTTATTATTGTAAATTACATACTTGGGACAGGAATTCTTACTTTGCCCAGAGCATCTGTGGAAAAAGTGAAAACACCAGATGTATGGTTAAGTGTGATATTAGGTGGGATACTGGCAATGGTTTCAGGAGTAATTATGGTCAAATTAAGTCAGCAGTTTCCAGAAAAAACATTTTACCAATACAGTCAAGATATTGTAGGGAAATGGATAGGGAGATTGCTTAGTTTTCTTATTATAGGGTATTTTCTTACAACTTCAGCATTTCAAATTCGTTCAATGGCAGAAGTAATAAGCTTTTTTTTACTAGAAGGAACCCCCACATGGGCTATTGTTATGCCTTTTATGTGGATAGGTCTCTATTTGATTATGGGTGGTATTAATTCAATTGCACGGATGTTTGAAATAATATTTCCTATTACTGTTTTTATTTTTTTAATCATTTCCTTTATGAGTATCGGAATATTCGAGATAGATAATCTCCGTCCCGTATTAGGTTTGGGAATTAAACCAGTGTTAGATGGGATAAAAACAACGTCTCTCGCATATACAGGTCCTGAAATTATGTTAATTCTTTTGGTATTTATGGAACAACGAAAGAAAGCAGTAAAAGCTATTTTAGTTGGAATTTCTATTCCGTTAATCTTTTATGTAATAACTGTTGTAATGGTCATTGGTGCATTATCAATTGATGGGGTTGTAACAAGAACATGGCCGACAATTGACCTTATGCGCAGTTTTGAAATTTCTGGTTTGATATTTGAACGTTTTGAATCTTTACTGCTTGTAATATGGATTATGCAAATATTTGCTACCTATACGATTAGTTATTATGCAGCTGCATTAGGATTAGCGCAACTCTTTAAAAAGAGTATTCATCCATTTATTTTTGCTTTGATTCCAATCATTTACATCATTGCTATGACTTCGAAAAATATAAATGACTTGCTTAAATTGGGGGATATGCTCGGTAATGCTGCTTTATTTTTATTTGGTTTACTGCCACTGCTTCTTCTTATTATTACGCGATTAAAAGGAGGAGTAGTGTGAAACATAAATTTAATTATATGCGGTTCTATTTGGCTTTGTTATGGACGCTTTTGCTTCTATTTTTAACAGGGTGTTGGAGCAGTAAAGAAGTAGAAGAATTGAGTTTAACTGCAGGTATAGCACTAGATAAAGGGAAGGATTCAACAATTGAGAAAGAGGATGAGGAAGGAGGTTATCCTAAAAGAAACCTTATAACAGCTACTTATCAAATTGTTAGTTCGCAAGCACAAAGTAAAGGAAATGGACAACAAAAACGTTATATAAATGTTTCTGAGACCGGTGATTCCATTCATCAAATTGTTCGTGAGTTTTCATTGAAAAGAGAGAGCACAATGTTCAGCCCACATTTAAAAAATATTGTTATTAGCGATAGTCTTGTACGTACATACAGTTTAGAACAATTACTTGAACAGTATCTCCGTGACAATGAAGTTCGGCTTAGCTGTATGCTCTTAATTAGCAAGGGTCTAGCGAAGGAGGTACTGGAATCAAACAAAAAAGGAGAAATCCCAGCATTTCGTTTGTCTGGAATTGCAGATAATAGAAATAGAACAACAAGGATTTTACCTCCTGTATCGCTCGCTAAATTGGAAGGAAAGATGCGGTCAGGGGCCAGTTTTCTTTTGCAAAATGTAATCTCGATAAATGGGGAAACAAAATTTGCAGGAGCTGCTGTAATTAAAGGGAAGACAAAAAAGTTGATGGGCTTTTTAAATGAGCAGGAATTGGAAGGAGTAGTATGGATAAACGGAAAAAGGAATGGTGGTGTGGTAAAAACTTTTGATAAAGAATCAAAGAAACTCATTATATACGAAATAAAGTCAATAAAAAGCAAAATCATACCACATGTTAACGGAAATAATATTTCCTTTGATGTAAACATTGAATCAGAAGGGCGTTTGTCTGAAAATTGGATGCAATCAGGAAAAGATTTTGAAAATGAATTTTTAAAAAGGGAAGAAAAAGCTATTGAAAAAGAAGTAAAGCACTTAGTACATCATGTTACAAAAAAAATACAAAAAGAATACCAAGTCGATATTGCGGGTTTTGGCAACCAATTAAGAATTAAACACCCGAGAACATGGGAGAAAGTCAAAAAAAATTGGGATCAAACATTTAGTAAGGTACCGATTAAATATCATATAAATGTAACTATACAAGATTATGGAGCGTCAAGTTTAAAACGGTGAGATACCTTAATTAATATTATATTTGCATCAAAACAAAAAGTTATAAAAGTTTTAATTTGAAAATTTTTGTAACTTTTTGTTTTTTTATGTCCTTCTTATTATAGATTAAAGAAATGATTTTATCCGGCTATTTGCCGGGCAGTAAGACCCCCACCTCAAAATTCAGCGAAAGCAAAGAAGTTATTAGAGGTATATGTAAGCTCTATATAGGAAGGAGAATTTTGAAATTCTATTAATAAACCAAGTAATTGTAATAGCCCTTATTTAGAATAATAATTTCAAAATCAATAAAATTTAGAGTAGAAGGAGCAAGAGCAAATTATTATGAATAAACAAATAGGATTCATCGGATGTGGAAACATGGGTATCGCTATGATAGGTGGGATGATAAAAAAATATATAGTTTCTCCAGATCAAATAATTTGTTCAGATTTAAACGTCATTAATTTAAAAAATGCTAGTAATGAATATGGCATAACTATAACTACTAACAACAATGAAGTCGCTAACAGTGCTGACATTTTAATTTTATCAATCAAACCAGATTTATACTCATCGGTAATTAACCAAATAAAAGATCAAATAAAAAATGATGTAATCGTTGTAACTATTGCTGCAGGAAAAAGTATTAAGAGCACTGAGAATGAATTTGGTAGAAAGTTAAAGGTTGTTAGAGTAATGCCTAATACACCGGCACTTGTTGGAGAAGGAATGTCTGCGTTATGTTTTAATGAAATGGTTACAGAAAAAGATATAAAAGAGGTACTGAACATATTTAATATTTTCGGCCAGACGGAGGTCATAAATGAAAAACTAATGGATGTTGTTACATCTATTAGTGGTTCTTCTCCAGCATATGTGTATATGTTTATAGAAGCCATGGCAGATGCTGCTGTACTTGGCGGTATGCCTAGAAAACAAGCTTATAAATTTGCGGCTCAGGCTGTATTAGGTTCTGCAAAAATGGTATTGGAAACAGGAATACATCCAGGTGAATTGAAGGATATGGTTTGTTCTCCAGGTGGAACGACGATAGAAGCTGTAGTAACGCTAGAAGAAAAAGGTTTAAGAACAGCTATCATTTCAGCTATGAAACGTTGTACGCAAAAATCTATGGAAATGTCTAGTTTAACTAGTAAGTGAGAAGCGAATTTATATAATATTTCAAATCTATTTAATGTAAAAGAAATATTATGAGGCTAGTTAATAACTAAGTAAATTTATATACAACACTAACGAGAAGAACAAACCTTATTTTAAAGGGGATACAGAAAATATGAGTAATTTACTAAAAAAGAAATCCGTTACACAATTGTTAGAGCATAATCAAAGCAAGACTTTAACGAAAACATTAGGAGCATTTGATTTAATTATGTTAGGGGTAGGCTCGATAGTTGGAACGGGTGTTCTTGTGTTAACTGGATTAGTAGCAGCAAGAAATGCTGGTCCAGCAGTTGTTTTTTCATTTATACTTGCAGCAATTATATGTGGATTTATAGCATTATGTTACGCGGAAATTGCTTCTACACTCCCGGCGTCTGGTAGTGTATATACGTACTCATATGCAACAATTGGTGAGTTTGTTGCTCATCTAGTAGGTTGGTCATTGCTGTTAATATATATCGTGGCAACAGCAGCTGTCGCTGCTGGATGGACAGGCTATTTCCACAATTTAATAAAGGGATTTGGATTAGAGATACCTAAAGCTCTAGTAACGATTCCTTCGCATGGTGGTATTGTGAATCTACCAGCAGTAATTATTACATTGATATTGGCATGGATGTTATCTCGTGGTACGAGAGAAAGTAAACGAATCAATAATATAATGGTATTGATTAAAATTGGAATGATTTTGTTGTTTATTACGGTTGGTATATTCTATGTAAAACCAATGAACTGGATACCAATTGCACCATACGGTTTAAGTGGAGTTTTTACGGGTGGAGCAGCTATTTTATTCGCTTTTACGGGTTTTGATATATTAGCAACTTCAGCAGAAGAAGTAAAAGATCCGAAACGTAATCTTCCCATCGGTATTATTGCATCATTAATCATATGTACAATTATTTATGTTATGGTATGCCTTGTTATGACAGGAATGGTTTCCTATAAAGAATTAAATGTTCCTGAGGCAATGGCTTATGTAATGGAAGTTGTAGGACAAGGAAAAGTCGCTGGTGCAATTGCTGCAGGTGCTGTAATTGGCCTTATGGCTGTTATTTTTTCCAATATGTATGCGGCAACACGAGTATTCTTTGCAATGAGTCGTGATGGATTGTTACCGAAATCATTTGCGAAAGTTAATAAGAAAACTGGAGCACCCACTTTTATAACTGGATTAGCAGGAATAGGGAGCTCTATAATAGCTGGGTTTATTGATTTGAAAGAATTAGTTAATTTAGTTAATATCGGTAGTTTGGTGACATTTGCGTTAGTTTGTCTATCAGTTATTATCCTTCGTAAATCACACCCAAATTTAAAACGTGGATTTATGGTACCTTTTGTACCTGTATTACCATGCGTTGCAATTGTATGCTGTGTGTTTTTAATGCTAAATTTACCGTTAAGGACATGGGTGTACTTTAGTATTTGGATTACTATTGGGGTAGTAGTATATTTCCTTTATTCGATAAAATACAGTAATTTAAATGAGGAAACGATCTCGAAATTACATGATAAAATTGCGAGATAATAACGATCGAAAATTTTATTAATAATCATATTGATAGTTGAGTAACATAGAAACAGTTTTTTGACATTTAGCAAGAGATAAAATAAGAGATGCTAGGGCAGCTAAGTACTTTTTTAGAAACCTTGCTTGTTTTTTACGATTTAACACTGCTAAGGAGAGAGAAGTATGAGTGAATTGCATTTTATGAGTATAGAAGAATTGGATAATAAATTGAAAAAATCTGACAGTGGTATTTATTTCATTAAAGACTATAATGACAATATTATTTATGTAGGCAAGGCTTTTAGTATAAAAAGTAGAGTATTAGCTCATTTTAATAGTTATTCCAATATTGAGGAATATGTACATTTATTTAATAAAGTAGCGTATCTCATTGAAGATAGTTTGTTAAAACGCTCTTTGTTACAAGTTACTTATATGATTAAATATAGACCAGTATTAAACAAAGAAGTACAAAAAGAATTCCCAGAGTTGTATACTCAATACATTAAGCAGACAAATAAAAAATCTATGTTGTTAGAAATTGATAAAGCTAAAGAAAAGGGGGATGAGTTAAAGAATAAATTAGTAAAATTAGTGGGTGGAAAAACTATGTTTTATGACATAATTTCTCTGTTAAACAATGGATATAACTATCATATCCTCGCAAAAGTATTGAGCATAGAACTTCAAACTTTAATTATAATGAAAGAATACCGAAAAAAATTCCCGATACCACATAATTATAAGAGGACAATAAAACATCAAGATATAATGTATGCTTTATCTGGAAAAAAGAATTTAAGTACTTCAAGGTTAAACACTTAACTTTAAAGTAGTAAATTCGTTGCTTTTGTAGCTTTTATTGTTATATTGAAATGCAATGTACATTTGTGTTTCAAATTTAATTGGTGGAATAAGGGGAGGGAAAGGGTTCCTATAAAAATACTGGAATAAATTAGGTTGATCATGCATAAATAGCATAATTAGGCACATGTTATTTATAAATATTCAAAGATACGAAAGTGATACAAATGAAATTCTTATTTCTGCTACTACAAGTACTATTGAGCAAATGAAGTATGAAATTGCTTTTGAACTAGGAGTCACACTGGGACCTGATACATCACATCATCTGCAAATGGTTCGGATCGGTGGAGAGATTACAAAACGCTTAGTTCGAATGGCTGAAAAACAGTTAACAGGTCAATACAGACTACACTAAGAAAATAATCCGTATATATACGGATTATTTTTCCTTTAATTTACAAAAAAATAAATTTCGGAATTGAAAAAACCTCTCAGATTCCTTTGTAATGATGTTTTTTAGTTATGTTAATGACGTAGGTATCGAAAGGTGATAAATTCGATACGAGCGATGTATGAACCCTTTAAAGAGTTTTGGTGTTATTTGCAATTTTAATTCCATAATACTTAAGCCGATATAATAAAATGTTTTATGTCTAAATCGATATAAAGGAATAGTTTTTAAGTGATATTTCTTTTTTCATAGAATAAGCAAAACCTGATATTGTAGTAAGAATTGTTTTGATGTCAATTTACTGTGCACCTTGGTTATTGAAGTTTTTGGTTGATTAACAACTATTGTATTTGGAAATTAATAATAAGTTTATCTCGCTATTTGCCCGTAAAAGCCCGATTGGTGTGGGCTAATAATCAGTGGGGATGAACAAAACCCCCACTGATTAAAGTTTCACTTTATGTGATGCGGTAATAAAACTATCTAGTTTGCTATTTTTAGTATTTGTAAAGTCTATATATATTTTCCTCTTTTGTGGAAAGTAAGCTAATGTTGCGACCAGTAATATAGTGTCATTTTTTTGAAAATTCCATTCGTTTTTTTATTTTTAGTTGATGAAAAGACCTTTCTCTCAATTAAATGTTTAGTTGAGTACTTGAATTTCCTCCACCTTATACTTTTCAAAGCATAGTGCTTCAAAAATAGCCATATCGCTTTCATCTGTTTCCAATTTCACAACTTCTTTATTATCTTTTTTTAAAATTTGGAGCAAAATAGTTTTTCAGTTTCATATTTAAATTAGCAGTATTTATTTTTTTGAATTCAATTTGTATAAGTGATTGAATTGGAACTTTGACTGTTGTTTCTTGCGGTGGTACAGTATCTCCTGTTATTTTCGCTGTATTTTAAATCTTTTTCCAGCTTGGTCCTCGCATTGACTACCACTGTATTTTGTAGTATTTCACTGTTTTCTCAAGTTCAATAATTATATCTTGTAGAATTAAGAAAAGAACTTAGCTTATTTCCTTTACTTATCTTATCTACTCTGATATTTAGATGCTAACTACAATTAAATAATATATGATTTTTATAAAAAAGATATAGTAATATTTTGTTGTGAATTGTACTAATTTGATATTTTATAGTATTATTTGTCGTGAATTATATCTAACAGAATATATTTTATAGATCTATAAAGGAGAATGTAATGAATACTTCTATCGATATACAACACTTGTGTGATCTTGCACATAAAGCATTTAATGCCCCTGTACATATTTTATCTGCAGACAGAAAAATTTTATATCATTCTACATCTGATAATGTTTGTAGTCCTTTTTATTCTTCAAAAGAAGAACATCTTACTGATATTTATCAAGAAAACGATCCCTTTAACTTGCCACTTTTCCGAAGTAACAACTATCTTGAAAATTTTGTTCTAATTCATATAGAAAATCATGATGATATTAAAGGGACTATTATAATCGGTCCTACTATACATCCAAAAGATTCAGATGATATGATCATAAAATTTCAGAAAGAATTTAAAGCAAATGATAACATTCAAGAAAGACTTGCCTATTATCAGTGTTTATCTGAGATTAAAAAAACTACATTAATTGATATGGGAATTTTATTACATTACATGATTTTCAATGAAAAGTTAGATGTAGATATTGTCTTGGAAAAAAATAAAGTACTAGAGGAAGTTCCTAATAAAATTGTGAAACCGGATTTATATATTTTAAAACGCCGACAAAACAAACCTAAAACGCACAATATGGCATTAGTAAATGATTTCTTTTCGACTATTAAAGAAGGAAATAAAAAAAAGTTAATACAGTATATGTATGCGGTTTCGCAAGAAGATGTTGAACTTATGCTAATAGAGGATCCGCTCAGGAATCAAAAAAACCTTGGAATTATTGCGATTACCTTAGCCACTCGATATGCAATAGAAGGAAACCTGCCACCAGATATTGCTTTTGCCCATAGTATTTTATATATACAAACCCTAGAACAATTAGATAATGTAGAATCTGTAAAGCGATTGTCAGGGGACGCTTTACGTACCTTTGCAGATCGTGTGAAAGAATACAATGCAAAAAAGTATTCTTACGCGGTTACTACATGTATAAAACATATTAATAAAAATGTTTACGATGGAATATCTCTGAATGAACTTGCTAATCATTTAGAAATTACGCCTACTTATCTGTCTAAACTATTTAAAAAAGAAATGGGAATTACTTTAAGCGAATATATTCAAAGGGAAAGAGTGGAAGAAGCAAAAAAATTATTAACACTCACTACTTATTCGTTATCAGATATCTGTGCGTGGCTTAACTTTAATGACCAAAGTTATTTTATAAGAGTTTTCAAAAAAATCACTAGTATGACTCCTAGGCAGTACCGTGAAAAATATACAGTAATATAAGCTTGTTATCTGCTGTCTTCAATGTAAAGACTTAAACATGGGTATAAGTATCCCAAAAAATGAAAATACACTAACCATTATTTTGCTAAAGAAAACAAAAAGACAGAAGGCTGCAAAGTGTTCCAAGTAAGCTTTGCAGCTTTTTTGTAATTTAAAACCTATGTTTATAACGATGATAAGTTTATAGACTAATATCTTCATATTGTATATTTGTTAATAATGATATTAAAATGTTTTGTAAAAAAATCAACAATATAACATATATTACTAAATATATCTACATTTTATGCAATTATACATAACTAAATAAAGGTAAAAAAGTATAAAAAGACCTATTATATTATTCTATAAGTATTTTTTCTAAAATAAAATTTCTTGGTTGAGCTAAAATAGTTATTTTTAACCGTATACACATTAATTTGTAATCATTACAATTACAGAAATGAAATTTATGAATAACTATATTTATATAATTTTTTTCGGGGCATATTTTTATTTAACAGTAAATTATCGAGCTTAATCGACAAAATTTTTCTATTTACGCATTAAAAATTTAATGTTTTAATGAACAACATAACTGGTATGACCAGACAGAAAGGAGAAGGTTACGCTAATAGGAATTATAGTGAAGTTGTAAGTAACATTATGTTGTTAATAATTTTCTAAATAGTAAATTTATCCACAAGAGGTCAAGAATCAAATTTGTAATAAACGTGTTCTAAGTTTCTGCATAACAAAAGTGAAGTTATTCCGCAATAAAAGTATAAGCGATGTACAGCATAATTCCATCTTTTGTAGTCTAGTAAGGAGTTTGCTGATAAAACTAAGAGTAATATTATTAAATTTAAATTAAACAATGTTATGACAAGATTAACTGTAAGCATTGGTTTATTGATCCTCACGATTCTGTAAGTTAAACCGCAACTTTAGGAAAGAATTAATAATTTACTACTCATAGGGTGCCTGATTCAAATATAGTTAATAAATTTTTGTTATTTATATTTAAAAAAATAGAGTATCGAAATGAGAGATAAATAAAATCTTTACATCCTATTAGAAATAAAAAACAACGATATTAACGTATCTGAAAGATTTTTCCTTCTTATCCAGTTTACAACGAGAGCGGTCGTACAAGTTATATGAATTAAGTTATAAAAACAATGGTAAAGGAGTGTACGGAATGAAAACTAAAATAATGACAGGATTTTTAATAACATCCATAGTAACTGGAGCAACTATTCCTATCAATACTCTCGCAACACCAATCGTTCAAGCGGAAACTCAACAGGAAGGCATGGATATTTCTTCATCATTACGAAAATTAGGTGCGCAATCTAAATTAATCCAAACGTATATTGATCAATCTTTAATGAGTCCTAATGTACAGCTAGAGGAAGTCCCAGCTTTAAATACCAATCAATTCCTAATCAAACAAGATATGAAGGAATGGTCATCGGAACTCTATCCACAGTTAATTCTATTAAATTCAAAAAGTAAAGGATTTGTAACAAAATTTAATAGCTATTACCCGACATTAAAATCGTTTGTAGACAATAAAGAAGATAGAGAAGGGTTTTCGGATAGACTTGAAGTACTTCAAGAAATGGCTATGACGAATCAAGAAAATACGCAACGGCAAATCAATGAATTAACAGATCTTAAATTACAGCTTGATAAAAAATTAAAAGATTTTGATACCAATGTGGCAACTGCTCAAGGCATACTAAGTACAGACGGAACAGGAAAAATAGACCAGTTAAAAAATGAAATATTAAATACCAAAAAAGCAATTCAAAATGATTTACAGCAAATTGCATTAATACCAGGGGCTTTAAATGAACAGGGATTTGCTATATTCAAAGAAGTTTATAGTCTTTCAAAAGAAATTATTGAACCGGCTGCTCAAGCAGGGGTGGCAGCGTATAACAAAGGAAAAGAAATTAACAACTCTATTTTAGAAGCGGAGAAAAAAGCGGCGCAAGAAGCGACAGAACAAGGTAAAACTGCTCTAGAGATTGAATCAGCAAAAAAAGCAGCTCGTGAAGCAATTGAGAAAAGCAAACAAGGTGAAATAGCAGCCGCAGCCGCAGCAAAAACACAAGAGTATGACCTGATGAAGGTCATTGATACCGAAAAGATTAAGAAAACATTTGGCGTTTTTGCTGAAGTAAATAAATTAACAGCAGAACAGCGAGCATATTTAGATGATTTAGAGAAACAAAATCAAAAAATATATGATTTAACAACGAAATTATCAATAGCTGATTTACAAAAATCAATGCTTCTTCTTACACAAAATGATTTGCATACGTTTGCAAATCAAGTAGATGTAGAACTTGATCTACTAAAGCGCTATAAAGAAGATTTAAATCTAATAAAAAATAGCATTACAAAATTATCTACTAATGTTGATACAACTAGCGAGCAGTCTCAAAAAGATACATTAAGACAATTAAAAAATGTAATAAGTTACCTTGAAGAACAAGTATATAAATTTTAATATTTCGTTTTTTTCGGAATTCATAAAGATTATAAGCATTTAGCGAAAGAAGGAGAATAGTCATGAAAAAATTTCCATTCAAAGTACTAACTTTAGCTACATTAGCAACTGTTATAACTGCTACTACCGGTAACACTATTCATGCATTTGCACAAGAAACGACCGCTCAAGAACAAAAAGTAGGCAATTATGCATTAGGCCCCGAAGGACTGAAGAAAGCATTAGCTGAAACAGGGTCTCATATTCTAGTAATGGATTTATACGCAAAAACAATGATTAAGCAACCAAATGTAAATTTATCTAATATCGATTTAGGCTCAGAGGGGGGAGAGTTGCTCAAAAATATTCACCTTAATCAAGAGCTGTCACGAATCAATGCGAATTACTGGTTAGATACAGCGAAGCCACAGATTCAAAAAACTGCTCGTAATATTGTAAATTACGATGAACAATTTCAAAATTATTACGACACATTAGTAGAAACTGTACAAAAGAAAGATAAGGCAGGTCTAAAAGAGGGTATAAATGATTTAATTACTACAATAAATACAAATTCAAAAGAAGTTACAGATGTGATTAAGATGCTACAAGACTTCAAAGGGAAACTATATCAAAATTCTACAGATTTTAAAAATAATGTTGGTGGTCCAGATGGGAAAGGTGGATTAACTGCAATATTAGCAGGTCAACAGGCAACGATTCCACAACTTCAAGCTGAAATTGAGCAACTTCGTTCTACTCAGAAAAAACATTTTGATGATGTATTAGCATGGTCAATTGGTGGTGGATTGGGAGCAGCTATTTTAGTTATTGCAGCTATTGGAGGAGCGGTAGTTATTGTTGTAACTGGCGGTACAGCAACACCGGCTGTTGTTGGTGGACTCTCGGCTCTTGGTGCAGCTGGTATCGGTCTAGGAACTGCGGCTGGTGTCACAGCATCTAAGCATATGGACTCCTATAATGAAATTTCTAATAAAATCGGAGAATTAAGTATGAAAGCAGATCGTGCTAATCAAGCAGTTCTTTCGCTTACTAACGCGAAAGAAACATTGGCATATTTATATCAGACTGTAGATCAAGCGATATTGTCTCTAACAAATATTCAAAAGCAATGGAATACAATGGGCGCAAATTATACAGATTTACTGGATAATATCGATTCTATGCAAGACCACAAATTCTCTTTAATACCAGATGATTTAAAAGCCGCTAAAGAAAGTTGGAATGATATTCATAAAGATGCAGAATTCATTTCAAAAGATATTGCTTTTAAACAGGAGTAGAACTGAAATTTAACACCTAAATTGGAGGAAAATGAAATGATAAAAAAAATCCCTTACAAATTACTCGCTGTATCGACGCTATTAACTATTACAACTGCTAATGTAGTTTCACCAGTAACAACTTTTGCAAGTGAAATTGAACAAACGAACAATGGAGATACGGCTCTTTCTGCAAATGAAGTGAGAATGAAAGAGACCTTGCAAAAGGCTGGATTATTTGCAAAATCTATGAATGCCTATTCTTATATGTTAATTAAGAATCCTGATGTGAATTTTGAGGGAATTACCATTAATGGATATGTAGATTTACCTGGTAGAATCGTACAAGATCAAAAGAATGCAAGGGCACATGCTGTTACTTGGGATACGAAAGTAAAAAAACAGCTTTTAGATACATTGAATGGTATTGTTGAATACGATACAACATTTGACAATTATTATGAAACAATGGTAGAAGCGATTAATACAGGGGATGGAGAAACTTTAAAAGAAGGGATTACAGATTTGCGAGGTGAAATTCAACAAAATCAAAAGTATGCACAACAACTAATAGAAGAATTAACTAAATTAAGAGACTCTATTGGACATGATGTTAGAGCTTTTGGAAGTAATAAAGAGCTCTTGCAGTCAATTTTAAAAAATCAAGGTGCAGATGTTGATGCCGATCAAAAGCGTCTAGAAGAAGTATTAGGATCAGTAAACTATTATAAACAATTAGAATCTGATGGGTTTAATGTAATGAAGGGTGCTATTTTGGGTCTACCAATAATTGGCGGTATTATAGTCGGAGTAGCAAGGGATAATTTAGGTAAGTTAGAGCCTTTATTAGCAGAATTACGTCAGACCGTGGATTATAAAGTAACCTTAAATCGTGTAGTTGGAGTTGCTTACAGTAATATTAATGAAATGCACAAGGCGCTTGATGATGCTATTAACGCTCTTACTTATATGTCCACGCAGTGGCATGATTTAGATTCTCAATATTCGGGCGTTCTAGGGCATATTGAGAATGCAGCTCAAAAAGCCGATCAAAATAAATTTAAATTCTTAAAGCCTAATTTAAATGCAGCGAAAGACAGTTGGAAAACATTACGAACAGATGCTGTTACATTAAAAGAAGGAATAAAGGAATTAAAAGTGGAAACTGTTACTCCACAAAAATAGGGAAATATTAATTCTGTTGTAAAGTGAACTAAAACATGGAAAGTCTATGATTACACTGTTAAACAGAAAAGTAATAATTAATAAATCCTTATATAACAGAAAGGCGGAGTCTCATTAAAGACTTCGCCTTTCAATTATATATAAGTATGATTCGAATAAAAAATAACCTTGTAGTTTAATTGCTTTTTTTAAATTTGCAACAGAATCGGTTAATTTGAAGTAGATTATATACATTTTCTTTAATACTTAATGATTTGAAGGATGCTAAAGAAAGTTCAAACGATACTGATAAAAGATGTAGAACTCATTTTGAAAGACATCGCTTTTTAATAAGATTAGAACTTGAAACCATACCTTATATAGGAGGAATACGAAATGATGAAAAAAATCCCTAATAAACTACTCGCTATATCAGCGTTTTTAACTATAACAACTACTTATGCAGTCATACCACTAGAAACTTTTGCAATTGAAATTGAACAAACGAACACTGAAAATATGTCTCTTTCAGCAAATGAAGAACAGATGAAAAAAGCTTTGCAAGATGCTGGTTTATTTGCAAAAGCTATGAATGAATATTCTTATTTGCTAATTAATAATCCAGATGTGAGTTTTGAAGGAATAACTATTAATGGAAATGCGGATTTACCTAGTAAAATTGTACAAGATCAAAAGAATGCAAGAGCACATGCTGTTACATGGAATACACAAGTAAAAAAACAGCTTTTAGATACATTGACAGGCATTATAGAATACGATACAAAATTTGAAAATTATTATGAAACATTAGTAGAGGCGATCAATACTGGAAATGGAGATACTTTAAAAAAAGGGATTACAGATTTACAGGGAGGAATTCAACAAAATCAAAAGTCTGCAAAAGCATTAATAGAAGAATTAATGCAATTAAAAAATGCTATTGGAGAAGATGTTAGAACATTTGGAAGTCATAAAGAGACATTGCAATCGATTTTAAAAAACCAAGGTGCCGATGTGGAGGCTGACCAAAAGCGTCTAGAGGACCTTTTAGGACAAGTAAAATATCAGAAAGACATAGAATCTAAGGGGTTAGACATGGTGAAAATCCCCTTTATTCCAACCTTGATTGCTGGTGGCATAATGATAGGTGATGCAAGAGGTAAGTTAGGTTGGCTAGAACCTGAATTAGCAAAATTGCGTCAGACTGTAGATTATAAAATAACATTGAATCGTGTAGTTGGAGTTGCATTTCATAATATTAGTGATATGCATAGTATGCTTGATAGTGCTATCACTGCTCTTACTTATATGTCTACGCAATGGGAGGATTTAGATTCTCAATATTCGGGTGTACTGGGACATATTGATAAAGCTGATCAAAAAGCTGATCAAAATAAATATAAATTCTTAACCCCTAGCTTGAATGCAGCGAAAAACAGTTGGAAAACATTAAAAACAGATGTTGTCACTTTGCAAGAAGGGATAAAAATTGCAGAGAAAAAAGAACAGGATTTTTTGAATCAGCTTCGTCCATCAAACGTTTTCTACTTTTATAAAAAAATTCATAACGCATACACTTTTGAAATAAAGACTGGAACAAATGCGCCAAATGCGTCTTATAAAGTTATGAATTTAACGAAAAACACTGTTCATAATATGTGGAGTGGAGGGGCTAATACTAACATGTGGGCTGATTGGCTTTCATTCAATCCAAATGATGAATTTGCGGTAGTAGCAGTAGTGGATGGTAAAGAATATGTTGTGTATAAAGACAAAGTACAAAATATAATGAACTGAATCTGAAAGTAACGAAGTAATTGGAGCTGGAGAATAAACTAGACACCAAGTTAATCGAAAAATCTCCTTATATCCTAGAATATTTTGCTCAAGAAAAAGAATTTGTTCAGCGAAAAAGTAAATATTGAACCAAGGAGTTAGTTGTATTATGTGTATGGTTTTACCGAAAGGTTTCAAGTACATTACCCATACAATTATGTAGTTATCCTGAAGCATCTACAGGTGTTCTTATCGACCTTGAAGAACTACTTAGCTTCCTAAGTCGAGTGATTTTATGCAAAATTAAGTGAACGTTTTTGTACATAGATTAGTTGACATTCATATAGATTTTTTCCATTTTCAAAGATAGTTTTGTTTTTTATGTTATTTTTCAAAAATTACTGCTGAAATTTCTATATTCATGACTCAGTATATAATCATTGTTTGATGAAATGACATACCACGTCCCTTAGAGTTTCATACGTATTACGATAACTTAAAGAAAAAAGATAATAGTAGTCAACGGTTACTATTATCTTTTTTGAACTATTTTTCATTAAAATATCCCATCTGCTGTGTTCCTTATTTACTTTTCCAGATTTTATCCTAGTTTAAAATTTATGCATTTGAACTGTTTATACAATTTGTAGGATTTTTAGCTTTTTTGTCGAATACACTTAATGCAAGGAGGGACATTACATGATTATTAAAGATTATTTCATCAACCTTTCTATTTTTTCTTTATTAGTTAGCGCAGCAATATTTATTCAAGTGTTTACAATTAATTCTAGTCGATATTTCGAAAAGCTCTATGGAGGGATTATTGCAGTTACGTTAATGTTCTTTTCTTTTCCATACATGGGATTTTCTTACGATCTTCGAGTTGTTCCTCTTATTCTATCTTTTATTTACTTTGGTCGTATTGCTGGTTGGATTACGCTAATTAGCATAATATTAATGCGTATTTTTTACATTGGAGAGTATTGGGAACCTCCTGTGATTGCTTATTTATGTATGGGGATTCTATTTTCTACTTTTAAAACTTATTTTAAAAAACTACATCCTTTTAAAAGTGCATCGTTATATTTTTCTGTTTTTATTGGAATAAAGTGGTTAGTTGGCGTATTATTTAATACTACATTACTTTACACAGGAGGCCTATTATATATAGCGTTAGGACTTTTAATTGGGCTATTTCTTATGGAAGCCTACCAGAGATTGTATTATTTAACACAGGACTTATCTAAAATGAATCGAGAATTAAAAAAATCGAAGCAAGAACTTGCAGATACCGTACATGAGCTTCAAGGAGGAATTTTTAAATTTAAAAAAGTGGATAAGCACTTTATACACACTTTATGTGATGGACAGTTTTATTATCAAAACGGATTTTATTCTGAACAGGTGGTAGGAAAAAGCTTACGTACTATTGATGCTTCTATTGTTCCTCCACATTTAGTTCCACAATTGATGAAGTACTATCTTCAGGCATGGGAAGGAAAAGAAATTATATTTGAATTACCTTGGCCAAATGATAAAACTATTATTCTTATTGCGCTTAGGCCGATTAAACGAAATAGACAAGTTATTGAAGTTGTTGGTTCTACAGTTGATATAACCGAAAGAAAAAAGGTAGAATCAGAATTAAGCGCTACCAAAGAATTATTGGAATCATTTATAAAGCACAATCTAGATGCTATTACCATTTCTGATCGAGAAGGGCATATTTTACAAGCCAACAAAGCTTATGAAAAGATATTTGGGTGGTCATCACAAGAAATCATAGGTAAGAGATTACCTTGTGTACCAGATTTTTTAATGGAAGAATCACTTGAAAATATTCAGAAAATTCTAACAGGAGAATCGGTGGTTACTAGATTAGAAACTGTTAGACAACGGAGCGATGGGAGTCTTCTTGATATCAGTCTGACAGTTTCTCCTATACTAGATGTAAGAGGAAATGTGATAGCTTTATCAGCAATATGTAGAGACATCTCTGAAAGAAAACAAGCAGAAAGAGAACGGCATCAATTACACCAGCAATTAAGAGATAGTGAAATGAAGTACCGTGCACTAATCGAACAAGCAACTGATGCGGTATATGTAGTAGAGCTGAATGAAGATAATACTCCAAGTCGATTTATTGAGGTAAACCCTGTTGGGTGTAGAAGATTTGGATATAGTAGAGAAGAGTTGCTTTCATTATCATTTTCAAATATAGTACCACAAGATTCTCAAATAATCGTAAGGTTATTAGAAAAAATTAAAAAAGGACAAACTTCCTTCACTTTGCAAGATGAATATGTTTTTCCAACAGGAAAAGTAATAACAACTGAGTTTAGTGTTCGTGTTTTTAACTTAAATGGTAAAAAAGTTTTTCTAAGTATTTCTCGTGATATCACTGAACGGCTAAAAACAGAAGAATTATTACGAAAATCTGAAAAACTTGCTGTTGTAGGACAATTAGCGACTGTAATGGCTCATGAGATTAATAATCCATTAACTGCAATGAAAGGGTTCATGCAATTACTAAAATCAACGGAAAATGAGAATAATCAGGGTTATATTAATATAGTATCATCAGAGATTGAGCGTATAGAGAGCATAACAACTGAATTTATGGCGGTAGCCAAACCACAGGTAGTAAAAATGCAACCTAATAACATTAGTGTGCTAATGGATCAAGTTTTAATGCTACTACAACCTCAAGCAATGATGCATAATATAAAATTTAGAATCGATCTTAACCCTGGTATTCCATTGATTTCATGTGAAGGAAATCAATTAAAACAAGTATTTGTTAATATATTAAAAAATGCAATTGAATCTATGCCGATGGGAGGGGAAATTCTGATTCAAATAAATATACTTGATAATAATCAAGTAAGCATTCGTTTTATCGATCAAGGGTGTGGGATTCCAAAAGAACGTATACCATACCTCGGAGAACCTTTTTATAGTATTAAAGAAGAGGGGATTGGCTTAGGATTAATGATCTGTTATAAAATCATTGAAACACATCAGGGAAAGATATTTATTAAGAGTGAAATGAATAAGGGGACTACAGTTGAAGTCACTCTCCCTATTTGTACACTTCAAAATTAAGATATTCTCTTACTGAAATTTTTTAAGAAACCATACAGAATGTAATGCCAATGTTACTTAATGAAATAATAAAGAGAAGAACACTGGTAAATGTACCCTATAGAATAGACACTTGAAAAAGCCTGTTATAAAAACATCCTTTCTTTAGAACCAAAAGAAAGGATGTTTTTAATATTGTAATTTTTCTTGGAGACATTTCAAATTTTTACTTGTAATACATTTTTTAACTAATTTTGGTTAAGTTAGTTAAAAAGGCATTGTTTTTAAGGAGCATATTGACATATAAATATCCCTCATTTTTAAAATAGAAATTTCTAAAAACTATATATAGGTTCTTTTTGAAAGGAAGGGTATTATCAATTGAAACCACATGAAAAAGTACCTGTTCACTCTATAAAATCTTTGCAGGAATTAATGCAATTACTAAAAAAATCTAAAGATTTTATAACGTTGGAGATCGCTTCAAACAAATCCTCTATAGTCATTTCATATTTTAGAACCTTAATCGATGTAAATATATTTCATGAAGAGGTTTTAACTTATATAAAAGAGAAGAGCTTCGATTCATTACAAGATATTCGGTCTGTCTTACCCTTTGAAAATTCAAAAATAACAAATCAAATGGAAGATATTCAGGATAGTATTTTAAACGGCTATATACTTATTCAGTTCGATACAGATAAATTAAATGGCTTGTTAATCAATGTGGCAAAGAAAGAAAAAAGAGATATTACAAAAGCTGAAATTGAATACAATATCGTGGGTCCACAAATCGCGTTTGTTGAAGATTTAGATGTAAACTTAAATTTAGTACGTAGAAAGCTTCCAACACCTTATTTACAAATGAAGGAATTGAAAGTAGGCTCTCTATCTAACACAACCGTTGCGATTGTATATATTGAGGGAATTGTAAATGATCAAAATCTACAAGAAATTATAAAAAGGGTGAGTCTAATAAAAACAGACCACGTTTTGGATAGCACGTATTTGATGCAGTTAATTGCAGACAACCCGAATTCTATATTTCCTCAATTTTTGAATACAGAACGACCAGACCGTGTAGCAGCTGTATTGGCAGAAGGGAAAATTGCACTTTTTGTAGATGGCTCACCTTATGCAATCACTCTTCCAACAACATTAATTGACTTTTTTTCTACCACAGAAGATTACACCATGCCTTGGATTATTGCCTCTTTTTTTCGTCTATTAAGGCTTTTTGCTTTTATGTTTTCTGTCTTAACGACTCCATTATATGTTGCAATCTTAACATATCATTACGAGCTTATTCCAAAAGAACTTCTTGAAACGTTAATCATATCGAGAAGTAAAGTACCTTTTCCTCCATTAATTGAAGCGCTTTTTTTAGAAATAACGATTGAATTACTGAGAGAAGCGGGGGCACGTTTACCAACTAAAGTGGGTCTAACTGTCGGTATAGTAGGTGGTATTGTAATTGGACAGGCATCTGTAGAGGCAAGTCTTACAAGTAATGTACTTATTATTATTGTTGCACTTTCAGCTCTTAGCTCATTTACAGCACCAATATATCGAATTGGTAATACAATTCGAGTAATTCGTTTTCCTTTTATAATATCTGCACACCTGTTGGGTTTATTAGGAATTGTTTTAACAAGCTCTTTGCTTTTAGCACGTTTATTACGTACAGAATCATTAAGACGTCCTTATTTGTTTCCTTTTTATCCTACACGCCCTACAGATTGGAAAGACAGCATTATCCGTTTGCCGATCTCAGCGATGTTTCGACGTCCTATTTTTTCAAGATCTAAACAGCGTTTTCGTTTTAATCCAGAAGAGGTAGAGAAAAATAAAATTAAATCACGAAATGATTTTGATGATTGAAATTAACAGGGAGGAGCATTATGAAACAGATCCCAATTGAGTATCAAGTCTCTCCATATATGGTGTTTTTTTTAATTATTACTATACAGATGGGGGTTGGTATGCTTGGTTTTGAAAGGATTAGTGCAAAATTAGTTGGAAATGATGCGTGGATTAGCACGCTGCTTTTTGGAATATCTGTTAATCTTATGATTTGGATCATATATCAGATTTTAAATCAGGGTAATGGAGATATCATTGCAATCAATCAAGACGTACTTGGAAAATGGATTGGTGGATTGTTCAACTTCATTTTTTTATCTTATATTGTATTGTTAGGTGCAACAACACTACATACCTATATCGAAGTAGTACATGTTTGGATGTTTCCTTCCATTTCATCTTGGATTATAGCAGGGGCTTTTTTGGGTCTATGTTATTACATTGTGACTGGAGGATTTCGTGTAGTTGCTGGAATCGGCTTCTTTGGAATCGTTATCCCAAGCATTCTAATCTTCACATTTTTTTATCCTTTGCAGTATGCAGATTTCCAAAATTTATTTCCAATTGCACAGCATTCATTCCTAGAAATTATGAAAGGAATGAAAGGAAATATGTTTAGTTTTTTTGGATTTGAAATGTTATTGTTATACTACCCATTTATTAAAAAGGCAAGAACGTCTCAAAAATATGCGCACTATGCAAATTTAGTAACGACTATTGTCTACACATACCTTATGATTTTAACTCTTGCGTTTTTTAGTGAAAAACAACTAGCGAGCGCGATATGGGCATATTTAAGCATGATTAAAATTATACAATTTCCCTTTATAGAGCGGTTTGAATACATTATTGTTTCTGTTTGGGCTTTTTTTATATTACCCAATGTTTCCTTTACATTATGGGGAGTAAGTCGTGGTATAAAAGAGGCACTGGGAATAAAGCAAAAATATGTTTTGCCAGTTATCATCCTGTTCATCTTTGTTTTATCATTTTTCTTGAATAACCGTAATAAAATTAACTTATTAAATACTTGGACAGGTCAAATTGGCTTTGTATATATATATGTATACCTACCTATATTATGGCTAATTCAAACCGCCAAAATAAAGTTAAGGAGATAAACATGAAGCGATGGATACTTTTCCTTATAGTAAGTGTCTTCTTAATAGGTTGTGCTAAAACGAAAATTGTGGATGACATTGACTTAGTTCAAGTTGCGGCATATGATACCGAAGCAAAAGGTAAGCTAAAAGGAACCTTTGCGATTTCAGCTTATAAAGGAGGCGGGGAAGGTGAAACGAAAATCTATTCAGCATCAGGCCAGACTGGTAGAGAAGTTCTTGCAAGAGCATCCGAAAAATCTTCTGGACCTCTAGAGTTGGGGCAATTGCGTGTTATTATATTTAATGAAAAAATAATTGATAAGGGAATGCAGGAAATTTTAGAGACTTTGAACCGAAATCCTAGTGTAGGAAATGCAATTTATTTAGCAATTACAAATGTAAAAGGGGAATCACTATTAAAGGGGAATTATTCTGAAGAAAAAGAAATTGCTTCCTATCTATCCTCTTTACTGGAGCAAAATATGGATAATGGAACGCAGCCAAAAACAAATTTTTTTATGTTTTTAAACCAACTTAATGATGATGCGAGAGATTCATATTTACCGATAATATCTAAAAAAGGTAATGTGTTGGAGTTAGATGGAATAGCACTTTTTAAAAGATGTAAAATGGTTGATAAAGTAAACCCTAAAGATTTATTTGTATTTAAATTGTTGACAGATAATTTTAAACAAGGTACATACCAATTCAAACTACCTGGTTCCTCAAATACTTACGCCACGATAGAGAATATAAAAGCTAGAACAAAATATAAGATGGAGGGGAATAGTAAGCATCCATTCATAAATGCTCATATTCAAGTTAAAGCTGAAATTCAAGAATTTACAAAAACAAAAAATCTAGATAATCCTAAAGAAATAAAAAAATTAGAAAAAATTATGGAAAAAGAAATAGAAAAAAAAGCAACTACATTGATAAAGAGATTTATTAAAAAAGACACAGATCCTATAGGACTTAGAAAGCTTGGTAGAACTCACGTAAGAAAATGGAACAGTCAAGAATGGGAAGAATCCTATAAACATTTACGTTTTCGTGTAACAGCTGATGTAAAAGTAACCCAATCTGGTGTTACAGAATAAATCAAATAAGATATGGAAAAATTTAACAAAAAAATATAGTCTCGCAGGAGATTAGGGAGAAGAGAAACGATTAACAAAGAATTTCATAAATAGTAAGATGCTTTGTTAATCGTTTTTATACCTGTAGCTTTATCACTTATAGTAATCATAATTATAATAAAAGAACAACGAAACAAATTCCCGATACCACATAATTATAAGAGGACAATAAAGCATCAAGATATAATGTATGTTTTGTCTGGAAAAAAAGAATTTCAGTACTTCAAGGTTAAACACTTAACTTTAAAGTAGTAAATTCGTTGCTTGTAGCACTTCAGCTAGACTGTGCCCCCGAAAGTTAGAAAGGTCGGTTTATTAAGTAGCCTCTAGGGAATGAGCCTAGTACAATACTGGATTCATTTCCTTTTATTTTTCCTTGATTCTTTCATGATTATAGTATTTTATATACTTTGCTAATTCTTGTTTAAATTCTGTTATACTTTCAAATTCTTTCGATACAGAAATAGACATACAAAAACGCCATTCTTTCTTATAAATCTACAGAAAGAATGGCGTATTCTTCAAAAGTGAGTTCCTTTATTGAAAAGTTTTAGTTCTATATGACAGATAAAAGGGCAAGTAACGCTAAAATAGCGAGAAATCCTTGTTTCATGATAATTGATTTATTGGATGTGAAACCTCCGAAAATAGCTGCTACCACTATACAAATGATGAAAAATAATTGAATCATATAACCAATGGGATTGTTTCCAAGTATAAGTCCCCGAATGAGGCCAGCTGCTAAGAATTCATTATATAAACCGTTTGCAAATTAATTGTCTAAGTATTTCTAAGTTTAAAGAGTACAGTGTCTTCGTTTTTTATTGAATCAACTTTTACATGTTGGTTCAATATTTTCTATTCTCTTGGAACTTAGTTCTCGTTTACTTCTCACAAAAGCAATAAAATCTATTATCTCTTCTGTTGACAGTGCTTCTCCATCTATTAAAAGTGTTGGATCTGGATCGTTTAGGAGTCTTGTAATATCAATTACATCTTTGTTTTGATGTGAATGTTCAATTCGGCCTAATATATAATCTACAGATGTATCAAATAAATCGGCTATTTTTGATAAAGATTGTAATGAAGGTAATCTATAACCATTTTCATACCCGGCATAGGTGCTTTTCGCAATCCCAAGTCGATCTGCTGTCTCTTGTAAGGACCATTTTTGATTTTTTCTTAATTTAGATAAACGTTCCAGCATTCGTCTCATACCCCATCTAATTTTATTAAATTAATTATAACATAGAAAAAGAATCAAGAATAGAAAAAAAGTACGCGTATTGAATACAAAATCTTGATTAATTCAAATTAAGTTCTATAATGATAAATATAAATACGCATTACGCGAACGCTATATCGTTGTTTATTTTATGGAGGGGTTGTGTATGAAGAAAATTTTATTACTTGCAACTGGTGGGACAATTGCATCTGTGGAGGGGAATGAGGGGCTTGTTCCAGGATTGTCCGCTGAGGAATTATTGAATTATTTTTCGAAGTCTTCTCGAAACTTAGAAATAGATTGCAAAATCTTAATGAATATTGATAGTACCAATATGCAACCTGAGCACTGGAAAGAAATAGCTAATGCTGTTTTTAATCACTATGATGACTATGACGGGTTTGTGATTACACATGGAACGGATACGTTAGCTTATACATCTTCTGCGTTATCTTATATGCTGCAAGGTTTAAGAAAACCAGTTGTTTTAACAGGTTCACAAGTACCTATTAGTTTTAAAAAGACAGACGCAAAAAAAAATGTAGCTGATGCTCTTAGGTTTGCCTGTGAGGATGTTGGCGGTGTGTTTATTGTTTTTGATAGTAGGGTGATTATTGGGACGAGAGCAGTTAAAATGCGAACAAAAAGTTATGATGCATTTGAAAGTGTGAATTATCCATATGTTGCTGAGGTAAATGAAGATGAAGTGAAATATCATTGGAAGCCAACTTCCTCACATAGTGAACTTTCAATAAATACTAATTTATGTACGGATGTTTTTCTTATGAAATTGTATCCAGGTACAAAGCCTGAGGTATTTGATTGTTTAAAAGATTTGTATAAAGGGATTATTATTGAAAGTTTTGGAAACGGTGGATTACCTTTTGAAGGAAGGAACTTGCTTTCGAAAATTCAAGAGTTGACTGAAATGGGGATTGCTGTAGTGATTACTACTCAATGCCTGGAAGAAGGAGAAGACATACTTCTCTATGAAGTAGGACGGAAAGTGGCGCAACATCAAGTAATATTGTCTGGAGATATGAATACGGAAGCCATCATAGCAAAATTGATGTGGGCGCTTGGGAAAACTAATAAATTAGAAGAGATTAAAAAAATTATTGAAGAGCCTTTAGCCTACGATTTAACAATAAAATCTGATAAGGATTGGTAATGACTTCATATGATTTATTTAGGTTTTACATTTAATATGGGGGAGAAATTAAAATGGCAATGACAAACAAGAACGTGCGAGTGGAGAATGATTTTTTGGGAGGAAAGGAATTACCTATTGAGGCATATTACGGAATTCAGACTTTACGCGCTGTTGAAAATTTCCCGATTACAGGGTATAAAATTCATGAAAGTTTAATTAGAGCGTTCGCAATTGTAAAAAAAGCAGCAGCGCTTGCGAATACAGATGTAGGAAGATTGGAATTGAACAAGGGCGGTGCGATCGCAGAGGCTGCTCAAGAAATTCTTGATGGAAAATGGCATGATCATTTCATCGTAGATCCAATCCAAGGCGGAGCGGGTACTTCAATGAACATGAATGCAAATGAAGTCATTGCCAATCGTGCTCTTGAATTATTAGGGATGGAAAAGGGAGACTATCATTATATTAGTCCAAATAGTCATGTAAACATGGCGCAATCAACAAACGATGCATTCCCAACAGCGATTCATATCGCTACATTAAACGCATTAGAAGGTTTATTACAAACGATGGGTTATATGCACGATGTATTTGAATTAAAAGCAGAACAGTTCGATCATGTGATTAAAATGGGTCGTACACATTTACAAGACGCTGTGCCAATTCGCCTTGGACAAGAATTTAAGGCGTACTCTCGTGTACTTGAACGTGATATGAAACGAATTCAGCAATCACGTCAACACTTATATGAAGTGAACATGGGAGCAACTGCAGTTGGTACAGGCTTAAATGCAGACCCAGAATATATTGAAGCAGTTGTAAAACATTTAGCTGCAATTAGTGAACTACCACTAGTTGGTGCAGAAGACTTAGTAGATGCAACGCAAAATACAGATGCATACACAGAAGTATCTGCAGCACTGAAAGTATGTATGATGAATATGTCTAAAATTGCGAATGACCTTCGCTTAATGGCATCAGGTCCACGTGTTGGTTTAGCAGAGATTATGTTACCAGCTCGTCAACCAGGTTCATCTATTATGCCAGGGAAAGTAAACCCTGTTATGCCAGAAGTTATTAATCAAATTGCGTTCCAAGTAATAGGTAATGATCATACAATTTGCCTTGCTTCAGAAGCAGGACAATTAGAATTAAACGTGATGGAACCAGTACTTGTTTTCAACTTACTGCAATCAATTAGCATTATGAATAACGGTTTCCGTGCCTTTACAGATAATTGCTTAAAAGGAATTGAAGCGAATGAAGATCGCTTAAAAGAGTATGTTGAGAAAAGTGTAGGAATTATTACAGCCGTGAACCCTCATATCGGTTATGAAGCAGCAGCTCGCGTTGCGAAAGAAGCAATTGCAACAGGGCAATCCGTTCGAGAACTTTGTGTGAAAAATGGTGTATTGTCACAAGAAGACTTAGAGTTAATTCTAGATCCATTCGAAATGACACATCCAGGGATTGCAGGAGCAACTCTTTTAAAGAAAAATTAAAAGAAGAGGGGGGACAAGTCCCTCCTCTTTGTTTACAATATAGGGATTTTATATGTGAATAGAGGTAGGGAGATTATAAGTAAGTAACAGTGGCGTTTAATAGTTCATAGAAACAAAATTAAGAGGAGCAGCAATATAATCAACATCACTTTTAAATAAAGAGGATTTATTAAAACATCTTATCATGTTAACAACAAGTTTACATGAATCTTTATAAAAAACTATGACCAACCATGAATCAATAGTTGGCCATAATAATCTCAAAGACCCATATCTTTTAATCCAGGACTATGCTCATTTGGCATTTCAGGAAGTTCTGGTACAGGAAAACCTTTTGGCGGGTCCGTTACTGCTAATGTTCCTTTGTTTCTACTTGGTGATTCACCTTGGAATATTTCTCCCATTCTTGTTGGATCTAAGCTAAAATTAAATTGTGCGTTATGGAATCCCATGTCTACATACTTTCTGCACTCTGGGTATTTATTAATATCATAGTTCGGCACAGGGAAGAGTTTCCCCCATTCAACACCCAATGTCTCTAAAGCTTTTGCGAAAGCATTTTGATGTGCATTATCACGTACAATTAAAAATGCAAGTGTTTCTCTAAAAGTTTGATTGGAACTCATTTCATAAATTCTAGTTTTTTGAAGTACACCTGTAGATTCAAGTACTACGTTATCTAATAAATCGCTAATTAAATTCCCATGGCTATATACCCAAGATCCATTCCATGGGTTGCCAGCTGCATCAACGGGCAATGAACTTTGAGCACCTACAATAAAGTGATGAGGATTGGCATGTTTAACCGCTTCATCAAGTGGTGCTGTGTCAACACCTGCATTTCCTGGTGTAGGTTCACCAGATCCAGTTAATAGTTGATTAATTGTATGTTGTACAAGTTCTACATGGCTTATTTCTTCTAAAAAAACACCTCGAAGTTAATCACGATATTGCTTCTCTTTCCCTCTAAAATTTGAGCTTTGGAAGAAGTATTGCATCATTGTACGCATTTCGCCATAATGCCCACCTAATATTTCTTGTAAAACTTTTGCGGCAGCTGGATCTGGCTTGTCCGGCTTGATAATATTAATCAGTTCTTCTTTATAATAAAACATGAAGTACACCTCTTTTAAGTTAGTTAACATTGTTATCGTGTCCGCTATTTGGTTACTTAATACTTTAATTCATGTTTTTACCAATTATTTATTACCTCAAAATGCAAAGTTTTTGAAAATAACTATTTTAGATGTGAGATGAAAATAGGGGATAGATACTTAGCATTTAATAAAAAAAGATAAGATTACGAAATGTAATCTTATCTTTTCATTAAGAATAATGAATTGTAGCTTTAAGGCTTCAGAATGACTTTTATACAGTCGTCTTCACGATTATTAAAAATCTGATAACCATAACTCGCTTCTTCAAGGGGAATTTTGTGTGTAATAATCTCTTTTGGATCAAATTCTTTATTTGTTATTTTTTCAAATAGTTCCGGCATAAAATGAATGACAGGTGCTTGTCCCATTTTAAGATTAATATTTCTAACCCAAAATGCACCGAGTGGAAAGGCGTTATAATTGCCACCATAAACGCCGGTCATTTGAACCGTTCCATATTTTCTTACGGCTTTCGTAGCGATTTGAATAGGACCGAGAGTTCCACCTTGTAATTTTAATTTTTGTTCCAGAAATTCTAGAGGCGATTTTTTTCCATCCATCCCCACACAATCAATAACTACATCAGCACCGCCACGTGTAATTTCCTTTAAATGTTCTCCCATATCGGGGAATTTTGTAAACTCAAATACCTCAACATTGTTAATCTTTTTTGCATAATTCATCCGATAATCTAAGTAATCCACTGCAATTACACGTTTAGCACCTTGCATCCAAGCGAATTTTTGTGTCATTAATCCAACAGGTCCACAACCAAGGACGATAACAGTATCACCTGGCTTAACGCCTGCGTTTATTACACTCCAATAGGCTGTTGGTAAAACATCTGATAGAAATAGTAGGGATTCATCTTCAAGTTCGCATGATTCCGGTATAACAAATGGAGTGAAATTTCCAAAAGGAACTTTTAAATATTCTGCTTGTCCGCCCGGATGATTACCAAATTTCTCTGTATAACCAAAGTATCCACCAGAATCGTAATGAGGGTTTGAGTTATCACATTGACTTTCCATTTCATGTTGGCAATAGAAACAATGTCCACAAGAAACGTTGAATGGGATGACAACACGATCGCCTTTTTTCACTTTAGTGACATCTGGCCCGACTTCTTCAACGATTCCCATTGGTTCATGGCCGATAATGTATCCTTGAGGTAAGGGCATGTTGCCTTGATATAAATGTAAATCAGAACCGCAAATAGCGGTTGAAGTAATTTTTACAATAATATCATCTTTTTTCTCTAATTTTGCATCATCCACTTGTTTAACCTGTACTTGGTTTGGTCCTTGATAGGTTACAGCTTTCATCTCATATCTCCTTTTGGATTATGTCTCAAAACATAATTTTATTTAATCTCTTGGTGAAATAGAAATCTTTCTTTTGTTTACTGAAGGGAATTAGAAAGTATACATAGTGTTGTTATGAAAGTATGTTATATCAGTTATTCTTTCTTATATGTTTTGCCCTACTTTAAGAAAAAAATCAATTTTTATTCATAATCTAATTTCCATAAAAAGGATAATTATTATTTCATAATTTGTAGCATATTAAAAACATCGGAGGTGAAACAATATGGGAAAAAATAATAGTGGAAGTCGTAATGAAGTATTAGTTCGAGGCGCTGAACAAGCTCTTGATCAAATGAAATATGAAATTGCACAAGAGTTTGGTGTACAACTTGGTGCAGATACAACAGCTCGTTCAAACGGATCTGTTGGTGGTGAAATTACAAAACGTTTAGTAGCAATGGCAGAACAACAACTTGGTGGTAGAGCTAACCGCTAAGTAAATTGGCTTAAAATATAGCAAATATGTAAATCAATTTCTTTTGTGTATTCATAAAAATAAAAAACCTTATATTAAACAGATTCTCACTCAAAGATTATTGATAATCTTCTTTCATAATCTTTGAGTATTTAATTTGTAAACTACTTTCCTAAACAATAAACACGCAGTGTTGGAAAGGTGTTTTCCATGCATAGTAGAAAATCTTTTGCAGGAAAAAGCATACTTAAAAATTTGATTTCAATATTGAAATCAATATTTATTATGATATTTTCGAAAGGTAGGAATTTAAAAATGGGTATATTAAGTGGAAATCCTCAAAATGAACCTTTACATTACGGAGAAGTATTTGACATTTGGAGTTATCTTCTTGCTGCACAGGGTGCAATTGCAAGCCATCAAGTGTTTATGAATCACACAGGTGATGAAGATTTGAAGAAGTTTTTAGAAAGCTTAATTGAAAATGATATGAATTCGGAAATAGAAGAATTAAAAGCTCTTTTAAAGATTAATGGGGTCGCTTTACCGCCTGCTCCTCCAGAACGACCAGTTGCATCTATCGAAGACATTCCTCCTGGAGCACGTATTAATGATGTTGAAATTGCTGCAGCTGTTTCTACAGGATTAGCAGCTGGACTTGTGACATGTAGTCAAGTAATGGGAAAATGCCTTCGAGAAGATGTAGGTATGCTATTCGGACAATTTCATATGAAAAAAGCGCAGGCAGGTGTAACTCTGCTACGTTTAAGTAAGAAAAAGGGATGGGTAGTTCCACCTCCATTACATGTAAGAAATTCTGACCAAGCGTAATAAACAAAAATAAAAAAGTGGCGTTGGCCACTTTTTTATTTTTTAGGTGTATCCTCAAGCTTGGACTTATTTATTGTGGAAGAATCCATATATTCATCTGATATCTCCATAGCGTATTTATCATGGTGAATATGATTATGTTCTCTTAATTCATTGTCATTACGCAGTACTAACTTCTGCATATAAATATGGAAGAAAACTTCTATTCCGCCAATAATTAAAGCAGCTAAAAATGAAGAAAATCCAATATTATGAGTAGCATCTAAATTAGTAAACAAGGATGTTAATAACCAAATTCCAAAGAAGCTTAAACCGAAATCTGCCATTGTAGCAATCGCATTTCCGTATTTAGGTAAAATGAAGAGATCTCCGATTAAATAGGCAGTTCCCGTAAGGAAAAGAGAAATTAATAATACTTTAGGAATTGAAATGCCTTGAAAGATACTGAGCATGATTAGCAATACTGCAGTTATCGCTGTGTACTTAATTAATAAGGCAACAATATGTTTCATCTTTTTTCCTCCACTATTTAAAAGTATATTGAATAAAACATTCCATTAAAAACGGGTTATGCTTTTATATAGCGTAACCCGTTTTATATTGTAATGGAGGTCTATTTATGATATCCCATGGCACGTATGTTATATTTCGTTCTCCTATACACTATTATTTTGGGCTTAAAGAGCATCAATTATACCTTTGAATTCGTGGTCGTAATTACCAATTAATTAACTATATATTTTATCATGTAATTTAACATATTAAAGAAAGAAGGAGGTGAATTAACATGTCAAACAATAACAGTGGAAGCAGCAACCAATTATTAGTACGTGGCGCTGAACAAGCTCTTGATCAAATGAAATATGAAATTGCTCAAGAATTTGGAGTGCAACTTGGTGCAGATGCAACAGCTCGTGCAAACGGATCTGTTGGTGGTGAAATTACAAAACGTCTTGTATCATTAGCTGAGCAACAACTTGGCGGTGGCGTTACTCGTTAATTTTATATACGAAATGGATATAGAGGAGAGGCATGCTGTCTCTCCTTTCTCATACATTTTTTTAGTAAATAAGCTTAGTAGCGTTAGAATTTTTTTAGATTTACAACTATAACTCGAATTTATTTGTTTAAATTTTATACTCTCGAGGTTTTAAATACATAATTAATTTTTGTGAAATAAAAGATAAGAGGTTATATTTGATGCGAAAGGGGCAGAAAAAATGAAATATGAAGCGTTATTTACAGTTGAGATTTCTGTAGGAAGTGAAAGAGTAGCAAACCATAAAATAAAGGCTCATGATGTCGTTGATGTTGTTGAAAAGCTTGCTGAGAAGTATTTAAGTAATCATGAGGGACATTCTCGAAATGAATAAAGGAGAATAGTAATATGACCTGTCATGATGTTAATAATGAAACGAAAGAAAAAAAAGATTTAAAATGGTGGCAACTCTCACTTATTGGGATTGGTTGTACGATAGGGACGGGCTTTTTTTTAGGATCTAGTATAGGAATTAAAATAGGTGGTTCTTCAATTATTCTTATTCTTATTTTAACTGGATTCACTACATATATTGTATTTGAGGCATTGGCAAAAATGGCTGTAGAAGATCCACAAAAAGGATCTTTTCGCATTTATTCAAGAAAAGCTTTTGGAAATTGGGCGGGTTTTAGTCATGGGTGGACATATTGGTGTTCTGAACTGCTTATTATGGGTAGCCAGTTAAGTGCGTTAGGAATCTTTTCACGCTATTGGTTTCCTAAAATACCATTATGGATATTTGCTACTATATATGGAGTAGCGGCTATATTAATTATTTTTATAGGGGTAAAAATATTCGAACGTTTAGAGAAATGGATGGCTATTATAAAGATTGCTGCTATTATGGGGTTTATTGTAATTGCTATTTTGGTTATTTTAGGATTTATAAAGGGTGGTTTATATAAAGCACAAATTCCGCGGAATTTTAAAGATTGGTTTCCAAATGGATTAAAAGGCACATGGTCCTCTCTAATTTATGCATTTTATGCATTTGGAGGAATTGAAATTATGGGGTTAATGACAATAAGGCTTAAAGACCCTAAAGATGCAAAGAAATCAGGAAGAGTAATGTTAATGATTTTAACGATTATTTACGTAGTCTCTTTAGGGTTGGCAATTATGATGGTTCCATTAAACCAGTTTAATACGAAAGAAAGTCCTTTTGTAATAGCATTACAAGATTATAATTTGCCGTACGTGCCATTTATTTTAAATGTGGTATTAATTTTAGCGGGTTTTTCAACATTAGTTGGTTCATTATTTGCAGTGACAAGTGTATTAATGAATTTAGCTGAAGAGGGAGATGCACCTGCAATGTTTGCTAAAAAAAATAAAAAAAACATCTCTTTTCCAGCCTTAATTCTTATTATAATTGGACTTGGTGCTTCTATCCTTAGTGCTTTATTCCTACCCAAAAATATATATGAATATGTAACAACTGCAGCTGGATTAATGTTGTTATATACATGGAGTTTAATTCTTCTTTCATTTTGGAAATTAATGAATCCCAAAGGTTGGATGCAGATAAAAAGTATTATTGGTCTTATTATGATTGCATTAGCTGTTAGTGGAACATTATTGCAAAAAACAACCCGTTTCGGTTTCCTAGTGAGTTTGTTGTTTTTAGGAATAGTTATTCTTGTTACTATAATTGTTCATTTTATCTCAAGAAAAAGAAATGCAGCTATATGAAGTATCTTTCTTTTCACAATAGGAATAGTATGTCAGAAATAAATAATAGAAGTTATTGAAAAATAATTTGGTAAGTTTGAAAACCAAAATATAATCCATAAATAATAAGTGATATGCCAGATACTACCGTTATAAGAGACAATATACGAGCATTCAAAATTTTACGAAACATACTAGATGTACTTGCCATCGTAATATCCCATATAAAAATACCTAAAATAATCCCTAAGCTATATAACAAAAGCTGCTCTTTATTATAAGAAGAAGCGGCTTTTGCTAATATCGAGCCGAAAATGCCAAGCCAAAATAGGATTGTTAATGGATTAGATAAAGACATAAAGAAACCAGAAAAGAAGCTTTTAATAATTGAATCGTCATTTTTAGTATTACTAATGCTAATTTGATTCGCATTTTTTAAACTTTCGATGCCTGTATAGATTAAAACAAAAGCTCCGAAAGACCATAAGAAAAGTTTTATAATATCTTTTTCAAGGAAATGAATTACCCCTAAATAAATAAGTGCCATGTAGATAACATCTGCAAGTAAGGCTCCTATGCCGAGAATCCAAGCGTGAAAAAACCCACTTCTAATACCCTTTTCTAACTGTGCAGCATTTATAGGCCCCATTGGAGCAGATAATGATAAACCCAAGAAAACATAGCTTAAAAATATCCCCACGTATAACATGCTCCTCCCACTAAATTTGATCTATATTAAATCTATTCAGTGGTTAAAGTTTGTACAACTAAATAATAAAAAGCAGAGGGGATTATTTATTTTTATGCAAGTATTTTATTATTCGAGAAAATGGACACTTTGATGGAATTGTCTCATCATCACGTAAAAAATATTGCTGCCATTCATAATTATCTTTTTGACCATAATCTTTGAGAGAAGGATGAATAGGAGCTTTATCATAAGCGGCTAGACGTTGACGTATTAAGTTTTTTAGTTTTCTACTGCGTTTCTCAGAGCTCATAATCCCCTGTAAAACCCATCTAGGGGTTAAAGCGAGCATCATACATGAAAAATGTCTACTTTGTCTATTGACATGGGCGGGTGTAGCGCAGTAAACGAAATATGATTCATTATGAAAGCAAAATTCCCAAGTGTTTTCCATAGGGTCATTTGGAATGTGTGTAGGCCATTCCATCTCGTCCAAACGGCTAGTTGTATTAAGAAGAGACCAATAAATATGTTCAAAATCTTCAACTGTAGTTTCTCGCTCTAAATCTATTGGTGTATGAATAAAAACAATAAATGAGGCGTATTGACCTGTTTCTCTAGAACATTCAGTATATTCTTTAAGTAATGCAGCAAAATCCGCACTAGTACTCATATCTCTAGGATCACCAATGAATCCGTATCTGAGGTGATTGGCTGTAAAACCGTGTTGGGCTGGTATACAAGGGAAAGGTTTATTTTTATCTGTCATTTTCAATTTGAAAGAACGAAAAGCTTCTTGTTGCCAATGTGGAAGGGTAGTAAAAATTTTTTGTAAAGAGTCTTTATCATAAAGTATAGTCATCTTTTTATCCCTCCTAAGTCATAATATATAGCCTATTAATTACTTAGAAATAGGTGACTAACACAGCAAGAATAATTGTTTTTCGTTTTATTAAAATGAAATAATTTAATGGGTACCCCCTGCAACGAGTTACTTTAATATCTAATAATGTATAAATTTAAGTAACTATAAAATTTGAAAAAATATGTAGGTACAATGTTCACATTTATATTTTCTAACTAGTATGGTTTATAACGAAATAAGAAAGGATGTATTATGATGTGGATTTTTAAAGAAGAAAAAATTAAATTTATAGATTGTAAAGGCGAAGAAGTCATTTTGAAAATCAAAATTAAGGATATAAAAAAGTAGGGAAGAGGAATTAGGTCTATTTTATTGTGATTAACATAGAAGAATGGAAAAAATGATAAATTAGGTTGAAATGAATTCATATAGTATAGGCCCTTTTTGAATTTTTTTTGCATAATGTAGAATGAATGCATATTAAGGAGGAACATCTATGTCTTATCCTAATCAATTAGCTTGGCATGAAACATTGGATTTACATGAATTAGTAGCATTCCAAGCGAATGGTTTAATTAAATTAAAAAAATCAGTTAGAAATGTACCAGATCAAGCACTTCAATCGTTATATATTAAAGCTATAAATGCTATACAAAACAATTTACAAGAGTTAGTACAGTTTTATCCATATGCTCCTGGATTTCAATCGCAACATCGTGATGACACTGGATTTTACGCTGGAGATTTGCTTGGGTTAGCAAAGACATCTGTTCGAAATTATGCAATAGCGATTACTGAAACTGCAACACCGCGACTTAGAGAAGTTTTAACCCGTCAAATAAATAGTGCTATACAATTACACGCACAGGTTTTTAATTTTATGTATGAACGTGGTTACTATCCAGCTTATGATTTAAAGCAGCTATTAAAAAATGATGTGCAGAATGTGCAAAAGGCGATACAAATGCAATATTAAAATGAAGATATGGAAATTATCTTTAGAGAAAAACTATAGTTTATATAGGTCAAACAGTTAAGACTAAATGGTAATTTCCATTGTTAATAAATTGATTAAATTCTACTAATATAAATTCATTCTAAAATATTTAAGAAATTATACAAAGTCTGTTTTAGAATACGAGCCCCCCTATTTAAGAACTTGTTAGAGAATTACTTTCTAAATAGAAATAGATGTTTGTATAATATGTGGTGATTATGGGTAAAAAAAGTTGTTATCGGGAATCTCTTGAACTAGAATTTTTAGTACAAGCTATAACGGATGTTTGTACATGTTTTAAACAGGAGAGTCATTCATTTTGAATTAACTTTGTTTAGTTTTCATTTGAAAAACAAACAAAAAATAAAAAAGTAGAAATAAAATATATAAATTCCAAACACTTGGAATTGTAGATATTCCGAAATAGATTCCTCCAGGTAATAACCAAATACTGCAAATTAAAATCAAAATATTTTCTCTTTTAACTATTGAAATGAACGCCCAAAAAGAGGGGAGTAATAACATGAAAAGAACCGTGATGAAAAAGTCTTTATTAGATAGTTGATCGCTATACGGATTAAAATATAGAAATAATAGCGAAAGTAAAAAGATACTTATAGATGAAATCAATCCTACATAAACATGTATATTGTTTTTCATAATTAAGATTCTCCCCTCAATAACAATCTACTTATAATTCTATTTTCAAAAACAAATTTTATGTAATTGTTCTATAAATAAAAAAGCAGTTAGCAAAAGCTAACTGCAGTGAGAAATTTACATCCATGAAATTAAGGAGTATAACTATCTCATGGGTTAAGTATAGTATGAACAAAAAAATTGAGCTTATACTAAAAAATTAAAAAGAGCAGTTATTGATTATGACTGCTCTTTAATGGCAAGAAATAAAGCCTGGGTAAGAAGCAGACTTTATTATATATAGTGTTTGCGAAATTTCAATTTTTATTCCAAAAGAGTAGTGCTATTCTTAGAATATAGATATTGCCTACATTCAGTTTTTTAACAGATTAAGTTTAAAAGCTTTTAAAGGATGATTTTGCATTATACTTTGATTCATTAATATAAAAATAAACAAAGTATTTCCGCGTTTAATGCATCTTTTTATCTATATATTTTCCGTAATCAGGTACAGCAATTTTATCAAATTCTTGAACGAGTGTTTTGAGGCTTGTTGATAGCAATTCACCCGACATCGGTATCCCGTGTCCAGTAACGGCGGTTAGAGGCTTTAACTTTTCTAGCTTAAGAACTGACTCTTTAGCGGCTTTCCAGTCTGTTGTTAAATAACGAGGCGGACCGCTTATTTCCTGTTCTTGAGTTATTACTTTATATAGATACTCCTGTTTCACTGTAACAAAAGCGTCCCCAGCGATTAAAGTTCGGTCTTTTTCTCGGAATAATGAAATATGCCCTGGAGTATGTCCTGGTGTATGAATCCATCTAAACTCTGGCATATGGGGAACAGTTCCATCGGTAGGTAGCGCTTTTACGTTATTTCCTAAGTCAATTGGTTCGTTTGGGAACAGAGGAGACATTTTCGCTACCATACCACCTTCAACTGTAGGGTCTGGTTCTGGATAGCTTTGTTGTCCAGTCAGGAACGGTATCTCCATTTGATGTGCATAGACGTGAACATCCCAATGCTTGATGAGTTCAATTATTCCCCCAACATGATCAAAATGGCCGTGAGTTAAAATAATTGCTTTTGGGCGACTATTGGTACCAAATCGATCTTTAGCGATAGAGATAATTTCATTTGCACATTTAGGCATTCCAGCATCAACTAAAACAAAATCATTGGTCTCAGGATTTCCAACAAAGCATATATTGACGATTTGAATCGTGTAACAAAATAAATCACGTAATACTTCGATGCCGTGACCACTTTCAATTGAAGTTGCTGGAATAAACTTGTAATCGCTTCCGTAATTCATTTCATTGTCCAATTTTTCTCCCCCTTAATATATTTTAATACGACATTATAGTTCCCTAATCTTGAAAATTCATTTTGGCGAATTTGAGAAAAGAATTAATGTGGGATTAAAAACAATAATTTAGTCCTAGAATTAAGAGGGATTCATATCAATTTATATAAAGTGCAAACAAAAAATATTGCTTTTAAAGTCACAGATTCTACTATTTTTTGAGGCGAATTTATGGCTTAATAAAAGATTTATAAAGATATTACAATATGGATTTATATAAAAAATACATAACAAAGTTCGATAGAAATCCATTATGTCTAATGATTGCTTTTCATAATAAAAGAATGTTTAAGTTTGGTGATGTAATTGAAGTGAATTAGAGGGGAAATAGAAGTGATGATCTCTTCCTAACTTAATTATATCATGTAATTTACGTTCGAAATAGACTGTTTCTTCTCATTTACTACTGTTACAATCAAGAACACATGAATAGTAAGGAGAGGTGCCAAATGAGTTCTTTCGTTCTCGATTTTCAGGAAATAGAAAAAACGCAGCTTTTTCTCGTTGGTGGAAAAGGATTGAATTTAGGGGAGTTATCCAATATTCAAGGGATACAAGTGCCAGAAGGGTTTTGTGTTACAACGGTAGGGTATGAACAGGTCATCGGAAAAAATGGAGCGTTTCAAACTTTATTGAATCAATTAGCAATGCTAAAAATTGAGGAACGAGATCGAATTGGTGAAATTAGTAAGCAGATTAGAGAAGTCATTATGGCGGTGGAAATTCCAGTTGATGTAGTGGAATCAGTAGCTCATTATCTCTCGCACTTTGGCGATGAACATGCATATGCAGTGCGTTCGAGTGCTACTGCTGAAGATTTACCGTATGCCTCGTTTGCTGGTCAACAAGATACGTATTTAAATGTTATTGGAAAAGAAAACATTTTGCAGCATATTAAAAAATGCTGGGCTTCTTTGTTTACAGATCGGGCGGTTATATACCGAATGCAAAACGGTTTTGATCATAATCAAGTTTCTATATGTGTTGTCATTCAAAAAATGGTTTTCCCTGAGGCTTCAGGGATTTTATTTACTGCGGATCCGATTACTTCGAATAGGAAGGTGTTGTCAATCGATGCCAGCTTTGGACTTGGCGAGGCGCTAGTATCTGGATTGGTTTCTGCCGATAATTATAAGGTAAAAGAAGACGAAATCGTCGAAAAGGTCATCGCAACGAAAAAATTAGCCATCTATGGACGAAAAGAAGGCGGAACAGAGAGAAAGAAAATTGCTCCTAATCAGCAAAAATTTCAAACACTTACTGAACAACAGATTTTACAACTAGCACGCATCGGAAGACAAATCGAAGCTTATTTTGGTTGTCCGCAAGATATTGAATGGTGCTTAGTTGATGATACAATTTATATAGTCCAAAGCAGACCGATTACGACTTTATATCCAATTCCAGAAGTAAATGATGGGGAAAATCACGTGTATATATCAGTTGGTCACCAACAAATGATGACCGATGCGATGAAACCATTAGGTTTATCTTTTTTCCTGTTAACGACTAGTGCACCTATGTGTAAAGCCGGAGGAAGACTATTTGTTGATGCTACGCAAAGACTAGCTTCACCTGCTAGCAGAGATTACTTAATAAACACTTTAGGTAAATCGGATCCGCTCATACGAGATGCATTAACGACTGTAATTGAGCGAGAGAATTTTATTAAATTGTTATCGGATGATGAAAAAGAAAAGGATCTTAGTAAAAATGTGCCACCTGCAAGTTCGCAACAACAACCTGAAAACGATCCGGAAATCGTTACGAATTTAATAAAGAATAGTGAATTATCAATAGAAGAATTAAAACGAAACATGCAAACGAAATCAGGGGTGGATGTACTTGATTTTATTTTAGAAGACATTCAGCAATTAAAGAAAGTATTATTTAACTCGCAAAGTATAGCTATCATTATGGCAGGTATGAATGCTTCATCATGGATTAATGAAAAGATGGAGCAGTGGCTAGGAGAAAAAAATGCAGCAGATGTACTTTCACAATCTGTACAACATAATATTACGTCAGAAATGGGGCTAGCGTTATTGGATGTGGCAGATGTGATTCGGCCGTATCTGGAAGTCATTGCGTATTTACAGCATGTAGAAGATGACAGCTTTTTAGATGAATTAATTCAGTTTAAAGGCGGGGAAAAAGTTCGGGATGCAATCGATGCTTTTCTAAATAAATATGGAATGAGATGCAGCGGAGAAATCGACATTACGAAAACGCGCTGGAGTGAACAGCCAGCTACAATTATACCGATGATTTTAAATCATATAAGAGACTTTGAATATGGTGCTAGTAAGCGGAAGTTTGAAGAAGGGCTACAGGAAGCTTTGAAAAAAGAAAAAGAGTTGTTAGAGCGATTGCAGCACTTGCCGGATGGGGAACAAAAAGTAGAAGAGACGAAGAGAATGATTTGTAACCTCCGCAATTTCATCGGTTATCGTGAATATCCGAAATACGGCATGATTCATCGTTATTTCATATATAAGCAGGCATTACTGAAAGAAGCAGAGAAACTTGTGCAAAATAATGTTCTGGATGAAATAGAAGATATATACTATCTAACTTTTGAAGAACTTCACGAAGTCGTCCGCACAAATAAACTAGATTACAAGATTATTCATAAACAAAAAAATGCGTACAAATTATATGAAAAACTAACACCTCCGCGTGTTATCACGTCTGATGGAGAAATCATTACAGGTAAGTACAAACGCGAAAATCTCCCGGCTGAAGCAATTGTAGGTTTGCCTGTTTCTTCTGGAGTGGTTGAGGGGAGAGCACGCGTTATTTTAAACATGGAAGACGCGAATTTGGAAGATGGAGATATATTAGTTACGGCATTTACCGATCCTGGGTGGACACCTTTGTTTGTTTCTATAAAAGGGTTAGTCACTGAAGTCGGCGGGCTTATGACGCACGGAGCAGTGATTGCACGTGAGTATGGCCTGCCAGCAGTTGTTGGAGTAGAGAACGCTACGAAACTAATAAAAGACGGGCAACGAATTCGGGTACATGGAACAGAAGGATATATTGAAGTGTTGTAGTTGTATTTTAGATAAATAAAGAAATCGTCCACTAAATATAGTGGACGATTTCTTTATGATTTTAATAGTTTTATCAACTTTCATCAATATTTTCTGAAATATTGATGAATCAGAATGTATGTTCATCTAAAACAAAGGATTTTTTCAAAAATATTACAAATTCAGACAATGCATTGATAATTTTCTGAATTTTCCGTAATATATAAACGTTGTATCGTATTTAATATTGGGGAGGAATAGGGATGAAGAAAAAACCTTTTAAAGTGCTGTCTACGCTTGCGGCGGCAGCTGTGCTTAGTTGCACATTTGGGTATGGGGGTCAATCTGTTTATGCGGCAACGCCGTCTAATGGAGGAACTTTAAGTCCCATTGATGAAAATTTAATTCAAGAGGAGCGTTTAGCAGATGCGCTCAAGAAACGCGGTGTAATTAATGAATCTACGTCGAAAGAAGACACATTAAAAGCTGTTGAAAAATACGTAGAGAAGAAAAAAGGAGAAAATGCGGGAAAAGAACCAGCAGCGGGGGATAGTGTTACGAGAGAAGCGGCTGACTTTTTGAAAAAAGTTAAAGATGCAAAAGCAGATGAGAAAGAAAAAGCAGATCAACCTGCTAGTGGTCCAGTAGCGGGACAAGAGCCGGTTAAAGGGGGATTAAACGGCCAAGTACCAACTACTTCAGCGAAGCAAAAACAATATAACGGTGATGTTCGTAAAGATAAAGTTCTCGTATTGCTAGTAGAGTTTGCGGACTTTAAGCATAACAATATTGATCAAGTACCAGGTTATATGTATTCAAATGATTTTAATCCAGAACATTATCAAAAAATGTTATTTGGTAATGAGCCATTTACACTCTTTGATGGTTCAAAAGTACCAACATTTAAACAATATTATGAAGAGCAATCTGGTGGTAGTTATACAGTAGATGGCACAGTAACAAAGTGGTTGACAGTTCCTGGTAATGCGGCAGATTATGGCGCAGATGCAGGAGATGGCGGTCATGATAATATGGGACCAAAAGGACCTCGTGATTTTGTAAAAGAGGCATTAAATGCGGCTGTAGAAAGTGGTATTGATTTATCTGAATTTGACGAATACGATCAATATGACAATAATGGTGATGGCAATAAAAATGAACCAGATGGTCTGATTGATCACTTAATGGTCATTCACGCTGGAGTTGGGCAAGATGGGGGCGGTGGTAGACTAGGTGATGATGCAATTTGGTCACATCGTTGGCACCTTGGAACACCATATCCAATTGAAGGAACAAAAGCAAAAGTTGATAACTGGGGCGGTAAGATGGCAGCATACGACTACACAATTGAGCCAGAAGACGGAGCGGTTGGTGTATTCGCACATGAATTTGGTCATGATTTAGGTCTTCCAGATGAGTATGATACGAAGTACACAGGAGCAGGTGAGCCAATTAACTCCTGGTCTGTTATGAGTGGCGGTAGCTGGGCTGGTAAAATTGCAGGAACAACGCCACCGAGTTTCTCTCCGCAAAACAAAGAGTTCTTTCAAAAGAACATAGGTGGAAACTGGGCCAATATTGTAGAGGTTGACTATAATAAATTAAATCGTGGTATTGGCTATGCGACGTATTTAGATCAAAGTGTAACGAAATCAAATCGTCCTGGTCTGATTCGTGTTAACTTACCAGATAAAGAGGTGAAAGGTATTCAGCCTGCATTCGGTAAGAAGTACTACTATAGTACAAAAGGTGATAACCTTCATACAACATTAGAAACGCCAGTGTTTGATTTAACAAATGCAACAAATGCGAGGTTTGATTATAAATCAATGTATGAAATTGAAACGGATTATGACTTCCTTGAAGTACATGCAGTGAAAGAAGATGGTACGAAAACGTTAGTGGATCGAATTGGTGAAAAAAATGTGAAAAATGGTCTAGACACAACAGATGGTAAATGGGTAGATAAGTCTTATGACTTAAGCAAATTTAAAGGTCAAAAAGTAAAATTAGTATTCGAATACATTACAGATGGTGGTTTAGCGCCGACCGGTTTTACTTTTGATAATGCTACATTAACTGTAGATGGAAATGTTGTGTTCTCTGATGATGCAGAAGGCGAAACGAAATTTAAATTAAATGGTTTTGTTGTAGCAGACGGTTTTGATAAGAAGAAGCATAACTACTATTTAGAGTGGAGAAACTATGCTGGTGCTGATCAAGCGTTAAAATATAGCAGTGGTGTACCATATAATACAGGTCTGCTAGTATGGTATGCAGACTCTAGCTTTACAGATAATTGGGTTGGTTTACATCCAGGTGAAGGTTTCTTAGGAGTTGTTGACTCTCACCCAGAGGCAATTGTTGGAACACTAAACGGCAAACCAACTGTTAAAAATAGTACACGATTCCAAATCGCAGATGCTGCGTTCTCCCTTAACCAAACGCCAGCATGGAAAGTGGTATCTCCAACACGCGGAACATATGATTACAAAGGATTACCAGGTGTAACGAAGTTTGATGACTCTAAATTGTATATAAATGATTTAATCCCAGATGCAGGACGTAAATTACCGAAATTTGGATTGAAATTTGAAGTAGTTGGACAAGCAGATGATAATTCTGCAGGTGCAGTTCGTTTATATCGTTAATAATGTAGAAGCTGTTGAAGGGGAGTCCTTTCAACAGCTTTTTTTACAGAAACATAAATTTCAAGTTATTAATAAAATAATAGAAATTACTAAGCAAGCGGGCTTATTTCTTTAAGCCAGCAGCATAAAAAGGTCCATGAACTGCGATTGTTGATAAAAAGCGAGCAATCTCCTCAGGTGTTTCTTTTTGTCCATTATTTAACCATTGTTGGATGACACCTATATGTGCAGATGCCATATAAGAAGTTAAATATTCGCTTGGAACAAGTAAATTCTCCTTATTAATGAGAGGACCATTCGTATCTTCAAATAATGTTTTCCACATAAAGTCTTTCAGTTTTGTTTGGAAAGATAAATCTCCTTTCGGACTTAGTACTGCTCTCATAAAATCACTATTTTCATTTAGAAATTCAAGAATAGAAGTGATAAGTATAAATGGCATTGTTGGAGAAGGATTTGATCCAAGGTCAGCAATAACTTCCGGGAATTTCTGTTTAGCAATGTTAGAAAACTCGTACATAATGTCTTCTTGGCATTTTGTCATTAAATCAAATTTATCTTGATAGTGCGCATAGAAAGTACCGCGATTAATGTTTGCTTTCGTTGTAATATCTTTCACTGTAATGGCGTCAAAACCCTTTTCTTCAATTAGCTCCACCAATGCATTTCGTATGGCAGTTTTCGTACGAACAACACGCAAATCTAAATTATTATCGCGCAAAGCATATCCCTCCTTAATTTTACTCAACACATTTGGAAAATGTGTCTTATAACCAACACATTCACGATTTTTGATTATTGTATAAGGTTCAACTCGAACATATAATTCAAAATATAAATAAACAACACGTTGTTGGTTATTATAGATCAAATTAAGGGAGGAGAAAAGAAAATGTTTAAAAATAAACTTTTATTTTTATCACCAGTTATTGCACTACTTGTTGTTTTTATTTTTTCATTAACGCTATTTCCAACTGTTCAACCGCAGCCGAAAAACTTGCCAATTGCAATTGTAAATGAGGATCAAGGTGTAGAAATTCCAAATCAACCGAAAATGAATATGGGGCAAACGATCGTTGATAACATGAAAAAAACAGCGAAATCAGAGGAAGAACCCGCAGTGAAGTGGGTAGAAGTAAAAAATAAAGAAGCCGTTCAAAAGGGATTAAACAATAAAGAGTATTACGCGGCATTAGTCATCCCGAAAGAATTTAGCGCAAAACAAGCGTCGTTACGAACACCACAGCCATCTTCACCTGAGATAGAAATATATATTAATCAAGGAATGAATACGGCTGCATCAACTATGGCAGGGCAAATATTACAGGCGATTGTTGATAATATGAACAATACTGTTCGTACACAAATATTAGAAGGGTTGAAAGCAAAAGGAGCTACTGTAACAACAAATCAAGCTGAGAAATTAGTAACACCTATTGTAAAGAACGTGAAAAATGTGAATGAGGTCGGCAAAAATAGTGCGAACGGTAACTCACCAATATCATTATTCCAGCCGTTATGGATTGCAAGTTTAGCTAGTGCAGCGATTATTTTTATTGCGATTAGTAAAATGCCAGTAAGCTCAAGAAAAGAAAACTATCTGTTAAAAGTAAAACAAATCGTAACAGGAGCTATTGCGACACTTGTAATTGGGTTTGGTCTTACATGGATTGCAGATGGGATGGTAGGGTTAAATATTTCGAACTTCACGGATACAGCTCTATTCTTATCCATTACTTCTTTTAGTTTCTTCTTAATGATATCTGCAGTACTATCATTAGTTGGGCTAAAAGGAATCGGTTTATTCGCTTTATTACTATTCTTCGGGGCACCGTTATTATCATTAGCACCTGAGATGTTGTCTCCGTTTTATCAAGACTGGGTTTACTCATGGTTACCAATGAAATTTATGATTGAAGGCCTAAGAGAAATCTTCTTCTTCGGAAAAGGGTTAAGCTGGAATACACCTGTTACTGTACTCGTTTGGATTGGTATAGTAAGTATGGTTACTATATTAGCAACTGCACTCAAACGTAGTGTAGTAAAAGGGCATAAAACAGAATTGAACGCTTAAAAACAAGCCGTTTCACTAATTAGTGAAACGGCTTGTTTGTGATTTTTTCTCAATGTAAATGCCTGATTGTTGAAAAGTGTAGTGTTTAGAATTAAGGCGAAATCTTTAAAGATCGCGTACGTTCCAAACAATCTCACCACGTTCATCATCCCACGTACTGTGATGTCGCTTAAATCCTATCTTTTCTAGTACCCGGAGGGAAGCGATATTCCAAGCACCTACAGTCGACCAAAGTCTTTGGCGCCCAGTAGCAATCGCCGCGTCCAGTACAACAGATGCGGCCTCAGTCGCATAACCTTTACCATGAGCGCTGCGGAACAACTCGTATGCAATCTCCGGCTCTTCAAGTGTGGAACGACCGATAATTAAGCCACAGTACCCAATGAAATCGCCTTCGTCTCTCCTTCGAATAGTGAGAAGGGAAATACCATTTTCGTCTGCCTTCTTGCGCATCTCAATAAGCCGGTTACGAACGGAATCAACGGCTGGAATGTCCACGCCACGTTCGCCAATTAATTTGCTAAGCCAAACGGAATCGGATTCCTCCCACATACTAAGCTCAAGTCTTTCGGTTTTCAGCTGGAAGGCCATAGTTTTAAATAAAGATGGCATAGTGGTACCTCCTAGTTATATGACTGGATTCATAATAGCTTCGCATCTCAACACCACATCTGGTTGGAAACCTGATTCATTCGCGAATTTATAGCAACAGCGTACAAAAAAATAGTGATATTTTATCCGCTATTTGCCGTGTAGTAAAATCCCCACTGATTATAGTTTCACTTTATGAATAAGCAATTCCTTTACAAAATAGACCCTTTTCTCAAACTTTTCTTTCAATCTAAAGCCGTCCCGTTATATACACAGGCTCCTACTATTTCTAAATGCATAAAATGTTAAGCGAAAGTATGGGGGGATATGATGTATAATTCGAATTATTATGATTGGTATAGGCAGAATGATAAGTTAATTAGTGATATTGAAAAAGCTATAAATGGAGAGTATAGCGCTATAAGCTGCTATGCAAAATTAGCGAATATGGCTCCAAATCAAGTAGAACAAAAACAAATTCTTGAAATTCGTAATGATGAAATAAAGCATTTCCACAACTTTGTACAAATTTATATGAACTTAACTGGTAGGCAGCCAAAACCACAAATTACTGAAGACTGCCCAAATACGTATTTACAAGGATTAGAGTTCGCTATACAAGATGAACAAAAAACAGTAGATTTTTATTTGGAAATTTCAGATGAGACATCGGATGTACATTTGAAAGAGTTGTTACGGAGAATAGCTGCGGATGAACAAAATCATGCAGTATGGTTTTTATATTACTTTGTAAAGTCGAAGTGAGCATTAAGAATGAACGACTGATGTGGTGCATATATTAAAAAATATTTTAAAACGTAGTGCAACAATTAAATGAAATATTTAAATGTAAGCAGAAGGAAACCGTTTCGCTAGTCGTGGAGCGGTTTTGTTATGATGTACTTATGTATCGACAAAATATAGTAATTACATTTCATATATAATGTATGAAACGAAAATGAATAAGTTAGGAGCAAGCATATGAAAAGAGGGATTACAGTAGATATTCTAGATGGGTATGATAATTTACTTTGGAAAGTATTAAAGCCAATTGATATTACTGTATTTGATTGGCGAGTGAGGGATGAGGAGTCCTACTTAATAGCACGTGGTGAATTGGATGAGGCATTATTTCCAGAAGAACCAAGTGTAGGGAAGGGTTAGCGTTGAAAAAGTTAGTTAAAGACAACATATATTATCTTATTTTTGCAGATTTAAAAGCATATCCTAAAGGAGAAATAGCGATAGATATTGAAACATACGAAGAGTTTAAGGAAAGCAAGTGTGAGGTAGTTGTATTAGCGGTGGATGCTCAATACATACAAATTTATGCGAAAGATCAAAAATCGATTGAATTAATGTATGAAAACGCAGTGAATCAAGGATTTTATGTAGAATATATTACAGATGAAAATGATGGAAGGACTCGTTTGTCAGTATGGTAGCAATTTGAAAGGGGAAAGGCAATATGGAGAGAAATATAAGTAAAGAATATGCAATTCGAATTGCTACTGAAAATGAAAGTGATAGTATTATCCTTTTATTAAAAGAGGTAGCACAATGGCTACAATATAAAGAAGTGGATCAGTGGCAGTATCTTTTAGGAGAGGAAGCTACGGCTGAAATACTAGAATGTATAAGAGAGAAATATACATATGTTGTTCTGAAAGAAGCTGAAATAGTTGGTACGGTTACAGTTTCTCCTAAACAAAATGAATGGGATGAACATATTTTTGGTAAAGAGGAAGTTTCTAATTCATTATATATTCATAGATTTGCGGTGAAACGGAAGTATAAGGGAAATGGAATAGGAGAATGGATTTTACGGTGGGTAGAAGAGAATGTGCAATGTGATAAAGAGTATTTGAAGTTAGATTGCGTGGGGCATAATCGTACGTTGAATGATTTTTATAAGAAAAATAGTTTTGAATATGTTGGAAGTACGGATGGGCTTAGTAAGTTTCAAAAGAAAAGGAGAATGTGAATGCATCCAATTAACGTAAGTTTAGTTGAAAAGTTAATACAGGAACAGTTTCCTGAATGGGCCCATTTAGAAGTGAAACCTGTAAAGTTTAGTGGGTATGATAATAGGACGTTTCACTTAGGGGATGAGATGAGTATAAGATTGCCAAGTGATGTGGCATATGCACCGCAAGTAGAGAAAGAAAATAGTTGGCTTCCTATATTAAATAAGGGGCTTTCTTTACCGATTTCTACCCCACTTGCGAAAGGAAATCCGTCTGAAGCGTATCCATTGCCTTGGTCTATTAATAAGTGGATAGAGGGAGAAACAGTTACGAAACAAAACGTTCGGGATTTAAATGAATTTGCGGCGGACTTAGGATCTTTTTTAGTAGAATTGCAATCTATTAATGCGAGTAACGGACCTTTAGCTGGAACACATAATTTTTACCGAGGCGGACTTATATCTGTATATGATGAAGAGGCGAGAGTTGCTATTGAAAATAATAAGGATGTTTTTGACGAGGCATTATTAAAACACCTTTGGAATGTAGCACTTAGTTCAACATGGGATCGTAAGCCAGTTTGGGTTCATGGAGATGTAGCGCCAGGGAATTTACTCGTTAAAGATGGAAAGCTTTGTGCTGTAATTGATTTTGGTATTTTAGGTGTAGGAGATCCTGCTTGTGATGCAGCGATGGCGTGGACGTTTTTTGATGAAAATAGTAGAAATGTATTTAAAGAAGTATTACGCATGGATGAAGAAACGTGGAATAGAGCGAGAGGATGGGCACTTTGGAAGGCGTTAATTACATATGATGCGAATAGGGAGAGTAATGAAAAAGTAGCAGAAGAGTCGTATCGTTTCATTCAAGTGATTGTGGATGATTATGAGAGGTAATAGAAAAGCCTATTTTAAAATAGGCTTTTTCATATGATTAAATAGTAGAAATGGAAAGAAGGAATACAACATTATTATACAGAATATTTAGATAATAGGAGGTGTCGAATTTTGAGTGAAATTGAATTAAAGAGTAATGTAATTAAGACAGGGCGAGAGAAGGGGATTATTCTTCGGTTTATACTTGCTAGTCTCGTTGGGGTGTTTATGTTTTTCGTTCCTGTTACGATAAATGGTGCATCGTCTATTATGATTGATCATATCGTATCGTGGATTAGGGCTTCGGTTCCTGGCGTAGTACCTTATTATGCATTATTTGTTATGGCGATTGGTGCGATTTATCCATTTTATACGAAGAAATGGAATGCATCTATCGTAGACATTTGTTTTTCTATTTTAAAAGTAGTTGGCGTTGTTTTTGGCATATTATATTGTTTAAAAGTAGGACCAGCTTGGTTCTTTGCGCCAGATGTTGGACCGTTTTTATATGAGAAGCTAGTCATATCAGTAAGTTTGCTCGTTCCAATTGGCTCGGCGTTTTTAGCGTTATTAGTCGGATATGGATTACTTGAATTTATCGGTACATTTTGTCGTCCAATTATGAGGCCATTATGGAATACGCCGGGGAGATCGGCGATTGATGCAGTTGCGTCCTTCGTTGGAAGTTATTCGCTTGCTCTCCTTATTACGAATCGCGTGTATAAAGAAGGAAAGTATACGACAAAAGAAGCGGCGATTATCGCTACAGGATTTTCTACAGTATCCGCTACATTTATGATCATCATCGCAAAAACATTAGATATTATGCATTTATGGAATGTTTATTTTTGGACTACACTTGTTGTAACATTCATCGTGACTGCTATCACCGTAAGAATCCCGCCCCTTAGTAGAAAACCAGATACATATGTAACAGAAGAAGGGTTCCCAGAGCCTGTTTATAAAGAGAAAATGTTAGAACGTGCTTGGGAAGATGCGTTAGAAGTATCAAAGTCTGCACCGAGCATTATGAAAAATATTGCAATGAATTTAAAAGACGGATTTATTATGACAATGGGAATTTTACCATCCATTATGTCAGTAGGATTAATTGGTATCGTCTTAGCGAAGTTCACGCCAACATTTGATTGGATTAGTTATATTTTCTATCCGTTTACATGGCTATTACAATTACCAGAAGCAGACTTAGCTGCTAAAGCCGCATCAGTTGGCATTGCAGAAATGTTTTTACCGTCATTATTAGTAGTAAGTGCACCACTCGTGACAAAGTTTGTTATTGCAGTTGTTTCCGTATCATCTATTTTGTTTTTCTCCGCTTCCATTCCTTGTATATTATCAACAGATATTCCGTTAAAAGTATCTGAACTCATTATTTTATATGTGCAGAGAACGATTTTAACGTTGCTTATTATTACGCCGATTGCTTATTTGTTGCTTTGAACTATAATGTAAGTTCTAAATATATGGCGTTTACTAAATTGTGTAAATGAATATTTATCGTAAAATCGTAGGTAGTGCAAAATTATAAGTGCGATGCTTGAATAAAGGCATCGCATTTTTTATTTTTAGATGTACTATATGTTTATGGTATGAATTTATTTTTATGTATATATTAATAAAGTAATTTTAATGATATGTTATAGTAACAACAAAGGGGGCTTAAAAATGGAAATTATTCACGAAAGAGCAAAGTTGCGGTTAATGGATAATACTGATGTCGAAACTTTGTTTTCGATTGTAGAAGGAAATCGGGATATTTGGGCGTATTTAATCTCTAAAATGGATAGTGTGCAAGATATGCAACAATACGTTCAAAAAGCTATAAAGGGTTACGGAAGAGGTACTCAAATACCTTTCATAGTCGTAGATCAACAGTCGAATAAGATTGTAGGAAGTACACGTTTATATAATATTTCAGTAGAAGATAAGACAGTTGAGTTAGGGCAAACGTGGTATCATCCGAGTGTGCAACGTACGAGTATAAATACAGAGTGTAAGTATATGCTTCTTCAGTATGCTTTTGAAAAATTGCATATGCTGAGAGTGCAAATTAAGACGGATGCAAGAAATGAAAAAGCACAACGAGCAATTGAAAGGTTAGGCGCAGTAAAAGAGGGTGTGCTTCGAAATGAAAGAAAATTACCGAATGGTTATGTGAGAGATGCGGTGGTGTACAGTATTATCTCGAGTGAATGGCCAAGCGTAAAAGAAAAATTGTTAGAAAAATTAGAGTTGTATAAAGAAAAGTTATAATTCGTGTTTTGAAAGGTATATTGTTCGTGAGATATGAAAAATATACCTTTTTTCTTACAAAATGCTACTTTATTTTAATTCCTTTTGTTTCATCGTTCCCTTCTGAGAAAAAATTCGTTACAATGTAGTTGTATGGTAATAAACTTATGAATTTAAAAAATGTAATGAAAACCGCAAATGAAAATGAATTGATAATCCTCAATTTTAAATGAAAACCCTTTTATACATAAATAACAAGTAAAGTTCCTTCTTTTAAATAAACTCAAACAAAACGATTTGATATAAATGTTTTTTATAGAAGTATGGATGATGTACGGAGGCAATTACAAATGAAAGAAAATAAGAAGAGTAAGAAAAGACGAATCTTTCAAGTATTTTTACTAATGATTTGTTCTGCTATTTTATATGTAAGTTATGCAGCTTACGATATTTGGAGTTATCGTTTTAAAGCAAATGATGACGTGAAAACGGATGCTGGTATCGTACTAGGAGCAGCTTCATGGAACGGAAAACCATCTCCTGTATTTAAAGAAAGAATTAATCATGCGATTTCTTTATATAAGAACGGAAATATTAAAAAGATTATTTTTACAGGTGGTACAAAGTTCGAGGCAGAACTTGAGGAAGCACGTACTGCAAGAGTATATGCAATGAAACAAGGTGTAAAAGAGGAAGATATTTTAATTGAAACTAAATCCCTTTTCACTGAAGAAAATTTAAAAAATGCGAAGCAAGTTGGAATAGAGAACGGCATACAAACATACACGATTGTAAGTGATCCACTTCATATGAAACGCGCAATGAGAATCGCAAAACATATTAATATTGAAGCGTATGCTTCACCAACGCCGACATCAGCATATAAAACGTTAGATACAGAAATACCATTCTTCTTTAAAGAATTATTCTCGTATATTGGATATGTAACCTCTTTGCCGTTAAAAGCATTGAAGGGGGACTAATATAAGAAAAGGATCTATCCTTAAATAGGAACTTTTCTTATTAGTCAAAAACATTGTATTTTTATCGGAATAGTGAAACAATAGAGAGGTAGCTTCATATAATCATAATGACAAAATGAACGGTTTATGAATCGAGCATAAAGTGAAACTTTAATCAGTGGGTGGGTTTCTCACTGATTATTAGTTGAACCAATCGGGCGTTTACGGGCAGTTGATCTCCCACCTAACTTCCTTTGCTTCACCTGAATTTTTAGGTGGGAGTTTTACTGCCCGCAAATAGCGGGATAAAGGAGATTATAGTATGGCACTCTCATTTGTTGAAACAGAAGAACAGTCTTTAATTATTGAGAAAATAAATAAATTGATTCCGAAGTTCATGGAAAGGGAGCATCAGCTAAATGAATTAGGATCATTTCCGTATGAAAATATAAATGATTTGAAAGATATCGGATATACGAAATTAACGTTACCGAAGGAATTTGGTGGTAGTGCCATTTCTTTATATGACTTCGTTTTATTTCAAGAGAAAATCGCGGAAGGCTGTGGAGCTACTGCATTATCGATTGGCTGGCATCTTGGCATTGTGAAGGAGCTAGCGGAAAATCGCTCTTGGAATGATGAGATGTTCAAATGGTTTTGCGAAGAAGTACGTAATGGTGCGCTCTTTAACAGGGCAGCAACAGAACCGAAAACAGGGAGTCCGACGCGTGGCGGCAAACCAGAAACAATAGCGGTTCAACAAGGCGAGAAGTGGGTTATAAATGGAAGGAAAACTTTTACAACGATGGCGCCAGTACTTGATTATTTTATTATTTCAGCAAGTATGGAAGGCCAAGAAGAAGTTGGTGAGTTTGTTATTCCAAGAAATACACTCGGTGTATCTATTGAAGAAACGTGGGATAGCGTTGCAATGCGAGGGACTGCTAGCCACGACCTTGTCTTACAAAATGTAGAGATAGACAACCGCTTTTTTACGGATGTAAAAGGCGGGAAAGTGAAACAAAAGGGTATTGGCTGGTTGCTACATATACCAGCATGTTATTTAGGAATTGCACAATCAGCAAGAAATTATGCAGTTCAGTTTGCGGGATCATACAAACCAAATAGTTTAAACCATTCTATTAGTTTATTACCGAATGTTAGAAGATTAGTTGGAGAATTAGAACTCGAGCTTATGCAAGCTCGTGTCTTTTTATATCAAATTGCGAAAAAGTACGATGAGGCAGAAGATAAACTATCACTGCAAGCAGAATTAGCAGCTGTGAAATATGCTGTAACAAATGCGGCGATATCTATAGTGGATAAATCGATGCGCATCGTAGGAGCAAAAAGTTTATCAGAAAAAAATCCGCTCCATCGTTACTATTTAAACGTCAGAGCAGGATTACACAATCCACCGATGGATGATGCAACATTGTCTATGCTGGCGGATGCGGCGTTTCGGTCGTGATTTTTGAAGTTTACATTTTATTGTTTATGGATATTATAGTTGTTTTGAAAGCACGGGTTTGATTAGTAATCAAACCCGTGCTTTTTATGTGTATGAAGTACTTAATGGAGATGTAGGTTTTTAATATAAATGATTATCATGGTGTTGTGATTGTTTCTTGTTGAAAAATTCTTATTGTAATGCCAGTTTGGAGGCTGTATAAACATTTTTCGTATTTAATCCCAAATTAAAGGTCTTTCCAAGTTAACCATTCGCAAATATTGTAAAAATTGACCCGCATGGACCGCATCATGATAAGCAATTCGTAATAGCATATCACCTAAATATCGTTGATAGCCAACATCACTTCTATCAATAAGTCTTGAATCTAGCTCGGCTATGCTTATTGATTGAACATATTCTATGAAGTCAGTAAAGTGTGATTGTGCCAATTCAATTTCTTTTTTTACACAAGTAATTGGCTCGTCATCATACGGGGTACGTATGTCGTTTATTGAACCGTTGTTTTTTATAATCATATGATAGTAAAAAGTTGAGCTCCATACGTGACGAATCATTTCACCAAAGGACATAGCCTCAGAATCAGGCTTCCAATTAAGAAAATTATCGGGAAGAGAATTCCATAATTTTTCTGAGCGCCTTCTCGTTTCTTTTAAATTTAATATACTAAGATCAATTGCATTCATAATACATTCTCCTTTACTATTAAACTTAAAATAATTGTATCAATTTAATAGTTAGGGTATCATCGAAATATGAATGTATATCCGAATATCTCATATATAGCTAAACTAATTGCTGAACCTACAAGAGCAATCATCTTAGATTGTCTAATGAATAATCAGGCACTACCTGCTAGTGAATTGGCTTATATGGCAAAAGTGTCACATCCAACAATTAGTTCGCATCTTTCTAAATTAGTAGAAGGGAATTTACTTACAGTTGAACAACATGGTAGACATCGTTACTATCGACTTGCTAATCAAGAAGTTGCAGAAGTGCTTGAAAAGTTAGGGACAATTGCACCAACAGTTCAAGTTCGCTCTTTAAAACAATCAAGCCAACTAAAACAAATTCGTTATGCTCGAACTTGTTATGATCATCTTGCAGGCAAACTCGGTGTAGAGATAACTGAAAAATTACTAGATAGGCAATTTATAATTTTAGAGGATGGAGAATACATTGTAACGGAACAAGGTAAGAAATGGTTTCTGAATTTTGGAATAAATGTTGATGAGGCAGATACAAAAAGGAGGGTATTTGCAAAACCTTGCCTTGATTGGAGTGAACGGCGTTACCATATTTCTGGTTGGTTAGGGTCTGCAATTGCAAAACTGCTTTTTGAACAGGGATGGATTACGAAAACGGATAAGAACCGAGCTGTCCATCTTACAAAGAAAGGTGTAAAGTTATTGGAAGATCAATTAAGCATTGATCTGAAAACTGAGGAAAGAAAAGCTTGAAATTAGAAAAATCCGTCAAAATGAAGGGCTTTTTTCATTATGGTAGGAGTGTACATGAATAATAGGATGTTACCAATAATCGTTGCCAATAAAAAATCTTTCTTTTCATTCTTCTTTTTTAAGTTTTAAAGGAGAAAGCTAGGCTTCTTATTTTTACTAATGTTATAATAAGAAAAAAGCACGAAAAGAGGTCATCTCATGCTAGAGGTTATTGCAACATGTTTAGAAGATGTAAAACGAATTGAAAGTGCTGGCGGGAAGCGGATTGAATTAATTTCATCTTATACAGAAGGTGGTTTAACACCGAGTTATGCTTTTATAAAAAAAGCGGTAGAAGTGGTAAGTATACCAATTCATGTTATGATTCGTCCGCATGCGAAGTCTTTTACATATACGGAAGAAGAAATTGAAATGATGAAAGAAGATATTATAGTTGCACAGAAGTTAGGAGCAGCTGGTGTAGTATTAGGCGTATTAAACGAACGAAATGAAGTGGATGAAGAGAAATTAGCGGATTTACTATCTGTTGTAGATGGAATAAATGTAACGTACCACCGTGCGATAGATGATATAAAAAATCCAGTAGAAGCGATGAGCACTTTAAAGAAGTTTCATAAAGTGACTCACGTTTTAACTTCAGGTGGACAAGGAAATATAGTAGAGAATATTCCGGTGCTTACAGAAATGCAAAAGGTAAGTGATGGTCAAATTCAGCTTGTAGCTGGAGCTGGCGTGACGAAAGAAAATATAAAGCGATTGCTAGATGAAACTGGAATCACGCAGGCGCATGTCGGTACAGCGGTAAGAGAAGGAAAATCATGTTTTTCTGAAATAGATCCTAATTTAGTACAAGAATTAGTTGAAATAATAAAATAAGTGCTTAAGAAAGAGGAGAAACGATGAAGGAAAATACGAAGAAAGAATTATTCTCTTGGGCTAAAACGATAGGTTTTACCCTTGTATTAATTGCTATTATTCGCGGTGTTTTATTTACACCTTCTTTAGTACAAGGTGAATCAATGATGCCCACTTTAAAAAATAACGAAAGAGTTCTCGTGAATAAGATTGGTTATAGTATAAGTGGATTAGATCGCTTTGATATTATCGTCTTCCACGGGAAAGAAGGATACGATTTAGTAAAACGAGTAATTGGTTTGCCAGGCGATACAGTTGAGTATAAAAATGATGTTTTATATGTAAACGGAAAAGCGATGGAAGAACCATATTTAAAACAGTTTAAAGAAAAAGCAGTAGGCCGTGTATTAACTCCAGACTTTACGTTAGAACAAATCACTGGGAAAACGAAAGTGCCAGAAGGCCAAGTATTTGTTTTAGGGGATAATCGTGAAGTTTCTAAGGATGGTCGCATGTTTGGCTTTATTTCAGAAGATGAAATTGTCGGAAAAGGACAAGCTGTTTTCTGGCCGTTGGAACAAGTAAGAGCGTTATAAAGTGTGGTGAAGTATGGGAGAGATATTCTTCCATACTTTTTTATTTGCTTAAAATCTATTGATTGAATTGAAAGAATATTTTATAATTTTAAATTATATGTTTGTTTCGAAAAACGGAATTTAAGTTCCGTAATTCGGAACGAAAGGGAGATAGAATGAGTATAAATAAAACGGCAGTTAAGACAATGGATATTTTGGAGTTGTTTTATGAGCATGAAGAGCTAAGTTTAACAGAGATGGTTCAGCTTACAAATATGCCGAAAACATCTGTTTATCGTTTAATTGGCTCGTTGGAAGAGATGGAGTTTTTACAAAAAAACGAAAAGGGGAAATATCGTTTAGGGGTCGTATTTTTACGGTTCGGTCAACTTGTTTCACAACGATTATCAGTAAGAAATATAGCAATTCCTTATATGAAAGAACTTAGAGATAGTTTAGGACAGGCAGTTAATTTAATAATTCAGGATGGAAATGACGCAATTTATGTTGAAAAAATGGAAGGTGTTCAGCCGGTACGCGTGTATACGGCGGTTGGAAGAAGAGCACCGCTTTATGCTGGCGCATGTCCAAGAATTTTACTATCGTATTTCTCTGGGGAAGAGAAACGGAGATACATAGAGGAAGTGGATTTAAAACAGTTTGCAGATGGAACAATCGTGGATAAGAAACAATTGTTAGAAGTGTTGCAAATGGCAAAAAAGGAAGGCTACACCATTAGTTATTCTGAGTTAGAAAATCATACAGCCGCGATAGCAGCACCCATTTTCGCGAGCGATGGAACGGTTGTAGCAGGCATTAGTATTTCGGGATTAGCAATTGAGTACAACGAAAGTAACATTTCATATTTTATTGCGAAGGTGAAAGAAACAGCGCATCGCATTTCGAAAGAACTCGGCTTTTTGGCATAGAAAGAGGGAGTAGGATGAAATTTTCTGCGTTAGGGGATCAAGCAATTATTGTTACATTTGGTGAAGAAATTAAGAGGGATATATATGAGAAAGTACAGCGGTTATTTCAAGCACTGCAGCAACATCCGTTTGCAGGAATGATAGAGTGCGTTCCGTCGTTTACTTCATTAGCTGTTTACTACAATGTATACGAAGTATGGAAGGGAAATGAGAGAAGTGAAAGGTCACATGATTACGTTCGCCAGTATATAAAGGAGCTGTGTGATTCTTATAAAGAAGAAGTAAAACAGGATGTGAAACATATTTCTATACCAGTGTGCTACGGGGGAGAATATGGACCTGATTTAGAAGAAGTCGCGCATTATCACGGTTTACAAGTAGAAGATGTGATTCGAATACATAGTGAAACTACATATTTTGTATATATGCTAGGTTTTACACCAGGGTTCCCGTATTTAGGAGGACTTTCAAAAGAATTAGAAACACCTAGAAAAGAAACACCACGGTTACAAATCTCTCCTGGTTCAGTAGGTATTGGCGGAAATCAAACAGGTATATATCCGCTTGAAACACCAGGAGGATGGAATATTATCGGCCGAACTCCTATTTCATTATTTAATCCGGAAGAAGAAATACCAACATATATTCAAAGTGGTATGTATTTACGATTTATTCCAATAACGAAGGAAGAGTACGTATCGCTTGAGGGGGCTAAAAAATGGATGTAGAGGTTTTGCATGCGGGAATGTTTACAACAGTCCAAGATTTAGGGCGATCTCATTATCAACAATACGGTGTGCCAGTTGGCGGGGTGATGGATCAAAGTGCACTTCGGATGATCAATATGTTAGTTGGTAATGAAGAGAATGAAGCGGGACTCGAAATGACGATTATGGGACCTAAATTGTTAATAAAGAAAACGACTTTACTTGCGATTGGCGGAGCAGATATGGAACCGTTATTGAATGGAGAACGTATCCCGTTATGGCGTCCCATTTTAGCGGAAGAAGGTAGTATGCTTTGTTTTGGAAAAGTGAAAAGTGGTTGCAGAGCGTATGTAACTTTTGCGGGTGGTATACATATTGAGCGTACAATGGGAAGCAAAAGTACGTACATACGTGCTGCGATTGGTGGTATAGAAGGAAGAATGCTGAAAAAGGGTGACTACTTCCAAATTGGTGCACAACCAGAAATGGCGAGTCGTTTCATTCTAGACTTACAAAAAGATGCGAGAATAAAAACGAAATGGGCAATTAGCAACAGCGTACTACCAAAGTATAAGAAACATCCAAAGCTTCGTGTCATAACTGACTTTGAATACGATCAATTTACAGAAGAAAGTAGAAAGGCATTTTTTACGAAAGAGTATAAGGTATCTAATTATGCTGACCGTATGGGCTATAGGGTTGAGGGAGAGGTTTTAAATAGGAATGAAGAAAAAGAGATTTTATCGAGTCCTGTTACATTTGGAACCATTCAAGTTCCTAATGGTGGACAGCCGATTATATTAATGGCAGATAGGCAAACGACAGGTGGCTATCCGAGAATGGGAAATATCATTTCAGTAGATTTACCTCTTCTTGCCCAGCTAAAGCCGGGGGACTATGTTTCTTTTGAGAAAATTACGCTTGAAGAAGCGGAACAATTGTACATAGAACAAGAAGTAAATATGAATTTATTAAAGAAATTCATCGCTTTACGAAGCTGAAATTAGGAGGAATACATTATGACTACAATCGATTTAAACTGTGATTTAGGAGAAAGTTTTGGCGCTTATAAAATGGGGAATGATGATGAGATTCTTCCGTTCGTTTCCTCTATAAACGTTGCTTGCGGTTTTCATGCGGGTGATCCGTCTATTATGCGTCAAACTGTTGAAAAAGCTTTGGAGCATAACGTAGCAATAGGGGCGCATCCTGGATTTCCTGATTTAATTGGATTTGGTAGAAGAAACATGAATGTTTCAGCAAGTGAAGTATACGATTATGTTCTATATCAAACAGGCGCATTAGACGCATTTGTGAAAGCGGCAGGCGGGAAAATGCAGCATGTAAAGCCGCACGGTGCCTTATATAATATGGCGGCGTCTAATCCGGAAATTGCAGATGCAATTGCAAAGGCAATTTATCATATAAATCCAAGTCTATTACTTTATGGATTAGCAAATAGCGAGGCGTTTATACAGGCTGCAGAAAAATACAAAGTAACTCTTGTACAAGAGGCTTTTGCGGATCGTACATATAAGCAAGATGGTACATTAACGAGCCGTACAGAAGAAAATGCGCTTATAAAAGATGAAGACGAAGCGATAAAGCAAGTACTTCAAATGGTGAAAGAAGGCCATGTAAATGCGGTCAATGGAGAGAAAGTAGCAGTTCAGGCGCAAACAATTTGTTTACACGGTGATGGGGAAAAAGCAGTGCAATTTGCCAAAAAAATATACAGAACATTCAAACTTAATGATATTTCTATTTGTGCACCGAAATAAAAAATAGGGGGAAGAGCTGGGATGATTAAATTAATCGGAATACTACTTGTTGCAGTGGGCTTTTTATTTAGATTAAATACACTTTTAGTAGTTATGGTTGCAGGTATTGTTACTGGTATGGTTTCAGGATTAAGTTTTTATGATGTGATCAGCATGTTCGGTAAATTTTTCATAGAAAATAGATATATGTCTATGCCAATTATATTAACTTTACCGGTAATCGGAATTTTAGAGCGTTACGGTTTAAAAGAAAGAGCAGAAGCACTTATAACGAAATCAAAAGGAGCAACAACTGGAAGAGTATTAATGTCATATTTTACGATAAGAGAATCATCAGCAGCACTAGGGCTTAATATTGGTGGGCATGCGCAAACAGTAAGGCCGCTCGTTGCACCGATGGCAGAAGGGGCCGCGCAAGGTAAATACGGTAAACTTCCTGAAAAATTAAGAGAAAAGATTAAAGCAAACGCAGCAGCTGCTGAAAATACAGCTTGGTTTTTCGGAGAAGATATTTTCATCGCAACTGGAGCTATTTTATTAATGAAAGGATTCTTCGATTCAGTAGGTATGCATGTCGGAGTATGGGATATGGCACTTTGGGGCATTCCGACAGCAATATCTGCACTTATTGTAAGCTGGATTAGATTTAGAAGGTTTGATAAATATATAGAGAAAACAATGAAGGCAGAAGGAAAAGAAGAGAAGGAGGCAATCTAATATGAACATCATCACAATGGATACAATCTATTATGTATTAGGGATAATCGTTGCTTTTATCGCTGTTCGTATCGCATTCGATCGTGAACATCCAAACAGATTCGGTTCTAGTTTATTTTGGGCATTGTTTGCAGTTACATTTTTATTTGGAAATGTAATTCCTTCGTTTTACGTTGGCTGTATCGTGCTCGCTATGGTCGTTTTAGCCTCGCTAAATAAAGTAACAAAATCAGAGGAAAAAGAAGTTCCAGTACAAGAACGTGTGAAACATGCTGAGAAATTAAAAAATAAAATTTTTATGCCTGCACTATTAATTCCTATTTTTACAATTATCGGTACGTTGACCTTAGGGAAAATTAAATGGGGAAATGTCTCTCTTGTTGATCCAGATAAAGTAACATTAGTTGCACTAGCGCTTGGTGCATTACTCGCATTTGTTGCGGCGATGCGTATTACAAAATCAAAAATAACAACACCTGTACAAGAAGGAAGCAGACTATTACAAGCTGTTGGCTGGGCTGTAATTTTACCACAAATGTTAGCAGCACTTGGCGGTATATTCGCGAAGTCTGGCGTTGGACAAGTTGTTTCAGACTTAGTCGGACAAGTGCTACCGACAGAGTATCCGTTCGTTGCCGTTATGGCGTACTGTTTAGGCATGATGCTATTTACAGTCGTAATGGGAAATGCATTCGCAGCGTTTGCTGTTATTACTGGCGGAATTGGCTTACCTTTAATAGTTCAAATGCACGGCGGAAACCCAGCAATTATGGCAGCACTCGGTATGTTTGCTGGATATTGCGGAACGCTGCTTACTCCAATGGCAGCAAACTTTAATATCGTACCTGCGATGCTTTTAGAGCTAAAGGATAAAAATGCGGTTATTAAAGCGCAAGTACCAATTGCTCTTTCAATTTTTATCATAAATATGTTTATTATGTACGGCCTAGTATATCGTTTCTAATTAGGAGGATAAAACTATGAAAACAGTATTATTAACAGGGTTTGATCCGTTCGGCGGAGAAAATATCAATCCAGCTTGGGAAGTAGCAAAAGGTTTGCATGAAAAAACAATTGGAGAATACAAGATAATAAGCAAACAAGTACCAACTGTATTTCATAAATCAATAAGCGTATTAAAAGAGTATATAGAAGAACTAGCGCCGGAAATTATTATATGCATTGGACAAGCTGGGGGCAGACCAGATATTACGATAGAACGTATCGCAATTAATATTGATGATGCAAGAATCGCTGACAATGAAGGGAATCAGCCGGTAGATGTACCGGTTGTAGAAGAAGGAGCGATTGCGTATTGGTCTACACTTCCGATGAAAGCAATCGTAAAAAAACTTCGCGAAGAGGGTATACCGTCATCTGTTTCACAGACGGCAGGCACATTCGTTTGTAATCACTTATTCTATGGACTTATGCATGAACTAGAGAAACATGATAAGAAAATAAAAGGCGGATTCATTCATATTCCGTTTTTACCAGAACAAGCGAGTAATTATCCAGGGCAACCGAGTATGTCACTTTCTACTATTCGTAAGGGGATAGAATTGGCAATCGAAGTAACGACGACAGTTAAGGTAGATATTGTAGAGGTTGGGGGCGCAACGCATTAAGTAAAATGAATTGTACAACACCTCCTGTAAACAACTGGTATAATAAGAATAGGAAAATACATAGAGGTGATTTTTGTGCAACAATTTGAAGAAGTACGTTCAATTTTAGAAAAAGCGAAGAAAATTACAGTATTAACAGGCGCTGGTGCAAGTACGGAAAGTGGTATTCCAGATTTTCGTTCAGCAAATGGATTGTATGCTGATGCGAATGTGGAGATGTACTTATCAAGAGGGTACTATAACCGAAGTCCGAAAGAATTTTGGAAGCATTATAAAGAAATCTTTCAAATTAATACGTTCCATCAATATAAACCAAATCGTGGCCATCGCTTTTTAGCTGAGCTAGAAGAACAAGGGAAAGATATTACGATTTTAACGCAAAATATTGACGGTTTACATCAATTAGGTGGCAGTAAGCATGTCATTGATTTACATGGAACACTTCAAACAGCACATTGTCCAAAATGTAAATCAGGCTATGATTTACAGTATATGATTGATCATGAAGTACCGCGTTGTGAGAAGTGTAATTTCATTTTAAATCCAGACGTTGTTTTATACGGAGATACACTGCCGCAATATCAAAATGCTATCAAACGTTTATATGAAACAGATGTGCTTATCGTTATGGGAACATCACTAAAAGTACAGCCTGTCGCTTCATTCCCGCAAATTGCAAAGAGGGAAGTAGGAGCAACAACTATTTTAGTAAATGAAGAGTTAACAGGACAGGAATATAACTTTGATTTTGTTTTTCAAAATAAGATTGGTGAGTTTGTTGAAGGGTTATCTTCAATGAAATAAGTTATCGAAAAAACTGAGGTATCTGCCTCAGTTTTTTATTTGAGTAATCACTGTTTTAAGCCATATGAAAACATTTTGATAATGTAGTAACAACATCTCTATAATTTATAAAAATCAATTTGCCCCATTTTTCTTTTAGAATAATATTCATGTTATTGTGCATTAAGGGAATGGTAATAAATAGGATGTAAAAACAAAAAACTGAAAATTAAATCTTTTATTTCTTTTATAATTAATATAAAATTCTATATATATCATATAAATAAATTTGATACATAATGATTTTGCGTAGAAATGTTAATAGAATGAAGCGAGGGAGCGAAATGAGACAGAAAAAGGAGCAGAAAAAACAATCGAAAAAGAAAAAGACTCATATTCCATTTCGGTTAAATGTACTATTTTTTATTGTCTTTCTTTTATTTTCAGCTATTATAATTCAATTAGGTAAAGTACAAATCATTGATGGAGAAACGTATAGAAATGAAGTAAACAAAAAGGAAGATGTAACGGTAAGTACTCCCGTTCCTAGAGGGAAAATGTTTGATCGACAAGGTCACGTTATTGTAAATAATAAACCATTGCGAACCGTTACATATACGAAAATGAGAGGAGTAGACTCGAAAGAAGTTTTACAAGTAGCAAGAGATTTAGCTAAGCTAATTGAAATGTCGCAAGAGGACATGGATAAGTTAACAGAGACAGATAAGAAAGATTTTTGGATGCAGTTAAATGAAAAGCGGGCAGCAGCGAAAGTAACGAAAGAAGATGAGAGTAAATTTAGAAAGCAAGAAATAGAAGGAAAAGAGTTAGATAAAAAAGTAGAAGAACTGCGCCGGGAAAGAATTACACAAGAAGAATTAAATGAGCTTTCAAAGGAAGATATAGAAGTATTAGTAATTAAAAGCAAAATGAATGCGGGATATAAAATGACGCCGCAAATCGTTAAAAAAGATGTAAGTCAAAATGAATATGCTGTCGTTAGTGAAAGGTTGGCAAGCTTACCAGGGGTAGATACGACAGTAGATTGGGAACGTGAATACCCAAATGATAAAATACTGCGCTCTATACTAGGTAGCGTTTCTAATGAAAATGAAGGATTGCCAAGAGAACAATTAGATTATTATTTAGTTCGTGATTATAATCGAAACGACCGTATTGGTAAAAGTTACATTGAAAAACAATATGAAGATGCACTACATGGAACGAAGGAACAGTCTAAAAATATTATGGATAAAGCAGGGAAGATTGTTCGAACAGAAAAAGTGACTGAAGGAAAAAGTGGAAATAACTTGATGTTAACAGTCGATATGGATTTACAGAAAAGAGTAGAGGGCAGCCTTGAAAAGAATTTACGAGCCTTTCATGCTGCAGAGCCGATGATGGATCGTGCGTTCGTAGTAATGATGAATCCGAAAAACGGTCAAATTTTATCAATGGCAGGAAAGAAAATTGTAAATAAAGATGGCGGTATGCAAATAGAAGATTATGCATTAGGAACGATGACAAGTTCTTACGAGTTAGGGTCAACTGTAAAAGGGGCTACTTTATTAACTGGATATCAAACAGAAGCGATTAAGCCGTATACACACTTCTTTGATGCGCCAATGTATTTTAAAGGAAGTTCTAAGCCGAAGAAATCGTGGAAAGAATTTGGGGATATTGATGATTTAAGAGCTTTGCAAGTGTCATCGAACGTTTATATGTTTAATACGGCTTTAAAAATGGCAGGCATTAATTATGTCCCAAACAATCCATTAGACATTAAACAAGAAACATTTAATAAAATGCGCTACTATTTTAGACAATTTGGCCTAGGTGTGTCGACTGGTATTGACCTGCCAAATGAATCAATTGGTCAAGTAGGTAGAACTGATAACATACCTGGATTTTTACTTGATTACGCGATTGGACAGTATGATACATATACGCCGCTTCAGCTTGCACAATATATTTCCACAATTGCAAATGGCGGTTACCGAATGAAACCACAAATTGTACAAGAAGTTAGAGAGCAACCGAATAGACCAGAGGATGTAGGAAAAGTCGTTCGGTCGATTGAACCAGTTGTATTAAATAGAGTGGATATGGACACTTCGTACATTAATCATGTAAAAGAAGGATTTAGAAGAGTTTTTCAAGAAGCTGACGGAACAGGTACCGGAACGTTTAAAGGTCTACCATATAAACCAGCGGGAAAAACAGGAACAGCTGAGACAGTATATGGTGGAGAAAGTGATATTGGAAGAGATGAGAACAACAACCGAAAAAAATGTTATAATTTAACTCTTGCCGGTTATGCACCATATGATGCTGATCCGGAAGTAGCTTTTTCAGTTGTTGTACCATGGGTGAATGATGATAAATCAGGAATTAATTCTGCGATTGGTAAAGAGATTTTGGATGCGTATTTTGAATTAAAAACAAATAGATCAGATGCAAATTCAATTCCAGTAGAACAACCGAACAAGGCACAGTAAAAATAGTATCACTGCATGGAAACATATTGTGCAGTGATATATTTTTTGAGTTAAAAAGCGCTTTATAAGGTGGGAATGGATATGAAAAAGGAGATTAAGAGAGGCTGGGGAAAGTACATACTATTTATATTGGTGATAGTCATAGGCTACCATTCTTTTACTTTATGTAAGGTGGAAGGGGAATCGATGCAGCCGACTTTATATGAAGAAGACTACGTATTTGTAAATAAAGCGGTAGTACGTCTTTCTAATTTACAACACGGAGAAATTGTCATTATAAAAGAAGAGGATGAATCGAAATATTATGTGAAACGTGTAATAGGGCTTCCTGGTGATGTAATTAACATAACGAACGGAAAGGTATATGTGAACGATAAAAAGCAAGAAGAACCATATACAAACAAAGATTTATTTAACAACACACAAGTGTTTTATAATTTTCAAAAGACAAAAATTCCGCCAAATAAGTTATTTGTAATGGGAGATAACCGCGAAGTAAGTAGAGATAGTCGAAATGGCTTAGGATATATTGAAGAAGATAACATAATAGGCAAGGTGGAATTTGTATATTATCCTTTTTCAAAAATGAAAATGATAGAATAAGTGGGGGATGAGCAAAACCCCACTTATTAAAGTTTCACTTTATTTTCTTTAAAAAACCTTTTGGATTAAATGATATGAAAAATTTATGTTTAGACTCGTCGATTATGAAGTTATTATTTTTAGTTAAAAACTCATCCACAGCTTCCATCGGGCCAGGACCCCAATCGGGAAGAAGCGGATTTCCATTAATGGAGGTATCTTCTACAATCATATAACTGCCAGTAGTGACGATAGATTTATATAGTAATAGTTCTTTGGAGACATGTTCTTTACTATGATCAGAATCTAAAATAACTAAAACCACATCATCAGGTTTGCGCATGCTTACAATTGTTTGGATGGCCTGCACAGAAACAGAAGATGCTGTTAAATACGTAATCCGATTATGTGATGGCCGATTTGGCTGCGGAGTTATATCGATAGTAAGTACGTGACCTTTTCCAATTAAATCTAACATAGAAGCTAAATACAGTGCACTACCACCGTGAAAAGTCCCGCATTCAATAATTAAATCGGGCTTTAATTCATAAATAATTTCTTGATACAAAAAGAGATCAGAGGGAAGTTTACAGATTGGAACCCCGAACCAGTGTGTATCGTTTAACCACACGAGGCTGTTGTAATATTGGTTTAGAAATTCATTGCTTATATTATCGATTTTAAATTCTCCTTTCTAAAAAGGATTCTCTCGTTTGACGTAAAGTGTTTACGCATGAAAGTTGTACTATATATTATGTAGTAAGGAATTGTAAGGCGAGTGTTTTTACTTGAAAATAAGCCAAATAACTCATGTGGAAAATGAAAGGAAATGATCGTATGTACAAATACACAATTTGTTTTATTAGAAAAAGCGATAAAATACTGCTATTAAATAGAAATAAAAAGCCGAATATGGGGATGTGGAATGGTGTTGGAGGAAAAATAGAAGAGAATGAAACGCCATACGAAGGAATAATTAGAGAAACGTTTGAGGAAACGGGTATAGAACTTTCAAGTGTAACGTATAAAGGGACTGTTGTTTTTAAAGGTAAAGATGAGCCCCAGGCTAGTGAAGGAATGTATGTGTTCGTTGCTGATTTTCCAGATGGAATGCAAATGAATACACCATTACGTACGGCTGAAGGATTATTAGAATGGAAAGAAATTGATTGGATATTAGATGGTGATAATAGAGGTGTAGTTAGCAACTTACCAAAATACTTACCGACAGTAATAACAGAAGAAAATAAGTTAAAACATATATTCACGTACGATAACCGGAATATTATTAATTACACAACTGCATGTTTGACAGAAGATGATGCGAACAAGCGATATGAAAAACAACTCATTTCTCAATAGAAGAGGATAGTGAAAAATCACGTTTTGTTCTCATTATATATACGAAGTGATTATATGTTTCAGAAATACAATTTATTGGTCAGAATTGTAGTATGTATGATATAACTTTTCTTATGGTGAAAGCGTAGAGAACATACGTAAACGGAACAAAAAAGAGGTGGCTTTGCCGCCTCCTTTTTGTTAGCTGTGAATCGCCTTAATCATAAATCGATGTTGCTTCACATCAAAATATCCTTTTTGTAAGATAATTTCATGTATACGATATAACTCCTCATAATACCTTTCGACAGTAAAATCAGGAATTTGCCACGGAATCGCTTTTAAATAGTAGACGATAGCGCCAATATCATAAAAGCGTTGGAAAGGGAATTCTTCCTTTGCTTCTAAAATAGTAAATCCAGTTTCCTCTAACTCACTACATGCTGCTTCAAGTGACCAACTTGCAAATTCGTTATTTAGCGGTGCGTTAAATTGCTCATTAAGTTCCACACAATCGAGACCACCAACTTGTTGTGTAAGGAAAATCCCATTTTGAGAAAGGATTCTTTTTACTTCAGAAGCAGCATATGATTCATGTTGGTTTAGGATTAGATTAAACTGACCATCTTGAAATGGCAATGCAGTATCATCGTTCACCTCTACAACAGTAACCCCTAAAGGCTCTAATTTCTTTCGAGCAATTGGCACGTTTGGAGCATAGCCCTCAGTAGCATAAATAGTTGACGGGAACGGTTGTAACATAGATAAAAACTCTCCGCCGCCAGTTCCCATATCTAGCATTGATTTAGCGCGTTGCATAAGTTGGAAAGCAGTACTGCCGTACGACCACGATAAAGGCTCGCTCTTCATTCGACCCGTTTCTGAAATGAAAGAAAAATCCCAACCGCTAAAATGTGTATTTGCACTTTCTAATAAAGTTAAAAATAATGGATCACGTTTCATAATTGTATCCTCCTATTTTGTAAGTAAATGATATGGTGAGAAAAGAAAAAAGGAGGACCTCTTATGAAAGGGGAACGGTTTTACATTTCGTGTTCGAATAGATTCATATAAATTCGCTCCTTGTGAGAATAGTAATTTATATATTCGGGATAATCGAGTGGGAATCCTTTGAAATTATGGGATAAGGTAGTTGTTTGATGAAAGATTGGATGGAGTGTACAGAAAAAGGTTGCACTCAAACTTTAGAAAAGGTATTTAGTAAACTTAAATTTCCGCCCAGCCCTTTTATGAGATATGTGATATTTCTCACTACTATTAAGTAACAATAAAGTCGTACTGTTTATAAAAGAAGTGACGTTTTTGTATCCCTTTGGATTTACTTATCTATGGGATAAGTAAAGAAGTAGACATATAAACTGAATATAAAAACGTTTTAATTCTTTGAAACATTCCATAATTTAGTATTGTTATATATGGAATAATTTATTTGTACGAAAAGAGGAATAAGATGTTTATACAAAAGTATAAGGGTTTGATGCTGGGGGTAGTTGGTGCTGTATTAGGAGTAATATCCTTTGTTTATTTTAAAGATTTAGATTATATATAAGACGGGCCTTAAGTTATTATCTGTAACATTAATCATTATAGGTCGGGTTATTGCCTGTGATTCGACCCGTTTCAATAAAAAAAGAGAATAATAACGTATAAGATTATTATTATATAAATTTAGCTTGTTGAGCATGAGGAATACTAATCTTACAAAATTGTAAGATTAGAAGTCACATAGTTAGATAGAAGTCATTAACTTATGAAAAAAACTCATCTATAATCCAGATATAAATCATTTACTAAAGGAGTATTCTAATGAAAAAAATTATAAGTTATACGGTTGTTATTGCTATTTTTATAGGAATAGGATTAGGAGTAAAACGTTATGTGCAAGGTCCAGGACAACCAGTCGATGGGATTCTAGTTAGTGGTACTGCAACTGACGTAGAAAAAGTTAAACAAGAGTTTAAAGATGACACTAAACAATCAATAGACTATAAGGTAAAGTACGTCACAACAACAAAAAGGAGTCCATTATCAGAAGAAGATAAGAAACAAAATGATACAAATGAAGAATTTGAAATCAACACTACAGAATATGCAGTTATTAATAGTTCTACCGCGTTAAAATTATTTAATAAGGGACTTCTAAGAGCTAGAAAAGATCCAAATTTAGCATCTATTATTTCTGAGAGGGTGAAAGATAAAAATAAAGTATCTAGTGATCAGAATCTATTATTTTCTTATGCGGCTAAGGATTCTATGGTTGATAATTTTGAAAATAACCAGTTGAATTTGAACGGTAAGATGGTATCTGCCCAGTATGTTAAACAGCAACTTTGGATTGGGTATGCCCCAATGAACCTTGTTATTCTAAAAGACCAAGACTATAATGCAATTTCTGAATCAGAGTCAATAATGAAATTAATTCAATTTAAAAAACGTGATTTTGATTATAAAAACAAACAAGAAGTAGATAAAGTTTTACAACAGATTGATAAGGTCTCATCGAATAATCAGTATAAAATAAACTTTGTAGAGGTACAAGACTAACTTAAAATGATAAGAAGGTGATATAAATGGAAATCGTAAGAATAGAAAATGTAGTCAAAAGTTATGGTGAAGGAAATAGTAGGGTAGATGCTTTGAAGGGCATAAATCTTTCTATACAGCAAGGGGAATTTGTATCAATCGTAGGAGCTTCTGGCTCAGGTAAAAGTACATTGTTACATATTTTGGGAGGGTTGGACCGTCCGAGTTCAGGACAAGTATTTATTGGAGAGAACAATATTTATAATTATTCAGATAATGAACTTTCGATATTTAGAAGAAGAAAAGTTGGTTTTATATTTCAGTTCTTTAATTTAATTCCTGTATTGAATGTACAAGAGAATATAGCTTTACCCACTTTACTAGATAATGAACCTGTAGATAATCCTTATATGGACGAAATTATTGAAATTCTGGGACTTCATGAAAGACGAAATCATTTACCATCTGAATTATCAGGAGGTCAGCAACAACGGGTTTCGATTGGGAGGGCACTTATAAATCGCCCACATTTAATCTTAGCTGATGAACCTACAGGAAATCTGGATACTCAAAATACAAAAGAAGTCATGGATTTATTAAGATTGACAGCAAAAAAATATAATCAAACTATTGTATTGATTACTCACGATTTAAAAATTGCATCAACTTCTGACCGTATTATTACAATTGAAGATGGCCAAATCATTTCCGATCAGTGGCTATCCACGAATAAGCCTAAGACGGGAGGAAACTAATCTTGATTGGTAATTATAAACAATTAAGCAGGAGATACTTAAAGGGAAATAAGAAACGAACAATTTTAACTTTGATAGGAATCGTACTCTCTGTATCGTTAATTTCTACAATCGGCCTATTTATGAACGGTACTCAGATTTCTCAAATCGAGAATACGAAAAAGAGGCAAGGGTATTCTTTTCATGCCGTTGTATTAAATTACGATGAATCGATATTGAAAAAAATTAAATATAACCCGCAAATTGAATCATTTGGTTTAATGTCACAGGGAGAAACAGTCCAAGTTGGAGAGGCTGCTGTACAAATGAATTTTGCTGATGATAACGCCTTGGAATTTTTAAAATACAGTATTATTAAGGGCAGATTGCCATCTAATGATCAAGAAGTTGCTGTTGATCCCTGGGTATTACCTTATATAAAAGAAAATATTCAAATAGGTGATTCATTCGAATTAAATGAAAAAAAATACAAATTGGTTGGTTTTCTAAGTAATAGTACATATACACAGGAAAATAAGGTGGGACGGTTACTAACCTATAAGAGTAAGTTTAGCGCTGGTGAAGGAAAAATATTAGTTGGAATTAGCTCAAAAGCAAACTTTAATGAGGTTTTAGAGGGACTCAAGGCCATTTCCGGAGAAAATAATATTAATATAAGTAATGAATTAATTCAATTAGAGAAACCAGGTTACAATAATTCGATTATGGCTACGCTAATTATTACAATCAGCATTGTTGTGATAGCGACAATTGTTGTGATTTACAACGCTTTTCAAATCAGTGTCGTAGAACGAACGAGGCAGTTTGGCTTGTTGAGAAGCATTGGTGCAACACGAAAGCAAATTAGACAAATCGTTCTGAGAGAAGCTACTTTTCTGGCTGTTATCGCTATACCAATTGGAATTATATGTAGCCTAATAGCACTTGCCTCTCTGCAGTTCACTTTTTCACTTTTAATGGAAAATAGTAAAGCGGTCTCGATATTTTATGTTGATTGGAATATTTTAATAATCAGTTCGATTATTACCTTGCTTTCTGTAATAGCGTCAAGTTTGTACCCAGCTTATTTTGCAGGGAAAATCTCCCCTTTGTTGGCAATTAGTAGCAGGTTGTCAATTAAAAAGGAACAAATCAAAAAACAAAAGAATTCCATGGTGAAAAAACCTTTATCTATTCCTTTGAGCATGGCTATGAAAAATGTTAAGCGAAATAAAAATCGCTATACCATTACAATCTTATCAATTATTATAAGTAGTGTGTTATTTATTACTTTCTCGTATTTAATGAGTGTTGCATTTGCATCTAAATCTTTTGATAAGTTATCTGTTAAATCGGATATTACAATTAAGATAGTGGATAATAATCCAGATCATTTAGCTGAAAGTGAACAAGTTTTGCATCAATTGAAATCACTTGAAAATATATCTAAAGTATACGAAAAACAGGAGAATAGCTTTGAAACTAAATTAAAGGATGTAACTCAATCTTCCGCGACAGTAAAGGAAATAGAAAACACGATTGGAAAAAGCTATACCATTACAATCGTAAATAATTATCAAGAAAATAAAACAAAAAAAGAAGAAAAACTTACTTTACAAGTGCTTGCATATGGTTTCATCACAGTCATTTCTTTAATTAGTAGCGTTAATATCCTCAATACTATAACTATAAGTATCATGACTAGACGAAAAGAATTGGCCGCTTTGAAATCCATTGGTATGTCACAAAAGGATTTGAAAAAAATGATTACCTATGAAGCTTTGATTTACGGTTTTTCTGGAAGTTTACAAGGAATCTTTTTTGGCTGTATATTGTCTTATATTATATATTTAGCTATATCTGATATGTTGAAAATGACATGGACGATTCCCTATGAGGCTTGTATCATTACGTTTGTTTCAGCTTTAATAATTAGTTATTTATCAGTCTTAAATCCATTGAAAAAAATTCAACAAGATAATATTATTGATAATATTAGAGAACAATAATATTATAAGCCTGGCTAGATTATAGCCAGGCTATTGTAATTGGAGTATAAGCTAGGGGAAAAAAGGAGAGGGCATACTTGAATAAAAAAATATTACTAGTTGAAGATGATGAAGCTCTTGGCATAGCCATCGAATTTTCATTGAGAAATGAAGGTTATGAGGTGATTAGAGCGTCCAGTGTAAAAGAAGCTAAACACCAGTTTGTTCACAATACATTTGATTTGTCCATCCTTGATATCGGCCTACCAGATGGTAATGGTTATGACTTATGTTTGTATTTTAAAAAGAAAAACGAGAATTCGATTATTATTTTCTTAACTGCACTAGATGAAGAAGCAAATGTGGTAATGGGGCTGGATATAGGCGGTGATGATTATATAACCAAACCTTTTCGGGTTAGGGAACTCATGGCCAGAGTGAAAGTACAATTGCGTAAACAAGCGTCGCTAGAAACGCCATCTCAAATTTTAAGATCTGAGAATATAAGAATCGATACGAACCTAGTCAAGGTTTATAAAAATTGTGAAAGTATTACATTGACGAATTTAGAATACAAGCTGCTATTGAATTTCATGAAGAATTCTCACAAAGCATTAAAAAGAGATGAACTCCTACAACAAATAACAGAAGGAGAAAATGCTTTTTTTGATGAAAACACGTTATCTGTATACATAAAGCGTTTAAGAGCTAAAGTTGAAGACAATCCTCAAAAACCACAGTTTATCGTTACCGAAAGAGGATATGGTTATCGTTGGAGCAAGGACGTGATTGGGTGAGCAAGATAATGAAAAATACCGAGTTAAAAAGCTATATGACGATACTAGCCGTCCTTTTATCTATATTTGTGATTTACCAATTTATTATTCAACAATTATTTTATGATCATTTGAAAAGAGACTCTATTGCAACATGGGGGGAAATTACAGCTAGGTTGGTAGAGCAGAATCCAGAAAATGAAGCGGAAATTATGAAAGTCTTATCAAGTCATTCGTCTCACTCAAGTAAATATCAGGAAAAAGGGACAGAGATCCTAAAGCAATATGGATTATATGAAGACTTGGATTCAAAATTTTTTCCTCACTTAAATAATCTAATTATTAATCACAATCAATTTATGATGTGGGGATTGATTGCTTTTGGATTTTTACTTTTTGTTGCAAACTACATGCAACAAAAAATTATTTTCAATAAGATTAGCCAGCTTACTAGAGCTGCAAAAAAGTTAATCGAGGGAGATTACTCGGTTGTCATCAATGAAAATAAAGAGGGGGATTTCGCGAAACTGGCGATTTCATTTCGTTCAATGAGGGATATCATTAGAAAAAATATGCATGATTTGCTTGAAGAGAAACGGTTTTTAGGAGAAATGTTGCAGGATATATCTCATCAGTTAAAAACGCCGCTTTCAACTATTTCTATCTATAATGAAATGTTGTTAAATGAGAAACTATCCCGAGAGCAACAAGCTCAATTACTACAAAATAATGATATTCAGATTTCTAGAATGAATATCTTAATTCAGAATTTGTTAAAAGTAGCAAAAATTGATGCAAAAGCGATTTCGTTTGATAAAGAGCCAGGGAATTTAGTAGATACGACTGAGGAAGTACTAAATCGCTTGCAAAGCATGATAAGTGATAAAAATATTTTGATTGATTGGAATGCACCAAGAGAAATAGTCGTTATTCACGACAAATTATGGATGCAGGAAGCTTTGTTAAACCTGTTGAAGAATGCAATCGAACATTCTAAACCCGGTGGTAAAATAATGATTCAGGCCAAAAATTCTCCAATCTATACAGAACTAGTAATCCAAGACTTTGGAGAGGGAATTTCAGCTGAAGAATTACCCCATATTTTTGAACGATTCTATAAATCAAGTAGTTCTAAAAAGCACGGATCGACCGGAATTGGATTGGCACTTGTCAAAGCTATTATAGAGGCACATCACGCCTTAATTACAGTTGAAAGTGAAAAAAATGCTTATACAAGATTTACAATTATTTTTATGAAATTTTAATAACAGTTTGGTATATATTTTAATCTTTTTAATATAAAGGGGTTTTTTTATGTTTAATAGATTGAAGTGTTTTCTTTTATCTGAGAAAGACATAGTTGATACTGTGAAAAAATACAAGGAGGAAAAAATACACGTTTCCATAATAAAAGATTTTTTAGGGGATTTAATCTTAATAAGAACTTTTACATTTTTAATGTTTGTTCCAGTATCAACTTTTATTTTTTCAGTTATAATTTATGGAGCTGTTTTCTTTATATCAGGCATTAAGATTACTGTTTGGGGCATCACTATAATGTTATTAGTTCCAATAACATTACTTTTCTATATGAATATAACTAATACATCAATTATTATTACTGATTTAGTGAGAAAATTTTTATTAACCATAAAATATCTAAATCCATTTTACTCAATCATAAATAAACCTTGGCTCTTTATTTTTGAATTATTAATTGGTTTTTTATATGTATTTCTGCTATCTTTATTTTCTATTTGGATAGTATTACATTCATTAGAAATAGATTTTTCTGAATTTAGTTCGGAGGACAATCGAAGTTTTCAATTTTCAATTATTATTTTACATACAGCAATTTATTTGTTTATAAGAGTTCATGGCCAGTATTGTAAGACAACTAAGCAAAAAATTAAAAAGCTGAAAATGAAGTTTTATTTATGGTTTTGTTCTATGATTGCAAGTATTGTATATATATTTGAATCACTCTTTAATTATATGAATGGAATCCAAGCAATTTATTTTATTTTTGTTTTAATGATTGCTTTAGAAAGAACAGTGACACATTATAAGAAATTTATAGATTTTTTAGAATGTGAAAATTTGTATGAAAAATATTTTTAGAGAGAAAAGTCTTTTGAAATATAAAAAGTTATACCTACTAAATACTGGACGAGTAAAAAAACGCTATTCTTTTTCTAGAATCATAGGAAAAGATAGCGTTTTTGTTTAATATACTCAAAAACAAAAATCTTTTGGTAAATTACCATTTTTAATAACTGTTCTTAACCCATGTTTTATAATCCAAGGATTAATAGGATGCTGTTTATCACGTAATTGCTGTAACCACTGAAAAACGAGTTCTTTATCTTCTTTCGTAATATCGTTAATATGATTGGCTACAGATTTTTGAACATATTTAGAAGGGTCATTCATTAATGGTTCAAGAAGTTGTAAATTGTACTGAAAATCACCTTTTAGAGCTCCTATTTTTTTAGCCCAAGGAAGCCTTGGTCTTGTACCTTCAGAAACTAATCTCCTAATGTGGCTGTTTTCGTCATGAATCCACTGTTGTAATATGTTTAGTGTATCTTCATGGTATGTTTCAAGAAAGGGCCGAATGGCATATTCAGCAGTATTCCTTTTCGTTATTTCATACATTGCATTAAACGAGATTTTAAAATCGTTAAGCCCATATTTTTCAACGTATTTTGCAACAGGCATGTACATATATCCATTTGTAAATGTGCCTACTCCGGTTGTATTTTCTGGTCCTAATGTTTTCAGTAATATATGTATTGCGGCATTAAAATCTTTTTGTAAAGCATTGTGTAATTCATCTGCAATTACTTCAATACGCTGTTTTAACTCTAAATTTTCAACTTTACAAGCTACAGAATCTACAAAGATGCTTTTAGAGAAACAAGGATCGTGTTTACAAATAGAATCAGCTATTTTTTCTGCTAATTCTTCATTAAATAAAAATTTTAACGGAACATATTTACCCATTTTTTCACCTCGGTGGTCAAATGAAAACAATTTTTATTTTTTAATCGACAATCCATAAACCAAAGTCTCACTCGGAGTCGTAATACTAAAACCTGTCGTCTTATAATCAAGCTTCACTGTATCACCAGTGTAGTCTTTCGTAAATGAATCCATTTGTACGATAAGCTCCGCATCTTCATATACAACATCATCTGCGTTAAATGTATCCCAAATTAAATCGACATCAACGAAAATACTACAAGAGTTTGTCATTGTTCCTCTAATGCGAATGATCTTTTTGTCTTCACGTTCTAATCTATGTATAGCTGCTTTTGCTTCATCAGTAATGCGAATGTTCATTGTATCCCAACCTTTTATTTATATTTCTTCTATTATGGCAAAAACAGGAGCAATAGGGAAGGAAAGAGGTTTGCAACAAAAAACGAGCAAACAAATTTGTTTGCTCGTTTCACTTTATTTTAGTTCACATTTATCAAGTGGAATCACTTTTGTTTTTTTCGTAAATTTATATCCTAACCATAGTACTAAGAAGAGTGGTAAACCGATGTAAGAAACGAGTACGCCATTCCAATCGATTGATTCACCCATAAATGCGCCGTAGTTTTGTCCTAAAATTACGATGATACAAAGTGTAAATGCGAAGATTGGACCAAATGGGAACCATTTTGCTCTATATGGTAAGTCTTTCAAATCTTTTCCTTGTGCAATATATGCTTTACGGAAACGGTAATGACTAATTGCAATGCCGACCCAAGCGATAAAGCCAGACATTCCTGATGCATTTAATAACCAAATGTATACAACACCGTCACCGAATAAAGAAGCAATGAAAGCGATACTACCGACAATTGATGTTACGATTAATGCGTTAACAGGTACACCGCGGCTATCTAATTTACCAAGAAACTTTGGTGCTTTTCCTTGGCGAGCTAAATCCCAAAGCATACGAGTTGATGCATACATACCAGAGTTACCAGCAGATAGTACTGCCGTTAAAATAACAGCGTTCATAACAGAAGCAGCAAAGGCAACGCCCGCTTTTTCAAAAATAAGTGTAAACGGACTTACTGTAACATCACTTGCAGCAAGACTTTCAGTTGTATAAGGAATTAATAAACCGATAACGAGAATCGCAAGGATATAGAATAAAAGAATACGCCAAAAGATTGAACGAATTGCTTTTGGGATATTACGTTCTGGATCAGATGTTTCACCAGCAGCTACTCCTAATAGTTCAGTACCTTGGAATGAGAAACCAGCTGCCATAAACACACCGATAATTGCCATGATACCGCCGTTAAATGGTGCATCTGCAACAGTGAAGTTTTTAAATCCAACCGTTTCACCGCCCATAATTCCAAAAATCATCATGAAACCAACAATTAAAAAGATAATAATCGTAACTACTTTAATAAGTGCGAACCAATATTCAGATTCACCAAACCCTTTAACAGATAAATAGTTTAAAAGGAAAATAATAGCTAAACATAATCCGCTCCAAATAAGAGAAGGGGTATCTGGGAACCAAAATTTCATAATTAATGTTACGGCTGCAAGTTCAGCAGCAATCGTAATTGCCCAGTTATACCAATAGTTCCATCCAAGTGCAAAGCCAAGTGATGGATCAACAAATTTTGTTGCATACGTACTAAAAGATCCAGTAACAGGCATGTAAGCTGCAAGTTCAGCTAAGCTTGTCATTAAAAAATAAACCATAATTCCAATTGCGGCGTATGCAATTAATGCGCCACCAGGTCCAGCTGTATGGATGACACCACCGCTGGCAAGAAATAGTCCGGTACCAATTGTACCACCGAGAGAAATCATCGTAAGGTGACGAGATTTTAATCCGCGTTTTAATTCACCTTGTCCTTGTGTAGTTTGCGTTTTAGAGGTAGATTGATTTGTTGCGCTATTCATGTTCAACACTCCTTTTCTTGTAGGTTAGGAAGGAGCGGGGGAGAAAAATACAAAAAACCGCCAAAGGAATTTGGCGGAACGTTTCACAAATAACCACCCCATCATACCCTTCCGTTAAGATAGCACCCCACGTTTACACGGTAATTTTGTAAACGTGACAGTTCTGTTCCTTTCGGAGACAGCCCCAGCTCATATTTCCAGAGAAGAAATATAAACTTCGGCAACTTTTCCTTTCAAACGGAGTCAGCTGACATTCTCTGTGTCTCGTCCGTTTTACTATTAAAAGTCGCAACCTCTACCTCATCGGATTGATGAGGATTTATATATTGCTAAGATTTTTAATATATGGCAATTGTAATGACTTTCTGAATATATTGCAAGATATTTTGTTAGGAAAAGTCAAAAAATATCGGTTATTGTATAGGAAACGCTTGCAAAACTCCACCCGAACCTACTATTATGTAGCAATAAGCAAAGAAAAAATTGTTATACAAATGTTTCGCAAAAAATATTGAAAAACCCTCTAAATTAAAAGAAAATTCAGAAAAATATAATTCGACATAACTATCAAAAGAGGATTATTCCTTAAATTCGTTTCAAAGAATAAGTATAAATTTAACAAATAGAATGAATATTCTTTTTATTTTTAGTAAAATTGAGGTATTGTTTAATTGAAAAGGGGAAATCAAAATGAAATTAGAAACAGAAAGGCTCTATATAGTGCCGTGTACAGAAGAGAGGATTCAAGTCGCTAACGAGCAAGGATACAATAGCGGCCCGCATATTGTAGGGCATGTAAAGAATGTAAAAAAAGATGCAACTTTATTACCATGGGGGGCGTGGTATGTTCTTCGAAAAGAAGATGATAGCGTTTTAGGTGATATTGGGTTTAAAGGGAAACCAAACGAGAATCAAACAGTAGAAATTGGCTATGGATTCATTGAGAAATATTGGAATCAGGGCTATGCAACAGAAGCTGTAAAAGAACTAATCGATTGGGCTTTCAAAACAGGTGAGGTAGAAACAATAATTGCAGAGACACTTCTAGATAATTATAGTTCGATGCGTGTTTTAGAAAAGTTACATATGAAGAGAGTAAATGCTACAGAAATGATGATTAATTGGAAAATAGAAAAATAAAAAATACCGCTCTAAATTGAGCGGTATTTTTTATAGTTATGGTAGCATTTGCTTCTGATCATTCGGATACTCAGCCGTTGACGTATTAGGACGATTGGAATGATTACGAACAGCAATGAAAATAGAAATAATAACGACAAGACCAACTGCAACGTAAGAAAGTGAAATAATAGTTGGATCCACTTTAAATGTAGTAAGCAGTGTACGAATGTTTGTAAAGATAATAAGACCACCAACTAATACGCCAAGTAAATGAGAAGGAACGATGCGAACTAGCCATGCCGCGATTGGTGCCGCTACGATACCACCGAGCATGAGAGAAAATACCCAAACCCAGCTTACTTGTTCCCAGCCAAGTGAGATGAAGAAGCCGATTGTTGCAGCGAGTGAAACAGGAAATTCACTCGTATCTACAGATCCAATAACTTTTCTAGCTTCATTTCCTCTTGCTAGAAGAACAGGTGTCGTAATCGGCCCCCAACCACCGCCACCAGTTGAATCAACGAATCCAGCGAATAAACCAAGCGGCACAAGTTGTTTTGCAGACATACGCTTATTTGAAGTGACAATTTGTTTTTGAATGATGAATCGTAATAAAATATAAACCCCTAAAGTAAATAAAAATACGGAAATGTACGGTTTAATTACATCACCAGGTAAATTGCTTAAAAAACATGCCCCAACAAATGCGCCGATTGCCCCAGGTAATGTAAGCCTGGAAACTGTATATTTATCAACGTTTCCAAATTTGATATGAGATGCGCCAGAAGCTGCAGTTGTAACGACTTCAGCTAAATGAACCGATGCGGAAGCTACAGCCGGTGCAATACCAAACATTAATAATAGTGAAGTAGACGTTACCCCATACGCCATTCCGAGTGCTCCATCGATCAGTTGAGCGAAAAATCCAATAATAGCAAAGACAATTAATTTCTGCATAAATAATCCCCCTGTAATAATAAATGAAAAAGACACTTTTCCCGTATGAGAAAAGTGCCTTTGGTTTTTCCAATCAGCAATAATTAAATTTGTTTCATTATAATACATATTAATCGTATAAATCAACTAGGTTTTAAAGTTTTTGAATTGAATGAAAGAAAAATAAAATATACAATAAAAGGATGGAGAGAAAGGGGAGAAAGAATATGTTAGCATTTGATCATCTCGTTCACGCAGTGCAATGTACACCGGAGGAAGCGGCAAAACAAATGCAGGAGCTTGGATTTCATACTGTATTAGGCGGAGAGCATACTACTTGGGGTACTTGGAATAGTTTAAGTTATTTTGACTTATCATACATAGAATTTTTAGCAGTTCAGCATGAAGAAAAAGCGAAAGAAGCAGAAAATCCATTAGTACAAGAAACAGTGGTGAAACTACAAAATGGAGAAGGAATGCTACAAATCGCGATCCGAACAGATGCAATTGAGGAGCTAGCAGTTAACTTTAATAAGTACGGCTTACATACGATAGGGCCATTTGAAGGGAAACGCATGAGAAAAGATGGCCGGCTTTTAGAATGGAAAATGTTATTTGTTAAGCAAGAAGAGAACGGACCGAAATTACCTTTCTTTATACAGTGGAATGAAACGGACGAAGAAAGAAGAAACGATTTACGTAACAGTGGGATGATCACTGAACATAAAAACAAAGTGCAACAAATTGAAACGATTCATTACGCAGTAAAAAACGTTCGAGAAACAGTACGGAAATGGAAAAAAGTAATGGGACTATCTACAAGCTCAGTTGTGAAAAATGAAAAATGGAATGCTGAGAGTCAAAGTGTAGTGTTTGGAAATATTCATGTGCAGTTTTGTGAACCGATTGGAGAAGGGCTAGTACTAGAACATTTGAATAAGAATGGCGAATATCCATTTGCAGTAGAGTTTAAAGGTGGAAATAAACGAGAGCATGAAGTGCTAGGTAGTTTGTACATATATTAATAGAGGTGAACGTTGTGGAAGAAATGCTTAGGGAGATAGAGAGAATACTAGAATGGCCTCGTATGTTAAAAGCGACTGTTATTTCAAAAGGCTTTTCATTCGATGAGAAATATAAAATTGAATTAGAGAGTGGGGCCTCGTATTTTATTAAAGTATGCGATTCATCATATTTTGAACGGAAGCAGGAAGAATATGAATATATGCAGCAGCTAGATTCTTTACATATTCCTATGCCAAAATTAATTCATTTTATTAGTCTTACTAAATTCAATAAATGTGTACAAGTTTTTGAATGGATTGATGGATTAGATGGTGAAGATATATTAAGAACGTTGTCTACAGAAGAGCAGTATAGGGCTGGAAAAAAGGCTGGAGAAGTACTAAAAAAGATTCATTTAGTTGAAAAAGAAGATAAAAGTAATTCATGGGAAATGTCTATATGGAGTAAATATGAGAGATACTTAGAAGCGTTGAAAGAATATGAAGTAGACTTTTTTCGTTTAAATACAGTGATAGATTTTGTAGGAAATCATAAAGATTTATTAAAAAATCGTCCCATCGTATTTTTACATGACGATTTTCATCCGGCTAATATAATGATTGACCAAAATGAGTTTCGGGCTGTCATTGATTTTGCTAGATTCGATATTGGTGATCCTATTCATGATTTTTATAAAGTAGCACTATTTACAACGAATATAAGCAAACCATTTGCGGTTGGACAAGTTCACGGTTATTGCGGAGGAGAACCTGATCTACATTTTTGGAAACTGTACTCATTATATGCAGCAATGATATTCCCGGCTGATATCGTATGGACAAACCGAAGCACACCATATTTATTAGATGATATGAAGGAAAGATTAAATGGAATTTTAGAAGATCATAATGATTTTTCATCCTATATTCCAAAATGGTATCAATCAAGCGAATTTAATAAATAAAGGAGTAATTTATATGGACAAAATAGCGGTAATTTCAGATATACATGGTAATATTCAAGCATTAGAATCCGTGTTGAATGATATTAAATTAAGAGGAATCGAGCGCATTAATTGTCTTGGAGATTTAGTAGGAAAAGGACCTCATTCCAGTGAAGCAATTGAAATCATTCGTAAAGAATGTGAAGTAGTCGTAATGGGAAACTGGGATGATTTTATTACAAAGCCGACTGAATTTGAAGCATTAAAATGGCATCAAAAACAATTATCGGAAGAACAAAATGATTATTTAAGAAGTTTACCATTTTCAATCGAATTTTTTATGAGTGGAAAACTCATTCGTATGTTTCACGCTTCACCGAGAAGTTTATATGAAAGAATTCAACCACACGCTTCAAGAGAAGAACGTATTAGTATGTTCGAAAATAGTGATCTGACAGAAAATATAGAAGGAGAAAGAAAACCAGATGTCGTTTGTTACGGTGATGTTCACCAAGCGTTCGTTCAAAATTTCAGAGGGAAAACGTTATGTAATGCCGGTAGCGTAGGAAACCCACTTGAAATAACGCAAGCTTCCTATTTAATATTTGAAGGAACATATAATGAAAAAGAAGCGGCGAGCTTTTCTATTCAACTTGTACGAGTACCGTATGATATTGAATTAGCTATCAGATTAGCAGAAGAACTCGAAATGCCAGAAATTGAAGAGTATAAGCAAGAGTTACGGACGGCCTTATATCGGGGATTTAAGGGGAAGTAAGCTAATAATATATCAACGATTTTTCAAATATATCTATCATAACTTAAAATATATCAACGATTTTTTCGATATATCAACGATTCGACAAAGGATATCGATTTACCGACAAATAGTGACATTGATTGTTACTTATAATTATATTATGTAAACTAATTATAAAGGGAGATATCATGAACCGAAAACAACGAATCAAAGAAATTGCAGATCATATTGTAAAGCTAAACTTAACCTATCCAACAAGAGTTGGAGTAAGTGGTATTACAGCATCAGGAAAAACAACATTTGCAAACGAATTAGCGGAAGAAATAAAAAAACGAGGATTACCAGTAACACGCGCAAGCATTGATGATTTTCATAATCCAAGAGTGATTCGCTATGCAAATGGAAAAGAATCTGCAAGAGGGTATTATGAAGATGCACACGATTATACAGCTTTCAAAGAAAGATTATTAATGCCTTTAGGACCTAACGGGACTTTACAGTATGAAACGATTTCTCATAACTTAATAACGGATATGTCTGTACATAATGAGCCGCTATTGGCCACGCAAAATATGATATTAATAGTAGATGGAACGTTTCTATTGAAAAAAGACGTTGCGTATTTATTTGATTACAAAATCTTTGTAGATACAAATTTTGAGATTGCGAGAAAACGTGGTGCTAAGCGGGAAACTGAAGCTTTTGGAAGTTATGAAGAAGCAGAGAAGATGTTTTTGAACAGATATCATGCGGCCTGTAAGTTGTATATACATGAGCATAATCCGAAAGAACTTGCAGATGTTTTATTTGAAAATAGTAAATTTGATGATCCAGTAGTTCTATTTAAAAGACATTAATACAGTTTATATAGGGGGAATGAACATTTGTTTAGATGGTTTCAAAAAAATAATAAAGTGAATGAAGAGAAGGATGGACAATATTTAGAAATCAAAAATGAACAGATAAATGAACAGTTAAAACAAAAAATAATGGAACTAGAGAGTATAAGTGAAGACATTTGCAGTAAGTATCAAAAAATATATGAAGAACGTTTTGCGCAAAATGGTAAATTAAATTTGAAGCTGTCAATTAAAAGAGATATAGACGGTGATGAATTAGAAGAACTAACATCTAAGAATTGTTTAGAGTATGAATATAGATCAGAAATTAATTTTGAATATGATGCTTCAAAATCATGGGAAGTCTGTACTATTTCGCTTTGGTATTATTACCAAGGATATCGAAAAAGTAGTAGCATAGGAACACTTTATAGCGGAACGATTAATGAATTAGAAGAAGAAGTTAAAGCAACATTGGAAGAACTGTTACATAGTGAAGATAATTAATGATTCCATTTTATATTGCGTTAAGAATGGGTTTAATTTTATGATACTAATAGGGAATAATTTAGGAAGAGAAATTTAAAGGGGATAAAAAAATGACAGAAGTACTAGAACTAAAAGAAGAACTACTACAAATTAAAAATAATAATTATGCTGTACCAGAAGACGTAGATGCATATCCATATGCGCAGTGGATGCTAGATTATATCGGATCACCAGATGCTGAATTACGTGATGATTTAATTTATAGTACGCTTCATACATGGATTACAAATGATGTGTTTAGACAAAAAGAATTACGAGGGTTAATGCTACAAGCAATTAGTCCTGATTATTTATTTTATAAAATTGGTGAAAAGGGAACAGACTCTGTATTTAAACGTGCATTCTCCGTATTAATTCCACCACTTATTTTATCTGTTCATGAAAGAGAACCGTTGTTATCGGAAGAACAATTGTACAGTGTGGCAGAACAAGTGTTGGAATATGTATATTTAGAAGAAGATGTAAGGGGCTACGTAGAAGGAAAAGGCTGGGCACACTCTACTGCACATGCAGCAGATGCGCTCGATGCGTTAGCACGTACAATCCAAAATCGTGAGTTCTCATATGCAATACTAGCTGCCGTTCGTCAGAAGGTCCGCTTACATGACTACGTATACATTAACTTTGAGGATGAGAGATTAGTAGCACCAATTATGTCGTTACATAACCAAAAGCTTTTAACTGAAGAAGAGTGGAGCAATTGGCTACATAGTATAGCAACTGTTGAGGACATCCGACATCCGCAGCATGCTATTTTAGTACAAAATATTAGATCGTTCTTAAGAAGTTTATATTTCAGAGTTTTAGAGACAGAGGGTAGTACAGCCTTTACAGATGATATATTGGAGACTTTGAAGGGTTTGCGTAGGTATTAAAAATGCTCCAGCCTTAGAAACCAAGAATAAATATTAATTTTGAAAAATTTATTAGAAATTTATTTTTACATTGTACCCTTTTAGTATAGGCTGAAAGGGGTGTCAAATGAAAAAAATATTGAGGTTAGTGAAAAAATTTTTTTTAATGTGTATTAGTATTATTTTCTTTGGTACAGGTGCTGTATTTATATATCATAACTGTCAATTAAAAATGGAATCGAAATTAATGAACAATAAAGGTGAACTTGTTAATTTCAATAATAAAAAAGTGAATGTTTATAATGAGGGGAGCGGGGAAGATACGTTTGTATTTATGGCCGGATCTGGAATTGCCGCTCCTGTTTATGAGTTGAAAGGCTTATACAGTAAATTTTCGAAAGAAAACAAGATTTCTGTAATTGAGAGAGCTGGTTATGGATACAGTGATGTTTTTCAAGATGATAGAGATATTGATACGATACTAGAACAAACAAGAGAAGCGCTTATTCGAAGTGGGAATAAACCACCATACATCTTAGTACCACACTCTCTATCGGGTATTGAGGCCATTTATTGGGCACAAAAATATCCAAGTGAAGTAAAAGGGATTATTGCGTTAGATATTGGTTTACCTAAACAGTACGTGACTAATAAAATAGGTATGGTTGATTCATTAAAAATAAAAGGGATGAATATTTTAACGAAAATTGGTTTTCAGAGATTAGCTCCCTCTATTACTTATAATCCCGAAGTCATTCGTCAATCCTTTTTAAACGAACAGGAAAAAGATGTTTATAAAGCGCTTACGTATAAGCGGGCTTTTAATGATGATATGAAGCAAGAACTTTTACAAAGCTACAATAACGGTAAAAAATCAAATTCTTTATCGATCCCAAAAGAAACACCTATGTTATTTATAGATGCGATTGCTAGGCAATATAAAGATTCGAAGTATACAAAGCAAAAAAACAAAGATTATAAGGAGTTTGCTAGCAAGTTATTAATAGCTGATGTGAAAATAATTGAAGGTACACATAGTATTTATTTATATGCTCCTGATGAAATATACAAAATTGCTATGGATTTTATTAAGAATAAAGTAGTGAAGAACTAAGCAATTGTTATTTTAGTGATGAAAGGTCTACATAATGAAAGTATATAACATATTAATTGTTGAAGACGATTTAATTATAGGAGATTTATTACAAAAAATTTTACAGTGTGAGAAGTATAATGTGTATTGGGAGAAAGAGGGAAGGAAAGTTCTTGATATAATTCATGAAATAGATTTAGTCGTAATGGATGTTATGTTACCAGGCGAAGATGGTTATCAAATTACAAAGAAAATAAAAAATCTAGGATTAAATATTCCAATTATATTTCTATCAGCAAGGAATGATATGGATAGTAAACTAAAAGGTTTAACTATTGGAGAAGAATACATGATAAAACCTTTTGACCCTAGAGAGTTGTTGTTAAGGATTCAGAAAATGTTAGGTAATCAATATGGTACGTTCACGCAAATTAACCATGTATTTATAGATGCAGAATATAAAAGAGTTTTTATTAATGATTTGCGTAATGAAGTTGCTTTTACAGCAATTGAACGTAAAATATTCTTCTATTTATATGAAAATAGAGATAGAATTTTATCGAAAGAACACTTCTATGATTACCTATGGCAACTCGAAGATAGAAATCAAAATATCATGAACGTACATATAAAGAAAATCAGAACCAAAATTGATGATAAAACAGGTGATATTATTCAGAACATATATGGAGAAGGGTATAGATTAAATACCTATATGAAGAAATGAACTTAAAGAAAAAATATCAGTTACTATTATTCTCCGCTATTATTAGCGTACCACTGTTATTGTTGTTGATTAGTATCTTTGTATCAGTTATTTATAATGCTGTCTTTAAAACTAAAAATAAGAACATCCCTTTTCACGAATCCTATGCATATCCTACTATGTTAATCATATTTTTGTTATCACTATTAGTATTAGCTTTTGTATTTTCAAGGTCGATTAACACCGTATTAAATAAAATTAATATATTAAATCAAACAATTCGAGATTTGGCGAGTGATAAAAAAATCCCTAATATAATAGATGTTAAAAGCGATGATGAAATGGGAGAACTGATTAAATCAGTAAACTTGCTTATCGAAAGAACAACTTATCGAGAATTGGAACTACAACAACAGGAACAAATAAAAAAGGAACTATTAAATAAATTACGGCATGATATTAATACACCCTTAACAGCGGTCAGATTACAATTATATTATTTAGAAGGTGAGTACAAGGAACAAGCACCAGTACTTGAATCACTGTATGAGCAGATACAATATATAAGTGATTTAACTAACGAATTTAATATGCAATCTACCGAAACCTTAGAGAATACTTATATTGTGCATGATGAAGTGAATATACATAATTTAATAGAAAATATGATTAAAAAATGGAGCTATTTGTATAACATTCATAAAATTGAATTAGTATATAATCCACAAGATAAAGAGTTGATATGGAATAGTAATGAGTTATGGATTCAAAGGCTATTTGATAATATTTTTCAAAATGTCCTTAAACATTCAAAAGCTAAAAAACTTAAAATCATTATAGATGAAGATATTGTTTATTTTAGAGATAATGGGATTGGGTTCGATATAAATAGTAAAGGAACAGGACTTGGTTTGAAAAATATTGAAGATATATCAAAGATGTTTGATATAAAATACACTTTACAATCAAATAGTGAGGGGACAATGTTTTCATTTGAAAATACTAAAGTTTAGAGAAAAGTACATAAAACCACTACCTCCCAACCATACTAATAAAATGTGTTGGAGGTGAGTTTTATGGACAAAAAAGACTTTGAAAAGGTGTATAATGATTATTTACATCAAGGAGAAGAGCAAGCTCAATTTGAAGTAGGCCATGAAGTCAATACAGGAGCAGAACAAATTGTTGCTGTTCGTAAAAATGATGATGGAGATTTAATAGCGTTTAAAACAAGTAGCGGGAGAGAGTTAGATTATATGACTGCTCTTAATGAAGCGAAATCAGGGAAGTTAGCTCATGTGGACGTATTTCATAAGTATGGCAGAGATATTATACGTAGTGAACCGGATGGAATAAAAGAAAATAACTTAGATAATTTACCTTCATTTTAAACGGGTAAACCTCAAGAAGAGAATGTTCATTACGATATTCTCTTCTTTGTTTTGCGAAGTTTTCCTAGCAAATAGACGATTCATTTTTAAAGTGCGATCATACTTTTAAAGAGCGTTCTAAATTTCTCTTTATCTTCTGCTGTAAATGGTTTCGGTCCCTTTGTACGTTTACCACTTTTTCGAACCATTGCACTTAAATATCGTGTTTGTAACAATTGTTCAATGTTATCATTCGTATACTTATAGCCTTTATGGTGTAGTACGATACAGCCTTTTGCTAAAGCGAGCGAAGCAAGACCGTAATCTTGTGTTACGATTAAATCTTCTTTTTTTGCTAACTGCATAATTCGGTAATCAGCAGCATCTGCTCCGGAATCAACATATATTGTTTCCACACCTTTCGGCTGCTCTGCATTAGAATAATGAGAAAAACTAGTAACGAGTGTAACAGGAATTTCCGCATTCGTAGCTTCAAAAATAATTACATCTTTTACAGGACAAGCATCTGCATCAACGTAAATTTTCATTTTTATCACTCCTATAAATAGGTTCGTGTTGATAATAATGGTAGATTTAGGTTTTGTCAAATGAGTAATATCTTCCTCAATTTAATACGTATGTATTTTTATAAAATAAACGGATATTTCGAACTAAATAACGAATGTACTATAGATTTTAATAAGTGGTTATATGTAGTGATGTGAAAATTTCTTAATACGAAAGTATTAGGAAGTTTTATTTGAATTTCATTCTGCGGATTGATTTTTAATAGTGTTTATTTGGATAAAATAGCAATAGAATATATAAATAAAATGTATTTTAAATTAGAGGATCATTTCATGTTACTGCTCTATGCAATGGTTTCAAAAGATAAGTAAGTCTGAAATTAATCAGGAGGGCCGAATGAGGAGTTTCGATTTATCACAAACAACTATTAATATATCAAAAAATGATCTTATTTATAAAACGAATGATAATAAGTATTGGGTGTATGAAGTGATTTTTCAATCGCATGAAGGCATACCACCTCATAGCCATCCATTTGGAGAAGATTGTGCAGTTGTGTTGTCAGGTCATTTGGATTATTATATTTCAAATAAAATAATGATTCGTGCATCAAAAGGAGAGATTGTGTTTGGGTGGAAGAACCATATACATGGCTATAAAAATAATGAAACAGAACCCTTGCATCTATTAATTTTCGTTGCGCCGAATAAAATTGGGCTAGAATATTTACCTGATGATGATCCAAAAATTGTGCACGTACCGGAAGAAAAGCGAATAATGAAGCTTTCCGAATATCAAGTAGTACATTCCCCTTTTTCTTCTTTTGAAAGAATAAAAATAGATGGTGAATATTCAGAAGCATATAATGAGAATGGACTTATGGTGTTTATTGATATCGAAAATAAACAAATGTATATATTTGAGGGTGAGAATGTGGAGATAAAAACTTCAAATCCCATAGTATTTATTAAGTATACAGCTAGATTGTGAGAATGGAGAGTTGCTTTTCTGTATTTATAATAGATATGTAGTTAAGAATATTAAAGAGGAATATTTTACAGAAAATAGGGGATGAGTTTTATTATTTAACTTGTAGACAACGAAATAGAAATGACCATTTATTGAGGAGAGCGATATTTATATGCAGTTATATTTTTATAATGAAAACTTCAGAAATATAATAAATCAATATACATTGTCAGAAGAGCAGCTTTGTTATACAGGTTTACCCAAAAAGCTTGTAAAACTATCGAGTGAGGATTCAGATCGGCATTCAATTTTAGCTATGAAAGATAATGAGCTTGTAACGTTTTTTGTTTTACATAAAAATGACGGGGTTAAACCATATACAAATAATGAAAAATCTATTTTAATAAGAGCATTTTCAACAGATTTTCACCATCAAGGGAAAGGATATGCAAAACAAGCTTTAAAGATATTACCTGACTTTGTCCGAAATAACTTCTTAGGTATAAATGAAATTATTTTAGCAGTAAACGTTAAAAATGTAGCTGCACAATCTTTATATGAAAAATGTGGTTTTTGTGATAATGGGGTTAGAAGGATGGGGCGGAAAGGTGAATTAATCATAATGAGTTACAATTTATAAGAATCATTCTTAGAAGTAGGGAAGAAAGATAAAGAAAAACGAAAAATTTCGAAAAGAAAGCCCCTGTATCAATCATCAGGAGCTTTCTTATAATTTAATTTTGGAATGAAGCTTCTTTTCATTATTTTTTGCTTACTTATTATCTGGAGTTAATGAATAAAGAAGTTTTAAATGTATTAAAAAGTTATTTTATTTCCCACAAACCAAAATAGCCTCCCGCAAACGAGAAATACCTTCCTCAATTTGACTAATATTCACTTTTCCATAAGATAAACGTATATAACCATCTTTTGCGCCGAAAATACTACCTGGCATAAAAGCAATTTCTTGTTTTAAACTTTGCATAATAAGTTGTTTTTCGTTTATCGGTTCTTTTAATTTTCCCCATATGTATATTCCACCGGTCGGATTTGAAAAAGAGATTTTATCATGAAGTTGCTCGTTTAGAGCGTGAACGATAACGTCTCTTTTTTCTGCTAGTTGTTTTCGTAACGGTACGATATGCGACTGAAATGGTACAGTTTCAAAAAATTGTTGCATAAGCCACTGTGGGAAAATGCTCATACCTAATTCCATTTGGTGCCTTGCGTCGGATAACCTTTCTACTACAGACTGCGGGGCAACGAGCCAACCAACTCGTAAGCCTGGTGCAATCATTTTTGATAAAGAATGTACATAAATGACAGTTCCATTTTCATCAATTGATTTCAAAGTAGGGCAAGGTTGTTTCTTTTCTAGCGTAAGTAAACTAGACGGATCATCTTCCACAATCGCAATTCGTAAGTCTGCACAAAGTGATAATAGTTTTTTTCTACGGTTTGGATGAAGCATCGTCCCCGTAGGGTTTTGGAAATTTGGATTTAAAAAAATCATTTTAATGCGGTGCTTTCTATATAACTCCTGTACATCATCTGGGTTAATGCCGTGTTCATCAACAGGTAATGGGAAAATACGAATACCTGCTGATTGGAATAGAGGCAGGGAATAACAGTGTGAAGGACTTTCGAAAGCAACAGCATCACCTGGATTTAATAAACATTGCACGATAAGGTGAAGTGCTTGCTGTGCGCCAGATGTAATCATAATGGATTGTTCAGTCGCCTCAACTTTTAAATATTCTTTCATATATTTTACGACCGCTTGTCTTAGCGGGAGATAGCCTTGCGGATGATCGTAACTTAATGAATGCGTTAACGGTTGTTCACGTAAAATCGCTTGTAGTTGATCGTGGGGATAAAGATTACAACCGAGCTCTCCGTTTGCAAAATCAATAATATTTTCATTTTGTTGTACTTCTGCCCGAATATGGCGAAGTAGTGGTAAGTTTGGTAAAAAAGTACCACCTTCTACGAAATTTCTCCAGTTCGGCGTTAATGTTGGAGAAACACCCCACATATGTGTACTCACGCGTGTTCCTTTACCAGTCGTACTCTCTACAATTCCCATAGCACGTAGTTCATTATAAGCAGTCGTTACTGTACTTCTGTTTACATTTAACTGCGTAGCTAATTTCCGTTCTGAAGGGAGGAAGCTTCCTGGAGGAAGTTCTCCATATGTAATACGTTTTTCAATAAAGTCAACAACTTGCTGATAAATAGGGATTTTACTGTCACTATCTAGTTTCCATTCCATAAAAAACGCCTCCGTATCTCTTATATACATCAAGTATAGCAAATTGGCTGGGTAAAAAAACAGCCAATTGGACGGTGTTATATCCAGCCAATTTTACTATGCTAAATAGGGAAGGGGAGATTCGGATGAAACGATGGCAAATGGAATGGCTCCTAGTATCAGTTGCATTAGTATGGGGAGCAAATTATACAATAGGAAAGTATGGAGTGGCATATATGTCATCCATTCAATTTAATAGTTTACGATTTTTAGTAGCATCACCGGTATTATTACTTATCACTTTTATGATGGAACGCTCATTACGTATTGAAAAAAAAGATTGGTTACGATTAGTAGCAGTCGGTATCGTTGGTACGGCAATGTATCAAACGATGTTTATGCTATCTGTGAAATATACTTCAGCAACGAACGCCTCATTATTAATTGCGATGTCACCTATTTTTACAGGGATATTAGCAGTATTGCACAAACAAGAACGTTTTTCGATGAAAGTACAAATTGGTTCAATAGTAGCGTTTATTGGTGCAGCATTCGTTTTATTAACAGGACATACAGGAGGAACTACTTACGAATATGCGTGGCTCGGAAACATAATTGGATTAGTCGCAGCGATTGCGTGGGGATGGTATCCAATATTAGCGCAACCTCTTATAACAAAATATTCCGCAATGAGAGTCACATCTTGGTCAACTTTAATTGGAATTGTACCTCTCGTTGTATATTGTTTATTCAACGTAAATACATTAACGTGGCCAGTAGACATGCCAAGCTGGGGGTCTCTAGCATATTCAATCGTCTTCGCGACAATCTTCGGACTTGCAATGTGGTATGTCGGTATTAGTCAAATAGGCTCAACGAAAGTAATGGTTTATATGTATCTTGTACCATTGTTCGCAGTTATTTTTGCGGCAGTAACAATAGGGGAGCAAATCAATATGATGCAACTGGTTGGCGGACTTATTATCTTTGTGGGTCTATATGTTGTAAAAAAAGGTGGAATCAAAAAGCCAGCTCTCAATTTGAAAAAAGTAAGTTAACAATAAAAAGGATCTCTTTCATATAGAAGGAGATCCTTTTGGTTTTTGTAATAAAAGCGCTTGTTCAACAGCCCATTTTTGATGATCATGAATGAGAAGCTCTACAGCAAGTAAAGGAGACATCCACCGCAAAACATGATCTTCCTCACAGTTTTCAGTTTGTGTCTGCACCATGTTCGCAATATAAAAAAATCCATCGTTTAAATAATATGTATCTTCTTTTTCTGCATAAAAATATCGCATTGCATTACCGATATATTGATTAATTTCAATTGCCCATCCTAATTCCTCTAGTAGTTCACGATGTAAGCATTCATCTTTTGTTTCGGTACCTTCCATACCGCCACCAGGTAAAAAATAACGGTCTCCTTTTTGGATAATAGCAATGTTTGAAGAAGTTGAGTTAAAAATAATTGCATAACAACTAGGCCGTAATACATATTGCTCAGTAGGCTTTTTATAACCAAAAATAAGTTTAGATATCATAAGACACGTCACCTCTCTATAAAATACACAAAAGGAATAATAAGGTAAAAATAGAATTGTATAAGTATAATCTTACGAGATTGGAGTGATAACAAAATGATAAATCGAAAGTGTTCGCGCTGTAAAGAAATTACAGGTACATTGCACGGTGGTAAAAAAATTAAGGAAGAATTTCTATGTGAGGACTGTTTACAAAAAGGAATTGCGAGCGGTGAAATCGAATTATCACAAGTGGAGCAAGAACAAACTTCGTATCTTTCTATAAAAATATTAAAAATAATGAGTGTGATTTATTTAATAGCATCTATTTTAATGGCTTTTTCAACCGGTCCATTTATACATAATATAGGATTTGATGAAATGTCCATTTCAGGCCCAGAATTAGGTTTAATAAGTATTGTTATGCTAGGTTCTTTATTCCAGTCTGTTCTTGTATTTTGCGGGATATGGGTATTCATCCTTTTAGTAGAAACAGTCATTAAAATTTATGAAAAAATGAAGTGAGTGAGAGGGAGAAACATATGCGAGTAAGAAACATCCAAGGGGAAGATTATGTAAAGATTCATTCTGTTTTAAATGATTGGTGGGGCGGGAGAGACATGGCTGCCATGTTGCCAAAATTGTTTTTCGTTCACTTTCAAGAAACGAGTTTTATCATTGAAGAAGATGGCGAAACGTTAGGTTTCTTATGCGGATTCTTTTCGCAAACGCATAAAGAGGAAGCGTACGTTCATTTTATCGGGGTAAATCCGAAGTATAGAAGAAGAGGAATCGCATCGACATTGTATTCTTATTTCTTCGATGTAGCTCGTGCAAACAATCGTAAAGTTATAAAAGCAATCACGTCACCAGTTAATAAAAAATCGATACAGTTTCATAGGGAGATTGGCTTTCAAATTGAAGCTGGAGATGATCAGATAGAGGGTGTATCGGTACATACAAATTATGATGGGAACGGCGGGAGTAGAGTGTTATTTTTGAAACATGTGTAAAAGTAGGCTAGCACAAAGTTAGCCTTTTTGTTGTGAGGAGGTATTAGTATGGAAAATAAACAAAGCAGAAATGAGTATGTAAGACGCATACATACAGTTCAAGATTATATAGAATCAAACATAAATAGTTCACTATCTATTGAAGAGCTAGCCGAGGTAGCAGGATTTTCAAAGTTTCATTTTCATCGGATTTTTAAGGGGATAGTAAACGAGTCATTATCACGGTATGTAAACCGATTGAAGTTAGAAAGGGCAACACATCTACTTACATATCGGACAGATATGACGATTACAGATATTGCGTATCACTTCGGATTCACAGATTCAGCAGTTTTCTCCCGAACATTTAAAAATTATTACGGCGTAAGTCCATCTCAATATCGAAACGACAATAGCAAGAATTGCAAAGACGTAAGGGGAATTCCTCAATACAATGAATGTAAGAAGGTTCGAGGAAATGTTGAAATTGTAACAGCAGACAATATAAACGTCGCATACATAAGACATATCGGTACATATGAAGAGTTAACTATAGCTTTTCCGAAAATGATAGAGAAATTATTTCATTACGCAGCTAAGCAAAACTATCATGTATTTGAGGATACGAAAGTATTAACCATTTACCACGATCATCATGAATTTACTGAGGACTATCATTTAAGAACAAGTTTATGTGTAACAATTTCAGATGAATCCACAGTAGAAACGAACGACGTTGGAATAATGGTAATACCTTCTGGAAAGTATGCAGTAGGACATTTTGAAATATGCCAAGATGAATATAAAGGAGCATGGGATTTCTTATACGGTGAATGGCTGCCAAATAGCGGATATAAACCGAGAGACTCGTATCCTTTTGAAGTATATAGAAATGATCCAAAGCAGCACCCGGAAAATAAACATATAGTTGATATATATGTACCTATCGAACCTTTTTAATTATAGGTTAAAGGGGAAGGAATAATGAAAACTGCTGAAAAGTTAGATCAAATTATACAAGAAGAATATAAAAATATGAATGGCATGTTAGTAGTGCAGAAAGGTAATGTTGTTTTTGAAAATTATTATAATGGTTACAGTCCAGATAATGCGTTTCATGTAGCGTCAGTTACAAAAACGATAATCTCTGCGTTAATTGGGATATGTATAGATAAGGGCTATATAAAAAGTGTTGATCAAAAAGTAATAGAATTTTTCCCGGAATATAAATGTAAGGAATCTGAAGTAACCGTACGCCATCTTCTAACAATGACAGCGCCATATCCTTTTGTAGACTGGCAGGAACCGTTAGAAGAACTATGTACACAAGAGGATTGGGTACAGCATACACTTAATAGAATGGGGAACGGTGGAGAAATTGGATCTTTTAAATACTCATCTGCAGGAGCGCATGTACTATCAGCAATTATTACGAATGCAACAGGGAAAAGTGCACGTGAATTTGCGAATGAGTACTTATTTCAACCACTCGGCATGAGCGAAATTCCAAACTACAATATGAAAGCATTTGGATTCGATGACTTATTCGGAAAAGATGTGAAAGGATGGGTTCACGATCCAAATGGTATTTCGACGGGCGGCTGGGGAGTAACGTTAACGGTTAGGGATATGGCTAAGTTTGGACAGATGTATTTGAATGAAGGGATTCATAATGGAAAACAAGTTCTATCAAAATCATGGATAAAAGAATCGACAGAAATGAACCAAAATCAATATGGTTACTTATGGTGGTTACGAGAAGAAGATGGAATCTTTTCATACTGTGCTATGGGTGATGGGGGGAATATGATTTGTTGTATTCCAGAGAAGGAATTGGTGGTGGTGATGGCTTCTGAAGTTGTGCCAGAAGCAAATGATAGATGGAGATTAATCAAAGAGTATATACTTTTAACAGAGTAATGGTGAGCTTGTAGAAAAATTTAAACGCTCCCCGTAACTTTCCTCAATAAAAAATCGTTAAACATTAGGAAGGGTTATTAATCACGAATGGGGGAGAACTATGAAGATATTAATTCTAGGCGGTACACGATTTTTAGGAAGAGCATTTGTAGATGAGGCTTTACAGAGAGGGCATGAAGTTACGTTATTTAACCGCGGAACAAACAAAGAAGTTTTTCCTGAATTGGAGCAGTTAATCGGTGATAGAAATAACGATGTATCAAGTTTAAAAAATCGAAAGTGGGATGTTGTCATAGACACGTGTGGATTTTCTCCACATCATATTAGGAATGTTGGAGAAGTGCTCAAAGATAATATTGAACACTATGTATTCATCTCAAGCCTTTCCGTATATAAAGATTGGATTCCGCATGACATAAAAGAAGATTATATATTACAGCCCGAACCGACGGATGATCAAATAAAGGCTATAGAGAATGGTGAAGTTTCACCTTATGAGTATTATGGTGCACTGAAAGTATTATGTGAAAAAGAAACAGAGAAGTATTGGCCGGGGCGTGTGTTACATGTAAGAGCAGGTCTTCTTTCAGGAATGTTTGATTATACAGATCGACTTCCATACTGGATTCAGCGTGTAGCAAAGGGTGGGAAAGTATTAGTACCAGGAAGAAAAATTCGTCCCGTGCAATTAGTTGATATAAAAGATGTCGCGAGATGGGGGCTAAATATGGCAGAACATCATAAAGCAGGAACATTTAATATAACAGGTCCGAATGATGAATTGACGATGGAAGAGCTATTAAATACGTGTAAAAAGGTTACGAATAGCGATGCTGAATTTGTTTGGGTAGACGAAGCGTTTATGAGTGAACATAATGTGCAGCCTTGGACAGAAATGCCTTTGTGGATTCCAGAAACTTTCCCATTAGATGGTGAGACGAAGCCGTGGAGAGGCGGGTTTTCTATTTGTATCGAAAGTGCGGTTAATGAAGGGCTTACTTTTAGAAGAATAGAAGAGACAGTTACAGATGTGTATGAGTGGATGGAGAGTACGGAAGAATGGGAATTAAAAGCAGGTATTTCAGGCGAGAGGGAGAAGGAATTGTTAGAAAGATGGTATCAATAAATTTAGCGGAGTTCTTTGAATATGCTTGATTGCACATAAGGAGGAAAAGGTGATGTGGAAAGACACCATTCACAGTATCTCATCAAATTTAAGCTTGAAAAACCCAGCTACGAAGGATGAACTTACTGATATACAAAAATGTTTACATGTGGAGTTACCGAATGATTTATATCAATTATTACAGGAAACAAACGGTATAGAAGGTGAATACGGTGACTTTATATGGTCTGCTTCAAAAATTAAAACTGAAAATATGAGTATGAGAAATATAGTTGATTTTAAGGATTTATACATGCCTTTTGACTGTTTATTATTTTTTGCTGATGGGGGAAATGGTGATTTGTTTGGCTATTCCATTTTGAATGGAAAAGTACAAAGAGATGACATATATGTATGGAACCATGAAAATGATAGTAGAACGTGGGTTGCTCCTTCTTTAAAGACTTTTATGGAGTGGTGGGAGAGTGGAAAGATGATAATTTAAATATAGTATCAAAAAAAGTGCCTTGTTACTAAAGAAACAAGGCATTTTTTCACGAATAATTAATCTACCACTCAATCGGTTCTTCCCCGTACATCTCCCATAGCTTAGGAAACATCTTTTTTAAACCTTCTTCATCGTCTTCATCCCAATCTAACTCGATATCAACTTCCTCAAACTCTTCATTTGTTAAGACATGGTATAGTGTAAAGTATGTATCATCTTCATCCCCAGTCTTCTCCATGTAAACTTCTTGCCCGAAATATAGAGTAAGTTCTTCAATCTCTGGGACGTCATACTCACTCAAATTTTCTAATACAGGAATTAATCGTTCTGGATCTTCAATACAAGCTTCGTATGTCTCTTTTCCTTGATATAATAACCATCCGCGGAAGTAATCGAAAGTATCATCTGAACAGCCACCCATAATAATATAGGCTGCTGCCCATAAACGGGAGGTATAGGAGTCTTTCAAAAGGCGATGCATATGCGTATCAAAAGCTACAATTTCATGTACTGTACGTTTAGCAAGGTGAGAAGTAAGCCATTCTATTTGTTCTTCTTGGTCCTCACCTTTCGTTTTTGCACGATGAAGTAGCTCCCAAAATTCTTCTTCGGTTATCGTTTTTTCTTTTATGTAATCTTCCCCAGGCAACGGGTCTGTATATCCTTTTTTACGTTTGGAAGCAACTAGTTTATTAGCTTCATTCATACATTCTTCTTCTGTTTCAAACTCTTTCGCTTTCACACTGCCAGCTGTGCCAATTTTTCCGTAAAACACAACATAGTCTTTTTCTTTCACAACGATTTTCCAAAACTTATTTGATTTCTCAGTTTGCTGGATTAATAACGTTTCCATCCGTACCCCCATAATGTTTTCTAGTGTGCAATATGATTGTAACATATGTATATACACTTGTAATGATGAAAAATAATAGTTTAGAAAATTCAAAAACCATTGAATGGAGTGGATAAATTTAGTAACCTTATTTGTACAGTAATTACATAATTGTTTTGTAATAATTCGATATTTATATAAGGGGGCGTTACGGATGGATCTTACGTTTAAAGTTGAGGAAACATGTTTTAATTACCGAGTCGGAGCAATTTGTAAACAGGATAATAAAATACTTATTCTGCAAGGTGACGGTAAAGATTTTTGGTACGTACCGGGCGGAAGAGTGAAAATGTTAGAAAACAGTGAGGATGCGTTACAACGGGAACTTGCAGAAGAACTAGCTGCTCCTATTAAAGGGAAGAGATTAATATGGTCAGTAGAAAATTTCTTTACACTTTCTGAGCAAAAGTTTCATGAGATTAGTTTTTATTATGAAGTAGAGCTACATGAATTACCTGTAAATGGAGCGGATCAATATATTTTGGAAGAAGAGGATAGAACATATTTGTTTAAGTGGGTGCCGGTAGAAGAGTTACATGCATATAATTTACAGCCTGCATTTATAAAAGAGAAAGTAAAGAATATAGCAGTTCATACAGAACATTTCATTTTACAAGATTAAATGTATTCGGAGGAGAAAAGGATGAAGGGGATTAAAAAAGAGATACATATAAATGACAAAGTAATTTATTACACACATATCGAAAAAGGTTCTAGTACCGTTTGCTTTATGTTTTCAGGTTCAGGATACAATTATGATAAGCCGTTATTTTATTACGCGACGATGCTTATGCTTGAACATAAAATTGATGTTGTACATATTCATTATTCTTACGACGAACAAGTAATGAATAAACCAATGGAAGAAGTAACAAAAATAATGATGGATGATATTAATCCTGTAATGAAGGAAGTATTAAAAGCTGAGCAATACAACGATACTATATTTTTAGGGAAGTCACTCGGAACAATTCCAATTGCGAATGATTTAATGAAGAGAGAAGAGTTTTTACAGTCGAAAATGATATTACTGACACCGTTACTGACGTTTGATACGATTTTTGATTCTATCTTGCATAGTAATCACGAAGGGTTTTTAGTTATGGGGGATAAAGATCATCAATACAATGCAGATCAAGTTGATCAGCTGCATAAAACAAATTTACAGATTGAAGTTGTCAAAAATGTAAATCATTCTGTAAATGTTGGGGGATATGAAACGAAAAATTCAATTGAGGCTATAGCGAAAATAATAGGAAAACTTAAAGAAGTTGTTAGGACAAACTAACCTATTAATACATGCAAAAGAGGTGCGAATTACACCTCTTTTACTTTAATAAGCCTTCAAAACATGAAGTAAATAATCCTTACGATTCAGCGGATTATAATCAACACGTTTTCGAGTAGGGAAGGGAGCCATAAGCTTTGTGAAACCAGCTGGCTTCGTTGTAAATATGCCTTCTCCTTCTGTAAATGAATGTAGTATTCGTTTGAAACTCTCTGTTTTCGCAACAGGTAATGATCCTGTTAACTGATAAGAATTGTTATTGAATATAGGCTCTGCAAAAGTTGCTGGAACGGCAGCGAGCTTATACATTGCGGTACTAATTGCTTGCTCCGGTACAGTTAATTCAAACGCATTAACTGGTTCATATACATATGTTGCAGCTTGTTTTAAAGCATCCATTAAAACGAGCGGTGTTAAGTTTCTAAAGTCACTCGCTGTTGTAACAGGACTAGCATAACCAGTATGTGTTAACGTGACCATAACATCTGTAACTTCCCAACCATATAAACCTTGTTTTAACGTTTGAAATACTGTATCTTTAATTGCTTTATGAAATGCTAAAGGCAATGAACCAAGCTCAACACCTAATTTATACGTTATGCCAGAGTTAAGTTCACCACGTTCAATTTTAAAACCAATTGTTGCGTAAAATGGATTCGCTTTTTCACCCATGACTTCAACGGAATTCCCAATGCCAATTGGCTTTTCAATACATACAACTCGCGTATTTGAGAAAGTAACCTGTAAGTTATATTTCTCATAAAGTGTTGTTTCGATAACCTCTTTTTGTACTTCACCGAAAAGGCGAATATAAAGTTCATTATGAACATCATCTTTCCACACTTTAATAAGTGGATCTTCTTCACAGAGTTCCATAAGTGCAGCGTATAAATCATGAATTCGCTCTTTAGGTACCGCATCAATCGCTGCTTCCATTTGTGGTTCGGCAAAGTGAATATCTTTTATATAATCCGTACGTTCACCGATAATATCACCAATTTTTATATCATTCAGTCCCCACACTTTGCAAAATTCTCCGCTAGGAACGATAGTAGATTGAACAGCATTTCCTCTATGAAACATACACATTTTTTTAATCTTTTCTTTATGTGGTAGAGACTCATCGCGCTGTATATCAACATATTTTCTAACATGTAAGCTACCTGAAAAAACTCTTATATACGCAACCTTTTCTCCAGAAGGTTCACGTTCAATTTTAAAAACAACACCGGATAATGGTTCCTCTTGTGCCGATGTAAGAGCTGGCATTAGGGCCGGAAGTTTTTCAAGTATTTCAGTTACTCCTATACCTGTCATTGCTGAACCGAAAAAGATTGGATACACATTTGCTTGCTGTATTTGCTGTTCTAGTTTTTCTCTTAATAGTGCGTCCGGTATTATTTCGTTATTTACATATGATTCAAGTAATGATTCATTAAATGATGCTAACAGTTCCATACAACCGTCATATGATTTGTATTCAATGATCCGGGCTTCTTTCGTTCCTTCGTTTAGAACAGAATAGAAGGGGAATGCTTCATTTGAAAGAACCTCTTTTATTTGTTTCATAACTTTTTCAGTGTTTGCGCCACTACGATCAATTTTATTAACGAATAAAATAGTCGGTATGTTTAGTTTCTGTAATGTTCGCATTAAAATTTTTGTTTGTGCTTGCACACCTTCAACGGCAGAGATAACTAAAATCGCACCGTCTAGAACGCGGAATGATCGCTCCACTTCAGCGATAAAATCAGCGTGTCCAGGTGTATCAATGACATTTACTTTTACATCATCAATAAAGAAAGAAACGACAGATGCTTTAATCGTAATTCCGCGTTGTCTTTCTAATTCCATTGAGTCAGTTTGTGTATTACCACTATCAACTCGGCCAATTTCTTTAATCACATTCGTTTCATAAAGAATACGCTCAGTCAAACTCGTCTTGCCAGCGTCTACGTGCGCGACAATCCCTATATTTATTGTTGTCATTTGTGAATATCCTCATTTCATTTTCCATTTTCAATTCCTCATTTCTATTTGTATATTGCCGCATTATCAATCACTCTCCAGTTCTTTAAATTAGTATTATTATAGTGCAATTAACATTATTTGTAACGCTACAAAGCGCCTTAATTTGGAAAAAATAAAATGAAAACAAAATGCTTGCATTCTAAATCGATATAGATTATATTAATTGACATATCAACTATTGATACATCAAATGTTTTTATTTTGATTGTAAAGGAGGGTTAATTTGACAAGTTCATGCTCAAAAGAAGCGATTATTTTATATAAATTACACTTTCTAAATAAAGAAGTAAGTTCGAAATTTGAAGGGTGTACGGGTATGAGCCAGTCTCGATTAGAGCTTATACTTCAATTATTTGAAGTAGGTGAAATTAGTCAAAAAGCACTTCAGCAAGAAGTGAATATTGATAATGCTGCGATAACAAGGCATTTAAAGCAGCTTGAGGCCAATGAAATGATTGTAAGACGTAAAAATCCAGATGATAACAGAATTACGTTAGTTTCTCTTACTGAAGAGGGACGAAATAAAATTCAGGCGTTTCAAGAGGAAAAAGAACGTTTTGCCGCATCTGCATTTAAAGGATTAAGTGAGGAAGAACGCGATAATCTTTTAAATATGTTAAATCACATTCAAGAAAATATAAAAGAATTATAAAAAAGGGAGAATACAACTATGACTAACTCAGTAAAAACAAATGATTTTAACGAAATTTTAACAGGACGTCGTTCAATTCGTAAGTACGACCCTTCAGTGAAAATTAGCAAAGAAGAAATGACAGAAATTCTTACAGAAGCAACACTTGCACCATCTTCAGTAAACATGCAACCATGGAGATTCGTAGTGATTGAAAGTGACGAAGCGAAAGCAACACTTGCGCCACTTGCGAAATTCAATCAATCTCAAGTAGAAACGTCTTCAGCAATGATTGCTTTATTTGGTGATTTAAACAACTTTGATAACGCAGAAGAAATTTACGGTACAGCAGTAGAGCGTGGACTTATGCCAGCAGAAGTAAAAGAAGATCAAATGAAAAAACTTTCAGCTTACTTCTCTATGGTTACACCAGAAGTAATGAAAGATACGGTATTAATTGACGGTGGTCTTGTAGCAATGCAATTTATGCTAGCAGCTCGTGCGCACGGTTATGACACTTGTCCAATTGGTGGATTTGAGAAAGATCAAATCGCAGAAGCATTTGGACTAGATAAAGAAAGCTACGTACCAGTTATGTTAATTTCAATCGGGAAAGCTGCAGACAGTGGTTACCAATCAGTACGTCTTCCAATTGAAAAAGTTGCAGAGTGGAAATAATTTTATAAAAGAACTTCAATAAGTGAAAGATGAGAGGGGAAGCACCATGATTATTATTCACGCAATATTTCAAGTAGACCCAGCAAAACAACAAGCATTTTTAGAAGAAATTCAGCCACTCATTCATGGTTCAAGAGAAGAAAGTGGCAATGTATCTTATGACTTATATAAAGATACAGAAAAAGAAAGTGTTTATACGATGGTAGAAGTATGGAAAGATGAAGCAGCAGTTGCGAGCCATAATACGAGTGAACACTTCACATCTTTCGTTAGTAAAGCAGCACAATTTTTAACTGCTCCGCTTAATATAAAAGCTTATAATGGAGAATTAGTAAAATAATAAGGTAGAAAAAGATGACTTTAGCATATGGCTGAAGTCATCTTTTTTGTATAAGTAGAATCCATTTTGGACTCAGTTATGTTGATAGATAAGCGTTGCTCGCATCCTCAGTAACAGTGCTGAATTGTATGTTAAATTCGAACATTCGGTTTATTGGGATATTTTTCCGTGGTATAATTTTCTTGTAAATAAAAGGTAGAGGGGAGTAAGTAATGGGAGAATTTCAAAGTAATTTGCATACGGCAACGCAACTTGCAACGAAAATGAGAAATGCTTCAGATAGAATGCAAAGTGCTACTAGTCGCTCTATAAATAAGGCAACGCGTACTACACTATCTGCGAACTTCAAGGCACAAGAAGCAAATCAACAAAATTTACAGATCACGAAACAATTTTGTACTGCTTTTCAACAAACAATTGATAATATCCATTCCGTAGCAAATGAATTTGAGAAAATGGATACAGGACTTCAAAAGACTTTTCAATAATGTAACAACCTACGTAAAGGGGAAAAGGTAGGGGGAAAAGATGAGTCAAGGAATTGAAACGAGAATCAATCAATGTAATCAAAAATTACGAATTATATTTGAAGAACAAAATGAAAACCGAATCGCGCTGCAAAATCAAGAACGAGCTGAGGCTAGTTTTCATGAATGGAAAAATAGAAGTAATCGTTTATTTAACCGAATACTAGAAACTTGGCACGGCGACAAAGAAGTGTTTCACCTTTTTACGAATATGCGGCAAGAAATCGGACAGTATGAAAGAAAACTTACATTCGAATTAGAAAATGAAAAAGAGACGTTGCTTAAAGAAAAACGGCATCTCAGTGAGAAAGAAAACGACCTTTCCTATGAACAGCAGCAACTACAAAGGGAGGCCAATACATGAGTTTAAACATGTATTTGGGAGAAGTACAAAGTCAAACTCAAAGTATGAACGCTATATGTAATGCTACGATTCAAAGTATGGAACAAGTCATTCAATCTATTGATGCCTTTGCGATAGACACAGTATTACAAGGACAAACATACAGTAGTGCAAAATCCTACCTTGTCCAAACATTTCGGCCATTAGCGCAAGGAATTATATGCTTATGTGAAGAATTAATTCGCCAAAACGAAGCATTTCCAAATGAGTTCCAAGCGAAAGTTGCTTCGACAGATGTGATTGAACAAGAAATAAGAGAACAAATAAGGGGAATTAATCAATCGATTACAAGTATAGAAGCAATAGAAGTACTTACACCAATGCCCGGAGTAGGTGCAATTGTAACGGTATTAGGTGCAATGAGAAAAAAACTGGAAGAAAAACTAGAGCATTTATATGAATTCAATCATTCATCCAGCAACAACTACAGCACCGCTCTCCAATTAGCAGCTAGCATCACAGCCGGACTCGCTGAAGTGCAAAGTGGGAAAGGATTTAGCCCTGTGAGTGGGACGTTTAGTATACAAGGATTGAATATGGATTGGGTGAGTTCGATTCAGGGGATTATAGAAGAAACAGCTCGAAAAAATGATCAGTCAATTAAAGATATAGAAACAAATAACATAATTGAGGAGAAATCTCCGGTTAGAAATGCTTGGGACGATGTGGCAGACGGTATAGTTGGCACGTTTGAAACAGCGAAAAAGATGTGGGAAGCTATTCAAAGAGGCTCGGGGAAAGCTATTGGTGATGAAATCGAGTCCGCAATAGCTTTAAGTAATATGGACATAGGAACTTTTATTAATGTAACCTATGCACTTTTCCATTTGGATGAAACTGTAAAAAATATGTGGCATGCATTTTCAAATAAAATAAAACGAGATATGATAGAGGGAGATGCAGAGAGTCGTACAGAATTGACTACCTATGGATTAACACAAATAGCTACCACAATATTAGGCGATAGGGCACTAAATAAAGTAGGCCATATCACAAAAGGAGCAAAAGCATCAAGTGGAGTAAGTACATTTGCTAATGCAGTAAAACTAGCAAAAGAATTGAAGCCTACGCTTGAAATGTTACAATCATTTAAGAGAGAGGCTTCCTATGCATTCTCTAGTGTTGGTGGAACTATCATAACCAAAATACCACAAGGTGAATTGATAGAAGCTTATTATAAGTTTGCGAAGTCTAAAGATGGTGGTAAGGGTACGGGTGGATTCAGTAATGGAACTAGTCGGGCTAACAAGGTTAATATACCCGAAAGTAGCATTAAACATTCAAATGTAGGTGACTTTACAACACATCCTAAAACAGGAGATATTTCAAAAATGAAGGGTGGAGGACATGGACAAAGTAATATTGAATTTTTGGAAAAAAATAATGTAGATTATAATATAAATAAAGTATACGAAAACGGTGTTAGGGTAGGTAATGTGCCTGGACACAAGGTGAAAGCAAAAAGAACAGGTTCCAATCAATCATGGTTTCCAGAAAGCTGGACAGAGTCTGATATTACAGCAGCAGGTGCTAAGATTGCTGAATTGCCCGGATTTGCGAATACAGAAAATGGTGTGGCTATTTTTGGAGAGTATAATGGGGTTAGGGTTGGAGTTATAAAAACAAATGGAGAGATAGGGACTATTTTTCCAGATGCGACTAAACAACCGTAGATAGAGTTTGGAGGATTAATATGGATATAGCAAATAAAATGGAAGTTATATTAAATGAAAGAAAAAAATTAAATTTGAATGATGACTATGGGATACAAAAAAGTTGGAATGAAATAATAGAAGTTCTCTCAGAAAATGAGGGAAATACTATAAGATATTTAGAGAACTGTAGTAAAGAAGAGTTATATTGGATAAGTGAAGTTTTGGAAGATATAGTAGAAATTATACAAAGTAAAGAACTAATTAATTGCTTAAGAAAATTAGATGGAAAATTTCCAGAATTAGAAATGACAAATGATATTGATATTGCAGAAAGTTATATAGAAAATCCTTAAATTAAAGGAATAGTTGGTGTGCTTAAGTATAGAACCATGGGATATAATGATACTTTCTTGAAATTCATAGATCATGATGGTTGTACCATCATAGAGTGTTATGTGCAATGATAGAAAATAGAAAACGAGGTACGAGCTTAGGCGAGATGACATTTTACTGTACGACGAATATTAAAGACTTGGAATGGGAAAAAATTTACAAATTTATGCTACTTAAAAATATATGAACTTAAAGCACTTGGTTGTCTATTTGAGACAATAAGTGCTTTTTTAATTGAAAGGTAAGCTATAAATTTATCGAAATTATTTTTATGAATTAAAGCTAACAGAATATGCACATAGGCTTCAATTGCAGGTATATAGTTTGTTTTTCAATGTCAAAAAACATTAATAAAAACAGGGCAAAATTATTAAATAGCCGGGTCCATTGTAGAAATGTTTGAAGGTATCTCGCTCATAGGCGAATCTAATTTCTTAACTATCGTGGCAGAAGTAGGAACTGGTGGGTTAGCATCACCAATTGTTATTCCATTAGATATAGCAGCAACAGCTACTGGGGCAAGTCTTTTTGTACATGGTGGATTTGTTTGGAATAAATCGATTCAAAATACTAAGGATACTCTTCAAAAAATCCAGTCTTCTGGTGGAGGTAAGGGTGCGAGTAATCGAATACCTTCTTATGGAAAAGATTCTGTACCTAAAGGCCCATACCGTGAAGTAAATGGTTATCCAATAAAAGTGAAAGCAGGAGCTCAAGAAAAGCATATTCCTGATACACCGAACTATAAACAAGAATTAGCAAATGGAAAAAATAAGAGCATTTTCTATGGCGATAATAAAATAGCGCAAGAATTGCTTGATAAGTTCGCCGGGAAAGGTGAACTATTAAAAAACGGTAGAGAAAGAGTAGACTTTGGTGAGCCAATAGGAAAATATTATGACCGCAATACTGGTGAATACTATGAGACTACTAAAGGGTTGATCCATTATGGAAAAGATGGCGCTCATATAGTACCATCAAGACCATAAAAATCATAAGAAAAGAGGATGCAAATGGGGTACGATTCTTTAATTGGAACATTAATAAATTATGAACATAGTGACATGATACTAGAATGGAAAAGTGGATTGAGGATTATTGGAGAACTAGATACAGTTTTTGAAACAGACAATGGACTAGATGAGGATGATATAAATTATACAGAATATGATGCAGCTGTATTTAGAGTAAATAATATTTTATCTCGACCTAATACAAACGAAGGTACTGTATATAATTGGTTAAAACAAGAAAAAAGTTCATTGGTTGAAATTTCTCTCTATGATGATCCGCCAAGTGCAGTGTTTTTAACTGACGGAAAAAGAGTATGGGAAAGAAAAATGTGTAAATAATAGGTGGCATTTAAACTGTTACCTTATTAGTCAAATTAGATCTAGTTAATTTTGATATATGGTTTTTAAAGGAATCAGAACAGGCTACTAACATATACTCTGGTATGAAGAAAAGATATCCTAATCGTAAGCTGATTCCTTTTGCTAAAAGAGTTGATAATGATGATACTGCATGTTTTGAAATCGGCAAAGGAAGTAAAGTTCAACTTATTCATGATTTTGCTTCTGAAGGCTTTGAACAAAGAAAAGATAAGCATCCTATTATTTTAGAAGTTAATACTGAAAAAAGCTAGAGAAGAAGGCGTTAAATTTTATTTAGGAAATGAAAAAGTTTGGTTAGCAGATGAGATTCCTAGTGAGTTTATCGCAATTAATAAGAATTAATTGAATCTATTCTACTAGATTATGACGGCAGGAAAAATTTTTTCTTTAGGATATATATTTGAATGAACCATGTTATCTGTCTTAAAATAAACAAATAAATGGCGAGTTACTTATGGAAAATAATCAACAAGAGAGACTTCACATTTGAGGTCTCTTTTGTTGATTTAAATTGAAAATTATTATTTGAGCGAATGCACTTTCGTACCTTGCATTTCACAGGCACATAGGCTTCAATTGATGCTATATAGTATGTTTTTCAATGTCAAAAAACATTAAAAAAAACAGGGCAAAATTATTAAATAGCCGGGTCCATTCTAGAAATGTTTGAAGGTATCTCGCTCATAGGCGGATCTAATTTCTTAACTATCGTGGCAGAAGTAGGAACTGGCGGGTTAGCATCACCAATTGTTATTCCATTAGATATAGCAGCAACAGCTGCTGGGGCTAGTCTTTTTGCGCATGGTGGATTTGTTTGGAATAAATCGATTCAAAATGCTAAGGATACTCTTCAAAAAATCCAGTCTTCTGGTGGGGTAAGGGTACAGGTGTTGATGGTCAGGGAGCCAGTGTAGCAGGGAACATTGGGAAAAATGATAAACTAGCAAGTCAAGGGCATGTTGATGCTGGCGTTTCAGGTGCTCCAAAAGTTGATGCAGGAAAACAGGGTAAACATGTTCCTGGTCATGGGAATAATGTCTCAACCAAATCGCAGTGGGGAGCAGGGAAAAATGGAGTAGTAGAGACACAAGAAGCATGGGTGAAAGGAACACCAGTAAAGCCAGACGGAAGTGTTAGAGTGCATGATTTTGGAAAGCCAATAGGTCCAAATGGAGAAACGAGGGTAAAGGTTCATATGGATGGTAAAGGAAATATACATGGATACCCTGTACAATAAAGGAGAATAATTATGAGTGATGAGATACTAAAAGTTGTTAATAAATTATATAAACAAGGTGATTTCCAATATGTTTTGGGGAAATTTGTTGATAAACATTTCTGGGATGGAGAAATTAATAAAATATCAAATATAAACGTTGATAATATTACTGATTTTAGTTATTCATCATGTTTTTCTTACATTCTTCTACCACTAGATGTGAAATTTCGTTTTGGTAGTGTAGAATTCAGTGAGTATGTTCGGAAGCAATCAGAAATTAATTGTGTAATGCTAATGATTTCGGCAATCGCGCCATATGCAGTGGTTAAATATTTAAGATATAGATACACTAATGGTACAATCGAGCTAGTTGAAGAGTCCTCGCCATACAATGATGAATCTAAGAAAATAGGAAGTAGTATTTTAAAATTATTAGATAGTAACGGAATAAAGAATCTTGATAAAGAAACGTTAAGTATTGAAGTGGAGGATGTTTCGTTAGAGTTAAAGGAAACAGGTGTTACTATATATAATTGTTTATTTGAAGATGAGTATTAAAAAGAAGCATTAATGATTGTCCAGAAACCAAAGAAGGGATACAAATAATAGAGGTAGATTAGTAGTTGTTAAGAAGTGAGTACAGTTCGAAAATGTAGTCTCATTAAAAAGAGTGACCCTCTTTAGAAAACTTTTATGAGTGTACTCCATAGGGTAAATGTCCGAATATTTGTTAAAAATCGTTACGAAAATTACAATTTATGTAATAGGAAGATGAAAGTTAAAAATTTCTAGGGATAAACCAGTTTCAACACTAGGGCAAGTTAAAGGTGGATGTAGCTTCAGATATTAAAAAGATGAAATTAAAGTATACTGTGAAGAACAAGGATTGTACTCGATGTATATTTTTAGAGATAAAGAAATTAATTGCGCAAAAATGAATGAAGAAGCATCAGAAATAGACAGGGTGGGCTTGCGAGAAATGTGGGCTCACCTTTCGTCTGTTCAAATTGATTATGTGGTGGTGCTAAACTAAGTAAAACTAAAGATGGAAGACAAATGTCAAATGATTGGTTGAATGGTGCGAAGACCCGAAAAAGTAGAATATTGAAGGCAGTTGATGGAGATGCAAAATTAGCATCAAAGATTACGAAAGCATTACAAGATCAGGAAGTTGAGAGAGTGTTATCAAAGGTTGATAGTAGTGGAAATGTGAAAACATTTAGAATAGATGCAAAGGGTAACATTGTTGGAGAATGGCCATAATTTAGAAGCGAGGAGGAATTGAATGGTATGAGAGATTATTTATGTATAGAAGAAAAGTGTAGAGAAGGAATTGAATATCATAAAGAGTTTATAGAGGAAAATAGAGAAGATATTAAAAGTTTAGAAGAAGATACTAAAAATGGAATTCAAAGATATTCTAAAGATAATAAGAGTATTATAGAAGGGACATATCTAGCCAATTTTAGATATGAGATGGAGGATATTAGGGCAAAGTATTCTTTAGGGGAAGATGTTAGTGTAATAGAAAAAGATTTTCATAATGCAATTTATGATTTAGAGAATACAGGAAGTAGGGAAATTGGATATTTAAGTCTGATTTGGATGATTTCCTTAGGAATTTTGTTAGAAACGGATAAAAAGAATATAGAAAGATTAAAAAAGATAGTTGATACAAAAAATATGAATGACGCAGTAATTGATTTCCTCTTATGCGCTAGTGATATCGGATACACAAACATGACGAACAGATATTATAAAGAAAATCCATATGCAAAAACAAGAGAGATTATAGAACTTGCACAAACAGATAAAAAAGAAGCGTCTAAAAGATTGCAAACGTATATGGAGAAAGAATGGTTTAGAGGCCATTATGATTATGAATGGAAAAATGCCCACAAAGAACCTGGATATGTAGGGTATTGGAGCTTTGAGACAGCTGCAATAGTAAAGATACTCGGACTTGATGATACAAGTTTAAAAGGTAATAACCATTATCCATATGATTTGGCACATTATAAAAATGAAATGAAATTTAAGCATATAGACCTAAGTGAATATCACTATGAAGATGAGACAGAAGAAATCGAGGATATAGTAGAAGGAATTGAACATAATCCTACATTGGAAAATATTATTCCGCCAAGATGGCATTCATTGGTCAATGAATTAATACATGACTATGAGAATATGGATGATAGTAGTTTTTATGAAAAATACAAAAAAACGATAGGAATAGGTCAAGTGTGGTTCTTACCACAAGAGTATGAAGAAGAAAATGAGCAAAAAAATCTATTAGGAAGTTTAATTGTGTTTGCCCTAACGGTAAGAGATTATATATTACAACTGGACTATAAAGAAGATTTAGAAGACTACATTGATAATCTTAAAAATTTCTGGAATGGATCAGAAACAAAGTTAATTCAATTTATGTTAGAGAATGATCAAAATTATTATGCATGGGTACCAAAAGAAGCAAACATCCCAAATATGTATGAAGTGAAGATTGAGAGTGTCGATGTAGAGGAAGTTCTATAACGAACAAATCGAAATGGTTTTTATTATATGTAATATTAGAATGCATTTTACTAGTTAATTGAAAACAATGCATGCGTGGGAGAAAAAAGGATGTATTGTTACTAAAAATTAGAGGGAAAGAAGGCTGTTGGATTGAGTTAAGCGCCTCATTGTCAATATACGACAATAGGTGCTTTTTTGCGTGCAGTGAAGAAAAAATATAAGTTTTCTTTTTGCTCTATTTCATATTTGAATTACATGTTATAATTTGGAAAAAATATATTCTTAATTTTTAGAAAGTTAAAAGGTGGTAGATAATATATGAGTACATTAAACAAGATTACTAACAATATTTCGAAAGTTATTATAGGAAAAGATGAATCGATTGAACTGGCAGCTATAGCTCTTATAGCAAGAGGACACATTTTATTAGAGGATGTACCTGGGACAGGAAAAACAACATTAGCGAAAAGTTTGGCTAAAAGTGTGGACGCTAAATTTCAAAGAATACAATTTACAGCGGATACTTTGCCTGGAGATGTTATTGGCCTTGAATATTTTGATGTGAAGAAATCGGATTTTAAAACGAGGCTAGGTCCTATTTTTGCAAATATCGTATTAGTGGATGAAATTAATCGAGCTGTACCGAGAACACAATCTTCGTTACTTGAGGTTATGGAAGAGCGTACTGTTACAATTGCGAAACAGACACATTCATTACCAGAACCTTTTTTAGTTATAGCAACGCAAAATCCACTCGAATCAGCGGGCACATTTCCTTTACCAGATGCTCAATTAGACCGATTTTTACTTACGATTCGCCAAGGTTATCCTACGAGAGAAGCTGAAAAGGAAATGATGAATCGGTTTCAAATGAATGATCCGTTAGAAACATTACACTCTATTATTTCAAGTGAAGAAATTATTACGATGCAAAAGCGTGCAAGAGAAGTGTTAGTAGGGAATGATGTGCAAGATTATCTTCTTGAAATTATTGAAGCAACTCGTAACCATGAGTTAATTGAAATTGGTGTAAGCCCTCGGGGAACGTTGGCATTTATGAGAGCGATTCAAGCACGGGCAATATTAAATGAAAGAGATTACTGTACGCCAGATGATATTAAGACGCTCACTGCATCCGTTTGTGCTCATCGTTTAACGTTAACAATTGAGGGAGAGATGAAAACGACGAAAGAACAAATTATGAAAGAAATTCTTCATACGATTAGTGTGCCAGTGGAGAATGTACGATGAATCAACAGCTTGTGTATACACCTTTAGCGGAGCCTTTCGTAATGGGGGTTATGTCAGTTGTAGCCGTTATTTTAAGTGTATTTTCAAGTAATCTACTGTTTTTATCTCTCGTATTTTTATATGTAATTTTAATAGGTGCTATGCATGTATATATACGTAAAGTATCTCGTGTTGAATGGGAATACAGTCAAGGGAATTCGAATGTTTTTATAGGTGAAACGAATATGTGCAAAATGAAAATTTCAAACAAGTCGATATTTCCTATTCTTAATATCGTATTTCGATTTAAATGTGAAAATAAGCTAACTTGGAATCATGATGAAATAAACAAAAATCATAGTACAGGTTCAAATTATTATATGAATTTTAATTTAAAAGGAAGGGAGTCAGTTTCATTTGATTTGCAAGCTGTAGCGTTAAAAAGAGGCATCGCGAAATGGGAAGAAGTTGAAATTGTTATTACTGATCTCTTTGGATTTATAACGAACCATATAACATATAAACAAGTTGATACGCCCTCTTATTTAGTTTTACCAGCTGTTCCGAAAATACAAGTTCCTGAATTACAAGAATGGTCACGAGGATTTCGAAAAGCGATGTCTTCACCCTTATATGATGAAACGAAAGTAATGGGAGTAAAGTCTTATGAAAATGAAGATTTTCGTTCCATCCACTGGAGTGCAACAGCGAAAACAGGGACAATAATTGCGAAAAAGTATGAGCGAACACAATGTGATAAATACGCGATTTATCTCAACTTGCAAAATAAAAGTGGTGTTTCTTTGCGAAATGATATAGAGGAACTAATTGAATTAACAGCAGGTATATGCAAACAACTTCTTATGCAAAACTGTTCGTTTGAAGTATGGATCAATAGTGTAAAAGATAACGGTTTGCTACATATAAAAAATGGGGATAATCGGAAACATTTGCAAAATGTATTAAGGATACTTGCCTCGATATCAGACCAAGATACGCCTATATCTTCTTCTTACTTTTACACAGCAGGCTTTCGTCGAAAGGAACTGGATGCGGTTCCTTTAATTATTGGTACTTCACCAAAGAAATACAGTAGAACGAATAAATGGATTGTAATGAAAGAATAAGAAGGGGCTTATGTCATGGTGAATAAAAAGCGACATATGAAAGTGAAGTTATGGAGTGTGAGAACTTTAATCATACTTTTCTTTGCGATTAGTGCGATAACGTTATCACAAGGTATTGTGTATGTACAAGACATAGTAAAAGAGCGTTTTTTCAGTAAGACTAAGACAATATCGGAAAGAAATTATGACTTTACTAGTTTAGGTGAAAATTTTGATGATTCCAAAATAGATGAAGATGAATATGAAGAAGTAAAAGATACGGGTATAAGAACGAAAACGGGTAAAAAATTTCAACCTTTCGAAAGAGAAAGTCTACGGAGTGACGTGCTTTCTGTTCTTTCAAATGTATGGATTACTATAGTTTTTTATGTGATAATCGCAATATTAATTATATATGCCATCTGCAAGTATATTAGGAACAAATTGACGAGAACAGAAATAGTACAGGAGAAAGAATCGATCACAAAGCAAACTGCGGTAAGAAGCATAAAGAATGAAAAAGTCATTCATCAGTTAGAACGGCCGTTACCGACAGATAAGATAAGAAAAACGTTAGTTGAATGGGAAAGAACATTACCATTTCATGAACAGAGAAGGTCCTATGAAACGATACAACAATGGTTAAAAAGAATTTGTAGAACAAGGGATATTATCTCGTTATATGAGTCTGTTCGTTATGGTGAAAAGACGTATACGGATTTAGATGTGGAAGAAATAATGAAGTGGGTAGAGGGAGACGGGAAGGTGGATACATAAATATCCACCTTTTCTATTTTTATACGGAAATTTGATTAACATGAATTATTTTCTTATATGAAACCGTCTTCAAATAGGTAAACAAAATTAACTTTATTTACTTATACTTCATTACATGTTAACCTATACTTAATTTTTATAAATTATAATTAATTTTTGATTTTTTAAGGGTGTGAAAATGTAATGAAATCGGTATTAAAAAGCATACTTATTTCCTTTGTTTTTTCAGCAGTAGGTATGTGTTGGTTACTGTACGTATTATTCAAAGGAGACGGAGACTGGTTATTGTCTTGGATAGGTGTATTAATGGCATATTTATCTTTATATACTTTAATAGATTTATATTGTAAAAATACATACGATAAAAAAATAAATAAATGGCTTATAAAAACATCGGTGACTAGTTTTAGTTTTGCTGTATTAGGAATCTCATTTTGTATCATACATGAGCTATTAACACCGTGGAGTCTTAGTTTAATGGTGTGGTATTGGTTGCTAATGTTAGTATTATTTTTAACAACTATAATATCATTAATCAGTTTAGTATTTGTTAATCGTAAAAATCACAATTTCACCGTTGGATATAGAATGCTCATACTTCTAAATATATTTCTTACACTAGGACCAGTATTATGGCCGCTATTACTTTCTATTATTGGAAATGGTATGAATGCTAGTGCGGGCTGGTAAAAAGGAATATAAATTAGTTGTGTAAAGAATAGGATGAAAAGTTGATATAGAATTTTAAATGTTTAAGAGAACATGTTTACATAAAAAATGAAAACATGTTCTCTTTTTATTTGCATGCATAACTCTTCCTCAGTTTACCGTATTTAAATTTAAACGTAAGTATTTCGTAAGGAATGGATAAGAAAAAAGAGAGATTTATCATATAGGATGAAAGTATAGCTTGAATCAATCCGATATTAATGGAGGAGAGAAAGCCTTATGAAAAAATGTAATTCAATTAAGTTAGCAAGTTTTGCAGTTTTATTAGCGGGTACTGTTCTATTCACACCTGGTTTTACTGTGACTGCAGAGTCAGCTCAAAATATTTCTAGTTCGTCACAAGTACATGATCAAAAGAATCGTAATGGCTGGAAACAAGTAATGCAGGAAACAGTACAGCTTGGTGCTGTAGGAATATTAGCTAAGGCGTCTAACAACGGAAAAACTAGTAGTTTTACTGCTGGCGTGGCGGACTTAAGTACAAAGAAACCGGTGAATTCGGATTATCGCTTTCGGATTGGTAGTGTGACGAAGACGTTTACTGCGACGACTGTGCTTCAATTAGTAGGAGAAAATCGCTTACAACTTAACGATCCAATTGAAAAGTGGCTACCAGGTCTCGTGCAAGGAAATGGGTATGATGGTAATCAAATTACGATACGACAACTTTTGAATCATACGAGTGGTATCGCTGAATACTTAAAGTCAAAAGACGCGGACATAATGAATTCGAAAAAAACGTATACAGCAGAAGAAATAGTGAAAATAGGCCTTTCGCTGCCTCCAGATTTCTCGCCGGGTAAAGATTGGTTGTATTCAAACACAGGATACGTAATACTAGGAATGCTTATTGAAAAAATAACTGGAAATAGTTATGCGGAAGAAATCGAAAAGCGAATTATTGAACCTTTGGATCTATCAAATACGTTTTTACCAGGAAATTCACCCGTCATCCCAGGAAAGAATCATGCTCGTGGATATGTGAAAATGGAAGGGACAGGCGAGTTCAAAGATATTACGTATTATAATCCGAGTTTAGCTAATGCAGCTGGAGATATGATTTCTAATGCGGATGACTTAAATAAGTTCTTTTCATCTTTACTTGGTGGTAAGTTACTGAAGGAACGCGAGCTAAAAGAAATGCTTACTACAGTTCCTATAGAAGGCAAAGGGGTTGGTGACGCATACGGTCTTGGAATCTATGAGACTAAACTTCCAAACGGTGTTTCAGTTTGGGGGCATGGAGGAGGAATTCCTGGATTTGCAACTTTTGCTGGGGGAGTAATTGGAGGCAAACATACATTAGCTATCAGTCTTAACTCAATAGGTGGGGTCGATATTGTTCCGCAGTTAAATAAAATGATGCAAATTGAATTTAATAAATAGATGAAAAGAAAATGAATAGAATTTTGTTATAGTTGTATTTAAAAGAGGTGCTTTTTTAAGTTCGCAACTATGGACAGTAGTTGCATTTATGATATGACATCAAGTGTATTCCAAAGTGAAAATCAATCTTAATGCTTACGACAAAATAAAAAAGGATGTCAGTTACATGACATTCTTTTTATTTTGGATAAAAGAGATATGTGTATAGTTCTGAAAATTGTTATTTTTTTAATTTTTACATATAATGAAGGGTATAGGGGCACCAATAGGGGAGTTATGAATGGAAAATACTTTAGTTAGTTAAATATTACTCGTTTTAATCAAAATAATTATGAGTTGATTTGGAGTTGAATACAATGGGGAAAAATCATTATAAATGGAGTAATAAACAATTACGAGAACATGTTGAAGTACTAGATGGTAAGAGAAGCACACACATATTATTAAAGAATGCAACATATTTAAATTCTTATATGCGCGAGTGGATGACAGCGAATATTTGGATATATAATGATCGAATTGTATACGTAGGGGAGCAGCTGCCAGAGCAATTAACGGAGTGTGAAGTTGTTGATTGCGAAGGAAAGTATGTCGTACCCGGTTACATAGAACCACATGCACATCCGTATCAGTTGTATAACCCAGAGACGCTAGCGAATCATGCGATGCAGTTTGGGACAACAACTTTTATTAATGATAATTTAACTTTATTTTTCACATTAAAGCGTGAAGAAGCATTTCGTTTATTAGATGAATTCAATAAGATTCCAGTAAGTATGTATTGGTGGTGCCGTTTTGACGGACAGACTGAATTGCAAAACGGGGAATCTTTGTTTAATCGTGAAGAAATAATAGAGTGGCTGCAGCATGAAGCGGTTCTTCAAGGCGGCGAGCTAACAGCATGGCCAAAACTATTACATGGCGATGATGAAATGTTAACTTGGGTGCAGGAAACGAAGCGATTGCAAAAGAAAGTAGAAGGACATTTTCCGGGTGCATCTGAAACGACTTTAGCGAAGTTAAAACTGTTAGGTACAGATTGTGATCATGAAGCGATGACAGGGCAGGAAGCTTTCACTCGTCTTATGCAAGGTTACACTGTTTCCTTAAGAAATTCTTCAATCCGCCCAGATTTAGAAGTTTTACTGAAAGAATTGTTGGAACTAGGCGTAAAGCAGTTTGATAGATTCTTTTTTACAACAGACGGCTCACATCCTTCGTTTTATGAAAATGGAATGACAAACGTTATGATTTCTACCGCGATAAAACAAGGAGTACCAGTAATAGATGCATACGATATGGCAAGTTATAATATTGCTCGCTATTATAATATGGAACATGTACATGGTTCGATTGCGACAGGTAGAATTGCTAATATCAATATTTTAGAAAGTAAAGAAAACCCAGTACCAATCAGTGCCCTTGCAAAGGGGAAATGGGTGAAGCGTGACGGTGTAAATACACATGAAGCATTACATATAGACTGGAGTAAACATAAAGTAACTCCATTATTATTAGATTGGTCAATAGAAAAAGAGGATATGATTTTCTCTAATAAAACGGGGATACACTTATTAAACAACGTTATTACAAAACCATACACTAGTGAAATTAATATAGACTGTGATGAATTGTCCACAGATCATGATGAATGTTTCTTTATGATGATTGCTCGTGATGGCAGTTGGCAAGTGAATATAGCTGTGAAAGGTTTTGCGAAAGAACTAGGTGGGCTTGCTAGCTCTTATTCTGGTACAGGTGACATCATTCTTATCGGAAAAAGAAAAGAAGATATGCTTACAGCTTTTCGTAGAGTAAAAGAGCTCGGTGGTGGAATGGTCATAGCAGAAAACAATGAAGTGTTACACGAAATAGCATTACCATTGCTCGGGATTATGTCTAATTTAAAAATGAGAGAATTAATACAGGAAGAGAAACAGATGGTGAAATTACTACAAGAGCGTGGCTACGCGCATGATGATCCAGCATTTACAATTTTATTCTTTTCTGCGACGCACTTGCCTTTTATACGAGTAACACCTATAGGATTATATGATGTGAAAAGTAGTAAGGTAGTTGCCCCGCCCGTGAATTTGATAAAGCAATATTAAAAGGAAAGATCCTATAAAAATTTTATAGCATAAGAATATTGTAAGCCTCAAATGATATAGTATCTAAATCATTTGAGGTGATATGTAAATATGAAAAAAATATTTTACATTTTAAGCGTATTTATTCTGTGTGTATCGATACAACACGTTGTACATTCCCAATCAGATGCACCAGAATTATCTTCGGATTGTCTCGAAGAAAGAAAAGTTAGAGATGAAAAGCATGTGAAGAATATAATACAGGACATTAAATCCACATTTAATTTAAATATTGATGAACATAATTTTTGGGAAGTAAGTAAAAGAGATCTGGAGGCTGCTCATTTGATGTATGGTGGAAAGGAAAATGATTCTTATTATAATTCGCTAACTAAAATTTATGATAGTGGTGGATTTAGCGAACAGCCCAGCTTATTTGTGAGGGCACAAGAAGCATTTTTACTTTATAAAGAAAAAGATAATATCAATGTAATGAAACGCCTAAAACTAGACGTTGAAAAAGGGGAATGGCTCGTTATAAAAACGAAAAAGAAGAAAGGGAAAAAAGTAAAATTCAAGCCGTTGCAATGTGAAAAAGATTATATGAAAAAGAGAAATGAATAATAAAATACTTATTCATACTGTTTTTATTCAACGATATTTTGCTGTTGATTTGAAATAGAAAAAGGTAAACGAACATATTAGCTTTATGGAATATGTTTGTTTACCTTTTTTTGAGAGATTTAATAATTGGGGATTATTTACTGGCTAATGAACTTATAATATTCAATGAATTTGTTCTTCATAAACATTAGATTTTGTGTCAAATGATTTATACATTGCCGAACCACCTATGTATATTTTATTCTACAGTATTTATAAAAGAATGTTGGCTATTCATAAGAAATATGATTGGCACGGTTTTTGCTTGTATTACATGTAAGGAAGGGAGATTGTATGTAAGGAATCTGTACTCGTAATAGTATAAAACAAGCTACTATTGCATTATTAATCATAATTGTATTTATAGCGGAACTGTAAATACATACAAATAAGTGGTTTTTTTGGTTTTAAAATTCTGAATTTTCTTTTAAATTATTAGGGGGCAATGGGATGGTTAAATATTCGAAAATTTCTAAGTGGATTCTTGGTGTTGGATTAGTGACAATAACGTGTAATGGTTTGCAAATTCAAGCAGAGACAAAAGAGAAAAATGTGAAGAACGTATTACAAATGGAGCCGGTAGGAATACAGAAATCTGTTGATGAATTGGCGCACCCTTCAAAAGTACAAGAAAATGCATCTTTTACAAAACGGTTAAAATTAGCGGATTTATCACAGCGCCCACTAGCACCAACCGATAATATTAAACCGTTAGCTGAAGAAAAAAAGTATTCAATGGCTGAGTTAAATCAATTAAATAATAAACAATTAACTGATCTTCTTGTGACAATTAAATGGTATCAAATTCCGGAATTATTTCAGTTTAATAGTGATAGTCTTAAATTCTATCAAGATGATAGCCGAATGCAAGCAATTATTAATAAACTAGCAGAACAAGGACAAGCTTATACGAAAGATGATTCAAAAGGGATTGAAACATTAGTAGAAGCTCTACGTGCAGCATTTTATTTAGGTTTTTACCATGATGAATTAAGCAAACTAAATGAGCGTAGCTACCATGATAAGTGTTTACCAGCTTTAAAAACAATTGCAAAAAATCCAAATTTCAAACTTGGTACATCAGAACAAAATAAAATAATTGCATCATATGGAAAATTAATTGGAAATGCATCAGCAGATGTTGAAACGGTTTTATATGCAGGTGAAATTTTTAAACAATATAACGATAATCTTGCAACTTTCATTGAAGACCGAACAAAAGGAGACGCTATATATGAGTTGATAAAGGGAATTGACTTTGATATTCAGACGGATATGTACACGACTGGAAAAGAGCCAAAAGATACGATGTGGTTTCGGAATATCGATAACTTTATTAATGAAGTAAATCGTTTTGCACTACTTGGTACAGTAACAAATAAAAACGGATGGTTAATTAATAATGGAATTTATTATGCTGGCCGATTGGGCAAGCTTCATAGCACGCCGACAAAAGGACAACAAGTTGTTACAGATGCAATGCGAATTTACCCATATTTAGGAGAGCAATACTTTGTTGCGGCAGAACAAATTACTACAAATTATGGAGGAATAGATGCGAATGGAAAAACTGTAAATTTAGATCAAATTCGAGAAGAAGGTAAAAAGAAATATTTACCGAAAACGTATACGTTTGATGATGGAGCAATTGTCTTTAAAGCTGGGGATAAAGTTAGCGAAGAGAAAATTAAACGTCTATACTGGGCGGCAAAAGAGGTGCGTTCTCAATTTTATCGTACAGTTGGTAGCGATAAACCACTTGAAAGTGGACATGCTGATGATGTGTTAACGATGGTTATTTATAATAGCCCAGATGAGTATCAATTTAATCGTCAACTGTACGGATATGAAACGAATAATGGTGGGATTTATATTGAAGGGACAGGAACTTTCTTTACATATGAACGTACACCAGAGCAAAGTATTTATAGTCTGGAAGAATTGTTCCGCCATGAATTTACGCACTACTTACAGGGAAGGTACGAAGTTCAGGGATTATGGGGCCAAGGGGAAATGTATCAAAATGAACGTTTAACATGGTTTGAAGAAGGGAATGCAGAGTTCTTTGCAGGTGCAACTCGATTAGATAGTGTAGTACCGCGAAAAAGTATAATTGGCGGGTTATCTAATGATCCTGCAAAACGTTATACAGCATCACAAACGTTAAATGCGAAATATGGAACGTGGGATTTTTATAATTATTCGTTTGCGCTGCAATCATATATGTATAATAAGCGCCCAGAAATGTTCGATAAAGTACATGATTTAATTCGCGCAAATGATGTTTCAAGTTACGATGCATACCGTGCTACATTAAGCAAAGATAATAAGTTAAATGAAGAATATCAATCTTATATGCAAATGCTTATTGATAATCGCGATAAGTATACGATTCCACAAGTATCAGATGAGTATTTAACTCAACATGATCCAAAATCGCTTTCGGACGTTACTTCAGATATTACGAATGAAGCGAAATTAAAAGATGTGAAAGTAACAAAGAATACATCACAATTCTTTAATACATTTACACTACAGGGGACATATACAGGAAGTGTGGCTAAAGGAGAAGTTGAGGACTGGAAAGTGATGAATGAAGCAACAAATGATATGTTGAAACGTCTTTCAGGAAAAGAGTGGACTGGATATAAAACATTGACTGCTTATTTTGTAAATTACCGTGTAAATAATGCTGGGCAATTTGAATATGATGTTGTGTTTAGCGGAGTGAATACGGAAGAAGGTACGGCTGTAGAAAAAGAACCAAATAATTCATTTGAAACAGCAAACCCACTATCTTTGAATATTTTGTTAAGAGGAACCTTGAGCGATCAAGATCAGGGGGATAAATTTGTTATTGATGTAAAGGATCAAAAAGATTTACAAATTTCTGTTACGAACGAACAAAATCTTGGACTGAACTGGGTATTATATTCTGAATCAGATTTAAATAATTATGTAGCTTATGCAACAAAACGTGATGGAAACAAATTGCTTGGAAATTATAATGCAAAGCCAGGGAAATATTACTTAAGTGTATATAAGTATGGTGGTGGAACAGGGAATTATACGGTACAAGTAAAATAGTTTACTATAGTTTGTTTTGAAAGGCTACTTATCGCATTTTTTAGCGAAATAAAGTATGTAATGTTAAACATTAAACTAAGCCAACATATCCCTGTTCTAATTATAGAACAGGGATATGTTGGCTTTATATTTTCAAATTAAATAACCTCATTGGATTTTGACAAGAAAATAATTAATATAGATTTGAATTCTCATTCGTAAAGCATGTTTTAATCTTCTTAATGCTCTTTCATTTTTGTCTCAATGCTTGTTTTCAAATCAGTTGATACTTGATTGAAATACCCCAAAACGATCTCCCTAATATCATCGGATATAACTTTCAAATCACTAGCTAAGTTTTCAGCGAGATGTTCTTTTTCTATTGGCTGTAACTTCGTATAAAATTCACCAGCCTGCGTAAAGTCATCCTGTTTCATTATAGAAGTTCTTTCAAGTTTACCTTCAACGTACCTTCCTTCACCGGTTGTAATTTGATTAGCAGGTGTCCAATCTTGCTGCTGGTTAATCGTTAATTTGCGAAATTCTGGACCAATTCTTCTTCTTTGTGAATCACTGTAAATGTTAGCGCGCCCTTGCAGCATTTTATCATCTGATAGTTCTGCACCATCCAGTAAATTAGAAGGAGAGAATGCGACCTTTTCTACTTGTTCCATAAAATTTTCAGGATTTTTATTTAATACCATTTTCCCGACTGGTATGAGAGGATACGTCTGTTCATCCCATACTTTTGTGTCATCTAAAGGATCATAAGAAAGGTGCGCTTCATCTTTCGGATCCATGAGCTGGACGTATAAACCATACTCCACTGGTTTACCATTTTCAATAGCATCATATAAATCTTTCCCGCTATAATCAGGATTTTCAGCAGCTAATTTAATTGCTTCTTTACTAGTAATGTACTGTACACCTTCAAATGGGTACCAATGATACTTTACATACTTTCGATTACCTTCCGCATTTCTCCATACATATGTATTAACACTATGTCCTGGAATGTGGCGAAGACTTTTGGCCGTACCATTATTAGAGTATAAACGGACAACAAAATGAATAGATTCAGGTGCTTTAGCGACAAAACTCCAAAATCTATTAGGGTCTATTAAGTTATTTTTAGGTGAAGGCAATAATGCTTGAATCGTTTCAGGGAAACGCATTGGATCACGGACAGAAAAAACAGGAATGTGATTACATAAAAGGTCAAAAATGCCTTCTTTTGAATAAAATTTTGTGGAAAAACCGCGTACATTTCTAGCAGTATCCGGTGTTCCTTTCGTACTAACAGCTAACGAAAATCGAACCATAACAGGAACTTTCTCATTAGAATTTTGTAAAAAACTTAATTTAGTATGTTCAGACATCGAATATATCGTTTGAAAATAACCGAACGCACCAAATCCTTTTACATGAACAGGTCTTTCTAAAATTTTTTCATGAATAAATTGTTGTAATGACTCATGCAGTACACTATCTTGCTCTAGTACAGGTCCACGTGAACCAACTGTTTGAGAGTGAAATTTAGCTGGTTCAGTAAGTTCTCGATGTTTATTAAAGTCTTCTTCTAATAATTCTTTCCTATGTTTATCATATTTTTCATTCATCGATATAGCCTCCAAATTTTTTCGTCGATTGTTACTAAATATGATTTTATAGTCTCGATTATGTATGACATACAAAGTTCAAAGCAGTAACATACCGCTAGATGAAAAAAACACATATGTAGTGGACCTGTTGAAATAGAAGAAATTATGGAAAAATGAATATCGGGAAGAGAAAGCACACGTTTTAATAAAAAATGTGGAAGAAAACCACTATTAAAATTTCAATCTTAAAACTTAATTTATAAACGATTATATAGAGAATAAACGTTAAAAAAGGAAAAATAACTAGGAGGAATTTAACATGTCGGATTGGTTTCAATTAGATAAAGAATATATGATGTCTACATATTGTCGGACAGAGGTTGCAATGGAAAGAGGAGAAGGATGTAAACTATATGATGTAGATGGTAAAGAGTATTTAGATTTATTTTCTGGCGTAGGAGTAAATGTACTAGGATACAATCATCCTAAAATTGTACAAACGACAATGGAGCAAGTTGTGAAATCGTTGCATTTACCGTTTCATTTCTTAAACCCAGTTGCAATTGAGTATGCAAAGAAATTAGTAGAGTGTACTTTAAAAAGCGGAAAAGTCTTTTTTACAAACTCTGGTACGGAAGCGACAGAAACGACATTAAAATTAATTGATAAATATAGATCTATTGCGAATGAAGAGCGTGACGGAGTAGTTGTGTTAAAAGATAGTTTTCACGGGAGGACGTTAGGGGCACTACATTTTACGAGACAAGAAAAGGTATATCAAAATTTCCCTAAAACATCTATTCCTGTATACGAAGTAGAGCGTGAGAATATAGACCAATTAGAGGAGACCATTATTAAAGAAAAACCAATTGCGATTATGCTAGAGCCTGTTTTAGGAAGTGGGGGAATTTATCCTTTATCAAGTAAATATTTGCATGGTGTTCAAAATTTATGTGAAAAATATAATGTACTTCTTGTCGTTGATGAAGTTCAAAGTGGTATGGGTCGAACGGGAAAACTATTTGCTTATCAAAATTTTAATATCACACCGGACATTATTCAAATTGGTAAAGGAGCAGGAGGCGGGATACCGCTAGGAGGAATTATTGTAGGTGAAAAGTTATGTGATGTATTTTCACCAGGAGATCACGGGACAACGTTTGCTCATTCATCAATGGGAACAGCTTTAGGTTTAACGGTATTAAATACATTACTTGATGATGGGTTAATGCAAGAAGCTTATGAAACGTCACTATATTTGAATGACAAACTGCAAGACATTCAGAAAGAAAATTCTTATTATATACAGGAAGTGCGTCATGCTGGCATGATGTTTGGAATTAGTCTGAATGATACGAATGAAAATGTGAAGAAATTACAGGTTGAGCTAATGAATAAAGGAATGTTAGTCGATGTAACACAAGGGAATATTATTCGATTACTTCCGCCGTATATTATTACGAAAGAGGAAATTGACGCATTTATGAATCAGTTTATTATTTGTTTAGATAAAGTTGCTGCTGTAGTAAGTGCTTAAAAATTAAAGCTATATTTTATATAAAGTGCACTCTAATTGTTGGGGATAGTTTACAATTGGGGTGCATTTTTTATAGTTGAATTTTGTAAAATACAGTCGTTTGTATATGATAACGGAAAAATAGAAGGAATTTCGTTATATTTGAGTGGTGAAGAAAAGGGAAAGTAAGTATAAAGATAGTAGATAAAGCAGGTGGTTTAAATAACTAATGATAGAACGTTTTGAAAATAATAGCATACGAATATATAAATAATAAGAATGAGGTGATATATTGGAAAATAATGATATTCAATTTACTTCTTTACAAATGAGAACGGATAAATATGGTTGGGCTAGTATTCAATATACAAATAAAAAGCAGGCTATCTTATATACTCAAAATAGAGGAGTAGAATGGGATGTTGTCAATCCTCTTAATTCAATTGTATTATTTGGGTATCCAATAAACGCTCGAAGCTCTTGGGCATATGGTTTAACAAAAAAGAATGACGATTTATTGCCAGCTATATTTTATACAGTTAATAGAGGAGAAAGGTGGAGTGAGTTTATTTTACCGGTTGAAGAAGATTGGGAGAAATCGACTGATGTTCAAGTACAATTGCATGCTACGAATATGGATAGTATATGGATTGTATTATCTAGAAAGCTCGCATCAAATAAATTTGAACATAATTTATACTATTTGAAAACGAAAGGGAAAGTTTGGAAAGTAATAAAAAATATAAGTATTAGTGATAGTATTTCAGGGATAACATTTATAAACGATCTAATTGGGTTTATTTCATTACAAAAACATTATGAAACATCAACGGTATTTAAAACAATAAATGGTGGGGAAAGTTGGCATCCTATAAAAGATATTCCAAGTCTTGAAGGAATTAATAATGGGACTGCTATGGCTTATAAAGCAATCTATAAAAATAACTTATTAGTAATACCAACTAAAAAGAATGATGATGTATTTTTAATGAATTACTCATTTGATAAGGGGAATTCGTGGCATATTTCAAATAAAACAATAAATACTAGTAAAGTGGCTGTTTCGTTTTTTAGTTCCTATTATGGCTGGGTTATAAATAGTGAAAATGGAAGTGTGTATCAAATAATAAAAAAAGGAGCAAAATGGATTAAAGTATCAAGTAATCCATTGTTAAAAAATGTATTTTGTTTGCATTTTTTTAATCGGCGTAAAGGTTGGGCGTGTAATAAAAAAGAAATATTTACTACAAAAGATCGCGGTATAACATGGAAAAAGGTAGTATATAAAATTAATAATATTGATAAATTTATTTAAAAAAGTCCTAAAGAAATTAGGACTTTTTTTGTTTTTTATGGTGAGAGTTGTAACAAACAATGATAAGAGAAAGGAGGTAAGTGCAGAATTATATTTTTAAAAATAGACGTTTGTTTTCACACAGTATAATTCACTTTTGAATATGTTAATAAAGTAGCAAATTCATAGGAAATGGTAATACTTAATATTTTATGTCACATGATGTGTAAAGGGGGCGTGTAATGAAATCGTTAACGGTTATTATTTTGTACAGTGAAAGAGAGCAAATATTAGAAGAGTCAATTCAATCTATATGGAAGCTAAATCCTCTTGAAATTATAATTTTAGTTCCTAACGATAGAAGTAATTTGTATGAAATAGCAAAGAAACATAAATGCCATATTGTTTTGATGGATAAATATAGTACGTATTATGATGGGTATGAAGCTTCTGTAAAGGCAGCAAAAGGAGATGTATTGTTATTTGTAGATAGTAATTTTTTATTATCCACAAATGAAATGCAGAGATTTATTGAGCCAATTGTTACAAATCAAGCCGATGTAGTTTTAAATAAAATAGATAAATTGATAGAAATAGGTAAATGTCCAAATATGGATATTGTATGGAGAAAAATGTTAAATGAAATTTTAAGTCGACCAGATTTAAAAAGCAATTCAATACTTTCGTTACCATATGCGCTTACGAAGGAAGTAGTGGAAAATATCGGCTTTAATTATATGGAAGATATCGTTCTATCTCATATGAAGATTGTGAATCAAGGGTGGCGGATTAACGATCAATATGCAATCAATACGTTATCTAAAGATGAGACTATAGAGGAAGGAGGATATTTAATAAAAAAAGAGTTATCCAAAAATGAAAAAGAGAAAGTAGAAAGATATTTACGCGGTATAGCTAAATGGATAGAGAAAAAAGGAAGAAGAGTAGGGTTTACTGATGCAGGAAAAAGAAGAGATATTGTTCAAAAACTAGGTGAATGTAAGCGATACCCTTCCTATCATCAAGGGTGGGGAATGCATTCTTCAATTTATGATGGGAAGCAACTTTCTGTCATTATACCAGTACAAAATGAAGAAGAGACTATAGAACAAGTAATACTTGAGGCGAGAAAAATAGAACCACTAGAAATCATCGTCGTTGTAAATGGTTCGACAGATCAAACGGCTAATATTGCTAAAAGACTTGGTGTTACTATTATTGAATATAACGAACGACTTGGTCATAATGTTGGACGTGCTATTGGAGCGCTTGAAGCTACAGGAGATATTCTTTTATTTATTGATGGTGATTTTAGTGTTTCAGGAAGTAATTTGCATCATTTTACAAAAGCAGTTTCAGCTGGTGTAGACATAGCATTAAATGATTTGAATCCGATGTTACACCCTCCGTTTTATGTTGTAGACGTCGTAAAATATATGCTTAATTTAGCATATAATCGTCCAGAATTAAGCAATGGCTCATTAGTAGCAATTCCACATGCTATGAGTAGATCATGTTTAGATGCAATAGGCTGGGAAAGCTTACTATGCCCTAGTCTTGCACAAGTAAAAGCAATATTACAAGGGTATAGAGTAGAATGTGTACATTACGTTGATGTTGTAAAACCGAATAGAATTCGTTTAATGGAGAATGTAAGTCACAATGGGCATCCTCCGGCAGTATTAAGAATCATTGGTGATCACGTTGAAGCTCTCTCTTACTTGATAGAACAACTTGAAATGGATGGAAAGGGTGATTAAACTGTTAGACCAGTATAAAATAATTAACATTTCATATGAACAATTATGGCAAATGGATTTTCAAATTACAGAACCATTTATACTCAAGGTTGATTGGGATAAAGTAACGTATGAATTTTTAATTCGTATTAAGCCCGATGCTTCTAACACTATTGTTTTTGGATCCGGAGCAGGTGGGTTTCAAGAACAGCCAATTGGTCCACCTATTTTTCATCGACATTCTTGGATGGATGAATTTGAAGATACTGTTATATATTATAATGACCCTACGTTATATCTTGGAAAATTATCTTTAGGTTGGGGACAGGGAGAGTTAAATAGATTTTATTTACAAGATATAGCAAATATTTTAGAAATAGTATTTGTAAAGTTAAAAGTTGATTCGAAAAATGTGTTGTTTTATGGCAGTTCTGGGGGAGGATTTATGTCTTTAATTTTAGCTGGATTCGTTAAGGGCTCCACAGCTTTCATTAATAATCCTCAAACAAATTTATTAAAATGGATACCTGTACCAATAAATCTAGTTTTCGATTTGTCTTATCCAAATTTATCAAGAGAAGAAGTTGAAGAGAAATTTGGTGAAAGAATTAATGTTGTGAAATTTTTTAATCACATTAAATATGTACCGAATATTTATTTTTTGCAAAATTTCGCGTGTGAATTTGATGTGCAAAATCATTTGCTACCATTTATTTCCGAATTAGAGCAACTTGATAAAGACACGGAAGTAAATCAAATTATAATTGACTTATATTTTGATAAAAAAGCAGGGCATGCAGCTGTAGGGAAGAGTGAAACAATTGAATATATAAAAAAAGTAAAACCTAATCAGACTGTAAAAGAAGAACAAAAAGAAGTGGACCTATCAGTTGTTATAGTTTTAGGAGAAGAAAAATCAAAATTGAATCAAATTTTAAATAAAGTGCAGCATATAAAACCACTAGAAATTATTATTGTAGCTGATGATAGAATGAGTGCGATACAATCTATACCAACATTTGTTGAAAGTAACGTTGTTGTGATTGAGGAGAAAAGTAAATGGAAAGCACCAGTTCATGGGGCAAAAGTCGCCAATGGTGATGTAGTCTTATTTTTAAATGGAGAAGATGTTATTTTTTCGGTAGAATTAGAACGATTTATAGAACCGCTACTAAAAAAGGAACAGGATGTAATTTTAAATAATATAGACTCGGTTTGTTTTGAAAAGATGAGAGTAGAATGGCCAAGCATTGCTATGGTGTATAGAAAAATAGTAAACGATGTATTGGGGCGTATGGATTTAAAATATGATTCGATGTTATCTATGCCATATGCTATTACTAAAAAAGCAATTGAAGACATTGGATATGATATCTTGCAGAACCCTATTCTGTCCCAAGTAACTCTTATTGAGAAAGGGTGGCGACTACAATCCTCGTCAGCCATCACTAACACCTCCTTGAATAATATGCCTGCAAACAAAACCTCTTTCTATAAAAATGGATTAACTAAATTAGAAGTATATGAGATTAAAGAAAATATAAAAGCTTTGGAGAGTTGGTTACAACGAAAAGATGATAGAGGTAATTATACAGATGGAGGAAGAAAAAGAGAAATTATAGAGCAGTTAAAAAAACAAAAGAATTATTCACGTTTCCATAAAGGATGGGGAATGAATTCCTCTATTTATAATGGAAAACAGTTATCAATTATTATACCAGCACAAAATGAAGAATCAACGATTAAAGAAGTTATTCTTGAGGCAAGAAAAATTGAACCGAAAGAAATAATTGTTGTCATTAATGGGTCAACAGATCAAACAGAAGCAATTGCTAAGCAATCAGGGGCAACAGTAATTGTTTATGAAGAAAGATTAGGGCATGATGTAGGACGGGCAATTGGTGCACAAGAAGCGACAGGAGATATACTTCTCTTTATTGATGCTGATTTTGCTATTCCAGCAAAAGATCTTCATCCGTTAACGCAAGCTGTTGCGGATGGTGTTGATATGGTTTTAAATGATTTAAATTTAAATCTTAGATTTCCTCTATATATTGTAAGTTTATATAAATATATGTTGAATATTGCTTGTAACCGTAAAGATTTAGGGGTAGGATCTACAATTGCTGTTCCCCATGCTATTAGTAGAAAATGTTTAGAGGGAATTGGCTGGGACACTCTTCACACAGCGTGTGTTGCACAAGTAAAGGCAATATTAGAAGGGTATAAAGTCGAATGTGTCCATTTTGTAGATGTAATGAAACCAAATCGCATTCGGCCACAAGAGCATTTTGCGACGATAGGACATCCACCAGCTGTATTGAGAATTACTGGGGATCATTTAGAAGGACTTTCATATTTATTGAAGAATAAGGATTTTAAAGATTTATTTTAAAAGGTAAATTTGTCTATTGAATGAGTAACTTAAACATTTCATTTATGCAACTTGACGATATTTAGTATTGCAATGAAACTAAAATCAAAAATTTTTATTATTTTTAGCTCAGGTACAAGTGAAGAGCATGTTTCACTGACTGATAGTAAATGAACAAGTAACTAAAAGGTAAAGGCTTCTTTATATATATGAAGAAGCTTTTATCTTTTTTATTTTAAGTATGGAAGGTAAAGAGTAAATAAAGTTGTAACGGTATTTTTATTTTGGGATAAATTGATATTAGATATAAGAAAGGAGGGAATATCTTGTCTTGCATCAATAAAAGTTGTTTTCATATTTCTTTAGAAACTAACGTCAATCCAAATGGTGGGGCAGAAATATTCGTAAGGTGCAATGATGAATGTTTATCTAATTTTAATGTAATACCGTTTATTGCATGTGTTTCTATTTCAGTAAAGGATGATTTGAGTTTTTTAGTTGATTTAGATAGTTTAATAAAACGTTAATTTTCTATGCAGTTAATAATAAAATAACATCTAATTTATAAGACTTAGTAAGAGAGTTGTGTCCGAATTTAATTAACTGCATATATTGTTAAAAGAAAGGAGGGAGAGTTATGGCATGTACTACGAATAATGTTTGTTTAGATGTGTGTCTTAAAATTACAATTACCCCTGGTAGTGGAATTGATGCAGTAGTCGATTGTGGAGGCACATGTGGGACAAGTCCTACTATTGTAATTAGTCCTAGTGGATCAATTGTTATTACTTTACCATTAGTTGCATGTTTCTCAATTGCACTAAAAGATGATTTAAGTGTTGACTCTTCATTAACAAGCCTCTATTTTCAAACTTCTTAAGAAAGATACAGAAATGAAAAGCCTGCCTGCTACTTTTCTTTTGATCTAATGTAAAAATAAAAAAGATGGTTACAACCATCTTTTTTTATTTTGCTATATATTTAAAATGAATTCATATATTATTTGGTGGTAAGAATATACAATTAAAAGTATTCAGTGTTTCTTTTTTGTTCAATGAGGTAAGAAATTGCTTCTATATGATCACCAATGATTTGTTGCGTTGCTAATGAAAGGTAGCCTTCCTGCGAGAAGTGTTTTTCTGGTCGAATTCGATTTATCTTGTCAACGTCGATAGAATGAACATTTTGTACATGCAATCCTGCTAAAATTGTTTTAACTTGACTTAAGGTTGGTGAAAGAAGAGAATCAAACCCAATTGTATCAATGCATTTTCGACTAAAAGCATGAGGGACAGCAGTTGTGGAGCCCATACCTAAATCTTTTCGATTACATGCTAAATTAACAACATGCTTACATGCAGTTACGATAGTATAAGGAACACGATACATGTAGTAGTGCTCTAATTTATTTAAAGCTAAATCGGTTCCATTTTGAACAGATTGTACAAATGGTAATAAATCAGAACTAGGAATTAAGAAATCACCATCAATAAATAATAATATATCACCTTTTGCAAAATATGCACCAACGGCACGTCCGGTATCAATGCCGAGTGCTTCTTTGTAAGTAATAACTGTTGCACCGCAATTCTTTGCCAATTCCTCTGTTTTATCTGTTGATCCATTAACAATAATGATGATTTCTAAAGGTTTTAATTTCTGCACCTCAAAAATGATAGATTCTATCGTTTTTTCTTCATTTTGAACAGGGATAATGATGGATAATTGTTTATTTCCATAAGTATTTGAATAAAACTTTTTACCTGTAATTATTTTGGGTATAGCTCTTTGTTCGCCGTTTTGAAGTTCTAAAATAATATCTCGCCTTCGATTATTATCAGTATAGTTTCCTCTTGAATTTTGTAATATATTTACCCAATTTTCAATTGCTTCTAGGTGATAACGAATGAGTTGTTTTGAGGGGAAGGAGGGAATTTGCGGTATAGAAATTTTAAAATGATTGCTAATGCGAAATTTATTTTTAATAATTTTCATTTGTGCCAATATCGGATTTAATAAACTTTCTGGAGTAATTGCATCAAGAATCTCTTTTGTTATTGCATAGGGAGGAAATAATAGTGAGTTAACATGTAAATCTGGACGATGAAAAAAATGATTCGTAACTTGCTGCCAAATCATTTCTATAGTTGGCTTTTGCTTTTGATAAAAAAAGTCATTTAAATTGTTTAATACTATGTCAGCTGATTCGTCTAGTAATGGTTGAAGAAATTGTGTAAGTAAGGAAGATTGGATAATGTAATTTGCATCTAAAAATAAGAGGTACTTACCCTTTGCTTTTTTTGCACCAATTACATAACAATTATTTGATTCTGTCGGTTCTTCTAGTGTGATAATTTTACAATTGTAAGATTGTGCAATATCAATGGAATCATCGATACATCCGTTAATAGTAAGGATAATTTCTAAAGGCTGTAGTTGTTCACAGGCTTTCAAAATTTCAGGTAAAACTTTTATGTTATGCTGTATACGAATAATAATAGAAATCGGATTTTTACACATAAGTAGTCTCCTTTTGAATCAGAGGTAGTTATTAATAAGGTTAGATAAAATAGGAGATATATATTTTATTATATACGTAACGACTATTTAGTTTTATCAGACTTAGAATTTTCATTACTTGAATTGGAACCTTTATTTATTCCAGACGCGAGTAAATTATTGAGAACGCTCAGGTCTAATTGCATAGGGATTGAGTTTTCGGATGTAGTTTTCTCATTTTCTTTTTTGGTAGTTAATATAGTCTTTATATTTTTTATTTCTTTATATTGTTTTAAGGTAATGAAAAATCCAGAAATAATGAAGAGAAAAGAAATAGTAGCAAGTAAAAGTATTATTTCCAACATAAAACACCCTCCTTTAAATCTATAATAATACTATATTTGAATGTAATAAGACAAAATTCGAGCTAATGAGTTCACTTTTTAAATATATGCAAATCTTTAGTAAAAGTTACTAATTTCTAGGTTAAAGGAAGCAATTATAGAAACGTTATAAATATAAATAAATGAAAATTTCATTTGTAGTGTAAAGGTATGTGTTATATAAGCTGAACGTCATTCTATAACAAGTTAAACAGGGTTTAATTTTATATAAAAAGAGCATTTAATTGGACAAATAATTAATTATGTGAAATAATAATAACAGATAAGGAGACGTTGCTTTTCCTTAAGTGCTTCGAATTAATTTTATTCAATAAGAGAAGGTGTGCTTAAAGAAGTTAAGTTAAATAAGGAGCTGTTTTATTATATGCAACAAAATAATGATTTAAATTTTGAACCTCAAGACGTTAATATTGTTAATCCTAAACAAGCCAGGAAAGCAGTAATTGCTACTGGTATAGGGAACGCAATGGAGTGGTTTGACTTCGGATTATACGCGTATTTAGCGGTAATTTTAAGTCAATTATTCTTCTCTGGTGTTGATAATAGTGGATTGCAACTTGTACTTACATTCGGTACATTTGCAGCAGCCTTTCTCGTTCGACCAATCGGAGGTGTATTCTTTGGTAGAATAGGAGATAAGTACGGCCGAAAAATCGTGTTAAGTACTACTATTATTTTAATGGCACTTTCTACATTATTCATCGCATTACTACCAACCTATGAACAAATTGGTGTATGGGCACCAATACTACTTTTAGTTGCCCGAATGATTCAAGGCTTCTCTACAGGCGGCGAATATTCAGGAGCAATGGTTTATATCGCAGAATCTTCTCCAGATAAAAAGCGTGGTATACTCGGTAGTGGTCTTGAAATTGGAACACTCTCAGGTTACATTGCTGCATCGGTAATTGTTACCATTTTGACGTTATTGTTAACAGATGAGCAAATGCTCAGCTGGGGATGGCGTATTCCGTTCTTAATAGCTGCACCAATTGGTTTGGTCGGTTTATACTTACGCCGTCATCTAGATGAATCTCCAATCTTTGAAGAGATGGAAAAAGCACAAGAGGAATCTGAAGACAATGAACAATTTTCATTCATGGATATTGTTAAATATCACAAAAAAGACTTCTTATTAAGCACAGTAATTGTCGCCTTCTTTAATATTACAAATTATATGATTCTTTCGTATATTCCTTCTTATCTAACTCAAGTACTTAAAGTCGAAGAAACAACAGGCTTATTAATTATTTCTATTACGATGGCACTTATGATTCCACTAGCACTATATTTCGGTAAATTAAGTGATAAAATTGGTAATAAACGCGTTGTGCAAATTGGTTTACTTGGTTTAACTGTATTTGCAATTCCAGCATTTTTACTAATAGGTAACGGACATATTGCAGCTATATTTGCAGGTATTTTCGTACTAGGTTTCTTCTTAAGTGTATATGAAGGAACATTACCTTCATTATTACCATCACTCTTTTTCACTGATGTACGTTATCGAGCACTTTCGATCTCATTTAATATTTCTGTATCGATATTCGGTGGAACAACACCGCTTGTATGTTCATACTTAGTTCATGCAACTGGTAACCCGCTCGCACCGGCATTTTATTTAGCAGGTGTAAGTATTATTGGATTAGTTGTATTTAGTGTACTATTCGTTACAACTTCAGGGCGTGCGCTAAAAGGTTCATATCCTACAGTAGAAACGAAAAAAGAAGCACACCAAATCGCTAAAGAAGACCCTGAAGAAACACTTTGGTGGCATGAAGAGTCATTAGAAATTGAAGCAGGGAAGAATGCTTCCATTTAAAAAGCAACGTAGAAGTACAAAAAGACTCCTATGAATATAGGAGTCTTTTTGTTACGTTATTTCTTTCATTTCTTCAAACTTTTTTGATATGCATAAAGCTTATGAATCTCTTCCTTAAATTCATGTAGAAGTACAGTGTTTGCACTATTTGAATAACGCACCGTATTATAAGTATCTATAATAATATCACTTTGAATATTTACATCTTCTTCATCGTTTATTCTTTCTAGCCAAGCCTCAACAGTTTCTCCCCGTTTTCTATTTAAAGGAGGGGTTAACTTACTCTCTAGCTTAAAAATTTCCTTCCGAATTTCGTTATGTGGCGGTTTATTTCGTTTAAAACGATTTTGGCTCATTCCTTCTTTATCAGTAATGATAGTAGATTCGAAGGCGGGCATATTTGGTAAACTTAAATGTTTTCGTTTTTTTACTATTTTCCAAACGACGTAAATAGCGATAGCTGTACAGACTATTATTGTAGTGCTATTTATGAGTATTGGATCAAAATCAGGAATTTTTTTTCCGTCTTCAATTTTTGGTTTTAAGAGATGTCCTTTATTTGCCCAAACATCTTCAGTATCTTTTAATTCCGCTGCTTTAATTAATGGCATTAAAGCATAGCCGAAGCCTAATGCGACTACTTCCGTTATAAAACCAAAAATAAGTCGAATGAAAGGAAATACTTGAACAATTAATATACTCATTAAGCCAATCGTAATGATAGAAGAAAAACGTAATAGTTGTTGTTTGCGATTTGCCCCGGTTAACCAAAATGTAATCATAAGATGCAAGGCTAACATTAATAGTTTCCACAACGGTGGAAAGGGTGCATAAAATATAGCTGAAACGACAAACCATACAATACCACCTAAAGATTTTTGAACTGGATATCCAGGTCCGACCACATGTACGATAAAGAAAAATAGTGGTAATATGATTGTGCCAAATAGAGAAAAAGGTAAAAATAAAGAGAAAAGAACGATTTGAAGAACTAAAAGTATTACAAATCCTGTTGTTTTTTTCTGCATAAATTTATGAATAAGAAATACTCCAATATAGCCTGTTGTTAAAAATATTGCAATACTAATTAGTTCATCTCTTTCTGTTAATAATGAAAGCAGAAGGAGCAGAATGAAATCATGAATGTGATATAGCCAAGTTTTCAACTGGTTCCACCATCCCTTCACTAGTAATGAGAAACGTTGGCTGCGAGAGAAGAGGGAGTTCATTTCTTTGTAAACCAATGTATATCATTGTAGACGATCGTTCTCTTTTTCTCTTTACATAATGAAGGAATCCTTGTTTCGGAAGTAACGTACTATCATCTGAAATACGGGCTAATTCTTCTAAAGCTTTTGCATATTGTGTTTGTCCTTCATTTAACGGTACATGTAATGCACCGCCTTCTGCTAATACACTAATAAACAATTCAAACGGAATGTGGTGCTTCGTTGCATACTGGAAAATGTATGTTGCATATGAAATAAGTTCTTCTACATTATCTTTCCAACCAAATCCACGATCGGCAGCTAAAGAAAGACAAATCGTCCAACTATAATTTTTTACAGGTTCATATTGCTTCGCCTGTAATTGTTGCATTTTAGCAGATGCCTTCCAATGAATAGAGCGGAAAGACTCACGCTCATATCGCTTTACACCGATAATAGATGTTTCATCATTGTAAAAAGAAAAATTCGTTCGATAAGATCCATTCAAAAGTTGCTGAAGTTCTTGCAAACCTGCTACTTCTTTAGGAGAAGGATACACAATAATTTCAGTCCTTAATTTATCAAAAACAGGTAAATGTACAGTTAATAGATGAAATGGATCTTTTAATACACATTCAAATTGTTCAATTTGAAACACACCACGCTTCGTGGCGGTTAATGTTAACCCCCATTTTTGTGCCGAATGTGCAGGTTGTGAAAATGGGAAAGAGAATAACGCTTTTGATATTTGTTCAATGCCTTGCTCTTTATGCGGTATAAGGGACGAATTTAAATGAAAGTAACAAACGCCATTAACGATTGGTATGCTGGCTCCATTTTTTAAATGAATAAAAAACTGTCCAGATTCCTCAGGAAAAATCCGTGTAGTTTGTTTCTCATTTATGATTTGAAACTTCTTCTCTATGAAAGCGACATATTTATAAATAAAAATCGCAAATAAATAATAGAAGAAAAAGAGAAACATAAGCATTCGTTGCGGGAAAAAGAATGTGAAAAGTAATGCGATTGGAACGGTTAGTTGAATAATATGGAGTTGAAAAAATAAAGGCACAGTTACAACACGCTGTCCATTCATGCTTGTTCAATCTCCACAGGTACGTCAACTTCTTTTAAAATACTTTGCATAATATCATTCTTTGTCGTACGCAGGGCACCTTCCATTGATAAGACGATACGGTGATTCCAAACAGAAGGAACTAACAATTGTATATCTTCTGGTGTGCAATATTCTCTCCCGCGTAAAAAGGCTAAAGCTTGAACAGCACGTACTAAAGCTAATGTGGCACGTGGGCTTACACCGTTAGCGATATAATCATGATTTCTTGTAGCATGAGCAAGTTTAATAATGTAATGTTCTAACGGTTCCGAAACAAATATTTCTTTTACTCGTTTTTGAGCTTCTAAAATATCTTCTAATGAGATGACAGATGTGACACTTTCTAATGGTAAATCGTTCCGAAAACGTCGCATCATTTGTAACTCATCTTTAGGAGTTGGATGACCGATTGAAATCGTCATTAAAAAGCGATCAAGCTGTGCATCTGGAAGAGGGAAAGTCCCTTGTGATTCAATTGGGTTTTGCGTCGCAATAACAAAGAACGGTTTCGGAAGAGGAGTTGACTGCTTCTCCAGCGTCACTTGTCGTTCTTCCATCGCTTCTAACAAACTCGACTGCGTTCTCGGCATTGCACGGTTAATTTCATCTGCTAGCAAAATGTTTGTCATAACTGGTCCAATTCTTAATTCGAATTCGCTTGTTTTTGGGTTGAAGTATTCAATACCTGTTACATCACTTGGAAGTACATCAGGGGTAAATTGAACGCGAGAAAAACTACCACCAATACTTTTTGAAATGGTTTTCGCCAGTAACGTTTTCCCAGTACCAGGCACGTCTTCGAGTAGTACATGTCCATCAGCAAGAAGTGAAACGAGCAGTAGATCAATAACATTTTCTTTACCAACAAACACAGATCCGATGTTTTCTTTCAATTTATTTATCATATGTACCATTCCTTTCATTATAAAAGAGCTAATATTTCTATATTTTAACAAATTATTCAGAAAATTGGTATGATTTTTTAATTCAAAGAAATGGATATTTAATTATTAAATTACTCTTGCATATTTTGGAATATAATTATACAATATCGATATACGATGTATCGCGAGTCGATATATCATATATCGATGTATCGGAGGTAGTTATAATGAATGCGAAGGCGCAAAAATATATTCCGTTAACTGAGGCGACATATTACATATTATTGTCACTCGTGAAGCCGTTGCATGGCTACGGAATTATGCAAATGGTAGAAGAGATGACAAATGGGGAAGTAAAGCTCGGCCCTGGTACTTTATATGGAAATACGACGAAATTACTAAAAGAGAAGTTAATTGTTGAAGTTGCCTCTACAGACAGAAAGAAGTGCTATGAGTTAACGCCGTTTGGGAGAGAAGTGTTAGAGCTCGAGTATAACAGATTGCAGAGATCTGTAAGGAATGGAAATAGTATATTAGGGGAGTGAATGAGAGATGGAGACAAAGAAGATATTCAAACCTTTCGCAGTATGGAGCTTAGAAAAAGAAGAAGCGTATTTACGTAAAATGCATCAACAAGGCTGGGCGTTACAAAAGTATAACGTAATGTATACGTTTAAGAAAACTGAGCCGAAAGATGTAGTATATAAAGCAGACTTTAGATTAGAGTATAAAGATTCGACAGAAAAACAAAAAGAATATATCCAAATATATGAAATGTGTGGCTGGAAACATGTAACGAGTTTTGCGAAGTGGAATTACTTTTGTAAAGAAGTAGAAGAGGAAAATGAGTTACCTGATATATATTCAGAGAAGGAAACGAGGATACAAAAACTTACTGAGTTGTTACAGTTTTTTGTAATTATGTTTGTAACAATAATGCCAGCGCTTTACTTATGTTTTCTTGGACCATCAGAATCTAGAATTCCTTATATATTTAAAGGCATGATAGGATTTATAGGTTGTATGTATTTATATATATTTATTAATGTATATTGGAAGATTAAAAAGTTAAAAAATGAAATATTGTAACAAAGATTGGGTTTATTAAAGAAGATGGTTGTATATTGAATGGAAATCATCTTCTTTAATTTCTATATATCCTTGTTTTGTTGGGTATTTTTTATATAATAAAATATTGTATATTTAAGGCATAGAACTAACAGTTACAAAGATGATACCAGTAACAATACCTAAAAAAATCATAAATGAAGAAGTAATTAATAATAACGAACTAGCAATGAATATCACTTTATTAGATTTTTGTTTTTTATAAAGGAAATAAAGTAAAAGACCACAAATAGTAGAAAGTATCCATATAGCTAAACCGTAAGAACTCGAGATTTTCTTCCAATCGGAAATCCAAAAGTAAAAGATGATTATGTGACAAGTTAATAGTAGAAATGTTGATGGAAGCATTATCTTTTTATTTAAAATCATTTGTTTCACCTCCCTTATATAAATATTACTAAAATGGTGTGGAATTTAAAATATAATAAGGAAGAAATACATTTTTAATTAACGTATTAAACGAAAAAATCCCTTATAGAAAAATCTATTTCTACAAGGGATAATCATATTTTTATTAGAAAGACTGATTTTGCGCAGGTTTAATAAATTGTTCAGGGTTTTCAACAAGTCCGCATACAGCACATTGGACACGGTATGTAGGTCCTTGATAAGCCATATGAAAAGCATTCATCGTTTCATTTGTGTATTCTTCTTCCACTTGACCAGTTTGTGGATTTATTTTGACTGGTTTTACTTGTTGCTCAAGAATATTAAAGCGAGTACGGTTCGTTTTACAACTTGGACATAGCATTGGTTCCATATGTATACACCTCCATTTGTATCATTTCTTAAAATCTTTAATTTTATGCAAGCAAAAAACTTTCTCAATATAAATAGGTGTTTAATGTATTTAAAATTCAGAAAAAATAAAATATAATAAAAGTACGAACTGGTTATGTCCAAACCAAATCTCCTGTTTTATGCCAATAAGCTGGGGGGCCGAGAAATCGGCCTCATTTTTTTTGCTCATTACTACAAGGAACAAGGTTTTTATGAGACTTTTGTCGAAATTTTAGGGATAGATACAAAGGGGGATGTAAAATGAATTTGAAAATGAAGTACATCATTTTATATGTAGAAAAGTTTGAGGAATGTTTAAAGTTCTATAAAGATATTTTACAGTTACCTATAAAAGCAGAGCACGGAACATATATTGAATTTAATACTGGAACTACCATTTTAGCGATGAATACGCGGCAAGATGTGAAAGAATTAACAGGATTACCGCTTACAGAAGGTGAATTACAGTCTTCTCATTTCGAGTTAGGATTCGTTGTTGAGAATGTACAAGAAACGATTGAGCAATTTAGAGAGCAAGGTATAAAAATTTTAGTGGAGCCAATTGTAAAACCGTGGGGACAAACAATTGCCTACATTGCTGATCCAGATGGAAATTATATTGAAATTTGCAGTTCATTAGAATAGAGGGAGAAAGAGAGATGGGATTTCCGAAACTAGAAACAGAACGTTTATTCTTAAGAGAACTTACACTATTAGATGCAGAAACGATGTTCCAATATTTTTCGAAAGAATCAGTTATACGTTATTTCGGAATGGATTCTTTCCAAAATATTGAGCAAGCGAAAACAACGATTCAAACGTTCAAAAATCGTTATGAAGAGGGCAGTGTATTTCGCTGGGGAGTCGAGAAAAAAGGGACGGGCCAATTAATCGGAACGTGCGGATTTCATTTAATTAATAATCATCATAAACGAGCTGAAATTGGTTATGAATTAGATGATACATATTGGGGACAAGGATATGCATTGGAAGCATTACAAGCAATTTTAGCTTACGGATTTGAAATACTGCAACTAATAAGAATCGCAGCGATTGTATATGTAGAAAATAATGCTTCTCAAAAGTTATTAATAAAAGCAGGATTTCAAGAAGAAGGATTCCTTCGAAAACATATGATTCAAAATGGAGTTGCTCATGATACCATTTTATATTCTTTATTAAAAGAAGAGTGGAAGAAGTAATGAGTACAAACGAACTTATAACGATTATGAAGAAGCATAGGGAAAATAGATTCATTTTAGGTATAGATGGTTTAAGTCGATCTGGAAAAACAACATTCGTAGCCAATTTAAAAGAAAATATGAAACAAGAAGGCATTCCGTTTCGTATTTTCCATATTGATGATCATATAGTGGAGCGTAATAAACGATATCATACTGGATATGAAGAATGGTATGAGTATTATTATTTACAATGGGACATTGAATGGCTAAGGCGGAAATTTTTTCAAAAGCTACAACATGAAACAAAATTGAAATTACCTTTCTTTCATGAAGAAACAGATATATGTGAAATGGAAAAAGTACAGATTCCTATTGTAGGCGTAATTGTTATTGAAGGAGTTTTTCTGCAGCGAAAAGAATGGAGAGATTTCTTTCATTATATGGTCTATTTGGACTGTCCAAGAGAGACAAGGTTTCTACGTGAGAGTGAGGAGACACAGAAAAACCTTTCAAAATTTGAAAATAGGTATTGGAAAGCAGAGGATTATTACTTAGAAACGGAATTGCCGAGGGATAGGGCGGATTTAGTCATTGAATGATTTGAAAATAGAAGGTGAATAGAATGAATATTTTATGGGATTTTGATGGGACGTTATTTGATACGTATCCTGCATATACAATGATGCTTTCTGAAATATTAGGTGACTCAGTAGAAAAACAAGAAATATACAAAAACTTAAAAATATCATACTCTCATGCAATTCAGTATTATAATATTTCATGCGAGCAGGAAGAAAAGATTAAAGTTTTGAAGGAGAAATTCACGCCAAAAGATATGAAACCTTTTGCAGGTGTCGAAGAGGTTTTGAAATTTGCAAATAAAAATGTGATTATGACCCATAAACATAGGGAAGGGGTTATGGGCATTTTAAAATATTACGGCTGGGAAAAATACTTCGTAGATATGGTTACAATTGACGATGGCTTTCCTCGAAAGCCAAACTCTTTAGCTTATAATCATCTGCATAAAAAATACAATATTGATTTAGCTATTGGAGATAGAGAATTAGATTTATTACCTGCAAAAGAATTAGGTATTTCAACATGTATGTTTCAAGGTAATTGTGATGTAGCGGATTATTCTTTATCACATTACTCGGAGTTTTTTAAGGTAGTGAGTGATAGAGAGTTTTCTTTATAAAAAAAGTTATTAATAAAGACTGTATCTTTCATTTTAAAGGTACAGTCTTTATTTTTTAGAGCTACTATATACCAATTGCCGTGGATTAAAGAATGATTGTATATCTTTAGTAAAGAAATAGTCAGGTTAGTTGTTAGATAGAAATAGACAGATAAAGTGATAGTGTCCGTTTTATCTGCTTTTTATCATAACCAAATTATGGTTATTCATGCTAATATAAACTCATAGCTATATAGAAGGGGTGGGGTTAGTATGAAAACTGAAATAGTTCCTAAAAAGAAGTACAGTATAATAAGCTATGTATCTTTACTCATCGGCATTTTGTGTTTTCTATTCGTTTTTATAACGCCAACAAGGATAGCCAATGCAGGTAATATAGTTGGAGATTATATTACAATTGCCCTGACAGGTGTAGGTATCATACTTTCAATAATCACAATGACGAAAAGAACAGAGAAGAAGGGAATTGCTATTCTTTCATTAATACTGTCCTCATCATTTTTTATATTTTGGATCATAGCAATTATCCTATTGTTTACTGGTCAAATTAGTTTTGCACCGTAATGTGTAATAAAAAGAGTCCTTCTCGTATGAAGGACTCTTTTTACTCGGTATCTTCAGGTTGATATTCTAAAATATCCCCCGGTTGGCATTCTAATGCTTTACATATTGCTTCTAAAGTTGAAAAACGGACTGCTTTTGCTTTTCCATTTTTCAAGATAGAAAGGTTAGCCATTGTAATTCCAACCTTCTCCGAAAGCTCTGTTACACTCATTTTTCTTTTCGCTAACATTACATCAATATTAATAATAATTGCCATATTATTCACCTCAGACCGTTAAATCATTTTCTGATTTTATATCTATAGCATCTTTTAATAGTCTTTGGAGAACGGCAGCAAAGACCGCGATTACCATTGAAGCAAAAATCATAATCATTCCGATAATAATAATGCCAGGGGCGTCATCTCTCTCTGCCACGAGATAGAAAAGTGGCATACCTAATACATATAATACACTAATTCCCAATGCGCTGTACTTAATATTTTTTAAAGCTTGAACAGATAACTCTGAGAATGCGTTATTTTTATCAATATAGTTTAAAAGCTTAAATGTTTGGTACAGTGCGAAGTAATAAGGTATTGCTGTTGCATATAAATTGATAAATACAAGATATTTAATATATGCAATATCTGGATATAATTCTGCAGCGAAAGCTCCTATTTTAGGGACTAAAAAAATGCACATAGCAAGAACGGGGATTCCGATCAGAATCACAACGGTCTTTAAAAAGAGTGTGGATCCTTGTTTCATAAAAAGCACCTCATTTATTTAATATCTTATTAATTTAACACGAAATTTATTGTTTAACAATAAATTTTTATTTCTTTTGATCGAGGATTTATTGTTAAACAAGTAATTAATGAAAAGGATGTTAAATCTTTTTTATAAGATAGATGATACATACCGATATTTAATAAAGGAAAGAAAGGGAAAGTAACTATTGTTAGCTTTATGAGAATTGGGAACTAATAAAACATATGTAGGTTTTGGTATGGAAAAGGAAATAGTGTGTATTTAAATGAATGCAAAGTTTATGGAGGAACAATCATGTTGAATTATGGTGTGAAGATGAAAAAGTTGCTATTAGTGGCAGCTATAATAGTAAGCGTATTAAGTATGGAAAGTATGATGAATTATCATGCGGCCAAAGCTAAGGTGAAAAAAGTAGAACATCAGCCTAAAAATATAATTATGATGGTTATGGACGGAACGAGTTCAACGGCGACAACATTGGCTCGCTGGTATAAAGGGGCACCGCTTACGTTAGATCAAATTGTAACAGGAGGAGTTCGTACGTTTTCGGCGGAATCAGCTATTACAGACTCAGCGCCAGCAGCAACAGCATTAGCAACTGGAAATAAATCGAATTCAGGATATGTAGGCGTACTACCTTCTATTGTAAGTTCGCCTAGCTTAAAGCCAATAAAAGAAGAGGACAAGTTACGGCCGGTCGCAAACGTATTGGAAGGTGCAAAACGTACTGGCCGTGCAACTGGAATTGTTGCTACATCTGAAATTCAGCATGCTACTCCGGCGGGATTCTCGGCTCACCATGTCAATCGCAAGCAATTTGACGTAATTGCGAAGCAGCAAGTATATCAAAATATAGATGTCGTATTAGGCGGGGGAAAAGCGGCGCTGTTACCTATGAAAAGTAATGGAATCCGAAAAGATGGTGAAAATTTAGTAAAGGTGATTCAAAACAAAGGATACGATTTTGTTGAAACGAAAGATGCGTTATTGAACTCCAAATCTAATAAAATTTGGGGCTCTTTCTCACATCATGCTCTTGCGTTTGATACGGATCGTATAGCAACAAACCCAGAACAACCAACACTTTCTCAAATGACAGAAAAAGCAATTCAAACATTATCAAAAGATAAAGATGGTTTCTTTTTATTCATAGAAGGTAGTAAGCCTGATTGGGCAGCCCATGCTAATGATCCAATTGGGATGATTAGTGATATATTGGCATTTGATGAAGCGGTAGCAAAGGCGTTACAATTTGCGAAGAAAGATGGGGATACGATGCTCATCGCTTTAACTGATCATGGTAACAGCGGCATCTCTATAGGGAATAGGAATACGACAAAAGGATACAATACTACACCGGTTTCTGCATACATTGATCCATTGAAAAAGGCGAAAATGACACTTGAAGGAACTATAAATAAACTGAAATCTGATTTATCAAATGTAGAAGATGTAGCTAAACTATACGGTTTGGATAATCTAACTCATGATGAAAAAGAAAAATTAAAAGCGGCAAAAAAGAAAATGGATGTAGGACGAATTCTTACTACATTATTGGCTAATCGTGCAAATATCGGCTTTACGACAGGAGGACATACAGGTGAGGATGTATTCTTACATTCTTATGGACCTCAAAAACCAGAAGGCTTAATCCAAAATACAGACATTGCGAAGACGATGGCGAAAGCGATGGGCTTTAACTTAGAAGAAGTAACGAATAAAATATTTTTAGAGAGTGAACAAGCCTTTAAGAAGATCGGTGCAACTGTAACAGCCAACAAAACCGAAGGAGCAAACCCGTTACTCGTAGTAAAACATAATAAAGTAGAAGCACAATTATTTGGTAACAAAAATATAATTCGTATCAATGGTAAAGGGTATGAATTAAGAAGTATTATTGTAGAGAGTAATGGAAAGTGCTATGTACCAGAAGAAGCAATTCAACTATTTGTAAAGCATTCTCGTTAAAAAATTGCCAACCAGTTAAGCTAACTGGTGGCAATTTTTTGTGTTTATTCTAAATGCAAGTGTTCGAATTGTTTTGTAAAGTTTTCCATATGAGACTGGTATCAATGTTAAAGGGAAAGTATAGTTTTTTCTTACATTAAAAAATTTCGTTTTGTAGAATAAGAAGTTATACATATAGTAAAGTCTAATGGGTTATCAATTAATATTTACGAAAAATATATTAATACTTTAGAATTTCTTTAATGTTCATTATTTTTTATTTAAGGTTATCCGTTATATTTATAATGTGTTTATTTCAATTTATTGTATTGAAGCTCAGTTTTATATAATTATAAAGCAATCATCAAAATAAAATCTCCACTAGAGTAAATTTATTATTTTTTTGCGGAAATTATTATGCAGTTAAGAAAACTGTAATTTATTGAATTAGAAATATATTAGAATTTAGTTGAAGAAAGAGAGAGGGAATAAAATGAATATAGTGCACTTACGTCCTAAACAGCGGTCTAAGTATCGCATTATGCTAGGTAAGTGGTATTACTCTACAAAGAGGCACATTCAGTGGTTAGCAGACGGAAAAACATATGCAAAAAGGTTCCAACAAGAAAAGCTACCTTGTACAGCAATTCAGCACCAAACAATATTACTTCGTAAGCTTAAAGATGTAGATATGTGGTATCAACAGAATAAGGTTGTTAATTTGAAAATTGCTGTTAAAAAACTAAATGGTATCGTCATTAGACCGGGAGAAACATTTTCTTACTGGCGTTTAATAGGTAAGCCAACGAGGAAAAAAGGGTATGTAGAAGGTATGGTATTACACTACGGATCTTTTCAATCAGGTATTGGAGGAGGTCTTTGTCAGCTTTCAAATTTAATATATTGGATGACTCTACATACACCACTGACAGTAACCGAACGATATCGTCATAGCTTTGATGTCTTTCCTGATTCTAGGCGAACTCAACCGTTTGGGAGTGGGGCAACTTGTTCCTATAACTATTTGGATTTACAAATTAAAAATGAAACGGATCAACCGTATCAACTTCACCTTTATATGACAGATGAACATTTAGTTGGTGAATGGAGAACAGTCTATCCGCAACTTTATCAATATGAAGTGTATGAGAAAGAACACTCAATTCAACCTGCATACTGGGGCGGTTATATACGACATAATGTGATTCAACGTAAAGTATATAATCTACAGAAACAGTTAATAGAAGATCAATATGTAACAGAGAATCACGCTATAATGATGTACGAACCACTATTAGCTTGTAATAATGAGAATAGTGAGTAATATGGTAACCCATAGATTAAATAGTATAGAGAATATTTAATTCTTATTTTTACTAAAAAAGTTCACTGTTATTTATAGGTGAGTTTGTTTTTCTATCGTATGTATTTCACCCTTCATAAAAAATATTTCTCAACATTTTATTTGTTGAAAAAGATTGAATATTCGTATTATAACGAATATTATGTTGTTATCGGCAAAAAACGATAATTTGCAGACACTGGGGAGGAAATACATTGAAAAAGAAAAAGAAATTAAAACCATTAGCGGTATTAACAACAGCAGCAGTACTAAGTAGTACGTTTGCTTTTGGAGGTCACGCAGCGTATGCTGAGACACCAACATCATCTCTACCAATAGATGAGCACTTAATACCGGAGGAGCGTTTGGCTGAAGCCCTAAAACAACGGGGGGTAATTGATCAATCTGCATCGCAAGCTGAGACGTCAAAGGCTGTCGAAAAATATGTTGAGAAAAAGAAAGGGGAAAACCCTGGGAAAGAAATCTTAACAGGAGATAGTCTTACGCAAGAAGCTTCTGATTTTATGAAAAAAGTAAAAGATGCAAAAATGAAGGAAAATGAACAGGCGCAGCAGCCTGAAGTAGGCCCGGTAGCTGGACAAGGTGCAGCATTGAACCCTGGGAAATTAAATGGAAAAGTACCTACTACATCAGCGAAGCAAGAAGAATACAATGGAGCTGTTCGAAAAGATAAAGTACTTGTTTTACTTGTAGAATTTAGCGATTTTAAGCATAACAATATTGATCAAGAGCCAGGATACATGTATTCTAAAGACTTTAATCGTGAACATTATCAAAAAATGTTATTTGGTGATGAACCATTTACTTTATTTGATGGATCGAAGATTAACACATTTAAGCAATATTATGAAGAACAATCTGGTGGTAGCTACACAGTTGATGGGACTGTAACAGAATGGCTTACTGTTCCAGGAAAAGCATCAGATTATGGTGCTGATGCAGGTACTGGGCATGATAACAAGGGGCCTTTAGGACCAAAAGATTTTGTGAAAGAAGCATTAAAAGCAGCGGTAGCAAAAGGAGTCAATTTAGCAGACTATGACCAATTTGATCAATACGATCAAGATGGTGATGGAAATAAAAATGAGCCAGATGGCATTATTGATCATTTAATGGTTGTACATGCTGGCGTTGGTCAAGAAGCTGGCGGCGGTAAATTGAAAGATGATGCGATTTGGTCACATCGTTCAAAACTAGGTTCAAAACCATATGCAATTGATGGCACGAAATCTTCTGTTTCGAACTGGGGCGGAAAGATGGCTGCATATGATTATACAATCGAGCCTGAAGACGGGGCAGTTGGTGTGTTTGCACATGAGTATGGCCATGATTTAGGCTTACCAGATGAATATGATACAAAGTACTCAGGACAAGGTGAACCTGTTGAGTCATGGTCTATTATGAGTGGTGGTAGCTGGGCTGGAAAAATTGCAGGAACAGAGCCAACGAGTTTCTCACCACAAAATAAAGAATTTTTCCAAAAGAATATGAAGGGGAACTGGGCGAATATCCTTGAAGTAGATTATGACAAACTTAGCAAAGGAATCGGTGTTGCGACATATGTAGATCAAAGTACTACAAAATCTAAACGACCTGGAATCGTTCGTGTTAACTTGCCGGACAAAGATATAAAAAATATCGAATCAGCGTTTGGTAAGAAGTTCTATTACAGTACAAAAGGAAATGACATTCATACAACACTTGAGACACCAGTATTTGACTTAACAAATGCAAAGGATGCTAAGTTCGATTATAAGGCATTTTACGAACTTGAAGCGAAGTATGATTTCCTTGACGTATATGCGATTGCAGAAGATGGAACGAAGACACGCATTGATAGAATGGGCGAAAAAGATGTAAAAGGCGGCGCGGATACAACTGATGGTAAGTGGGTTGATAAATCATACGATTTAAGCCAATTCAAAGGAAAAAAAGTAAAACTGCAATTTGAGTACTTAACAGATATTGCAGTAGCTTATAAAGGGTTTGCGTTAGATAATGCAGCATTAACTGTAGATGGAAAAGTTGTTTTCTCTGATGATGCAGAAGGTCAGCCAGCAATGACGTTAAAAGGCTTTACTGTGTCTAACGGATTTGAACAGAAAAAACATAATTACTATGTAGAGTGGAGAAATTACGCTGGTTCTGACACTGCGTTACAACATGCACGTGGTCCAGTATTTAATACAGGAATGGTTGTATGGTATGCGGATCAAAGCTTTACAGATAACTGGGTAGGCGTTCATCCAGGTGAAGGGTTCTTAGGAGTAGTAGATTCTCATCCAGAGGCAATTGTAGGGACATTAAACGGACAACCTACTGTGAAGAGCAGTACGCGTTACCAAATTGCCGATGCGGCATTCTCATTTGATCAAACACCAGCATGGAAAGTAAATTCACCAACTCGCGGTATCTTCGATTATAAAGGATTACCAGGAGTGGCAAAATTTGATGATTCTAAGCAATACATCAACAGCATTATTCCTGATGCAGGACGTAAGTTACCGAAACTAGGACTGAAGTTTGAAGTGGTAGGCCAAGCTGAAGACAAGTCTGCAGGTGCAGTGTGGCTTCATCGATAAAATAAGGTAAAACGAAGAGGAGCTGCGATAAGTCGGTGAAACTGACTTATCGCAGCTTTTTTCTTCTTGTGAAAAAACTTGCTGTTTTTTTATGTACTTATTGGAAAAATTCGAAGTTTCTTTTATAAATAAAATACTCCGCCTGTCCAATTATAGAAGCTATTTTGGGCGTAAGTAATTTGTAAGTAATGAGTAAGAAAAAAGAGATTTTCATAGTATATAATATTTATTATAGCTACTTTTAACACCTGATACTAATAGTGTGCTATAATATGAATTAGCAACAAAAAGGAAAGGAATTAGAACAATGACCTTAGAAAATACTAAAAATTTAAAAAAACAAGTTGCTCCTTTTGAAAAATCAACGATTAAAAAAAGTGTTTGGCAACTGATCAACACAATCGTGCCATTTATTATTTTATGGTACCTTGCTTATAAAAGTTTGTCAGTTTCTTATTGGTTAACATTAGTTCCAGCACTGTTAGCCGCTGGATTTATGACAAGAATTTTCATTATTTTTCATGATTGCACCCATTATTCGTTCTTTAAAAGTCGACGTGCAAATAGAATAGTTGGAACGTGTATGGGTGTTTTAACATTATTCCCATTTGATCAGTGGGGGCATGAACATTCTATTCACCACGCTACGAGTGGTAATTTGGATAAGAGGGGTACAGGGGATATTTGGACGCTTACAGTTGATGAATATGTAGCTGCACCATTTAGACTTCGTTTAGCATATCGCTTATATCGCAATCCATTCGTTATGTTTGGATTAGGTCCGATTTATGTTTTCTTGCTTAAAAATAGATTTAACCGAAAAGGTGCAAGGCAGAAAGAACGTATGAATACTTATTTGACGAATATTATAATTGTTGCTGTAGTAGCTATACTTTGCTGGGCAATTGGGTGGCAATCGTTTCTGTTAGTACATGGTACTATATTCTTAATAGCAGGTTCAGTAGGGATTTGGCTGTTTTACGTACAGCACACATTTGAAGATTCTTATTTTGAAGAGGATAAAGATTGGGAATATGTGAAAGCGGCAGTGGAAGGAAGTTCTTTTTATAAGCTTCCTAAAATTTTGCAATTCTTAACTGGTAATATTGGATTCCATCATGTTCACCATTTAAGCCCAAGGGTACCTAACTATAAACTAGAAGAGGCACACAATAATACGCTTCCGTTAAAAAATGTACCAACGATTACGCTTGCTACAAGCTTACAATCACTACGTTTCCGTCTTTGGGATGAGAAAAGTAACAATTTTGTTAGCTTTAAAGATGTCAAAAATATAATTAAAAATAATGTTTCTGTTCGAGTGAAATCTGAACTATAATTGCATCGTATATAAAACTCCCCTTAATCATTTTCGATTTAAGGGGAGTTTGTGTTTAAAGAGTAGATGCCAGACCAGATAAGAGGAAAATTTACATAATTCAAATTGTAATTGAAGCAGATTAGGAATTGCTCGTACGTAAGTACAAATATAAGATGACAGTAAATGCATTATGTTAACAAATTCATAGTAAAAGGGGGGATCGTACAACATTATATCCAAAAATAAGAAAAGACTTGAACGAAAATTCCATTCATTTTTCTTGGTGTTCCGCATTCCATACACTTAAATAGGACGCATATTCTAATTCATCTGGATTCTCATGTAACATAGAAATGAATTCTAATTTGTTTCCATCACAATCTAGAAAGTATACACTTGCAGCAGGCATCCACCTTTGGACAATTGGCTCTTGATTTCCTTTTCCTTGACTTCCTATCACTGCTATTCCACGTTCCTCTAGCCACGCTTTAGAAGTCATTAAAAACTCTAAATTTACACCAAAAGCAAAATGTCTCGGCTCAAAGTCTTCAATGTTATGTACTTCCCATAGTCCAAGCATTTGTTGTTTATTTTCTCCGACCCAAAAGAAAGCCACTCTTCTTTTGGAGAGTTTTCTTGCTAACGTTAATCCTAGCTTGTTTTGATAGAAATTTATTGCCTTCTCTAAATTTCTTACATGTAAATGAGTTTCGTATATGTTCTGTATTATTATGATCATTCCTTTCTTTCTTTATTGGTAACTACCAATTCAATAGTGAATATAATTCTAAAGTTGAAATATGTATAAGCCTAGTAATGTACATCTATATCCGATATACCTATTTACTATTATATTGAAATTGGAATGTGATAAATCCCACTGAGGTAGTAAGTGTTTAAATGAACACTCTACTACTTTTGTAGGAAAGGGGATATATTCATTAAATTCAGATGAAATCATATTAAAATGATGAAAAAAGACCACACATGAAGTGAAACGCCATGTGTAGTCTTTTATGTATAGTCAAATATTACGAAGTCTCGCTAATTTTAGTTTCACTATGAGTGTTAGTAGAATTTCTTTTCTTAACTTTAAAGTGATAGTAAGTGTAGCAAAAGATGATAAATGGGACAGTGCAATAGATTCCAAGTCGTTGTTCTGGGATAAAAATAAGACTGATTAATATAATGCCATACAATCCAAAACCAAGAATTGGTACGAGTGGATAAAGTGGCGTTTTAAATTTTAAGTCTTCTAATTTTCCGCCGTCTGCTAAATAATGTTTGCGGAAAAAGAATTGAGAAACACAAATTGACATCCAAACAATAATGGTAATGACTCCGGAAATTGAAATGAGCCACAAGTAAACAGTTTCAGCAGCTACTACACTTGTCAAAAGAGAAAAAGCAGAAATAGCTATTGTCATGATTAAAGCGTTGAGAGGAATCCCACGTGATGATAATTTCTTTAAAAATGCTGGAGCCATTTCGTTTTTTGATAAAGACCAAAGCATTCGAGTAGCAGCGTATAGTCCTGAGTTTGCGACAGAAAGAACAGCAGTAAGAATAACAAAGTTCATAATATCAGCTGCATATGGAATACCGATATTATCAAAAACAGCAACGAATGGACTCTTTGTTAATCCAGCTTCTTCCCAAGGAATTAAAGCAACAAGAACAAAGATTGCTAAGACGAAGAAAAACATTGTGCGCCATATAATATTTCTAATAGAACGAGGTAAAGTTTTTGCTGGATCTTCACTTTCACCTGCTGTGATTCCGACAAGCTCTGTACCTTGGAAGGAATAATTGACTGTAACCATTGTTAATAGAATAGCTGCAAGTCCATTCGGAAATAAACCACCATGATTTACGAAATTTGAAAGAAGTGGAGCTGGTTCATCGCCTTTTAAATCAATAAAACCGAACATAGCGGCGCCACCAAGAATTATAAAAGCTATAATGGCAGATACTTTTATACTTGAAAACCAAAATTCTGTTTCTGCATAACTACGAGCAGATAATGCGTTAATAGTGAAGATGGTAACGCCAAATATTAAACACCAAACCCAAACAGGAATATCAGGAAACCAGCGCTGCATTGTAATACCGGCAGTTGTAAATTCAAGACCGGTCGTATTCGCCCAGCTTAACCAATACAACCATCCGATTGTAAAGCCAGTTGCAGGATTGATGAATTTAGTAGCATATTCCTGAAAGGAACCTGAAACAGGCATGGCTACAGCAAGTTCACCAAGACATAGCATAACGAAATACATTAATAATCCACCAGCAATAAAGGCAAGTACGGATCCACCAGGTCCAGCCTGACTTATAATAAAGCCAGATCCGTTAAATAACCCGGTTCCAATCACACCACCGAGTGCAATCATGAATAAGTGTCTACTTTTCATCGTACGTTTTAATTCATTGTTTGTATTGCTTACTTGCGCCATTGTTTTCCTCACTTTCGTAGTTGATAGAATAACGTTTGATGTTTTTCCGTATTATGGAATGTATTCCGTGATGTGAAATCTTGTTATAATTTTCAGATAATTAAAAAGAAAAGTCAATATTTTTTTGTTTGCGTTTTCAATTCGTTGTTAGTGATATGTTTTTATTGTTAGAAAATTAAATAAATAGATTGATTTCATTTCGAATGTTTGCTAAATTGATAGTTAATTAAGCGTACTAACATATTACGAGTAAAGTTGAGGCGAGTTATGGTACAGTCCATTGATCGAGCGATAAGTATTATTAAATTATTGAATTCTACAAATGAAAAAGAGTATTGGGCTATTTCTGATATAGCTGATGGAACACATCTCCCGGTTAGTACAGTACATAGATTACTTAACTCTCTAATGGAGCATGGGTTAGTTACACAAATTACAGAGACAAAACAGTACAAAATTGGACCAATGTGGATGGAAATAGGGTTGCGTCAATTGGAGAAGGTAGACTATAGATCTGTTGCAAGAGAAGTGATGAAACGTTTGGCTTCTGAAGTGGAAGAAAGTGTCTATTTGAATATTCCAAACGGAACACATTCTATTATCATTGAAAGAATTGATAGTCCTTTAAAAATTCGAGTTATCGATAATCTAGGAGAACAAATTCCACTTTCAATTGGTGCTGCAAATAAAACGATGCTTGCCAATATGAAAACGAATGAAATGGAACATATTGTAGAGTATTTACTTCCTTCATTACCAGAACAAAAGCAAATTCTTCTTAATCAAATAAAGCAAATAAAAAATGAAGGATATGCTGTCAGTTATGGTGAAAAAACAGAAGGGACAGCTTCAGTAGCTGCACCTATTATCGGATTTAATCATAAAGTAGTAGGAGCATTAAGTGTTGGGTTAATTAGTCATCGTATTAATGATGATCGACTATCTTTTCTTATTAGCAAGGTAAAACAAGCGGCTCATGAAATATCAATAAAAATCGGCAGTACAACAGAACTATAATTTTGATAGCTGTCGTCATTTTTTATTCATATACTGGAATTAGTTTTCATAATGCGGAAAATAGGGGGATTTATATGTCAAAGTGGCAATCAAAAGAACAATTGGTTCAATTATTAAGCAGTCTTGTTGAAATTCCTAGTATTACCGGTTCAGAAGCTGAAGTAATATTGCCAGACTTTGTTGTGGAACAATTATCTGACTTACAGTATTTCAAACAAAACCCGCACCATTTGCAAAAAAATCCGACAGGGGACGGACGATATTTTGTTACAGCACTAGTAAAGAAAAGCGATAGTACAAAAAATACTGTAATTCTAGTAAGTCACTTTGATGTTGTAGATGTACAAGATTACGGAATGTGGAAAGAAGATGCATTTAATCCTAAAAAGTTAACATCTATGTTTTATTCTTATAAAGATGAACTTCCAGACCATGTACGTGAAGATATAGAACATGGAGAATGGCTGTTTGGTAGAGGAACAATGGATATGAAATGCGGCCTCGCATTACAAATGGCAATGATTGAGCAAGCTTGCGAAGAAAGATTTGATGGGAATGTTCTTTTATTGGCTGTACCAGATGAAGAAGTAAACTCTGTAGGGATGAGAGCTGCTGTTCCAAGATTACTAGAGTTAGCAAGAGAACATGATTTAGAGTATAAAACGGTACTAAACTCAGAGCCTATGTTTTCAAGACATCCTGGTGACCAAAATAAGTATATTTACACTGGCTCTATTGGTAAAGTGTTACCTGGTTTTCTTTGCTACGGAAAAGAGACACATGTAGGTGAACCTTTTGCAGGGTTAAATGGGAGTTATATGGCTTCATTAATAACAGCAGAATTAGAGTTAAACACAGACCTTTGTGATATTGTAGAAGGGGAAGCGAGTCCTCCGCCAACTAACTTACTTCAAAGGGACTTAAAAGAGGATTATTCTGTACAAATTCCGCATCGTGCAGTTACATTATTTAATTTGTTTTTATTAGAAAAATCAATGACAGATGTAGTTTCATTGTTACGTCAAAAAGTAACGAAAGTAGCAGAGAAAATAGAAGAGTCGTATGAAAAACATGCATATCGTTTTTCTAAATATAATCCATTTATACCACCTAATCTCAAAGTAAATGTATTAACTTATGAAGAGCTTATCACATATGCAATTGAGCAACATGGACGAGGAAAAATAAATCATATTCAATCTAATATTATAAAAAATAGAGGAGATAAAGATGATCGTGCGGTAACCATTGATTTAGTAGATAAATTAGCGATTTTATGTAAAGAAAAGGCACCGATGATTGTACTTTTCTTCGCTCCGCCGTACTATCCAGCTGTGAGTTCACGCAACAATCCTTTAATAAAAGAGGTAGTTGTAGAAATGGAAAAGTATGCACACTACAATCATAAAATTACATTTGAAAACCAAAATTATTTTGGGGGGATTTCAGATTTAAGTTATGTAGGCTTGCAGTATCCACTGGATTCAATGAGTTCGCTTGTAGACAATATGCCATTATGGGATAAAGGTTATTCAATTCCGCTTCAGGAATTAGAAGAGTTTGATGTTCCAGTATTAAATATGGGGCCGGTAGGAAAAGATGCACATCAATGGACAGAACGTCTAGATGTAAACTACGCATTTGAAACGCTATTAGATATGTTACCGAAGTGCATTGAAAAATTATTAGTTTCTAATAAAATTACACAATCATAGTAGGGAATAGGTAAGGGATAAAACAGAACCTGTAAAGAAGATTTGAATAAAATTATTTTAATATAATTAAAACTGAAACGGCCAAACTCAATTATATATGAGTTTGGCCGTTTATCATGTAGTGAATTTCTAATTAAATTCATATGAATTCATAGCTAACGCGATCTCTTTTACAGTTTTACTTTTTAGTTTGACCAGATAGTTCAACAGACTTTTGCGTACAACGCTGCATAGCTGAAATAATCGCTGTTCTCAGTCCTTTTTCCTCCAATGTTGCTACAGCTTCTATTGTCGTTCCGCCAGGAGAACAAACCATATCTTTCAATTCACCTGGATGTATTCCTGTTTCTAGTACCATTTTTGCAGAGCCTAACACAGCTTGAGCAGCGAATTTATATGCTTGATTTCTTGGCATACCATCTAGTACAGCAGCATCTGCCATCGCTTCTATAATCATATATACATAAGCTGGTGAAGAACCACTTACAGATGTTACAACATCCATTAATTTTTCACTTACGATCTCTGTTTGACCAAAACTATTGAAAATGTTTAGTACATCTTCTAAATCTTTTTCTGTCACCATTTCATTCGGGCATAATGCAGACATTCCTTCTCCAACAAGAGCAGGAGTATTAGGCATTACCCTTACAACCTTTACTTTTTTATTAAAGGCATTTTCAGTACTTTCAATACTTTTCCCAGCAGCGATCGTAACGATGATAGCATCGTTTTTGATTATTTCTTTTATTTCATTAATTATTGACGCGTATAGGTCTGGTTTGATTGATAAAATTAAAATATCAGCATTTTTAGCTACTTCATTGTTGTCGGTAGTTGTAGTTAGCCCATATTTTTCACTAGCATTTTTTAAATTAGCAGTGTTTAAATCTGAACAAATAATTTGATTTGAAGACACTATATTTTTGTTTATCATTCCGCCAATCATAGCCATTCCCATATTTCCGCAACCGATGAATCCAATTTGTTTATCCATAATAACTCAATCTTGCTCCTTTTATAATCAATTATATCTGTTTGATATTATTTTCTTAGAATAAGAATAACATCCCTGTGCAATATAAAGAAACATTCTAAGAGAATATATTCCTTTTTGCAACACTAAAAGATAAAAATTAATTATATTCGACATTATGTAAATATATACACTATAATGTAAGGTTTTATGTTTATGAATATGAGTTAAACTTATATCATTTTGTATTTTCATTCAGTAGGGCGATAATTTCATACAAATAACTTGCGGCTCTATTTATTTTTAAAAATACCTCTTGACACCGAATCGAACTATATCGCATAATATAAAAAAATTAGATTGAAAATCGTTGAAGGGAACTAGTACATATGTCTTCTTGCGAAAGAGAGTGGAATTCACCGGCTGAAAGATTCCTCGTATAGAATATATCGAACCTATCCCTGAGTCTTAAATGAAAGTTTAGGCGTTCGCCTGCGTTATAGGCACCAAGTGGATATCTATGTATATCAATTAAGGTGGTACCGCGGAACAATGACCGTTTCGTCCTTTTTATTTTATTAAGGGCGAAGCGGTCATTTTTATTTTGCTCTTAAATACCTCATTGCAGCATTGATGAGAATAGATATAGTTACAAAGTGAATGAAGTGTAATTTATAAAAAACTTTGATTTTAGACTTGGGGGATAAAAAAGTGAAAAAACAACGAGTTGTTGTAAAGATTGGGAGTAGTTCCTTGGCAGATAGTCACGGAGGCATCTCTACAGAACAGCTTTCAGATCACGTTGCCGCATTGGCTCGGTTGAAAGAAGATGGGCACGAGGTTGTGTTAATTACATCTGGAGCCGTCGCTGCAGGTTTTTCAGCGCTAGGATATCCTAGCAGACCTGTAACGATTAAAGGGAAACAGGCTGCAGCAGCTGTCGGACAAAGTTTGTTAATGCAGGCGTACACGGAGGAATTCCGTAAATATGGCATCGTTACTGCGCAACTTTTGCTGACGAGGAGTGATTTTTCTAGAAAAGAACAATATAGTAATGCTTACGCTACGTTAGGAGAATTATTAAACCGCTCCGCTCTTCCAATTATTAATGAAAATGATTCCATCTCTTTAGAGGAGCTGACGTTCGGTGATAATGATATGCTGTCAGCTTTAGTAAGCGGGCTTGTTTCGGCGGATATGCTTATGATCTTTACGGATGTGAACGGGTTATATGACAAAAATCCTCAGAAAAATCCGGATGCAAAAAAATATTATTTTCTTCCTGAAGTTACGGAAGAAATTTCTTCTCTTGCAGGAGATGCTGGCTCAAAACTTGGGACTGGCGGTATGAAATCAAAAATCGACGCTGCAAAGACAGCGCTCTCTCTTGGTGTGAGTGTATTTATCGGAACAGGACGTGGACAGGAAAAGTTTGTAGATGTTTTGAAGGGTAAGGGTGATGGAACGTATGTTGGTAATGCTCCTCAAAAAGAAATGAAGATGAACAAGCAATGGATTGCCTTACATTCGCTTGTTAGCGGACAAATTGAAGTAGATGCTGGGGCAGCTACTGCCATCATTCAGCATGGTAAGAGTTTACTTCCAGCTGGTGTTACGAATGTATCAGGATTTTTCCAAGTGGGTGAAGTTGTAGAGGTTGTAACGCAACAAGGGCGCGTAATAGGAAAAGGACAATGCACATATAGTGCAGAGGAACTAAGAGATGTAAAAGGTATGCAAAGCCAAGATATTCAAGTAAGAGGCGAGAGACATAGTTATGAAGTCATCCATAGGGATCATTGGGTTTCACTTTAAAAAGGAGGAAATAAAAATGAATGAAGTGTTGGCAAAGGGGATAAAAGCAAAAGAGGTTGCTAGAGAGCTTGTGCTTAAATCTACAGAGCAAAAAAACGAAGCACTTTCCGCAATAGCTGATCAGTTAATATTAGAAACAGCTTATATTTTAGAAGAAAACAAGAGGGATATTGAAGAAGGTAAGGCAAAAGGATTTTCTGATTCACTCCTTGATCGTCTTCTGCTAACTGAAAATCGTATTATTGATATGACAGAGGGGATTAAGCAGCTAATTGAATTACGTGATCCTGTAGGAGAATGTGTAAGTGCATGGGAAAGGCCAAATGGACTATCTATTCAGGAGATGCGCGTACCACTTGGTGTTATAGGCATGATTTATGAGGCAAGACCGAATGTAACAGTGGATGCAGCTACAATTTGTTTGAAGACAGGAAACGCAGTCATATTACGTGGTAGTTCTTCTGCTATTCATTCTAATAAGGCCATCGTTGCCGTTATTCACAGAGCGCTCAAACTAACAAGCTTACCTCAAGAAAGCGTACAGCTTATAGAAGATACAACGCGAAATAGCGCGAAGCAGTTGTTTACAATGAAGGATTATCTAGACGTTCTTATTCCAAGAGGTGGCAAACAATTAATCGATACTGTTGTGAGAGAAGCGTCTGTTCCAGTACTTGAAACAGGTGCGGGAAATTGTCATATATTCATTGATGAAACAGCAGATAAACAAATGGCGTTTAATATTATTATAAATGCAAAAACACAGCGTCCATCTGTATGTAATGCAATTGAGACGATTGTACTTCATGAGAATTGGGCAGAGCAATATGGTAGCGAGTTGTTTTCTTCCTTGAAGGAAAGAGGAGTGGAGCTACGTGGTGATAATAAAGCAGTGGCGATTGATTCTTCTATCTTACTTGCGACAGAAGAAGACTGGGAAACTGAGTTTTTATCTCTCACACTAGCAGTGAAAGTGGTTTCCACTGTTGAAGATGCGATTCATCATATAAATACGTATGGATCTATGCATTCTGAAGCAATTATTACTGAAAACGAGGAAAACGTCAGCAAGTTTTTTACTTCTGTAGATGCCGCGGCACTTTATCATAATGCATCGACTCGTTTTACAGATGGATCCGAATTTGGATTCGGAGCGGAAATTGGTATCAGTACACAAAAGTTACACGTAAGAGGACCAATGGGGCTTCCAGCATTAACTTCTACAAAATATGTGATTCGTGGAAATGGGCAAATTCGAAAATAATAATAAAAGACACTCAATTGGCTTGGGTGTCTTTTATTATAAAAATTAATTACCATACAAATAGCCCAACGAGCATAGCACTTAATAAAGAAACAGCCATCCCGCTAACAAGAAGCTTCCAAACATTTTTACCGATGACTGATGATTTTTCTCCGCCAAATAATGAATTGTAAGTTCCGTAAATCATACCTACTGTACTAAAGTTAGCAAAAGAAGCTAGAAATGTCGTTGCAACCGCAACCGTATGCGGTTGTAGTGATTTTAAGTTTGATTTTAAATCCATCATTGCAACAAATTCATTCGTCGTTATTTTGATCCCCATTAATTCAGCTACATACATAGCATCACTGCCTGATAAACCGAGTAAAAATGCAAAAGGACTAAAGATAATGGAGAAGATTTTTTGAATTGTTAACCCTGTTAAAAAAAATCCTAAAATCCCATTTAAACATGCTGTTAAAGCTACATAACCAATTACCATAGCTAAAATAACGATAACCATATTCATCCCAACTAACATACTGTTTGAAATAGTAGAAAAGAAATCCTTTTTTTCATGTTTTGAAGGTGTGTAAACAACGTCTTCTTCTTTCGAAACTTCCACAGGATTTAATACATTGGCTAAAATTAATGCGTTAATACAGTTTAATGGGATTGCGCTGAAAATATATGTTGCTGGAACCATTGATAAATAAGCACCAAGAATGGATCCGCTAACGCTACTCATACTCATAATTCCAAAAGTTAATAATCGATTTTCTTTTAAAACAGATAATTGATCACGAACAACCGCAAGTGCTTCGGTGTTTCCTAAAAACATCATTTGAATCGAAAAGAAACTTTCTAACTTTGGTAAACGAGAAATCTTTGAAATAACTGCACCTACTTTATCAATAATCCAAGTTAAGATTCCGAAATAAGAAAGAATATCGAAAAAAGTAATAACAAAAATGATAGGAAGTAACGCACTAAAGAAGAAATCAATGTGCTGACTTTCCATAGCTGAAGGAAATGCAAATCGAATACCTTCATTCGCACATGCTAGTAGCCAACTGAAAAATGACGCAATTTTATTAATGATAATACTGCCGAGCTTTGTGCCTAACATAAACCACGTAATAAAAAGCTCCAATAGGATGAGAATTACAATTGGTCTCCATTTTATATGTTTTTTATTAGGCGAACATAAGAAAATGATTAATATGACAACGAAAATCCCTAACATATTCAATATGAAATACATGTCAACAACTCCTTGAGAGTTATTATTTGTATATAAAAAAGCATCTATTCTTCCAAATTTGGATTATGATTAGAAGTTATGAAGCATGTAAGTTATGTTAGGAATCAATGTATTTTAATTTGCTTTATTTTGAGAAATCGCAGTAATTATCGAACAATTAGCTGTTTTCAATTGTTTTGTTGGATATTAAACGTATGCGATTTTAAACATCGTTTATTTCGGATTAACGGACAGTAAGATTTTTACCTCAAAATTCAAGGAAAGCAAAGAAGTGAGGTGGGGATGGGCTGCCCGCAAAATCCCGATTGGTAAGAGCTGATTAAAATTTCACTTTATAAATAAGAACGGTGAGTTGGCCATGAACCTTGAAGTTTCCGAAGCTGTATAATTTGTCCTGTAGGATAAGCATCATGCAAAAGGATATTCATATATTGTTGCCAAACTGGTAGAGAAGGACTTAGTTGATCTAGTTCTGCTTCTTGAAGGGCGGTTAATGAAGATTGTAAGGCATCATGTACTTGAAGCGTTCGCTTTACGGTTTGCTGCCAAGCGGCATCATCATTAGGTCCACCTTGGATAAACGTCTCATCATTATTTTGTGGAGCAACAAATGTGTCGTCTTCATGTAAGCGGGAAAGTAGGCGTTTTTTAAAGATTAATAAATGGTTCACATTTTCCCAAATCGTATTACTGGCAGCACCTTCTGGTTGCCAACATGCTTGTTCAACCGTAAGATTCTTTAACGCTTCTGATATTGGTGGGTACCATTCTTCTTCGTAAAAAACTTGTTGGACTCCATTTTGCAACATTTCTTTTCTTCCCATTCGTATAGCCTCCTGTTCATTTTTCTTAATAAAACCAATTCTCTTTTCTCTTCAATAAACCTTTTCTATAGTTGCACAAGAGGGTGAAAGACAACTTATAACAGAGCCATTAAAAAACTTCTTTTTAATATGATACTTAATAATCAAGGCTTTAATTGAGTCAGAATGAAAAAGAGTATAAACCTTTCTCTATTTGCTCATGGATTAGAGTTTTTTTGAAGTCGCAAAATAATTCTAAAAATATAGAAGGTTAAATTCGATAAAAATAGAATTTGATATATAGCAAACAAGGAGGGGATAAAAATGGAGGTCTATCACATAACGAGTAGAAAGAGGGAAACTTATAACGTTCAAGTGAAATATTCGATACTTTTCGAATGTGCGCTTGGCATTGCAGCAATTACTCATAAGAGGTTAATTGATACACTTGAAAAGAGTCAAAATGAATGGGAAGAAATTAAGAAATCATTAACAGAAGAAATGAGAGAGCACTTACAATTTGTCGAAGAAAATAATACGTGGAAAGCATTGCTTCAGTTGTTGTATGAAGAAGACATACAGGGTGTATCGCAGTTTCATGCTAAAATCGATTCACTTTCAGAAGAAGATTTGAAGTATACATGTTTACCGTTTTTAGGGGAGAAATATGAGAAAAAAAGACGTTTAGCCGCAAGTAGAGATGGAACTGCAATACATGAACTAAAGGAATTAACACATAATCATCAGTTTTTCTCTACGTACATTCGCTTTATATGTGATGTAGATGTACAAGTGCTGAAATCTCATTTAATCGCTGTAATGACAGGGTGGTATGAGAGTGTAATTAAGAGTGAGGAAGAAGAAATACTTTCTATATTAAAACGAGATTATGAAGCAAAAAATGAAATGAATAAAAAGATGAAGCCGGAAGAGTTTGTCGAGTGGGCGACTGGCGGAGTGAACTATATGCCAGAGCCAAGTGTTCATCACGTACTTCTTATTCCGCAAATGACGTACAGACCGTGGAATATTGAAGCAGATATTGATGATACGAAAGTATTTCATTATCCAGTTGCGAATGAAAGTATTCATCCTGAAGATCCGTATGAACCGAATTATTTTTTAGTTCAAAAACATAAGGCTCTTGGAGATGAAGCGAGATTGCGAATTGTAAAAATGTTGTTTGAAAAAGAACGTACATTACAGGAAATAACGGAAAGATTGCAACTCGGTAAATCGACTGTACACCATCATTTGAAATTGTTACGTGCAGCGAAGTTAGTTGATATACATGACGGAAAATATGTATTAAGAAAGAAAGCAGTACAGTCTTTAGCGAAAGAATTAGATATGTTTTTGAATAGATAATTAACAACGAGAATGTACATAAAGGGAGGAATATAAAAGAAAAGTTGGTGTGTGAAATTGAAAAATATATTGAAAAATCGTTCGTTCTTTTTTATGTGGATTGGTAGTGCAATCTCTGAATTAGGAGGGGCTTTCGGAACGTTATGTAATTCAATTCTAGTATATGAGTTAACAGGATCAGAAATGGCTTTAAGTAGTATGTGGTTATTATATTTCATCCCATCACTCATATTGCAATTAATAAGTGGCCCATTTATTGATAAATGGAGCCGGAAGTGGATTATGATATTTTCACAATGGATACGAGCGTCCGTATTTTTATTACCTTTGGTGATGCTAGTTTCGGGTAGTATAGAAGTTTGGCACATTTATGTTGTTCAAATTGTAGTGGGACTTATTACACCACTTTATACACCTGCAAGTCAAGCAATTACACCGAGCATTGTAGGGAAAGAACAACTTCAAGATGCAAATGCGTACATTGATGGAATGACTCGCCTTATGATGTTTCTTGCGCCAGTATTAGGCGGAGTAGTCATTCATTTGATTGGAACAGAACTTACATTATCTTTCGTATGCATATGTTTATTTGTTAGTGGCACTTTCTTATTTTATATAAAAGAAAATAGAACGTCGCAACCTATTCGGAAAACGTGGCTAGAACAGTTTTTTCACGGTTTTACATATTTTTTCACAAAACCAATCATCGTTTGGCTCGGTATATTTCTTACTTTCGTGCAGTTTGGAGTAGGGGTAACGATGGTCACAAATCTTCCTTATATAAAAGACGAGCTGTCAGCGGGATATGCAGAGTACGGTTATTTCATGGCAGGTTTTCCACTTGGCTACGTAATTGGCTCAGTATTAGTCGGAAAAGTAACATATAAAAGCCGGCGTATACTTATGCTTGGAGGATTGTTTATAGGGGGACTCACATACATTTCATTAGGATTCAATCATAGTATTATCATTGCAATAATAATTGAAGTAATAGCAGGGATTTGTATTGCATTTTTCAATGTTCATAACACGACAATATGCCAACAAACCGTCCCAAATAATATGATAGGACAAGTATTTTCAGTGCGTTTATTTTTTATACGATCCGCTATGCCATTAGGTGTGTTAGTAGGGGGGATATTGAGTGAAATGTGGGGAGTAAGAGCGCTATATGTAATCATCGGTGCAATTATATGTGTTACATCTTTAATAGGGATGTTACTTCCATATTTCAAATTTTTAGATGAGGCGATAGAAAAGAAATCAGCATAATTCAAAAAATTAAAACTTTACAATTGAAAATAATTATCATAATCAATTATAATAGAAGAATACTAGTATTCGTATAACAAAGAGGGAGTGGGATATATGTTTATCGAAACGAAAACATTTACAGTAAAAGAAGGTACATCAAATATAGTTGTAGAACGTTTCACTGGAGAAGGTATTATTGAAAAATTTGAAGGCTTCATCGATTTAAGTGTTCTCGTGAAAAAAGTAAGACGCGGCGACGAAGAAGTTGTCGTAATGATTCGCTGGGAATCTGAAGAAGCATGGAAAAACTGGGAAACAAGTGAAGAACACTTAGCTGGACATAGAGCGGGCCGTGGTAAACCAAAGCCAGATCATATTATTAATGTGGATCATGCAGTTTATTATGTGAAATCATCGAAATCGGCTTATCAACAGTCGTAATATATAAGTAGAGGATACATGTTGTAGAAGCAATCATGTATCCTCTTTTTTATGACTGGGGGGATGGAAATGATAGGAAATCTTTCATTCATTTAAAAAAACGTTCTAGGCTATGGAGAAAAGTATTAGACTTATAAAGCATAGTCTTAGACGGAACGCTTGAATATCTTACCTTTCATATTTAAGTGTTATGAAAATGAGTCTACATACCCTCTGCTTAAAAGGAGATGAGTGAATGAAGTTAAATCATTTGAATTTATGTGTTGATGATTTATCAGAAGCGAGACATTTCTTTGAAACATTTTTTGATTTTCAATTTTTAGAGCAAAAGGGAAAGGCATTATTAGTAATGAGTGATGAAAGTGGATTTATACTGGTGCTGAGCGATCCAAAAGCATTTAAGGGAAATAAGGAAGTGATGTATCCTGAAGCTTTTCATATTGGTTTTTTAGTGGATACTTGAAATGAAGTTGATCAAGCGTATAATCGTTTAGTAGCAGGCGGCATTGAAATAGATAAGGAACCTTATTCGATGCGAGGTAGTAGTTATGGTTTTTATTTTACAGTATTTAATGGCTTATTAATTGAAGTGTCTTGTCTTGATTATAGAGAAGGTAAGAAAGTTTCAAAGCTTAATAGCGATCAACAAGAGTAATCATTTGAAGGTGTATAAAATTTAAGTATGTATCATATTAGAAGACGGATTATGAAAGTTTCACTGTAAAGTAAAAAAGACAGACTAATAAATAGTCTGTCTTTTCACATTAATTCTTCACATCATCATAAAGTTCAAGTGCCTCTTTCACATTCAATCCATTTTTCACAATGCCATGTATTGCTTGGATCATCGCAGCTGGGTGCTCGGATTGCCATATGTTTCGGCCCATGTCTACTCCAATTGCTCCTTCTTGCAATGCATTGTACGTAATGTTTAATGCGTCTTCAATTGAATCTAGTTTTGGGCCGCCCGCGATGACGACTGGGGCAGGGCATGTGCTCGTTATTTTTTCGAATCCTTCGCAGTAATACGTTTTAATAATATCAGCACCCATTTCAACACATACGCGGGAAGCAAGTGCTAGAAAGCGAGCTTCACGTTTTTGTAATTCCTTTGCGACTGCGGTAATGCCGAGTACTGGTAGGCCGTAATCATGAGCTTCAGAAACTACATTTGCGAGATTTGTAACAGTTTGTGTTTCATAGTCTGATCCGACAAAAACAGAAACGCCAACGCCAATTGCGTTTTGCTTCACTGCTTCTTTTACAGGTGTAACAATTGTTTCATTCGCTAAATCTTTACCGACGACAGTAGCGCCACCAGATACACGCATAACCATCGGTGTGCTGCAGTTTTCAGGAATGCAGGAACTAAGTACACCGCGTGTTAAAAAGAGGGAGTCTGTATACGGAAGTAAGTTTTTAACTGTTTCAAGTGGTTGTTCTAGCCCGTGAATTGGCCCTAAAAAGTAGCCGTGATCTATTGCTAACATAACCGCTCTACCATCAGGTAAAATTGTATTTAATCGATTTTTAAATCCCCAAGTCATTCAAAATCACTCCTTCGTTAATGTTGGATTTTCCGTTTGTACCGTATCTTTATTTGGTAAATGTGGTGACTTTATAAAAACAGCTTTAAAAGGTTTGTCAGAATGGTTAATCAGATAGTGAGATTCATGAGGGCGAACTTGCAGGACATCACCTTGTTTAATCGGAACTCTTTCGTTATTTACATAGAAGTCTATTTCACCTTCTAATGCATAAAAGACCTCTTCGCACGTCGTATGATAATGGTTTTGAAACTCCTGGCCCGGTTGAATGACAACAAGGCCAAGATCAATATTTGGCCCTTGTATTAAATATTTCGGCCCGTTATCACCGAAGCGATAGGAGAAGTCATTTTCATTCGCTTTTAACATACAGTTCACTCCTTTATGTAATGTGTTACAGTGCACCAGGCGCAATCCACATATGTGAGGTGAGCCCTTTATCAGCTAAAGCGAGCTGACTGTCATATACAGTTTTCCATGTTTCATAGAACTCTTTATATAGTTCGTGATTTTCAGTAACTGGTTCGAATGTTTGCTCCCACTGTACAAACTCTTCGGCAGTTTCTTCCATAGATGAATATATGCCAGCACCAACTCCAGCAGCAATCGCAGTTCCTAAAGCAGCTGCTTCTTTCACAACAGGTACTTTTACAGGAATACCGAGTACGTCTGATAGAATTTGTGGCCATAGTTTTCCTTTAGCGGCACCGCCAGCAAAAATAACTTCAGAAGGGAATGTGCCAGTTAGATTTTTTATTAATTTTAAGTTTCCAAGTGTAATGAAGGCTGCATTTTCTTCAATAGCACGAAACAGTTCTTTTTTTCCGCATTTGTCAGCGTCTAAACTTAAATTTAAGAATGAAGGTGCGGCATGACGCCAAGAAATGTAGTTCATAACGTTTGAAAAAGTAGGGATAATGCCATGTGAACCGACAGGTACGTCTTTCGCTTGTTCTTCTAGTAATTCATAAGCATCTACACCAAGTTTATCAGCAAGTTTCTTTTCTTCTTGGCAAAAAGCGTCTCGAAACCAGCGCATAACGAGACCTGGGAAAAAGGCGATTGTTTCATATTGCCATAGGTTCGGAACGACGTGACAATTTACTCGAATCGCAGCATGTGGATCTGTTATTGGCTCAGTAACATTCACTTCTTGTTGCCAAAAGCTACCCCCGCATATTAACGTTTGATTTGGTTTCACGATTCCTGTTCCGAGCGATGCCATTTGAGCATCTCCACCCCCGGCGACGACAGGAATCCCTTCACGTAATCCAGTTAATGCTGCACACTCTTTTGTAACGTTGCCAATTACTGTACCAGCTTCATTTACTGTTGGTGAAAATGGCAAAGATAGACCGCACTCCTTAGCGACATCGTTATCCCACACTCTATTTTGTAAGTCAAAAATACCTGACGTGCATCCGTTTGAGGGATCAATTTGTAGTACGCCGCTTAGTTTATATAAAATCCAATCGTTTAACATTGTAAAAGAGTAAATATTATTATAGACGTCGGGTTCATGTTTTTTTATCCAGAGTAGGCGTGGTAAAGCACCTAATGAAAAAGTTTGACCAGACTTTGTATATAAATCTTTTTCAAGATGTGACCGAATTTCTTTTAATTCACTAACTTCGACGGATGCGCGCCCATCAACATTTGCACACGCCCATATTTCTTGCCCATCTTGATCATATAAAACAAATCCTTCTCGCATACTTGTAGCGCTAATAGCAAGAATAGAAGAGGCAGGAGTGTTGCTTTTTTGAAGCACCTCTTTCGTACATTCTTGTACTAGCTTCCAATTTTCTACTACATCAAAGTTCATAGAGCCTGGATAACGAAGGTCAGATTTGTGAATCCATTCTTTTTGACTTACTGCAATTTGATTACCATGTAAATCAAAAAGAACTGCTCGAATGCTCCCTGTACCAGCATCGAAAGCTAATAAATGGGACATTAACAATCACCATCCTTTCGTAATAAGGAGAGGGCAGTTTCCTCATCGGTAATTAATGAATGAATAAACTTTCCTTTTAAGGCACCATAAATTGCATCTATCTTTTCAGTACCTCCAGCAACACCGACGACATGCTTCATATTGCGCAAAATAGAGAGGGGCGTGCCAATTAGACGATTGTGATGCGAGAGTTCTAATAAATCGCCATTTGTATTATAAAACTGTCCTAAAATATCGCCAGCACCGTTTTGACTACGAATATATGTCATCTCACGTAGTGTTAATTTTTCTTCTTTTACAATCGTAGCGTCTTGAGATAATCCCCCAATACCGACAACAGCCGTATGAGCAAGTGAAGCGACTTGAAGCATATCTTTTACACTCGGTTCTGATAGAATACTTTGTGCCATTTCGGTTGTAGACACTAGAAACGGCGTAGGGATAATGTGAAGTTCGCCTTGCATGTAGTGTAAATAGTTTTGTTTTCTCGGGAGATAGTGATTTACCCCGCCTGTGAGCGTTACGATTGAAAGGTTGATAGAACTTTCAAAATGAATGTTTTCTAGCATTTTGCTAATTGTTTCTCCCCAGCCAATACCGAGTAAATCGCCTTGCTGGAGATGAGTTTCTAAATATTGTGCAGCAGCTTTTCCGAGAGAAGCGTGATAATTGTTTACTGGGGTAGGGATAATAAAAGCATCTTTTAAGTGGAATTTTTTCATTAGGTCACGCTCAATACTTAAACAGTGCAAACCAGTCCCTTTTACGTGAAATGTAACGATACCTTCACTCCGCGCTTTATCTAATAACCGGACGACTTTATTTCTTGAAATATGAAGAAGTGACGCGATCTCCTGTTGTGTTAATTGGTCTTTATAATAGTACCAAGCTACTTTAGTTAATAAATTTTCTTCAAAGTTCAGCTGAGTCATACTCTTCATCCCTTTCAACAATTGACCACAGCTTAAACATATGTACCATATATTTTGTTTATTCCAGTTGAAACGATTAATAGTACGTAGAAAAAAGTGTTCTAGATATAAAAAAAGGAATATACAATGCTACAAAACAAGTAGAACAAATAATCATTTTCTCAAAAAATGTTCTGGATAAAGGCAGGTGACATCATGTGGAGAACGTACCTTTATTACAAGTAAAGAAAATGAGTAAGGCGTTTTTAAATCAACTTGTATTAAAAGAAGTGAACTTACAAGTAGAGCGCGGAGATATATACGCTTTAGTGGGGGGAAATGGCGCCGGGAAATCAACATTAATGAAAATATTAACGGGGTTATATTCGTATGATGATGGAGAGATGTATGTAAAAGGAAGGAAGCAACAGTTTTCAAATCCATCAGAAGCACACCGAAAAGGTATTTATTTAATTCCGCAAGAACCACTCATTTTTCCGCATATGACTATTGAAGAAAATATATGTATCGGGTTAAAAGAAAAGAAAAAGAAACTAAAAGTACAGATTCAGCAATTGATTAGCAGCTTAGGATGGGATATTGACCTTAATAAACTAGGAGGAACATTATCGATTGCGCAACAACAGTTAGTAGAAATCGTTAGAGGATTAATAAGAGAAGCTGAGATTCTTATTCTAGATGAGCCAACATCGACATTAACAACACACGAAATTAAGAGTCTTTTTGTGTTGATGAAAAGTTTACAAGAAAAAGGAATTGGGATGATTTATATTACGCATCGTTTTCCAGAAATCTTTGAAATTGCCAACAAAGTAGCAATACTACGTGATGGAATGGTTGTAAGCCAAGGTGATGTATGTGACTATACATATGACATGCTGATGGAGGGACTATTGCCAAAAGGATATAAACAGAAAGAGAAAATAGAAGTAGTTCAAGAGACAGTAAAGACGAAAAAAATATTAGAAGTGGTTGATATAAATGGTCACGCATTCGAAAATATATCATTCACTGTACATGCGGGTGAGGTTGTAGGTGTTGCTGGCATTATAGGATCTGGCAGAACGGAATTAGCAGAAGCGATATTTGGATTGAAAACTATAAAATCAGGGTCTATCTTATTGGGTGGAAAATCAATTGATACGTGTTCTTTGCATAAAAGGCTAGACGAAGGACTAGTTTATGTGCCAGAGGATAGGGCGAGGAATGGAATTTTCTCAATTGCTTCTGTTAAAGAAAATATTGCAGCAGCAAGTTTATATCAAAATAATCGCTTTTTTATAAATAAAGAAAAAGAAAGCGCTTTAGTTAATTCGTTTATAGAACAGTTCCGAATTGTTGTACAGGATATGAATAAAGAACTGGCATCTTTATCAGGAGGTAATCAGCAGAAGGTCGTGCTTGCGAAGTATCTTGCATGTAATCCTAAAATTATTATTCTTGATGAGCCGACTCGCGGAATTGATGCGAAAGCAAGGCTTGAAGTGTATGAGACGATAAAAAAAATGAAAAGGGAAGGACTCGCAATTTTATTAATCTCTTCAGATGTTGAAGAAATTGTCCAATTAGTAAACCGTGTATATGTAATGAGAAATGGGCGATTTGTTTCTCATATGGAAAAAGAACAACTGAGTGTGAATGAAGTTACACGCCTTGCATACGGAGGTGTAGCGGAATGAAACATATGTTAAAAATGCATGAAACGTCTATCATACTGTTACTACTAATTTATATAGCTATTGTAGGAATGATAAACCCTAGTTTTATTCAATTTAACTCGTTATCTTTACTGATGAAATCAAGCGTTATTTTAGTCGTGCTAGCAATCGGTCAATCGTTCGTCTTATTTACGAAAAATATAGATGTATCAGTTGGTTCAAGCATGGGGTTAAGTGCAGCAGTTTGCGGAATGATGTTAACGAATGGGTATAGTGCATTCTTGTCGATATTTGTAGCTATTATACTTGGGGCCATTATTGGTTTCGTAAATGGTATTGGAGTTGCGAAGTTTCGGGTACCAGCCATTATTATGACATTAGGCATGTTAGGAATTATTAGAGGTACAATGTTAATTTTCACAGGCGGGAAGTGGATTGAAGATATTCCAAACGATTTTAAGCAGCTGTCATCTATCATCATTCTTGGTTTACCTATAACTGTATGGTTCGTTCTTATTATTTTACTACTACTATACTTCTTTTTAAGAAAAGTGCCATTGGGAAGATACTTTTATGCGGTAGGTGATAATGAAGATGGCGCGAGGCTTATTGGTATACCTGTAAATAAAGTGAAGATATATGCGTTTATGATTTCAGGCATAAGCGCTGCGCTCGCTGGTTGCATATTTGTTATGAATATCGGTTTCGTGCCAAATCAAACAGGTACAGGATTAGAATTACAAGTAATCGCAGCCGCTGTACTAGGAGGAATTCATTTAAAAGGAGGAACAGGATCTTTATTTGGAGCTGCATTAGGAGCGTTATTTTTAGAAACAATAAGTAGCTCACTCGTCTTTTTAAAAATACCAGCATTTTGGAATAATGCTATTTCAGGTTTTTTATTATTACTTATCATCATATTAGATAGTGTTATGAAAAAGTGGAAGGCAGAAAGGAGGATGAATCTATGAAGTATGTATATAGATGGGAAGGGGTTCTAATTGTATTACTTCTTGTAGAATTCATCCTTTTTAGTTTAATAAATAGTGATTTCTTAAATATTAGTAATCTCCTTTTTAGTACAAATGATTTCCTATTTATCGCAATTGCGGCGATACCAATGACTTTTGTTATAGTAACAGGAGGAATTGATGTATCGATCGGCTCAATAATGGGGCTCACTTCAATCTTAATCGGTGTACTTTGGATGAACGGAATACCTATTTTGTTTGCTGTTATAATCGCCCTAATAATTAGTTGTTTAGCAGGCGCTTTAAACGGACTCATTATAAAAATGACGGATGTAGAACCACTCGTCGTTACACTCGGAACGATGTTTTTATACGGGGGAATTGCCCTCGTCATTTCAGGAGGGGCAGGTGCTTCTGGGTACGAAGGAATAAGCGGTTTACCTGACACATTTGTACAACTGGCAAACGGTAGTTTTATAGGAATACCGAATTTATTATGGCTACTGATCGTATTAACAGTTTTATGTACTGTATTATTTCACCGAACTATATACGGGCGCCATGTAAAATTAACAGGTGCGAACGAAAATACAGCAAAATACACCGGGATTAAAACGAAAAAAGTAGTCATTATCGCTTACATACTTTCCGGGTTAGGAGGTGGATTAGGAGGTGCTTTCTTAACCGCATATTTTGGTTCCGCACGTGCTGATATGGGAAGTGAAACAATTTTACCAATCATTACAGCAGTCGTATTAGGCGGGACACTTATTACGGGGGGAAAAGGAAGTATTATTGGTACTGTACTAGCGAGTATTTTTATTGGGCTCATGCAGTATGGCTTGCAAATGACGGGTTTAACAAATGAACAATCCAATGTAGTAATAGGTATTATCCTTATTCTTTCAGTTATTATGAGACATTTCAAATTACATCAATTCTTAGCGGAGAAAAGAAAGAATTTGCATAAGGGGGAAATGTCATGAAGAGAAAACTGGGGATTGTATTGATTGTATGTATTTGTTTAATCGGTTTAATTGCGTGTTCTAGCCAAACGGCAGATAAGAAAAAGGTTGATGATGTGAAATTTGCATTTATTCCGAAATTAACAGGAGTTGGTTTCTTCACATCGGGTGGTGAAGGGGCAAAAGAGATGGGAGATAAGTTAGGCGTGCAAGTGAAGTATGATGGACCGTCTGAAGCGAGCGTATCCGGGCAAGTAAAGTATATAAATAATTTTATTAACCAAAACTATGATGCACTTATGGTTTCCTCTACATCAGTTGATGGTTTATCGCAATCACTACAACGTGCTAAGAAAAAAGGAATGACTGTCTTAACGTGGGATTCTGATGTGAATCCGAAAGACCGTTCCTTTTATATCAGCCAAGGAACACCAGACCAACTTGCTAATTTATTAATAGAAATGACTTCAAAGCAAATTGGAGATAAAGGAAAAGTAGCCTTCTTTTATTCTAGCCCGACAGTAACGGATCAAAACCAATGGGTAACGAAAGCGAAAGAAATTATTAAAAAGAAATATCCGAACTGGGAAATTGTAACGACGCAGTACGGTGAAAATAATGCGCAAAAGTCTTTGTCAGTAGGAGAGAATATTTTAAAAACGTATCCTGATATTAATGCAGTCATTTGTCCAGATGCAACGGCACTTCCGGCAATGGCACAAGCAGCTGAAAATTTAAAAATGGATAAAAAGGTTGTCGTAACTGGCTTCTCTACACCAAACGTTATGCGTGATTACGTAAAACGAGGAACAGTAGCACAATTTGGTTTATGGGATGTAAAACAACAAGGTGCTCTCGCAACGTATGTAGCAAATGAAATTGTTGTAAAAGGGAAGAAGTTAAAAGTAGGGGATAGCTTCGAAGTAAAAGGAATTGGAAAAGTGAAGGTAGAGCCAAACTCCATTCAAGGATATGATTATGAGGCAGAAGGGAATGGAATTATCGTATTACCAGAACGAGTTGTATTTACGAAAGATAATATTGATAAGTATAATTTTTAGTAGACAAAAAAACGTCTGAATATATCGGACGTTTTTTTATTTCTTCATTAATTATGAACAGTTTCTTTTTCGTTTAATCCAAGTGTACGACCAGTAGAAGTGTGAAGATCTTGGAACAATCTTGGATTTTCAGTTAGTGAAATGCCATATGAAGGAATCATTTCTTTTATTTTTTCTTCCCATTCTACCATGCGGCTTGGGAAACATTTTTCTAATACTTCAAGCATGACGTGAACAGCAGTAGAAGCACCTGGTGATGCGCCTAGTAATGCGGCGATTGAGCCGTCAGCTGCACTTACTACTTCTGTACCAAATTGAAGTGTCCCTTTACCACCAGCATCAGTATCTTTAATTACTTGTACACGTTGCCCAGCAACTACAATATCCCAATCTTCACTTTTCGCGTTCGGAATGAATTCGCGTAATTCTTCCATACGTTTTTCATGTGATAACATAACTTGCTGAATTAAGTATTTTGTAAGTCCCATTTCTTTTACACCAGCGGCTAACATCGTTAAGACGTTATTCGGTTTTACAGAGCCGATTAAGTCAAGATTTGAACCTGTTTTTAAGAATTTAGGTGAGAAGCCTGCGAATGGTCCAAACAGTAAAGCTTTTTTATTGTCTATATATCTCGTATCTAGATGAGGTACAGACATTGGCGGAGCACCAACCTTAGCTTTACCGTACACTTTCGCATGATGTTGCTCTACAACTTTTTGGTTTTTACATACCATAAATAGTCCACTTACCGGGAATCCACCGATATGTTTTGATTCAGGGATACCAGTCTTTTGAAGTAGAGGTAGGCTACCGCCACCGCCGCCAATAAAGACGAATTTAGCAGTATGATGCTCAATTTTACCACTATTCATATCGTGTACTTTTACTTCCCACAAACCATTTTTCGTGCGCTTAATATTTTCGACACTATGCTTGTAGTTTAGCTCGACATTTTTTGTTTTTAAGTAATCAAATAACATACGTGTTAATGCACCGAAGTTAACATCTGTTCCAGAGTCAATCTTCGTTGCCGCCATCGGTTCATTAGATGTGCGGCCTTCCATAATGAGTGGAAGCCATTTTTTTAATGTTTCAGGAGCATCAGAAAATTCCATTCCTTGAAACAGTGGATTTTTTGAAAGCGCTTCAAAACGGTTTTTTAGAAACTCAACATTTTTTTCCCCTTGTACTAAACTCATATGAGGTAGTGGCATAATAAAATCTTGTGGATTACGAATTAATTTGCTCTTTACAAGATATGCCCAAAATTGTCTTGAAAGCTGGAATTGCTCATTCACTTTTACAGCCTTACTAATATCTATAGATCCGTCAGCTTTTTCGGAAGTATAGTTCAGTTCGCATAGCGCAGAATGCCCTGTACCTGCATTATTCCATTCGTTAGAGCTTTCTTCCCCGGCACTTGCGAGTTTTTCAAAAACTTTAATTTCCCATTCTGGTGCTAATTCTTTTAGTAATGAGCCTAACGTTGCACTCATAATTCCTGCACCAATTAAGATAACGTCTGTTTTTTGCTGCATGTTGCTCATGATAATCTCTCCATCCCCTATATTGGCAAAAAAGTGTAGGTGTTTTCTATGTCTAAGCCGTAAAAGAGAAACACCGCCTAGGCCCCACCTAGGTGTATACCTTTTTTGTCTCAATTATATAACCATCTCATACTCTATTATAATAATTAATAGACTAAAATATCTAGTGTTATCTGATAATTTTAAACTATTTAACGTTTTATTCGCTAAAAATCTTATTTAACAAGCTCTTTTAAGGTGATAAATAGAAAAAAATTACAGTTTGAAATTATCTCGAAAAAGCTTACGTATCCTTAAGTGACTAAATCGAGTACCTTTTTATAGGATTATTCTTTCTATAATGGTAAGATTATTCTGAAAAATAAAAAGGAGGGCCTCTAATGTGTACAAAAGAACAAATTTCAAACTTATTTCGAAACTTTTCAATAAAGGAATGTAAAGGGTCAAGTGATTTATATGAATATTTATCAATGAAAATTGCTGAAGATGAGGAAGTACTTACACTATCGTCCTATGCTCAGGTAGGTCAACCAGTCCCAAACTTACTATTAGGTGCAGTACATTATTTATTGCTAGCAGGGAAAGAACATCATTTAAAAACGTATTATAGTAGTTTAGTTGAAAATGCTGATACAAATTTAGATAAAGCTTTTAATCATTTTAAAGATTTCTGTAAAGAGTACCGAGAAGAAATCATTACTTTGTTACAAACGAAACTCGTTCAAACAAATGAAGTAAGACGGTGCGCATACTTATACCCAAGTTTCTGCTACATATTTAACAAAGTGAAGAAGCCGTTAGCGTTAATTGAAATTGGGACAAGTTCTGGGTTGCAACTGTTCTGGGACCAATATAGTTATTCGTACGGGACGGATGAAATGTACGGAAATATAAATTCAAATGTGCATGTAACTTCTGAAATAAGAGGGACGAATGTGCCGCATTTTCTAAAAGAAAGCCCATCTGTCGTAGAAAGAATTGGACTGGACTTACATGTGAATGATTTACATAATAAGGAAGATTATTTATGGTTACGTGCTTTAATTTGGCCAGAACATAAAGAAAGGCTTGAGATGTTTGATCAAGCTGCATCTTTAGTGAAAAATGAATCTGTCCAATTAATAGAAGGAGACGGTGTAGAGCTATTATCATCTATTATTGAACAAATAAGTGAAGAAGCTGTTATTTGTATTTTCCATACACATGTTGCAAATCAAATACCAGAACAAGTAAAACATAAGTTAGAAAAACAAATACAAGAAATTGGAGCAAAACGTGATGTATTCCACCTGTATAACAACATGTGGGATCGTGACCTTCATATTGATTATTATATTAACGGAAACGAATATCGTGAAACGGTTGGAGAAACAGAAGGGCATGGGAGATGGTTTAGCTGGAAGATTGGAAATGAGACGCTTATTTAGATTAATAGGGGCGCCCTCACTTGTAAAAGATGGGGCCATAGGCTCAAGCATTGACTAAATGGTTAAGGAATAAATGTATTAGTAACATACAAAAAATGCTTCGGAGAAATCCTAAGCATTTTTTGAATTACATTTAAACCCCATAATGGATCATGTACTTCTGTTCTGCTGCAGCTTGTACAATTTTTGAAGCTAACTCATTCAGCTCATCAGATTTTCTGAAGAACTTTGAGGATGTAACTGTTTCATAGAAAATTGCTAATGATTCAGGCGGGATAATTGTAATACCACAATAAGCTAAACCGTATTTCTGATTTTTGACTGTATGGAAGTAGGTTTTCATAATTGATAAATTTTGATTTAAACTACTGATAATATCATCATCAACAGATATACAATGATATTTCTCTGGTGTATAATCTTCGTAATTTTTTTGAGAAGTAAAATCGTCATTTTGTTTACGTGTAATAGAAATGATTATGTAGTTCATTAGTATAGTACTTCATAAAATATCTTCGTTTCTTCTTCGTGAAGACAGTTTACTTATCGGTAAACTCATCGGGAGCCCAAGTGGCGATTTCATTCCCAGGTGCAGCGACTACAAGCCATTGCTCACATAGGACACCAGCTTGCCAACATTCATAATAATCATGAAAACCATTTAAAAAAATAATTTGTCCACTCTCTAATGTAATAATTAAATGAGGGCTTTCTAAGCCAAGTTGTATATCGATAACTTTTTGTCTTCTTATCTTACATATTCTTACATATTCTTCTTTCTCAGAATAAACTTCAAATTCATCTTCATTTAATGGGTAGCTTTTTTGAGGTTTATTAAATAAACACCATTTGGATTCGATATTGATATATAATTGTCCGTCATAATCAACTGAGTCGTGAAAGTTTGTGAAATGAATCTTTATAGCGCCTGGAGAAATACCAAATTGTAATCCATCAACTTGTGATCCGATGAATAGATTTTTCAACACTTTTTCAGCGTGAATTTTATCCTCTGTATTCATTATTGAATTCCTCCTTTTCATAAAAATATACCTTATATTTTTATTGTAATAAATAAATTTTCATGTAAAATGAACCTTTTGTGAAAAACGAGCGAATATAGTGTGAAGGATTATGAGAGGGGAACGGAGCTTTGGATGAAGTACAATTAAAAGAATGGCTATATAAACGAAAGTATGTTATCTAAAAAAGACCTTGAGAAAGTGTTACTTTCGATTGTTGAATAGATATTTAGTAAAAGAAGCAACTAATAATTATATTATGTAAACTCTTTTTGTAAAACACCCATAAAAAAATGGATGTTTTATATTTTGATATATTAGGTGGAATATATAGTTTAAAAAAGCGGAATACTTTGCGGAAAGTTAAAGACATTTTTCGCAAAGTATTCCGCTTTTACTTCCATTAATCGGTCAAAGTTGCAACTGAAGTATGCATCTGGCCAATTTTTAATGGATAGGTCAGGAGTATTAACATAGACACCTTTTGTAAATGGAAGCATTGCTAAGCGGAAGTCTTCAACCCATCGAATACTTCCACCAGCACCTTCTGGCTGTTCCCAAGTAGCGAATATTGGCATGTTTGATAGTGCTTTTCGGTAAAAGTAAGCAGTTGCCTCATTTGGCACCTCAACAACAGCACCGCCTAATCTGTGGAAAAATACGGAGGTGGTGGAAAAGGGTAAGTTAAATCGTAATTTCTATTTGATTGCCTTCTGGATCGCCTATTACACTTTCATAATAGCCATCTCCAGTAAAACGTGGTCCATTTAATAAAGGATAACCAGCATCTTTTATCACCTTTGTTAGTTCATTCACACGTTCTTCACTACCGACAGAAAAAGCCATATGAGTATAGCCGGTTATGTTTAAATTAGGCTTATGTTCAATCCCTTTTTTACGCATAAGTTCAAGTCTTGCTCCAGATTCGAACGTAATAAAATAAGATTCAAATTGTTTCGTTTTATTATGATATAAAGAGTTTGCTTTACCATTAAAGTATTTCATATAAAAATCACGCATACATTCTAAGTCATTTACCCAAATTGCAATATGTTCAATTTTCATAGGTTTCACCAATCCTATCTGTATCAATTAGGCTTCCACTGTATTAAATTTGCATTTGCATTGCAACAATTTTGCTTCGCTATTAAAACTAGTTGTTAATTTTTGATTATGTACGTACATACAATATGTAATTAAGTGAATGACCATCATAGTAATTACAGAAAAGGGTGAATGAAGCTTATGAATCAATTTGAGCAAATGATGTACGTTGGTGTCATCATGTCTATTGTACTATCCGTAATGATTTTAGGGTCCTTATATTATAATCCACGACTTTCTTTAACTGATTATCCGAAAGATATTCAAAAAGTAGTTTTTCCAAAATCGATTCATGAAAAAAAGCAAACCATTTATTTTAATATTGTATATAATACTATTCTTTTCGGTAGTCCTTTCGTTTCTACATATATACTACATAAGCATGAAAAGTTAATGTATATGGATGCCTATTTACACACTTTTGGTATTTTAATGATTTTCAATTTAGTAGATTTACTTATAATTGATTGGCTAATTTTTTGCTGGATTACTCCAAGGTTTGTTGTGATTCCTAGTACGGAAGGTATGAAAGGATATAAAGATTATAAGTTTCATTTAAGAGGGGCTATAGTCGCTACTCAAATTTTAGCAATCGTAAGTTTATTTTTGGCGGGAATTGCCACAACTATTTAGTGTGAAGAAGGGCATGGAGCTTTTATAAAAGATAAGGAGATTTATAATATATAGAATTAGAAATAAGAATTTGTTAGTATTGAAGTGAGGATTTTTAATAACAGTATATTAAGCCGTATTAATATACCGTTGCAAATGTTTTGATATTATGTAAAATTATACAATTTTACGGAGGCATTTGATAAAATTCAAAAAAATTTAATGGAGGCTAATATGAAAAAAGTAATTGGCGCAGCAACAGCAACTGTTTTTGGATTAGGAGCGTTTACCACAACTGCTACCGCAGAAACAATCGTAACAGCAGATGTACTTAACGTACGTGAAAAACCGACTACAGAATCAAAAGTGGTCGAAAAAGTAAAGAATGGGCAAGAGTTAAAAGTCATAAATACCGAAGATGGCTGGTCAAAAATTGAGTTGAATGGTAAAGAAGTGTTTGTAAGTTCGGAGTTTACAAAAGATGTATATCATGTAACGGCGAATTTGTTAAATGTACGTACGGAAGCAAACACGGATTCAGAAATTCTTGGCAGACTAAAAAAAGATGATGTAATTGAATCAACGCATCAAGTAAAAGACGGATGGCTGCAATTTGAGTATAAAGGAAAAACTGCTTATGCAAACGTTTCTTTCCTATCAAGTACAGCACCAACTGAAAAGAAAACTGAAGAGAAAACGAAGCAAGTAGCGAAAGTACAAAAATCAGTTAAAGAAAAGAAAGAAATAAAGACGCAGAAAGTAGCAAAAGCGAAAGAAACAACGAAAGCACAAGAAATAGTAAAGCCTAAAGAAGAGGCAAAAGTAGTAAAAGTTAAAGAAGAAGAGAAAGCGCAAGAAATGGTAAAACCTAAAGAAGAGGCAAAAATTAAAGAAGAAGTAAAAGTTAAAGAAGAAGAAAAAGCGCAAGAAATAGCAAAGGCTAAAGAAGAGGCAAAAATTAAAGAAGAAGAGAAAGCGCAAGAAATAGTAAAGGCTAAAGAAGAAGTAAAAGCTAAAGAAGAAGAGAAAGCGCAAGAAATAGTAAAGGCTAAAGAAGAAGTAAAAGTTAAAGAAGAAGAAAAAGCAAAAGAAATAGCAAAAGCTAAAAAAGAAGAAAAAGCAAGAGAAATAGCAAAAGCTAAAGAAGAAGAAAAAGCAAGAGAAATAGCAAAAGCTAAAGAAGAAGAAAAAGCAAGAGAAATAGCAAAAGCTAAAGAAGAAGAGAAAGCAAAAGAAATAGCAAAAGCTAAAGAAGAAGAGAAAGCAAAAGAAATAGCAAAAGCTAAAGAAGAAGAAAAAGCAAGAGAAATAGCAAAAGCTAAAGAAGAAGAGAAAGCAAGAGAAATAGCAAAAGCTAAAGAAGAAGAAAAAGCAAGAGAAATAGCAAAAGCTAAAGAAGAAGAGAAAGCAAGAGAAATAGCAAAAGCTAAAGAAGAAGAGAAAGCAAGAGAAATAGCAAAAGCTAAAGAAGAAGAAAAAGCAAGAGAAATAGCAAAGGCTAAAGAAGAAGAGAGAGCGAAAGAAGTATCTAAAAACAACATACAGTCTGCTAAACGTGAATTAACGGTAGTAGCGACAGCGTATACTGCTGATCCAAGTGAAAATGGTACATATGGTGGACGCGTATTAACTGCGATGGGGCATGATTTAACGGCAAATCCGAATATGAGAATTATTGCAGTTGACCCGAAAGTAATCCCATTAGGATCTAAAGTATGGGTAGAAGGCTATGGAGAAGCGATCGCTGGTGATACTGGAAGTGCAATTAAAGGTAATCGTATTGATGTTTTAATGGGTTCAAAAAGTAAAGCTATGAATTGGGGAAGACAAACTGTTAAAGTGAAAATTTTATAGTAACTATAATGATCCAAATAGAAGTCAGTTCTCTTTATTGAGGCTGGCTTTTATTGTTTTAGTAGAAGGATAATAGGATTTTTAAAGGGCTTATTACTAAACCTGTAACAAAACATAAAAATTGTATGATGTTTAGAAAATAAAACTATTAAGAATGAGATAAGGAAGTAGAGAAGAGAAGAGTAGAGTAGTATGTTGAAAACGAAGGATTAACGTATAATGAAATGTATAAATTGGATCAAATTGTTTACTAAACACTTTCAATCATAATAGTGTAATTAAGTTCAAAGGATAGGTGTATTTCATGAAAGAAGTAAGAGAATATATTGAAACAAAGAAACAAGGTGTATTAGAGTTGCAAATAAAAGAAACTGAAGAAAAGTTAGGTGCTGCTTTCCCAAATCAATATAGGGATCTTATTAAATTAGTTAATAATGCTGAAATAGGGGAATGGATACTATATCCGATTAAAGATAATAGAAATGTAACGAAAACTTGGGATGATATAGTTAGACAAAATGTTGACATGAGAGATGAGTATATGCCAGAAAACCTTATCATAATTGGTGACGATGGTTCAGGGGATAAATTGTGCTTTAAAATAAATAATGGAAAAATGGATGATAAAATATATATTTGGTATCACGCGGATGACGAAATGGAAGAAATATCTCCGAGTTTAAAAGAATTTATTATGGAAACTATTCAGGAAGACGATGTTTTTTAGTCTTAATTATTATCATTTTGTGAATCATTCTTATAAAAGGCGAGGATAGAATATGACAATAGAATTATATGGCGCACATTGTAATGAGCGGAAAGGGTATAGAGTAATTGAAGGAAGAGGTTCATATAATCATTACTTTGGCGGTCAAGATTGTAATTTGCCAGTATGTAAGTTATGCGGTGAGAAGATGCATCAAATTCTCTGTTTTGATTTAAAAGATGGGAGACTTGCTGAACTTAAAAGTAATGAACTAAATATTTTACCATTCGTTTCATGCTTGAACTGCGCGATGGTGTGGGAACCGCAATATTTTCAGTTAAGTGATGGAGGTAAAACAGTTCAAATCATAAAGCAGCAAAATACAGAAGAATGGATAATGGAAGAGGAAGATAAGTTACCAGTTTCATTACCAAAAACAACGGTAAAGCTTATAAATATGAAAAATGAAGATATACCTACAGATGAAGATAGTTACTGGGAAGCTTTTGACTTGTTCGGTTCTGAATATGTATGTAGATTATTAGGGGTACCGTTATATGATAATCTTCCAAAGGATTTGGCGTGTCCAACTTGTGCGAAAGAGATGAAATATGTTGCTACAATTACTCAAGATATTGAGGAACGTGGACTTATTTCAGTAGTTGATTTCCAGTTTGGGGAAATGAATATATACTATTATTTATGTATAGATTGTTCAATTATAAAAACGGAAACACAAAGTACATAACAAGACTAACATATTATATTAGTCTTGTTTTTGTATCGCAACATCATTAAGAATCGCATCAAATATATCTTTTTGCGTAAAGTTATCTGTAAAAATAGTTTCTCTGGCAACCTCAATTGTATCGTGCGGATTATACCATTTTTGTAGGGAATCCTCACCAAATTCATGTCGTTTGTCTCTTGTGTTATGTCGTCTAATAGTTTCCTCTAATGATAAATCAAAGTAATATGCAAATGCATTTTCATCAAAATAACGAATTAATTCTTTTAACATCTCACCATACCTATGACTGTTCAATATACCTTCTAAAATAACAAATTCACATTTTCCTTTTCCGTACTTCGTAATTTCAAATAGTAAATCATGTGATAAATTACCCATTGTGTCGTGTACTCTAAGCATATCTCTACGTACAACATCCTGTGATACTAAAAGTGTTCCTTGTCCGAAATGTTCTTGTAGTTGTTTTGCAATCGTTGTTTTACCACTTGCGGAGTTTCCTCTAAGAATGATTAAAGTGGATGTAAGTATAGGATTAGACATAATGTATTTCCCCCCAACAGCATTAATTATATAGAAAATTTTAACAAATAAAGTGAGGAAAGTGTATAATTAATATGATGGATATTTAAGGAGGGGGTAAGATGGGAGATATATTAAAAAATGCACAACCTATATGGAAACGGACTTGGTTTCGTTATCTAGGGGCATTTTTTATTGTTCAGTTACTGTTTACCCCGCATTAAAGGGCAGTAAGACCCCCACCTCAAAATTCAGCGAAAGCGAAGAAGTTAGGTGGGGGGATCAACTGCCCGTAAAAGCCCGATTGGTTCAACTAATAATCAGTGGGGGATGAACAAAACCCCCACTGATTAAAGTTTCACTTTATTTTGTGTGAAATCACTGCGTGGGCGCCAAACTTTAGGCCAGGCGGAGAGTTTTTTAATAGAATATTAAATTCTCAATTTTTCACTGAATGGTTCACACTCTATACAATCCCGCAACTTAACGTATTTACAGCATTTTTTTCGATTACATTACTACCATATGCATTAGTAGGTGCAATGAAAGATGTAACAGCAAGAAAAAATATAAAGAAATAATAGAGGTATAATATGCTTTTTCAAAAAGAAGGTTTATTGATTAGATACGTAATGGAAGATGATGCATCTATCATTTCTAAATGGTTAACGGACCCAGCAGTCCTGCGGTATTACGAAGGACGAGATAATCCGCAATCTGTAGAAAAGGTGCTTGATCATTTTATACATAGTCCAGACAGTAATGAAAAAAGATGTTTAATAGAATTTGATACCATTCCGATTGGTTACATACAAATGTACCCAGTGGATTCAGAGTGGAAAGCGTTATATGGCTATAAAGAATCACAAAATGTATGGGGTATGGACCAATTTATCGGTGAACCAGCCTATTGGGGAAAGGGAATTGGAACAAAACTCGTTCAGGCAGCAATTACATATATTATGGGTGAAATGGGAGCAGAAGCAATTGCAATGGATCCGAAAGTAAATAATGAACGAGCAATAAAGTGTTATGAAAAAAGTGGATTTAAAAAAGTAAAGATTTTAAAGGAACATGAGTTGCATGAGGGGAAATTAGAAGATTGTTGGATGATGGAATATAAACAATAATAATGGCTTATACAAATAAAGGGGGATGTGTGAAATGAAAAAAGCATTAATCGTAATTGATGTGCAAGCGGGTATGTATACAGCTGGAATGCCAGTACATAATGGGGGAAAGTTTTTACAAACATTGCAAGAGCTTATTAGGGAATGTCGTTCAAATGATATTCCAGTTATTTATATCCAACATAACGGTCCTAAAGACCATCCGTTAGAAAAAGGTACGGATGGATGGCGAATCCATGCGGCCATCGCTCCGCAAGAAGGAGATAATATAGTTGAAAAGACAACTCCAGATTCATTCCATAATACAAACTTAAGCGAAGTGTTACAAGAGAAAGGAATTGAACATGTTATTCTTTCGGGAATGCAAACAGAGTATTGTGTAGATACGACAATGCGCAGAGCATGTAGTGAAGGGTATAAAGTAACGTTAGTGAGTGATGCGCATAGTACATTTAATACAGAAGTGTTACGTGCTGAAGATATTGTGAAACATCATAACGCAGTATTGGGAGCGTTTGCGGATGTTGTTGCAGTAAAAGACTTAAAAGTGGCTGCCTCTAAATAAGAGGCAGTTTTTTATTAGAAAAAATAGCGTCAAATATTGTTAGTAAGTCGGTATTTTGAAATAATCACTTATATAATTTCACGTACCATAATGAAAAAATACAAAAAAGGAGCACCACATAATTAAAAAGGGCGCTCCTGCATTAAAACGTTACTTTTTCTTATCTTTATCCAATATATTTTGTTCTTCAGCAAACTCTGTACCATATGCAAAGCGGCGATTAATACGAATGTTATCATTGTTGTGCCTTGTATGAGAGTTAGAGAAGCGATGAACGATTACTTCAGATAAAGTGAAGACGATGGCAGAAAGGATACTGCCCCATGCAATTTGCATATAGTTGTCTAATAAAATATTACCGAAAATCCATACGCTTAAATATGTTAATAAGAAATCCGACATAATGGCACCAGTATTGCCAATTCGATTTAAAATAATTTTATCAACGAACATGTAGGATACGATTGTAACAAAGAGACTGAATGAAATAATTTGAACAAACGTTGCAGGGAAAAATAAAGCAAGCCCAATGCTAAATGCGATAATGCACGATATAAACTTGATAAGCACTACTGTGAAATCATTCAAAATTTACACCTCCGATTTATACATAGTTTTTCAATAAATTCTGGAGTTCATACATTGTAACGGATTTATTTACATAAAACTTTTTCATGTTCGGAATTTAGTCTAAATATTATAAAAACAATGAAAAAATGTTATAGTAAAATGAGAGTGTATGACATTTTTAGGTAAGGGGGAATCCAAGATGTGGATTACTTCAGAAGTAGAAATTCCAGATGAGTTAATTGATCACCTTGAGCAAGGAAAGTTAGTGTTATTTGTTGGAGCGGGAGTTTCTATGAAAGGGAAATCAAACTTACCGAATTTTGATGATTTAGTTGATGAAATTGCAAAAACGTTATATGTCGAAAAACGTGAAATAACAGAGCCACATGATTATTATCTTGGCAAAATTGCGAAAACAAAAGATGTACATCAAGTCGCAAGAGATCTCGTTCATATAGAGAAATCAAAACCGAATCCATTGCATTATGCAATTCCAAGGTTATTTCCTTTAGATACAGATATCCGCATTGTAACAACAAATTTTGATCAACATTTTACAACTGCAATTAAAGAAATAAATAGAGATATCAATGTTTATTACGCTCCAGCTTTACCGACTGGGAGAGCTTTTAAAGGTCTTGCTTACATACATGGTAATGTAGAACAGGAGAAAGAGGCTTTAATTTTAACAGATGGTGATTTTGGAAGGGCTTACTTAACGGAAGGGTGGGCGAGAAGGTTTTTAGTTGATCTATTCTCAAATTACACCGTTTTATTCGTTGGATATAGTCATAATGACCCAGTAATGAAATATTTAGCAACTGGTTTACCACCAAGTACAAGACGATTTGCTTTTGTCGCACAAGGAGAAAATACATACCACTGGGAACATTTAGGGATAAGACCAATTGTGTATCCGAATAAGGTGAATAATCATCAATCCCTTGTAAAAGCGGTAAAACGCTGGGCTGAATTAATGGGTGATAATTATATTACGAAAAGAATGCGTATTCGGGATATTGTAACGGTTCCCCCGTCAGTAGAACAGGAACAATTATCATACATAAAGCAATCAATTAAAAAAATTGAAACAGTACGTTACTTTGTGGAATTTGCTCATGATTATGAATGGGTCGAATGGTTAGAAGCAGAAGGTAAATTACAAAATTTGTTTATGTTTACGCCAAACTATAATGAAGTAGATGAATTACTTGCAGAATGGTTAGTGGAACAATTTCTTTTTAGTCATCAGAAAGAATTATTTCAATTAATTTATAAAAACTATTCTAAAATATCACCGTTATTATGGAGAACAATTTGTAACTACTTAAACGAAACGAAGAGTAAGATGGACCCGTTGTTGTTTGCAAGGTGGACACTCCTTTTATTAGAAACAGCTGAAAAAGATAGTAGCTCTATAGAAAAGATTTCTAAGTTACTGCAAAAATGTTCTTTTCCTGAGCATAAAGAAATTGCCTTATTGTTACTAACTTTTATTTTAGACGGAAAACTGAAGTTGAAACGTGTAAGGAAATGGGGAAATGATACGCAAGAATCAATAGAACTCGAGGAATCGAGTCGCTTACCAGTATCTACATTTTCTCATATGGAGCAAATTTGGAACGAAAAGATGAGGCCATATATCGCTTATTATGCTGTTCCAATTATGATGATTGGATTAGAAAAATTGAGAATGTTGTCGTTAAGACAAACGGCACTGAAAAAAAGAAATAAGGAAAATGTAGAGAAAGAGTTTCATCAAAATGACCTTGCATTTTTAATACGAATTGTAAAAGAGTGTCTAACTTATTTATGCGAAAACAATGAGAAAAAAGCGGATTATTATATTACAGAAATGATAGAAGCAAATAGTGTACTTCAAAAGCGAATTGCAATTGATGCGATGAATAAAAATATTTTTGTTCGTGTAGATGACAAAATGAAATGGTTGTTACATGAAGGACTTCTTTTAGATTTCACTTATAAACACGAAGTTTTTCAACTTTTAAAAAGGCATTATGCACATTGTTTAGAAAAAACAAAAGAAGAAGTCACTCGAACTGTAATAAAGCATCTTACAGAAGAGAGGGTATTTGATGCATGTCTCGTATTAGACTTATTATTCAAGTGTGATTCGAATAGCCCATCTACGGCAAATGGGTATGAGTTAATGAAGCAAAAGCATCCTCATTTTCATTCTGAACGATACAGTGTACAAAAGAAAGAGGATACAGCAGAAAGCATTACTTGTAATGTAACTGCTGACGGATTATTGCAGCTGAAAGATGTTGAAATTATGAAGCAAGTTCAGCAATTTTCGCAAGATCGTGTTTTGGAACAACGCCATTTTTTAGAGATGTTATCAAAAGCATGTAAATTAAACACAGAGTGGAGTATTTCATTTGCATACCAATTAGTAGGAGTGCAAGAAATAAGTAATGAAGTATGGTTTGTTTGTATTAGAGAATGGCGAAATAATCGGGGATTGACGAATGAGCAAATCCAAAAAATTATTCCGCTATTGCAGAAATTTGTTAGAAATACTGCTTTTCATTGGTTAATTAGTAGTTTTCTATATGAAATTAGTAATCGACTAGAAGAGTTAGAAGAGAATAGTATACGTGTTGTAAAACGATTTGCTTTTTCAGTGTTTCCTCAAGTTATGAAGAGTGATACAGACTTTAAGCTTGGGAAACAAGATTTTTATAATGAATCAATTCAGCATCCAGTTGGAAAAATGACGGCTGTATTATTAAAGTTGTTATCATATGATCATTTATACGATCGTAATGTATATGAATATTTATTTTTATTTGAAGAACAAGTAAGAGTTAATTCGGAACGAACAAACTTTATGTTTGCTCGTTTAATAGCAGATATTACATTCCTATATCATATTGAAAAACAATGGTGCCGAAAATATTTGTTACCATACTTAGATTTAAAAAAACAAAATGAGATTACGGAATATGCATGGGCCGGCTTATGTTACACGCAAATAAATCTACCTTTATTTACAGAAATGAAGCGATTTATTAAGTATGCGATAGAACATTTGGAAGTATTACATCCGCATACGAGAGAAGCTTTCTTGAAATGGCTTAGCTTTGTATTTATTAAATGTGTACTATATTGGGAGCAAAAAACAGATTGGTTATACCCGTTACTCATACTAGAAAATGAAGAAAATAAAATTAAGTTTATGCAGTTTTTATGCTATTACGTCAAAACATTAAGTGTAAAAGAACAACAAAAATTTTGGACAGCTTGGCTCAGTGTATTTTTGCGAGAACGACCAAAAATGGGTGAGATAACTGCAAGAGAATATGTAATGCTTTTACGTATTATTTTATACATGGATGAAATATTAGAAAAAGGATTATGTATTATGTCTCGTGCATTTTCAAGTGTACATGGTAAATGTGCAGGTGAGGAAATGAAGCAGTTATTGATTGAAATGCTTCATAAAAAAGAAAGTATGAAAGCGCATAAAGAAATATTTGCAAATGTGTTTTTTATTTTACTACAAACATGTCACGAAGCCGTTTTATTTGAAAAAGAAATCATAAAAATAAAAGAATTATTAGTTCAGTATGAAGTAGAGGAATATGTTTTACATTTACTAGAAAATGAAATAATTCGCATAGGAATTGTAATGGGTGATTTACAAAAAGAATTATAGGACGAAAGTGGAATTTTAAAAAATATATAAAAAGTTGTTGACAGTGTTTTGAAAAGCGTTCTATAATACGAATCATACTTATTCAATTTCAAAAACATTTGAATAAACAAAGTGCAATGAAGAGATCACAGTAGTGGTTAGTCTTACTGTAACAGAGAGCTGGTGGTTGGTGTGAACCAGTACAGGGATAATCATGAATTACAGTCTTGGAGCATCTTTTTCGTAATAAAGATAGTTTTTCTTTATGAGGAAAAAGCGGTCAATTGATCGTTAACAGTGAAGAGAGGTAGACGGAAAGTTAGTCTACAACTAGGGTGGTACCGCGATAAATATCGTCCCTACTGATTTATTCAGTAGGGACTTTTTGTATTTTAGTGGTCCAACTTGAAAATTAAATAGTCATGCATTGAAAGGAAAAGCAGTAGTTGTTGTTTCCCTGTAACAGAGAGCTGGTGGTTGGTGCGAACCAGTACATAAACAAGAGCGAATTACAGTCCTAGAGCATCTTTTTCGTAGTAAAGATAGTATTGTCTTTATGAAGGGAAAGACGGTCAGATGATCGTTAACAATGAAGAGAGGTAGACGAAAGAAGTCTACAACTAGGGTGGTACCGCGATAAATATCGTCCCTACTGATTGGATCAGTAGGGCTTTTTTGTACAAAAAAGTGGATTTTTAACTAGTAGTTTATGTCTGTGTACGAATTATTAGTTTAAAATAAGAAGAGGTATCGATTCCACTATAAATTTGTATAATTAGTCAGTTCAGAAAATAGAGAATTTTTTATTCTCTTACTATACTTTTAAAACATTAGAGGAGGATTTCCAAATGGCAAATCATGAATTAGATCAATTACGTAAACAGGTAGATGAAATTAATTTACAACTATTACACCTTTTAAACAAACGTGGTGAAATTGTTCAAAAAATTGGAGAGCAAAAGCAAGTACAAGGCACGAAACGCTTTGATCCAGTACGTGAGCGTGAAGTACTTGATATGATCGCAGAGCATAACGAAGGACCATTCGAAACATCAACAGTTCAACATATTTTCAAAACGATTTTCAAAGCAAGCTTAGAGTTACAAGAAGATGATAACCGTAAAGCGTTACTAGTATCACGTAAAAAGAAACAAGAAAATACAATCGTTGATGTAAAAGGTGAATTGATTGGAAACGGAACACAAACGTTCATCATGGGACCTTGTGCAGTAGAAAGTTTAGAACAAGTTCGTCAAGTAGGGCAAGCGATGAAAGACCAAGGCTTAAAATTAATGCGCGGTGGTGCATTCAAACCGAGAACTTCTCCATATGATTTCCAAGGTTTAGGAGTAGAAGGACTTCAAATTTTACGTCAAGTAGCAGACGAGTTTGACTTAGCAATTATTAGTGAAATTTTAAATCCGAACGATGTTGAAATGGCATTAGACTACGTTGATGTAATTCAAGTTGGCGCACGTAACATGCAAAACTTCGATTTATTACGAGCTGTAGGTAAAGTTAACAAACCAGTATTATTAAAACGTGGATTAGCAGCAACAATTGATGAGTTCATTAACGCAGCGGAATACATTATCGCGCAAGGTAACGATCAAATTATTCTTTGTGAGCGCGGTATCCGCACATACGAAAGAGCAACACGTAACACATTAGACATTTCTGCAGTACCAATTTTAAAGAAAGAAACACATTTACCAGTTATCGTTGATGTAACACATTCAACTGGACGCAGAGATTTATTATTACCAACAGCGAAAGCGGCACTTGCAATTGGCGCAGATGCAGTAATGGCTGAAGTTCATCCAGATCCAGCAGTTGCATTATCAGATTCTGCACAACAAATGGACATTCCAGAATTCCATAGATTCATGGATGAGTTAAAAGGTTTCAAAAATAAATTATCTTAATTCCATATCATATATGCGTTGAAGAGGAAACAGTAGTGCTTATCTCACTGTTAAAGAGAGCTGATGGTCGGTGTGAATCAGTACAAAGGTAAGCATGAATTACAGCCTTGGAGCATCTTTCCCGACAACTTTTGGAGGGGAAGACGGTCAAACGATCGTTAAAGAAGAAGAGAGGTAGACGAAAGAAGTCTACAACTAGGGTGGTACCGCGATAAACATCGTCCCTACTGAGCGCTCAGTAGGGACTTTTTTGTACAAAAAAATAGTAAAGGGGCAAGAGAAATGAGATACATTACAGCTGGAGAATCACATGGACCGCAGTTAACAGTTATTTTAGAAGGTGTACCAGCAGGTTTGACACTTACGGCGGAACATATTAATAAAGAATTATTAAGAAGACAAAAAGGTCATGGACGCGGAAGACGTATGCAAATTGAAACAGATACAGTTGAAATTGTAAGTGGTGTTCGTCACGGAATGACACTTGGATCACCGATTACGTTAATTGTAAAAAATGATGATTTCAAACATTGGACGAAAGTAATGGGTGCAGAGCCAATTTCGGAAAAAGAAAGTAAAGACATGAAACGTACAATTACAAAACCACGACCCGGACATGCAGATTTAAATGGAGCAATTAAATATGGTCATCGTGATATAAGAAACGTATTAGAGCGGTCATCTGCAAGAGAAACGACAGTTCGTGTAGCTGCTGGTGCAGTTGCAAAACAAATTTTAAGCGAATTAGGCGTGGAAATTGCAGGACATGTTCTTGAAATTGGTGGAGTAAAAGCAAAACATATTTCAAACTTATCAATTGAAGAAATTCAAACAATTACTGAAAACTCACCAGTTCGATGTTTAGATAAAGAAGTAGAGCAAGAAATGATGAATGCGATTGACAACGCAAAGAGTAGCGGAGATTCAATCGGTGGTATTGTGGAAGTCATTGCAGAAGGTATGCCGATTGGCGTCGGTAGTTACGTCCATTACGATCGTAAATTAGATGCAAAACTTGCTGGTGCAATTATGAGTATAAATGCATTTAAAGGTGCTGAAATCGGCGTAGGTTTTGAAGCGGCACGACAACCAGGAAGCAAAGTGCATGATGAAATTCTGTGGGATGAAGAAAAAGGATACACGAGAAGAACGAATAATGCCGGCGGTTTAGAAGGCGGTATGACAACAGGTATGCCAATTATCGTAAGAGGCGTGATGAAGCCAATTCCTACTTTATACAAACCGTTAGCAAGCGTTGATATTGATACGAAAGAAGCATTCCAAGCGAGTATTGAAAGATCTGATAGTTGCGCAGTACCAGCGGCGGGTGTAGTAGCTGAATCTGTTGTGGCATGGGAACTTGCAGATGCACTAGTCGAACAATTCGGAAAAGATCGTATGGAATTATTAAAACAAAACATTATGCAACACAATAACTACGCAAAAGAATTTTAATAAAAAGGTGGGTTTAACTTGCAAGTAAAAGATCAACTATCATCATTACAACCATATAAACCAGGTAAATCACCAGAACAAATGAAAGAAGTGTACGGAGATCATTCGTTTGTGAAATTAGCATCGAATGAAAATCCATTTGGTTGTTCACCAAGAGTTTTAGAAGAGTTGCAAAACTCTTGGTTGGAACATGCTTTATATCCTGACGGAGGTGCTACAACGCTCCGTCAAACAATTGCAGATAAGTTGCATGTGCAAATGGAACAAGTACTTTGTGGTAGTGGTTTAGATGAAATCATTCAAATAATAAGCCGCGCCGTATTACGAGCGGGAGATAACATTGTAACAGCAGGTGCAACATTCCCGCAGTACCGTCATCATGCCATTATAGAAGGTTGCGAAGTGAAGGAAGTTGCGTTAAATAACGGTGTATACGACTTAGAAGAAATTTCTTCAGTAGTAGATAACGATACAAAAATTGTATGGATTTGTAACCCGAACAATCCAACAGGCACATATGTGAATGACCGAAAATTGACTCAATTCATTGAAGGTATTAGTGAAAATACGTTAATTGTCATTGATGAAGCGTACTATGAATACGTAACAGCAAAAGATTTCCCAGAGACATTACCGCTTTTAGAAAAACATAAAAATATTCTTGTACTTAGAACATTTTCTAAAGCGTACGGATTAGCTTCTTTCCGCGTTGGATATGCGGTTGGACAGGAAGAGTTAATCGAAAAATTAAATGTCGTTCGTTTGCCATTTAACGTATCTTCATTAGCGCAAAAAGCAGCGACGATTGCTTTTGGTGATGACGAGTTTATTGAAGAAATAGTTCGTGTGAATACAGAAGGATTACAACAATACGAGAGCTTTTGTAGGGAAAATGATATTCCATTTTATCCATCGCAAACAAATTTCATCTTCTTGCCAGTTGAGAATGCTGGAGAGATTTATGAAGCTTGTGCACAAGCAGGATTTATTATTCGTCCGTTCCCGAATGGTATCCGTATTACAGTCGGAACAAGAGAGCAAAATGAAGGGGTGATTTCAGTGTTACAACAACACTTTGAAAATAAAAAAAGAAAGTCTCGAGATGAGGAAAATGCGTAAAAAGGTAGTATTAATTGGAACTGGTTTAATCGGAGGCTCTCTCGCATTAGCAATTAAGAAAGAGCACGATGTAACGATAACAGGTTATGATATATTTCAAGAACAAGTAGAGCGTGCAAAAGAATTACATGTAGTAGATGAAATAGCAGTTGATTTACAGCATGCATGTGAAGAGGCACATTTAATTGTTTTTGCTTCTCCAGTTGAAGAAACGAAGAAGCTATTACACAAACTTGCGTCATTCCGTTTACGAGAAGATGTTATAGTGACTGATGTTGGTAGTACAAAAGGCACGATTATGAATGAAGCAGAAACTTTATTTTCAAAGGAAGTATCTTTCATTGGTGGACATCCAATGGCAGGTTCTCATAAAACGGGAGTTGAAAGTGCAAAAGCGCATTTATTTGAAAATGCATTTTACATTTTAACACCGATGCATCATGTGCTAAATGAACATGTGGAAGAGTTAAAAGATTGGTTAAAAGGAACGGGATCACATTTCCTTGTTTTAAATACAGAAGAACATGATTATGTAACAGGGATCGTTAGTCATTTCCCGCACCTTATCGCAGCAGGTTTAGTGAAGCAAGTAGAGAAACATGCAGGAGATAATCCGCTCATTCATCAGCTAGCTGCTGGAGGGTTTAAAGACATTACACGTATCGCATCTAGTAGTCCGAAAATGTGGAGTGATATTGTAAAGCAAAATCGAGAGCATTTAATGGTATTATTAAAAGAGTGGATCTCTGAAATGGAAGATTTATATAAAACAGTTTCTACCGGAGATGCAGGCGAGATTCAAAACTATTTTGCAGATGCGAAAGAATACCGTGATTCTTTACCAGTAAGAAAGAGAGGGGCAATTCCTGCCTATCACGACTTATACGTCGATGTATTAGATAAGGTGGGGGCATTGGCTCATATTACGAGTATTTTAGCGCGCGAGGAAATTAGTATTACGAACTTGCAAATATTAGAAGCGCGTGAAGGACTGCTTGGGGTATTACGTATTAGCTTCCAAAGGGAAGAAGATCGTATGAAAGCAAAACTAGCGCTTGGAGAAGAAGAATACCAAACTTATGAAACAATTTAAATGAGAAGGTGAAAAACGTGAAAGAAAGAACAATACAACCTGTTAATAACGGATTGAATGGCAATATTACAATCCCAGGTGATAAATCCATTTCACACCGTGCTGTTATGTTCGGTTCTATTGCAGAAGGGAAAACAACAATTAAAGGTTTCTTGCCCGGTGCAGACTGTTTAAGTACGATTTCATGTTTTAAAGAAATGGGAGTAGAAATTACGCAAAACGGTGATGAGGTTACTGTAGTTGGTAAAGGATTAGAAGGTTTACAAGAACCGAAAGCTGTATTAGATGTTGGTAATTCTGGTACAACAATCCGATTAATGTCAGGTATATTAGCTAACACACCATTTTTCTCTTGCGTACAAGGTGATGAATCTATCGCAAAAAGACCGATGAAGCGTGTAACAAACCCATTAAAACAAATGGGCGCAAACATAGACGGCCGAGAAGAAGGAACATTTACACCGTTAACAATACGTGGCGGAGATTTAAAAGCAATTGAATATATTTCTCCTGTTGCAAGTGCACAAGTAAAGTCAGCTATTTTACTTGCAGGTCTTCGTGCAGAAGGTGTAACAGCTGTTACAGAACCACATATTTCACGCGACCATACGGAAAGAATGCTCGAAGCATTTGGTGTTAAAGTAACTCGCGAAGGGAAAACAGTGAAGCTGTCAGGTGGACAAAAATTAACAGCAACAGATATTCAAGTGCCCGGTGACGTATCATCAGCAGCATTTTTCTTAGTAGCAGGTGCAATCATCCCAAATAGTAAACTAGTATTACAAAATGTAGGAATGAATCCAACCCGTACAGGTATTATTGATGTTTTAGAAAAAATGGGTGCTACGTTCACTGTAGACCTAATTAACGAAGGGGCATCAGAACCAGCTGCAAATATTACAATCGAAACATCTTCATTAAAAGGAATTGAAATTGGCGGAGATATTATCCCTAGATTAATCGATGAGATTCCTGTAATCGCATTAGCGGCAACGCAAGCAGAAGGAATTACAGTAATTAAAGATGCACACGAATTAAAAGTAAAAGAAACAAACCGTATTGATACAGTAGTTGCTGAGTTAACGAAACTAGGAGCTCGCATAGAAGCAACTGATGACGGTATGATCATTTACGGAAAATCAGCTCTAAAAGGCAATACAGTAAATAGTTATGGTGATCACCGTATCGGAATGATGCTTGCAATTGCTGGCTGCCTAGCAGAAGGAAAAACAATTATTGAAGATGCAGAAGCAGTAGGTGTATCATATCCTACATTCTTTGACGAACTTCAAAAGTTAGCTAAATAAAAAGGGTGGAAAGCAGATACGTGATGTATCTGCTTTTTTGTTAAAACGTCCTTGTAATTTCACTTACCGAACTATAATAGTGAGAATTATGATACAATTCAAAAAGGGAATGGAGGAGAATTATATGAATGTCATACAATTAAAAGAAGATAAATTCAGAGAAGCATTACGTTTATCAGAATACGCTTTTCAATATAAAGTAGATGAGGAACGATTACAGCAGCAACTTACAAAAATGAAGGAAAGTCATGAAATATACGGCATTATGGAAGGTGAGGACTTAGCTGCAAAACTACACCTCATCCCGTTTCATATTTACATAGGTAAAGAAAAATTTAAAATGGGTGGCGTTGCAGGAGTAGCGACGTATCCAGAGTACAGAAGAAGTGGGTATGTAAAAGAGCTACTTCAACATTCACTTCAAACAATGAAAAAAGATGGCTTTACAGTCTCTATGTTACACCCATTTGCTGTTACATTTTACCGTAAATACGGCTGGGAACTTTGTGCGAATCTTCTCGTATGTCATTTGACAAAGAGTGATTTAGTTATGAAAAAACAAGTGAATGGTACTGTGAAACGTTTCAATAAAGAAAATCACCCAGAAGAGGTCGAGAAGCTTTATGAAACATTTGCAGAACATTTTTCTGGTATGCTAGTTCGCAATGAAAAATGGTGGTTACAAGCTGTTTATGAGGATTTAACATTAGCAATTTATTACGATGAAAATAAAAGTGCAGCCGGCTATATGTTATATAAAATAGAAAACTATAAAATGACAGTAGATGAATTTGTTCCACTGCATAATGAAGCACGAAATGGTCTATGGAATTTTATTTGCCAGCATGATTCTATGATTAAAGAGCTTGAAATGACAGTAAGTGAAAACGAACAGTTGTTATATACATTGCAAGAACCACGTGTGAAAACAGAAATAAAACCATATTTTATGGGAAGAATTGTAGATGTAGAGCAGTTCTTAAAACAGTATGAGTTAAACTGGAACAATGTACAACAAGAAGTCATTTTACATATTACAGATTCATTTGCACCGTGGAATAATGTATCGGTGAGACTTGCAAATTATGAAATAGCAATTATAGAAGAACCAATGGATAAAGGGATCAACCTAGATATAAATGCACTATCTACAATACTGCTTGGATACAAACGCCCATTAGAACTAAATGAATTAGAATTAATTAGCGGAAGCGAAGAGGAAATACGGGCATTTGAGAATGTAGTACCAGTGCGCAAGTCGTTTATTTATGATTTCTTTTAATTTGCATATAAGATGGAGTTGTTTCGAACAAAATTTTGGGATAGCTCCATCTCATTGTATTAATTTTTGTCGGTAAGTTGATATATCCTGAAAATCGCTGATATAATTTTATTCACATACAAGAGAATAGAATCGCAACTATACGTTGTCACGCACTTGACTTTTATTCCCTGTAATTTATAATTAAAAACGGAATGAATTTTCATTCCTGAAAATAGAGGTGGAAAAAATGGCTAAAAACAAACAAGAGGATATTTTTGATGCTGCGATGCAACTTTTTGCAGAGCGTGGTTACGATGGTACGACAATTCCAATGATCGCTGAAAAAGCAAATGTCGGTGCGGGTACTATTTATCGCTATTTTGAAAATAAAGAGGCGCTTGTTAACTCATTATTTTCAAAAAGTATGTTACAGCTTTCTGAAATGATAAAAACGGATTTTCCTGTTGAAGCAAATATTCGTGAACAGTTTAGTCATACGTATAACCGTTTATTTGAATTTGCGAGAAACAATGTGGATGCTTTTTTATTTACAAATTCTCACTGTGATAGTTATTTTCTTGATGAGCAGAGTAAGAAAATATTTGACGATTTTATAGGCTTCTTTATGAATATTATTGAAGATGGAATCGCAAAAGGTTTGCTTCGTCCATTGCCTCCAGTTGCTTTAATTATTATTGTATATCAACCGTTAGAAAAATTAACGAAAGTAATTGCAACAGGGCAATTAGAATACTCGAAAGAGTTAGTAAAAGAATTGGAAGAAAGCTCTTGGAACGCTATTAGAATCATTTGATTCTATAGCTTTATAAGGACAGGAATGAATATTCATTCCTAAATAGAATTAAAAAATGAGAGTAGGAGAGGGTATTTGTGCAACTAAAGGAATGAATATTCATTCCGGAAAGACTAGTTTAATAGAGTTTACAAATAATGTAATAGAATAATAGGAATGAATATTCATTCCGTAACTAACGTAAATTTTAATCGCGGGAGATGATGCAAATGAGCAAGCTGAAAAATTGGAGAAGTTTATCTTTTCTATTATGGATAGTTATTACCATTACAATGATCGTAACGATGCCTAATATGGATAAATTAGTGAAAGAAAAAGGGCACATTACGATTCCTAATACAGAACAAAGTAGTATTGCTGACAAAATGATAAAAGAAATGGATAAAGACGGGACAGAAAAGTATGACATTATAGTTGTTTTTAATAGTGACAGTAAAACAGCTTTAACGACTGAGCAAAAAGAGGAAATAATAAAAACAATCAACGCTTTGCAAAATGAAAAAGAACAATTAGGAATTAAAGAAGTTGTTTCACATTTAGATAATAAAGAATTAGAGAAACAATTAGTTTCTAAAGATAATACGACTATTTTAACGCAAATATCGATAGATAAAAAGCATGGTGAAATATCGAAAGTTACAAATAACCTTCATAATAAAGTGAAAACGAAAGGGGTAACAACGTACTTAACAGGAAGTGATTTAATAGCAGGAGATTTCCTTACATCTTCTCAAGAAGGAGTGAAAAAGACTGAAGTTATTTCAATCATTTTCATTCTTGTAATATTAATCATTGTATTCCGTTCACCTATTGTTCCAATTGTTTCTCTTCTTACTGTTGGGGTATCATATTTAGTTTCAATGGGGATTATTGCTCATTTAGTAGATCAATTTAATTTTCCATTTTCTAACTTTACACAAGTGTTTGTTGTTGTTGTCCTGTTTGGGGTTGGAACAGACTATAACATTTTATTATTTACGAGATTTAAAGAAGAATTAAGTAAACAAGAAAACGCATTTTTGGCTACGAAAGAAACATTTAAATCGGCAGGGAAAACCGTTTTATATAGCGGGATAGCAGTACTAATTGGTTTTGCATCTCTTGCTTTAGCGAGTTTTAAACTATATCAATCTACTTCAGCGGTAGCAATTGGTGTCGCAGTTTTATTACTAGTATTAACTACGTTAAATCCGTTTTTTATGGTGCTTTTAGGAAAAGGGATGTTTTATCCCGTTAAAACATTTAAAGGTCATGAAGACAGTCGTCTATGGGGATTCTTTGCGAAAAACTCAGTAGTGAGACCATTTGTAGCTTTAATTATTGTATTCGTGATATCAATTCCTTTCATATTAAAGTATTCTAATACACTTAATTACAACGATTTATTTGAAGTAGACAATAAATATGAGTCGAAAATGGGGATTAACGTAATAGAAGAACATTTTCCACCTGGTTTTTCTTCACCAAGTACGTTAGTCATTCAATCGAATAACAAGTTAGATGAGGCGAGTTCGCTTCAAACTTTAGATGAACTAACTGATAAGATTTTGAAAGTAAAAGGTGTTTCAGAAGTATATTCACCGACACGTCCAACTGGTGATAGGATTAAAGAACTATATATAAATAAACAAGCGGGTGAACTAAATACAGGTTTAGGAGATGCCAATGGTGGTATAAAGGAAATTAATGATGGATTAACTACTGCGAAAGATAAGATGGGTAATAAGGACTCAAATAGTCTTGCGAACGTTCAAAAGTTAATTGATGGAACAAATGAAGCGAAAAGTGGTGTATCAGCATTAGGAACAGCTTTAAATCAATTATCCAATGGCATAAATGACGGAGCACAAGGTGCGCAGCAAATTGAGAGTGGGTTAACTTCAGTAAATGAAAATATAAGTGTATTATCTCAAGCAACTTCACAACTTCATGCTGGCTATACACAGTTAGAAAAAGGTTTAAGTTCTTACGATCAATACTTCGGAAGTATTTCTCAAGCGATTGACGGTGCGAAGAAAGGTTATGAACAAATTGAAATGTTAATGAACAATTTCATTCAAACGAAACCAGAATTAGCAAATGATCCTAACATTCTGCAGACGATAGGAATTGCTAAAGAGGCTCAAAAGCAATTAGGTGGGCTTTCAAATGAATTAAATAAATTGAAAGCGCAGCATAATGCGGCGATGGGATCATTTAAAGAAGCGAATCAATCGTTATTGAAAGTGGATAATGGCTTAAAAGAAATGAACAATGGAGTTACTAAGTTACAAAAAGGAGCAGCTGATCTTAAAAATGGATTAAATGAAGGTGCTTCAGGTTCAAAACAAATTGCGAACAAGTCATCTGAGTTACAAACCGGATTAACGAAAATAAACGATGGGCAAGGTCAGCTATTAACCGGACTGAAAGACTTGCAAGAACAGATGGGTCAATTACAATCCGGACTAACTAAAAGTACAGAAGGCCTTGAAAAGGTAAGTAATGGCCTAGGGGATGCTCAGAAATATTTAGGAGAACTGAACGAATCAAAAAGCTCTGAGAAATTCTATATTCCAAAAGAAGTTTTGGAGGGAGAAGATTTCCAAAAAGCTTTGAATACGTACATGTCACATGATAGAAAGACTGCTAAAATGACAATCATTTTAGATGTAAATCCGTATTCAAAAGAAGCGATGCCAATTATTCAAGAAATCAATAACACAATAGATGGTACTTTGAAGGGGTCGGAATTAAATCATGCGAAAACAGCAATCGGAGGAACGACAGCTAGAAACGTTGATTTAAAAGAAGTAACTGGGCAAGATTTCTTACGTACAGCTACAATTATGTTAATTGGAATCGCGATTGTATTAATTGTGATTACACGTTCATTATTAAACACCATCTTTATTATTGGATCGTTACTAATAGCTTACTTTGCATCATTAGGGATAAGTGAACAAATTAGTACGCATATTTTACATGTAGATTCATTAAGCTGGAATGTTCCATTCTTTAGTTTCATAATGATTGTCGCTTTAGGAGTGGATTATAGTATTTTTGTAATGATGAGATACAATGAGTTAGAAGGGGACCCAGCGACGAAAATTGTAACTGCTTCTCGTCATATCGGAGGAGTCGTATTATCAGCGGCACTTATTTTAGGTGGTACATTTGCTGCATTAATCCCTTCAGGTGTATTAACGCTTATACAAGTAGCATCCGTAGTTGGCGTTGCACTTCTTCTATTAGCTTTAATTGTGATGCCGATATTATTACCGGCGTTAATAGGGTTAACGAGTAAAATGAAGAGTTACAAAGAGAAAATAAGAAATAAGAAGAGACTGTAGGGAATGATTTCTCTACAGTTTTTTCGGTATATAATATTTCAGATGAAAATGAATCCGATGTATGACAGAATGAGCAGTGAAAGGTTATATGAGAAAGAGGTCGATGATATACATACAATAGCTAGGGGAATGGACAAAAACTATCCGATTTCATTGTAGAAAGGTAATCAACCGTTGCTATTCATCCAGCTTCTACTATATAATAGCTATAGTCTACAATAATTGAGTCGTAATATGCGATTTTTTAAGACAATCGGTGAGAAAACGCTGAAATAAGCGGTATTAGTAGGAGGACACAAATGATTACAGTAAGTAACGTTAGTTTGCGTTTCGCGGATCGCAAATTATTTGAAGATGTTAACATAAAATTCACGCCAGGTAACTGCTACGGTTTAATCGGAGCAAACGGTGCTGGTAAATCTACATTTCTAAAGATTTTATCTGGGGAAATTGAACCATCAACAGGTGACATACATATTACGCCAGGTGAGCGTCTAGCAGTATTAAAACAGAACCATTTCGAATATGAAGAGTTCCCAGTATTAGAAACAGTAATTATGGGTCACACGCAACTTTACAAAGTAATGCAAGAGAAAAATGCTATTTACATGAAAGAAGACTTTAGTGATGAAGATGGAATGCGCGCTGCTGAACTTGAAGGTGAGTTCGCTGAGCTTAACGGTTGGGAAGCTGAGTCAGAAGCTGCAATTCTTCTTAAAGGTTTAGGTATTGGTGAAGATCTTCATGATAAGAAATTGTCAGAATTAACTGGGGCAGAGAAAGTAAAAGTATTACTTGCTCAAGCTTTATTCGGTCAACCTGACATTCTATTATTAGATGAGCCTACCAACCACTTGGACTTAAAAGCGATTCAATGGTTAGAAAACTTCTTAATGAACTTTGAAAACACAGTTATCGTAGTATCCCATGACCGTCACTTCTTAAATAAAGTATGTACGCACATGGCTGACCTTGATTTCGGTAAAATTCAACTTTATGTTGGTAACTATGACTTCTGGTATGAGTCAAGCCAATTAGCTTTAAAATTAACACAAGATGCTAATAAGAAAAAAGAAGAGAAAGTAAAAGAGTTACAAAACTTCATTGCACGCTTTAGTTCAAACGCTTCTAAAGCGAAACAAGCAACTTCTCGTAAAAAATTATTAGACAAAATTACATTAGATGATATTAGACCGTCATCACGTCGTTACCCATTCGTTGGCTTCACACCTGAGCGTGAAGTAGGAAATGACTTATTAACTGTTGAAGGTCTTTCTAAAACAATTGATGGTGAAAAAGTGTTAGATAATGTGTACTTCACTTTAAATAAAGGTGATAAAGTTGCATTTATCGGCCGTAACGATATTGCGATGACAACATTATTTAAAATTCTTATGGGTGAAATGGAGCCGGATAGCGGTTCATTCAAATGGGGTGTTACAACCTCTCAATCTTACTTCCCAAGAGATAACTCTAAGTACTTTGAGAACAGTGATTACAACTTAGTTGAATGGTTACGTCAATTCTCTCCACAAGATGAGTCTGAAAGCTTCTTACGTGGTTTCTTAGGCCGTATGTTATTCTCAGGTGAAGAAGTTAAGAAGAACGTTTCTGTATTATCTGGAGGCGAAAAAGTTCGTTGTATGTTATCTAAAATGATGTTAAGTGGTGCGAACGTAATCACACTTGACGATCCAACGAACCACTTAGACCTTGAGTCAATCACAGCATTAAATAACGGTTTAATTGCATTCAAAGGTACAATCTTATTCACATCTCATGACCATCAGTTCGTGCAAACAATTGCAAACCGCATTATCGAAGTAACACCAAACGGTGTAATCGATAAAGAGGCTACTTATGATGAGTTCTTAGAAAATGAGGAACTTCAAAAACAAGTAGATGCAATGTACAAAGGTCAATAATATATAATGAAAAAACTCGCTCTTTTTAGAGCGAGTTTTTTTGTCGAGAAAACGTAACATCGCTGGTCGGTCAAATGAATAATTATTCAAATATAATATTAATGAACAGGAGAATTTTTTCATGTATGAAGGGATGTAATGACTTTAAGATTTAAAGAGTTAGTTGAAGAAGGGAAATGTAAGTAGAGTAATATAATCAAATCGTATTATTTTGTCATGTGAAATATGTACCAAATTTGGAGATAGAATAGTTTGCGAATGAGTTTATAAAGGTATATAGTATGGGTTGTCATAATTAGTGGATGAATCTTGGGAGAAAACAGGAAATGTTACAAATTTATTTTGTTAAATAGAAACCAAGGTCAAAATGTCTAGAAAGAAATAGTTGAATAAATACTAGCTTCAAATTATAATTACTAATATTCTTCATATAGTTAAATAAAGATAATCTATTTGAAGAAGAAAATTTGAATAGAGAGACAGACTTATAAAAAAATAAGCCTTGGATGATCAAAAGAGGTGGAGAAATGAAACAGTTCTTATTAAAGAGCAAAAGCGTGTTAAGCAATCATTTTGGATTCTTTCTGTTTGCCGTTATTTTATTGTGGCTCAAAACATATGCAGCTTATGTAACGGAATTCAATTTAGGAATTTCAAACACAATTCAAAAATTCTTGCTGTTTTTTAACCCGCTTAGTTCAGCAGTTCTATTTTTAGGACTTGCATTATTTGCAAAAGGGAAACGATCTTATATTTGGTTAATTATCATTAATTTGTTATTGTCGATTCTTTTATACGCAAACGTAGTATACTATCGCTTTTTCAGTGACTTTATTACGTTCCCGACATTAACACAAACGAATAACTTTGGAGATTTAGGTGGTAGTATTCTTGCGTTGCTACATCTTTATGATCCATTATACTTCTTAGACACGATTATATTAATTGTGTTAGTCGCAACAAAATTTGCAAATCCAAAACCAATTCGTGTTGCGAAGCATAAATTATCTCTAGTATTTGTAGCAGGTATTTTATTATTCAGTGTTAACTTAGGTCTTGCAGAGTCTGACCGTCCTGAATTATTAACAAGAACGTTTGACCGTAATTATATTGTGAAATATTTAGGTGCATACAACTACACAATTTATGATGGAATTCAAAGTGCGAAAGCATCGACAGAACGAGCATTAGCTGATGGCGATAATATGACAGAAGTACGAAATTATTTAACATCAACTTATGCAAGTCCAAATCCTGAGTATTTCGGTAAAGGAAAGGGAATGAACGTAATTTACATTCATTTAGAGTCATTCCAAAACTTCTTAATTGATTACAAATTAAATGGTCAAGAAGTTACACCGTTCTTAAACTCATTTACAAAAGATGCGAATACACTTTATTTTGATAACTTCTTCCATCAAACAGGACAAGGGAAAACATCTGATGCGGAGTTTATGTTAGAGAATTCAATGTTTGGTTTACCGCAAGGTTCTGTCTTTACAACGAAATCTCATAATACGTATCAATCAGCACCAGCTATTTTAGGACAACAAGGATACACATCAGCAGTATTCCACGGTAACTACAAAACATTTTGGAACCGTGACGATATTTATAAATCATTTGGTTTTAATAAATTCTTTGATGCGTCATACTACGATATGAATGAAAAAGACGTAGTAAACTACGGGTTAAAAGATAAACCGTTCTTTAATGAATCTATTCCGTTATTACAAACGTTGAAACAACCGTTCTATACGAAGTTTATTACGTTATCGAACCATTTCCCTTATCCAATCGATAAGGCAGAAGCAACGATTGAACCAGCAACAACAGGTGATTCATCAGTAGATACGTACTTCCAAACAGCACGCTATTTAGATGAATCTGTAAAAGGCTTCATCGATTACTTGAAACAATCTGGTTTATATGATAACTCAATTATTGTTATGTACGGAGACCATTACGGTATTTCAGATAATCATAACGCAGCAATGTCAAAAGTAATGGGTAAAGAAATGAACTCATTTGAAAATGCACAGTTACAACGTGTACCATTAATCGTTCGTGTACCAGGAGTGAAAGGTGGCGTACAACATCAATACGGTGGTGAAATTGACGTTCTTCCAACGCTATTACACTTACTAGGTACAGATACAAAGAATTATGTTCAATTCGGTTCTGATTTATTATCACCAGATCATAAACAAGTCGTTGCGTTCCGTAACGGTAACTACGTAAGCCCAACAGTTACTGCACTAAACGGCAAATACTATGATACAACTACTGGAAAACCTGTAGAATTTACAGATGAAATAAAGAAAAATGAACAAATGGTTCAAAACTCACTAAAATACTCTGACCAAGTCGTGAATGGTGACTTATTACGATTCTACACACCGGAAGGATTCACTCCAGTAGATCGTTCGAAGTATAACTATAACAACCGCGATAAAAACAAAACGAAGGTAAAAACGACTCCGGAAGGGGAAGCTAAATAAATAATAAAAGGCGCTATTCATATGAATAGCGCCTTTTATTTGTAAATATACCATCATTATGAGACAGAACCAGCTGTTGCTTTTTGTTTAGCCTTTCCGAAGAAAACTACGCCGATGATGATAATAATGATAAATGCCCATTTAACCAAAGGGTTACTTTCGAAAAATCCAGCGAACCATTTCTCATCTACAATCATTTTCGCGGCAGTATAAGCTAAAACGGCTGCTCCAATCGTAATGATGACAGGAAAACGATCTACCCATTTTAAAATCAATGTACTGCCCCATACGACTACTGGAATAGACACTAATAATCCGATGATTACTAAAGAAAAGTTACCATGGGCAGCTCCTGCAACAGCGAGTACATTATCGATGCCCATTAACGCATCAGCAATAATAATGGTTTTAATAGCAGACCAAAATCCTTCTTCGGCCTTAATATCATGATCTTTGCCTTCAGCAATTAATTTATAAGCAATCCATATAAGGAGTACACCACCAATTAGAAGTAGCCCTGGTATTTTTAACAACCAAACAACAACTAAGGTAGCGAGGGCTCTAATCGCGATTGCCCCGATAGTTCCCCATATAATAACTTTCTTTTGCTGATCTTTCGGTAATCTTCTTGCTGCTAATCCAATTACAATGGCATTATCACCGGCTAACACTAAATCAATTACAATGATGGCAAGTAGGGCGGACAAATATTCGGCTGAAAGAAAATCCATATACACATCACTCCTTAAGAGTAATATGTGCTAAAGTGTTGATAATATAAAAAATAGGATTGAATTTGTATATTCAATCCATAATTTCTTACTGTATTTTGATATATGTTTTAATTTCGTATAAGTCGCTTTTGTATTCTTTTTTGTTTATCGTTTCGCTTTCTTAATTTTCGATTCATCTTTTTAATGCGGTTTTCTTTTCTATTATCCCAGTTATCACTTCGAATTTTACTAATAGACTTATCTGTCTTAGCACGAAAACGTCTTACTTTTTTCACGAAGGAAAGGGGTGTTTTGCCGATAACACCTTGTTTTTCTAACGAATCCTCTTTACCTAGACACCAATCAGGATGAGATAATAAATAGTCGAAATCAAATATTATCCCGTATTCTTTATCCATATATGTATACCATTCATCTAAAGTACACTTATTTTTTGTATGTAAATATGTTGATCCATCAGTCATAGCACAGCACCAATAGTCAAAATAGCTCCATAGTACCCATTCTTTCGGTACATCTAGTGTTAAAATTACCATTTTTGAATTTGTTCTACCCCAAGCTTTATGATTTCGATTTGGGTAATTATTTGCTTCCCAGACCCAAATAGGATAGTTACCTTCGTAATGATGCAATCTTGTTTTAGCGACGCGCACCATCCAGTCATATGAATATACATCGTCTGGATCGATGAATTCTTTATTACCTTCTAAATAACCAAGTTTCTTAAATTGTTTCCATGCTTCTTCAGTTTGTACTGTATATACGATCATATGGCACCTACTTATTTAAACTAAATTATAGTATAACATGTGATTTTGAATTTTTATTGATATTAGAGAAGGGGGAGTTTGAGTCGAATATACGAGGAGTAATTCCCAAAATGATAAAAAGACTTGATTCCCAGCTAAAGGAAATCAAGTCTTTTCATTACATACGATTATCATGCCAGAAGTTTAATGGGAAGTGTTCGTTCTCATTATATGCTTCTAATTCATATCCTTTTTCTTTCAGTCCTTTAATAATTCCAGGAACTGCTTTTACTGATTGTGGATGAATATCATGCATAAGGATAACTTCTGTTGGATTTGTAGCACCATGTAACACGTTTTCTACAATTTTAGCAGATGCAGCATCAACTTGCATTTTGTTATATTTCCAGTCTAAAGAATCAATTGTCCAATCCCAAACTTTTAAGCCATTTTCTACAACTTTGTTGCGAAGAGCTTCGTTTAATCCTGGCATAGAGCCGTAAGATGGACGAGTTAATACTGGTGATTTACCTAAAACACCAGCGATTAAGCCTTGGTCTTCCTTCATTTCATCTACGTAATGACCTTCAGTGTAGAGTTTCTTGTAGTTATGAGTCATACTGTGCATCCCAACGTAGTGACCTTCAGCATCTTCGCGTTTTACAAGATCAGGGAAAGCTTTTACGTTTGAACCAATTAGGAAGAATGTTGCTTTTGCATTTTCTTTCTTTAACATATCTAAAAGCTCAGCTGTGTATTTTCCAGGACCGTCATCAAATGTTAAATAAGCGACTTTTCTAACTTGCCCGTTATAATGTTTTGGAGCTTCTTTCGGAGCAAGAGATGTTTGAATCTCACTTACAAGTTGAACAGATTTTGCTTCATCCTCTGTACTAGCTAGAGCAGTATGTACTGATCCAAAAGCCACTTCGTATGTGAATAATACCCCCGCACAAACTAACATAGCCCTTTTTACTAAAGTTGTCATTCGAATTCCATTGTGCATAATTTTCCTTCTCTCTATAAAAGTTCTACTCTACTATATTAGCAATTATAGGTAGGGAAATGCAAAAAAACTTTTTTACAAGTGTAAAAAAGTTTACTCAAAAGTATGCAAGATTTTATATCAATTGCAGTTTTGAAAAATAGGATGAATTTAAACTTTATTATTTAAACTTTCAATCACCAAATCATACTTTCGTATCATTTCATTTTCGTTCCAATTATTGATTCGAATATTTTTGTTTTTTATTAAAATATTGGTAAAGAAACAATTACATGAAAAAAGGAGTGGGAATATGGATAATTATATTTGCACTACATGTGGAGTACAGTATCCCGAAAATGAAGAAGCACCTTCTCGCTGTAAAATTTGTAATGAGGAAAGACAATATGTTAATCCAATTGGGCAGTCATGGACAACATTAGAAACGATGCAAAATAGCAATTTATACAAAAACGAAATAATAAAAGAAGAAAGCGGTTTGTATAGCATTACTACTAAACCTAAATTTGCGATTGGACAAACAGCATTTTTAATACAAAGTAAAACTCTAAATGTTATGTGGGATTGCATTAGTTATTTAGATGATAAAACGATACAACGTATATATGATTTAGGTGGTATTCAAGCAATAGCACTTTCTCATCCACATTATTACTCTACACAAGTTAAATGGGCGGAAACATTCAATGTACCTATTTATATTCATGAAGATGATAAAGAGTGGGTGGTTCGTCCGAGTAAGCAAATTAAATTTTGGTCTGGGGAGCATCTGATATTATCGGAAGAACTTACATTGCATCGCTTAGGAGGCCATTTTAAGGGTGGAACTGTTATACATTGGAAAGACGGTAATGAAGGGAAAGGTATTTTGTTATCAGGTGATATTATACAAGTAGTTTCGGATCGGAAATGGGTAAGTTTTATGTATAGTTATCCCAATCTCATTCCATTACCAGCGAATAAAGTTAGAGATATGGCAGAGAAGGTAAAAGATATCCAATTTAGTCGACTATATAATGCATTTCATGGTGTGGTGGAAGATGCGAATAAAGCTGTACAAAGATCTGCTGATCGGTATATAAAGGCCCTGCAAGGAGAACTATTTCATACGTAATAGCTTGTAATTCATCTCTATATTTATATAACTAATTTTATATGAATTTTATACTAAAGTCCTATTGTTTATTAACTAATAGGTCTTTCAACTTAGGAAGTTCACACTAATGAGGGATGTTAAAGGGAATATATGTAACCTATACTAATTACTATAAAGCTTTGGAAAATGAAAAGGAGGAGATTTGCATGAAGAATTGGGTTCAATTTAGAATTGCAAGACCAACAGATAAATTTGAAGAAGTGATAAGTTTTTATGAAACAGGATTAGGTTTAAAACGTATAGGGGAATTTCACAATCATGAAGGATATGATGGGGTTATGTTTGGCTTACCAGATGAAGAGTATCATTTGGAGTTTACTACACATGTTAATGGAAGTCCATGTCCGGCACCGACAAAAGATAATTTACTAGTTTTTTATATGCCTATTAAAGATGAAATTGAAAAGATAGTGAATCGATTAAGTAATATGGGCTATCATGAGGTAGAACCTGAAAACCCGTATTGGATAGAGAAAGGAACCACAATAGAGGATCCAGACGGTTGGAGAATTGTGCTTATGAATGCATCTGAATAAGAAAACTATTTTCATATGAAATAGAGTGTAACAAAATGATTTAGACATAAATCCCTACAGTGTTTGTAGGGATTTTTATATAAGAAATTTTTATTGAGAGAGTTATTAAAATGTAGAAAGTATTTTGGCTAAGAACAAATGTAGTAAACATAATTTATGAAGGAGGTATAAAAGTATGATAGTAAACCATTTTGAAGCGTTTTCTAAACATGTTGGAAATACACCGCTCGTGAAATTAGAATGCAAAGAAACGAAGGATCTTTCTATCTATGCTAAATGTGAATGGCATAACCCTACAGGATCGATTAAGGATAGGGCAGCACTTGGAATGATTAATAAATATTTACAAGAAGCGGACAAAAAACAAAATATTTTAGAGTATAGTGGTGGAAGCTTAGCGAGGTCAATTGGGTGTATTTGTAATTATTTAGGGATTCAATGCACGTTAGTTTTAAGTTCTGGAACCGATAAATCTCTATTAAATGAACTTGATCGTTATGGTGCTAACGTAATCTTAGTTGATAAATGTAAAGGGTTCTACGCAGTAATTGAGAAAACAATAGAGATTAGCAAACAAAAGCCAGAATTATATTTTTTATTCCAACATTATAATAATGCAAATCTAGTAAGTCATATAGAAGGTACAGGGCGAGAAATTATTGCACAAATGATTGGAAAACCAATACATGCATGGGTAGCATCTGCTGGTACTGGTGGAACTCTAATGGGAGTCTATACAGCAATAAAGAATTATACAAAAAATGTTGAACTACATTTAGTAATGCCTGCTGAATTGCCTTATGGTTCGGAACAACCACCAAATGATTTAAAGAAATATGCTGGATCAGGTGGGTTCGGCTTAGGAAGGAAACAACATTTCATAGAACAGGAAGAAAATTTGATAGAAAAACAATGGACTTATTCATATGAAGATACCCTGTATGAAATGGCACGTTTTTACAAAGATACTGGTATAAAAATAGGAACTTCTGCGGCAGCGAATTTATTAGCAGCTAAACAAATTGGGAAAGAAAAAGGTGCGAATTTTAATGTAGTTACAGTTTTTCCGGACGCAGGGTCAATAGAAGAGTGGTCAGATGTAAAAAATTCAGTTGAAAAAAATAGGTGATTGAGAGGACCATTAAAAGTTCTTTCGTAGTTTATATTTTATTCTACGCAAAATTGATACCATCAAAAAACTGTATGTTTAACATGTACAGTTTTTTGATGGTATAGCTGTGCAATGTTTAGAAATTTCACATACCGTATTTTAAAAATGAATATAGGAAAAACAAAAAGTAATGTAGAATATATCGTACATACATATATACAGTCAACATAAAAGATAAAGAGGTGGGTATATGTTACTTGAGGAAGTAATGCAGCAACTAGAGGAATATGGAACAGAACAAAATCGAAAAACGTATAAAAACCACGGAGCGAAAGAGCCGTTATTTGGAGTTAGTTTTGCGAATTTAAAATTGTTAAAAAAGAAGATAAAAAAAGATCACGATTTAGCAGTTGAATTGTGGGAAACGAAAAATATGGACGCAATGACATTAGCAACTTATATTTTAGACCCGAAAAAAATAACGACAGAACAGCTTAATAGTTGGATTCAGGATGTTGATTATTACTGTTTAATGGATGTTCTGATGACATCTATATGTACTTCGCCAATTGCAATAGAAAGAATGGAAGAGTGGATAAAGTCTAATGATGAATGGATTGGAAGAGCTGGCTGGTCTTTATTAGCAAATATAGCGATTAAAAATAAAACGTTACATGATGATTTCTTCTCTCCGTACTTAGAAGAGATTAAAGAAAATATACATAATGAAAAAAATAGAAAAAAAGAAGCGATGAATAGTGCTTTAATCGCAATAGGAATTCGTAATGAAGACTTAGAGCGACAAGCGATTGAAATTGCAAGTGAAATTGGAAAAATAGAGGTTGATCATGGTGCAACATCATGTAAAACACCAGATGCAGAAAGCTATATAAAAAAAGCGAGAGAAAGAGCTGAAAAAAAGAAAGTGAAATAAGAAAAGAGGATCGGTTATGAAACCAATTGAAGCAGCACAAAACATAATTACATTACAATTTCCGAATTGTGATGTAGCTTTACTCGGCGGAAGCGTTGCACGAGGAGAAGCGACGAAAACATCTGACCTTGACATTGTAATAGTCGATCAAAGTTTAACTTCTTGCTATAGAGAATCTTTCTATAGTAATGGATGGCCTGTTGAGGTGTTTGTTCATAATTTCGAAACATATAAAACCTTTTTCAAAATGGATTGTGATCGAGGGAGGCCGTCGTTACCACAATTAGTTTCAGAAGGGATTGCCTTAAAAGGGGAACAGGAAATTGTTGGGAAATTAAAAAAAGAAGCGAATGATTTACTACATAAAGGACCAGCTAAATGGACCGAAGAAACGATTAAGCAGAAGCGATATTTTATTACGGATACTTTAGATGACTTTATTGGTGCAACAAAAAGAGAAGAAGAATTGTTTATCGCTAATTTATTAGCCGATTTAGTACATGAATATGTATTAAGAGTAAATGGTAAGTGGCTTGGGAGTTCAAAATGGTTTATTAGAGTGCTAAAAAGATATGATGAGCAATATGCAAACAAATTTGTAGCCGCTTTTGATCATTTTTATAAAACGGGAGAGAAAAATGAATTAATTCATTTTATAGAAAAGACGTTAGAACAGTATGGTGGAAGAGTGTTCGAAGGATTTTCTATTGGTAAATAAAGAGAGGAGAAAAAAATGAATGTACCATATGTTCAATTAAGAGAATTGACACTAGATGATGTAGAAGATCGCTATCAATGGTCATTAGATAGAGATGTAACAAAGCATTTAGTTTTACCAGATCAATATCCTCCGTTCACTCGTGGAGATACGAGAAACTGGATTGAAGCTTGTATAAGTCGAAAAAATGGTTATGAACAAAGGGCAATCGTTACTGAGACAGGTATACATATTGGATGGGTAGACCTTAAAAATTTTGATAAAACAAATAAAAATGCTGAACTAGGAATTGCGATTGGAAATAAAGACTATTGGGGTAAAGGATTTGGAATGGCAGCTCTAAACAGCATGTTACAAATAGGTTTTTCTCAGTTTGAATTGGAGAAAATTTGGTTACGTGTAGATGAAGATAATACAAAAGCTAAAAAGAGTTATGAAAGTGCCGGATTTGTATGCGAAGGGTTAATGAGAAATGATCGATTGAGACAGGGAAAGTTCATTCATCGCTATCGTTACAGTATATTAAAAGAAGAGTATGAATCAAAAAATAATAACCTATAAAAATATTATGTAAATTAAAAAGGGGAAAATAAAATGATTCGATTACTTACAAAAGCGGATGCAAAAAAATATTGGGAGTTGCGTTTACAAGCACTACAAGTAAATCCAGAAGCATTTATAACGACTTATGAAGAAGCAGTACGTCAAGAAAACCCTCTTGAACGAGTTGCTAGTAATCTTTCATCCAACAGTAGTTTTACATTTGGTGCTTTTAATAATGAAAATCGTTTAGTTGGGGTTGTTACTTTATTAACAGAAGAAAAAGACGCATATAAGCATAAAGGACATATCGTTGCAATGTATGTAGATACTGAAAATCGAAGAAGTGGTCTTGCACGTGATTTAATACGTAAAGCAATTGAAAGGGCAAAAGAGATGAAGCTAGAGCAATTGAATTTAGGGGTTGTGTCAACGAACGAACCAGCCAAACGATTATATGAATCAATGGGATTTAAAACATACGGAATTGAAAAAAGGGCTATAAAAATGAATGGTGTGTATAGTGATGATGAACATATGGTGTTGTTCTTTTAAGAGAGGAAGTTTTGTATGAAAGATCTCCATTTAGAAAGAAAAATGGACCCTCAAGTAGCGATTTTGTATGCGACGGTTGCTGATACGTTTAATAGATTGCAAAGGTTAGTCGAAGGTACTGAAGAGAACGAACTATCCTATAAAGGGTCTGAAAATAATGAAAATAGTATTGGGCAGTTACTTCAGCATTTAGCAGTTGTTGATTTACATTGGGTGTATCGTTTCAAGGGAGAAGATGTTCCGCCAGCATTTGAAAATAAATATGGTCCTATGTTAAATGAAGTAGGAGAATTACCAAGTTTAAGAAAAAACACATTGCAAGAGTTAATGCAAGATTATGAAGCAGTGCAAAAATTGTTTTATGAAGAATGTATGAAACTAACAGAAACTGATTTAACGCGGGAAGTTTTGTATGAAAAAGGCGAAACTGCGACAATAAGATGGGGAATATGGCATATAGCAGATCATAATCGGTATCATCAAGCTCATATAAGTCGATTGAGGAAATTATACAGAGAATATAAACTACATATTCTTTAATTTTTGAATGAACGAACGCCCCTAAATAATAATTAAAGGAGGCGTTTGTTTTTATTCGTTCGCTTTTCTTCCCAAGCTATCATTAAATTTTTATGATAATCTTTTGGTTTCTCAATAGAAAACCAGTAAATTGAATGTGCAATAGTTGGTAGCCATCTTTTATAGCGGATGCGTATATTTTCATGATGAGTATAGTGGGTCGAGATTAAAGTAGATTTTGACCCTTGAAAATTTTGACATGTAATGGCCTCGATTTCATACCAATGCACTTTATTCCCATGTAAATCTACTACAATTCCTTCATCATCCCAAAGTGAAATGTAAGTTTGAATGTAGATTTTTCATCGCGTATACTAAAATATAGGTCATAGAGATAAAAAATTAAATACAAGGGGTTTTACAATGAAAGCAATTGTTATAGGAATACTGGCATCATTTTTCTTTGCCTTTACTTTTGTTTTGAACAGGGCAATGGACTTAGAAGGTGGAAGCTGGATTTGGAGTGCATCATTACGGTATTATTTTATGGTTCCAATGCTATTACTTATTGTTATGTATAGAGGGAACTTAAAGCAACTCTTTCAATATATGAAAAACAATCCGAAAGAATGGTTAGTGTGGAGTATCGTTGGATTTGGTCTCTTTTATGCACCGCTTAGTTTTGCTGGAGCGTTCGGACCAGGTTGGCTCGTTGCATCAACATGGCAAATTACAATCGTTGCAGGGATTTTGTTAACACCATTTTTTGCGGTGGATCCACTACATAAAAAACTTCCGATGAAGGAATTAGTAATGTCGGGCATTATTTTATTCGGTGTCGTTCTCATGCAAGTAGAACATGCTTCTTCATTAGGTATTCGTGAAACCGTTTTATGTGTAGTTCCTGTACTTATTGCAGCATTTGCGTATCCTCTTGGAAATAGAAAAATGATGCAAGTTTGTAAAGGGGAATTAGATGTATTTCAGCGAGTACTCGGTATGACATTAGCAAGTTTACCATTTTGGTTTTTATTATCTGGTTACGAAGTATCAACAGGCGGATTACCGTCAAGTAGCCAAGTTTTTCAATGTTTTATTGTAGCAGTTAGCTCTGGGTTAATCGCGACAGTATTATTTTTCTTTGCAACAGATCTTGTGAAAGATGATCCGCAAAAATTAGCAACAGTGGAAGCGACGCAGTCTGGTGAAGTTTTATTTGCGCTAGTAGGAGAGTTGATCTGGTTATCTGCACCAATCCCATCATCATTATCTTGGATTGGTATGAGTCTCGTTATTATTGGAATGATACTTCATAGTTATGTGGCTGTCGTTGTAAAAAAAGAAGAAAAAATAACGGCGTAATGAGATTAGCTCTTTTTATTAAGAGCTAGTCTTTTTTCATAGAAAGGGATGAAAGTATGAATTTACAGTGTGTTAAACAAATTGAGAAAGATTCAATATTAAATGTGCTACAATATGCCGTCGGTCCAAATGAAATAAGCTTAAAGAAGGCAGTAATATTTTATCAAAGTAATAAAGGGACTTTGTACAAATATGAAGAAAAAGCTTGTCTAGGTATTGAAATAATCGGAGAAACTAAAGCACGCATATGTCATATAGCAGTGGCTCCAGATTATCGTCAAAAAGGAATTGCACTGCAAATGATTAAAGAAGTGGTAAGGATATATCAATTGACTTATATAGAAGCGGAGACAGACGATGGGGCGGTAGAATTTTATAAAAGAATTGGTTTTCAAGTTAAAAGTTTAGGAGAAAAATATCCAGGGATAGAAAGACTTCATTGTTACATGGAAAAATAGTATAAAATATGCATATGGAGTATAGTTTGAAAAAATAGGATTTACATTTTTCTTCATTTCAAAAAAACTCTCGCTCATCATTATCTACGATTTTAATAGAGTTTTGAGGCTTCAGTATAATAATATACATATTTTTGTAGTAATGAATATGATTAAGTTAAAAATTAAGAAAAATATGATAATATATTTATATAAAAGTTTAAATTTACGTGGCTAGTGGGGGAACCAATATGAAAATGAATGAAATAGTAGCAAGTACACAATTTCCAAATACAATCGAAACAATAACAAAAGATTTAAAAGCATTAGGAGTCGAAAAAGGAATGACAATTATCGTTCATTCATCACTAAGTTCTATCGGGTGGATATCTGGTGGTGCCGTTGCTGTAGTAGAAGCATTAATGAAAGTTGTTACGGAAGAAGGAACGATAATAATGCCAACGCAATCTTCGGATTTGTCCGATCCGAAACATTGGTCAAGACCACCTGTACCGGAAGACTGGTGGCAAATTATCCGAGATAACGTCCCAGCATTTGATTCACGTATAACCCCAACAAGGGGAATGGGTGAAATAGTTGAATGTTTTCGTACATATCCGAATGTAGTACGTAGTAATCATCCGTTAGGAAGTTTTGCTGCATGGGGAAAACATGCAGTAGAAATAACAATGAACCATTCGTTATCAATGAGCTTTGGAGAAGAATCTCCATTAAGAAAAATATATGATTTAGACGGGTACGTATTATTAATTGGTGTTGGATATGATTCCAATACGTCTGTTCATTTATCCGAGGTGCGTTCTGGTGCATGTGAGTTAATACAAGTAGGAGCACCGATTATAGAAAACGGTGAAAGAGTGTGGAAAGAGTTTGTTGAAATGGATTACGAATCTGAGAAGTTTGTAGAAATTGGTGTGGAGTTTGAGCGAAAAGGAACTGTAAAAAATGGGAAGATAGGGAATGCAACGTGTCGTCTAATGAAACAGCGTGATATAGTTGACTTTGGAACAGAATGGTTTCGTAAGAAAAATTAGTAAGGGATGGTTACAATGAAGGGGAAAAAGGTATTAATTACGAGCGGTGGTTGTCTAGAAAAATGGGATCAAGTACGCGGGCATACGAATATGGCCAAAGGTACAATCGGAAGGATAATCGCAGAAGAACTTCTAGCTAAAGGGGCACATGTTATATATTTACACGGTTATTTTGCGGAGAAACCGAGTGATGTACATAGAGGGTTAGAATTACATCCATTTGAAGGAATCGTTGATTTACAAGATAAAATGAAAAGTATCATATCACATGAAAAGGTTGATGCAGTCATTATGGCAGCGGCTGGATCAGATTGGATTGTAGAGAAAATTTGTGATCAAGATGGTAATGTTCTTAATATGAACGGAAAAATTTCAAGTGATATAGCACCGATTATTCACTTTCAAAAGGCTCCAAAGGTATTAAAACAAATAAAAGAATGGGACCCAGAAACAGTACTTGTTGGTTTTAAACTTGAAAGTGATTTAAATGAAGAAGAACTGTTTGAAAGAGCAAAAAATAGAATGAAAGAAGCAAGGGCGAATGTAATGATTGCGAATTCACCACATTCTTTATATTCGCGCGGGGCTGTGCATTATGTAATTGGACAGGATGGTAAAGGGAAGTTGTGTAATGGGAAAGATGAAACAGCGAAAGAAATTGTCAAAAGCTTAGAGGTATTATGTAATCGTGTCACTGCTTTTTAAAATTAAGTTTTTAGATGAGAATGAATCCGCATAGTAATAAGTAAGCGAAACTTTAATTGGTGGGAATTTTACTTTTACACGAATGTGAAGCGTATACCAATCAAGAGCTATACACAGAATAATTGGTGAGGAGTGGATTCTATGGAACATTTATTAAAGCAAGCTATTAAACTTAGAAATGAAAAGAAATATGCGCAGTCTAAAGAGATGCTTATAGGATTAACAAACTTTACAAAGGATGCAGAAGTACTGTATCAGTGTGCGTGGATACATGATGTAATGGGGCTAGAAACAGAAGCAGTTCCGTATTATGAGCAGGCAATCGCAAATGGACTTGATGGCGAATCGCTTTGCGGTGCTTATATTGGTTTAGGAAGTACATATCGTTGTATAGGGGAATATGAAAAGGCAATTACAGTATTAGAAGCTGGGGTGAAAAAATTTCCAGAGAACGCTCCGATGAAAGTATTTTTATCATTAGCAAAATATAACGTAAACGATCACGAATCAGCGATGAAATTATTACTTGAAACTGTCGTGAAAGTAGAGGAAGTAAAAGAATTTGAACGTGCCATTTCATTTTATAAAGACCATTTAAATGAGGTTTTTAAATAAAGGAGTGAACGTATGAAGGTTACACTATCACGAAGGCGAAAAGGTATTTGGATTGGACTCGTCTCTTTAATTATGCTATCAAACTATTTATTGTATGCCCTTCCAATTGTACCAGTTGCGCCGAAAGAAGTTGTGCTTGGATCATTATTAGATTGCATGTTTGTCATTCCAATCATCACGTATTTCTTCATTATTCGAAAAAGATACTCGTTAACATATATAGTTCCTGTTGTAATAGCTGGTTATATTTTTGCAAGATTTATTATTCCAAGTGATTATTTACAAGCTTTTTCATTCATCTCTTATATTATTGTTGCGGCTGAAATTGCATTTGTAGGTCTAGAATTATTCCTTCTCTATAAAATTGTTAGAGTGCTTCCTAAAATAATAAAAAAATATAAAGAATATAGAAGAGAAAATTATTCCTTTTCTTATGCAATTGATGCAGCGTTTGACGCTACTATGAAAAGAGGTAAGTTAATAGATGTCATTCTAACAGAGTGTAAGTTAATCTATTATGCGTTTTTATCGTGGCGTGAAAAAGTACCAACAGGTAAATCTGTATACTCATATCATAAAAAGACTGGTGCTATAGGTGTGTATATCATGATTATTCACGCAACAGCAATTGAAAGCATTGGTTTTCATTATTTACTACATCAGTGGAATCCAGTAATAGCATGGATTTTACTTATTTTAAATGTATACGCGATGATTTATTTTATAGCTGAAATACAAGCGATGCGCAAAAATCCACTTGTCGTAACAGAAGAACAAGTAATCATTCAAATCGGATTAGGAAAGAAAATTGTTATGCCATTTACACAAATTGATAATATTGCGTTCTACAAGGGTGAATTGCTAACGGAAAAAGAAGGGAAGCAGGTATTGGATGCAACTGTTATGGAGTTCATAAAAGAACCTGCTACTTTTGAAATAACATTAAAAGAGCCAGTGAAAGCGCAGTTGTTATACGGCTTTTCTAAAACAGTAAGTCGTGTTTACTTAAATGTTGATGAAGAACGAAAATTTTATGATGCGGTTAAGGAAAAGTTAAAACATGAGTAATAGTACTGTTAGTTGCATGAAAACAAATGAGTTTCCGTTAGAAGTGAAAAAATATGAAACATGGATAGTGAAAAACTCTTTCTAAATAAGAAGGAGTTTTTATTATGTACTTGTATAAATCATTATATAAAAAACTATACACTTCTTTATCACTACATAAATAGATATAATTGAGGATAGAACTAGCATAAGGGGAAACAAAATAATGAATAAGTTACTTACATCGAAAATTGAAATTATAGAAAGAAAAATCCGGTATAACTCAACAATAGTAGATCACAATTGCTTATTACTTGAAAAGCAATCACAAAGTATCGTTTTATTTCACGAGGTGCAGTATTCATTTACAATGACTGCAAATGATACTAAGTTAACAATCCCAAAAGGGAGTTATACAATCGCATATTACTGGAGAGATCGTCCGTACAATTTATACGTATGGAGAGATATAAAAGGAAAGTATTTAGGTTCCTATTTTAATATCGTAAAAAACACACAAATAAAAGATGAAGTGGTTTCCTTTGAAGATTTAATCATCGATATTATGGTACTTCCAAATGGAGAATACTTCATATTGGATGAGGATGAATTACCAGAACCATTAGGAAATTTCGAAGGTGGTTATGTGAAGAAAGCTCTTTATGGATTAAAAGAAATCATTCAAAAAGAGCTGCCACCAATAGTTTTGGAGACAGCCAGGGTGCAGAGGAAATAAAATTTAATTACATAAATATTTTGAATGGGAATGAGTAGTCTCAAGTTATATGATCTAACTTTTTTGATAAATCTAAGGTTAGTAGCATATCTCTTGAGATTACTCTTTTTTTGTAGAAATTTCGTCGCTTAGTTATTAAATCGATTTTAAATTTATGAAATAATATTGACTGAATCAAGTTCAGTCGTTTATGATTGAATCAGATTCAGTCGTGGTGAAAACATTGTAGGAGATGACGTATGAAAAGAATATCAAAAGAACCAGATGTAAGACGCCAAGAGTTAATGGATATTGGTTTTGAACTATATATGAAAAATGGTATGAAAGGATTTGGCATAAAAGATGTTGTGAATCATGCAGGTGTAGCAACGGGCTTATTTTATTATTACTTCAAGTCTAAAGAGAATTTTGTTGATGAAGTTTTAAATGACTGTATTGTGAAAAATATGGAGTTAATTGAAGAAATACTTGTTTCAAATGAACGGTCTGTCATGCAAAAGATGAAAGATTCACTAGATATATTTTGGACATTTATTGAAAAGTTAGCACCCTATAAAAATGTGAGTTCGTTTCAGACGGAACAACATTTTCAACTGGAACAGAAATTATTCGCACGTATGCAACCGTTAATTAGACAAGTAATTGAAGAGGGAGTGAAAACAGGGATTTTTTATACTGATAACTCATTATTAGCTTCTGGATTTATTTTATACGGTCTTAACAGTATTGCTCATTCAGAAGTAAAGTTGAATCTAGATACAAAACATGAAATGGTTAATTTAGTATTAACTACACTACGATACAATCAAAAGGAAGGAGAAAGTTTATGAAAATTATTATCGATGGAAATAATATCTCACAAGAGCAACTTATAAAATGGAAAAGAGAACGGATAAAAAAAGTATTATATACATTAGGACATAAAGAGCTTGAAATAAATGATACAGACGTCATGATAAAACAGCTAACGGAAATAAAGTTGCGATATACATACAATGAAATGTACGAAAAGTTGAAATCAAAACTTAGATTAAGTGCATTAGGTATGCGTATCTGTACTCTTTTATCTGGCGATAGACGAAAATTTTCAAAAACTAGTATTTATTTAGACGGGATTACAGCAGAAGTAGCTATACATGGAATTGATAGTTTGATGCTTGAACAATCACGTGAAAATAACAAAGTGAATTTATCTGCTTGTCCTGATCACTATGTACTAAGACCCTTTGGGGAAAATGAATTAGAGGTTATCGAAACTACTGGTAATTCTCCGTTTCCAGTTCAATTTTTCATTGTTTTTGGTGACGAAACCGGATTGAAAACACCGAGAGATAAATCTTATCAATACCAATCAACAGGTGTTGCACGTATGAAAGATGGTACTACTATTGGTGGAGTTCGACATCAATTTAAAGATACTGATACAGGGATAGAAGTAAGTCTAGTTGTTGAGTTCCCAGCCCTTTGTCCTAATAGTCTAATTAAATCCCATCAAATGCATTTAGCGTGTGAGTTTTCTTATTGGTTACAGTGGATTAAAGATCAGAAAAAATAGTAAGTAAACGATATCGTTTAAATAAACAAAAGTAAAATGTTCAAACAAATCATATGTATGTTTTAATAAAACCTAGTTGACTTATCGGAAATATTTGTATAATATGTACTTAATTCCATAACGTATTGCTGATTGGAGAAACCAAAGGCATTTTATCAACAGATAAAATGCCTTTGGTTTTTTTATTGCACAAATACTGAATCTGTTCATTTATATGAATCATTTTAAGGAGGGGAAGAAATGACTGTTTCAATTGATGGGGTATCAAAATATTTTTTGAAACAAACTGGTACGGTTCAAGTGCTAGAGAATATTAATTTTCAATTAGAGGAAGGGGATTTTGTTACAGTAATTGGTCCGAGTGGGTGCGGAAAAAGTACATTACTAAAAATTGTTGCAGGTCTAGATAATGATTTTGAAGGTGAAGTTGTTATTGACGGGGAGCCTATCTTAAAAACGAGCAAGAAACAAGGTTTTATTTTTCAAGAACATAGGCTTTTTCCATGGTTAACAGTTGAAGAAAATATAGCGGCAGATTTGTCGTTAAAAGATAAGTATGTGAAAGATAAGGTGAGAGAATGGGTTGAAATCGTTCGGTTAGATGGCTTTGAAAAATCGTATCCGAAAGAAATTTCAGGCGGGATGTCACAACGTGTTGCGATAGCGAGAGCGTTATTAAGAGATCCAAATGTATTATTACTTGATGAACCTTTTGGAGCGCTGGATGCTTTTACTCGAAGTCATTTACAAGAAGTATTGCTAAATATTTGGGAGCAGAAGAAAACAACAATGATATTCGTTACACATGATATAGACGAAGCGATATATCTTTCAAACCGAATCATCATTATGAGTGCAAAACCAGGGAAAATACATAAAGTGATTGAAAATAATTTGCCTTATCCGCGAAATAAAACTTCTCAATCGTTCCAACAACTTCGAACGAAAGTATTACAGCAGTTTGAATATGGAGGGTTGATTCAAACAAGTATATAGGAAAAGGGTGATTTTATATGTATAAAAAATTTAAAATTCTTTCTTTTGCTTTAGCTATATCAGTATGTTTATTAGGATGTGAAAAAAGTACAGCAAGTAGTAAGAAAGAAGATGTAACAATACAAATTGGTATACAGCAAGGGTTAAGCCCGCTATTACTAGCAAAGAAAAAGGGGTGGTTTGAAGAGGAGTTTAAAAAAGAAGGAGTTAAAGTGAAATGGACAGAGTTCCAAAGTGGACCTCCTTATTTTGAAGCAATCGCATCAAACCGATTAGACTTTGGTGAAGTAGGGAATTCTCCAGTCATTTCAGCGCAAGCAGCAGGTATTGGATTTACCGAAATCGCCAATACAAGTTATGCGAGAAAAGGAACTGGAATTCTCGTTCAAAAAGATAGCAAGATTGCGAGTGTAAAAGAGTTAAAAGGTAAAAAAATTGCAGTAGCAAAAGGAAGTAGTGCCTTTAATTTATTGTATCGAGCACTTGATAAAGAAGGGATTGATGCAAAAGAGGTAAATGTCATTCAATTACAACCAGATGAAGCGCAGCCTGCATTCGAATCAGGATCAGTAGATGCATGGGCGATTTGGGACCCTTTCATATCATTACATACGTTAAATAAAGGTGCGAAGGTGATTGCAGACGGTGAAACATTAAATGTCTCTTCACCAGAATTTTTAATTACGAGAACAAAATTTGCGAAAGAACATCCAGAATTAGTTGAGAAATTCCTCAAAGTTTATGAGAAAGCACGTGTATGGCAAGATGCTAACTTAGATGAAGCAATAAAAGTATATACTTCTGTAAAAAAGATAGATGCGGAGATCGTAAAAGAAGTGTTTAATCACGACAAACCAATTTTAGTTCCGGTAACGAAGGAAATAATAGCAGAACAACAAAAGACAGCGGATTTTCAATATAAGCTCGGTTCTATAAAGAAAGAAATTAAGGCGGAAAAAGTTGTAGATAATTTTTTCGTAGAAAAAGCATTGAAAGCGAAGTGAAAAGAGGTTTTGTAAAGTGGAAAATACGAAAGCTGTTATGAAACCAGCGAGTATAACGATTGAGAAAAACAGAGTTAAGAATGTGCGAAAGTTAAATGTAAAAGTTTTAGTAAGGGCGATTACTATACCGGTTATTATATTAATAATTTGGCAGTTAGCTGGCGTATTCGGCCTTGTTTCTAAAACAGTTTTACCAACACCATTAGATATTTTTTTAGCTTTCCAAGAGCTTATTAAAACAGGAGAGTTATTCGGCCATTTAAGTATTAGTGTATTCAGGGCTGCGGCTGGTTTCTTTATTGGTGGGGGCTTAGGAATCATTTTAGGAACGATTGTTGGATTTTCAACGAGAAGTGAGCAATATTTAGATCCATCTGTGCAAATGTTAAGAACTGTACCTCATCTAGCTGTTGCGCCACTTTTCGTATTATGGTTCGGTTTTGGTGAAACATCGAAAGTGTTATTAATTGCAGATGGTGCATTTTTTCCTTTATACGTAAACGCATTTTTAGGTATTAGAGGTGTGGATTCAAAGTTATTTGATGTTGCGAGAGTGTTAGAGTTTAGCAAAAGAAAACTAATTACGAAACTCATTTTACCATCTGCATTGCCTAACCTTTTACTAGGAGCAAGGTTATCGTTAGGTGTTGCATGGGTGAGTTTAGTAGTAGCAGAACTTATGGGATCTACAGAAGGTATTGGTTATATGATTATGGATGCAAGGCAATTTTCAAATACAGATATCGTATTTGTCGGCATAATTATCTTTGCATTTGTTGGGAAGTTTTCTGACTCTCTAGTACGTTTACTAGAAGCGAAGTTTTTAAGATGGCGAGATAATTTTAAAGGTGAGACTGGGAATTAACATATAAATTATTAGGGGTAATTTATATAGAATGTGTTAGTATACGATTCAAAATAAATAAGGGGTGTGTAAAGGCATGGAATTATTATGGTTTATTCCGGCTTATGGAGATGGTCGATATTTAGGAACGACAAAACGAGGAAGAGCAGCTGAATATGGTTATTATAAGCAAGTTGCTGCGGCAGCTGATTATTTAGGATATACGGGTGTTTTACTTCCAACTGGTCAAGGATGTGAAGACCCTTGGGTGTTAGCTTCAGCTCTTGCTGCTGAAACAGAAAAACTAAAATTTTTAGTAGCAGTAAGACCAGGACTAATGTCCCCTACAGTTGCAGCGAGGATGGCATCTACATTTGATAGAATTTCAGATGGGAGACTGCTTATTAATGTAGTAGCTGGAGGAGATCCAGTTGAACTACAAGGAGATGGATTATATCTTAATCATGATGAAAGGTATGAAGCAGCGGATGAATTTTTAAAAGTTTGGAAATCGACATTGCAAGGTGAAACGATCTCTTTAGAAGGAAAACATATTCAAGTTACAGATAGTAAAGTTGTATTCCCACCAGTTCAAACGCCATATCCTCCTATATATTTCGGAGGATCATCAGCTGCTGGAAAAGAAGTAGCAGCTGAACATAGTGATGTATATTTAACGTGGGGAGAGCCGCCAGAGCAAGTAAAAGAAAAAGTAGAAGAAGTAAGAAAACTTGCAGAAGAGAAGGGGCGTACAGTCCGATTTGGCATTAGATTACACGTAATTGTAAGAGAGACAGAAGAAGAAGCATGGGAAGAGGCCGAACGTTTAATTCAATATGTGGATAATGAAACAATTGAGCTTGCTCAAAAGACATTTGCAAGATATGATTCGGTTGGTCAAAAACGGATGACACATTTAAATAAAGGTACGAGAGAGTCGTTAGAGATAAGCCCTAATTTATGGGCTGGTATCGGACTTGTAAGAGGTGGGGCAGGTACTGCACTTGTAGGCGATCCGCATACAGTAGCAGAAAGGATAAAAGAATATGAATCGTTAGGAATTGATACGTTTGTTTTATCAGGATATCCGCATTTAGAAGAAGCGTATGAAGTGGCAGAATTGTTATTCCCATTATTGAAAGACAAGAAGAAAGAAGAAAATAAAATTGTTGGTGAAATGATTGCTGATGCATATGCATTAAAAAAATAGTGAGAAATAAAGTTTCACTTATTTATTGCTTCATTTTGTTTACTGCCTGTTAATAGGGTATAAAAAATCCGCAAGTTATTCGCTTGCGGGTTTTCATCGTAAATTATTAGAAAATATGGTAAAATCAAAGGGTAACTTAAGGTGCGGTTGGTTGTTCAATTATCACTTCTCCGAGTAGGAGGGGGGTGATAATACGTGAGTGAAATAGCGTTGCTACTGCAGGGTGGACTGTTTCTCGTTGCATTGTTAACGTTCGTCGTCGTTTTAATAGACAAGCTCAAAAAATAACAACCCACCTATGCCTATAGAATGTGGGTTGTTTTGTTTGTAAGAAACAAATAGGATAAATGAACAATCCAATCTGCTAAGTTACGTGGACTAGTGTGTAGCCGCACACTAGTCTTTTTTATTTATATACAATTTATAATTGGTTTATGTGATTGTATTGTTCTTTTCATACTCATTATAACACAGTGTCTTTTCATCAAGAAAGGAGACCGTATGTTCTGGTATCTATTATATAGTAGGTGCTTTTTCTTTGAACAGCCCATCCATATACTGTTTTAAACTTTGGACATAAAATTTCTGTGTATTCACATTATTTACACCGACAATGGGTGATGGAAGGTCAAATCTTTTTTCTGATAAATGAACGACAACATCAAAGATGTCAAACAAACGAATGAAGCAAAACAGACCGTCTTTATCGCTAAGTAAAATAAAGTAATGATTTTCACTACTTGTATTTAACGTATTCCATAAAGAACTTTTGCTTAAATCACGTACAATACTTTTTTCTTTTAGTTCCACGAAATCTGCATTTGAGAGAATGGTAGAAATATCAATCGCATCTTGATCTTCAAAGTAGCCATCAACTGCTTGTACAGCGAATGTATAAGCCATTTTTAATATACTCATTTTATATTTACGGTTATCTAATAGTAATTCCCGTTGAATAGAACTCGCTACTTTCGTTACACGTTCCTCTTTCCAAATTTCATTATGTAAGGAAATATCGTGCTTTTTACATAGTTTCATAATTAATGCATTAGAATAAAGAATTTCGTCGCTTACTTCGACAACATCAGTCTCAGCAGCCGCAAGTTCCTCACCGTGCTCATTCGTATAGAGTGGGGAATCAATTTGTCTTTTCATTTGTTCAATCTTAAATTGACTCAATTTATGCCTAATTAAAGGACGATCAATATTTGTTGTCATTTGTTCATGACAAGTATCACAAATTGAGTTTGTGAAATAATATCCACATAATATTTCTGGAATGACATATTGTTCACTAAGTTCTTTCGTATCTTTTCTGCATATGATGCATTGTGTCATTTTTATCACCTTTACCTGCAAATTTGTATGTAACCTCATTGTAGTGTATTTATCGGTATTTTGGAATATTGTAAAGGAAAATATTATGTGAAATTCATACTTATTTTGGTACAATGAAGAGAAGTGCTAGTTTAAAGGAGGCCGTTTTTTTGAAATCAAAAGTGCACTTTTGGACATTAGAAGTGCTAATGGTTGTAGGAATCATATTTATTTGCACAAAAATATCATTTTTATTTCAACCGATTGGTATCTTCATATCAACATTATTTTTCCCAATCTTAATCGCGCTTTTTTTATACTTCATATTTAATCCTGTATTAATCTTTTTGGAGAATAAAAAAGTACCTAGAAATTTAGCGATATTGCTGTTATATCTTTTTATCATAACATTAACTGCGGTTGGCGTTGGAGTAGTTGTTCCTACGATTTCACAACAGCTAATGGACTTAGTAAAAAATATGCCAGGCTACATAAAAGAGGGAAAAGTATACATACAAGAATTATCACATCATAGGTTGTTTGAATGGTTATCTACACAAAACTACGTTTCCATTGAAACAATTGAAAAAAATGCGATTGAATACTTAAAAGATATACCAAATACAATTACGTCGAGTGCAACGGCTTTATTTGGTATTATCACGAACGTTGCATTAGTTGTATTTACTGTACCGTTCATTTTATTTTACATGTTTAAAGATGGACATGCCTTTCCAGGAAAAGCGGTAAGTTTATTACCAGAGTCTTACCGTGAAGAGGGGCTTCGTATCATTAAGGAAACGAACGAAACATTATCTGCATATATTCAAGGGCAAGCGCTCGTTTGTATATTTGTAGGTGCGTTTACTTTTATCGGTTATTTAATTATCGATTTACCGTACGCTTTCGTTTTAGGAATTATCGCAGCATTTACAAACATCATTCCTAACTTAGGTCCATTTATCGGGGCAGCACCAGCTGTTATTGTAGGACTGTTCGTATCTCCGATGCAAGCCTTATACGTAATTATTATCGTAACAATTGTACAACAGTTTGAAAGTAATATTATTTCACCACGTATTATGAGCTCGAAATTAAACATCCACCCATTAACAATTATTATCCTAATTTTAGGGGTAGGAAACTTTGCTGGAATCATCGGAATGATTTTAGCAGTACCAGTTTATGCAGTAACAAAAACAGTTGTTTCGAACTTAGTGAGATTGTTTAAGACGAAGAGAAGTAACCGAAAATAGTAAAAACTGAGGAAGATACACCGCTTTTTAAGTGGTGTATCTTTTGTTTATAAATAAATAATTAACATTGGGTTGATTTGATTTTATTATATATTTTTTATACATCAAATTCAGTGATAAACTTGTGTGGTATAAGCTCTATAAAACTATGTGGAATCCCTCTGAACTATCCAAATCATTTCCTTACAGCGTGCTATCAACATCATAATCGACTCCTTTCAATTCCATATAGTTAAACGATTAAAGGTGAGTGTAGTATTTGCTTCTACGATCTCGAATTTCATTAATAACTTGTTTATATTGTCTTTCTTGTTTTAATTCATTTTGAGATATTGTTTCTTTTTGAATGATAATGGTTAAAAAGAAAAGGTGAAACTTCATATGTGAATTCCTCCTTTCGAATTGGAATTACAGATGACTACAGTAATGACTTTGTCTTTCTTTTACAGAATTCATAGCCTGATTAATTTGTCGTTCATGAAGCATTTCAGACTCAGAAAATTTATTTTTTTGAATGGTAATGGTTAAAAAGAATACTTTAAATTTCATAAAATAATTGCCCCTTTATAAATGATTTAGAAAAAACGAGTGTAATAAGAAATTATAGGTGACTACAGTAATGACTTTGTCTTTCTTTTACAGAATCCATAGCCTGATTAATTTGTCGCTCATGAAGCATTTCAGACTCGGAAAATTTATTTTTTTGAATGGTAATGGTTAAAAAGAATACTTTAAATTTCATAAAATAATTACCCCTTTATAAGTGATTTAGAAAAGACGAGTGTAATAAGAAGATTGGCGCTCTTTTACTTCGTCCATAATGCTTTGGATGTGTTGTTCACGTAAAATCTCTTTCTGTGAAAGCTTACGTTTTTGAATGGTGATTGTTAAAAAGAATGCTTTAAATTTCATGAATATATTACCCCTTTAAAATATATTTTTAATACATTTGAGTGTAGTATGAACTTTTAATGTCAGTTATTTTATCAGTCAGTTGTTTTAACTGTTGTTTACGATTGATTTCAGTTTCAGATAAAGTATGTTTTTGAAGCACAGTCGTAAAAAAGAAAATATGAAAAGTCATAAATGAATTCCTCCTTTCAAAAAGGAATTACAGGTGATCACAGTAAAGTGCTTGGCGCTCCTTAACATCATTCATAGCTTTTTCAATTTGCTCATTATGAAGAATTTCATCTTTGGAAATTGTATTTCTTTGAATCGTAATACTTAAAAACAATACGCTAATAGTCATTGAATGTTGCTCCTTTCTTAGAAAAATAATGTAAGAGACTAAAAAATCGCGCAAAAAAACCACAGGAAGATACAGTTCTCCTATGGCTGGGCGTGAAAAAGCCACAGGAAAGTATACGACCTCCTGTGGCGAATTTATGAATTAAATGAAATAAAGTACGATTTTCAATTCTCCATTAGGGTGGTCGAATTCATATTTAATTGTCCAGAAAACACAGGTGCAGTTAACGCTAAAGTTAATGCATGTAATTGTAATTTCATCATTTCCTTCGACCTCCTTTTAGAATTTTTTTCTTACGTTAGTAAGTATATACAATTAATGGATAATTGTAAACATAAAAAATGAAAATTTTTAATTTTGATTAAAATGCGTATATTTAAAAAGGGATTTGAAAGTAAATATTGTAATTAACGAAATATCGATAAAAATGGGGGATGCTAAATGAAATATATGCATCATAACATAATCGTTATGCTAACAATTTTTTTATTCATTGCGGCTTGTTCTAACGGAGAAAGAATAAAAGATATATATGATGTTAGGTCAGATGATTTTAAGAAATATACTGGGACATACGTTGGTAATAATTCAGATGTGGTTGCAATTGTTAATCATTTACCCGGTGGTGGAACAGTTCAAAGTATAAGTTTAGAAAATGAAAATATAAAAGTGAACTATGGTGCAAAAGAGAGTGGAGCTCTTACAGAAGAAATGATTGAGACGTATTGGTTTGATGAGAAAGATACGATGAAGAAGAATTTTCTCTTTAATGCTACCTATCTAGTAATTTTAGTACCAAACGCAAAAGCTTATGAGTTTCAAATGGAAAATAAAAACTTTAAGATAACGAGGGAAGAAATGTTATCAATTTTGCATAGGGAATTCGATGATTTTCCAAAAGAAAAAGATATATGGGATAAAAATAAAGTTATAAAGTTCTTTAACGGCAATGAAGAAAAAATTAAAATGCTTGTGGAAGATAAAGATTTTCGGAAGTCTTTATTTGCTAAATATCCAGTGAGCCAGTTGAAATAATGGAGGGGAGAAGATGGAGTTAGTATACAAAATTTCTTATCATAGAATGCAGGATCATTATTTACCTAAATTAGTACAGGCAATTAGGCTCGTTAGTGAAGAAGATTTGTGGAAAAAAGAGACCTCTGTTAATTCAATTGGTGGAATCGTACTACATATTTGTGAACATTTACAGAGAAATACAAGGCGTTATAAGGATCCAAATACAGTTTTTGAAAATGGAATTGAAGAATATTTTCCAGTGAAACAAATAAGCTCTGAAGCTTTGTTAAAAACTGTTGAAGAAATATTTGATGAGTGGGGCAAAGCATATATACAGGTCTGGGAAGAAAAAAGGCATATTGATCTTCAAAGTCTATTACATTTGGTTGAGCATACAAGCTATCATTTAGGGCAAGTAGTAGATCGTACAAAATGTATTGAGGGACAACAGTTTAATTTTTGTCAAAATGGTATAAATGAAAAGAATTTGAGAACAAGAGTTGAAACTTCGAATTTTTAGAAAGAGAGACATTCTTAATTGAATGACTCTCTTTTTTGTAAAAGAAATTTATGGAAAAAAATAATTCTATGTGATATGGTTAATTACATAAGTAATGAACCTATGAACCTAAGGTGGTGAAAATGTGAAGCCGACTCTAGAACAAAATAAATTAATATACATACAAATTGCAGAAACGATTGAATCTGATATTTTAAAAGACATATTGCTTGAAGAAGAACAAGTTCCATCGACAAATCAATTTGCGAAGATGTTACAAATAAATCCGGCTACCGCAGCTAAAGGGGTGAATGTATTAGTGGATGAGGGGATTTTATATAAAAAGAGAGGGATCGGGATGTTTGTTGCAAAAGGAGCAAAAGAAGTTGTACTAAAAAAAAGACAAAATACTTTTATGACTGAATATTTACCTAAAGTGTGGGAAGAAGCGAAAGTACTAGAAATATCAAAAGATGAATTGATGGATATGATTCAAAAGATTACGAAGGAGGGGAAAGAGGGATGATTGCACTTGAAACGAAAGATGTAACGAAAAAGTATAAAAAGAAAATAGCTGTAAATGAAGTAACGATTTCATTGGAAGAGAATAAAATATATGGTTTGCTTGGAAGGAACGGAGCAGGGAAAACGACTTTATTAAATTTACTAGCAGGACAAATTACTTCAAGTAGTGGAAGTGTATCAATATTTGGTGAAGATGTTTTTGAAAATAGTAAAGCGATGCAAAATATTTGTTTCGTTAGAGTAAAAGAAGAGTCTCATTTAAGTTATAGCGTAAAAGAAATTTTTAAGATATGTAACATGTTTTATAAAAATTGGGATCAGAAGTTTGCTGAAGAACTGGCGGGTAAATTTCAGCTTAATATAACAGAGAAATACCATAAACTATCTCATGGCATGCAAACAGTTGTAGGAATTATTAAAGGGTTAGCAAGCAGAGCGACAATTACTATTTTTGATGAACCAACTACAGGATTAGACGCAGCACATCGTGAGTTATTTTATAGTTTACTACTAGAAGATTACGGGGAGTATCCCAGAACAATTATATTATCAACACATCTGGTAGAAGAAGTAACCCATGTTATTGAAGAAGTAATTATCATAAAAGAAGGTGCACTTGTTGTTCAATCAACAGTGGAAGATTTATTGCAACAAGGTCATATTATTTCAGGGCAAAAAGGTAAAGTGGAGGAGTTCTTGATTAATAAAAAAGTTATAAATAAAGAAATTTATGGGAATAAAGGTATTGCTGTTATATGGGAAGAGCTTTCTAATGAAGATTGTTACTCTCTTGAAAAAGAAGGTTTAGTAATTGATAGAATTACATTACAAAAACTATTTATTCACATGACTGGTGGTGAAGTGGAATGACGATGTTAATGAAACAATTGAGGTTACATATAAATTTTCATTATAAAGCAATTTTAATATTTTGGATTGTAGCTTTATTAATAAAAGGAGCTTTATATGCTGCTCATTTAAATGAAGCGAAAGTTGGTTATTTACCCGAAATTATCAATAATCCTTCAATTGCAATTATGATTTTTATAGTAGGGAGTGTTTTCATTGTTCAAGATGATTTATTTCGTTTAGCAGTTTCATTTGGTATAACGAGAATACAATATTTTATCGGAGCGATTTGTTATATTGTGTTGCAATCCGCATTGTTTTCATTCCTTCAAATACTGTTTTTACAAGATATAAAATATAACTTAGTAAATATTAACTTTGGAGAGCAATTAATACAACAGTTTATTTTACAATTTTTATTTTATGTTACGATAGCATGTTTCTTTCAAGTAGTAGTAATTTTTAAGCAAAGATTTCAATGGATTGGTCTCATGATTGGTGGGTCGCTTTTCCTTTCAACAAATAGTGTGCTGTATGGAGAAGTAGGGATAAAAGGATTGTTATTTACAAATGATGTATCTTTAATAGATATCCCTTATTTTATTGTTATTTCAATTGGATTAACAATTCTTTATATCATAACTAGTAGTATATTTATTCGTAAAGTATCATTTGAACGAACAGTTTAAAATAGTGATAGATTATTTTTTTAGGGAGAAGGAAAATATATGGGAGACACGTCCTCACTAATAACCGTCTTTTTATGCATTGCACTACTAATATTTTGGCGTCGTTATCGCTCCATGCATAAGTCAATAAAGGGATCGGGAAAACGTATTTTATGGCCATTACTATTTTTAACACCAGGTATTGTATGGTTTTTAAGTCCCGTACATCCAGCTATATTGCAAGTAATTATAGCGGTATTCATTGGTGTACTTTTTGCTGTGCCGCTTATAGTATTAACAAATTATGAACGAAGAGATGATGGGAATATTTATACGAAAAAAAGTGCAGCTTTTTTAATTACTTTTATTGCACTTGTCGTTTTGAGATACAGTTCAAGAAAATATATTGTTGACTTAGATCAGCAAACAATAGGTTTATTATTTTATGTTGTTGCAGTATCGTATATTTTTCCTTGGAGAATTGCCTGTTATATAAAGTTTAGAAAAGTTTGCCGGGAAAATAATAATCATGCTATATGAAAACTTCTCATTTGAGAAGTTTTTTTATTTTTACAGGTAAGCAAAACAAGTTGTTGAAGGGCAGGCTGTCATAGAATATGATACATATTATAATGAGGAAAAGTTGAGGGGATAAAAATGCGTACAATTTTACTTTTTCTAAACAACATGTTCATTAGCGAAATCGAGGACATTAGGCAAAAATATGATCCTTTATTTGGATTAATTTCACCGCATATTACAATTGTATTCCCATTTGAAAGTTCGATTTCAAATGATGAGCTGAAATTACATATTATAAATGTATCAAAACCGATACAGAATATAGAAATTGAATTTACGAATCAAATTACAAGTGAAAGAGAATATTTGTTTTTACGAGTTGAAAAGGGGAAAGAACAAATAGAGGAACTACATAATATTCTATATACAGGACCTTTATTACAATTTTTGAAAGAAGACATTCCGTACATCCCGCATGTAACAGTCGGAAGAAAAGAAAGTGCCGAATTAGCTGCTGAAGTAGTGAAGGAGATTCCTAGTTTTCATGGGAAGTTAAATTGTGTGATTGATAGAATAAGCGTGGAGCGAATTGGAGAGAACGGGGAATCAATTATTGAATTTGAAGTGCCATTTCTAAAAAGCTGACAAAAGTCAGCTTTTTATTTCGTAGCATGAAGTAATGCACCAATTGCACCGCTATTACCACCATCTTGTAAAAAGATTGGTGTTTTATTTTGATATTCGGTGTAGCTACTAATAATATGTTGAAGTTGTACGTTATTACATAAAGTCGAACCAATATAAATAATATGTTCAATGTTTTTTGTTTCAGCGAATTGAAGGCTTAATGCAGTAACGACTTCACCAACAAGTCCTTGTACAGTAGCTAGTATATCGGAGCTACTATTATTTGATTCTGTAATGGCTGCTTTTCCGAAGTTACTAGCAGTTAAGTTATTATCGATAGGGGAAAGAATACCACCATAAATATCTCCAACCGTAATATCTAGTTCTTTTCTAGATCCTACCTTTGTTAGAGGGATTACATCTTCAAAATGATCTATATTTGTTAACAATTTTGAAAGTCCCATAATAGTCCCACCGCCAACTCCGGTTCCACCAGCGCGAATATATTGTTCATTATAAACATAATGGATAGAAGTACCTGTACCGATATTGGTTAAAATAAAATTGTTTATAGTATGTTGTTCTTCTTTTAATATGAATTGGACACCTGCAAGAGTAGCTTCAAATTCGCTTAGCTCTATTATTTTATATGAACCTGTAAGCAGTTGCTGTAATAGTTTCGATTTACCACCCGTAATACATATTTGTTTTATGCCATTGTTGTTTTTAATCCAATCTATTATTTTATGTTGTTCATGCGAATAAAATTTTTCAAAAGTTAATAGCTTTTTTTGTTAAAATAAGCTATTTTCGTTAATGTGCCTCCAGCATCGATACCGATAGTACGTTCCATTTTCCTGCTCCTAACTACGTAATATGTTTTCCTATTTACTTAATCGGTTGAGAATAGATATTTCCAACTGATATAAGGAACACTTTAATCTGCTTGATATATTAATAGTTTTTCTATAGTTACAATAGGCTGGTCGTTTACAGTTGCAATACCTTTACCAAGAACAAAACCTCGGCGATTGCGCGTTAGCTCATAATGTAAATCAAGTTTATCACCGGGATATGCTTTTCCGTGGAATTCAACTCCATCTAAAGAGGAGAGGAATCCTAGTCCTTCAGAATCACTTGTATGTACAAATGCACTAAGCTGAGCAAGTGCTTCTACAATTAACATATGAGGCATATGTTTGTGACTATCATTTATAAACCATTCGTTATTTGTAATGAGTTTATATCCTGTAACGAATTCATCTTGTTTTACATTTGTTACTTTATCAATCATTAAAAATGGATAACGATGGGGAAGTGTGTCTTTAATATGCATATGAAAGTACCTCCAATTAATAATACCCCTGCTAAAGTTAAGCAGGGGAGCCGGAATTAATTTTTAACTAATTCATTTACTTTTTCAAGGACGAAAATGCCGCTATTTCTAATGTTTTCAACAACTTGTTGCAACACTTCTTTATCTTGAACGAGTGCAATACGTACGAAGCCTTCTCCGTGAGGTCCAAATGCATGACCAGGTGTAACAACGACATTCGCACGATCCATTAATGCATAAGCGAAGTCTAGAGAAGTCCATCCTTGTGGAATTTCTGCCCAGACAAACATACTACCAGCTGGCTTATCGACATTCCAGCCAAATGTTCGGAATCCATCGACTAAAGTATCTCTCCGTTCTTGATAAATATTGCGGTTTTTCTCACAAAATGCAGCGCCATTTCTTAGTGCTGCAGATGCCGCTTTTTGAATTGGTAAAAATACACCGTAATCGGTATTAGATTTAAATTGAGTAAGTGCACGAACAATTTCTTCGTTTCCAATCATATATCCAATACGGCTACCTGCTAAACTATAACTTTTTGACAAAGAATTGATTTCTACGCCAACTTCTTTAGCACCAGGTACAGAGAGGAAGCTAATTGGCTTATTACCATCAAAATAAAATTCGGCATAAGCAAAATCATGGACAACGATAATATTATGCTTTTTCGCGAATGCGATTACTTCTTTAAAGAAATCTTCATGAGCCATTGCTGGAACGGGATTCCCTGGGAAGTTTAAAATCATCATCTTCGCTTGATCGGCAATTTCTTCAGGGATGACTTCTAAGTCTGGTAAGAAATCATTCTCTTTCTTTAAAGGCATGTAGTAAGATATTGCACCAGCCATTTGAATACCTGTTTCATAAGCTGTATATCCTGGATCAGGAACTAATATAATATCACCTGGATTTGCATAAACCATAGGTAAATGAACGAGCCCGTCTTGTGAACCCATTAATAATAAAACTTCTTTATCCGCATTTAATAAAACGTTATGAGTATTGTTGTAATATTCAGTTACAGCTTCGTGAAATTCTTGAATACCTGATAATGTATACCCGTAGCTCTCTTTCTCACTCGCTGTATGTACCATTGTTTCTCTTACAAAATCAGCGGGCGGCATATCAGGATTTCCGATGCTCAAATCAATCATGTTATGACCTGCTGCAATTTTTTCTTTTTTATAGGCTCCTAATTCACTAAATATAGAAGATTGGAATGCTTTCATTCTAGTTGCTAACGTGTAAGTCATCAAAACCCCTCCTAAAACAGTGCTTTCATTCTGCATTTTTAATTATTCTGAAAACACATGTTTATATTTTATCATTTTTTTATGAAAATTAAAATGATTGACAAATTTAGAGGAAGGATTAGCCTATTTTGAAAAGTATCGATGTAAATAGCGTAGATGCGTTAATTGAAATGTCTATTATAGGATTCATTTTATATAACTTAAGGTATTCTCTAGTTTTTATTAAGTATATTTCTCATGTTTTGAATGAAAAAGAATACGAAAACAAGGGCTATTTTTGTGGCCGATTTCTAAAGTGAAATAACGCAGAAAATATTTTCTGCGTCTCCTCTGAAATGTAATCATTTCTTTTTATATGTGCATAATTTTTCGGCTGTCAAAAAGTATACATTTAGTGTACCGTCGGCAACTTTTAAAGTTTGGTCCGATGTAAATGAATTACCATAATCAATGTGATATACATTAGAATTTTTGACAAATGAGCCTTTATATAAATCGTCTTTATTCTTTGTTGTTTGCATTTCTACTAAATTTTGCACAATTTCCTCTTTATTTTCTTTTTTGACAACTGTTTCAAATTTATAATATACAGGGCATTCACCATTTTTATTGTCAACGACTTCCCAAGAACCGTATATATCGTTATTGCTGCATCCACTAAGTAGGATGATTAGTATAGGAATTGTAAGTAGAACCTTTTTCATTTTGTGCTCCTTTCTTTTAAATTTGAATAAACGTGCGAATACGATAGGGATATTATAATAAATAAAGTTTAAATTTTTTTAAAGAATTATTTAATTTCATATAAAAATTTAGGAGAAATTAAATAAGCATGAATCTAGTGTAAAGTCAGATTCATGCTAGTACCATAGCCTATGTTATGTCTTTTTTGAGCATAAATAAAGAGGAAAGCAGAATCACTATTCCATTTAATATATATACGCTTGCGATCATAAAGGCTAACGTACCTGCGCCAAATCCTGCTTTATCGAATATAGAAGCAAATGTTGCGATAGTCAAAAAGATAATGGGAGTCAGTAGTAAAAATATGAAACCTGCCACGATTCTTTTTTTAAAACTATGTCCAGATAAGGAAATGGCTAAAAAGTTTAGGATGCTAAACAGAGCAATTGCAAAGAGAAGGACAATAAATACTTCGATGCCATCAGACATTTTACCACTCCTTTTATAAAGAGTACTTTTTATAATCTATTCGAAATTAAAGGAGGATACTCCTTTAGGTAATTTCAATAAACGTAATAAATAGGCGTATTATAAAACAAAGAAGTATGGATTCAATATTAGATCCATACTTCTTTGTTTATTTTATAAATTCGCAGATTGCGAATGCTGTTTTTCATAATGTTTCTGCTTAGAGAGGGAAATAGAAATAATCAATAATGAAACGACTCCGAAGATGAGAACCATATATTGTAACCCAATTGTATCTAAGAAGAAGCCTGTGCCAAGTAAGACGATTTGGAACATAACCCTCTCAAACATATTACGGAATGAGAAGAGGCGACCGTGATAACTTTTTTCCACTTTCGTTTGGAAAATCGTCGACATAATAGGGAAGAAGCAGCCAACACTAAACCCAAACAACCCAAATGATGTAAGAGCCATCCATTTTATATCGCTAAAGAACAATGACAGATGTGCAAAAGCAGTACAAACTGCAAAGAAATATAGTAATTTTTCAGGTTTGAAATGATCAGATAGACGTTTAATTACGAAGGCACCTATCATAAATGCGACACCTTCAATTGTATATATGAACCCTTTAATCGTAGGATCATGTTGCATTTCGCTAATGTTAATAACCATTAAATTAAACCCAGCTATAAATAATAGAGGGATGATACTTAATATAAGTGCTGTAAAAGCAATAGGAATTCCTTTTAAAATACGAAATACTTCCATAAAGCTATTATCTTTTGCAGCTTGTTTACTTGGTGTTGTTGATTTCTTGTCTTCGAATTGTAGGAAGAAAGTCGAGAGGAATAATAAGGCGTATGCTGCCATTGAGAAGGCATACATGTACTGTAAACTCATCACAACTAAAAGAATTCCACCTAGTGAAGTACCTGCAATACGAGCAATTGTACCAACATTCATATGTACACCGTTCATTTGTAATAACTCATGCTCACGTACGATGAGTGGAATTACAGATTGTAATGCAGGGAAATAAAATGCTGCTGAAATTTGAAGAGCAACCATAAATGCAATCATAAATGCGATACTTTCAAATTGAATAGCAAAAAACATGAAAATAACACTTAAAACTCGACCAAACCCAGCGTAAAGAAGAACTTTTTTCTTTTCATACTGATCGATGACACGGCCAGCCATAGGTCCAACTAGAACACCGGCTAATAGTCCGATAAATAATATAACTGATTTCATGAAATCAGAAGGGACATATTTTTGCATAAATTCAAGGTTCCCAAGAATACCAAGCCATAATCCTAGACCTGCAATAAACTCCCCAATTAAAACAATCCAAACGTTTTTATTACGCCACATAACATTAAAACCTCTCCGTCTTTTAAAATGAAAAACTCGTATATAAAACCTCCTTATTTATGTAGTGTTTTTATACGAACTTTTTTAGAGTCAGAGTCTATATTACGTGTTTCATAAGTGGATTTCAATCTTTTTGATTTGTCAAAAATTTGATGTGTTAAGTGCTGAAATAAGTGAATCAAAACGTAAAAATTTTATGATTAAAGCTAATAGAAAGTAAGAATATATATAAAAGCAAGAACGTATAACTACGCCTCGCTTTTCTCAAGTACAAAATTAAATATTAGATTCACTTAGCAACATTTTTGCTCTTTTCCAATAGCTAAAGCGCTAAAAGATAGAGGACCAACAACTTCTGCACTAGCACCACTAGTAAGGTTTTCTACAGTTAATGAATATTCGTGTGTTCTACTGCTAACGTTTTGATCTATAGCTTGAAATGTTTGTACGTAAAATTGTTCAGAATCTGTAGATTCAATACCTACTTGTGCATTAAAAACTTCAATATTATCACGGAAAATTCGGAATAAAACTTGTGAAGTCCCAGTTATTCCTTCTACACCAATTGTAGCGATTAATTCTACTCGATTATTACGTGAATCTCTACTTGAAATTCTCAATTTCAAATTTGCTAAAATTGCTTTATTTGGAGAAGAGGGGATTGCAAAAGTTGTTTCACCAGTTTTACTAATAGGTTGAGTAGCTTGGTAATCAATGATATGAGTCATATTCTTAACTATTTTCATATACTAGAATATAAAAATAGTTAAGAATTAGCTTGGACAAATACTAGATTATTTAATAGAGTCAACAACAATTATTGAAAAGAAGAAATTCACATAAAAGCATCAAGAATATATCAAAATAAGATGATATTTTTCTTAATGCTTTTTGTAATTAAGCAGAATATTCTTCTTTACGTACTTCAAAAAATTCATTACGTCGTAAGTAATTATAAATTTTCTCGGAAACTTCTTCTTCTTCAGACACTAAGAAACGATGATCAAAAGCATAGAATGATTGACCTTTAATTAATTTCACATAGTACATTTTAAACACCTCCTTTGACAGGATTATTAGTTGTTCCATATTATGATGGCCTATTTGTCTGCTAAAAATACTTCGAGTTTCAAAGGGGGGAAAGAGCTTACAATTCTGTAAGGTTTATGTCACCTTTTTCGATAGTTTGTATTTACCAATTTCTTCTATACTACAAATAGTTATATAAAATAAGGGGGTAAAAAGATGGATGAAATAATTGGAGAAGTTGTAGCTGGTATTTATGAGTTTGTAGTGGAAGTAACAGCGGATGCTATAGGAAGTTTAGTTTCCGGAAATGATGAGGAAAAAGAAACATTATAATAATTTGTAAAAGTATAAAGTTGATCGAATTATAAAGGCTGATTTCTAAAGGGAATTCAGCTTTTTTATTTTTTACATTATATTAACTTAATTTGAATATTCGTTTGTTATCATATTTAAGAAGCCTATATAAGGAGGTGAATAAACAAATATGTCGAATTCAGGGCTTGATTTATCTGTTTCTCGTTTGATTGTGGTAAATATAGAGGAAAAAGAATATCATTTTATTGTTCGTGAACATCCGATTGTAGGGAAATTTATATCGCTATTTGAAAATGGAAAAGAATATGGTTTAATAGATAAACAAATCGCTAATAAAGATAAATTTATTACATCGGAGCTTACTAAGTTAGATTATTTTAATATAGATGTTTTATATCTTACACCTGGGTGGATATGGATTGGTATGGATCAATTTGGTTTACATGCTCGTGAGGCTACTTATAACGAAGTAGATGTTATTATGAAGTTGAAAGAGGATTTATATTATATAGATATATACGAAGAAATAAAAATGTAGTAAATATTTAGTCAGGTTAGGGGGAAAGTTCCCGTAGCCTTTTTTGTTTAATGCGATAACGTATAATCATATTATTTTGATTATAAGGGAACGTGATGAGAAGTGAGATGAAAAGAGGATTTGAAAATACATGAAGAGAATTGTAATAATTATATGAGTCGTATATGTAAATAACAATAGAAAGAAGATGATAATATGAGTAAAGAAGAGCTTGTGAAAAAACAGTTTGGCAGTAATGCAGATAAATATGTAAATAGTAAAGTACATGCTAAAGGACTGGATTTACAATATGTAGTTCAACAAGTTGAGTCTCGTCATAATAATCGTCTTCTTGATGTTGCTACTGGTGGTGGACATGTGGCAAATATGTTAGCACCTATGTTTGAAGAAGTAGTTGCACTTGATTTAACAGAACAGATGTTAGAAAAAGCAAAAGTTTTTATAAAGCAGAATGGGCATGAAAATGTATCTTTTGTAGCAGGAAACGCAGAGGATTTACCATTTGCAGACCATTTTTTTGATACAATCACATGCCGGATTGCAGCCCATCATTTTACGAATCCGGCTCAATTTATTTATGAAGTAAATCGTACATTGAAGGATAATGGATTATTCATCTTAATAGATAATGTTTCGCCAGAAAATAATGAATATGATACATTTTATAATTTTATAGAAAAAAAGCGAGACCCAAGTCATGAACGAGCTCTAAAAAAGACAGAATGGCTTACTTTATTAGAAAAAAACGGTTTGCAAATGCAGTCATGTCTTACTTTTGATAAGAAATTTGATTTTGACTGGTGGTGTAATATGATGGATGTCCCTTTACAAAAGCGTGAAAAATTAACAGAATGTATGATGAAAGCACCAAACGAAATGAAGAGATATTTTAATATTCAATTTAAAAATAATAAAGTAGAGTCGTTCTATACTGAAATGGCTATGTTTATATGTAAAAAAAGTACAACATTAAAAAGATAAATGTGTTGCAGTCTTTCTGAAGTACGATATACTTAGTACAGAGAAACTGAGAATTGAGGAATAGATATAATGATTCGTGTACGCATTGAAGGTACTGAGGAAGAAATGCTTGAATTTATGGAGAAAATGCCGGACATTCCTGGATTTGAAAAGACACATTTGAGAGAGCCGAGAAAAGGAAATAACCCGAAATACGATTCAAGTAAAAATGTACTTGCATATTTGTCTTATAAAAAGATTGAAGTCGCCAATAAATAGGCGGCTTTTTTAGTTTGCGCTGTTTCACCGCCTTGTCTTTTTCACATAATAATAATAGTAGATTATGCTTAAGAGGGGTGAGAATAGTTAATAAGAAAATTATCTTTTTTGGAGACTTTGGTATTGATGACGCCGTAGCGTTAATTTATGCAAATAAAACATGTAAATTAGATATTCTAGGTATTGTTGCTGAGTACGGGAATGTATCACGAGATATCGTTACGGAAAATGTTTATTTTTTAGAAAGGTACTATGCTACACAAGTGAAAATTATTGAAGGTGCGAGTAGACCGATGACAGCTGAAGAGCCTTTGTTTTTCCCTGAAATCCACGGGGATCACGGTTTAGGTCCTATTATTCCACCTGAGATGAGAATTTGTAAACGAGAAAATTTTTGTGAATTAATCAAATTAATCGAACCTTGTCCAGAAGATATTATAATTGTGGCGACAGGGAGACTAACGACGCTTGCTACGTTATTTTTATTGTATCCAAATATAATGGATCGTATTTGTTCGTATTATATAATGGGCGGCGCTTTCCTATTTCCAGGTAATGTTACACCAGTATCTGAAGCGAATTTTTATGGTGATCCAATTGCAGCAAATATTGTTATGAAATATGCGAAAAACGCTAGCATATACCCGTTAAATGTAACACAGGGCGCGCTTATTACGCCTGAAATGGCGAATATAATAGATAAACAAGGAACTGGACAGGCGAAACTCATTAAACCAATGATTGATTTTTATTATGAGAATTTCTATAAAAAAGAATATCCGGGTATTGGTGGAAGTCCTATACACGATTTACTACCGTTTATCTCGTTTATAAATGACAGTATTTTCGAATATAAAAAATCGGCAGTGTGGATTAGTACGACAAATGATGTGACTAGGGGCCAAAGTGTAGCAGACTTTAGAAAAATAGCTGAGCCAACAAGGTTTGATGATCGGCCGATTCAAAGAATTGCTGTTGGTTTTAACTATGCAGCTTTTAAAGAAGAGTTTATGCGAACAATATTGAAGCCAGATTGTTCTTAATGTGTGTAATAACAAGTCGGATAAATCGTTAGTTCAAAAAAAGGTTTAATCTGTGTGTATTATTCTCAAAAATCTTAAAGTTGAACAACATGAATAACTTATGAAAAATGTCACATAACTAATGGTAAGCAATTGTTTCTAATTATATTTTGATTGGTGAAATGTAAAGGAGGTTATTATATGATTTGGTCTTTAATCGTCGGTGGTATATTAGGATGGCTTGCGAGCTTAATTACTGGAAAGGACGTACCTGGTGGTGTAATTGGTAATATTATTGCTGGTATTATCGGTTCTTGGGTTGGTTCGAAATTACTTGGTAGTTTTGGTCCAGTCATTGGCGGATATGCAATTATTCCAGCTTTAATCGGTGCGATCATTTTAATTTTCATCGTAAGCTTCTTATTACGAGCAATGCGAAAATGAATGTAAGGACTGTTTACATTTGTAAGCAGTCCTTTTTATATGTTATGCTAGTATTATACAATCAGGAGGTGTCAGCATTGAAATCATTTACAGTAAATTTCCATCAAGAAGATAATGCAAAAGCGACAACAGTACATAAATTAAGTGAAGAGGACTTCAATAAAGCAACTGAAAAAGGTACTCGTCATTTATTTGATTTAGATACAAACGTTGGCTTCTTCGTATTCTTTGATGCAGAAGATGCAGAAGGAAATGATCAATACTTAATGTTACAATATGAAGGGGATCATGAAGAACCAACTGCATGCTACGGATTTGATTTAAAACTATACTATCAATTTTTAGCACTATACTTAAACGATCTTGAATTCCAAGGCGAAACAGATGAGGAAGAGGAAGAATACGGTCCAATTCATCATTTAGCGCATTTACTTTATCATATTGTTGAAGATGGTAAATCAATTGAAGTGTAATATACATATTTGAAGCTGCTCTTTTTGGGCAGCTTTTTTATATGACATTGAAATGGTGTACTGTAAGCTAAATAAGGTGAAATTTTAATCAGTGGGGGTTTTGTTCATTCCCACTGATTATCAGCCCTCACCAATTTAGCTTTTACGGGCAGCAGGGCCCCCACCTAACTTCTTTGTTTCCGCTGAATTTTGAGGTGGGGATCTTACTGCCCAGCAAATAGCGGGATAAATTAATAATAGAAATTTATTTATTACTTTCATGTTAGCGTCGTAAAACACCTGTTATAATGATTGTAATTAAATTCTTGGAGGCTAATTCTATGCTTGTAGATGTAAAAGCTTTTATTAAAGCTGCAGGTTTAACATGTATTTCATCATTAAGTGGAGATAACACGTTTGCTTATAATTTTGAAACAGTAAAAAACACTATCGCTACATTTTTTAAGAAGCTAAGATTTACCGTTTAATTTCATTTCAACCAGTAGGAAAAGAGTAATCACTTCCTACTGGTTTTTTTGTTTCAAGGAGCTGTTGTGACAGCATGTTTTAAGTTATAGATAGAGGATATTATCATCGAGAAGAGAAGGTTTAAAGAAGGAGATGAATACGATGATTAACAATATAATTCCAAGTTTTTTTAAATTATGGGAAAGTGACGATTTAGAATTAGAAGTCCTTAATTAATACTATACTTCGCATCCGGTTGATTATCGAAATGAATAAAATACAATAGGGGGTAAAAATGATGAAAGTATATTTCAAAATAGTTATGTTATTTCTTGCTTTTACATGCACATTTGCATTAGCAGCATGTAAAGGGACAGACGAAAAAAAGGAAGCAAATCCAGCCTCGGAAAATCATAAAAATGAACAAAGTAATTCTTCAGAAGAAAAGAAAAATCTTGAAGCAAAACCAAGTAATGAAAAAACAACAAAACCATCAGCTGAGCAAGATTCGAAAGATAGAACACTTAATCAAAAATCAATTAACCACGTTAAAGATTTGTTTGAACTAGCAAAAGAAGGAAAGGTACCTAATGTGCCATTTGGAGCCCATACAGGGGATATTGAAGAAATTGAAAAAGCGTGGGGGAAAGCAAATAAAACCGAATATACAGGGAATGGAATGTACGCAACTTTTACAAATAAAAATGTTGTTTTCGGATTTAATAAAGGGTCACAAGTTTTTGATGTACGCTCATATCATGCAGAACTAAAATTGATTACATTACAAGAAATTGAAAAAGCATTAGGAAAACCATCTTCAGTTAAAGAGAATGGTGAAGATAAAATATATGTATACAAAGTAAATAACCAGTATGAATTGAAATTTGTCATTCCAAAATCGACTGGTAAGGTCGATCATATTTCCGTATTTTCGCCAGAGGATAGTATTAATAAAATGGCAGGATAAGAAATTAAGTGATTTCAAAAACACCTCACTTTCTTGAAGTGAGGTGTTTTTAGTTGTAAACAAGGAACGTCTCCTGTCATATAAAACATACTTTCATATGCGAAATACTTCACTTTTATTTTTTAGCATTTATCCAATAAGAAATGTTGATCTACTGAAAAAGTAGTAACCTATAAATTATGTGTAGGATGGTTCACGATTTTTTTACGTTCCAAACTTTGAACAAATAGCGCTTGAACAATACCTCCAACTAATAAGAAGCTAGCACAAATATAAAACAGCATACTTCCATTTAACTTACTTAATATAACTGCACCAATAACTGGTCCACACGTTCGAGATATATCCCAGTGTATACCGTAAATTGAAAAATATAAACCACGTTTATCATGAGGTGCAATTTCTGAAACGAATCGTAATAAATGGTTTAGAGCAATACTTTCTCCAATGACTAAAAAGAGTAAGGTGAAGAATAACGACAATATCGTCGTTGAATAACTAAAGCCAACTGCAGCTATTGTATAGCAGGCGTAAGAAATAAGGATGATTTTCGCCATAGAAAATCGTTCAGACCATTTTACGAGGAAGATTTGTAGAATGATTTCCAAAATGGCTTTGCATGTTGAAATAAATGCGAGTATGAATACGAGATTAGGAAATACATGTTCTGCAAAAATACGATAATTCGTCTCAGTTTGTGCATAAAAAAAGCTAATAGGAAGTGTAGAAACCATAAGACCGAATATGGCGTAATGTTTAAAAACAAATTGCTTTGGTGAACTTGCCTCAACTGTTTGTTTCGACTTACTTATAGGTGGAACAGTTTCTGGGAGCTGGGTCCAAACAACAACAGCATATATCGTAAGAGTTACACTTTGCACGATAAATAAATATTCTGGGTGAGTATTATAAAAACTTGCACCGATTAAAGGGCCGACTACGGATCCGATTGCTCCCATCGTTTGTAGGAGAGCAAAAATCTCTGCTTGCTGCTCTTGTTTTGTTAAATCAGCAATTTGTGCACGCTGAGCTGGAATGTATAAGGAACGGCCAATACCATTAATAACATATAACAGTGCAAATATAAAAACGGATTGAGCGAAAACGAAACTACCGATTGCAACACCTTGTAGTAATAATCCGAGTAACATAATCTTTTTTCGGCCATATTTATCAGTAATTCCTCCAGCAATAAGTGTAAATAAAATGTCTGAAAGTGGCTGCAGTCCGAAAATCAGCATAGTTATTATTACATTGCCGTTTAACATTTTATTGACGTAAATAATCATAATGAGAGCTAACATAGATTCAGTCGTTCGGGTTAATAATTCACCGCACAGTCTAATGAAAATAGGTTTATTGTAACGAAGTAAGAGATAATTCAATATTAATTCCTCCTTTCTATATTGAAATGATAAGATGAAAGGAGAGTTGGAAAAAGGGTAGAAACAATAGGGAGTATTTTTCACCTTTTAGGGGGAGTATGATGTTTATTTTAGATCAATACATTGAACTATGGATTGCTTATGGAAAAGGGAAAAAAGAGGGAGAACGATTGGAAGTAACAGTGCAAAATATATCTAGAACACTATTTTGTACAGAGCGTAATAGTAAATTAATTATAAAAAAATTAGATGAGTTAAATTGGATTAAGTGGTTTCCAGGTCGCGGCAGAGGAAATCGTTCTAAGTTAATATTTCAAAAGCACCCGATGTCTTTAATTTTAGATAGAGGAAAAGAAATAACGAAAAAAGGGGATGTGAAAAGCGGAAGCATATTTGTGGAACGCTATAGCTCACATTTTCCATCGGTAAAGGGAGAATATCACTCCTGGGTGGATTCAATATTTGGTCATAAGGTTGAAATGACATCTGAAGGGAGAAGAGATGTACTCCGGTTGCAAGTACAAATGAATTTAGATATCACATTAGATCCTGTATACGCTACAATGCGTTCAGAATGCCATATGGTAAAACATATATTCGACACACTCGTGTATGTAGACGGTAATACAAACATTATAGAGCCAAGACTTGCATTTCACTGGGAATATAATGACGCTGAAAAAATATGGACGTTTTACTTACGAAAAGGAGTTCACTTTCATAATGGAAAACAACTTACTGCACATGATGTTATATACTCGTTGAATCGATTTATGAAGCTGGAAAATAATGCACACGCATGGATGTTACAACACGTTGAAAATATCCGTTCAGTGGATGACTACGTTTTCGAAATTCAATTACATACGGAAAATCGAATGTTTTTACATATGCTAAGTGCAGAACAGTGTTCTATCGTGAATGAAGATGAAGCAGGAGGGTTAATTGGAACAGGGCCTTTTCAATTATATAAAAGTAATGAAAATCTGTTCATTTTAGAAGGACATCCTTTATATTTTCGTGAAAGACCTTTTTTAGATCGTATTGAGTTGTGGAATGTAGAACAAGGTGTAAGTACATACGATGTTTTAGTAAAGGCGCAGTATAAAGATAAAGAAAAACATAATAAAGAATTGTCCCGGCTTGAGTCGAACGTGACATATATAACATGTAATCTTACGAAAGAAGGACCAATGCAAGATGCGTTATTTCGGAAAGCGTTATATCAAATCATTCATGGTTATACAATCGTTCAAGAACTCGGCGGAGAACGTGGAGAAGTGGCAAAGAAACTAATATTAGCAAATGAAAGCATAGTAGATATTGACGAAGATATCGAAAGTTTAATTAAAAGGAGTACTTATCATAGTGAAGTGCTACAACTCTACACATTTACAGGACGAGATCATGTTGAAGATGCACAATGGATACAAAAAGAGTGTGCGAAGTACGGGATTCGTGTAGAAAATAATTTTCTTGAGATAGAAGAGCTATTGGAAGTAAGTACGATACAAAAGGCCGATATGATGCATGATAGTGCCACAATAAGTGAACGAATAGAAGATAGTTTATTATATATGTTTCTTACAAAAAATAGTTTTATTCATGGACAAAGCAGCATGGACTTTCATGAAAAGTTGTCTCCTTATTTTAGACAAGAAGAATTAGAGAAAAGAGTTACACTGTTACGCGATATCGAGGATACTTTGTTACGTCAAATTCATATTATTCCTTTATATCGTAATAAACAAGAGGTAAGTACACATGAAAAAGTTCAAAATATAATGATTAATTCACAAGGTTGGATTGATTTTTATAATATTTGGTTTAAATCTTGATATATAAGGGCTTTTGCACATTTTCATAAGATGTGTAAGAGCCTTTTTGTATGTGAGAATAGGTTTGTTTTACACATTGTTACGCTACTTGTGATAAAAGTCTATTTACAGCGTAACAGTGTTATGTTACATTGTTATCAGGAAGGAGTGTTATACAGTTGAGTACAGATTTAATTTCAAAAAAAGATTTATTAGAACTAACTGGTATTTCATACGGACAGTTATATAGGTGGAAAAGAAAAAATTTAATTCCGGAAGATTGGTTTGTACGAAAATCAACGTTTACAGGTCAAGAGACATTTTTTCCGAAAGAAAAGATATTAGAGCGTATCGATAAAATCCAAACGATGAAAGAGGATTTATCACTTGATGAACTAGCGAACATGTTTTCACCGAGTGTGAGAGAAATTCTTTTAACAAAGGAAGAGATTTTACGCAAGGGGATTGCATCAGAACCAGTTTTACAATTTTTCATAGAACAAACGAATAAAACAGCAGAGTTTCAATTTGTAGACATTCTTTATGTGTACATGTTAGAAGAATTACTACAATCAGGAGAGATTAGTTTAGAAGAAGGAAAAATGGTCTTGCAAGTTTTACGTGAAAATTATGAAGCAATGAAACATAAAACTTGTGACTTAATCATTGTCCGAAAGTTAGGTATTTCTACATGTTTATTAGTTTCAAACGTGGACGATTTAATTTTTGAAAAAGGCACCAAAATCGTTTTACGCGAAGCGATTATGAAATATACCGAAGCATTAAAAACTAAATTGTTGTAGTGGAGGAGAAAGTATGCGTACAGATAATTTGATTATAAATGGTTACGGTTCATCCAATGGTGGCGAGTTTCATAAAGTGCAATTAAACGGAAAAGGAACTGTGAATGGAAATGTTGAATGTGAGCAATTTGAATGTAACGGTTACGGTGCAGTTACTGGCGATTTGAAAAGTAGCAGTGCACGAATTAGCGGATCTGGTAAAGTTGATGGCACAGTTCATGCTGAAACGATGCGAATTGATGGAAAAGCAACAATTACGCAAAATGTAAAAGCAAACAGTTTGAAAATTGCAGGAAAAGGTACGATAGGTGGAAATGTCACTGGTGAAGAATTTAAAGTCAATGGTCAAGCTACAATTGACGGTAATTGTGAAGTGGATACTTTTTCTTCAGAAGGACAATTTACAATCGGTGGTTTATTAAGCGCAGATGAAATTAATATAAATATTCACGGTACATGTCGAGCGAAAGAAATTGGTGGTCAAACGATTAAAGTAAGACATAGATCAGGTACATTTAGTAGGCTATTTAAAACAGTATTTGGCTTGCAGTTAGAAGCTGAACTATTAGAAGGTGACAATATCGATATTGATTATGCTCACATAAGAACGGTAAGAGGAAACAATGTTACAGTAGGAGCAAACTGTGAGATTGAACTGATTGAATATACCGGTGTTCTTACTGTTGATAAAAATGCAAATGTAAAAGAAATTAAGCAAGTTTAACGGAAGGGAGAAATCAATATGGAACATCCACATAGTCTCACAGTAAATGGTTCTGGTAATTCAGCAGGCGGAGATTATAATAAAGTGAAGATTCGCGGTGAAGGAACAATTACGAATGATATGAGTTGCAATGAGTTTAAAACGTACGGAACGAGTGATGTACGCGGTAATGTGAAAGTGAAAAATTATGTCGTATATGGAGATAACGAAGTACAAGGAAATGTAGATGCGGAATATGTAAAAGTATATGGTAATACACAAATTCATGGTGATGCTCATATTGAAAAAACAAAAGTTAGAGGTATGATAGATATTGCAGGAAAGTTTTCAGGTGATTTCGTAGATGTAAAAGGTGCTTTAAATGTAAAAGGAGATATTGAAGTAGAAGATTTATCATTAACTGGTGGTCTTGAAAGTGATGGATTACTTAATGCTGAAAATATTCAAATCTCACTTCGTTATGAAGGCAGTAAGGTAAGAGAAATTGGTGGTAAAAAGATTACTGTTCGTAAAAAAGCGAGATTTATTCCTTTTACTAGTCATGCTGGAAACCTCCAAACTTCGATTGTTGAAGGAGATGATATCTATTTAGAACATACGATTGCTGAAGTTGTAAGAGGCAACAACGTCACAATTGGTCCTGGATGTGAAATTAGTGTTGTAGAATATCATACTAGTTTTAATCAAAAAGGTAATGCAGTCGTAAAAGAACATAAACAAATATAAGTAGTATGAGGGAGAGCAAGAGATATGGTTGAGAAGAATAATAAGCTCGGCTTTGTTGTGGCGGGCTTATTGCTAGGTATTTTAATGGCATCGATGGATAATACCATTGTCGTAACGGCGATGGGAACAATCGTTGGTGACTTAGGAGGCCTCGAAAACTTTGTATGGGTCGTTTCTGCCTATATGGTCGCAGAAATGGCAGGCATGCCGATTTTCGGTAAGCTATCAGATATGTATGGTAGAAAGAGATTCTTTATTTTCGGTTTAATTGTCTTTATGATTGGTTCGGCACTTTGTGGTACTGCTGAAAATATTACACAGTTAGGTATTTATCGTGCCATTCAAGGTATTGGCGGCGGGGCATTAGTGCCAATCGCGTTTACTATCGTTTTTGATATTTTCCCACCTGAAAAACGCGGGAAAATGGGTGGTTTATTCGGAGCGGTATTTGGATTATCTAGTATTTTCGGGCCATTACTTGGCGCATATATTACCGACTACATTAGCTGGCACTGGGTATTTTATATTAACTTACCACTTGGCATTTTAGCACTTATTTTTATTACATTCTTTTATAAAGAATCACGCGTTCATAGGAAGCAAAAGATTGATTGGTTTGGTGCAATTACTTTAGTTGGTGCAGTAGTTTCTTTAATGTTTGCGCTTGAACTAGGCGGACAAAAATATGATTGGGATTCTAGCTTTATTTTAAGCTTATTTGGTGGATTCGCTATTTTAATCATCGCATTCATTTTTATTGAACGAAAAGTAGAAGAACCAATTATTTCATTTGAGATGTTTAAGCAGCGCTTATTCGGAATGAGTACAATTATTGCTTTATGTTACGGTGCTGCATTTATGTCAGCAACTGTGTACATTCCGTTATTTATTCAAGGTGTATACGGTGGTACCGCAACAAACTCAGGATTATTACTTTTACCGATGATGTTAGGATCAGTCGTAACAGCGCAGTTAGGCGGATTTTTAACAACTAAACTTAGCTACCGAAACATTATGATTATTTCTGCGGTTATTATGCTAATTGGACTATTCTTATTAAGCACGTTAACACCAGAAACAAGTCGTGTATTATTAACAGTTTATATGATTATTATCGGATTTGGAGTCGGTTTCTCATTCTCTGTACTAAGTATGGCAGCTATTCACAACTTCGGTATGGAACAGCGCGGGTCTGCGACTTCAACGAGTAACTTCATTCGTTCGTTAGGAATGACACTAGGCATTACAATCTTCGGAATGATCCAAAGAACAGGTTTCCAAGATCAATTAGAAGAAGCATTTAAAGGGATGAGCGGGGGAATGAATACAAACGCTTTAGGGGATTCAAGAGCTATTCTATCAGAATCGGCAAGATCTCAAATCCCTCCGCAAATATTAGATAAGATTATTGACGCTCTTTCTAGTTCAATTGTTCAAACATTCATGTGGGCATTGGTACCAGCTGGATTAGCATTCATATTTATTTTCTTTATGGGAAATGAGCGCATGGTAATTAAGAAACAACAAACGAATAAAAAGAGTGAAACATCAAAAGCGTAATGAAAAAGCTCCTTTCTAATTGGAAAGGAGCTTTTTCGTATGTACGGATTTAGATTAGCCTTCGATAATTTCGTATTCTTCGTCTGCTAATAGTAAAATTTGTGTTTTCTTACCTTTGTTTTGAACTTCGATTACATCGTAAGCACCTAAGTCTCTTACTTTGCTTTGAGAAGCGTTAACCATAACTTCAATAGAATCAATTAAGATATCTTCTTCAATGTATGATTCAGGCAATGCCATATCTTCAGTATCTAATACACATGCGTATAGATTTTGTAAGTTTTCAGCAGTTGGGTTTTGTTCCTCAACATCAATGATGTTTTTTACTGCTTCCATATTTTCCTCTTTTGCTTGGTATACTTTAATTTTAGCCATTGTTTTAATCTCCTTTATAACGTAATCGTAGAGGCTACACCTTATTATAACGTTTTTTTCATGAAAGATGAAATTGTTATATGTATTTATAGTAAAATTTATGTGTCCTTACTCAAAAATGGTGTGATTTCCATATAAATGTACGATTAGGTAACGATATTGCTACGTTAACGTTATATTGTCCAAGCTTTTCTTATTTTCTTCTCATATATATGTAGTAGCAATTCTATATAGAGAAGGGATGGAGTGTAAGTGGGGTGTGAACCGAAACGTGATTGTGGGTGTTGCCAAAATAGTATATGTGAGTTTTTACAGAGTCTAGAACCGTATACAAAAGTTGAAAGTATCATAATAGCAGGAAACGAAATTGCTGTATCTTATTTTCTTTCATTTAATAAGAAAACAGGTATCGTATCATTCGTACAAGAAGACAATGAGGTTATATTTGTCGATTGTTCAAAGATTGATGCAATTCGAATAGGGAAAGTATGTAGTTGCAAAACAAAAGTTAAATATATTGAAGAGGACTTTAGCTTGCTAGGAAATGTTTGCCCGCATTGTTTAACGGAGGGGAGTACAATCTTTTTCGATTTTAACAATCCTGAATTAAATGTGTCTTTCCAAGCAACAACAATTAATCCACCTAGATGTACTGAATTTACAGATGATCTCGGGAATGTAGTAAAGCAAATTACTATAGTAGGTGAGGCGAAAGTTTCTAGAGATTTTGTTCAAGTACCTGAACTGGTAGGTTTTCGATTACTTTTATCACATCTAGCTGGAGACCCTTTAAACTACGGATTATTATTTATTAATTTTCCTGATACGATTTTTATTTTTATATTGGCATCAAGCGGATACCTTTCCATTTCGAACTGTTTAAAAATAGAGGGCGGAACTGGTGATGCCGAAATAGAAGAGATGAAAAAAATGATAGAGGATGACGTTAACACGTACAAATCAGTTGTTAAATTGACTAAAGTATATAAGAACGGTGAGACGGAATCTTTTATTTATAAAAATGAGTTATAACACATGTATTTAAATGCACCCTCAAACTATTGTTGAGGGTTGTTACATAATTAATTATGTTGGTCCTTCAAACCGTTTGTTAACGGGTAAGAAATATATTTATTGTTGACTTATTTTATATGTTGATCATTTCATAGTTAGTAGATGTTATAATCATTTTATGTTTACTGATATTTTATAAATATTCAAAGTTTTAATTTAATAGTCAATTGCTTTTATGATGAACAGGTGGGTATGTATATGAATACGAATTATGGAGCGCTCATGAAAATGTTAAGAGTAGTTGATTCTAAAGAAGGCGGGAATGTAAATGATATATGAAGCGAATATACATACAAGAAAAAAACTAGTTTCTATGTTTGAGGATTTCAATAACGTTGTTTTACTTTCTTATTTACAAGGGCATATGGGTACTGCTTGGGTAAATGATCTTGAAAATCCAAAAGTAGCACAAGTTACGGTAGGGATTTTTACATTTTACGCTGGAGACCCAAATACGAAAGAAACAGAAGAGTTATTACGTAATATTCCAGAAAGAATTTTAGTTATCGTGAATAGTGAAGAGTGGAAACAACGCTTAGAAACATTCCATGAAAGAAAAATAGATAAGTTTTTACGTTATAAATTCAAACGAAATCCAGAAGTTTTTAATCGTTCAAAATTAAAATCTTTTATATCAGCACTTCCAAAAGAATATGAGTTAAGAAGAATAGACGAGCATATCGCAAATAGCCCTACATTACATAAGATATCTGAAGATTTCACAAGTCAATTTCATTCGGTAGAAGATTATATAAACCGTGGTATAGGTTATAGCATTTTATATAACGGAGAAGTTGTATGCGGTGCATCCTCGTATAGTATTTATAATGATGGGATTGAAATTGAAGTTGCGACTGATCACAATCATAGAAGAGAGGGCTTGGCAACTGTAGTAAGTGCAGCTCTTATATTGGATTGCTTAGAAAATGGAAAGTATCCAAACTGGGACGCAGCGAATACTACATCTGCTAAACTAGCAGAAAAGTTAGGATATGAATTTGATAAGGCATATGATACTTATTTTGTGGATAATAGATGAGTGAAGGAGTTACATACTAAAAAATAAATGCGCCCTAGTACGTAAGTCTAGGGCGCATTTATTAGTTGGTAAATATCTTCATAACAATCATATCATATTTTATCTTTTGAATGTTTGGAATTAAAGATATTTATGTGACTTTTTGAAAAAATAAAAGAGCAGCTAGCAAAAGCCAACTGCTCCTCTCCAAGGGGGAATGGAGAAATACAATCATATTATCTATAGTATTGACGGAACATAGAGTTTTAATCAAAGCCCGATTGGTGAGAGATTTGATTAAAACTCCCACTGATTAAAGTTTCACTTTATTACATTTACAATTTAAATAGTAGAACGTGTTTATCGTAGTTCTCCAAACACCAATTATATTTTTTTAGAATAATTGGATGGACTGCTTCTGTCGTAGTATCGACTTCAGTATATCCATATTTCTTATAAAAGTTTTCTAATTCCTCAAAAGGAAGACAATATACATTTTGTATTTGTGATTTTTTCGCAGTTTCTACTAAAAATGAAACAAGCTCACCAGCTAATTGAAGCCCTCTAAATTGAGGCAGAATAAAAATCCCGCCCATTTCTAAAGTATCTTCATCTATTTGGACTAATCGGCCAACACCTGCATACTCGTTGTTATATGTAATAATTGCAACTTTATCTCTCTTTAAATCACTTCGTACAAATCCTATTGAGTCATATTGACTATTAATCCATTTTAAATCGTTAGATGTGGCCAATTGAATACTCATATATATCCTCCTTCGGAATACTAGCGCTCTCTTCATTATATAGAACATAACATACTATATCAAAGGAACCTTGAGGTAGCCCATTTGTTTAAGTTATTAGTTAAAAGTGTGGGGTTGCTGGCATTGAAATGATGGCTTCATCAAACATAGGATAATAATCTTGTGAATTTAGTGTTACATAGTCAAAATAAAAATTAATTCATGTGTTCGGTAATGCACGATGGTTTAAGTGTAGAGAAGATCATAGGGGTATTTTAATTAGTAGCTACTATATTCATTGAAGTTATTAAGGAAATGTCGTAATCCCTAGCCTTAGTGATACAAATCATATTAGGGTTTAGTAAAAAAACTCTTCCTGAAAAAGAGGGGGATTAAAGATAAGAGCACTTCGAAAAGTGCCCTTCAGTAAACGACTACTTATTCTAAAAAGAAAGGATGCAATATATTATATGAAGTTTAGTGTATTTAAGTATGGGGCTTTTATATAAAAGTTTTATTTTGTTCCGAATAAAAAGGCGGTTGTTTCCGCAACCACCTTTCAGTAAAACAAAGCACTTTTTATGAAATAAATTATGGATGGTCCCTAAAAAAGGTATAGGATATACCCACATTTTTATAACTAAAGTGACGAACTCAGGTTATAAGGAAGGAACAATTATATTGTATGAAATCTATTCTAGAGTAGTCACAAAGAAAGTTGTCTTCTTATTAGAAGGCAGCTTTTTTTATTAGAAAAAGAAGTAGAAGATTAAGTTACTTGTCCAAACAAATTTTTAAAAAATACATAAAATGCTATTAGTTAGTCAATATTTTAATATTGCTAATTTTTAAGACTAAAAGGGGTGATTTTATGTGTGAATGTGAAGTTTGTAGACGAAAGAAAAATCGGGATCCATTAAACCGGGAGTTTGAGCCGAAAAAACGAGTTCCTGAGCCAAAAAAAGAGGATTGTGAGCCAAAAAAAGAGGATTGTGAGCTAAAAAGAGAGGATTGCGATCCGAAAAAAGAAGATTGCGAATCATTAAATGATTATTCGTTTAGTAAAAATGCAAATTTTTTAGAGGAAGCTATACAAACAGATGAAATCGATCAAATTTCTGAGGAATATATTGAAATAGTTGATTCAGCAGATGTACAAGTTACTACTACAGATACAAAAGCTGCGCTATCTATCCAAGCGGCATTACAAGCAGCTATCGTAGTTGTAGTAAGTATTTCTATAGCAGATAGTGAAAAGGCAGATAAAATAACACAAGAATTATTTCAAAAATCAGCTATTAAACAAATTAATAGACAAAAAACATTTATTAAAAATTCTAGAAACGTAACCGTAACAACTACTGATACAGATATTGCAGTGAATATTCAAATCCTTCTTCAAATTTTATTAGCTTTATTAGTTAAACTAAACATTTTATAAAGTGTCTATTCTATTGATATTTAGCTATAAGTTTTCACTCTAAGTAAATGTTTTTTGTTGTAATACGTGGTACAAGCTTGGACTTTTTATTATGACTGAATTAATATTCAAGATTAATGGTAAGGCAAGTGTGGAAAACTACAAATAAAGATAAAATACATGATTTAACAGTAATGAAACTTATATTTATGTGAAGTGAAGGAAAGCTGTCTTCTTATTAGAAGTCAGCTTTTGATTTTATTAGCAAAAAGAAGTGAAAATAGAAGATTAAGTTACTTGTCCAAGCAATTTTTATTTCATTACATATAATGCTCGTAGATATTTAAAATTTTTATAGAAAATTGATTGGAGTGAATATTGTAAATGGATGATTTAAATAAATTTTCTTCCTTTAAGTTTGATAAGGATCAAAAGAATATAATTATAGACCTTTTACTCTCAGATATTTTTAATAGGCATGGGATAAATGAAGAAAAACTAAAAAATTTATCACCAGAAAAAAAGCAGCAAATTAAAAGTATTGTTTCTGAAATACAATCACAAGTTAATAATTATTTAGATTGAAAGGGGGTGAACACATGGACAAAACATGTCATTCAGATGAAAATAAAAAGTGGAGTGCATTAGATTCCTCAAATCCTCATCCATCTTTTAAAAATGCTAGCGTTTCAGAAGCAGCTGCGCAAGAAAGTAAAACGTATCAAATTTCTGAAGAATCTATTACAATTGTAGATTCCGCAGATGTAGAAGTTACTACTACAGATACAAAAGCTGCTTTATCTATTCAAGCAGCATTACAAGCAGCTATCGTGGTTATAATAAGTATTTCTATAGCAGATAGTGAAAAAGCTGACCGTGTAGCACAAGAATTGTTTCAAAAATCATCTATTAAACAAATTAATAAACAAGAAACTGTTATTAGAAATTCTAGAAATGTTACAGTTACGACTACGGATACAGACATAGCAGTAAATGTTCAAATTCTTCTCCAAATTTTATTAGCTTTACTAGTAAAATTAAATATTTTATAAAATGTTTAACTTGTTTTTATCTAGTGATTCTTACAGGTGAATATTCACTGTTTTAATTATAGTACAGGCTATAAATATTTATCATAACTGGACTAATATTCAACATCACCAAAGTATGAATGTAAACAAACAATTTGATGGAAAATAAAGTTTGGTTATTTTATGAAAATGTAAAAGCCATTTCCTTTATTGGATTTGGCTTTTACATTTTAAACAGTATGAATTTGAAAAGATTATATTAAGATAAAGAATTAAAATATAATGATACAAAATACTTATAAAATTATTCGTGTTTTAGAAAAATAATAAGAAAAAGGTGTTTAAAATAGAATCATTTTCATTAATAGTTCAAGTTTTGAAGAATAGTGCATACAATATAAAGTGTTTTCCTTTCTTCATTTAAGTTTTACGTATATAATTTAAAAGTACTATTTTTATTTTATTATTTTATATTTATAACAGAATAGAGGTTTAAAAATGGGTGTTAAAATCATTACGGATAGTGCGGCGGATTTACCAGTAGAATTGCTGCAAGCATATGATATTGATTTAATTCCACTCCGTGTATATGATGAAGCAGAAACAGAGTATTTAGATGGAGTAACATTAGAGTCAGTTACATTATTGCAAAAAATGAGAGAAGGCGCTGTTTATAGAACGTCATTGCCTTCACTTGAAACGTTCCAAGAAAAATTTGTTTCTTATGCAAAAGAAGGTAATCCTTGTATATATTTAGCTTTTTCATCTGAACTGTCTGGTACATATCAATCATCAGTTGTCATTAAAGAGGAAGTAAAAGAAACATATGCTAACTTAGATTTAGAAATTATTGATACGAAATGTGCTTCGCTTGGTCAAGGTCTTGTCGTTTTAGAAGCTGCTAAAATGGCAAAAGACGGCGCATCAAAAGAAGATATTTTAAAGCGTGTTGATTTTCTAATGAGCCATATGGAACATATCTTCACTGTAGCTGACTTACAGTACTTAGTGAGAGGTGGACGTTTAAGCAAAGTCGCAGGATTTATCGGTGGTTTACTAAACATTAAACCGATCTTAAACGTGGAAGAAGGAAAACTTGTACCACTTGAAAAGGTACGAGGGAAAAAGAAAGTATTAAGCCGTATTGTTGATATTATGGAAGAACGTGGTAAAGACCTTAAAGGTCAAACAATCGGTATGACTCACGGTGACGATTTAGAAACAGCGGAAGCATTAAAATCATTAATTACGGAAAGATTTGGCTGTGAAGTATTTATCGTAAATACAATTGGTGCAGCAATCGGTGCACATACAGGACCTGGCGTTATAACGTTATTTTTCTTAAATGAAGTAGAGTAAAGGATTGATCTTTTGATCAATCCTTTTTTATTTTTTAATCTGTGATAATCGGTCGATATGGTATTGATGAAGATAAAATCTTTGAAGTTTTCCTATATCAAATGCAATCTTGTAGAGGGAGTATTTTTTATATGTGTAATGATACTTAATGGTAGAAGAAAAGAGTATAAATAAGAATATATTTATAGAAATTTAAATATTTGAAGATATCAAAATTTTTCCATTTCATATATAATTGTGTGGGGAGAAATATCTGTAACTATTTGTAAAAATAGGAGGCGGCTATAAAAATGCAAGAAAGTGCTAGATGGGATTTAAATCGCTTGTATTTGAATGAGGATATTCTATTTCCGATTTTGGAGTTGAAAGAGCAATATTTTGTAACAAAAGATGTAGAGATTCTTTCAAAGCTTATACAAGCTATTGAAAAAGCAGAATACTATTTGTACTGTCGATCGGTTGAAGAAAGTGTTCCATCTGACCTTACTAAATTGACCGTGAAAGTGAAGGAACTAAAAAGTGAATTACAGCAAGTAATAAAACATAATGAAGTGGAAACTTCAGATAATACTAAGTTAATAAAAGATGAACTTAATGCGTGGGAAAATATGTACATACAATTACGGGATAGGATAGAAATAGAGCACAATAATAAACTATTATCCTTTGGACAAGCAAATACTATTGCAATGAATAGTGATAATGAAAAGGAAAGATTAGAAGTATTCGAGTCATTAACATGTGCTTTACATAAGGAAAAAGAAATCTTTGCTACTGTATTAAATCAAGTAGGGAGATTGCGTAATGCAAAGAGTAATGAAATAGAAGATAGAGAGATTTTAACACAATCTTTTCATGCGAATGGCATTTCAGAAACTGTATTATTCCAAATGTGGAATGCGACAGAAGAAAACCTTGATAAATTAGTAAGTGCTTTAAACGTGTATAAGAAAGGGAAAGCTTCAATTACATGGCATGCACTTATGACGGTAAAGGAAAGTAATGAGGTCATGATTCCTTTTTCAGTAGCAATACAAAACGTTTATGATGCATGGAAGAATATTGATGAAGAATTAGCAGAATTTGCACGTAATACGATAGAAAGTGGTTGGGTAGATGCTGAACCGAGAGAGAATAAACCACCAGGCGGGTTTTGTGCTCCATTTTTCAGTGAGAAAGAATCGCGAATTTCCATTCGTTATGATGGGAGTATAAATAGTGTAAGAGTGCTCGCTCATGAATTAGGACATGCTTGGCATTTTTATAATATGAGTTTTGAACAATCTACATCTTTTTTAGATGATTATTTGCCAATGAGTACGGCTGAATCAGCATCTATTTTCTTTGAAACGGTACTCTTAAATTATCTAATTGAAACAACGGATAGTAAAGATATGAAAAAGTCATTACTTAGCTGGAAAATAAGAAATAGTTTTAATTATGTAATGGCAATACGAGCATCGTATCAGTTTGAAAAAACATTTTATGAAAAATGTAAAGAGGGTCCTTTAAGTGCTGATGAAATTGAGAAATTATCTATAATTGCACAAAAAGAAGCTTATGGAAATGCTTTAAGTGAATACCAGCCGTTTGTATGGATGAAATATATTCAATTTTATATAGCAGATGTTCCTTTTTACAATTATCCATACACGTTTGGATATTTAGTAAGTTTTAGCTTATTAGAAATAGCTCAAGAAGGTAAAAGTACTTTTCATTTGAAATATAAAGAGTTCTTACGAGAAACAGGAAAGGCTCCAGTAGAGGAGCTTATGAAAAAACATTTTGAAATAGATATAAGAAATTATGAATTTTGGAATAAAGCTTTTATTCAAATTTCTAAAGACATTGATGAATATTTGCAGCTTATGTAAGGGGAGAGTACAGTGGATCAGCAATTTATAAAAGGTATACCTTTTTCAACTTTAGAATATGCAAAAGCTATAAGTTTATTAAAAGGTTGGCTACATGAACAACAAGAGAAACCAAGGTTTGTAGTAACTGCAAATCCTGAAATTGTTATGTCTGCAAAGGAAAATACGGAAAAATCAAAGGAGTTTAAAAAGATGTTACTATCTGCGGATTTAATAACAGCGGATGGGATTGGTGTCATAATTGGCTCGAAAATATTAAAAGGAACTTTGAAAGAACGTGTTACTGGGGCGGATTTAACTCACGATTTAATAAAATATTGTAACGACAATGAATATCGTGTCTTTCTTTTTGGAGCTGCGCCAGAAAGTAATAAAAAGGCATTAGAAAAATTAAATGAGCAGTTCCCAGGAGCACAATTTAAAGGACAGCATGGATTTGTAAATGGTGAAGAAATAGAAGAAATAAAAATGAAAATTAAGCAATTCAAACCGCATTTATTACTTGTAGGACTAGGTTCACCAAAACAAGAAGAGTTCATTTATGAAAACATACAAACATTAAACGTTCCGCTATCTATTGGTATCGGAGGAATGATTGATATAATATCTGGTACTGTAAAAAGAGCACCGAAAATAATGAGGGATACTGGAACTGAATGGCTGTATAGGTTACTCTCACAGCCGAAAAGATTAAAGAGACAACTTGTACTTCCGAAATTTTTATTGTCGGTTATGTCAGAGAGGATTAAAGGGATTAATTAATAAAGGGGACTACATACATGAACAGAACCGGCATTATCGGAGCAATGCAAATTGAAATAGATTTACTTTTAGAAAAGCTAGTAATACAAGAAGAACAGACAATAGCGGGAATGCCATTTTATATTGGAGAATTCATGGGAACAGAAGTAATTATTGCACGTTCTGGTGTAGGGAAAGTAAATGCAGCTGCATGTGCGCAAACATTAATTCATAAATTTAATGTAGACTCTATCATCAATACGGGCGTTGCTGGTGGATTACATCCAGATGTAAAAGTTGGTGATGTAGTTATTTCAACGAATGTTACCCATCATGATGTAAGTAAAAATCAAATGAAAAAATTATTCCCGTTTCAAGAGGAGTTTATTGCAAGTAAGGAATTGATAGAGTTAGCACGTAAAGCATGTAACAGTAATAGTTCAAATATTCAAGCTCACGAAGGAAGAATTGTAAGTGGTGAATGTTTTGTTGAAGATTCAAAGTTAAAGGCAAAATTAATAGACGAATACGCACCTCATTGTACAGAAATGGAAGGTGCAGCAATTGGACATGTTGCCTACATAAATGATATACCGTTTCTTGTTATACGATGTATTTCTGACAGTGCAGATGATGAAGCTCAAGTTTCTTATGATGATTTCGCGAAAACTGCTGCAAATTATTGCTCAGAAATTATTATTGAGATTCTTAAAAATATATCTGGTAAAACTATAGTCCAAAAGGAGAGATAAGAATGTTACAAGCATTAATTTTTGATATGGATGGAACATTATTTCAAACAGATAAAATTTTAGAATTATCGTTAGATGATACTTTTGATCACTTAAGATCACTTCAATTATGGGATACGGTAACACCGATTGAAAAATACCGTGAAATTATGGGTGTGCCGCTACCGAAAGTTTGGGAAGCTTTATTACCGGAACATTCTATTGAAATAAGAGAACAAACAGATGCATATTTTTTAGATAGACTAATTGAAAACATAAAAAGCGGAAAAGGCACTTTATATCCAAATGTAAAAGAAATATTTACATATATAAAAGAAAATAATTGTTCAATTTACATTGCTAGTAATGGTTTGAAAGAATATTTACGAGCAATCGTAACGTATTATGCTTTAGACAAGTGGGTGACTGAAACGTTTAGTATTGAACAAATACAATCGCTAAATAAAGGTGACTTAGTTAAAAGTATTATGAACAAATATGATATAAAAGAGGCAGCGGTAGTCGGTGACCGGCTATCTGATATAAATGCAGCGAAAGACAACGGTTTACTTGCAATTGGGTGCAATTTTGATTTTGCGCAAGAAGATGAACTTGCTCAGGCTGATGTAGTAATAGATGATTTAATGGAGTTGAAGGGGATATTGCCTGCTGTACAGAGATAAATAAAGTGTGTGCATTTTTTCCAAGTCCTATATGTCTTATTTTATGGAGGGAATATGTTTAAAAATAGTTTTAAAATTAGTAATATTCCCGCGGTTTTGTGGGGAGATAAGAGTGAAAAAATTTTTATTGCAGTACATGGAAATATGTCAAATAAGGAAGATGCAGTTATTCAAATATTAGCTGAAGAAGCCGATCGAAAAGGTTATCAAGTATTAAGCTTTGATTTACCTGAGCATGGAGAAAGAAAGAATGATAACACTCCTTGTAAAGTACAGTTTTGTGTTAATGAATTATCTATAATTATGAACTATGCAAAAGAATATTGGAAAGAAATAAACGTGTTTGCATGTAGTATGGGAGCGTATTTTAGCCTTTTAGCTTTTCAAAATGATGTGATAGAAAAGGCATTATTTTTATCACCAGTAGTTAATATGGAACGAATTATAGAAAATATGATGAAATGGTTTAATGTAACACCGGAGCTTTTACAAAAAGAAATGACTATAGAGACACCTATTGGTCAAAAGTTATATTGGGATTATTTATGCTATGTAAAAGAGCATCCTATTAGTACATGGAATACAGATACATATATTATGTACGGAGCTAAGGATGAACTGTGCGAATTTGAAACTATTAACTATTTTACAAAAAAACATTGTTGTGAATTAGAAGTTATGGAGACGGGTGAACATTACTTTCATACTGAAGAACAGTTAAAAATATTTGAACAGTGGTTACACAAACATATCGATTAACAAATTATAATTTAACTTATACTTGCTAGAGAAGAATGGTGAATTTATAAACTGATATTATATTTGAGAGACATTATAAATGTATATGTATTCATTTAAGTAAACAGGTGCTTTAGTTCAATAAGAATTACACAACTTTAAAGAGCCTTACCACATACTAGATTGTAGCAAGGCTCTTATATTTTCATAATAAAATTAATTAACTGTATTATCGATTTACATATGAAGTGAAGTATATGCATACTATGAATTAAATAAAGTAACAACCATAAAAATGCTCAGAATAAATGATTCTCGAGCATTTTTATGTATTTTCGTACTTAGGGGGAATGGACTTGAAAGATATACATATTCAACAAATAGAAAATTTAATGGAATATGAATTCAGTCATCTCGTTCAAGACAGTGAAGAAGAAGGGTTTAATTTCCTTATAAGACTAATAAATGAATATAAAAACAAAGTAAATGTATTCAATAAAACTGGAGAATGTTTATATGGTATTTTTCAAGGTGATATGTTAATTGGAGTTGGAGGTTTAAATGAGGATCCGTACACAAAAGACAATAAGATTGGGCGGTTAAGGAGATTTTATATTTCAAGGGATTATCGGCGTTTAGGGTTAGGGAACTTATTATTAAACCAACTATTATGTCATGCGGAAAAGTATTTTGAAGTGATTGTTTTACATACTGACACGAAGCAAGGGGATGTGTTTTATACTGCGAATGGATTTGTAAAAGGGGGATTATATAAGAGATCGAGTCACTACAAACTATTATAGAAATTGCTATCCAAAGAATAGCTACGAACAGGTTTTTTGTTGGTAAATCGATATATCTTAAAAATCGCTGATATATGAAGTTGCGATCCTTATATTAAAAACCAACTTTTATAATTTCATTTACTAAATTGTTATTATAAAAAAGAGCACCTTAGCTTTTAAAATTTAGCTTATAAGGTGACTCCTTTTCAGTCAATTACGTTTTAACGTTCATTTGTTTCAATAATAATCTTGGTTTACCTTTTACATAATAAAAATGCGGATTATTTTCATCATCATAAAGCATAATATAAGGCTTTTCATTTAGTGGGAGCAGTATAAGTACTTCGTCTATTGTAGTGTGTAACCATTGATTAGTAATAGAAACTGGCTTAGATAAAGGGATTTTTATCATATAGCCATCTTTTGGAACGACATTTAAGTTTTTAAATGGACCAGTTATTGCTTTAGCGTATTGAACTGCTTCTTTTTGGATTACTGGATCTAAAGATTGTTTTTGAATGACCATTTCTTTTTGACAATCAAATACTTCAATTTGTTGATTTGTATTTGCAAACACATTTGTTGATAATAGAAATAAAAGAAGAGAAATGACCCCGATTTTTTTTATCATAATACAACACCTCAACATTACTATCCCCTCAAAAGCTTTAAATATTTTTCTGTCACATTCATGTAACAAAGATGTTGTATGATACAATTGGTTTTTGTTTAAAAGCAATGGAGGAAAAAATATGAAAGTATTAATTGCAGATGACGAACAAGATATGTTAAGGATTTTAAAAGCTTATTTTGAAAAAGAAGGATTCGAAGTTTTTTTAGCAAAAGACGGAGAGGAAGCACTTCAAATATTTTATGATGAAAAAATTGATTTAGCTATTTTGGATTGGATGATGCCAAAACATAGTGGTATTACTGTCTGTCAGGAAATAAAAAAGAATTCAAGCGTGAAAGTATTAATGCTTACGGCGAAAAGTGAAAGCGAAGATGAATTAGCAGCGCTTCAAAGTGGGGCAGATGAGTACGTGAAAAAACCATTTCATCCAGGAGTACTAATTACGCGAGCGAAAAAACTTATTCAGCATGATGATATTATTCAAGTACAAGATGTAAAGATAAATTTCGCCAAAAATAAAGTATATAAAAATGATATAGAGTTAGAAATTACAAAAACAGAGCTCGAATTAATAAAATGCTTTTTAAATCATAAAGGAACGATTTTAACTCGTAAAAAATTGTTAGACATTGTATGGGGATTTGACTATTTTGGAGAAGAGAGAACGGTTGATACACATGTAAGAAGGCTGCGTAAAAAAATTGGAGAAAATATTATTAAGACGCATCGTGGGCTGGGTTATAGTTTGGAGGAACAAAGTGAATAAACTTGGGAAAAAGCTATTTCTCAGCATTTCTTTAACCGTTATTCTTATATTTACAATTTCTTTATTATTAATTAACTTTCTCCTGCCGAAATATAATATTTATAAAACACGTGAAAACTTAAATGAATTTACAACTCAAATACAAAATGCGCCAGTCAATGATTTAGAAGATGTTATTCATACAATTGAAAGTGAAAATAACGTTACAATTGCGTATACGCCAATTAATCAGTCAGAAGATGCTATGAACGACGCGTTACGCATGCAACTTACGAAAAAGAAAGTAACGTTAAATAAGCTCTGGATTACGAAAGACGAAGTTATGAAAGTGAAGACGGAAGGGCAATCGAATAAACTGTATGATCAAGGAAAGGTAAAAGCGAGTTTTTTTGCTAAATATATTGCGAAAGATGATACGATAATTTTAATTGGGACTTCCATTGCGAATTCAAATGAAATTATAAATACGTTAAATACATTTTACTTATATATCCTATGTTTCTCGCTCCTTCTTATTATTTTACTTGTGTGGATACTTTCAAAAATAATAACGACACCACTGAAAGAGTTAAGTGATGTGGCTCAGGATATTTCACATTTGCAGTTTAAAAGAACGAAAGTGAAAACGAATGATGAAATAGGAGAGTTGGCCAATAGTATTAATATCATGAGTGAAAAACTACATGAAGCACATCAAGACTTAACTGATCGTAATGAACATTTAAAACGATTTATGGGTGATGTAACGCATGAATTAAAGACACCGATCGCATTAGTAAAAGCATACTCTATGGGGATTAAAGATGGATTAGATGATGGGACTTATGTAGATACAATTATTAAACAAACAGATCAAATATCAAACTTAATTGAAGAACTATTACGATTTTCTAAACTAGAAAGAGATATTTTACAAAAAGAAGAATTCCCCATTGAACCACTGGTTCAGAGTATATTAGATAAGCATCAGATTGAACTGGATTCGAAAGAAATTAACTTGCAAGTAAATTGTAATACGGGCAATACAATCGTTTATGCAGATTTAAATAAAATGAGAATGGTGTTTCAAAATTTAATTTCTAATGCGATAAAATATACAGCAAATCAAAACATAATAATTACATTAGAAGATAGAAATAAAAGTATATATTTCCAAATAAAAAACGGCATTCCTACGGATAAAATTAAGGATATCGAGAAAATTTGGGAGCCTTTTTATGTACTAGAATCTTCTCGTAGTAAAGAAAAATCAGGTACAGGATTAGGACTAGCGATAGTGAAAAGTATTTTAGAAAGGCATGGTTTTGAATATGGAGTTTCCTCTATAGATGGAGAAATTCAATTTTATATAAATGTGAAAAAGGACTAATGAAAATATTAGTCCTTTTTGCAGCTTTAGAGATTAGCGATATAGGATGAATCACCATAATTTTCGAAATTGATGTATTAAATGGAGAATTAGCAAATGTTCTACTTTCATTAAATTCACGTGAAGTTCACAGGAAAACGTTATATTTACATAGTTATATTTGAATTTAATGAAGTGAGGTATTCAGATTTGAAAAGAAAGAAATTAGTAATTGGTAGCATTTTAATGGGTATGACGTTATCTTTATCTGCATGTGGTTCATCAGATAATATTGTAACGACAAAATCAGGAAGCATTTCAGAAAGTGATTTTAACAAAAAATTAAAAGAAAACTACGGTAAACAGAATTTATCTGAAATGGTAGTAGAAAAAGTATTACATGATAAATATAAAGTTACGGATGAAGAGGTAACGAAACAACTAAAAGAATTAAAAGACAAGATGGGCGATAATTTTAATACATATATGGAATCCAATGGTGTGAAAAATGAAGATCAGTTGAAAGAGAAATTAAAGCTTACTTTTGCTTTTGAAAAAGCTATTAAAGCAACCGTAACGGAAAAAGATATTAAAGATCATTATAAGCCAAAGCTTCAAGTTAGCCATATTTTAGTAAAAGATGAAAAGACAGCAAAAGAAATTAAAGAAAAATTAAATAGTGGCGAAGATTTCGCGGCATTGGCTAAACAATATTCAGAGGATCCAGGTTCTAAAGAAAAAGGTGGGGAACTATCTGAATTTGGACCTGGTATGATGGTGAAAGAATTTGAGGATGCTGCGTATAAGTTAGAAGTTGGTCAATTGAGTGAACCTGTTAAATCTTCTTTCGGATATCATATTATTAAGCTAACGGATAAAAAAGAGCTTAAACCGTATGAGGAAGAGAAAGAGAATATTCGTAAAGAATTAGAACAGCAACGTATACAAGATCCTCAATTCCATCAACAAGTTACTAGAGAACTGCTTAAAAATGCAGATATAAAGGTATCTGATAAAGACTTGAAAGATACCTTTAAAGAGTTAGAAAAATAATAAATGGAATGTAAGGCAAGCGATAGAAATATCGGTTGTCTTTTTCTCTATTTGCCGGGCAGTAAGACCCTCAACTCAAAATTCAGCGGAAGCAACGAAGTTAGGTGGGGCCCTGCTGCTCGTAAACGCCCGATTGATAAGGGCTGATTAAATTTTCACTTTAAAGAAGGTGGGAGTGGGAAAATAATTTCACACCTCCATTAAATTTTACTTAATAAGAAATCTTTGAGTTGCTCAACTTTTATATAAAAATAAAACTGAATTTTCAGTTATTTTGTTATATAGTAAAAGAGAACGAATAAGGGGAGGGAATATTTTGAGTAAAAAGAAAATGGCAATTACACTGTCAGCAATGCTATCTGCAACAATTATACCTAGCTTTACTATGGATGTGCATGCAGAGAAGAAGGAAGAGACTAAAAATACGAAAATTGAATTAGAAAATGGGATGACAAAACCGATTTATTCTCTCGATGAAGCTATTATCGAAAATTTATATGTAGAGACAGAAGTTGATAGTGATCAAGACGGTAAGAAAGACAGAGTATCGATAAAAGTTATGCGTCCAAAGACAGATCCGAATGTGAAAGTTCCTGTTATTTATGAAATGAGTCCATATCGATCTGGATTAAAAGATGTTCCTGTATATAATGTAGATGAAGAATTGTATGCGTATGAAGGAAAACCGTATGGAGCGATTAATCTTGGTTCGTATGGGAACTATTACGTGCCAAGAGGTTATGCAGTTATTTTAGGCGAAAGTATCGGTACTGGAAAATCAGATGGATGCCCTACAACTGGAGATGAACAAGAGATACTCGGGACAAAATCTGTTATTGATTGGGTAAACGGTCGCGCGAAAGCATTTACAGAACAGGGTGAGGAAGTTCAGGCAAATTGGTCTACAGGCAATGTAGGTATGACTGGAGTTTCTTATAATGGTACATTACCAAATGCTGTTGCGACTACTGGAGTTGAAGGTTTAAAAACAATTATTCCAATCGCAGCAATTAGTAGTTGGTATGATTATTATCGTGCAAATGGTGCAGTCATTGCTCCAGGCGGATATCAAGGAGAAGATACAGATAATATGGCAGAAGCAGTACTGACAAGGGAAAACCCTGAAGTTTGCGGACAAGTTATAAAAGAGTTAACGGCTGGACAAGACCGAAAAACAGGTAATTATAATGATTTTTGGGATAAACGTAACTATGTAAAAGATGCTAAAAATGTAAAAGCGAGTGTATTTGTTGTTCATGGTTTAAACGATTGGAATGTTAAAACGAAACAGTTCGCGCAATGGTGGGAAGCACTTGGAGAAAATAATGTTCCGCGTAAAATGTGGCTACACCAAGGTGGTCATGGTGGGACATCAAGTAATAACTGGCAGCAAACACAAAATAAATGGTTAGATTATTGGTTGTACGGAATTGAAAATGGAATTATGGATGAACCAATGGTTGATGTGCAAAGAGAAAATAAAACGTGGCAAAAGATAAAAAATTGGCCAGATCCAGCAGCTGTACCTTCAAAAATCCGTATGTATTTAAGCAATAAATCAGTCAATTTGCCACTAAGTATGGGATCGGCTAATAAAGTTTTCTCATTCTTAGATGATGCACAAATAAAATCAAACCAATTAGTAGCAAACCCAGAATTAGAAGTAGCAAATCGATTAGTATATACAATGCCTGTACTGCAAAAAGATACGCGTATAAGTGGTACACCAAAGATTTCAATTACAGGAAATATTGATCGATCTGTATCAAATTTAACAGCGTTACTTGTTGACTATGGAGGAGCGAAGCCGGAAATCGTAACGAGAGGCTGGATGGACCCACAAAACGTAAAGAGTATAGAAAATTCAACAGCGATTCAACCGGGCAAAGATTATACATTCACATGGGACATGCAGCCAGATGATTATGTATTTAAAGCGGGGCATCAAATCGGAGTTGTTTTAATTGCAAGTGATTATGATTATACAATTAGACCGAAAGCTGGTACAAAACTTACTGTGAAATTAAGTGAAGTGACATTGCCGATTGTGAAATAAATATTTTTTCTAAAGAGCTTACTAAAGTAAGCTCTTTAATTTGTAGTCTGAATTTTTAATTTTTATATTTCAAATTGGAAGGTTATGTAATACAATATCATTATATTCTATGGAAAGTGAGTGATATATTATGACAGTCAGCTCTTTCGAAATCTCATTAAAATTAGAGGTACAGGAAGATTAGTTGAATTGAAATCTTCCGTACGTAAAAACGGAGGAGAAAATAAATGTTTAGCTTTTATAGTACACTTTGTACGGAACTGTATGATTACACAAAACCAGTCGGTTATTCTTTAAATGGTGATATTGAGTATTACAAAGAACGTTTAAAAGATTGTAGAGGAAGAATCCTCGAAGCTGCAGTAGGTTCAGGGCGTGTCATCATTCCGCTTCTAGAGGCTGGTTTTAAAGTGGATGGGATAGATTATTCACCTGAAATGCTAGATTCTTGCCGTAAGCGCTGTAAAGAGAGAGGCTTACATCCTAATTTGTATGAAGGAAGCTTGCAACAATTTTCACTTCCGCATAAATATGACGCAATTATCATTCCTACTGGATCTTTTTGTTTAATTGAAAATCGTGTGGATTCTATAAATGCATTAGAATGTTTTTATGAACATCTTAATCCAGGTGGACGATTAATCGTAGATATTATGCTCCCGCATAAATGGAAGACTGGGGAAATTCATACATCGACTTTCTCTTTGCCAAGCGGAGACGGAATCACATTAGAAAATAAATCAATTGAAATAGATTGGCTGAACCAAGTTACTGTATCATATTTGAAATATGAAAAGTGGAGTAAAGGACAGTTAGTACAAACAGAATTGCAACGCTTTGCGCTGCGCTGGTATGGAATAGAAGAGTTTATACTTCTTTTAGAAAGTATAGGTTTCTCAAACATTACTTGCTCTGCTGAATATGTTTATGAAAAAGAACCGTCAAATGCAAATCAAATGATTACTTTTGAAGCTGTGCGAAAAGAATAGAACTAAAACTATGAATAAAAAATAAGGCAATCGATTAAAAATCGGCTGCCTTATTTTTAATTTTATGTAGTGGTTTATAGAGAAAGATTGGAGGGAAATAAATGAAACTTATATTAATATTTGGCCCACAAGCAGTTGGAAAAATGACAGTGGGGCAAGAATTAGCAACATTAACCGGTTTAAAATTTTTTCATAACCACATGACAATTGATTTAGTAAGTCTAATTTTTGATTACAGTACGAAAGAAGCAAAAAGACTAGTAAGTTTATTTCGTAATAAAATATTTGAAGAAGTATCTAAAAGTGATTTATCTGGAATGATTTTTACGTATATATGGGCATTTGACCTCCAAGCGGATTAGGATTATATACATCATGTAGAAAGTATTTTTGAATCAAAAGGTGGGACAGTGTATTTTGTAGAGCCGGAAGCGGAATTAGATGAAAGATTAGAACGAAATAAAAGCCCGAATAGATTAGAACATAAACCGAAAAAAAGAGATATTGAGTGGTCTAAAAATAATTTGAAAGAAACGATGAAAATGCATAGATTAAACTCTCTTCATGGTGAAATTGAAAAAGAAGAGTATATAAAAATTAATAACACGTATTTGAGTGCAAAAGAAGTAGCGGAAATGATTAAAGAGAAGTTTCAATTGTAAAATTCCCGAAGTCTATTTCGTTTCTATTGTCCAAGCATTCTCCTACTAATTACATATACTATTTATGTTAAAATCGGTCACTATTTTAGATGGTGCTATTTTAATATATATAACTATGCAGGGAAGAGGGGAGAATAAATTTGGAAAACGTAGAACAAGATAGAATTGAAAATCAAGTGTATTCAAATCGTGTAGTAAGATCAGAATTTGATGCGAATTGGGAAACTTGTATATCAAAGAGTGGTTATGTAATTTATATAGCAACAAGTAATAATGCTGAAGTAATAGTGCTTCTTGCAGATGGTTCAAGTAAATTATTAATTTTTGAAAAAGGCGGTAAAGTAGTTGTAGGTGGCGGTGGAACAAGTCATTACAGTAAGCCGCATATTGCAAGAAATATTTAAGATAGAGCATGTTAATTAAGAAGAAACTAGAAAACGGTTGTCATTCATGTTTAGGGCATGATAGACGAACCGTTTTTTATTTGTTTATAAATTTAGAAGAACTTCATTGATTACCAATACATCGAGATGAGCAGCGAAATTAGAAGAAAACTTGGCGGGTAATGGTACAAAATATTATGTACATTTGCAAGAATCTTACAGCGATATAAAAAAGCATTTCCTATTTGGGGAAACACTACTTCTATGTTATAGTATAATAGTGTTTTTAGATGGTACTATTTTAATATATCTATAATTTTGTTATGTATTATTTTCATATTAAATTAGCACCTAAAGTATTTTTTTATATAAGGAGTAGTAATTAGAGAAATGAAAAATATAGACTTTATACTAGAAAGTGACGAGGCATTAAAACCGTCTGAACGATTAGTACTATTATTATTAGAGAAGCATAGAATGTTATATACGAACGATCTATTGGCATTATCAAATTTATCATATAAAACATTAACAGATGCATTAACGGCGCTAGTTTTAAAATCGTATGTGTTAAAGGAAACAGGTAAGGGAAGAAGACAGAATTGCTATAGATTAGTATGATAAGGCAGCTGTTTTAGAAACTTTTACATATGTTTTTTCAATTGTAAGGTGAAATTGTATTTTTGTTTTCGAACGAAAAATTTACTATAAGAGGGGCTAAGATAGTAGCGTTTCATTTTTGTAAATATAATTATTCTATCATTGAAAATACAAAAATAAAATAAACCGCATAAAACAGAAATAAAAAAACAATCCATTTTTAAAATGGATTGTTTTTTTATTGGAATAATATTATTTGATATGTTGAAAGCATAAATAGCAGAATAAACATTACCTGTTTTAGTTCATGCAACTGAACAAATATGATGAAAACTATGTGTATAGTTTTTTGCTTGCTTTTTCAGTCATTCTAATGAAATCATGGTCTTCATTGTTTAAAGGCAGTATTTTTAACATTATTGCTATTCAGCATTAAGCACAAAAATTGATATATAATATTATTATGTAAACTTAAGGTTTTAAAAGGAAAATATAATAATGAATAGAACATGTAGAAGGAGATGCTTAAATATTTTGAAGGATGGGAGATTATTATGGAGCATTTACAATCAATAGCACAAGCTGTTATAAGTGGTAATAAGGAAAAAGTAGTGAAGTTTATAAAGGCGAGTCCAAGTATTGTTAACGAATGTAGTGAAGATGGATGGACACCACTTCATTTAGCAGCTTATTTTGGACAGAAAGAAATAGCGAGTTTTCTTTTAGAAAGTGGTGCAGATATACATAGTAGAGCGAAAAACGAAAATGAAAATACGCCTTTGCAAGCAGCAATTGCGAACAAGCAAAGTGAACTTGTTGCTTTCTTAATTGAAAAAGGATTAGATGTAAATATTATGCAAAGTGGTGGCTGGACAGGACTTCACGAAGCGGCATTATTAGGAAATGAAGAAATAATTATGTTACTCCTTAAAAATGGAGCTAATAAGATGATAAAGAAAAATGATGGGAAAACAGCGTATGATATTGCATTAGAAAAAGGATATGATCATCTATTACATCATTTGAAACAGGAAGTGAACTTATGATGAATAAATGGAGTGTTGGTATATTTTTATTTAATGAAGTAGAAGTGTTAGACTTTGCAGGGCCATTTGAAGTTTTTTCTGTAACTGAGGTGAATGAAGAAAAACCATTTACTGTTTATACAGTTAGCGAGAATGGGGAAATGATTACAGCAAGGAACGGATTGAAGGTACAGCCAGATTATAGTATTGAAAATTTACCACCAGTGGATATTTTAATAATTCCGGGTGGGCTAGGTGCTAGAGAATATGAAATAAAAAATGAAATAGTAATAAAATGGATTCGCCAACAAATGAAAGAAGTAAAGCTGATGACTTCAGTTTGTACAGGAGCGCTATTACTGGCGAAAGCAGGTTTACTGGAAGGTTTAAAAGCAACAACACATTGGGCTAGTATTGAAAAGTTTAAAAATGAGTTTCAAAATGTTGAAGTTATAGAAAATGTAAAGTTTGTAGATGAAGGACATATTATAACATCTGCCGGAATTTCAGCTGGAATTAATATGGCATTTCATATTGTGAAAAACTTGTTAGGTGTGCATGTTGCGGAGGACACAGCGAAGCGAATGGAGTATGATATTAGTTTCCCAAATTAAAAAGCCCGAATTGGGCTTTTTATATTGAATGAATATAGTTAAGCTCTTCATCACTCAACATAGGGCGAACAGATGCATTTGCATTTTCTTGTGCTTGTATTCCTGTTTTGGCACCAGGAATTACAACACTTACTGCCGGATGAGAGAGTACATAGCGAAGTGCAAGTTGCCCTAAGGTCTGATTTTTATTTGAGAGCAACCGAAGTTTCTTTACAGTTTGTAAGTCTTCTTGAAACCAAGTTTCATTTGGCCAATCTTTGCGTAAATCTCCATCCGGAAAAATTGTTTTATTTGTGAATTTTCCAGTTAAAATGCCCATTTTTAATGGACCACGAATAACAGCTCCTAAATTTTTCTCTTGTAAAAATGGTAATATATCTTTTTCTGGTTTTCGATTTAATATATTGTAATCAAGCTGTACGATATCAATTTCGTTGTTGTTATTGAAATGATGAATGTATTGTAAATCATGAGTCGAAACACCGACTGCTCTTACTTTGCCATCACGTTTTAATATGTCAAATGCACGTAGAAATGCTTCTGTTTCCCTACGATTATGCCACCAAATATGACAAAAATAAAGATCAATATAATCTGTTTGAAGACGTTGTAAACTTGTTTCGAATACGGCGATGATTTTTTCGGGAGTATCATATACAGGAACTCCATTAGGGTCGTAGTGATGCCCGATTAAACCACCTTTCGTTGATAGGATAATATCATTGCGATGTCCTTTAATCGCGGTAGCCACCAACTTTTCGCTATGTCCTAAACCATACACATCCGCAGTATCAATAAAATTCACACCACACTCAATTGCTTTTTTTATAGCGGTTATAGATTGTTTATCGTTAACAGGTCCCCATTCATCACCACCGATTGCCCATGCGCCAAAACCTATTTCAGAAACAGTTATTCCAGTTTTACCTAATGTGCGGTAATGCATATTTCTCCTCCTTGTAAGCATGTTATAACATGGATATGTGGGATAAGAATTTTGTGTGTGAAAAAACTCTTCTACAATAGTAGAAAAAGAATTACAGAAACTACTATTTTATAGCAGCATGTATAAAAAAAAACGGTGTAAATGTAGAAATGTCGTCGAATGCTATCTTTAATTGGTTAATTTATGGGATATTTTTGTGAAGGAGTTTATTTTATAAGAATAGAATTTAGTTTAGTAAGAAAACGTGCCGATGGTAGTGAAAAATATGGGTTAGGGGGATTTGAATGAGGAAACTCAAACGAGTAAATGTTCCTAATATACCAGAACAATCATCACAACCTAGTGACAAGCGTAAGATAAATAAAAAGAAGTTAAGGCGTCTTATTTTAATGGTCCTTTTTATTGCAGCAACTACTCTGTACGTTCAATATATTTTAACGAAACAACAAGAAGTAATTGATAAAAAGAAAGATACGATTACGGATCAAAAGAAACAATTAGTATCTTTAAAGAAAGATAAAGATTCTTTAAAGACTAACATAGAAAATTTAACAGACGATGAGGAAGAAATTTTGAAGTTAGCGAGAAAAGAGTATCAATTTTCTAAGTCAAATGAAACTATATTTGTGATGCCAAAGTAATAAAAAAACAGTTAGCCATTGAACTGCACCTCCACTTGTTAGGCAGCGTCTAACAAGTGGAGGTGCAGTTTTTTATGTATGAATGTCATGGTACAAGGAACAATCACATATTGTAAAAATGAAGAGTTTAAGCTGTTTTCATAAATATGGAATATACACTAAAATAAATGTTGTTAAAATTCTGTCAATTATATTATAATACAAGGTAAGCGGATACATTTTTTAATCAACGTTGAGTTCCTCGCTCATACGACTATTAAGAAACCCGTTATCCTCGTATAAGAAAGGAAGATAGCTGTGTACGCTTCAAATACAATTTATATCGTAGGGGATGCGAAAGCACCTCAAAATAATCCCATTACTGAAAAGTTTAAAAGCTATTTCGTAGCATTTATCCTTGTTAAGGATACAGGGGAAATTGTAGATGCAGACTGCTCAGCGACAATTGCATTAACATCTCAATTTGTTAAATATTTATTTCTACATAAAAATATAAATGACCCGGCGTTAGTAATGGAAGTAAAGAACCGATATTTCGGTTCTTCTCAAAAAGCGTTACTTGTAGCGCTAAAAGATGCACAGAAAAAATATAATCAGCTTGCTGCTTTGTCTACTCAATCATAGACAAAATCCAGCCGTAAGAATCATTCTTATGGCTGGATTTTTTTATTTCACATTATCGTCCTACATTAAAAGTAAACGAAAATAAAGTAGAGAGATAGGAGAGTAAATGCCCAATGGGTTTACCTAATAATCCGTGGGTATAAATCTCCGGTGGATTAAAATTTCACTTCATTGGAGAACGAAAGGATGAACAAAATGAAAATTACAGATGTAAAAGTAAATCGTAGACGTGTAAAACTGCATACACCGTTTAAAACCGCGCTTCGTACTGTAACCGAAATTGAAAGTATAGATGTTTATATTCATACAGACGAAGGAGTGATTGGTAAGGGGGCTGCAGCCGCAACGCCAGTTATTACGGGGGATTTCACCAGCGGAATGGAAGAAGCGATTTTAGGGCCGATGCGTTCATGTTTAATTGGTCAAAATATCATTCAATTTCAGCAGTTACTACAGCGCATTCAAATGAGTTGTATTGGAAATTCAAGTGCGAAAGCAGCGGTAGATATCGCTTTATATGATGTATATTGCCAATATCAAAATGTGCCGTTATATGCATTGTTAGGCGGGAAGAAAGAAATTCATACCGATATTACAGTGAGTGTGGATGAGCCTGTATTAATGGCAAAAGAAGCGAAGAAACATATAGAAAAAGGATTTCAAATATTAAAGATTAAAGTGGGTAAAGAGGCGCATTTAGATTTGGAACGTATTGAGGCAATTCGAAATGTGGTACCAAGAAATACGACATTACGTTTAGATGCGAATCAAGGTTGGAGTCCAAAAGAAGCGGTTTCTATCATTCAAGAGATGGAAAATCGTAATTTAAATATAGAATTTATTGAACAACCAGTACACGCGAAAAATTGGGATGGGTTAAAGTACGTCAAAGATCGTGTGCAAACGCCAATTATGGCCGATGAAAGTATATTTTCAGCAAGTGACGCATTAAAGCTCGTTCAAGGAAGATATGCAGATTTCATTAATATTAAATTAATGAAATGTGGTGGCATACGTGAAGCATGGCGTATTGCTGATATCGCAGAAACAGCTGGTGTGAAGTGTATGGTGGGCAGCATGATGGAGTCTTCACTTTCCGTTAGTGCTGTTGCGCATTTAGCGGCAGCGCATCCTAATATTCATTATTTTGATCTTGATGCACCGCTTTGGTTAATGGAAGAGCCAGAAGGAATGACTTATTCTGGATCAAAGGTAAACCTTCAATCGACAGTGAATAGTAAATCTTAGGAGAAGAGACAAGTAAACTATCTTTTAAGGGGGATATATATGAAAAAAGTAGGAACTGCATTTTTAACAACTTTATTTATATTTTCATCGTTTACATCGGCAAATGCTGAAGAAAAGAAGGATAATAAAGCATTTATAGATGTATCTGCTGCAACGTTATGGACAGCACCTGATTCATTAAGACCAATCGATACACCGAGTGCAACAAATCCAGTGGATCTATGGAAATGGACGAAATCAATGACACTTGACGAGAAACTATGGTTAACAAATGCAAATAAATTAGAAACACAAGCTTTACTCGGTCAAGAAGTAACTGTTATTGATAAGAAAGGCGAATGGGTGAAGGTATTAGTGCATGGACAGCCAACACCACGAAATGAAGAAGGTTATCCGGGCTGGATGCCTGAAAAACAATTAACATATAATCAAGAATTTGCAGATAAAACAAATGAACCTTTTGTCTTAATAACCAAACCAACAGCGATTTTATATATAAATCCTTCTGAAAAACATAAATCACTTGAAGTCAGTTATAATACAAGACTGCCGCTATTAAGTGAAGACACAATTTCATACCGTGTATTGTTGCCAAATGGTCAGAAAGCATGGCTACGAAAAAATGATGGAACAGTTTACCGATCTCAAACTGATATTCCAACTCCGGCGGCCAATGATTTAATTAACACAGGGAAAATGTTTTTAGGCTTACCGTATATATGGGCTGGTACAAGTGGTTTTGGATTTGATTGCTCTGGCTTCACACATACGATCTATAAATCGCACGGCATTACAATTCCGCGAGATTCTGGACCGCAATCAAGAGCAGGGGTTGCAGTTGATAAAGAAAATCTACAAAAAGGAGATTTAATTTTCTTTGCACATGATCAAGGGAAAGGTAGTGTCCATCACGTTGCAATGTATATTGGTGATGGCAATATGATTCACTCACCAAGAGCTGAAAGGTCGGTAGAGATTATACCGCTAAATACACCAGGATATATAGAAGAATACGCTGGTGCTCGTCGTTACTTACCTTAAAAATAGAAGGGGGTTTTTAAATGAAAAAAGTTATTCGTTACTCATTAGTTAGTACTCTATTAGTTTCTTCATTTTTAGTTGGTTGCGCAAAAGAAAAAACTGCAACAAAGCCGAAAGATGAGAAGAAAGTATTACAGTTACTAGAAACAGGTGAAATTCCGTCGTTAAATTCAGGGAAAGTAACAGATGCAGTCTCGTTTAACGTTTTGAATAACGTAATGGAAGGACTATTCCGTCTATCGAAAAATGATGAAGTAATTGAAGCTGGCGCACAAAAATATGAAGTGAGTAAAGATGGAAAAACATATACATTCCAATTACGTGATGCGAAATGGTCTAACGGAGAGCCAGTAACCGCTCATGATTACGTATACGCTTGGAAGCAATTGATAAATCCAGATACTGCTTCTCAATATGCATACATTGCGTACGATGTAAAAAATGCTGAGAAGATAAATAAAAAACAACTAGGTCTAGATGAATTAGGAGTAAAAGCGAAGGATGATAAAACATTCGTCGTAGAGCTAGAACATCCTGTACCGTATTTTACGAAATTATTAATTTTACCATCCTTCTATCCAATTAACGAAAAATATGCGAAAGAGCAAGGTGATAAATATGGATTAGAAGCAAATAAAGCGGTATATAATGGACCGTTTACATTATCAGAGTGGAAGCATGAAGCTAGCTTTACAATGAAGAAAAACGATAAGTATTGGGATAAAAAAGAAGTGAAGTTAGATGAAGTAAACTATCAAATTGTAAAAGAAATTTCAACTGCGGTAAATTTATATGAAACAGATAAAGTTGATAGAGCTGTTATTTCTACAGAATTCGTAGATAAATATAAAAATAATAAAGAGCTAAAACAATATACAGATCCAGTTATGTACTTCTTCCGATTTAATGAAAATGTACCGATTCTTAAAAATAAAAATGCACGTCTTGCGCTAAGTACAGTTTTTGATAAGAAGGGACTCGCAGATTCATTTTTAAATGATGGATCGGTTGCAGCAAACTATTACGTACCAAAAGGATTTTTAAAGGGACCAGATAAAAAAGATTTTAGAAGTACGGCAGGTGAGTTTAATAAAACTGATGTAAAAAAAGCGAAAGAATATTGGGAAAAGGCAAAGCAAGAAACAGGTACAGATGAAGTGACGTTAGAACTATTAAATTATGACTTGGAAAACTTTAAAAAAGTTGGAGAGTACATTAAAGAGCAGCTTGAGAAAAACTTACCAGGATTAAAAGTGAATGTGAAATTACAACCACATACGCAAAAATTAGCACTTGAGAAGAAGAAAGAATATGAAATGTCGTTATCACGCTGGTTACCAGATTATCCAGATCCAATGACTTACTTAGAAGTATTCCTTTCTGGAAGTAGCGTCAATAATACAGAATATGCAAACCCAGAATATGATGCGTTAATTAAGAAGATTAAAACGGAATTAGGTAATGATGAAAAGGCTCGCTGGAAAGCAATGCAAGAAGCTGAAAAAATGCTACTTGATGATGCAGTAATTGCACCGGTATTCCAGCGCGGATTATCTTACTTACAAAAACCATATGTGAAAGATTTATATGTACATCAATTTGGTCCAGCTACAAGTTTAAAATGGGCAGATGTACAAAAATAAAAGAATGGAGAAACAGACTTCATGTATGTGATAGTCTGTTTTTCTTATTTAAAGTTAGAAAAATAGTTCATGGTATAATTTATTAGTCTGTAAACAGTATTTGGAGGGGAAATGATGTCTATGTTTGAAGAAGAGAAAGTAATTTATACAAAAAGATTATTTATGAGGAAACCAATTGTAGAAGATATTAATCAGTTTTATAACATATTAAAAAAAGATACTGTTGGCAAATGGTTGGCTAAATCAAGAGGAATGTCGAAGGAAGAAACAAATGATTATATTGGGCAACTTATCTTACATTGGGAACAGTATGACTTCGGGGTATGGTTGTTATTTAATAGTGAAACAGGAAAGCTTTTAGGACATTGTGGTTTAAGAAAGGTAGATGAAACAGGTGCAATAGAAATTATGTATCTCCTTGACCCAGAACATTGGAGGAATGGGTATGCATTAGAAGCAGCAGAGGCTTCCATTAAATATGCAATAGAGACTTTGAATGTAACAAGAATAATTGCTAGAGTTAAAGTAGCAAATGAGAGCTCGAAAAAACTTTTACGAAAGCTCGGGTTTATATATACTCATGAAGTTAATCATAGCGGGCGTTTATTATCATATTTTGAACTTCATACATCATCCGAAGAATTCTAGACATTTCATATGTTTTTTTATTGTTAAAAAATAAAATTATTACTAAAATTCCAGTGTGAAATTTATGTAGAATCTTGTATAATTAACATGTTTCTATGGAAACATTTTCTTGCGCTATTTATATAGGGCTTAATAGAACAAGGAAGGAAATACATACATGTATATAATAGATAAATAGAATGGAACATGTATAGAGACAAAGGAGAGAAAAGATGACGTGTCAAAAACAAGGGTTACAATTTAATAACGATAGAAAGAGGGACAGAAGATGAAAATGAAGCATGCTTTTGGTCCTATAATTTTAGCATGTGTGCTTTTTTTCATTATCATTCTAATCCCATCGAAAAGTTTAGTATCGCTTATTAGTGATAAGAAGGTAGAAGATGCGGCAACTTCTTTACAAAAAGAGAAATTACAAAGTGTTTTCTTACAGCAAAAAATGTTAGAGAATTCACAGTATTTACCGATGTACGGTTCATCAGAATTTTTACGAATGGATGCATATCATCCGTCTAATTATTTCAAAGTAAATCCAGCTGGTTTTACACCGTTTTTAATTGGAACTGGCGGTACACAAAGTTTAGCTCATATTTTAAATATGACATCTACTATGGATGAATTAGAAGGTAAAAAAGTAGTCTTTGTTCTTTCACCACAATGGTTTACAAAGACTGGTGTCTCACAAGGGGATTTCACTAATAATTTCTCCAAACAACAAGCATATCATTTTATTTTTAATGATAAGATAAATCCAGAAATGAAAAAGCAAATCGCGAAACGGCTATTAGATTATAAAGTTGTTCAAGAAGATGATATATTAAAAAATTCATTAGAAGGTATTGTATATAATGATACGAAACATAACATAAAAGCAGGTTTAGTTAAACCACTTGCTTATATGCATCGAAATATTTTAGATCATAGAGATATATTTAACTCTTTATTTAAAATCGAACCGATGAAGGAGAAAACAAATATCGGACTTCGTTCAATTTCTTGGGAAGACGCACGTAAACACGCAGAACAAGAAGGGAAAGCTGAGTCTACTACAAATACATTCGGAATTGAAAATCCGTATTATCATAAGAATAATCTGAAGAAAAAACTAAAAGGTTTAAAAAACTTTAGAGCAAATGAAACATATGATGAATCACCAGAATACGATGATTTACAAATTATTTTAGAGTTATTTAAAGAGAAAAATGTCAAACCACTCTTTATTTCTGTACCTGTAAATGGGCCCTGGTATGATTATACTGGCTTCCCGAAAGAACGCCGTGAAGTGTATTATAAAAAAGTTCGAGAACAGGTTGAGAAAGCAGGATATCCAGTAATTGATTTCTCTGGTCATGAATATGATAAGTATTTCTTAAAAGATACGATTCATTTGGGCTGGAAAGGTTGGATTTATTTTGATGAAGCAGTGCAGAAATTTTATTCTGAGAAATAAAGTATAGAAATCGGAATGGCTATGAGCCGTTCCGATTTTTTTAGTATAGAGGATTTTGGTGAGGACAATTTGGGAATGCATGTATATCTTGAATCTGTCTATAATCATAATGTTTCATTGCAAACTGAGCTTGATAAAGGTATTCATACACATATAATTGACCATCATGCGCTGAACATAATACACCAGAAGTTCCTTGCCCATTTATGAAGGAAATGCCGATAGGGCGTCCGATTAAGTACGGTATTTTTTGCTGCCAATGCATAGGGGAATCACTCCTTTTTGAGATAATATACGAAAGAAATGATCAAATGGTTGCTTATCCATGTAAATGTAGATGGAAAGGTATTATATAATTCCTGAAGATTAATTCATATATAAATAAAAAACCGCTATAATTCCGAATGAATTTATAGCGGTTTTTATTATATTCTTAAGCGAGATTTTTACGCTTTTTTGTCCATTTTTTTATAACGAAGTATAAAAGTATAAGTACGACGCCACCAATTGCGAATGATTTCACATACGGACCAGCAATATCATTTATATTCTCCCAATTTTCACCTAGTTTTTCACCTAAATAAATGAAAATAATAGACCAAGGGATAATCGCAAGTGCTGTTAATGTAGTGAAACGTAGTAATGGCATTTTTGTAATACCAGCAGGAATTGAAATCGCATGACGCACTACTGGAATGAAGCGTGCTGTAAAAATGACGCCAGTTCCGTAACGATTAAACCAATCTTCTGCAGCATCTATTTGTTTTTTATGTATGAAAATATATTTTCCGTAACGTTCTAATATAGGGCGTCCGCCGTATCGTCCAAGCCAATAAATAAAGATTTGAGCAATAACACCGCCAATTGTACCGAATACAACAGCGCCTATAAATGAGATACTTCCATTGAATACTAAGTATCCTGCATAAGCAAGGACAATTTCACTTGGGATAATTTCAATCATAAGTCCAAGCATAATGCCCCAATAACCTAATCCTTCAAAAAACGTTAATACTGAATGAATAAAACTACTTAACATTGTTGCACCTTCTAGTTTATGAATTTTTGAGTATAAGAACCTTTTATTTAATGACGTAAAAGGTTCACTATATGTAGATTATACCTTATTTACATAGGGGATTGCTATTTCAATTCTTTTATGTCTCTCATAATTATTATAGTAAAAGATATAAGCCGCGTTTTCATGAAGAGTTAATGAAAAGATTATTAAAAATTTCTCATATATCAATGATAATAGACTGAAAATTAAGTATAATGGTATAGGTCTTTCATTTACAAAAATAGGAGGAGAACGTATGTATATTACAGATCCGATTTATGGACCAATCTCTATTCGTGATAGAGATATCCTTCGATTGATAGATACAAAAGCATTTCAAAGGTTGGCGAATATTAAACAACAAGGACATACTTATTTTTTACATGAGAACGCAATGCATACGAGGGAAGAACATTCGATAGGTGTATATGTGCTAGTAAATAAAGTGATAGAACATCTTACTGAGATTGGTGACATACATTTATCGAAATATGAACGAAAGCTAGTATCTACTGTAGCCCTTCTACACGATGTTGGACATGGGCCATATTCACATTGTTTTCAGCAAATATCGGGTGAAGATCATGGTGAGTGGACGGTACGAATCATTCAAGAGGACGAAGAAATACGTACGATTTTAAATCAAACACATAGATTATTAGATGATGTAACGAAAGCTTTAACAGAAGATGGAGTTTTTCCAATTATAGATGAGCTCTTATTTAATTCATTAGGAATGGATCAATTAGATTTTTGGAATAGAGATTTATATTACTCATCGCTTGAATTAGAAGGTTTACAGATAGAAGAATTGATTGCTAACATGCGTTTAATTGACGATAAACTTGTTATTGAAGAATCAGGAATCCCCTTCATCGAACAATTAATGAAAATGAAAGAAGAGCTTTACAATAATGGATTTGGCCACCCGTTTGTGATAGGAAAAGACATATTGCTGCAAACAATTTTAAAAATGATAGAGGAGAAAAATCTTTCGTTCTATACTCCTGAACTTCAAAACTTCTTTCATAAAGGAGAGAAGTTAGAAGTAGAAGACTTTCTTCCGTTACAAGATGAAATGATTTTAAATGAAATAAAGTACTTTGCAAAATCAGAGGACGTACAATTAGCGACGTTAATTCACCTTTATTTTTCAGAAGCCAAAAGTTTATCTTTTGAAAAAGGACTAGAGGGTGATTTTAAAAAGGAAAATAGCACCTTAGCAGTAATAACTGAGAAAAAGGCGTACAGTTCATATGTAGGTGGTATTTACGTCTATAGTGAGGGGCAGTTAGAGGACATTTTAGAGAAATCAAATTTCATTCAAGAGATAGTAAAATTGCCTAAAAAAGAATATGCCTATTCAATTTGATTTGGTTCGAAAATAAAAAATGAATGAGATGGAAACGTAAATTTAGAGGAGGGAATAAAATACATGAAACATAAAATTGCTGTACTGGCAGATGTACATGGAAATGCAACTGCTTTAAAAGCAGTTATCGAAGATTCTATGAAAGAAGGTGTGACTGATTATTGGTTTTTAGGAGATTTAATTATGCCTGGTCCTGGATCGAATGATTTATTTGAAATATTAGAAAGTATTAACGTTGATACTTATGTACAAGGAAACTGGGAAGATAGTTTTCTTGACGTTCTTAATAAAAATATTGATATTGATAACGCAACTGATATTTATGTTTCTAGATTAGTTCAGTATCAATGTGAAAACTTGGATGAAAACTATATTAAGCATGTTAAAAATTTACCATTACATATAACAAAACAGGTTAATGATTTATCAATCAGTATTAGTCATAATCTACAAAATAAAAATTACGGGGGAGATTTGTGGCCCACTAATAATCAGGGACAGTTTGATCGGTTATTTGATCGTGATTATGATATTGCGATTTACGCTCATACCCACTATCAATTATTGCGCTATAGTAGCAATGATCAATTAATTATTAACCCAGGAACAGTTGGACAACCTTTTTACAAGTGGAATAAGCTAAACTCTGACTTACGTGCTCAGTATGCAATTCTTGAAATTGATGAGGCAGGGATTACTGATGTGAGGTTTAAAAAGGTTTTTTACGATGTAGAAAAGGAATATAAAAATGCCATAAATAAAAATCTTCCTTATATTGATTTATATCGTGAGCTGTTAGAGACAGGAAAAACTCATACGCATGATATTGAATTATTACAAGAAATTAATGACAAATATAATTATAAAGATGAAGTAATTAAGTTTATTGAGAAAATCTGATGGGAATTTAATAAAAAGAAATGAACATTGTTGAATGTTAGGTTAGTCATGATTTTTACATAATCAAGAGCTATTGTAGAATGAAACTTAGATGTAAAATGATTTTTGTATTTTATATTGATTGAAAACAAGCATCCCCCTGTACTACGTATATGACGGGGGGATGCTTGTTTTTTAAGGCTTCACATCTAAGTTCTGTAAAAATAAAGTTGCTGTTACGTAACGTTTTGCTAACATTTGTACATATGCGGTATGTACAGAAAGGGTCGCAATAATAATAGCGTTACGAATTGCTTCGCGTTGTTCGTTATTAATTTGATCGAACTTGCTTGCGATTTTATCAGCTTTTTCTTTTACGATGTTTTCAATTGTATGAACGGTATCTGTTGCATTTAATTGTAAGCAATTCCCTTGATTGAGTTCTTCAAATAGAGAAGAGTATGCTACATATAAATGAACAGGATTGATTAAATCATCACTTCGATCGGCTGGGTCATTTACAATAAGGCGTAATAGCTTACGAATGGATTCAAAATCAAGTGCTGTTTTTAAATCTTCGACAATAAATAGTAAGGCTGCTTGTTCAATTGAATATTTTTTCCCCTTTTGAGGAGAGCCAATCATTTCTTTTATATCTCGTTTCACCCAGTTTTGCATAGCAGTTACAGAGAAACTTGTGTTTTCAATCTGATTTCCAAGCGCAACTATTTCATTTAAAGAAAAACCGACATCAGTATCGTCAATTTTAATCAGCTTTTCAAAAATAGGTGAAAGTGCGGTAGTAATAAAAGCTGTAACGCTTTGTCCGCTTTCAATATCTTTTTTATGTGACTTTGCCCAAGCTTCTTGTAAAATACCGAGAGGCTTTTTCGTATTCCATCCTCTTAGTGATAGAAGAAGGGTAGCCATTTCGTTTCGTGTGAGATGAAATGTTTCCATCTTTTCACCTCCAAAATAATAAAAAGTTCTTATGAACTTATAATATGTTTTGTTTCATTTAAAGTCAATTCTGTTTTGCTTAATTTTTCCTTTGTCACCAAACTGTCGGAAGTAAATAATACTTGCATATTTCGACAAAAGTTCATATAATAAGTTCATAAGAACCTTTAAAATGTTCTTAAAAACAAATCTATCATTCTGAATTTACTAGAAAGATAGATTTCACATATATCTATATAAAAGGAGAATGGATATAATATGTTGAAAAAACTTGTAGCAGTAATGACAGCATTCATGGTTATCTTTGGGGCTAGCAGCTTTATGTTCGTAGATCATGCGGCAGCGAAAAGTTACAAATCTGGTAAAAAATCATTTACACCAAGTTCAGGTCAAAAGTCAAAAGTTGATTTAAACAAAAAAGACTCAAATGTAAATTCTCAAAAAACGACTCCAGATTCAAAAACGAAAGCAACAAATACAGCACCAAAAAGTAATAAAGGAAGCTTTATGAAAGGTTTATTACTAGGTGGTCTTGGTGGTTTACTAATGGGTAGCTTATTTGCAAATATGGGAGCTCTTGGTTCTGTATTAGCATTTATGGTAAATATGTTAGTAATGGCTGGTATCGTAATGTTAGCAGTTCGTGCATTTAAATACTTCAAAGACCAACGTAAGAAGAAGGCAGATGAAGTAGCATGGAAACAATAAAAATTTCTGAACAAGAGCTTATAAATGCGCTTTGTATATATATCGCTGAAAAAAGACAAGTGGGTCCAGAAGAAGTATTAGTTGAACTTATGTATGATGATGACTACGGTTTCTCTGCGGAAGTAGAGGTAAATGGTCGCCAGCAAATTTTAATTCAAGCAAACTTAATCGAAGCTTTACGCTTATTGCTTGACAGAGAATATAATGTCAATCCATTCGCAGCGAGATTGCAACTTGAATTAGATGATGAAGAAGGAATTTACGCATTAGCGAAATTTAATAACTCAGATGAGTAGAGAAAAGAGCTGTTGAGAATAATCTCAGCAGCTCTTTTTAGTATGTGCATATGTAGAAGAATAATCACGCCAAATTTCATTCATTTTTCGTCTACCGATATCTACCATCGGATTAAACTGAATTGCAGCTTCCTGACGAACAAAGTAAACGTTTTGCATGGCGTGAGATAATTGTTGGTCGACTATATCACGTTTTTTACTTGCATATTTTGCGATAGATAGACCTGCAACTGTTCCTTGCGCCATCGCAATTTTTCCGCTTTCAATGCCTGTAATATTGCCAGCTACAAATAAACCAGGAAGAGGAGTTTCCATTGTTTCGGAATGGAGAGGAACGTGTCCGCCTAATTCTGAAATGTAATGGAAGGGACAACCGGCTACAGCTGCAAGTTCGGCAAGTGGGTATAATCCCCCGGCAATACATACAAAATCTGCTTCATATATTTTCTCTGTTCCATTAATAACATTTCCTTTAGAGTCAATATTAGCAATACGTACACCTTCAACTTGATCTGTTCCGATAATTTCAAGAGCTGCTTTCCGAAGGTGAAGTGGCGTTCCGTTTATTTTCATTCCGTTGTTTGGATAGAATGTTAATCCAGCTTTTCGAATCCAATCAAATTTCATAAAGTGGCTACCTATTCGCAAGAAAGCAGAAGGAGCGAGGTGAGCTGCATTTAAAAGAGAGTTTAAAACTTCTTCAGGTTCACCAGCTTTTTGACTTAACTCGCTTTTCTCAGGGAGTACAATATGATCCACTGTAATTCCCGCTAATTGCAATTCACTTAAAATGGCGAAAGACAAAATGTTAGCACCAATAATAATTCCTTTTTTTCCAACTTGCACGCGATGAACATTTGTCATAACTTGAGCTGCTCCAATTGACATCACTCCTGGAAGTGTCCAGCCAGGAAGGGGAATAGCATATTCCGCAGCTCCAGTAGCAAGTAGTACGAAAGGTGCTTCTAACGTACCGATATTAGTATGTACAAACCAATTGTTTTCATCTCTATCTAAATTATAGACCGAAACACCGCACCTGATATGTACTGAAAGTGATTCTGCTTCTTCATGAAGTCGCTTCGATTCTTCTATTCCGTTCCACCATTCTCCAGTAGGCTCTTGATGCAACTGTCCTAACAATCTCCCGCCCGGCTTCATAAATTCATCAATAACGAGCACTTTTAGTCCGAAACGAGCACAAGAGATAGAAGCAGATAATCCCGCTGGCCCTGCACCTATAATAATTACATCACTCATCGCTTTTTCACCATCTCTCTCACGATATTCGGATGCTGTTTCCCGCTTTCAACAACCATGTTTTCTTCTACAACAGTTAAGCATGCGCGTACATTTGTTTGATTATTTACTGTCACGCGGCATTCGGAACAGTGCCCGATATTACAATAAATACCTCGCGGTGTTCCGCTATCTTCATGAACTCTTAATGTCCGTATTCCATTTGCTAACAGGGCAGCAGCTATCGTTTCATGTTCATATGCTTCGTATTGATGACCGTTAAATTGAAAGGTAATACGCTCACTACTTTGTAAAGTACCTAAAATAGGGTGATGTGTAATTCTACTCATTTACTTTCACCTACTGATCCAAAAGTAACTGCACGTATTGGTGGTTGATATTTTAACGGTAGTTCATTAAGAGTTACGTCAGGATTCGCATTTTCAATCATTCGATCTATCATTATTCTGCATGTGCGCCCACCGCAAAATCCCATGCCAGCACGTGTTCTTAGTTTTAATTCTCTTGCCGAGCAGTTATATTCAGCAATTGTCGATTGAAGTTGCCCATATGTAACCTCTTCACAACGACAAACGATTAAGTTGTTTTTATTTGTCATGTGTATTCCTCCTCTAGTTCGATTTTCACAAATTATATATGCAAAAATCATGCCAATATAGAGAGGAGATGGCTACCTGTAAACGCCTGATCGGTGCATACTGATTCTTTATTGAAGTCCAAGTTTCTTTAAACGATTATATAAAGTAGCCCTTGTTACACCAAGTTGTTTTGCGCATTCTAATTTATTCCCATTTAAAATTCGTAAAGCCCTTTCAATAACTTTTTTCTCATGCTCATCCATCTCTTCTTGTAAAGAAAGGATTGTATTATTGTTGCTGAGTAATAGGGAATGAGCTGTATGGTTGTCTAAAGTTTCAGTCGTATGAAATGGTAGATATTCTTGTTTTATAATTCCGTCTGTTGCGAATACCACAAGCCGTTCAACAACGTTTCGAAGTTCGCGAATATTACCTGGCCAATTGTAATGAAGCAGTTCATGCATAATGCTTGAAGGTAGGTCACGAATTGGTCGGTTATAGTTGATTGAAAAATCATTTAAGAAAGAATAAGTTAATTCAATAATATCCTCGCGTCTTTCGCGCAGCGGTGGAATATGCAAGCTAACTACATTTAAGCGGTAATATAAATCTTCTCGGAAAGTTCCTTTTCTCATTTCTTCTTGTAAATCACGATTTGTAGCAGCGATAATGCGGAAATCAATATTAATTTCTTTTTCACCACCAACTCGGTAATACTTTCGCTCTTGCAGTACACGTAACAGTTTTACTTGCATATCAAGTGGCATTTCACCTATTTCATCAAGAAATAAAGTACCGCCTTGCGCGAGTTCAATTTTCCCTTTTTTTCCTTTACTATTTGCTCCAGAAAACGCCCCACGCTCGTAACCAAATAATTCACTTTCAAATAACGCTTCTGGAATTGCCCCGCAGTTAATCGAAATGAAAGGCGCCTTCGCTGCCTCACTTGCTTCATGAATTGCTTTCGCAAATACTTCTTTTCCAACTCCGCTTTCCCCAAGTATTAAAACAGTTGATTTTACCGAACAAACTTTTCTAGCTAATTGTATCGTTCTTTGTATAACAGGACTTTTCCCATTCATCGCAAGGAATGGATCGGATTCATCTTTATACTTTGCCACTTCTTGTTCTAAACGGTGCATTTCATGTGACATATTAAATAGTTTTTCATTTAAAGCGACTTGATTTGTAACATCTGTTTCTGAAACGACTGCTCCTATAATTTCATCATTACAATAAACTGGATTTGAATTAATTAATACGAATAAATCGGGACGAGGCTGATGGAACTGAGCGACTATGCTTTTTCCATCATGTAAAGATTGTAAAATTTCCAAGTCTTTATAATCAAAAAAACGAGTAATCGGTTGCCCAATAATCTCATTATGATTGACTGAAAATATTTTTTCAGCGCCATCTGTCCAAGTTCGAACGTATTCTTTACTATCAATGACTGTAACAGAAGAGTCAGTTGTTTGTATTACAGTGTCATAAAATGACTGTAGTTCATTGTAGGACTTATAAAGAAATGGAATCATTTGCTGAGAAGTTATACAGCATAGCGGCTCATTGTTTTCGTTAAGGATGATAACAGCTAATTCATAAGAAAAAGCGTCAATTAATGCAGTGAATGAGTCATCTACATAAATAATTGCGCAATTATATTCTTCTGTAGTAGAAGGGAGATAATAAAACCTTTCGTTTATTTTCTTAATGCGATCAAGGCTACATGTATGATTGATTAAAGTGCTTTCCAAAAATTCTTGTATAGTCGGAAATGAAAATGCCATAATGTCCTCCTGTTATGTATAAAAATTTTGACAGTGATAAAAAAATAATACACCTATTTACTATAAATTTAAAATATTTTTACAAATAAAAATATTATTTATAAAAATTGTATATGTACAGAATTGGCACGTCAATTGCATAAAAGAAAGTGAGAGGTTTAGGGAAAGGAGGAGTATAGTGTGAGGCATTGCGACGTTTTAATTATAGGTGGTGGAATAATAGGGTGTTCTATCGCTTATTACACTTCAAAATACGGAAGAGACGTAACAATCATTGAAAAAGGAGAATTTGTCAGCGGGACGTCTTCACGGTGTGATGGGAATATTTTGGCCATTGATAAAGACCCAGGGTTTGATAGTCAAATGTCTTTAGTAAGTCAAAAATTAGTAACTGATTTAAGTGAAGAATTAGAGCATTCATTTGAATATAGGGCACCAGGAAGTATTCTCGTATGTGAGTCAGACGAAGAGATGGAAGCTGCGCAGCAATGGGTAAATCGGCAAAAAGAAGCTGGATTACCGTTTCGAATGCTTGATAGGCAAGATATAAGAGAAGAGTCGCCTTTTTTTGCTGATGATTTATTAGGCGGTTTAGAATGTGCGACGGATTCAACTGTGAATCCATATCTCCTTGCATTCTCGCTTCTGTCAAAGGCACAAAAGTTTGGCACAAAAGCCTTTAAACAGACCGAAGTAAAGAGTATAAACATAGATACGAATGGTTCATTTGTTGTAGAAACTACGAATGGAACTTTTACAGCACAACAAGTTGTAAATGCAGCGGGTGTGTGGGCTCCTAAGATTGGTCAGATGTTAAATGTAAATATACCAATTGAACCGAGAAAAGGGCATATTATTGTAGCATCAAGACAACAACACGTAGGGTGCCGTAAAGTAATGGAATTCGGTTATTTAATTTCTAAATTTGGCGGAAAACGAAAAGTAGATGCTTTAACTGAAAAATACGGGGTTGCGCTCGTATTTGAGCCTACTGAAAGTCAAAATTTCTTAATTGGAAGTAGCCGTGAATTTGTAGGGTTTCATACGAGAATAAACAATGAAGTCATTAAATGTATTGCAAATAGAGCGATTCGCTTTTATCCGAAAATGGCAGATATGATGGTAATTCGTTCTTACGCTGGTTTACGTCCGTGGACAGAAGATCATTTACCGATTATTTCACGAGTGGAACATATTCCAAATTATTTCATTGCCGCTGGGCATGAAGGGGATGGGATTAGTCTTGCAGCAGTTACTGGGAAAGTAATTGAAGAGTTATTAAATGAAAAAGAGACAATTATTCCTATTGAACCACTTCGTTTGAGTCGTTTTACAGAAAGGGTGTTAAACGGATGAAGTCACAAAGAGTCTTTACGACAATTGATACACATACGGGTGGGAATCCAACGAGGACATTAATTAGTGGACTTCCAAAGTTGATTGGAGAGACGATGGCAGAGAAGATGTTACATATGAAAAAGGAGTATGATTGGATTCGAAAATTGTTAATGAATGAACCGCGTGGTCATGACGTAATGTCAGGGGCATTATTAACAGACCCGTGTCATCCTGAGGCTGATATAGGTGTTATATACATAGAGACAGGTGGATATTTACCGATGTGTGGTCACGATACAATCGGTGTATGTACAGCGTTAGTTGAATCAGGTTTAATTCCGGTAGTTGAACCAATTACTTCTTTAAAACTAGATACACCGGCTGGCTTAGTTGAAGTAGATATTGCTGTTCAAGATGGAAAAGCAAAAGAAGTATCTTTCTGTAACATACCAGCTTTTTTATTAAAAAATATTACTGTACAAGTGAAAGACATTGGAACTATAGAAGCTGATATTGCGTATGGAGGGAATTTTTATGCCATTATTGATGCGAAATCAGTAGATCTAGAATTAGTACCAGAAAATGCATCTACAATCATCGATAAGGCGATTCATATAAGAAACACAATTAATGAGAAGTTTGAAATCACTCATCCAGAGTATTCGTTTATAAGAGGATTAACACATGTTGAATTTTATACAGATCCTACTCATGAATGTGCGCATGTGAAAAATACAGTTGTTGTACCACCAGGCGGAATAGATCGATCTCCATGCGGTACAGGAACATCTGCGAAGCTAGCTGTATTATACGCTCAGAAAGAAATCGAAATTGGTGAAGAGTTCATTCATGAGAGTATCGTTGGTTCTTTATTTAAAGGATATGTCATGAATACGACACATGTTGAAAATATTGAAGCTGTCATAACGAAAATTACGGGATCAGCTTGGCTTATGGGTATGCATAAATTTTTTTACAATGAAATGGATCCACTTAAAGAAGGATTTTTGCTAATTCCGCCGATGGAACATGAAACGGAGGATATAAAATGAACATTCAAAAAATGTATACAGCAGTAGACGTACATGTAAATGGCGAGGCATTTCGTGTAATGAAAGACGTACCATGCAAATACTACTACAGTTTGGAGCAATTAAATGAACAATTTTCGGGTGAATTAGCAGAAGAGATGAAGCTTTTATTAAATGAACCACGTGGTTTTATCGGTTTGAACGGGTGTATTGTCGTTCCATCTATCCATAATGAAGTGGATGCAGCTGTATTATTTTTTAATCATGAAGGTTCGATTCCGCTTCATTATGGAGGCATTGTTGCAGTAATAACGATGTTACTCGAAAGTGGGTATTTAAAAAAGAGAGAGTCCAATCAATACAAAATTGAAACGTTATCTGGAATATTTTTAGTTCATGCGTATGTAGAGAATGATGAAGTTATATCGGTTTCGTTTGAAAGCAAACTATGCTATTTGATTGAGGAAAATTTACAGGTTGGTAATGTAAGTTATTCTCTCATACAAGCAGATAAAGTATATGCAGTTGTAGAAAAAGGTGCGTATTCGCCAGAAATTCGTGTTGAAAACATTTCAGAATTGAAAAGATGGGGAGAAGCTACACTGCAGGCTATACAAAAACAGTCGCTAATAAAAAGGCTTATTTTAGTAGATCCTTCGCAAAAAGAAAAGAACCATATAAAGTCGATTACATTTCATGAAGATAACTTTATCGTACGTTCGCCAGGTTTTGTTTCTACTATCGTTTCCTATGTTCATGCGTTATTTAAAAATGATTATATGGCGGATAAACCTTTTAAAAATGAAAGTATATTTAATAGTTTTATAACTGTGGAAAAAGTGAAGAAGGAGGAACTAGGATACATTTTCCGTTTTGAAAGTAGAGGATTTATTACAGGAATGCAGACGTTTCTATTAGACCCTACGGATCCATTTCCGGCAGGTTTCTTATTAAAATAAAATGTGATAAGGAGAGATAAATATGCAAAAAATTAAAGGGGCATTTCCAGTATTAATAACACCGATGGATGAATTTCAGGAAATTAATTGGGATGGGGTAAAACAAAATGTAAATTACTTTATCGAACAAAAGGTTGCAGGTGTCATCATTAATGGAAGTACAGGAGAGTTTGTAAGTTTATCAAAAGAAGAACGATTTAAAATGGTAGAAACCGTGTTGAAAGAAATTGATGGCCGTATTCCAGTCATTGTTGGAACTGCAGCAGAGACGACGAAAGAAACAATTGAATATACGAAACATGCAGAAGCGCACGGAGCGGATTGTGCATTAATTATAAACTCTTACTATTGTAAACCGAAGGAAGAGGAGATTTATTTTCATTTTAAAGAAATCTCAAATTCTGTAAATATACCAATTATGCTATACAATAACCCATTTACTTCTGGTGTTGATATGAGTACAAAGCTAATGCTCCATATTGGAAAAGAGTGTGAAAATGTTACACATATTAAAGAATCTAGCGGAGATATTCGAAAAGCGAGAGATTTAGTAAGACAAAGTGAAGGGGCTTTCCAAGTCTTCTGTGGTTCTGAAGATTTAGTTATGGAATCATATTTAGTTGGTGCTTCGGGATGGGTTTCAGTAGCAGGAAATATCGTTCCCGGTCTCGTTACAAAAATGTATGAGCATTTTCAAAATGGTGAATTAGAAAAGGCGTGGGAAATAAACGATGCTATTTTACCACTTTGCGAGTTTCTTGAAGGATCAGGGAAATATGTTCAAATCGTTAAACGTTCCATGGAATTACATGGGCAAGCGGGAGGACCTTCTCGCTATCCAAGACTAGGATTAACTGTTGACGAAGATCAAAAGCTTCAAACGATTTTATCAAATATTGCAGCTCATGTAGCTGTTTAAATAAGGAGGAGAACATAATGTTAAAGACAAATATTGAGCTGAAACCAAAAGTGGAAGCGTTTTTAAATGAAGAAATTAAAATGTTTATTAATGGCGAATTTGTTGCTGCTATTGGGGGAAAGACGTTTGAAACGTATAATCCAGCTACAGAAGATGTTCTAGCTGTCGTATGTGAAGCGCAAGAAGAGGATATTGATGCTGCAGTAAAAGCGGCAAGATCTGCATTTGAATCCGGTCCGTGGGCAGAAATGACTACTGCTGAAAGAGCGCATCTTATTTATAAATTAGCAGATTTAATTGAAGAACATAGAGAAGAATTGGCGCAACTAGAAGCTTTAGATAATGGAAAGCCATATCAAGTAGCACTTGATGATGATATTTCAGCAACTGTAGAAAATTATCGTTATTACGCAGGATGGGCTACAAAAATTATTGGGCAAACAATCCCAATTTCAAAAGATTACTTAAATTACACGAGACATGAACCTGTAGGTGTTGTAGGTCAGATTATTCCGTGGAATTTTCCGCTCGTTATGTCTTCTTGGAAAATGGGAGCTGCACTGGCGACAGGTTGTACGATCGTATTAAAGCCAGCAGAGCAAACGCCTTTATCTTTACTATATACAGCAAAACTTTTTAAAGAGGCTGGATTTCCAAACGGTGTTGTAAACTTTGTACCAGGCTTTGGTCCTGAAGCAGGAGCAGCAATTGTAAATCATCATGACATTGATAAAGTTGCTTTTACAGGATCTACTGTTACAGGAAAGTATATTATGCGTCAGTCTGCAGAAATGATTAAGCATGTAACGTTAGAGCTTGGCGGCAAATCACCAAATATCATTTTAGAAGATGCGGACTTGGAAGAAGCAATTAATGGTGCATTCCAAGGTATTATGTATAATCACGGTCAAAATTGTAGCGCAGGATCACGTGTATTTGTTCATCGTAAACATTATGAAACTGTAGTAGATGCACTTGTGAAAATGGCGAACAACGTAAAACTTGGAGCAGGTATGGAGAAAGGAACGGAAATGGGTCCACTTGTATCTAAGAAACAACAAGAGCGTGTGTTACATTACATTGAGCAAGGGAAGAAAGAAGGCGCTACAGTTGCGGCTGGTGGTGAACGTGCACTTGAAAAGGGTTATTTCGTTAAGCCAACTGTATTCACAGATGTTACAGACGATATGACAATCGTTAAGGAAGAAATATTTGGACCAGTTGTTGTTGTTCTGCCATTTGATTCGACAGAAGAAGTAATTGAACGAGCGAACAACTCATCCTATGGCCTTGCTGCGGGTGTATGGACGCAAAATATCAAAACGGGTCATCAAGTGGCAAATAAATTAAAAGCAGGAACAGTGTGGATTAATGATTATAACTTAGAAAATGCAGCTGCACCATTTGGTGGATACAAACAATCTGGTATTGGCCGCGAATTAGGTTCATATGCGCTTGATAATTATACAGAAGTGAAAAGTGTTTGGGTAAATATAAAGTAATAGGGTGTTTTACTGACAAAAATTGAGGGATGAAATAATGAAAGATGCGGACAACTAGAAAGTTTGATAATAGTTGTCCGTTTTCTTATATACAAAATTGCTTTTCCAAAGAATGATAAGGGGGATTTGGATGGAGAATTTAGTAGAATGGTTAGTAGGGCAAGTGTGGAGTATCGGTTTAGTTGTTTTTGCATTAGGGGCAGGCGTATATTTCACGATTGCAACACGCTTTTTGCAAATTCGTTATTTTAAAGAGATGATTAAACTATTATTTGAAGGAAAGAGTTCAGAGACGGGAATATCATCTTTTCAGGCATTTTGTTTAGCCTTATCGGGAAGAGTGGGAATTGGTAATATTGCAGGGGTAGCGACAGCAATTGCTTTCGGCGGGCCTGGAGCTGTATTTTGGATGTGGGTAATGGCTTTGTTAGGGGCAGCGAGCGCGTTTGTAGAATCAACATTATCTCAAGTATACAAAAGTAAAGTAGGGAATGAATATCGCGGCGGTACTCCATATTTCATTGAGAGAGGTTTAAAAATGAAATGGTTTGCAGTCATTGTAGCGGTAGTTGTAACACTTTCATATGGCGTGTTATTACCAGGTATTCAATCTAGTAGTATCGCAGTTGGATTCGAAAACTCTAATGGTATTAGCAAATATATAACTGGTATATTTTTAGTCGTGTTACTAGCAGCAATTATTTTTGGTGGTGTAAAGAGAATTGCCGGTGTTTCTCAAATGCTTGTGCCATTTATGGCAATTGGTTATGTAATTGTTACATGTATCATATTAATTGCGAATGTAACGGAGATTCCAAGTATGTTTGCTTTAATTTTCTCTAGTGCATTTGGTGTAAATGAAATGTTTGGTGGAATTGTTGGTGCAGCTATTGCATGGGGCGTAAAACGCGCTGTATTTTCAAACGTTGCTGGTGTCGGAGAAGCGACGTATAGTTCGGCGGCTGCTGAAGTATCGCATCCTGCAAAACAAGGATTAGTTCAAGCGTTTTCCGTATATATCGATACAATTGTCGTATGTACAGCGACAGCTCTTATGATTTTAATAACAGGTATGTATAATGTTATACCTGAAGGGAAAACCGCTATTGTACAAAATATAGGAAATGTGGAAGCTGGTCCAATTTATACACAACAAGCAGTTGAAACTGTGATAACAGGGTTTGGTCCATTATTTATTTCAATTGCGATTTTCTTTTTTGCATTTACAACGTTACTCGCTTATTACTATATCGCTGAAACGACACTTACTTATTTAGATCGTCAATTGAAGTATGGCTGGTTAAAACCAGTTTTAAAATTTGGATTTTTAATTATGGTTTACATCGGTAGTGTTGAATCAGCGTCGCTTTTATGGAATCTCGGAGATTTAGGAATCGGTAGTATGGCATGGTTAAACTTAATCGCGATTCTATTATTAAGTAAAATCGCATTAAAAGTGTTAAAAGACTATGAAAGGCAGAAAAAAGAAGGGAAAGATCCAGTATTTAATCCTAAAAATGTGGGGATTGAAGGATTAACATTTTGGGAAGAAAGAAGTAAAGAGGTTGAAAGAAAAAGTTCTAGAGAAAAAGTTATTGTAGATGATAATTTAAAATTATAACGTAAATTAACTGAAAATTCTTAATTTAAAAGAAGGTATATTGTCTCCATTTCATCACATACTACAATAGGTATGGATAATATGACTGGAGGGAATAAGATGGAACATGAGCAACATAGTTCGATAAATGATATTCTACATCATTATAAAGAAGGTATAGGTAGTTTTACAAATCAAATTCCTGAAATCGCTGAGACATATAATGCGTTCACGCAAGCTTGTTTTCAAGAGGGTGCTTTAACAAAAAGAGAAAAGCAACTTATTGCATTAGGAATTAGTTTAGCAACGCAAGATGAGTATTGTACAATTTATCATACAAAAGGTTGTCTTGATCAAGGATGTTCAGATAAAGAGATTCTGGAAGCATGTGGTGTTTCAGCAGCATTTGCTGGCGGAGCTGCGATGAGTCAAGCGGTAACTTTAGTGCAAGAGTGTTTAACAGAACTGAAAAATCAAAAGCATTGAATAAAAAAACGTTTTAAACTTTATGTTTAAAACGTTTTTTATTTGAAATTAAATTTGTATTCAATTTAATATGCTATATCTTCATAAATAGATTTTTCTACATCAGGAAGAACTGTGTATATACTCTTACCCATTAAAGCTTCTAATTCTTTCTTAATCGCATAAAACCCTTTCCAATGTAAAGATGTATGAGATGTTGTACCATGACGCAAACCAACAGAAATTAATCTTCTTTCCAGCGTAGTAAAGCCACCCGCATCAGCAAGAGCGTCACAAAGAGTAATTACTTTATTGTATAAGTCGTAGTTACAATGTTCATTTAATATTTCAACTAACCGGCTTCTCATATGGTCAGGAACGAGACTCCATTCCGCTGCGATATCTATATGTTCATTTTTGCATGGGAATGAGTGTGTCACACAAATAACAGCGTTTCCTGTATACCCTAAATCATTCATATACATATAACCATCATAGGAATGAATGACCGATTTGGTAAAACCTTTGTATCTTCCGATATCATGCAAAAGGGCAGCGTTATATGCTATGTCAGCATCTAGGTTATACCCATTTTTAATAAGTTCTATAATTATGTTTTCAGTTGCATGAGCAACATGTAGTGAATGTTCAAACCAAGGGCCCGGGTTTTGTTCATATGCCCATTCGAGTAATTCTTTTGCGTACGTTCTATCTAATATATATTTCATATCGTTATCCTTTCACAAAAAATCATATCTTTCTATAAATTCATCTTATTATTTCATTATTCCTTCTTTAAAAATTGTTACAATGAAACAAAAGGGGGAAAAGTAATGCGAAATTTAGTAATTGAAGAAATAAAGCAACTAGAAAATGATATGGAAGAACTTTCGAAACTTTTGAAAATGGTTGTAAATGATGGGGCATCAATTGGTTTTTTGCCTCCACTGGAACAAAAAGACGCAACAAAGTATTGGCAAACAGTATTAGCGCCAGAAGTGATATTGTATGTGGCTAAAATAAACAACGAAGTAGCAGGGAGTATTCAATTACAATTAGTTACTAAGCCTAACGGAATTCATAGAGCCGAGATTTGCAAATTAATGACTCATCCAAACTTTAGACGTAACGGTATTGGACGATCGCTTATGCAAAAAGCAGAGGAACGAGCAAAGCAAGAAAACAGGTCTCTTTTAGTATTAGATACTAGAGAAGGAGATCCTTCCAATAAACTGTACAAATCACTAGACTACCAAGAAGTTGGAACAATACCAGGGTATGCAATTTCTCCGAATGGTAAGTTAGATGCTACGGTTATTTATTATAAAAACATTTAAGGTATAATCAAACGGGGAGAGTGCTTAATTATTAGTAAGTGAATAATAAACGACTATTTTTAACACCGTCTATATTTTTCTGGCGGTGTTAAAATAGTTAATTATAATCTAATTAACGCACTAAATGAATTTGAGAAAGTTTTTAGAGGGTTCTTTTAGTAATGATTCTCGTCTTATAATAAATGTAGAGAAGATGACTAGCCAACTATAGTTATTTTCGCTTTATTATCGGAAGGGGATGAAAGTATGAAAAAGAATAGTTTACAAAAGATGAAGAAAGTTATTTTAAGTGGTGGAGTATTACTTACGGGATTATTAACATTTGGATTTTCAGAAAAGGCTTCAGCTCATGGATATGTAGAATCACCAGCGAGCCGATCTTATTTATGTAAGCAAGGGGTAAATGTAAATTGTGGACCGATTCAATATGAACCACAAAGCGTAGAAGGGATAGGTGGATTTCCGCAACTAGGACCTTCTGATGGACAAATTGCAGGGGCTGGTCATTTTCCCGCTTTAGATGTTCAAACTGTAGATAGGTGGAAGAAAGTTACGTTAAATGGCGGGACGAATACATTCAAGTGGAAACTAACGGCTCCTCATAGTACAAAAGAGTGGAAATATTATATTACGAAAAAAGGTTGGAATCCAAATAAACCTTTAACGCGATCAGATTTAGATTTAGTGCCATTCTATGTGAAAAATGACGGTGGAGCTAGACCAGGGACAACAGTAACGCACGAAGCAAATGTACCAACTGACCGTAGTGGATACCATCTTATTTTAGCTGTTTGGGAAATTGCAGACACTGGAAATGCGTTTTATCAAGTTATAGATGTAAACCTTTTGAATAATGGCTTATCCTCAAATTTCGCTTTTAACAATGTAGTGCAAGCTCCTACACTATTTTAATTGAAACATACATTTCGATCATCTAATTCATTTTAGATGATTTTTTTTATGAAAATGATGAAAAATATAGAAGAAAGTGCAATTATTTATAAAAAAATATGCTTTAAATATTGTCATATTTGCTTCTTTAAGATATCCTTTTCATGAAGAGGTGGAAAACATGGAAAAAGTACTAGTTTTCGGGCATAAAAACCCAGATACAGATGCAATTTGTTCTGCAATTGCTTATGCAGAATTGAAAAAAGAATTAGGAATGAATGCTGAGCCTGTACGTTTAGGCGAAATCAGCGGTGAAACTCAATTTGCGTTAGACTATTTTAAAGTAGAAGGACCGCGTTTTGTTGAGACAGTAGCAAGCGAAGTGGACAACGTTATTTTAGTTGACCATAACGAGCGTCAACAAAGTGCTAACGATATCGAATCAGTTCGTGTGTTAGAAGTTATTGACCATCACCGTATTGCTAACTTTGAAACAAGCGATCCTATATACTATCGTTGTGAGCCAGTTGGCTGTACAGCTACAATCTTAAACAAAATGTACAAAGAAAATGGCGTAACAATTCGTAAAGAAGTTGCAGGTTTAATGTTATCTGCAATCATTTCAGATTCTTTACTATTCAAATCTCCAACTTGCACAGAACAAGACGTAGCAGCTGCTCGTGAATTAGCGCAAATCGCTGGTGTAGATGCAGATAACTACGGCTTAGAAATGTTAAAAGCTGGTGCTGACTTAAGCGGAAAAACAATGGAGCAATTAATCTCTCTTGACGCTAAAGAATTCCAAATGGGTAATGCGAAAGTTGAAATCGCACAAGTAAACGCTGTTGATACAAACGACGTTCTTGTACACCAAGCGGAACTTGAAAAAGTAATCTCTGCAGTAGTAGAAGAAAAAGGTTTAGACCTATTCTTATTCGTTGTAACTGATATCTTAACTAATGATTCTGTCGGTCTTGCGATCGGTAAAGCAGCAAACGTTGTTGAGAAAGCATACAACGTATCACTAGAAAACAACACAGCTACTTTAAAAGGTGTTGTATCTCGTAAAAAACAAATCGTACCAGTATTAACAGAAGCATTCCAAGCTTAATCGTATTGCGTACAGATGAACAGTAAGGACAAGTAGTCAGATTGGCTACTTGTCCTTTTTTATCTCTAAAAAACAGAAAATTAAAAACGGGAGGATTGTGTATGTTTAATGATTTGGAGAGTAAATTACAGTCACTTTTAGAACGAAATATTACGTCGGTTTCAGAATTAGAGAGCTGGCTCTCGGAGGAGCTACGTTTAAACGCTGAAATACAGAAGTTGCGTTTGACTTTTTAGAAGAAAGGATATAAAGTACTGCAAGGGTCATTCTAAATTTGATTAACGAATTAAAATAAGGATAGCGTTAGCTATCCTTATAATCGTTTATTCGTAAGATTTTTTCTTGTTTATATAAAATGTAATTATAGCAGTAATGAAGAAAATAGGTATCGCATACACTTGCCCAACAAATAACTTCCAGCCGACATAATTATAGCCTTCAGATGCTGGGATGATAACGGAAATAACGCAAACAATAAAATAGACTAATAGTGCAGGGATAATATTTTTCATTTTTATGGACCTCCTTCCTAATTTAATTTATAAATCATAATATTTCAATTTAATTATAAAAAATTTGAAGAAAAAAATGCAAAAATTTTTATGGTATTATAATATTTGCAATGAGAGTGATCCATAGTACATATATGGTAAAATGTGTAATTTAAACTTTTCAGAATTATTATATAGTATTTTGAGAGAAAAATGTACAAAATAATGAATTTTATTTACCAAAGTAAAGGGAGTAGAAATATATATGAAAAGGATATGTATAATTCCATGTGGAAAAAAGAAAATTTGGGATAAACATTCAGACTACGGACCGATGGAAGCAAAAGATGTGTATATTAGTCCGTTCGGAAAAGCATGTCAGGCGTACGCAACTATGTTTTTCGAAAACTGGGTTATATTATCGGCGAAACATGGATTTTTAAGACCAAATGATATTGTATTAGAAAACTATGATCTTGCATTTGATTCAAAAAGCGATGAGGTAATAAATATAGAGCAATTACAAAAACAGATGGTAGATAAAAGTTTATTACAGTTTGACGAAATCGTCTTACTAGCAGGGAAGAAGCATAAAAAAGTAGTGACAAAGTTATATCCAGAAGAAATGATTACATATCCGCTAGAGGGGTGTAAAGGGATTGGATATATGTTGCAGAGGTTGAAAGAAGCTGTGAAGGAAGGGGAGGAAATATAGGTGTAGTTTCAGTGATTTTAAACTCTATTTATTTAGAGAGCTGAAAAGTAAAATAGAGTTTTTAGGCATCGCCGAAAGGGTGATGCTTTTTTTTGTTCGTGTCGTCATTCATGTAAAAGTAATTTAGAGAATAAATCATTCGATTTATGAAGCGATAGCTTTTTTATATCGATAACAAATTGCTTCACTTCTAGAAAATGTAGGACATATGGGTACAGTTAAGATTGTAAGTGGGAATAGCAATAAGACAAGTTTTGAATAGGATATTAAGAAAGGAGATGTTGATAAATAATGGCCAGATATAGTTTGCACGGAGGACACAATAGTATTGTTCAAGGTGCTAATTTTGGGAATCGGAAAGAACACGTTTTAGATAGGCAAGTTAAAGATGCTGTGGCGGCTAAGTTAAGATCCCTAGGACACACGGTTTATGACGATACGGACGAGGTAGGGGCAACTCAATCACAAAATTTAAATAATATCATTCGGAATAGCAATTCCCATGCTGTGGATTTAGTTATTTCTTTTCATCTTAATGCAAGTGATGGAAATGGACAGGGTGTTGAGGTTTTGTATTATGATCAGAAAGATTTGGCGGCTAAAATCTCAGCTCAACTAGCAAAAGATATTGGATGGCGTGATCGAGGTGCGAAACAGCGTACAGATTTAGCGGTATTAAATGGGACGAAAGCACCTGCTATTCTTATAGAATTAGGATTTATTGACAATGAATCTGATATGGCAAAATGGAATGTTGATAAAATCGCTAATTCTGTTGTATTTGCTCTTACAGGACAAACTGGAGGAGGTGCAGCGGATTTGCTCAAAGTAAAAACTGGTGGTGTAGCATTTAGTAATTTACAAGCTTTGGCTCAAGCTATGGTAGATGCGGGTATTGATGGACAAATTGTCGTTCAGAAAGATGGCATTGGTTATGCTATAACGAATGGCTATCCGTCTGGAAATATCGATAAATTTACAGCTTGGTTAGATGCACGAAAATGGTACTATGAGTACGTGAGATAAAATGAAAATTAGTTTGATTAAAAACTAAAAATTGTCTTATATTTAGTTAACAACTATATTAAGTAACTAATAATTATGTAACTATAAAAATATGGACAATGTATATGTAAATTAGTAAACAAAACCACCTGTCAGAAAGGTGGTTTTGTTTATCTAGCTATTTGTGGGCAGTAAAATTCTTATCTCAAAATTCGGATGAAGCTAAGAAATTAAGTGGGAATTTCACTGCTCGTAGCCTCCTACTAATTATAGTTTCACTTTATATAGTTTAGAGCTTTGTAAATCTTTACTTGTTAAACCTGTAATAATATTTTGTTTTCTCAATACATAAGCCGAATTTTAAATTATTACCCAATAATATACTACCTCTCATACTATTTATTAGTTGATAATAGCAAAAAAACAAGCTTTGAATATAATAATGAAAAAGGAGATGTTAAATAATGGGTTATATTGTAGATATTTCGAAATGGAATGGCGACATTAACTGGGATATCGCAGCACCACAATTGGATTTCGTAATTGCACGTGTGCAAGATGGTTCAAATTATGTAGATCCTTTATATAAAAATTATGTACAAGCAATGAAAGCAAGAAATATTCCGTTTGGTAATTATGCGTTCTGTCGTTTCGTTTCAGTAGAGGATGCACGGATAGAAGCAAGAGACTTTTGGAACCGTGGTGATAAAAATGCAACAGTTTGGGTAGCTGACGTAGAAGTAAGAACAATGAACGATATGAGAGCAGGTACACAAGCTTTTATTGATGAATTACGCAGATTAGGAGCTAAGAAGGCTGGTTTATATATTGCTCATCATATGTATGCTCCATTTGGAATGGCAAATGTCAATTCTGATTTTGTATGGATTCCTCGTTATGGTGGTAACAAACCGGCATATCCATGTGATATTTGGCAATACACAGAAACAGGCAATGTGGCTGGTATCGGCAAATGTGATTTAAATAAGCTGATTGGAAATAAGCCGTTAGCTTGGTTTACAAATCAAATTGTTGAGCCGATAAAAAAACAAGAAGGGGTTGGAATTATAGTGAATAAATATAACAAAGTAGTTACTTATGAATTTGGTGTAAATTTAATTCCTGACATGATTCAAATGATGGATAAGCTTGGATATACTTCTAAAATAATATCTCGTGGAGATAATCAAGGGCTTGTGTATTTCGAAACAGATTATCGTCAAGGGAACGAACTGGACAAAGCAACTGCTTGGTTAGATACGAAAGGAATTAAATATTTTTATACAAAAGAGTAGTTTGCTAAATAAAAAGCCGTCATGTGACGGTTTTTTATTTTTATGTAATCTTTTAACTCTACTTATAATATGGAGAAAATAGACTAATAAACAAGCCTTTGTATACTTTCAAACATAGAATATGATGAATTCTATTAAGGAGGAAGCAGATTCATGGGGAATACTTGTCATTGTGGGCATTCCCGAAATTGTAATACATTTTGGGATAATTTAATGTTTGGGAGATGTAGATGTAAACGCAATGATTTTCACGAATGTTGTTGCAAAGAGAAACCGAAATGTGAGTATGAAAAATGTCATTGTAAAACAAAACCGAAATGCCATTGTATTCATGAAGAGGAAGGGTATTAATAATAAAAAAGAGTACGATACGTACTCTTTTTTTGGGTGATTATATTCCATCTTGAACAGATTTCTTTACAATTACCCATGTGTCTTTCTTTTTAACCGTTATAGCTACATTAGTTCCATTAGATTCCTTATAAAAGATATATCCATTGTTTGAGTTTACATATGTTACTGGTTCGCCTATGCAATCTCGCGAGCAGGATTTGTTGACCAGTTCAATTAGGGATAGTTCACTTGGATCGGTTTTGCTTGCTTCTATAACAGCATCAAGGCTTGTTTTTCGATAACCTTGCAAGTTTATATGAAAAAGCTGCTCTATTTCTCCTGTAATGCTAGTGTTCATTACTTCTACTGAATTCTTTTTTTCTTGAAGAAAGCCGTTTTCATAAAGTAATTTTGTATAGCCAATCCACGCTATTAACACTAGCATGAAAAACATACCCGTCATTTTAAGTATTCGAAGTCGTTTGCTTATAATTGTTTCTGAGTATTTCATTCACTCTAATCCTCCAATGTTTTTAATTTAAAATATGCTTGGATACATACTTTTAGAAGAGGATGAAAGTTAATGAGTTTTCAATAAAAAAGAAAACATCCAGAGTTAGATGCTTTCTTTTTTTGTATTTTTGGCTATCTGTTCGTTACTTGTTTCATAAGTGGTCTTATTTCTTTAACTGGTGGTTTCTTATCATAGGCATCAACGTAAGAAAAGTAGTAGTTTAAGTTTCTTAGAAGACCTTTTCCTATTTTTGCACTTAAGAAAGGAAATACTTGTCCGGTATAATCATCAAGAGATTTACAGTAATATTTTTCATCTAAATATATACTGTATTTACATGTTAGTTCTACTAAAGGATTCCCTTCATCATCAAATACTTCTTTAGAATCAATAATATCTATTAGTGCAAATTTTTCATTTAAGTAAACTTTCTTTTTTTTCTCGTGTTTATTTGTAAGTATAAAAACGAGACCAATCGCGTTAATCAAACTATTTCCTCCTATAAAAAACGGATATTAATAAAATATATCGATATAAGCTAAATGTAAAGAGGAGAGGTGAAATATCATGGAGAGAAAACTAAATAAGCCGATTTATGTTTGGAAACCGACTTATTTTTATCAAGTATTACTTAGTAGTAATATCTACTCTGATTAAAGTTTCACTTTATTGAAATACTTGCGGGAATTGTTTTACGATTGCGTTTGTTATCATGTCGGCCATTTCTAATGCTTCTTTTTCAATTTTATCGTAAAGTTTTACTCCTGCTTCATAATCTTTATTTAGGAAGGCAAGTGCTTCTGCTTTCGTTAGTGCTAAATGTTCATAAAACATTTTTCTAAATTCTTCTTTATCTATATATGGGTTGATACTGTTAAGAAATTCAATAATTTCATCACCATTAGCGTACCATTTTTTCTCTATAGCGGCCGCTGCATTTTGATTACCAGCTTTTGCGGCTTTAACAAGATCCGCTGCAATTACTAAGTGATCTTTAATTAATGCACTATATTTTTTCACTGCATCCTCACCGTAAAATGGTTCAAGTGATAGTCCCATATGTGTTGCGTTTTGTAGAAGTCGTCCAACAGTAACGTTAACATCTGGTAAATTAAAGACTATACTTATAATAGCCAATCTCGTCCAAGCGACGTGTTGTTCCCATAAAGAACGCATATACCCTTTTAAAAAATTCTCATTTTTACTAATTCGGTAGTTCCGTACGGATAAATCATAGTTTACATAAGGGTTATGGTAGGGGGAGTAATACGATTGCCAATAAGAATACATAAATAGTAACACTCCTTTGAACATGTATAACTCAAAGTATGATGAAGATTTATTTTTAGTTACGTGTCCTAGATTATTTTTAGGGAATTTGAAATGGAGAAATTCAATGAATGATGTTGTGGTATATATGAATAAATTGAATATAAAGTAAAAGAGGGTCTGCAAGGGAAGTTGCAGACCCTCAAAAGGGTATTGCCGAGATGTCGGACTCGACTACGTAATGTTATCATAAAATTCTTTTGAAAAACCCTGGTAAATGTGTCCAAATGAAATTAGGACCTTCATACAGTCAAAGGGACCTGCTTCCCGCGGCAGGCCCCAATAACTAGATAATGTCGATGAGCAAAAAACTCATCTGGAGTACTTTTATAGTAACAAGTAAAATGTCTTTTGTGTATTGAGAAAGAAGAATTGCATAATTATATGTGAACAATTTAACTCCCAACAATTCATGATTATCATGAATTGTTGGGAGTTAAATATGGTTATAAAATGGAGAAAAGACTTGGAAGTGAGATCGAGGTACACAGAAGTATGTAATCATGAAAAAGACCTGCTAATATAAGCAGGTCAACTTAAGGGGTTTATCCAACAGATTATTATATATGGTAACAACTGAATTGTAGTAAGTCTATACATTTAATATTGAGAAAAATTCTGTGAATGATATATTTTTTGCGCATATATTAACGTCTAAAAAGTTGAGAAAGAAAATTAAAAAGCTTTTTATAAGAGAATAATGGCTGATACTTATAGTATGATTCATATTTCCACGCATCATTATTAGAGAATTGGAGTTTTTGTGTTTTCGTTTTCGCTGTGATGGAACTCATATTACGATGCTTCATATAGTAACCTCCTGAATTTATATGTATACGATTAGTAGTATTCAAGAAAGGGAAATAAAATGAACATTTAAATTGAAACTCTTTCTTCTTGTGTACTGGATTTACGTTATAAATGTTGTAAAACATATAAAACACGGATGCTAATTCATATTAAATATAGAATAATGAAAAAACAATAAGCGTTTATCCATCCCTTTCAAGTCGCATAAGTGATTGATATAATAGAAGTAGATGAAAGATAAAGAAAAGCAGGTGACTCTTTTTTGTTTACAAAAGCACAAGAACTTTTAGCGTCTTATTTCGGTTATTCGTCATTCCGAAGAGGACAAGATGAAACAATTAAAAATGTATTAGATGGGAAAGACACTGTCTGTATTATGCCTACAGGTGGTGGTAAGTCAATTTGTTATCAAATTCCCGCATTAGTATTTGAAGGAACAACGTTAGTTATATCGCCTTTAATATCACTTATGAAAGACCAAGTAGATACATTAGTACAAAACGGTATTTCAGCTACCTATATTAATAGTTCTATTTCGATTGCGGAAGCGAATCAACGAATTCAATTAGCGAAACAAGGCCATTATAAGTTACTTTATGTAGCGCCTGAGCGACTGGATTCAATGGAGTTTGTTGACCAACTTATCGATATGAAAATCCCTATGATTGCGATTGATGAAGCACACTGTATTTCACAGTGGGGACATGATTTCCGTCCAAGTTATTTACATATACATCGCATATTAGATTATCTTCCAGAAAAGCCGCTCGTATTAGCATTAACAGCAACAGCAACACCGCAAGTACGTGATGATATTTGTAATACACTTGAAATTAATAAAGAAAATACAATTATGACAACGTTTGAGCGTGAGAACTTATCGTTTTCTGTCATTAAAGGGCAAGATCGAAATGCATATTTGGCGGATTATATTCGTCAAAATCAAAAGGAATCTGGGATTATATATGCAGCTACTAGAAAAGTAGTCGATCAGTTATATGAAGATTTAATGAAGGCAGGAGTTTCTGTATCAAAATATCACGCTGGTATGAGTGATAGTGATCGAAATGAGCAACAAGAACTCTTTTTACGAGATGAAGTAAGTGTAATGGTAGCAACATCTGCATTCGGGATGGGTATTGATAAATCGAATATTCGTTACGTAATTCATTATCAGCTTCCAAAAAATATGGAAAGTTACTATCAAGAAGCAGGACGTGCTGGTCGTGACGGATTAGATAGTACATGTATATTGTTATATTCTTCTCAAGATGTACAAGTACAGCGTTTTTTAATTGATCAATCAACTGGAGAATCACGTTTTTCAAATGAACTTGAAAAATTGCAAAATATGACTGATTACTGTCATACAGAACAATGTTTACAATCATTCATTTTGCAATACTTTGGAGAAGAACCGAAAGAAGATTGTGGACGCTGTGGTAATTGTACAGACAATCGCGAGAGCATCGATGTGACAAGGGAATCACAAATGGTTTTATCATGCATGATTAGAACGAACCAACGCTTTGGAAAGCAAATGATAGCGCAAGTATTAACGGGGTCGAAGAATAAGAAAGTTATTGAATTTAATTTTCATACTTTACCAACGTATGGGCTTTTATCGAACCGTAGTGTAAAAGAGGTCAGTGAGTTTATCGAGTTTTTAATTTCAGACGAGTTAATTGCAGTTGAACATGGCACTTATCCGACGTTAAAAGTAACTGAAAAAGGGAAAGAAGTATTACTTGGTAAAGAGAATGTTTTACGAAAAGAACGAGTAGAGACAAGACAAATTGTTCAAGACCATCCTTTATTTGAAGTGCTTCGTGAAGTACGTAAAGAAATTGCACAAGGAGAAGGTGTACCTCCGTTCGTTATTTTCTCTGACCAAACATTAAAAGATATGTGTGTGAAAATGCCGCAAAGTGATTCCGAATTGTTGACGGTAAAAGGTATCGGAGAACACAAACTTGTGAAATATGGTTCGCACTTCTTACAAGCAGTTCAGCATTTTATTGAGGAAAATCCAAATTATGCTGAAACGATTAAGACAGAAGTAGTTTCAGAGCGTAAAAAGTCAGGAAATGCGTCCGCAAATTCTCATTTAGAAACGTATGAAATGTATAAACAAGGTATTGATTTGAATGAGATTGCAAAAGAACGTAACTTATCAAGACAAACAATCGAAAACCATTTAATTCGCTGCTATGAGGATGGAATGGAAGTAGATTGGCACAGCTTTGTTCCAGCAGAGTATGAATCTCTTATTGAAACTGCCGTTCAAAATGCAGATGGTGGTCTGAAATCTATTAAAGAACAGCTTCCGAATGAAGTGAGTTACTTTATGATTCGTGCTTATTTACAAATAAGAAAGTAGAGGCATATAAAGGGGATAAGAATTTATGTATCATGTTTTCGTTTATGGCACGTTAAGAAGAGAACAAACGAATGCTCATTATATGCTAGGTGCAACATGTATCGCAGACAGAGCTTGGACATATGGAAAATTATTTGATACGAACGAAGGATATCCGGCCATGACTTATTCGATTGAAGAACAGGTGTATGGAGAAGTTTATGTAGTAAATGATGAGATATTGTGTAAGTTAGATGAACTAGAAGAATATAGAGGCAATGCGGAGACTGATTTATATGATCGAATCACGCAAACAGTATATGTTGCTGATGGGGAAATTGAGGCATATGTGTATATCGCTCAAGATAAAAAGATGTTAAAGAAAGTGATAGACTCTGGTGACTGGCTTATGTATCAAAAAATATAATAAGGTAGTTTTAAAAATTGGAAAGCAGATAATGACGAATTCATTATCTGCTTTTTATTGTGTGAATAATTGTCGTTCTCTTTTTATTCTTATAGTTCTTAGTACGATTCCAATTCCGAGAAATAAAACAGTAGCAGCGACCCCGCTAATAGGATTTAACCAAAAATCACTACTGTTTGTAAGGGTAATAATCCCTGTTAGGGGAACTAAAACAGTAGGAACAGCATCCTCAATCGCATGCATGATAACGCATGGCCAGACGGATTTTGTAAGTCTATATATTTCAACATACATAATTGACCAACAAACCATAAGGATACAGCCAGATAAAAGCATATTTAATCTTGAGATAGATTCAAAATATTCATTTGGCAAAAAGACTATATAATATGCAGCATGCCAAAGTGCCCAAATGAAACCAGAAATAATATAAATGTACCAATCGTTTAGATTTAGTTCAATCAACTTTGGAGTTAAATAATCGCGCCAAGAAAACTCTTCAAAAATGTTTTTAATAAAGTTACCAATAGAAGACATGACTATGAGTGACAATAACGTGGATATATCAAAACTAGAAATATGAGCTACTCCAAAAATGAGCGATATGCTTATCGTTATTACTGTAACGAATGGATAAATAAGTAGTGCAGTGAAATACCATATAAAGTTTCCTTTCAAATTTGGTTTGATGCCAAAATCATTCCAATCTCGGCTAATAACTCTAAGTAAAATGCTTACGAGGAAAGGTAATATTAGCCATAATCCCATACCTAAAGTGTTTCCTTCAGGTTGATTTGTTAGAAGAGAATCTAGAAATACCCCAATCCATCCACTGGCCAAAACAGTGAATACAAAAATAAGTAAATATAACTTTAGTGATTTCTTTTTCGCGACATTCATTTGAAGAGCCTCCTTTACTTTTATTTATCCGACTATTTATGGGCAGTAAAACGCCCATTGATTAAAGTCTTTAATTTTTACAATGTTTTTTAATAGATAAATTAAATAGGAGACAAATAGAAAGAAGTATCTTTTTCATGCATCACTATACTATATGTGTATGTGTGTGATTTAGATGTTGCATATTCTTTTTAAATTAGAAAGATGAAAAGTAAGTTTTTTCGGAAAATTTAAATGGAAACTATTGACTTTATGATTGGATTTTTAATACAATGATACTTCGACTGAAAAATTAGAACGGACAGGAGGGAATCGTCGAAATGAGCAACATATTTGAAGATGAGTTACAAAAAATGAAGGATACTTTACATACGATGGATGAGCAATTGGATAGGCTTGAAAAAATCCCGGTTTATTATGGAGAAGATTTTAAAGAGCAAATTCTTGAAAGTATGAGGGAGTCTAATAGACAAAACTTACGTATTGGTGTGCAAGAGCCGTACTTTGGAAGGTTAGATTTTCAGGAAGATGGAAAAGAAGAAGTTATGCCGATTTATATCGGAAAAGTAGGGGTTTCGGATATGGACACGATGAAGCCAATCATTATTGATTGGCGAGCGCCTGTCGCAAGTATGTTTTATTCATTTACCGGTGGAGAAGAATTAGCATTTTATCAATCACCAGATGGGTTAGTAGAAGGTGATGTGTATTTAAAACGAAACATTTCCATTCGAAAAAGAGAACTTGAACGTGTTGTTGATACATATGTAAAAGGAAATGAAGATGTATCACATGCCGATGATTTTCTTCTATATCGATTAGGTGAGAATAAAGATAATAAGCTAAAGGATATTGTTTCAACGATTCAATCGGAACAAAATGATATTATTCGAGCGGAAAGAAATTTACCATTACTTATTCAAGGGGTTGCAGGGAGTGGAAAGACAACAATTGCTTTACATCGCCTTGCTTTTTTAATTTATGAATATCGTGAACAACTAGAAGCAGAAAGAATGATCGTATTTGCACCGAATAGTCTGTTTTTAGACTATATTTCGAGTGTACTTCCTGAATTAGGTGTAGGGAATATTAGTCAAACAACGTTTCCAGATTGGGCATTACGTACGTTAGATGATTCAGTGAAACTAAAGCAGACAGAAAAAAAATTGAAAGAAGCATTTTCAATTAATCGTGATGAAAAGAAGGTAATGCTAGGTAAATTAAAGGGTACGTTGGAATTTAAGACGTTTATTGAAGAGAGAATGATCCAATTTGAAAATGAGTTAGTTCCGACAAAAGATTTTGAGGCGTGGGATAGAGCAATTATTCCATTAGAAGATGTTAAAAAATGGATGCAAGTTGAATATAAACATTATCCTTTACAGAAAAGAAGAGAACGATTAGTAGGACGAATGAAGCGCTGGATTGAAATTGAACTTAAAAAATTCGGGGAAACAAACGAGAAAAAATTACTAAAAAAAGAAGCGACTAAGAGACTGAACGCATATATGAAGTTTTGGCCGAAAATGAGTGCTCTTTCACTGTATAGTTCAATAGTAAAAAGTAAAGAAATACTTGAGGTATTACCTGAAGAACTTGTTAAAGAAACAGAAAAGAGTTGTCGTAAAAAAGAAGTGTGTGTAGAAGATTTACCAGCTTTAATATACATACATCATCGTATAACAGGGATCGAAATCGGGCAGAAGTTTCATCACGTTGTTATTGATGAAGCGCAAGATTTTTCGCCTTTCCAAGTTTATGTATTAAAAGAAATTACATTAGGTAATTCTTTCACTATATTAGGTGATTTATCGCAAGCGATTTATGATTACCAAGGAATTGAAGATTGGAATGCTTTTAAGGAAGTATTCCAAGAAACCGGTTATTATGAATTGACAAGAAGTTATCGTTCTACAAAAGAAATTATTGAATTTGCAAATGAAATAATTAAAAATGCAGAAATCCCAGTAGGACTCGCAACACCAGTCTTCCGCAGTGGAGAAGATGTGAAAGTAATTCATGCAGAAAATCAATTTACTGAAATTGTGAAGACGGTAAAACATTTGCAAAATGCAGATGTGAAAACAATTGCGGTAATCGGAAGAACAGAAGATGAATGCCGTGATATATATGTGAAATTAACAAATGCAGGATTAACGGTAAACGTAATTGAAGCAAACCAAAGTAAATATGAAGGTGGTATATCAGTAGTACCTGTCTATTTAGCGAAAGGTTTAGAATTTGATGCGGTGCTTTTAATTGATGTGGATGAAGAACATTACAAAAACACAAAACATGATGCAAAGTTACTATATGTCGGATGTACGAGATCACTTCATGACTTATGGATTTTCCATAGTGGGGAAGCGTCACCTTTAATTAAAGGATTAAAATAAAGTAAAACTATAATCAGTGGGGAGTTTTACTGCAAGCTAATGTGGGATAAATATAAAAAGAGGATTTCTATTACTGTCTACTTAACAGGGAGATGACCATGAAGATCCTCTTTTTATATTGAAATTAATGTTCAATTTTAAACGAATAAAGCCATTAATATTAAATTTTGGTAGCTATCATCCAATTTTACACCCTTTGCTTTTCTACCCTCTTCAAAGAAGCCTAGATTCTTATATAACTGGATTGCACCTAGATTATCTTCCATTACCTCAAGACAAACTTTTTCAATCTTACTGTTATTTTTAGCCCAATTGATTAACGTTTCTAGAAGAGCTCTTCCGATACCATAATTTCGATATTCAGGTAGTATGGTCATCGCAAAAGCCCCTTGATGACTAATTTTTTCTTTGTTTCCGTTCTTAAAATCTATTGAGCCGACTAACTTACCATCAACTTCAGCAATAAACTGTACATAATTTGGATTTTCATGATAAGCTTTTAACGTTTTTTGAATAGCATCGATACGCACCTTTTTTACATCCTCAACCGTACTTAGCATGTATGGAGCGTTTATTAAAGCTTTTGAAGCAGAATCTAGTATTCTTTCTGCATCCTGTTCTTTAGCTTCTCTAATTAGTATTGTTTTTCCATCCTTAGATTTATAAGTAAAAACATTAGTTGATAAGATACTACACACACCCTTTCGGAATATAATTAGTTGAATTTTTTAACTATCGTACGATTATTAAGTAAGAAAAAGTCGTATCACCTTTTTCTTCAATCGCTCTGCTTCAACTTAATGACGATTATTTCAGATATTTTTAATTTTTACAAGAATTTATTCCGTTATATAGCCTGATTGTTTAATAATATGACTGGCGTTTTTTAAACAATTTTATTATGTTTTAAACAACTTTATTATCTCTGTACAAGATGAACTAACGACTTGAGCTGTTGTGTAAATAATATACAATGACCTTTTCTAATTCCTTAGTTTGTTCTTTTTTCCGTACACGAACAGCATCTACTGGAATTTGTGTATGTTTTAACCAATCTAGAATTAAGTGTAGTTGTTCTTGTATTTGACCAATGTTTTGCTCCTTTATGTTCTTATTCTGAATTCTATTAATTAATTGAAGCATATAGGGAAGTTTTTCTATACATTCGCTTAAATCTCCGCAATAACCTGAAGGGAATTCATGTGTACCAAATTCTAAAGTATGGATGTAATTAGAAACTAGGTATATCATAGCTTCTTGTTCGGTATCACCACCTAATTCAATCGCTTTTCGAAGGAATTTTTCTAAATCGTCATCTTTATTGCTAGAGTCCATATAAATTCCTATCCATCTAAAAGGTCTTGAATCAATCGGGTTGTTTTCTGTCCATCTATATAGAATGTCAATTAGAAAACTATTTAGTGAGAAAGTTAAGACCTCATCTTTTTCGTTTAATGCATCTAAAATAGTAAACAACGAAATGGCAAACTCTTCTTGATCTTTTGATTCCCATTTCTTTGCATTTGAAATAAATGTCTCTAAATGTTTATAAGCTAATTTTCGAAGTCCCGCTTCGCGATGCTGACAGTAACAAATAAAATCATGCCAATGTTCATTTGTATTCATATGTATAATAATAGTTTGTAATGCAGTGAGAGGTTTATCCATTATAAGTCCCCAATCTATTAAGCACGTGTTGAAAATTTAGTGTTATTATATCATTACATAAATTAAAGTGGGAAGAATTTAAGATGGATTTTATTGGTCGCGGGATCCAATTGATTGGTAATGTAGCAGTTCTAACAGGACTCATTATAGACTTTGAAGATGAAACGTAAAAAAAATATTATGTTTATCTGGATATTAAGGTAATGAAATATTAGTATTTATTTAATTTTTAGAAAACATAGACTACAACATTAATAAATGGTATAATTTCCTTGTTATTGGAATTAAAATGAAAATATTAGAAGAAAAAGGATAGGGTTGGTTTTAATGGGGGATTCTGATCACAAAGAAACAAAGGCAATATTAAAGTTATGGTTTATTTATATACCACTTGCATTTGGAGAGTTTGTCTTTTCGAATATCATAGATTATTTAAAAAAATAAAGATTTTGCATTTGAAAAACAATTAACCTAATTTAATTGTTTTTTTATTTTTCTCTAATAAACCAAACAAAAATAAAGATTTTGAACAAGATGAAGTTTATGAAGGAAATAACGTTGATTAGGTGCTGAAAACGGGAATCATTCAAGCATGGTAATTCGCCATTTTTATAGCTTCCTATAGTGAAATGTTATGTTCACATCATATGTATACGATATTTGTAACTTAATATAGCATTACTGGAACTTCAAAATTAGTAGTTAAGGTTGCTACCTTTTAGAGTGCTATAGATATATAACTTAGCTAAAAAAGCAAAAATCATATAATTTGCGCTTTTTATTATCCGTTTTTTGGTAAATGATTATAGTTTTTGTCACATTAATACTGTACGATACATAGTATAAAACACATACTGTATGACATATAGTAATGAAAATGAGGTGAGTGAATGGATACTTTATTAAACTCGTTAATTACTGAGTTAAGAAGAGGGACATTAACGTTAGCTGTTTTAAGTCAATTAAGAACGCCGCAGTACGGATATTCACTTGTCCAGTTATTGGAGCAATCAGGGATTACAATTGATCAAAGTACTTTATATCCACTACTTCGCCGATTAGAAAAGCAGGAGTTAGTGACGAGTAGTTGGGATAAAACAGAGAGTAGACCTCGTAAGTATTATGTTTTAAGTGAATATGGATTAGAGATATTTTTACAATTGAAAAAGCAGTGGGTAAAGGATTCGAAAGAACTTTATAACTTATTAAAGGAGGAGGACGAAAATGAGTTTGATTGATATGTATGTCCATGAAGTTGCGAAGAGATTGCCTGAACAAAATCGTGAAGATATTACACTTGAACTACGGTCAACAATAGAGGATATGTTACCGGACGATTATAATGAGGAAGATGTGAAGAGTATACTCGAAAAATTGGGAAGTCCAGTTTCATTGGCTAATGGGTACTTGGATAGACCAATGCATTTAATTGGACCACGTTATTTTGATGTATATACGACGCTATTAAAAATGATTATACCAATTGCAGCTGTTATTGCGCTCATTTCAATGGTTGCAGAAAATTTTATAGGCTATAATGGTGATCAAGCGGTATTAAATGTTATTTTACAATTGATAGGTAAAGGTATAGGGGAAATTTTTGAAGTGGGTCTCCATGTATTTTTCTGGTTAACACTTGTATTTGCTATTTTAGAAAGAACTGATAAAGAAAAGGATCCACACCCATTAACAACAAGCTTAAAAAAATGGACACCAGATGACTTGAAAAATGTTTCGTATATCCCGAAGAAAAAGGCGATTTCAAAGTTTGAAGTTTTTGGAGGTTTAATGTGGACAGCAATATGGGCTACACTTTACTTTTATGCGAATCATCTTGTAGGCGTATATCATGGTACAGAAAACGGATTGAAGTTTGTCGCGCCAACGTTTAATCAAGATGTTTTGCTTCAATACTGGCCCCTAATTTTGGTTATGATCGTTTTCGAAGTAGCTATATCACTTTATAAGTTAGTACAGGGACAATGGACGAAAAGGTTGGCAATTGGAAATGCTATTCTTCAAGTAGTCGGAACAATCATATTCATTGTAATTGTAGTAAATCCACATTTATTAAACGCAGGATTTATTACGTATTTGGCAAATGCATTTACTATTTCCCCAGAGGAGTTTAAAACGTGGCTCATTGGGGGAGGAATTTTCTTCTACATGTTATCTGCTGCAATAAATATACTTGATGGTTTCCGAAAAGCTAGTATTCGTATGTAGATAAAAATCGGAAATTTCGATAAAATAAAACTATTGAAAAGATAGTGAAATAAGATGAACATGATGAAAGGAAGAAAACAATGATAAGGGAAGCAACGAAAAGAGATTTAGCATACATTTTAGATATTTATAACGATGCGATACTTTATACAACAGCTGTATATGCGTATAAACCTGTAACCCTTGAAAATAGAATAGATTGGTATGAACAAAAAAAGGCTGAAGGGTATCCAATTTTCGTATATGAATTAGATAATAAAGTAGTAGGATTTGCGACATTCGGCCCATTTAGAGCGTGGCCTGCTTATAAATATTCAGTTGAACATTCTGTGTATGTAGATAAGGCATATAGAAAAAATGGCATTGGGTCTTCATTAATGAAAGAATTAATCAAAATTGCAAAGGAAAGAGAGTATATGACCTTAATTGCTGGAATTGATGCAGAGAATGAGAAAAGTATTGCCTTGCATCAAAACTATGGATTTATTCATGCAGGAACAATAAAAAAAGCTGGTTATAAGTTTAATAAATGGCTAGATTTAGCTTTTTATCAGCTGGAACTTAACGGTCCTGAAAATCCTATAGAAGAATAAATATTTTTCGGTAGCAAGAAAAAATTCATGCTACCTTTTTCTTATTTTAATAGCTAATGAAAAGTTTTTTTACATTCAATGTTGAAATATTAGAAGTTAATATAACGATATAAAAAGAGGGATGGAAATGGAAACTGTTATAAATAAAATAAAAGAGGTACAATCTAATTATGTGGGAATGGCAATTTATTCTACAAAAGATAATCGGATAGTTGCTTCATATAATAATGAATTAAATATTCCGTTAGCATCAGCAGCAAAATTAGTCATTGGATTTGTAGTAACGCAAATGGTGAAGGAAAATAAACATAATTGGAATGATATACTTCATCACATTAAATTTAATCCGCATGAAGATAGTGCGCAGTTATATCCGCATTTACAAGGAAGAACTTCTTTAACACTTAGTCAAGCGGTAGAGGTAATGATTGCTTGTCATGATAGTTGCGTTGCACAGTCAGTTGTAATGCACTGTGGTGGATGGGATGCTGTGAAAATGTACGCACAAACGTACTTTTCAAAAATTTATATACAAGAGAATGCTAGAGATGAGAAAAATGTTGGAGAATTAAGTGAAGTTCTTGCCCTTTTCATACAAACCTTTCAAGGTTATAAATCAGAACCAGAATTATGGGAACCAATTATTAGCGGCATGGTAAGACAGCAAGGAGAGTATGAAGAAATCCCATATTATCATTTAGCTCATATGACAGGTGGATTACTCACAGCTACAATAAATATTGGTATTATAGGAATGTTTAACGAATTTCCGCTTCTTTATGTGATGGGGGGAAAAGATTTACCGAATCGAAGTGAAAATAAAGAGGTAGATGAAGCTTTTGCAGCAGTTTTAAAGTACATATACAAAGAATATAGTGAAAGCATGCTAGGAGTGAGCGATTGAAAAGAAACTTAAAGACTTCAACAATCATTATTTTAATTTTAACGATTATTGCTCTTGAAGTTGGAATCGCACTATATGATCACAATTTGTCATTAGATACAATTTACTTTGCAGCGATCCTTATTTGTATTGTATTGCTTTTTGGCACACGTGTTTCTGGAGAGAAAGAAAGTACATCGCAACGAGGAAGAAGAAAAACAGCTCTTATATTTTGGCCATCTATTTTATTGTCTATCGTTTGTTTTGCGGTTATAAGTTACATAAGGGTAGGATATGTCTCTGTACCAGGTATAATTGGCTTTTCATGCTTTGTTACATATGGTGGATTCGTATGTATTAGTATTTTAAAGAGAAAAAATAAAATGTAGATTACTAAGCTGAAAGGAAGCAATATAAATGAAACATATAAAGAACGGTACACGTACTGAAGGAGAATATATTAAAAATAAAGTTATTCAATATAATATGTCCATCTTAACAGATGAGGCAAGACAGACGATGGAAGAAGTACGCCTCGTAGTAAAAAATGAAGAAGGAAAAATTTTTGGTGGCGTAACAGGTACGATGTATTTTTATCACCTTCATATCGACTTTTTATGGGTTGATGAATCAGTTCGTCATGACGGTTATGGCAGCCAACTTTTACATGAAATTGAAGGGATTGCGAAGGAGAAAGGGTGTAGATTAATATTGCTAGATTCATTTAGTTTTCAAGCACCAGAATTTTATAAAAAGCACGGTTACAGGGAGTATGGTGTCGTTGAAGATCATCCGAAAGGTCATAGTCAGCACTTTTTTGAAAAGAGATTATAATAATATTATGTATACTGTTTGATAGGAGAAAGAATATGTACACGTATAAATTGCAACAAGAACAACCAATCTGTGCAGAAAAAATAAAGAAGCTTTATGATTCTGTCGGTTGGTGGCCAGAAAGAAAAGAAGTCGATATTGAAAAAATGTTAAAGAATAGTATAGCCATTGGAGTATGGGAAGAAAATGAATTAGTTGGATTTGCTAGAGTCGTTTCTGATGGTGTTTTTCGAGCATACATTGAAGATGTTGTCGTACATGAGAGTGTAAGAAATAAAGGTATTGGAGAGAAGATGCTTACAATATTACTTCGAGAAATATCTCATATTCATATTGTTAGTCTATTTTGCGGAGAGAAGCTAATAAAGTTTTACGGTGAGCAGCAATTTCAAGCAACGAAGCAAATTGTGATGCATCGTAATCAAACAGGGAAAGAATAAGAGGTGCCAATTAAAATGAATGCAACAAGAGCATACTGTTTATCGAAAAGAAAAGCGACAGAAGATTCTCCAGATGGTTGGAGTGCAACATGTATGAGGCTTAATAATAAAATATTTGCGATAGTAAATCATGAAGAAGGCGAAAAAGCTGCGATTACATTGAAGTGTGATCCAGAAGTCGCATTAAGAATAAGAGAAGATTATCCAGAAACCATTATTCCAGGGTATCATATGAATAAAAAACATTGGAATACTGTTTATATTCATAAGGACATAGTGCAGGAGCAAATTAATAAAATGATTGATTGGTCGTATGATTTAGTACTACAATCATTTTCAAAGAAAAAGCAGCAGGAGTTAATGGATTAATATGTATTAGGAGTGTGTGTAATGAAAGATTCGATTAAAGATACGTATGATAAATTAGCGAGTACATATAAAGAAAATCTAGATTTCGCAAATCCATATAACAGTTATTATGAAAGACCGGCGATGATGGAGCTTATTCCAAAGGAACTAGAAGGAAAAAAGATACTAGATGCTGGATGTGCAGCTGGATGGTATACTTCTCAATTCATAAAAAGAGGAGCAAATGTTACAGCAATTGATGTAAGTCCTGAAATGGTAAAAGCAGCAAAAGAAAATATAGGAGAAGAAGCAACGTTCCTTTGTCATGATCTGCAAGAAACATTGCCATTTAAAGATAATACATATGATGTGATTGTAAGTTCATTAACTCTTCATTATATAGAAAATTGGAATCAAGTATTTCAAGAATTTCGTCGTGTATTGAAGCCAGGTGGAGAACTTATATATTCTATTCATCATCCTTTTATGGATTTCACAAAGTTTCCATGTGAAAATTATTTTGAAAAACAGTTATTAATAGATACTTGGGTTAAACCGAATATTACTATTGAAGTCAAGTTTTTTAGAAGATCATTACAAGACATACTAAATGAAACTACAAATTATTTTGTATTAGAAGAGATAGTAGAACCGAAGGCAATTGAAAAAATGAAAGAAGTAGACGAAAAATCATATTATTATCTAAATACGAATCCACATTTTCTTATCATTAAAGCAACTAATAAATAGCTAGTAAAATAACTTTGTTTTACTAGCTATTTACAGTTTTACATTACATATTAGGGGACTTTAAAATGAATACGAAACGAAATAGAGTAGTATATGCACTATTTACTATAGTTATTATTATTTTAGGTCTTAGCTCAAGAAAGTTTTCTTTTGCACTACCACATCTATTAAATAATTACTTAGGCGATGCTTTATGGGCATTAATGATTTTCACTGGCTTTGGATTTTTGTTTCCTAAAACAGAGACGAAGAAGTTGGCTTTTATTAGTTTAATGTTTTGCTACGGGATTGAAGCGAGCCAATTGTATCATGCGGAATGGATAGATAGCATGCGTGCAACGACTTTGGGCGGACTCGTGTTGGGATACGGTTTTTTGTGGAGTGATTTAGTGGCCTATACAATTGGTGTTGGAGTGGGAGTACTGTGTGAGGTTATTTTTCGGAAGACATAAGAATTGTAAAAGGGGTATTTGTAAATGGAACAAGCACTGGAAATTGCAAAGTTTTGGTTTCAAAATGAACATGTCACAGCTACTGTAATTCAACAAAAAGTAGCGAAGGTTATATGCAAGAATAAAGAGTATATTTTAAAGAAAACAGGATCAATAAAGCAACTTCTAGTTGAATTCGATGTTTTGAAGCAACTGTATGAAAAGGGAATTAAAGTACAGAGAGTAGTAAAGACAGAAAATGATGAACAATATGTATTATATAAAGAAAAATATTATTGCTTATATGAGTATGTTGCCGGAAGTGTTTTAGAAATAAAAGATACGAATAAGCTGGAAAGGCTAGCAAGTACAATTGGAGAAGAAATAGCTAATCTGCACAAAGCATTACATTCGGTGAATAGTGACCATGAGTTAATAAAAAGAGATTTATATAGGATGGTATTTGAATGGGCTATACCGATTTTAGAAAAGAATGAGTATGTTCATCGAGAGGTAATTCAAAAGATGGAGCGAATGCACGCAGCTTTCAAGGAAACGGTCCATCCATTACCGAGACAAATTATTCATCGTGATATGCATCTATCAAATGTAATCTTTAAAGATGATAAACTGGAAGGGTTTATAGATTTTGAGATTTTAGAAAATAATGTAAAAATATTTGATTTATGTTATTGCTGTACAAGTATATTAAGCGAGCTATTTAGTGATGAAAGATTAAGAGGGAAAGGGTTACATATCGTTAGCAAAGTCTTTGAAGGTTATTATAAACAAAATGATTTAACGAAAGAAGAACTAAAAGCCATTTGGTATGTTATGCTTTCAATTCAAATTATCTTTATTGCTTATTTTGTCCAGTTACCAGATTCATTAAAGTTAAATGAAGAAATGTTCTTCTGGATTTTAGCTAATAAGGAAACTATTGAAGAAGTTATAGAAGGTATCGTAAAGGTATGAAAAAAATAATATTAATTGGTTCTGGTGGTTCAGGAAAATCTACATTAGCAAGGCAGTTAGGAAATAAATTAAATATTAAGGTGCATCATCTTGATGCATTATTTTGGAAACCGAATTGGGAAGGTGTTCCGAGAGAAGAACAAATAGCAGTTCAAAATAACTTAATTAAAGATGAGAAGTGGATTATTGATGGGAATTATGGCGGGACGATGGGTATAAGACTGAATGCAGCTGATACAATTATCTTCCTTGATATTCATAGAACAATTTGTATTTATCGTGCTTTTAAAAGAATTGTAAAATACCGGAATAAAACAAGACCAGATATGGGCGCGGGATGTGAAGAAAGATTTGATTTGCAATTTTTTAAATGGATATGGGAATATCCTAATGCTAAACGACCTACAATTTTAAAAGGGTTAGAGCAATTGCCGGAAGAGAAAAAGGTTATTGTTTTAAAATCTCCAAATGAGGTTCGGAAATTTTTAGAGCACATATAATTATAGAATGTAACACAAAAATTCTTTGTGAATCTTACCGATTAGTTTAATAAAACTAATCGTTTTTTATTATGAAAAATTTAACGCTTTTTGAAAATTCTATTTTGTAATGAGTATATGACTTTAAGTTCATATAAAATGAACGTTTGGAGGAATAGAAAATGACTAACGATTTAATTCAACTAATCAATTCATTAATGGTCAATATTCCAGCTGGAGAGGTAGTATTAAGAGATGATCGAATAAAAAAAGAATGGCTAGTACAAATTCAACCATTTCTTCTTGCAAAGTATGCTGTAACAATGGAACTATATGATGCTATTACAAATAGTACATTAAATAATTTTGATGAAAATCATAAACCAGTTGTCAATATTTCATGGAACGATGCCATTTCGTTTTGTAATGTACTTTCAAAAAAAGCGGGATTAAAAGAATATTATTCTATTAGTGATGGTGGTCAAATTGTGAAATGTAATTTAGGTTCAAATGGCTACCGATTACCATCTGAGGCGGAGTGGCAATATGCATGTAAAGCAAGTACAACCGGATATACATACGGGAAACTTCATGATATAGCGTGGTATAATGAAAATTCAAATGGAGAGATTCATGACGTTGGCCAAAAAGAACCGAATGCATGGGGACTTTATGATATGCTAGGGAACGTTTGGGAATGGTGTTATGATTTGTATGATGAAACAGTGTACGGATCATACCGTATTTTTCGTGGTGGTAGTTGGGCTGAAACAGCGAGAGGGTGCGGCGCTACTTGTCGTCGTCGAAGCCATCCTACATTTCATATAGATGATCTCGGTTTTAGACTCGCTAGGTCAATTTAGTAGGAACATGATACGAACAGCTAGGAAAAGAGTATGGAGAGAATCCGTACTCTTGCCAACATAGAAATGATTTAACGTAAGGAGTGTTTATTATGGCGCGTGTTTTATTTATTAATGCTGGATCAGAAGGACATATAAATCCAACTTTACAAGTTGTAGATGAATTGATTTCTCGTGGTGAAGAGGTCATTTATTTTTCAATAGAAGCTTTCAGGGAGCGGATTGAGAAGACAGGTGCTACTGTACGAACGATTGATGATCAAAAATTTATAAAAGCGTTTCTATCTGGAGGCAGAAATTATTTACAGGAAAGAATAAATGGCCTTCTACATACAGCGGATATTGTAATACCTAGCGTTTTAGAACAAATTGAAGGTGAACATTTTGATTACATAATTCATGATTCTATGTTTGGCTGTGGCCATTTAATTGCTCAAATCCTTAAACTTCCAGCCATAAATTCATGCACATCTTTTGCGCAGGATGAAAAATCTTTTGAGCAAATGTTAGGTCATCTATCAAAAAATATCCCAGTAGAAATTTATGATAAAATACAGAATGATTTTCAAAACTTAACGAAGGGAATTGCTGAAAAATATGGTGTTGAAATAAAATCATCGTATGAAGTTTTCTGTAATCCTGCACCCCTTACTATTGTATATACAATTAAGGAGTTCCAGCCTTTTGGTGATACTTTTGATGAAATATATAAATTTGTAGGACCATCTATCTCTGCACAAATGAAAAACAGAGACGTTGATTTTACTTCAATTGAAGAAAAAAGTCCGATTTATATTTCATTAGGTACTGTTTTTAATGAAGCGATTGACTTTTATAAACTGTGTATGAAGGCCTTTGAGAATAGTGAGCATACAATTGTTATGTCTATTGGTAGTGAAACAAAAATAAGTGATCTAGGCGAAATTCCTAAAAACTTCATTGTGAAAAACTATGTACCCCAAACTGAGCTGCTTACATATACGAAACTATTTATTACACACGGCGGGATGAACAGTGCGCATGAAGGACTGTATAACGGGGTTCCGCTCGTTGTAATACCGCAAAGTGCAGATCAGCCAGTAGTCGCAAAGCAAGTGGAGAGTCTTGGAGCAGGAATAAAATTACAAATGCAAGGATTAACTGCGGATCAACTAAGTGAAAGTGTAGAAATGGTATTAAATAATCCGTCATTTAAAGAAGTTGCTTTGAATTTGAAGAAATCTTTCCAAAAATCAGATGGATATAAGGAAGCTGTTGATGAAATTTTTATATTTGTAGGTCAGTGAAAAAATGAAATTATACATTAGAAAAGCATCTAAATAGGATGCTTTTTATTTAACTTTATAATTCTTATTTTTAATATCTAGTATGGTTAAAACTAAGGCACTGAGAGATATAAGTATAAGAATAAAAGTTAACTAGTTAAATGTATTGTCAATTATGAAGTAAAGATGATAGATAAATATATTCAAATTTTATTTTAAAATGTTAGGACTTAGTTTTACATGTTAGTAATAATTTCACTGTTTCTGCACAACTTCTGCACATACTCAGGTAATTTCTATGTCATGATATATTCATAAAGTGAAATATTTCACAAGAAAAATATAATTTCACTGCGGTGTATGCATAATTAACACATACATCGGTACAAGTTTGTCTCTTGTTATTCTTTTACATCAAAGCCCACATTCCACTACAAAGTATAACAAGAAGGAGACATGAACATGAATAATCGATTTTTAAAACAACTACAAAATATGAAAATGAACAAAAAAAGTTTAGGAGCTGTAGCATTAACAGCTGGAATTATTAGTACGACACTTATTCCTCAAAATGCTTATGCGCACGGTTTTGTTGAAAAGCCTGGTAGCCGATCTGCTTTATGTAGTCCAACTTATGGTGCGCTAAATGTAAACTGTGGAAGTGTTATGTATGAACCACAAAGTTTAGAAGCTCCAAAAGGGTTCCCACAAGGTGGTCCAGTAGATGGACAAATTGCTTCAGCAGGCGGAAAATTTGGTGGTATTTTAGATCAACAAACAGCAAATCGTTGGTTTAAAAATACAATCACTGGTGGGGAAAATACATTTACTTGGAAGTATACTGCGCCTCACTTAACGAGTAAGTGGCATTACTATATTACTAAAAAAGGATGGAATCCAAATAAAGCGCTAACAAGAGCAGATTTTGAACCAATTGGAACAGTACAACATGATGGTTCTGCAGCTTCAAATAATTTAACTCATAAAATCAATGTACCTACTGATCGTAGTGGATATCATGTGATTTTAGCAGTATGGGATGTAGCTGATACAGCAAATGCATTCTATAATGTAATTGATGTTAATCTTATTAATGATGTGAAACCAGACATAGAAGCGCCAAGTATTCCAAATGGACTTCAGACGCAAAAAGTAACAGCGAATAGTGTAGAACTAACATGGAACGCTTCTACGGATAATGTAGGGGTAAAAGGATATCAAATCTTCCGTAACGGAGAGATGATTGATACAGTACTAGGCACTCATTTTATTGATAAGAAATTACAACCAAGTACAGAATACTCTTATACTGTAAAAGCAATTGATGCAGCTGGCAATGTATCGAAAGAAAGTGCAGCGCTTACAGTAAAAACGACAGTTGAGACTCCTGATACAGAAGCACCAACACAACCAAAAGGATTACATAGTATGGGAACGACAGCGTCAAGTGTGGATTTAATGTGGAGTCCATCTGACGATAATATTGGTGTAGACCATTATGATATTTATAGAGAAACAGAAGGGGCAATGAAAAAGATTGCAACATCCAATACAACTTCTTATTTGGATAAAAATCTGCTCGCTAATACTACTTATAAATATGTAGTGAAAGCTGTTGATGTAGCTGGAAATGAATCCGTACAGAGTGATATATTCACAATTACTACAAAAACTGAAAACGCTTCATATGAAGCGTGGGATGCAAAAAAAGCATATAAAAAGGGAGATAGAGTTCTGCACGAAGGAAAAGTATATGAAGCAGTCCAGAGTTATCAAGGAAATGGTGATCCAAACTGGATTTATGCATTATCATTATGGAAAACAGTGTAAGCTTTACTTAGGTATGAACTAAGAGATGATGGGCTTTGATGCAAAAGGGAATCTTGAGAATTCACTTTTCTATTAATAAAAAAAGGTAGTGTATGAATACATAAGATTCATACACTGCCTTTTTATTATGATAATACTTTCGTCATAAGTATATGTGGAATGCCATCTTCCATAAATATATCAGAAGAAGTTTGATAACCTAGTTTTGTATAAAATCCTTCAGCTTGTGTTTGACCGTGTAGTTTCACTTTTGTAACTTGTTTGTTACGAGCAAGTTCTTCTAACGTTTGAATGATGACTTTACCTAATCCGTATGTACGATAATCTTTTAAAATACAAATACGTTCTAATTTTCCGACACCATCAACAAATCGTATACGCCCTGTGCCTACAGGAAGCTCATGATAATAAACTAAAATATGTTTACATTGCTCTCTGATTTCATCGAATGTATCAAATTCATCTGCAAGAGGGACACCTTGTTCTTTTACAAATACTTCTTTTCGAATATGAAAGGCAGTTTCTAAATCAGCAAGTTCTGTTATAAGTTTGGATTGCAAAATGTTCAGTCCTTTCTAATGTAATCAGCTTGTGTTTTCATAGTATATCATAATAAAGCGCTATAAAGAGAAGAACATACTAAAAAGCCAACTTTAAAAAGTTAGCTTTTATTACAATTCCTTTATCCCATTTTTAGCGCCGATAATTACTTTACTCGTCATACTTATAAATAACCCTGTTTCAACTACACCAGTAATCATTTTTAATTGAGTGTGTAAATGGGCAGGATTAGAAATATGATTAGGGAATATACAATCGATAATCATGTTATTGTTATCGGTTATATAGGTTTCATTATTTTTCAAACGTAATGTTGTTTGACATCCTAAAGACTGAATTTTATTTTCGGTTTGTTTCCATGAAAAAGGGATGATTTCAATAGGTAATGGAAAAGTACCTAAATGTGTTACAAGTTTCGATTCATCAGCAATGATAATTAGTTCTTTAGAGGAAGAGGCAACGATTTTTTCACGAAGTAATGCACCGCCACCGCCTTTTATAAGTTGTAAATTTGAATCAATTTCATCCGCTCCATCAATTGTAAGATCAAGACTTTGTACGTCATTTAACGAAATTAGGGGGATATTTAGTTGATGTGCTAATGCTTCAGTTTCCTTTGATGTCGGTACAGCTTGAAATGATAATCCTTCTTTTACACGCTCACCTAATTTTTGTATTGTCCAATATACAGTAGAACCTGTACCAAGCCCAATCTTCATGCCATCATTTACAAAGTTAGCGGCATATTCGCCAGCGAGCTGTTTTAAATTCATCGCTTTACTCCGCCGGACGCGGTCCAGCATCAAGACCTGAATTTTCAACTGTAAGTACCGGACGAACGACTATATCTTTATGTACACGCATTTGACAAGATAATCGTAAATGATCTTCAATCCCTTTTTCCGTCATTGCATGTTTCTCATTCGCACTCGCTTCACAGAAATCACCTGCTAGTATTTCTACTCTACAAGTTGTGCAACGTGCATTCCCGCCGCAACGATGAAGAATGTTGACACCGCTATCTTCAATTGCTAATACTAACTTTGTTCCTTCTTTCACATCAAAAGTTCCCGCACCTTCAATTGTTAATTTTGGCAAATTTGTTCCTCCTCACGTAAAATTGTACATAACATATTTATGACCGCGAATTATTGAACATAAACATTATTTTTTTATATCCCCGTAACTTTTTTTAATGTTGAATCGTTTATTAAGTAAGCGCTGAAAAGGAGTGGTTATTTTGTGCACAAAAGTAACTCATGTTTTAAAGAACCATATCGATATGAATCATTCAAATATAAACTTTTTAATTGAACAATATGGAGAGTTAAAAAGATACTGTACTTTTTTAACGAAAAACAAATGGGATGGGGAAGATCTCGCCCAAGAAACAGTGTGTAAAGTGCTTCAAAAATATAGAAATAAAGATATTTGTATGACACTCGTCTATAAAATAGCAAGAAATCGTTGGTTAGATCAGATAAAGTCTAAGTCTGTTCATGAAAAAATAAGAGAACAAATCACTTTTGAAGAACCACATGAGAACATTGCAGATTTGCATGAAATGGTAGGGAAAGTATTGTCTTCATTAAATGTACAGCAATCCGCAATTTTATTATTAAAAGATGTTTTTCAATATAGTATCGCTGATATTGCTAAAGTGTGTTCTGTATCAGAAGGGGCAGTAAAAGCTTCTTTGTTTCGTAGTAGAAATAGGCTGAAAACTGTAAGTGAAGAAGGGATTGAGATAGTTGAATTCACAGATGATATGGAAGTTGTAGTAACGTCTATTCGAGAGGAGAGACCGGAATTATTAACGAAACTGCTTCCGACAATAGATTTTACTAAGTTACCATCTAAACAGCCAGTCTTATTATTTAATGCGAAAAAACCTTCTTCCTACAGTTGTATGCTTTTAGCAGCATAACAATTATTGGAGGGATATAAAATGAATGCAATTCCATATGTAGTGGAACAAACGAAATTAGGAGAACGTTCCTATGATATATATTCAAGGTTATTAAAAGATCGTATTATTATTATCGGTTCAGAAATAAATGATCAAGTAGCGAGTAGTGTCGTAGCTCAATTATTATTTTTAGAAGCAGAAGATGCAGAGAAAGATATATTTTTATACATTAATAGCCCCGGCGGATCAACGACAGCGGGATTTGCTATATTAGATACAATGAATTTAATTAAACCAGATGTGCAAACGCTGTGCATGGGCTTTGCGGCATCATTTGGTGCATTGCTATTATTATCTGGAGCAAAAGGAAAACGGTTTGCGCTCCCTAACAGTGAAATTATGATTCATCAGCCGCTTGGTGGTGCACAAGGGCAAGCAACAGAAATTGAAATAACTGCGAAGAGAATATTAAAGTTAAAGCATGATATTAATAAAATGATTGCAGAAAAAACGGGGCAACCGATTGAAAGAGTAGCACATGATACAGAAAGAGATTATTTTATGACCGCAGAAGAAGCAAAGGCATATGGGATTGTAGATGATGTTGTTACGAAAAAATAAGTTAAAAACAGGCTAGAGGATATGCGAACCCTCTAGCCTATTTTTATTAATCTTTTACCCATTCATCAACTAGCGCTTGATTGTTCTTAATCCATTTTCGCGCAGCTTCTTCAGGATCTTTTGTTTTATTTAACATGACCATTAACGTACCGAGCTGTTCATCGTTCATTTTCCATTTATCAAAGTATTTTATGATATCCGGGTGATCTTTTTCGAAACCTTTACGAACGGAGTAATAAATGTCATCTTTTTCACCATATACTTTCTTAGGGTCTTTTAAATATTTTAAGTCAAATTCTGAAAAACCCCAATGCGGATTCCAAAGCGTAACAGCGATTGGTTTCTTTTTTGTATATGCTTTCTTTAGTTCACTCATCATCGCAGCTTCAGAAGATTGGACAAGTTTTAGTTTTATATCATATTCTTTCATTGCTTTATTCGTTAAATTCATAAGACTACTACCGGGTTCGATACCGACAATTTTATTATCTAGTTCATCTTTATGAGCATTTAAATCTTCGATATTGTTTATGTTTTTCATATAAGAAGGGACGACTAAACCTAGTCCAGTACCTTCGTACCATTTTGATTTTAAGACAATATCATCTTTATAACGATCGTTTAGCGGTTTATCTGTAACTGGTAGCCATACTTCTAAATTCGCATCAACATCGCCACGAGCGACACCAGTCCAAATTGCGGCTTTTTCTAAATACATGAGCTCAACTTTGTAGCCTTTTTCTTCTAATAAAACTTTCCACATGTTTGCAGTTGCAATATTTTCTTTCCAACTTGTTACACCAAGTTTAATTTTTCCTTTCGAATTTGCATTTGTTGCATTACATGAAGTGAAAATCATAGTAATAAATAATGCAAGGCATATAAACCAAATTTTCTTTCGCATCGAAAACCTCCTAAGTAACGTTTGCCTTATAAAATAAATGTATAAGTAAGCATTCTTATTATGAACGGAAACGAGAATTTTAAAGAAATCTTATGAATGTCATTTTTATGTAATATTTCTTTGTAAAATCGCAACACTATGTGAATAGATGGGTAGAAAAGGAGTAGTGACATGGATAATACAAAGGTGCGTGTTGAAAACGTAACAAAAGTATTCGGGAAACATCCGCAAAGAGCCCTTTCCTTATTAAAAGAAGGAAAAAGTAAATCGGAAATTTTAAAAGAGACAGGAATGAACGTTGGGGTGAAAAAAGCAACGTTTGAAGTTTACTCTGGAGAGATTTTCGTTATTATGGGTTTGTCTGGCAGCGGGAAATCTACGCTAGTTCGTATGTTAAATCAATTGATTAAACCAACTGCAGGTCATATATACATAGATGGTGAAGACATCGCAACGATGGGAAAAGAAGAGTTACGGAGAGTAAGAAGAACGAAAATGAGTATGGTATTTCAGAAATTTGCTCTATTTCCGCATCGTACAGTTATACAAAATGTTGCATATGGTTTAGAAATACAAGGAGTTCCGGTTGAAGAGCGAGAGAAAAAAGCGTTAGAATCGCTACAGTTAGTAGGACTCGATCATCATAAAGATAATTATCCAAGTCAACTTAGTGGTGGTATGCAGCAGCGCGTTGGAATCGCAAGGGCACTAACGAATAATCCAGATGTATTACTAATGGACGAGTCATTTAGTGCATTAGATCCACTTATTCGAAAAGAAATGCAAGATGAATTGTTAGAGTTACAAGATAAAATGGAAAAAACGATTATATTTATTACGCATGATTTAGATGAAGCGCTTCGAATTGGAGATCGTATTGCATTAATGAAAGATGGAGAAATCGTCCAAATTGGAACGCCAGAAGAAATTATGATGAGCCCCGCAAATGAATTTGTAGAAAAGTTTGTTGCGGACGTGAATTTAGGAAAAGTAATTACGGCTGAGTCTATTTTAAAACGACCAGAAACTTTATTAATTGATCGTGGACCTCGTGTGGCTCTTCAAATTATGAGGAATGCAGGCGTCTCAACTGTATATGTTGTAAACAAAAAGTATGAGTTTTTAGGTATATTAACTGCGGATGATGCGAGTAAAGCAGTACAAAAACAGTGGCCGATTGCTGATTTATTACTTAATGATATTCCGCATGTGTATTTGGATACTTTACTGGAAGAGACATATGCAAAAATGGCAGAGATGAAATATCCCTTACCAGTAATCGATGAGAAGAAAAGGCTAAGAGGAATTATTAAACGTGAAAGTGTCATTCAAGCTCTTGCAGGAAACATTGAGGAAGAGGTGAAAGACGATGAATAGTATACCACGTATTCCATTAGGGGAATGGGTCGACTCATTTGTTGCAAGTTTATATGAGCACTTTGAAGGCTTATTCCGAGGATTCTCTTATATTATTGGTGGATTCGTTGATTTACTAACTAATTTTTTAACAATAATACCAGCCATATTGATGATTATTATCTTGTGTTTCTTCATTTGGTACACAACGAGGAAATTATCTTTAGTCATTTTTACGCTTATTGGATTATTATTCATTTTGAATATTAACTACTGGGCACAAACGATGCAAACATTAGCACTCGTACTTACGTCTGTTATTATTTCAATTATTGTCGGAATTCCAATTGGTATATTAGCATCTCAAAATGAACGGTTCTCAAAATTTTTAAAGCCAACATTAGATTTTATGCAAACAATGCCGGCATTCGTATACCTCATTCCAGCGATTACATTTTTCGGAGTTGGTGTAGTACCTGGAATTATTGCATCGGTAATCTTTGCAATGCCACCGACAATTCGTTTTACTGACTTAGGAATTAGACAAGTTCCAGAAGATTTAATTGAAGCAGCCAATGCGTTTGGATCCACAGCATCACAAAAACTATTTAAAGTACAATTACCACTTGCAACCGGAACGATTATGGCTGGTGTGAACCAAAGCATTATGCTTTCGTTATCGATGGTTGTAACAGCATCACTTGTAGGAGCGCCAGGGCTTGGAGTTGATGTATATCGCTCTGTAACACAAGTTAATATCGGAATGGGATTTGAAGCTGGATTAGCTATCGTAGTAATCGCAATTATATTAGATCGAATTACACAAGGGTTCCATACGAAAAGAAAATAATGACCAAAAAACACACTTTTATAATACAAAGTGTGTTTTTTATTGCATCTAGATTACATATGAACGATAACAGAACCTCCAGCTGGTGCACAAACTTGGTTTTGTTGTTGTTCCATTGATTTGATGAATTGATTATTTTCCTCGATTAATGAGATTAATTTAGTTAATTGACTTTCAAGACTTGCGATATGATGCATCATATATTGTGAATCATGATGCAATGTATTCCTTGCGGGATGGGGGGAATAAACATACTGTTGATTTATATTTGGATTCCAATGAGGATACATTTGAATTGTTCCTCCTTCAATAAATTACGAAGCTTTCTTATAGTAAATGCCTATGTATAATTAATAGTTACTTGAAAATTTTTCAATATAAAAGGAGTATGTACAGAAAATGGAAAATATTATATGTGAAGTTAAAGTACATTTTTTTGAAATGTTCAAGTGAGATAGTGAATATATTAATACATTCAAGTAAGTGTATGTTGTTTAGCGAGAAATGATGGGAGGAGATGCAATTTTGGCTAAAAATAAAAAAAGAAATGATGCTTTGGCAATAGGTATTGGTATAGGAGTTGTAATCGGTGTATTCCAAGGTTATTTTACAAATAATTTAGTAATCGGAATTGTGATTGGGATCGTAATTGGGATTGCGTTTTTGAAGAAATAATGAGGTGTAAATTCATTTCAAAAATTGCTGTATCAAAAGAATGAAAATTCGGAATACAAAACCTGTTTTTCCTTTTTTTGTGATATTATATATGAAAAGGAAGGTGATGGATATGTCAACAAACAATCAAGTAGAACAAAACTGCTTCATTTGCAAAAAGCATAAAGGAAATATTATAGTTCCAGGTGGAGCTATTTACGAAGATGAACTCGTTTACGTTGGACATGTCCACTGGGATAGTGAAGAAACATTATTCCGCGTTATCCGAATACACCAAAAGAGTTTTGGTCACCAAGCGAGATAGCGAAATGGACTGGCGCACCATATGGTGACGCAGCGAAAATCAAAAAACTATGCGAAAGAATACGAGAGTATATGGTGAGTGAATATGCATACAAATAATAATAGACAACATTCATGGGTTGGAAGTAGAGAAATGTGTTTAGACGAAATTTCGGTAAAGCAATATGGTGATATCGTGCTCGGTGCATATGGTGGGAATATTAGTGCCGGAGCGAAAAAGAATGAAGATGGTGCATTAGTTTGGTCAAATGGTGAGTGGGAATTTGCAGCTATATTAGATGGACATAATAGTGCAGAAAGTGTTGATTTAGTAGTAAATACAATCGAAAAAGAATATGAAAATATAAAAGTAATTTTGAATGAACCAATTAATTCAGTATTTCAGTCTGTTGAAAATCATATACTTACAATTTTTCAGTCATCTTCATTTAAGGAAAAGTGCAAAAAAATTAAAGGTGAAACAGCTTGCTTACTATGTGTAAGGAAAGAAAATTATATATGGTGGCTTTCTATCGGTGATTGTTTAGTGTATGTATTTCATGAAGAGTTACATAAGTTAGGACAATATGCATTAAATCAACGTCATTTTTACGAATGGATTGGAAATGTAAACACATTTGATTTACCTGTGCCTTGCTATTCATCAGGTATTCGTGAATTACGTACTGGAAAGAACCGAATTGTGATGGTGACAGATGGAGTATTAGAATGCGGGGAACGCCGATATGAAACACCTGTAAATTTGTATAATGCTATGAACAGAAATGATAAAACACTTAAAGAAAATATTCACAATGTTTTAGAACACGTGCATCATCAGTTGGGACGTGATAGTGCGACAATTATTAGTTGGGACGTAGAAAATAAAAGGAATGCCACGTATCCGAGTGATCAGCCGTAGAAAATGCAAGTAAGAAAATAAAAGGATAGGGTTTTCTGTCAATTATAAAAATAACTCTATTAATTTTATCGGTACTATCTATATTCGTTTTTGAAAAAATAGAAAGAAAAAGGATTAAACATCCCGAAACAAAAGGGATGGGAAATAGATTGTTGTTATACAATACATAAAACATGTCTTGATAAAACTACTACTAAAGAAGATAAAGAAAATGAATACATTATCTACATATTAAAAAATATATAATCCATTTTGTTACGAAAACATAATTAATTTAATAGGAGGGAATGCAATGGGCAACTCTACTATTTGGATTATAGTTATTATGATAATTGGAGGATATTTTTTAGAAAAGTTTTTAAGAAAAAAACTAAATATGCCAAAGGGCAATGCTTGGATATATAAGCATGTAAATAGTTTACATGTAAAATTAGAAATAGGTCTTTTTATCGTATATCTTATAGTAAGTTTTATTTATCTGTTCAAAGTAGAAAATGCTAATATAGGAATTGCTGTACTTACTTATTTTGGAGCAATTTCCTTATTACGCGTATGGATGGAATGGAAGTATAGCAGAGAGACAAAGGAATATATTCTTTCTATAATTGGATTCTTTGCATTTGTTTTTATGGTTTCAATGTTACTTTATTTTGATCCTCTTTCTACATACTAATGTCGTTTTGGTTTTTCATGATGAATATTTAAAAAGAGTAGCTACCATTATTTATCTTGATAGTTACTCTTTATATTTACATCTTCTTAAAGCTTCTCAAAACAAGGTATTCCCACAATCTCCAAGGAAGAATCTTCTTCGTAAAGATCATAAATTTTACACCTTTTCCAATAGGATATCGTAAAGTAGTACGCTTTGTTTCAGCAATTTCAACGATTTTATTAGCAACATCTATCGGATTACCAAATGTATCACTACCGCTATTAATATGTTTTTGTATTTTATCCATATATTCTTTGTAAGGAGATGTTGTATCAGATTGGTTTTCAGCTAGTTGTTTACCAACCTCCCATATATTTGTGTTGTAAGAACCAGGTTCAATTAAAGCGACATCTATTCCGAAAGGTTTTAATTCTAAGCGAAGCGATTCACTCCAGCCTTCTAATGCATATTTTGAAGATACATAAGGAGATAAACCAGGGAATCCAACTTGGCCGCTAATGCTGCTTATATTAATGATTTTTCCACTTCTTTGTTTTCTCATATATGGTAAAACAAGCTGGGTAATTGATATAGCTCCAAAAAGGTTCGTTTCAAATTGCTTTCGATATTCGTCTACTTGGATTTCTTCTACAAAGCCCCCATTTGCATATCCTGCATTATTTATAAGGAGATCTATTCTATTAATTTCTTTTAAAAATAATTGGAAATTATGTATAGAATTTTGATCTGTTACATCTAATTGTTGAACTTTTATATTTTGCTGTAAGTTAAGTTGAGTAACTTGGGATAGTAAGGTTCCTTGTTTTTCAAGGTTTCGCATTGTAGCGATAACTAAATAATCTTTTTTTGCGAGTTCGAGTGTAGTTAATAGTCCAAATCCACTTGAGGCTCCAGTAATTATTGCGATTTTTTTATTCATTTTTCGCCAGCTTTCTTTTTCTTTTATCATAACGAGTTATGATAAGAAAATCTATTATTCTTACATTCATTATGAAATCAATTTGTATGTAAAAAAAGGGGATTATAGGGAATCAGCGTATATAGAGTAGTGTATATTAATATGATAATGAAATGAGGGAAGAAAAATGGTCCATGTAAAAGCTGTATTAGCAGATCAGCTATTAGCGAATGCAAATGATCCCAGTTGGTATATGCCATTTTCAGATGCAGTTAAGGATTTATCTGAGAGGGAAGCTTTCTGGAAACCGAATGAAGAGAGTAATAGTATAGCTGAAATCGTACAACATTTACTGTATTGGAACTCTACGTGGCAAACTAGGTATAAAGAATCAAATGTGAATGCAGTACCCGCTATAGGAGATAATAACAAAAGTTTTATGCTCTCAGATAATCAAATTTTCGATGAATTACGCGAAAAACTACTAGAAAAACTGTTACAATGGCAAAATCTCATAAATGAAGAAAAGGTTGAAAGTGATGTAGTGGGATTTCCTGTTTCTGCAAAGTGGTGGGAAGTGCTAGCGAATGTAACAACTCATAATGCATATCATATTGGTCAAATTATTTACATCCGAAAATTACAGAAGAGCTTTGATAATGAATAAAGTAACAATTCTCTTATTAAGGGAACAAAAGTGGACAAAACGAGACAAACGTCTCATTTTGTCCACTTTTTTATTGTTAAAAGATAGAGAAAACCTATTAAAACAAGGATTAGAATTTGGCACGGTACTTGCAATATAAAAGACGAACAAGAAAATAGGAGGGCTGGACATGTTAAAAACAACTGAAAGTAAAGGGAATGAAATTACGAAAGAACAAGCTCGTTGGATGTACGAAAAAATGTTAGAGATTCGTAAGTTTGAAGATAAGGTGCATGAATTGTTCGCGCAAGGCGTTTTGCCAGGTTTCGTTCATTTATACGCAGGTGAAGAAGCGGTAGCAGTTGGTGTATGTGCCCACTTAACGGATAGTGACAATATTACAAGTACACATAGAGGTCATGGACATTGTATCGCAAAAGGTTGTGATTTAAATGGTATGATGGCTGAACTTTTCGGGAAAGCGACAGGATTATGTAAAGGTAAAGGCGGTTCCATGCATATTGCCGATTTAGATAAAGGAATGCTTGGTGCGAATGGCATTGTAGGCGGGGGTTTCCCACTTGCTTGCGGTTCAGCATTAACAGCTAAATATAAAGGAACAAAAGATGTAAGTGTTTGCTTCTTCGGTGACGGAGCAAATAATGAAGGAACATTCCATGAAGGGGTTAATTTAGCGGCGATTTGGAAGTTACCAGTTATTTTTATTGCAGAAAATAACGGTTACGGTGAAGCAACTACATTTGAATATGCTTCAAGTTGTGATTCTATCGCTGATCGCGCAAAAGCTTATAATATTCCAGGTGTTCAAGTAGATGGAAAAGATCTTCTAGCTGTATATAAAGCTGCTGCAGAAGCAGTGGAACGTGCGCGTAATGGTGATGGTCCAACAATTATTGAATGTATGACATATCGTAATTATGGTCATTTCGAAGGTGAAGCGCAAACATATAAAACATCAGAAGAAAAAGAAGAACATTTAAACGAAAAAGATGCAATTGTGAATTTCCGTAAGCATTTAATTCATGAAGGTTTATTAACAGAATCTGAACTTGTTGATATGGAAAAAGCAGTAGATGATGCAGTACAAAGATCCATTGAATTTAGTGAAAATAGTCCATACCCAGACGATGAAGAATTATTAAAAGATGTATACGTTTCTTACAAATAAGAGGAGGGTGAAAAATTATGACTAGAACAGTAAGTATGTCAACTGCAATTAATGAAGCGATGAAAATCTCAATGCGTCGTGATGAAAATGTAATTTTAATAGGTGAAGATGTTGCAGGAGGTGCACAAGTTGATCACCTGCAAGATGATGAAGCTTGGGGTGGTGTTCTTGGTGTTACGAAAGGACTTGTACAAGAGTTTGGCCGAAATCGTATATTGGATACACCAATTTCTGAAGCGGGTTATATGGGAGCTGCGATGGCAGCTGCTGCAACTGGGTTACGTCCGATAGCTGAGTTAATGTTTAATGATTTTATCGGTAGTTGTCTTGACCAAGTATTAAACCAAGGTGCGAAATTCCGTTATATGTTTGGAGGTAAAGCAAAAGTACCCGTTACAGTACGTACGATGCATGGCGCTGGTTTTAGTGCAGCAGCTCAACATTCACAAAGTTTGTACGCATTATTTACGAGCATACCAGGTATTAAAGTTGTTATTCCTTCCACACCGTATGATGCAAAAGGCTTATTATTAGCGGCAATTGAAGATGATGATCCAGTAATCTTCTTTGAGGATAAAACACTTTACAATATGAAAGGTGAAGTGCCAGAAGGATACTATACAATTCCATTAGGAAAAGCAGATATTAAACGGGAAGGTTCTGATGTAACAATTGTCGCAATCGGAAAGCAAGTTCATACAGCGCTTGCAGCTGCAAAGCAATTATCGAAAAAGGGGCTTGAAGTAGAAGTAATTGATCCACGATCTTTATCACCACTTGATGAAGATACTATTTTATCATCTGTTGAAAAAACAAATCGTCTTATCGTCATTGACGAAGCGAATCCTAGATGTAGTATTGCAGCAGATATTGCGGCAATTGTAGCGGATAAAGGTTTTGATTTGTTAGATGCACCTATTAAACGAATTACAGCACCACATACACCCGTTCCGTTCTCACCACCACTTGAAAAGTTGTATTTGCCAACACCAGAAAAAGTAATTGAAACTGTATCAGAAATGATCGGAGACCAATCTTTATTACATGTGTAATAAAACGATGAGAAGGGAGAGAGAGACATGGCTGTAGAAGTTGTAATGCCGAAGTTAGGTATGGCGATGAAAGAAGGTATTATTACGAGCTGGAATATTAAAGCAGGCGATAATGTAGCAAAAGGAGAACTAATTGCTAGTATTAATTCAGAAAAAATTGAAACGGAAATTGAAGCGCCAGCTGATGGTACGGTACTTGATATAGCTGTAAGTGAAGATGAAGGAGTGCCGCCTGGTACTGTAATTTGCTACATCGGTAAACCGAATGAAAAGGTAGAAATGCAGGAAAGCACACATGTTGTAGAAGAAAAAACATCTAATATAGAAGTACAAAATGTACAAAATCAAGAAGCAAATGGGAAAGAAGTATCGAAGCAAAGAATTAAAATTTCACCTGTAGCCAAGAAAATTGCAAAGTCTGAAAATCTGGATATCAAGGCATTAGTTGGTACAGGTCCTGGCGGAAGGATTACAAAGGCAGATGTATTAAAAGCACTTGAGGTAAGAGGAATCGTTCCGGAAATATCTGAACAAGAAGAAAGTAACGTGATTCCTGTTACTGGTATGCGTAAAGCGATCGCAAATCGTATGCACGCAAGCTTAAAAAATAGCGCACAATTAACGTTAACGATGAAAGTAGATGTAACAGATTTAGTTGCTTTACATAAAGAAATAGCGAAAGTTGTACAAAAAAGATATGATAATAAATTAACCATTACGGATTTTGTCTCGCGTGCTGCTGTATTAGCACTTGGAGAGCATAAAGAAATGAACAGCGCTTATATAGATGATGCAATTCATCAATTTGAACATGTGCATTTAGGCATGGCAGTCGCATTAGAAAAAGGGTTAATCGTTCCAGCTATTCGCTTTGCAAATAATTTATCTTTAGTAGAATTGTCTAAAGAGATTAAGAATGTGGCACAAAAGGCGCGAGCAGGTAGCTTAAGTAGTGATGATATGCACGGAACGACATTTACAATTAGTAATTTAGGTAGCTTTGGTATTGAATATTTCACACCTGTACTAAATACACCTGAGACTGGCATTTTAGGTATTGGCGCAATTGAACATGTTCCTGTATATAAAGGGAAAAAATTAAAAAAAGGTAGTATGTTACCTTTAAGTTTAACATTCGATCATCGTGTACTAGACGGTGCACCAGCAGCTGCATTTTTACGCACAATTAAACATTATTTAGAAGAACCTATAACAATTCTTTTATAAAGAGAAGGTGAGAGAATGAGTAAACTAGTTGTAATGGGAGGCGGACCAGCTGGATATGTAGCGGCAATTACCGCGGCTCAAAATGGCAAAGGTGTCACTCTTATTGATGAAGCTGAACTTGGCGGAACGTGTTTAAATGTTGGTTGTATGCCTACGAAGTCACTGTTAGAAAGTGCTGAAATACATGACATTGTGAGAAAAGCGAATGATTATGGAGTTACGCTTAATACAGGAAGTATATCAATTGATTGGGATCAAATACAGGCGAGAAAATCACAAATCGTAATGCAACTCGTCCAAGGAATACAATATTTAATGAAGAAAAATAAAATTAAAGTTGTAAAAGGAAAAGCGAAATTCGAAACGGATCATCGTGTGCGAGTTGTACAAGGAAATAAAGAAGAAGTAGTTGATGGAGAGAGCTTTATTATCGCATCTGGTTCCGAACCTACAGAATTACCATTCGCTCCGTTCGATGGAAAATGGATTTTAAATAGTAGCCATGCCATGTCTCTTGAGAGTGTACCATCTTCATTGTTAATCGTTGGCGGTGGTGTAATAGGATGTGAGTTTGCAAGTATTTATAGTAGACTTGGCACAAAAGTATCGATAGTTGAAATGGCACCGCAATTACTACCTGGTGAAGATGAAGATATCGCGAATATTTTAAGAGAGAAATTAGAAAAAGATGGTGTGAAAATTTTTACGGGAGCAGTTTTAAAAGGATTAAATAACTATAAGAAGCAAGCTTCATTTGAGTACGAGGGAATTACTCACGAAGTAACTCCAGAATTTGTTCTTGTTTCTGTAGGAAGAAAACCACGAGTGCAACAATTAGGATTAGAAAAGGCAGGGGTTCAGTTTTCAAATAAAGGGATTTCTGTGAATGAACATATGCAAACGAACGTATCGCATATTTACGCAGCTGGTGATGTAATCGGTGGAATTCAGCTTGCTCACGTTGCCTTCCATGAAGGAACGACAGCAGCATTACACGCAAGTGGAGAAGACGTGAAAGTAAATTATCACGCTGTGCCTCGATGTATATACACAGCTCCAGAAATAGCTAGTGTCGGGTTAAGTGAAAAAGGTGCAAGAGAACAATATGGTGATATTCTCATCGGAGAATTTCCTTTTACAGCGAACGGAAAAGCTCTTATTTTAGGAGAACAAGTAGGGAAAGTAAAAGTCATTGTGGAACCTAAATACCAAGAAATTGTAGGGATTTCTATTATCGGTCCTTATGCAACTGAACTTATTGGTCAAGGAACCGTAATGATTCATACAGAAGTTACCGCTGATATAATGAGAGATTATATTGCAGCACATCCAACTTTATCTGAGGCGATTCATGAAGCGTTAATGCAAGCGGTAGGACATGCTGTACATGCTTAAATGGAAATATGATAAACCACTATTCTCTAAACGAAAGAGAGAATAGTGGTTTGAATTTTTATAGAAGAAATTAAATATCTTATTACTATTTAATTTCAATCGCTGAAGTAATATCGTTCCAATCAGCAGCTAAATTAGCAGTTTTACCGTACCAATCAGCATGTTTAAATAAAACGCCTTTTCCATATCCTTGTGTTGAAGTGTGCTCCCAAAGTGTCGTTGAATAACTTGCAGAAGGTGACGCTGTACTTACAGAAGAAATTCTGTCATTCCAGCTAGATGGTAAGTTTTTAAAGCCGCTACTCCAGTAAATATATTGGCCACCTTTATCTTTATGTTCATAAAAATCAGTACTACCAGCACCGCTACCTAAAGGATTAATTTTATTTTTAATTGCTTTTTTATCCTTTTCAATATACGCATCTAATGTTTCACGGCTAGTAAAACCATAAGCTAGCCAATCTCCATTTTCATTTTGCTCTGGTAATACCATAGTAATTTGGATATCTTTCTTATCCTGATCACTTAATTTTGCAAATGAATTAACATTTTGTTCATCCACTTTTAAATAATCAAATGACTTAATTGTGTTACTTTTTTCTTCAGCACTTACCGCACCTAGTCCTCCAGTTAGTGCAAAACCCGCTACTAATGTCCCTGCTACTAATTTCTTCAACATATAACCATCCCTTTTTGTTTGAATTTTTGTACAGGTGAATCTTGTACAGCTAAAATGTATTCTAATTTTATACTTTTGTAAATATTCTGAAGTTTTAGAAATAATAGGCGGAATATTTACATTTTTACATTATTTCTTTAGAAAAAATGGTTATTGGAATGATATAATAAGTGGATGTATTGCTTTTACTGGATGTAAAGATATTTTAGGAGAGGTGTCATTGAAATATTTTACAAGAGAATGGTATAAAAAAATGCAAGTTTTAGAATTTGTAAGTTTTATAGAGTCTATAAAAGAATGGGCGGAAATGGATATACAAAGTTTAAAGGAAGAAATAGAGGAAAGGAAAATAGATTTATTAAAATTCCTTCCTGAATCGATATACTCAATTATACAAAACATCACAATTAATTCAGAATATCCATTAGGTGAACTGAAAAAACGTATGCAAGAGTGGACAACAGATTATGAGAAAAGAATGGCACAATTAGATCAATCATACGTAGAATATTTTAATTCCATTGAGAAAAAACTTCCGTCAAATGTCGCTCAGTTACACAAGACATCACTACACGATAGTGTAATTAAAGTAATAAAGAGAGAATCAGAAGATACTTTGTCTATCGTATTAGATTGCAGTGGTACTTTTAGTGAATTTGATAAACTTGAAGTAACCTTTATAGGAGTAACAAATTGTTCTATGCCGGAAAACTTTGAAAATGCTTGGTGGTTATATCATGAAATAGCTATTACTGAAGATGGTTTTGAACTAGGTGTTTTATTTGACTGTCCATTTAGAGAAGTGACGATTTGTGCGACAGATGTATTACTTGTGAATAAATAATTTTTTATGGAGCATTACAAACGTTTGACATAATAAAAAAATAAAGTTATTGTAGATACATGAAGTCTACAATAGGGGCTGTACTATGAAATATTCTAAAGCTACAAATTATGCTCTTCATACAATACTTTTTCTGGCAAAGGCTACACCAAATAAGTTAGTTAGTGTTCACCAATTAGCAGAAATGCAAAATGTTTCACCAACGTACTTGTCTAAAATACTAACTAAGTTGACGAAGGAAGGGATGATACATTCATCATCTGGTCCAAAGGGCGGTTACTCGCTTAGTAAGAATTGGGAAGATATTTCATTTTTAGATATTATACATGCAATTGAAGGTAAAACATCATTGTTTGAATGTTGTTTACATGACAAACCTGGATGTTTAATTAATGAAGTAATGCTTGCAGCAGAAGAGAAAATGGAAGAAGAGTTACGAAATCAAAAAATCGTAGATCTTGCGAAAAAAATAAAAGTGGATTTTTAATCTGCTTTTATTTTTAAATTAATTAAGGATAAAAAGACTCTTTGATATCTTTAATTTTAGTTAGAAAATGATATGAAGAAGGAGAGAAGATGATGACTAAATTTTGGAATGATCGATATAAATCAGATGAATATTTTTACGGTAAAGAACCTAATACATTTATTAAAGAACAAGCATTTCGTTTAGCAAATCACAATAAAGTAATAGCTTTCGCGGAGGGAGAAGGTAGAAATGCTGTATTTCTAGCAAGACAAGGGAACGAAGTAACAGCTATTGATTATTCGGAAGATGGATTAGAGAAGACAAAAAAATTGGCAGAGAAGCATAACGTAAACGTGCATACAAAAAAAGTAGATTTATTGGCTGATAGTTTGGCAGAAAATGAATATGATGCAGCAATTATGGTATTTGGACATTTTCATGATGATTATAAAAAAATGATATTAGGTAAAATGATACAAACGATAAAGCCTGGTGGTTTAATTATGTTTGAAGTTTACTCAAAAAAACAAATAAACTATGGTACTGGTGGACCAAAAGATGTTGATATGCTGTATGATCCAATTGATATCCTTACTTGGTGTGAAGAACATAAGGTAATTCATTTCTTTAATGGCGAACAAGAGCGAATTGAAGGGAAAGGGCACACTGGTTTAGCTGATGTTATTCAAGTTGTTATTAGAAAATGAATATAAGTGTTAATGAAAGTTAAATGTATGAATGTAAAAGACCAGTCATGTAAGACTGGTCTTTCTATTTAGATACTAAATTATCAAGCTTCCAATATGTATCTGTTAACGGCGCTGCTTTGCTATCTATGTATAAATACATATTATTTAAATCTTTTGGTGAAGTTTTCAGTTCAAATACAACGTCAGTAGTTAAAGAGAACTCGTGTGGAACATTTTTATAGTGCTCGTCATCTATCGGATGAGCTTCACCTTCATATTTCTCACCAGTTTTTTCATCTTGTATGAAATATTTTATTTCCGAAAGATCAATAGTTTGTCCATCGTCTCGAACATTATTAATCATAACACGAGTAGTAAGGCGCCGCTCTTTGTCTATTTTTTCAAACTTTGCATTCTCAACTGTCGCTCTATAGTATTCGTTTTTAACTATTTCTCCATAGTGCATTGCATTCTTTTCGAGAGCGCTCTTTTCTTGTTTTGATGTAGTATTGCTATTACATCCTGTTAATATTCCAGTAAATAATAATGCTGTACATGTCGTTTTGATTAATGATTTCATAGTAATCCCTTTCTGTATTAAAAAGTAAAACATAGGAATAATTTTACATCAATAGGAAGGTAAATGGAAGTGTTTTTGCGTAATATACAGATATACATTTATTTGGTTGTCAAGTTAACAGGATAGAAAGAGGGAGAAGACTGTATAAAACGGAATAAATAAGAATTGAAAATATTGTAAAACGGAAGAGGCATGCATATAATTAAAATAAAGTTTAAGTTTCTGAACCTTCAATAACGGTGGTGATAACATGTTTACTGAAGAACGTCGAGAGAAAATTTTAGAACGACTTAATACAGATGGAAGAGTAATAGCAAAGGATCTTGCGGAAAGATTTGATATGTCTATTGATTCTATAAGAAGAGATTTGTCTATTATGGAAAAGGATGGTTTATTAAAAAGAACGCACGGAGGTGCAATTGAACTTACGCGAGTGAGAAACTTAGCTGCGGAACCAACTAAACGTTATAGTGATAGCTCAATATATGAGGACACAATTGCAAGAGTTGCGGTATCTTATATACAAGAAGGTGATTCAATTTTTATTGGCGGGGCTCCCGTTCATAATGCGATGCTGAAATATTTACCGGAAGTATCATTTACGGTTATTACGAATTCTATAGAAATAGCTGGTTATCTACGAGAATATAAGAATATTGATACGTATTTAATTGGCGGAAAAGTAAAACCTTCAGGGAATATTACTGATACACTTGCCTCTGAATTGATAAGTAGATTTTCTATTGACCTTTATTTCTCCACAGGTGGAGGCATTTCATTACAAGGTATTAGTACTGCAACACCTGAAGTTGCTTATTTTAGTAAAAGAGTAAGTGAAATTGCTAGAAGAAATATTTGTTTAGTTCCGCATAATAAACTTGGAATAGATTGTTTTATAAGAGGAGAGTCTCTAAAAGAAATTGACATTATTATAACTGACGAAGAGGCTAGTAAAGAAACTGTTCAGGACTTTGAGAAACAAGGTAAACAAGTTGTAATAGCACCATTATATTCATTTGAAAGGAGTTTGACATGATTGTAAAAGAGCAAGAGTTTTATATAAATGGATTAACTTATACAATTCGTTCTGCAGCTGAGAAAGATGCTGAGCAGTTATCGAAAATTAGAGTTCAGATTGATGGAGAAACTGAAAATATGGATAGAGATGCTGGAGAGGGATTTATAGATGACCTAGGGTTTCAAAAAATAATAAAAACAGATAGTGAAGAGACTAAGAATCTCTTTTTAGTTGCAGAAGTGCACAATCGAATCGTTGGATTTTCAAGATGTGAAGGATCAAATTTTAAGAGATTATCTCATAAAGTGGAGTTTGGCGTTTGCATTTTAAAAGAGTTTTGGGGATATAGAATGGGGAAGAGCCTATTACAACAATCTATTAAATGGGCTGACGAAAATGCAGTAAATAAAATATCTTTACAAGTATTAGAGACAAACGAGAAAGCTATTCATCTGTATAAAAAATTAGGTTTTGAAGTAGAAGGCATTTTGAAAAATGACAAAAGACTATCGGATGGAAAGTATTATAATACGGTATTGATGGGAAGATTTACTAATACTTTTCATGAAAGAGGTGAAGAAGTATGTTTTACAGAAGGAAGTACTATGTAGTGAAAAATGAAATTCATAGAAGTATTTAATGATCATTTCAATAATACGAACTTACCTAATCAATTAAAGCATGGTTCTAGGCTAATAGGACGCTGGATGAAAGATAATAAGAATGGTACGTCTGAAGTATTTGCCATATGGGAATATGATAGTTATGAACAGTATAATGAAATAGAATCGAAAATTAGAAGTGACGAGAGGCATATTAAAGGAATACATGAATGGTATGAAAACCATGGCGGGAAAGAATATGTTTTACAGGAGTACATAGTAGAGATGAAAAATGAAGAGTTAGTATGTACTGTAAAGTAACAGAGGGGTGAGGGATAATAGAAATTAAAACAAAATTATATTTTAGTTTAGCATCCGCTATTTTATTTGCAATAGCCGTGATTGTTTTCTTTATAAATGGTAATCCACAAAAGTGGTTTTGGTTATGTATTTTGTTTGCGTCCATTATACAAAATATAGTGCTACTAAAAAAGAATAAAGAAGTGCATTAGGATATTCAAATTATTAACATATTTGTGTCGTATTGCTAGTTGTATTAAAAACGCTTTTATTCAGTTTTATAATAAAAGTATGTTTTATAAATCTCCAAAACAATTAAAAGGGAGATGATACAATGTTAGCTTCACCGTTTTACTTACATGCATGGAAAAAGTTTGTTAATGAAGGTGTTCTTGATTCAAATCGCATAAATCAAAGAATTTCAGAATCGTGGCATCGATGTAAACAGGCTAATGTTAATCCTCACATGAATAAAGGTCAGAAAGTTTTGTCTTCTAATATTTTTCGAGAACAAAAGAAAAAGAGTGAAATTTTCCTTGATATAGCATTACCCCAAATACAAAATTTGAGAAAAACCATTGATGAACTACAAATGATGGCATTATTAATCGATCCAGATGGTTATGTTCTATCCTTAAGTGGAAATAAACAAACGTTAAAGCGAGCGAAACATATTAATTTTATTGAAGGTGTAAAATGGACGGAAGCAGCTGTGGGGACAAACGCAATAGGAACAGCGCTAGAAATTGAAGAAGCTATTATGATAAGTGGTACTGAACATTACTCCGTGGCATCTCATAGCTGGAGTTGTGCGGCTGCTCCCATTCATAACGATGACGGGAAATTAATTGGTATTCTAGATTTCTCCTGTCCAATTGAATTTTCACATCCATATATGCTCGGTATGGTAACTTCAATTGCACATGCGATTGAACGTGAATGTAGCATAAGAGTTCATCAAAATGAATTACACTTAATCCATCGTTTTTTAGATGTCATTGATAGTGATGAACAAGTAGTTATTTGTAATCATCGTGATGTTATCGTTTCTGCGAGTAAGAGCGTTCGGGAACGAGTAACTAATTGGTCAAGAATGAAACTTGAAGATTTAGTGCACCATGGATTGGAAACTAAATTAGAGATACCGGTATATAGTAATGAAAGAATGATCGGGAAATGTATGTATTTAAAGGAAAACAAACAAATGAATACATATTCTGCTTTCACATTTATAAAAGGAATTACTTTTCCAGGAGTTACCGGGACAAGCAAAGCATTTCAACACACACTAGAAGAAATTAAGCTTGTTTCACCGACTGATGTTAGTGTGTATGTATGTGGTGAGACAGGAGTAGGGAAGGAATATGTCGCGAGAGCGATTCATGAAAATAGTCCAAGAAAAGACGGGCCCTTTATAGCTGTTAACTGCGGTTCTTTGCCTAAAGAATTAATAGAAAGTGAATTGTTCGGTTATGCTGAAGGTGCATTTACAGGTGCGCGACGTCAAGGATATAAAGGGAAATTTGAACAAGCGAATGGAGGAACATTATTTTTAGATGAAATTGGTGAAGTACCACCAGAGATGCAAGTAGCATTATTGCGTGTTTTACAAGAACGTACAATAACTCCAATAGGAAGTTCAAAAGAGGTACCAGTAAATATTCGTATTATTACTGCCACACATAAAGATTTACTACGGTTAGTAGAAGAAGGGAAATTCCGTCAAGATTTATATTATCGTTTGCACGTTTATCCGTTATATGTTCCATCGTTAATAGAAAGAAAAGAGGATATCCCATATTTTATACAACACTTTTGCGAACAGAAGAATTGGAATGTTGTATTTCCGAAGAGTATTTGCAATCAATTTTTACAACATACATGGCCCGGAAATATTCGAGAACTAGTAAATGCATTAGAACGCATTTACATTTTGTCGCAAGGACGGGAAATATGCGAAAAACAAGTCGCTCTTTTGATACAAACAATGATGGGAAATCAACAACAACTTGAGTTACAAGTTGAAAATAAAACCGAACATACATTGAATTTTCGCGAAAAAATACAGCGTGATAGCATGATTGAAGCATTACAAAAGACAAACGGAAATGTTTCGTTAGCCGCAAAACTGTTAAATGTTCCTCGAAGTACATTTTATAAACGAATGCAGAAATATAAGCTATAAAGTAGATTTTTGTAATCTACTTTTTCTTTGTGGGCTCATGTTCTGTCGGAATGTGCGCTTACCGGGGAAATAATAGAATTGTTAGAAAATAATTCCCGGAAGGGGGACTTATGTGAAGTATATTGAAATTGGCTTCGGAAATAGGTGGTTCGTTCGAACAGAAACCGAAAATAAAGATGGAACTGAATTTGAAGAACGAGGAATTATAAAACCTATTTATTTTGAGTCACTATATGTACGAATGTGGTTTCGGAAAACGTGTTTAATTTTTGATACGAAAGAAGGATTTAAAAAGATTAAGAAGAAGAGGATTGAATATAAATTTATAGTTGGAATTGTAAGCAGACTGGATAAAGAAGAAGTGGGCTAACATGCGTAGTTATATTGGACAGGAAATTCTTTTGACTTATATCAAATTCATGAAAAGCACATTTACTAAATATAAATTGTTAATAAAACCACTAAAAATTATTATCAAGACCTAAAAGCTAAAAATCCTAAAAAAATAAAGGTGAGCGCATATTATACATGACTAATATGTACTCACCTTTATTTTATTGTTCAATTAAAGGGCCAGATTGTTGAGGAAACAGGAATAATAAGAATACTCAAAATATTGTTTGTGAAGTGTTACACTTAAACTAACGGGCTGTTTAGCTTAAGTACATTTTTTCACAAATTTAAATGGGGAAATTTCCCCATTTTTTATACCAGCTTAACGTTGATTCGGGAATATTGAACTTCGCTACCTGCTAATTGAATTCTACTTCATCTGGAGACCTTTAAATTAAAATGCTTCCTTTCTTCTGACAGACTTATTAAATTTCGAAAACAATCAATTCAATCATCTTTTCGTATAGAAAAACTTATTAAGAAACATGCACTAGAAAAAATATAAATCATATATAGGAGATATCCCGTTTGAATGCTTGAGGAGGATATTATGAAACCTATGTTACCTAGTGAAAAATATTTCGGTAATTTAGAACTAGTTTATGCATTTTATGGGGCTATGCCTACAGGTGTTACTGTTTCAGAAACCGGTCGTATTTTCATTTGCTTTCCGAAATGGGGAGACGATGTTAAATTTACGGTGGCGGAAATTTTTGAGGATAAATTGCAGCCTTATCCTAATTTACAAACCAATTTGGCTAACCCCGAGAATATCCCAATGACTTTCATCAGTGTCCAAAGTGTAGTTGCTGATGGAAGGGGAACGCTTTGGATATTAGATACAGCGGCACCCAATTTTTCTGAACCTATTAAAGGGGGAGCAAAATTAGTCGCTGTTGATTTAGAAACCAATACAATAAGAAAAGTATATACCTTTACAGAAGATGTTGTCCTGCCTACAACTTATCTGAATGATGTCCGTTTTGATTTTCGTGTTGGAAAAGCAGGTTATGCCTATATAACGGATTCTTCTTCGAGAGGACCAGGAGCTATTATCGTCGTAGATTTATCAAATGGAAACGCGTTTAGACGGTTAAATGGAGCAAATTCAACTTCACCCGATCCCTATTTTTTACCGAAAGTAGAAGGTCAAATTTTAATGAATCGAAACAAAGACGGTTCAACTTCTCCATTTAGGTTGGCGTCTGATAGTCTTGCGATTTCTCCCGATGGAAAGATATTATTTTTTGCTCCACTAACCAGTCGGCATTTGTTCTCGATCTCAACAGAAGCCCTGAGAAACAGAACGATACCGGACATGAATTTACCTTATCATGTGGAGTATTGGGGAGAAAAAGGTGCGTCTGATGGAATGATCACTGATGCAAAGGGAACTGTTTATGCTGGAGATTATGAAAACAACAGTATCCGTAAGATATTGCCAAATGGCATAATGGAAACTATCGCACATGATCCGAGAATTTTGTGGCCGGATACTTTTTCAATTGGTCCGGATCAATATTTGTATGTCATTGTGAACCAATTACATCGACAGCCTAGATTTCATTATGGAAAAGACTTACGACAGAAACCTTATAGTTTACTTCGTATCAAAATTGATGAATTTCCTGCTCCGACCTTTTCATAATAAAAATAGTCAATTAATTGTTTTCATTGATAGAAAATGATCAAACTTTTTTATAAAACCAAAACATAAACCTGCTGGATAAGAATCCATTTTGATCAATCTTTTTCAAAATGGATTCTTTTTATTTACCATAGAATACGGGTTAACACGATATTTTTAATCAAACTTTATTTTAAAATTACGAAGAAACTCATGAATGTTTTAAAAAATATGGTGAAGTAGTAATACCCGAACTTATGAGTGAAATTAATGAAAAGTTAAAATGGGATGTTGTTAGTTATGTAGATCATAAGGAGTATGCTTTATGACCACTACTAAAATATTTTAAAAAGATAATTAAACAAGATTCACAAGAATGGAAAACGCGAGGTTTAGAACTGTATAAATTATCTAGTGTAGCAGATATAAAGGGGAGTAATTTTCTTATCCTTTCTATATAGAAATTGCTATTGTTATTATTATACAATAGGTGTCAGAAAATACAGTTGTTTATTATTGGAGTGGGAGAGAATTATATGTCGATGTCGCTATATTATAAAAAAATCCGTGAGCAATTAGGCCATGAACTAATTCTAATACCGAGTGTAGCTGCCGTTATAAAGAATGGGCAGGGAGATATTTTGTTTCAATATCCTGGCGGGGAATACTGGAGTTTGCCAGCTGGAGCAATTGAGCCTGGAGAAACTCCAGAAGAAGCGGTAGTTCGTGAAGTGTGGGAAGAAACAGGATTGAAAGTACGAGTAAAAAAACAAAAAGGGGTATTTGGAGAGGAAAGGTTCCGTCATATATATCCGAATGGCGATCAAGTAGAATATATTGTTGTTGTGTTTGAATGTGAAATTACTAGTGGAAAACTGAAATCGATAGATGGTGAATCTTTAAAACTACAATATTTCTCATTTTCTGAAAAGCCTACTTTAGCGCTACCATACCCAGATAATATATTTTTATAGATGTAAAATAACACACCTTACTTATTGACGGTGTGTTATTTATATAACCCGGTCGTATACATCTCCGTTAACGTATACACAATTTCCTCTAAGTTAATCTTTTTATCATTTTGCGTAATAGTCCAAAGAAACGATTCATTCATCGCGAACCAACCGCGTGCTACAATCTCTTTATTTAAATTAGGTTGTGCTAATCCACTTTCTTGAGAGTAAGTAATATCCTGTTTAATACTTGTTATAAAACGTTCCCGAATCTCATCCCATTTTTGCCGTATTTCTCTTGATAATCCTATCGCTTCCTCTACAACTTGCAAAATAGCGCGTTCTGCATCTGCTAATTGCAGGAATGCTCTAACTTGATTTTGGATCATTATACGTGCTTCCTCTTTTGTTTGTGGAGAAAAAGAGCGCTCAGCAATATTATAAAATTGATTCATAACATCTTCCATTAAACTAATTAGGAGATCATCTTTGTTTTTGAAGTATACATATGCTGTTCCATAACCAGTTTCTGCATGTTTAATAATTTGTGTAATTGTCGTTTTTTGAAATCCATTATTTATAAAAATAGTGTAACCAGAGTGTAATAGTTTCTTCTTCGTTTCTAAGGAGCGGTGTTTTCTTGATGAAAGAGTAGAGTTTTTCAAAGAATCACCTCTTTATACTGAAATATCTGAAAATATAACTGTATTGTAAAAGAAGTTCATATATAAAGTCAACTGACATAATATCATTGACGTTGTATCAATTAAGGTGATATATTTCAATTAGTTAGAATAAAAAGAAAATTAAGAGAAGGTGACACCATGTATAAAGAACCATTTCAACCAACTTATGAGTATGCGCTTGAATGTGATAAACATGATGAACTGAAAGATTTTCAAACTGAATTCTATAAAAAAGAAGGTACTATATATTTAGATGGAAACTCATTAGGGCTACTTTCAAAAAGAGCAGAGAAATCATTACTTACGTTGCTAGATTCGTGGAAAGAGTATGGCATTGACGGCTGGACAGAAGGTGAGCACCCGTGGTTTTTCCTTTCAGAGAAATTAGGTAAACTTACAGCCCCTCTTATTGGTGCTTTACCGGAAGAAACTATTGTAACCGGTTCTACAACTACAAATATACACCAAGTTATTGCGACGTTTTACGAACCAAAAGGAATACGTACAAAAATACTTGCGGATGAATTAACTTTCCCATCAGATATTTATGCACTTCAAAGTCAAATTCGTTTAAAAGGATTAGATCCAGAGGAGCATTTAGTAAGAGTGAAAAGCCGAGATGGTAGAACACTTTCTGAAGAAGATATTATCCATACGATGGAAGATGATATCGCTTTAATTTTATTACCTTCTGTTTTATATAGAAGTGGTCAAATTCTTGATATGAAACGTTTAACAACGGAAGCTCATAAACGCGGCATTCACATTGGATTTGATTTATGCCATTCAATAGGATCTATTCCGCATCATTTCAAAGATTGGGATGTCGATTTTGCTGTTTGGTGCAATTATAAATATTTAAATGCAGGACCGGGTGGCGTTGCAGGAATTTATGTGAATAATAAACATTTTAATAGACTACCAGGGTTGTCTGGATGGTTTAGTTCTAGAAAAGATAAGCAGTTTGATATGGAGCATACATTAACAGCTGCTGATCATGCAGGTGCTTATCAAATTGGTACACCGCACGTTTTAAGTACAGCACCATTAATTGGTTCACTTGAAATTTTCAAAGATGCTGGTATTGAACGTTTACGTGAAAAATCTTTACATATTACGAGATACATGCTGAATTTAATTGGACATGAATTAAAAGGTTTCGAATTTACAATTGGAAATCCATTAGAGGATGAAAAACGAGGCGGGCACATTTATTTAGAGCATGCAGAAGCAGCACGTATATGTAAAGCACTAAAAGCAAATGGAGTAATTCCAGATTTTAGAGCGCCAAATGGGGTGAGACTTGCGCCGGTCGCTTTATATAACACATACGAAGAAGTGTGGAAATCTGTACAAATATTAAAGAAAATTATGAAAAATGAAGAGTATAAGCAGTTTGAAAATAAGCGAGAGGTTGTGGCATAAATATGAAAACATCAGAGTGGATTGATATTTCACAACCGCTAAATAATAATATTGCAACGTGGCCAGGAGACACACCGTTCTCGTATGAAGTTTCATGGTCAAAAGAAGAAAGTGGCTCAGTAAATGTCGGAAAGTTAACGATGAGTATTCATACAGGCACTCATATTGATGCACCATTTCATTTTGATAATGATGGAAAGAAAGTATTGGATTTAGATGTTCAAGTTTATGTTGGCCCAGCACGGATTATTGACGTTTCTAATCTTGAAAGCATCGGGAAAAAGGAATTAGAAAGCTTTCATTTAGAAGGTGTAGAACGATTATTATTACGTACATCTTCACATGGAAAAGCTGAAGAATTTCCAGAGGTGATCCCTCATTTACGTGCAGACATAGCGTCGTTTCTTTCAGAGAAAGGTATTCGTTTAATCGGAGTAGATGTACCATCAGTTGATCCGCTAGATGATAAAGAATTAGCAGCGCATCATCAATTATTTAAACATGGAATTCATATTTTAGAAAATGTCGTACTAGATCATGTAGCAGACGGTGATTATGAACTTATTGCATTACCACTTGCATTAACTGATGCAGATGGAAGTCCAGTTCGAGCCGTTATTAGACCAATATAAGTAGAATCATATAAAAGGGGCGTTTGGCTAATATGAAAGAAAATGAAAAAGTAATTATGGAAAAAGGGATTCATACGGATTTTAAAGAGAATATGACGTATGGGGAGTATTTACAATTAGATAGTTTACTATCTTCTCAAAAAAGATTATCGGACCATCATGATGAAATGTTATTTATCGTTATTCACCAAGCAAGTGAGCTTTGGATGAAGCTCATTTTACATGAGCTAAATGCGGCGATTGAATCTATTAAACAAGATAAATTACAACCAGCTTTTAAAATGTTAGCACGTGTATCAAAAATTCAGTCTCAAATTATTCAATCTTGGGATATTCTTGCGACATTAACACCATCAGAATATATTGAGTTTCGTGATTCACTCGGTCAAGCTTCAGGTTTTCAATCGTATCAATATCGTATGATTGAGTATGCACTTGGCTATAAAACGCCACACGCATTAAAAATTTATGAAAAGGATCCAGAATTACATGCACGACTTCATAAAGCGCTACATGCACCAAGTCTATATGATGTCGCGATTCAAGCATTAGTAAAAGAAGGATTCCCTATTCATAAAGATGTGTTAAACCGTGATATTACGCAGCCTTATGAAGAAGATGCAACAGTAGAAGCAGCATGGTTGGAAGTGTATGCGGATGTGAAAAAATATTGGAATTTATATCAGCTTGCTGAAAAATTGATTGATATTGAAGACTGGCTACAACAATGGCGTTTCCGTCATATGAAAACAGTAGAAAGAATTATTGGACATAAAATGGGTACAGGTGGATCCTCCGGTGTTTCTTATTTAAAGCGAGTACTTGATCAACAATTCTTCCCAGAGCTTTGGAATGTTCGTACGAAATTATAAAAATAAAACTGTCAGTTCATTATGGCTGACAGGTTTATTTTTATTTGAACACAATTATGTTTAAAATGAAGGAACAAGATATAATAAATGGAGTAACTATTTAAATGGAGGTAAAGTTTTTGGATTTCAAGCAACTAGAAAATAAATTCGAAAAGAAAAAAGTGAATACATTTCTTGTTTATCAAAAAGGGGAATTAACAACGGAGTATTATAAAACACCCGAATGTGCAAATAACTTATATAAAATAAATTCGATTACAAAAAGTATCGTATCTTTATTAATTGGTATTGCAATTGATAAGGGCTATATAAATGATATACATACATCAATTACAGAGTGGATTGAAAATGTACCTGGGGAAAAACATGATTTAACGCTATATCACTTATTAACAATGACTACTGGTGAGGACTGGAAAGAGTTTGGGAATGGAGTAGTATTCCCAAATGACTTTGTAGAATCAGAGAACTGGGTACAGTACATATTAGAAAAGCCAATAATTGAAGAACCTGCTACAAAAATGAATTATAATTCAGGTTCTTCTCATTTACTGAGCTATATTATTCAAGAAGCTACTGGAATGTCGACAGAGCGGTTTGCAAAGAAATATTTATTTGATCCATTAAAAATTAACGAATACGAGTGGCAACAAGATCCGCAGGGTATATATGTAGGTGGCTTCGGTATGAAAATGAAATCTACCGATTTATTAAAATTAGGAAAATTATGTTTGCAAAATGGATATTGGAATGAAAAAGAAATTGTATCAGCGAAATGGTTAAAAGAGTCAAGTAGGGCGCAATTTGAAACATATGAACATGTCGGCGCATATGGATATCACTGGTGGGTATTACATAACGAAAGATTTCACATACCGTATTGTATATATTTCGCTATGGGATACGGCGGACAATACATCGTTATCATTCCTCAATTAGAAGTAGTATCTATTATAAGTAGTCATATGCCAAAACGTGGGCTCGTTCCGTTAAAATTATTTATTGAGCATGTACAGGGAAATTCTAATTATATATAAGAAAAGGAGGGAATGTATGAAGGATGAAAAAATTTTATCTTTATTTAGACTATGTTTAAGCCTTCTAGCATTTAGTGCAATCATTACGCAATTTATAATACGGGCACAAGTGAAACCGTTCAATCCAGTTAACTTTTTTAGTTTCTTCACGATCGAAAGTAACATTTTAGTTGCATGTATTCTCCTTTTAAGTAGTATCGGAACAGCTACATTTGGTCGATCAGAACAGTTTGGTATACTTCGTGGTGCAGCAACGGTATACATACTTACGACTGGACTCATTTATTTTTTATTATTAAGAGGGTTAGAAGAATCACTTCAAACGGCAATACCATGGGTAAATACGGTGTTACATTATATCATGCCAATTGCTATGCTTTTAGATTGGATATTAAATCCACCAAATAAGAAAATCACTTGGAAACAAGCTTCAAGTTGGCTCTTATTCCCGTTTTTTTACGTTGTATATAGCTTAATTCGTGGTCCAATCGTGAATTGGTATCCTTATCCATTTTTAGATCCGAGAATAGGTGGATATGGTAGAGTACTTTTATACAGTATAGGGATAGCAGTTGTAATTGGCACTATTTGTATATTGGTAAGATTTTTAGGGAATCGATATTTTAGAAAAGAATTTTAGAAATGAAAGAAACCCGGCTGTTATGAATCTAAATAGCCGGGTTTCTTTCATTTTATCTACTCGTCTTCTGAAACGACATTTTAATAAATTTCTCCGTCTTCGTTTCAAATTCCACATCAACAAAAACACCATATTCTTTTCCGTCTTCACGTAGCCACAATTTGAATTTTTCAACTGTTATTTGAACGGTTTTTGGTTTTCTACCTATATGAAGGTAATCAATAATCTCTGCTTTTGGGTACTGTTCTTTCGTTTTCTCTACAGCAAGCTTACCCCATTTTGCATACGGCGGCTGCGCCTGAACAATTGATGAGCCTGTATATACATTTGAACATGTTGTTAGGAACAGAAGGACGAGTGCGACACGCTTTAACAAATTCTTCATGATGAACTCCTTTTATCCTTTTTTTATATTGTTTACATTTTCTTTCTACGATATTAGTTTGGATTTTTTGTCTTCTTTACATAAAAGCGAGGCTTTTACAAAACATAACCAAGAAATCATTTACATAATTAAGGAGGGAAAATTATGCGCCAAAAAGCTATGTTTAAAATAGCGGTTTTACTTGCGTTCATAGGACTGTCTTTAATGGTCAGTAGTATACAACTAAAGAATGTAGAAGCATTTTCTAATCAAGTCATTCAAAGAGGAGCATCGGGCGAAGATGTCATTGAACTGCAATCTCGTTTAAAATATAACGGATTTTATACGGGAAAAGTAGATGGTGTTTTCGGATGGGGTACATATTGGGCACTTCGGAATTTTCAAGAGAAATTTGGATTACCCGTTGATGGTTTAGCTGGAGCTAAAACGAAGCAAATGCTCGTGAAGGCAACGAAGTATGACAAATCAACTGCTAATAAAGGAACGACAACGAATAAAGGAAATAGTGGTGGCACTGCACAAGAGAATAAACCACCTCAAAATAAAGGGACAAATGTTCCGAACGGTTATTCTCAAAATGATATTCAGCTGATGGCAAACGCAGTATACGGAGAATCACGTGGTGAACCGTATTTAGGACAAGTTGCAGTAGCTGCTGTTATTTTGAACCGTGTTACAAGTGCGTCATTCCCAAATACTGTTTCAGGTGTAATCTTTGAACCTAGAGCATTTACAGCGGTAGCCGATGGACAAATATATTTAACACCAAATGAAACAGCAAAAAAAGCAGTTTTAGATGCGATTAACGGATGGGATCCAACAGGAAATGCTTTATATTATTTCAATCCAGATACTGCGACTAGTAAATGGATTTGGACTCGTCCACAAATTAAAAAAATCGGTAAACATATTTTCTGTAAATAGAGCGGAGGTGGGACAATGTTACGAGGTATTATCATTGTATTATTAACAGTCGGTGTAGTAGGAACAGGCTATTGGGGCTATAAAGAGCACCAAGAGAAAAATGCGGTTTTAATTCGAGCGGAAAATAGCTATCAACGTGCATTCCATGATTTAGCATACGAAGTCGATTTATTACACGATAAAATTGGTACAACACTTGCGATGAATTCACGATCATCTTTATCACCTGCATTAGCGGATGTATGGCGTTTAACATCTGAAGCTCGCTCAGATGTAGGACAACTTCCTTTAACATTAATGCCATTTAATAAAACGGAAGAATTTTTAGCGAATATCGGTGATTTCAGTTACCGTGCAGCCATTCGTGATTTAGAAAAAGAGCCGTTAAATGAGCAAGAATATAAAACGCTACAAACTTTATATTCAAATGCAGGAAATATACAAGATGAACTAAGAAAAGTACAACATCTTGTTTTGAAAAATAATTTACGCTGGATGGATGTAGAAATGGCACTTGCATCAAATCGTGATCCAGCAGATAACACAATTATTGATGGATTGAAAACTGTAGAGAAAAACGTAACATCATATTCTTCTACAAACTTCGGACCGACCTTTACAAGTGCGCAAAAAAATAAAAAAGGCGGATTTGAAGCGGAAGGAAAGGCAATTTCTAAAGATGAAGCAGCGAAAATTGCCAAATCGTTTTTGAATTTAAAAGGAAATGAAAAAGTAGATGTAGAGAAAAGTGGAAAAGGTGCGAAAGAATCCTTCTATAGTGTGAAAATTAAAGATGAAGCAACGAACAATGAGTTCTATATGGATATTACCGGAAAAGGCGGATATCCAATTTGGGTTATGAATAACCGCGAAATTAAAGAACAGAAAGTTAGTTTAAACGATGCAGGTAGTAAAGGTTTGAAATTTTTAAAGGACCATAAGTTTAATAATATGGAGCTTTATGATAGCTCTCAATATGATAATGTTGGTGTATTTACGTATGTAGTAAATGAAAATGGAGTACGAATTTATCCAGAAGCAATCCAAATGAAAATTGCTTTAGATGATGGTTCTATCGTTGGGTTCTCCGCAAAAGAATACTTAGCGTCACATCAAAAGCGAACAGTTCCATCGGCAAAGCTAACTGCAGCAGAAGCAAGAAAGAAAATCAATCCGGATGTAAAAGTCATGGAAGAACGTAAAGCTTTAGTAGTCAATGATTTGCATAATGAAGTGCTTTGCTATGAATTTGTAGGCACTTTAGGAAAAGATACGTACCAAATATTCATTAATGCTAATAGCGGGGCCGAGGAAAAGGTAAAGAAAATGCAAGCTGTTGAAAAAATTTATGATTAAACCTTAATAGTGAAGTGGTGAAAATAATGAAAACTCTAATATATATATTGATGCTTTGCTTCGTTATAACTGGATGCAGTATTGGAAAAAAAGACAATCCAAACGAAAAGCCGGAACAAAAAAATGTTTCAATGAAAAATGTTAATTATACGAATAAATCAAATAAGCCAAATGAAAAAGCAGCAGATCATTTAGCATCTTTAGCAGCAAGTGTGCCAGGTGTGAATGATGCAACAGCGGTCGTTGTTGGAAAATATGCTATTGTAGGTATTGATGTAAAAGCAAAACTTGATCGAACTCGAGTTGAATCAATTAAATACTCTGTTGCAGAAAGTTTAAAAAATGACCCTGACGGTGCTAATGCAGTCGTTGTAGCAGATGTTGATACGTATGAACGCCTCAAACAAATCGGAAAGCAAATTAAAAAAGGAAAAACAGGTGAAGGTATACTAGATGAATTAGCCGCTATTGTGGGCCGAGTAATGCCACAAGTTCCAAATGATATGATAGAAAATAGAGAAACGAATCCAATTAAAGATAATGATAAACAATTACCAAAAGATGAAGAACAAGAGTTAAGAAAAGAACAGGATGATCAATCAAATAATCATTTGAATAAATGAAATTAGCCTCGTACTTAATTGTACGAGGTTTTTAAATACAATATTAAATATTCAGTTTATTTTTAAGGGAATATATGGTTTAATTATCATGGGAGGGACAACTGTTATGATGAAAAAAAGCGCATGTATATTGTTTAGTTTATGCTTAGGTTTCAGTATGACAGCGTGTGAACAGAGAAAAGAAGTGAAAAACCAAACAGCAACTTCTTCTACTGTGATGGAAAGGCAACAGAAAGAGTCTATCAATATAAATCATTTCTCGAGTATAAATGAAGGAATGACTTATACAGAAGTGAAAGATTTAATTGGTTTTGAAGGAGATTTACTTATAGAAGAAGGGGTAGAGCATTCTACACAAATTAAACAAATTTTTGCTTGGAAAGGGAACGATCCAAATTCATTTGTTGAAATTACCTTTTTAGATGGAAGAGTGCATTCAAAAGCACAGCAAGGTATAAGTTAATAAGCTAAAAAATGGGAGAGTTTAGCATGAACATACACACAGGGGAAATTCAATTAGCTCCGTATAAGGAGAAATATAAAGAAGTTATACAAACATTTACTTTACCAAGTGAACAAGTTCAGTTTACATCAGATCCAAGCGCATTACTGGAGAAAGCAAAAAGTGATCATACAAAAAATGTGATTGTTATTTTAGATCACAATGGGGTACCGGTGGGTCTTTTCGCATTGGAAACGGGAGATAGAGTAAAGGAGTTCACAGATAATGAGGATGCTTTACTTTTAACGTCATTTTCTATTAATCACAATAGACAAAGAAAAGGATTCGCTAAAAAGTCATTGATATTATTAGAAGAGTTTGTAAAACGTTATTTTCCAATAAAAAATGAAGTTGTACTTGCTGTGAATGAAAGAAATATTCCTGCACAAAATTTATATGCAAAAGTTGGTTTCCAAGATAAAGGTTTTAGAAGAATGGGACCAATTGGCCAACAAATAATAATGCATTTATCTATAATGAAATAATGAGATAGAAAACTTACTCTTGAATATTCAAGTAGTAGGTTTTTTATTTTAACAATATATAATATATATATAAAATGAAACAGGAATGAAGGATATAAAAAATGAATCAAGATAGAAAATGGAATATCGTTGGAGGAAGAGTGATTAAAACTGGAATTGCAGTTTTTCTTACAGTGTTAGTTTGTGATTTTTTTAACATCCCAACTATTTTTGCTGTAATAACAGCAATTGTTACAATTGAACCAACTGCAACAGACTCAATAAAAAAAGGACTTATTCGCTTTCCGGCCTCAACAATTGGATCGGCATATGCCATGACTTTCACATTTTTCCTAGGCCACCAAGCAATTTCTTATGCATTAGCTGCAATGTTTACGATCGTTACATGTCAAAAACTAAGGTTACATGCGGGAACTTTAGTTGCAACTTTAACTGCCGTAGCAATGATTCCAATTACGGCAAATCATTATTTTACTGCATTTTTAATTCGTTTAGCTACTACATCTACTGGTATTATAGTATCTACTTTAGTGAATTTTTTCATTTTTCCACCCCACTACACGAAAATGATTTTTGGATGTACAGAGGATCTATTTGCTAAAACAGCAAATATTATGAAAGAATGGATTACTGCATTAGTTGCAGGAAAAGGTGTGAAAAAGGAGACTGCTCAGGATTTATCTAAATTGACTTTATTATTGCATAAGGCGATACAATTTGTTCAATATGAGCAGAAAGATTGGAAATATCATCAACATACAAAGAAGGAAATGAGAAGCTTTTTAACGATGCAGAAGCAACTTCATATATTACAGCAAATCATTTACCATATAGATAATTTAGCTCGGGTATCAATTGAGACTTGTGACTGGTCACAAAGTGAAAGAGAAATATTACAACGAACAATTCATTCTATAATTGCTATATTGAGAAACCGTTGTAATGAAATTGATGAGGAACATTTCAAACTTATTGCTGAATTAGACAAGCAATTTTGGAGTTATAAAAATGATTTAAAAGATTATAAACCAAATCATTATCATCACCATTTTTCAAGTGAATCTATTATTTTATTTGAGGTATTATCTATTCATGATATGTTAGAAGAATTAAAACAATTAAAACAAATATCCGAGAAATATGAGTGGGAAAACCGATTCAATTGATAAGTTCATTTTACTGTGGGGGGGATAATATGACACTTTATATTGCATTACTAAGAGGAATCAATGTCGGTGGCCATAAAGTAATCAAAATGGCTGATTTAAAACGAGTGTTTGAATCAAAAGGGTTAAAACAAGTGAAAACATATATACAAAGTGGTAATATTGTGTTCGAATCTGAGGAAGGTATAAACTTTCTAAAGGACCGAATACAATCTGAAATAAAAAAAGAATTTGATTTCGATGTTCCAGTCATGCTAAGAACACATGATGAATTTATAAATATTATTAAACAATGTCCATATGAAGTTCATTCATTGTTAGAAGGAGAAAGTGTTCATATTGCTTTTTTAGCTAATGTACTTTCTGAAGAAGAGAGTAGTCAATTGCTTACATTTAAAAGTGAACTTGAAGATTGCTATATAGATGAGAAGGTCGTTTATTTATTTTTCAAAAATAGCATTCGAAATTCTAAATTAATGAACCAGTTTCAGAAGTTACATACACCAGCTACAGTTAGGAATTGGCGGACTGTGAATAAATTAAAAGCAATTGTAGAGAGTATGTAAATATAAAAAGATGAGGTTTTCTACATGTAGAAAACCTCATCTTTTTACTTATATTGTTTTGCAACTATGAGTTCGACAATAGGATAAATAAAGAATGAAGAGCAAATTGCGATGAACAGGGGGAGGTTTTTTACTCCATCTAAATTAGCCCCCATAGAAAATCCTTCGGAGAAGATTAATAAAAGGAACATTACAACTACAAGCACAAAATACGCAATTTTAAAGCTTTTATATGTAATTTGTTGTCCCATCTCATCTTGACTTTCTTCTGACACACCGTGGGGATCTCCCCAAGTAATGTGATTAATTAAATTACTAAGTATTAACGAAATAGCAAAAATCGTACCACCTAAAATAGAACCTTCAGTTATGTATTTATATGTGCCATGTACTAGTATTGCAATTAATGCTAAAACAATGATTATAAAAATAGTTTTTTTAGTATTCAATAAATAATTGCCCCCTCGATTGTAAAAAACTCTTTACAAATATAAGTATAAAATTGGAAAAGTGTCATGTCAAATATTTTTTACATACAATATGTAAGTATGCAATATTTTGTTTTTATGATAAATAAAAAATTACAATACATTTGAATGTAAAAGAATGGGCTCGCATATATTTGGAAGGGATGTCAGATTAATTTAGGGGGTAGTTATGTCTATACTTTTAAAAGCTGGTGCAGATGCAGGAAACAACGGTTTGAAGTTAATGGTGAAAGGGCAAGACCCTATTTTTATTCCGAGTATTTATTCTTTATATATAGGTGAGCCTACAGGACTCTTAGATGAGGTAGATGTTTCATTATCTGAATTAGAAAACCACATTGATGTGACTATAAGTTCGCCATCGTTAATGCTAAATAATGTACGATATATCGTTGGAGAAAAAGTTATTCAAGATCAATTAAAAGGTACTGAGGTAGAGAAGAAATCGAATAAGTCAACGGATGAGTTAATGGTTATTACAATACTATCAGGTTTGGCGGTAAGCGCTATGCGTCAAAGTCCAACTTCTAGCCATATTAATATTCGTTATGATTTATCTGTCGCTCTTCCTATGCAGCTTATTACACAAGAAATAGCTGCTGAAAATGCAAAACGTTATATGGGAAATCATAAGGTTATTTTCCATTATCCGAACGGACGCGATGTGACAATTAATGTTTCAATTGAGTATTGTAAATGCCTGCCTGAGGGCGCTTCTGGTACGTGGGGCATTGTATACGATGAAGAAGGAAATGTTGTGAAACATAAAATAGAATGTGAGCAAAATCAAGTTTCTGAAATTGATTTTGTAGATAAAACTCTACTCTCTTTTGATATTGGTGCAGGGACGACAGAAGAAGTCGTTTCATTAGGGGTGAATTTCCGTCCGCAACTAAGTAAAGGTTTATCTTATGGTGTAAAAGAGACGTTACTACAAATCATTACGAGATGGAACCGGAAGTATCCAACTAAAACGATTGATAGTATTACAGAATTCAATCAAATTTATTTAAATGATAAGCATCCGAGAAATACCTTATTAGTTGAGGAATCACAGCCAGCGCTATTAGGTTTAGCAGCACGTGTTGCAACAGATATTATAAATAAAATTGATGATATGAAAGACGATCCATACGTGTTTATTTATGGCGGGGGTGCAGTAATTATTAAAAATAGTTTAAAAATGATTTTAAAGCAAAAAGGACGACTCAAAAATGTAATCTTTGTAGATAATCCGTTATTTACAAATGCACGAGGATTATTAGTTTATACTTGTTCGCCAAAATATAGAGAGCATAAGCAAAAAGAGTTAGGATTTACAAACTTAACGATAAGTTAGTTGGTGGAAGTATGCGATCTAGGCGATATAAACGTGGTGATCGAGTAAAAATCAATATTCATAAATCGGTATCACCTGAAATGCTTGCGTGGCTGAATAAACAATCAAATCCAACTAATTTCTTCTTTTTTGCTGCGCAGCAACTATTTAAACAAGTTGGAGATATTGACGTTTCAAAAGCTTTACCAAGCAGCCATGTTTTCTCATTATATGTGGAGCCTTCATCCTTATTAAAAGTCGAAGTAAACCCTTTTAAAAACATGACACTAGACACATATACATCCACCGAAAATGCAAAAAAAAAATTATGGGAATCTGTTGATCAATTAGATTGTCCATTTTTTTAAACATAGAAAAATATAAAAAGTCCCCATCACTATACATACGAATACAGTGATGGGTTTTTGTTTGTAACTAGAAGGGGGCACAATTTGTGCCCCCTTCCATTAGTTATTTATCTAAATTTTAGATGTATGTTTAGAAACAGCGTTAATTATGCTTTCCCAGTCATCTGGATGGTTTTCATGGCCTGCCCCTTTAAGAGTTAATAGTACTGAGTTTGGAATTTCATCAATTAGTGCGAGGCCATGTTCAAATGGGAGTGCTGTATCGTCTGTTCCGTGAATAACCAATGTTGGTGCTTGTATGGAGTGAAGTACACCTTCATATGCATCATCACCTTGAAGTAAAGCGTGATTAAACATACTTAATAAATTGTTTGCGCGTTCTATTTCTTGTTTTACTTGTGTATAAACTCTATTTTCATCAAATATTCGTTCTGATCCACATAATAGACGAGATCCTGAAACTAAATATTCTGCCACATCATTTTTATTTGTCCAATCTATACTTGCGCTCTTTACATGATGTTTTAAAATCCTTTCATCCATTGGGGGTAAATCGCGAGTATTATTATCAGATCCTATTACACTAGTCGCTAGTAAAGTTAGCGTCAAAATTCTTTCGGGATGTTTTACAGCGGCAATTTGAGCAATCATACCACCTAATGACATACCAAAAAGATGGGCTTTATCAATATGATAAGCGTCTAATACTCCGATTGCATCTTCAGCCATATCTGTTACTGAATAATTTGAAGTGCCAGGTTCATATGTAACAGAGCGTCCAACATCGCGATTATCAAAGCGAATAACAAATTTTCCTGTGTTCGCCAACTGTTCACAAAATTCTTCATCCCAATATATCATTGAACAAGTAGCTCCCATAATTAATAAAATAGCGGGATCATTAGAGTTACCGAAGCTTTCTGTACATATATCAATACCGTTTATTTTAAATATCTTTTCACTCATAAAGTTAGCCCCATTTCTTTTGAATTTAATTAATAATACAGTTTTGAATAATTCTAAGATGTGTGTAAGATTCTTTTTGAAATTCATCCCGCTATTTGCCGGGCAGTAAGAGCCCGATTGGTGAGGAATGATTAAAGTTTCACTTTATAATGCTTTTTGCATAATTACCCCCAAAAATAAGTATATGGTAATTCAAGGCAAAAAATTTTGAGAAATAATTGTATGTTATTAAAATAAACAGCAAGGAGGAGAGGAAATGAAAGCAATCGTTATTGATCGATATGGCAGTGTTGAAGAATTGAAAGAAAGACAAGTTTTAAAACCGGTTGTTAAGAATAATGAGGTATTAATACGTATTTATGCAACATCTGTTAATCCAGTTGATTGGAAAATAAGAAAAGGTGACTTACAAGAACAGTTACGCTTTTTATTTCCAATCACTTTAGGATTAGATGTAGCTGGAGTTATTGAAGAAGTTGGAGAAGATGTAGAGTGTTTCAATATAGGAGATAAAGTGTTTACGAAACCTGAAAATATAGGAAGCGGCTCTTATGCTGAATTCATTGCAGTACAATTAGATTTAGTATCACATATGCCTAATAATATTAGTTACGAAGAAGCAGCTTCTATTCCTCTTGCAGGACTTACAGCGTGGCAAAGTCTTGTAGATTACGCAAAAATAAAAGAGAATGACCGTGTATTCATTCATGCTGGAGCTGGTGGCGTTGGAAGTTTGGCAATCCAAATCGCAAAATCATTTGGAGCTTTTGTTGCCACGACTGCTAGTAGTAAAAATAAAGAATTTTTACAGTCTTTAGGAGCGGATCTCGTTATTGATTATAAAAAAGATAAATTTGAAGAACTAGTATCAGATTTTGATATTGTGTTAGATACAATAGGTGGCGAAGTGCAAGAAAAAAGTTTTCGAATTATTAAACCTGGTGGTGTTCTAGTTTCCATTGTTCATGAACCACTACAAAAAGTAGAAGGAATAAAATCAGGATTTTTATGGCTAAAACCAAATGGAAAACAATTAGAAGAATTATCAGCTTTAATTGTAAACGGAAAAATCAAACCAATCATAAGTAAAGTGGTGCCATTTAATGAAGCAGGAGTTCGAGAAGCTCATATTTTGAGTGAAGGACAACATGTTAGAGGAAAGATTGTAGTTAAAGTGGAATGATAATAAAGATTACAGCTTATAGAGTAACTAGATTTGAATAACGAAAAAGCTCAACAATAGATAATATCCCATACTATACATTTTCATTTGCGGGCATTATTTATTGTTGGCTAATGTAATATTGCTTCTAACAAATACTTTTTCGTATTGTATCATGTAATTTCTCTAATCCAATTTCCATATCTTTCTCGTTTAACATTGAATAGCTAATTCTTAATTGGTTATCATTTGTTTCGTAGTTTAATAGACAAGCTGTTCCTGGTAAAAAAGAGACATCTACTTCATTTGCTTTTTGTAATAAGGTAAAGGGATCTATCGAATCAGGTAGTGTCACCCATAAATTAAAACCTCCATTTGGTATTTCAAAGTGTAGTTCTTTTAATGGCGATAATATATCAATTGTTAAATCACGTCTCATTTGTAAAGCTGTACGTAATTTTTCTAAATGGTTTTTCATACGTTCTGCACGTAAAAACGGTAGAAGTGCCTTTTGTGTTAATAAAGGACTACCGATATCCATTGAACCTTTTACTGCATATAGCCATTCAAAAATAGGACCATCGGCAATAAGCGCCGCGATACGCAGTCCTGGTGCTAACGTTTTACTAAATCCTTTTATATATATTACGTGGCCATCCTTATCAAAACTTTTGATTGGGGGCGGGATTATAGCATCTTCAAAATATATTTCTCCGAAAGAATCATCTTCAATGATAAAAAATTGATATAGCCCCGCTAGTTCTATAAGTTCCATTCTTCGTTCTTTACTCATTACTGTACCTGTCGGGTTTTGGAAGGTCGGATTCGTATACAATAAAACGGGATTTTTACTTTGACAAATATCATCAATTAAGTCGGAGCGAACTCCATGATTATCAAGAGAAACAGGAATGATTTGAACACCTTTATTGATGAAAACATCAAGCGCGGCACTGTAACACGGACTTTCTACTAATACAGTATCTCCAGGTTTTAATAATGTTTGAGCAATTAAATCAATTCCTTGTTGTGCTCCGCTTGTAATTAATAATTGAGATGGGTCCGTCACTAATTTCTGGTGTTCATTTAAGTAATTTGCTATTTCAACTCGCAATTCATAATCGCCTTGAACTGGCCCATAAGTTGCTAACAACATCGGATTTTTATCCAGCAATTTATGCATTTCGTCTGCCAAAAATGGATTTGGTAACAGACGGGGATACAGAATTGCTTGTGAAAAATCATAATATTTACGGTGTTTATTCATTGCATATTGAGAACGCATAACATTAATAGATCTTGATAGTTGCCATTTATACGGTATCGGTTTGAAATCTTTCTTTACACGTTTATATATGTAAGCACCTTTTCCTTGTTCGATGCGTATATACCCTTTCGTTTCTAACTGTTTATAAGCTTTACGAACAGTTAATACATTGATTTGTAAATCTGTGGCCATACAACGTAAAGAAGGAAGGGATTCACCATGTGAAAGCATACCACTTTGTACTCTTTCAACAATTTGCATATATATTTGCTTGTAATACGGTATGTTTGATTCTTTACGCAATACAATCTTCATAGGTTCACCTATTTTTCTTTTTAATTTAATTAAAGCGAAAAATATATAGGGAATCAACTACAACTTGAAGTAACTGTTATATGTACCGATACACTGTTATACACCATAGCCTCTATACTCATTTTAAGAGTAAAAAGGAGGAAGTAAAATGGTCATTTTTAATTACATTTTAGTATGTATTATTTTCGGGACAACATTTTTAACGATTAAAATTGGAATTGAAGCAGGAGCGCCACCGTTGTTTTCAGCAGGAATTCGCTTCTTTTTAGCGGGTATAATCCTTATGATTATTTTTAAATTAAAGCGAAAAGAAATTATGCCACATATATTTTCAAAACGTATTATGTATGCTGGATTTTGTTTAACATTTATGACATTCGCAAGTTTATATTGGTCAGAACAATATATTTCTTCGGGATTAGCTGCTGTTCTTTCTGCTACGGGACCAATGATGATTTTATTAATACAAGCAAAGAGGAATAGGGAGAAATTACAAAAGGAACAACTCGTTGCTTTAGTTATTGCACTGATAGGTGTTATATTTGTTTCTTTACCAGGAATGCATCAACAAGTAAGTTTCATATGGAGTATTGCTTGTATTGTTTTAGTTATAGGAGAGTTATTTTACGGAATAGGCTCTATTCGTTCGAAAGAAATACTTTCAGATTTATCAAATGTATCACCATTTCTTATTAACGGAATTCAAATGTTTTATGGAGGGATTTTACTACTAATCGCATCTATTATTGTAGAACAACCAAATGTAACTGTATTAACTTCATGGAGTGTGCAATGGCCTATTTTATATCTCATATTTATCGGATCGATTGGTGGACACGGATTATATTACTGGCTCTTATCAAAAACAAATCCAGTATTTCCATCGACGTGGTTATATGTATCACCATTAATTGCAATAATTGTGGGATATATCATTTTAGGAGAGCCTTTAAATCCTACAATGGGAATGGGGGCTTGTCTTATATTGATTGGTGTATTTTTGGCCAATCGTTCAACGCTACGGACTTATTTCAAAAAAGGGCGGTTATTAGAGAAGGAGATGTAGTTTAATAAAGCAACAGCCCTGTATATTACAGGACTGATAAAATCAAAAACACAGTTGGAAAAATAACCAACTGTGTTTTTGATAATTAATTCACTTTTTTAATAAAGCCTTTATAATGACGTTTTACAAGCTGGCTTTCTAACGTCTTCATAGTTTCTAGTGCTACACCGACAATGATAAGTAAGCTTGTACCACCAATTTGAGCAGAAGGTGGTAACGTAGCAATTTTCGTGAATACGAGCGGTAATATAGAAATAGCACCTAAGAAAATTGCACCGATAAATGTTAAACGGTATAAAATTTTAGTTACATATTGTTCAGTTGCTTTACCAGGACGAATACCAGGAACATATCCATTTTGCTTTTTCAAATTCTCAGCCATTTGTTCAGGATTTACTTGAATAAATGCGTAGAAGTATGTGAAAGCAACGATAAGACCGACATAAAGTGTCATTCCAATTGGATGTGCGAAATCAAGATTTGCAACTAACCATTTTGATACGCTTGAATCAGGGAAGAGCTGCGCAATTGTACGCGGCGTCATTAAAAATGCAGAAGCAAAGATAACTGGTATAACACCAGCACTATTTACTTTAAGCGGTAAATGAGTGTTTTTTGCTCCTTGATATTGATTGTTTCCTGAAACAGCTTTTGCATATTGGATCGGTATTTTACGTACAGCTTGTTGAATGTAAATAACACCAACAACTATCGCTAAAATTACGAGTCCAATTAAAACAATTTTTATTATGTGCATAAATAGCTGATCGCCAGCATTTTGGAATTGTTGTAAATAAATTTGATTTGCAACATTTGGAATCGCGGCAACGAGACCTGCGAAGATAATCATCGAAATACCATTACCAACTCCGTTAGCGGTAATTTGTTCGCCTAACCAAAGTAAAAATGCAGTACCTGCAGTTAAAACTGTCGCAATAAATAAGTATGTAGTCCAGCTTTGATCTGTTATTAATTGTCCACCTGCTATATTATTAAAGCCATAAGACATTCCGATGGCCTGTATGAATGCGAGAATGATTGTAAAGTATCGAGTGAATTGAGCTGATTTCTTACGGCCCATTTCTCCTTGCTTTGCCCATTCCGAAAACTTAGGTATAACATCCATTTGTAGTAATTGTACTATGATGGAAGCTGTAATATATGGTGTAATACCTACAGCAAAGATTGAGAAATGTTGCAATGCTCCTCCACCAAATACGTTTAACATACCTAGAACGTTAGCTTGATCTTGTACTTTTAATACCTCTGCGTTAGTATGAGGAACTGGAATAAACGTGCCAATTCGAAAAACGATTAACATCGCTAGTGTAAAAAGGATTTTCCTTCTTATCTCAGCTACTCTCATGAAATTTGAAATCGTACGAAACATTATGTCGCCTCCTATATTTTTATCAGTAAAAAACTGATTATTATACCCTATGAAGTAACCACAAACCTCCTTCCGCACTAAATTCATTTGACAAATGGATTTTCATACACTTTGTAGTTTTCACGGATATAAAAATATAAGGTGTTATATAAGCGACCTATACACTTTACGTAATCATTCAATACCCATAATATATCGAATAAATTAACAAATGTACATACATACGCATTAAAAATGAATAAATAGGGTCATTTTTTACATTTATTTAATGATAAATTGATAGGACATTATTATTCAAGATTGTTATACATGTTATAAAAATAAAAGCGAGCCATTATGATTTATAACTAATATTCATTCAAATGTGTCAGCTAATAGCGTCTCCCAATCTTTAAAGGATAATTTATCAGTTATATGTTTTAGTGCGTTAGGTACAACAATATGACAAATAAGTTCTAAGCTATTACCATCTGGATCAATAAAATAAACAGATGCATTACCTTGATGTGGACGGACAAAGGGTTCAATAGATTCATTACTCCCAAACGGAACAGCTTTAATTTGAAGTGAGTGTAACCAATGTAATGATTCTTTTAAATCCTCATAGGAAACTCTAAATGCAATATGACGTAAAGAAGGATGATATTTTGTTTCGTATTCAGAGCCCGCCCATAATCCTAGCCAAATTTTCCCTTCCTCAATCCAAAAGAATGCTGTTGATTCATCGCTCCAGGCTAACTTCAGCCCTAGTTTTTCATAAAATTCGATAGATTGTTGTAAATTACTCACTGGTAAATGCGCTTCGTATATTCCTTTAATCAATTAAAATCCTCCACCTTTTTATTTTCTTACAATTAATATATCGATTTAAAAAGAATGTAAAATCAAATAAAAGTATGAAAGTACATACTACTTTAGTAGTAATAGTAATCAATTATATTTCAATTCAAATTCATCTCCCGCTGATTAAAGTTTCACTTTATATGATTAGAGAATTCTTTTTATTTAAGAAGGAATAAATGTTAAAGAAAGCTAATTAAACAGTGTACATATTTATAGGGGAGAAGATATAAATGAAAGTTGTTATAAAAAAATTACCACCATTAGAAGTAGCGTATATAAGACGAACTGGTAGCTACTTTGAACCGCAAGATCACTGGGGAAAGTTACTGAATTGGTCAATTGAAAATAAACTGTATCCACCAGAGCAATCATTTATCGGAATATCATTGGATAATCCTGAACTTGTTGCAAGTCATAAGTGCCGGCATGATGCATGTGTTACGATTCCTGAAAACTTCGATAAAGAAAAGTATCATGATGTGCAATTTAAAAAATTAGATGGAGGTACATATGGTCTATACCAGTTCTATGATGAACCTCATAAATTAAGTGAAGCGTATCAATACATGTATGTAGAGTGGCTACCAAATAGTGAGTATGATGCAGATTATGATAGAGATAATTTAGAGTTTTGCTTAAATAATGTTGCTGAAGATCTAGACGGAAAGTTAAAGGTTGATTTATTTGTGCCAATTAAAAAGATATAAAAAAACAAATAAGTTCATTTGTGGCTTTAAAATAAAATTGGAATAGTAGTGAAAGAAAAACTTTTTTTGAAGATAATATCTCTAGCGTAGAAATTTAAGTATGTAGGTTGCAATGAAAGGAGAATCCACATGGATACATTTGTAAATGACAAGTTTTATGAAACGAGAGATCAATTATTTGAGGAAATTACTTTGTTGAGTGATGCTCAATTTAATAGGAAACCAGATAAGGATAAATGGAGTATTGCACAAGTTTGTCATCATTTAGTTTTATTAGATGAGAGAGTGATAACAGTTATTTCCTCAGGGTTAAAAAAGTTAGATAGTACCCAAAATGAGCGTAAAGAAATTCACACTATTTTATTAGATAGAACGAAAAAGTTTATAGCTCCAGAAATGATTGAACCAAGTATAGAACCATTTGAAGTGGAGCAAATGCTCAATATGCTAAACGAATCAAGAAAAGAATTGATGCGTTTCCTGAGTACAATAGAAGATGAGTCTATATTAGCGAAAAAATCAGTGATGCATCCAGCTCTTGGAGAATTATCCCTTGATCAGTGGATAGAATTGATCTATTTACATGAACAGCGTCATATTTCACAAATAAAAGAGATAAAATTGCTTTGTGAAATTGAAAAGTAAAAATTATTCCCTATTTATTGATACGTATTATAAACAGGGGAAACGGTTGATTCATATTGATTCAGAAGAAAACAAAAATAGAATAAAATTAGTTGAAAGTGACCAATAAGCTTAAGAAAATATGAAACTATCCGATTTTCTGTATAAGTGTAACCCCGTCTTAAATGAAGAGCGGGGTTATTTTTTTGAAAGTACACTTCACACGCTTAAGGAAGGAGTATTCTGTCAGAAAACGATAAAATACAATTCTGTTAGGGGATGTATGCAATTTATTCTCTTTATTTTTGCAACAGAACCACCTTCAAAATTATCTTTTGTAGTTGAAGTTTCCTGAATAATAAGTTACATTTTTAAAGTTCAAGCAACTTTATGAAAGTACAAAAAGGGGAGAAATATAATTATTATGCAAAAAATGAAATGGAAGAACTATGTATGTTACTTTGTAATTTTATTACTGCTTGGAACGGCAGTAATAGTCAAACCATCTATCTCTAAGGCTGAGGAATCTGAAGTTAATATTACATTGTTAGGTACTGCAGATATTCATGGTAGATTTATGCCTTGGGATTATGCGCTTGATGGAGCAAATATGAGTGGAAGTTTGACGCAGCTTTATACGGTTATAAAGAAGATCCGTCAAGAAAATCCAAATACCATATTAGTAGATGCCGGGGATACAATTCAAGGAAACTCAGTAGAATTATTCAACGATAAGCCACAATCGCCAATGATGGTAGCGATGAATACAATGGGATATGATGCCTGGGCATTTGGAAATCATGAATTCAACTTTGGATTAGATACATTGAAAAAAGTTAGTGAGCAATATAAGGGAAAAACGTTAGCAGGAAATATTTATAAGGAAAATGGAGAGCGCTTTCTTCCTGCATATACAATTGTAGAAAAAGGTGGAATTAAAGTTGGGATTATTGGTATGAATACACCAATGATTAGTGATTTTGAAAAAGGGACAGATCACTTAAATGGTTTAGTGGTGAAAAATCCGGTAGAAGAGACGAAAAAGGCAATTAAGGAATTAGAAGGTAAAGTAGATGTAATGGTAGGAGTTATGCATATGGGACTAGAAAATGAGAATGGTATCCCTGGTACTGGTGTTCAAGATATTGCAAATGCTTGTCCGGAACTAAGTGCTATTTTTGCGGCTCATATGCATAAACTTGTAAAAAAAGAAGTTGTAAATGGCGTAATTATTACAGAACCAGATAAATATGGAACACATATTTCACGTATTGACCTTACTTTTACAAAGCAAGATGGTAAGTTGGCTTTAAAAAATAAAACTGCTACCGCTATACCTGTAAAAAATGCTGATGGGACAACGATATTATCCGATCCTACACTTGAAGAAACATTAACACCTTTTCACGAATATGCGAGAGGAGATGCAAATGTTGTAGTCGCTCAATTAAAGGGTAGAAATCTTGTTCCTGAAAATGAAATAAAGGGTATTCCAAGTGTTCAGATTCAAGAAACACCTTTATCAGATTTCTTTCATGAAGTTATGCTCTACTACAGTAAAGCAGATGTAGTAGCCCATCAAATTGATAATGATTATGCCCGTTTAGATACAGGCCCTATTAAGAAAAAAGATATTGCGTACAATTACCAATATGCCTTGGGAGAAATTACAGTATATAAGATTTCTGGAAAAGATTTAAAAGACTATATGGAATGGGCAGCAGGATATTTTAACTCATCTCGTGCCGGAGATGTAACCGTTAGCTTTGATAAAACCCGCCGTGCATCTAAATACAGTACGAACGATTTCTTTGGAGGCGTAAAATACGAAATTGACTTAACAAAACCATATGGAAGCAGAATTACAAATTTACGCTCTATTCGTACAAACAAACCAATCAAAATGAGCGATGTTATGACGTTGGGAATGAATGCATATAGAATGGAGGCTCTTCAGGCAAAAGGTGGAGCTTTAGAGGGGCGTAAGTTTGAACAAATTTGGTCATCTAAACAAGAGAATGCATTTGGAGAAACAGGCGGAACCATTCGTAACCTTGCTATTACATATTTAAAAGAGGTAAAGAACGGTGTATACACACCAAAAGTTATGCATAATTGGAAAATTACTGGTGTAGATTTACATTCTTCAGAGCATAAGGCGGTAGTTGATCTTGTGAATAAAGGGATTTTAGAAATTCCAAAAACAGAAGACGGAAAATACACAAATATAGCATCTATAAATACGAAAGACTCAATTTCAAAAGAAGAGATTATATTACTCTCACAAAAAGCAAATATTAATCCAAATCAGTTTAATCATGTAAAGACAAAAGGTGAATTTTACAAAAAACTTAGTAGGATTACTAAAAGAATATAAATTATAAAATTTCTTATAGTAATTGTTATTTTAATAACATTAAACCCACTCTTACAATAGTAAAGAGTGGGTTTTTATGTTGTTATTTAGAGGTAAGTATACTTTTATTACAATGAATATAGATAATTAATAACTAACCAATTGGGTGAGCACCTATAAGGACTCTCTTTTATTCAAATTAATGTACATATGTGTTCCGTTCATTATTTATAATATTGACCACAATTTATGTAATTTTGCATAATGTTACATAAATTGTGTATTTTCTCTTTTTTTAGACATTAATAGACAGTATACTTTGTACAAGCTTTTTATTTCAAAAATTATACGAGGTGAAATAATGAAAAACAAAAAGACATTAACTAAGGTAGCATTAACAACAGGATTAGCTTTAACAGCTGTGGCACCATATGGGGTAGGTCATGCAGAGGAAACAGATCAACTACAAGTTCAAATTCAGGAGGAATCGTTCCGTTCGGGTGAACTTACACAGCCGTCACAAAAGGCACCAGAAAATGTAGTAAAGGATGCACTTAAGGAGAAAACAGAACAAGCTCTGTCCCAAAAACAAGTCAATGGAGAAGCAGGAGTAGATTATAAAGTCCTTCAAAAACGTGGTTCGTATGATGGAACTACACTTGTGCGTATGCAGCAAACATACGAAGGAAAAGAAGTATATGGACATCAATTAACTGCACACGTAGATAATAAGGGTGTTATTAAAAGTGTTTCAGGTGATAGCGCGCAAAATTTAAAACAAGAAGAATTGAAAAAACCTATTAATCTATCAAAAGATGAAGCAAAACAATATATTTATACGAAATACGGGAACGATATCAAGTTTATTTCTGAGCCAGAAGTTAAAGAGGTTATTTTTGTTGATGAAAATAATGGACAAGCTAGCAATGCATACCAAGTTACCTTCGAAGCTGCAACACCAAACTATGTTTCTGGTACTTATTTAGTAAATGCACAAAATGGTGATATGTTAAAAAATATGGTACAAGAATCTAACTTAAAGGCCAGTGACAAACTAGTTGGAGCTTTAAAGAAAAGTAAACAAAGCAGTCTTACATCATTAACCGGAACAGGAAAAGATGATTTAGGTATTAATCGTTCATTTGGTATCTCTAAACAAAGTAATGGCAAATATGCTCTTGCTGATTATACAAGAGGGCAAGGCATTGAAACATATGATGTGAATTACAGAGATATTACTAAAGAAGAAAGCTATTATCCTGGTACATTAGCGACAAGTACTTCGGCAACATTTAACGATCCAAAAGCAGTAAGTGCTCATTACTTAGCAACAAAAGTATTTGATTTTTATAAAGATAAATACAAGCGTAATAGCTTTGATAATAAGGGACAAAAGGTAGTTTCAGTTGTACACGCTTGGGATTCTGAAGAGACGAATGATCCGAAAAATTGGCAGAATGCATTAAGTGCTAATAATGGAAGTATGCTTGTATATGGCGATCCTATTGTTAAAGCATATGACGTAGCTGGACATGAATTTACACATGCTGTTACTTCTAGCGAATCTAATCTTGAATATTACGGGGAATCCGGTGCGATTAATGAGGCGCTATCTGATATTATGGGAACATCTATTGAGAAATACGTAAATAATGGAAACTTTAACTGGACAATGGGAGAACAAACGGGATCTGTTTTCCGTGATATGGAAAACCCAGCTTCTGTTCCATCTTCACTTGGAGTGCCTTATCCAGATGATTACAGTGAATTTAACGATTTTAATGGATGGGATCAAGGCGGTGTTCATTTTAATTCAAGTATTATTAATAAAGTTGCGTATCTGATTGCAAAAGGCGGAACTCATAACGGAGTAACTGTTAAAGGAATTGGTGAAGATAAAATGTTTGATATTTTCTATTATGCAAATACAGATGAGTTAAACATGACTTCTAATTTCAAAGAATTGAGATCAGCATGTATTCGAGTGGCAACTAATAAATATGGTGCGAATACAGCTGAAGTTCAAGCAGTTCAAAAAGCATTTGATGCAGCAAAAATTAAGTAATTTAGAAATATAGTTATCATTCATATATTAATACATTATGAAAAACAGCTAATGTCATTTTAAGGATATTAGCTGTTTTTTACGTGGCAATGTATCGTTGAAAATAAACTGACTAAGCAATAATGAGGCACTTTATCTGTAAGAAGTTGTGACAAATAAATAAGGTTTAAAATATATAAAAACAGAAAATTAATAATATATTGACCTCTTGATAGAAAGTCTATAAAATGAAAGCGATAACAAACGATTGCTTTAAAATGTTTTCCCTGATCTTTTAGTATTTACAAATATATGAAGGCATAAACAAATCTATTTTTTTAAGTAATAATGCAAACGTTTTCGTATTAAAAGGTCATTGAAATACATACGTGAAAATAGCCGATATGGAGGTGAAGTAAAAGAGATTTCTAGATTAATTTAAGCAGTGTTATTCAGTGTAAGCATAATAAATCGTTAGTAATATTTGAAGAAAGGGTGTATGTGATGCAAATTACAAAAAGATTAATTAACAAAACAGTTTTATTACTTACTTTAATCGTTATGTTATCATCTGTTTTCTCCTTTCAGAGTGTGAAGGCAGTTTCAAATTCGAAAACAACTGAAATTATCATTCATTACAAAGAAAAGCTTGGAAATACAAAAGACTGGAATCTTTGGTTATGGGGAGAAAATGCAAATGGTACATCTTATCAATTTACTGGTGAAGATGAATTTGGAAAATACGCTAAGATAAAAATAGACGGTGACTATAATCGTGTAGGATTTATAGTTCGAACAAATGAATGGGAAAAAGATGGTGGGGATCGTTGGATTGAAAATATAAAGGACGGTCGTGCTGAAGTATGGATCCTTTCGGGTGATGAAAAAGTATATAACTCTAAGCCTTCATCGGATCTCTCAATTCAAAAAGCAACTATTGATGGTTTCCATGAAATTACTGTAACGACTAATGTCCCGTTTAATATTAAGGAAAAGAAAATTGAAATTGAAGGCATTAAAATTAAGAATATTACTCCTTATGATATAAACAGTGGCGATATTACTAATAAGGTCAAAATAATTACGGAACAGAAAATTGATTTAAAACAAACATACAAAGTTAAAATAGAAAACTTAGCTGATACGAATACTGAAATTGGTAAAGTCATTCGTAGCGAAGAATTTGATAATTTATTTTATTATGGTGGTAACGATTTAGGAAATACATATACTCCGCAACATACAAAGTTCCGTTTATGGGCTCCTACTGCAAGCGAAGCGAAGTTAGTTACATATAAAAAATGGAGCGATAAAATAGGTGCTGAAATAAACATGCAACAAGGTGAAAAGGGAACTTGGACATCAGAACTAAAGGGGAACCAAAAAGGGCTCTTTTATACGTATAAGGTCAAAATTGGTGATAAGTGGACTGAAGCGGTTGATCCATATGTGCGTGCTGCTTCTGTAAATGGGGATAAAGGTGCAGTCGTTAATTTAGAAGAAACAAATCCGAAAAAATGGAAAGCAAACAAAAAGCCAAAATTTAAAAATCCGGAAGATGCTATTATTTATGAGTTACATGTACGCGATCTTTCCATTCAACCTGAAAGTGGTATTAAACAGAAAGGGAAGTATTTAGGTGTAACAGAAAAAGGAACAAAAGGGCCAGAAGGTGTAAAAACAGGACTTGATCATATAAAGGATCTCGGTGTTACTCACGTTCAGTTTTTACCGATATTTGATTATGCTTCTGTAAATGAAGAGACTTTAAATGAACCGCAATATAACTGGGGATATGATCCTAAAAATTTCAACGTTCCAGAAGGCTCCTATTCTACAAATCCTTATGAGCCAACTGTGCGAATAACTGAATTAAAGCAAATGGTTCAAACACTACATGATAATAATCTTCGAGTGGTGATGGATGTAGTATATAACCATATGTATAACGCTGCTGAATCTAATTTCCATAAGTTAGTTCCAGGTTATTATTATCGTTACAATGAAGATGGAACATTTGCAAATGGAACTGGAGTAGGAAATGATACTGCTTCAGAAAGAAAAATGATGAGGAAATTTATGATAGATTCCGTCACATATTGGGCAAAAGAATACAATTTAGATGGATTCCGTTTTGATTTAATGGGTATTCATGATTATGAAACGATGAATGAAATACGTAAAGCTGTTAATCAAATTGACCCTTCTATTATACTACACGGAGAAGGATGGGATTTAAATACACCTCTTGCAGCTGAGCTGAAAGCAAATCAAAAAAATGCAGAGAAAATGAAAGGGATTGCTCATTTTAACGATAATATACGTGATGGGTTAAAAGGTAGTGTATTTGAGGAAAAAGAAAATGGTTTTATAAATGGAAAGGAAAATATGGAAGATCGTATTAAAAAAGGTATTACGGCAGGTATTGACTACGATACAAATTCGTCTACCTATCAAGATCCGGAACAGGTGCTAACTTATGTGGAAGCACATGACAATCATACATTATGGGATAAACTTGAGTTAACTAATCCAGGTGACAGCGATGAAGTGCGAACACAAATGCACAAATTGTCTTCTTCGATTTTATTAACATCACAAGGAATTCCATTTTTACATGCAGGGCAAGAGTTTATGCGGACGAAATACGGTGATCATAATAGTTACAAATCTCCAGACTCAATTAACCAGATGGATTGGCTGCGCCGTGCAACGTTTAATAATGAAGTAGATTATATGAAGGGTTTAATAGAATTACGCAAAAAGTACTCAGCTTTTCGAATGACATCTGCAGAGCAAATAAAAACACACGTATCATTTATTGATGCTCCAAAAAATACTGTAGCTTATATAATAGAGGGGAATAAACATGAATACTTTACAGTGGCTCACAATGCAAATAGAGAAGCTGTTGAAATAACACTTCCATCGAAAGGGCCTTGGAAAGTACTAGTAGATGGCAAGCAGGCGGGAAGTAAACCACTTTATGTTGTCCATGACAATAAAATTAAAGTTCCTGCATTAAGTTCCATTGTTTTAAAATCAGAAAAACCAATTAAATAAAAGCGAAGAGTGTGGAAATAAATACTGAATTGAGCAAAGTTAATAAGGATTGCAAATGAAAAAAGCGAAGTGAAGATTATTCTCACTTCGCTTTTAAAGTTAATGTAATATAATTTCACATACTGTAATTATATTACAATTTAATAAAAGAAATAAGCAATAGATTATTTCTTTTATGACAGTAGGAGGAGAAGATATCTTTGAGTTTATTTATAAAATTACCTGAAATACATTCGTAATTCATATAATGTTTATTATATATTCGAACATATAACGAACTAGATGTTCGAGTTGTATTAACTCCTACAAATCGTTTAAAAATAACAAAGGCGTAAAAAGTATATGGAATTAAAATAGAGAAAAGACACCATTCAAGGTGTCTTTTCTCTATTTTGAATATGAAATGTAAGTAACTCGATTGTATGTAATAGTATGTGATATTTTCACACTAACTGATTAAGAAAAATTTAAAACTCTTTTCTTAATCTATTTGTAATAAATTACATCATAAAATTTTATTGATATAATAAATAAAACTTTCTCAACATTATTTGATTTAATAACTATATTCAACCGCTCTCCAATCCATTACAATAATTTCACATTGGAAATACATGAATATTCTCAATGTTATAAATGGTTTATACCTTATAGGATTACTATGGGAAAGGATGTGAAATATCCAAAAAGAAATCATTTTTTATGATGAAATAAAAAATTTTAATGAAGAAAAAGTTATTTCATTATTTTCAAGTTTCGTTAAAGTGCATGTATTTATAATCACTATGAGACAAGGAGCAGAATCCGAAAAAATTTTTGTAAATTAGAAAATTGCATTTCAAAAATAAGTTAAACGTTTATGGAGGGTTATATGAGCGAGAAAATTTATTACTGGTCTCCGATTAAGCATTGGGAGAAGTTGCATAATGAAGTTTTGATAGGGGAAATGAGATTTACAGGTATTCTGTCTGAGTGGTTTCCAGATTTTTATTTTATGGCTCAAAAAGGTGTGAAAATTAGTGAACTAGTAGAGCGCTTTTCGTTAGGAAATGTAGAAGAGACACAAAAAAACATAGAGCTCATGATAAAAAATCGTGTGTTAGTAAGTAATATATTACACCCAAGAGAAGTATTTTCTTCACAAGAAAAGATTTTTTCAAATCCATATAGCAACCAGATTCGCTTTTCTAAAGAAAAGTTAGATAAGTATATGAGTAAACAATTAAATCGCACGCACGTTGCTGCACGGTCGACCGAAATTCAACTTGAAACAACAAATGAGCTACCTACTATAATCAAGGAACGTAGGTCTTGTCGTCAATTTGATATGGAAAAACATATTAGTTTTTCGGAATTTTCCCGATTCTTATCAACTCTAAAACAGGTTAGGGAAGAAAAAATATACTATCATTACGCAAGTGCAGGCGGGCTCTATCCCATTGATATCTTTGTTTATGTAAAACCAAAACGTATAGAGGATATGAAAGCTGGATTTTATTATTATAACCCATCAAAAAATAGTCTTGTGATTGTAAACAACATTGATCAAGTAATCAAAAGTGATCATGAGTTAATTAATCAGGATTTATTTACTCAATCTGCCTTCTCAGTTTATTTGGTTTATAATGCGAACGCTTCCATCCCGAAATACGGTTCAGATGGATATTTATTTGCTTGTATTGAGTCAGGCATTATCACTGCTACCTTAAACATGGTTGCTGAGACATTAAATTTAGGGGTTTGTTCAGTCGGTCATATGAAATTTGAAGAGATTCAGCAATTTTTATGTTTGGATAATCATCAAGTGTTTCTCCATGGGCTTGAAGTTGGCTTGAAAATTAACGAGTAGAAGAAATGAATATTAGGGGGATAAAGATAAAAATGCACATTAAAGATCGAAGTTCGATTCATGAAAATAAAGAAGTAGAAGCGTTTTGGAAGGAGCAATTATCTTCCGAGATTCTCGATTTTTCTGTATTTAAATTTAATAGCGATTACCGACTAAATAAAGAAACACCTTGTGAATACGTTCAAGTCATAGTGAATGTAGAATTTAGTAAAAGTATACAAAAAATAAGTAAGTCTCAAGATTTATTATTATTTAGCTGGTTTCAAGCCGCTTTAAGGGTTTGTTTGGCACATTATACAGATCAAGAAAGAATTACTATTGGTATTCCTATAATTGAAAAGAATCTTGAACAAAGTGAGAATCTTAATAAGTTGATTCCTTTAGGAAGTGAAATCCAGCCGCATCACACCTTTAAACAATTAGTAAATGAGATTGAACACACGACTTTATTCGGGTATGAAAATCAGGAGTATCCGCTCTCTGAATTATTAGTTAAACACAATTTAACTCCTTTTCAAATTGTAATCGGGATGGAAGGATTACATAATGAAAATTCGCTAGAAGAATACGCAGAGAATAATTTAGCCCTATGGATACGAAGAAAATGGAATGAAATACATAATGAATTTGAATTTCAAATTTCTTGCAAGTCCCGTTCATTCTCTTCTTTGCAACAGTTTGCCAATTCGTATTGTTATGTTTTAAAGCAAGTTTCACAAAATCCGAATTTGGCATTGAAAGATATTTGTATTATTGCAGAAGAAGAAAAAGAGTTGTTAGAAGGATTGAATACTTTTCAAACGGGCATAGACTTGTTTCAATCATTTCAAGATTTGTTTGAAGCGCAAGTATTAAAAACTCCAGAACAAATTGCTGTTGTTTGTAATGATCAATCTTTGACATATAGAGAATTGAATAAGAAAGCGAATCAATTGGCTTCTATTCTTCAAAGTAAAGGTGTTTCAAAAGAAAGTATTATTGGCGTTATGGTAGATCGGTCATTAGAAATGATTATTGGTATGATGGGGGTTTTAAAAGCAGGAGCAGCGTATTTACCAATCGACCCTAACTACCCAACTGAACGAATTGAATATATGTTACAAGATAGTCAAGCAAAATATTTACTTAGTAAGCGAACAGAGGAAGTATTGCCACAATTTGCAGGTGAAGTACTGTATCTTGATAAAGAATATCTTTTTCAAGGTGAAGAAAGTAATTTAGTACGAGAACATAATCCTAATGATTTAGCTTATGTTATTTACACATCAGGATCGACAGGAAATCCAAAAGGGGTAATGATAGAACAAAAATCACTAGTTCATTTTTTAAATGTAATGAGAGAAAAAGTAAAAGCTAATCAATCATTCTTGTTTCTTGCTAGTGTATCTTTTGATATTTCCTTGTTAGAAATATGTCTTCCTTTAACGCAAGGTTCAAAAGTAGTAATTGCTACAGAGGACCAGTTTGCAACAAAAGAATTGGCTCATTTGGTCAAAAAACATAAGGTGGATTTATGGGAATCAACGCCATCGCGAATGGAAGTGATTTTGAGTGATCCAGAAGGGGCGATTTTTCTAAAAGATTTAAAATCTATTTTATTAGCAGGAGAATCATTTTCCATTGATTTGGTTGAAAAAATTCGTTGTATCAGTGAAGCAACAATTTTAAATATTTATGGTCCCACAGAAACAACCATTTGCGCAACAGTAAAAGACTTGAGCACTTCCAAAGAAGTTACGATTGGCAAACCTAACCCGAATTATCATTCCTATATATTGAATAAGTATGGCCAATTAAAACCATTTGGAATTCCCGGTGAACTCTGCATTGCTGGCGTAGCGGTAGCACGAGGGTATCTTGGTAAAAATAAACTGACAGATGAAAAGTTTGTACCGAGTCCTTTTGCGGCAGGGGAAATGATGTATCATACAGGTGATCTCGTTCGTTGGTTGCCTGATGGAGAACTTGAATATTTAGGTAGAATGGATCATCAAGTGAAAATTCGGGGGTATCGGATTGAATTAAGAGAAATCGAAACTCAATTAAGGGAATATCCAGAAATAAACCAGGCTATCGTTGTTGATCAAGTGTATGGAAATAGGAAATTATTAGCTGCCTACTATGTATCGGATAACAAGGTGTCTTTTGATGAAATCAGAAAATATTTAAGTGATAAATTACCTGAGTTTATGATTCCTGAAAAAATGATTCAGGTAGAAGAGATTCCATTGAATCCAAATGGAAAAGTGGATAGAAAAAGATTGTTGGATATAACACAAACGGATTATGTATCAATTCCATACGTTGCTCCGCGCAATGAAATTGAACAAAAATTAGTGCGTGCATGGGAAAAAGTTATGGAGATCGAGGGAATCGGTATTCATGATAATTTTTTTGCATTAAAAGGAGAATCTATTAAAGCACTTCAGGTAATTAATTTATTAAGAAAAGACGGCTTAAAAATAAGTACAACAGATTTTTTTAAGCACCCCACAATCGCTCAACTGAGTTCTTGTGTAAAGCTAGAGCATAAAGAGGAAAACCTTGAAAGTAGACCAACTCATGTTAAAGATTTGTCTAAGCCATTTTCCTTAACAGAAGTTCAGACAGCGTATATGATAGGACGGAATTCACAGTTTGAATTAAGTGGTATTTCCCCTCAAACATATTTTGAATATGAAACAGCTTTGGATATCAATCGTCTTTCAAAAAGTTTTCAAAAGGTAATTCATCGTCATCCAATGTTGCGAGCTGTAATTTTACCAGAGGGAAAACAGCAAATATTACAAAGCGTTCCTGATTACGAGATTGAAATAGTGAGTCTCATAGATTTAGATGATAGGAATCAACATGCTCGCTTACAAGAAGAGCGTTCTCGAATGACTAACCATGTATTCCCTTTGGGGCAATGGCCTTTGTTTGAATTGAAAGCTTTTCTTTTAAAAGAAGACACGTATTTATTATGTTTTCGATACGATGCTTTATTAATGGACGGAGCAAGCATGAACATTGTTGGACAGGATTTGTTGCATTATTATTATAAACCAAATCAAAAATTAGAATCTTTATCTTTTGATTTTCAAGATTATATGTTTATCTATGATGAAATGGAACAAAGTGAAGAATATAAAACAGCAAAAGATTATTGGACAAGTAAGCTTCCTGACTTTCCGTTTGCACCTTCTTTGCTGTTAAAAAAGGATCCAGCAGAGATTGCTACTCCTAAATTCCAATCACTTACAAAAATCCTGGATAATAAAAAATGGACAAAGCTACGAAAGTTAGCACAAGAGAAAGAGGTAACGCCTTCCGCTCTACTTTGTACAATATATGGTGATGTGTTGGCACATTGGAGTAATCAACGTCGATTAGCAATTAACTTGACTGTATTTAACCGTTATCCTGTTCATGATGAAGTAGAACAGATTGTTGGAGATTTCACATCACTTATTTTATTGGATGTTGATGTAAAACCAGAGCAAACTTTCTTTACTAGAGTAAAAGAAACGCAAGCTACTTTATTAGATGGCCTTGAACATCGTCATTACGATGGAGTTAACTTTATTCGAGATTTTACTCGATATCATCAAATGACGCCAAAAGCAGTTATGCCAATCGTTTTCACCTCGATGTTAGCAGGTGCAGGTGCTTTCTCTTGGGAACAACTTGGTTCTCTTCGCTATATTCATGCTCAGACTCCACAAGTGTATTTGGATAATGTAGTAATTGAAAAAAATGGAGAGTTATTAATTAGCTGGAACTATGTTGAAGAGTTGTTTGATGTTGATGTAATAGAAGCAATGTTTTCCCAATTTGTTGACTTATTGGAACAATTGGTGAAACAAAGCGATATAACATCTTTGCAGATGAAAGAATCGGATCAAACTTTAATTAAGCAATACAATGAAACAACAGAAAAAATACCTTCAACTACTCTGTATCAATTATTTACAGACCAAGTAAAACGTACACCGGATGAAGTAGCAGTGGTATTTGAACAAGAATGGTTAACATACTCGGAACTTCATAAACGTTCTAATCAAATTGCCCACTTCTTAAAAGAGCAAGGTATTGGTCTAGGTGACAAAGTGGGTCTTTTAGCAAAAAGGCGAGTTGACACAATTGTTAATATGTTAGGTGTTTTAAAATCAGGTGCCGCTTATGTTCCGATTGATCCCGATCATCCTTTAGATCGCCAAACATATATTTTAAAAAATAGCTCATGCAAGCTTTTATTAGAACCTAGTCTTTATGAAGAAAATCATTTGTCATTTTATACAACAGAAGATATGCCCGCTATTGCTGGTCCAGAAGATATTGCCTATATTATATACACTTCAGGAAGTACAGGAAAACCAAAAGGAGTAATTATTACTCACCAAGCGGTTACAAATACTATTCAAGACATAAATCAAAAATATGAGGTGAATGAAGATGATCGTATTATTGGTATCTCTTCCATGTGTTTTGACCTATCTGTATACGATATTTTCGGAGCTTTAAGCACAGGTGCAATGTTAGTAATGATTCGTGATCCGAGAGACATGCAAGAATTAATCCGCACTGTCGAACGTAGAGGGATTACAATTTGGAATACAGTGCCTGCAATCATGGATTTGGCATTGGAGCAAGTAGGTTCTCATTTTGAATATCCTTCTTTACGTTTAGTTTTACATAGTGGAGATTGGATTCCGCTTTCTTTACCAGAAAAAATAAAACGACATTTTCCGATTGCAGAAGTAGTCTCACTAGGAGGGGCAACAGAAGCATCGATTTGGTCAATTTATTATCCGGTCAAACAGGTGGAATCACATTGGAATAGTATTCCATACGGGATGCCCTTGGCAAACCAAACGTATTATGTGTTGAACTATGAAAAGAAAATGTGCCCTGTTGGTGTAATTGGAGATTTATATATCGGGGGAGTGGGCCTTGCTAAAGGATATTTAAATGATGAAAAGAAAACAAATGAAGCGTTTGTGTCACATCCTGATTTTGGTCTTATATATAAAACAGGGGATTGTGGAAAAATGCATTCTGAGGGATATATTGAATTTTTAGGCCGCCAAGATTACCAAGTGAAAATTCAGGGATATCGAGTAGAGTTAGAAGAAATCTCTCATTGTCTTCTAACTTATAAACAAGTCGAACATGCTGTCGTAATTGATCAAACAGATGAGAACGGAATAAAATTTTTAGTTGCATATGTGGTAACTGAGCAAAATATTAGTACAACAGAACTACGAAAGCATTTGCAAGATCACTTGCCAGATTATATGATTCCTTCTTATTTTGTTTATTTGGACCAATTACCCCTGACTCCAAACGGGAAATTAGATAGAAAAGCGCTCCCTACTCCGGAGAAACAAAAAAATGAAGTATTTATTGCCCCAAAAACTGAAATGGAAAAAATATTAACTAGTATTTGGCAAGAAGTACTCAAAATAGATCAAGTTGGAGTAAATGATCATTTCTTCGCCTTAGGTGGAGATTCGATAAAAGCGATTCAAGTGTCCGTCAGACTGTATCGACAAGGATTCGAGCTTGAACCAAAAAATATATTTTCATTTCCTATATTAAGGGACATGGTTCAATTTGTTAAAAAGCTAGACCAGTTTTCAAGTTCACAAACAAATGATGTAAACATAATGAACGATAATAAAGCTACATTACTAAATGTTAAAGATAAACAACTTAATCAACATACACTTAACAAAATACAAGAAAAAATGCCGGATATAAAAATAGAACGTATTTACCCGTTAGCACCTTTCCAGGAAGTTATTTATGAGCATGCTACGAATGAACCTGATACAAATGCATATTTTGAACAAACAATTTGGGCACTTGAGGGGGAGCTGGATATTAAACTCTTTATTCAGTGTTTCCAACAATTAGTTGATCGTCATGATTCTTTAAGAACAATAATTGTGCAAGATGAACAAGCAAAACCTTGGCAAGCTGTTCTATATGATGTTCAAATAAATTCAGAAATAAAAAACTTGATTGAGATGACGAAACAAGAACAGCAAGAATTCCTAAAACAGTGGATGAATGAAAATTTAAGTCGAGGATTTAAAAATGATGAACTTATGACACGTCTCTGTATATTCCAACTAGGTAATAACGAGCATAAAGTAATTTGGAGTTCCCATCATCTATTATGTGATGGTTGGAGCGTCAGCATTTTGATAGACGAATTATTCCAGCTCTACGAAACTACAAATGCCAGAACTACGGCGGGGTTACCCATAGTAAAACCTTTTGAAACATTTATAGATTGGACTTTGGCACAAGATCATGAGAAAGCACGTCATTTTTGGCGAGATTATTTATCAGGATACAATCAGAAAATTAGTATTCCTAAAAAGAAAGTCCCATCTAAAAGTGAAGGGTTAAACTTCACTTTTATGGATTTAACATTAGACAAGGATTTGACTGATCAGTTACAAACATTTGTAACTAAAAATAATATAACTATGAATACGGCATTACTAGCTGTATGGGGAATATTGCTTGGCAAATTCAACGGAACGAGAGAAGTAGTATTGCCTAACCTAGTATCAGTCAGACCTCCCGAAGTAGAAGGAATTGAAAATATGTTCGGTCTGTTCACAAATGTTTTGCCTATCCGATTAGCATGGACAGAAACGCAATCTTTTGTGGACTTCCTGCAAAAGGTACAACTAGAGACATTGAAATGTAATGAGTATGCATACTATTCATTTGTTGATATACAAAAGCAAAGTGAATTAAAAACTGAGTTGACTGACCATCTTTGGGTTTTTGAAAACTATCCAACTAATCCAGCAATCTTTTCTTCAAATGAAAACAGACATTTTGCTATCACGGATTACGAAGTTGTTGATGAGCCACATGTAAAGTATGGAATTATGTGCTTCCCTGAAGAAAGACTTACAATAAAGTTTGGATATGATCAAACGGTATATGAAACAGAGAAAATACAGGAAATATTAAATCACATCCAGGGGTTAATCAACACGATTCTTCAAAATCCAATACAAACAATTTGTGATTACAAATTATAAAAAATGAAAAGGCGAGCAAGAACTCGCCTTTTTAAATAGAATAGGAGTAAATCAAATGACAAAAAAATTACAGTTATCAGCCGAAGAAATGCGTCAGTTAGGATATCAAGCGGTTGACTTAATTGTTGATCATATGAATCATTTAAAAAGTAAACCAGTTTCAGAAACGATTGATAGTAATATTTTTAGAGACAAGCTAATTGAAACGATTCCGGAAAACGGATCTAATCCAAAAGAATTACTTCATTTTCTTAATAACAATGTGTTTAATCAAATTACTCATGTGGATCATCCTCATTTTATGGCTTTTGTGCCAGGTCCTAATAATTATGTTGGTGTATTAGCAGATTTTTTAGCAAGTGGGTTTAATGTATTTCCTACAGCTTGGATAGTAGGTGCAGGTGCCGAACAAATTGAATTAACGACAATTAACTGGTTAAAATCAATGCTAGGATTCCCTGATTCAGCTGAAGGATTATTTGTCAGTGGTGGTTCCATGGCTAATTTGACTGCACTTACTGTAGCGAGACAGGTCAAGCTGAATAATGACATAGAAAATGCGATTGTTTATTTTTCTAACCAAACTCATTTTTCTGTAGATCGAGCACTTAAAGTATTAGGTTTTAAACAGCATCAAATTTGCCGAATTGAGACAGATGAAGACTTAAAAATTTCAGTTAGTACTTTAAGAAAACAAATAAAAGAAGATCGATTAAAAGGGAAAAAACCATTCTGTGTTATTGCTAATGCAGGGACAACGAATTGCGGAGCGGTGGACTCCCTCGATGAATTGGCTGATGTATGTGGTGATGAAGATATATGGCTACACGTGGATGGGGCTTATGGGGCTGCAGCAATTCTCAGTGAAAAAGGAAGGGAGTTATTAAGTGGAATTCATCGTGCCGATTCTTTAACGTTAGACCCGCATAAATGGCTTTTTCAGCCTTATGATGTTGGTTGTGTACTTATTCGAAATAGCCAATATTTAAGTGAAACATTCCGTATGATCCCAGAGTATATTAAGGATACAGAAACTAATATAGAAGAAAAAGTGAATTTTGGGGAGCGTGGAATTGAACTTTCTCGTAGATTTAGAGCATTAAAGGTATGGCTTTCTTTTAAAGCATTCGGAGTTACAGCTTTTCGTGAGGCAATTGATCATGGCATTATGCTAGCTGAACAAGTTGAAGAGTTTTTAAGGAAAGAAAAAGATTGGGAAGTAGTAACACCTGCCCAATTAGGAATTGTTACTTTTCGTTATATTCCATGTGAGCTAACATCTACAGATACAATTCATGAAATAAACAAAAAATTGGTGGAAGAAATTAATCAAAGAGGATTTGCTATGCTAAGTACGACTAAATTAAAAGAAAAAGTAGTAATTCGACTTTGCTCTATCAACCCAAGAACAACAAAAGAAGAAATACTTCAAATCATGATGAACATAAAAGCATTAGCAGAGGAAATAAACACATCGCCTAAACATCTTATATCTGTTTCTCAACCTTGATATATTAGGCGGATTTTAAATATAATAGCCGATTCTTATTTAGAATCGGCTATTATATTTAAATGATAAATACATATATACTATTTATAAGTGTTTCTCTTGTAATGGGATTAAGCCTCAACCTTGGATACTCGTTTGAAACCAGTCTTTATTGCTTGTACTATTTCGTTCACAGCATAAATAGATACATCGGCATTTGGATTTAACCCTTCAAACCAGTGATAGGCATTTGGATATAAATGAAACTCCACATCAACACCAGCTTGTGCTAGTTTGCTTACATAGGTTAATGTTTCGCTGCGGAATGGATCTAATTGACCAACAAATGTGTAAGTATACGGTAAGTCACTATAATCCTCAGCTCGAGAAGGTGCTGCATAGGCAGGGATTTGATCCGTTCCATACATTTCTCCTAAATACATTTTCCAGCCAGCTTCATTTGCCTTTTGGTTCCAAACAAATCCCTCTTTAATTTCATTCGCTGAAGGTGTATCATTTCTGTCATCAATCATTGGATATAGTGGCATTTGTAAACAAATTGAAGGATATTTTCGATCTCGTGCTAATAATGATAATGCTGCTGTTAGTCCACCGCCAGCGCTTACTCCTGCAACCCCAATTCGATTCGAATCAATGTTTAATGACTTTGCATTATCAGCAATCCATTTTAAAGCTGAATAACAATCCTCAATTGGTGCTGGGTAAGGGTGTTCAGGTGCTAAGCGGTAGTCTACAGACACGACCACACAGCTAGCTTCTTTTGCAAACCTCATACAAGTATCATCGTTATCATCTATAGACCCTAAGATATAACCTCCACCATGTATCCATAATAAGACAGGTAAAGATTCATGATTTGATTTTGGACGATAAATTCGTAATGGTAACAGATTATCATCAGGCCCAACAATGACTTTATCTGTTAAAGAAAGAGAGTCATCAACAACGGTAGGTGGTCTCATTTGAGCTATTCCTTCTCTGATTGATTGCAAATTTTCTGGGCGTAAATCGAGATCCGGAAACATCTCTAACCCTTGTAATAATTCTGGATTTACTCTAGTTTTCATTTTAGCACCTCTATTTGTAATTGTTTTCAAATAAATGAAGTGTATTCTAAGTAGTTTAATTGTGAAAGAACACCACAATTAAATTGTAAATTGGATATGTTATAACGGTCAACAGAATATTCGGAAATTAAAACCTTTCTCAAGAAGGAGTTTCATGCAATCAATAATACAAGTAGTGGATTTAAGAGCAAAGAGGTTTAATGTCGTTGTAATTATGTACATTAGAAAAATTTCTTTTCTAGACTCATGAAGAATTATGAAAAGCAAAATTTTATAGATGGTTATCTTAAAAATAAACAAAAAGAGAAGAACTAACCAATGTTCTTCTCTCTTTTTCATATGTAATTAGGGTATCCATAACTGTAAATATGGATGGTATAGATTAATGGATGAATAATTTATTTTTAAATTAATAACGTAATACATAAAGATTTTTGTATGTAATATTTCATATACAGGGACCACTGGTGAAAATGCTGAGCAATGTTTTTCCATATGGTAAATTAGTTCCTTAGTTATTTATTTTATTTTATTTTCAATCGTGTAAGGCTTGGGGCTAAGATTTACAAAGGTGACTAGTAAAAAATATAACAATACAAGTATAAGATTTTGTACTTAGTAATCTCACGATTTAAGGCATGACATTGATAAGTGTGGGGAGTTCAATCGATTTTGAATAAAATCAATAGTATCAGTTGCAATTTTTTTACGTTTAAGAACGATCCCGGCATGCCCGCATGTATAAATATATCGTGGAGGTCTTTCCCAAGATTCCCACAAGTAGTCTGTATCCTCAGAATGCACATATAGATCATGCTTACCTGAAATTAATAAAATATTTTCTTTTTTTACTTTTGGCAATGCTTGACTCGGTTCAGTGATTTTCCAATAATCTATTAAATCATCATACGTAACACCATGATGTTCCAAGTCTTCTCTAATAAATTTACCCGGAATTGTATTCCAAATAGAATAAGAAAGTCGATTTGCATAGAAAATGGATGCTAACACATCAATTTCTTCTTCAACAAGAGAGGTTAAGTTAGTAATAAATCCGCCTAAACTAATCCCTATTAGAATCAGGGGACCATTTTTATTTGCTTTAATCCATTTAATCAAAGCTCGTAAATCAGCTATCGCTTGTCTAGTTGCTTGTACTGTTCGTTCAATATTTGCACTTACCATATACTCTCCACTGAATAAGGATTGATCGGGTTTTCTTTCAAAATGATAGGGTAGAGTGAAATAATACATATTCCACTTCAGGTTGGTCATATGGTCGTGGAATATTTTTTTTACACGTTCGTTAGAATCCATTCTCCAACCGTGAACAAAGATAATATGAGGTGCATTTTCATTTTTATGTAAGAATAATTCCCCAGTTACAGAGTCGTTGCGTGAATCACCGGATTGAACTGAGCTTTTATATTTGAATTGCCCAGCCATGTATTCCTTTTCCTGTTTTGAATGCTTAATGTCAAAATGAATATGTGATGGTTTTACTTTATAAAAAGATTCTATGTCCTTTATATTTAATGAAGTGTTAGAAAGGGAAGTATACTGAAACGCTACACTTCTTTTTTTGTGTAAATCATATAAGGCGTACCGATCAATGAGTTTTGAAAAAATCAAATTAACCTCCTCCAAAATACATATTGTTTAAAACATGGACAAAATTTATGGTGTAAATTAATTATAAAATATTCTCTTTTCCTAATAGTAGGTGATAAATTTGCATATCATATTATAAAGCTTGCAATAAAATAAAACTATAAATAAATTATACTAAAATCTAAAAAGTAATTTAATATTCTTATTCATATAAAAGAATATTAAATTGCTTATTTTCGTATTAAAAGATGCACCTTTTAAAGTGACGTGATTTGTATGAGATACAGTAACTATATTAAAATCCCTATTATAGATATCCAAATAGGTTTCTCTATATTTATTGTATAGAAATTACACAGTAAATATTTTTTGTGCTACATACATTAAATTAATCTTAACCTTTTCTTTTATATAAATTTATTAAACGGAATAACTCCTTACCAATATTCAAAAACGGCTGCGTTTTTGAATTTGTGTTCTAGCTTTTCTGAAACAGGTAAATAACTACACATAAACTCCTTATATCTCTAGTTAAACTACCGATTAGCTCCATATAAACTCTAGATAACCTATATAGAATACAAGATATCAAGGAGGTAAGAAAAAATGAATTTTATGAAACGAGCAATTCTCAGTATGAAAAAAAGGATAGGAACATCATTAATTTTGATGGCAGTTTTTCTGATTGTTACAAATTTGGTTCTTTCAGGTTACACAATCCAAAATGCATCAAAAAAAGCAGCGGATGCTGCAAGAAAAAAACTTGGTGCAGATGTTACTTTAGGTCTTGATTTCGACAAATTAGGTCAAAAAGCTAAGGAAACTGGAGAAATGCCAAATCCGCCGCAGCTCGATACAAAAGAAACAGATCAATTAGCAAAGTACAAGTATGTAAAAGACTATAATTACATAGCTAACACTTTCGGTATTTCTGATGGACTTAAACTAGTAGGAGCTTCAGAAGGAAAAGAAGAAGGTAAAGCGGGAATGGCGGCTGTGCGAGGCGGTTCAAGCTCTGGTACAGAAATAGATATGAATGCTTCTTTTATGATTGAGGGAGTTCGCAAGACTGCATTACAAGAAAGCTTTAAAAACGGAAAAAGTAAAATCATTGATGGAAAACCAATTACAGAGCAAATGAAGGATCAGAATGTAGCTTTAATGGAAAAACGATTAGCGGAATTAAACAATTTGAAAGTAGGAGACAAAGTTAAAGTACAATCAGGGGATAAGAAGGAAACCCTTGAGGTTGAAATTATCGGTATTTACGAAACCAATGAGCAAGCAATGAGTCAACAGGCTCCTCCTATAATGGATCCGGCTAATAAACTATATATGCCACATTCAACTATGAAAAAATTAGAAGTGGATCAAGGTATAAGTAGTGTTCAAGTCGTGTATTTCTTGAATGACCCACAATATATTGATGCATTTAAAAAAGAAGCAAAAAAATCTAATATTGATTTTAATTATTATAAATTAGATGCGCATGATTCATTGTACAAGCAAATGATTGGTCCTATCGAAAATATCTCTTCGACTTCTCAAATGATTATTTATATTGTATCGATTGCAGGTGCGATTATTTTAGGATTAATCATTATGCTATCAATTAAAGGACGTCGTAAAGAAATGGGAATTCTATTGTCCATTGGAGAGAAAAAGTGGAAACTGATGGCACAGTTCGTAGTAGAAGTAGTATGTGTCGCTATTTTAGCATTTGGATTATCCATAACAACAGGAGCTAAAGTTTCTCAATATATCGGGGATAATTTACTTTCGAATGAAATAGCTACTGCGAGCGAAGAAACAGATACCTCGCAACATGGTACTGTAATGATGGCTGGACCTGGTGGTACTCTACAAAATCAAAAAGAAGATCCAATTGATAAAATTGATGTAAGTGTAACAGGAGAAGATGTAGGGAAAATGGGGGGGATTGGACTAGGTATTGCTATAATAGCAACGCTTCTTCCAGCATTATCTATTCTACGTTTAAACCCAAAACAAATTCTTTTAAAAGATGAATGAGGAGGCTCGATATGGAGACGATTTTACAGTTTAAAAATTTGGATTATTATTATGAAAGTAATGGGAAAAATGTAGCGATACTAGATAATGTTAACTTTTCTTTTCAAAAAGGACATTTCTACACGATTTTAGGACCATCTGGATCTGGTAAAACCACAACTCTGAGCTTAGGTTGTGGACTGGATGTCCCTAAAAATGGTTATGTACTGTATAATGGCAAAGATATTAGAAAAATTGGTTTGGATCGATACCGTAATCAAAATGTATCTGTAATTTTCCAATCTTATAACTTAATTACCTATATGACCGCTCTTCAAAATGTCTTAACAGCAATGGAAATTACAGGTGTTAAAGTGCAAAATAAAACAGCAAGAGCATTAGAATTATTAAAGAGGGTAGGACTCACAGAACTTGAAGCGAAACGAAACGTATTGCAACTAAGCGGTGGACAACAACAGCGTGTAGCAATTGCTCGAGCACTATCTTGTAATGTTGATTTACTGATTGCAGATGAGCCGACAGGAAACCTCGACGAGGAAACCGCAATGGATATAATAGAACTGTTTCAAGAACTTGCACATAAAGAGAATAAATGCATTATTGTTGTGACTCACTCACAGGAGGTTGCTAAAAAATCAGATCGTGCAGTGTATTTAAGTAAGAAGAAGTTAGTCATAAATGAAATCTAATATAAACATCGTAGCTGTTTAATTCACATATTTTTCAAAAACTAGACCTTTCAAAAGCTTATATTTGATTTATAATAAAATCAAGCCATAATCAAAATGGTCTCCCTGTACTGAATGTTAAAATAGTTTGTCGTTCCCGTTTTAATAATATTTTTAAAAGAACTTGTAGGATATTCTACAAGTTCTTTTTATTATAATTGGTTACCTATCATGGGATAATTACACATAAAAAACGGGACAATACCTAGATATATAATCTAAATGCTGTCCCATTTACCTGTGTATCTGTATAGTTATTGTAGAATCAAACCTACAATCATAATTAAACTAAATACTATCATCCAACCAAAGGCACAATAGCCAAAAATACTAATCCATTTAGGTAATTGATTCATGTTAATTTTATTTGTGGGAACTCCTTGCATAGAAAACATCATTTTTTGATCTCTATCTCTATTATTTTGTTGTTCATACATAATATCATCACCTTTCCAGAACTATTGTGTTTATAGTATATCAGCCTAAATAAAATTATGTACAGAATAAGAGGGGATAACATATATATTATGTGGTGAATTTTATAAATAAAGACATTTAATTGCCATGGTTCTAAGCGCTAATCCGTTATAAATTCTGAAAAAGAGCCCTACATAAATAGGACTCTTTTTCTTCAAATATTAAGTTGCTGGATATACATCAGAACCAAGGTAACGTTCTTTTATAATTTGAAGATGATGAAGCTCATGACCAGCAATGATGTATGCTAATGCACGAACTGTAACTTCAGAATTATTCGCATTTCCTCTTTGTGACCAAGCTTCTTTATCTAAGCTTCTAAGTAAATACAGGGTAGATTGGCGAACAACTATTAAATTCTCAAGAAGATCTTGCATAGATTGCTTATCAAAAGCAGCTCTAAGAACATACATATCATCATTATAGCCTGGAAGTTCTGCTGTCTCGCCTCGAGCGATAGATAGCAATCGATACGCCATAATCCGTTCTGTATCTGCTATATGACCCATTACTTCTTTTATACTCCATTTAGTAGGAACATACCGGAAAAGTCCCTCACTATCAGAAATTTCCTTTAATAAGAGATTCGTTTCCTTCATTTGTTGTTCTAGAATATGTATGATATTTCCGTCTGATACCAAGTTGGTATACGTTGCATAATAGGAGTTATATTCACTTACTTGTGGCCTTATTTGCATACGAATCATCCTTTATGTTTTATGTTTAATCTTTACATATAGCTTACCATAAAAGAATTTTAAATTAATCTGAAAAATGGAGGGAAATATGCATTTTTCATCTTCCTTTTCAGTTTCATAGATGAAATGCATCTCAAATAAGAGAATCTAATTTGCTGCTAAGCGGAATTTCGTTTTTGCTGTTATAGTAAAAGATAAATATGTAAATTGAATACAGTTTGTCACCACTTATGATAATTACCATTTAAGAAGCAATATATATCATTAAACGAAAAACCTGTTAATAAGTTTATACTTACCACAAAAACAAACAAACTCGTCCTATTTAAAGGAGAGTTTGTTTGTTTTTGTGTTTAGATAATGGAATACTCATGCAAAATTGTACACTATGTTCCATATTTTTTATTGAATAATTTATATCTAGCGTTTCAAGAATTTGTTTAACAATATATAGCCCCAAACCATTTCCTCCAGTATTTCGATTCCTTGATTTTTCAATTCGATAAAATGGTTTGAAAATTTGTTGTATCTCTTCATCTTTAATATTGACACCTGTATTTATAATTTGCATTTCGATTTGACTTTGTTTAGAATCCTCACTTAACTTTATATAGACTTTTTCATTATGTGGTGAATACATAACCGCATTATGGACAATATTTTTACATGCTTTTTCTAAAAGGGCACAATCTGTATAAATAGCAAGGCCAAAATCAATTTCTTTTATTATTTCGATGTTTTTTTGAGAAGCAAAAAATTCGAGATCTTTTGTAATTGTCCCTATTAATTTTGAAAGATTAACTTTCTCTACTTTTAGTTTGAAGGTGTGTTGTTCTAATTTCGATACGCTTAAAATTTCACGAACTAATTGTTCCATACTTTCAATAATTTGATGATTCTTCTTTAAATATTGATCGCGATTTTGATAAGGGCCAATATTGTATATCATTCCTTCTAAGTATCCTTTCATTACAGTAAGAGGGGACTTTAATTCATGTGCTACAATCGCAAAAAACTCTCTGCGTTTTGTTTCTATTTCTCTTTCTTTTTCAATATCATTTTTTAATTGTTCATTTGCTTTTTTTAAATCAAACATAGCTTGTTGCAAGTTAATAGACATGTCATTCAAACTATTAGATAATTCTCCTAACTCATCTGTAGAGCGAACCTCAATTTTTTCGGAGAAATCTAAATTTGCCATCTTTTGTGCACCTTCATTAATATAAATAAGTGGCTTTGTAATAAACCTGGAATAAAAATAAGCACTCCCTATACCAATAACGAGCACAATGATACTAATATAGGGGAGAAAGCGTACTAAAACCTGTGAAGCTTCATCAATCGGTTGAAATGTAGCAAACACTACAAGCGTTAAACTACCATCTTGAAATTGAATTGGTTTCGTAGCGTTATATGAATTGCTAAGGGTACTTGCATTCTCGAATCGTGTTGCTTTAGTAACTACTGTTTTTTGCGTACCACTTTGAATAAAAGAAAATGAAGGAGAGTAAATAATTACTCCTTCTTTATTTTGAAGATAAAGCATCGCATTATTTTTTTTTGCGTATTCATCAAAAAGTGGTATCGCATCTTGAAACGTAAGATTTTTAGATTTATCAATGATTTCGTTTATCCCTGTTTGAAGTTGATCTGTTTTATATTGCTCATAAAACGTAGGGAGAAAGAAGTATAAAGTTAAATAAATCAATACTGCAAAGGATAACAAAATGAGAGATGTAGTCATAAAGAGTTTGTAAGTAATTTGCTTCATCTTCATGAGTTTCACAATACTATTCATCAATTTTATAACCAATACCCTTTATTGTTTTAATATAAGGGATAGCTAATTTTTTACGTAGATTTTTAATATGTGTATCAATTATTCGTGTTTCTCCAAAATAATCGTACCCCCAAACCTTCTCTACGATATTTTCTCTTGTAAGTACTTTTCTCTCATTTTGAAATAGTAGTTGTAGAATTTCAAACTCTTTTGTCGTTAATATAATTTCAACGTCATTTACATATACTCTATATGCATCCACATCGATACGCACTTCTTTAAATATCAAATGATTATTTACATTTTTATCATAACTTCTTCTAAGTACAGCTTCGACTCGTCTAATCAAAACATGAAATGAAAAGGGCTTTGTTATATAATCATCGATCCCAAGGTCGAATCCTTTCATTTGATCTTCCTCTTCTTCCAACGCAGTTAGCATAATAATTGGTACGTTTGACTGACTTCGAATCATTTTAGAAACTTCAAACCCATTAAGATTGGGCATCATGACATCTAGAAGAATTAAATCAAATGATTGCTTATTAAATTGTGTCATACCCTCTAGTCCATCTGAAGCGACTACCACTGTATAATGCTGTGTCATTAAAAATTGTTTAATTAATTCCTGAATTTCTTGATCGTCCTCTACCACGAGAATATGATAGTTTTTCATAATATCACCTCTGGTAGTCATTATAGCCGTACTATCTGGAGTTTATGTGGAGATACAGTAGTAAACTTCATAGGACGTTTACTACTAAAAAATATTATTAGCTATATTACTTTTTTATGGAGAAATAATTGTTTTAAAAAACTTATCGTATGAATTGATGTACGATTAATATTTACGAAAAACTAATGTATAATAACGTGAATTGTATGTAGTTTCTTAAAATTCGCGAAAATATACTTTTGCTTCTTTACCAAAAGAGGAAAAGGAATTTCAATATAGAAGAAGCTACCGTAATACTAGAGTGTGCGCCGAGAACTTTGGATTTCTTTCATCTAGTTTCTATTTAATCGTTAATCACTACATAACAATGTTCTTGCTAAACCAAAAGTTTAAAGGTACAAACTTGGAGAGATTTATATAATGCTAGAAAGGTTGTGAAATGATTTGATGGGTTATAAAGCGATGCTGTTTGATTTAGATGATACATTACTTGATAGGGATAAAGCAGTAGAGGCATTATTTTTAATTGTTTTAGAAAAGTGTTATGAAAATGTAGATGGTGCGGCTAAAAGCAACATGTTACAGAAATTCAAAGAATACGATAAAAGAGAATATGGCATAAGTAATAAAACGACAGTTTTAGAATCATTGTTTGATGAATTCACGCCAAGGTATAGATTGCCACGCAATTACATCCAAGATTTTTGGAATAATAATTTCCCTAGATGTTTTTCAATAGACCAAAATACTATTCATTTCTTAAATCAAATAAAGAAGCACTGTAAAGTTGGAATTATAACAAATGGCTCAACTCAGAGGCAAAAAGCTAAAATATTTAACACGAATTTAAATAAGTATTTTGAAACAATCATTATTTCTGAAGAAGTGGGATTTAGTAAACCTGATAAACGTATATTCGAACTAGCATTAAATAAGTTAAATTTACAACCGGAAAATACTTTATTTGTTGGGGATGACTTAGAAAAGGATATTGCTGGTCCTCAAAATGCAAATATAAAAGGTGTGTGGTTTAACCCTCAGAAAATCAAGAATACTACCAAAATACAACCATATGCCGAGATTAACACTTTGGATAGTTTGTTAAGTTATGTTACTCCACAATATTTTTATAACAAGTAAAAGTAATCCCATATATATATTAAAAAATATAAAAAAGAGAAACTATCATTAATTTCATTGACCGTATTAGTAATAAAAAATAGATATTTACAACAAAAAATAGAGGCGATTTTAATAGCTGTGGCTAATTTAATCTATGATTAATACGAAGTTTTGTAAAACAATTTTACTCATACTGTGTAAATTATAAAGGGGTGGTGTATAGTGATAATAAAGTTATTGAATTTTGATTAAAAAAGATAAGAGCCTTACTACATTCTATATGCAGCAAGGCTCTTTAAAGTTGTTTCAAATTATATCCATCTGCTTATGTAATGCTTAAAAAATGAATAATAAAGTTGTTTACTTCTTATTAAACTAACGCCCCCGTTAGTTTAAGTGTAACTCTTCACAATTATTTGATATTATATAGATAAATAGAAATATAAATCAGAATTTAGTTTATAGTTATAAAAATAAGTTATTTATACCCTTATAATTCTTCAGAAAGGAGAGTGTATGAAAAAGACTATTGTTTTTGTATTAACGATATTTATATTATTCTCAGGATTCGTAACACAAAGTTATGCGTTGTCAGATTCGAAATCTGTGGCAATACAAGCATTGCTAGATGATGCCTGTCGTACGTCAGGTGTGCCTGGAATGTCACTCTCAATACTTGCTGATGGTGAAGTGTTCTACTTTTCTTCTGGGTATGCAGATCTTGAAAAGGGACTGTCTGCAAGTGAAAATACACTCTATGAGTTGGCCTCGGTGAGTAAAGCTTTTACTGGTATGGGGATTTTGCTATTGGAAGAGCAAGGGCTGCTATCAATGACTGACCCTATCCAAAAATATTTACCTTGGTTTACGTTAAAGTATCAAGGTAAACCTGTTGATATGCAAAACCTTACACTAAATAACTTTCTTCACCATACCAGCGGCCTAACAAATATTAGACATCTTCAAAATATTCCACAAGGTAATACGCCTGATATGTTGCAAAAGACTGTGGAAACGCTGGTAGATGCAGAATTGGCGTTCTCTCCTGGTGAACAATATAACTATGGAACCGTTAATTATGACGTATTGGGTTTGGTTATTGAGATTGTATCACGACAAAGCTATGAAGATTTTATGAAGGAGCAAGTATTTCTACCCTTAGGTCTTCACCAGACGTATGTTTATAAAGAAGATGCTCAAGCCACTGGACAGTTAGCACAGGGTTACCGTTCTTCCTTTTTTATAACAACTCCATTTAACGCTCCGTATTATACCGGGAATAAACCTGCCGGCTATATCATTTCTAATACAAAAGATATGGCGCGTTGGATGGGCATACAGATGGGTATCGTGCAGGACATACCCGAAATATTTCACAGGGCCATCGAAAAATCACATAGAGGTGATATGTCTGTTTCGGCTGTCAATGATATGTATTATGCGGCAGGTTGGTCGGTAAACGCCGAACAAACGTTTATAGAACACACTGGGGGTAATCCAAATTTTAGTACCAAAGTAGCCATACTGCCAAATGAAAGAACAGCCATCTGCTTACTGAGCAACGGCGCAAATACCAATATAAACCTGGTACTACAAGTTAAAAATATATTAAACGGCAATCTAACTCAGTCATATGAGCTAAGTGGCACACAGCTTTTGGACATCATTTTGTCGTCTACCACAATTATTCTTTGCCTATTAGCCGTTCTGTTATTTTTCTTAGGATTAAGAAAAGGGAAAACGAATGAGCAGCAGCCAATGACAAAAAAGAGAACAATCGTAACAATTATTTTCCTAATCGCTACTATTGCCCAGTGTATAATGTTTTTTGCCTTCGATTGGTCAACGATACTTATTTGGCAAACATATAGTGTTCTTACAGCTTTAATTTCGTCAACATTATTAACAGCAAGCATTACTTGGTTTGTATATACTCACCGATTAGATGCCTCGGTCCGAAAATAAGTACAATGTTAAGTAAATGAATCTTAATTTATCGATATCCTTAATTTAAAAAACAGAAGACACCTCGGTGTCTTCTGTAATGTCATCGACACTTCTCCTAGTTAAACCCACTTGCTATTTCTTCCACTAACCTGCCTCGTTAGTAGAAGAAGGATTTTTAAACTACTATATTATTTTTTAAATGACTTTATTGTAAATTAAACAACTTTATTATCTCTGTACAGGTGGGACTATGGAAATAAAGAAAGTAGTAATCGATGGAATCAATATTGCGGTCATTAGGAACGATAAGGTATTAATATCGGATGTTCAGTCTGCATTAGATACTATGGCAACAGTTCAAAATGAGGTAGATGCGAAACATATTATTATCCATAAATCTTTAATAAGTGAAGATTTCTTTGACCTAAAAACACGGCTTGCGGGCGATATCCTTCAAAAGTTTATAAACTATAAGGTAAAGATTGCTATTGTTGGAGATTTCTCTATGTATACTAGTAAAAGCTTAAAAGATTTTATTTATGAATGTAATAAAGGAAATGACATTTTTTACTTAGCAACTGAACAACAAGCAATTGAAAAACTAAGTACATTAAAGTAATAATTATATCCTGCTAAATTCCCCCATTTCACTTAGTTCATAATTATATACGATATAGAAGAACTGATGTTTGTGGTAAACTAAGAGATGAATAAAGGGGGAGTTTTTTTGAACAATTTTAATAATATAATCCAAAATTTAAATAATATAGTTTACAAACCTAACAACTTAATGATTACGAATCTAAAAGAAGAAAAGCAAAACGCAGAATATGCCGGATGTTTATTCCACTTAAATAACAAAACCATTCGTTTTAGAAAATCAAAAGTTACACCTAATAAAATTGGTCAATTTGTTTCTTTTTGGGAGAAAGATGAAAATATGCGAAATAGAGCTTTCTCTTATGAAGCTGCTCCTGATTTATTAGTAATCACTTGTATTGCTGATAATAAACTAGGGCAATTTATTTTTCCTAAAGAGATTCTTCTTAAAGAAAAAATATTGAGAACACAAAGTCAAACAGGGAAAATGGCAATGAGAATTTATCCTGTTTGGGATACCACTGTTAGTAATCAAGCTAAAAAGAGCCAAACGTGGCAACTTCAATATTTTGTTGATTTAAGTGATAGTAATAATTTGCCTATAGATAAACTATTAAATTTATATTCGTAGCTTTTGATTTGCCCCAAAAAGAAGTGATTACAAAAAACATGTGTAATGACACCTCCTATGTGAATCGTAATTTTTGTACCGGTACAGTTAAATGAAATGTAGATTGTTACAGTGCCCCTTAAAATTTACAATCAGCATATATTATTTAAACTTATAAATTTTTAAGGGGTGCTAAATATGACAAGTTTACAAGATCAGCTTTTCACAAGATTAAATCTTAAAAAACGTAATGATGTAACGTTTGAAGAATTACCTACCATACTCTTTTCGTTTGCGCACACTATACCATTTGAGAATTTAGATGTTATAGCACGAAATACGAATCAAATCTCTCTGGAAAACTTACGAGAGAAAATTTTAACTAGTTCCCATGGTGGACTTTGCTACGAATTAAATACTCTTTTTTACTATTTCTTAAGAGACTGTGGCTATGATGTACAACTGGCATTAGGTACGGTTTATAAAAACGATATAAATGCATGGGCACTTGAGGATGGCCATATAACAATTATTTTAACTTATGATAATGTACAGTATTTAATTGATGTAGGTATAGCTTCGTTAGTACCTCTTGTTCCTGTACCTTTTACGGGCGAGTCGGTTTCTTCAAAAAATGGTTCGTACCGGGTGAGACGGAAAGATACGAATAAAGGAAATTATGTTTTAGAAAGAATAGATGCTGCTGGGGAATGGAAAGTTTGTCATGCTTTTTATAAACATATTATTGATGAGATAGTAGTAAATGATGTTCAAAGAAGAGTGATAGAAGATGAGAAGTCTATTTTTAATAAAGGACCAATTGCAGTAAAGTTGACGAACTCTGGCCATATTTCATTAACGAATACAAGTTTAACCGAAATTATTCATGGGGAAAAAACTAAGCGTGAAATTACAGAAGATCAATATAAAGAGTTTTTATATACTTTATTTGCTATTAAGTTATGAATAATAAAGATAGCCGGTTCTTATTCAGAAGCGGCTATCTTTATTATTTTTGGTGTAAATGGTTTTCTTCTAATATGTTTCGGAAACTGCGGTATAGTTAATGTTTTTAATGTTTCCTCAGCTTCTTCATATGTATGAAAAATTGGTTCTTTTCCATCATCCCCTTGTAAAACTAGCCCTTCATCTCGGATTACATATGGCATAAAACCACCCCATCTAGTAAAGAATTATGTTCTTTTGCAGCAGAATAATACGATTTAAAGTTTGATTTTCTTAATACATATAATACACTAGAACAGTACGAAAAAGTATGTACAATGAATTTTGAATGTAAAGGAAGATTATTATGTCAGTTATTGATAAATTGAAACTTAATAAGTATACAAATATGGTCGTTATTAACGAACCAAGTGATTATGACATTTTTACAGGTAAAGAAACTGCATTCTCAAAAGAACACGATGCTATCTTTATATTTGTAGAAACGCTTGATGAAATGGTGAAACAAACGAATTTTATTATTAGTAATGAAGAATTACTAATTGAAAAAGGTTACGTATTCTTCGCATATCCGAAAAAAGGTAATGCGCGTTATAGTACGTTTATTCACCGTGATGAAATGTTTCCGGCATTAAACGTTGGAGAAGATGGTTATGTGGGAGAAAGCGATATTAAATTTGCACGAATGGTAAGTATGGATGAAGTCTTTACTGTTGTTGGTTTAAAACGTGAAAAGAAAAAAACAACAAAAACATCTGCTATGAGTCAATGTGTTGCCGATTATACCGATCGAATTAAAGATGTTGAAGCATTATTAGCTAATCATCCGAATGAACTTAAGTTTTATCAAAGTTTAACGCCTGGATACCAAAAAGATTGGGCACGTAATCTTTTTTCTGTGAAACAAGAAAAAACACGTGAAAAACGTCTAGAGAAAATGATAGAAATCCTTTCACAAGGCTATAAAACAATTGAATTATTCCGTAAGAAGAAAAAATAATGATTAAGGAAGTCACAATGCTGCAACAATTAATTGTGATGAGTACATTGAAAAAAGCATTCCTTCCATTATACTAAGGAATGTTCTTATATTTATATAATTAGCAAAAGAGAAAAGGTGTTTGAAATGAAATCGTATATTGTAGTTGGATCAGGAATTTTAGGAGCGTCTACTGCTTATCATCTTGCTAAGGCAGGTGCGAATGTTACTATCGTGGATCGCCAACAATTAGGGCAAGCAACCGATGCAGGAGCAGGTATTGTATGTCCATGGCTATCACAGCGCCGTAATAAAGCATGGTATAAAATCGTTAAAGGTGGTGCACGTTACTATTCTTCGTTAATTCAGCAATTAGAAGAAGACGGTGAAACTGACACAGGATATAATCGTGTAGGTGCAATTAGTTTACATACTGACGAGAAAAAGTTAGATCAAATGGAAGAGCGAGCTTATAAACGACGTGAAGATGCCCCGGAGATTGGTGAAATAACTCGCTTATCAGCTGAAGAAACAAAAAAATTATTCCCAGCATTATCAGACGAATATAGTTCTGTTCATATTAGTGGTGCTGCACGAGTAAATGGAAGATTATTACGCAATGCATTAATAAGTGCTGCGAAAAAACATGGTGCAACTTTCATAAAAGGCGATGCTATATTAGTCCGTGAAGGAAATCATATTACGGGAGTTACAGTAAACGATGAAACAATTTTAGCGGAAAAGGTTATTGTAACTGCAGGCGCATGGGCGAATGAAATCTTGAAACCATTAGGAATTAATTTCTTAGTTACATTCCAAAAAGGACAAATTGTTCATCTGCAAATCGAGAATACAGCAACAGAAAATATGCCAGTTGTTATGCCACCGAACGATCAATATATTTTAACGTTTGACAATGGGCATGTCGTAATTGGTGCAACACATGAGAATGATACTGGTTTCGATCATCGTGTAACAGCAGGTGGTTTACATGAAGTATTTCATAAGGCATTAACAGTTGCACCTGGCTTAGAAAATGCTACAATGCTTGAAACGAGAGTTGGATTCAGACCATTTACACCAGGATTCTTACCTGTTATCGGACCGCTACCTAACTTTGAAGGAATTCTCGTTGCGAATGGATTAGGAGCTTCGGGTTTAACAGCTGGTCCATATCTAGGAGCGGAACTTGCTAAACTAGCGCTCGGACAAACGATTGAATTAGATTTAAATGATTATGATGTTGCTGGCGCAATTGAATAATATAGGGTACTGCTAACATTTAGGAAAAACCATGCTAAACAAATTCGACAAGAAATAATCAGTTTTTCCTCTGTTAAGAGTAAGCCTGTTTATGAAAAATAAAATTATTTAAAAATAGAGGGCCGACATTATAAACCTGCATTAATAATGTAGAATTGTGATGGCGGCTCTTTATTCATATTGATTTAAAACTTATTTTCGAGAGGAGGTTAAGTAATGAGAGCACCATATCAAGTATTGATATTTCCTTATATAAAAACTGCCGATTCTATTCAATATGCCATTTTTAACCGAAGTGATTATGGTTATTGGCAAGGAATAGCTGGTGGCGGAGAAGACGGTGAGATTCCTATTGAATCAGCAAAACGGGAAGCGTTTGAAGAGGCTCGTATTACAAGAGAATGTCCATATATACAATTAGATTCTGTGTCTTCACTATCAGTAGAAGATGTAGTTGGAGGATTCCTTTGGGGAGAAGAGGTTTATGTAATAAAAGAATTTTCTTTTGGAGTTAAAGTCCCTACAAAAAACATATCATTATCTAAAGAACACTTCAATTATAAATGGTTATGCTTTGAGGAAGCAGTAACGTTTTTGAAATGGGATAGCAACAAAACAGCATTGTGGGAATTAAACAAAAGACTATTAAAACAATAAAAGTTTTAGCTAACAAAGATAGTAGTGGAACAAGAATTGAACCATTAACAAACCTTTGCTACACTTCTAAACAATGTTTTATAGATTTGGCATGGGTAATGAACGAAGAGAACTTGTACTAAGAAAAGCCCTATACAGTTGACTCTGAAAAAATGAAAATAATTAGAAATATTTTTATATCGTACGGTTTTTGGCTATGAATAACGGAATAAATATTAAGTATTCAACAGTTTAAATAAAACGAGTTAGCTTTTTATTTTAAGAAGAAAGATGACTCGTTTTATGCTAAAATTCGCTTAGTGTATATTTTCGTTAAAATGTGGGTGGGCCCCCTTTTAGCAAAACCGGAGTGGGAATGATGAGTATAAATAGTTTTGTGGGATTGATAAATGACGAATTATTAAAAGAGGTAAGCATCCGAAGTGAGGATGAATTCGAGCCTGTAGTAGTTAAAGATATTCCTAGACTTTGGAAGTGTTTAGGAACAGGTAATTATGCCGCAGTATTCATGCACAGAGAATACAAAGATTGGGTAGTGAAAGTTTACGTGCGAGAAGGAGAAGGAATTGAAAAAGAGTCAGAAGTATACCGAAGAATTGGAAATCATCCTTCTTATTCAAAGCTTATATATAAAGGAGAAAATTTCATAGTATTGAAACGTTTAAAAGAAATTACCTTATACGATGCTATTCATAAGGGTATTAAAATTCCTAAGCAAGTAATACTTGATATTAATGAGGCTTTAGAGTATGCGAGGGAACAAGGGTTAACTCCTTGTGATGTTCACGGGAAAAATGTGATGATGGAAAAAGGAAGGGGATATGTAGTCGATGTATCTGATTTCTTAAAAACAAAAGAAGATAGTAAGTGGAGAGACCTAGAAAAGGCATATTTCACCTTTTATTTTCCTTTCATATATAAATTACCTTTCCCGGTTAAAATACCGTATTTTATGTTAAACATTGTTAGACGTTCGTATAGAAAATATAAGAAGCTTAAAAAGAAATTCAAATTGTAAAAGGACCACATACTTATCTTTAAGTTAGATAAGTGAATCAATAGTAAAATTAGTACCGTATATTTCAGATATGTCTAATATGTACGGTACTAATTTTATAACTTCATGAAGTAATCAGTAGGCTTTATTTTCTTCTTCAAACTCTTTATTCTTTTTCTCTAACTTTTCAATTATTGACTTTAATGTAAAATCAGCGGTAGTCTTTGACAAAAAAATAAAGTACTAGATTGCTGCTGGTTAACTAGACTAGCGTAATCACTTATCACTTATCATTGTTTCACATTCATTATTTTATCTTCCATATCCTTATCCCGAGTATTGGTATAAGCGACATAACTGTATTCTATTTTGCTCATTTTTAGCTCCGTGTTATGTTTAGTCTGCTCCTCTCTCTTTGACGAACATCCATAATCCAATTGCAAAGAAAAACAAAATATAGGTGATATCTATCGCTAACGACATAAGTAAGCCAACTAATTCCGATTTATATTGTGACGTGCTCCAATAGACACTTAAATCATCATGATGAATGAATAGAATGTGTGTCCATGATGTAGATAAGAGACTACCTCCAAATATCATTTGTAAAAAGTATAGCACTAAGCTACTGCCTACTGCGATAGCAGCTGATCTCGTCCACACGCCAATCAAGGATGCTAGACTTGCATATAGGCAACATTGCAATGCGATTGCTCCAATAGAATATATAACATCCGTCATGTCGCCCCATTGTATGTTTTGGGGAGCCATCAGAAGATTCGCTAACAAAGAAACAATGCATATATTAACAATACCCGTAATGATGAGCAAAATCATCGCAGCAATTTTTGCAACATACAACCGTGAGCGCGCGGATGTATGCAGGAACAGTTGTTTCAGAGTTCCATATTGATACTCATCCGTCCAAATAAGAGGTGACAAAACAATCACCCAAGGTAGAATAACAAGCATTCCCGATAGGCCAAGCAAAGCATTTACTATTTGAGCCACCGTATCATCAGCCTTGAGATCACTGGTGTATGCCCAAGATAACAGTACCGTCATCACAATAAAACCAATGTGTGAAAGAATAAAGATTCTTTTATTCACTATCTTCAAACATTCATTCCATAACAACTTAACTCACCTCACCACGCGCAGTTGTCCATTTTAAAAACTTATCCTCTAAACTCGTATGTGTCGACAACACCCGATGAACTTCCACCCCGGCAGCACACAATGCTCGAATCAACATTGGAACTTGCCCTTCATCAAGAGCTACTGTTATAGTATGCACACCGTTAGATAATTTCTCTGTCTGCATATAATCCAATGCATGATGATCTTCCCCAAACAAGTTAACCAAAACTTCGCTTGTAAGCTCAACATTATCAATGTGAAGAGTGATACAGAATTCCCCATCATTTAAGCCATCATCAATCCTTTGCTCTGTCACTAAGCAGCCATTCTGCATAATAACCACTCGACGTGCCATCTGCTCAATCTCAGACAGTTGATGACTGGAAATCACAATTGCTACGCCCAAATCTGTCGCAATTCTATTTAAATAGTTCCGGGTTTCACGGACACCAGCAGGATCAAGTGCATTCATCGGCTCATCTAACACAAGCAACTTTGGCTTTCGCAGTAGTGCTTGTGCAATTCCCAAGCGTTGTTTCATTCCCATGGAATACGTGCCTACTCGCTGATCAAGCGCATGTTCTATGCCGGTTAGACTGGCTACCTCCAGCAACCAGTCCTTACTTGCATTTTTGTGCAAACGCTGATATTGTCGTAAATTTTCATACCCACTCAAATAAGGATAGAATGCAGGTGCTTCAATCACAGCCCCTACATTGAGGATTGCTTTAGAAAACTGACTTTTAATACTGTAACCTGCAATTTGCACGTCCCCGGCACTTATTGTGCTTAGACCAACTATCATCTTCATCGTGGTTGTCTTGCCCGCTCCGTTCGCACCAAGTAGTCCAATAATTTCTCCCGCTACCATATCGAACGATATGTCTTGTACAATCAACTTGCCCTTGATTTCTTTCGTTAGGTGTTGCACCGATAGTACTGTTTTCAATAGTCCCACTCCTTACAATATAAGTACAATCCCATTTCATGAATTCATTAAGAACAGCCTGTAAAGAAAAATCAGATTTGTCGCAACCGCACCTTTTGATTGATAAAATTTCGTTAAACCTTTTACTTCATTAACACTCATTTTCATATCATCTTATTTGTTTTCTTCTTATCCTTACTATAGAAAAAATTGGCGAATGAAACGAGTGATTTCCCTTACAAAATAGTTCGTTATCTTACAGTTTTGTCATTTTTCACATCATTTTGTGATACCTGGGATACTATCCACATCGTCATCAACTTAAGAAATTGATTCTTCCCCAAAACGGAAAAACGAGCCGAATTCTCATAAATAATTGTGAAAATGTAAAGTTCTCGTTAAGGGGGTGTCTTAAAATCTTAGCTTACTGGGCATATGGTGCTACCTCAAAATATAAAAAGATTAGGAGTGAATCCTAATCTTTTTATTTATACATATTTTTGTTAGTTATATCACTATCAATTCCAAAACGGGATATTTTGAATAAATGAAACCGTTAAAATAAGTGTTGATACGGAACCAGCAGTTACTAAAGTTACTATTTTTCGTCCATTCTGTTCTTTTGAAGGTTTTATAAGTTCTGTAATTAACAAAATCCATATTATGATAGATACTATTGAAATAATATTTATAGACATATGTAACACATCCCTTCGTGTTTTTACATAAATATTTCTGCTTTTATAAAATAAAAGCAATTTAACAAGAAAATATGTAACGCATTAAAAATCAATATTTCCCTGTTAAACCACCTTTTTTAAATAGAAATACGACTGATAAAACGATAACAACAGCCTTCAAACTGCCCCAATATGGATAAATAGCATGATCTGTTAGACTAGCATATTGAAAAATATTCTCTAAACCGAAAATTCCTATCATGACTGCTAAAATGAATGAAGCTGATCCATACGTCCCGTTATGATAGAGGGTAAATAAATAGACTGCGAAAATTAGTGGTAAGATGATTTGTAGTACGATTATCATAGTTCGTCCCCCATATTATTTATAATTATATTATATACAAAATTGTAATAAAAAGGAATACGACTTATTTGATACTAACAGAACTACTCTAATCATATTCTTCTATAAAAAGAAGAAAAAGGGGTGTACAGTTAATTGACAAAAGTTAAAGTTAGTTTACGACCCATTGTTCATAATATAAATTTACCAACCGTATTGAAAACAACAATACTTCCAGGCGAATCGACCGAAAGACTATTTATCGCAACCCAATTAGGAGAGATTTTTTACATAGGGAATGGAGTTATAAAGATATTTTTAGATATTCGTCACCTAATTATTAAATTAGGTACATTTGAAGAAGGTGTTTCTAGTAGCGGTTATGATGAACGCGGATTGCTTGGACTTGCGTTCCATCCACAATTTTATCAAAATGGGTTATTTTATCTTCATTATTCAGTAGCTGGAACTCAAGGACCAGGTGCATTTTCTGAGCAATTTAAACCGAATCCTTGTGACCCTAAAACGTTAAATTTAAAGTGGGTTAATAGAAATACGCAATATGATCACATTGATACAGTAGAAGAATGGACTTTACAATCTAATGGTCAAGCTCAAAAGCGACGAACATTACTGAATGTAAGAAGACCATTTTTTAATCATAACGGAGTCAATAGTTTAAACTTTTCACCTGAGACTGGAAAACTTGTTTTTACAAATGGAGATGGCGGATCAGGTTATGATCCATTTAATTTAAGCCAAGATGATTTAGAAATAGCAGGTAAAATAATTGAAATCGATGTAAGTAAAAATACATTTATAAATAACCCTCCTGTAGTTACACGCTTTAATGAACTCCCTTTATCTATACAAGAAACACTTACAGTAATTGCAAAAGGAGTACGTAATATAACCGGCATTTCATTTCAAAGGTTTTATAATCAATATATCAAATACGCCGGAAATGTCGGACAAGATATTGTAGAGTCTATTTTTTCATTTATTCAATATAAACCTATACCGGTTACAGAACTTGTTCAAATGCATTTTATGAGGTTAACTCCCAATCAAGATGGGGTTATCAATTTTGGGTGGCGAGGATGGGAAGGGGATTTACCTACTTCTTTTATACGGCATTGTTCCGAAAATCAGACTTTGGATGAAAGAACAATGACTTATTATGATGAAACAATACAAACTTCAGCGAGGCGTATTCTGCCTCTACTTAGTTATTTTCATCAAGATTCCAGACCCGATAAGTTTGGAGGAACTTCCCTTACAGGAGTTCAGCCATATATGGGAAATGCAATTCCAAATTTAACAGGTAGCGTTGTTTTTACTGACCTTGCCAAGAAAGGAGAATCTCAGTCTCCAATTAAGGGTGTTTTAGCCTATACTAGAGCAGGTACAGACGGTAAACACGCTGACTTTCATGCTATTGAAACCAATTATGATTTTGGTACGCAAGCAGCTTATTATATGAGTTTAGGAACAAATTTGAATCAAACTAAATTATATTTAGGAGTTTACGGTTCTATGAAAGTAACTGATTTTAACAAAGGTACCATTTTTGAAATTATTCCCTGATACGATATACACTCGTAGTTTAATAATCCAAGGAATTTATTTTGTTTTAAAACGCACAATTTATCCCCCTAAAAGCCTTTTATTATATAGTAATTCATAACAAGTAGAAAGCAGCTCATAAACCACTAGTGTATGAATAATATAGAAAGTAATGAATGAGGCATCTTTAGGGGGAGATATTGATGAATTGGTTTGTACGTTATTGGTATCAACTGATGATAGAGCATGATACGAGCTTTGTTCATAAAAGAAAATTGTCCCTTGCGAATAAGTTAGTACTTACAGCTTTGATGAGTACATTAGCCACCATGTTTCAAGCAGCAGGAAACCTAGTTCCTGGTATAGGTTTGCTCATTAGTCCATTTTCGACATTACCGATTTTTTTTGCTATTTTCTATTCTATTCGTGAGGGAATACTTTCTTATATTCTTACTATTTTTCTATTATTTATTATTGAGCCAAGTGAACTAATTGTCTTTCCTTTTACTACAGGCTTATTAGGTCTAGCCTTAGGAGTATCCTTTTTAAAATTAAAGAGGAGAATTTGGATTGTTTCCTTTTCAGCAACTTGTCTAATTATTGGTATTATGATTGTTCTCGATGTTTTCCGTTTTCCGGTACTTGGTCCTGCTGTTCATACAGCTATGGATATAAAAATTATTTTATCAATATCTATAATGAGCTTTCTATACTGTTGGATTTATGCAGGTTTTTGCAGAATAATGATGAATAGATTATATAAAGTGTTGTATTGACAATGGCATAATGAGGATTGGAGATTGAATTCATGACTAACGTTGCAGTTAGAAGACCGAATTTGAATGATGTAGATGAACTATATTTATTTTTCCGTATCGTTATTACGAATACATACAAAAATGAAGGATTGTCACAATCATTGGATGACATAGAAAATGAAATTAACTCAAAAAAGCAGTATTTGAAAAGTGATTTTGATAGTAACGGAGAAGGTCGTTACTTTTTATTAGCAATTGATACAAGTAACGATAAAATCATTGGAACAATCGAAATCGGTCCAGCAAGTACATTGATTAATAGTTGTACAGGTGGTGTACTTAAAAATTTGTATGAAATAGGAACTGTATTCATACTTCCGGAGTATCAGAGAAAGGGAATAGGGAGTTTATTACTACATACAATGTTTCTTACATTACTTAGCAGAGGGATAACAGAATATTGTTTAGATAGTGGATATAAAGATGCGCAAAGTATATGGACGAAAAAGTTTGGAAAACCTAGCTATGTATTGAAAGATTACTGGGGAGAATCCAGCGATCATATGATTTGGAAGAAAAGTTTACATGATACACCTATAATATTTGAATTATAAAATGAAATATGCCTCTGAACATAGCTTTTCTTACTTATGTATGCTATTATTTATCTTTATAATAAAAGAGGACGTGAATGAACTTGATTAAAATTAATATTCCTGAAGCTGATGTTTCAATTACTGAACGTAAACAAGTTATTAAAGGAGACGAGCCAATCATTACTCCAATTAATGGATTTATCGATTTCCACTTGTTCCCTAGAGATAAAGGCGGCATTTTTATGTTTTACAATATTAATGACGAACTTCTTTTCGTAGGTAAAGCTCGTAAAATTAGACAACGTATTAAGAAGCATTTTGAAGATAATGTTTCACCAATTAAAAATCACCGTGATGAAGTATACCGCATTGATGCATGTATCGTAGAAGATCCAACAGAAAGAGAAATTTACGAAACATATATCATTAATGAATACAAAGCGAAATATAACGTTGATAAAGTATTCTACAAATAATCAACATTAATAAAAAGCAATCCTAGCTAATATGCCAGGATTGTTTTTTATTTAGATTTATTCTTCATATCTTTCTCCTTTTTTCAAATGATTAGCAGCAACAAAACAGATTACACCTATAAATATAAGTACAATACCAACCGTTTTATGTTTTCCCTCAAAGAAAGGAATATCTGAAATAACCTTTGTCATACATAGTCCTAAAAATACAAGGATAGGGCCCACCCAAAGTAATACATTACCGAATTTTGTGTGCTTCCACATAATAACCCTCCTTAACCCTCTTTACATATATATCCATAAATGAAAAGTAAATTCATAGAGAAATATAGTTTTTTTCATATCGAAAATTTAACCCTCATATATTGGTACAAGCAAAAGAGAAAGGAGACCATCATGAATTGGTTAGAAGCTTTCATACTAGGTATAATTCAAGGTTTAACAGAATTTTTACCAATCAGTAGTACCGGACATCTTTATTTAGGAAGGCATTTGTTCCGATTAGATGAGGCTGGCTTATTTTTAGATACGATGCTGCATATTGGGACTTTACTTGCGGTTTTTATTTATTATAAAAAAGAATTTATATATTTAATTAAAAACCCATTTTCAAAGCTCATGTTATTACTTATCGTTGGGACAATACCCGCAGTTGTAATTGGTTTATTGTTTAAAGATTTCTTTGAAGATATTTCAAAAACAGGAATCACGATCGGTTGGGAGTTTTTAGTGACCGGATTCTTTCTTTACACGGCAGATAAACAAAAGAATGGTTGTAAAAAAATGGATGACATAACATATAAAGACGCATTAATTATCGGTTCATTTCAAGCTGCTGCTATTTTTCCAGCCATTTCCCGTTCTGGAATGACAATTGTCGCTGCATTATGGAGAAAATTAGACCGTGAAACTGCTGCTTACTTTTCTTTTTTACTATCGACACCAGCCATTGTTGGAGCTATCATTTTGCAATTTGTAGACGTTTTTCAAGGGAAAGCAGAATCTATTTCTAGTACATCTTTAATTGTCGGAACGTTATCAGCAGCATTTTTTGGATACATAGCCGTTTCATGGATGATTCAATATTTAAAACGTCACTCTTTAAAAGTATTCGCGTATTACGTATGGGGATTAGGTATTTTAATTTTAATGTTGCAATTTACTGATGTATTTTAAGTATAATGATAAAGAAGTTAATTAGTTTAAGATCCTGTTTCATTCATACAAGGCAGGATCTCTTTTTATTAAGGGGGAAAATATGTTTAATAAGGCTATCGTTATTGGTGGAAGTATAGCAGGAAAGTTTGCAGCAAAAGCATTATCAACTTCTTTTAAAGAAGTAATCATTATAGAAGCTGGTGAAAGGTGGGATGGAAAGTCTTCGAGAAAAAGAGTTCCACAAAGTAATCATCCTCACGTGTTATTAAAAGGTGGAGAAAACGCAATTGAAGAATTGTTTCCTAATATTACGAATGAATTAATAGAAGCAGGTAGTATCGTAAATAACTTTACTCGTGATTTAAAATGGCATCAATTTGGTTTATGGAAACAGCCATTCATAGGGGAAGTACATATGATTCAACAAAGTCGTCCTTTGCTAGAATGGCATATTCAAAAACGAATACATCAAATTTCAAATATTACTATTAAATATGAAACATTGGTTAAAGGGTTATTGGTAGATGCAAAGCTTAACAAAGTGTGTGGAGTAAAAGTTAAATATTTAGAGACAGACATACAAGAAGAAGTTCATGCAGACCTTGTAGTTGATGCGAGTGGATTTGGCTCAAAAAGTATAGAGTGGTTACGAGAATACGAAATTGAAGTACAAGAAGAGAAAGTTCGTATTGATTTATTTTACGCAACGAAAATGTTCAAACTTAAAGAAAATGAGAAATTAGACTGTTGCAATGTGCTAATGTCTCCGAGTTTCCCTGATAACCCTTATGGCGTTCTTATTCAAACGATAGAAGATAATCGTTATTTTGTTACTTTCAGTGGATACGCAAACGAGAAAGCACCACAAACAGATGATGAGTTTTATGATTTTGCTGAAAACCTATCAATTTCTAATGTTACAGACTTCCTAAACAAGGCTGAGGGAATTACTGATATAAAGACATACAAAATTCCCTATCAAGTACGCCGGCGATTTGATTTAGTGAATAATGTACCAGAAGGCTTATTAGTTGTTGGAGATGCGCAATGTCGTTTTGATCCCGTTTTCGGCCAAGGCGTATCAGTTGCTGCTATGGAGGCTCACCAGTTGCAATTACTTCTGCAAGGTAGAAAACAACTTGATAAAACATTTACACAACAATTTTATAAAAAGGCAGCTAATATAATAGAAACCCCATGGGATATGACAACAACGGAAATATCACGTCATCCGCAACTAAAGAGAGAATTAACTACAAAACAAAAATTTCAGCTATGGTATACGAAACAAATATATCGACTATCCGCAAGTAATTCTGATGTTTATATTCGGTTAGTACGAGTGATGAATTTAATTCGTAGTCCATTTCATCTTTTTCATCCGAAAGTGCTACTATCTGTATTACTTAATCGAAAGTAATAGCAGGAATATAATTGATTAAAAAAGAATGTATAACAGTTAGTAAATCTAGAAGGAGAATACGGGATGGAAATATACATAGAGCAACTAAAGAAACAAGATGCTAAGGATTTATTTACGTTTGAACTTACGAATAAATCTTTTTTTGAAACAATGGTGCCAAATCGTGGCTCAAAATATTTTGAATTTGAATATTTCCAAAAACTACTAGACGATTTATTAATAGAACAAGCAGATGGAGATTCTTATTTTTATTTAATTCGTAATGAAGAAAAAGAAATTGTAGGGCGAATTAATTTAGTAGATATAGATACGGAAACTCAAATTAGTTCGCTAGGGTATCGGGTCGGAGAAAAATTTACTAAAAAAGGAGTTGCTACAGCAGCCGTAAAATTAATTTTAGATGTAGCGAAAAATAATGAAATTACTGAAGTTCATGCTAAAACAACGACTAATAATCTCGCATCACAAATTGTACTAGAAAAAAGCGGATTTTCTTCTTATCAAAACGAATCAGATACAACTTCTGTAGAATTAAATGGAGAACATGTGAAGTTTGTACACTATATTTGGAGAAATACTTCACGCTTATAATAAGGAGGACTTATTCATGAATGATTTACGTTATCCAATTGGCCAATTTACATACAAACGTCCTATAACTGAAGAAATGATTGATACATGGATTCAAGAAATTGAAGATTTACCAAATGAACTAACAAAGGCAATTAAAGATTTAGATCAGAAACAGTTAGATACACCATATCGCGTTGGAGGTTGGACTGTACGTCAAGTAGTTCATCACGTCGTTGATAGTCATATGAATAGCTACATACGCTTTAAATTAGCACTGACAGAAAAGAATCCCACTATTAAGCCGTATAAAGAAGAGAAGTGGGCAGAGTTACCCGATTCAAAATTACCGGTAGATGTTTCACTAGTAATGCTAGATTCATTACATAAAAGATGGGTTAACCTTTTATATTCTCTAGAAATTGAAGATTTAGAAAAGACATTTAACCATCCTGAAACTGGTGAAACAAAACTTGCTGTTGCAATAGGACTATACGCATGGCATGGTCGTCATCATACCGCTCATATTACCTCGTTAAGAAAGCGACTTAATTGGTAACATGGAGATTACATTAGAGAAGGCGACAGAAAGTGATGCAGAAGTTATATTTCAAATGCAAATAGACTCATTTAGCCCTTTATTACATAAATATAAAGACTATGAAACAAATCCAGCAAATGAAACTATCGAAAAAACTATTTGTAGAATAAATCATGTAGACGGTGGCTTCTATAAAATAATAGTGGCAATGAATCTTGTTGGAGCGATATGCATTTCACAAAAAGAAACACCCTCTAAATTTTGGATCAGTCCAATGTTTATTCACCCGAGTTATCAAGGAAAAGGAATTGCCCAAAAGGTACTTACATTAATTGAGGAAATGTTTCCTGAAGCAACGAGCTGGGAACTTGCTACTATTTTAGAAGAAGAGAAAAATTGTTTTTTGTATGAAAAGATGGAGTATAAAAGAACAGAAGTTATAAAGAAATTAAATGATGAAACTACACTTATTTATTACAAAAAAGAAAGGTAAAGCATATAAAATACGCTTTACCTTTTTATGTTATTTTAGATTAAATATACAAAAACAATGTATGTTCTTCCAAAATACTCGGGTTAGTAATTTTAAAAAATGAATAAAAATACAAAAACCACTACTTTGTCGTAAAGGTTACTAACGCTTTTTGAATGCTTAAAATACTATCGTCACCTTTAAATTCTTTCGTAATTGGATCCTCCATACTAGACACCCAAATTTTAAGTTCTGCATCTAAATCAAAATGCCCAGCCGTTTCGATGCTATATTGTGTAATACTTTTATAAGGAATAGAATGGTATTCTGTTTTTTTGCCAGTTACTCCTTGTTTATCTACTAAAATAAGACGACGATTTGTAAATACGATTAGATCACGAATTAATTTATAAGCATGCTCTACTTTTTCATCATCTAGCATAATCTTCTCTAAATCACGTTCTACACTTTCAGAACTCGTATTTGATGCATTTCCTAAAATACCGCTAAATAAACCCATATTAAATTCCTCCTTTAATATATGTGGAATGAATTACTTATATTGTAACATGTTACTCACAAAGATATTATGACATTACTTTAGTAGTTTCTGGTTATTGTTGTAATTAGTTTATATAACCTCATCTTAAAATCTTATGCTAATATGAAATTAAGAAAAAAGAAGCAGAGGGATATAACATGAAGAATATTGGTTTAGTATTAGAGGGCGGAGGAATGAAAGGTTTATATACTGCAGGTGTACTCGAATATTTCATGGAAAAGAACTTATTCTTTCCGTATGTAGTCGGCGTATCAGCTGGAGCCTGTATGGGAGCAACCTATTTGTCACGTCAAAAAGGTAGAAATAAGAAAGTAAATACAGAGCTAGTATCAGATTACAGGTATATATCTTATCGAAACTTAATTCGAAAACGTGAATTATTCGGAATGGATTTTTTATTTGATGAAGTACCTAATAAAATTGTACCATTTGATTTTCAAACTTTCTTAAAATGTAATGAACAGTTTGTCATAGGGACGACTGATTGCGAATCAGGACAAGCCATTTATTATAATAAAGCAGAACATGGAAATGATATTTTAAAAATCATTCGCGCCTCAAGCTCTGTACCGTTTATAGCACCTGCTGTAGAATATAATAATCGAAAATTATTAGATGGAGGGATTATAGACCCTATACCAGTTTTGAAAGCCCAAAAGGATGGTTATGAAAAGAACGTTGTCATTATGACAAAGCCAGAAGGATATGAGAAGCAGCGAAATAAATTTTCAGGCCTGGCTAAAATTTTATATAGAAAATATCCGAAAATCGCAGAGAATTTAGTAGACCATTATCGTTTTTATAATGAGACGATATCTTATATGAATCGAGAAGAACAAAAAGATAATTTTTATGTAATTCAACCAAGTGTACAGCTTCCTATAAGCGGAATAGAAAGAAATAAGGAAAAGCTCGTTAATCTATATAATCTTGGGTATATCGATGCTCAATATCATTATGAAAACTTATTAAATTGGATAGATAAATAAAGGGGTGGAAAGTTGAAGTTAGGAAAACGAATTATTTTTAAGGAATTGCAGAAAATGCATAGTCCACTTCATAAACCGTTTCCTTATCGTGCTACAGCAAAATTGCAGCGAGACTTAAAAAGTAAATTTACCGAAGATGACTGTATAAACGCTGATTTTAATCATTATTGGATGCATACAGCAGCTACTTTAAATTCTATACTAAATGGAAACGAACAGAACATTACGTTTCAACAAATAAAGTGGTTAAGAAAATCGTTTTTTGAGTGGTTTCCGCAATATCGTTTTCTAGAAACAGAAATTGTGAATTATCCCATTTTGTATAGAGATTTCATAAGTTATGAGAAGACCAGGAAGCTATTACTTTATTACCTTATTGAATAAAAGCGAAAACGTACAGGTTACATTACTTGTACGTTTTTTTGTTCATAAAACATTCAATATTAACAACTAGTTTATATAGGAATTCTAATGAGAAGAAAGAAGTAAAGATAATAGAATGATACAGGGGAGGAGAGAGGAATAGCTGTTTTACTTTAAGTTATTGTCCAACTCGAATACAGTTAGTTATTTATGTTAAAATATTTCGAGTGAAATCAAGCTTTTAAGGATTTCATTAAACATTAAACAAAACAAGTTAGCAACGTAGAAGGGATAACATTAACATGAAAAACGTATCAAATATAGATAAAGTAGAATCAATAAAATCTTTACAGTCAACAATTAGTAAACTTGAAAATGCCTTATCACAGATGACTCAAAAAGGATCAAATACTACTTTAGTGAAAAAAAGACTCAAAGCAGCTAGTATCGGCTTAGCTATGTTAGAAAGTGTTTGGAAGCAAGAAACTCATCATTATACTCAGGAAGATTTAGCAGAAGCTCGTAATGTTCTAATTGGTTTGCTTCCATCAATTGAAAAGATTTACGTTAAGTCAAAGCTTGGGAGTCCTCAAAGAACGCTTTTAGAAAGAAGAATAAAATCATTAGAACTTTCTATTCAGGCAATTGATTATTTTTCTAATAAATAACTTCGCTAAACAAATAACTTACGACTACTTTTATATAGGGATTCTAATGAAAAAACTACATATAGAGTACTACAAAAGAGGAAGAGAGGTGACTTCGATCATTAGTCATAAGTTAGAGCAGCTTAAAAATCAATTAAAGAATGGAAACGAAAAAGCTCTTTATACTTTTTTGCATGAAATCAAATCATACACCACTAATAGAACTATGCCCTATAGATAATCAGTATAAACTTATAACGTATATATGGTTAGGCAATCAAAATACTGAAAATGTTTATGTATTCGGTAGTTTTCCTGGTTGGGATCTGTCTGTAAATCAATTACAACGATTGTTACAGACAGATATTTGGTATGTTACGTTTAGAACAAATAAGAGTTTTATTTCAACTTATTATTTTACAGTAAATGATTTTTTCGAAAATAATTGGATAAAGCGTAGTGAACAGTATCGATTAGACCCATTTAATAAAAATACATTTGGAGAAGGTACCAATAAAGCGTCTGTGTTAAAAATAAGTATGGACATGCAGTATAGCAGTCGTTTCCCTTCAAATCATTATCCATCTGGGAGAATTGAAACATATTCTTTTCATAGTTCGATTTTAAATAACACACGTAAAATTCATATTTATACGCCTCATGATTATTCTCACACTCCACATCTTCAAGAACTTCTCATTGTATTTGATGGGAATTCATTCATTCAGAGCCTTTCAATTGAAAAAACACTTAATTATTTAATTTACGAAAAAGAAATCCCATCTTGCATTGCTGTTGCTATAGATCCTGTCGATCGATTAGAAGAGCTAACTTATAACGATAAAATGAATGCATTTTTAACGAAGGAATTACTTCCGTGGATTCAAGCTAAGTATCACGTTTATCAAGAAAAGAATCATACAACAATTGCTGGTTTCAGTCTTGGTGGCTTAGCAGCTTTTTATGCAGCACTTCAAAATCCACATATTTTCGGAAATGTGTTGTCAATGTCTGGATCCGTACATTGGAAAAAGGATAATTATGAAAATACAATTCCTTGGATTGAAAATCAAATTTCATCAATAAATTCTAATGCGACTCATCTACATTCTTACATAGCAGTAGGCGAACTCGAAAACGAACCTCTTTTAACGGCTAATAGACGGCTATATAAAGCTTTAGAAGCAAAGAAATACCAAACCACTTACGAAGAGTTTCAAGGTGGACATGATAGCGTATGGTGGCGAGAAAAGCTATTCGATGGATTAAGGGCATTAGAATTTACAAAAACGACATTAGAAAATAAAAAGGAGAGAGAATCTATGAATCAAGAAGAACTAGATAAAAAACTAAAAAAACAAGAGATTTTAGTAAAAGATGAGAAAGTTTGGTCTTATACGTATGAGGATCATATTAGTTCTATCGTTAAACAAGCAGAACAGAAAGGAGCTTTTGATCATTTACCTGGTAAAGGGAAACCTCTTAATCTTGATAAAGATCTTTCGTACAATCCTGAAAAGCAACTTTATAGAACTTTAGCAAATAATCACGTTTTACCTAGGTGGATTGAGCTTTCAAAAGAAATTGATGATTTAAAAGAAAAGCTAAAAGAAAATACAAATACTGCAGAAGCAGCGGATTTAATTCGAACTATTAATAAAAAGGTATTAGAACATAATCTACTTTGTCCACCAAGCGCGCAAAAAATGAGGGTGAAAATGGATTTTTAACGATTTTCAATTAAGCTATCGCTTACTATATAATTAAGTTAGGTATTTTCAATTCATTACTAAAAGGAGGCAAATATAGTGAAGAATACGTATCAACTTCAAATTCCGAAAGAACTAGAACAGTATCGTAGTATTTTAGAAGAAAGTGTGAAACCGTATGTTAAAGTGTCTGGAACATTAGCAGAGACAACGCTTTTTGAAAGTAAGTTTGGTGGATATCCGTATTTACCTATAGATCAAGAGCATCCTAAAGACTCAAACGGACAACCTATGATGCTACTTGCGCAGTTAAACCTTGAAGAAATACCAAACATTGAACATATGCCTCAACATGGAATGTTACAGTTTTTCATAAGTGCTGAAGAAGATCTTTTTGGAGCAGATTTTGATCATCCCACAAGCCAAAAAGACTTTCGAATTGTTTATCATTCTACAATCACAGCGGATTTAACTAAGGTGATTACTGATTTTAGTTATTTAAACACTTTAGATTTAGAGAATTTTATCATACCCAAAGCAGCAAAACTAAAGTTTGAGTTGGCATATCAACCAGTAACACCAAGAGATTATCGATTTGAAATGATTTTTAATGATAACATTGATTGGGAAGAAATTGTTGATGAAGAAAATAATACAGAATTAGGCGAACTGTATGATGATTTATGTAAGGATCAAGGACATAAAATTGGTGGTTATCCATTTTTCACACAGACAGATCCAAGGGAATGGGAAGAAAAATACCAGCAACATGACATATTATTGATGCAAATCGATACAGACGATTCATTAAATATTATGTGGGGTGATTCTGGGGTTGCTAATTTCTTTATACGTAAGGAAGATTTGTTAAATCTAGATTTTTCCAATGTCATTTACAATTGGGATTGTTACTAGAAGATATAAATAAAATAATAGCAAACAAAAAATCTTCCTGAAGGTGAGGAGGATTTTTTTATGTTAAAAATAAGCGTTATGTTAACTAGAATAAAAAACAATGAGTGTAATGAAAGTCAAGTCTAAATGACAGAAATAACAACAAATAATGTAAAGTTGTAAAACATGTGCAAATAGCAATTAATTCATTAAGTAAAACATAAAATAAAATTACTAATTTATATTTTGTATAGAAATAATTTTTCTGTATAAAAATTTCTTGCCAATCAAAAATGTTTTTAATTCGTTAAATCTTAAGCGATTATTGATTAAGATTTGCTGTGATGAATTTATAACAAATAAAAACGATAAAAACTGAAGAAATTTGTTTAGATAAGATTTAATGTAAATCTCACCAAAAATCTCCGTTTCGTCTCATTAAGTATAGTTTACTTGGGTTTTGATACCTGGTATTGCTTTGTTTCTATAACTGCCTATAATATATATTATGTTAACTAACTTTAAATAATAAACTTATTATAGGTAAGTTAGTTTTTGTGATTAGCCTCCCTAAACGAATTGCATTGATATGATTCATAATAAGTTTTTAAAATTAGTTTGCTACAGCAATTGCTTCGATTTCAATTAAAAAGTTATCGTTAATTAACTTTCTAACTTCTACAGCTGAACTTGCTGGTGGATTTTTAGTATCAATGTATTGATCTCGTATATCTCTAACAGTGGCCATTTGAGAAATATCTGTTAGGAAAAATGTTAATTTTACTACATCATTAAATCTTAATTCCGAAGTTTCTAATGCACTTTTAATATTTTCGAAAACTTGTCGCGTTTGTGTAGCTAAATCACCAATGCCAACTATTTGACCATCAGTGTTAATCGCTACTTGTCCAGATATGTAAATTGTTTGTTTAGCGTTACTAACTTCCACTACATGTGAATATCCAGAAGTTGGTGGCATCGTTTCTGGATTGATAAATTTCTTTTGCAAGGTGTCTCTCTCCTTTTTTATCAAGACAATTGTAAAATCTATGTATTTACTATATTCAATCAATAAAATTAAGAATCCTTTATGATTTAAAAATAAAAAACCTTAGAATAGCTATCTTCATACCTATTCTAAGGTTTTTTAGGATTTTATATTTAGTTATCGCTAGTGGACATTGTTAAATTAATCTTTTCATAATCTCTTTTAAATTGATTATCATTTTTTAGCCAACGTTTGAAAGCCGATTCGCTTATTTCTAAATTTGAACAAGTTATAGCATTACATTTATAAATCCAATTTGAAAATAGTTGTATTGATTTTCTTCCAGATAAAATAACACGATAATGTTTGTTTTGATTTAGTAAATCGGCTCGTAAATTGCGATTTTGAAGAATTTGATGTAAAGAATTCATAAAGTTATATGATCCACCTACGAAATTAACTGTATAAGTTTCATACTTGACGTAACCATCCCCATCAAAATATCCACGAACAAAATGATGTAAATATTCTTCTGGTACTAAAGGAAATTCAATGTTAAAAGATTTACATGGCATGATTCCGTGAATATTCATTAGATCGTCTTTTATTACTTTACTATTAATGTTTAGCATATATACGCCTGTTTTTTTGCTTTGATAAAGTGGCTGGTTTGTTTTTAGTTCTTTTTTTATATCTTCTAAAATATAACTTTCTTTTTGAGATATACTGACACATTGATTTTCTTTCTGTATAACACCATCTGCTGCTATAAACCCTAAAATATAAGCCATATTGTTTGACCACGTTTTAAAATAATCTTCTGTTATGTCATACTTTCTCTTCCAACTCCCTATAGCGCGTCTTGGTACGTTATTGTCTGATAAAACCATACGAATATACCTTGCAGACACATTAGCAAGCATGGCGATTTCTGAGGTGCTCTTCCCTTCAGTATACAAATGCATGATTTCAGATTTTGATAGTTTACATTTTGATTTCTTTTTTCGCTCTATGTGCACTTACATCCTCTCCTTCCTTTCTTTTATTAGAGACATATTTTCTTCTATAACATACAACGAAACGTATGTTCTTTGTTGCGTATAAGAAGGAATTTACTAAATAAAAACAATTTACATGTACTTAATATTTGTTTTAGCTGCCACTGTGCAATTTGTACTTTATAGATACAAATAATGAATTTGACGAATTTATGAAATACAAGGCAATTTAGATGAAAGGTAAAATAATATAGTTTAAACTACAAATAGCTACAATAACAACATACATAAATTGTTAATCGTAAAAAGGAGAACGAATGAATAAGAAATATACAAATCAAATTCATACTGATATGAGTTTTAAACCGAAAGATATTATAAGTTTAATGACGGATTACTTTAAAATAAAATCAAAGCTGCGTCCTATAAAGGATTTGCCTATCGTTTTATCAAATAAAGATAATGAATCGTTAGAGAGTGTTACATGGTTTGGCCATTCTGCTTCTCTTTTGAAAATAGAAGGTAAAAAACTATTATTAGACCCTATGTTTGGAGATGCCTCTTCCCCATTTCCTTTGTTTAATAGTACACGCTATAGTGGTACTTTTTCTTTAGAACGTGATGACCTTCAAGAAATTGATGCGATTATCATTTCTCATAATCACTATGATCATTTGAATTACAAAAGTATTATGCAGTTAAAAGATCGCGCAAAGCACTTTTATGTTCCAACTGGAGTTGCACAATATCTTATTAAATGGGGTGTTTCGCCTAGTAAAATTAGTGAACATAATTGGTGGGACGAAATTACGTTTGATAATATTAAGTTAGTATGTGCGCCTGCAAGGCATTTCTCGGGACGTGGTATGACAGATAGAGATCGTTCATTATGGTGTTCATGGCTTATTCTTGGTCAAGAGACTAAAATTTTCTTTAGTGGTGATAGCGGTTATGCCCCTCACTTTAAGGAAATTGGTGATAAATACGGTCCATTTGATCTTACATTAATGGAATGCGGGCAATATGATCCGAGGTGGTCTGCTATTCATATGTTGCCTGAAGAAACGGTACAAGCTCATATTGATGTTAAAGGAGAATTACTTCTTCCGATTCATTGGGGTGCCTTTACGTTAGCATTACACGAATGGAGTGACCCGATAGAACGTGTTACGAAAGAAGCTAACCGTTTAGGAGTTAAAATTACAACGCCTCAAATTGGTGAATCTATTACGTTAAAATCTACAAATTATCCTTCATCCGCTTGGTGGAAGGAAATTTAATTTTAAAATATAAAAAGAGCGAATCCTCTTATAAAGAATTCGCTCTTTTTTCTGTATTTAAACTTATTTCACAATATTGGATTTCCCACTATCTAAAACTCTATTTGCTGGTACACTGGACATTTCAACCACTGTATTCATACTCTTATCAGTCAGTTCAATGAGTTCGGTTTCATGTTTTATTTTATTTAAATCCCACACCATCCCATGAAATTCATTATGCTGACCACTTACCTGTATAATGCTTTTTGTTTTATTTGAAGGCTGTATTTGAAGATTTGTAAATTGATTCCCACTAATTTCATTTGGCGTAGTTACTTGACTATCCATATAAATCATATTTACACAGTCTTCTAAAGAAAAGTTCATAAAACGATTGGCATTTATCCAAGCTTGTCCGGTGCTCGGTTTTTTTGCTACTAATTTTAGTCCGGTTTCCATTCCTACAATTTTAATATTTTCGAAGTTAACAAACGAAATTTCATTTTCTTTTCCAGCAGAGTATAAAGAAATTCCGGTACCTTTATTCGTTTCCGTCCAATTAATAATATTTATATCTTTTATTTGTGTTTTGTTCCAAGTGTTATAATATTTATTTTTACCGTCTAAATAAATAACTTCAGAGTTAAATTTAGGATCGTCAATAGCTATATACGCTCCTTCAATGGATGCGTTGTTCTCCAGTTCTAGAACTCTAAAGTTTCCCTCAACTACAAATTGGGATCCATAACCAAATAATAATTTCACACCTTTTTTAACAATGATTGGTGACGTAATTTTATACTTCTTATCATCAAGTAATACCGTTTTAATTTTACTAGATTCTGCTTTATTAATAGCAGATTGTATTTTTATTGAATCATTTTCCCCTTTAAAGTTTTCTACATACAAGTTAGTACTTTTAGCTGCATAGTCTTTTTTGTTGTATTGATAAAAAGCAAAAGTAATTAAAACTATACCAATGAGTAAAACAATTATTTTCTTCATCATACTCACCCCATATCGATTAATCTATGGCTTTTATATTGAGGTTATTATTATTTTGCTTTGTATTTCAGATTATCATTGCTGCTTTGTCTATGATTGAATTATATTATGTAGGATTTAGTAAACTGTTTGCTTTACTAATACATCATTCTTATAATGTATTGATTTATGATTTCATAAAACAAAAGTCTGCTTGTACATAATGTAATTCCTTCCTCTATCCCTAATAAGCTCTTACTGGTGAAATAAGATGTACTGTTGCAGATTGTTCTCCTGCTTCAATCAATATCGGTCTCATAGAACCGCCAAAGCTTAAAGTAATCGTTTCTTCTTTTATTGCTCGTAAAGCATCAACCATAAAACGCCCATCGAAAGATATATTTAATTGTTTTTCACCTTGAATTGCATCTATTTGTTGCGTTTCGGATATTTGCCCAATTTGAGAAGCGTTTGAAGAAATTTTAATTGTGGATTCGTTTATGATTTCTAAGTTAACATTGTTATTGGCCCATTCACTTGCTAATAAACTTGATCGGTCTACACCTTGTAATATCTTTTTTCTATCTAAGTTAATAATCGTTTTAAAATCATTTGGAATAAGGTTAGAAATATTAGGATATTTCCCTTCAATTAGTCTTGAATATAATGTAGTTGTTCCGAACGTAAATATAATATGACTCTCCGAAAGGTAGATATATACGAATTCCGAATTGCTGTTCATTAATTTTAGAAGTTCATTAATGGTTGCGCTTGGTACAATACAATTTGCTTTTACATCTGAGGAAAGTCGCGTTTCACGTATCGCTAGTCTATGTGAGTCAGTTGCAGCACAAATAAACTTATTATTAGATAACTCTATATGCACCCCAGTAAGAACAGGTCTAGATTCATTTTTTGCTACCGCAAAGACTGTTTGTTTAAATACTTCAATCAATTGCTCTGTTTCTACTTTGATTTCTGCATGATTGTCTATAGGCGGTACATTCGGAAACTCATCTGCAGGAAATCCATTTAAACTTAATGTGATTTCTTCTGATTGTATCTTAATAATTTGCTCATTCTTACTTTTTATTGCTATATCACTTGGCATTTTCTTTATTATTTCAATAAAATACTTTGCAGGTACAACAATAGTTCCTGCCTTTAAAATAGTTGCAATCTTTTCGTCTTCAATTAAAACAGGAATGAATTTTTCAATAAAAATATTCGAGTTACTTGCAATTAAAGTAATTCCAGATTGATCTGCAGTTATTTTTATACCAGATAATATAGGAATTAAAGATTTTGTTGATATTGCTTTGTTGACTTCTGAAAGTGCTTGAGTGAATTGTTTGTGATTAACGATAAACTCCATTTTTTCCCCGCCTTACATGAGATAATATTTTTATGAAGATTGATGAACGATTGTTCCGTTAAAAAAATAAGGTACTGTTTCTTTCTTTTGTAATAAATCTAGTAAATGTTCTGGTATGCGTAAATATGGAGCTGCTATATGTAATTCCATCCAAGTAATCTCTTCAATTTCTTTCGGCCTTGATATATATGTCCCTCCGCCAATTATTTCACCTAGAAAATTAAAGAAAATTGCATGATGATCTCTTTCCTCGAAAAAGGCTTCGCTGATAGAACAAATCCCTTTTACGTTTATATGTAACCCTGTTTCTTCTTTTACTTCTCGAATTACTGCTTCTTCCAATGTTTCTCCTAATTTAACTGCGCCACCTGGTAATGTATAATAAGAACCATTTTCCCCTTTGTTTTTTACCATTAAAATCTTTTCATTAGTTTTATCGTACAAAATCGCGTATGTAACATTAACTTTTTTCATATGTACCTCCTCTATTTTTAATAAAAGGAATTTTCTGTCTTCTATTCATTCTACCATTAACTCCTTTTAATATATATAAGTTAGTTAAGTCTTGCCTTTACCACTATTGGTGGAGTTAATAAGAATAGGCTACTGATATAAAAAAAGAACGTACCTTAGGAAGATTATCCAAAGTACGTTCTTGCAGTTTTAGAATAAAGTATCTAAATTAATTAACCTACACCCTTTTTCAATTGCAAATTCTTCAATAAGTTTTATTAACTTGGTTCCATAACCTTCGTGTCTATATTCTTCAGAAACCCACAGGAAATCAACATGTACGTGGTGCCAAAATGTAATTGCAGTTATTCCACCTACAATTTTTCCCTTTTCATTTCTCACTATAAAACTAATTTTTTCTGAAGGCTTTTTCTCTTCATCTGAAATATGTTTTTGGTTATATTCAATTACTTTTTCTCTTATGTAATCACTATCTTCTTGGACCCATTGTTTTACTATTTTCATTTTAATTATCACGTTCCTTTTAAAGTATCTATTCAATTTAATAATCGTAATATCCTGTCTAACTTAATAGTCGTAGTGCACTGTTTCATTTCACTAAAATTTTAAAAAACCGTACTACATTTTATCTGTAGTATGGCTTTTTACCGCGTTTGATTCTTTTTAATTCAAGTTTCAACATATTAGTACAATAATTCAATTGTATCACTGCGAAAAAGAATGAACATTCCTAAACCAATTAGAACAATTGGAACAATAATATGACAATTGTTCTCAAGTACTTTAACTAGAATAGGAGTTCTTATCAATTTGTAGCTAATAAAACACCATATCGCTATCATGGAAAAAAAGATTATTAATGTAACGATATTTGCTTCCAAGGATTGACTAGCGAACATTGGTATATAAATTGAGATATTGTCAGCTCCATTAGCCAATGTAATCGTAGCTACTTTAAATAATGACTCAGAAGTGTTATCAATGACTTCATTACTTTTGTTAGAACGAATCGAGGCTTCTCAAATCATTTCATTTTAAATTAAATAACTCTATTCTCTCTATACTAAAAAGAGCCCTATATTAGGACTCTTTTTAGTATTACGCCACTTTCCGATGTAGATGTTTTAGTTCTTTTGTCTTCTCTGCAGTTGGTGGACGGATTAATATTGAAATAATGAAGGAAATAACACTTAAAACACCAATTATAATGAAAGTTGGTTGAAATCCTCCAAGTATCGCTCCAATGAATGATCCTGCAAGCGCACCAAATCCGAAACCTTGGTAGACAATCCCGTAATTTGTACTATGGTTTTTTAATCCAAAGAAATCTCCGACAATAGCTGGGAATATAGTTATATTACCGCCGAAGCAAAAGGCGACACTTGCTACACAAGCAAAATAGATTCCGTAATTTAGCGGAATAAAACTTAAAGTAAAGACTGACAAACCTATAATAATAAACGTTGCAGAGACAATTTTCATTCGGCCGATTTTATCTGATAACGTCCCAAGAATGATTCTACCTACTGTATTAAAGATCGCAATCATAGCAACGGCGTTTGCAGCGGTTGCTGCGCTAAGTCCAACGAGTTGTACACCGATATCTTTTACCATACTGATTAAATACAAACCACCCATACACGAGGTGAATAACATAAAAAATAGCAGATATACTTGTTTCGTTCGCATCATTTCACGCGGAGTATAGTCATTGTGTAATGTTTCAGTTACAGCATTACTTACAATTGCCTCGCGTAAGAAGAACGATCCGATTAACACTAAAAGTAACACGATAATACCCCAATATAAGAATGCTTGTGATACACCAAGGTTATCGATAAGATTTCCGTTTATATATCTAAAGATTAAGCTGCCCATTCCATACGCTGATACAGATATACCTGAAATAAGCCCTTTCCGATTTGGAAACCATTTAATTAAATTAGATAGTGATGTAATGTAAGCTGTTCCATCCGCATAACCAACAACGACACCAGCTAATAAATATAATAGTGGTAAAGAAGAAACTTGAGAACTAAGTATTAAGCCGAGTCCTAAAACAATTCCTGCAGTAGCAATAAGTTTCCGAAGTCCTAATTTTTTCTGTAACTTTGCTGCAAATAAAGTTGAGAATGATAAAGAAAAACTTGTTATAGAGAAAGTTATCGCTACTGCATTAAGATTCCATCCAAACTTACTTACAAGGGGTTGATTAAATAAACTCCATGTATAAATTGTTCCAAGTCCAATTTGAACAATGATTGTACCTAGAACAATTAGTAACGGATTTATAGAAGTTTGTTTCATGCTAACTGTCCCCTTCTTTTATCTTGACATGAATTTTCACAGTTAGTATATCCATCATAAATTGCAAGATACTGTACGGAAAATGGTAATTAAGTTCATATACACAAAAAGACACTTCATAAAGAAGTGCCTTTTGCAGGTTATATCAGATATTTCTAAAGAAAGCTTTGTTAAGATAAGACATTTTCAAATGCTTATGTATATATGTTATCAAATAATTTCTTAAATGTTATGAGACTTAAGACGTATTTTTCATTCATCATATAGTCGGATGAAAAATTAATATTCGATTTCATCAAAATCTTTCGGCTGCGGTACAGTTTGCATATTAGCTGCATCTTTAGGATCGCTATAAATTGCATTTTGCTCTGTATTTACATCTTTTATATTTTGCTTTTTATTTTTGTTCACTTTATCTTTCACTTCCAATCACTCCTTTTCGTTATAGGAGTAATTATGCCCTATTACCGTTACTAAATGTATCTGCGACTAAATTACTAAATTCACGTAAATAATATAAGTAATTATCACCACCGTAGTTATATCTTTTATTATACATTTTTGCAACAACTACATTATATTCAGGTATTACTAAAATGGTCGATCCAGTAATCCCTAATATTTGATACGACCCTTTTGGAACACGTTCACCAAGTTCGCTTAATTGCGCAGGCTCATTTTGGATGAACCAAAACAATCCATTTTGTGGTAGCTCTTTGTTTATATATGTTGGACTCTGCAAACTCGTAGCGATTTTTATAACTTCTTTTGGAACAATTTGTTTACCATCTATCCCACCTTGATTTAAATGAAGATTGCCCCACTGCGCAAATTCTCTAGCTGAGACAAACAAATTTTTTTCAGTACCGTCATCTACCGTACCAATTTCACTAATTGCGTCTTCATTTGGATTATTAACAACGTCAACTAAATTTTCATCTCGCTGAACTCTCCAACCTGTTTCTTGAAAATTAGCAGGCTTAAACACACGCTCCTTTAACAATTCAGGAAAACTTTTGTTATATAGCTGATAAATAAGACGTGTCATCATTCTTACATTAATATCTCTATACGCCCATGATTGCCCCGGTGCAAATTCACGAAAAATTGTCCTGTCATTCGTTTCTTCTAATCCATGCGAATGTGTTACTAAATGTCTTATCGTCGTTTTACTAAGCAATGCAGGATCAAAGTCTTTAAAATATTTTATCGCTTCATCATCAATAGAGTTTATTTTCCCCTCATAAAGCGCATACGCTATCATTAATCCTAAATAACTTTTTCTAGCAGAAGCAACGTTAAATTGTGAAGATGCTGTTACTCTCTTGGTTGTAGATGTATTTGAGTGATAACCACTATAATGCTCTAGTACGATTTTATTATCTTTTATAATACAAAGTGCTGTAGCAGAACTATGATTTTTTTCTTTTATATCCTCTACCCAAGAAATCAACTTATCATATGTATACAAATAAATCCCCCTTAATACACATCAAAATTACAGCATGAAAGAAAAGTGCAAAATAGTTTTTACACCTTTCTTTCATATAAAATAACTTGAATTTTCTATACTTAAATAATCCACCAGTTCCAGCAATTAAAGCAACTGAAACATCCTGCGCATCCTATGCATCCGCCGCAACGACCTGCACAACCACCACATCTACCGCCACATCCACCGCAACGTCCACCACAACCGCCACATCCGCCGCAACGACGTGCATCGTCTTGAATGTAATAGTATGGATATTGACTTTGTTGTTGATCCCAATACACAACATTGCCAGTTTGATAATCATTAAGGTTTAATGATTGTAGTTCTTGTTGAAACTGATTCATTATGAAACCCTCCATTTATAAATGTAAATTCCGTCCAAATATTAAAGTTAATAAATTCTTTTAAACAAAGTAGAAACAAGACTATAGACTAAATGCGTACATCAACAAAATATGAACTTACACTAGGTGATGTACCTTGTTTTTCAGCCTATTTTCTTTATATTCATTCGATGGACGTATTTACTATAAATAAAGTGATTTAAAAATTACTAATCCAACAATTTAGTAGTTCATCACTTAACTTTCTTTCTAGTAATTCCTTCACTAAAGGCATTGGCATGATTTCATAATGATTTAAGGCTTCTTTATTATAATCTATCCAGTGAAATGCTAAATGAGACTCGCTAGATTTCGGTGTTAAGTCCGTATGTAAATCTTGTGACTCTACTTCAAAAATGTGGTTAATTTCATGATGAAGCACTTCTTTATCTTGCCATTGATTTTCTATGACGCCTAAAAATTGTTGTATACTACAGTTTACTCCAAGTTCTTCTCTTAACTCTCTTTTTAATGCATTCTCTGCTGATTCTCCAATTTCAACATGGCCACCAGGTAAAAAATAATGATGGCCGATATATTCAGCAACTAATAATTTTTCATCTTTTATCATGACTGCTCGTACAATATGATGAAATTTACTTTTCAATTGATATTCCTCCTAGTTATTTAATGTATAGTTTCTCAAAATAGTCATTTAGTATTGGTATAATATAAATCATAGGTGTTTCATACGGATGAATATCATTAATAACTTCAAGAGCATCTTTTACAAGTTCTCGTTTACACTTTATTTCAACTTTACATTCTTGTCCTTCGCATATTTGACCAATTTCTCCATTAAAAGGAGATGCCTCTTCTAAAGGTCTCCAATATCCTTTCACTGAACTATAGGAAAGACAATGGTCATATTCGCCCGTTTTACATGCTCCAATTTTATTTAATTCATCCCTTAATGTTTCAATATATTCTTCAGGAATGAACACTTCAATTTTCACTTCAGTAAATTGCATATTTCATTTCACACCTTTACTTCTTAATAGTTAAACAAATAAACGGTATACTTGCTCACCATCATACTCCTGTCCTAATGATATGAAACCATATCGTTCATATAATTTCTTTGCAGAGAGATTATCTTTATGTACGGTTAATCTTATTTCTTTACACGATTTAAAAGTATTTTTTATTATATCAATACTTTCTTGTAATGCTGCTTTTCCATAACCATTACCTTGTTGCGATTGATCAATAATAAATCCGTTAATCCAATACATATCCGATGTCTCTATTACAACAGCATGCATAACAAAACCAACCATAAGGTCCCCATCGTATATAGCGAATGGTATGTACTCTACATTGTCACCATCTGGTTTTATATATACTTTAGCAAGTGAAACTGCTACAGCGGGGACAAATTTTCTTTGATCTTCTTTAACTTGTAACTTTAATGCATCTTCCCAATTGTCTCTCGTAACAACCTTTAACTGGACATTCAATATTGTAAGCTCCTTTATCTAGAGGATGTATTTTTATATTCAACGCATTGAAATAATTCCCTTTTTCGACAGCAACTTATAACATAATTTTTATAAAATCTTGAATGAATTTTTCTGCATCTATTTCTAAAGCTATACGGGCTCCTTCAGATTTAGAGTTAGGGCGAAAATCAGCAAATGTTTGTCCTTTCGTATCTCCGTATGTATCTACATTTACTGTACGATGCACAAATTCAAAAAAACTTGGATTTACTAATCCGCTTATTGCAACCACATCATGTAGCAAAGGTCCTTCCATAGATGGATTAAGTTTTTGGTATGCGGATAGATAGTAGTCATACATTGGTTTCATTATCATATGAAATGGATTCTTTGCATTAGCTTGAATATAGTTAAATACATTTGGTGTTAACACAGCTTTGTTTGTTACATTTAAAGGGAATATGAATAAATTCTTTGCTTGATGGAAAACAATTTTACTTGCTATCGGATCTCCATACACGTTTGCCTCTGCTAATGGCGTAACGTTTCCTACTTCTAAAAAAACACCACCCATGAAATAGATTCCTTTTACATTTAGCATTAAATCATTCCATAAATTAAAAGCAATTGCTAACGAGGTAGATCTTCCTACATCAACAATCGTTAAATCTTTTCCGTACTTTATAAGAATCGCAGCAATACTGCCGAAATTATATATTGGAATAGATAATATATTTCCTGGAACATGGATGGGCCCTAATCCTTCTGCTCCGTGAATTTCAGGATAGTACGTAGTGATTTCTTCTGTCAGTGGTTTTGTTGCACCACTAATGACAGGAATGTCTTGTCTATTTGCTAACTGTAAAATATACGCTGCATTATGTGCAGCATGTATATGCTCAACATTTCCGTATCCGGTTACAATACCGACAATTTCAATTTCGGGATGCAGTAAACCATACATAATGGCAAATGAGTCATCAATACCTGGATCTCCGAAAAATAATACTTTTTCCAAGAAATACTCTCCCTTCATAAAAACATAGAGTCATCAATAACTATGTATATGAAAAAAGCAAGTATATCTATGCGAATTTTAGAATGGATAATGTTTTACAAAACATTAAAAAGGAACTAGCGAATGCTAATTCCTTTCTTCAGTAACCATTCTCAAATTTAATTAATTATCGTATCCTTCATAAATCGCATCATTTGTTAGATTTTGTGTTTTTTTATCATCAGGTATAGGCTTCCACCAATTTCCTGTAATAAATAACATAGTTAATAAATTATAACTATCACTAAAATAACTTTCTCTCTTATTCTTCATCCAATCCCAACCACTATTTACCCACTTTTGATTATTGCTACTCGTTATACTTGCAGCAATAAACGGTGAAACAAATACAGCAGTTGAATAACTACCAATATTGGATCCGTTTAATTGATAACCATCCACAATTTTAGAAGGATTTCCATTCGTTTTATTTTGAATCCATGAAGAGACTTTATCAGAAATGACTTTACTTCTTTTCTCGCCGTACATCGCATAGTCCATTACAATTCTCAATGGTACCCGACTAGCATTGTAATAATATGCATTTGTATATTCTGACTCATCTAAGAAGTCTTTAGGTGCGGGTTGTGGTGGGTTTTTTACAACGAAATCTGAAATAAGTCCTGTATTTGGAGAGTACTTATTACTAAATTGCGTATAAACATCGTACAAATTATTAATAACAGTAAGCCAAGTTTTATCACCTGTAAATTCATAAAATGCTCTAAGGTGTGACATCATCCAATCAGATGGTCTCGTATCAAGTGAACTTTTAGAATCCCAATCTCCTAAATTTAGTCGATTATTATTTGTAACATTACTAGCTTTAATACCTTTTGTAATCATGTCTTGTGCTTCTTTCAAATAATTAACTGTTCCATTAGATCCCCACTGCTTATGAGCAAGAAGAAGAGAATACGCAATATCTAAATCTCCATCAGTAGCAGAATCAAAATGACCTTGTGCTTTTTTACTATCTGCGACAACCCATCCCATTAAATTAGGATTTTGAGAACTTTTAAAAGTTCTTGCTGTTTTAAATAAACCGTCATAGATTTTTTGAGCATTCGAATCATAACCAGCCATTAATACTGTAATTATCATCCCATACCCTTGACCTTCTGAAGTTCCAAGTGGCTTAAACCCATCAGCATCACCTGTAATCTCTCCTTTTACATAATAACCACCAGGTAAAGAAGATAAATCATTTTTCAAATATTTCTTTTTCCAATTATCGTAGTAACTTCTTACAGAAGCATTTAAACTTTCCTGTGTAACATGATTCGGTTTTATAACACCTGCATAATTAACTTGCTGGGGAAATGGTTTCATCTCCTTTGCAGCAGCTACTTGTTGATTAACTACGGGAATAGAATTTTGTATTGAATTGTCCGTTACACTTGCTGCGAAACTAGAATTAGAAAAACTAGCTAGTCCGATTCCTACAATAGAAATACATGTGAAAATTTTTCTTTTTCCATTCATTATGTTGTCAGCTCCTTTTAAAATGCTTACTACATAAAATGTAACATACAATATTTAACTGAAATACAAAATATTATATTTATCAACATAAGAAAGAAACTATATAAAAAAGTATCATAAAATTATTATTGAATTACATTATACGGATTGATTATTTGCTAAATTCCTATGTTTTTCTTTTCTTAATACCGGTATATGAGCAATCACAATTCCAAGTATAGTAATTCCTCCGCCAATTATCGAAACTAAAGTTGGCACTTCTCCTAACCATATCCAAGCAATGAAACACGCAGTTATTGGCGTTAAATATAGAGAACTTGTTGCTTCAGAAGCACCAGCACGAGATATAATATAGGCCAATGAAATATACGGGAGTACTGTTGGAAAGACACCTAAATATATAACGCTCAAGTTAACTTCAAGAGGAGCTGCTAGTATTTTTTGATAAACTCCGGGTAAGAAAATAAGCATACATACAGTACTAGACAAAATTGTATATATGGTAAATGGTAAGAAGCCGTATTTTTTTAAGTAAGATGTTTGGAAAACGAAAAATAGACTTTCTGAAATCGCCGCTAATAATATAAATAATCCCCCGCTATTCAATTGAATAGCGTCGCCTTGGCTAAATGAAATTAAGGCAATTCCTGCAAAACTCATTACACCACCGATCCAGCCATTTAATTTCATTTTTTCATTCAAAAAAACAGAAGCAAGAATTACCGTTACTATTGGAGTGACTGAAATTATTAAACTTGCAGATCCAGCATTTACTGTTTTTTCGCCGTAGTTTAATGCGATGTGATAAATAGTAAATCCTAGAGCACCAAATATAAAAATTGCTGGGATATCCTTTAAATCCGGTAGTCGTAGTTTGTATATAAATGAAAATAACAAAAGTATAAATGAAGCGATTAATAAGCGTAGTAAAGTAAGGTGTTCAGGCGTATAAGATTCAAGCCCCATACGAATTGCTGGAAAAGCAGTTCCCCATATAAGAATTGTAAAAGCGTGAGCACATATAATGCGTAAATCCCATTTTTTATTATGCATATTTTCTCTCCTTCCCTAAAAAACCAACCATTTTTAAATTACCAATTATTTCTTTTCATCATATTTAATAGTTGATACAATGTCTTCAACCAGTTATTTATCGGAAAAACCAACTACTTTGAATCTTTTAAATAAACGAAGGAGTTTTTTATATGACAACCGATAAAAAAGTGCCCAAATATCGGCAGATAATAGACTATATGAAAGAAAAAATTGAAAACGGAGAATGGCCAATTGGAAGTAAAATCCCTAGTCAGCGGCAGTTAGCAAAATTATTTCATGTAAATCGAAGTACTGTAATAAATGCGCTAGATGAACTTATGGCAGATGGTTTAATTCAAGGACAAATCGGAGCAGGAACAATTGTAATGAATAATACATGGTCATTATTAGCAACTAATCCTCCGCCCGATTGGAGTGAATATGTAAAAGCCGGTATTCATAAACCAAGTAAGTTAATGGTTCGAGAAATAAATGAAGCAGAAGCAAATAAAAAGCTTATCCATCTTAGTAAAGGTGAACTTGCACCTCACCTTTTTCCGCTCGAAACTATGCAATCTATAATAAAAAAAGTCAGTGAGGAATTAGATTATTTTGGATACGAAGAACAAAAAGGTTTTTATCCGTTACGAGAAGCAATAAGCCAATATGTAAGATCATTTGGAATACATGCATCACCAGGTTCTATATTAATAGTCTCTGGTGCACTCCAAGCATTACAATTAATATCAATTGGTCTTTTACATAGAAAGTCAACTGTTTTACTTGAGCAACCTTCTTACTTATATTCACTTCATGTTTTTCAATCAGCAAATATAAATTTATCAGGTATATCAATGGATCATCACGGTATTTTACCTAACGACTTATTAAAACGAATTAAATATAGTCAAAAGAATAATATTTTATATTCAATCCCTTGTTTTCAAAATCCAACGGGGCTATTGATGTCCAAAGAGCGAAGAAAAGAAATATTAAAAATATGTGAAAAAGAGCAATTGCCTATCATCGAGGATGATATTTACCGAGAGTTATGGCTTGATGAATCACCTCCAGCTCCTTTAAAGTCGATGGATAAACATGGACATGTATTATATATTGGTAGTCTCTCTAAAACACTTAGCCCAGGACTTAGAATTGGATGGATAATCGGACCAGAACCTGTTATTGATAGATTGTCAGATATAAAAATGCAAACAGACTATGGATCCAGCTCTTTATCTCAAAGAGTAGCTGCTGAATGGATAAATGAAGGTTTTTATGAAGCACATGTAGCAAACGTAAGAATGCACCTGAAAGAACGAAGACAAATAATGATACGAGCTTTAAATAAATATTGTGCAGATATTGCATCATGGGATATTCCTAGTGGTGGATTTTTTATATGGCTAAAGGTTGTACATAACATTCCGATGAAAAAACTATTTTCAGAGGCACTATCAAAAGGAATTCTTTTAAATCCGGGACGTATTTATGAAGAAGAATCAGATCAGTACATTCGTTTATCATATGGATATGCTACTCCAGAACAAATGACTAACGGAATTAAATTGCTCAGTGAATTAATTCGGAAGTTAACAGCATAAAAAAATCCTCTTTTGTTTTTGGAGGATTTTTTTATGTATCTTATTTACCACAATTTCATTTCCTGCCCTAATAAAATAAGCTCTTCATAAGGATCTCCGTCAATATTTAATACTTGAGCAAAAGCAGGTTCTGTTTTTAAACCTTGTTCCTTTAAGCGAATAACTTCTTCCCTTATATGGCGATGCTGCATTAATAGCATGTGCTCCACTATCATGTGTCTATATGCATTTTGATTACGCACTGGCTTCGGTTGAGCAAATAATTCAAATTCAAAACCTTCGAATTCAAAATTCACCTTTATCGATTCAGTACCTTTAATTTTTTTCTTTTTTATGTTGAACCCTCCATAAGAACCATATAAAGATCTCATTTCCTGCTCAAAAACATCAAAATTATATACTTCCATTACAATATCTAAGTCAGATTGAGGAGTATCAATTCTTATAGGGATTGTCCCGCAAAGAACGGGATTATATAAAGCTAAATCCTCCATTATGTTTAGGCTATTCAAAACATCATATATTTTTTGTTGTTTCTCATTGCCAGATTGTAAATATGTAATAGATGTAAACATAGAAGTCTCTCCTTCATTTAACATAATAATCATCTCACTAAATATTAAAATCATTGGGTTTTGTTCTAGGAGTACCTTTATTTCAATATATTAAGCCGAACTAACTATATTTTTCAACTTTTCTCCTATACTGCAATACTATAAAAATAAAAAAGGAGGAATTATTATGAGCATTTTTAACATTCTTTTAACCATACACATCCTATTTGGAACAATATGCTTAATCACTGGTATTGTAGCGATGGTTGCCCAAAAGAAGAAAGGAAAACATACCGAATGGGGCGAAATATATCATGCATCCTATGTTGTCATTACCCTTACGGCAATAATATTATCCATTATCAACTGGGATAAAATCGCATATTTATTTTATGTAGCAATCTTCTCTTATTCATTTGCGATTTATGGATACCTTGCACGAAAAAAACGTTGGAAAAATTGGCTCCATCACCACATTAGAGGCATGTTAGGTTCTTATATTGGTGCAGTCACCGCACTTTTAGTAAATGTCGGCATCCATATTCCCATTATAAATTTACTTCCGCCAATATGGTTTTGGTTTTTACCGACCTTAATTGGTATCCCCCTCGTAGCCAGTGTATCAAAAAAATATAAAAAGCGTAGTTGAAATTAATTACATTTTGATTACTTTCTGATTATTAGAATGAAAAATTATACTCTATGCATCACGAATGATATTATAAGTGCTCGCCCTATGAATATTTAAAATAAAGTGCCGCCCAACTGGACGGCTCTTATTTTCACTTTACAAACGTAACATATTCACCAGAAACCCATTGATTTCCACCAACATTATACCAACCATCTTTATATCCAAACGATTGATATTTTTCACCTTGATACACGTTTTTCACAATGCCGTAATTTGTTCCAGGGCCGGTACGAACACGCAATACATCCGCGATTATAGTAACTACACCTACACCATCATTTGATGATTGTGAAGTTGCTGGTACATTTCCTCCCGTATAACGGATATATGATGGATCGTTATAAACCCACTGATCGTCACCTAGATTTAACCAACCATTTGTTTGTCCAAATACTTTGTAGGACTCTCCTTTCCCTAATTGACGAATAACGCCATATCCAGTACCAGGTCCTTTTCGTAAATTTACATTACTACCGTTAATATAAGCAACCCCTACATTATCATTCGACGTGGGAGGAGTCACTACGTTTTGAGCACCTTTTCCAAAAGTATCCGTTCCATACCCTTTGTAGTTATATTGCAAATGCGGGCTATCCACAAATCCTTTCCAGTCACCGCCCCATTCGAAACCAATTTGTTTAGCATAACGAATTGCTGAAGCCCACGGTTCTTTATTATAGCCATTCCAATCTTCTGTACCATTCGACTGAATTGGAACAAAATCTAATGCCTGTCCTACTAAGTGATATGAGCGCATCGTTTGTGATGCTCCTTTACGAACATATTCACGTTGTTGCTCGACTGTACGGATTGTTTCATAAATTAATACTTCAATTCCATTGTCGATACAGTACTGATACCACTTAAAAGCTGCAGCTTTCGTATTATCCGCTAATTTATTCAGATTACTTACATTTCTATTGTGGTATTTCAATATGCAACATCTCCTTTTCTATTATCCTATGCAAAACTCGTCTCACGGGTTGTACATATACCTAGAACGATACGAAGTACAAATACATAGGAAGCCAATTCAGCTAAAAAGGTTTTCACTTCTAGCTTCAAACTTTGTAAGTTGAAATCGAAGCAATAAAAAAACCACAACCTAAGTCTTCAAGTTGCGGTTTTTGGTATTTTCTTTTTATATGCTACATGCCTTCTTGCATTGATAATCCTAATATGCAGGTTTTGTAAATTTTCCCTTTATGAATAACACTTCTTATTCATGACTTTTCAAATCCAATAATATTGAATGTAAACGATCCGGATAATTAGTAAACATCCCATCGACTCCCCATGAAAGTAACTTTTTCATATCTTTTTCATTATCTACTGTAAATGGATGAACTTCTAATCCGCTTTTCTTTATTTTCTTTACATAATCTGAATCAATATATTTGTAATTCATACCAAGACCTATGCAGTACGTTTTATACTTTTCTATCTCTAATTCTGTTAATTGAACTGCTTTTTTATAAGGTAATAATTGTACTAAAGATATATTACTATTTAAGCTATGAATCTTTTGCAGACTTTCTTCACTAAACGATTGAATAATAACTTTATCCTGTATTTCATAGTGATTAATAATTTCTAATAATTTTTCTTCCATTCCTGGATATTCATTAGGTGATTTTGTTTCGATATAATAGTTTGCGTTATGCCCAAACGTTTCAATAATTTCTGTTAATGTTGGGACTTTAGCATTTTCAAATTCTTTCTTTGCTAAGTTCGGATATTTTTCGTTGAAAAAAGAATCTGCATTTAGTTGCTTTATTTCTACTAATGTATGCTCTTTCACTAGCCCAGTACCATTTGTTGTACGATTTAAGGTTTCGTCATGCATTGCCACTAAATGCCCATCTTTTGTCATTTGGAGATCAATTTCTATATAATCTCCATTCATTTTTTGTCCTAATTTATATGCTGTTATTGTATGTTCAGGCGCATATGCAGAAGCACCTCTATGTGCGATATTTTTTATATGATTTGATTGATTCATAGCTTTAGTATACTTATGTTCATTTATTTTCTGAAAAACAAAGATACTTATTACTATAAAGGCACAAATTATTGTAACGAGATATATCTTTTTCATAACGATTTATAAGCTCCTATATAAAGACGATTTAACTTGAATGATTTACTCAATTAAATGTCGATTTTCCAATACAGTCATTTTGCCGATAGCTTGAAATCCCGATTTTTTATAAATATTGATTCCATCGGGTGAAGCTTGTAATACACAATACGTATTTTTAAATTTATGTGCTTCTTGCAGCAGGAAATTGAACATAGCAGATCCAAACCCTCGTCCTCTCATTCCTTCTTTAGTTGCTATGTCATAAATACCAATACTATCTTTTGAACATATCAATGAACCAACAGTTACGACTTCACCTTCATATAACCCTAAAAATAATTTCATATTCTCACTGTTACATATATCAAGATTAGAAATTTGATTATAGAATGCTTGTACATATATACCTTCTTCTGATGTGCCGAATAGATTAGCTAACGTTTCTCCAAATTTATTTATTTGTCCAGGTGAAGATGCTTGTTGAATAGTAAAACTTACTGGCATGTTTATTGTTGGGGAAATTGTTTTTAAGTCTGCTACCATCGCAATATTCTGTTCCACTTCTTTTAAACCGATTTTAATTAACTCACTTTTTATATCCCGCTCTTGCTCCTCATCCCATAACCAAACACTCATTGGAAAATTTCTTTGATAATAGTATTCTACCTCTTTATATAATTTCTCGATCCCTTCCGTTAAATTATTGTTTAGTAGAGTGATGATATTAAATGTATCGGCAGGTAATCCACAATCAACAGCAATATAATCTTTCGTTTTTTTTATACTCATTCCGGGCACAAATTGTGCAACATATGAAGTTTTAAATGCAAAGTTATCTAGTAGTAGTTGTTTATAATTCATCAATAGTTCTCCTTTTCATAAAAAGTAACACTCGAATTTTTCTATATTAAATATAACATATTAGAAATTTACCATTTTCTATAAAAAGTACCTCTTTAAATTGTGCTCTATAGTTTAAAATAATTAAAAATGATATAACGTTGTCGGAATGAAAAAAGTGGTATATAATAAATATTAACATTACTAGTAATTATTTTAGGTATTCCTAGAATAAAGGAGCGATACATATGAAAATTACTATTTATTTCGGAAGTCATGAAGATCAAGATGTTCGTACTATGGACTGTCATTTAGATGTAGAAGATACAGAAGAGATTGTTTCTGTATCATAATATAAATAGTTAGGGTAAACCCTATCCCTTACAGCGTTTAAGGCACCTTTTATAAGGTGTCTTTTTTGTTATATTTTCATCAAAAACCCTTTACTTTATAGCGTTTTAATAGTAAAATATAAATATACGAACAAATGTTCTTTTTTATTTTAAACGTACATGAAGGGATGATTTTAACAATGGCTCCATTAAAGCGCAGAGGAAGAAAAAAGCAAGCACCTATTATTTCAAATACAGGCTTTATCGGCTCTGTCTTTATTGATACATTGGAGTTACAAAAGAAATCCTATTATTTCGCTCGTAAAAAACTTCAAATTGTTCATCACGTACTAGATGGTCTCTCTGGAGCAACAAGTGCTTTATTTAAAGAACATAACATTTCAGCATACATGTCATGTGTGTATTTACATAAACAAAAGAAAATTGGTTTTGTTCTTTCAACGAAACCATTTGAACAAAGTGATGGCGTTGCTTATTTTGTAAATTATTTAATCGAAAAGAATTTTTATGGCGGCCATGATGAAGATGTAGAATATCAAGAAGTATTTAATACAGGTTTTATCGGTGTAGTATTCGCTGATTTATCTAGTATAGATCGCTTTAATTTCGAGTTTGAAATGGGTATGCTAACGAAATTAATGAAAGATATGATTATTCCAGTTAAAGAACTCTTTTTACGCCATAATGTACCGGCTTACATCTCCACTTCTCACTTAGAAGAACAAAACAAATTAGGTTTCGTTCTCTCTGTAAAGCCATATGACGAACGTGCTGAAGCAGATTTATATTTTGAAGCATATTTAAAAGAACGCGGATTATTTATTGGTGATGAAGAAGATGATATTGATAAGATTGTCATTAGAAAAACCGCTGAATTACGATAGAAAAGCGCAGGATGCTAATCCTGCGCTTTTTATAATTTATGAAACTGATTTACCAAATAAACGGTATTAATTTTTTTGTTTTCTGTTTATAGACTGTAAATTGTTCTCCATACTTTTTCTGTAAGTAACCATCAGATTTTGGAATATATTCAAAAACGAATACAAAGAACAGGCCTAGAGGTATAAATAAACTATAAATATTGCTAGCGATAAATGCTAAACCTAACACCCAAAGGCAATCCCCCAGATAATTAATATGAATCGCATATTTAAATAAACCACCTGTATATAGCTTACCTTGATTTACAGGATTGTCTTTAAAGGATTTTCTAAGTAGCTCTGAAACTGTGTTTAACATACTTCCTCCTAAAAACAATATCCAACCTATTGTAAGTAATATTAAATTAGGATCCTGATTACTAGTAATCATTAAGATTGGAAAACCTAAATAATAAATTCCAAAAGCAATACTGTTCATAATGGCTTCTTGCCATGAAATCCCTCTAGGCAACCATATAAACATCATAGCCGTTAATCGTAAAGCGGTGATAATTAAAGCTATAAACAGCCCTATTGAAATGCCTGGTTTGAAATAAGTAATGAAAAGTAAGTAATACGCAATGATTAGATAGATAATCTCAGTAACTAAAATTAATATTTTTTCTTTTATTGTTGGCCGGTTTATACCATACATTGTGATACGCTCCTCCCTTTATTCATTTTATAGGAAAATAAACTTCTATGATATTATTCTCCTCCTGTGTGCTATAAGGATTCGTTTTATAAACTTCAAACGGAGCTCCATTCAGTTTATAGTTATTTTCTTCAATCCAAATGTGTAGCTTTGTATGAATAAAAGGTAATTCTTCGTAAGAACCAATAAGCGTAGCCATTGCGCAAAGATCGGGATTAAACACTTTTGTTTTATTTGTGGCTTCTGCAAGGGGAATCGCAATTTCCACATCATAATTTTCAGGTACATATTCTGAACTATGGAAAATAGCAAGTGGTTTTGCAATAGGTAATAAATTTTCAAATGAAATTTTACTAAACAACTCATTAAAGTGTGTTAGGAAATCAACGGTATTAATTTGTTTTCGCTGAGATGATATATTATAGGTTAAGTGATTTACAAGATTAATCTCAATATGATTTAAGTAACCTATGATACTTTCTTCTTCATCTAATTGTTGAATATCACGCTTTAATTTTTTTAATAAAGAAGAATAATATGTTATCTGCTGTGTTAGATTTTCTTGTTTGGTTTTCATTTTAGAGTTAAGCAATTCAGTTTTCTCCCGATTTTCTAAAATATCCTTAATTTCTTCCAGCGAAAATAAATAAGTTTTTAATCGTGTAATCAATAAAGCTATTTCTAATTGGAAAATATCATAGTAGCGATATCCATTCTTAGGGTCTATGAAAGCTGGTTTTAAAAGCCCAATTTCATCATAATAGCGCAGCGTCTTCATTGTAAGATGAGATATTTTTGAAAACTCTCCAATTGAAAGCATAACACTCACCTCCTGTAATTAATTATTTTAAATATACTGCTTCCTGTAAGGGGAAGGTCAATCAACAAAGTTAAATTTTCTTATTGTATTTAGAACGATATTCATCCCCCTCAACCTACAATTTTAAAGTAGTCTCCAAAACGAATATGTAATCTTTTCAAAATTGTTCATGGGAAATCAGCCGATTTTTTCATTTTATAGTATTTGCATTTCTTATCTTGAAAAATGTAGCAGTATCCATTATATAAATAATCTAAGATCTACTAAGCGCTATAATCTTTCGAATGAACTTCTAATATGAAACAATTCGATGAAACTTTAATTACTATTAAATATAAGATTCCCCCTACAATTGTAATCATGTAGGCTGGAATATAATTTAATAATAGACCGGATAGCGCCATTGCTATAGGAAGCATCATTTTACTTATACTTAATCCAATGCTGAGAACCCTCCCTCTATATTCATCAGGAATCTCTTTTTGCATGAAATAAGCTATAGGTATATCAATAAGCACTATAATTAGTCCTAAAAAGAACATAACAACACAATAGGTAATAACGTATACAAAATCATTTACCTCAAAACTTTTGAATAAAACTGGAATTCCTGAAATAATCATAAAAACCGCCAACATAAAGCTTAACTTTTTCAAAAGATAAGCGTAAGAAAAACGATCGGTTATCTTTTTTACTAAAATCGCACCAATTATCATGCCTACTGGAAAAGTCCCTTGAATCATACCAAATTGTTTAGAACCAAGATCGAGAACTGTATTAATAATGTATGGCAATGGAACAGTTACAGCAAACCCTAAGAAGAAATTAAGTGAAATTAAAATACTGAACGTATTTTTTAAGCTTTTCCGCTCCATTAAGTAAGAGTATCCCTCCTTTATATCTTCAATAAAATTAATTTTTCTAATTGAACATTCCTCATTTATGTTTTGCTCAAACAATTTAAAGTTAATAAATAATATGGAAATAGCCGAAAGGATAAATGAAATACCGTTTATAATTATAAAAATTTTAATATCAAAGACTGCAAAAACAATACCACCTAACATAGGACCTAGAATTAAAGATATAGAATCGATAATTTTACTTATAGAGTTAATACTCATTAGCCTCTCTTTGGAGACGATATTTGGTTTTGCAGCTTCTAATCCTATTCCAAAAAATGTTGTAAATACCGTTATAAGAAAGGTAGTAGCATAAATGGTGAATAAGTCTAATCCATAATTACTGCTAAATATATAAACAGTAATTAATAAGCTTCCACTTAGTAAATCCATACAAATGACCAATTTCTTTTTATTAACTTTATCTGCAATTACACCAGCAAATGGATTCATAACAATCATCGGAATAGTTCCTAAAATAAGCGTAATGGCAAAATTTAATGCTGATCCGGTTATATGTAAAACATATAATCCTAATGCAAAACTATAAATAGAGCTACCAAATATTGATACTGTTTTCCCGAATGAATAGAGACACATATTTCTTAGTTCTTGGTTTCTTTTTTTATTTTCTATATGTAATCGTAAACTTCCCATCACTTTTCCCCCTACCTAACTTTGTGTTACGTACATTGTAAGTTCTTGGGTCAACCCAATAGCAATATGTACGATTTGAAAAGTTTTAAGGGGAAATAAATAAAAGATGGGGTTAACCCCATCTTTTTCCGAAAAATGAATATGTATAAATTTCTTCTCCTTGAACAAAGAAATCCTCGTACCTTCCCCCTCGTATCAAATAATTTGAAGTACTTTCATCAATAGATTGAAACTGTAAATTTTCGATTTCTTTTGTTACTTTTGCAGATGTAAAATTCTCTCTGAGTCTAGGTGCAATTTGGCTATTTATGCTGAATTTATTAAATAAAATAAATGAACTTAATAAATAACAATTGTGTTTAAAAAGGGAATTTAATTCACACAATAAGAACTCCTCATATTCAAAACTATAATTACTTGTACCTGATTGATCGATTACAATATCAACAGAATTATTCTGAATAGGTATGTTTAGAAAGTCGGCACAGATAAATACAATATTTCTTTTCACATTTCTTCTCTCAATTACATCTTTTAAAAGTAAAAGTTTATTCAAATCTCGATCAACAGCAATATATAAACACTCTTCCGGTAGTTCTTCATAAATATTTCGTAAAAAGAACCCAATACCAGACCCTAAATCAAGTAGTATTTTTTCATTTAAATCTAATTGCATTAGTTTCTTTTTCGCCCATTCTCCTCCTCTTTGAACATTTTCCAAAAAAGCAGTATCCGTTTCATGGATATAATCTGAAATAGAATCTTCAAGTGATTTCCTCTTATACACCTCAAATAATTTTCCAGCTGTTAAAACTCCGGAAGTAATCGCGTATTCTTCACCACAATTACAAATTAATTTCCCCTCAACAATTTGATTTTTATTAATAATGCCATCTTCAAGAATTAAATTTCCGTTACACTTAACACATTTAAATAAATGAAGTACTTTTAAATCTACCCCTAAAATTGAACTCGAAATTTCAGTTTCTATAGATAAATTATTTAACGTTTTCTTTAATTTATCTTTTCGTTCCTTTAAGGTTTTTATCTCTTGCTCAATCTTTTCATATTTTACTTTAAATAAAGATTGATAAAAAATATCCTTTTCATAGTCTAAGGATTTCCCTAAATTTTTATAAAGAAACAGTTCTTTAATTTCATTCAAGCTAAACCCTATCCATTTGTACTCTAATATAAGTTCTATATCCTTTTGACAATACTCGTCAAAAAAATAGTGACTTCCTTTTTTCTCAGGAATAACGAGTCCGAGATCCATATAATGTCTAATCGTATCTACACTTACATTATTTACTTCTGCAAACTTACTGATTTTCATCCTAATCACTACCATTTATATATTTGTTTATACATACTTCTTTATTACTTTAAAAAATCCTTTCATCTCCCTATACAAAATTATTTATGCTATGAAAAAGATGTAATTAATTTTAAAGTTCCGCCACATCCCCATTAAGCTAAGCTTATATAAGTTTAGCTCCTCTTTTTTAATCTTGAATTTAAAAAAGAGGCGCAGGTATTACGTTTATGTCTATATATCTAAAAACTGTGAGTTCATGGATGAATTTAAAACTGCGGCGTAAGTACTGCAGTTTCTTCCTTTTTCATTGAGTTGAAATATGTAAAGTTACGTACTTTAACTGTAGCGGACTTGTACTACGCGTTCATATTAATTTTATAGACGTTTAAGGATTTTGTTTTATGGTAAGTATTCTTGCTGTGAAATCAGGATTGTAAATATAGATGAACGTGATTCAAATCAAAAAAAGGTACTCCTAGAAGTACCTTTTTTACTATTCTACATGTGCGAACGCTTTCAAAATTATTGGATATAAATTGATGTACGCATTGTATTAAATGGGGCATTTATAGATGTCTTTTGGTACTCAAAAGTTCCTTGTTGGTGTCCAGACGCATCCCATTTATAATACCAGCCAACGATTGGTCTTCCGCCAATTATAGTGGAATCAATACTTTTTACATTAGAACCATTCATTTTAGCAAATGGGTTTTGGCCATAGCCCATTTCTTTCGTTGTAATATATAAGTATTTTCCCCCGTGGTTACGCGATGTACTGAAGCTGTTCTGATTAATTGTTTCTACCCCGCCTAGCTCAGACTCTACTTGTACGACGTTTAGTGAAGTAAGTGGTGCTGCTGGTCCAGCTAAAGCTTCTGTTGCCATTCCTAATCCGACGAACGCTGTGATTGCTAACGATGAAATCCCTAGTGCTGCTTTTTTAAACATAAAAAACATCCCCTTCCATCTATTGTTTTCTCTTTCATTTTCAATATAATCCTAATAACCTTATATGTAAATAGATTGTAGTTTTATAAATATTAGTGCGAATATTCTATTATATATTTCTACAATTCCATTACTCAATATGAATGATTTACAGTGCAAAACGAAATACACACATGTCAAGTTTGTAGTGTTGACATAAAAATTGTAAACTGGCTTACGCCTCGTATTTATCATATTTTATATCCAACATTCCTAAGATTCTGTATTCTAGAATGTTTTTACTACAGCTATTCATTTTTTCTTTGCAGGAACAACTGTGATAACATCTCCTTTATCATTTAAAGTCAGAGAATGTAGAAATTATAGCTAGCTATTGATATGTTACCTACTACGTACTGGAGCGCAACCTATCTGATAGGTAAATGATTCATGTGAAAAAGGAGACGCTACCAGTTCTATAGCATCTCCTTTTTATTTAATAAGTTAGACAGAAAGAATAGAAATAATGTTTTTCTTGTTTCACTATCCTTTTGTTTGTAAATGAACTGAGTTTTGAAAAACTATCCTATATAGTATGAATCGGGTATAGACATTAAATAATAGAATAGGGCACCTATTACTCCACAAGTAAAAATAGTAACTCCCATATTTCTTATGCCTTTAATTTTTGACCAAAATCCAATAAATCCTGTTATTAACCCACTTAAAGAGAATAGTGAAAAGTTGGAAACGGGTGTAAGAAGAAATTCCGCATTAATCCCTGTCCCCCAACAAACAATAGGTAACACGACAAGGGTAAGACAAAGTAATCCCATTACACTTACAAGTAATTTAAGATATTTGATACCTGCAATAATTAAATAGATTCCACCTATAAATCCACATAACCAGTAAATTGGCATAAAGTAAATCCAAAGAAAATGCAAGATGATCATATGTAATTTCCTCCTATTTATTTTCGCTCATTGTAGTTCTGGTTATTTGATGTTCTGAATTCGTTGCTAATTTATTAAGTTGATTTAGCGTTTCTTCTAAATCAAACGAATTAAACCAACGGTAATCCTGTCTGTCTAGAATACGATAATGCTGACTAATTAGATTTTGTTGTAAGCGAAAATTCCCTTTTTCTTGAATCTGTTTCCACCAGACTTTTCCTCCCAATGTTTTTTCTTTGAAGTTGTTAGTGCTATTGTGGGCCATTGTTTCGATTACTACTAATGGATCATCCCCAAGAGTATTCTGTAAAACTTCACTATCTCTAAACAATGCACAAATAGCAACAGTGTTGGTCCAACCTGCATTCGTTCTCCCTTTCTCAATTTGAACAAGCGTTTTTTTTGATATGCCGAGAACTTCAGCCATTTTATCTTGTGTATATCTTTTTTCAGTGCGTATTAACTTTATTTTCGTTGAAATAAGTTCAATTGCATGCTCCTTATTCACTTTACCTCCCCCTCAAAAAGTAACTAATGTGTTATTTAGTGTAATTTTACACTTTAATCAATTCATTTTCAACTCAATCCTCCTTAAATCTTGTAAGAAATAATTGGATAAGTCATAAAAAAGGCATTCCACAGTTATCTATGAGAAGGTAGCTCGACCATCGATTTCTAACCTCGATGGAGATATGTCGAGATCACATTTCATTTTAATTAAATAAAAAACCCGTGAATTATTCACGGGTTTTACTTTAATAACTAATTGCAATTGTACCTTCACCTGCATGAACCGCAAATGAAATTGGTAATGGATATAATTTGAAATCCATTTCAGGGAATGCTTGTCTAATATCTGCAATCCATTCCTCGGCTCCATCTTTATCATTAGCATGGAACATATGAAGTACTTTTGGTAATTCTTTTTCAAGTTCATTTTTAATATATTCTCGACATTTTTGGATTTTACGAACTTTCTTTTCAAGTAAAAGCTCTCCACCTTTTACTTCTAATATTAAGTTAACACTTAATAAACTTCCAAGTAAAAATTGAATGCCCTTTACACGACCACTTGCATAAAGGCCTTTTAAACTTTTCGGGAATACGTGGAAAGGTCTTCTTTTTTCATCTACTAATGTTTTGTGTATATCTTGTAAAGTCATACCATCATTGTATAACGATTTCGCTTTTCTAATTAGTTCATCCATTGGATAACTTGTTGTTTCACTGTCTAATACCGTTAATGGAAAACCTGCCATTTCTGCAGCTAGCTTCATATTTTGATAGGTTCCACTTACTTTTCCGCTAATAGCAACTGCAAATCCCTCTTCATATTCTTCTTTGCATTTCGAAAATAAATCTACCATTTCCCCTATGTTAGGCTGTGATGTAGTGACAGTTTTACCTTCATTCAAAGCATTATAAACGCGCTCACGCACACCTTCTTCACAATCTTTGTACGACACACCATCAATAATAACTTCAATTGGGATAACAAAGTTATCTCCTTCTGTTTTAAAACTCGCAGTTGTACTATCAGTAATCCAAGCAACACGCTTCATGTTGTTCCTCCCTTAATTCAATTCCTCTTTTCTGACTTTTCTATATATTTATGTTACGAAAAGAGAATATCCCTGTAATAGTAACAGGACTTTATTGTTTTGGCTATAGTAGATGCATATTAATTGTGACTATTTCTTGTCTATTTCACAAATAAAAAAGAAAATCAAGGAATTTGCTCGATTTTCTTCTTATCATATACTATTTAAAAGTTTCATTATCTAAAATTACTACATAATCATTCGTTAATCGTCCAGCTTCTTTTGTATAACTAACAAGCCTTTGTATATTATCACAGCAAATTTTTGCTCCCCATACGAGTAACGGTACGCCAATAAAATCAATATGGAACCTTCTAGAAAACAGTCCACCGAAAGTCATCGGTAAAGGCACTGTTGGTGATGTATTAGAAAATATAATCTTTTCATGGCTTTGATAATGTTTTTGCAAGATTTCTCCTAAATGCTTCATCGCAGGTACAACAACTTTTGATGCGCCGCATCCAATCGTATATACAGGATGACCATGTTCATCGATTCCATGAAAAATAATTTTTCCCATATCTTCTGTTTTCAATTTATTAAAGTAATCTACATTCAAAATTTCTTCTTTCGTTAACTTACGATCCGTTGGTAGTTTATTTAAATGATACGCTGCAGCTAGTGAGGTAGTATGTGTTCCACCAAAATCTGTGTAAATGTATATCATATTATCATCCCTTGTTGTAAAAGTTCAATGTTAATTAGTATTACCGTTCTTAGCAATGTTAAACAAGGGATGTTATTTGTCCCATATGAATAATGGACTGGATTGTTACAAAGCACAACAAAGCCGGAATGAGCCAAATACGGTTTATTTTCACTTTTCGTTCTTTACTTTGCATCAAAACAATAATAAGAACAACAAGTAAAATATCCATTTAGAATCCTCCTATAAACTTGCTTATCTTTAAAGATTATATTCTCCTCTTTTCACTCCATACTTGAAATACGATAGCTACTTTCAAGTGTAAGATGGAAAATGTGATTTCTCATCAGCCTTAAGCATTATTTATAAAAATAAAAAAGACGTACTTTTTACTCGTACGCCTTTAATAACTCGTTTAAACTCCTATTTATCAACTAATTCCACACCTTTAGAATTAGTTTTATCCAACACTCGAATGTTAAATTTATTAATGGCTTTTAAAAAGATATTATAAATACAATATCCAAAAATAGAACCTAGAACATTACAAATCACATCATCAATATCAGTAATACGTCCCACTCCACTAAATAAAGACTCAATTAATTGTAGCAATTCAATACTAGCTGATATAGAAAATCCTAATAAAATTGTATTTTTGAATTTCTTATATTTATCCCATAGGATAGGTGCTAAAAATCCTAAAGGCATTAATAATAAAATATTCCCGCCTACATTTCTTACAATTAGCCCAATCATAAATAGGGCATCTCCATCATAAGCACTACCAATTTGATTGATGTCTTTAATAATTGATGCAAATGGTATTATATTGACCGAGCGATTCAGATTTTCAATATTAGAAGGAAAACCGATTGGTAAAGGGAATAAAGTTACTGCAACAACCATACAAATGTAAACCACGAATAAAAAACTTACTATTTCTTTCCACCAAATCACATGTTTTTTATTTTTGGTACCAATTAATATTCCACGTACAATTAAATAACAAATAACCCCTAAAATAATAAACAAACTACCGTTGATCATATACAAATTGTTAACACATCCTTTCATATGAATTAATAATTTAAATTTACAATTATATAGTAATATTTTTTAATTTAAAAATCCATATAAACATATGTAATTGTGCAGAATTACAAAAACCCCTTATTTAATAAATAAAGGGTTCCTCGTTAACTAAAATATTTTTCAGAACAGAAACAATCATAAACCCGTTTAAATTATTTTCGTATCTCTTCTTTTATATCCATATAATTAAAAAGCTCTTTCTATTTCTGTCATTAATTTTTCAGGTCCTGCCTCTTTATTCGATGGAATAACTAAAGTGATTCCTAATTCTGGATATATGGCCGAGCGAAAACTGACGCCTGGATCATATCCCATTACATGATATTTGAATACCTTGTTTTCTCGTGTTTCAATCCATATTCCATATCCGTAAGACTGTTTATCATTTACATAAATGTGGGGAGTTAAAAGTAACTTTGTATATTCCTTTCCTAAAATTTCATTATTAAATAGTGCCGCCCAAAATTTCAACATGTCTGGTGCAGTAACATATGCACCTCCATCAGCCCCTCCTTTTATTGGTATAGAGTAAGCGTTTGTTCTCCAATTTTGGTTGGTTTCGTCCTTTATATATCCTAGAGCTGTATGTCTTGGTAATTTATCTAATGAAAAATAGCCAGAATCATTCATGCCAATCGAATTAAAAATGTTTGTTTCTATATACTCCGTAAATTTAAGTCCCGTCTGTTCTTCTATTATTAATCCAAGTATGATAAAACCTGCGTTGTTGTAGTGAAACTTACTCCCAGGTGCAAACATCATATTATTGTTTTGAAATAATGGTAAAAAGTCTTTTAAGCTCTTTAATAGATACATAGGTGTTTGTTTCCAAAGATCCTCGAAGTTATCTATAATACTTTCATCAAAATAATCTGGTATACCAGAGCTATGCGTTAGTAGTTGATGTATTGTAATATCTTCATCGAAGTTTGGAAGTTTTATCTCTAGACAATCCTTTAATTTTGTATGAAAAGAAATAACACCTTTTTCAACAAGTTGACAGATTCCAATTGCAGTGAAAATTTTACATCCTGAGGCAATGCCGAATCTTGTTTGTATCGTATTGTTTATACATTCACTTTTGTTTGCGTAACCCATTGCTTTTTCATAGATTAAGTCTTTTTCTTTTTTTACTAAAACTACTCCAGAGAAATCTATTTTCTTTTGTATTTCTTTTACAATTCTATTAATTTCATCTTTTGTTTTTATCACGACAACCACCCTTGTCTTTCGGTATTGTTCTTTACCCTTATTAATTTTTCCATATAAAGGGGAAAGAACCCTTTTATTAAATACGATAAATTGTTAATGAGAACACAAAGTTCATTTCGAATGTACTCCGCTATTTGTGGGCAGTAGGACCCCCATCCCAAAATTCAGCGAAAGCAAAGAAGTTAAATGGGGACACTGCTGCCCGTAAAAGCCCGATTGGTGAGGGCTGATAATCAGTGGGGGATGCTCCCCTGATTAAAATTTCACTTTATTGACTCAGTAGAATACAACTTAGATTGTGATGGGAATAAAGTAAACACACACAAGACGATAGTAATAAATAACATTATTAATGACCCTACAATAACTACAAGTTGTATAGAAATGAACTGAGTCGCAACACCAGATAGTATTGTAATAAAGATTGTTACTAACGCAATAACAAGTCCATATATGCTCCCGATCCGTCCCATTATATGAACGGGAACGTTATTTTGGTAAAATGTATAAAATCCTGTATTTGCATATGCCATAGAGAAAGATAAAATAAAGAATCCAATAGCAGCTATTAAAAATACATTTGAAAAAGCATAAATTAAATAACCAATTGCGATGAATAATGATCCTATTCCAATTAGAAATGAAGGTGCTAATTTCTTTGATAAAATTGTATTTGTTATGGCACCTAAAATAAATCCTGCACCAGCTATACTAACTAGAAAACCGTATTCACTATCTGTTAGTAGTAATACCTCTTTCGCAAACGATAGTTCAAGTGAATCAGTAGCAGTTGCTAATACGAACATACTTTGAAATAAGAAATACACACATACGACATACACATGTTTTCTACTAAAATTTATAACAGTGTTCCAATCTTTTTTTAATACTGTAAGTGATAATGTATTACTAGTTGTATCCGAATCTTCTTTCTTATCAAGATTCGGTAAAAGTAATGTAATGAATCCTGATAAGAGAAATGCTATAGCATTCATATATATAGCAAACTCTGGTGTACCTGCAATTAATAATCCCCCCGCTACTGCTGGTCCAATTAATGATGCACCAGATCCTATTAAAGTACGTAATGAGTTGAAACGTTGTCTTTGCTCTACTGGAATTAATTTCGTCATATACGTCATAGCAGTTGGCTCATAAATTGCACTGGCCATACTTATAAAGAATACGAATACATAAACAATCCAAAGTGACGGAAGTAAAGGTAAAATAGCGATAAATAACGCACGATATATATCGAGGTGAATCATTAATTTCCGTTTATTTAAACGATCAATCATACTCCCAGACCAAGCGTTTGTAAATAAAGTGGCTAATGGTTTTATTACATATAAAGTAGCAACAGCTAAGGCTGAGCCACCCATATTATAGACAAGTACATTCAGTGCTATTAAGTAAATCCGTGCCCCTAAATTCGCAATACCAACTCCGGACAATAGTAATAAAGGATATTTCCAATCTTTAAGTAAATTTTTCATTTTTGGCCCCCGCTTTCAAAATTGTTTTACAACAATAAAAAAATCCCACCCCCAAGACTTTTAATCTTAGGGACGAGATTTATCATCGCGGTGCCACCCTAGTTTGTTAATATGTCACCATACTAACCTTATCAGGTACTGCATTCTAATTCATGCTTATACCATAGCTCTATAACGGGAGCTCCCGTCACACCATCCCCTAATAATAGGTTCCGATGTGCTGCTCAGAGGCTTGGTTCAATAAAGAATTTTTACTCCTTTTCAGCTACATGGAGCTCTCTGTGAAAAATTCATTTTATTTACTCTTCTCTTCACTGCATTTATTTTTTCCATATTATCACATATAAATTTAACTGTAAATAAACAATAATCAGATATTTAACAACGTGTCACTGTTAGTTCTTTTATTTATTATTTTTTCTAAAAATTACGGTGCGTGAAATTACTCGCAACTCTAAAGAAAGAGCTATTTGCATATAACTCTTTCCAAATGCCTGGATTAATTCGTATTCGCCTCTGTTAACGGTTGTAACGGCGGTTCTAATTCTAGTTCTAGTGTATCTCCTTCTTGTAAATCTTGTCCTTTTTCAATACTTTGACTCGTTACATAACCCGTACCAGAAGTTTTCAAATCTAATTTCAAAAGTTTAGAGAAATGCATAACATCACGCATGGACCACCCTTTTACATTTGGCATTTGTGCGTTATTCCCTAATAAAAATATACGATCACCTTCACTCATTACCTCGCCAGACTGTGGATATTGTTTTATTATTTTTCCTTCTCCTAAAATTACCGGCTGTAGCTTCTCTTTTTCTACACTTTTCTCTATTGTATCCATCGATTGATTTACATAATTTTGTACTTTTAATTGAGATTGTTTCGCTGCATCAGCTATTTGTTTTTCTGTATACGGTTTCACCTTTAAATATTCAAGGCTGTTTTTTATAACAGGTTTAAATATTTCAGCAAGAGGCTGAGCTCCATACTCATCTCCTTTTAACTTTGGTTGCTTAATAGCTAAGTATACGATTAACTCCGGATCGTCAATTGGAGCCATTCCTAAAAAGGAGAAAATGTAATTCTCTTTCCCTTCCATATATCGGCCATTTTCAGGATTCGGGATTTGTGCTGTTCCTGTCTTACCTCCAATTGGATAACCATCCACTTTATACATTGTACCAGTTCCTTTTGAAGATGTTATAACACGCTCCATTAAGCTTCTAACCTTGTCCGCTGTTTCTTTTTTTATCGGATTCCCAATTTCTTTCGGTTGATTTTCCATAATAACTTCTTTGTTTGTTGGATTTACAACTTTATCAACGATATATGGTTGCATCATTTTCCCGTCATTTGCTATAGCAGTAGCCGCTTGGATTAATTGAATCGGAGTTACTGTAGAACCTTGACCGAAAGAAGTTGTAACCTGTTGAATTTGTGTATTTAATAATAAAGTATTTTTCCTTTCTCCAGGTAAATCTATCCCTGTTTTTTGATTGAATCCAAATTTATTCATATATTGCTTAAATTTATTTGGTTTCAGTAACTGATCTTCTAAAATAGAAAAAGCTACGTTTGATGACCTTTCAAATCCTTCATCAAATGTAATTGATCCCCATCCAAATCCACCATTATGGTCTTTTATATCAGATGAACCAACGGAATATTTTCCAGATTGAAAATATTCTTTTCCGTTATATACACCTTCATTAATGGCAGCTGCTAATGTAAAAACTTTCATTGTTGAACCTGGTTCATATGCATTTGCAATCGGGTCATTTAAAAAGTATTCGATATCACCTACATTAGGATTGTAACTAGGTTTACTAGACATCGCTAAAACCTTTCCTGTTTTTGGATCAGCAATAATGCCAATTAACATAGAAGGATCATAATGTTCTTGCGCTTTGTTCATCGCTTCTTCTAAAAAACTATTAATTTGTTTATCAAGCGTTAAATATACGTTATTCCCATTTTTAGCTGGTTCTACTTTACCTATATCATTTGTAAGCGGAATTCCCCTTCGTGTACCCACATATTCTATATTTCCGTTTGTAGAGTGCAAATATTTATCCAAACTCTTTTCAAGCCCAAACTTCCCTTCCGTATTCCCTTTATCATCTGGTCTAGCAAAACCAAGTATATAGGATGCAAAGTCTTCATTCGGATACACTCTTGCTTTTTCCGACATAAAAGATACACCTGGTATTTTTAAATCATTAATTTTTTCCTTCTTTTCCCTAGATAAGTTCCGACCAATTTTCCCAATTTCAACTTGCGTACGCCCTTCATGAAAGTTTTTTAATACTTCTTCTTTATCAATTTCAAGCGCATCGGCTAATTGTTGTGCGGTTTCATCTTTATTTTTCACTTTATCTTTTCCTTTTAAATTCACAACAACTCGATACGTTGTAGAATCTTGTACTAACACCTTTCCGGTTTGATCATAGATAGTGCCACGATTCGCTTCTAAAACACCTTTTTTATTATGTTGTTCATTCGCGAGATCCTTTACATTCACATTATGCACGACTCCTACTGCCTGAATATAGAATATACGCAAAATCATAATAAGAAACAAAACAATAAAAGCAATCATCATATATCGAGCGCCTTTATTCGTTTGGAGTTTTTGCATACTTATCTCCTCTCTTTTGGAATGGATTCGTACGAAGATCCGTTTTAAAATTTGTAGTTTTTGTTTACGATACTATATGTTTCGAAGTTTTCTTTTTAATTCCTTTAAAACAATGCAAAACTAACTGTTGTTATTTTGTGTTATTATTTTATATATTTAAAATACGGTGCGTGAAATTTCAGAATATTAATTAGTACAACTTGATTACAGAGCACTCTAAACTCTTTTCGTATTTCCTATAAAAAAATTCCCCTCTGGATGTCCAAAGGGGAACTTTTTATAGGAAAATTATGCGATATGTTTATATTTCGCTAAGAAAGGAATTCGTCTCGCTACTAATGCATACATTTTGAATACAAGTTTCGCTATTGGTTCAAACATACGTGTACTTTGCATTACTAAAGCACTCGTAATAAGTGTTAAGAATGCTGCACCAAGTATATCTAAAGGATAATGAACACCTACGTACATACGTGATATACCGACTAGTACTGCCCATAATAGCGCGATATATTTCAGTTTTTCTCCTCTAAGAATAAATACGAAGGCGATTGAAAATACAAGTACAGAATGATCACTAACGAATGATGAATCTGCTGCATGTGGTACTAATTGATGTACATCATGTGATACGAACGGACGCGGATGGTAATATACCGCGTGTATAAGAACATTTACTAATAATGCAATAATAACCGAAAGCGTCGTATATAAAACTGTATATTGTTTTCTAATTGCCTTTTCTTTCTTTCCATTATTAAACCATAAGATAAACATAAATAGAACGGCTACGTATGCAGCGCTATTTGTAATAGCAATCATTAACGTATCTAATAGTTTGGATGAATCAGCAAAATTATTAAACCACTGAAATACTGTGTAATTCATTAAACTCTCTCCTTACATACAAGTGTTCTTGATTTACACAGTATACAATACCATTATGAAAATAGGCTTAAACTTTTTTCATCTAATTCTCATTTTACTATTACTCATGTGACAATTATTAAACAAATTTTATACGCTATTTATGTATAAAGCCGGTAAGCCTTTATAATAAGGCGGTTCGTATTTTTTTCATGTTTGAAATACATAACATATTCATTTAAATATACTAATTGCAAAATCATATTTTTTAATTCATTTGAAGTACAATATTTCCGAATTGTTCCCCATGTTCCATACGGCTTAGTGCTCGAATTGCTTCTTCTAACGAGTAAACCTTATCAATAATTGGTTTAATTTGATATTTTTCAATAAACTTTATCATCTCATTAAATTCCTCACGGCTACCCATGGATGTTCCCATAATATCAATTTGATTATAAAATAATGCGCGTAATGGTAATTCAATTTTATCTCCTGAGCTTGCACCAAAATTCACGATTCTTCCATTTGGTTTTAATACATCAAAATATTTCAAGAAAGTTGCCGGGCCTATACTATCTATTATTAAATCTACTTTTTCACCTTGTAAGCTCTCTTCCCAATTTCCGGTACTATTAAAAGAAATATCTGCACCATATTTTTCAGCAAGTTCCCTTTTATTCTCTACCCTTGAAGTAACACTCACTTTTGCGCCGATTGCTTTCGCGAATAACATGGCAAATGTAGCAACACCACCGCCTATTCCCGGAATTAAAACGTGTTCACCGCACTTCAATCTCCCTTTTGTAAAAAGCGCTCTATATGCAGTTAATGCAGATAAAGATAAAACACCTGATTCTTCCCAAGTAAGATATGACGGCTTTTCTACTACATTTTCAGCTGGTACAATTACATATTCAGCAAACGTTCCATCTTTCGGCCCACCTAGTACTTCCGGTAACTCCGGTACTTCAGTAGCATGTTCCCATCCAATACTAGGATTAATAATAACTTCTGTATGTAGTGTAATATTTGAAACTCCTTCTCCTATTTCTGTAACAATTCCTGAGCCATCTGAACCTATTACTAATGGTAGATCCATTTCTTTTCTATTGTTTATAATAAATAAATCCCTATGATTCAACCCTGCAGCTTTTAACTTTATTTTCACTTCACCTGCATTAGGACTTATCTCAGGTGAAAATTTATATTCTAACCCCTCTAATCCTTTTTCATATTGATGTACAATAGCTTTCATTGCTTAATTCCCCCTTAATATTTCCAATGTACTAGAAATATCAAAATAAATAAAATAGTTTGCCTCCAATAATTAGAAATTATATATTTTGTTATGAAAAAAATCCTCTCCCTATAAAAAGTATAGGAAGAGGTTTCAAAACTAGTTAGATAAGAATCTATAAATTTATTGAATTCTAGCCAATTCTAATATTTTTCGAATAAACGGCGCTTTTGCCTTTGTATATGAAACACGATCAAAAGCATATGTAATAGCAAGCCTCTCTTTTAATTCTCTATATTCTTTACGTGCCCATTCATGGCTTATTAGAAAGTCACGAAATAAAATATTGTTTCTCCACTCATCACTATTATAAATATAAATATGCAAATGATGAGTACCCGCTCTCCATTTTCCCTTTCTAAAAAAACGCCAATTCGTTGCATCTTTTGGAACATACTCATATCCAATTTCCGATAGAACTTCAATCCACTTTTCAGCTATTTGCAATCCTGTTACGCCAATCATCATATCAATAAGAGGTTTAGCTCCTAATCCTTCTACTGCTGTGCTCCCTATATGTTCAACAGCAATTATTTCTTGTCCTAACAAGGAACAAAATTTCTCTTTTTCTTTTATATACTCTTCACCCCAGTCTTTTTGATATGCTTTAATAACAATTTGTTGATCCATTGTATTCACCTCTTTATAAGTATTTATCATTATATTTATAAAATTTTATATTATTAGCATAGGATTTCCATAAAATATGTCGAATAGTGGAATGTACAACTTAATTATATTAAATGTGAGGTAATCTATGAAAGATAATTCAGTCGAAATTCAGTTAAATAACGTAACATTCCAATTAAAAGAATATCATAATTTTGATTGGCTTATTAAATTAGGGACCGTATTTGCAGTTTTTGACCAGCAAGATTCAGGGAATATAAGTTTTGGTGTAGAAAAAGATGGGCATAAGAAATTTATCAAATACGCAGGAGCACAAACAATTACATATGAAGGAACAACGGGTGATGCTATTAAAAGGCTAAAAAATTCAGTTACTATCTATGAAGATTTAAAGCATGAATCGCTCATAAGACTAATTGATCATTTTCCAGTTCAATCTGGATATGTATTAATTTTCGATTGGTTTGATGGTGAATGTCTTCATTCGCATTGGAGTTTCCCACCTCCTGAAAAATATAAAAATCCAAACTCTCCATTTTATAAATTTAGACATTTATCTGCTATAGAACGAATTCATTCCTTACATTCCATTTTTTCTTTCCATACTTATGTAGAAAAGAAAAACTATGTAGCAATAGATTTTTATGACGGTAGTATTTTATATAATTTTAATACAAACGAGACAAAAATTTGTGATATAGATTTATACAGTAAGAAACCTTACATAAATAGAATGGGCCGGCTATGGGGTTCCTCCCGTTTTATGTCACCAGAGGAATTTGAACTAAACGCAACAATTGATGAAAGAACAAATGTATTTAATATGGGAGCAATGGCTTTCTCACTTTTAGGCGGCGAAAAAGATCGTTCTTTTATAAAATGGGAAGCAAGTAAGGAATTATATGAGGTAGCGTATCGTGCTGTAAATAAAGGTCGCGCAGAACGGTATGCATCAGTTACAGAATTCTACGAAGCGTGGTTAAAAGAAGCTAAAGCAGTAAAGATATAACCCTAAATTATTAAAAGAAATATAGAGTTTATACTATTGTCATGTATATTAAAAATAGTTTTATGAGTGTTTCGTACTAGTGTGTTCTAATTGATTATGGCTATTATTGAGGAAGACATATCAGCGATAATTTATGTCTATTTTGTATAAGTGTTAGCAAGTTCGTTTGCAAACTTGTTAGCACTTTTTTGTTTAAATAATTCACACATTCTTTCTTTACATACTGATTATACTTCCAATTGTGTACTAATGTGTGAGTTTAACTCCCCATATTTTAAACAAAATGGATGGTACAGGGTGATGACAATATAAATATTTCTTTTTCCTTCTATTGCAATTTTTGAAAAGGCCTATTCTCTCACATCAGGCTCTTTTATTTATAAAAAAAGATTATTTTATGTAGATTACTATAAGCATCCATAAAGCCAAAGCACCAATAATAGCGAGTACTATACGTGTAGATAGTATCCTTACTTCAAAGTCTGTTTTCTTGGAGAGTTCAGGATATGCAATTATGTAAATTCCCTTTAATAATGCAAGCCATGCAATAACCGTTAGGAATCCCTGCCAGTTGAATCCCCATACATTATGTAGAATTACAGTACCTAATCCTAGGAAAATCGATAGAAAACCATATATAATACCAAACCCTCTGTTTTCAACCACTAATCTTTTCAAGTCACGTAGCACCGATGGACGGACGAAAAGTATTCCCGATACGATAACCGTCATCCATCCCCAGAACAGCCCTAAAAAAGAACTAGTTTCCATTATTATTTCACTCCTCTCAATTATATTTATATTTCAGATATTCCTTCCTTTAGAACAATTTCAGCACTTTTATGTGTAGGTTAAAGTCTGCTCTTTTTTAATACAAACATTCCGTATTCAATGTCCGTACTTAATCACACCATTTCTCTAACTTTTATAAACGACGTACTCCTTTACGATCAATGTTCATTCTCCCTTTTGATTAAAATAGCGCTTTTATTAAAAGTTTCTATCTTTACATCATTCCCTATCTGCTTCTACTGTGCCAAAGCTTGTACTATTTGCATACGCTATTAATAAGTAAGAAGATAGGAGGTGTAAATAGAATGTCTTGCATTATCACAGGGTTAACTCAGCCACTTTGTTTAACTCTTATTTATAATATTTCTAACGGTAAACTTGTATCCTCCTCCGTTGAGTGCGGATCATGTTCACTATCAACAGAATTTGATTATGATAGTAAGAATCTAGTTATTAGAGTGCCATTTACTGGTGAAGGTACACTTGTATTTAATAATAATTCCGAAGCAAGTTGCGTCACAACGAATATAACTCAACCTTAATCAAATCTATTTATTCTTAGGGAAAAGTAGAATTATACTTCTATCCCACCCTTCTCCCTCCTTTAATAATGTAAAACTCGCATTGATAATTCAAATAACGATTTTGTTTCAAAATTGCACCATCATAAAAAACATACATAAAATATGATGTGAACCTTTTTTTCAATATACATCTTAGTCATAGGGCGCTTTAAAAAGCGCTCTTTAGTTTTGAAATAAAGAATTTGTTCGCTTTTTTGTTACATTTATGAAACATTCATATGTTATCTTCAGTACGTTCTTTTCTCTTTATAATGCCGTGTGAGATATGCTCAGATTTGAAGCCCTAGCCCCCCTAAATCTAGGACTTCTCTATTCAAATAACGTTTTTATTTATATTTAATCCCCCCCTTTATCCAAATAGATTCAAAATTATCTATTTAGCATATATAATACTTTTAAACAATTTAAATTCTATACATAAGTAATGGAGGCTTTAAAATGGGGAGTGTCCCAAATTTAACACCACAACAATCAATCTCAAAAAAACAAATGAACCCTAATAAGAATCAACAAACGAATAAAAAGCTAAGACGTCGTCTGTTATTAACACTTGCTTTTATGCTACCTATGGTTATTTCCATTCAAATCTGCATTTACAAACAAGAAGATATGATTCAAGAAAAACAAATTACAATTAATAAAGAAAAGAAAAAATTGTCTGAATTAGAACTAATAGGACGTTATTTTGAAAACGATGTTGAAACTTTAACAGAGAGCGAAGAAGGTATTTTAAAGTTCGCAAGGAAACTATATGGATTCTCCAGACCTAATGAAACTATATTTCAAATAGCTGAATAACTTTTCAATACATAAGCGATTGTCATGAATTAAGGAGTGAGTTAATGATCATCGCTTTTTATCAAAATTCTATCAAATAACTATTTTATTAAAACATTTCACCTTTTAACTGGACAAGCATATATTATTGTATGGAGTCATCCACTCATAGAAATCTACCTTTCTTGTCCAAGAGCACGCTTATATGCGTGCTCTTTTTGAATGTATATAAAGACTTCACATACATTAGAAATATACATACAATACTCTTGATCATCTCATTATTTTCATTGAGTATCATTTTCACTACACTCCTTGGTCATCAAGCGCCTTTCTTCCAAGATACTCTTTAATTTTAAAATAACGCTTTTATAAAATTTCATTGCTAAATTCCTCACTTGTCCATTTCACCTTGTTTAACATCTACATTTACTATTCTAATTTCTTACCTAAACCTAAGAACGAGTACAACTATTCTTCATAAAGCTCAGTATCTTGAGTTGCACGAAATTCCGACACAGGTACATATACATTGTTAAATTAATTGACTAACGTACTTGCGGTATAAATGTTTGCATTATGTTCTAATAATTTCAGGTTATATTCATTATGATTGAATCCAATGCGGTTCCCTAATGAAGCTATAAAATGGAATCCATCTACATATTCCATTAAAATGACTTCTTTTTCACTAGGACCTTTATTACTCCAATGCTTAAAGCAACTTGTTTCATTTGCAAGCTCTCCAATTTCAAGTTGTAAAGCAAGGATTAAATTGTAAAATGATTTTTCCTCTTCCTATTTAGCAAATCCCTAATCCTATCGGACGATTTTTAATTAAATCCTGGTCGGCTTAATCTATTACAAGGAGAGAAACCTCTGCTTGGTTACTTTTGGATTAGTTTATGTCTTAATGTTAAAAGCACATGCTCCAAGATGGTTAGCTAGTGTTTTAGAAACCACATGTACTATTGCAGCTATTTATCAAACGCTTTTAATTTTTTTCCATGAACACAGTAAAAAAGAGGCCCTATGGTATTATCCCCTATAGGTAGACAGTAAAAAAAGAGTCCATCACTCATGTTACACAGTACGAAAATTATGAGTAACTGTATAGGGATACCACCAGCATTTTGCAAAATAACCTACGCTATGCGGAAAAATAAAATAACCTGCCCATATGGACAGCTTATTTACATAATTATCGATTATTGGTAGTTAATACATCTAGAAGTCTACAAAAATATCCTCCAGTTAAGTACTCTGGAGGATATTTATATTTACATAATTATTCTTAAAAGAAGCCACACAAAATGAAACCTCTTTAGCTCCCAAAAGGTTTACTCTTATCTATTGATAACTGTACATCGTCTTGCTCCTCTACAGATTAAACGCTCGGCTTCTCTTAATGAAATTGGAACAAGTACAGCTTCATCAACATCGTCTTCTACATCAAAAACCGCAAATGCTTCCCCACCCACGATTAAAACACAAATGAATTCTACTTCTAAATCATCATGAGACCTAGGAATACAATTAGAAATAGTACAACGTTGAATACCCCCTGCTAACAATGTTCTAGCTTCTTGCTCAGATATTCGAATAAAAACAAATTCCTCTATGGCTACATTTCCAACTTCCACTTCAATTTCTACTAGAAGAAAGAATCTGTTTCTAATTCTCACTATACAATTTGCCCCAATTGAAATAATATCTTCATTCATTCTTTTCACCTCCTTTAATACTATATAATTCATAAAGAGGTGAAATGGTGTGGACAAGCAAACAAAAAAGTTGTTTTTTGAAATGTGAGACATCAGTTAACAACTATCATCAAAAAAACAGAAAAAACAACCTACACGACAGGTAGTTTTCTCTGTTTTTAGCCTGTATACAATATTCAAACCCAATTAACATAACGTCTCATTACCGGTAGCAATGAAAAGAGGAAACCGTATGCTTTGACATCCCTATTTCGTTATAAACCATATGATCACATACGTCCTCTTCTTCTAAATAACGTTTCTAAATAATATCTCTTTGAATGCTTCCTGCACGTCCGTTCCCTAATCGATTTAGAAACTGATCAATACGACATTCTTTCAAGCCACTCTTCTCGTTTGCTCTGTTGAATATTTGCTATAGCAACATCTTCTAATGGTTTTCCAACTGCATGTGTAGGACCGTGCTCACGTATTTCATAAGAAGGAGTGACTTTCATTTCCTTACGCATCATCCCAAGTTTCCTATGTATACGTATGCTTTCCAACACACCTTCTAATTCTTCTTGTGTCGCTGTTCTATCAATTTTTGGTAAGAAAGATAATTGTTTAGTCATGTAAGACCACTCCTTTTTATGTTTTAATTACTTTTGTCTTAATGCTCCACGTCTTAGTTCATAACAAGGTCTATGCATCCCCATTAAATCCTCAATTTCACAAGTGCTAAATTTCTCTTTTCGTTTTTTCTTCTTTCCTTACTTAGATTTCTTTTTCCATTCACGTAATTGATCCTTTAACGCCTTCATTTCTCCATCTCCCTTTTCAAAATAAAAAGACCACCTATTCCTAAAACAGCCTTACTTGCTGCTTTAATGAATTAGTTTCCTTTAATTTTCTAGCCTGACTGTATTTATTTTGGGATAATTGACTGTATGAAAAGATTCATCCATGCTTTATCTAATCTTTCTTTCTCATATTTTTGTATAGCCTTTGTGCGACGAGAAATTGCTTTTTTTAATTTCTTCTTCTTTAAATTATTCAATCCTCTCACTCCTTCTTACGAAACACTTTTACTCTCCATTTTTGGGTGTTTTCATTAATTTAATACCTTATTACATTCAAAAAACTGATTGAATGTGAATGGTACCTATTTAACTTCAAAAGGATTATTTTGTTCAGTTGTCTCCATTACATACAATAAACGTGCTTCATGATATAATATTTTCTTTTACATAAATCAACTATTTTTTGTAAAAGAAAATATTATGAAAAAATCGATTATCGCTATCATGTATTGTTCTCTTTTAACAACATTTTCTTATTTATCTATTAAAACTGTACTTTTATCCGCTACTATCTCTACTTCATTCCCTAATCTTCATTTCTTTGTTGGCATGTTCGGATTAACCTTTGGCAATTGACTATTCGTATTTGGAATACGAAAATATATTTTGTTTGCCACGGAAGATGAAAAAGAACGCCTAAAACTTAAAACCAGGTTTTCTATCATTTCAGTTTTATCTTGCTACGCTGCAACTCTGTTATTTTTTATTTAATTCAGTCTACAGTTTGTACATATACTATTTCTGCCCCCCCTGAATAAAACCCACTATTCCATTAATAATGTAAATACAGTTTCTGATTTCCCTTAATACCCGAGGGCTTAGCAACTAGTTTTTATTAGCTACTCTTTTATTTAGTTACTGCTTCTATTTCTTAAAGAAATTCTTTAACTATATTTCCCTAATAAGGACAAATTCTTTAATCCGTCTCGAATAAAATAAATAATTTGGCATATAATATCTATGCATCTAGATTTTTTACCTCTGTATGGAGCAGTTAGGCTGGGCTAACTGCTCTTTTATTGAATAAATTTCTAAAAAGTGTTAACAATATAACTACACCAAGGTTGAGTACGAATGACCATTTCGTTATTCTTATTCACTAGGGCAGTTAGCTCTTGCAGCTGCCTTTTTTTAGTTTACCCGAATAAAGTTTCAAATTATGTCCCATACTATAAATGAGCTGATACAGCTTGAATTCGCAGTGACCTCTGTAATGTTCTTTCCCTTTCTCTGAGGGATGAGCAGTTAGCGCTTGTTAACTGCTCTTTTGTATTGAGCAAATAATAAAATTTTGTTCTTATTTCTTTTTCAAGCCACATACTTCATACCTACTCGTTACGCTCATAAGAGTTACCTCCTATCTGAAAGTGCACTGATGCATGGTGCTCTTTTTTAATTTCCTTATTTCTACAAAATGAAATTATTATTAAGTTGCACCCACATAACATGTTGAGTTTTGTGCATACTATAACTGTAACTTAAAGTTACATATCCAAACTTGTAGGGCCTAATTTCTTTTGTACAACAAGTAGTTAGCTAATTAGAGCTGGCTGCTTTGTTGTGCAAAAGAAGATTTTTATTTCTCAACAACCATTATTGGAATTAAAATCCCAATAATGGTAATATGAAAGTAACTTTCAGTCATAATTTTTAACATGTCAAATGTTATTCCCTTTTAAAAGGTCCTGTGTCAATCAGGGCCTTTTAAACTTGCTCCCTATTAAAATAGCTTTTTTATTTAAATTCACCTTTTTTTGAATTTGAATTTACTAATACTTTTGTATTAAAATCCACTAGGATATTTATTTGAAATTTATTTTTGGAGGCTTTGTGAATAATCAAAACAACAATGAAACAAACAAAATCAATAGACTATTGGCAAATTCCCTATTGTTATCACCACTATTAATACCTATCTTGGTCTCTTCAGTTATTATTATTGGAATGAAACAATTAATGCCTAATGAAAAATCCAATACATAATGTCATTATTGACATTATGTATTGGATTTTTCATAGTTGGGATCACCTTCTCTTTCGTATTACGCGTATTCAAACTATCTGAAGAAAAGCTAAAAGAATTAGGTTTCTTAGGGTTTACAATTTCAATTGTTAGTACCTTCCTGACAATGTATGTCGGATATTTTTGGCTAGTAAAACTTAATTTCACAGCAGTGCAATTAACACCACATGCCGTGTTAATCTTTGCGATTTTATCTACAATTCTTTTAGAGACATTATTTAAACTGATTGATAAATTTGATACAACTTATGCTAATGAAACACTTGAATAGATATTAAAAAGATTATCTCAGAGCACATATAAACATGTGCTCTTTTTTTCTTGTTATGAAATACAGATTTTTGTATAAAACCACACCTATCTAAGAAACATACATACAATATGATATGAACCCTTTTTTCAAAAAAAGATTTGGTTATAAAGCACCTTCCTCCCAAAGCGCTCTTTTTATTTGTAAATAAACATTTTGCTCAAATATACTCAAAACATATGTATTTACTAGGATAAGCATTATACTAGAGCAAGAATTATTTTATCCATGTTTATAAGGAGGGGTTTTTATTAAGACAACTTTAATTTCCCATTTCTACAATGAAGAGTATCTACTCCCATGGTGGCTAATGCACCATACAAAACTATTTGATCACGGTATTCTTATTAATCGAGGATCTACTGATCGCTCAGTAGAAATATGTAAATTATTTGCGCCTCATTGGGAAATCCGAGATTCAAAAGTATTAGAGTTTGATGCTATATTAGTTGATAAAGAGATAATGGAAATAGAAAAAGAAATTAAGGGGTGGAAAATGGTTTTAAATACCACTGAATTTCTTTGCTGTTTTGATAAGGAAGCCTTTTTCTCATCTCTTGTCACTTTAAGGAAAAACATGTATGCTATTAGGACTATTCTGATGGTAGATGACCCTACTCATGGTTATTCCAATCCGAGATACGGAATTCCCCTTGTCAAACAGCGTTATCATGGGAGAATACTCCACCCTACTCCACCTGCCCCTTACTACGGAGGTAGACTAATCCACAATTATTCGCATGGTAACTATATAGCCGGAAGGCATTGGTCAAATCATTCCTTTATCGTTTACATGTGCCCTGCTTTCGTTTTAAAATTCTTTTACAGTCCATGGAACATAGCTATGAAAAATCGAAAATTACAAATTGGTCCAACCCTTTCTAAACATAGCATACAGAAGGGATTAGGTACGCATCACCTAGTTACACTAGCTGAATTAGAAACAAAATATAAATTCTTTGCAAGTACAACTGTTGACCTTCGATTAATCTCAGAATATCAAGTTTTATTCCCAGATTTATGTTTCCCTAACCATTAATACATCTAAAAAGAACATTTTGGAACTCCCTATGCAACCCTTGCTTTTGAGTGAGAACCAACTCTTATTAAAATAGTGTTTTTGTTCAAATTAACGACCATAAAATTAGGCAAATTTACCAGTATTTTTACCGGGAAAATTCATGATATGGTTAATTAGTCGAGTACATCATTACTTGGCACTTACCCTTAGAAGCCCCGTCGACAATCGGGGGTTCTTTTATCAATATATATTTGTCAAAATAGTTTGTTGAGTGTTAAAATATCATAGATTCTCCTTAGGGAGTTTTCATGTAATTAAACAAGAGTTTACAAGTTCTCGAATCTTAGTCCCTTGGAGCGCCCTTCAAGGGGCTGAACTAATTAAAATAACGATTTTGTTCACTTTTTTGATACATTTATGAAACATTCATGTGTTATCTTCAGTACATTCTATTCTTTTTATAAAATCGTGTGAGATATACCAACACAAGACGCCTTAGGGCCCTAACTCTAGGGCTTCTTCATTTAAATAAAGAGTTTGTTTGAACCCATTCACCAATTTCATACTTTTACATACTTTAATACTACCTTTCTGTATTATATGAGTTCGTCACTTTCGTTATAATGAGGTATAAAGAGTGCTCTTGATTAGCGCTCTTTTTTATTTGTTGTTAAATGAGGATTTTGTTTAAATTTCTTTAACCTTATTAATTCATTTGCATACAGTATTATCACAAGAAATTCAATAAGTGCTCCGGTCTAGTTACCTTGAATTTCTTGCAAACCTTGTGGAAAGAATCCGTTTATAACAAACGGGTTCTTTTATCTATTCACCTTTTAACTGGACAAGCATATGTTATTGTATGGAGGCATCCACTCATAGAAATCTACCTTTCTTATCCAAGAGCACATATATTGTGCTCTTTTTTATGCCCAAATAACTATCTTATTATGTTTCCTAACTTACAGTAATGTCCTTAAAAAACATTCATATATATTTATCAGATGCACTTTTAAATCCCAGAGTATCAAATACTTTTAAGAGTTGACTGACCAATAATATTCGACTTATCTTTAAAAACTAATTAAAAATAACTTAGATACAAAAAAGGTACATTTTATATAGGATAAAAAATTAACTTACGTAAAGGAGCTTGATTATTTGTGAATTATCAAAATGATAACAACTCTAACATTCACAAACCTTGTTCTTGTCCATCTCCCACGGCTAACAGTTTAAATGTTGTTCAAACTACCCCAACAATAGTTTCTGTAAATTCTGCAATTCCACTAGATACCGTGGTAAATTCTAATGGAACGGCAATCTTATTCACACCACCAACAACTGTTTTACTTGAAGGTGGAAGAACCTATTTGGTAATCTATGAAGTGCAAGTTATTATTCAACCAGGAGGTAATTCGGCAGGTATCACTATGTATCTGAATAATAATCCAATCATTGGCTCAGGTACTTCTCTAGGATATACTGCAGGATTTACTTCTGTATCAGCACCCGCCATTTTCACTACACCTCCAGGTTTACCAAGTACACTTACTGTTAATGTAGGCCCATATTCTAGTCCATTAAATACATTAGGCTTAACTCTTGCTGTTGTAGCATTAACATAATAAAATGTAAAACTCTCTAAAATGATTTTATTTGTCCCTTAACTGTCTATTGTGCTAGCCTCTAAGAACTCCACATAACTACATAGAGAAAAAGAACATTATTTGGTTCGATAGTCATAGGTGACTCGGCTAGCACAATAGCTGAGTCACCTATTTATCTATAACAAAATAAAGCTTTTGTTTAATTTATTACTTGTTCTTTTTAATGCATTTTTCTATTACAATTCATTTTCATGTTATAATTACCAACAGTACATATTTTAATAGGCACAACAAATCTCATAAATATAGGAGGACCTTAATGATCCTAACTCAAGAAAAGAACATAAAATTAATTATGCATTTTCTTACATCATTATCTTTTTTTATTCTTATTTTCTTTAGTGTCACAATTTTTTATATACCTTTGGTTTTCTATTTTGTATGTAAATCACAAAACATTCGAAAAAATATCCTTGAAGCTGTTTTTTACCAACTATTCATTTGGATAATTACAGTAATTTGGAATCTTTTTATAATAAGAATCTTAATGCTATTTTGGTCTAATTTAGACTTGGCTTCAAATAACGCTTTGTTTATTTTCGGGGTAGCTCCTTTATATCTAATACTGTTTCTCTTGTTAATTTTTGGACCTATAAAAGGAATTTTATATGTGCTACAAGAAAAAGACTTTCATTATCCTATTATTTCTAAATGGATTAACAAATAAAAATATGTGTAGAAGAATTCAGAGTTTTACTGAATTCTTTTTTTATGGCTCTTTCAAAATCTTTTACATCTTCCTTCATTCCTTCTTTTTAATAAAATCCAATTTCATACCAATTAATTGACTAACATTGAATTTTTTGGGATTTCATGATAATATTTAACTATAATATCATTACCCTCATACAAGGAGTTATGAGCCTTTCCACTCATGGCTCTTTTTTATTACGATTTTCACTTCACATCTACAAGATTTTGACTAGCTTCTCAACTAAATCCGTCTGGGCATCTTGTTGCTAATTTAGGTATGTTCTTTTTGGAAATATACCCCAAGGTATATCCCGTTTCGTGAGACATGATTAAAATGTAGTACAGGATGTCCCCTCCTAGCTCTAAAGCGATTTTATGCGTATTTCCTACTTCTCCTGGACACTGAGCTCGATCAAATCTATGACCATGAAAAATAGCTTTTTTACAACATCAGCTACCTAACCAGCTCCAGCTTTTCCCGTAAGCCCTAATGCTGCATTTAAAACACGTCGACCAAAATCGTTATTTGTATTCCATGTACGTAATGCGGCTTCTTGATATTGATCTAATTCACTAATCTGATTGATATTCATTACAGCTGGTCCTCCTTTTGATTTATTGATTAATTTTGTTACTCCAAACACACCGTTTTCTATTGCTTTCATTTTGATGTCTCCTTCTTATTTAACAAATCCCTAATCTATCGGACGATTTCCAATTAAATACTTATCAGCCTATTCTATTACGAGGAGCGCAACCTTCGTTTGATACGTCCTTAACGCTTATTCCATATTTAGCAAGCTCATACATTGACTCCACATTTCACGAAAACGAATTACATCTCTTTCATCTCAAATAAAGTTAGCTTCTTCTAAATCAATGTAAACCCTTACTGGAATTACTACACGACCTAGCTCGTCCACTTTTCTTGCAACACCTGTTTTTTCATACCTTACTCCCCTTTAGTATTTTTATATTTATTTAGAATCTCATCCAAACGTTTCTTATTATGAATGGGTTCTGCTTATCAAGATTAGGATTTAATTAATTGTAATAAATCGGGTGGGGGGTTATACAGAAATGCTTTCAGGGAAAAGGTTTATAAGGAAATAAAAAATGCAGCAGTGAAAAAAATTAAAACTCATAATTTAAGACATACACACGCAACTATACTATTGAAACAAGGAGTTAATCCTAAAATTATCAGTGAGAGATTAGGTTATACAGACATTTCATTAACTCTTAAGATTTATTCTCATGTTTTACCGAGCATGCAGGAAGAAGGCGTAAAAAATTTTGGTGAAAATATCTTTGGATAGCTAACGTTTGCAGAATGTTTGCATTTTATATCAAAAAGCCAAACAAATCTTGTATTAACAAGGTTTATTCACTTTAACATATGTTATCATGTATAATACATATGTTAAGTAAATTCAGAATAACGAGGCAAATATTATGGACTTTGTTTATATTAATCAAAACGTGTTAAATAATCTTCTATACATTTTATGTAGTATATTTGTTTTTTATTTCATATATGATAGCCGGCACTATTTAAAGAAATATAAAATACTACTGATTACCCTTTGTTCTAGTATTCCGCTTATTTTATGTATGCGATACCCTATCTATATGGATGAAAGTTGTATTCATGATTTAAGACAAATTCCGGTCATAATAGCTACGCTTTATGGTGGATTCCCTGTCGGTATCATATTATTTACAATTTTATTAATTACAAGATTTATATTTTATGGATTTAATATGCTAACAGTCGTTGTTTACGGAATAATGTTCATCGTTACAGCACTCGCATCTTCAAAATTTAATACATATAATAGAAAACTTAAAGTAGCTTTTTCCATGTTTTTAACCTTTTTCCTAGCAATATTTACAACTTTAATTGTATTAACTTTATCAGATTTTGAAGTGAATAATTTGTATATTATTTATTTCATGGTATTACCGACTACTTTAATGTTATTTATTGTTTATATAAATGAAGTTATAAAGGATGCTGTATTAATGCGCTCAAAATTAATTAAAATGGAAAAAATGGAGATTGTTAGCCAACTCGCTGCAAGTATATCGCACGAAGTAAGGAATCCCTTAACGGTTGTAAAAGGATTTACACAGCTTTTAAAAACACCAAATTTAACTCCTGAATCAAGAGACGAATATATTAAACATATACTTGAAGAGTTAAATCGTGCCCAAGAAATTATCGATGATTACTTAACGTTTGCCAAACCTGCTCCAGAAAAATTAGATCAAATTTCAGTAAAACAAGAGTTAAATCGAGTTATTAATATGATATTGCCATTGTGTAATATGAATACGATACATATTACACAGGATTTTTCTGAGGCAACCATTGTTGGTAATAAACAGCACTTTCAACAATGTTTTTTAAACTTAATAAAAAACAGTATTGAAGCAATGCCTAATGGTGGTACCTTAAATATTTCCTCATCTATCAATAATAGTAAAGTTGAAATACGAATTGAAGATAGCGGAGTTGGAATGTCACAGGAGCAAATACATCGATTCGGTGAACCGTATTTTAGTACAAAAACAAAAGGAACCGGTTTAGGTACAATGGTTGCTGTTAAGATTATTGAGACGATGCATGGAAGTTTAAAGATCCGGAGTATCGTTAGTAAAGGAACGACTTTAACGATTACGTTCCCGAAATATAGTGAGAATACGCATTTAAACAAATAAAAAAGGAGCATAGTTGCTCCTTTTTTATTTGTTTCGATACATAAGTATCTTCAATGTTTTTTTAGTTTACATTTGTGAAGACTAATTAAAAATTAGTATCCTCCGCCCCAGCAGCTGCATCCTACAATTATTAATAGAATGAATAACACAACTAGTAAAGCGAAACCTCCACCAAAACCACAAGAACCACCGTAACTCATATTTTCTCCTCCTTTTGGTTTGAAAACTAATAGGTAGTTGATCATTTTAAACTGGTTCGTATTATACATTATGTATATATCCCTTTTTTGAGCATGTCTACATAAAAATAAGTAAAAGCACTCGTTTAAAGAGTGCTTTAAAATGGATACCAAAAGTTTTGAAATACGTTTAATTTTAAATATACCGCAACAATAAATATGAAAATACCGGCAAATAAAGCGATGAAATCTTCACGTTTCGCCTTACTTGTATAAAACCATGTACGTTTATCCTTCTTTCCAAATCCTCTTAAATCCATTGCATTTGAAACCGTATCTATTCTTTCTAGAGAATGAATGATTAGTGGCCAGAAAATTAAAACACGGTTCTTCATACGAACCCATAAACTTGCTTCTCCTTTTTCAAAAGCCACTCCTCTCGCTTCTTGCGCGTGTTTAATAATTTTATACTCAGACTGGATGTCAGGAATATAACGTAGTGCAATATTTATTGCATATGTAATCTTATAATGAATACCAAGTTTACTTAAGCTACTTACAAATTCGCTTGGATCTGTCGTGTAAATAAAAAGAAGTGTAAATGGTAATAACGTAAAATACTTTAATGAAAGTGTAGCTGCATAAAATAATGTTTCATATGTAATCGTTGCATATCCAACATGTAAAAACGCGGTATATGATTCAGTTAATTCAGATCCATGAGTTGGTGTAATAAATAAAATCATGACAGAGTTTAATAAACTAAATGTAAATATGACACTAAAAACAATTAAAATTTTACGAAATGGAATTTTAGCAATGCTGAGTCCGATACACCCAATAATAAATAATATTAGCAACACCCGAAAATCAAAAAACAAAAAAGTAAGCGTCATACAAAAAATAAATAAAAACAATTTCACTACCCCATCCATACGATGAAAATATGTACTATGCACCTTCCTCCCTCCTATTACTGTCTAAATAAAGCTCCATAAATTTTTCTGGACATGCAATCCCACTAAATTTAATAAACTTGGTTAAAGAACTCTCTCTTAAGTTGGCTCTTTGTAACGTTTCTTGATTGCCTAATACATCAAACACTGTATTATCCGCAATAATTTTCCCTTCATGTAGAACTACTGCACGGTCTGTATATTCTAGCGCGAGATTCATATCGTGAGTGATAACAACAAATGAAATTCCCTTTTTAGCTAGGTTTTTAATAAACGACATAAATTGTTTATAATGATAATAATCTTGTCCTGCTGTCGGTTCATCTAATATGATAAGCTTAGGATTTGTTGTTAATACAGATGCGATTGTTAGTCTCTTTTTTTGCCCATAGCTTAGTGCTTGAATTGGCCAATTACGAAATGGATATAAGCCACAAATTTTTAAAATCCCTTCTACTTTATTCTTAATTTCTTCCTTAGAAAAATTATGTAATGTTAATGTAAATGAAACTTCTTCAAAAACAGTAGGCTGTGTAATCATATGATTTGGATTTTGCATCACGTAAGATATGATTTCCCCACGTTTACGAATAGACCAAGAACTAATATCTTCACCTTTTAACGCAATTTTCCCATTTTTCATTTTGTTTATACCTATAAGACTATGAGCTAATGTTGATTTCCCTGCTCCATTATGTCCTAACAGTGCCACAATTTCTCCTTCATATATTAAAAGGTTTACATTTTCTAATACTTTTTGTTTATTAGGGTATGAAAATGATAAATTCTCCACTTTAAGTAATTCCTTGTTTTTAGCATTCCTTTCTAATATGACTTGTTTCTCCATCCACTCTTTTATAACGTTGCTTACCTTTTCTTTTTGAAGGTTTTCCATTGGATATATTACGTCATTATTACGATCAAAATGTAATCTCTTTAATGCTTCGATGTAAATAGGCTCTCTTAAGCCAATACGTGGTAATATATTTGACGCTAAGATTTCTTTTGGTGTTCCCATCGCAATGACTTTACCTTCATCAATTAATATAACTTTGTCTAAATCCAGTTTTAAAATTTCTTCTATCCTATGTTCGATAATAACAATCGTTTTATTATACTGCTCATGTATATCTTTCATAAGTTCTATCGTATGTATGGCGCTTAGTGGATCTAAGTTCGCTAATGGTTCATCGAACAATAATATATCCGCATTTGTTGTTAATAAACCAGCAAGAGAAACTGTTTGCTTTTGACCTCCTGATAATTCATGTGGACTTTGTTTATGAAACGTATGCATCTTCACCTTTCTTAATGAGTCCGAAACAATCTTTTTCATGTTATCTTGCTTTACACATTCATTTTCTAAATAAAAAGCTACATCTTCTTCTACTGTCAGACCAATAAATTGAGCATCTTGATCTTGTAAAATTGTTCCTACCTGTTTACTTTGTTCAAAAATACTTCCTTCCCTTGGGTCTTTACCGGCAATTAAAACGTTACCTGTGCTATTCCCTTCGTAAGAAAATGGGATTAGCCCATTTATACAATGAGCTAATGTCGACTTTCCTGAACCACTTCGTCCAGCAATTAGCACTTTTTCCCCAGGGTATATATGAAAGGTAATATCACTTAAAGTAGGCTGCGCAGCATGCCCATATTGAAAGGTGAATTGTTCAAACGAAATAATTGGTTGCATGTTAACATCCCTACTTTTCAATTTTTAAATGTGTATGTTTCTTATTGGATTTCGCCAAACCAATTGTAAGTGGCAATCCAAGTACTAAGAAAACGATGACATCGGAAATTGTTGCTCCTAATACTTGTATAACAATTTTGTCAAATGGTTCTCCCATCACAATAATATCGAATGCCCCAGCAAATATAATAGCAATGACAATACCAACTAGCCCAGTAATTGCTAAATAAGAAATATCCCCCTTGTTAAACGACCCGTTTTTCACACTAAAACCAACTCTTTTTTGAATAAGCCCCATTGAAAAACCAATAATTCCTGAACTAATAACCCATCCCCACCAAATACCCCATCCAGCAATCGTATCTGTTACGGTATGACCGATAAGTCCGATTAACAGTCCTGCCACTGGACCAAATAATGCTCCAAAAACAGTTAATATAGCTAATGCTGGTTTAATAAATGTATTCGGTGCAATAGAAAATCCCCAAAGTCCTAATATCCCGTATAATGCTGCTCCAATACCGATTGCTACTACTAACTTTGTTGATAATTTATTCATGACAATTCCCCTCTCATATTAGTCAACTTTTATTACTCTATATTTAATTTAAAAATGAATTATGCATCGACACTCCCTTTCTATACAACAAAAAAATGACCTCTTACATAAGAGGTCACTTTCTTTCACTTTCAAGAATCCTCTTATCTTTCAAAAAACACATCGTGTCCTCTGCGGAATTAGCACCTTCCTATAAAATTGCATAGGGGTTGCTGAGGTTTCTTAGGGCCGTTCCCTCCACCTCTCTGGATAAGTATTAATTTGTAATTCGTATTATGGCACTAAAGAATGTAAATTTCAACACTTTTCTTACTATTTTTATTTTTTATTAAATAGCACATTTAAATCATTGTATTCTTATCGGAATTATGAAATAATGAATTCAAAATCGTTTCGGGAGGACTGCATTATGAAAGTTATTGGTTTGATTGGAGGATTAAGTTGGGAATCTACATCATTATACTATAAACATATTAATACACTTACACTCTCTCAATACGATCAAAATGCGAAGCTAATTTTATATAGTATGGACTTTGGTGAAGTAACTACTTTATTACAAAACCATCAATATGAAGAAGTGAAAAATGAACTAGTTACAGTTGCAAAGAAAGTTGAAAAATCTGGGGCTGAATGTTTATTAATGTGTTCAAATACTGTACATCTATTTGCCGAGGAGGTAGAACAAGCAATATCTATCCCGCTTCTTCACATTGGTGATGTAAGTGCTAAAGAAATGGTAGAACAGAATATAAAACGTATCGGACTATTAGGAACAAAACAAACGATGGAGCAAGATTTCTATAAATCACGATTAGCGAAATATAACATTGAGACAATTATCCCAAATGACGAGGAAAGAACTTTTATCCACCATGTCATATTAGATGAATTAAGTAGAGGGATCATTTCAGAAACATCTAAAAAAAGGTTATTACAAATTACAAAATTATTAATTCAAAACGGTGCTGAAGGTATATTATTAGGCTGCACTGAAATACCTTTACTCATCTCCCAAAATGATCTTACTGTTCCCGTTTTTGATACTGCTTTTTTACATGCAAATACTGCTGTACAATTTGCTGGATAAGAATACACAAGCATAAAGGTGAGAACCTCTATGCTTGTATACAGTTACGACTATTTATCCCGCTATTTGCAGGCAGTAAAGCCCCACCAATTAAAGTTTTACTTTATTTAAAAGAGATTCAATAACTGCAATCGCTTCTTTTGAACCACCACATTCTAAAAAGCTATCATTAAGTTTTCTTATACCATATTTATACTTTTCATTTGAAAGTACATCTGTTACGGCCTCTTTTAAAGTGTGTACATTAACATGTTCTTTCAATAGTCTATGTGCCGCTTCAAGCTCAGTTAATCTTTGCGCTATCATTGGCTGATCTTTATCATGCGGTATTATTACAAATGGGACATTATAATGAATGGCATCGTGTACACTATTCATACCACCATGTGTAATAAAAACATCTGCTTCATTTAATATTTCTGATTGAGGTACGTATGGAGCAATTATAAAATTATCTGGTGCTTCCTTAATTTTAGAAATATCATTTCTATCACCAATTGCCATTACAACTATCCCATCAAAATCTGAAAAAGTATCAATACAAGTATTAAAGAATGGTTCGAGTCCTTCAAGCAGTGTTCCCATTGAAATATAAATAACTTTCTTTTCTTTAAGTGATTCCAGTAGAAACTTTATATTTGTTTTACGCTTTGAAATACTCGGTCCAATAAAAATGTTATTTTCCCCGAACGATTCGCTATTAGGTTGGAAATAACGACTTGTGTATACGAGACAAACATCACCCTTATTATTCATAAATTGAAGATTATTCTTTGGTTTTACTCCAAATTTATGTTCCATCTGATTTAGTAATTTTTCAGAGATTTCCTCTGGTTGAAATGGCATATCTGCATTTGGATGAAAAGGTAATGTCTTCAAAAATTCTGGCGGAATTAAAAATATAGGTGAGGACACTACACCTGGAACTTGTAAATATTCCTTTACTAACTCTCCTGCGCCAAATATATCATAAATTACGAAATCAAAATTTATACTTTCATATAATTGTTTCGTAATTTCTAATATATATAAAGAAGTTTGAACATGCACATGAAAGAAAGCATTTAACCCAGATGAGGTTTCAGCATCAATAGAAATCTCTTTTAATAGATCCGGATGAGTATGTACAGTAGCTCCTAAATCTTCAATTCTATCCTTAAAGTTTGCCGTTGTAATATAATGTACGTTATCGCCTCGTTCAGTAAAGGCTTTTACTAAATTTAATGTAGGGTTTACATGCCCCTCTGCTGGAAAATTAACTACTAAAATATTTAGCACTTATTCCTCACTCCTTACATTTCACTGTTTTAATTAAGCATACTGTTATTTGTACAAGTAATCTTCCCCTAATAGTCCTAATATGCTTGCTACATTATATTGATAAATAATTTTCAGTCATCAACATAAAAAAAGCATCTACCTATGTAGATGCCTAACCGTGATAAGGAGTGTTCTGTGAGGTTAGAACAAGCGTTTCTGCTTGTCCTATGCTATCAATATATGATTTATTTTATAAAATGTGAATCGTTAATAGAATTATTTTATCCATTTTATATGATCAAATGGATAAAATACCATTTCTACTTTACCTATTATATTTGATTCATCAATAAGTCCAAGTGTATTCCTACTATCTTTACTATGATTACGATTATCACCTAACACAAATAATTTATGCGTAGGAACTTTTATTTCTCTAAAATTTGAAAAACGATTGGATACTTGTGACATATCTAAATGTATATACGACTCATCACGCTTTTTACCGTTAATAAATACCTCATCCTCTTTTAGTTGTATGTTATCCCCCGATAATCCAATAATTCGTTTCACATAGTAAGTAGGCGCGTCTTCTTTTTTTATAATGACAACATCTCCATGATGAAAAGACGATAAACAGACGTTTACCTTATTAACAAGTATATAATCTTTTTCATTCAAAGTAGGTTGCATCGAAATTCCTTCTACCATACAAAATAAAAAGGACTTATTAATAAAAATAACCCCTATTATAATGAATATGTAGCTACATATGTTCCTCCAATATTTTAGAATAAACAGCTTCATATATACCCCATTTCTAATCTATTCCCAGATAAAAACGCCTCTAGTTTACAGGAATGCTAGAGACGTTTCGTACATTTTAATTCTCTTTAGAGGCATCTGTTTTTGGCGCTTCACCAGTTAATCTCTTATTTTTCAAATCAAAATAAGCATCTAAAACTTCTTTTCCAATATCGGAGTTAATGCCCGATTTATCATTTTCAACCCATGGTACTACAACAGAAAATGCTACTTCTGGATCATCATATGGCGCATATCCAGCCAATGTTAAGTTATAACATTCTCTACGATCACCTTTCGCATTTCGCCCAATTTCATTTTCTCCACCATATACAGTTTGTGCGGTCCCTGTTTTACCAGCTGGTTTATATGGTGCTTTTTGGAATGCTCTTACTCCCGTTCCATCTCCCTCTTGAAATACTTTTCTAAATCCTTCTTTTACTTGATTAATATATTCTTGTTTCATATCGATTCTATTTAAAACAACGGGTTCTATTGATTGTACTACTTTACCAACCTCATCTTTTTGAACGGTTTGTTCTCTAATCTCTTGAACAATTTGTGGTTTCATTCGATACCCTCCATTTGCGATAGTCGAAATATATTGTGCAAGCTGAAGTGGTGTATACGTATCATATTGTCCAATAGAATAATCTAATAAGAAACCAGGCTGATTATCTTTTCTTCCAATTTGCCCTGCGGTTTCATTTGGTAAATCAATACCAGTTTGTACGCCTAGTCCAAATTGCCTGAAATAATACCTCATTTTATCAAAATATTCTTGTTTAATATCTAGTGAACTATTTTTCACATAACCCACGCCAGCAATTTTTAATGCTATATTAAACATATAAACGTTTGAAGAAACTTGTAACGCTCTTAGATCGTCTATATCACCAAAATTTTTCCAAGACTTCTTTTCCTTAGTTCCTTTAAATTTCATAGGTGCATCATAAAAATGTGTTCCAGGAGTTATTGCATTTGTTTCAAACCCTGTTAACACTGTCGCACCTTTAACCGTTGATCCAAGCTCATATGAACTTGTCAGCGTGCCTAAAGCATAATCTTCAACTTCCATTTTCCCGTCTTTTTCTACAAGCCTTTTCCCAGCCATCGATAATACTTGGCCATTTTTCGGATTCATCATTACTACGAAAGCACGGTCTAACATTGATTCTGATCCTTTATATTGTTTTAATATTTTTTCTATGCTCTCCTCTACTTTTTTTTGCAATTCCATATCTATTGTTAAAGTTAAATTTTTACCGCTTTTCCCTTCCGAAACCGTTTCCGTTCTAATAGTATTTCCTTGTTTATCAGCAATGCTTCTTACTTCTTTTTTTGTACCATGAAGTACATCTTCGTATTGCTGTTCGATATAACTTTTGCCGACCCTATCATTTCGGCTATAATCACGCACTAAATAATAATCTAATCGTTCACGTGGCAATCCTTCATCAGCATTTGAAACGTTACCAAGGACAGAACGGAATAATCCATCATTTACATAGATTCTCTCCCAATCAACTGATGCGTCTACTCCTGGAAGGTTCGCTAAATTTTCACTAATCACCGCATATTCCTGTTCACTAACGTCCTTTTTAATAATTTGAGGTGCCATTTGAAAACCTGAGGTCATTTTACTTTTAATAGCTAACACTTCTATATCTTTAGCCGTTAGTTCTTGAAGATTTTTATCTGTAACGCGTTTCCTTTTTAAATCTTCTATTTTTTTGTCTAGCTCTTTTCCGGTAATATCCTTATCTCGGAACTTATCTATTTCTGTTTTTGATACTAAGTCTTGAGCAAGTTCTGGATTTAATTGCATCCAAAAGTCTTTCTTATCAGTCTCAGTTAACTTATCTATATCTTCTTGTGGCATTTCAATAATATCTGCAAGTTGTCTTGCTGATTTTAATATTTCTTCTTGTTTTACACCTTTCACCTTTGTATATGTAATCGTACGTAAAGACTTATTATCAACTACTGGATTTCCTTCACGATCAAATATTTTCCCACGTGGTACAGAAAGGCCCACGGTTGCATTTTCTCTCTTCTCTACTTCATTTTTATATGTTTCTCCATCAAAAATTTGCACTTTCCCTAACTGAATAATAATGCCAGAAAATAATAAAAATACACAAAGGAATAAAATATTTAACCGGAGAGGTACTACTCTACCTCTTTTCTTCTCTTGCTTTTTCACCTTGTCATAATCTCCTCCTTACAATATTTCAAATAATAATCACATTTCTATATTAAAAGTAATGTACAATTTCTATACATTGCTTTGTACAAATATTAATATAATGTTTAAAACTTAATAGAAATTAAAACAAAGGTAAAGAAAAGGTAAAGTTTACTAAATTAAATATAAAAAATACCCAATAACAAAAAGCTTAGTTTTCACTAATCGCTTTGTTATTGGGTATTAATTGATTTAAGAATTACTACTAGTGCGTATTGCTATACATTTGTCGTCACAATTAGAAAGAGATTGTTTACTTAGTACTTTCGGTAAGTAAATAGTTACTGTTGTCCCGACACCAACCTCGCTCATGATACTAATTGTCCCTCGATGACTTTCAATAATTTTATAACTTAACATTAATCCAATACCAGTCCCTTTTTCTTTCGTACTATAAAAAGGTTCACCTAATCTCTTAATTCTTTCTTCAGGTATTCCTATTCCTTCATCTATTACATGAATGATGACACCATCATCATTTATTTCTTTTATGTGAATTGAAATTTCCCCACCATTTGGCATAGCTTCGATTGAATTTTGCAAAATATTAATAAATACTTGTTTCAATTGATTTTCTGAGCATTCAATAATTATATCTTTGTCATCCGTAAATAGTTCAACTTGAATATTTTTCATAATTGCTTTTGTATTCATTAACGATACGACATTTTTAAAAATTCGATAAATATTTTTCTTTTCTGTATTTATCTCATCTGTTTTAGCGATTGATAGAAATTCTTGCAGGATTGCTTCTATCCTTTCAATTTCAGAAAGCATAAGATCAAAATATCTTTCTTGATCTTCTTTATTAATTTGGAATAACTGTATAAAACCTTTAATTACAGTTAAAGGATTTCTTACTTCATGAGCCACGCCAGCTGCTAATTGACCAATTGCTGCAAGCGTATCTGATTTATTTAGCAATTCTTCTGTCTTTTTTCGCTCTGTAATGTCGCGTACAATAATCATAATTTTATCATGTAATAATGGTAAGCACCTAGCCTCAAAGAAATCAATACTTCCATTAAGTGTGAGTGGATATTCTACAATTACATTCGTTCCTTTTTCCTTCACTTGATTAATGGCTTCCTGAAACTGCTGTGCTACTGACGTTGGTAATACTTCATAAAACTTTTTTCCCATAAAAGTTTCTGCGGGTACGTAAAACTTTGTAGGAGATCCTGCCTTGTAATCTATAATTGTGCCATCATCTTCTGTTAAGAAACATAAATCTGGTAAAGCTTTAAAAATTAATTCCAGTTCAGATGTTTGTTGTTTTAACTGCTCTTCTATCGCTTTTAAATGTGTAATATCTACACCAACAGCCCAATAACTATATCCTGTTACAGGAAACTGTTCTGATATATTCGACCACATTATTGTTTTGATTTCACCATTTTTACATGTTAAGTGCATTTCCCAATCTCTGAAATTTTTTCCACAAGTTAAAAATTTCTTTTGTATTTGATGGCGATAATTATGATCAGGATACAATAATTGCAGTGCATTGGGATTTCCAATTATTTCTTCAGCGGTATAACCTGTTACAATTTCGCATTCTCGATTCCACAAAACAAAATCTCCATTATAATCAAGCGCATCGACCATAACAGGCATGTTTTGTAAAATCGTATGTAGTTCCTCTTCTTTCCGAGAAAGCAACGTTGTATTTTTACTTTGAAATACTTTTATTGCACCATCTAAAATTAAACTTGAGAGCATTTCAAAGTATTTTTGACAACTGAAAATTTCACTTTTTTTGGACCATACAACAAAAGATCCTAAATGTTGATTGTATAAGAAAATGGGGATTTCAATCTTTGGAAGTTTACTCTTTTTTATCTCATTCATTCCGAATGAAAAAACACACTCTTTTTCAGCATCAAGAAGTTGATGTGATATGTTAGTTAATTTATAAAATTGTTCTGCCATGGTTTCTATTGTACTCACATCAATAAGTTCCATTAGCCGCGAATTCATTCCTTTTTCACCTCAATATGTAAAATTAATACAAATCTAAAATTCATACTTCTCCATTATACGAAGAAAGCTAGTGTAGGTATATAGCTGTAGAATAATTATTCGAACAAATTTTATTTTTCAATTAAAACAAGAAAAGAATATATATACTGAATATACCTTTAATTAGTATATATTTCGTTGATTCCTCACTTATTATCTAGATAACTTGAATTCCTTCTTACATTCACTGAATTTTTACTCGAGAGTCATACACGTTACTAATAGCGATATAAACATGCAATAAGTATAAAGTTCATAAAATATTCACAATTTTTATGAAAAATATAAACATTTATTCCAATATATTCTATATAATAAAATGTAATAAGGCTTCTATGAATCTCATAGAATACCTTACCCCTAATAAAAAAGAAAAAAGAATCCAAATGGATTCTTTTTTCTTTTTTATTTACATTACATATTTATATAAAGCATGTGCCACACCATGTTCTTCATTTGATAACGTTTCGTATTTACACATTGCTTTTATTTCTTCTACTGCATTCCCCATTGCAATTGATATGTTCGCTTTTTCCATCATAGAAACATCGTTTAGTCCATCACCTATCGCTACAGTATTTTCAACCGGAATATTAAGATGTTCTGCTAAAGTATATAATCCATTCCCTTTTTGAGCATCTCGATGATTAATCTCTAAATTGTGCCAATATGAAGATGTAATTGCTAAATCTGTATTATGAAGAAATGTTTCTTTTAGTTTTTTTAATTTCTCAATATCATAAGAAAATGGTAATAGTTTATGCACATGTATATCTGTTTCTACAATTGGTTTACAACTTTCCGCACTATGAAACGCTGTATGCTCAAGATATAATGCTGCGATTGTTTCTAACTCTTTCAAGTCGAAATTTTCTTTTGAATTCTTCACATACTCAATTTCATTACGTACACTCTCTACTCCATAATCCGGTACATACACACCTTTATCAGTATAAAGCTGATAATATAAACCATTCTCTTCAAGATATTCTACAATTTCAAGTGCCTGCATATTTTGAATTGGATATCTCTTCATCATTTTTTTATCTTTATATATAAGAGCCCCATTTTCCGCAATGATTGGACACTCTAAATTAACTTCTAACAATAATCGCTCAATGTCAACAATAGAACGTCCTGTACAAATTGCTACAACATGGCCAGCTTCTTGACATGTTCGAATTGCTTCTGCATTTTCTTTACTTATCATTTTATTCCCCGAAAGAAGAGTTCCATCTAAATCAATTGCGATTAATTTCATTATTTCTTCACCACTTTCTATAAATACACGAGTTCTAATTAATTATTAGGTATCGTTTTCATACAATCCTCGTGAGGTACTTCTTATTTATAATTTATGAAAAGCGTTTCAGGTCAAGAAATAATTAAAAATAAAATCCAAAGCTTTTCTTTTTAAAAAAGCTTTGGATTTTAAACTATGAATTATAACTAATGTATTTTGTCTCACACATGTACACATTTTTTTCTTCAGTTGGGATATATACTTTAAACTTTTCTAGCCGTTTTCCATAGACATGAATCGTAATAACGCTTTCATTTTTGCTAATTTCAAGAATATGACAATCCGCTGGTGGAATTACTTTATCTGTTTCTCCTTCTCCCAAATAAAGATTTCCTGTATGTGTTAAATAAACAAGTGAATTTCCAAGTTGTTTCGTTTGTATAAAGTTCTTCACCATAATCCTTCCTGAAAAAACGCCTTCTACTCCCCATGTGCCGTCATGGTCATGTAAAGGTGTAGATTGTCCATCTTTCCATACGAGAGCTAGTACTTCAAAACGTTTGAGCGGATCTTCATACAATAAATGTCGTGCATATTGAGTCAAATTGGCCTTCTGTTTATCTAACGGAAGCCATGTTTTCTTTTCTAAAAGTTCTTCTAGTAACTTTTCAATGCCACACACTATTTCTTCTTCAAATAAACCGTTTTCCATAAGATTTGTAACACCTTTAATAAACTTTTGAAATGATTTACTTCCATTACAAGTCAACATAAGAATCCTCCTCTACGTTTTATACAATTCCATATTAAGGTAATTGCCGAAAACTCACAATTGAGAAACAAAAAAACAAGATGCAAATGTATGCACCTTGTTAAGATTTTTATTTGGCTTTCAATCGAATAGGTAAGTATTTTAATGTTTGTTCATTTTCCAATATACATTTTTCTAAACAGAAAGATGGAGATAGCTCTATTTTTTCAAAAGCATTTATAAAGGTAGTTAATGCAATCTCAGCTTCTAAACGTGCAAGTGGTGCTCCTAAGCAAAAGTGAGGACCTTTCCCAAAGGTTAAATGCTTTTCATTTCCTGTTCGATGTACATTAAATTGAGAGGCTTGTGAAAATTTTTTCTCATCTAAATTCGCTGCACTAACCCACGCAACAATCATCTGATTCTTTTTCATGAAAGGACCAAATATATTTGTATCCTCTGTAATCCTCCGGGCCAATGTAACAGGAAAGCGATAGCGTAATACTTCCTCAATCGCTTTTAAAATTAAGTTAGGTTCTTTTCTTAACTCTTCATAAATTCCAGGTGAATCTACTAAAAAGCAATAAAAGCTATTAATAATTAAATTTGTAGTGGTTTCATTCCCAGCCGCTAGTAAACCTAATGAAAAGGTTACAATTTCTTCATCGGTTAATCTTTCGTCTTCATATTCAGCTCGAATTAAATCAGAAATGATATCATCGGTTAAATGATATCTCTTTTCCTGAACAATCGGTAGAAGGTATGCTTTGAATTCATGTAATGCTATCCCTTTCTCGGCATCCAGATCATTAAACTTTTCTTTACTATACGGCATAAATAAAATATCAGACCATTCTTTCATTTTTTTACGATCTGTTGTTGGGACTCCTAATAAATCGGAAATAACGGTAACAGGTAAAGGTGCAGCAAACTGTTCAACGATATTAACTTCACTACATTTTTCGATATGTTGTACAAGTTCATCTGCGATAGCCTGTATTCGAGGTTTCCACTGTTCTAAACTTCTTGGAGTAAATGCCTTAGAAACAATGGAACGTACATTGCGATGTTCTGGTGGATCTGTAGAGTTTATATTTATTCTAGTTTCTAAAGGAGGGATTGAGAATTGTCTGCGCTCCCTTCTACTTGAAAATAAGCGATAATCTGATAAAACACGATTTACATCATCATATAAAAAAACATTCCATACATCCTGCTCTTCATCATAATGAACTGGGTGATTATCCCTCATCAAACGATACCATTCATATGGATTCCATAATTCTTCTTTTGTTTTCAGCTTTGAAATTTCATGAACTAAAATAACATTTTCAGGTGAAGCCATAGTTCTTTCCTCCCTTTTCTTTTACAATAAAAGTGATAGGTCGGCAGTCCAAAGTTGTATAAACTATCATATGTTATTTTAACATATACCAAAGGGGATTTTTCATTAGAGAACTTGAGAAATATATAAGGGGGATTTTTATGTACGTTGACATTTTACTACTAGCAGAATTAACGACAGGACCAAAACATGGATATGAAATTAAAAAAAATGTTCAAAATCGTTTAGGTGAAAATTTCGAATTAAATCACAACATGCTTTATCCTGCCCTTCGGCGCTTTGAAAATATGGGTGCTATAACGAAAAAAATACATAAACAAGTCGGAAAACCAAACCGAAATATGTACGATATAACAGAAACAGGAGAAGAAATTTTTTCTGAAATGTTACGAGAGTTTCCCGAAAAACTTGCGACAAACAATACAGAATTTCTTGTTCGTATTGCGCTATTTGAAAAACTTGACTATGAGGATAGAAAAGAGATTTTGACTGTACGTCAAAACGTACTATATAATCAGCTTACTGCTATTCAGTCTCTAGATGTTACCTCATCTTTTATTACTGAAGTCATTGAATTTAGTAAATCACGAATTGAACATGAATTGAGTTGGATTACATCACTTATGAAAAAAATATGAAAAAATAACAAGAAAAGTTAAAAACAATGAATGAAAATGATATTTATTATCAATACTATAATTAATAAAAGGGCAACCACGATTTGGCTACCCTTCAAACATTTATACTTCTGGATCGAAAGTTTTGCAATCTGTTTCTTCCGTTGTAGATGCATGTTTACCTTTATGACTTACTACGTAAATTGCCTCTGCACTACATTTATTACCGTTCGCCCAAAATTTACAGTTATTTACTTCACATAAAACGTCTTGTGCCATAGTATCACACCTCCTTGTTCTATTATCATTAACAAAATTCGGAGGTATGATACTCTTTGTCATGCATTTTTTATTCCCTTTTTAGCTTTCTTAATGGTTCAATATCTCCTCGTACAATCACATCTATATTTTCAGTTATTTTTTCAATGTCAAAATGCCACCATTGAATTTGTAATAATTCTTCTATTATTTCATTTGAAAATCTCTCTTTTATTTTATTTGCTGGATTTCCACCAACAATTGTATATGGTGCGACGTCTCTAGTCACAACAGATTTAGCTGCAATGATTGCACCATCTCCTATTTTTATTCCGGGCATAATAGTTGTGTCCATACCAATCCAAACGTCATTTCCTATAACTGTATCGCCTTTGTAAGGTAAATCAGACAAACTAGGTGTATACTTCTCCCACCCATTTCCAAAGATATTAAATGGATATGCCGAAAATCCATCCATCCGATGATTCGCTCCGTTCATAATAAAGTTAACTCCAGATGCAATACAACAAAACTTTCCAATAGTAAGGCGATCCCCAAGAAATTCATAATGATGTAATACTCGATTTTCAAATGTTTCTCCATCTTTCGCATCATAATAAGAATAGTCACCAACAAGTATATTAGGTTTTGTTATTGTATTTTTTATAAATTGAACGTTTTGATTTCCTTCAATAGGGTATTTAATATTTGGATTAGGATTCATTTTGTACAGCACTTCCTTTACCACTTATTTCACTTTCTACCGCTATTACTGGCTTTAAATTGTATATAGGTAAAATAAACAATAATCCAATTATAAAAAGTAAAGCCGTCCCTTCATACATCATACTTAATGAAAACATCTCTTTTAATGAGCCAGCTATACTCATCGTTACTACCATTGAACCGGTAAATAGCGGACTTAAAATACCATTTACACGACCTATAAAATCGGTATCGCTATTTTGAATAATAAGCGTATTAATACCAATTTGGATACAAGGAAGAGCTAAGCCACTAAAAAGCTGAGCTGTAAGTGTCACCCATAAATTTGTAGAATATCCTATAATGCCAATACCAATTGCTTGACCAAGCATACCGATAATTAACATCTTTTGCGGAGCAACGTTTTTCGCAAATACCATTGCTAATGCTCCGCCAACAATCATTCCCGCACCATTTACTGTTAGTAGCCACTGTAAACTCTCTTTTGATAATCCTAGCTGCTCAGTCACAATAAATATACCTAATGGTTGAATTAATCCTATACCTAGTCCTGCAGCCATAAAGCAAAGCCCTAGCAAAGTTAATGCTTTTTTCTTTTTGACATACTTAATACCATCCTTCATCTCCTGCAGCAGAGTAATATCTTTCTTTTCTACGTCGTTTTCAAGATCTTTCGGAAGAAATAACAATACAACTGCCGCAAGTAAAAACGAGATACCTGTTATGATGATTGAAATATAAATTCCAAAACTATGAAAGATAAATGTCCCTAGAATTGGTCCTAATACCATAAATATTGCAAATATCGTTTGATATATAGACATCGCTAATTGAATTTGTTCCGTTGATAAATGGTGTTTAAACAACTTCATTCCAGATGGTTGTGAAAACTGTGAAAGGATTGCAGAGATGAGTGTCACAAAAAACACAATTTTCCACGTTCCAAACATAAGCGTAATTAATACAGCGAATACTGAAATGGAACTTAACGTTTCACACCATATCATTGTCTTCTTTGGCTTCCACCTATCAGCAAAGGTACCGCCAATAAATGAAAAAATAAAAATTGGAGCGAATTCAGCAACTGAAATCATAGAAATAGCAAAAGCATCACCTTTTGTCATTTCCATTACATATAGTAATACCGCAAAGTTTCGAACCCATATTCCTATTTGTAAAAATAATGCTGATGCTAAAATCCCTTGAACAAACCGATTTTTTAATACTTGTGATACCCCATTGTTTTGTTTCGTTACTACATTTGTCGACATAAAAAAGCCTCCTATTTCATGTTCTGAACAGGAGGCAGCACAAATCATATAAAAAGACAATATATTCGCAGAGCGAAATACATCCCTTTTCTATAAATGTACAGACTAACCCTATTCAGAAGAATATTTCGTTTTTTAACGAAGATCTCTTACAAATAGAATTAGTTGATCATTGGGATGTCTTCACCCTTCCGTTTCAAATTTAAATAACACATACATACTCTATGTAAATCATTTTCGATGTATGCATGTCTCCTTTTAACTATTCTAGAAAGTTAAAGGCAATTCCTCTAAAGAACGCATTAAATAGTTACCTTGCCATTTAATTTCTTCACGATTCCCTTTTATTTGTAGTTCAGGCATTCGATTAAACAAAGTAGTAATAGCAATCTTTGCTTCTAACCTCGCAAGTGGAGCTCCTAAGCAGAAATGACTACCATGACCAAAGGCAATGTGACGGTTGTTCTCCCGTGTAATATCAAATATTTCTGGATTTTCAAACACTGTTTCATCACGGTTCGCTGAAGCCAATGCAATAATAACCATATCTCCTTTCTGTATTGTTTGATGGTGAATTTGAAAAGGTTCCGCTGCCCATCTTGCAGTTGTAACCTCAACTGGAGAATAATAACGCAATCCTTCCTCAATAGCCGAATCAATTAGTTTTGGATTATCTTTTAATAACTGTAATTGATTTGGATTTTCAAGAAGTGCTAATACCGTATTTGTAATTAAATTCACTGTCGTCTCATGTCCTGCGACAATTAATAGCATTATCATTGAATATAGTTCCCGAGCGCTAAGTTTATGCCCTTCACTCTCTGCAAGTATTAAAGCACTCACCAAGTCTTCTTTTGGCTCTTTTCTTTTAATATCAACTAAATATTGAAGATATGTAATAAATTCAGATAGTTGTTTTTCAGTCTCTTTTATTTCTTCAGGTGTTTCTGGTGATGCAATAACAGCATGAGACCAAATCCTAAATTTCGCTTGATCTTCTTTTGGAATACCGAGCATCTCGCTTATTACAATAATTGGTAATGGAAATGAATAATCATCCACAAGATTTAATATACCTTTTCGCTCTATATCACTTATCAAATCATCTGCTATTCTCTGAATTCTTCCGTCTAATTGTGCAATCATCTTCGGTGTAAAAGCTTTTTGAACTAAAGATCGTAAACGACTGTGGTTAGGTGGATCTGAATTTAGCATATGTGTTGTTAAGTGGTCACTATTATCAACGGAAAGATACATGTTCTTTATATCTTGAGAAAACACATTTGTCCAATCTTTTTTTAAACGATTATCTTTTAAAAGTGGCAGAGCATCTTCATATCTAGTAATGAGCCATTCTTTACCGATTTCAACTTGGTTTACAAATAATATAGGTTGTTTTTTTCGCGATTCTTTATAAATTTCATACGCATCTTCTTTAAACTGAGCTGAAGCTAAATTAATGCCATCCTCTATGCTTAACCCAACTTTGTTTTTCATGGACATTGTATTCCCTCACTCTCATTTGTTTTTGAAAACCAACCAACATATGCATTATACTCTAATAAAAACGTGAAAATTGTAAATTTTTAATCAAAATCTTACTTCGTATATTGAAAAATAAAAAAGTGAGAGAGTACAATCGTTTTACTCTCCCACCTCTCTTTATGCGAAGCACATAAAATTACTAATTTGTTGATAGCGATAACTTACTTTACGACGACGACCACCTTGCCAAGTGTAACCTGATACTCCGTTTCTTCTCACTTCAGCCGGAAAGAACCATAAATCCCTTCCAAAAGGTCCAGGACGATGTAAACGTAAATAGCCCCATCTTCCTAAACAGTTACACATCCATGATTTCATATTGCCTGGTTGTGCTGGAGAAGCAAATGTAGACGGTAACGATGGCGCTTGTGACGGTGGTGGTGACGTTGGAGCATCCTCCGCATCATCTGGTCTGTAATCTTCTTGTTCAATATCTCTCACTTCATTTGTAGGTTCATACCCGTAGTTTTGTGGATTATAATACATCGCTTGATCATATGGATAATTTTGTTGGTTATACATATTAACAAATCACCTTCTTTTCATTCATTACCTTTATCATTCATATGTGATATGCCCTCTCTAGGAAGCTTATGTATAGCCCAAATTCAACTTAAAAAGCTCGTATTATTAAAAATACGAGCCTTTCAAAAATAGAATGTGTTTATTATTTCCTTAACTTCACACTATAAAAACGCATTTCATCTAACGAACCTTCAAATTCAAATACTTCTTGTTTAATTAATTGTTTCAAGCGATATTCTAAGAATGTATCTCCAACCAATTGTTCAACAAGACCAAGTGCTTCACCAATTACTCTAGGAGCTTTGAGGAACTCTCGATCAGCACCCACACTTTTCGCGCATTCAATTATAAATTGATCAAAATAATCTTCTTGTACAAAATGCACTTCATTTTCTTTCCACACTCTTAAACATTCTATGCTTTCCGATAATCTATCCCACTCATGTTCAAACTTCATTCGCTTCTCTTCAGTTAAATAAGGTAACTTTATAAAACTTTTTTGGAATAGAGCTAAACTTTCAGGTGGTAATTCTCCCGTTCCACGAATATCATACTCTTGTTTTAATATTTCTCTACTTGCTTCAGACGTATTAATAACTCGAATGTTTTTCTTATCCTTTAATTGTGCTATTACAAAACTTAGGCCTACATGTTCATGTGCATTATCAGCCTTCCAAATTGTAATAGGTGTTTCAACAGGAATAGTATGTAGTTCTTCTATAGTTGCTATAAATCTTGATAAATATTCTTCTTCAAAATAACTATCATAAGCAGTTAAGTTATTTATTAACCACTCCTGTCTTGCTAGTTGCCCCTCATTCGTATGCAACCTATATATCGGTCCAATTGAAAAAAATTCCGAAAAAGCAACAACACTCTCTTCAAATAATTCTTCTTGACTTAACATATATTTTAAGCAACCAGCCGTTGAATCATCAAAAGCAATATGTACGTGCGTACTTTCTTTTACATTCCTTTTATAAGTAGGATTACTTGTTAATTGTTTCGGAATATCCATCAAATTTTTAATTGTATCTTCACTATAGTTTTCTTCTAATAAGTTTAACTGTATGAGAATACTTTGAAGTAAATCTTTAGCCTCATCTTCGTACATATCCTCTACAGCATTTTTAATTTTATCTATCACACAAATCCCTCTATTCATTTCAAAAATAACGTAGATTATAGTGTATCATTTTAGTATAGTTCTTTAAAGTCAAATCCAGATTACTACAGCAATCTGGATTTTCAACAAAAGCTCTCCTTATATTTTTGAATTGCTAAATATTTTTACTTTGAAAATCCTTGTATCTAAATGTATAATTATATAAAAACAAAAATATAGGAGCTATATTTATGGATAAAGTACTTACAAATTATAAACATTACTTAAAAAATTGGAGATTTATATTTATTTGCATACTACCTGCTATTGCCTTATTCGTTACTTTCGATGTCATCTTTGAACTACTGTTTCATCAAAATTTCTACTTATCTAACTTAATTTCTGCTATCATATTATTTTTAATATTTATTAACGTTAAAGATAAATTTAAAATTAAAGGCTAAAAAACACTATTTCAAAATAGCCCTTTATTATTGCATCCTACTATAAAATAAGGCTCATAGTAGATTTTCATAAAAAATAAGAGCACCCTGCAATTGGCTGCTCTTATGTGATTAGAGGTTTTTTCTGAGTATTAAGTAGGACACGAAGATCTTGTCCTACTACATAATATATGCTTGTACTTATTATTTCGTGCATGTATTAAGCACCATGTTCAGGTACTTAATATATGCATAGTCATTGCTAAAAAATCTACTCAAAATTTCATTGCACAATTTCATAATTATAAATTAAAAAAACATCCTCAATGGATGTTTTTTATCTAACGATTTTAAGCTTCCATAAACTTAGCCGGTACACCAATTTTTTCAACTACAGAAGATATATTAGTAGGATTAATCATTACATTTTCAATACATACTAATTTATTTTCTAATATCCCATTCTCTGTAGTAATAAGTTCTTCAAACCGATCTAAAGTCATTGAGAATTTATGTTCACTTCCACCATTCATACTAACTTTTACATACTTCATAGTGTCACCGCCTTTCATAATAATTTACATTTCGACAAGAAGGCGCTTACATCCTTTTTATTTACTCTTAGATTTCTCACGTTTATATATATTTTGAGAAAAGAAACTACTATTATTTACTCACAAAATTATTGCTAATAAGAAAGATAAAGATAACAATACACAAAGTGGAATATATAAACCGGTATCCATTCTAGCAAAGTGCGTATCTTTTTGTCGTTTAAAGATACCAAAATAATTGAACTCACCAATTACTCTAATAGAAAAGATGATCATACAAATCCAGGAACCGACTTGAATAATAACATTAGGAACTGCAAAATGAACAATTTTTGCTTGTTGCAACAAAATTATTGCTGCCATACTTAATAATAATGCAATGACCAATGTCATTCCGGCACGAGGTGTAAACGCCTTTTCCCCTGCTTTAGTTGGAATAACACTATTTGTCCCCCAATTACCTCCGAAAGCCCAATATACATGTAAAAAACTAACTAAGAATAATATACAAGCAGATATATATGTAATGATAAGCATTTTATCCTCCCCTTATTTCATTTTGGTTCCCACCTATAAAATATGCTGTTCCCCCCACATTAGCAACCTTCATTTCATTACATAAAAAAACCGTAATGATTTATCAATATTAAGATAAGTCATTACGGGGTTATTAAACCTCATTATGCATTATACCTATTTCTTCGGCGTTCCATCCTTGTTTGACCTTGAACTGCATTTTCTTTGTATGGATCTATTTGCTCTGTCATTTCATATGTTGCAACTGGTTCTTCGTACTTATACTCATGGATCTTTTCTGGCATTTTACTTTTAGATTCTTTCCCACCAAACTTAAATAGTTTCATCTTTAATTTCGGCAATCTTGGAAGTCGAATCTTAATTGATAATCTTTTGCGTTTCTTTTTTGGTCCAAGTAGATTTATATTTTCTTGATTATCTTTCTCTTTGCGGTGAATGAACATCGCAAGTAATCCTCCTAATACAAGTCCTCCAATTAATAGTAATATATATACATAATGGCTTGTCATTAAACTCGTTATGCGTTCAAGTATGACTAACGACTGTACTTCTTTTATATCCCATAGTAAAGCGGCCCATAATGAGAATAAGCCCAAAGTAAGTCCATATGTACGAAAACGGAATAAACATGGAATTAACGCGACACATGCAGCAATTTTCGCATTTGCTATGATTGAGCTTGTTGCAATATCTTGATGCCAAATAACTAACAGTAGTGTTATAAATGGCGCATACGCTATCCAACTGCATATACGTGAATACATCTTTTTAGCAAAATAACTACCGAAACTAGTAAAAAATAAAAGCCCTCCAATATATATAGATTGTTCTAGAGGGATTTGCTTTGTAAGTCCTGCAATTGGAAAGAGGCCGCTCAATAGCATTAAGAGCACATCTAATTTCTTCACAATTCCCCATTCCTTTCAAATTTTTTCAATTAATAAAAATCGTTTTTCCATATGAAATAGTTTTTGTATTTCTAAAAACATATTAATCCTGTCTGCACATAAAGTAAATATGTAAACGAAAAGATACTTGACAAAGGATATCCTTATTTACATAAAAAAATGACAAATCCTGATCGATATAACGAGCAGGATTTGTTTACTAGTATTTAAAGTAGAATAATTGAATCTTTCTTTTCTACTTTTACTACATCTACATCCAATTCATCATCAAATTCTTTAAACTCTCTTGCATCTATGTCAGTAATATAACTCTTTATTACTTTTTCCATATGCATGGAATATGTAATGTGTACATTCTTTTTCGAAAGCATACTAGAATTACAGCACATGTAATGTATCATTTTAGCGATATAATCCCTTTCTACAGGTTTTACACCCAATGGTAAAATTTCAAGTATATATCGCTGAAAAATCCCACTACAATTAAGTGAATATTCACCAGTGCTATAATACATCCCTTTTTGATCTGTATATAAGCCAATGCTATCTAGAGCATCATCAGATTCTATTACACCGTAACTTGGTACATCAAAACCTGTATTTATTCTAATAATATTTAAATTTGGAACCTTTAACACCTCTGGAACAATATCAGGTAAAATATCTGTATTAATTTCTTTATTTTGTAACTCTTTTATCCAATACCTTCTCAAATTTGCATCTACAATGAAATAAACTTGTTCATTTTGTTCTTTTGCATATTGTACAATTTCCATTAATGTTTCGGAAACATATTGTTTAAAAAAAGCTCCCATATCATTTCTCTTTGATGGTTGTGGTAAAAATGCATTATGTTTATTTATATTTAATAATACGTAATCAATCGTTTGCCATTCTGTATTCCCATATAATTTATATAAAATTTCTTTTCCTTTTATTTTTGAAAGAATAGGTAAGAAATCAAATTTCGATATTCGTTCAATTGATAAATTAACATATATACAAGGTAAATTTATCTTATTCCAACTACGCTTCAAAAATCCTTTTTGCTCTAATAAACTAAAAACACTATTTACAATTGTTTTACGAGATACACTTTGGCCTATAAATAAATTAATAAATGTTGAAATACGGTTTGCTCGTGCAAATCCCTCTCTAATGATTTGTTTTGGATCAATTTTTTCTCGTCCATCACAATTTTTCAATGCGATTAATGCTAATGTCGCATCACTGCGCTCGCCCGCGGTAGCATAGACAGCTTTCGTAACATCATCTACAAGATTTGTTTTATATTTTTGGCAATATTGCATTTTATATGGATTTTGTAACACCTTTTCAATATTGTATCTCACAATCTTTAATAACACTGGAAAATCTGTATTCAATACATAAGAATTTTCACCAACTTTAGTCAAAACAATTTGACTCTCAAGTAATGTTTGTTCTATTTCCAGCACTATATCTTCAGACCAAACTTCTAATGTTAATGTCTCTAATCCTTTTGGGGCAAATAAAGGAAATAATTCATTTTTGTTATTTGTAGCTACCTTTTTACATTCTGGAAGTATTGTGAAATAAGAGAATTTACGCTGAAATTCTTTAAATAAATACTCTCTTTCCTTTACTGTTATACCCGGTTCTATTTTAGTACCTTGAACTTTATAAATTCTCTCATTGTATGGAAATAACACCCTTTTATTTTCTCCTACAATATAATCTTTCGGATATTGGAGAATATGGTCTAAATCCACCTCTCCCCCTATTTGAAAATCATCTTTTAAATTTCTAAATATCTTAATCCATTTCATGCCGGTTGTAGCTTGTTGTATTTTTAGTTTTACAAACCGTATTTTTTTATTATTTGACGCAAACTCTGAGGTAGAAATCAATATCATGCCTCGTTTCCGTCTTAAAAGTAAAGGAATATCTGGGTGATTATATTCTTGATAAAATCTCCGAATCCCTATTGAAATATTTAATAATGGAGCGTTCTCACCACCGCGGGTTATGCATTCGAATCGATATACATAGGAGAAAAAATCTTGTGTTTTTTCATCTTTTATCGGCCCTGACATCGCCTCACAAATATTTTGTGATCTAAGAGGGGAAAAATAGATTTCTTCTTCATTTGTATTTTTTAAATATATAGGACGCTCACAAAAAATATGTGAGATTAAAGCGGGCACCCACTTAGAATACGTTTCATTATCATGTAGTACTGGCAAATTAGAAATCAAATCGGATTGCCATTCATATTTTGGTGGTTCTACTAATCTATTTGGTTTCCAATCATGAATAATCTCATACCAACTTTGAAAAATATAATCGAGCTGCTCTTGTCTAATAGGTTCTTTCGATACAATCCATGGTGTATTTTCATTTAATACGTATGGGTTATGCTGAATAAACAATATATCCGAAAACATATCATACAATCTTTCATTCAAACGTTTCAACTTACTCGTTAATAAAAATGTCTTATAATGTATCTCTACCATGTCCAGCCATTCAATAGGAAAGTATATAAATGATACCTTTTCATTTAAAAGGGGTTCTACTATATTTTCAAATGTTAGCAGCCTTAATTTTTTCATAAAATGATTCCTTCCTTTCTTCAGTTGTCTTGATTATCAAAAAGCTAGAACAATAGTTACTTAATCTAATCCATTTAAACCAAGTATTTAAAAGAAACGTAAAAACTGTTTATCTATATAAATTATTATCAAACCAACTCTTTTAAAAATTCAAAGTAATTATCATGTATAACACCTCTACTATATTTTAATTTTGATACATTCGAATTATACATTACACTTAATGCATTGTACTTATCATTTACAATATCTTTACAAAAAAACCAAAAAAGAACACCTTAATTCGGTGCCCTTTTTACAAATATCAACCTTTATGTAATTGAACATATAGATAACAGTAATCCCCCAAATGAAATTGCTCCTAGTAAACCTACTACAACTCCTGTTAAACAAATACAATCAGCAAGACAAATAGAAGACTGCGATAATGGAACAAATGACCTACTTGTACTCGAACCATATTGTTTTATTTTCTCATAATTCACATCTAACATTAGATGTAAACATGTTACACCATCCTCAATAGTATGTAGAGGTTCTTTTTCTAATCGCTCCAATAATTTACTATCAAAAGCAACTGCTAGAGAGTACTGCTTATCCGATTTCATATTTTGATAAATTAGTTGCAAACGAGATAATATATTGTTTTTCTTCTTTTCAGATGTTACTGTACATTTCATTTTATTAAATTCATTTAATAACAGTGTCAATTCATCTCTTTTTCCGTATAAATCTTTAGCTATTTTTCTCTTTAGTTTATACGAATGGAAAATAGATTTTAGTTCAACCATATTCATACACTTCCTAATTACATAGTATTTACCCTATTATTTTGTAGATAAACAGTACTTTTTAATCTTATTTAAAATACACTTAAGCAACTTCATTTACTATCGATTAACATTACATTAACCTTACACGGTTGTAATAAAATCATTAGCTAGAAGGAAGCAATGCCTAAACTAGACAGATATTTGATGATAAAACCATAAGAAAAAAGCAATGATTAGATTTTAAATCTAGTCATTGCTTTATCCATCACCTGTTAATTACATCTATATATCTTATTGTTACTCTTTCACTTGAATGATTGAATATATCCATTAATAATGGCTATATTCTTTGTCGGCACGTACATATAACTAATGTTTTTTTATTGATAAAGTGAAACTTTAATCAGCTCTCACCAATCGGGCTTTTATGGGCAGTCCGCCACCTAACTTCTCTTTGCTCTCGCTGAATTTTTTTGGGGATGTTACTGCCCGCAACTAGCAAGATAGATGTTATCAATATTCATACGTTACAATAGTACCAGTAGTATCAGTAAAACCATCAAAACAGTTAGAGCAACCACCACAGCCTCCACAGCCGCCACAACCGCCACAGCCTCCGCAACCAATACAACCGAAGCAACCAATACAACGGAAGCCACCACAACGGAAGCCGCCACAACGACCTCCACCACAACCGCCACAACGACCACAACCGCCACAGCGACGAGCAGCATCTTCAATATAGTAATATGGATATTGGTTTTGCTGGTCCCAATAGACAATATTTCCAGACCGGTAATCATTAAGGCTTAACGCTTGTAGTTCTTGTTGAAACTGATTCATTTTCATAACCTCCGTTTATAAAATACAACCTCATCGATACTTCCCTATATTCCTGTTCGTTACATCTAAGTAGAAATAGCGCTATAAACTAAGTTCAATACGTACACCAACAAAGTATGACTTATCACTAGATGATGCACCTTGTTCATATACCTATTTTTACTATGGGCTCATTTTTATAAAGTGAAACTTTAATCAGTGGGGTTTTGTTCATCCCCTACCTAACTTCTTTGCTTCCGCTGAATTTTGAGGTGGGGGGCTTACTGCCCGGCAAATAGCGGGATAAATAAAAATTTAAAAATATGAATTCTAGCGTCATATCTTCATACTTACTAAGTTCAATTAATTTCTCAATAATTATGATGCCATGTCCTATATATTTCCGTCTGCTGCTTAGATTTTTCTGTACTGTAAATGGCTTTCGCTATAACACCTCCAAGTGACCGGTTTCTATGACGGATATGAAATTCCAACAAAAAAAGCCCTAATTAGGGCTTTTCATTCTATTTCTCCAGCAAAACTCTCTATGAAATTGCTAATTGAAAAAAGACACACTTAGATTGATGCGTCTTTTTGTGATGCCTCTTTTGTGAAATCATATAAAGCAATTGCGCCTAAAAGAACAAGTATACCTTGAGGAACATCTAGCAAAATAGTTTTCCAAATTTCTGGAATTACCCATTTAATATCTGCTGCTGTTTCAAGATATGTTTGGAAATAGCTGATTGTAAAATTAATTATCCCTAAAAATACAAACAACGATAAACCAAATCGAATTAATTTCTTATTTGTAAACATATAACACCTCTCAAAATTCATTGGATATTCCTGCTTTTGCTTCTTTATATTTCTATATCTTTATATCTAATTTTAACACATAAAGAACTCAAAAAAATACGATATGCATATTTGCATATCGTATTAACAACACTCCATGATAATTTAGGAATTCCTGCGAAGAAAAAACAACTCCGTTACAGCTAATAGCTCGGGTTTCTTTTCTTATTTAACTTCATACCACCAACATTTACGTTCTTTAATTGTAAAATAAATGTGACAGAAGTTTATCCAGTTAATGCGTAGACAAGTAAATGAGCTAAATTATCGATATTCTATTTCGCCATATCCGTAGCACTAATAACTTTACGCAAATTTGACAAGAAAAAATATATAGATAGGTATGATCCAGACCTATCTATAACATTACTTCTATTCTTTATCCAATTACGTCTTTTACGTCTGTATCCACTGGCCACTTTTCTAATGTATAAGCCATTTCCCAAAATGAATATTCATATTGACTGCTAATAATAAAATGCTGTTTCATACGTTTGCGGTCTGCCTCTGTTACTTTTTCAGCGATAGTATCTAAACGTGTAATTTGTTCTTCAACTAGCGTACGGAACCAATCAGATCCATAAGCAGAAATCCATTCGTTATAAATTGGCTCTTCCGGCTGGCACTCTTTTAAGCGTTCGCCAATTTCATAATACAACCAATAGCAAGGTAAAATTGCTGCAATGGTATCTCCTAAATGCCCTTCATACGCAGCACGATACATATGTGAAGTATACGCATATGCAGTTGGCGCAGGAATAAAATTATCTTTTTCTTCTTTCGTTATCCCTAGTTTTTTAGCAAAATTCTCATGTAAAGATAACTCGGCCTCATATGTATTTTGAGCATGATGTGCCATACGAGCTGTCGTCTCTAATTCAAGAGCTTTTGCAGCTCCTAAAGTTTGTACTCTAGCAAAATGACTCAAATAATATGAATCTTGAAGCACATAATAGCGAAAACTAGCTAAATCTAATGTTCCTTCACCAAGTTTTTTTACAAAAGGATGGTTAAAACTCGCTTCCCAAATTGAATCTACTTCTTTACGTAATGATTGTGAAAAAGTCATTTAAATCCCTCCAATAATGTATAAAATATAAGTATTTATCCACAATTATTAAAGCTGTAAAATAAAAAAACTTTCTTTACAGGCGTAAAGAAAGTGAAATTGACAGTATTTATTTACTCATTAAATAGCAACGTCTTTCCCACTTCCCTACGCTGGCATTAACCAGATCAGGTACTAAGAGTCTCAAAATCACATTTGATCTCAGCCTATAAAAGGCCCCCCTAGTGGATAAATATTTTGTTTTTATAATGTATTCATCATAGCATACTTCGTGAAACTGTCAAAAAAATTCGTTATATAATCTCCTTAAAACCCTTCTTCTTTTCTAACTTTTAATGATGTTTCAATAATCATATCTAATAGTTTGCTATAACTAATTCCCGCTGCTTCTGCACTTTTGGGCAATAGGCTTGATTGTGTCATCCCTGGTAATGTATTAATTTCCATTACATATGGAATTCCGTCCTTCACCATCATATCAACTCTTGCATAAACACTACATTTTAATGCTTTATAACAAGTCAGTGAAGCTTTATTTACACGTTCCTTAATTTCTGCTGGAAGTTCGATAACTTCCTCAACGGTACTAGTATCATCATATTTTGCATTGTAATCAAAGAACTCGGCTGCATGTCGAATTGAAACTATAGGTAACTGTTTTCCATCCAGAATAGAACATGTAATTTCATCACCTTTTATATACTTCTCAATTACTACTTCAGAATCCCATTCGAATACAGTTTCTAGCATTGAGATCAATTCATTTTTATTGTAAACGATTTTCACCCCGACACTCGATCCGCCAGAGTTTGGTTTTACCACTAATGGAAATCCTAACTTATCTAACTCATCAAGATTTAGATCCTCCATTTTTGTAAGTTCAATCCAATCTGGTGTTTCTACACCTTCATAACGTAAAATCTTTTTCGAAATATTTTTATCCATACATATACTGCTAGATAACATATTACTTCCGCTATAAGGAATCCCTAAACTCTCCAGTGTTCCTTGAACTGTCCCATCTTCTCCGTATTTTCCGTGTAATGCGAGCAATGCAAAGTCAATGTCTTTCGCTTTTTCAATTAAATCCATTTTTTCGTTTAATGTAATTGGAACTATTTCATACTTATTTTTATCTAAATGAGCAATCATTTCATTCCCCGTCATAATTGAAACTTGTTTTTCAGACGATACCCCGCCCATAATAACACCGATTTTCATTTTCTCAACTCCAAATTTCATTTTTTAATGTATCACCAATTATTTTAATTCCACGAACTATTTCTTCTTCTTTCAAGCGCGAAAACCCTAATCGGAAAGTGTTTGCTCCTTCTCCATCAGAGTAAAAAACATCTCCAGGTGAAAACGTAACGCCTTTCTCATAACACTTTTGTAAAAGTGTGCGGGCATTCATATGCTCTTCTAGCTCTATAAATAAATGAAGTCCACCATCTCCAGTCATTCTTTTAAAAGGAATGTACTGGTTACATGCCCCGACAGCTAACTCATATTTTTTCTTATAAACAGATCTTGCCTTTTTTAAATATTTTTCAAAATATCCCTCATGTAAATATTGAAACAGAACAGCTTGATCTAGCGTAGATGTGTGAATCGTTCTTGCTCTTTTTACGCTTTCTAAATAATGAATCAGCTCTTTATCTGCAATAATCCAGCCTACACGTAAACCAGGGAAAAGCACCTTTGAAAAGCTACTAATATAAATCACATTATTGCCAGCTCCCGCAAAAGTTAATAATGGAGCTAAATGTGAACCTGAATAACGTAATTCTTCATTAAATCCGTCCTCTATAATAGGAACGTTGTATTTTGAGAATAACCTCATCAATTCCGTTCTTTTCTCTGAACTCGTAACAATACCGGTTGGATTATGATAAGAAGGAATTAAATAAGCAAAATCAAAATCTTTTTCACGCAAACTTTTTTCAACTTCATTCGTATCAATACCATCCTCATGCATATCAATCCCATGAACTTCAAGTCCATGTAAACGGAAAAGCTTAAGTGCAGCATGGTGAGTTGGATTCTCACAAATGACACGACCGGATTTTTTTGATAAAGAAGAGAGTACAATATCCAATCCTTCTGTAAATCCATTTGTAATTAGAATATCTTTATTCGAAATGTCTACACCTTTCATTTCCATGTAATGAAGTAAATAATTCATTAACGGTCTATATCCCTTTGCATATCCGTAGTTCAATACGATGTCCCCTTCAATGGACATACGAGTAAGAAAAGCTCTTTTGAAATTTTCAACATCAAATAGCTTCTCATCCGGGGCTATACTATTAAAAACAATCATTCCCTTTTCCCAACGAACACCATGTTTCATTAAATCTAATTCGTCCGCTAATGCGGTCACTGTATTAAGTTTATTTTTCCAATCTATTTCAACAGACGAAGTGTTAGATATATCCACCTTGGCAACAAAGTTCCCTTTTCCTTTAACTGCATAAATGAGTCCTTCTTGCTCTAAATCTGCATAAGCAGCGAGTACAGTGTTTCTACTCACACTTAGTAATTCACTTAGTTCCCTTGTTGATGGGATTTTTTGATCCCCGAGCAAATGCCCTTTCATAATCATTTTCTTCAAATAATCTTTCAATTGAATATAAACGGGACGTTCTTTAACAACTTTAAAATCCTTAAACAATTTCTTACCCCCTGCAATCATTTTTGCATATTTATTTCATTCTCAAAAGGTCCACGGCATATGTATTTTTTATAAAGGGCGGTACGGTCTTACAAATCTTTTCGATATAAGTTTATTACATCTTTTAAAGCTGCAGCTGCAGCGCCTCTTGGATTAGAAGCCCCACCAATTGTAGTAACTTGTCCCATCGTATCTGTAAAGAACGTAATTCCTTTTTCGGTTCCATTTACTTTTGCTAACGGATGATCTTTTTCTATTTGGCACGGTTCAACATTTAAATTCACATTGCCTCCCTCATCCTTATATGTTGATGCTATTAATTTAATAATTTTATGTTGTTCCTTAGCATTTCGAATTTGCTGTTTTGTAACGTGCTCGATTCCTTTTATATGTATATCAGTAAGTGTTTTCTCTGTTTCCATTAAGCTGTTTGTCAAAAGTAACAATTTACACGCACTATCTGAACCACTTATATCTAATATAGGGTTTGTCTCAGCAATTCCTTTATTTTGTGCTTCTTTCAGTGCTTCTTCAAATGTCATATCTTCCTCATACATTTTCGTAAGAATATAATTAGTTGTTCCATTTAATATTCCTTCTATTTTTTCAATACTGCAACCGGCTAAACTAAATTGTCCGATATCTAGTGTCGGTAGTGCAGCGGCTGTTGCACCGCTATATCGAATTCGTATATTTGCGCCTTTTGCTGCTTCATTTATTTCTCTCCAATTTGTAACGAGCGCACCTTTAGAAATTGCCACTATATCCATCTGTTTTTCAATCGCTTGTTTCATATATTGTTTCCCTGGATTTCCATCTTTAAGATTTGTAACTGTTGATTCTACCAATACAGTACCACTTATGCTAGTTGTTGCACGTTCCTTCGGATGATACTCTAAATATTTTTCAATTGCAGCGGTACCGCCACCATACATTAATAAATGATGAAGTGATAAGCCGTCTTCATTATGTATTGCAATATTTCTCCCTAATACGTCGCTTACAACTAATTGAATCCCATATGTTTCATATATATATGAATATTTTTCATTTAATAATTTTATAAACTCTCTGCCTACTGTTCCGTATCCTGATAATACAACTTGAATTTTCATAATATCCCCCCATATTTTTCTACCAAATCCCTCTTTCAATATAATATAAAGCGCTCTCGAATTCCATCGAGAGCGCTTTATTATTACCTATTTCGGTAAACGTGATAGCTTTTCAGCAATTGTTCTATAAAACTCTTGAATGCTAGAAAAACCTAACGAGTCTGAAACACTTAACCCTATCATGTCGAGATGGTCCCAATTCGCTTTTGTTTCGATATGATTCCATTTTCCAATCTGTAATGACTCATTATTATTTACAGTAACATTAGAAGATGGTGCAATCATAGAATTTGTATTTACTACACCATCATTTTGCCACCAAGAAGTATCAACTAGCGGACGGTTTTCTTCATATCTCGCATAAGAACCTAAGAAAAATGCATTTCCCATTAACACTTTATTCATCGTTATATGAGGCAAATGTAAACCTGTTATAGGTGCTGCTTGTGATGCATGTCCACTATAGGATAAATAATACACATCTGGTTGCGTCTTTACCCAATTATTTAACTCCTTTGCACCATCTGTACTTAAATCCCATTGACTTATATCTTTTGTATTTTTCCAAAGTGAACTATTTAGAATACGATTACTATATTGGAAAAAGGACTCTCCAGCATTCTTCTTTATACCCCATTGATCCAATTTAAAATCATATAATGATAAATTATTGTTTCCTCCAAAGCTTGCAGCTGTAATGAGTAAATCTTTAACAAACGGCAGTAGAAGACTACCATCCGCAAGTGTTGTACCGTTGTGAGGGGTTGCTAATGTTGTAACACTATGAACGTATGATTTTCCGCCTTCAAATAGTGGTGATATTTTGGTGTCTGGGTGATTTTTCACATAATTCTTTTCTTCAAAACTACCTTCTTTTAATAGCTGTACTAATGTTCTAATCGTTTGTCCACCCATGCTATGTCCAACTAAATGAACTTTATTTGTTTCACTCCAATTCGGCGCAAAACCACTATAAGTTCTGCCAAAACGATTATGTCCATGTTTCTCAGCATGGACTGCACCATAGTCTACTGTCCCACCGCTAATTTGTGCATACAATTCACATGCACGATCCCAGTTACTAGAAACAGGTCCAACAGCTGCGGTATGTACCGTATAACCATTTCGTTTCAAATCTTCCTGTATATCATGAACACCACCCCAATATTTTACGCCAAGCATTTCTTCTCTACCCCATCCAGCAAATCCATTCACCAATATGATAGGATAATTATTTTGTTGCCTCTCTTCAGCGTATGATATTTTCGCTGCGAATGAACATACGGTCACTAATGCAAAAAAACATATTTTTAAAAATAACTTCCCCATACTTTCTCCCCCCTAATAAAACGTTTACATTTTTCTTCCTGAAAAAATTAACAGAATAATTTAACAACTTAAACATAATGTAAATTATTTTATATACATTGTATATATAGAAAACATATACAACTGTTGATAAATATTAATTCAAGCAAATATTTACTTTTTACAATATAACTTGTAAATCTATTTATTTAGATTTATAATTAGATATAGTTTCCTCATGTTAAAAAGATTTAAAAACCATAAGAAAACTAATCTCATTGCTTGAAAAGGAGGAAAAGGCATGCAAATCGGATTCAATATTCATACATTATCTCAACCTACTAAAATAACTCCATCTCATCTTGAGCATAATACTATCTCTTCTACTAAACTTGAAGATAAAAAATCAAATGATTCCATCAAATTTGATATTCGTTTATCTGAAAAAGAAATGAAACAACCTGAGCATAAATTTAATGAATTAGATTTATGGAAGATGCTAAAAGATAAAGGTGTTCCTTTATGGATTATACTTGAAATGCTACAAAAGGCTCGTAAAGAAAAAGAAGCACAAAATAATTCAGTTCAAAATTCAAATGCGATTGAAGAAACGAGTGAGACTCGATTAAATGAAGTAATGTAAGTTATTTAAACGGTATTAAAAAGAGCTCGAGGTTGATAAAGTATCCATCAACCTCGAGCTCTTTTTTAAGATTTTTCTCCAATCGTTACAAACTGAATTGATACCTCATCTCTATAACCTTCAATTAACTTTCTTACTTTTACTTTTTCATTAATCAACGTATTATCTGTCGATATTTTAGGGTTTTCATCACCTAATGACTTTTTCAAGTGTAGAAGTTGCATATTCGTTTCATTTGCTTTTATTTCTTTATACACACTATTTTTCGCCACAACGATATACCATAGTGCTCCATAGTCACGTTTATTGCCAAGCCAAGCATCACTACCATATGTAACAGGTATCTTGTTTCCTTCTATTTCAATACTTTTTATATTCTTTTCTTCTTCATTTATAAATAATAGGGAACTTTCTTTTGGAAAATTCGGCAACGTATCTAACGTTTTAGAAAGGGATGCTTGATCACGTTTACGAAAAAGCTTTGCATTCATCATCGCTTGTGCAGTAGATTCATTTATTATCAGAACCCTTTTTTGGTCAAATCTACCTGTTTTCACTGCAAAAGCTTCCTGTTCTTTCGTGTTTTCCTTATAACGATTCATAATTGCTCCAGTATGATTCTCATCTCCAATGATTAACACACCGTTAGCTGGAAATCTGTTTTCGTTTTTAGAGCATGCACTTACACTTAATAACAATAATATACTTAATATGAAAATAGATAATTGTTTTTTCATCACAGTTCCTTCCATAACTTCAAATTGTTTTTTTACATGCTTTTCTGCAATCTTACTTGCTGATTTTCTCTATTGTTCCATTGTCTTATGAAGCTTTTGTAAATAACGCCAACGAGTTATAAAGAAATATAAAACTTGTATACATATAAATGAAATTAAAATGACGATAGAGCTATTTAGAATAGAAAAATCGACTAATTGTTGTAATGCCATATAAGCGACTACAGTATGTATTACTGCAACGACAATTGGTAAGAAAAACATTAATAATAACTGTCTCGTTACAACTTTCTTTAGCTCCCGTTTACTTAACCCCATTTTCGAAATCATTTTATACTGCTGTTGATCACGATTCAAATCAGTATATAATCGGAAATAAATAAAACTAGCAGCAAATGTGAAGAAAACGATTCCGACTAAAACACTAGCCATAAGTAATAACCCATTCGTTTGTTTTGCACTTAACAACTCTATTGTTAGTGCTCTAAATTCAAAATGTATATCTCTAGGTTCTTGATCAAATATATTATTTAATTGGTTTGAAACCTCTTTCGTTTTTATCCAATCATCTACAACAAATCCGTAAGTACGATATTGAATAATATCTTCATTATCTGGACCACTATTAAGTGGAATTCCATCATATACATGATCTTGAATAGCAATATATATCCCTTTCGTATCATGTGGCAAAACTAAATTATCGACAGTTTTTTTCACATGAAATGTCTTTGTCCAATCGCCTTGAATGACTTCAATATTCTTCTTATAATCACCATTTTTAAATTCTTGTTTTTGTGATACCATTCCAGGAATTAATAACATTTCATCTTCTTTTTCAATCGTTTCTTGTTGATACCCTAGCGCTCTCGCAAGTTCGTTATATTCACTTAATTTCATTACATATACATTACTTTCTGTATATATATATGAAGATGAAGCCATTCGATACGGAATATTAGCATCAGCCAGATGGTTTTTTATAATAGAGAGATGTTTATCCGCTATTTTGTTGTTTTCAGGAGCCATGTATAGTAATGTATACGGATTCGTCATCCTTACTAAATCTTTATTTCCAAGAGCAGCTGTCGTGCCAATTGCTGTAAAAGCAACTGCTGATATAATAGATACTATAAAAAACATTGTTGCATTATCTTTCATACGATAAATTAATTCTGAAAATGTTAGTATATTTGTTCTCTTTAAAAAGAAAGTTTCTCTCCTTTTAGCAAGATGCAATATATAAACGCTACACTGTGTATATAAAAAGTACGTTCCAATAATCACCAGGAATACTCCTATTCCTAGCACAATAAAACTATGATTTGGGATAAAGCGAAATACTAAAATATAGCCATACCCTATACTAAATAAAGAAAAAATTGATAATAAAATTGACGATTTTGGTTCAGGTTTTGGCTTTTCTCCTGCTTGAATCAGTTCCACAAGCTCTGTAACTTTTATCATTTTAAATGTTACTAGCGAAACAATTAAAAATAAGAACAGAAATGTAATGATTGTTAATAATACAGCCTGTACTGGTATATAAAAAGGCAAGCCGTTACTAATCATTAATACACTTGCGCTTATTAATAAAACTAGTTTAGAAAATATGAGTCCAATAAGAATACCTATACATATTGAACCAAAACCAATTAACATATTTTCAATTAACAATAACTTTTTAAGCTGTCTCATTGACATACCTTGCATCATTAAAACGCCAAATTCTTTCTTACGCGTTTTTAAAAACGAACTAACTGAATATAAAATGAAGAAAAATGAAAATACAAAAATCAATCCTTGCGAAACTGAAAATCCCAATGTACCAAATGCACTTATTGTTGCACTTGTCGATTTCAACTCACCTTGTAAATCAGGATGAAATAATAAAAGAGCATACGTAAAGAAAATCATAATAGAAAATGCACTACTTAAAAAATGAGCAGCATATGTACGCTTATTGCGAAAAATATTATTAAATGCGAACTGACGAAAAGTCATGCCTTTTTCCTCCTAACAAAGAAAGGACATCCATAATCTTTTGATAAAAAGTTTGCCTACTTTCACCACAATAAATTTCGTTATATAGTTGACCATCTTTAATAAAGATTACTCGGCTGCAAAAGCTCGCTGCATACGGATCATGTGTAACTAACATCATCGTTGCTTTTTCTTCTTTATTTAGAGTATCAAGCATCTCCATTACATCATTTGAAGATTTAGAGTCCAAGTTCCCTGTTGGTTCATCTGCAAGTAATAATTGCGGCTTATGAACGATCGCACGAGCGATTGCTGTTCTTTGAGCTTGTCCCCCTGATATTTCAAATGTTCTTTTATTCAAGATATCTGTAATATTTAACTTCTCTGCAATCTCTTCCAATCGCTTGTTCATTTCTTGCACGGAAACACCATCTAAAGTCATCGGCAATACGATGTTTTCTTTTACAGTAAGTGTGCTAAGAAGATTAAATGATTGAAAAACAAATCCTAATTGTTTTCTGCGGAATAACGCTAAATCTTCTGATGATAATTGGAAAGGATTTGTGCCATTTATTAAAATTTCTCCCGATGATGGAGAATCAATAGTAGATACCATATTTAATAACGTTGTTTTTCCACTACCAGATGGCCCCATAATCCCTACAAATTCACCTTCTTGAATTGATAAATCAATATCAACTAATGCTTTATAAGGTACTTTCCCTTTATATACTTTACTAATACTTTTTGCATGTAAAATTTCCATGTATATTCTCCCTTCATTTGCACGTCTCATAACAGAGTGTAAATGAATTGTCTTACAGCTCATATTGATTCGTCTTTCATTTATCTTACACGCTTGTAAGATTTCTAAAAAAACTGATAATAAAACTTTTTTTAAACTGAAATTAACGCATAACTATCTTATAATAATTGTATAGTAGCAGGAAATACAAAGTATATGAAACCTTTATTATATAAATGAGAAAAGACCGATTGCTTTATCGGTCTTTTACTACCCAACGTTATATTTTTATCCACTCAGATCTTCTCAATATATAATGATTATATATTTGATTTTCTATCCTCTGTTGGCTCTTATAAATAAACCCACATTTTTCAATAACTTTATTTGATGCTACATTGTTAATTAAAGCAATTGCGTTAAGGACATTTAAATTTGTTTCTTTAAACAAAAAGTCAATTAAACCTTTAGTCGCTTTTGTAGCATAGCCATGATTTTGATGTTCATTTGAGATAGCATACATTATCTCTCTGTTTGGTGAAGGGAGTTCTTCTTTCATACCTGTGCAGCACCATCCAATAAATTCATTTGTGGTTTTCTTAAATATTCCTAGTCTTAATATGTGATCATCTATGTTAGTCGTAGTTCTCACTGCATGAAGAAACGCTTTATTTTCTGGTATTTCATAATTTACAACCCAATTAACCCTTTGTTCTTTCGTCGATTTCCAGTCCGGTAAAAACTTTTCTATTTCCGGTTGATTGGATATGTTATAAATACTCTCTGCATCTTTAGTGGAAAACTCTTGTAAGTAAATTTCACCACAATCTAGCCTAAATAACTTAGCGGAATTTTCTATTTCCATGACCATCCCCCATTGCCATCAACCTAAGCTTTTGAGATACCCCCATACCGAAATTTTCACCTTTTTACAGTTATTTATGAGAATTGAGCTCATTTTTTCGTTTTCGGGAACAATCAATTTCTTAAGTTGATGGGTATGTGATAATGCATCCATTTGAACAAATTTTCCTTTTCCATACCGATCACACACCTTTTGTAGAGTAATAGTATCAGCATATCCCAGTTTAAGAAGCTGATTACGAAATATTTAGAATTTTTTCGCGAGAATCCTCCGAAATGTAATACGGACTTTAAATATTTTCATTTATAATTCTCTATTTGTCTATACTTTTCATACCGCTGTTGTATAAGCTCTTCCGAGGATAATAGTATCAATTTTTTCAGAGATGATTCGATTACAGATTCAATCACTTTTGCCTGTGATTTTATATCATTTTGTGCTCCACCTTTAATTTCAGGAATGATTTCATCAATAATTCCTAAATGTTTTAAATCTTTTGCTGAAATTTTCATATGTTCAGCAGCTTCTGGAGCATACTTAGCGTCCTTCCATAGGATAGATGCTGCTCCTTCTGGCGAAATTACCGAGTACCATGAATACTCTAACATATGGATATGGTTACCGACACTAATGCCAAGAGCTCCACCACTTGATGCCTCTCCAATTACAATACAAACAATTGGCACTTTAAGTGTAGCCATTTCAAATAGATTTCGAGCTATCGCTTCAGAAATTCCACGTTCTTCAGACCCTTTCCCTGGATAGGCGCCTATTGTATCAATAAATGTAATAATAGGGCGATTAAATTTATCAGCTTGTTTCATAAGTCTTAGCGCTTTTCTATAACCTTCTGGATGTGCCATTCCAAAATTTCTTTCTATATTTTCCTTTGTATTTCTACCTCTTTGATGACCAATAACCGTAACGGGCATCCCTTTAAATTTTGCAATACCACCTATCATTGCTTTATCATCACCATATAATCGATCACCATGAAGTTCGAGAAAGTTTGTAAACAATAAAGGTATATAGTCCAATGTCGTGGGCCGGTTACGTAGCCTTGCAATTTGAACTCGTTGAAAAGGTGTAATATTAGAATGAATTTTATCTTGCATTTTATTTAAACGTTTTTCTAATACATGAATTTCTGGCGATAAATCTACATTATTTTCTTTCATAATTTTCTTTAATTCATCAAATTTCTCTTTTAATTCAATAATAGGACGTTCAAAATCCAAACTCATTTTACCCTCCAAATGTTATGATTTACCTCACTCTAATCAAAAGACTTAGAAATAGAATCAATAAATAATTCAAAACCATCCACAACTATTTTTTGTTCTGATTCTGATAAATTATTGAGAATACTTTGATAAAATGTAATGGATTGCTCTCTTAAGCAATTAACAGTTATGTGACCTTTTTCTGTGAGGTGCAGAAAAAGTTCTCTTCTATTTTTTTCATTTACTTCACGATAAATAAGCCCCTTTTTTACTAACTTATCTACCAATCTACTTACAGTTGAAGTCTCTAATCTAAGTTTATTGGATAGTTGCCAAACAGTTAATTTTTCCACCTCTAGTTCCTCTAACGCCATCATTTGAGAAGTTGGTAAAGGTTTTTCAAATAGCCCATTGGGCAAATTTTGAGATTCAAAAACCCCAGTTATTATAATCATTTTCTTAATATCTGTTCTTAGTTTTAAGGCATCTTCTCTTTTCAAATAGGTCACCCTCCTACAACTAATGTATCATACATCAATTGTATTATACATGAATATGTTTTTTTCACAAGCTTAACGTAAGCCAATATTACAACAATGGTACGTTAAAAAAGCAAACGGAATACATCCAGCTTGATATGACACAAATGCTGTCTGGTCTAATCCCTGGTGAAACGATGGAAATCCCCGAGGCATACATTGGTCAAAATCAGAAACTTCCAGCACGTGTTATTATCCATCGTTTAACCGATGATCAAACGCAAATACGTCTGAAAAACCAAGCAATACGTGAAAAGAAGAAAGGCATTGTCATGAAGGATAAAAGTAAACGTTTAATGAGCATGAATGTATATATCACGAACACGTCGCTAGAAGAAGTACCGACGAACTACGTGCATTCATTATATTCACTTCGTTGGCAGATTGAAATTTTGTTTAAAACGCGGAAGTCATTCTTTGAAATTGATGAATGTAAAAATATAAAAAGAGAACACCTAGAGTGTCATTTATATGGGCAACTCATAGGTATTCTCCTTTGTTCTTCTACAATGTTTCAAATGCGACAGTTTCTGCTTGAAAAGAAAAAGCAGGAACTGAGTGAATACAAAGCGATTTATATGATTAAAGATTACTTTCCTTTACTGTTTCAAGCGATAGCCGTTGGCACAGAAGAACTTTTAAAAATTCTGCATCGCCTTTATCAACTGCTCAAAAAGAACGGTCGTAAATATCATAGACATAAGAATATGAACGTCTTTGATATTCTAGGGATTGTGTATAACACGACGGTGAAGCATAGACAAGCTGCCTAGCGAAAAATCACTTTTTAATAGGCTTCTTTAGCATGCCTACTTTTTTATCACTTACTAGTTTTGAAACAAGAAGCATTTCGTATCTAGTAATTTACTTGATTAGCTTGATGGGAATGTAACCATCCCCCTTAATCACGTTTACAAATACATTATAGTGCCTTAATCTGCTTCGTAAGTTCCATAAACCGTTCATCCAGTGCTTTATATTCTTTGTCGTTAGAAGTTAAAAAGCTTAATTTCCCTAGTACTTCTTGTCTCTCTGTTTCTAACGTTAAACGTAGCTCTTCAATATCATCTCTTGTTTTCGTAGGTTCTTCTAGCTGCTTTTGTATCGTATTGTTTGAAAACACGAGTTTTGTGTTAGTTGTTTTCTCCAAAAAATATCGATCGTGAGATACAATTACTAATGTTCCGTTATACTCAGCTAATGTATTTTCAAGTTGTTCACGTGAAGGTAGATCCAAGTGATTCGTCGGTTCGTCTAAAATGAGTACATCTTTTTCATCTAAAATATAAGCCATTAGCTTACATTTTACTCTTTCTCCCATACTCATATGCTCAATCGGCTCTTTCCATTGAGAAGCTTGGAACCCTAAATGTTTCATTAAATTTTGGACTTTTCCTCTTTCTTCAAACGTCTCTTTAAAAAATAAATTTTCTGGTGTTTTATCAAGCGGTAAATCAAAAACTTCTTGTGTTAAATAGCCGATGTTCGCAGATGGTGAAATCCATATTTCTCCTTCAGCAGTTTCCGTTCCCATAATCATCTTCAGTAATGTTGTTTTCCCACTACCGTTTGGTCCAACAATCGCAACTTTCTCACCGTGCTGAATTGTAAAATTAACGTTTTCAAATAATACTTTCCCATGAAAGTCTTTTTTTAATTGCTTCACTTCTAAAAAACGTTTTCCTACTTTTTTGTTCGCTTGAATAGAAAACTCAACTGAATACTCTTCTTTCACACGTTCTACTTTCGCTTTCTCCAGCTCTTTTTCAAGTCGTTTTCGTTTTGACTTCACTTGTGCATCCATTCGCTTCGCTTTTACACGATAGAATTCTTTCACACCTTCTTGTTTTGTAGACTGTGCGTGTGCCTTTTGTGACCATGAACTCAATTCTTTTATATGTGTTTCTACTTGTTCTATCTTTTTTTGCTGCTTTTCATATTCACGCTGCTGCGACTTTCTTTTTTGCTCACGTGCTTTCATGTAGCTCGTATAATTACCACTATGCTCAATTAATTTTTTGTCCTCAATTGACCATATTTTTGTTGCGACAACATCTAAAAAATATCGATCATGCGATACAACGATAACTGTACCTTTCATGTTTTTTATTTGTTTAATGAGAAATCCCGTACTGATCTCATCTAAATGATTTGTCGGTTCGTCTAATATTAAGACATTAGGATTTTCAGCAAATCCTTTTGCTAATCGAATTTTCAGCTTTTCACCACCACTTAAAGTATGAAAATCGTTCGTTGGCACGCCCCATTTTGCAAGAAGTTCTGCTTCTTTTGCAATTACATCATTACTAATAAAAGATTCTATTTCTTGCTCAACATATGCTGTTGTCATATTCATTTGCATCCATTCAACAGTACCTTTTGAAGGTTCAATCTTCCCATTTATTAATTGAAGTAACGTTGATTTACCAGCACCATTTTTACCGATTAATCCGATAACATCCCCTTGTTTTACTGTCACATTCATTTTCTCTAACAACATATTTTCTTTTATTTCAACATAAACATCATTTAATTTTAATAGTTCTTTCATAAATACCGATCCCTTTCATTAAGGGAGAATAAAAAATCCTCCCAAATAAATTTGGCAGGATTAGTCATTACATTATTTATACCCAAATAAGCTATTGCGCAATATAAATAGCAATACCGTTGTATGGAAATTGGGCAGACTAATCCTATTTTTTAGAAATTGAAATTTATTGAATTTCAACATTTAAAAATAAGATTAGTTAATCATCGTCCACCCATCATTCCTTTCCGTCGTTAATAACCATATTGTACCATACTAGTACTGTATGAGTAAATGCAATTATATGTGCTGTTAAAAAGATTGCTTTCTTTTAGGTTTATTTATCATTCCTTAACTTCATGTTGAATAAGCACAAGTTACATTGATTGTAATACGTCCTTTAGATTTCCCCAGTAGTAAACTTCTAAGCACTCTCTATTATATAAAGTGAAACTTTAATCAGTGGGGGTTTTCTTCATCCCCACTGATTATTAGTTGAACCAATCGGACTTTAATGGGCAGCCCGACCCCCACCTAATTTCTTTGCTTTCGCTGAATTTTGAGGTGGGGGTCTTACTGCCCATTAAAGCGGGATAAATTTTGTATAAAAACAAAATGTTATTCATTATCCAATAATCACTTATTGTTTTTCGATAAATTTTTATTGATTATTCCCTTATAATAAGCTATTATATTTTTACAGAAAATATTAATGTAAGGATTGAATTTATGGACAGGACATTAAAAATCACAAAGTTAAATATGTTTTTAAGGATTTTTCTCGTCCCGATTATAGTAGGGATAATTGTTGGTATACTAACTAAATTGGGGCAAGGTATACTTCCTGGACATTGGAATTCATTAGCTAATCTAGGAAGCGTTTGGTTAGTTCCATCCTTTTTTGTGGCTAGCTTTAGTTATTCTAAGCGTACAGCTATACTTTCTGGTATCCTTGCACTACTCGGTATGGTATTAGGCTACTATGGTTATGCAATAGTTATTAAAAATGTAGCTCACTCTATTTATTTTATATCCGTATGGATTGTATGTGCATGTATAGGAGGAACTATCTTTGGAGTTGCAGGTTTTCTATGGAAAGATACTACGGATCCACTTCATAAATTCGGAAGCGCGCTTATTAGTGGCGTTTTTGTAACGGATGGACTTCATATTCTTTTAAATTTTGAAGACTATAGTCACATGTTACCTGTTGGATATACCGAAGTCATAGTCGGGATTATCTTGATTCTTGTATTAGAACGCTCTAATGCTAATCGAATTTCTTCTTTCTTAATGATGGTTCCTATCACTATTTTAGGATTAATTGGATATAAATTATTAAGTTTGTTTACTTAATTAAAATTCATGAAGCTAGCTCTATCAAAGGGCGAGCTTTTTTCTTACAAAAAACTATTTAAATATTAATAAATTATTAAAAACCTCTCATTTAACAGCCTTATTTATTATTGTGTCATTACACATACTTACACGACCTTTTATTAGGATCATACCAGTCTTTTATATCATTTTATTTAATCCATATAAAGTAAGGCTAAAAAACTTATTTCAAAAGTTCTTTAGCCTGAGTCATTTTTACACATTTAAAATTTAATACGTACAACGGTACCTTTACCAACTTCTGAATGGATTTCTACACTATGTCCTAATTGCTTCGTAATTTCATGTACGAGATATAGCCCCATTCCAGTTGATTCTTTAAAATCTCTACCATTTTCTCCTGTAAAGAAAGGTTTAAACACTCTTGGTAAATCTTGCTTCGGTATTCCTACACCATTATCAGCAATTTCAAGTATAACATTATTACCTTCCTTACAAGCTTTCACTTTAATCTTCTCTCTACTACCAGATGAATATTTAATCGCATTCGATAGTATTTGTCCAATTAAAAATTGTAACCATTTCGCATCACTTTCTACTGTAATGTCCTTATCAATTTCAAGCTCTGGATATACAAAATTCCGGATAAAGAACCGTTTATGCTCATGTACCGAATCATTCACTATTTTATATAGTTGTACTCTTTCTACATAAAAATCTTGTGTAAATGCTTCTAAACGTGCGACATACAGAGCCATTTCTAATCCCTTTTTTAATCGATCAGTTTCCTCATTTATACTTTCAAAACGTGAATCTACTTCATCCTGTGTAATTAATTCTATTACAGATAAAGGTGTTTTCATTTGATGAATCCACTGATTCATAAAGGTTAAATGGTCATTATTTTTTCTCTCTTGCATTTGCAGCTGATTTTGATAATGTCGATATTGCACCTCAAGTAGTTCTTGAAGAGCAGCCGATACAGCTGCAAAATCAGATTTTTGAACAGATTCATCCAAAGATTGCATCGGGTTTGCTAAGCGCTCATAAAAAGAACGATGTGTAAAATAACGAAACACTAAATAACTTCCCATAAAGAAAACACCTAGAAACATTGCATATAACGCCGTTGTAATATGATTATGCCCATCAAACCAATATACGAGAAATATAGCTAGTAGTTGAATTATAGTAAAGCAAATAAGTGGTATATGATCACGTATAAACAACCTTATCATTTTTCTATACCAGTATCCCAAGTAATATGCAATCTATATCCAACACTACGAATCGTTTCAATCGCACCTTCTATATGTAACGTTTGTAACTTTTTACGCACACGTGTTGTATTTACACTTAATGTATTATCATCAACATAAGATTCGCTATCCCATAATTTATTTAACAACACTTCCCTACTCACAACACGCGGATAATTTTTCATTAATGTCTCTAATAAAATAGCTTCGTTTCTCGTTATATCAATCTCTTCGTTTCTAAGTTTCAATACAAGTCTTTCAGGATATAAACAAAGGCCTTGTTGCTCAATCATTCGCTCTTCTAGTTTCGGTGCATAATCTCCATATGCACGTCTTAAATGACTACGAATTTTCGCCACTACAACTTCATAATGAAAAGGCTTCGGAATAAAATCATCGCCACCGTTTTCTAACGCCATAACTTGATCCATCGTACCTTCACGAGCCGAAATGAATAGTATCGGACATGTAGAAACACTACGAATTTGACGACACCAAAAGTAACCATCAAAACTCGGTAAATTAATATCTAATAAAACTAACTCTGGTTGTTCATCTAAAAAAATGTCTAATACATTTTGAAAGTCCGATACAATAACTCCTTGATAACCATATTTCGCAACATATGTTGATAATAGTTCTGCAATTTTCATATCGTCTTCTACAATCATAATTTTGACCATTATTGAACTCCTTTTTAATCCACAATCTCAAATATACTTATATAAAATAAATACTACCTCTTTTCACAAAATCCGTAAATTAAAAAAAGGATGCTTTTATACAAAAGTATCCTTCTTCTATTATTCTTACTTAATATGAAAGTTACTGCAATTAAAACCTAGCTTCTCCACATAATCCATACTTAGTTCCATTCGTGCCGTTTTAAGTGGATCCACAACTTGACAAACTTTTAAATCACCGGCAGCTGATGTGTGGCACATGAAATGCTCTCTTCTTTCGGTGCAGTACCAATTACACCAATTATTTGATTAATCAGAATTTGTAGTTCATTTGAAAACAAAACATGTTCATTATGTATTAAGACGATTTTTATTGTATTTTCATGTAGATCTTCACCCATTACGCCAAGGTTCACCCCTGTAGTTAAAACACCTTGCTCTGCAATTTTTATCTTTTCAATCGTTACAGCTAATATGTCACCAGGTTCTGCACCACTGATATATACAGGTCCAGTCGTCGGATTAATTCGGTTTCAATCAAATTCTTGAAACGCAACATCTTCAGAGTCAATTTGATTCTCAAAGCAATCATATGTTCCAAATATAAGACGACTCCCAATTTCTACTTCCGTATGTTGCTTTGAAATAAACTTTGATTAAACATACCTCACAGACTCGTAATTTATGGTAAACAAGAAGAATTCATTTTGAAAAAAGATTGATCAAAATGAATTCTTATCTAACAAATTTAAGTTTCTATACTATAAAAAGTTTGGTCATTTTCTATCTTTATTCTTCAACAAACGCGCCCTTTTCTTGAACAACATGCATCGTATTATAATTTAGACATAAAGACAAAACCCTAAATTACGAAGTGTCTTATAACTCTTTGGTGTGCTCATACACTACCGATTGATACGTTTCCGGATTAATTCTCAAGAATTTCGTGTAACCTCTCAGCAAACTCTTTATGATGCACTGTGTTATAGCCCACATGGTTTCCTGGAAACTCTGCGAATTCTGTTCCGAGGTGTTCTGCCAAGTTGAATGCGCAATGGTAAGGAAAAAATTCTCGTGAAATACTTCCACCGGCTGGACGTACCTGTATCGATGCAGGTTTTAATGAGCGCTTTAATGCATCGATGTTTAAAGTATAGCTGAGAATTCCCGGGATTTCATACTCAGTGAAATAAAACGAATTGCCGAGTAGTCGCTTTGTTAGCATATCCTTCGATAGTCCGGAATTGCTATCATCGATATTTGACAATAACTTCATGACCTCACTTTTATGATTCCCTTTAAGGTCTTCCATGAAATTTATAGCCTGCTTCAACTCATTTTCAGGTAAAAGTTGTAATAAAACCGGTTCGTGTGGGATTAGTAACTGTACCTGCCCAGGATGGCGTATACACAAATCAAGTCCGATGACAGCACCAGAACTACTTCCGAATATATAAGCCGGTTCATTGGTCAAATTGGCTAGCAGCCGGTGAGCGTCTTCACTATGTGTTTGCACATGGTAATCCTCAGTTTTATTGACGAGATTGCTACGGGAATGACCACGACGATCGTAAGTAACAACGGTATACCATTTAGCAAGATGGTCGGCAATATTATGGAACTTGTCGGCATCACCACCCCCACCATGAATCAAAAGAAGAATTGGACCCGAGCCACGCACCTCATAATAGATGCTTGCTCCAATTACTTGCAATGTTCCGTTTTTTACTATACTCATTTGTACATCCTTCCTTTCTTTTGTCATCTCCCTTAACATTACATGATTGGTGAATGATATAAAATGCAGGAAATAACTAAGAAACAAATTCACCATAAGAAAAAGCAATGTGTGGCTTTAAAATAAAGTTTGATTAAAAATATTGTGTTAAACCGTATTCTATGTTGAATAAAAAGAAACCATTTTGAAAAAAGTTTAATCCAAATGGTTTCTTATCCAGCAGGTTTATGTTTTATAAAAAAGTTTGATCATATATTTACAATTCTTTGATTAAAGAGATACAGCATCGCAACTTTATTTCAAAACTACACCATACATGGTTTATTCTCTGATGACATCGCGTAAATAATATGGTCTTTATGAATTCGATACATAATACCTCTCCCTTTTATATTTATCTACTATTACTAATTAGCTTTTTTTATACAAGCTCCTCTTAAAATTAAATGTTATTTTTATGTAAAAAAGCACGCAGATTGTTTTATAACATACACTCTTTACTATAACAGAAAGGTGGTATCACTATGCCCCTTATTCCATACAACGAAAGTGATGTTGATTTACTAGCTCGATTAATTCGTGCTGAAGCTGAAGGCGAAGGTCGCCAAGGTGAGGAGTTAGTTGGATGCGTTGTAGTAAACCGTGTATTTTGTGATTGCTTAGATTTTAAACAACTCCGTACCGTACGAGACGCTGTATATCAAAGCCCCGGCGGATTTGAAGCAGTACAATATGGATATTTTTATCAACGTGCTCGTGAATCAGAAAAAGAAATCGCACGAAAAGTTTTACAAGGTCAATGGCGCTGGCCTGCACGATGGGCTCTTTGGTATTTCCGTCCAGTTGGAGCTTGTCCGCCTGAATGGTATAATCAGCCATTTGTAGGACAGTTTAAAAGCCATTGTTTTTATGAACCAAGTGGTGATGAATGTCCGAAAATGTATTCACGATAGTAAAATTTGCAACGCAAGTACTTAGAAATTTTGGTACTTGCGTTGCTTTTAACTGTGTTTTAGAAATCTAATAGTGTGATGAAATTTTCTATGCCTACTACATGTATTAATAATGGTATACGAGGACCATTTGATTGATTCATAATGAGCTTATATATAATAGTGAATAATTGTTTTTGATTTTCTTTCATTATTTTTTTATTTTCATGATGACAAATCGTATATAATTGCTCCATTAAGTTAGAGTAATCTTTATTAGAACGAAGTATTTTACAAACTTCTACTAGCCATTCTTTCTGCCTTTCATCTAATGTGTAGTAAAACTCTGCATTTTTCTCCTCATTTACCGCGATTAATTTTTCAGATTGAAAGTTTCTTATCCAATACTCTGCGCGATTACTTATCGCTCTCATTTCATCTAATGCATAGCTCCTATCTATTTTCTTTAATATCCCCTGTAAAATAGTTGAATCAAAATTTAATAATGGTAACGTTCCTGCTACTTGATTAAATTTCGGATATTCTTTAATCTCACTATCAACTCTAGAGATTTTAATTGCATCAAATAAATCTTCATTTTTGAGCGTTTTATTTTCATAACTATCTTTCAATCGCTCATACTCTGTATAATTACGAATCACATCTTCATCCAACCCAATATAAAAAGCAGCGCCTGGTTTGTATTTTGCAAACATAAAGAGAATTACTTCTGGTATATACACTTTCAATAAATTGCTTGGTGTAATACTATTCCCTGAAGAACTAGACATTTTTTCATGATTCCCTTTAATACCAATAAAATCGTAAGCAACGTAATGAGGCGCTTCTCGATTGAATATTTTCCTTGCAATTTCTTTTGATACATTATAACTACCCGTTTCTGATGAATGATCTCTACCGCCCGGTTCAAAAATAACATCCTCTATCATCCATCTCATCGGCCAATCGATTTTCCAGTTTAGTTTCATTTTATTTGTATTTAATACGGATAACTCTTTTTCATTTCCGCATTCACATTCATACCGGACTGTTTTTAATACTTCATCAAAATGTGTAATAGTTGTTGTATCTTTTCCGCATCTCTCACAATATAATGTAGCTGGATAAAAGCTCTCTCGCTCTTCTTCACTACACTCTCTAGTTTTAAAACCCATTAAAATATCATATATTTCTTTTCGTTTATACAAGGCCTCTAATATATTTTCGTTATACCTTCCGCTTCTATATTCATCATGTTGATAAATAAATTCTACTTCAATTCCAAATGCTTGAAGCGATTTTTCAAACTCTTTTTCAAAATGCTCCGCATACGAGTTATGACATCCATACGGATCTGGAATATCACAGTATGGCATACCAATATACTTTGCAAAAGATGGATCAATATTTTTTGGAACTTTTCTAAACCTATCATAATCATCCCACGAAAATATAAAACGAGTCTTTTTCCCTAAATCTTGAAGTGCTCTTACTACGAAATAAGTCGTTACGATTTCACGAAAGTTCCCAATATGAACAGAACCTGACGGACTAATTCCAGATGCACAAACAAACATTTCTTTATTTGGATGTTTCCTAATTAATTCATGTGCTACTTCATACGCCCAATGCATATATTACTCACCTCAATTATTTTTTGTTTCTCATTTCCAGTTTTATGCAACAAAAAAACTCCCACCCCCAAGATTATTCATCTTGAGGACGAGAGTTGTTAGCTTCGCGGTACCACCTCAGTTTGTTAATATGTCACCATATTAACCTCTTCAGGTACGGCAAAATATGCTTATACCCTATCTCTATAACGGGAGAACCCGTCGCACCATCCCTAAATAAATTAGTTCCTTGCGCAGCTCCAAGTCTTTTTTCATTAAGATGTATACCGCTCTTTCTCAGCTACCAGAGCTCTCTGTACGTATTCTTTCTTAACTACTCTTCTCTTCTATGCCTTAAATATTAGTTTTTTAATATGATAATTTATAACACTTTTATTGTCAAACTTTTCCGAATCGAAATCGTAAAATTATCTAAAAAAATTCTTTATCGCTTCTAATTGAATTTTGTGGCTACACTCATCACAACAATATGCCCCTTTTGGTTTCTCTTTAAATCGCTTATATTTTTCACTGCCTTCGTAAACACGAAATATATTCTTACAAGAAAAGCAAACAATCTCATAAAACATCATATGCATTTTCCTCTCCTTGTTTATACACTTTTTTAATCACTTGAGAAGGTCATTTTTCTACAGTATAAATTTTAATATCCTTTGACTAAAAGGTTTACCTCTATTCTTATCGAATTATATTAATATCTTATAACGCGAGGTGAACATCTTGTTCAGTAATATAGAATTAGTTTTAGATGCTAAAGCAAGTTTAGCTGAAGGACCATGTTGGAATGGAAAAAAGCAACTTTTATATTGGGTTGATATTATGGAGAGAAAATTATGCATATATAATCCTACCGCTAATACGAACCGAGTAATTGTTCTCAATCAACAAATTGGCTGTGTTGTTCCATATTTAGAGGATGTACTACTCTTAGCTATGGAAAACGGCTTTTATTCTATTAATGTAAATACAGAAAAACTGACACATATTTTTGACCCTGAACCACATTTAATAGAAAATCGTTTCAATGATGGAAAATGTGATCCAGCTGGTCGTTTCTGGGCAGGTTCTACAGATACATACGGTATGAATGCTGCAGGTTCCTTGTATTGTTTACATCATAATTTAAGTGTAGAGAAAAAAGTTTCACATGTAAATACATCAAATGGAATTGCTTGGTCACCTGATCATACATACTTTTACTTTATAGATACACCTACTAAAAAAGTAGTTCGCTATCAATATAATATACGTACTGGAGACATTCATAATCCAAGTGATGTAATCAATTTCTCTGAAAATGATGGTCTACCTGATGGTATGACAATTGACGAAGAAGGTTGTTTATGGATTGCACATTGGGGAGGTTCAAAAATAACTAGATGGAATCCCTCTACTGGAGAACAAATATTAAGCATTCCAATTCCCGCGTTATATGTAACATCATGTACATTTGGTGGGCCTAATTTAACAGATTTATATGTTACAACAGCCAGAACAAGAATGAGTGATAACGAATTAAAAGAGTATCCACATGCTGGTGGTATTTTTCGAATTCAAACAAATGTTAAAGGCTGTCCCACCTATTCATTTTGCAATAAAAATATTGGAGCTGAAACAATGTGAACCGTATCGATTACATAAGACAAGAAGAAAAGAAATATCACGACCTTTGCTATGAACAATATAAACTGTTTGAAGCTGGCTCTTGGCTTTTCAAACCAGTTAAAACGGTTATGGACTTGATGAACCACTTTGACGGACAAAACAACTTGCAAGTACTTGACCTTGGCTCTGGCGTTGGGAGAAATAGCATTCCAATTGCAAAAAAAATAAAAAATACTAGCGGCACCGTTACATGTGTTGATTTACTTAATTCCGCTTTAACAAAGCTACAAATTTATAGCAAAGAACATGATGTATTCGAGGTTATAAAAACAGAAGAAGCAGCAATTGAAAACTATCATATTGACTCTAACGCTTATGATTATATCGTTGCAGTATCAAGTTTAGAACATGTCAGATCAGAAGAAGATTTTAAAAATGTACTCCACTCTATGAAAAGAGGTACAAAAAACGACGGTATTAATTGTTTAATTATTAACTCTAACATACAAGAAATTGATTCAATAACGAATGAAGAATTAGAAGCTTTAATTGAAATTAATCTTTCAACCGAAGAAATGATAAGTACTTTAAAAAGCATTTATAAAGAATGGAAAGAACTAAAAGTTGAAATAAAAGAATTAGCTTATGATATTGTTCGAAATGAAAGACACATTCAATTAAAAACAAATGCTATATCGTTTGTAGTTCAGAAATAATCGTATAATAAAGATATGATTATTTCTCTCAGATTTATTTTTATTGCACGAAATTTGCAACTATAAATATTTATGAAACAAAAAATAAAAGAGCACTTGTTTCCGCAAGTGCTCTTTTGGGGATTTTGAGATACCCTATTAACGAAAGTTAAGGTTACTTAAAGTTAAAAGGTATTTATATTATATGCTTGTCCTTTTTATTTGTGCATAATCAATATATAAACATCTTTAATCATTCTTAATAACTTTTAGTTATCGTTCTTTCTTACATTTTATCATTAAGAAATTGATTGAAGGTTTATTTGCCATGTTCTTATTTGGTTCATCAATTTCCGAAACTTGTACTAATCTATATTGATTAAAATCTTTTTTTATAGATTCAGAATCATAAAAGAACATTTTTACACCTTCCATTATCTCATAATAATCTTTATCCAATTGTTTTCCTTTTCCGTACATGGGAGCTTTTTTAGAAACAGTTGTAAAAACCATATATCCGCCTGGTTTTAACTGATTATAACAATCTTCAATAAATTTCTCTCTTTCCTGTTCATTCAACAAATGAAGAAGTGCATGACTAAATATCCCATCATACAGTTTATTATCAAAAGGCATTTCGTTTACTGAACCGTGATACATACTAACATCTTCTAGTCCGTTTTCTCTTGCTAAATCGATCGCTGTTTTCGAAATTTCAATACCTGTTACATTTATACCATTATCGATAAAAACCTTTGCATTTCTTCCATATCCAATACCCGGAACTAATATATTCTTAACGTTCTTTTCAAGAAAAAAATCTTTTGTCAAAATTGCAGATTCTGTAGGTTCAAATCCCCACATCGTTTGTTTTTCGATAAAACTTGATTCCCAAAATTCCATTATGTATCTATCTCCTTATTTTCAATCCATTTTTAGTATCACATTAAAAACTTATAAATTTTAACGCTGCGTCTACCTATGCCAAATTAGTTTTTTACCACATTCACTATAAGTCCATTGAATATAGCACAATTATAAGCCTATATCTATTATAATGATTGGTTTAAAATCCACCCTATTTTATTAATCCTTACGTTTGTAGAAAAATAAAAAAGCCAATACTTCCGTTATAGTATTGGCTTTTTCTCACGAGAAATTATCTTTTTATATTGTACCGATCTAATACTTTTTCTAACATTTCTAAAGTTATTGGTTGTGCTTCTTTTATTAATTGATAACCAATACGACCATTCGGTTCCGCTGTAACTTGCTGTAAACTCTTTACGTCATGAATCCCTTTTTCTCTTAATTGCATATAAAGTTGTTGTTCCGACATTTTTGCCTGCATCAAATTCTCTTTTACAATCTCTCCGTTTTCAACAATTATAATGCTACTTCCATTTAAAAATTGTTCCACCTTCCTTGATTTCAATTCAAAGAAATGAATGATAAGTAATATGCTTGCAAATATGATAGCCGCGAATATAGATGGGACTACTTTTCTACTTAATACAGGTTCTACAATAATACGGCCAATTGATACAACTATAATGATTTCAGCTCTTGTCATTTGGCTCACAGATGTACTACCTGTCATTTTCAAAACAATTATTCCAGTAAAAGTTAATATAATACTTTCCCAAATTATATTCATAATAACCCAATCCTTTAATGGTGTATTTTACTATCATTCCCATTAAAGGTATGTTTTACTTACCTATTAAGTTGTTAAATCCTTCAGACCATGATGGAAATAAAGGTGTCCATCCATACTCTTTACGTGCCTTATTATTGGAAGCTCCTCTTTCCCAACTATTTTTCCCATCTTGAACTTTAGGCTTATGTGCCCCTATCGCTGCTGCATATATTGGTAACCATTCTTTACTAGTTGCTGGATAATTATCTACAATATTTACGATTCCTGAAGGCCAATTAAGGGATAGCATAGTAGCTCTTGCAGCATCTTCAACATGTATAAACGAGCTTATCCCGTCTGATGCGATAATTTCATTATTACGAACTTGATTTGCTATTAATCCGTTTTCCGCATACCATGTTCCTGGTCCGTATAATGTGCCGTAACGAAGTATAACCGATTCAGGTAACTCAGTAACAGCTTTTTCTAATTTCAATATGCCATTAACAGTGACTTGCCGAGGCATAGAAGCAGTAATATGTAGTGAGTCTTTTTCAGTCGCAAATGTATCCCCTGGTTCATACGCCCATGAAATACTTTGAGCGATTATTTTCTGTACCCCTACATTTTTAGCGGCATCGATAAGGTTACGAGTGCCTTTTGTTCTAATTTTTGCATTATCCTCAAAATTCCATGATGACAATGACGTTAATTGATGAATAACTACATCGGGATTTGTTTCTTCTAATACAGAAAATACAGCCTCTCTATTAAATACATCAGCTATTACTGGTATGGCACCCATCCTTTTCATTGCTTCTACTTGCGAAGTATTACGAATCATCGCAAACACCGTATGCCCATTTTTTATTAACATTGGCAATAAAGAACGTCCTATTACACCAGTTGCACCTGCTACAAATATTTTCATATATGTTCCTCCTCATTTAATAATCATAAATGTGACGAAACATTTGTAAGGTATGTGACAAATATTTGCTCATTTTTTCGTTATTCATATGAAACATATACTTTTAATGGTTTAATTATCCCTAAACTCAATTCATCAAAACATTGTATGAGTGAAGTATAATGTATTTCATGTTGAAAGATCTCCTCTATAAATGGTGTTTTTCCTATTTCTTCAAAAAACCAATCTGCATGTTTTTGATAATCGTATCCGTCACTTGATCCAATAATTTGTAATTCTTTCTGATAAAAGTTAGCAGTTAATGTTAGTTCTTCTATATTACCATCAGACAGTATACATATTTTACCATTAGTTTTAAGAGCTTTTTGCAAAGTATGGAACCCACTATTTGTAGCAGAACATTCGAAACCATAATTATATGTTTCTATTATTTTCTCTTCTGAATCATATATGTTTTTCGTACCAAACTTCTTTGCAAAATCTCTTCTATTTTTATTAGGCTCAACAACATCCACATGCTCAATGCCTACATAGTATTTTAAGAAATAACAAGCGAGTAAACCAATAACTCCCATTCCAATTATAAGTACTTTTTCATCCTGTCGCGGGTTTAGTTTCAATACTCCTTTAGCGGCATCACATGAAAGAATAGATAATAAAGCAATTTTAGGTTGTATAGAACTAGGCACTCGAATTACTTTATGCGCCTTAACTATCCCTATCGTTTCATGTCCATAAAAAGAAACTACTTTATCACCTACGTTTACATGTGTTACTTGATTACCAACTTCAATCACTTCACCATAACTTTCATATCCAGTTTTTCTTGGATAAAAAGGATGCGGATCTGTAACATCGGATCCATTATACTGTGGTAACTCGGCCCCAATGCTTATCGATCCTGCGATTGTTTTAACGATAATTTCATCGTCCTGTATGTCCTTAATTTCATTTGTTTCCCACTCAAGTTGTTTAGGCCCTTTTACAATTAACTTATATTGTTCCATTTATATCCTCTCTTTTTATAAAGATGTTATAAGTAATATTGTTATCCATCTAAATTTCGACTAAATTTATTTACCTAATAGATGATAAATTACCCTTGCCCACGTTTATACCTTTAATGCTCCTGTACCTTTCTGTTCAGCGTCTAATACTTCAAGATTACTATTCTGATAACATTTTAAGAAAAGTCGTTGCCGCCCAAATGAAATACGCAAGTTGCGTCACGATATACATCGTAATTTCAAAACCTGTAAGCTTTCTTTCCCTTTTTATTTTCTTTAAATATCTATAAAAACAAAATGAACATAAGATCAGTAAAACAATAGACATTTGATATAGATTATCCACTAAAAGAACTGCCATTTATTTCATCACCTTTCCAATAGAAAGCGGGCTATAGTTCAAGCATACCATAAAAAAGGAATTAATTACCATGTAGTCCAGAGCAAATATTACCCAATTAAAACCAGTCACCTTTTTGAATTTATTCAATACAATGTTATGTAATCGACTACACACGATATAATAGGAGATTACTTTCTTTCACTGCAAATGCTTAGGAGGAAGTTGTACATGCAATTGATTCATAACATAAGAAAGGCATTTAATAACCTATGTAACTACGATACGTTCAATTTAATACACACTATTCAATCATTAAATATTTCACTTCATAAAATAGCTCCTTTTATTACTTCACCAGTTAATCTTGAATACGGAAGGAACGTTATCTATCAGTCTGAATTCGTAGAGATTTTAGTATTAAATTTCCCCAGCAAAGCAAAGACCTTTGTGCACGATCATGGAATATCTGTAGGATGTATACTAATAGTCAATGGTACGTTACAAAATATAACGTACGAAAATAATAGCGAGCGGATTGAAGAGTTTACAGAGGGAAATATTTTCACAGTAAAAAAAGATACTGTGCATAAAATGTATAATGCTACAGATTCAGCAGTAATAACTTTCCACGTATATTCCCCACCATTAAAAGATGTCCAAATATATGAATAGTCTTTAGAAGGAGGAAATATGCAAAATTTGAAAGATTACTATATAAAGAGCTTACAAGATGGTCGTAACGTTTGGCTCTATGGACAAAAAGTAGATGTAACTACAGACAAACATTTTGCAGGAACATTAAGTACCATTTCTAATTTATTTACATTGTTTGATGATCCAATACGAAGAGATTCTGTTGGATATGTTAGTCCAAAAACGAAAGAATTTGTCCATACAGCCTTTTTAGTTCCGAATTCCTATAACGAATTATTAATGAGGAGAACCGCTTTTGAAACGTGGAGTTATACTACAGACGGTGTAATGAGTAGACTATCTGATTACGCAAGATCGAGACTTACTGGCTGGTACGTATCAAAATATTTTTATAAAAAATTCGATGCACAGTTTCCAGATAAAATTACATCTTATTATGAAGAAGCAAGAGATAATCACTTATTCTTAAGCGTAGTTCAACGTGATCCACAAATAAATCGATCTACAGAATCAATGTTGAATACAAACGACTTAGGATTACTAAGAGTTACGAAAAAAACTTCTGATGGAATTTATTTAAGTGGTGCTAAAATGATTGGTACTGCTTCTCCTTATTCAAATGATTTATTAATCTATCCATTAGCAAAACTGACTGATACTCAAAAAGATTTAGCTCACTTTCTCATCGTGGCAGCCAATTCCCCTGGATTACATATGGTTTGTAGAGAACCATTTGCGAATACACATTCAATTACAGTTGATTCCCCTCTTAGCTCACAGTACGATGAAATGGATGCACTATTAATCTTTGATAATGTATTTGTACCATGGGAACGAGTCTTACTATATAACAACCCTGAAGCGTTATGGGCAATAAAGTCAGATGTAGCTTCTAGTAGTTTAGCTTATCACCAAGCAATTGTACGATTAGTAGTAAAGCTAGAATTTATAACTGCAATTGCTTGTGAAATTGCTGAAGCGATCGGTGCTACTACTTATTTGCATGTTCAAGAGAAGCTTGGGGAATTAATTATGCAAATCGAAACAATTCGCGCACTTTTAATTGCTGCAGAAGTTGAAGGTACTACAAATGAAACAAAAACTTATTTGCCGAATTTTAAATATATCGAAACTGCAAGGAATCTTGGTTCCAAATATTATCCCCGTGCAATAGAAATTTTACAATTAATTGGAGCAGGTGGGTTCATTCAACTTCCTTCGAGCTCGAATGACTTCCAAAGTCCGATAGCTAATTTATTGAAAAAGCACTTTAAAGGAACGAATATAGATGCCGAACAACGCACAAAATTATTTAAGTTAGCCTGGGATATCATTGGAAGTCCATTAGGATCTAGACACGAATTGTATGAAAGATTTTATGCCGGAGATCCAATACGAAATACAGCTACGCAATATGTAAATTATGATAAAAATCATTTTAAAAAGATGCTAAGTAAATATTTACATTAATGAAAAAGAGCACTCTTTTCTAAGAGCGCTCTTAAAAAACATATAGTTATTCAGTTACATATATAGTTGCTCCGTCCACAACTGCTACTTTTCTCTGTAATGGTTTCATTTTATTCACCTTTAGTTTTCTTCTTACACATGATTCTTATCATATTTTCTCGTATAGACTTCCCCATTCTGAGTAACTAATTTTAATGCAATTTCACCACAAACTCCATGTGGTATTTCAAATTCACCTTGTGCATTTGAAATACTACGCATCTTACTTTCAATTGAATCTTCATAAATTTTCACATTAGTTATAGGTTCGTTATTTTGATCTACGATAATACCTCTTGAATACTTTGCAACTGCTATGCATTGATTCTCTTTTTTTATATTTAGCCACAACCATTACACCAACTACTATAGCGCTACATACAAACAAGAGAATGATTTTTCGCCTCAAAACCAAACAAACCTCCTAATTCAAATTATTCTTTTCTAAACTGAAAATTAAACTGTCTTAATTGCTTGATTTCCCCAATTACTTTACGAATACCTTCTTCAATCTTATCTTCTTTTACATTCGAAACATTTAATTTTAATAGTTTTTCTTTAGGGAAATTCCTCATATAATTCTTATCAATAGTATCGACACTTATTTGCATGTCACCTAATTTTTGTATAAGTGTTTCTGTAACTGTGTTTTTCTGCATTTCTAAACAGGTGTGTATTCCAAATGTGTTTTGTCTATTATATGTAAATAATGATGGATCTTCATTTTGCACTTTTTCTAATGTTTCTGCTAGTTTTATTGATCTATTATAGTAGGAAGAATTAATTTTACTTTTATGACGTTCAAACATACCGCTCTTTATATAAATTTCTAAAGCCGCTTGAGAAATCATCGGACTATCAATATCTAGTATCTTTTTGTATGTATAGAACGCATTTGCAATGGATGGTGGGATGACTGCAACTCCAACCCGTAAACCAGGAAAAATAATCTTCGAATAACTTTTCAAATATATGACATGACTACAATTATCCAAGCTATATAACGGATCTGCTTTTGAATCAGTTTCTAAATCTGCTAAATAATCATCTTCCGCTATAAATACATTGTATTTCTTAGCCAATAGTGCGATTTTTTCTTTCTCATCTTTAGAATAAGAAGTTCCAAGCGGATGATGATATCTCGGTATCGTATAAAAGAATTTTATTTTTCCAGTTTGAAATATTTGCTCCAATTCATTCAAATCGATACCTTCATTCGTACGTTTAATACCGATTACAGGAACTTTATTTATTTCTAGATAATCAATATATAGATGATATGTTGGCTGTTCAATTAATACAGTTTCATTTCCATTCGGAAATGGTATAGAAGTTAATATAGCAAGTGCCTGCTGAACACCGGATGTTATAAAAATATTTTCTTCTTTTGTAAAGACTTGATAATTTGCTAGTTGTTTTTGAATAACTGGTATTAAAGATGGTAAGCCTTTCGGCGTTCCATATACAAACAAATCATTTTTATACGTATCAATAGCCTTATTAATACAATGTTGAAAATCTAAATACGGAAAAACATCTGGATCTGGTGCTGAGGAGGCAAAATCAATTATCTCGTTATTTTCTATAGTACTCTCTGATTTTTTAACAACGTAGTATCCACTTTGAGGGACAGAATATATAATGTGACGCTTTTCTAATTCATGAAGAGCACGTATAACTGTTGCCTTATTACATTCATATTGCGTAACGAGTGACCGTATAGACGGTAATTTCTTTCCTTCTCTTATTTCTCCATTTTGAATCATATTTTCTATGTCGTTTAAAATATGTAAATACTTATACATATTACACCTCCTCCAGTAATTCTATATTTAATTATATCGATTTTTCATTCATATAGCATTCATTCCTCAATTAGTTAATTTTCCGATCATCTATATCGTAAATCCCAATAGCATATGAATCATTTTCAATCCATTTCTTTACTGCTTCTGTTTTAAGTACCCCTTCAACTTCTTTTTCTATTTTCTGTCCAAGTTCTCTCGCCCCTACTTCATCATCGCTAATCTTAGTTTTTATATCAATGGTAACAGGTTGATTCTTTTTATAATTTATTTGCTGAATACCAAACCCTTCATATCCATTTTTTCTGAATACGTCATCAAATATATGTCCAAAAACTTGATTCCATCTACTCTCTGCCTTTACAACTTCTCTATTCCTTTGAGTTATATTGATTTTATAAGACGTTACACCTTGTATCACCAATCTTTTATTAATATCATTTTTTATTTCGTTACTATCTTCGCTATCAGCAATCTCTAAATCTAATATTCTTTCTTTTTCATCTCTTATAGCAGCACTAAAAAAAGATTCCTCCTTTACCACTGCTGTGGCAATATCCATCACTATAGAATCTTCACTTTTAGCATCTTCAATGTCATTCTCACAGGCACATAATAAAGCAAGTGGAAATAAAAATACAAGTAACTTCTTTCCCTTTCTCATGCAGCACCCCTCCATATATTTTCATTTACGATAAACTTTTTACTTTGACATATAAATACCTTCTTTAATTATTAAATTTAACATTATTTCACATTTACCCCACTTAACAAGGGAATTACAATTAATAAATAGAATATCTCTATGAATAAATAAAAAGTGAGGGATATATAATGCAACGTGTAAATACGATTGATATTAGTAATGTACTACAATTGGAAAAAACTCTTTCGACTTTATTAAATAAAATGATTTCTTCAAAACTAGACCTTGAAAATTGGTTAAAAGAGCAGTCAAAAGTAATTTGGGACATCGAAGAACAATTAAGATCACATTACATCGCCTTTCAATGTAATACGGATGATGAAGAAATAAAGGATACTTTTGAACATGATCAACAATTTGTAAAGCCACTTTTAAAGCGATACCAAAATTTATTGGATAATAAATATTTAGAGTCACCTTTTCGAATGGAATTAGATTCTAATGTATATGGTTTATTAGATACAAAAATAAAAAATGCTCAAAAGTTATTTTGTGAGGAAAATATCGAATTAGAAATAAAGGAAGACAAATTAGTCACAGAGTACTTTGAAATCACTGGAGGATTAAGTGGAATTTGGGACGGAGAAGAAAAAACGATAACAGAATTACAATCCTATTTACAAGATTCGAATCGTGACACCCGTAAAAAGGCAAAAACCATTATTTCTGAACAATTTTTATCTGTTGAAAAAGAACTCCAAAACATATTAAATCAATTAATTGAAATTCGCCATCAAAAAGCAAAAAATATTCAACTAGAGAATTATCGCGATTATATGTTCAAAAAATACGAGCGTTTTGATTATTCAGCGATAGATTGCTATGAACTAGCTGAATCCATACGTAAGTATGTTGTGCCTCTTAAAGATAAAATATTGCTAGAGAAAAAAGATAAACTGCAATTGGATACACTTCGCCCGTGGGATGTATCAGCTGTAACTCCAGATCAAAAAGTACTTAAACCTATTGCAAATGAAAATGATTTAATTGAAAAGAGCACTCATATCTTTAATAAACTAGATGTTGAATTTTCAGCACTTTTAAACCGAATGTATAAACACAATTGTCTTGATTTAACAAGCCGCAAAGGAAAAGCAGCTGGTGGCTTTTGTGAGTACTTACCAGCTTCACAATTATCTTATATTTTTATGAACTTAAATTATACACAAGATGATATTGTCACTTTTATACATGAAATGGGTCATAGTATTCATAACGAACTCATAAAACCATTAAAATTACGACAGTATATAGAAATTCCAGCTGAAACAGCTGAGCTAGCCAGTATGACAATGGAGTTATTCTCGCTTAATTATTGGGATACCTTCTATACAGACAAAAAAGATTTAAAACAAGCAAAAATTAACTTCTTTAAAGATGTTATTTCATATTTACCTATTATGCTTATTGTCGATCAATTTCAACACTGGCTGTATGAAAATCCAAGTCATACTTCTAAAGAAAGAAATGAAAAATACTTACAACTTCAAAAACATTATCAGTCTAGCGTCATACATATTGATGGCTACGAAAACTGGATAGCAACGAGTTGGTTACCTGCACTCCATATTTTTGAAGTACCATTTTATTATATTGAATATGCGATCGCCCAACTTGGTGCATTACAAATGTATAAACAATATAAAGAGGATCCTAAGCAAGCGCTAGAAAATTATAAAAAGGCATTATCACTAGGAAGCTCGCAATCTATAAAAGAAGTGTATGATGCAGCCGGTATTCGTTTTGATTTTTCTGGTGAAACAATTAAAGAACTAATGCTATTTGTAGAAAAAGAATTAGAATTACTTGAGCAATTATAAGAAGAAAGCTGCACCTATATTTTTGGTGTAGCTTTCTTCTTTATTTTATTAATCAGTTCTATGTACTGAGTATCTCCATATCCGATTGTAGGAAAAAGATGAAACAACTTCGTTAATAATTCTTGAGTTGATAAATCTTTATTTTTAGAAATGAATTTCATTACTGCATTATCTTCTGTTAACATTTCTAAAAATAAGTCTATAGCCTGATACATTACAGGTGGTACCTTATGGGAGGTCTTTTTATGGTTTACTAATACTTCATTGTATATAGAAGAATACTTCCCCAATTCAAGTTCAATTTGATTTACTTTAAATTCATCCTCTCTAAAGCTATTTAAGTATACCTTCCCTTCATAAACAGACTGTTCAAGGTGAGAAAGTATGGTAAGTAGGTTCATTTGACAAAACATATCTTCACCAAACCATAAAACAATACATTTATAATTTTTCGTAAAAAGTTTTTCTAACGGATCTATAACCTTTTTTGTATAACTTTCTACGGAACTGTTATGTCCTTCCGCTCTTGTTTTAATAAAATCCTCATCAAAAACTTGTGTAGTAGCAGGGTTCACACACATTGCCTCATTAAATGGTGCATAATCAGAATCACCCATTAGCTTTTCGTTTTTAAATTCTTCATACATAACTTGACCATTTAATATGTTAAGTACCTCTTTATCAAATAGCTCACTCTTCCTATCTCGTAACTGTTCAAACTCTATTTTTCTAGAAATATTCATTTTAAACGCCCCTTCTTTATTTAAATTTAGTTTAACAAATGATTGAATAGGCAGTTTGTTAAGTTGATATTCTCTTGGATTCATTCCAAAAACATTTTTACATATTCGATTTAGCCGTTCCTATTTATAGTGCGATAGAATATTCATTTGCTAGAAATGGGAATATCGTTGACTATGAGTATTCTATTACAAAAGCACTATTTGAAGGCTACCAAAAGGAAAATGAGCTACCAAAAGAGATGAAAGACAAGTTTCCGTTATTTATTAAATTAAAGGAGATTTTTGAATATAGCTTAATGCATATGTATTGGGATAAAGAAGAATTAACGGAGGAACAAGTACGGATTATGAACCTTTATAGGATGAAGATCGAAAATAAGAATACCTATATCAATATTTAAGAATGCTGTTGTTTAACTGCAAGGAAAATTTGGTTAAACAACAGCATTTATTAATTAGCTGACAGTCTTTTTTATGACTTATAAATACTGATTCAATAATCTTTTCAAATACACTTCATTTTGCGGTGATACTTTTTCAGAAAATCTAGCTGCAATAATTATAGGAGCCCATTGAAAAACTTCATCTCTTGATAAGCCGGTACGACTGCAATATATATGTAAATACATCTCAGCTAATTCTACCGAAGATTGTGAGTACAACAAATATGTTCGAAATACATCTGCGCGAATATCCCCTGAACTAGCATCTACCCAATCTATAACTTTCACTTTCTCTTCCTTACTCAAAATCAAATTAAATGGATGAAAATCTCCATGACATAGCCTAAAATCAAATGTAATAAAATCTAATTTTTGTAATATACCCTTCTTTTTGCGTTCATCCAATTTATGCACAGATTTAATTTGACGCTCTAACCTTCCCCTCATTAACTCCATTTCATCTGTATTCACATGTATAGCATGGATTTTTTTTTGCTCATTAACACAAAGGCCGATATAACGCTCTGCCTCATTTAAATTATTAAGCAGAAGATCACCAATGTTGTCCCCTTTTACATGTTCCATAATAATTGCCTGTCTATTTTGTATCTTTATTACTTCAAATATGTTTGGAACTGGCAGCCCGCATGAATACGCATATTTTTGTTTTTTTGCTTCATTCATAGACTCTGTATCTGGGAGGTAATCTTTAAATAATTTTACAACCTTATCATCAGTTAAATAAATTTCTGCAGTATTCCCTTTTGCAATTGGATTACCTAAAACCACTTCATTTCTCCCCTTAACATAAATTAAAATAACACCTTGTACTTCTCTTTAAATTCACTGTAACCCTAGCTAAAACCTTCTTCACGAATATACAAAAAACTTACCGCTTTTCATCCTTAAATAGAAAGCGGTAAGTTTAATTGTTTAGGAATATCAGAATGAAACTCTGATGTATGCACAATTGAAAATGTATATCCTTGCTCAATAAATGATACTTCATTACGTTTACATTCAAATGATACACTATTTTTCTTAAAGTTATTTTGGATTCGCTGTAAAAATGCGACGTCTGGTGTTCCGAAAGAAACGTGTACTTTCGGTGATAGAGCTTTCATCGCGATTGGAATCCAAGGTCGCTGCCACCAAGTTGCGACGACATAAGCAGTGCCACCAACTACAAAGTTAAAAATATCCCCGTCTTCCATCGTTTTCATATTTAGATTTGATTTTAACCATTCCCTAAAAATAGGTACACTTTTAACAGGAAGACCAATTTCCCTTACATATAAAATGTTTAAAGGTGACTGCGGTACTAATACATCTTCTTTAACATAACTATGCGCGATAATTTCGAGTAGATTTCCATCTCCGTCTTTAAAGTATAAATTGAATCGCTCATCCTCTTCATCAATTATATGACCATCTTTCCATTTCACAATGAGTAATCCAGACTCCTCAAGCCATATTGCTGTTTCATGAAATTTTGAATATGGGATTTCAAAAGCAAAATGTGCAGGTGCGATTGGTTCATACACTTCTTGAAAACTAATTGTTGTATAAGGTGTTACTTCAAATTGAATGAAGGATGCTGTTTCTTTTTTTATTGGAAAAGATAATATGTCCTTATAAACTTGTTTTACCCCTTCTATGGAAACCGTCTGTAGTTTTATATCTGATATATGTGTAATCACTTTACATTCCCCCTCATTTCTTATTATCTATTCGTATTGTATTACACTTATAAATAGATAAAATCAAACGGAAGGATGGATTTTTCATATAGAAACTACAACTTTAGTATGAATATGTTAGCTCCAATTATTTTTTATTTCCGCTATAACAATTTCTGGTTTATCCCAGTGCAACATGTGGGTAGTATCAGGAATTACTTTTACTATACTGTCCGTTTTCTCTTTAAAAACATTTACTGTCTTATCTCTATAATCCGCCCAAACTTGTGGGACTGTAGCTCGAAGTAATACAATATTAGCCGGTAGCTTCTCATATATATCTATTGTTTCATCTTTATGCATACCTCTTATTATATTACTAGCTGTATTCCCCCTGGCATGCCACCATACTTTATTATCCATTTCGATCCCTAGATCCTTTACAGCAACTTCTAACAATGAAGACCATCTAGTATAAGCTTCTTTTTCACTTTTGAAAAATTCGTCCCAATTATTAAAAACATATTTATCAAAGTCCTTTTCATAATAAGCAATTTCTTCTTCCAACGTTTCTTCTCGAAGCCTTTTTGTTTGATATCCACCATCAATAAGAATACTTCCTTGTACTTTTTCTGGATGATTTAACAAATAAAATAACGCTACAAAACTTCCCCATGAATGTGATAGAAAATAGAAGTATTTGATTCTCAATTCATTTATTATTTCATTTAACCAATTTGCTAAATTGTGCATCTCATAATCTTCTGTTCTTTCAAATGGCGGTGTTTTACCATGTCCAGGTGCATCAACGGAGATAAATCTATACTCTTCTTTTAATTCCTCAGCAATTTCTATAAAACTTAAACTCGTACTACCTAATCCATGTAAACAAAAGATAACGGGCTTGTCATTATTCCCCCATTCAGTAATATGTACATTTATTTTTTCATTGCTAATATAGTAACGTTTCAAAACATTTATCCTCCATATTTTGATTTTTTAATTTACACTTTATTTATTTCTATTATTTTCAAGTATTTCCTGTATTCTTTTCCACACAAAAAGCTGCTTTTCTTTAAATGAAAAGCAGCTTTTACACTAAAATACATTATAATTTAACAGCAATAATCATAAATCTTTTTGAATTCGTACGAATCCCTTTTTCAGAACTATACGTATCAATGAACTTTTGTAAAATAGTAAAATCCTCTTCCTGTTCTCCGAATCTAGGAATAATAGGGGTATGTTTTAATAAGAAAATGAGATCTTCAGACCTACTGTAATAATCAGTAACATCATATTCACGTACTTGCACGAGATCAAATCCTGCACTAATAAGCTCATTCATATAATTTTCTTTTAAAGTACCATCCCGTTCACCTAAGCATTGTCCTCTACCAAATGCTTCTTTCAGGTTTAATTTATCATTCTCACTTACTTGTTGTGTTAAGAAAAAGGCACCCTTTTTCATTACTTTCGCTAACTCAGATGCCAGAAACGGGGCATGACAACTTGAAGCAATATCAAAATGTGCATGTGGAAATGTTAAAGCTTCAGAACCCATTTGAAGAAACTCAACATTTTGTACACCTGATTTTTTCAAGTTAGAATGTGCCGTTGCAATCATGCCGTTAGAATTATCAATTCCAATCAACAATTTAACTGATGATGCTATGTTAAGTACATTTTCTCCTCCGCCTGTACCAACATCAAGTAAAATATGTGATGGTTTACACCTTTCTTTTACCTCACTATAAAAGTCCCATGTATCTCCTACAGTTTCACATTTTATTTTGCTAAAATCCCATCCATTTAATCTTCCTACTTTATCATAGAAGCTTTTATACTCTAATTCGTTCATCTTATTACTTCCCCTTTGTAAAAATAAATTAAATATGTATAATAACCTACGACACTCCTTAATTATATATTATAAAATACAAATTATTAAAACAATATTTCCCTTCACACTACAATAAGTTTACATAACATTTTTATGGTTTATCTTTATCTATATATTCTAAATGCCCTCTTCCCCAACTACACATACTATCCAAAACAGTACTGACTGTTTTTCCATGTTCAGTTAAGCAATATTCTACTTTAGGTGGTATTTCTTGATAAATTTCGCGTTTTATTAGTTGATCTTGCTCTAATTCACGTAATTGCTTCGCTAACGTCCCTTGAGATATATCTGGTATCAATCGCTTTAATTCACCAAAATGTTTCATTCCATCTGTTAGCAAAATAAACAAAATGAGTGACTTCCATTTCCCACCGATTATTTGTAATGTTGCTATTACCCCTTTTAACTTCGGTTCTTGTAAATCCATTTTTCTCACCTCTCCTCAGATATCATAAAGTGAAACTTTAATCAGTGGGGGTTTTGTTCATCCCACACTGATTATTAGTTGAACCAATCGAGCTTTTACGGGCAATTGATCTCTTACCTAACTTCCTTGCATTTTCCTAACTTTGAGGTGAGAGTTTTACTGCCCGTGAATGCGGGATAAACCATATTTAGAAATTTTTCCTATTACTTATCCGCATGTATAGCGATTAGTACGAAATTTGCGACTATGTACATATAAAGTGCGTACTTTTCACTTGCTCCCTTTTAGCGAATAATAAAAGCATAGCACAGTTATATTCTAAAGTTTTTTATTAAAGGAGTGGCTAAAATATGTCTATTACTACATTAAAAGATAATCGTATTGTTATCATTGGTGGGAGTTCTGGTATTGGATTCGCAACGGCAAAACAAGCAATTGAACAAGGAGCACATGTTATTATTGCAGGGCGTTCGAAAGAAAAATTAAAGATTGCTAAAAAATTAATAAATAGCAATCGTCTCCAAACTTACGTATTGGATAATCAAAATAAAGAGCAATTACAAAATTTTTCCAAGACAGTTGGGAACTTTGATCATTTATTCACACCGGGAGCCTCTTACACACTTGGACCAATTACCTCTACAGAGGAAATTGCTGAAAGTAGCTTCATCGGAAAGTTTTGGCCTCAATATTATGCCGTAAAATATGCAATTCCTTTTCTTTCAAACTCTGGATCGATTGTGTTAATGTCTGGTGCATTTAGTCAAAGACCACTTAAAGGCGCACCTGCCTATGGAGCTTGCAATGGTGCTATTGAAAGTTTAGGGAAGGCTTTAGCTGTGGAATTAGCTCCTATTAGAGTTAATGTGGTTTCTCCTGGAACAATACAAAGAGAAAATGAACAAAACGAAAATAGACTAGTTGCTTACAAAGCTTATAAATCTCTTTCACTTGTACAACGAGCTGGATATAATGATGAAATTGCACATACTGTCCTATATTTAATGCAAAATAGTTTTACTACGGGTAATGTATTGTTTCCTGATGGAGGATACACATACCATTAATTATTAAAAATTTAATGCCTCCTTGTATTAACTAGTATTAAGGAGGCTAGTATTAACTAAAAAAGGGATATATTAATGTAGGATCTTCTTTCAAAAGTTCTGCTAACAACAATAATTGCGGAAAAGGTCATAAGATTAACTCTTTATCCAGCAACCCCTTTTGTTCTCGAATCATTCCGCCTCCTCGCATAAAAACCGCCCTAATTTCTATTCCCTACAATTTTATATAAAATCAATATTATAAAGTAGGATTCAACAACTTCTTACAGAATTCTATATTTAATACATATTGGACGGATTATTTTCAAATTCCTCTATAAAAAAGGGAGGTCATACAATTGTGAAATTTGTACAAGAACGAAGATTAACTGTCAAGACAACTTTTTCAAAAGAATACAAGATTTTTATTTTTGGTTTACTCATTTCACGAATCGGGGATTCACTATATACTTTTGCACTGCCTTGGATTGCCTATCAATTAACTGGTTCAGCTGTAATTATGAGTTCTTTATTTGCTGTTAACGTATTGCCAATCGTTTTATTTGGCCCTTTAGTTGGTGTACTAGTTGATCGATATGATCGAAAAAAGTTACTTTGGATGGCGGATATTACCAATATTATTTTAGTAAGTCTCGTACCAATTTTACATGCATTACATCTATTAGAAGTCTGGCATTTATACGTAATTACTTTTATCTTAGCAGTTATGTCCATGCTTTTTGATGTAACAACAGTTACAGTCATTCCACACATCGCAGGTGCATCATTAACGAAGGCTAATTCTTTATATCAAATGGTTAATCAATTGGCTAGTTTGTTTGGTCCAATCATAGCTGGGCTTTTCATATCTTTTATTGGCGGCTTTCAAGTACTTTGGATTAATGTTCTTTCATTCATTGCTACATTAATTGCTGTGATTATATTACCTTCTATGAAAAACTTAAATAAAAAGAATACTGATAAAAAGACATTGCAAAATGTACTAAATGATTTGTTTGATGGATTTAAATGGCTCATAAATGATCGGTTAAATATAGCTTTGTCACTTCAAGCTATGGTAGGTAACTTTGGAGCAAGTGCTGTTTTAGGTGTACTTATGTATTATTTATTATCGACATTAAATCTTACCTCCGCACAAAGTGGTTATAATTATACTTTAATAGGAATAGGTGGGCTTTTAGGAAGCTTAATTGCCGTTCCTTTAGAAAAGAAATTTCGACGTGGTATACTTATTCCTTTACTCCTATTTTTGGGAGCGCTTGGATTAACATTTGCTTTGTGGAGTACATATTGGCTCGCTCCCGGAATTGCTTTCGGAATCGCGATGACATGTAATATCACATGGAATACGATTGTTACATCAATTCGGCAGGAAACTGTTCCATCCAATTTGCAAGGACGTGTTTTAGGTTTTTCTCGTGTACTTACACGATTATCTATGCCATTGGGGGCATTAGTAGGTGGAATTATTTCAGCCTACAATCCTGTATTTATATTTGCTTTAGCTGCTTTTACTAAAATAATTGAAGTATTTATTGCCTTATGTAGTCCGATACGAAAACTGTAAAGAGGAAAAATTATATATTTTGAGATATTCATAAAATAAAAAAGGCATAAAACATGCCTTTTTTATTACTTATTTGTTTATTGGATAACAAACTTCTGTAACCCACTTATTAGGATCCGCTTCCATCGCTGGGCTCACATGATAAATATTAAACATCGGGCCTGCTAATTTGTAACCCTCTGTCTCAATCCATTTTGCCGCAGCCTCATTTACAGCTGTCATCTGTTCATAACTTCCATTAACTGTTATAGAAGCTACATTAGTCGATTCCATATTTTTAAATGTAACGTCTTTTGTATTTTCGTGCTTACCTAGAATACTTAGCTGTATTTCTATATCTACATCATTTTCTTTGTATTCACGATCATGGAAAACCGCAATACTATAACTCGGTTGGGCAATACTAATATTTTTCATTTGAATTTCTTGCATTAATACACTCCATAAATCACCTTCGCAATTATACGATGGAATAATCTTTCTAACACTAGCTACAGTTCTTTCTGGAATTTCTTTTATTGAAACATGATAATTCATCTCAACAACATCCTCTCTCATCATTTTCATTGAGTCTTCGAGGAGACGTAATTGTTTTTGGAGGTTATTCATGTCTTCTTTAATTTGAGCACTACGATTTAAAAATTGCTCTTTTATGCTATCTATATTATCGCATTCTATTATTTCTTTGATGGTAGCAATATTAAACCCCATAGCTTTTAACGTTTGAATTTGATTTACTTTTTTTAATTGGTCTGCTGAATAAAATCGATATCCACTCTGCTCATCGACTTTTACTGGTTGTAGTAATTCCACTTTATCGTAGTGTCTCAACATTCGTATACTAATGGAAGATAGTTTTGAAAAATCCCCTATTTTAAACATGATTTCCTCCTATAAGTTACATCTACTTTGAAGCTCAACTTTATCTTAAACAATGACATTGTGTGAGGGTCAACTATTTTTAACGATTTAAATAACAATTTAACATGTTATATTTATATAATTAAAAACCTATATTCCTATTTTTATGACTACTGCAATTGACAATCCATCACTAGTTATTTTTCTCAAGACATTCATAAACCGCCATCATATCTCGTTTATCCAACTCACGTATGCGATTAAAAATTGGTATTTGTCCAACAGCTTCTGTTAATAAGCTTTCATTCACAACATCACTTACTTTTCCAGTTAACCACGTTTGTACATCCACGCCCTCAACAACTTCTTTTAACCCTTCGTCATTAATACCACTTGCATTACAAGTTACACATGGAATTGTTAGTTTAAAGACACCATCATGTAGATTATCTTCGGTTATCACTTTCTTACCTTTACAAAATGGACATGGATTACTCTTTTTAATTTTATTAATTTGGGTAACTAATTTTTTGTATCCAAACGCTTCGTATACATACGTAAGTTTTTTATATTTACCATTTGTGAAATACTTATCTATAATGGTTTCTCTCGTTTCATAAACATTAGGGAAATCACAAACAGTTACTTGATTATTAATACTAATGGATTCGATATTTCCTTTTATTTCGCCCCAGAATGGTAAGACATTTTGTAACACCATTTCATAGTTTGAAAAGCTTGCTTGTTCTAATTCAAACATCTTCAGTGCAACTTGTGCTTTTCTTGGCAATAAAGAAACATCTTCTGTCAATACCATATCGCCACCAACAATAGACTTCAATTTAACAAGTGCCGGTAAATCACCAACTGTTTTCAATACTTTATTAATAGGCTGATTGATTATTTCACGAATATCTACGTTACCAAATTTAAGTGGCTTATGATGATTTAAAACCGTCCCCTCACAAATTGGACATTTCATCATTTTTTTTGAACTCTTAATTTCTTCTTTAATAGGTGCTTTTGAAATAACAATATATCCACCAATAATTGTATTAAATCCTACCCATGTTCTGCGTGTCTTTCCTTTTTTATCATAAAATGATTTTTCAAAATATCCGTACCAAAACGTATGCTTTTCTTCTTCTGACATATCATTATAGCTCTTTGACAAATCGTGACCAATCTCATTTTTTATTTCTTCGAATAGAAATTCTATTTTTTCATGCTGATAAAATTTTAATACCTTCATGATTTCTGGATCGAATAGCCCATCCCAAAATGGAACACTTTTATCTTGAATGGCAATATCTTTATCAAAAACTTCAATTTGAAGACGTCCAGAACAAGATGGACAATGATTGTCCTGTGAATAGAAATCAAAACTTCTCGTATCTTTATTAATTGGATGAGTAGCTACAATATGATTAATTAATCCACCAATCTCATATAAGAAACTATATTGACTATATAAATGTCTTTCAAGATCAATAGCAATAACAGGTGCGATTGTATCAGATTCATATTCACCATAAATTAACCTAGCCATTGATGATAAACTTTTTAAAATACCGCCCTTATAAACATTTTCGGCATTTTTAAAATAGTTAATATGATTTTCTTCTAAATAGTGAACTCCTTTTTTCTGCTTAAGCATTGAAGAGATATTTATTTTCTTTGTGCTATTCACATTACTTTTTTGACGATAGTAATCCTCATGATTAACAACATCCAAATGCTCTACAGATTCATTCTGCCTTTTTCCAAAATCAACTATATAATCAGAGCTTTCTAACATGTAACGATTATGCTCAATCATAATGATAGAAACTGATTCATCTTGCAGAATACCTCTAATACTATCGATAAATTGATTTAAAATATTTTGTGATAAACCTTTTGAAGGCTCATCAAAAATGAATAATGTATGTGGATTTCTAGTGTTTGCAAATAATTCCGAAACTAAATGAACACATTGAAACTCACCTGTCGATAATGTTTGTGTTTTTCTCTCTAATGTTAAATAGCCAAGTCCTAATTTAATTAGTAGGCTCAAACGTTTATAAGCGATATCTTCATTTGGAAGTTCATCAATAATATCCTCAATCGAGCGCTCAAAAATATCATCAATGTCTTCACTATACTTTGTTAGTTTCTTTTTAATATCTAGGAAAGTTGCTACAGTTGATCGACTTGTAATTGATTGATTTCGGTCTTGTCCCACCATAACTAATTTATCTTTTGGATATCTTTTCAAGAAATCTGTAGCTAGACATTCATTGACAAGTGTAGATTTCCCACATCCTGATTCTCCTGTAACCGTTACAAGCCTGTTTTTAGGAATTTGAAACTCCTCCATTTGGATATTACGGCAATATAAATCATAGAATGTATAATATTCTGTTGGTATTTCTTTATTTCGATCCCACAGTATTGACTTTGGTCTTGGTGATTCTTTCACAATTTTCCCGCCATATTTTCCGCTACCAGGTCCAAAGAATAATTGCTCATCAGATGTATCTAGTACTGTATCTGAATGATCAATAAGCCAAATTTGATTTTTACACCCTAATCGTTTAATCTCTTCTAAAATTTGTAATAAAGTTTCATGATCAAGTCCAACTGAAATCTCATCAATAATAATTACAGCATTTTCACTTACTGCCATGAATTCGGCCAAATAAAGTCGTGTTAACTCTCCACCTGATAACGTACCCATAATTCGATTTAATGTTAAATAACCAATGTTCATATTAATAATATTTTGCAGTATATGCTGTTTTTCTTCACTAATATTTAACTCTTTTGCTAGTGAAAGAATAGATTCAACACTTAAATCATTAATATTTGAAATTGAATGTGGCTTGGCCAACAAATCAATTTCATGTTGTTCAATTTCTTCACTATAACGTTTTCCCTTACATTTTTTACACTCAACATTTTTTGTAGTACCACGGCCTTTACAACCAGTACACCAGCCTAATTGATTATTAAATGAAAAGACCTCTGGAGAAAGATTAAATACTTCAGCAAGTTTTTCCCGAACCTCTGTAAAAACACCAGTATGAGTACCAATCGTTGAACGCGGATTAGACGAAATCGATGATTTTCCTAGAAAAAGTACTAAAGGCATTTCTTCCATCTTAATGGCACTAAAATTTGTTTCCATAATGTTAGGAAATAAATATTGATATTCAGCCTTTGGTAATAAAGAAACTAATCGTTTTTTTGATTCTTCACCAATTGTTTGGCAAAAAGTTGTTTTACCCGATCCAGATAAACCAGCAATTCCAAACGATTTATTAAACGGTATAGTTGCATCTAATTTATTTATGTTATTAGCAATTAATTGATTTACTTTCATATTAACCTCTATTCTTATTTATTCACAAAAGCATTTTTACAATATAATAATTACATAATGAATATTACCTATTATGCAATTATCCTCTCACTTCATGAATCTTATCCTTGTATATTTCAAACCACTGTTGCCATTCATCTTTAGAAAATTCTTTCTCTTCTCCTTCTAAAACGAAAGAAAAAAGATTTAAACAAATATGCCAACCAGCTACATCTCTCGGTGTATGATCTGTTAATTCATGAATGTACTCTTTAAGAAGTAAAAGAGTACCATTTTCATCACAATATTCAAGTAAAACTACCTCGAATCCAGCAGTTTCAAACATTTTCGTTAATGTTATATAATTATGAACGATTTTATGACTTGCTGCTGGATGATCTTTCGGACCGGGGCCCCCTATTTGAACTATATTTTGATATGCCTCATCCTGAAAGAATGCATCAGGGACTCCGCACCGAATATGACCAGATGGTTTTAAAAATTCATAACAAATTTCAGCTGCTCTTACACCTTCTTCAAAAGTAAGGTGTTCCCATACATGCTCAGCTAAAATAGCTGAAATAGAGTTGTATTCAAATCTTTCTTCCCACGTAGCTTTATCTAGTAAGTTAAGTTCATCTTCTTGCGTTTGAATCCAACCTGGATTATTATTAAACACTCCAGCTCCGACAACTACTTTAATTTCGTCTTGTTTTATTGCCACCATGTTCACCTCTTAAACATTTTAATTCATTAATATATTCTATGTTTACTATTATCCTTCCTCCTTTAACAAATTTAGTACCATGAGTCCAGTACAATACCGAACTCATGTCCTAAAAACTCTCTAACGTAACAATCTGTCTAACTCTATAAAATTAGTTCATAATATACGATTTTTCTTACAGAAATATAGCACACCAAACATTAGCATAATACCAATTACGTAAAAAATTGTTGTTCCGCTCCCACCAGTATTAGGAATTACCCAATTATTCTTCGCATTTTTCACTGTTATTTTTTGTGTCTTTACTGCTTCTGTAATTTCTATTTCTATTGGATCCCTAAGTAACATATATCCGTTTGGCGCTTTTATTTCTTTTATCGTATATTTTCCAAGTACTAATTGACTGGAAATCACCTTTCCTTTTTCATCCGTTGTTAATCTAGCCACTTCTTTACCCTCTTTATCTAAGACTTGAAATATAGCGCCTTGTAGTTTTAAATTGATATCCTTATCATCAACTTTCTCAATTTCAAATTGTCCAGTCGGATCTGGTAATTTCTTATTTCCTATTTTAATTTCTACTACTGCATCTTTTTCTACTTTTACAGTTATTTTTTCTTTTAATAATTCGTAACCTTTAGGTGCTTCTACTTCCACTAAGGTATAATTTCCTATTGGTAAGTCTTTTGATACTACTTCTCCTTCTTCATTTGTTACTAGTTCTCCAACTATTTTTCCTTTTGAATCTTCTATATGAAACTTTGCCCCTGCTAGTTTTTTATTTTTATCACTTATGTCTACTTTCACAAGCTTCATTTTCCCCATTGGATCTGGCAATTTCTTATTTCCTATTTTAATTTCTACTACTGCATCTTTTTCTATTTTTACAGTTATTTTTTCTTTTAATAATTCGTAACCTTTAGGTGCTTCTACTTCCACTAAGGTATAGTTTCCTATTGGTAAGTCTTTTGATATTACTTCTCCTTCTTCATTTGTTACTAGTTCTCCAACTATTTTTCCTTTTGAATCTTCTATATGAAACTTTGCCCCTGCTAGCTTTTTATTTTTATCACTTATGTCTACTTTCACTAACTTCATTTTTCCCATTGGATCTGGCAATTTCTTATTTCCTATTTTAATTTCTACTACTGCATCTTTTTCTACTTTTACAGCTATTTTATCTTTTAATAATTCATAGTCTTTTGGCGCTTCTATTTCTACAAGGGTATAGTTTCCTTTTGGTAAGTCTTTTGATATCGCTTCTCCTTCTTCATTTGTTACTAGTTCTCCAACTACTTTTTTATTTGAATCTTCTATATGAAACTTTGCTCCGATCAATTTTTTATTAACATTATTACTATCAACCTTTTTTATTTTTATTTTTCCTGTACTAGGCTTGTTCCAATGTTGCCAGTTAAATTTGAAATTGTGAAATTCAAATCCACCAGTTTGTTGTACCGCACCGACAAATGCTTGTCCATTAATCGAACCGCCTTTTGTTTCTAATACAGCATTGGGGGCAAACACACTACCAACGACACCATATCCCTCTGTTATAATTTTTTTCGCATTTGGAAAAACCCAAATCACTTTCCCATATAGCTCAGTAAACGGGGAATTAGGAGAATATGGTTGTGATGTAGGAACTATATCTGTAGCCCTTCCAATATTGTTCGTGTCATATAGAATAGACCCATTTTTAAATGTAACCTCTGTTGCATCCGAATACATAACAATAAAATCTTTGTCCTTAGCACTCGGTAAAAATACATCTCTTATATCTAAATTAATTTTCCCTGTCAATTCTGATGAAACATAAATATTAGGATTGTTTATATCTTTTCCGATTCCATGACTCATATTTGGAATTGGGGTATTTGTTTTATATTGACCTGCATTTTTACTGACTTGGTTCACTATATTGCGAAATTCATTAAATTTCGCGTCAATTTCTAGTTTTTCTTTATAAACGATACGATCATAAGAGGATTGTATGATGCGATCTGGATCACTCTCTTTTGTCATTACGACTATTCCGTTTTGAATGATAAAAGATTCTTCTCTTGATTTCTTAAATTTTCCAGACAATAACAAGGACGGATATCCCTCATCAACCCATTTTTCACCTACTATATTAGATGTTCCCGCTGCAGCACCTACAATTGTATACCCCGATGCATCCATATCACCTTGAACTGCAATTGCTCCTTCAATGTCGCCACCTATTGCTTTATGGTTACCAAAGACAACAGCATTATAGCGCGATATATCACCTAGACCTTCTAAGTTTGTCGTGGATCCATATACTTCTTTTGGTACATATATGACAAAACTTACACTTAACATTAACAAAACAATAAAATGAATACTTACCAGCTTTAATCGTAGCCTCAATTCCTTTGTTCCCACCTTTACCGTATTTTTTCTATAGTCGAATAAAATGAAATTTTTATTAATGATGATTTACTTCAATCCCCTATATACCTTCTTTACTTATCTCTGAATTTACGGTCCCACTTCCCATTAATGCAGGATAAATACATACATTCTATCGAGTAAACCTTTTCTTATAAATTACGACTATAAACACACATAACAATAGGAGTGGAACTATTACAGTCCACTTATTAAACATAAATATCTCTGTACTCACTTTTTGTTTTTCTTTCTCGTTTAACTCCACACGCTCACCTCGAACTAGCAATCTATTGGTGTTTACTCCATAAGGCGTACACGTAATTAAAGTTGTATAATCTTTATTTTCTACAATTTGTAGATCTTCCATTTCGTGTGGTAACACTACTTTAATTTGATCTACTTTATAAGCAAGAACTTTGTCTAAAGAATGAATATAAAAAAGATCTCCTTCACTCAACTTATCTAAATCTGTAAATAATTTTGCTGATGGTAAACCACGATGCCCTGTTAAAATAGTGTGCGTATTTTCTCCACCTACCGGGAGCGAAGAAAAATCTAAATGACCTATCCCGCGACTTAATACTTCCTCAGAGGTCCCTTGATAGATTGGCAGTTTTATATTAATTTTCGATATTTCAATATACCCCATTACATCTCCTAAATTTAACGCATCAGCATACGCTTGATGATTACTTTTTTTTTCAGAAAATGGATCTGTAAATGTTTTCGCAGAAGTTTGAACTTGTTTATTATATTCGGCTGCTTCTTTTTCCCTACGTTCGACTTCTTTCTTTTGTAATGCTTTAATCTTCTTATCGTAAGAGCTAATCTCAGAATAATGTGCACGGGTCGCCAACCAATTACTAATAGTAGGATATAAAAAAATACCTAATCCAAATAAGAAAATACCTCCCAAAACAAGATTTCGTTTCATATTTCCACCTCTGTATACGCTTAAATATCGAAAAGAGGAAAGCATTTTGCTTCTCCCCTTTTCATATGGTTACATGTTCCTAAAATCTTAATTTCTAGCAAACTTTTTTCTAAAGAAAACAAATGCCGCTGTAAGCATTAAAGTAAGGCCTATTACAGTAAAAAGAGTCGTTCCTATACCACCCGTTACCGGAAGAATCCATCCACTTTTATTATTTTCAATCGTCAATTTAACTGTTTGATTATTTTCACTAATCTTTACATCAATGGGGTCTTTTAATAATTGATAAGATGCTTTTGTACCATCTTCTTTTGTATATGTTGGTGCTTTCGTTTCAAAAATTTGATAGTCTCCATATGGAATGTTAGACCATTTAATAACACCATTTTCATCTGATACACCTGTTACTTCTTTTCCTGCTACGACAACTATTTTTCCATTATTATCTTTAAGTACAAACTCTGCACCTTTTAATTTATTCTTATTAGCACCATCAATTTTTGTTAACTCAATTATTCCAGTTGTCGGAATAACAACTACGGGTTTAGATTCCTTTTCTCCAATTACATCATTTTTATTTGAAAAATGTATTTTTGCTGTATTGAAAATTTCCGAACCAGATGGTACTCCTTCTTTTACTTGAGATTTAATTTGCAAATGAAATTCTTTTTTACCATCTAATTTTGTGAAATCTTTTACTGTAGCTGTTACTTTTTGACCTTCTATAGCTACCTCTACAATGCTTGCATTTACTTCTGCTCCATCAATTTTCACGATTGGCTTTCCTTGAATCACTAAACGATTATCCAAAGTATCTGTTACCACATATTTTTTATATTCCTTAATGTCTTCTGGAATTAATGTTTTAATATCATAATTATAATTAGTTAACGGATTGATTGGTAACGCTTCCAATTTTCCGTTAATCTTTTTATCAATTGTTGGTTCTTCATAGTTTTTCACTTCTAATTTAACTACTGTACCAGAAGTAATAGTTCCATCTTCATTAATTGTTCCGGAGTTCTTAACAAAAAACTCACGTTTAGTTGGATCTATTACATAGCCTTTCGGAGCTTTTGTTTCTTGGAAATAGTATTCTCCATACACCAATCCTTGCACGCGAATATGACCATTAGCATCTGTTACTAACTCTTTTTTCACTTCTGTACCGTCTTTTTTAAATAAAGAGAATACTGCACCTGCTAATGCTTTTTCATTTACACCAGTTTTTATTAAATCCACTGCACCACGTTTAATCTCATTTTTGGGATACATGTGAACATCATAGTTTAGCACCTTACCCTCTTTATTTGTTAATGGAATATCCACTGTATACGTATTGGGATTTAGATTAACATGTGGAGGTCCTGCCACTTCTTTCACCTCATAACGTCCTAGCGGAAGATCTTTTAATACAGCTTGTCCGTTATCATCTGTTACTACTTGATTTGGAGTGGCTCCCATTACAGGTTTCACGTCTTCTTTTACGATTTTCCCATCGTTTGAAATTTTTTCAAAAGAAGCAACCCTTTTTACTTCAAACGTTACACCTTTTAATGGTTTCACATCCTTTGGCACCTCTTGATTTGCAGAACCGTCACCTTCTAGTCCCTGCGCTCCATCTTTTTCTTGTTCATACTTATGAATCGTTAAAGTACCTTTAGATGGTGAATCTGCCTTTACTAATACACTAGACCATGTAGAAAATGTTAAGAATAACACTAAAAGCACACTAAATATTTTTTTCATTTCTCTTATCCCCTTTACTACTTCTATCATTTTAAAAATTTCTTTATTACTATTACCTTCTTAAAAGCAATAGTGTGCCAAGTATCAGATTTAAACGAATAACATAAAACATAGTCGTCCAACAATCCATTGTTTACAATCACTTATTCACTTTTCTTATCTTCTATTATTACGTTGTCTCTCCACATGATATATGTAATTTTCTCCCCTAAATTACACGTATATCCCTATTTCAAGAATCATTACATTTGTTACATAATAGCTTTCACCGCTAATTTCGACTATTCACTTACTGTCAATCTATTCATTTCTCACTTCCTATCCCGATTTAAAATCCAATCTTAATCATTTTTTAATACATATAAGTAATAACCAACAAATAAGTGTGACGATTCATATTTTACGTTACTGTCCAAAACTATTACCTGTATATTCAAATAATATGTGCTATTCATGTTAAATTATGGTATTATTCTTAGAAGTTTATAACTTTTATTTATATTTTTTATTGATAAAGGTTTTCCGTATCTACTTATGAAAAAGGAATATATGTTTATTTAACTATTACGCATAACTGTAAGGAGGAAGAATATGACTAAAAAACTCAGTCTAGTTGAGATAGAGTACATTTGCAATATGTTTTTTCAATCTTTCGAAATTCCAGTTTGTTTTTTAGATTGTAACAAAAATATTCTTTTAGAATTTAAATCAAAAAATGATTCACATTCGTTATATACATCAAAAATAGAAGAGTTACATATGCTTTTTCAGAGAAATGATACATATAATTCCCCCATCTTCAGAACTCACGAATATCTAGGGCACTTTATTTTAATTCACATAAAGAGCGATTATATGGTGAACGGTACTGTTATTATTGGGCCCTTGACACATGTGAATTCTTCTACAAGTAAAGCGGATAGTAACCTTAATTTTATTCCAAATTATAAAAGAACAAGAGACCATTATTTTTCATTGTCAGTCAAAGATCAAAATTTCTTTGTAAATATAGCGATATTGTTCTATAACATTCTCTATAAAAAAAATTCAGATGTAAGCACCTTTTCAAATAACAGTGACTCACTTCATATAAGTCATAGCAGCATCTTAAACGAAGATGTATATATTTCAATGCAAAAAGACGAATCCATTTATCATAATTTATATATAGAGCAGCAACTACTTAGTTCTATAGAACACGGGGATAAAGAAACCGTACTCAAATATTATTACGAATTCCAACAAGAGACTCTTTCATCTTTATCTTCATTCCATCAATTAAGACGTCATAAAAACATTTGTATTTCATCCATCACGCTCGCTACTAGATATGCGATAAAAGGGGGACTTCCATCTGGGATTGCTTACAAAATTTATGATTTACATATTCAAAGAACAGAAGATTTAAAAGACAAAGAATCTGTTTGGGATTTATTAAAAAATGCTTTTTGTACCTTTGCAGACCGTGTAAAGGCACAAAAAACACAGCAACATTCACAGACTATTGCTATTTGCAAAAACTACATTTTTAAAAATATTTACAATCCAATATCTGTTAAACAAGTTGCTAAATTTGCAAATGTGAATTCAGATTATTTATCTATATTATTTAAAAAAGAAGTCGGTATTTCATTAATTGAGTACATTCAACGTGAACGAATCGAAGAAGCAAAGAAATTATTAACTTTCACCACCTATCCTTTATCAGACATATGCGCTTCGCTTAATTTTAGCGATCAAAGTTATTTCACTAAAATTTTTAAAAAATTCACCAATGAAACACCTGGTAAATATCGGAAATCTCATGTTGTCATTTAGAGTGAAACTTCCATTAAAACAAAATGTTTTCAGTAACTCATCAATGGCAGATTAGAAGCACTCCCAGATTCATGAACTATAGGATTTATGCTTTTTCCAAACCAAAAAACACGTTACTATTCTTATATTTTAATGAGAATAGTAACGTGTTTTTTTATGTAATGTAGTTTTGTAGACAGAACATGATCCAACTACAAATTTTTATAGAAGCCAAATGCACCGCTTAACTACTAAAATCTTATTAAGTAAAAAATCCATATTTTGTTTTACTTACTTTCTACTTTATTTCTTTTGAATAATGAACTCTTTTCTTCAAACGAATGATCCCTACTATTATTTTTGTATCTTTCTAAATTTGCGAACAAAAGTGAGTACTGTGCCTGTAATAATCATCAATATGCCGATTGCTGCACTGTTAGTTGTACTTACACCCGTCTTTGGTAGCTCCTTATATGTATATTCTTTTTTATCGCTATTACTGTTGTTTGAGATATTACTCTTATTTTCCTTATTAGCAAGGCCATTAGCTTTGCTAGTTTCTTTATCTTTCACTAATACTTTTTGTATTGCATTTACCTCATTACCCACGGAATCTCTAACACTATATATTATTTCATAAGTACCAGCTTTAGTTGTATCTATAGTTCCTTCATACGCTACTTTAGAAATAAGGTCACCGTCCTCTTTATCCGTAGCTGATACCCCTACCAATGGATCAAATTGATCACCCTCAGTAATTGAAGTTGTAGCAGGTACTTTTAGTATTGGTTTATCATTTTTAACTTCTTCTCTAACTTTGACCGTTACAGTTTGCTTCGCCGTTACTTCATGACCTTTAGAATCTGTAACCGTGTACGTTAATACGTAAGTACCGGCTTTAGTTGTATCTACTTCACCATCAACTTTGATTTTAGAAGTGAGATCGCCGTCTTCTTTATCGATAGCTAATACTTCTGCCATTGGAACAAATGAATCTCCTACATGAATTGTCGCTCCAACAGGCACTGTTAATTTAGGTTCTAAATCTGATGTTTCTCCATTTCCCTCTACAATTACAGTCTGTCTAGCCGTTGTATTTCTCCCTTGGGAATCAACGACCAAGTATTCCACAATGTATGTACCTGGTTTTGAAGTATCTACATCGCCTTTATGCTTTACTTTATTTGTTAAATCACCATCTTCTTTATCAACAGCTTTTACATTTCTCATTGGATCAAACGTATCACCTACACGTAGTGTAATCGTAAACGGTACAGTTAACTCTGGAGCTTGGTTTTCTGCTGTTTTTTCGTTCTCTTTCACCGTTCCTGTAATTTTTGCCGCATCAAAAGCATTTTGGACTGCTTGAACTTCAATTGAGTTCGCTCCATATTTATTAGTTGCCACTTTAAGGCATGCCAATTTCAATTCAGAGAAATTAGAAGTCATATTTAATTCATCAGTATTTGCATAATAGAAAATATCAAACATTCTATCTTCACCAATACCATTTACATTTACACCGTTATGAGTACCACCTTGTGCCATTAAATACGCAACTTTATTAATAATACTTGAGTTAAAATGAACGCCTCCATAATCCTCTCCATTTAAATCATTATATTTACTATAATCATCCGGATACGGTAGTCCTTCTGAAAAATTAATTGCAGTTGGATTTTTCATATTACGAAAAGTCGATCCAGTTTGTTCTCCTATTGTCCAGTTAAATTCCCCATTATTTATGTATTTCTCTATAGCCGTTCCCATAATATCCGATAATGCCTCGTTAATTGCCCCAGATTCTCCTGAAAATTCAAGGTTAGATTCACTTGATGTAACTGCATGTGTAAATTCATGACCGGCTATATCGAACGCTTTTACCATGGGATCTCCATATAAAAGCATACTAATGTTATTAATATTAGTACTAAATGCATTCTCCCAATTTTCAGGATCATTTGTCCCTCCAGAATCCCATGCATGTACAACTGAAACTACTTTTTTTCCTTTATTATCAAAACTATTACGCTTATATTTTTCTTTATAAAAATCGTATACCTTTGTTGCTAAGAAATGAGCGCTTACCGCCTTTGGATCATTAAATGTTGTTGAAACACTAGTTGCTAGTATACCAGGATAATAACTTTCTTCATTTGTAATATCTCTATAATTTACATCATATGTCTCAATTCCTTGTCCTCTTGTGTAATCAGCAAGCGCATAATTCCCACTGGTCTGTGTAGAAATACCAAATGTACGAGTTACGCCTAAATCATCTTTTCCTGTTCCAGTTAATGATGTAAAATTGCTAGTTTTATTTTCCTTAACGGATTCAACATACTCTTCACTTATTTTCAAACTTGATTCTTGTACCATATCTTTTAACATTTCACCATTATGAGCATTCACTAAATAAGTTCCAGATACATAATTTGGTGTTGTAGCAGCAAATGTAACTTGATATGCATTGCTAGCCTGCCCATGATTTTCATCAACAAAAATAACTGCCTTAACTTCTGGCTCAGAAATAAATTTAGTATCGTTTCCGTACTTTTTATAAATATATTGTTTTGCTTCTTCTTTTGATAAATTAATAGGTTTCTTTAAATCTTCTTGTGTTAAATTTTGTGCGCTAGCTCCTGAAATGCTTTTAATAATACCTTTTTTATCTACGTGAGCAGTCAACTGGTGGCCATATACTTCTTTTCCTTCATATATTTGTTGCATGCGCACAAGTGTAGTTCCATCATAAGAACCACGTTTTTGAAGAACCTTGTAATCTACTCCTGTTTCTGCACTAACTTGTTTTGGAGACAAAGCATGCTCCGTATTTTCCTTAAGTGCATCTTTCACTACATTCTCTGGTGCCTTTTTTGATGGTTGTGTCAGATCACCTGTACGGAACGAATCCTCTTGAATTTCAACTTGCATTTGACCAGGTTCCTCTGCATGACCTACTCCATATGGTGTTACACTTGTTAAAACGAATCCTGTTGTTAATGCAACTATAGCTATTTCTTTTTTATTTCCCATGATATTTACCTCGTATAAATTTCTATTATTTATATGAAACTGCTAAAATGTATACAATCTATTCCTAACATAAAAAGATGACTTTTGTAATCTACAAAAGCCACCTCTTCAATATGTAATATCCCTAAAATGTTTTTAATACATAATTTCTATACGAACAGAAAAAAGCATTCATTAACGAGCATTTTGCAATACTTTTATTAGGTCATTTATATTTTCAACTTTCTGCTGAAACTGATCAAGTCTGCTATGTAACAATGAAGGATTTTTATCTTCAGTTGAAATAACTTGTTTTAATTCGTTTTCTAATTTTTCATACATATCAAAGAAATTATCAAATTCTACACTTACAAGCTCTTCATTTTCGCGATAGAATCTTTTTGCTTCTATATAAGTCATATATGATTTATTTAAAAATCCTAATGAAATTAAATATTTAGAAGTGTTTTCTTGATAAATAGCAATATCACACGCTATTTTAATATCAGAATAAGTCTTTTGAACGAGACAATGCAATTCAAAAATCTTAAACTTTAATCCATTATTCATTTCATCCCCTCCCATCGTATCTATTCTACATAAAATTAGAATATTATACAAAGAAAATTATTAGCATGAAATTGACAATTTAAAAAATAACTTAAGGATAAACAAAATCCCTCTCATTATAAATTATAGTTGCGGAGCATTTACCAACATAACAGCAAAATAAAAAGCGAAAAGAATAAATCTTTCCGCTCTTAGAGTAATAAATACATTTCATATTGCGCTAAAGAATTCTTTTCAAATCCACATTTCTTAAGAAAACCTTCCAGTAAATTATTGTTAGGAAACCCAATTGATAAACTTGATAAATTTAATTCTTCTCTTGCTACTTGTAATAATTTCATCCCAACACCAATATTTCTATAATCTTTGTCTACGAAAATAAAACTAATTTTACCTTGTTTATTTACACATAGAGAGCCTTTTAAGTCATTATCGACATATGCACCATAAAATACATTATTTGTTTTTTTGATATAATCAATATCATTTTGCCAATTTATATGGAAGTTTAACCATTTCTGAATTTCATCTTTAAAAGTTGGAAATTCTAATTGTTTTACTTCACTATCCTTACAATCTTTATTCATTATTTTAGTCAAATCATTTAAATTATAATAAGAAAGATCGTACACTTTTTCATAGCCCAACTTATTATAAAAATGAATCGCTCGGTCATTTCCTACAATGACTTCGAGAAAAAGTTGCTTACATCCATGTTGAATCGCCTCTTCTTTATGCAGTTCAAATAATTTTTGACTTACACCAATACCGCGGTAATTAGGATGAACCGCTAATGTTCCACAGCGCATAGTCTTTATACTTTCATAATCCTTTATACCACCTAGTATTACGCCAACAGGTTTGCCTTCTTCTAAAGCAAGAAAAGAATGTTCTAGCAAATTACCTTCTGGTCCCAAAAAACGTTGTATAAAATCCTCTTTTGAAACCTCCATCTTAATAATGTAATCTGAAAATCCATCTTTAAAAGCTTCATATACTAAATCAATATTTACTTCACTACACCTTTTATATTGAATCATATAAAATTGCCCTCCAACTGCTTATATTAAACTCAACGTGTACCCATATAATATATTCCATCTATTATAAATTTCAGCTCTTAATTTGAAATAAGCGGACATTTCCCTACATATAACTCACTATTGATTTGTTTTATAACAAACTATCTATTATTTACTACATTAACCTCATAAACACGTAAAAAAGCAATTAAATGCTCACATGCTCTTTCACATGCTAGCATTTTAAAGATTTTTTGTTCTTCTTTCGTTTTATCATTTGCTTGATCTGAAGCAGCTTTTAAACAGAGAAATGGTTTTTTATTTATTTGGCATACATAGGCGAAAGCTGCTACTTCTTGATCAACTGCCAATGCTCCATATACGGTATGGAGTAAATATCTCATTTCCGAACTACGAATACGTTGATCTCCTGATAAAAATGTACCGAAATGTATCGGATCATACGATCGTATTTTTTTTATTCTTCTTACAAGTGATTTTGTTGTTTCAATAGGTGCTGTTCTACCGTTATATAAATTAAAAACATCTTCCCCTGAACCAGCAGCAGTAACATCATGTTGTATTGCGTTTAGTGCGACTACAATATGACCGTTTTTCACCTTGTTTGATAAACTTCCGCATATTCCTGTCATAAACAACTCATCTGGCTGAAACTCACTAATTAACAATTGTACACAACTAGCGCAGCTTACTTTACCGACACCAGTAACAACTGATATAATTTCCAGCTCATTAATAGTATGAAAATGAAATTCCCAAGCTGCCCTTTTTTCAACACGTTCACTCGGATAATGTTGATGCAAATACGTCAGTTCTGGTTCCCATGCAGATACAATTGCAATACGTTTCATTACACGCTTCACTTCCCCTATTGTCATTTAAATATGTTATCTATACTTTCTCGTTCATAATCTGGAATCCATTCTTTGTATTTCTTATATAAATCTCGTATTATTTCTTTATTCTTCGCAATTACTTCACATCCTCTATCATCATACATAAACATGACAATATCTTTCGTTGCATTAATGAGAAATACATCTGGATAAAAAATTTCTTTTTTTCGTCCAAATCGAGGATACAAATCAGAAAAATCCTCATGATTAGCAGCTTGTATAAGCGATTCATACTTAATATCTTCTACGAGACATTTTAAAGAAAATTGATATGTACAATATAACTCTGCTTCTTCATCTTCAAATAGAAACGGTAATGTTTCTTGTCTTATATGAAATCTTAAATCTCTTTTCTTAATATATTTATTGTATACATTTATTTTCTGTGGAGTTTTTATGTTTTCCTTTTTAAATCTATAAACATTTGTCACTACAAACACTACATCTTCTTTTGAAAATATGTCTTCAAATAAGAATTTATTATATGTATATAGTTGAGAAAAGTATTCCATATTTAAATCGTTGGTTCCTTCTACAATTTGATATTTATCTTTTCCGAAATCAAAATGCAAATGATTTTCCCACTGAGATAATAAGTAGGGTCCTAATGTAACTTCTGGAAATGTTTGATTCATATATTCTTTTAATTGCATTTCCTTGTCCTTTCTACTGTACAATTCTTTTTAAATCCCAATATGCTTCTTCTAGCCACGGGTGTATAACTTTCAATGTATCTTTCCTTTCCCACAAATATGAAATATATACAAAAGCTGCTTTTTCCAAAGATTTTCCCAATCCTTTTTTTATTTCTATTAAATATGGTGGTGTCCCTTTTTGATCCCATTCTATTTTATCTGCAACAAATAATACTAAATCCATCTTCGTTGCATGTTTACGCAACGTTGTATGGCAACAAATTGCATTTAAAATCTCTTCATCTTCGACTTTAAATATTTCTTTTGCGATTACCCTCGATAATTTTTGATGAATAATCATAGGAAACTTTCTTTCCGCTTCCACTATTTCTACACCAAATTCTTCAGCAACTGCAATCCGCTCCTCGTTTGGAAAAATGCCACTAATATCATGTAAATATCCTGCAATTGCTGCTTTTTCTTTATCTACGTGAAACTTTTCTGCAATCTTTTTTGCCTCATTTGCCACACGAATTGAATGTTTATATGTAAACTCTTTATTATATTTTAGTAGAAAAGCTTTAATATCATTTTCTATTTTTCCAGTTGGAGTAAATGAATATTTATCATTACATAACATAGAAAATCCTCCTTATAACTACCTTTCATTATAATGTAGAATCTAAATATCTTTGTTATTTTATATTCGATATTAATCTTTTTACTCCTTTTTAATACGTTACATGAAATTTTATACAGAATCATCGCTACAAGTACATAAATGTTTGATATTATAGTAATGTTGATGATTTGTAAGGAAAGGAACTACACAATGAATAAAAACATATTAATTATTGATGATGATAAAGAAATTGTTGAATTACTTGCTGTTTATTTGCGAAATGAAGGCTATAACATTTATAAAGCTTATGATGGCGATGAAGCATTGCAAAAGGTTTCTACATATGAAGTTGACCTTATGATTTTGGATATTATGATGCCAAAACGAAACGGATTAGAAGTTTGTCAGGAAGTGCGTGAAAATAATACTGTACCAATTCTAATGCTTAGTGCAAAAGCAGAAGATATGGATAAAATATTAGGCCTTATGACAGGTGCCGATGATTATATGATCAAACCATTCAATCCATTAGAATTAGTAGCTAGAGTGAAAGCTTTATTACGAAGATCCTCTTTCCAAAATGCTACTTCGCAAAAGAATGAAGATGGTATTATTCGTATTCGCTCTGTTGAAATACACAAACATAATCATACAGTTAAAGTAAATGGAGAGTACATTAAACTAACCTCTATTGAATTCGATATTTTATATTTACTTGCGAGTAATACAGGAAGAGTATTTAGTTCAGAAGAAATTTTCGAACGCGTTTGGAATGAAGATGGTTATGGTTCAAATAAGACGGTAATGGTCCATATTAGCAACTTACGAGATAAACTTGAAACAGTAATAAATGGAGAAAAATTTATTCATACTGTTTGGGGAGTTGGCTATAAAATTGAGAAATGAAGCATTTGATATATTAAAAGATATTCCTAAATGGAAACTTATTTTTTGGCTTTTATTAGCTATCACACTCACTCCTATTACTGAATTAATTATTTATCGCCTCGTTACGAGTGTAATTGAAAGTTCACTTACTCTAACCGAACTCGGTAAAGAATTCATTCGAATTTTTGGTTATGAAAAGTATAAAGGGATTAAAGAGTCTTTATGGATGATGATTGTATCTTATTTGTTTTTATTTTCTATTTTTTCATCCTATCTTTACATTTTTTATCGTCACGAGAAAAAACTTTATTATGAAACTTGTATAAAAAAAATGATAGAAGAAATTCGTTATATTGCAAATGGAAACTTCAATCATAAAGTTTCTATTGTAAATCATAATTATCTAGAAGAATTAGCAATCGGGGTCAATGAAATTGTTGAACAATTAAAAGTCTCCATTGATGAAGAAAGACAAGCTGAACAAGCAAAAAGTGAACTTATTACAAATGTATCACATGACTTACGCACTCCCCTTACCTCTATAGTTGGATACGTAAATTTAATCCATCATGATAATTATAGAGATGAAGTGGAATTGCGATACTATATTCAAGTCATTTACGATAAGGTAACTCGTCTTAATGCATTAATGAATGACTTGTTCGAATATACACGTGTTCAAAATAAAGAATTAAGCTTGTATTCTGTTCCTATTGATATTGTAGAGTTACTTGGACAATTAACTGTTCAATTCCGTATACAATTTCAAGAAGCTAATATAGAATGTCGGCCTTCTTTCCCGTCTCAAAAGCTCATGGTATTAGCTGATGGTGACAAATTAGTGCGTGTGTTTGAAAATCTTATTATAAACGCTATCGCTTATGGAAGCGAAGGTCGCTATATTGACCTTACTGCTTATGAAAGCAATAATATGATTACAATTGATATAACAAATTACGGACAACCTATTCCTAGTACGGATTTACCTCATATTTTTGAACGTTTTTATCGCGTTGAGAAATCTCGCTCTACAAACACTGGTGGATCTGGACTTGGATTAGCAATTGCAAAAAGTATAGTCGAATTGCATAAAGGAACAATTGAAGTATATAGTGATGACGAAAAAACAACATTCACTGTAAATCTACTCCCATACAAATGTTAATATTACAAATAAAAAGTTCAATTTCTTACCATATAAGAAATTGAACTTTTTCCATAATTACCCTAAATTTAATAATCCTTTATAATTCTTTAGAAATTCTTTACCTTTTCTTTCTTCCTAATTAAGCATTCCTTTTTACAATACTATTATTGATGTCATAATAGGAGGATCGCTTATGCAATTCTTAAAGAAATTCGCTATTTTATTATTATCTTTTTTTATTACTGCACTTATCGTTTTATATTTTTATCTTTATGTAAATGGTCCGATTATTCAAGCTAAATCAGCTATTTTAATAAATGCTAATTCAGGTGAAATTGTTTATAAAAAAAATGAAGAAACTCCAGTACAATCAGCTGCTTTATCTAAATTAATGACAGAATATATCGTATTGGAGCAACTAAATGATAGAAAAATACAGTTAGATGACTTAGTACAAATAAGTAACGAAGTTTTCCGAGTAGAAACAAGCCCTATACAAGTAACATCGAATGATAAAACAACGGTTCGTGATTTACTTCATGCATTGCTACTGGCAGGGAATAATCGTTCTGCACTCGCTCTAGCAGAACACATTGCTGGAAATGAAGATAACTTTACAGTATTAATGAATAAAAAAGCAAAAGAACTAAAGTTATTACAACCATCTCCATTTCTAAACTCTACTGGAATTAATAATAATACAAATAAACAATCAACTACAACAGCGATAGACGCAGCTAAACTAGCAGCACGATTAGTAAAAGATTTTCCAGATGTATTGAATATTACGAAACTAACCTCTTACCAATTTACCTTCAAAGATTCCCAGGTTTTCAATACGAATAAAATGATATATTCCCTTAATGAAAACATTAAACTTCAAGGTGTTGATGGCTTACAAACTAGTTTTTCAACTAACGGTAATTATAGTTTTGTCAGTACAGCAAAACTTGGAGATACTAGACTAATTTCAGTAATATTAGATGCAGATGAAGAAAACATTTCATTTATTGAAACAAAAAAGTTGCTCCAGTATGGTTTTGATCCTTCCTCGTACTCTGCACTCCAAGCTTTTAAAGACGCCCTTACATCTTGGACAATATTGCTTCAGTTTAAAAATTTAATTATACAAACTATAATGATTTTTTTAATCATTACCACCTTAATGTTTTTACATATACGTCAGAAAAAATCCGAGGATTTCAATTAAGAAATCTTCTTATATATATAAAACCGACTTGCGCTTGAGATGCAAGTCGGTTTTTAATTCTATCATCCTCTTCCAAGCAAATTTGCTGAAACTGGTTGCAAGTTTAACTCTCTCGCCCATATAGATAGCTGACCAATATGATAAATTTCATATCCCATTACATGTCTTAAAACCTATGTTTTTTGAGGCATACATCCATCTCTGTTTCCTTTCGTTGTGTTCGTTTGTTTAGTTTAAATGGGTTAATCTATTAATTCTATCAAATCCAACAATTGAACTATTACACTTTAAAGTTCTACTCATATACTATAGTAGATTACTAGAAAGGAGGCTTAACTATGGATAGTTGCGTTGTATTTGTAAACGGACAACCTTTTTTAGTTCTTTCAGTAGCTGGTATTGAAATTGCTAGATTAGAGATTTCCCTTCAAGTAGCATTAGCTCTAAGAGTGCTTGGGATACCAATCTGTGATTAATTACCAAATTAAAAGAAAAAGAGGGCATTAGCCCTCTTTTTTTATTTTCCTCATATATTTTCTTAACAACAAATAAAATTTTAATTTTTATATTGTAAGGAAATTCCGAAAAATAAACTCATTTTATTCAATAAAAAGAGCACCACCCATACCTCATTATCCGTTTCTAAAAAATTAGAATTCGATTAATTACAAAAAAATTTAAATATACGAACGTTACATAAAATACTTGTTAGAATAGCTGTCCTTCACACTATTTATTTCGCAGACGTTATATAATCAAAGCACCAATGATTAACTTTTTATACAGCATTCTAGGCTAGATGATCATGACTGCAAAAAAAACTTCAAGTTCTCGTTTATATAAATCAGATAACGCTTTCACTTTTTGAATCGATTGATAATCTTTAAATTGCGGTTCGCTATCTTCTTCTCCTTGAAGAGCACTAATCCAACTATACTTGAAATCATGTTTCTAACATACCCCCAGTTTGCAAAGTAAATCTTCCTCTCAAAGTTGTTCACACCACTTAAACCAATCATCTCTTACTTGCCAATTATATTGAAATAAAGTGTACACATTTCTCTCTCCCTTACTTCAATTATCCACCTAACAGCATCTGTTATATAATGTGGTTCATCTTTTTGAATATAATGACCACTTTGTTCTGCAATTATTAGTTTATTTTTGTTTGATAATCTTAATAATTCTTCTTGCAATTGTAACCATTTTATTTGTGCATCTTGCGAATAAAAAGCTTTTTTACCAGCAGCTAACACGACGAGTGGAATATCTCTCGTCGACTGACAATATTTATCTGCTTCACCCAGACTAAACATAAACTCTTCATAAGAACTTTCATGTACAAATTGTTTATAGTAAGCTTCTTGAAATTCTGGAGACATGATTGGCAAAAATGCTTCTTTATAATTTTCTGGTGTCGAATCAACCAAAACTATTCCCAACATATCTTCAGGATAAAAATCAGTAAATAAACGTGCATTTATACCACCAAAAGAATGTCCTACAAAAATATAAGGTGGCTTCAGTTGTAAAAGATTTAAGCATGTTCTCAAATCTTTTACCATTTCAGAACTAATACGTTTCTTGGAACTCTTCCCGCTTTTGCCTAATCCAGCCCGATCGTATGTAAGTACCGTACCATATTCCGTCAGTTCTTCAGCAGTTTGATTCCATGCCTTCGAATAATCACCATAGCCTGATTCCAATATAATAACAGGCTGCTTCTTCTTTCCTTGGAATATTTTCGTATACATTTTAAAATCAGCAACTTGTATATATTCCTCTATACATTTAACCATTGACAATCACTTCTCTTCGGCCAAGTTCCTCTACAGCGTGATTAATTATTTCACTTACAGATAAAGAACCATCCAATATGATATCTGAATTCGGCTTAACAGTATGAATTGCCTCTAAATAAGCTTTTCTCGCATATGTCATGTAATGTTCCAAATCATTATGTATTTCATCTATTGTACCTTCCTTAAAATCTCGCAAAATCCTTCTAGCCATCGCAATATCTAAAGGCGTATCAATAAATATAGTTACATCAATGAATTTTCGCATCTCACTATTTAAGTATGCAAAAGGATAATCTACAATAATATAGTCTAAGGTATTATTTTGTATAAGTTGCTCAATATCATGAATTAATGGTGTTAATACCCACTCGTCGTAATTCGCCCCATCATCAATCCATTTACAAATATCAGCAGGAGAGTTATCAAATGTATAACTATCAAAATATAGAGCTTTTGAGTTTTTAAACTTATGCTTTAATCTTTCTGTAATTGTAGTTTTACCTCCCCCCGAAACAGCTGCAATTGAAATTATTTTTGTTTTATTATCCACTATACCCACCAAGCCCCTTTGTTAACATAATATAATTATAAATTACTATTGTTGCTACTTCTTCCATTCATATTCTAACATACTCATTTCCCATAAATTCCAATACGTTTCTCCTACTCTTTTTGACTCTCTTAATAAGCCTTCTTTTACAAACCCTATTTTTTCGTAACATGAAATGGCCGATGTATTAAAATCATACACACCAAGAGTTACTCTATGTAGTTTTAATTCGTCAAAAGCAATATGAAGTACTGCTTTCATCATATGTTTTCCTATAGAACGTCCTCTCATCTTCGTATTACCAACTAATACTTTTCCAATTCTAGCGGACTTATTAATATTATCTATTTGCCCAAGCGAAATATGACCAATAACGTCTGAAGTCTCTTCATCTACCACTTTGAAAGCGAGTGTATTTGCACTTTCTATATACTTCTCTAATTGCTGTTCGTCTAAAGGGAATGTGAATGCATTTCCTGACCATTGTATTAGAAATTCTTCGGAATTAATCCAATTTATTAATTGTTTAAAATCAGATTTCTTAAAACTTTCTAGTTTAATCACTTCCTTGCTCCTTTCGTACATCATGCTTTATAACCTCAAACTTATTTCTATATAAAGAATATATTCTCCTTTTATATGAAATTAAAATAAAGCCATTCATGTGAATGGCTTTACAAAAAAGCAGCTTAATTATGCTTTGTTTGCTACATCAATACCATTAAAATCAAAGTCAGCAGTAATCGTTGTAACAGGTGGGAAAATTGCTTCAATTTTACAAATGGAAATAATTACTCCAACCGATCCAGGAATAGCCGCAAGCCTAACTACATCACAACTGACAGACGAAACAGTACCTACATAAGTACGTCCCTCTGTATTAATTTGAACTGTTCGATTAATTAATTTCTTAAGTTCATCTCTAATTCCTTGTACACAAGAATTATCACATTTCTCATGCTGTTCTTTTTTACACTCTTCGAATACTTCCCAACAATCATCTTGTTTACATGTACACTTCTTTTTACAATTATTAAATCGAGAACCCAATACCTCACCCCCTAATCCTTTCTATTAGTAAAGTATGTCCACTAGCTTAAAAGGGTACGAGGCAAACACATAAAAAGAAAAAAACAAACAATTGTACCAAACTTTCTTTTCATTATTCATTATAAAAACAGACTTCTCCTAATTAAAAGCTTTTTAATGAGCGGCCGTGAATTTAGTCCTACTCCATTTAATGTTTAGACACCACTTTCTAAAACAAACCTTTTTTTTAAAATAAGACGCCCCTTAAAAACACACTAGATTTTCCCATTAACTCACATATACATAGACTTTATTTGTGGATTTCCCATTTTTCATTGTGAAATATACATTTAAAAAGCGTACTCGAAAATAAGATATTATTTGTAATCAGAACATTTTCTTCAACAAGTGTTTATTGAAAAATACCATAACTAGTAGTAGTTCTCTCCACTTTCTCTTAAAAATTAGCATAGTTTGTATGAATTCTATATCGAGTAGAAGACACTCTATCATATAAAGATAAAATAGTAGGTTAATAAACAAGCCATTTTTTTATTAAAACATAGAATAATATGAACACTATTGAAAGGAGGTAGAAATAAATGTCCTGGAAAAATGATTGCTGGAGTTCTCAGAAAAAGCATTGCTGTGATGATTGGTGGAAATCTAAAGAAAAGCATCATTGTGATGATGATTGGAGTTCTCAGAAAAAGCATTGTAATGATGATTGGTGGAAATCTAAAGAAAAGTGTCATTGTGATGACGATTGGAGTTCTCAGGAAAAACATTGTAATGATGATTGGTGGAAATCTAAAGAAAAGTGTCATCGTGATGATAATTGGAGTTCTAAACGAAATAAGTGTCGTTGTAAATGTTTCTTTATTTGTTGCCATTGTAAAAGAAAAAATTAGTAATATTTTTAATGTCAACGTAAAGGAAAGAATATGTCTTTTGGAACCAATCGGGCTTTTCCGGAAAGTTGATCCCTCACCTACTTCCTTGCTTTTGCTGAATTTTTAGATGGGGGCATTACTGCCCGGCAAATACTAGAATGTAATATATAAAAAGCTGACTGCTTTGAAGTGACCCCTAAAAGTTAGACACGGTTATTTCATTAGGCAGCTTGATAAAAATGAGTCCGGTATTGCACCGGGCTCATTTTTAATTTTGCCTTTATCCGTTTTGTATTGTAATAATCTATATATTTTTCTAATTCTATTTTGAAGTGCTCTACACTTTCAAACTCTTTTATGTAGAGAAACTCAGACTTCATGATTCCAAAGAAATTCTCCATTACTGCGTTGTCATAACAGTTGCCTTTACGAGACATACTTTGTACGATACCTCTTTTTTGTAATGCGTGACGGTACTGTTTCATTTGATAATGCCACCCTTGATCTGAATGCATCATTAGTTGGTGATTTTCAGGTAAACCTTCTAATGCTGTCTCTAACATTTCTGAAACAAGTGAATACGTCGGTCTAGAGCCAATTGTATAGGTAATGATTTCACCATTATACAAGTCTAATACAGGTGATAAATAAAGTTTCTCACCGAATAATTTAAATTCTGTAATATCGGTTACCCATTTTTCATTTGGCGTATCTGCCGTAAATTTACGCTCTAAAATATGAGGTGCAATTTTACCAACTGTTCCTTTATAAGATTTATATTTTTTCATACGTACAAGACATTTTAAACCTAACTCTTTCATAATTCGTTGCACTTTTTTATGATTCACTATTTGATTACGATTGGCTAACTCATTACGAATACGACGATATCCATAACGACCTTCGTGTTCATCATAAATCGCTTTAATTTCTACTTTTAAATCGGCATCTGGATCGATTCTATCCATTTGTTTTACATAAAAATAATAGGTGCTTCGAGGGATATCCGCTAACTTTACTAATTCTTTCACTTGAAACTCATGCCTTAATTCATAGACTACTTGTGCCTTGTCTTGTTTGGTGATTTTTCCTTGTTTTGAACTAAGGCATTCAACTTTTTTAAATACGCATTTTCCATACGTAAGCGTTCTAATTCAGCTTGTAACGCTTCAACTGAACCTTCTGCCGGAATCTTTTTAGTATCATGTTTTGTGTTTTTATTTTTCATGGATGGACGCCCCTTTTTCTTTGGTTCAAGGGCATCTAAGCCACCTACTTCAAATTGCTTCTTCCATTGATAAACCGTTGTAAAAGAAGGAACCATGAATATAGCCGCTGTATCCATTAACGATATACCCGATTGAGCCATAAAATTTAGTACGTCTAGTTTAAACTCTGCGGTGTAATTTGTATAGACCTCGTGTAAACCTTCTTCTCCATGGAGTTCGTATAAGCGTAACCAGTATTGAAATTGTGCCTTTGTAATATGCATCTGTTTTGCATATTCTGCTTGAGAAATTATTTTCGGATTAAATCCTTGAACGAGCGTTAACTTTAAATCCTTCGTAAATTTTGTCATACAAAAAACTGCACCTCCAATTGTTAGACTGTGTCTAACAATTGGGGTGCAGTTCACTTATAGTCAGCTTTTTATATATTAACACGTAAAGGTTTAAACAGACATATAAGCAGTCACGCTTTGTCATCACCTTGTTGTTGTAAATTAGTATTTCTACATTGAATAGACATTCCATAATATCGTATTTTGATTAAAACTAAAAAACATACTTAACACTAATAGTAAAATTTTTCTTCTTCATCAAATTCACTTCTTTTCTTTTTATAAACATAAAAAAAGGATCTCTATTTATATAGAGATCCTTTCTAACTTTATAATTTACTAGACTGTAACCCCTGAATAAACGGAACAACTTCAGGATTTACAAGCGATGATAAATCACCTAATTGTTTTCCTAAGTAAGCTGCTTTAATAACACGGCGCATTACTTTAGAATTACGTGTTTTCGGTAAATCTTCTACAACGTGGATGTCTTTAGGACACAACGCTTTTCCAATATGAGAGTTTACTAAACTCATTAATTCTTTCTTTAATTCTCCTGTGAATGTTACATGATCTCTTAACACTACAAAACAATGACAAACTTCACCTTTTACTTCGTCAGGTACACCAATTGCAGCAGCTTCGATTACATCGTTATGTTTCACAAGAATAGATTCATATTCAGCAGGTCCAATACGTTTACCTGCAATATTTAACGTATCGTCTGAACGCCCTGTGATGATATATTGTTCACCATCGTAAATGACCCAGTCACCGTGGACCCATTTATTTTCAAAACGCGACCAATATGTGTTTACGTAACGTTCATCATCTTCCCAGAAGCTTTTCGTCATACCTACCCAAGGTTTCTCTAAGCATAATTCTCCGACTTCATCTCGAATTGGTTTACCTTGATCATCCAGTACGACAGCTGCCATTCCTGGTAAAGATGCGTTAAAACTAATCGGTGCTATTGGCTTAATAAGAACATTACCGAAAATCCCACCAGAGATTTCAGTTCCACCTGAGTAGTTACAGATTGGGACATTTCCTTTTCCAACTGTTTCAAACAGCCACATCCATGGATCAGGATTCCAAGGTTCTCCTGTTGATGCGAATACTTCCAAACTCTTTAAAGAATGTTTATTGACATACTCATCACCTTTTGCCATCAATGCTCGGATTAACGTTGGCGAAATACCTAGATGAGTAATCTCATATTTATCAACTGTCTCCCATAACCGGTCTGCTTCTGGGAAGTCTGGAACACCTTCGTACATAACCATCGTTGCTCCATTAATGAGTGAACCGAATAATAGAAACGGCCCCATCATCCAGCCCATATCAGTTACCCATAATACACGATCACCTTGTTTAATATTCATTCCAAATCCTGCATCAAAAGCTGCTTTCAAAGGAAATCCTGCATGCGTGTGTACTGTTCCTTTCGGCTTACCAGTCGTTCCTGATGTATAAATGAGCATTAATGGATCATCACTTTGCATTTCCTCGGCATGTATGAATGGTTTTTCTTTTTCTAGCGTACTCCACGAAAAATCATAGTTATGTGGTGTAAAATCATTTCCTGCATGACGAACGATAACAACTTTTTCAACAGTTGGGCAATGTTCACAAGCTTTATCTACTTCATCTTTTAAAGAAACAATTTTACCTCGGCGTGAAAATCCATCTGCGGTAATAATCATTTTTGAACCTGCCGCTTGCACACGTGTCATGACTGCATCAGACGCAAAGCCTGAGAATATTGGTGAAATAATTGCTCCGATTTTCATTACAGCTAGCATCGCAACAACTGTTTCTGGAATCATCGGCATATAAATTGTTACACGGTCACCTTTCTCAATACCCGCGTGTTTCAAACCATTTGCAACACGACTTACCCAGTTGTCAAGCTCTTCATATGTAAATGATTTTGAAGTTCCATTTTCCCCTTCGTACTGAAGTGCTGGCTGTATTCTCGTCTCTTCATCCGCAAGCCAGCGGGATAAAGCTGATTCTACAACGTTACATGTTCCGCCATTATACCACTGTGCAAACGGTGTACCATTTTCTAAATCTAACACGTCTGTATAAGGTTTCATCCATTGATAGCCTATTGCCTTTTCTGCCTCTCCCCAAAACCAAACTGTTTCCTCGATAGATTTATTATAAAAAGTTTCATAATCTTCATATCCCAATGATTTCATCCAACCATATAAACGTGTTTTTTCCTTGTACTCTTCTGTTGGAAACCAAACTGCTTGTTTCAATGTTTTCCCCTCCTTAACTTTTTGAGCAAGAAAGCCCTAAATAGGGCTTTTAAACTGGATATACAGGATGTTTACGATCCGTGAATACTTGATATTTACTCATATACATTTCGAAACGTCCTTTTAATTCTTCACGTAAATTGTTTGGATGAACAATACCATCAATCACCATCTCTGATGCTAAATGATAAATATCAATATCTTTCTTATACTCTTCACGTTTTTCAGCAATGAAGCTAGCACGCTCTTCTTCTGGTAAAGCTGCAATTTTATTTGCATATACAGCATTAACCGCAGCTTCTGGACCCATTACCGCAATAGAGGCTGTCGGTAATGCCAGGCAACAATCTGGTTCAAATGCTGGACCTGCCATCGCATATAAACCAGCACCATATGCTTTACGAACAACGATAGAAATCTTCGGTACAGTTGCTTCACTCATTGCAGAAATCATTTTTGCACCATGGCGAATAATACCAGCACGCTCTACTTTTGTTCCAATCATAAATCCTGGTACATCCGCAAGGAATAATAATGGAATATGATATGCATCACATAAATTAATAAACTTAGCAGCTTTATCAGCTGAATCATGGAATAATACGCCGCCCTTCATACGCGGCTGATTTGCAATAATACCAACAGGCTTACCATCAATACGTGCTAAGCCTGTAATTAGCTCTTGAGCAAATAATTTTTTTACTTCATAGAATGAACCTTCATCAATAACTCTATTAATGAGATCTTTCATATTGAAAGGAGCATTTTGATTTTCTGGAATGATTTGTTCTAACGTTTTATCGAATTGTTTCGGTTCTTGAGGTGTAACCAATGGAGTCTTTTCTAAGTAGTTATTTGGAAAATATGAAATGTATTGTCTTGCTTGTGTAATCGCATCTTCTTCTGTCTTGCATAAAACATCTCCGCATCCTGATACAGAGCAATGCATACGAGCTCCGCCCATCTCTTCTAAAGTTACCTTCTCACCGATAACCATCTCAGCCATACGAGGAGATCCTAAATACATAGATGCATTTCCTTCTACCATCATTACAACGTCGCAAAAGGCTGGAATATAGGCACCACCAGCTGCAGAAGGTCCAAATAATAAGCATACTTGAGGAACTTTACCTGATAATTTCACTTGATTATAGAAGATTCTTCCTGCACCACGGCGCCCTGGGAACATTTCTACTTGATCTGTAATGCGCGCTCCAGCAGAGTCGACTAAATAAAATAACGGAACACGTAGTTTTTCAGCTGTTTCTTGAATACGTAAAATCTTTTCAACTGTGCGTGATCCCCATGATCCAGCTTTTACAGTAGAATCATTGGCCATTACACATGCAGTACGACCATGTATTTTACCCGTTGCCGTTACAACGCCGTCCGCAGGTAAGCCTGTTTGTTCACAGTTAGCAAATAATGCATCTTCTACATATTCGCCATTATCAAATAGAAGCGCTAAACGATCTCGAACAAATAATTTTCCTTTTGCTTTATTTTGTTCATGATACTTTGGTGCGCCGCCTTGTTTAATCGTTTCAACTCGTTCTTCAAATGAATTAGATTGTTGTTTTTGATCTAACATATTTACTCCCCCTTATACGTTGGTGTGCGTTTTTCCTTGAATGCTTGTAATCCTTCTAATCTATCTTTCGTATGGATTACACCTTCATACGCTTGTTTTTCCATTTGTAATCCGGTATGTAAATCAACTTGAATACCATTTGAAATTGCCTCTTTTGCTAATCGAACAGCAATAGGTCCATTACTAGCAATTTTCTCTGCTATTTCAATCGCTTTCTCTTCAAGTAAATTAGCTGGTACAACAAATTCTACTAAACCATATTCTTTTGCTTCTTGCGCTGAAATACGTCTACCTGTATAAATTAATTCTTTCGCTCTACCAACACCAATTAATCTCGGTAAGCGCTGTGTACCACCCGCTCCTGGTATAATTGCAAGTGTCGTTTCAGTAAGACCAAGACTTGCAGATTCAGCAGCAATTCTAAAATCACAAGCTAAACTTAATTCCGTACCACCACCAAGTGCGATTCCATTTATAGCAGCAATAACTGGCTGTGGTAATTGTTCAACCATCTCCATAGTCGTGCGAATCATACTAACAGCATGGCGAACTTGTTCCTCATTCATACCAGCACGTTCTTTTAAATCAGCACCAGCACAAAATGCTTTTTCACCAGCACCTGTTAGAATAACTACACGCGTATTGGACTCTTCACTTATTTGAGTTAATATGTTTTGTAACTCTTCTAATAACGCTAAAGATAATGAGTTTGCTTGTCTTTCACGATATAACGAAATCTTTACAACGTGAGGTGTTACATAATCAACTGAAATGTTTTGTAATTGTAGCATCTTCTCACCTACTTATCGTTTTATGTTGAAGCGCTCTATACACATGACTCGGTAATTGGATATTTAGCTTACTTTGAATAAATTGACTAGCTCGCAATAACTTTTCTTCGTCTATATTCGTTTGAACTCCTAATTTATGGAGCATATGTACTAGGTCATCAGTAGCAACATTACCTGATGCTCCTGGTGCATAAGGACAGCCCCCGAGTCCACCACAAGAACTATCAAATGTTGTAATACCGTATTCTAATGATTTAACTACATTTGCTAGAGCCATTCCATACGTATTATGAAAATGCATGGCAAACTGCGAAGCATCATACTTCTTTAATAGATGTTCTAATACTTGTTCTACTTGTAATGGATTCGCTACACCGATTGTATCCCCAAGAGAAACTTCATAAATGCCGTATGAAAATAGTTGATTACATAATTCGTCAACTGCTGTGACACTTATATCGCCTTCATAAGGACATCCAAATACAGTAGAAACATAGCCTCTTACCTTTTTCCCTTCGAATAATGCCTGTTTTGTTATATCTTCGATTACAACTAACGCTTCTTTAATCGATTTATTAATATTACTTTTATTATGAGATTCACTTGCTGATAAAAAAACATTCACCTCATCTACATTTTGCAAAAAAGCTCGTTCCAAACCATTTTGGTTCGGAACAAGCGCAGCATATGTAACATTTGGATCCCTTTTCAGCTCAGAAAACACATCATTTGCATCCGCTAATGCTGGGACCCATTTTGGGTGAACGAATGAGGAAACTTCAACATACGACAATCCTGCTTCTGTAAGTAGTTGAATCCATTTTACTTTATCTTTTGTGCCAACAATCTTTTTTTCATTTTGTAAACCATCACGTGGTCCTACTTCTTTAATGACAGCAAAATTAGGTAGTTTCAATTCGCTTCCCCCTATATCTCCCTATTCAATTTCTAATAATACATCTCCTTCATTTACAAAATCGCCTTCTTGCACATTAATTTTCATAACTGTGCCGGCTTCTTCTGAAATGATTGGAATTTCCATTTTCATAGATTCTAAAATGACGACATCCTGCTCTTCCTCTACTGTATCTCCTACTCCTACAACAATCTTCCAAACGTTTCCTGCCATCGATGCGTATACTTTCGTCATCATTTTTTCCCCCTTAATATTGTTAGATCTTATTTTTTAACGAGTTGTTTCGTTACAAAACCCGTTGTATAAATACCCGCTTTGAACACTTCGTCTTCCAAAACTTGCATTAGCATTGGCGTGTTCGTTTTAATACCTTCTACTTTTAATTCTTCTAGAGCATCATGTAATTTTGAAATTGCTTCTTCACGAGTCTCGCCATGTGCAATGACTTTCGCAATCATTGGATCATAGAAAGGTGTAATCGTTACATGATTTTCTAAGAAGTGATCAATTCGTACATTTGACGGTAATGTTAAATCTGTAATTTTCCCAGGTGACGGGAAGAATGTTTTCGGATCCTCTGCATAAATACGAGCTTCAATGGCATGACCACTACGTTTTACATCATCCTGAGTAAATGATAGTTTCTCTCCACTTGCGATAAGGAGTTGCTGTTCTACAAGGTCTAATCCCGTAATTTCTTCTGTCACTGGATGCTCTACTTGTAATCTCGTATTCATTTCTAAGAAATAGAAATTTTTCTGATTATCTACAAGAAACTCAACTGTACCTGCATTTGTATAGCCAAGTGCTTTGGCAGCTTGTACAGCAACTTCTCCCATCGCCTTTCGTGTACCTTCATCTAAAAATGGTGAAGGTGCTTCTTCGATTACTTTTTGATTTCGGCGCTGTACCGAACATTCACGCTCCCATAAATACACTGTGTTACCATGTGTATCTGCTAAAAGCTGAATTTCAATATGATGCGCATCTGCTATATATCGCTCTAAATACATTTCCCCGTTACCGAAGAAGTTTTGCGCTCTTGTTTTATTACTTTCAAACGCTTTGGTGAGCGTTTGCTCAGTTTCCATCAACTGCATACCAATGCCTCCGCCGCCTGCGGATGCCTTAAGCATTAATGGATAACCAATTTGTTTTGCAATTTCAATTGCTTCTTCAGCAGTTTCAATATTTGTAGTAATACCTGGGACTACTGGGACATCTGCTGCTTGCATTGCGATACGTGATTCAATTTTACTTCCCATCTTCGTAATGATTTCTTCTGAAGGACCGATAAATACGATTCCTTCTTCTTTGCAGCGAACCGGAAAAGACGGATTCTCTGATAATAAACCATAACCCGGATGAATGGCTTCTGCATTTGTCTTCTTAGCTATTTCAATAATTTTTTCAAGGTTTAAATAGCTTTCTTGAACACGCGGTCCACCTACTAAGTAAGCTTCATTTGCCATTTTCACATGAAGGGCATTTTCATCTGCTTCAGAATAAATAGCAACAGTGCGAATGCCAAGTTTTTGACAAGTTTTCATAATACGAACAGCGATTTCCCCGCGATTCGCAATTAATATTTTTTGAAACATAGTGATTCCTCCCTTTTATCTACATCCTAAATGTCTAGCAATTACGAGACGTTGAATTTCAGAAGTTCCTTCACCAATTTCTAATAGTTTCGCATCACGAATATGTCGTTCAACTTCATATTCACGCATATAACCATATCCACCATGAATCTGTACTGCTTGATTCGCAATACGGCTTGCTGCTTCCGATGCAAATAGTTTTGCCATTGCCGCTTCTTTGCCGAAAGGTTTATCGTTATCTTTTAACCAAGCTGCTTTATGTACTAAATTGCGTGCTAGCTCTACTTCAGTCGCCATATCAGCTAATTTAAATTGAATCGCTTGGAAATTAGAGATTGACTTTCCAAATTGTTGACGTTCTTTCGCATATTGTAATGCACGTTCAAAGGCTGATTGCGCAATACCAACTGCCAATGCTGCGATTGAAATACGCCCTCCATCAAGTGTATATAAAAATTGTTTAAAACCTTTATTTACATCACCAAGAATATTTTCTTTCGGTACACGAACGCCATCAAGTACGATTTCACAAGTATTAGAAGCGCGAACACCCATCTTATCGTAAGGACTTGAAATCGTTAATCCTTCACTCGTAGTAGGCACGATAAATGCAGAAATACGTTTTCTACCATTCTCTTCAATACCGTTGACAGCGGTTACAATAATTGTATTTGCATACTCTGCGTTTGTAATCCAACACTTCTCACCACTGATTACATACTCATCACCATCTAATACCGCTTTCGTTTGAGTACCACCTGCATCTGATCCAGCATTCGGCTCCGTTAATCCGAAGGCACCTAATGTTTTACCTGACGCCATCGGAACTAAATACTTTTGTTTTTGTTCTTCTGTACCGAAATAATAAATTGGAGAAGCACCTAATGAAATTGTTGCAGCATAGCTTAAACCGGTGCCACCACAAGCGCGACCAATTTCTTCAACTGCTAACGCATACGATACCGTATCGCCACCTGAACCTCCATATTCTTCTGGGAATGGGATGCCTAATAATCCTAGTTCGCCCATTTTTTGAAATGTTTCATATGGAAACTCTGCAGTTTTGTCATAATATACAGCTTTCGGTGCGATTTCCTTTTCAGCAAAGTCACGTACCATTTCTTTAATCATTTGTTTTTCGCGAGTTAGAGTAAATTCCATTCCGCTACACACCCCTTATCGAATATTGAGTTTCGACAGCGTGCGAGTTTCTACTACAAACATAACAACTTAAAAGACAAGAATATTAGTTAGACAATTGCTACAATTCTGTCATAACTTAATTTTAAAACAGATTCTGTACTAATGCACAAAAAAATTCCTACATTGTTCTACAACAACATAGGAGATTTTGTGTCGAATTATGTAATTTATTGTTTAATAATCTCTACCTTTTCCCGAATCAGAAATTTCTACTAATGCTTCAGGGTATGGTTCGAAATACGTTTGTCTTAATAAATACTTTTCATCAAATCGAATAGCCCATGATTTTAATATTGTAAGTAAACTACTAAGTGGTATTTTCTTTTCTGCATACTTTTGTAACAGTTCTATAAAATGATCTTTTTCTTGTTTTTTTAACTTTGTTTTAAAATATCCAAAAATGTGCTCGCATACATTTACATTCGATGTATAACGGGGCGCACGCATAAATAATTCATATAAAGTCTTCTCATAGTTTTCAAATACCACTTCAATCTTTTCATTTTTTTGATTTGCAATTATACGACCTAATTCCTTTTGTTTCACCTGATTATATGCCATAAATAAATATTTATTGTCCGACTGAAACGATACAAGTTCTTTCATATTTTTATTGTGTTTAATCATTTTGTAATATGCGATTGTAAATAACCTTGTAAAGAAATGCTCTCTAATAATAAAATTCGACAATCTACCTTCCTCTTCAATAGGAAGATGCGAAAAATTTTTTACTACTGCTCCGCCGAATAAGCCAGCTCCTTTTCCCTTTGCTGGCGCTTTTTCAAAACCAGAATAAATTTTCACATCACGCGTACCACAACTTGGTGAACGATTCTTTAAAATAAAACCATCCACATCTGGTATCGTTTGTAAAAAGTCATTTGAAAACTGCTCCATTTTTTCAGTTACATCTTCTCGTGTCGACGGTTGCATAAGTCTATTCTCACCATTTTCTTCTACAATTCGTATCGTTTCACGAGGAGTCCCCAATCCAATCTCCACTTCTGGACAAACAGGTATAAATGTAACAAATGGCTGCAAATTTCGTATTGTTACATCTGGAATCATCTCTCCATTATAACGACAAGCATCAAATTCTAAACACTTACTTACGACGATTGTAGGTTTTGCAAATTGTCGCATCTTATTACCTCCTTATTGCTAGCCCGTATAATATAAATTGTACTAAGATTAACATTTTAAGCAAAGTTTGATTCAGTTATTTTTATGAGAAATATATATCCAATGATATATTAACAATCATTCAACTCTATTTTCTATAAATGTGCGCCCTATTAATGAGGGTTTAGATATTGTGAAATGAATAATACACACATGCTTCGGAGAAATTAATGATTAAGAAAGGAGGGATTGTTATGAAAAAGAAATTATCATCTATCTTAAGTGTTTTAGCACTATCTATTATGTTTTTAGGTACATCTACGCAAGCTGAATACGATGGAAATAATATGAATAGAGTTAATAACACTGATATTTCAACTCGAGTAAATGACAATAACTTAGACAGAGTTAATAATGATGTAAGAACTCGAAATGTAAATACAACAAATGATTTAAATGATAATCGTGATAAAAATAATAATTGGGCTTGGCTTGGTTTATTAGGACTAGCAGGATTATTAGGTCTTAGAAGAAGAGACAAAGAAACACGCTGATTTAGAATGTTTTTAGTAAACAAGTACTTATTTATCAAAAATATATAATGAAAATAAATCGCCTTTTTAAAGGCGATTTATTTTTACTTAAAAGTAATGTATGTAATTCACACTTCAACGATTAAAATCGTGGAGTTAATCCATACAATATAAATTGAATCGTATTTTCAATTTCCGCTTCATCATTCCATTTTTCTTCAGGCAATAATAAAAATCGTGTTAATAATAAACCTAATACAGCTGATAAAGTAAGACGTAGTACGGAAGATGGTGGTATCTCAATAATTTCCCCTTCTTCTTGAAATTTCACAATCAACTTTTTGAAATGTGAAAACAGTTCTGTTTCTACTAATTGCTGTATTTCATTTTTCAGTTCTGGTTGGAATGGCACCTCTTGAATTAATATTTTTATCATAGGAAAGTGTTTTTGAGCAAATTTAAACCTATTATGAATTACAACCCTTAAAAGTCCTTCGTATGATTCATAATCCGATTTAAATATTTCTTTTGCAAAGGTTTGTACGAAAAATGGTGCAGCGAACTTAGTTAAAGTTGGCATTACGACCGCTAGTAATAAATCTTTTTTTGTTTTATAGTAGCGGAAGATGGTTCCTTCCGCTACACCAGCACGCTTTGCAATTTCACTTGTTGAAGTTGAAGCGTATCCTTTTTCTCCAAACATATCAACAGCCGCCTCTAATATTCGCATTTGACGTTCATTTCGTTTATCCGTATTAGTTGCAGCTATTAATTCCTCCAGCCAATCCTTCTGCATTTATAAAGCTCCTTTTTTTCATTATTATATTTTGCGATGTTTCTTTAAAGCAAATACATTTCCTACTGCAAATAATAGTGAAAAAAGTAATAATACAGTAAGATCTAATACAACCTCTGTAAACCCTTGATTCCGAATCATCACTTGTCTCATTGCGTCAGCGCCGTATGTGAGTGGAAATACTTTCCCTAACATTTGTAGCCACTTATTCATAGATTCCATTGGAAACAATCCAGAAAAGAAGATTTGTGGCACAATAACAAGCGGTATAAATTGAATCATTTGAAACTCATTATTTGCGTATGCCGATAAAAACGTACCTAATGTTAGTGCAGTCAAAGAGAGCATACATGTAATAAGTAACGTTAGCCATATGGAGCCAGCTACGTATAAATCTAAAATATAAACGGAAAAACTTACGATAATAATGGATTGTATAAAGGCAAAGATTCCAAAACCAATAATATAACCTGCGACTATTTCCCATCTTCTTACTGGGGTGGATAATAACCTTTCTAGCGTACCACTTAAACGTTCTCTTACGAAAGATACACCTGATAATATAAATACAAAGAAAAATGTAAAGAAACCAATTAATACAGGACCAAGCCCATCAAACATCGTAAAGTCTTTAGAGCCATGTAAATAATTTACTTCAGGTTTCATAATCGATACATCATTCTTCTCTGTGCTTTTTTGCAATACTTGAAGTACAGCACGATTTTTTGACGAATCACTACCTTCCAACAGAAGTTTCATTTTTCCATTCTCTATTCGAAATACTGCATCTACCTTTTGTTTTTCCAACTCAAAAATCGCCTTTTCTTTACTGTATTCATAAATTGACGCTTCTTGATTTTTCATCACTTTTACTATTTGAGCGGGCATATCAACAACAGCAATTTGCGGTATATAGTCTTTCTGTGTAAACACTAGTGACAAAAGCCAAAGTAATAACATCGGTGCTCCAAACATCATTGCTAACGAACGCTTATCTCGAAAAAATTGACGAATAATACGTATGATTACACCAGTAACTCTCATGATGGCACCACCTCTTCTAGCAAAAAGACATCTTCAATCCGTCCAGATGACACGCGTTTTTTCAATTCTTCAGTTGTTCCAACCGCAACTAGTTTCCCTTCTCTAATTAACCCTAGACGCTCACAAAATTCAGCTTCATCCATAATGTGCGTCGTTACAATAATCGTTGTGCCTTTCTTTTTAAGATCATAAAATTTTTCCCAAATCGTTTTTCTAAGAAGCGGATCTATCCCCACTGTAGGCTCATCTAAAATTAATATTTCTGGTTCGTGAAGGAGCGCTATTGCTAATGATAAGCGTTTTTTCATTCCACCTGAAAATTGTTGTACTTGCTTTTTCATATACTGTGACAATTGTACAAGTTCAAAAACCTCTGCAATTCTTGTCTTTTTACGTTTTCCCTTTAGTCCATACATCGTTGCTATAAAATCTGCATTTTCATATGCTGATAATTCTTCGTATAATGCATCCGCCTGGGCCATATAACCAATTCGTTTCATCTCATTTAAATTAGGCATATTAGTATTATTAACAAGCACTTCACCTTTCGTTGCCTCATTAATACCTGCAATCATTTTAATGAGCGTTGTTTTCCCCGATCCAGAAGGTCCAACAAAACCAAAAATCTCTGCTTTTTCAACTTGCAATGAAAGATTGTGTAACACTTCTTTTTTTCCAAAACTTTTTGATACAGTCTGTAAAATAATTGAAGGTTGTTGCACGTTTCATCCTCCTTTTCCAATAAAAATGAGTGAGTACTCACTTTTATTTTACTCTTGCTTAATTATATGTCAAACTTCGTTGATTAGTATGTATGTTCAATCACCGATATTAAACAATGAAACAGAGTCGACATTAGAATTTCATTTCCTAAAGTCGACTCTGTTTCATTTAAACTATAAATTTCACTTTACGTTTTTAAATTCATATACTTCCGAATTCTAGCAACGTCTAAAGAATATTCGATAACTAATTGCTGTAACGGTAAAATAACTGTGTCAGGATATAAATGTGCATATTGTAATGTTTCTGCATATTTTTCTAACCTTTTTTCTAAATACTTTATTATTTGATCAGGATGACTTACTAATAAACATTTACAATAATAATGGATTTGTTCCTCAATCGCCGTGTATTCTTCAATTTCATATTCTTTATGCATGTGTACACCCCTTTAAGTTTTTTATATGAATTACTTATCACAATTTTCACTCGACAAATTTTAAGTTTTTTGATTATTTACACTATAACAAACACTGAGGGTCAAATTTTGTTACTTTATGTAACGTAGAAAATTTTTAACAAAATTGTAATGTTTACTCCTGCAAAATACAGAAAGCCCCTTTACTCATTTTTGTATAAAAAAAATCGTACAGCTTAATTTAGCTGCACGACTACAATTTCTGGCCTATTCAAAATCCTTTGCGGAATGATACTATTTCCTAATCCTCTACTCACTACCATTGATGTATTTTGTTCTACATATAAACCCGCTGTATATTTAGGTAAAACACCTTGATTTGGCGCAACTAATCCTCCGATAAATGGCAATCTAACTTGCCCTCCATGAGCATGTCCCGATAAAACCAAATCCAACCGCTCATTCGTATATTCCTTTATAAATTCAGGCCTGTGGGATAATAATACATTATATCTATCTGGCTGCATTTCAATTTTTGCTTTTTTAATTTCATCTATTATAATATTTCCTTCATCACGGTTTCCAGTACCAAACTCTGGATCATCAATACCTAGCAAGTTTATCTCTTGCTCACCCTTTCGAATGCCTACATGTTCATTCCTTAAAACATTGACACCATATTTCTTCAACTCTTTTTCTAAACTGTTATACTTTCCAGACCATTGTTCATGGTTTCCTGTCACAAAATATACAGGATACTTCTTTACCATTTCTCGTATTAATTGCATACTAACTTCTGCATCGTATGATTTACTGTCAATTAAATCACCCGTAATTGCAATAATATCTGGGTCTATACTTTTCATTTTTTGAATTAACACATCTTGATTATCGCCAAATTTTTTATTGTGTAAGTCTGAAATTTGTAGAATTTTATACCCTTTAAAAGAGGATGGTATTTTACTAGAGGTTATTTTAATCTCAGTTATACTTATTAAATTGTTCTGTAAATATAAAAAGATTGTAAAACCTACTAATATACAAATAATCATTACAATTCTATTAATCTTCTTTTTCATATTTTCTCCTTTACATTCTCATCAAACACTTCTATATGCTAACTGAATTATATTATACTTTCTTGAAATTTATTTAAATTAATAAAATAATACAGTACATGAAATTTCATATGAGATATGTCATATATATTCGTTATATTTTTACTTTTACCTTTTTAATAATAAGAATACAAAAACGACTCTTATCACACGAAAAGAGTCGTTTTCTAACTTTATACTTTTAATACTTTCATGTTAAAAATGCGAAAACTAAAATACTATTACCTAAGAGCCTTAACTATAACTTTAGTTGCCTCTGCAATGAGTTGATTATCATAAGTTGCCTCTTTCTCATCTTTACTAGATAAAATTGCGATGATAATTGGTGCTCTATTTGGAGGCCAAACGATAGCAATATCATTTCTTGTCCCGTAACTGCCAGCACCTGATTTATCTCCAACTACCCAGTCAGTTGGTACGCCTGCACGAATAAGTTTGTCTCCTGTAGCATTTCCTTTCATCCACTCTGTAAGAATTTTACGTTTTTCAGCAGGAAGTGCATTTCCGACCGTAAAAGCTTTAAGATTCGTAGCAATAGCTTTCGCTGTACTAGTGTCACGAATGTCTCCTGGAATAGCTTCGTTTAATTCTGTTTCAAAGCGATCAGACATAGTAATCCGATCCCCCATATGCCTAAGCGCTTTTTCATATCCTTTAGGTCCTCCTATTTTATTAAATAAAATGTTCCCTGCAGTATTATCACTTGAACGAACAGCTGCCTCAGCAATTTCTCCTAGTTTCATTCCAGTATCTACATGTTTCTCTGTAACAGGTGAATAATCCACTAAGTCTTCTTTCGTATATGTGATTACTTCATTTAATGAATCAATTGAGTTTTGCTGTAGTAATACTCCTGCTGCTAAAGCCTTGTAGGTTGATGCGAAGGCAAATCTTTCGTTAGATCGATAAGAGATTGTTTGATTTGTACCAGTATCAATCGCATATACACCTAATCGAGCATCAAATTTTTTCTCAAGTTGAGAGAACTCTTTATGCGTCGCCTGATTTTTATGTTTCACTTGTCCAGTCTTTTCTTTCGCTTCAACTTGCAGTGCCCCTCCTGTAAAAGCTTCTAGGCTTGTAATACTTAAACCTAATATACCAACGCATATTCCTATTTTTAGCATCCTCTTATTTTTCAAAATCATCATTCCTTCCAAATTTTTAGTACCTTTTTATACGTACACATAATAGACAATCACCGAACCAAATTTGTTCCATAAACTGAAAAAAATTTTATAGCTAGTATGAGAGTTATTAACAAAATAAGAGATAGTAGCTATGATCGCCGCTATCTCTTATTTCACATTTCATTTTTTCTTATAAATGGCTTTATACAAACAGGTTCTCTTCCCTGAGAAAAGTATCTTAATTTTGCTTAGAACTACCTGTACTAGTAGCTTCACCATGTATACGTTGCTGTTTTAAATCAAAGTATACATCTAATACTTCCTTTCCAATTATAGAATTAATTCCATTTTTATCATCATGAAGCCATGGAACTACTACGGAAAATGCTACTTCTGGATTATCATATGGAGCATATCCAACTAACGTTAAGTTGTAGCATTCCATACGTTCTCCTTTTGCATTTCTACCAATCGGGTCATCTCCACCATATACAGTTTGGGCTGTTCCTGTCTTTCCTGCTGGTTTATATGGCGCGTTTTTGAAATATTTCACGCCAGTTCCATCACCTTCTTGGAATACCCATCTAAACCCTTCTTTTATCCGATCAATATGTTCTTTCTTCATATCAATTCGATTTAATACGACAGGCTCTATGGAACGTATAACTTTGCCAACCTCTTCTTTTATTGATTGTTCTCGTATTTCTTGTACAATTTGAGGTTGCATTCTATAACCACCATTCGCAATCGTTGAAATATATTGCGCTAATTGCAACGGCGTATACGTATCATACTGACCGATAGAAAAATCTAGTAAAAAACCAGGTTGACTATCTACTTTTCTCGTTTGTCCAATTATTTCATTCGGTAAATCAATACCTGTTGGGACACCTAAACCAAATTGCTTGAAATAATAGCGCATCGTATCAAATGCTCCTTGTTTAATATCCAATGAGCCATTTGGTACGTAATTAACTCCCGCAATTTTTAAAGCTGTTTGGAACATGTATACATTCGAAGATACTTGTAAAGCCCGTAAATCATTAATATTACCAAATCCGGATACATTCCACGATTTCTTAGCTTGTGTACCTTTAAATTTCATCGGCGCGTCATAAAATTGATCTCCTGGATGTATTGCCCCTGTCTCATATCCAGTTAATAAAGTAGCACCTTTTACAGCTGACCCTAGCTCATACGAAGTTGTCATGTTACCTAATGCCAAATCCTCAACCTCTATTCTTCCTTCTTTTTCTACAATCTTTTTGCCTGCCATTGATAAAATTTGTCCGTTATTTGGATTCGTCATGACAACAAAAGCTCGATCGAGCAGTGGCTCTGAACTCTTAAAAGCTCTCAAGTTTTTCTCTATACTTTCTTCCACTTTCTTTTGTAATTCCATATCAATCGTTAATGTTAAACTATTACCACTTTTTCCTTTAGAGATTATTTCTGTGCTAACAATGTTTCCTGATTTATCAGTAATATTTTTCACTTCTTCTTTTGTGCCGTGTAATACATCTTCATATCGTTGTTCAATATAACTTTTTCCAACACGATCATTACGGTTATATCCACGTACTAAATAAGAATCTAAATTTTCTTTCGGTAATCCTTCTTCACTACTCGTAATATTTCCTAATACAGAACGAAATAAATTACCATTTACATAATTACGTTCCCAATCAACAGTTGCATCTACTCCTGGAAAATTCGCAAGGTTTTCACTTATCCGCGCATACTCTTCATCTGTTACATCTTTTTTAATAATTTGTGGTGTTAGTTGATAACCTGAACTCATTTTACTTTTAATAGCTAACACCTTTAAATCTTGTGCTGTTAATTCTGCTAATTCTACCTCTGTAACACGACCTCGTCTTAAGTCTTCTATTTTTTTATCTAACTCTTTTCCCTCTATACCCTTTTCTTTAAACTTTTCTATATCTTTCTTAGTAATCTTTGTCTCCGCACGTTTCAAATTCAACTGCATCCAAAAATCTTTTTTATCGATATCTGTTAATTTATTTATATCTTGTTCAGGCATTTCAAGTACTTTCGCCAAGTCTTTTGCTGTTTTTAAAATATCTTCACTCGTAATTCCCTTCACCCTTGTATACGTAATTGTGCGAAGAGATTTATTATTAACAACTGTTTTCCCTTCTCGATCTAAAATTTGTCCACGTGGAACTGGAATACTAGTTATTGCATTTTGACTACTTTCCACTTGGTTCTTATAAGCCTCTCCCTCAACGATTTGTACCTTTCCTAGCTGCATAATAATAGCTGAGAATAGTACAAATATACAAAGGAACATTATATTTAATCGAATAGATATATATGTCTTCTGCTTCTTGCCTTTTTGTTCTTTCATAAATCCTCCATTTAATCCTTTCAGGAATTGCTACAAATACTAAAAGCATTCCTTATATATTAGATACCGATAATCGGTTATAAATATCGCCTCATTTTTTTGCTTAATCCTTGTAAGCATCCATTCCTTTTCGTTTAACTATGGAATTAATAACTCTCCCTTCTTGTTTACTCTCTATTTTTTGCCACTTGCATTAGAAGTGCTAAACTGTATAATGACTCTTATTAAACTTACATATAGACGTGCTAGTAATTTTTCATGCTAATTATTCCTTTCTTCATGCTGTAATACTTAATAGACAACCTAAACAATACAGTTGTTCCACATTTACAAAAAAAATAATTAAATATAAGATGAAGTAGGCTACATAAGGGAGGGTTATATGTTACATACAAAAAGATGGAGATTATTTGCGGTTCTTTCTATTGTAGGTTTGATTTTACTAATTTTATTAAAAATCAACTTCATTTCAATTACTATCGCAACTTCTTCAGCTGAAAGAGGAAAGATTTTTGATCAAAATGGTGCAATACTAGCTACAAATAAGAAAGTTAAGTCTCTATATTGCACTTCTAATGATGAAAAGCTATCGAAACAAGATACATCAAGCACATTAGCTTTTTTTAATCAATTTTCAAGCGAGTTTCAACATGATATTTCTACAGAGAACATAAAATCTCAATTACAACAATCTTGTAAAAAGCAGACTATGAATGATATACCGTTATACTCTGATATAACTGAGAATGAACTTGCATTCATAAACAAAAACAAACCCAATAATGTAATAATTAAAGATGAATGGATTCGATATTATCCTAAACACGAAATTGGTTCACAAGTAATTGGGTATGTAGAAAATGACCTTAATTCAAAGCATATGGCTGTTGGAAAAAGCGGGATTGAGCTGCAATATGAAAATGATTTAAAAGGAAAACCAGGTAAAACTCTTATTTTTAAATTGAATAATAAAAAGTTCTTATGGAACATTCAAAAAGTACAAAAAGGAAAAGATGTACGGCTAGCTTTAGACTCTGAGTTGCAGCAAAAGGCAGAAGAAGCATTAAGATCGCAAATTAAGAAAACACCTGATGCTAAAGCTGGTTATGCTGTAGTGAGCGATGCAAAAACTGGCGCGATTTTAACTATGGTCAACTCGACAGTTTTTGATCCAAATATATTAAATACACATGTATCTTCTAGAAAAGAAAATATTAAATCTCTTTCGCAAAATAAAGCGATTCAAAAATTAAAGTATGGTGAATCTTATGTAAATATGGCTTCTACTATAAAACCACTTACTATTTTAATTGGATTAAACGAAAAACTTTTTCAACCCGAAGATACTTATTTAGATAAAGGTACTTTTCAGTATGATAATCAAAATAACATTACGAATGCACCTGGAACACCAACAGGTGAGATTACACCGAGGCAGGCTATCATTAATTCATCTAACACATTTATGACAGCAAAAGTAGCTCTGCCCTTATTCAACCAAAATAATGGAAATATAGAAAAAGTGGCACATATATGGACAGATTATTTAATGCAATTCGGCCTACGTTCTAAAACCGGGATTGATTTGCCCTTTGAAGAAGACGGACAATATGAATTCCATCCATCTAATAAATTTGAAAATGGGATTTCTGCTTTATTAAATGCCTCTTGGGGAGGAAATGAAGTGCATACTCCTCTTCAACTCGCTCAATATGCAGCAACATTGGCAAGTAAAGGTGATAAATATAAACCTCAAATCGTAAGTGCGATTATTGGTCAAGATGGTAAGGAAACCAAAAAGTTTAAAACCATTTTAGAAAGTTCAAATCGTTACCCGATGAACTTTTGGCGTGTCGTGCAAGGTGGAATGAGTCAAAATATAGAGGAAATTAAAAAGTTGCCCTTTGACGTCGCAGGTAAAACAGGTATTACAGGTTTTCCAAATGAGCAAGAAAGAATGATAAATCATTCTCTTTTCATTGCATATGCTCCTACTGAAGATCCACAAATTGCTATTTCTGTCGTTATTCCTGGCAGTAATTCCGAAAAAAACATTGCCGCTCTCGTTACATCAGAAATTTTAGAGTACTGGAATACTCTTCAAAAAGAGAATAAAAACAAAGAGGAAGGTTCATTAAAGTGAACCTTCCTCTTTTACCATATAGAATCTATATTTATTATTTTCCATATACCTTCATTATTCTTTTCGAACATAAATGAATATTTAATATCAGTTAAAATGTACTCTTTCTGTACATATCCAGTATTACCGTTAATTGTCGATATTTTTATATATCCATCATTCTGCACTTTTTCTGGAATCCAAGCTTTTACCATTTCATTAGATACTTCATATAAAACTTGTGATTCTCGCTTTGGTTCTGCTAAAATTTTTGTTTTATTTCCAGTAACAGTTGCATATATAAAATGTGCTTGCTTTGGTTGGTTACTTTCCGTCAATCCACTTGGTACTTTATATACTTGCTTTGTATCATTTCCAAACTCTCCCCCCATTGTAAGGGCGACTTGCAACTCATGAAAAATATCTTCATCAAACTTCAGTTCATCCTTCTTATAACTCTTCCCTTTAAATAGAACTTCATCATTTAACGCTTTGTACAGGTCATTTTCATTTTTTGAGTTCGTACTTTGATATAGTTCATTCATAAATTGTTTTAATGATGGATCTTGAGCAGACTCATCTTTTGTTTTAGGCTTAATTTGAGTACTACTTTGTACTGGTGATTTATTATCATCAAGCCAAGGTTGTTGAACAATGAAAAATAACATTGTACAAACTAAAACAACTACAATAGGTAATGCTTTTTTACGAAATGGTCTTTTATGTTTTACAAAATCCACTTCATTATTTTCGTATATAGACTGCTTTATTTTAGAAATAAATTCTTCTTCATCTTTACGATTCTCCATTGGGCCTTTTTTTATTTTTCTATACCAGTCAGGATTTTGTTTATTGTTCATCACTACTACCCTCCCCTATTAATTTTGAAACCTTACTTCTCGCTCTACTTAATCTCGATTTTACAGTTCCAATGGATACTCCTAATGTTTCAGCCATTTCTTCATATGATAATTCATATTTTGCGTCCAATATAATTATTTCACGGTGCTTTTTAGGTAGTTTTAATACAACCTTCCACACCTCATTCATCTCTTCTTGGTTAAAAAATTCTTGTTCTGCTGACAGGGATTGCTTATCGTCACTAAAAAATCCTATTAAAGATATCCTTTTAAAATAGGAGGATTTCAAATAGTTTATTGCCGTATTTCTTGTGATTTTTAAAATCCACGTTTTAATAGATGACTCCTTTCGAAATGAATTCCAATTTTTAAACACCTTTATAAATACATCTTGCGTGATATCATCTGATAAGTGTGGATCTTTCGTAATAATAAATGAATAATTCCATACATCTTGCCAATAGTCTTTTATAACATAGTCCAGCTCATCATGATTACACTTTTCAATAAACGTCTGTTCCATTTCCACACCTCAAACTTATTTGAATAAACATAAAAACTGCCCTCACTTTTATTATGGTTTCAATATATAGACAAGATACAAGTTTCATTTGTTCCATTGTTTATCTTTTTTCAAGCAGAATAATACTACTAAAAAACAAGTAAAGCATACAATGATAAAATTCTACTCATGAAAATCTGTTTTTTGAATTTAACGTAACACTCCACTTGTCCATTTCAACTTGCTATACTCTTCTATTTACCATTAGCAATGCCAACTTTTCAGAAATGAAAATAAAGGTAAGGCATCAATTTTCTAGAGTCGCAGCAAAAAAGCATTCTCGATTAGAAAGAATGCTTTTTTGAAATTTAATTGCTCTATATTCCCCCCAATTTATACCTTTGAGTTAAGTAAACATATAATAAATGTAGTGAAAAAATTCACCTTATAATTAAGTGTTATTTCTGAAATACATGTTTTACTTTTTCACCTGGAACATTACTTCCTCCTCTTCCTTTTACATCTTCAATCATCATGGTAACAATCATGTCTGGCGCATTTGCATCGAAAGCTGCGAACCATCCCAGTTCTTTTCCTTCTGCTTCTTTCGACTCTTTCAGTTCTGCTGTACCAGTTTTACCAGCAAGCGTTACACCATCAACCTTTGCAATTCTCCCTGCGCCATCAGGGTCATTAATGACTTTGATTAATGCACTCTTTAATATGTCTTGATTCTTTTTAGAAACCACATTTTCTTTCCAATTCCCCGCTACTTTTGCTTCTTTTAAAAGATGTGGCGGCGGAATATTCCCTTCATTCACAATCGGTGCATATGTTAATGCTAAATGAAGTGGTGTCATTAATACTTGTCCTTGTCCATAGCCTGTGTCTGCTAGTTGGATATCGTTTCTTATCCCATCTCTTGCAATGATTGAAATAGGAAATTCGTATTCGATTGGTAATTTTTCATGAAAACCGTATTTCTTCAGTTCATTTACATACTGATTTTTTCCTATTTTCAAAGCTTGTTGAGCAAAATAAATATTATCAGAGTACTTCATTGCCTTATCAAAATCAATTGGACTTGCATCCTTCACACGCGTTACATAGTAATTTCCCCAAGATGAATCTTTTGTCCACTTCAATCCTTGAATTTTAAATTCTTCCTTCGGATTTATTGTGTTTGTTTCCAAACCAATTGCACCTGTGATCGTTTTAAATACGGAACCTGGTACAATTGCTTGTGTAAAGCGATTCGTCATTGGTAGTTTCGAGTCGTTACTCCATGCTTCTCGTTGGGCTTTCGATGCTCCTCTAACTATTATATTTGGATTATAAGCAGGGCTACTTACAAGTGCGATTGTTTCACCTGTTTTAGGATTGACCGCTGCACTAGACCCTGCTTCAGTTTTCATCTCATTAAAGATTTTTTCTTGAATTGCAGCATCAATTGTTAACGTAACATTTTCTCCTTCTTTTGCTTCTTTTTTTGCTACGTTTTTAATCTCTTTCCCCTTCTCATCTTCTATAAATACGCGTCCACCCTTTTCACCACGCAATTTATTTTCTAACACTTTCTCTAAACCAGTCTTACCTACTAAATCATCTGCTTGATAACCTTGTTTTTGAAGTGATTTTAACTCCTCCGCATTCACATTTCCTATATATCCAGTTAAGTGTGCCGCTGCTTCACCTAATGGATACGTACGAATATTTACTGGGCGAGATGAAACTCCTTCTAATTCAATATAATCATTCTGTCTGGTTCCCTCTTTTAAAATACCAATTGGTACAAAGGAGTCTGGTTTTATCCATTTTGCTGTGAGTTTTTGTTCGACCTCTTCTGTAGACATATCAAGTAATTGTGCTACTATTTCTTTCGTTTGCGCTGCTGTTTCGCCTAGTTTCTCTGGAATAATTCCAACCTCAGTTGCTTTACCATTCGTTGCAAGCCCTTTTCCATTTCGATCATATATTTCTCCGCGTTTTCCTTGCTCTATTTGCATACGTACTTTGTAATCTTTTTTCATACCTGGGAAGATGAAGTCTGGCGTCCAATCTATTTTCCAAGACTCTTTATCTTTCACAAGTTTTGCTTCATGGATGAATGAAACTGGTCCTACATCCGTATCCATCTTAACTTCAAAAAGAAAAAGCTCTTTATCTTTCGTATTCTCTCCTTTCATTTTAACTTTTAAATTATTAGCTCCAATCCCCTCATAGATTTTTTGATATTTTTCTGTGAATTCTTTTTTAGAAATCGATTTTTTGGCACGATCTGATAAATGATCATACATATTTGCAAACTTTTTATCATTCCATAAATTAATATATTCTTCAAATGCTTGTTTTGGCGGTTCGTTTTTATTACATCCTACCAACATAACTGCGAAACAAATGAAAAACAGCATCCATAATTTTTTCAATTCAATCTTCTCCCTTAATTAAAAATCATTATTCCTTTCTTAATTTATTACATAAAAAATGTTTCAACGCTTAATAGACATTGTAAGTAATGACATTGTTCCATATTTACAAAAAAATTAATATCTATGTTCATTTTAATACAAAAAAGCAGGCATAAATATATGCCTGCCTTCCGTTCCCAAAATCAATTACACCTAAAACAACTTGTGGTTAACCAAATCCAGATACTCTTCTACACCCTATTTTTTACTTTTCTAAAATAATTCCCGCTATTTCATTAGCATATTTTTTAGAGTCAAATCCATCATAGTTACTTAGTACTACAACAGTCAAATATTCTTTTGGAAACCGCATGAAGTATGAACGATAACCTGCCCAGCTACCTGAATGTTCCAAGTATCGACAGTTAAAACCTTCTGCAAGCCTTAGCCCAAAAGCATAATCTTCATTGTCAATAATTGTTTCCCCAGTTGGAGAAATTTCCGGACCTATTTCGCTCATTCTTTTAACAAGTTCTTTTCCGCCAACGGTACCCGTAGTTAAATTTTCTCCCCACTTTACCAGGTCTTCGACTGTTGCATGAACTGCCCCATCACCTGTATGTTCCCAAGGGCTTTCATAGACCATATATGCTCCTTGTTCATTCTTTGAATACCCCCTAGCAATTGATATAGTAGTTGGGTAGCAATCTACAATTGTTGTGTCTTTCATATTTAAAGAATCAAAAATACGTTCTTTTGCAAACTGACGTAAAGACTTCCCGCTTACCTTCTCTACCACCAATGACAATAAAAAATATCCTGTATTGCTATACTCAAATTTTGTGCCAACAGGGAACCTTGCAATTTGATGACCATTAAGGTGTTTTAGCGATTGTTCCACAGTTAATATATCAGTAAATTTAATATTTTCTGCTTGAGCCAATTCCATATAATCAACTAGTCCGCCAGTATGATGAATTAGATGCCTCAATGTTACTGGTTCAGCATATGTTCCTATAGAAGGGACAAACTTTACAATTGAATCATCTAAACTCAATCTTCCCTCTTGTTCTAAGAGTAATATAGAAAACGCTGTAAATTGTTTAGAAACTGAGGCGATATTAAAAACGCTCTTTGTGGTTATCGGTAGATTTTCCTCTATAGAAGCTAAGCCAACTGCACCTTTATACGTTACTCCGCTATCAAAACTGGCCATATATACAAAGCCAGGAACTTTTGGTGAAAACTTTTTTAATAATTGTTTAATCAATGTATGCGTCTTTTCATTATATGTATTATTCACCTCAATCACATCCCCTTCCCTTTAAATAATTAGAAATATATTATCCTGTTATCTTTTTCAATTACACATCTTACTTCAACTCAAAACAACATATTTTATATTTGACTACAATCAAGCACCTTCACACTGATTTCTTTAGTTTCTAAATTCTTCTCTTTATAGAGAGCTTTAATTTAGTGAGTACTATTATCCCCGAATTTACGAAATTCCCTCTTTCAATTCTAAAATTACTCATGGCAACTTAATAGATATTTTCTAAATTGGGTCAATAACATTTAAATCAAAGATGTTATTGACCCAAATACCTATTTTATTTTTAGATTTAGAACCGATGTACTAACAAATATGAAAACTATTTACCAGTCCTTTGTAAAGATAGGTTTCAATAAGACATTCATCTACCTTAAACCTTGTTTCAAATTTAGTTATAGTCTACAAATTTTATAGTCTTCGTCTATAGTGTTTTACTTTTTCGATATGAGAATTCAAATAACCTTTTTAAACAACTTTTTTCACAAAAAAGCAGAGGCGTTCCAAATCTTTATTTTTCATTGTAGTTTCAAATGTGGGATTGGGTAGTGATGTCCTGCATCATCTGTAAGTTCCCCATTAACTTCAGCTAACTAGTTCAAGTGGGAGAGTCATGAAAGTAATCCTATATCTTTTGCCTTTTGTACTGCTTCTTCTCGATTTTTAACTCCTAGCTTCTCATAGAGATTGGAGGCGTAATTTCTTACTGTTCCGTTTGACAAGTAAAGTGTCGAAGCTATTGTTTTATAACGGCTTCCTTGTGATAATAGTTTCAAAATCTCTAATTCTCGTTTCGTCAATCCATACTCTATTCCAGCTGATCGTGATTCAAATAATCCTGTTTCTTCATTTTCTTCCCACATCCTATGGAACAAGTCATGAGTAATCATCGTGCCTCCTCGATAGACTAGACGAATTGATTCAGCTAGTTCACGCGAATCTATGGATTTCAGTACATATCCATCCGCACCATTTCGTATGATTTCTTTGGCCCTTTCTGTATTCTGGAAGGTTGACAGAATGAGTACACGAATGTCCGGCCATTTTTTCTTAATCATTTTAGTTGCATGAATCCCATCCAGATTTGGCATCTCTAAATCCATTAATACTACATCTGGTTTTAGTCTCCCGCACAATTCCAAAGCCTGTTCTCCATCTTCAGCCATTCCCACTACTTGTAAATCCTCCAGCCCACTCAAAATTGTATGAAGACTTTCTCGGATAAAAGAATGATCATCGACAATACACAGACGAATTTGTTTATTAGAAAGTTGTACTTGTTTCGGTAAAACACATGAAATTAATGTCCCTTCCCCTTTTTTGGAATAAACAATGACTCTTCCTTGTGACTGACTTACACGCTCTTTCATTGCAGTTAATCCAAAGCCATCCTTCCACTCTTCTACCCCACAGCCATTATCCTGTACATCCAATCTTATCTGTTGTGGTTCAAAATGAAGTGACACAATGATTTCTGTGGAATGCCCATGGCGAACAGCATTTGTTAGTGATTCCTGCAAGCTCCGATATAGTGTCATTTTTGATTGTTTGGAGACTATATACTCTTCCCCTATTATTCGAGTACGTACATTTACTTTTGCATGTTTCTTAAATTCCTCTGTCAATTGTTGTAGTGTGGTAGCTAAGGGAAGCGACTCTTGTGATAAATCTAATTGGTGTAAATACAGTCTTACTTCTTCCATACTGTTACGGGCCAATTGTAATAATGAATCTAGCTGCTGCTCTCCTTCTTTAGACTTTAATTCCATACGCAATGTTTCCATCCCCATAATAATTGAAGTATAGGAATGTCCCATCGTATCGTGTAAGTCTTTTGAGAGCCTATCACGTTCCTCCAGTAATGTAATCCGCTCAACTTGGGATACGTACTGTTCCAATACATGTTTCTGGTTCCGAATAATTTCACTTTGACGGTAATTAATAGCCAGTAAACGAAAGAAAGAGCCCATAGCAAAAGCTAAACTGAGTTGTAGGATGATTACCCATAAATCTGTTACTTTGGAAAATATCGCAATAAGCAACGGGAACAAAATAATTGTAATAGGACCCGACCAGCGGTAAGATTTATGAACGCTATTTGCCGCAATCATAAAAGTTGGCATTAAAAAAGCAAGATACGCTAACGGAAATAATAAAGTTAAATAGAAACAAACTCCGCCAAATAATATTATTTCAGTAAATAAATAATAGCGATAACTGAACATTAAACAAATCCAAGGTACTGAAAATGAAACGACTTCCCAAAGGATTATGATCCAAAGTGGTACTGTTAAATGATCTTGTTGGTGGATAGTCGTTGATATTAATGATAGCCAAACAATAAAGCGTATACAAAGCAAGGCCCAATCATACCAAAACCATAGTTTTAAAGTCTTAAACAAATTATCACTCCTTTATAGCTTTAAACATGAAACGCGTGTACATTCCAATAATTCGAACTAAGTCGTTTCCAATAAGATTATGTATCCAGATGAGAATGAAACCAACAATCATGACAAAAATTGCCACCTCCAATGAATTCACTGCAATGCCCAATAAGTATATATTAAAATATTGAAAAAGTAAGGGGGTAACGATACATACTAGTGGCATTACATACAGTAAAACAGCACATATAAGACTCATTATTCCGACAAAAAATTTCTGCATGAGCCAAAAAATAGCCCTCCAGTTGCTATTATTGAGGATTGTATCTATCGCTTTAATCCATTTATCTCCTTCCTCTTTTTTTCTTGGTTCGAATAAATCTATTGATATATCTGTATAAATCTTCGTTTGAATGCGCTCATACTGAACAAACGTGTGAGTTGTTTGCAGCACCCACGCCAACAAGGGAATACCCAAAAAGATAATCGTCATTACTAATGCAAATGTAATGCTGACTAGATAGAAACAAAAGTAAAAAAAGCCGGATACAAAGGTAAATAATAAGAAATAAAAATCTTGCAAAGTTTTTTGAGCTAATGCTTTCGTCATTAATATCTCTCCTCCTCATTCATTGCTAATGTGTTAAAAACTACTTTTTTAATCCTAAGTATTTTTCTGTCACATACTTTAGTGTCAAAATGTCACGGTTTGTATGACATAACTATCAATACAGCCTTATTTACTCAATTTTTGTTGTTCTTTATAAACATGACAGAAGTTCACTATCGACTATGACTCGCCGCTTGTTATACTCTGTTCATACGCTAATTCTTTATGTTAAAGATAAGATTGTGTTCCCGATCTTATCTTTTTTCTTTGAAAATTTTTTGGTACAAAAAAGGAATCCTTATAATAAGGATTCCTAAAAGAAACGACGTACCCTAATCAATTTCTTGATTTAGTCCATCACACGTATAAAGTAAACTTTAATCAGCCCTCACCAATCAGTTTTTTACGGGCAACCCACCCAACCTAACTTCTTTGTTTTCGCTACATTTTGAGGTTGAGCTCTTATTGTCCGTTAATGTGGGATAAATTCCTTAGTTCCTCATTTTATCTACTTAGGGATAATTTTATTTTGTTAACTTAATGATACTGTGCTTCTATCCCACATCGTCTCTAATTTAAAAACATTTATTCCATCTAATAATCCTTTAATGAAATAACCTAACTGACATTTCTAAACAACTCTATTGACACTTAACACTATCATAAATACTACACTTCGTTGAGCCACATTATTACAAATTTATTGATGTAGTTGAGATGGACTCACTTTTTGAATTTGAACAAGTATATCAAACGCTTTACCTAATGATATATTAACAGTTTTTGGTATATCAGGCCCTTCGGTAGTTATTCCAGCGAAAATTGGATGTTGTTCGTTTAACCAAGTTTTTGTCACGCCGTTTGCCTTACGTAAATCAATAAAAAATTGATCTTTTTTAACTTGTCCAAAGATGTAGTTATAACTGTTTGGATCATCCGATTTTAATGTTCCATAGGGGCCAAATTCACCATTGCTATTCTTCACATTGTATTGTCCTTCATAAACTGACGTTCCAATAGATACGTACCGTTTTCCATAATATTCTGCTAAATGTTGCCCAGCTACTTTAGGATATATAAAAGGAAGCATATTTGTTTTCGAAACGTGTCCATTATGTCCCCATACAATGGTTTTTCCTAAATGTTCTTCAGTCCACTTCGCATTTTCATACATTGCAATATCATGTTTCAAATAAAAATCCGCTGGTTTATCAGGAGGTGTCGCTAACATTGTAGTAAACTGTTCAATAATACGAGCATTTTGCTTTATCCATGCAAACTCTTTAGATTTTCCATTTAAATAGCTTTTATTTTCCTCTAATAAAGCACTAATTTGTTTAGCATCTAAAACATACTTTTCTTTTTCTTCTTTCGTAAGGCTTTCAAAAGTATTCATATCCTTTGTTACAGGAATAAGCCCTTTTATCTTCTCTTCTACTCTAGGCAACAGTTTTGAATTATTCGCTTTAATATATTCTATTATATTATTATAAACATTTTCGTTTACTGATTGAATGTCCATCCCGATGACACGTACTTTCGATTTATGTTTTGGATTAGCATTATATTGCCGAATCCAATCAAGTAAATCTAGCATTTCTTTCGTCTTAAATGTAGGTGATAAATGTTGGCTTGGGTTTCCCTTGCCAGTAAGAACATATCGATCAAGTTCCAAGGCCCTGTCCCATCCCTCTTCTAAAACTAGATTGGTAAAGCCCTTTTCAGATACTAAATACTTAACAATGCGGTGTTTCATCGTAAAAACTTCATGAGCCCCATGCGTAGCTTCACCTAAACCTACAATTGAGGCTGAACCTACCATATCCTTAAGTGGTTTCAAATCATTAAGAGATGCAGTTGGATTAGTTGTTTTTAAAGGCTTTGCATGTGCTTCTAACCATTTCACTATTTGATTTGTATTGTAGGGAGCTGTAACAGAAACCTCTGTTTTCGAATCTGCATAAGTATTTCCTACAAAATGAGACATTGTTATAGCAGAAGCAACAATTGCAATAATCATTTTCTTTTTCATAAAACCCTCCTGAAATACTTACTTATTAGTTTTTTGACATGCTCTAAGGATCCCAGTTTAAACTATTCCCCCCCTATTACTGTTAAGATACATTTATTCTAATTCCTAAAACTCACTTTTTATCTGGTTTTCCTTTTTACCTACTTGCTAAATTCAGCAAGTAAAATACTTTTAAATGGATCAGGCCTATCAGCTTTAAGACTGTTCAAATTGACGGCCAATGTATGCTTACCTCCAAGTGTGCCACCAGCAAAAGTGGTAAAGCCTAGAACTTTACCCTGGTGTCCCCATATCGAGACACCGTTTGGAAGCTTAGTTTCATAGATTCCAAGACCATATCCGGTTCCTTCTCTATCTGTAGGAACTGTAGTAAGCATTTGTTTTAGTTGCTGTTCCTTCAGTAATTTACCACCTAGTAAGCAAGAGAAGAATTTGTTTAAATCGTCAGCAGTAGAAATCATATCTCCATCCGAGCTACCTGGGTTAATATAAGTAACGTCTTTTAGCTCACTTGCTCCGTCTAGTTGGAAATAGCCACGGGCATGCTTGGTGCCTGGAATCACGCTTGAATTGCCAGGTAGGAATGTATTTGACAAATCAAGCGGTTCAATAATTCGGTTTTCAACCTCTTCGGCATAACTGTTGCCGGTTACTTTTTCAATAAGGATCCCCAGTAATACGTATCCTGTGTTTGAATAAGACCAACCCTTTCCTGGGGCAAAGTCCGGGGGAAGTGAAATCCCCATCTTTACGAATTCTTCAGCCGTATACGATTTTTTTGTATCCATAATATCAAAGTCTTTTGAATTTACATAGTCAGCAATACCACTTGTATGATTCAATATTTGCCGGATCGTAATCTGGTTACCATCATATCCGTTTCCTTGAATAACACCAGGCAACCATTTTTCAATGGAGTCGTCTAGATTCAAACGGTTCTCTCCAGATAATTGAAGTAGAACTGTTGCAATGAACGTTTTCGTCACACTGCCAATGCGAAAGCGAAAATCTGCTTTCATTGGTTTCTTAGTTTTCAGATCCGCTACCCCAGCACTATAACTCCAAGTTTTACCCCCCTTAGAAATTTTAGCGAGTATTCCCGGGTATCCAAGTTGCAGTTCATCTCGCATTGCTTTCTTAACAGAAGTACGATCGTTTTGCGTACTTGTTTGTAACGAACTAGATACATTTTGCGTAGGTTCTGCTTTTACAATTGATGTTGGTGTTATGTATAACAGGGAACTTCCAGCTATTAAAAGTGCTAGACTTGCACATGTAATTTTACTGCGTGTTTTCATAAAGAATTCCTCTCTTCTATTTAAATTGTATTGATGGTTAATAGCTATGTCATATGCTAACCACACAGCTATCAACTCTCCCAATGATAAAAGTCAACACTGAATTTGCAATCATCTATGCATCAATTATTTCTACAAACAACTTTCTGACCTAATAAATGATTAATCCCTCTTTTTCAGATGTATGTTAACCTCTGTAATTTCTTCTTTTCTTCCATAGAGTTTTGTTAATGAATTTGTTTTTATATAAATATATAGTATCTATTTCCCCTCTCGTTCTTCTCTACATTTTGATCATACACAATGAAAATCTCTTTTTTCTTACTCCTTTCTTACAAATTCCTTACGCTCAAAACCACTTCTATAATTCGGTGGTTTTTATTTTAAGAAAACTCAGTTCTATTAACTTGATAGGCATAGGGTACTGCCATATGTCCATCAAATTAGGAACCTGCTTTACCCCAAATGTAAAAAAACGTTATCCTTTCCTATGATTCTAGAGAAAGAATAACGTTTTTCATGTTACAGAGGATTTTGTTTTATTAGCTTAACAGCATTTACTGCCTTAATTTTAAAAAACTTTAAAATTAAGGTGTTTTTTGAACCAGAAAAGGATATTTTCAACTATAAAAACTATGACAAAATTTATCTATTTTTCCTTTTTGTCTACTTGCTAAATTCAGCAAGTAAAATATTTTTAAAAGGATCAGGACTATTAACTTTAATGCTGTTCAAATTGACGGCTAATGTATGCTTGCCTCCAATTGTGCCTCCAGCAAGGGTAGAAAAACCTGGAGATCCACCTGTGTGTCCCCAAATCGAGACACCGTTTGGAAGTTTATTTTCATAGATTCCAAGACCATAACCATCCATTCCTACTATTCCTGTAGGAACTGTAGTAAGCATTTGTTTTAGTTGCTGTTTCTTCAGTAATTTGCCACTAAGTAAGTAAGAGAAAAATTTGTTCAAGTCGTCAGCAGTAGAAATCATATCTCCATCCGAGTTACCTGGGTAAGAATATGTAACGTCTTTTGGCTCACTTGCTTCGTCTAGTTGGAAATATCCACGGGCATGATTGGTACCTGGAATAACAGTTGAATTACCAGGTAGGAATGTATTCGACAATTCGAGCGGTTCAACAATCCGATTTTCAACCTCTTCCGCATAGCTGTTTCCAGTTACTTTTTCAATAAGCATACCTAGTATTACGTATCCTGTGTTTGAATAAGACCAGCCCTTACCTGGAGCAAAGTCTGGTGGAATAGAAATTCCCATCTTTACTAATTCTTCAGCCGTATACAATTTTTTTGTATCCATAATATCATAGTCTTTTGACTTTAAGTATTCAGCAATCCCACTTGTATGATTCAATAACTGCCGAATCGTAATCTGGTTACCATCATATCCGTTTCCTTGAATGACGCCAGGCAACCATTTTTCGATGGAGTCATCTAAATTCAAGCGGTTCTCTCCAGCCAATTGAAGTAGCACTGTTGCAATGAATGTCTTCGTAACACTGCCAATACGAAAGCGATAATCTGCTTTCATTGTTTTTTTGGTTCTCAGATCCGCTACCCCAGCAGCATAACTCCACGTTTTTCTATCCTTTGAAATTTTGGCGAGTATCCCTGGGTATCCAAGTTGTAGTGTATCCCGCATTGCTTTCTTGACGGAAGTACGATCTCTTTGAGTATTTGTTTGTAACGAATTAGATACATTTTGATTGGGCTCTGCTTTTACAATTGAGCTTGGTGTTGTATATAACAAAGAACTTCCAGCCATTAAAAGGGTCAGACTTGCACTCGTAATTTGCCTACTTGTTTTCATAAGATTCTCCCTCTCCTCTATTCATATTGTGTAGATGGTTATTAGCTGTTTCATACTAAGCACACAGCTATCACCTCTATTAAAAGTTCAATATTACATTTGTAATTATCTTGCTAATTATTTTTTCATAAATGCAATTGTATTCTAACAAACGATAAATCCCTCTTTTTCCGCATGTATGTTAACCCTAGAAGAACCACTCTTATTACTGGTTTGTTTTTCATAAATAAATCATCCCTATTTCCCCTTTCACGCCTCATTATATTTTTTAACATACACAATGTAGATCTCCCCTCCCCATTTATTGTTAATGCGTTAAAAACTGCTCCTTGATTCTAAATGTTTTTCTGTCACACACGGTAGTGTCAAAATGTCATGACTTTTATGACATAACTATTAATACAGCCTTATCCACTCAATTTTGTTCTCCTTTATAAATATGACAAAAACTCACTACCTACTATGACTGGCCTCTTGCTACACTCTGTTCATACGCTAACGGGTGCTAACTCGTTTCGCTAACAAAAAAACAAATCAATTAAAGGAGCTTACAAAAATGAAACAAGCAATTAACAAACTGGGGATCGTTGCAGTTCTTCTTTCTTCTTCAACCATGATTTCTGCGTGTTCCCAACAATTATTAGAAGCTGAAAAATCAAAACCATTAACATCCTCAACTAATATTCAAATGATGGAAGGACCTACTAATAAAAAAGAAATAGAATCTTTTGCAGACCCGTTATTTGAAGAAAAAATGAAGAAGTATAATGTGAACGGTTCTAGTTTTGTCGTCGTTCATGATGGAAAGGTCGTTGTCAATAAAGGATATGGATATGCCAATAAAGAAAAGAAAATCCCTGTCACTAAGGACACGGTCTTTCAAATCGCTTCAGTCTCAAAAACCTTTACTGCTTTGGCTGTGATGCAGCAAGTCGATAAAGGAAAGCTTAAACTAGATCAAGATGTACAAAAATACCTTGGTGGATTACAAATTCCTAATCAAACAGGGAAACCTCTCACCCTGTTTGATATGCTTACTTATACTAGCGGGGTAGATTTTCCGGATCTCACAAATATAACTGGACCCGAATACGTTCATAATAGTATACCCATGAAAGAATTTTTCTCTAAGCATATGCCAACGGTGATACGGCCACCAGGGGAAGCTTATACGTATGACAACGTCTCATTTGCGCTCGCAGGGTTTGCAGTAGAAAATGCTACTAACACCCCTTTCTCGAAATATATGGAAAAAAATATTTTCAAACCATTAGATATGGAATCTACGAGTATGAGTTTTACGCCTGACCTTCTCAAAAGAATGGCTACACATTATGGTCCCACAGGTGATCCGATTCCAACAAGTGGGAGCGGTTTAAGGGATACACCACAAGGAGGCATTTTATCTACTGCGGAAGACATGTCAAAATACATGATTATGCAACTACAGAAAGGAACGTTTAAAGACAAAGAAATTGTAAGTAAAAAAGGCATAGATATGATGCATGCCTATCAAGTTTTTGATGATAAGACAGTCCCTGTTGCGACAATTGGATTTGAAACGCCTTTTAATAAATTTGCTAACGGTCAACATGTTGTAATGAAAGGTGGAAGTATGCCTGGGCATCAATCACTGCTGATTTTAGTGCCTGAACAAAAAACAGCATTCTTCATGTCTTACAATAATGATTCAATGATGAGTATAGACATATATGAAGCTCTCATGGATCACTATTTCCCCGCTAAGAAGAATGAAGTAAAAACAAGTTATCTCCCGTTAGAGGAAAAAGAGGCTCATAAATACTTGGGTTTATTCCAGAATACGCGTTTCGCTGCCATTCGCACTCATTTTACTTATGAAAATGGGAATTTGATCATGGAGGGTGGAACAACGGGAAAACAAGTTCTCAAAATGATTCATCCATTGTTATTTGAGGATTCAGAAGGCAATAAAGTCGCTTTCAAAAAGAATTCAGCAGGAGAAATCACATATTTTCACTACACCTCTCCTAAAAGCCTTGATTTTGTAGCAGATGCTCAGAAAATTAACAACAAATCACCGTTTGATGACGTGCCAGCAAAGAGTAAATATAGAAGTCACATTGATAACCTTCATGCTCTAAACATTATGGGTGCTAAAACAGATAATCTATTTAATCCGATGGACACCATGACACAAGGAGAATTTGCGGATACGCTGTTACTTGCTCACGGATGGAATGGTTTTCCAGACGAATCCAAGGAGGCAAGGGAAAAAATGATGAATGGAATTCCAGAGTATATTCGTGCTACTCCGATTACCCGACAGGTCGCAGCAACCATGATTCAAAACGTTAAGCAAATTCAAGACTTGAAACCGATTCAACCTGATAAAGCTATTAAAGTTAAATTACTTGATGCCGCAGACGACTGGGCAGTCCAATCGATTCAGGCACTTGCCTCCCAAGGAATTCTAGACCCTGATACTTCCATCAATGCTGATGGGTCCTTTATGTTCCGTCCGAAAGATCTGTTACTGCGTCAAGAATCAAGTGCCTTGCTGGATTTATCTTTTGGTCATTATGCACTGCCTATCAAACGGTAGTAGATATTTTATCCTGGATTGAATCATAAAAAAATTGGATGCTAGTATCTTATCAATATAAAGCTAAAATAAAACAAGAAATTTTTAACTTTATAAAATTTGTATGAAAACGCAAACGATTTGAAGTATAACTCTATATTTGAAATTTTCGCCTTAAAAAAAGGAGCCTATTAGGAAATTTAATAGGTTCCTTCCTTTAATTTAATAGGCGTTATACACTGTAAATATGTTGAGTTAAATCTTTAACCTCCTCTAAAATAATTTTCTTAAAAGATAGAATTCTTACATGCTTGTAAGGTAAATGTAAGACAATTCAATATGAGGACTATAATGCTTTAGATTAAATTATATATAGCCAATAAAAGAATAGGAGATAACAACTATGAGTATATTAACAGTCCGTAACTTAAGTAAAATTTATAATACAGGAAAAGTATCTTATAAAGCTCTTTCCAATATTGATTTGACAATACAAAAAGGAGAATTTGTAGGAATTATGGGAGCATCAGGCAGTGGCAAATCAACTTTACTGAATATGATTTCTACTATTGATGCACCAACATCAGGAGAAGTATTTATTAACGAAAAAAATCCCCATTGTTTATCTTCTAATGATTTAGCATTATTTAGACGCCGTGAACTAGGCTTTGTCTTTCAATCCTTTAACCTTATGAATACTCTAACTGTAAAAGAGAATATTGTTTTACCACTTACATTAGATAATGTAAGTTTGAATGAAATGAACAACAAAGTAGAAGTCATTTCCAAAAAACTAGGGATTGAACAGATTTTAAATAAAAGAACCTATGAAATTTCAGGAGGACAAGCTCAACGAACCGCCATTGCTCGTGCCCTTATTCATTCTCCTCAATTAATATTAGCAGATGAACCAACAGGAAATTTAGATTCAAAAGCGGCAAATGATGTGATGGAACTCCTAAAGAAATTAAATCAAGATCAACAAGTAACTATGATGCTAGTGACACATGATCCCGTAGCTGCGAGTTACTGTGATCGAGTAATCTTCATTACAGATGGATCTTTTTATAATGAAATTTATTGCGATGACAATCGTTCAAAATTTCACAAAGATATTACAGATGTACTATCTTTACTAGGAGGTAAGTAACATGAATTTTCGTCAACTTGTATATAATAATGTCACTCGTAATAAACGATTATACCTTGGACATTTTTTGAGTAGTACATTTGCCGTGATGATTCTATTTACTTTTGAATTGCTTGCATTTCATCCTAATTTCACTGGAAATCTTGTATCGACCAGTGAGACCATGAGTTCTTTAAGTACAAAAGGATTTAAAATTGCTCAATATCTAATTATATTTTTCTCCTTCTTTTTCATTCTCTATTCTATTACTATGTTTTTAAAAACAAGGAAAAAGGAATTTGGGATTTTATTACTCCATGGCATGTCTAATGCACAATTAAAAAAGCTAATTTTCATGGAAAATATGTTAATTGGATGTTCTGCAATTATTGTTGGGATTGGACTTGGATTAGTTTTTGGAAAATTAATCTTACTGATAAGTGGTTCCCTTTTCCTGTTAAAAGGTGGGCTTCCATTTCATTTTCCTACTAATGCAATTTTAGTGACATCTCTTATGTTTTTTATTTTATTTATACTTGTCTCTTTTTTCACTGTACGAGTAATGAAGGTATCACAGCTAATTGAACTCATGAAATCTGAAGAAAAACCAAAAGCGGAACCAAAGTCATCTAAATGGCTAGCTTTCTTCTCAATTCTTTGTATTTGCATTGGATATGCCTCAGCGTTTTATTTGGATATAGCATTAAAAAAAGGAATTGAGATATATGTTCTATTACTATGTGTTTTCTTAACTGTATTAGGAACATACTTTTTATTTACTCAGCTCAGCTTTTATGTCATTACAATATTGAAAAATCGTCAATACACTTTCTTTAAAAAAACCAATATGTTAATGATTTCAGAGTTAACATATCGAATGACAGATAACGCACGAACACTCTTTCTAGTAAGTATACTTTCCGCAGTTGCCTTTACCTCTATTGGTGCTTGCCTTTCTATTGGAAATGGCGCATTAGCGGAAGTTAACAGTCCTTATGCATTTGAATATAAATCATATAAACACAACAAGGAGGAGGCATTTCATATTGCTCAAATAGAGAAACAATTACATAATGATGGATTCTCATATAAATTAGTAACTTCTACTGGTTTTAATACAACAAGTCACGCAACACCAATTATGAAACTGACTGATTACAACGCAACTGCCAAAACACTAGGATACCCAGCAGAAACGTTAAATAAGGAAACAGACAGTCTAATCCTACCATCAAAAATATATTTGAGAGCAGCTTCTCAAGAGGAATTAAAGAAAATGTCTTCATCCCTTACACTGGAACACGGTAATATGAATTATAATTTTTCTGGTAATAAAATATTAATGGATAATATTATCAGCCCATCTAATAATTTTTCTGTCGTTGTTTCGGATTCAATGTACGAAACAATTCTAAATACACCGTTAGAAGAAGCAAAGGTCGATCAGTATATAGACTATCGTTTCTTAATTAAAAACATGTATGAAACAGCAGATGTGGCTAAAAAACTTACAGAGATAATTCCAAATGATTATAGAAACGGACGCCCACCATTTATATTTGATTCCCCGGTATTAAAATGGTTAGAAGGTAAACAAGTGAATGCGATACTATCTATTCTTAGTGTACTAGTAGGAGTTGTATTTTTCGTGTTTACAATTAGTTTTCTTTACTTCCGTTTATTTACAGATTTAGATCGAGATAAAAGCCAATTTCAAATGCTTTCTAAATTAGGGTTAACTAAAAGAGAGATAAAAAAAATTGTAACCCAACAAATTAGTATATTATTTTTTATACCTATTGTGATTTCTGTTCTTCACAGTAGCGTGGCTTTCTTGGGAATAAGGTTTTTAGCACAGAGCAGGCACATAGACTTACCTATTGCAGGAAATTCTATTTTCATCTTCACGAGCTTTATTAGTGTACAAATAATTTACTACCTTATTATTAGAAGAAATTATTTGCGTCAAATACTGAAGTCCATATATTAAAGTGGAAAATGAGAGAAATGCTGGTGGTATTCTGTATATATACCTCTTACTTAAAATCAATTTTTTAGTAAGCTAATTAAATTCTTTATTTTACCAATGGAGTAACAACATATCTCTATCAAGCTAAGAAAATAAAATTCCTCTTAAAATGAAAAAATACGTTATTCCTTCTGCATAATTAGAGAAAGGAATAACGTATTTTTTACTTTATGGATAGTGTAAAATCTTAGCTTGAAGTCGATGTGATGTGCTCCTTTTTTAATTGATTCATGTTTATTCATTATCCGTGCAATCTTTTTTATCTATTATTCTTTATAAATTGCAAAATTTAAAACAGGCAAGGAATTCTATTTTTTATAAACAGGTGGAATACTTTATGGGAAATTGAAAATATCTTCTGGATCGTATTTAGCTTTCACTTGAGTCAATCGTTTGAAGTTTTCACCATAATATAAATCTGACCAATCTTTCATTATTCAAGGTGAAATAAAATTGTTTGCAAAGAGATTCTTCCGATATTTGGTATCATATACCTTAGCTAAATTAGGTAGAGAAATAGAATTTTTTTAACAGGAAAATAATTTATAGTAGGAAGAATATAATTATATTAATGTGTTTTGAATTGTACCTTTAAGGAGACGTTGTCAATGAGAAAATATTTCTATTTCATTGAGCGAAAAAACAAGTGGATAACGTATCACTAACCCATAAACTACGTGGTTCCTCCTCAACATTGGAAGGAGAGTATCAGATTGAAGAAAATTTATTTAAAGGCTATTGACAAAAGTAATTGGAAAGAAGCAATTAGACTTTCTGTTAAAAAAGAACAACAAACATTTATTGCATCCAACCTTTATTCTATTGCAGAAGTTCAATTTCTAGATAACTTCTATGCAAAAGGTATTTATTTTGATGAGAAAATGATAGGATTTACTATGTTTGGGATAGACCCTGATGATAAAAATTATTGGATTTATAGACTTATGATTGATGAAGAATTTCAAGGGAAAGGTATAGGCAAACAAGCTATATATCTAATTATTGATGAGATAAGACGAAATAATTACACCAATATTCCGTTAATCATGATTGGATATAATCCTGAAAACCTTACTGCAAAATTTGTATATAAAAAAGCAGGATTTATTGAAACCGAATTATCATCTTGGGGTGAACAGTTAGCTGAGTATTCCCTATAAGCACTTAAATTTTCCACAATGACTTTTAAACTTAAAGTAATGGGTCAAATAGTTGAGCAATATAAGTAGAAATGATTAAACTTTTTATAAAAAATAATCAACTGAAAATATTAAGAACGTGTTTTGGTTATTTTTTTCAAAACACGCTCTTTTCTTTGTCTACCTGCTAGATTCAGCAATGAAAATATTTTTAAAAGGATTTGGACTGTTAGCACTACACATACTGTTTAAACTGACAGCCAACGTATGTTTACCGCCAAGTGTACCTTCAGTAAAAGTAATGAATCCTGGAATGTCACCTGTATGTTCCCATATTGGGACACTGCTTGGAAGCTTAGTTTCATAGATTCCAAGACCGTATGAATAAAAAAACAGAAGGAGTCTATCGTGACAGACCCCTTCTAAAAAAACAATGATTATATACATATTGGAAATAAATTTATTTTACTAATAGTGAATATTCACCATTTTTATCATCAAATTTATACACATTCAGATAATATTTCCCTGGTTTCGCTACGAATTTCCCCTTTATAGTATTTCCTTCATCTTCACCACAAGCTACATAATTTTGCATATCTGATTCATGATAAAGTACCCATGTCATCCCAATATTTTGTTCATTTACCACAGAAATCTCTACTTCTTTTGGATCTGTAACATTAAACGTATAAACATCTGTTTGATCAGGAGTAATCAGATTTCCTTTTACAAGTTTATTAAACGGGAGTACCTTCTCCTCTTCAAGGGATTCACCTATTTGCGGATCTTGTTTTACAGTAATTTTTGTTTGTTCTTTACTTTCTTTACCTCTACTATCTTTTACTGTTAGTTCCACAGTATAAGTTCCTTTTTCTCCATATACATGGGTAGGATTAGCTTCTGTACTTGTTGTACCATCTCCAAAGTTCCATAGGTAAGAAATAACTTTTCCATTTTCACTTTTTGTACCATCGCTATGAAATTGAATCTCTTCATTTACTATCCCGCTGTATGGTCCATTCATATTTACTATAGTAGTCGTTTTTTCTTTTTCCTCTGTCGCAACACCATGAAAAACAATATCATATTCAAACTGGTTAGCTGCATTTACACGATAGTTTACAAAATAAGCTGTAACTGTTTTATAGCCGCTCCACCCTTTTTGGGATAACTGCTCTAAAGTTTGGTTTACTTGTTTACTCATCGCTTTCCAATCTTCAGACTCACCTTTTGATGTACCACCTGTGTACTTGCCTTCCACAATAAATGTATTAAAGAATTGCGACTCATATTTTGTAATTTGTGCATCTTTTATATTTGCTACATCCACAATTTCATTTTTCACTTCAGCTAACGGCTTCGGTGCGTGTTGAATTAAATAATCATTTGTTACTTGCGGTATATTATATTTATCTTGATTATCAATCAACTGCTGCATATACGCTTGATATTCTGCATTCAATTGTGTATTGTTGCTCAATGATTCACGATACGAGTCATACTTTTTCACATCATTTGCACGAATTAAATCTTGAAGCTTATCAAATGTTTCAAATTGATGATTATACAAATAAGACTGTAGTGCAAAGGAATACTTATAAAAGTCCCATGATCCATATTTTGAGAACAAAGTTTGCTTTACTGTATAACGGCTTGCTGGATCAGATGATAAGCCACTTATCATACTTTTACGCGGAACAACATTATTTGTACGTGTAGATCCTGCAAAAAATTCTGCATTCCCTTCTTGGAACCAAGTTAATCGTTCATTTTGATACATTTCTCCGCTTCCAAATAAACCAGGAACCTCATATCTTCCTTGTAAATAGTGAGTGAATTCATGACGGAACAACTCTTCTAAACTATAAATACTCTGCTTTGGCGTACGCTCATATGTAAAGAAAGTCCCCTTCTCTTCAATATAAATTCCACCGTTGTTTGTTTCATATCCATATAATTGTCTATTTAATTGATATTCATCTGGATTATTATAAATTACTATTGTTAGTACATCATCAGCATTACCCGGTTCTAGTGCTTTATCATTTCCAATTACACGGTGATATTGTGCTTTTACTTCCTTGGCTGCCCAATATAATCTCTTAATTTTTTCTTCTGTTACTTTATCTCCCGTCTTAAAGACAATAGATCCGTCATCAAATATAATTTTTTTCAAATACGTAGAAATATGGTTTAACCAGTAATCAATGATCAGATCTTCTTAACTTAAGTAAACCTAAATCTATTTGTCTCCATACAGAAAGAGATAAATAGTTTTGTTCCTATTCATGAAATAGTACAATATATGCAAAATTACATATCTAATTAATTGCTTTTAATGTTATATTTTAATAGCGATGAATGCTATTATTTCATAAGTTGTCAACAAGCGTTATGTATGTATGAGAAAAAGGAAGGAGCCAAATAGGCCCCTTCCTTTTTCTACTAATTAACTAAATTACTCTCTGGTAAAAATTTAAATAGTAATGCTCATTTACAGGCGTCTCATTATGCATTAAACATGCTAACTTAGCTTGCTGTCGGAAAAAATAAAAACGATAGCATTAAGTTATTAAGAGACAAAAATTCATCAACACGAAGACAGATTTGTCTTGGCTAGATAAATTTGGTGATAAATACAGGAAGTAACTCTTACGATTCAATGATTCTTTTTCCTGCCTTCTACCCTTGCCACTTCTGTTTCATGACTTGTAAATAGAGATCTTCAAACTCGTTAAAATGGACGCGAAAAACACCTAATGTATCGATATAAGCAGAAATCACATCTTTTTCATTAAAATGGATACCTTCCTGTGCTAAGTCATAGCTATCATTAAGGCTGTATAAATCAAAATATTCTTCTTCCCAATACAGGCCTCTATTTACTAGTAATCGAGTAGAGCAAGTAATAGCTTGTTTAATATTCCATTTCTGAGCTACTAACTTTTCATTTAAGACTGAAAGAAGGATGTTTACCGAGGGGTTTTCATCAACTATGCGGCTATATGACAGTAAAGCCGATTCTATATATATCAGCTTTGCTTTAGACATTAAAGATATCTCCATAATTTCATATGGCGGGTGATCATTTGCTTCAATCAACCTATCGCACCATGAAATAACCTCCTCTCTATTCCAAAGTCCGCAGCCTAGTCCTAATGCATACAAGTGGGCTAAAGTTTGATAAGATTTCAATATGGTTCACCTTCAATTTAACTGTATAGTGGTATTGCATTCATTTTGGAAATAATCACGCTTAGTAATAAATATAATAAGCTGCCCAAACGGACAGCTTATTTGCATTAAAAACGCTACACATGAACTTTTTCTTTTTTTCGACGCACAAGCCACCAAACTAAAGATAGCAGTACTAGGGGAAACGGAAATATCTGAATAAACAAAAATACTTCCCAAAAATCGTGCATCGTACTACCAGGGGAATCTGTTGCCATCCCGCCAATAAAAAAAGACAATGGAATGACAAGTATATTTATACCTAAGCTAATCATTAGGAATGATAGATTTTTCTTCCAGATTACTGGTAATGCAGCCACGATTAATAAAACCAATGCAGTACCCAGTATAAGAAACAGTGCTCCAAATAAAAATACAAAGTATAAAATAGCATTGATTAAAGGTTCCACAATAGCCCTCCTAAGGATTCATTCTATAGAAACACTCATGTTATTTAGAAAGTCAGGATGCTATACCTCTTAGTTGTCTTTCAATTTCTTCATCGCTATAGTCTTCATTTATCTGCTTAGAATACTTAATCTACTTGCTTATATTCTGGACTGCGTTAGGACATATGTTTCTATTGTACAACCAGCTAGCAAGAAACCCACACTTATCCCTGCTAATACGGTACCTTTAAAGGCTCTGTTCATATTCATTTGCCCCTTTTATCTTTTCGTATTTTTTCTCCATCCATAGACAGTCCATTATGAACGTTTTCATTATAAGTATTGTCTGCTCCTTACTATCTGTTTCGGCCCTGATTCTTCTCGTTTACCGTTTCAGTATTACGCTTCAATTCGCATTATCATCACATAAAAAGGACATACCTATTCATATATATACCTTTATTATTTTATATTGAAATAAATAATGGTTCAAAGTTATTTTGTGAAAATTATACAAAAATTAATAATTCATCAATTACCCAACAATAGATAATATGGATAAAGAAAAAATACTAGAGAATATCACATTGTAGTAGTCTCTAGTATCTTTTCATAGTATTTTAGCGGCTATGCAATACGGAGGGATAAAAAAGGACCTCTTACGGAAAGATAAGAGGTCATCAAAAAGATAAAAATGTTGTATTTGAAACACGCGAGTTTCTAATTCACATCATAACACAATATATTTATATATTCAATATATACATTAAAGATAAGGAATATTACATCATTGAAGATTACGGTGAACCAGGAGATAGTGTTGAAAATGAACCTACTTTGCGCAACATTTTCCCGAAAAAGTATGCGGATGTCGCACCTGCTAAGACATTTTGAATAATCTTTGCAGCTGCTACATCAACGGGTAATTTATTGTATTTCCAATCTAGAGAATCAATTGTCCAATCCCATACTTTTAAAACTAGTGAAATAGATCTTTTTAATTACATACTTAATTTTTTTTTAATGTCCAATATTTTTCTCCATTAGCTTCAAAAGAGAATTCTACCCATCCATTCGGATCTTCACGATAAATAAAGATGGTTGTTCCAGGAGTTACTGTACCAACTTTATTCTCCTCGACAGCTACATCTGGTCTACTTTTAATTTTTAATTTAAATGGATAAGGTACCTGATAGTAAGTAGCTGATGATACAACATTTGAGCTTGAACCGTCTGCATACATTTTATATGGAATTTCATTAGATAACGCGTCGACATCTAATGTTTCAGGATTCTTTGGTAATTTTTTTGCATATGTATAGTCTTCTACACGAAACGGTTTAATACGTTCCATAATACCCGCAATTTTCTTAGCCCAGCCTTTATCTGATGCATATTTCACGTTCATGCCAGTTAATGTTGACCCGTTATAATACATACCACTTTCTTCTAAATATCTTTCTCGTACATAATTAGCGTTATAAGCAATACTATCGCCGTAGCTTGGTAAATATTTCGCATATTTAAACGGGTCTCCATCATATGCACGTAGACCGAATAAATTATGTTTTTGATATGCAATTTCTGATTTTCCGTATCCAGATTCTAAAATCGCATGCGCCGCTAAATAATGAGCACTCACGCCATATTGATTTTGCGCATTGATAAAATCTTGTCCATGTCCAACTAAGGGACTATCTGAATGATATTTTGCAATAAAACTATCAATCTCTTGAGCTGTAATTTTCGAAGCCACTGTTAAATTTAAATCTTCATATGAGGTAGCAGTAATAACCTCTTTTTCATCGTTTAAATTTTGTTGTAACATATCTGTTTTTGCAGTAAGTTGAGCAGCTTCAGCACGTGTTATAAATCTATTTGGTTGCCAACCGTTCTCGGTACCATTAGAAATTTTTAAATCTATTAAAATATTGGCATGTTTTTCTCCCCAATGCCCTTTTAAATCTTCAAATCTAACCTGCTCGTTATGATTTGCTGTGCTTTGTAGTTTATATGCATTTACTAGCATGGTAGCCATAGCAGCACGAGTTACTTTTCCGGATGGATTAAAGATTCCATTACCTTCACCTTTAACAATACCAGCTTTTTCAGCAGCAGCAATATAAGGAGTAGCCCAGTGGTTTTGTGAATCTGTAAAAGATGGTTTTGCATTAGGCTCAATTTTTATACCTAAAACTTTTGTCATAATTTTTGTAGCCGAAGCTCTGTCTAAGGAGTCATTTGAACCAAAAGTTCCATCTGGATAACCATTTAATACCTGTTTATCAACTAAATAGTTAACGGATTTATCAGCCCATGTAGGAACATCAGGGAATTTATGAGTATCTGCTAAAATATTAGAAGAATAGGATAATATAGCTCCTGCAAGGATACCTGTTGCAATTAATTTGTGCTTCATTAAAATAAACACCTCTACCATTGTATTTATCAAATTGAGATTTTCTATTTTTATATTTACATGTTTGTAATAATAATAAAATCGTATTATCACGCATTCAATTTGATGTAACGAGTATAGTTACTTATATACACAAGTGTCAATGAATTTCTTTTACAAAAATACATAATATTTACATGACTTTATAATTGACTTATGTATAAATTTTGTAAAGGACCTTTTGATAGATTTTACCTGAAGAAATCTCTTTAGTTGTTAATTTTCCAATCTTTCTCGTTTACTATTAATCAATTAAAAAAAGAATTTTTTGTTTGAAAATCTTAAGTTGATGGATGTGTGAACGTACCGCTACTAAAATTCTTGCTTTTAATTTATTATTAATGTATTATATTTACGTATCAATATAAGGATTATAGTATATAAAAAGGAATCAAGTCTATAAGTAAGATTTAAATCCTTTTCCAATTCAAAAAGATTTTGCCAAAATCTAATATAATTTATGCTTATCTTTTTAGTATGTATCTAGTAAAAACATATTTTTATCCATAGAATTCTGTTTTCAATGATATGAATTAGTGTTCTAAACAAGGAATCCTACAAAGTGATCTGAAAAACCTGAGAGATATTGTATGTAGTTTGCTCATCTCCAGGTACTACAATAAAAGAGCCTTACCTCTCTAGGCAAGACTCTACTAGTTTAGTTGTATACTATTTACATGATAACTAAGAAACAGAAAACATATAACACCAAATAACAGCACCCTATTACTCCTCCTACAGCTAATACCTGTTTAACCCAACTCTTAAATTTTTGATTACTGTAAATCGCTTGCACTCTTTCCATATTTCCTCCTATTAAGGAGAACCCTTAAAGACTCTCACCTCGCTATAGTACCATTAAAAAATGAATAATAGAGATCTAATGTATAAATATGCAATATTGCATACGGAAATGTATTGTTATTATTGTAAGCGCTTACTATAATAAAGTTATAAAGATTTATTACATTTTAATACGAAAAAGAGGAGAGAATAATATGGAAATCGCAATGGCAGTTTTAAAATTTATAGGTGGAGCAATCCCATTAATTCAAGAACTTCTAAAAGCATTTATGTAAATTCACTATTTAGCAATTATTTATAAAAATTATCATACAAATGATCTGTATATCAAAAATGAATTGGCTTACAGATCATTTGCGTGATCAAGGTCCCTTTAACATGGCTAAGGGGCCTTTTTAAAATTTTTAAATAATTAAGGTTACGTCACATCACCCTCAAGTTAGCAAAATAAAATGAAACTTTAACTTGATGGTGATGGGGTAACAGTTGTGATTTAGAGATAAGATCAGATTATACAAAGTTTTGCACGTCAGCGATATCGGAAATAAACTTCGCCTTTAGTAGCAAGAATCTCCAATAAAGATAGTCAACTTACCTATTTAGGAATAGGAGTGTCAATTTAAATGATGCGTTCCAAGGCACTACTCTTCTTCTAAAATAGCGTAATAATATTCATCCCACCATTCATTCCCATGTGGTATACACTTCCTGAAATAGCCTTCTCTTCTCATTCCAATCTTCTCCATTACTCGATATGATGGGGTATTTTGTGGCTGACATGTAGCTATAATCCTATGTAATTTCATTTCCTTAAAGCCATATTCCAATGTAGCTTGTGCTGCTTCAGAAGCATATCCTTTATTGAAATATTTAGGATTGAACACCCAACCAATCTCATATGTATGCTCACCAAAATATTTATGAAAAACTATATGACCAATCAGAATATCTTTATGAATTAATACTACAGGAAAGTTCTTAGCGTTTTCACCAATGTTTTCATTCACAAAGTTTCTTGTATTTTCTTCAGTAAAAACCCCTTCAGGTATGTATTTCATAACATTGATATCTGATGTATAATCATGAACAGCTTGCCAATCTTTGAACTCAAATTTCCGTATTAATAATCTTTCTGTTTTTATAAACATTTACTTTTCCCCCTCAAAAAATTGCAACTATATTTTAAATCCACATTTAACCCTTAAAACAAAAAGAACTTGTAGGACTCTCTACAAGTTCTTTTTGTTTTAAGGTGAATATACGAGCCAAACAAACTATCTTACAGATTGACTGTAGAAACTTTAGGGGTAATGCTTTGACAAATATATTATATAACAAATATTAACATCCACAGGATTTATTTTTGAAAATTATGTGAATTAAGAAAGGAAGTAGTTTTTTCTTAGCTATTATTATTAACTGACGGTATCATTATATTTTATTCTGCAACTTATTCAGAAGAGCTATGTACATTTCGAAGAAGTTCTTCAATAAGTTTTGTTTTTTCATTTACCTTTGTGGCATATGTGAAATCACCATAACAATATGGATACCTAAAATTATTTTTATTTCCACCACAAGTATACATCGCTGGATTTTGATCAACTTTCATCTTAGAAAACTTTTTGGCTGAATCCTCCGAGTGTTGTTTAACTTCTTGACTAGCAACAAAATCAATATAACCTGGCCCCATATTATAGCTTTGAATAATTGTATCCATGCTAACATCCTTGTCCGTTCCATATTTGTACATTTTAGCAAAGTGTTTTACCCCTTGTTCAATGCTCAAGCTTGTCTCTTGAATTTCATTTGGCTTTAATCCAAGTGATTCAGATGACTGCATAGGATCGTTTCCCTCACCTCTACTCTCTTGATACATAATTCCTAATAAAATTGGTGTTTTCTCTCCTAAATTATATTTTTCTAATTCTTTTTTTAAGGTAGACTCATATTGCAATACACGTTTTTCGGTGGCTTGCGCTTTATTTTGTTGAATATTGGTTTTATGATTAAAATATAGCATTCCAAGTATTATTACTAAGCCTAAAATACTAATAAGGAACACTTTTATAATTTGTTTTTTACTTGTATCCTTCATATATTCCTCCTCGTATAAAAAATTTAATTTTTCAAAGGTAATTGGTTATTTACAAACTATGTAATGAACATCTATCTCCCGCCCTTTTTAGACTCAAACATCAATACTTTAAGGTTTTAAGTTTAATATAAAAATTTAAAGATAAGGTAAAGATAAGATAAAGATAAAATAAAGGGTATTTTTTAGCGTACTTTAAAAGATATTGCTACAAAGGGATATATGGGACAACTTGTTGATATGAATGGATTTAGTGATAATTGAAAGGTTATTGTACAAGTTATTAATTATGGAGACATCATTCCAGAAGATTTAATCCATCTTTTCAATATGCTTTATATAAAAACCACAACATAACATATAATAAAAAACGGCGAACCCTCCACCTAGGAGAATCCACCATCACAAATAATTGATTATTTCACACCTAGTTTTTTTGCTTTCTTAGGGATCCCGTCTTCCAGCACTTCTCAAGCTGTTACACCTGGAATATGATGTGATTGCATTTGAAACAGGGCTTTGGGAAGCAGCAGCTGTTCAGCAAAATTTTGATAACTCAACCGCTACAGAAGCGATGAAACAATCCTTATACTCTGTATGGAAAACTGAGGAACTTGAACAATTATTTACCTATATGAAAGAACAAAAAGAAAAAGGAAAGCCACTCACATTAGCTGGTTTTGATATGAATTTGTTTTATAAATCTTCATTCCGCTCTTATGCAAAAGAATGGTTGCAAAAAGTAAATCCTGAAGTAAAGAGTGAATTTGATACAGCAGTGTCAGAGTTGATTGAACTGGATAGGTATTACAATAAAAATAAAACATATCCCTATGATCGGTTTAAAGTGGAGATACAGCCCGTAATTAACAAGTTTGAAAAGGTTAGAATGTTTATTCAGAATCATAAATCTGAATTGATTCAAGTTACACCACATCCTACGTATGATGTGAAAGTCAGAGGTGGCATCTCCTCACCTAACCTGACAGACTATTCTTTTTATATTCGAGATCAAAAAATGGCACAAAACTTCGCATGGCTAACTGAAATGCAGTATGGAAACAAACTGGCCCCCTTTAACAAGTAATAATTTGTTCTGCACCCATGTTGATAATTCTTCTGGTAATCGGAATGTAACGGAACCATGCTGCTCTTTTATAATGACATAGGGATTGCGGAATTCTTCTTGAATGCCGATTCCAATCACTTGATACAATTTCCTGCACTGACTCGGAAACAATATATTTGGAATGTCTAATGATTCAATTTCATGAAAAGAATGACGGAATCTCACATCCATTGCAAATACCATCACACCAACTCCCAGCTATACGTAAAACACAATTAGTATACCGATGAGATCTATGTTACGTGCAGAAATCCCCGTTTTCTCCCCAGACTTATCTACAAGAATAAAAAAGGAATGACAAGATATGTTCCCTTTTCACTATTTGTTTTCTACACTTTTAATTTCAATATTTCTAGATGCTGAATAGATCCGCCCCCTGGCAGGTAGACATCTTCCTCCTTCAGCAGGTATACGGAACTTTCCGTTTCTACTAGTGATGGAAGATTGCGCACGCCAAATAATAATACTTTTCCCCTATTGCCCAAATGACGTGGGGTATGCATGGAAATCGTAAGGTTGTTTATGCATGTAATTGTTCCTGTTCTTAAACATTTTCGGGTATCTATTTTTATTATGTTTTGCTTTTGTAGTATTTCTTATTTTTATTGTTTGATTGTTATGACTGGCATTTGCTCGTTTTCGGAAATTTCACTGTAACCAAAATAAAGTAGAAAAAACAATAAAATAATTGTCCAAATAAATATAAACACTTTATAACTATACTTCATATGAAAAACCTCATTTTCCCTATATAAGTGAATGTACATACACCCTATAAATCTAATTACATAAATTATCGGATGTTTTAGTAGTAGAGAATCATTAAGTATTAGGAATTGTTATTCATAAACATATCCAAGAATTCTTCAAAAAAATATCATCTAGGCATTTTAACATTTCATCAAAATGCACAGATGATATTTTGTACGTTTAGCTTGGTAATGCTTTTTATGTAATGAATTCTTATCTCTATTTCACCTTAATGTTTATATGTACAAGAGTCTGTGTAGCAATTAGACTGTACTTTAAATATGTACTCAATTGTGTGTGGGAAAGGAAGCACATTTTATTTAAAGTGGTTACTTTAAAGCCCTTAATTAGTTGGTAGTCTTCTTCATTCAGACAAAAAGGAAATTTAAAGTGTGCACGTACTTTCAACTCAGACTTTTTACTACACACACTCCTATACACATAACAATATTTATAGTTTTTTGTAACATTACGGAAATAACAAGAAATAATACCGAAACATTTATGATATATTGTAACAACTTAGTAATATCACTGTAACATAACGTGTATAATCGCACAATACTTTTTAACTGAAAATCAATAAATTTATGTAAGCACCCATAACGTATTACATATTGTTTGTGAAACCTTTTAATGAACAAGTATAAGTGGATGGCGGGAATTGAACCCACATCAGAGGTTCTGGAGGCCCCTGTTTTACCCTTAAATTATACCCCCTCGTGGTCGGAATGACAGGACTTGAACCCGCACATTCAACGGCTACTAGATCCACAATCTAGCAAGTCTAGTATTTCGCCACAAACTCCATAAAAATAGAAAAAGACCACCGAATGTACTCGATTGTCTTTTTGCCATGCATATCTGCACAAGAAGTGTATACTTCAAACCCTTTAATATTTTTAGCTATGAGCATACTTATAAAACTCTAAAAACTATTTGATAATCTTTTAGAATCTAACTTTCTTTTAATACTATTTGCTATTTCTTCAATATTTTCATTTAGAAAGAAATGATTACCTTCAAAAGAATGAAAAGTACACGTTTTACTTGTGTATCGTTCCCATTTTATTACTTGATCATATGTAGTAAATTCATCATTTTCCCCATTAAATATAAGAAAATCAATATCACATGGTTGTGTATTTTTGTCATGAATATACGTCTCAACGATTTTAAAATCTGCTCTTAGAATAGGGAGAAAGATCTCCATTAATTCTTCTGATTGCAGTACCCCAGATGGTGTACCTCCCATTGCAATAACTTCTCTTTTAAATTGCTCATTAGAAAGATTATGTCGGATATTTTTTATTTTACTATTTGGATGATTTCTACCGGACAAAACAAGAAATTCAGGCGATACGTTTTTAGAATCTTTTATTTTTCTGGCTACTTCATAGGCGATCAAACTTCCCATGCTATGCCCGAATAGAATGTAGGGCGAATCATCTATCTGCATAACTATTTTATTGTAGACATCATTTACTGCCTCTTCCATACTTTGGTACAAGTTTTCTTCAATTCTATATCCTCTACCAGCTAACTCTACCGGGACTACCTCAATATATGGATTAAAGTGATTTTTCCATTTTGCGTAACTAAAAGCAGATCCCCCAGCATGTGGAAAGCAAAAAAGTTTAGTCTTCTGCATTGATTTTCTCCTTACTTTCAAATTTGTATATATTTTGGAAAATTGCATAAATGTCTTTAATTATTATCTCTTGCGGAAATTCATCCCTTGTTGCACAAGCAGATAACTTATAATTTGGATCAATGTTATATTGTTTAAAGTAAAAGTTTTTAGGTATATTCTTGTATGAAATTAAAGTTCGTGATTCTTTTTTTATAGAGAATGAATTTAATGGGGTATAAAGCCCTTTTCCAATCGTTTTTATATAGCTTTCTTTTAATGTCCATAAATCAAAAAAACAATTAATTTGTTCATCAGAATTCATATTAGATATATCATAAAATTCATCCGCTGAAAAAAATTCTTTTGCTAATTTAAGAGCCTCTATCTCTGAAATCTTTTCTATATCAATACCCACATTAAAATTAGCAGTAGTACAAACCACCCATTCTCCTGAATGTGACAGATTAAAATGAAAGTCAGAAAAATTTTCAACAAAAGGTTTTCCATACTCATTATATTTAAATCTAATTTCTTCATTATTAATTTTATACTTTTGGCAGATTAGAGATCGGATTAGTAAATCCCCTATCAGGGTCCTATTAACGTCGCATGAGTTTAATAAACGCTTTATTCGTTCTTTCTTCTCATTTGAAACCAAGTTACTAAGTTGCTTAAACAAATGACTTTCAATATTCTTTGGTATTTTCACAGCTTGAATGTGTATGATAAATCACTTCCTTTTTTAAAAGATGGCTTCATATATGTGCGTTACATAAATTCAAATTAACTTTATTAAATTGCAAATACAATAGAAAAGGTGCACATTTACATATCAATGAAAATATGCACCTTTCCTCAGTAATATCATCAGGCATTCGCTTCTATTACAAAGATTTCTATGTCTCTACCAATTACTTTTTACATTATCCTCTTAAAAAGTAATACTCTTGATATATTCATTATTGCCTACACTTTATTTGCAGTTATTGGGCTGCCCTTTTCGTTCATAGCGTTGCATCTTTTGCACTCTCTACTTTTCAGTTAATGAAAGGGATGTTTCTTTTATCTCTTCAAATTCATTTAATAGGTACTTAGCTATCTTTTCAACTGCGGGGAAGTCTACTATTTCCTCATGTGATCCAGGGACAGAATACTTATTTACTCTTCCTTTTAATAAAGGTCCCCAATCTGTAAACAACTCTTTTCCTTCCTCAGCACTAAAATAGAGAACTTCTCCAGAGTATGGTATTAAATCATGATCTGCCATTATGTTCAGGCATTTCCTATGAGCATTGATAACTTGCTTCAAATTCATAAGATCTGCATCAGGCGGGAGTACTCCTTCCATAAGTAATCGCTCTACAAGCATATCTTGTTCATGGAAGAGGCCTTCCCCCCGCTCAGTAAAATCTCTAGAAATGAAATGCTCATATATATATGAGAGCATATCCTCCGTTGTTTTATAGTCCTGCTCTGAAGGTACTTTAGTATCCATTAGTATCAACAACTCAACTTCCTCACCTTGATTCTTTAGTACAGTTGCGATTTCATAAGCAATCGCACCGCCTAAAGACCATCCTCCAAGACGATATGGACCTTCTGGCTGAACACGTTTGATTTCTTCAATGTAAAGTTGAATTACTTCCGGCAAGGTCAATTCATCAATTTCTCCCTTTTCTATAAGAGGATTCTGTAAACCATAAAATGAACAATGGTTCTTAAGTAATCTTGCTAGTTGAATGTAACAGAATACATTCCCCATAAACGGATGAACACAGAAGAAAGGTCTTTTCTCTGATTCTTGTAGTGGAACCAGCGCTGATACAGATTTTGTCATATCATGCTTATCACGAATAAGGCATGCGATTCCTTCCAATGTTGGATTCTTAATCAATGTAGACACCTTAATCTCTTTTCCAAACTTCTCCTTAATTTTTGAAATCAATTTAATTACAAGGAGAGAATGTCCCCCTCTATTAAAGAAATCATCATTTACATAGACATCTTCTATCTGTAACACATCCTGCCAGATTTTAATCAACTGATATTCAATTTCATCCCTTGGAATGATTGGTGTAGACAAATTATTTTCTCTTTGAATTGTTAAACTGTTCAATGCCTTTCGATCAACTTTTCCATTCGGTGTAAGAGGAATCTTGTCTACCTTTATAAAGTGTGCGGGAACCATATAATTCGGTACTTGTGTCTTGAGATATTCACGCCAGTCATGCATACTTCCATCTCCAACTACATAAGCAACCAATCTCTGCTCTCCTAGCTTATCCTCTGTCACCAAAACTACTGCTTCTTTTACCAATGGATGCCTCTCTATACTCGCTTCAATCTCTTCAAGTTCAATACGAAAGCCCCTAATTTTCACTTGATTATCAATTCTTCTCAAGTAATCTAAATTACCATCAGGTAAATAACGAACCAAATCTCCCGTACGATATAAACGCTCTTCTTCATTAAATGGATGACGGATGAATCGCTCTGTTGTTAATTCTGGACGATTCAAGTATCCTCGCGCTATACCTGCACCACCAATATATAGCTCACCTGTTACACCAACTGGAACAGGTAACAAATTTTTATCTAATACATAAGTTTGAACGTTCGGCAACGGACGTCCAATTGTAACTCTCTTACTATCTGTTTCGATATGATAACACGTTGCATCAACCGTACATTCTGTAGGACCGTATACGTTATAAAAATCAATTTTTTCAGTCTCTACTAGCTGTTTCCATAATGACGGCATGATTGCTTCACCACCGACCAATATCTTGCTTGGCACATGAACATCAGCACTTGTTTCTAGTAATCCTCCATCTATAAGTAATTGAAGTAATGAAGGTGTCATATCAAACATTTCCAATTTATTCTCCCTAATATAAGACACAAATCGTTCCGGATTAGTGCGAACTTCACTTGGGATAATATATAAACTTGAACCATACAGCAGCATTTGTAATTGCTGAATAGATACATCAAAGGCAATTGACGCATTCAAACCGACGCGCATATTACTAGGTATCTCATGTGAGAAAACTTCTTTTTGTAAACCATAGGATAGGTTTATTACAGAATGGTGCTGTACTAAAGCCCCCTTTGGATTCCCTGTCGAACCAGAAGTATAGATAACATACGCTAAGTTTTCCCCTGTTACCTCACATATTGGTGAAAGTTTGCTTTCTTGAGAAAGCATTGCTTGGTCCCTATCTAGGCAAACTGTCTTGATGTCTTTAGGTATCCATCCTAGTAATACCTCATTTGTAACTAACACTCTAATTCCCGTGTCTTCTAAAATATATTGCAGGCGGCTTTCCGGATTCGATGGATCTAATGGAACATAGGCTGCTCCAGCCTTCCAAATTCCCATGAGACCAACAACCATCTCAACTGAACGCTCAAAGCAAAGGCCAACTAATGACTCTGTCCCAATTCCACATTTCTGTAAATGATGAGCTAATTGATTAGCTCTTTCATTCAGCTCTCGATATGTTAGTTGCTGTTTTTCATCTACCACTGCCAACGCGTCAGGCGTACGATGTACTTGCTCTTCGAATAGTTGATGGATTGCATTCTCACGTGGATAGGATATAGTATTATTATTCCATTCTTCCAATAGCTTTCTTTGTTCAGCTTCCGTAATATATACTAGCTCCGATAGATTTTGATCAATGTTTTTGAGCATTTGCATTAACACTTGGTGTAAATGACCCAGCATTCGTTCAATGGTTACTCTATTAAACTTACTACGGTCATACATTAACTTTAACGATAACTGGATTCCTGGAACTACAGCTAACCCTAATGGGTAGTGGGTTTGTTCTACCCCTTCCAATTCACCAATTTCCAGATTTTCTGAAGACTCCTCTTTCACTGGATAATTTTCAAACACATATAAACTATTGAACAGCGGTATTCCTCTAGGAACTTCACTCCACCCCTGAATCTCTGTCAAAGAAGCATACTCATATTGTCTTCTTTCTATCTCTTCCTCTTGTATCTTCTGCAACCAATCTATTAATTTTATATCATCCATCAATTGAATTCGCGTCGGTGACGTTGTAATGAAAGGACCTACGATGTTTTCAACATCAATAATCTCCGTAGAACGCCCTGAGCTTGTTACACCAAAAACAATGTCATTTTCTCCACTATATCGGCTCATGAGATATGCCCATGCACCTTGAATTACTGTACTCAAAGTAAGTTTATTGCGTTTCGCCCATCCTTGTAACGCTTGAGTCTGCTCTTCTGATAAATACGTAACCTTCTCTGTGTAACCTTTTTCTTCCTCTTTACTTTCTAAGCCCAGCAAAGTTGGCGCAGTAAAACCTTTTAGCTTCTCTCTCCAAAATTGTTCCGCCTGCTCCTTATCTTGCTCTCTTAGCCATTGGATATATTTCTTATATGGTGAGGACTTAGGTAACTTCACAGCTTCTCCATTCATTCTCTTCTGATAGACTGTAAGTAATTCATTAAATACTAATGGTAAACTCCATCCATCCAGTAAAATATGGTGATGGGTCCAAACAATCCGATATTCTTCCTCACCTTCTTGAATGACTGTTACCCGCATCAATGGTGCTTCATCAAATTGGAAGGCTTGTTTTCGATCTAATGCCAAAAAGACTTTTCTTTTTTCCTCTATCTCTTCACTTGTCATTGTACGCCAGTCTTCTTTGTTCACTTTAAATGGGATATTTTCATACACCACTTGTACAGGTTCTTCAATTTCGTCCCATACAAATGCTGTACGAAAAATTTCATGCCGCTGAATTACAGATTTCCACGCCTGCTCAAATGTAGAAATATTCATTTTTCCTCGAATCATAAAACTCAATTGCACTATATACGGTGCAACATGTTCATCCCCTTGGTCATGCAATGTGTGGAAAATCATACCTTCTTGCAAAGGTGATAGTGGATATAAATCAGTAATCTGATTGTTCTTTCCGCGATGCATTTTGTTTAGTACATTTGTCAAACCTTCTTGGCTAAGATTAGCCATTGCAAAATCCGAAATGGTCAGTGCAGATTCTCTATCTGAAAATTGAATCAATGTACTCAGTTGATATAGCATATTCTGTGCAATACTTTGAATCGTTGATTTGGCAAATTGTCCAACATTGTATACCCAAGTGAACTGAAGTTTTCCATCCGTTACAACCCCAATTACATCAATTACATGCGATCGCTTGGAACCGGCAGCATGATCTAAACGCTTAAATTCGTTCTCCGGAATAAACATTGCATCGCTAGAAAACATTTGGTCAAATTGTCCAAGATAGTTAAAACTAATAGACGGTGTATATTGGGAGCTTAATGGCTCACACATTGTTGTGTTCATGTAACGCAACACCCCATAATCAACACCCTTATTAGGAATTTTGCGAACTTGTTCTTTAACTGCTTTTAATGCTGCAATTGGGGTATTAGCACTAGTAATATTTAAATGAACTGGGTAAATACTTGTAAACCATCCCACAGTTCTCGATAAATCAACATCTTCAATAATCTCTTCTCGACCATGTCCCTCTAAATCTACGCTCAATATCGGCTGCCCCGTACATGCTGCCGTAGCTTGTACTAATGCTGCTAATAATACTTCATTGATTTGGACACGGTGAATGCTTAAAGTCTCTTGCAATAACATACGGGTCTCATTCTCATTTAACACCACAGTAATTTCCTCAGTTACTGCGCTTACTGGATTACTTATAGTACCATCTACCGGCAATTTAACTACGTCTTGTTCAGCCTGCTCCTCCCAGTAATGTAGCACTTCTTTTGATATTCCAGTTTGAGCGTAATGTTGTAATTTCTCCGACCATTCTTTAAAAGATGTACTCTTCATAGGTAATTGAATTTTTTGCCCTTGGACCGCTTGCGTATATGCTGTTTGCAAATCTTCCAATAAAATCCGCCAAGAAACACCATCCACGGCTAAGTGATGAATTGTCCAAAATAATCGGCCATTCTCCTCACCTTCATCAAAATACACCATTCTCATTAAAGGACCATCATGTAAATTCAATCTTTCTTGTGCAACATTAATCTCTTTTTGAATAACTTCATGCCAATCCGCTTCCGGCACTTCGTCTAATGAAATGACAGTCAGCATCAATTGTTCTTCAATTCCTTCATTCCACTGTTCCCAAGTCCCATTAGGTAAACGTTCATATCTTAAACGCAGGGCATCATGATGAAGTAGAAGGTTACGCGCTGCCTTTTCCAGTGATCCTATGTCCAATTTTTCTTTCGTTCTAAAGAACATGGATTGATTCCAATGATGTGGATTAGGATGATTTTGTGCAAAAAACCTTTGCTGAATAGGTGTAAGTATCGTCTCTCCAGTTATAATTCCTTGTTCAGCTTGTACACCTTGTTCTTCTTTGACTACTTGCGCTAACTCAGCAATCGTTTGGTGTTCAAATAGTTGTTTTGGTGTCAACTGTAAACCAGCTTGCTTTGCGCGAGAGACAATCTGAATGCTAAGAATTGAATCTCCACCAATTTCAAAAAAGTTATCATAAATACCAATACGTTTTGAACCTAGCACACGTTCCCAAATGATAGAAAGCTTATGTTCACGTTCATTTCTTGGGGCTGCGTAGCCTTCTTGTATTCCTTGATAATCTGGTATAGGTAACGATTTCCGATCAACCTTTCCATTTATGGTTAGCGGTAATTCTTTCATTTCGACAAAGTAGGAAGGTATCATATGGATTGGCAGTTTTGTTTTAAGATACTCTCGCCATTCTTCTACACTACCTTCGCCCACTACATAAGCTACTAACCTCTTATCTCCCGACTGATTTTCCCTAACTATTACAACTACCTCTTTTACCAAGTCATGCTCTTGTAAAGTCGACTCAATCTCCCCAAGTTCGATTCGAAATCCTCTAATCTTCACTTGATTATCCATTCTTCCTAAGTAGTCTATATTACCATCAGGAAGATATCTCACAAGATCGCCTGTTCTATATAACCTCTCGCCTTCTTTGAATGGATGAGAAATAAATCGTTCGGATGTTAACTCTGGACGATTCAAGTACCCCTTTGCTAGACCTACTCCTCCGATATAAAGTTCCCCCATCACACCAACTGGAACTAGCAACCTATTACTATCTAATACATAAGTTTGGACGTTAGGCAATGGACGTCCAATTGTTACTCTCTTACTATCTTTTTTGATATGATAGCATGTTGCATCAACCGTACATTCTGTAGGACCATATACATTATAAAACTGTATTTTATCAGTCTCTACTAGCTGTTCCCATAATGACGGCATAATTGCTTCACCACCAACCAGTACCTTACTTGGAGCATGAACGCCATCGCACGTTTCTAACAATCCGGCATCTATAAGTAATTGAAGCAATGAAGGTGTTATATCAAAGATTTCTAACTTGTTCTCCCTAATATAAGCTACAAACTGCTCTGGATCACTTCGTACTTCATTCGGAATAATATACAAACTTGAACCATAAAGCAGCATTTGTAATTGCTGGATAGATGCATCAAAGGCAATTGACGCATTTAAACCGACATGCATGTTAGATGGTATCTCATGTTCGAAAACCTCTTTTTGTAAACCATGCGACAAGTTTAGTACAGAATGATGCTGTATTAAGACACCCTTTGGATTCCCCGTTGATCCTGAAGTATAGATAACATACGCTAAGTTTTCTCCTGTTACTTCACATTTTGGTGAAAGAATGCTTTCTTGTGAAATCATTGCTTGATCCCTATCTAGACAAACTATCTTGATTTCTTTAGGTATCCAGTCTTCCAATGACTCGTTCGTAACTAATACTTGAATTCCAGTGTCCTCCAAAATATATCGTAGACGACTCTCTGGATATGATGGGTCTAATGGAACATAGGCTGCTCCAGCCTTCCAAATCCCCATAATACTAACAATCATCTCAACTGAACGCTCAAAGCAAAGTCCAACCAATGATTCATTCCCAATTCCGCATTGCTGAAGATAGTGGGCCAATTGATTAGCTTTTTCATTCAGCTCTCGATACGTTAACTTCTGTTTTTCATCTACCACTGCTACCGCATCAGGTGTACGATTTACTTGCTCTTTAAACAGCTGATGAATCGTACTTTCCTGTGGATATGCTACAGCATCATTATTCCACTCCTCCAACTGTTTTTGCTGTAATCCTGACAATATAGGCAACTTAGCTAATGATTTATCAGGATTCTCCACGATTACATTCAACCAGTTCCCAAAATGTTCAGCCATGGATTCAATAGTTAAGCTGTCAAATAAATCAGTTCTATAAACAAAAGTAAGTAATAAACCCTCTTCCACTTCTGCAGCAGTTAAACTTAAATCAAACTTAGCGATAGGAGCATTACTTTCTATTACTTCTATATTTCTTCCATGTAGTTCTGGTAGCTTCTGTCCCGTATTTTGCAAAGTAAACATGGTTTGGAAAATCGGAGAATGGCTTGTATTTCGTTCAGGTTGGATAACCTCTACAATTTTCTCAAACGGAACATCTTGATACTCATACGCCTTCAATGCTTTTATCCTCACTTGAGACAACAACTCTTGAAATGCCGGTGCATTACTTAAATCAGCTCGATAAACCAATGTATTGACAAAGAAACCAATCAGCCCTTCAATTTCTCGATAATTTCGATTTGCAATTGGGCTGCCAACAATAATATCCATTTGTCCCGTATAACGAGCAAGGAAACTTTGATACGATGCCAATAAGGTCATGAAAAGCGTTGCCCCTTCTTGACGACTTAGTTCGTTTAATTTATCCAGTAATGAGCGTGACAACAGCACATTATGAGTTAATCCATGGTGGGTTTGCACTGGCGGACGCGGACGATCCATTGGCAACATTAAGACTGGTAACTCACCAGATAATTCTTCCTTCCAATATGCAAGCTGTTGATTTAGTACTTCATCTTTCAACCATTCTCTTTGCCACTGAGCAAAATCTGCATATTGAACTGGTAGTGGTTCCAGCTCTGCTTGTTTTTCACCAATCGCATTCTCATAAAATGCCATCCATTCTTGAAGTAAGATTTCCATCGACCATCCATCTGAGATAATATGATGCATATTACACAGAAGAACCCATTCTTCTTCTGAAATTCTTATGAGTTTCCCACGGAACAATGGCCCTTGTTCTAAATCAAATGGAGATTCGACTTCAGTTTGAATCCATTGCTCCAACTTTCTTTCTCTCTCCTCTAATGAAAGCTTAGTTAGGTCCATTTGCGGAAGAGGACGGAAAATATAAGGTTGAATCTGCTGCACAGGATGACCTTCTTCTTCATGAAATACCGTCCGCAAAGATTCATGACGCTCTATTAACTGATTCCATCCCAACTCCAATCCCTCAGGTAACCAATTCCCTGTAAGGCGGCATGCCATTGGCATATTATAAAGTGCACTATTAGGTGCAAATTGATCAATAAACCATAAGCGCTGTTGGGCATAAGATAGTGGAATATTATTTCCGCGTTCCATCGGCACCAATGGTGGAATTTCTCGTTTTTCGCTCCCCTTACGTAACTGATCTATTCGTTTTGATAATGCCTCGACCGTTGAATATTCGAACAGTTCACGTACTGGCAATTTGATTTGAAAGACTTCCTGTAAACGTGAGACCACTTGTGTAGCAAGTAGAGAGTGACCACCAAGCTCAAAGAAAGAATCCTGAACACCAATTTCTTTTATTCCTAGCACTTGCCTCCACACTGAAGCGATAAGTTCTTCCAGCGGAGTTCGTGGGTATACAGTATTTTCGGCGGATTGTTCACTAAGTATAGGCAATGCCTTCAAATCAAGTTTTCCATTCGGTGTAAGTGGTAAAACTTCCATCTCAATAAAGTTTGTTGGAACCATGTAATTTGGTAAATGTGTTTGTAGATGTTCTCGCCATTCATGTACACTTCCTTCACCAACTACATAAGCTACTAATCTCTTGTCACCTTGATTATCCTCTCGTACCAATACAACTGCTTCTTTCACAGAAGAATGTGCCTGCAAAACAGCTTCTATTTCTCCCAATTCAATCCGGAAACCACGAATTTTCACTTGGTCATCTATACGGCCATGGAACTGGAGATTACCATCAGAAAGATAACTTGCTTTGTCTCCTGTATAATAGAGACGTTCTCCTGACTTGAAAGGATGTGGAATAAATTTTTCCTTTGTAAGATCCGGACGATTAGCATATCCACGTGCAAGATTCTTCCCTCCAATATAGAGATCTCCAATTACACCAATTGGTACTAGCTGAAGATGAGAATCTAACACATAAACTTCTGTATTCGCAATCGGTCGACCAATCGATGGCGTACCTGTTGTCACTCCTACAGGTACATAACAATCTGTGGTAACAACGGTATTTTCCGATGGCCCATACTGATTAATTACCGCAAAAGGAATATCGTTAGATGGATACTGCGTTAATTGATCCCCACCAGTAATGATAAAACGAAGATCCGTTTTATCTGGCCAAGATAATTTCAAGAGCCTTTCCAGAATAGGCGTAGGTGCAAAGCTAGCTGTTATTCGTGAATCAATGAGCCAGTCCCTTAGTGCTTCTGGATTAATTCTCAGTTCCTCTGTTGACAAGTAGAGTGCTGCGCCAGCAGTTAGATACGGCCAAATCTCCTGGACAGCCGAATCAAAAGCAACCCCTGCAATCTGAGTCGCACGATCCTCTGCTGAAATATGATAAACTTCCTGATGCCAAGAAACCATATTCATTAATGAGCGATATTCAACCATGACACCCTTCGGTTTTCCTGTAGAACCAGAGGTATAGACAATATAGGCTAAGTTCTCTGGATTTATTTGACGTGTAGGTGCGATTACGCTTTCCACCGTTAATTCTTCTAACCTCACCATTTCGACGTGTGCGAAATGTCCTTCTTGTCCTTCCGCCGTCACTACAAATTGAATTCCTGCATCTTCAATGATGTATTCTAACCTTGATTTTGGATACAACGGATCTAAAACGACATAAGCTCCACCAGCTTTTAAAATGCCCAGTAAACTTGCCATCAGCTCAGCTGACCTCGGAAGATAAACTCCTACCACTGACTCTGGGGCTACTCCCTTTCGTTGTAAAACATTTGCCAACTGATTTGCTTGTGTATCCAGTTCACCATAAGTCCACTGTTTTGTTTGGTCAACTACCGCAATCGCATCAGGACGCCTTGCTACTTGCTCCTCAAATCTGTCGCAAACAAGACCCTGATGAGACATTTCCATTACAGTGTCATTCCATGTTTCTAATAACAAAGTACGCTCCGGTTCTGATAGCATACTCAGGTCATGCAACGGATTTTGTGGACGATGAGAAACTTCATGTAGCCATTTCTCAAAGTGTCCTGCCATCCGTTCAATAGTAGTAGCATTGAATAAATCCTTATTATACTCAAAAGTAAAAAGTAACCCCTCTTCCGTCTCAGCTGCCATTACACTTAAATCAAACTTTGCAATTGGACTATGGCTTTCTATCATTTCAATACTTCTACTAGATAACACCGGAAACTCTTGTTTCATATTTTGCAAAATGAACATAGTCTGGAAGATTGGCGAATGACTTGTACTTCGCTCCGGTTGCACAACTTCTACAATTTTTTCAAATGGAATATCTTGATATTCATACGCCTTCAATGCCTTTTGACGAACCTGATACAGTACATCTTGAAATGTCGGTCTACCACTCAAATTAGCTCGATAAACCAGCGTGTTAACGAAGAAACCAATTAGTCCTTCAATTTCTCTATAATTCCGATTCGCAATTGGGCTTCCGACCAGAATATCTTCTTGTCCCGTATAACGAGATAGAAAACTTTGATATGCAGCTAAAAGCGTCATGAAGAGTGTAGCCCCTTCTTTTCGACTAAGTTCATTCAATTTATCATGTAGCGTGCTTGGCAGAACCAGAGTGTATATCGACCCGTGATGAGTTTGTATCGCGGGACGCGGGCGATCCATAGGAAGTTGGAGTACAGGAAGCTCCCCAGACAATTCTTCCCTCCAATATTGGAGTTGTTGATCAAGCACATCCTCCTTTAGCCATCCTTTTTGCCACTGAGCAAAGTCGGCATATTGAACCGGCAATGGTTCAAGTTCCGCTACCTTTCCATCCGTTGCTTTCTCATAAAATGCCATCCATTCTTCAAGTAGGATTCCCATTGACCATCCATCTGAAATGATATGATGTAGAGTACAAAGGAGTATCCATTCTTCCTCTCCCACGTGCAAAATACTTGCCCTGATTAATGGACCCTCTGTTAAATCAAATGGCACTTCTGTTTCTTGTTGAATTAAACGTTTAACTTCTTCTTCTTGATCTTCAGAAGAAAGCATAGTTAAATCCGTTTTCGGAATTGATTGAAAAGCATACGGTTCAATTTGCTGTACGGGTTGACCGTTCACTTCATGAAAGACCGTCCGCAGTGATTCATGACGTTCTATTAGTTGATTCCATCCCGTTTCCAATGCTTCAAGTAGCCAATTCCCTGTAAGGCGGCATACCATTGGTATATTGTAAAGGGCACTATTAGGTGTAAATTGATCAATGAACCATAAGCGTTGTTGGGCATAAGATAGTGGGATAGCTTCTCCTCGTTTCATTGGTATCAGCGGCGGAATCTCTCGTTTTTTATCTCCTTTACGTAACTGATCTAATCGCTTTGCCAGTGACTCCACCGTTGTATATTCAAATAGTTCACGTACTGGTAATTCAATTTGAAAAATTCCCTGTAAACGTGAAACTACTTGAGTAGCTAGTAGTGAATGACCACCGATTTCAAAAAAGGAATCCTGAACATTAATATTTTTTATTCCTAACACTTGGCTCCAAACGGAAACGATAAGCTCCTCCACTGGTGTTCGTGATGAAGTAATATCTTCACTTATGAACTGTTCTTCTAATTCCAGTAAGGCTTTCCGATTCACCTTACCATTTGGAGTGAGTGGCATACCTTCAATTTTGAAAAAGTATGCCGGAACCATATAATGTGGCAGTTGCTTCTTGAGATATTCACGCCACTCCCCAGTATCGCCTTCACCCACTACATAAGCTATTAACTGCTTATCTCCTGGTCGATCTTCCTTCACCAACACGACTGCCTCTTTTACAGATGAGTGATCATGTAAAGCTGCTTCAATTTCTCCCAATTCAATTCGGAATCCTCTAATTTTAACTTGGTTATCTATTCTTCCAATATATTCTAAGTTACGATCATTCATATATCTCACCAAGTCACCCGTTCGATATAATCGTTCCCCATCCTTAAAGGGATGCGGAATAAAACGTTCAGTAGTTAAATCCGGTCGATTGAAGTAGCCACGTGCTAATCCTACTCCTCCAAGGTAAAGTTCCCCTGCCACACCAATCGGGACGACTTGTTGATATTGATCTAACACATACAACTCTGTATTATCAATCGGACGACCAATCGGAATAAGCATTGGTTCTTTTTCTAAATCACAATCGTAATAAGTCACATCCACAGTTGCTTCAGTAGGACCATACAAGTTAATTAACTTTGTTTGCTGAACATTGTAAAAGATCCCCTTAAACCGGCGAACCTGCTCAGTGTTTAACGCTTCTCCACTAGTAAAAACTTGAATTAAAGACGATACATCCCTTTTCGAATTATATAGTTCCATATAATCTAAGAAAGTAGATAACATCGACGGAACAAAGTGCATGGTGGACACGCGATATCGTTCAATATACTCTTCAATCACCGCAGGATCTTTCTCTCCTCCTGGTGGAAGTAAACAAACACGTGCTCCTACAAATGACCACCAAAATAATTCCCATACAGAAACATCAAATGAAAACGGTGTCTTTTGTAGGATTGTATCCTCCCCGGACAATGGGTATTTTTTCTGCATCCACTGTAGGCGGTTGATAACGGAATGATGTTCAATCATTACCCCCTTTGGATTTCCCGTCGAACCCGAAGTGTATATAATATAGGCTAAGTTATTTGCTGTTACTCCACTTACCGGAGCTAAATTACTCTCTTTAGAAATCATCACTTGATCCCGATCTAAACAAATTGCTTGAATATCTTTAGGTAACCAGTCCTGTAGTGCCTCTTTTGTTAACAGCACTTGAATTTGTGAATTCTCCAAAATATATCTCAGGCGGTTTTCAGGATAACTTGGGTCCAGTGGGACATAAGCCCCACCTGCCTTCAAAATCCCAAAGAGACCGATAATCATATCAGGAGAACGTTCAATACATATACCAACCAATGATTCAGGTCCGATACCTCGTTTTTGTAGAAAATGTGCCAATTGATTCGATTTTTCATTTAGTTCTTGATACGTTAGCTTTCCACCCTCATAAACTACCGCCACTGCATCAGGTGTCCGTGCAACTTGTTGCTCAAATAGCTCATGAATCATACAATCATGACCATAAACTACGTCCGTATCATTCCATTCTTCTAAGAGTTGTTTTTGCTCAGTATCCGATAACATTGACAGCTTTGTATATGATTCATCTGGATGATACGTGATTTCATTTAGCCAGTTCTCAAAATGTCCTGCCATACGTGCAATGGTACTACTATCAAATAAATCCGTGTTGTATTCAAATGAGACGAATAGACCTTCTTCCACTTCATAGGCAGTTAAGCTCAAATCAAATTTAGCAATAGACATATTACTTTCTACCATTTCAATACTTCTATCAGGCAAATCTAGTCGTTCTTGTTTTATATTCTGTAGCGTAAACATGGTCTGAAATATAGGGGAATGACTCATGCTTCGTTCAGGTTGCACAGCTTCTACCATTTTTTCAAATGGTATATCTTGATATTCGTAAGCTTTTAACGCCTTTTTCTTTGTTTGGTTCAAAATCTCCCGAAAAGTAGGGGTGCCACTCAAATCTGATCGATAAACCAATGTATTAACAAAGAAACCAATTAATCCTTCTACTCCCTTATGGTTCCGATTTGCAATCGGGCTACCAACTAGAATATCTTTTTGTCCCGTATAACGAGCGAGAAAGCTCTGGTATGCGGCCATTAAAGTCATAAATAAAGTGGATCCTTCTTGTCGACTTATATCCTTCAATTGACTGAGCAATTTATAAGGAAAAATCACGTGATGCGCAGCCCCAGAGTAAGTCTGCTTAACCGGTCGAGGTCGATCCACTGGCAGTTGTAAGATAGGAAGCTCACCAGACAATTCTTCCTGCCAATACGTAAGCTGACGATTTAGCACATCACCTTGCAACCACTCCTTTTGCCACTTCGCAAAGTCTGCATATTGAATAGATAATGAACTTAATTTAGCAGGATTTCCGCCTGTTTCTTCTTCATAGAAAGCAAGGCATTCATTCATGAATATACCAATGGACCAAGCATCAGAAATAATATGATGCATCGTACACAGTAATAACCATTCATCCTTCTCTAATTGAACAAGCTGATTACGAATTAAAGGACCATTCATTAAATCAAATGGTTCTTGCGCTTCTCTCGCAATTAAACTATCTACCTCTTTTTCTTTTACTTCTAGAGGAAGTTGAGAGTAATCCCTTACAGGTAATGCGCTAGGAAGGAATTCGACAATTTGTTGCACAGGCTGTTCTCCTATTTCTTTAAAAACAGTTCGTAATGATTCATGACGTTCAATGAGTCGATTGAATCCCTTCTCTAATGCTTCAGGTATCCAATTTCCTTTTAGATGCCATACTGTTGGAATATTATATAAAGAACTGTTTGGGTTAAATCTGTCCATAAACCACAAACGTTGTTGTGCATAAGACAACGGGAGTGCTTCTTTATTCTCCTTTTTTTGCATTTGCTTCTGAAGCCATGCTCTCTTCTCAGGAGAAAGTGAACTCAGCTTTGCAAGTAAATCACTTCTCATTTTTTTACCCCTTCCTCAATCAAATTACTCTCGAATATCCCTTGTGCTTCTTCCTCTGATAGCTCCTCTAATTGCTTAAGTAGTTCCAATAATTCTTCATCATTACTCACTTCTGCTTCTTTTTGAACATAGTCTTGAAGACTTACATTCTCCTTACTATCATTCTGCATTTCTTGATTTTTGTTATCGAGCAATTGATCAATCTGTTCTGCCAATTGCTGCACCGTATGAAACATAAATAAATCATGCAATGGTATCTCGATTCCAAAAGCCTCTTTAAGATTGGAAACAGCTTGCGTAGCAAGTAATGAATGTCCACCAATTTCAAAAAACGAATCCTGAATTCCGATGTTTTCCATACCTAAAACTTCATGCCATATCGAAACAATTGTTTTTTCCGTAGACGTACGAGGAGCAATATAACAACTCGCTATCTCCTGCTTCTCTGGTGCTGGTAAAGCCTTCCTATCAATTTTCCCATTAGGAGTGAGTGGAAATGCATTTAATCCAACAAAATAGGATGGAATCATATAATTTGGTAGTTGATCCTTGAGATAATCACGCCACTTTTGAGCATCCCCGTCTCCTACAACATAGGCGATCAAACGTGGATCGCCAGGATAATCTTCCCGCACCATTACAATAGCTTCGTTAACTAATATATGCCTTTGTAATGCCGCTTCAATTTCTCCTAGTTCAATCCGGAACCCACGAATTTTTACTTGATGATCAATTCGTCCAACATACTCCAAATTTCCATCTGGTAAATACCTTACTAGATCTCCAGTCCGGTATACTCGCTCTCCTTCTTTAAACGGATGCGATATAAAAAGATTTTGCGTTAAGTCAGGGCGGTTTAAATATCCACGTGCTAACCCTGATCCACCAATGTATAGCTCACCAACTACACCAATTGGAACCATTTTTTGTTCGGCACTTAGTACATATACTTCTGTATTGAATATTGGTTTACCAATTGGTGGTACCCTATACATGACACCCTTTTCTAATTCCATATACGTGGAATACGTAGTATCTTCGGACGGTCCATATAGGTTGTACACCTTTTCGATTGTACTTCTCTCGTATAAATCTTGAACAAGCGAATATGGCAATGGTTCTCCAGCCAAATTCATCACCTTTACCGAAGAAGGGATTGTTTTTACTCGAACCAGTTCCTTCGCTACCGATGGCACAGTATTAACCAAAGTTACACCTTTGGTAGACAACTTCTCTAGATGTAGAGCATTTTCAGTGACAATCACCTTACCACCCATCGTTAAGGGAACAAATAATTCAAAAACGGATAAATCAAAAGATAGCGAAGTTGAAGCTAACACTCCCGCTAATTCCTTTCGGGAATACGTACGATGCGCCCAATGAATCATTGTTACTGTATTCCTGTGCTCAATCATTACTCCCTTTGGATTTCCAGTGGAACCTGAAGTATAGATAATATAGGCTAAGTTATCGCCCGTCACTTCACTCATACATACCGTAGTTACTTCTTGTTCTATTTCCGCTCGATTACGATCAATACAAATCACGTCAACGAATTTAGGTATAACCATTTTTTGTTGTAACTTTTCCTGTGTCACCAGTACCTTTATTTGAGTATCCTCTAAAATGTATTGCAGTCGACTTTCCGGATACGCTGGATCAATTGGGACATATGCTCCTCCTGCCTTCATAATTCCTAAGAGGCCTACAATCATCTCAGATGAACGTGTAACACAAATCCCAACCAATGATTCGCAACCTACACCATTTTTCTGTAAATAATGTGCCAACTGATTCGAGCGTTCGTCCAACTCTCGATATGTTAGTTCTTCATCTTCGCACACTACTGCAATTGCTTCTGGTGTTTTTTTCACCTGTTCTTCAAACATTGTATGAATCGTACTTTCTTCCATATCTATAACACGCGATTTATTCCATTCCTCTAGTAGTTGCTTATATTCTACTTTCGATAACATATTCAGTTCTGATAGTACACATTTTGGATGAGAGACAATTTGATTTAACCAATGTTTAAAATGACTTGCCATACGCTCAATGGTTGTATCATTAAACAAATCAGTATTATATTCAAAGGTTAGTGATAATCCTTCTTCCGTCTCAGAAGCAAATAAACTCAAATCAAATTTGGCAACAGAAGCATGGCTTTCCATGAGTTCCATTTGTCTTTCAGATAGCTGAAGAAACTCTTGTTTCGTATTCTGTAAAGTAAACATAGTTTGGAATATTGGTGAATGACTTGTATTCCGTTCAGGTTTTACGGATTCTACCACTTTCTCAAATGGGATGTCCTGATACTCGTATGCTTTTAGCGCTTTTTTTCTTACCTGCGACAAAAGTTCTTGGAACGTCGGATTTTCACTGAAATCAGCTCGATAAACCAACGTATTTGCAAAGAATCCAATTAATCCCTCAATCTCTTTCACATTTCGATTAGCGATTGGGCTTCCAACTATAATGTCGTCCTGTCCTGTATAACGAGAAAGGAAGCTTTGATACGCTGCCATCAATGTCATAAATAAAGTGCATCCTTCTTGCAGACTTAAATCTTTGAGCTTTTCCTGTAGGGAATTCGCCACTATTAAGGACTGACTTGCACCACGATGGGTTTGAACTGCAGGTCGAGGACGATCCATCGGTAATTGTAAAACCGGTAGTTCCCCAGATAATTCTTCCTTCCAATATTGAAGATGCTGATTCAAATTCTCCTCTTTTTGCCATTCCTTCTGCCACATGACAAAATCTGCATATTGGATAGATAACTCCTTCAATTCCACTGGTTTTCCGGTTAGTGCTCCTTCATAAAAAGCCATCCATTCTTCAAGTAAGATTCCCATTGACCATCCATCTGAAATAATATGATGCATCGTACAAATGAGAACCCATTCTTCCCTGTCCACTTTCAATATTCGTGTTCGAATCAGAGGATCTTGTCCAAAATGAAATGGTTCCTCCGCCTCGTTTTGAATAAGGCGTTGCATTTCTTTTTCCCTATCTTCCAAAGAAAGATCTGTTAGATTCGTTTGAGGAATATGTCTGAACACATGAGATTGAACCTGTTGAAAAGGTTCACCCTCTTGTTCTAGAATTGTCGTCCTTAATGATTCATGACGCTCCAACAATTGATTCCATCCGACCTCCAATGCTTCAATTGACCATTTACCTGTTAAGCGACACGCTGCATGAATATTGTACATAGCACTATTTGGCATTAATTGATCAATAAACCATAGACGTTTCTGCGCATAGGAAAGTGGGATAATTTCTTCTCGTTTCATAGGTACAAGAGGAGCAACCTCTCGTTTTTTATCTTCTTTTCGTAACTGATCCACTCGTTTCGCCAATGCTTCCACTGTATCGTGCTTGAAAAGTTCACGTAATGGAATTTTAATTTGGAACAGTTCTTGCAATCTAGAGACGATTTGAGTAGCAAGTAGTGAGTGCCCACCACGTTCAAAGAAGGAATCCTGAATACTAATATTTTCTATCCCTAACACTTGACCCCAAACCGAGGCAATAAGCTCTTCCGATGGCGTCCGGGGTAGCACATTTAAATCTTCAATAACTTGCTCATCAGGTGCTGGCAAGGCCTTTCGGTCAATTTTCCCATTTGGAGTAAGCGGGAAGTGTTCTAACTCTATAAAGTGCGCTGGAATCATATGAGTCGGTAATTGTTTTTGTAAATACTCTCTCCACTCTTGGGTATTTCCATCGCTTATTACATATGCAACCAATCGTTGATCACCTGGACGATCTTCTCTAACTAATACGACAGCCTCTTTAATAAACGAACATTTTTCTAAAGTCGCTTCAATTTCTCCTAATTCAATCCTAAAACCACGCATTTTGACTTGGTGGTCCATTCTACCTATAAATTCTAAATTTCCATCAGTTAGATATCTTACTGAATCTCCTGTTCGATATAGTCGTTCCCCAAATCGATATGGATGCGAAACGAATTTTTCAGCAGTAAGATTCGGACGATTTAAGTATCCACGTGCCAAACCAGCACCACCAATATATAACTCACCCTCAATTCCTATTGATTGCAAGCGTTGATTTTGGTCTAATACATATAATTGCGTGTTCTGTATTGGTTGCCCAATAGAAACAAATTCTTGATTAGGCTGAATATCAAATGCATTCACATAAATAGTGGCTTCAGTTGGCCCATAAAAGTTGGTTAATTTCACTTGTCCACTATAATCCCATTTCTGTTGAAAACGTCTAACTAACCCTGAACTTAGTTCTTCTCCACCAGAAAATACATGGCGTACGGACGAACAATTCATGTTCAATTCAATATGATTGAAGTAATCTAAGAAAACAGATAACATCGAAGGTACAAATTGAACTATAGTAACCTGATGTTGTTTAATCACTTCAGCTATAATAGAAGGATCTTTTTCTCCACCTGAAGGTAGGAAAGATACACTTGCACCAACGTGAATGCCCCAAAACAATTCCCAAACAGAGACATCAAATGAGAATGGCGTTTTCTGCAAGACCACATCCTTTTCAGAAAGCGGATATTTATGTTGCATCCATTCTAGATAATTAATTACTGAATGATGCTCAATCATTACTCCCTTTGGATTCCCTGTAGATCCTGAAGTATACATAACATACGCTAAATTTTCTCCTGTTACACCACTTATACATGGGGTTGTTTCTTCTTTTTCAATTGCAGTGTAATCTTTATTCATACAAATCGTTTCTATATTTTCAGATACAAACAAATTTTTAGAATTCTCTTCCGTCACTAGTACTTCGATTCCAGCATCCTCTAATATATATCGAAGTCGACTCTCTGGATAAGTAGGGTCAAGTGGAACATACGCTGCTCCTGATTTTAGAATACCTAATAACGCTATCATCATTTGTAATGAACGTTCCATATATACCCCAACTAGAGACTCTGGGCCTACACCATGCTTTTGTAAATAATGAGCTAGCTGATTTGCACGCTTCTCCAACCCTTTATAGGTAATTTGTTCATTTTCGTAACTAGCCGCGATTGCTTCCGGTGTTTTTTTAACTTGCTCCTCAAACATCGTATGAATCATGCCTTCAGCCGAATAATTAACTTGAGTATGATTCCATTCCTCTAGTAACTGTATCTGTTCTTCTTCTGTTAAATGGGTAATTTCAAATAGTTTTGAGTCTAGGCTCTTCGTCATCTGAATTAATATTTGCAATAAGTGATTCTGAATCAGATTTATTGTTTCTTCATTAAAATAGCTTCGATCATACATCAACTTTAAAGTAATTTTCTTACCGGGCATTACAATGAGTGTTAAAGGATAATTTGTTTGTTCCGTGCTTTTAACATCTAGTAATCTTAAATCATCATTTCTCTCACCTTGAATTGGATAATTTTCAAACACATACAAGGTATGAAATAAGGAGCAATTTCGCGGAACCTCACTCCAGCCTTGAATATCTATCAACGAATTATACTCATACTGTCTTCGTTCCATTTCTTTCATTTGTATTTTACGAAGCCAATCTACTACTGATGCATTATCCGTTAATCGAATTCTGGTAGGTAATGTGTTAATAAATAGCCCCACCATATTCTCTGCTCCTATTAAATCAGTAGGACGTCCAGCACTAGTTACGCCAAATACGACGTCACTGTCACCGCTATACCTACTCAGCAAATAAGCCCATGCACCTTGTACTAACGTATTCAACGTTAATCGACTATTTCGTACCCACTTTTGTAAACTCTCAGTAAGTTCCTCAGATACTTGATAAGCAAACTCTCCATAACCCTTCTCTTGTCCTTGATCCTTTCTTTCCATTGCTAATGGAGTAGGTGCATAGAACCCTTTTAATTCTTCTTTCCAAAATTCCTCTGCTTGACTTTGATCTTGTTTATTTATCCATTGAATATATTTTTTATAAGGAAGAGATTTAGGAAGATTCAACAATTCTCCCTTTATCATCTTGAGATAAACTTCCATCACTTCACTAAAGACCAATGACACACTCCATCCATCTAGCAAAATATGATGATGTGTCCAGATAATTCTCGTTTCCTCTTTTGCTTCTTTAATCGCAGTGACTCTCATCAATGGTGCTTCATCCAATAAAAATCCTTTCCTACGATCTGCAGTCAAAAACTGTTGTAATTTCTTCTCCTTCTCCTCATGCGAATAGGTACTCCAATCCTCTTGATGAATAGTAAAAGGAAGACGTTCGTAAACTGCTTGTAGAGGTTTTTCTACTTCTTCCCAAACAAATACTGAGCGCAGAACCTCATGTCGTTGAATAACATATTCCCAAGCTTTTTCAAAAGTGGCAACATCCAATTGCCCCCCGAGCAAGAAACCTACTTGTACAATATAGGAAAAAGAATGTTCATCATCTTGATCGTATAAAGTATGAAACAGTATTCCTTTTTGCAAAGGTGATAAACCATATATGTCAATAACGTCTCCCATTTTTACACCCTCTTCTTTGTTAATTTAAGTAATACTTTGCTTAAGCTTTCTTCCGTAAGATCCTCTGCATCAGCAAAATCTGATACCGTAAAAGCAGACTCTGTTGTTGGTTTATTTATAAGTTGACGGAGATGCCTTAACATACCATCTGCTATCACTTGAATTTTCAATTTAGAAAACTGTTCCCTACTATACATCCAAATAAAATGTAACTTTTCATCTTTCACCATTCCGATAACATCAATTAGATGAGACGGTTTGGAATCTGGAGCATGATCTAAAAATGTAAATCCTGTCTCTTGCATAAACAAAGAGTCCCTTGAAAACACCTGATCAAATTGGCCCAAATAGTTAAAGCTTATTGAAGGCTTTTGCTGATAAAACGGAAGTAATCCTTTATTCAAGTAACGTAAAATACCATAGTCAACTCCGCGATTTGGAATTCGACGTAATTGTTCTTTGACAGCCTTTAACCCTTCAATAGGTGTCTGAGTTCCTTGAAAATTGAGATGAACGGGATAAATACTCGTGAACCAGCCCACTGTCCTTGATAAATCAATACCTTCAATCATCTCTTCTCTTCCGTGTCCTTCTAGATGAATAGAAACGGTTTGCTGATTTATACAATCAACGATAGCTTGTCCTAATGCCGTTAATAGTACCTCATCAATCCTTGTCTTATGAGTGACTAGAACTTCGTATAACAATGTTTGTGTTTCTTCTATTCCTAGAGTCCTCGTCACTTGATCAATCGATTCTTCTGTTGTTTCTTGTATTGGATAGTCCATTGGAATTTTCATCGTTTCTTTTTCTACTTGTTCATTCCAATAATTTTGTACTTCTTTTGAAATACCCGAATCACTGTATGTCTGGAGTCGTTCAGACCACTCTTTAAAAGATGTACTTTTCGCAGGTAAGCGAACTTCTTGACCTTGTTTCATCTGGTTATATACCACCTGTAAATCTTCCAATAGAATCCTCCATGACACTCCATCTACTACTAAATGATGAATCACCCAGAATATTCGATCATTTCCAGTCAAGTTATCTTCAAAGTACACTACTCTCATTAACGGACCAGTAACTAAATTGAAACTAGCTTGATTAATGTTCATCTCTTCTTGTATTATTTTATTCCACTCTTTTTCATTAACTTGATTACGTTTTACAACATGGAGTACTGACAGCTCATCAGTCCCTTCATTTCTCTGCCTCCACGTTCCGTTTGGTAACTGTTCGTACCGGAAACGTAAAGCATCATGATGTTTCAGTAAATTTAATATCGCTCCCTCTAGTAATTTCACATTCAATCTTTCTTTTACTCTTAAAAGCATTGATTGATTCCAATGCTCTGTATGTGGATGTTCTTGCTCGAAGAACCAGCACTGAATTGGAGTAAGAGGCACATCACCTATCACAATTCCCTGCTCCGCTTGTACTCCCTGCGTTTCTATAGCCACTTGTGCCAGCTCAGCGATAGTTGGGCATTCAAACATTTGCTTTGGAGTAAGTTTTAACCCCACTTGACTTGCTTGAGATATGATTTGAATACTGAGAATCGAGTCGCCACCAATTTCAAAGAAATTATCATAGATTCCCACCTTTTTAACACCTAATACTCGCTTCCAAATGGCAGTCAGTATCTGTTCGTTACTATTCCGAGGGCCAACCCATTCACTATTAATCTGCTTTTCCTCTGGCATAGGTAAGGCCTCACGATCAACTTTACCGTTAGCTGTAAGTGGAATAGCTTCCATCGCCACAAATCCCGAAGGAACCATATAACTTGGTAGTTTCGCTTTAAGATACTCTCTCCACGCATCTACATTTCCATCTCCTACAACATATGCTACTAATCTTTTATCGCCCGGCTGATCTTCTCTTACAATTACAACTGCCTCTGTTACAGATGCATATGTATTTAAAGTAGACTCAATTTCCCCAATCTCAATTCTGAAACCACGTATTTTAACCTGATGATCAATTCTTCCACGATAATCTAGATTCCCATCTGGCAAATACCTAGCTAAGTCTCCTGTCCGGTATAATCTTTCTTTCGGATTACTACTAAATGGATGAGATATAAAACGCTCTGCTGTTAATTCAGGTCTATTTAAATATCCACGTGCCAATCCTGCTCCACCAATATAAAGTTCACCATCAACACCTATAGGAACAGGTTGTTGATAAGCGTCTAGTATATACACTTCTAAATCGGGAATCCGCTTTCCAATATTACTTCTTGAAGCATGCTGCACATCATCTTGAGTAATTGGATAATATGTAACATGAACTGTAGTTTCTGTAATTCCATACATATTAATTAACTGTGGTTTTTTCTCCCCATACCTTTGAAACCACGGTAACAAGCCAATAGGTTCTAACGCTTCTCCGCCAAATATCACGTAACGCAGCTGCAAATTTTTATTCTTATCTTCTTGTTCACACACTCGTATTAATTGGCGGAATGCGGAAGGTGTCTGATTTAGAACTGTGACTTCTTCCTCCACCAATACTTGATAAAAATCCTTAGGTGATCGACTAATCCAGTACGGAACAACAACTAATTTCCCACCATATAATAACGCTCCCCAAATTTCCCATACTGAGAAATCAAATGCATACGAATGAAAAAGCGTCCAAGTATCTTTTTCATTAAACTGATACAAACAATCCGTCGATTTAAATAACCGTATAACATTGTGATGCTCTATCATAACGCCTTTTGGATTTCCCGTTGATCCCGAAGTATAGATTACATATGCCAGATTTTTGGGACCGACACTAGAAACCGGCAAAGTCTTACTTTCTTTCCCAATCTCATCTTGATCACGATCCAGGCAAATCGACTCAACATTTTCTGGTAACCAGTTCAATTCTTTTAAACTTTCTTGCGTTACGAATAACTGAATGCTAGCATCTTCTAAAATATATTGAAGTCGCTGCTCTGGATATGTTGGATCAAGTGGAACATAAGCCCCACCAGCCTTCAAAATTCCTAAAATACCTATAATCATTTCGAGGGAACGTTCAACGCACAGTCCAACTAAAGTATCAGGTCCTACTCCCTTTTTCTGCAGATAATGAGCTAACTCGTTTGCACGTTCATTAAGCTCCTTATAAGTAATTTTTTCTTTTTCATACGTAACTGCAATAGCATTTGGATAAATCATCGCTTGCCGTTCGAACATTTCATGAATAGTTACTTGAGGTGGGACATCCAGTTTAGGATTGTTGAACTCAACTAAACTTTTTCTTTTATCTTCCTCAGAAATGATTTCTATTTCAGCCACCTTCTGCTTTGGGTTTTCAAAAATATTTTCCAGTATCACTAGCATAACGTTAAAGAATCGTTCTATCTCTTCCTTAGAAAATAGCTCCTCACGATAATCAATATGTACATGTAAAGAGTCTATATCAATTAGATTTTCAATATGAACTGCAAAATCTTGTACTTCTTCACGGTTTGGAATCCATAGTGAGTCACCACTTTCATCACGATCCCTATAATCAATCGTAGTTCCGAAAAGCCTCACATTACTGTTATTCTCTTTATTAATCTGCTTTAATAACAAATCAAATGGATATTTCTGGTGTCTTAATGATTTACTTTGTTTTCTGGACACTCTACTAATAAATGAAAGTACTTCTTCTTCTGGATCAATATCCATTCTTAAAGGAACTGTACTCACCATCATTCCAATCAATTTTCGTTCCATTTTAGTCATACGGTTGCCGTAAGCCATTCCTAAACCAATATCAAGCGATGAGGTCCACCGATACATGGACAACGAAAAAGCAGCAACAAAAAGAGTATATAAACTATTTTTGTAATCTTCAGAAAATTTTTCTATCTTTCTCTTCAAATGTTCCGTTAATATAAACGTCTCACGTGATGCTTTTGTACTAACTTGGTACGTATTATAAGGCTTCAATCCAGTCACAGATGGCAGTGTTTTAAATTCCTCTAACCAAAATTTTTGATCTTTTTGAAAGCGACTACTATTCAAGTATGTTTGTTCGTTGGTCAGAAATTGAACATATGAATTTTTAATTTCGCCTTCCTCATTCTCGTTATGCATGTCATAATAATATTTTGCAATCTGCTCAGTAAATATTTGAATTGATAAACCATCCATAATAATATGATGAACATTTCCAAAGACTGCACATTCATTATCGTTTAATTTTATTAAAGCGAAATAGTATAAATTTGAATTAAATAATGTAAACGTTTCTTTTGTTTTCTGCTCAATCCATTCCTCAAGCAAATTTGTATTCTCCACATTACTGAAATCAAAAAACTCAAATTCTTGTTCTTCATGTTTAGTAAAATATTGTTTCGGTTCCTGATGCCCATTTTCTTTTAACCTAATGCACAGACCGTCATTTTCACTGATAACGCGATTCACAACTTGGTTTAATTTTGAATAATTCATTTTTCGATGAAGTTTAAATAAAAATCTTAAATTACATATTCCTTTATCAGAATGAACGACTTCTGTATACCATATTCTTCGCTGCGGATGGCTTAATGGATAGCATTCCTCATTGGTCATAAAAATCTTCCCTTCAAAAATTATTTGCTCTTATAGGTTCGTGTTTATGTTTAGCCCATAAATATTTCTGCAGTGAAACTCCAATTACTCCAATAATAACAAGCCCAATCCCTCCATAAACATAGAGTTGAGTTACTCCAAACAAATGCACTAATGGACCACTCATAGCAGGAGAAATAATTAGAACTGCGTTTGTTAAACTGCTTTGTATACCAAATACTCTTCCTACTTGATCTTGATCGGATTCTATTTGTAAAATGACTTGATTAGATACAAGCATCAGCCCACTTCCGATACCAGCGATAAAACTAATTAAATAAGCTAAAACGAAGACCGTACCGGGCGTTATCAAACCAATCCCCCCAAAACCAATTCCCATTAAAACCATACCTCCACATACTACCCAGCCATATTGAAATTGTTTTAATTTCTGAGTTAGTAATGCACCAAGTATTCCGCCAAGACCAATAATAGAAATGATATATCCCATTTTACTTTTATCATGTGGGAATAAGCTCTTAAATAAAGTTGGGAATTGTGAGTCTACTAATTGTAATACTGCCATGGCTATTGTAACGAAAATCATGGTTGATAATATTATCCGATTAGATAACACATAACCCCACCCTTGTACCCAAGCGGTCCAAGTACTTTGTTTTTGCTTTTCAACAAATTCTTTCGATATAGTTTCTTTAAATTTTATTGTGGGTATGAGAACTAAGGTAGCTAATAAACAACTTATAGCTCTTATAATGAGGCAGAACTCTGGTTGAAACCAGCTCAGCAACATGCCCCCTATAAGTGGGCCTACTATCTTTGTACCCTGCTCTACTATTCCGTTGATACTTACTGCTTTAGTAAGCAAGTCCGGGGATACAATCTGTCTTGTTAGTGTTTGCTGTGCAGGATAATAGAAAACAATAAAAATAGAACGAATCATTAATGCCACTAAGAGCCAGTGGATATCTTGTACAAATAAAAGAGCAATTGTTATTAGACCAACCATTAGATTACAGAACATCATAATTGGAATTTTTCTAAAACGATCCGCAATAACACCTGCCCATGAGCCAAAAATAATTCCAGGAAGTGCATATGCAACAGGAATCAATCCAATCATAGTAGGATCTACTTCCCATTCAAACCCAACTATAGTCATAATCGCTAACATATCAATAAAAACACCAAGCATAAGCAATGAATAGGCAGAGAAAACTTGTAAATAAACCCTATTTCCTAATAGGCCTTTTGAATCAGTAGTTTTCATAAAAGCAAGCTCCTTAGGTTACTAATATAAACGCTTTTGCGTATAAGGTACCTCTTTATTAAACCTAATTAATCAGTATTGACACCTCACCTAGAATTTAACTTCGTCAAAACTCAAATCAGTCTTATTTTTCGTATATTTAAAATAGTCAGACAAACGAAAGCGTACCTATTCCTTCATTTTTATATCAACTGTTACAAAATATATCTTTACCTTACACTAATAACAGCTAAACGTTGCCTTAATATAACCCTTTACAGTCGTTTACACATTCAATTCACATCCTTTTTAAAGTTGGCTTTTTTCTATCTCAAATACTATCACACAAATATTTCACCTACTATATTCATAAAGTTGAAATATTTGAATCAGAAAATTCGGATAAAAAACCAAATCCACAAATCATAACAAACTATTATTTAGTTATATTTTCATTTTATAGATAGCTTTAACCATAAGGGTATTAAGAATTAAGTTTTTTAATTTTATTAACATAATAGTTTAAAGAGACCGTAAATCCAACTAAACAAAAAAAATATACAATAAAGTATATTTTTTCTAATCCTACATATTTTCTATGCAAATTAATTCCAATAACTAAAGTTGATAATAAAAATATAATATTACCAATCACTAATGTACTCATAACAAGAATTGAATAATATAGTATTAATACTTCTGCAGCTACTACCTATTTTATTTATTGGATATTTATACTTCAAAAAAAATTACACATCATTCACAATTAAGATACATACCCAAAATATGATTTGAACGTTTTATTATATTTTAAGATAATATAAAATCAGTTTTTCTATAAGAGAACTTAATTTTTATGTAGTACGAAACTGTTAGTAATACAGTATATACTAATTTAGTTATAAAAACATTTAAAGACCACCTATTTCCATAAGTGATCTTTCTTTGTGATTCTGTATTTGTGCACTACTGTAGAAATATATCGTAGAAACGCTTTGTTTGCTAAATGTTTAGTTCTTTCTATTTACTAAAAAACATAGCTTCATACAATTAATATCATATTCGTTACATTGCAAACTATTATTTTGTCTTCTGTACAGGCAAACTACTAAAAATTAATTCAGCAACTTTTACATATCCTTTTGAGTTTGGATGAATTAAATCCTTAGACCAAAGCGTATTGTCATTAACTAAATGATGATTCCAAAAATCAACATGATGAAGCTTATACTCTCTGCTCAGTGAATGTATAACTTCATTTGCCTCTAATAATTGTTCTTTTATTACTTGTTTTTTTTCAGAAGCAAAAGGAAGCCTAACTGTAAAATCTGGAAGGTTTGCTATAATAATATCAGCCCCTGCTTTACTTAATGTATCTATCATAAATTCCATATCGTTCTTATATGCATCATGATTCCAACGTCCTTTTAAAACATCGTTTGCCCCTGCAATGAGACTAACCAAATCTGGATTAAAAGTTAGCGCCTTTTCCAATTGCTGCGATTGAATTTCTTTAGTTACTAACCCACGCTTTGCAAAATTGGCATATTCTATATCATTTTCACACAGTTGAACAAAATGATCTACCCAGCTTTTTAATGCAATCCCCTCAACTTCATCCCCTATCCCCTCTGTAAAACTATCGCCAATTGCTACAAATCGCTTCCACATATGTATTCCCCCTTTATTGTTAACCATATCTATACTATACAATAGCTCACACCGTAATTGTTATTTCTAAGTGGTTTTCGATTTCAATTATATTCCACTTTACTATATTTACATTTAGAATCTAAAATTGACCGATTCCTAAGTATACTTAGGAATCGGTCATATTCATATATTTACTAAAGAAATAAAATCTATCTAGGAATTATACTTTTTTCAAAAAATTTATTGTTCTTTGTTTTGCCCAGTTGATACATTTCTTTTCGATTAAATGATATGAAACTATAGAAAAAAGTAGTGTCATTACAATGCACAAAGTAAGAAGGAAAAATTACACCCTGACATTCCAAGCTATCCACATAAGAATCTATAGTACTTTGAAATCTTTTGTTTCAAACTAATATTTAGTTGTATCCTATAAAATTAGCTTTTTACTATATCAATCGAACGATCCCACATGCCACTAAAAAAAGATCCTGTTTTACGTATAAAACGTGTAAACCACTTTGCTTGTTCCACATCAGATTTTGTTACAAGGTCTATTTGTAATGATTTACCTGATAAGAACCCAGGATCTGTATTATCTTTAGGCGAGATAATCATTTTACTAATTGTTACACCTTTTTTAATAGGCGCTTCTTGTTCTTTATTCAATACTTTAAATTCTTTTTTATAAATGTCTTTATTGCCCTTCGACATTGGAAGTGAAACAGCTTGCTTCGTTTGAACTACTACATCTTTGTCTTTTGCATTTGCCACTCGAACTGTTTCATATCCTTTTATTACTGAATCTTTTCCATAGAAATTCTTCACTTCAAAATTCGCAAATCCATAATCGTATAATTTCTTTGTTTCATCAAAACGTGCCGTATGAGATTTTGCTTTTATCACTACAGAAATTAGGCGCATACCATTTCTTTCTACTGTACCAGTGAAACAATCTCCCGCTTCTGGAGTCGTTCCTGTTTTCAAACCATCTACACCTTCATATTGCTTAATTAAACCTTTTAACATCCAGTTAAAGTTCGCCATATCAATTGGATATTTACCACCCTCTTGGAATGTTTTTTTAGGAATTTTTGCTGTATTTAATATTTTGGGGAAATCTTGAATAAGACGTTGCGCTAAAATTGCACAATCCCTTGCAGACATTTTATTTTTCTCGTCTAGAGTTGTCCCTTCTGGGTGATATCCTTTTAAATCTTGATTTGTTAAGCCTGTAGAGTTTACAAATTTATAATCTTTCATTCCAAACTCTTTCGACTTATCGTTCATCATTTTTACAAAATTGACTTCTTTACCAGCAATCTGTTCAACTAAAGCAATTGTTGCACCATTTGCAGAGTAAATTGCCATTGCCTCATATAACTCTTTTACCGTATAAGAGCCACCATTTTCTAATGGAACGTTTGATAATGAACGATCTTGCGAAATCTTATGTGCATATTCAGAGATTTTAACTTTTTGATCCCATTTAAGTTTTCCTTTATCCACCGCTTCATGAACTAAGTATTCGCTCATCATTTTTGTCATACTAGCAATTGCCAATGATTCATCTGCATTTTTTTCATATAAAATTTTTCCGGAATTTGCTTCTATTAAAATTGCTGATCCCGCTTCAACGTCTATAGCAGAAACTGTTTCCGCTGCTGCTCTTCCAAATGTAACGAACATGCTAAAAAATAGTGTAAGCACTGTTACTATTGCAATAAATCTCTTGCAAAACATACCTTTCACTTCTGTTACCTCCAATACCTTTGTACTCAAAAAAAGCGTTATTCTAACATAATCTCAAAAAAATAGACAGTGTTCTCAAATTATATATACATATTAGACGTTAGGATCGCTTTCATATAGACCATCTCATCCGACACTTTTAGGTGCCCTGATACTTTGTACTCCCACACATATCCCTATTTTTAATCCCCTTATATTTTTCAAAATGATTCGCACTTTCATATTTTTTAGGATTACAATTAATAGACAATCTAGATGCTACATTTGTTCCATATTTACAAAAAATAAAGTGAAACTTTAATCAGTGGGAGTCTTACTGCCCGTTAATGCTTTATTAGCTATCAATGATTTTAATTATTCAATTCAGCTATTTGCTAGACCTATATTAGAGATGAATTTTATTTAGTCTAAACTATTAGTTTTTTGTAATCAAAAAACTACACCCTATACTGGATGTAGTTTTTCTAACTGATTTATTTATTTTTCACTTCATTTTTATAAAAAGCAAATAATGGTTCGATGGATGGACTAGATAACAGCGGAATTGCCTTCTCAATCAATTTCCTATCCCAATCAAACCAACGCATTTCCATTAACATGTTTATTTCTGTATCAGTGAATCGTTTCTTTATTTCCTTAGCAGGATTTCCACCAACTATTGTATACGGCGGAACATCTTTACTTACGACAGATCCTGCAGCAACAATTGCCCCTTCACCAATAGTAACGCCAGGCATTATTATAGCATTCATTCCAATCCAAGCATCACTTTTTATGACTGTATCACCCTTAGGTTCATATGATTGTTCAATTTGCTCAGCGAATGGATATACTGTAATCCATTCTGAGTGATGATTATGGTTACCACCCATTAAAATGACTACTCCACTTGCAATGCAAACATAATTCCCAATAATGAGTTTATCAAGATGCCATCCCATCTGTTCAATTGGATTGAAAAGTGCTTGAGACTTAGCATCCCCCCACAAATACCTTACACAGCCATCTTCAAAATTTTGATGACTATAATAGCCTGAATAATAGGAGTACTCTCCCACTTCAATGAGTGGATTTGTTACTATATCTTTTATATACTTTGTTTCTGACCAATGATTAAATAATGGATACTTCATAACTTTATTCCTCGCTTCTAAGTATTATATATTTTGCTATTTACTTAGAAGCTTACTACGACAGCTACATTTTTTAGCTTTCTCAAACGACGAATCATTATCTTCAAGCCTTTCTTTTATACTAAAAAAAGCATAACGCAATACATTACACTAGTCAAATTGTGTAATTTTGAACACATCTTAAACAGCGTAATACTGCAATAAGAACATGAAAACACTCTAACTTTGATCCAAATAATATATTGATTACATTTAGTTTATATTTTGTAAAAAAATTTTAATTGCCATGACAAAGCAAACAATAACCACTATTGGTCGTATTAATGACGTCCCTTTTGTAAGCACCATCTTCGCTCCAATATACGATCCTATAATTTGACCAAGCATCATAATCAACCCAATTGTCCAATCGATTTGGCCAAAAATAATAAAATATAACAAAGCAGCGAAATTACTTGTAAAATTCAAGATTTTAGCATTTGCAGTTGCTCTCGTAGCACTATATCCACATAAAAGAATGAACGCTAAAGCAATTAAACTACCTGTTCCTGGGCCGAAGAAACCATCATAAAATCCAAGGAATGGAGCCACTGTTAACACAAACAACAACATACTTATTTTTCTCGGTCGATCTTCGTTTGCTATATTTGGAGATAATAGAAAATAAAGACCAATAATAATAAGTAAAAAAGGTAATATCATGATTAAATATTCTGCTCGTATCTGTAAAACAAGCCATCCACCGAAAACGGATCCCAAAAAGGTCATTAAGATGGACAAACGCATTTCTTTAAGATTAATTTCTTTCTTCTTAATAAAAAACACTGTTGCCATGAGAGTTCCGCTACTCCCTTGTAGTTTATTAGTTGCTATCGCTACAGAAGGAGACATACCTACTAATAACATTATCGGGATAGTTATCATACCACCGCCCCCAGCAATCGTATCTATCCATCCTGCTAATACAGCTACTAAAAATAGTAGTATAAGTAATTCAATAGTAAAATCCATACAAAGAATATGGGAAGGCTTGAGCTATTATAACCCAAACCTCCCCATCGTCCCTCCTCTCTTTAAACTAGTTAATTAAATCTGTAAAGTAACTTTCTTTTTGATCACGTAATCGACTGGAAACGTATTGTCTGCAAACAATTCTTCTTCCATATTTATTGTTTCCAATCGGGATTTTATATTCTTCCTCAGATAACCTTTCCCTACCATGAGTTACATTTGTTTGTTTACCATAGTATGAATTTGGTATAAGTAATAAATCTTCAGATGTAAGTGGAACCTTATAAGTAGGCGTTGTTCGTAAGAGTTCTAAAAACATGTCAAATTTCAATTTTTCTTCTTCACTTTCTCCCACATAAATTAATCTATTTTCCGCTCCATTCAAACAAGTTGCAATAATATCACCATTATCATCTAAAAATATAATTTGGTTTATTTCTCCTACAAATCCCGATATTTCACCATCAGCCATTCCTGCGATATGAGCAATAGGCATTTTACTTACCGCCAATATGTCATCTTTACTGAAGTGATTTTCTTCAAGATGCTTTTGCAGTAATTTTGGCGTTCCAATATGAGTTTGAGTTTTTAAATTTAACACTCCTTTTAATAAAAGAGCATCAACTCTAGTAAATTTTCCACAAGTAATTTCAGACACTATTCGTTCCACGGATTTATTAAGTCTATTTGATACAATTTCTAAATTCGTATTGAATGTTTTCAATCTTGCTTCAATATCTGATTGGTCTTTCATATCTGTATACACTGTGGCATCGTTATGTTGATAAAAGTTCCCGCCACCGGTGCTTGCACCGACATTTCGCAAAACTTCATCGTTGTTTAAAGGTGAAATAAGATGAAATCTATTTTTCCCTGCATGTTCGGATGGGTGAATTAAAGCATCATAATTAAAAAGTGTGGCAAAAAGCCATGTGACCCATTCTGCATAAAAATATTTTTTCATTCTATCGTGTTCGTCTTCGCCATAATTAAAACCTCTGCGATTTTCCCCAGGTAATAGTGTTTCCATAGGATCACATGGAGTATTTTTAATAAGAGTAGGTGGTACGTTTCCGCCACAATTCGCTATTTTTATTATATGTAGTAGGTTTTTCATATCTGAATTCGGATTTTTCTTTGAATAGTCAATCAAACAATTAAGCCACTCTTTTGAAAAATATGCTGCTATTTCTTGATCACAAGTATAAGGATTATGAGTTTTCAATTCATTTTCTATCAGATTCTTCATTTTATCCTTCAATACATTAGGAATGCTAATTTCTTCAATTTCTGTAATCTGCAGTATTCCTTTATTCATTATAAAACCTCCGTTGTTTTATTTTTTATACCCTATCTTCTATTAAACAAACTATCCATTTCTTTTTTGCTCCTTCGCTTTTCGTCAGAGCTATTAGAACTACCGATTTACAAATAAAAAACGTGGATTATAAGAGATTTCTTCTTAGGTACATTTCCCCGACGAACCTCTATTGAATTGGTAAATTTAATTTAAAAATCTCTTTCATTTTCTAAAGTTTTCCTAATTTCGAAATCAGAATTTTCAATACAACTATGTTAACATTAAAAATATAACACGAAACCAAAAAATGTAAATGAATAGTTTTTTTATAAAAAATAGTCAGACTATTTATGAAGTAATTCGTATTCCATTGAACGAACTACGGCCCCTCAATTTTATTGATAACAATAAAAAAACCCCTAAATTGATAGAGGAATTTTTTTCAAGTATATTCTATTTTAAAGTTCTTACTTACCTTTTACCCCGCTATTTGCCGGGCAGTAAGACCCCTACCTTAAAATACAGCGGAAGCAAAGAAGTTAGGTGGGGGTTCGGGCTGCCCATAAAAGCAAGATTGGTGAGGGCTGATAATCAGTGGGGATGAACAAAACTCCCCCTGATTAAAGTTTCACTTTATTTTAAAAGATATTGCTGTAACTTCTTTATTAACAGTTCCATCCCGTTTGGACTTACAATAATCTTCCCATTCGCTAACGAAATATTGCTGTCTGAAATATCCCCTGTAAGTGCACAAGCTCTTGGAGATTGATATTTTCGTAAAATAATCTGGTCCTCTTCTATAAACATTTCAAGAGAATCTTTTTCTACAATTCCTAAACTCCGTCTTATTTCCATTGGAATAACAATACGCCCCATGCTATCTGCTTTACGAGTAATTCCTCTTGATTTCATAAAATGCCACCCTTTATATTTATCTAATATTACGGTATTTATTTTAGCAATAAACAACAATTAGGAATAGTTCGTATTACAGTACTTTTTTTAGAAAAAAATAACAATTAGGAATAGTTTATGTTAGAATTCTTTCTTGTTTATTCTTGATTTTTAATATATTTTTCCTTGATCATTTTTATATATTGTTTTCTTTCAGTTAGTTCAAATATAAATAATGCTTTTTTTATGTCTGTTAAACCAACTTCATTAGAGTGCTGAACTTTCAATAAAATTGCACCTTTTTCAAAAAATAATTCACCTAATAAGTATAAAGTATTCATATTTATCGCTAATTTTATACCTATTTCACTATACTTTATTGCTTCTTCATATTGATTTGCAAGGTGTAAACATTTTGTTAACGTATGAATGAGTCTTAATTTGATTTCTTTTTCTCTAGGAAATTCTATCTTATTAAAATTAATTAAACTTTGTTTTAATATATTTATACTTTTCTCATACTCTTCATTTTCTGCATGTATTATAGCAATTGAATTCATTATGCTTATTTCTTTTTCTGATAAAAAGTTACTACTACTTAAGGTTTGTTTTAGTGCTCTATTTAAAATGTCAAAGGCATTACTTGTTGCTCCATTTACATAATATATAGCAATCGCTTCATGCCATAATAGAAATTGTTTATCTTCTTTTGATTGAAAATTATTCTCATCTTTCTCTTTTTTTACTATTTCGTAAAGCTCATTATATTGTTTTTGTTTCACACAATCTCTCATTACACATTTTACATTTTCAATATATTTTATTTTTTTATTTTTGGTTAGTGCGAATATATAATTTGGATCAATACCAAGTCTTTCAGATAATTGATACAACAATATGCTAGATGGATAAATAATACCTTTTTCTATCTTACTAATTTGACTTTGTGAACATATTCCATGACATAATTCAGATTGTGACATGTTTTTTTTCTTTCTAAGTTCTTTAATAATAATACCAAGATTGTAGAATTCCATCTTTCCTCCCTCAAATGTAACACTTTATGAGTATAAGAATATTTCCCAACTTTTAATGTAATGTAAAATTAATATAGTTACAATTACTAATTATATGGATTTATAGTTTCTTTTACAAACTTGTATTACAATACGAGAAATTATTAAAAAATGGTTCACTAATAATTAATGGGAGTTTTATCCCCCCACTGATTATTAGTCCACTCCAGGCAGGCTTTTACAGGGAGTTAGACTTCTTTGCCACATCTAAATTTTGAGGTGGGAATCTTACTATCCGCAAATAGCCTGATTAAAATAAATATGATTTTTCACCTTTATTTCTTTTAATAGTTTCTTTTGATTTTTATATAAATAATTTCGAAGGAGCGTATTTTATGAAAAGAATGTTGACCGAAAGAGAGTTAGAAGTAGCTATTTATGTAGCAAAAGGATATACAGATGCAGAAATTTCCAAAAAAATATATGTTACCCCTCGAAGAATTTCAACGATAATTAATCATATTAAAGAAAAATGGCATATTAATTCTAGAGTGGAATTAGGTATTTTAGTCTATCATTATGGTTTTATAGATGCACCCTTATTTTCAAATAAAAAAATTCAGCTATGTAAAAAGGTTGTACAATAGATAGCGGAATATAACGAGTTTAAATTGCAAATAAAAATAGAAGAGCAGACAAATTTTTATTATTTGGTTTACTCCATCAGTTTTTAAATTTCATACATTAATATAAAAAGGTTAGAGAATTAACTTCTCTAACCTTTTTATATACACTATTAGGTTTCAAACAGTAAAGATGCCCTAATGCTACCATTGATCCTGTTCCCTATTCAACCCTGTATAAACACAAAAAAGAATCAGACATTACCACTATTCAAAACCAGTTACAATTCTCTCTTTCATTTTCTGTAATACTTCACTGCTCAATACTTTTTGACCAGTAGGAAGTTTTAATATGGCAGCGGCACCTTTACTAAGGTATATTTCTTGATCATTATTTTGATTTACTACCAATATTCCTTGCCCTTCAAATTCGAAATAACTAATATCTTTTGTTTCATTTGTATTATTCTTTATTGCTGTATATAATCCATATAAATCTTTACTTCTATTTTCTCCGCCCGTTCGAATCGGTTCAATATCATTCGCAACAATTAGTCCTTCTGGCTGCTCACCCTTCATAATAAACCACAGCTTTTCATTTGTTGGTAATAGTAAATTCTTAAATTCAGAGCTATTTAAAATTTGCTGTGCTGGAATTGTTGTATAGATTGGTAACGAAAATGGAGATGTTGTTATTTTTTCAAAACTTAAATTTTCAGAAGAACTTCCCTTACTATATTGATAATCTTTTAATGCGATCGATTGTACTGATTCACTTTTATTTTTTGATGCATAACTAATTTTACTAGCGAAAATAATAACGGTCATTAAGCACATGCACGGTATCACAAGCTTAAGTAGTTTTCCCATTTATGAACCCCCGCTTTTAATATTATTAGTTTGCATGGATATTATAAACAGTTTCACTCCACCAAAAATTATTATTGTTATGGAACGTACTGAAATTATGATTATAATGATCACCATACCAAGGGTCCATGTACGTTATATAATCTGTTCCATTTGTCCCTTTATAAAATCCATCAAGTACTAGAAAGTGTCCGATGTTAGCTCCATTTTGCCACATAATGAGTGCAATCATCGGCTGATTACTATTAATTTGACTTTTGAACCAATCATATGATTTTGCTCCAGAACTTATAGCTGAGCTAACACCATATCCTGATAATCCATATTGTATTTCACGTGAAGTTGCAGGATTATTATATGATCCACCCTTAACATACCTAACGTACTGATCTTGTGAAGGAGTTTTCCCAAAATAATTTAAAACTGAAACCGAAGTGCCTGCCCAACACCAATTTGATCTTTCTTGTAATATGTTAGGTACAGATAATTTACGATCTATTGATGTATTTGGAGGATTTCCATTAATATACGCTGACGTTACATATACTTTTTTTCCATCTTTAAAATAATAAAACCAACGATTATCTAAATTTCCTGTCCAGTAATCTTTAACCGCTTCACCATACTCCCATCCTTTAAAAGATACTGTTGTATTTCCGGGAATCACATCTACAATATTTGCATTCAAACTTTTTGCCTCTCTAACATTAACATTCAATGGAGCTGTTGTTCCTGTAAATTCAACTTCCTCTGCTATTATTTTCTGAACACCAATAAAACTAAATGTGAAGAACAATAAAAACATACAAACAATAAAATGCTTTCTTCCCTTCATTTCTCCACCCCTTCATCAGTACTAAAAAACATCAACAATTCATCCTTATTAATTGTTCAAGCTTAATATTACATACTAACGAAAAATGACTTCTCATAAAGTGAAACTTTGATCAGTAGTGGTTTTATTCATCCCCCACTGATTGTTAGTTAAACCAATCGGGCTGCTCGGCAAATAGCGGGATAAATTCCAATACAAAAAAGGAGCCTATAAATTTTTATAGGCTCCTTTTTATTTCGTCGTTATTACTTAGCTAATTCTTTTGTACCCTTCATTACATCAATGAAGAATCCCCAGTTATTCACTACAGAAGAGATACTGATATGTTCATCTGGGGTGTGGACGTTAAAAATGTCTGGTCCGAATGAAATTGCATCTAATTCAGGCATTTTTTGAACGAATGCGCTACACTCAATCCCCGCATGCACAGCGAAGATTTCAATTTCTTTATTGTATTTTTCTTGATGCACTTTTTCAAATAAATTACGAATTTGTGAGTTTGGATTGTATGGCCATTCTGGATACTCTGACTCTATTTCAAATGTAGCACCAACTAATTCAGCAATATATTTGATTTCTTCTGCAACATGTTGTTTTAAACTACTTACAGAACTTCGCACTTCGTTACGTAATTTAATTTCATCTTGCAACGTTTCAATAACGCCTAAATTTGTTGAGCTTTCTACAAGACCTTTAATATCCATGCTCATACTTTGAATGCCATTTGGAATTAAGAATAATGATGAAATAAGCTGCTTTTGTGTCTCTTGAGCAAATACTTTTTCAACTGTTTCATCCAATTTTGTCAGTGTAACATGAACATCTGGATCAACAGCACGCATTTCTTCTTGTAATACACGTGTCCATGATTCTAGTTTTTCTTCTACTTGTCCTACATCTTCTGTACGAATTAAAAGTGTAGCTACACTTTCACGCGGAATTGCATTCGTTTTTAATCCGCCGTGAACTTCACTTATGTTAAACTCCGTATGTGCCGATAAATCACGTAATACTCGTCCTAATACTTTGTTCGCATTACCGCGTTGTTTATCAATTTCCATACCAGAATGTCCGCCTTTTAGGCCACCAACATATAGACGGTATGCATCCATATTCGCTGGCGTTTCATCCCAAATTACGGGAATTGTTTCAACAGCTTTCGCACCACCTGCACTACTTACAAGTAATTTATGATCTTCTTCAGAATCAATATTTATAAATATCTTTCCTTCAAAATGATTTGGATCAATAGCAAAAGCCCCGCCCATTGTCGTTTCTTCTTCAGTAGTGATAACGACTTCAAGTGCTGGATGCGGAATTTCTTTCGAATCTAATAAAGCTAATGCATACGCAACTGCAATACCATTATCAGCACCTAAAGTTGTTTGATTTGCATATAACATGTCCCCAATGATTCGTAATTCAATTGGATCTTTTTCAAAATCATGTACTGTTGCTTGATTTTTTTCGCAAACCATATCCATATGACCTTGAATAATAATAGCTGGTACATTTTCATAACCAGTTGTTGCTTCTTTTTTAATAATGACATTTAATGCTTCATCTTGAATGACTTCTAAGTTACGCTCTTTTGCAAAGCCCACTAAATAATCACTAATTTCCTTTTCATTACCTGATCCTCTAGGAATCTTTGAAATTTCTGCAAAATGATAAAATACAGGGTGCTTTGTTAATTGTTCTAAGGTAGAATACATTTTTCAAGCTCCTCTCCAAATGACAAAATAATATGTAAGTCTCATATCATTATACCATGATTCATTATTTTACCTTTGTTTTAACTTTTATTGTTCATTTTATGTACAACAATCTTACAATATTGTAAGGGCGTTGTAATCTATATCGATTTTTCTCATTTAATAATAATCGTATACTTTTTAAAGAAACACATTAAAGGAGATAAAGAAAATGAAAAAGTTTTTAGCAATTATTACACTATGTTTATTATTTTTTAGTTTTACTATTGGCTGTGAGAGAGCGTCACTAAATAGAATTGGTAAAGATGTATATTACATGCAGATAAAAGGCGAAGGAACTATCGAAAAAGTAGATGGTAGAAACTTACGAAACTATACGCTGCCCGCATATGATGAAGATGGTGTCAAAAAACAAATTACATTTAGAAGTACAAAAAAAGAAAACGACCATAAATTAAATAAATACGCGTTTTTACGCCTTTATGTAGATCAAGATGATAATAGCAAAAATGAAATATCATCAATTGAAGTAAAGTCCTATGAAGAGATTCAGAAAGCAGATTTACCTGAAAAAGTAAAAGATAAGTTTACTATTAAATAAAAAAACAAAAGAAAATGCTCTATGCATTTTCTTTTGTTCTTTTCACCTGTATATATTTTGAACTACTATTATTCATTAGTTTCTCTAACCGATTTATATTCTCCGTTAATGCACCTTTCACAAGAGAGAAATCTGTATTGGATTCTTCTTTTTTTTCTTTAAAAAACGAAGACTTTTGCACATTGACTTCAGCCATCTCTTCTCCCCCTTTTCAAAAAGATACAACCTTTTATTTATATTATATAGCAAATGTAGAAAGAGTGTACACTTATGATTTTCTTTTTAATTCTTCTTCTAATTCTTCTACTTGCTGCAACGTATCCCCTTTTATTAAAGAGAAATCTGTTGTATCTTCGTTACCTTCTTTAAAAAAATCATTGTCATAATCTTTTACCACTACAATCACCTCTACATGCTAGTGTAGGAATGATTGTCCAATTTTATTCAACTTTGTCGGATTTTGTTTTTAATTTATGTATAGAAGAAAAGGACAGAAAAAGATTCTGTCCTTATTTACTAAAATAACTATGATGTATTGTTAAATTATATACATTTTCAAAATCCCGATCTTGCAGGTTATTTTTCTTTCCATCAATAACAATGAAAACGTCACTTACTATTTTTGCTGGTATAATCCCGACATTTTCTACTTGCACCGCTTTCTGCTCATTCAATTGCTCGATATGTTCTAACGGAACGATAATACTAAATTGCGAGCGAATACCACGAAAGTTTGTATTTAACTCTTTCGCGGCTTCAAAAACAACAATTTTCGCGCCAATCTTTTCCCCATATGAATCTAAAAATGCATTTAAGCTCTTTGTATATTCCTCTTCCGTATGCCATTCCATCGTACCGAATACTGCTGGATTAACATTTTGAATAATTGTCGTGTATATTTCCCCTCTCGCTTTAGATGCAATTAATGATCGTTTTATTGATTGAACTGTCTTGCCAATATCGCTAAATTTCGCACCCCATATTTCTGAAATATTAGGCGTTAAAATGAACGCAATATCAACAAAAATAACCATTGCAGTAAACATTAAAAGATTTTTCCAGAGGGTTAAATCAATTCCTTTTATCATGAAATACACGGTGACAGATATGATAAACAAACCATACCAAGTCTTTCTAATACGTTGCTTTTTCTCCTCGTACAACTCCTCATTTTTCCAATAAAAGAAAACAAGGACTACAAAGACAATCGCTAAAACAAATAAGCCAATTCGAATGTTAGAGATCATTAATCACATCACCCTCCATTCAAAAACTACTCACGATATCATTACATGCGCAAGCTGCTCTCTTTATGACAAAAGACGTGGACAAGCTTCTAAAATTAGCTACATCGCATATATATTAGAAAGTACCACGTCTTTTATCCTGTTATTTGTGGGAAATAAGACCCCTACTGATTAAAATTTCACTTTACCATGAGTCTATATTGTATATGTAGACAAGCATTCATTTCAAATTTTCGTATTAAAAAGAAATATGTTTCGGAATTTCCCCTTCAGGTACTTCTCCATCCATACTTAAATAATAATGACGAATCGGACGTAAGTTTTCGTCTAATTCATAAACAAGCGGAATGCTAGTGGGAATATTTAATGAAACTACACCATCACTTGAAAGGTTGTCTAAATATTTTACTAGCGAGCGAATTGTGTTACCGTGTGATGAAATAATTACTTTATTACCACTTTTTAATGTCGGCGCAATTTCTGAATGCCAATAAGCAAGTACTCTCTTCTCCGTATCCTCTAAACATTCAGTTAATGGAAATTCACCTTTTTTGAGTGTTTTATATCTTGGATCGGTCGCTTCATATCGAGGATCGTCTTCAGTAAGAGCCGGTGGTCTTACATCAACACTTCTTCTCCAAATATGAACTTGCTCCTCACCATATTTTTGTGCAGTTTCATCTTTATTCAGCCCTTGCAATGCACCATAATGTCTTTCATTTAGCTTCCAAGATTTATGTATTGGAACCCAAGTAAGATCCATCTCATGAAGTACAATCCATAACGTCCGAATTGCGCGTTTTAATACTGATGTATAAGCCACATCAAAAGTATATCCGTTTTTCTTTAATATTGCTCCTGCTTCTCTCGCTTCACTTAATCCATTCTCTGATAGATCAACATCTGTCCATCCCGTAAAGCGATTTTCAAGATTCCATAAGCTTTGTCCGTGACGAATAAGTACAAGTTTTATCATTATAATTCCCCTTTCGGAAATGTGAATTTTATTGTTCCATTGCGTACACGTATAAAGTATCTAGTAATGTATCTTTTTATCCATTCACTCTATGACCAAATCATAGTTGCCAAATGTATGGATAAAATTTGTTCTTTTTCAAACGATAAAAACAGAAGTTTTTTCATTATTTTTGATCGACTGGTATTTCACGTTTGGATATCCAAGCATCAAAACCTGATCGGCTATTTGCCATTTCATTCATAACTTGGTGCCAATTGTCCTCACATGATTCACCAAATTTTGAAAAAATAGCACCCATTTGTTGTCTTTGTACATCACTCAGTTTTTTCTCTAAATCTGTACCTTTTTCTGTTAAAGACAACTGTTTCACACGTCGATCATGCATAGCTTCATTACTCTCAATTAAGCCCTTTTCCACAAGTTGACGTAGCGGTCCGTGGAGAGCTTGTTTACTTATTTCTAATAGTGATAATAACTCATTTACACTTATCCCTGGAAAACGTGCGATAAAAAATAAAATTCGATGATGTACTCGTTGAATGCCATATTCTTTTATAATTTCATCTGGCTTTTCAGTAAATGTTTTATATGCAAAATAAAATAATGCTAATGCCTCATTCATCTGTTCTTCTTTATGTTGTGTCATCTACTTTCCCCCTGTATGTAAATTATACCACAATCTAGTAATGAATATTTTAATCAACGCATTAGAACTTATTTAGTCTATTGAAACATTCATTGCACAATTAGGAGATGATTCATTTGAAAAAACAATATACTGTAAGTACATATTTATTGGATAGACTACATGAATTAGGAATTGAACATATATTTGGGGTTCCTGGTGATTATAATCTTGCCTTTTTAGATGATGTGGTAGCACATGAAAATTTAAAGTGGATTGGCAATTGTAACGAATTAAATGCTGCATATGCAGCAGATGGGTACGCTCGCATAAAAGGAATCGCTGCTCTTATTACTACTTTCGGTGTCGGAGAATTAAGCGCCATTAACGGTATTGCTGGCTCATATGCAGAAAACGTGCCAGTTATAAAAATCACGGGTACGCCACCAACAAAAGTAATGGAAAATGGAGCAATCGTCCATCATACGTTAGGCGATGGAAAGTTCGATCACTTTTCCAATATGTATCGAGAAATCACTGTGGCACAAACAAATGTAACACCTGAGCATGCAGCTGAGGAAATTGACCGTGTATTACGTGCATGTTGGAATGAAAAACGCCCTGTTCATATTAATTTGCCAATTGATGTGTATAATAAACCAATTAATAAACCGACAGAACCTATTATAAATAAACCTATTTTAAGTAATAAAGAAGCATTAAATAAAATGCTTCTACATGCCATTTCAAAAATAAATAGTGCCAAAAAACCTGTTATTTTAGCTGATTTTGAAGTAGATCGATTTCACGCTAAAGAAAATTTACATCAATTCGTAGAAAAAACTGGGTTTCCCATCGCGACGTTAAGTATGGGAAAAGGAATATTCCCAGAAAAACACCCTCAATTTATAGGGATTTATACTGGTGATGTAAGTTCTCCGTACTTGCGAAAAAGAATTGATGAATCTGATTGTATTATTAGTATTGGTGTGAAGTTAACTGATACTATTACAGGCGGCTTCACACAAGGTTTTACAAAAGAACAAGTTATAGAAATCCATCCCTACACTGTGAAAATTATAGATAAAAAATACGGTCCAGTTGTAATGCAGGATGTTTTACAACATTTAAGTGATTCAATTGAGCATCGTAATAAAGATACCCTTGACGTTAAGCCATTTATTTTAGAATCCTCACCTTTTACTGAAGAGTTCATTCCAAAAGCACAAATGGTCACACAAAAACGTTTTTGGCAGCAAATGTACCATTTCTTACAAGAAAACGACGTCTTAATTGTAGAGCAAGGAACACCTTTCTTTGGTAGTTCTGCTATCCCTCTACCTAATAACACTGCATATGTAGGACAACCGTTATGGGGATCTATCGGATATACACTGCCCGCTCTACTTGGTACACAGCTCGCCAATTTATCACGGCGCAACATTTTAATTATTGGTGATGGTTCTTTCCAAGTAACTGCCCAAGAGTTATCAACTATATTACGTCAAAATTTAAAACCAATTATATTTTTAATCAATAACAACGGATACACTGTTGAACGTGCCATTCACGGCCAAAACCAACTTTATAATGATATACAAATGTGGGATTATAATAAACTATCAATGGTATTTGGGGCAGAAGAAAAAAGTCTAACATTTAAAGTAGAAAATGAAGCAGAATTAGCAGCAGTCTTAACAAATATAACTTTTAATAAGAATCAACTTATCTTTATTGAAGTTATAATGAGCCAAAGCGATCAACCTGAATTGTTAGCTAAACTTGGAAAAAGATTTGGTCAGCAAAATTCTTAATATAAAAGCATAACCTAATTATACAATTGGTAGTGTAAAACTTGTTTTGAGAATAGTTTCGACACTCAAAATACATAAGGAAAAGGATGGAAAGCACCATCCTTTTCTATTTTAAGAGCGTTCTTCGACTAACGCCCCGTGCGACAAGCAAAAATTCTTAATCCATCTTTAACTTTATAGCTTTTGTCGCAATAAATGTTTTAATATGCTTATCTAATATCCTTGTTCCACCAAAATCATCCTCATAAAAACCTGTTATAGCAAAACCAGCTTCAATTTGGCCTTGGATTTGGTCTTCTAAAGTATGCGCATATTCTATTGTTTGATTTGAATCGATGTAATCTTGAACTTCATCCTCTGGTAAATAATCCAATGTTGATGAAGGAATTGAATGTTTAACATCAAGAATACCTTTTTGCTCTTGGTTATCATCAAAAATCCATAGTAACGGATTTGTAAATCCAGCAATAAGAATACCTTTATTCTTTAAAACCCTAGAAACTTCATTCCATACAAGATGAACATCTTTTACAAACAAAAATAAGCTACGCTTTTTCTTTTTTATTCAGCAAGAGTTAACTGCCAAGATACACCATACTTATCATTTAACCAGCCAAACTTTTTACTAAACGGATAAGAACCTAAAGGCATAAGAATTGCTCCATCCTGCGCTAGTTTATGAAAGACCGTATCAATTTCTTCTTCTGTCTCACAAGTTACATAAAGAGACATAGCTGGAGTGAATGTAAAATTATGATTTACATAACTATCAATACACATAAACTCTTGGCCATTTAGCGTAAAAGTTGCATGAATTACAGTTCCCTCTTTACCAGGTCCATTTTCATCATAGCGAGAAATACTTACAATTTCTGATTGATCAAATAGCGACGTATAAAAATTCATTGCTTCCTCAGCTTTGCCCTCAAACATTAAAAACGTAGTAATTTTTTGATTTGCGTTACTCATATGGAGACAGCCCCTTGTTATGTATTTATGTAAAACATACGTCACTCAAAAACCGAACGTATATTCCTATGAATATATTGTCTATAAAAACGATGAGTTTGTCAATTATCTACTTTATTATTTCTTCTTAAATAATGCTGTCCAAAGAAATGATTCTCCAAACATTTCATTCGGTTGTTTCATTTGTTTCATCCTTCTAATCTCAATTACCTCTAATTCTTTAAATATCTCTCTTAACTTTTCTTCCGAGTATGCAAGACCACCTTGTAGACTCCATTCTCTATATACGTCCCAATCTGTTATTTCTGATCCATTTCGCTCATCTAAATCGCCTGCTGCAAAACATGTTAATCCGAAATAACCACCCGATTTTAATGAGTTTTTAATTAAATCCACATAATTTATTCTTCTATGCGGTGGAATGTGATGCAAACAGCCCGAATCATATACAAAATCAAATTCGTTTTGAACCTCTAAATTAAAAATTGAATCACAAATAAAATGAATTTCTACCCCTTTTGCCAATGCCCTTTCTTTTGCCCAGTTAATGCCTTCTACAGATAAATCCACTGCTGTTACATCAAATCCTTCATTCGCTAGATAAATTGCATTTCTACCCGGACCACATCCAAGTTCTAATACTTTCCCTTTTAAAACTCTCTCTTTTTGTATATAAGAAACTAGATTCTCATCTGGAACATTTTCAAAAAACGGAACATCCTTTTCTCTATTCTCATAAAACTCATTCCAAAATGGTTCAGCAGGTCTTAATAATGAATCAAGCATTTTTAAAATATCTTTTTGTGTGTGTAACATTTCAGTTTTCATTAATACCCCTCCATAAATTAATAGTCAGAAAATTATTATATATCTTTTCGAACTTTCAAACAAAGAAAAAACTCCTATATTCAATAGGAGTTTTTGTCTTTAAAATCCGAGTACAGCTAACCATTTTAACAATTTCTCTTCTCGCGCTTTTAAATCATCATTCCTAAACTTGCCTAGTTGTATTTCACTAACAACTTCTCCGTCCTCCATAAAAAGAACTCTTTCTGTTTTCTCTGCTACCTATACAACATGAGTCACTTAAGAAGGTTACTTTGCTGAAAAATAAAGCCGATTTCGTTAAGGGATATTTTTGCTAACGCCTCTTCTTTCATACATGTTATTTCATACAATCATACTTTTCTAATAAAATAACGCTTTTGTTCACTTTTTTGATACATTTACGAAACATTCATGTGTTACCTTCATTAAGTTCTTTTCTTTTTATAATGTCGTGTGAGATATACCAACAGAGGAAGCCCTAGATCCCCTAATCCTAGGGCTTTTTTATAAGAATTTTATACATTTTATTATTTCCACTAACTCTTTAAATTGTATATACATAATATAAAATTTTCATGTTGTTATATTTTTTGATGGCCTCTTATCTTTCCTTAAAAGGCTTTTTTTCAAATAACGCTTTTATTTAATTTATATTTAAAAAGTTCCTTTTCATAAAGACTTCCCTTATATGCTATACTCATTCTTAAATAATTGTATAAGGAATGTTAAAAATGGATGATAGATCGTCAAGACAATGGAAATTGCGACAAAAGTTAAGAGCACTGAAAACCAAAAACAACAATGACACAAACCCTTTGTTTAGTGAATGCCTTGAATCCCTAGGAAACGAAACTCTCATTTTCTCCCAAGAAAAAAGCCAGCAGATTGCTATTATTTTAATGAATTCATTTCCTATAACTGTCTCGGGAAGAATAGATTGGGAACAGATAGATAACCAATTCATAGCTTCGAACAAAGAACAACTAATTTCCCTTATTAGAGCAAACCAACTAGATTTTGACGAACAGATTTTTATAATATGGGATAACTATGAAATCCCTGTAGTAAGTACAAATCTTGATAAAGTATTCCAATCACTAGTTGACGTTGATGCAGTCAGTTTTTATTACTGGATATTAGACAAAGAATATAGATTCGTAATTGAAATAAATGATAAAGAATTGATTAGGATTGGGTTTCGCTAATACTCTAAGCATATTTCCTCATTCTACTGATCTGCAAAATTTAAATTGTATTATTTATCAAAGACTTAAAATATACGAATGTCACGTAAACCGATTGGTGTTAATCATGTTTATGTTTATAATTACGTTGATTTGGATAACTTGCATTTATAAAATGTAAATGTTTTACAAATTCAAGTTAAACAAACATTGTTATATCAAGGTTTGTTTGACCTAACATGTTATATTCTTGATACTAAGACGGTTTTTATGAGCATTTCGTATAAGTGTGATTTAACTGATTAAGACTATTTTTAAAAACGACATATCAGCGATAATTTATGTCTATTCTGTATAAGTGTTAGCAAGATCGTTTGCAAACTTGTTAGCACTTTTTTAAAACTTAAACCAGAGGAGATTCATACAATTTAGTAACAATGTAAAATTGTATTTATCAAGGATAAACCATTTAACAAATAGTTTGCAGCACTGAATGATTTACAAAAGAATACCCATCGATACACTACGAATAAAAATAATCAGCTAATCGAGGGAATATAATTATTTTTATTTAATTCGCACTTGTACTTCTTGTTCTTGTATTACTTGAATGATTAACTCCAATACAATATTTTGTATTAACTGATGCTCATTATCATGAAGTTTACTTTGTTCTGATATGTATTCAATACATTGATATATATACCCTTCTACCAATAAGCTCCCTTTTTCAACTGTAAGTGTATTTTGCTCATTCTTTTTTACCTTTGGTATTAAAAATTCGGTTTTTGTCAAAATAATCTCCTGTTCAACCTCTTTTATTCCAATCACTTTTTCTTTAAATACAACCTTTTCTCGCAAACTAATTTCACCTTTATATCTTCCTATTTCTATTGGTAGTTTCGCTGTAATAAAATTATTTACGTCTTCCCCATTTTCACTCTCTAATATTATACTGTGAATAGGAATCCATGAAGATGCCTCTACCTTATTCTCTTCTTTATTCCCTTTATTTTTTTGGTTATATAATTCAAAATGAATTCTCTTCTCATGAAGATTTAAAGAAACTAATTTACAATAACTATCCGAATAATATTGTTGCACTGTAGTTAATAACTTACAATCTAATTCACGCCCTTCTACACCTTTTTCATTCCTAAATACAAATGCTTCTTGATTTTTAACATTTATTTTTGGAAATATTTTAAAACTAGTTACTTCTGAAAAAATAGAAAATGGAGTTTTGACCACCAGTGAGCGTATTAAAGGCCCTATTTGTGATCCAGACGCTTTACCTTCTTTCTCTAATTTTGATGCTACATATTCTCCCTTTAATTCAGGTGGTATTTCTTCTTTTCCCCCTCTTTTTTCGTGTAAATTATCTTGTATATTCAGTTTTTTATACTTGTAAATTTCATCCCATATCCCCTTACCAATCCATGGATTTTTCATCACCATCCCCCCGTCTGATGAAATTCAAAAAATTTGTTTTTTGTATGTGACCATTTCATCATTATATATGTTGTATAAAAATAAAAAAGAAATTGTCTTTTTAACAAAGACAATTTCTTTTTATTTTTATAGTGCTACTTGTACTTGTTGTACTTGTAAAACTTTTAAAGTAAGATCTAGTACAATTTTTTCACGAAGCGTATCAAATGGTTCGTTTAGGTTTGTAGGACAAGGTGAAAAGTCTAATTCAAAAAATTGAGCGCTTACTAATTCACAATATGGTTGTTCGTTATAAAAAACTGCATTTTCAAAGAAATATTTGTCTAGACGTGGTAAATCACCGTTTTTAGGATTTATAAAATGAGAAGTAGTGTCCGAAGAAGAAGCTACTAAAGCTAATGATAGAAAATCACCTTCTGTCAGATCTGCAAAACCAGAAAATGGAACATTTGCAATACGATCATATAGAACTCCATTACACTCGTCATTTGCATATTCAATATTTTTACGAATATAGCCTTGTACAAATAATTTCGCTCTTGTAACTCGTCGGTAAGGTGTACCTGGTACTGGTACGAATGCTACAGGCACTAACTTACATTGTGTTAAAAATACGTTTTTTAAGATGCGTTTAATTTCGACTGCTGGAGGCTCTAATGAAATATCAGACTCTACAACAATTTGAAGCGTTCTTTCAGCTAATACAACTGGAATCTTTACAATAGGTGCTCCTGGAGTAACAATTGGTGTTGCAGTCTCATCACTTAATGGTGTTTGGGTTTGTCCCGCTACCTGACATGGTACATTAATTGGACATTGTTCGCTCATGTTTTATGCTCCTCTTTTTATAAGATTTTAGAGTTTATGAAATTTTCAAACTCATAATACTTGTATATGTCTTTCTTCTACTAATGTTTGGGTTCTATAGTAGCCTTTTTAATCATTATCATTAAGTTAGTATAATCTAATCATTTTTATTGAAAATTCTGAAAATTAATATTTTTAGAGGAATACAAATTCTGTTTTCAACGTATCTCGCAGATTCGGTAAAATTATGAAGTCTTTATTACATGAGTTATCTTGAATTTAATTTTGGATATCACGATATGAACATGGTTACCAAATGATGATTTTTATTTTTATCAAGCTATATATTCGTAAAAAATCGCTTTACATATACTGAAGTTTTATTTGTTGTTACATAAAATCTTTTACCTATTCAATTTTGAAATATACATTCAAGACAGTATACTCCAAAATAAGAAATTATTTTAAATTAGAATATTTTCTTTGATAAATGTGTGTTGATTAATTTCATAATCAGTAGTTCTATCCACTCTCCCTTAAAAATTAGCATAGTTTTTATGAATTCTATATCTAGTAGAAAGCTCTCTATCATATAAAAGTATAATAATAGGTTAATAAACAAGCAGTTTTTTTACTAAAACATAGAATAATACTGACCCTAATTGAAGGGAGGCATAAAAGATTTCCTGGAATAATGATTGCTGAAAATTTAAAGACAAGCACCATTGTGATGACGATAAATTTAGATATATTATTTAAATAATTTGTGTTATAGTTTCAAATGTTAATTAATTACAATATTTTTCAAAAAGAGTATACATAGTCATATAAATCATGTTATTTTGGATAGTTTGTTCTTTAAATTAGGAATTAAATAAAGAATTATAAAAACGCGCTAGGTACAACTAAGAAAGAAACAGGATAAAGAATAAGTCATATTACCTGTAGTAATAACACTAAGTGAATTGCACCTCTTATAAGTGACTTGTGTATCTCTTACTGCGTTTGAAGTTAATTGCCAATATTTCGTGTCGTTCTTCTACAAGACATTGCGTAAAACCGTTTGGTTACCAATTCCACCAACGTAATCTTCAACATCTTTCATTCACTTCATTAAATTGTCCTGTTGCTTGATTTTGTGCTTCTTGAACTTTTTTATTCAACTCTGTTTTTGTGGTTTCAATATCTTTGTTGACTTGCTCTAAGGTATCTTCCTTTACTTTGTCCATATCAGGAACAACCGACTCCCAATTGCCATTCTTCCATAATTTGAGGATGCCAGGCTTGCCGTTTGAAATATCTAACCATAAGGTTTTTCCATTTTCTAAACCGATTGTCGGTGGTTTTGCGCTTTCAATAATTTTTGTTTGATAATTTTTAAGGTTTTCTTGTACTTTTTCTGCTAACTTTTTTGCTGCTTCTGATTCCTTTTTCACAACATCAACTTGTTCATTTGTCTCTTTCACAAGTTCTTCCAACTTATCTAACAAGCCTTTATTTGCTTTTCCAGCTAGACTGCCCATAACTTGGGCATACATGTGATCTAACAGACTTCTCGTATCTTCTACTTCTTTAAAATCAACAAAATAATATTTATCATTTGCCGCATTTGTATCACATTCATCCGCTGCGATAAGACGTGCTTCTAAAAACAAAGGTGGCGTAAATTTTGTATCTTTGAAATGGACAATATCGCCCTTATTTACTTTTTCATGAGATAAACCAAATATCTTTTCTAATGCAATTGGAGTTACTTCATACTGTACAGTGCTATTAATACGTTTCTTTAGTTCCGCTTCCGTTAGTTGTTTTAATCTTTCGGCTGACATATTTTGATCTTCTGTTTGTGGACTATAGATGTCATATTTGTGTGAACCATCTTCTGTCCAACGTTGTAAGGCATCTGCATCAGCGACGTATAACTTCCCACCGTTAATCTTTTCAAAAGTTAGATACTCACCTGTTTCTTCGTTTACTTCAACAGTAAAATCCTGTAGCGGTTCTTTTAAACTTTTCCTAGCCACTCCGCCATGCCATGTACTACCTGCACCAAAGTTATCTATAACAAAGCGCTCACTATCTGACTTTAGAGTTCCTGTGTTTTCACCTTCGTTAGTGTTTGGACCATTTTGATTCCAACCAACCATTGTTTTCATTTCATCGTGCATAACAAGCTGTTCTTTCTCGACTGTTCGTTCTTCCACAGAAACAGGGTATCCCATACGAAAATGTTGAATTTCTTCTTCCTTTTTTCGTGAAATATCAATAAAAGTAGAGGGAGTTTCTACCTTAACTATGAACGTAGGATCAGAATATTTACTCTCATTATTCGATATATTTGTAATTAATCTACTTCCTTGTAATTTGAAATCTATTTTTCTCCTTGGGCCTAGTTTATAAGGCATTGGACAAATGAATTTTAAGGTGCCTTTTCCTAAACTCATAAAATTATCAACATTAAAATCTTCATCAATAACAGCTATATATGTTCTATCTAGTTTTGTATCAAAAGTTAGCTCGGTTGCTTGTTCAGTAATTAACCATGTCGCTATTTCTTCTTTTAACGTTTCTAAATCTGTTCCATCTGGAACGATAATTCCCACAGGGACAGAAAGTCGACGAGGATCTGTTTCCATTCCTAATAATCTTGCGCCTGGATATCCAGGCGTGTTTAAGAATTTACGTTTTAGAGGTTCCCATGTTGGCGGGCTCCATCCTCTTTCTAGTTGGATATATTCTTTTCGTTGATTGTTGAATGTAAAAGAGCTCATTTTGACACTCCGTTTTTTTATAAAATAAAAGAAACCCAAACCTAAAAGGCTGAGTTTCTCTTTTCTTCTCTTTCTTGATACTCGGTTGTATAGCCGATAAGTACCGCGTGCCACGTCTCTTCCTTCTAAATTTACGGGTACTTCAATAAATCTCCACCAAGCATTGGAATAACTCCACCGCCAGATGATCCGAAAGAATTATTAATGACTTGATTTGATACACTATTTGTCATGGCTTGTCTACTGTTTGACATACTTCCATATACACCACTCATGACGGTCTTTAATCCTCCTAATTGGCTTGCGGAAGTAGCCATCATACGGCTTATATTATCCATTAATTGATTTTATAGATTATAAAGGTATATTATGAGTTGTGTTTTCCGCCACTTCTCACAATACAAATATATCACGTTAACTCCAAAACGACCGGCACATTTCCTGCCAAAAAACGGCCATAACCCTTTCACTTTTTATTATCTGATTTACATATAATTACAATGAAAAATGCAATTATGCTCACAAAAGAAGGGATTATTTTTAATCCCTATCTTTTGTGATTGTAGTATTTATGAAATTAGAGCTATCAAAGAGATGTATATCAATAAAGGCTGATGTTAGTTTTCATCTTTATCATTTTCTGATTTCGTAGCAGTATCTTTAAAAAAATCACCTGCTAAATTAAGTAGTTTCTTTCCACCTTCACTATTCAAAAGATTCATTAAAAATACCGGATCTTGAACCTTTTGAATAAGAGCTTGCATAAATACGGATTTAGCAACACCTAATATCTCTGTCGAAGTTATTTTTATATTAAAATATGGAATATTAATTTGGAATGGCGAATAATCAGATGAATTATTTTTCTGTTTTTTTAATGTTTCATCAGTCGTTCCATTGATTGCTTCATTGGTTGTTTCATTATTCGTTTTGGAAAGTGTAACAGCTTCGGCCGCTATTATTCGACTTTTCTTCTGAGTTACTTCGGTTATTGGAATAGATGAAGTTTGATACGAAACATTTTTATTAAAATATGGGCTAGATCCCATTTTTTTCTCCTTTCATAACGAACACATTATATATTCTAAACATATATTAAACTATATTAATGAAGGATTACTTCACACTACGTGAAGCAACCCTTTATTTATTCTTGGTGATATAAGAAGGTTGTTACTTAAAAACCACCATATCCGCACCAGCTTGCACCAACGATAATAAGCAAGATAAACAATACGATTAGTAATGCAAATCCTCCGCCATAACTACCACAACCACTTCCATATCCTTTTTCTGCAGCCAAGATACACTCCTCCTCTCTAGAAAAAAATGAAGTTCATAAACTAGCAAAAACAAGCAGCGCCAACGATAATAAGCAAGATAAACAATACGACTAGTAATGCAAATCCTCCGCCATAACCACAACCACTTCTATATCCTTTTTCTGCAGCCAAGATATTCCCCCCCGATCCTATAACAAAGATGCGTTTCATAATAACTAACAGAAGTTCTATTAATTTAACTCGTAATGAAAACAAGCTAACAGAAAAATAATTTTTCATTGCAGTCATGTTGTACTTGCTTATCACTACACTGACACTATATGTATTGGGCTGTAAACGGTTATGTGCTTTTATATCAACTTTTCCATTTTTGAGGAAAATGTCATTGACCATTTTTAAAATCGTTATATTTATATTAATAATTTTATAACCCACATTTAAATTTAATCATTCGTATCTTTTTCTCTACTTTGACGATTTGAAATCATTATCTTCTTAATCCATACTATTTTCACTAAGTAATTAATATATTATTTCAAGTTCTCTATGACTTACCCATATCTTATATTGTGTGTAACTGAACCCTTTGCTGAATCCCTTGGTATCATTGAATTTATAACACTTTCTTTTTTGAGTTACATAGTACAAAATTTATGAGTAACTGTAAGGAATACCACCACATTGCTACCAAGCTAAGAATATGAATTTTATCAATCCATGTTTTTCGTTTGCATATTGGCTAGTATAGAACAAAAGGTTATCAAATGCCGAGGGAACTCTCAGCAGATGATAACCCTTTGAACTAGCGTATCAATAATTTAATTAGATAACCTCACAAATATATTATTGAACCACCCCAAATACATTAATTTCAGCGGCACTTGTCCATGGATTGTTGTTTACCTCGCTTAATGCACGTAGTTTAATATAACGACCTGTCTTGTTTACAAAGCTGACCTCTTTCAAGTTAATATTGTTTGCAAAAGCACCTATGGATACCGCTGTTCCCCAGTTTACTCCATCACTACTGACGTAAAACTCATAGTCCTTAATCGTTCCATTTATTTGGCCGTCTTGCCTTGGCAAGTAGCTGAATTTGGAGAGGTTATAAGTTGCACCTAAATCAATTCGAATCTCGTGCGGCATTGGAGCTACGGGGCTCCAGTTTGTATGCCAAAATGTGTCTTTGTTTCCATCAAAGGCATACGTACCTAAATTGTACCAATTATAACTATCTATATATTTTAGTGTCCAGTTTGTTTGCGGAATTAAACTAGCTTCTTTTGTTGTGACTGCTACATTCATAGCAGAATTACTTGTACTTGTCGTTGTAATCGTTACTCCTGATTTTTCTCCCGTGTAGGTATTACTATTCGGATTAGTGTCTGGACCAAAGGTAGCAGCATGATTTTGATTCGTGTAATAGAACGGGTCTTGGTATTCACTGATTGATTGTTCTATATCAATGAAAGGATGAGGATCACTGGAATTATTATTCATGGATTCATCAATATGCCAAACTGCAATACCACCAGAATTTGTTGGTAAGCTCGCATCATACCCAACCTTTGCGCGATTCTCAACTAAAAAATACGTATTATCCTTTAAAGGAATCTTTAACACATTATAATTATTTGGGATAGCATTTAGAGTAAAGTTATTAGTGGTATTTACTACATTTGGTGTTACAAATCCTAATTTTACTTTTGACCAAGCATCCATATGACCCGGTGTAGCTCCATAATCTTCTCCTTGTAGACTATTCCAAGATCCATTACCCATTATACTTAGGCTACCCACACGATTATTATCACCATATAGATCTGGCAGGCCAAAGGAATGACCTAACTCATGAGCAGGGATACCAATTGTTGCCATATGACCATATTGTTTTTCACCCTGCGCCGTATACATGCCTGATACCGTAACACCATCGTGATTTGTATTTGGAGCATACGACTGATGTGCCCAAATATAAGGAAGTGGAGCACCAGGAGCAGCCTGTTCATTACCAGCAAGAAAACTTACAATGTAGAAGCCATCTTTAGAGTCAATGACTTGATCATTATTAGTATCAAGACTAGCAAAATTCACTTGAGAATCAGCTTTAGCCAGTGCATCTGTTATAACCGTACCCATACTTTTTCCCGATGTACTCGGATGAGCGTAATCTAATTTCACTTTAACCACTCCATCATTTTGAGTACCATATGTTTCAGGAGCTGGAGTTATCTGTACTTTTCCGTTACTTACTTCATTATAGTAATTCTTAACTGACTTTTGATTTGTAGAAAAGAATTTGTTACTCCAGTCGTTATCGTTATATGCAATATCAACATCTGTAAACCCAATTAACAAAACAAGTAATTTTTTGGTTCCTACAACTGGAGTGACAGTTCCATCAATATTTTTTGGTGATTCTTTTTGTAATTTATTCATGTGCACCTGTTTTTTCTTTGCTTGAGGGTTGTATTTTTTTATCCATTTATTCAAATTGTCCTCATTTAACGCCATTGAAGGCTTCTTATCGATTTTATATTTTGTACCCGTTGATATCAGTTCATCTGATGTAAGCTCAGCGTAATTCCAATATCCCTTCTGATCTTGTAAAAGTATGTCGCCATCCTTTGTACTTACCCAGTGGAACCATTCATCTCCATGTAACGTGCCTTCAAAAGTTTCGCCTGACGGCTGCTTCATTTTGACAACTCCCTCGTATGCTGGTGCGGCAAAAGCGTTCGTTTGAACATACAAAACACAAATCAAAGAAAAAACGAACATGAACAGGAACTTTAAAATTCTTTGCATAAACATTCCCCCTTTTTCAATTGTGTGTGAAATATTCTGTTGATAGCCAGACTAGATTCATACATGGAATAGATTGAAAGATACATTTGTATAACACTAACAGAATACCTTTAATTATAATTACAGGAAATTGAAAAAATGTTAATTTTTTATCCAGATAAATATTTTCTCAAGATTATCCAATAAAACAGGATTGATAATGGTAGTTCTTCAGAGAACTACTGATTTTCCGCCTAAAATGTGTCTTAACATAACATGCGAATTTTTTTGATGTGGCAATCCCATCGCAATCAGGCTAAGGTTTTAAACTATCCCAAAAGAAAAAGCAATGATTAAATTTTAAACCTAGTCATTGCCTTATCCATTGCATCTTGATTTACACCTATATAACGTAACGTGAACTTCTCTGACGAGTGATTAAATATCTCCATGAGCAATGGGCTATGTTTTTCGTTTGCATGTACATGTGAGACCCGTATGTTTTTCTCAATGTATGTGTTCCTATTTCATCTAATCCAAACTCTGCCACTGCTCCGCTTAATATCTTATATGCCATACTACGACCAATTGGACGATTCCTACCTTGTCTACTTTGCAATAAATACTCATTATCTTCCCTTTCTTCGATAAACCATTTAAGCTCTCTTTTCAGTGCTGCAGTAATTTGTATTCGTTTCTGTTTCCCAGTTTTCATTTCTCTCATAGATATATGACTACCTTTAACATCTCCTACCTTCAATTTCAAAATGTCCGAGATTCTCAGGCCTGTATTGATTTTCATAATGAAGAGGATGTAATTGCGTAAGCTCTTTTCCTTAAAATACTCTTTAAGCTACTGTATTTGTTCTGGATCACGTATTGGCTGAACAAAATTCATTATTCATTACCTCCAGTTTCTTCAGTCTCATAAACTTCTAATCTAAGAGCAAAAGCAAGTTTATAAAATACTCTAGCCTTAACACGTCGATAAGTACGCTCACTCATGCCGATTTCGTTATATACCATATAATCACATACATCTTCATCTTCTAGATAACGCTTAATGATGATGTCTCTTTGCTCCCTTCCTGCACGCCCATTACCCAAACGACTAAGAAACTGGTCAATACGAAATGATGTTTGCTTAATCCATTCTTCTCTTTTACTTTGTTGAATATTAGCCATCTCTACATCTTCTAATGGCTTTCCTACATCATTTGTAGATCCGTGATATCTAATTTCATAAGAAGGAGTAACTTTCATTTCTTCACGCATCATTCCAAACTGTCTATATAAACGTACATTTTCGAGAGCACCTTCTAATTTTTTCTGCGTTGCTACTCTATCGATTTTTGGTAAGAAAAATAATTGTTTAGTCATGTAAGACCACTCCTTTTTATTTTTAAATTATTTTTGTCTTAATGCTCCGTGTCTTCGTTCATAACAAGGTCTATGTATTCCCATTAAATCACCAATTTCACGAGTACTTAATTTCTCTTTTTGTTTTTTCTTATTTTTCTTCTTTCCTTGCTTGGATTGCTTTTTCCACTCGCGTAATTGTTCTTTTAGTGCCCTCATATTTCTCCATCCCTCTTTTCAAAATAAAAAGAACACCTATTCCTAAAACAGCTTTAATTGCTGCTTTAATGAATTGGTGCCCTCTAGTTTTCTAGCCGGACTATATTCTGTTTGTTTTACTTTAAAAGGATTATTTTGTTAAAAAATTCATTCTAACTTATAAACACTATCTTTTTCTTATATTTCCCATTAAAATTTAATAGAAATATTCCGATAACAAAGGAGCAACCTATGAAACATAATATAAATCTATGGTCCTTTATTTTTTCATTCGTTTGTATTGCTTGTTTTCTTTTATATCTTGAAGTATGTACACCTGAAATAAATGCATCTTTTATAAACGCCGTTTATTTTCACCCTTTATTTTTCGTACTCATTTTTTCAATAGGAACTTTTTTTGCTGGTATTAAAGGATTCTCTAAAGTAGATAATTGGATATCAATGCTTAGAAGCATAGTAACAGTTCTACTAACAATGTTATTATCAGTGTTTTTAACACTAACTTTGATTGTGGGCTATGCATTAAGTTAATCGTAGTTCTTCACGAATAAAAACCAATATTCCGTCAATACTGTAGACACATGGTTATCTTTCTCCGATTTCCTTATATAAGCAGTTAGCTTTTGCTAGCTGCTCTTTATTTGTACAAGGTACTCAATTGACTGGCGCACATATAATATCCTGAGTTCCTTTCTTTATAAAATAGTCGTTATAAAATGAGACTCGTCACGAGAGCACTTTACTAAGTGCTCTTTTTATATTCCAACTTAATACAAAATGAAAGTTTGATTAAGCTTATTTTTACTACCGCATAACATGTTTAATTCTGCTTATAATATAGTTGTAACTTAAAGTTACATATCATTTACTTGTAGGGCCTAATCTTCTTTTGTACAACAAGCAGTTAGCTAATTAAGCTGGCTGCTTTGTTGTGCAAAATGAAGTTTTTATACGATTTTAAACACATTTAAAAATAAATTCATATGATATTATTCCTCTCTTTTACAAAATGGATTTTGGTCAGAAGAGCACTTTTACAAAGTGCTCTTTTCCCATGGAATTAAAGCTCTACAAAATAGAGTTTTTGTTCAAATTAACGATCATACAATTGGACGGATTTACTAGTATTTTTACCAAAAAATTCATGATATGGTTAATTAGTCGAGTACGTCATTACTTGGCACTTCCCCTTAGAAGCCCCGCGGACAATCGGGGTTTCTTTTATCAATATATATTTGTCAAAATAGTTAGTTTAGTGTTAAAATATCATAGATTCTCCTTAGGGAGTTTTCATGTAATTAAACAAGAGTTTACAAGTTCTCGAATCTTCGCCCCTTGGAGCGCCCTTCAAGGGGCTGAACTAATTAAAATAACGATTTTGTTCACTTTTTTGATACATTTATGAAACATTCACATGTTATCTTCAATATGTTCTATTCTTTTTGAAAAACCATGTGAGAATACCAAAACAAGAAGCCCTAAATCTAGGGCTTCTTGTTTTCAAATAAGGATTTTGTTAAAAACTACACATTTATTAAGAACATGCATAAAATATAATGTGGTATTCTTTTTCAATATTATTTTTTATCCGAGAGCGCCTTGAATGGCGCTCTTTAATTTCTAAATAACATTTTCAGGTAATTACGAGAGCGGATTTTATTATGTCGTACAAGCACTACTTCACTTTATTAAATAGACTATATAGATATCTAAAAGAAGGGAGCTTTAAATTCATATGGCTGATTACTTTTATAAAGATGGTAAAAAATATTATAAAAATCAATCGCATTCCAACAATCAAAAAAACAACTGTTTTATTGAAACTCATACGATAGCTGGTTCTGCAGAAAATGCAAATGGGAATATACCTGTATCTGTTTTCCTTGAAACCACCGCTCCACAAACTGTATTTGAGGATTTTACAAACAATCATAATAAAACATTAATTCAGTTATTCGTTGTCGGTATGAGTGCACCCGTTCAAGTAACTATTCTAACAAGAAGATCTAACGTACCAATTACTACTACATTACAACCTGTTCAAACAAAAATATTTCAAGTTGAAGATTTTCAAAGTCTTACTCTTACAAAGCAAGAAGGTTCTACTAGTGTAGTTAGTTTATTTGTTCAAAAAACATTCTGTATATGCTGTAACGATAATAACGATTCATGTGATAAATATTACCACGAATGTAATTGATAGATTAAATCACCAGAAGAACCCTTTATATAAAGGGTTCTTCTCCTTTAACTCCCCCACATTTTCCGGTTTTTATTAAACTAACTATTTTGTTAAAAATCTTTCTTCATTCTTTTTAGATCAAGTAACATATCTTACTAGATAAGGATATATTCCACAAAATTTTGAAAGGAGGACTTTTTATTAACACTACTTTAATTTCTCATTTTTATAACGAAGAGTATCTGCTTCCGTGGTGGTTAATGCACCACACAAAATTATTTGATCATGGCATTCTTATTAATCGTGGGTCTACTGATCGTTCGGTTGAATTATGCAAATTATTTGCACCTCATTGGGAAATCCGTGAATCAAAGGTACTAGAGTTTGATGCCATTTTAGTTGATCAAGAAGTAATGAACATAGAAAAAGAAATTACGGGATGGAAAATGGTACTAAATACCACTGAATTTCTTTGCTGTGTTGATAAGGAAGCCTTTTTCTCATCTCTTGCCAATTTAGGGCAAAAGATGTATGCTATTAGAACTATTCTGATGGTGGATGACCCTGCTCACGGTTATACCAATCCCAGATACGGAATTCCCCTTGTCAAACAGCGTTATCATGGGAGAATAATCCCTCCTAATCCACCTGCTTCATACTATGGTGGTAGATTAATCCACCATTATTCGCATGGTAACTATTGGGCAGGGCGACATTGGTCACCTCATCCATTTATCGTTTACATGTATCCTGCTTTCATTTTAAAATTCTTTTACAGTCCCTGGAATACTGCTATGAAAAACCGAAAATTACAAATTGGGCCTACTCTTTCTAAACATAGCATCCAGCGTGACTTAGGTACTCATCATCTGGCAACACTAGATAAATTAGAAAAAAATTATATACACTTTACAACCTCAACTACTGATCTTCGGTTAAACCCGGAATATCAAGTTTTATTTCCAGATTTATGTTTTCCTAACTTACAGTAATGTCCTTAAAAAAACATTCATATATATTTATCAGATGCACTTTGAAATCCCAGAGTATCGAATACTTTTATGAGTCGACTGACCAACAATATTCGATTTATCTTTAAAAATTTATTAAAAATAACTTAGATACAAAAAAGCTACGTTTTATATAGGATAAAAATTTTTTTACGCAAAGGAGCTTGATTATTTGTGAATTTCCAAAATGATAACAACTCTAACATTCACAAACCTTGCACTTGTCCATCCCCCACGGCTAATAGCTTAAATGTTGTTCAAACTACCCCATCAATAGTTTCTGTAAATTCCGCGATTCCACTAGATACCGTGGTAAATTCTAATGGTACAGCAATCTCGTTCACACCACCAACAACTGTTTTACTTGAAGGTGGAAGAACCTATTTGGCAATCTATGAAGTACAAGTTATCATTCAACCAGGAGGTAATTTGGCAGGTATCACTATGTATCTTAATAATAATCCAATCATTGGATCTGGTACTTCTCTGGGATATACTGCAGGATTCACTTCTGTATCAGCACCCGCAATTTTCACTACACCTTCAGGTATAACAAGTACTCTTACTATTAATGTAGGACCATATTCTAATACATTAAATACATTGGGCTTGACTCTTGCTGTTGTAGCATTAACATAGTTAAATCTAATACTTTCTAAAATAAATTTCTTTGTCCTTTAACTGCGGTTTGGAGTTAACCTCTTAGAACTCACTATAACTACATATAGAAAAAGATTATTATCTAAAATCAATAGTATTGGGTGACTCGGCTGACACAATTGCTGAGTCACCCATTTTTTATAATAAATTAACGCTTTTGTTTAGTTCTAATTTTTATAGTTAGATTAGATAAATTTATTTCTTATTATCTCAAAATACAATCACACCCAATTCATATCATGCATCTACTGGATATAATCTGCTATTCTTAGAGAGGATGATATACATATGTCTAGAAAAGACAGATTCAATTCACCTAAAATAAAATCTGAAATTTCAATTTCTCCCGACCTAGTCGGGCCTACTTTCCCACCAATCCCATCATTTACTCTGCCTACTGGAATTACCGGACCTACTGGCAACACTGGGGCTACCGGCGACACTGGACCTACCGGACCCACATTTAACATTAATTTTCGTGCAGAAAAAAATGGTGCACAGTCTTTTACTCCTCCTGCAGATATTCAAGTATCGTATGGTAATATAATATTTAATAATGGTGGAGGGTATTCTTCAGTAACGAATACATTTACAGCCCCTATAAATGGTATCTATTTATTCAGTGCCAATATAGGATTTAATCCAACTTTAGGTACGACTTCTACTCTAAGAATAACTATAAGAAAAAATTTAGTATCCGTTGCTAGCCAAACAATAGATATACAATTTTCTGCAGCAGAAAGCGGAACTTTAACTGTAGGCAGTAGTAATTTTTTTTAGTAGCGCATTATTACCATAATGAAAATCTTAAAATATAATAGCTACAACAAATCTCATACATATAGGAGGACCTTAATGATTCTAGCTCAAGAAAAGAACATAAAATTAATTATGCATTTTCTTACCTTATTATCTTTTTTTATTCTTATTTTCTTTAGCATCACAATTTTTTATATACCGTTGATTTTTTATTTTGTATACAAATCACAAAACATTCAAAAAAAATATCCTTGAAGCTGTGTTTTATCAACTATTCATTTGGATAATTACAGTAATTTGGAATCTCTTCGCAATAAGAATCTTAATGCTATCCTTGTCTAATTTAGACTTGACTTCAAATAATACTTTGATTATTTTCGGCATAGCTCCTTTATATCTAATACTGTTCCTTTTGTTAATTTTCGGGTCTATAAAAGGGATTTTATATGCGCTACAAGAAAAAGAGTTTCATTATCCTATTATTTCTAAATGGATTAACAAATAAAATCACGTGTAGAAGAATTCAGAGTTTTACTGAATTCTTTTTTTATGGACCTTTCAAAGTCTTTTACATATTCCTCCGTTCCTTCTTTTAAATAAAATCCAAATTCTATACCAATTAATTGACTTATATTTAATTTTTTGGGATTTCATAATAATATTTACCTATAAAATCATTACCCTTATATAAGGAGCCATGAGCCTTTCCACTCATGGCTCTTTTTTATTACGATTTTCATTTCACATCTACACGATTTTGACTAGCTTCTCGACTAAATCCGTCTGGATATCTTGTTGCTAATTTAGATATATTCATTTGAGCAATATCTCCTAGGGTATATTCCCTTTCGTGAGACATGATTGAAATGTAGTACAAGATGTCCCCTATCTCTAAAGCGATTTTATGTGTATTTCCTTCTTCTTCTCCTGGACAATAAGCTGGATCAAATCCATGACCATGAAAAATTGCTTTTTTACAACATCAGCAACCTCACCAACTTCTCCCGTAAGCCCTAATGCTGCATTTAAAACAACTCTACCAAAATCGTTATTTGTATTCCATGTACATAATGTCGCTTCTTGATATTGATCTAATTCACAAATTTGATTGATATTCATTACAGCTTGTCATTCCATTGATTCACTAACTAATCTGGTTGTTTCATATACACCGTTTTCCATAGCGTTCATTTTATTTTCCCCTTCCTATTTAGCAAATTCCTAATCCTTTTTGAGGTAAGTTCGATGACTGGTATAAATCTTCAAATTCATTTATCTAATTTACATCTGTTAACTGAAATTCAATAAGATATTCTCTTTCTCCCAAATTTCGTTTTAATCTTTCTAAGTCTTCATTGCTTATTACAAATCGCTTTGAACTAACGATTGATGGATTCATTTGAACATCACGAACACATGCTGATATCGTAAATTCTTGTTCTATATTATTTTTTATAATCCATATTTCATCTCCAATATGCAGATTGTATTTTTGCATAAAATAAATCGGTACACCTATTTCCCCTTTACTAATCTGTATCACTTTATTATTTATAATCTAATAAAAAATTAAAATTAGCGTTTTGTTTCACGGAACTAATATCTATTACGCTATTATGTTCGCCTTATTTTTATTTTGTATAAAAATGTTATACCCGTTTACTTGTACTTGGATCATCTCTGCCGTTTGCTACTTTTTTACAAAAGGAGTTTTTTCTACAAATGAATCCATTGACTTTTGATTTATTTCTCCGGTATGAATCTGTACGACGTGCGGTGCGCTTGATACTTTAAACAATCGATCATAGATTTATAACGTTACTTGAAGCACTAGCCATTAAAAACTTGATAACTTGATAAACATAAATAAAATGATAATTATCATTTTATTTTTAGAGAAATCTCTTTTTAACATTCTCCTAATCATATGAAGCTAGTTCCCTTCATTTCTTAATATTTTCTTCGTCACTATAGCTATTAATATCATTATGAAACTAATAGCAAATATAGGTAAATAAATTTTCGTACTGAATCCTTCAAACATAAAACCATATACGACTTGCCCAATTGGTGCCATACATTGAGATACCGCTGTTATAATTGCCATCACTTTTCCTAGATTTTCATTTGGTGTTTTCTTTTGGACTACAGTAATCACATAGATGGATACAATTGTCATAATCATTGCGATTAGAAGAGAAGAAAGTATAAAGAGGATAAATGGTGGATAGTATCCTAAATTAAGAATAAACGGTGTAACTGATAGTGCCACTGGCATTACTAATAAAGCTATGATAAGCATCCAATTATATAATGTTTTCATCTGTAACTTTTTAGCAAAGAAACCGATTGACAATGCCCCTAATATGGTTGCAAAATCAATTAATCCCATTCCAATTCCATACATCGTATCGCTACTCTGCATAGTTACTCGTAACATAATAGGTCCTCCAACAACAAATAACGGTGTCAAAATTAAGTTTAGTAAAGCTGCAAGTAACATAGCCTTCAAAATAAAAGGTTGCTTTAAAACATAAAGAAAACCTTCTTTCATATCTTTTACAATTGTCGGTACGATATGGCCTTCCTGTATTCTTTTTATAAATGGTATTGTAATAAACATTTCTAAAATCGCAGATAAAAAGAAAGCAAGACAACTTGTTATTACGAGCATTTTCAAACCAATTATGCCGTATAATATTCCTCCTAGTACAGGTGCAACTATATTAGATAATGCTTGCACACCATTTACGATACCGTTTGCTTGTTCTAACTTTTTCTCTGGAACTAATTGCGGAATACTCGCCATTACAACTGGTGCGTACATTGCACTAATGACTGCTAGTAAAAACATAATTGTTCCAATCAATAAAATAGATACCGATTCAGTTAATAACAAAACTATAAAACTTAATACAATAGCAGCGTTTATAAAATCAAAAATGACCATTACATTACGGCGGTTGAAACGATCTGCTATTGCTCCGCCAAGAGGTGCTAGCAGAAACGGAATACTCGTTACCGCATATAACCCTGCGAATATATCTGCACGCCCTGTTATATCTAGCACATATAGTGAGAGAGCAAAACGTAATAGTGTTGAACCTAAAATAGTAATAATTTGACCACTTACCATTAAGTGAAAATCTTTCAAGGAAGATTGAATACTTGCTGGCATCCTCATCACATCCTTCATTTAGTCTAGACCGACTGCCGGTCTATAACACCCAAACAGAAAAAAGCTATTTCTGTTTCATTAAAACCTCGATCATATAATCAAAGGATCCTTCTTTCGCTCCAACAGATACTTCCATCATTTTAATATAAGCCTTAGCTCTTCTCATCATTTCTTCCGGTTTCCACTGAAATAAACCATCATCAAATATGACTTGTGCTGAAGAGAGTAATAATTCAATTGTTTCTTGTGGGTATGGAGTATAAAATATGCCTTCTTCTATTCCTTGCTCTAAAACTTCCGTTAATACAGGAGATAAATGTATAATGGATTGCACTAAACTTTTCTGATGCATTTCTGCATTATTTGGTTGATGGAATTGTTCAATCATTTTTTCTTTGACATCTCCTGATTTTGGTGATTGTTCCATTAAAATTTTAAATAACTTATCTAAAACGGGGATATCGGGATTGGAGACAATCCTTTTCGCCTTAGTGACATCCTCTTTAATAATCCTCATAATGATTTCATCCATTACTTCCTCCTTCGACTTAAAATAATGATAAAACGTCCCCTTTGCTATACCTATTTCTTTTAAAATGTCATTTACGGTTGTTTTCGTATAACCTTTCGTAAGAAACAAACGCTCAGCTGTTTCTAAAATTTCCTTTCTACGCTCCTCATACTCCTTTACAATTCGCATTCAAGTTCTCCTTCCCACCTGACCGACTGTCGGTCTATTAAAATTATATGTTTAGTTTGCAAAAAGTTTCCTATTATCGTACATATACAACACCATACTTTCTATTTCCTTTATAAATTTTTATTTTTTAACGTCCGCTCAATTTGTTTAAAACGTATCTCATGTTTCTTATCGTCACCTTTCATTTTAGGAAAAGAACGATGCCCTCCGCTTGATCCTATTTTTCTCAATTCTTCATCCAGACGCACAACACTTTGTAGTTTTTCAGCTCCTTCACCACAAGTAAGCGCATCTCCTTTACATCGATGACTTCAAAAAATGACAATTGATTCATACGACACGGTTCCCCTCCGTTCGATCTATGTTCTTATCAATGGAATATTTTGTTGAGTTCCGATATGTAATATTGCATATTTTGTACTTTTAATTTTTGCACATGCGATAATTTATTTATAAAAATATAATTATTGATAAGGGTAATTTATATGAGCAAGTTCCGAAAGAAAATGATTAAATATTTGCAAACATTTTGGGGATGCTTAGCATTTGGTGTATTAATGTTTGCTATCTTCTTAATTACGGATTTAACAGATGCATCTTTAAATACATTAGGCTGGAGAGACTGGCTAGGTTCTGTAGCAGGCGCAACCATTTTATCTGTTGGAATATTTACTTTAAATAAATTGAATTTAAAATAAATATTCGGTCAATACTGTATGTAGGCTGTATGCCAACATTCATTTAAAGTAGTCTTCTCTGTATCTCCTTGTATTGAGCAGTTAGCTTTTGCTAGCCGCTCTTTTATTTTGTTCCGGTTCTTGCCTCTTAAAGAACTCTTTATCTACTTTCCCCCTAATAAGTACACATATCTTATCTATTCCCCATTACTACAAAATGAAATCTTTATTTTGTTTTACGCGTCGCTTCTTCAATCAGCCAAGATACAATATTAAAATCATTAGCATCACCCTTTAAAGATGTTCCGTTCCAAAAGCATTCTTTCATCACTTCAAGTAATTCTTCAACAACTTCAATTCATCTCATATTCATTTTCCCTTTCTTCCAAATAACTATTTTGTTTTACTAATTAGCTGATTAATTTCACAAACACCTTTATCAAACATTCCACGTTTCTTCACCCCGTGAATATTTTTCAAATAAAAATACATACTATTTTCAAGCCGCCGTGTCCACGGCTAATACCTCTTTCTTTTGTTACAGCAAAAGCAGGTAGGTTCTTCACTTATCTGCTTTCTCTGTATATTTTTTAAGAAATCGAAAATAATACCAACAAGCTGTTTGAACTAGCAGCTTCACTCTTCTCGCAATGGGGATGCAAATTATCACAATTAGCTAACTCATTGAACTCACTGGCAGACAACCAAAATCGTTGTCTGCTTTTTGTATGAGATTTTTCGTTTTACATATACTACTTTTGAACCTGCAGACCAATACGAGCCATTTTTGTGCTTGGGATTTCCCTTCCGGGGATAAGTATTTTTTACTTATCCCTTTTTTGTATAGACACGTATATTTAGGGTAAAACTAATTACAAGCAGATTTTCTGTTTATGCGTAGTTCTAAACAAGATTACTTTTTCTCCTATTAAAGGACGGCAGGTACGACTGCTAGTCCTTTTTTCTTATTTCGCATATTATCACTACATTACCTTCATCGTCGTAAGCAATTTCCTCATAAGGATGGCAGTGTTGCTTCTCGAGTTCCTCATCGATCAAAACTAACAAATTAGTTTTCCAGTTTCCAACGATCGTACACCAATACGAGTTTAATCCTTCATAAACTTCTCTTGTTCTATTTCGATAATTGCGGAATGTGTAATGAAAATACTCGCTCGCTTCAATACCTTTTTTTAACCAAAGTGTTCTGCTGAATGATAGTAATACCCTCGCTCTAATGGTTTTGGACTATAAAATTTCCTTTATAAATTCCAAATACGGTGAATGAAATTTTTGTTTTTTTCTTGCCATCATCCTTGTTGTATACAAACAAAAAAAGAGCCACAATATTTTGCGACTCTTTTACAATTATAACTATTTAACGGCCACGTCTTTGCTGACCTTGCTTTGTACTACCTTTTTTATTACTTGGCTTATTAAATGATCGGTTATTTTCATTTCTAGAACTATTTCTCGAACTATTTCTTGAATCACTTCTCGAGCTATTTCTCGAATCACGTCTTGATTCACTTCTTGAACCCTCGCGGCTATCTCTTTGACGATTTTGACCTGATTTCTTCGGAGCCGGCTTTGGTACCGGTTTTCCATTTTCATCTACACGTTTTATCTTCGGTTGTTCGATTATTTCTCTTTGTATTGGTGCACCAAGCGTTTTTTCAATTTCTTCTAAATGTTTTTCATCTTTCGCTGCAACGAACGTAATTGCAAGACCTGATCCACCTGCACGTCCTGTTCGGCCAATGCGGTGAATATAACTTTCTACATCTTCAGGGATATCAAAGTTAAATACGTGCGTTACACCATCTACATCAAGTCCACGAGCTGCTACATCCGTTGCGATTAAGTACTGAATTTTAGCTTCGCGGAAACTCTTCATAACTCTTTCACGTTTCGCTTGAGGTATATCACCATGAAGTTCAGCACAATTATAACCTAATCCTTTTAAATTATCATAAAGCTTACTCGCTCTAACCTTTGTACGACAGAAAATAACAGCTAAAAATGGCTGATCACGATCCATAACAAAACGAAGTGCATCTGGCTTTGCACGGTCTGTCGTCTCAATGACACGCTGCTCAATTGTATCAACCGTTACTTCTTCACTTTGTACTTGAATCATTTGCGGTTCATCCATATAACGCTTCGCCAATTTTTTAATATCTTTTGGCATCGTTGCTGAGAATAACATCGTTTGTTTACTACCTGGTGTCTCATCTAAAATATCTTCAATATCATATAAGAAACCAAAATAAAGCATTTGATCCGCTTCATCTAATACAATTGTTGAAAGATTACTTAAATCAATTGTTTCACGGCGTATATGATCTAATAATCGTCCCGGTGTTGCTACAACAATATGTGTATTACCTTTTAATTTTCTCAACTGTTGCGCAACATCTTGTCCACCATATATCGCTAGTACATTAATATCTTCTCTTTGAACAAGCATTTTTTTAATTTCAGTTGTAATTTGCAGGGCTAATTCCCTTGTTGGCGCAACGATTAAAGCCTGGACATCACTACACTCTGGATCAATTTTTTCTAAAATCGGTAACACGAATGCTAACGTTTTACCCGTTCCTGTTTTCGCCTGCCCAATAATATCTTTACCTGACAGAATAACTGGAATTGCCTTCTCTTGAATTGGTGTTGCTTCTGTAATTCCATTTTCACGTAATGTATGATTAAAAGTTTCACTAATTCCTAATTCTAAAAAGTTTTTCAAATAGACCACTTCTTTTCCTTATTTTTCACATTAGCTTTCATTGTACCATTTGTTTCGCCAAATATGAAAAATAAAAAAATTCTTATCTTCTTTTTTTATATTCATCCTGTACTAGATGAACAAATTCTTTTTGCTTTTTCTCAGATTTTATTAATGTTTCCATGTTAGTAGAAGACAAAATGAACTTCTTAATTTTTCTATTACTCCAAATTAAACTTGTATACTTCGGATCTTCATGTAGATTTCGAAACCACTCTAATTCACTTAATTTTGCGATATGGTGTTTCAATTTCATGTCATTTCGAGGATAAAATAAAATGATATCTGCTATTACATCAAATAACGAACCCATTTTCTCCCCCCTATACCCTTGCTCAAATTATATATATTCTTCTTTACATATATATTTCAATTTTACCGAAATATAATGTTACTGATTTGGTTGAAATCGCAAAATATATGAACTAAAAAACCGATCTTTTCGATTTAGGAAAGACCGGTTTTCATTAATTTATACAGTAAGCTTTCCTCCATGATAGCAATAATACTGTGCTGCTTTAAAACTTTTAATCCTATTTAAAGACTGTTTCGCTTTTTCTATATCCAAACAAAAATTCGGATTAGCTATTACTAACTCACGATTCTCTTGAACAGCCGCATCTCCCGTAATTACACAGTCTAAATTCGGAAAATATAATGAAATATGCCCCGAGGTATGTCCTGGCGTTGCCACTACTTGACATTCATTATTCAAAATCATTTGACCATCATGTACTTTTTCATCGACGGAAATATGTTTTATATTTTTTAACTGTTGTATAAACCATTTGCCAAATTCTTTTTCTTCATTTGGCATACGTTCTAACATTTCTTCAGCTTGAACTAACCTCTCTGATTTTATATCACCATTAATATAGTTAGATTCAATTTCACTAGCAATAACATTAATATTTGGATATTTCACTTTAAAATCATATACAGCCCCTATATGATCGTCATCATAATGGGTAATAATTATATTCTTTAAGTTTTTCATCTCATATCCATGTTTTAATATTGCATTTTCAATTAAAGGTAAAAAACTTGGATATCCTGTATCAACTAACGTTAATTCATTATGTAATATAATTAAACTTGGATAAATACATTGTTTTTGCCCGTTAAATTCGAATTCAATTGGTAGTTCTATTATTTTCATTTTTCTTCCCCCATACCGCTTATAAAATGCATAATAATAACTAAATCATACACATACATTTTACTGTACACATCACAAATAATTTGAATCCAAATATCCATTTTGTTAGAATTCACGTTTAATGTGTAATTTCTATATAACAAAGAAAAAAGCACCCGTTATGGATACTTCCTTATCTTACCTGCTCAACTACATAAATCAAATTGGGTCTATCCGAAACCTGATATGTATAGTCTTCATTTTTATGCATATATGTTTCTATCCTATTTATCACTTTAAACATTCTGTCTGAATTCGCACTGAAACGAGATACTGAATCACATAAAACTATTGACCCTTTCTTATAAAAATTTATAATTTCATAAATATCTCGTTCTAAACAAACTTCTCCTACTTGCAAATCCTCTTTCGCTTCATAATTATAAATTCCCATTCTCATTTTCCCCTCAAATTGTATTTTTTCTTACAACATCCCCTTGTTACATAAATAATACCACGATAAAATTCTCAAACTCAAACTCATCGGCTTCATTTGAGAAAATAAAAAAGCCATCACCGAAGCGACAACTTTTAAAAAAATGGGAGAAAAGAGAGGAAAAATGGTTCGAACCAAAGTAACACCTGAAATGCTAGATGAATTGGCTAATCTTGCAATTAATACCAGAATTACATTAGAAGCCTATGAATCACCACCGAGTAAAGAGGCTATTTAAGAATTACAAAAGTTCTCATCAATAAATGCACCCTTAGATTATTTAGAAGTAATTCAATATTGTACGAATGCAGAGATTAATGTAGAAAATGAACTTTAATACGTATTACCACCAAACGTTACCTGCGTAGTACCTTTACTTGGAACGAACACATACTATGTAACGGAACACTGTTCAAAATAATCCACATTATAATATTTTGAACAGGTATTCCCCTATTTTTATGGAAATATATAATTAAGAAAAACAATAAAATTGATTAATCTCTCACTTCTTTGTCCATCCTTTTAAAAAATCTATGTTTTTGTAAAAGGAGTGTTTATATGGAGAAACAGACACTTTGGAAAAAGTTCAGAAAAAGCTCTGTAAACCTCGGTAAATCCAGCGTATATGAAAGTATTATTTTATTCTACACAATGAAAAAGCAAGAATTACCTACTAAAGCAAAATTCATAATATTAGCCGCTTTATCTTATTACGTATTAACAATCGATTTCATTCCAGATATAGCTGCTATTATTGGGATTGGCTTATTAGATGATGTTTTAGCAATCGCTGTAGCGCATAAATACGTTATGAGACACGCAGATGCTGAAATTCGAGAGAAGAGCAAAGTAAAGATGGAGTCATTATTTACTTCAGCACAAGCATAATTAAACTATCTAGTCATTTACCATGAGAGCATTGCAGAATAAATTCCTAAACAGTAAAAGAATTTCTCTTAGTCCTCAAACCGTAAACAAATAGGGTGTCAGCACTTGTTCCTAAGTTCTGGCACCCTTTTATTTGTTCTTATTTCTATCTGTTATACAGTTTCATGCGTTCCCTTATATAAAACTGCTATTGCCGCTACTATAAGAATCATACCCATAAAAGCAGGTGCGGCATGACCAAGTGATACATAGATTTGTCCTCCAAGAATAGGACCAATCATTCTTGCTAAAGCTTGAATAGATTGGCTTCCACCTTGAATCCTTCCTTGTTCACTAGAACTGACAGACTTTGAAAGCATCCCGTTGAATGAAGGTCCGAAAATTGAATCCCCAAAACCATACATCAGCATCCCAATGATAAGTAGTGGATAGAGTGAAAACAAAGCTGATGCCGCAATAAAACTGTATCCTATAATCTCCGAAACCATCCCAAGAATTGCTATTTGTTTATCACTAAGCTTGATCAAAAGCTTTGGCATGATAAAACTTTGTGAAACAATGTCTTGAAAGCCCAAAATTGAAAACATAAGTCCGATTAATGCAGGTTTCCAACTGAAAGTATCCATTGTAAATTGCGTGAAAATTGATTGTAAAGATCCGTTAGGTATCCAAAGTAAAAACGCTGAGACAAGTAACCACTTTAAATTTTTCATGGAAAGTATGTTTGCTAGCTGCGCAAAAGGATTTAACCTTACAAACGTAATCTCTTTCAACCTATTATTTTTGTCAAGGCTCTCAGGCATATATTTGATCCCATATACAACATTTATTAACGTTATGATTGCACCAAAATACAAAGGTACAGTATCACCAAACTTGGCAAGTACCCCCCCAATGGTTGGGCCAATGATAGTTCCCGCACCTACAACTGCACTCACCCATCCAAAATATTTCGTTCTCTGTTCTTTTGGAATGATGTCTGCAAAATATGCGAAGATAGTACTTATGCTCCCGCCTGTTATTCCTTCTATTATGCGTCCAGCAAATAGTACCCATAAAGCTCCTCCTATTCCCAAAACTAAGTACCCAATTGCAGAACCAAATAAGCATATTAAAAGTAATGGACGACGGCCATGCTTATCGCTTAAAGCCCCGAGTACTGGGGCAGCTAAAAACACGCAAGCCGCATATACGGAAGTTAGTAGTGTAACAACTAATGCTTGTTCTTCCGGATTACTTATATATGGCTGTACTAAGAATGGCACTACAGGCATGATGATACTGAAACCTATACCACAAAGAAATACAGAAATAAGTCCGAATAGTAAAGCATGTTTATCTATGTTTTTTTCAGTTTTCCTTTCATTTTGTGATCTAAATATAGACATTTAACTTCTCTCCTAAAAAAATGTTGCTTTGTCAACAAAATAATAACTCTATTTTGTTGATTAGTCAACAAAAATAAAAATAATAAAAAAGCAGCCTATTCTCATTAGAGTAAGGCTGCCCGTAAAAGCCCGATTGGTGAGGGCTGATAATCAGTGGAGATGAAGACCCCCCACTGATTAAAGTTTCACTTTATTATTAAAATATATTACGATTTAATATGTATACCTTGTTTCTTTATTTCTGCATCCAAATGTCTACTATACTTTTCCACAAAGCTAATTATACTGTTGAATTCTTCTTCAGTTACTTGTTCAAATACAGCTTTATCTCGCTCTTGAAACTCTTTGTGCAGATTTTCATGGATTTTATAAATTTCTTTCCCTTGTTCGGTAAGCCTAAAATAAATTTCTTTCTTATTTTCTGACTTTTGGTAGCTTTCAACAAGGCCTTTTTGTATGAGCTTCTTAGTCATTCTACTTATAGCACCGCGAGTCACATAAAAAGCCTCTGCGAGTTGTGTCACGTTAGAATCTGCATTGTTTTCAATATATTCAATGCAGTGGACTTCAGAAGACTTAAAACCTTTAAGACCCTCTTCCATCTTATCTTTATTAAGCCAAACCAGCTTATTATATAATTCCCTGAAACCGTTCATGACCTGTTCTTCTTTATTCATGCCCTGCCCTCCTCACCGCTCATTAGCACATTAAAACTATTATATTAAATTTCTGCTTACGTTTCGACAATATTGAAATAATTATTATAACATTAAAGATATGTGTAAAAATAGGCGCTTAAATAAAATAATTTTTAAACAGCAAATTTTGCAAGTTTATTTCTACTTACAGTAAACGGTAGACAAAAAGTAAGAGCTAAGATCATTTCTCTTAGCTCTTCTTTCATAAAACTATTTCACTTCATTAGCGACAAAAAAGTGCTCACATACACTTGATATGCGCTGTAAGTCCACGTTCCCACCAGATATAACAGCTACTACTTTTTTCCCTTTTATATAACTATCAACTTTTCCTGCAAGAAGTGCAGCAGTTGCTAATGCACCTGCACCTTCTACAACAGCTTTCCCACGTTGTAATAAATCTTTCATCGCTACTTCCAGCTCTTTTTCTGATACAGTTACAATATCATCTACTAATTCTTTTACAATTTCAAATGTTAATTCACCTGGTATTTTAACTGCGCAACCATCTGCAATAGTAGGCGCCTCATAGTGTTCTACGATTGCTCCTTTATCGTAAGATGCCTTCATTCCATGAACATTATCTGCTTGGACACCAATTATATTAATGGATGGATTAAAAGATTTCAATGCTACAGAAATACCAGAAATAATTCCGCCTCCACCTATTGGTACAATGACAGTATCTACATCCCACATATCATCAAGAATGTCTAATCCAATTGTACCTTGACCAGCCATTACCTCTACATCATCATATGGATGTAAGTATGTTTCACCTGTTTCCCTTATAATTTCTTCACATTTTACCTTTGCATCATCAAAGGTTTCACCATGTAAAATCACTTCAGATCCATATCCTTTTGTTGCTTCAACTTTTGCCTGAGGTGCAGAAATTGGCATAACAATTTTACTCTTAATACCGAGTAAATGAGCAGATAATGCAACTCCTTGTGCATGATTACCTGCTGAACATGCAATTACACCTCTTTCTTTTTCTTGATCCGTGAGCCGCGACATTTTATTAAATGCGCCACGAAATTTAAAAGAACCCGTTAATTGCATATTTTCTAATTTCAAATGAATTTCTCCACCCGTTTTACTAGTCAAGTAAAAAGATTTTACTAATGGCGTTTTACGAGCATTTCTATCTAGAATTTTGTGAGCTTTTTTAATATCGTCTATATGTAATGGTAGTTTTCTAGTTATCATACTGACACCTCTTCCAATGTTCTATTCCTAAGTTTTCGTAAGTCGTAGCTCCTTTATACGAAAAGAAAAAGTCTTTATATATGTACCCCACTCTGAAATAAACACATTTGCAAACAATTTAACATCCTCTTCATATCGCGTTCTTTATAATGATTTAAACATGCAATTTGGATCCAATTATTCTTTTGTAAATAAGATGACTCATAATGAACGATGTATCCTTGTAATGCTAATGTATCGCCTACTACTTTAGAAGAATAATCTTCGCTCAATACAATAGTAAGTATAATTGGCGCGGCATGTTCTTTAGGTGAAACAAGCTTTAAACCCATATCAGTAATAACTTCTTCAACATAATCATATGTCTCTTTAATTTTTACAAATGCCTTTTCATCTTCAAATCTCTTCAACGCTTCTTGCAATGCATAAATTAAATTCCATGATTGTGAGTATGGAATACTTTCATTTTCTTCATACATGCCAATGTCCATATAGGCCGGCACAGCCTCGTTTATTTTTACAATGTGGTTATGAAAAACGAAAGAAATTCCTGTATATGATTTAATCGCTTTACCGCTAACACCACTTGCAAAATACACATCCTTCAAGTCTAATGGTATTGCTCCAATTGAGCTTATGCAATCTACACACAGTTTCATTTGATTCTCGTTACAAAGAGTATTTAGCTCGTTTAAATCGTTTAACATTCCAGTAGATGTTTCATGATGAACAAACCAAATCCATTCATAATTTCCAGTTGTCATAATTTCTTCTAATTCGGTATAAATAAATGGATCTCCCATTTCCTTTTTATACGTATCAAAATGTAACCGTGCTCGTTTTGCATGTCCAACTAATCTATTACCAAATTCCCCATTTGTTAATACTAGTCCTTTCCCTTTTAAAGAACGTAACTGTAAAGCAATCGCATCATTTGCTAACGTCCCTGTTCCTAACATAAGCTGTACATGTTTTGCTTTTGTCATGTGAAGTAACCGTTTTTTCACATTGTCCATCATCACTTGAAATGACTTAGGGCGATGGGAAATAGGTCGCGTAGAAAATGCCTTTCGAACGTTCTCTTCAATATCTACTGGACCAGGTAAAAACGTATATTCTTTCGTCATAATCCCCCCAACACTCGACTCTTCAAACATAGCAGGGGTAACATACATTGGCTGGAAGGCTGCTTCTTCTGTACCAACTAACGTATGGAAAGATTTGAATCCCATTTGCTCATATAAAGCTAGTTCACGTGTTGTTGCAGAAATGAGTGCTAATTCATATCCATTTAGAAGCAAATAACGATGTAGAAAACGAATTAATCCTAACAACGCTCTTCCATTTCTATATTCACGTTCTACTGAAAGTAAACGAATTTCATACACTTTTTCTCCATGCTCTTGCAAATAAATATCTAAATTTGAAATTTTATAATCTAACGAGAATGGTCGTTTTCCCCGCACTGCGACCATACCTACTAATCTATCCTCATCTAAACAAATTAAATATGTATTTTCTATATGAAACCGATCTATACGAAACCGTTCTTTCGTTTCTTCATGTTGTGGTATCTCTTCTACAAAAGTTTTATAATTCAATTTATGTATACTTTCAAATTCCCAATCTTGATCAGCAACTTTATAAATTAACCCCATGCCTTATCTCCTTTATCTATTTAATAAAAAATGATAAGTGGAGATTATCCCCACTTATTAAACATTCATTTTATTCTCGATTTACATATAGAATGAGTACAATAATTATTCCACTTAATATAGTGGTAACAATAGAATAAGAATAAAGAATCATACAAATTGGTAAACAAGCAATCGTAATTAGTCCTGGCTTCGTAAACCCTTTAAATATTAAATAAAATACAATAAAAATGCCTAAGAGGGTAAGCGCTATCAAATAATCAAATGCGATTAGTCCTCCTATAAATGTTGAAATACCTTTACCGCCCTTGCCTTTAAATAAAACTGGATAAATATGTCCAATAATAACGGCCAATAATGTTAACATTACGAATGTAGGATCTTCAAAAAGGTATTTTGCTACAGCAACAACGATTGCCCCTTTAATTGCATCACCTAAAAATGTAGCAATGAAATACCCTTTTCCATATACGCGCCCCATATTTCTTGCGCCAGGATTTCCGCTTCCTTCATCCCTAATATCAACGTTATGTCTCAATTTTGTTACTATATAAGCGGTCAATATGTTTCCAATTAAATAAGAAGCCACCAAATATAAAAACTGCATACTATTAATCATGTAATCATTCACTTTCTACATGGGAATACATATACAATATTCAATTACTACGTATATTGTACGTTTTTAACATACATCCCTTTATACATTTTAACATCATATTTTTACAAATCATACAAAAATTCTCATACCTATTTTTAAAAATATATATCCCTCATTAAATAATATGTTCCTTTCACTGCCATTTCTGCTTGTGATACGAGTGTAATTTCTTTCATACTTTCTTCACACCATTTCTTAAATACAGCAAATATTTCAGGAACTAAACGCAATATACTGCCACTTACTGCAATTGGCGTTGAGTGCTTAAAGTTCAACTTGTTATAAACATTTACTGTAATCCTTGCTAATTCCTTTCCAGCTTGCATCATAATTTCATGCGCATCATCATTGCCATCTCTCGCTTCCTGAATAACTAATGGGGCGATTGCTGCAATTTTATCTTTAGAAGAAGTATATACTAAGCTTTTTATATGAGACGGTGTCAAAAGTTGAAACTGGCTTTGAATATTCAAACTCAATGGACAAAGACTGATTCCTTGATCGAACTGAATTGCCATTTTCTTTAAAGCTTGTAATGCAATCCAATATCCGCTCCCCTCATCTCCTAAAATATGTCCCCATCCACCGCTATACTGATATACTTCTCCTTTTTTTCCTATACAAATTGCACCTGTACCACCTATAGTTAATATTCCATCCTTACCTTTTAAAGCAGCTGCATGTGCGATCATTACATCATTAAAAATTTCAATTTTTGTTCCGTATTTCTTTTTTAAACGTAATGTTAATTCATTTGTATTCGCTCCGCTTATACCAGCTAATCCTAAACAAACACAAACACAATGCCCATTTATTAAACTCTTCTGGCATTGATTAATTGCTTCCATAATATGCACAAGAGCTTCTTCAAAATCTATTAATATGTTTCCAAAACCACTGGTAGCTCTTACAAGTTCATTTCCGTCTTTATCAAATGCAATTGCCTCGGTCTTCGTTCCCCCGCCATCTACTCCAATCATATACTTCATATGTTCGCCTCATTTTCATTTGCGTATGGAGGGAATGTTATATTCCCTAAAATTATGGAATTCTTAGCACCTGTTGCGCTCGGCACATTACTCGGATTACGATGATACGTTTCGTTTGCTAAAATAGCAAATGCAATTGCTTCTTTCGCTGCTGAAGAATGACCAATATCTTCTTGTATACATATGCTACATTTCTCTTCTCTTAATCCATTCCGTAACATTTCAACAAGTGTATTATTATAACTTCCACCACCACCTAAAATCACCTCATCAATTTCATAATACGGCAAAATAAACGCCTTATAATGATGAACAATTGAACATGCTGTAAACATCGTGACAGTTGCCAATATATTTTCTTTACTATGCTTTTTAAATCGATTCAATAATTCAGTCACAAACGCTTCTCCAAACTGTTCTCTACCTGTTGATTTTGGTGGTTTCATGTTCAAAAATGGATGGTTCATACAGTATGTTAAAATTTCATCTACAACTACCCCCTGCTTTGCAATCCAACCATTTTGATCATATGGTACATGAAATAATCTTTGACATACTTCATCGATTACCATGTTGCCTGGTCCAGTATCGAAAGCAATAACACTCTCTTTACTTCGTTTACTTGGAACCACTGTAACATTACCAATCCCACCAATATTTTGTAGTAGTCTATTTTTAGTTTGATGCCGATATAAAATAATCTCTGAATATGGTACAAGTGGTGCACCTTGTCCCCCTGCCGCCATGTCCATCGTTCGGAAATTCGAGATAACCGTCGTGTTCGTTTCATATGCTATTACTGCTGGTTCCCCAATTTGCAATGTTGAAGAAATAATATTCCCTTCTTGCTTTGGCTGATGATAAATCGTTTGTCCGTGAGAGCCTATTAAATCTAATTGTCTCAAAGGAAAATTGGCTTCTTTACAAACTTCCTTTACAGCATTGGCGAAGCATAAACCAAGTTTAAAATTTAAACTACATATAAGTTGGACATTCGAAGTTTCAATTGATAACGCTTGTTGGATCTCATTTTTCATATCATTACAAAATGGAACAGTAGTAAAATGGATGAGTTGGATTTTAGAATCTACACCACTTCCTTCTATATGAACGAGCGCTACATCTATTCCATCTAATGAAGTACCAGACATTACCCCTGCAATATACATAACGTGCATGACCTCCTATTTACTAAAAAACAATCATGTAAGTAACGAACGTACAACAAATCGAAAACAATATAAATCTAAAAAACAACTGAGCTTTCGATGCAAACGATCCATCAATGAAAGAAACAACTACCGTAAGCAAAATGCTTGCCGCAATACTTGTAACAAGCCAGATACTATGCATTTGTGATAGATTTAGCATGCCTAATAAAGGGACAAAAAGTAAATTTGCACAAATCACTCCAAATAATAATAAAAATACGCCTTTATAACTAAATTTTATATTCATTCTATTTCCCCCTTTCTAGTTTTAATGTGAAAGAAGTGATAGACAAAAAGTCTATCACTCAAAATAACAGCGTGCAGATTAAGGATTAACAGATTCCCCGTCACCATTTTTTTCAATTTCAAGCATATTTTTGTCGTACATTTTAAAGAATGGTAAATAAATAAGGAACGATATTGCTATATTTATAAAAACTAATACAATCGCACGCCAATCTCCTCCTGTTGCTAAATATGCACCAATTGGAGCAGGTAGTGTCCATGGCGGCATAATATGCGTTGGTGTTACAAATCCCATCGCAGTTGCTGAATATGCAACAGTTGCTGTTACAAGTGGTGTAATGATAAATGGGATAATTAAAATTGGATTTAGTACAATCGGTAATCCGAATATGACTGGTTCATTAATATTAAAAATACCCGGAACAATACAAGTTCTTGACAATGCTTTCGAATATTTCGATCGACCAAATACAATCATAGCTAATACAAGCCCTAACGTCGCACCAGAACCGCCAATCCATATAAACCATTGATATAACGGCTCTGGTGAAATAAATGGCAACTGATCTGCTCCACTAGCAACTGCTTCACCATTTTTCCCTAAGTATACTTCCCATAATGGCCGAGCAACAGTTCCAACAACCGACACACCATGGATTCCGAATGACCAAAAAAACGTAATTAAAAACACTGGAATCATTACACCGAAGTAACTGTCCCCAGCTTTTACTAATGGTGCTGCTAATTTATCAACAACATGGTGTAAATCAATGCTAAAAACGACAGTTACTAGACTCATTATAATAATAACGAATGCTGCAGGTATAAGTGCTTCAAATGAACGCGATACAGATGGCGGTACTTGTTCTGGCATTTTAATCATTACATTTTTCTTCTTACAAAATCTTAAAATCTCTACGGATAAAATAGAAACAATCATCGTCACAAATAATCCATGACCTCCGAGATTTGTCATCGGAAGCATGAATCCTTTTTTATCAATTAACTCAGGCGTTAATGTTAAAAGTAGTGAACATACCGCGAGCTGTGCTCCTGATAAAGCATCTAACTTATAACTTTTCGCTAAATTATATCCTATTCCAAATGCGATATATAAAGACATAATAAACATGGTTAAACGATATGGTATCAATATACTTGTTTGATTCTTTAATGCCCAAACTGATATGAAACTATCTTTCGGCAGTGGTGGAAATGCTACTATTAAAAAGAAGCTTCCTACTATAATAAATGGTAACGCCGAAATAACTCCATCACGGATTGCTTGTAAATGTCTCTGCTCAGAAAGCCTTGCCATCGGTCCAGATAAGTTTTTATCAAGAAACGTGACAAACTTATTCATAACGTTTCCCCCTAACTGATTAATTCATTTACAGTTTTTAATAAAGTCGGGCCGCCAAGCGGTGTGTATGCTTGCGGCGGTATGATGCCACACGGAATAGATTCCTCCTCTGCAAATTTTTTTACAGAGTCAAATCGGTGTCTTATTTGAGGTGCCACCATTACGACATCCCAGCCATTCTTTACTTCTTCCTCTACCTCATTCGTTCCAATTGCATGCACTTCCATGTTCACACCATTTTTCTCCGCTTCTTTTTTTAAAGCGTTTACAACAATTGCACTGGACATTCCTCCAGAACAGACGAACAAAACTTTCATTTATTAATCCTCCTATACTTATAATTTATTACCCTTCAAATGAAAGGAAGTTTCACTTTACTAACAAGCATATGAAGTAGTAAATGAATTTAGTTATAATGAAAGTAAATTTCATTAAAAATATTTTTCTTATTAAATTAATGTTTCAATATGCAATTTTCTCTATTGCAAGGTCAACCTCGCCTCAGATATTATTTTAAATAATCATATGATAGGGAGGCGTATAAATGATCGTTAAACGTTTATTAATGATATGTTGTATCGTTATCTTGTTCATCCCTTTCTCTTTCATTCCCCCTCACTCTACTTATGCTGAAGTAAATACTACGTACAAAAAACATGAATTACGTGCTGTATGGATCGCATCAGTTCTGAATATTGATTGGCCCTCAAAAACTGGCTTACCTATTGAAAAACAGAAGCAAGAATTTATAAGATTATTAGACGATGTAAAAAGCACTGGTATGAATGCAGTTGTTGTACAAATTAAACCAACCGCTGATGCTTTCTATCCTTCAAATTACGGTCCTTGGTCTGAATACATTACAGGAACACAAGGAAAAGATCCTGGTTATGACCCGCTCGCATTTATGATTGAAGAAACTCATAAAAGAAATATAGAATTCCACGCTTGGATTAACCCATACCGAATAACGATGAATCACACCGATATAAATCGATTATCAAATAATCACCCTGCAAGGCAACATCCCGATTGGGTTGTCCCTTATGGCGGAAAGTTATATTACAATCCCGGTATTCCGGAAGTGAAAAAATTTATAACAGAAGGTGCTTTAGAAATCGTACAAAATTACGATATTGATGCGCTGCATATGGATGATTATTTTTACCCATATAAAGTAGCCGGTGAAGAATTTCCAGATCAGAAAACATACGAAACATATAATAATGGTAGATTTACAAATATAGAAGATTGGCGACGTAATAATGTAAATGAACTTGTAAAAGATTTAAATACTGCTATAAAACAAGAAAAATCATATGTAAAGTTTGGCATTAGTCCGTTCGGCGTATGGCGAAATATAGCTGACGATCCCACTGGCTCTAACACAACCGCAGGCCAAAGAAACTATGATGACCTTTATGCTGACACACGTGAGTGGATACAAAAAGGATATATTGACTACATTACACCGCAAATATATTGGAATATAGGTTTCACCCCAGCTGCATATGACATATTAGTAGATTGGTGGGTTAAAGAAACAAATAACAAACCGCTTCACCTATACATCGGTCAAGCGGCCTATAAAATTAATAATAACTCCGTCCCTGCTTGGTCTGATCCAGAAGAATATCCAAAACAAATTGCATTAAACCGGCTATATCCTGATATAAAAGGTAGTATGCATTTTAGCTTAAAAGATATTAATAACAATCCACTCGGAGTTAAAGATAGCCTTTCAAAAAACATATATAAACATCCTGCATTAATCCCGCCTATGCCTTGGCTTGATCATGATCCACCAAAACAACCGACTTTAAAAGGCGCCATTCCAAGAGATGAAGGTATTGCAATCGGTATCATTGACAATAGAGATAATGATTCTGCTTATTACGCTATTTACCGCGTGAATGGGAAAAATGAAGTGGATATACAAAATCCCAAAAATTTACTTACTACTGTAAGAAAAACAAAACTTGGAGAAATTTATGTAGATAAAACCGCTATTTCCGGAGAAACGTATACCTATGTCGTAACTGCAGTTGATCGATTGCATAATGAAAGTGTGGCTTCTAGTCATACTACCGTTAGAGCAAAATAAAACCTCATAAAAAAAGCGCCTTAAAGCCGTGATACTTAGCTTTTAAGGCGCTTTTTGTTATTTATTCTTAAACTTCTCAGTCGCTGCTCTCATCTTCACATTTAAATCGTGATCAATTGAGTCGCGAATATCTCGCTCTACTACTTCCATTTCTTTTTGGAAATTTTCCAAGTAGATTTTCAGTTCTTCTTCCTTCTCTGGTCTTTGTGAAGGTGGTAATTGTACTACCAACGATAACATGGCCGTTAAATCTTTCATTAAGAATGTTTCAAGTTTATGTTGTTGTTCAAACATGCGTTGCTCTTGATAGTACGGAAGTGCATTTAATACTGAAATTGTAATATCATCAACCGTTCTTTGTAATGAAGGATTTATTGAGCGTTTATACGCTTGAATTGTATTTAATGCGTCTGGATAACGGTCATAAAAATACAATTTGTAAAATGATAAGTCTGTCGGTTTTACAGTTTGCTGCGCTTCTTGTCTTAAGAAATCTTTCACTTTCATCGCAGCCACATCAATATCTTCATTTGTAAGCTTTTTCGTAGTTTTTGCCATTACATGCACTTTTTTCTGCTTTTCTTTCGGTAACATCGAGAAGACTTGCTCTCTCGTACGTTGACCTGATGCACAAAATAGAGTATTTAATGTATTTTGTTCTTTCTTTCCTTCGGTGCGAATCCAGCGATAAAACAGTGGATGTTGTGTAAATTCTTGTAGAAACGGTATTGATTTGTTTGATATCTTATCTAAAGAATCTTGCGCTCTTTTATATGGCTTCGTCCATGAAAAATACAGTTTCCGCCCGAAGTATACGACTAAAACAACGACAGTAAATGCTATTAAAAGCAATGTACCGAGTAGTAATAGTACTGTTTGAATGAAACTCATTTGTTCACCTCCTCTAATAATCCGTTATTTCCTTGGACGCTGAATGAGTTTCTGCTTCATCTCATCATTAAATGTGTCTAGTTCAATAACGAACTTCTTGCTTGACTCAATAATACGTTCTGACGATTTTTCAGATGCTTCAATTGCAGCGAACACATTTTGGAATGATTCACGTAATTTATCCATGCTAATAGCAGGGTTTTCAAGCAATTTCGTCGTTTCTTCTGTATTTTGTTTTAACGCTTGAGAATTACTTAATACCATCGATTCAATTGCTTCATTCGTCGCATTTACGGCATCAATTGTTTTCCGTTGATTCGTTAATGCAAGCTGAATAGCAGCTGAAACTGTTACAACGTTTTGTGTCATCGTAATCGCATTACGTATCGCCTCTGTTAATTTTTCATTATTTTTCTTAATGATGTCTACAGAAGCTATAGATTGTAATAATACACTTTTCGCTTGCTGCATATTACGTGTACGTACAAGTATCTTTTCTAATGCATCGTTAATTAACGGAATATCCCTTTGACGCTCTGGGTTTTGTTTCTCAGCTTCAAGCATGCCAGCAAGCTTTTTCCCTAAGTATACTTGTTTATCAAGAGCATGAATTTTATCGTGCGATTGTTCTTTTAACATTTCAAGACCAACTGTATCCTCTTGTAAGTTATCACGACCAATTAGAAGGGATCTAATAATTTCCTCAATTTGCTTATCTATAGATTGATATTTATGCACGTATGTTTCAAGTGGATTTTTCTTAAATACTTTAAACATAATTTTCTTCATACCACTTGCTTTAAGTGAATTGGGATCAAGCTCTGATACTACTTTGCGTAATTCTAACAATGTATTTGGAATTTCTTCATTCTTTCCATTCATCATCGCTGTGACAGGACGTTTTAATGCTGATAACGTTTGTCCTGCTGCTTGTTGTTCTTTATCCCCCAAATCTCCTAGCTGCGACAATACTTTTGATAAATCTGTATTTTGCTCGCTATTTAACTTTTGTACATAAAGATCGGCTTCTTTATTTAATTCATCAAGTTCTTCATCTTTTATAACTGTATCAACCACTACTTCTACATTATTATCTTTCACAATGGATACAGGTTCTTTTTTCTCGAGTTCAGTCAACAAAATCGCTCCTTTATTTATATGTGCGAATTTATATGCACTATATTTCATCAATTATATCGTATTTCATACACATTCTGATTGCTTGAAATCGATTTTTTTAGAAATGTCTGTTTATGCAGTCATTCCCTGTTTCTTACTATAAGTATACCTGTAATCAACATAATTTTCCTCAGACTTAAGACCTAGAGAACTACATGCTGAAGGCGGATTCTTCATATATTTCCTAAATAATTTACGTTCTTTTAATCGTGCTACACTCAATCTTTTGACATTCACCCGTTTTCAATGTGATAATTCTATTACACTCACTTCTATTTATTTTTGCGAGCTACAAATGCTCCCTTTTGAAACGCTAATAACACTGTTTCAAACGTATCATCTTCTTCAATCATTTTTATAAACTCATCTAATTCACTTGCATGAGAAGTTGCATTATCAACAACAAGAAAACCTTTTGGCTGTAACATACGTTTTATATGCTCAAACCACCACATGTATTGCGTGCGCTCTGAATCTAGGAAAATAAAATCAAATGAATGATCTAATTGGGAATCTAAAAATGCCCCTGCTTCTTGATTGTGAACATCAATCCTTTGTAAAAGGTTTGCCTTTTCAAAATTGACAAGTGCCTCTCCAACTCGTTCTGAAGAAAGCTCTACAGTTGTTACATTTCCATTTGTTTCTTCTACCGCATTAGCTAACCACAATGTAGAATAACCATTAGAAGTTCCGATTTCTAAAATGTTTTTTGCATTACACCCTTTTACTAAAATTGATAAAAATTGCCCCATCTCACGAGAAATATTCCGTAATTTTTCTTCCCGTATTTTTTTATTCCGATCATGCTCTTCTCCATATTGTTCAAGTTGAAGTAATAATGAATCTAACGTATCCATTCTTTTCATCGCCTTTCCAAGCAATATGATGAAAAAGCTCTTGCTGCCCGTCTACTTTTATTATATGCGAAACGAAATCCTTTTTCCCGTTATATGACAAAGATTTATAATTTTTTATAGCATATTGTTTCGTTTTTTGGTAAAGTTAATTTCTACGTGCAATTATTCCATTCATATTATTTCATATTAAAATTGCAGTTATTAAATTATATAAACCCCATTTAAATGAATCGGTATTTCAAATTCAATTAAGCGCCCTTTTCGGACGCATTTTCTTTGTTTATATATTTCCAGAAGAAAGGATGCTTACAAATGAACGTGATTAGCTTAGATGCTGCTCGAAAACGAAAGCAGCATAAAAAATTAATGATTACTATACCGATTATTACACGTATTTATGAAGAAGACGGGGAAATTAAATTTGAGGTAGCTGGCGAAAAAGATGTACCTCTTGAAATGTTAGAAAAATAATAAAAAAGCGCATTTCTAAAGAAATGCGCTTTTTTATATTTTTACATTTAAATGCATAAGTTTTTCAGGATTAACCATCATATAAATATTTGAAATCTTCTCATCCTCAAATGCAAACGAAAGAACATACGTTACTTTATTATTTATTGTAACTATAACTCCTGGTATACCATTTACCATTTTAAAATCAACAGTGTACTCTTCTGTCAATCGTTGTGCAATCCCAAAGAACAAGCGAATAATTCGATCTGCAGAATAAATCGGATTGATCGCAGTTGTAACTTTACCTCCACCATCAGCTTTGAGTATAGCATCTGTTTTTAATACTTCCAACATACCTTCCGTATCCCCACACTGTAATGATGCTACAAACTTTTCAACATAAGAAGCCATTTTCTCCGTGCTTAATTTTGATTGCTTCGGTTTCTCCAACATGCTTTTTCGTGCACGTTGAAAGATCTTCCTGCAGTTCACACTACTCTTATCAACAATTGAAGCTATTTCTTCGTATTCATAACTGAAAACCTCTCTTAATATGAAAACAATCCTTTCTACCTCAGATAGTTGTTGTAAAAGTAATAAATATGCGGTGGAAAGGGATTCTTTCATTATAAATGACTTTGATGGCTCATCACTCTCGTCTACAAGTGGCTCTGGTAACCACATCCCTACATACACGTTACGTTTATGCGCTGCCGATCGTAATTTATCAATTGAACGATTTGTCGCCATCTTACATAAATATGCTTTCATATTTTCTATAGATTGAGGATCTTCTATATTATTTAGCGAGATAAATACATCCTGAACGATATCCTCAGCATCCATAACACTCCCAAGGATTCTGTATGATAACGAAAATAATAATGGTTGATACGCTTCATATAACTGCTCCGTTTCCATGATGAACTGCCTCACTTTCATATTGCTTTAAAATGTGTAACGCTGCTCGTTTCCCACTTGCTACCGCAGCATCAGCTAATATTTCATCATGCCCTGCCCAATCTCCTGCAACATAAACACCTGGCATTTCAGGTATATTAGGACCCGGCTTTTCAACACGGTCAATATGAGGAAAATCATGTACTACTGTTATTTTCGGTAAATATTGCTGTGCAACAACTTCTCTTTTCCAATTTGGATGTAACAACTCCATCGTACTTTCCAACTGTTCTTTATCTTCATGAATATGATTCATCTCTAGCACAGGATTATGGTACTTAATTAGACTCACTGCAATTGATCCATCTTCACTTAATTTAGCTGCTCTCGATTGATTTGTGAAAAATATAGGTTGATCTAATCCTAATACAAATTGATGTGTAGGATTGGGTAATTGTCTCAAGCCAATATCTAATGCAGCAACAGTAACCGGTACCGATTGTTCATTCCATCTATGCAAACTTGTTCCTTCTGCACCTTTTATTATTTTACAAGCCTCTTTTGGCGGAGTCGTCACGATGACTGTATCTACTGCAAAAACCTCATCATCAACACAATGTATTCTTTGTTTATCTTCATAATGCTCTATTTCCAAAACATGCTTTTTAGCCAAAAATTTTACCCCGACATCATTCGCTAAATCTCTTAATTTTGTTATTATCGTCTCCCAACCACCATCTACATAAAGTACTCCTTCTTTTATAGAAAGCTGTATTTGCTTTAGTACAGATGATGCTAATTGTATTGTAGGAGCAAACGTATATGTTGTTGTCCGGCATAGCGCATAAAATATATTACGAACCATTGGATCTTTTATTTCATTTTCTGCCCATGTAGTTAGACTCATTTTCGGAACTTCTCCTACATCTAAATTTCCTAAACGAATCATAAGACGTGAGAATTGTACTTTTGCAGACCACGAAAGTAGTGGTGTTGATAAAATTGAGCGAAAATCTGTTGGGATGGTGAATATATCCCCTTTCCATATTCCATGTGCTTTTGTAGATGGTATTCCACCTGGAAGATTCAAACCGAGCTCATTAAAAGTTATAAACGCTGCCCCGCCTCTATATAAAGCATGTGCACCAAGATTCATGCAGATTCCATTTTTATTTATAGTCATCCCTCGGCCACCAAATTGACTGGATTTTTCTAATACAATCACTTTCTTTCCAGCTTTCGCTAAATATATAGATGCTGTTAATCCAGCAAGCCCACCGCCAACAATTGCTACATCAAATGTATTCATAATAAAATCCCTCCTTATCGTTCTACATACAAGACGAACGATTAAGGAGGGATGTGACATGAAAATAAATTTTTATTACCCTACTTTATTTCATTACTTTTTAATTCGGTCATATTGCATACGAAATAACTCAATTGCAAATGGAATATCCTCTTCACTCTTTATATAATAACTGATCCATCCTGATTCGGGTAATATGTGATGTGGTTTTACCAATCCTCGGTTCACTAATTCATCTCGCTTTAACTTCGGAAATGGTAAATCAGCTAATTTATCACCATGAAGATGGCCAAGTTCTTTCTTACCATAATTTATTTCAATACCACCAAATCGATGCGGTTTTTCAGAAACACCCGCCCAGCTGAGCACTTCATTTCTAATCATTTCACTAAATGACATGAACATTCACTCCTTATAAATGATTGATGTACTTTTAAATTAACATTTTCATTACTTTTTTCCATCAATCCAAAGTATGAATGGGAATACGAATATAGTTTAATCTTAATACTTTATTCTTTATGGAATAAGTGAATTTATTAAGCTACCTACAACAGCACAAAACAAAGACTAGACACATATCCTAATTTTGTAACCTAACTTACCTATAGAAAGGTGGGTAATACAATTGACTGCCAACATCGACTATACCTCCCCCTCAACCAATTTTACTTTTGATGTAAATAAAAGTAATTTTTTTCGAAAAGATGCCCAAAATTATATAAATGTACTTGGCATTAAACAATTAAATACTTTAGAAAATACTTCTTTATTAGATATTTATTTAAGTACAGGAAATGTTGTAGAACCACATATTCATCAAAATGCAGCTGAACTTGTTTATTGTATTTCAGGGTCTGCTGTTGTTTCTTTACTTAATCCATTTACGAATCAAATATTAAACTTACCGATAAAACCGGGGCAAGTTGCCAACATTCCACAAGCGTGGTGGCATTATGAAATTGCTACAGCAGATAATACTCATTTATTAGCTATTTTCAACGCTCCAACTCCAGAAGTTATTTTCGGTTCTGACATTTTAAGATTAACTCCAGCTCATATGATGGCCCATACTTACTGCCTCAATGAACAACAATGGAAACAAGCGGTTTCCCCTATTCAATCAACTACTGTAATTGGTCCTCCGGCAAACTGCAATCAAAACCGTGGAATGAAAAATTACCCAACCCAGCCCCTCCCTCAACAACATAATCCGTATCACCAAGATTCTTATTACTTTCCTCTTTACTGGGGCTATTAATTTGTAAATTTTTAAAAGAATCATCATTTATCTCCTAGGAAAATACCGAGGAGATTTTTTTATTGTATGTTCTCTTCCTATTAATAATAGTAACAATTGATAGTGTACATACATATAATATTTATATATTAAATTGGAGGTGATAGTACTATGAGTAATTATAACTATCGAAAAAACTACTCTTATAATAAAAATAGTAGCTCTTCAGCATCCTCTCAATCTTCCAATTCTCAATCTTCCAATTCCCAATCGCAAAGAGACTTAGCCGAGCAAGGCTATGTAAAGAAAAAAGGATGTAACTGCAATAAAAATAAATAGTTTATTTTATGGATGAATTCTTTTTTAAAAGAATTCATCTTTTTTTGCTGATCGGAAATTTTTAAAGTTACATAACTTATGCCTTAAATGAGAAAGGGTAAATTATACTTTTTTATACGAACTTAACAAAGAGTAATTGTTCAATGGATTTATTACTTATTTCTCAAAAAAATATAGTCCTTCCTAAATTTATTAGGAAGGACTATATACAAACCCCTGTTTAATTTCCTACTAAATGTAACAAATTAAACGATATTAATACCTGCACTTACAAATCCAGCAACTGCAGCTATTGGACTTGCTGCTGTTAATGAAACATATAACAGTATTTTGTCCCCAGCTGCTACTGGAATAGCTTCAGGTATGATTCCTGATGCTGTAGAACCAATCGCTATTGCGGCAAATGCTGGTGTTAATAAAAGAGGTGCGCCTTGTACTGTAAACGTATTGCTTGCTGCAGGTGCAGTTAATATTTGTATTTGCACTTGAACAGGTGATAATGGAGCTAATGCAGCTGTTGCACTAAAGAAACCTGCTAATGACGTAATAACCCCTGCTCGTGGTGCTACAAATGCATAATCACCTACACCTAATGCTAATGTGATACTTGTTCCACCCGTTAATGCTATACCAGGCTGACTAAATCCAAATCCAAGAAGAGTTCCTGTATTAGCTACTAACGCATTAACTAACGCTGCTGGTGTTGTACCTGAAGCAAACGGAATAATAGCTCCGCCACCAGTTGCACCCGTTGCTCCTGTTAAGCCTGTTGCTCCTGTTAAACCTGTTGCTCCCGTTGGGCCTGTTGCTCCTGTTGGACCTGTCGCTCCTGTTAAGCCTGTTGCTCCTGTTAAACCTGTTGGACCTGTTGGACCTGTCGCTCCCGTTGGGCCTGTTGCTCCTGTTAAACCTGTTGCTCCACCAGTACCTGCTGGACCTGTCGCTCCTGTTGGGCCTGTTGCTCCTGTTGCTCCTGTTAAACCTGTTGGACCTGTTGGACCTGTCGCTCCGCCTCCTGGACCTGTTGGACCTGTTGGACCTGTCGCTCCACCTCCTGGACCTGTTGGACCTGTTGGACCTGTTGCTCCGCCTCCTGGAGTAGCACCAATTAATTGAGTTAATAAGTTTAATAAAAGTTGTAAACTTGCAGGGTCAATAATTAAAGAGAAGAAGAATGGTGCAAGAGCACTGTAGAATTGTTGTAATAAAGAAAGTAATTGACTTAGATTTGGGTTAGGAGATTGTAGTAAATTAATAATACTTTGAATTAATTGTTTTAAGAAATTCCCTTCTGGAGAAGGTGCTAATTCATTTAGTAAGTTCAATAGTTGAGTAAACAAATTGAGTAAAGCTAATCTGTTTGCATCACTTGGATTTGCAAAAAACGCTGCAATAGCCGCTATTAAAGAGTTTAGTAAAGTAATTAATCTACCTAATTGCTCACTGGTAATTGGAACTGTTTGTGGATTGTTACAGCAATCTGGAGTGAAAACAATCGGATTATTGCAGTGGTTATGACCAAAACAATTATTGTTTGTCATTTATGTCCTCCTTACTTGTTTTATATTTGAGTTTTTCCTATTATAAGGATCATAAAGTTGTAAAAAATTATGTTATATATTGACTTAAAATAGGAAACATGAAATATAATTAAACTTACAAACGCTATTTAATTATGTTCATGACTCACATATTAATTATATGTTTTTAATAATTGACTGCTTAGATTAAACACCTAAACTTACGGGTTTATTTTATTTTTCCACGTTTATCTCTTAGGTTTAAATACACATATTAATTTGAATATACTCAACAATTAACAGTACCATTTTTTATATAAATATACATTATTTCTTTACTAAGATTGTGTTCTCTTTTTAAACATGAAGCCCTTTGTATTATAGAGAACTCTCATATAATATATTGAAAAATTCATTTTATATTTTATTCCAATACACTGTGAAAAGGATTGAAGTTAAAATCCCTATCATTCAACCATTTATGACAGCTAGAAATTGAATGTACCTTCACTTAATTTTAACTATTTAAATATAAAACAAAAAAAGACAGATTCCTTTTCATTAAGGATCTGTCCTTTTAATTAATAATGATAAATTGTAATATAATTGAAGATCCTTGCGATGGAGGTTGAGTATCCAATAAAGTTAATTTACCAGTACTCACCTCATATAATGGCTGTGGTTGCATTATTCCATTAATAAATAAATTAATATATGAAACTTCACTAGGCGATAATATATTCGTTGTACCATATTGAGGTATCCCATCGGCATCTGTATATATAAGTTTCTCTCCATCTGCAAAAGTATAATATAACAAATTGGTTGTTGTTATAGGGCCAATCCCCCCGGTAGGACCTGTTGCTCCGGTTGGGCCCGTTTCTCCGGTTAGCCCGGTTACTCCAGTTGGGCCCGTTATTCCAGTCGGGCCCGTTTCTCCAGTTGGACCTGTTTCTCCGGTCGGGCCCGTTATTCCGGTTGGGCCTGTTATTCCGGTCGGCCCCGTTTCTCCGGTCGGCCCCGTTATTCCAGTCGGGCCCGTTATTCCTATTGCTCCGGTTACTCCGGTTGCTCCGGTTATTCCGGTCGGGCCCGTTATTCCGGTTGCTCCTGTTATCCCTGTTGCTCCCGTCGGGCCCGTTATTCCTATTGCTCCGGTTACTCCGGTTGCTCCTGTTATTCCAGTCGGGCCTGTTGCTCCGGTTGGGCCCGTTATTCCAGTCGGGCCCGTTTCTCCAGTTGGACCTGTTGCTCCGGTCGGGCCCGTTATTCCGGTTGGGCCTGTTGCTCCGGTTGGGCCCGTTTCTCCAGTTGGACCTGTTGCTCCGGTTGGGCCCGTTATTCCGGTTGGGCCTGTTGCTCCGGTTGGAATATAAATTGGTGGAAGAATCGGAAATGTAGGTCCAATATTTTCTGGGCCTATCATCCCCTTATTCAATGGTAAATTGTCATTGCGTTTCAATTTAATACCTCATTCCACATGTTTTTTAATTCATACACATCATTATGACCCTATTATTAAAGAATAACTTTATAACTATTCTCTTTTTTCTTCCCAAAGAATTATTACATATATTAAACATTTTACCGTTGCTATAACCGCTTTAATTAATATAATAAATTAATCATTCTATTTAAAAAGTACTAAATCTATTACATTCTTATTTAAAAAGATGAGGTGATTTATATTCAAGATAATAATGAAATTAGAAAAAAAGAAATAATGTCAATGGCCCTTGACATTATTTTCCCTTACAGGCTTACTGGACCTACTGGAAGTACTGGGCCTACCGGAAGTACTGGGCCTACCGGGAGTACTGGGCCTACCGGGAGTACTGGTTCAATCGTTACAACAAACTCTATGTTCGCTAATAATACATCAGGTGGCCCTGTTTCAGTCGTATTAGGAGGAACAAACATTCCACTTTCAAATAACCAAAGTCTTGGTAATTTTACAGTTAACGCTTCAAATGACGTATTTACAATTCCTGTAACTGGAAGATATCATTTAACCTATCAAGTTAATACGACAACCGCTCTACTTGCTGGAACTAGACTACTATTAAACGTTTCTACGCCAATTCCTGGCTCTATTTTTTCTCCCGCTTTATCAACTTCAAATTATAGTAATAATTTAATTACTAATTTAAATGCTGGTAATACAATTTCACTACAATTATTTGGTATATTATCTGTCGTGAATTTAGTTGGAGGTGGATCAACAGGTGCCTCTCTTACAATTATACGAATTGATTAAAAAATGATTCATTCTTTTTATAATAAACAATCTAAATACTCAATTGGTAAATATTACGAGAGTGATGACGTAATAAAAATAAATTGTACTATATCCATAGTAGAAAACATCTATACTAAATTTTCCGTATATATATTATCAATTTACACTTCCCCCATGTCGGTGTTACATTAAAGATGAAGATCGTTTCTTCTTTACAGACCATCTCAATATGTATTTGAGGAACATCTCCAATCCTATACGCGAGAGCAATACTATATTGACACTCAATTGAGTGTCTTTTTTTATATTCAAAAAATAAAACCATCTCTTATAGATGGTTTTAACAATACACATTTACTCTTTATATTATTGCCAGCTTATAAAGCTGGATAATAAATAGTCATACTTAACCGCGTTAATGTTCTTCCTGAATTAGTATAAGTATGCGGTCTATCCGCCTTAAAGCGAATTGAGTCTCCATTATTTAACGTATATTGACAATCGTTTATGTCAATTGTCAATTTCCCTTCAAATACCGTTATAAACTCTTCTGTTCCTTCTTTATGCGCTTCTGAACTTAATTTCCCTTCTGTATCAATTTCAACCATATAGATTTCAAAATTCCTATTATCTTGGAAAGGAAATGAGGGATACACCTTATATCTCCCATTGTCTTCAGACAATACTTGAACATCATTTCGTAAAACTACTTTCGTATCAGGCTGTGGATTATTAATTAAAGAGGTAAATGATACTTTCAAACCATTAGCAATTTTCCATATTGTTGTTATTGTCGGGCTTGAATCTCCTCTTTCTATCTGTCCAATCATTGTTTTACTTACACCTGTTAATTGAGAGACCTTTTCTAAACTTAATTTTTCTTTTTCACGTATTGATTTTAAATTTTTTGCCAGAATAAGTTGAATTTCTTCCATAAAAAACACTCCTACACTGTATACAATATAACGACCGTTATGTATAATAAAAAGCACACGTTATATTGTTCTTTTCGGTCATTATAACACACAAAAAATAGGGGGTTTTGAAATGCCTATATTTTCTTTTTTGTTATTTGTATTTATAAGTAGCTTCACACCTGGTCCCAACAATTTCTTAGCTATGACATACGCAAATCAACATGGATTAAAGAGAAGCATAAACTTTTGCTTTGGAGTAGCATTCGGTTTTTTCATCCTCACTTCTTTATGCAGTTTCTTTAATATTGTATTAATTAATATTATCCCTATAATTGAATTTCCTTTAAAAATTTTAGGTGTCGCGTATATGCTATATTTAGCCTTTAAAATAATTACTAGTAAAGGCGGTGCCGGTCACAATGAAAAAAATAATAAAAACTTATTTACAGTGGGTATTTTCCTTCAATTTATTAACCCTAAAGGAATATTATTCGGACTCACAGTAGTCTCTACTTTTATACTCCCTTACTACAATTCATATTCAAGTTTTCTACTTTTCTCATTATTTCTAGGTATAGTCGGTTTACTGAGTACATTTAGTTGGAGCCTTTTTGGTTCCATGTTCCAAAAACTTTTATTAAAACATAATCAATTATTTAACATCATTATGGCTGTTTTATTAGTTTTCAGTGCCGTTTCAATCGTTATACACTAATTCGATGCTCATTTTAGATTTTGTACTTTTTAATACCACTCTTTATCATTCAGACTACTTTACATACTAATCCATCCACATACCCTATGTGGTTTAAAACTTTTAAGAGGAAACCTTCTAACAATAGGTTTCCTTCCATATTATATTAAATAAGAAGCAGGTTAAATACGGAGGTGATTTTGATTAAGACTACTTTAATTTCTCATTTTTACAATGAAGAATATTTACTTCCGTGGTGGTTAATGCACCATACAAAGCTATTTGATCATGGCATTCTTATTAACCGTGGATCCACTGATCGTTCAGTTGAAATCTGTAAAACATTCGCTCCTAATTGGGAAATACGAAACTCAAAATCATTCGAATTTGATGCTTATTTAGTTGATCAAGAAGTTATGGAAATTGAAAGAGAAATTACAGGATGGAAAATGGTATTGAATACGACAGAATTCCTGTGCTGTTATAATAAAGAACAATTTTTCAAATCACTTAACACTATGGGCGGCAATATGTTTTCAATAAGAATGATTATGATGATTGATGAACCGACTCATGGCTACACTAATCCAAGATATAGCTCTCCGCTTGTTAAACAACGTTATCACGGCATAATAATTCAACCTAATCCAAACCAACTATATCTTAACGGTAGATTAATTCACAATAATTCGCACGGGAACTATAGAGTCGGGAGACATGGTTCGCATTATCCTTATAGCATTTACATGGAACCTGCTTTTATTTTTAAATTTTTTTATAGTCCATGGAACGATGCAATGAAAAAACGAAAATTACAAATCGGGCCTACTCTTTCTCAACATAGTGTACGACGCGGATTAGGTTCTCATCACTTAACAACAATTGAAAAATTAGAAAAAAAATACAAATACTATGCAACCTTAACTACGGATCTCCGGTTATTCCCAGAATACCAAATTATATTTCCTGATCTTTGTCCTTAATGTCATGAATATTTAGTTTCGACATCCATCCGTTTTTTATTAACATACCAACTCCAACTAAATACTTTTCTCTAGTAGAAATCTGAGCTAGAACTCTTGCTGCACGGAAATTCCTCTTATTTAATCTCGTATCACTAGCCTATAATCTTTCATACCATTTCATTAAGCACTTGATGTTGGATCAGAAATAAAAAATGGTAGTTCATTTGGAAAATTTTCAATTTCAGATTTTATACCTTCTAAAACAAAGAATTCAAACAATAGAACCTAAACTAAGATTTTAAGTTATGGCTTTATTTTTTTCTTATTATTCACTTTAAAATCTTTTTATAATAATATTGAAAAATACGATATAATATAAATTACTGTTCTTTAGGAGGATCACAATGGCTGATAAGTATAAATTTTTTATTCTCATTGTTACCGCATTTTTTTCATTCTTTTCTTTAATAAAAGATTTCCGCAACACTTCAAAAAGTTTCTTTTGGGGTAGTTTTATCATTCTTACAAGCTTCATGATACTATTAATACATGCTCTAGATTTAACTCAAATACTTTTTTATCCAAAGCAAATTGCGCTTGAATTTATTACAATACCACGTAAATTATTTCTACCATCTGTCACTGAGGCCGCCAGTTTCCCTCCAACACTAAGATAATAATTTGATTAAGAGCTCTTTCTAAAAGAGCTCTCTTTTTTAACATAAACATACCATATACAAAATCCAACCTTAACCACTTAATTACTTATAAGAACCTAACTTATAAAACGCATAATAATTATATTTATTTACTAGTATACAAGCCGTATCTCTTAGTAGAAGCACAGCATAATATACGATACAGGACAAAACTTTCAAAAAACTTGTCTAAGTTAATTCTCAAAAAGGGGTGAATATAAATGCCTATCGTTAAACCTTTTATAGCAGGAAGACGATTTGTAAGTACAGCAGCAACAGGAACTGCTGCTGGAGCAGATTTAACTTTTGCTAACACAGACTTCACTGATGACACTGGTGCTGTAACAACATTCCCTGCTTCTTATGCCTTTTTAACACTTTATATTAATGGTGTTATTCAAACAGGTGATACTATTACTGGTGTGACTACTACAGCTGCTACTATTGTAGGAGGAGCAGTCCTAGATGGAGGCACTCCTATCGCAATTGAATTTACTATAACGTAAATTTAGTTGTCTTTTTAGAGGTTTCATTAAAAGAAACCTCTAATTTTAAAAATTCACATCAATTTTAGTAGCAACTACATAATACAGTGCAAATACTAGATAGAATGATAGAAATTTATACTCACTCTCAAAAAGAGCACTTATCTGTATTGATCTTTTTGAGAGTGCAATAATTTTGCGCCTATTTGCTCTTGGAGAACCTACTAAGCAGTTAGCTAACTGCTTTTCCATATAGTATTTATTATTATTCATTGCTTTATTCGTAATAGTGAAGCTTGTGCACTATCTACTATAAATTTTCATATATTGTATTATGCTTGTCCAAAATGTGAAGTTAATACTCACGAAATCTAAATACAAGAAAGGAGTGAAAATATGCGCTCATCCATTCGTAAATTCGCTAATTTTAATTGTGAAGCACACGCACCTAGTACACTACCTGCCCTAGGTTTTGCATTCAATGCTACTTCACCTCAATTCGCAACATTATTTACACCACTACTATTACCTAGTACAGGCCCAAATCCTAATATTACTGTCCCTGTAATCAATGATACAATTAGTACTGGAACTGGTATTAAAATTCAGGTAGCTGGTATTTATCAAATTAGCTATACATTAACGATTAGCCTTGATAACGTTCCATTAGCCCCGGAAGCAGCACGCTTTTTCTTGACATTAAATTCATCGACTAATGTTATTGCAGGATCCGGAACCGCAGTCCGTTCTAATATTATAGGAACTGGTGAAGTCGATGTATCAAGTGGTGTCATTCTAATTAACTTAAACCCTGGTGATTTAATTCAAATTGTCCCCGTTGAAGTAATAGGTACAGTAGATATTCGTTCTGCAGCGTTAACAGTTGCACAAATTCGTTAATAAAGTGAAACTTTAATCAGCCCTCACCAATCGGACTTTACGGGCAGTCCAGCCCCCACCTAACTTCTTTGCTTCTGCTGAATTTTGAGGTGGGGGTCTTACTACCCGGCAAATAGCAGGATAAAAACAAAAGACTTGGCTAATTAACATTTATTGTTCCTTATACACAATATCTTTTTATAGATTTGACACACATTTATATTAAACAAGCATATTTTATTGTATGACTATATAGTCATACAAATCTAAAGCGTTCATAAAAGCACACTTATATGTGTGCTTTATTTTTCATTAAAACCTACAACATTCTCACACAATATCCATATATTATCTTGACTCCTCTCTAAATATATGATTTGTCTCAGAGCGCTTTTAACAGCGCTCTTTTTATTTAAATTCCAATTTTTAAAGTTCGATTTTATGATTTACGTTATACACATGCTACGCTACTTTTGAAACAAGGTATACATCCAAAGACTGTAAGTAAACACTTCAGTTATAAAGATATGTTCATAACATTAAATCGTTATTCACATGTTTTTCCTAGAATACAAGGGGATGCTGTTAAAATATGTAGTGAAAGACCATTCGAATAGTAACATTTACAAATATAAAAATACGGTTTCTCCTCTCAAGAGAAACCGCAACATATCAATGCTTTTACTATATTTTAAACTGGCTCGTATACAAATCAAAATAAAACCCTCTATCTTCCATGAGAGATTCATGATTCCCTCTTTCTAAAATATTTCCATCTTTTATAACAAGAATTTGATCTGCTTTTTCAATTGTTTTAAGTCGATGAGCGATCACAAAACTTGTGCGACCTCTCATTAAATTATTTAGTCCTGCTTGTATTTGTAATTCTGTTCTTGTATCAATATTTGATGTCGCTTCATCGAGAATTAATATATCTGCATCTGCTAAAATTGCTCGTGCAATCGCTAGAAGTTGTTTTTGTCCTTGACTTAAATTCGATCCTTCTGAAGTAATTTCTGTTTCATATTGATTTGGCAAATGCTTAATAAAAGAATGTGCAGATGCTGCCTTAGCTGCAGTGATAACTTCTTCATCAGTAGCATCTAAGCGTCCATAACGGATATTATCCATAATCGAACCAGCAAATAAATACGTATCCTGTAAAACTACTCCTATTTTACTTCGTAAAGAATTAATATCATAATCTTTTATATCTTTTCCATCAATATGAATTTGTCCTTGCTGTATATCGTAAAAGCGAGTTAATAAATTAATGATTGTTGTTTTCCCTGATCCAGTCGGACCAACTAAAGCAATTGTCTCTCCTGGCTGCGCTTTAAGACTCACTTCTTTTAAAATCGTTTTATTTTCTGCGTAGCCAAATGAAACATTCTCAAGTGCAACATGCCCTTGTAAATTTTGTACAACGAATGCGTCTTTTTTATTTTGAATTTCTGGTACCTCATCCATAATTTCAAAAACACGTTCTCCACCAGCAACTGCCGCTTGAATTGTATTCATTAAAGTCGCAAATTGACTTAGCGGTCTTGAGAATTGACGAGAATAATTAATAAAAGCCGCAATAACTCCTACTGTTGTCATTCCGTTTAAGACCATAACTGATCCAGTCCCAATGACAAGGCCCATACCTAAATTATTAATAAAGTTCATACTTGGAAAAATAAAAGCTGAAAATGTATCAGCCTTCGTAGCTGAAACTCTTAGCTGTTCATTAATTTTATTGAAATTTTGTACAGTTTCTTTTTCTTTTCCGTACAACGTTGTAACATCCGCACCTGTAATTGCTTCCTCAATAAATCCATTTAATTCACCTAAATCTTTTTGACGCTTCGCAAAGTTTTTACCACTATATGCAACTAGTTTTTTTGTAACGTAAAACATAATAGGTACTGTAATTAAAGTTACAATTGCTAAAATCCAATTTAAAGCGAACATCGCAATCGTTACACCTATAAAAGTTAACGCTGATGAAATAATTTGTACAACACTTTGTGTCAAAGCTTGATTCAAATTATCTATATCATTTGTCACACGGCTCATTAAATCACCTTGGGAACGCACATCAAAGAACCGTAAAGAAAGCGTTTGGATTTTCTCAAAAATATCTTGTCGTATTTTTTGAATTGTTTTTAATGCAACGTTAATCATGACAAATGTTTGTAACCATGTTAAAAGTACAGTTACACCGTAAATTGCGATAAGTAACATACACATTCTTGCTGTACCACTTAAATCTTTCGGTACAATATATTGATCAATAATGACCCCCATAAAATAGGGACCTAATAATCCAAGTAAAGTAGTAACAACGACTAGAAATATAACAAACATAAGAGCAGCTTTTTGATAGCCCATATAGTTCCATATCCGCATTACAGTTCCTTGAGCATTTTTAGCTTTCCCCATCTTTGGCGTGTTTCGTCCACCTTTATTAGCAAATTGCCCTTGAAAATTACGCATGTTCTTCCCCACCTTCTTTATGCAAATTACCACCTTGGGAAAGATAAATTTCCTGATAAACCTCACTTCGTTCTAACAATTGTTCATGTGTACCATTGCCAACTAATTCACCATTATCTAATACAAGTATTTTATCCGCATCCATTATGGAAGAAATTTTGGACGCGATTAATAAAGTCGTTGTGCCTTTATATTTTGTTTTTAAAGCTGTTTGAATAGTAGCCTCTGATTTTGCATCAACTGCTGATGTAGAATCATCTAATATGAGAATCGGTGGTTTTCTCACAAGTGCCCTTGCAATTGATACACGTTGTTTTTGTCCACCTGATAGATTTGTCGCACCTTGTGTTAAATTATATTGATAAGATTCTTCCAGCTTATTGATAAACTCAGTCGCACAAGCTGATGCAGCTGCTACTTCCAGCTCATCATGTGTTGCATTTTCTTTACCATAACGTAAATTCTCTTCTATACTACCTGAGAACAACAAAGCCTTCTGAGGTACAAACCCTATTGAAGCACGGAGTTTTTGCAAATCATATGTTTTAACATCTATTCCATCTATACATATTTCACCTTGATCCACATCATATAGACGTGGTAACAGTTTCGCTAAGGTAGATTTACCACTTCCAGTTGATCCAATAATCCCTACTTTTTCACCTTTTTGTATGTTAAACGAAATATCTTTTAAAACGTATTCATTATTTTTCGTATAGCTATAACTAACATTTTTAAATTCGATATTCCCCTCGATTTTCTCAGGTTCGATTGCATTCGCTTCGCTTATTATATCAACCTCGGTATTTAACACTTGCTGTACACGATCCGCAGATGGAAAAGCTCTCGCAATTTGAATAAATACCATGCTAATCGACATAAGTGACATTAAAATGATATTCAAGTAATTAATAAATGCCAAAATCGCTCCTACTTGAAGCGTTCCATTGAATACTTTTTCTCCACCAATCCATAATGTTGCGACAATCCCGCCACTTACAACTAGCATAATGATTGGCATCATTAAAGAAATAAGCTGCACAGCTCGAATATTTATCTTCGTTAAATTTGTATTTACACTTCCAAATTGAGCGATTTCATATTTTTGTCTTACATACGCTTTTATAACACGTACACCAGATAAATTTTCTTGTAACTTTGTATTCACTTTGTCCAATGCCTCTTGCACCTTTTTAAATGTACCACTTGCTTTACTTGCAATTAAAATAATCGCAAGTAATAAAATCGGAACAACTACAAGTAATATTGGAAATAACTCTCTTGCTGTTACAAAAACAATAATTATACTTCCGATAAATAACAGCGGACCACGAACGAGAACACGTAATGTCATCGTCATTGCTGATTGAATGGAAGTGATATCATTCGTCACGATCGTTAATAATTTACCTGTTCCAAATGAATCACGATTATTACTAGAAAATGTTTCTATTTTCGCAAACACATCTTTTCGTATGTCAGTAGCGAAATTAACAGCTGCTTTTGTAGAATACATCATACACCCAAGCCCTCCAACTAAACCGAGTGCTGCTGCTCCTATCATAAGAAGCCCCATTTTTATTACATAATTTAAATCCCGATTTGCAATCCCAACATCAATGATATGTTGCATAATAGTCGGTTGAATTAAGTCCATCGCAACCTCAAGTACCATAAATAGCGGTCCAATAATAGCGAAGAACATGTATGGTTTTAAATACTGTAATAACTTACGAAATGATTTCATACATAGTCTCCTTTTCCCATGAAATTACCACTGAATAATTCATATCCCTCCTTATTTAAGCGATATTTTTTGTAATTTCTTCATTACTTCTATTATATTATGTAAATTAATATTTAACATTATTAAATGATAAGTATTAATGACTTTCTGGTCAATACATATGCTTTATATTATGTAAATACAAAAACCGCATTCTTAATGAAAAGAATACGGTTTTTCATCTATAATTCTTCAATTGTAAAATGTAAAAACTCAGTCTCAAATCCCTTATTTTTAGAAGGACTACACGTGTAAAAACCTATTTTAATAGGCTCATTTCCTATATCCTCCATTAAATGAGCGATTCTTATTTGTTCCCATTGATGTCTCTTTTTCACATATATTGTATAATCACCGCGTTTTCGAATAATTCGAAAACGCAGTTGTTGCTTAGCTGCTTCAGTTGGATAATCTTGCGTTGACCAATCAGAATATCCATTATTCGTTACGACAGCACCTAAGTGAGATGGCCCTTCGGGGATATATTCTAAAGATGTTTTTAGCCAACAGTTCTCCGAAATCATAACAAAAAGACCTGCTTGATCGAATTTTGAATTTGGATTCATACGTAACTGAACTTCAGCTTGAAAGTCTGTCATCATCTCATTATAAAATACATGACCATTCATTACTTCAAAACCATAATGTGTTTTTAGCCAAAAATCAGTTTCTGCTTTCGAACGGACAATAAACGCATGATTATCATTAATTTTATAGTATTCAGGTACATTCATTATAGTGAGTTGCTCAATATGTTCTGGTATATACGATATATTCATAGCTCCTCCATAATAAAGCATTTATATAGACATTTAAAACTCCGCTAATACTGGGAATTTATAACCTTTAAAATCTAACTCTTTATCACTTCGAACCATTAAATACTTGCTAGACTGTACTTCTGTAAACTGTACTTCCTCAACCCCTAATTGATCCGGAGAAAAATAAAATTCGATTTCCGTAAACCTTTCATTGATTTCTCCACATAATTCATCTAAAACCGGAAGTACTGGCGCAAATACTCCAAATAATTTCAACTTTTCATTTTCTACTTCATAAACGATTAGAGCATCTAGTTTCTCTGAATAATACAATTTCTCATTCCATTCCGAATCATACATATTCAAATAAAATGAAGGATGGAAGTTTAAAGTTGAAAAACTATTTGAAAGTCTTTGGCTACTATCAATAGTTTCATGTATTAACTGTCTATTCTCTATATTATAGTAATCTAACTTTTTAAGTAGTGAATCGTTATTATTAATATTTTTATCATATGGTATAGTCATCAAATATTCCTGCACAACTTTAAATCCAAATGCTGTATATAGTTCAGGGTTTTCCGTAAACAATAATGCACATTCACATTTCTTATCGATTTCTTCTATCATTTTACCCATTAATTGTGTCATTAACCCTTGTCTACGAAAATTAGGGTGTGTCATTACTGATTGAATACCCGCTGCATTTATTTTTTCACCATTAATTAATAATGGGAGTGAAAATGCCGCAACATTTGCAATCACTTTATCTTCTTGTAAAAATGATAAAGCTTTATATGTATCATCCCAATATCCTTTATCCGAAAAATCATTCAATGTTTGAGTTGTAATTCCAAACACTTCTTCAAATAAAGGAAATAACTGCTCTCTTTTCGGTTCTTCTATTAGAAGACTTGCCAATTTTTCAACATTCCCCATGTTGTACCTCCAAATGTTAAATTCCATTAAATTAGATATACTTATATGACCTACTCTTAAAAATAGAGGTCTTACCAATCAATATACTATCACAAAACATAAAAAAAAAGTCTAATTAATTTTATGTTTTGACTATTTGAAAATAAGTCGAATAAAACGATATTAAGATTTTTGGATATTAATTAGTTTATTATACAAAAATAGCGCTTTCTAATTAGCTTTTACTAATAGAAATACACTATTTATAATAAAATATTTTTAGTCTTTTATTCCTTCAAGTCTTTCCTTCGTATTAATTTCTTCTCCACTTATACGCTTTTCAAAAGACTTTCTCCAACTACATGAAAGTGCATTTACTTCTAATATCCTTTTTACCCCTTCAATATTTTGTTTTTCCTTATGCATGATACGATTAGCAAACGCTACTGAAACACCTTTTTGATCAGACTGTAGTTTTTTTAAGGTATCGACTGATGATACCCATCCTTCTTTTAATACACGAAAATAAAATCCTGTATATCCTGTTTCTTGAAAATATAGTGGTAACTTTGGAATATTATATTTTTTTGCTAATTTAAAACAAGGTTGCCTTGGTTGTGTTACCTGTACGATTGCCTGTCCTAGCTCAAACGTATCACCAATACAAACATCCTCTTCGCGCATACCACTAACTGTTATATTTTCTCCGAAAGCCCCATATACAAAATCTTGATTCAATTCTTTTTCCCAATATGGATAGTGATCACCAGTATAAACACAAACTGCTTTATCTACTCCTCCATGATGAACTAAGTCAGCTTGTCCATCCCCATTAAATTTTACAAAGGATAAATATACCGGTTCCTTTACTTGTTTCTTATTTATGCCTGTATGAATTACTTTTCCGCCGTATGTAACCTCTTTTGGTAATCCTATATTTAAAGATAATAATTGATATTCATTAGCCATTCTATTTCCTCCTTTAAAGGTGTTACATGTATTTTCTCTCGATTAATTTTTACAAACCTCTCTGTTATATAAAGATGATTATAAAACCTCTAAAATCATTGTTCAATTCAATTATTTATATAATAATGATAGGTATAACCTATTATTATACTTGAGGTGATTCCAATCGAATTACGACAACTTGAATACTTTTTAGCTGTTTCAAAAGAATTACATTTCACAAAAGCAGCTGAGAAATTAAATATTTCACAGCCTTCACTAAGTCAACAAATACGTGCATTAGAGCATGAAGTAGGAATGCCACTTTTCGATCGAATTGGTAAAAAAATATCTTTAACTGAAGCAGGGAAGGTTTTATTATCACATAGTAAAACCATTTTTCATGAAGTCGAACAAGCTCGTTCAGCTATTCAAGACCTAAACGGATTACAGCAAGGTTCCTTAACAATAGGGGCTTTGTTAACCGTCGTAAATTATTTACTACCACCAGCTATTTTAAATTTTAATAATTTATATCCTAATATAGAGCTTTCTGTATTAGGGCTTCGTACAGGAGATATTCGTGAAAAATTATTACAAAACGAACTAGATATTGGAATTACATTTCTCCCGGTGCAAGATAAAGAGATTATCTCCATCCCTCTATACAAAAGCGATCTTACATTGGTCGTGCCCACTGGTCATCGATTAGCTGAACGTAATCATGTATCTATTGCTGAATTACAGAACTACCCTTTAATTCTTTTACCTAAAAATTTCTTTTTAACCGAACTAATTACATCTCATTGTCAAAAGTTAAACTTTAAACCAAGGCCAATTTTAGAAATTAGTACGATGGAATCTTTAATCCAAATGGTTTCCAAAGGAATGGGAATTACAGTGTTACCCAAACCATATATAGACTTTTTACAAAATAAAAACATTCAAGCTATTAAAATAGAAAACCCTACTCCAATAATTGAAATAGGGCTAATTTATAGAAAAGATAAATATATGTGTGCTGCAACTCGAGAATTTATTGAGCAACTAAAAATCACAGTACGTTCTTTCCAAAACTAAACAAAAGAGATTATCCTATGAAACCGTTTCACAACAATTTAGTAGAATAATCTCTTTTCAAAACAAAGTAAACATTATATTTAACTCTTATAAACTTTAATGTACCTTTTTAGATATTGGAATATATTTAGTAAAATATGCACCAACTAGCAATAATACAATTGAAAATTACCAAGTAAAAGCACCGCCAAAATGAAACCAATATGCAAACATATTTAAGATTGCAAGTGAAAAGAAGCAAATAGAAGTTACCGCACTTTTCAATCCTTTTATCCCAGACTTTTTTCTCTTTTGATAAGCAATATACATCGCAATGACAAGAAAAAAGATAAGAACAAATGGTAACATAACCTTTAGTATTGATAATCCCTCCAGTATAAATGCACTCTTTACATCACCATCTTATCCCATTTATCTTTTAGGTATCAATTCATTCTTATCTTCCTTCCAAAAGTCAGTATAAGTTTTATTTTTAAAGTTCACGTTCACCTCAGAAAACGGCATACTTCCTCCAACTTTCAATGAATACCAGTCGTTTAAAAGTGGTGATCCGAAACAAATCTTCATTGTACGATCATGTAAATCGAATAATACAGAATGTAAAGTTCCAAACCATTCTTCATAGTTATGCACAGTAAGTCCAGCAGGATATTCTTCTTCTACTAACTTTTTTAAAGACTCTATGCTTACTTGTTCACATCTATTTAAATGCTCATGTAAAAGGTAATATCTCTTTGTTGATTGTTCTAATTTCCTATTATTTAATTTCTGAATTGATGAACTAACTGCATGGTTTGTTGATACAATAAAAGCTTGTTTTTCATCATCAATCATTCTTGTGGATTTATGACCGTCAAATATTTCAATATATGCTGCATTTAAAGGATCAGCTATTATTAAATTAATATTACTAGCAATTGGGATTTCTTCTATTAGTAACTTAGCTTCCTGCACATTTTTACATTTCTCCAACAACAATCGAATTACCGCAAAACATTGTAAACCACTCACCATTGGCTTTCTTAAACCTGCAATATTTCCTACTGGTTGACCACATGCTGAAAATGTAACAGCTAATCCATGCTCGTTTATCCCTTCCGTTCGGCCAAAATATTGAGTAGAAAAGCCACTATGTGCATACGCACCTTCAACATGAGTTGAACAAAAACGCATATCATCTATTACTGGTGACAAATCATAATTCCTTAATACATATGTGTGCTCTAAATCGGTCTTTTTAGGTAATACTGCACAATGACTACAACCTGCTTTCAATAGTGTTTGATAGTAATACATCATATTTTTTGAAGGAATTTTTAACACTTCACAAAACCCCTCAATTTCTTCATTTATGCCTGGACAATGTTTGTTTAGTATATTTCTCGATTCTGTCCAATGGTTATTAGATATTACATTTTCTTCGTGTATAAATTGCGGGATGAGATACGGATTTTGTTTCACGAATTCCCCTTGTTGCTTTCCAATCTCATAATAACTTCCTTTTAATGATGAAAAATACCCCTTTACTTGATACATCAAACTCCCCCTCACATTGGATATATCCATATCGTACCAAATGGATTTCATTCATCCTTGATGTTTTTTACTATCTTTCTTTAACACCATCCCATTTTAATATCTCCACTAATAATTATTTACTAGACAATTAAAGTTTTGTTAATATTGCTGTAATAGCTTTATTTCAAAATAAAGTAGTTTGGATATCAAATGAGCAAAATACTTTGTTAAACCCACTTATAAGCAATCATCTAATTCATGAAATCAAAAAACTTATTTATCAAAATAAAAGGAGAATTTATGTATGAGTAGTTGCAAACCAATTGATAAATTAACTATTGAGGACCTAAAACAAAACCCCATTTGGGAATGGGGAATGGGGAATAGATGAAGAGGAAAACGAAGAACATGACGAAACATGGGTAAAACCAGCGGCAACTACTAATTTTACAGAAGAATTAAACGGTTCAATCGTACTAGGCGAATTATTCTTACATAATGGTGAAAAATTCCCTATGATGTGTGAAATTGATATTGAAGGTGACGAGGCCGTAATTCGTTCTGTTGTTTATTATAAGGAAGCAAAAAATGAGTATATTGCTATAGAAGATATTGTGAAAACGGTCGAAATGCCGTTATCGATTATTATTAATCTTACAATTCATGCAGAATCAAAAACCTTACGCTTCACTGCACATAAAGTAGACATTTATAAAAATTCAATAACGACTAATTTTAATTAAAGTCGGCCGAAATAAAGAAAACAATTATGAAATACAAACTGGGGAGTCATTAACGATTCCCCAGTTTTTTAAACTATATTAAAGTATCCCCTTTTCCACTAAAGTCTCTGCAATTTGAACTGAATTCCAAGCCGCACCTTTTAATAGGTTATCGGAAACAATCCAGAGGTGGAATCCGTTTGGCGTATCAGGATCTTTACGTATTCTTCCGACAAATGTATCTATTTTCCCTTCTGCATATAATGGCATTGGATACAGCTGTTCACTAGGGTTATCCTGCAAAATAACACCTGGTGCATCCATTAGTATTCCCTTGATTTCCGCAACGCTTGCTTCTTTTTCCAGTTCTATATAAACCGATTCTGAATGCCCCGATACAACTGGAACACGTACACAAGTAGCTGCCATTTTCAAGTTTTCATCTTCTAATATTTTCTTCGTTTCTTGAATCATTTTGACTTCTTCAAAAGTAAAATCATTGTCTGTAAATATATCTACTTGAGGCAGTACATTAAATGCTATTGGATAATGTTTTTTATCATTTTTCACCGGTAATATATCACTCTTCACTTCTTCACCTGCAAGTATAGACTTAGCCTGCTCTCGTAATTCATGAATCGCATGAATGCCAGAACCCGATACAGCTTGATATGTTGAAACGATAATTCTTTCTAAACCAAATGATTTTCGAATCGGCTGAAGTGCTGTTACCATCTGTAGTGCTGAACAATTTGGAACTGCAATGATACCTTTATGCTGTTTTAAAGTGTGCGCATTCACTTCCGGAACAACGAGCGGTACACCTTGTGCCATTCGGTACTCACTTGTGTTATCAATTACAATCGCACCACTAGAAACTGCATGAGTTACAAATTGTCTAGATACTTCTCCCCCAGCGCTAAAAAAGGCAATATCTACACCTTCAAAGCTAGTTGTTTTTGCCTCTTGTATAATTATCTCTCGTCCTTTGAATCTTACTTTCTTACCAGCGGATCGTTTTGACGAAAGCAATGTAACTTCAACTATATTAAACTTCATTTCATTCTCTAACAGTTCAATAATTTTTTGCCCTACCGCACCTGTAGCCCCAACAACAGCTACATGATAGCCCTTTTTGATCATCTTTTCTCCTCCAATATCACCTGAATGAATATTTCTACAATTTCATTTTATACAGAATTTAATCATTTGGAAAATTAAAATACATGATATAATCATTCACAAATCATGATAATAAAAGAGGGATCGCTTATGGAAATGAGACATGTTAAAACATTTTGCGCCATTGTGAAGTATGGTAATTTTTCTAAAGCTGCGCACGCACTAGGTTATGCGCAATCTACTGTTACAGCACATATGAAAGCTTTAGAGAACGATTTACATATTCCTCTTTTCGATCGGTTAGGGAAAAAAGTGCTACTTACAAAAGCCGGTCATCAATTTCATCCTTATGCATTAGAATTACTTTCAATATATGAAAAAGCGCAAGAAATCCCCCAAAATACAGATTATTTAGAAGGTACATTAAGTATTACATCTAATGAATCATTAGCGGTATACCGATTACCACAATTATTACGTACTTACAAACAGAAAAATCCGAAAGTAAATATCGTACTTGAAACGAACACAAATGAACAAGCATTACAAAAATTACGTGAAGGAGAAACAGACGTTGTCTTCATAATTGGAGAAAGTATAGAACATAATGATTTTATTACGCGTACTTTTAGTAATGAAACATTTGGATGGATTTTACCAGCTTATTCCGCTGCACATACAAATCCATTCCAGTTATTACAGGAAACCCAGTTCATTTTTACAGAACAAAGCTGCGGCTATAGGACAATGGTAGATCGTTTTTTACGTCAAAGCGGAAATATTCCAGCTAAAACATTTGAAACTTCCAATGTTGAAGTCATTAAACAATCCGTTATGTGTGAGTTAGGCATTTCAATTCTTCCTTATATCGTTGTACAAGAAAGTTGTCAAAAAGAACAACTATGTTTTCAGCCTATCGAAACTCCAACAGTTATTCAAAGTCATGTAATCTATCATAAATCTAGATGGATTTCCCCGGTGTTACAGTCGTTTCTTTCCTTACTTGAACGAGACTAAAATATTAAGACGTACATATAAAAAGAGTAATTGCCTAATAAGCAATTACTCTCTTTCATTAATTAGTATACTATTTATTAGTCTGTCCCCCACCTGCAATTAATTTACTACCTGAATATGTACCTTTGTTCATAAACAATTGATTAATTAATTCTTTTTGCTCAGCTTCCGACATTACTCCTTTTCCTTCTCCTAAATTCCCACTTTGTAATTTCCAAATCTTATTGTGATCCCCATCAACCTTTTCATATTTCCCTTGTTTCCATCGTTCTAAAATTTCTACATATGTACTTCCCTGCACAAGATCATTACTCTTTACAATATCAATTAAGCTTTCAATCCGCTCTTGTGTAATAAAAATATAGCCCCACTTTTGATCAGCTTTCGCTTTTTGATGTGCCATTTCATGTAATGCTGTCTGTATGTTCTCATCTGTCCATTTAAAATTTTTATTAAAACCACTATTTGGCAATGAATAATTGCCATTTTCTAAAATCTTTGCATCTTCTGCTTTTACGTTACTATCAGCTAATACTTCTACTGCTGGAGCAGCTGGTGATGCCTTTTTCGCAGCTGGTTTACTATTATTTAAATAATGCAGCATACCATATGTTAAACCCACTCCGATTACCGCCATACCAGCTATAACACCTATTATTTTCAAAAATGTTTTCATCTCGCTTGTTTCCTCCCAAATATCTCTGTTCTGTCTGCCTAATTATTTCTTATATAAAAACTGTTACTTCATTCAAAATATCGCATCCCCTATCATATTATTTATATATACTTCCTCATATTGTATTTCTTTTTCTTTATAATTGAAAGATTATTCTGTTAAATAATGAAAATATTCTACAAATTTTTCCTTTATATTTATAAAGAAACAAAAAAACAACGAGCGCGTTCTACAACACTCGTTGTTTTTACTTTATGCACGATTTTCTTTTAACCACTTCGTAATAGCATCTAACTTCGAAACATCAAAACGTCTTTCTTCACACACATTCAAATTTTTTGAGTTTCTCACTATTTCTAATTCATTATTTCTTACACTTTTCGCCTCAATTAATTTACAATACCCATCTGTAACAGTATTTAAATTTTCATAATAACGCTGAAACGATTTTGATATATGTAAATGTTTTTCAAAGTTTCTTCTTCTTTTCGTCTCATCAGATACTTTCCGCTTTCTAAGTTCTTCATCGTTCGTATATAAATAAAAATATTGATCCGGAAAACCAATTTCCCTATTTATCATCTTTTCTTTATAAAAATTTTCTATTAAAGATAATGGCTGATTAAATATACCAAAATGAAAGCACCAATTATAACTAAGTGGTTGATATATATCCCCATCGAGTATTACTAATTCATATTGCTCTGACTTCTGAACAGCTATATTCCAGCGCTCAACTTGTTTTTCAAAATACCATGTTCTATGTTCATTTTTTGGCCTTTCAAATAAAGAATTCACTTCAGGTATTATATAAGCACCATAATTCTTTTCTAATTCACGGCACGTGGTACTTTTACCAACAGCGCTTGCTCCCTCAAATGCTATTATCCCCATAGTTTCCCCCTCTTTCATTAACTAAAATTTCGTTGTTTCGCTTTTCTTCCCCATAACTTTCTCCATAAAACAATTGAAGCGATAGTGAGCATGATTGTTGTAATGATACTACCTTCAATTCCGAACGTGCCTCCATGAAGGAATTCAGGGCCATTTGTTGCAGGTTTAAATAGCGGAGTTGAATATATGGTCATCCCGCTAACTGCAAAACCGTAGACGTTATATTGTGCCCAATTCCAAATGGAATGCCATGCGCAAATCCCCCACAGACTACTGTCTTTTAAAACGTAAAAAGCTGCAAATACACCAACTAATATTATATTCGATATTGAAAGAATTGTAATACCTGGATTAAGTAAATGAAGAAAACCAAATAAGAAAGACGTCACAACAATCCCAACCCATATACGACTTCTAACAGAAAGAACCGGGAATAACCAACCTCGTACAATAATTTCTTCCGTTGCCCCTTGTATTAAAAATGCAACTAGAGATCCTACTATTCCTACTATTACTGTTGAGGTAATATGTTGTACTTGCAATTTCACACTCCCCATTAATAATAGTAGAATAACTGGCGTTGAAATAAATACAAACCCTATTAACGCACCTTTTAAATACTTTCTCATCCATTTCTCTTTCCAAAAGCCAATGGATGAAAAAGGTCTTTTTTCTACAAAACGAACCCATATAAATAAAATAAATATAGCTCCACCAAACGTTAACACCATTCTAACATTGTCATAAATACCTTTCATGAATATCGTTTCAGCTTTTGGTAAAAATAACATAAATAACATAAAAAGTTCGCCTAAAGTCAAAAATATAATGGCTAATATTACAGCAAAGACTGGATGCACCTTTTTTCTCCCTGCTTTTGCTGCTTCAATTATTATAAATGAATTATTTTTCACTTTCTTTTCTCCTTTTATAATATTTAACTACTACCAGTCAACAACCATATTTTACCATAAAAAAATGCAATATTAATATTTACTCTAAGTTTTTCTTACATGATTTTGCATAAATCCAAATTAGGAATAATATATAAATAAAAGAGGTGCCTTTGTGCCTTTACTATTATCACCCAGATTACTCAGTGGTATTACCAGCACTTGCTATTTCCAACCATTTGTTGTAAGATAGTAATTAAGGTCAATTTAACACTATATTTTCTTTGCATATTATCAAGTATCAATCAGGGGCATTTTGTACTCCTTATGGGTTTTTGATAATATGTGAACTTTTATTTTCATTCAAATAAGGCCGATCATATTGTAATTTTTCTACTTTTAGGAGGCATTACCATGACATTAACAGGTAAAGTAAAATGGTTTAACAGCGAAAAAGGTTTCGGTTTCATCGAAGTTGCAGACGGTAACGATGTATTCGTTCACTTCTCAGCTATCACTGGCGACGGCTTCAAGTCTCTTGACGAAGGTCAAGAAGTTAGTTTCGAAGTTGAAGAAGGTAACCGCGGACCTCAAGCTAAAAACGTTGTAAAGCTATAATTCAAACAATAAAAAGGTTGTTACCAGCAAGGTTAACAACCTTTTTAATATATAACTAAAATTTTTTACATAAAAGGAGTGGTTACATGTATCGCAATCGAAAGAACGATGTAGCAGAAGTACCACCAGAACAAACCCCTGTTTGGGAATGTGAATCAGAGGATTGTTTAGGATGGATGAGAAAGAACTTTTCATTTGAAGAAGAGCCTAAATGCCCTTTATGTAAAAGTAGCATGAAAAGCGGAGAACGTTTATTACCTAAATTAGGTTAATTTATAATAAAAAAAACCTCTTTTAATTAAGAGGTTTTTTTTATTATAAATTTATGTTCTCAATATCAGTTCGTACTATAGAATACAATAATGCATCGTGTTGCTTATTTCCTTGATGAATATATCCACGCAATAGACCTTCCTTTTGGAAGCCAATTTTAGATAACATTCTACAAGAAGTATCATTTTCAGGATATGTAATAGCTCCAATTCTAAACAAACCTAAATCTTTAAATCCATAATCAATAATTTCTCGAGCTGCTTCCGAAGCGTAACCATTTCCCCAATAACGAGGATGCAGATCATATCCAATCTCAGATCGTTTACTCCATAATTGTAAATTGTTTAGTCCAATTGTTCCTATTAAAACGTTCGTTTCTTTTAACACAATTCCCCATCGTATTGCCTTTTTCTCAAAGTAATTTTTTGAAAAAGATTCGATCATACGTGAAGCTTGTCCAAACTCCGTAAAAGAATTCATACCGTAATAACACGTCACTTCATCCAATGAAAAGATTTCATATATTTTTTGACAATAAGATTGTTCTATTTCAACTAAACGTAAGCGTTCTGTTTCTAATATAGGAAATGCCATAGGATCACTCCTTTCTCTCTACTCATTCATTATATCAGAAAAAATATGTATAATTAGTAAAGTCCTTATTGTTCCATAAGTCAAACATTTCTAATGGCGCATTCCCTCTTTATTCTATATACACGAATTGGATACCTTCTGATTGGGACTCAAACATGACGCTATAATTTCCATAAATCAAATTTTAAATTATCAAGAACTGTAAAGAATTTGTTCCTTCATTTTTCCCTTCTAAACAACCACCCTAACCCATACATTTATGGTAAAATATAGTTAATCCATTTTACGCTATGGAGGTGTAAAAATCTATGTATATATTCATCGGCTTATCCCTCTTACTCATATTACTTATTTTTTTATTCGCAAAAAAATTCACACCAAACTCATTCATGATGACTAGCTTTAAAGGCAATAGCTTTAAGACATTTTCAATCGGTATTTTAATCGCTGCCATACTCTCACTTTCATATGGAACTTATCATGCAGTAACATATCAACCTAGTTATTTAGATATTAAATTAAAAAATCAAAACTATACTGTTTTCGGTAATGTAGGCGAATTCGGTTATTTCTCCGAAGAATTATTAAAAAAAGATACAGAAGTACAACTATATTTCGTCTCTTGGAAAACAATAAAGTTAAAAAATCCGGTAATACTTATAGAATATCCTTCAGGAAAACAAGAAACATGGAAGCCAAATATCGTATCAATACCGGTAAATAAATTACAAGAAAAACTTGATATAAAAGATATTTATCAACTATCATCGTATTCATTTAAAGAGTCTGGAGAAATAATATTAACAATAAAAGAAAACAATGTAAAAAACAATACAATTTCCATTCAAATAAAATAAATAAAAACTGTTCCTCCATTTTGCTGAAGGGACAGTTTTTATTTATTCTACAGTATTATTTATTTAATGTATCCATTATTTCATTGGCTATATTCTTTCCATTTCCAATACACGCACCAATTCCAACACCATAATATGAGGCACCAGCTAAATATACATTTGGATAAAGATTCGTCATTTTTTCTTGTAATGCTTGAACCGCTTGATTATGTTCTAAATGATATTTCGGCATTAAATCTTTCCAATTTGTAACTTCAACTACTTCTGGTTCACCTTTAATTCCGAGACTCTTTTCAATATCATATAAAGCGACTCGTACTAATTCTTCTTCACTGTAATTCTTGATTGTTTCATATACCGGATTGGTACTCTTATAAAACATTCTAACTAATAATTTTTGTTTACCCGATGTATGTTTCCACTTTCGACTTGTCCATGTACAAGCATCACAATGTAAATCACTGTTTTCCGTTACAATAAACCCCGTACCATCAGCTGGTAGTTGTTCATCTAGTATGTCAAATCCTAAATAAATACTTATAAGAGATGAGTTTTTAAATGTATTAAACTGCTCATTTAACTCATTAGACTGTAATAAAGTTTGTGCAATATCATGTGGAGCTGCTAAAACAACATAATCAGCTTGTATTGTTTCATGATTTGCAAAAGAAATCTCATATCGATCCTCTTGTTTACTTACAGCCGTCGTTATAGCACCTTTTTTTACGACAGTTTCAGTCAGCACTTCTTCTAAGCGATTAATTATCGTAGATAGTCCACCTTTAAATGATACGAATTTTTTATTTCCCGCTGATTGAAATTGTTTTTTATTCTCTTCAAAACCTTTAATAATACTTCCATACTTATTTTTATAATCCAGTAAATACGGTAATGTAGATGCCATTGTAAGCTCATTCAATTTACCAGAATATACACCTGAAAGCACAGGAGCAATTTGTCTTTCCACTAACTCTTTCCCTAAAAAGCTTTCTAAAAATAAAGCAAGTGATGTATCTTTCGTAAACTCTTTATTTTTCGTTATGAAATCTTTTAAAGCTACGATTTTCCCCTTCGTTGAGACTAGCGTACTGCTAAACAACGACTGGGCGCTCATCGGTATCCCAAATATAGTATCAGAAGGAATCGGATGTAACATGTTTTCAGAATATATGTAAGAAATACCCGTTTCATTATATACCATTTCATTTTCTAAATTTAAATCTTTTACAAGTGGCATAACGTGTTCATTACGAGCAACGATTGAATCCGCTCCTGACTCCATAATGAAATCCTTTTCTTCCACACTATGGATTTTACCACCTAAATACTCTTCTTTCTCAATAAGAATTAAATTTAAATCGATATTATAATCCTTTTTTAATTTTTCTAAATAAAACATAGTAGAAAGTCCCGTTATACCTCCACCGATAACAACAACTGTTTTCATATGTGCTGCGCTCCTAACCGATACAATTAATAATTCCTTTTTATTATAACCAAAAGTCCTTATATTCGACTAGCAAGTTGCGCATTCTGTAAGAAATTAGACAATATATTTTAATATATTTTCAAATTACCTAATAAAAAAGAACTATAACATTTACAAACCCCGTCATAGTTCTCTTTATTTTAAAAACATAAAGTAATTGATTAATTTGTCTAGTTCTTGACTCAATGCCAATACTTTTTCATGTTGAATTCCATAATCCGATACTAAATATAAAAGTTCTTCTTTTTTTATTTCAATTACTTTTTCCAATTTCGCTAGTTCCATGTCGTTTTACATCTCTCCAAAAATAAAATGTATGTATTTCAGTATAGCCTACTTACATAATTAGTAAAAGTAAAATACGCATGTAAAATCTTACATATTTGAAAAAATAATATACTACTAACAAAAAAAGAAACTAGATTAAACATCCTTTTACAGATCATTAACGTTCATTAAGAATGAATAACATAACGGAATTTTTCTAATGTGATATCTTTATAATTTGGAGCTCTCTGTATATGATTAAAATAACTATACGAGAATTTAAATACATGACCAAAATCCCAATCGAATTCACTATAGTCTTTTATCCAAAATATATTTTCAGTTGGTAAAATATTTGCACGTTTAGATTGAATTAAAGGTAATCGATCTATAGGTGAGTGTAAAGGTATTTCCGTATTCAGCTTGAGCTTTTGGCTAGCTCTTAGTACGTATACTAGTTTTAACAGCGGACGTATCCCTCGTTGAAATATATCTATATGTCCTAAATCGTACATTATATTAATTGCGTGGGAGTATGTAAGCAAATGCCCAATTAAATCATGATGTGATTCCGCTCGATAAATACTATTAAATTTCGATAACTCATTTAAAATGAACTGAGATACTTGTGTTGGATTACTCAATTCACTTTGTATCTCCTCTTCAAAACTTAATTGTTTTACTTCTTTCGTCGTATAACCAATCCACGATCTACCTGGAATTGTTTTTCGAAATGATAAAATAAGAGTAGTAATCCCTTCAATTGCTTGATTATCACCCCATTTTTGTAGCTCTTTCATAGCTAATAAACTTAATGACGCATAAATGACGTTATGCCCCACCCAATGAAGCTCATCAATCGTTTGTTCTAAAGATTTTATAATCATATTTTCCGCAATTTTAAAATCTATTTCTTTTTTATCATCAATCATCTCACCAATTTTTTTCTTGTTCAGCATCATCCTTGTTTGCGAATACATATTACGAGCTGTTTCTTCATCAATATTATTATCTTTCATAAAAAAATAACTAGCAATTGCAGCTGCTCCAAAATGTGCATGCCAAATATCATTTGTTTCTTTTTTACATTGAGAAATAATTGAAAGACCGCCTTTCAAAATACTTTTTTCCATTTTCTTTCTCCCCTATTAAAAATCACTATATTTTCATCCTAAAGTTGGTGTCAGTACAAATAAAATGTGATTCGATTCATCACTTTTATTCAAAAATCGATGCTTCACATTCGGTGGAATACGTACAACATCGCCTTCTTCTAAATAATATTCTTTTCCCTCCAATTCCACATACACTTCCCCTTTCATAATAACAGCAATCTCTTCCTTATCTTCATGGGAATAATGGCTTTCTGTTGTGTTTGCTCGTTTATTTAAATCCATCATTAACATTTCAATACGTGCTTTCATAAAATCAGGTGTTAATACATCATATACAATGTGATCATTGTTTTCCCGATATACTTTTTTTCGATCTTTTTTCTTAGAAATGAGCGAATCTGTATCGATATTATTAATAAAAAGTGTAAACAGCGGTACATTTAATGCTTTTGCAATTAACTCCAAAACATTTAAAGAAGGATTAGCATGTCCTCTTTCAATTTGGCTAATTAGTGATGTACTAATTCCTGCATAATCAGCGAATTCACGAATTGTCATATTATTTTTCTTACGATAACTTAATACTGTTTGTCCAAGCCTATCATGTATCATAGTAAAACTTCCTTTCATCCATCATAATGCATATTTCATTGTCTTTGTGCTGACATACTAAACAAAGGCAAATAATCCTTTCCTATTATCTCCGGGACTTATATACTTACCTTTGTACATTATATCGTATTAAGTTCATTATAATAAACATTCTATCGGAGGGACAAACTTTGAAATCACCTATTCTTTCATATTGCATCTTATTTTTTGGTGTATTCGCCTTATCAACTTCAGCTATTTTTGTAAAATTGGCAGATGCTCCTGCGACAATCATTGCTTTTTACAGATTATTCTTTGCCACACTAATTCTGTTACCGTTATTACTATTTAATAAAAATAGTCGAAATGAGCTAAAAACTTTAACGAAAAAACAATGGGCACTTGGATTCGTATCTGGGCTATTTTTAGCTGCACATTATGTACTATGGTTTGAATCATTACAATATACTTCTGTAGCAAGCTCTACAGTTATCGTAACGTTACAACCTTTGTTCTCAATGATTGGTGGTTATTTTTTATTTAAGGAGAGATTTACGAAAGGAGCAGTTATTGGTTGCCTCATCGCTATTTCAGGTAGTATCATCATTGGCTGGCAAGATTTCCAAATTAGTGGAGAAGCTTTATATGGAGATATTTTAGCACTTATCGCTGCCGGTATCATTACTGCTTATTTTTTCATTAGCCAACACGTTCGTAAAGATTTGTCACTTATACCATATTCGGTAATTAGTTATGGAAGTAGTGCTAGCTTTCTTGGCATATTTGCTTTCACGCAACAAGAATCTTTCATCCATTACTCTACACAAACTTGGTTGTGCTTTATTGGATTAGCTTTCATTGCTACAATTTTAGGACAAACCATTTTTAATTGGTTATTAAAATGGATAAGTGCTACTGTAATTTCAATGAGTATTTTAGGTGAAACAATTGGCACTTGTATACTAGCGTACTTTATATTACATGAGACCATTTCTTTACAACAAGGACTAGGAATTACCGTTATTTTTATTGGTTTAGTATTATTTTTATTGCAGCCAAGTTCTAATAAAAAAGCATGACAGTATACTGTCATGCTTTTAACTATTCATTATGTACAATTAAACCATTCGGTCTAAAACGACTCATCATAATTTCATTAATAAACTTTCCATGAGCTTTCAAATTCCCTATCTTTACTCCCTCTTCTACAAATCCAAATTTTTCATATAAAGCTTTTGCTTTTGGATTCGTTTCTAATACACCTAGTTCTACTCTCTCTAACATTAACCAATTATCAGCCAAATCAAGCATCTTCGTAAGAAGTGCTCTCCCAATTCCTTTATTATGATATTCACTGTCTACCCCAATGAATAAATCGCCTGAATGAGATCTTCGGCCCGGACTTTGTGTTAAACCTACAAACCCAACAACTTCTCCATCATATTCTGCAACAAATTCAAATTGATTTGGTGCTAAATTTCGAATTCTATTTTCCATAGCCTCTACACGCATGCTAGGTAAGAAAACCATATACGGTAAAACGTCATCCTGTATACATATACGATGAATTGCTCTAGCATCTTGTATTTCTACTGCTCTAACGTTGATTCCCATCTTTCTCTCCTCCATATAAATAACAATATATTTGTGTGTTATTCTAGAAACGTTCACGAATGACCTTCTCGCCCGGATTTCTTTATGTCATTTTTACATAATTATTTCGATATAATACTTAATTTTCAAAAAGATTAAAGACTATATGGATATGGATTTGGTTAACTTTTCACCTTGTTATATAAATCAAGCAAATTTTCAATCAAAATACCATTTAGTTTCATGCCGACTATATCACAATTTTCTATTTCAATATTTTTCAGATTACTATTACTTATAGTGCTACATTCCAAATCACATTTATCGAATACAATAGGTTCCTTCTCATCTCCAAGACTTGTATTTTTAAATTGCACTCCACCTAAAGTCACCAAATTAAATTTACTACCAGAAAGATTTAAATCTGCATATGATGACCATCTAAAATTTATATTTCTAAACTTGGATTGACTTACATTACAATTACTCATATTCATATTCATTATATTGCTACCAACAAATGAACTGTTTTTTAAATTCACTTGATAATACTCTGTATTTGCTAAATTACAGTTTTCGTATTGACTATTTTTCATATCTTTATTTGTAACTACACTCGCTTTGTTTGAGCTTGTTTTTATTCTTTTCACGTAACAATACTCATCTTCCGATTCAAAAATCATTTGGTAACCCATCTTTTTATAAAAGTGATGATTGTTAATTTGTCTACTAGATGTTTCGAGATCCCAAATCTTTATGTTCGGATATTCCTTTTCTATTAATTTCATAACATGTGATCCAATTCCTTTTCCTTGATAAACAGGATCTACAAAAATACGATCAATTCGACCGTACGACTTACCAGAAATCGTAACTATTATCCCTCCGATTATTTCTTTATCCATTACAACTTTGAAAGAATCCAATTCTTCAATGGAATATTCCATCATTTCAACTGAAGAATATCCTGGCGGTTGAATGTTATAATCAATGACATCATCTTGGCCATATAGTCATTGTTTTGCTTCTGCATCAAATGTTCTTTTCATTATTTCTGTTAATTTCTCAGCATCTAAAATTGTAGCTTTTTCTATAGATATTTTCGTCATTTTCGTTTTCCCCTTCATTATTACAAACCAACCATTTTTGTGAATGGCATAATTATCAATTCACTTTTGTTTTTAATGCTTTTCCCATTATTACATATGGAACATCATTTTTACTTGGATGAAATGGTTCTAATACATTTACCCAATCTAATCTTTCATATAACGAACGTGCTTTTTCATTGTTTATTTGTGTTGTTAAAACACTCGTTCTATTTGGAATCCCTTCTAGTAATTCATTATGTAATTTCGTTCCAAGACCTTCATTTTGATATTCTGGGTGGACTGCTAACTCTACAAATTCAAAACAATCTTGTAACCATTCGTCTACTTGCTCTAGATGTAACGCTTCTCTCATTAATTGATTATAGTACTGTCCCTCCATTGAGCGATAACCATAAGTAAAACCAACTACTTCATTTTCATCATTTATTGCTACTATACCTTTAAAACCTGTATATTCTATATGCCTATTCATTCGCTCGATCATTTCATTGAAATTTGTTTTCTCAAATACCTTACAATACAAATTTTCCATATTCCCAATTAGGATCTCATCTTTTTCAATGCTTATGAATTTCACTTTATTACCCCCTATTAAAACATTTATATCCTTAATTTTTTAAAAACAAAGAAAATTAACACTAATCACCCTCTTTACTATTAAACTACAAATCACCCTATATTTTCCACGATTACTTAGTATTAATGAATAATAAAAAGAGACCATGTAATATAAACATGTTCTCTTCTTTTATTCATTTTCAATTTTATCCCGCTATTTGCCGGGCAGTAAGACCCCCACCTCAAAATTCAGCGAAAGCAAAGAAGTTAGGTGGGGGTCGGGCTAATAATCAGCGGGGGCTGACACCCCACTGATTAAAGTTTCACTTTATATAATTAAAAATTAGATATTACTTAAGCCACTCGTTGCAAGTATTACTTAACTGCTGTAAATCTTCTATAAATTGACTCGCATCATATCCATCACAAACCGAATGATGTACTTGCAATGAAACTGGTAGCATAACCTTGTTTCCTTCGTTAAAATATTTCCCACAAGTTATAATTGGCAATAGAAAATTTTCATCATTATTAATATTAAGATTAAATCCAGTAAAACTAGTCCAAGGTATGCTAGAAATCGGAAATACATTAGGCGGAATATTTTCTTTCGTGAAAAGACCATGAACATTAGCATAGCATCTCATATCGTCTTCATAATTATTATAGAAAGTGCGGAAATCACTTGAATAATCCGTCCATATACTTGAAAAAGACTTATCATCTTTATGAAAAATTGTATAACTCGGTATCATTTCCTCCCAATAGCCTAAAACTCCTTCATCGTTAAAACATGTTCGAAATTTTTTATAATTATTTACTACTCTAGAAATTAAATATATAAAAACGGGATAAAATTTTATTCCCTTTTGATATACTTCCCCTAATAACATCGTGATATCAACATTCACAGTCATACTAAATGTACATTTCAACTTTAAATAATACTCAAAATACTGCTCTCTATTCCAATCTTCTCTATCAATTACATGAAACTTCATTCTAATAGCCTCCTAAAATTTTCTTTTTATTTTAGAAGGCTAATTCCCTTGCTTTCACCATAATTGTTCACTCCTAACAGTTTACAACTCACCCTAATTATTCATTTAATTATATAACATATTTGAGACTCCCACGACTAAAGTCGCAAGCCCTAATCCTTACGGATTGACGGGTGGGATTCTTGAATGACTAAACGTTCGCAGTCCATTTCTGTTTTGAACAGACTTCAAGATGAGGGCATCTCATTGCCCCTCCTAAGACAGTGCGTATAGCATCTTAGGCTGATTGACTGTGACCATCAATCACAGTTGCGTAGCGAATATTCATCGCCCCAACAATATCACGATGTTTCTCAAATCCACATCGGCACTTGTATTTTCTGTCTGGTGCTTTGTTCTTTTCAGAACATTTCGGACATGTTTGACTTGTATAAGCAGGGTTCACATATTCTACCTTAATACCAACTAAATTCGCTTTGTATTCAATGAATTGTGCTAAACGATAGAATGACCAAGTGTGTAGATTTTTCTCGTTTTTACGGCTTGTTCTTGCCGTCTGTCTAATATTCGTTAGTTGTTCTAAACGAATAACAGAAATGTTATTATCAGTTGCAAAGTCAATGATTTCACGACTTACTTTGTGGTCTTGGTCTTGCATCCATCTTTGTTCTTTATCATCAAGTTGTCGAATGGCATTTAATTTCTTATTTTCACCTAACTTCTTACGAACACTACGAAACTTACGTTTCATATATTTGTTTTGTCTACCATTGCCGAAGAAACGAACTTTCTCATCGTCTGTGATGGCTACCGCAGGGACTTTAAGACCTAAATCTACCCCTAAAATCTTCGTTCCTGTTTTTTCATTTGTAGGAATTGTGACAGATATTTGAGCAATCCACTTATTAGATTTCTTCGTGATACGAAGTGTACCTAACTTGTGTGTTAACAAATTAAAATTGCGATTATATTTATCAGTTAATAAAGCACGAACCTTTAAGCGAGTTGATTTTCCATTTACCATGAGTGGAACTGAAATGTGCGTGAAGTCAAACGAATAGTTTTGATTGTTCCATACACAAACAGGTCTCTTTAGAATCGGAATAACTTTGTATTTACTTTTTTTCACCTTTGTAGAAAACACACTTTTAGCGTCTTTAATTGCTTGGTTCTTCACTGCGCTTGGAAGATTCGCTTCAACATCTTTTGTACTTTTCTTAGTGCTCTTCTTCGCTTCAGCCATTTCAGATACAAGTGTATTAATGACTTTGATATACTCATAGCTACTTTGTTCCAATAACTGAATTTGTTCTTTTGTTGGAAGCAATTTAACTTTGACTGTGATTGTTTGTGACACAATTTTCACCCCCTCGTCTTTTGATTTTCAACATACTGTTTAATTGTCTCAGTCGATACATTTCCAGCAGTAGAAACAAAATAGGAACGTGTCCATAGACTTGGCAAGTGTTGAAGATGAGGAAACTCTCCTCTCAAACGCTTCGATGTCACTCCTTTAATTTTCGCCATTGTGTCAGCAGGACTAAGTGTTGGTAGTGTATTTAAGAACAAGTGAACGTGGTCTTTGTCGCATTCCATTGCGACAATAGCAACATCCATTTCTCCGCATATTTCTTGAACCAACTCTTTGAAACGTTCTTCTACTTTTGTGTTAAGAAAAATTTTTCTTCTGTATCGCGGGCAAAACACAAAATGGTAGTTAATTAATGACACAGTTGTTTTGGTTCTTCTATAATCATTTATCATATTCACATTGTATCAGTTTTACTTTTAAACTACACCACAAAAGATACCAATATTTTGGATACTTAAAGTACCACAAACTTAGCGATTTTTAGTGGTACTCCGTATCCAACCTCACTTTCATCCCATGCCTAAAGGCGATGGGCTTTCCCGTTCGGAAAGGGCTGTAAGAATCAATTCACATATTTCTGGAAATCCATCCACATACTATAGATAAATCAAATGAAATTTGGAGGATACATACATGAATGACAAAAGTATAAATAAAAAAGAAAATGTTACTGAAAACACTACATCTATTCAAAATAATAATACTGCAAATCTTACTATCGAAGAACAAGCAATGAACGGCTTATACGGAATGCCCGAAACAACAATTGAAGATGCTGATCACTCTGCAGCTGATGATTTAACTTCAAAAAATTAATTAACTACATTTAAAAAAGCCAAGGAAAATATCCTTGGCTTTTTTAACTATGCATCCACCTTTTGTATTTCTTCACTCTTTCTTGAAAGTTTACCTGGCCAAAAAGCAAATCGGCCTAACACAACTGTAATTGCGGGTACAAGTAACGGTCTTACGATAAACGTATCTAGTAATACGCCAATTGCAGTTACAATACCAAATTGAACTAATACTTGAATTGGAAGTGTACCTAACACAGCAAAAGTTCCTGCTAAAATTAAACCTGCCGATGTAATAACACTACCTGTTTGTATTACACCATTTTTTACTGCATCCAAGTGATTTTGTGTCTTTCTGTTTTTCCATATTTCTGAAACCATAAAGATATTATAATCTTCACCTAAAGCAACTAAAAATACAAATGCGTACAACGGTATCGCACCTTGAATGGCCGGCGCTCCCATACCGTAATGAAGTAATATCCATCCTGCTCCTAACGCTGAGAAGAATGATAAGACAACAGTTACAATTAAATAAACCATTGCAACAACCGATCGTAAGTAGACAAGTAATAGTAAAGCGATAATGCTAATCATTACTGGGATAATTATTGATTCATCACGTTCCGTAATTTGCTTTGTATCATATAATGAAGCTGTTTCCCCACCAATCCATAATTGTTCTTTAGCTTTACTAATTCCAGCATCTTTTAATACTTTTTCCACACTGTTTTTCAATTTAGGGATTTGATTTAACGCTTCAATTGAGTATGGATTTTCTGCTAAAGAAACTTCATACATTTTTATTTGCTTAATTTCTTTTCCCTCTTTTGGCTCTTTCACTGTATTTACGAAAGAAAGTTTCTCTAGTTCTTGTTTAATAGGAAGCTCTTTTCCTTTCGTATCAACAACAACTTTTATTGGTGCTAGTTCACCAGCTGAGAAATGATCACTAATTAACGTAAACCCTTCACGAGAAGGCATATCCTTTGGAAACGACTCTAATAAGTCATATGTGTATTGAATACGTGGTACGAATGAAGCCAATCCGCCTAATACAAATACAGTTAGCATAATTATTGTCCATGGTCTTCGTACTACAATATCTCCAAGTTTTTTACTAAAGGAGCCTTTTGATTTTTTAACTTTTACAGCCCTCTTTTTCTTTCTTGCAAACTCCTCATTCATTGAAGTTGTTCTCGGTATAAACGGGAAAAATGCAATTCTACCGAAAATTAATAATAGTGCTGGTAAAATTGTTAAAGCCGCGATTCCCATTATAAATACAGCAACACTAAATGGTACTGCAAATCGATGAAAGGCACCATAATGAGCAAGTAGTAATGTTCCTAATCCAAGTACAACAGTTAACGCACTCATTATTATTGCACCGCCAGATGCTTTAATCGCAAGTTGCAATGCTTTATATTTACTTTCTTCTTCTAACAAGTACTCTCTATATCTCGAAATTAAAAATAGACAATAGTCCGTTCCAGCGCCAAACAATAATACTGTCATAATTGATATCGCTTGGGCATCTACTTTAATCCATCCGTGATCAGCTAAAAAACCGAGTGTAGGACTAATAATACCGTATGCAAAGCCAACAACAAGTATAGGTAAAATCGCTAAAATTGGTGAACGATACAGTAAAATTAACAAAACTAACACTAGTAGTACAGTAGCCACTAACAATTTCACATCTGCTTGACTAAATAAACTAACTGCATCCGTTTGAATACCTACAGGTCCTGATAATCGAACATGTAAACCAGATTCACTTATTTTTTGTTTAAATGGATCTTCATCCACCTTACTATTCACTATTTTTCTAAACTCTTCAAGATTTCCTTTTAATATATCCGTACCAGCAGATTTATTAAAAAATACCGGTGTAACAAATGATGTACCATCTTTTGACGCACTTTTTGATAATACTTGCTCTGGAATTGTATCAAATGGTGGTAACGTTGATTGTTCTTTTAAAGGACCAGATTTTAACTCTTTATAAACATCTTGTATGAGTTTATAATCCTGTGACTGTAATCCACCATCTCTATACCATACTACTAACAAAGGATTCCCTGCATTATTCGGAAACTCTTTTTTCATAAGCGCTTCCGCTTGCTGTGACATAGCTGTTTCAGGTAAATTTTTCGGATTCGGTTCTTTCGTACTGTTTACTTGTGGTAACGTAAATGAAAGTAATAATGTAATAAGAACCCACACCGATAAAGTGATCCACTGCGTATTTCTCCCTGCTACAAGCCTCCCTAACATATGTAACGGGTGCTTTTTCATAAAAACCCACCTTCCTTTTTTCCTCCATTATTAATTATATATACTGGTCGGTTAATTAATCAAGAATGATTGAAAATTATGTTATAATTATCTCAATCATAAATGTCAGGAGCGAATGTATTTGGAACAAAAACAACGTCCTATCGGAAGGCCGCGTCAAAATAAAAATACAAAATCTACAAAAGAAAACATTTTAGAAGTAGCAACCCGCTTATTTCTTACACAAAATTATCAAGTCGTTTCTATGGATGAGGTCGCAAAAGTTTGTGGTGTTACGAAAGCAACTGTCTACTATTACTATTCAACAAAAGCCGATTTATTTACCGCTACTATGATCGAAATGATGGTACGTATACGTGAGAATATGTCTCAAATACTCTCTACAAACAAAACTTTAGAAGAAAGATTATTAGACTTCGCTAAAGTTTACTTACACGCAACGATGGATATTGATATGAAAAATTTTATGAAAGATGCAAAACTGTCGTTATCTGAAGAACAATTGAAACAATTAAAAAATGCTGAAGATAATATGTATGAAGTACTAGAAAAAGCACTCGATAATGCTATGCACATCGGAGAAATTCCGAAAGGGAACGCTAAATTTGCGGCTCATGCTTTCGTATCTTTATTATCTATTGGGAATTTTAAAGATGAAAATCACAATCCTATTCTTGCAAATATAGATGAATTAGCACAAGAAATCGTTTCTTTTTATTGGAACGGATTAGGTCATTCATATTAAACAGATTTCCTTTAATAAAAAAGCATGTTTGAATTTTTTTCAAACATGTTTTTTTATAATTTAGCATCCATTATCTAAAAATTATTATCTTCGACTTTTATAAATTTTGAAGTTGAATCTTTATATTCCCCTTACTTAATCCCCCATGGTAACAAACTACAGATTCAATATCTAGATTTAAATACTTCTTCAAAGACTGCTGTGCTTCCTTAATATTTATAGTTGTTGGGGCGTGAATTCCTCCTAACATCCCATTCACACTATACATAGAGTCTCCTGCAACAAGAATTTTACTTTGTTTCAAATATAAACTAATATGACCCGGGGTATGCCCTGGAGTATGAAGAATTAGTATTCCACCGCAATACGGAAGTTCTTGCCCGTCAATCATAGTATCACTCACTTTTCCTTTTGGTCGGTTCTCTACATTTCCGTCCTTCAATAAAGGTAAATCCCCCTCGATATATGGCTTATCTAGTTCGTGCGCATAAACTTTAATATTACTTCGACAGCGCTGCAACAACTCCGGAAGACTACCTATATGATCAATATCCTGATGCGTCAAAATCACGACTTTTAACTTATCAAATGATACCCCAACCTTTTCCATCTCTACTTGTATATCTTCAATTTGTCCTGGGAAACCCGTATCTATTAATACTGCCATTTCATCATCCCATAAAAGAATTGGATGAATAACAAATTCTTGAAATTCAAGTTGTAACATTTCTATCCCTTTAGCAATCTCCATACAGCCATTCTCCTTTATGTTGAAGTTTGAAAATATGTACGAGTAAACTGAAAATATAAAGTGAAACTTTAATCCATGGGGCTTTTACTACTCGGCAAATAGCGGGATAAAGCACCTCTATCTTATAATATGTTTTGTCATCCCAATAGAGAATGCTTCAAACCCTATAGATTCATAGTAAGATTGCAATTTTTCTACACACATAAGTTGTGGAATAACCTTGTTTTGTTCACAGTGTTGGATTAATCGTTTCACTATTTCTTTTCCGATGCCACTAGACTGATATTTTGGCAATACACCAACTCCACAAATAATGCCTGTTATGACTCCATCTGATATGACTCGCCCCATCCCTACTAACCTCTTATCATCAAAAACATAAATTGCATACCAACTTTGCTTACACATTCGTTCTAACTCGTTAACCGTTAATTTAAGAGAATTCCATCCTAAAGATTCGTATAAGGATAATAATCCATTAAAATCTGTAGGATGTTCACTTGTGTAGCGTATACTATTTTCCATGTAAATACTCCCTATTCTCTGGCTTGTTTATATTTCATAAAATTCCCTTTACACAAATCTGATCGATGTAAAAATAACTAGAACAAACTTCAATAAGAAAGATAGAATTCCTTCTCAATATAAAATAAAAAGAAGTTACCTCACTTAAGATAACTTCTTTTATATAAGACTCTCATTATATTATTAACCAAAAAATATACAACTGCATACGATTAGCACAAACAAAACTAATAAACCATTTGAGAAATAACCCATAGAATACTACCCCTTTATTTCATTATGTAAAAGATTTTATCATAAAATTATTTACAACATAATAACCGAAAAAGACATTGTATTCATTAGTTATATACGTTTAGTAATATTTTATTTTCGGTTATATTCTCGTTGCCTAAAACCACTTCTTAAAACATAACTTCAAAATCAATAAATTTATTTTTAAGTCATAGATGTTAATCTTAATAAAACCACAGGCAGGAACATATTTGATATGTACGAAATATTCCTGTTTTTTATTATGGGGTACCGGTCCATAACCATCTAGCTAAAATTTTCATCACACCACAATTTTCTATGAAAATCCAATGCATTTTTGAAGAAAAACAACCCAAATAAAAAATTACAATAAGCTGCCCATAAGGAAAGCTTATTTACCTAATTATCGTTATAGGCAGTAAAATAATATCAAAAAAAGATGGGTAATTAGTTTTTTATTTTCATAAACTTTAATAAATCGTCCAAAACTTCTTGTTGATTTTGCCATAGTTCAGGCAAGTTATCTAGGGAGAAAAATTTTAGTTGCAAGCTTTCTTCATTATCAGTATGTAATGTTCCATGAAAATCTTTACAAATATAAGTCAATTTCACTAAGGCAACTTGATCACCGTTAGATAGCGTTTTTTCGTATTTTTTTCCAGAATACACATTAAAAAATTCAAGTTTTCCTAATTTTAAACCAGTTTCTTCAAACACTTCTCTTCTTGCTGTATCTTCAACTGTCTCGCCAAATTCCATAAAACCGCCAGGGTGTCCCCACTTCCCATTATCAGATCGTAATTGCAGAAGTACTTCATTCTTTTTGTTCAACACAAAACAACCTGCGACCACCATAATTACTTTTTCATGTCCAACCATATTTCTTAAATAACTTATATAATCCATATGTTTCAGCTCCAATATGAATTTATATTCAATATAAATTCATAGAAAGTTATTTTGTCCCATTGCAGTACTGATTATTAGAAATGCTTTTCCATAAAACACAATCAGGACGATATTCCTATATCATCTTGATTGTACCATTAGCAATTACACTTATAAACAATGAAAATAGGGATGAATACTTATTCATGACTGGTTAACATAACGTCTCATTATTGGTAGCAAGGACAAGGAAGAACCCTTACTCTCATAAGAATTCCTTCTTTTTATTCTAGAGATCTATGCATTTTTTATAAATTTCTATTCTGCTTCCATTTTATGGATCTCGTTTGTTATTGGATTAACCGAAAAACTGTATAAAATTTCGTATGCTCTTAGCGTGAGGATTTTCCGAAATACTATCGATCCTCCCTATTGTTCCAAAAACTCAATAATCGTTTCACAGACTTTATCCATCTCCTCGATATCTGGGAAATGTCCACTATTTTCAAATATAACAAGTTTACCATTTTTCAATTGTCTCGTTATTCTATAACTCATTCCTACACCCGTGTTATAGTCATGCGCTCCAACTATGACACACGTATCAATTTCTAAACCTTTAATACGCTCAATAAGCGGTAAAGATGCTTTTGTTCCAAAAATAACTTTGCTCATCTTCCCTGTATTACTTAACTGACTTTCCTCCCAAAACCTTCTATTTAGCTTTGCAAATTCTTCATTTTTAAACAATAGTCGATCTACAGCTTTTGTATCAACTATACTCCAAACTTGATTATACCTTTCTTTTAAAGGAATTTCTGACTTACTTATTATCAATATTTGTTCTTTCATTTCCCCTTTCGTTACTTGTAGAAAACCTTCTATCTGCACAGTATACATATCATTAAAATCATCTAACGATGGTGCTTGTAATACCATTTGTTCAACATTTTTTGGATATTTCAAAGCATACTCTAAACAAAGTTGTCCACCAAAAGAATATCCTAACAAATTTATCTTCTCTACATGTAATTGCTTTCTTAATTCCTCTAAATCTTCGACTAGAGTATTGATTGAGTACTCACCGTCATCTTGTGGTGCCTCACTTCGTCCGCAACCTCTTTGTTCGTAATAAACTACAGTCATTTTTCCTTCTAACTTCAAACCAAGCGTTCTTTCGAATACATAATGATTACCACCTGGACCACCATGTACTATAATAAGAGGAACTGTATTATGAGCTGTCCCTGCAACTTTACACCAATGCATAATCCCATTGATTTTCAAATAGTGTATACCATCTTGCAACATTAACTGATTCATTTATCCTCTCTCCTCATCGCTCACTTATTACTATCTAAATGTATAAGTTCTGACTATTTACACTTTTTCCCTTTATATTCTTTAGACACTATCCTCATTTATATGAATAGCTTTCTTATTCAAAAATAGATTTTTAAAAATTCCTACTCCCACAATTAATAAACCTATACCAATTAATTTATTTATTTGTAATGGAATGCTCTCCATTCCAAATAATCCAAATGTATCAATGCATAACGCAACGATCAATTGAGTAATAAGACTAATTAGCACCGTATATGCTGGGCCTAAACTCTTTATTGCACCCATTATACAAATAATTAACCCGATACCAAACAACCCACTTACATAAAACAAATAATTTGTAGTATACACTTTAATGTTAATACTGTTTTCTGTAATGATATAAAATAGAATAGAACTAATGAGACCTATTCCAAGGACACATGTAGTTGTTAACCACTGTCCTACATTTTCATTTACTTTTGCATTAAAAACAGATTGTACGCTAATTAATATTCCTGCTAATATAGCTAAACTAAATCCAATCAAAATCTTCCTCTCCCTTTCATTGCTCATATATATTATCTTTAGCGACTTCCTTCATTCTAGAAAAATCTTTAATTACAATAACTCCATTACTCTTTTCAATTAATTTTTCATTATAAAATTTTTGTAATACCCGTATTACGTGCCTATAACTTACCCCTATAAAATCTGCAATACTCGTTACCGAAGTTGCATCCAAATCCCCTTTATACATATTCCCGTTACTATCTGTTGAAATTGAAAGTAAATAACTAGCTACACGTACTTCTACAGGATACAGTAAATTAAGAGCAGTAAAACGAGTCGATATTTTTAACGTGTTCGCAATGTTTTCAAGCAAGAACTTCATAAATATAGGATCATGTAATAACTTGTTTCTAATAACCGTATTAGAAATAGAAATTGCTACAACATCTGAACAAGCTTCAACGACATTATGTGCTTTGCTATTTTGAATTAGTTCAATATCACCAACAATGGCCAATGGATTGATAAAGCGAAGAATTAGTTTCTTCCCTTCAGGTGTAATCGTATAAACTTTTACTTTCCCTTTAACAACAAAATATAAACGATCCATTTCGTCATCTATATTGCAAATAAGCTCGCCTTTTTCAAAGTGATTTAATTGAAAATATGCTGTATCTATTTCTGAAAAAACCTCGAGCGTTTTATTGATTTTCAAATAATGCGTAATTAAACTTGATCTATTCTCCATATTCATTTCCTCCTTTCATTTACATATTAAATACAACAATACCTATAATCATTACTATTGTTCCCACAATATGATATCTCTCCATCTGTATCTTTTTTATATGAAACAGTCCTTTCATTTCAATAACTGTTGCCGTTAACAATTGAGCAACCATTAGTGTGCCAGCTGTCAATGTAACTCCTAGTGAATATATCGCCATAGTTTCTGCGCAAATAATGAATCCACCAAATGCACCCGCTACTAAATATATTTTTTTTACACTCTTTAAATCCGTTACTTTCTCTTCTTTCTTTAACAAAAATACAGTTGTTGCAATAATGAATCCAATTAAATGGGTTATAATACTCGTCGACCATATACCGATATGTGAACTAAGTTTCGCATTAAAGGTTCCTTGAAGTGTTATAAATATCCCCGCAAAAACAGCAAATAGAATACCTTTCAAAAAATCATCTCCTCATCCTTTATTTCTGACTTAATTAAAAACCATCATCCTATAATGGCAAAAGGACAAATGTCACATCACTATGAAAATAACTTGGAATAAAAAAAACACACCTCAAAAATGCGAGATGTGTTTTTTATTTATATATAAGGTTTTATAAATGAAAATTACGCTACATTAAAAGATTTCTTTTTCATAACAAACTTTGCAAATAAGAAACGTACAAGCGGTCCCATAATAATTAATTGTAATGGATATGCCATTATGAAATTTTTAATAAAAATCGAAAAATAAATTGAAACAAATGAATCTCCGTGTAGTCCACCATGTAAATGCATCATAGCCATACCGAAAAATGACATAAAGAACACCATTCCGATTACCATAGTTGTCGACATTGCAACGATAATATTTATTTTCTTAGATTTATCAAATGGCAACATGAATACAATTTTTTTCGCACAAGGTCCAACTATACTTATTTCAATTAATAGCGCAATAATAAAGCCAATTAATAGTTCTAATGCAATCTCTTTAATATAAATTGTTCCTCCTGTTTCATTCATTAGTAAATTGTAAAACGTCATTACGATAACCATTCCAAGGCACATCATCATGCCAAATTGGAGGTTTTCTTTTCTTGTTGTTGGCAAATTTCATCATCCTCTCTCTTTGAGTCTTTGTCATTATATCGACATTGGAACCCCCTTCGTAAGTGAACATTTTGTGAACAAATTTAAAACGTTTTCATGTATTTTCTTTACTTTCAACTCAAATTCTCACTTTTACTTATAAAGGTTTTATATATTTCAATGTTGAATTATTAAATTTAACATTGCATTACATTATTACTAGGAGGATAACTATGAATGAAACAGAATTTTACGCATATCACATCGTAACAAGGAAAAAAATGCATATCGGACAAATGATTCCTTTTAACAAAAATCAACACAATACTCTATATCACTTCTTTTTTGAAAGAGAACAATTAAATGCTAGTGGTGAAGATGGCATACAAATTTTAAATAAACACTATAAAAATAACGAATTACATATAAATAATGAAAATGCTAAAGTAGTCATGAGTTATATGAATCAAACAATTAGAGCAGCTAGAGAAACCATTGTAGAAATGGTTAGACTACAAGAATTCCCTGAATATCCTTCCAGGTTATCTTGTTTATACGCTGCAAAAAGCTATGAAGATGCTTTAAAATGGAAAGCATTATTTGATTCTTACAATCGAGAAGTTTTACAGATTGTTAAACTACGAGTAATCGGAAGTTCTTTTGAAGGTGACGGGAATCTTTTACCAAAAGAAGATGGTATTCCTTTTTCTCAAAAAATCGAACAAGCTAGAAAGTATTGGAAAGGAAATATTAGAAATGAACTTCCTGAGCTACTGATTAATGGAGAAATTGAAGTGGTGGAAATTATTGATGACTTCTCCTCAATTCATATTTAATTTCTAACTAAATCATATAGGATGGAGATTACAATGAAGAAAAAAGTGTACTTCAATCATGATGGCGGCGTAGATGATTTAATTTCATTATTTTTATTACTTCAAATGGAAAACGTTGAACTTACCGGTGTATCTGTTATCCCAGCAGACTGCTATTTAGAACCCGCAATGTCTGCCAGTCGTAAAATTATCGATCGCTTCGGCAAAGGTAATATTGCCGTAGCCGCTTCAAACTCTCGCGGGCAAAACCCGTTTCCGAAAGACTGGCGGATGCATGCATTTTATGTAGATGCTCTACCAATTTTAAATGAGTCTGGAAAAGTTGTAACACCCGTGGTGGCAAAACCTGCGCATCATCATTTAATAGAAACGCTTCTACAAACGGAAGGAAAAACAACTTTATTATTTACTGGGCCCCTAACTGACCTTGCTCGTGCATTATATGAAGCTCCCATAATCGAAGATAAAATTGAACGCCTCGTTTGGATGGGTGGTACATTTCTTAAAGCTGGCAATGTACATGAACCAGAGCATGATGGAACAGCTGAGTGGAATTCGTTTTGGGACCCTGAAGCAGTGGCTCGTGTATGGGATGCAAAAATTAAAATCGACTTAGTGACACTAGAAAGTACAAACCAAGTTCCGTTAACTATAAACATACGTGAACAGTGGGCAAAAGAGCGAAAGTATATTGGTATGGATTTCCTTGGTCAATGCTATGCAATGGTCCCTCCTCTCGTTCACTTCTCAACGAACTCTACTTACTATTTATGGGATGTACTAACTACCGCTTTTGTCGGAAACACTAGCCTTGCAAAAACTGAAACGATTAATAGTATCGTTCATACATACGGACCAAGCCAAGGACGTACAGAAGAAACTACTGATGGACGACCTGTAAATGTCGTTTATGATGTAAAACATGATGTTTTCTTTGAATATATTACTGAATTAGCAAAGAAAGCTTCTACTAAAAACCTTAATAACACGAAAAAATTTATTAAGAATGATATACTTTAATTAATATAACATGAGGTGATAAGATGGATTATGAGTTACTAAAAGAACGAATAGAAATTATAACTTCTAGAATTAAATACATAGGTGGTGAAGTTCAAGAAGTTTGTATAGATGAACCATCTTCCCTTGAACAAATAATCCAAGTAGAAGAAAAACTGGGTATTAAACTACCAAATAGCTTCAAAAAAGTACTTTTAGAGTTCTCAGGAAATTTTAGCTTACGCTGGTTTTTACCTGACGATGTAGAGCTACCAAATGAATTTACTGATATTTTTTGCGGAACACCTCACTGGAGTTTAGAAAGTCTTTCTGAATTCGAAAAAGAACGTAAAGGCTTGGTTGACGAGGTTTTTTCAAATATAGATGATGAATATGATGTAGTTTGGCACAACAAATTAGCATTTTGTGAAGTGGGAAATGGAGATTATTTAGCATTTGATATGAAAGATGATATAGATGCTCCGATAATTTACCTAAGCCACGACGATGGAGAAGGACATGGGTATAAGATTGCGAATAATTTCATTGAATTCATTGAGAATTGGTCAAGGGTAGCTTTTGTAGGATGCGAAGATTGGCAGTGGTTACCTTTCACTACCAGTTTTGAAAGTGGTATAAATCCAGATGATGAACCAGCCAAAAAATTTAGAAATTGCTTGGAACTTAATATTTAAAAGAGTATTGAATTAAATTTCAATACTCTTTTTGTGCAATTTAATTATATTTGATTAATGTAGTGTCTTACAGATTATTCATTTCATAACCATTGACAAAATACGTTATTGTTTCTAACTCATCTGCATTTAATTCTCTATCTAGCTCTTGTTTATACGCTGCCTTTATCTTCTCTTCATCGCCCTTATGAGCTTCTGTATAAGTTCCTACTGCTTTTAACATGCGAATCTCTTGTAAAAACTCCTCTCGATTTATCGCTTCCCCATGAGAAAGAATATATGTCTCAGCATCAAATTTCTCTAATTCATCTATCAATTTAAACGTTCTTTTCGTCGTATAGTTCCACTTCGAAGAAAAAATATCTGCATATATACAGTCTCCTACAAACAATATCTTTTCTTCTTTTATGTACATAACAACAGAATCATGTGCATGATCTCCGCCCACATGTTTTAACACGCATGTCACTTCACCAAGGTCTAATTCCATTTGATCCTGGAACGATAAGGTTGGAGGAATAATGTTAATATTTCTCGCTTTTTCTTCAAACTCTTTCTTGATACAATCCACACAAAATGCAATTTCAGTACCCTCTTTTACGCGTGCGTCCAACGCTTCATCTGTCCATTCATAAGATACTATTGCCTGAATTTCTTTTTTCGTTTCAGCGTGCGAAATAGTTAATGCATTCTGTAATACAGATAATCCAAAAATATGATCCCAATGCCAATGCGTTAATGCTACAAAATCAGGATTCGATACATTTTGTTCTTTTAACATTTCTAAAAATAATTGTGCATGTTCTTCTGAATTCCCTGCATCAATCATTAACGTTTTTTCTTGTCCAACGACCATTCCTAAGATAGGTCTATCTGTTTCAGAAACAGGTGTCATATACCAAAATGAGTTTCCTATTTTTTTAATTTGTTGCATAACCAATTCCCCTTTTCATTTCCTCACTTAAGTTTAATATATAGATTATAACGAATCTCTACTTTTTTCTCTATACTCAAACACAATTACTTGGACTATTCTAACTTTCCTTTTCGTAAGCTAAAAATAAGTGGAAGAATCGGAGTGTGATACTATGGAACGATTATGGATTCCAATGATTGTTACGTTTTTTTCATTTGGTGGATTACTATTAGGCGGTGCTGTTGGAGTAGCAACACGCCAACTCATTGAAGAAAAGATGCATCGTTTATACGCATTATGTGGCGGAATTTTACTTGGGCTTTTATCCCTTGAAATTATTCCTGAAACATTTTCAAGCTACGAAATGATTGGGCCTATACTTGGTATAGCTATCGGTATTTTAGTTATGAGCTTATTAGATAACTATTGTCACCATCCAATGATACATAAAAAAGAGCAACAAGCATGGCAAACCTTCCTTTTTCTCTCTTTCGCTATATTTATTCATAATATACCTAGTGGATTTGCGTTAGGTACAGCTTTTATAAATCATAATGACTCTGCCATTCCCTTTTTAATAGCAATCGTCGTTCACCATATTCCTGAAGGCTTAGCATTAATTATCCCCTTTCTCTTTACAAAGCATAAATATGTTTCCTTTTTATTAACAACTTTATTACTTTCTCTTATTCTCGGTACTGGCACAGTTTTTGGCATTTTGATGGAAGGAAAAGCTCTTCACCTGCAAGGACTCATTATGGGAAGTGCTATCGGTTCACTTGGCTATGTAACAATTCATGAAATGCTTTGGAAAGCTAAGAAACAGCTCTCTTTCCTTACATTTCTAATGTGGGCAACTAGTGGTTTTTTACTAATAACAGTGTTCACTTTATTCGCTGGTCATCATTAAAGTTGCTAAAGTGAAACTTTTGTGCTTCCCACACTGATTCTTAGGTCACAAATAACCAGATAAATTTTCTTATTTGTATATTTTTCCTTTTTATCCAAAACATAATGTTATCTACTTATTATAAGGAGGAACACTTATGTTTGGGAAAACAGCCGGTGAAGCATTAGTTGATTTATTAATTGACTGGGGAGTAGAACACATATACGGTATGCCTGGAGATTCCATCAATTCTATCATTGAAGCTTTAAGAAAAAAACAAGATAAAATTAAATTCATTCAAGTTCGCCATGAAGAAGCTGGTGCATTAGCAGCGGCTGCCTATGCGAAATTAACAGGAAAACTTGGCGTTTGTATGGCAATTGCAGGACCTGGTGCTATTCATTTATTAAATGGTTTATATGATGCGAAACTCGATAAAGCCCCTGTTCTAGCAATTTCAGGTCAAGTAGAAACCGATTTACTTGGAACGGACTTTTTCCAAGAAGTAAATTTAGAAAGAATGTTTGATGATGTTGCGGTTTATAACCAGCGTATTATGTCAGCAGAGCAACTACCTGCCGTAGTGAATCAAGCAATTCGAATGGCTTATACGAAAAAAGGTGTATCCGTTCTTACAATTCCAGATGATGTCCCGAAATTCGAAGTAAAAAATGGTGCTCGTATTACAAATACTTCTTTTACTTTGCCTGAGTTGTTTCCACAAAAAGAAGATTTAGATGCGGCGAAACTCGCAATAAATGAAGCGAAAAAGCCTGTGATTTTAGCTGGAAAAGGAACAAAACATGCGAGAGAATCTTTACTTGCATTGGCAGAACATATTGGTGCTCCAATCGTACTTACATTACCTGCTAAAGGAATTATTTCTGATGAACACCCTCTTTGTATTGGTGGATTAGGATTAATTGGAACGAAACCTTCTTATGAAGCAATGAAGCATGCAGATACTTTAATTATGGTCGGTACTTCTTATCCGTTCACCGGCTTCTTACCTGAAAAAGCAAAAACAATTCATATCGATACAGATCCTGCCCAAATCGGGAAACGTTATGCGACAGATATTGGTTTAGCTGGTGATGCTGATAAAACATTACGATGGTTAATTGAAAATGTTGAAGAACACACAGACCATTCCTTCTTAGAACATCACCAAGAAATGATGAAAAAGTGGGAAGAAAAATTACACGATCAAGAAGAAGACTCTTCCATTCCAATTAAACCACAACGCGTTATGCATGCTCTGCAGCAAGTAGCACATGATGACGCAATTCTATCAGTCGATGTCGGAAATGTAACAGTATGGACCGCAAGGCACTTCCGTATGACAAACCAGCAATTTGTTATTTCTAGCTGGCTCGCAACACTTGGTTGCGGTTTACCTGGTGCTCTTGCTGGAAAAATTGCATTCCCGGATAAACAAGTATTTGCAGTTTGTGGTGACGGTGGTTTTGGAATGACAATGAACGACTTCGTAACAGCTGTAAAATATAAATTACCAATCGTTGTCGTCGTATTAAACAATAATAAAATTGCGATGATTAAATTCGAGCAAGAAGTTATGGGTAATATCGAATTCGAAACAGACTTAACGAACCCTGATTTTGCAAAATATGCAGAGGCGTGTGGAGGTATTGGATACCGTGTTGAGAATTTAGATGAACTACTTCCCGCTTTCCAAAATGCAGTAAAACAAAATAAACCATGTATTATTGATGTAGTTGTAGATGCTAACGAAGCACCAATGCCAGCAAAAATCACATTTGGTCAAGCCGCTGGTTATACGAAGCATATGATAAAAGAATTATTTGAAGAAGGTAAGATTGATTTACCACCACTTTAAGCGAAAAAAGATAGCTGAAAACAATTTGTCTTCAGCTATCTTTTTTATTTTTGTATCTCTTTATAAAAAGAAAAGTCATTCATAGTTGGTTGTACTTAAGACTCTTATTTTTTATCAAGAGTCTTTTTATTTAATTTCGCTTCAGTTAATACTATGTAATACTATGCATCTAAAAATCTTTATACATCTCGCTAACTATTTCAATTCTCTAAAGTTCGGATATACTTTATTTTATGAATGTATCGTACATCCACTTATAGAATTTTTCTTTCTCTTCAAATTGTGGATAATGAGCTGATTTCTCAAAAGTAATAAATTGTTTTTGATCTGCTTCTATCTTATCAAAATATGTTTTTGCTGCATGGAATGAAGTGTTATAGTCATATTTCCCCATAAGGCAATAAAACGGTAGCTTCATTTCAATTACCTTAGTAGGCAATGGATTTTTTAAATCCTTTTCTAATAAGACAGTTTGAGAATGTGATAATCCAACGTTATAACGAATTACGTCTAACAAGTTATATTCATTACAGAAAGATTTGAAAACATCTCGCATACACATTTTTATAAAAACACATAGAAAAGAGCCCTTGCTTTCAACACAAGGACTCTTTTCATAAACTATTTAGCTACCTCTTCTTTCGGCATTACCATACCTTTATAAAGTTGAACAGTTATCCAGTAATAGATGAAATAAATGACTAAGAATATCCCAATTGGCACCCACACTTTTACAAACGGGTCAACTAATATAAAGCTGAATAAGTTAAGCCCTACTAAAACGTGAGAAATGCCAATGATTGCTGGGAAGATAAATAAATATGAAATTTCTTTATATATACTTTTCGTTAGCATACTGCGTCTCACACCAATTTTTCGTAACATTTCATAACGGCGTACATCACGAGAAGCACCTGTTAATATTTTGAACATAAGGGAACTCGCCATCATTGCTAAAAAGGCAATTCCGAGGAAAAATCCCATAAACATTGTTCCGCTCATGAAGCTGTTCATAAACTGATAAATTGTCATTTTCGTAAATAAGTCTACCTTTTCACCTGTTGCTTTTTCAATTTGTGCTTTTTGTCTCTTGTCTATTTCGATCAATAACGGTTTATATTTTTTCATATCATCTACTTTTGCTAATGTTACAGTGTGTTCTGTTCCTTGAATTCCTTTATAATGCTCTTCGTCTGCAATTCTTACTGGTTTTCCGCTAAATTGATTATGCGTAATTTGTATCTCTCTTACAACTGCGTCTTCCCAATCCTTTGGCATACGAGGGAATTTTGCTAATTCAGGAGCCTCTAAAGCTGAATATACAGGTTCAGTTAAAGGTTCAGTCACACGTTTACGAACAGGCTCTTTTAACGTTTTTGTATCAAAATGGTCTGAAACAAGTGGTGGTTTCGCAGTTAAGTCGTTACGTAAATAATAAACCGCTTCTCCATCTACTTTATAGTTGTACTTGCTTTCTTCAACAATTTCCATTTCTTTTAAGGCAGCTTTGTCTTGATCATTCGGATCATGAATTACAACATCATATACACGAGAAAAGTCTGTCATAATACCTACATTTTTTTGGAAAGCCATACCTGCCGTCATCGCACCTGCGCCTAATGCAATTAACATCGCTACAGTACCTAATACTCTCGATAAACTATTTACTCGAAAGCGTAGCTGTGCATATGTAAAACTATTTAGACCAGTTTCATTTCGTTTTTTATTCCCCTTAATTTTCATCACAAAAAATGGGAGTAATGAACTAAAGATAAAATATGTTCCAAGTGTTGTAACGATGGTTGCTATAATAAAACCTAATTCAGCATATATTTTTACATTGATCATAAAATAGTACCCTATACTTACTAGTAATACACCAAGTACTGTCATTATAATAATGCGAGTTTTACTTTTCTTTACTTCATCTAGTGTTTCATCTTCACGAATTAACTCTAGTTCAGTTTTACGTAACAATCGGACACTGTTCATTAAGCCAGTAATGAAAAATAGTATTAAGAAGAAAATAGCTGTAACTAAAATTGCTGGTGTGTATACAGATGCATAACTACCTTTTGCTGAAATTTCCATTCCATTCATTAAAAAGTTTCCTGCTACACTTGCAAGTAACATCCCTACTAAAATACCGATAATAATACTGACAATACCCATACCGAATGTTTCAATAAATAATAACTGTGCTACTTTTTTCTTTTTTGCACCAAGCATCATGTACATACCGAGTTCTTTTCTTCTTAACGTGAGTAAGAAAGAGTTGGCATATATAATATAAAATACAGTAATGAAAGATAATAGTATTGCACCTACCCAAAAGACGAGTCTAATACTACTAATTAGGCTATTATCTTTCGTAAATTCGCTATTCATCGCCATCGTTTGGAACATATAGAAAATACTAATACTAATAACGAGGCCAATAAGTAAAACCATATAATCTTTTAACATTTTTTTCATACTATGACGTGATAATTTAAATAACATAGTTTCGCCCCCTACTTAGACTCAGCAGCTGAGCCCATATGAGCGAGCACACCTAAAATGTCTTGATAGAAATTCTCTCTAGTGCCTTGACGATTTAATTCTTTATAAAGAAGACCATCTTGAATAAATAAAATACGCTCACAATAACTTGCACTAAATGCATCATGTGTAACCATCAAAATACTTACATTGTGATTTTCATGTAAATCTTGCATTGCTTCTAATAAACTTTTTGCGTTTTTACTATCAAGCGCACCTGTCGGTTCATCTGCTAATACAATTGCTGGATTATGTACTAAAGCTCTTGCCGCCGCTGTTCTTTGCTTTTGTCCACCAGAAACAGCAGTTGGATATTTTGTTAAAATTTCAGTAATTCCTAATTTCTTCGCAACGTCATTTACCTTTCCAGTAATCTCACTTGATGGTACGCCTTGCAGAGAAAGTGGTAAAGCTATATTTTCATAAATTGATAAGTTTTCTAGTAGATTAAAATCTTGAAAAATGAAACCTAATTTTTGAGAGCGAAAATCAGATAACGCATTGCCCTTCATAGAAGTAATATTTGTACCAGCTATCGTCACACTACCACCTGTCGCTTGGTCAAGTGTACTTATCACATTAAGTAAAGTCGTTTTTCCAGACCCAGAAGGACCCATAATCCCGACAAATTCTCCTTCTTTAATACTTAACGATACACCCCTTAATGCTTTTGACTGATTCTCATTTCTTTTTCCATACGTTTTTTCTACACTTTCTACAGTAACTACATTTGTTGACATCTCTTTCACTCCATCCCTTTTGTATAAAATTAATTTCTCACATATTTCTTATTATTTTGTCATGTAAATCCTTAAGATTTTTTTAATTATTCATTCAATAAGAGTTACACCTGTAACATGAACCTATTTCCTACTTCATATTCTCATTTTTCTACAACTCGTTCCCTCGATTTCGCTTACATTTACCTTACATTTTTGTAAGATAAAAAAGAAAACACACTAATTTCTAATAGTGTGTTTTCTTTACAATCAATATTTTCTATTCTTTATTTCTTCTTCAATAGTTTCCACAAATACATCTAGTGCAATAACTTCTGACTTCTCTTCCCCATATTTACGTACATTTACAGCTCCGTTTTCCATTTCCTTATCTCCAATAACAAGAACATACGGTACTTTTTGCATTTGTGCTTCTCTTATTTTATATCCTAATTTTTCATCTCGTGCATCTTGTTCAACACGAACTCCAGCTTGTGCTAATTTAAGTGCAATCTCATTGGCATATTGTTCATGTACTGCATTTGAAACTGGAATTACTTTCACTTGAACTGGTGCCACCCATGCCGGGAACGCACCTCCAAAGTGCTCAATTAATATTGCTAAGAAGCGATCTAATGACCCTAAAACTGCCCTGTGAATAACAACTGGTCTTTTCTTTTCATTATTTTCATCTATATAATTTAAATCAAATTTCTCTGGCATTTGGAAATCAAGCTGGATTGTTCCGCACTGGTGACTTCTATTTAAAGCATCTTTAATATGAAAATCAATTTTCGGCCCGTAAAATGCACCGTCACCTTCATTTAGTCTATATTTATAATTTAGCGATTGTAATACATTTTCTAATGCTGCTTCTGCTTGCTCCCATAATTTATCATCACCCATTGAGTCTTCTGGACGAGTAGAAAGCTCTACTTCATATTCGAATCCAAAAGTTTTATATACGTAATCAATTTGCGCCATTACTGATTTAATTTCATCTTCAATTTGTTTTGGAGTTACAAATAAATGTGCATCATCTTGGCAGAAAGTACGTACTCTTAATAATCCGTTTAAGGCACCACTAAATTCATGGCGATGTACTTGACCAAATTCACACATACGAATCGGTAATTCACGATAAGAATGCAATTTATTTTTAAACATAAGCATGTGCCCTGGGCAGTTCATCGGTTTTAATGCAAAACTTTTATTATCTACTTCAGAGAAATACATATTATCTTTATAATGTCCCCAGTGCCCTGATCTCTCCCATACTTCTTGGTTCATCATGAACGGAGTGCGTACTTCTTGATAATTGTACTCTTTTTGAATTTCTCTTAAAAATGCTTCCAATTCGTTACGAATCATTTGTCCTTTCGGTAAATAAAACGGCATTCCCGGAGCCTCTTCAGAAAACATAAATAACTCAAGCTCATTGCCTAACTTACGATGATTTCTTTTTGTTGCTTCTTCAACGAAATGTAAATACTCTTCTAATTCTTTTTGAGAAGAGAATGCAACACCATATATGCGCTGAAGCACTTGGTTATTACTATCACCTCGCCAATATGCACCGGAAACGTGAGTTAATTGAAATGCTTTCAAATAACCTGTTGATGGTAAATGTGGCCCTCTACATAAATCTACAAATTCACCTTGTTTATATAGTGTTACACTTTCCCCACTAGGAATTGCTTCTAAAAGTTCTAATTTCAAGCGATCGTTCATTTCTTGAAACAGTTTTGCTGCTTCTTCTCGAGAAACCTCAACTCGTTCTATCTTTATATTTTCATTTATAATCTTTTTCATTTCTTTTTCGATTTTTCGTAAATCTTCTACGTTTACACTACTTGGAAGATCCATATCATAATAAAATCCATTTTCAATAACAGGCCCCACCCCAAGATTTATATCACCATACATTCTTTTTACAGCTTGCGCTAAAATATGTGCCGCAGAGTGTCTTGTAATTTCTACACCTTCATTTGAATCTATAGTAATGATTTCTACCTCCGCATTTTCTTCAATCTTTCGGCGTAAATCATATAACCCATCATTCACTTTCCCCGCGACTGCTTTCTTTTTCAAACTACTGCTAATGGATCCCGCAATTTCTTCTAAAGTAATTCCTTTTACAAATTCTTTCACGCTACCATCTGGAAATTTAATTTCAATCATTTGTTCTTTCATTTTTCATCTCTCCATTTCATAATAAAAAGCACACTCATCCCTAACATAGGGACGAGCGTGCTTTTACCCGTGGTTCCACCCAGATTCCCATCACAAAATGCAATGGCTTCTTTTACGGTAACGTCGTTTATACGGCACTAGATACTTAATTTCCCCAGTGCAGCTCTAAGGTGGTAAGTTATTTTTCTGCGTTAGGAAGTTCTCAGCTTTCCTTCCTTCTCTGTATAACCGGGTAAAATAACTCGTGTCCTTTTCTTCGCTTATTATGAAATTGAATGCAAAAAAGCATATTCATCCCTAAATATAGGGACGAATATGCTTATATCCGTGGTTCCACCCAGATTCCCATCACAAAAAACATAATGGCTTCTTTTGCGATAACGTCGCATACACGGCACTAGATACTTAATTTCCCTAGTGCAGCTCTAAGGTGGTAAGTTATTTTTCTGCGTTAGGAAGTTCTCAGCTTTCCTTCCTTCTCTGTATAACCGGGTAAAATAACTCGTGTCCTTTTCTGTGCTTTTTGTAAAACATCCATTTATTGTTATTTAATATATCTTATTCATTTTATTTTTGCAAGTGTTTAAAAAAATTATTTATTTAATTAAAAAAGTGAAACCAAATTTTTTTGGTTTCACTTCACAATTTTACCAATCTTGTGGTTCGTAATTTAAGTCTGCAAATAGACGTCTTTTCTCTTTCTTTGTTAAATCTCTCCACTGCCCAACCGGTAAATTATTCAATTCAATATTCATAATTCTCGTACGTTTTAACGTGTATACTTGATAACCTAAAGCTTCACACATACGGCGAATTTGACGATTTAGCCCTTGTGTTAAAATAATTTGGAACTCATATTTTGATAACTGTGTAACCTCACAAGGAAGCGTTTTTGTTCCTAAAATTTTAACACCCGCTGCCATTTTCTCTAAGAAATCAGGTGTAATTGGCTTATCTACTGAAACGATATATTCTTTCTCATGTTTGTTTTCAGCACGTAAAATTTCATTAACAATATCACCATCATTCGTTAACAAAATTAAACCGTCTGAGTCTTTATCAAGACGTCCAATGTGACTAATTCGTAAAGGATGGTTCACTAAATCGATAATATTACCTTTTACAGCTTTTTCACTCGTACATGTAATACCTACTGGTTTATTTAAAGCGATATATACGTGATCTCGAGCAATTCGAAGCTGCTCTCCATTTACTCGTACATCATCACCTGGGTTCACTTGGTCACCAATTTTTGCAACCTTACCGTTAATAATTACTCTTCTCTCATTAATTAGTTTATCCGCTCCACGTCGAGACGCTTTTCCAGCTTCACTAATAAATTTATTGATACGCAAATTAGGCACATCCTTTTCTAAAAAAATTTCAAGCTCACACTGCTTCTACCGTACAATACAAAAGGGTAAGCCTCCTATTATAACTTAAATATATTAACATGAAAGGGTATATAACGTCTTCTATTAATTACTTGTTTATAAGAAAATATCTTTATTATACATTCATTTATACACTTTTTCAGCGTTTAATATACAAGCCATTCTTCCTTACATACAGCTTGTTTTCCTTTTATCTCTTCTATATCTTCATGAATATTAGCTAATTTATATAAATCTGGGAAAATCTCTTCCACATAATTTTGATGCGTCTGTTCATCTTTCCAATATGTTAACACTATGTAACGATTTTCATTTTTTAAAGACTTCCCAACTACTCCACCTAACATTCCTTTTGCTTTTTCCATTCCTTTATTCCAAATTGTTTCTTGCTTCTGTAAAAAATACTTTTCCTTTTCCACCTTTACATCACATATAGCAACTCTTACGAATGATCCTTCTGTAACAACGTCTTTCAAATGCGTATCAGTTATATCATACAACGTTTGAAATAATTCAATTTCACACGAAAGAAACGTATCCTCTTGATTACTATTTAAATAAATTGTATCGTGAGCACCATTCATAAATGATTGATATGTACTTCTATCTTCCCATAAAGTAAATACACATGCCTCATCTTCATACCATCCACCAAATTGTCCATGAAAACCATCTAGATGCCGTATATCACTCCATTTTTCTTGCGCATTTGAAAACAATTTCTTTTTCTCTTCTTCCACCTTACAGTAGATTGTTTTTAGTAACATTTTTAATTCCCCCTTTAGCATATAATTTATCTTCTTCTCACAATAATTAGTTCACATAATATTTTTATAATCACCCTAATACTCTTTATAGGCATATAGAACTAATCATATTTATCACTACATCTATCAAAACATCTATCGAATTTAATTTCAAATGATTCAGAATAAAAAAAGATGTAACTCTTAATGAATTACATCTTTAGCTAATCTCCCTTATTCATCTTTTTCTCAAATAAATAATACGTAATTTCTCCCGGATAATGTACTACTGCTACCTTCCTTTCCCCTTTTTTAAAACTAACAGTTCCCCTAAGTTCTCCCATCCATTTGCCTTTGTAATAGGCATTACACTTATATATTGATAGTCCTCTTCATTATCATCGTTAATATGGATTGCTGACATTGGCACTGGAAAATCTTTAATTTTAGATTCTTTGTCTACATATATGAGTGCAAATAAACCAACTAATAACATAGCCATTGAAATACTTAAAACCAGTTTTCTTCTATTCATTTTCACTAAAAACCCTCTTTTCTCGCATATAGCTTTCATCATTTTACTAAATTTAATTATTCGTGTATAGAAAAGACATAATTTAAATTATTTCTAACCTATTTTCTCTACTTTAAACAACATTATTGTTATATATTATAATTATAAGTTTTTAAATTTTGGAGGCGTTACATATTGCAGAAATTACTTTTTACTAAATGGACAGTTGTTATTTCTATTTTCATCATTTTCGGTACGATTTTCTATGTTACTAATGTTAAAAATAACAACGAAAAAGCAACTGTAGAAACAGCGGAGACAAAAACTTTCAAAACGAAATTACAACCTAAAATTCATGAATTGACTACTCATTATAATGACATCATCGAAAAAGATTGGTTACCTGCCTGGGAAGAGATTAACACGAATGGAGATTCAGTAGATCGAAATAAACTATTAGTTACAATGAGTGCTGTTTCCAAACAGTACGAAACAATTATGAACGAAATAGACACGCTTAAAATTGAAGAAAACATAACAGATATAGATATACAAAAACAACTACTTCAATTCACAACTCAGTTTAAATCCGCATCAAATTTCATGAAAAATGCAGCAAATTTGATTATAGACGGAGCAAATAACTCTACTCCAACCAATGAAACTATTGAAAAAACAAAACAAGCTTTAGGACTTGCGGATCAACATATTGTCATCGCTTTATCTACTTTAAATGAAGTTGAAGATAAATTAGGACTTACAAAAAAATAAAACTATTTACTATTTTAAAATAAAAAATGATTGCAATTCACAATTTGTATGTCTATAATGTTTTTATTGATTTACAATCAATGTGTTTATAAATTTTATAATTCGGATGAACCATTCAGGAGAAGGTCTATTGATCTACCGACGGGGCAAAAAGTTGTTATACCAGCTTTGAAACTCTCAGGTCTTGGTTACAAGTAGAACTGCATGGGGACGAATCTCTGGAGAGACTCCCTCTCGCTTTCATAGAGCGCGGAGGAAAACGAGCACCGAAGGAGCAAATCCGCTACTTTAGCGGATAATCTCTCAGGTAAAAGGACAGAGACAAGCGAAAGAAAAAGCCGATTGTATCGGTTTATTTTTCTATCCCTTGTTTCTCCAGAGACCATTTCATTTACTTGAAGTGGTTTTTATTTTTTCTAAAAAAGGAGAATAAAGATGGAGACAGTAAGTAAAGTATTAGAACAACTAAATCAATACGTGTGGGGATTACCAACTTTGTTGCTACTCGTTGGAACAGGTATCATTCTCACAGTGCGTTTGAAAGGTTTACAGTTTAGTAAACTATTATACGCTCACAAACTAGCGTTTAAAAAATCAGAAGATACTTCTTCTTCTGGAGATATTAGTCACTTCCAAGCACTCATGACAGCTATGGCCGCAACGATTGGTATGGGTAATATAGCCGGTGTTGCAACAGCGGTTACAATTGGTGGTCCTGGTGCAATATTTTGGATGTGGATTACCGCTTTATTCGGTATGGCAACAAAATATGCAGAGGCAATACTTGCAGTGAAATATCGTGTTAGTAATGAAAATGGTGAATATTCAGGTGGACCAATGTATTATTTAGAGCGTGGTTTAGGTAAGAAATGGCTTGCTATATTATTCGCTATATTTGGTACAACTGCTTCTTTCGGTATTGGTAATATGGTGCAATCTAACTCAGTTGCAGAGGCAATGCGAATTAATTTCTCTTTCCCTCCTGCTTTAACTGGTATAGTAATGTCATTTTTAATCGCAATTGTTATTTTAGGCGGTGTAAAAAAAATCGGGAAAGTGACGGGATATGTCGTTCCTATTAAAGCTTTCTTTTATATAATTGCTGGTCTTATAATTATTTTCTATCACTACGACCAAATTCCAGAAGCATTTTCACTTATTTTTTCTGGTGCATTTAATGGTACAGCAGCTGCTGGTGGTTTTATTGGGGCAACAGTTGCATCAGCTATCCAAATCGGAATGGCGCGTGGTGTATTTGCGAACGAAGCTGGTTTAGGGAGTGCACCAATTGCGGCGGCGGCGGCAAAAACCGATTCGCCTGCAAAGCAAGCTTTAGTTTCAATGACTGGTACTTTTCTAGATACGTTTATTGTATGTACAATTACAGGACTAGTATTAATTACTACAGGCGCTTGGAAATCAGGTAAAACTGGTGTTGAAGCTACAACACTTGCATTCCAATCTGTATTCGGTACTGCTGGTAGTATGATTCTCGGTATCGCAATTATTTTATTTGCCTACTCTACTATTTTAGGCTGGTCGTATTATGGAGAAAAATGTGTAGCTTATTTATTCGGAGAAAGTGCAGTTAAATATTATAAAGCAATCTTTATTTTCATGATTGCAATTGGTGCTAATTTAAAGCTAGGAATCGTATGGACATTTGCTGATATTGCAAATGGACTTATGGCAATTCCAAACTTGATTGGTCTGATTGGATTAAGTAGTATTGTTGTTGCTGAAACGAATCGCTTTTTACAAGCAGAGAAATTGAAAGAAAATAATAAAAAACAGGCAAGTTAATCTATGAAAAAAGGAATGACTCATACATGATGAGCATTCCTTTTTTCATCCCTTCTTTTACTTAATTACTATCATTAAAAATATATTTATATCAATATTTACTCCTTTTTATTCCTCCAAAAGTTTTTCACATAAATGTCATAAATCGTATGGTCTAACTATATAGTTGAAAAGGAATGCGACATTAAAGTGTCGCTGAAAAACTCATCCAAGAAAAGGGAGGAAAAATCTTTTGAAAAACAAAATCATTGTTTTCCTATCTGTTTTATCATTTATTATTGGTGGTTTCTTCTTTAACACGAATACTTCAAGTGCTGAAACATCATCTACTGATTATGTTCCTAACCAATTAATCGTTAAGTTCAAACAAAATGCATCTTTAAGTAATGTGCAATCTTTTCATAAATCTGTCGGAGCTAATGTCTTATCTAAAGATGATAAGTTAGGTTTTGAAGTCGTACAATTTTCAAAAGGTACTGTAAAAGAAAAAATAAAGAGTTATAAAAATAATCCAGATGTGGAATATGCAGAACCAAATTATTACGTTCACGCCTTTTGGACTCCAAACGACCCATATTTTAATAATCAATATGGATTACAAAAGATTCAAGCTCCACAAGCTTGGGATAGCCAACGAAGTGATCCGGGTGTAAAAGTAGCTATTATTGATACAGGAGTTCAAGGCTCACACCCTGATCTGGCTTCGAAAGTAATTTACGGGCATGATTATGTTGATAACGACAATACATCTGATGATGGTAATGGTCATGGTACACATTGCGCTGGAATTACTGGAGCACTTACGAATAACAGCGTCGGAATTGCTGGTGTTGCCCCACAAACTTCAATTTATGCTGTCCGCGTATTAGATAATCAAGGAAGTGGTACTCTTGATGCTGTAGCGCAAGGTATTCGAGAAGCTGCTGATTCGGGTGCAAAAGTAATTAGTTTAAGTTTAGGAGCTCCAAATGGTGGTACTGCATTACAACAAGCCGTTCAATATGCATGGAATAAAGGCTCTGTTATAGTTGCAGCTGCTGGAAATGCTGGAAATACAAAAGCTAATTACCCTGCTTATTACAGCGAAGTAATTGCAGTTGGTTCTACAGATCAATCAGATAGAAAATCTTCATTCTCTACTTATGGTAGCTGGGTAGATGTTGCAGCACCAGGTTCAAATATATATTCAACATATAAAGGAAGCACGTATCAATCATTAAGTGGTACATCTATGGCAACACCTCATGTTGCAGGAGTCGCTGCTCTTTTAGCAAATCAAGGATATAGTAATACACAAATTCGCCAAATTATTGAGTCAACTTCTGATAAAATTAGTGGTACAGGTACGTACTGGAAAAACGGTAGAGTCAATGCATATAAGGCTGTACAATACGCTAAGCAATTACAAGAAAATAAAGCTTCTTAAGAAAACTTTAATCAGTCGATCTACCATGAATGCGGAATAAAATAGAAGGAGAGACTTCTATAATTAAAGCCTCTCCTTCTTACAAACTATATTACTCTCCCTGCTTTTTAACCATATGTAAATACAGTACAAAATCCATCATTGTCGACGAATGACCAAGTTGACGGATCATCGCTGTTATATTTCCTCTATGATATGTACCATGATTTACGACATGTTGCACTAATTCTAAAATCGAAGTTTCTAATTTCCCTACATATGGATTCTCAATAACAAATACAGCATTCACATCTTGTATTGTAATTAAAAAATCTTTATATTGATTTGCCATGTTTTCAAACATTTTTTCTAATTCATGTAACGATTTAGTTTCAATTTGTTTTCGTAAATCTTCTCGGTCTTGTATTGCTTCATTCATACTTTTACCATGCAATATATGTAACCACACTTGATCTGTAATATAAATATGCACAAAAGTATCCTTAATGGATGGGAATACACTCTGTATCTGCTCATTAAAAATCGTCTCATAGTTTGGTAACTCTTTTAATCGATTGAATAATCTTGTATTGGCCCAAGCATGATAATCACACTGTTTTAATATATAATCTTTCAATTTATATTACCTCCTTATTGTATGAAACGAATGGTTTGTTTCTTCATTTCTGATTCTCTATCAGCCTTTGCAATCCCTTTTTCTTTCATTTCATGCTTATTTATCGTTTTATATTTTACATACGTATAAAATTCCGTTTGAAATGGAAATGGTGTAATCCGAATTGTTTCCTCGTCCACCCATTCAGCTTGAATAAGTTTCTCCTCTTTACTATTAAACATTTCTGTTCCTTCAAAACCATCTTTAAATAAATCAATTTCATCTTTCTTTTTGACACCAGGCTTATTCATACATACGTATAAAGAAAGTTCATCACAAAACTTTAATAATTTATAATGTTTATCGAACATCGCAAACTGTTCTTTTGTTAACGTTTTCAAGATTCTTTTTTGTCGTTCTAATTCATGTTTATAAAATGACATCATCTCTTCATCTTCCTCGTTTAGTGGAAATGATAAAAAATGTTTACTACAAAGCAATGCCCCGTATGGATTAGAATTTTCAATTTCATTCAAACCAATCGTATAAAAAACAAAACGTAATGGGCTTGGACAATCCATAAATGTATATGGAATATTTTTAGCATCATTCAAAATTGGTACTTTATCAAGCTCTATCCATCCTCTGTCATGCTCATATATTGCATCAACTGTTTCTTTTAAATATGTTTTACTTTCAAAAAAGTCTTCTTTTATATGTTTTGCAATCTCTCCAGCTAAAAAACCATGGTCATGTTGACGAATTAATATACTTTCCTTCTCATTTTTTTCACGAAAAATCATTCATATACTCCCCCTCATCCTCATACTAAAGCTTTTTATATGCATCGATTCTTAATTAATCCCTAAATAATAGAAGGGATTCAGTCTCTTGCAACGAAATTAACATAATTATATAGTATTCTATCTAATCATAATGATAGCTTTATCTTTACTATCTATTATACTAAAACATTCATTCCAAAAATTTTTTTATGAGGTGAAAACATGAACAAAACAGAATTAATTAAAAACGTAGCTCAATCAGCTGATATTTCTCAAAAGGACGCTTCTGCAGCTGTACAATCCGTATTTGACACAATTGCTAATGCATTACAATCTGGAGATAAAGTTCAACTAATCGGTTTTGGAACTTTTGAAGTGCGCGAAAGATCTGCTCGTACAGGACGTAATCCGCAAACTGGCGAAGAAATTCAAATCGCCGCTGGTAAAGTTCCTGCATTTAAAGCAGGTAAAGAATTAAAAGAAGCTGTTAAATAAACAAGAAACCAGCCATTTTATAGGCTGGTTTCTTGTTTTTATTTAAGCAATTGCTTTATATTCTCTGCATGATACACTTCACAAATATAAAATACACATTTGCATTTACTTACAATTTGATACTTTCTAGTTGGATACACATTCGCTGTAACAGAACATCCATCAAACAATTCGATAATATTTCCAGATGGCTGATATCCTTCATATAATACATTTCTTCTTACTTCCATCTTTTCTATAAGCTTTTCAACAGGAATATTTCCACTCTCTAATTCACTCTTTATTGCGTCCGGTAAAAACGAAGTGTCTGCAAAAATTAGATTTTCAGATAACACCTTGCCTTTATAACTAACATTAGATACACGGTAAAGAAATGTTCCATCTTTATCAAAGAAATTCTTTGCTTCTTTCGGAATGTACTGTCTACCAAGTGCCTCTTGTTCAAGAACATCAAACTGAACTGTATCATTTAAAAGCTTTTCTAAAGCATGAATAGATGATGTATCTCCAGAAAATAAAATATTTTTAATTGCTTGTACGTTATAAGTGAATTCATTCTTTCTATTTTCCGCTACTAACATGAGGAACACCTCTTCTATAATTTTTTTATTTAAGATTTAAAAGTGCTGCCGCATCTAATTGCGTAATTTCAGTTACTTCCTTACTGAATATTGCAACAGAGGCCCTATAATCTAAACTAGGCTTTACATCTTCCATCATTGTATTATTTAATAACTCTTGTCTATCCTTAAAAACCAACAAGTTTGGAGGATCATTTGGAGCTGATACTGTAATATGTACTGGCGGAATCATTAGTCCTTCACCTGTCGCTTTCAGCACCGCTTCTTTTCGAGTCCAATATGTTAAAAATCCTTCTATTTTCTGTTCATTTGGCAGTTTCATAACTTGCGCTATTTCAATGTCTGTTAATACACCTTCTGCCATTTTCATAACATCTACATTTGGATTCATTTGTTCTACATCTATGCCAACAGATGCAGATTTTGTAAAAGCAACGACAACCCACTCACCTGAATGCGAAACGGATAATTGCGGCATACCTTCTGGTAATTGTGGTCTTCCATGCTGCACTTTACATACTGAGCACATTCGATCAATTGGTACTTGGACTGGTGACATAGAAAGTATCTTACCGAGAACTAATCTACTTATTACGCAACCTATTATAAAACGAGCTCGATCTGCCGAATGATGATACGAATTTGCTTTCTCTCGCTCTATATCATTTAGTAAATTGTAATGCCATGATTGTAAATCCGAAATTCTTGCCCACCATATTTGACAATCATTCTCATTCAAAGTTGGAATAGAATCTACAACTTTACTTTCTATCATGTAAACTCTCCTTTATTCAACGAATATCAATTTTCATAAGAAAGCATGCGTATATTGTTATTCATTGACAAGTACTTTCTCTTTTTCTGATACAGATAATGTTTTTTCTTTCTTCTTTGACATTACCTCTTTATCGGAAATACGTAAAGAAAATAGTAGTGCTATGAGCAAAAATATTGCTGATCCAATTAATGCTGCTTGATATGGTAAAAAATCGGATTGAGCGTTATTACTTCCAAAACCAGCTAGTATACTAGCTAAAACAGCTACTCCTATTGCTGAACCTAATCGATTTTGCACATTGAATATAGTAGTAGCTCTCCCCATAGAAGGCGGCGTGATATTGTTAAAGGCAGAAAATTGAACCGCACCGACAGATTGACCTAAGAAAATACCGATACCAAACAATAATGCGCGGATTTGCCACGGATTCGTATCGTGATTTACAAAACTTAATAAAACAAAGATAACCACGGTACAAATTAATCCAATAGAAATTACCTTTCGCGCTCCTAATTTTTTATATGACCATGGCACAATTTGTGAAGAAATCATTAATCCAATCGCCTCTGGAAATGTCGTAAGTCCTGATTCCAGCGCGGAAACTCCTATCAAATTTTGATACATAAGTGGAAAAACAAATAACATTCCTAGTAAACCAGCTGATGAAAATAATGATATAAGACTCATCTTTCTAAACACTGGTTCTTTTAATAAACGTAAATCTAACATCGGTTGCTTTACTTTCAGTTCTACGATTATAAACAATGTAATGAATACCCCCCCAGCTATCCCAGTACTCATAATTTCTGGAGAAATCCACCCTTTTGATGGTCCCTGGCTGAGCGCATATATGAGCATCGCAAATCCTGGTGCTGATAAAATAAAGCCGAGCGAATCAAAGCGACCAGCTGATTTTTCAACATGCTCTGCTAAAAATAGAAGTCCAAATAGCAATGCAACGATTCCAAACGGTAGATTAATATAAAATGCCCAACGCCAAGACATTTGATCTACAAAGAAACCACCGATGATAGGACCAATTGCTGGTGCTACAGCAATTGGAAGTATAATGAACCGAGAAATCTTCGGTCTTTCCTCTGGTGAAAATGTTCGAAATAACATTGCCATTCCGACCGGCGTTAAAAGCCCTCCACCAGCACCTTGAATAATACGGAAAATATTCAATGAAGTAATATCGTTAGCCATTCCGCATAAAGCAGAGGCAATTGTAAATACGAAAAGAGCAATTAAAAATACTCTTTTCGTACCAAATCGATCTCCTAACCAACCAGAAATCGGAAGGAAAACAGCTAAACTAACTAAATACCCAACATTAACCGTCCCCATTGCAGATGCAGGTACTTGTAGTTCTCTACTTATCGTTTGCAGTGCTACATTTACAATCGTTGCGTCCATCGCAGCCATAAACATCGCAGTTATATAAACGATACTTACAACTACTTTTGGATTTAGTTTTTCTTTCATTATCGTTTTCCTGCTAATGTTTTTTCGCGAACTTGATTACTTTTTGGATTCAAATCTTTCCAGTTATATTCAACATATTCTAAGCAGCTCTGCCTACTAGCTTCTTCATATACGATATTCCAGCCAATAGGTACATCGAGAAAAGCAGGCCAGAGAGAATACTGGCCCTCCTCATTTATTAATACTTTATATGTGTAATTATCATTTTCAAATGGATTCGTCATACTCTACTTACCCCTTTCTTATTCTGCAAATATTTCGCTAATACTTGTCCAATTTCCGTAAGCGGACCTGGCTGACATAGATCTTTATGTCTACAATCAATATCGTGCTGCACAATTTGCCCGTCTAAATAATTTAGCCACGTATTTGGAGAAATAGGATCAAACCAGTCTGGTATAACAGTAGATCTAAAGAACAGGATATCTCCGTTATAAACTTTCGGTACATATTTCCCTAACAACCCTACTGAATTTACATATGTTTCTTTCAAGTTCAATATAGTCTCTTCTTCAAGACTTGCTAATGCACTTCCATCTTTACGAAGGATTTCAACTGCACTTTCCATTGTAAGTGGTTTACCATCCATGTTATCTGGGTCATATCCGCCTAAAGCAAGTAATGCAATTAACGCTTCCTCTTCAGTAGGCGCTTCCGTATTCGGTAAGAAGTGTCCAGGATAAGAGTCAAGCATAACGAGTAATTCTACTTCTTCCCCTTCATTTTGTAATTGCGCCGCCATTGCATGCACAACATTTCCTCCAAGCGACCAACCTAATAAACGATATGGTCCATGAGGCTGTACTTCACGAACGTGTTTCAAGTAATCCGCCGCCATCTCCTCTAAACTTTTTGGAAGTTCTTCATTTTTAGCAATACCACGTGCTTGCACACCATAAATTGGATAATCTGTTCCTAAAGATTTCATAAGTCCTGCATAGCACCAACTTAATCCACCTGCTGGATGTACACAAAATAGTGGTAATTGATCCCCGCTTGCTCGTAATGGAAGCAACACATCAAGTGCACTTTGACCATTCCCCATCTCAAGTCTTTCAGCTAACCCTGCAACAGTCGGTGCTGCAAATAAAGTACCAATGTTTAGTTCCACTCCAAGCGCCTCTTTCATGCGGCTCATAAGCTGCACTGCAAGGAGTGAATGACCACCAAGATCAAAGAATCCGTCATCAATTCCAATTTGAGGTACACTTAGCACTTCTGTAAACAAGTCACATAACATTTCTTCTTGCGGTGTTCTTGGACCACGACTAGAAGATGATGCGATAAATGCTGGAGCTGGCAATGCCTTTCTATCTAATTTACCGTTTGGAGTTAAAGGTAACTCATTTACTACTACAAAAGCGTATGGAACCATATAATCTGGTAAACTACCACTAGCAAACTGACGCATTTCATTCGTATCAATTGCTTCATTATTTGATGCAACGATATAAGAAACTAACCGTTTATCCCCTGGTTGATCTTCACGTACAATAACGGCTACTTGCTCAGCTTTAGGATGCTTCATTATGACTGCTTCTATTTCTCCTAATTCAATTCGGAATCCACGAATTTTGATTTGATGATCTGCACGTCCTATATAATCTAGCGTCCCATCATTACGCCAGCGAGCTAAGTCTCCTGTACGATACATTCTTGTACCTGGCTTGCCAAATGGATCTGCGATAAAGCGTTCAGCCGTTAATCCTGCTCTTCCTAAATATCCACGCGCAAGTCCTGCACCTGCAACATACATTTCTCCAACTACTCCAGGTGGGACTGGTTGTAAATAGTTGTCTAACACATACACTTTAAGGTCAGGTATACTGCACCCAATTAAACTATTTGCCCGTAAAGAGACGATAGTTTCATCTAATTCAATATAACTAACATGTACTGTCGTCTCTGTAATACCATACATATTAATAAGCTTTGGTGCGTTATGAGGATGTCGACTATACCAATCTTCTAAGCGACTTAGCTCAAGCGCTTCTCCTCCAAAAACAACATATCGTAAAGATAATTTTTTGCCAATCTCTTCATTTTCACGATCTGCTTGCATCAATTGGTAGAACGCTGATGGAGTTTGGTTTAAAACCGTAACCTTTTCTTTAACAAGAAGCTGTAAAAATTCTTTCGGCGAGCGACTTACAGTATGTGGGACTACAACTAAACGCCCTCCGTATAATAAAGGTCCCCAAATTTCCCAAACCGAGAAATCAAAAGCATATGAATGGAACATCGTCCAAACATCGTTTCCGTCAAACTGGAACCAATGATCAGTTGCTCCTAAAAGTCTCACTACATTTTGATGAGGTATCATAACGCCTTTCGGTCTGCCCGTTGACCCTGACGTATAAATAACGTAAGCAATATGTGATGGAGATAATGGCTTAATTCGTTCCACTTCATCAATATTGTCTTCACTATATTTCTCAACCTCTGCTATTACTTTCACATCATCAACTAAAACTTTTAGTGCCTCATTACATTCAATTTCCACTTCTGAATTCGTTAAAACACATGATGGTTTCGCATCGTGTAGCATAAATGAAATACGGTCTGCTGGGTAATCTGGATCTAACGGAAGGTATCCAGCACCAGCTTTAAGAACAGCTAATAAGCTTACAACCATGTTTAATGATCTTGGCATCGCTAAAGCAACGAGTTGATCAGGACCAATCCCTTTTGCTATTAGGAATCGAGCTATTTTATTTGCTTTTCTATTTAACTCTTCATAAGTTAATTTCTTATCTTCAAAGACAACAGCAATAGAATTTGGATTTATATGAGCCTGCTTTTCAAACAATTGTGGCAATGTCATTTCTGGTGCAATTTGAAAACCACCATTCCACTTTTCTAACACTGTATTTTTCTCTGCTAAAGTTAATATTTCTAATCTGCCAATGGATTGATCTGGATTTGTAGTTGCATCATCTAATAACAAAATGAATCGTTCTATTAGTTTTTGAACCGTTTCACGTTTATATAAATCGGTACTAAACTCTAGTAATCCATGTAAACCGTTCGGAGTACCATCAACCCCGTTACTCTCACTAATTTCAAATGTTAAATCAAATTTTGCAGAACCAACGCTTTGAATTTCAAGGCTCGCTTCTAAATCTGGTACATGAAACGTTGCTTCTGGTGTATTTTGAAAAGCTAACATAACTTGAAACAACGGATGGCTGTTTCGAGTACGTACTGGATTTAATACTTCAACAAGCCTTTCAAATGGAACATCTTGATTTTCATAAGCTGCAAGATTTACCTGCTTCACTCTATTTAATAATTCTTTAAAACTTGGATCTCCTGAAGTATTTGTACGTAACACTAATGTATTTACAAATAAACCAACAATATCTGAAAGTACATCATCATTTCTTCCAGCAATCGGACTTCCAATTGGTATATCAGTGCCTGCACCTAATCTTGTAAATAGTGCACTAAGCCCTGCTTGCAATACCATAAACAAACTAACTCCATTTTTACGTGCAAGCTCTACTAACCTACTATGCATACCTTCATCTATATGAAAATGAATTGTTTCCCCGCGGTAACTCGTCTCAATTGGACGCTGGAAATCTGTAGGTAACTCCATTTGGTCTGGTAAACCTTTAAGTTCTTCTTTCCAAAAATCTAATTGTGTTGAAATAAGACTCTCTTGTGTCGTTTCATCACCTAGCAATTGCTGTTGCCAAAGTGCATAATCTGCGTATTGAACTGGTAGTGTCTCCAGCTGAACTCTGTCACCTTGACTTCGCGCTTTATACGCCGCTGTAAAATCTCTCGTTAACGGCTGTAATGACCAGCCATCACCTACAATATGATGTAATAGAATTAATAATACATGTTCGTTTTCACTCATTGTAAAAAGTTGCAAACGAACTGCCGGCTCAAAATCGAGGTTAAAGCTATATCTTACCGCCTCTGAAAGTACACTTTCTAATTCATCTTTACATGTATTAGTTATAACCATTTCTAAATTTAAGTTTTCCATATCTAAAATTTTCTGATAGGAACTACCTAATACGTTAGGGAAAATTGTTCTAAGTGTTTCATGTTTCTCAACTACATCATAAAAAGCACCTTGTAATGCTTCCCGATTCAATATTCCATTCATACGAATGACTAGCGGAATATTATAAGTAGGACTTGGACCTTCTAAACAATTTAAGAACCATAACCTGCGCTGTGCAAATGAAAGTGGAACTTCATTTGGCCTACTTGCTTTCTGAATAGCTGGTCTTGCGCTTTTTGCATGGTTTAATTGTTTCGCCAGTTCGGCAACAGTTGGTGATTCAAATAGTTTCCCAATTCCTAATTCCACACTTAACGTTTCACGAATTCTTGCCATTAAACGAGATGCGAGAAGTGAATGTCCACCCATTTCAAAGAAATTATCATCAATGCCAATTCGAGAAACACCAAGTACTTCTGCAAATAAATCACATAATATTTCTTCTTTCGGATTTCTAGCAACTCTCTCATTGTTCATTCCATTAAAATCAGGAGCAGGTAATTTCTTTCTGTCAACCTTACCATTTGGCGTTAATGGTAATACTTCTAGCACAACAAATGTCGATGGTATCATATAATTCGCTAAACTTTCTGAAACATAAGAACGAATTTCTGAAAGATTAATCGGTTCCTTTTCTTCTGCAACGATATACGCAATGATGCGTTTATCATTTGCACGATCTTCTCGTACCATTACTACCGCTTGTTGAATATTTTCATGTCGTTGTAATACCGTTTCAATTTCAGCTAATTCAATTCGGAATCCACGAATTTTAATTTGATGATCTGCGCGACTAATGTACTCTAACGCACCATCACTACGCCATTTCACAAGATCTCCTGTACGGTACATGCGCTTCCCTGATTCTCCATAAGGATTTGCAACAAACCGTTCAGCTGTTAACTCAGGTTTTCCTAAATATCCGCTTGCAAGTCCTTCCCCTGCAATATATAATTCCCCAATAACTCCAGGTGGCACTGGTTGTAACCCTGCATCCAATACATACACTTCTGTATTGCAAATTGGTTTTCCAATAGGAGGTATGCCCTTTTCACCTTCATCAATGTTCATGAAAGTAGACCAAATCGTCGTTTCAGTTGGTCCATATAAATTAGTTATTGAGCAACCTAATTCTCGTAATTTATTTGCTAAATGCGCTGGAAGAGCTTCACCACCAACAAGTATGCTTAGCCCTTGTAGCTTCTCTGGATAATCAGTTACTAACGCCTGCCAAAGCGTCGGTGTAGCCTGCATAATGGTCACTCTTTCTTCATGTAAAAGTGTCGTTAATGCAGAAGGCTCTTGTATGTCTTCTTTTTGCGCAATTGTTAAACTTGCACCACTAATAAGAGGTAAATAAATTTCTAGTGCAGAAATATCAAATGCAAACGTTGTAACTGCTAATAAATGATCATTTTCATTTAATGAAAACTTTTGTTGCATAGCCATTAAAAAGTTACTTAAACCTCTCATAGGAACAATTACACCTTTTGGGTTTCCTGTTGAGCCTGAAGTATATATTGTATAGGCTGGGTTTAACAGTGATACATCATTCTTACATGCTATATTCATACGAGAATATGTATGTAACGCTAGTTTCGTTTCTTCGTCATCTAATACAATTTTTTTCATATCCTTTTCTATAACTAACTTAGATGAAACAGATGAATGTGTTATGATACAAACTGGTTTTGCATCATTTACTATATAAGTAACTCTATCTGCTGGGTATTCTGGATCTATTGGTAAATACGCTGCACCAGCCTTTAAGACTGCTAGCATACTAACTACCATTTCTATTGATCTAGGGAATACTAAAGCTACAAACTGATTTGGTCGTACTCCTTCTTCTACTAAATAATGTGCTAGTTCATTCGCTCGTTCATTTAGCTCTTTATACGTAAGGATTACACCGTCACAAGTAATCGCTAGTTTATTGGGATTTTTTTTCACTTGTTTTTCAAATGATATAGGCAGACTGATTAATTCATCGTCTTCCTTCGTTTCATTCCATTCCAATAAAACTTTATGATTTTCTTCAGGCAGAGTAATGTTTATTTTTCCAATCGACTCGTTTTTCTCATAATTATTTATTACTAATTCAAATAGATTCATAAATCTTTCTTTATGCAATGCTAGCTCCGCGTTATTATATACTTCAGGATTTGCATCAAAATGAATCATTATCTCATTTTGATCAAAACGTTTATATACATTTATCGATAAATCATCGACAGGTCCTGCTGATAAGTTATGCGTAATACCACGATTTCCAGCAAAATTAAGCCCGTAATCAAAAGGCATAACATTCACTAACGGTCCAAACAACCTTTGATTTTCACCTAGTAACTTTAAATCTCTTCTTAATTCCTCATGACGGTATTTATAATGGCGACGTACATCTCGGATTTCTTTAGAAACTTGCTGCAATAATTCCGCAAGAGTTATATTTGGAGTTACTGTAATACGAAGTGGAACTAAATTCATTACCATACTTGGTGTATGAATAGATACAGAACCTAGGCGTCCCATCATCGGTAAACCTAAAACAATATCATTTTCACCTGTTAATTTATGCATATAAATACTTGTTACAGCCACAATGAATTCCGGCCAACTTGTTAACGAAATATTGATATCTTCTAGTAAAGTTTTCGTGCTAGAACTAGATAAATAAGCTGTTTCTCGTGAAAATCCATTTGATGTTCTCGGTGCTCGTTCTGCCAAACTTACAACTTCTGGGGCATCTGCAAACTTTTCTAACCAAAAAGTACGATCTTCCTGAAATTGTTTAGACTCACGATACTCAATATCTTCTTGCACGACTTTTGCAAGAGAACCAAATGGTTTTTCATTCTTGTTTGTTTCTTCTATAAGTGATGTATACTCATTCGCTACTTTTTGGCTAAGAAGTGAAAATCCATAGCCATCCATCACAATGTGATGGATGCGCTGATACCAAAAGAAACGATTATTTTCAACTTGAATAAGTGCTTCAGTAAATAAAGTATCTTTTTTCAAATCGACTGGCATAGATAAATCATTTTTCATCCATACTTTAGCAGCTTCTTCAGGATTTTCTTCTTTACGAACGTCAATAAAATGCATATGAAACTGTGATTCTTCAATAACTTGCCATGGGCCAATTTCATCCTCTTCGAAGCGAACATGAAGTGCTTCTGTTTCCATTACAACTTTACGTACAGCTAATTCAAAAATGTCTTGATGAATATTTCCGTTTATTTCTACATATTCCCCAGTATTATAAATTGGATTAAGCGGATCTAATTGTTGCGCAAACCACATACCAGACTGCGCAGATGATAACGAATGACGAATCTTTTGACTGTTAGGCATTCTTTACTACCCCTTTATTATGTAGTCTATTTGTTACAGCACCTTTGCTGTTTGTGAAGATAGTAAACTGTACCAACCTGCAACAGTTGGACGTTCTGCTAAATCTGCAAAAGTGATTTCTTTCCCTTCACGACGCCACTTCTCTACTAAACTCATAATTCTGACCGAATCAAGCCCTCTATTTAATAAGTCCTCATCAATATCAATACTCTCTACTGGCTCACGAAGTAGTTGTGCAACTAGTTCATGCACTTCCTGTATAGTGATTCCTTCACCCTCATCACCTTTTACACTTTGTAAATCTTTTAACAGTAGGTTTGTTGATGTCGTTACTGCACATCTATTAGATGCATACTCCAATGCTTGTTTATGATGCTCTAGTGAAAAATCAGCAACTGCATCTGCTACAAAGAACGGCTCTATACCATCCATAAATGCTTCACAAGCTGTTAAAAGACAGCCAATATGCGCATAAATACCGCAAATAATGAGTTGATCTCTTCCTTGTTCATTTAAAATTTCTAATAGATTTGTCTTTTTAAATGCACTATATCTCCATTTTGTTAGGAATATATCATCTTCATCAGGAGTAAGTTCATCAACAATTTTCTTTTTATCTGGTCCAGCAGGTATACCGTCACCCCAAAAGTCTTGTAATAAACCTCGTTGTTCTAACGTTTGCCCACCAGGTTGTGCTGTATAAACAACTGGTATACCAAGTTCCTTACATTTTTCTCTTATCATTTTAATATTTGAAACAAGTTCTACTTTTGGTGATTCTTTATCGCTATATGCATCAAGAAAATATTCTTGCATGTCATGAATTAAAAGTACTGCACGTTTCGGATCTGGTGTCCAATTCACTTTATTTTTCGGTAGTTCTGATTCAATTGGCATTTTATATACTGAAATAGATGGAATAGCCATCTAATCACTTCCTTCCGGTTTTTATTATTGTTTTACTGTAATAAGTTTTTCAGCAATGACTTTACGTAGTTCTTTTTTGCTGACTTTTCCGACTCCTGTTTGCGGAAATGATTCAATAAATTCAATTCGATCTGGAATTTTATAAGCCGCTATACCACGTTCTCTTAAAAACATTTTTAATTCACTTACTGCCGGAACTTGTCCGCGAGCTATAACAAAAGCACAGGTGCGTTCACCTAAATAATCGTCAGGCATAGATACAATTGCTACGTCATGGACCGCATCGTGTGCTAATAGATGATTTTCAACTTCTTCTGCAGCAACTTTCTCACCACCACGGTTAATTTGATCTTTATCTCTTCCTTCTACAATGATGTATCCTTGTTCATTTACTTTTACAAGATCACCTGTGCGATAAAATCCATCCTTTGTAAATGATCGTGCATTATGCTCTTCGGCTTTATAGTAACCACGAATTGTATATGGACCTCGTGTTAATAAACTACCTACTTCGCCCGGTTGTACATCGTTGTCATTTTCATCAACAACTCGTACTTCATCGAGTGCAGACATTGGTCTACCTTGTGTATGAATAATAATTTCTTCCGGATCGTCTAATCTTGTATAGTTCACTAATCCTTCCGCCATACCGAATACTTGCTGTAACGTACATCCAAATGTAGGGCGTATACGTCTTGCTACCTCAGCACTAAACTTAGCACCACCTACTTGAATAACCTCTAGGCTCGATAAATCGGTATTACGAGAAGATGCAGCATCAAGCCAAATCATTGCTAATGGCGGAACGAGCGCTGTAATTGTAACTTTTTCTTTTTCGATAAGAGCAAATGCCTCATCTGGACTACCACCAGTTGCCAATACCACTTTTCCACCCGCATAGAAAGTTCCAAATGTCCCTGGAGAACTCATTGGGTAATTGTGTGCTACTGGAAGAACTGCCATATAGACGCTTTCTGCATTCAAATTACAAATTTTAGCGCTAACACGTAAACTATAAATATAGTCATCATGTGTTCTAGGAATTAATTTAGAAAGACCTGTTGTGCCTCCTGATAATTGGAGAAACGCAACATCACTTGGCTGAACTTCTGGTAATGAGACGGGATCCATATACAGATCATTTATGTTCACAAACTCTTCTTCTTCTCCCACTACAATTACATGTTGTAAATTTGGCACTTTCTCTTTCACTTCTCTTGCTAGTTTTCGATAATCAAAACCGAGAGCCTTATCTGAAATAACGTAAGCGCTCGCCTCGCCAAAATCACAAAAATAACTAATTTCACTGCTTCGATGTGACGGCAGTGCAAAGACAGGAAGCGCTCCAATTCGAAATAGTGCAAAACATATTTCGAAAAACTCGATAATGTTAGGTAACTGGATTACAACTCTGTCCTCTTTCTTTATTCCTAAATTCAGTAAACCTGCTGCTAAACGATCTACCTTTTTATTAAGTTCACTATATGTTATATGCTTCTTACCACTTACAACCGCGATTTGATCTCCATATTTCTCAGCCCGCTCTCTTAACACTCCTCCAAATGTTTCACCAAGCCAACATCCTTCTTCTCGGTAACGATCGGCAAATTCTTTGGGCCATTCTGTATAACCTACTAGCATTCTTTCTTCCCCCTATTTTTCATTAAGTGAACTATCTCTTAACCCTAAAGCTTTTAGCATTGTTTGGAACTTAGCTGATGTTTCTGCTAACTCATCTTCTGGTTTTGACTCAGCAACAACTCCAGCTCCTGCATATAAACGCAGTGTATTTTCTTGTACTTCAGCACAACGAATTGTAACAATCCATTCTCCATCTCCATTTAAATCGCTCCATCCTAGCATTCCTGTAAAGAACTCGCGGTCAAATGGCTCAATATGCTGTATAGCCTCTCTTGCTTTTTCCATCGGAGTTCCGCAAACTGCTGGCGTAGGATGAAGGGCAATTGCTAATTGTAAAGAAGAAGTATTTGGATCCTTCAGTTCACCTTTCACTTCTGTAGACAAATGCCACATCGCTTCACTATGAATAACTGATGGCTTTTCTGGAACATGTAATGTATGACAATACGGACGAAGTGCAGCGGCAACCGCTTCCACTACTACCGCATGTTCATGTAAATCTTTTGGAGAAGAAAGTAATTCCTCTGCTCTTCTTTTATCTTCTACTGGGTCCTCACTACGTGGCCTTGAACCAGCTAACGGGTTAGAAATAACTTGCATACCATTACGTGAAACAAGTAATTCAGGACTTGCTCCAATTAGTGTCTTACTGTTCTCTTTTTCATCTTTCGGTAAATTCACAGCAAATGTATAACCATGCTTATTATGCTCTGCTAATTCTCGCAGAAGTTTTTGCTTATCAATCTTTTCCGAAGATTTAACATCTAACGATCTAGATAGAACGATTTTCTTTAAATCACCGTCCTGTATTTTTTTAATTCCTTGCTTCACACCATTCATATAAACTTCAGGGTCTGGCATTGGCGTCATTTCAAATGTTACGTTCTCATTTGTTTCAAGCTGATTTGTTGTATCCAATTGTAAACGCTCAGAAATCCTACTATATTCTGGTACGATAAGTTGGACTTCTTTTCTACGATCGAATGGCAAAGCACCCACAACGATAGGATTTGGATTTCCAGCTTGTTTCGCATTACTTAATGTCGCTTGAACAAGCTCTGGGAAAATTTCAATTTCACGATGTTTTACTGTAGTAAACTCTCCTTCTGCTAATATCGTTCGAGTTGGTGAAGCAAAAAAGAATGAAGATTCAGTCTTATAATCTTCTAAAAGTTTTTCTGACAATTCCTTTACAGCTATATGTTCATTCATAATATAATAACCTCCTGAATTTTGATTAAACTCCTAACGTAGCACCGCCATCGACACATAAATTGTGCATTGTAATATGACTTGCTCTATCTGAGGCTAAAAATAACACGGCTTCAGCAACTTCTGAAGGTTGTGCAATTTTTTGTAATGGAATTCCGAGTCTATATGTATTTTGAGAACCAGCAATTATATTTTTAGCTCCATTCTCATCAGCCCATAGTAATCTTTGCATCTCAGTTTCAGTAGAACCTGGAGAAACTAAGTTGCAGCGTATATTGTATGCCGCAAGCTCTAGTCCTAAACATTTCATAAACATCGTCGTTGCAGCCTTTGACGCAGCATACGCAGCCATCTCCATTCTCGGCGTATTTGCCGCATTTGAACCGACTGTAACAATTGCCCCTGATTTTCTTAACATCATATTTTTACTTACCGCTCGGGACATATTGAAAACCCCTGTAGTATTTACAGAGAATGTTTTATTCCAATCTTCATCACTTAACGAATGAATTGGTCCCATACGTAAAACCCCTGCAACATTTATTAAAATATCTATTGGCGCTATTTCATTTGCAATATGATTTACCATGTCTTCAACAGCAGCGCTATTACTCACATCTAAACGAAACGTTTTCATACGTGTTTTATTTAATTCATTTTGATTTAAGAGTACATTTAACCCCTCTTCATTTTGATCAACCGCAATAACTGTGGCTCCTCTTTCTAAAAACATTTTGGCAACAACACTGCCTATGCCTTGTGCTGCACCTGTTACTAAAACTGTTTGCCCATCAAATTCCCCTAAGTTCATTTTCTCTATCCTTTCACATAAACATTAATTTCATTAAGTAACATAAATGATATTGATTTTCATTATCAGTGATGTTGTAAAAAATAATACACTTACTAAACTAATTGGTCAAGTGCGCATTACTTTAAAATCCATTTTATTGATAATGTTTTTCATTTACTATCTTACACCGAAATGATAATGTTTCTCAATAAACTTGTCAATCTTTTTTTATTTTTCAGATAAAGTATTTTAATGCTTCTTAATAAAATCATACCTAAACGCATTAAATGTACTTATATTATAAATAAAATTCAAACTCCTCTTTTTAAAATTGAAGAAGATAAACTAGAGATACGTTCATTTACAATGCTTTATGAAAAACTCAAGTATATATTTTCTCAATATTTTTCTGAAAATATATCTTACAAATACTAATGAATGTCTTCTTTATCATTTAAGATTTAATATATATTTCGAATATGATGTATCAATTTATTATATTCCAAATGGGTATTCCACTCACTTTTACATCTATAAAAATCACAAAAGTAATTTAACCTTGTTAAAATAACTCATAAAAAAGCATCCTAATTAATAGAATAGGATGCTTTTTCGTAATCATAGTGTTATAGAAGATTTGTATACTTATGCTACGCTGCGATACTCTTCTTCTTGTTCTTTTTTCTGTTTAGGTGCTTGAATTAAAATTGCGATAATGAATGACACGACACATAATACACCGATCACCATGAACGTTGGTTTGAATCCACCTAGAAGTGCACCGATAAAGGAACCTGCAAGCGCCCCAAATCCAAATCCTTGATACACAATTCCGTAGTTCTTACTATGGTTTTTCATACCGAAGAAATCACCAACAATAGCTGGGAAAATAGTGATATTTCCACCAAAGCAAAACGCTACACTTGCTACACATACGAAGTAAATACCATAATTTAAATCTACAAAACTTAGAACTAAGACTGAACTCGCCATAACAACAAAAGTACCAGTAACGATTTTTAAACGCCCAATTTTATCCGATAACGGTCCTAAAATGATACGACCTAATGTATTGAAGATTGCAACCATAGCCACCGCATTAGCTGCTGTTGCTGCGCTAAGTCCTACAAGTTGAACACCAATGTCTTTTACCATACCAATTAAGTATAAGCCACTCATACATGATGTAAATAACATGATAAATAATAAGTATACTTGTTTTGTGCCTAACATTTCTTTCGTTGTGTATTCCTTAGTTTTTGTTTCATGAACTGCTCCTTGATCTGCAGCTTGATGGATTAAACAAGCACCAATTACAATCATAGCTGTAACAATTAAACCCCAGTATATAAATGCTTGCGATACACCAACTGATTCAATCAACTGTGCGTTAACGTATTTAAAGATTAAGCTACCTGAACCATATGCAGAGACAGAAATACCAGCAATTAAACCTTTACGCTCTGGAAACCACTTTATTAAATTTGATAGTGAAGTGATATATGCTGTACCATCTGCATAACCTACAACAACTCCCGCTAGTACATAAAGTAATATTAATGAGGACGCTTGTGAGCTAAGTATTAATCCTAGTCCTAATGCTAATCCAGCTATCATAATAAGTTTACGAAGTCCCCATTTTTCTTGCAATTTACTCGCAAATAAAGTTGAAAATGCTAAAGAAAGACTAGTAATTGAGAAAGTTATCGCAACAGCGTTAAGACTCCAACCGTATTTACTAACTAAGGGCTGATTGAATAAACTCCATGTATATATCGTCCCAAGCCCCATTTGTACTATAACTGTGCCAAGGACAACAAACCATGGATTAACAGTTGATTTTTTCATACCTTTCCGCCTCCTCTTTCTATTTCAATGCTATTCGCTAAATTTACTTTTTTTATGTTCATTTTGGTCACCTCTTTTGATTTGACACCTTCATTGTATAAGATGTTTTCGTTTATGTAAGCACTTACAAGACAGAGCGTCAAAAACGTAGAATCAGTTACAAAAAACGAAGGATGAAATACAAAAACTACTTATTAAATACGTAACACTTATTTAATAAGTAGTTTTTGTATAAGATCGATTTACATTTATTTTTGAACTCTTTTTTAAAAAGTGAAACAATAAAACCGTCTCTTTACTATTTATTAAAGAGACGGTTTTATTAGCTCAATTCATAAGCCTGACTTTTTTTATACGTTTATAATTGTTTCTTCAAATGTAACAATTGGCTCTACAAATTCCATCATAATGAAAGCATTTTTAATACGTCTTGTTAAAACTTCTTTTAATTCTGCACACATTTCTTCTGTAAGTGATTTTACAAATACAAAGTTGTGATAATAAATCACACTCTTCTCTTTACTTAATGGGTTTAAAAACATCCCCTCTTTTGTAACGAGAGCATTAGAATGCCCCGATAAAGTTGAAAGAAACGTCTCTAAAATTTTTATTTCTCTTTTTGAAAACGATTCTTCACAAACTACTTTAATATTCATTTCTGTTATCATTTATATATTCCCCCAACCATTTTTTCACAAGGGGATACTATAATACTATTAAATTTTCACAAGACTCCCCTTGTCGTTCATAAAATTCACCAGAAAACTAAGTTGACTAACTTGTTTTTTCCCTTTATTCATATAAATCTCTCCTTTCGTATATATTACTTCTCCATTTGTAATTGATTACCTTTTTATATTAAAGTTTTTCTATGTTTTTAATTGGAATTTTACCAATTAGAGATCTTATTAATAAACGTATATTTTTCTTATACTCCTGAAAAAAACTTTACTTATCTACTTTACGTTTTGTGCTACATAGTGTCTGTTTTTTGAATAATTTGTTTCTCTGCAGTATTTACATAGAAATATTGTTTCGCTAATGCTGAAAACAATTTACTTTGCTTATAATAAAGTGAAACTTTAATCAACCCTCACCAATCGGGCTTTTATGGGCAGCAGGGCCCCCACCTAACTTCTTTGCTTCCACTGAATTTTGAGGTGGGGGTCTTACTGCCCAGCAAATAGCGGGATAAACTTAAATAAAATATAACTTTTAACATAAGAGTACTTTATACTCTTCTATTAGAGAACAAATTTTTTCCCAATAAATAAAACTAAATATTCACTAATATATCTATCCGTGGTTTAATATATATAATAAAAAAATATTTCTGTCTTTAATGAGGAGGTACTATGAAAGCAAACGTAGGGGATACTATACTTTTTCAACGAAATAATTTAAAGATTACAGGATCTGTATTAAAACTTTATACTGAATCGGTCTTAGTTGAAATTACAAATGTAAGCGGTGGTACTTTTGAATTTGATCGAACAATTGTAAATCATAAAAACTATAAAGTTTTAAATACAAATACATAAAACAACACAAAATAGCCCCTGCTCAACAGCAGGGGCTATTTTATATAAAAATATTTCACTAGTTTATATACCCTAAAACATTAACAATCTTACTCGCTTTTAAATTGTTAATATGATAATAAATTTCTAAACCTCTTCTCTCTGCTCGTAACACTTTACCCTTCATTTTTGATAAATGTTGTGAAACAGTAGATTGCGGAATATTCAGTAACTCTGTTAATTGTGTTACATTACAAGTTTTTCTCGTACTTAATTCATTTACAATTTGCAGTCTGATTGGATGCGCCATAATTTTTAAAATATCTACATCTTCTTCTGAAACTAAAGTTTTTCTCATTTCACTCGTATATGTTGTCATAAGACATTCCCCTTTTATATGAATTCCATATTCATAAGATCTATTTCCAAATTTTTTAAAACCCTTGATTAAAACTTTCATATAGAAATAAAAGGATTTTAAATTTTTGAAAACAGAACTTACATTTACTTTATTTATTTATTTGGTACATATACATAATACAATGTTAATATGTGCTCTATGTGAAGTTCACATAAATTTGTGATGAAGATTTACTTAGCCACTCGCATCCTACTCATCTAATTACCCACTGCATAAAATCATCAGTTATTTTAACACATTTTAGGCGTTTGTATATACTATTTATAAAACAACTTTTATAAAGGGAGGATTCATATGCCTACAGCGTTACAAGAAGAAGTCGAAGAAGCACGGGAAACATATGTCAGTCGTATCATCTTAGTTGGAGGATCGACTTTATTTTTAGTAGGCGGGGTTATCTCAGCAATTTCAGCTTTTAAAGCTTATAATCGTTTGGAGAATACGCCGCCTTCTACAGATAATTCATAGATATTTTATAAAATAAAACGTCGCCTCCAATATGAAGAGACGACGTTTTATTATTCATACATATGACACTAAAAGTATCGGTAGATTCCCTACTCCATTTTTTAAGCTTACTTCACCACAAACCGCGTCTGACTACACCCATCCTTCTGCTTCGTTACTTCTAATACAGCCGGCATTGCGTTTTTCAGCTCTTGTACGTGTGAAATGACACCGATAAATCGACCTGATTTTTGTAAGTCAATTAAGGCGTCTACTGCTTTCGTTAATGATTCTTCATCTAATGAACCGAACCCTTCATCGATGAACATCGTTTCGATGGAAATACCACCTTCATATGCTTGAATGACATCTGCCATTCCTAGCGCTAGGCAAAGTGATGCATTAAATTTCTCTCCGCCGGATAATGTTTTTACATCGCGCGTTTGGCCAGTGTATGCATCGTACACATCTAAGCCTAATCCACTTTGACGATTTCTCTTTTCAACTCGTTCACTTCGTTTTAAATAAAATTGTCCGTTTGATAATTTACGTAATCGTTCGTTTGCAATTTGAACAATTTGTTCTAAATACTCAATTAAGATGTAACGTTCAAATGATATACGGCTCTCGTTATCACCTTTCATTACTTCATATAAGTCAACAAGTTCTTGGAAGGCTTTTTCTTCCTCATGAATTTGCTCATCAATACGTCTAATGTTTTCATGTAAATCAGAAATATATGTTACCGCATTTTGCGCACGTTGACGTTTTTCTTTAATGATATCGAGATTAATTTGTAATTCTGTTATGTGTTCACCTAACGCTGTAATATCCATATACTCTTTATCTTTTAATTCAGCTTGTAACTCTTCAATTTGTTTTGCAAGCACTTCAAGCGATGAATAATAACCTTGAATTTCTTTTTGTAACATTTCCATCTCGTGATCGCTTAATTTGGCTTCTTTATACGTGAATTCGTCTGTAAACCCGCTTTGTTCTAGCTCTTTCATAAAGCGTGCGAAAGTCTCTTCTTTCTTTAATTTTGCACTTTCAAATTGATTAGAAGCACCTTTTTGTTCTGCTTGAATACGTATATTTTCATTTTGCCAATGCTGATACGCTTCCTGCACTTTCTTCCATTCGTCCTCCATTAACCTAAGTTCCTGCATAGCTTGGTCAAACTGTGCTTTCCAGGCTTGTACTGTTTGTAAGTTTTCTGGAATATTTCGTTTATCATGTTCATATGACGTACGAAGTTGCATACACTCCATTTCTGTACGGTGCTGCATTGTTTCCACTTCTCGTTTTTGTTTCTGAAGTTCTTCTATTTTTTCTTCTACGCTTTTCATGTTCGCAGCAATCTGCTTACGTGTTTCTTCACTTGCTTTTAACGTATTAACGTCTGCAGCTAATTGTTTTCCTTTTTGAACAAGTGCACTATATGTTTCAGCTAATTTTTCCGAGTTGTAGCCGCGCTTCACAACTTCTTCTATCACTTGTTCATATTGTAGTCGATAGAAATTCCATTTCTCCTCTACTTGCACATGTAATTTTTCAGCAATGTTCTTCTTATCTCTTAAATCGTTTAACTCTTTTTCATCGATCGCATTACTTTGCTCTGTAGCTTTTTGCGGATGATTCGTACTACCACATACCGGACAAGATTCACCGTCATGTAAATGAAGAGCTAATATACCAGCTTGTTCACTTAACCAGCGGCGCTCCATGTTTTCATATGCACGAACTGCCACTTGCATTTTATTATTTGCCGCTTCTTTTTCTTGCTCGAATTTTTGTTTTTCTTGCCAAACATCATATGCTTGCTTTAAAACTTTTGCATCTTCTCGCATATTCGTTAGTTCTTCTACTTTAGCTACATATTGCTCAAGTGCTTGTTCTAATTGCTGCAATTCATCAGACATTCTCTGCTTTTTGTTTGTATGCTCTTCTAGTTGTTGATCTAACTTTTGCATACTTTCTTTTAATTTCCCTATTTGGATTTCGGTATTTTGTAAATTCAGCTTTCTCTCAGCTAATGATTCAATAATCGCTTGTAACTCTTCTAATCTTTGAACAAGTTTTTTAGCCTCTTCTCGCTCAGCTTCTTTATTCTTTACTACTTCATACTTCTCCTGAGCAAGTTCAAAGCTATTCATTATCTGTTCTTGTTTGACGCTTATCTGTTTTAACAAACTTTCAGCTTTCTGCTCATTTTCCATCGCTTCTTCATACCATTGTTCAAATGGTAATAAGCGCTTTGCTTGTTCCGCACGTTTAAAGGATTTTTCTTTCCTTTCAATTGCTGCACGGTTCTCTTGTAAAGTGTTATATTTCTCATTCTTTTGTTGTAAATCTATAAATTTCTCATTTACAGATTTTGCTGCATGAAAACGTGTTTCTGCATCCTTTAATTGCTTCGTTTGAACATCTTGTTCTACTTGTAATTGCTCAACCTCTGCCTTATACACGGTTGTTTCTTGTTCTAACGCTTCTACTACTTGATGCGTATTTACATGTTCTTGTGCCACTAATGTCTCTAATAATGCTCCATCACGGATTGGTAATTTAAAAACATTACGGAAATAGAGCTCTCTCTCTTTTTGTTTTTCTTGCAAGACATCTTTCCATTGTTTTCTCTTTTGATCAAGTAACTCACGCATTAATTTATAACGATCCGTTTTAAAAATACGACGTAAAATCTCTTCTTTGTTTTCCGTCTCAGATGTTAATAGTTTTCGGAATTCCCCTTGGGGTAACATAACAATTTGGCTAAATTGATGTTTACTTAACCCAATTAAATCTTCCACTTTTTTGTTTACGTCTGTTACATGAAAACGATCGACGGCTGGAACGTTTTCTCCATCAATAACTTCATATAATTCTACTGCATGTCCTGTAATGGTCTTATTCCCTTGTTTTTTATGTCCAAGTTGTCGTTTTATTTCATAGCGTTTCCCTTTTAACTGAAAGGTTAATTCAACACTTGTATAAACATTATCATCAGCAAATTGACTTCGAAGCATGCTCGTATCACTACGTTCTTCTCCACTAGCCTCACCATATAACACATAACAAATCGCATCAAAAATCGTTGTTTTTCCAGCTCCCGTATTCCCAGAAATAGCGAAAATACGATGTTCTCCAAGATCTTCAAAATCGATTACTTCTTTCTGTTTATATGGCCCGAATGCTGTCATAATAAGCTGAATCGGTCTCATCCTCGTTCACCTTCCCGTTCTTGCACTGTTTGTAATACATCTATAAATAGGCGTTCTTTCTCTTCTGATAAATCTAACCCTTTCATTTCTTTATAGAAAGCCTTTAAAAGAGATAAATCATCCGTTTTATGTCTTGAAACCGTTACTTCATTTGTATCTGTGAGTTCTCGCCTTTGCATCGCTCTTTCAACGTGCATTGCATTTGGATATACAGATCGTATTTTCTCCATTGGCTGTAAGACAGGGTTTTCGTCTAATAATCTTACAAATACGTAATCTTCACTTACTGGGTGCTGTAATAATTCATCTATTTTCGCTTCTACTGTTCGCATTTTACGACGTGGTGAAAGTAACCTTTTTTCAATTGCTACTTCACCAGTTTCATTCAGTTCTACAATGTAATAACCTTTTTTATGTTTCTCTTCAGAAATTGAATAGGCAAGTGGTGAACCTGAATATCTAATGGTCTCATTACGTACGAAATGCGCTTGATGTAAATGTCCAAGCGCTGTGTAATGAAACTTATCAAAATAATGACTATTTACATATTCAGCACCACCAATTGAAAGTGGTCGTTCTGCATCACTTGTATTCTCCTCCGCTTCTCCTGAAGAAGTTACAAATGCATGTCCAACAAATACATGTCTAGCTTCTTTATCCATCGTTTCAGAGAGCTCATTCATAAAAATGCGCATCGCATCATCATGAGAACGTACGTCTTCATTTTTCAACACGTGTCTAACTATACTTGGGTCTGCATACGGTATTAGATGGAAGTGAACCTCTCCATATTCATCATTTAGTACAACAGGTTCGTACGGGAATTGAAATTGACCTGCAATATGTAATCCTTGTTTTTTCATTAAACTACTTCCAAAATGGATACGATCCGGACTATCATGATTACCAGCTACTGCAATAACTGGTGTTTGTAAATCAATAACTATTTTTTGCAGCACATCATTTAATAAGTCTACTGCTTCTGTAGGTGGAATTGCTCGGTCATATAAATCCCCTGCAATAATTACAGCATCTGGTTTTTCTTCTTCAACAGCCTGTACAAACTGATCTAATACAATCTTTTGGTCTTCAGTCATATACACGCCATGAACAAGCTTTCCTAAATGCCAATCCGCTGTATGAAATAACTTCATATTTTTCTACTCCTTTTAATTTACTGATTTTAGTGAAACGAGTTGATAGTTTATTGTAGTTTTTCCGTTCTCCCACTCTAGTTTCAATATCGTTGCACTTCCAATTCTTTCTTCATTTGATTTATATAAAGGCAATATTTCTTTAATTGTAAATAAGTGGTAACCATCCAATATTAATTGAAATATATTTTCTTCAATATGTAATCTTACTTCTTTTTCATTTGAAATAATTTTTGTGTGCATCTCAAATTTCATGATAGATACAACCCCTTTTTATAATCTCTACATTTTAATAGTATAGTGGCTATGCAAGATTGACAAGTACATACACAGCAAAGTACACACTTTTCTATTGTTATATGCTTTATGTATTTTATATAAAATACGGTATGTGAAATTTTACATTTCCCCCAAAATAAAAATGCCTATTGTGACATCTTTATTTTTGTATAAAGTCTTTCATTACATAATATAAAACGGTAATTAAGACGATTGCGACGAAAAATGAGAACACTGCGACAATGTAGCCATCTTTATTTAATAAAATACAGAATGAAATAGATATTATAAAAATCGGAAATACGAGACGTACTTTATCCTTCACTTCTTCTGTCGTATCTGTATGATGAAAATACTGCGTTATTCCTATCATTAAAAAAGACAAAATAATAACCGACAATAGTAAAGGTCCTGGCATTCCGATTTCTCCTTTCTCTATTTCTAATTCAATGTAAAATTTTTTATTACAATTGTACGATTTATTTTTTCTTCAAACACACTTTTAGAATTGATAATGAACATTTCACACCTATATAATAGCGCTTTTATCATTATAACTTCAAATAATTACACTTACAGTAATGTTGTAATATTCCCCCTCAGTCTCTGAAATCCTGCAAAGATAACTCGTCAAAATATGCAGTGACCAAATTAATATTTACCGTCAACTTTTGACAAAATTTATAAAGGACATTTCAGTACATATCAAGAATTAAGAATAAGAAGATATGTAAGGGAGGATGCATTATGACTGAACAAGTTTTATTTTCTGTTAGTGAAAACGGCGTTGCGACAATTACTTTAAACCGTCCAAAAGCACTTAATTCTTTATCTTATGACATGTTACAACCTATCGGACAAAAACTTAAAGAGTGGGAACACGATGAGCGTATTGCACTTATCGTGTTAAAAGGAGCTGGCACAAAAGGTTTTTGTGCAGGTGGCGACATTAAAACTCTTTATGAAGCGCGTTCCAATGAAGTGGCATTGCAACATGCAGAACGTTTTTTTGAAGAAGAGTATGAAATTGATACATATATTTATCAATATACAAAACCGATTATTGCTTGTTTAGATGGAATTGTAATGGGCGGTGGTGTCGGTCTTACAAATGGTGCGAAGTATCGCATTGTAACTGAGCGTACGAAATGGGCAATGCCAGAGATGAATATCGGCTTCTTCCCAGACGTCGGAGCTGCATATTTCTTAAATAAAGCGCCTGGATATACAGGACGATTCGTTGCTTTAACAGCATCTATTTTAAAAGCTTCTGACGTATTATTTATTAATGCTGCAGATTACTTTATGACATCTGATTCATTACCAGAGTTTCTTACTGAACTTGAAAGTGTAAATTGGCATAAAGAAGATGATGTACATACTAATTTAAAAGAAGTTATTCGTACATTTGCAACTGCTCCAAACTTAGAAAGCGAGCTCGCTCCTTCATTAGAAGTAATCAATTCACATTTTGCTTTCGATACAATTGAAGAAATCATCCATTCATTGGAGAAAGATGAAAGTTCCTTTGCTCTAAAAACGAAAGAAACACTGTTATCAAAATCCCCTATTTCACTAAAAGTAACATTAAAACAGTTTATTGATGGACAAGATAAATCCGTTGAAGAATGTTTCGCTACGGACCTTATACTTGCTAAAAACTTCATGAGACATGAAGATTTCTTCGAAGGAGTACGCTCCGTTGTCGTTGATAAAGATCAAAATCCGAATTATAAATATAAACAGTTAAGTGACGTTTCAGAAGAAGATGTGAATCGTTTCTTTAACTTACTTAATGCATAAAATGAAATTGTCATGAGGGGATATTTTGTTCATCCCCCACCTAACTTCTTTGCTTCAGCTAAATCTTGTGCGGTGAAAATCTTACTACCCGCAAATAGCGGTATAAAATCGAGGCTATATAGTAGTGTAATTACAGCTACTATATAGCCTTTTTATTTAATTATTTTTAATAAAATTTAATTTTATTAAATCCATTTTTGTGCTACACTGATTTTAATCAAATATTCTAAAAATAAAAAGGAGGGGCGGCTATGATAGAAAATTATCTTCTTTTCATCATTATGTCTATTTGCCTTATCATTTTACCTGGTCCAGATACAGCAATGGCTACGAAAAATACATTGGTTGCTGGTAAAGTCGGTGGAGTGAAAACAGTGTTTGGTACATGTATTGCACTATTAATTCATACTTTAGCTGCTGTAATTGGTCTTTCTGCACTTATTGTAAAGTCAGCTCTTTTATTTTCTATTTTCAAGTACGTTGGGGCTCTCTATTTAATATATATCGGTATTAAAGCCCTTTTAGCAGTAAGAAACAAAGAAAACTTAGATACAAATGATCTATCTTTGAATAATGAAAACGAACATACTTCTTGCTTTCGCCAAGGATTTCTTACAAATTTATTAAATCCTAAAGTAGCAGTCTTCTTTTTAACTTTTTTACCACAATTTTTAAATCCAAATCATAATACATTTATTCAACTTCTTGTAATGGGCCTTACTTACCTCGTTTTAACAGTCATTTGGTTTGCATTTTATATATTTTTAATTGATAAAATTAGTGCTTTTATGAAAAAACCGAAGACGCAACGTTATATTCAAGGGCTAACAGGAGTCGTCCTAATTGGATTTGGTATTAAACTAGCTTTTGAAAAAAATAATTAACAAGACGAAAACCACCACTATTAATAGTGGTGGTTTTCATCTAATAACTGATTTGGTTGTTTACTCTATATTAAAACCAGCGCTCAGTTACAACTTTTTTACGTGTATAGAATTGAACGCCATCTGTACCATTTGTACCTAAATCACCAAAGAATGAAGCTTTATTTCCTGCAAATGCGAAGAATGCCATTGGTGCTGGAACGTTTACGTTTACACCAATCATACCAGCATCGATATTATCACGGAATGTTTGTGCATGTTTACCATTTGACGTATAAATAACCGCACCATTTGCAAATTTAGATTGATTTGTTAGTTTAATACCTTCTTCTAAATCTTTAACACGTACAATACTTAATACTGGAGCAAAAATTTCATCTTGCCAAATTTTCATTTCTTGATTCACGCCATCAAAGATTGTCGCACCTACAAAGTAACCTTCTCCAACTTCTTCATTAATTTTACGGCCATCTACTAATAAAGTTGCCCCATCTGCTACACCGCTATTAATATAGCCTAAAACGCGCTCTTTATGAGATTCACGGATTAATGGTCCAACATAGTTATCTTCGTTAAAGCCATCGCCTACTTTTAATTTTTTCGTTTCTGCTACTAATACATCAATAAATTCATCAGCAATTTCATCCACTACTGCTACTACTGAGCATGCCATGCAGCGCTCTCCACTACTTGCAAATGCAGATCCAATTACACCTTGTACTGTTTTCTCAAGATTGCAATCTGGCATTACAATCGCATGGTTTTTCGCACCTGCTAATGCTTGTACACGTTTTCCGTGTTTCGTACCTGTTTCATATACGTAACGAGCTACCGGCTCAGAGCCAACGAACGAAACAGCCTGAATATCTTTATTTTCTAAAATGCTATTTACAACATCTTTTCCGCCTTGCACTAAATTTAATACGCCTTTTGGGAAACCTGCTTCATAGAATAATTCTACAAGTCGCTCCGCTAAAAGTGGCGTTCTTTCAGATGTTTTTAATACGAATGTATTACCGCAAGCAATTGCAAGTGGGAACATCCATAACGGAATCATCATCGGGAAGTTAAACGGTGTAATACCAGCAACAACTCCGATTGGGTAGCGCCAAATCGATCCATCAATTCCGCTAGCGATATTCGGAAGTGCTTGACCCATCATTAAATTTGGCGTAGATGTTGCAAGTTCTACCGCTTCAATACCACGCTGTACTTCACCTGTTGCATCCGTTAGCGTCTTACCATTTTCTAGCGTAATGATTTTTGCAAGCTCATCTTTGTTTTCTTGTAATAGCTGTAAATATTTATATAAATTTCTTGAACGATTTGGAACTGGTACTTTAGACCATGTTTCGAATGCTGCTTTTGCCGCTTCAACAGCTTTTTCAACATCTTCTTTTGGAGATAGTGGAACGTAAGCGATAATTTTTCCAGTCGCTGGATTTGGAACTGCTTCTACTTCCGTACCTGTCGATTCAACCCACTCACCGTTAATGTGATTTTTTACTCGTTTAATTTCAGTTGTAATCATTGTATTCTCTCCTTTGTATAATTTATTTTTGATTAGAAATTAATTGCTCGCTAACTTTCTTATATAAAGCAGCCATATCGTTTTCACCATATCCAGCTTGACTCGCTTCGTCATATACGTTTAATAACATTTCGCTTACCGGTAAATGGAGTTCGCTTTCCTTAGCTAAGTCAACTGCAAATCCTAAATCTTTCTTCAATAAGTTCACAGTAAATCCTGGCTCGTAGTTTTCAGGTGCTATAAAACTTTTATAATTACGTTCATAAATTCTACTTTGACCGTAACTTACATTTAAAATATCAAACATTTTATCTAAATCCATATTATTCTTTTTCGCTAATGTTAAAGCTTCACTCACACCAGCTGTATAAAAACCAATTAATAAGTTATTAATTAACTTAACAGTTGTACCACTATCAATCTGCTCACTAACGTGGAAAATGTTCGCGCCTAGTACGCCCATGATAGATTCCGTTTTCTCATATACGTCTTTTGATCCACCAACCATAAACGTTAATGTACGGTTTTCGGCTCCTATTACACCACCGCTCACAGGTGCTGCTAAAAAGTCTACTTTCTTTTCCTTTGCAGCTTCCTCTAACTGTTTGTTTAACTGCGGCGATACCGTACTTGTATCAATGAAAACTACATTCGAGTGACCATTTTCAAATAATCCTTCTGCTCCAAAATATACCGCTTCAACAGCGCGAGGTGAAGGTAAACTTGTAAAAACTACATCACATGTTTCTGCTAGTTTTGAGATTGATAGACCGATAATTCCGCCTTCTTTTTCAAAGGACGCTTCCGCCTCTTTATTTAAGTCCACGCCATATACTGTGTAACCTGATTTAACTAGATTTTTTGACATTGGAAGGCCCATGTTACCTAAACCGATAAAACCAATCTTTTTCATATCGCTTTCCTCCTATTTACACAATATATTTCCCGCGATTTATAATAGCTTTCGCAATTTCTCTCTTCTTCGTAAATACGTTCGTGTATAAAGGCACTAATAATTGACGGATTTCAGCTAAAATCACATGTCTATCTTGTTCTTCTGTGACAGCCGCTGAAAGTACAGAAATCGCCGCTTCTTCTACTTTACGGTATCCTTCTTCACAAATAACATCCGTTATTAATTGCTTCGTACGTTCTTTTTCCTCACCATTTTTACTTACCGCTTTTCTCGTACGTAAAAACGCTGATTCCATGACGTACACGTCCGTCAACATATTTGAAATTACACGTGAATATTCTTGTTCTTGGTCAATTTTTAGGCCTGGAGTTTTAGAGAGCGTTTTCAAAGATTGTTTCAACAATTTTTTCGCTAATAAAATGTAACGATGGTTTCTTTCTACATTTGCTACATCACTTTCTACTTCAGTATCTTCTAATTGTTCGATTTGCTTCATTAACATTTTGGCAACTGTTAATCTATTAATTTCGTTCGTTCCTTCAAAAATACGACTAATTCTAGCATCACGATATAATCGTTCTACCTCATACTCTTGCATATAACCGTAACCACCATGAATTTGTACAGCTTCATCTACGATATAAGCAAGTGTTTCAGAAGCATTTACTTTATTCAGTGCACATTCAATTGCAAATTGGGACATTTTCTTCATAAGATCTTCATCGCTCTCATGAATTGCTTCATCGATTACACCTGCCGTACGATAAGCTGCACTTTCGGCTCCATATGTAGCAATGATCATATTTGCAATTTTCTCTTGAATCATCGTAAAGTCTACTAATTCCGTTTGGAACTGTTTTCGCTCTTTTCCATATTGAACCGACAAACCAATTGCTTGTTTTGCTGTTCCAATATTTCCAAAAGCAAGTTTAAGTCTAGCAAAGTTAAGAATATTAAGGGCTACGTGATGCCCTTTCCCAACTTCCCCTAAAACATTTTCAGCAGGGATGACAACATCTTCTAAAATAAGAGTCGCTGTTGAAGAACCTTTAATCCCCATTTTCTTTTCTTCTAATCCAATAGATACACCTTCACATGTTCTTTCGACAATAAACGCTGTCATTCCTTTATTTGTCTTCGCAAAAACAACGTATACATCTGCCATATGAGCATTTGTAATCCATTGCTTCTCACCATTTAACTTCCAAGCTGTTCCCTCTTCATTCAATACGGCGCTTGTTTTTGCACTTAATGCATCCGAACCAGCATTTGGCTCTGTTAAAGCATAAGCCCCAATCCATTCTCCCGATGCGATTTTCGGTAAATATTTTTCTTTTTGCTCTTTCGTTCCATAATATATGTAAGGCAATGTACCGACACCAGCGTGTATATTAAAAGAAACGCTAAACGCACCAGCGTAACCCATTTTCTCTGCTACAAGACCTGAGACAGCCTTTCCTAACTCGAACCCGCCATAATCTTCTGGTACCTCAATGCCTAATAATCCAAGTTCCCCAGCTTTCTCAAATAATTGACGAGAAACTTTATAGTTATGTTGTTCAATATTCTCCATTTGTGGAACAATTTCTTGTTTAACGAATTGTTCTGTCGTTTTTGCGATTAAATCTTCATCACCTGAAAAATCTTCTGGTGTAAAGTAAGTATGATTTATATCTTTATTAAGTGAAAAGAATTCATCCCATGGTAACTTCGTTTTCTCCATATGTATCCCCCTATCATTCGGCTTTCATAGCTTTTTGCTTATGCTCGTCTACGATGAGTGGAATATCTTTTTTGAAAATAGAAGGCGATGATTTTTCACATCAAGCATTTTATTTTGCCAAAGATGTATTTTCATCGCCTTCGCTGCTTTATCTATTGATCTTCTGATAATACTGTTTTTGCAATACCAGTATCTAACTCTTCAAAGTCATGATATGAAATTGTTTCGTATAATTCACTTCTCGTTTGCATATTAGAAAGTGCATCTTTTTGAGAACCTGTTTCTTTAATTAAAGCAAACACATTTTCATACGCTTTCGCTGCAACGCGAAGTGAAGTTACAGGATAAATAACCATTTGGAAACCCATATTCGCAAATTCCTCTGCACTATAATATGGAGTTTTTCCGAATTCAGTCATATTCGCAAGCAAAGGTGCATTTACCTTACTATTAAATAGACGGAATTCTTCCTCTGATTGAAGCGCTTCAGGGAAAATTGCGTCTGCACCTGCTTTTACATATGCATTTGCTCTTTCAATTGCTTCATCTAATCCTTCAACGCCACGAGCATCAGTACGTGCTACAATGTATAAGCTCGGTGCAACTTCTTTAATCGCTTTAATTTTTTGAACCAATTCTTCTGTAGTAACAAGTTTCTTACCATTTAAATGTCCACATTTTTTTGGTAATTGCTGATCTTCAATTTGGACAGCTGCTACTTTCGCTTCCACCATTTCTACAGCTGTTCTCGCCACATTTAGTACACCACCAAATCCTGTATCAATGTCAACAAGAACAGGTAAGTCTGTAGCTCTTACTAAATCTCTTGCTCTCTCAGCCACTTCAGTAGACGTCACGATACCTAAATCTGGTAAACCTTTACTTGCAGTATAAGCGGCTCCTGATAAATAAAGAGCTGAAAAACCTGTATTTTTCGCAACAAGAGCTGCCATTGCATCATGAGCACCTGGAATTTGCAAAATTTCATTTGCTTCTACTAAAGCTCGGAATCGATTCGCAAGCTCCTCTTGTGTTGACTGTTTTTTCACAACCCAAGCCATTCTAAATTCCCCCCTATTATTAAATTAAGAATAGATCTACAAATTCGTTTACATTCATATTTTCTAGTTTTTCTTCATTTAAACAAACTTCATGAATTTGTTCTTGTTGCTTACTAGAATAATGACCTGCCATATTTGCAGTGAATTTTTGAACAACTTTTGGAATTGCTTCGTCTCTACGGAAGCGGTGACCAAGCGGATATTCACATTCCACATTTTCTGTTACTGTGCCATCTTTAAAGTGAACTTGAACAGCGTTGGCGATTGAGCGCTTGTTCGGGTCAAGGTAATCTAAACTGTACTGTTTGTTTTCAACAACAACCATCTTATTACGTAATTCATCTACACGTGGATCGTTTGCTACTGCATCTTCATAATCGTCTGCAACGATATCTCCTTTTAATAAACCAATTGCCGTAATGTATTGTAAGCAATGATCACGATCAGCTGGGTTATTTAATGGACCTTCTTTATCAATAATACGAATTGCTGATTCATGAGTTGTAATTGTAATACGGTCAATTTCATCTAATCTCTCTTTAATTTCCGGATGCAACTTCACTGCACATTCTGCAGCCGTTTGTGCATGGAATTCTGCTGGATATGACACTTTAAATAATACATTTTCCATTACATATGACTCTAGTGGTCTTGCTAATTTTAATTCTTGTTTATTGAATAATACATCTTGGAATCCCCATCCTGGCGCAGATAATGCTGTTGGATAACCCATTTCACCTTTTAGAGCAGTCATTGCAAGATGAACACCGCGGCTCGTTGCGTCACCTGCAGCCCATGATTTACGTGAGCCCGTATTTGGAGCATGACGATATGTACGAAGACTAGAATTATCAATCCACGCATGTGATAATGCATTAAAGATTTCTTCACGTGTTCCGCCAAGCATTTTCGCAACTACTGCAGTTGTTGCTACTTTTACATATAATACATGGTCAAGACCAACTCTGTTTAAGCTGTTTTCTAAAGCAAGCACGCCTTGAATTTCATGTGCTTTAATCATCATTTCTAATACTTCACGTACTTTTAAAGCTTCTTTTCCTTCTGAAATACGAACACGGCTAATATAATCTGCAACTGCTAAAATTCCGCCTAGGTTATCAGATGGATGTCCCCACTCTGCTGCAAGCCAAGTATCGTTATAGTCTAACCAACGGATCATACATCCGATATTAAATGCACCTTTTACTGGATCTAGTACATAAGACGTACCTGGTACACGTGTACCATTTGGCACGATTGTTCCTGGCACAACTGGTCCTAGTAATTTCGTACATTCTGGATATTGCAGTGCTAAAATTCCACATCCAAGTGTATCAAGTAATACGTAACGAGCTGTACTGAATGCTTCTGCACTAGTAACCTCTTTATTTAATACATAATCGGTAATCTCTTCTAATAATGCATCTTTTTGCTTAATTTCATTTGTTTTAATCATGCTATTCTTCCCTTTCTGTCGAAAATTCGTTATTATTAATGATGGGTGTCGGTCAAACACCCATCTGGCGGGCGGCGCTAACAACTCCCCAGTTGTTCTTATTTACTAAGTACATGTCGCTCGCCAATATAATTTACACGAGGACGGAACAAACGATTATTTGCATGTTGCTCAATAACGTGCGCACATAACCCCACTGTTCTAGAGCTAAAGAAGATTGGTGTGTAAAGTTGAATTGGAATACCTAGCATCCAATATACTGGAGCTGCATAATAATCAAGATTTGGATAAATTCCTTTTTCTTTTTCCATAATCTTTTCTCCAGCTTCACACATTTCATATAGTGTATAATCACCTTTTACATCACATAACTGTTTTAAAGCTTCCTTCATCATAAGTGCTCTTGGATCCATCTTCTTCATATAAACACGGTGTCCAAAGCCCATAATTTTTTCTTTGTTATATAGTTTCTTCTGTAATAACTCTTCAAATTTCTCAACATTACCAGCTTCTAAAAGCATGTACATAACCGCTTCATTTGCACCGCCATGTAAACTTCCTTTTAAAGATGCAACTGCACCTGTTAAGGCACCGTATAAATCTGATTGTGTTGATGCAATAACGCGAGCTGTAAATGTAGAGTTTGGCATTTCATGCTCACTATATAAAACAAGGGAACGATCAAAGATCTTTTCCTCAAGTTCAGTTGGTTTTTTACCAGTTAACATATAGAAGAAATTCGCACTATAAGATAATTCTTTAAGAGGTTCAATTGGCTCCTCATTATTTAAAATATGATAGCTATTCGCTACAATGTTTGGCACTTTACTTAGCAGCTTGTACCCTCGGCTTTTATTCACTTCTAACGAGCGGTTTTCGATATCATTATCGTAACCAGCTAACGCTGACACACCTGTACGTAATCCATCCATGGGATGCGTCTCTTTAGGCAATGCCTTTAGTACGTTGAATACACCTTCTGGTACTGCATATTCTTCTTTTAATTTCTTTTCAAGTGTTACTTTTTCATCTTCATTCGGTAGGTGTTCCTCCAATAAAAGGTGCACAATGTCTAAATACTCTTTTGTTTTTGAGAGTTCGATTAAGTCATACCCTTGAATTACAATTTCACCTTTTACTGTGTCAAGAAACGAGATTTTCGTCTCCGCTGCCACTATACCATCTAATCCCGGGGAAAATTTCTCTTCAGCTTTCATCATTATTTCCTCCAATCCTAATAGATCTTCGTGCACATAACTGTAAGCCTTTACAATATTGTGAAACTACATTTCTATTTCAATGTATCAGAGTTTTTAGAAGATTTCAATTTATTTTATAATGATAAGTTTCCTACACTTTTCTTACTGTAACAATACAATTTTTTGAAAATAATTCTTATATTTTATAAAGAAAGGATAGACTTCTTTGCGTATTTTCAAAAACAAGATATAAAGATTTTTCATATAACACCGCCAAATATACAATTATTCTAATTTTATTTGAGAAATAGAAAAAACGAGCTGTACATAAATACAGCTCGTTACTATATGATATTTATTTCACTATCTCTTAAATATAATTTTTATATAAAACTTATTCATTTTTAATAAAGTTATTATTTTACATAATTAAATTGAATTTCTTCCATTTCCTCATGATAACTTACAAATAAATCATAGTTTTGAAAATACCAAAGATCATCAGAATCTACAAAAAATATAATACCTTCCTTCTCAACTGACACTATTTCGCCATCGGGTTTCTCAGCAACAACCCCTAAAGAATATCCGGGCTGAATTGAACTATCCCCTCCGTACCTTACAGTAAAACGTACAGATTCACCGTGCTTTATACGTAATTCTTCCTGGAACCATTGCAGAGCTTTACGATCAATTGAAATTCTCATCTTTATTCCTCCAGTTTACGCAAACTCTTTTTTTCCTAATCGTTGTTTTACAAAGAAGACGAAAATAATTAAGGCTATCAATGCTGAAATTGCACTCCCTGAAAATAAAATACGATAACCAAACATTTGTGAAACAACTCCAAGTAAAATAGCACCTAACCCGATTCCTAAATCAAACGCTGTAAAAAATGAAGCATTTGCAACTCCTCTTTTACTCGGATCGACAATTGTAAGCATTGCCGCTTGCAAAGCTGGCTGCGCTGAACCAAATCCAATACCGTATAATGTTGCTGCGATAATTACACCTATCAAACCATTTGAAATAGTTAAAACAACTATAGCTAAAATAGTAATACATAATGCTGGAAGTATAATGAATACTTCTCCATACTTATCTAATAGTTTCCCTGAAATTGGTCTTACAATTGTTAATGCAATTGCATATACAAGAAAGAAAGTTCCCGGGTTTACATGAATTGATGATGCAAATAACGGTAAAAAGGTTGTTATTCCTCCATATGCAAACGATAAAAAGAATACTACAATCGTGATTGTTAATACGGATTTCTCAAATAGCTGAATTTTCCCTTTTTCTTTTTGTGGCGTAAATGGGATCTTCGTTATTAATGATAATACGACTGCCATAAAAGATAACAACGTCGCTAATAAAAATAGACCATCAAATGAATAATTTTGCACAACCCATAATCCAATCATAGGTCCGATCGCCATTGCAATTGTCATCGCCATCCCGTACCAACCCATACCTTCACCGCGGCGTGAATCTGGAATAATATCCGTTATTGCTGTTCCAACAGCTGTTGTAGAAACAGCCCATGTTACTCCGTGAATAACACGTAAAACAGCTAAAAGGACAATAGTCGATGCTATATTATAGGAATACATCGTTAAGCCAAAAAAGATGAGTCCGAAAATAATAAAGGATCTTCTACCATATTGATCTAACATTCCTCCAATAATCGGTCGTATTACAACAGCAGCTATTGTAAACATCCCCATCATAAGTCCAACTTGCGATTCATTGCCACCTATCTCTTTAATAAAGAGCGGGAGCGTTGGAACAAGTAAATAAAATCCTGTAAATAAAAATAACATTGCGAAAGTCATTTGAATAAATGATTTCGTCCATAACCGTTCCATAAAAATACCTCCATACACTCGTAAAATATTACGATTAACACTCTCATTGTATATTTTTTTTATCTCTTTTCCCTCCGCAAATAGACGTATCTTTTCATATTAAATAGTCCACCATCAGCTTACATTAGTCTTAAGACTTTGTACGCATATTTTAAACGAAAGTCCTATATATGTACCTTTATACGTGTGAAAAGAATATACTAATTTATTATCACAACTTAGGAGTGATTATTTTATGTGGGTATTATCATCAAGAGTAACTGTCGCGGTTCCTTCGATACCCGAAATACATGCCCCCGCCGTTCATACAGCAAGTTCCGATGTCGGCATTGAACTTCCAGCAATTTGGCAACAATACCAATCACCAGGTCAAGCTACCCCTTCATTTTGGCATCATGGTGCCCATCCAAGTAGCACTACCTTTTATCATCCTAGCCACGCTCCACTACCTCAGGCTCAAGTCTTTTATCATTTCCCATCAATTTATTTTCAAAATTTTTATGGTACGTTTAACATTTAAAACACATCATTTCATAGCTACTACATTTAAACGAAAAAAGCACTTAAGATTGTAATTTTCACAAATCTTAAGTGCTTTTTAATATTTTTTATAAATTTTTCTTATTGCCCATTATTAGCAGGGGTCTCTCCTGCATTACCGCCAGTCTCTGGTTGTGTGGTCGCTGGTGGAGTTGTATTTCCTTGACCTCCTCCGTTATTTGCTGGAGGTGTCGTATTTCCTTGACCTCCTCCATTATTTGCTGGAGGTGTCGTATTTCCTTGACCTCCTCCATTATTTGCTGGAGGTGTCGTATTTCCTTGACCTCCTCCATTATTTGCTGGAGGTGTCGTATTTCCTTGACCTCCTCCGTTATTTGCTGGAGGTGTCGTTCCTTGGCCATTTCCATTATTTTGTTCTTCTTGTTTCTTTTGCTCTTCTAGTTTCTTTTGTTCTTCTTGCTTCTTAAGTTCCTCTTGTTTCTTTTGTTCTTCTTGTTTTTTCAGTTCTTCTTGTTTCTTTAATTCTTCTTGCTTTTTCTCTTCTTCAGTTTTTTGCTGTTGATCTTGTTTTGGTTGCTCCGTTGTATCCGGTACGCTAGTATTTGGCGATGAATCACGTTTTTCACCTTTTATACGTAGCTCACTACCTTCTTGAATAACACTACTTGGCATTTTAAAGCGTGATTTATCTGTAGCCATTTCGCTCATCATTTCTTTAAAGATCAACTGTGCAATTTTCGTATTTTTACTACTAATATACTCGTCTTTACCATCTTTCATATACCCAGTCCATACTGCCATCGTATATTGCGGTGTATATCCAGCGAACCAACTATCACGAGTTGCACTTTCTGGAATTTTATATTGAGCTAATTGCTTTGATGAATAGTTTGTCGTACCCGTTTTACCAGCTACATCTAAAGAGCCTACATTTGCCGATGTACCAGTACCTGATGTAACTACAGAACGAAGCATATCAGTAATCATGTATGCGGTAGAATCTGTCATAACTTGTTTTGGTTTTTGGCCAAAACTTTGTGACTTACCGTCTGGATAAACGACTTTCTTAACAAAATGCGGTTTCGTATATTTACCTTCATTACCAAATGCCGCATAAGCACCCGCTATTTCAGTTGGCGATACTTCATTTGTACCAATCGCTGTCGATTCTGTCGGTGCTGTATTAAATGTAATACCTAGTTTCTCAGAGAATTCTTTCGATTTACTAATCCCTACTTCTTTTGCAGTTTTAATTGCAGGAATATTACGCGACATTTTTAATGCTTCACGCATTGTAATTGGACCCATATGACTTCTATCTGCATTTCGTACTTCTTGTCCCGTTGAATACTTAAATGGAGAGTCATCAATTTGATGGTACGTAGCCCATTTTAAATATTCAATTGCAGGAGCGTAGTCGAAAATCGGCTTCATCGTTGAACCAGCTGCACGATCTAATTCAATTGCCATATTATGCCCTTTAAATACAGCTTTATTTTCTCCACGGCCACTACCTATAGCACGAACTTCTCCTGTTTTCGTATCCATAAATGTGAATGCACCTTGGAATTTATCGTTCGGATAATCAATGATATTATTATTTAAAATATTATCAGCAAGTTTCTGTGCTTTCGGATCTAACGTTGTATAAATTTCTAAACCGTCAGAACCGATATTAGCATCTGGTAATTCTTTTTCTACTTCTTTCACAACTGCATCCATAAATGCAGGGTATGGCATTGTTTGTAGTTGAGCTGCAGGCTTAAGCCCCTTTTCTACGTCAACTTTTGATGCTTCTTCCATTTCCTGTTTTGTTATATATCCATGTCGGTTCATTAAACTTAGAACAACATTTCTTCTTTCTGTTGCTTTTTGAACATTTTCTTTTTTCGTTGGATCATAGTTATTCGGTGCTTTCGGTAAACCTGCAAGCATCGCAACTTCTGGTAATGTTAAGTCCTTCAATTCTTTACCATAGTAGTTTTGTGCTGCTGTTGCGATCCCATATGAACGGTTTCCTAAGTTAATTTTATTTAAGTACATCTCTAATATTTCATGTTTTGAATACTGTTGTTCTAGCTTATAAGCTAAATATATTTCTTGCGCCTTACGCTTTGGTGTTTTGTCCATTGATAAGAAGTAGTTTTTTATAACTTGCTGTGTTATCGTACTTCCACCTTGAGAACCATAATCCCCTTTAAGACTTACTAGAACAGCACGGGCAGTACCTTTAAAATCTACTCCGCTATGCTCATAAAAACGTGAATCTTCTGTCGCTAAAAATGCATTTTCTACTAATTTAGGTATTTGCTCATACGTAACATTCGTCCTTTTTTCTTTTCCATATTCATATACCAAATCCCCGTTTTTATCATAAATTTTTGAGGATAACGGATTAACAAGTTTTGCTTTCTCAAGTTTTGGTGCATCCTTAATCATTACGAAAAAGGTAGCAACCCCTGCCACTAAACCAACAATACCAAGTAATAAACAAGTGATTAAAAACTTGCGAAAGAATGATGTTTTACCTTTTGGCTTTTGTGTTTTAGAAGCTGGTTGTTTTTTCTTTTTAACTTGTCGTCGTTCCTCTCGAGAACGATAATTTTCTGACATGTTACTTTCTCCTGCCTTTCAATTCTCCCGTTGATTTACTTAAAAATATTGAGGTCACTTTCTAAAATAAATTTGATTAAGAAAGTATATTGACCTGGAGCATTCAATATTTTCCCAATTCACAGATTATAAATTTTAGAATACTTCTTATACAAACTATTTTCACTTCTATTTTTCCTAATAACGCTGCCCCTTGAAGCATAGAATGTAAAAAGTGAATTTTTAATACCTCGTATAAATAATATACCTTTTTTTCAAATGGTCAATATTTTCTTATTTATAAATCAAAGGTGAAATAAAAATAGCACAACGATATGTACTTCGTGTGAACTTCCTTATAATTACGTATAACAAACATTTAATATATTGCATATAAGTATAATACCTCTTAAATTATAAGGATTTCAACATCACAACCTCAACATCTACAAAAAAGTATTAAAAATAAAAAGTGAGGAGTTGCGTAATGATGAAGCTATCTCCCGTAATTTCAAAAAATATAGTTGCTGTTGGTTATAATCCTTTTTCTATGATTTTGCGAATCCAATTAAAGAATGGTATGTACGATTTCTTTAATGTACCAGAAAGTATTTATACTGGCCTATTACATGCACAATCTAAAAGTTATTATCATAATACTTACATTAAAAATTCTTTCCGCCACACAAAAATCTAAACTTAACACCCACTAAAAAAGAAAGGAGGTTAATCCTCCTTTCTTTTAAAAACATTTTGCAGATGAATTATCTTCGATTCCTCTTATTAATTTCATCATATGCTTGAATTTGTTTTTTCAAACGCCGATCAGCTTTTTTATCATGCACTACAAGAATTGCATGTATAACTCCTGGAACCCAAAATATTAATGTTAATATGAAATTTATGATTGCCTGAATTGGTTTTCCACAAAATAATACAGCAACAGGTGGAAGAAGAATTGCTAATAAATACATCATCCCTTGAAAACTCCTTATTTTGTATTTTATATATCACTTTTCAAAATATACGCAAAAAAACCTACTACCATTTTAATCTTAACCTACCTCTAAAATCAATGTATCTCCTTCTATTTAAATAAGTATTTCAGACTTTTTATTGTTTTCTAGCCTATTTTCTTCCTCTATTGCAGTTACTCCAATTGCAGAAATTAACGTTCCTATCGCTTGTATCCAAATACCAATGAGTGCAATGATTCTCTCATCCTTCTTATCAAAAATACTATCTTCATTTTCTCTCTCATCTTTCAATACATTTGAAACACCTTGATACGCTTGTAATCCAGCCCCTAAACTTTGCATGGAGTTACCCAGTATAATAATTTTCTGTAATACATTTATATCCAACAAAGCTGCTTCTACTCCTAAAAAAGCACCGATCGATTGTAAACTGTTCCCTGTAATGATAAGATAATCATTTTCTTTCAATTGTTCATTTATATTAAAATATGTTCCTATTACATTTGATATATTGCCTAATGCTAATAACTCAATTCCTATTTGATCAAGTAATTTACTTTGATTCTCTAAGCCTATATTTTGATTTTCTCTTTTTTCTTCCCCATCATCATAATTGCTCGCAATGATTTGTAATATATATCCGAGGGCTTGTAATGAGCTTCCTACAATAACAAGATCCGATTCAACTTTCTCTTCTCCAATAAATCCTCTTGTCGTTCCAATAGCAGCTGTAAGATTCCCTCCCACTTGAAACCATGCCCCTGTCACTTTTAAACTGCTTGGATTCATTTTTATCACCTATTTAAATATTTTCTAAAGCTTTCAAAACAAACAAATCTCACCCTTAATCTTTTATTTTATTTTTTAGATGTAATTTTGTGAATGATATAATGTGCTACTAATATAAAAGCACCTTAAAGGTGCTTTTATATGCATGCTGGGCATGTCAATGAATCTCCATTTTTATCTATTGTTATATTCAATATATATTCAATTGCTTTATGTGACCAAGTTTCAGGTGTAGGCGATTCATTTATATATTGTGGCGCACATGACTTCAGCATTGGAGTACTAATACTCCCTCCAGGATCTAAAGCAACTACAGCCATGCCATGGGGTAATTCCAGGGCCATAGATTTAGTGATACCTTCAATAGCAAATTTCGAGGCACAATATGGCGCAAGCTCAGCCTCACCTTCTCTCCCCCAACTAGAACTCATATTAATGATAATTCCTTCTTTCCTAGCTACCATCGCTGGAACAAATGCTCTTATTACATTTACTACACCATTCACGTTTACATTCATTACATTTTCGAATTCTTGAGCCGTAATTTTCCAAAGTTGTGCATTTTGATTTACAATCGATGCATTATTTATTATCATATCGGGAGCTGTATGTGTATTAAGTATATAATTTGCCCAATTGTTAACTTGCTGAGAATCTGAAACATCAATTACTTGGAAATCATGTATTTTACTGTACTGTTTTTTTAGTTCTTCAATTTTATCTTTTGAACGTCCACAACCATATATGTTCCACCCTAATTCATGAAATCGATCAACCATCGCACGCCCTAACCCTTGTGTCACGCCTGTAATAATTACAGATTTACTAATTTCTTTTCGCTTCATTTCTCTCATCCTCCTTCCCTATATCTTACTCTCTTCATTTTTATTCAGCGATTTACTATAGTATTAACTCAACTCATACTTTAGTAATGGTTTTGATATTGTATACATAAACAAAAAAAGTAACCATCATGGTTACTTTTTGCTATATATCTAAAAATTCATTGTTTATTTCATTATTGTTTTTACATTTCAACTTCTCTTTTCCACATTTCTCACACTGGTAAATATAAACTACACCTAATGTACCTTTTTTAAAATCCTCATTATCCTGCATCTTAATAAAAATATATTTATGTTTACAATGCGATTCACCCAAATAATTTTTAAACCACTTTTTCAACACAACACATTCCACCTTTATGATAGAACCTTTATTTAGCTGCTTTATTACATACTTTTATTTAAATGTTCAATCTCATCTTGCAACTTTTTAAATTGCTCAAAATGCATGGTAATAGATTGGCTACTACCATAATCAACATTTTGTTTCACTAATATAACACCCGTATCATGAAAAAGCGCTTCAAGTTCTTTCCTAATAGACACTTTCGCAATATGAGCTGTTTTAATTGCAGATAAAATTGCAATTTCATTAAACTTTAATTTTATTTCATTTGGACAAAATGCGTCTTCAACTAATATAACTTCATTACTATAAATTAGTGCAACAAGATTACTTGATTTGGCATCTGTTAAATCAACTTTTTTCATAATATCTTTCATTACATTTTGCCTCCTTTATTTTCATATATATCAATTATACAAATTTTTTAAAAAAATTACTCAACTTTATTATATTAATTTTAACACACTTTTATTGAAATCCATGCTCCAAACGTTTTACTATTCCACAATTTTTATTATATGAACCATCTGGACTATAACTCCATATAGTAATGTTAACAACTTTTTATAAAGCAGGTGAAAATTATGCCATCAGTTGTAGGAAATTTAGTTGTACAAAATAGTAATGGATCATTTAACTTAGGTGATTTCTACAACGTTTCTCCGAAAGAAAATACGAAAGCTTATAATGGTTCCGGCGCATCAAACGTTGGTTTTGTTGTTAATACTTTTAGCGGTGTTAGCGCGACCAATACATTTGATTCTGACCTTGCAGATCAAAACCAAGTGGGTACAGCCTAATCTTATGTTCAACTTTTTGTATAGAAAATTTTAATTTGTCTATACTATAATCAGGCTGTTTGACAGCTCTTATCGATTTTGGAGTACCCTATCTTTTTCTCCCTTTCCCTGGGGCTCAGCAGCTAGCACAAAGCTAGCTGCTTTTTCTTATATTATTTGTCTCATAAATCAGAAATAAAAAAAGCTGCCATTTAATATTCAGCTTCTTTTACATTATTTCAATAATATCCATAGCGTTAAATACGTAAGTTTTATAAAAGGCGTCTGTACAAATTACAATTTGTTTTACCGGATTGATATGTACAACAGTCATGTAGCTTGTTAATATGTAACCATCTTCAAAATATGTTACCAATATTTCTTTCTCAGACAGTAATGACGTTAATAATTTATCAGAAATCCTCTCTTTTGCTTCATTTGTTAAAAGCGGTTTTTGTACTTTTAATTTCTCTCCAATAATCTTTCTCATATTTAAAAGTTGTTCGGACATTACTGTAAACGGAACCCACTCTCTTTCTTCTTTTTGTATCTTTACATCGTTCATTTTTTATCTCCTTGATCATTTATACATTTATTTATTCATGCTATCCCTTAGTTATTTTTAATACTTACTAAACTATAATTAGGTTACCTCTTAAAAGAACATTCGTTCTTATTATACACGAACTTACGTTCCTTTGAGAAGAGCTATACTTATTATTTCTTAACAAAAAACATAATTTTATTTATCTCCATATTTTTTCCTTTATCAAATAAACTTTTCATTTCTTATATAAAATGCATATAAAAACTAAAAGGCGACTTCACACAAAGTGAAATCGCCTTTTTCTAAAAAATATTCAAAGCTTATTTTTCTATCCTAACTAATGTTCTTTCTAGAATACATAATTCATCTATATTAAAATGATTTATTTTTAAGTTCAATTCCCCTACTCGTTCCTTATCTTCATCACCAACCCAACAACTAAATAATTCGAAATAGTCTCCATCTTCCAAATAACTTTCCATAATCTTGCATAAAGTTAAAAGTTTTTCTTTCGCTTCTTTTTTTTCCTTTACATTTTGCCACTCGACCAGTTCAATTCCCCAATTAGTTGAAACCTCATATGTGTAATTTGTTTGGAATTGATAATCTTGTACAATTTCAAGCATACTTTCATCTGAAAAACACGGTCCAAAAACAATTACATCATTAGAATCTGGATCCGTTAACGGAATTTCTACATTACAGCCTATGTAACTTGCTAAACTCATTTTATACTCCTCCAATATTCGTATAAAAAATACTTCATAGTATATTTATTTACTCAAATATAAAATCCCTGCCTAAACGAAAAAGTTTTAAATTTTTATCGTTTATTAACCATCTATAACTGAAAACATATACTATGATGAACGAACTCACAAAGCATAAGAAAAGAGAGCATTTACAACACTCTTTTTTCTTACATACTCTATGGAACTTTACAAAACTGAATCAGTGATTTTTATTATTATATTTTATTACATATACTTAGGTTGTACTATTATATGTAACTCTCTCTCTGTATCCGCTTTTTTCGGATGACGAAAATAATTAAGTTCGTACTTTAACACTTTATACTCAACCATCCCAATTTTAATCCCTTTCGTTTCTTTTAATATAACTAATAAATCACTTATATTTTCATCATATGACTCAAAAATTTTCGCTCCGCCCTCTCCTTGAAAGATTACTTTCATATATTCTCCCCACCTTAATTTATTGATGTGGTAAATGATGCGTTTAAAACGATTCATTCTTTATCCTAAAATTTTCACAACAAAAAGAACATCCTTTCCAATCGAATGCTCAGCTTTTTACTAATTATCCATGTTAAATATTTATTCAAAAACATTATATGTATTATTTTTTAAATTATGTTCGATATTCATTATTAAAGAGTAAATATATGTAATAAACTTGCATAATGAAAACCGTAGAATATCCACTTTCGTTGAAATAATTATAAACCATAATTTTCCATTGTAATTCTTAATATTTAAATGTAATATTGTATTGTCTTACTATCTATTTATAACTCACACACTAATTAGAAAAGGGAACTCTATATGAGTTCCCTTTTCTAATTATGATTACAGTCATTATTTCTTTTCTAGAAATTTAAATGTATCTTTAAATTCTTTATTATTCACTTTAATATCAGCATCTTTCAATAAATCATTGACTACTTGTTGTTTCCATTTACCTGTCGTATCTTGTAGTCTTTGTTGTTCTATATCTTTACGAATTTTATCCTTTACTTCATCAAATGGCTTCAATTCTTTTTTATCCGTCACTTTAATAATATGGTAACCGTAAGTTGTTTTAACCGGATCACTTACTTGGCCTGCATCTAATTTATACGCAGCTTCCTCAAATTCTTTCACTGTTTGCCCAGGAGCAAAACCAGATATTTCCCCGCCCTGTTCCTTTGAACCAGTATCCTCTGAATACTGTTTTGCTAAGGCAGCAAAATCTTCACCATTATTTACTTTCTCCTTTATTTCTTTAGCCGTTTTTTCATCTTTCACTAAAATGTGACTTACTTTCATTTCTGGTTTATAGTTATTTTTCACATCTTTATCTGTAACTGTTGCTTTAATCGCTTTCTCAAATGCAATTTCTGGCTTCATTTTTTCTTTTAATTCATCTTCGTTTTTCAATCCAAGTTGTTCTAAAGTCGATTTAAAGTTCTCACCCATTTTATCTTTTGCTTCTTCTACTTTCTTTTTTGCTTCCTCATCTGAAACTTTATATTTATCTAACAATGCCTTACTTAACATCATTTGATATAAAGTACTTTCTCCATATTGTTGTCGTAATTCTTTACTTAATTCTTTCTCTGTAACATTCCCTACTTTTGATGTTACTACGTTGTCTGAGGAACCACATGCAGATAATGCTAGCATCACGCATGAAATAATTGTTCCAATAAATATTTTTTTCTTTTTCAATTCAAATACCTCACTTTTATCATTATGCAAATTAACTATACACAGTCATTGTGAAAACAGTGTGTTTTCTACATGTAATTCATTTCATATGAGTAGACTATGTATCATGTATTTTCATTTTTAAACGTAAAGAGTCTTCTTACTATTATGTATAGTAAGAAGACTCTTTACATACTCCTTAAAAACAATACTGCCGCTATAGTTACTTAATAATTACATGTTTTTCAGGTATCCAACTATTCTGCCCGATATCTACCGCATTTCCCACTCTACCCCACACTCGAAAAGATGTCGATCCATCTATATTCCCTTTATAATTCATACATTCAGGCTCTTCATAATAATTTACTCCGTAACCGACAGGATATTTCGAAGTTGCATAAAACCATTTCACATTAAAATGTTTTAAATATGCCCACTGCTTATCGTTCTCTAAACAAATCATATCTTGCTCACCGCCTCCCCAATAACCTGTTAAGATTAAATATGGAATTTTCTGAGTGAGTGCACCTGTAAATTGAGGGGTCATGGGAGTTTCATATAAATTTATTCCGTATCCATCAGGATATTTCGAAACTGCAATACCAATGCCATTCGGTTGCTGTGTATACACTATGTTAGATTGATTTGCTTTGTTGGAATCTATAAACCAAGAAAGTGACTTATTTCCTACTAATCGATTCAGATCACATTTCCCAATCCCAGGAACATTCCCTGAATCCGTATATTGCCACATATCGCATGGATATGCTGGCTTATTCCCTCCATAACGAGGGATCCATACAAAATCAGCTTCAATATTACATGCTCCAAATGATAAATACGTGTGATGCCCTACGTATAATCCTACTTTTTCCGCACCTAAACGGCGTAATTCATCAATAAATGCCTGTGTCCCGCCTTGCATATCTGCCATCGTTTGAACTTCTACGTCCGCCACCCAAAACTTAGCTGATTGATCACCACGATTCCAAAAATCTTGTGCCTCTTTCTTTGCATCAGCAATAGATATAAAACGGCAAAAAGCATAATTACCGAATGGGATACTATGCTTTTTCATTTCACTAACATAATTTTGATACATAAAATCCACCGTATTAGAGCCATCTTGAACTCTAGCAATCACTAAATCTAGCTGAGATGCTGCAATATCCCAATTAATAGTTCCATTCCATTTTGAAATATCTACAATATACCCCATACATTCCAGCTCCTTTTGAATGTCTTATTCATAGCTTGTTTTATTGTAAGCCTCCTCTCTCTAAAACTAGCTATCTATAATATAAATAAAAAGAATCTTTACTGTTTTTCAAAATATATTCTCTTTCAGAAATATTTCTATCAACTTTAACATGTATGCCACATAAAACATTCGAAATATACCCTACTATTCATTTATTATGTAATCTCGTCCTATCAATCATTTTTACAGATATTAAAAAAAATCTCCTGTATTATTAAATTATAACTTTCAGTATCGATTTCCTTTCAACTAAAAAATTTCATCCCTCATTTTCTATATATTCTTAAGTCAAAATTACTACCTCTACATGAAATTTGAGATTTAGAAAAATTTTAATTAATTGAAGTTTACTCCTATTAAATTGCAATTTTCCAACCTGAACACTATTGGTGCATAAAAAAGACATTTTCTATTACTGAAAATGTCTTTTTACAGTTTAATAAAACAACTTTGGTGCTAAATCTGTATTTTGTAATTGTGAGTTTTCACTGCTCATAACACAACTTGTGGAAAATAGAATTGGGATACCACAAACCTCATCATTCATTACATCACGAAACACATTGGCCGCAACACCTGTAAACGTTTGACATAAGTTAGAAATATCGTCATTGAAAAACTGAATGACTTCCGCAGCGAAAACCGGAAAAACAACATTCGGTCCGCCAGGGAACTGAGGCTGTACCACAACTTGTTCAAAATAAGGATTATTTTCTAGTGCTACTTGAAATAAATGAGCTATTTCAAATGCATCTAGTGGACAAGGAAATGGATTTACAATTTCATTCTCATTATTCGTTACAATAACTGTCACACTTACATTCCCAAATTGTACAAAAGATTTTAAAAGCGTTGCTAATGCTCTCGCTTTTTCGTTGCTTAACGCATGCACTAAAATAATATAATTACCACCAACAGGAATAAGCGGCCCAACTGTAACAGTTGGATCAGCACCTATTGAATTTTTTAATTCATTAAAATATGTGATCCACGGTGGCGAAAGCTGAGCTTGTACATTTTCTTCCACTATTTTATACTACCCCCTTATACCATTCTTACTAACATAATATGTAACAAACAAAAAAATGCATTAGTTATATTAACCATTTGCGTATTTATTGATTATATTAATTAAACATTTTATTTTCCATTCTCAATTTCCCCTTTACATCTTTAAGCACTTTTACTACTATAAAATTCTTTATTATAAGCAAATCCACTGAAATTTCATATTATACTAATACGACTCTATATCCATTAAATTATAATACTCAATATTAGGAGCTGATTTCATGGAAAAAAAACCTATCGTGTTCAAAATCCCACCAAATTCAAAGCTAAAAATTACATTTTTCGGTCCTTGTAACGAAGTAATTACAAATGTGTCTATAATTAATCAACTATGCACCCCTAAATGTCAAACTATCACGCAATACCCAGACTTTAAGAAATATGTAACGGAAGTACGATCGCTATCCCGTTGTTAGTCCGCATAATGCACGATTTTCACAACTTTATTACCTAAAATAACCGAGAAAGAAAATAATTGCATTCCTAGACTAAAATTACTCATGTTATGATATTCCATTGATAATTCATTGATTTTTCACACGTTTTTATGAAAAGAACATATATTATCGTATGGAGATTATCCACTCATAAAACCTATCTTTCTTTGGAGCGTACTTTTTATGTATGCTCTTTTTTTATGTAACCGTCCCCCTTCTAAATTGACCAACAATATATTAAAATTCTTTATATACTCAAGGAGGTCAAATATGTTCAAGTTGCATCCAATACTACTCATCTTAGGATTGATTTTGTTTTTATATAGTGTAATCGCCTTTATGCTATTCTTTTCAGTGTATTAGCATTCCCTACACAAATCTATGTTCAATATATAATTTCTATATGGTAAAGAAAAAACATAATGATACGATCTTTTATGTATTCCGTCTTTCTTGTTCTATAAGAAAACTAGTAAACTTACTAACAATGCGTTTTTACAAGCATGTTACTTATTATTCTGTTTATTATCTGAAGAAGGTTGAAGCCCCTACAAATTAAACTACGCTTTACCTATTTACTTATATATTTTAGAAAAACAATAATAATCCCCCACCATTTGGTAAGGGGATTAACTAAACCTACTAAAAAACATTTAATAATCAGTTTTATTTAGTTGGAGAAGGAAATCTTGCCGCTTCAAAGTGAACCGTATTTACACCATTAACATTTTGTACAATTACGCCAGCAATACTACTTTCTGCAAAAACTTCAACTAAATCTCCTGCTTCTAATTGAAGAATAGTAGTTACGGAAACATCATTATTAAAAAATACTCCTGTTCCAAAGAAATCATTATCTATCGCTATTGCCGGATTGCCATTTACACGAATTTCTACTCTAGCTCTGTAATTTACATTAAAATCATTTGGAGAAAATGTTATATTTCCTAATACACTATATACCCCTCTAGTTTTCGGAGTAAAAATCGACGTTACTGGATTATATTCATTCGCTAGATCAAATTGTTCATTTTGAAATAATACTTTAACAGGAGTATTTGCTAGAACAGGTTGATTAACTGTATTCACAGCTCTAAATGCCGATGCCCTTACAAGCTCCTCTTTCTTATCATCACAACACTTCACCTTTACATACTTCCTATCACATTTACTACTTTTCCTATAACAATCATGACTTTCCTTTTTGTAATCTTTACAATACTTACAGTAATAATAAGACATAGTGAGTCCCCCTTTACACTTATTTTTACATAGTATGCTATATAGATTAGAATAGCTTGGACGACCTGTTACTATTTTTAATAGATTAAAAAACCCTCACCATTTCGGTGAGGGTTTACCTTTAAGCTTCTGCAAACTCATTGTTTAATGACTTTATTTAATTGGAGAAGGAAATCTTGCTGCTTCAAAATGTGCACCATCTTCTAAAGGACTTAAAACTCCATCTATACTACTTTGTGCATAAATCTCAACTTCATCCCCTGCATTCAATTGAACAATCGTCGAAACACTTACGACATTTCCAAAACTTATTGGACCAAAAAAGTCATTATCTATAGCTATCGCTGCGTTTCCATTCACACGAATTTCTACACGCGCTCTATAATTTAAAGTTGGATCGTTTGGAAAGAAACCAATCGTTCCAATAATAGAATATACACCTTTAGTCTTCGGCATAAAAATAGATGTTGCTGGATTATACTCATTCGCTAAATCAAATTGTTCATTTTGAAATAACACTTTCACAAAAGTATTAGCAGGAACATTTTGATTCACAGTATTTCTAGCTCTAAATGCCGATGCTCTAACAAGATTGTCCTTGTTATCATGGCACTTACAAGTGTTCTTACAACAATCATGATGCTTCTTTTTATACTCTTTACAATACTTACAGTAGTAATAACAAGACATACTGATTCCCCTTTCAAACTTATTACTATATATTATGTAAGATTGATTTATAAGGTTTGGACTAGCTATTTTTATTATTCATAAGGGCGCTATTAATCTGCACCCTTATTTATATACACCACTTCATTCCTTACTAGTTATAAGTTGTATATAGTTCCATATGGAATAGTAAGAAAAGAACTTCCGTACGGTGTAACATGATGTACTGGGTAAAAATACTCTACGGATGAGTAATATGGTTGTACTCCTTGCTGCTGCATTTGCATTTGTTGTTGCATTTGCAATGCTTGTTGAATAGCTTGGACTGTACTTTGTGCTCCACTATACGTTATAGATGTACCATATGCTGGTCGCATACCAGTTTCAGAATTAAAATATGAATAAAACATGATTTTCAGCTCCCTTCCCGTATAATTTATTACAAATTATATTATGATTCTTTATTTCAGTGGGTACTATAAAGCTAGTCCGCTCGCTTATATTCAAATGACAAAATAAAAAAGTAGCTGCTAGACTACTTTGACTCCTTCTTATCACCAAATGAAATGATATACATATTCTCCTGTTACACGCTCATTAATTCCCGCAACCCTAACGAACCTAAGTAAATCCGCTCCTTGAAGGAAATATACCGAAATCGTAACCGGTACTTGCGACCACATGAATTGATAAAGCTCATTCACTCTCTGATTCGTCGTAACGATTAAATCATTTACAGGTCCATGATTCCATGCAGAGGTTTGAACTGAAGTGAAAGAAAGGTCTTTCCCATTAACCACTATTCTTGATACGCTTTGAGTTATGTCCACAATAATCCCCTCCAACATTACAAAAATTGGACCTTTTTTAGTTCATATTATTATAAATATTCTTGACTGTAATAAATGTTTAAGGCAAACCCCTAATAAAGTGAAACTTTAATCAGCTCTCACCAATCGGGCTTTTACTGGCAGCCCGACCCCACCTAACTTCTTTGCTTCCGCTGAATTTTGAGGTGGGGGTATTTACTGCCCGACAAATAGCGGGATAAAATTTTTTTATTCATATCCCTCAATTCCCATTACAACCATATAATTTCTAACCTTATTCAATTTTTGGAATTAATATAAAAAGGCATCTTAATTAGATGCCCTTTACTTATCTTCCACTACAATTCCACTATTAAAATAGCAACGCCAAATCCGATGCAAACCAATCCTATCAATATAAATAGCAATCGGAATCCCCATAAATCACTGATTATTTCTATAATATGCACCAGCACAATAATAATAAAATCTTTAAACCCACTGAAACTATGTTCCTTTGTCTCTCTGATTCCATCAATTACAGTCAGACAAACAATAAAAACACCTAAACCAATTAATATAAAACCTAATACAAGCATTCATATATCCTCTTTTTTCTTTTATCTCCTATTAACGAACATTTTCACATTAAAATTCAGTACATACGAGGAAGTTAGATAAAAAATTAACTACCCGTAAAACCTTATTAGTGTGTACTAATAATTAGAGGGAAGGCCCTCCTCTTCACCTTATATTATCATGAAAGGATATGAGCTTCGGAGTTATTTCTTTATAAAATAAAAAATAGCTAATTCACTACTTAAAAAGTAAAAAAAGCATCAGATTGACTAGTATGTAGATGGTTAAATGAATGTAAAATGTTTTTAAATTATCTACTCTTTTTTTAGTTTGGAAGTAACTCTCATCTCGTCCCATCTTTATACACCACTTTCTTAATCACACTGAACGCAATATTCAATTGATGAGTTTGTCATTTCGTTACCTCCAATTAACGCCTTTGTTCAATGTAGTAATTTTCTTGTATAATAAAAGTTAATTAATCTAGAAGGGACTGACTTATGCGCAGATATCAATATTTTTAATCTACCTATCATTACAACATAACGGAGGTAAAAGTATTGATTACAGAACTACACTCACAGAGATTATATTTAAGGAAAATGAAAGCATCTGATTCACTAAGTATGTTTAAAATATGGTCTGATCCTGATGTTACTAAATTCATGAATATAAGTAATTTCACTGATGAGAACCAGGCAAAAGATATGATTCAATTCCTTAACGAACTCGCTCAAAATAATAAAGCTATACGTTTTACTATTATTGAAAAAGAATCTAATCATATTATCGGTTCATGTGGCTATAATTCCTTAGATTTTGAAAACTCAAAGACTGAGATTGGCTATGATATTTCAAAAACATTTTGGGGTAAAGGATATGCACCTGAAGCAATATCCTCTTTATTAGATTATGCTTTTACACATCTAAAACTAAATCGTGTTGAAGCAAAAGTTGAACCTGCAAATGTAAATTCCATAAAAGTATTAGAAAAATTAAACTTTACTTTTGAAGGTACTCTGAGAAAGAGCGAAAAATCAGCTGGAAAGCTTATCGATTTAAATATCTATTCGAAATTAATAAGCGATTAATTTTAGTCCCTCTGCCCATACTCAATCAAAGTGTGGGCTTCTTTAATTTCTGTATAAAATTCAAAAGTTTGACACAATCCTGGAAAAAGCTTATAAAGAAAAGTGAGGTTCCATTATTTTCACACTTAGTAGCGCAGTCATGTTACATATAATTTTATAAGTGTGAACGAACTACAAAACTAAAAAACAAATAATAAGTTTGCAACATGTTTGCAAATACGAATTTTGCATATAAATTCGTGTGATATTGAAAGGAGTTTTACTTATGAAAGAAATTAAAACAGAACAAGAATTCAAAGACATCATCGCAAGCGAGGAGCCTGTAGTTGTTAAGTTCTTTACTACATGGTGCCCAGATTGCGTACGTATGGACAACTTTATCGGAGATGTAATGGAAGAGTTCAATAAATTTGAATGGTACTCTATCAATAAAGATGAGTTTCCAAGTATCGCTGAAGAGTATCAAGTAATGGGTATTCCAAGTTTACTTGTATACCAAAACGGTGAGAAGCTAGGCCACTTACATAGTGCTAATGCAAAAACAGAAGAGCAAGTTACTGAGTTTTTAGAAGCATACTAAAATGAAAGCCCTCTGGAAAATATTTTTCAGAGGGTTTTCATCTATTTTCACAATTATCTTTTGAAGTTTTTCATCGTTTAATGAATTACACCTTGTCATGATAAGAATAATACGTAGTAAGAAAAGTATTCGTTTCCTCATCCATCTACCCTCTATCTCTTTAGTAAATAAACTCCAATTAGGTTCACACCTTGACTTTGTACTTTTCAACATATTTTTCCTTTACGAAACTTTGTTATCCCCTTCTTAAAAAGCTATAAAACGTCAACAATGTTTGTATAGACCCACACAACTTTCGTTTGATACTCTATTTATAGAAAGAAATTCCTTTAAAGAAAGGTGAGTGATTAAAATGGATACTCTTTCTCATAAAGAAGCTGATAAAGGTGCTATTGTCAGCATTATGGCCTACATATTTTTATCCTCTATGAAAATCATCATCAGTTATATTACCCTCTCTAGCGCATTACGCGCTGACGGTTTAAATAACTTAACGGATATCGGTGCTTCTTTAGCGATATTAATTGGTCTAAAAATATCTCGTAAACCTCGTGACCCAGATCATCCGTATGGGCATTCGCGTGCCGAACAAATCGCATCACTTGTTGCGTCCTTCATTATGGCAACAGTCGGATTAGAAGTTGTTATTAGTGCCATTCAATCTTTCTTAAATCCGAAACAAGCAGCGCCTAATGTACTCGCTGCATGGGTTGCTTTATTTTCTGCTGTCGTTATGTACTGCGTGTATTTGTATACGAAAAAAATTGCAGCACGAACAAAAAGTAAATCATTAGAAGCCGCTGCAAAGGATAATTTATCAGATGCACTCGTAAGTATTGGTACCGTAGTAGGTATTGTCGGTTCTCAGTTCCAAATGCCTATTTTAGACCCTATTGCCGCTTTAATTGTCGGTCTTATTATTTGTAAAACTGCATGGGAGATTTTCGTAGAATCTTCTCATATGCTAACAGATGGAATTGATCCTGATAAAATGGAAGAATACGCTGATGCTATTGAGCATATTGGCGGTGTGGAAAACATTGTAGATATTCGAGCACGTATGTATGGGAATCAAACGTACGTTGATATTACAATTGAAGTAGATGCTCGCATGGATGTTGGAGAAAGTCACTGTATTACCGACAACATCGAAGCTATGCTGCGCAAAAAATTTGGAATTTACCATGCACACATTCATGTTGAGCCAATGAAAAAAGAACCTATTATGACATAGGTTCTTTTTTTATGAACGTTTTATGGAATATAACACATAAAACGAGCCAGCTACCGCCAGCTGCCCATCCTGCTAATATGTCAGATGGATAGTGCACGCCAAGATATATTCGGCTAACTGAAATAGATAATACAACAAAGCTTGCTATAAGAATAATTAACAATTTTTTATGCAACGAAATACGCTCTTCAGTAATTGTGACGTATGCAATAAATCCTAAAAAAGCAGTAGCATTCATCGTATGACCGCTCGGAAAACTATATCCAGTTGCAGTAACAAGCTGCGTGACATCAGGTCTTGCTCGTTCGTACCATAGTTTAAGCATACTGTTTAAATAACGAGATCCGTAGTAATTAATTGTTAGAAGTAACGCACTAAGTAACTTTTTTCTAACGAGAAAATACATTACAAGAATAATGAGTAATGGAAAATATATTCTTTTGGAACCGATAAAAGACACCCAAGTAAAATAGGTCGTCAAATAATCGTTTCGAAAGCTTTGAATAAAATGTGCGACTATATTGTCAAAGTTCTCAATACAAGCGGTATGATACGAAAGTGATAATACGACAAAACAAATGAGTAACGTAAAACTTAGCAAGTATAAATGTCGATATCGTTTCACATACATAACCTCACTATGCAAAAAAATGGAGCGGTTGTTTTAGTTTTCCTCTCCATTTCTTTTTTATGCATAGTTTATTAAAAAATATAATTATTAATTTTTTGCTTCATCTCAGGGATATCTTCTCTTGTTACGGTAAAACGAATCACCTTCTCATCAAGATCAAGCGCCTCAGCGAATAATCCAGCTAAACCACGGGATTTTCTATCTACTTCCATAATAATTTCTAGTCGGTCGTATGCACGTGGCAAGATTAATAATTCTAATTCATCTAATTTCCCATAATGCTCTCCAGAAACCGGAATAAACTCAAATTCTTGTGCGAATGGAACTTGCTTACGTAATCGATGCGGTAATTCTTCACATTCTATATGACGTGCTTTAAACCCTAATTCATTTACACTATCTAAAACACTACTTAATAATGCATTAGGTAACACTTGAACGTAGTCGCGGTCACTTGGGTCTATACTACGTTTAATATCAAGACCTGTATGAATCCAAACCGTTTTCATACCAAGTGTAAGTGGTGCTTCAATTGGCATTGGAAAAGAAAATGGAATTTCAACTTTTTCATTCGGTTCTACAGAAAAAGGTTCTGTTAAGCGCACTCGCTCTAAATCATATGTTGCTGTTACTTTTTTATCATCCACTTCTCGTACATACGACGTCGATAATGTTAAGTAAATGCTTTCAATTTGTTGGCTAACTGAACCTCCAGTTATATGAACCTTTCCAACTATTTCTTCCCCAACAATATACTCATCTTTTTCAAGAACAGTATCTACCTTTGCACTTCCAATACCAACGCTTGCTAAAAACTTTTGAAACATGGAGTCTCCATCCTTTCTAAAGCAGAAGCTACATCTTGTTTTAAATCTTGTACATTCTCATAGTACGGCGTTTTTATTTGTAACATTCGCATAAGCATTTCACGATTATAATGTTCCAAAGTTAATTCTTCGTACCATGGTTTTTCCTGTTTTTCATTAGATTCATATCCTGCATATAATAAAAATAATGAGAAATGACCGAGCGCATAAAAGTCGCTACGAAAGTGAACTTCTCGCATCAAAGCTTGTTCACCTTCGTAAGTTGTAGCTCGCTCATCATCTTCACCTTTCCATTTAGCCAATCCAAAATCGATAATACTAATTTGATTTTCTTTCATTAGTATGTTTGGAATGCGTAAATCTCGATGAATAATGCCTTCACTATGAAACACCGATACAATTTCTAATATTTCATATAAAATCTCAAAAACTTCGCGTTCTGTATATACATACCCATCTATGAAAATATAATCTTCAAAATTTTTACCAGGCATGTACTCCATCACAAAGAAGCTCTTTTTCTCCCATAGGAAATGATCATATAGACTAGGAATTGCATGATGATTTAATGTTTGTAAAATCATTTTCTCTTGTTCAAATGATTTTCTACCAGACTCATATCTTTGTTTACTTTGTCTTAATTGTTTTAAGACTTTATATCTATTTATTTGTAAATCATTAACGACATATGTAACCCCATAACTGCCCATTCCAATTACTGATTCAATTTTATAACGCTCTGCAACAATTGTATTTTTTCGCAGTGGTCTATCAAATAATGCTAGTACACGACGCCATTTCATCAGCTACTTGAAAAGAAGCTACGGCTTTTACGTTTTCTTTTATAATGTTGATGTCCATAACCAGATGAACGTCGTTTATAATCGCTACTTGAATACGAGCGCCCTCTACGACGATAATCACTACTTGAATACGAACGATATTTTTTCTTTCCTAATAAAGAATCAATAATTTTTTTGAACATTCCTTCACCTCTTGAGTAAAATTTCCTTTTCATTATACCAATAATTATTGACTATATTTGTGACAGGTTTGTAAAGAGTAAAAAACGACGAGTTATGCCCGTCGTTACTTTCATTCATCCTCTTCATCAAAAACTTCATCAATCATGCATTTCTCTAATAAATACTCAAATGTAATATCTGCGAGATCTTCAATTTCTTCTCGTTTTGGGACGTACCCTCTTTCAATTAGTTGCTCATAAAAAAACTCCGCAATCTCTTCCGTATCAATCACGACTTCAATTTCCTTCATGAGCATCACTCCTTTATTTCTGTTTTATGAAAAAATCTCAAAATTATGTATATGAGATTAGAAAAATAGATTTTATTTTTTTATAGGTCATAAGCTTTGGACGAGATGCATACGATTGTAGTACAAGCTATTCAAAGGGGGAAATAATAATGGAAAATCAATATGAAGTAGGACAAACAAAAGAAGAGTTCATGCATGAAGATCAATGGGCAGACTCTCTTATAAAGTGGCTTTTTATTTTTTTAATAGTTGTAGGCATACCTTATACTGCATATGTTGTTGTTCAATTTATTCTCTCTTTCTAGTTAACTATTTTTTCTCTGTCAATTTAACTAAATAATTATGAACAACATCCATTACAATTTTATATTCTTCATCTTTAAATGTATCGAACAATAATTGATAATCGTTATAAATATCAAGTAATCCATCAATGATTTCTTGACGATTCGTCTTAACACTCACTTTTTTCGAGTTGTTAATTGACTTTAACTTTCCTAAATCTAATTTATTCATACCTGCTTTATCTTGTTTCATTTTCTTCAAAATTGCATTTGCCGTTTGAGCATTGGCGAGTAACGTTAAATCTGATTCATCCGCTTCTAACCATTCACCATCCGTAATCCGTGACAATTCATAAATTGTATCTTCCCATGCGTCATTCTTATATCTCCATACTTCTGTACGAAAACCAACAATACGGAAAACATCTTTATCATATCCAGTTACTTGCACAAGATCACCAAACGTGAAATTATAATTTAATTCAATCCACTCCGTATCGCCCTTTTTCATATCTTGCTCTGTAACGTGCTGCAATGTTTGCTCTACGTAAAATCCATCATGATTATTGACTTCGTATACATAAACTCCATCTAAAACCTTCATATTTGTGATTTTCCCAACGGTTCCATATAGCGTAATCACGACTATGTCCCCTACGTTGTATTTAGGTTGTTTTTTTCTTGCCATCTCTATCTCTCCTTTTTTTGACGTCGTGATTTTGATATCAGTATATGCAACCTACATAAAAACGCTTATCACAGAAGCTTATATTCATAAATTTTTTCAATAAAAAATATAATCTTATAAAATTTACATTACACTCAAACAAAAGCTAGTAACTAGACTAGCTTTAAATCAACAAATTTCATAATAAAAAAACATACAGAATACTTCACTTTAAATAAAGTAATGTATTCTGTATGTTTTCAAATAGTTTTTATCTATCTTGTATATATAAATCCCAGGCTTCATCAAATATAGACATACTTTCTAGCATTCCGCTCAACTCTAAGTATGAACTAATTTCATCATAGTCTTCAGATTGCTTCGGAAAACTTAAATCATCATACATCGCCTCTGCTAAATCTGAAATTTCATTTCTAAATAAAGCTGCACGATGCTTCATCATATAATGGTAAAATGTCTTTTTCAAAAATATTCCCTACCTTTCTAACTTGGGTACATTATACAAGGCAAAAAAGAAAAAAACCAGCATAAAAGCTGGTTAAAAGTCGAAATAATTTCTTTTTAATAGACGCGGTCTTCCCATTAATTCTTCATATGTTAGTTGTTTTGGTAAATCTTTCGTGTAAATTAAGAATAATTGATCTTCAATTTCTTTTACTGTATGGTCTGATTGATAGTCCATCCCGCACGAGGAACAAGAAATACATGGTGTCTCTTGGATTTCAATGGCTTTCGTACCATCTGGTAATTCCCAATATACAGTATTCAAGCTTTCTTTCGCTTCTGTACTGTCACACCACATACAATTCATACTGCATCACCCTCAGTTTTTTTGTCGTTTTCTTCTAACTTAGCCATTTGTGCTTGATATTTTTTATCTTTTAATTGATCGCGCTTATCACGTTTATCTTTTAAAGATGCATGAGTATCATTATCTTCGTAGTCTTTACGACGGTTCATACGCTGTAAGTCGTCTGGAACGAGGTTAAATTTCTTATCGCTCATAAGACCTGCGATACCAACATCTGAACGTTTTTCTTCGTAGTTCGGATAAATCTCTTTAAAGTATCCTTCCGCTCTTCCTGGAATATAGCTCTCTGGCTCTGGATACGTCGTAATAACACCTTCAAAGTTACGAAGTACAACTTTATCTGCACTTTGTGAGATTAAATAGTTTGGTTGAAGTGCAATTTTACCGCCTCCGCCTGGCGCATCAACAACGAATGTCGGAACAGCATAACCAGATGTGTGTCCACGTAAACCTTCAATAATTTCAAGACCTTTAGATACTGGTGCACGGAAGTGACCGATACCTTCAGATAAGTCACATTGATAAATGTAGTATGGACGTACACGGATTTTTACTAAGTCATGCATAAGTTTTTTCATAATTGGAACGCTGTCGTTAATACCAGCTAAAATTACTGCTTGGTTTCCGACTGGAACACCAGCATTCGCTAACATTTCACATGCCTTTTTCGATTCTTCAGTAATTTCAATAGATGTATTGAAATGTGTATTTAACCATACTGGATGGTATTTTTTAATAATGTTACATAAGTTTTCTGTAATACGTTGTGGGAATACTACTGGTGCTCTCGTTCCGATACGAATAATCTCAACATGCGGAATCTCTCGTAAATTTTTTAATACATATTCTAAAATTTTATCGTTAATTAGAAGTCCGTCACCACCGGAGATTAATACATCTCGTACTTGTGGCGTTTCACGAATATAAGCAATTGCATCATCTAATTGTTTCTTCGGTACACCCATTCCAATTTGTCCACTAAAACGACGACGTGTACAGTAACGACAATACATAGAACATTGATTTGTTACTAAGAATAGTACACGGTCCGGATAACGATGTGTTAGCCCTGGAACTGGTGAATCTTCGTCTTCGTGAAGTGGGTCTTCTAAATCATATTTTGTTTTATATAACTCTTCCGAAATCGGTACTGATTGCATCCGAATCGGACAGCGTGGATCATCAGGATTCATTAGCCAAGCATAGTACGGTGTAATGTTTAACGGGATCGTTTTCGTTGAAATTTTAACGCCCTCTTCTTCTTCAGGTGTTAAGTTAATTACTTTTCTTAAGTCATCTAACGTTTTGATCGTATTCGTTAATTGCCAAACCCAATCATTCCATTGCTCTTCAGTAACATCTTTCCATAATTCGATATCCTTCCAGTGACGATTTGGTTTGTATACATCATGTAACATTGCTATTCCCCCTTTTTATACGCTCATCCTTTATATAAGCAATAGTTATGCCAACTTTACATTGTTGATAAGTAAATGTGCGGAGAACCCTATTACATAAGCGAAAAAATATTTTTAAGCGTTGTATGAAATCAATACTTAACATCATATTCATTACTTTTTATATATGTAAACGCTCTTTTATTGGTGCAAACACACAAAAACCGCCGATTATTCGGCGGTTTTGTCGTACTTGCTCAGTTTATATTGAAGCGTTTGACGAGGGATACCCAACATTTTTGCGGCTTGTAATATATTCCCTTCCGTTTCAATCAACGCTTGATCTATTAATTCTTTTTCTGTTTGATGAAGTGCTTCTCTAAGTGGCATTATACCCTTCTTCTTCGAAAACTTCTCTTTCCGAAATGTACGTGGTAAACAATTGGCTGTTAATGTATTCCCTTCTGCAATAATAACAGCATGTTCAATCGTATGTTTTAACTCCCGTACATTTCCAGGCCACTGATAAGCTTGCAGTCTATCTTTCGCTTCCTCATCAATTTGAAGTACACCTTTTTTATAACTTTTATTATATTCTTTCAAAAAATAAGATGCTAATAATAGTACATCCTCAGTTCTTTCACGAAGCGGTGGGATATATAATGAAAATACGTTTAAGCGATAATATAAATCAGTGCGAATTTTATTCTCTCGTAAACATATTTCTGGAGGCTGGTTCATCGCGGTAATAACACGAACATCTACTTTTCTCGTCTTATTATCACCAATTCTTCTAATGACTCCATCTTCTAACACTCGTAACATTTTTGCCTGCAAATCAAGAGGCATTGAATTCAGTTCATCTAAAAATAATGTACCACCATCAACAAGTTCAAATAGCCCAGCTCTTTCAATCGCTCCCGTATAGCTTCCTTTTGTCGTTCCAAACAATAAACTTTCTAATAGCGACTCTGGTAAAGCTGCACAGTTTTGTGCAATAAATGGCTTGTTTTTTCTTTTAGAAGCTTCATGAATTGCTTGTACGAACAGTTCTTTTCCTGTTCCTGTTTCACCATATATTAAAACATTCGCGTCTGTTGGTGCTACTTTTTGTGCTAACTCTTTCGTCTGTTTAAACCGCGTATCATTTGTCACTATCGTCTCAAATGCAGCGTGCTTTTTAATCACTTTTTTTCTAGATGATCGCTTTATTTTCGACTGTAAGTCAACAATTGTGTCAGTAAGCTTTTGAATTGTAGAGTAATCCTTTGCAATTTCAACAGCCCCAGCAATATTCCCATCTATAAAAATAGGTAACGTCGTATTTACTGTACAAACATCTTCACCATTTAAATTTTGATAATGTTGTACCTGATGTACGATAGGTTTTTTTGTATCTAGTACTTTCATCAATGTACTCGTTTCCCTTGATAAAGACGGGAACGCTTCTAACAGATGTTTCCCTAACACTTTTTCAATCTTCGATCCATCGTGTTTTGCAGCTACAGAATTATAAAATATTGTAATTCCATTTTCATCTACAGCGTGTATAGCCTCATCAATACTGCCCAAAATCGCTTCAATGACTTCTTGTGTCGAAACTGCTAGCAATGTCATCCCCCCTCTTGCCGAAAATCCAGCAATTACATGCCGAATTTTCGGCACACCTATGTGCGATTGTAAGCATGACGATTCCGTTCTATAATTTTAATCAATTTCATATTTTCATTAGATAACTCGAAACTCTAATTAGTACGGCTTTTTCAAACACCCAGCTCCACCTAACTGTTTTGCTTTACAGCCAAATTTTGAGGCGGAAGTTTTACTGCTTTCGAATAGCTAGATAGATCTTTCACCCATATATTCATATCTTCCAACTTATCGAAAATGTAGCAATTATTCGCCAGTCTTCCTGTATACGTATAGCCTAATTGATGAAAGGCAGCATTCATTCCGAAAGAAAGCGATCGAGCAATTGTATAGGAGCAGAAAATAGATCTTTCTTGAAGTTCTTCCTCTAATTTAATTAGTAAACTTTTCATAAATCCATGTTTACGGTATTCAGGTAAAGTAGCACAATTCGTTAATTCTGCATTCCCTTCCTTTATGTTCATTTCTGCAGATGCTGTACTAATAATTTTCCCCTCAAATTCATACACGTAGTAAATTGTATCGTCTTCTTTTATCGTCTGTAATACATAACTCGCTTCATTTAAAGGTGTCGGATACACTTCAAATACTTTTCCGAATACAGTTGCTAATTCTTCTGCATCTTCTTCAGTCGCTTTTCTCAGCAAAAATTTCTCTGGAACTACTTTTTCTTTTATTTCTTTTCCTTTTACACCGCTTAATATAGTATCTTCCTCAATCCAATGCATACTATTTCGTCTTTCATCATTATTATATTTCACAAAAAAGTATGCATCGTGTCCTTGAAAATAATGAGGTATCGTTGCTTCCAACAAAAAACCGAAAGAGAGCCATGTTGAAACATGCTCTCCCTTTCCTTTAATAATACATTTAGTGAAAGAATGTTTCTCTGCTAGTTCGTCAATTGTCTGTATAATACTTTCAACATTTCCTGTATAGTGATCTACCCGAATACGCTTATTAAAATAATCTAAAACACCTTCTACTGTATAACAATTCGTCTGTTCTCTAAAAGATTCATAGTATTTCATTTTTTCACCTCACACCAATCTAGTAATGTACATGCAATAATTTTTGCGGCAGCTATCATTTTATCAACTTCTATATATTCGTTTGGATAGTGTGCTACTTTCGTCTCTCCTGGACCAAATACTATTGTTGGTACGTTTGCAATTTGTGTAAATAAACCTCCATCAGTCCCCCACGGAGATGCTTCAATAATTGGTTCGTTCCCTTCGATTTCAACAAAGTTGTGATGAAGTGTCGTAATGAGTTCATGATTCTCTTCTAGTTCACCAGGAACCCATCTCGCTCCAAACCATTCTACTTCTACTGGATTTTCAACAAACCAATTGTCCACATCATTTAATTCAGCAATCCAATTCTCAAACTCTTCTTTTGCCGCCTCTATAGTCTCATTCGGCGCAACACCGCATCTTCCTTCTAAAATTAATTCATCAGGAACAGAACTTGGCCAACTCCCTCCTTCAATTTTCCCAATGTTAATTGGAATTGGAATCGGAATTTCTTTAAATAACGGATCTGTAATTCGACTATTTCTTTTCTCCTCTAGCTTTCTTACATGTTCTATAACAAACATACTTTTTTCAATTGCACTAACCCCTTCATAGCGCGTTCCACCGTGTGCAGCTTTCCCTTTTACACGTAGACGAAACCACATGGAACCTTGTTGTTTCGGGAAAAACTTCATATTAGTAGGCTCCGGAATAATGACACCATCTGCCTTATATCCTCGTAATATAGTTGCTAATGTCCCTGCTCCGCCACTTTCCTCTTCTATTACACTTTGAAAATAGATGTCTCCTTTTAATTCAATGTTAGATTCAATAATCGCTTCCATCGCAAGCATAAGTGCGACATTTCCGCCCTTCATATCCGTCGTTCCACGGCCATATATACGATTTCCGATTTTCTCACCGCTATAAGGATGATGTTCCCACTGATTCACATCCCCTTCTGGAACTACATCAATATGCCCATTCAATATCATAGATTTCCCGTCGCCACTTCCTTTTAAAGTTGCTACAATATTTGGGCTATCTGAAAAACTTGTACGGGGTGATACAAAATAAGGATGATCTTTCATTTTAGAAAAAGAAGGCTCCCATATATCGAGCTCTAAACCTAATTCACGTAATTTTTCAATCACAATTGCCTGCGCACCGCTTTCATCACCAGATACGCTCTTTTCTTGAATTAATCGTTTTAAAAATTTCACACTTTCCTCTTCATGGCTCTCAATATAATCACAAACTTGCTTTTTTAATTGCTCCATATATTACATCTCCCTTCATTCAATTACTAGTAAGTTAGAACTAATTTGAAAATCAGCTTCTGTATGTCGTTTTACATCTTCTACTGTGTATGGGCTCATTAATTCTTGTAATATAAGTCCACTCGGAGTTACCTCCATGACTGCCATATCAGTAATAATTAAATCTACACATTTCTTTGAAGTTAATGGCAATGTACACTCTGAAACAATTTTTGCATTTCCGTACTTATCAACATGATTCATCACAACAACGACCCGCTTCGCTTTTTGTGCTAAATCCATTGCTCCACCAATACCTGGAACACGTTTTCCAGGTACAATCCAGTTTGCTAAATCACCATTTTCACTTACTTGTAATGAACCAAGAATCGTTATGTCTAGCAAACCTTTTCGAATCATCCCAAACGCTGTGCAGCTATCGAAATAACTCGCTCCTGTTATAAGAGAAGTTGGTAAACCTGCTGCATTACACAAATTTTCATCTTCATTCCCTTTACTTGGCGTTGGTCCCATGCCGACGATTCCATTTTCCGCATGAAACATAACATTTATATCTTCAGGCAAATGATTTGGTACAAGCGATGGTATGCCAATACCTAAATTTACAATCATACCATTTTGTATTTCTTTCGCCGCACGCCTAGCAATCTTATCCCTCACTTCTACGCCCATACCCATTTCCAGTTCACTCCTTCCGACGGTACAATATAATTTACGAAAACACCTGGAACGACAATTTCCTCTGGATCTAAACTTCCAAGCGGGACTATTTCTTCTGCTTCTACAATTGTTATATCCCCAGCCATAGCTACATGGGGATTCATATTTCGTGCACTTTTGTCAAATACAAGGTTACCAAACGGATCTGCCTTTTTCGCATATACAATTGAAACTTCAGCAGTTAATGCTGTTTCAACTAAGTAGGTCTTACCATTCATTTCAACTGTTCGTTTTCCCTCTTCTACAATCGTATCAACACCAACATCAACTAAAACACCACCAAGACCAACGCCACCAGCGCGAATACGCTCTGCTAATGTTCCCTGCGGAGAAAACTCAATTTGTAACCTTCCCTCGTTTAGTTGCCTTCCTGCATTTGGATTGGAGCCAATGTGAGAAGTAATTATTGATTTAACTCTTTCATTTGTAACAAGACGACCGATACCTACATCAGGAAATCCAGTGTCATTTCCAATTAAATTTAAATTTGTAACGCCTTTTTCTAAAATTGCCTGTATTAAAGATGGAGGGGATCCAATCCCTCCAAATCCCCCAAACATCAATGTCATATCATCATGGAACAAAGAAATTACTTCCTCAATTTCTTTTAATTTACCGAATGTATTTGTAATAGTTGTCATGCGATACTATGCCCTCCTTTTTGCATCATCTCTTCCACACTTTTAGAGAAAATTGAAAGTAATTCATCTAACTCGGAATATGTAGTTGTCATTGGCGGTGCTACAAGCAGTGCACTATCTTCTTTTCCTGCTTGCCCTGAAACTGCTTGGTATAACAGCAGACCATTTTTAGCTGCAACTGAAATAAGCTCTGACGCTTTTGTAAACGGTTGCAATTCTACCCCGATTAGCAACCCTTTTCCGCGCACATCAGCAATGATTGTCGATTGTTGCTGAACTTTCTGTAAGCCTTTTATTAAATACTCTCCCTTTTCTGCTGTTTTTTCAGGAAGATTATGTTTCTCCATATATTCAATAACAGCTAAAGCCGTTGCTGCAGACAATGGATTTGCACTTAACGTATGACCGCTCATTACTGAACGTGATCCACGTAATATTGGTTCCATAACACGATCACTTACAACTGTCGCTGCCATCGGTGTATATCCCGCTCCTAACCCTTTACCAAGTGTCATAATATCCGGCTCTACGCCCCAATGCTCCATCGCAAACCATGCTCCAGTACGACCGAGCCCAGTCATTACTTCATCCGCAATAAATAAAATATCGTAATGGTCGCAAATCTCTTTAATGACTTTATAATAGTCTTTCGGCGGAACAACCGCGCCTCCAGCTGCTCCGATAATCGGCTCAGCAATAAAAGCAGCAATATGCTCTGCACCAATTCTTTCAATTGATCTTTCTAGTTCAGTCGCACATGCCAGCTGACAAGTTGGATATACCTTTTGAACAGGACATCTGAAACAATATGGAGCTGGTATAGTCGGATAATCTTCCAAAATAGATACGAAACGTTGTCTACGTAGTGGATGCCCAGACATCGATAAAGCACCCATCGTAATACCGTGATAACTCATCCATCTTGATAAAATTTTATGTTTCCCTTGAATACCTCGCTCTTGAAAATGCTGAATTGCAATTTTCATAGCTGTTTCATTCGCTTCCGTGCCACTATTTACAAAAAAACTCCAGTTCAAATCTCCTACACTTAAATCACTTAACTTCTTCGCTAATTTTTCAGCTGGTTCACTCGTAAACTGTGATCTATAAACGAAAGCAATCTCCTCAGCTTGCTTTTTAATAACGTCTGCAATCTCCTTTACGCCATGCCCAATACCTGCCGTAATTGCTCCTGACGAACCATCAAAATATTTATTGCCATTTTGATCATACAAATAAACACCTTTTCCATGTGAAATCATTGGATACGGCTGACCAACAAGTGGTTTAATTAAGTAATCGCGCATAGCGCTCCCCCATTTCTCCAATTTGTATATATATATGAAGAAAATTGACGTTTCTTTCATAAAAAAGAATCCTCTGCAAAAGCAGTGAATTTATCAAAAAACTATTATAAAATATACAAATGAGTGCTTAAAAATTTTTATAAAACAGAAAATTCAGAACTAAAAAACCGAAGACCAACCCTTTTCTATACGCCCAAATAACCCTCCTTTTTATATGAAATGACTACATCACCAAATGTTTTTATAGCATAATGCCAACTGTCCTTAAATGCCGACATTCTGTACACTTCGACGGAACTCCCGTTAAACTCCTTCCTATTATCCTACTTTAAATTGCATATTTTAAAACAAATTTCGACACCCACCTTACTAATCAATTCAGATTCCTATTCATTATGTAAACTTTTCAGTTTTAAACTATAAAAAAAGAACCGATTAACCACACTAATCAGTTCGTCATGACGCTCTCTTATGGGTTAATACTGTCAATTGCTAAAATAAATAGAAAAATGAAGTTTACAAATTCATCCTACAGCCTATAACACAAAACCTTTTCATAACTTCATTCACAATTACTATCGGGATATCCCTATCCCGAAGTGGCACTCCTTTCCTCAGATTCAAAGTATCTTTCCTTTATAATTTATGTAGGACAATTATCACTTTGTATGTGTATTTGCCTATAATTAAAAAAATCCCTAGTTTTCTAGCGATTTTTGGACATGTATTCAATATGTTAATTGAAATGCACTTTCAATTTGGCATTTATTTTACTTTCGTACAGTCATATGTACTGCTTTACTCTGCGAAATTCTCGTAAGCACCAGTACCTCTTTATGAAAACATATTTGTTGTCAATTTTTAATTTTCCCTTTATAAAATCATTTTTTTTGCATAACCGCTTTCTTGCTTCGCATATAGTTTTAATGATGACAAAGGAGGAATGTTCATGTCTCAATCTGAAATCGAAAAATATGGACAAGAAGTTACACAATACGAACAACTCGCACGTTACTATCAGTTTCGTAATCCTAAAAAATATATAGAATTATATATGAAATATTACGATGCACTATCAAAACTTGTACAGGCGTATGAAACAAGAGACTCACAAGAAGCTGCTTTACCGTCACATATAAGAATTTTTCATGCCGATCCAAATATACCAGCGGTTGACATTTTAGTAAACGGACAAAAGGTTATTAAAAATATTTCATTTAAGCAATTCAGCCCTTATTTATCATTAGTGCAAGGTAAATACCGTATAGATATTGTTCCTGTCGGAAATGAAACTCCAATCTTTTCAGCGTTGGTACCAATAATGGGAAATCATACTTATACTCTTGCTGCAATAAATAGTGATAATCACCTACAATTACAGCCTATACTTGATAATACACATTTACCAGCTGGTCAAGCCAAAATACGGTTTGCACATTTCTCTCCAGATACCCCTGTTGTAAACGTAGATTTAAAAGATGGGGATCATTTATTTGAAAATGTACTCTTTAAACAAATAACAGATTTTTTGCAAGTTAGCCCTGGTACAGCAGATATTGAAATTTCACTCGCAGATAATAAAAACGTTTTATTGACTATACCAAAATTCAATGTTGAACCAAATGTTATTTATACAATTTCAATAGTAGGTTATTCAACTAAAGATCCTAAATTAGAAGCCGTTATACTCACAAATTAAAACAGTCTACACCATTCATTTGGTGTAGACTGTTTATTTTTGAAATGCAATTTGAAATTCTGTCCAATCGTTATCTGATCGACACATAATGGATCCATTATGTTTTTCCACAATTTGTTTACATACAAATAATCCAATACCAGTTCCTAACTTTTTAGTAGTTACAAATGGTTCAAAAATCGTTTCTACATTTTCAGCTGGAATCATTGGTCCATTATTTTTTATCACAATTCGAATAGCTTGATCTTCTTCAAATACATCAATGATAATTTTTCGTTCTTCTTTCATTGATTCAAGAGCATCAATTGAATTCATTAATATATTTAAAAATACTTGTCTCACTTCACTCCGATAACCAACAAGCGGAATTGGATACGGTAAATTCTTTTCAATCAAAACATTCGCATTGACCAAACTCGGATATAAGAATTGTATAATGTCTTGAAACAAGTCATTAAGCCAAAACCGTTCCGATTCATTCCACATTTCTTTTTTCGATACGAGTAAAAATTGCGAAATACGAAAATTTAATTGATCTAATTCATGCGAAATAATATCTAAATACGATAAACTCGGATGATCCGCCTTTAATAATTTAACAAACCCCATAATGGAAGTAAGCGGATTACGAAATTCATGTACAAAACTAGCTGACATTTGCCCTAAAATCGTCAGCCTTTCTTTATGTGTTTCGTTAATATATTGCTGTTTTTCCTCTAAATTCTTCGATATAATTTCCGAGTATTTTAAAACGGTATAATAAATTAATTTGTCAAAACAAGTATGTATTTTTGCCATAATTGGTTTCAATTCACGAGCGCTAACATCTAATTCACACATCGCTTCGAAAAGTTCATTTCTTCCCACGTTTGCGTTATAAACAAAATCTCCAATATTCGCATCTGCTCCAGCACGTTCAATAGCAATTTTCTCACATAACGGTTGAAGATAATTTATATCTTTATCTTCCATAGTAAGTTCGATAATTAACTCTAGTAAATCCTCTCCATTTTGAACTACTTCTAGTTTAAATGGATCTTTTTCGGAAATTATCATTTTGTTTTTCCAGTTCTCTACGAATTGGTGCCTATTGTTTTTCAAGTGTGAACAAAATATTTCTTTAATATCCTTATCGATTGGAAAAACCTCCATTCCCTCCATTTCCATACGACGAATACCCTTTATATTTTGAATATTAACACAAAAAATACGATTCGTTAATAGATTTTTGTCACATTTTGTTAATTTCTGTTGATAAAATTATTTTTTCTTTCTTATTTAACTAATTGTATACAAATCCCCTTTTTCCTTCACATATTTTCATTATTTCCGTAGTCAAAACGACTTTTTTTTGCATCATTTTTAATTCTTGCGTACAATAGAAAATGAAAGGTGTGAAAAATATGGTAAATAAAAATGTGGAAGATTATCTCCAAGAAGGCATTTACGGCCAAAAGCAAAACAAACCAGAAGAACGTAATATGTATTTAACTACATTACGTGAGCGTGTGGAAATCGCTTTAACAATCGGTCAAGTAATGCAAAGTAATGTATACTCTGAAGTGGCGGGTAGCATGCGCTCTTCTCAATCATTACAACTCCTCCTAAATGGTGGCATTGCTTACCCACATTTATCAAAATACATTAAATTAGCAAACGAAAAAAATGTTCCTTTTACAATTGTTCAAAATAAAGATACAAAAACACCAATCGGTTTAGTATTAACTCATGCTACTGCTATAGATAAAGAACAAATTTATGTAGAAGATACTATTTTCAAACAAGAAATGAAGTAAAAGTTACACTTAATTAAATAGTTACTAGAAGCGTAAAAAACGAGTATGGAATCGTAAACATTTCCTACTCGTTTTTTAGTGCAAGTTTTAAGTTTTTCCACTTTATTTTTTAATACATACTAATTTCATTTCTGTCATTTCTTCTATTGCATATTTAATTCCTTCGCGTCCCGTGCCACTTTCTTTCACACCACCATAAGGCATATGATCTACTCTGAACGTTGGAATATCATTAATCATGACACCACCAACCTCTAGCTCATCAATTGCACGCATTGCTTTAAATAAATTATTTGTAAATACTCCTGCCTGTAAGCCGTAACGCGAATTATTTACTTGCTCAATCGCTTCATCAAATTCTTTAAATGTATTTACTGTCATGAGTGGACCGAATACTTCTTGGCACTGCACAGATACATGATCTGGAACATTTGTTAATACAGTCGGTTCAAAAATTCTTGCATCCTGCTTCTTACCACCACATAAAACAGTTGCTCCTTCCTTAATTGCTTCTTGAACCCACATATCAATTCGCTCTACATCTTTTTTTGAAATTAAAGCTGATACATCCGTTTCCTCAAGCAATGGATCACCAACAACAACTGATTCCATCGCTTTCTTTAGCTTTGAGAGAAATTCATGTATTTTCGTTTCATGTACAAAAATACGTTGTACTGAAATACAAACTTGCCCATTATTAACAAATGCTCCCCATTTTACACGTTCAATTATTTCATCTGTTAACTCTACATCTTCATCAATAATAACAGCAGCATTTGAGCCTAGTTCTAACGTAACTCGTTTTAGCCCAGCCTTTTGTTTTATTCCGATTCCAACTTTTGGACTTCCGGTAAAAGTAATAGAAGCAACGTAATCATTTTTGACGATTGCCTCACCAACCGTGGGGCCAGGGCCAGAAATGATATTTAAAGCTCCATTTGGCAATCCTGCCTCTTCAAATAACTCAACTAATGCATAAGATGATAATGGCGTTTGATCAGCTGGCTTTAATACAACTGTATTTCCGGCAGCGATTGCTGGTCCAACTTTATGCGCTACTAAATTTAATGGGAAATTAAATGGTGTAATAGCCCCTATAACCCCAATCGGCTTTCGGATTGTATATGCAATACGCCCATCTGCACCAGGTGCGGCGTCTAATGGCAATGTCTCACCATATATACGCTTCGCTTCTTCAGCTGCAAATTTGTACGTTTGAACAGTACGATCTACTTCTCCCCTTGCAGCACGTATTGGTTTTGCAGCTTCTTTTGCAATAATCTCTGCAAATTCTTCTCTTCTTTCATCCATTTTTTGTGCAACTTTCTCTAAAATAGTCGCACGATCATATGCAGATAATGTATTCATTTTTGTCATTGCATTTTTTGCAGCAGTAACAGCCTCTTTTACATCTTCTTCCGTTCCTTGTGCAATTTCCGCTAATGTTTCTTCAGAATATGGTGCGTATAATGGTTTATACGTGTTTACAGATTTCCAATTTCCGTTTATATATAAATGCTTTTTCATACTTCTTCTCCTTCCAAATATATGTATACAACAATACTTCACCTAGTGAAAGGTTCAACTTATGTCATTGTATCATAGCCCCTATCCCTCAAAAAACATTATGCTCAAAAAAACTCTGCTATATAGCAGAGTTTACGAGCTAATTTGCTCTTGTAACGAAATTTGTTTTTCATCTTCTAAAATAACAATCGATTCTACTATCTTTGTAACTTCTAATCTTTTTATATAATGTCCATCTAATTCTTTCACACAAAACTTATAATTTTCAATTTCAATGGAATCCTCTTCAGCAATCTCTATATTCTTCGTTAAAATCCAACCACCGATTGTATCAACACCATCATCATCAATCCCTAAACCAAATAACGTATTCACTTCACTAACAAGTACTTTTCCCTCTAGTATCGTCTTCGTTTCACTAACCTTTTGAATTTCTGGCTGCTCATCCGTATCAAACTCATCCTGAATATCTCCAACAATTTCTTCCAAAATATCTTCAACAGTAACAAGTCCAGATGTCCCACCATATTCATCTATCAATATAGCAATATGTGTTCTTTCTTTTTGCATTTTTAAAAACAAATCATGAATGGGAATAGAATCGATAACTAAAATAATTGGTCTCACATATTGCTCTACTGTCTTCTTATTAACAGCTTTATGTTGTACAAATTCAGTAAAAATATCTTTAAAATTCACAAAACCTATTACGTGGTCTTTGTCGCCATCAACAACTGGATACCTTGTATATTTTTCACGAGACATTTTTTGCAAAGCTTCTTCAGCAGGCATCTCTTTACTTATAATATTCATTTCAGTTCGAGGTACCATTATTTCTTTTGCAATCCGATCATCAAATTCAAAAATTTTATTCACATATTTATATTCAGATTGATTAATCTCACCATTTTTATAACTTTCTGAAACTAACAACCGTAATTCTTCTTCTGAATGAACCTCATCATGCCCCTTCGGCGGTTTCAGCCCTAGCAGCTTCGTAATGATTCGAGCTGAACCATTTAATAGCCAAATGAACGGGAATGCAATACGATAAAAGAAAATTAACGGCTTAGAAACAAGCAAACTCACTTGTTCAGATTTTTGAATTGCAAATGTTTTTGGGGCCAATTCCCCTATTACAACATGTAAAAAAGTAATTAACAAAAATACTAAAGTTACAGCAAAAATGTCTGCTAGTTGAGTAGAGATATTCCAATTTGCAAAAAGCGTATCAAACATTTGCTTTAACGCAGGTTTACCAAACCACCCAATTCCTAAAGCTGTAACAGTAATTCCTAACTGACAAGCAGATAAATATTCGTCTAAGTTTGTAATGACTGTTTTGACCGATGTTGCACGATTATTTCCTTCTGCAATTAAATAGTCAATTCGTGAACTTCTCACTTTAACAATTGCAAATTCTGCTGCAACGAAAAATGCCGTTAAGGCAATTAAAACAATCACTATACTTATACTATATATGTCCAAATACTTTTCCTTACTTACTTTGTAAGCAAGGAAGCCACCTCCTACTTAATTTTATTCAAGTGAAGTAAGCATTCTAATACTCTAACAAAATTCTACATTAGCAACCACCTTTTTATATATTATATGCATACATAAAAAAGATATTTATCATTATGATAATCTAATTCATTTACACTCGTCAAATTATTCTAAATGTTACGATAAGACATTTTTATTTAAAAGAACTATTCTCCTCAACTCAATTTCGTGAAAAAACACTTTCTTTGCCGATTCCACACTTCTTTTGTCGCACTAGAAGGGAACTTACTTCATAGCTCGAAATCATTCAACAGGATATATATAGGGGGGATTATTTTGGAATATAAAACACCATTTATCGCAAAGAAATTAGGTGTTAGCCCAAAGGCTGTTGTCCGGATCGCGCAACAATTAAATCTTACGATAGAGAAAAACAAATATGGCCACTTTATTTTCACACAAGAGGATGTCGATCAAATGTTAGAACACCATCGATTTCAAATAGAGCAATCTCAAAATTCTCAATCTACTCAAAAGGCTTCCTCAAATGAAGTTGAGGAATTAAAAACTCAAGTTAATACAATTGTTCAAAACATATCATCGAATGATTTTGAGCAATTAGCTAATCAATTAAACACTATTACGAGAAGACTTGATCGAATGGAAGAACAAATGCAAGATAAGGCAAATGATGTCGTCACGTACCAACTTTTACAACACCGTCGTGAAATGGAGGAAATGTTAGAGCGAATTCAAAAGTTAGAAGCTGCCCTAACGAAAGAAGAACCCATTTATATTACTCCGGATTCAAAACCAACATATGAACGAGAAAAGAAACCGAAGCGCCGCAAAATGATTTTTAGTATATTTGGATTATAATTTTTAGACCCTTATTAAAATAATAAGGGTCTTTTTTAATGAAGAGTTATATCCTATACAAATATTATTCTCTTTATTATACATATTCACTTCGCTTTATTTCGTTAACATAATATTTTTACTGTATTCTGTAATTAATGCCTGTGCATGAGCATTCCCTTGAATCACATCACGAAATTCTTTTAAAGAATACAAATGCGTAACCCCTTTTCGAGCATGAATTCTTACTGGTACACCTTGTAAAGTATCATGAAACTGAAAAGGATTATCTATTGGTTCAATTGGAAAACCAAGTGTAAGTAAATACATATACATTCTTTTTGTTACTGCTGCAATGTACCATTCAGCTTTTGTTTCTAACGCATGTATAAATAAAATAGCTGTTAGCCTTTTGAAATGTCCTCTTCCACGAGACGTTTTCGAAATACTTAACTTGCCTATTTCATATACATTCTTCAAATCTTTTACTAAATCATTTTTAGAAAACGGATAGAAAAACTCAGAATTCGATTGTTCAGGTACCGTATACTTAATACATTCTACTGTACCAATAGGATGTTCATCTTCTATTAATAAAAATCGTGATGGATTTAAATTACGTTCTACGAACATTAAGTTTCTTTCTTCACAAAAATCTCCCCATAGTTGCTCGAACCCAAAATGTTCTTCCTTTGTTTGAACACGCTGGAACATATTTAACCGCCTTTCCCATCGCCGCTCTGTTTTTTTGATAACGCTTTCACTATCTATCATATAAGAACAAATCTTCGTATGCAACTAAAAATATTTATGACTTATTATATTCTGCAAAATGAATTAGATTCCAATTTAATCGACTTTTATCCCGCGCTCACATTCCTTTTAATAACACATTTGTAGCACTTTTCAAATCTAAATTACACTACGTTTCTTTCCATACAGCATATAATTCTTCTTAATCTAAAGAAATCCTTTATGAAAAAGGATTTCTTTTACTTCTTAATGCTTTTTAGCCATTTTTCAAAAATTTGTACCATCCCATGTTTTCCAGCTAATTTCTCTTCCCCTTGTTTCGTCTTATATGGATATAACTGCAAGAAAACACCGCATCCAGACTCAATTTTTTTACTATGCATATGGCTTCCTGGATATACACAAATGACTTCATAAATTGACCTTCGATAATAGACTCGCTTTCCATCCTGTTCTTCTACATACTTTATAGACCAGTACTTATACATTTGCTCAGTTGCTTTCGTATTTCCGACGTGCTGAAAAATATTGTACATTGGACTATACTTCACTTCAATAATAATAGAAGATTTATATACGTATTTCCCATCTTCTTTTACATAACAGTCTAAGCGAATATCTGGCTTCTTCGTATCCTCACCATTGTAAAAATTACTACCTTTACTTAATGCAATAAGAGGATGTGTTTCAATTAAGTCATTAAATGCGACATGCACCTTTATATCATCTCGTTCTAAAACTACTGTCGTTCCATCTTGTAATCCATCTACATAAAAATGTTCTTGTATTTGTTCACGGATGGAGTTTCTAGCCTCAAAACCAATTTGCTCTAAAAGTGAAATAACGATAAAAAAAGCGTAATATTCATACACTAAAAACGTTGGCTTATAAACAAATAATAATGATGGAGATTGATCCGTATATTGCGGGAGTACTTCTAAATGATGTAGTAATTGTTGATGTGGTATCGGTAAATCATGTAAGTTCATGTTACTTGTTTCAGTAACTTCCCTCCAAAATGAAGAGTGCATTAACATTTGAAAGTATTGTACATTTTCATGCACAATATGCGCCAATATTTTATATTCTTGTATTTTCATTGAGCTCTTTCGTAAATCGGCTTCTTTTAGTAAATGTATATTTTTATATTTTTGCTTCTCTCTATCGGTTACTGATCCATTACGCTCAATTGTTTGTATAATCGTTTTTACAGCTTGAAACTCTTCTGATTTTTTCTTTTTTTCTCTTTCTAATATTTCAATTGTTTGACGTAAAAAACTTTTAGCTTCAATTAAATAATGATAAAATTGCATCGCTTTATATTTAAGAAATGCATTTTCCTTACTATTTTTTTGTTCCATAAACTTACGATTATAATGTTTGGCATAAGGTTTTCGTTCTGCCACTATAGTTCCTTTTCTTGTTGGCTTTCGCTCTTTTCCTTCCCATTTATATTCATTTATAAATTTTGAGCTTGATTCTATTTTCTTAAAGATTTGCTTTATCATTTTCATTTTTTGCGGTAACTTTCTAAGTAACACTAAATAAGAAGAATCCTCAATATCGCTAAGTGCAGAGAAGGTTTTTTTATAGTAACCTCTATCCAAAATCAACTCATTTAAAATTGACTTCACATAGTCTTGAATCATTTCAAATTGATCATCAAAAAAGTTTTTCGGTACGATTTGAAATGCGCCATAATACGTTGTATCTTCTATACGCACTTCAAAATGGTATAGACCACAGCGCCATGGATAAAAGAATTCTGTTTTCCCGTGTTCATATATTAATACTCTTTGTTTTTTTTCATTTATTTCATATTGAGCCTCTTTTATATTTTTCTGTCCCTCATATACTTTATTCCATATAAAAGTAATATTCATTGGGATTTCATAATTGTACTGCAATCTTATTGGTTTTAATTCTTGTACTTTATAAATACATTGAACTAATGCTGTAGTAGATGTACAAAGACGATTTAATAAAATATAATCTCCTTTCCCCTCATTTCCAATGATTAACTTTAATACAAAAGGGAGCGTTTCATTCGTATCAACGATTTTTGTTTCATAACGCCCTTCATTTTGCATATCCATACAACTCCAGTTCTCTACGTTTTTCTCGTATATATGCTAAAGAGTGTTCAAATGTAGATACTCTGTTTGCAAGTGTAGATTGCAAAAGAGGTACTAAGGTCGCCCCCCTTTTTGCTTCTTCAGAAAGTAAAGGCCCAACCATCATTTCGGTCCCTCTGATTTTCGTCAATACACGCTGCTTTATTTGTAAATCAAACCCCTCTTCTCTACTAATCATATAGGTATGGTTATTTTGAAACGGTATGTTTTGCAAATAAGTCGCAATTGCATTTGCACATCGGAAAGAAATTCCCTTAGACGCGTCATGTGATGACAATACGACATGCAACTTATCTAATAGCTCTAATTCTTCTTCAGAAAACACTTCAATCATCGCTTTATTTCTCATCCAATTTATCCGAAATTCTCCCGCCGTTACTTTCAAAGGTGGATGTAATACGACTTTCCCCTGTTCCATGCCCATCTCACAAAACGGAATTTTCTGTAACGTTATTAGGTTCGTTCGGTCTAATAATCGATCAGAGAGCTCTTTCGTTGTTTCATCAAAATTTACAGTACCTACAAATATAATATTTTCTCCAATTTCAATTGTTGATGGAATTGAATTCTCTATGTCCTGTACACCCTCATACAAGTTTAAAATACGATTTTTTGTTTCAAGTTCAAGAACAGATAGAAACGGAGTAAACCAATGCTCAATATGAGACATGTTCATTTCATCAAAAACGATTATATACAGTTGATTTGGATTTTCTTTCGCCTTCATTAACGTCCTAACTAACTTCGCTTCAGATTCAATAAAAGTACCATTTGGATGAAGGTAACCAAGTAAATCATGTGGTTCTTGATACGATGGCGAAATTGGAATCCAAACCAACTCTTCCCCATACTGTAACCCTAATGCTTCTGCATAAGTTTGCACAAAACGTGATTTCCCAACGCCCGGTATACCACCAAGAATCGTTAACATATTTGTTTTTACACTTATATGGAAATTATAAATATCCGTTTCATCCAAATATAACCCTTTATTATGCACCATACTTTGTACATACTGTAAAAAGGACGATTCACGCTCATCCCATTCCCATTCATCTTTTTGTATTTTTATATCCTCTACTTCAACTAGCTTACCTTCTTCATGCATTCGTTTTTTTAATTGCTCATATACATAATCACTTACAAAATATAATTGATCTTCTACCGCTATTTCTACATACTTCGTCCAGTCACTGCAGTTTATATATTTACATTCACGTTTCTGTTCAAAATAGGCGATTGAGCTAATTGATGACTTTAGGGATATGTTTCCGTACAGTCTTCCATCGTGCCACAATAATTCGGGAGGCTCAAAGTCTTTCGGAAATTTTGGCATAAGAAATGATAAATAACCGTTGCTAAGTTTTCGCTCTAAAGATTCTCTTTTTTTATGATTTGTAACTTTAGGTGCCGGAATCATTTTATAGCTGCTTGCTATTTCTTTCGGTTCTTCTGTACATATTAACTCCACGTATACATTTCCTCTTTCATAATAAAGACGAAACATTACTAATTGCTTTTCTAATTTCCTCTTCTTTAATTCCGAAAAGATTTTTTCATTCTTTTTATTGCTACATAACCCTTCAAATACATATGGTTCATTTGTAAATTGTTCCTGTAAAGTGAATGGTATTGGCGATAAGCAGTGTACAAAGAAATTCTCTCCACTCTTCTCTTTCTCAGCTTTTGTAAATTTCCCTAAAAATCTCATATAGTACATTCGTTTTATAAAACTTGGCTGAAGAGCTTTATGTAATTTCACCTTAGTCACCTTCTTTTTTCATACTATTCTTAGTGTATGAAAGAAACGAAAAACTAGAAATAAAAAACCTGACGTTATCCGCCAGGTTCAAAATAAAAACTTATATTAATGAGAAGGAAATGCTTTTTTCTCTTGTAAAATTGCATTATGAGCAATTTTCATTTTCGCAAGTACGTAACGTAATCGATCTTCAGCGTTTTCATCTTTACTTATTTGTAATTCCGCCAAATTTTCAACAGAACTTGCTAAATTTTCAATGACTCCTCTTAGTTCAGGATGATGATTAAAAAAAGATTCTTGCACTAATACTTTCCTTAACTCACTAGCTAAATCAATTATTCTAGACAACTGTTCTTTTTCTTCCATTCTCATCCCTCCTGAATATCTTATGTAGTAAATATTCTCTAAACAAAGAAAAAAGCCCTTTAAATGAAAAGGACTTTTTACATTTTTATATTTCCAGTTAATAACATATATATTGATGTGATAGCCGCAACAATAATTGCCCACATCACATACTTCTCTGCACCTACAAAGCAACGGTTCCCTTGTTCTTTTCTTGCAAACGTGTAAACAATAATTCCAATTCCATACACAATTGAAACGAGTAGTAAATTCTTTAAACCAGCTGCATAAAGAAGCCATACAGAGTAAATAGAAGCAATTAAAGCTAACGCTCCGTTTTTTAATTTAGCGTCTTTTAGTTCGTTTGTAATGACTAATTTAAATTGGAATAACGCTGATAATAAATATGGTAATAAAATTGATGTTGATGCAATGAAATACATAATTTGATATGTTGATTCCGAAAACAAAACGATGATAAATATAATTTGGGCAACACCATTTGAAATCCATAATGCCATGTGCGGTGTTTGCTTCTTATTTGTTTTCGTAAAGACTTTCGGAAATACGCCATCTTTTCCTGCTACATGAGAAATTTCAGAAACAAGTAAAAACCAGCCAATTAATGTACCGACAAGTGAAGCAACTAATCCGATGTTAATCGCAACTGCACCCCATGGACCAACAACGTGCTCTAATACATGTCCCATGGACGGAGTTTCTAACACAGAAAGTTCGCCTCTTGTCATAGCTCCCATTGACAGGACAGAAATTAAAATATAAATGGACATTACTAAAATAAGTCCCAATACTGTTGCCTTACCAACATCTCGACTATTCTTCGCTCTTCCAGATAATACAACCGCTCCTTCAACTCCAATGAAAACCCAAAGTGTTACAAGCATTGTATTTTTCACTTGACCAAGTATAGCGGAAAGTGAGATCGTTCCTTCTCCCCAAAAATCATGTGTAAATGTGTCCCAGCGAAAGGCTGTTACCATTACAACAATAAATAAAACGATTGGAACTAACTTCCCTATTGTTGCGATCACATTCATAATAGAAGCTTCACGGATTCCAAATAAAATTAAAAAATGAAGTGTCCATAATAAAAGTGATGCCCCAACGATAGACGCAACATTATTTCCTCCTTTGAAAATTGGAAAGAAATAACCTAATGTACTAAACAGTAACATAATTGTTGCGACATTACCTAAGATTCCTGCTAGCCAATATCCCCAAGCACTATTAAATCCAATATATTCACCGAAACCAGCACGTGCATAACTATAAATTCCACCTTCAAGTTCCGGTTTTTGTCTTGCTAACGTTTGATATACGAGCGCAAGTGGAATCATTCCCATCGCTGTAATACACCAGCCAATTATTATTGCACCACTGTTTGCTCCTACTGCTAAATCATGCGGTAAACTAAAAACACCGCCACCAACCATTGTTCCAACTACTAATGCGATTAATGGAAAAAATCCTAACTTCTTTTCTATTTGTACCACCCCATCTGTCATTCTAGGTGTTATGTTCGTTCAACTATTAAAGTCACCTTTTTCTCTAATAGACGTTTCTCTTATATTTTTTCAGGAAAACATTACTTATTCTAAAAGAAAATAAGCAAAAATGGAATACTTTTTTGAAAAAATGTATAAGTATGCACAAAAAAACCGCTCATTTTGTAATGAACGGTCATTTCAAACATATAAATTTGTATATTTCTTGTAAATTTAACGAAGTAACTTCTCTTTTTGTAAAAATTGTTTTGCGACTTCTTCACTACTTTTACCATTTACGTTAACTTCATAATTCATTTTTCGCATTTCTTCATCTGTAATCTTTCCAGATAATTTATTTAATACCTTTTCAAGTTCAGGATATTTCTGTAACGTTTCTTTTCTTAATAATGGTGCTCCTTGATAAGGTGGGAATAACCCTTTATCATCTTTCAGCACTTTCAGTCCGTATTGCTCCAATTCACTATCTGTTGAATATGCATCAATTACGTTAACATCTCCAGATTCAATTGCGCTATAACGCAGCTTCGGCTCCATCGTTTTAACATTCGAGAACTTATAGTTATATAATTTTTGCATTCCTTTATAACCATCTTCACGATCAGCAAATTCCAATGTAAATCCTACTTTGGCTTCCTGTGCAACATTCCCTAAATCAGAAATTGTATTTATATTCTTTTGATCTGCTATTTTTTTCGGCATAGCTAGTGCATATGTATTGTTATACTCCATTGGCTTCAACATAATCATATTATATTTCTTTTCCATTCCAATGCGAGCCTGCTCATATACTTCATCACGATTTGTACTCTTTGGTTCTTCTTTCACGAAAGTAGATAAAGCTGTTCCTGAAAATTCTGGATATATATCTACTTCCCCTGATTTCAACGCTTCAAATACAAATGCTGTTTTTCCAAGACCTGGTTTTAATTGTACGTGTAAATCTGTATCTTGTTCAATAAGCTGCTTATACATTTGAATTAAAATTTCAGGTTCTGATCCAAGTTTGCCCGCAATAACAATATCTTTCTTTTCTGTACTCCAAAGAAATGGAGAAGCAATCATTATACAAACAATACATATCGTCAATATAACACGCTTAGAAGAGCGTTTCGGTCGTTCAAGTATGCGAAGTACTATATCAAAGAATAAAGCGAGTAACGCGGCTGGTACGGCCCCTAAAATGATAAGTGCATGATCATTTCGATCTATACCTAATAGTATAAGCTTACCGAGCCCACCAGCACCAATGAGAGCTGCTAATGTAGCCGTTCCAACAATTAATACCATCGCTGTACGAATACCGGCCATAATGATAGGCAATGCAAGAGGAAGTTCTACCTTCCACAATCTTCTCCAACTATTCATCCCCATAGCTTTCGCGGCTTCTATTAGAGATTCATCTAATTCCCTTATTCCTGTATATGTATTTCGTAAAATAGGTAATAGTGCATACACAACTAATGCGATAATCGCTGGAAGTTTTCCGATTCCTACTAATGGAATTAATAGTCCGAGTAATGCAAGTGATGGCACTGTCTGCATTACTGCAGAAGTTCCTATTATAAATTCAGCCATTCGTTCTTTTCTTGTTAATAAGATGCCAAGTGGCACCGCTATAATTACTGCAAAAAATAATGAAATAAGCGATATTTGTAAATGCTCACTTAATGCAGTTAGTAATTCTATTTTTCGTTCTTGGAACGTTTGTATAAAATTAGTCACTGTTTAGCCTCTTTCCTTCATTTGTTCAACAATGTAATTGACAATATGACGACTTGTTAACGCTCCAATATATTGACCGTTTTTTTCAACTGGAACGACCTCCTCATCACGCACACGAACTAACGCTTCTTGTAAAGAAGAATGTAATGATAGCGCCTGCCCTTCTAATTGCACACTTTGATCAAGCGGCAATACATCTGCTATACTTTTCCCCTGATACCAAGTTCGTCCGCGATTTCCAATAAACTCCTCTACAAATTCATTTTTCGGATTATGTATAATTCCTTCTGGTGTATCTAGTTGAACAACTTTTCCTTCTTTCATAATACAAATGCGATCTCCAAGTGATAATGCTTCTTGCATATCATGTGTTACAAATACGATTGTTTTTTGAATCTTTTTTTGCAACTGTACAATATCCTTCTGAAGCTGTTCCCTACTTAATGGATCTAACGCACTAAATGGTTCATCCATAAGAACGATTTTCGGGTTTGCAGCTAATGCTCGCACGACACCGACACGTTGTTTTTGTCCTCCTGACAATTCATCAGGCATACGATTTCGATAAATATCCGGATCTAATCCAACCATATGTAACAATTCATCGACGCGTGCTTTAATTTCTTTTTTGCTCCATTGCCTCATTTCAGGAACAATTGCAATATTTTCAGCAATTGTCATATGAGGAAACAAAGCAATCTGTTGCAACACGTATCCTATATCCCAACGTAATTCGTTTATATTATATTGTTGAATATCTTTCCCATCGATTAAAATCGATCCTTCAGTCGTTTCGATTAAACGATTAATCATCTTCATTGTCGTTGTTTTCCCGCATCCACTCGGACCGATGAGAACAAAAAATTCTCCCTTTTTAATTTCTAAATGCAATGAATCCACTGCTTTCGTGCCATCTTCATACGATTTTGACACATGATTAAATTGAATCACAAATACAACTCCTTTAATGTTGTTTCCTTTATTTTGATGGAATATGGCATTCATTTCAAATGATACGCTTTTAAATTAAAAAAGAGCTCACATTTGAGCTCTAACGGTCGAACAATATTGTTTTCATAATAGCAGCATATTCGCGAACATACATTTTTCTCTTAGAACGAATTGGTGTTTCAGCAGCTAGTGCCTCCATCTTCATGCCTAAACGCTTTGCAATTATTTTCGTTCGATATAAATGATACGTATTACTTACAACTACTGCATGTTTCACATTATATAAATCCATACTAAACTTTAAGTTTTCATACGTATTTGTAGATTGATCTTCTATTAAAATACGACTCTCATCTATACCGTGTACCATTAAATAGTTTCTCATGCTGTGAGCTTCCGGTATATCTTCATCTTCTCCTTGACCACCTGAAACAATTACTTTCGCTTCAGGATGGGAAAATAAATACTCCACCGCTACATCCAAACGATTTTGAAGAGATAAAGACGGTCTATCTCCAAATAACTTTGCACCCAGTATAAGAACGTACGGAGAGTGATAGCTCAACTTTTCACGAGCAACTTTGTTCATTCTAAACGTCATATAAATGATGTATAGTGGCGGTAATAATAAAATGATAAGAAAGATCCATTTGTTCATAAATAAGTTTGCACTCCCTTTCTTTTTATTATACAGAAAAAGAAAGGGCGGCAGAAGTGTTTTTTAAACGATTGATTTATTAGAAACATTCGCCGCTACTTTACGTTGTGATAGTACATAATAAATAGCGATTCCTAATGAGAAGATCAATATGCAGCTTAATACGTAAAACGGAAGCATTACTCCGGCTTTAGATACACCCGCTGTAAACAGCATTAATAATACAATTCGTATTCCAGTACCAATTAGGCGAAATAAGCTGTCTACACGTCCCATTACTTCGTTTGGAATTTCCTCCATCATCAATACATTTCTCGCCACTCTTGTACCCGCATTTCCAACTGCATGAAAAATTGCAAGTCCATATAAGAAAATTACGGAAGGTTCAATAATCATTACGGTAATTGAAATTACATAAATGAACATCGTCATAACGATTGAAACTTCTGTTTTTACATATTTCATTATGAGTGGAATACAGATTCCTGCAACAACCGCTCCGACACCGTACATCGTGCCCTCTATTGCGTATACAGAGGCATTGGCTTTAAGTATATCCGAAATATAAACTGGTATTAAATAATTTGCCATCATAACACCTATAAACGGCATATAAGTGGCCAGTAAGAACCAAAAGAGCTTAGGACGTTTTTTCATAAAGTGAATTCCTTCAAACAATTGCTTCTTAAATGTTATTTTTCTTTTCACTTCTTTTTTCTTTACGTACGGTATACATAAGAAAAGAAAAAATGCTCCAGCAAAAGTTAACATGTCTACTAACAAAATCCACTTCAAAGATACAATTTCAATTAAGAAGCTCGCAGCCGCTCCAGAAATAACTTGTGTTAACTGTCCTTGTATTTCCATCGTTCCACTTAAACTTTTATAATGTTCTGCTTGAAATATCTCTTGGTTGAACGCAAATATTGTAGGATAAAACAATAAATAGTAGAATGATCCGGCTATATAAATAAGAATATAGTGAATAGAATGATAAGGTTGCCCAGCAAATCCCCATATAACCATTATTCCGATTACGGCTATTCCGATTCCTTCGTTACATAGCAATAAAGATTTTCTTGAAAAACGATCAATACTTTGCCCAATGAATGGTGTTAATAAAAACATAATGAGGGTTGCAATGATAGAAACATAACCAAATGTTGTCTCTCCTCCACTCTCTTTAATTAACAGCCAAGGAATCGTTATCATAACAATTCCGGAACCAATAGCAGATAGACTATTGGCTCCTAGAATGTAATACAAGCGAGAATCATGATAAAGTGAGGACATATCATTCCACTCCTAGTTGTTTTTTCACCTCTTTATATACGCTCATATATGCTTTTAATTCTTTAACTACATCATGAATTAATGGTTTTGCATCTTCTCCAAGTTCACCATCTTGCACATGTAATCCATCAAGCACAACTTGTTTTGGAATTGCATTTGCATAAACACCTCTAGCGACCGTTCGCATGCTGTTTAATGCATTTATTCCACCTTTACCGCCACCAGCAACCGCTAACAATGCAACTGGTTTATGAATAAATTCACTACTACTTAAGTAATCTAAAGAGTTTTTCAGCGCACCGCTCATCGCATTATGATATTCTGGTGTACATAATACAACCCCATCCGCAGCTTTCACTAACGTTTTTAATTTTTTTACTGCCTCTAAATCACGTTGTGACTCTTCTCCATTGTATAAAGGTAACTCCTCAATTGCTAAATCATATAATTCCCCTTCAAATTGATCCGCAATATATTTTGCCACCACACGAGTTCGACCAAATTTTCTTGGTGTACCGTTAATAACGACTAGTTTCATGATTATTTCTCCCCTTTGTTTTCAAGTTCTACTTATATATTATCAGAAATTTCTATACAAAACACAATATAAAGAGTTAACTTGTTTCATAAAATAGTATGATAAACAAAAAAGAACTCATACTTTCGTATGAGTTTTGTACAATTACTTTGTTTCATCTCTCATGCTCAATGTACCTAAACTTTCATTTGCTTCAAAATGATTATATGCTTTTTCCGCTAATCTTTTCCGTTCTTCTGGTAATTCTATATATTTCATTACGTTTTCAATTATTTTTTCGTACGGAGTAAACACAATTCCTGGCCACTCTACCTCATCTTCTGGATTACTATTTTCGGAAATAATAAATTTTTTATTTGCGACTGCATAAGACACGCGAGGTGTTTCAAGAATTCCTGATAAATAAAAATGAATATTTAATATAATTTTAGCTCTAGCAATCAATTCATTTCTAACAATTCCCCACGCATTATTTTTAAAAACTATATTTAAATTCGGGGCAATCGCTTTTAGATGATCAAAAATAGCTTGTCGCCTCGGATTAAGAGCACCTATAAACAGAATATCAATATCTTCAATAATTTCATCTTCAAACGCATCTTTTTTTATTTCCAAAGTTGGAGCATAGTTCATTTCTACATGTTTTATTTCTTTTCCTACCCCTTTTTGTTTAAGCCATTCTATATTTTGTTTACTATAATCCCAAATCACTCTATCTTTTAATAATATTAAATAAAGGGGGTGCGCATATGGACTTCCTTCGTATAGCTGTTCTAAATTATAAACAATTGCATCTTTCGGAAGAAGGTTCGGGTTATATGCATATGTATGTGCTCCAAAAACAACTGTATTCTTTACATTTTCCAGTATTGTTTCTGATATAATTACTGTATTTCCCTCCTGCTCCAACCTCCACTTTAAAGCTCGCGCAACATCTATGAAACTACCGTATGTCTTTGGGCATATAAAAAGACAATAATCATATTCTTTATTCAAATAAACTTCCATTAATCTTAAATTATTTTTATATAGATCTACATCCGGATGTTTAAGTACCAACTCATTTGCATGTTTTCTTGCTACTTTATATAATCCAGCATAATAAGCAGCGATGCATCTTCTTAATTCGATTCTTTCCCGGTCCTCATCTAATACATCCATGTTTAAAAGAAGATTTGCGATACAATACGCTTTTAAATGATCACGATCATAATAATAGTCTAGTAGTGGCATCAATTCTTCATACGTATTTCCATGCACCGATTCTCCTAGTTCAATCGCCCATCGTATTAATTCCATGATTACTCCACTACTCCTTTAATCGAAAATGTATTTAATAAAATTTCGCATTATTCTCTACTATATTTGCTATATGAAATGGAATCTTTTCTTTTATCGATTCCAAATACTTTTGCGACACCGCCCCTAAATGCTTTTTATGAGGTATATAGAAAGCACTAATAGAAATTTCATAGTCAAATAAGTAATCATACACATGATAATCTACAAATAGTAGATCATCCTTTGGAAAAGGAATTTCCTTCCCTTGCAGAGCATACATCAAAGCAATATTGTTTTGAGATCGTAATCGATACAACCTTGCAAGTTGGTATAATGGTTCAGCCCGGGTTGGTCTATATTCCCAAGCTTTTTGAAAATAAAAAACAGCTAACGCTAAATATTGCTCTTCTTGCCCTTTAACAGTTTCTTTTTCATCAGCATCTGTCACTTCATTTTGTTTATTTGCTGAACGATTTGCTAACTGCTCATAACAAAATCCTATTCGCAATAACGAATAGAATACCTCTTCAACCCATCCTCCTGCTTCCACACGTTTTTTATACCATTTAATTGAATTCTCAAATTGACTTAAATGAAAATAAGTCTGAGCTAAATAAAATAAATATCTTATATGCAAATCTGGCGTTGTTTCTGGGTCGTTTATTCCCTGTAACAACAACCTCTCATCTCTTTCAAATTTATCAGCTTTGCTCCCGCCATCTCCGGGATCATTCACGACAAGAGTCTCTAACCGAGCTACCCTCGTATTGTAATTCGCTCCAACTTTTGAACGATCTATATCCCAATACTCATGAGTAACACCGACAGATTTCCATGGTAAAGAAGCTTTTAAAAGACGTGTAAGCCAATATTTAATATGAACATCATATTGTAATGTAAGATAATGATCTTCCGTTAAGCTCGTTTTATCGAAATTCGGATCAACCTCTAAAATCATATCCGCATCTAATATTAATAAATAATCTGCTTCTGGGTATGTTTTTTGCGCTAACGAAACAGCTAAGCTCCTGTTATAACCAAAGTTTTTAAACGGCTCATGATGAACCGTCCCAGGTATCTCATTTTCCTTACACCAATTTTCAATAATTTCAGGCGTATTATCCGTCGATCCAGTATCACAAATAGAAACAAAGTCTACAATTGATTTTGTTGCATTTAAACATCTTTCCATAATTCTAGACTCATTTTTAACGATCATACAAAGACATAACTTTTTTTCTTCCTTTACAGACTTCACTTGCTCATTTCCCATTTAACCACCTCATATTTTATTAACACGCTCTTCTCATATGTAACAACATTTCTTAGCTATACTGATGACATAAGCACCCTTTTACTATTTATGAAAACTTCATTTTATTTATTCTTACTTTTATGTTGGGACATATTTCATGCTTCGCTTTATATTTGATACAATCAATACAAAAAACATAATACGGGAATCCGTACATTTCAAAGTCTAAGAGGAGGTTATATTTTGTTGGATTACATTTGGCTAGATGACAAATCACCAATTTTAGAACAACTACCAAGAAACTTTAAATCTGCAGCTATATTGCTACATCCTTTTATCCAAATGCCTTTAGGATGGGAAAAGTCTGTGAGAAAAAGACCATATGAGCACATCTATCCTAGCGCTGAAGAAATCATTTATAATGGGAAATCCGTTTCTTGGAAGGAAATGATGTCTTGTAGTGGATTACATTCATACGCAGACCTAGCAATGGCCATGTTGACTTCCATTAGTGCCCTTTCAGAAGAATATAAAAGAGAGGATTTAGCTGAAAAGCTACATTCAAACTTAAAAAAAGATCTTTATTATCCAACAGAAGATTATACGTCTATATTTTTATTACACAAATTACTTAAACTCCTCGGTTCTAAAGGTGCAAAAAATCTATATTTCTCTGAACCAATTCTTGATACAAACGGATTATTACAGGTAAATAATACTACTCCATTAGATATTTGGGACATTAGCAATAATGAGTTAATTATTACTGGCGAAGATAATGAGTATGCGTTTATGAGTATATACGATTCCTTTACAACCTTATTATTAGCTAAAGAAGAAAATATAGAATATATTGTTCATTCAATGAACGTTGAAGCTATCATTTGTGACAAAAAAACGATGATTGATTGGTATTTTTAAATTAGTAATTTCTTAAACTATAAAAAAGAAACTTGCGCTTATACACAAGTTTCTTTTTAAAAACATCCTTATTTTTTCACAACTTCATGTCCACCGAACTGATTACGTAATGCTGAAACTACTTTTCCATGGAATGTATCATCTTCCTGAGAACGATAGCGCATAAATAATGACATAGCGATAACTGGTGCTGCAGCTTGAAGTTCAAGTGCAGTTTCAACAGTCCATTTTCCTTCTCCTGAAGAGTTCATTACACCTTTAATGCCATCTAGTTTCGGATCTTCTGCAAATGCTTTTTCAGTTAAGTCCATTAACCAACCACGGATAACTGATCCGTTAGCCCATACTTTTGCAACATCTTCATAATTGAAATCAAAGTCACTCTTATCTAGTACTTCAAATCCTTCAGCGATTGCTTGCATCATGCCGTACTCAATACCGTTATGAACCATTTTCAAGAAATGACCACTACCAACACGGCCAGCATAAGAATAGCCATTTTCTACTGCTAAATCTTTAAATAAAGGTTCTAATTGGTCGTAAATTTCTTTTTCTCCACCAACCATTAAGCAAGCACCGTATCTAGCTCCTTCTACACCGCCTGATGTACCGATATCTACATAATGTAATCCGAAGCTTTTTGCTTCTTCAGCACGGCGTAACGTATCTTTATAGAATGAATTTCCGCCTTCAATAACGATATCACCTTCATCTAATAATGGATATACATCTTTTAGTACTGACTCTACAACTTCTCCTGCAGGCACCATTACCCAAATTGTACGAGGAGCTTCTAGTTCAGCAATCATTTCTTTTAATGTATGACGTGCAGTAATTCCTAGTTTTCCTGCCTTTTCAACAAGCTCTTTATTTACATCGTATACAACTACTTCATGCTTGTCTTCATATAAGTGTTCAGCTAATGGAAATCCCATTTTTCCTAATCCAATTAAACCTAGTTTCATATTAATCAATCTCCTATTCTATACAAATATATTTAATATCGAAATTAGCCCAAGTGCTACTACAGATAATATAGTCTCCATTGCAGTCCATGTTAATAATGTTTCTTTCACAGTCATTCCGAAATACTCTTTAATCATCCAAAATCCTGAATCATTCACGTGTGATAAAATTAATGACCCTGCACCAGTTGCAAGTGCTAATAATTCAACATTTACACCTGGTGTGCTTGCTGCAATCGGCGCAACAATACCAGCTGCTGTCATCATAGAAACAGTTGCCGATCCAGTTGCAATTCGGATTAGTGCCGCAATTCCCCACCCTAATAATATCGGTGAAATATGTGATTCTTTCGCCATATCTGCAATTGTCGTTCCAATTCCAGAATCTAATAATACTTTATTAAATGCGCCGCCTGCACCAATCACTAACAATATGTTTGCAATAGGTCCAAGGCAATCATTTGTAAATTGTAACACTTTATCTTTTGAGAAACCTTTTGCATATCCAAGACTAAAGAAAGAGTAAATGGTTGCAATTAATAAAGCCACAATCGGATCTCCAATAAAGTGTAATACTTGTGCTAGTTGACTCGTTTTATTTAATGCAACTTCTGCTATTGATGCACCAAGCATAAGAAATACTGGAAGTAAAATTGTAAACAATGTATTCCAAAAGCTAGGAAGCTCTTTTTTATTATCTTTTTCAACAAATTGCTCCGCTATATCTAATGGTACTTCCTTATGTATACGAGCACCAATCCATTTCCCGTAAAGTGGACCTGAAATAATTGCAGTTGGAAGTCCGACAATTAACGCATATAAAATTGTCTTCCCTACATCTGCTTTAAAAATACCAACTGCCGCCATTGCCGCTGGATGCGGTGGAACAAGTCCGTGTACGACTGATAGTCCTGCTACTAGCGGAATACCAATTGTAATAAGTGATACCCCAGTTTCTAACGCAATTGTAAATACTAACGGAATTAATAGTACAAATCCAACTTGGAAAAATACCGGAATCCCTACTAAAAATGCAACGAACATCATCGCCCAGTGAACTCGTTTCTTCCCAAAACGATTAATTAATGTGTTAGCGATACGTTCAGCACCACCAGATTCGGCCATCATTTTTCCAAGCATCGTTCCTAGTGCTAAAACTATTGCTAAAAACCCTAATGTATTACCAAGCCCTAGTTTAATAGAATCAATAATCCCTGGATCTTTTGGTGAAGTTCCAATTAAAGGCATTCCCATTGCTAATCCTACACCAATTGCTGTTAAAATTAATGCGACAAATGGATGCCATTTTACTACCGTAATAAGTAAAAGTAGTATGACAACTGCCGCTAGTACGATCCCAACTACCATTTCTCCCAATCCCCCTATTGTTTACGTTGGAAAGCAGCTATACAATCAAATTCTTCTTTCAAGCGATTGTAAAGTCGTTCATACATATAAAACATTTCTAAATATATAGCCGTATTTTCTTTATTCGGTACATGGTGATGGACAATATCAATCCAATCCTTTACCTCTTCAAGAGAATCAATTTTTCCTACAGCATATAAAGCAACTGCCGCTGCCCCAAGCGCAGATGCTTCATGACTTTCAGGTACAAGCAATTCTTTTCCCATCATATCGGACAACATTTGTCTCCAAAATGCAGATTTTGCAAACCCTCCTGAAACTCGTATTTCAGTAAGTGGCCCTGTACAATCCCTGATTGCGAGTGCTACTGAATATACACTCATACAAACACCTTCCATCACTGCACGTATAAAATGTTCTCGCTTATGTTGAAGATTGATTCCAAAGAATGTACCACGAGCATTTGCATTCCAGTAAGGTGCGCGTTCTCCAGATAAGAAAGGTAAGAACAATAGCCCATCCGCTCCAGCTGGTACGCTTTCTGCATATTTAATTAATAAATCATAAGGATCAATGCCGAGCTTTCTTGCTACTTCTTGCTCTGGACTACCAAATTCATCACGTAACCATCTCAGTAATATTCCGCCGTTATTCGTTGGACCACCGATTACCCAGTGCTCATCTGTTAATGCGTAACAAAACGTTCTCCCTTTCTCATCTGTATTTATATTTGATGAGATTGTTCGAACCGCACCACTCGTTCCAATCGTAATTGCAGCCGCACCCGGTGATATCGCACCAACTCCTACATTTGCAAGAACCCCATCACTTGCTCCGATGACAATTGGTGTTTCTGCACTTATCCCCATCTTCTGTGCTAACTCTGGCTTCATACCTGATAAAATATATGTAGTTGGTACAGGGGTTGATAATTTTTCTGATGACACATGTAACATAGTTAAAACATCTTCATCCCAGTTTAATGTTTCTAAATTAAATAACCCTGTAGCAGAAGCAATCGAATAATCAACTACGTAGCGTGAAAATAATTGGTAAATCACATACTCTTTAATGGAAATGAATTTATAGGCACTTGTATATAACTCTGGTTCCTCTTCTTTCATCCATAACAATTTAGAAAGTGGTGACATCGGATGAATCGGTGTACCTGTACGTCTATAAATTTCATGCCCATTCATTTGTTGTAATAATTTTTCTGATTGCTTCGTACTTCGATTATCTGCCCAAATGATAGAACGCGTTAATGGCGTACCATTTTCATCTACTGCAATTAATGCGTGCATAGCTGTACTAATACCGATTGAAGAAATATCTTCTGGTAATACATTACCTTTTTCGATGGCAACGCTTACACTTTTGTATACAGCGGCACATATTACATCAGGATCTTGCTCAGCCCATCCTACATTCGGTTGAATAATTGGGTAATCGATTGCATGTGATGCAATGACTTTTCCTTTTTCTGTGAACACAACCGTTTTTGTACTTGTGGTACCGATATCAATCCCGATTACTCTCCCCCTTGTTTCCATGCGAATCTTCCCTTCATTACTAGCAAAATACGATTTAGTAAACCGTTTACATGAATTAGTATATAAAATATTTTTTCATTTATCAAGTTATAAAAAGAAAATTTTTTTCATACCAAAAATAAATCCCCTCATTCCATTTCACTTATATACTAAATTTAGCTTTTCCATGCGGTAAAATTACGTTATATTCGTTACGCAATACACTCTTTCCTCTCATTAACAACACATACATAATCCTCCATACGTTCTACTTATTTGCTTGAAGAAAAAGTTGAAAAGCAATATTCATTTTTAGCGGTCACGTAACATCACCATCAAGCCAAGAAAAGTAACTAACCGCAGAATGAGAATTCTGTGCATTCTACTCATATTTATTGTTTTAGGTTCACTAGTCTTTTATCTTGATAAACATAGAGCGTGGCCCCCTACTATCACTTTTTTATCTTGTAAATATATCTTGCATACTATAAAACCGAAAAGTATTTTTATTTTTCAGAAAAATAAAAACAATAACACGAAATTTATTGTATAATGTTGTAAAAAGATGTCGGAGGGATTTAATGTTAAATAAAATATCTCAATTCACAATTAAGCTTTCATCAATTCTTTTATCACTCTTACTATTATTAAATTTACCTTATTTATTTATCACTCAACAAGGATTTACCTTTCAACCAATTTATTTTTTTAATCAGACCGTTACTATGTTAAAACAAGTTTTTTCCCCTGAATCATTAGTGATTATAGGATCAGACCCGAAGTTTGGCCATTTCAAAAAAACACCATTATTTCCAACTGTTTTAGAACCTTACCTATATTCATTTACTATATTATTTTTAGCCTTTTTTCTTGCTCTCTTTTTATCATCTAGCATGGCATTTTTTTATTTTTTAGCAAAAGATTATATAAAAAAATGGATAAACCGAATTGTGTTCATATTAGAAGCTGTCCCTGATATGATGATGATGATCTGTTTGCAAATATTTTTCATATGGGTGCTTCAGAAATTTGGGGAATCTCCTGTCACTATTATTTCCTTTAATGAAAATCGAGCTTATTTACTCCCTATTTTATCATTAGCTGTCTTACCTACATTACAAATGTTTCGGATGATGGTGTTATACATAAAAGAAGAGCAAGGAAAACATTACGTAGAGGTTGCATATGGAAAAGGCCTTTCATCAAGTTATATACTATGCATTCATTTATTCAAAAATATATCTATCCACTTCTTCCACCATTTAAAAACGATTTTTGTTTTCTTACTTTCTAATTTATTCATTTTAGAATTTGTTTTTAATATGGAAGGCATTATTCAATTTTTATTTAATAAGGCGTTTGTTTCACCTCCAGCTGCATTTATCATACTTGTTATGATTATTTTACCATTTTATGCTATTTTCCAAATAGTCTCATTCATGATGAATAGATGGAAAAAGCAATTGAAAGGAGTATCATTATGAAATCTATTTGGAAATCAAAACGCTTTTTAATCGGCTTTACTTATCTATTCATACTTATTTCAGCTAGTTTTATTTATAGTTGGTTCTTTAAAGATAACATCCCAAAACCTCCTCAGTTACTTTACAATGACAATAACGAATTACTTGGAAAGGCCCCCTTTCCGCCATCGTTAATTCCACCTTTTGGATCTGATCGTTTTGGAGAGTCTGTTTTCTTACAAATTGTAGAAGGAGCAAAATTCACTATTTTATTAGCCATGGCAATTAGCTTCTTTCGAATTTTATGCGGAACATGTATAGGAATCCTCTTAAGTTTATTTGCTCCAAAACTCAAGAGATTTTTCCAGTCATGCTCAGAAGTTTTTTATTACATTCCAACTCTATTTATCGCATTCATACTCATCACGCCCGTTAATATTATAATCACATCAAATGCTGATGGGGTAGATCCAAATATTTCATTTACGTTTTATCAAGTACTCGTACTTATTTTCGTCGCTCTGCCTACACTTTCTTTATACATATCCTCAGAGGTTGATGAATTTATGAAACAAGATTACATCTTAAGTTCACAATTACTGGGGGCTAGTCGTTTTCATATTATAAAAAAACACTTACGAGTCTTATTACTTGACCGCTTATTTGTATTATTTATGGAACATATCGTCCAAACACTCATACTCGTTATCCATTTAGCGTTGCTTAACATTGTAATTGGCGGCATACAAATGCGTGAACTCTATGACGGAGTGCTCAAACCTGTTTCTCTATCTAATGATTGGGCAGGTCTTATTGGATTAAATCGTAATGAAATGAATCTTTCATGGTGGATTATTTTTTATACTCTCGCTTCATTCTTTATTACGATTCTATTTATTAAGCTTATGACCATCGGGATTCAAGATGCACTGAAAGCAAGAGATTCGCAAATTGTAGCAATTCAAAACGTTCCAGATCATAAAAAATTTGTTAAACATAAAGATTCCTTTTCGTTTGCAAATAAAGTAAACCTTTAATCATTTCTCATTAATGAAGTATTAATTGGCATCGATATTAGTAGAAAATAAAGAAGATGATCCCTATTAAATACAGGGATCATCTTCTTATGCTGTCTAACTTTTTTACATGTCCTTTGCTAGACTCATGTTTTTTATATTTAAAGTGAATTATTTGCAATCACAATTATGTTTTTTAAAATCAATTACCATACGCCCTTGAATTCTACCTTGTTCCATTTCTTCGAATACATTTTGTACTTTATCTAGCGAACAAGTTTGAACAACCGGCACTACTTTTCCTTCTGCCCCAAACATAAACGCCTCTTCCAAATCTTTACGAGTACCAACTAGAGAACCAACTACTTCAATTCCATCCAGTACAAGTCGTGGGATGTTTAAGTCCATTGTTTCTACTGGTAGCCCTACTGCAACTACTTTACCGCAAGCACGTACTGCATCAACTGCTGAGTTAAAGGCTACTTTAGAGACTGCTGTTACTACCGCAGCATAAGCGCCACCAAACTTCTCTTGCACAATTTTATCAGCAGGACCTTGAGAAATTGGATTGATAGTCATATCAGCACCAACTTCTGTCGCTAAGGCTAATTTATCGTCATTAATGTCTACTGCGATTACCTTTGCACCAAATACATTTTTAGCATATTGGATAGCTAAGTTACCTAATCCACCGCAGCCATAGATTACAATAGGTTGACTAGGTTTAATATCTGATACTTTAATAGCTTTATATGTAGTTACACCAGCACAAGTAATTGATGATGCTTGAGCAGGATCTAATCCTTCTGGTACTTTTACCGCATAATCAGCTGTAACGATACATTGTTCAGCCATACCACCATCCACTGAATAACCAGCGTTTTTAACTTCACGGCAAAATGTTTCTCTACCAGTTACGCAATATTCACAACGTCCACAAGATTGGAACATCCATGCAATACTTACACGGTCACCTATCTTTAGTGAAGTAACATCATCAGCTATTTTCGTAACAATACCTACACCCTCATGACCAAGAATACGGCCATCAGTGTTACCAAAATCATGATTCGCAACGTGTAAATCAGTGTGGCAAACTCCACAATACTCTACATCTACTAACGCTTCACCTGAGTGTAACGGACGTAATTCTTTTTCAATCACTTCGATGTTTGCTTTGCTGTTTTTATTAACCACTACTGCTTTCATATGTGATCTCCCCTTTAGTGTTTTAGCATTTTAATGAGTTTATCTCACAACTACTTTCTTCACTACTTTGGCTAGTTATTGTACCAAATTTAAGTGTTCAATCATCATTACATCTTCATCATAACATGACACTTCATAAACAATTTGTGAAATTATGAACAATATTTGAATTATTACATAAATCGGTCTTTATTTTAAATTTTTAAAAATGAGAGTTTATCACTGACTATAAGTAAGTCATACATTTCTAAAAGAAAATAAAGTAACAAACTTCTCATCGATAAAAAAGCTCTTCACTCAATATTTTCTATATTTAAACACTTAGTTTCACAGTAATAGCCTTTGCCACCAACATAAACTTTTTCTATTTTATTCTTGGTATTGGTTGCTAATTTAACTAATATTTCGGAAGGCGAGTGTAAAGAATAACCTTGTTCAAATACATAGACTTCTTTTTGCAAATAGTGCTGTTCATAAAGATAGCAAGCTAATGCACCGTTTGAAGTTCCAGTCGCTGCTTCTTCATTAATGTCGTATAGTGGAGCAAAATTTCTGCATATAATTCGATTGTCATTAAAAGTATATAAATGCATCCCGACAACATTATAATACTTGCTGATTTCTTTAATTTTTTCAAAATTAGGTTGCAGTGCATGTAATTGTATTTCGCTTTTTATAGGAATTAAAATATCTTTTAAGCCAGTGGAGACAATTTGAATTGGGTATTTATTGTCTATATCTTTACTATCAAAACAGTCGATGAACTCGTTTGGAGATACAACATCATAGAATCTCGGTTTATTTTGTTCCATGAATATGATGTCATCTTTTATAGTGATAGTAAGAACACCGCTGTTCGTTTCAATCGTATAGCGATTCCTGAAAAGTTTATTTAAATGCATCAGTATCGCGAAAGAGCCAATTGTGGCATGACCACATAAATCAACTTCTTCTTTTGGAGTAAAATACTCAAATTTATAATCAGCAATTTCAGATTCTGATATAAATGCGGTTTCCGCATAACCCAGTTGTTTGGCTATTTCGATTTTTTGAGTAGTGGTCAATGTATTTGTATTCTCAATAAATACCACTCCTGCTTTATTTCCGCCTTTATGCTCCTTGCTAAATGCACTTGCAACATAAACAGATATTTTCATAAGACATCTTCCTCACTTATAGTAAATTATAGTATAGAAAGCACTACATATAAATTCCATTGGATAAATTATCCCTAAAATAAGAAACAAACTATTTTTAGCATTTGAACTCTCCAAAAATAGTTTGTCTACAGTCTGAAAGCTCTTCATTTGAAGAGCTTTTTTTATATTCGCTTCATCGAAATCGTTTCACGTATACTTTGTAAATTTTTTAGAGTTTCCTCTTGTCGCTGCAACGACAACCCTACATACAAAGTATCTAATAAGCTTAACTGTGCTAATCGTGATGAACTTGCTTCTGTGCGGAATTCAGTCTCACGTGTTGATGTATATAACGTTATATCAGCAAGTTGACTTAATGCTGATTTCTTATAGCTCGTAATCGCAATAATTTTGGCTCCTCTTGCTTTCGCTACTTCTAACGCTTCAAGTAATCCTTTATTGCTACCAGAATGAGAAATACCAATAACAACTGAATTTTCCGAGAGTAAACCTGCTCCCATAATTTGAAAATGCGAATCAGTATGAGCGATACAAGAAATACCCGTTCTCATAAACTTATGATACGCATCCATTGCAATAATACCAGAGCCACCATTTCCATAAAACTCAATTCGACTTGCTTCTTGTAAGGCTCGTACAGCCTGCTCAAGTGCCGTTTCATTAAGCAAATGTAAAGTATCTTGCAGTCCTGTAATATGCGAATGAAAAACTTTTTTAGCAACAGTTACCATACTATCTTCTGCTGATACCTCTTCATGAATATTTTGCATCGGTGTATGTACAATTTCACGAGCTAATGTAATCTTTAAATCTTGAAAACCTTGCAAACCAAGGTGTTTACATAAGCGGAATATCGTAGCTTCGGAACTATTCGTAACTTCAGCTAATTCTGTAATAGATTTATGTACAACATCTTGTGGATGTTTCAAAATATGTTCGGCAATACTTCGCAATTTCGGTGATAAACCATTTAACGAAGCCTGAATCTTTCCAGTCCCACTTCTTGTACCAGGCATAGCATATCCTCCCCTTCCATCGTAGCTTTATCCTGTAAAAACCGATTAGTTAAACTAATCATCAGTGGGGATGGTCCCCCACTGATTAGAGTTTCACTTTATTGTACCTAATTATCGAAAGAAGAAAAACCTATATTAGGGATTACTATAAATTTTAATTGCTCCTATGTATTCTGTCATACGATATAACAGAATTATTCATGCTTATGAATAATTCTCCCCATGTTTCACTGCGTATAATGCGGCTTGCGTACGATCATCTACTTCCAATTTAGCTAAAACGTTTGAAACGTGTGTTTTCACAGTTTGTTCTGTAATATGAAGTTCTGCTGCAATCTCCTTGTTGCTTCTTCCTTTCGCAATTTCGCGAAGTACCTCTTGCTCTCTTTTCGTTAACATTGAAAAAGGATTTTCTACTTCCTTCTTTACTGCAGAACGCCCCATTAATGCAGGTGTTACTTTCGGGTGAAAATTCGCATTTCCTTGATGTACTGCAATAATAGAAGCGACAAGTTGCTCAGGTTGTACTTCTTTTAATTGATAACCATCTGCTCCAGCTTCAAGTGCTGGTATAACATAATCTTGCTCTGAAAAACTACTTAATATAAGTACCTTTATTGTCTCATCATATTGCTTTAGACGTTTTGTTGCCTCAATTCCATCCATTTTCGGCATCGATACATCCATTAGTACGACATCTGGTCTTTCTTTTTGCATGAAATGTAATGCCTCTTCGCCATTTTCCGCTTCCCCAATAATTTCAAATTCTTCTCTCGTTTTCAAAAAGAATACAAGTCCTCTTCGAACGATATGATGGTCCTCAACTAGTAGCAGTTTAATCTTCAACCTTATTCTCCCCTTCAAATCGGCAATTGAATTTCTATTTTTGTACCCTTTTTCAGCTCTGTTATAATTTGAAACGATCCCTTCATTAACTGAATACGTTCCTTCATACTTTTCAGGCCAAGTGCTGATTCCCTTACTTGTTCTTGTATAAATCCTATTCCATTGTCTTCTATGTAAAAATGTAACTGGTTATTTTCTATTTTCAAAAGAATATGTACCTTTTCACACGAAGCATGCTTTTTACAATTATGTAGCGCCTCTTGGCTAATACGCCATAAAACTTCTTCTATTTCATCCCCAATTGAAACCATCCCATCAATTCGAACTTCCACTTGAACTCCTAATAACTTCCCGTAATTTTGAATTGCTTCTGCTAATCCTTTCTCCAATCCTTCAGGTCTTAATTGCCAAATTAATAGCGTCATCTCTTGTAATGCTTCTTGTGATAATTCCCCAATATAACTTAACATCTCTTGCAATTCTCTATCTTGCGTCATATTCAGAGTACCTTTCGCTGTTAGCATAATAGAAAATAACAATTGTTTTACTGAATCATGTAAATCACGTGCAAGTCGATTTCTTTCCGCTACCACTACATATTTACGTTCTTTCTCAACTAATTGAATACGTTGTATTGTCGTTCCAATTTGAAATGCAATTGATTCTAATAACGCTAACTCTTCCTCAGAAAAATGAGTCTTATGAGGTGCAGCCACATTTAGTAGACCAAATTTTTCTGATCCAGACCTAAGCGGAATTGTCGCATGATGTGTAACATCTTCTGTCTCTCCCCAATTACATTCAATTGCATCTTCTATTCGCTTACATTCAATAATATTAGTCGCTTTTTCCAATCTCCCATTCACAAAACGTTCTACACACCAACAGTTTCCTTCACACATCGGCTTCTTCTTTTGCCACGTAAGAGCCTCTGGTAAATTTCCGTCTACAAGCATGCTGTGCTTTCCACTTTCATCAATAAAGAATATCCACCCTGTTTGTAAATTCATTACTTGTAACAATGTATGCAACACTTTTTCTAACATATCCTGTAAGTTTGTTGCTTCATTTAATAATTCAGCAATTTCTTTTAATGCTTCTAAACGACGCATCTCTTTTTCTTCAAAGTTCATTCTCATCACCAACTACAATTATAACATTAAGAAATTTCTAAATTCTATAAATAAAAAAAGAACCGAATTCCTTCAGCCCTTTCTTTATATCAATCATTTTATTATTGTTATTCTATCCAATGTTGGAAGCAGAATTTTTGTTAACAAACGATTCTACTTTAGCTGTCCGATAAAGATTGTCCACCATGGATATGCTGTAAACCTTCAGTAGTAACAACCATATTCGCTGCTGGCATTTGCACTTGATTCTTATGGAACATAGACATTAATTCAAATCTTACTTGTCTAGAAGTTTCAAAATAATCTTCTGGCTTTATTAAACCTGTAATACAAAATTCATAGCCAACATATTTCAAGTTAGGATTTAAGTCTGTAACACCGACGTATTTAAATGGTTCAACAGCCTCATCCTCTACTCTATAAAGAGTTTGATTCAATTCTTCATTGCATATAACACATACTTCTTCTAACAATTCCTTCACTCTTGTTGGATCTTCCTGATAACTTACCGTGATGCGTTCAATTACACGCATCCATCCTTTATTAAAATTTTGTATCGTTCTAATCTCTCCGTGCGGGATGGTAAGTAGTTTTCCTGACCATTCACGAATTTGCATAAAACGAATACTAATCTCTTCAATAGTTCCTGAATTTGTTCCGTTAAAAGTTACAAAATCACCAACCCGAAACTCTTTGTCCGCTAATCTTGCAAAGCCTAATATAACATCTTTTAGCATCTGTTGTGCAGCAAAACCGATGACAACTCCAGCTATCCCTGCACCTGCAATAATACTTTTTATATCTACAAATTGGCTAATTAAATATATGATAAGACTGATGATAATGATATATCTAAAAATAGATCGAATTACACTTTGAATCGTCTGCTCTACCTCTTCATCAAAAAAGCTTGATTTCCTAAAAAACCAATCAATAATACGGTTTATTACAAAAGAAATAATGATTAAAACTAAAGCAAATAGTAAAAATCTTAAAAGTAAAAACTCTCTTACATAATTAAAAAATTCTTCAGTATACGTTAATAAGCTCATTTAACCACTTCCTTACTAATTAAAAAATTCATAATCGCCTAAGTTTGTTCCAGAAAAATCTATTATCCTAATCTAAAATGCCACTATCCTTACTATGTATTTTGACTCTATTACTAATTCACCTTAAACAGTATGTCTAGGTGTTCTTTTTCCTTTCCCTTTAAATATACCCTTTTTAATAACCTAAGGGGGAGCGAATCGTGAAATTTTTTTATACGTTAAAACTTTATTCATCTCATTACGATTTCAACTCATTTATTCATTAACTACGTAAAAAAAGAGCTGAATTTATCAGCTCTTTTATTCAATATTAATTGTTGTCTTACTACTTTTTTCTTCTTTCAATTTTGGCAATTCAATTGTCAGTACGCCATCTTTATAATTTGCTTTAACATTTTCTTCCTCAACTTGTTTAAAATTAAAGCGTCGAGTTACAGAACCTATAGAACGTTCTTTACGAATATATGTGCCATTCTCATTTTTTTCGTCTACTTCATTATGATTCGTTGCTTGGATCGTTAATATATCTTGTTCAAAATCAACTTGAATGTTTTCTTTTTGAAAACCTGGTAAATCTGCTTTCACAGTATATTTACCAGATTGCTCATGAACATCTACTTTAAAAGTATCCATGTTCAGTGGCTTAAAGAAAGCATCTGTCATCCCTTCTAATAAAGAAGGCCCAAAATCAAAAATGCCATTTTGACGTTTTGTTATCTCTGGAAATAAATTACGCATATTTTTTCCTCCTTATTATTTATGAATGAAAGATTATCTCTTTCTGCCTTTATTATAACATTTGGTCAAAAAAGGTCAAAGTTTTTGTTTGACCTTTTTTGATGTATATTTTACCAAATAAAACAAATAAGTTATATGTCATCTCTCCCCTTATAAAGAGGAATATATTTACATAATAACGAATAGTTTATTTGCTCTTTTTTTTTCTTACGGAGGTTACATACAATGGGATATATTGAAGAACTTAGAAAAGTTGTCGGATCAAGACCACTCAATCTAGCAGGAGTTGCTGTAGCTGTTTTCAATGAACATGGACAAATAAAAGAGACCTTTTTTAAAGGCCTCTTTTTTCACTTCACTTCTGCATGTAAGCATGACTTAAGATGTCCAAGTGCATATTCATGCCCTTGTGCATTAAAAGATGCAACCGCCTTTTCATAAACAACAATTTTAAACCCTTTATTATAAGCATCTACTGCTGTATGAAGAACACAAATATCAGTACAAACACCTACAAGATGAACTTCTTCTATTCCTCTTTCTCTTAGCTTCATCTCTAAATCCGTTCCAGCAAACGCACTGTATCGCGTTTTGTCCATATAATATACATTCTCTGCATTTTTATATGTTTCGTACACATCTTGTAATTCACCAAACAAATCTCTTCCACTTGTACCAGCTATATTATGAGGTGGGAATAACTTTGATTCTGGATGATATACATCATTTTCTTCATGTTTATCAATAGCAAAGACAACGTAATCTCCATTTTCAATATATTGCTTCGTTATATGTACAATTTCCTTCTCAATTTCCTGTCCTGGTTTCCCGCAAGTTAAAGCACCCTTTTCCGCTACAAAATCATATGTATAATCAATATTAATAAGAGCTCGTTTCATAACCACTATCTCTCCTTCTTCTGTTTCACAGTAAACAATAGAAAATTTGTTATTACGACATCGTATGTACTATTCGACATTTCAAATGAAATACCTACATTTTTCTTCTGAAACTTACCTTAGTCCGAGTTTATCATATAATAGATAAACAACGGTAAAACAAATAGCTCCTATTAACAAGTCATGAATTTGATAATTGAGCGTTATTTGCATAAACTCTTGTATCGTAAACCAAATTACTGCCATCATTAGGCTAATCAAAATGATACGAATACACCCATTCACGTATTCAACCTCTTTCTCTGTCATAGTAGTAACAAGTGATTACTTCCTATTTAATCGTATTAGAAAATGAAATAAGTTATTCACTCTTGCCCACTTTAGTCCAAACAAAAAAGCACACTACTTTTTGAGTAATGTACTTTTTATTCTTATTAAGACGCAGGTTTTGTCTCAAATGTTGCTTGATTAAAACTAATAACCTTTCCTTTCGGGTCATTGTTTTCATACTGAACTGCAGTAATTGTATGACTACCTGTTTCCAGCGTTTTTTCTTTTAACTGCACTGTTGTCTGCGTTGTACTAGTTACTTGATGTTTATCTGTATACATTTGATCTACAAATACGAATGTTTCTTTATCACTTTGAAAATTAGAAAGTTCTAATTCAACTTGCTGAATTAACGTATCCTTTTTGATGAATACAGTCGGTATATTGCCGTTTTCAGAAGTACCATCTGGAGTAATAACTTTTACTTTCCCTTCTCCAATTGACATTGCTCCTTCAGGAAATACAACCATATTCTCATCACTTGCGTTTACAACTTGTTCTTCCTGTTTTGATTGCGCGTCCTCTTTTTCCTGTGGAGCACCGCAACCAACTAATAACAATACAGACAATCCAGTGATTATGAATTTTTTCAAAATTCATCCCCCCTGTAACTTCATTATAATTTATTATACAAAAATAACTTTTAAATTTTGAGACTACTTTCAACACTTTCATGAACAAATAGAATCTTGCTCACGATTAATGTATCATACTTTCCTTAATAGAACATTAATTTTTTTTATGAAATAAATAGTAATTTCCTCTTATCTATCATTTTAGCCCAACATATGAATTACATACCCTCAAAAATAAAAAGACATTGTTAATTCAATGTCTTTTCTATACAGCAATTAAAAAACAAACGTTGTAATCTCATCTACTTCTTTTCTTGGAAGTTTCTTCGGTTTATCTTTCGGAAATCCGAGTGAAATAACCATATTTATTTGTTTTTCAGGCTCAACTTGTAAATATTGGCGCAGTTCATCTTGAGCTAGCAATACTGGCCCTGTCATTGGACAAGTACCAAGTCCCTTTGCATGTGCAGCTAACATTAAGTTTTGTGCCGCTAAACAGCTACTCTTAATGCCTTCTTCCTCCCAAACTGAATTTGGAACAAAAGCAATTGGATCAAATATCTTTTCACGGAACTTTGATTCATATGGTGTTGCCAAACATACGATTAATACTGGTGCCTCCGAGAAAGCTGTTGCATATGGTCCGAAAGAACGTGTAAGTAATTTCCCTGCTTTCTCTTCTCCATTTTCTGCTGCTTTTGCCGCAAGTTTATGTAATGCATCCCACGTCATTTGTTCAATTTCTTTAATCTTCTCTCGATTCATGATAACTAAGAATTCCCACGTTTGTGAATTCGTATCACTTGGTGCGTAACGAGCACAATCAATTATTTCTTTTATATCATTAGTAGATACTTCTTGATCTGTAAACTTTCTAACACTTCGTCTTCCGTGAATTACTTCTTTAAAATCTTCATAATTCATATATTAAATCCCCTTTTTACAGCGTTTTCAAAACTTGTCCTATGCTTGAATTATATCATGAAAAAAAGCCGGAAGAATACCAGCTTTTTTCTTCATGATTAATTTGTCACTTTAAACAAACGAATACTCTCTTCGTATGCAGCTTGTAGTTTTTTCGTAATTGGTCCTCTTTCACCAGCCCCGAACTGTTCATCACCAATTTGAACGACTGGGAATATTTCAAGTGGCGTCGCTGTAAAGAAGCACTCCTCAGCGTCATATACTTCTTGTAATGAAAACTCTCGTTCCTCTACATCGATATGTAACTCTTTCGCTAATGTAATTACATAGTGACGTGTAATACCATGTAAAATGAAATGATCCGCTGGATGTGTAATCAACTTATTATTCTTCACGATAAAGAAATTGGAATGACACCCTTCAGTCACAATACCATCTCGTACTAATATTGCTTCTTGATACCCTTGTTCATTTATTTTGTTTTTGATCATGATATTAGGAAGCAAATTTAAAGATTTTATATGGCAAAACTTCCACCTGATGTCCTCTTCTACTGTCACCTTAATCCCTGCCTCCATTGAAGCAACTGGTCTTGGGAACGAAACAAGATTTGCAAAATATGTCGGTTGTAAATCTGATTCATATACATGATTGCGCGGTTGTGCACCTCTTGATATTTGTAAATATACATTCCCATCTTCTTGAAATTGATTTTTTTCAATCATTTGATATAACTCTTCTACTAATTCTTCCTTCGTAAATGGTGGAATTAGTTTTATTTCTGCCATAGAGTTAAAGAATCGTTCCAAATGTAAATCTAATAAATGAGGCTTGCCATCGTATAGTCTAAATACTTCATAAATCCCATCACCAAATTGGAAGCCTCTCTCTTCTAATGCTACCATCGGCTGTTCTTCTTTCGTATTAATCATTCTCCCATTAAACAAGATCCAATCTTTATGAGTAGCTTTCATTCTTCCCCACTCCTTTATCACATGATTGATTTTATTGTACAACTTATGACACCCTGAAAGAAGGAATTTTCTGTATTTTCGCAAACTAAAAATACATCACTTCGTAAAAGTGATGTATTTTATCATTTATTTAAGGAAATATTTTTCAATATCATCTAACATAAGGTTCGCAGCTTTAATACCGCCTGCTGTATTCCAGATTACCTCATCCACTTGGAATACTTTATTATTTTTAGAAGCCTGTAGTTGCTTAAAGAGTGGATCTTCTGTCCATTCCTTCGCTAACGAATTTCCTTCATTATTCTTATCTGCATCTTTATCAGACGTGAAATAGAATAAGTAGTCTCCGTCCATATTTGGAATCTGCTCTTTTGTAATTCCTTTTATCGCAAAATCATCTTTATCTTGTAATGGTGGTCGTTTAAATCCAATATCATTTAAAACAACGCCCGAGAATGAGTTTTTTTGATAAATACGAACATCACCTGGCACGAAACGAATAATAGAAACTTTAGAATTCAATTTATCGCCTAACTTCTCTTTCATTCCTTCAATGCGTTTTTTATAATCATCAAGAGCTTTTTGCCCTTCTTTTTCTTTATTTACAGCTTTTGTATAAAGTGTAAAGTTTTCTTTCCAATCACCGCGTAATGTTTCTGCATAAACAGTTGGTGCGATTTCTTTTAGCTGATCATATATTTTTTCATGACGCATTTTATTTCCGATAATTAAATCTGGCTTAAGCTTCATTACAGCCTCTAAATTAATATCACGTTCAGTTCCTACAACTTCCGTGTTTTTTAACTCTTTCGCTAAATGAGGATACCATTCATCACCAGCACGTGGTTTCGTAGTCCCCACTGGCGTTACGCCCACAGCTAGGAGAGCCTCTGCGCCTTCATTTGTTAAAACAACAACTTTTTTAGGTGTACCATTTACTGTCGTTTCACCCATTGCATGCTTTACCGTATATGAATCTTTTGCTTTCGCTGATATATTATTTTCTTTTTTCTCTTCTTTACTACATCCTGCAATTACAACCATGAGTATCATAATGCAGAACATAATTAGTTTTTTAGTATGTATCATATGTCCTCCCTAGATGAAATCGATTATCATTAACATTTAAAGATTAATGTATCTTACATACATTGTCAATGTATATCAGAAAACTTTTTTAATATATACTATTTAGATTCTATCCGCTTTTCTAATGTTTCTTTTTAAAACATAGTGCATAAGTATGAAAAAAATGTTGTTATTAAAATGCGTACCCTTGTTATACATAACAAGGATACGCATCCATATTGCACTATCATTTCAATTCCTAATATTGAGTATACTTAATATACGCTGAGTCATTATATACCCACTGATTTCCCCCAAGGTTTAACCAACCATTTTCATTTATATATACTAAATAAGATTCTGGAGAATTTAATTGGCGGATAACTGCAGATGTAGTTGATGGACCACTTCTTAAATTTACATTCATCCCTTGTATATATGCAACCCCAATCGGGCTTCCATCACTATTGCTTGTCTTTACAAAATTAATGTAAGAAGGATCATTATACACCCATTGTCCATTCCCCAAATCTAGCCATCCATTACTTTCTTGATATACAACGTAAGATTCTGGAGAATTTAATTGACGAATAACTGAGGAAGAAGTTGATGGACCATTTCTTAAATTTACATTTTTCCCAAGAACATAAGCGATTCCCTTCGTTTGAGGTGTCGGTTGTGGGTTAGGAGGTTGTGGATTTGGAGTTACTCCAAAAATAGCTGCTATTCCATTTGCATACGCTTGACTTAGATCTTCAATAAATTGTGGATTTTTTAATAAATTTGCATCAAAAGCTGTATCAATAAAAGCAGTCTCAGTTAAAATTGCATCCATTGCGGTTTCTCTTAATACCGCATAATTTTCTTTTTTTGCTCCTCGATCACGAAGACCATATTTTGTTAATACAGGATTGACAGCTGTATGCATTTTTTGTTGCTTTGCATATGCAGTGCTGCTATTGGATAACGCATTATAAATATAACTTTCAAAACCTGTACCCCCGCCGCTATTAATATGAAATGAAATAAAATAATCCGCACTGAAAGCATTAGCAATATTAGCACGTTCAGATAAAGAAATAAACACATCACTATCACGTGTCATTTTAATTGTAATTGGGTAATTTACCGTTAAAATGTCTCGAACGCGTCTAGCAATTTGAAGTGTTAAGTTTTTTTCTACTAAACCATTACCAACAGCACCAGAATCATATCCACCATGCCCTGCGTCTATAACAAGTTTCATTTTATTGCCCCGCCCCTTTCTTGTAATATGTTTGCATTTCTACTCGTCCTATTTTATGTGAAATGTACAAATTCTGTTACAATTGCAAATAAAAAAACCGCCTTATGTAAGGCGGTTTCTATCATCTTGCTTTAACCAATTTAAAATAAATATATACGATTGATAGTGAACATAACGTATGCAAAATAAAATAAATAAAAGTGCTATTCCAACACCACTATAAAGTAAACCGAACTTTAAAAAAACATTTACAAGTGGTGGAAAGTTTATTAGATTTTGTAATGTACTAAGCATACAAAACATAATGAAAAAGACAGGGACGTATTGTAATTCATACGGCTTTTTTTTTCTTAATCATTCTTTTCCGAATGATTGTATGACATAATTCTGCTACTATAAAGCACCCTCCAATTAATACAAGACCAGAAGTCATCGTCATACATCCACCTGCCTTATATTTATTGTATCGCATAAATAATCATCGTTATATTTTCTTTACATACTCTTCATCTTCTGAAGTAAAACCAAAACTCTCTATGAAAGACTTCGCCTTTTCTGTTAATTTCTCTTGTAGCACTTTTATTTCTTTCACATTTCTTTGTTTCATCATTTCTTCAAATGTAAAATACGTATTTGTACCATAACCGTAACCTTGGTAATCAAAATGAATAATTAGCTGTGATAAAACAGCCCGTTCCTCTTGTACACTATAATCTATTACACCAATATATGTATCATCAACTTTCACACAGTACTGTACCTTTTTCTCACCTAAACTATGCGATTTAAACATTTCTTTAACAACGCTTTCATTTTCTACAGTAACTTTCTCAAACGTAATCATATGTTGTCCATCCTTTTACTATTATTGTATCAATAATACTTCCTATTTATGAAAAAAACCTTAAGACCGTATGCGATCTTAAGGTTTTTCTAATTAAACTAAGCTATACGCACGTTTTGTTTCTTCATGGAACTTATTCGTATCGTATTTATGCTCAACATAAATTTGGTGCCATACCATAAACGCAAGTACAGTCCAAATTTTACGGCTATAATCGCCTTTATCTGCACAATGTGCTTCCAGTAAGTTTAATACATACTGTTTGTCGATTAAATGCTCTGTCTTACTTTCGTTTATAATATTTATAGCCCAATCATGCATTTCGTCTTTTAACCAGTGACGAATTGGTACTGGGAATCCAAGTTTTTTACGATCTAATACGTGATCTGGAACGATTCCGCGTGCTGCTTCACGTAAAATAGCTTTCGTAGTTCCGTTAGCAATCTTAAATTCAGTTGGAATTTTAGATGCAACATCGAATACTTCTTTATCTAAGAACGGTACACGAAGTTCTAATGAGTTTGCCATTGTCATTTTATCAGCTTTTAATAAAATGTCACCGCGTAACCATGTGAACATGTCAATGTACTGCATTTTACTTACATCATCATAATCTTTAATCTCGTTATACAATGGTTTCGTGATATCCATATAGTTAACACTTTCATTGTAATACTTCATTAATTCAGCTTTTTCTTCTTCACGGAAGATTTTAGCATTTCCATAGTAACGCTCTTCAATTGGTGTACATCCACGCTCTAGGAAGCTCTTACCTTTAAATCCTTCTTTAAGAGCACCACTTAATGCTTTTAGAACGCTCTTACCTGGACTAGGGATGTAAGAGAACATTTTTAGTGAGTTTGGCTCACGGTAAATGTTATAACCACCAAATAGCTCGTCTGCGCCTTCACCAGAAAGAACAACTGTTACATGTTTACGTGCTTCTTTCGCAACGAAGTACAATGGTACAGCTGCTGGATCAGCTAAAGGATCATCCATATGCCAAATGATTTTTGGGAACTCATCCATAAATTCTTTCGCTGAAATGAATACGTTATGGTTTTTAACGCCTAATTTCTCAGCAGTTTCTTTCGCAACATCAACTTCACTGAAACCACGTTGCTCAAAACCAACAGAGAATGTTAAAAGATTTGGATTCATTTCTCTTGCGATAGAAGCGATGATAGATGAATCGATACCACCAGATAAGAATGAACCTACTGGTACATCACTACGCATATGCACTTTTACTGAATCATATAACACATCACGAATTGCTTGGATATGCTCCTCTTTCGTTGCACTTGAAGCGTTGAAATAAGGTTTCCAGTAGCGATGGATTTCCATCTCTTTACCGATTTCTTTTACGAAATAATGACCAGGCTCGATTTTATTAACATCAATTGTTAAAGTTTCTGGCTCTGGACCATATTGGTACGTAAAGTAATGTTGTAGTGACGTTGGATTAACGCCTTTATCTTCCATCACATGCATAATACTTTTCTTCTCAGATGCGAAGAATGTAGTATCACCTTGTTGTGCGATGTATAAAGGTTTAATACCGAAGTGATCACGTGCACCGAAAAGTTTCTTTTCTTCACGATCCCAAATCATAAATGCAAACATACCACGAAGGTAATCTACACATTTTTCTTTCATATGTGCATACAATGCAATGATAACTTCTGTATCAGATTGCGTTGCAAACGTTGCACCTTTTTCAAGTAACATTTCACGTAATTCTACATAGTTGTAAATTTCACCATTAAAAATAATTACATATCGATCATTTTCATAAGTTAGCGGCTGATGTCCTGCCTCTAAGTCAATGATGCTTAAACGGCGGAAGCCAAATTGTACATGTTCATCACGAAAATATCCTTCGTCATCTGGACCACGGTGGAAAATCATCGTGTTCATATTTTCAAATTGATGTTTTTCTGTTTCTGAAAACTCTCTAGGGTTTTCACATAAACATCCTACAAAACCACACATACTTCTTACCCTCTTTCAGTTTTCATTCTGTCTCTATACTACTATATCAACCCTATTTATACTAGCATAATCAACTGAATATGGCGACCAAAAACTATAAAAAAATCACTCCATTTCACATTTTTAACAATTTTTTATGAAAACATGAAAACTAGGCACTCACCTTTCTCCGCTTTTGTCATATGATATTGCAAATTGATTTCTAGGAGGGAATACCATGAGTGAAGAAAAAAAAGATTCTTCTCGCCCACCGGTTCGTAATTACTTAAAGCAAATTGATGATTTCTTCGAGCAAACACCTCTTCGCAATGTAATCGCTGATTTAAATCATTTTTTCCAAAAAGGAAACCGTTTATTAACATTCCCTGTAGATTTATATGAAGTTGGTGAAGAACTCGTTGTTACAGCTGAACTACCAGGTATACAAAAAGAACAAATCCAAATTGAAATACAAAGTGAATACTTAAAAGTCTCTGTAAAAGAAGAGATACTTGAAGAGGAAGAAGAACAAACATCCCATAACTATTATCGCCGAGAACGTTCCATTTCAGAAGCATCAAGATTGATTAAATTGCCGTATTCAATTAATAAAAAAGCGGCAAAAGCTTCTTATCAAAACGGCGTATTAGAAATTCGGGCGCCGAAACTTCCCCAGCAACATGACATTTTATCGATAGACTAATGCAAAAAAATAAGGGTGCTATGCACCCTTATTTTCAACCCACTAATCGCTTCATATCACGTATAATGTCTTCGTATGGCGTATTACTAATGCCACTATACTTTTTCATTACTTTTCCGTTTTGATCAATTAAATAAAATGATGTACCATGCATGACCTGACCGTTCTCCGGCTTATCTACAAGTGATTGGAAATTATCTTTTGAAAACTTTGTAATATCTTCTAACGAATACCCCGTTAATAAATTCCAGTTACTAGTATCCTCTGTAAACTTTTGAATAAAAGCTTTCAGATTTTCTGGCTTATCAAGGTCTGGATCTACACTAAATGAAACAAACTGAACGTCTAATTTCTCTTCTTTTGCCATCTTTTGAAGCTTGGCCATATTTGCAGTCATTGGTGGACAAACTGTCTGACAATTTGTGAACATAAAATCTGCAACCCAAACTTTCCCTTTTAAATCTTTTGTACCAAATTTCTTTCCATCTTGATTGGTAAATTGGAAGGTTTCTAAATCCCAATTTAATGGTTTACGAAGCTTTGAACCTGATTCACTACATCCAGCAAGTACAAAGAGACAAAATACAACCATAAGACCAATTATTTTTTGATAACGCTTCATTTATAAACCTCTTTTCTCTATCCTAAATTTAAATAGGTTATGTTTATAATAACAAAAGTTAACACTACGAGAAAATTGTTTACTACATTTGTTCACGAAATCGTACGAATTTACGTATGTTACTTTTTTATTTCAAGCGAATTACTAGACAAAATATATTTTTTTACTATTATTTCTCTAAATAAAAGTGATAAAACTAATTTTATTGTTACTTTTGTAAATACCTCTCCCTATTTTTTAACAATTCCTTAAACATTAATCCATGTTTTACACTGTATTCCTTAACAACATTTCGGTACAATACAAATACAACGATTTTAAATGAGGTGATGTTCATGGCAAAGCGCTATGAAAATATGGATAATGTTAGTACCAAAAAATCAATTCGCTCTTTTTTACGCTGGCGTAAAGAACGAAAGCAAAACAAAAAAGATTTTTCTTTCTTAGTAGAACAATCACCCGTTAAACAAAGTGCATTTTTGCAAAGTAATGTTGAAAAAACGACTATCACATGGATTGGGCATTCCACTTTTCTTATCCAAACGAATGGACTTAATATATTAACAGATCCAGTATGGGCTAATAAATTAAAGCTAGTTCCAAGACTTACAGAACCTGGACTCTCTATAGAAGCACTACCTAAAATTGATATTGTCCTTATTTCACATGGTCATTATGATCATTTAGATTTTTCAACTCTTCGCCAGTTGAATGATGATGTTCTATATCTTGTACCTATTGGATTAAAAAAATTATTTACTCGTAAGAAATTTAAACATGTAGAAGAGTATAAATGGTGGGAAAGTACGATAATTAACGAAGTTTCTTTTCACTTCGTACCCGCTCAGCACTGGACGAGAAGATTCTTATTTGATATGAATACGTCTCACTGGGGTGGATGGATTATTGATAATGAAACGACTATGGAAACCATATATTTTTGTGGTGACAGTGGCTATTTCCAAGGTTTCAAAGAAATTGGTGAACGCTTTTTAATTGATATTGCTCTTATGCCCATTGGCGCTTATGAACCAGAATGGTTTATGAAAGTATCTCATGTTTCACCTGAAGAGGCCGTGCAAGCTTATTTAGATTTAAATGCTACGCATTTTATACCAATGCATTACGGAGCTTTTGCACTCGCCGATGAAACACCTCGTGAAGCAATAACTAGACTTCGAAATAATTGGAATTTGCGCATGTTACCGTGGGAACAACTGCATGTACTCTTTTTAGGTCAAACTTTTATTTATAGTAACGCAACAAATAATAAGCAAATAAACGAAAAAATTGAAACTTTACATGTGTAACGTAATGACTGATTTTCTATATCCAACATATAATATAGAAAATCCTATAGTGAAACTTTAATTAGTGGGTTTTCTTCATCCCCACTGATTATTTGCCTTCACCAATCAAGCTTTTACGGGCAGCCCGCTACCTAACCTCTTTGCTCCAGCTAAACTTGAGGTAGAGAGTTTTACTGTCCACAAATAGCGGGATAAAGGGTGTTTTCTATGAATGAATATTTACAGACTCGCTATATCATTAGCGGTAGTGCCTGTGTAGCTCTTCTTATTTCTTACTTTCTATTTACATAAAAAAGCTACTTGAAATATATTTTCAAGTAGCTTTTTTATTACTCTGCTAAATACATAAATCCGATTGCGCCCGGACCTGTATGAGTACTAATAATAGGCGTTGTATAGAAAATTTCTGATTGAGCAAATCCACTTACTTTTTCAACCGCCGCTTTCATACTTTCAGCTAAAGGAATTGCTTTCGCATGCGGAATTGCAACAGCTTTTACGACTTTTCCAGCCGTATCTTGCTCAAATAACTTAGCTAATGTTTTTACAATTTGGCCTTGGCTACGAACTTTCGTTACAGGATTATAAACACCGTCTTCAAGACTAGCAATTGGCTTTATATTAAGTAGAGAACCGATAAACGCTTTTCCTTTACCGATACGTCCACCCTTCACTAAGTTTTCTAATGTATCCACTACTACATATAAACGAGTATTCTTTCTTACTTCATCTACACGTTTTAAAATTTCTTCTAGTGAGCGTCCGTCATTTGCCATTTTTGCAGCTTCAATTACTTGATATGCTAAAGCATGTGTAATAAATTGAGAATCAACAACTGTTACTTTTGTATCAGTCATTGATGCAGCGCTATTTGCAGTTGCTACAGTACCGCTCATTCCACTTGTCATATGGATAGAAAGGACTTCGCTTCCATCTTCCCCTAGCTTGTCATACATTTCTACAAATGTACCCATAGCTGGTTGTGATGTTTTTGGTAATTCCTCTGATTTAATCATTTCTTCAATAAATTCGTCAGGTTGTAAATCAACGCGATCTAAATATGTTTGTCCATTTACAGAGATTGATAATGGTAAAACATGAATGTCATACTTTTCGATTACGTCTTGTGATAAATCTGCCGTTGAATCTGTTACAATTTTAATTTTTTGCATACTATACTTCTTCCCTTTCCAATACGCTCTCCTTGTTATTATACTAGTATTCCCATTGCTTTCAACAATTTGGAACGAAATTTCATCAAATTAATTATATTTTCATATCTAAAATGAAAAAGACAGAGTTTACTAACCCTGTCCGTACTTCGTATCATGCATTTTTTTCAAGGGTATTTGTTTTATATACATTTAAATAATCATTCCACTTCAAACAATTTTGTAAATATTCACGGAAAGAATACGAAAATCTTGGGTGTTTTTGTTTTTGAATTTTTGCAATAAATAATTGAAGACGAGACTGAATTAGAAACGATAATGGATGCTGTGCCTGTAGGACAGGGATTTCGAATATTTTAATGCAATCCCCTGTTGAATGAGTGAAATAAAAACTTTTCGTAATCACAATATCAATCCTCTTTTTCATTGGATTTTTGAACTTCCTCTACTTTGCGCTGTAACACGTTGTTTAAAGTGGAGTAAAATCAGACTTATATGATTTCTGTAGTCCTTATGGCTAGAAGATTTATACTCTATTCATCTCCACCTAATTCACCTTTCCGTCCTAAATATCTCTGAGACGGGAATCTCATTATCCATCAATTGTTTAATACATTTAGTATAAGCTTATAAAAGCGCAAAGTTTGTCTAAATTTTGGAGATTCTATAATTTTTTTCTTCTATATATTGTATACGTTTATAGCTATAGTATAACAAATAAATAAAAAAGTGCCTTTATAACGAGGCACTTTTCGACTGCATTTCTTCTCTTTTCTTTTTCCTCTTACTAACAACCTTTGATAACGCAATACTTACTTCATAAATACAAATAAGCGGCACTGCAACTAAACTATGAGATAAAAAGTCTGGCGGTGATATACAAGATGCAATGATAATTAATGCTACGTAAGCATACCTTCTTATTTTTATTAAAAATTCCGCCGTAAGTATTCCAATACTAGTTAAAAACATTACAACGACTGGCAATTCAAAAATCACAGCAAATGGAACTGTTAAATTAAGTACAAAATGAAAATACTTTTCTGTCGTAAACATCGTATTAAACATTTCATTACCTATCGTAGTTAAAAAGTGAAATAGAAACGGCATTACAATAAAGTATCCAAAACATAAACCTGCAATAAATAATATAGACAATACCGGTATATACATTATTGTCATCTTTTGTTCATTTGGATGTAAACCCGGTTTTACAAATAACCAAATTTGTATAGCAGCAAAAGGAATTGTACAAACGATAGCAAATACTGTAGCAATCGAGAAAAAAATCCACAATACATCACTTGGACCGAGAACAGTTAATTTCATTGGTAAATCTTTTACAAGCCAAAAATAAATATCCTTTGTAAAAGTAAATCCAATAATTAAAAATAGTACAAAGGATAACACCGTATATATTACTCTTTTTCGAAGCTCAACAATATGTTCTACTACGCTCATTTCCCGATTTTCCATCTCGTTCACCACACTTTATTTATCCATTACAAGGAAAATACACTACATTTTTTCTTTCTTTTCCTTTTCTTGAAATGCGTCATCTGTCAATTCTTTCGTTGATTTTTTAAACTCTTTTAACGTTTCCCCTAAAGCCTTCCCGATTTCCGGCAATTTTTTAGGTCCAAATAAAATGAGTACTGCTACTAAAATTAAAATTAACCCTGGAAAGCCAATATTTGAAAACATTTCCCCATCCCCTTTATTAGTAGTTTCCTTGTCCTACTATTACATAATTTTATTTTGTCAAAAAAGTTTGAAAACGTCAACAAATCCATTGTCTTTTGTCAAAAAAATTCAAAAATATAATCAATTATACAAATTTCATTTTCTATTGCTCTTGTGTATGATATGGTAAGGGAAATGACATATTATTTTATGATAGTAGAAAGGATTTGCATTATGACTGAAAAAATGACACGAATGACCCAATTTGTAAAAGAAGAAATTGCAAATGCAATTACACATGGTATCGGTGCCATTTTAAGCATCCCTGCCTTAATCATATTGATTATTCATGCTTCTAAGCACGGTACCGCATCAGCTGTAGTTGCATTTACTGTTTATGGTGTAAGCATGTTCTTACTGTACTTGTTTTCAACATTGCTACATAGCATTCATCATCCTAAAGTAGAAAAAATATTTACTATTTTAGATCATTCAGCCATTTACTTATTGATTGCTGGCACGTATACTCCTTTTCTACTTATTACACTTCGTGGCCCATTAGGATGGACGTTGCTTGCTATAATATGGACACTAGCAATCGGAGGTATCGTCTTCAAAATTTTCTTTGTACGTCGCTTTATAAAGGCTTCAACTTTATGTTACATCATTATGGGTTGGCTCATAATCGTTGCCATTAAACCACTTTATGAAAATCTAACTGGACATGGTTTTTCACTACTTTTAGCAGGTGGAATTTTATATTCTGTCGGAGCTATATTCTTCCTTTGGGAAAAGCTACCTTTCAACCATGCCATATGGCACCTGTTCGTTTTAGGTGGTAGTGCGATGATGTTCTTCTGTGTACTCTTTTATGTCTTACCTACAGCATAATAAAAAAGGATTCAGCTTACTATAAGCTGAATCCTTTTTTATTACTTATGTAATTGTGATGCGATAACTTCCTGTGTATGCTTCGTTAATTCTTTAATATCCATATTCGCATAATCTTCAGGTGTAATCGGCTTAGAAATTGTTACTGTTGCATGAGCTGGCTTCATACGATTTCCATTCGCTTCAAACATCTTATATGTACCATCTAACGTTACAGGTAAAATTGCTACACCTGACTTTACTGCCAGATGAAAACTACCAGCCTTAAACTCTCCAACTTCGCCACCCTTACTTCTCGTTCCTTCAGGGAAAATTACGATAGAATGTCCATTCTTTAATAGTTCAATTCCATCTTTAATCGCTTGAAGAGATTGACGACGATCGCTACGATCCATAAATACACAATTCATAAGTTCCATCCAAGTTGGTACAACTGGGAACTTTTTAATCTCTGCTTTTGAAACGAATCCAATTGGTTTATTTAAGTAACCTAGTAAAACAGGGATATCCATATTACTTTGGTGATTACTTACAACTAGTACTGGCTTGTCTTTCGGAACATTTTCAAGTCCTTTCACTTCTACTGCCCCTCCAGCTACACGTACCATTTTCTTACCAAACCAATTTGTCGTTTTATACACAGCATTATCTTTTTCTTTTGGCGCCATCGTATTTACTTGTCTTTTAAGACGCCACATTCTCGGTGTAATCGCAATTACGATTAAAATTAAATAAAAGATTTTAAAAAACGTTTGAATCATACAGAACCCCCACCTATTATCATTCCGACCTTCATTATACTAGACAAACGAAGGAAAAAGAAGAAAAAAAGTCCAAACAGCAAGTGTTCGGACTTTTTAAGCATTCTATATTAGAAACGTTTTGCTAATTCACGAGCATTAGCAATTGCTGCTTCTTTAATTTCTTGTGCTTTTTCAGGGTTTGCATTCATGCCTTCAACTGCAATATATTCAGTATCATTCACACCGACAAATCCTAATACAGTCTTTAAGTGATTACGACCGAAGTCTACAGCTGCGTATGCTCCTTCAGAATATACGCCACCTGTTGCTTGAATGTGAAGTGCTTTTTTACCTTCTAATAAGCCGACTGGACCATTTTCAGTATATTTGAATGTTTTACCTGCGATTGCTACGTTATCTAAGTATGCTTTTACTACTGGTGGATAGCTAAAGTTCCACATTGGAGTTACGAATACATAACGATCTGCATTCATAAATGTTTCTAAGTTTGTGTTCATTGCTGCTACTTTTTGTTGTTGAACTTCAGTTAAAGCTTCAAAGCCTTCACCTGCTGCAAATTTACCCCAAGCAGCAAATACATCTGCATCAATTGCTGGTACTGTAGTGTTGAATAAATCAATTGTTACAACTTCGTCTTGTGGATGTTCGTTTTTATAAGCTTCGATGAAAGCTTCCCCTACTGCCATTCCGAAAGAACCTTCTGCTGAATTTGGATTTGCTGTAATAAATAGTACTTTTGTCATTGTATTCTCTCCCTTTTTTCTCTTTATCTTTAATTCAAGATTTGTTTTTTAAAAGTTAATAACTTACCTTATGTAAGTATAATATAAAAAGTTTTAATCAATGTCAATAAAAAATAGCTACTTTTTTTTCGTAAGTTAATGATTTACTTTGTTTCCTTAAAATTTAGTATACAGATATTACAAACTCTTTCATATAAAAAGGCTACCTCTACAACCTATAGAGATAGCCTTCTATTACATATTATTTTTGAAATACATGTTTTACTTTTTCAGCTGGAATATTACTTCCGCCTCTACCTTTTACATCTTCAATCATCATTGTAATGACCATATCTGGCGAATTTAAATCAAATGCAGCGAACCAACCTAGTTCTTTTCCTTCGGCCTCTTTTGATACTTTTAATTCCGCTGTACCTGTTTTTCCAGCAAGAGTCATACCATCAATTTTAGCAATTTTCCCTGTACCATCTGGATCATTAATTACTTTCGTCATTGCAGTTTTTAATATATCCTGATTTCCTTTAGAAATTACATTTTCTTTCCAAGCTTTTGGTTGTTTATCTGTTTTAATAATATACGGTGACGGAATCGTTCCATCATTTACAATTGGCGCATACGTTAAAGCTAAATGAAGAGGAGTCATTAATACTTGTCCTTGTCCATATCCCGTATCTGCCATTTGAATATCATTTTTAATGCCGTCATTTGCAATTTTAGAAGCAGGGAATCCATATTCAATTGGTAGTTTCTCATCGAATCCGAATTTTTTTGCTTCACTCATAAACTTGTCTTTTCCGATTTTCAAAGCTTCTTGTGCGAAGTAAATATTATCCGAGTATTTCATCGCCTTATCAAGATCAATCGGATTTGCATCTTTCACACGCGTTACATAGTAATTACCCCAAGAAGAATCTTTTGTCCATTTTAATCCTTCAATTTTCAACTCTTCTTTTGGATTAATTGTTTTCGTTTCAAGACCAATTGCAGCTGTAATAGGTTTAAATACAGAACCTGGTACCGACAATTGTGTAAAGCGATTTGTCATTGGTTTTTTCGGATCATTATTCCAAGCTTCGCGTTGTGCCTTCGATGTCCCTCGTGCAATTATATTAGGATCATATGCTGGACTACTTACTAGTGCAATTGTTTCTCCACTTTTCGGATTAATTGCTGCACTTGAACCAGCTTCGCCCTTCATTTCATTATACGTTTTTTCTTGAACAACACTATCAATAGTTAAAGTTACATTTTCTCCATCAACAGCATCTGTTTTTGCCAAGTTTTTAATTTCTTTTCCTTGCGCATCTTCTACAAAGACACGGCCACCTTTTTTACCGCGTAGCTTTTCCTCTAATACTTGCTCTAAACCAGCTTTACCAACTGGGTCATCAGCTTGATAGCCTTTCTTTTGTAGCGTTTTTAAATCTTCAGCATTTACCTTTCCAATATAACCAGTCAGATGAGCTGCCGCTTCCCCTAACGGATATGTACGAACATTTACAGGTTTTGTTGAAACACCTGGTAAATCAATGTACGTATTTTGTGTTGCCCCTTCAGGCAAAATTCCAATTGGTACGAGATACCCTGGTTTTACCCATTTAGCAGCTAATTTTTGATCAATTTCTTCTACAGACATATTTAATAACTTCGCTACTGTTTCTTTCGTTTGCGGAGCAGCATCGCCTAACTTTTCAGGAATCAATCCGATTTCAGAAGCTTTCCCATTCGTTGCAAGACCTTTTCCATTACGATCGTATATTTCACCACGTTTTGGCTGTGTTGTCTGCATACGCACTTTACTATCTTTCGTCATGCCTGGGAAAATAAAATCAGGAGTCCAATCTATTTTCCAAGATTCTTTATCTCCATCTTTTTCTTTCACCATTTTTGCTTCATGACCAAATGTAATTTTACCACCAACTGTATCCATGCTTACTTTAAAAGGAACAGGGCCTTCATCTTTTTTATCTTCTTTTACTTCCCCTGTTTCTACCTTTAAGTCTTTCACTTCGATACCAGAATAAATTTTTTCATATTTCTCAGTAAACTCTTTCTTTGAAATATCTTTTTTTGCATTTTTTGATAGTTGATCATACATATCTGCAAATTTTTGTTTATTCCACGCTTTTACATATGTATCAAACGCTTCTTGTGGTTTTTCTTCTTTACCACATCCAACTAACATGAATGTTAAGCAAAGAAAAAGAATCCCCCATATCTTTCTCAATCGATTCTCCTCCTCTTTCTATATTAGTACTTTTGAAAATTTTAGCATTTTTACATGCTACCTATCATTATAGCACTATCGAATCTCATCTATAAACTTATATTGGTGAATATAAATAAAAAGATTGATGCGAATTCTCACATCAATCTTTTTTTATTATTGTTGTTTCTCATATACATGGTAATAATACGTATATGGGTTTTTTTCATCCGTTAAACCTTTTTCTACAAAAATCTCTTTCCAATTTGTCATATCTATTTCTGGGAAGAATGTATCTCCTTCAAATGCATGATGGATTTTTGTTATATATAACTTGTCTACATAAGGTAAAAAGAGGTCGTAAATTTGCGCTCCACCAAAAATAAAAATCTCTTCTTCATTTTTACATAGTTCAAACACTTCTTCTACAGAATGAACAACTTCACAACCTTCAACATGATACCCTTCATTACGAGTTACAATAATATTACGTCTTCCAGGCAGTGGTCTACCAATCGCTTCATAGTTCTTTCTTCCCATAATAAGCGGGTGACCCATCGTTGTTTTCTTCACGTATTGTAATTCACTCGGTAAACGCCAAGGTAAATTATTATCTTTACCAATTACTCTATTTTCGTCCATAGCGACCATAAATGAAACAATCATTTTTTCATCTCCTCTACAATTATACTGCAACCGGTGCTTTAATTGCTGGATGCGGATCGTATCCTTCAATCGTTAAATCTTCCATTTCAAAATCGAAAACAGATTTCACATCTGGATTTAATGTAAGTTTCGGGAATGGACGTGGTTCACGTGCCAATTGCTTTTCTACTTGTTCAAAATGATTTGTATAAATGTGTGCATCACCAATTGTATGAACAAATTCTCCCACTTCAAGTCCGCATTCATGTGCAATTAAATGTGTTAGTAGTGAGTAACTTGCAATGTTAAATGGAATCCCAAGGAATATGTCACCACTTCTTTGATATAACTGACAAGAAAGCTTTCCATCTGCTACATAAAACTGGAATAGCGTATGACAAGGCGGTAAGGCCATACTTGGTACATCTTCTGGATTCCAGGCAGAAACGATTAAACGACGTGAGTCTGGTGTTTTTTTAATCATTTCAATTACATCTTTTAATTGATCAAGTGTCTCACCAGCTGTCGTTTTCCAAGCACGCCACTGTTTACCGTAAACGTCTCCTAAATAACCATATTTATTTGAGAACTCATCATCTTCTAAAACGTTCTTTTTAAACAATTCCATTTGCTCGTCGTACTGTACTTTAAATTCTTCATCTTGTTGTGAGCGAAGACCAAAATCAGTCATGTCAGGACCAGTATACTCATCACTTTCTACCCAGCTCTTAAAAGCCCATTCATTCCAAATGTTATTATTATGCTGCAATAAATAGCGAATATTTGTATCACCTTTCATAAACCAAAGCAGTTCACTTGCTACAAGGCGAAACGGTACTCTCTTTGTTGTTAATAAAGGAAAACCTTTACTTAGATCAAAACGCATTTGATATCCAAATACAGATACAGTGCCTGTCCCTGTACGGTCTTCTTTCTTCGTACCATGTTCCATTACATGGCGGCATAAATTTAAGTATTCATTTTCAGCATGTTTCATATGTAGGAAAACCTTCTTTCAATCGTATATGCAATTTATCATAACATGAAAAATGATAAATTTAATAATCCTAATTAATAAAATTTCTTGCGCTAATTCTTACAAAATTATTAACTTTCCAAATATAAAAAGGTTTTCATTTTCTATTACCGAAAGTATAGTGCGGTAGAACAAAATTTATATTTGGAGGTTAGAAGTATGTCTAAAATTGAAACGCCTGTTATGACTTCTTTACAAACAACGGCTGAAAAAATGATGAAGGATTTAAATGTTCCTGGTGCTGCTGTCGCTGTTATAAAAGACGGTGAAGTTATTATTTCAGAAGGTTTCGGCTATCGTAATATAGAAACAAAAGAGGCTGTTACACCGAATACTCGATTCGCAATCGGTTCCTCAACGAAAGCATTTGGCACACTTTCATTAAGCTTGTTAGCACAGCAAAAAAAGTTTAATTGGGATACCCCTATCCAGTCTTATATACCTAACTTTACTTTATCTGAACTACTTGCTAGCTCACAAGTTACAGGACGGGATTTAGCTTCTCATCGAACTGGAGTGAGTCGTCATGAGGCTCTTTGGTACAGTTCTTCCTTATCTCGAAAAGATCTCGTTGAAAAAATAAAACATTTACCACTTGATGCACCGTTCCGAACTGCATTTCTATATAACAATTTAATGTATGCAACAATTAGCTACATTGTTGAAAACATTACAAATCAAACGTGGGAGCAATACACTACAGAACATATTTTAGAACCTTTAAATATGAGACATACAAACTTCTCTGTTAACGATTCACAAACTACAGATGATTACGCTTTACCTTACATTGAAAATGACGGTGAAATAAAAGCAGTTCCATTCCGTAACATCGATACAGTTGGCGCTGCTGGGTGTATTAATTCCACAATTGAAGATATGGCAAATTGGGTACTTCTCCACTTAAATGAAGGAAAATTTGGAGATCATGAATTAATCTCCTCTGAATTATTACAACAAATGTATACACCACACAATTCAATTCCAGACCAACCGGTTTTATCACTCCCTGAATCTCCATTAAATAGTTACGGTCTTGGTTGGTTTATTAGCGCTTATCGTGGTAAAAAAGTGATTCATCATGGCGGTAATATCGATGGATTTTCAGCGCTTGTTTCATTCATACCAACAGAAAACATAGGCCTTGTCATTTTAACGAATGCTGGAGGAACATTACTTCCTACTTATCTCGCTAATCAAATTTATGACGAACTACTTGAATTAGAATCCATTGATTGGCATAAACGTGCTGTAGAAGATACTAAAAAAATGAAGGAAATGATGAAAGAAGCAACTGAATCCCTCCCTGAACAAATTAAAGGGACTACACCTTCGCACAAGTTAGAGGATTATACTGGTACTTTTGAACATCCTGCATACGGAACATTACAAGTATACAAACGAGATGATTCGTTATATGTACAATTTATGGAAATGGATATTCAATTAGGGCATCATCATTACGACATCTTCTCTGCAAAAGTTGACTTATTCCAAATGAAAATGAGCTTATTATTCGCTTATGAAATGAATGTAAGTGGTGAATTCCCATCCCTTCAGTTACATGTACCAGCTACATTAAGTACTCAGCCGCTTACATTTAAGAAAATTAAATAAGTATTTTGATGGTAAAAAATAAAGGTAGGTGCGAATCACACCTACCTTTTCTATTTCATATCAATCTTATCTGATTGAAACCAAATTGGCTTCGATAACTCAAAGTTATTATGATCCTCTAAAACTATAGTAAGGCGCTCTAACATATCATCTAACATATGCGGCGCTGCTCGTAATGTCCAGACAACTGAGGAGAAAACTGTCATACCAACGTACACCGTGTATAATTTCCAGAATTCCTCTGGTATTTTTCTATTAAAGTATCCTTCTATTTGTCCGATTGAATACGGAATACTAATGTCCCTTGCAAACAGTGCAATTTTCACAAAATCATGAAGTGGATCGCCCCAATCGTAGCCATTAAAATCAACAACACCTACATATTTTCCATCCCGTACAATTATATTTTCTAAGTGAAAATCATCGTGTTGAAATCGATTTGGGCGGTTCTTTAAATATATTTCATTTTCTTCAATAAACTTTATGATTTTATCATCATTTTTTATGTTTATTCCACATGTTTTATATGCCTCTAAATATTTACTATGTTTTTTCATTGCTCTTTCATACCATGGAAGTATATTATTAGGAGCTTCATATGTATGCATTTTTGCTAAATCTTTCCCTGCCTCTATACCAATATCATATTGTTCTTTTGGTGAATACGTAGGCAATAACTTCTTCGCATCTTCCCCTTCTAAATACGAAAAGATGCCATAGCATAAACCTTCTTCTGCCAACAAACCTATTTCAATTGGTTTTTGTGCTTGCACACTACGATTTTGCATTTCATTTAAAATTTGAAACTCTATTTTCTTTCTTTCATACTCTTTTATATCGCCTGTCCGCAATAAATATTTATCATTATTCGCACTCGTAATTATATATTTCTTATCAGGTGAAAAACCTTTAGAAATTTCTTTAATATCCACTGCATTTTTTACTATTTGTATATTGTTTTGCCATGCTGTAATTATCTTCATATCTATTCCCCTTACATTTCTGCATTTGGTGTATAGGCAACTTCTACAATAAATCCATTCGGATCGTAAAAATCAATCGTATAGTAACCTTCCGAATAATGATTCATTTCAATTGGACCACGTATTACCTTCACTTTCGTACTAGAAAGAAAATCTGCTACTTCCTCAACTACTTCTCTATGAATAGCTTGATAACAAATATGTCTAGGCCCTAACGTCCTTACAATTTCCTCATCTACTTCTTTAAAGTATATTTCACTTTCTCCTGTGCTATATGCTATTTCATTTAACTTTCTCCACCCAATTATGGAAAACAACTTATTATAAAAAGAAATGGATTCCTCTAAATTTGCTACCCAAAATTCAATATGATGAATGCCTGCTCGCAGTGTATTCATATTAAGAATACGCTCCTTGTACTACTTGCACAATTTCCATCGGCTTATGAACCATGTAATCTGGTGCATCTTTTTTCACTGTTTCAATAACATCATATCCCCAAGATACCCAAATTACGTTCACTCCAGCCTTTTTACACGCTGCTACGTCTCGCTGTTCATCACCGACATATAACATATCTTTCTCTGTTATTTTTTTTGATTTCAAAAATCTTTTTATCATTTTATCTTTACCAAACAAATTTTTAGAACAATACACTTCTTGAATATTTTCGATACCATTCTTGTGTAAAAACGCCCGAATATGCTCTTCTGAGTTCGATGATATGACTGCAATTCCGTAGCCTTTTTTATGTAGTTCATCTAATACTTCTTTCATCCCATGGAACAAAACGAGATTTTTTATAGCAGGCTGATATAATTTATAAAATTCCAACGCTAATATCGGTAGTTTATACAGTGGTACATTAAGTTGTTTACATCTCTCTGGCATCGTTAATTTACGTAAATGTTCAATTTCGTCTTCCTTTACTGCTTTATACCCATGTTTTTCAGCAAGTTGATTATAAATCGGTACAAATATATTTTGTGAATCTACTAATGTGCCATCAAAGTCAAAAACAATATATTTTTGCATTCCCATACTCCCTTTGCTTCTTTTTTCTAAACCTATGTTATTCAACAACATAGTTGTCTGTCCCTTCTATAAAAATAAAAAAGAACAAGATTTTCTCTTGTTCTTTTTAAGACAACCATTTCGGTGGTACATTCGTATTCCAATAAATATTTCCTAACTCATGATGTCCAGAGTATCCATCATCAAAACGGTGGTAATGGAAATTAAAATAATAACCATCTTGCGGTGGATGATCTCTTCTTACATGGAAACGCAATAAATCATTTCCAGATTTCGTATCGTAGACGTGAAAAATCTTCTCATTATTTCCACCAGCTGGTTTTTGAGAAATCGCTAATGATTGTAGTGAATCTTCTGGTACATCACTAGCAAGCTCAGCAATTGCCTCTTCAATTTTCGGTAATATTACATCTTTAAACTCATCTTCAATTACTGGACCAATTTTAGTACCAAACTTTTGCATCGACTGCTTCTCTGCTTCTTGCATTGCATAAGTAATAAAAGTATCGGTGGTTAACCTGTCATTCGTTTCTTCATATGTATAGGACGTGCTCTCCAAACTTTGTTGCCCAGCTGTGCTCGTAGGCTTGTCCGCAGCTTTGGCATTATCAAGTAATATGGAAGGAGGCGTCACTAAACCAAATGTAAACACGGTAATTAATGCGACTAAGGTTTTTCTAAACCAATTTGGCATTTATGTTCCCTCCCCTTTCACTCATTATTTTTTATATAACGGTGGTTTCTTCTATTATACAAAATGATTGTAATTTTTGCACTTTACAATTTTGTTAACGTTCACATATTTTTCACTTGAATATGAAATTGTAAGATTTCATACAATAAAAATACAACAACAATAAGGAGGCGATCAGATGACTTTAGATGTCATGTATTCCGCCGCAAGTATACTCGTTTTAGTATATTTTATTTATCAATGTGTTACAGACTAGAAAAAGAGCCGTCACTGGCTCTTTTTTAATGGTACAAATACAATCCATACAATTAATAAAATAAAAACAACGCTGCCTACCACAGCTGGCAATAAATAAAACTGTGAAAGTATAACTATTCCATATAAAAGTATTGCTGGTAGTAGTAAATAACGATCTGCCTTCCATCTTAACAATAGTAATTTCCCTTCATCACAATATAAACGAAGAAACATCTTATTCGTAAATTCATTCCAATAATCACGTGCATAGCGAGAAATTGCAACTACAGCAAATACGAGAACAATAGCTGCAATCCACCTTGGAGTCATAATTATACTTGCAGTACTGATACATACAATTTGAATATAAAATATTCGTGCAGTACTTGTACGGAAAAATTCTTTCAAAAAAGATTCGACAATACGAGAATCAGCTTTTTTCCCTAAAAGTCTTTTAGAGCGCGGAAACATCCACGGTTTTTTATTCGAACTACTCGGTTTAGCCGCATGACCACCAACTTGCATAATTCCGCTCGTCCAGCGCATGCTTTCCTCCTTTTCTTTCTCGATTTCTTTAAAAAAGAACTTTTTATAATTCATTTTCTCTTTTACTAATACACTACTTAAGAAAATTACTAGACCGATAAATAGAATTGAATACAACGGATTTTTATAAATAAAAAATAAACTAATTCCAAAAAAGGACACGCTCATAGAAAATACTACATTTTTTACAATCCATAAAACCCATCGTTTCCCCACATGTACATGAACAAATCTCGTTAACAACGACAACATAAATCGAAATATAGTAAAGAATACCCAAAATAATAGGACTTGTATCTCCGTTACTTCGATACTTTTCATCAACACTGGTAACATAATAACGACTACTATTATATTCGTTATCGCTATTCGAACAAATGTGTACATCATGCCATACTGGACTAATTTTCGCATATGTGTTGCATACGAAATTAAAAATAAACTATCCGCTTGCTCAAAAAATGAACGAACTCCTCTTGGATATGTTACTAGATAAAATGCGAGTAATCCTAATCCGAAATAAATCGTCTCTTCCGTTGATAATTCATTTATCCATAGCGATCGATAATAGATTCCCATAAATATAAGTGCTGGAATAATATATAATGCGACTGTCCAATCTGTTACCGAACGTATAGACTTCCATTTCCGCTCAAGTTCATGGCGTAATCTCTTATAAAATTGTTGTTTAATCATGTTGTTCACGCCTTACAATTACATCAAAGCAGTCTAATAATGAACTACCCGGCATTTCCGCTAATATTTGAATAGATTCTAAATGTCCATCTGCGACTAATGTACCTTGTGAAATGAGTAAAAATCTTTCACAAATTTTTTCAGCAGTATCTAATACGTGCGTACAAAGTAAAATTCCTGCCCCGCGCTCTTTTTCTTTATATAAATAATTTAAAAACTCTTTCGTAGCTACTGGATCTAAACCGATAAAAGGTTCGTCAATGATATAAAAATCTGGCTCAGTTAAAAACGCCAATATTAGCATAGACTTTTGTTTCATGCCTTTTGAAAACTTTGATAAATACTCATGTTTATGCTTATTCATTCGAAAAGTATGTAATAATTGTTCCGCTCGTTCTTCCCAACTTCCCATTTCACTTCCACGAGCTGCCATTAATAATTCAATATGTTCCCAGAGCGTCAAGTAATCATAGTATGTTGGATGTTCTGGTACGTATGCATACGGATTTTTCTTTTCACCGAATGATATTTCACCGTCCATATTTACAAGTAATCCGAGTATCGTTTTAATCGTCGTACTTTTCCCAGCACCATTTGCTCCAATAAGAGCAACTAGTTCACCTTTTTCGATAGAAAAAACTATATCATGAATTGTTTTTTCGCCTATTTCATATCCAGCTGAGCGGATATTTACTTTTAACATGCATTCCCCTTCTTTCCATTTCCAATACAATCAAGGAAAAGAATAACATATAACTATCTATATATCATTATAAAATATTTATTTTCATAGCAGGAAAAAACATTTTTTAACAGAATATTAAATGTTTGATTACATTTTATTGGAGTTGATAATATGTCTTTTCAAATTCGTGAAGCAACGATAGATGATATAGACGCACTTTGTTCTTTAACGAAAGAATTAAAAGGTTCCTCTATTTCCTATGAAGATATGAACAACCGCCTACAATTCGTACAAATGAGTCCGTTTGATTTTTTATATGTTTACGAGGAAGAAGAAGCTATATTTGGATTACTTGGATTTCGTATACGTGAAAATTTAGAAGATGTAACACGTTATGGAGAGATTTCAATTATTAGCGTTGATTCTAACATACGACGGAAAGGCATTGGACAAGTTTTGATGGATTATGCCGAGCAATTAGCAAAGAAACATAATTGCATTGGCACATGGCTAGTTAGTGGAACAAAAAGAGTAGAAGCTCATCCTTTTTACAAAAAATTAGGTTATGAAGTAAATGGCTACCGATTTGTAAAATATTTTTAAACTACTTTATAAAGTGAAGGGACTATAACTATGACAAACATTAAAGCAATTTTCATTGATCGTGACGGTACAATTGGTGGTGACACTACAATACATTATCCAGGATCTTTTACATTATTTCCATTCACAAAAACATCCTTGCAAAAACTAAAAGCTAAAAATATAAAAATTTTCTCTTTCACAAATCAACCCGGTATCGCAGATGGAATAGCAACTGTAGCCGATTTTGTACAAGAATTAGAAGGCTTCGGTTTTGATGATATTTATGTATGTCCTCATAAACACGGTGATGGTTGTGAATGCCGTAAACCAAGTACAGGCATGCTGCTTAAAGCAGCAAAAAAACATGGACTTAATTTAACACAATGTGCTGTAGTTGGTGATCGTTGGACTGATATTGTTGCAGGAGCAAAAGTAAATGCGACTACGATTCTAGTCCGAACAGGCGCTGGGTATGATGCTTTGCATACGTACCGAGACAAATGGGCACATATTGAACCAAACTACATTGCAGATAACTTTGAAGATGCAACAAACTGGGTTTTAAATCAACTATAATACAAATGAAAATCTTGATTCACCCGAAATAATTTAAAACATAGTTAAAATAGCCTTTTTGGCAAATAATTGTATTCCACAAAACGGATCACCTCAAAAGGTAGCAAGTTCCCTTTTGATACGCAAACATTGCAATTCAAATTATATTTTTTATTAGTAACAGCAATTAACGTAAAGAAGAAATAGCTTAGTGGCTATCCCTTCTTTATTGACTTCTATTATTTACATTTGTTATCTGTTTTTATTGAGTATTCTCATCGTTTTTATACTCCAAAATATCCCCTGGCTGACACTCCAAAGCTTTACATATCGCTTCTAATGTTGAAAAACGAACCGCTTTTGCTTTCGCATTTTTCAAAATAGAAAGATTCGCCATCGTAATTCCAACCTTCTCTGAAAGCTCCGTTACACTCATTTTTCGTTTTGCTAACATGACGTCAATATTAATAATGATTGTCATATCCGCCACCTCAAACCGTCAAATCATTTTCTGATTTTATGTGAATTGCCTCTTGTATAAGTCGTTGGAGGATAGCAGCAAAAACGGAGATAACGAGCGAAGCAAAAACGATAATGAGTCCCACTAACCCAATAGGAGGGTCCATTTTTTTCGCTATAAAATAAAAAAGTGGCAAACTTAATACATACAAACCACTGATTGTAATTGCACAGCGCTTTATATTCTTTAACGCCTTTACTGATAATTCCGAGAACGCTGTGTTCTCATCAATGTACTGTAAAAGATTGAAAGCCTGATAAAGAGCAACGTAAAAAGGCACAGCTGCTCCATACATTACAATGAAAACAAGATATTTTATCGGAGTAATGTTAGGATACAAATTCGCTGTGAAATCCGCCATTTCCGGCACTAAAAATATGCATAAAGCAAGCACTGAAATTCCAGCAAGAAAAATAATTACTTTTAAGAACATTGTTGAACTTCGTTTAAGATTCATTTACAATACCTCACTTATTTAATGGCAACATAATTTTATCACAACATTTATTGTTTAACAATAAATAAATATCGTTTTATTTTTGTCATGTTTTTTAATTTAGGCAAAAATAAAAAAGAATTTCTCATTACAAAGAAATTCTTTTTCTTGAAAATGCCTCTTTCAACTTAATTTTTTAAAACGTTAATTCGTAATGGAAATAACGATTATCTCTCAAATAGCCATTTTCAGCGTATAATCGTTGTGCTGATAAATTATCAATCTCTGTTTGCAATTTTACACCTTTTGCTCCATTCTCTAATGCGTATTCTTTAGCAGCTTCTAATAATTTTTTACCTGTTCCGGCTCCACGCTTCGCCGCTTGTACAAATAAATCATTTAAAATCCATAATTCTTTCATTGAAATGGAAGAAAATGATGGATATAGTTGTGTGAACCCAATATATTCGCCGTCTTCAACTGCTACGAAAATAACGGACTCTTTTTTCTCAATTCGATTTCGTAAAAATACTTTTGCACCTTCTAAATCAGAATCTTGTCTATAAAACATGCGATAGTTATTAAAAACTGATGCCAGTCCATCTAAATCTGCAATTGTTGCCTCATATATTCTCATTTTACTCCATTCCCCTTCCAATACTGTCTCATTATATCCGTTGCCCATTTAGGCTGGTGTATTTCTTCTGTCGGCATAAACTCTTTCATTATTGGTTTTATATCCAATATAGGAGTGCCATCAATAGCATCTAATCCCTCAACAATAATTGATTTACCTTCTCTTTTGATCACCTTTACAATTGTTACACCTATGCGATTCGGACGATTTTTCCCGCGCTGTGCAAAAATACCTACTTCAGGATAATCCTTATTATTTCTAGGATGTCTAGCAAAATACTGAATTTGCTCGTCAGTTACTTTATGAAAATAAAAAACAACTTCAATATGAGAAAAATCTTCAATCCCTTGTATACTTTTTTCTGCATACATTTCAGTTAAAGTTATACGGGATCTTACTTCTCCCCACTCATCATCTTTTATTTCCTTTCTTTCATTATGTACAAATGCGATTGGTTGAACTGAAAACATACGCATTCCCCCTCAAATGTAACCACTTACATTATAAAGTATTTTCTGAATGTTTTCCAGATATACGAATTAAGTTTACATAATATAATTATAATCTATTTATCTAAAGCTACCTTGACCGCTTCAATTGCATGTATATGGGTCGTATCAAATATCGGGACTGATACGTTTTCTTGCTTTATTAATAAACCTATTTCCGTACAACCTAATATAATTCCTTGTGCTCCTTCTTGTACTAATTCTTCTATAACCCTTTTATAATACTCTCTAGATTGAACTACTATTTTTCCTAAACATAATTCTGTATATATTACTTCGTTTACTTTTTCTCTATTTGTTCCTGATGGTACTATTACTTTTATATCATGCTCTTCAATACGTGACTTATAGAAATCTTGCTCCATTGTATATTTAGTTCCAAGCAGACCAACCTTTTGAATGTCTTTTCTTTTAATTTCTTTTGCAGTTGCATCAGCAATATGTAAGACTGGAATATCAATTTTTTCCTTTATTTTTTCAACTACCTTATGCATTGTATTTGTACAAATGATTATAAAGTCTGCTCCTCCCTTTTGTAATGAATATGCCGCATTCCCTAGAATTTCTCCAGCACCATCCCAATCTCCGCTAGATTGACATCGTTCAATCTCTTCAAAATCCACACTATTAATCAAACATTTTGCTGAATGTAGCCCTCCTAATCTCTCTTTTATTTCTTCATTAATAATTCGATAATATTCAGAAGTTGATTCCCAACTCATGCCACCTATAAGACCTATCGTTTTCATATAAACACCTACCTAAACTATTTTTATAAAACTAATAACAACGTTTTATTGTGTATATTATACATAATAAAACAAGACTTTAAGTTTGGAATATAAAGTCTTGTTTTAACGGAAATATGGAAATAATAAAGAATAATTCTACTTTCATTTCCAAGGAAATTTTTATAGAATATTCTGAAATTAACAATCTGATGTTTTTATAAATTCTTTATACTTATAATTAAAACACTCTCGATACAGCTCTTTGATTTCATCATATGATGGAACACGTGGGTTATTAGCTGGGCTACCACTTTCAATTGCATCTGATGCCATTTTAGAAATAGCATTTTCAAATTCAATTTCATCGATTCCGTATTCTTTTAAATTTGGAATACGAAGATCAAAGCAAAGTTTTTTTATTTCACCAAGTGTGTAGTCTGCTACTTCCTCATCAGAATTCGAATACAAATCCTTATTTAAACTACGTCCAATTTTTGCTAACCTTTTCATTGCACTTGTTTTTGTAAACTCTAACACTGTAGGTAATAGTATGGCATTTGATATTCCATGCGGTACATGAAATAATGCTCCCACTGGCCTTGACATTCCATGAACTAATGTAACTGATGCATTAGAAAATGCAATTCCAGCTTGTAAAGAAGCAATCATCATCGCTTCTCTTGCCTCCATATTACGTCCATCTTCATATGCTATACGTAAATATTTCATAATACTTTCAATAGCTGAAAGAGCAAGTACATCTGTAAGTGGTTGTGAAAATTTAGAAATATAAGCTTCAATCGCATGACATAACGCATCTATTCCTGTTGCTGCCGTAATTTGTGGGGGTAACGAACTTGTCAAAACTGGATCTATAATTGCTACTTTCGGTATAAAACTAGGATGCTTCATCATCATTTTTACATCTGTTTTTTTATTCGTAATTACTGCTACACTTGTAACTTCCGATCCAGTACCAGAAGTTGTTGGAATTGCAATAAGTGGTAGTGGATTGTTTTCTATTTTAATATCCTTTTGGACATAATCCTCAACTTCTCCACCATTTGTATATAAAACCGCTACCGCTTTCGCAGCATCAATACAACTTCCACCACCAATACCGATAATAAAATCGCACTTTTCCTCTTTACAAAGAGATAACGCTTCTAATACGTGTATATTTGTAGGCTCAGCATCCACTTTATTATATGTACTAACAGTAATACCTTTCTTATTTAGTTGTTGCATACACTTTTCAACATATCCTAATTTCTCCATAATTGTATCAGTAACTATAAAAGCTCTTTTCCCTAACTTTTTTGATTGTTCTCCCAGTTTTTCAAGCGAATTCCTTCCATATAATACCGACTTTGGCATACGAAACTCAGAAACCTCTTGCAAGTCCCCCACCCCTTCTTATCCTAATTAATATTTTATAACATAAATTATCGATTTGATGAATCTTTACGATTCAAATTTTTTAATAGAGTCCTGTTAAAGTATAGAATGCGATAACTAAAAATACAGCAACCGTTTTCAAAATTGTAATAGCAAATATATCTTTATATGACTGTTTATGTGTTAATCCTGTTACTGTAAGAATAGTAATAATAGCCCCGTTATGTGGTAGTGTATCCATTCCTCCTGATGCCATTGATACGATACGGTGCATAACTTCTAATGGAATATCAAATTGATTGGCCGCTGCAATAAATTTATCTCCCATTGCACTTAATACTATTCCCATTCCTCCTGATGCCGAGCCTGTAATTCCAGCTAAAATATTCGTCGTTACTGCACCATTCACTAACGGATTTGTGAAAGTAGCAGAGATGCCATCTCTCATAATTGCGAAACCTGGAAGTGCTGCAATGACACCACCAAATCCAAACTCAGCTCCTGTATTCATCGTTGCAAGTAGCGCTCCACCAATACTTGTATTCAATCCAGCTTGGAAACCTGTTACTACTCGCTTCCAATATAATAATAACGTTGTTAAGATCCCTATAATAAGTGCCAATTCTACAGACCAAATTCCTACTACTGCACTTAATTCTACTTTTCCAAATGCTTTCATACCAATTGCAGAAAAATCAAAACCGCTTGGATACCACTTCGGTATCATAATAGTAAACACTTTATTCATTACACCTACTAAAATAAGTGGTATAAATGCAATAAGTTGTTGTGCTCTTGTGATTTCAATGTTATTAATTAATGGCATATTTTTTTGTTCTACTTGCAAAGATGCTGCCATTTCAGTATTTCCATCATTAAAACCAAAGTATCCTTCACCTGCCGCTTTTGCCTTCTTACGTCTACTCTCTAAATATAGTAAACCTACTGTAAGAACAAAAATTGCTCCTACAATCCCAAGTATCGGTGCAGCATAAATATCCGTTTTAAAAAATGTTGTAGGTATTACATTTTGAATTTGTGGTGATCCAGGTAACGCATCCATTGTAAACGTTACTGCTCCAAGAACAATCGTTCCAGGGATTAAACGCTTTGGAATATTAGCTTGTCGAAACAACTTAGCTGCGAACGGATAAACAGCAAACACTACTACATACACACTAACACCACTATACGTTAAAATAGCCCCCATTAATACAATCGCTAATATAGTACGTTTTTCACCAACTAACTCAATAATTGTTTTTGCGATAGAATCTGCAATTCCTGACATTTCCACTACTTTTCCAAATATTGCTCCTAATAAAAACACAGGAAAATATAATTTTATAAATCCAACCATTTTCTCCATAAAGATATTAGAAAAGAAAGGTAATACATAACTAGGTTCTGTCAAAAATACTGCAAATAATGCAAATATCGGTGCGAATAAAATAACAGAAAAACCTCTGTATGCTACGAACATAAGTAAACTTAGTGCTAATAATATAATAACTAACTCCAATTTTACCCCTCCATTAAACAGAATATTCTAAATTTTATTGATAAATTTCTACTAACCTTTTAATTCTGACATCCCTCCTCTTATTCATACAAATTTTTATGCTAAAAATGTCTAATTATAATTATTCGATTACATATGAAAAATCCCTTTAAACAGAAACGAATTCATCGTCATACGTTATAAAGGGATTGCTAGAATCTATATTTACTGCTGTATTAAATTTTTCTCTACACAAAAATGATACAGTTCTTCAACATCTTTCACTATGTAGGTCGCACTAACTTCAGTCAGTTCTTTTTTACAGCCATAGCCATATAAAACACCAATTGAAGCAATTCCATTCTGATTTGCACCTATTATATCGTGCTTTCTATCACCAATCATTATCATTTCTTCTTTATTTAGTTCTTCATTTTTTTGTAAAATATGAGCAATTATTTCTTCTTTTTTTATTCTCGTACCATCTAAATTACTTCCAATGATGTCTTCGAAATAATTCGTTAATTGAAAATGCTCTATAACTTGTTTCGCAAATACAGTGGGCTTTGAAGTTGCTACAAATATGCGATTCCCTGAACTTTTTAATTGTTGCAAGAGCTTCAGAATCCCCTCGTATACATTATTTTCAAACAATCCACGCTGCTTTAAATACTCACGGAAGTAAAAAACTGCACGTTCAACCTCTCCTTCACTCATATTATATCTCTCTACGAATGATTGCTGAATAGGAGGACCTATAAATGAATCTAACTCACTTATATGTACTTCTTCAATTCCTACTTTTTTTAACGCATACAAAACCGAATTTACAATTCCTTCTTTCGGATCCGTTAAAGTTCCATCTAAATCAAATAGAAATGTTTTATACATGTTTCATTCCTCCACTTAATTTGCTGTATAAATAACTGCTAACATCTCTTCCACTTCTCCCTATTATACTATCATTATCTATTTTTTCGAAAAATCAATTTCCATATGTCACATACTTTCAGTTACAAAATACGATAGATATGATAAAGTAAAAAAGTTACAATTATTTTAATAGAAACTGGTGAAACAAATGTCAATTACGTTAATTTTTATAATGGCTTTCACAATTGTAATCCACGCAGTTGAAACAAGCTCTTATAGTATTCGATTAGCGGGGGTTCGTTTAAAGAAGATTGCTGTCGCATTATCCGTCGTAGGAATCGTATTACTCATTTCAAGAACGTCAAACTTACTACAAGCCTTTTTACTTGGCGGGATTGTGGACGAAGCAAAACTAGATCCTTCTATTGATTTAGAGCATATTATACGTCTTGTACTATTATCTGCTTCTATCGGTACATTGCTTGCGATTATACTGTATCCAACTTTGACAAAACTATTTGGATATGTCATTCAAAACTTTGAAACAGACGGTTCTTTCATTCGAATGATGAAAACGAATAACATTCAAAAATTAAAGTACACAAAAAAATATGTCCGCTTTCCAAAGTTAGAAATGATTCATAGACTGCGTATCGGCGGTATTCCAAAGCGTATAATGCTTATTAACATGTTCGCTACTGCAATTTATACAGCGGGAGTTCTTTCCGCACTATATGCTTCTTTTTTAATTCCAGCTTTCGCAACAAAAGCCACTACAGCTTCTGGTCTTATTAATGGTTTTGCTACTATTTTATTAACAGTGCTACTAGATCCACGTATTGCTCTTTTAACAGAGCGAGCTCTTCAATCAGAAGAAGGTGCTGAAGCAATGAGTAAAATGTATGCTTGGCTAATGATTTCTAGACTTTTTGGTACATTACTTGCTCAACTGTTATTCATACCAGGTGCTTACTGGATTACATGGATTATAAAGCTTATGAATTAAATTTACTCTCTAAAAAAAAGCAGGTGAGATAACAAATGACTATACAAACAGAACAAGATATCATTCGCTTAATAGAAAACGACGAATGGATGATGAATGTATTACAAATGGCAAAATCACTAGAGCTACCTGATTGGTGGATTTGTGCCGGATTTGTTCGTTCTAAAATTTGGGATACTTTACATGACTATGAAGCTAAAACGGCTATGCCTGATGTTGATGTGATTTATTATGATAGTCTACATCAAGATGAGATATACGAACAATCATTAGAAACGAAATTAATGAATATTGATGCTACTATCCCTTGGTCTGTAAAAAATCAAGCTCGTATGCATGTAGTGAATAATATGCCACCATATTCTTCTTCTGTTAATGCTATATCTAAATTCCCTGAAACAGCAACGGCTTTAGGAGTTACACTTGATGAACTAAACAACGTTATCTTAACAGCCCCATGTGGTATTGAAGATGTCCTTTCCTTACAAGTGAAACCAACAGCTCATTTTCTTAAATCGAAAGAACGATTACATATGTACAAAAACAGAGTTATAAAAAAGAATTGGCAAAGTAAGTGGCCTAGCATCACAATCACATATCCAGAAATTTAGAAAGGGTGCCTCTCATTTATAGAAGCACCCTTTTCTTCATTTCAAAAAATGTATGACTGTTTCTGCAAATCTATCTGCTTCCTCATAATGAGGTGAATGACCGCTCTCTTCAAATACGATATACTTGCCGTTTCGGGCATCTTTATTAAATGTTTTAATTTGTTCTTCACACGTTACTACATCATGTTTTCCTACTATTAATAACATTAGATTTTGTACATCTTTTATTTTTGATAATAATGATGTATGACATGCTCCCTCTAATTTTAATCTATCAAAGTGAATTTTGGAGCGATTTGAAAATATTTCCCACTCTTCATCACTGTATAAACTCTCATCTGTCCTATCTTCCTTATTATTGTAAATCTCCATTCTTTTTTCTTCTAATTCAGCGCTTAATCTTATATAAGCTTCTAACAACTCTTCTGAACTAGCATCGCTAGATGAATAAGCAAAGCATTCTTTTGCTATTTCTTCTTTTCCATACTTTTTTAATAAATGCCCTGTTTTTTGTAACAAAGCCCTACTTGTTAATGCAAAATTAAAAGTTGGTCCTTCAAATATTATTTTCTCTATTGAACTTGGATATATCGACGCATAAAGCAATGCTACATATCCACCGAAAGAGTGTCCAATTATAGACCACTTCTCAATTTGTAATACTTTTTTTAATTCCTCACAGTCTTCAATCAAATCATTTAATCCAAAAGCTTCGTCTTCAGTAATTTCTTCTGAGCGACAAACACCTCTTTGATCTATCATAATTACATATAGAGAATCTTTTAAACGTTCCGCTTGATGAAATGAAAAATCATAACAACTTTCTCCTGGTCCACCATGCAAGTATAAGACTGGCTTATTTTTAGGATTTCCATGTGTTTCAACGTATAGCTTTTTCCCTCTAATATTCATGTATTTCCCTGCTTCTATCAAATTTTCCTTTATGATCACCACCCCTTTTTTACTGAATATTATAACATTTAATATTAAATAATTCCTATTACATTTAAGAAGACGATAATTATTGCAAGTGGTGCTACAAATCGAAGTAAAAATGCCCAACAAGTAAATACTTTCTTTCCATAATTTCCACCTACAAAAAACTCTGCTTCTAGTACCTTCTTCTCCATTTTGAATGAAACGAAAATACTAATAAATAGTGCTCCAAGTGGCATTAATATATTACTAGATAAGAAGTCTACTGCATCAAAAATATTCTTTCCGAAAATCGTAATATCACTCCATACTCCAAATGATAACGCTGATGGTATACCTACTAAGAAAATGCCGAAACCGATCAGCCATGATAATTTCGTTCTCTTTTCTTGTTCACCATTTGCTAATGCTGAAACAACAGTTTCTAGTAGAGAAAATGCTGATGTTAATGTCGCAAATGTAAATAGTGCAAGAAATACTGTTAAGAAAAATCCACCGAATGGGATTTGACTAAATACAGATGGTAATACGATAAATAGTAATCCAGGTCCTTCTGTTGGCTCCATTCCTAATGAAAATACGGCTGGAAAAATAGCAAGACCTGCAAATAATGAAACAAATAAATTTAATCCAACAATTGTTATTGCTGATTTTGGTAAACTTTCTTTTTTATTTAAATAGGAACTATACGTAACCATAATTGAAATCCCGATACTAATTGCAAAGAATGATTGCCCCATTGCGAACAAAATACTTTCCGAAGTAATCTTTGAGAAATCTGGTTGTAAGAAAAACTTCACACCTTTCATTGCATCATCAAGTGTTAACGAACGAATAATAAGAGCGACAAATAAAACGAACAATGCTGGCAACATATATTTACTTGCTTTTTCAATTCCGTTTTGTACACCCTTTGATACAACCCATATCGTAATGAACATAAAAGCGAAATGTCCCATAATAGCCCAAGCAGGATTCCCAATTGTTTCAGTAAATAATGTGCCGTAATTTTGTCCTGGCGTAATCAGTTGTCCAGTTATTCCTCTGAATAAATAAATTAATACCCATCCACCTACAACACTATAAAATGAAAGTAGTATAAAACACGTTCCAACACCAAGGCGTCCAATCCAATGCCATCCTGTATTTGGTGCGATGCTTTTAAATGCTCCAACTGCTTGTTTCTGCGTACTGCGTCCAATCATAAATTCAGCTATAAGTAGCGGTAGTCCAATTAAAACAGTAAATAATATAAATATTAAAAAGAACGCTCCTCCCCCACTCTTCCCAGCGATATAAGGGAACTTCCATATCGCACCAAGTCCAATTGCTGATCCGGCTGCCGCCATTATAAAACCTAATTTCGAAGTCCATTGCTCCGTCTGTTTCATCTCATTTTCCTCCTAATTAAATCTTTTTATATAAATAAATAAATTTTATAAACCTATTCAAATAAACCCTCCATTTCTTCTTCCATATAATAAAAAAATGGCCTAGCATCTCTATATAAAGAGACGCTAAGCCATTTACTTAACGCGGTACCACCCTTATTGATTCCATTATGAATCCACCTTAGTAGTAATCGTTTGATTACAAACCTAATATCGAAGGTTAACCGTTAAGATTTACTAAGAATGTAATTCCGTTCCACCTTACTGCTCCTAGGCGAGTTCAGGATGTCATTTGACTATGTCACACCAACCCATAGCTCTCTGTACAAATACATGACCTTACTACTCCTATTCAACACATTGTAATATTTAGAATATATTTTCTTTTGAAATTAATATGAAGTATATCGGTTATATTTGTAACTGTCAAGGGGTATATTGATTTTTTGTCGAAATGGTTCATATTGATAACTCACTTTTACTAAGCTTATTAGCAAAAGAAAGGGTCTATATTTTCATCTTTTCAAACGAACTAAAAAAAAATCTTCGCGATAATCGCAAAGATTCTTTTTATGGTATAAGACGAGTACAATCTCTCGGAAAAGCACTAGCCTCTCGTACATTTGTTAATTCTAATAGTTTATATACAATCCTTTCTAACCCAATTCCGAAACCTCCATGTGGTGGACAACCATATCGGAATGTATTTAAATAAGATTGAAATTTCTCTGGATGTAATCCTTTTTCTTTAAACGAAGCGAGTAACAATTCATAATTATGAATTCGCTGTGCCCCTGACGTTATTTCTAGCCCTTTATATAATAAGTCGAATGAATCAGTAATAGCTGGATTCTCTTTATTTTGCATCGTATACATCGGTCTCGCTTCTTTCGGATAATGTGTAATGAAAACAAATTCACTATTATATGTTTCCTTTACATATTTCCCTAGTAACTTTTCACCTTCTGTATCTAAATCCCCTACAGGAGATTCTTTACGATACTTACTTTTCAAAATTTCTTGTGCTTCTAACAATGTAATTTTAGGTATTTCAGTAATAACAGGTACTTCTATTTGTAATAGTTGTAGTTCTATTTCACATTTTTTCGCTACTTGTTGAAACATATATCGTAAAACATCCGTTTCTAGTTGCATCACTTCATAAAAATCATGAATAAAACCAAGTTCTACGTCTAACGATATATATTCATTCAAATGACGGGAAGAATTATGATGTTCCGCTCTATATACAGGTGCAATTTCAAAAACTCGTTCTAACCCACCTGCCACCATCATTTGCTTATAAAACTGTGGTGATTGTGCTAAATAAGCTTCTTTTTGGAAGTATGGAAGCTTAAAAACATTTGCTCCTCCTTCTGCCCCTTGCGAAACAATTTTCGGCGTAAAGATCCGTGTGAAATCGTTCTCTATAAGAAATTCACTAAAGCTCTGAACGAGTGTAGATTTCACTTTAAAAATCGCTGCGGTTCGCTCATGCCTTAATGATATTACTCGCTCATTAAGTAGTTGATCTAAGCCAACTTGTAACTTCTTTTTATTTATTTCAAATGGAAGTGGCTCTGCACCGTTTATTACTTTCACTTCATGAGCAAGTACTTCAACACCCAATTCTGTTTTCGATGTCTCGACTATCTCACCGATTACATGGACAACACTTTCTACATCAACTTTATATCCGGCCAATTCATTTTCTAATACACATTGAATTACTCCTGTTCTGTCCCGTAATAATAAAAAACTAACATTTCCAAGGTGCCGAATTTTTTTTACCCATCCTTGAAGTAATACAACCTTTCCACTTTGCTTTGTACATTCTTTTGTGAGTGAACGCTTCATTATTGAATCCATTATTTTTCCCTCCAGTAATTTTATATTTATTTACGTTATTGTTGTCATCGTCATCATCCACGGTCACTCACCCCCTTTCAAAGAATACAAAAATCCGCCCCTATAAATAGGGACGGATTTTTTTCCGCGGTACCACCCAAATTGTCATACTGACCATCTTAGCCCTGATAACGGTAGGTACCGTTTGCTTTTACTAATAATCACGTTCAAAGCAACACTCACAGGTGTCTTTCCATCATGCGGTATCGCAACCTTCCCAGCAACCGGCTGCTCTCTGTAGATCTTTGCACCATGTACTTTTCCTGATCATCACTTTTTATATTTACAGAGTATTCTAACTCCTTACTTTATAAAATGCAAGCCTTTTTTAAAACATTCTGATTTTCTAACTCCTAGATTCTTCTAAAGTGTGAAAAGTTAATTTTGTAATACATATTCTTATGTATTAAATCCAAAATTACACCTTTAATATTTTCCAATTTTTACATAAAAACTAATTCATTTACGCATATTAATAAAAATTTTAAAGCGAGGTGTGTTTATGCAAAAAGCAATTAGTTTCTTTCTCCTTTTGTTTTGCTTAATTGTAGTAAACGAAACGTATGCCTATTCACCAAAATCTTTACCAATCTCTCAAAACTCTGATCGATGGCAAGTGAATATTGATAAACCGAAAAAAACAAACAAGAATATGCTTCAAGCTAAAAAAGATGAATTTCAAACATATCATTTTTCAGTAAAGAATGTCGGGAATAATGAAGTATATAATGTAAACGTCGAAGTATTCCACAACGAACCAAATAAGAAAACGAAATATGAACTCTTTTCCCTAAAGGAAAGTCGTTTGGCAAGTGGAAAAACTGGATTTGAACACGCTAATTTACCTGTTGCTACAAAAGCGGATGAGGTTGATGTAATTATTACATGGCAAGAACACCCTTTCCGCTCCATGAGAAATGGTCAAAAAGTTGAGTCTAGAAAATTTAAAGAGCATTTTGTTTTTAAAGAAGCTAAAAAATAAATGGGATACGGATATATTCACACTATCATTGATATAGCTTTATTTACTAGTACCAGTTCGTAAGCAAATTAAAAAGTCGTGGCTTATAAACGCCACGACTTTTTATATTAATTCGTACTAATGCCTCTCGCTGCCCAAATGCGATCAATATCAGCAGCATGTTGTCCGCCATATAAAAGAGCATCCGCTTGCTTAATCGCTTTCGCTCCATCACTGAATTTAGAGTTTGGTGTTAATGACCAGTGTGATTGTAAAATGATTTTTGTTGCTACATCACGGCCAAAAGCTTGTGCCATTTCGTATTGGCCTTGAGCCCAAATTTCACCATCATCATGCACTTCATTCGTTATATCTTTCGGATATACTTTATTATTATCTAATCGGCGTAAGCATGTTGGATCTGAACTAGAATAAGCTGTCGCATCCCATTCTCCAACACATGCTTTACCATATCCAGTAGTCGATACTGCATCTTCATATGTAGCACCTAAGAAGTCCCCAAATCCTTCTCCCATCGCTCCACCTTCTGCTGAACTACCAAAGCCAGGAACTTGGTTATCTTGAATCGAATGCCCATATTCATGTGCGATAATACCAGCATCTTCTGCATCATCAACACCGCCAGTACCGAAAGTCAAAGCTTTTGTTGATGGAGAATAGAATGAGTTATCATCAGTTGTACCATTAACATTCACTTTTATCGAACGGTTATTAATATTTTTAAAACCTAGACTTTGAATGTAACGTTGCAATGTGTCGATATGATAGTACGACATAACATCTTCAAAGCTATCATTTGCGCGTGTATAGTTAAATTGTAAATTCGTAGATTTTGTTTTCGCTTTTGAAGAAATCGTTACATATTCTCCAATTAAAAATCCTGTTCCATCTAAACCTTTTAACGTAACAGTTTTCAGTTGGTTCGTTAGAGCTGTTGAATCTGCATCGTTATTATCTTTTAAGCCTACTTTACTACCGCTAGATACGACTGGGTTAGGTAAAAATACTTTTCCTGACCCTTCAGCTTTTCGGTTTATATCAACCTTTTTAATTAACTTTCCATTTTCTGCATCAATAAATGTTTCCCATGCACCAAATGGATTATTAGAATGGACTACAACTTTATATACTGGACGAGCAATTCCTTCTTCAACAATATATCCGAACTCTTTATCTGTAGGAGCCCATAAATTTTGCTCACTTGCTTCTCCAACATACGCCATTGATTTTTGTATTGCATCTTTTTCACTAATTTTTGTCGTTACTTCCTTCACACCTGTAACAGGCTGATAATCAGAAACAGCGAGTACTCCCTTTCCCTCTCCGTTAAGAGTAACTGTTATTTGTTTTGAAAATACAGGTGCACCATTAACAACTTGTTGGAACCTAACATATGAAGCTACTGATGTTTCTGTTGTAGAAATATATTGCAAGTCTGAAAGATCTGTTTTCAATCCATACTGCGCAGCATTTTCTTTTAAATATTCAGTTGCTTTTTTCTGTGGCGAATAAGCTTCTAACTTTACTTGCTGTTGTTTTTCCAATGCCGAAACCGTAGAAATCGTCCCCATTACTAACGGTACAGTCATTGCCATTGCCACCATTTTTTTATTAAACATAGAACCACTCCCCCTAATAAAGTAGCTCAACCTTATCCCATTACCACTCGGCAATCATTCCCCACAAAATGGGGGGATAAAAATTGAATCTACGAGTAATTCTCTATGGACACTTCTATTACCTTTCCATTTAGGGTAAGTGAAATTTTCTCAATATTTATGTGTAAAGTGAACACAATATTTTAGAAATATATTTCTAAAGCAATTCCTTAACTCTTAAACTTTTTAAATGACTTTGTAAAAAACAGGCCACTTTTTTACCTAACGGTAGGTTGAAAAAAATATTAATGAATGATACGATTTATATAACCTTTTTTTAGGAGGCTTTATTATGGGCCAAAGTGAAGAAACACTCTCTTCAATTATGGAAGCAAGCTATCGACTGTTTGCCGGACATGGTATTACCAAAACGACTTATTCAATGATTGCTGAAGAAGTCGGAATTGCTAAACCGTCCATTTATTATTACTTTAAATCTAAAGATGCATTAATCGAATGTATTTTCACAGAATTATGTGCTGTGATGCAGTTTTCTTCCTTCTTCCATACAGAAGAGTTTACGAAAGGAAATTTTATTGACAAATGCATTGGAATTGGATTCAAAATAATTGATGAACAGCAGAACGATCCTTATTTTAATCGTGTGTTGCAAGAATATGTATTACTATCTTCAAGAAATGATATGTACAAAGATCGATTACTAACTGTGCAAACAGAATATTTACAAGGATTTGAATCCCTCCTTACAAAAGCAAATGAGCTTCAATTGATTGAAAATAAAAATCTAGTTTCAAAAGCTCATATGTTAGCATTAGTGCTTGATAATGTCGGAAATTTTATGATGTTACATGTGGATATAGATTATAGACAAATATGGATGGAAGCTGTAAACAGTATTTTTGAAAGAAGGGATTGAATTGAATACTAAAAAACGAATTATCGGCTTAGACTTTGCTAGGGCCTTGGCGATGTTTGGTATGCTGCTTGTTAATTTTATGGTGATAACAGGTGCAGAAGGAAATGGTCCCCCATTTTTAATAACTTTAATGTCACTTTTTGAAGGTAGAGCTTCTGCCTTGTTTGTTATACTTGCTGGAATTGGAATATCTTTAATGACTAGATCCTCTGTTGCTAGAAATGAAAAAATAAAAATTTCTAATAGCCGAAAGATCATATGGAAACGGGCACTATTCTTATTTATTTTAGGATTACTTTTATACGTAATGGAGTGGACTGGGGATATATTACACTACTATGGTGTTTACCTTTTCGTTGCTGCCTTACTCATTACAGTCCGAAAAAAAGCATTACTCTTCTTATCTATTATTATCCTACTCTTGGCACAATCTCTTCAGCTTACTTTCAATGCTTTCGAAGGTTGGGGAGGCCCTACTCCATTTATAAACTATGTAGACTTCTGGACAGTTAACGGTTTTCTTCGCAATTTATTCTTTAATGGTTATCACCCTTTTTTCCCATGGTTTTCATTCTTCTTAATCGGTATGATAATTGGCAGATTAGATCTTCATAATAAAAAGATTAGAGATAGGTTGCTCTTGCTCGGTATTACATTCACCATACTGATAGAACTTTTATCAAAAGGGCTCACGTACTACTTCATTCCACACATTGGCAAAGCAGCTGCTACATTTTTGTTTAATACAGGACCCGTTTTACCAAATGTATTGTACATTTTATCTGCAACAGGATCTGCTATTGCTATATTAATACTTTGCCTCTATATTACTGAAAAATATGAAAATAATTGGTTTGTTACTTCCATTATACAAACAGGTCAATTAACATTAACTCATTATGTAAGTCATGTATTTATCGGGATTGGGACATTAATTCTATTCAATAGAATGGAACATCAAACACTACTTTTCGTTTTATTATTTGCTACTGTATTTTTCATTTTCAGTATTTTGTTTAGCGTATTATGGAGAAAGAAATTTTCTAGAGGACCTATCGAATGGATTATGAGGAAATTAGCTAGTTAATTTACCTCCATACAAAAAAGGAAGTTGGAATCATTCCAACTTCCTTTTTTCTTTAATTAGCTGCACTTAATTTAATTCTAAGTTTTGTTTCACCTAAAGAAAGTTCATCATCTTCGTTCGTTAAGTGACCAAATGTAAATTGTTTAACGAGTAAGTTTTCTTCCAATAAATCTTTATGGTTCGTTAACGTTCGCTGTAGTTCTTCTTCTGTATCAAGAATAATATCGACTCGTAAATTAACTGGTAAATTCAACTGTTTACGGTATTCTTGAACCGCACGAATGAATTCACGCGCTACTCCTTCTTGTAACAATTCTTCCGTTACATTCGTATCTAACATAACTGTATATTGTCCGTTAGTCGTATTAGAGAATCCTGATTTTGCAACTTTCTCAACTAACACATCTTCACCAGTTACAACTACTTCTCCTTCTGGTGTTGCTTCGTAAACTGCTCTTCCTGTTGATACAAAGTTTTGTACTTCTTCTTGTGATAATTGTTTTAGCCAACCATTCACTGCATTCACATTTTTACCGAATTTTGGCCCCGCTGTTTTAAAATTAAGCTTCAATTGATATGATGTGTATTTTGTTTCATCGAGTTCAACATGGAACGCTTTTACATTTAACTCATCCATAACGATATCACGATAAGATTCCCAATCCATATCATTCTCGTTATGCTCAAGTAATACAAGTTCTGCTAGCGGCTGTTTTACTTTTAAAGAATGCTGATTACGGTTACTTCTTCCAAGTTCAACAACTTGTAAAACAGCATCCATTTCCGCTTCTAATTTTGGTTGAAGTAGTGATTCATTTACAACTGGATAATCGGCTAAATGAACGCTGCTTCCTTCTAAATTTAGATGAATGTCTTCCGCGACAAACGGTGTAAATGGTGCAATTAATTTACTAATTGTTACAAGCACTTCATGAAGTGTCTCATACGCAGCTGCTTTCTCAGCGTTCATACCAGATTCCCAGAAACGATTACGTGAGCGTCTTACATACCAGTTACTCACTTCATCTACAAGTGCTGCAATTTCACGAGCTGCATTCGTAAATTGATAATCATCAAGTGCAGTTCTCACTTTTTTCGTTGTACTATGCAATCTTGATAATACCCATTCGTCTAATTTCGTAAGCTTTACATCATACGTTTCTTTCGGATTATACTCATCTAAATTTGCATATAAAACGTAGAAGCTATACACATTGACTAATGTATCTACAAATTTAGATTTCGCTTCCAGTACTGTTCTTTCAGAAAAACGCTTCGCATTCCACGGGGCACTATCAACAAGTAAAGCCCATCTTAGCGCATCTGCACCAAATTTATCTACTAAATCAACTGGATCTAGTGCATTTCCTTTGCTTTTAGACATTTTCTGCCCTTCTTCATCTAAAACATGCCCTAGTGATAACACTCGTTTATACGGTACTTTTCCTGTATATAGTGCTGATACTGCTAATAAACTATAAAACCAGCCGCGTGTTTGATCAATTCCTTCTGCAATAACATCCGCTGGAAACTGCTCTTCAAATAACTCTTTATTTTCAAATGGGTAATGATATTGTGCAAATGGCATAGAACCACTATCAAACCAAACATCAATCACTTCTGGTGTACGATTCATTGTGCCTCCGCATTTCCCGCAGCAGACTTGCACTTCATCTACATAAGGCTTATGCAATTCCAAATATTCTGGTGTTTCTTTCGTACTATGCTTTCTTAATTCGGCAATGCTTTTCGGTGCGAACTGATGATCACAACTTTCACATTCCCATACATTCAATGGCGTTCCCCAATATCTATTTCGGCTAATATTCCAGTCCACCATATTTTCTAAAAACTTACCAAAGCGCCCATGTTTCATATGATCCGGATACCAAGTAACAGAATCATTATTTTGTAAAAATGTATCTTTAATTGCAGTTGTTCGGATTAACCAACTTTCTCCTGCATAATAAAGTAGTGGTGAATCACAACGCCAGCAATGCGGATAGCTATGTTCATATTTTTCTTTATGATACAGTAAACCTTCCTTCGCTAAATAACGAACGATATCCACGTCACAATCTTTTACAAATTTCCCTTTCAAAAATGGTACTGCCTCTGTATACTCACCTTTTTCATCTACAACGTGCAAGAATGACAATCCTTCACTTTGAACAACTCTATAATCGTCCTCTCCATATGCTGGAGCAATATGAACAAGTCCTGTACCACTATCTCCCGTTACAAAATCTGCTGCAATAACGCGGTAACCATTTGTAACTTCTTTCATCGGAAATGGCGCTGTATAAGATGTGTTTAATAATTCTTCGCCTTTATGAACAGATAATACTTCATAGTTCTCTTTTAATACTTCTTGTACACGTTCTTTCGCAACAATGTATACATGACTTTCTTGTTTTGCTTTAACGTATTCCATATTTGGATGGACAGCAAGCGCAACGTTTGCTGGAAGTGTCCAAGGTGTCGTTGTCCAACCTAAGAAATACTCATTTTCACTATCTTTCACTTTAAACTTCACAGTTGCACTTAAATCTTTTACTGTTTTATACCCTTGCGCAACCTCATGTGAGCTCAATGAGGTTTGGCAGCTTGGGCAGTATGGTGAAACTCTATGTCCTTTATATAACAATCCTTTTTCATGAATTGTCCCCAAAATATGCCATACACTTTCGATATATGGATTCTTTAAAGTTACATATGGATCATCCATATCTACCCAATAACCAATACTTTCAGTGAATTCGCGCCACTGCTTCTCATATGTGAAAACACTCTCTTTACACTTTTGAATAAATGGTTCAATGCCATATTCTTCGATCTCATGTTTACCAGAAATACCAAGTTGCTTCTCAACGCCTAATTCTACAGGTAAACCATGTGTATCCCATCCTGCTTTTCTTAACACTTTATAACCAGCCATCGTTTTATATCTTGCTACTAAGTCTTTAATTGTTCGTCCAAGTGCATGACCTACATGCGGTAGTCCGTTCGCCGTTGGTGGTCCTTCATAAAATACGAAAGACTGTGCGCCTTCTCGATTCTGAATTGATTGTTCGAAAATATTTTGTTCGTTCCACTGTTTGCGAATTCGCATTTCTCTTCCTACAGCTGATTCTTTTACATCTACTTTTTCCATATACAATCACTCCTTTGAATATTTTAAAGCACACAAAAAACCCGTCCCTATAAAGTAGGGACGGGTTTACCCGCGATACCACCCTAATTCTATTAGCTTTTTCACTAATAGCACTTAGCAACGTACTATCATACGTGTTCTTTGTAACGGTAGACATCCGTCCGGGCTTACTTACTTTCAGCCTCGGCTCCTCGGAGATGATTTTCAAATAACGTCTGCACACCGGCTTTCAGCAATATACCGGCTCTCTGGAGAACAGCTCACTATTTTACTCTTTCTCGTCTTCAGATTTGTATACTTTGTTAAAAGTTATTTTATGCCATTTAGCAACTAATTGTCAACTAATTCAAAATATATCCTTATCTTTTTCCCCTATTCTTATACAATTACTTTTCAAATTCTCGCAATGCTGCTAAATTTTCATCATCCTCAATAAGTTCAGCAAAGAATCCCGATTCATCCTCACGAAGGACAAATTCAAGCTCTTCCTTCGCCTCTTCATTTCTATTTAACTGTGCTAAATAACAAGCTCGATCATATCTTGCTAACAAATCACTCGCGTCAATTATTAATACTTCATTTGTTATTTTTTCTGCCTTTATCGTTTGGCCGGCACCATGATATGAAGATGCTAAAGAAAGAAGAATTGCTGTTTCATTTGGATGATGTATAGAAGCATTTTCTAATACATGAATTGCCTCTTCAAACCTTTCTTGACTTTGATATATTTCTCCTAAAGCAAGAAATGCTCTACTTACAAACGGTGTTTGCTCTGTTAATTGTAAGATAATCTTTTCTGCTTTTCTTTCTTCCCCTGCTTTAAAGAATACTTGTGCTTGCAGAAGAAGAGTATCATAATCATCTGGTAGTTCTCGAACCATTTGTTTCGTTAATTCCAAAGCATCTCTTAACATATCTTCTTCCTCGCACTCAACGAAAAGATTTACAAGTTGCTTCGCTACGTCATAATCCCATTTATTTTCTAGTGACGTGTGCAGAATCTCTATTGCTTCTTTATTCATCTCTACATTCTCATAAAATAGCGCAAATCGCTGTGCTGCCATACTATTTTTCGGATTTAACTTTAAAGAGATTTCATATAAATCAATTATCATAGTAACCATTGAAATTTCTTTCGCACGATTTTTCATACGATAAAAAGCTCTCGTAATGATAGATCGTTTTGGCTGTTCATGCAGCTGGCGTTCAATCCATATTTCCGTAACCGCAGCTGCAGCATACATGAATGCTGTACTCCTTTCTGCTTTTTTCACCTTTAACGTATGAAGAAAATCTCGTATGTTAGACAATTTTTTATGTTGCTCTACTGCTTTTACATAAACATCAAATATACGTTCATTATCAAAATCTTTTTGTATTACTTTCATTGCAACTTCAATTGCTTTTACATTTCTTTTTTTCACTAATACTTTTGCATAATGATATAGAACTTCTATATGCTCACCATCTAATTGTAGTGCGTATTCAACCTGTGCTTGTTCTTTATCTATTTCATTCATCGCTCCGTACACATATGCAATCGCATCTAAACGCCATATTTCAGGTACTTCGTCCACTAATTGTTCTAGTTCAGTCAGCAATTCTTCCTGAAGATTCATATCTACTGAAAGCTGTGCTAAATATTCCATATTAATATGCAACGGCTCTTCTTTCATCGCCTGAACCATATGACTTTGTTCTTTAGAACGGTTTTCTTCTTTTTCGTATATTTCCGCAAGCTGTAAATGTACACCTACGAAATTCCCATCAAGCTCTAAACATGTTTCATACGCTTGTTTTGCTTCCGTCAATTGCCCTAATGCCATAAGTGTTTCACCAATTCGGTAATACGGTAATACCGTTTCCATTTGTTCTATCGCCTTATTATATCTTTTCATCGCTTGGCCGTACTGTCCAATAGATTCATATAAAATACCTGCATAACAACCGTACTCACTTACTTCATTTCTTTCTTTGTGTAACGTTCTTAAAAATGCTATACCTCGTTGTACAAATTCCGTTCCTTTAATTCGATTCACATATTCATCTAACGCACTTGCTACATTATAATCACTTTTCTTTATACCATTTTCTAACTTAGATAGTGCTACTTTAAACCCTTCTTCATTTCCACCAAGTTCAATTTCAGCATCCCATAAAACCATTCCTGCATTCATGAGGAAATCTTGGCTCTTTTCAATTTGCTTCTCAAGACCAAGTATATATTCTTTTGCTTCCTTATATTGTTCTCTTGCCATATAAACTTGTGTAAGTCCGAAGTGAGAATAAACATCCTCATCATTTTCTTCTAAAGCACGCTTATACAATACTTCTGCTTCTTCCAAGCTATCATTTTGAAAATGATAATCACCTAATTTTACGTAAAGAGGTGCTTTATCATCACAATTCTCAATACCGTTTAATAAAATTTCTTTCGCACTTTCCTCATCCTTCAAATCAGATTCGTATATTTCCGAAAGTTTCGTATAAATGTAAGGTGCATTACTATCCAAACGAATCGCTACTTTAAGCCCTTTTATTGCTAAATATAATTTCCCTAGTTGATGTGCACATCTCGCTCGTTCATACCATACATGCGCTTCATATTTATACTCTTTTAACAAGTCATTAAAGATTTCATATGCTTCTTCATATCTTTCTAAATCTATTAATATTAAACCGTGATTTGTTAAAGTGAACCTTTCAGGACTACGCTCTAACGCAACTTGAGAGTATTGCAATGCTTTTTCAGATTGATCAATATACATATAGGATAAAGCGAGAAAACTCCAAGCAATAGGCTGATCTGCGTCTAATTGTAACGATGAACGAAAGCTTGAAATCGCTTCTATATAACTTTCCTGCTCAAAAGCATATCTTCCGTTTATTAAATGATATAAAGCACGATTATTTTTCTTCTCAACGCTTGTCAGCATTTGCTCCGCTTTCTCTACTTCTTGAAGACGAATAAAACACTGTGCACCATGCAATTTAACAAAGTCCGAGTTCGGAAACTTTTCCATTAACTTATCGATACAATATAAAATAAATTCTTTATCTACTTCAACATCTAAGTGCTTTATCGTATATAACCACGTATTTGGATTATCACTCGTTTCTTTTAAAAATTGTACTAAGTTACTAATCCCCTCTTTGTCATGTTCATCTAAATGATCCGTAAGAGAAAAAATAGATTTAAAGTAACGATTTTCTTCCTCACTTAGAAACGCTAGTTGCTCCTTCTTTTCTTTCGGAACAAACGTGATTGCTAAACAGCCTGTATAACGATATTTTTCTTGTAATTTACTATATTCCACAAGAACTGGTTCTATAAAGTTTGGATCTTGAACATAGAAAGCTTGCAATGTATCATCATATCCAGATAGAACTTGTACGTGTGAAGCATGCTCAATATCTATACTTAATAAAACAGGAATTCCTTCGTCAATCAGTCTCTTATAATTCTCTTCATTCCCTTTAAAATAACGATATTCATAACCTAATTCTTCTAAATAAGAAACAGTATCTGAAAACTTCGAACCTGTCATATCAAAAATAAACTCTGCTATTTCATCTTGTGTACGTTTCTCTCCCCATATACGCAACATCATCTCTAAACTTGTCGGAACACAATAATTATCCTTTTGTACAATAGGAACTATCGGCAAGTGAACCTTTTTTCCATCCGGATTTTTTTCTAAATTATGATATAAAGATTCTTTTAAACTCTTTTCTTCTTTTAATAGTTTTTGTAAATCTGCAAATTTATTCATTTTGTACAGTGCTTCTGCACGTAAATGTACAAAGTAAGTATTATAGGCATGATACGGCAGCTGAGTATTTATGTTATCTATTACCGCTAACATCTCTTCATATCGCTCTAAATCTAATAAATACTTTATCTTCTCAAAATGAAAATATGGTACTTGTGGGAATTTTACAATTGCATCATCGATTAACTGTATCGCGCGTTTTTGTTCTCCTTTATTCGCATACAATTGTGATAATAAATAGGTAGATAACTCTTCACAATCTTCATGCTGCATGCCAGCAATAAATTGTTCTTCCGCTTTCTCCCATTCACCTGTATGCATATAAACGTAGCCCCATTTATCAAACACTGCGCGTGCACTGTACTCCTCTGCTTTTTGCATATACATTAACGCTTCTTCGTTTCGTTTCATTTCTAAAAGACATCGTACTAACGTAAAATATGTTTTCGCTAAAAAATCCGCATCTATTTCTTCTTTATTACTCTCTTCTAAAGTTTCTTTTAACAGCTGCTCTGCTTCAAGAATTTTCCGCTCATCAATTAACTCATCACAATATAAAGAGAGCGTTCTCATATTTGGGAATTTTTTATAAGCGTAACGAATGAGGAATGAACTGTATTGGTGCATAAGCCCTTCATCAGTAAGACGAATTAATATATCGAACTCCTTATGCGAAGGAATATTGGCAAGCCAATTCTTCACATAGGATAAAGTATTCGTTTCTTTTATATATGCAATTTCATTATTTATTTCCTGTAATCCATCTACAAATCTCTTGTCTTTTAAACAAGTTTCTAACTGCTTAAAATCTAGCATGCATTCACCTCGAATTTATATTTATACTGCTACTTGCTTAGATTTTACACACCATATAGTATGTATTCAACTAAAATCTCTTATAATGGATGGTATTAATTAATATTATTCAAATTTATAACAAAATATAGTAAAAATGATTGTCTTTCTCTGTATTTTGTTTGATTATATAGAATAACGTAACATGTGTATCCTATCTTTTGTTAGTTAAAAACAGTACATGAAATTATATCGGCGATTATACGGTGAATATCGACTTACCAACAAAAAATGACATTTTTCTCATTCATTAAATTTCAACTCTACAAAAACACTGTAATGATCACTAGGAAACACACCAGTTGAAGTTAGTACCGAATCCCCAAATATAGATACGTTTTCAATCGTAGGAAATTCAAATGCGGCATTTTCTTGTATCATGACCCAATCATATCTTTTTTCTTGCTTTACATCACCTTTTAAATTCGGATTCTTTCTATAATCTAAAGTTGGTTGAGCTATCATGTTCTCTTCAATTTCTTTAAACTGAGCTACATCTATCCAATGCTTCCGAATTAAGTATTGATGCACCATTGAATATGGATCATCATTAAAATCACCACATAATAATTCGTAATCACTTACTTTATTTGTAATCCAATTATTCACGGCATTCATTTGTTCTTGTCTTTTTCTATTAGATTTCCAATTTAAATGAACATTCGTAACTCCTAAATTGCAACCTTTATATGTAAACATGATTCGAATAGCACAATAATTTGATTCATCTATATCAGTTTCCCAAATTGCTTCTTCATCTATAATAGGTATTTTACTTAAAAAGGCTAATCCTTCATCTGGAGAATCAGGGTACTCCTTAAATATACAAAACTAAAGTTCTCTATAGAATAGCCGTATTCCTACACTTTTCTTAAAATTTCAAAGCAAAAAAGCTAGTGTATTTTTAATAATACACTAGCTTTTTATTTGGAAGAAAAATTTAACAAGTACAATCACAATCAAAACAATCCGTACAGTCTAAATCGTCACAATCTGCTTTTCTCTTTCTTTTGTTTCTTTTAAGATAATAATACAGTAGCCCAAACAATAGTATACAAATAACAAAAGCTATTATTGCTTCTGTATACTTATTTTGAATCATAAAACCAATTCCACTTCCGCCTGAAATAAAAATTAGAATTAAGTAAATCCAGAACATCTATGTAAATACCTCCATTACTATATATCTTAAGATAATATCCATATAACACTAGAGGAAATGAATAATCCCATACCATTACCGCTTAATACACCAGTAGTTATTCTTAGCAAATTTGAGCTACTTCTCCATTTCCACTTTTGGGTGAACCCATCGATAAGTAACGGAATTTGAGCGAAAAATGATAGTATGATTGCCAAAAGAAATGAAGGTGTCATATAAAAATAAATTGGAAACATTAAAATACCAATAAGCATGCCTGTACAACGCGCACATAAAGGTATGTACTTTTGTAGTTTAAAAAAACTCCTATCTAATCTTCTATGACAAGGAATTTGTAAAATAAAAGTTCGAATCAATATGAATCACCCTCTCTAAAAAGATTTTAATTGATTTTGCAAAAAAAATATATATCCAATAAAAAAACAAACCAGGTTTATACTAGACCCAGTTTGTCAGTTTACTACTATGTTACATCTCCTCAGGTGCCCCCACCCCAAGTAAACGTAATCCTTCTTTTAATACAACCGTCACAGCATAAACCAATGAGAGTCTGCTGTCTTTTTCTTTGCTCTCTTCTAATATACGAACATTACCGTAATATTTATTGAATGATTGTGCTACATCTAATATATATTTCGAAATAATCGATGGCTCATTTTTATTGAAAGCCGCTTCAATTACTTGAGGAAATTTATTAAGTAATTTTACGACACTCCAGCTATGATCGTCTTTTAAAGCAAATGTACATGTTTCAAATTCTACACTTTCTTTTCTTAAAATAGAACAAGCACGTGCATGTGTGTACTGTACGTAAGGTCCTGTTTCTCCTTCAAATTTCAGCATATTTTCTAATGAGAATTCGATATTATGCATACGCTCATTTTTTAAATCGTGGAAGATGACTGCACCAACACCGACTTGCTTTGCTACTTCTTCTTTCTGTTTTAAGTTTGGATTTTTCTCTTCAATATTTTGTTTTGCAAGTTCGATTGCTTCTTCGAGTACTTCTTCAAGTAAAATAACTCTTCCTTTACGTGTCGACATTTTCTTACCATCTTTTAAAATGAAGCCAAACGGTACGTGTTCCATACCATCAACCCAAGTATAGCCAAGTTTTTTTAATACGGTGAAAAATTGATTGAAATGTAAGCTTTGTTCTGGACCAACAACATATAGCGCTTTATCAAACCCATAAGTGTTTTGACGATATAAAGCTGCCGTTAAGTCACGCGTTGCATAAATCGTCGCACCATCTGATTTTCTAATTAAGCAAGGCGGCATTCCTTCTTCTTCTAAATTAACGACTAATGCACCTTCTGATTCTTCAAGCAACTCATGTTCTTCTAAAATCCCAATAAAATCTTCCATTAAATTATTATAAAATGCTTCTCCCTGAAAATTAGTAAATTCTACGCCGAGAAGTTCATAAATGCGAGAAAATTCTTTAAGGGACTCATGACGAAACCAATTCCAAAGTTCTACCGCTTCTTCATCACCTTCTTCTAGTTTCTTAAACCAAGCACGTCCTTCTTCTTCTAGTTCTTCGTCGTCTTTTACCTCTTCATGGAATTGGACATATAACTTAAATAGCTCACGTATTGGATCTTCTTTAACTACTGCTTCATTTCCCCATTTTTTATAAGCCGTAATTAACTTTCCAAACTGTGTTCCCCAATCTCCTATATAATTAATCCCTACAACTTCATAGCCACATTTTTCAGCGATATGTTTCAGCGAATTTCCTATCATTGTAGAACGTAAATGCCCCATCGAAAAAGGTTTCGCGATATTAGGAGAGGAATAATCAATTACTACTGTTTTTTCACAGCCAAAGTGGTTTTGACCGAACTCTTCTTTCTCCGCTAAAACTGTTTTTAATACTGCATCACTTACAGTTTCACGATTGAAAAATACATTTACATAAGGACCAACGGCTTCTACTTTCGTAAAAAACGGATCATTGAATTTCTCAGCAACTTCCTTTGCGATAAGAGCTGGTGCTTTTTTATATTGCTTCGCTAATGAAAAGCATGGGAACGCTGCATCTCCAAATTCATCTTGTTTCGGTGTTTCAATTAAATCTAAAATTTGTTTTTGCGTTAATTCATTCGTGAAAATATTAGATAAACTTTCCGCAAACTGCATTTTATAATCCATGATACAACCTCCTTATTTTTTAAAACACAAAAAACTCGTCTCTAAAAAAGAGACGAGTTTTAACCCGTGGTACCACCCTTGTTGTTCGTTACGAACCACTTTCCCGTTTATAACGAGGACAGGGGGCCTCGGCTTTCTCTACTATTCGTTCAAGAAGCATCTCCGAAGTGCGCTTCATCTTTTTCTTCCGTACTAGGCTCACACCATCCCTAGCTCGCTTTCCTTCTAAAAAAGACTACTCTCTTCATCACAGACAGTATATTTAATTAATTATTGCTTATTATACATCTTTTCAAACAATTAGCAAGGGTCAATTACACCAAAGTGAAACTTAGCACTTTTTCTTTTGTATACATAAAAATTGTGTTTTTCAAATCTAGAACTACGAAAATGATCTTTTAAAACGACACGTTTTCTCGCCACTCGTTTTGCCTCCGCAATTGTTTCGTCAGTAATATCATGATACAAAGCGAAGTGTTTTAACCCTTTAATTCCATCGGATTCTATGACAGTTTCTTCAAACATCGGATCAAGGTAAACGACATCGTAACTATTGTCTTCACATTGCGCTAAAAATGAAAAATGCTCCGTTTGCTTTACTTGGATTCTTTGCATTGCTTCATCAATTTCAGAAACAGATGAAGACCATGTTTTCAAACCATTTTCCATAATATAAGCCATATACTCATTGCCTTCAAGTCCTGTTACTTTTCCGCTTTCCCCAACAACATAACTAGCTACAATACTATCTGATGCCATCCCGAGCGTACAATCTAACACTGTCATTCCGCTCTCTAATTTAGCAGCTTGTACAAACGGATCGTGTTCTCCACGCATTAACCTTTTCACACGAAACATCGCTGAGTTCGGATGAAAGAAAAACGATTCTTCCGTACCTTTTGGATAAATAGCTAATCGGTTCTTCCCAACGACAAGCACATCTTGTTCATACTGCTCATGTAGCTTATGTACCGGTATGTCATTACGTTTAACGAAAGAAGCATTTAATTCTGCTGCTACCTCGTTTGCATAATCTGTCATTTCTTTGTTCGTTCTTCCTGCTGTTGTTACGATCATTGTTTCACCTCTATATAAAGAAAAGAGGGAGTTTTACTCTCCCCCTTCTTTAGCAATTCTTTTCGAAAGCTTGTTCTAAGTTCGTAATAATTTCGTCCATAGTTGCACCTTCAATTTCATGACGGTGAATGAAGTGAACAACTTCTTTTCCTTTTAATAATGCCATAGATGGTGAAGATGGAGGAATTTCTCCGAAGTACTCACGCATTTTTGCAGTAGCATCTTTATCTTGACCTGCGAATACAGTTACAAGATGATCAGGTTGTTTTTCAGCACGAACAACCGCTTGACCTGCTGATGGACGTGCTAAACCAGCTGCACAACCACAAACAGAGTTTACAACTACTAAAGTTGTACCTGATGTATTTTCCATAAATTCTGTTACAGCTTCTTCTGTAGTTAACTCTTCAAACCCAGAACGCACTAACTCTTGGCGCATTGGGATTACCATTTGGCGCATGTATTCTTCATAAGCATTTGACATCTTGTAATCTCTCCTTCAACTTTCATTCCAAATTCATCATATCACGCTCTATTAATAGGTGCAAAAGAAAGATAACGATGATTTCATTTTTTTGTAGGGATTTCACAAACCCCACCACGGCAATGTCCCACTGGAACGAGTTTTCTATTATTAGCGATATAATCGTATACTTTACTTCCAAAACCAAGTACGATAGATAGCTTTATAAAAGGAACTGCAAACCAATAAGATGGAACGGCCTTTGCTAATACATCTATGCTCTGAATACCGTCATACCACTTATTATTTTTAAAAATATACAGTCTTTGTTCCATCTTACTTTGTAGTTCTTGAGAAAGCTCATACTTCTCAACTACATCTTCATTTCGAAATGAAACAAATTTCATCTTACCCTTTTTATCTAATTTTTTCGTACGTTCTGCAACGGCCGTACACATCGTACACCAACTATCATAGAAAACAATCATACATTATTCCCCTTTACGAGACTCCGTCATTTGTTTCCATACAGAACCTTTTGCTTCTTCTCCGCCTTCAATACGCTCTAATGCTAGACGTGCTTGCATCGCTACTTCAAACTCTGGATCATCTTGCGCTGCTTTTAATGCTGGAATCGCACTTTCATCTCCAAGTTCAAATAAGAACATCGCTGCACGCCAGCGTACTAATTTACTTGGATCTTTCAGAGATTTAATCATAACGAACATCGCTGCCGGATCACCTACATCTGATAAACAATCTCCTGCAGTACGGCGAACACTTACAGAGCGATCTAACAACGCTTTATATAATAACGGTAATACTTCATCACCTTTTACCATACCTAAATACGCTGTTGCTAAACGGCGTATTGAAACTTTTTCATCATCTAACGCCATCTTCAACACTGGAATATCTTCTTCAGTAGGATCCATTTGTTCTAATGCTGCAAAACGGTTTTTCCAGTCAGAATCTTTCATCATCTCTTCTGTTACTTTATATGGCTCACGCTTTTGAATCGTTACTTCAACAGCACCTGCTTGATTTAATAATTCTTTAACCGTTTCATTTACACGTTCTTCTGAATAAGCAGCAACAATCTCTTCCACTACTTCTTTCCCAATTTCTTCAAAATTACCGTAACGTGTACTTTGTTCTACCCATTTACGCTCTTTTACAACGTTTGGTGCAGACATTTGCACTTTCATAATTGATTCTTTAAAACGATCTGGTAAGCCAACACGTTCTTCCGATGTTCCATCTGTTAACTTTACTTGCATTGGAATTGTAAAGAACATTTGAACAAACACTTTCACTTCTCCAAAATGAGACAGTTGTTGTTCTTCACTTCCTTCCACTACTTCTTCGCCAAAAACAGCACGAACTTGTTGTAATAATACTTTCCAGTCATACTTTGCATTTCGCTCGACTGCTAAAAAGTCGGCTACATGATATACACCTTTAATGCCTTCAATTTTCAAAATTTCTTGCACTTGCATTGGTGCTTGTTCTTTATTTTCATTTGTATAATTATTACGTGCTCCTGATGGTAATACTTCATTCAAAATAACTTTCATTGTATTTGGACTTGGCGTCGGTTCAATTGCTTTAATCTTCACGTAAAAAACTCTCCTTTATTGCATGATCTTAGCTGTATTGTAACATGTTATCACTCTATACTCCTACTCGGATGCTTAATTTTACTACTTTCTTCCCGCTACCATACTATTTCATTCTTTTTACATTTTAAATTAGGAACGGGATTTTAAAAGCTTTCGTTTCCGATGATTTTTATTTTTTATCCATTAAGTTTATTAAAATACTTTCCACAATTTTTTCCGAAGCTATTACTTAAAATCACCTTTTATTACAATGCCCCCTCCCGCCTTCTCTCCAAAAAGGTAATACTCTCAATCACAACTTCAGTTCTATATATTCTCTTGCCTTGTTCATCATCGTAATTACTAGTCTGAATACGCCCTGTAATCCCAACGAGCGACCCCTTCTTACAATATTCAGTTACATTCTCAGCCGATTTGCGCCAAACGACATATCTCCATAAATATGTACTTAAACTTCATGTACATATTTATCCTTGTCCAACACTCTAAAAACAAGCGAATTCTAAATTTTAAGAAATTATTGTTGTACACAAAAAAGCGACAATATATTATAGATTTATACACATATCTTTCGACCAAATCCGTAAAGATAATGTACAAAATTATGTGATTGGGGGGACGATAAAAAATGATTACTCTACAATTAGAAAATTATAAGTTTTTCTCTATTCCTGTTTGGCTAGAATGGAATACTTCAAGTAAAGGTGATATAACAAATAAGAAGTTTTCAATTATTGGACTTAAAGAAAATTCAAATGACATACACATTGTACATCCATTAAGCGACTTTATACTAAGCAATTGGAAATATAATGCTTACAATACCCAAAGAAAACATTGTAATAATATGGTTTCTTTTCTAAACTACTTATTAACTAACAAGAAACAGTTAGGGATTAATAATCTAAAAGAACTAAAACTAGCACATGGAAATGATTTTCTTAATAATCTATCTCGTAAAGAAAGAACAGTAGGTACGGTTAAAGATGTTGAAAGAACATTAACATTATTTTATATATGGCTTCAAAAGAAAGGATGCTTACCAAAAGTAAATGAAACCCTTTTTATAAAAAAAGAGACTTATCAAGGAAAATATTATTTTCAATCCCCTTTTGAAGTCATCTATCCCACCAAAACGGTCTCAAAGAAAGAACATATGTTACCAGCAAAATACATTCCATTATTATTAGAAATCGCTACCCTAAAAACAAAGCCAATAGCATTAGGAGTTTATCTACAAATATTCGGTGGCTTGAGAAGAGGTGAGGTCGTCAATTTGAAACGTTCAAACTTAAAAAGAAAATTAAATACTGGAGATTTTCTAGTCACTCTAAAAAATCAAAATTTCAGAAAGGATATTAAAGATCATTCTGGATCCAGTAGCGTAAAAAAGCCTAGAGATCAGGCCGTTCTACAAATATTTGACTGGGGAAAAGTTCTTTTTGCAGATCATATTAATTTATATAAAGATCATACTGACTCAGGTGCTCTTTTTATAAATAGGGACGGAAAAGCTATGTCAGGAAAAAGCTACAGTCAATATTTTAATAAACTAAAACATAATTTTATAAATTTCTTAAAAACATACGGTAACTCAGAAGAAAAAATCCTAGCGAATCATTTACTTCTTGCAGATTGGTCTACTCATATAGGACGAGGGACTTTCACTAACCTTATTGCCGAAAATACAGATAATCCTCTAGAAATAGCTTTTCATCGTGGTGATGACAATTTATTATCATCTTTAACATATATGGTTAAGACAGATAGAATGAGAAAAAAAATCGAAAATAAATTTGATAATATGCATGAGAATTATCTCCCCCGCCTTATTGATAGAAGTAAATTTAATTAATATCATATTCCCTTCAAAAAAGAGGTGAACAAATGTCTACTGAAAATAATAGTGAACTCCAATACATAACTGTACTGGAATTTAGTAAGTCATTAGGAATTCACGAAGCTACAGCTTATAGATATATTAAAAGAGGGCTTATTTCAAATATAAAAAACATTAAAGGACGTATATATATCCATATAGACGAGATAGAAAAAACAAAAGAAAAAGCTAAACTAAATTCTGTTGACGATAGAAACTCCTACCTAACAACATATGAAGTATTTGAAGTTCTAACAAAAGATGGTTTGTGTATACGAGGAACATCATGGATTCACGAAAAGGTTTCCACTGGATTAATCAAAAGATATATGAAATTCAAAAACAAACTTTATATTCATAAAGAAGAAATAAAAACACTAAAGCTTTACTATTTTGAACATTCTAATGTAAATATTCCGTCTCAAAAAATTGAGGATTACTATACAATTAATGAACTTAGCCTAGAACTAGGAATATCCAAAAATCAAATCCACGGATACATACATAAGGATAAAATCAAAGCCTTTAAACTCCCTCATGTTAAAAATATATTTTTTCTAAAGTCTCATTTATCACTAATAAAAAAGAAGATTGGCTATTTAGATAAATATAACCCTAAAGAATTCCTTTCCATCCAAGAACTAATAGGTCAACTTGAAAAAAATAGAATTTATGTGACTGATAGCTCAATCCGACACCTAATATATACAAAGCGTATACAAAATTATGTAATGCATCTAAATAAATACTATTTTCATAAAAACGAATTCACCAAGTTATTAAATTATTTTGCTGAAAAAGGATATTACGCATATATCGATATAGAAACATCGGAACAAGAAAAACACACACATATGACAAATTTCTTAACTGTTAAACAAGCAGCAGAAAAACTACAAGCACCACCAATTTGGCTAAGAGGGCTGTTAAAAGACTACTTCCCTAATTCAAAAAAAGTGCCTGCATCTGGTGGACACCATTGGCTAGTTTCAAAAACTGATATAGCTAATTTCCAAAAAGAATACTACTACAATCATAAAACAAGAATGCTACATTTAATTGATCATTACGATTTGAATACCCTACGCTCTATTTCAGGATTTACATTCGATAAACTACGTTTAGATATAAAAAAGGCCTATTGACAGGTGCTATAAAAATAAATAATAGGCTCTTTATCCCTATCCAAAATGCAAATAAGTATTTAGAAAGTCTACAATATGTATTAGATACTGTTTACGATACACATGCAGCTTTAGAAGACTTATTAAAACATTATAATAACCATCCCCCTTCCAGTGATTTTATAAAAACATCATCTCTTTATAAAAAATGGGTGGAAATCAAGATTAATTCCAGCAATGCAAGACCATTCGCCTTAAGAGGCTATACATTAAACTTTATTAACTTATATGATAAAATGCTTTCTAATTTCCATGGGGAAATATGGACCGTTTCAGATGCTAAAATTGAGCTTTTTCTTTCTAATAGATCCTTATCTAATGAACTTAAAAAAAATTTCGTTCAATTTTTATCATATTGTGATAATCAAAATGGAAGAAATAGAGAAAAAAAATATTTGTACTACTACGAAAAAAAAGATAGTGCTTATTCAGAAAAAAATATATACTCATTTGAAATTTATCACCAGTATTATACTCATGTTCAAAACATTGAAATGCATATTACTCACGCTACTACATGTAGATACTATGCGAATATGTGGGCATACACAATAATTCTTCTCACCAATAATTGGAGAGGAATAGATATCGTCCATGAATTCCCTTCTATAGAACTGGATTCTATAAGCGCAGACAAGTTATCTTGGTTCAAAACCAATAAATTAACCATGGAAGAATCACAGAGTATTATTAATCAGCTTTATATTAAACTTCGAAATGCAGTAGCAAATAAAGTTTCTGTACTTTATAACTTCTATGTATCTCCAAACTTAATAGAGAGCTTAGCGCATTCACTTGTCATTTCTGAACTTCATAAGAGAAATATACAAAATCACACTGCCCTTCCTGAAAACTCTCGTATACTTGGTACTTTCTTTTTTGGCAAAAAGATTGTATCAGCCAGAGTATCTGGAAAGGATCAGCATTTAAACTTTTTTAATCCCTCTCCTCAATTAAAAGATTTTGACTGTTTGGTCATGAATAGAAGTACCATGACCTATCTTTTTTATTCAATCTTAGAAGAAGATGGTGAAGATGCTGATTTAGCCCTAGAAATTACAAAAAACACTAGATCACACAAAAGTTCAGATACAACTGCTATTTACATTCAAGCAAAAAATAAAGATGGCAGCATAAATAGAGTCTCAGTAAACTTGTTAAATCGTGGTATGTTTGGGTGGTTATACAACTATATTTTACTCAGATTAAAAGAGGATATACAAAATGGACAAACAATTGAAGAACGCACCAATACTATTAAAGAACTACGTAATTCTATTTCACCTATGGAACTAGAAAAATGGGCAATCCTTTTACAAAATCTTCATACTAATAAAAACCGTGTTATAGATGAAATCAAGCATCTTCCAATTGAAGAACTAAAAAAACTTGCAATAAAATTATTTACAAATCAAATGCCTTCTAAAGAAAAAGCGGGCCAATGTCTTGTATACCCTAATTGTAAAAGAAAAAATCTAAAAACATGTTATTCTTGTGAGTATTTTATCCCTGAAAAAATGGTGTTAATTGAAGCAATTAGTGAACTTAAAAGATTAACAAGTTCATTAGAGAACACCAAATATGACGCTATTAGAAAAAGGGATTCGTTTTTTCTTCTCAATATTATTTTGTTAATTGACGAAGCAATTAAAGCTTTTGGTATTGATGTCGTCAATTCATTTCTTCCTTTAAAAGAAAAAACAAAAATATTAGAGAAAGTTAAACAACGTTTGCTTTTATAAAAAAATACTATGTAAAGGATTTATATTATGCAATTAAAAAAGGTAATAAATATGGGAAACACACCAATAGCCGTTACTGAATCTATAACTTATAACGATCTTAATGTATCCAAATTCGAAAATATATTTAACGATTTACTTATCAATGAATATATAATGGCAAAATCTTTTGATGATGATGAATGGCTTATTCCATGTAACATCCAAAATACACCTTTTAAGCTGCCGTTTCATAAATTGTTTTCACATAAAAAATTATGCACCATTATTAAATGCTATCTTTTATTACGGCGTGCTTCAGGTATCTCACCTTCAACTATAGAAACCGAATTCAATATACTCAAGAAAATAATTTTAGCAACTGAGGGAGTAACCTCCACAGATCAATTTGAAAAATTACTTTCTAGTCTCAGCAAACCTTGGGCTTCGACATTTGCACTTGTACTAAAAGAGTTTTTGAAATTTTCACCGTTGCCAGGACATGAAAAATACATAGAATTATGTGACTCATTCCCTTCACCTAAATGGAAAAATAGAGATCTTCCTAATTTTTATCATGTTCTGCTTTTTGATGAAATAATTAATGATTTTAAATATAAGATAGTCCTACCTAAATACCATAAATATTATCCTGTAATTTTATGGTGGACTATTACAAATATTATTCCCATGAGACCCAATGAATTTTTAAGAATGAAATATAATTGTCTACATGAAAAAAATGATGGTAAAACATGGATTGTTATTCCAAGATCTAAACAAAAGTTCGATAGCCCCAAACAACAAGAATATTTTCAACATATTCTTATTACTGATGATATATCTAAAGCAATTAAAGATTTTCAATATGTGTTGGATACGTATAACATTCATACAGATAATCTATTCCCACAAGAATTTTATTGTCAGTTTTTTTCTAGAAGTATTAAGAGATCCTCAAATAGAATTTTAAAGCATCAATTTCAAACTTTAATGAAGAACTTTTATAGCGAAATAGTTGAACAGATGTATTCACAGCACTCTTTAGATAAGATTTCTCCAGGTGATACAAGGCATTTTGCAATCATTAATATGTTCTTACAAGGATTTAATGTTTTATCCATCGCCAGATTAGCTGGACAAACTACTATACAACATGCGTCAAACTATTATTCTCACGCCAAATTATTTGCTCAATCATATGTATACAGACTTACACAAACTATAGTTGAGAAACAAGCTCAAAACAAAATGTCTGGTGGCTTTTTGGGAACTAAAAGAAAGATTTTTGATAACAGAATCTTATATTCACCTAAAAACGCAGACCAGTACCAGAAAGTTGATTATGGCTACTGCACTGATAAAAATTTCCCTAATAATTGCGTTGAGGATTGTAGAATATGTGTTAATCATTACTTTTTCAATCCGTCTATTGATGAATATGACGAGGCGATTAAGTGGTTAGAATCATACTCAAGGGACTTAGAAAATAGAATCAATGAACATCTTGATTATATTAAAAAATTTAGTTTATCTAAGTCAAATGAACAAGTGAATTACCATGAATCTCTTCTAACTAAACATTCTAGACAACTATTAAAATATATGGACCACAAAGCTATTGTTGATGCAAAATTTATAGAGGAGTGAAAAAACTAATGCTAAAAGGAAAACAAAAAAGCTCAGGGCGGCCTAGAATATTTACTGATCAGGAATTAAAAGAACTCGCATTAGAAGTTAAAAACAGATTAGGTCACGTACATTTAACCTACTCTCTTCTTGAAAAAGAGACCAGCATTGGGAGAAACACTTGGAAAAGAAGATTAGAAAAAACAATAGCTGAATTAAATAAACCTATTTATCGAACAATTGGTGTAAACGAAGAGGATGAGGTCTATTTTCCAAACATAGAACAAATTTTTGAAATTTATAAGGGTAATACCCCTAAAATTATTAATGCATTTCATGAATTTGAAACAATGTTTATTAAATTATATGAAGAACTCCAAAATTTAAAAAAAGATGAACAAAAAATTATTCAAATAAAGCAAATTGCTGCTGAAAAAGACCAACAAATTCAAAAGCTAAAAATACAAGTTGAACATTATAAAAACCTTTACGAGCAATTAACCATTTCTAGTACATTCCCTCACTTACAAGAAAAAATAGGACTCACAGATAACATTTTAGATTTCAACACTAATATTGATAAAAATAGTAGCTTAACAAATTTTAAAGATTCATTCAAAACTATCAATAAAACTTCTACAAACCCCATAGAACTTACAGAAAAAAACAATTTAGAGAAACCTATCAATAAATTACAAGAGATGTTTCCTAATTTCTTTAATGAAAAATAATAGAAGCCGTAGATACAAAAAACATTTTGAACTTTTTCATAACATAAGAAGAAAAGCCAAATTAGTTCAAAAGGGATTTAATCAAAATTATCATTTAATACGCTGTTTAGAATCACTAACTGAAATCTTGATGTTATATCAACGGACCTTCCAAAGACAACTATCCTTGTTTGTTGTCTATTAAAGATTTAACAAAGAAATTATTATTGTTTCCCTTCTGATAGCTTTACTGCATAATTCATTTCTACTTAATTTTTATGATATTTCTTTAACCTGCCTTTTTAATTCGTATATTTACTTGGAGAATACCACTTTAATTCGGAGAAAATGATATCCTTAGATTCTTTAAGACCACTAAAACTTTCTTAACGTTGTTAAAAACGGACGATTCCTGCTATACAGAAATTATGCTTTATTTTGTTTTAATCGTTCTAGATTCTTTTATTTTCTCTCTGTTATTTTTCAAAACTTCATAACGCTCTACTGGAATTGCCTTGAATTGTTCTGGTCCTATTATCTGGGTAATAACTTTTTTAACTCTCTATTCCTATTGCCCCCTATCAAAACACATATAATATCTTCGTCTTCATACATTACTCTTTCCATCAAGAAGCGTTTTCTTTCAACTGCATCTCGCAAAATTTTATTTGAGGCTTCAAGTATAAAAATCATTATCACTGGAATTTCATCCAACCTATCTTCTTTTTTGTAATTATATGCTGAATATGGGATTAATATATTACGCCTAAATCCGCGTTCCATAATTCTACATGTTCTTGATTCAATAAATTCACTAATATTTTCACGTGTTTCTGAATCAAGTAACAATAGATTTCTTGCAACTCTATTACATAAATTATCCCTGTTACTATCTAATAGTCTAATTAACTGTTCAAATACTGGATTCATTTTTTGTTTAGGTTTAACTACTGGACCAAAAAAGGATTCGAATGAATTCCCTGATTCTTTTCCACTCACTATGCCATTCGCTTTCCCTGCCATATACAGATCTATCTCATCCCTAAAACTTTCAATATAAAGGTCTGCCGCCTCAGTCTCAGCAACCATTTCATTAATATAAACAGAATAATTATTGAATTCAAAGTATAATCCTATGTGATCTAATTCATCATTTAGTTTTATATAAGGGTTTTTACCAGCTAGACTACGCTGATATAAATAGTTCATAAAAATACTTGATGAATCAAAAAATTCAGTATATACTCTTAAATCATTTATTGATACACACCAAACAGGTAAATCACTTTCTTTAATAAATTCTGTTTTTTCAATTTGCGCTGCAATTTCATTAAAATCGTCTAGGGTAACACAACATGCATATATATAATTAACTTCATTAATTGTTTCTAATAGACTGTATTTCCTTTTACTTTCTTTACTATAAATTTCTAATTTATCTTTGATTTTGTACTCATTAAAAAGCCGTAGAGATTGCTCATATGGGTTTTGAGCTAAACTTTTTAGTGACTCCTTATAAGCTTCCTCATCAGAAAATGGTGATACTGGAGAAAATGCTCCCCCTTTTACTTCTAAAATTATCATTATGTCATCGAACAATATAATTCCATCACATTCGCACCATTCATACTTGCCATTACCTCCAACAGGTGCCTTATAAAAAATGTTTTCAAACATACGCGAATTAGGAATCATCTTTTTAAACAGCTTAAACGGCAGTGCTTCTGATAACTCTTTTTGAATATCATTTATACGAGAAACTAATTTACTATTTACTCTTCTCAATGCACGTAATACTGCCCTATAAAAATTATCAATTAAATTCTCAATACAGAAACAGTAGTATCGATTGTTAATTAACAAAAATGGCTTATATTTAATCGGTAGCTCTTGAAATACCATTTTACTATAATCACTTGAATCATCTGTGGTAATCTCACCAGGTTTCAATGTAAACTCTCTTATAAAAGAAACCGGCCAATTTGTAATTTTCTCAACATCAAAATATTCTCCGATTTTTTGAAGGACATCTTCCGAAAAACACTCTTCCGAATCTCCTTTGTGGTTTGGAATAATTTCCAATAAGTAATCTATAATTCCATTAGATCTTAATCGCTGGCTTAATGCTAGTAATCCATTAACAATTTCCTCAGCATCTATCCCAAAAGTATCTATAAACAACCTTTCATAAGGGATTAGTAAATCTCGAAAATGTTCCTGCTCAAAATATGAATACATTATCCCTGAAACGTTAGTCTGCATTCCCTGAGAATACTTTATTAACTCGGTTTTAGGAACTGAATTAATATACATATTAGCATTCAAAAATAATTGATATAACTCTTCTTGGATAAAAAGTATCTCTTCCTCACCTATATCTCTATTATTTAAAGTTTTTGAAGTTACAATAATACTTTGTATAAAAGGTAGTGACTTATTTATCCAGGGCTCTATATTTCCATGTACTGACTTTTCAATATCCCCCATAATCTCCATTTTTCTTTTTATATATAAATTAACTAAAACTGATAAAGGATTTACATTTGAGACTATATTTCTTATCTTTTGATTATTCCCCTTTATTTTTTTCTCTAATTTACTTGTATCAAAATTAATTGGAAATCCAGAAATTATATCTCTATTTTGCATTTATATTAAACCCCTTTTTATAGTTATCTGAAATAACTTCCCTATCATCTAAAAATACGAATTCATATTTCAACTAAATTATAATAATAATCTCCATTTTTATTTTACCATAAATTCTAATAACCAAATTATCAAAAGTATTATTATCAATATCAAAATCCCTCTGGTATTATTTATACCAGAGGGATTTTGATATTGTTTAATTTAGAACCTAAGTCCATTTTCCTCATCACGAATTTTTTCTTTTTGAATATTTCTCTCCAATCGATTTATATTTCTTTGTGACCATTTTCGGAGATTAATATTGTTATGTTTTAAATATGGCTTATACACATGGATAATTTTCTCATAATATGGCACTACGGAGCCTATCCAACTAAATGTCACCAACTGACTATCTATATTTAATAAAACCCTCTCATTATCATTATAATTCTCCAACAAATAGTCTATAAGTGTATTGATTATTTTTAATCCATCTTCTCCATTCTTTATTGAAGTAATTGGATAAATTTCCGCTAAAATTTCTGGCGCAATCTCATTTGCACTACACCATTCTATAAGGGCTTGTTCAGGTATATTTCTGATTGGAGTTGGTTCATCACTATCAAATCTCGATGTACCAATGATTTCTTTTAATTCATATCTGGACATGCCATCACTTGAAATCAGAGCTTCACTGAATAATTCCCAGCTATTACACCAATTATACTTTGTCACTAAATACGTATACCCTTTTAGCCTTTGATTCAATTTATAGTTTACATTCTCTCCTAATAATTGAAGTATATTCTTTGAAATTTCACGAGTAAATTCTGGTTTATTGTCATCACTATTTATATATATTTTTTTAAGAATTTCTTCTATTTCAAAAGAATTAATAAGATTATTTGCAAAAAAATGTGATTTCATTAATACTTCTTCAAACCAACTCTTAACCAACACAAATTTAGCATTATCATTCCAACAGTACATAAATAATATTTCCCAACAAACCCTGAGATGCTGTTCTTCATATTTTTCAATCTCTTTTACGAACCATATCATATCTTCAGAATTAATATTATCTGTTACTCTACCATAAGCTAATATCATTAACGAACTAGTCGGTATTTTCCCCTCTTCTAGTAAACCAATAAGTCTTTTTAAATCAAAAATTTTAACTTCTAAATAACGTGTTAGATTTGGAATAAGAATACTATATTCTCTCTCTACTGCCCTATCTAAGAATTCTTGAACTGTTTCATCTCTATCTGTTTGTAAATTACTTAAATATCCTCCTACAAAAGACACATTAATGTCTTTACACCTTGATACAACTAGTGCACTTAACTTTTTCTCGATAGTATCAATAATAACCTCATGATTAACCGCGATTTTCGAAATTTCCTTTCCGAATATGTATGCTTGACGTTGTTCTCCCACCATTAAGCATTCTAGGTTTTCCATTAATTCATTAAATTTATTTAAATAAACATCTTCAGCAAACTGCTTTACCCGTTCTTCTGTTAAGTCAATATATTTTCCATCATCACCTGGATTTTCCTTTTCAACATAGTCACTATTAGCAAGTGAAATATTTATACTCAAACTATCTTTAAAATCCTCAGGAACTAGGCTTTCTTTCCATTGTTGTACGATTTCCAAAGCATCCGGTGGAAGTTTAGACTTATCATATTGTATAATCTCTGTAATAGACTCTAAAGCCTCAGGCCAATAATTTCTTACCTTAGCAAAAATTTTGTAAAGAATACTATCTAGAATATTAATCTGCCCATACGAAACTAATCCTCTAATATTATCAGCAATTATTTTAAGTGCACGATCTGCATAATCATCATCTGAAGTAGCAATAATTGTTAATCTTTCAAGAGCCCCTTCCCAGTAATCAAATATTTCGCCCCAATTCTTTGGTCTCCATTCTTGTTGTACTGGTCTACTTCCCTGATACTCAACTCCCACCATTCTAGAAAGATCCTGAGTTTGTATTACATGTCCTAATGCTTCAACTCCTAATTTACGAATCTCATCTTCAGATGAACCAAGCGCAAAATCAATTAACCCTAATCTAGCTGCTGGTTTTGCTTGAGTACCCGATAAAGTATAATGGAATAATTGGAAAAATTGTCCTGTTGCATTATTAGCCCATTTTTCATTTTCAGCTGCTGCAAATCTTAATAACACAAGTGAAGCACGTTCAAAAGTACTTTCCCAAAAGCAAAGTTTTTCTAATGCACGTACTAAATTCCTACGTCCATCTTTCATTAACTTTAAATTAGAGATATCCATATTAGCAAATTCACGTTCCAAAGTGCTTACTGTTGTTTCAGGGTCCACTTCTACAAGTGAGCAGAAAATACGTGAACCCTCTTTAGAATTGAGTACTTCTGCTTGGCCAAAAGGGGCTTGTGATCCACAGAGATTAGTTGTAAGCTCCTTAGCCTTCTCAAGAAAATGAAGCTTAGAAATTTGCTTGCATAACGAATCCTTCATACCTCTCGGCATATCACTTGATAAGATTTCTAATGCTTTTTTTGGCCTACAATTTGTCCACCAATGAGCCGCTAAAGTCACAGCTAATGGCTGAGGAACTATTTTGATAAACCTACCTCTCTTAACTAAAATTCCTTTTTTAAGAAAATATTGACAATGTCCATAAAATTCATCTGCTGAGATATTACAAAAATAATTAGCGACATATTCCATTTCATTCTCTTTTTCTTTTTCAAAACCTATATTTTCAAAAACAGAACATATTTCGATTACTTTTTGAGCCACTTCATTTGTATTATCCCTGCCCCATAATAATTTTTTAATAAGTATTTCATCCCTTAAACTTCCAATATCATTCAAATCATTAATTCTTGCTTCAGCTAACAATGTTGCAATTCTAGGAAAACCATCAGAAAACGTTACGATTCTATCTTTATCGCCAGCTTCCATCTCTGGATAAGAATTTGAAATGATTCCTTGAATAACTTCTTTTGGTATCTCATCGATATAGATTTCTGGATCATGATGTGATGTACTACTTAAATTATAATCTATAGTTAATAGGCTGAATTTACTTTCTGTATGTTCTACTTCTATTTTTAATTGATTATGAAGCTCACTATCACAATTATCAACTATTAATATTCCAGAAAAACCTTGATTCCTCCATGTACTTACTACAGCTGGAAGAGGAATACGTTGGTTAGAAGCATCAATATAAATTACTTTTTTACTTAATGCTTTCTGACTAGCTTCACCAACTTCCTTCCCTCCTCTAAAAGCCTCAAAAGCTAGACGAGATTTTCCAATTCCAGACAGGCCCATAATCCTTGCAACTTTTTTCTCTTCAATAAAATATCCTCTTAACTCATCTATATACTGTTGCAATTTAGAACAGGATACATATTCCCCTGAATGTTCGCTATACTTATTCCATTCCTCCCATGTCTTAGCAGCTCCTTCAATCAATTTATGGTTCCATCCCCATACTGCACAAACTGCCGAAATATATTTATTAGTCCAAGCTGCTATTTTCGCTGCGTCATAAATCTGAATCTTTGGTTTTAATGTTGGCTCTGCAGTATGGATTGCCGCTTCAAAAGCCCCTATTCGTCCATCTATTTGTTTTTGATTAAGTTCCTCATTATGAAATAAAATATATGTTCCACCTGCAAGAAATACATCTTTAACTCGTTGTTTTAATTTCTTATCCTTCCCTATTACTTCTCCTTTGCACTTAGTCGAAGGCATAGGTGTAGCTTTAACTTGAAATAGAGTAAATCGGTCTGGAAGCCAATTAGTTTTCTCTTTATCACCTTGCCATTGAATATGTCCATCTTCCCCAGCATCTCCTACGGTAATATTCAATGCCACAGCAACGGCATTTGCTACTAATCCTTCTTTATCTGCTTCGTTATATAACAGTAAAGATAATAATTTCGTTAATTGAATATCATTTAATTTTTTTATATCCTCTGATTCTACTTGAAGGTATTGCATTGTGGTTACTCCTCTCATACCTCTATTGATTATTATTTATTCTAAAAATTCAAATTAACATATTTCCCTTTTGTACTCCAAGTCAATATATTTTTCACAAGATGTTTTCTATCTAGGACTAAATAATAATTTGCCTAAACGACATAATATTAGTCCATATACCCTTATAATCGATTTAAGCTTATTTCAGCTATACCTACTACTATTTTTATAAAAATCGCAATATATTCATTATAATGGATATTCACTAAATTTTATATGCGTTTTAAGGAATTCGTAGCTTAATATATAAAACTGTTTTCAGGAAGAAAATATACATTAAATCTTTTAAATTAGTATAGTCAAATCAGTACAATTTAGTTAAATCCTTACAATAGACTTCAAAGAGGAACTGTCAGTATCACAGCATTTTTATCAAATGGGTTCATACAATTAAGAACGTAGGAGTATATTGCACTCCATACCATAAAAATATATAAAACAATAAACAAATTCATAGAAGACCTAGCCAGAAGGATATCATAGATTTAACTTTTTTGTTCAATGTATTTAATTAAATTCATATAATTCGATATATTATAATGCAACATAATATTAAGTCATTGAACTTTTTTAGGGATCTCGCCACTCGCCCATCAACTTATGAAATTTTAATACCTCCCAAATGATAATTGTGTTCATTTTGCTCCTTTTATTGTTTTGGAGTAACTAATTCTTTTGCCTTAATGGGCATGTGACAGTGCCACTATTATGTACAACCATCTTTTCTAACACTTTTGTACATCAATTGTTTTTACTTTGCTATTAGTAGTGAAAAGAGATAGTATAAAAAATAAATTGTGTACATTAAATGTTAAGAAGATGTTTTTTAATCAGCTCCTTTTAAATGTACAAAAATAATAAAATTAAACAACTTTAAAAGCCTTCCAGGATAATTAATCACAGAAGGCTTTACCACATTTTTCAAATTAAATTAAATGGCGTTATTAAATACTTTCTAGAAGATGTTTTATTTAAAAAATTATTCTGCGGGTATAGGTGTAGTCTTCTCATTTTCTTCCTTCCAAACAGATATGACATACTCCTCATCCTTCGGAGGACTCCATTCAGCTTTCGCTTGATTTAAATTATCCCACTTATAGTATTCTAATATAGTAGAATTCCTATGATCTAATTCCTCTTCTAATTCTAAACCATAAGCAGATTTAACAACATTTAATAATCTATGCGGCATTTCTTGTAATTCTTTTTCTTTTAAGTATTCGTATGCTGTAAAAGATTTTGAGCTCCCTTTTACATAATCAGGAGGCATTTCTTCTTCAAAGGTGTATTGAAACACATATTTTCTGTTGTTTTTTACTTCGCAAAGTCTTTCGATTTTGTGATTTAAAGTTAATACTTTTTTTAGCGCCGCAACAGTTTTTATTTCACCCCTCGCATTTAATTCCGTTATGTCATAATCATGTATACAAGTGTATCTTATTCCAAAGTTATTAAGCACATTTAGAACAATATACATCGTTCCTTTACCTGCACAATTAACTACTGAAGTTCTTTGATATATTTCGCTTTCTAATTCACCGTTATTAACTAGTTTTTCTCCCATTAACTTTAGAGCAATTACCTCTGTATCACCTTCAACCAAAATAACATTTTGAGCAAAAAATATTTCATTTATATATGGATTAAAACGCAATAAAGCTTGAAACTTCTCTTTTTCTTGAGTAGGTAACCCATAAATATTTGAATCAACTTGACTTACTATTACATTCTTTTCATGATTCAAGGATAACTTAGCTAATGTTCTATGCGGTTTTGCCAAATCAATAAAGTTAGGAGAATGGGAAGTTGCTAATACTTGGAAAAAACCCTCATCCGCTAAACTATAAAGTGTTTCTTTAAACACTCTTGCTAGATGTGGGTGTAAATACAATTCTGGCTCTTCTATAGCTATTATTAAAGGTCTATTTATACCTTTCCCTTCACTTTGGTACTTCTTCATATACATTTTAAATCCTTTAAGAATAGATAACATAAATGTACGTTGAACACCATTCCCCTGATGGGTAAGAACAGTCTCTAAACCATTATAATCAAAATTTGGCTTTAATGATGTGCTCACTATTTCATCTAAAGGATTTATATCTACATTAAACTTAATTTTTGTTGAGGTAACCTCTTTTAAGAAGCCTTGCACTTCTTCTTCAAAATATTTAATCTTCTCATTATTATGAGAATTTATCTTATCCTGTAAAAGCTTAGTTTTTTCTTGTGCTTCCTTATATTCTTCAAGTTCTTTTATCACATCTTTATATAGAGCATATAAAGTTTTCATATAAGGAGAATTGTCTTTTATATCCTCATTAGCATTCTTTACAGCAGGAATATAAATAACCTCTGGAAAAGCATTTATAAAATGGGTCCCGTTTTTACCGCCCCCCATCTTACCATCCCATCCCGTTTCTCCCAAATCATGTTCCTCACTACCAGATAATTTTGAGGATCTTTCAACATTTTCTCCATATGTATATATCGCTCTTACTATAAAATTACCTGTTGGTTCATGGATAGAAGCTCTTATTCCATGGAGATTGATTTCCTCTTCTGTCAATTCTGTGAATGTAGCATGAAAGCTAATAGGATTGGATGTATCATGCCTATAATATAGATTTTTATCAAGTTTCAAACCACTTGATCCAAATGTACACAATGCTTGTAAAATTGTACTCTTACTACAATTATTAGGCCCTATAATAATCGATATATTTTCTATATCTAAACTTATTTCTTTGATACCTTTAAAGTTTCTAATTGTTAACTTTGTCAATTTCAAAATTCTCTCGCCTCCCTTATTTATATATTATCATTACTCTAACAAAAAAGGGGGTAATTTTCTGAAAATATTAATATTCAGAATTTTAAAGTTCAATTTATTATGTACAGTTACATATCATAACAACATGTACTTTTGTGCGTATTATACATTTTGTACAGCTTTCTTTTTTATCATAACACCAGTGTTGTTAATGGGTTAGATAAAAAATACCCTTATGTACATTAAAGGTTACGGAGATATTATCACACAATTAATAAAATCGACTTGTTGTTCACCTAAACTATTTCGAAATCCTCTATTCACCGCAACACATATTCGTGCATAAGCAACGCCTTGTTTTGTGTAGTATAATTCTGGCTCCTTTGTCAATCTACCGATTAATACAACTCGATTCATCATAAGTTATACCACCTCACATGTTTTTCTTCATTGTAAGGAGAAATGTTTGAATGGTAAAAAGCACAAAATGATATATCCGTAAGTAAAAAGTATTATTTTAGACCTTACAAAACAAAAAAAGAAACCATACATAGTTCAAACATGTATGGTTTCAAAATTTATTACACTTCAGTACAAGATATGTAATATCCTCCGCGAGCCATCTTTATTTCAGCACGGTACATTGCATTTTCTAAGTAGAAAGTAATCGGTTTAACTTTACTCTCAAATTTTAGTCTTTCATTGCATTCAGTTGCATATCCTTCAATCGCTGAAGTAATAACTTTTGATGATGGATACGTTAAAGCTTCATCTAGTTCTATGAAAAAACTTTTAGAAAATAGTTTTTTCATAATCCCCTTCTTCTCTTTCATCATATTCCATCTCCTTCACTTCAAGTTGCTATCATCCATATTATACCATACATTCAATATATCTTTGAAAATAAAAAAATCCTGCATTTTTCATGCAGGATTTTTTTATTAGTCATTTTTCGTAAAGTACGAAACGAAACGAAGAATTTCTAAGTATAACCATACTAATGTAAGCATTAATCCCATCGCAGTATACCACTCCATATATTTCGGAGCTTGACTACGTACACCATTTTCGATTAAATCGAAATCTAGTAATAAGTTTAATGCAGCAACTACAATAACAACTGCACTAATAATAATACCGATTGTACCACCTTGGTGAATGTATGGAACAGTTACACCAAACATATTTAGTAGAAATACGACTAAATACATAACCATAATTCCAAGTGTTGCTGCCATCACGCCTGTACGGAATTTATCCGTTACTTTTACTACGCGTGTTGCATATAACACTAACATTGCAAATAGAATTGAGATTGTTAGTAATACAGCATTTAAAACGATAGAATCGCCAAATTTCATTGTATAAACTGCTGAAATACTTCCTAACACAACCCCTTCTACCGCTGCATAGATTGGTGCACCAAAAGGTGAAATACGCGGGAAGAACATAGACGCAAATGCGATGATTGCCGCAACGATTAAAGCACCAATTAATACTGGCATCTTCATCGTCCCCTGCATCATCTGTATGTATGAATAGACAGACGTTGCAAGTAGCAAGATAAGCATAATGAACGTTTTGCCTACTGTTCCGCCAATCGTCATCGCAGAAGCACTTGCTCCCTCTTTACGGAATGCCTCTTTTTTCAACATTGGATTAGATGTTCTCATTTTTTCCCTCCTAAAATAGGTTCTACCAATAGTGTAAAGTTTTTCTCTTTACTTTTCAATATATGCAGCTTGTTTTTATTTTAATCCTTCAACGATGTCTGATAGTTCACTCCATCTTTCCATCTTTTTTTCTAGCTCTTCTTCTGTTTTCTGCTGTGCTTCAGATAATTCTTGTGCCTTTGTGAAGTCAGATCCAACTTTCGCAAGTTCTTCTCCAATTGACTCAATTTTCTCTTCAAGTTCGGCAATTGTATCTTCAATCGTTTCCCATTCACGCTGTTCATTGTATGAAAGTTTACGTTTACGTTGTTGTTTTGGAGCTTCTTCTACAACTTTTTTCTCTTTTTGAACTTCCGCTTTCTCCATAAGTTCTCTCGTTTTTTCCATTTCTAAATAATCTGTATAACTACCTAGAAACTCACGCACTTCGCCTCCGCCAGTAAAGATGAACAGTTCATCTACTACTTTATCTAAGAAGTAACGGTCATGCGATACAGTTAAAACGACACCTGGGAAATCTTCTAAATAATCTTCTAGTACTGTTAATGTTTGTGTATCTAGATCGTTCGTAGGTTCATCAAGTAAAAGTACGTTTGGTTCTCCCATTAAAATACGTAATAAATATAAACGTCTTCTTTCACCACCAGATAGTTTACCAAGTGGTGTACCATGTGAATGCGTCGGGAATAAGAAACGTTCTAACATTTGAGATGCACCAATTACTTTTCCATCTGTCGTATGAATAACTTCTGCAATCTCTTTAATGTATTCAATCATACGCTGATTTAAATTCATCTCTTCATTTTCTTGCGTATAATAAGCAACTTTTACAGTTTGTCCTACTTCCACTTCACCACTATCAGGAGATAACTTACCTGCAAGCATATTTAATAGGGAAGATTTCCCACTTCCATTCGCCCCAATAATTCCGATACGATCACCCGGTTTCACAATATGATTAAAATTATGTAATACCGTCTTATCGCCAAATTTTTTCGTTACATCTTTTAACTCAAGTACTTTCTTTCCTAGACGACTTCCGCTTAGTGCAATATCAACTGACTGTTTTGCAGCTGGTCCTTCTTGTGCCTTTAGCTCATCAAAACGCTGAATACGCGCCTTTTGTTTCGTAGAACGGGCTTTTGCACCACGACGAATCCAAGCAAGTTCACGACGATATAAATTTTGGCGTTTCGATTCTTGTGCCAATTCTTGCTCTTCACGAAGTGCTTTCGCTTCTAAAAATGTACTATAGTTTCCTTCGTAGCTATATAGTTTACCATTATCTAATTCAAAAATACGATTCGTCACACGATCTAAGAAATAACGATCATGGGTTACAAGTAATACCGAACCTGTATATCTCGCTAAATATTCTTCTAACCATTCAACTGTCTCATGGTCAAGATGGTTCGTAGGCTCGTCTAAAATTAATAAATCCGGTGTTTCAATAAAACATTGTGCCATTGCAATACGTTTTTTCTGTCCACCAGATAAATTCCCAACAATTGCAGTGAAGTCCGTAATTCCTAATTTCGTTAAAAGAGACTTCGCATTTGCATTTGCTTCCCATGCACTCATTGCATCCATACGTTGCTGCACTGCAAATAATTGTTCCTGTACTTTTTCATTACTTGGATCTTTTTCAATATTTAATAGTGCTTTTTCATAATCACGAAGAAGACGAATTAAAGGTGTATCACCATGGAACACTTGCTCTAATACTGTCAGTTTTTCATCAAACTCTGGTTGCTGTGATAAATAACTAATTGTATACCCACGTGAATGCGTCATATCACCTGTATCAGGAGCTTCTAATCCTGCAATAATTTTTAATAATGTCGATTTACCAGTTCCGTTTACACCAATAATTCCGACACGTTGTCCTTCTGTAATACTACATGATAATCCATCAAATAACGGCTTTTCTCCATATGATTTTGATAAGTTCTCCACAGTTAACATTTTCATATTTGTGCATTCCACTCTTTCATAAATTGTTCAATAAACTGTTCCATATAACGATGACGAATTTCAGCCTCTTGTTTTGCTGCATTCGTATTCATTAAATCTTTTAATTTCAAAAGTTTTTCATAAAAATGATTTAAAGATGGATCATTATTTTTTCTATACTCTTCTTTCGTCATTTCTTCACGCGGCGGAATAGTTGGGTCATACATTAATCTCCCTTTCGCCCCACCATATGCAAATGTACGAGCAATTCCTATTGCACCAAGAGCATCTAAACGATCCGCATCTTGAACAATTTTCCCTTCAAGTGACTCTACTGTGCCGCCATGGCCACCTTTATAAGACATATTGGCGATGATATGAAGAATATGTTTACTTTCCTCTTCTTCAACACGTAGCTCTTCTAACCAATCAGAAACTTTTTTCATTCCTGCTTCTTCACTTTCATTTAGCTTTTCATCTGCCACATCGTGAAGTAATGCTGCCATTTCAATTATAAAACGATTTCCACCTTCTTGCTCAGATAAAGAAATCGCCATTTTATGTACACGTTCAATATGATACCAATCATGCCCACTCGCATCTTTTTCTAAAATATGTTTTACAAAAGTAATTGTTTTTTGAATTTTTTCTTGTTTTGTCATTTTATCTTCACCCAGTTACTTATTGTAACACGCCCGCATTTTTTCATCACATATTTTCTTGTCCGCCCATACACTAGGTGGTAGGCATCATCATGAAGGAGGAATAAACATGTTCTATAATAATCAACCGCCTTATCCAAGGCAACCATTGTATCCTCAACAACAAGAACAGAGATACACAGAACAATACGAAGAACAAGAGTTACAACAGCAAGAGCAACAATATGACGAAAACCCATATGCAACAACGCAAAACCAAGAAACTGAATTTCAACAAAATCCATATGACACACGTCCAAATTATGAATATCCTCAAAATCCATATGCAGCACCACAAAATCAAGAACAGCGATATCCTCAAAATCCATATGTAATACCACAAAACCAAGAACAACAATATCAACAAAATCCATATGCAGCACCACAAAACCAAGAACAACAATATCAACAAAATCCATATGTAGCACCACAAAACCAAGAACAACAATATCAACAAAATCCATATGCAGCACCACAAAACCCATACACAACTCAACCACAACAACCGCAATATCAACAACAAATGTATCAACCAAACTACGACGCACGTGTCTCACCACCTAAACCACCAACAATAGATCCAACTCAGCCACAAATTTTACCGCCCGGACCAACACTAGACATTACACAACCACAAATCTTACCACCTGGACCAATTACTGAACCAACACAACAACAAATTCAACAAGTTGTCGGTACACAATTTTTACCTTTCAAGAAACCTGTACTAGATTTCGTAAAACCATGGGTAGATTACGGTTTAAATGAAGCAAAACATACATCACACGAACACGCATTAACAGAAGTTGCTGCGATTATGTTTTTAGTTGGTAAAGGCTTCAATCCGACGATTGCACATTATATCGTTGAATCTTGGGAGAAGAATGAGCAGTTTTAGGGTTGTTTATTTGATAAAATATAAAAAACACAAAAGTGCCAAACCCCTTATACCACAAGGGTTTCGGCACTTTTTAATATCTAAAACAAATTTTATTGAAATAATTATTTTTATAGATTTTCATACTTTTTTATATAGTACGTGAACATATACAGTACAAAAATAAACCTTTGTATACACATTTTTAGAAACATCTTACGTTTATCAAACAATAACCAAAAGACGTACCTGCAACCTCATCATATAAATAATAGATATTAAAAAGAGGACACTATAAGCGCCCTCTTCCTTAGGTTTTAAATATGTTCTCCATGATCCATAAACACTTCAATTGCTTCGTTTTGTGGTATGTCTTTTGCATTAGTAAGACCAAAAGTAAAAACAGCGGATAACATCATCATTAATAAGATTGCTTTTTTCATTTTAGCGCCCTTCTTTCTATGCTCTTTTTGTCTGCATCTAAAGCGATGTGCAAATACTTGCTTGCTTTTCTGTGATTTTCTGAACCATAGAATATTTCACCTAAAAGAGAAGCATATTCTTTTACCCAATCATATAATTCTTCTTTTTCAAAATACGAAATACCTTCTATAACCACATTTTCTAATTCTTCTTGCGGTACATAGTTATGTACTGCTTTTAAAATTCGGAAATGATGACGATAACATAAGTCGCTAATCTTATAGCCATTCTCAATATATTCATTAGCGATATGACTATAACCTAACTTAAAATGTTCTCTTGCTAAAAGAAACATAGTTTTAGCGTTATTTTCTAATGAATCCTCTAAGTGTTTAATTGCTAACTCTGGCATGTTTTGACTTGCGTATAAAAGTCCTAAATTATGCTTAACTCGTTTAATAAGAAGTTCATCATTAGATTTTTGGAAGGTACCTAGTGCTGAAAGTAAATATTCCTCTGCACTTTCGAATTCATTTAGTCGAATGTGTGCCATTCCTAAAGTATTTAAGCATGCTGCAGTTTTTAATTCATACCCTGGACTAATTGAAAATACTTCATTCGCCTTTGTAGCAAATTGAACTGCTAGGATCGGTTTTAATACGTGATAGTAATGGACTGCAAGCCAATAATTAAATTCAGCTTTTTCAATTTCATCATGCATGTACTCTAAAAACGTTTCAGCTTTTTCAAATTGCATTCTTGCTTCACTATGGTTTGCTTTATTAATAGCGTAAATTGCTTTAAATAAATGATGATAGTACTCTAAAAATGTTTCTGTAGACTCTGGTAAAGGCTCGATTTTGTCCAGAATATCTTTTGTACTATCCATATCCCGAATTAGCAGTTTATACCGTGCATTCAATAAAGCGTAGTAGACTAATATTGTTTGGTCTTCCTTAATATTATTGATTTTATTTGCAATATCTTCTTTTATTTTCTGAGACTGTAATACACGTTGTGAAATCATAGCTTGATACCAGTCGTTTAATAATTTTGTGATTTCTTCTTTAGAAATAATGTCAACACTCATCTACTTCTACCCCCTTTTGTTAAATGTTATCATGACATGCTTGTTTGCATAAATAAGTTTTTGAATATTCTAACTTGAAAAAATTATTTTTGAATATTCATGTTAACAAAATGGTCCCTTTTCAAACCCCAAAAAAGAACACACGTTTGTTTGTAGTGGAGTTAAAAAAACAAAAGTGAGGTATTACATCATGGAATATAACGGCTTTCCTGTAGTACGTGGAAGATGTATGGTGAAATGGAATCCGTTTGCTTCAATACCGGAGCAATACGAGGAAATACATAGAATGTTTGAGGAACAATATAAAGTACCTAAACCTTTTTTAACACAAGATACTATGGAACGAATAGAAAGAGCGTTAATGCAATCTTTTCACGAGGAAGAAGAAATACATATCTCATACTATCGTGATGGAATGGTGCAAGACATGTACATAAATGTATTACATATTGAACCGATGACGAAAACTATATATTGTACAGATGCTTTTGGTTTGAATACTAAGTTTAAGTTTGATGAATTGGTGAATATAAATTAAAAGAAGCCGCCCGACAGGACTGAAGTGCACCCCAATTGTTAGACACAACCTAACAATTGGGGTGCACTTCACATATATAGGTGGCTTTTGTACGACAAAAAAAGAGCTCTGCTATACAGCAGAGCAAAAGAAAAATATATAACCCTATAAAAATAATACAAATTATTGATACTTTCAAAAGACGAAATTTAAATTTCCATCACAATAATACCTATGTTTAAGTATGAAACATTCTACCTTCCCTATAGCTATGAATATTCTTATTTTAGAATTCCATAGTATCCAAATAGCTCTTTGAGAAATACCTCAATACCGAACTTCTTCAAAGAATCTTTTCTTTATTCAAAGAGAAGTTCTAAAACTTTTTTCTTATCTTTGTCTCTTCCATAATGAATCAACCTATGACAGTTCGGACATATACTAACTATATTTCCAACAACATCTAAACTATTTTCAAAATCATGTTGCATTCTTAACGGTATTAGATGATGGGCCTCCATATAATTTTTTCGCTGGCTTCCGATACAAATGTTTCATGTGTGTCATCTATTTCACATTTAAATTCTGCCTGTTTAATAGCTTGTTTAGCTTTTTTCGGATCACGAGGCCATACTTCCCTACCAGATTCCATTTTAGTTTTTTTTCGATTTTCCGATTTCTCTTCTTCTGCAATCTTTACTTTACTAAAATCCGAATCAATATTAGTAAATCCTTGTGGTGTATGGTTCAATTTGTAGCCAAAGAAAGCTGCGAATTCGATTGCTTTAATGTTTACAGGTTTTAGGTCCTTAATAAAATAGATGTATTCCCAAGTTTCATCCTTATCGTTTGTTTTCTAAATTTTTCTAGCCACATCTGGGTTATGAGTCTTAGCAAAAATTGTCCCGAAAAACTTAAATTCCCCTTTAGAATATGCTAAAATCCCGTCACCCTCTTTTAACTTTTCCCATCTATCAACATTTGAAGAACCAGGAGTTGCTCCCCACATACATACATTCTCATGTAATTCATTATCTTTAAGTTTAGTTACTGTATCGGCATCTAAATCTGCTAAACATGTAGAAATAGGATATATTTTTTCAATAGTAGCTTCCAAATTTTTTATAGCACTATCATTACTTGCAGTAAAAAGATATAACATATTTAATTCCACCTTTTTTAAATTTCATTATATTTCTTTTTAGAGTCTCGAGATTTCTCTACTGGATATTTTTTATTATTTTTTCTATTTTGTTTATAATAATCTCTTCTAAGTCAATATCCAATTGATCTGCCAACTCATCTTTCATGTCTTCTTTTTTTGTTTCTACAGCTTCCTCACTGCTTTTCCACTGAAAATTCTTCAACAACTCACTCGCCTCTAAAGAAAGAGAAATAGCTAAATCTTTAGGATTGTGGGACTGCTTCCAGTTCCTATCATCCCGAAATTTTAGGACTTTCTCTAAAATAGTTTGATTCATTTTTTGAATCCCCCAGTTACTTTTCATTGGTAAACTCTTCTATTTATCAGGTAAACTATCATAAAAACGTTCAATGGCCGCTACTAAAACTAAATCTTCTAAATGAGCAGTTTTAGGGTTGTTTATTTTTAAAAACATCAAAAATGCCAAATCCCTTATGTCACAAAGGATTTGGCATTTTTAAGTATCTAGAACACTCGCTAAGTTTAAGGAAAACTTAACAGACATGCGTCCGGCATAATGCCATGTCCACACCCAAGGATCGGTTACATAAAATAACGTATCTAACATGGGAAGTCTATTGGTCTTTTCCCCTTATAGTAACACTCTCTTCTACTAAGACCTTTTCTTTCTAGGACCTACAATTAATTTAATCGCTGTTCTATCTTCATTATTGATAGAAATCTCTTGAAATGCTGGTACGAAGGCTAAGTCAATACCACTTGGAGCGACGAACCCTCTTGCAATCGCAATTGCTTTAATCGCTTGATTTATAGCTCCAGCCCCAATCGCTTGAATTTCCACATTACCACTTGTTCTTAGTACACCCGCTATTGCACCCGCGACTGAATTTGGGCTTGATTTTGAAGATACCTTTAATATATTTTCCATGTAAGTTGCTCCCTCTATTATTTAATCTCTCTTTCGTTACAATTTTAAATATTTTAGCGTATCTTTAATTACTATTCACACCAAAAACAAACGATGCTTCATATGTACATTATTCTATATTTTCTGACTTCTTCCTGCTCAGCTACGCAAATAAAAAAATAAACTGAATAACCTAATATACATACAGTTAAATGCCATAACTTCACCAAATGATAACATCCATACAGCGAAAGATAATATTGCTGTTTGTCAGACGAAATTAATATAGTAAAGTGAAACTTTAATGAGTGGGGGTTTTGTTCATCCCCACCTAACTTCTTTGCTTTCGCTGAATTTTGAGATGGGAGTCTTACTGCTCGGAAAATAGCGGGATAAACGTTTCCTCGTTACTTCAATCTATTTAGAAATTCCATTTATTTTTCTATCAAATTATGAACCTTATCATCTTCAAAAGGTGTTACAGGTAATACCCAAATACTACATTTCATCATTTGACCACTTTATATTCCACATCTATCTCCTTTTATAGTACAAGCATACACGCCAATTGTGATTCACCTTCATAAACTACTATGTGGTTTAAATTTATTAAGAATAGGAGGTAATATATTGGGTTCATACTATCATTCTTCAAACTCGTATAAAAAATGTTCATGTGACCATTCACATAAACGCAGCTGTCCTGCATACGGAACTTTTTGGCAAACTGAATTTATAACTGTTCCTTTTGGCGATCCTTTTCCATTTAATCACGTTGGACCTTTAGCAGGAGGCGTTTCCTTACTAAATCCTACTACTATACACTTTAGACAATTTGGTGATTATAGAGTTTCGTTCATTTCCAGTATTAATACTACTTTAAATCCTGTATTTCCACATATCCCAGTCATAACTATATTTTTAAATAACAATCCACTTGCTAATAGTCAAGGTGACTTCGCTATTCAAATGAATACTTCATCAAATAACGAATGTCTTCAACTCGTTGGCGAAACGATTGTTACAGTGCCTGCTAATTCAACTCTTCAACTTAGAAATAATAGTGGTTTTAATCGTCAAAGTATTGTAACTTGTGACAATGGTATAAATTCAGTTGAATTAACAGTTACAAAACTAAGTTAATATTATTTCTTTACATTCAGATGCTATTTCAGCATCTTTTTTTATTGAATAACAGTTTTCTTCGACTTTTATTATCTTTCATCACGCAAAAAAAGTGCAGAATTCTTTCTAACACAAGATTTCTGCACTTTTTTATTATACTTATTTATTCTTCCTTATTTCTCTACATAAACCGACTTAACAATCGTACGATTATATGATTTTCCTTCTTTATTCATCCCTTTTATATCCATCGTAACGTTATATACTCCCGGTTGTTTTATATCTTTCAAAGCACCTGTAAATGTATTCGTATTAACATTTTGTAATTCATTAAATTCAGAGACTAACTTACCTTCTTTATTAACGACTCTTACTGTTATGGAAAGATCCCCTTTCATTTCAGGTGCTACAGGTGATTTTTTCAGTTTATACTCAGGTTTATTTACTTTAACTTTTGTAGGCATTTGAAGAACAAATGGCGCGCCATCCTTGTAATCGCTTACAACTAAATATGCATCTTTCGACTGCTTCGCCATCATTTTGATTTTCCATTCGCCTACTTCCAATTTATCAAACTTAAATGTTCTAATTGTCGCCCCATTAAAAAAAGATTCGCCTTCACTAGTAGTTATAGCGCTATCTTTATTTGCATAGATTTTTCCTTTTGGAGATACCATTTGTACTTCAACATCAGAAGAAGCAGTTAGTACAGAAACTATTCCTTCAGCCTTTTTATCAACAGAAATACTTTGCTCTATCCACTGATTTTGTGGTAATTCGCCTCCTAAAATATTTTGATTTGAAGTTGTATTTAATTGTTCTAGATTTTCATTTGAACTAGTGCTAGATGCTACTAAAGCTGGTAATCCCACATTTGTCGTACGTAAATATGGTTCAATTCGTGCAAAAACAGCTGATCCTTTTCTTATATTGTCATGATCAAATCTGGAATCTGTAAATAAATGTGTACCGTACGATAGCTTGGCACTCCATTCATTTACTAGTCCATCATTTGAACCGTACGATGATAAATATAACCCACCCATAGATAATGCAGAAAATGTTGGCCCCCAGCTAGTTCCAGTAGCCGTATAGTAACGGTTTAATTTAGCTGCTGGGTTGTTATCTATTATTGAACGAAACTTTGCCATTTCACCTATTTGTAACGAGTACGTACCATCATCTTTTTGACCTAATATAGAAGCAAGCCACCCTGCCCACCAACTATATGACAAATCTGCTAAATTTGAGCCGTGATGCGGTGTAGCAAGTGTAATAACATTTCCAACAAATCGATTCGCACCATATTCAACTAATGCGGCTTGTGTATCAATACCACCTTTACTATGCGCTACAATATTAACTTTTTTACCGAAATGATTATATATTTCTTCCAGTTTTTGTGCTAACAATTTTCCGTTATCCCACTGACTAGCCGAACCTTTCCCCGCAGCATCATACAATTGTATAAACACTGTTTGATAGCCTGCTTTTAAAGCATAATCATACATATCATTTATATCATGATATACTGTCTTTCCATACCAACTATCAGCATTACCATTTCTTCCTTGTACAAAGAGAATTGGCGGTTTATTCTCATCATAATTAGCAGGTTTTTGGCCTAAAAACCATTCTCCAGGTGTGAATACTTCTGTATCAGGAAACCCCTTTCCAAGCTCTTTTACAACTTCTGCCTGTACATTTGTGCTAATCGTTGGAGCCATGATAAAAAATACAATTAGTAAGGCCACACATCTTCTCATCAGTCGCATATTACTCCCCCTATTTTTTTGAAAGAAGGTGTTCTTTATAATATTTTATATTTTCCCTTCCTTAATAATAGCTAATCTTTTATTTTAAAAAGATGTTAGCCCTATTTTTAGAAGGTTACTAGTTGTATACCCTCTTTCTTAACTCTCGTTATTCTCTTTGTTTCTACCTCTTCCTTTTGATAGAATACGACAAAAAAGTTTCTCAATAATTGTTAACTTAGCTACATCCAGATATTTTTTAAATCAATATTGTTTATATAAAGCATACAAATCTTGAAAAAATTTTAGTAAAAAAACATTTTATTACTAGTTAGTTATTTAAAAATATAATAAAGATCTGTACTTTCTTTTCATTAAATACAAACTAATTTTAAAGGAGCTTATATTATAAGACTTTCCTACGATTAAAAATTAAACTGAAATTTCAGAAAAAACAATCACATTTCCAGAAACATATATTATGATAATTTCCGCGCACTTGAATTAACTTTTTAGAAGTACTAACCTATCGGTGAGCAGAAGAAAATTCTGTAAAAAGAAAGGAGAATACTTTATGATGACCAATTTACAAAAGGAGTTTTTTAAACGCTTAAAAATTCCTGCAAAAGAAATAACATTTGATGATTTAGATGAAATTCTCTTAAAAATGGGAATGATTCTCCCCTATGAAAATCTTGATATTATGGCTGGTACTATTAAAAATATCTCAAAAGATAACTTAATAGAAAAGTTACTTATTCAAAAACGAGGTGGACTTTGTTATGAATTAAACTCCTTATTGTATTATTTTTTAATTGATTGTGGGTTTCAAGTATACAAAGTAGCCGGTACTGTTTATGATCTGTACGATAATAAATGGAAACCCGATGATGGTCATGTCATTATCATATTAAGTCATGAGGGTAAAGATTATGTTGTGGATGCAGGTTTTGCATCTCATCTCCCTTTACATCCAGTCCCTTTTAACGGAGAAGTCATCTCCTCTCAAACAGGAGAATATCGAATTCGTAAGCGAAATACTCGAAAAGGTACTCATATTTTAGAAATGAGAAAAGGAGCTAACGGAGAATCTACAAGTTTCTTACAATCTGAACCTTCAAATGAATGGAAAATAGGCTATGCTTTCACTGTAGATCCAATAGATGAGAAAAAAGTGAATAACATTCAAAAAGTGATTGTAGAGCATAAAGAATCTCCTTTTAATAAAGGGGCTATCACTTGTAAATTAACTACTTATGGTCACATATCATTAACAAATAAAAATTATACAGAAACCTTTAAAGGCACTAAAAATAAACGACCAATAGAATCTAAAGATTATGCTCGCATTCTTCTTGAATCTTTTGGAATAACGCAAGAGAAATATGTAGGAAAAACACTAGAAAGAGGTTAGTTGACTACAAGTACTTCATAATAAAGCAGATCCTATATTTAGAATCTGCTTTATTTTATATTTTGTTATAAATTAATTTAATTTTGTTGTTACCCTTTAATTTTCAATTATATATTCATCATCATATTTATCGTATTGTAACCCTTTCCCTATCTTTGATTCTGTAACTTGATCTCTTAAAAACGGTGCAGCATCCATTTTGCTAGTTGCAATTTCAATTCCATATTTTTTCGTTAAATAAGCTAACTCTAGTAAAAACCACTCTCTTCGCAATGTAACTGGAATATCAAATGTTTTTCTTTTCATATATAATAGCACCTCTTTTATTTTCATAACTTAAAAACATCACTGGATGTACTTATTAAAACTACCTTTCACCGCTAACATCCAATGAAACATTATAGTATATGCATGTCCATTTCAAACGTGCTATCACAAATATGATATTTAAGTTTACATAATTATATTATGTAATAGTAGAAAAGGAAGGCATGTCCCTTCCCCTTCTACTATAGAGATTTAAATTAAGAACATCTTGGTACACCTAAAGCTAAAAATAAACCTGCTACTCCCGCAGTAATCGGTACTTTTAACGTAATAACATCGTCTACCTTCGTTACTAAAAAGTAAGCATTACCTTCTTGTAATATACAAGTTACCAACAATTGAAATTCCATTCAAATCTCCTCCTTTCAATCGATATACTATAATTTATGAAATCTCTTTCAAAACGTAATAGGATATATATCTATTTTTCCCTATATATAAAATAAATGTTTATAAGTCTAGTAAAAATATTAACTTTCTAAATTTATATAAAACGTGTAATATCCAATAAGTTCCTATATAATCAATAAGAAGAATCTTACAAATGGAGGTATGAAAATGACGATTTTAAGTAATATTGGTGCAGCTTTATTTTTTATTGCTTTTATTCTTTTAATCTTATGTATTATTTCATTCTTTAAGAAAAATGGAAAAGCAAAACAATATGGACGTCCTACCGTTATTCTTTTTATGATTTCTATTATATTAATAACGGCCGGTACAACAAAATCGGAACACCCCGTCGTCGAGTTTTTTTCTACTTTAAGTTTCATTCTATTTATATTCTTCCTTGTTCTAGCAATCTTATCTGTTATTAAGAAAACAGGTGTAGCGAAAAAACAATTTATTATTACAGCCGTATTATTTGTCATTTTTGTTGCGCTATCAGGTATTTCAGATCCTTCTTCTGAAAAAACGACAGCAACTAGTACAAAAGTTGCTTCTAACAATGAAGAACAGAAAGATAGCGAAAAGAAAAAAGAGGCGGACGAAAAAACTCAAAAGCAAGAAGATGAGAAGCGTCTAGCCGATGAACAAGCTCGTAAGCAAGAGGATGAAAAACGTCAGGCTGATGAACAAGCCCGTAAACAACAAGAAGAGCAAAAACGTCTAGCCGATGAACAAGCTCGTAAACAACAAGAAGAGCAAAAACGCCTAGCTGATGAGCAAGCTCGTAAGCAACAAGAAGAGCAAAAACGCCTAGCTGATGAGCAAGCTCGTAAGCAACAAGAAGAGCAAAAACGTCAGGCTGATGAACAAGCTCGTAAGCAACAAGAAGAGCAAAAAGCACAGCAAGCTCAAACACAACCTGCTTCAGGAAATACTAGTAGTGCATATTACAAAAATTGTGCCGCAGTTAGAGCTGCCGGGAAAGCTCCTCTATATAAAGGACAACCAGGTTATGACTCACATCTTGATCGTGATGGCGATGGAGTTGCATGTGAAAAATAGTAGTAAAAAAGAAGCTTCTAGTAAGCTTCTTTTTTATTATCAGAAACTATTATGACGAATTCCCTCTCCCTCTTCCTTTTATAAAACTCATTTGATTATCCTTAAAATTGACACATTATAAGTGATTTCAATCACCACATTGTTTTTCATTTATTGCTATTCTTAATTTAGATATTACATTCAAACTTTATGGAGGCATTCATATGGAACATACATTTACTGAAACTTCTATTGTCGGTGAGATTGTTACACAATTTCCAAAAGCTAGTAATCTTTTTAAATCATATAGAATAGACTTTTGTTGTGGTGGTAATAAACCACTTATTGATGCAATTCATGAAAGAAATTTATCAGCAACAGAAGTACTTACAGAATTAAATACGCTTTATCATAATACGAAACGATTAAATGAATCTGAAATTGATTGGAAAAATGCTTCTTATCGTGAATTGATTGATTATGTTATAAATAAGCATCATCGCTATTTAAATGAAGAATTACCACAGTTAAGTCCGTATGTGACGAAAGTATTACGCGTCCACGGAGCAAGTCAGCCTCACTTAGCTCAAATTCATAAGCTATTTCACGAATTAAAGATGGAATTAGAACAGCATTTAATTAAAGAAGAAACAGAAGATTTCCCATTAATTTTAGAATTTGAACAAAATCCAATTGACGAAAACTATGTGAAATTACGTAAAATAGTAGATGAGTTGGAAAATGAACATAACCACGCAGGCAACATTATTAAAGAACTTCGTAAAGTTACAAATGACTTTACTCCTCCAGAAGGAGCTTGCGGTACTTATCGACTTGTTTACCAACGTCTTGAAGCGCTAGAGTCTGATTTATTTGAGCACATTCATTTAGAAAATAATATTTTATTTCCACGTGCCATTACGAGAGCATAAATAAAGAGCAGGACATGAGTATACATACTTATGTCCTGCTCTTTCATTTGGTAAAGACTATACACATCCCTCTCGAATAAATCCGAATTTTAACAATTTGTGAATCATTATAAAAATGTGATAAACATCACATCTCTTCCTTTTTTGATTTTCTATAATAAAAACATAATCCTTTGTTCAACATTTCACAGAAAAAGGGGAAACGAAAATGAAAAAACGTTTAGTTATGATCGGAAATGGTATGGCTGGCATACGCTGTATGGAAGAAATATTAAAACATGATAGTGATTCATATGAGATTACTATTTTTGGAGATGAACCTCATCCAAACTACAACCGTATTATGCTCTCTCATGTTTTACAAGGCAAAACAAATATGCAAGATATCATTATGAATGAATACAGTTGGTATGAAGAAAACGAAATAACTTTGTATACAAATGAAAAAGTTCAAAGTATTAACCGAGAAGAAAAAATTATTATTACAGAAAAGAATCGTACTCTTACATATGACAAACTCATTATCGCAACAGGTTCTAGTGCTTTTATTTTGCCTGTAGAAGGTTCCACTCTCCCTGGTGTAACAGGATTTCGAACAATTGAAGATACACAATTTATGATTGATACCGCTAATGAAAAGAAAAAGGCTGTTGTCATTGGTGGTGGGTTACTTGGTTTAGAAGCCGCAAGAGGTCTTATTGACTTAGGGATGGACGTACATGTTGTTCATTTAATGCCAAACTTAATGGAGCAACAACTAGATACGAAAGCAGCTTCTCTTCTGCGCGAAGATTTAGAAGCGCAAGGCATGAAATTTCTAATGGAAAAGAAAACTGTAAAAATTCTTGGTACAGACCATGTTGAGGGCATTCAATTTGAAGATGGTGAAGTTGTAGATTGTGATTTAATCGTAATGGCTGTCGGAATACGCCCAAATACGCAAATAGCAAAAGATGCCGGTTTAATTGTAAATCGCGGTATTGTAGTCAATGACTATATGCTAACAAATGATGAGTCCATTTATGCAGTTGGAGAATGTGCAGAGCATGACGGTATCGCATATGGACTTGTTGCTCCTCTTTATGAACAAGGTGCGATACTAGCAAAACATATAACAAATTTACAAACTGATGGATATTCGGGCAGTATCGTCGGTACGCAATTAAAAGTTGCAGGTTGTGATTTATTCTCTGCTGGTCAAATTTATGAAGATGATCAAACGAAAGCAATATCAATCTTTGATGAATGTAAACGTTCCTATAAAAAAGTATTAATTCGTGATAATAAAGTCGTCGGTATCGTTTTATATGGTGACACAGCTGACGGTACACGTCTCTTTAGCATGTTAAAGAAGGAAGAAGATATACAAGAATATACACCAGCTTCCCTTCTTCACAAAGCTGGTGAAGAAAGTGAATTTGACGTTGCTACAATGAGTGCGGATGACACGATTTGTGGATGTAATGGTGTTACGAAAGGTTCAATCGTTCACGCCATTTTAGAACAAGAGTTAACGACTTTTGAAGAAGTTAAAGGCTGTACGAAAGCCGCAGGTTCTTGTGGTAAATGTCGTCCACTTGTGGAACAAGTTTTATCTCATACACTTGGAGATGCTTTTGATGCCTCAGCGCAATCTGCCGGTATGTGTGGATGTACACCTTTATCCCGTGATGAAGTCGTAGCAGCCATTCACGAGAAAGGCTTAAAATCTCCAAAAGAAGTACGAAATGTTCTTGGTTTTGCACATGAAGACGGCTGTTCGAAATGCCGCCCTGCTTTAAACTACTATTTACGTATGGCGATTCCAGAAGAATATGAAGATGATAAATCGTCCCGTTTCGTTAATGAAAGAATGAATGGTAACATCCAGCACGATGGTACATTCTCTGTTATTCCACGTATGTACGGAGGCGTTACAACAGCTGATGATTTAATGAAAATTGCTGAAGTTGCGAAGAAGTATGATGTTCCACTTGTGAAAATTACCGGTGCAAGCCGAATTGGCTTATACGGTGTCAAGAAACAAGATTTACCTAACGTATGGGCTGACTTACATATGACTTCGGGGTATGCATATTCAAAATCGCTTCGTAATGTAAAATCATGTGTTGGTTCTCGCTTCTGCCGTTTCGGTACGAAAGATTCATTAGGACTTGGTATGCTCCTTGAACAATCATTAGAAATGGTAGATACACCTCATAAAATGAAGATGGGTGTAACGGGCTGTCCGCGTAACTGTGCGGAAGTACTGACGAAAGATTTTGGCGTTGTTTGTGTCGAAAATGGATACCAACTTTATATTGGCGGAAATGGTGGTACAGAAGTACGTGAAGCTGATTTTGTAATGATTGTCCCTACTGAAGATGATGTCCTTCGCATCGCTGCAGCTTACATGCAATATTATCGTGAAACTGGTATTTACGGAGAGCGTACCGCCTACTGGACAGAACGTTTAGGCTTCGATCACATAAAAGAAATACTACAAGATGCAAGTATGGTTACTACGTTAAATGAACGTTTCCAAACAGCTCGTAGAACATATACGGAAGCATGGGGACAAGCACTAGAAACGAAATCATTAAAAGCGATGTATGAAGTAGAAACTGTGAAATAAGGAGCTGTGATCTAAATGATACACACGAAAGAAAAAATAAAAGTTATGCGTGCGGAAGATCTTGCTATTCAAATCGGTAAAGAAGTGCAAATGAAAGGTATGTCTATCGCCCTATTCCGCCTTTCAAATGGCGATATTCGAGCTGTAGAAAATCGTTGTCCTCATAAAAACGGACCGTTAGCAGAAGGGATTGTGTCTGGAGAATTCGTCTTTTGTCCACTGCATGATTGGAAAATCTCACTACTAACAGGTGAAGTTCAAAAACCTGATGACGGCTGTATTCAAACATACGAAGTAGAAGTTATTGACGGTGACATTTATTTATACATGTAATTTTCGAAAGGAAGCCTCCTCTGGCTTCCTTTTAAATAAAAATTGATGAGGTGCAATTATGAACGGATATGTATATTTAGTTGGTGCAGGACCAGGTGATGAAGGGCTTATTACAAAAAAAGCGATAGAGTGTTTAAAACGTGCAGATATTGTTTTATATGACCGTTTACTAAACCCTTTCTTTCTTAGCTATACAAAACAAACATGTGAACTTATGTATTGCGGAAAAATGCCAAAGAATCATATTATGCGGCAAGAAATAATTAACGCACACCTTCTTCAATTTGCGAAAGAGGGCAAAATTGTTGTCCGATTAAAAGGCGGAGATCCATCTATTTTTGGCCGTGTTGGTGAAGAAGCAGAAACTTTAGCAGCAGCAAATATTCCATATGAAATTGTACCAGGCATTACATCTAGCATCGCCGCTAGTAGCTATGCAGGTATTCCCCTCACCCACCGTGACTACAGTAATAGTGTCACTTTATTAACCGGACATGCAAAAGGTCCCTTAACCGATCATGGAAAATATAATTCATCTCACAATAGCGACACGATTGCCTACTACATGGGTATAAAAAACTTACCTACAATTTGTGAAAACTTACTACAAGCAGGAAAAAAAGAAGATACGCCAGTAGCAGTCATTGAATGGGGTACAACTGGTAAACAGCGCGTTGTCACAGGGACACTGTCTACCATTGTTTCTATTGTCAAAAACGAAAATATTTCTAATCCTTCTATGACAATTGTTGGTGATGTTGTTACTTTGCGGAATCAAATCTCTTGGAAAGAACGTAAACCATTGCACGGCAAGAAAGTTTTATTTGCAGCTGCAACAAATAAAAAAAGCGCAATAAAGCAAAAGTTACAAGAGTCCGGTGCAGAAATATATCAAATTCCAACTTTCAAAAAGAAAGAATACACAGTAACCTCTGAACAAATCAATAAGATTTTTAACGTTGATCGTCTTGTATTTTGTTCCGCTGACAGTGTAGACATCTTAATGCAATCATGCAGTAAATATCATAAAGATATTCGTTCCTTACAGGCAGAACTTCAGTATATGAACCTTTCTATTCAAGAAAAGCTCATGCAATATGGATTGTTCAGTAAACCTGCGCAATTTTCTTCGAATTCAACGATTTATTTAGGACGAAACATTAACCGAATTGCTGTTATTCAAGAAAAAATTGGTGCTGGTTCCTATATGATGACTCATGAGTACACAATTGATCATCGCTTCGATGAAATTCATTCACGTATTCTTTCTGAATTCTCATGGGATAGCATTGTATTTGAAGGTCGTGCTTCTATTGATACGTTTCTAGCAGAAATAAAACGCCTTGGCTTTATCAATATTCTTACTCTCCCATTCTCGTATACCGACGTTCCAACTTTACACTATGCAAATAAAGTTGGGTTTCATAACGTAGATCATCAATTACAAGAAACTCTTATGAAGAAAGACATGGTGAGACAATGAAAGGAATTGTATATGTTGGACATGGAAGCCGGCTACAAGAAGGTAATGAACAATTCATTCAATTTATTCAATCTGTTATGAAAGAGCGAAACGAAAGAATTCAAAAAATAGCTTTTCTAGAACTAACGACACCTACTATTTCGGATGCAGTTACAGAAACGATAATAGAGGGAGTAACTGAAATAATGATTGTACCTGTTTTATTATTTGCAGCAGCTCACTATAAACGTGATATTCCTTTGGAGATAGCGAAAATGAAAAATCAATATCCACATATCTCATTTTCAGTTGTACAACCTTTTAGTACGCATCCGCATATGGTTGAACTTGTAGTGAAAAGAATACGTGAAACTATGCCAATGCAAGGTAGTAGTGTTTTACTCGTAGGGAGAGGTAGTAGTGATTTTCAGCCGATACATGAGTTACAACAAATCGGAGCAGCTGTCGAACAAAAACTCAGTCTACCAGTATCATGCTCCTTTTTAACGAAAGGAACGCCCTCTTTTACTGCTGAGCTAAAGACTATAACATCAACTGCATCCCATGTATATGTCATGCCCTACCTTCTCTTTACCGGATTATTGCTTCAAAAAATTAAGTTGTATACAAAAAAATACGATCACGTGACGACTTGTAATTGCCTACAGTTTGATACATATATGAAATTAACATTGTTAGAACGAATGGAGGAATGCATATATGTATAACATGTACCCCCTTATGTTTAATCTGCAAAATAAAGTGGTCGTTATCATTGGTGGAGGTAAAATTGCATATCGAAAAGCGTCTGGATTAAAAGATACAGGCGCTTTCGTCACCGTTATTAGCCCCGAGATTTGCGAGGAAATGAAAGAACTTCCTTATATTACTTGGAAGCAAAAAACTTTTAGTAATGATGATATTAAAGATGCTCATCTAATTTATGCAGCTACAAATCAACATGCTGTAAATATGATGGTCAAACAGGCCGCTCATGATTTCCAGTGGGTTAACGTTGTAAGTGATGGTACAGCATCATCGTTTCACACACCTGGCGTTATACGAAATGATGAATATGTTGTCACTATTTCGACTTCAGGTAAGGACCCATCGTTTACGAAGCGTATGAAACAGGAATTAACTTCTGTCCTTCCTAAACTTATAAAAAGACTTTCTCGTACTCATAAAATGTAATCTATCACTTAGCTAAAATAGGAATTAACTGTGAACAAACGTTTTTTAGAGGCGTTTGTTCTTTTTGCTTTAGTTTCGTTTTTTAGGATCAGACAAACAATTGGACAAGAATCTGTGAAGAAAAATAACGGCAACAATTACGGACAAAAAAGCAGTTGCTTGAGAGCAACTGCTTCAATACAGGTTTTATATTGGATATTCATTCAACCAAATTAGCGCTTGTTCATAATCATCAAAAAATCTCACAGATTCTTTCGTATTAGATTGTTGTAAATAATCCATTATCTCCCCCTCTTCAAGGAGAAATGCAATTGCCTTACTGTTATTCAAAATGATTTCATTGAAGAACTTCTCTTTCCATACTTTTTGAACAGAAAAATGATTTGGCGTGTATCCTTTTCTATCCACCAACAATTTGTATTTCCGCCCTTCAGAAATGAATTGCTGACAAACCTGCTCAAAACCATTAAACCATTCATACACATCATCTGTTTTTATATTGCCAACTAGATGGGTAACAATTATATCTCCTGAAACTGTTGTGCTGATATTCTGTTTACTCAACTTGGAATCCCCCTTAGTTACAATTTTGCGGAAAAACCGCATAAAATCAATAAAGAAAAATTTCTTACTTGACACTCCCACCCCACCGCTATCAAACTAAGCTCATGTAACGTCAATTATAAGCGAAATTGTGTCTAAGCTACTTGATTATCAGACATGGTACAATTGTAAACGATACCCAATATATCATAGACTGTTTTCTTCTCATATCTATGGGATTTCCGCCATCATTTACCGCCTCAAATCTATTCGTTTTAACACGTATATTCAAAACAAAATATATGACAAATAAATAACGACAGTTACTGTAATAATGCTGAAAAGTGTTGAAAATAAAACGATTTGTGCATGTAATTCAGGCTCTATTTGATATTCCATAGCAATGGTTGATGTATTTCTTGAAGTAGGAAAAGAACTTGCAATAAATAATGATTGTGCAACAATACCATCGATGTTTAGTATGTATATTACGGCAAGTGCTAATAATGGTCCCATCAGTAACCTTCCAATTAAAGCCCATGTTATGACTCGATGGAAAAAATTAAGCTTAATGTTGGATAATTGTGCCCCTAGCAATATGAGTGCTATTGCAACAAAACCATTCGCAAGCTGATTAAGAGGAATAAAGATAGAATTAGGTATTTGAATTGTAAAAGATTGAAAGAAAACCCCTAATACGAGTGCATGAAATACAGGCAGTCTTAGAAATGATTGAATAATACCTCCGATTGTTTTTGTTGCTGATAGTAAGTTATATATCCCATATGAATAAGTTAAAAGATTCTGGAAAATAACAATAAAAATTTGAATGGAAACCCCCACTGGATTGTGACTGAAAATCAATTGACTTACTGGTAACCCATAATTACCGGAATTCATTAACGAAATGCTATTTTTTAGAGCTGCACTTTCTCCTTTTTCTAACTTTAATATTTTTGAAATGAAATGACTTACTATAATCAGACTCAGACTATAAAGCATTAAATAGTATATTATCTGGAGCAACAAACCTGTTTCTATACGAATATCATATATATTCACAAATACAGCCGCTGGCATTAAGCAATAAGTAATAAGTGTAGATAGCTGCTTTAAGTTAAATTGGAACTTTCTTTGTAAGATTGCACCAATTAGCATCAATATTAATATCGGTAATATTACGTCTAATATAATAAATACAAACATTTAAAACCTCATTCTAAATATATTTTAGTTGGATTAAACGCTTTACTAAATGTGGACACATTTCATTCATCGGAAAACACCCTTAGTTCTCAATAATCAGAAAACTGAAATCGATAATATGAAAATGCTCATCAAAAATTCTTATTTCATTTCCCTCCCCTCTCTTTTCTTTAACATATCAAATATAACTCATAAAGAAAATTATGGATTATTTATACAAATTCATAATTTTATCTTATTGAACTAAACTGTATTCTTTAGTGTAGTACTTTTTTCACAATATCCGTTAGCCTTACCAAAAAATTTGGCCCTAAAAAAATCTGATACTGCAGTTACTATGCGAAGAATACTTACATCAATCCCATACTTGTCGCTTAAACCACCTAACACACCTGATACTTGTTTATCTTGAGTGGACTTATATTTTTTTCATCTAAACATCCCGATTCAATTAAATATTTGCATTCTAAAAATGAGTTCGATCTTTAGAATAGATTTAAGATTTCCTTCACTAATCTACCCTTTAAATGAATAACTTTTGACTTCTATATTTTAAAATAAAATTCCATAAGCCTTCTGTTTTTCATTTTAAAAACACATTCTTATAGAAAACAAGCGTTTATTGAGATATCAATAAAAACATGTTGAAGCCTATTACTAAAAGAACCATCCCAATATACTTTGGGATGGTTCTTTTTCCTTATTAATGATTCTTTAACATCACTAACAATTTCTCTTGGCTATACATCCATACTGTAATGATTAAACAAGCAAGTGCGACTTCTGATAGCGCCATAAATCCAATTGCATAATGACCTGTTAATTGGAATAGTAATGTTAAAATTAGCGGTGGGAAGAATCCTCCTAGTCCACCTAAAGCTGATACGAGACCATTTACAATACCAGCTTGTTCTGAGAAATACATTGGAACGAGTTTGAAGATTGTACCATTACCAATCCCTGCACAAAATGCTACTAGTAAGCAACCAAATGTATACACGTTCATACTTGGCATAAACGATAAAATAATACCTGAAAGTGTTAAACCGATAAATACGAAGATTAATATTTTAAATGGATTAAACTTATCACCGAACCAACCACCAATCGGGCGCATAATTGTTGCGAGTACGATGAATCCGGCTGTCCGCATACCTGCATCTACTTTCTCTAATCCGAAGTGAGATACTAGAAAGTTTGGTAAGTATACTGTAAATGCGACAAATGATCCGAATGTTAAAAAGTAAAAGATACATAAAAACCAAAGTTTCTCATTTTTATATACACCTTTTATTTGTTCCATTAGTGGTGTATTCACTTTTTTCTCCTTACGATCACCTAATAAAAAGTTCATAAGTGCAAACGCTGCAAGTAAAACTAAATAACATTGTACTGTCGTTCTCCAGCCAACTGAAGTTGCAATGACAGGTGCTAAAAACGAAGTAATTGCTGTTCCGGCGTTACCGACACCGTAAATACCATTTACAAAACCGTGACTCTCTTTCGGAAAGTATTTTGGTAAAGAAGTTACTCCTACAGAGAATACAGCACCACCGATTCCTACAAATAATCCACCAATAATTAAATCCATCATAGAATTGGCAACACTAATATAAAAAACAGGAAATAATAATAGAATAAAACTAATAAAGAATAATTTTCTTGCTCCGAAACGATTCGTCCAATAACCAATTGGAATACGAAGAATAGAGCCTAAAATAACAGGTACTGCTGTGACCATAGAAATTTGTCCCGCAGTTAATGGAATATCCGCTTTAATATAAGGCATTAATGATGATAAAATGACCCATACCATAAAACCGATAATTAGATTAGAAGTTTGTAAACTTAATTGAAAATTAGGACTTTTCATTCTGTTCCCTCCTATGTATGCATAGTTATATTCATTCTCTCCAGCCTAATCACGTCCTAACATGATTAGGCTGAAAAGAATCAACCACCACTTACTGGCGGAATCATTGCTACGATATCGCCAGTTTGAATGATGTCATTCTCATTTGCATACTCTTCATTTATCGCGACCATAATCTCGTTTGAAATTGCTATGTTGTATTTCTTAATGAGTACTTCCTTCAGCTTCGCAACTGTAATATTTTCACAATCTATGTGCAATGACGACTTACTTACTTCTTCCTGTAAATGTGCAAATAATAGCACTTCAATCATATTCTCATCTCCTTTCTAGGCTCACCATTTGCATATGTTACCCTCTCTAACTGATCACCTATCCATGACTCACCATCTTCCCAAAACTCTTTCTTCCAAATTGGAACAATTTGTTTAATACGCTCCATAATATATTCGTTCGCCTCATAGGCAGCTTTCCGGTGTGGTGTAGAAACAGCAACGACAACAGCAAGATCAGAAATTTGTAATGTACCAATGCGATGTGTAATAGCGACATATATCCCCGGCCAATTCTCTCCTACTTCAGTGCCAATTCTCTCAAGCTGTTTCTCCGCCATTGTCTTATAAGCTACATACTCTAAACAAAGTGTACGTCGACCTTTCGTAAATTCTCTAACAGTACCAATAAAAGTAGTAACCGCACCACACTCACGACGAATTACTTTGTTTGTAACTTCTTCAATTGAAATAGGTGTATCAATTACTTCATAATACGTATGTGTCATTTTGCACCTCTTATCTTTATATAAGTTAGCAACCTATTTTTCTATTACTTGTATGATCGAAGCGGCTCTTCCCACGGCCACTCACTTCCGTTGTTTGATTCTAATAACAGTACCGAAACAGTAATTCCAGCTTTAAATCCTCTCGTTCCCCCTGGCAAAACGATAAATGCATTCGCTTCTGCAAGTGAAGAAATTGCGCTAGATTTATCTAAACCAACTGGTGTAACTTGTAATTGCCCATCTACAATTTCCACTCTCCCTCTTACAAAACGAGTAAATGGGTTTGCTTTCGGAAAGTCTTTTTGTAAAATTGCCTCTGCACGATATATGTGCGAATCTTCCCTATGCAAGTATTTTCCAATCACTGGTCTAACATATAATTCACAACCGACATAACAAGCAGAAGGATTACCAGATAGACCAAATAGTAATTTTCCTTCTACCTCAGCTACAGTTGTCACACTTCCTGGTCGCATCGCTATTTTGTCAAAAAGTACATTAGCTCGTAATCTCTCATAGATGGCAGGTAAATAGTCATAGTCTCCTACTGAAACACCACCAGTTGTAATTAATATATCAACTTCTTTTATCGCCTTTTTTACAGTGTTATAACACGTCTCAAAATCGTCAGCGAATTGCCCATAATACTGTACAATCCCCCCTGCTCGTTCAATTTGAGCAGCTATCATATAGGAGTTACTATTTCGAATCTTCCCTGGCTTTAATTTTTCATGTACTTCAAGCAGTTCGCTACCCGTCGTTACAATTCCAATCACTGGTTGTTTTATAACATATACCGTACTATAACCAAACGTAGCAAGAAGTGCTGCTACTCCAGGATTAATAACAGTCCCTTCTTTCACAAGGATAGTATTTTGTTTTACATCTTCACCTTTAAAAGAAATGTTATCACCGGCTGTGAAACAGCGTTTTAATGTCATATAAGTCTTTTCGTTTTTTTCAAATCCTTCCGTTAGTTCTAACATAACAACCGCATTACACCCTCTCGGAATTGCGGCTCCTGTCATAATACGGACAGCTTGAAATGCTTTCACTTCTTCTGTAAAAACAACCCCTGCTCCAATTTCACCAATTACTTCAAACTGAATAGGGTTACTACTACTTGCTTCTTTCGTATCTTCTGATCGAATCGCAAACCCGTCGTACGGAGAGCGATCAAAATGCGGGACATCATGATCTGCAATAACATCTTCTCCAAGCGTTCTTCCGTAACTTTCTATAAGAGAAACCTCTTCTGTTTCACCTTGATGAGCATATTTCATTACTCGTGCAACTGCTTCTGCCACTGGAATCGGTATACGTTTTGCTAACATTCTTTTTCACCTCGTTTTAATAAGGGGGAAACTCTCTCTGTTCATCCTATATATTTTGCGTACAATCGTTTTGCTATTTTCACATCACTTGTCCCATGAATAAATGCCCTACCGTCTGTAAATAAAACGAAACGATATTCATCAATTAGAAATGATAGTAAGTACGGCGTTTTTTGGACATGTACAATTTTTTGTAATCTTTTTTGGATTTCGTTTAAATTTAGAACTCTCTTTATTCCTGAACGGATTTGAACTGTATTCCGTCCGCATAGCACCTCCGTTTTCACCTGTGATTCAAATGTTAAACTTGGGTACGTACGTGTATTTCCGCAAGATGGACATGTACTTTTTTTCTGTTTATTTACTTTTAATGAGAGAAATTGATTGTTCCAAATATCAAATGATAACATTGTTCCTCGTAGCGTCTCGAAATCATCCACCAATATTTTCATTGCTTCTGTCACTTGGTGAGCAACAACCATCTGTACAGCTGGCTGAATAATTCCCGCTGTATCACATGTTGCACCGCCCATCGGATGATCCATTAAGCAGCGAAAACATGGTGTTTTTCCTGGAAGACTTGTATACGTTACACCGTAACCTCCAACGCATCCACCGTATATCCAAGGTATATTTTCTTTTTGTGAAATATCATTTATAAGTAGGCGCGTATCGAAGTTGTCAGTGGCATCTATAATGAGATCCACTTCTTTTGTTAACTCTTCTATTTCTTGCATTGTGACATCCATTACAACTGGTACAATTTCCACTTCAGAATTAATCTTTCTTACATGTTCTGCCGCTGCAATTGCTTTTGGTTTGCATTGTTTTGCATCTTCTTCTGTATATAACTGTTGCCGTTGTAAATTACTCCATTCGACATAGTCACGATCGGCAATTGTCAATTTCCCAATTCCCATCCTAGCGAGTGCTTCTGCATTCGCAGCCCCTAGTGCACCCGCACCGATTAGGAGCACATGCTTTTCTCTTATTTTTCTTTGTCCCATTTCACCAATTCCAGAAAACAACACTTGTCTTGAATAACGCTCTTGCATAAGAAATCCTCCTTTCACTATCCACCAATGTAAGACATTTCAACTTTTGGACGTTTACTTGCACTCTCAACCGTTCTTTCATCTGAATATCGATCTGTTCTATATCGCCATGTATGTTGTAAAATTTTTAATAGTGAGGCATCAGAAATATTTTCTCGAAGAAGCGTTCGCAAATCCGTTCCTTTTTCTCCAAATAGGCACGTAAAAAACTTACCATCTGCCGAAATACGTGCTCTCGTACAAGAAGAACAAAATGACTCAGAAACAGAAGTAATAAATCCCACTTCTGCATTACTCCCTACATATCGATACAATTTCGCAACCTCTCCAAAGTAACGAGGCTGAGCGGGCTCAATTGGATATACACGATTAATTTTCTCTATTAATTGTTCCTTCGTAACGACTTGCTCAAAGTTCCATCCGTTCGTACTGCCTACATCCATAAACTCAATGAAACGTAACTGTATTTCTTGTTCTTTAAAATAACGAACCATAGGAAGAATTTGACTATCATTCATCCCTTTTTTTACGACCATATTTACCTTTACTTCTAATCCAGCTTCCTTCGCTGCTTCAATTCCTTTCAGTACAGGTTTCGTACTTACATTTCTTCCATTAATTTTTTGGAAGACATGATCCTCTATTGCATCTAAACTAATATTCACACGCTTTAATCCTGCTTCTTTTAGCGCCTTAGCTTGTTTTGCTAAATGAATTCCGTTTGTTGTGAGTCCAATATCTTGTAAGCCTTCTAGATTTGTAAGTCTTGCAATTAACGTCGATAAGTCTTTACGCAATAAAGGTTCACCGCCAGTAAGCCTAATTTTATTAACTCCCATACTTATAAATAATCTCGCTAACCTTTCTATTTCATCGAACGTTAATAAAAGCTCTTCCTTTAAAAAAGCGTAATCAGGTCCGAACACTTCAGCAGGCATACAGTATGTACACCTAAAATTACAACGATCAATAACTGAAATACGTAAATCTTGAAGTGGCCGCTTTAAAGAATCTTTTATGTTCTTGTGCATCTCTATCCCTTCTTTTCTGCTGCAATCCTTAGTAAGCTTTCATTTTTTTATTTGCCTTTATTATAAAAAAGAAGCTACATATTCAATGTGACTTTTCTCACATCACTTTCCCCATTCAAAAACTTTTCACAAATCCGTTCGTATTTTGTTCACATCTTTAATCTCATCTACTTTGTCTATTGAATTTTTCAAACTAAAAACTGAAAATCTCTTCCCCTTACGGTCATTGAAATTTCAATTTATTTTTAAAATAGCTCTTGCATTTTCATCATATTTACACTCAAAATAGGAAATGTATTGCTTATAAGAAGAAAGGTGATCACTGTGGCAAACAGTATGACATTATCTCAAGATTTAAAAGAATTACTTGCATCTGTTGAATATAAAATGCAAATTAAAAAAGGTAGTTTTATTTTTCAAGAAGGTATGGAGGCAACAGAGCTCTATATCATCCACTCAGGAAAAGTACAAATTAGCAAACTAAGTGCTGACGGACAAGAATTAACACTTCGAATTTGTTCAGAATATGACATTATTGGAGAATTAACATTGTTCACGGACAATGCGAAATACTTATTAAATTCAAAATGTCTTGAGGATGTGGAAGTAGGCGTTATAAAGCGTGAAGCATTAGAAAAAGCATTACTCCAAAAACCTGCACTCGTATTTGAATTTATGAAATGGATTAGTGAACATTTAAGAAGAATGCAAACGAAGTTCCGAGATTTAGTATTACACGGCAAAAAAGGTGCCCTGTATTCTACCCTTATACGAATGACAAATAGTTACGGTATATTAAAAGAAAATGGGATTCTCATCGATTTACCATTAACAAATCAAGAACTTGCTAATTTCTGTGCAACTTCACGTGAAAGTGTAAATCGAATGTTAAATGAATTAAAAAAGCAAGGTACAATTTCAATTCATAAAGGAAAGATTACAATCCACGATTTACAATTTTTAAAATGTGAAATTGCTTGTGAAGATTGCTCTGCTTCTGTTTGTAGCATTGATTAGCATCTTATTTAGATGCTAATCTTTTTTCAATTTAAGCCATTTATTAACGGTTATTCCCTCTGTAAACAAAAACGAGGCCTTCCATATTAGACCTCGTTTCGTTTTAACCATTAGCTCCTATCCGTTTACAGCAGTATTATTTTTTCAATTCATTAGGAATACGTCTTCTGTAAATTACATAGCTACGGCTTATATATTTAATTGGGGCACTAAATACATGTACTAGTCTTGTAAATGGCCATACTGCGAATAAACCCATCCCTGCAAGAATATGAATTTTAAACCATACTGGTACTTCCATCATATATTCAACTTTCGGTTGGAAAATAAAGAGGCTTCGGAACCAAGGGCCAATTGTTGTACGATAATCAAATCCTTTTGAATCGATATTTAAAAATGTTGAAGAAAGTCCTGCTAGCATTACGATAAGTAATAAAATAAGCGCAATATAATCTCCCTTTGTACTCGTTGCAATGATACGTTTTACAGTTACGCGGCGGTACGTTAATATAATTAAACCGATGATAGAAGCAACACCTGCCGGAAGTCCAAAACTAATTGCTACTACATGATACATATGCTCAGAAATACCTATTGAACGGTATACAGCTTCTGGAATTAAAATCCCCATAACATGACCGCCAATTACGAACATAATCCCAAAGTGGAATAATAGACTTCCGATTCGGAGCATTTTCTTTTCTAATAGTTCACTAGATTTTGATGTCCATCCAAATTGATCATAGTTGTATCTAAAAATATGTCCACCGATAAAGATTGCAAAAATGATATAGGGAAACAATACCCATAGAAATTGATCCATCATTTTAACAACTCTCCTTTCTAATTTGTCTGTACACCCCATGTATCGATAGCGAGTAGAACAGCCGCAAGAATTGGTTCATACATACTACCTGCTTCTTTTAACTGAACGTGTAATGCTTGTATGTTCTCCTTGTATTTACTCATAATTGGTTCACTGTCTTGCTCATTTGCATTTGCAAAAAACTCAAGCAATAGCGGTAAATAATCAGGTAATTCTTTATCTGTTACTTCAAAACCTGATTTTTTATAATGCTGCTTTAACTCTAGTAATTCAATCCCTCTTTCTCTTTGTTCACCAGTGTTCATATACGTTAAATACATATTCGTCTTTTTACCAAAATCAAATGTATATACGTAACCATCAATGAGTTGATCGTTCGTTTTATTTAGCGCTTGTTTTATAAATGCTGTAAGTGAAGCTTTAACATCGTCCTGTTCAATCGCTTCCATCTCTTCTTGTAATTCAGTTAAAGTTTCTCTCCACCCGATTTCTGGGTAGGAGAGAAGAAATGAAGAACATGAAAAAGCAGTTTGTAAACTTTGTTTCATATTTTTCCGCCCCCATTATTTAAGAAATTGTCATACAAGAGCCTGGACCACCTGCGAATGATAAACCACAGCTTCCTTGTTCACTATATAAATCTGCAACTTGTTCTCTGTGAGATGTCGGGATAACAAAACGATCTTTATATTTTGCGATAGCAAGAAGACGATACATATCTTCTACATCCTGTTTCGTTAAGCCAAGTTCTTTTAATACAGCTTCATTTGGTTCTTTATTAATTTGCATTGCTCTCATATGCGTTCGCATAACAGCCATTTTTTTCAATGTAAGACGAATATGTGATTCATCTCCTGCAGTGAGTAAATTCGCTAAATATTGAATTGGAATACGCATATTATCAATAGCAGGGAAAATCTCTTCTGCTTGCCAGTTACTACCTTTTCCCTCCACCATATTCATAATTGGGCTAAGCGGCGGGATATACCAAACCATTGGCATTGTACGATACTCTGGGTGAAGAGGTAGAGCAATTTTCCAATCGATAATCATTTTATAGATTGGTGACTGTTGTGCCGCTTTAATCCATTCTTCAGGAATGCCTTGTTTTTTCGCTTCAGCTGCCACTTCTGGATCATTTGGATCTAGGAAAACAGTAAGCTGAGATTCATATAAATCTTTTTCGTCTTCAACAGACGCTGCTTCTTTTACTTTATCAGCGTCATATAGCATTACCCCAATATATCTGATACGTCCTACACATGTTTCTGAACAAATTGTTGGCATACCAGCCTCAATACGTGGGAAACACATTGTACATTTTTCAGCTTTATTCGTTTGCCAGTTAAAATACACTTTTTTATATGGACAAGATGATACGCAGAATCTCCAAGCACGACATGCATTTTGATCCACAAGTACAATCCCGTCTTCTTCACGTTTATACATTGCACCAGATGGACAAGATGATACGCACGATGGATTCATACAATGTTCGCATATGCGTGGTAAATACATCATAAAGACGTTTTCAAAATCTGTTTTAATTTCTTCTTCCATTTTCTTTACGTTCGGATCTTGTAATCCTGTTATATGTCCGCCTGCTAAATCGTCCTCCCAGTTTGGACCCCATTCAATTTTGTCGATAAATTCGCCTGTAATTGCTGATTTCGGACGAGCAACTGGTTGATGCTTACGCTGTGGGCTATTTGTTAATGTTTCATAATCATAATTCCAAGGTTCAAAGTAATCATCAATTGTTGGTTGATCTGGATTGTGGAAAATGTTCATAAGACGCTTCATTTTCGAACCAGATTTCAGCTGAATTTCACCATTTTTCAATTCCCAGCCGCCTTTATATTTATCCTGATCTTCCCATTGTTTCGGATAACCAATTCCAGGTTTTGTTTCTACGTTATTGAAATACATATATTCAGCACCTGGACGATTTGTCCAGGTGTTTTTGCACGTTACGCTACAAGTATGGCAGCCGATGCATTTATCTAGGTTCATTACCATTCCGACTTGTGCTTTAATCTTCAAGCCAATCTACCTCCTTCAGTTTGCGAATTACAACGTTTAAATCGCGCTGGTTCCCAGTCGGACCATAATAGTTAAATCCATAACTTAATTGACCGTATCCACCAATCATATGTGTCGGTTTTACGTGAATTCGAGTTGGACTATTATGCGTTCCCCCGCGGTTACTTGTTAATTTCGTACCAGGTACGTTAATGTGACGATCTTGCGCATGGTGCATAAATGCCATTCCTCTCGGTATACGATGCGTTACAACAGCACGCGCTACAACAACACCGTTACGATTAAAGCACTCAATCCAATCATTATCTGCAACACCCGCTTCAGCAGCGTCCTCTTTATTCATCCAAACAGTTGGACCACCTCTAAATAGCGTTAACATCGGTAATGAATCGAAGTACATACTATGAATCGACCACTTATTATGCGGTGTTAAATAGTTTAGTGTAATCTCTTTCCCTTCTACTTCGGGCCGTGATTTACGGAACGGTTTATGTTGCAGAATTGGTTTAAATGTTGCCATCGTTTCACCAAATTCTTTCATCATGTCATGGTCTAAGTAGAAAGATTGTCGACCAGTTATCGTTCTCCAAGGGATAAGACGTTCCACATTTGTTGTAAACGGTGAGTAACGGCGTCCACCTTTTTCTGAACCTGTAAATGCTGGAGAAGTAATTACTGTTTTCGGCTGTGCTGTAATTTGTTCGAATGTGAAGCATTCCTCTTCACGTTCTTCTGCTAAATCACGTAATTTTAGATCTGTTTGTTTTTCAAGTGCTTCCCATGCTTTTACTGCCATATGACCGTTTGTTGTAGAAGATAGTGTTAATACCGCTTCAGCAGCATTGATTGCTTCTTTTATGTCTGGGCAATCTTTCGCGATAGAATCCGTTCGAACAACTCCTAATTTGCTCTTTAATTGCTCATATTCTTTTTCCGCAGACCAAGAGATCCCTTTCGTACCAATCGGTTGTTTTCCGACATTCGGTCCAAGCGCAGTCATTTTGTCATAAATCGTTTTATAATCTCTTTCGACAACATGAATTTGTGGCATCGTTTTACCCGGGATTGGTTCACATTCACCTTTACTCCAATCTTTAATCTTGCCAAGTGGTTGCGCTAATTCTTGCGGTGTATCATGAAGAAGTGGTGTTGCAACAACTTCTTTCATTGGTTCAAGATCAATTTTCTTCGCTAAATCTGACACAGCTTTAGAAAGTGAAGTGAAAATATCCCAGTCAGAGCGTGCTTCCCACGGTGAACCGATTGCTGGATTAAAAGGATGCACAAATGGATGCATATCTGTACTACTTAAATCATGTTTTTCGTACCAAGTTGAAGCTGGTAATACAATATCAGAATACAGTGCTGTTCCAGCCATACGGAAATCTAAATTAATGAGTAAATCAAGCTTCCCTTCTGGCGCTTCTTCATGCCACTTAATTTCTTCTGGTCGTAATGAATCACTATCGTCATTCATTAATCCGTTTGTTGTACCTAGTAAATGTTTTAAGAAATATTCGTGCCCTTTACCGGAACTTGAAATTAAGTTCGCACGCCATACGAATAAGGTGCGCGGGAAGTTATTTTTGTTATCTGGATCTTCAATTGCAAATTTCAGTTCTTTTTCTTTTAGTTTTTGTGCAACATATTTTCCGATTTCTTCTTGTGTTGTTGCACCAGCAGCAACAGCTTCTTTATATAGTTCAATTCCATTTTTCTCAAATGTAGGATAAGAAGGTAACCAGCCGAGTCGTGCTGCTAATACATTGTAATCACCGTGATGTTGATAACGAGAGTTTCCTTCCACTGGTGATGCTAAATGTCCAACTGGTGTATCTTCATAGCGCCATTGATCTGTTACGAAATAGAAGAAAGATGTACCATTTTGTAATTTTGGTGGCCCTTGCCAATCTTTTGCCATCGCGATTGTTTGCCATCCTTCTGCTGGTCGTAATTTTTCTTGCCCAACGTAATGCGCCCAGCCACCGCCGTTTACACCTTGTGCCCCGACGAGAAGTACAAGATTTAAAACTGCGCGATAAATCGTATCTGAGTTAAACCAATGGTTAATACCAGCTCCGACAATAATCATTGAGCGACCGTTCGTATCAACAGCATTTTGTGCGAACTCACGAGCGATTTGAATGATTAGCTCTCGTTTCACTCCTGTTATTTTCTCTTGCCATGCAGGTGTAAATGGTACATCATCATTGAAGTCTTTCTGTTCTTGTCCGCCGAGACCTCGGTTCACACCGTAATTTGCTAACGTTAAGTCGTATACAGTTGTAACGAACACTTCGCCTTCTTCTGTCATAACCTTTTTCACTGGAATTGTACGTTCTAATACTTTGTTTCCATCATCAGAGAAGTACGGAATTTGTACAGTTCCAATCGATTCTTCCATTCCAAGTAAAGAAAGACGTGGATCAATCTTTTCACCTGTTTCTTCATCTTCTAAACGCAAGTTCCATTTCTTTTCGTTATCCCAACGTGAGCCCATTGTGCCATGAGGTGTTGCAAAATCATTCGTGTTCTCGTTCCAAAGAACAGGTTTCCATTCTCCTAACTTCGTTTCGCGTCCAATATCAGCAGCGTTTAAGAAACGATCAGCAACGAATTGATCTCCTTTTTGTTTCAATGTGACAAAGAAAGGAAAATCAGTATATTGCTTCGCATACTTTGTGAAATATTCCACTTGATTATCTACGTAAAATTCTTGTAAGATCACATGCCCCATTGCCATCGCAAGTGCACCATCTGTACCTTGTTTCACACTAATCCAATCATCCGCAAACTTTGTAGATTCAGCGAAGTCAGGACTGACAGAAACGACTTTCGTTCCTTTATATCGAACCTCTGCTAAAAAGTGAGCATCTGGTGTTCTCGTCATCGGTACATTTGAACCCCATGTCATAATGTAACCAGAGTTATACCAGTCACTACTTTCTGGTACATCTGTTTGATCACCCCAAATTTGCGGAGAAGCTGGTGGTAAATCTGCGTACCAATCATAGAAACTAAGCATTGGTCCACCCATAAGTTGCATAAAGCGACTACCAGCTGCATGACTTAACATCGACATAGCTGGAATTGGCGAGAAACCAACATTTCGGTCTGGACCGTATTTCAATACTGTGTATAGTAATGAAGCAGAAACAAGTTGTAACACTTCATCCCAATTCGCACGAATGAATCCCCCTTTACCACGCGCCTGCTTATACGTACGTGCTTTTTCAGGGTTTTCCACAATGCTTTTCCAAGCGCCTAATGGGGACTCGTTATTTTGTAATTCTTCTTGCCACATATTCCAAAGAACACCACGTACATACGGATATTTCACACGAAGCGGACTATAAATGTACCAAGAAAAACTCGCTCCACGTGGACATCCTCGTGGTTCAAAATCAGGCATGTCAGGACCTGTCGTTGGATAGTTAAGCTCCTGTCCTTCCCAAGTCACAATTCCATCTTTCACATATATATTCCAACTACATGAGCCAGTACAGTTTACGCCATGTGTAGAACGAATTACTTTATCATGCTGCCAACGCTTTCTGTACACATTTTCCCATTCGCGATCTTCATATGTTTCTTGTGTATGATTATCGTTATAACGATCTATTGGTGAAAAATATTTTAAACGTCTCATTAGTGCTGAAGGTTTTTTCTTCATACTGTTCACTCCTTTAATACGTCTCTCTTACATACCCTTACTATAAGAGAGGTTGTAAAATACAGATGTGACATTTCGCACAGTTCAAGAGATTGTCAAAAATTCAGTAGAAAATAAGTTTGTGAGAAAATCTTGTGTTCCGTTGTGAAGATTATGGTTAATCTTAATTATTAGGAGAATGGTATTTTGAGGTATCGACTATTTTGCAAAAGAAAAAGAGTTTTGATATTATTTCAAAACTGCCATAAGGAAAAGAGTATAAATTGTATGTAAAAATATTTTTCCCAATGTTATTATTTTATATCGAGTCTTATTTTACATAAAACTACAAATCATTATTTACTGTATTGCCCTTAGTTACGGAAACAATTATACTAGATGTAATTGAAATAAATAATCTGAATATTCTCAGAATTTAAGTTAGACCTTTACTATCTACATATAGAATTAGAAATATGTCCACTAAATTGATTAGAAAACGATAATAACATTAGGAGGATTACGATGCCCCAGCTTGATTCATTACATCCCACTGTAGAAAAAATAATCAATAATATTGAAAAAATAATGGTCGGAAAACGAAAAGAAACAATCTTAGCTTTGACAGCTCTCTTAGCTGAAGGTCATGTGCTATTAGAAGATGTTCCTGGTGTCGGGAAAACAATGCTAGTACGTGCTCTTTCTAAATCCATTGATGCTGATTATAAGCGAATTCAATTTACACCTGATTTATTGCCGTCAGATGTAACAGGAGTTTCTATTTATAATCCGAAAGAGCTCCAATTTGAGTTCAAGCCTGGACCAATTATGGGGAATTTTGTACTTGCTGATGAAATTAATCGTACATCTCCAAAGACACAATCTGCTTTACTTGAATGTATGGAAGAAGGCAATATTACAATAGATGGCATTACAAGACCTTTACCAAAACCGTTCTTTGTCATGGCTACACAAAATCCGGTCGAATATGAAGGAACATATTCTCTACCAGAAGCTCAGCTCGATCGTTTCTTATTGAAACTAAAAATGGGATATCCTACACCAGAGGAAGAATTTGAAATTTTAAACCGGATGGAAAAAACAAATCCACTCTCTCAATTACAAACCATTACTACAATACAAGAATTACTTTATTTACAACAAAGCGTACGGGTAGTAAGTATGGACAAAGCAATTAAGCATTACATTGTAAAGCTTGTTAATCAGACTCGTACGTACAGTTCTATACAGTTAGGTGCAAGTCCACGTGGCTCGATTGCTTTAATGAAAGCTTCACAAGCTTATGCATTTATCCATGGCAGGAATTATGTTATTCCAGACGATGTTAAATTTTTAGCTCCTTACGTTTTAGCACATAGACTCATTCTAAAAATGGAAGCAAAATTTGAAGGAATAACTGGCGAACAAGTTATCGCAAAAATCGTTGCACGAACTACCGTGCCTACTCAAAGGACGATGAACCCTTGATGAAACGAATGCTGCGAGCGCTATATCACGTTATAAAGTTATTGCTACTCCCTTTATGCCTAGTCTTAACATTTATGTACGCTATGTTTCAAGGCGGGTTTGTCAGTTGGTTTTTGTTTTACAGCATAATTCCCATTGCTCTTTATTCGCTACTACTCCCCTTCTACGCTTTACGGGACGCTGAAGTAAAGCGAATAACAAACCAAAATGGATATGTAGTAGGAGAACAATTTGTAAGCACGATTACAATAAAAAGAAAATTTCCTTTTCCCTTACTTTATTTAGTTATAGAAGATGAACTGCCACCACAATTTATAAGTTGTAAACAAACAAAGATGAATAAGGTAGTACTCTTCCCAGGATTGAAACGAAATATTTCGTTTCAATATGTTATTGACACAATCCCTAGAGGCGAGCACACTTTTTCAAGCGTTCGTGTCAAAACCGGCGATTTATTCGGCATGATAGAGAAAGAAGTAACTTTTTCAGTTCCAGATACATTTTTAGTCTATCCCCAGTATGTAGATATAGCATATCGACAATTGGAAAATCATTTCGAACAAGGAGCGCTTTCAGCAAATATAAATTCAGCAAAAGACTCTACAATCTCTGTCGGTGTCAGAGACTATAAACCTGGTGATCGCTTTTCATGGATTGATTGGAAAGCAACTGCACGAACAAACAATATTATGACAAAAGAGTTTGAACAGCAGCGCAGCCATAATGTCATGATATTCATAGACAGAACCGAGTCTCCTCTATTCGAATCAGTCGTCACATTTACTGCCTCTATCGTAAGGGCTGTCTTGAAACAAAATTCACCAGCATCATTCGTGTCTATCGGAAAAGAACAAACTATCTTCCCTTTAGACAATGGAGATACGCAGTTACAACAAATCCTTTGTCATTTAGCAAAAGTGCAAGCAGACAGTGTATTCCCGCTCTCCCAGAGTGTAGACATGGAACTAAAAAAAATTTATGAGCCCGTCACGGTTATACTCGTGACCAGTAATCTTTCTCCCGATATTCAAAAGGCGGCTGATTGTGCTGCTATAAAAAATAGAAAATGTATGGTTTTTGTCGTGAAAGAAAAAGCGAATCAACTTTCACACCGAGAAATCAGTATAATAGAAACTCTAAAAAAACGACAAATATTTGTAAACACGGTTTATGAAAACCGGTATACAAACGTGTTTTTTGAGGTGAGCAAATGATAACATTACAAACAAAATACAAGTGGGATACGAACAGATTCTTTATGCATGCATGTGTATTTCTTCTTTTACTAGAATGGCTAAGACCTCTTATAGGCATTACAAATGTAGGTAGATTAGATATTTTCGTAACATTTATAGGAATTTGCTTCGCTCTCTCTTTTTTTCAGACGAGGTGGCAGATTCCAATAAAAATTATCACAGTCCTATTTATCATTCATTCCCTATATTATAAAAATGCTTTTATAAATCTATCTTGGCTAACAACATTCTTTTCTGATATGTCTCGAAATTCCTCCCTATTTTTCCAAGGGAATTTACTAGATATTTCTCCAGTTTTTCCGACCGTTTTATTTTTTCTCTCATTTTGGTTTTTGAGTTCTTTCACTTCATTTTGGATTATTCATAAAAAACGTGGGTTTCTATTTCTTGTATTGACTATTATTTATATCGCAACTTTTCATAACTTACATTTATACAATGCAAACTACGCTATTATTCGAACTGTTGTCATCGGATTTTTTATGCTTAGTCTTCTTCAAGTAGAACGAATAAAAGAGCGTGAACACTTACAAAATTATGCTAGGGAAATCTCAAAATTACTTAGACCACTTACAATATTTATTGTATTATTAGCAACCATCGCATACTTTGCTCCAAAATTTGGCCCTCAATGGCCAAACCCAATGGATTTTTTAAAATTCAACACATCTGAAGCAAGTAAAGAACAAAAAGTTTCTACAATTGGGTATGGTTTAGATGACTCGCGATTAGGTGGTCCTTTTAAGGCGGATCCTACAATTGTTTTCACAGCACGAACGCAAAACAAACACTATTGGAGAGTAGAAACAAAAGATTTCTATACAGGAAAAGGCTGGGAAATTTCTGAAAATCCGAAAAAGATTTCTTTTAAAAATAAAAACGACGTCGTAAGCTGGTACGAACAAAATACAAAAACGGAAACGACTGAGGCAACAATTACCATGCAAAAAAGTTACCCTCACCTTACCTATCCAGCAGGATTAGTATCAGTTGAGGCTTCTTCTGATGTATCATACAGTGTTGACCCGTTTTCAGAAAAAATTTATACAATGAATGAAGACTCTTCTACTACTTTACATTCGTATAAAGTAACATATGAGATCCCTGAGTTTTCCATAGAAAACTTGAAAGCTGTAAAAACAAATGAAGGTCAAGAAACAAACCCTTATTTTATGACAAAGTACACACAACTTCCCGAGTCATTACCACAGCGCGTAAAAGACTTGGCTGTCAATCTTACAAATGATAAAGACAACCGATATGATAAAGTATTAGCTATTGAAAATTACTTCACAGACAACTCTTTTACATACGAATCAACGAATGTCTTATTCCCTGCCAAAAGCCAAGATTATGTAGATCAATTCCTTTTCGATACAAAAAGCGGCTACTGTAATAATTTTTCGACGTCTATGATTGTACTACTTCGTTCTGCAGGGATTCCTGCTCGCTGGGTAAAAGGCTATACAGAAGGAACTCTTGACAATACACTTGCCTCTGCAGAAGGTGCGGATGTTTATACAATCACGAACGATAACGCACACTCTTGGGTCGAAGTATATTTCCCAGGATACGGATGGATTCCATTCGAACCAACAAAAGGATTTACCAATCCCTATAATTTTATAAATAATACGCCTGCTCCTATTTCACAAAATAGCGAAGCAAATAATTCTAATAACGAGCAAATACAACAACGAAATAATGAAGCAAAACTTAAAAGTTTAATAGAAAATACAGAAGAAGCTTCTACTAAAAAGGTCACAAATTCTAAAACTAGTTTTTCTTGGTGGTACGTATTCCTCTCTACGATACTAATTAGTATTATAGGATACATTCTCTTCACCACTAGAATGAACTGGATGACATTTCTTATTATTCATTTCTATAAATACCGAAAAAATGATGCTGTTTATCAAAAAGCTTACGGTGCACTTTTAAAACAATTTGCGAGAATTGGCATACCACGGAGTGAAAGTCAAACATTCCGAGAATACGCTCTCCATATCGATACACTTTACAACTCGGCCGATATGCAACAACTTACTGCCAGTTATGAGAACGCTATGTATAAACAGGAGCAGGCTGCAGAAGAATGGAAGAAATCTGTACACTTATGGGAAGTGCTTATGAAAAAAGCAGCTTCTCTACCTAAATCAGATGGCTTTGATACAGTTATTTAATCTTGAAAATGTGAGTTTAAAGAAAACGTCTCAAAGAACTACATTGTTCTTTGAGACGTTTTTTAATAAAGTGAAACTCCTAATTATTCTCCAAGCACCTTCTCAATCTCAACCTCTAAATCTACCGGCTTCGTCTGCGGAGCAAAACGCCCTACTACTTTCCCGTCTTTTCCGATTAAAAACTTCGTAAAATTCCATTTCACTGCTTTCATACCAAGTAAACCTGGTGCTTGTTCTGTCATGTATGTATATAGAGGGTGAGCCTTATCACCTTTCACATCAACCTTTGCAAACATCGGGAAGTTTACACCGTAGTTTAATTCACAAAAACTAGTAATGTCCGCTTCTGTACCTGGTTCTTGTCCCCCGAATTGGTTACAAGGAAATCCGAGTATTTCGAGTCCTTGGTCTTTATATTTATCATATACCTCTTGTAATCCTTTATATTGTGGTGTGAAACCACATTTGCTAGCTACATTGACAATAAGAAGTGCTTTTCCTTTGTAATCTTTTAACGATTTTTCTTCACCTGTAATTGTTTTAGCTGAAAAATCATAAACTGTCATTGTCTTTGCCCCTCTCTTCACTATCATTCTATGTTTATACTATACTACATTCGTGAATATACAGCTCTTATTACGTACTTATAAGTTGTAATGATAGCGCTTTATTTCTGTTCGAAAATTCGACACAAACTACTAGACTTTTATGATGGAAAGTTTTACAATTGAATTGTGAACAAAATGTGACAGTTTATATTCCATTATAAAAGAAAAGGATGGTGTTCATTATGAAAACTGCACAACATGAAACGATTTCAAATCGCGAGTTTTATTTCGTACTATATATGATGTTATTGTATGTTACTGGCTGGGTAATCGATGTAAATGGTTTATTCTTAAGCTCCTACTTTAATTTAGCAGGAGAGATTATGCTTCCATTAGTAGGCGGGATTGTTGGACTGTTCATTATGTCTGTTAATAAACAACAAACGAAATAATAATATTACAAAAAGGCAGAAGACGAGCTTCGTTTTCTGCCTTTTTTCTATTTTAGCGTATAATAAAAACATGCAGTATATAAGGAGTGGTAACTATGAAAAAAGTAGAGCAATTATCTTCTCACCTATATCTTATTGATGATTTCGATTTACAGCATAATGAACGAACAGGTACGTACGTTTTATTAGGTGACGATATTACTTTAATTGAAACTTGTGCAGCCCCTTCTCTTCCGTATATTTTAGACGGCTTACAACAATTACATATTGATTTAAACGATGTTAAAAACATTATCGTTACACATGTGCATTTAGATCACGCTGGCGCAGCTGGTTTAATGATGGAAAAGTGCCCAAATGCTACGTTATATGTGCATTCTCGTGGTGCTCGTCATATGATTGATCCAACAAAACTTATTTTAGGTGCAAAAGCTGTCTACAAAGAAGATTTCGATAAACTCTTTGACCCAATTCTTCCAATTGAAGAAGAACGTGTTCATATTGTACAACATGGTGATATGTTAAAAATTGCAAAAGACCGCACCCTTACATTTTATGATACACCAGGACATGCGAAGCACCATATTAGCATTCACGATTCATTAACAAACGGGATTTTTACTGGCGATACAATTGGAATTTATTATAGAGAACTCGCAGACGTTGATGTAGAGTTATATCTACCATCAACGTCCCCTTCACAATTCCAACCAGATGCGATGATTGCTTCTAAAAATCACATTCAAAGCATGAATGTAGATACTATTTATTTCGGTCATTACGGCGCATCCTCTCATGTTACAGAAGTATACAATCAATTGGAACATTGGCTACCTATTTTCGTTCAGACTGGTAAGGAAGTCTTTGACAAGTATAATGATTTCGATGAAGCGACTAAAGCTTTACAAACTTTGTTAATGGATAAAATCTCTTCTCATCTTACAAAGTTAAACGTTCCATCAGATCATTCCGTTTATAATATTTTACATTTAGATATAGAAATTAGCGCAATGGGCATTATTGATTATTTCACGAAGCAAGAAAAAGCAAACTCCACTATTAACTAACAGTAAAAGAAGAGATATACAACAGTAGTTATTGTATATCTCTTCTTTTTTTGAATATATTTTGAGTAAAGGATGGTGGAATATAATGCAAAAATTGATGCTATACCTCTGCTTCACATTATTTATCGTTTTATTATTATTTGTAGGAGTAAAAATTCAATTTTATTTAGATACAGATGCACAAGTGAACTTTAACGTTTATCCAAGATTATTCTACTTTACACTCTTCCCTCTTATAGTTGGCATTTTATTACGATTCCTTCAATCTATTAATCGCGAAACGAGTAAACAAAACTGGAGCTTTCAACCGGATAAATTTATTGCTATTACAGTGCCTACACTATTCATTTCCTTTTCCCCAGCACTACTCTTTTCACCACTTGCCGAATACCTACCTTATTTAGTTAATATTATTCTAATAAATACAACTTTTGTTACGATTATTAGTTTAATAGCTGGTTATTCCCTTTTAGATTGTTTTATACAAAAGGACAATGCAACGATGAAAAAATATAATTGAATGCTTTATTTAATCGTGCAAGTCAAGGATTGTACTGCCTTGGCTTGTTTTTAGAATACTTATATTCCTGTATAATACAGTTATCGAATAAATTTCGGAGGAATGATACAATGTTTTTTCAATTTTTTCTACTAGCAGTCATTATGTCTTTTATTAGTGGTAGACTCATTGGTACAAAACTAAATCTTTTCAAACAAGCAAGTGCAGCCACTGTAGGTGTTTCACTTACGTCTGCTCTGTATTGGTTTTTATATTTACGTTATCAAGATGAATCGGTTGTCGGTGTTGATAGATATTTTTGGCTAGGAAGCTCATTAATTGTATCGATGCTTTGTTACCTAGTTTTTGAATTATTTGATCCTATTAGGCGTGGCGAAATGGATGACGTAGTAACGGAAAGCCGAAATCCTATTTCAAAATTCTTCGCTAAGATTGGTAGACAAAAAAGATATATGCGCGTCTCTTCTATTGCAATAAAACACGGAATGGGAAAATATTTAGCTTTAAAGCGCTCACCAGAAGCAGATCGTAAGCTCGCCACTTCACTTCGAAATACACTAGAAGAATGCGGTGGTGTATTTATTAAATTCGGACAAGTTTTATCAACTCGCTCTGATTTATTACCACCTGTTTTTATTCACGAGTTATCAAACCTTCAGGAAAATGTAACACGTTTATCACAAAAACAAGTTGAAGAAATATTGAAAAAGGAACTACATACACCAAAAGATGAAATCTTCAGCTCCTTTGAAATGGAACCGTTAGCTGCCGCCTCTATTGGCCAAGTACATAAAGCAAAGTTGAAAGAAAACGACCAGGATGTCGTCGTTAAACTACTACGTCCTAATATTTCTGAGACAATTAAACGTGACTTAGATATTTTAATTCACTTTTCTTTATGGATTTCCAACAAATCAACTTGGGCTAAAAATATCGGCTTTCTTGATTTAGCACATGGCTTCTCTATCGCAATGAAAGAAGAAATTGATTTCAAAATTGAGGCTCGTAACTTCGAACAAGTGTCTGATTCACTAAAAAATAGTGAAACGAAAGTAAAAATACCGAAAGTATATAAAAAATACAGTAATTCAAAAATACTTGTGCTTGAATTTTTAGATGGAGTAAGTGTTAAAAGTGGGTCAGCATTATTAAATGAATTACAAATTGATACGAAAAAAGTACAACGGCAACTCTTTGATTGTATTTTAGAGCAAATTTTCTTTAAAGGTATTTTCCATGCAGACCCTCATCCAGGTAATGTGTATATTCTTCGTGATGGCACTCCTGCATTACTTGATTTCGGTTCTGTCGGAAGATTAGGAACCCTACAACAAGATGCATTCAAGCGGCTACTTATTGGCTTTGAGCGCAAAAATTCATATGTCTTGCTTGATGGACTGCTTCAATTAGTTGAAAAGAAACCAAATGTTGATAAAGAAGGATTAGAACAATCTATCAGCCAATTATTAATCCAAAGTACGTACGGCTCTACAAACGGTTCTGAAGAATTTATTCAAGGGTTGTTTCAAATAATCGCTGAGTTTGAATTAGCGTTTTATCCAATGGTTGCAGGGGCTTTCCGCTCTCTAATTACGCTAGAAGGAACGATGCTGCAACTAAATCCCGAATTCAATTTAATGGACGAAGCGAAGCGCTTTGCGAAAGATTATGCAGCTAGTTTCATGCCAGTTAACAATTATTCTAGTTTAAAAGAAGCTGCAACAAACGAATTACTCGCTATGTTACCTGCCATGCGACGCATTCCTAGAAAACTAGATGATTTAAGTTCAAAACTAGAAAACGGAGAACTATCCGTTAAGGTTGGCTTTTTCTCTGACGAAACAAATGCATCGTTTATTACTACATTTATCTCACAATTCCTCATTGCGTTTATTGGAACTGCATTTGGTGGGATTTCGGTAGGCGTATTGCATTTAGCAAACAGTGCGACAGAGCCAAATGATCAATTTTTAAGTGTCGTTGGTTACGGTGGTTTATTTATAAGTGCGATATTACTTGTAAGAGTCGCTATTCATGCGGTAAGAAAATTTAAGTAATAATAAAATGAGTATACAATCACGTAGATTGTATACTCATTTTTTATTGTTTACATAATCAATATGTAATAGTTAAACGAAAGAAAGCTTTGAGCTTTTCTACTTATCGCACCTTTTCATCTACATACTCCATAAACTGCTCCGCTTTAATAAATCTTTCTTTGTACGCCTCAGGTACTTCTTCTATTTTTATTGCACCAGTTGATTTTGTCTTCACTCGTACTATTTCATGTGTCATTAAAGCTTCCATATAGCGATCAAACTCTTCTTGCGTTAATACTTCTTTACTAGATTTATGACCATTTAATTTATCAAAGTATGGTTGAAGGCCCATACTTACCTTTTTCATTTCTTCTCTTTTTGCTGGTGATAATCCATCATAATCTATATTACCGTTCGAATCTCCGTACGCAAGCTTTGCATTAGTTAATTTTTTCAGTTCTTTTGTAAACTCTTCATATTCCTTCGCACCCATTTCATCTTTCGCTTCTGATAATTTTGCATTAAAACGCATATACGTTTCTAATGTCATTGCTCCGGCATGTTTTTTTAAATTCTCAAAAGATCCATATATACCATCCGCCATAATAGATTGGTACGCAAAACCTGTCGTCGGGATTAAAAGAGCTGCTGCAAGTACTCCTGCGATAAGGCGTTTCTTCCTCTTACTCCCGCCGTGCTTCATTTTTATTTGCACGATTACTTTTTCTTTTAAATCCGGCGGGGCAACAATACCCTTTGCTTCTTCTTGTATAGATTCCCTAACTCTACAATCTAAACTCATTTCACATTCCCTACCTCTCCTAAAAAAATTTCTTCTACTTGCTCTTTTTGACGTAGTTTCTTTAATGCCGCATGAATTCTAGATTTCACTGTACCGATTGGAATATGTAATATTTGTGCTACTTCTTCTTGTGAATAATCGTGTAAGTATCTTAAGATAATAACTTGTTTCAATTTATACGGTAATTTATGAATGAGTTCGATTAGTTTTTGGTTTGATATTTTACTTACAACATCGTTAGAAAAATCAATTTGCACTGGCTTTCTTTGCTCTTCTGCTTTTTTTATAATTCGTAGTCGCATCCACCTCTTTCTTCTATAAGAATGAATTTGTTTAATCGCAAGCCCAATTAGCCAAGGGCGAAATGGCTTCTCGCTATCATATTTACGAAGCGATTCATATAGCTGTATGTATACTTCTTGAACGACATCATCTACATCCGTTTTATCTTCAATTAAAAAATGTGCTGTTTTATATACTTCTTGAATCGTTACATCATACAATTCGCTATACGCTTCTTTATTGCCTGATAAAGTTAATTGAATTAAATGTGCGTAATCTATTTCACCCTTCATATTCCAGCCCTCCTTTGTCTTACACTATATATTGGCAGGTAATTCATATTTCGTTCGATTTTTCCGAAAAAGTTTTTTATATAAATTAATATAATGATCCACTGAGTTCATAAGCTTCACTTATAACCACACATAACTATTATATAATTTTCCAATTTCTGATAAAGATTTAAAATAATTTATATAGTCAAATTTAGGAGGACATATAATGAAAGCTATCGTTGTAACGTCGTTCGGTGGTCCTGAAGTGATGAAATATACAGATTTTGATATACCGGCTATTTCAGAAGATCAAGTTTTAATTCGCGTAGTTGCTACTAGTGTAAATTTCGCTGATATTAAATCACGTTATGGTAAAAAAGGAAATAAAGCACTACCTTTTATTCTAGGTATAGATGCCACTGGTATTGTAGAACGTGTCGGTTCTCATGTGAAAAATATTCACCCTGGACAACGTGTCATTGCTTTTCCTCAAAATGGATCTTACGCAGAATACGTTGTTGCAAATGAAAATCTTACTTTCGTATTACCCCATGAAGTTGACTTTCAAACTGCAGCCGCTTGTCCAATCGTATCTTTTACAAGCTATAATTTACTCGCAAATGTTGCAAGGCTTCAACAAGGTGAATCTGTACTCATTCATGCGGCTGCTGGCGGAATTGGCACTACTGCTATTCAACTTGCTAAACTATTAGAGGCTGGAACAGTTATAGGCACTGTCGGAAGTGAAGCAAAAAAAGAAATTGCTTTAGATGCTGGAGCTGATTATGTTATTTGTCATCAAGATGAAGATTTTGTAGAGAAAGTCAATGAACTGACAAATGGTGAAGGGGTTGATGTAATTTTAGACTCTATTTCTGGAACGGTTTCTGAAAGAAGTTTAAACTGCCTTGCTTATTACGGTCGCCTCGTTCATTTCGGTAATGCTAGCGGTGAAATTGGTAACTTTCAAACGAAAGATTTACATGCAAGTTGCCGCTCTATACTCGGTTTTAGCTTTGGAACCACACGAAAAAAGCGTCCTGAACTGCTCCAAGAAACTGCAAATGAAGTTTTCCGTTATTTGCGTGACGGACGTTTACAAATTAAGGCTACGAAATCTTTTCCACTTCAAGATGCAGGGAAAGCACATGAATGGGTCGAAAGTAGAAAAAGTACAGGGAAAGTAATACTAACTGTTCAGTCCTCTTCCTGAAATGAATACTGGAAACAGAGGTGGCATTCATGGGATCACGAATTATGCATGTTATTATCGCTAACGGTATTGCTGAGAAACTATCTATTCACGATAAGACTTCTTTCTTACTTGGAGCTGTAGCCCCTGATGCTGTTCATTCAAAAAAAGAAAAAGGAACCTCACATTTTTATGCCGGTACAACGAAGAACTATACGAGAAGAATAGATTATGATTCATTTTTTCATAAATATGAATCACATATAAATTCCCCATTTATTTTAGGCTATTATACCCATCTCATCGCCGATGATAATTGGCTAAGTGGATTTTTTCTACCTTGGCTAAAAAATAGAATAGAGAATGACGAAACTATCGCACCCCTGTACTATAACGATTTTAAATTGTTAAATGCAAAGTTGCTTCATCATTACGATCAAGAACAACAGCTTTTCTCTCTTCTCAATCAAGAGGCTCACATTGTGGATATTGAAGAGGTTTCTAAAGAAAACGTTTTAGCTTTTCGAAAGTATCTTTTTGAAGATATGTTGTATCCAAAGCAATATTTGCATGAAGACTTACAAGTATTTACGTTTGACCAAATCGTTGGCTATATTGAGACAGCGATTGAAAAAGGAGTATTTTTTATTAAACAACTCTCTAATGAAAAATCCACTTCAAAAATTTAATCCCCCTCAAATATATTTGAGGGGGATTTTCACATAGCAATATTATTATTGGTTCTTCTCCATAACCGCAAAATAATTCCCTTCGCTATCAGCAAAGTTAAACACTTTACCAGAAGGCATAGTTACCATTTCTCCAACAGTAACATTTTTGTTTGTTAAATCTGTATATAATTGATCAAGATTTTCTGAGAAGAACATTAAGGACGGTGTACCAAGATTCAATTCTGGGCTCATTTTAGAAATAACTTCTTTATTATGTAATATAATGCTCGTTTCTGCACCGTTAGTCGGAGCAATTTCAATCCATCTCATTCCTTGCTTGTTATCTTCCTCTGCTACTACATGAAACCCTACCTTTTCCGTCCAAAAATTTACTGCCTCATCTTGATTATTTACATATAACATAATTTGTCCTACTTTATGGATCATTACATTTCCCCCTAATGGTTTTTATATTCTATGTAGCTTTCTACAAATACTATCGTTATTCCTTTTGAGTTGGTATGTACTTCTTTGCAAAATTTATCGACTGACTCATCCCATCCAGTTCATCAAAATAATCATTTCTTTCAATCATGTTATATCCGTCGAATCCAATTTTATCTAATACTTTGAAGAATATATCGAAATCTACTTCACCATTCCCTGCTGCGACTTCTATATACTTAGTTGAACGATCATTTTTCACTTCTTTACAATCTTTAATATGAGTTTGTACTATATAATCTTTTAATAGTAATAAACCTTCTCCCGGATTTTCATTTACATCACTTATTATATTTGCTGGGTCAAAGTTAACAGCTAGTCCTTTCGAGTTTGCAGTTTCTAAAAATCGTTTTAATACTATTGCTTTTTCAGATCCCGTCTCAATGGCGAAGAATCCTCCAAATCTGAACGCTAAGTCCCCTATTTCATTACAAACACGTAGCATTTTATCATAGTAGGCACTTTTTTCATCATCTGGAACTTTTCCAATATGAGCTGTTATGATCTTTGCCCCAAGCCCCAAACCTCTGTCAGTAATATATTTAAACTGATCTATTGCACTCTCAGCTTCTATTCCCATAATTCCATTTTCTCCAAAACTAATTGCTAATGATGGAATCTTTATTCCATTAAAAGATAAGCTTTTCTTTAAAGCATTCCATTCTACCATTGAGATATTAGCTAAGTTAAAGTTTTTATTCATAGCATATAATTGAATATATTCTAAATCCCATTCCCTTGCTTTTTGTATTCCTTCGTTTACTTCAATATGTTTCGTATTTAAAAACATTCCTAATTTCCTATCCATATGTGTACCTTCTTTTTATTATTTCGTGTCAGTTTAATATTCGACTTTTTTTATATTATTTCCTCGTATAAACCAAATAAATAAACTACCCTTTTTTCGATACTCCCAGTAGAAGCATATATATGATAGGCACATTAAAAACACTAATACAATTCCCATTATCGCTTGTTTACAAACAAAAAAGACGTAACTACAAATGGTTACGCCTTCCCTATCATTTATCTAGGCTTTTTCTTCCCAGTAAATGCTGGTTTCTTTTTCTTTGGTGCTTTCGGTTTCGTTTCTACAAATGATCCCTTGAACATTTCTTGCTTCGTAAATACGATGCCTAGTTTTTTCGCAAATTGTAGTAATTTACGCTCTTCTTGTGGTGTTACAAGAGACACGACAGTTCCTTCTTTACCCATACGTCCAGTACGTCCTGAGCGGTGAATATATTGGTCTACTGTGTCTGGTAACTCTAAATGAATTACGTGTGTTAAATCGTCAATATCGATACCGCGTGCTGCAATATCAGTAGCAAGTAGAATTTCTAATTTCCCTCCGCGGAAAGCACGCATTGTCGCTTCACGCTCTTGTTTACTTGCTTCTGCATGAAGAGCTGCTGCTTTCATTTTACGGAATTTCAATTTCTCAGTAATTTCATCTAAACGGAATGGGTCGTTTAAGAACGCAACTGCTTTTACATCGCCCATATGCATAATTCTTCTTACGTAATCATTTTTTTCGCGTCGCTCACAAATGATATACGTATGCTCAACTAAGCTTTTTGATTCTGCACGTGTTACACGTACTAATTGTGGTTCCACTGCTAAATCACGTGCCGCATCTTCTGCCGCTTTTGTCATTGTCGCCGAGAAGAATACTAATTGACGATCGCGCATCGTTGATTTAATTACATCTTGCACTGCGCCCATCATTTTTTGCTTTACAATTTGATCAAACTCATCAAATACAATTGTTTTTACTTCATGCATTTTTAGCTTTTTCATACGAATTAATTCTAAAATACGGCCTGGTGAACCGACAATTACTCTTGGGTGTTTCTTTAATTTTTCAACTTGGCGCTTAATATCTGCACCACCAATTAAAGATGCACCTGAAATTTCAGTTCCTGCTGTAAACTTTTGAACCTCTTCATGAATTTGCATTACAAGTTCACGTGTTGGCGCTAAAACAACAACTTGTGGCTGTTTTACTTCAGGATTAATTTTATGTAAAAGGGGTAATAAGTACGCTAATGTTTTTCCTGTTCCAGTTGGAGATTCAGCTATAACGTCTTGTCCTTCTAAAATAGTTGGAATCGCTTGTTTTTGAATTTCAGTTAACTCTTTAAAACCAGCCTTCTCCCAAGCTTGTTGTAAAAATGGTTGCATATCTTTTATCATTTGTTTTTCTCCTTTATCTCTATTTTTGAAGAAAATGCTGTATTGTTCGCACCGTTTCTATCATGTGTGAAATAACAGCTATTAAATCATCAACATGGTCTTCTGTAATCGCTTTTTGAAATAGAACCTCTACCTTATTATGATATGAAATCGCTTGCTTATTATATTCGTATGAAACTTTCTGCATAATCATTCTTTCTTTTCCCCATATAGAACGCATTAATGTTTCAATTTCTTCACATTTTACTTCTGGTTGTTCTAACGGGAATGAAAATGCTAGCTTCATCTCACAACCTGGTGTAAACTGAGGCACTTCTAGTATTTCACCAGACAAGTTCTTTGCATCCACAGATAATGAAAATGTTGCTTCTACTAATGGTTCAAACGGTTCTGTTAATTGAAATGAGATATGATATATACGACTTAATGAAGCAAGATCCATCATATCTTTTCGATCTGTTACAAGAATATCTCCATGTAGATCAAAATCATACACAGCACCTTCTACGATTACTTTTAAATTGTCAAAAGCAGTTGGATCAAACATAATTTCCTCCAAAAAACAGGCGCCTTTCGATGGAAAGGCGCCACTTGATGTATATATAGTTTACAGATAAACGAGATGAATTACAACCTTTTAGAATAAACCTACTGCTTTTCCATCTTCATTTACATCCATTTGAAGTGCTGCTGGCTGTTTTGGAAGACCTGGCATTGTTAACATTGTACCTGTTAACGCAACGATAAAGCCTGCACCGATCGATGGTTTTAGCTCACGAATTGTAACGATAAAGTCAGATGGACGACCTAATTTTGTTGCATCGTCAGAAAGAGAGTATTGTGTTTTCGCCATACAAACTGGTAGATTACTCCAACCTTCTCCTTCATATTGAGCTAATTGCTTACGTGCTTTCGGAGCAAATTCAATATCTTTTGCGCCATATACTTTTTGAGCAATTGTACGAATTTTTTCTTCTAATGGTAATTCTAATTCATAAAGTGGTGCGTAGTTGTTTTCACCTTTTTCGATTTCTTTTAGTACTTTTTCAGCAAGGTCAACTCCGCCTTGGCCACCTTTCTCCCAAACTTCTGTTAAGGATACTGCATAGCCACGCTCATTACACCACTCTTGTAAGTATGTAACTTCTGCATCTGTATCTGTAATGAATTTATTAATTGCAATTACGAAAGGCACACCGAAGCTTTGAATTGTTTCAACATGCTTCTGTAAGTTTTCCATACCTTTTGCTAATGCATCTACATTTTCTTCTTTTAATTGATCTTTTGCAACGCCGCCATGCATTTTAAGCGCACGAATCGTCGCAACAATAACAACTGCTTCTGGTTTAATGCCAGCTGCACGAGCTTTAATATCTAAAAACTTCTCAGCACCTAAATCAGCACCGAATCCAGCCTCTGTAATAACATAATCACCTAATTTTGCTGCCATTGTTGTAGCGATAACACTGTTACAACCGTGAGCGATATTCGCAAATGGTCCGCCATGAATGATAGCTGGTGTATTTTCTAACGTTTGTACTAAGTTCGGCTTTAATGCGTCTTTTAATAATAGTGTTAACGCACCTTCTACACCTAAATCTTTAACCGTTACAGGTTGATTTGCAAAGTTATAAGCAACTACGATGCGAGATAGACGCGCTTTTAAGTCTTGAATATCTGTTGCAAGGCAGAACACGGCCATAATTTCAGATGCTACTGTAATGTCAAAACCGTCTTCACGTGGTACACCTTGTACAGGTCCACCCAGACCAATTACTACGTTACGAAGGGCACGATCATTTAAGTCAACACAGCGTTTCCAAACAATTTTACGCGTATCAATTCCAAGTGTGTTTCCTTGTTGGATATGATTATCAATAAACGCTGCTAATGCGTTATTGGCAGTTGTGATCGCATGGATATCTCCAGTAAAGTGAAGGTTAATGTCTTCCATTGGTACGACTTGTGAAAAACCGCCACCTGCTGCTCCACCTTTTAATCCCATCGTCGGTCCAAGAGATGGTTCACGAAGTGCAATTACTGTTTTCTTACCAATTTTGTTAAAAGCTTGACCTAAACCAACTGTTACTGTTGATTTACCTTCTCCAGCTGGAGTTGGGTTAATCGCTGTTACTAAAACAACTTTACCGTCTTTCTCATCTTGTAAGCGCTTAAAAATATCAAGAGATAACTTACCTTTATAATGCCCGTATGGCTCTAATTCATCTTCTAAAATATTTAAATCAGCTGCAATTTCTTGAATCTTCTTCATACTCGCTTCTTGTGCGATTTCAATATCGGATTTCACTGTTGTAGTAGTTGTCATATACCCTAGTCCCCCTTTAATTGGTTCTGATGATATTGTATCAGTTTTTTGTATTTTCTGCACTTATTTACCTCCTAAAAATTCTTTCATTTCTTTATACGTTTTTTAACATAAATACCCATAAGAATGTTAACGATTGTTGTAACTCTGTAGGTAGTTGACCTAACATCTTCTCATTTACTCCGCGCTTATATACGCCGATGCCATCTATAACTTTAAAACCTTGTTCTTTCGCTAACTGTTCAAATTCCCAAGGCATCATCGTATTACAAACAACGTCTTTTCCATACAAGCGAGGATAACTGTTCTCTCGTGGCTTTGCTGTCGGCCCTAAAATTGCAATACATGCATATCCATCTTTCTTTAACACACGCTTTATTTCATTTAACGCTCGTAATGGCTCTTCCGTCCATTCTAAAGAATTAATTGCCATAATTGATTCAAATTGCTCATTTTCAAATGGTAATGCAGAAAGATCTCCTTTTATAAAAGATAAATTCGGTCCTTCTCCGCGCTCCTTACCTTTTTGAATCATCACTTCCGATAAATCTACTCCCACTGCTTTATAGCCTGCGCTACTTAATTTATATGTACCGTACCCATCACCACAACCAACATCGAGCACTTGTGCTTCTTTCTTCACGTATTGTTCAAAAAACGGAATAATTGTACTTCTGCTACCACTGTCCCACATCTCTTGACTATTTTGATTCCAAAACTCTGCGCTACTATCCCATTTCTTTTCTGCTGATTCATGCCAATTAAATTTCGTCATACATTCCCCTACCTTCACGCTTTATCACTCATTTCATTCTATATCATTTTCCAAAATTCCTGTTTTATCTTCATAAGGAGATATACATGCTAATGAAGGAATCTTTATTCTCCAATTTTTGCTTTACTTGGGTTTAACTCATACTCATGTTCTTCTCTTTATGAAAGATACTATAGGTACACCCAATTGAAAGAGAGGGATGTACATGCGAAGAAAGAGAAATCATCATTTTAAAAGTGGTGAAAAAAACGAAGAGTATGCAGCTGAAATATCACCAGCTGGCATTCCAATTAGACATAAGCGTAAAGAAATTGCAAATGAGATAGAAGGTACAAATACCGGTGCAATGGTAGGCTATGTCGCTTTATTTCTTTCGTTATTCTCCATTGCTTTTTATCCAGTTACGCTCGGCTCCCTAGCAATTTTAGTTGGTCTATTAGCTGTCAATTTCGGAGCAAGAACACTTGGATATACAGCAATTGGTTTTGGTAGTTTTTCTGTTTTATTCACTTTATTTTATCCGCTTGCTTTGTCAGCGTTTTAAAAAAACACACCAAGTCATGCTTGGTGTGTTCATTCATGATACAACATAATATGGCCGCATCCACAACAATGTTTCGCTGTAATTTCTTGAAACACTGGATAATTTTCTTCATCTCGATGCTCAATAAATACTTTTTCAAATCGATACATGTTTGGTGCATATGCCCAATCTTGTTTCGTACGTGCATATAACGTTGAGGAAAAAAACTCCTCACCGCCACAAACAATACATGTGTTCTTCATCAATACCCCTCCTATGCTTGTCTTACTTCATCTATATGAACATAAGCATAAAAAAAAGACCTTCTATTACTAGAAAGTCTTCTCTGAAACAAAAAGAAATGTACCAAACATTCCTACTCCGCTATATTCTTTTGAAACACCAGCTTCTGTTTTAAATGTTTGCTTTACAGTCATAAAGAATACACCATTTCGTGCATCTGTACTTTCAAATTGTAGTTTTTCTTTTTTACCATCTACATTTTGCGTGCATTCAAAACTACTCTCATTACAATTCAACGCATACTTATCCTGTACATACACTTTAAAATCTGATTCTTTCGGACAAGTTATAAGTAATATTGCCACGAGAATAATACTTATAATACCCACAATTGTATAATATTTCTTCATTTGTACTCCTTTCAAATGACAAGAAAACTTGACTTCATACGCCAAGTTTTCTTAGTCAACAACCCATTGCCACTCTTGTTCTTTCTTATCAAAAATGAGCCAACCTGTTTCTGTTGCTTCCTCTTTCAATTCATCGATATTATCTAACACCTCATCCGTACTTTCATACGAACCAACTACATATACCGGAATTTCAAGACCTCTTCTTGACTCAATCTTCCCTGCTAGATCTATGTAAAGACCATCTTCCATTAGTGGAATAAGTCCCATAATCAATTCTTTTGAAATCGCTGGGAAAATTTTTGATTTTTGGAAGAAAGAAAAACGTTTCTTACCGAAAGCACCGAGTTTATACGGAATGACTTTACTTAACATTCCTACAAAATCAGCAATTCTACGATAATACACTTTGTTGTACCATCCGTCATCATGTGAAAAATAAACAAATCTATTTTTCAACAGCGGAAAGAATGTTCTTGCAAGTGGTTCTTTTTTGTGAGCCAAATATAATAATTCTGCAATTTCTTTCGGCTCTAATTCATCTAAATCGCTTGCATCATCAAAATCTACCCAACAAAATTCATCAAATTCATCAATCTCTGCTTGAATTAACTTATGTATATTTTCTTCCTCAACATATTCAAATAAAGTATGATAATGAAAATCCGTCCATTCAAAGTTGTGCTTTAAAAGCAACACTTGATGAAGCGGTGAAGGGATGTTACTCGCAAACTCTTTAAACGTAATTCCTGATGTAATAAAACAATGACCTCGACGATTACCATTAATATATATCATATTCTTTACTTGGTCAGATCCTCCAGACAAAGCACCTAGCCACCTTCGTTTTATATGTTTCAATTCTATAGCATATTTTAACATGAAAAATTTTAGAAACATAGAAAAAACTTCAAAAACTATTTACAATTTCATGTGTTTTATTACATAGTGATTACAAGAAAAAACGCCTGCTCATAAGCAGGCGTTTTTAAAGGATTTCATCAGGGTTTTGATGATGATGATGATTTCCCTCTTTCTTTTCTTCTTTTTGGAACATCGATTGAATTTTATCAATTGTTTGTGGAGCTAATTCAATCATTTTTTCTGCTAAATGTGTCGCATTTTGTAGATGCAGAATATTTACTCCATCTTTATTCACCACAAGAAATGCTACTGGTGTAATCGAAACACCACCCGCGCTACCGCCACCAAATGCAGGGTTACCGTTCGCTCTTTGTCCATCATTCGTTTGGAAATCAGAACCTCCTGCTCCAAAACCGAACGCTACTTTAGAAACAGTTAACACCACACCACCGTCAGCCGTTTGAACAGGCTCTCCAACAATCGTATTTACATCAACCATTTCTTTTAAATTTTCCATTGCTGCTTTCATTAACCCTTGAATTGGATGATCCACCGTTCATAACCTCCTTTGTCATATCTTTCCTAGTTTTTCCGAAAGTTTGTGAACTAAACATAAAATTTTATATTGATTTCAAAAAACTTAAGTTATAATATTTAGAAAAATAAAAAAGAGATCGATTCGTTATGATGCGAAAATTAACAAAGAAAGATCATGAACAAGTATTCGCTTATCTAAAAGAAGAAGCAGCCCTTAACTTGTTTATTATTGGAGATATTGAAGCTTTCGGTTATGACACAGATTTTCAAGAATTATGGGGAGTATTTAAAGAGAATGGAACATTAAAATCAATTCTACTCCGATTCCACGATTCATTTATACCCTATAGTAAAGAAGAATTTATTACCACTGATTATGAGGCACTTCTTTCCGCATATAAGCCACTTAAACTCTCTGGTAAGTCAACTATCGTAGAACAATTTGAAACTGCTTCAAATATACAACTAGGTACTAAAAATGAAATGTATTTTTGCGAATGTCTAAATGACAACAACTTACCTAGCACACCAATTCATGAAACAATTAAACTTGCCTCACTAGATGATATAGAGCGAATTATGAAATTACGAAGTGACATCGCTGAATTTCCGACTACCAATGAATCAGAGAAAATATTAAGGCAGGCTATCGAAACAAATACAGGACGCACATACTATATTGAAAAAGATGGCGTGATCATCGCATCCGCCTCTACTTCCGCTGAAAATTCATTATCCGCTATGGTAGTTGGTGTATGTACACACCCGAATTATCGCGGAAATGGTTACGCTTCACTCATATTACAAAAAATGATCCAAGACTTTATGAAAGAAGACCGAACACTTTGTTTATTTTATAACAATCCAGCTGCTGGACGAATTTATAAACGACTAGGATTTAAAGACATTGGAATGTGGACGATGTATCGATAATAAGAAGTACTCTATAAGAGGAAATAGTTGTAACTTAGCAATAAAAGCCGATTACACAAAAACTTCACACCGTTGTTATGAAGAAACTACTTGAGGAGCGAGGACTCTAACTAAAAAATGGTATGCATTCAAACTAAATTTAGACAGATAAACGCCCCAATTGTTGCATCTACTCCAGCAATTGAGGCTACCTGTTTATTCTCAAATTCTTTCCGCTACAAATAGAAATATTTATGAAAGATTTATCTCACTTATGTCACTATTATCTTTACGTGCAAATGCCCTTCTTAATATTACTGCTTCTTATTATACTTTACTTTAAAATCAATATATTCCTGTCTCGCATCCTGATTATTACCTTGCTGACTATCAAAATATGTGTGTATCTGTGATATATATTTTACTAACTTGCCTTCATCATTTCTCTTCTTATAATTCATTACGATACTTACTTGTAATATCTGCTCTAAGCCATTTTTAGAATCTATATGCAATGCGATTGATCCACCACCATATTCATCATATTGTATTTTCAAGTTATCATTAATAATGCTCTGAAAATCTGATTCAGTTAATTTGTATCCAACAGTACTAGGTTGATCAAACTTTTTTATATCACCTTTGGGCTTCATCTTTAGTTTCCCTATTCCTTTTAAACGATCTACAATTAAGTTCACGTATGAAACATCTAGATTTGAATCCGGACTTTGCACCTTTTCATTTTTATACATAATATTTGTACTATAATTAACTTCTTCTTTATAATTTTTATTATCTACTTCCGAGGTAATTTCTTGTGTTGTATTTCCATATAAACTTTTATCTTTCGTATTATATATGCCTTTCGAAGTTTGATAGATTGTTTTACTGTGCTCTCCATCTTCCTTTTGCTCATATGTACTATATATACCTCTTTGTTTCACATACGCATATCCATCATCACTCGCAGACATAACCGTTTTCATGTCACCTTCATCCAAAGCTTTGACAAATGGCTCATACTCTATCTTCGTCTCCCCAAAACCACATCCACTTAATAAACTTGATACTATTAACAGAACTATCATCATCCTAGCTTTCTTCTTTAACTTCATACTGACACCCCGCTGATTTCTCTAGGCATTTTTAGGTTCATTACATTCCCATTTTGATAGTAATATAGTTCACCTTTACTTACCGGTATTTATTAACTCATACAGATTATATTGAAGATACTTTAATTTTTAATAGCATTGATTTATATACAATCCTTAATTGCTTATATATTCTATTCGAATTTTCAGAAACCAAAACTTATTTTATTTCTTTAGTTTTCTTTTTTCCTTCTCTTCATAAAGCTTTAGTCTTTTCTGACGTTCCCTTTCGTGTTCCTCCCATGAAATATAAAATGATGGAAATTTAAATCTACAATAGGCTAATAATTGGAACTCTGCTGCACCTATGGCTACCGCGTACATTACAAGAGTTCCTGCTATATACCCTACTAATATCTCTGTTTCATAATCATTATGAAAATAAATTAAAATAAGAAGGATTAGTGCATATACCGTAACACCAATCATTACGTTGTTTTTTGTTTTACTAAAAAATGAAGCTACCCTTTCATCCATACTAAATGCTCCACTCTCTGCTTGTTTAAAGGTATCAATTGTGGTCACCAGATGAACAAAAACTGCTCCTAGAAACAATAAACCCACATACAATAATGTAATTTGATCAATCGAATAATTTGAAATTGCTGGAAGTATAAACAATGTGAATCCTATAGTTCCCAGCTGAAATGTACATAATAATATCACAAGCGCTTGCAACTTTTGACATTTAAAACGAACTTTTGGAAATAGATATAGAATGAAAAAGATTACTTGCAAGGTATATAAAACTAATTCAATACTAACAATTATTTTGTCAAAGAGATTTGGATAATAACCCCAGCCAAATTTAACTAATGCTCCAAAAATAAAAAGCATGAATAATGAACTATAAACAGTTGCGCCAAGTATAAACACCATGGAGCGTTCTGGACTTAAACGATTTCTACATGTTATTTTAAATTCATCTAAATCTTTTTATTTTATATTCCACATTCGGTTTTTCACCTTCTATACAGTTTAAATAATTTTCATTCACATCAATTCTATGTCACTCTTATTTACTTTTCGATTTGGATTTTTTATTTTGTTTTCGAGTTTTCCCACGCATTCTCTCATTTTCTTCCCAAGTCATATTGAATGATTTAAATTTGAATCTACAGTACACCAATAGCTGGAATTCTGCTGCACCAACGGCTACTGTGTACAGTAAAACAGTACCTATTACATATCCAATCAAAGTATCAATCGCATAATCATTATGAAAATAAATCAAAACAAGTAGGATTAATGCGTATATTAAAGCTACTTTCATCATAGCTCCTTTTGTTTTACTAAAAAAGGGAGCGGATCTTTCATTCATACTAAATGCACCTTCACTTGCCTGTTTAAACGTATCAATCGTTGTCACAATATGAAGAATCACTGCTCCTATAAATAAGAAGCCTACATATACTAATGTAATTCCGTCGATTATATAATCAGACATTCCAGGAAGAATTAAAGCCGTGAATAATATTGTACCTAATTGAAATGCATATAATAACACAACAATCGTTTGTAATTTTTGAAATTTAAATCGAGCTTTTGGAAATGAATATAGAATTAAAAAAATTATTTGTAAGCTATATAGCACAAGTTCAATTTTAACAATTGTTTTTTCGAATAAAGTAGTATAGTAATCCCAACCAAAGGTTACTAAAGTACCAATAAGAAAAAACATCATAACTGAAACGTACACTATTGTTCCTATCATAAAACCTAAAGTACCCTCAGGACTTAAACGGCTGCTACATGTTACTCGAAATCCATCTAAATCTTCTTCTTTTATGTTCCACATTCAGTTTTTCACCTTCTATACAGTTCAAATAATTTCCAGGCACTAAAATCCCATTACATTCCTAACTTTTTAAGTACATTCATCTTTGCGTAACTATATTCAGATAATATTACCTCTACATTAATTACCGTACATAATCAGAATACTTTTGATAGTTCAAATAGCCTTCGTTCTCCTCAAAAGCTCTAAATATTCTTCTCTCTTTCACTTAAGCATATCCCTCATACTCTATTTTTGTTTCCCCCGAAACTGCACTCACTTAGTAAAAACATTACTGTCATCATAATTGTATCGAGATAATAAAGCTCTTTAATTTTATCTTCAGAAAGGTGATAACCTCCCATCAACAATATGCTAGGAGGTTATTACAGTTATTTTAAATTTGTTTTTATTTTAATGGATTCGATTTTTGCAAATAATAATGTTATTTAATTTGAGAGAAGCGAATATTAAAAACCTACTGCTTAATAACTCGTAATTAAGTCTTCACCCTCATATCTAGGGTCTTTCTCAACTTTACCATCTTTTGTTTTGATGACTTTTAGTCTACCTAACCACTCTGCTCCCTTATATGTCTCTTCACTTACCCATACATTATGCTTTTTACCATCTACCTCAACTACTAATGTGGGGTGTGTAAACATGCATTCCTTCTCTACATGCCTACCTACAATTTCTGCATGTAATGATGTACCTTCTTCAACTAATTTACTATTTTGATACCCTTCGATAATAGGTAATCCAATAAATACAAAGAATATCAGTCCAAATACGATTACTTTCTTCTTTGTACTCCATTTATTCTTTTCTTTCAATTCCTTCTGTCTCGCTTCTCTTTCTTCGCGTTCATCCAAACTCTCATTTAAAGCATCTTCCCATGCCTTAATTTCCGCTTCGATTTCTGCTTCAGCTCTTGCTAGTTTTTCTAGTTGTTCATCGGTTGCTACCATCTCATATGAGTTATCTCCAACCAAACGAATTTCAGTACCATTTTCTTTTACTTTTCGCAAGTCTTTTTCTGTACAATTAAACTCTCGAATGATTTCCCCTTGTGTGTTTAACAATCTAACGTAAATGTTTTTTTCTCCTTCTTCTTAAACATCTGCACTCCCCCTTATTTGTTTCCTATCATAGATAGCCCTATTGCAATTAAGAGAAAGAAAACGATAATAAGGAAAGTCTTCCCTTTGCTTACTTGTGTTGTAGAACCTTCCAAGACAGCCCATATAAAAATTGGGAAAAGAAGAATACCTAGAAGAATATCAACTAACTTTTTGCTACTCTTCTTTAGTGGTTTTTCTTCTACTATCGGTTTTATCTGAACAGCTTCTTTTCTTATTTGTTTCGATTTCTTTTTCTTATGTCTATGATTCACCCAACATACTCCTTTTAGAATAACATTTTCCTAACTATAAAAACACCAAAATATACCATTTTTATCATATAGGATAAAATGATTCATTTCTTCACAAATAGATTTCCACCATAAAAACAGTCTATGACTATTATTTACAAATGTTATTTCAACTTTTATTTTATTCTTTTTCTATTCGCTATAAATTCTTGACGTTCTTTTTCATGTTGTTCCCACGTAATACTAGATATTTAGATTCTTATTCAATCAAAAATAGACTTTCCTCTTTCCATGTAGGAAGAGGAAAGTCTATTTATTTCTAAATATATTATAGCCCTTGTTTTATTAATAATTGTTACTTATTATTTTCAGCCTTGTTCTTTATCGTTTTTACAAATTCATTTCGCCATATTTTAAAATTATGAGCAAATTTTCCTTCAATAGAATTTTTATACCCTTCAAATTTCACTTCTAAAATATCAAAGTCATTGAATAATTTATATGTCTCTGCCGTCAAACCTACTGGGTGTAATACCCCACCATAATCATAGAAAGTGTCTTCATCGAGAAGTATTCCTCTTGTAGTAATTACATACTCTACATCTTTTTCTTCCTCAGTACTCAACCTCACTACACTTCCTAAAGGCAAAACTTTCTCCATATAATCTTTCATATTAATTCACCGATCCTTTTAACACGATAATTTTCTCTTCTATTTTTTGTCGCCTTTTTTCTAATTGGCGGATACGATCAATAAAAGCATCACGTGTTTTACCTTGCAAACTATTATCAATACTACTTTCTAATCTTCTAATATCTCCTGTCAAAGATACAGCTGCTTTTTCAAGTTGCATAACAACGTTAATAATTTGATCTCGCCCACCACTGTCCGGAAATGTACTATGAACCCTCGACATTATCATATGTAAATCCATCCTCATTCCCCCTTCCTTAACATTTATCAATAATAGGAAACCGAAGCTAACTCTTCATCTTTTGCTATCATAGAAATTACCGCATCTGTAACGTCTTGACTTAACTCTTTTAAATCATTTGAAAGTTCGTTCACATCTCTGGAAATCTCTACTAATAATGAACGATTTAACCCTCTACTACCATCATTCATAAAATAGTTTAATAATGATTGGCGATGGCTTCTTACATAATCTCCAGCAATTGAAGCAATATTTGTATCAATTTCAAAGTCACCTTTAAATACATCTAAAATATCTTGAACAAGGGAAGATGCTACTTCTTTTGCAATTGTTATAATTTCATCACGTGATAAATAAAGAATAATGCATCCTACTAAAAAATCTACAGCTGCGTTAAATACTGATTCTAACACTTCAAGTACCTTTTCCTTACATTTTGCTAATTTATTCTCTATCCAATCCACAGCCGCATTTACCTGATTTCTAACTTCTAGTATAACTTCCTTACTAAATTTCAAAGCTTTTTTTCCTGTTTCTACACCTATACTTGCTATTTTTGTTGCTAGAGCACTAGTATCTCCCACTACTGTTATTGCAACTAGAATTGCACTGACTGGGGTTCCATTTACTACTAAATCCACTACAACTTCTTCTGTTGTACTTAATGTTTTTTTTCCAGTGATTCCTTTATATAGGTCCCCAGCAGATTCTGATATTTCTAAAAAACCAAATTTCCAATCAAATCCTGTTTCGCTAACCTTTTTCAATTTATCTATTGCTACATTCCCATTCCCAGAATAAAATTTTGGATCATATAAAAAAGAATGCCCTTCCCCATTTTCCATTTTATAAACCTGTCCAGGTATTACAAAATCTGCGGCTTTAATGGCGCCATACAAAGGATCATATTCATTTATAAGACTGCGGCAATTTTTCATATTGGTCCCGTATCCGTACTTAACCACATCTTTATTTAAAACAGGCGCAGGATTTAAAGCTAATACGTTTATATTATCTTCTTGATGTCTTAATGCAACTGTATTCGCTGCTCCGCCACCTAAAGAGTGCCCTAGTAAAGTTATCTTCTTTCCTTTATTATCCGCTTTGACTTTTTCATAAAATCTTTCCGCTTGACTATACTGAAACTCCGCTAATGACCCAAATATAGGTGAATTAGTTAAATTATGCAGTCCAATTGCTCCATCAGTTGCTAAATCGCCTATTTGACTCGGTTGCGTTCCAACGTAAACTATAAAAATTTCACCTGTATGGTTGTCTTTTAGAGCGTATGCCCCAAAACCAGTCTGAGGATGTTGATCATCCTCTGCTATTAGTTCGGCATCAAAGTTATCTTCTAGTCTTTTCTTATTTTTTCCTGGGTCTGGATTACTATAATCATCTTCTTTTTCATTAAAAGCATAAATATCAGCTGCTGCTAATCTTAATTTTCCTACATCACTGTTTATTTTAAATCTTTGGAGATCATTTGTACTATTCCCCACACTTATTCCCTCCTATTTTATACATTACCTATTATTCATATATTGTCTTTCATACTCCTCATATTTGTTTTTAGAATTTTCATTATTATCTTCTTTAGTATTTAAATAGATTGCTATTTTTTGATCATGTCTTATTAATTGACCTTCTTTATTCTTTTTTTCATACCCCATCGTTATGCTTATCGTAGTGAATTCCATAGGATTTTCTTTTGTATCTTTTGCCGAATTAAATTCCAATAATAATATTGCTTCATCAAATTTATCATAGTCCACCTTTAACTTATCATTAATTATTTCTTGAAATTCCGATTCAGTTAAGTAATATGTTACCTTGGATGGTTCACTAAATCTTTTTTTATCTTTTTTGGGTTTTAAACTATCTATTCCCTTCAATCTATCAAATATAAAATGAACATTCGAAACATCCAAACTTTGATCTGGACTTTTCAATTGATTATCTTCATATTTAATACTAGTTCTATATATAGTTTCTTCTTTTTTTTGCTCATTATTTAATGAACTAGCAATTTCTTGTAAAGTTGTCCCATAGAACCTTTTTTCTTTGATATTGTATACCGCTCCTGTCGTTTGATATACGACGTTAATGCGTTTATCATTTTCCGCCCAAAACGTACTATCCCTAACCTCTTCTTTCACATACGCATACCCATCATCACTCGCAGACATAACCGTCTTCATATCCCCTTCATCCAACGCCTTTACTAATCTCTCATACTCTATCTTTGTCTCTCCAAAACCACATCCACTTAATAAACTTGCCACTATTGACACGACTATCATCACCTTAGCTTTCTTCTTTAATTTCATACTGTCACCTCGTTAGTTACTCTAGGCATTTTTAGTTTCATTATGTTCCCTTTTTGATAGTAATACACTTCATCTTTACCTAATGGTGCTTCGTTGCTTATATATTTTATATTGAAGATACTTTGATCATTTAATGGCATTGCGATAATTGCTGCTGTTAGTTTACTTCTCATTTTCATAGGTAGAGCTTCACGATTTCGGTCCATGTAGTCGTGGTGACCTGCTAATACAAAGTAAATACCTACTGTACGAGATAAATCAATTAAAGTCGCTGCATCCTCCATTTCTAAATAAACAAATTTACTAAACTCTTCAACATTTGTCATGATAATGAGTTGTTTTGTGAATGCAGGAATTTCTCTACCTTCTTGTCTTGCTTGTGCTAATTCAAAAGCTCGTTCACGAATTACTTCCATCCAATACTTCGCATGCATATTGATTTCATTTTCGTCTACAATGTAGTGCGTCACATCGTCTTTATATTGAACGAAACTATACTCTGCTGTATCCACCAACGTCACACTTTCAAAATAATCTTTATTCAATTGAGATAGGATGCTAGATACAATTTGTTTTCTCATACTTTCATCTACACTATAAATCATTAAATGATCATTCACTGCAATATCATGAGCTACAACTTCTACGTTTGCAAAATCAAGCCCCATTGGAATTCTTGCTGCTTGTAGAGCTTTTGTAACGTCTTTATTTTTACGATAAGTAGCAATATCAATCACTTCTGGCATCATTGGAATTGCCTTCGGACGTTCTCCATCCCATTCTCGATCCATATCATTTGCTTCTTGTTGTAATAATTGAATTTGCTGTAATTCATCTTCTGCTTTCGTAGGTAATGCAACCTGGAATAATGTAGGAGATTCTAGTTTTATTAACGCTCTTCCTGCTGTTTCTTCCACTTTTATATCAGATCTCCCTACAATACTAGCTACTTCACTTTGATCAATCATATATAAGCAAGTTTGGATTTTAATATTATTGTACAATTGAATTCTAAGTGCATTTTGTCGCCCTGCACTAATTAAGGTATGAATTCCTAAACTTGCACCATCTCGGACAATTTGCATAATTAGCATTTCAAAGCTTTCATAGAACTTCGCTTCTTTTACTGCATCATAATTGTCGATTGCAATAATAATATGTGGTATTTCTTTCCCGCTTGCCTTTTCATACATTTCAATATTTGCAACGTCATATTCACTTAATAATCGTTTACGATTTTTCATTTCTTGAGTTAATCTTTCAACAAACTTTAAACATTTTTCAGATTCATCAATCGTAATCGTATCCGCTACATGAGGTAATCCTTTCAAAGGTAGAAGACCATTTGTTCCAAGGTCCACTAAATACACATGCAAATGCTCCGGACTATGCTGACGAGCTACATCCATAATGACTGATTGTAAGAATGTTGATTTTCCGTAGCCTGGGCTTGAGAAGACCGCTACGTGTCCGTCTTTACTAATATCTAATGTTAATGGTGTTTGTGATTGTAATTCAGGCTGATCTAGTAGACCAACTGTTGCTTGTAATGGTTTCTTTTCTTTCGTCCATGCTTCTTTGAACTGAATTGCATGTAAGTCTTGTAAATATACGCTTTCTGGAAGTGGTGGTAACCACGGTCTAGCTAACGCTTCAATTTCATTTATTTCTGCGTAATCGTGAATGTAGTCAATAACAGCATCCAGTTCAGATGGTACGCTTATTACTTCTTTACTGCTACCAAGGCCACTTAAATCTTCACTTAATATTTCATATTGTCCTAGATCATTTATTGCATAGATTGTTGCGTCTAAATGTTCTTTATCCTCTTTGTTTTCTACATAGTCTGCTCCGCTCCAGGCTGATTGGAATAGTTCATAAATTTCATTATTCCCAACTTGTAAGTAAGCACGTCCTGGTAATGTAATTTCAGCAGCATCTGGCGTTTTTAAAATTTCATTACTATCTGACGTATTTTGAACTTTTAATGCTAGTTTGAATTTCGAGTTACTCCAAATTTGATCATCTACAACACCACTCGGTTTTTGCGTAGCTAATATTAAATGGATTCCGAGCGAACGACCGATACGTGCTGTTGAAACTAACTCTTTCATAAACTCTGGTTGTTCTGACTTCAATTCCGCGAATTCATCACTAATTAAAAATAGATGCGGCATCGGCTCACTTACTAAGCCTTCTTTATACAGTTTTTGATACTGATTAATATGGTTTACATCATTTTCACCAAATAATCGTTGTCTTTTCTGTAATTCAGCTTTAATTGATGCGAGCGCTCTCATACTTTGCGCTCCATCTAAGTTCGTAATTGTTCCTAATAAATGCGGTAAGTTTTTGAATAAATTCGCCATTCCGCCGCCTTTATAGTCAATTAGTAAAAAGGCTACTTCGTACGGGTGGAAATTGACTGCTAGAGATAAAATATACGATTGTATAATTTCCGATTTACCTGAACCTGTTGTACCTGCTATTAATCCGTGTGGTCCGTGTGCTTTTTCGTGTAAGTTTAAGTTTACGATATCTTCTTTACCACGTAATCCAAGTGGTACAGCTAAAGATTTATGCGCTGCATTTTTCTCCCAACGACTTGTGATATTCAGTTCTTTTACTTTTTCAACGCCGTACATTTCTAAAAATGTTACGCTTTCTGGAATACTATTTTTTAAGTTTTGCAAATGATTTAATGGTGCTAATGCCCGTGAAATATCTTCTAAATTGAATCCTTTTGGCACATGATTTAGTTTAAATTGACGGTTAACAAGTTCTCCTTGCTCTAAGATGATGTTCCCTTGTTTTGCATCTCTTATATCTATTACCGTTTTCACATGCTCCGGTAAACTTTGCATAACATCTTGTACAAATACAAGTGATACACCTAATTGACTCGGATCATCATTAAAGAATTCCATAACAACATGGTCTAATATTAGTTTTTCATCTGTAATGAGAACGACATAGTGCGGTGCAAAGTACATTTTTTCATTAGTAGAACTTTTTTCATCTAGTTTTAATTTTCGTTCTTTCAATATTTGATACAAACTATTTAACACTTGATCACGGCTACGATCATGGTATACAAATCCACGTACATTTATATCGCGAACACTTCCATGAGGCAACCAGCGCATCCAATCCCATTTTTCTTTTTCTTCTTCCGGAAAAATAGTAATAAACTGCAAGTCATAATAACTATGGAATAAAGCCGTTTGTGCAACTAATAATTGTAATTGCTCTAACACTAAAGAGCGTTGACCAATATAACCGACTGGTCCATTCATTAAATCTGTTACAACTGGTACATCTTCCAACGATAGATAACGCTGTCTTAGTTCACGTGCTATATCAATTAATTCATCTTTCGTTTGACTAAATTCTTCTTCATTAAATTGAATTTCAAAACTCGTATTAGCTTGTCCTGTTCCAACGCTAAATGTTAAGAAATCATGATGTAACATTGTTTTTTCATAAATTCGAGGATTTACTTGAACTGCCATATTACGTATTACTTCTACATTTGGATTGTGATAATGTAATGCGTGACGCTGTTTTTCACTTTCTGCATGTAAATCTTTCGTTTTTTGTTTTATATACTCTCTATAGCTTTTATCTCGTTCAACAATATCGACTTTATATTGCTTTAAATTTTTTATATACGATGTGACAGAAACAATGATTGTTACTAATGTCATCGCAATCGATGCGATAATAAACATTCCATATTTCATGAAAATAGCAAGTAATACGGTTACGACAATCATGACAAGTGAAGGTGCAATGATTCTTGCTAAATGCTCCGTTGGTTTTGATGGCATACTTGAAGGCTTTGCAATTGTCATTTTCTCTTCTGGTTCACGGTAAATAATACGTGGTGAACGATGATAGTCTGGATAACCACTTTGATAATTCGTTTCTGATTCTACTAAAATAGGTAACGCAGATTTCACTTTATCTTCTGAAGAAAGTACTTGAATGTCTTCACTACCAATCTCCAATAAAATACCATTAAAATATAATACGTCTCCTGATTCCAACATAACGCTATCTTTTAACTTCGTATAATTATGAAATACATCCCCGCCATACACGTTCACTTTAAAAGAATCGTACAACGTTTCGCGAGATAGCATTAAATCTACACTAGTCCCGGTAATAGAAATATCATCGTAATCGTTTTGACTCACTGTAAGAGAATGTTTCGTTCCAATATCAAACACTTTAGTTGTGTCAACAATAGATATAAAGATTTTCAAGCTCACATCTCTTGTTTTCCCAATCTCAATTTCCTTATTGAATTCTATTAATTGATCCTGTACCATCCAAGCATTTACTTCATTATTCCACTTTAACTCTACTTCTTGTTCTAAACTTGGATTCGTAATATCATTTGTCCACTCTTTTCCAATCGACACTATTGATTGCTCATTTGGATGTAATGTGCACTTATATATTTTGTCTCCATAAGTCAATACTAATAGTTGCTCCATCCGTGTTCACTGCTCCTTTTCAACTGTCTCATCAAGTGCTTACTCTTTTTTCTCCGTGTCCGACAAATTTTTATCGCTTGATGAATTGCCATATTTCTTTTTATATTCATCTAATTGTTGCTCATATGTTTTTAACTTTTGATCACGTTCTTCCCCTGATAAATCTGGATTATTTTTCAGTGATTCAATTTGTTTAACAAGGCCGTACATAATAAGCTGAGGATCATCAAGTGTCTTAGCTAAATCTAATGATTTATCAAAATTACCTTTTCCGTTATACATCCAATACAGCAAATACTTTTCATCACTTTTCAAACTAATGTTTTTCATAATCGATTTCTTTTGAGCTTCACCTAGTTTTTCAGCTGTAATGTATGCAAATGCTAACTCATATTTAGATGCAATCGGTAATGATTCAAACTCCTCCTCATTCAATTGCGTAATGACTTCGTCATAATCAGTTGCTATGAAACTTGCATTTGCTTCTAACAATTTATTTTGATAAGGAAATTTTATAAAAGTGAAATATATTAAAGGAGCAGCTAAAATAACTGTCGCCGCTATGAAGGAAAAAGCTAAGTATTTAAATGATTTATAGCTTTTTTTAGGTACTAACTGCATATTTTTTTCTGTTTTTGTTTGTTCCTTCTCAAAGCTGTCATCAAGAAACTGCAGTAATGCATCTAAGCTTTCCATTTGAGCAACGGTCTGTTCAAATGTTGTTTCTTTTGCATCTTTTAGTAACCCAGCATACAAATCATCAAAGTTATGTTTTTGGGAGAATAAAGCAATAATTAGACACTTATATTGTGTTAAAAACTGCTCTTCTAATAACGGGGTTGGCGGAACAATATCTCGAATTCCTCTATGTATAATACTTGGTATTAAATTAGCATTAAAAACTATATTGTCTGGATGTAAAAAGAACGTGATTCGTTTATTTAAATATTTACGAAACTGCGCAACATTCCGAAGTAGTCTTAATTTCTCATTTCTTCTAAAACGGCTAAGATCGTCCCACTTATATAATTTTTTATCTACTTGATATAGAAACGTAAACATATCATCCGTTTCTTCTATTGTTAATGGTACAAATTCAGATGATACGCCCGTAATTATATCGAATTGACGGAAGTCTTTTATACGTGTTTGAGATTTGGTCATCTCCAATTTCCAATTTTCTTTTTCTATTTGAAATTGATAGTTCATTGCATCAATTTGAATTATTTTTTCCGTCATGTTTATCCTCTTCTCCTTTTCTTTATAACCCGTAATAACTTATTTTCAAATAACTAAAAGTAAAAAATATTCTTTATAAAACTTGCAAAATATCTCCATCTGTTATTTGGTGATCAATTAAACGATCATTATCTGTTAAAACAATTGACTTATTTTTCACTTTAATTACAAAATGTGAACCTTCATGATTATCAATCTTTAGCGTATCTAATAAGTTTTTCAATAAATATTTAATAGATTGATGATTCGGAATACGCAAATCATATGTATTTCCATTCCATTTACTAAAATCTACTGTCACATTGATATGTGTTTGTATTGCCATCGCTTTACCTCCAACTTTTACGAAGAACCGTATAAATACCGATGCAAATAAGTAGAATGCCGCCGCCAAATAATAATATTATTGTTATACTAATCGGCTCTTCATTCATTGTTTCATTACTTGCTACTTCATCTGCACTTTTTCGGACAATGTATTCACTGTTAAACAAACTATTTTTCGTATCTTTAACACTATTATTCTCTTTTGGTTTTGTAAAAAGAGAATCTCGCAAAGCTTCCATATCTTTTTGTTCTTTCTTTTTCTTTTTCTTAATTTCTTCTTCTATATCTTTGTTAAATAACTCAATCGATGCTTTATCTAATTCTGTTTCCTTATGTTCCTTTTTATTTTTTTCTTGGTCGCTTTCTTCAAGTCGATCCACTTTAAACTTAATCTTCCCATCATCACCAAGATAACTGTCAGCCGCGCTCCTTATCGGTAGCGCGACAAACAGTAAAAGGATAGAGAGAAATGATAACTTAGCCACTATGCTCCATTGTTTGATCATTTACTTCTTTTTCCTCCCATTTCTTATGCCATACAAATAGATTACTAACCAATCCAATAATGGCAATTACAAACAATACGACAAAAATAACTTTCCCAGTATCTTTACCACTAATAAAATCATTTAGAAAACTTTCTATATACTGAAGCGGTGAGAATTGACGTATCTTTCCGACAGAGGACATTTGATCTACTTTACTTCCAACTGCCTCAGTTAAAAATAGGTACATGCTTAAAAATACTAATAGTATAAACATACCTACCATTTTTATTTGTCGTAATAAGTAGGTTGAGACCAATACAAACGCCATCATAATAAATGTGATGAACGCAATCCATAGTAAACTTTGATCCTGACCGAACTTTAAAAGACGCCCAGAAATGATACCTATACTAATCCCTTCCACAATTGATATACCGAAAGCTACTACTGTAGTTGGTACATTCATATCAATTAATGAGAATTTCTCTTCAAAATGATCTGATTGCATTCGTTTCTTTTCTTGATTCGCAATTGCGTATGCTGTAAATAATGCAACAATGAAACAAGTTAATACAATTAAGTATGGTGTAAAAGCATTTCCTGCTACAATTACTCCATCATTTTGCTTTTGAACTGGACTAGCTAAAAAGTCATATAGCATTTCATTTTGACGATCTCCAATACGACTATTCGCTAAAATTTTCGTAAAGTTTTTGGAGAATGATTTATCATCTTCCATTTTCTTCGTAAAGTCATTTAATAATAAATCAGCTTTTGAAACAATTGTCGTTCCGCTGTCTTGAATTTCTTTTGCTTGTCCATTAATTTGATCAAATGTTTTATATACATCGTCTGAAGTTGCTAAACTATGCTTCGAACTTTCGACCAATGACTGACTTTGCATCATTAATGATTTAATACCAGAATCTAACGATAAAATAGCTGTTTGCTCACCAGCATGATTTGTTGTTAATACTTGCTGCTCTTCAACTAGTTTTAAGCTATTCTCACGCCATTTCGCTAAACCTTTTAAATACTCTCCTAAATTTTCATTCATACTAGTTGCTTGTTGCGTCGTTCCATTTAATTTCTCCGCTAGTAGCATAGAATTTTGATCCGCACTAGTAATAGATTGTTGATAAGAGTTTATTTTTTGTTTTAAACCTGACATATCTTGCTTTATTTCTGTAGTAATACTTGATGAAACAAGATTTGAAATTAAATCAATTAAGCTTTGTTTATTTAATACGTAGTACAAAGATTGGTCCGTCGCAATTGCATCTAAACTTCCCTCTTCTAACTTAGGACCTACATCTTTCGTTCTTAAATCAATCCCATAATACATTTCGTAAAGGCTCATTAAACCTTGATAACTTTCGACTGTATCTACTGCTTCTTTAATTAATAAACTAGATATATTTTTTGTTAATACTTCTGCTTTTTGATGTACAACTTGATTCGTTGTACTTTCAATAGTCGTTGAGTTATCACCTTGATCTTGGTTTCCTCCGTTACCTGTTCCAGATTCACCTTCTTGGCTTCCTCCGTTACCTGTTCCAGATCCGCCTTCTTGGTTTCCTCCGTTACCTGTTCCAGATCCGCCTTCTTGGTTTCCTCCATTACCTGTTCCGGTTCCACCTTCTTGGTTTCCTCCGTTACCTGTTCCGGATCCGCCTTCTTGGTTTCCTCCATTACCTGTTCCAGATCCACCTTCTTGGCTTCCTCCGTTACCTGTTCCAGATCCGCCTTCTTGGTTTCCTCCGTTACCTGTTCCAGATCCGCCTTCTTGGTTTCCTCCATTACCTGTTCCAGATCCGCCTTCTTGGTTTCCTCCGTTACCTGTTCCAGATCCGCCTTCTTGGTTTCCTCCATTACCTGTTCCGGTTCCACCTTCTTGGTTTCCTCCGTTACCTGTTCCGGATCCGCCTTCTTGGTTTCCTCCATTACCTGTTCCAGATCCACCTTCTTGGCTTCCTCCGTTACCTGTTCCAGATCCACCTTCTTGGTTTCCTCCGTTACCTGTTCCAGATCCGCCTTCTTGGTTTCCTCCATTACCTGTTCCAGATTCACCTTCTTGGCTTCCTCCGTTATTCCCTGTTGTGTTTTCCATTTTTTTAATAATAGGCGTTTTAGCATTGTGTACTAACGGCATTATGCCGTACTGTGATTTATGAACCACATTTTCCACCTTGCTATTTTCCGTTTGTGTTCCTTTATCTTCTTTGTTAGGTTTTTCTTTTTCAGGTTTATGAGTCCCACTCAATTCCCACTGCCATGTTACAGGAGAGAAAACATCTATATTGATGTTTGGATCTTTTAACTTCACATTCAGATTAATTTTTATATCCCCTTCATTACGAGGAGGTATAGTAATTTCTCCGTTTTTCTCCAGAAACATACTTGTGTAATCCACATCATCAATCTTCAAAGCTTCTGTACTTCCATATAGTTCAAACTCTTCCGGAATACTTATCTTCAAAGTTTGTGCAGATTCCATTTTAATTACTTTCGCAGTATCACTAAATGTAATTCCCTCTGTATAAAGTCTATCCTTTACTTCTTTAATTGCGTTTCCTAAAGATATTTTATTTACAGGATCATAATAAAAATTATTTTCTTTATTATATTTTTTTGTAAATTGAATTACATTTTGCAGTTGTAATTTCGTTGTATCTGGCAAATCACTTTGACCGATTTCTTCCATGTTTAAACTAGGTAATTTCGCAATTAAATTCTCGATTTGTTTCTTTATTCGAGCATCTGGTTGTTTCATTAATGTATTTATGAAGATTTCTTGCTTTCCATCATTCGACATAGATTGCTTTAATTTCTTAATTACCGTCTCTTGAATATCACTTTCTAACTTCCCTGCAAGTTCTGTATCATATTCAGACACTTGTTTTTTTACATCTGCTAAATATTTTTGAATCGCTGAAGCATCAGTTAAAATATTGGGTTCTTTCTCTGAAAACGTAAATTGATTTGAAATAATTTTATTAGCGGATTCCAATGCACTTAATTGCTTTAAAGCATCGCCTGTATTCATATCATTCATATATTGATTGAATTGATTTGTGAAATTATTCGCTAACAAATTGTTATCATTTTGCATTTTTTGAAAGTTATTAAAACCATCTAAATACGTACTGTTAGATTTATTCCCTTCATCTAACGCTTGACCGAAACCTTTTAAAACATCCTGAAATCCTTTGAAACTATTAACAGAAACACCTGTATAATCTTGTACTGTTTTAAATTGATTTGTGTAATTTGCTAACGGACTATGTATATCTTTTTTATACATAGTTGTTTGAACGTTTCCTTTTTCAATTATTTTACCTATATTATCTTGTGCACCTTGTAGCTTACCGATAATACTCGCAAAATAAACGTCGATTATTTGCTTATTGAAATCTTCTAAAATAACAGAAGCTGTATTTTCTGCCTCAGCTTTCAAATCCTTATTCCCAGTTGCATTTACTTTGTAGTTTAACGTTAATTTCTCTGGAATCTCTGAATCAATCGCAACTGCCTTCCTAGAAAAATCATTTGGAATAACAATCATCATATTGTAATTATTATTTTTCAATCCATTTTCCGCTACCCCGCGACTAACTACGTACCATTCTTGTTTCGTATTTTTATTTACATTTTTAACAAATTGATCTCCAAACGCTATTTTATTGCCCTCAAATACAGTGCCCTGATCTTCATTTACCAAAGCAACTGTCATTTTTGGTGTAGTATTCTCATTAGCTTTCTTAACATTTTGATTTAATGCTAAATAGGAGACCCCTGTCGATAGTACAAGAGCTAAAATAATAAACAACAAGATGCTCCATTTGAACTTTTTCACTACTTATCACTCCTGCGACTGCGAGTCTATCTGATGAAAGACTTCGTATCTTACTCTAGTTTTAAAGTAATTTAGCCATACAACGTATGGTTGCATGGCTAAATTATATATTTCTTTTTATCTGTCTTATTGTAGACCGAAATTACGAGAAAGATCTTCGTCATGTCTAGCAACAGCTTCTGCAGTTTTATTAAGCTGCATATTAATTTCTTGTAATAGCTGTGCGAAGTTTTGTACTTTTGGCTTTAATTGATTGAACTGTTGGTCAAAACCTTCGAAAGCACGACCTTCCCATTCTCCTCTTAATTCATTTTGTAAGTTTTGTAGTTGACGTAAAATGTCCTCAATTTGATTTGCACCTTGTCCATATCGAGTCGCTTTCGATTTAAGCTCCTCTGGTGACATACGAATTTGTCCTGCCATTATTAAATCCCCCTTAAAATTAAAAAATAGTAAAATTAACCAATAATCAATTCTACAAATTGATTATATCAATAATTTAAAAATTTCTAAACAAAAAAATGATATTTTTCCAAAATTTCTCTTTTACTATAATAACGATATATTGTATAATACTAATTTGTTTTTTTAAGCACACTCTATAAATCTACTATAAAATAAAGGCAAACCATCTATTTTATATATTTATAGGGACTTATTCACTTTAAATCCCAGCGAGAAAGTAGCCACTAAATCATTATTTTCTCCCATTCAGACTATAATACTCACTTCAAAGTCATAATTACCTGCCTTTCAACAAACCCAAACTCTTCGTACATCTCTTTTGCAAAATTCCCAGCAAATACATTCAACCGAATTTCTGAATACTTCTCCTGTAATTCCTTAATACCAGCTTCCATCAGTTCTCGCGATAATCCTCTCCCGCGATATTTTGGGAAAACGTACAATTCATATATAAATCCAAGTTTTTCACGAGAAAAATAGTCTGTATTTTCCCCTATTAATATCCATCCCATTACTTTATTTTCTTCTTTAATAATTAAATAGTATGCTCCTTTTTCTACAATCGGCTTTGTAATCTCAATTGCTTTCTCGGTACTTAATTGACAATTCCCTCTCGTCCCTTCAAAAAGCGATTGAGCCGCATATTTTAATATTTCATTGGTATCTTCTTGATTCGCCTTAATTATCATTTTTCACAACTCCCCTTGAATAATAGGCATTACTATCGCTTGTTCAAGATTCTCCGCTTCCATAACAATTGCCGTTAATCCGTGTTCTGTACTTGTTTCATGGAGCTCTCCCTTTTCCCAAAACACAGCTTGTCCCGCCTCTATCTTTATCTTTTCTTTATTTACTCCACATACATATCCTGTCCCGTCCACAATAAGAAGCAGTTGAGATACAACTGCTTCATGATTACCGATGATTCCATTCTCGTGTAAATGCATAGCACCGATATGTATATTTCCTTGATGGTTTAATATTTTTGACATGATGAAATTAGATTGAAATACTGATAGGTGCTTTCCTACTTTTTCACTAAAATCAAAAATTTTCATTACTAGTCCTCCTTATACGTATAAAACCATCCTTACTGTCTGCATCATATGTCCTTCAAAGTCTTCTTCAAATTGCTCTAATTCAGCAAAACCTTTCGCTTCATAAAAGCGTTTTCCTTTTTCATTTGCTGCTTCTACATGTATGTACAATTTCCGTATCCCATTTAATGCTTTAATCCCTCTTTGTAATAAAGCACTTCCGATCCCTTTTCCTTGCTGATCTGGTAACAAATAAATCGCACCTAATTCTGCTTCGTTTTGTAGTCTAACAGGTGAAAAGTTTGCAAACCCTATTACTTTACCCTCTTCTTCCGCAACGAATAAATGTGTATTTTTAAGACGATATTTCATTTTTTCATCAGAGTATGCCTCATCTAAAAAACTATCTTGAATTTCTCTTGGAATAATGCCTTCGTATGTATCATGCCAAGCTATTTTTGCTACTGATTGTACAGCATGAATATCTTCTTGCTTCATTTCTCTAATTATATATGTCATCTCGATGTCTCCATTCTCTTTAAATTATATTCTGCTAATATACTAGAAGAAATGGCAGAACCATTTTCATAATTCACCTTAATTAATTTTAATTTCTCAATTGAAGCTGTTGCAAAATCAAATTTCCCATAAATATATTCCATTACACTTAAAAACTGCTTTGTCTGTAATCTATTTGCAATTGTACAATGCGGAACCCATTTTCCCGGTACGTAATATGAATTTGGGTTGTCATGAAAAGTTTTAAAATAATCATGATAAGAATGATGAAGTTTTAACAATTCATCGGTAACAGTCGGCGCTAGAAAGACCGTTCCATTAGTAGGAAAAATTCCAATAGAAGGAAAATTCACTGCATCCATATTTTCTTGAATAGCTACAAACTCCCCTAGTTTCTCCATATACAAATGGACATCTAACTCATTATAATCAGCTAACGTAATATGAGGTTCTACTCCAGCTAGTTGATTTGTTCCAATTACATTTGTTAATTCATTTTGCAGTTCTGTAATTTTATGAGTAAACACACGATCAAATGTAGCAATAATAGCGTACAATCTTTCTCACCCCTTCGTTACACATAGCGCTTCCCATTCTTCACGAATCATGCCCATTCGAATAGAATCATAGTATGTTCCGTTATAATAACGACACTTTCGCATTCTACCTTCTAAGCTCATTCCTATTTTCTCCGCTACTTTCATCATTCGTTCATTGCCAGACCAAGTCGTGATTCCTACTCTACCAATCTCCATTTTTTCAAATAGCAAATCTCTATATAATGTCAATGCTTCTGTACCGTATCCACCATTCCAGTATGTTGAGTCATAAATCACAAGCCCCATCTCTAACCAACGCGTCGGTTTATATTCCCAATAAAACCCGACTGTCCCAATGATTTGACCGTTATTTTCTATAATTAAATTTGACAGTGGTTCTTCTTTCAAACGAGTTTGCATCTTCTCTTTATAGGAAGAGTATTCTTGCATTGAGAACGGGAAATATGGCGCATCCCATTTCTTCCATTCTGGACTTTCTTCTTTAAATATGATATTCCATAATGTTTTTATATCTGATTCTTCTATTGTACGAATTGTAACTTTCTTCCCCTTTAATACAACGTTTTGCATAATTCCCTCCTGCATTCCTCTTTATTTCATATATAATTATAATATTTTTTCAGAAAAATCAAAACTAATATCATATATTATATTGTATAATTTTGTTATTAGATACCAATTATTGATTTAGAAAGCTGGTGATTCAGTGAATAATCGATTTAGTATTGCTTTATTTCTTACTATTATTATGACAAATATTATTCTCTATTTCTTCTTACCATTAAGTATTGTTACGAAATGGGACTTTAATGGAACGCCTACATCAACAATGGATAAAAGCACTTTTGTAATCGTAAATATAATTATATGTTCCTTCTTATTCTTTGTATTTTTAGCTTTATCTAAAGCAGCGAGTAACCAGAAATTTCTCCATTGAATCGGTAACACAATGTTACTATTCTTATTTTTTGTCGATATTGTCATCGCCCTCATCGCTCTTGGCTTTTCACTTCCTCTTGATCATTTCATATTTTTAGCATTAGGGCTTTTATTTATATTAATAGGTTATTTCAGTTCCAAAATTGATACGACTAAATCAACCGTTTCATTAGAATGGAATGATAAGCACCTTGAAAAAAGAGCTTCAAATATTAGTAGTATTTCAATGATGATAGCAGGTATTTTTTTAGCGATACTTCCTTTTATCGTTTCTGCTCTCTATAGAGGTTATGCTATACTAGCAATTCTTTTAGGAATGACGTTTATCATTCTGCCGAGTACGATTTATTTACTTATTAAAGACAGCAAGCAATCTACTCCTTAAAAAAAATAGGGGGTTATACCCCTCCTATTTCAGCTTAATGTTTTATTTTTCACTTTTTCTATCTCAACTAAAATCCCTTTCCCTATCCAACCCTCTACGCCATCTTTTTTAATTAAATCATATCCTGAACAGCTATCATCAATGAGAGAAACGATATCTCCCTTCCTAACGCTTATTTGCGCACAAGAAATATCGGTTTTCACTGTATATTCACCTGACTCAAGTTGTTTCATATATTCATTTTTTACAGTGAGTAAATTATTCGTTTCCTTTTGTTTACATACGGTGTAATCTTGCATCTTCTCGATAGGCTCTATGTAATAATACGGATATGTCACTCCGCCCTGCATTTCTGAATTCGCATTAAAATCCGCTATTACTTCGTACTCTGGAAAATAGTCTACATATGTATAAGAAAACGTATCGCCGGTTTGTTTCCTCTGAATAATAAATACGTTTAATTGCCCTGCTTCTTTAATTGCATTTCCTCCATCAATTGCAATAATTTTTTTCTCCTTATCAATAACTGGATTGTTAGACGGTGCTTCTTCAGAATAGTTCACGACAGGCCAATGACCAACTATTACATACTTATTTGCTTTATGTGATTTATTAAAAAACTGTGGCATTGCTATCGCATTTTTGCGCTCTGTTTCTTTCCAATCTACTCTATCTTCTAGACCGGCATGTACAAAAATATAATCTTCTGTTTCAATCGCTGTTGGCAACTCTGTTAGCCAATATAGTTCTTGTGAAAATTCACTTAACAATGCTTCTTTCACTTCACGAATTGAAGTGCCCTCATGAACTGAAAAACCTAATTGCTCTAGCCATTCATTAAAAATCGAGTGCTTTCTCATACATAAATAATTAATAAGATCAGGATTTTCATTTAGAAGAGCATCAACTAAAACTTCACAATTCCCTTCAACAACGTGAACCTTTGAATTGTTCTTTACAAGATTCATAACGTAGTTTACTACGCCTACGCTATCTCGTCCTTTCTCGCAAAGATCTCCATTAATAATTAAATAATCTTCATCTTTAAAGTTAACTTTATGTAGTGCTTCTTTTAAAAGATTTAATTCTCCATGAATATCAGATATGACGATAACTCTAGTATCATTAGGGATTGATAGTTTCTTTATTTTTTTCAAGTATAAGCGCTCCAATCATTCTCTTTATTAAATTAAAACAATTCGACAAAATACACTATATAACCTTTTCAAATACATATACCATAACTTACAACCTATTTACGGTTTAATAATAACTTAAAAAATAAGAAGAAGCTGTTCCCAATTTTTGCGGGACAACTTCTTCTTATTTTTTATAATTCTTTATGAAAAGAATAACTCACCTTATCATACCCTTCTCTTTCATAAAAACGATGAGCATCAATTCTTGAAAATGCTGACGTGAGGACGATAGACTCACATTCGTTTTCCTTTCCCCAGTTCTCTATATACGAAAGTAATACTTTCCCATGTCTTTTTGAACGATGTGCTTCTGCTGTTACAAGGTCATATACGAAAACGTGTTTCTTATTATAAAAGTTCGTACAAATTGCTACACCTGCAAGGCTAACAACTTCATCATCCTCATTACGCAACGAAAATAGTTTATAATTTTCTTCTTTCATATTTCGAAATAAAGAGCTTGTTTCCTCTTTTGAAAGTTTCGTTCTTAATTGCTGTAAAACAGGTAATACTTCATGTAATTGCTCTTCTGTTACTACTTCTTTAACATTCATTTTTAACTCTCCTCTAACCATTTATTTAATTTTCTAAATGTTATATCATTATTATAGAAAGTAACTGCCCTTCACTTAAGTGACAGTTTAAGTGTTTTTTATAAGGCCAGTTTTAAAGGAGAGTTTTATATGGATTTTACTATCCCATTGCAATTACAAAGTAACACACCTATTTACTTGCAAATTTACGAATATATAAAAGCTGAAATTATACAAGGGACTATTTCTGTCGGCACACGTCTACCCTCACACAGAAATTTAGCATCACAACTTAATATTAGCCGCATTACTATTGAATCAGCTTATCAACAATTATTAGCTGAAGGTTATGTAGAAAGTAAACCGAAACGTGGTATTTTTGTAGCAAATTTCGATATTGACGTTATCCCAAATAAAAAGCGAAATGCAGCAAAGAAGACGAGCAATTTGATAGACGAAAAATTTGAATATGATTGTAGCCAGGGACTTATTGATCAAAATACATTTCCGATTACAAATTGGAAACGAGCATTACAAGAATCCATACTTACATACGAAAATGCACTATTTGCCAAAGAAGACCCTCAAGGTGAATTCGCTCTTCGAGAGCATATATCAACATATTTATATCATTCTCGCGGTGTCCATTCTTCACCTAATCAAATTGTGATCGGCGCCGGAACGCAGCCACTTCTCTGGCTACTACTTCAACTGCTTGGCCCTACAAAAGAATACGGCATTGAAAACCCTGGATTTCACCGTATACACGCAATCATTAAAAGCTGTGATAGACAAATTCATCCCATACCATTGGATGAAAAAGGGATTGATATTTCTAGTTTATACAATACAAATTCCAATGTCGCATACGTTACACCATCACATCAATTTCCGCTCGGGATTATTATGCCTTTATCTAGAAGATTAGAATTGTTAAAGTGGGCTAATGATTGCAATGGATACATTATTGAAGATGACTATGACGGAGAGTTTCGCTACGCTGGTAAGCCGATTCCTTCTTTACAAAGTCTTGATTCAAATGAACGCGTTATTTATATGGGAACTTTCTCAAAATCTTTTTTACCTTCTTTACGAATGGGATATGTTGTTTTACCACCACACCTTTTAAAAACATATCAAGAACTGCATGGAATTTTCAAACAAACAGTCGCTACAATACAACAACTTGCTTTTGCTAACTTTATACAAAGCGGGAATTGGGAACGTCACCTTAATCGGAGTCGTACACTATATAAAAGAAAACATCATGCGTTAGTAAAATCCATTATGAAAGAAATGGGGGCTAATGTTCAAATTCTTGGCGAACAGTCCGGACTTCATATTGTTTTATGTGTCCATAACAGTATGAATGAAAATGAACTGATTGAATCCGCTAAAAAACAAAGCGTTAAATTATACCCACTTTCTCCATATGATTTCGTGAATGATTTACGTAAGGAATCATACGTATTACTCGGCTTTGGTAGTATTCCGGAAAATAAAATTGAAACGTTGGCTATATTATTGAAAGACGCTTGGTTTCCTAGTTGCAAGGAAACTTGTTAACATTGGGTTTAACTTGTAACATGTTAACAATTCAACAAAATAAAAAAGAAGGCTGTTCCAAAATAACTTTTTGGACAGCCTTCTTCTAGTTATTCACCTGACCTAACTTTCCTTCCCGGACGTTTCACACCAGTCGTTTCTGTTGAATAGGAAGCTTCAATTATAGCGGTTGGATCTACAGAGAGAACGAGATCTTTCATTTTCGGATAAATGAATCGGTTTGTAATGCAATAAATGATTCTCTTATGCTCCCCTAAAAAACCACCTTCTCCATGTAGATACGTAACAGATAGTTGCAATTCTTTCATAAGTAAATCGCCTATTTCTTTATTCTTACCAGAAATAATCATAACGCTCTTACCTTGATTAATACCATCTAGTATAAAATCAATCATCTTCGTAACAATATAGAAAATTGCTAACGAGAACATCGCTTGTTCGATTGAAAATAAAATGGCAACAAAGATAAAAATAACTGCATTTACTGCAAGTAAAAATGTACTAATCGGTACATTAAAGTGTTTATTCATCCAAACTGCTAACATTTCTGAACCGTCAATTGCTCCACCCATTTTAACAACAATCCCAACACCAATTCCGAACAGCACTCCACCATAAAGTACAATTAATAACTCAGAAGTCGTAATTGCTGGAAATGGTTTTAAATAAATTAATCCGAGTGTTGTAACTACATTCGCATAAGATGTACGGATAAAAAACTTCTTTCCCATTACTTTTGCAGTAAATAATAAAATTGGGATATTAATTCCTAAGAACACACCATAAAGCGGCAATCCTGCGACTTTATTTGCCATAATAGCAATAGCCGTTACCCCGCCATCTACTAATCCATTAGGTGCTAAAATAAGCTCTAATGAACCTGCTACTATAATTGAGCCAATTGTTAATAATACGTATTCAAATACTTTCTTCATTCATTACCCCCAAAACTTATATATTTTCTTAGTATTATTTTAACGTAATTTTACTACTAATTCAAAGGTATCGATTTATATACACAAAAGTTTCTCCTTTATCGCTATTTTTATGTAGCACATGTAACGCGTAATACTAAAAACACACTTACAAATTAAAAGTAAGTGTGTTTTTAACATCTATTTAATCTTTACGTACGGCTTCATTTTTAATTTGAATATTTCCTCAACTGCCCTTTGATATCCACCGGCATTTCTAAGCGACTCTCCCACTTTACGACTATTCTCCTTAAACGTCACATCATCCATTACTTTCTTTACAGTCTCACGTAACAATTCAGAAGTTAACTCGTTGCGATTAAGTCTTATTCCTGCCCCTACTTCAGTCAATCGTTTTGCAACGAATGGCTGATCTCCTGTTACCGGAATTACAACTAATGGAACACCGTAATATAACGCTTCACTCGAACTATTCATACCACCATGTGTCACGAATACATCAGCATGCTGTAAAACTTCTAATTGCGGGACATAATTATACAACTTAAAGTTTTTCGGGATATTTTCAAATTGATTTATATTTATCTTCTTACCAACGACTAATACGACTGTCGCATCAACATCTTTAAACGCTTCAAAACATTTTTCATACAAAGCAGGTTGTTCATTAAAAACTGTTCCCATAGAAATGAAAATCACTTTTTCATTTTTTAAATCTTTGGTAGGAAAACTCCCCACTTCTTTTCGAGTAGCAATTGATGGACCTACAAATTTATACGATTCATCAAATACCTCTGAACGCGGCTGATATTCTTTTGAAGTATATACAATCGTAATATCACCAGGATGGTTCATAATATCATACATACTATTACATTTCATTCCATACTGCTTATTCCATCTTTCCATTCCCGCTAAACAAGATTGATATAATGGATCCATTTCATCTACTTGTCTCGATTCTTGCTCATCATGAAAATTAATGTACTGATTAACAGCAAACGTTGTACAGGATGAAACGCTTGGTAATTGTAAAATATTCGCTATAATACGTCCTACTGGAAAATGATTATCATATATTAAATAATCATATTTTTCCTCTTTTGTTTCTTCTACAATTTGAGTAACAATACGCTCTGATGCTTCAATCATATGAGATAGCATCGTCAAAGGACTCCCACCTTCATTTACTCGTTCCATAATATTAATTTGAGAGAGAAAATTCTCAAACACTCGGAATTCCGCACCTGTTGCTTCAACCTTCTTTCTATAATCTTCAATACAATAAGAAACAACTGTTTCCCCTCGCTGAATTAACTCACTTACAATAGCTAAAGTCGGATTAATATGACCTTCCCCAGGAAAATTTATTACGAGTACATTTGCCATAACATTCTCTCCTATCCAATTAATATAATAAAATTAACAATTAATTATATTAATTAATTTAAGTCTATTATAAATGAATGCATTCTACTTCTTCATGCTTTTCTCTTCATTTTATTATTGAGAAATATTTTCTATAGTCTACATTATTGTGATTCACAATCTTATAAATGAATGCTTAATTTTACTTTTACTCTTCATAGATTTAAAGATACGAGTCTTACATTCAAGTATTACCACCATTATTTTTAGACAATTCATACAAAAATAGAGAAATATAATATTTTTAATGAGTTTTCACTATAAATGTAAGTATGCTGTCTATCTTTTTATCTTTATCCTCATAACACATCATCTGTTATATAATGAATTTATGGAATTTACAGAAAAAGGAGTCTTTTCATGTTACAACAACTATTCAATTCACCTATTCTATCCGTTCAAGCCTTGCACCCAGGTTATGAAGATCATGCAAGTGATGTTTTTCTCGTTCAAACAGAAGATACAGAAGTTATCGTTCGTGCTTCTAAAATGAATGAAGAACCAAATAATGATTTTTGGTGGGGATGTAAAAATCTATTTGGAATTGATCCAAGGAACGTCCATCATTTAGAAACTGTACATACATTGCTGCAAGAACATACGAATCTTCCTATCCCAACAATATTAGAAAAACATGTTTTAAATAGCCGTGAATTTGTGGTGGTCGAAAAGTTAGTAGGTAACACAGTTCAATCTTTTATCGAGCAACCAGATTCTATTTTATTCAGCCTAGGAAAAGGACTTGCAGAAATACATAAATTTAAAGCCGATTTCATAGGAAATCCGTCAGGCACGTTCCAAGTTCCACTAGATGAATTCCAATCACATATTTTAAACGTGAGTAAAGAGCTTGTGAATATGTTTTATTCCGATGATGAAAGCATAAAAAATGCATTCCCTACCTTTGAATCACAACTTTCTTCCCTGTCCGTACCAAAGGAATCTACACTCGTCTTAATTGATATGGATCCTACTCAATTTTTATCTGACGGTACAACTATTACGGGTTTAGTAGATAGTGAAGCTTACGCTGTTGCTCCGCGAGAACTTGATTTTATCGGACTAGAATATGTACTTACCGAAAAAGAAGCACATGCCTTTAAAAGTGGTTACGAAACAATTATGTCTATTCCTCACTTAGAAGAATATAGACAGCCTTATCGTTATTTATACCGACTGTTATCTGTGCAAGGTAATGTGGAATTAAAAAAATGGTTAAGTCACCCATCCTATTTTTAAATACGAATGAGAGGGAGTATACAATGGATATTCAGAAAAAGCGTTCTGTAACAGAAAGTGAAATACAGCAAATGAAGGATTTGGCTTATATTTGTGGGCAACAAGACAATCTTGATTACTCTTCAGATTTACATATCAACTTTTTAAAAAATCGAAATGAAGATTATATAAACGATTTTCTTCTTTATAACGGTACTCAATTAATTGGCGCTTTAAATATGTATGATTTCGAAAGACCAACAAAACTTGAACTAATAGGCTTTGTACATCCTCATTTTAGAAAACAACGTTTCGGAACTATCCTTTTACAAACTGCAATGAAAGAAATACAAAATAGAGAGACAGATGAAGCTCTTCTTATTATTAATGGGGATTCTATTTCTGGGAATGAATTTGTAAAACATATGAAGTTACCATATTTATATAGTGAATATAGTATGGAGTGCAAAACAAACGAAATTCAAAAAACAACAGATAATAATATACAGCTTACTCTTGCAACTTCAGAATCACTTCTTGATCTTATTAAAATTTCTAGTAAAGCCTTTGGTGATTCAGTAGAAAATACGACTGCATGGTTACAAAAAATGATGAATTCATCTTCCCATCAAGTTTACAGTGCCCTTATTGCTGAAAAAGTGATAGGAACAATTACAGTTTCTAAACAAGAGCAATCTACTACACTATCAGGATTCGCCGTTCATCCTTCTTATCAAGGTAAAGGATACGGAAAAGATATTCTTTGTAATATAGTACATACCCTTATTACAGAAGGAGTTTCAACAATTGAATTAGACGTCGAAACGAAAAATATCCACGCTTTAAAACTATATACACAATGTGGTTTTGAAATTAAAACGAGGCATGACTATTATAATTTAATGAATATTTAGGTGAATATATATATTAAAAAAAACAATTTATTCTAATTATGATATTTTAGCAAACATCTATAATAAACATTGGAGACATTTTGTTTAATACTCCTACCCAGCCTCGTTTTACAAGATGCTCTTCCCTACTCTCGTATATTAGATCTTTGTTGCGGGACTGGTCATCTCTGCCGGTGATAGTTTAATTTAGATGAACTAAAAAGTGTGTTTCACAAAGTTTACTCCGTATTACATAAAGAGGGTATATTCGCATTTGATATGAATAAAAAAACTGAATCGAAATGATTCAGTTTTTTCTTAATATATTTACAACTGCAGTTGTTTCGTCATTTTCTTTATAGACACGCGGAATTCTTCTATCTAGCATACATGTAACTTCATAGTTTATTGTACCTAACATATCCGCTATTTCTTCTACTGCGATATTTTCTTCACCTTGTTTACCGTAGAATACTACTTCGTCTCCTACTTGTACTGGCATCGCTTTTGAAACATCCAACATTAACTGGTCCATACAAACACGGCCAATAACAGGTACTCGAACCCCGTTAATTAACGCATAGCCTTTATTAGATAATTGACGATTATAACCATCAGCATAACCAATTGGTACAGTCGCAATCCATTCTTCACCAGTTGTTACATACGTATTCCCATAACTTACACCACGATTCTTCTTCGCTTGTTTAATATGAGCTACTTTTGATTTTAACGACAACGCAGGCTGTAAAGAAACGACTGAATGATCCACTTCTTTTGACGGATACATACCGTACACTCCTATTCCAACGCGTACCATATTTTGAAATGTGTTACTTAATTCCATTGATCCCGCACTATTTGAACTATGAATATATGGTATTTGAATTCCTAATTCTTTCGCTGTATTAACAGCTTTTTCAAATAAACTTGTTTGCATATTCGTATATGATTTATCGATTTCATCTGCCGTAGAGTAATGCGTAAATATCCCTACTACCTCTACATACTCCATACGGTTTAATTCTTCTAAAAATGGTTTAACTTCTTCTTCTTGTAAACCGATACGACTCATTCCTGTATCAATTTTCACTTGAATTTGTACTTTCTTTTGAAGACGGTTTGCAATTTCATTTATACCATGTAAATCTTCTACTCTATAAACAGTCATCATAACGTCATATTGAATTACATCTTCTACAGCCGCTACTGGTGTGTATCCTAAAATTAAAATCGGCACAGTAATTCCTGCTTCTCTTAATTCTATTGCTTCATCTACAAATGCAACTGCAAGTTGATGTATTCCTGCTTCAATTGCAGCTTTGGCAACTTCAACTGCCCCATGGCCATACCCATTCGCTTTTACAGCAGCCATCATCTTAATTTCTTCATCATTTACATGTTTTTTAAATTCTTTTACATTATGTTTTACAGCATTTAAGTCAATTTCTACAATTGTATCTCTTCCATATTTCAAACTCATTGGTCTAACTCCTAACTCAATAATTGCATTCCATTCTATTTCACGTTTCATATGACCTTTTACAATATAATACTTTTCATTATGCTAGTCAAACTACTAGAATTTTCGGAATTTTGAGTATGATATAATATCCTCAAGAAACTATTATATACGGAGACGAGGAGAATTACAATGTTTGTTCAATCTGCATTGCATCAACTAAAAGTTGCTATTGATACTTCTATTGATATGCTTAACCAATATAGTGAAAACGATTTAAAAATACAACCGATTCACTCAAAACGATCATTATTTGAAATGTGTGCACATCTTTCTCTTATTTGTCATGCTGATTTACTCATTTTAAATGGTATTCCAGAAAAAGAATTACATACCTTTTATATAGAACGTACCCCCGTAACAGTTGCTCACATGCAACAAACGATGATTGAAGGTTACAACCTTCTCTCTAAAACATTTCTTTCCTACTCCCAAATAGAATTAGCAGAAGTTATGACTGCCTATTGGGGTATTTCTTATTCGCGCTTTGAATGGTTACTTGAAATCGTTGCACACTTTTATCATCATCGTGGACAAATTCATATTTTATTATGCGAGCATATGAACGATCCTCGCATTCCTTTATTTGAGTGATTTTCCACTCATTCATTAATTATAAATAGAGAAGCTACAAAACCAATAAAAAGTATCATTCCTAATTTTCCCTCCTAATTGACCTACAAGAGAAACTAAAGACGGAACGGATATAGCAATACCTATTACAAAACAGACACTCATCATTACAAGTAGAGATAGATACGAAACAAAGCCTATTGAACTTAGACTAAAAATAACAATCAACAATCCTCCTTGAAGAACTTTCCTTACTTCAAACCTCTTTGTTAAACGACCTGCAAGTGGTGAGAGCAACATACCAAACAGCCCTGCTAAGCGAAAATAAAGGATTTGTTCTGCAGTTAAATTGTAAGTAGGAGAGCTCAAATAATTCCCTAAAACAGTATACATATTAACAAAAGCCATTAATAAAACAGGATTTTTCACACTGACTAACTATTAGTTTTAAATAATGCGCAACTTCTTTAAGGCATAAGAAATTCCGCCTTCACTCGCCTTCGTTGTAACGAAATCAGCCCTTCTCTTCAACTCCTCTCCACCATTTCCCATCGCAACTCCTAATCCTACATACTGCAACATCTCAATATCATTTCCACCATCGCCAAAAGCAATGGCTTCTAATTTACTAATGTTTAAATGTTCCAATACTTTTTGAATTGCAGTTAGCTTCGATACTTTACTATCTTCCAATACATTTATAACGTAACCATGAAAACGCTCAAACGTAAGTGCTGGATATCTTTCAATGAATTTTTGAGCTTCTGTATCATCAGCATACAGACATATGCAATACATCTCATCTGATAAGTTTCTAACTTTGTCAGGATACTGCTCTAAATTTAAGGTTTCATTTAACGCTCGCATGACACGTTCATCTTTGGAAGCAATATTATTCATTGCAAATTCTTCTGTAAAGTAAGAAACACTGTGACCATGTAATTCAGCAAAATTTGAAATATCATGAACGATTTCGCTTGAAAGTACTGATTTATGTATAACTTCTTTCCCACATTTTATATGTGCACCATTTGCTGAAATAAACGTATTTATACCTAGTTCCTTAAATTGTGAGCATAAACTATATGGTCTTCCAGTTGTAACAACTACGTGAATTCCTTTATCTATTAATCTTTGTACCGCTTCTTTTGTACTTTCGTGCATGCTTCTATCAATCTCACTTAATAACGTACCGTCAACATCGAAAAATACAACTTTGTACATAAGTCTTTACATCCCGTCCAAATGATTCGTATCATTAATGAAATGCACCGTTTTTTGTTCACCCTCAATTTCAATTAAACTTATTCCCGTATCTCCCATTTTGAAATAGTAGTCCATTGAAATTGGCATTTTGAAAAATGCACGTAATAGACTATTAATTACGCCCCCATGGGCAACAATTGCAATTCGGTCATATGTATTCTCTGTCAAGATTTTAGAAAAGATTCCTTCTATTCTCATTCGAAACTCAATAAACGATTCCCCGTTTTCAAAACGATCATGAAGAAACTTTGGCTCTGGATATTTCTTTGCTTCTTCAAATGATAAGCCTGCTTGCACTCCATTATTAAACTCCATTAATTCCTCTTCTAATTGAATTGGACAACCAATTGCTTCTGCTAATGTTTCACCCGTTTCACGAGCGCGTTTTAATGTGCTTGCCCAAATGAAATCTGGTGCAAAATCTTTTTTCACTTTCTGTACAAGTCTTTGTACTTGTTGTCTCCCTTTGTCAGTTAACTCAAAATCAGCTCGACCTTCATGCACATGTAAAATATCAGCTTCTGATTCTCCGTGGCGTATTAGTAGTATTTGCATGTTTCTCTCTCCCTTTATTTAACATTCATAAAATTCCATTATATCACATTTTAAGATTCCAAAATAAAAAAGGAACGGTCTCCCATCCCTCATCCATTCACTTTTTCCGCATCATTCCAATAATATTTACTAAACGCTTCTGTTAACACATCAATTGTGTTATATAATTCATCTAACGTATTATCAACACCACCAACTTCAATTAACATCGCATTTTTCGATAAATCTTGGTTATAAACGCCATTTCCATCTTTTTTATACTTTGGAAAAATCCCTCTACTTAATCCGTAATAGTTTTCATCTAAATAACTATTGATCGCTCTTGCAATTTTTTCATTTTCAGCACGGCCTTCATTTTCCATCCCAATTATAAAATATAATCTTGCATACGATTTTCCGTTAATTACTTTTGTTGTTACTTTCTTACGCTGATCGTCACGGTGTATATCAATCGGAAACGCAATTTTATTATTTTGTGCTAATGCTTCTTTTACATATTCATGAGACGCTTTATATGACTGATACCATACCCACTTTTTACTCGCTAATAAATCACCCATATTCGTTTTATCATGAACTACCGGAATTCCTTGTCCTTCAAGTTGCTCTTTCATACGTTTCCCTAGTAAAGACACATTTACATCTGGGCTAGATGGATCAGTTGCCCCTGGTAATAATGGAAAGAAGGATTCCCAGCTATGTGTATGATAAATATATACTGCACTTTCACCTTTTTTCGCTCCGTTCTTTTTCTGAACCGGATTATTCTTTTCCGCTTCTGTAACTTTATCTTTTGCTATTTCCCGTTCTTTCGTTACTTCTTCAATCGGTACACTAGATTCATTTGGGATATTTGTCAAGTTTGTCCCTTCCCCAGCTACGATAATATTAGAATAATACTTTGACATACCAGGTACTTCTTTACCGACGAATGTTCTTAAATCTTTAATTTTCAAATCTGTCGCGATAGAGAACATTAAATTCCCAACTGACTCTCTTTTATTCTTCTTAAAATAATCAAATCCGTAATAGCGATTCTCACTTTCTATCATTTGAACAAAACCTTGCATCGATACTTTTCCAAACCATTGATTTGCATAATTCGATTTCATTGTATGTAAAAATGACGTCAAAATCGACGCTATCATAATTACTATTAGCGCATATAAAAGGAGTAACGAAATCAGCTTCTTCCCATGTATTCGAGTTGCATACTTTTTCACTGCATCACCTTCTTTATACATGGATATGTACAAGCTTTTCAGAATATACGCACAAAAAAAGAGAAATGGTATACCATTTCTCTTCCTCACTTTTATTGTTCTTTTCCTGTATCATTTGAAGGTAGTTTCTTCGCTTGTTTTTCTTTAAATATTTCTCCAATTGCCCCAAGAGTACCAAGTGTTTCAATTGCATTAGACGGAATAAAGACTTTATTTGCTGGTCCTTTTGCAACTTCAGCTAATGATTCAAATGATTTGTAAGCAAGTATACGCTCATCCAAATTCGCTTCACGAAGCAATTCAATACGATTTTGTTCTGCTTTTGCAATTTCTTCAATTGCTCGTGCTTCCCCTTGTGCTTCTAATTCTTTTGCTTCTTTTATACCTTCAGCTTCGCGAATACGCGCTTCTTTATCCCCTTCAGCCATCAAGATTTTACTTTGCTTTTCCCCTTCAGCGCGAAGGACTTTATCTTGTTTTGCTGCTTCAGCTTCTAAAATAATCGCACGTTTATTACGCTCAGCCTTCATTTGTTTTTCCATTGATGCTTGCACATCTTTTGGCGGGTTAATATCAACAACTTCGACACGTTCAATACGTACGCCCCATTTTTCTGTTGCTTCATCAAGCGCTAAGCGGATTTCTGTTGAAATTTTTTCACGACCAGATAACGTTTCATCCAGTTCCATTTTACCGATGATTTGACGCATCGTTGCTGACGTAATATTACGAACACCATATTCATAGTTTGAAATACCATATGTCGCAAGTTCTGGTTCAACAATTTGATAGAAAATAATTGTATCAATTTCTACTTGAACATTATCTTTCGTAATTACCTTTTGCGGTGGTACATTCGTTTGTTGAATGCGTAAGTCATGATATACACGAACACGATCTACAATTGGTATTAAAATATTTAACCCTGGGTGCATTATACGTTGAAACTTACCAAATCTTTCAACAACCCCAACTTTTTGCTGAGGAATAATTTTAATTGTTAATGCGATAAATGTAACTACAATTAGTGCGAATATAATCGTTAACGTTAATGCTACCATATTTATTCACTCTCCTTTTTCACTTGTAATATAGTACTATGCCTCTTTATAACAACGACTTTTTCTCCAGCATCAATTGAAGAATCTGCAATAGCTGTCCAAGTATCTCCATCCACCTTCACAATACCATTCGCTTCATTTGTAATCGCTTGCATAACAATCCCTCTTTTACCAACAAGCATATCTACTGTATCAGTAAAACCTTTTGCTTCTCGAAAGTTTTTTGAAATTCTTTTCGTAAAGAATGTCAAAGTTAAACTTACAATTGCACCAACAGTAACTTGTAACAGTAGTGCATCAGGAGCAAACAAAGCAATAAGACCTCCGACAACAGCTCCAATTCCAAGCCAAAGCATGTAAAATGTAATCGACAACATTTCCGCGATAAATAAAATACCAGCTATTATAAACCAAATTACCCAAGCAGCCATATGCAACCCTCACTTTCTTTCTCATTTTCTATATGTATATGAAGAAAAGAATGGTTTATCCGCCCTTTCTTACACTTGGGCGTTTGCTACAAGCTATTGTACATATTCACTGTTACAATGATCATTAATATAATACTATATCAATATATTCTTCATTATACATGAAAATCCCTTTCAAAAAGTGACAAAAAATTAAATTCTTTAAAAATTTTAATTTTTAAATTACAATTACTAAATACTATTTTTTATAGAGGTGATATTCTTATTGAGAAACCTGTCACTAATCTACTATTTAGGTTCCAAAATATGCATTACTCTCGCTGACATCGTATATGTAATGATTATTACAACTCATATTTATATAGCAACTAAATCAGCTACTATTACTGCTCTTTTTCCATTATTACAAGTTATCACAAATCTAATTGCTAACATCTCTGCACCACTTATGATAAATCGTTTTCCATCTTATACGCTGTTATATACGCTCCAATGGTTGAAAACAGTCTTTTTACTATTATTAATGATTTTGTTCCCGGTCTTATCCACAAACATTATAGCTCTATTAACTTTTATTTTTGTCATTTCATTATGTAGCGGGTGGAGTGCTCCATTATTATACGGTATTCTTCCGCGCCTTACACCGAAAGAAAAATTAGTAAAAGTAAATAGTATCTTTTCCTTTTCAACACAAATTGTGCAAGCCGTTGCTTATTCATTTACGAGTATTGTCGTTCTTCTCATTGGCGCTACTTCTACACTCATGATTAATAACATTTTAATGATTTTCGGATGCATTGCATTACATTTTTCATTACGTTCCATACATACTGAAAGAATAGCAGATTCTCCCTCTTCCAAAAGTACTGTTTTATTGGAAGGTTGGAAACTCCTATTTCAAAATCCTTCTCTCCGTACCGTTACATATATGGACTTAATCGAAACTTTCGCAGGGACAATATGGATTGGTGCTATTACGATGGCATACGTTACGACTATCCTTCATAAGGGCGAAGAATGGTGGGGATATATTAATACAAGTTATTATGTTGGCACGTTAATCGGTGGTCTATTAGCGTGGAAAATGAGTTCCTATATTCAAAACAATTTAATACGATCTATGTCGATTAGCTCTCTTATATTTAGCATTCTTACATTTTTATATGGTATGACGAGCAGTGGATTTATTGCGCTTTTTCTATGTGTTCTAATGGGACCATGTTATCAAATTAGAGATATTTCTCAAACGACTGTTTTACAATCAAGTGTTACCCCCGCTTTATTATCCAAAATGTATACAGCACATGGTGCACTTCTTTCAACAGCCTCTGGACTATCTATGCTTAGCATTGGCATTATTACTGATATGTTCGGTGTTCGTACAATTTATATCATCGCTTCTATTCTTATTTTATGTTCCGCTTGTTTATCCTTTAGTTTATTAAAATATCATAAGACAGAGCAGAACGATATTTCACTTTAATCACTAAAACAAAGAGGACAGGGATTCCTGTCCTCTTTGTTTATTCTATTCATGATAAGTTGGGGATTTTTCTATGCTTTGTCGCTTGTTCAAAAGCATAAGCTAATTTAATTAATATCCCTTCACTAAAGGCAGTGCTTGCAATGGTAATTCCAAAAGGCCTCCCGCTTTCCATATACCCTGCCGGTATTGCTATAGACGGATAACCCGCTTTCGCACATATAGTAGAACCTATATAGGAAGGAAACAGTATCGCATCAAGATTATATTTTTCCAATGCAAAATCAATGCCTTGTTCTTGAGAAAAATATATATCTTCTAATCTCGCATTTAAATATTCTGGATTTCGTAACGTATTAGGAAAATCTTTTCTTCCCTCTAACTTAGTTTGTCCATATTTTAAAGCTCTTTCTGCTATGTTTTTATTAAACTCCATTAACTCCGAAATAGAATGTACCGGGATAGTAGAAGGTAATTTAGAAAGATAGTTATCTAAACTATGCTTCAGCTCATAAAGCGGAACTCCCCAGCTCCATTCTCTATGAAAAGAAGGAATATCAATATTTTCTACTACTGTCGCTCCTTCATTACGTAATACTTGGATCGTTTCCTTAAACAAGATTTCATCATACTCACCATTTTCGTAATAATCTTTTGGTGCATCGTTAAACACACCAATCTTCGCTCCATTTAAACCATTTGCATCAAGGTAAGATGTATAATCCCGATATGCCCTACCGTCACTTTTGTGAGTAACTACATCTTTCTCATCCACTCCAGTTAAACTCCCTAGCAAAATAGTAGCATCGGTTACCGTTCTAGCAAATGGTCCAGCTGTATCTTGCGAATAAGTAAATGGAATAATTCCTCTACGACTAATTAAACCGACAGTCGGTTTAATACCTACTACAGAATTTTGAACAGCGGGGCTCAAAATAGAAGCATCGGTTTCTGTCCCAACAGATACTACTGTAAAGTTAGCAGCAACTGCTATTGCAGATCCTGTACTAGATCCGCCAACAAACATATGATCCTTGCCCGTTCCATATGGATTGATTGTTTGACCACCTCTTGCACTATATCCAGCCCACATTTCAAAAGACATTGCATTTGCTAATTCTGTCATATTCGTTTTTCCTATTATCACTGCCCCTGCTTCTCGCAGTTTAGTAACGAGAAATGCATCTTCACTGCTTATATTTTGTTCTAGAGCTATTGTACCTGCACTTGTATGCATGAAGTCATTCGTTTCAATATTATCCTTAAGCAAAACAGGTATTCCATGCAATGGTCCCCTTACGCCGTTTGTCTTTCTTTCATAATCTAACGCTTCTGCAATAAAAATAGCATCTGGATTAATTTCTAAAATTGAATTGATTTTCGGCCCGTCTTGATCATACTTTGCGATTCTATAGAGATAATACATCACTAGCTCTTTTGAAGTTAGCTTTCCAGATTCCATTTCATTTTGAATATCTTGAATTGTTAATTCCTTTTTTAAGATTGGATTAAACTGAATTTCCATTTATATTCTCCCTTATATGAACTTTTTTAGCATATACCCCTTACTTTTTCAATTTTTCATCTCAACACATCCTAAATTAATATCCCTTTAAAGAAATTCAATATCCTTATTTAAACACCTTTAATTTCCCGAAAAATAAAAAAAGTCTGAAACGGATTAACCTTCGCTTCAGACTCTTACATTACTGTGCGTATACTTCATCTAATAAATGTAAAAACTCACCTTGTTTCCCAGCTAATTCAGGGCATTTTGCAATATCAACCCATTCATAGCAAAATACTAATCCTTTATCTTCCTCACCAGCACTTACAATATGTTCCCAAGTATCCTTTACATCTGTTAGTAAAGTTACATGGAAAAAGTGGCGTTTTTCATACTCCTGTTTTTCTTTCATATGTATAATGTAATCTGCTAAAAACCGCTCTATGCATAAATGACGCAATCCGGATTCTTCCTGTACTTCACGCAATATAGCAGCTTCTAACGTTTCACCTTCATCAACCGTTCCCCCCGGCACTTGAATACCAGCTTCATGTATATCACGATGTTTAAAAACAAGTAATTGCATAACCCCCTCTTGTTCTCTTGTAATATATGCATGTACTTTTTTCTTATATAACATCGTCATTGTACATCTCTCCCCTCAATTGTTCACTCTGTTACTTCTTCAAGCGTCAGTTGATTATCATACAAATATGTAGCTTGTGGATTTCCCACATACCTTACGTGCCATGGTTCATACCGATAGCCCGTAATCGTTTCTTTCGCTTTTGTGTATCGAACCACAAAACCAAATTTATGGGCATTTTCAGAAAGCCACTGACCTTCTTTCGTTTCCCCAAAAACTGTCTCTAACTGAAATTTAGCAGATTGAGACGTAATATCCATAGCTAGTCCAGTTTGATGCTCACTTGTGCCAGGAACCGCGCTAGACATTGCTGTTTTTGCTTCCCCGTCTTGTTTTTTATACATCGTATTTAATGCTTTTTGTCGATCAAAAGATCTAAATCCAGAAACTGCAAAAAGAAAAATACGCTCGTTGTCAGCCTGCTGAAACATATCCTCAAGCGCCCTCGCTGCCTCTTTTCTCATCTTTTTCTTTTCTTGATCACCTTCACTAGAGTAGCGCACTTTCGGAATAACTAAATCTGGCGGTCTATACCCATCTGGTAAACGCCTACTTTTATTTACAAGTACAAGCATTGAATTCGGATTATTAATTACCGCAATATCCCCATCCATATTAGCAATCGTTTCTTTCGCTTTCGGAAATATGCTATTTACACTTACTTCCCGCGCCTGCTTATCCTTATACATTTTATAATTGATTCCTGCTACTCCAACAATAATTATTGCAGCTACAATACCAAGTAGTGCCCATCTTTTTTTCATATAACGACCTCTTATTTTAATAATTTGGCCATTTCATACTCATCGATGCACTTTCCATCGATAATAAGAGCAGCTTTTTTGACACCTTCTTTCTCAAATCCAGCTTTTTTATATAGTGTCTGAGCTCTTGTATTGTGGGCCATTACTGTTAATTCTAAACGCCATACATCATGTAATTTTGCCCACTTCTCAACCTCTTTAAACAATCTCGTCCCAATACCTCGCCCGTTATACTCTTGCAAAATACCAATTACAATGGTTGCCACATGTCTCTTTCTTTGAATGTTATTTCCATTCACTAATATAAAACCTACTATCCTCTCATCTTCAACTGCTACAAATATTGTTGCATATTCATTTTCTATAAATCGATCGATTATTTTTTCTTGTTGCTCAGCTGTAGTTTTTCTTTCTCCTGGTTCATATAACATAAACTTCGTTTCTTCATCTAATTGCTTACTTAATTGTAAAAATGATGCTGCATCTTCTATTTCGATCTCTCTAATCACTTCAATCACCCTACCAGTTTCATAATAAAAAGTTTTCCTTATAAAAAGATTTTCTCTACTTTCTCGAAAATCCCTTTGTAAATCTCCTACTATAAATTGACAAATTTCGATATTACTATAACAACGACAAATTATGTCTATTCTGTGACATCTCACCATTACAAAGAAAAAACGCAAGCATTACACTTACGTTTTTCCAAGATTGAAGTGAGCTAATAATTATCGATAGATGTCCTGGCTAATTCACGTTTCACTTTATCCATTCACTTTATCCATTCACTTTTTCTGCCTGCCAAAAATATTCACCAAATGCTTTAGCAAGTGCATCAATTGATCGATTCAATTCTTCCTCTGTATTATCTACACCGCCAACTTCTATTAATATCGCTTGTCCTGATAGGTCTTGATTATAGATCCCATTTCCTGTCTGGAACCCTTTTTGAATGACCCCACGGCTCACTCCTGGATATTTCTTATTAATCGCCTCATGTAAAGCTGTCGCTAATTGTAAGTTTTTTTCATAGTTTTTATTTCCTTTCCCTACTACAAATGCAAGCTTTGCATATGATTTATCTCCAATTGTTTTTGTCGTTACATTCTTTCGGGCACTATCACGATGCAAATCAAAAAAGTATTGAAGATCTTTATTTCCAGCCATAGCTTGCTGCACAATTTCTCGTGACATTTTATACGAACTATTACTGTTTAAACCTTTACTTATTAACTTTTGACCAACATCACTCTTATCGTTAGTAGCTCCAATCCCTTCACCTTCTAGTTGTTCACGGAAACGATCTCCTAATATAGAAATATTCGACACAGAACTCGTTGCTTTATTCGGATTCGGGTCATTCGTTAAGTTAAGTAAAGGTAAATAAGATTCCCAGCTATGTGTATGATAAATAAACGCAACTTGTCTCTTCCCAGTCGTTTGGGACGGCTGTTTTTTCTCTTTATTCGTATCTTGTTTAGGTGCTTGTCCAGTTCCACTAGTCCGTTCCTTCACTACTTCTTCAAGAGGAACACTCGACTCTATCGGTAAGTTAGAATAATTTGTACCCTCACCCGCAATAACAATTTCTGTATCGTACTTACCAAATCCCGGGAGCTCTTTCCCGACAAAACTGCGTACATCATTAAAGCGAATATTTGTAGCCATAGAAAAGAGAAAAGAAGAAATTGAAAAATCTTGATTCAAATTTCGATACTCCTGTGTAAAATAATGATTCTCTTTTCCAAGTACATACATGTAACCATTCATCGATAACTCATTTAACCAATTATATAAATACGTTGACTTTGTCTCTTTCATAGAGGTTACCATCAGACTAATAAGAAAAAAAGTCGCTAGCACTGTAGTAATAACAAATAAAACTAACTTACGCATATTTGTAAACTTCATAAAAAAAAAGCCCCGATTCATACTATCACCTCTCTATTTCAAGTTATGTACAAGCCCTAGAGAATAGACCGTTAAAATTTCGGCTATATTGTTAATGAGGTGAAATGAATTGAAGCTATTAATAGGAATATTACCAATCGCTCTATCATTCATTTTTTATTTGTCCGCTAAGCAACCAAAAATCTCTATTGTGCTACATATTTCTGCGTACTTGGCACTATATGTACTTGGTACAATTATTTCCATTAATATATACGATGTTTTAATACAAGATTTAGTTTTCATGACGAGCATTCATGGAATTTTACTGAATCCATTTTTCCTTATTGCAGGAGCGTATATAGGAACATACACTTTGTACCTACTTTTGTCTCACATTATTATGAAAATAAAAAATGGAGCGTAATGAAATGCAACCACCATTTATCTGTCATACATGCAAAAAAAGAATTGTGAGAAAGAAAGACCTTATTACAGCCACATGGTACTTCCGCTTTTATTTATTTCACAGTGATTGTTTTAAACGACAGCAAGTGTTTATCTCACGATTTCTCCCTGTGAATACACTTTTCAATTTCTTTCTTATTATATATGGACTTATTTTTGGCAGTATTCTTATGATTACAGAACCATCTATTATTTGGCTGACTTTCTTTTTTCCTATTTTTTATCGGTTGCTTTCTTATTATTATGTTGAACGTTTTTTCTCTACATAACGCGCAGACTGACCTCTCGGAATACTTAAACATTCCCACTCATTTTCTTTTAACATCTTCCCAATGTAAATAATCTGACCAATATGCAATGCATAATGAGAAATTTGCCTTTCAATTGCTTGCATGACAGTATGTGCTTCACCGCGAATGTATACCGTCTTCAATAAGTGTTGCGGCGTTAAAGTATTCATCGTATTAAAAACATATTTCCATCCTTCTTGCCAAGCTATAAGGGTTTCTTCTTTTGAATGATAGCATCCTTCAAATTCACCATCTCGATTACGATCTGTTTTTTCACCATCAGACGTTAAAAAATCCGTCCATCTAGAACGCATATTACCGTGCAGATGCTTAATAATAATCGCTATACTATTTGTTTCTTCATGAGAAGACCATTGTATTTGTTCATATGATAATTGAGAAAGAGCCCGTTCCCCTTGTTTCTTTGTTGCTTTAAAGTTCGAAATCGCACATTGCAAATATTCTCGTCCGATATCCATATTAGCCCCTACCTTCACCCTAGCTAATTTTTGTTCCATTTGGCAATTCCATATTAGGCTGAAGTAACACAACATCATCAGCTTCAGGAACACCACCAAGCACAAGCACTTCTGATTTGAATCCAGCTACACGCTTTGGTGGAAAGTTTACAACAGCAACGATTTGTTGACCGATTAAATCTTCTGGAATATACCTTTTCGTAATTTGAGCACTTGACTGCTTTATCCCGATTTCTCCAAAATCTATTGCTAGTTTAATCGCTGGTACTCTCGCTTCTTTAAATTCCTCTGCATGTATTACAGTTCCAATTCTCAAATCCAAATTTAAAAAATCTTCAAAATTAGCCATTTATCATTCCCCCCAATTATTACTTAGACAAAATACAAAAATCCCCTTCAAAAAAAGAAAGGTGCCTAAGCACCTTTCTTTTGTAATTCACTTGATTCATTTGATTTATAGAAGAAGAAACCAAGAATCCCGCCAATACACGATGGAATTAACCATCCGATTCCTTCGTTATATAACGGTAACATTTGTAGTACATTAGAAATCGCGTCAATTTTAATTTTCGCACTTTCTAAACCGTTAAAGAAACTAATTAACAATGCACCTAAAATAGCTCCAATATAAATTGTATTACGCTTCCCAATCCACTTATGGAAATACGAAAGTACGATTAATACAATTGCAACTGGATAAATGATCATTAACACAGGTAATGTTACTGCGATTAATTGTGTTAAACCTAGGTTAGATACAATTAAACTAAATACACATACCATTGTTACAATCGTTTTATGCGAAAGTTTTGGGAATAAGTTTGTAAAGAAACCTGCACACGCAGATGTTAACCCAACAGAAGTTGTTAAACAAGCGAGTATAATAACAAGCCCTAATAAAATTTTACCACTCGTCCCATATAGCTCATTTACAACATTCGTTAAAATAAGGCCACCGTTTTCTGAGATACCAAGTGATGTACTTGTTGAACCAAGATAAGCAAGTGATAAATAAATTAACGTTAAACCAAGTACAGCAATAATACCTGATACTACTGTTATTTTTGCAATTTGACTACTCTCTTTTATCCCTTTAGAGCGGATAACTTGTACAACGACAATTCCGAATACGAGCGCGCTAATTGCATCCATCGTTAAATATCCTTGAATAAATCCACCAAAGAAAGCATTTTCTTTGTAAGCAGCTAACGGCGCAGCTGGCTCTCCAATTGGATCAATAATTGCCTTTCCGACAATAACAGCGACAATTAATACTAATAATGGTGTAAGAAACTTTCCGAACCAATCCACTAATTTAGATGGATTTAATGATAAATACCACGTTATTCCGAAGAAAACTATCGTGAAAAGAAATAGCATGTACCACTCTGAAACCATTGCCTCTGATAAAAACGGCTTCATACCCATTTCAAACGAAACAGCTCCAGTACGAGGAATCGCGAAAAATGGTCCAATTGCTAAATAACTAATCAATGGGAAAATAAACGCAAATATAGGGTGGACTCTAGAAGATAGCGCTTTCAAGTCCCCCTCTACAAACGCGACAGCTGTTACAGCTAGTAGGGGTAATCCGACTCCCGTTACAAGGAATCCTATTGTAGCAATCCAAATATTCTCTCCTGCTTGTTGACCTAAAACTGGCGGAAAAATTAAATTTCCTGCTCCTAAAAATAATGCAAATAGCATTAAACCAATTGCTACCGTATCACCTGGCCTTAAACGTCCCTTCATGCTCTTCATTTGCATAGCACTTTTTCATTGTTTATCTCTATATTTTACAATATGCTATGCATCCTCCTCTCTGCTCAAGATGATAAAATATGCCCCTTACAAAGCAGTGTCTTTCTCCATAATTTCTCCATTCCCCTTATTTTTACTCTAATCATTAATACAATTATTATTTTGAATTTTGATTTTTTTGAATTTTTAAATCATTAGAGTGTTATTACGTGGAGTGTAGATGTCAGACCTCTTTGTTTTTATCACACATATAGTAACATATTTAGTTACAAAATAAAAACATATTTTCAAATTGATTTTTTTGAAAATCGAAATTATCTACATTTTTTATTCTCTTACACAAATATTGTTACAATCTCACCTATTATTCGATTGTTATTTTCAAATAACTTTATACACGTAACATACAAAAGCCATCTAATATATAATTAGATGGCTTTTGTATGTTACTCTATCGTTTCAACTTCACGTGGATTTTTCATCTCTTCCACATACACAACTCTAAATCCGTGATCTTCTAAATCTTTCAATAATGTCTCTAATTCACCGTCGTTAAACTCTTCTCCTAATGTAAACATAATTCTACGAACTAATAAGGCATCATTATCAAAAGTCATCAAACTTTGAATACCAGTGTATTTCTTTAAAACTGTCGATAATTTTTGGATTGCTCCATTATAGTCTTGCGTTCCAATCATGACAGAGTATTTACTAGAGTGAACGCCCCATGCATCCTCTAATAACTCAAAAACTTTTTTATGCGTTAAAATTCCAAGGAAAACCCCTTTTTCATCAACTACTGATAAATAAGGCAATTTTTTTATTGTAAAAAATACTTTAAAGAAAGATGAATCTTCTCTCACAAATCCTTCTTTATCGTTTAATAATTGTATTACACTCTCATCAAGTGATCCTTTATATTCTAAAATATCTACTTTATATATATTCCCTAAAAATTTCTCTTTTTTTTCATCTAAAACTGGTACACAACGATACCCCGTTTTATTTAAATGCTCTAACGCTTCCCCAATCGTAATCGAACTTGAGCACAGTAAAACTTCCCTTTTCGGCACGTAATTCCCTTTAATCCTCATAAAAAGCCTCCTTATGTTAAAATACTTTCTGTGCCATAACTATATTATATTTTCAGAAAAAAATAAATGATTTATTTTATTTTTCTGAAAATTATTCATTTTCTTGTCATAATTTATTCATGAATCCTTCACTTGTATATTTTTGCTATCAAATCTTCTCTCTGAATTACTAAATGAAAAATATATTGTAACTTCTTTCAAAAAAAGCTAAAATAAGAATAAGAATTTTCTGAATATTCTAAGAGTAGGTGGTTATATGTCCTTATTACGCTCACATATATGTAAATTTATAATTGGTGTTATTTTTATTTTTGCCATAAGTCCTATTCCAGCTCTTTTTATTACACACAATTACTCTTATCAAAATGGATTTATTAGCATTTTTCAAAACTTCGCACAGCTTTCTTCTATATCAATTCCAAAGGTTGATTGGATGCATGAATCTATCTTTTTCTCAGCAAACCAAATGATACATACTTCTAATCATTCAACACCATTATTCCCTTACATATGGGAAATATATTTTATATCGATTGTTCGTTTTACTTTTACCCTTGCGATCGGATTTTTCATAAGTTTGGGTATCGGCCATTTATTTTTCAAAGTACCTAACTCGTTTAAAAAGTTTACTACTGTATTGAAATGGATACCTTACTCTTTTTGCACTGTAGTATTACAATGTTCAGTCTTATTACTACTTCTATACATCGCACAATTTATAAACCTTCCTTACTACTCATCATTTATCATCGTATGTAGTACTTCCATGATTATCGTTATGCAAGCAGTAAAAAAATGGATTCCTTTCTTAAAAAACACAAATGAATATGAAATAAAACATGATTCTTTTCTTGTAGACACATTGTTTTTAGCGCTTACTTCAAATCATAAATCAATTTTAGGTTCCATTATTCTTTCATTCGTTTTTATGGAATGCGTTTTTCATGCAAATGGACTGTTACAATTTATCGTTCAATTTGGCGGAAATTCACCTATAATTGTTACAATCAGCTTATTACTACTCTATATCCCATATAGCATACTTTCTTTCCTTCAAACACTATGGACCACAAACTACTCCAAGCAACAGTCATACACTTTAACGAGAAGTGTTCCAAAACCTTAATTTAAAATAGCCCTCTATAATCTAAAAGTAGGGGGTTATTCCTTTTGTATAGCGGACAAAATAACAGCAAATTCAAAAACTATTACAGAAACATACCAATATTTACCCTTTTCCTTTGACTATTCTTTTCATTTGGATTTATTATAAAAGTATAACATAATTGCAGGAGGTGACATCTTTATTCCAAACCTTGGAATGGAGAACACGCTTGGACATATTAAATATTTTTCTCATCTTTGTACTTATTCTTATTTCTGGCTTTTTCGTTGCATCAGAATTCGCTGTTGTAAAAGTACGAAAAAGTCGAATTGACCAACTTGCAAATGAAGGTAATAAACAAGCTTTAGCTGCAAGAAGCGTCCTATCTAATTTAGATGTTTATTTATCAGCTTGTCAGCTCGGAATTACAATCACTTCTTTAGGGCTTGGTTGGCTTGGTGAACCGACTGTGGAACATATACTACGACCGCTCTTTGAAAAAATTAATATTACTGGAACAATGGCTAACACTTTATCTTTTGTTATTGCTTTTAGTGTTATTACATTTTTCCACGTTGTATTAGGTGAATTAGTTCCAAAGTCTTTCGCAATTCAAAAAGCAGAAGCAATCACACTCAAATTTGCAAGACCGCTTATTTTATTTGATAAAATTATGTATCCATTCATTTGGCTACTCAATAGTACAGCTATATTTTTCACAAAACTACTCGGATTAGAACCTGCGAAGGAAAGTGAACTTGCTCATTCTGAAGAGGAATTGCGACTCATTTTAGGTGAAAGTTTTAAAAGCGGCGAAATAAACCAAACCGAATATAAATATGTAAATAACATTTTTGAATTTGATGATCGAGTTGCGAAAGAAATTATGGTTCCTCGTACCGAAATGATTTGCTTGTCTACTGAAAATACGTTAGAAGAAAATATGGATATCGTCGCTACTGAAAAATATACACGCTATCCAATCATTGAAAAAGATAAAGATGATATCATTGGGATGATCAATACGAAAGAAGTATTCCATGATCAAACGAAAGGTATTTATAAACCACTTGAATCTTATATACATCCTGTTCTAACTGTATTTGAAACAGTCCCAATTCGTAAAACGTTAGTCCACCTTCAAAAAAATCGCGTTCAGATGGCAATCGTTATGGATGAATATGGTGGTACTGCCGGACTTTTAACGATGGAAGATATTCTTGAAGAAATCATTGGAGAAATTCAAGATGAATTCGATGCTGATGAATCACCTATGATTGAAAAGCGTACACCTAAGCTTACTGTTTTAGATGGAAAGGTGCTTATTTCTGAAGTAAATGATATGTTTGGCCTACATATTGATGATAGTGATTTAGATACAATCGGAGGATGGCTTCTCTCTCAAGCAGTTGACTTAAATATTGAAGCTGGCTATTCCATTGAATATGCTGGTTTTCAATTTAAAGTATTAGAACTTGATGGACATCAAGTCAAAAAAGTTGCTGTACATAAACTAGATATTAAAAAGGAGCTATAAAGTGGCTGTTTTATTAACAATTTGTATCATTGCCTGTTTCGTTGTTTCATTTCTCGCCTTTATTTATCCAATTATCCCTGGCATACTAGCTGTCTGGGCTGGATATTTGATTTACCATTTCGGTATAAATGGAGGCGAATTAACAACTTCTTTTTGGATTATTCAAGTCATTTTCACTCTTTTCATTTTCGTTGCTGATTTTATTGCAAATGGATATTTCTTAAAAAAATACGGTAGTTCTAAATGGGGCGAACGTGTCGGAATGATTTCTATCATTGTCGGCTCGTTCTTCTTCCCACCATTCGGACTTATTATCATACCGTTCTTATCAGTATTTATAACAGAACTAGTACATAAAAAATCGCCAAAAGATGCTTTTCTAGTTGGAGTCGCTACTGTAGTTGGTTTTTTAAGCAGTACAGTAGCGAAAGCAATTCTCCAAATCATTATGATTATCATCTTCTTGTGTTATATCATCTTTTAACCATCCCGACTTCGGGATGGTTTTTTAATATGCAATACCTACTCGACTATTTTCATATATGTTTTTCTTACATAGATCCCATGCAAAGTGTGCTGTATCACCCACTGTAATTTTTGATCCACCCTCTGGCAATATATCTTTTTCAGTTCGATATACCCCTGTCGCCTCACCATCTATTAAATGTGTCGGACAAACAACTGTCCAACATAAATTATTACTATTACTTAGTACCTTATATGCAGCCAAATGATCTTCCGCTGCCGTTGTCGTTTTCCGTTTTGATTCCGTTGATTGAAAACGATATAAATTTAGATCTGTTCTTGCTTGTAAAATACCAGCTGTTCCTATTGTTATGATCCTACGAACCCCATCTTCTTCCATTTTCTTTATAATTTGTGGCATACTCTTCGCTAATGTTCCATTTTGATCCGTTCCAAGTGCACTAATTACTATATCACTTCCTTCTATCGCTTTCTTTATATCATTTTCGTTCAATACATTCCCTTCTATCACTCTTAACCTTTCATGTTGTATTTCTATTCTATTTAAATCACGCGCTAATGCAGTCACTTCAGCTGAATCCTTTAATGCTAAATTAATTATGTTTGAACCTACTCGTCCTGTTGCTCCCAATATACATACTTTCATTTGTTTTCCCCCTCTTTCATTCTCTTTCTATTTTTCAATAATCTCAGTCAATTTACAACAAAAAAACTTCCTCATATATAAGAGGAAGCTTTATTATTACTTTATTTCTTTTCTTTAGAATCAGTAGACTTCTCGGTTCCGCTTGTTTCTTTATCCTTTTTGTCCTCTTGTTGTGTTGTTGTGTCGTCTTCTTTCTTCTTGTCCTCACCTTTACTACAACCTACCATTAATAAAGAACTTGCAAGTGCCATAGCAGTTAATGATTTAACCCATTTGTTCATTTGCGTTTCCTCCTTGTGATAGAATATGTACAACCTCATATTACTCTCTATTTTTAAAGGAGAGATTGAAAAACAGTAAATATACGGTAAATTTTTGTAAATTTTCCGATAACAAAACCTAATTTTAATTTATATATTTCATTTCCAATCGATACACAATAAAACTAGTTTTTTCTCTCAATAGACGTAAAAAAACTAAGGCGCATACCATTTCGCCTTAGTTTCTCATGCAAACTTTTCATTTTCATATAGATGTGTAATCTTATATTCCTTCTTCATAACATATTGCCACACACTATAAGCGTAACGGTTCATTTTCAGGAAACAATTTTCCAAAAATGAGCGAAACTCTGGGTTAGCAACTTCCACTGCAACTTGAGCAAACTTTAAAGCTAATCGTTTCAAATGCGCAATATAACTGGTTGCAATATGAATATCCCCTGTATATTTACTAACTGTTTCCTTTCCCATTTCATGCAAATCAAACTCCATTGTTTCACAGGTTATATGCTGCACATTCTCTCCTTCTTGAAAATTTACTTGTTCATTATATGCTTGTAACATATATGGTAAATGGTGCTGTAATAGATTTTTTAATTCTTCGTCTCTGACCTTTCCAGCATACTCTCCAACCTTGTATATTAGCATATAACTATATTTCATTAATTCTTTCATACAGTCCATTAAAGCGCCTCCCTTCTCTTTTTTTTGTCCATATACTATAAATATGATGCTAAAACATTCGCTATTCTCGCTAAAAACCAATCCCATCTACTAATTTTCTCAAAATCTTCTTCAGAAAATCGTTTTGATTTATGAAAGTCTACCTGTAATCGACTCCATACTTCATCAACAACTGTTTTATCATATATGATACAGTTAGACTCACAATTTAAATAAAAACTTCTATTATCAAAATTCGCTGTCCCAATATCAACAATTTCTCCATCAATAATTGTTACTTTCCCATGAAAAAATCCATTTCGATATTGATAAATCTCCGCTCCAGCATGTAACATATCTTTCAAATATGGATAGGCAGCTTGTTTTAACAATATGGCATCACTTTTAAATGGCACGAGAATTTTCACATTAACACCACGATTTAATGCAGCTTTTAACTCTTTCACCATTTCTTTACTTGGTACAAAATATGGTGTAGCGATAATTAAAGACTTTTTAGCCTTTTTTAAAAGAGCCCCATACTTTTCCCATAAGCCTTTTCCATTTGAAAATAAATATTGATATTTCACATTCCCTAATGTAGGTATACTTTCATGTATAGGCATTTTTTCTCCCGTATCTTCTTTCCAATCTTCGGCGAACTTTCTTTCCATATCCGCTGCACCCTCACCATGGATGCGCACGTGATAATCACGCCATGGCCCAAACTTTGGATTTTGTCCAAGGTACTCCTTTCCGATATTAAAACCACCGACGTATGATACCTTTCCATCTATCGTAACAATACGTCTATGATTCCGTTGATGCAAAGAATAAAACACATTTTTCAGTTTCGGTTTTTTACTAAATGTAAACTTCACACCGTTTTCCTTTAATCGGCTAATTACCTTTTTCTTCAGCTTATATCCACCTATCCGATCGACTGACAATTTCACTTCTACTCCGCTAGATGCTTTTTTCTCTAATAACTGTAAAAACTCTTGGCTTATTTCATCTTTTCCTACAATATAAAAATGGATATATATATACTTTTCTGCATCGTTTATATCCTCAAATAATTTTCTATATAACTCTTCACCGTTCGTATATAATTGAAATTCACCTAATCGAACTTGTCCTAATTCATATTCACTAGCCATTTCCTTCCCCATTTCCACATCGATGTTCATCCAAATGAATACACCTATTAAACAAAGGATTATAGCGAAAAAGTGCTTCATGGATAAATTCCTTTCTCCACTTACTGTTATTTCTATATCTTCCCTTTTTTATTACATTATCATTCAAGAAAATATGTCATTGCATGATATATGTCCATATCAAACAATAGCTCATTTGCATATTGTATGTTGTATCTTAAAATAAAAGGAGGAAATAACAATGGGCTTCGCACATGGTAATGGATTTGCGCTATTAGTCGTATTATTTATCCTCTTAATCATCGTCGGTGCTGCTTGCTTCTGCTAAGTAGCTACTGTCATATGATATGTGGATGAAAAAACTATAAAAGCGGACACCTATTTTTAGGTGTCCGCTTTTCATTTTAAAACCATTTCCGTCTACTATAGTAACTTAAATGGCTAAATATTCATCTCAAAAGGTTAACAATGTGGCTACTTTCTTACTCTCTGCCTTACGTATATGACGCTGTTCTGCACGTAACACAGCAATACGATGTAATTCTTTCTCTTCTTCTGTTTCAGGGATAACACGCGGTACAGGAACTGGATTATTTTCCTTACTAAGTGCCACAAAAGTAACGAATGACGTTGCCGCTATACGCTTCTCACCTGAAATTAAATCTTCAGCCACTACCTTCACAAACACTTCCATCGAAGTTCTTCCCGTCCAAATTACGAAAGATTCATAACTAACACAATCTGAAGAACGAACAGGATGTAAGAAATCGACCCAGTCCATAGATGCTGTGACACATTCCTTTCTCGAATGTCTGGATGCTGAAATAGAAGCAACCATATCCATCTCCGCTAATATCTTCCCACCAAATAGCGTGTTATGATCATTTAAATCTGTTGGGAATACTCGGCTCGTTTTGAACACCCTTGACTCATTGGCTGTTTTCCCCTTTACTTCTGTCATTGTTATCACCTCTTTAATGATTTATCCCTAATATTTCAATAATCACTATACTACATGAACTACACGTTTAATATTAACAACATTCAGAACTTTTAGTCCACAAAAAAGAACCGATTTTATCAATCGGCTCCTCTAAATACATATTGTTCTTTCGGCTGTTCAACTTTATTCCATTTTGTTACTTCTAATACAGGAATATTTGCATGAAACGGCTGATAAAACTCAGTAGTTATCTCTCCTTCTACTTGAATCCAGTCATCATTATTCCACTCTACGCCTTCTGGCTTTTTCACTAACATACCATACACACCAGAATCTGCTACGCAATGTATAATACCGAAACGGAATAAGAAGTATTGTTCTTTTTTAGAAGAATCATCCCTAAAAACAAACCCTTTAAAAGATAATTTTTTCCCAGTAAACTCGCCAGGATAATTATAAATTGTTTCCATACCCTTTAGGAAGTCTTCATCTTTCAAATTAATATTGTCTTTCGTAACAAACTCTTTCTTCCCTTTTTCCATTACACCACGGTATCCTTCTTTCCCGTAATAAATGCTCGTATCAGGTCTTAGAAATTGTCTTGTCATAAATGGATCCTTACTTTCTGCTTGTGCAACAGGAAAGTGAAATCCTTTCGCTTTAACAATATCCGAATCTAACGTCGCAATTGGGAAAAATAACCCTGAGATAATTGGAAAACAAAACAAGGAGTACGAAAATGCTTTTTTCCACCATGTATTCTCATCTTTTGAATGATCATGCCCGCAATGGCTATGGTCACAACTGCAATCATTTTTCTCTTTTTCCTTTTGGTGCTCTTTTTGGAAAACGACGATAATTTGTATAATCGTTAAGAAACCTAAAATAATTGCTGCTGTTGTTGATAAATAGGCATACTTCATATTGATATACTTCGTAATGTTACCGGAAATATGAAGCTGCGCAATTAATATTGTAAAACCTAATAATATATATGCTCGAAACATAACCTACCACCCCATCGCATAAATGAGTAGTGAGCTTGCATAAACAACAAGAGTAACTGTAACTATAACAACAATTACAAATTTAGTTTTAAATGTCGCAAGCATCATAAACATATTTTTAATATCCACCATCGGTCCGTAAACGAGGAACGCGACAAGTGAAGCTGTTGAAAACGTACTTTGGAACGAAGAAGCGATAAATGCATCTGCCTCTGAACAAAGTGATAATATATAAGCAAGTCCCATCATAACAGCTGATGAAGAAAACGGACCTTGTCCAATAGCAAGAAGTGTTGAAGTTTGTACAAACGTTTGTACCGCTGCTGCAATTAATGCACCTAGTACTAAATATTTTCCCATTGAGAAGAATTCCTCAACAGCGTGTGTACATACATCCCACATTTTTTTACGCAGTGGACGCTTATTATTCACTTCTGGGAAGTGATCATCTCTTAATTGATGTTCTTTAAACATAAAGGATAATATAATTCCAACGATAATGGCTACGATAATCGCTACAATAGAACGATACCATACCATGTGCATACTACTCCCAAAGGCGACATAAGTAGCAAATAATACAACTGGATTAATAATAGGTCCAGTTAACATAAATGCAATCCCTGCGTATGGTGGAACGCCTTTTCCAATTAATCGTCTTACAATCGGAACAATTCCACATTCACAACCTGGAAACAACATACCTAAAAAAGTAGCTAATAAAACAGACAGAAATCGGTTCTTCGGCATCCATTTTGCCACCATATCTTCTGTCACGAACATTTGAATGAATCCTGAAATAAATACACCAATGAGCACGAAAGGAAGTGCTTCGATCAATATGGAGATAAAAATTGTATTCATTTGCAGGAATGCTTTCGGTAATTGAAACAATTCCATGATGTATTTCCTCCAACTTTTCATTAACAATATGTAATTTTAACCCCATTTCATTAATTGAACAAGGTTTATATGGCATACATACCCTTTATATACATTACATTGTACAAGTTATATTCTATTCAAAATTTGAGATTTCATAGCAAAAAAGCTGCTCTAGCGTAGTTATATAACTATGCTAGAGCAGCTTTCTTATCGTTAAAAGTAACGTTTCTTCCAAAAAACAAAAGCTAACGTGAAAGATAGTGTTACACATATGATGAGTACAATTACAAAACCGTGGGCTTCCCCTTCAAACGGAACCTTTACGTTCATTCCAAAGAAACTAGAAACCATCGTCGGTAAAGATAAAATGATCGTAATTGACGTTAACAGTTTCATAACACTATTTAAATTATTTGATATAACGGAGCTAAAAGTATTCATCATTCCACTTAAAATGTGACTATATATTTCCGCCATTTCAATAGCCTGTTTATTTTCAATTAATACATCTTCTAATAAATCTTGATCGTCTTCATACATTTTTAAAAATGTACTATTACGCATTAACTTTTGAATTACAATTTTATTAGCCTTTAATGACGTTGTAAAGTATACTAAACTTTTCTCAAGGCCTAACAATGTGAAAATCTCTTTATTTTTCATTGACTGATTTAATTGATGCTCTAAATCAATTGTTTTTCGATTTATTTGCTTTAAGTATCTTAAATAATAAGTAGAAATCGTATATAAGAGCTGAAGTGCAAAGCGCGTCTTCTTAAACGTATAAAATTCTTTAATACGTTGATTAATAAAACGTTCAAAAATTGGATTCTCTTCTAAGCAGATTGTAACAAAACAATCCGGCATCACAATCATACCTATTGGAATCGTGTCATAAATCGAATTTCCTTCTTCGTCATGTCTAACTGTCGGAATATCCACGATAATTAAAGTATTATTGTCTTCCTTTTCAATACGAGAGCGTTCTTCATCATCCAAAGGGTCTTTAATGAAATCTAAGTCTACATTTAAAGTTTGTACTAGATATTGAATTTCTTCTTCTGTTGGATGAAGTACATTAATCCAGCACCCCTTTTGCATTTCCTCAATCTCTTGTAGTTTTCCGTTTCGGTCTGTTAAATATATATTTAACATACTATCACCCCGATTCTTTTTACATGTAGGAATCTACCTCTCTTAAATCACAGTTTTTAAACCGCCATTCTCAGCATATGAAACATACGTTTAAATTTCAATAGAAAAATTATTTTGAAAACGTTTTTATAAGAAAAATATTATAAAGTGAAACTTTAATCAGTGGGGGGCTTCATCCTCACCAATTATTAGCCCTTACAAATCGGGCTTTTACGGGTTATCCGCCCCCAACCAAACTTCTTTTTTTCGCTGAATTTTGAGGTGAGGGTCTCACTGCCCGTTAAAGCGGGCTAAACATAGAAAAAGACAGAGTGCTCTCTGCCTTAAAAGCTTATGTTGCCTTTATAACATATTTAGAAAGCATCCACAAGTTAAACCCGACTGAAATCGTATAGCCCGCGTATGTTGAAATGATAAAACTTACATAATCGAAATACGGAAGCAATACAATATTTAAAACTATCTTTACAATAATTCCAATCACTAGTCCTAGCACCGTCTTCTGCTGTTGATTGATTCCTTGTAGCATAGCAGCCGTTACTGTAAAAAGAGAAAATAGTATGCAAGCAGGAGCATAATACTGTAAAATGATTCTCCCCATCTCTGGATCATTTCCAGCACCGAATAAAAGAGTATATACAGGTTTGGCTAACACCATCATTCCAATTGCCGCCGGTACCGTAATTGCTACTACTAATACATTTGTTCTCGTAAAATGTTTGTACAATAGCTTCGTATTTCCTGCTGTGTAAGCTTTCGTCATCTCTGGTACGAGAGACATACTAAAAGCTGTCGCAACGGATACCGGGATAAGCACAACCATTTGAACAAGACCAATTATCGCATTAATTTTTTCCGCTTCTCCTTGCATATACCCTATTTGTATAAGTAGTTTATTAATTGTAAATGTATCAATCGTCTGATACAACGGAATTGCTAAGCCCACCACAACAAAAGGAATAGAATATGTAAAGAGCTCCTTATACAATGAGAAAAAAGATTTCGTTGTTTGTGGTATACTTTCCATCTCTTTTTTCTTTAAGTGCCTTCTCCTTCTTATATAATACGCACTTAAAACAGTTAATCCACCTACAGCTCCCATAAATGCACCGAACGTTGAAATACCAACCGCTAGCGAAACAGAAGCTTTTAAAACATATAAAACGACAAAGCTTCCTATTAAAATGGTTAAAACCCGAAAAAATTGCTCTACAACTACACTTAATGCAGAAGGCCCCATCGATTGGAATCCTTGAAAGAAGCCCCTTAATAAACTCATTACTGGCACAAGTATTAACGCAAAACTTACAATTCGAATATTAGTAGTAACCGCTCCTACACTATTCCCCGTTTGATCATTCCCATCGATGACAAGCTTAGCTAAATGCGGAGCTAGCATATATAACGTAAAACACGAAATGACTCCCATTATAAACATAAACACGATTCCACTTTTCACCACTCTCTTAACCGTATGATAATCATTCAGTTGATCATATTTTGATACCATCTTTGAAACTGCAAGTGGTAATCCCATTGTTGCTATACTGAGCATGATGGTATAAGGACGATATGCATATGTGTATAGAACGTAACCACTCGTACCGACCATCGCTGTAAATGGTATAACATATATAAACCCTAACATTTTTGATATCATCGTTGCCATCGTTAAAAATATCGTTCCACGTATAAACGGTGACCCTTTCATCACATTCCTCCGCTACGCTTTATTATTACACATTATGGACAACTCCTTTTCTTTAGAACCGAAACAAACAAAAAAAGCCAATGAAAAATCATTGACTGAAGTGACCCCTAAAAGTTAGACACGGTTATTTCATTAGGCAGCTTGATAAAAATGAGTCCGGTATTGCACCGGGCTCATTTTTAATTTTGCCTTTATCCGTTTTGTATTGTAATAATCTATATATTTTTCTAATTCTATTTTGAAGTGCTCTACACTTTCAAACTCTTTTATGTAGAGAAACTCAGACTTCATGATTCCAAAGAAATTCTCCATTACTGCGTTGTCATAACAGTTGCCTTTACGAGACATACTTTGTACGATACCTCTTTTTTGTAATGCGTGACGGTACTGTTTCATTTGATAATGCCACCCTTGATCTGAATGCATCATTAGTTGGTGATTTTCAGGTAAACCTTCTAATGCTGTCTCTAACATTTCTGAAACAAGTGAATACGTCGGTCTAGAGCCAATTGTATAGGTAATGATTTCACCATTATACAAGTCTAATACAGGTGATAAATAAAGTTTCTCACCGAATAATTTAAATTCTGTAATATCGGTTACCCATTTTTCATTTGGCGTATCTGCCGTAAATTTACGCTCTAAAATATGAGGTGCAATTTTACCAACTGTTCCTTTATAAGATTTATATTTTTTCATACGTACAAGACATTTTAAACCTAACTCTTTCATAATTCGTTGCACTTTTTTATGATTCACTATTTGATTACGATTGGCTAACTCATTACGAATACGACGATATCCATAACGACCTTCGTGTTCATCATAAATCGCTTTAATTTCTACTTTTAAATCGGCATCTGGATCGATTCTATCCATTTGTTTTACATAAAAATAATAGGTGCTTCGAGGGATATCCGCTAACTTTACTAATTCTTTCACTTGAAACTCATGCCTTAATTCATAGACTACTTGTGCCTTGTCTTGTTTGGTGATTTTTCCTTGTTTTGAACTAAGGCATTCAACTTTTTTAAATACGCATTTTCCATACGTAAGCGTTCTAATTCAGCTTGTAACGCTTCAACTGAACCTTCTGCCGGAATCTTTTTAGTATCATGTTTTGTGTTTTTATTTTTCATGGATGGACGCCCCTTTTTCTTTGGTTCAAGGGCATCTAAGCCACCTACTTCAAATTGCTTCTTCCATTGATAAACCGTTGTAAAAGAAGGAACCATGAATATAGCCGCTGTATCCATTAACGATATACCCGATTGAGCCATAAAATTTAGTACGTCTAGTTTAAACTCTGCGGTGTAATTTGTATAGACCTCGTGTAAACCTTCTTCTCCATGGAGTTCGTATAAGCGTAACCAGTATTGAAATTGTGCCTTTGTAATATGCATCTGTTTTGCATATTCTGCTTGAGAAATTATTTTCGGATTAAATCCTTGAACGAGCGTTAACTTTAAATCCTTCGTAAATTTTGTCATACAAAAAACTGCACCTCCAATTGTTAGACTGTGTCTAACAATTGGGGTGCAGTTCATTAACGCGCTGCTTTTTTCTTTTTGAAATACTTTAAACCAAAGTATAGAGCAATAAAAAGAACAGCTCCTATAATTATGTAATGTGTGTAATCAGATGCATACTCTTTAATTTGTCGCCAATTCCCACCAAGTTTTTCACCTAAGTATATAAATAGAATTGACCATGGAATGATCGCTACAACCGTATAAAGTGTAAATAGTTTTAATGGCATCTTAGCTAGCCCTGCTGGGATAGAGATCGCATGACGTACTACTGGGATAAAGCGCGCAGAAAATATTACGCCTGCTCCATAACGCTTAAACCAACCTTCCGCTATGTCTAAATGATGTTTATTAATAAGTAGATATTTCCCATATTTCTCTACAACCGGACGCCCTCCGTAGTATCCAAGCCAGTATAAAAAGATTTGCGCTAAAGTACCACCAATCGTTCCGGCGATAACTGCACCCACAAAACTAATTTTACCATTCGCTACTAAAAAGCCAGCATACGAAAGTACAATTTCACTCGGGATTACTTCAATCATTAAAGCAAGAGCTACTCCAAAGTAACCTAAGCTTGCAAAAAATTGCAATAACTGATCTATTATGTTTGCTAACATGTTCTTTTTTATCTCCTTTTTTCTTCACATACCATCCCATTATTACATAAAGGCTGCAATCTGCCAATATCTTCATTTTAACAATATGTACAATTCAAGCAGGATTAATCTATTAATTTCTCTTTCTGCGGGTCTTTCATGTAGGCAAACATCTCTTTAATTTGGTTTTCTGTATTTCTAGCAATTGATAAATTAGGCAATTCATTTTCACCAAAAAACTCCACCTCTTCTGTTTCAATGCTAGTTTTCTTTTCTCCACCAATAATCTCGCATCCAATGAAAATCTTATATACATGCGTCGCCGATGGAGATGGTTGATGTTTTTCTTTATCAAATATAGCTAGTAACTTAAAATAATCTACCTCATAACCTGTCTCTTCGAAAACTTCTTTTGCTGCAACTTCGGTTGGCGTATAACCGACATCAGCCCATCCACCTGGCAATGCCCATTTCCCATCGCTTTTTTCTTTCACAAATAATAACTTTTCATTTTGAAAAACAACCGCTCTTATATCAACTTTAGGTGTTTGATAGCCTGTCTCACTTGCAAATAATTTCTCTACGACTTCCCAATCTGTTTTCGTATAATGTGACATCATTGAAATAGAAATATCTCGTAATTGCTGGAAACGCTCAATATCATACACATCCTTAGAATACGTTAAACCCGCTTGAGCTATAGATTGTATTTGTTTTACCCAATCAATCCATTTAATCGTCATATATCCGCATCCCCATTCTCTATCAAATATATTACTTCATTTTTATTGATACATCTTTATTATACAAAAAAAAGAGATTGATAACGTTTCAATCTCTTTCAAAATTAATCCAATTCATGTAAGTGGTCTTGTATATACTTTCTTCTTTTATTTATATATTCATAAATCATATCAGCCTCTTGATCAAATGTTTCTAATTTTTCTTTCATGTATGGATCTTGTAGTAAATATGGGCGAATCAATTCACACAACCCTTCTACTTTCGGCCTCATAAACGAAACTGTGAATTGATTTTCTAATATTTCTTCCAAAATACTTCGATACTGCTTTCTAAATACAGGTATGTCTAGCAATCTTGCACTTAACGTATTATACCCTTGAATGCGAATATATTCATGATTAAGTGGTCTCCCTTGTACATCTCGCCCCCAAGTCGCATCATAATCCCACGGTATAACTTCAAATAAATTTGTTTCATCGTTATGATATAGTGCATAGTTATGAACGAAACCATCAAAGTTTTGCGTAAAAATAACTCCTGCTAACCATCGTAAATATTTATCTACATGTAGAAACTTCCCAATTTCTTTTTCATAGGCTTCCCTCGTCAAAGTATTCGCTTGAAATACAAATTCACTCAGTTGTTCTTCACTATTTTTATTCGAATATTTAAATTCATAACCCGCAAAGAGCTCTGTCTTAACATCTTTATCTCGTTCACTCATTAATGAAAAATTCGCATCATCATCTATCGCATAATAAATAGAACCACTCGGTAATCCTCTATTTTTCAAAAAATTTTCATCAACCGATTCTAACTGTAAGTACACACCTTGAATTTGACCATTAATTTTTATAAATACATGTTGTGATTTTGGCGAAAGTACACCAATATCATGAAAAAAATCTAAAGATAATTTATTTCGTATGAGAGACGGATCCATAAACTCCGAATTCAAATGAAACTCTTTCGCACCTTGAAATTTTTTAGGCTTATAAAACATAACATGATAAGACTTTTTCTCAAATTCGCGAATATGAGCTCCTCGGTATACGATATCAATATCATACTTCTTTTTTCCATAAGTTAATTTTGCTGGCACTGGACTATCTGACCAAATGTCCTTTTTCAATTCCACTAAGTACATTGGATGAACAAAAAAATCATATGAAGGCAGCATGTTTTCTCATCCCTTCTCAGTTCTCTTCCTTCAATGTATGCGCCTTTTCTTGTCCATACATCCGCAATCATCTATTTATATAAAATTACACTCTTGTCCTGTTCAGAAAGATGCCTACATACATATCATGTTAAGGAAAAAGAATACCTTTTCACTTTAATACATGATAAGGAGGATTTCTATGAAACGTGATATTAGAAAAGCTGTCGAAGAAATCAAAAGTGCTGGGATGGAGGATTTCTTACACCAAGATCCAAGTACTTTTGAATGCGATGATGATAAATTCACTCATCATCATTGTACAACTGGATGTAAATGTACAACTGGGGGTAAATGTCCAAGAACAAGATGTACTCGCGTGAAACATTGTACGTTCGTTACAAAATGTACGCACGTAAAAAAATGGACATTTGTTACGAAATGTACACGTGTACGTGTTCAAAAATGGACGTTCGTTACGAAAGTAACGCGTAGAAAAGAATGCGTATTAGTTACAAAACGTACTCGCAGAAAACATTGTACATTCATTACAAAATGCATACGCTTTGAAAAGAAATTTTTCTGGACAAAACGAAGTTTCTGTAAAAAATGCGAATTCTTCCCTAACAGACACGGTCACTCTTGCGATGATTCATGTGATCATGGTAAAGACTGTCACGATAGCGGACACAAATGGAATGATTGCAAAGGCGGACATAAATTCCCATCTTGCAAAAATAAGAAATTCGATCACTTCTGGTATAAAAAACGTAACTGCTAGTTTTTATACCACCCAAAAAAGGCCGTTTTGCGGCCTTTTTTACATTTATTGAAAGTGACTTATATCTGCAAATTGTTTCACTTTACCAATACCCTCTTCAAATTCTATTATGCTCAAACTGGCACTATGCATAAATGGATCATCCCACACATTTTCTATTTCCATTCCCGCGAAATACCCTATAAGTAATTTTGCTGCTGCCGCATGAGAAACAATCAATATGTTTTGTCCTTTATGCTTCTCTAAAAGAAGCTGCATCCCTTCAATTACTCTTTCATAAACGGCCTCAAAATTTTCGCCTGATGTTGACTGAAAAAGATGTGGCTCATTCCAAAACAGATGTACTTCTTCTGGAAATTGCTTTTCTATATCCGCGATTGTTTGTCCTTCCCATATACCCATGTTAATTTCATAGAAATGCTCATCCGCTATAATGGGTATATCACGTTCCCCTTTTATTAACTCTGCCGTATGAAGTGTTCTTTCGCTCGGACTACTATAGATCGCATGGATTGGTAAATCTTTCATTCGATTCCCTAATTGTTTCGCCTGAACTATACCATTTTCAGTTAAAGCAGAATTTTTCCGTCCCTGCATTCGCTTCGCTACATTCCACTCTGTTTCACCATGCCTTGTTACATATATAGTTGTTTTCATTTCTTACTCCCCCTCACCATGTTGGTCGTAATTCCCACGGTTCAACTCTCCCTACAATCCACTCCGCTCGTTTACTTTCAATCCCTTTTATAACTCCATCAGCTATCTCTTCATGAGTAAGCCATCTTCCATATGTATCTTCTAAAATAAAACCTAAAATAATTCTATGATAAATACATCGCGTACTCCCTATTTTTTGTGCAGGCATACGTGATGCTTTACTACCTAAAATATGAAATAAACTATATGTTTTAGACGACAAATCTAGTTCTTTACAAATATTTGATAGTACATGCTTTGCACTTGTGTGTACCCATGCAACAACTAATGTGATTGGGCCATTTTTCTTAATTGTACTTTTAATAGCTAGCTTTACATCTTCATCATTATGATAATCTAACGAAAGGCATGTAATATTTTCTAGTGCAGAACTCATTCGCTTAACATTTTCTAATTTCACTTCATCTCGCCCGATAATAGAAACATAAAATCCTTTCTCACAAAGCCACATAGAAACTTTCTTTAGCATTCCTGTTCCACCAATTACAAGTGCATGCAAATACTATCCCTCCCTAATAAAATGTCATATGAGGTTTCTCATCTCTATAATAATTTAAACGGTCTTGCAGTGTCCCTGAGTGAAATTCAAATTTATGACCGTCAGGATCAACAAAGTATATAGATTCGCAATCTCTTACATCACGTTCTCTTCCTTGTAAAATATGAACATCATTTTCTTCTAATCGCTGTATTAGACATTTAAAGTCTTCTTGTTCAACAGAAAATGCAATGTGCGTATAAGATTGATGAATCTCATTTCTCGGAATATGCGTCTCTTCATTAAGCGCTATCCATACTCCACATATGTTAAAATAAGCCAATTCCCTTCCTTTAACTAATAATTCTCCTTCTAATACTTTTTCATAAAACATAATAGAGTTTTCTAAATTAGATACCGAAAAACAAATATGATTGATTCCCCTTAACAACTATAATTCCTCCTTATACAAATAAAAGATGAGCGAAAATTCACTCATCTTTTATTATACTATTTTTTTGTAATATATGCCCATTTATAACTGAAGTCCCCGCCAAACGTATGGTTAGCAATGCCTTTTACAAACGGCTTCTCTAAATAAGCTGTACTTTGTTGGTACGTAGGAGAAATTGCTGCGTCTTGACCAATTAAGATTTTTTCAGCTTCCGCAAGTGCATTCCAGCGTGCTTTATCATCTTTTAATAGCTCTCCTTTTGATTTCGCTACTAAATCATCATACTTCGGATTAGAATAATCCATTTCATTAAATGAGCTTCCAGTAACAAACATATCAATATAAGTCATTGGATCCGGATAATCAGGACTCCATGCAGATAATGAGAATTCATATTGGAATTTCTTTTCTAAATCTAGCTTCTGCTTGTATGGTTGCTGTTTCAAATTCACTTTAATACCAGGCAAGTTTTTCTCTAGTTCTTCCTTAATAAAGTCGCCCACTTTTTTACGGCTACCGTTATCATCGTTTAGTAATTCAACCGTAATTGTATCTTGACCAAGCTCTTTCTTCGCTTCTTCCCATAATTTTTTTGCTTTCTCTGCATTATCTTTACTATCACGGAAGTTTTTATTTACAGAGCGGAAATCTTTTCCATCCGGACCTGTCGTGAATTTTTCAGGTACTAAGAAATATGCTGGCAATGAACCGTCATTTAAAATGACATCAGCAATTCCTTTTTTATCGTATGCTAAATCAATCGCTTCACGTACTTTTTGGTTTTTAAATGTTGCATTTTTTTGGTTAAAACGTAAGAAATATATGCGTGGATCTAACTTCGTTTTAAATTCATCTGGCTTATTCTTTTTATATTTATCAACAAATTCAGAAGTTAAAATAACTCGATCTGCTTGATCACTATCATATAAATTTACTCCCGTGCTTGTTTCCTTCACAATACTTACATTAATTTCGTCTAATTTTACAGTATCTTTATCCCAATAATTAGGATTTTTCTTCAACTGATAATTTTGTTCATGTTTCCATTGACTCATTGTAAATGGTCCATTATATACTAATTTATCTGCTTCTAATCCGTATTTATCTCCTTGCTCTTTCACATATTTTTCATTTAATGGGAAAAATGTAGGGAACGACGTAAGCTCAAGAAAATAAGGTGCTGGTTGCTCTAATTCTACTACCAACGTTTTATCATCCTTCGCTTTAACACCCAATTGATCTGCTGGTAATTCACCTTTATTTACTTTCTGTGCATTTTTCACATCAAATAAAATGAATGCATATTCTGCCGCTAATGCTTTATCTAATGTACGTTGCCATGCATATACAAAATCTTGTGCTCGAACTGGATCACCATTTGACCATTTCGCATCACGTAATTCAAATGTATATGTCTTTTTATCTTCACTAATCTTCACATCTTTTGCCATACCTGGTGTTGGTTTATTATCTTTATCTAGACGATATAAACCTTCCATTGCATTTACAAATACACGGAAAGATACAGAATCTGTTGATTTAGATGTATCCATTGAAGGAATTTCAGCTGTTTCTAGCAAATTTAAAACTTGTTTATCGGCCATTCCCTTATTCGATTCTTTCTTCGTTGTCGAAGCCTTCTCACCATTCCCACATCCTGCAACCAATACACTCGTCGTTAACGCAAGTGCAGCAATTGTTGTTGTCTTGCTCTTCATTCTTCCTTCCCCCAATCTATATGTATAAGTTAAATCCTATATAATATATTTCATTATACAAAAGATTCTGATTATTTTAAATATTTATTTTAACAAACATAGAAAAAAGCGATCGGAAATTTCTTTCCAGCCGCTTTCTTGAATAGCATTTACTTGTAATCCATCCTCTATATCAAATGGATTTTGAACTTTAAATATTTCTTCCATCAGCTTCAAAAACTCTTCTTCAGTTTTAGATTCACCATTAACCATAAGTGAGTATGGTTCCACTTCACCTAATTTATAATCGACAACAAATTGAATCTTCACCTTTTGTCTTGGCATTCCGGTGTTATATCCTTGGAATTCTACTAATTCTAACCCTTCCGTTCCACGATAATATATCCAACCTGAATTTTGAAAATAATTTTCGAAAGATTCACCTATTGAAAAGAAAGGATATTCATAAAGCGAGCTTGTACGAACCTTTTGAATAACGTCTCGATCAGTCGGAAAAAAGAAATGGCTAAAAAATATGCTAGCAACTGCTAAAATAGTAACAATTGTCGCTCCCATTTTGCTCGTTCCGCCGCTATCATTGATTAGATAGTTTTCAACTGATTTATCTTTTATTTCTCTTGCTTTTATTCGGTATATACGTCTTTCCGCAAATTGATAGTATAATCCATTTGCAAAAATCCCCATTCCAAACAGAATAAAAATGAGTAATAAAAACGTAAGAGGCACCATATTAATGATTGGCAACGCTACATTAAATCCCATATAATACGAAAATGCATCACACGCTACTAATAACAACATAAATAAAGCAGCTGGTACATAATACTTACGATATCCTAGCCAGCCTATATTGAAAATAGCAGCCCAACCATTCCAGCTCCACCTAGCAATCCGCTTATTCTCAAGATCCCATTTCCTTTTGTAATACGGATATTGTCTCCCTACATATACTTCCAGTTCTTTATCTATTAACGAGCTACCTTCCTCTTGTTCATTATCCAAGTTTCGCTGACAACTTGCACAATTTAACTGTTCCTCCTCGCAAGGTTGCCCACAATTTATACATTTCAAAACAATCCCTCTTCCCATCCATACGTCATTTCAAAATTCCTTCGTGTTTTAATAACCACTCTTTCCTCCATAAACCACCAGCATATCCAACAAGCTTTCCACTCTTTCCTATTACACGGTGACATGGAACAATTATTGAAATTGGATTCCGACTATTTGCCCCTCCTATTGCCCGTACAGCTTTTATATTTCCAACTTTCTCTGCAATATCTAAATATGAAGCACTTACGCCGTATGGAATAGTATAAAGTGCATCCCATACATTTTTTTGAAATGCTGTTCCCTCCGCAGACAGCGGGACCGTAAACTCTTTTCTTTTCCCTTTAAAATATTCATCTAACTCATTTATACATTGTTCTATCATTTCATTTTTATTTTCTTCTTCTCGTTCATCAACAAATATAACAGACGTAATTCCTTCTTGATTCGCTGTAATTTCAAGCAAACCTACTTCGCTTTCATAATAAGCCTGGTACATATGCCATCCTCCAATTCAGTTCATATTAGTCATTGTAACACGAATATACAAAATTTTTCGTATAAGCGTTTTATTAGAGAAACAAAAAAGAGAATGGTAAAATGTAAGAAAATTCAATCAAGGAGGCTATTTGATGAATTCCAAGCTTTTTTCACCTTATACAATTAAGAACGTTACACTAAAAAATCGTATCGTTATGTCGCCTATGTGTATGTATTCATCGGGGAATGAGGATGGCAGCGTTACGAATTTTCATCTCATTCATTATGGAACTCGCGCTGCTGGCCAAGTAGGTTTAGTTATGGTTGAAGCAACTGCGGTGTTAGCTGAAGGACGAATTTCTAACAAAGACTTAGGTATTTGGGATGACAACCTAATTGAAGGCTTACATAAAACGACTACTTTTATACATGATAACGGCGCAAAAGCTGCCATTCAACTCGCTCACGCCGGAAGAAAAGCAGAATTAGATACGAATGCTTTCGCTCCTTCTGCAATTCCTTTTAATGATAAGATGAAGATACCAGTAGAAATGAATATACAGCAAATCAAAGAGACTATATTAGCTTTTCAGAGGGCCGCGTTACGTTCAAAACAAGCCGGATTTGATGTTATCGAATTACATGGCGCTCACGGTTACCTTATCAATGAATTCCTATCACCACTTACTAATAAACGAACGGATAAATACGGCGGCTCACCTGAAAACCGCTATCGTTTCTTACGCGAAATTATCGACTCTGTAAATGAAGTTTGGGACGGACCAATATTCGTTCGTATTTCAGCAAATGATTATCACCCTGACGGGCTAACGGTTCAAGATTATGTTCAGTATACAAAGTGGATGAAAGAACAGGGAATAGATTTAATAGATTGTAGTTCTGGCGCAGTTGTACCAGCACATATTGATGTGTATCCCGGTTATCAAGTACAATACGCCAAACATATTAAAGAGCATACTAAGATTGCAACTGGTGCAGTTGGATTGATTACGACTGGGTCACAAGCAGAGCAAATTTTAAATAATAACGAAGCTGATTTAATTTTCATCGGACGTGAGTTACTTCGCAATCCGTACTTCCCGAGAATAGCGGCCAATGAACTTGGCTTTGAATTGCAAGAACCATATCAATACAAGCGAGCGCCAGGGAAAATTCATACGAATAAATAAAACCGAGAAGTCATTCTTCTCGGTTTTATTTATTCTATCGTTGTAATTTCATTTGAATTATAAGTATGGATACCCGATTCTTCTCGCAGCGCGGTTATATACATCCCTTTCGCCACATCTTTAGCTGAAATTGGTTTATACTTTTTGAAAGCCCCTTTAAAGATAAAAGGAATAATACGAGATAACTTTTCAGCCATTTGTTCGCCGAAACGAAATTCTTGTCGATTTCCTACTAATAATGATGGTCTAAAAATGTGAATACCACCGATCACTAACTTTTGCAATTCTTCTTCCATTTTCCCTTTTACTTGTGAATAAAAGAAAAATGATTTAGGATTCGCTCCCATAGAAGACACGACAAGGAAATTTTGTACCCCTTGTTTTTCAGCTAAACAAGCAGCTCGTAACGTATATTCATAATCTACTTTTTTAAAATTTGCTTTTGTTTTTGCTTTTTTTATTGTTGTTCCTAAGCAACTAAAAACATCATCCACAGCAAAGAACTCTTTATATTCCTCTAATACCGAAAAATCAACTTGTTTCTGCTGTAACTTCTCATGTTGCAATTGCATTGGCTCTCTTACAAAAATAGTAACCGAATCGTAGTAATCTGATTCAAGTAATAGACGCGTTATCTCTTGTCCAACTAAACCACTTGCACCAAGTATTAACGCTGTTCGCTTATTCATATATGCATATACCTCTTATTTTACTTTTCTCTCCTTCAGTAAAATACAACCTTTAGGAGTTTCCTGCTCTTATTTTACCACAAGTAAAACACTATGCGTACGCATAGTGCTTTACTCACTCTTTTTTCTCATCTCTCTCTTGTAATTTCGTTATTGTTGTAGCGTCCCCTAAATTACTTATTAATCTTCTTAAAAAAATTAATACGAAAGATAATGGCAATACTACCGCTAATATTAATAAAATAGCTTCCATTAAGTAACCCAAGCGCTCATCCCCCTCTTTACCTCCTTTTCAATATATGAAAACAGCGTTGTCACATATGCATGCATTTGCAAAAATAATACACCTATATTTGACAACTTTATAACAAAAACAAATCGGAATGATTATTATTTATTGCAACTTTATTAAAGATGTATTATACTAAGTTCGCAAACTAAAACGTAATTATTCCGTTTTGTATTAAAATGATATTTTTCTTCTATAATTGGGGAAAATATATCCGTAAAAAAGAAAAGAGGAGAACTTCATGCCTAAAAGATTGACTATATTTTCATTCTTACTTATTTTTACCTTAATTTTCGCTGGCTGCTCAAATAAAAAAGAAAGTAATGCCAAGAAAGATGGAAAGCTAACAGTTTATACAACGATTTTCCCACTTGCTGATTTCGCAAAGAAAATTGGTGGCGACTATGTAAATGTTGAAGCAATTTACCCACCTGGTGCAGATTCACATACATTTGAACCAAGTCAAAAACAAACAGTACAAGTTGCAAAAGCCGATTTATTTGTTTATAACGGCGCTGAATTAGAACCATTTGCTGAAAAAATGGAAAAAACATTACAAAAAGAAAATGTTAAAATTGTAAATGCATCTAAAGGTATTGAGCTTCGTGCTTCTACTGAAGAAGAGCATCATGATCATGGAGATGGCCATAAAGAAGATGAACATCATCACGATAAAGACCCACATGTTTGGTTAGATCCTACTCTAGCAATGAAACAAGCAGAAAAAATTAAAAATGCACTTGTAGAATTACAACCTGAACATAAAAAAGAATTCGAAAAAAACTTTGCAGCACTTCAAACTAAATTTACTGATTTAGACGATGGATTTAAGGCAGCTGTAGCGAACGCAAAAACGAAAGAAATTTTAGTTTCTCATGCTGCCTATGGTTACTGGGAACAACGATACGGCCTAAAACAAATTCCTATCGCTGGAATTTCAGCTTCTGATGAACCATCTCAAAAGCAGCTTGCTGACATTACAAAAACAGTAAAAGAACATAATCTAAAATATATTTTATTCGAAACGTTCTCTACTCCAAAAGTAGCATCCGTAATTCAAAAAGAAACTGGTACAAAAGTTTTACGCTTAAATCACTTAGCTACTATTTCTGAAGATGATGCAAAAAATAATAAAGATTACTTCACTTTAATGGAAGAAAACGTAAATACATTGAAAGAAGCAACAAACTAATCCATTATATTTTCTAGGCAGCTGAATCTGTTATTCAGCTGCCTTTTTATGTATTTATCCTTGACTTGACCAAAATAACAAGTAAAATTATCCATATTAGCTTGAAAGCTATATTAATTTAGAAGGTGAGTTGGAATTATGAATCTTCACATTTGTGAAGTAACAGCAAAAAATTGGCGTTCAGTAGTTGCTTTAGACGTCGCAAAAGACCAGCAACAATTTATTGAAAGTAACGCGTTTTCTTTAGCAGAATCATTATATGAAGGAAACGGAACGTCAGTAGGTTTATATGATGGCGAAACACTTGTAGGATACGCAATGTATGGATGGTATTCAGTAAAACATAAAAGTGTATGGCTCGATCGCTTTATGATTGACCAACAATATCAAGGAAAAGGATACGCAAAACGTTTCCTTCGCTTACTCATTCAATTCTTACAAGAAAAATTTGAATGTAAAATAATTTACTTAAGTTTACATCCAGACAACAAACTTGCAATGGGACTGTATGAATCATTTGGTTTCCGCTTAAATGGGGATATTGATGATGAAGGTCCAGTTGTAGGTGTTGTAATGGAGTTACTAATAGACGAAAATACAAGCCTGTGAAAACAGGCTTTTTATTATACAGTTATCAATTTTTAGTTTCTTTCCCTTATTTAATTCTGTTTTACAATCTAATAGAGTGTTCATAAAAAATAAGCCTACAATTTACGCAGACTTATTTCACACACTCCTCGAAATGTTCTTGGAACCACTCTTTATTAATATCTCTTCCGATAAAAACTACTTCACTTACTCGCTCTTCTCCCTCTTGCCACTCTCTATCGTACGAAGCAGCAAATAACGTATGTACACCTTGGAAAACGATACGTTTATCTACTCCATCTATCGATAAAATTCCTTTGTAACGATATAAATATTCCCCTAGCTCTTGCACGACAGCTGACATCCACTCATTAAGCTTTTGTAAATCCAGCGGACGTTCTTCACGTAATACAAATGATTTCACACCTTCTAAGTGGTTATGTTCTTTATGAGGGTAAATTTGCAACGTATCTTTCGTTTTAAACGTTTGGATTTGTAATAAAGATGGTATATCTACCTCACAGTTAGTCGCCTCAATTAACTTTGCAGTCGGGTTAATTCCTTGAATTTCATGCAAGAGATTTTCTTTCTCATTCTCTTCAATTAAATCTAATTTATTTACTAAAACGACATCAGCAAACGCAATTTGCTCTTTTGCTTCTAATCCTTTTTCAAAATGTTTATGTATATGATAACTATCTACTACCGTTACAACACCGTTAATTTGGTAAGCAGATTGAATGACTGGATCTAAAAAGAATGTTTGAATAATCGGGCCTGGATTTGCAAGGCCAGTCGTTTCAATTACTAAACCATCAAAATCCATTTTCCCTTCCGCTTTTACGTCCAGTAACTGTTTTAAAGCAACGAGTAAATCTTCACGTACAGTACAGCATAAACAGCCATTTGTCATTTCCATAATTTCTTCTTCCACATTCATAATCAACTGATTATCAATGCCAATTTGCCCTATTTCATTTACAATCACCGCTAATTTCTTACCGTGATTTTCTGATAAAATACGATTTAATAATGTCGTTTTCCCAGATCCAAGAAAACCAGTTAATATTGTTACTGGAATCATTTCGTACATCTCCTTCTAGCTATATGTTTCTACATTATAGCATATAGAGAAAATCATTTTTTTAGCAAAACATATTTATTGTTTGTACGCCCCTCTAACTATATAATAATATGTAGTAAGAAAGCCTTTTCAAAATAATAATCATTCATCAAGGGGGTACTTATCATGGAACGAGTTCAAATGGCCGAAACGCTAGAATTTTCTCGTATTATTCAAGGATTTTGGCGTTTAGCAGAATGGAATATGACGAAACAAGAATTACTTTCTTTCATTGAAGATTGTATGGATATGGGAATTACTACTTTTGATCACGCTGATATTTACGGCGCATATACATGTGAAGGGTTATTTGGCGAAGCTTTACAATTAAAGCCTTCCTTACGAGAAAACATGCAAATTATTACAAAGTGTGGAATCGCTCCCCCATCACCGAAATTTCCAGAGCGATATGTGGCTCACTACAATACTAGTGCAGAGCATATTATGCAAAGTGTAGAAGCATCACTTAAAAATTTACATACAGATTATATTGACGTATTACTTATTCATCGTCCCGATCCTTTTATGGATCCAAATGAAGTGGCAAAAGCCTTTTCACAATTAAAACAAGAAGGAAAAGTTCGTCACTTCGGTGTATCTAACTTCTTACCTTCACAATTTAATATGTTAAGTTCGTACTTAGATTTCCCACTTATTACGAACCAGATTGAAGTTTCTGCATTGCAGCTTGAGCATTTTGAAAAAGGAACAATTGACTTATGCCAAGAAAAACGAATCAATCCAATGATTTGGTCACCTCTTGCTGGTGGTGAGATCTTTACTGGTCAATCAGAACGTGCTGTACGTGTACGCAAAACTGTGCAAAAAGTTGCTACTGAGCTAGGTGTTTCTAATATCGATACGGTTATGTATGCTTGGTTACTTGCTCATCCAGCTAATATGATGCCAATCGTTGGCTCTGGTAAATTAGATCGCGTAAAAACTGCCGCTCTTGCTACAAAAGTTAACTTAGACCGTCAACAATGGTTTACAATTTTCGAAAGCTCTAATGGACATCCTGTACCATAATGCATAAAAAGAAGAGCTATTTTCTTACAGCTCTTCTTTTTCATATGTATTTCTAGTCATGGCAAATACACACATATCCCTTAATCCGTTTCCATCTACCGCAACACTCGCACTTTCTAACGTACCTTCTAACTTAAAACCTAATTTCTCAGGTATCGCTCTACTCTTCTTATTTAAAGAATCACAACGAATTTCTACACGGTTTGCTTTCAATTCAGAAAAAGCGTAATCCGTTATACCTTTCGCAGCCTCTACCATATAGCCTTTTCCGCTAAACCTTGTATCAATCCAATATCCGATTTCAAATTGAGGTATATCCCAATTAATACGATGTAATCCGGCTGAAGCAATAAATTCACCTGTTCCTTTCGAAAATACTAGTAATCTTAAATCCTCACGTTGCAAAAATTGAATATGTGATTTTCTAATACTTTCTTCTACTTCTTGCTCTGTTTGCTCTTTTTGTGCAAACACCATCCAAGGTTTTAGCTCTTCTATTGAAGCCTGAATTGCATCATATACAACTTTACCATCTCCTGGTTTCGGCATTCGAATAAAAAGCCTGTCAGTATAAAATTCAGAAGGAAAATCGAATAATAACGGATTCACTGTAAACACTCCCTATATTTCTTTTATATATAATAATATCTATCTCAAGTTATATAGTAAAGAATTTTCTGAATTGAAAACCTTTTACTCATTCACTTCCAACGCTACACGAATTCCAGATTCAATCGCACCTTGAATCCATCCGTGATATAGCGTTGTATGATCTCCAGCGAAGAATATTTTCCCCTCTGGTTTGACAATCGCTGGTTGCAGCTCAGATTCTTGACCTGCTTGAAAAAGTGCAAATCCTCCAAGCGCATACGGATCCAATGTCCAGCTTTTTGATATTCCAGATATAAACTCATCATACACTTGACCACCTAATATTGTTGCTAAGTTGTGTAATGCGTAATAAATACGATCACCTTTTGATAAACCATCCCATAACAACGCGTCATAAGACCATGTATAGCTACCTAACATCATAGCCGGTCCTTTCTCCCCAATTCCATAGCTTGGATAATAGGCATAACGAATTGGCAAATCTGTTATAATTCTGCCGCCTAATTGTCCTTGTTCTTCCCAAAATCGGCTTTTAAATTGAATTCCTATTTTCGTCGCAGGCATATAATGTAATTCACGAATTGCTTTCCATTTTTCATGAGATATAGAATCAAACGGATCTACTTCTACAAAACGCATTGTCGAAAACGGAATGGTAACAATAACTAAATCTCCTGTAATACTACTATATTCAAAAGTTTCCTCGTTCCGATAGAAAGCTGTCACACCATTATCGTGTTGATGTAGCTTCATTAATTTTTGATTATATATAATATTCTCTTCTAATTGCGGTAAAAATGACTTTGGCAATCTATCGTTCCCGCCCACAATTTCACAAAATCCGCTCTCCTCTTGCATAATGTATAGAAAGCGTAAAGTCTCTACAAACGATCGTTCCAAAAAACCTTCTAAATCTAATAGAACACCAATCATCTCAATTGTTACTGGCGAAAAGTAAGTATTATACTGATAAGGATGATACTTTAAAAATTGCCCAGTAGAGTATCTTCCAAAATCCTTTACTACAACGTCCCAATTTTTTTCTGGGTTCTTTTTTATAAAATTTATAATGGGCTGTACCGCTAACAATAATAATTCCTCTGACGTTTTTCCAACTTCATTCATTTCCACAGGATATCTTAGAATACTTGGATCTTTTTCATATTGTTTTAACGTCGTTTTCCGTCCATTTACGTATATAATATCCGTCTCATTTCTATTAATAAAAGGTCTCACCTGTAGCCCAAATTTTCTTATATATGTCATCGTTAATGTATGCGAATATGGAATCCTCATTGCTCCAACATCTAAATATAATCCGGTATCTTCCATTCTAACCGTTTCTATACGGCCACCTACCCGGTTATTTGCTTCAAAAATTTTCACATCATGTCCTGCAGCCTTTAATAAAGAAGCTGAAACTAACCCAGCCATACCAGCTCCCACTACAATAATTTGTTTTGGGCTTATCGTCTTCTTCAATCCTTTATCTATAACTTTTAACGCTTCATCCATTTCAGTGTTATACATTATATCTTTCTGCACAATTCCACCCCTTACTTCATCAAATGGACGTTAGTGGTTTAGTGCATTTTATTCATACATCCCCATAAACATAACACCATTGCAATTTGAATATTCACTAAAAGTACATAAGAGACAGATCTCACTTTTCTTTATACTTCGTATAATATAGCAACTACAAAGAAGGAGTGGTTAAAAATGAAACATACTTATGACTACGATGCTACAAAAAAACATTTAGAATTAAAGAAACAAAACTTATGTAAAAAACTTAGCAATATGACACTATCTGAAAAAGAACGTGAACAGCTAAAATGTGAAATTGACAACTATGAATATATTTTAAATCTGGTCGAAATGAATCATTATGAACGCGGATTTTCTCGTTAAAAGCGGAAATAGGATTATCCACTTTTCATTTTGAGCATTTCACTACGCATTTTTCATAAGTAAATATATAATAGGATGTACATTAAGATTGAGAGGTATATTCTATGATCAAGTTAAGTGTATTAGACCAATCACCTATTTCAGATGGTAGCACAGCAGCCCAAGCTTTTTCACATACAGTTACGCTTGCACAAGAAGTTGAAAAACTCGGATTCACACGTTTTTGGGTATCCGAACATCATAATTCCGTAAGCTTAGCTGGTTCAAGTCCAGAAATACTTATTTCTCATATTGCCGCGAAAACGGACCGTATTAGAGTCGGTTCAGGTGGTGTTATGTTACCGCATTATAGCCCATATAAAGTCGCTGAGAATTTCCGCGTTTTAGAAGCACTGTATCCAAATCGTATCGATCTCGGTGTTGGTAGAGCTCCTGGTGGTATGCCAATAGCAACTCGCGCACTTCAAGAAGGGAAAATGGTCTCACTTGATCAATATCCAGAACAAATTGCAGATGTTGCAATGTACTTACATGATCAAGTACCAGAAAACCATCACTATGCAAACTTAAAAGCCACTCCAGTTATCCCAACGTCTCCTGAAATGTGGATGCTCGGTTCTAGCGGAGAGAGCGCTAAAATTGCTGCAAACAACGGAGCTTCTTTCGCATTTGCGCAATTTATTAATGGCTTTGGAGGCCCTGAAGTTATGAGGGCTTACCAAGAACAATATCAGCCTTCATTTTTAGGAGATAAGCCTAATTCAATCGTTGCCATTTTTGTTATATGCGGAGAAACAAATGAAGAAGCGGAAAAAATTGCTTCTAGTTTAGATTTATCAATCTTATTATTAGAGCAAGGAAAACGAACTACTGGTACACCTTCTATTGAAACTGCTCAAAATTATTCATACAGCGCTTATGATTTATTCCGTATAAAAGAAAATCGTCAACGTATGATTGTTGGTGATCCGTCTTCTGTAAAAGAAAAAATAATAAACTTAAGCAAAGCATACAATACTGACGAATTTATGATTGTCACGATTACTCATCAATTTGAACATAAATTAAAGTCTTATCGCTTATTAGCAAATGCTTTTAATTTATAATTCTAAAAAGAGATGCATCACATATGATGCATCTCTTTTTCTTACTACTTATTGTTTTCATTTCCTATATATTCAATAGCTTCTTTTAATAGCTCTTCAAAGTTAATAGGATAATCATGATCTAAGTCAGGGACAACTTTATACTTATGTTCTATATTCTTCTCTCTTAATAGTTGTACAAATTGCTGCGTGGATTCGAAACAATCTTCATCTTGATCCCCGCATACTATATATCCTTTTATATGTTTATCCTGCAGCACTCTTAGCAACTCATCCCATTCTTCAATCTCGGGAAGCCATGGTGCCATAAAAACAAAACCATCAACCTCTATATCTTTTTGCAAAATCGTATATAAAGCTACTCTTGCCCCTGCAGAAAAACCACCAATGATTACATTTTCTACTGTATGGTTTTCTATAAACTTATTGTAATGCCCTTTTAATTCTTCTTTCCCTCTCTCTATATCATCCCAAACAAATCCATCTGAAAACTGAATTTGTGAAGACTGTGGTAAAGCTAACGTGTAATCTTGTGTCAAAACTGATTTCCAATATGGCTCTACTATTTGAATATTTTCTTGGTCACCGTGCAATGTAAGTAGTAGATTTCCTTCTTTCTTGCTGTATATATATTTCACATCTGGTCTTTCCTTTTTATGTGCTAATTCTTCTCTTTCATTACATAATTGCACCATTGTATGAAATTCTTCAAATTTATGTAGTGATTTTAAATCTTCGTCGGAAATTAAATACTCATTTCCATACCAGAATCCCTTTTCTATAATGGCCTCTCTCATTAAATGTAATGCTTCTTTTTCAAGTCCCGATGCACTTGCGAGTGCATACTTAAAATTATATATTTGCGCCTCATTCCCTATTACACCTGTAGCGTTTTCCATTATATAATTGTACGCTTCAAAACTTCCTTTATTTGCATAACAACGTAACGTTTCATTTAATAATTGAATGTAAGTCATGCTATTTTTCATGTACCAATTCCCCCGAAACCTTTTATAATATTTTTTGCGAATCTTTATACCACTTTGTATAACCCACGCTAACAATACCTTATTCTCAAAATGATGCTTAATAGTTACTCTTCCCTGTCCAATACATTTAGTATAAATAATAATAGACTGAAAAATCAATATTTTAAAAAACAAAAAAAGACAACAATATATGTATTGTTGTTTTCATTACATCTACCCGCTCTTTTGTTTTTTTCTATCTGGTTTACTTGAAACTAAATAATGTTTTTCTGAAATATATAAGTCTCTTTTTAAGCTACGATTTAAGTAAGGTCCTAGCTTCATTCCGCATATGAGGCGATCTTCGCTACCTTCAACAATTGGGAACATTTCTTTTTCTGTTACGTATTGGTCTACTGCTTTTTGTACGACATCAATTTCTTTCACTAGGCTTAAATTTTCTGCTGTATGTTCAAATACCTCAAGCGTTTCCTTCGTTATGAGAAAATCATTTGTTGGAAATGCAGGTAAATACGGTTTTAACAAATCATAATTTACTGTATAATCTTCATTTACTAATACTGTATAAACGATATTAGCATTCGTTTCTAAAAACTGAGCCATCGCTTGTTCTAATTCATCTTTCGTAATTTCCCGCTCTTCTTTTCCAGTTCTGAAAAAGCGAAACATCGCATCGCCTCCTTTTTACTATATTATAGCATAAAAGAAAACTGAAAAATCATAAAAAAACCCATTGAAATAATTTTTCAATGGGTTTCTATTATATTTATCGTTATTTTAAGAATGCACTTAGCATCCATACATGCTGTTCTAATGTTGTATGAATTGCTAACAGCATGTCAGCTGATGTTTCATCACCAGCTTCACCTGCAACTTCCATACCTTCTTTTAATTCTTGAATAAGTGCAGAATAATCATTCACTAATGTTTGCACCATTTCTTCTGCAGATTCTTTGCTTGTCCCTTCGCTGACACTAGATGTTGCGAGATATTCTTTCATTGTCGCTAATGGTTTACCTTCTAAAGCTAAAATACGTTCTGCTAACTCATCAATATACGTTCCAGCCTCATTATAAAACTCTTCAAATTTCTCATGTAATGTAAAGAAGTGTGGCCCTGTCACATACCAGTGATAATTATGTAGTTTAACATATAACACATTCCAGTTTGCTACCTGCTTGTTTAATACTTCAACAACATTTGTTTTCGTACTCATACAATCACTCCTCTTATCATTTTGTAATGTTTATCTTTTAATAACCCAATTACATTTTACCATACATTCCCTTTCCTTTCGAACAATTGGCTTATATGTAACAAAGTTTTAACACCTTTAATGCTTCCCTAATATCATTAAATTCATGTATTTTTTCAAACACTTCATACGTCTAATTGTCCAAGCTCATACATATGCATAATAGTACATCAAGCTCATCATAGTAGAAAGAGGGATAACATGGACAATCAACAATGGCAAGTAGCAAAGAAAGTAGCCGCTACTTATATCGGAACTGTCGTTGGAGCTGGATTTGCTACTGGACGAGAAATTGTTGAATTTTTCACAGTGAATGGATTATACGGGACCATTGGCATATGTGTAAGTGGATTTTTTTTTATTTGGCTTGGCACAAAGATGATGTTACTTTCATCACAAATCGGGGCATTTTCAGCGCAAGAATTTAACAAATATTTATTTGGGGATGTATTTGGGAATGTTGTAAACACATTATTATTACTCGTTTTATTCGGCGTAACGAGCGTTATGTTATCAGGGGCTGGTGCAGTATTTGAAGAGCAACTTCGCTTACCAAGACAACTCGGTATTCTTATTACAGTTATCGCTTGTCTCATTATAAGTAGCCGCGGATTACAAGGTGTTTTTGAAGTAAATACACTTGTCGTACCTATTATGATGATTTTTATTATCGGACTTGCTATTACAACCTTTTTTCACGGTACACCTTCCATTAATAACACTATTCCTGCAGAGAGCTGGAATATGAAATGGATTACTAGCCCTATTACATATGTCGCCTTAAATCTTTCTCTCGCCCAAAGTGTTCTCGTCCCATTAGCCAGTGAAGTAAAGGATCGAAAAGCCATTTTTTGGGGTGGGATTTTAGGTGGTGCTGGACTTTCTTTAATTTTATTATGCAGCCATTTAGCAATCTTATCAGTCGATCAATTTTATCAATATAACATCCCAATGGCTGAAGTCATAAGAAGATTTAATGCAACTTTTCACTTCTTCTTTGTTCTCATTATTTTCGGTGAAGTTTTCACAACTTTAGTTGGTAATGTGTTCGGTATGACAAAACAGATGCAATCTATTACTGGGTGGAAAAATCACAATATTATTTTCTTCATTTTACTAATTAGTTATTGCTTTAGTTACATCGGTTACAGTGACTTACTTCACATTCTATATCCTATCATCGGATGGGTAAGTATTGTTATACTTCCAATCATTGCGTTTAAACAACTTCAAAAAACATAAAAAAGCATCCATGTTATTGGATGCTTTTTTATGCTCATTCACAATCATCACATACTTCCCAGTACGGTCCCATTTCTAATGCTAAATATGGCTTTAACTGCAACCGAATCATTCGACTAGGCATGCGCTCTAAAACAAACTGAATACCTTCTTCATCTTCGTCTAATTCAACTTTTGAAATCGCAATTCTTTGCATAGTCGTAATGGGAATTCCATCTTTATATAAAGTGATTTTCACCTCATCATATTCATTAAAATATAATTCGACACTCATTTGATTTTTCAGTATTTCATCAACAATTTTAAATGTATTATTTTGTTCTTGGATTATATATTTCCATCCGCCTCTATCTTCTTTCGGAGCTGTTTGAAATAATGTCTCCAAATCCTCGTATAGCATAAGATAACCCCTCTCTTACTAAAAAACGATGAGTATTTTATATACCCTTTATCTCTATCACTATCCATAGCTATTGTACCATATATCAACGTTCTTACCGTATTCATTTGCTTCATACATACTTATAAAATAACTAATTCTATCTCCATTATTATGTATATTCCCTCATTACTCCATACACTCTTACAAGTTTAAATAACGACAGACTTTAATCCATGCAAATATTGTCTACTCTCTGCTTTTATTAGCTCACAGCATTCACAATTTTACATATAGTAAGACTACCACAAATAAAAAAGGAGAGTGACTTATACCACTCCCCTCAAAAGACCTTCCCTATAGCTGCTAAAACTAATACGATTATTAAAATTGCAAATAATAATGAGACAATGAAACTAAAAATAGGTAACGCTTTCTTTTCATTCTTCTTAAATAGTAACTTTAAACTAAGAAAAATATTTACTGGTACAAATATAAAATAAAAATATTTAACAATTTGCACCGAGCTATTCGAAAGTGTTTTTAATATAAACACTTCAATTAGAAAAACAATAAAAAATGAAATACTTAGCCAAAATGAGACGTAACTAAGCCAAGAATGTCTTTTTGTCCCCCAATACACTCCCATAATACTCTCCTTTTATTTGTATTCTATACGTTAATAATTATACACAAAGCTAACAAATACCTCTATTTTTCGACAAACATTATGCAAAATACCATTTTAAACGTCATAAAGGAAGTTTACATCTCCATTTGATTTTACAATAAAACAGACTACCCTCTATTGGCATAATGCTACTAGAGGTAGTCTGTTCTCTATTAGACTTTAAATCTGTCAATTAGTCCTTGCAACTCTTCAGCCATTTGAGATAACGTGCCTGCTGCAGATCCAATTTCCTCCATCGAAGCTAGCTGTTCTTCAGCTGAAGCCGCAACATTTTGTGTGCTTGTCGCATTATTTTGTGCTGTCATTGCAATTTGTCCTACCGAAATAGATACTTCATTTGCCCCTTTTGACATTCCATTAGCCGTTTCAACCATCGTCTTAATTTGATTAGCTATTTCATTTGTAGATTGTAAGATTTCAGCAAAGTTTTGCTTCGTTTCATTTGCGATAACAAGTCCAGATTGAACTTCCTCATTTACATGATTCATAGATTTGACTGTCTTACCCATATCATCTTGTATTTCACATATTAATTTACTAATTTCACTAGAAGATACGCTAGACTGCTCTGCCAATTTACGCACTTCATCTGCAACAATTGCGAAACCTCTTCCATGCTCACCGGCTCTTGCGGCTTCAATCGCCGCATTTAGAGCTAGAAGGTTTGTTTGATCTGCAATATTTTGAATTACTTCTAAAATATCACCAATTTGTTTTGATTTATTATTTAGTAATTGTATAACTGCATCTGATTGTGAAACCGATTCTGCAATAGACTGCATCTGGTTTACTGTTCTTCCTACTAGTTTCCCACCATCTTCTGCTTTTTCACGAGTATGTGCAGAAGCCGTATTAATAGATGATGAACTATTTGCTACATGTTGAATTCCTTCCGTTACATCAAACAGTAACATAGCGCCATTTTCTACGCTTGTTGTTTGCGTCGTTGCCCCACTTGATATTTCATCCATTGCGATTGTGATTTGCTCAGTCGCTTCACTTGCTTGCCTTACACTTGCAGTTAGCTCTTCTGATGCCGCTGCAACATGCCCAGCTGAATCGTTAATTCTTCCAATTAACGTCCGTAACGAATTCGTCATCTCATTAAAGCCTTTAGCAAGTTGGCCGATTTCATCATTAGAATGAATTTCAATTGTTTGGGTTAAATCCCCTTCGCTTATTTCTTTAGAGGTAACAACTAATCTCTTTAAAGGCTTCGTAATTGAAAGTGTCACAAAATAAATAAGTGCCCCGCCTACTACTAATGAGATAAGCATAACAATTAACATATTATAAAATACAGGTTGAGCAGCTTCAATTACTTCAGTTGCGTACATCGTCCCACCAATTTTCCAACCTGTTTTTACGTTTGTAGCAAATACCATATTCTTTTCACTACCACCATAAGAATATGTAAAAGCACCATGATTATCTTCATAAATTTTCTTTGCCCAAGAATCAGCTGCTTTATCCCCTGATTTTTCTTGTGGATGAGCAATGATTTTTTGCTTTCCATCTAAAATGAAGGCATATCCTTTTTTACCAATATTGATTAACTTTGTTGTTTTTAATAAATTGTCTAAACTTAAATCTAGCGCAACAACCCCATTTTTATCTTCTGTTTGTTTCGCAATCGTTACGACAATATGTCCATTTCCTTTTGCCTTATATGGCTCGCTAACAACAATACCACCTTGTTTTGCCACTGCATCTTTATACCAAGGTCGTGTTGTTGGATCATAATCTGCTGCCATTTGTATATTTGGTTCCTGTACAAATTTCTTATCATTACCGGCAACATACACTTGTTCAACATCTATATTCAAATTGATATACTGAGATAATGTCTTTCTTAGCTCATCCTGATTATCCCCTTGATACATATTCGCTTGAATTACTCGTGCAAAGTTATTCACATCGTTAAATTTTGCTTCAATCATTTGATTGATTAAATTATCTAATATTTTTATATTATCGTTAGCACTACTCGTAATTTGTGATTCAAAATTCTTTTTAGCAGTTTGATAAGACATGCCCCCGATTATAGAAACGGCTGCAATTAAAATTACAAAGAATGAAATTAATAGCTTTTTTGCTACTTTCATATCACGAAACAAATTTAATAGTTTACCCATTATGAACCTCCTAATTTTAAAATTCAAAAGTTAAATTGAGTTAATTATGAATATTTCCCATTCCTTAATTATTATTTTCATAACCTATTATGGTGAATACTTTGTAAAGTTTAAACAATTAATTTCTCTTTGTCTATATATACGAATAATATTATTATAAAATTTACAAATAGAAAAAACCAAAGGGGCCCCTTTGGTTTTTACATTTTTTTATGTTGTTTAGAAATTTTCTTCCATTTATCACGCTCTGCTCTGGCAAGGATTGCATCTTGTTTCCTCATAAAATACGCCAGTTCTCTTTGTAATTTTTTATAGCTTTTCAAACGATCTATCGTAATAAGTCCGTTTTCAATTGCACTATACACCGCGCATCCTGGTTCATTCTCATGCTTACAATCACGGAAACGACATGTTGTCGCAAGTTCTTCAATATCAGAGAATGCTGTTTGAATCGCTTCGCTTCCTTCCCAAAGTTGCAATTCCCTCATACCGGGAGTATCAATTACGAGAGCGCCACTTGGCAATTGGAATAACTCTCGATGCGTTGTCGTATGCCTTCCCCTACTATCCTCCTCACGTATATCTCCCGTTTTTGCTACCTCAATTCCTATTAGCGCATTTAACAAAGTTGACTTTCCTACCCCTGATGACCCAACTAAAGCAATTGTTTTCCCTGAAGAAACGAATTGTTTCAACGAATCAATACCTGTATGCTCTAAACTATCAACAACGAAAATAGGAACACCAATTGCTATAGCTTCCGTTTCTACAATTTTTTGTTCTATATCATTACATATACTACTCTTTGTTAAAACAATAACTGGCATAGCGCCACTTTCATACGCTAATAATAAATAACGTTCCATCCTTCTAACATTAAAATCATGATTAAGTGCATTCACTAAAAATAAATAATCTACATTTGCTGCTATAATCTGTTCTTCTGTTCTTGTTCCAGCCTCTTGTCTTGAGAAAGAGCTTCTTCGCTGGAAAATACGATGAATAATCGCTTTCTTTTCATCTTCTATTTTCTTTATATACACCCAATCACCAACTGCTGGATAATCGCCTTTCGTAACTGCTTCATGCCGAAACTTCCCAGACAGTTCTGCCATATACTCACCATCATTACAAATAATTCGATATATATGCTTATGCTCGAGTAAAATTCGTCCTACTTCAAAGTTCTCAACAGCTTGTTCCTCAAAAAAAGAATCCCAGCCGAACGATTCTAAAATATTTTGATTCAAATTGATATCCTCCCTAGTGTAAGCTAAGCGGAAGGATCGTGCGCTCACTTATATAGTCTCGCCCTTTCCATCCACCTTTGTATTTGGTTTATTATTCATATAAGTTATTTTCGCCATAATACATCACCCCGTTCTTCTTTTAATTACTCTCATTATATGGAATTCTCCTATAAAAAGCTACATTATTTAACGTAATTTTCAAACAACTTTCTTTTGAGCATTCTAATTTGTCCTCGGTGACTAATTTCATCTTCTAGCACATGATACCAAAGATATTGCTGGTTATATATTACACCGTTAGGCCACTTTCTTTCTGACATGAGCCACTCATCACTTTGTTCACTTAAATACTTCAGAGATTCTTCTCGAACACTTTGTAGAAGTTGTACATAATACTGTATTTCATGACCACGGATTGCTCTACCTGCTTCCCCTAAATACAGTGCATCTTCCCATATTTCTAATTCTTCTTTTGTAAAGTCACGATTTTGAAATGAAATAAGCTGATGAACTTTTTCAATAGCTGCTATATGCTTTAATAAGGCGCCAATTGAATTTCCGCTGCTCTGCATAATTAAATCTAATTGCTCAACTGATAAATTTTTTACTTCGCCTAATGTTACAGCCCTCGTATGCTCCAGCATGCTTACTAATTCCCCTATAGTTTTTGTATAACCATCTACACTTCTTATTCGATAATCTATCTTCATATCACGCACCCCTTTCTGCATTCATATTATTGTAAAAATGATTCATATAATAGACTGAAACCTTTCGAAATTTTCTGTTATAATTAAATTGAATACAAAATATACCCAAACAAACTTTCTCAATATGCTTATATGAAATATTAAAAGGAATCAATATAAAATAATCGAATCTTATTCACTAAAAGGAGTGGATTCGATGGAAATGTATCAATGGCTAACTGCTATACTCGTTGGTGGCATTACCGGCTTCGTTTCCCATCTAATCAATAACCAAGGTAAGTTATTGCTTCCACGCCGTTTGAAAACATTTTTTCATTTTGGATTTTTAACTGACATTTTTACTGGTAGCCTAGCCGCACTTCTTGGGCTCGTTTTATTCGATGTCACCGCAATAAAAGAAATTATAAAAGTATCCATTGTAACTGCTATTTCCGGTCAAACTTTCTTACTACATCAAGCTCTTGGTGGCGAACAGGCTAAAAATACGCAAATTGGAAAAGCTGATGAGAAGATTCAAGAAATTGACAAATTATTACGACGTTAGTGTATACTTTCTTTTAAAATTATTGTTATAATGAGAAATAAATATTTTCTATTGCGTCGTTTGTCAGGAGAAAGGGTGTTTCGTATGACAAAAAAGAAAATAGAAGATTTCTTAACAAACTCCGAAAAAGAGGAACTGCTAGAAAACTATAAATGTTTACGAGAAGCCCGCACAAAAAGCGAAGCTAACTATTTTGGTGAAGCAGTAAACCATCTATTAAATAAAGCAAAACAACGAATTATTAAAGATGCAGGTATACATGATGAAAATGCTGCAACTGTTCAATCAAAGAGAAAAGCACTGTTTTAGCTACATTAGCTAAAACAGTGCTTTTTATTTAGAATTTTTTTCTTTCCATGCTATATTCTCTCCGCCTTTATCTTTCCATTTTTACAGTTTCAAAAGTCATCTAGACCTAAAGATCAACCTAATAATATTAGCCCACGCAAACCATTTTAATAATAGATAAAATAATTGAACTAGTAATGCTACAAACTAAATAAGTTTATTAAATCGCTTCTTTTAAATCTGAATGCGGATTTGGTCCGTATTGATTGTCATTTTCTTCACTTTCAATGATAAAAAATACAAGTAAAACAACGCTACCAAACGGTACAAAATTTAATAGTTGCCACCATCCCGTTTTCCCAATATCATGTAATCGTCGTGCACCAACCGAAAAACTTGGTATAATCATTACTAACATAAATAGCAACGCAATAATAGCAACTAACACCTCTGAAAATGATGATAAAAATAACAGTAGCCAAAAAATTACGATATTGGATAAACTAAAAATCCAGTACTCTTTTCGCGTAGCTCTACCACTAAAATTCCCATAATTCTTTAGAGCTTTCAAATACCATTGCATTTAAACCTCTCCCTTTTATCCCCAATAAAATTAAAATATGTAATTATTAACAGATAAGTAGAAATATAACACAACATTTATGTAAAATCCATATCCCCATCTAAATTGCCCTCTATTTAAATAGTTTTTTCCTTCGGCATTTTTCACATTACTTTCACATCTATTTCACAAATATAAGTAGTCCGATATGCTAAACTAAGTATATCCTTTTCCAAGGAACTATATGCCGATATATAAATCCCTATCTTTATAGGGATTTTTATTTTTTGATTCCTCATAACTTTGTTACAATACATTTCTTCTACTATTTCTATACTTTTAGTAACTACTTTAATTAAAAGCACATTCATGTATTCACACTCTTATTAATTCTGATTTGCGAAATATTTATACAAGCTTTATGATGCAATTCCTGTTTCACTACTTTCAGTAAGTTTTTCACTTTTTCTAAACAAAAATAAAGCTCCTATATATAGTAAAGCAGTAAAACTACCTATAAGTATAAAATTGTGAGATACTGCAAATAACATTCCTGCTATTGCCGCACCAATCATTTGACCAATATACATAGAAGCATTTGCAAGCGCGGCTCCTGTTCCTCTTGCTGCACTAGATATGTTTTGTAAGTGCCTCATCATTAATACAAACAAAATTCCTGTCCAAAAAAACAAAGCAAAGAACGATAACTCCACCAATACAATGTTCTTTACATGTGGAAGTAATACATATAGCACTGCTGTAAATATAATTCCACCATAGAAAGAAAGGTTATAACCAATTTTATTTACGATTCTAGGACCAAAAATATTACCAGTTAAATTTCCTAACCCTAATACGAGCATAGCTGTACCTACTTCATGAACTTGTGAGCCAAATTGAATGGAAAGCCATACACCAAAAAATGAAAATGCAGCAAAATTTCCGGTTTGAAAAACAAAGTATGCAAAATAAGAAAGTGAAACCTTTGAATCTGTAAGTAATTGTTTATAACGCTGTAAAATCGCTTTTTTATTTCCACCTATATGAACCGACTGTATTTCTGGTAATACAACATAAATAAGAATGACAAGTAGTGCTGATAATATACCAATGAAATAGAATGGGATTGTATAATGTATCGTTGCTAAATAAGCTCCCAGTGGCAGCCCTAAAATTTGAGAGATTGATAACCCTGCTGTTGCAACCCCAATTGCTTTCACAATTTGCTTCTTCTCTATAAGGAGCGGAATAGATGCCCACACTTGTGGAGATACAAAAGCTGCACTTACACCTGCTAAAAATCTAAATGTTAGCATCCATAAAAAACTCGGTGCAATTCCACACAAAAACGTACTTATTGCAAAAAAGCTCATACCTAGTACCATCACTTTTTTTCTGTTTAATCCATCTGATATAGGACCAGCAATAAGCGCAAATCCAGCATACCCTAAAGCATACGAACTCACCATCCATCCTGACAACTCAGTTGAAACATGATACACCTGTTGTAATGTCGGCAAAAGTGGTGAAATTAAGAAAGTATCTGTACCGATCATAAACATTATCATAAAAAACACAGCTAGTACTCTGTTCATTTAGACCTTCTCCTTATATAAACAGAGGGTACTATTCCTCTGTTTCACTAATCTTCTAAAATAGATTGGATTTCTTTCATGACTCTTTCATTCAATGCAACGTCTACCGCTTTCACACTTTCTCTTACCTGCTCTGCCCGCTTTCCACCAGGTATAACAGTATCAATTCCTTCTTTATTTAATAACCATGCTAACGCTAAATGAGACACTTCAATATCATTTTCTTTAGCTAGCCCTTTTAACTTATTCACTTTCTTAAAATTACTCTTATATGTATTTTCTTCAAATAGATTTACATTTTGACGCCAATCGACTTCATTTAATTTGAAATCTTCTGTATATTTTCCGCCTAATATTCCAAAAGCAAGAGGCCCATATGGAATAAATGAAATACCCGCTTCTATACAATACGGCAACAGTTCTTCCTCAGCTGTACGTTCTAACATATTGTATGGAGATTGTACAACATCTATATGACCATGTTGATTCGCCTCTTTTAATTGTTCTATGTTTACGTTCGATATTCCAATTGAACGAATTTTCCCTTCTTCTTTTAAATGAGTAAGCTCTCCGATTGAATCTATGTAACTTGTTTCAGGATTTGTAAAGTGTAAATAATATAAATCAATATATTCAGTCTGTAATCTTCTTAAGCTATTTTCCACAGCATTCCTTAAATAACTTGGTTCATTGTTAATATAAGTTTCTCCATTTAACAACGGTTGAATTCCACCTTTTGTAGCAAGTATAAACTCATGACGTTTTCCCTTTAATACTTCTCCTACTAATTCCTCTGATCTACCGAAACCATATGAATCTGCTGTATCAAAAAATGTAATCCCTTGCTGAATAGCTTCTTCTACTAATCGCTTTCCTTCTTCTTCATTCACATCAGCATATAAATTATGTCCCCCTACTGCATTTGTACCTAAACCCAACTTTGAAATATTTAATCCTGCCTTTTGCAATTTTGTATACTTCATTTTTTCTCCCCCTATATTTCTATTGTTCGAAAATATTCGAACAATAGAAATATACCACTTTATATGTTATAGTGCAAATATCTTAACTTATACAAGTAGGTGAAATATGCGTACACTCTATCATCCAAATCGAGAAGAAATTCAATTTTCTTCTGTCTTATATGCACTTAGCGATCAAATTCGTTTACAAATTGTAAATATGTTACTAGAGAAAAATGAACAATCTTGTGGTGCTTTAAACATCCCTGTTGCAAAATCAACTTTATCTCACCATTTCAAAGTTTTACGTGAGTCAGGTGTTATGTACACGCGCCTTGAAGGAACACAACGTTTCATTTCAATTCGTGAAGAAGATTTAAATGCTAGATTCCCAGGTTTATTACAAGTTGTATTACATGCGACAGAGCCATATTAAAAAAACATCTCATATTCATATGAGATGTTTTTTTAGTATTTACTATTCTTTTAATAAATCTAATAATCCATTCCCTTCGGATGTACGTTCATACCCTAAAGGTACAGTTCTTTTAATAAGTTGTGCATATATTTCCGGCTCTGATAACTTTCGACCGTATTCTTGCTCACACTGTTTAATGAGCAAGGCAAGCGCTCCAGCAACATGCGGCGTCGCCATGGAAGTTCCACTTAACACTGCATATTTCCCATCTGGATACGTAGATAATATTTCATCACCTGGCGCTACTAAATCAATTTCTTGATTTGAATTACTAAAACATGTGATTTTCCGTTCTAAATTGACAGCGCCGACTTCAATTACTTCCGAGTAAGCACCTGGGTAATCTAGTTCCTCTGTATTATCATTACAATCTCCATTATTCCCAGCAGCACATACGACGAGAACATCCTGCTTTACCGCCTTTTGAATTGCTTCATGTAATTCTGGAACATCTTGCGGACCACCAAGTGACATTGAAATAATTCTCACTTTCTCTTGATTCGGCCCTCTCCAATTTACAGCATAATGAATTGCCTCAATAATTTGCTCGTAACTTCCAGAACCATCTCCCGCTAAAACTTTTAATACTAACATTTTAGCAAGTGGTGCAACTCCTAATACACCGACACCATTTTCAGTTGCTGCAATCGTCCCCGCGACATGAGTACCATGTCCGTTATTATCAAGATACACATTTGGATCAGCTTCATAATCTTTTGTGAAATTTCTTCCGCCGATAATACGATCTTTTAAATCTATATGATTAGTATCACACCCTGTATCTAATACGGCAACGACTACATCTTGCCCCTTCACACTCTTTCCCCATACTTGCGGAGCGTGAATCAGTTGTACACCTGGTGGAATTTCATTTACTTGTTCTACAACCTTATTTACGGTAAATGGAATCAATTGTATACCTTTTTGTTTATTCACTGTACTACTCATCGTAATCCCTCCTGAAAATGTATTATTTTCATTTCAGACCACTTTTGAATACGTGTAAATGTAACATTCGTTTTATTCTTTTTGTTTTCCTTCTTTTCAAATATTTCTCAACATCATTTACTAACTCTATACTACTTTTGTATTTCCCCTATGATTTATAGGAAATAACAGCCTGGGTCATTCAACTAATAACCAAAATAAAAGGACCAATTAATGGTCCTCTTACAGTCTTTTAAAAGAATGATATGTAATTTGAAAAATAATATAAATTAAGACTAAACCTCACTCTTGTTTAAAAACTTTTCTATTTCTTTTACTAAATATTCCGCTCCCTCTATCCCAACAGTAATATTTCCATTTGCTAATGATATGTTCTGCTCTGAAACATCACCTGTGATTTGGCAAGCATTGTAAGGTTGATATTTTTGTAAAATGATTTTATCTGCTTCTACAAAAATTTCAAGCGGTGATTTGATTTGTATTCCCAATACATCGCGTAATTCTTTAGGGATAACAATTCGTCCTAATTCGTCTACTTTTCGAATAACTCCTGTTGCTTTCATATTTCTCCCCCCTTTCTCTCTATTAATTTTTTTCACCTCACTTTTTCCATTTTATCACTTTTTGGCAATACTTGCCTCTTTTTAGAAAATTTTGTACTCGAGTTAAAAAAACACATTTAATGCATACGTAATCTCTCTTTCAATTGTTTTACATAACGGGATCTTATAAGTAAGAAGTATACAACTTGAATACCTATGAAAATACTTAATACAACTGTATTTTCTTTAAACAATGAGTACTCAAACATTTGCCCTAACGCCGTTAAGGCTACTGCCCCATGTAATGTTGCAACACCAATTGGAACGAAGAATAAAAGCGCCAATCGAATTGTAACTACCTTCGATAATTCCCTACTCGTCAATCCAACTTTTCGAATCATTTCGAACAAGCGAACATCATCCTCCAAATCGGAGAATAAACGGAAGTAAAGGAAACTTCCTGCGCAAACGAAAAATACTATACCAATAAAGAAACCTACAAATAAAATCGGTCCTGCAATTTGTAAACTTTGGTTTCGTTCGTACTCTTCCGCACTAAACGTTGACTGTTCTTGATACGGTTTAATTTGATGAGTAAGCTCTTTACCAATTTCAATCTCATCTTTCGTTCTTTCAGTTTTATACATATAATCTTTTGTCTCTATAAATCCATCTTGTAATGAATCATATTGATTATTAGAGATTACATAAACATTTCCTCTTAATATTTTCCCCAATGAAGATGAAGTAACTTTTTTCACCTTTAAACTTTCATTCATATTGGGTAAAGTAATTTCTTTTCTTTCTTTCATCGCTGGCCCTGGTATATCAGCTGACAAAAATACAACCTCTTTATTTGCTACAGTATTAAATGGTTCTCCTGTTAACTTTGCATATTCCTTATAATCTGATTCTTTTATAAAAGTGGCGCTTCTTAACGACTGTTCCTCCGTTTTCTTTGTCGAAATATTAGTTTTTGAAGCTGCTATATTATATTTCTTTAATCCTTTGTCAATCATTTGTATATGTTGTGATTCGTTACTATTCCCTTGCTTAGAATGGTAATGAAACGCAATTGGTCTCTCCATTATCCCTTTCGTCATGGATGCGAAGCCGACTAATGTCCCTATTGCGGAAAATGCTACAGTAGAAATAATGGTTACAATAAAGAACATTCTTGCGTTATCTCTCATGCGATACGCTAAATCTGATAACGTAATAATATTAGTCTGTGTCCAATAGAAACGTTTACTTTTTTTACATAATCGAATAATAAAGACACTCAGCTGCTTGTACAACAAATACGTCCCAATAATAACTACCGTTGTAACAGGAATCATCATAATAAATACCATTGCGCCATGCGATAGAAGAGCTCCTACATAGCCAGCACTAAGCAATACTACTGCTAATATTGAAGAAATGATTGATGCTTTCGGTTCCGGTTTTGCCTCTGCTGACCCTCTAAACAACTTCATAATTTTATTTTTACGAATCATTCCTGCACTAAACAATGATATGATCATAAATAATATGAAAAACATAATACTTGTTACAACAATTGCTTTCATCGGTATGTAATAGGATAAGGAGATATCTAGTTTCAATATCATCGGAGCGACAAATAGTAATACCCCTGAAAATAACATACCTGAAAGAATACCAAAAATAATTGCCCCTATTCCAATCATAATATTTTCAAAAAAGATCAGACGCTTTAATTGATATTTCGTCATACCTAGCATCATTAAAATTCCTAGTTCACGCTTTCTCGTTTTTAAAAACATTCCCATCGAATATAAAATAAAGAAGAATGTAAATAAGTAAATAATAGACTGTGCAAAAGACATACTTACGAATACGTACTGACCTAATTCTCCTGCACTTAATGCCGGATGAAACGCAAAAAATGAATACACAAAAAAGGCCATAATTGCAAATGCACTACTCAAAAAATAGGCTGAGTATGTCCGTCTATTTCGGGTTACATTCCGATATGCTAGTTCTCTAATGTTCATATTACTTCTCCGCCCTTCTACTATCTATGTTTTTATATTAGTAAAGTGCGGAAATACCTTCCATCGATTCAAATGACAAAAACCTTACATTTTTGAAAGGTTTAAAAAAATTGCTTATACGTAGTACTTTATTTATAATGACTACATTCATATTCATACACACATCCTATTGTATATTCGTTAGTTTTGCGAAATAATAAAGGATAGAAGTATGTACCATTATACATATAAACTTATTTACCGCTTTAATATGAATAGGAGGAAAACATAATGACATTACAAGAACAGATTATGAAAGCATTACATGTTCAGCCTGTAATTGATCCAAAAGTTGAAATTCGTAAACGAGTTGATTTCTTAAAGGATTATGTAAAAAAAACAGGCGCAAAAGGATTTGTACTTGGTATTAGCGGCGGCCAAGACTCTACATTAGCAGGACGCTTAGCACAACTTGCAGTTGAAGAAATTCGTAACGAAGGTGGTAATGTAACGTTTATCGCCGTGCGTCTTCCTTATAAAGTACAAAAAGATGAAGATGATGCACAATTAGCATTACAATTCATTCAAGCAGATCAATCTGTTGCATTTGATATTGCTTCAACTGTTGATGCTTTTTCAAATCAATATGAAAACTTATTGGGTGAATCACTAACAGATTTTAATAAAGGTAACGTGAAAGCACGTATCCGTATGGTTACTCAATATGCAATTGGTGGACAAAAAGGGTTACTTGTTATCGGAACAGATCACGCTGCAGAAGCTGTAACAGGGTTCTTTACAAAATTCGGAGATGGTGGTGCAGATTTATTACCATTAACGGGATTAACGAAGCGCCAAGGACGTGCATTATTACAAGAGTTAGGCGCAGACGAGCGACTTTACTTAAAAATGCCAACAGCTGATTTATTAGATGAAAAACCAGGTCAAGCTGATGAAACAGAGTTAGGTATTACTTATGATCAATTAGATGATTATTTAGAAGGTAAAGCAGTTCCAGCTGACGTTGCAGAGAAAATTGAAAAACGTTACACAGTGAGTGAGCATAAAAGACAAGTACCAGCGTCAATGTTTGATGATTGGTGGAAATAAATTAAACATAAAAAAGAAGCTAATCTTCATTTAGCTTCTTTTTTATATGTTAACGATATACCCCTACTCTTTTCTCCAATAAATCTTGCAGGCAATCTTCATGTTGTTTACAAAATAACGGTGGCATGTCGTCTAACGGGAAAAACTTCAAATCCAACGTTTCATCACCATCTACTTTTTTGTCACCTCCAACTATTGAGAATGAAAAGAACATCACAATTGACTGGGCCTTGTCTCCATTTGGATATGATTGAAAATATTTTGTATACACTCCAATAAGCTCATTTATTTCTACATCATACCCGGTTTCTTCTTTTATTTCCCGGATTGCAGTTTCCGCAGCTGATTCTCCTATCTCCATTGCACCACCTGGAAAGCCCCAAGCGTTAAAGTCTCCTCTTTTTTGCAGTAATACTTCTCCTTCTTTATTAAATACACAACCACCGGCAAAGTTTAAGAAAACATAATCATGTCCTACTTTTTCACGTAATTCTTTTATATAATTCGCCATTCTCATTCCCCTTTTCATACCTCTTCTATCGCTATTTCTTATCTTTTTCAAGCAATTCAATGATTCGATCTAGCTTCTGGTTCATATTAATCATGTGGTGTTTCTTTGCAGCACTGCTTTGTAATACTCTTCTAATAAACAAAGTAAATGATATGAAAAACAAAACGATAAGTCCGATTACTAAACAAGTATATATCAATGTAAAAATATCGCTTTCGAACAAGTTCATTCCACATTCACATCCTTATCCTTTTATTTTATCACATAATTCTTAATATTCAAAAGTAATCAATCAATAAATAAAAAAAGCACCTTTTACAGGTGCTTTTTCCCATTGCTTAATACGTAAATGTAATTGTCGCTAATGAATAACCCGCCAATGCACTATAAGGCGCTACTTGATAAGACACACGCTTTGCACCTTTTGGCCAATTTATTTCATTTAATACTTTCTTTATATCTTGCATCGTCCCATCCATGGACTGCTTATATCGTACTTCTACTTTTTCTGGTTTGGCTGCAAACTGTTGCTGCAACTTTTGCTTAAATTCATTATAATTTTCTGCTCCGTATTCTGCAGATAAGTATTGTAAATTTGTTTCTTTTAATATCTGCTCATATACGACAGTTTTTGAGCTACCAGCTTTTATTTTATTTGTTAATTCACCAAAATAACTTGTAGTTGCCGCTGGATATTTGCTACGATCCCATTCATGATCTTTACTTAACTGTTCGTCAGACATATTAAAATATGAGTAAGTTACACGCCCTGCTTTATCTGGTACTGGATCATCAAATGTAGTATCTAGGTGATACCATTTGTTTTCAATGTTCACTAAATTCCACGCGTGAGCTTGTCCATTTCCTGTGCCTGTTACAATATGATTTTGAATACCTGCCTCTTTTAACAACTCATACGTTAATAATGTATATCCTTGGCAAACGGCAGAACGATTCGCTAATGCTTCATATGCTGTATACGCTTGATAAGACGTATCATAAGACACATGCTTAACAACGTAATCGTGAATAGCTTTTACTTTCTCATGCTCATCCATCCCTGGTTTTACAATTGATCCAACAATTGATTTCGCCTGAGCTTTTACATATTGAGTTTGTTCTTTTGATTCACGGTATTTTACTTGCAGTGTAAACGTATAGTCCCCTGGCATTCCTTTAATAGAATATCTAGTAGACGCTACATTATATTTTACATACTCATCAGCATCTACAATTTTATTAAACTCACCATACAATTGATCCATAATATTTCTAGCATTTCTATCTTTTGTTTTATATGTGATTGTAATATTTTCTTCTCGATTATCAATCTGTTTTTTTAATTCTTTTCTGAAATCATCTAATAACTTTACATCTGATTGCGCTGTCACTGTAGTCGGATTTGTAGCTGCATAAGATACAGATGATGCTTGTAAGCCTCCCATTACTATAGTTGAACAAAGTGCGGCAGCTGTCACATACTTACTTGTCTTTCCCATCTTGTCACTCCTTATATTCTATAACTATACGAAAAAGTATCGTATAGTTTCAGAGTATACAATACTTTTTCGTATAGGTCATATGAGATTATGCATATTAACTAATTCACATAAAAAGGTTGTTCTTTTTAAAAGAACAACCTTTTTTCATTAGCATGTTTGTAATACACAGCATGTATTTTCAAAACGTTGATTTTTCAAATCTTCATTACTAATACAGAAATATAGCATCCCTAGTTCTCCCCAAACCATATTACAATTTTTATGATCTGAATCAATTTGGAATAAAAGAGTCATTTGCTGCGGGTCTACTCCCATATATTCTCCTGTCTCATATAACACTTCTTCTTGTACAGAGAATGGCTCACCAAACATTTGATGGTTATCGTAGTTATCTGGAATTAGCTCTTCAAGTAATTGCAAGAAACGATCTGAATCAGCCTCATCTTCAATAAAAAGTTCTGGTAATTTGTATGTCAGTTCAAAAGTAATTGCACACTGGTTATATTTCGCTTGTATTTCATTTTCTCTTCGTAATTGCTCTACAGGAACATCATAATAAAGTACACGCCCAGCTTCTGTTAGATTCACATTTTCTTCAAAATAATTTTCAATGCAAAAGAAATACAGCATCCCCGTCTTAGGAAGATTGTGATCCATACCAACGTTTTGTAAATCACTTAAGTTAAATTGCGCGATAAATTGTAGTGGATTTCCTTTATGCTTTGGATATTCAAATAAAGCTGGTAGATCAGGAACTCCTCCCATTTTCGAACTACCTATCGCAACAGTTCCCTGCTGCTTTGGCACAACTTTTATACAAGGAAATACAGTATTAATAAGTTCTTCTTTCAAGTGTGTTAGTTCATATTTATCAATTAATACTTCAATTTTTTTATTCATAAATTCTCCTTACATTTACATACTTATTTATATCATAGTACAAAGATTATACTTCATTCTTTACAAAATCAACAAGCCTCCCAAAAACGGGCTTATCCTTCGTACGCGAACAAGTTTAAAAAAGCATACTATACATTGTTCCTACAAACACGATAATTCTTTAGTTCTTCCAGTACATTTTCCCCTCGTTCATTTTTAAATATAAGGAGGAATTCCACATGGGTTACGGATATAGTTGCTGTGGTTACGGATACGGTGGCGGCGGTTGTGGTTACGGAGGTTTCGCTTTATTAATCGTTTTATTTATCCTTCTAATCATCATCGGAGCTAGCTGTTGGGGCGGCTTTGTAGGCTGCTAGTAAACTAAAAAACTATTGTAAAAAAGCACGTACAATACGTGCTTTTTTGCCATTTCTAAATCTTTCATTCGAAAGGAAGTATGTTTAATGAAGATTGATGGTGTTTTTGAAGGAGGCGGTGTGCGCGGTATTGCGCATGTTGGGGCAATTTGCGCGTTAGCCGAAAAAGGTTATGAATGGGAACGTGTAGCTGGTACATCGGCTGGTTCGATTATTGCAGCGCTCCTAGCGGCAGGATATTCTTGTTCAGAGTTAAAAACGATTATAACTGATATTGATTATAATAAATTTACGAAAAGAACTTTTATTGATAGAATTCCTTTTATCGGCAAGGGACTCAGTGCATGGACTACTCTAGGTATATACTCTAATGTATTTATAGAAGAATGGATTGAAGAATTACTTCGAAAAAAAGGTGTTCATTTATTTACTGATTTACCGGATCTAAACAAACTCAAAATCATCGCCTCTGATATTAGTAATGGTAAAATGGTTGTCTTTCCTGACGACTTACCAAACTACGGATTTTTAAATTATCGCTTCTCTATCGCTAAAGCGGTAAGAATGAGTAGTACAATCCCCTTCTTCTTTGAACCGGTAAAATGGAGAACTCCAAAATGGAAACAGCCTTGTTATATGGTTGATGGAGGAATTCTAAGTAATTATCCAATTTGGATCTTCGATTCACCTACCGCTCCTCGCTGGCCGACTTTCGGATTTCATTTTGTAAAAGATGAGATTCAAGCTGATCCTGCTCACTATAACGAGCCTATTTCCATGTTCAAAGGACTATTTAAAACAATGATGCAAGCTCATGATTTACGTCATTTAGATAAGGAATCAAAAGCAAGAACCATTACAATTCCAACAGGAACGATTACAAGTACTAATTTTGAACTGACAAAGGAAGAAAAAGAATGGCTTTACAATTCTGGTTATAACTCTGCTAATAAATTTTTACAAGCTTGGAACTTTAGGCAATATATCGATGAATATAGAAAAGGAAATCAAGACCGAAAGACAAATCGATTTTTTCGTCAACTTGACTCATAATATTATTACTTTGCGTATAAATACGAGAACGTTTAACAACTTAATAATAAATAAGCCTAGTAATTTCTTATATTACTAGACTTATTTATTATTATATAATCTCGTACATTGTTTAAGGATACGTTAACCCTTCGGCTTCCTCTGCAGTAATAACTATGTAACGATTTCCCGTTCTTAATCCTAACAGTTCTGCTTTTTCAATCGCTTCTTGCTTCGTCTCTGCATAAGCAGCTAAATATTTTTCTCCATTGATCATTTGGCAAATTACATATTGTTTCATTACTTTCTCCTCTTACTTTTTCATTAGTTGTGCAAGTTTTTTTATACCTATTTCAATTTCTTCTAACGTTGCGTATGAATACGATAGGCGCAAAAATTGATTTGCACTTCTATCATATAAAGTACCTGGGTTTAATAAAACCTTTTCTTGCAGAGCTTTATCAAATAAACTGCGATATGAAATGGGTACTTTTATATGTACCCATATATAAAATCCCCCTGTTGGTTCATGCCAAGTTGCTATTTCACGAAGATATTTATCTAACATTAGTAACATAAAATCTCTTCGTTTTTTCAATTCACTTCTTACAAAGCGCAAATGCTCATCATATAGACCATTTGTAAACCACTCTGCTGCAATTTTCTGGGATATAGTGCTTGAACCATAATCTGTTTGCATTTTTATGTCTGACAATCTTTGAATTACTGGCTCAGGTCCAACAATCCATCCAATTCTTAACCCTGGACTAATTACTTTGGACATGCTTCCAATATGTAGTACGATTCCATTTTTATCATAGGCTTTTAAAGGTTTCGAACAAGGTGCATCAAACCATAAGTCTTGATACACTGCGTCCTCTATAATAGGTAATCCAATTTCATTACATATTTCCATCACTTCTATTCGTTTCTTCGCATTCATACTAAAGTTCGTTGGATTATGAAAAGACGGGATTGTATATAAAATAGATGCATTAAATTGCTTCTTATATTTTGTAATATATGATGTATTTAAACCGTTCTCATCCATTGGTATTCCAATGAAACGCATTCCTGCGGATTGAAAAACATTAAGCGAGTATAAATAGGATGGTTTCTCTAATAAGATGGATGCCCCTTTTGGAAGAAGCCCCATAGAGATAAGTTGCAGCGCTTGAATTGCTCCTGAAACAATTAATATAGAGTCAGGAGATACACATATACCATGCTCCTTTAAGTATTCGGAAATCTTTTCCCTTAAATAAAAATTTCCTTTCGGCTCTTCATACCCAAGCGTCACATTTGACTTTAAAAGCTTATTCATAATTTCTTTCATCTTTTTCTCAGGTAAGAGACTCGGCGCGAGCTCACCTGTTCCTAATCGAATTACATGTGGATAAAATTCAGCTTGATTAATCTCCTGAATAGCTGGGAGATTCGGATAATGAAGTCCTGTTTCTACATAAGACTGCCAATTAGGTGGGGGTGCGTAAGTTGAAGCATTCTCATTATTATTTACAACAATTGTTCCTTTCCTGCCATTCCCTTCTATGTATCCCTTTGCAACTAGTTCATCGAAAGCCATTACAATTGTGCTTCGATTCACACCAAATGTATGTGCCAAATCTCTTTGTGAAGGTAATTTCGTTCCAACGGTCCATTCTCCATTAACGATCCTTTCTTTTATATACGTTTCTATTTGTTTATACAGAGGAGTCGCTAGAGACATATTCGGTTTCCAAACGAATCTTTCCATTATATCACCTTATATTCTTTTTGGTTGGTAACCTCCCCAACCATATGGATGGATACAAATTTTCATTTCTTCTATACAATATACACTATCATAATGAATTAAAATAGGAGGTAATATGATGAGTGAAGCAATTATTCATGGTATCATTCTTGCATTTGGACTTATCATTCCATTAGGTGTACAAAATGTTTTTGTCTTTAACCAAGGTGCGAGCCAACCAAACATTTGGAGGGCAGCCCCTGTAGTATTAACTGCCTCTATATGTGATACGTTACTCATATTGATTGCAGTGCAAGGTGTCTCCCTTGTACTCCTTACTTTTTCTTGGCTAACTAACTCGTTATATATAATTGGATTTTTCTTTCTCCTATACATGGGCTTTGTTATTTGGAGAAGTAACCCTTCCAACGATGTAAAACAAGAAAAAAGTATGCCCTTAAAAAAGCAAATCCTTTTCGCAGCATCCGTTTCGTTATTAAATCCACATGCTATTTTAGACACAATCGGTGTAATTGGAACAAATTCTATTCAATACATAGGAAGTGAAAAATGGGCTTTCACACTTGCAACTATTATCGTTTCTTGGATTTGGTTTATAAGCTTAGCGTTAGCGGGGAAATTTCTAAAAAGACTAGACTCAACCGGAAAGACAATTTTATTATTAAATAAATTTTCTGGTCTCATCATATGGGGTGTCGCGCTTTATATGTTAAAACAAGTTATTTATTCTTAATGAACGAAAGAGAATTGCATGTTACTCAAAACATCATGCAATTCTCTTACAAATTATGAAGTAGGCTCTGGTTTCTGTTTTACCGTCTTTGCATCCTTTGCTGGTTTAATCCAAATGATTGCTATGACAGCACCAATGGCAGCGAAAATACTTGTCAAATAAAACACTTCATGGTCCGCCCCTTTCATGAAAAAAGAATATAAAGGTGGTCCAGCTGCTACACCGATAAATCGCATTGAACTATAAAATGACGTAACCGTTCCCCTTTGCTCCTTTTCAATTCCTTGTGTAATGAGGGCATCTAAACATGGGAGTGCCATACCAATCCCTATCCCCATAATAACGAGACAAAGAAGTAGTAAATAAATCCCTTTTATAAATAAAGGAATGATGACTGATGCAGCTGCCATTAAAAAACCAATATAAATACACTTCTTCATAACATTTTGATTATCTCCAATTTTTTTACCGGCCATATATGAACTAATTGACAGTACAAGTAACGGGATAGCAAGCACACACCCTTTCCATATACCATGAATGTCATACTTTGATTCCAGTATAGTCGACAAATAAAAGAGAATTCCGAATAAAATAAGCATAATAATTGCACCTAATGCAAAAATGGCAATTAACCATCTTCCTTTTTCTCGAAACGTAGACAGAATAGATTTTATAAACTCTTTAAGTGGTGGTACTTCTCCTTCTTGTTTCTTTGCCTTTACTAGAACAAGTAACAAAACAATTGATATGACACATAAAACTGGAATCGCCCAAAATGGTAAGAACCATACAATGGCAGCAAGAGCAGATCCTAAAATAGGGCTCAGCACTTTTCCAAATGTATTGGATGTCTCAATAATTCCCAGGCCTGTACTAACTTGTTTTTCGTCTTTGTATAAATCACCAACACACGGTATAACAACCGGCATTGCCCCAGCAGCACCAATACCTTGAATCGCTCTACCGATTAATATCCAAGTGTAGGGATTATCAACTTTCCAAGATACCCAACCAGTTATCGCTCCTCCTATAGCCGCAATCAGCAAACTCGGAACCATTACCATCTTTCGTCCCCATCTATCTGATAAATAACCAGCAATCGGTATAAGTAAAATGGCTACGATAGAGTAAATTGTAATAATCATGGATACTTGAAACGATGAAATATGTAATTTCTTTTCAATTGTCGGCAAGATTGGAATGAGCATTGAATTCCCTAATGTCATGACAAGTGGAACTGATGCAAGCGCAATTAAACAACAGTTTTCTTTTTTTAACATGTTGATTTCGGAACCTTTCATCATATATTTCTTACCATATAATAGCCCTGCTGGAACATAGTTTTCATTCCACCAGGGCTATTACATCTTTACTACTTCCCATTCACAACAAAAGAAATTGGGGAAATTATAGTATTATTCCTATTCTTTGAATCCAGTTCACAATATATCCATACCAATTAATTGAAAAAAAAAGAAAGGAAGAATCCTTCCTTTCTCCTATAACCTTCTACAATTAGCGAGTATATCCGCCACCAAGTTGTTGTTCTGCCATCGCTACAAGGCGTTTTGTAATTTCACCGCCTACAGAACCGTTTGCACGTGAAGAAGTATCAGCGCCAAGTTGTACACCAAACTCTTGTGCAATTTCATATTTCATTTGATCTAAAGCTGCTTGTGCTCCATGTGATGCTAATTGATTAGAATTACGATTTCTAGCCATTACCAATCACCTCCTTATTTATATATAAATTGTGTTAAATTCAAATTAAAATACATGGAAATTTTTGGTTATTTTTTCACCATAAAAAAAGAGCCTCTAAAACGAGACTCTCACATCATTTCACATTACGAAGTTACTACTTCTAATTTTCTATTTATTAATACTTTCATTTCTTCTTTTAATATCTCTTTTGCATTATGTCCAAACCATTCTAAGGAAGCAAAAAGATCCGTACCTCTCACTTCCTGAATAATCTCATCATAATTTACAATACCTTCAAATAACGGAACCATACCAATACGACTTCCTGCTGCAGCATATACATTGTTAGGTTCAAACACATGCAAATAATCCGCTGAAGATATATTCTTAAAATGGTAATGTAGTGTCCACGGCTTTAATCGATGGAAACTGTCTATTGGATCTGCGCCAGACTCCCATATATGAAGAAAATCAAGATTTATTTTTAAATTCGGATGATTTACTTCTTCTAATAGTTCTATAGTAGAAGGCAATGTGTCCGTTAGTGTATTGGGATGTGTTTCTAACAGCACATACATATTGTGCTGAGCAAACACATCACAAATCTTACGTATTCGCTTCACATACTCTTTTCTCTCTTGTTCCGAGAAGTCCTTGCTCCCTTTTTGCCCAGCAAACGTGCGAATTTTATTCGTATTAAACCAATTAGCTAGTACTACAAGTTGTTCACTTTTCTCTATCGTTTTTTCAAAATCTGCTGATAATGATATATCTAAGTAATCACTTATCATCGTAATTTCTAAGTTTTTATCCTTTAGAAAAGTCAATTCTCGTTCTGTCGTTTCGCGTTCTTGTATATACAAATTTTGTGCATGCGTCCCCCACAATTCAATTCCTTCAAAACCGTTTTCATATGCAAATTGAACAATATCAGTAAATGAAATTAATTGATGACGAAATGAAATGGTACATAGCGAATATTTCATAGTATTAAACTCCCCTATCTTAAATTCAGTTAGCTTATTAAAGAGTTGCGACAGATTGATTTGTTTTCATACCTTTCCATGATAGAAACTGTCTCTCTAATTCCTTCTTAATTTGCAGTTCAATCGCATTCATTTCATCCAGTTTTTCAATAATCGATACTAGCATACCTTTATTATTCGTCATTGCCATTTTAATTGCACGATACTGTACATTTGTAAATCCTTGTACAATATCCTCTACCCGATCACACCAATAATCAAATTCTTGCTCCGAATATTGCAACGTTTCACGGAAGTATGCAAAGGCATGCTCATAACTATATTTACGAATTGCAAGTACTGGTATTTGTTTTACTGCTGCTACAAGTCCAGAAAGCGCATATCCTTCTTCCTCATTTGCCATTTTTACAATTAAATTTTTCAGTTCCATAGTCAGTTCATTGTCGTTCTTTTTGAATGTTTCTGTGAAATAACTAGCTACTGTTTCTTGCGTTGGCTCCCCAATTCCTTCTATATCAATGAAATAACCTCCACCAAATGGGTTATCTTGAATAGAGTGAAGTACTTTTTCTCTTTCCATATTTCCTTCCCAACGAAAATCAGGATCTAGCATGAACCACTCTTCTTCTTTCTCTGTTTTTGATATCATTAAATAATGTGGAAACGGTTTTTGATGAAATTTATTTTCCCTCTCTGGTAATAGAGACATATCAACCATTACAATGACATAACGATTTTCCGGCTTGTTTTCTACTAATTCTAAAAACGTTTCTACATTGCTATCTTTATCTTTTGCATGATCATACCATTCGTTTACTTTAATACCGTACAATTTTTCAAACCAAAGTAAATAATGATCATGGTTAATGTTTTCAGAGTGATATGAAATAATTCCGCCTTCTGTTATATCAAAATCTCCATCCCATAGTCCAAAATAAAATGGACGAAAATCAATGTCGCTACGCCTTTTTATAATTTCACAAAAACAACTCACTAAACAGTGCACTTTAATTGAAGTCATACTCTCATCCACTTTCCTAAAGGTTAGTTATTCACATTTACTTCCTGTAACGGCTCTAACTCCTCCATAAAATCAAGCAAAGATCCTACAGTAAGAAATGCCTTTGGATCTACCTCATCCTCTGGAACGCATAGCTTTACATCCATTTCTATGTATACAATAAGCTGTAACATCATGACCGAATCTATATATAAATCTTGATTTAAGCGCATCGTTTCTTCTAAATGCGTTACATTTTTCAGTTCCATTTTTTCTATCATAATTTTTAACACGGCATTCTTTAACGCTTCCCGTCTCATGTTGTAACCTCTCCCATCTCTAGTAACTTTCTACTTACTTTTCCAGTTTTATTTTTAGGAATTTCATTTACACTTTCAATTTCATGCGGAACTTTATAAGAAGGTAAGTGCTGAATACACCATTCTCTTATTTTCACTGGATCAACATGAGAGATCACTTTCGCTTTAACTATTTCGCCCATCACAGGATGTTTCCCCCGATATACAATTGCCTCTTGCACACCTTCCAATCGAAGCATCGTTTCTTCTACCTCTATAGGAAAGACTTTTAATCCTGAGACATTAATTACATCGTCCATACGCCCCATAAAATGAATGCCACGCTCAGATTTATACCCTAAATCCTTCGTGAAAATTTCCTTATCATTCATTTTCACGACGATTTCTTCCGGTGCATTTTCATCTGAACCTATGCTTATACTTGCATGAGGTAGAGGGTTTCCTAAATCTAAATGGCTTTTCATATCATGACATATACTAATACAACCTGCTTCAGAACAACCGTATTGCTGCATCATATATGTTGTCATTTTTTTTAGTTTATAAAATAGTGCTTCTGGCAAAGGCGATCCTGATGTCATAATTTTATGAAACTGGAACGTTCCTAATGGAAAACTCCCCATAATGTGTAACATAAGTGGTACTGCATATATAATATGTTTTTCTGTATTGCGAACTATATTTAATGCGAATTTAGGATTTTTGTTCGTAATGATTACAGGCTTGCTCCCCCTCGTAATTGCTGATAACGTACCACATATTAGTCCGTATGAATGTGAAACAGGAGCCATAACGATTGGCACTTCATCTACTTCACAGTTTAAAGCTTCATTATAGGCAGTAATTTCTGTATCAACTTCCGTCCATGCTCTACGAATCAGTTTCGGTTCTCCCGTAGTTCCCGAACTATATTGCAATAAAGAAGGCTCTTCTAGTAAAAAGTTCCCTACTTCTAATTTTGTAAAATCGCCATATTCTCCATATAAAATCCCTACACAATTTGCACGCTTTGCCATTTCAATAGCCGTTTCTTTTGGCGTATCTTCATGTATAAGTAATACTGATGATTTCTTTTCTTTTAAGAAAAACACAAGCGTAATAATATCGAATGGATCTTTCAGACAAAGTGCAAATCTATTTCCTTCTGCTTTTTGAAATTGTTCCATTTCCTCATAAACTTGTAATCTCAATTCAAAATCACTTTTGCTATACTCTTGTTTATTAACGATTAGCATAATTTCCCCCTGTAACAGCTGATTTTTGTTTCATAAGTTGTCTTACTCTATACAATGGATTTGGAACTTCATGAACAAGCGATTCCACATCCATATATAATCGACGTTTCGTTAATTGTTCAGCATAGAATGTAGGTGCATATAATTGAATATTTTCAAATCTACCTTTCAAATGTGGATATATTCTTAAATGATTTTCAATTTCTTCAACAACCATCATCCAAAAATGTTCTTCTTTCAATCCATACTCATCCGCAAGTACGAATGCTAATTCTCCTAAATTAAACAGAAATAGTGCATCTAACACCATCTCTTGCAAACATTCAATGCGATCCATTTCAAAGAAATCATTCATTTTTCCATTCGCATATGTTTTATGCATTTTAGTAAAGTCGGGACATTTGTCAACTTCTTTCAAATATGGACGATAAAACTCAAGCCCTTCATGAAAATCCTTTAACGCAATACGAACAGGCACCCCTTCTTTATGGACTAGAATCATATTTTGTCCATGTGATTCCAGTGCGATGCCATGCTCTACAACAAGATGTATAACTGGTATTATCGCTTTTTGAATAAGTAATTGTAGCCAATCCTTCATTCCATATTTATTCAACCACGCATCAATAATTGGTGTACCATCTTTCTCTTTAGCGTATAAACCATTAAAAGGAATTGCATCCTCTTGTGCATCTAAATACTTGTGAACGCTTTCGCGCCAAATACATCCTAATGAACCATATATAGCTTTCTTATTCGTGTCATACGTTACACTTGAAAACTCACTTAACAAGATTAAACGTGCTTCATCCATTAAATAGGCGTCATTACTTACAACATCATTTAACCAATTTGATATTACTGGTGCACTTACAACAGAGTATGGTTTCAGCGTACGAAGTGTTGAAGTGTTGAGTAAATTCATCGATAATTTAACGTACGGTTTCTTTGGACTCGTAATATTTCTTAACGTTCTCATTGACTGTTGCGCGCAATAATCGTCCTCTGATGTTCCTAAATAAATAATAAATTTACCCTGTATATGATCCGCATAATTTAAAATGATGAAATTCTCCCACTGCCATGGGTGAACAGGTATAAACACGTACTGTTTTGGATTACATCCCTTATTACGAATTCGTTCCATAAACTCTTCTAATTTACGATCGCCAATCTCCTCTTTTAAAAGGTTGTTATACATCACTTCATTCTCATAACCTACAGTCGCATAATTCTTATTTGCTGCAATCCATATGAGTTTTATTGGCTGCATAAATTCATAACCATATTGAAAATTGTCACGATATTGAAATCCAACACGTGCTTTATAACTAGGATGATATGGATGGCCATCTATTAATTGGCTTTCAAACTCATCGTAAGATTTTTGAGTATATTCTCTCTTATTATTTCTTTCATATTGTGCAATCGTGTCTTTAAATATTGTTTGTTCTAATTCGTGCATAAAAGAATCTAATTTAGCTTGTTCTACACTAGTAACCCGAAAAACTTCTTCTAGAAATTGCGAGACAGACTGTATTTCTTGCTGTTCATCTTGGACTCTTACTATTAATGAGTCTAACGAAATACGTCCAAATGTCATCCGTTCCCTGCCATAGCATTTGTACGTGACACTTTTGTCTTCTTCATCAAGTCCTTGTATTATAAAAAGAATTTGTTCTTCTTTTTCTATGCGAACCGGTGTAATAATCCCCTCATAAATTAACGATTCTACTAATTGACGTAGCACTCTTCTTCGTACTGAAATGTAATCTTCTGATTCGAGCGCCTTCAATACTTTCGTATGATACATGTCCACTCTCATAAAAACCTCCACCTTATGACAAAATACCATTATTTGTATTACGTGAAATTTTAACGCTATTTATGAACGAACAGCCACTTCTCTAACGAGCGGATTATGTACTTGCACATAAATTGCTTGCTCTAATGGATTACTTAACTCATCGACATCGAAAAATCTCGTTAGTAAATTTGCTTTACACGCTAACTTATCTTCGTCCAATAATTCTCTTAAAAATGTTGAAGGTTCCCGGTTATACGGAAGGAATGATTCAAGTACAGACCTTAATTCCGAGAGAAGAATTTCCTCCTTAATTAATCCTGCTGTGCCAAAACCATTAATGAGGCCAAACATATGATTGAAAATTAAGTAGTAACGAAATCTCTCATCCACAATATAGTCGTCATATAAATTTCCAGTACGTTCTCCAATACCAGCTAATTCATTATTAAGCTTTTCTTTCATTGAATTACAGAAATAAAATCCTTGATTATCACGGAAATAATATTTGACCGGATAACCATCTTTTAGCTGAACAACGCTATTTTGCTGATGAGCTTCTAATGCAACACCATACTGTAAATACATCCATACCATTGGCTTTAAAGAAATATTCATATATCGTCTAAACCACTCTAAGCTTACTTCTTCACAGCTTTTACTTTCTAAATCTGCTAGGCGATGAATAATATTCGATAACCGCGTATGCTCCCCAGGTATAGCGTCTTGAACTAGCCCAGCAATTAATGTTGCGTCGTTTGCATGTTCACTATAAAAAGGATTCTCACGAATAATCACTTCAAATCCAGATTCTTGTGTTCCATAATTTAATGTAATAAAGGCTGGATCACAAATAAAATCAAATCCTGGAAATCTTTCTCGTACTTCACCAATAGCCGTATTTAACATTTCCTTCCCTTCAAGACCACTCTCAAGTTCTTTCAGTTTATTAATACGCATTGAATTCGTTACTTTCACCGGAAATGAAAACTTAAGCATATACTTCGAATTGGGATGATATAGCGTCCTTAGTGATGATGTTGCCATATAATACTTACCTACAGGACCAATATACTCAAGCAATTCTTGAACTATCCAATCTTGTACGTAAGCTTGATGCAAGAGCCATTCTGCCTGAAGCGGATGAATTGGAATTAATGCATATTGATCTTCCTTACAGTACTTCGTTATAAATTCTTTACTAACCATCTCATCATTACTTAATTCTTCTTTTATAATCATTGTTGTAGAATCTGATAATAATGATTTTTCATTTACTATACTTTTATGTGCCCGAAAATAATGAAGCTGACATTCTCCTTTTAATTCTGGAGAATACATTGCACTTTTCCAATCCAATATCCCCTGTCTACTCTTTGGTGTAGGATGAGTTAAATGCCCAAATAATAAAGACTGCTCCGCTTCTATAAAAGTTGTATGAAAACCGTATAATGCGGATGTATCTTCTATTCTCTCTTTTGTAAATTCCTCAATATTTTGACAACTACGGATGACTCGAAGCATAAGTTCCGCAGGATTCGTTCCTTCTCCGTAGTTGATAGACATCTCTTTTATTAAAAATGTAATAACTGTAACATAATCTGCTGTAATAACAGAATGACTATCTCCAATTTGATAATAAAATTGTTCTCCAAACAAATGGCGATCTGTTGATGATTTATATATAACTTCTCCATACAAAGTAACGTTCTGTGCCGATAGCCGACAACATAAATATGTGGGGACTGTATCTCTATTCAACGTATTACTGAAGATACTCTTCATTCTTTCATCCTCTGTAATCCATTCTCCACTCCCTGTTTCTCTTAAATAACAGTTTAAAAAGCTTTGTAATGTTGCATGTTCTGCGATTTGTTTCGCATGCTGCATGTTGGTCCTCCTCTTTATATTAACGCTATGAGAATTTCATATTACAATTGATAATTGAATATCGTTATCAACTATGATTCTAATTGATAATGATATTCAATTCAATAGTATATTTCAGAATTTTTTTATCTGCTTTAATTTTTATTGTTTTCCCTCTTTTCTTTAATCTAGTTAAAAATACACAAAAAAATACTCAGTTTCAAACTACATACTTACTATTTTTCATTAGTAATCTATCCAAAATGTTTAAACAAAAGAGGTATACCTTAATTGGTATACCTCTTTCAAACATAAAATTTACATAATAATATTATTTATATCTCTCCAGCAATATGCTGTCTCTTCTACCTGTAATCGCTCTAAAAATTTTGTATCAATTTTTTCTGGGTTAAATTTTTCATAAAACTTTTTAGAAGGATTATTCGTAACAACCCAAACTAAAAGTGATTGCATATCATTCTTTACACATTCTGATAGTAACGCTTGAAATAACTTTTGTCCTATTTTCATTCCTTGATACTCTTGTAAAAGGTAGATTGCATATAATTCTCCATCACAATTATATGTATCAGTTCTTTCTATCCCCCCATCGATGAATCCAACTATTTCTCCATTTAAATTCTCTGCTACAAATCTAAATTGATGATTACCTTCTTTTTGAAAAATATCTTCCCATTGTTTTTCTCGTTTCTCATATGCTATATTATCTAGAATTTCGTCAGCAAATATCCCTTTATACGTTGCTTTCCAACTATCGACATGCACCTTTGCTATACCTTGTATATCATCCTTTATTGCTCTTCTAATATGTATTCCCATCATTTCTCCCCCTTTATTACTCATCATTATATCAATTTCATTCCTTAAAAATCCAAATAAAAAAGAGTGAATTTGAACTGCACCCCAATTGTTAGACATAGTCTAACAATTGGGGGTGCAGTTTTTCTATGGCTAAATTTACAGCTGATGAAAAAATACAAATCGTTCTACGTTATTTGAACGGAAATGAAAGTTATCGAGAAATGGGTAGATCGCTCGGTATAAGTGACACAATCATTTTGAATTGGGTAAACCAATATAAACAGAATGGTCTGGAAGCTTTTCTAAAACGATGTACAAATTACACACAACAATTTAAACTAGACGTACTAAACTTTATGATTGAAAACGGTATGTCCTTATTTGAGACGGCAGCTATCTTTAATATTCCTGCCCCTTCAACGATTTCTGTTTGGAAAAAACAGCTCGAAACACAAGGAATTGATGCCCTTCAATCTAAGAAAAAGGGGCGTCCATCCATGAAAAAAGATTCAAATAAACAAGTAAAACAACCTTTAGCTGAAGGGTCAGTCGAAGCACTTGAAGCACGCATTAAACAGCTTGAGATGGAAAATGAGTACTTAAAAAAGTTAAATGCCTTAGTTCAAAACAAGGAAAAATCACAAAACAAGACAAAGCGCAAGTAGTCTATGAATTAAGGCATAAATATTCGGTGAAGGCACTCGTGGAGCTAGCTACTATTCCTCGAAGCACGTATTATGATTTAGTAAAGAAAATGAATCGTCCAGATGTAGATGCCGATTTGAAAGCTGAGATTAAAGCGATTTATGAGGAAAATGAAAGTCGTTATGGTTATCGTCGCATTCGTGATGAATTAACGAATCGTGGCCAGAAAGTGAACCACAAGAAGGTTCAGCGCATTATGAAAGAGCTTGGGTTAAAGTGTGTTGTGCGTATGAAGAAATATAAATCCTATAAAGGAAAAGTCGGTAGAATTGCACCTAATATTTTAGAGCGTAATTTTCATACAGATGCACCGAATCAAAAGTGGGTAACAGACATCACAGAGTTTAAATTGTTTGGAGAAAAACTGTATGTATCACCTGTATTAGATTTGTATAATGGTGAAATTATTACCTATACAATTGGTTCTAGACCGACGTATTCGCTTGTTTCAGACATGTTAGAGAAAGCATTGGAACGTTTACCTGAAACCCACCAGCTACTGATGCATTCGGATCAAGGATGGCATTATCAAATGAGACAGTACGTCCGGACACTTGAATCAAGAGCTATCGTCCAGAGTATGTCTCGAAAAGGCAACTGTTACGACAACGCAGTAATAGAAAATTTCTTTGGGATTATGAAGTCGGAGTTCCTCTACATAAAAGAATTTGAAAATGTAGAGCACTTTAAAATAGAATTAGAAAAATATATAGATTATTATAATACGAAACGGATTAAGGCAAAATTAAAAATGAGCCCGGTACAATACCGGACTCACTTTTATCAAGCTGCCTAATGAAATAACCGTGTCTAACTTTTAGGGGTCACTTCAATTCACTTCACTCTTTTTTATCACAATTATCTACTTTCCACTTCAACTGAAACTACTCGATCAATCTCTTTCAGGGAACTATATAATTCTGTTGTATATAAATCTTCTGGAGCTAAAATAACCATCTCTAGTTGCTGAAATGCTCCACTATCTATATCTTTAATTTTCACGCGTTTCACATGCATGCCTAAATTTTTAATTTGCTTAAATATACCATCTAACTCATGATGCTCTTTAACAGTAATTTTTATAGATAAATCCTTTTGTCTTAATGAATACGGTCCTGCAATTTTCACAAGTTGCGGAAGTACATTAATCGCTAAAATAATTAAAACCATAGCAACTGTCGCTTGTAAATAAAATCCCGCACCAATTGCGATTCCTAAAGCTGAAGCAGCCCACACCATAGAAGCTGTTGTTAATCCAGAAATAACGTCATTACTTCTTCGTAAAATGACACCTGCGCCAAGAAAACCAATTCCACTAACAATTTGAGCGGCCAGTCGCATCGGATCCATATTTGTATGTCCTGGAACAGAATATACATGCACAGATTCAATTGAAACCATCGTAATTAAACAACTTGCTACAGAAATAACCATACTTGTTTTCACACCAAGTGGTTTATTCTTTAGCTGCCTATCTATCCCGATGAATAATCCTAAAAAGAGTGCTAAACCTAATTTGAGTAAAAATTCATATGACATATTCCTATTCTCCTTACTTTACAATGTTTCCCTTAGAATAACTCACTATAACTCTTTTATGATATCAATTCCAGTCTTTTCTATTCATTTAACATAAAAAACCGAAAAAACATTTATAACGATGTTTCTCCGGCTTTTTATTACACTTTAGATTCTTCTTTATTTCTGATCTTTAATCTTAATTTCTGCACCTTTGTAGAATGCTAATTTACTGTCATTATACTCTTTTGTAAATTTGTTAAACTGCTCTTTCGACTTTTGTGCTTCCACATTTAATTCATTAACAGTTTTAACTTTTTCACCGATTTCTTTTAATTTCGTTTCTTTTACTTTTAATTTTTCATACAGTTCTTTTTCAGTCGCTAACACTTTCGTGTAATTTTCATTCATCTTTTGGAATGCATCATAACGATTCTTATACGACTCTTCTACTGCTTTTGCTTGTTTTTGTAACTTCTTATCTTCAATCTTCTCTATATTACTTTGAACAGATTTCGTTTCCTTCTGTGCTTTTTCTAGCATTTCTTTCTCACTTTTCAATACTTTTTCACGATCATCTACATTTGCAGTAGCTTGCTCTATTTTCTTCACAACTGCTTCATTATGATCTTTACCTTCTTGCAAAATTTGAGCATATAATTCTTGCCCTTGTTTCTCTAACTGCTCTAATTTTTTTGCTTCATCCACTAAAGATTTTTCTTGTGTTGCTGCTGTTTCAAAAGCTGTATATAGATTTTCTTCTGGCTTTTCACCGAAACAACCTGTTAAAAGTCCTACTGATAATGCTCCAACTACTGCTACTTTTCCATACTTCAACGTTCATTCCTCCATTACATACGGTTATCATGCCAGAAGTTCACTGGGAAGTGACTCTCTTCATGATAAGCTTCAAACTCATAACCTTTTTCTTTTAGCCCCTTTAAAATTGCTGGCACAGCAGCAACTGATTGCGGGTGAATATCATGCATTAAAATTACTTCTTGTGGTTTTGTTGCGTTTGTTAATACGTTTTGAGCAATTTGTGCTGCAGCTGCATCAACTGGCATTTTATTGTATCTCCAATCTAATGAATCAATTGTCCAATCCCATACTTTAAATCCGCCTTCTACCACTTTATTTCGAAGACCTTCATTCAATCCAGGCATCGAACCATATGGAGGACGTGTTAATTTAGGTGATTTCCCAATAATATTAGCGATTAAACCTTGATCTTCTTTCATCTCATTTACATACTCGCCATTTTTATATAACTTTGCGAAATTATGTGTCATACTATGCATGCCTACATAATGACCCTCAGCATTTTCACGTTTCACTAAATCAGGAAATTCTTTTACATTCGCTCCAATTAAAAAGAACGTCGCCTTCGCATCATGTTGTTTTAGCGTATTTAATAATTCAGCCGTATATTTCCCTGGCCCATCGTCAAATGTAAGATAAGCAACTTTTCTTTCTTTTCCATTAAAACGACTTGGTGCCGTTTTATTCATTTCAACTTTCGGCTGTTCACTTGCAAGCTGCACTACATTTTCTTGTTTCGCAACAGCTTTTGCTGGTGAAGTAATTGATTGAAACATGTAATACCCAATAGCTACTGCGGCAATCGCTATTAAAACGACTACTATTTGTTTAATTTTTAAAGCTTTTTCCATTCTATCGAATTCCTCTCCCTATTAATCTTATATATAAATCGCCCAATATAATTATACATCTATTTATTTTTATTTGACCATATAAATAGATTTTATTTGTATTATAATGGGAGTTTTATCAAAATTGTTGTTCCTATTCCTTCTTTGCTTGTAACACTAAGCACACCGCCATGAAGCTCTACCATTTTTTTAACGATAGCTAAACCAATACCTGCACCTGCAGCATGATTATTAATTTGGTAAAATGATTGCTCAATATATGGTAAATGTTCTTTAGCAATTCCAATCCCTTCGTCTCTTACCTTAATCACTGCTTGTCCTTCTATTTTAGTCGCTTCAATGTGTATTGTACTTTTTTTATGTGAATACTTAATTGCATTTTGAACAATATTCAAGAAAACTTGCTTTAACCTATTTCGATCTCCCATCAATTCAATTCGGTCTATAGTAGTAATAAATTGAATTTCCTTCTCTTCCGATTTAGGAGTTAATTGCCAAATCGTCTCCTCTAGTATATCGTACAACTGCACCTTTTGTTTATATAAATTAAAATGATTTGATTGTAATCTTGAAAAATCTAGCAATTCTTCTACTAAATGAATCAATCTATCTGTCTCACCTGAAATAATGCCCATACCTTGCTTTATTTCTTCTTCTGTTAAATGATCTACTGTTTTTAACGTCTCACTCCAACCTTTAATTCCTGTTAAAGGCGTTCGTATTTCGTGCGAAATAGAAGCAATGAATTCATTTTTCATCTGCTCAGCCTTATCTATTTTATAGGCCATATAATTTAAACTATGTGCCAATTCACCTAATTCTCCAGGATAATCTTCTTTAATTTTTTGCTTTAATGTGCCTTCTGCAATTTGTGAAGAGGCTTGAATAATGGATTCAATTGGCTCAACAAATGAATTTGCCAAACGTCTACTAATTAAGAAAGCGACTCCCGAAATAACAATACCTACAGAAATAGTAAACGTAATAATTTCAATAATCTTTTTATTTACATTTGTTAAAACAGTCGTATATTTTAAAACACCAATAGTTTGTCCTTGATGTATAAGTGGGCTTAGCACCTCTAGTTGTTTTTTATTACCTTTCGTAGTAACTTGATTATACATTTCACCTTCTAATAATGATTGTGGAATATTCACTTTACCTTTTACCTTTTCACCACTTGAAGATTGTATAACCGAGCCGTGACGATCAATTAACTGTAATTCTGTTCCTTCTAATTGAAAGCTACTAATTATGTCACCACTATATTCTTGTAATCGAATAAAGTATAGTGAATTGTATTCTGAAAAAAAACGTGTACTCGTTTTCGCATGAGACTCTATATATTGCACAATACCATTATAATAGTATCGATAAATTGAGACTGAAAATACAACTTCAAATAATACAAGCATAAGTGTAATGACCGTCATAAAATATAAAGTCACTTTCCGTTTCATCTCATACTTTCCTTCCACACATATCCTTTTCCCCACACCGTAAGAATAAATTCAGGTTCTGATGGATTACATTCTATCTTTTGACGTAACCGTCTCATATTTACATCTACTACTTTCGTCTCACCTACGTAATTGGTTCCCCAAATCATATTTAAAATTTCATCACGCGAAACTGGCTTTGAAGCCTGATTCATTAAATACTGTAATATCATATACTCTGTAGGTGTTAAATCGACTAATTGTCCATCTTTATACAATCTTTCTTCTATAATATTTAACGAAAATGGACCTGACGTAACAATATTCGTTTTTTCTTCATGTACTTCTATTCTTCTTAATAAAGACTGTATACGTGCAGTTAATACTACTGGACTAAACGGTTTTGCAATATAATCATCTGCACCTATTCCTAGTCCTTGCACCTTATCTTCATCTTGTACACGTGCGGTTAACATAATAATACCCATTTTTTTATTTTCTTTCCTGATAGCCTTACAAACTTCTAAACCATCAATCCCCGGTAACATTACATCCAGCAGTGCTATATCAACAGTTTGTTCACTCAAAATTTGTAACGCTTCTTCTCCAGTAGTAGCTTCTATTACATAAAATCCAGCACGTTTTAAATTTAAAACAATAAAGCTACGGATCGTTAATTCATCTTCTAAAACTAAAATTTTTGACATAATTCCCACCTCCTACTCTTGTTGATAATCCGCTAGCGGTTTTATATATGCTTTCACTTTTTCAAATTCCGATTGCTTCGGTACTGCATATACGTGAGAAGCCGTTTTAATTGCTGCGCTGTAGCCTTTTATATTGAACCATTCTTTCCGCTTAAAAATATGAACTTCAAGCCATATTTTATTTGTTCTTGTATCCAAAAACTTTTGAGAATTTGATTCTTTTTGCTGATCTGGTATTGTAATTTTCCCTATTAACTCTTTAGGAATTTTCACATAATACCCTTTTTCTATATCTATATATCGTTCTTCAATTGGTTTAATTCCAGATTCACTCCACTGTATGTAACGTTCAAAAAGCGGACTATCACCATGTGATTTATCCTCCCAACCTTTTGGACGTACAGTACGAACAAATTCAATAATGCCGTCTTCATTAACATCTTTACTTTCTACAACATATTCATTAAATAAATCTTCTTTCCCACCTATAGGTAATACTTCATAATGATCCTGATCAAATTTTGCTACATAAGTTATACCTGAATGAGCCCCTGTTCCCGCATCGATTACAACTGCCTTTAATGATTTAGAAATACGACCCATTTGTATTCTTTGAATACTATTTATATACGGATCAAATGTAACCTCTGACAATACCTTAAACTTTTCAATGAACTGAACCTTCAACTGTTCATCTTTCATATGCGAAACAAGGCTTATGTCTTTAAAACCATTTTTGTTTAAATCATCTATAAATAACTTTGTATACTTCTGTCTATAAAATTCCTTTATATCGTCACTCTCATCGGAAAAAACATACATTGTGTTTTCTAATAAATCACGATTGGTAGTTATTCCTATCAATAGTTCCCTTTTCCCACTCCCTGTGAAATCTCCTACCTCAACAATATCTACTTCTTCCCCATCAAATGTATAGGTTGACTTCATATTCCATCCATTATTTTTCTTCTCATATACGGCTAAATATATATGATAATCTTCATTAGGTATTTTATATACGATGACAGCTTCTTTTTTATTATCTCGCTCGAAATTCATTGACCATGTCGTCTGTTTATCTCTATTAGACATTGGAGTAAGTAAGCGATAATTAACAGGTAAATCTTTATCAATTTGTTCCTTTAATTCATTAATCCATTTTTCATTTGTAGGAGCTTCCATTAGACTTGTTGGAGCTTCAGACATTTTACATCCAGTCAATATAAAGATAATTCCCATCATGCTTAACCATTTCTGCATATGATATCTTTCCTTACCACAAATTTTGAATATGTCCTTTTACTTTTTTACCTATCCATTATACTCATACATATGAGTATAATTTTTCTAAACTAAAAAATCGTTACAGAAAAGTTACAAATACATTCAAAAAAAAAAGATTGGCAAAAGCCAATCTTTTTTTATTATTCATTTCGGACTGATTTTGGCGTTACACCTAAATGATCATTTAATTTTTTTGAAATATCTTTTACATTTTTTTCATTTGGAATGTAATAATAAATACCACCGATACGTTTATCTGTACCTTCTATTTGCAATTTTTCCATTTCCAAATTAGATCCTGCCATATTTTTTGTAATGGCAAGCATATCGTCAAATGTTAAGTTCGTTTTCATATTTTTATCAACCGCATCTAGTAAAGAGCCCATTTTGCTAATTGATTGAACAGACATCGCTTTTTTAGCAATTGCTTCTATTACAAGTTGCTGTCTCTGTCCACGCATTGCGTCACTATCAATTTTACGCGTTCTTGCAAGTGCAAGTGCTTGTTCTCCATTTAAATGTTGGTAACCTTTTTCTAAATGGATCATACCAGCTTGGTCTTTACTATCTTGTTCAGTGAAAGTAACTGGTACATCAATATCAATACCACCAATTGAATCGACAATTTGTACGAATGATTCAAAGTTAAACTTCACATAATAATCAACAGGGACATTTAAGAATCTTTCCACCGTATCGCGTGTGCTTTCTACGCCACCAAATACGTGAGCATGAGTAATTTTATCTAATTTTTTTCTAGTTGGAATATAAACACGTGAATCACGTGGAATACTTACTAGCTTAACAGACTTATCATCTTTATTAATTGTTGCTAATAAAAGTGCATCTGTTCGAACTGCTTCGCCATATTGGCTTTTTCTCATTTCACTTCCATCTACACCCATGATTAATATTGAAATATTATCCTTTAAAGGTTCAACTTCTTTATCACGCTTTGATGACTTTTCAATTTTCGCATACGCATCATTTACAACAGCTTTTGCTTTATTATATATAAACGAACCATATCCTACTCCTCCAAAAATAAGTAGGAAAAATGGAATTAATATGAACCATTTTATTGACTTTCTTTTAGAACGCTTTTTATTACTTCTCGTATTTTGTTCTAATTCAGAGCTCATACCCATTCGCCTCTCTTTCTCTTTACCAAGTATAATGTAAGTCTATTTATCTTCATATTGAATTTCCTTTCATTAACCTTACAATTTTGTAAGGTTACTACTAAAACCCAATATGTATTCCATTTCACATTATACTCTCGTACTTATTTTTGGCAAGTCACTATTTACCAATTTCAAAAATTTAGCACTTCGCAACATGCAAATTTATAAATTCATTAACTCTTTCATTTTAAATTAGGATATCTTTTTCCAGATAAACGATATGAATAAAGAGTCCAGCTAATGATAAAACCTCTATGAATACAGTATATTTCACGTTATTATTTCTCAAACGGCGTATACATGCTTTTCTTCCCCTGATTATCAATAAAAGCCGACTTTGCTTTTATTTTCGTTTTTTCTACTTCCATGTCTTCATTTGAGAAGTTCACAATGATTTTAATATTTTTTCCATAAGAAACAGATTGTACTAGCTTATCTTCTGACAAATACGCAAAATTCGTCATCTCTTCTTTTACTGCTTTTTCATGAACTTCATTCCAAACTTTTAGATGCTCTGTAATTTCTTTTTTATGTTTATTCCACTCTACTTCATCTAAATGGTACAACGGAGGAACATTATACAATAATTCAGACAGCATTCGATTTCCAACTTCATCTTTTACCTTTAAACTTCCCCATTCCCAATGGTGCGTTGTAATAACGGAATCATTGTATACTAATTTATATAATGGTACCGAATATACTGGGTTTAAATACACTTGTTTATATTCTTCTTTCAATGGTACTTGTTTTGCATATTTTTCGGGAACATTTTGATTTGGTGACCAATATCCACCGACATAATACGGACTTGTTTTATTTTTCCGCATATCTTCATCGTCCCATTTAATAACAGGTGTTTCAATTCCGTGTGCAAATGCAATCGTACTACTAGCAAAATCATTTCCACCTTCAGAACCAACGACCATACCCTTTTCTTGCGCAATGTAGTCCATTCGTTTTAAACGTGCTTTTAAATCTTGCTCTTGTGTCGTTATATGTTTCGCTGAATAGTCATCGTAAATTTCACCTGTCGCATCACAATCAATAAACCATGAATTATATTTAGGACCATTTTGTAATATATCATTCATGCGTTCCTTTACACTAGGCAGCGATAAAGTCGGGTTTAACTTGCGACCTCTGCCTAAAAAGCCTTGCACCTTTTCTCCGTTTTTCTTCGTTACAGTAGCCTCTTCATATAATGATGGGTCATTAAAGGATGCTGTGTTCCAATTTTTATCACTTTTTTCGTGAATGGAATGATATGAATCATACGGACCAACTAAATACCCCATTTCCTTCGCTTTTGTCACGAAATTAGGTTGCATAAATCCTTGTTCCCAGTTCGGCAGACCAATCCACGCTTTTTCTATTCCTACCTCTTTCATTTCCTTTAGTATGTCCGTTCCATCTGCATTACCCCATTTACTTACCTCTTCAACCGCATCACCAAGTAGCGACTTTAATAAATGCTTATTTAAGCTATACAATTCTGTGTTCGTTAAGTGACCTACACCTTTCTTTAATAGCACACTAGCTTCCTGATCAACGTTTTGAAAAATATCCTCTTTATAAAATTCCTTCATGGATAATACTTCGTTTATATAACGTAAAATAACATTTTTTTGATACTTATCAATGAAATCTTGTTTACTTACTTGATCTAATACATTCAGTTCCCCAGGCTCTGAACTATTCTTTTGAATAAGTTCTTTTATATGACTAAACAGCGGGCTATTTATTTGCTCCCTTAGTTTTGGCCAATTTATATTATTTTCTGATAAACCATTTTGATTCCAAAAATAAAAATGCGCCGCTCCATATAACTTTTCGATTTCTTTATTTTTTCTAGCCTTTTCTTGTAATGTTTTAAATTCACCTTTTCGAACAATATCATCCTTATACAGTTTAGCAATGCTTACCGCATCATTATTTGTCACATATAATTGAAATCCATATGTTTTATTTTTATTTATGCTCGGAAATTCATGTGTAAAATCAAATCCTATTTTCGGATCCGAATGAAACTTCAATTCATTATTAAACATATTGTTTGCAATATATACAATTGAATATTTCGAACCATTTAATGCGAAAAACTTCATAGAAAATGATTCAGCAAATGAATATGCATCATCCTTTAAAAACTTCTTCCAATTCTCATCATTGCTCGGAATTTGCTTACCCTCCCATAACGGAAGTGTATAATTTTCAGCTTCTACTTTCGGCCATGTAAAGCTTTCTGCACCAGTCGATTCCACTTCAATGTTTAAGTGGTCTTTTTTCTTTTCTAATTTTATTTTTACTTTTTGATCTGGATATTCCCACGATGTACGATCCTTTTCTTTTTTTACATTCGATACCTTCATTTTCGGTAGGGGTTGTGATGCCTGTTCCTTTACCCCCTCATGTTCTACAGTTAATGTGAATGTTTCTGGATTTACATCATAAGTAAAATCTTTATACGTCGATTTCTTTATTTTAGACTCTTGTACAGCATTACTACCTTTTACGTCACAACCGACTAAAGTCGAAAACGACATAGTTGTAAGAAGACATATCGCTATCATTTTTTTCATCCTCTGCACCTCCACCAATGAATATACAGGTGCTTTGTTACAGGAATGTGGCAAAAAATAATAGAGCTAGCATTTTGCTAGCTCTATTTGGAGTATTAAAAGTTGATATGAACAACTATAACTTGCTTAGAAGATATGTAATACAGTAACTGCATTTTTTCTCAACAATTATGAAACTAAACAAATCAAAATTTTAACAAGCATTCTTTAACTGAAAAAATAAGTGTATACAATGTATCCTAAAAGTAGTACTAAAATGATTATCCCTGTACCTTTCCAATTCATACCGCCTGCTATATCAACTGGACTACCTGTTTCCGCTCTATTGAGTCCGTCATGTAAAGAACCCGTAGGATTACTTTTTAATTCACTTTGTCTCATACGCTCTCTTTTTTCTTCTGGTGACTCTTTATTCATGTAATCACCTCCAAAATGAATGCACTCTTTACTTACATTATTCAAAATCAACATTTGTTTTATATTTTTTTCCGAAAAAACCTAATTTAAAATAGGTTTGCAACGTAAAGAAAGCTAGCCATGCCAGCTTTCTTTATGATCCAATATGCTCTTCCTTATTTACAATAATACCTTTATGGTCGATTTCAAGCTCACATACTTTCATATCTGTAAATACTCTCGCTAATTGCTCAGCGATTTCTTGACGTTTCTCATATGGTGCTAATATAAAAATAGATGGTCCCGCACCGCTAAGTGCTGTGCCGTACGCACCAAATTCTTTTGCGCATTTACGAATAGATGGTAATAACGGTACGAGTTCTAAACGATATGGCTCGTGAAAATGGTCTCTCTCCATCATTTCACCTACAACTTCCCACCGCTTTTGACATAATGCAGCTACTAATACGTTACTTATCGCACTCGCTTTAACTGCCTCATGAAACGGAAACATCTTTGGTAATACAGATCGACTTTCATCTGTATTTAATTCTTCATTCGGAATGAGAGAAACTACACCTAATTCCTTGCTCTCAATTCTTACGACGGAAACATCCTTTCCATCAAGTGCTCCAATTACAGTTCCACCTAATATAGAAGCAGCAACATTATCAGGATGTCCTTCAAAATTTGTAGCAATTTGAACTTTTTGATCAGCAGTTAAGTTCAAATTGCCTAGTTGATTCGCAAGCTCTATCCCAGCTACAATCGCTGATGCACTACTTCCTAGCCCTCTCGTTAATGGGATATTACTAGTAACTTCTATTATATGAGGTGATATAGAAGGACAGACTTTACATGCCGTGCTAACGATTAAATTTTTATCGTCTGTCGGAATTGATTCTTCAAAGGAATGGATCACTTGCCATTTATCAGCTTTTTCTTTAACCACCACATCTAAATACAATGACAAAGCTATTCCAACTGAATCAAATCCAGGACCAACATTCGCCGTACTAGCAGGGACACGAACGCTAAATGGTATCACGACATAATCACCCCTTTAATATGATCTTTAATTTGTTCTATATCATTTGACACACTTGCGATGTCTAGTTGATTTGAAGAAATAGCGATATCAGGATCCTTCAAACCATTTCCAGTTAATACTGCAACAACTGTTTCTCCCTTTTTGATTTTTCCAGATTCAACATGTTTAATTACGCCGGCTAATGAAGCATTTGATCCTGGTTCAGCGAAAACTCCTTCAGTTTTTGCTAATAACCTATACGCATGTAAAATTTCTTCATCTGATACCATATCTATTTCACCACGAGACTGCTCGGCAGCCTCTACTGCATACGACCAACTTGCTGGGTTACCGATGCGAATCGCTGTTGCAATTGTTTCAGGTTCTTCAATTACATGCCCTTTTACAATTGCAGCTGCTCCTTCCGCTTCAAAACCATGGATTCTTGGCTTCTTATAACCTTTTTCTTTCTCATATTCACAGAAACCTTTCCAATATGCTGTAATATTTCCTGCGTTCCCAACAGGGATAGCTAGAACATCTGGTGCATTTTGCAATTGGTCACAAATTTCAAATGCTGCCGTTTTTTGCCCTTCAATTCGATAAGGATTCACTGAATTTACTAACGTAATCGGCTCTTCTGCAGCAATATTTCTTACAGCCTTAAGTGCATCATCGAAATTCCCTTCTATTGAAATAATTTCAGCTCCATAAGCGACCGCTTGCGCTAATTTTCCATGTGCAATCTTTCCTTCTGGTATTACGATAATACATTTCATCCCAAGACGTGCCGCATATGCTGCAGCTGATGCTGATGTATTACCTGTTGATGCACAAATGATTGCTTCTGAACCTTCTTCTTTCGCCTTAGCAACTGCCATGACCATACCACGATCTTTAAAAGAACCTGTCGGATTCGCTCCTTCGTACTTACCGTATAGCTGAATCCCTAATTGTTTTGATATGTTTAATAATGGAATAAGTGGTGTGTTTCCTTCCATTAAGCTGACATCAGGTGTATTTTCATTCACCGGTAAATAAGAAGCATACTGTTTTAATAGTCCTTTATACATATTGTTTTTCCTCCTCAATAATGTAGTAACTGTTTATTTCACTTGCGACAGCTTCTATCGCTCCTAAAACTCGTTCAAATTGATACTTGGAAGTTCGATGTGTCACAACAACGACTTCTGCCAGTTCACGGTTTAAAGGTAATTGAATAACTTCTTTTAAACTTACAGAGTAATTAACGAAACATTCTGTTATTTTTTGTAACATCCCAGGCTCATCTCGTAATGAAATGCGTAAGAAATATTTCGAAACTACTTCTTCATCACCTTGTAATTCATAAGGAACTGGTTCTTTTAACGCACTTTTATTTTTCGGAACTTGATTCATATTTTTAACGATGGAAATAATATCACTTACTACAGCAGAACCAGTCGGTAACTTCCCAGCTCCGGGTCCATAAAACATCACTTCTCCTACCGCTTGGCCATGAACATACACCGCATTAAATTCATTATTCACATTTGATAATGGATGCTGGCTCGGTAAAAGCGTCGGTTCTACACTTAAATGAATGGCTGGTCCTTGTTTTTCAGCCTTACCAATTAACTTCATAGTAAATCCTAACTTTTCAGCCATTTGTAAATCTTCTTTTTCGACCTTTCGAATCCCTCTTACTTGCACATCATCTAATGAAACATTCATCGAAAAACCTAAGTTTGCAAGAATTGCTACTTTTCTTGCCGCATCTAGTCCATCTACATCTGCTGTCGGATCCGATTCTGCAAAACCTAATTTTTGCGCTTCCTGTAAAGCCTCTTCATAAGACCATCCATTTTGACTCATTTTTGTTAACATATAATTTGTTGTACCATTTACAATTCCCATTATTTTTTCAATTTGATCTGATGCTAGCCCGTCAGTTAGTCCTCTTAACACTGGAATACCGCCTGCTACGCTCGCTTCATAACATAAATCACAATCATTATCGTTCGCCAGTTGAAGAAGCTCTGCACCATATACAGCCATTAAATCTTTATTTGCTGTCACGACATGTTTCTTATTTCGTAAAGCCTTAACAATATGCTGCTTCGCTTCTTCAATTCCGCCCATTACCTCTACTACAATATCAATATTCGAATCATTTAGAACTTCATCTGCATGACTTGTGACTGCAATCCCGTCAATACAAACATCGCGTTCTTTTTCCAAATCACGTACAACGACTGTTTTCACTTTCACTTCGTATCCTGTATCAAGAGCGATTTTTTTATAATGTTCTTTCAAAATATGAACAACACCACTTCCGACCGTACCTAAACCTAATACTCCAACATTTATAACGTTATTCATCTTCTAATCTCCTCCTAAAAGTTTAATTGTTACACCTATAAATCACCTTACTCTGCTTTTTTGTCATGCAGGTGGTGGTTATTTCCGTACTTATAAATCGTTTCATATTACCGCACCTCCTTTCAAAGTAATAAAAAAACACACTCTTCCCTAGGAAAGGGACGAATGTGTTTTCGTGGTTCCACCCTTGTTCCAATCTAGACGTATTTCTCCCTAGATTGCTCAAGTTCAGATAACGGCTGATACCGTCAATAATTACTAGATTACTCGTTCACTATTGAAGTTCAAAGGTGGTAAAATCATTTCTCGTGTTAGGAAGCTCACACCCTTGGCTTCCCTCTCTGTAAACCGTAAAAATGATTTCGTGTCCTTATCGTTACTTTTTCGTTCATGTTTATTTGTTAACTCATTATACTCGCATAAAAAACAAAATCAATACTATTTTTTAATTATTTTAAATTTTCAATCTCTAAATCCGTAAAAAAACACACTCATCCCTAGGAAAGGGACGAATGTGTTTTCGTGGTTCCACCCTTGTTCCAATCTAGACGTATTTCTCCCTAGATTGCTCAAGTTCAGATAACGGCTGATACCGTCAATAATTACTAGATTACTCGTTCACTATTGAAGTTCAAAGGTGGTAAAATCATTTCTCGTGTTAGGAAGTTCACACCCTTGACTTCCCTCTCTGTAAACCGTAAAAATGATTTCATGTCCTTATCATTACTTTTTCGTTCATGTCTATTTGTTAACTTATTATAGTTATCAACTTTTTAAAAAGCAAGCCTATTTTTACTAACTATTTTCAAAATAACTTTTTATTATATTTCACAATAGCATTATGCAACTGCCACTCAATTTACCTATTTTGTCATTTCTCCAGTTTATAAATCAACGGTTCATATATAAAGTGAAACTTTAATCAGTGGGGATTTTGTTCATCCCCACTGATTATTAGCCTTCACCAATCGGGCTTTTACGGGCAGTTGATCCCCACCTGACTTCTTTGTTTTCGCTGAATTTTGAGGTAGGGGTCTTACTGCCCGTTAATGCGGGATAAATCCCCCATTCTAAAACCCGTACATATCCGCTCCACAAAGCTATATTAATAAAATTTTCAATACAATCTTTTTGTATAACTTTCTTCTAAAGAACGTGCAACATCTTCTTCTGAAGTATTCACTTTCGCATGCTCCAGCAACATTTTTGCTGCTGATGGTAACTCTTTTTTATTTAACCAAGATTCTGGATCCCACATCTTAGAACGAATAAACGCTTTTGCACAATGAATATAACACTCTTCTATTTCAACAACAATTCCAAGCAACGGATTGCGTCCATTCGCCTGCATTTCTTTCAAAATTTCTTCGTCGTTTGTAATATACGCTCGGCCATTTATTCTGAGTGTCTCCCCAAGACCTGGAATAAAAAAGATTAGTCCTACACGTGGATTTGAAATAATATTCAAAATGGAGTCTATACGACGATTTCCTGGTCTTTCTGGAATGATAATTTTATTATTATTGAGTACGTATACAAATCCAGGTGCATCTCCTCGCGGCGAGGCGTCACACTCCCCCAACTGATTTCCAGTGGATAATACTAGAAAAGGAGATTTAGAAAGAAAATCTACGCAATGGTGGTCTAATGATGAAATGACTTTTTTCAACGCTCGCTCACTTGGTTGCCCCAATATTTTCCGTAACTCTTCCTCTGTTGAAATAATCGATTTTATTTCCGTACGCTCTATCCCCACTTATAACCACTCCTTTTTCTTTATTTTCCCAAAATTCAATACAAATATTGTATAATAAAATTTGAGGAAAGGGGAATTAAAATGACAGAGTGGTTAACAATATTTGATCCTGAAAGAAATACACTTGGGAAGAAATTACGTGATGAAGTGCATCGTGACGGCGATTGGCACGAGACATTTCATTGCTGGTTTGTAGAAAAAGATACTGAAGATATGTTTTTATATTTCCAATTACGCTCTAAAAATAAAAAAGAAGCTCCATGTATATGGGATATTACTTCAGCTGGACATATTATGCATGATGAAGATGTACAAATTGGTGGTCTTCGTGAAATTGAGGAAGAATTAGGGCTTTCCTTTCAAACTAATGATTTAACATACAAGGGAATCTTTAAAATAGATTATGAAATTTCAAATCTTACTGATCGCGAGTTTTGTCATATGTATTTTCACAACGTCATCAATCCACTTCCATTCGCACCAGGTGAAGAAGTAGACGATGTGATGAAAGTACATGCAACTTCTTTTCTACAACTATTAAAAGGAGAGATTTCATCTTTAACGACTATTTCAGTCTTAAACAATACACCGATTACGATAACATTTGAAGATATTTATCCGTATGATCTTGCATACTATGAATTTGTTATAGAGCAAGGAAAAGAATTATTAAAAAATAATAGTTTATAAATAAAATAGGACTCCTAGCATAATATTGCGTAGAGTCCTATTTTTTATTATTGTTCAAGGATTTTTAATCTACTCTCTACTTGTATAAATAAACGAATGATTAATAACAGCATAACCACTATAATCGCTATTATTGTATGTGGATATCTAAACAGTATACTAATAACACTTCCAATTAACATCATGATAAATCCGTTTTGCTTCATCACTTCTGCACTATACCTGTTACCCGCATCCCATAATTCCTTATTTTTCATAGATCGTTTCGTACGATAACCATATGCCGCATTAATATCGGTCGGTGGATTTTTTTGAAGAATAATTGCCGCAAGTATAAAAATAATACCAATCAATATGCTTATTCCTATGTTTACTAGTGCATCAATCAATTATATCCCCCCCTAACTTACACTTTCATTATACGACACAACCCTTATTTTTCCAATTTATAACACATTCACTTTCTTTCTTTTGATGTCTGGAACATACTTGGAAGTGTTACAAAACGTGCCCCTTTCGTTTTTAACTGCGGAATGATTTTGTCTAGTGCATCAACAGATCCTTGTAAATGCCCACCTGGTGTTGAATGTTGGAGGATGACACTACCTGGAAATGAATTCCCTAACACATTATTTGTAATCGTATCGGCACTTACACCTTTCCAATCAACTGTATCAACACTCCACTGTACAATCATAAAATTTTGCTCAGTTGCCCAATTCAATTGATTTTCAAGTATTTCACCATACGGTGGACGTATAAACTTCGGGGCATAGCCGGCTAAACGTTTTAATATTTCTTCCGTTTTTATAATTTGATTACGGTACTCAGCGTCATTTACTTTCGCTAAATTCGGATGACTGTACGTATGATTACCAATTACATGCCCTTCATTTGCAATACGCTTTACTACGTTCGGAAATTTTTCTGCGTTTTCACCAAGTAAGAAAAAAGTAGCTTTTACATTATGTTGTTTTAACTTATCTAATATTTTTGGCGTGAATTCTAAATCTGGTCCATCATCAAATGTAAGAGCGACTTCCGCTTTATTATACGGTCCTGAAAATGCGTACGCATATTTTTCAACCCATGAAAATGGTGTCCACGATCCACGATCATCTGCTTTCATTTGTACTTCATAATTTTGAGGGATATATGCGTATGGCAATGAGTTTATATAGTCTCCATAATAAAATGAGTTATATGGCATATAAGCATACGAAACATCTCGTTCTAGTCCCCATTGATATGGAGCAAACATTTCTGGCGAATAAAAATAATACATGATAAAAAACCTCCCTAAATTTTCATATGTGATTCATCTGCACTTTGTTAGAGAAATTGTTATTCATAAACAAAAATAAGACTGTCCTTAATTAGGAAAGCCTTACTACTTTATATTATTAATAAATTGATGTACTATCTTTTGGCAAAGCTTTCACATGTTTTAAATAGTTCGTCACTTTATCATCCTCATCTTGCGGATAGTGATATTCATATGTGTTAGCGATTTCGTTCGCCACTTCCCTAAATAAATCACCCATAACAAAGAATGACTCCCATATGTTTTCATATTCTGCATTAGAAAATGTCCTTTTAAATTGCTCCCACATATCTTCTTCAATATATTGCTCGAAATGCTTTCCAAACTTCCCTGTATTAACTGTAAAGTCTGTTTTCATACCAATATGCCATTCTAGCATTACGATGAACATATCTCGCACTGGTCCTTCAAGCATTCCTTTTGCATAAGAAAGTTCCTCTCTCCATAACCCTTTTGCCACATTTGTACTACACCACCAAAATTCATTACAGCAATCCAAAAACTCTTTTTCTGTAGGCTTTTTTATTAAGTAATCCTTATCGCTTGCTGGCGGGAATCCTTCCATACAATTATCTTTATCAAGAAGCAGTTTACTTAAACTATCTTGTCCAACGAACTTTTTTATTAACTCAACTGGAACTAGCGTTAAATCAATCCGATTCCCATCCATGAACTGCATTAAATATGGAAACTTCCCATCTTCATCTGGTTGAACTAACGACATTTCTTCTGGCATTTGTACAATCATTATTTCTCCAAATCTATGAATCCAATTATGATTAGACGTAAAAGATTGTATATCATTTACAACATACATAATATCATAGTCTTGAAAACAATCTCTTTTCACATTTGGATTTACACGCGATCCATTCATGATGACAGCTCGAATTCTTTCATCCTCTATTGCTGTATTTATAATTAAATCTAACATTTCTTTTTCAGTTCTCATCTACTTATAGCCTCCAATTTTTTAATATACAATATAGTGTTATGTATATTGGAGGTCCACGAGCTAGTCTCGTTATACACGCTACACGTTATAATTTTTGAAACTTCTTTTTCATTCCTTTTCCCTCCTTACATCACTCTTTTACAACTGCCATTCCTTTCAATTTACCAATGCTTTCTACCATTCACTTTTAATTATACCGAAAATTCTGTCTTGAATACAAAAAATAAAGAAGGGACATCTACCCCTTATAGAATAGATATCCCTTCTTTTAAAGTTAAATTTAATTCCTATGGATTAGTAGACCAAAGCCCAGCAGATTTAATAAATGTACGTTTATTTAATTTCAGCTGCGCTACGATAAATTCTGCAATATCTTCTGCTTGCATTACTTTATCAGGGTTTCCATCAGTTAATCCTAAATCTACAGCCATATCAGTTGCTACTGTACTTGGAGTTAAAGCTGTTACACGAATGTTATGTTTGCGAACTTCCATCGCTAACGATTCTGTTAAGCCAAGGACACCAAATTTAGAAGCACTATATGCACTTGTTACAGGTGCACCTTTTTGTCCTGCTGTAGATGAAATGTTAATGATATCACCAGATTGTTGTTCAATCATGCTCGGTAAAGCTGCACGAGTTGCATAGTATACACCCATTAAGTTTACTTGAATGATTTTTTCCCAATCAGCAACGTCTAGTTCTAAAAACTTACCGAATTTAGAAATACCAGCGTTATTAATTAAAATATCGATAGATCCTAAACCATTTTTTAACGTTTCAATCGCAGTTGTTACTTCTTCATATGAAGAAACATCAGCAGTTGCAATAACAGCTTTTACACCTTCTGCTTCTACTTCTTTTGCTACAGCTTTTAAGTTTTCTTCTGAACGAGCTAATAAGCCTACATTTACGCCTTCTTTCGCTAATGCGATTGCTACAGCGCGACCAATCCCTCTACCTGCTCCTGTAATTAAAGCATTTTTACCTTGTAATAATTCTGCCAAGTATAACACTCCTTAATCATCTCAGTTATGTATTATATTAAAATTGTATCTATGTTTATGTAAAAAGGCAATGATGCACTTTCATGTGCGTAGGTTACTTGTAGGTAACTATAGAAAGGTTTTATTTATAAGTTTCATTTTTTTACCATTATTCATGTAAAATAAAAACAAATCCAGCATAGGAGAGTGTATGAGTATGAAAAGCGAAGGAAAAGCTTATCAATATAATTGCAGTAACGGTAAATGCATTTTTAAAGAGAAATAGTGTTAGAAGGTTCTCTCTAACACTATTTCTCTTCATGATTTGGCATACGCACAATAAATTCAGTACCTTTTCCTTCCTCACTCTCAACTTTTATTTCCCCATGATGAAGGTCGAGTACTTTCTTTACAATAGCTAAACCTAAGCCACTTCCTCCATAGGCACGATTTCGTGAAGAATCCGCTTTATAAAAACGCTCAAAAATATGTTGTTTCTGTTCTTCTGATATACCAATTCCTGAATCACGGATACGCACTTCCACTACTGTCTCATGTTCCTTTAACTGAATAGTAATCGTACCACCGCTTGGAGTAAATTTAATACTATTATGAATCAAATTAATCCACACTTGACTCATACTTTCTTGGTCAGCAATAACATATACTTTTTCTAAATCTAGTTCTAACTCAATTTCTTTTTCAGCCCAGAGTGGTTCACTATTTAACACAATTTGCTTTAATTGTTGATCTAATCGATAGCTCACTCTTTCTGGTGTATACTCTTCTGATTCTAAAAGAGTTAGCTTTAGTAAATTTTGACTTAGTTTAGATAATCTCGTTGTTTCAGTTTCAATAATGGTAAGATAATGCTTTCTTTTTTCCTCAGAAAGATTATCGTCTTGTAGTGCTCTAGCAAATCCTTTTATAGAAGTTAACGGTGACTGTATTTCATGAGAAACATTCGATACAAACTCTTGTCTCATTTTCTCCATCGTATTCAGTTCATCTGTCATATCATTTATACTTTTTACGAGCACGCCAATTTCACCATCATACTTTTCTTCATTTCTTATTTTTACGGAGAAGTCTCCTTTTGCAATTTTTTGTATCGGTTCAATAATAGTCCAAATCATCGCCTCTCGTTTTGGTCTCATTAATATTCCAATCAATGTCCAAATAAGAATAATAAAGACAAAACCGACCATATCACTAATTAGAAAGGCAACAAACGGCGATACGTTTACGTCAAAAGCATTCAATAAACTAGTTGCTACATAAAATGCGATAGACCAAATGATAGTAAGAATAGAAAAGAACGCTAATACCGCTCCAAATACTTTCAGCATCTTCAACTTACTCATTCGTTTTCTTTTTCTCATTTACTTACCTCTAAGCGATACCCTAATCCTCTTATTGTTTTAATACTAAATTTCGATTGCTCTTCTTGAAACTTCTCACGTAACCGATTAATATGAACGTCTAGTGTACGTTCATTCCCTTCAAAATCATATCCCCATATTTCTTCAATTAATTGCTCTCTCGAACAAGTTCTTCCCGATTTAGCCCCTAAAGTAAAGAGCAGCTCAAATTCTTTTAACGGTAACGTAACCGTTTGTTCTCCAGATGTAACTTCGAATGTTTTACGATTTAATAATACATTTCCAACTTGAATCGATTGCGAAACTGTAATTTGGTAACGTTTCAATAATGCCTTTACTCTCACTACTAGTTCTATAGGATCAAATGGTTTTACAAGATAATCATCTGTCCCAAGGTGAAATCCTTTTACTTTTTGTGATGTTTCTCCTTTGGCAGTTAGCATCAGAACCGGGATATCATAGTATTTTCTTAATTCAAAACATACATCAAATCCATCCATATTTGGCATCATGATATCAAGAATAACCATATCGACTTTTACGTCATCCATTTTCTGAAGTGCATCTACTCCATCAATTGCCTCATATGTTTGAAAACCTTCTCGTTCTAAAAATACAGAAACGAGTTCTCTAATGTGTGGATCGTCGTCTACTATTAAAATTTTAGGTATCAAAGGAACCATTTCCTTTCTATTTAGCATCTAATATATTTTTTAAAAATGAATCATCAGTGGAGTAAAATCCCACTGATGATTCATTTTATAATGCCCCCTCTTTAATTTTCAATTGCTGCGTTGCAAACTCACGATACATATCATGCGTCTGTAATAATTCATCATGCGTACCACTACCTGTAAGATTCCCTTTTTCAATAAAGATAATTTTATCTGCATCTACAACAGTAGAAAGTCTATGTGCAATCACTAATGTTGTTCTGCCTTTCATTAAGTTATTTAATGCTTTTTGAACGACAGACTCAGATTTACTATCTAAGCTTGAAGTTGCCTCATCGAGCATAAGAATTTGCGGATTGCGAAGTAACGCTCGGGCAATAGCAATTCGCTGTCTTTGTCCCCCAGAAAGCTTCACACCGCGTTCTCCAACTTCTGTTGCATAACCGTTTGGTAAGTCATGAATAAACGCATCAACATATGCCATTGCAGCTACTTTTTCAATTTCTTCATCCGTTACTTCGCCCTCGACACCATAACAAATATTATCACGAATCGTTCCATCAATTAACGGACTATCTTGTGATACGTAACCGATTTGACGTCGCCATGACTCTAATGAATAACTCGTAATTGATTCTTTTCCTAATTTAATGGCACCACTAGTTGGCTCATAAAAACGTTCCAGTAATGAGAATAACGTTGTTTTCCCACTACCACTTGGTCCTACAATCGCTGTCACTTTTCCAGATTCAATTGTGAAATCAATATTTTTCAAAACTTGCTCTTCTTCGTTATACTCAAAATGTACATTTTCAAGAACAATTGGTTGCTTAGCATTTGTCACTTTCACACCAGTTTCATGATCTTCTACTTCATATTCTAAAATCGTACTAATTCTTTCCGTTGCACCAATTGCCTTTTGGAATTGTGTAAAGAACATAGATAATTGACTCATCGGCATTACAATTTGAACTAAATACAAAATAAACGCTACAAGTTCACCGGTTGTTAATGCACCGCTAGAAACTCGCATCCCGCCATATCCTACGATAATAACAAGTAGTGCCATTAAAACAAACGACATAACTGGCGAAATTAATGCTTGCACTTTCCCTTCTTTCAAACCAAATTGTAATAACTTTTGTATACCTGTATTGCCCGTTTCATATTCTCTTTTTTCTGTATTTGAAGATTTCACTAAACGAATTTCTGATAACACTTGCGTTAACACACTTGTAAAAGATGCCGTTTCATCTTGAAGCGCTTTTGAAATCTTATACATTTTTCGTCCAAGTGGAACTAAAATTAATACAGACAACGGAATAACCGTTAAAAGTAACGCAGTCATTTTCCAATCTAAAACAAATAATACAATTAACGATCCAACAATTGAAATACCGCCTGTTAATAAGTTTGACAAATGCTCAGAAATTAACGTTTTCACAACACCTGTATCATTCGTCATACGGCTAATCGTATCACCTGTTCTATTTTGATCGTAATAAGATACCGGCAAGATAAGTACCTTTTTCCACAAACGTTCTCTTAGTCCCGCTACAATCTTCTGCCCAATATAATTTAGTAAATATATAGACAACCCTGCCGCAATAGTTTGCATTACAAAGAAAGCAACTAATCCAACAATTTGTCCTGCACTAATTGAAGAAAGCGAAAAATTATCTACTAATCCTTTTGTAAGCATAGGAATAAATAAACTCGCTCCCGTAGAAAGCAAACTCATTAATAACGCAAAAACTAAAATTCCTTTCGGAGGATTTGTATCTTGAATAAGGCGTAAAAACTGCCTCCAACTCCCTTTTTTCTTCATTTCATTTCTAACTTCCATTCCTGTTCATCTCCTCATGTTAAACAAAACTGTTCTTTCTAAAATTAGAATACGATACAAATGTAAACTGAATGTAAACACACTTTTTCTATTTTTACAAAATATACATAAAAACTCATCTTTACAACAGATATAAACATCTGATATTATTACCTGGTACTTAATATTATTCTATGTAAATTATAGATAAATAATTTAAAACACGATATAAATCTCCAGTTAGTGAAAGGAGTATCCTTTTTGCAAACAAATATACATTCTGAAAAGGAAACAATTATTTTTATTCATGGATTAGTTGGCAATCGTCGCGCCTTCAAAAAGGAGCAAAAACGTTTTTCTTCCTCCTACAACATTATAACTTATGACTTATTAGGTCACGGTGATGATAAAGGAGAAGCAATTGACTTTTCATTACAGCGCCTCGTAGATCAATTATTAAACTTATATGAGCAAGAAGGTATTAAAAAAGCACATATTTGTGCGCTAAGTTACGGCTGTTACATCTCTACAATTTTTGCACAAATGCATCCAGAAAAAGTATTAAGTATTTGTCATATTGGGGGACATTACAATAACCCTTCTCGTTTATATAATGTATTTCAAAATTTTTGGGAGAAGCGAGGAGATGAATACTCTAAATGGCTCTCTCAATACGCAAATACTATTTTTCCAAGCGGTATACTAAAAGCAAATCCGTTCGCAGTCATTTCAAGAAATATTTACTACCGTTTCGGATTACAATTACATTCATCCATAATTGCCCAGTCATTACGACATCGGTTAGAATTCGATTTAAAATCTAAATTAAAATCACTTCCTCACCCTATACTATGGGTAATGGGAGAGCATGATCATCTCTATAAATCTTGTCTATTTGATTTGAAATCTATTTTGCCTAACGTTCTATATAAGGAAATACCGTTAGCGGGACATGCAGCGAACTTATTTCGTCCTAACTATTTCCATGACTTATATGATCGATTTTTAAATGGAAAGTTAAAATAAAAACTATTAAACTTCCAATTTATTCAACTATAAAAAGGCTTCCCAAGTTTCCTTGGAAAGCCTTTTCTCTATACGAAAAGTACATAAAACTACTTTTTCTTAGTATGCTTTTGTGTAACCTAATAGGTGCTTGCTCCAGTAAGAGTTACTTACAGAACTAATACGTACACCAGTTGCATCTGTTTCTGCACTAATGAACTGACCGTTTCCTAAGTAAACACCCATGTGAGAAGGACCTGATTTATAAGTATTTTGGAAGTATACTAAATCACCTGGTTGTGGATTGCTAGTTTTTGTTTTAGAGCTCCAGTATCCAGCAACTGTTTGACGAGCGCCTTTATGACCAGTTTGATTTAATACGTAGTGAATGAATCCACTGCAGTCAAAACCAGCAGGTGTTGTACCAGCAGTTCTGTATGGTGAACCATTTAAAGATCTAGCGAATCCAGCGATTGAAGATGTATCTCCACCTGTTGTTGGTTTTTGTACGTCTTTACCTGGTTGTTGAACGTTATTTGTAACATTATTGTTATTTGTAACGTTGTTTACTCCGCCTTTTACAAACTTAACGAAGTCTGCACTTACGTAACCTGTGCGGCCGTTATGGTTAATTTTGTACCAACCATTTTCAGCACCAGTAACGTTTAATACTTTACCATTTGTTACTCCACCGATTACAGCGTTGTATGTAGCTGGGCCTGTACGTACTTTTAAAGCACCAGTGTTAACAACATAAGAACCACCAGTTTGAACTGTTGTAGTATTGTTGTTTGTAGTTGGTTGTTGTGTTTCGTTAGATACAGCAGAACCACCTTTTGTTACGAAGTCTTTGCTTACGTATCCAGTTCCACCATTGAAGTTGATTTTAAACCAATCTTGTACTTCACCTACAACTTGTACTGTTTTACCTTTGTTTACAGAACCTAATACTGTATGAGATGTACTTGGGCCTGTACGTACGTTAAGTGAAGAAACGTTTACTGTGTAAGTACCTGTTCCTTGTTGAACAGTCGTTCCTGTTTTGCCACCAGTCGTTACGAAGTCACCACTTACATAACCTGTTTGACCATTTACGTTTACTTTGAACCAACCATTTTCTTGTCCAACTACTTGTAGCACTTGGCCTGATTTTACTTTAGAAATAACGTTATGTCCTGTACCAGCACCTGAACGAACATTTAATACATCAGCAGTTACTGTGTATTTTAATTCAGAAGTTGTTTCTACAGTTTTTGTTTCAGTTACAGTCGTTTGAGTTTGAGTTTGAGTTTGTCCATTAATTTCTTTTAGCGCTTCATTTGAAACTTGTGCATGAGCAGAATCCATTCCTGGAACTGCAACGCCAGCTACAGAAGCTGCTGCTAAACCTGCAATTACTTTTTTCATAAGTTGTCTTTACTTCCTTTCCCTACTATCCTCTTAAAAAAAACTAAAACTTTAATACTTTACAATATTATCAAAGTAAAATATTCATCCAGTTCCATTTTTTAGCAAGAGTTTTATTTTTCACACAGAGTTCATTTTAAATGAACAAAGTGAAATCCGTGTGAACTTCATGTGAACTTTATCATTAAACACAGTGTTTTTGCAATGGTTTTTTCAAATTTCTTATATATCGCATGAAAATTCGACATTCCATTTAATATTTTAATATAAAATATCCCTTTTCTATCTATTATAAAAAATTCTATTAACCTAATACAAACTCAAGTATGTATTTCCTTATAAAGCTCCTTACATAAAGTATACTTTCATCATGACAAAAATCACTCTATTTATCAATAGTATAATATTTTTAGAAAACTAAATTTCTATACTATCTACAATTTTGAAATAATTTGACGAATTGTAAGATTTATTTCACAAAAGCCATTTCTCCTTTAAAGAAAACACACACTATATCAACTGTTCTCTTTTTCTTATAATGGAATTTATAGGATATTTATAGTATTATATACATATCTTAATAAACAAGAATTTTAGCGAATTGATTAAAGTTTCATTCCCTTATAAAATGAAACTTTAATCAGGAAGGGTTTTATACATCCTCCGCTAATTATTAACCCTCACCACTCGGGCTGCCCATTAATGCGGAGTTTTATTGGAATAAAAAGAGGAGGCATATTTGTGAGAAATATAATAGATGATCCAATACAAAAAAACATAGAGCTATACTATGCTTTTATTCAATTCGTTTCAATGATAACATTACAAAAAGTATCAGCTATTGAAACACGTAAAAACGAATTAAAAAATCAGATGAAAAATGCAGGACAAAAAAACCCTTATTACGTATAAAAAAAGGTGAACAGGTTATATTCCTGTTCACCTTTTTAAATTATTTATAAATTTTCACACGGTCCTCTAGCGGTTGGAATTCTTTTTCACCAGCATGTACTACCGGTTTACCAAATGGCATTTGCGCAATAAGTTTCCAATTCTCTGGAACATCCCACTCTTTTCTCACTTCTTCATCAATTAGCGGATTGTAATGCTGTAACGTAGCACCAAACCCTTCAATTTCTAAAGCTGTCCAAATTGCAAATTGTAACATTCCTGATGATTGCTGAGACCAAGTTGGGAAATTATCTTTATATAATGCAAAGTTAGCTTGAAGGCTTTCCACTACTTCACTGTCTTCAAAATATAAAACCGTTCCATAACCACTTTTAAATGCATTCATTTTTTCTTCAGTAGGTGCAAAGTTATTTTCAGGTACAATTTTTCGTAACGTTTCTTTCGTAATATCCCATAATTTATCATGTTGTTCTCCTAATAAAACAACAATGCGAGCACTTTGAGAATTAAAAGCTGAAGGTGTATGTTTTACAGCATGATAAATCACTTCTTGAATTTTCTCATCAGAAACTACTTGCTCTTTACTAATTGCATAAATAGATCTTCTGTCTTCAATTGCTGAGTAAAAATCTTTTGCCATCATAATTCCCTCCAATTTTCAATTGAGGCTATTTCATATGTATATATCATATTACGCCCCTCAAACTTATTATTAATAAGCTTATAACTTTATAATATCACAGCAACAAATAAACTCAAATGTTAACACTTGTATTTAGACTCTTTTTCCTTTTTAAAATGAAAATAAAAAGACTGCTTGTTGTTATCTAAAATTAGTAACAACAAACAGTCTTACTTATGTAGCGATCTAGATTCGTATTTTACTTACTTAATTAACTAATCCAAATGCATACGACATTAACTTATTTGTCTCTGTAAAACGTTTTGTTTTACTTGATGTCCCCATGACCACTGTAATAATTCGATTATCACCTTGCTTTGCAGTCCCAGTAAAACAGTATCCTGCACTATCTGTAAATCCAGTCTTTAGTCCGTCCATTCCTTCTATATATAAACTTTTATTATTTTTATTTAACATGTCGTTTGTGCTTATAACATTAATATTATTAAATGCTAGCTGACTTTGGCGTAAGTGAGTCACTTCTAATATTTCCGGATAATCTTTTATAAGATGATATGCCAATTGCGCTACATCAGTAGCCGTCATTTTTGTTTCACTTCCATCTGGCTCTTGTAATCCAGACGCATTTGCAAATTTAGCATGTTCCGACATTTTTAACTGTTTCGCTTTTGCATCCATAAGCTGAACGAAATCTTTCTCCGATTTTGCCATATGTTCTGCTAAAGCCACAGCTGAATTATTAGCTGACTCAATCATTAATGCATGATATAAATCTTTAACGGTTAATGTGTCATTAACTTGTACTGGGATTCTCGCTCCCTCTGTTTGTGCCGCCTTCGCACTCATTTTCACTGGATCTTCCCAGCGAACTTTCCCGTTATGTATACTCTCTAGTAAGAGATACGCTGTCATCATCTTAGACATACTAGCCGGTGCAAAAGCTTCATTTTCATTATATTGATAAATAATATCTCCATCACTCGCATCGATAATCATAGCTGCTTTTGCGTTAATTTCTGGTGGGATGTACTTTGGCGGGACTACTTTTTCAGTAAATCCTGCTTTAGGTAGTTCTGCCACTTGCAAAGGTTGTCCCTCTACATTCGCTATGCTCTTTTGATTTCCTTGGAATAAGAACCAACATATCCCTAAAATAATGACTAATAGGACTGTCATCCTTCCCCATTTTAACCGATTCATTTCAAAACTCCTTTAGCAAACCTTTTATACACTCACATTTAACCTTATCAACAATTCCTTTATACAGTCAAGGTAAAAGGTATATTTATTCATAGTACAGCAATGATTATTTTAATTTATTTATGTTAAACTTACAATATTGAAACGTAAGAAAATTTAATAATAAAATCTCGTAAATAAAGCGAAACTTTAATCAGCCCCACCAATCAGGCTACCCGTCAAATAGCGAGATAAACTATTTAATAGAAGGGATTCATACAAATGCTACTTCCAAAATCATTAAAATACGGAGACACAGTTGGGATTTACTCCCCTTCTTCACCAGTAACCTACACTTCACCAAAGAGATTTGAACGAGCAAAATCTTACTTACAACAGAAAGGGTTTCATATATTAGAAGGTTCATTAACAGGTCGATATGATTTTTATCGTTCTGGTAGTATACAAGAGCGTGCTGAGGAGCTAAATGCCTTAATAAGAAATCCTAATATTTCTTGTATTATTTCAACAATTGGTGGGATGAATTCAAATTCAATATTACCTTATATTGATTATGATGCTTTTCTAAAGAACCCTAAAATAATGATTGGGTATTCAGATGCAACTGCTTTATTACTAGCAATTTACACCAAAACAGGAATTCCTACATTTTATGGACCAGCTCTCGTCCCTTCCTTTGGCGAATTTGAACCTTTTGTTGATTGCACATACAAATATTTCGCTGAAACTTTACTACATGATCATTCTCTTCCTTATCATATAAAACAACCATTATTTTGGTCAGATGAATTTATTAATTGGGAAGAAAAGACAAAGGAGAAAGAACTTCGACCAAACGATTGGATTTCAGTAATTGATGGAAAAGCTACTGGGCGTATTATTGGCGGGAATTTAAACACGATACAAGGAATTTGGGGTAGCCCCTATATGCCACATATTCAAGAAGGCGACATTCTCTTCATTGAGGACAGTTCAAAAGACGCAGCTACTATTGAAAGAAGCTTTTCATTACTTAAAATTAACGGTGTATTCGATAAAATTTCAGGTATCATTCTTGGAAAACATGAGCAATTTGATGATTGTGGTACAAATCGAAAACCTTTTGAAATACTACTAGAAGTACTTCAAAATCAAAGAATTCCTTTTCTAGCTGACTTCGATTGTTGTCATACACATCCAATGATTACCATGCCTATCGGTGTTCAAGTAGAGTTGGATGCAACAAATAAAACGATACATATTGTAGAACCTTGGAAAAAATGAATGCATGGCTTCTATTGTTTTACAATAAAAGCCATGATACTATATAATTTGGAATGTGAAAGATTAAACAAAATACGTTCCAATATCTATTATTAGGAAAAGATAGATATAAATATATATTTATATGTAAAAGAGAGTGAATAAATGAAACCAACTATTAAAAATTACGTATTTTTACATGTAGCTTTTTTGATATATTCTATCATTGTGGTTTACATGAAATGGGCAGCTAAGTTTCCCATTGCTTCCATCTCATTTTTTATTGCTTATTTCGGACTAGTTGTACTTTTATTCGGATATGCAATTTTATGGCAACAAGTAATTAAGCATTTCGAAATATCGAAAGCATATTCACATCGCGGAATTATTATACTGTGGTCAATGCTTTGGTCAGTAGTTCTATTTGGAGATACGATACAGTGGAATCATTTACTTGGTGCGGCTATTATTATCGTCGGAATTGTGGTGGTGACAAAAGATGAATAGTTATATGTTGTTATTGATCTTTGGAATCGTATTGGCCAATTACTCACAAATTTTATTAAAAAAGGCTACTTTACAGCAATATGATTCTAAATTAAAAGAATATGTAAATCCATATGTAATCATCGGTTACTCTTTATTTGTACTTAACGCAGGATTCAATATTATCGCCTTAAAGGGACTGACAATAAATCAAGTCTCTGCATTAGAATCATTAAGTTATATCATCATATTAATTTTCGGTTGGTATTTTTTAGGTGAAAAAGTAACGAAAAGAAAAGTAATTGGGAATACCATCATTTTAATGGGTGTTGTGGTTTATTTTATTCAGTAATCACTTATACAAAAAGCTCCGTTTATCACAAACGGAGCTTTTTACTATTGACCTAAATTTTGCACTTTATCTTTCAAATCTCGAACTTGATCTACCGTCTGCATAAGCTCAGAGTTTTTAAATTGCTCTACATCCACTTTTCCTTCTTCTATCTTTGTCATCGCCGTATCAATTAACGTATTTAACTTTTCGTTATATCCGACGATTTGTTGATGAATATCCTTCGCTACATCAGGTGGCGTTAATTCATTGAATGCGGGTATATCTTGTTTAATTTCACTAAGCTTCGTTTCTAATTCTTTTCGAGCCTCGCTATCATTAACGGCCTTTTCTGCTAATGCTGGTGCATCATTTGCAAATGCACTTATTTCATTTACATAGTCTGTCGCCTTTTGAGCATAATCTATGGAGTTCTTTCCTTCTTCCACTATTGAACATCCCATTAAACCAATTGAAACTATAAATACTAATAAAATTGATTTTATTTTCATTTTAGACTCCCTTCGTCTTTATCATTGTCTGTAATTTTCTCTATACATAACTTCTAGCTAAATTGTTTATAACCTTTTTCAAATAGCTATTTATCCTCTTACATGCCCTATTATCGTTACAACATCTATTTCTATATGTACGCTTATAATATCTTCAATTATATCCATATAGCCTTGTCCTATAGCTGTTCCATAGTGTAATGTAAGCCCCTTCTTTTCATACACTGACTTTGGCACTGAAAAAATAAATCTCCTCAAGTTTCTTTCATCAGCTGGTTCCATAATTAAAACAATCCCATCTTCATCAAACATATACGCTCGCCCTCCAACTTTACATTCACTATGGCTCAGTATTGCCTTGGTCAGCAAAATTTAAAACACAATAAGTTAAGATACTCTCTGCTCTATCATAAAGTGAAAGTTTAATCAGTGAGGATTTTGTTCATCCCCCACTGGCTATCAGCCCGATCCCCACCTAACTTCTTTACTTCCGCTGAATTTTGAGGTAGGGTCTTACTGCCCGGCAAATAGCGAGATAAAAATAAAAAGCATTCATTCTTTTTTGTTAAGAATGGATGCTTTTTAAAAAATCAATTTCTAACTCTAGCATCTTTTTTTGACGAGGTTTTACTTTTCTTACGGGAACTCCAGCGTAAATATACCAATCATCTAAACTCTCTTTTACCATACTCATCGCACCGACTGCCGTACCTTCTCCTACCGTTACATTTGGAAAAATAATAGAATTAGCACCAATAATCACATGTTTTTTTAAAATAACTTTTTCTGCTTTCACATTCCTATATTGATTCGGGACGGTTGGCCCCATTAATGTATTTCCACTGAAATCATCAAGTACTGCATATACGATTGTTTTAGCTGAGATGTTTGCAAAATCATGCATTTTAATCCCAACTTCCCCTCCATATAACGCTGTATACGCTGATATGTGCGAATAACTTCCAATTGTGATTTTACCACTTAAAATGCAAAAATCATCAATTCTTACATGATTGCCAACTGATATAGCACTCGGATTATATATACTTGCTTTTTTACTAACCAATACATTTTTCCCAACAGATAAAAATCCAATTTGCTTTAGTTCTTCTTGACTATAAAAACTATTCATCTACCGACACCACCTTCTGCTCTAAACAGATTACAATTTGCTCTACTAGTTCTTTCGTCATTCCTTCCCATAAAGGTAAACTTACGATTCGTTTTGCTATTTTATTCGTCTTTGTTAAATCTGTAGACTTATAGTTTTTAAAAAGAACTTGTTGGTGGCAAGATGGTGAAAAGTATAATCTAGCTTCTATTTTCTGTTTTTTCAGTTCTTCTATTACTTGTATATTGCGAACTTCTTCTGGACAAATGATAGGCATAAATTGGTGAATAACCGCTTCTGTCTTTTGGACTTTCCACCCTTTTTTCATTAACCCAGTATTTTGTAACAACTGTTTATACCATTCAGAAATACGGCTGCGTTCTTTTAATTTTTGATCCCACTTTTTTATAGTCGCTATCCCAATAGCTGCTGCGTATTCAGACATTTTACAATTAAACCCCATCATCGTACATTCACGATTTTTATCAAATCCGAAATTCCCCATTCTTTTAATACGTTGTATATCTTCTTCGTTTTTACTATATATGAGCCCTCCTTCACCAATTCCGAACGGCTTTGTTGCATGAAAGCTATATACAATCATTCCACTAAAATCTTGACCGTAATGCATCCCTCCATTCATTAATCCAAATCCCGGCGCCGCATCTACGACAACCGGAATCCCCTTCTTCTCTAGTTCTTCATATTCTTCTAAGTTCATCCATGATCCAAAAGTGGCGTACGGGATAACAATCGCAACCTCTTCTTTTAATTCTTCTATTTTATCCAAAAGTACGGTTTTATCCATATACCAATCATCTATTGAAATATCAATAAAGTACGGTTCCAATCCACACCAAATAGCGGCTAAGGCAGTCGCAGGGAATGTAAAGCTAGGCATGAGAGCATACTTTCCCTTTCTTCTTTTCTTTAGTTGAATAGCCGCCATTAACCCTAACGTTGCGTTTGCTACTGTTGTAACAGCTCCCCTGTTTTGAAAAAATGACGACATAATTGTTTCCTCAAAACGTTGATTTATAGGTCCATAATTCGTATATATGTGAGATGTATCAATTTCCTTCAATTCGTCCAAATACTCACTTACAGGTACAGTTGAAGCACGTAAAAAAGGAATATTCTCCATATCTATCTATTCCTTCCTATCATTTTCGGACAATATAGAGCATATCTGTTTCAGTTAATCCAAACTTCCTAGCACTTTTCATTCCTTGTTTTTCCGCTATGTTATATAATTCTACCTTAAATCCTGCATTCATTAATCGTTGAATAAATCCCGATTGATTGTAAATTCTCACATGATCTTCTTGACCAAAAGCTAATTTCCTCAATTGTGGTGTTACAATTAATTCATTCTCTATAATAAAATCTACATTCATTACGATCGGTACTTGAATAATTCCCCATCCATTTGGCTTTAACACTCTATATAACTCTCGCATTGCTTTGTCATCATCAGGAACGTGTTCTAACACATGACTACATAATATTACATCAAAAGTATTACTATCATATGTAATCCTTGTAACATCAATTTCCTTCATTAATGGATCCTTTGGTTCTAAGTCACCACATACATACGTAATATTTTTATACTCGTTAAACCAATCTCTTAACTTCGCTTCAGGTGCAATATGAAGCATTGTATAGTTTCTATTTAACAAGTCCGTTTCCGTTTCAATGTACGCACGATACAATCTTTCACGATCCATCGAATTGCAAACTGGACATATCCCTGTATCTTTATTCCACATCTCAAATTTATATTTCGGAAAATCATAATGCGCTGGCCAAGGTGAAAATTTTTCAAATTGTTGATTGCAATATTGACAATAACAAGATTCTTTCTCAAACATATGAGCAACTAACTTGTTTAACCCTTTTTTTATCTTTTCATTATAAATTTGATCTAGTTCGCCATTTCTTACTGCATCCTTAACTATAAATCCCGCATTTTCTAAACAATAAGATAAACTCTCTTTATACTCACTTTCGGAGCTTAAAAATCCACTATTATATGCATCTATAATTAATTCAATCCACTCTTCAATTGTCATTAAAATAAAATGCATTTGTTTTTGATTTTGTCCACTATGTTGTCTAAAATAACTAAGAGGTTCTTGCATATAAACTACTTTTCCTTTCCTCATCATATCTAGCCAAGTTGCAATGTCATTAATAGCAGAATAAGCCTTTCCTTTAAAATATCCAAACTTCCCGTCAAACAAATCCCGATTAAACAAAACAGTTGTCGGCTCACCAACTACATTTTTTAAGTTTTTTAACATATAATTTCCTAATTCTTTTCCTTCAAAAAGTGTAGTTTCTTTCGCGATTTTCATATTTAATGTTGAAGGTGGTAATATCTCTCCATTCTCATCAATCAGTTCACGATATGACGTCACAAATGAAATATTTTCTAACGTCAAAAAGTATTTCATCATTCTCTCGATCTTTTCATGATGAAATAAATCATCATCTAATAAAAAGTTTATATAGTCCCCATTCGCAAGTTCTACACACTTATTAAAGTTTTCGGCAACTAACGGCGTTTCATTTTTAACATATGTAATACACTTATATTCACGTAAGTACGGTTGAATCATAGCATTGACTTCATTATTTGTACTATCGTCAGAAATAATAATTTCAATATTTTCATATGTTTGATTCAAAGCGCTGTTGAGTGCTAATTCCAAGTAATAAGGTCTATTGTATGCAGGAATAAGTATACTTACTTTCGGTAATGAAGAATTATTATTTATATGTTGTTTTTTCTTTTCTATGTTTATTTTCTTCGCTCTAATTTTTTGGTAATAGTCTAATGTATATAATATTGATGATGGAACTATCCTTCTTGCATAATCTAGAAAATTAGTTATCGCTTTGTCTAACTCTTTTTCGGTGGATAAGAAACCATATTGTTCTCCTGCTATAATACTGTGTGAAAAATCTTCTAACCCATCCATCATTTTATTAGATTCATTTAACTGTTGATCTGGATGTAATCGAAAGTAACTCAGTGTCTCTGCTATATATACTGCTTTTCCTTTACTTAATAAAGATAACCATGAAGCTATATCTACGTTACATAAATACCGCCTCTTATCAAAAATCCCATATGGTTCTTGTAAATCATTTTTACGAAATAAAACTGTTGTCGGTTCTCCAATATAATTTTTTTGATCCACAATTACCTTATTTCCTAATTCTGTTCCCTCTATAATGGTATCCTCTTCAAATAAACGGACAGTCGAATAAATATGTCGCAGTTCTTTCCCTTTATCATCAATGACTTGACGATGAGATGTTACAAGCTTAATTTCATTATCTAAATCATTGAAAAAATACTTCATCATTTTTTCAATTTTATTCACATGAAATACATCATCATCCATTAAAAAATTTATATACTCACCGTTCGCTTCATTAAATAACATTAACGCATTTTCAAATTGTCCGAGAGTTGACCTATTTTTTATATAAATAATATTTGAATGATCACATAAGTATTTTTGTAACAATTTTTCTGTTTCATCATTCGTGCTGTCATCTCCAACTATAATTTCTATATTAGGGTACGTTTGTTCTAACACACTACATAACGCCTTTTCAAAGTAACTAGGACGATTATACGTAGGAATTAATACACTTACCAACGGAAGTTGCTCTACCATTTCTTCAGTTCTTTCAATACGAGTTCTCATTTTAACTCTCTCACCTCTTCGCATATTATTTATATACGCGACACAAAAATCACATTACTTTAACTGTATGGAGCCTATATACTTTTATGCAAACATGAAACAAAATATCATACTTTTCGTTCCTGAATAAACATATTTAATAATGCGGACATTTTATTTGCACCTTTTTTATTCATATGATCACTATCATAAAAATCATCGTCACAAAATAATGGCGAATCAAATAGATCTATAATTTGAAAAGAATATTGAGTTTGAAAATCATTTATAACTTTATAAAAATCTTCTTTTAATTTCTTACTACTACAATTGAAATAATGTGAAGTAACAGGGAACACAACAATTAATGGCTTTATATCGTTTTTTAACAGTAATTCTAAATATTTCTTAAAAATCATTTTATTTTCATCTAAAGTATGAGGATACGCCAATTTAGCATGTGAAGCTGCTCTTATTTTCCCGTGTTCTTCAAAAGGAATATGAAGAGAAGTAGTATTCCATTCAGCATTTATCCAAGGCAGCGTCAATGATTCATCTTTTAGTTCGTCTAATAAAATATATTCAAAATGCAAATTAAAAATAGAAAGAAGTGGTTTCGGAGTATTTAGATGTGAGAATCCATCAGTGGGTAGAGGAGAATGAACTACAGTATGATGACCATCTTGAAACAATGGATAATATACTTTGTGAATTCTATATGATTCAGATGATAACGACATATCAAAGTAAAACGAGAAATAGGCTATTCCTATTAAACAATATTGAAATGAATGATTGTTTGATAAAAGTTGTGACGCTATTAAATAATCATAGTATAGATCTTGCGATGGAAGTGTTAATTTTATTGACTTTTTTGAGAGAAGCTCCGTACTTATGCCACAATGTGGATAAGACAAACCGGTAGCAAACAATTCATACGTCGGATCACTCTTTGCTTTTTTCATAGAAATGTATAAAGACATAAGATCCGGATTTATTTGATAGATAGAAATTAATTTATCCTTCCATTCATACATGTATTTTGTTAAATTAATAATTTTTGAACTTTGCACGCCCCTATTTATCAAGTCATTTGTAAGTTTTTCTGCGTCCCCTCTCCAAATGACTATATATTGAAAAGAACTTTCTATACGAACAACATCTGAAACGTCTACAACATGAACTATTGTTTTACATTTATTTTTGTCTAACGTATTTCGAATCCTCTCCCCTGATAACTCATCACTTAAAACAATGATTTTATATTGCTCCTTCATGTACATCCCCTCCACTATATGTATAATATGAAATTCATTTTTAATTCGTAACAATCATATACACCTGCAATCTAACAAAAAAATAGCTCCACCATTAGGCGTAGCTATTTTTACAATTATTGCTTATTCAAATCATATTCCTTTATCTAACTCATAAAGTTTACGATACTTTTCATTTTCTTTCAGAAGTTGTTTATGACTACCTTGCATGACAATTTGGCCACGATCAAGGAATATAACTTCGTCTACATGTTCTATTCCTACAAGATGGTGCGTAATCCAAATAACCGTCTTTTCTTCCGTTGCAGAAAACATTGTTTCGATTAAAGACAATTCTGTTTTTGGATCTAAACCGATAGTCGGTTCATCAAGTACAATAATTGGTGTTTCTTGCATAAGAGTTCTAGCAAAAGCAACCCTTTGTCTTTCCCCACCAGAAAACCGCTTTCCCATTTCATGCATTTTTGTTTGTAATCCGTCTGGAAGAGAAGTAACATGTGAAGCTAATTGTGCTTTCTCTAAAGCTTTCCATATCTCTTCATCCGTCGCCTCCGGTTTGCCAATTCGTACATTATTTCCAATTGTCGTATCAAACAAATGCGGCTTTTGATTTAATACAGAAATATATTTAGCTAAAAGATTCGTATGAGCTCGTTCACCATTCAATACAACTTGTCCATTTACTGGGCTTAACGCCCCTGTTAACAATTTTAGTAAAGTAGATTTCCCTGTCCCACTTCTCCCTAAAATAGCAATTTTCTTCCCTGCTTTTATTTGTAATGATACATCTTTTAATACAATCTCATTACTATCTGGATAACTATACGATACGTGATTCAGTTCAATATCTACATGTTTTGGTTCAATATAATCTTTCTCTCCATGCAAATCCGTTTCATCATGTAAAACACTATCACTTTCTACGCCATTAAGACGATGGGTAGATTCTACGTACGACGGTATTCGATCGATGGCATCTGCAATAGGAATAAGCGCGTTTGTTACAGATAAAGTCATTAATACGAAAGCTGCGATAACTGTAGGAGCAATTTGTTCACTTGCCGCTTCATTCCCAGTCCATATGATCATCGAAATAACTACAATACCTACTACTAATTGAATGATACTGTCCCGAATATGATACCAGCGTTTCACTCTCTTTTCGATTTTTAACAACTGATCATTTTGTTTTACATACTCATTAATAAATTCATCTTTACGACCACTTGCTTGCCAATCAGATAATCCAAAAACAGCATCTGTCAGTTGTTGATACAAACGGTTTCTTCCTTGCTTTAAAGTAACATGATGTTTCTTCATCAAAAGTAATGATACAAACGGAAGAAGAAAAACGATAATAGCTAACATACAACCTACAATAAGTGCAAAAACAAAATCAAATGCACCGATAACAAGTACGAAGATACTATAAACAACTAGCGCTAATATGCTAGGAAATATTGTACGTAAATATAGGTTTTGCAAATGCTCTATATCTTCGGATAACACTCCTAACATATCACCCGTTTGAAATCGAGAACGGAAAAATAACGCCTGTGGTTCTACTATTCTATATAGCCTCGTTCTCATTTTTTCTAATATACGTAGTACGACATCATGTCCGACTAGGCGCTCTATATAATGAAATACAGCTTGCCCTATACTAAACGCTCTTGTTGCAACAATAGGAACATATACAGCCATTACATTTTCTGGTCTAAGGGCAGATTTTGAGATCAAATAACCTGAAATAAAAAGTAACATCGCTCCTGAACTAACTCCAAGAAGACCAAGGAAAATAGTTAAAGTCATTCTACCTTTATTTTGTTTTATATAAGGTTCAACCCAGTTACTCATTACTCTCCCCTCTCTTCCCTATGAAAATGTAATGTCTCATTCTCTAAAAGTTCTTCATACGTCCCACTTTCTTTCATTTCCCCTTTATTTAGAATAAGAATATGGTCCATTTGTTTCATCCAATGTAGACGGTGAGTTGCTAAAAATACTAACTTTCCATTAAATAGACGTAACATCGCTTGCTTTATTTCAAATTCGGTTTCAATATCAAGATGTGCCGTAGGCTCATCTAATAAAATGATTGGTTTTTTACTTAAAAGCGCACGCGCCATAGCAACACGCTGTTCTTGTCCGCCACTTAGCATACGTCCACCTTCTCCAATTCTTTCGTGTATCCCATTTGGAAGTGATGTAACGAGTGAACGAAGGCCGACTTCATTAATAACTCTTTCAACTTCTTCATCTGTTGCATTTGTTTCATAAAAACGAATATTATCCTTTAATGAAAGCGGAAAAATATAAGGTTGCTGCGGAATATAAGCAATATTTTTTTGCCAATCTTCACGAGTAGATCCATCAACTTCTACACCATTTACTAACATCTTTCCACTCGAAGGAGATAAAAAACCTGCTAATACGTCGATTAACGTCGATTTCCCTGCACCACTTTCACCAATAACACCAATAGCACCGTTACCTTCCCAAGTAAAATTAATTCCTTCTAATATAGCCTTTTCAGATTCAGTATTATTAACTTTGATATCTTGTAATTTCAAGCTACTAGAGGCATTCCATACTATATCTTCATTTAAATCTTTCTTTTGTATTCCTTTTTGTTGTTGCAAAATCTCTTCTATTTGCTCCATCGCAATTTGTCCATCTAATGTCGCATGATAATTTGCTCCCACTTGTTTAATCGGCAGAAAATATTCCGGAGCTAAAATCAAAATTGTAAGGGCTGGTAATAGTATAATCGTTCCATCTATTAAACGTATCCCTAATCCAACTGCCACAAACGCAATTGATAAACTCGTAAAGAAATCTAATGCAAAAGAAGAAAGAAAAGCAACTCGCAAAGTACGCATCGTTGCTTTTCTATATCTTTTACTTACTTTTTCAATCTTTCCTTCGTGCTGTTCACTTTTCCCTAAATACTTTAATGTTTCTAAACCTTTTAACGTATCTACAAAATGATTCGAAAGTACACGATATATCTCATACTGACTATCTGCCATTTTTTGCGCTGCTAATCCGAGAAGAATCATAAATATGATCACGATAGGAATCGTTACAACTAAAATGATTCCAGACTCAATATCTAGCGTAAAAACATATAGTACAATTAGACCTGGAACGATACTACTTCTAATCATTTTAGGAATCGTTAATTCAATATATGTTTTAAATTTCTCAATCCCCTCAATTGATAAGGTAACCAGATGACCAGTTCCAACAGTTTGAACATACCTTGGACCTAATGTGAAATATGCCTCTATCAATTGTTTTCTTAGTAACGACCCTGTTTTTTCAGCAAAACGTTCCACTAATATTTGTGATGTTCGAACTACTATGTTACGCGCTGCAAACGCGATACCAAAATAAACAACTTCACTTAATATTGTTTGTACTGTCTCTCCATGAAATAAAAACGTAATAGCTCGTGCTAAAAAGATTGTTTGCGCAATAATACTAAAAGCTTCTAAAATACTAATAATCGTTAACGCTACATATAAAATACGGCTACCGGGATAAGACGGAAGTCCTCTTTTTCTTTTCATTAGTACTCCAAATCGTTGTCTGACTTAACAGGTTGTCTAAATACATAATAACTCCATATTTGACTTCCGATAACGAAAGGCAAAATAGCAATCGCAAAGTAAGTCATAAGTTTTAATGCATAAGCTCCTGATGCTGCGTTGTAAATTGTCAAATCATTCATTGCTCCTAAAGAGCTAATCATAACACGTGGGAACATACCGATAAATACACTCGCACTTAGTAAAATGATCGTTAAACTCGTCATAAAGAAAGCCCAACCATCTCTTCTTCTTTTATTTAATAAAGTGGACACTAATAGTGCTACAAAAGCTCCGATTGGTACCATAATCCATTCTGTTCCATGAGCAGTGAAAATGTCGGTTTTCCATAACCCCACACCAGCAAAAACAAGAAGTGTAAGTAATGAAAATGGTGCAATTTTTATTGCAGCAATTCGTGCACGTTCTCTCAATTTACCAGTTGTACGTATCGTAAGAAATTGTAATCCGTGAACAATACATAGTAGGAGAAACATTACTCCTCCAAGTAACGCAAATGGATGAAGTAATTGCAAGAATCCACCTACAACATTTTTACTCTCATCAATAGGTACACCTACCATAAAGTTTGCAATCGCAACTCCCCAAAGGATAGGAGGTAACATACTTCCAATAAACATCCCCCAATCCCATGCACTCTTCCATTTATGATTATCTATTTTCGCACGAAATTTAAAGGAAACACCTCTTAAAATTAAAGCAAGAAGCATAAATACAAATGGAATATAAAAACCACTAAATAAAGTTGCATACCAGTGCGGAAATGCCGCAAACATGGCTCCACCAGCACAAACAAGCCATACTTCATTCGCGTGCCAGAACGGTCCTATTGTATTTAAGTAAACTCGTTTTTCAAAATCATTCTTTCCTAAAAACCTCGAAACCATTCCTACACCAAAATCGAAACCTTCCAGTACGAAGAATCCAACAAACAAGATTGCAATAACTAAAAACCACAACTCATTAAGAGATAACATACTCTTCCTCCTTATCAAATGGATCATGGCTTTGATAATCCTTTTTCGTTTTCTTATTCGTGTGGCCCTTAATGGTACGAACGAATAAGTACACACAAATTCCACCCATAATTAAATACATTGATGTGAATGAAATAAGTGAGAATAATACTTCACCGAATGTTACATTTGGTGATACAGCATCTTCTGTTTTCATTACACCAAATACTACCCAAGGTTGACGACCCATTTCAGTCATAATCCACCCTACTGTATTACCGATGAATGGAAGAGAAATTGCATACACCATTAATTTTAAATACCACGTTTTTTCAGCTAAACGATCTTTTCTTGATAAGAACCATCCGTAAGCTCCTAGAAGAAGCATGAATGTTCCACTCATTACCATCGCTCTAAAACTCCAAAACATTGTATGCACTGGAGGAATATAATCTCCAGGTCCATATTTTTCCTCATATTGTTTTTGAATTTGATTCATCCCTTCAACTTGACCGCTAAACTTATCATACGATAATAGACTTAGCATATAAGGGATTTGAATTTCAAACGAATTTTCTTTCTTCTCTGTATCAATTTTCGAAAATACTGTAAATGGTGCTGGATCCTCACTTGTATTCCATAGCGCTTCAGCTGCCGCCATCTTCATTGGATGTGTCTTAATTAATTGTTGCGCTTGTGCATGACCAAAGAATAATACAAGCGCCGTTGTAATTGTTCCAACAATGATAGAAATTCGGAAAGATTTTTTAAATACTACAGTTTCTTGTCCTTTTGTAATTTTCCATGCACTTACACCAGCAATAAAGAATGCACCTGTTGCAATTGCCGCTGTAATTGTATGCGGGAATTGTACCCATAGTTGTGGGTTTTGAATAATGGCTAAGAAATCATTCATTTGCGCACGACCATCAGCTGCCATTTCATACCCGACAGGTGACTGCATAAATGCACTTGCAGTTAAAATCCAGAATGCTGATAACATCGTTCCAATTGAAAGGAGCCAAATACACATTAAGTGAATTCGCTTCGGTAATTTGTCCTCACCGAATACCCATAAACCTAGGAATGTAGACTCAATGAAAAATGCCAGTAATCCTTCAATTGCAAGCGAGGGACCAAATACATCACCTACAAAACGTGAATACGTTGACCAGTTCATACCAAACTGAAATTCTTGTAAAATACCTGTTACTACACCTACTGCAAAGTTAATAAGGAATAATTGCGTCCAAAACTTTGCCATCTTCTTATATACCTCTTGCCCTTTTACCACATACAACGTTTGCATGATCGCAATAATAAAAGCTAAACCAATTGACAGCGGAACAAAAAAGTAATGGAAAATCGTTGTTGATGCGAACTGTATTCGTGCCAATTCGAGCGTTTCCATACTAAAATCACTTCCTTCATAGTTTTTATAATAAAAGTTAATTGAGCAATCTTATCAAACTCAATTATTAAGAAATACGAAAAGACAAAAACATTTTGTATGTATTGTCGAAAAATATGAAGTTTCAGTTTTTCAAACTATTGTAATGCTATTTTTTACCTTTTCACTATTTCTGTAGTGTTTTATTCGTTAATCGAATTGTATAATATACCTGCATAGTAAATTCAGGTTATTTTTGACGTATTATTGACATCATTTTGTCTGAAATATGTCTTTTGTCATTTTTTTGAATCAGATTTTTCTCATTAGCAAAATGTGTTTTTTCAATATACTTCTTACTTTTATATCTATAAAACAATCGTTTTTTCTTCATACACTTGACTTTTACTCAGAAAAATGTCCTCGAAAGCACCCACGATAAATGCTTATTTTTTGTCAAGAGAAAAATGTATTTTCAAAATTCAAACTCGAAATAATGTTATTCAAAAATAGAAAACAACTTCCCTCTTCCTCGACTAAAAGTTCATTTTTTTGTCATTTTTCCAGAACAAATAAAAAAACTGAGAGTCGATTAAACTCTCAGTTTTTTTATTTATTTTGCTGTATGTTTTCTAACGGCTGGTAAAATTTCAGTAGCAATTAATTCAATATTTTTCTCAATTTTATCAAATGGTACACCGCCAAAATCAATTTGTGCCATAAAGCGTTGTTGGCCAAACAATTCATATTGGTAAAGCATTTTCTCAATGATTTGTTGTGGGCTACCAACCATTAAAGCATCACGGTAATCTATTGCATTTGTAAATTGCTGTTTCGGATACCCATCACCGCGCAGTGTAAGCATACCAGCATTAATGTGAGGGTAATATTCACTAAGTGCATCTTGTGAATTTTTTGCCGTATAAAATAAACTCGTTGTCGCAACTGGTAAACTAGCTGGATCAAATCCGCTTTGCTGAGCAGCCTCGCGGTAAGCATCTACTGACACTTTAAAGTTAATTGCTGGACCACCAAGTGTTGTTATCATCATTGGCACACCTGCACGTCCTGCTTTAATTGCACTAGCTGGTGGACCTCCAACTGCACGCCAAATTGGTAAGTTATTATTTTTCGCTCTTGGAATCACCGATGCATGTGCGAGCGGTGCTCTGAACTGTCCATTCCATGTTACATGTTCCTCGTTATTAATTTTTAATAAAAGATCCATCTTCTCTTCAAATAATTCTTCATAATCATTCACGTCATAACCAAGTAAACTATATCCTCCAATACGAGATCCACGACCAGCCACAATTTCTGCACGTCCATTAGAAATCAAGTCAATGGTAGCGAAATCCTCATATACTCGAACTGGATCAGATGTACTTAATATCGTTGCGGAACTTGCAATTTTTATATTTTTCGTAGCTTGTGCAATAGCTCCTAAAATAACTGTATGAGCTTGTGTTGTAAAATGTGTTTGATGACTTTCACCGACAGCAAACACATCAAGTCCTGCCTCATCTGCTAACTTAGCTGTTTCAATTAGTTCATGAATTCTTTTTTCTGGCGTAATTTTCTCCCCATTATGTGGATTTAAAACATGATCACCAATTGAATATAATCCAAACTCAATTCCTTTTCTTGTATCTATACGGTATTTTTCCATAGTTACTCTCCCCTTTAATAAAGTAGTATTAGTTTTTTTCTAAAAACGTTGGTAAGTCAAGTTTATCTCCGTATTACCTACACCATCACTTGATTAGTCAATTGATGGTGTAAAAAAAATTACTCTTGCGGTAATTCTTTTTTTTCACTATGCTTATGAACTTTCGTCATCAGCTCATATAATATTTTCTGCTCTTCTTCATTTAATACATCATCAAAAAACGAAGATTGAAATGCAAGTTGTTCTGGCAATGCTCTCTCTAAAGCTGCTTCTCCTTGCTCTGTAAGACTAATTGTTTTCGTTTTCCAATCTTGTTTTCGTACAATATATCCTTCTTTTTCAAGACGAGTTAACATTCGAGAAATGCCACCTTGTGTAACAGTTACCTTTTCAGCTAACTCCATTTGTGTTAGTGGTTGATACGTACGTATTTGCAAAAGCACATCAAATTGAGCTGTCGTTAAATCAAAACGTTTTAAAAACTCATTTGACATTTGATTACTTTGGTTCGTAAATCGTATTAAACGTAACCATATTAATGATCCTATCGTATTATCACGCATGTTTTGTCACTTCCTAGCGTTCATCTTACTATCACTTTACTACGCAAGTGATAAAAAAGCAAGAAAAAATGTAATAAATATATCGATAGAGTATTGCATAAATAATGATAAGTAAGAATTCATATAAACATGAATTCTTACTTATCATTATTCTTAACTTTTCCTTTCATTCATTACTATATTTAAAGCTGCCATAGCTTTTGGCCAGCCAACGTAAAAAGCCATATGTGTTATTAATGCAACCAATTCATTCTCCTTAATCCCATTTTGTTTAGCTAGCTTCAGATGAAATTGTAATTGTTCTGTATTACCGAGACTGATTAGTGCTGACACAGTACACAAACTTCTTTCCCTTAATGTTAAAGTGGCATCCCGCCACACTTCCTCAAATAATATCTTTTCACTATAATGAGCAAATGCAGGTGCCATTTCTCTCATTTTCTTTTTAATATGTACTTCAATAAGTTCATTTTTCATTTTTTTCTCCCTTTATTTTCATCATTTGTGCTATTCCTTGACCAAATGACCAGTTTTCAGCAGCTGTCTCATTTAGTGTAATAAAAATATTCGAAGTTTTAACGTCGGAATATTCCGTAATTTTTAAAGATATCGATTGATACAAATCTTTTTTCTGTTGCACCGTTCTTCCCGGTCCACATGTAATAGAAACATATATCATATTCTCTGTTCTCTTTTCTCCTCTTTCCAACAAATAATATGGATTATATAAAAATTTATTTTGTTGGTAAGGTAAGAACATTTGAAAATAATCATTTTCAGGGATGTTAAAATGTTCAATTAACGAAAGATGGATACATTCACCCATTTTTTCCAACTCTTCTTCATTTAATATGTTTTCAGGATAATAAATCTTCACAAAAGGCATAGACTTTCATTCCTTTTCTTATTTTTAATATACAACAAAATTTCATCGTGAAATGTGTAAAATCTCATATACTGTAGCACCTTTATTTACTATAATATCAGGCTTCTCTTCATAAAACTCAAACCTACTATATCCCCATTTATCCGGATTATAAACGATTACATTCCCTAAACACTTTTCATTGTTTTGTACATTTTCATTCATCATGTTTAATTGAGTCCCAATCAGCGTTTTACTTTGAGCAATACTTCCTGCATATTCAACAACATATCTACTTTTCTTAAATCCATCACTTAGATTAACAACTAATGGAACACCTATATGTATTTGTTGCCAACCAAACGATTGTAAAATATTATCGTAATACCCTTCAAAGATAAATTTATTCATCCCTTCATGCCCATTCCAAATATATAAAGGTGCATAGGAGTTATAAAAATTCCCGTCTTTCTCCGTTTCCGTAATTAAATAAGCTTTAAAATTTAGTGCTTGGAAACCATCAGTTTTATAACCATTATCCTTTACCCTTTTCTTAATAATTTCCATGTCATAATCCTTTGGCAAAATGACCTTATATTGCATTCCAATCATGTTTATCACTCGCTTTCAATCTTATATACATTATGATAAATCGATAAGTAGCTAACGTAAAATAGGTATAAATTATGTTTGGTATCATTTATAATGATAGTGCATAAGGGGCTGAGATATATGGAAATAAATGATCTTATTATATTCAAAACTGTAGCCAGTGAGGGTTCTATTAGTAAAGCTGCTAAAGAGTTAGGTTATGTTCAACCGAACGTAACTGAAAGAATCAAAAAATTAGAACAAGAATTAGAAACACCCTTACTACATAGAGATAACAAAGGCGTTTCCTTATTACCTTCTGGTGACATTTTATTAGATTACACGAATCAAATATTAACTCTATTAGAAGAAGCGAAAGATAAAATTAAAACAAGTGGGTCTTCTTATATAATCGCGACGTCACAATCGATTTTGACTAATTATTTAAGTAAGCGTATTAAAGAAAATTTCATGAATTATCAAATATATGTAGAAAATAGTAGTCATTTGCCAAAATTACTGCAGCAACAAAAAGTTGATATGGTCATCACTTATGAGGATGATTCTGGTGCAGGTTTTAAAAAAGTATTTACTACTTCAATTTCTATAGGCTTACTAAAAGATCAAGAAAAATGTATCATTGACTATTCAAAGGAACTCTTCTTCGTTAGCAATGACAAAAAGTGCCCTTTTAGAAATAAGACGATACAATTTCTAAAAGAAAATAATTTATCTCAGCGTCAACTTCAACAATTAGATTCTTATTCGCTTATGGAAGAGTTTATTCAGGACGGAAAAGGGATAGCCTTTTTGCCGATTAAAAATGATAAATTGGTACCAATTGAAGATGTTCCAGTTGAAAAATTAGCTGTTCATTTTTTTACAAATCAAAACTCTTTCAAACAAATCCCTGATGAACTATTCGGTTAATAAAAAATCCCTCCTTTATGAATCTAAAAGAGGGATTTTCATATTCTATACAATTGATTTTTCACACATTTTGCTCCACTTCTGCACTTTTCTCCTTCTTATTCCGTTTCATATTCTTCAGTCCCTTAACCGTGCCAACTAATCCTTTCGGGAAAACTAGCAATACGATAATGTACAATAAACCAAGAATAATCGTCCATCGTTCAAAGATCGGATACTCTGTAGCTAGTTCTGATAAATAATATTTTAGAGATTCAATAATTCCAGCTCCTGCAATTGCTCCAATTAACGTTCCAACCCCACCAATCATCGTCATCAATAATGCATTTAATGTCATTTCAATTGAAAATACAGTCGTATTAACAAAACGCAATGTGATAACAAATAAACCACCGCTAATCGCAGCTACTACTCCTGCAACAATGCTAGCAATAATTTTATAATGAAGCACTTTATATCCTAGTGCTTCAACACGTTGCTCATTTTGGGAAATTGCCTTTAATACTTTTCCAATAGAAGATTTGGTGAAAAGACGTAACAGAACAAAAATGATAAGTAAACATATAAGTGTTACATAATAAAACGTAAAACGATCACGGAATACGTCTGGTACACCAAATGTAAAACCATCTCCTCCGTGAGTAAGCCCACGCCATTTTTCAGCAAGTACAAAAAATAACTGTGAAATAGCAAGTGTTAACATTGCATAAAAATGACTTTTCAATCGTAAAGAAAGCAAACCAATTATATAACTAACGATTGCTGAAACGATAATTGCAGCTACTATTCCAATTAAAAAGTTCGTTATTGATACGCCTTGTCGATCAAATAAAAGTGCTACCCCATATGCTCCTATCCCAAAGAACATACAATGACCGAACGATACAATTCCTGTATACCCAAGCAATACATCAAAACTCATTGCAAAAATAGCAAAGATGAAGATTTGAGTGAACAAAATTAACAGGCTCCGTGAATCATTTACGAACGGAAATACACTTAAACAAATGAGCATACATACTCCGAAGTATACTTTAATTCGGTCCGATGTGTTGTTCACCATTTCACCCCTTTTCACCAACAAGTCCAGTTGGCTTCACTATTAAGAAAAATAGTAACATTAACATATTAATTGCAAGTGATAAATCTGGTATAAAATACGCTGTAAAAGCACCAGCTAATCCGACAATTAAAGAAGCAATAGCTGAACCTTGAACGCTTCCTAATCCACCGATAATTACTACTATAAAAGCTAAAATTGCATACTGCATGCCCATCTCGGCGAAAATAACGCCCGAATACGGTGCTAATAAGAATCCTCCCAAAGCTGCCATCCCTGCCCCTAATAAAAAGACGAAAGAAAATATCGCTTTTACATTAATACCAAGCGCTTGAACCATTTCTTTATCCATTACACCTGCACGGATCATAAGACCTATCTTCGTCTTTTTGAGTAATAGTAGTAGTGCAATGTAAATAATTATCCCAATCAAAATAACAAATAGACGATATTTAATTAATATAATACCTCCGAATGTAAAACTTCCTTGTAACCATAACGGTAATTTTGCACTAATAGGGTTTGGCCCCCAAAATATTTTAATACACTCACTAAGAACGAGCATTCCTCCAAGCGTAACGAGCAGCTGTCGAACATGATTTCCATATACCGGCCTAATAAGAAACCTTTCTAAAATAAATCCTAGGAACATTCCCATGGCTACTGCTCCAACTAAAGCTAATATATAACTTCCTGTCACATTAAATAACCAAACACCTGTAAATGCTCCCCATGCAAATAAACCACCGTGTGCAAAGTTTAAAACGCTCATTAAACCGAAAATAAGTGAAAGACCTGATGCTAACAAAAAAATGAGCATCCCTGTTGAAATCCCATTTACAAATAAATTGATTAACACATCCATCCTTTTCACCTCGGATTCATGTTAAGAGATTCCTAAATATTTATGACACATTTCCTTATCCTTTTTTAATTCATTCATAAAACCGTTATGAACAATTCGTCCGTTATCCATAATGTAAAAATAATCGCCAATTTGACTGGCCATCATAAAATTTTGCTCAACAAGTAAAACTGTTGTTTTCTCTTTCATCTTCAAAATAGCTACCATTAATTTCTCCACCATTATCGGGGATAGCCCTTTGCTCGGTTCATCAATAAGTAATAATCCATCACTATTAATAAACGCTCTTGAAATAGCCAACATTTGCTTTTGCCCTCCGCTCAAGAGCCCACTTTTCTTATTCCAAAACTGCTTTAAATCCGGAAATAGTTCCAGCATCCACTCTATTTTCCCTTCTACTTCCTCACCTTTTCCCCTAGCAAGAGCGAAAGTTTCTTCTACTGTCAAATCATGAAAAATACCTTGATTTTCTGGTACATACCCTATTCCTTTCCTTGAAATTAAATGTGTAGGTAATCCACTCACTTTTGCACTATCATAATAAATTTCACCATCTGCAATGCGGTGAAACCCCATCACTGAACGTAATGTCGTTGTTTTCCCTGCCCCATTTCTACCAAACAGTACAGTAATCGTCCCTTTCTCAACAGCAAGAGATACTCCTTGCAAAATATGAAACTGATCTAAATACGTTTCTATATTATTCACTTGTAATAGTGCCACTATATAATCCCCCTAAATAAGCACTTTGTACACGCTCATCTTTCATAATTTCTTCTGGCAATCCTTCAGCCAATAACTCTCCATGAAATAAAACGATAAGATGATCTGACAAACCTAGTATCATATCCATTTTGTGTTCGATAAGTACAATTGTGCTCTCTGGATGTTTCTTAATATTTTCAATCACTTGTAATATAGCAGGGACTTCCTCAACCGAAATACCTGCCGTCGGCTCATCAAGTAATAACACATCCGTTTTTAAAGCTAATAACATCGCAAGTTCTAGCTTCCTTTTCTCTCCATGTGCCAAATCTTTCGCTAATACGTTCTCTTTTTCATGAAGTAATACTGTTTTTAAGAAACGTCTCGCCTCTCCAACTTGTTGCTTTAATTTTGCTGAACTCGGGAAAAAACTATAGTAATCTTGTACGAATGATTGAACACTTAAACGGACATTTTCAAGTACCGTTAATTCTGGGAATATGTTTGTAAGCTGAAAAGAGCGACCGATTCCTAAGCGTGTTCGATCTGAAATCGATAGTTTTGTAATATCTTGCCCTTTAAAATACACTTCACCTGTTGTGGGTGAAATCTGTCCACTTAGTAAATTAAATAACGTTGTCTTCCCCGCACCATTTGGCCCAATAATAGAAATGAGCTTTCCTTTTTGGACAGTTAAATTTACATCTTTAATAACTTGATGTTCACCAAAAGATACACTAAGATTTTTCGTCTCTAGCAAATGTGTCACGAAATCCCTCCCTTTAAAGCCGTGAGTATGAAAGAAATTTGTATAAAGAGGGTCCCCCCTCTTTATACAAAAACAACAGAAAATTCAGTCTATTTATTTTGAACTGGTGGTTCTGTTTCTTTCATCGTTAATTCTCGCTCTAACACTGGCACCGGATAATCAACACCGTCTTGCTTTTTCAATGTGATAGAATACAGTGTCTGCATCGCTTGGTGGTCCTTCTCTCTAAACTTCATCTTTCCTTTCGGTGTATCAAATTCCATTCCTTCCATTTTCTTAATCAAGGTATCTACATCTGTATCACCTTTTGTTTTCTTTAAGGCTTCTACAATAGAAATTGCTGCTGACATTCCTCCTGCTGTAAACAAATCTGGCACTGCACCATTAAAACGTTTTTTATGCTCTTCAACTAGCCAATCATTCACTTTATTTTTTGGAAGTGTGTGATAATATACAGAAAAACCTTGCATACCTACTAATGCATCCATTGTTTTTAATGCTGGTATATCTGGCGCACCTGTAGAAATTTTAATACCTTGCGCTTCCACATTCATATCTTTCAACTGTTTCCAAGGTGAATTTGCCCCTGCCCAAACGATAAATAAATAATCTGGTTTTGAACTAATGATATTTTGAATATTCGCTGTAAAATCTGTTGAATTTGTATCCGCGTATTGCTCATTCACAATGTTCGCACCTAATTTTTTCGCACCCGCTTTAAATGCAGCAATCCCTTCACGACCAAAAGCGTTATCTGGGGCAAATGTTGCAATCTTTACATCTTTTTTCGCAATTGCTGCTGCTCCTGCAATCGCATCTTGTGAGGAACTTCTTCCAGTTCTAAAAATATATTTATTCCAGTTCTTCCCGGTAATACTATCCGCAACTGCCGGTTCTACAACCATAATCTTTTCATATTCTTCAGCCAGTGGTAAAACCGCTAACGTATCACTTGAACTAGACGATCCAACTAAAAAATCAACTTTCTCTTCTTCTAATAACTTCGTAGCTTTTTTAACTGCTACATCCGCTTTCGTTTCTGTATCTTCTACAACAAACTTAATCTTTTTCCCATCTACTTTCCCAGTTCCACCAGTTGCATAATTTAACCCTAATTCAAATCCGTTCACTGTTTGTTTTCCATACGATTCTAGCGGTCCTGTTAAAGAAGCAAGGACTCCTACCTTAATCGTTTTTTCATCCTCTGTACTTGTTTTCTTTCCTGAACAAGCTGCCGTTATTAATAACGAACCTAAAACACAACCAGTAAACATTGTTTTTAGCCACTTACGTTTTTTCATCGACATTGTGATCCTCCCCATACTTTACTTTCTGATAGAATCAAACACGCCAAAATCCCCTGTCCGTAATCATGACTAACTAATTCGATAGATAATGGAAAACTCTTGTAGTACCCTCTACATTCGGCACAAATATATAATCACCTTCCTATGTAATGGAAACGGACATACAATCAATATATATTCTGCAATCCAATTGAAAATACTGTTTCATTTCAGTAATGACCATACAAAAAGACTAACTTATTTTTAAGTTAGTCTTTTCCCCTTAATTAGAGTTAAGTTCTACTTTCTCTAACCCTTCAGCCAATTGTTTCTTATCTAGTCCTTCTCCTATTACTACTAAGTTTGTCGGGAAACCGAAGTCTTGTTCTAATAAAGTTGGTACTCCGAACGAATATTGGAATAGGTGAGGGTATTTATCTCCATGGAATTTCACAAAACCTTTCACTCGATAAATACTATCTGGTAAATTCGAAAGCCATTCATATAATGTGTCTTGATCAATCGGTTTCGTAAATTGATATGTCATTGTTTGTATATGTAAATGCTGTTTGACATGTAGTGTCTCGTGTTCCTCATCATTTGGAAATTCTGCTTCTTCTATATCTTTTAAAGATATATTACAATACTTTGTCTCATACATTTTCGCATGATCATTTATTGCCTTTACTTCTTCAAATACTGTATTCTTATCTTCATCTGTTAGTAAATCTGCTTTATTAACAAGAATGTGACTACCAAATTTCAGTTGCTCATGCAATAGCTGTTGTACATTTGCACTTAATATACTTCGATTTAACCACCTTACTGCATCTAAAACGACTACAATTGATTTCACTTCCAGAAAAGGAGCTAAAATTGGCGAGACACACGCGTCTAACACTTCAATTGGATGCGCAACACCTGTCGTTTCTATATAAATTACATCTGGTCTTTCTTGTTGGTATAACGAATGTAATTGTACTTCAAGCTCTTCTTTTAACGTACAACAAATACATCCTTTAAGAAGTTCTCTTAAAACATTCTCTTTTCCAATAATATCTGTATCTACTGAGTATTCACCAATTTCATTCATTAATACTGCAACTTTTCTATTCTTCTTTTTCTCTGCTAACAATAAATTTTGTAATAATGTTGATTTTCCACTACCTAAAAAACCACCTAATATATGAATCTCCACTTTATTCATTCAACCGACCATCCATTTCTTTACTTCAAATGTATTCAAAGCGTAATAATTACGATTTATATTTATCATTTTATTAAAAGAATGACCATTTGTAAATATAAGAGATTCACTGTTCATTTACTTCATATGCAACTCTAACTCCAGACTCAATTGCCCCTTGCATCCATCCATGTGTTAATGTCGTATGCTCTCCTGCAAAATGTACTTTTCCAGATGGTGGTGTAATATACGGAAATAACTCGAGCTCTTGGCCTGGTTCGAAAGCTGTAAATGCACCGCAAGAATACGGATTTTTACTCCAGCTAAAAGATGTTCCAGTGACAAACTCACTATAGACGATGTCACCGTATATTTCCGCTAAATTTTTTAATGCGTAACGAATACGATCTCTTTGCGGGAGACTATCCCATGTTAACGCCTCATCTGCCCACGTATAACTTGCTATAACGATAGCTGGTCCTGGAGTATGAATGCCATAACTCGGATAGTATGTAAACCGTATCGGTAAATCAGTAATAGATTTACCGCCACACTGTCCCGCTTTCTCCCAAAATCTACTTTTAAACTCTATTGCAATTTTAGTTGCAGCAATATAATTTAATTCACGAATTGCTCTTTTTTTAAAATAAGAGAATAAATAGTATGGCTGAACTTCTACAAATCTTAACGCTGAAAATGGAATTGTAATAATAGCAAAATCACTTGTTATTGTAAATTGCTCTAACGTTTGTTCATGATTTCCTTGTAACATTACTTTATTATCTTCTTGTATAATTTTATCAACCTTATACGGCATTAAAATATGTTCCCTTAATTGTGGTAAGAATGCATTCGATAACTTATCCATTCCACCAGTTATTTCATAATATTTCGTTGTTGAAGTAAAGAAAATCATTTCACGTAATACTTCAATTAAGGACATTCCCATATAAGCTTCCATATCAAGAAGTACCCCAATCATATCTATCGCACCATCTGAATAATACTCCATTAAAAATGAACCAAGCGAATACGTTTTATACTTTTTTTCAACGATAAGCCAGTTTTTATCAGGATCCTTCTTAATGTAATTTAGTATTGGTTCTAATACTTCAATCATTAGCTCTTCTGCCGTTTTTCCTCTTTCTTTATCCAAAACCGGATATTCAAGTACACTTGGATCATTTTCAAACACATTCAATCTCGTTTGAATGTTATTCGTATAAATGATATCTGCAAAAGTTTTATTTATAAAAAGGTTTAAAGGTAGTTTAAATTTATGAATATACGCTAAGGTTAACTTATGGGTGTCAGGGATTCTCATCGGTCCCGCATTAAAATATAAACCCACACTAAATGGTTCCCGAATCGTATACACTCTGCCACCTATTCTGTTATTTGCTTCTATAATCGTTACTTCGTGCCCAGCCTCTTTTAATAAAGAACCTGCAACTAATCCAGAAATCCCTGCACCTGCAATCGTAATCCGTTTTGGGTTATTCTTTTTAACAAGCCCTGCATGAATAATATGAAGCATTTCTTCCATTGCTAATGGATTCCCCATGCCATTTCCCCTTTTACAAAGGATTTTACTGAATTATATTCGGTTCACTGAATTCCTATGTTTTGTTCGCGGGTTTGCACGGATACATTTTCAAATACTTGAATATCTTTTATAAAATGTAATAAACTAGATATGACTCTATAGAAGTAAGACGTATTATCTTACATAATAAAATCAATGAAATTGCGAGGAATTTTGAAATGAAAAAAGGTATTAACCGTGTTGTATTAGTAGGAACAGGAGCAGTTGGATGTAGTTATGCTTACTGCATGATTAACCAGGCTGTAGCTGAAGAATTTGTTTTAGTCGATGTAAATGAGGCAAAAGCTGAAGGGGAAGCAATGGACTTAAGTCATGCTGTTCCATTCGCACCAGCTCCAACTAGAGTATGGAAAGGCAGCTACGAAGATTGCAAAGATGCTGACCTTGTAGTTATTACAGCTGGATTACCACAAAAACCAGGCGAAACACGTTTAGATTTAGTTGAGAAAAACGCTAAAATCTTCAAACAAATCGTTCGCAGTATTATGGATAGCGGATTTGATGGCATCTTCTTAATCGCAACAAACCCTGTAGATATTTTAACTTACGTAACTTGGAAAGAATCTGGTTTACCGAAAGAACGTGTAATCGGTTCTGGTACAACGCTTGATTCTGCTCGTTTCCGCTATATGTTAGGTGAGTACTTCGATATTGGTCCACACAACATTCACGCTTATATTATCGGAGAACACGGCGATACTGAACTTCCAGTTTGGAGCCATGTTTCCGTTGGTATCCAAAAACTACAAACACTGCTTGAAAAAGACAACACGTATAATCAAGAAGATTTAGACAAAATTTTCATAAACGTCCGTGATGCAGCTTACCATATTATTGAGCGTAAAGGCGCAACTTATTATGGTATCGGTATGTCACTTCTACGTGTTACAAAAGCAATTTTAAACGACGAAAATAGTGTATTAACTGTATCAGCTTACTTAGAAGGTCAATACGGTCAAAAAGATGTTTATATCGGGGTACCTGCTGTTTTAAATCGCGGCGGTGTTCGTGAAATTTTAGAGGTTGAATTAAGTGAAGATGAAGAATTAAAATTCGACCACTCTGTTCAAGTATTGAAAGAAACAATGGCTCCAGTTCTTTAATTAAGATAAAAAGCAATCCAATTTATTTTGGATTGCTTTTTATTTTCATTATCTCCTATGACTTTTTAGTGATTTTCTATCATTTCTTATTTTTTAGTCGCATTCTCATTATTTATATCAAGTACATCTAATAAAAAGATAAAGATTGGTATCCCGATAATAAGCCCCCATATTCCAAGGAAATGCTCTGAGAAGATGAGAATCATAAATGTGTAGAATATTGGTAAATTTGTTTTTGCAGACATAAACTTCGGATTTAAAAAATAACTTTCAAGAGCATGGATTACTGTTATGAATACGAGTATGTATACTACGTATATAACTCCGCCTACGTTGTAAGCAATGATACAAAGTGGAAACAAAGAAATAATTACACCTGCAACAGGAATCAACCCTAGTAAGAAAATCATAACAGCTAATACAAGTAGCTGTGGAAATCCTAAAACGATTAATGCAATGACAGTAAGAATACAATTTACAACGGCAATTAAAAACTGAGCCTCAATTACTTTGCCGAACGATCTTGCAAATCTTTCACCAAAATATGCAATTTCTTCATAAAAGATTTTTAACTTACTATCTTTAAACTTTGATGTAAATGTAATAATACGCTCTTTTTCTAATAAGAAAAATAAGCTTAAAATTAGAGATAATAATATTTGTAAACTTACCTTCCCTATATTTGCTATTGATTGATATATGACGTCTACACCTTGTTCTATATATTTTGATACTTCCATCCCATTAATTGTCGAAAGTGCATATTTAACGATTTCATTATCAGGTGGATTTTGAAAAAACAGTTTAAATTGATAAATTAATTGTGAAATTTGTATCGTCAGCACAGGTAAATATTTATATAATGTTGTGCCTATAAAGGAAACTAGTATTATATATAAACATGCAATAACAATTTTCCGGTTTACTTTCAATTTTCTTGAAATAAAACGTTGAAATCGATCCATTAAAAACGTCAGTATAAACGTAATTAATATTAAATTAATCATACTTTTTAATGCGTATAATACAAGCGCTACTATTATTAAAACGAGAAACCGTTGAAACCCTCCACTTCGAAAAAAACTCTTTACTTCATTCATTAAGAATTAACCTCCCCCTTCAATGGATGGAAATTGAATATATTACATTTTATGAACTCCTATAGACAATCTTTCTTACTAATTGAGAAGAATCCTTTTTTTCTTTTCATATTGTTAGATTCGTTTAACTGGAATCCACCAACATAATTTCGGTGGCAGTTATTTTTCATATAATCTTTTATAAACTAGGTGATTTTCTATTTTTGGACTGCTGTTCATACGCATATCCAATATTGAAAAGCTCTTTTTCACCAAACTGTTTCCCTACAAACACTACACCGATTGGTTCTCCATTTTTATCATATCCAGCAGGAACCGCTAATTCCGGATAACCAGCTACAGCTGATAGAAGGACTTCATCGTTATTAATCATAACTAGAGCATCCAAACCTTTTTCTACTAAATACCTATCTAGCTCTTTTCTTGCATTTTCTTGACTCGTTTGCACTACGTTTTCAAACTCTTCTTTCGTTATAGCAGATTTTTCAGACCCTTCAATTAATGTTTGTCCGTATTTTATTCGTCTTTTACTATCCTTTTTATTAAACGCTATAATCTCTTCTAACGATTTTACCGGTACATTCTTTTGCTGTGAAAGATAGTCGTTTACATTATGCTTGAACTCATATTCTAATGTTTGCAAATTATCTACACCCTCAGCACTTAACTGGATATTATCAGTTAATATCGCACCTGCATCTTGAAGGTCTTTTCTAATTTTTTCTACTACTACTTTTCTATTTTCATCTTGTTGGTCTACAGAAAAAAGAAGCCCTATCTTTTTCCCTTTTAATCCATCTATTGATAAATCCTTTGTATAATCAATTCTTTCTTTATCTTTCATTTTTTCTGTCATAACATCTTTTTCGTCATAACCTATCATTGCATTAAATAACGTTGCTACATCTTTTACTGTTCTTGCCATAGGTCCTGCTGTATCAAGAGTTTCAGCTAATGGAATAATTCCTGTTCTACTTACCATACCTAAAGATGGACGTAACCCAACTACTGATTGCTGCGCCGCTGGTGCAACAATCGATCCCGTCGTTTCTGTTCCAATTGCAAGCGGCGCAAAATCTGCTGCAACTACTGTAGCAGATCCTGAACTTGATCCTGAAGTATCGAATGTAATCGGACCGTACGGGTTTAAATTTTGTCCTTTCTTCCCGCTATACCCGCTTGGCATTGTAAAAGATAAATAGTTCGCCCACTCAGACATATTCGCTTTTCCTAAAACAAATGCTCCTTCTTCTTTCAACTGCTTCACAATTGTTGCGTCTTGATCTGCAATCCAATCTTTTAATACATAAGTTCCTGCACTAGTCGGCATCACTTTTTCCGTCTGTACATTATCTTTTACAACGACAGGAATACCATATAAATTCGAATTTTTGTTTCTACCCCGCTCTTGATCTAACTTTCTTGCTTCTTCCATCGCATTAGGATTTATCTCTGTAACAGAATTTAATGTTATTCCATTTTGATCATGTTCTTGTATTCTAAAGAGATAAATACTCGTTAATTCTTCATATGACAACTTTCCATCATCAATCATTTTTTGAAGCTCATCTACAGTCGCATTTACGACTTCTCTTTCTTTTATCTTTACATTTTCTATATTGATTCCTTTAAGCTGATTATGTATCGGTTGTAGCACTCTTTCTTTATCATATACAATACGCTCAGGTTCCTTTGGAAAATAATTTTTATACACGTAATATCCGCCGGCACACGCTAATAAGACAATGCCTCCAGTGATAGACAGCGTTACCTTTACCCATTTCTTCATGTTGCTTCCTCCACTCTATAAGATGCTTAGCTATACAAAAAAGAGAGTTACCTTTTACTTAACTCTCTCCAATCAAAATGCTAAATGAAAAAATGAAAGATTTCAATCTAATTACTTCTTTTTTTGCATTTGCTTTGCTAACATTTCTTTCACTTGATTATACGTTAACCCTGAATTTTTATTTAAACGCTTTACTTCCTCAACATCAGTACCTACCACTGTATATTTTTTCTCATCATTCATTTTTCTAATTCCCTTCTCACCGTATTATTTCTTATATTTCTTCCCTAAATGCGCATAAATTAACACCACTACAAAAAAGGAAGCTGTTTTTAAGCACAGCTTCCTTCTCGTTACATATTGTATTTCTTAATAAAATTTCACTACATCTTCAGTAGGCAAGAACGTTCTTTCTGCTGGTTGTTCGTTTGGTTCACCAAATGGCATTTGACCTACTAAGCTCCACTCTGCCGGAATGTTCCAAGTTTCTTTCACTTCAGCATCTACGATTGGGTTGTAATGTTGTAATGACGCCCCAATTCCTTCAGCAGATAATAGCATCCACACAGTATGTTGTAACATCGCATTTCCTTGATGAGACCAGAATGGAAACTGATCTTTGTATAATGGGGCATTTTCTTGCATTTTTTCTACAGTTGCTTGATCTTCAAAGAATAGAACTGTTCCTACACCTGCATGGAAGCCTTTTAGTCTTTCTACAGTCGCTTCAAAGTTTTCTGCTGGTACGCGTGCTCTTAGTGTTTCTTTAACGATATCCCAAAACTTTTCATGCTCTCCATCCATTAATACAACCATACGACCACTTTGCATATTGAAAGATGTTGGTGCGTGTAAAGCTGTTTTTAACACTTCTTCAATTCTTTCTTTCGTAATTGCATCGTTTTTTGTTACTTTACGAATTGAACGGCGGTTCACGATTGCTTCTTTTAAGTTTGTTGTAGTTGCTGACATTTTAATTCCTCCAAATGTTTGTTTTATCATTTATTTTGTTATTTCATAACAAGCGAATTAGCAATATCCATCGGTATTACATTGCATACCTTCAAATGAATTTGTTTTATCCTTTTCAATTTCTTTATCAATGACCCTTTCTAGTGTTTCTTTACTAGCAAGTCCTTGAATGACTTCATCTCCAATCATGACAGTTGGAACAGCCATAATATTCGCTTCATCATATGCGTGTTGAATTGCTTCTTGATGCTTTTCTTTATATTTACGAGTTACTAAAGCATCTTTAAATTCCGCCTCAGGAAGTCCTACTTCTACCGCTAATTTTGTTAACACATCAATATCTTCAATGTTTTGCTCTTCTTGGAAAAATGCTGTGAATACGCGGTGATGATACTCATTACCTAGTCCACGTTCTTTCGCAAATTGACATCCTTCGAAAGCTAAATGTGTATATGGATGTGGTGAAACACGTGGCAAGCGCATATCAATTCCTAACTTCTTCGCTGTCGGAAGAATGAAAGCATCCCATGAACCTAATTTTTCTGGTTCATTCCATGGATCTATTTTTGAATATGGACTTGGACGTAATTCAAATGGCATCCATTCAATCTCTACATCTTTCTCTTTCGCTACCTCATCTAATGGACCTTTTGCTAAAAAACAAAACGGACATATAAAATCTGAGTATACTTTCATTTTTACAGTCATAACTTTTACACCTTACCTTATCGTTGTAATCAAATCAGTTACATTGATGATAAAAAAATATAAATATTATTTAAGCATTCATTTTTTCTTGCAAAGTTTCAAACAACTGCCCCATCGTAATATTTCTCAAAACTTCTTCCATCGCGGATTGTGCTTGAATTAAAATAATTTCTAACACCGCTTGAATATTCGCCCCAATTGGACAATCTGGATTCGGTTGCTCGTGAATATGAAATAGCTTGTCTTCTTCGACTACGTTCACTGCATGATACACATCTAACAATGTGATTTCATGTAAATCCTTTAGTAATCCCGCGCCACCCGGTCCACGATTTACGTAAACAAAGCCAGCTTGTTTCAAGTACGACATGATTTTACGAATGACTACTGGATTTGTATTAACACTCTCAGCCATATAGTCTGAAGTACAAAGTGAAGATGGATTGTTTTTCAAAATAGATAAAATATGAACAGCTATGGTAAAGCGGCTACTAATTTTCATCGTAATCACCACCTCGATGTAATCATTATAGTTACAACTAAAAAATAAGTCAATCCTTTTCATAGATTTTTTATAAGTAAATTAAAAAGTGCCCCATTATGATATATGAGACACCCCTTTTTATTCTGCAAATAGCGCTTGAAATTCTTCAATAAATAGCTGTACAGCGATTGAAGAATCCTTTAATGAAGGAACAGCTAAAGCAATTTCTCTCCATACTTGCGGTTCCAATTCTCTCGTTTGCACATTCTGTGGTAAATTCGTTAAAGATAATTCAGCTAATATTGCAATGCCTAATCCTTCTTGAATCATATTTAAAGCTGTAGTAACGGTAGAAATTACATACTCAGCCCGAAGTGGTATGTTGGCTTGTTTAAACATATCAATGATGGGTGGTTCGTATCCGCCCTTACATAATATGATCGGTTCATTCTCCAAATCACGAATTGTAATAGAGTCCTTCTTACAAAGAGGATGATCCTCTCTTAAGATAGCAACCATTTTTCCCTTCGTTAACGGGACAATCTCCATCTCTTTATTAGGCAAAATAACAATTCCTATATCAACAACCCTCGATATTAACCAATCTTCAACTTCTTTAATTGTTCCTTCACAAAGAACGACCTCTAAGCTCGGATACTTCTCCTTAAAATGGTTTATCATTTTCGGTAAGAAATGTGCAGAAGCACTCGGAAAACTCCCAATTCGAATCGTCCCCACTTCGTGTCCTTTCTCCATCGCAACTTCTTGTTCAATCTTCTCTACACCGTTCAAAATCTCTCTAATATGTACAAGAATTCTGTTTCCTACATCCGTAACGAGTAATCCTTGTCGTTTATCACGTATAAGAATCGTAACTCCTAACTCTGACTCAATACTTGAAATGGCATGACTTACAGCTGGCTGCGTCATATTTAACACCCTGGCAGCCTTCGTAAAACTACCTAACTCAATAGTTTTTATTAATACTTGCAGTTGTGTAATAGTCATAACTAATCACTTATACTCCTTATAAAAAAGATTCATTTTATTTATTACATTCGATATCATATCATAGTGAAATGAATAACAACAAGGAGGTCTTACCGTGACACAGCTTTCTCGAACTAAGACGGCCATAATCCTTACCTTTCTCGTTTTCATGTGGGGAATCAATTGGCCTTTATCTAAGTTTGCCCTGCATTATACACCACCCGTTTTATTTGCAGGCGTTCGAACTTTAATTGGAGGATTCATTTTACTCCTTTTCGCTCTACCCAAATATAAAGAATTACATTTAAAAGAAACGTGGCATTTATACGTTATTTCTTCTTTACTTAACATCATTATATTTTACGGGTTACAAACTGTTGGTCTTCAATATATGCCTGCTGGGTTATTTTCCGCCATTGTATTTCTACAACCAGTTTTACTCGGTATTTTCTCGTGGATATGGCTTGAAGAATCAATGTACGGCTTGAAAATTTTCGGGCTTGTTCTCGGATTTATTGGTGTAGGTGTTATTAGCTCAAGCAGTTTAACAGGACATATTTCTGTTATTGGAATCCTTCTCGCGTTAGGATGCGCTATTGGCTGGGCACTTGGCACAGTATTCATTAAGAAGACTGGTCACCGTGTGAATGCCATTTGGATGGTAACAATTCAGCTTCTTATCGGTGGTCTTTGTTTAATCGGATTTGGCTCAGAATTTGAAAGTTGGTCTAGTATTGCTTGGAGTATGCCATTTGTTAGTGTACTACTCTTTATTTCATTCTTTGTTATTGCAATGGGGTGGCTTGCATACTTCACACTCGTTGGAGCTGGTGAAGCGAGTAAAGTAGGGGCTTATACATTCCTTATTCCCCTTATCGCTATTATTGTAAGTTCAATCTTCTTACATGAAGCCATTACAATGAGCTTATTTATTGGCCTATTATTTATTGTTGTGAGCATTTGTTTTGTAAATATAAAGCCGAAAACACTTGCTGTAAGGCAGCAGGTTGAAGTGAAATAAATATGAGAAAGAGCCTACTATTTGTAGGCTCTTTTTTATATCTTATTTTTTACGACGCACTACAAAAACACACGCACCTACCGAAGATACAATTGCCAAAATAGATAAAACAATCGCTATAAATTGCATATTACTGGTACCTTCATTCTTTTCTACATTAGATACTTCACCATGTTCTCCTGTTAATGACGTACCTTTTGCAATTGTAGTAAGTGAATGCGGTTTTTCAGCTTTCTCATCGCCTGTCCATTCAACAATTTCTCCGTCTTTATATTGTTGATATGCATCCCAAGCTATTTTTTGTTCTTTATCCGGATTTTTAGCGACGAAAGTAAATCGCTGGAACTGACCGGGTAAAATCCCTTCTCCTATTGCTTCCCATACTACAGTTTTCACTTTTCCGGCATTATCTTTCTGCTCTTCCATTTTCCACCCTGGCACTGGTTCATACTGTTGGAATTCCACACCAGACGGTATTTTCAGTGTAACTTTTGTTGTTGCTATATTCTTTTCAACTGGTACTTTTATCGTGTAAGTCTCCCAAGAACCGATGTCAGAAGTTGCTGGCTTCACAGTAACGTGCGCACTAACAGGTAACGAAAACATTCCCATTGTAATTGCTGTTGCGATCATTGTTGTTCCTAATTTTTTTATACGTTCCATTTTCAATTAGCTCCTTTTTATCTATACCTACTCTTTATCCCGCTATTCGCCGGGTAGCCCAATTGATGAGGGCTGCTTAAAGTTTCACTTTATCTGCCACCTACAATAAATTTATAATCCGTATCGAAGCTATCAAGCGATTTCGTTAATCCATGTACTTGTATATTCCAGTTTCCTGTCATGTTAATATACATACCTTCTGCTTCATATTCTCCCGGTGAAACTGCCGAAACTTTAAATGATCCTTTTCCCATATTCATATCTAACGATTGAGTCGTTAATATAATTTGTTCCATATCAGTAACGGGTTGTCCGTTCTCATCCTTTAAAGTAATATGGAATATATTTTGTCCTACTCTATTAGGACTTACATTTAGCGTCATTTCATATCCATTATCTAATTGTTTACTCTCTGTAAAAGGTCCAGTAGGAGGCATCGGTGGTGTTTGTACGTTTGTCATAAAAGCTACGATGACGAAAATGATAATTCCAATGATAAACTCTACTTTCACCGTAGCACCTAATCCTTGCTCCGCTCTCATTTTCCCTTTCACATAATGAATAATTCCCAATATCCCCATGAAAACGAATAAAAGTATCTTTGCTAGTAAAGCTAATCCATACTTCGTATCAAATAACGAGTGGATTGTTGGAATAAAAAATGTACTGTTAAAAAGACCTGTTATTAAAATCACAATGACAGCGCATGTTGCCCACGGTGAAAAACGCTTAATCATATCCCAATACATATTCCATTTGTTATCCTCTTTACGTAACAGAAGAATAATAGACGATAAACCACCAATCCATAATGAAGCTGCGAATAAATGTAAAAAATCCATAACAACAGCAATATCTTTAAACTTTAAACCATATGCGTGACTATTAAATGCTTTCATAACAAGTATTCCAATAAACAGCACTATTGGAATACTCCATACTTTAAAAGACGATAGCTTCTCACGCCTCATCGCAAAATACGTAACGATTATAAGCGAACTAATGAGAACCATTTGAGTAATCCAAACATAACTAAAAACAGAAAGCTGTAACGTTTCTTTTAATAGTAAAGGATTGAATGCTTCTAGCCATGAAACATCAGCATTTATTTTCGCTTGCAGTGGTAGATTGAATAACAAGTTAGTAAATATCCCTAATAAGGAAATCCATATTATGTTCTTACTCCTTGATCGAACCGAGGTTGCATTCCCTTTATACATAATAAGATTAAAGAATAGCACTCCTATAAATAGTGAGAAACTTGTATATAAAATTCCACGTTCCATGATCATATCAATTTGCGGAACATACCCCATCTCTTCCACTTGTACATCGTCTGTTTCCGCTTCCGCTAATCCAATACGGAATGGAATAACCCCTTGAATTGGATGTCCATCAGCTGAAATAGCTTTCCACTGAATAGAGTAGAGACCATTTTTGAGGTTTTCTTTTAATCCGGCTTCTAATAGTTTTTTATTTTTTTTATCAATATGAGCATCTTTTAAATCGACCCTTTTACCTGATGTATCTCTCACGTACAATGTATTAAAACGTGAAACTTGTATGTCCTCATCGAATTCGATTTTTACAACAGATGGTGCTTTCTTCAATGTTTCATTTTCAGTAGGGTTTGATTTCACAACGTACGCATGAGCAGATGCACTTTGAGGGATCAATATGATAAGCACACACACAAGTAATAACAATGTCCCTAACCTTTTCATTACTTTCACACTCATTTCACTTCTTTCTTCCTCATTGCTCTATTTTCATTACTTTAACTTCCAAAGTTTGATTCTGGGCAAAATATTAACCTGATTAAATATAAACTTCTAGAAAGTATAACTCTTTATTTCTCTTCCACCTCTAAACTTCCAATATAATAGTAACTATTATGATAGATACAACTTACATTTTTAAAGCCGATTGTTATTATATCATAAAATATATTTATGTAAGTTATCAAAGAAGAAAAGTTATCGTGAATCATTTGTGAAGAAAATGTGAAATACATAAATAAAAAGGTATTACGTTATTACGTAACACCTTTAAAAAAATATCCCTCTTCTATTTCTCTTCCGGATAATCACAATACTCGATAATCGTTCCTTCAGTATCCGCTGGGTTAAGATAAATTAACCTTCTACCGTGCTTATTAATGCGTAGTGTATGCTCTAATGTCCGAATACCTTGTTCTTTTAACTCTTCTAGAGCCACATCTAAATCATCGACACGATACGCAACGTGATGAACACCTTTACCTTTTTGTTTAATAAAACGGGCAATTGGAGATGTCGTATTATTCGTCGGTGCAAGTAATTCAATTCTATCTCCATCCACTTCAAGAATGGCTACTTCGCTTTCCACACCAGGAGCTTCACTTACGTAACGATCTATTAAAGTTCCTAGTAACACATTTTCATAAAAACGTATCGTACTATCTATATCACGAACTGCGATTCCGATATGATCAATTGTTTTTTTCATTTTATTTCCCCTACTACTTTATTTTTTCTCATTATTAATAGTAACAAAAAAAGCTATAGAAACAAGTTCTATAACTTTTTTTATTTAACCTATTTTCTTATCCGCTCTAGTTGCTGGTTGAACTTGGTTTTTCACTTTTAAAATGCTAAGTCCATATCCGATAAATCCACCGATAATCGCTGGGAAGATCCAGCCTAATCCTACTTCCTGCATCGGAAGGAATTTAGTGAACACTTGGCTTACTACTTCAATGTTAACTCCAGCTGCACTTAATCCATCGAATAAGCTGATGATAAATGTTACGATTAAGCTCACTTGATAAACTTCAGCTCTTCCTTTGAATAATGAATGGAAGAATGTTAAGAAAATCAATACGATTGCTAGTGGATAAATTGCTGTTAATACTGGAACAGAAACTGCGATTAACTGTGTTAATCCTACATTTGCAACAATTGCACTAAATACACATAGCGTGATTGCAATTGCTTTGTAAGGAACATTTGGGAATAACTTATGGAAGAATGAAGAACATGCTGATACAAGTCCCACACTAGTTGTTAAACAAGCTACTGTAATCATTAATCCTAATAATACTCCGCCATATGATCCGAAATAGTAGTTAGAAACTTTCGCTAATACTTCTCCGCCGTTCTCTAAATGTCCAAGCTTTGCAACACTTGAAGCACCCATATAAGAAAGTGCTGTATAGATAATTGCTAAAATAGATGCTGCAATAATTGTCGCTTTTGCACAAACGACCATAATTTGTGTTTTCGTTTTCGCACCTTTTTCTTTAATAGCATTGATAATGATAATCCCGAATACGAATGATGCAAGCGTATCCATCGTTAAGTATCCTTCTTGGAATCCTTTAAAGAATGCATGTGATGTATAAGCTTCCACTGGTGCTTGCATATCTCCAATCGGATGTATAAAAGCAACGATTACTAAAATACCGATGAAAGTCAACTTAATTGGTGTTAAGATTTTTCCAACAATATCGACAATTTTCGCGGGATTTAGCGAAAAAAAACAAGTGATACTAAAGAATATAATTGTGAAAAGAATTAAAGGTGTAGAACCTACTCCTTCTGGCATAAACGGTTTAAGACCAATTTCATAAGAAACATTTCCTGTTCTCGGTATTGCAAATAACGGACCAATCGCTAAGTATAAAACTGTTGTAAACACAATCCCAAACACTGGGTGAGCACGACTAGCTAACGACTGCAAATCATCTTTACCTGAAAAACCAAATGCTAGCACACCTAGTAATGGTAATCCAACACCAGTTACTAAAAATCCAGCGTTAGCAATCCATACATTCTCTCCTGCTGATTGACCAAGCATCGCTGGGAAAATTAAATTTCCCGCTCCAAAAAATAGTGCAAATAACATTAATCCAATAACTACTATGAACGAAAACGGTACTTTATTCGCCATAATATAACCCCCCATTCAAGTTTCCTTATCTCATTTTCCAATTTTAACTAATTGAATTTTCTGAATATTTAATTTAAGTATCAACTATTCTTGAACTCATTATAGTTTGCTATATAATATTTTGCAATACTATTTTCGAACTTTTCTTTTATTTTATAAATATACATTTTTTAACATGAAAAATAGACTAAAAAACCAACATGGTCATCCATGTTGGTTTTTCCATTTACTATCATGAATTAAAATTTTGCTGCTACTTTTTTAACGTTTTCTAGACCTTCTTCAACAATTTGTTGTGAACGATCTGGATATTGATTGTGTCCTTCAATTACAACTGTCTCTGGATTTGTAATTCCCCAGAATCCAAGTACCGTTGTTACGTAATTAACTGCCATTTCCATAGGAGCCATTTGCTCTGAAGAGTAATCTGAACCACGAGCACCTAACACAACTACTTTTTTACCACCAACTAAACCTTCTGGGCCATTTGCTGTATATTTAAACGTTTTTCCAGCTTGAGATAAGTATGAAATATATGTGATTAATGGCGCTGGTACTGTAAAGTTCCATAATGGGAATGCAAATACAACCTTATCAGCTTCTAAAAACTGATTTAAATATTGATCTACTGTAGCAACTGCCTTCTCTTCTTCAGCTGTTAACTCCATGCCTTGGCTACGTTTATATCCACCTGAAATCGCGATATTTCCGTAATAAGGAAGATCTAATGCAAATAAATCTAATTCCGTAATTTCTGTATTTGGATTTGCTTCTTTATAAGTACTTACAAATGTTTCATACATTTTTGAACTAACTGCTTGCTCCGCTGGACGATCGTTTGCTTTTACAAATAATACTTTTGACATTTTTTTATTCCCCTCTACATTCGTATTTTCTTCTTTTTTACCAAATAATGAGCTAAATAGTCCCATTTTCTTCACCTAATCTTTCTTTTCATATTCATTATTCATCATCATAAAAATTCTTATTCTAAGAAAAAGTTCCAATAGATACCTTAAGTTACGCTATCATAACTTTTTGTTATTTAATTACCTTATGTAAGTGATTGTAATATAGTCACTTACTTTAGTCAAGTAACTTTTAATAAAAAATAAAATCTCAATTTAAAAATATTAACTAAAATACAATTGAACACCAAATACATCTTTATTACTTGTATAATAAACTTTGAGAGGAAAATTCATATATAGAAAGGATTTATTCATGAGCATTATAGAAAAGATTCAAACTTTTATTATTCTTTTTGCTGTTACATGCGGCATCGTACTCGGACAATTTAATATGATACATACGTATTCAGACAAATTTATTGTCCCCTTCTTATTTTTCATGCTATATGGATTATTCCTCAGCATTCCATTAAAAGAAATAAAAAACGGATTTCGCAATTTAAAATTTGCTGGAACAAGTCTTACTATTAACTTCTTATGGACACCTTTACTCGCTTGGGGGTTAGGAGCACTATTTCTTTCCGATCATCCAGCACTTTGGGTTGGATTTATAATGTTAATGGTTACTCCATGTACAGATTGGTACTTAATCTTTACTGAAATAGCGAAAGGTAATGTAGCACTTTCTACTGCAATTTTACCTGTAAATTTAATTTTGCAAGTACTGCTCCTTCCCATTTATTTATTTTTATTTGCTGGTGTCATGAAAACTGTAGCGATTTCTGTTTTAGTAGAAAGTATTGTTATCGTAATCGTCTTACCATTTATACTTGCACACGCTACAAAGTTCATTATGAATAAAATGAAAAAAGCTGAAACTCTCGAGAATAAACTCATTCCGTTTTTCAGCTCTGCTCAAATTGTATTTTTAAGTTTAGCAATAGTAGCGATGTTTGCATCACAAGGTAAATATTTACTGCAAAATATGAATGTCGTTTTATTATTACTCGTTCCTGTTCTATTGTTCTTCATCATTAATTTCTTACTAGGACAATTTATCGGGTGCATCATGCATTTATCTTACAAAGATACAGTAAGTCTAAGCTTAACAACGTTAGCAAGAAACTCACCTGTTGCACTCGCTATCGCTGTAACAGCTTTTCCAGACGAGCCTCTTATCGCACTTGCACTCGTTATTGGACCATTGATTGAGTTACCGGTACTAGCTTGTGTGTCACAAGTTTTGTTGCTTATTAAGAAAAAACGGCAATATGCATAATAAAAAACGTCCCATTTTGGGACGTTTTTTATTATGGAAAGATTACTTACAACACTTACTTCTTATTTATCAATACAAATGAAATTACCGAAACTACAAACGTAATAATACCAATTATAAATTGATCGGCTCTAAAAATTTTATATGTTATAGAGAATTAACTTTTCGTTACATTAACAGATCCTTTCTAATTAAAAATGATAGGAAACGTAAATATAACGAAAGCTGCCCAAAGTCCGTATATTGGCAAATACTTCGTAACGGCATCTTGGATAGCTTTTGGTCCTGATTTATTTTGCAAGAAACGCATATAGGAAAACATAATCCAAATTAAATTTGCCCAGACCAGTATGTTTACACCTAAAACAGCAAGTCTATTAGGTGTAATCCCGTAAGAAGAAAGTCTGAATACTATGGCTGACAATGCGACAGTGTCAATAATAAGCGCCAGAACAATTAAGGAAAAATTTATATAATCTGAAATGTTCTTTTTCTCGTCCGAGTCACTCTCAACGATAGAAAATATAGTAACAGCCAATACGCCAAGCAGTATTCCGTTGAAGGCCATTAGGAAATTGCGATCCAAGAATGGATTTTTCCCGACCCAAATTACCGTTATAAGATAGATAAGCAAGGTAATCAGGACGAGAGGACTAAAAATTTTAGATATGTATGGTGTAATATTTTTAGCAAGCTTAAGATTCATTGATACTAAGTATGCAGTCACAATAGCGAGAGCCGCTGCTCCAAATAAAACAACATTACTAAAATAGAATTCTCCTATATCTAAGTCAACAAAGCTAAATAAACGCATGGTGAATACCGCAAGTATCATTCCGCTCACTGCCATGCTCCCGTAGAGAAGACAATATTCTAAATTAAATTTAATATAGGCTAATCTTGTACTGCCTTTTGAATATTCATTTCCTGTAAATGCAAGCCCTACTAAGACCCATAAAAATATAGGAAGATGTAAATACGCAAGTATGGTACTGTCTTTATAATTTACTGGCAGCGTATTAAGATAATACCCGGAAATTAGGAAACAACGCTGCAAGGGAATAAATAATACTTTTTTTCGGAGTATTATTGTAAACAAAATAAGCAGCAATAAAGGGAATTACACCAAAAGCCAAGTTAATTGGAGCAATTGCTTCCTGCTCAACAAAGTGGAAAATGATCCTGGTGCTTATGCCGGCCAGAATAGCTAAAAGGGCCATGAATAAGAAACCTTTTTGAAACAAAGATGTTTTTTCTTTATTTACTTTCTCCTTGAAATGCAACCTTTCATACCAAGCAACTAGAACTTGAGAATCAGGGTTTTGGTCCCATGCTTGTGAGAATGCTTTTTTAAAAGCTTTCGGATCTTTTCTATACATCTTCTCCAACTCATGGGGGTTATCCATATTTTTAACAATCAAATTGTTAATGTTCATAGTTATACCTCCTCTAATTTTAAAAATAAGGTTGTTACCTTTTAACAAAAGCACCTCACTCATTTATTATGATTTTGATTTTAATACAAGTTTTATCGTTTTACAATAAAAAATTATTATTTAAAGGATTTTTTTTATCGTTAAATTTTATATAAAAGAAAAACAAAAGAGCATGACAGTTTTATGTCATGCTCTTTTAACAAATTAATTCTCAAATACAAAATTAATCTTATTATCTTTCCACTCTAATTTCGCATCAAACGTTTTCTCGCCCTTTTTAAAGCCTTTAATTAAATCAGTTTTTTCACCTTTTAAGAGCTTTGTCATATTCTTTTGCGAAATTGTTTTACTTAATATCTTCTTTGAAATGGTGAAATCACATTGCGTTGTATTATAGTTAGAACAACCGTAAAACGTTGACTTATCAATTACATCGCCATCACATTTTTTACAGCTACCAACCTTTTTACCCGTTGTAAATTTCGATCCTTTTCGTTCAATCGATTCAACATGTAGTCCAGTGAAATCCACTTCTCAGACATTTCCACTGCATCTTCAATATTTTAGCTGATAGCTTTTTCGTCTGTTCCATAAATGTAGCTGGTGAAGCTGTACCTTCACCAATTTCCGCAAGACGTTGTTCCATTTCGCAGTCATTTCTGGTGAAGCTAGTATTTTATCACCAATTGCGGTATTAATACTTTTCCTTTATCAGTCGCATACACTTGGTTTTCTTTACATCTATATACTTACGGTCTTTCAGCATCGTAATAATACCTGCGCGAGTCGCTTCCGTACCTAAACCTTCTGTTTTCTTTAATACTTTCTCCAGCTCTTCATTCTCTAAATACTTACCAGCTGTTTTCATTAACGTAATAAGTTGTCCTTCTGTATAGCGCTTCGGTGGCTGTGTTTTTCCTTCTTTCACTTTCACCTTTACAACTTTTCCTTCTTCGCCTTCAGCTACAATTGGAAGAATGGTTTCGTCATCTTTATCGTCTTGAAAAATAACTTTACGCCAACCTTCTTGAATTTGCTGTTTTCCTTTTGAAATGAATTCAGCACGTTCATCTACAAGCGTTACAATCGTTGTATAGTCAAAGATTGCAACTTCATAATGAGCTGCAATAAGCCTTCTTACGATCATATCGTATATTTTCTTTTCATCACCTGATAGTCTGCTTGGGTTTGTAACTTGCTCTGTCGGAATAATTGCGTAGTGATCTGTTACTTTCTTTTCATTTACATAACGCTTGTTATTCATAATGGATTCAACCGGAGCCGGTAATAAGCCTTTATATTCATCAAACTGACTCAACTTCTGTAAAATATCAGGGAACGTCGCTGCTTCTCCTTGTGTAACATAGTTAGAATCTGAACGTGGATAAGAAACAATCCCTTTTTGATATAGTGCTTGCGTTATATCAAGCGTCTTTTTCGGTGAAAACTTAAAGGCTTTATTTGCCGTTGCTTGCAGTGATGATAAGTTAAATAAAAGCGGCGGCTGAAACTCTTTACGCTCCGTTTTCATTTCCTTCACAACAGCCGGTTTCCCTTGGCAAAATGCCGCAATTTTATTCGCCATATCAGGATCTTTTAAGCGGGATTCATTATCCTTTTCCCATTTTCCGTCATATTTCTTTCCTTCTATATTAAAGGTTGCAAACACTTCCCAGAAAGGCTCTGACTTAAAGTTTTCAATTTCTTTCTCTCGCTTTACAATCAATGCTAACGTTGGTGTTTGGACACGACCAGCAGAAAATACATCATTCATTCCTTTTTTCTTTAACAAAATACTAAAGACACGTGATGCATTCATACCAACAACCCAGTCAGCGCAAGATCTTGTGTATGCTTCGTAATACGTATTAATTGTATCTGATTCATCAAGTAGATTTTTAAATCCTTGGTAAATAGCTTGCTTCGTTAAAGATGAAATCCATAGACGTTTCATCGGCTTTTGCACGTTACAAAGATTAATAATATTTCGTACGATCAGTTCCCCTTCACGCCCAGCATCTCCTGCGTGAATGATTTCTGTTACCTGTGGATTATGTAACAGCTGTTTCACAACGTTAAATTGCTTATACTTTGACTTTGTTACTTCAAATTGAAAACGTTCTGGAATCATCGGTAATGTATTAAGTGACCATTTTTTCCACTCTGCGTGATAATGCTCTGGATTACATAACTGCGTCAAATGACCAATTGCCCATGTACAGTACGCTCCATTTGGAAATAACTCATTCGCTTCTACCTCTAAATATCCATCTTTCCGGCGATATTTAAACTGTGAAACAAGAGCCAACCCTTGATCTGGTTTCTCGGCAATAATTAATTTCATTTTATAACTCCCTATCTGTATTCCAGTGTTACTTTCATTGTCTATATGTTTAGAAGCGATGATAAAACAACAATCTTATTTATCATTCGCGGTTTGTCTCGCAAATGGGAGACCTATAATATTATACGCTTATTCTTTATGGCTTCACAATAGAAACTCATAATATAACAATTTCTTTCACATGCTTATAATTAAAAAAGACGCCCTAAAAAATCAAGCGTTCCTTTGCTTACATCTATGAAATTGTGCAGATAATATGCAGATATTAATAAGCATAAGTACCCTCCATATAAACATATGATGAAATGAACGATAGGACAAGGAGGTATCATAATGTTTGCTTATACGTTAACTACCTTAACACTTTGCTGTACCTCGATTCTTATTACATCCTATATTTCTAAACGTAAGGGTACCCTAATGGAGTATATGGTATTTATTATGTCTTTTAGTATGAGTATCGGTTTAAGTATTGGTTTTTACTTAGGCATTCTCTTTAAGGGGGAATTACTATATTCTACTTTGCTTGCTATTTTAATTAGTGGTTTTATCGGTTTCTTAATCGGTCTACGTTTTCACCTATATACTGCTTTAGAAGGAATGTTCTCTGGATTAATGGCAAGTATGATGGGAGCAATGATTACAGAAATGTTAAACGCTCAACAAGCTCATAGTATATTGTTCATTAGCCTTTTACTTACTATAACGATTACTATGTCCTGTGTGATTCAATTATTATCGGAGAACTTTTCTACTTTTATCCAACAGCGTTTTTTGTTATTACTTTCAATTAGTGTAGTAATTATCGTTGCCGTATTCGCGACATTCCCAGATCATACTCCTTCACCTGGGCATAATCAACATATACATTATTACTTGCAACAAAAATGAATAAGCAGCTATCCAAAGGATAACTGCTTCCTATTATTCTGGCTTATTAGGAATGTTTTGGTTTGGAACATAGTCAGATTTATAATCTGTATAGTTCACTTCCGTTACCATCCCTGCTGAAGCATGGTGTAAATCGTGACAATGGAACATCCACTTACCCGGATTGTCTGCTACAAAGGCTACTTCATATTCTTCACCCGGTTTTAAGTTCAATGTATCTTTTACAATTGGAGAACCTTCTATCGGTTTTCCATCTTTACTCAACACCTGGAAAAAGTGTCCGTGTAAATGCATTGGGTGATCATCCATTTTAGAACGATTTACCAACTTCACTTTTACTAAATCACCCTTTTTCACTTGAATTGGGTCAATATCCGGAAATACCTTTCCGTTAATTGTATATACCATTTCATTTCCATTCATTTGCGTATTTAAGTCCATATTATATGTGGCAGTATACTCTTGATTTAATGTGAAACTACCTAATTTTTTAGTACCATATTTCATTATATCTACTTTCGGTAATTTTTCTTTTTCGTCTGCTTTATCTTTCATCTCTTTGCTGCCATCATACTCAATAACAGCTTTCATTCCTTTTGCACCTTTATTTTTTGAATGGTCTTCAACATACCATTTCCCAGGATTATTAGCAGTAAATTCAATATCATAACGTTCACCCGGTGCGATTGAAATTACTTTATCCTTTATAACTTTTGGATCGTTTATTGGTTGACCATCTGTCGCAATCACTTTTATATCATGACCGTGAACATGTATATCATGTGATAGATAACCAGCATTGACGAGTCGAAGACGAACTTTATCTCCCTTATTCACTTTCAATGGCACTACTAAATCACCGCTTTTTCCATTGATTGTGAATAAATCATACATACTCATATCATGACCTTCCATCTTCATATTTCCATGGTCCATTCCTTCCATATTACTAGAGTCTTTTTTATCACTACCCATGTTCATATCAGAATGATCCATGCCGTTCTTATCATCATTCTTTTCCCCATTTTCATTACCTTTAGATTTATTACCTATTTGCCCTTTTGTCATTTCTTTTAACTGCTTTTTAATTTCTTCTTTATCTGTAACCCATTCATCCAACATTAATGTGTAATCTTTATCATATTTTTCCTTTGTATCTTCTACAATGAGCGCTCCATACAAACCTCTATCTAATTGATTTACAGAATCTTGATGCGAGTGATACCAGTACGTTCCTGGTACGTTCGCTTCAAATTCGTAAGTGAAACTTTTTCCTGGTTCAACTGCATCTTGTGTCACGCCTGGAATTCCATCCATATTATTTGGGACAGGATATCCATGCCAATGAATAGATACTGGTGCAGATAATTCATTTTTTAATGTCACTTTCACCTTTTCACCTTTTTTCACCCGAATTTCTGAACCAGGAGATGAGCCATTAAATGTCCAGACTGGAACAATAACACCGTTACTTAATTTTTGCTTTTCTTCTTTCGCTATTAAAGTAACTTCTGGTCCTTTTTCAACCTTCAATGGTGTTGTAGCTGTTTCAGTCTGTAGTGTTTTTTTATCATTCATATTTTTATGATCATTTGTTGTATTTGTCGTCACAGAACAGGCAGCAATTAAAAATATTACAGAGACTGTAACGGCTGCTAATACAAATCGCTTCATGGAAAATCCCCCCTTTTTCTTTTTCAAAATCATTATAGAAGTTGATTTTCAAGAAAATAAGGAGATGTAATTAGATCTTACGTAAGCTAATTGGAAGATTACTAAAAGCGGAGACATTACAAGAGGCGAATATTTTAGAAATACAAAATATTTTCCTTGTAGCGACTATACTAGCCGTTCTCGTATTTGTTTTGACGTTATTTCTTAAGAAACAATAACACTGCTATTATTAAATAAGAAAAATGTAGCTAAAATACTCTTCACAAAAGAACTTAGATTTTTGTATAATAAGAACTAATGTTCTTTACAGACAATGGACTCAAATTACACAAATATATCAAATAGAAGAGGATTGATATACGATGAAAATTGATAGACCAAAAATTTCACCAGAGTTATCTTCAAAGAATTTTCAAGATATTTTTTATGAAGAAGATCCAACATTAGAAGTCTGTGAAATTATAGACTCCACTTTCGAAAATGAATGTGTAGATAGAGTGCGATTGTATGATGCAGTGATAAAGAATTGTAAGTTTACTAATACAGACTTTAGCAATATTGATATTACAGATGTTTGTTTTGAAAACTGTGATTTATCAAATGTTAATTTAAGCAATTCTTCTGTTCACAGAGTCGAATTTAAAAACAGTAAATTAATCGGAGTAAATTTCACAGAATCTAGCTTAGGAAATGTTAAATTTGAGAATTCAATTTTGAATTTAGCGGCATTTGGAAATTCCAAACTAGAAAAAATCATCTTCAATGAAACTTCATTAAATAATGCAGATTTTTTTGACTGTAAACTTAAAAAAGTTGAATTCCAATTATGTAGTCTTGATGAAGCTAATTTTGATCAGACATCACTGAAGGGGATAGATATTAGTTCTTCTACCTTTGATACACTTACAGTTTCAGTGAACGATTTAAGAGGATGTAAAGTATCAACATATCAAGCTGTTCAGTTTGCTACTTTATTAGGATTAATAATTAAAGATTAGTATTTCGAAGAAAAGAACCCTATCCCGAATCATGGATTTTTTAATTGTCCACGGTTCGAGATAAAGTTCAAATAAATTAGTGATGACTCTTTTATTATTTAACTACAGCTTGGTTTCCTTTTACATGTTCATTATTTACACTCATAAATCCTTCAATTTCTTCAACTTCCCTAATGATATCTTTTGACAAGTTTTCATACCCGTCTTTCGTTACAAGAATGTCATCTTCAATACGAATTCCAATTGATTCTCCCTCAATATAAAGACCAGGTTCAATTGTTATAACCATACCTTCTTCTAACACTCTATCTTTATATGTTCCTACATCATGTGTATCTAAACCAAGGAAATGGCTGACACCATGATAATAGTATTTTGATAACTCTTCATCTTCTTGAATTAAACCAATTGCTTTACACTCTTCTGCCAGTACCTTTTTTGTATGCTCATTTAATGCAGCGAACTTTAATCCTGGCTTAATAAGCGCTGTTGTTTCTTTTAATGCTTTTAATACAATATTATAAATTTGTTTTTGACGACTAGAGAATGTTCCATTTGCCGGGAATGTATAACTAATATCAGCGTTATAGTAGTCTTTTTGAGCACCTAAATCTAGTAATACTAAGTCACCATTTTGAATTTGTGCATCATTATCTTCATAATGAAGAACTGTAGCATTTTTCCCACTCGCCAAAATTGTATTGAACGCATGGTGCTTAATGCCAGATGATTTCAGTGTAAAATCAAATTGAGCTTCTAATTCATACTCCATCATGCCTGCTTTTGCATTTTTTAACACATTGTAAATACCATCTTTCGTTACAGCAATCGCTTCTTTAATAATTTCAATTTCTTCCTCTGTTTTAAATACTCGTAATTCACAAATGTTCGGATATACATTACCAATTGTTACGTGTGGGTATTTTTCTCTTACATGTTTAGCAAATGCTAATGTTTTTGTCTCCGTACCATTCCAATCACGACGTTCTATATCTAAATATAGATGCTTCGCATTTTCTGTAAAAAGTATATTTGACATTGTCTTTTCAAAGCTATCTAAATATACAACTTTCTTTATACCTGAAATTCCCTCTGCTTCTTCGCTAGAAACTGTCTTCCCAACCCATTTTTCCATTACTGGATCTGATTTTTCAATGAAAAGTGTCTCTTCTACACTATTCCCAAACTTTTTCAGCATAAAAATAACATTTGGTTCATCGATTCCCGTTAAGTAATAAAAATTACGATTCGGTACAAATTTATAATGTGCATCAGCTGACATATGCGGTGCTTGTCCCGCAAATAAAATCGTAACGGATTCATCAGGTAATGTTTTCGTTAGTCTTTCTCTATTTTGAGCAAAAAATGTTGATTTCATAATAATCCCCCTAGTGTTCTATGTATGCTTGTGAAACTAATCATCAATACAATTTATTCTATTATTGTTATAATTTTTCGTCAATTAATTATACTCATAGCGAAAGGAGAATTTTCATTACTCGGGCCTCTTCCACGCTAAATTATGCATACCACTCCACAATTTCTTGATATTTATTCCATATACTTAAAATCTCATATATAGGAAAGGAGCCATAACTTTGAAACATTATGTAGCAACAGGGTTAGCAATTACTTCTTTATTAATAATTTCAGGATGTTCTAGCAACGTCGAAACAGCACCAGTGAAAAAAGAAACGGCGCAATCTCAACCAAAAAATATAGAAACAGCAAATACGAGTCCGCAAGACTTCTATAAAGAAATTACATCTGGAAAAATCGAGCACATTCACGGAATTGGCTATGCAGGAAATATGTCTGGGGTTTCTATCGCCACTCATAGCGGGATAAAAGTTTATCAAAATGGCAAATGGCTTGAAGCTAAAACTGGACTACATGATTATATGGGCTTTCAAGCAACGAAGAACGGGTTCTTTGCCAGCGGTCATCCTGAACCAGGAGCAAATTTAAAAAATCCTTTAGGATTAATGAAAAGTTCTGATGGTGGTAATACTCTCGAAAAGCTAGCTTTTTATGGAGAATCTGATTTTCATAACCTTGCTGTCGGATATAATACGGAAACAATTTATTTATACAATGAACGTCCAAATTCTAAATTGCAACAAGGTTTTTACTTCAGTACGAACAATGGACAAGAATGGAAAACTAGTAAATTGAAGGGGCTTTCAAGTGCAATCCACTCCTTTTCAGTACATCCAGATCAATCTAGTGTAGTCGCGGTAAGTACTAAAGATGGTGTTTATTTATCTACAGATTACGGAAATACGTTTGAAATATTCGCTAAATCACTTGAATCGACCGCAATTACATTAAGTAATGAAGATGTTATTTATGCGCCTATCAATAAGCAAATCGTAACGAAGAAATCCATTGCTACAAATGAAGAAACAAACATACAAATTCCACCTTTAGATTCTAAAGATGCAATTATGTATATTTCACAAAACCCTCAAAATTCAGCCGAAATCGTATTTGCTACAATGAAATCAAATGTATTCCTCTCTACAGATGAGGGTAATACGTGGAAGCAGATTGCTAATGAAGGAACATTCCAATTTAAGTAGAAGGGTGAATATAACGTGTTTTCAACAATTAGTGAATGGAGCTATCAACTCATGTCTCCTTTAATGGATGCCGCGAATGCTACGAAATCTGTACCTCTTTTATTTTCGTTTTTATTAGGCATAGTAGGTACCCTTGCTCCTTGCCAATTAACAGGAAACATTAGTGCTATTACACTTTATAGCAACCAATCTTTACAAAAGGAACATGTATGGAAACATATACTTTTATTCATTTTAGGAAAAATAATGGCTTTTACGACGCTTGGACTATTAGTATGGTTTTTAGGAAAAGAGATTCAGCAAATATTGACTTTGTATTTTCCATGGTTACGAAAAATGATGGGACCCCTATTAATTTTAATGGGGCTACTGTTGTCAGGTATTATAAAAAGAAGATATTTCTTCTCGATTAAATTTATACGAAATCAAAATGAAGTTGGTTCATTTTTACTCGGATTCTTCTTTTCCTTAGCTTTTTGTCCGACTATGTTCGTTCTATTTTTTGGAACGTTAATCCCTTTATCTTTATCATTTAATTACGGGTACTTGTTTCCAACGTTCTTTTCGATAGGAACTGCTCTTCCTATCGTCGTATTAATGTCCTTCATCTCCTATCTGGGATTAAACGGGGCATTACTAAAGAAGAGCAGGAAAATAGGAAATAGCATTCAGCGTATAGCTGGTTTTCTCCTTATTTTAATCGGATTTTATGATACTGCTCTTTATTGGTAATACATACAAAAGATAAGCTCTAGTGAAATGAGCTTATCTTTTGTAATATTATATTCATTTTTTCTTTTGCTGTAGTTGAGCTAATAAATTCTTAACAAACGCGAGAAGCAGCGGGTCATTCTCTTTTTTAGGTGACCATTGCATAATAAGTTGTCGTGGAATTGTAATTTCTATCGGTTGCACAATGAAATCATTAATAATTTGCTTATGTAGTCCTGATAACGGAACGATTGTTATGCCATTAACTTGTATAGTAAGTGCTAATGCTGAACTAATTGATTCTGACTCCATCACTTTATTAACTGTTATTTCATTTTTCATCAAATACGGTTCGAGCACTTCTTTGCAACCAGAAAGCGGCATAATAAAAGGATAATTTTTTATATCATTAATAGTAAGGTTAGGCGGAACTTTTTTTGAAGAAACCATAACATACGGATCTTCACCAATGACATCATAATGAAATCCTTGTATTAAATTTTCTTTTATAGAAATAGAAAAATCTGCACTACCTGATGATAGCCAATCTAACACTTCTTGATAGCTTCCTTCTCGAACTGCAAGTACATATTGACTATGATCAATATTCCCTAGTTGAATACACTCCGCCAAACAATATACAGTAACGGAAGGATACGTAGCTAGTACAATTTTATACAAGCTTTTATTCTTCAACTGGAAAGCTGTTTCCTCAAGTTTTTCATACTCCATTAGAAGTCGATTCACACCAACTAAAAATTCTTTTCCATTTTCAGTTAGAATCGTTCCTTGTCTAGAGCGATCAAATAACGTTATAGCATATCGTTTCTCTAATTTGTTAATAATATGGGTTATTGCTGGCTGTGTCATATGTAATTCCTTTGCTGCCAGACTAATACTATTTAAACGAGCCACATATGTAAAGACTTTAAAATCAAAAACATTCATTCTGTTCTCCTTATATAAAATATATTTATATCATCTATAAATAACCTTCATTATATTTATGAAACCACTTCATTTACACTGAGTATACATCATCAATATTACAAATAGATGAAACTTATATACCCTAGAGGAGTGTTGATTAAATGAGTACTTACATTTTAGTACATGGAGCATGGCAAGGTGAATGGGCATGGGAATTAGTAAAACCTCAACTAGAGGCTTTAGGTCACACTGTTATTACACTAGACTTACCTGGAAGTGGGAAAGATACAACTCCTTCACAAAATATAACGTTAGATTCCTATGTTGATGCAGTAACAGCTAATATAAATCAACAAAATGAAAAGGTTATTCTTGTTGGACATAGTATGGGTGGAATCGTTATTACTCAAACTGCTGAACTTATACCAAATAAAATCGATAAATTAGTATATCTTTGTGCTTTCTTACCACGAAATGGAGAAAGTCTTGGTAGTAAATTAGACGGAGAAGATGGCCCGCAATTCACTATAAATGAAAATGACTTGACTGCTGAACTTATACCTAATCTAATTGAACAAACATTTTTAAATGCTACAGAAGACGGTTCTATTAAAGAAGCATCTTTTAATCAAATGCGTCCTCAACCACTAGGACCCTTCCAACAAGAGCTGAAAATATCTGAAGAAAACTTTGGAGCCATAGATCGCATTTATATTGAAACGACTCTAGATAGAGCGATTCCAATTGATTTTCAGCGCCGAATGAATACAGAAACACCTTGCAAGAAAATTATTACTTTAGAAGCTGATCATTCTCCATTTTTCTCTAAAGCATCGGAACTTGTTCATTACTTAAATGAATTAAACTAAATTTTTCATAAAATAAATAGACACTCACAGGTGTCTATTTATTTTACTAATTAAAAGCTATCTTTACTCTATCTACATTGCCATGCCCTTTTGCTTCATCTCCCACTTTTTATACAGTAGTACTGCACCAAATAAAAATACTCCCGCAACAAATGAAGCTACTGGTAACATCTTTATCATTCCATCTGGAAATACGAGCGGCAATAATGGAAATGCATACACTGCTGGAATACGTACACCAACAATTTTTAATAAAATAAGCATTAATATCATATTTAATAAAGTGACTACAATCCATGAATCAATCGCAAAGTACAATATTGTTCCAACAGTTGCAGATGTAGTTAATACTACTATTTGTTTAAAAGCCATTTTTTCATTGTACATCGGCTTTTGAAGTGATTCATATACAACAACTAATATTGGTGGAATAACTGCTAATTGTTCATAACCAGTTATCCAACATAAACTAATCCATACGAAATTTAGTATGAGAAATACAGTCATATATTTATACTGTATTTGCACTTTTCGCTTAATACCGTTATTCAATTTAAATATAAGAACACCAACCATTAAAATAAATGTTAAAGCGAATACCGCGATAACAAATGACCATTCCGTCGCATTTGTTACTAATGGTAATAAACCTGTCGCAATAGATGGTGCTAAATTGGATTGAATTACACGTAAAAAAAGCATCATGAATACAAGCGTTAAACTTACTTTCCCTAAATAAGCAATATCCATTTGATTCACCATAAAACCAATCACAGCTGTTATTGAAGGTGCAATGAAGATTTTTTCTGGTTGCCTTAACCATCCTGGCTCACGATACGCCCATAAAGCAATTGCCATCGCTGCTATTTCCGGCAGAATAACTTCCGGATCATTTAATAACACACCCGCTGTTACCATGGCTAAAATAAATAAAATAGCAATCGTATATGAGATGATTGTTTCTTTCTTTGAAATTACTGCATTCATTATTACATACTCCTTTTTGCTTATTGCTTTCATAATGTAAAACAACAAATTAATATACCCTACCACAGTATTGTATATTAACATCTTTTCTATTTCAAGTATTAGTAGTCATTTACATTCTCTCTCACCCCATACACTTACAAAACAAGGCATTTTATAGACATTGACACTTATTAAAAGATAGGTTAAAATAACTATACATTAGTAAGTAGCTAATGTAATTAAATCTAACTAGAGGTGAAACAAATGAAAAATATTTTATTCCGTATTAACGAATTGTCCAAAAAAGAAAAAGCAACTGGATTAACAGTTGATGAAAAACAAGAACAACAAATGTTGCGTCAAAACTATACACAAACATTTCGTGGAAGCTTAGATTCCATTTTATTAAACACAAAAATTGTTGATCAAAATGGTCTTAACGTTACACCAGCCGCATTACAAGATGCTCAAATACGTTTAAAATTAAGCAAATGAGTTCCGCGCTAAAGAATTTTAATAAAACATAAACAGAGCTGGATTTCCTATATAGAAATTCCAGCTCTGTTTATTGTCTTTTCTAATTTAGTAAACGAGCGATACATCGCAATTCTCCACGACACAATCATCGCAAATGCAAGTAAGAAAAACATTCCGCTTAACTCTGCCAAATCAATTGATTGGCTTAAATATGACTTTAATGCCACGCGTACAGCTAATAAGCCTACTAAAATAAATATGAATGCTTTTGACGGTTTCATAAATATATGTTCGCCTTTTATTTCGAACTTAGTTGTTTTAATAAGAAAAATAGAGAAAATAAGCCCTATACTAATTGCCTCGACTATTTCTAACGATGTTAATCGAAACTCTGGTAAAAAGTACATCATTGCGCCTGTACTCATAAAAATTGGCGGCAATATAATTTTCTTTTTCGTTACCGGCTTTTTCGCTGCTTTAAAACGTAGAAACATTACCCCAACAGCCATACAAACTGCTACGACACTTGATAAAAGTGCTATCATACTTTCCACTCCTATCTATTTAAATGACTTTTTTAGCAAAATCATAAACCAATAAGTAACTACATGCCGCATTATAGAATTTCTTCATTATATTCCTCCTGCTGTAAACTTTCCATATTCGCTGCAATCATTTTACGCAAAGTTTATGAACGGAATATGAACAAAAAAAACCATTCTGCAATTAATAATTGCAAAATGGCTTTTTAACTTATTTTAAATCGTCAATTGTGAAAGCACCTGGAAGTAATTGCTCAACAGTCACTTCTTTTTCATCACCTTTTACATTCGTTAGTAATACAGGCATTTTCGGATCACAGAATTCAGCAATTACTTGTCTACACGCACCACATGGTGAAATCGGTCCATCAGTTTCTCCTGTAATAACTAAGTAACTAAAATCGCGCTCCCCTTCTGATACCGCTTTAAATATTGCTGTTCTTTCTGCACAGTTACATAAACCATAAGAAGCATTTTCTATATTACAACCAGTATAGATTTTCCCTTCTTTCGTAACTAACGCTGCGCCAACAGGAAATTTAGAATACGGAATATACGCTTTCGATAACATCTTGTTTGCTTCTTCAATATATTTTTTCTTATCCATATTATTTCCCCCTCAAAGTAAATGAAATGATGATTAGTCAGTAATAACTGTATGAACTAATTTAGGAGCCACTGCTGTTTCAGCTATAGAAATATTCTCATAAATTTTTGCTTTTACATCTTCTACATTTTCACGGTTTGCGTAGATTGTTACGAAAGGCTCGCCTTCTTTTACTGCATCGCCAACTTTTTTACGTAACATTAATCCTACTGCTAAATCGATTTCATCTTCCTTCGTTGCACGACCTGCACCAAGTAACATAGCTGCAATACCAATCTCATCTGCAACAATGTTAGAAATAACACCTGAAGTTTTTGCAGGTACATCAATTACATACTTCGCTTGTGGCATTTTTTCTGGATTGTCTACAATTGAACTATCTCCGCCTTGATTGCTTAAGAACTCTTTAAACTTCTCAGTTGCTTTTCCGTTCTTCATCACTTCAATTAGCATTTCACGAGCTTCTTCTAATGTATTTGCTTTTTTCGCAAGTACGACCATCTGACTTCCTAATACGAGTACTAATTCTGTTAAATCTTCTGGACCTTCACCTTTTAACGTATCAATCGCTTCTTTCACTTCTAGAGCGTTACCAATTGCAAAACCAAGTGGTTGTGACATATCTGAAATAACAGCCATAGTTTGACGTCCTACATTATTTCCGATACGTACCATTGCATGTGCTAATTCTTTTGCATCTTCTTCTGTTTTCATAAATGCACCAGCACCTGTTTTTACATCAAGTACGATTGCGTCAGCACCAGCTGCAATTTTTTTACTCATAATTGAACTTGCGATTAAAGGAATTGAGTTAACAGTTCCTGTTACGTCGCGTAATGCATAAATCTTTTTATCTGCAGGTGTTAAGTTTCCTGTTTGTCCAATAACAGCTACTTTGTCACGGTTTACAATATCAATGAATTGTTCTTTCGTAATTTCAACGTGGAATCCTTCTACCGCTTCTAATTTATCAATTGTTCCGCCTGTATGTCCTAAACCACGACCAGACATTTTTGCTACTGGTACATCTAAAGCAGCTACTAACGGTCCTAATACTAATGTTGTTGTATCACCAACACCGCCAGTTGAATGTTTGTCTACTTTAATTCCTTCAATTGCTGATAAGTCGATCGTTTCTCCAGACTCAACCATCGCCATCGTTAAATCTGCACGTTCGCGATCTGTCATATCTTTAAAGAAGATTGCCATTGCAAGCGCACTCACTTGATAATCAGGAATACTTCCGTCTGTATATCCATTAATAAAGAATTTGATTTCTTCAGTCGTTAATTCTTTGCCGTCACGTTTTTTTGCAATAATATCTACCATTCTCATTACAATCACCATTCCTTTTTATATTATATAAATCTATTAAAATAATAAGCCAACGATTGTTGCTGATAAGAAACTTACTAATGTTGCACCGAATAGTAATTTCAAACCAAATCTTGCGACTACATTCCCTTGCTTTTCATTTAAGCTCTTAACTGCCCCTGCAATAATCCCAATTGAAGAGAAGTTTGCAAATGAAACTAAGAATACAGAGATAATCGCTGTCGTTCTATCTGAGAAATTAAAGTTTCCTTGTGCTAAATCTGTCATAGCGACAAATTCATTTGATACTAATTTTGTTGCCATAATATTTCCGGCATTAACTGCTTCATGCCAAGGTACACCCATAATAAATGCAAATGGTGCAAATGCATAACCAAGAATTTCTTGGAATGAAATACCGATTACACCTTTAAATACTGCATTAATGAATGCGATAAGAGCAACGAAACCGACTAACATAGCTGCTACTGTAATCGCAACTTTAAATCCATCAATAATGTATTCCCCTAATACTTCAAAGAAGGTCTTCTTCTCTTCTTCTTGTACTTCTAACATATCTTCTTCCTCAGTAACTTCATATGGGTTAATGATAGAAGCAATGATGAAACCACCGAATAAGTTAAGCACTAAAGCGGTTACAACATATTGTGGTTTTAATAACACCATATATGATCCAACGATAGACATAGAAACTGTAGACATTGCTGATGCACATAATGTATACATTCTTTTCTCTGGCAATAACCCTAGTTGTTTCTTAACTGAAATAAATACTTCAGATTGTCCTAAAATCGCAGATGCAACAGCGTTATATGATTCTAGTTTCCCCATTCCATTTACTTTACTTAATGCTAGACCGATAGATTTCACAATAATAGGTAATACTTTAATATGTTGCAAAATACCTATTAAGGCTGATATAAATACGATTGGCATTAATACACTTAAAAAGAACGAAAACTCTTTTTGATTTACTAATCCACCAAATACGAAATTCACACCGTCAGCGGCATATTTTAATAGCTCTCCAAAACCATCTGCTATTCCGCTAATTAATATATTCCCTACACTTGTATTTAATAATAGAAACCCCAAAATGAATTGTAATATAACCATCGTTATGATTGGACGATATTTGACTTTCTTTCTATCATTACTAGCAAGCCAAGCGATACCTAAAATCAATACGAGGCCAAAAACACCGATTAAGTATTTCATAAGCCGTTTCCTCCCATTCGTATCCGCTTACATTTTTTTCAATTATTAAAGCAATAGATATACTTTAAACGTATATCTATTGCTTTAAGCTTTTATCGATTAGTAGTTATCTGTAGCACCTTTTGCATCATTTAATACGATTGCAACACTAGCACTTGCTCCAACGCGAGAAGCTCCAGCAGCTACCATTTTGTCTGCATCTTCACGTGTACGAACACCGCCAGATGCTTTTACACCAACGTTTGGTCCTACTGTTTTACGCATTAATGCGATATCTTCAGCAGTTGCTCCGCCAGTTGAGAATCCAGTTGAAGTTTTTACGAAATCAGCACCAGCTTTTACTGATAATTCACAAGCACGTACTTTCTCTTCATCTGTTAATAGGCAAGTTTCAATGATTACTTTTACAAGAGCTTTTCCTTTTGCTGCTTGTACTACTTCATAAATGTCTTTTTCAACAAATTCGTTATCGCCATCTTTTAAAGCGCCTACGTTGATTACCATATCAACTTCAGTTGCACCTTTTGCGATAGCATCTTTTGTTTCAAATGCTTTTGTTTCAGTAGTGCTTGCTCCTAATGGGAAACCGATTACAGTACAAACGTCTACATCATGTCCAGCTAGTTCATCAGCCGCTAATTTTACCCATGTTGGGTTAATACAAACAGAAGCGAATTTATATTCCTTTGCTTCTTCGATTACTTTCATAACATCTTCTTTAGTAGTATTAGCTTTTAAAATTGTATGGTCAATTAACTTTGCAATGTTCATTATCTTCACTCCTCATATCTTTTAACAACTTCATTCTAACTCTTAGTTGAACAAATGTAAATACACTTTTGAAATTTTGTTCATTCTTTTTTAAAAAGCATTTTCTTGTAGTAAATAAAGCGCATTCTAACAAAGAACAGTTCCTATATAATCAAATTTTCTATGTTAACAATGGTAGTATGTATCTCCATATCCATAATTATTTTTAAAAAGGCAAATTGTGTTCAAAAAAGACTCCTATCATTCATACATAACAAAATAAAAGGAGTTCTCAAAATTAACATTTTGAGAACTCCTTTTATTTCTAACCTTTTTGATAATGTAACAGTTCTTTTGCTGTATGCTGATCGATAATTAATACATTCGCATACCCGCCACGTAACGCACCATCAATTGCTTTTATTTTTCTATTACCACCTGCAACTAAAATAGAGCGTTTCTTTAATTTCAGTTCCTCTAACTCAATTCCAATGGTACGCTTATTGATTTCTTCGCTACTAATATTTCCGTCTCCATCAAAGAAACGTGAACAAATGTCACCGACCGATTGTTTTTTGAGTAAATTTGTTTCATCCTTATCGAAATAACCTAATCGGAATAATAACGCTTCGTCTCGCACTGTTCCTACAGTAAAAATTGCAATATTCGCTTGTTTTCCCATTTCGATAATGTGATGAATATGTCGATCCTGCTCCACTAATTCTTTTGTCACTGCATTATCAAATATAACTGGAAGAGGTAGATTTCTTGGCGTCGTTTGAAAAGCATCTGCAAATAAAGCTATCGTCTCATTCGCATATGTATTTACACTTGAATGACTAATACCACCTTTTAGCTGGACAACCTCTACCCCTTTTACATGTTGCGGTACGATTTTTCTAGCGATTTCATACATAGTCATGCCCCAGCTTACACCAACAATATCACCGTTTTTAACCGTCTTTTCCATATACTCAGCAGCATATTTACTTATATACTCTGTAATCGTTGCATATTCCGGCACTGGAGAAAATACCACATGTGCCTCTAACAAGTTGTACTTTTCTTTCAGTAAATTCCCGACGTTATCTAAATCAGCAAATGGATCAGCGATGCTAATTTGAACAAACCCTTTTTCTTTCGCGTACTTTAACAATCTAGAAATCGTCGGTCTTGAAATATTTAATTTATTAGCAATTTCTTGCTGACTATAATCTGATTGATAATATAATCTTGCAACTTCAACGCTTAATTGTTGTTTATCTTTTTCCATAGTAACTCATTACAAATCCCTTCCTGTATTTCCCTTTCGTTACAAGCATTATACAGCTTTATGCAAAAAAATTCGACTACCGAATTTTATCTAACTGAACTTCTATTCCACTTATTATATACAATGAAACCTTATTGTGTAGATTTACAAACCCAATATAGAAACACTTAAAACATATAAATCGGTTTATATGTAATTCTTTATTGCTTTTCCTGTAGTAACGATAACAAAGCCGTTCAATAAGAAACATGAAACATCGTCTAAAAGCTATTCAAATACCCCTCATAAACAAAAGATACTGTTCATAAGGGGTATTTATTCAATTTAAGTTTATAAAAATCGGATGGAAACACTGCAAGTTCTCACTTATTTAGAATAAGAGAAAAGATGATGTTTTATTTGTTCAATAAAATAATGATGGTGTATATTATCGTTAGATACGCGACTTGCCATAATAGCTCCCTCCATTGAAGATGCAAGAAAAGAAGCGAGCGATATAATATCTATATCTTCTTTAAGTTCTTGTTTCTCTATTCCTTCTTTTATGAGAGAAGCCATTAACATTACTGTATCATCATAACCTTTTGCTGCTGCTTTTTGTAATTCTGGAAATACTCCAGTACTTTCAATTGCGCTATTAAGTAATGGACAGCCTCCAGCAATAGGAGGATTATTAGCTGCATCTTGATATACAAGGAAAATTGCAAGAATTTTATCGATTGCTGTCTTTTTATTTTCCATTGCTTTATGAAAATGACTCCACATAATCTCACCACTTTTGTCATAGGCAGCAAGGACAATTTCTTCTTTACTTTTGAATCTACGATAAATAGATCCTTTAGGTAGTTCAGTAGCTGTCATTATATCCTGTATGGATGTGCGAGTTATCCCATTAGTATTAAATAAATATAAAGATGTTTCAATAATTTTTTCTTTAATCTTATCAACTTTAGTCATACTTTGTAATCCTCCTAATAAAAACGAGCTTAATATTCCAGGTGATATTTACCATCTATTTTCTTGAATTTTTTTGTAAGTATAAATAAGTTTGGAACAAAAATATATTATCCATCCCTATATTATGTGAACCTCAAACCATACAGTTTGAAAAGAGGTAATCAAATTGTATTACCTATATCATTAAAATGAATTTTCTGTCAAAATTAACATGTCCAATTATTTAATTCAGTCCTGTTATACAACTAATTTCACCTACAATCGTAGAAGGTGTAAAAATATATAGTTAATTTTAACGTATAGACTATGATTATTATATATAATTTTTATTAATATGTTTAGCTAAAGTGTTTGAACTACTCCCACTTTCACTTCGTATATTAGGATATCTCCCGCAGTCCTTGCAGTTAAAAGCCTTATCACTTCATTCTATAAAAAGCTAATTGTCAAAAATTAATGAGTACTGAAATTTGCTTGTAAATAAGCAACTGAGATATAAATATATTTGTTATTTACCATTTTTATTTTATTAATAATTTATAAAAGGGGTTTAAAAAACTAGAAACTTATAGTATCATTAGTTTCCGAACCGAACGGTCCGGTTCGGTGTTAAATAAATATATTTTAGAAGGAGAACCTAATGCAACAAGAAAAATCAAAGATTCTAAGTAATTTCATTATGGAGGTAATAAAGTGAGCTTTATAAAAATGAATACAAAAGAACTTGTTATGCTAATAGTTTATATACTGTTTGCACTACTTCAAATTGGCTTGTTCATATTATTTGGCATCTCCCTTTTAACTAACAGCAACTTAGTTGAATCAGAATTTGCTCTTAGTGCCATCGGTTTGACTGTACCTGCTATTGTAGGAATCATTTTCTTTAGGAAAGAAATTATTGAAAGTTTTACTTATTTTAAAGAGAAAACAATTTTGAAAATAGTAAGCATTCCTATGGTAGTTTTACTTATGATAATTGTGGAAAATTCTATTATGCATTTTCTAAATACAGGTCAGCCAGAGAACCAAGAACAGATCCTTACAAATGGCGCAGAGATGCCTATTATATTCACATTACTTCTATTTGGGATTATAGGACCAATAATTGAAGAAATTATATTTCGTCATATATTAGTAAATCGTTTTTCGGAATATGTTGGTACTGCTATTGCATCCATCGTTTCGATTATAATTTTTGCAGGTCTTCATTCAAATCAACTTTCGGATCTTGCTATATATTTACCTGGCACGGTGATGCTTACTGCGGCTTATCTTATTTCTAATAGATCCCTTGCATATGTTATAGCGATACATATGTTAAACAATTTTATTCCTTTTATTTAATTGCATATGTCATAACAAGACATATGTAATTGAAGGTTTTGATGCAAAAATACTCTATGTTTCTATCGAGTATTTTTGGTACCAGAACCACTTTTTCTAAGGCATAAGAAATCTTATCAAAACTACAACTTATTAGGAGAGTGTCGGTCATGATTGTAACAACAACTTCTGGAATTCAAGGTAAAGAAATTATTGAGTATATTGATATTGTAAATGGTGAAGCTATTATGGGCGCAAACATTGTCCGCGATTTATTCGCTTCAGTTCGTGATGTTGTCGGTGGCCGTGCTGGTGCTTATGAAAGTAAGCTAAAAGACGCTCGTGATATTGCAATGGACGAAATGAAAGAACTTGCAAAACAAAAAGGTGCGAACGCTATCGTTGGTATTGACGTAGATTACGAAGTTGTACGTGATGGAATGTTAATGGTTGCTATCAGTGGTACAGCTGTACGTATATAAGTAAATTAAAAAACGGTCCTCCCTTGGAATTTATACTTTGAGGAGGGGCCTGGTTCTGTTGCAGATTTTAAAGAATAAAAAGAGATGTTGATAAAGCATTATACGTCGAAAAAACACAGTTTGAGTGTAAACTGTGTTTTTTTATATAGAAGCCTCATCCCATCACTATCAAGCTAAAATTTTGTGTTAACTTGTAAAAAATGTACATTTTTTACTTTGGGGTAATTTTGAATCCTTAAGCTTATGGGCATGTGCTGGTACCCTCTAATACTGTACAAATTTTTTATAAATGGTTGTAAGGTTCTACGTTTTTGACCATTCTGTACAACGATAACTTTGGTTTATTGATTTCACCTGTAATCTGGTAGCCTATCCTCTGATACAATTTAATGGCAAGTTGGTTCTCTTTCTTTACCGTCAGAGAACATTTGGCAAAGCCTTGCAGCGAAGCTTGTTCCTCAGCAAACTCAATTAATCTGGTACCTATCCCTAGTCCTCGACTTTCGGGCAGTAAGGCAATTGTTCCGATGTGAAACTCGTCATCTTCTCCCTCCTTCAAGGTAAACATGGAATAAAGCATTTTGATATTCAGAATGTTATAAACAACAAAACCTAGCTTTCGGAACGAAAGCAGCTGTTTAAAAGTGGGCCAGGCAAGACGATTTAAAACGGGTATGGGATAGCAAGTAATCATCCCTAAAGTTTTCCCGTCCATTTGAGCTTCATAGGCGTATTGATGACTAAAACGGTTGTTCTCCTGCCGCCATAGCTTACAAAATGTCCAATCGACTGTGTTCTTCTCCTCAGATCCTGCAAGTGGAAACGCCATGTATTCCAATGCCATTACATTTAGCTGGGCGCCGACCATGGATTGATGAACAGCCTTTACAATAGAGATTTTATTCATTATCCTATTGCTCCTTTTCACTTTCTATATTATTAATATTAATTATCATGGATTTGAATCAGTTCACTTCCCTCTCAATTCATCCTTAGCTTTGAAACCATAATAAAATGTATTTAAAACAAGCTCTGCAGCAGATTTTTTAGCCACATTTCCTTCATGTACCTGTTCCCAGGTATGGAAAAGCAGAGCATAAAGCGTATTCAAAATCCATTCACTGCTAACTGTTTGCTGAAAGTAACCTCTTTGTTGTAGCAATTCAATAACGCGTCTTAAGGGTTCCCTCAGCTTCTCTTCTGCTTCACCTAATTCTTTGTTGTTAAATACAGATGCATCATGACCTAGAAAATAGATTTTGTCACCTAAAGGGATTAACGCTTCAATAAGTTCCGGGATATAGTTTTCGCTTCTTTCCTCATCCAGTGGAATCTGGTTTACAGTATCACTTACCAGTTGTATAGCCCGATGGCCCAAGAACAGCATCAATTTCTCCCTGCTTTCGACGTAGCGATGGAGTGTAGCAATTCCAATTCCCGCATATTCCGCAATTTCATTCATCGAAGCAGTAGGATTTTCAACAAGCAATATAGTAGCTGAATCAAGAATTGCATTAAATCTCGCTTCCTTCAACGCTGACAAGTCTTTCTTCATCGTCAATCTCTCCCTTTTTCTGTATAAAGTCGTCATTTTTGATAGATAAATATATCATTTGATATTATAATAAACAATCTCAAATAAAGTGTCCAGCTGCTGAATGTAGCTTTTCAAAAAGAATTATATTCCTGAAACTGATAGTACTTTGAATGTTTCATTTTTAGCATTTCATTATTTAGATAACGATGAAGAAATTAAATTCTTTAATGTAATAAATACAAGAGCCAAAGGAAATGGTACGAGTTACTTTCTGCATAAAGTTATCGGTTTATTTTAAAATTCACTTCCGGGTATTGGGTTATCAGCCTTTTAAGGGTTGAGCCGTCATCCTTCTGTTTTACATACTGGTCAAAAAATGCCAGGCTGAATTCGTTAATAATACGATGAACTTCCTTTGGATTTTCACCTGGGCTCTGCAACAGAGGTGAGAACAAATGTAAATCGGTAAAGCTTGTATGATCCGTATGAGGAATGACCATTGACATACCACCGCCAGCTAACCCGCGTCCGTATCGCTCCCTCACTTCAAAGGGATCTGCTTCATCAGGCTCTTCTGCATTCATGAGCAGAAATGGTTTTCCAATGCCACTTTCAGGCAAGATTTCACCATACAATGTACCATCCATATTGATAGCTGCTTTGACACGAGAATCTTTTGCAAGTATTTGTGCTGCGGTAGCTCCACCGTAAGAGTGGCCAAACATTCCAATTCGCGAGGTATCCAGTCTTCCTGTAAAGAAACCGGTCTCATCGTTTTCGTTAAGTTTCTCTATCTGATTAAGGACAAAGCTGACATCTTCCTCCCATAATTTTATGTGACTATCTCCTTCATCAGTTAAATTTATGGGCTGTACGTAAGCAGTTCGACCACCTGGAAAGACGGTAGCTGCAGCATCAAAGGTATGATCGATACTTAGAACAATATATCCTTGACTAGCCAACTCCTCAACTTGAAACGTGTTTTGATTACGAAAACCATTAAAACCATGAGAGAAGAGTAATATGGGATAGTGATTCTCTGAGTCTGAGAGTTGTAAATCCATAAACGAATGAGACTTTACCAATTCCATGTGGCTGAATGCAAATGCAGGAATAGACAATGTTTTTTCCAATCCCTTGGAGAGCTCATTTATGTTACGAATATAAGGTTCTGGATCCCCCTTGCTTTTTTCAGCTGCAGGATACCAAATTTGCACCATCAGTTCGCGCCGATCGTTTGGATTTTTTGAATATGGTTCATTTCTCTGATGATCAACCCAATGATATAGCTTCGTACCGACCCTATGTGGACCAGTTGGTTCTTCAAATGAAAATACTGGCATAAGTAAGGGTAGCGCAACTGCTACAGACAAATAGATACATAGTAACGAAGTCTTAACTATGAATATACCCGAACTTCTAAAGCCCTTTTTCCGCCCAGCTAATAAATAGCATAAAATTAAGATAACTGGGGATACATATGCCGGAATCATCTGCCACCTAAAACCTTCTGCCAATAACTGAACTGTAACCATTACAACGGCAATCAAAGTAGCTAATTTAGACCACTTTTTCGTTTCTCTGCCTATTAACAGTATCCAACTCAATAGACTAAAATTCACTACTATCAAAACAACTTCCCAGAAATTCATTGGCCTATCTCCTTTGCATGCATTTTACTTCTAATTAAAGAGGTAGTTTTCAGCCTAAGCAAAAGCAGATGAAACACCTATATAGTTGCACCAATTATGCTTAGTAACCGTTTCATCCACTCTACTCCTTTATTCAAATTAAAAACTTAAAATGCCCAGCTACCTTTACGAAAAATTGGTTCTACAGTTCCATCTGGTAGAATACCGTCAATGTCCATCTCACTGCTGCCAATCATAAAGTCCTCATGTGTTACTGAAATATTTGCCCCTAACGTTTCAAGCTGATCGTTTTCTAAATCTCTTCCACCCTCTAAGCAAGTTGGATAAGCTTTACCAATCGCTAAATGGTTCGATGCATTTTCATCAAACAATGTATTAAAATATAAAATTCCCGATGCTGAAATTGGTGATTCATGTGGTACAAGTGCTACTTCACCTAAATAGCAAGAGCCTTCATCCACATTAATAAGCTCTTGTAATAAATCATGTCCTACCTGTGCTTCAGCTTTAACAATTTTTCCTTCTTCAAATGTCAGTTTAAAGCCATCGATAATATTCCCTTGATAAACTAATGGTTTTGTATTGCTTACATAGCCATTTACACCTTGTTTCATCGGTAACGTATAAACCTCTTCTGTCGGCATATTAGCCATAAAGATAGTATCATCAGGAGTTTTACCACCTCCAGTAACCCATTTATGCTGTGGTGCTAATGCAATTGTTAAATCAGTACCTGGCGCTGTATAGTGAAGCTTCATATATTTTTTATCGTTCAGTAGGACCGCACGAGATTCTAAATTTGTTACATGTTCACGCCATTTTTCAATAGCACTGCCGTCACCAATACGAACAGCTTTAAAAATAGCCTCCCATAATGCTGGTACTTGATCCTCAGTTGCTAAACCTGGGAACACCTTCGATGCCCACTTTGGTGAAGGAACTGCTACCATCGACCAAGCTATTGAATCCTTCATTACGGCGTTGCGATTGTTTCTCAGAGCAGCTCCTGCTACCTTTTGATAGGTAGCTAGACGATCAGATGAAATACCTGTAAATTTATCAGGATCTGTAGCATCTATCATTAATAGTGCTCCTTTACGTTCGATCAGCTCATCATTCATTTTGACTATCCACTCTGGGAAGCGATTAAATTCTTCATCTGAGGCATAATCAAAGTAAGCACGTTCCATTTCTTCATCCGAAAAATTAACATGAACAAGCCCTGCCCCAGCCTTATAAGCCTCTTTCACAACTATACGGGCGAAATCCAATGCATCCACTGATGTATTGACTAATAAGTATTGCCCTGGTTGAATATTGACACCGATTTTCACCGTAAGTTCTGCATATGCTTGTAATTTTTCTTCAAAAGTCATATTATTTACCTCGCTTTTATTAAATTGGTTTTGAATTCCCCTCACTAACTTACTTTCTGAACAGGTTTTCTCAGAATTTCCATTTCCCATTTTTTATTAGAACATGATAACAACTAATGGATTTTTTCTACTACTCATATATTTAATTTCTAAACTTTGATTCAATTAATATTGATTTGTTTTTCAAAAAATCTAATCGAAGGGTATCAAACACTACATAAAGTTATAGAGTTCTTTATTGTGAAAGCTCACTCAGTTCTTCCCAATCTTTTCAATGCTGCTGTACCTAAAGACTTACCATCAATGGGGCGTTTAACATTCTCAATCACTCCTTTATCTTTACAAAAGCATTTTTGATAGATAAACATATCATTTGACATAAGATTAAATCATTTTAAATGAATTATCAAGCCATAAAATTTAATTTTTAAAAAATTCGGTAAAAAACCATATAAAAATAGATTCTATCAAAGGGAGCGATAACGAAAAGATTTTTATACACACATGGATAAAACACATGACAAACTTATATATAATTGCAAGTTCAACTCTCACAAAAAACAAGATAAAAAAATAAACAGCAGAATTAGTCCACTGTTTACTTTGCCACACCTTCATGTAATTTTTCTGTATAATCCTTTACATCTTTCCAGCTATCTTTCGCTGTATGTATATCTTCTTTTATAAACGTAAACTCTTCTGGAGTAATTCCTTTTACGTTTTGTAGTAAATTATTATATTTTGCACCTACTGTATACCATTGATTTGATATGTTTTGTAGTGCTGTAATTGCTGCATCAATTGTTTCTGTCATGTTTGTTGTTTTATTTTTTACATCAGTCAAAATTAAGACTTCTGCTTGTGCTCCTGAAATTCTATCTTTTAAATTGGCGATTTCTCTTTCTGCATTTGCGATATCTTTTTTCGCAACCGCAATCATCGGCCCACCAGCAAGACATGTTATTAGAGCTACGCAAAGTACGCCACCAGCAATGACCATATCATTACTCTTTTTAATCGAATCGTTATATGTATTTATTTGTTGCTCTAGAGCTGGAATACCAGCATTCGTACTTGCCAATATCGATGTTAACTGATTTGTATCCTCTTTGAAACTATTTGTATCTTTCGCCATTCTATCGCGAAAAGCTTTCAAATTTCCTAATAATCCATCTACCTCATTTTGATTCTTTACAATATCCGCATACAACTTTTCTAAATCCGCTTTTAATTTTCCGCTATCCTTTTGATCAATCGCTATTAACATGTCATTATAATACGATTGAAAAGTATTATTGTAATTTATAATATTTTGATCTGTTTTCATAATTTGAGGCTTCATATTATTTAACCAATATGCCGCATTAATTTTTGCATCTCTTTGATGCTGAATCATATCCCCTTTAAATTCACTATTAATCGAACTTATTTTACTTAAATCCGTCTCTTGTTGATTTTGAATTAATTTTGCATATGAATCCATTGCAAATATGCTTGATGTCGTTTGTGCCATTACATCTTGGAATCCTGCTGGTCCAAGAGAATAGTTTTTCACATTTTCTTGTAGCACCGTTACATTTTGTTCTGCTGCAAAAGGATGTAAAGGAAATGCGTTACTCGTTGCCACCCCAGCAATCATTACCGCTAAAAGACATTTTTTATAAAATCGTTTCTGCATATTTTTCACCTATTCTCTTTATAAGGATATCAAAAGCTCCTGCTCACAACTGAACAGGAGCTTCAAATCATTCATCAACACTTAACGCCCTAACGATTCGTATTCGATTATGCTTTTTTCGTATCTACTACTTTAATATCTTCAGCATAAATCTTTTCTGCATAGTCTTTAATGTTTTTCCAGCTATCTTTCGCAATGTTTAAATCTTCTTTAATGAAAACAAGATCGTTTGGACTAATTGAATCCACATTTTGAAGTAAAGAATTGTATTTTGATCCCATTGTATACCATTGGTTTGAAATGTTTTGCAACGCTGTAATTGCAGTATCAATCGTATTTGTTAAATACTCAGTTTGTGTTTTAATGTTCGTTAACCCAGCTACTTCTAATTGAGCAGTTGTAATTTGTCCAGTTATTTTTTGAATTTCAGCTTGTGCATTGTCAAGTTCTTTCTTCGCTAATACGATACCAGCTGTACCACCGCCTACAGCTGCTGCACCACCTGCAATTAATGCGACTCCTAGCGGTGTTCCTGCACCCGTAGCAATAACTACTGCACCACCAATAATTGCAATTGGTCCTAGAGCTGTCGCAACAGATGAACCGATAATAATTGCATTATATTTACTAATTGCTTCATTGTACGTTGTAATTTGATTTTGCAGAAGGGGAATCCCTGCATCTTGACTAGCTAATATAGATGTAATTTGATTTGCATCACCCTTGAAGTTTTGCGTATCCGACGTCATTTTATTTCGGAATTTCTTTAAGTCTTCTACTAACTGATCCACTTGTGCTTTATTTTCATTAATACTACTTGATAATCTAGTTAGGCCTTTCGTAAGAGTCGCTTTATCTTTTGCATCTACCGCAGCAACTAAAGTATCATAATAGTTTTGGAATTTCGTATTGTAGTTAATGATGTTTTGATTCGTTGAAATAAGCTGTGGCTTTAATACATCTAACCATTGCTTCGCATTTCCTCTAGCTGTATCTTGGTGCTGAATCACTTTTCCTTTTAAAGCTGCATCAACAGTCGATACATTTCCAAAGTTAACATTACCTTGTTTAATAATTGTTAAAGCATACAGATCCATTACTAAAGCATTTGAACCTGTTCTTTCCATTGCATCTTTCAAGCCTTCTGGTCCTAATGAATATTCTTCATAGTCATTATAAGCTTTTGCTACCGCATGAACTGGAGCTTGTTTCACTGTACTTTCAGCTGCATACGTATGAGCCGGCATAATATTTCCTGCTGCAAATACTGCCATCAGTGCTGATAGAGCCATTACTTTATAAGGTTTTTTTGTCATTTTTCTTCTCTCCCTATATCGCTAATTATTTTTCTGTTTAATGTACTTCAACGTTTGTAACGTAATCTTCAAATTGATTTGTTTGCTTATTCATTTCATCACTTACTTTTTTAATTTGATTGAAATGTTTTTGAAGTAAACTACTGTCTGTATACGTACCTTCTTCAACATTTGTTTGAATTTGAATCATATTATTATTTAAAACTTTCCAATCCGTTAATAACGTTTCTAAAGTTGTAATTTGACGATCAATTAATTCTGTAAAGCTATTTACTTGATCTTCAACGAATGTAATTTGAGTCGCCTCTGCTTCAGTTTGTGATAACTTTTGAATAAGTGGTAATAACTCTTTTTGCTTTTGTTGAATGCGAAGAGCTGCTTCTCTCGTTTGACTATCTGCAGCATTTACAATTTCATTACTTAAAGTACCGATAGAAACAAAATCAATTGTTTTCGTTTGTGCAGTTTGATTTGTGATTGTAAATACTTGTTTACCGATATTAATAGAACCTTTAATGATTTCTTGAGGTCTATTCAAAATAGTAGTTAGTTCAGCTTGAATTTCCCCTTGAATTCTTTTAATATCTTCTCTTAATTTCACAATATCTCCACTTGATCCTTGCAGTGTTTTTATTGCTTCATCGGCTTTAATTGATAAGTTGTTACTATCTTTGTCTAATACTGTTTTAAATCGATTTAACTCTAATAAATCTTGCTCCATACTCTCTTGGATGCTTTGTACTTGCAATTGTAATTTTCCATATGCACTCATAAAATCTGCTTTTGCTTGCTGATCTTCATTTACGTTTCCTGCTAGTTCATAGAGCTTACTATAATAGCTATTAAATCTAGTGCTGTATCTCATCATTTCTTGATTTAAGTCAATTAGCTTCGGATTATATTCATCAATCCATTCTCGTACATTCGCCTTTGCAAACTTTTGATGATTCGTTAAGCTACTCATCGCATTCACCTTAATGTCTGGCTGTTGCAAGATAATTAATCCGTATGCTTGAATAAGCGGTGATTGTGATCCTAACATTCTAATTGAATTGGATAATGTATTTGGAGCAATTACATTTTGCGCATATACTGTTTTCACTTCTGTTTGCCCCTCCTTAGCGTAAGCGCTTACAGGAATGAAGCAACTCGTAGATACTGCTGTAACCAATAACCCTGTAATTAAAGTCTTTTTCACTTTAACTCCTCCTATGTATTAGCAACTATTACTATCGCATTTTATTATTCTATTTTCTTGCCCATAATTTGAGATGATTAAAATAGAGAACGTTCTCACCGTGATCCATGTATGAACCACCTCTCTCGTATTGCTACAGTACTTACTTATCGTCACAAAACATTTTATTATTTTTCATATGTGTTTAGTATGAATAATATTGTATAAATTTTCTGTTTTATAAAAATTCCCACATTCACATAGTGAATATATTACGTAAAAATATTATTCATTTCAAACTAAACAACATGCGTAAATATGAAATTTCGTTTTGTTTTCATATAAGTTTTGTACTGTAAGGTCATTTAAACACAGCTGTTTATATAACGTAAAGAAGTATTTTCATTCCCTTTATTTTCAAGCTTTCATGTCCTTATTTCAAAATATAATCCGATTCACTTTATCGATTGAAATATCTACATATCACAACAGAAAACACTACTTGCAAATAACCGATAAAATTATATTAATATAATTTTTAAATCCATATGCAATTATGCATAGCATATACACAAAAAGGATAGCTTCATTTTCATGAAACTATCCTTAAAAAATCTTCTTATTTTTTCAAATGATATGGAACTGTCGTAATAACAACATTTCTTTTATAAAGTAAATACGCACGTATGAGTAAACTGGATTGATTATGAAGAATGTTATGCCAACCTTTTTTCGGAATGAACTGTGGTATAACGACCGTAACGCGGTAATTCGATTCACTTGCCTTATATTGCACTGTATCAATGAACTTCGTTAGCGGCTGAATAATACTTCTATAATGAGAATGTAATGTAACAAGCCTTACTTCAGGTTGCCACTTCTTCCATTTCTCTTCAAATTTCTTTTCTTCTTCTCTGTCAAAAGCAACATATACAGCGATAACTTGATCTGCCGAAAGAGACTTCGCATAGTTCAATGAATTTTCTACTACATGCGTCATACCTGCTACAGGAACGACAATTACATTCCCCTCAATTGGAATAAGAGGCTCACAAGTTTTTAAACTTAATTGATCACCCACTGCATCATAATGCTTCTTAATTCGATGGAATAAGAAGATAATAACTGGTAAGAAAATAAGAATCGACCAAACTTGTGCAAATTTAGTTAAAAAGAACATGCTCATTACGATAAAACTAATAACTGCACCAATTAAATTAACCGTTAATCTTAAAGCCCATCCTTCAGGCTTTTCGCGAAGCCATTTTAATACCATTCCTGTTTGAGAAAGTGTAAATGGAATAAATACACCTACTGCATATAGTGGAATTAAATGTTCTGTTTGTCCTTGGAAAGCTACAATTAAAATAATCGAAGCAACTCCAAGTATAATAATACCGTTTGAGTAACCTAGACGGTCTCCTCTAATCGTAAACATTCTCGGTATGAATTTATCTTTTGCCAGGTTAACCGCTAATAAAGGAAATGCAGAATAACCTGTATTAGCAGCAAGAATTAATATTAAAGCTGTTGTACCTTGTATGAAATAGTACATGAAATTACGTCCAAATGTTTGTTCAGCAATTTGAGAAACAACTGTTACTTCTTTACTCGGAGTCACTCCGTAATAATAGGCTAAAAACACAATTCCTGAAAATAACACAGCAAGTAATGCACCCATTGCAAGCAATGTTTTTGCAGCATTGTTTGGCGCAGGATCTTTAAAGTTCGGAATTGCATTTGAAATTGCTTCAACACCTGTTAAAGCAGAACTACCTGATGCAAATGCTCTTAGTAATAAAAATAAACTAATCCCTGCAACTGGTGTACCAATCGGCGCATGTAAAGTGGGTGAAACATGACCAGTTAAAATATTATATATGCCTACACCAATTAATATAAATAATGCTAAAACGAATAAATAAACAGGATATGCTAAAACGGAAGCTGATTCCGTTACTCCTCTTAAATTTAAGATCGTAATTAATATAACAAATATAACCGCAATAATTACGTTGTGTGCATGTAAGCTAGGAAATGCAGACGTAATTGCATCTGTACCAGCGGACACACTTACCGCAACAGTTAAAATATAGTCAACTAATAAAGATCCTCCAGCAATTAAGCCTGGATTCATCCCTAAATTTTCTTTTGATACAACATACGCTCCCCCGCCATGCGGATAAGCAAAAATAATTTGACGATAAGATAAAATAAGGGCTGTCAATAATACTAATACCCCAACAGCGATCGGAATGGAATACCAATAAGCGATCGCTCCAACACCTGCTAAAGCAATTAAAATTTGCTCTGGACCGTAAGCAACTGATGACAATGCGTCAGAAGATAAAATAGCTAAAGCTTTCGTTTTATTAAGCTTCTGTTCTCCAAGCTCCGTTGATTTTAACGGTCTTCCAATTAAAAATCTTTTAATAGATGAAACCAATGCTGTCCACTCTCCAATAATTTTGTACGAACTTTACTGCTTGTTACAGCCAGTAAACGATTTCCTCAGAAAACAAAAAATGTCTACAAGCCATAGCGAAATAGACTTGTAGACATTATTTTTTTTGTCGCACAAGCTCCACCTTCCTTCTCAATATAACGCTTACGAGGTTAGCTGTCGGATTCGGGCCTATGAGTAGCCCTACCTTTTCAAGGATTCACCCCATCGGATTATGTACTAATCCGTAAAAACGGGTCCCCCGTACCATGCGGTTTCAGCGATTTAGAAAATTGAAACTGTGGATTATAATACTCCTTTATTTTCAAAAAGTAAACAAAAATTTTTAATAAGAAAAAAATTAAAATGATTGCGCATAATCCACTGAGAAATATACATAATGAATACTAAAAAATCCGCAAAGGAGACCCATATGTCTAAAGAAAAGAAGCCTATTTTTTCCGATTCATATTTAGATGCAGTAGCAAATGAAATTAATCAGTTATATGGTAAACGTGAACAGGAAATAAATTTGACAGATAGAACGAAAAGAAATAAATAATTTGTCATACAAAAAATAAAAAAGATAGCAATACACTTATATATTGCTATCTTTTTTATTTTTTCATACATCTAATTCTATTACAGATCTGTTAAAGGCCATCTCTTCATACACCTTTAAATTTTGATATATAGTGCCTAATAATGGTGCCGCTATAGAAAATTGCTCTGCTACATCCAGTAAATATCCTTGCAAGTGCTTCCCTTCAATAAACGAACCCTTCTCCATATCACGTTGCATCGATGACTTCATATCATACGAAATTTTATCAATTGTTTTCATATGTTCCTGGACAATATTAACCTTTATTGGAGCTCCTAATACTCTCATGATTTGTACAGATTCCTCAAATACATTACGGATAAAATCACGGCCGCCTTCACTTTCACGGATTGGTCCAATTGGTGCACGCATTAACGTTGTCACACCGGACATTACAGTAATAAATAAATATTTATGCCACATATCTTGCGTAATATTTTCACTTAAAACAAAACTAGATTTCGTACCTGCAAATGCTTTAGAAATATGCTTTACTCTCTCTGAATTTTGAGACTTAATTTCTCCAAACACAAGTCTGTTGGCAGCGCTAGTTTGTACAATTTCTCCTTGATCGTTTAACGTCGTCTCGATAAAGCATAAACCGCCAATTACTTTTTCTTCGCCGAATTCTTTTTGTAATAGCGATAAATGAGCGATACCATTTAACAATGGAATGATTACAGTATTTTCGCCAACAAACGGCTTCAAATCTTGAATTGCCTCGTTTAAGTGATACGCTTTTGTTGAAAATAAAATGACATCAAATGGAGAAGTTCTCTCTTCTTTCGTTATTAATTTCGGTTGAAAGGAAAAATCCCCGTTAACACTTCGGATTACAAGTCCTCTTTCCTCTAATTGTTTTTTCCGTTTACTACGAACAAGAAATGTAACATCTTCTCCCTTTTCGACTAATCTGCCACCAAAAAATCCTCCGACTCCACCAGCGCCTAATACTAAAATCCGCATACAGCATCCCCCTTTTCAAAATAAAATTTTATAACTTTTAGTATACATAACATTATACATGTCCTCTGCTAAATAAGCTGAATTTTCACTCTCAATTGAGTATAAAAGAGTGGTTATTTTCAAATAAATTTGGGCATGTTGTTTCTATAGCATATATGGAAAGGACACAATGTAGATGGAGGCAATACAATCAATTGAGGAAAAAGGTGTAGCAACAGCTATATTTCAATTTATATTCCCGTTTTCGTTTAAAGCTGGATATGAACAAGAGATGTTCCCTTTCTTACAAAAAAACGATTTTCGTCCTTTTCGGCTCGATCATCTCGATGATGAAAATACATATTATGGGGAGTTTAAAGTTTCACATCAAAATATGGAAGCATACTATCTTTCATTTACAAATAAAATTCTCTTTCCTCACTCAGAGCATCAAAAGGGCTTGCAACGTTATTCAAAGGACCTTAACTTAACTGGACATTTAACAACAAACCGTATTTCAATCCCATTCAAGATACACTCTATTGATGTAACACTTTGTCCTTATGAACTTGGCTTCTTAACAATTCGAACAGAAGTAAACACTGCTCCAAACATGACTTTATCTGAAGCAATCGAATTCGCTGCTCGCTTCCGTGTACTTGAAACTAAAAATGATACAAATGAAACTATTTGTATTGAATGTAACGGAAAAAAGTATTCCCAAGTTGAAAAATTCATTTTTGGTTATTTATTTCATGGCGTAACTGATTTCTTTGAAAAGAAGAGATTAAGAAGTTCATACTTTCAAACCTTCCCTTTCTTCGAAGACCAAAGAATGTACGTCCAAACTTTATTGTCACTAAAAGAAGGTATGGAGCTTAATGAAGTGGATGTTTATCGTACTTCTAGTCTTTCCGGATTAACAAGTGATGGTAAGCCATATGTGAGCGCAAATAACCTTCCTTACATTCATGACTATTTAAAAAAACACGCTTACCAGAGATGGGCTCCAAATCGTTATTTCATAATGGAAGAACATATTTTTACATGTGTAACAAATGAAGGAGAACGTAAAATCGCTAAACTTGCTAGTCAAATGTACGGAGAATTTTATTACGCTTTATTATTAAACCTATTCCATAAAATTGTTTTATTAAAAATGGCTAACGCCTATGCTGAGCTAAACATTGAACAAGATACTAATGAAATAGAGAAATTAATTTATTCGATCAATTCGTTCACTGCTAATTATTTTTCTTTAGAATTAGTATCCCAATCACAAAGTGAAGATATTTTCTTTCGTTTAAGAAAACTTTTTAATATTGAGGTTCTATACTCGAACGCGAAACAAAATCTTGATAGTTTGTTTAAATATCAAGAAAATGTCGCCTCTAAAAAAGATAGCCTCTTATTGTTAATTTTAACGCTCTACTCTGTAGTGGGCCAAATGTTAGGGTTTACTATGATTGACCTTTTAAGAAACACCGATTCAAACAAAATATCGTCACCTCTTGAATTTTTCGCTCTATTAATTGCGATTAGCGGCATTGTCATTTCACTTATTTTAGGAGCCCAAAGTTTATACCAATGGGGTCTACAACATAAACGAAGAAAAGCTTGGGTAAAACAAACTGTACTTTCTGCCGTTAAAGAGAAAGAAGATAAAAATTAAAAAAGGTTATTTTCAAATTCTTGGTGCGCTGCAGTAAGTGAAATTTTTATGAGCGATTTTCCGATTATATCGGCGCAACTCGAAATATATCAGCGATTTTTTTAATATATCGACTTACCGACAAATGACAGGACCGGATAATAAAAAAAGGGTGCTCCAAAATAAAACTTGGAGTACCCCTTTTATTATACGAATTCAGTTTACTTCCCTGCTTCGATTTGCTCTAATGCAGCAGCTACTTGCTCTTCCGTTAATTCATGTTGTATTACGTAGCGGTTACGTGGACTTACACGACATTCATGAGAACATGCACGTAAATATTTCGCTTCGTTTTCTTCAGAACATAAAATTTTCTTATTACATTCTGGATTTGAACAGTTTACATAGCGCTCACAAGGTTCACCTGTAAAGTGGTCTTTACCAACGATAACATGTTCTTTTTGGTTTACTGGTACAGCAATACGCTCATCGAACACGTAACATTGTCCATCCCAAAGCTCACCTTGTACCTCTGGGTCTTTTCCGTACGTTACAATTCCGCCGTGAAGCTGACTTACATCTTCATAGCCTTCACGAACTAACCAACCAGAAAACTTCTCACAACGAATTCCGCCTGTACAATAAGTTAAAATCTTTTTACCTTCAAGTACTTCTTTATTTTCACGAATCCAATCTGGTAATTCACGGAATGATTCGATATCAGGTTTAATCGCACCTTTGAAGTGACCTAAATCAAACTCATAATCATTTCGTGCATCAATGATAACTGTATCTTCTTGTTTCATTGCTTCATAAAAATCTTTTGGCTCTAAATACTTCCCAGTTATTTCGTGTGGGTTAATGTCATCTTCTAGACGAAGTGTAACTAACTCTGGACGAGGACGCACGTGCATTTTCTTGAATGCATGACCATCAGCTTCATCTATTTTAAATACGATACCGTCAAAACGTGGATCATTGTTCATTGCTTCCATGTATTTCTCTGTTTGTTCTACAGTTCCAGAACAAGTTCCGTTAATACCTTCTTTCGCTACAAGAATTCTTCCTTTTAATTCAAGTGAATTACAAAATTCTAAATGCTCTGCCGCGAATTCTTCTGGGTTTTCAATTGTTGTGTACATGTAATATAGTAATACTCTGTATGGTTTTGTAGTTGCCAATGTATTTCTACCACCTATCTAATTTTTAAAATCATGTATAAGTTAACGTTCATATCAAAACATATATAATAAGAAAATGAATCCCATTTTCTTTTCTTTATACTATTTTCTATCAGTTAACAAAAATAAAAAACAAGATTACACATCAAAACACTATGGTTATGTTGTAATCCCAATATATTATATATCATACAAATGCAATTCCATCAATTAATATGCTGGATTATCGGCTTTATGTTCACATAAATTTCAAAATTGCCCCTTTAATTTATTATGTTTCCCCACGTCATCACACCATAAACTCCCAATTCATTTTACGTTATCACACCATCCATTGCATAAAGGCATATAATTTGCATTAAGGAAACTTTCGTGTTCAAATGAAATTATCATATAACATATTTAAATGTATTGAAATAATGAGTAAGAATAAATACAATAATTTCATCAAGTTAACATTTTAAAGGGGAAAACTACTATGAATAAAGATATAACAAAAGATGAACATCTCCCTTCTGAAAGTACAACCGTACAATCAGCTCACTTAGCTTTAAGTGGAGAAACAAAAGGCTGGAAAAGACTGTTACCATTTTTAGGACCCGCTTTTATAGCGTCCGTTGCTTATATTGATCCTGGCAACTTTGCTACAAATATCGCAGCTGGTTCACAATATGGATATTTACTATTATGGGTTATACTCGCCTCTAACTTAATGGCTGTATTAATCCAAACTTTATCAGCTAAATTAGGAATTGCTACAGGAAACAATTTACCCGAAATAGCTCGTGAAAACTTTCCAAAGCCTGTGTCTATCGGTTTATGGATACAAGGTGAACTAGTTATTATGGCTACAGATTTAGCGGAATTTATTGGAGCTGCATTGGGGCTTTACTTACTATTTGGAATCCCGATGCTACCTGCCGCTTTAATTACAGCAGCCGGATCATTTATTATCCTTGAATTTCAACGTAGAGGATTTCGTCCACTAGAAGCTATTATTACAGGAATGATTTTCATTGTAGTAATTGCTTTTGGGATTCAAGTTTTTTATGCAAAACCAGAATTAAGTCCCCTTCTTTCAGGACTATTTATTCCAAAATTCCAAGGTGTAGACAGTATATTACTTGCAGCAGGGATTTTAGGTGCGACAGTTATGCCGCATGCAATATACTTGCATTCTGCATTAACACAACGCCGTGTGGTCGGAACAACTGACGAACAAAAGAAAAAGATTTTTCGTTTCGAATTTATCGATATTATTATTGCAATGGTTATTGCTGGAGCAATTAATGCAAGTATGTTAATTGTTGCTGCTGCACTATTCTTTAAAAACGGCTTGCACGTTGAAGATTTAGATGTTGCTTACACTCAATTTACCAACTTAGTAGGTCCTGTATCAGCTGCTTTGTTTGGAATTGGGCTCTTATCAGCAGGACTATCTAGCTCTTCTGTCGGTACAATGTCGGGTGATATTATTATGCAAGGTTTCATTCGCATGCATATTCCGTTATACTTACGCCGATTTATTACAATGATTCCACCATTAGTTATTATCGCTTTAGGTGTAAATCCAACTTACGCTCTAGTCATGAGCCAAGTCGTCTTATCATTCGGTATTGCATTTGCACTAGTGCCACTTATTATGTTTACAAGTAACAAAAAGATTATGGGTGCACTCGTTAACCACCGTATAACAACATTTATCGCTTGGATAATTGCAGCACTCGTTATCGTTTTAAATATCTTCTTACTGTATCAAACATTTGTAGGGTAATGAGAAAAGGGTATTCCAATTTTAATTTGGAGTACCCTTTTTTTCATTATTTGTATTAATCCTATAAAGTCTTTTTAAAATAAATTTTATAATCTATTTCCAGCCAATAACTTCCTTACACCTTGAATAATCTTTATTTTCAGATTAAATTATATAATAACAAATACATTCTATTTTCATGTGAAAAGGAGCGAAAATATGTTTCCTTTATTAAAAACTGAAAGACTTATTTTAAGAGAACTTACCGAAGAAGATGCACCGCGTATACTACAATGCTTTTCTAATACTAATGTACTGCGCTATTATGGCCAAAAACCGTTACAAGATGTTGATCAAGTGAAACAAATCATTCATAACTTTAAGTTGAGTTACAATGCAAGAAACGGTATAAAATGGGGAATCGAATTAAAAGACAAGAAAGAACTCATCGGTACCATTGGTTTTCACGATTGGTCTTCTGAGCATAAACGAGCCAATATAAGTTATGCCTTTTTGCCTGAACACTGGGGAAAAGGATATGCGACTGAAGCTGTTTCTGAGGTTATATCATACGGTTTCCATACGATTCATTTAAAGCGGATTGGGGCAATTGTATTTCTTGAAAATGAAGCTTCCAATAAAGTGCTATTAAAACTAGGTTTTGAAAAAGAAGGAGTTCTAAAAAATTATATGTATCAAGATGATATCCCATATGATACGAATTTTTACGCTTTATTAAAATCGGTTTAATAGAATTCATGTGTAAAAAACCTTACTTTTAAAAAGTAAGGTTTTTTGTATTTATTCATTAGCAATATAAGCATTCTTATAAGTATAAATACCACCAAATTGATGCTTTTCAATTCCTTTTACATAATCCTTTTGTACATATGCTGAGCCAATATGATAAAGCGGCGCCACCGCAGCATCTTCTAATAATACCTGCTCGGCTTCTCGCAACGCTTTCCATCGATTTTCCGTATCTAGTACAAAATCCGTTTTCGCTTTCTTTATTAATTCATCGTAACGAACATTAGAATAATTCATTTTATTATTCGGATTCCCTGTCGTAAATAACTCTAAATAACTAATTGGGTCTTTATAGTCAGGTCCCCAATTTGCCATAGTTATATCGTAATCACCTATTTGTTCTAACTGTAATTTTTGCTTAAATGGCTGTTGTTTAATTTGTATCGTTAACCCTTGCAAATTCTTCTCTAAATCACCTTTTATATATTCTGCCATACGTATTGCGTTATCTTGTTCGAACGTTAAGAACTCTAGGTTTACTTGTTCTACCCCAAGCTCTTTTTTCGCTTCTTCCCAAAGTTTTTTCGCATTTTGCAAATCATATGAGGAAATATCTCCATTTTCTTTTCTAAAATCTTTACCAGTCACTTCATTTACATGACCAACTGGTACAAGTCCACTTGCAGGTTTTGCTCCGTTATTAATAAAGTGAGCAACGAAATCATCTTTATTTAACGCTAATGAAATAGATTGACGCACCTTTTTATTTGCTAACGCGTTATTTTTTTCATTAAAACGAAGCATAGCAATTCCAGGATCACTCGACATATGTAATTCCTTATTCCCTTTATACTTGTCTACAACTTGCGAATTAATAGGTACTCGATCTAAATCTCCGGCTTCATATAAATTTACAGCTGTCATTGTATCCTTTACGATATGAAAGTTTATTTCGTCTAATTTCACTTTCTTTCGATCCCAATATGTAGCATTCTTCTTTAATTGAAACTCTTGTTCATGCTTCCATTTTTCTAATACAAATGGACCGTTATATATGAGATTACTAGGTTCCAATGCATAATTGTTTCCTTGTTCGTTCAAAAATGATTCATGCTGTGGTAAGTATATAGGTAGTGCTAACAACTGTAAAAAATACGGAACTGGCTGTTCGAGTTCAACTTCTAACGTATAATTATTTATTGCTTTAACCCCAAGTGCATCAAGAGGCATTGTTCCCTTATTAATCTCTTTCGCATTTTTCACATAAAAGAGCATGTATGCATATTGAGATGCCGTTTCAGGATTAATTGCACGTTTCCATGCAAATATAAAATCATTTGCTGTCACACTGTCTCCATTTGACCATTTTGCATCTTTACGCAAATCAAATGTATATTTCTTACCATCTTCACTTCTTTTAAACGATCTTGCTACTGCTGGAATAGGCTGATCTTGATCATTTAATACATATAACCCCTCAAATATATTCTGCATAACGTGGGCTGATGTACCATCCATTGTTTTCGCAGTGTCCAGAGAAGGAATTTCTTCTGATACTGTTACATTTAACACTTGTTTTTTAACCTCTGTATCACTTTTATTCGCTTTATTATTACAAGCTGTTAATAATAAAGATGTAACAAGTGCCATTACCATTAAATGGCTCTTTTTTCGCTTCATGAGTTGTTCTCCTTAAATATAAAATATTATAAAGCGTAATATATTATAGCAGAAATACTAACAGAAAGATGCGACATTCTTTTGAATATTTATTCGTTCAAGAAAAAAGCTATCCTTTTAAAAGGATAGCTTTTTCAACTGCCACATAATTATCTATCTTTGCAAACCTCGTTTATAACGACTTGCTTCAAATATAATACGCTCTTCATCTAACGTTTTACATTCGCCATTCCAAACGACATGTTTTCCGTTAATAATTACATCGCTTATATCTTTTCCACTAGCAGCATATACAAGGTGTGATAACACTTCATCCGCTGGTTGTAAATGCGGCTTATTAGACGGGTCAATCGTAATAAAATCAGCACACTTACCAGCTTCTAGTGACCCTGTTTGTTTCATCCCGATTACTTCCGCAGCTCCTTTTGTCGCAAGAGAAAGAGCTGTTTCAACTGGTAATGCTGTTGCATCTTGGTGAATACCTTTTTGTAATAAAGTCGCTATGCGCATTTCTTCAAACATGTCTAAATTATTGTTAGATGCAACACTATCTGTTGCAATTCCTACTTTTATTCCTGCTTCTAGCATCGCTTTTACATTCGCTATACCAGAACCTAGTTTTAAATTACTATTCGGATTATGAGCTACTCGAACGTCATTTTCTGCTAAAAATGCACGCTCATCGTCATTTAATACTACACCGTGTGCAATAACTGTTGGGCGTTTAAACAATCCGCAGCTCGCTGCATATTCTACTGGACGTTTTCCATATTGTGCTTCAATATCACGTACTTCACGCTCTGTTTCAGAAAGATGGATATGAACCATCGTTTGATTCTCTACTGCAATCCGTGCGCACTCTTCTAACAATTCTGTACTACATGTATATGGACTATGTGGTGCAACCATCGTAGTTAACATGCCACTTTCGTTATAGTAACGCTTCACATATTTCTCAGCTTCTTCAATCGCTTTCTTTTCATCGTCTTTCGTTCCGAAGCTAAATAAAGTCCTTGAAACAGCAGCTCGCATCCCGCTCCTTGATACCGTTTCCATAATTGCGTCTTGATCTACTCCAATTGGATTAAACATGTCAGAGAATGATGTTGTACCACTTTTCACCATCTCAAGTAATCCTAATTCCGTACTAGCGACCGCAATTTGGGGAGTAAATTGACTTTCCAGTGGCCAAATTCTCGTCTCAAGCCACGGCTGTAATAACATATCATCGCCAATACCTCTTAGGAGACTCATTACAACGTGTGTATGTGTATTTACAAGCCCTGGTAAAACCCACTTTCCTTTCATGTCAATTACTTCATCTACTTTAAAATCATTTGCAAATTCTCCGCTCTTTACATCTATAATTTGATCATTTTCTACAATGATATATCCATTTTCTATCACTTCGTTTTGTTCATTCATCGTTACAATTGTAGCGTTTACATAAGTTGTTTTCAAAAGTATTTCCCCTTTCAACTCTATGAAGTTCCCTTTAATAAGTTACCACCATTATAGTAACTTATTAAAGATTAAGAGTCAAAAGATAAGTTTAATTCTTTCGTTATTTTTCCCTTCAAAATGCTATATTGTTTTTCATTTGTATCTGCAAATGCTTCTTCCCAATTTGACTTTTCATCCATATAATTCAATTTCCCATTGAATTGAGTCTCTGTAAAATCAAATCTCTGCCCATCTATAAAGTTATAAAAATGCCACACGCACCCTATTTTTGTCTTTTTAATTTTCCCTCCACATATATCTTGAACGACTAGAGCCGTTACACCACACTGTCCCTTTGCTGGATTTTCAATTGTCCACTTTGAACTTGTTTCTATTGACCAAGATCTTATTAACGCCTCATATATTTGCTTTTTCTTTACATCATCCATTCTAATCTTCCCCTACTATTAATAGTTTTACACATCATATTTCAAAAGAGGCAGTAAACGACCCTTAAAGACAGTTGATGGTGTCTCTCCTATTAACTGTGCTCCCATTTTCAAGTAATATCCTTTTGCATTCGGATCACTATCAATTGTAAAACTTTTTAATCCTAGTTCATTGGCTTTTTCTATTACATACTCCCAAAGTATTTTCCCGTAACCTTTTCCTTTGTAATGAGGATGAATGTACAAGAAATCGAGAGCTTTATCATTACGTAAAAATGAGAAAAAACCAATCTTCGCATTATCGTTTACTAAAACATATACAAAATTATTTTTTATGTACTCTTCCGTAATTGTTAAATCTTCCTTACAAGCAAGTATGAATTCTTCACTATAATTCCACGTTGCTTTTGAATGTAGTGCGAGTTCACTTAATTCATTTGCTTCACTTAATAATACTTCTCTTATCTTCATGATTCTTTTTCCTCACTTTCAATATGTACACTACTAAATTGATTCGGAAAGCACTTCAAAAAAACCTTTAATTTCCATAAATTAGAAATTAATTTTATAAATCTTTATTATAATCAGTACGATTTTCAACAATTTTTTTAAAGAAAAAGAACGCCATCCCTAAAAGTTGGCGTTCTCTTTTTCTAAAATTTAATCTTCAAGCTCACTCATTCGTTTTACTATTTCGTACGATACAAACCTATACAGTTTCTACTACCGCTTCAAGCATTGTTCCATTTTTAGCATAGTTCGTATGCCAAGAAAAAGCTTTTTCTAAAATATGAGGAGTTTGTCCACCTCTTGTTTTTGCTTCTTCGTAATAAGCACGTAGTTGATCACGATACATTGGATGTGTGCAATTCTCAATAATAAGTTCCACTCTTTCTCTTGGCGCAAGTCCCCTTAAGTCGGCATACCCTTGTTCAGTGACGATAACATCTACATCATGTTCAGTATGGTCTACATGAGAAACGAAAGGAACGATACTTGAAATGTTACCACCTTTCGCAATTGATTTAGTAACAAAGATAGCTAGGCGAGCATTTCTTGCAAAATCACCAGACCCACCAATACCATTCATCATTTTTGTACCTAAAACGTGAGTAGAGTTAACATTTCCGTATATATCTAATTCTAATGCAGTATTAATTGAGATTAATCCAAGGCGACGAATGATTTCAGGATGATTGGAAATCTCTTGTGGACGCATCATTAATTTGTCACGATATTTTTCAAAGTTAGAAAATACTTGTTGCATTTTCTCTTCAGAAAGCGTGATAGAACAACAAGAAGCAAAATTGACTTTTCCAGCATCCATAAGATCAAAAACTGCATCTTGTAAAACCTCGGAATATACTTCTAAATCTTCAAATTCTGAATCTAACATTCCATGCAATACGGCGTTAGCCACTGAACCAATTCCTGATTGTAACGGCGCTAAACGATTTGTTAATCGGCCTACTTTGACTTCTTCTCGAAGGAATTCTATTAAATGCTGTGCCATAATAACAGTTTCTTCATCCGGAGGAACAATTGTCGATGGCGAATCCAATTGATTCGTAAACACAATTCCCTTTACTTTTTCAGGATCAATTGGAATACCGATTGTTCCAATTCGGTCATCTGTTTTCGCAAGCGGAATTGGAAGCCTCTCCCCTTGTTTACCTGGTTCATATAGATCATGTAGCCCCTCTAATTGCGCGGATTGAGCCATATTCATTTCAATAATAATAGACTTAGCATTTAAGGAAAACGCTAAGGAATTTCCAATTGAAGTGGTTGGAATAATCATTCCGTCCTCTGTAATCGCAACCGCTTCCAAAATAGCGAAATCTATATCCAGAACGTCAGCACGGAGTAACTCTGCTGTATGAGACAAGTGTTGATCCACAAATAAAAAGTCTCCGTTATTAATTCCTTTTCGCATAGTAGCGTCAGCTTGGAAAGGTAATCTTTTCCCTAAAATTCCTGCCTCAGCAAATAATTTGTCTACATCCGATCCTAAAGAAGCCCCAGTATAAACATTTACTTTAAAAGATTCATCATTCTTAACTCGGTTTACAAGCGCAAATGGGACTGCTTTTACATCACCTGCACGTGTAAACCCACTTAAGCCTAAAGTCATTCCACTTTGAATCCAGGAAGCAGCTTCTTCAGGTGTAACTACCCGATCTTTTAGACGTTGATCTCTGATTCTATCTAAATTGTTCTCCATATGTAATCCCTCTCTCATTGAATATTCATAATTATTTTACATATTAACACTATCAAAATAGGGATTTTAGTATACAATGCCGAAAATTCAGACAGAACAGCAAATCTAGGTTCTAAAGCAGAAAAATTTAGAATCCTAGAAGTTTACGGAAATAACTAGCGTATGATTGACTAACTGGTACTCTCTCACCATTATCCATCGAAAGTACAAAAGTAGAATGGGTATCAGGATAAATTGCTTTAATATGATTAACATTTACAATAAACGAACGGTGACATCTAATAAATGAATCTTTCGGAAGCAAGTATTCGAATTCTTGCAGAGAGTATTTATGTGTTCCTGATAACTCTTCTGAATTCACATACGTCTTTTTATCTTTAGCCTCTAAATACATAACCTTTGAAAAAGGAACCGGAATCCAGCCGTCTGTTGTTTTTAAAGTAACAACTGACTTTCCATCCGTTAAAGCTGGATAAATTGCCGTCACGCACCCTTCAAGCTTTCCATTGTTTGAAAATGGTACAGCCATTCCATGATAAGGAATACCAAAAACATCCCGATTCATAAACTCAGAGGTTTTTTGATTCATCACCATCGCTTTATGAGCAATCGTTCCTTCCTTTATAGGATCCCCGACACTAATCTTTAAATCAATTCGTTTACTTGGCCGATAGTAAATATATTCTTTCGTATTCGAAACAGCAATTGAAATTTCATCTGAAAATAGTTCCCCAACAACATCTAGTAATAAACCTAACGTTCTGTCTTCCATTCTATTAACACCTCATTCACTATTATACTACTATTATGAACGAGCATCTGTTGCTTTATAAAAAGTTTAATTTTAAATTACTTTTAAAATTAGTTTTATTCACTATTACTTCGTTACTACAAAAAACCTCACTTCAGAAAAGTGAGGTTTCCTCTCATACAATATTTTTTTATTTTTTATTAAGTAAAGTGAATTTAAGAATTTATTGCCCCTATTTCTGTATAATAAATAATCCCAAACTACAAACAGTTTGGGATTATCTTTCTCATTTATTATGCGCATCTAACCACGAAATTAAATCTTTAAATACTTCATCCTTATTTACTTCATGAAACATTTCATGTCTACCATTTTCATATAAACGTAGTGTCACGTCTTTCACACCACATTTTTTATAGTTTTCATATACTTCTTTTACACCTTTCCCCATATCGCCAACAGGATCACGATCACCAGAGAATATATGTATCGGAAGATTCTTTGGCGTCTTCTTGTATTCTTCTAGTTTATTTACTTCTAATACACCAGAAAATAATTCTCGGTAAAAACTCGTCGTACAAATGAAACCACATAACGGATCCGCAATATATTTATCAACTTGATTATTATCTGAAGATAACCAATCAAATTTTGTACGATTTGGCTTAAAGTTCGAATTGAAGTTTCCGAAAGATAAAAAGTTTAACATTGGACTTTTCGTTTTTGCCCCACGCAATTTCATTTCGATTGTTGCTACTTTATGACCAATAGCTCCTAAAAGCCCTGGATTTCCACCTGTTCCTGAAATCAGAAATCCATCATATAATTCGCCTCTAAGTTGTACAGCACGTCTTGATAAAAAAGAACCCATACTATGTCCAAGTAAAAACAAAGGACTTGACTGCTCTTCTTTTATCTTTTCTGAAACAAAGATAACATCCGATACAACTTGATTCCACCCTATATTTGGTTCAAAATGACCATAATCTTCTTCTTTTTTTACTGTTTTCCCATGTCCTTTATGATCATGCGCATAAACACCATACCCTGCTTCCAATAAAGCATCTACAAATTCTGTATACACCCCTGCATGCTCTGTCATGCCATGTGCAATTTGAATAATTCCTCTCGGATCTCCTTCTGGTAACCACTTACGCAAATAAATTTCCGATCCATCCAATGCCGTAACGAAACTTTCCTGTACATTCATTTCGTCAGCCCCCAACTCTATTATGTATAGCTTTAAGAAAATGAATATCCATTCACTTTTCTTATTTTATATTATATGTAATTGCTTTCATTATGACAAATGATGTATTTTTCAGACTTGCTTTTAAACTAATTTCTTGACGAATTCAAAATAAAATTATATAGTTACTTACATAAAGTAACTATATAATTTTTAGGAGGTTCCTACTATTATGATGCCATCATTATTTTTAGCACATGGTTCGCCTATGCTCGCTATTCAAGATACAGACTATACACGATTTTTAAAAACACTTGGAGAAACATATAAACCGAAAGCAATTGTTATTTTCACTGCTCATTGGGAAAGTGAAGTATTAACGATTTCCTCATCAGATAACGAGTATGAAACAATTTATGATTTTGGAGGTTTTCCCCCTGAGTTATACGAAATCAAATATCGTGCGAAAGGCTCTTCTCATATTGCATCTATTTTAGAAACAAAATTTAAGAACAAAGGTATTTCAGTCCATCATAATATGACGAGAGGTTTAGATCATGGTTCATGGACACTCCTGCACCGCATGTATCCAGAAGCAAATATTCCTGTCGTGCAAATATCAGTCAATCCATTCCTTTCTGCAAAAGAACAATTTGAAATTGGAGAAGCACTTAAAGGACTCGGACAAGAAGATATTTTAGTAATCGGGAGTGGCGTTACCGTTCATAATTTACGAGCACTGAAATGGAATCAAACTACACCTGAAAAATGGGCAATTGAATTTGATGATTGGATTATTAAACATATGCAGAATAACGATAAAGATGCATTGTTTAATTGGGAGAAAAATGCTCCTCATGCACAATTAGCAGTACCAAGAGCAGAACATTTTGTTCCTTTATTTATCGCTATGGGAAGTGGTGAAAATAGCGGTGAAGTCATTCACCGTAGTTACGAGCTTGGTACATTAAGTTATCTTTGTCTTCGATTTTAAAGAAAAGGATGAAGCACATGCTGCTTCATCCTTTTTCTTTTTCATTCACTTAGTTAACTAACTTCCAAATGTCGTTTCTCTGATACCTCTTCGTTCTTATTATGAAAATAAACCCAAATACACGCAATAAATAATAGTGAAGATGTAGAGAGGAAAACATATTGGAAACCTGCATGCGCTGCAATTTGTCCCCCGAGCACTGGACCAATCATATTTCCTAAAAACTGAAATGATTGATTATATCCAAATATTCGTCCCGTAACATGGGTTGGTGTATGTTGTTTTAGTAGAGTTTGTACGGAAGGTAATAATCCTGCTTGTGCGATACCTAATAAAAATCGAAGAATTAATAGTTGCCAAGCTGACGTTACAAATGCTTGCGGGATAAAAATAATTCCTGCAGCAAATAACGCTACAACTAACGTTTTTTGAGGACCGATATGATCTGATAATCTTCCTAGTCTTGGTGCTGCCAAAATAACTGCTAATCCTGTCGCTGACATAACTGCACCCGCAATTGTTTCAATATGTGCAGTATGAGGACCTACTAAATTTTTCACGTACAATGTAACAATTGGTTGAACTGACATATTAGCAAGTTGAATAATAAATGTTGTTACAAATAAACTAATAATTAAATGCTTCGCTGGGACCATCGTCCATACTTTTTTCGGCTGTGTTTTTTTTGCTTGAGCAGAGTGATTTTCTTCATGCAGGAAGAAAAAAACGATGAGAAAGGAAAGGAATAAAAAAGCTCCCGTAACAAGAAAGACATGACGCATTCCAATTAACTCAGACAAATAACCGCCAAGTAACGGGCCAAGTAACGAACCGCTCACACCACCAGTTGAAATTGTGGAAATCGCCCAACCTGAATGTTCTTTCGGAGTTTCTGCTGCAATAAATGTCATCGCTGTTGAAAGGAAACCAGATACTGCTCCCATTAAAAATCTTAGTGCGACTAGTTGATACACATCCGTTACAAACCCCATAAGCGTCATAATAATCGCCATACCGAGGCTAGCACGAATAAGCATCAATTTCCGTCCATGTATATCACCAAGCTTTCCCCATATTGGCGATACGATCGCACCCATTAAAAATGTTACACCAAATGCAAGTCCCGACCACTGTGCAATGCTTGAAGTGCCAGTTACTCCTAATTCCTCAATATAAAAAGATAAGAAAGGAATTACTAAACTCATACCGGCTGCAGTGGTAAAACAACCTAGCCAACAAATCATTAAATTCCGTTTCCAGCTGGCCATTTTCACACCTTCTTTCTTTAGATACCCATTCTACACCCTTTCTTGTAAAAAGTTTAGTAATTTGCTTTATATGCAAGATTTACTACAAAACCCGCTATTTTCTAGTAAAAAACACTACATCTCTACATCATTTTCATAATAAAACCAACTCCTCTATATGAAGTTGGTTACTTATTATCTATCGGTATTAAACGAGCATTACAATTTCTCTCGTAAAACTCAATGGGACCTGCTTGTCCAATAATCGCATATTCATATCCATCTTGCTTCATATTATATAAACAATGATGCAATAATTCTTTTCCTACACCTTTCACACGATTTTGTTTCGCTATGCCCATTGGACCAAACAAGCCTTTCTTTCCTCTCACTACATCGTAACAGGCGAAACCAACTATTACTTCCTCCTGCTGTGCAATATAGATAGGTAACTTTTCGTTATATGTCCGAAATCCATAATCAACCGACTGTAACCACCGTTCACCAAATTCATCCACTACAAATCGTGATAACTTATCAAAATCAGAAGGACTAACTCTTCTTACATGACAAAATAATGTATTATAAATAGATTTAAAACTATTTAAATCAACCGCTAAGTCTCTCGGTGCAGCTGTAATACGTAATATATCTTCTTGCATTTGTGTATGTATAAATCCACCAATATTTGTATCTACACGAAATAATGCATACATAACATGTCCTTCATTTACTACTACTTGCTGAAAGCGTTCCATACGTTTCTTCGCTATTTGTAAAATTTCTATCGCCTTATAAGATAGTTTATATTGCCCTATTTTTTTATACTCTTGATTATGTAAATCGAATTGTTTTCGTAACGAAAGTTTTTCTAAAAAATCTGGACCGACTTTGTGAAACAAATACATAAATAACTCAGCGCAAACTCCTGTACCTTCTTTACACATACCTATAAACAGATGGACTGGGTGAATTATGTTATACTCACTCTCTTTTGCTGCAATCTCCAATATTTTATGCACACGTTTTGTAAATTGAAATTCCTCCATATGTGTTTCCATCCTCTACTAATTTACTAACAAACCGTAACCATAAATAATTGAAACAATTACACCCACTACCAATATACCTGGAAGTAAATTTGCCACCTTGATTTTAATAATACTAAGCAAGTTCAATCCAATAGCAGATATCATAATGCCGCCCGTAGCCGTCATCTCCACTATAAATTGGTTCATTAATTCTTTCGGGACAAAACTATTAATTTGTGTTGCAAAAACTGCAATACCACCTTCATATAAAACAACTGGAATCGCCGAAAATACTACGCCAATTCCTAGAGTTGTCGTTAATATAATAGAAATAAATCCATCGATAATCGCCTTTGTAAATAAAATATCATGATTTCCGCGAATCCCACTGTCAAGTGCACCAAGTATCCCCATCGCGCCAATTGCAAAAATTAAAGTAGCTGTTACAAAACCTTCTGATATGCTACCTTTCCCTTTCGATCCAACTTTATTTTCTAGCCAATCCCCTAAATGTTTTAACTTTTCTTCTAATTGTAACCATTCTCCAATTACCGTACCAATCACTAAACTCAGTATGACAACAAGAAAGTTTTCACTTTTTAATGCCATTTGAAGCCCAAGCACAGTAACCGCTAAACCGATTGCGTGCATTATCGTCCCTTTCATACTTTCTGGAATCCTACTAAATAATTTACCAAGTAAAGTACCAAATATAATACAAATTCCATTTACAACTGCTCCTAATATAACCATTTCTCATTCTTCACCCTTCGAATTCTTTATTTCTATATTTTGGTTTATACATTGATTTACAGGTTATCTATATGTTAACTTAATATTGAGAATATTAACAAATGTTTTCCACTACATAACCCGCTATTTTTTGTAACTTTAATTACCTTTAATAGATTCAGTGTTAATTTAATTGCGGGATAATATTAAAAGGGAAGGTATATATGAAAACTTTACTAAAACGATTTTTGTTAATAGCCTTTTTCATTACACCGATTGTTTTATTAATCAATTACTCTTTTATTTCAAAAGCAAAAGACAAACCCGATTTGCAAAACAAATCTAGTAAAACCGCTTCAAAAAGCGAAAAGAAAATAGAAGACCAAGAAATCACACTCACCTTCTCTGGTGATACAATGTTTGATTGGCAATTACGTCCTATAATCGAAAAGAATGGGGCTGATTACCCATTCCAACATGTAAAAGAAGAAATAAAAAAAGCTGATATTTCTTTTGTGAATTTAGAGTCGGCATTTACAACGAAAGAAAAGAAAGCACCTGGGCAACTGTTTTGGATTAAAAGTGATCCATCTACACTACAAGCTATTAAAAACACTGGATATGACATCGTAAATATTGGGAATAACCACACACTTGATTATGGGCAAGATGGATTATTAGATACGATTTCTCACGTAGAAAAATTAAAGTTCCCTTACATTGGAGCCGGAAAAAATGCGAAAGATGCATATACAGCACGAGAAATGACCGTAAAAGGGAAAAAGTTTAAATTTCTTTCCTTCGTTCGATTTATGCCTGATTCTAATTGGGTAGCTGGTGAGAATAAACCTGGCGTTGCGAATGGCTATGATTTAAATCTTGTAACAAAAACAATTAAAGAACAAAAGAAAGATGCAGACTATTTAATCGTCTATATGCATTGGGGCGTTGAAAAATCAAATCGTCCGGTAGAATACCAAAAGCAATATGTACCTAAAATGGTTGAAGCAGGAGCTAACGCAATTGTCGGGAGCCATCCACATTGGTTACAAGGGTTTGAGTATTATAATAAAGTTCCTATCGCTTACTCATTAGGTAACTTTTTATTCCCGAGTTATGTGAATGGGAAAAGCGCTGAAACTGGCGTATTAACTTTAACTTTTAAAGGAAAGGATGTCCAAATGTCATTCAATCCTTATATCATTCGCAACAACCAAGTTTCCCCTGTAAATGAAGGAGAAAAGAAAAAAGCTCTTCAATATTTACAAACAATTTCAACTGATGTAGAAATTGATGATACAGGGAAAATAAAAAACAAACGAAACTAGACAGCTCAAGATCTATTTCTCTGTAATATACTTTACAGAATAGGTGATAAACATGCTGAAAGACTTATTAGAAAATGTAAGTTTGTTAGAAAACGTTTATAAAATGTCTATAGCAGTTCTACTTTTATGTTCCTTTTATTCTGTGAGACTATTTAAAAAATAAAGCGAGAGAGAAATCTTACTCCTTTTGAATTTACAATGTATGTAATCATTCGTATTGCGATACTCTTTTGGTTAGCTAGCTTTATTCTTCTTGAATTTAATGAGTACCTAGTTTAACTATAAAAAAGATAGAACAAGCACTATATTCAATCGCTTGTATCTATCTTTTTTATTTAGATGCTAACTCTTCCCTTCTATTAAATAAGCAAATCAAACAAAACAGGGTTTTTATTAAGCTCCATAAATTGAATATTATTTTCTTTAAAGCGAGTAATTAATTGCTCATAATCTCCTTTATGTTTTAATTCTACTCCGACTAATGCTGGACCATTTTCTTTATTATGTTTCTTAATATACTCAAAGCGCGTAATGTCATCTTCTGGTCCTAATCCTTTATCAAGAAATTCTCTTAGCGCACCTGAACGTTGCGGAAATTCAATGATAAAGTAATGTTTCAGTCCTTCATAAATGAGCGAACGCTCTTTCATTTCTTGCATTCTATCAATATCATTATTTCCACCACTTAGCGTACATACAACTGTTTTACCTTTTATTTCATCTCTATATAAATCAAGCGCTGCAATAGAGAGTGCACCAGCCGGTTCAGCTACAATCGCATTTTTCTTATACAGTTCTAAAATCGTCGTACAAACTTTCCCCTCTGGTACTAAAATAATATCGTCAATTACATCTTTACAAGTTTCAAATGTTAACTTTCCTACTTTTTTAACAGCTGCCCCATCAACAAAGCTATCTATTTTCTCCAATGCTACATTTTCATTTTGAAGAAAAGCCTCTTTCATAGATGCAGCTCCCATTGGCTCTACACCAATAACCTTTGTAGTAGGACTAACACCTTTTACATATGTACCAACTCCTGATGCTAATCCACCACCACCGATTGCTGTAAAGATATAATCAACCGGTTTCTCCATATCATGCATAATTTCAACTGCCACTGTCCCTTGACCAGCAACTACATACGGATCATCAAACGGATGAACAAATGTCATTCTATTTTCTTCACAATAACACTGTGCTTCTTGGAAAGAGCTATCGAATGTATCACCAACTAATACAATCTCTGCGAAATCACCACCGAAAAATTGTACTTGTGATACTTTTTGTTTCGGTGTTGTTGTGGGCATAAATATTTTTGACGGAATCTTCAATAAATTACACGTGTAAGCAACTCCTTGCGCATGATTACCAGCACTTGCACAAACAACACCGTTTTGTAACTTTTCTTTCGGTAAACTTTGAATCAAATTGTATGCACCACGAATTTTGAAAGAGCGAATTAATTGTAAGTCTTCTCGTTTTACATAAACGTCACAATCATATTTCTCAGATAAAACTGTATCACGTTGTAACGGTGTTTTAATAACGATATCTTTCATGCAATTATGGGCCATTAAGATATCTTCAATTTTCACTCTCTCCTTTACCTTTTGCACCATTATATATCATCCTTATCTCTTTTAAATTGGCTCAATCAAAATGTGGGATTTTCAGAACAGCCCCTGTATTCGCCGATGTTACCATTTGTGCATAACGTCCAAGCCAGCCAGTTTTCACTTTTGGTTCTGGTCGTTTCCATTCTTTTTTACGCTTTTCTAATTCCTCATCACTCACCCTTACTTCTAGCAAGCGTTCTTCAACATCAATACATACAATATCCCCTTGTTCAAGAAGTGCAATCATCCCGCCCGCTGCTGCTTCTGGTGAAATATGTCCTACTGAAATTCCACGTGAAGCTCCAGAAAAACGTCCATCTGTTAATAATGCAACCTCAGCACCTAATCCCATTCCAGCAATTGCTGATGTTGGGGCTAACATTTCTGGCATACCAGGGCCACCTCTTGGTCCTTCATAACGAATGACAACTACATCTCCTTTTTTCACTTTCCCAAGCATAATGCCCGCAAGTGCCTCATCTTGTGAATTAAAAATAACGCAAGGCCCTTCAAAACGCTTTACCTCTGTTGCACCGCTTTTAATAACCGCTCCATCTTTAGCAAGATTTCCTTTTAATATACGTAAGCCCCCCTCTTCACTATGAGGGTTTTCGAGAGAGTGAATAACCTCCTTATCTTTAATCTCTGCCTCAGCGATATTTTCTCTTAATGTTTGCCCAGTAGCAGTTATTCGATCAAGATGAAGTACTCCTTCTTTCCGGCTCATCTCTTTCAAAATTGCACTAATCCCGCCCGCACGATCAATATCTTCCATATGCCAATTTGAGGCTGGACTTACTTTACATAAATGAGGTACACGTCTTGAAACTGCATCAATACGGTTCATATCATAATCTAGTCCTGCCTCTTGTGCGAGTGCTAGCGTATGTAATACTGTATTCGTTGATCCACCCATCGCCATATCAAGTGCAAAAGCATCGTCAATTGCTTCTTCTGTTACAATATCACGCGGCTTAATATCTCTTTCAATTAAAATTTTCAATTTCTCTGCTGCTTGTTTAATTAACTCTTCACGTCTTGGATCAATTGCTAAAATACTCCCGTTACCAGGAAGAGCTAAACCTAATACTTCACATAAACAATTCATAGAGTTCGCGGTAAACATACCCGAACAAGAGCCACAAGATGGACAGCCATGATCTTCAATATCTTTTAATTCTTCTTCTGAAATTTTCCCAGATTGATAAGCTCCTACCCCTTCAAAAACAGAGCTTAAATCAACAACTTCTCCTTTTGACGTTTTTCCAGCCGCCATCGGGCCGCCTGAAACAAACACAGTCGGAATATTAATACGTAGTGCAGCCATCATCATACCTGGTGTAATTTTGTCACAGTTTGGGATACAAATCATGCCGTCAAACCAGTGTGCATTTACAACCGTTTCTACTGAATCTGCAATAATTTCACGACTCGGAAGAGAATAACGCATACCGATATGTCCCATCGCAATACCATCGTCAACTCCAATTGTATTGAATTCGAATGGTACCATACCTGCCGCGCGAACTGCCTCTTTTACAAGTTTCCCAAACTCGTTCAAGTGTTTATGCCCTGGAATAATTTCAATAAAAGAATTACAAATCGCTATGAAAGGTTTATCAAAATCTTCATCTTTCAAACCAGTTGCTTTTAATAAACTACGGTGCGGTGCTTTATCAAAACCTTTTTTAATCATGTCACTTCTCATCTTGTCAAATCCCCTCTTACATATTTTTCATTTATACTCTCTTACTCTATTTCTTTACTAATTCTTTCGGTGCATGAATCCAGCTCATCATTTCACGAAGCTCTGCTCCCACTTTTTCTAATTGATGATTTTGTTCTGCTTTTTTCATTGCGTTATACGTCGGACGCCCTGCTTGATTTTCTAAAATCCATTTCTTCGCAAATTCACCTTGCTGAATTTCTGTCAGAACACGCTTCATTTCCTTCTTCGTTTCATCTGTAACAATTCTCGATCCTGTTACATAATCTCCAAACTCTGCCGTATCTGAAATAGAATGGCGCATAGTCGTTAATCCACCTTCGTACATTAAGTCAACAATTAGCTTTAATTCATGCAAACATTCAAAGTATGCAATTTCAGGACGATATCCACCTTCCGTTAACGTTTCGAACCCGGCCTTCACAAGTGCAGTTACCCCGCCGCAAAGTACAGCTTGCTCACCGAATAAATCCGTTTCGGTTTCTTCTTGGAATGTCGTTTCAATTACCCCCGCACGTGTACACCCTACACCTTTTGCATACGCCAGTGCTACATGTAGCGCTGTTCCCGTCGCATCTTGATGCACTGCGACTAATGCTGGAACACCATTTCCTTCTTGAAATACACGGCGAACGAGATGACCTGGACTTTTTGGCGCGACCATCGCTACATCTACGTAACTTGGCGGATTAATTTGTCCGAAGTGAATGTTAAATCCATGTGAGAAAAGTAACATTTGTCCTTCACGAAGATTCTCTTCTACCTCTGCTTTATACACATGAGCTTGCTGTTCATCTGGCAATAACATTTGTACAACTTGTGCGGTTCGAACCGCTTCTGAAACAGACATTACTTCAAATCCATCCGCTTTCGCTACTTCATACGACTTACCAGGACGAACACCAACTACAACCTCTACACCAGAATCACGTAAATTTTGTGCTTGCGCATGACCTTGTGATCCATAACCAACTACTGCAACAGTTTTTCCTTGTAATAACTCTACATTTGCATCTTTTTCATAATATGTTTTCATATTCCATACACTCCTTATAATTTATTTACTTGCAGAACATCAATTAATTTTTTCAACTGACTAACAAGTAATGTCGCTTCATTTTCAGTACAAACTGCTGTGAGTTTCATTTCAGAAACACCACTAGTATCTCTTTCTTTTAAATGTAAAGAAGAAATATAATAACCACGCCGAGCAAAAATCCCACTTATACGTAATAAGACGCTTGGCTCGTTATGAATAACGAGTGAAAAAGTATGACTCATTCTTCCCACCTCTTCATAATCATTTCGTTATTCCCTTTGTTTGGCGGAACCATCGGAAATACGTTTTCACCTTCTTCTACACAAAAATCAACTACGACAGGACCTTCATAAGCAAATGCTTCTAACATCACTTGTTTTGCCTCGGTTGAATTTGTTGCTCTTAATCCCTTTACTCCATAAGCTTCTGCTACTTTCACAAAATCTGGTGATCCAATTTTTGATTCTGATAAACGATTTTCATAAAACATTTCTTGCCATTGCCTTACCATCCCTAAAAATTTGTTATTTATGATAAATACTTTTACAGGGATGTTATTTTCAGCAATTGTTTGTAGTTCTTGAATGTTCATTTGAAAAGAAGCGTCACCTGCAATACAAATGACAAGTTCTTCTTTTTTAGCTAGCTGAGCACCAATTGCTGCTGGAAAACCAAACCCCATCGTTCCTAATCCTCCAGAGGTAAGGAACGTCCGAGGTTTTCTTGCTTTATAGAAGTGAGCAGCCCACATTTGATGCTGACCTACTTCTGTTGTGACAATCGCTTCACCATTCGTTAATTCACTTACTAAGTTGATCACATGCTGTGGTTTTAACTCAGATTCTTTTTGCTTATAAGAAAGTGGATATTCTTCTTTCCATGTCTTTACTTTCTGAAGCCATTCGTCTGTTTGTGTATAAATAGACATATGTAACAGCATGTGTAACGCTTTTTTTACATCACCAACAATCGGATGTTTTACAGTTACATTTTTATGAAACTCAGAAGAATCAATATCAATATGTACTTTTTTCGAGTTTGGAGAAAAAAGTTCTAATTTTCCTGTTACACGATCATCGAAGCGAACACCTAATGCAAGTAGTAAATCACATTCTGTTACCGCCATATTAGCAGCGTATGTCCCATGCATACCAAGCATCCCTAGAAACAATGAATCATCCGGTGGATATGCACCAAGTCCCATTAAAGTTGAAACGACTGGAATACGGTTCTCCCTTGCGAATTCGAAGAGTTCATCGGATCCACCTGAATGAATGACACCTCCTCCAATATAAAGAAGTGGACGCTTAGATTTTGAAATTGCTTTAGCCACCTCTCTAAGTTTCATGCTGTCTGGTACAAATTCTGGTTTATACCCCGGAATATCAACTTCTTCATTAAAGAAACTGGTGACTTTTGCATTTTGAACATCTTTTGGAATATCAATTAATACTGGTCCCGGGCGCCCGCTTTTGGCGATGTAAAAAGCTTCTTGCACAATTCGTGATACATGATTCACATCACGAACCTGGTAATTATGCTTCGTAACAGGTACTGTAATTCCGACAACATCCGCTTCTTGAAATCCATCTTTACCAATTAAAGGCGTTGCAACTTGCCCGGTAATGACAACTAAAGGAATCGAATCCATATAAGCGTCTGCTAAGCCCGTAACTAAATTTGTCGCCCCTGGGCCAGAGGTAGCAAAGACTACCCCGACCTTTCCAGAAGCCCTCGCATATCCTTCAGCCGCATGAATGGCAGCTTGCTCATGACGAGTTAAAACATGTTTCAAACCACTTTCGTATAACGCATCGTATACTGGTAAAATCGCTCCGCCTGGATAGCCGAAAACGGTCGTTACACCCAATTTCTTCAAACATTGAATCACGTGCCCAGCGCCTGTCATTTCTTCATACTGTAACTTCTCATACGCTGTATACTGCTGCTTCATTTCCATTAACTCCTCTCCTTATTTATGCTAAGCTTTCCGTCAGCCCGGGAACACGTACTCCTCTTTCTCTCGTTAATTTTTTAAATTCTTCGGTCAATTGTTTCGTTACACTTCCTGGTTTCCCATCTCCAATTTCTCTGGAATCAACTTTTACAACTGGAATTAACTCCGCTGCTGTTCCTGTTAAAAATACTTCATCCGCTACATATACATCATGGCGAGTGAACGGTCTTTCCTCACACGGAATACTCAGTCGCTCACATAGCTCGATAACACTATTTCTCGTAATACCTTCTAATGCTCCTAAATAGGATGGCGGGGTTAATACTTTTCCATCTTTCACAACGAAAACATTATCACCAGAACCTTCACAAACATATCCTTGTTGATTTAACATAAGAGCCTCTAACACTCCTGCTTGTGCTGCTTCAATTTTTACAAGTACGTTATTTAAATAATTCATTGACTTAATACGTGGATCTAACGCATCTGGCGTATTACGTCTTGATGCAACAGATACAACGCTTAGCCCATTATCATAAAATTCTTGTGGGAATAACTTTAATTGTTCTGCAATGATAATTACGCTCGGCTTCACACAACTTCTCGGATCGAGCCCTAAGTCACCTTTTCCTCTTGAGACAATTAAGCGAATGTAAGCATCAGTATATTCGTTTTTTTGGAGTGTATGTAAAACTGCTTCTTCCATTTCTTCTACCGTCATTGGAATTGTTAGTAAAATAGATTTCGCTGATTCATACAATCGTTTCACATGTTCTTTTAAACAAAATACATTTCCTCCGTAACTACGAATCCCTTCAAATACACCGTCTCCGTATAAAAAACCGTGATCATATACTGAAACAACTGCCTTTTCTTTTTCTACAAATTCCCCATTCATGTAAATGTACTGGTTTCCCATCTCACATCGCTCCTCTTTTTTTCTCTATTTTTTGCAATCTATTTCTACATCGATTGCTGAGATGAGTATTTTTAACAGAATATTCAGTATATAAACCTTAAAAATATACTCGTCTCAACAATCGATTACTTACATACTTGTAGCAATCCATTGCTGAGACGAGGGAATCGTGGTACCACTCAGCTTCCTTATACTTCTCACGAAATATAAGCTCTGCAAGTCCAATTAGACTTTTGTTTTTCTATCGGGAACAACCCCGCTACTTTTTACTAGTTTTCAAAAGTAGTGCTCCAAGGTGATTTTCAATGAGTAAATTGTTACCACCCTCACAGCCTCGGGGCAGCTCTCTGAAACAATCTTTATCATTTACTCTCCTCTTCTACGCATTCTCTTCTTCTATTTTTAAAAATAAAAACTCTCGCCTCAGCAATCAACTACTACAATTTAGTAGCTTTGATTGCTGAGGCGAGAGTTTCGCGTTACCACTCAGCTTCCTTATACTTCTCACGAAATATAAGCTTTGTAGGTCCAATCAGACCTCCGTCCTTTTACCGGAGACGATGCCGCCGCCCTCTACTCAGTTTCCCTTTCGCAAGCGATGCTCCGAGGTGATCTTCAATGATTCGATTGTTACTACCCTCACAGCCTTGGAGTAGCTCTCTGAAACGATCATAATCATCTACTTTCCTCTTCTTTGCATATACAACATATAAAGTTAGAAAATTCTTAATTAACTTTTATTTGTTACACGTATTATAGGACGTTGTTCTTTTCGTTGTCAATATGTTTTTTTCAAAAAAAATCAAAATTCATTCTATTTATTTTTTCTCAAATCAAAATTGGAATGCATTACTTACATACACTCATATATTACTTAAGTATGTTTGCATTACTACATAAAGAAAAACTTATAAAGTTTATGAGGAGATGAGGAAACTATGTTAAAAGGGAAAGTAGCGTTAGTTACAGGAGCAAGCCGAGGAATTGGACGAGCGATCGCTAAACGTTTAGCAAATGACGGTGCATTGGTTGCTGTTCATTACGGTAGTCGAAAAGATGACGCTGAAGAAACTGTTCATGAAATTCGATCAGATGGTGGCCAAGCTTTTTCTATCGGCGCAAATCTAGAATCCTTACACGGTGTAGAAAACCTTTATAACGCTTTAGATACTGAATTACAAAAGCGCACTGGTGAAACACAATTTGATATTTTAATAAACAATGCTGGCATTGGTCCTGGTGCTTTTATTGAAGAAACGACTGAACAGTTTTTTGATAGAATGGTTTCAGTAAATGCAAAAGCTCCATTCTTTATCATTCAACTAGCACTACCACGTTTACGTGACAATAGCCGAATTATTAATATTTCATCCGCTGCCACCCGCATTTCTTTACCTGATTTTGTTGCATATAGTATGACGAAAGGCGCTATTAATACAATGACTTTTACGCTAGCAAAACAGCTTGGAGCACGAGGAATAACGGTGAATGCAATACTTCCAGGATTTATTAAAACAGATATGAATGCAGAACTCTTGAGCGACCCGATGATGAAGCAGTACGCTACTACTATTTCCGCTTTCAATCGCTTAGGTGAAGTAGAAGACATTGCCGATACTGCTGCATTCCTTGCTTCTCCAGACAGCCGCTGGGTTACTGGACAATTAATTGATGTGAGCGGAGGATCTTGTTTGTAAAAAACATATATTTTCAAATCTTTTTTATTGCGCAATAAAACAATTTATATAATACTATATAAAACATATACATTTAGGAGGATTACAGCAATGTCCGAAAAAACATACGAACTCGCAACCTTCGCAGGCGGTTGCTTTTGGTGCATGGTAAAACCATTTGATGAACTTCCTGGTATTCATAAAGTACTTTCTGGCTATGCAGGAGGTCATGTAGAAAACCCAACATATGAACAAGTAAAAGCTGGAACATCTGGACATTTAGAAGTTGTTCAAATTACATTCGATCCTTCTATTTTTCCTTATCAGAAATTACTAGACTTATATTGGCCACAAATCGATCCAACTGATGATGGCGGACAATTTTTTGACCGTGGTCCATCTTATCGTACCGCTATTTTTTATCATAACGAAACACAAAAAGGGCTTGCTGAAAAATCAAAACAAGCTCTTGCAGAAAGCGGTATGTTTAAAGATCCAATCGTGACTGAAATTCGTCCTGCTGCACCTTTTTACGAAGCAGAGGAATACCACCAACATTTCTATAAAAAGAATCCAGAGAAATATGCTACTGAGCAAAAAGAATCTGGGCGTGAAGACTTTATAAAAGAAAATTGGCAAAAAAAATAATAAAAACGCATCGTGCTTTTTTAGTACGTTGCGTTTTTATTTTTGATAAAAGTACCATACAATTAACAGAACAATTGCTGTTAGTGACCAAAGTACTATCTCGTTTTTCACTCTATTCTTTTTCTTAGTCATTTCATTCCCTCCTAATAACTATTAAACATATTCAATTTTTTCTTTGTTTAATTGTCCATCTTATATACGTGAATACATCCTTACAAATTCTAATAGCAAGACCACCAATAATTCCGATTGCAATGGAAATTACTAGCATCTGTCCAAAACTAAAAGAATTTGTGTACATTATGTAGAGAAAGATACATATAAGTAAAACATCCGGTAAAGAAAGTAAAAACCTTTTAAGCATTCCTTTATCTCCTCTATACTTTTTAATTTATATCTTCTACTGTAATTTTGAAATAAAATTTGTTCAAAAATTCCATTTACACCCTCATTTTATGAAAAATAATAAGAATCCCTTTTCAAAAGAGATTCTTATTCAGCAGATTTAAGTTTAATTATTTTCTACATATCCTATTCCATAATTACTCCTAAAATAGAATAATATTACTAATGATTTATTGTAAATTGACTATTTGCCAGGTAACCGAATGTCGCGCCAGCTACCTACATCGCATTGGCCAAATTCATTATTACCTACCGCGATCACCGTACCGTCTGATTTTAGTCCGACTGTATGTGCACAACCAGCCGCTATCGCTACAATATCTCTCCAATCACTTACGTTACATTGACCATACTCATTCCAACCCACTGCGACCACGGTACCGTTTGATTTAAGTCCGATTGTATGATTCGTACCAGCCGCTATTGCTACAATATCTCGCCAGCCACTTACATCACACTGGTTATGTTTATCATTCCCCACTGCTGTCACCGTACCGTCTCGTTTAAGACCAACAGTATGAAGATACCCAGCCTTGACCGCTACAATACCTCGCCAGCTACTTACATTGCATTGACCATATCGATTATTCCCCACAGTCGTCAATGTGCCGTCCAATTTAAGACCGACTGTATGCCAGTCACCCGCTGTGACTGCCACAATACCTTGCCAACTGCTTACATTGCATTCTCCTTCTTTATTTCGGCCCACCGCTACTACCGTGCCATCCGATTTCAGGCCAATAGTACGACGCCACCCTGCCGCAACCGCTACAATATTATGCCAATCGTTTACATCACATTGTTCATGCTTATTCCAACCCAGTGCTACCGCAGTACTGTCACATGTAAGACCGATTGTATGAGCATTACCCGTGTTCGTTGCCATATGAACATTGCCCACTGCGACTGCTTCAATATCTCGCCAGCCACTTACATTACATTCTCCTTCTTTATTTCGGCCCACCGCTACTACCGTGCCATCCGATTTCAGGCCAACTGTATGACAACGCCCCGCCGCTATCATATCTTTGGGCCATCGCTTCACTTTTTCTTTCGATAAAAGGTAATCCATGTTTTACCTCCTTGCATATAAGCAACTGTATCATAATAGATATTTTTATCAAATTTCATTATAAATCTACATTTACAAAGAAAGCTTATTTTACTTCTTCAAAAAATAAAAACCTCCAGTTTAAATACTAGAGGTTTTCTCGTTATTTCTTCAATCGCTCAATAAAATCATGTAATTTATCAAGTGACTTCATATTCTGATTGCAAGCTACACCATCTTTGCAAATGTAGTTTCCCTTTTTAACGAAAGTTCCTGGTACATCGCCTTTAATTTCAACTAAAAACATTCCTACTTCTTCATGTCCATGACATAACGAACAAATGCTTTTTTTATTTAAACTTTGGAACGTTCCTTGCAGACCAACAAATTTATTTTTATCATTTTTCGCTATAATAAATTTCCTGCTTGACCCCTTATCAATCCAGCTTAAATAAGATATTTCTTTCATATCCATTTCTTCCATATCAGGAAGTTTTAACTTTTTCGCTTTAGGAAATAATTTTTTTAATGTTTGTGCTGTAACTTCTTGAAACGGAATTACATACGGATTTATTTTCATTAAAAATGATTCTGCATCTTCTCTATTTTGAACTGTTAATACCGTATCAATTAACTCTTTCTGTTCATCCGTTAAATTCTCAAATACATGTATTATCTTTTCAATCGCAAGCGATTTTAACGCTTGAATTACACCTCTATCATTTGCCGTTGCATGCCCGTTTGCTAAAATATAAGCTTGTGATTTTATAAAATTATATTGATCACTTCTAATAAACGCTTCCATCTTTATCACTCCATACAAATTGTTGATCTAGTTTTATTGTATACAATGATTACATTTTTTGATATGTAAAAGATAACTTAGAAACAAACATTACATATATCACTTATTCTCTACCGCTGCATTTCCTGACAAAAGAAGCCATCATCTGTTTTCCATTCCGCATATAATACGTCTTCAAATTTAGTAATTCCTTTTTGCTTTATTTGTTTATAAAGCCATCCTTCATCAAATCCCGCTTCCCTCAAATTATCCTTAACTACTTTTCCATCACTAATTAATGAAATTGGTAAGTATACAGGCTTATGTTTTAAACTTAAATCATTTATAGTAGGAGATTCGTATTTACTTTTTTTCAGAACGCTTATGTTTCCGTTCGGTTCCAATATCATATATTCAACTTCTCGGATTGAAAATATATCTTTTTGTTGCCTAAGCATTTGTTGTAATTGGTTTATATCCAAATGATTTACGCTTAATTGTTCACGATCAATCTTTCCGTTACGAATAATAATTGAAGGATACCCTTCAAAAAACCTTCTTGTTCCTCTTACTTTTTGTGTTATCACTTCTATAGTATAAATTAAAATTACCCAAACAAATACTGAATATAAAATAGACCATACTTTAATTTTAGGATCATATATTGAATTTCCAACGAGCTCACCTAGGACGATTGCAGAAATAAAATCAAATGGCGTTAGCTGAGATATTTGTGTTTTCCCTAATATTTTTGTAGCAATTAATAGAACAAAAAAACCAACTAAAAGCTCTATCGTTATTTGTCCAATATGATTCATATATGTTCACCTTTCTACTTTTCAAGTGCTCTGTATACCATTTAATAAAAAAACGGCACATTTTTTCTATTATCATGCCCGTTCACGCCTCATATATCCAATACACATAAAACAAAAAGAGTCTGATTCAAAGTAATATATGAATCAGACTCTTTTCCTCTTATTTAGAATACACAATCTTTTTAATCGTTTCCCCAGAAAGAAAATATTCTTCTGCAAGTTGATGAATAGCAATCCCACTTTTAAACGCTTCTTTAATTGCTTTATTTCTTTCATCTAGTTGTTTTCTTCCGCCAGATCGTGTACCCCATTTATAATGTTTCGTTTCTTGTTTCGGAATGTAAATTGTTTCACCTTGTATATACTTTTGAATTTCAGTAATTAAACTCTCTGGTAAAACAGCATTAGCTTTTACGTATTTCATTTCTGCTCGCCCCTTATTTTTTATGGTTCATTTCAATAAGGTGCAAAGCCAAATATAAAAAATGATACGAGCTCATATAGGCGATTGTATATTACTTGTCTACCTCACGCAAAGTATCGCCATTTCCATACTTGGCTTTGCATGAGACGTTGCAGTGTCTGGCAATTGAATTATAATCGCCATATAAACACCTCCTAATATACCTTTTGCATTTTATTATATGATAAATTCCTTCTCCTTGCATCCACACCCTTCTTAAAGCACGAAATTACTTAGTTTGATATAATACTTTTTAACTGAATTAAAAATCATTGTGAGGTTACATTATGAAGAAAAAAATTATCATTACAATCGTTACACTATTCTTTATTATCACGGCATTATTCGGAACATACAAATTGATGAACGCAAGAAGCTTTCAATTATTTGGAGATTTAACACAACGCGTAGAAACAAATGAAAAAGTGATTGCTTTAACTTTTGATGATGGCCCTACTAACAATGTAAAACAAATATTACCGCTACTAGATAAATACAACGCTAAAGCTACTTTCTTTTTAATTGGAAATGAATTAGAGCAAAATTTATCGTTAGGAGAAGCTATCACGCAATCTGGGCACCAACTTGGAAACCATACATATTCTCATAATAGAATGGTTTTCAAAACACCTTCTTTTATTAAAGATGAAATAGAAAAAACGAATTCATTAATCCGCCAAACAGGATTTACAGACGAAATTGATTTTAGGCCCCCTAACGGTAAAAAGTTAATAGGGCTGCCATATTATTTAAATAAAAACAATATCGAAACAATCACATGGGATCTTGAGCCCGATACTTTTTATAAATCTGCGGCTGATAAAATTAAATACGTTAATAAAAATGTAAAACCAGGTTCTATCATTTTACTGCACTCTATGTATGATGAGTCTAATGAAAATTTACAAACGATTGAAGGTATTTTAGATTCTTTATCTAAGAAGGGCTATCAGTTCGTAACAGTAAATGAATTGCAAAAAAGAGCAAAATAAAAAGGTAGCGTATCTTTGTATGATACGCTACCTTTCTTTTTATATAATGCCAAGTACATTTAAGAATACGATAATAATCGCAATTGGTGCGATATAACGAAGTAAGAATAACCATAATACGAATAGTTTATAACCTTTATTTTTACTTACACCTAGCTCTTTCATTAATACATCTTTCTTCATTTTTAAAGGAACAAAGATAGAAACTAATAATACACCAAGTGGCATTAATACGTTACTTACTGCATAGTCCGCTAAATCAAAGACTGTCTTCCCGAAAATCTTCAGATCACTTAATATACCGAATGATAATGCTGATGGTACCCCAACAACGAAGATTAATAACCCTACGATTAAGGCCATTTTTTCACGTTTCCCTTTACCTTTTGATGTTAACGATGCAACACTAATTTCTAACATCGAAATTGCTGATGTAATCGTAGCGAAGAAGAATAGTAATAAGAAAACGATGAAGAATAATTTTCCGAATGCCATTTTACTGAAAATAGCTGGCAATACGATAAATAATAGTCCTGGTCCTTGAGATGGTTCCATCCCAAATGCGAACACAACTGGGAAAATTGCAAGTCCTGCAAGTAATGTAATAACAAGAGTTAAGGCTACGATAGAAAATGCTGAACGTGGTAAGCTTTCTTCTTTCGGTAAGTATGAGCTATACGTTACCATAACGGCTACCCCAACAGATAATGAGAAGAACGATTGCCCCATTGCGTATAAAATAACTTCTGATGTTACATGTGAGAAATCAGGTTGTAAGAAGAAACGAACGCCTTCTCCAGCACCATCTAACGTAAGTGCACGAACGATTAATACAAAGAATAAAACGAATAGTGCTGGCATGAAATATTTATTTACTTTTTCAACACCATTTTGTACACCTTTACTTACGATGAAAATAGTAATAAGGATGAATAATAGCTGTGATCCAACTGCTAAATATGGATTGGAAATGATTTCACCAAACGTAGCTTCGTATGCTCCATTTCCTTCCCATAGTCTACCTGTAATTGCATTCCATAAATATAATAAAATCCAGCCTCCTACAACACTGTAGAAAGAAAGTAATATGAAACATGTTACAATTCCTAATTTACCTAACCAAGGCCATAACGTTTTAGGAGCAATCTCTCTATATGCATCGACAGCCTCTTTTTGTGTACTTCTTCCAATAACAAATTCAGCTAATAATAGCGGTAAACCAATTAATAATGTGAAACCGATGAAAATTAGGAAGAACGCTCCGCCTCCTCCAATGCCGGCCATATATGGGAATTTCCAAATCGCCCCAAGACCAATTGCCGAACCTGCTGCAGCTAATACGAAACCTAATTTCGATGTCCATTGCTGTGAATTCATTTGTTAATCTCCTCTCTATCTCTTTTTCTTTGTTACAATTCGGTATTTATATTGTTCTATCAATACTCTTTTCTAATACGTTCACTTCCTCCCTAATAATAAAAAAACGCCCCTACGTAAATACGTAGGGACGACAAAATTATCGCGGTACCACCCTAGTTGTGAAGAACACTAAGAAACCACCTAAATAAAAACGCCCCTACGCAAAAACGTAGGGACGATAAAATATCGCGGTACCACCCTAGTTATGAAGCCACACCAAAGTTAGGACCTAAATAAAAAACGTCCCTACGTAAATACGTAGGGACGATAAATATCGCGGTACCACCCTAGTTGTGAAAAAATCTTCACCACTTTATTTGATAACGGTATAAACTACCGTCTTTCATTTCCTCAAAATATGAGATTTATGAAAGATGCTCCAGGACGAACTTCATGAATAATCTATATACTGATTCACACCAACCATCAGCTCTCTGAAATAGGGAGATATTCACTACTATACCCTTTCATTGCCCAAATATTATTTTCCGAATTGATTACTATCATTTTTATCACACATTAAAAATAGTGTCAACTTATATTTCGAATTTTTATGTATTACAATATATTTAAAAATTAGAAATATAAGTTTTAGTTTAGAAAACAAGTAGCTTAGTACATAACGAATTCTAACAGGCAATAGAAAAAGAATTACGTATTATTGATACTTATTCAATAATACAAATCATCTAGAAACATAACCTGTCTCTCTGTATTCATTTTTTAAGAGTTTGATGGATACCAAGAAAATTTCGCATCACTATCCAGTGGTCTATTTTTCGTTTCTTCTTTAATTACACGAAACCATTCATTTAGAATTTGATTTTTGGGCAATTGAGCAGCAAGGCTATCTTCCCAAATTATATGTGAGAACCAGGCTTTCGTTTCCCATTCAAACTGCAATTGTGCGAACGAAATTATAGGGTGATCAGCTCCACGAAATTGCTCATTTACTGCATTTGAAACTTCTGGAGCTTGCGGTAACAACTCGTTCTGAATTCTATTTCTTATCGTCTCATTTTCTAGCTGATCCCAGAAATACAATTGCCCATTTATTTGATAAAAAATATCAAATGAAGCCTCACCTTTCTTCAAATTCAATAACACGAAGGCACGTTCCACATCATTGTCAGCCGCTTTTACAGCATTAACAATTATATTTTGTGCCATTGATACCCAGTAACTAGTCGCTTCCTCTACCGGTGATTCAACATACAATTCTTCACTTAATTCATGAAGAGTAGCTTCTTGCTCATTTACTTTTTCAACTTTTTTAAAAAACCTATTAAAAAACCCCATAACTTCCCCCTTATTACTATTTTCTATTTCACAAAATAAAAAATAGATTTTTCTTGCTCATCCACATTTACTCCTGGCGCGTATGTATGAACTTGTTGCAACACTTCTTCTATCAGCAACTCTAACTCCTGCACACTTTTTTCTGGATTCCCTATTAATGTGTCCGCCATACGTTCATATAATTTTTCAGGTTTAATAGTCATTCGTTCCACATTATTAGGCATCCATTTAAACGCTGGATGATGTACGTACATTTTATTCAAACCAAATAAAACACCGAATATGTTCCTTTGTACTTCGCAAATAACGTCATAAAGCATAAGCCAATCTTTCCGTTTTAAAAGCGCCTTTCGATTGTGCCAACGATTACTTAACCATAGATTTTCTGAAATCATCCGTTTTGCTAGTTCATCTGAATATGCCGCTACTTTTTCTTTTAATTCATTCACTTTCCCTTCTCCATACAAACTAACACCATCATGAATGGATGATACAATACATTGTTTTTCATAACTTATATCATATTGATCCACCACATCCGAAATCACTTTCTCTACTGTCTCTGTTAAAAAGTTACTAATCTCTAATTTAATTCCCTCTTTCGTTAAATACGTTTCCGACCATTCTTCTTCCTCATACGGATGATACGATAATATTGTCCCATCAATATGATGAATAGGGGCCCTACGATCCTCATCTTCTGGCGGTGTTGACCATAAAATATGTAATTCTATATCTGAATGTTCATCTTCAAGCTTTCTAGCTACTGAACCCGCTAAAATAATAGCTTCTACTTTCGGATTTTTCCTATAAATCTCTGACATCTCTATCGCTTTCTCTTTTAATCCCATTTCATTTCCCCCTAAAATTGCAGTAATCCCCTATATTTCATTTATCTATTTCGATATTACAGCTTGCATTACCTTTTCAAATTCCTACTTAATCATATTTGTATCCAATAGCGCTGAATAACTTCACCAGTACGAGAAGAAACTACTTCATTTTCTAACACACCTCCAACCTTTTGAATCGTTTTAGCAGAACCGATATTGGATTTATCGCAAGTTATTAATACTTTCTGCAATCCTAATTTTTGCGCTTCAGCTAATGCAAGTTGTAGTTGTTTCGTAGCGTAACCGTGGCGACGTTTATTCGGATGGACACTATATCCAATATGACCGCTTTCCCGTAATAATTCTGGATTTAATCTATGTCTAATATTCACAAAACCTATAAGTTCCCCTTTTTCAAAACTTAAAAACTGACTAGATGGCACTCGATTAGCTAGTAAATTTTCTCCTAGTTCTTGTTTACTCACTTTTTCAAACCATTCATCAAGAGAATCAAAGTTTTGTAAAGAACTACTTCCATGTGGTTGTTCCCCTGAGTGTAAAAACGCTTGTCTATACGCCGTAATATGCTCACTATATTCATGGATTGGTTTTAATAGTTTCATTGTTCTTCTCCCCCTCTTCATTCCATAAAACAAACACCTTAATAGCAGCTACTCACTATTAAGGTGTTTCTATCCTTTTTATTCAAATAACCCCATGCTTAAATAACGTTCACCTGTATCAGGCGCAATACATAAAACTTTTTTACCAACGCCTAGGCGTTTCGCTATCATGATTGCAGCGTAAACAGATGCTCCAGAAGATGGCCCAACTAATAATCCTTCTTGTCTAGCTAAGTTTCTCATTGTCGTTAAAGCCTCTTCATCTGCAATTTGAATAATTTCGTTATACACTTCTGTATTTAAGTTTTTCGGAATAAATCCTGGGCTTGTTCCTACTAGTTTATGAGGACCTGGTACACCACCGGATAAAACGGGAGATCCTTTCGGTTCCACTACTGCAATATATAAGTTTGGCAATTTCTCTTTTAACGTTTCACCAGTCCCTGTAATCGTTCCGCCTGTTCCTGCCGTTGCAACAAAAGCATCAAGCTCTCCATCCATTTGTTCATAAATTTCAAGTGCAGTCGTATAACGGTGAATATTCGGATTAGCTGGATTTTCAAATTGTTGCGGGATAAAACTATTAGGTATTTGTTTTTGCAGTTCTAACGCCTTCACAATTGCTCCTGGCATTCTTTGTTCTGCTGGTGTTAAAACTACTTCTGCTCCGTATGCTTTCAATAAATTAATACGCTCTTTTGACATATTATCTGGCATAATTAAAATCGCTTTATACCCTTTAGCTGCTGCATTCATCGCTAAACCAATCCCTGTATTCCCGCTTGTCGGTTCAATAATTGTATCTCCTGGTTTGATGAGACCATTTTCTTCTGCAACGTGAAGTAAATTATAAGCAGCACGGTCTTTCACACTGCGCGATGGATTAAACATTTCTAGTTTCACATACACATCTGCTGCGTCTTCCGGAATAAATTTAGATAATCGGACGACAGGTGTATCTCCTATTAATTCCGTAACGTTTTCACACAATTTCATAGCGCATCCCCTATTCTATCGTTTTCTTATCACTTGGCAGTAACCATGAAGTGAGTCCAATTAATGGTAGACAACTACATAATAGCATAATAAATTGCAGGCTATATATATCTGCTAATTTCCCAAGAACTACAGCACCTAATGCTCCAAGTCCAAATGCAAGACCTACGATTAATCCTGACACCATTCCCACTTTTCCAGGCACAAGCTCTTGTGCATATACAACAATTACACTAAAACTACTTGAACTAATAAAGCCGATACATAAAAATAACGGTACGACCCACACAAGTGAGACATGTGGTAATAACAGTGCAAGTGGCGCTGAACCTAACATTGAAAATACGATGATATTTTTCTTACCAAATCGATCTGCTAACGGTCCTCCGAAGAAAGTGCCTAACACACCAGCAATCATAAATGCGAATACGAAATACTGGGCATTTTTTATAGATAAACCGTAATGCTCTATTAAGTAAAATTGATAGAAATTCCCGATACCAGCACCGTACCAAGAGCGTACAAAAGTAAGAAAAACAAGAAGTATAATAACGAATTTAATGTGTGTACTTACAATTGCATTTTCCGCCTCAAGTGCAGCCCTCTTCTTCCTTCTTACAGCACCGGTTGCTAATTCATTTTTGTACCAATTCGATACGAAAATTAATAATGCAATTCCTACTGCTGCAAATGCTGTAAAACCTAATGAACCAATTTGACCGAGTGGAACGAAAATTAGCGCTGTAAAAATAGGAGCTAGAGAATTCCCCGTGTTTCCCCCAACTTGATAAATTGCTTGCGCTAACCCTCGTTTTGCACCTGCCGCCATATACGCAACACGAGCGCCTTCTGGATGAAAGACTGCGGAACCTAAACCAATAAATAAAACAGAAATAATAACAATAATAAAGTTTGGTGCAAACGCGAGTCCAATCATTCCAAGCATACTTGAAAACATGCCGAGTGGTAATAAAAATGGTGACGGCTTCTTATCTGAATACATACCAAACACCGGTTGCATAATCGATGACGTCATATTTAATGCAAACGCAATCCACCCTACTTGCATATAGGATAAATTCATCGTTTTTTCCAAAATAGGAAACAACGCCGGCACAACTGCTTGCATCGAATCATTTAAAAAATGCCCAAAGCTAATCGCAAATAAAATTCGATATATTGTCGGTGTTTCTACAGTTTTTTTGTGTGAAACTGCCTGCATATGTGAATCTCCCCTTTCTGTACAAAATATATATTTATTACAGTAGGTGTAATAAATTCTGACTTTTGAAACATTTCTATTCTATACTGCTTTCATTTCTTTTTCCAGAAATATAACTTAACTCCCGTCATTGGCTTGCATCCTTGTAACTTTCAGCGGTAAAACAGTACAAAAAAAAGACAACCCAATCACATACTGGGTTGCCTCTTACATTAAATTGCAAAATGCTTATACTTCTCGTAATCACTCGTCTTACATTCTATTTGTAATTTGGTACCTTCGTTTTCGTAACTCGTAGATAAAACGTGTGCATGATTATTGAAATACGAAACTACCTGTCCTTGATCATATGGAATTAACATTTCACACTTCGTATATTCTTTATAGATGTGTGAGCGAATCATTTCTACAAGTTCTTCAATTCCAACATGTTTCTTCGCTGATAAATAAACGCGATCTTCTTGCACTTTCGGAATTTCAACATCTACCATATCTGATTTATTATAAGCATAGATCGTTGGAATATTTTCTACTCCAATTTTCTTTAACGTTTCATTTGTAATATCAATTAATTGTTCATAATTTGGATTTGCGTAATCTACAACGTGAATAAGTAGGTCTGCTTCCGCTACTTCTTCTAACGTTGAACGGAACGCCTTCACAAGATGATGTGGTAATTTACTTACAAATCCAACTGTATCTGTTAATAAAAATGATTTATTATCTGGCAAATCAATATTTCGTACAGATGTTTCTAACGTCGCGAATAACATATCTTTTTCAAATACTTGTTTTTCTTCTGTACCATTATAAATTTCAAGCATTGCATTCATCGTCGTTGACTTTCCTGCATTCGTATAACCTACTAATGCTACAACAGGTATTTCATTTTTCTTACGCTGCTTTCGTTGCGTTTGACGCTGGGCAACGAGCGCTTCTAAATCTTTATTCAAAACTGAAATTTGTTCTTCAATTTTACGACGGTCTAACTCTAACTTCTTTTCACCGACACCTTTATTTTTCGTACCAACGCCGCCGCTCTGTCTCCCTAACGATTCACGAAGACCGATTAAACGAGGCATCATATACTGAAGGTGTGCTACTTCTACTTGTAGCTGTGCTTCTTTCGTTTTCGCACGTTGCGCAAAAATATCTAAAATTAAAATGGTACGATCAATTACCTTACAATCTAAATCCTCTTCTAAATTTCGAATTTGTGAAGGAGATAATTCATCATTAAAGATAACCATATTGGCATCTATTTCTTGTACATACGCTGCAACTTCTTCAATCTTTCCTTTTCCGATATAATGCGATGGATTTACTCGTTGTAAATTTTGCGTTACTTGCCCAATTACCTCTACATCACAAGCTTCCGCAAGATTTGTTAACTCTTCCATCGAATATGCAAAATCATCTTCATTACCTACATTTACTCCAACTAAAACTGCTCTTTGTAATACTTCTTCCATATATTTATTCCTCCATTTCGATTACGTAAAATAAAAAACACAGGTCGCTGCCTGTGTTTTCGTAAACGGATAAGGGTTCACCAAAGAAATAGAAGAAAGCTATGCTTTCATCCTATTTTATAGTCAAAAAGTCCCAAGATTGTATACGTATCCACAGTAAGTGTTCACTTATACAATCCCATTCTATTTATAAAGGCAAAACAAAAAGAGGGCGTATTCGTCCCTCCCTCTTTTTCACATATAAGCTTAATAAAGGGTTCCTTTAAAATAGGCAGACCAATCCCGTTCACTCTGTACACAGACAGAGCCTTTGAGCGCTATTCAATTATTGGCACAAAGTATTGAGACGTAATCTGATTAATATCAAAGGAAGCCCCTCCGTTCATTTTAAGTTACATAAAGTGTAGCATAAGTAATTCGCTTTCACAAGGTTTAACAACCTATATCACACGAAAGAAAATCTTTATATTTTTACTTTAATCTTCATTTTTTGCGAGTTTTTCTCACAATAAAAATAACAAAAACAATCATCAATAACAAACCAATGGAAATAATAGCAACTTGCCGCCAATTTAAACCGCTCACCATCTCACCTTTTAAATCCACTTTCTTCGTCGGAACAGACTCTTTTGCAATTTGACTTAAAGCCGCTTTGTCCGCCCCTGCCTCATCCAATCTCTTCGTTCCACTACAACTATTTGTGTGTAATTGTTTTTCTGATCCTCTTTGAGTAGAAAATACTAAGTACTCCCCTCCTTCTACAAAGCGAAACATACAATCACCACCCTTTGTATATACGATAATTTGCGAAGAAGTTGTCCCTTTCCAAATTTTCTTCACTTCAAATAACACTTCAGTTCCAACCCCTGCTTTCCTTCCAACCTCAATTACTTTTCCCTCAAACACTACATCGTTTTTTTGAAATGCATCTTCTGTTGATACTTTAATACAATCACAAGCATAAGATTTCTCTGGAAAAATAATAAGAATAAAGCTACAAATGATGACGACAGGAAACATGTGTAAAATCCTTTTCAAGGAGCTCAACTCCCTTCATTATCAATTTTAGAAACTTCTCGTATATTATTTTTACAGCACTCGCCAAATTCCTTCATAGTAAGTTAAGTATTATCGTTTTAATACAACAAAAATCTTTATTGACATTTTTATAACCTAATATTAGTATCAGGTTATAAAAATAAAAGTTAGGAGATGTTCCTATGCATTCTAAATCTCGTATTACTGCAATTGGTACTTATGTTCCAGATCAAATATTGTCTAATAACGATTTAGAAAAGATGGTCCATACGAATGATGAATGGATTGTACAAAGAACAGGAATGAAGGAAAGAAGAATCGCTAGCGGCGAAGAATACTCCTCAAACTTAGCCATTAAAGCAATTGAAAATTTATGTACAACATATAAGAAAAACTTAGAAGATGTCGACTGTATCATTGTCGCTACTACTACTGCTGATTACGTTTTCCCTAGTGTTGCTTGCCAAATACAACAATACTTCAACATACCTCATACACTAGCTTTTGATTTAAATGCAACTTGTGCTGGTTTTACATATGGACTACACGTCGGTAATAGCTTAATCACTTCTGGATCACATGAAAAAGTACTTGTCGTAGCGACAGAGACATTATCTAAAGTTACTGATTATACCGATAGAACGACCTGTATTTTATTCGGTGATGGTGCTGGAGCTATTTTATTAGAAAGAGATGAAAACACCCCAAGCTTTATCGCTGCTCACATGGGAACAAACGGTGATGGCGGCATTCATCTATATAGAACAAACTTATCTACTACTATGAATGGCACACCACTGCAAACAAATGAAAAAATCGTTCAAAATGGAAGAGAAGTATATAAATGGGCAACACGCACAGTACCAAAAGGCATAAAAAATTTATTACATACCGTAAATATGCAAGTAGATGATATAGACTGGTTCATACCCCACAGCGCTAACTTACGAATGATCGAATCTATTTGCGAAAAATCTCAAATTCCAATACAAAAAACATTAACGAGCGTGGAATATATGGGGAATACCTCTTCAGTCACCATTCCACTCGCTTTAAATTTAGCTATAAAAGAAGGGAAATTAAATAACGGAGACACACTTTTACTATACGGATTTGGTGGCGGACTTACGCATTTAGGGCTTATTGTAGAGTGGAATTTAATTTAAGTGTATAAAAAGAGGTTCTAGTCAGTAACTAGAACCTCTTTTTCATTTAATTTCTTGCCCCTTTTCGAGACCATATCACAACAGGAATAAGTAATAACGCTAACACGCCTCCAGCCAATGACAATGCCGCATAACTTGAATTCGCTACTACCATACCTGACATTGCTCCACCAGAAGCTCCAGCTAGCGCAATAAAAACATCTATTTTCCCTTGTGTTTTAGCACGTGTAGACGGTGTTGTGGAATCAACGATTTGTGCTGTACCACTTATCAATCCGAGGTTCCATCCTAGCCCAAGTAAAGACAGAGCAACGATTAATAATAATAAAGAATCACTTGGCGCTATCGCAGCTATGACACCCGCTGCAAGTAAAATCACTCCACCAGCTATGCTCATTGTAGTTCGGCCAATTTTATCAATTAACATTCCTGTAACAAGAGATGGAAGATACATTGCACCTACATGAAAACCTATCACAAGTCCTACTGCACTTAAACCGTGACCGTGGTGTCCCATATGAACTGGCGTCATCGTCATAATCGCAACCATCACTATTTGCGTAAGTATCATTACGATTGCTCCAACTGTAATACCTCGTTTATTTTCTTTCGCTTCTTCTATTATTGGTTGTCCTTTATATGTATGTTCCTGTTTATATCTTTCTATTATGTTAGCAATAATCAAAGGATCTGGACGAAGCATAACAAAAAGAACTAGACCCGCCAGTATAAATGCTGCTGCCGATAGTATGAACGGACCTGCAAGTTTAGGAACTCCAATTGAATGAGCAAAACTTCCCATTACCCCTACTAAATTTGGTCCTGCAACTGCACCGAAAGTCGTCATTACCATCGTAATACTAACAGCCGTTGCTCTCTGCTTCTTATCTGCTAAATCTGTACCTGCATAACGAGCTTGTAGATTCGTGGCTGTACCAGCACCATATATAAGTAAAGAAATAAGTAAAAGAATAATACTATTTGTTAAAGCTGCCATTACAACACCAATTGCTCCAAATCCACCTACTATAAACCCTGTTGCAAGACCTATTCGGCGTCCATATCGTTGCGAAAGCTTCCCTACTATGAAAGCTGCTAATGCCGATCCTAATGTAAACATAGCAGTTGGTAATCCTGCAAATGCATCTGTTCCAAGCATTTGTTGCGCAAGAAGTGCTCCCACTGTAATACCAGCAGCTAGTCCTGCACCGCCAAACATTTGTGAAATGCTGACGATTATTAACGTTCGTTTGTATAGTTTTTGTTGCTCTTCTTCTGTGTACACATGATTATCTATTAAAGCCCCTGCCTTATCTAGCAATTCCCCATCCTCCTTTTAAAATTAATCCCTCTTGTTAATGTACTATGTATAACGTTACATATTCAATGGCATTTTCCATTCCTTCCTTTCATTCTAAAAAACTTTCTGATCATACTCGACTTATCCCATGCTATATTAAAAATACTACTATTCACAATAGGCAAGGATGAAACAATGAAAAAAACAGTAGAATTATGTGAAGCTTGCAAACATGATCCAGTATATAAAATAGAAGAATCCGATCAAGCAAATCAACCTTATAAATTATGTAACCGATGTCATGAGCGTCTTATTTCGTTATCTTTACATCCTAAAGAATGGTACCACCTTGTAATGATTCACTCACCTTATAAATATTATTTGCATGATAGTTTTTATGAAGAAGATGGTAAAGCGAAGCAACCAAAATTAGAGATGAATGAGCACAAACTTACACCCGTGCCCACTTTAGAAGAAGTTCGCTCTAGTTTAGAGGAATTACTTGATTACACCATGACTAGATGGTTTCTTCAAGAAGCAGAAATTGAAGCTCTTAATAGGTACGATCAAAACGAAGTACTAGATGCTGTTATAAACCGCTTTTCAAACACAATGAATGGTGTAATTAAAACTAGATTACTTGAGATTGTTATATGTATACTAGGAGAATTCGCCTCAGATTGGATAAGAAAACTGTGGAAGGCATTTGATGAAGATTTACTTGCACCTCTTTCTCACGCTGCAGCTTATTGTTTACCATTTGAAGAAGCCTTTCCTTTAGTAATAGAAAGGCTAAAAACAGTATTAAAAAGTGAGCTTCCGACCACTTCCTTCATTTGTCTGCATTCTTTTCAATCCTCAGAAACATTAGATTGGATAGAGGAACATGCAGTATCATTTCATAACGATTGGGCGCGATTAGCTGCAGTATCACAACTAACTTGGAGACGAATTAAGTCTTGGCTAACAAAAGGACACCCTTTAAGTTTAATAGCACTTGATGCAATGGTTAGCTGTATACCTGCAAATGAAGATGTACTATATAAAATGGCTCCAAAAATTTTATTAGCAGATCCGTCAGAAATAAAGTCAACCTTAATAGCTTACAAACAAAGAGACAATGTTCCAACTGTCAAAAGAAGTGTTGAAACTATTTTAGAAAACAAGACAGAAATATTTCAATACATGAATCCTTTACAAATATCTATCAAAAAGAAACCACAAAACTTTTTAGTTATGGATGGCACAGTACAAATCCATGAAAACAGACTGGATGAATACGTAGACTTCATTAATACAAACAACTTTACTGATGTTTACATTAATGATTTTAGGTATAGTTTGCACCATATTAATTTTCTTGAACACTGCCCGCAAATTGAAAGCTTACACATTAGTAGTATATATATTACTGATTATTCAGCCCTATATAAATTAAAAAACTTAAAATCTTTATCACTAGAAGAACCACAAGTTCCACTAAACTTAACAGAGCTAGAAAGCTTTACAAATTTAGAGGAACTTCACATAAAGTGTAATAAAAACATTAAAGGCTTCGAATCTTGTCCTAACTTAAAAGAACTATACATTTGGAAATACAAACCGAAACAAAAGAACCTTGAAGAATTAATGTCTTTACAAAAAATTGAAAAACTAAGCATTACACAAGGGAACATTAATTCATTAAAAGGATGTAGGTCATTACCTAAATTAAAGCATTTAGAACTCAATTATTTAAGAAATTTAGAGCATATTGACGAAATTGAAAACAATGCTTCAACTTTAAAACACATCGAATTCGACCATTGCAGTAAGCTTAAAAACCACGAATATTTGCGCTATTTAACGGAATTAGAAACTCTCATCTTATCAAGTTGTGGTAACATACGAAATCTACAATTCATTAAAGAACTACAAAAATTAAAACATTTAAGCTTCGTGGATTCTACGATTGTAGACGGAAATTTAGAATCTTGCGTCGGAATTGATTTTGTTGGTTTTAATAATAAAAGGCATTATAGTCATAAATTTAAAGAATTAAATCCAGATTTTTCATACTAACGTAAGGAAAACAGGCTAATAGCAGCCTGTTTTCCTTTACGCTTCTTCTACTATCCTTCCCTTTCTCTTTTTACTCAAAGCTTTCCCTTCCCAAAACAACAAACTTACGAAAGCACAAATTAAAATAATTGGCACACTTGCTTTATATAAATCTGTAAAACTCATAGCCATCTGATTCTTGGCATAATGATTCACATCATTTGAAAATGTGAGTACCTCTTTCTTTATACTTTCCTCTTGTTTTTCAACTTCTTTTGTCACTTTCCTCATAACTTCTTCTCTTTTTACATCTCTATATTCTACTGGAACTTTTCTTAATATTTCATCCGTCTTGTCGCGAATCAATTCTTCCTTTTTCTCTTTACTTAATCCCATTGTCATTGCATTTTGTTTCTTATTTATATTCGACTCTAAACTTTGATTCTCTATTTTCTCTTTAGTCATTTGTAAAATTTCAGTTTGCTCAGTACTATTCACATGAATAGTACGCACCTTTTCTTCTGCATAACGATATACTTTTTCTTTATTTACAGTTAAATTGTGAGTTAAGTTAGAGACAAATATTGCGACTGCCAATACAATTCCGACTTGTCGTAACATTGATACAACACTTTGAGAAGCAGTTAACAATTCTCCTTCAAACGAAGACGCACTTAAAACTGTAATTGGCCCCACTACTAAACCATATCCAACACCTAATATCATACATGGAATAATAATTTCTATATTTGTTGAATGAACATCAATCATTTGCAACCAATAGTAGGAAAGCCCCATAACAAGAAATCCTGACAAAATAATAGTTACTTTTCCGAGTTTTTTAATTAAAGTTGCTGCAACTGGTGAGACAAAAAATATCATTGCTGAAATAGGTGTCACTAAAAAAGCCGCTTCAATTTCCGTTCGACCCTGTAGTTTCGTCAAGAACGTTGGAAGCAATACAGTAACTCCAATTAAAAATAAATTACTCAATATAACAACGATCGACGCTCCGACAAACATTCGATCTTGAAATAACTTTAAATTCACCATTGGGTTATGAATCTTTCGTTCTACTAAAATAAATAGAATAAGAGAAATAGTGCTAATTGCATAACAAGACAAAGCAATATTACTTTGCCATCCCCATGTATTACCTTTTACTAATATGAGAGTAAATGAAAAAATTGCTGTGCTACTTAATAGTAGTCCTATCCAATCTATTTTTGAGATAATACGTTCTTCATTTTTTATTTGTAGCATGATGCAACATAACACGATTCCTATTATACAAACCGGAACATTAACGAAGAACACCCATCTCCATCCTAAATTTTGCGTAATAATTCCACCTATTACTGGTCCCATAGCAGCTGACAATCCTTGTGTTACTCCTAAAATCGCAAGCGCAACATGCCTTTTAGCTAATGGCATAGCTGATACACCAATTACCATACTTGTTGGAAATAAAATCGCTGCCCCAATACTTTGTATAAAACGAGAAAAAATAAGAAAATCACCTGTATTAGCAAAAGCGCAAAGTACCGATCCACCACCAAAAATCACCAGACCCAGAATATACATCTTTGCTTTTCCAAAGATATCAGCTATCCGCCCTAACGGAATGGCAAGTACTGCAATCGTCATTGTATAAACATTTAATACCCAAGACATCTTTTCTAACGAAGTATTTACACTCGATTGTATTGCCGGTAAAGCTATATTCATAATTGTCGTATCAATCATACAAAGAAAGATACCTAGACACATTAAAAAGACAATCTTAATACCCTTTGATTCCTCCATCTTTATATACCCCTTTATTTATTGTGAACGCGTTTTTCATTCTTCTGTTTTATTGTTTTCTTTCGCCTCTAACTCTTCTAATTTTTTCTTCAAAGTCTCCACTTGTGCACTATACGATGCAATACCTACATCTAGTGAAATTTCTTCGACGAAAGTAATACCTACTCTCCACTTTTCATATTTCAATCGAAGATCTGCAATGTACGCTTCTTTTCTTTCAATTTCATCTTTAATCCATTTTTTTATTGTTACATCATCACTATAGTTACCAAAATACATTCTCATTAAAAAATCCGAACGTAAAGCATCCTTCTCTACAGGCGTCTGCATGTATTGATAAAACTCTTCACGTCCTTCATCTGTAATAAAGTACATTTTCTTATTCGGTTTCCCCTCTTGCATGACAACCTCTTTTTTTATTTTCCCTTCATTCTCCAATTGTCGTAACGTTGGATAAATCATTCCAAAACTTCCATCAAAAAAATGAGTAAATACGTCTTCAAACACAATTTTAATATCGTAACCAGACAATTCCTTTTCCATTAATAAACCTAAAACAACATCTCTTCCCTTCAAAGTAAAACCCCCACACATTATATAATCAATAATCATATTAACAATGTTAATATGATTATTGATTATATACCTTATTCTGTTAATTGTAAAATGTTTCTAAATAAAAAAGCCCCATAATTTGGTTTCACCAATTCACAGGGCCATTTTCTTTTTTACTCTTTCACACCTACATCTTGCAAAACTTCAATATCCTCTTTCATTTCATAATAATAAGGCAATTCTATACCATGTTCTAAGAAATAATCCTCAATGAATGAAATAATGATTTTTAACGTTTTCACACGGGCATACAATTTATCGTTACTTTCAATAATATGCCACTTCGCATTCGGCTTACTTGTTTTTTCAAACATGTCTTCCATTGCTTCAACATATTCATCCCATTTTTCACGATTACGCCAATCTTCGTCTGTAATTTTCCATCTTTTCAAAGGATTTTTCTCTCTATCTTTAAATCTCTTTAACTGTTCCTCTTTACTTATATGGTAGAAGAACTTCCCTATTATGTAATGGTCATCTGTTAGTAGTTTTTCAAAATCATTAATCTCATCATATGCTCTCATCCACTCTTCCTTTGTAGCAAATCCTTCAACACGCTCAACTAACACACGACCGTACCATGAGCGATCAAAAATGGTGATTTGCCCGTACTGTGGAATTTTGCGCCAGAAACGTTGCAAATAATGGTAACGTTTTTCATGAGGTGCAGGCGCTCCAATTGGATCTACTTGGAACCCACGTGGGTCAAGATGTTCCGTCACCCGCTTAATTGCCCCACCTTTACCAGCCGCATCCCATCCTTCCATAACAAGCATAACCGCGATTTTTTCTTCTTTCAAAATTTGCTGTAATGCTAATAAGCGCCTTTGATATTTTTCTAATTTCTTATTGTACTTAGATTTTGATTCAATTTTTTTCGTTAAGTCTACTTTAGCAAGATGTCCATTTTCCATAAAACAAATCCCCCTTGTTGTATGACAATGTTATTTTAACATATCCATTGGGATTTTTTTCAAATCCAAATTTATTTTGACAAACAATCGCACCTCTTCTTTATATCGATAAATTAATATTACTGATATACTTTTAAGCATCCTTAAGCACATCTATTATTAATTACAAAAACAAAAAGGAGACTATGCAAAAAATCTCTACACAGCTTCCTTTTTTTAATATATATGTCGCTTAATTAGAAAGATTAACAATAAAAAATAGGAACTCCATCAATTCACTCATACTACAAACGAATGACAGGCGGAATACCTCCTTCTGGTAAAAAATAATCGAATACTGTAAAGCCAATAATTAAAATTGAAAATAATGTTATTATAATTCCACCTGGTAGTGTTAGAAAAAGGGTATTCGGCCTTCTCTTCATAGAGAAAATCATCGAGTATACCCCCAGAAGAAGACTTATTATAGCAATAGTTACATAAGCAACTACTGCATACCATGGATTGAGTTCTAATAAAACACCAGAAATAAATATATACAAAAATAATAATTGTAAAAAAATACTACTTCCCATACTTATGAGTTCTTTCAATATATCCTCCCCTAAAATCGTATGGTATATTATCTCAAAAAGAGAAGATAATAACAAGTAAATCCATTAAAGAATGGGAGCTCTAAAAAAAATGAAACGAAAAATATTAACTCTCTTTACGCTTATATGTTTAGCACTACCAATGCAAGCTAGTGCTTACACATTTCAGTCACTGCCGATTGCGTCAAAGTCTAAACAATGGTATGTCGAAATTGATAAATCCCATAATCCAAACAAGCAAGCAATCCAGCCAAAACAAGGTGTATTTGATACGTATAGTTTACTCGTAAAAAACATCGGTCATGATGTATCAAATGTATCTGTGGAAATACTTGATAACAATCCTACCTCTAAAGCTACCTTTAAACCTTCTACACCTAATGAAAACATTTCTAAAAGTCATACAAGCTTTGACTACATGGTATTCCCATTAGACTTTAATAGTCATAATTTTAAAGTTGTGATCACTTGGGAAGAAAAGAATTTCTCTTATAACGGCCATCCGGTAAATGAAGGTAAAAAAATGAAACAAACATTTGTATTTAATGAAGAATAAGTCCTAATTTCTTTAGGGCTTATTCTTCTTTTTTGAAACCTACTTGTATCGCTTCCGTCACTTCTTTTGTGATTTCTATTTTTGTTGCTTCCATACTAATTTTTTTGTGCCAAATGTGTATGGAAGGCTTTTCATTACAAAGATGTTTTATTAATACTAGTTGATTATATGCTAAGTTATTTTCTATATAGGTCTAGCCCTCTTTTCCCATATAATCAATTAAATCGACGAATACTCGGTACAGACAATGCTATTCCAATTGTTAAAATTACTAAACTAGCTAGTGTTATAATAGTTACCTCGCCACCTATGACAGTAGCTAACCAGCCTACAACTACGTATCCTAATGGCAATAAAGCAAAAGAACCCAACATATCAAGGCTTGCCACTCTTCCGAATGCTTCTTCTGGTACAAGCTCCTGTAAACTCGTTTCCCAAATGAGTCCAAATATCATCATGCCAAATCCTTCAATTGCCATTAAGAATATTAAAGCGGGTGCCCAAGAAATGAATGGCATAATTAATAAAGCAATGCCACTCATTAAAACACCTCCATAAGCCAGTAATCCTCTCTTATGCCACAGCTCTTTCCCACCAAATATTAATGCGGCAATTACAGCCCCACCACCAGAAAAGGCCATGCCAAGTCCATACAAGTAAGCTTCAAAATGATGATGAACATTAAATAACCATGGAATTAATACGACGATAATACCGGCATAACAAATATTTATAAAAGAAAAAACTAAAATTGTAATCCACAGCCACGGATGACTTTTTAAAACTAAAACACCTTCCATAAACTCTTGTTTGTAATTAAGCTTACTCTTTTCAATGGGTTTTACTTTTTTAAACTTAATTTCTTTTAAAAATAATAAACATAAAAATGATAATAAGTACGTTGCTGCATCTAGTCCGAAACCTATCCCTGCAGATGCAACCGATACGATTAACCCACCAAGTGCTGGCCCAATTAATCGTATACCTTGATTACTCATTTGAGTGAGTGCGTTAGCTGCATTACGAATTTCAGGGACGAATACTTTCGCCCTTACAGCAGAATATGCTGGTTGGAATATCCCTTCCATAAGTCCGTATATGGCAACGAGAATATATAAAATCGTAATTGTTAATAAATCCATAAATATAAGCGATGCAAGTAATAGCATTAATATACAGCGGATTATATCCGTAAATAACATTAACCTAACCCGATCAATTCGGTCTACAATTAAACCCGCAAACGGTAAAGCAAGAATATTAGGTAGCATGTACATTGCCATCGTCATCCCCATTACAACTGTTGAACCAGTTAATGAATACACAACAACTGGAAGTATGACCATAGTTATCGAACTACCTAAGGCCGAGAGTAATTGTCCAATCCATAAAAACTTAAAGTGCGTTGATACTTTAACTGGTAATAATAATTTTCCAATATAACCTAAACTTTTCTCCTTTTGTATTTCTCCTTGCATGTCTCTCCCCTCTTTTCGAATGACTATAGAATTTATAATATATAACTGAAAATTTATAACATTCCATTTCTAATTATATAAGAAACAATTATGTTATGGTAAAATTATCAAAAAAATATAAAGGAGAATACATCATTATGCCTCCAAATTCACATAACATCGAACATCAGATCTATACAATGTGTATGATCCAACGTAACAATGAAATTTTACTCATAAAACGCCCCAGCCATCGAGGTTTCCCTGGCTACATCGCTCCTGGCGGCAAAGTAGATTTCCCCGAAAGTATCGTTCAAGCCGCTATAAGAGAAGTAAAAGAAGAAACTGGATTACTTGTTTCCAATTTAACTTTTAAAGGATTAGATGAATATGTCAATCCGAAAGATAATGTTCGATATATGGTATTTAACTATTGGACAGACTCATTTGAAGGTGAACTTCTTTTGAATCCTCCTGAGGGTGAATTATTATGGATACCAATCAATACAGCACTAAAGCTACCTGTGCAAACTTGGTTTAAAGAAAGATTCCCATTATTTTTTGAAACAGGCACTTTTGAAATTCAACGTGTTTGGGATAATGAGCTAAATAAACAAATTTCTATGACAATTACCCATACATAAAAAAGCTTGGAAACCCATCCAAGCCTTTCTTACTTCTGTGCAATTTTTTCAATCTTATAATGAATATGTAAAAATTCAAGTCCAAATAGCCACATGCTATGATGAGCTGTTAACATTTTATCCTTACCCTCTGTAATGATGAAAGTCTCTGCTAACGGTAAACGGATTGTTAAGAACCGAGTATGTAAATAAATCCCCTCATCTCCCTGGCCATTTTCTCTTAACTTACTAGTAATGATTAAATCATGATTATCATTATATAGTTTCAAAATACCAGTCATATTCGAATAAGGTAAAGGTAAGGCGATATTCATATATGTCTCATTCTTATTTGTATGCTTTGAATAAAGAGCTACAAAAATAGATTCACCTGCTTCATTTTTCCTTATCCAAGCCCTTACATTCTCTCTTCCATCTTTCTCATCTATTACACTAATGATAGAGCCATGCATCGTTTCCCAATTGCCGCCCATCCCTAAATGTATTTGTCCTACATGCTTGCTCATTTTCTCATAACAAAATGCAAATAGGCGGAACCAACGAGCCCATTTAATATTTGATTGCAACTCATACTCTGTTGTATTTTCATAAAAACGAATAATACTTAAAGGTACCTTCGTCACGTCAAATGACTCACTATGAAAATCAGTTATTTGATCAACTAAACCGTTGTATTCCTTACTGCCTACTAAATTGCCGCTATATAAAAAAGCCTCACCAATTGCCACACTTCCTCTTAATTTACTCATTGGTTTCCCATAGTATTTATAATTCGGAACACTCTTTTCGATCATCCAGCCGACAAATGCCGGTAACGCTACTCCAATTCCGTTGACAACACCGTGAATCCAAACCATTTGAGCAATTGTAATCGTCATTACATGCTTCAAATTTCCGTATGAATATATAAGTGAGAACATAATTGTAACCATGAGTGTACTAGACGAAACGATTAAAAGAATCTTTGCACTGATAGCATTAAATTTTGCTCTCCAAACGTAAAATCCATATCCATAAATGGCACATAAATATAGGAGCACTGCAAAAAATTCAAATATTCTCGAGTATGTAATTCCTATTGCAACTGTCATAGGTGAAATCATGATGATAAACATAATAGCATCATATACTTTACTTCTCTTTTCTCTTTTTCTCCCTATTAAACCAGCTGATAATGGCAATAGAAACGCCGAATAATGAAAATGCGCTGCTGTGAGTAAAACAATGTCAGAGCTAAAATGCATAATTGAAAGTTTTGCTACTGAAGCAAAAAACCAAAAACCACCTAAAAACAAATAAATAAACGCACTATCTATGGCGATTTCTTCTAACGGCTTCCATCCTCTTTCTAGCAATCTACTTACACCAAATAACGCAACAATTCCTGTATATACAAACCAAACTAGCGCAAATACATTGTAATTTGTGACGAAAGCTAGCATTGCACAAATTGCTGCGATTGGATATAAAAACGATACGAATTTATAAAATAATAAATACGATCCATCTCTTTTTCTTTTATCAATAATACAAAGTGACATTGGTATAAATAATAAAACAGACAATAATATAATTGCTTCAACAGGATTTATATTCGACCACTCATATATTAGAAAAACAACATAACAAGCAAGCCCAAATATTATATTTTTCATATCGTTTATTTCCTTTCCACAAATGTTCCCTTATATGAAAAAAGCGAGCCAATTAACGGGTTTCGTACTTGTACATGAATTCGAAAACACTGTAGTGTTGCATCATAACTTTCAACAATTTTTGCTTCACCATACAAAAATTTTGGTAACGGCATTTTTCTTCCAAACATATAAAACCATTGTTTCTTTGAAGAAATATGCATTGCCCCTAACTCATCGATATGAAAATGCAGTGTAGAAACGAGTAAATGTGGTTCGCCAAAATAATCTACAATTTCATTTTCGTTTCCATCCAATTGCATAACTGCGTTAAAATATCTTTTCTTATTTCACCTATTGATTCCCCTTCTCCAGCTATTTCAAACCCAAATCCAATCTTTGTTTTATACAAAAACTTCTGTGGTTCTCCTTCTTTTTTCTCTAAATACGAAATTTCAGTAAAGCGAGCATCCCACTCTGTATGTATATCTGGTTCTTGCGTATATCCCCATAATTTTCCCATCGTCGTGTTCATTTTTGTCGCAACATAAATAGGCTGTTTCCTTTTCATTCTCCCACCTCCTATGCACTATAAGTTTAATGTACATGCAATGAATTTATTTTGCTACATTTTTCACAAACTTCCTCAGAAAAAAGAAAGAATTTTTAAAATATATATAAAACACTTGATTCCCCGGAAAATTTAAATTATTATAAAACAAATGTTACCAACAACTTCATAAATCAAACACTCTCGCCTAAAACGTGAGATAGAGGTTGCGATACTTATGAGTATTCTAATGGAGACACAGAGATGTCTATGAACTTAGATGAAAGGAAGTATTGCCGAAATTGATAAGTTTCTCTGCATTTATCAATTGGGGCTGTTTTCGAATAGAAACAGAACTGTCATATGTACAGACGTGTACGTATGAAGAGCTATCTACAAAAAAGAGATATCATTTTTTATGATATTCCTTTTTTGGCGGTTTTTTTATTAGCTCCGTTTTCTGTTTCCCTTTTCCTGTAACAGCACCATCCTCACTTATTTGAGATGGTGTTTTTTGTTTGTCTTTCTGGTAACTACAGGAGTATTGGGATTTATATATTTCCTAATCTATTCTTAAAAATAGACGAAAGAAGGAATCTGTAATGGAAACAATTGTTCAAAAATTCGGTGGCACTTCTGTCGGAAGCGTCGAACGCATTCAACATGTAGCAAATTTAATTATTGAAGAATATGAACGAGGTCATAGCATTGTCTCTGTCGTTTCAGCAATGGGAAAAAGCACAGATGAACTTGTCGCACTCGCTAACGCTATCACAGAAAATCCAAGTAAACGTGAAATGGATATGCTTCTATCTACAGGAGAACAAGTAACTATTTCATTATTAACGATGGCACTGCAAGCAAAAGGCTATCATGCAATTTCATTAACAGGGTGGCAAGCTGGTATTACGACAGAATCTGTACATAGTAGTGCACGGATTACTGACATTCATACAGATCGTATTCAATCTTATCTTGCTGAAGGTACGATTGTTATTGTAGCTGGTTTCCAAGGAGTCAGTGAAGATTTTGAAATTACAACGCTTGGACGAGGCGGTTCTGATACAACTGCTGTCGCATTAGCTGCTGCACTAAACGCAAAAAAATGTGATATTTACACAGATGTCACCGGCGTATATACGACGGATCCACGAGTTGTAAAAGATGCTTATAAATTAGATGAAATTTCTTATGACGAAATGTTAGAACTTGCAAACCTCGGTGCTGGTGTATTACACCCGCGTGCTGTTGAGTTTGCTAAAAATCATAATGTCATTTTAGAAGTTCGCTCAAGTATGGAACAAGAAAACGGAACAATTGTAAAAGGAGAATGTAACATGGAACAACAATCAATCGTTAAAGGTATTGCATTTAAAGATAATATTACACGCATCACAGTGAAAGGATTAGAACAAGGTTCACTTTCAACTGTTTTCTCTACATTAGCAGCGGCACATATTAATGTAGATATCATCATTCAAAGTATTACAAATGAAGGAACTGTTCATCTCTCCTTCTCCATCCATTCTAATGATTTAAGAGAAACATTAGAAGTATTGGAACAAAATCAAGAGGCACTTCACTATGAAGCAGTAGAATATGAAAATCATTTAGCAAAAGTATCAATCGTAGGATCTGGCATGGTATCTAACCCAGGTGTCGCTGCAAATATGTTCACTACTTTAAAAGAAGAAGATATTCATATTAAAATGGTAAGTACATCAGAAATTAAAGTGTCTGTCGTTATTGACCGCCTTCATTTAGTAACAGGCGTTGAGGCGCTGCATCAATCATTTATGGCGAAAATTGAGCCTTTCGTGCAAATGAGCTAATTTGATATGTTTAGTAACGCTTATAAAAAAAACATATTAATCTACTTCCTTCCTATTAATTAAAAAGCTATTCGTTAACAAGATGCTATATGATATATTAAAAAACACCTTGTCACATTTTCCTATACTGTGACAAGGTGTTTTTGACTGAAAGGAATTTGTAACTACTTAGTAGTATAATTATGAGGATAATTAAATAATAAACTTTTATACATAAGGAGATAAGACTATGGCAAAAAACAAATTACTACGAATGGACAATGTCAGCATCGTTGTAGAATCCCTTGATAACGCAATCTCTTTCTTTGAGGAGATTGGCTTGAATCTCGAAGGTCGAGCAAATGTCGAAGGTGAATGGGCTGGTCGCGTAACTGGACTCGGTTCTCAGTGCGTAGAGATTGCTATGATGGTCACTCCAGATGGCCACAGCCGAATTGAACTTTCGCGATTTCTCACCCCTCCTACTATAGCAGATCACCGAACAGCTCCTGTAAACGCCCTCGGTTATCTACGCGTCATGTTCACTGTCGAGGATATTGACGAAATGGTATCGAGACTCACTAAGCATGGTGCAGAGCTCGTTGGCGAAGTAGTTCAGTACGAGAACTCGTATCGTCTCTGCTACATTCGTGGAGTCGAAGGAATTTTAATCGGTTTAGCAGAAGAACTCGGTAATAAATAAGTAATGTTTTATAAAAAAGAGGGAATAGCTCTATATTTAAGCTATTCCCTTACTTCTATTAAAACAGATGAATGTTTTCTTTCTTGCAAGCTTCACGTAAATCGTCAGGCCATACAGAAGATTGAACTTCACCGATATGTGCTTTACGTAAGAAGTACATGCACATTCTTGATTGTCCAATGCCACCGCCGATTGTTAATGGTAGTACGTCTTCTAGTATACCTTTATGGAAATCATACTCACGTTTGAAGTCTTCACCAGTTTTCGTTAACTGCTCATCAAGTGATTTACTATCAACACGAATTCCCATTGATGATAACTCAAATGAAGATTGTAGTACTGGGTGCCAGAATAAAATGTCACCGTTTAATTTCCAATCGTCATAATCAGCTGCGCGTCCGTCATGCTTTTCACCTGAACGAAGTGCATCACCAATTCCGATAATGAAGACTGCACCGTGTTCTTTTGCAATTGCATGTTCACGATCTTTCGGTGTTAATTCTGGATATTTATCTTCTAATTCTTGAGAAGTAACGAAAACAATTTCTTCCGGTAAATACTTTCCAAGGAACGGATATTTTTCAAATAAGTGATCTTCTAAATCTTTGAATATTCCATAAATTGTTTGTACTGTTTTTTGTAAGTATTCAACAGTACGCCATTCTTTTTGAACGATTTTTTCCCAATCCCATTGGTCAACATAAATGGAATGCGTTGCATCAAGTTCTTCATCACGACGAATCGCGTTCATGTTTGTATATAAACCTTCACCAGCTTCATATCCGTATTCATGTAATGCAAATCGTTTCCATTTCGCTAGTGAATGAACAATTTCTAATTCTTCTCCTGAATGTAACATATCAAATTCAATTGGACGTTCTACACCGTTTAGGTGATCGTTTAATCCTGATTTTTTCGTTACGAATAATGGTGCAGATACGCGGAATAGTTCAAGGCGTTTTGCTAATTGGTCCTCGAAAAATGTTTTAACTTCCTTAATTGCAATTTGAGTCTCTCTTACTGTCATTAATGATTGATACATGGTGGTTTCCTCCTAAAATGTTTGGATGTTGTGAAAAGAAGCCAACAAAAAAAGCCCTTCTTTCCCAAAAAACTGGGACGAAAGGCTTTGGTTCCGCGGTACCACCCAAATTAGCAACAGAGGTTGCTCACTTATACAATACGGAGATGAAATATCTCGATACTGTTCTTCTTGTAACGGCGAAGTTCCCGGCTAAGTCTACTTTCCTATAAAGGATTTCGGTTAGCAACTCCAGGAGGTTCTTCATAATAGGCTTCGTATCAGGCTCACACCACCCCTGACTCGCTTAAACTACGTCCTACTACTACTCGTCCTTTCATAGTCGTTTTGTTGTCACATCTCTGAAACATTTTATTAATGATTATTCTATACAAAAAATAAAGAAAGTCAACAAAAAGTTTTAAAATATTTTTCAATTCTTTATTTTACGGCTTTATTGATTGTTGTTAATTTAACATCTTTACTTTTTCTGCCTCGTCAATCCAAAAAATGTTTCACTGACCGAAACTAACGTATACACAATAATTAATGTGATCGTTCGGAATATAGAATCCGCAGTATTTCTTATTATTTTCATTTTCTTTATAATTCCTTTCAGTTTACTTGCAATTTCATGATATACTATAGCATTCAAGCAGTTTGTTTTTACTTAAAACAAACATAGTCATTTATCCAGAATATTTTTCTAAAACATTGGCTATTATTAAATAAGATTTTTTATATAACGGAGTGATCATATGAGTAAAACGAAAGCAAAACCAAAAAAAGGTGTAGGACAAGGTACAGGAAGTAAAGGATGGAACCGTTGGCAATCAAGTGCAAAGAAAAAGGCAGCTGCCAAACCCTACAAAAGTAAAGGTACAAAGAAGTAATTTAAATAACATTTGATTTCTTTACTTTGCACAAAACAAAATATAATTATTACAACAAAAAGCTATGCTTTCACATGTGAAAGCATAGCTTTTTCATATTAAATCATTAAAATATCTCTTATTTCTTCCTCCGTAATGGATGCTAATTTTTCTTCTCCTGGCTCAATCACTTCAGCAATTAAATTTTTCTTACTTTCTTGCAGTTCATGCATTTTCTCCTCAATTGTTCCGTGGGCTACTAGCTTTATAACTTGTACTGTATTTTTTTGCCCCATTCGATACGCTCTATCAGCCGCTTGTTGTTCAACAGCTGGATTCCACCATAAATCGTATAATATTACTGTATCTGCACCAGTTAAATTAAGTCCGGTACCACCAGCTTTTAAAGAAATGAGAAATAGATCCCCTTCTCCTTCGTTAAACCGATTGCACAGCTCTACACGTTCCTGTGCTGGTGTACTCCCGTCTAAATAAAAGTATGGAATTGCTTGGCGATTTAACTCACGACCAATAATGGAAAGCATCTTCGTAAATTGAGAAAAAATTAATATTCTCTTTCCTGTACTTCTACATTCCTCTAAAATCTCTAACAGTTGTTCAAATTTAGCTGAACTTCCTTTGTAATCATCAACAAATAAAGCAGGATGGCAACAAATTTGTCGCAATCTCGTTAAACCAGCTAAAATTCTAATTTTATTTTTACGTAACGTATCTTTGTCTAAATGCTTTAACGTTTCTTCCCTTAACTTCGCTAAATAAGCAGCATAAAGACTCTTTTGATCGGGTAATAACTCCGATGATTGTAAGTGCTCTATTTTCTCTGGCAACTCATTTAATACGTCCCCTTTTAATCGTCTTAATACGAATGGTTTCACTCGCTTCGCTATATCTTCACGCCTTAAATCACCGAACTCTTTTCTTCCTGGTAATAATTCTGGGAAGACGACATGGAAGATAGACCATAGCTCTTCTAATGAATTTTCTACAGGTGTACCCGTTAGCCCAAAACGGTATTCAGCTTGAATTGTTTTCACAGCTCTTGCCGTTTGCGTTGTAGGGTTTTTAAACGCCTGCGCTTCATCAAGGAATAGTGTATGAAATGGTCTTGCATACAATCTTATATCTCTTCTCAGTAATGGATATGACGTAATTACAACATCAAATTCCGTTATATCTTTCAAAATTTTCCGGCGCTCTGCTTGAATTCCATCTGCAATAACTGCTCTAATATGCGGGGCGAATTTTTTCAATTCACTAAACCAATTATAAACAAGAGATGATGGTGAAACGACTAATATTGGCAGTTTCTTTTCTCGAATCTCAGTCAAAACAGAATCTATAAAAGCAATGCTTTGCAACGTTTTTCCAAGTCCCATATCATCTGCTAAAATACCGCCAAAACGGTAATGAGCAAGTGTTTTCATCCATTCGAACCCATATACTTGATACTTTCTCATTTCTGCATTTAAAGTATTTGGCACAGCAAACTTTAATTTTTTCGGGTTTTGAATGTTTTCTACTAACTCTTGAACAGAATCATCCAAACTTAAAACATTGCCTTCATGAAGTCCGTTCATCCATTTTACACTTCGAATAAGCGGAACATTTACCTCTTCTCCATGTAAAAATTCTTTCCGAATACCTGATTCTTTTATAAACTGATTAATTTCATTAAACTCTTTACTCTCTAGCGATAAAAACGAACCATTCGCCAATCGATAATATTTACGTTTCTCTTCAAGAGCCGCTAATACACCTTTAATTTCTGCTTCTGGTATTCCTTTTATATCAAAACGAAATGACAACCAATCAATTCTTTCTTTTCTTCTCACTCTAATAAGAGGAACTGCATCCCCTTTACTAATTCGCAATTTGATTGCTGTTGTCGCATAAATATCAACTAAACCTTTTAATGTTGGCACAACGTGATATAAAAAGTTATACTCAGCTTCTTCATTATGCATAAAGTAACCGCCTTCTGTTTTTGCAAAAGCACTTTCACTCATAATGTCTAAAATCTCTTTTTCCTTTTTCTCATCACGATTAAAAACAGACGGCTGTCCATCCTCTTCTAGCGGATTAATCATGACGTTCCCATAGTGAAATTCAAGACCTGCTAATAAGCGATTTTTCACGCGGTCTAAATACAATTTCGCTTTTAGCGAAGGTGTTTCAACACGATCCGATATTACTTCATCAATGTGTACAGTTCCGAGCTTCATTAATCCTGGTACAACTTTCGCGACGAAATGTTCCATCTTACTTTCTGGAATATAAAACTGATTACTATTTGAGCGACTCATCATCTTTTGTAATTCAATAAGTCGCATACAATCTTCAATGTGTAAGTGATATAATTTCCCACTATAAAGTGCATTGTTATACATATCCATAACTTGTACACGATTTAAACCCTCTATATGAAGTGTAAATCCGCCATTATTTCCCTTCGTAAATTCAAAGTGTAACGGCAACAACCCTTTTGAAACTTGTAATCCCTGAAACAGTTGTTCATTTTGTTTCAGCTGTACATATTCAGCTTTAGAAAGTGAAAAGAGCATATCTTTCCATGAAGCTGGTGGTATAAATATCATACTTTCATCTTGTTTCGCATGTACTTCTAGCGTATTTTCATACATTTTTTCGTTATGATACATTTTAATGAGCCGCTGAATAATTGCATCCGTTTCTTGTTTAAAACTATGTACATCTGGTGTATATGTAAATTCATTTGAACAATGAAAAGACTCTCTTTTCTCCACCTTAGAAAGAAATTCTCTAATATGATTTATGAAATACACTTTGGCAAGTTTCAATTGAATTCCAAGAAGAGCCCCACCACTTCTCGTAGCAACTGGTGTACATATAAACTCAATATCTAATATTTCACGTGTATCAAAACGGTGTTGTTTACTTTTTGGCCTCAGTGGTTTGTCTGCAAACAGCTGAAACATACCACTTGTCAATTGATCATTTCTGCTACTAGTGGAGCTCATTCTACCTGTTTGTTGATTATAGTTTATTTGTATTAATACTGCTGCAACATGTTGACAGTACGTTTGAAAAGACGCTAATGAAGGACAACTACATTTTGCAACAACATCACCCTTTTTGGCTTTTGCTACTGTAACATGGAAATCCTCGTTCCCTTTTACTGTCGCCTCACAAATTTCTTTATTTTCATCGTAATGATCTATTATTACTTTATTTGATTTATAATAGGCTTCACCTCTTTTATATGAGGTCTCTCCGCACACTTCTTTAATAATCGATTTATTCAATGTGAAACTCATCGCTTTGACACTTCCTTAATATAAAACCATTTTCTCTTACTTAACATTTTACATGCTCCACGAGAAAATATAAAATGTTGATTTAACAAAAGAAGATGCTTATTTATAAGCATCTTCTTCACTCTATCTCCATCAACCTCTTCGCCTCAAAATACAACACTTGAATAAACTTTTTTGTATTAATTCGCGTATGACCAGAAGATGCGAGTTCATCTTTCGTCATTTCTGTCATCCGTTTTCTAACTACGGTAAAATCGAAAAATTTTGGAGCATAGCTTTCAAATTTTGGATTTGAAAAGTCTGTTAATCCTAAAGAAGCCAAATGATTTAACGACTGATAAATAGCTCGACGTACTCTTTGTTCAGACGCTTTTTTCTCTTTATCAATATCCGCCTCTAAAGCTAAATCCCCTAATTTTCTTATCGTAATATGATGGAAAATTTCTTTTAACGCAGGAAAGCCAAACTCAAATGTCTGTGCCTTTTCTTGACCATATAAATATTCCAGCATACTAAGTAAATCTTTACTTCCATTCTCTCCCGCAATACCGAGTTCTGATAGTAAAAAGCGCCCTAAATCCCCTATCTTTTTTCCTTCTTGCACTGGTTCAGTACGCAATTGCGGTTTTTCCCACTGAAACACGTTATTCAATGATTTTTGAATATCGTGTATAGAACGCTCCAATCTAATACGCTCCATCACTTTACGTACAACAGATACAACTTCGATTTTATTTAATGGTTTTGTAATATAATATTCTACACCTAGTGTATATGCCTCACCTATAAGCTGCTTCGATTCCACTTGAGAAATCATAATGATTTTCCCCGTGAAAGTTGACGCAATGTGACGAACTGTTTCAATTCCGTCCCTCATCGGCATCAACAAATCAATAAATAAAATATCTACTTTTTTAAAATTTAGTTGATCCGCTTCAATAAAAGCTCCGTCATCCGCCTCACCAATTACTTCTCCAAGATCTCCATCTTCAATAATTTGCGAAAGCATCGAACGGAAAACTTCATCATCGTCTACGATATAATAAAACAAATCTATTCCCCTTCCTGCTTTAAACTATCCTCTGGTAAACAAACGATAAACTTACATCCTCTTTTATTTTCTCGGTCTTCTAATTTCACTTCTCCGCCTAGCTCTGTTACCATTTCATTTATGTAAGAAAGCCCAATACCAGTTGACGGTGTTCCCGTTTGATCATACTTGGAAGTAAATCCTGGCTTAAATACTAATTTCTTATACTTTTGTGTAATACCAGGCCCATCGTCAATTACTTCAAAAAATATATGCTGATTTCTTTTATATAGCTTAATAATAACGAAACCTTTATCTTCAATTGCTTCAACTGCATTTGCAACTAAGTTATTAAAAATTGATAGCACTGTATACACGTGGTATGCAGCATGCTCACCTTCTATATGTTTAGAAAAACGTATATCCTTTTCTAGCATTTCAGCATACTTCTCGTTTATTCTAACAATCATCTCTGCTAACTCATGTCCTTCTACATATTCAGCCACATTTTTATCTAATAACAGTTTAGATAATCCTGCAAATATCCTTTGATTATCCTTTTTTATTTCATGCACTTCCCCCGCTATTTTCAATGCTGTTTTACTACTTGAATCAGCGCTTACTTGTAAATTTCGATATAGTTGATATGCTTCTTGTGTAATTAACTCCGCATTTTGTAACGTCTTTTTCAAATGAACAGATTCCACATATAAATTAGAAAGATGCATTAACATATTTTCATTTTCTTTTCGAACTTGCGATTCTTTTAATTTCGTTTCATATAAATTCATCATATTTAAAAAACCAAGTGCAAAGAAACTACGAAAAATAGCAATAATAATAAGTTTATTCACTTCAGAAATCGTTATTGTTGTACCTAGTACTAACATGTGATAAAACGCAAGTTCTGACATACTTGCAACAATTTCAATTGAAATTCCAAGGCATCCAATAATGATTGGTTTCTGATGGAATTTATTTACCCTACAAAGCGAAAAAAAACTGCCATAAATAAAATAATAGAAGAACACAGGATAACGCAAATAAAATGATTCTGTCATATGAAATGAACCTTGCATGATCCAGTCAAGACATACTCGGAATAAGACTACAGATATACCAACAAGAATACCTGCAACTCCTGCTGGTACTCTTCTTAAAAATAATAATAAAAAGAAGAATAGCGGTGTACCGAAGCTAACTCGAAACGTATCATTAAAGGGATGAAAGTTCAGCTCCCCAGCAATCGGAACAACGACCATTAATATAATTAAAAGGGACATATCTTTCTTCCATAATTGATTCCAATTCAAAGGTGACACTTCCTATACTTTTTTTCAGTAGTAAAAGTGAAAGCCCGCTTATTGTTATAAACGGGCTTTTTTTCTATATTCTAACCTTTTCTACCGCTTTTATTTGGCGATACTCTGGCTTCCACATTGCTTCTTGCACTGCCATCTTGATATCGTTATCACTTAAGTTCACTCTTGCAACACCTTCTGCAACTGCAACTTTCGCTACTTCAATTGCAACCATTTCTGAGATATTACGTAATTCTTCGACTTCTGGTAAAATAGGTGCTCCTGGCTGACTTGTATCTACCATACTTGCAACTGCTTCAGCAGCCGCTGCGAACATTCCATCCGTCATGACGCTTGCTCGTACTACAATTGTTCCAAGACCAAGCCCTGGGAAAATAAGTGCATTATTTGATTGTCCAATCACATACGTTACACCGTTATATGTAACTGGTTCAAATGGACTTCCTGTTGCAACTAACGCTCTTCCTTCTGTCCACTCGATTAAATCTGCTGGTTTTGCTTCAGCAAGTGGCGTCGGATTCGACATTGGTAAAATGATTGGTCTTTCTACGTGAGAAGCCATTTCTTTAATAATCTCTTCTTTAAATGCACCTGCAACAGTAGATGTACCAATTAAAATTGTCGGTTTTACATGTTTCACAACTTCAGCAAGTCCGATCACATCATTTTCTTTCCACTCACTTACTTCTGCTTCTTTTCTTGCGTACGGAATTTGGAAATCAAGAAGATCTTCCATATTATCTGTAACTAACCCGTTACGATCAATACACCAGAAACGCTTATATGATTCTTCTTCAGATACGCCTACGCGAACCATCGCATCTCTAACTTGATCTGCGATACCGATTCCAGCCGTACCAGCACCAAATACAACAACGCGGTGTTCACTTAGCGGTACACCAGAAGCTTTCACTGCCGATAATACTGCCGCAAGTGAAACTGCACCTGTACCTTGAATATCATCATTAAATGTACAAACATCATGACGATATTTATCTAAAATTTTTCGTGCGTTACGAGAGCTAAAGTCTTCCCAATGTAAAAGTGCTTTCGGGAATTGTTTGTTTACCGCTTGTACAAACGTATCAATAAATTCATCGTAAGCTTCACCTGTTATACGAGGGTGACGATTTCCAATATAAAATGGATTGTTTAATAGCTCCTCACGGTTTGTACCTACATCTAAAATTACTGGTAATACACGACTAGGATCGATTCCAACTGCAGCAGTGTAAACAGCTAATTTTCCGATTGCGATGTTAATACCACCAACGCCCCAGTCACCAATTCCTAATATGCCTTCTCCATCTGTTACAACGACTAAATCAATGTTCTCAGCTGTTGCACCGATATTGGTAAATGCTTCTTCGATACCTGATGAATCGTTAATTGATAAATAAACGCCACGTGGTTTACGATATTCATGACTATATCTTTGAATTGCTACACCGACAGTTGGTGTATATACAATCGGTAACATTTCACGTAAATGATCTGTTAATATACGATAAAATAATACTTCATTTCGATCATGTAACGCAGTTAAGTATACATTCTTTAATAAATCATCCGGCTGAGAACTAAATTGTTCGTATGCTCGGCGTGCCTGTTCTTCTAACGTTAAAACCGCTGGCGGTAATAACCCTTTTAAACCTAACTCTTCTCTTTCATTTTGTGTGAAAGCTACCCCTTTATTTAAAAGTGGTGTTGATAATACTTCTGCTCCTCTTAATGTTGTTTCTAATGCACCATTAGAAGCTACTGTAAACTTGCTCATAACATCCCTACCTCTATTCATATATAGCATTTCTATATTGTAAACAAAAAAGAGGGGCTTGCCCCCCCTCTTCTTTTAATTTTTCTTTAAAAGAGTTGCTCCTGCAATCCCTGGGTGTGTCATTTCGAATGGATCTAGAATTAATTCTAAGTCTTCTTGTGACAGTACACCATTTTTCACACAAAGTTCTCGAACGGATTGCCCTGTCGCGATTGCTTCTTTTGCAACGCGAGCTGCTGCTTCATAACCGATATGAGGGTTCACGGCTGTAATAATTCCTACACTCTTCTCAACATACTCTTTTAAGCGATCTTCATTCGCTTCAATTCCTTTTAAGCAATTATCTGTAAAGGCACGGAAACCGTTATTCATAATGCTAATTGATTGAAGTAAGTTGAAAACAAGTACTGGTTCCATAACGTTTAATTCTAATTGTCCTGCTTCTGAAGCAAGGCAAATTGTATGGTCGTTACCAATGACTTGGAACGCAATTTGATTAATTACTTCTGGCATAACAGGATTTACTTTCCCTGGCATAATAGATGAACCTGGTTGACGAGCTGGTAGCATAATTTCCGCTAAACCAACGCGTGGACCTGATGCCATTAAGCGAAGGTCATTCGCAATTTTAGACATATTCATCATACATACTTTAAGTGCTGCTGATACTTCTGTGTATGCATCCGTATTTTGCGTTGCATCTACTAAGTCTTCTGCACCAACAAGTGGCAGTTCACTAATTGCAGCTAAATGTTTTACAACCGCTTCAATATATTCTGGATCTGCATTTAAGCCTGTACCAACTGCAGTTGCTCCCATGTTCACTTCATATAAGTGTTGACGTGATTGCTGAATTCGTTTCATATCACGTTCAAGCACACGAGAGTATGCTTTAAATTCTTGCCCAAGACGAATTGGCACAGCGTCTTGTAAATGTGTACGACCCATTTTAATAACATGGTCAAACTGTTCTGCTTTTATTTCAAATACATCATGCATATAACCCATCGTTTGTAATAAACCTTCTAATGCGTTTAATGTAGCGATATGAATCGCCGTTGGGAATGCATCGTTTGTGGATTGCGCCATGTTTACATGACTATTTGGACTAATATAGTGATAGTCTCCCTTTTCCATTCCTAATAATTCAAGAGCACGATTGGCAATGACTTCATTTGCATTCATGTTCATTGAAGTACCTGCTCCGCCCTGAATTGGATCTACGATGAAATGATCATGCCATTTTCCATCAAGAATTTCTTGAGCAGCCTCTGCGATCGCACCACCCTTGTTCAATTCCAATCTTCCTACATCTGTATTAGCAAGCGCTGCTGCTTTTTTTACAACTGCGAACGCTTTAATTAAACCTTCATGGATTTTGTATCCTGTAATCGGGAAGTTTTCAACTGCACGCATTGTTTGTACGCCGTAGTATGCATAGTTTGGTACTTCTTTTTCACCTAAAAAATCTTTTTCAATTCGAACACCATTTTTAACTTCAGTTAATGTTGCCATGATTATTCACTCCTTAACGATTTCTTATGCTGCTTTTGTTTCTTTGACTGTTTCTACATATTGTTTTGCTTTCTCATTATCGAATTCGCCTTCCCACTTCGACATAACAATGGCCGCTAATGCATTTCCTAATACATTGACAGATGAGCGAATCATATCTAAAATGCGGTCAATTCCCGCAATTAACGCGATACCTTCTAGTGGTAACCCCATCGAACCTAACGTTGCTAATACAACAACGAACGATGCACCTGGAACTCCCGCCATACCTTTGGATGTTAACATGAGAACGAATAATAACGTTATTTGCTCCGTTAGTGACATGTGCACACCGTACATTTGTGCAACAAACAATGCCGCTAACGCTTGATAAATAGCCGATCCAGTCAAGTTAAATGTATAACCTGTCGGAATTACGAAAGAGGCAACTGCCTTTGGACAACCGAACTCTTCCATTTTTCTCATTATATTAGGTAAAACAGCTTCTGAACTTGCTGTCGTAAACGAAAGAATCAATTCTTCTTTTAAAATTTTCATTAATGTAAAAATGTTTACTCCAACCATTCGTGCATTAATACCTAATACAATCACAACGAATAGTATAACAGTTACGTATACAGCTAGCACTAGTTTTCCTAGCGGAAGTAATGTCGCTACACCAAATTTTGCAACCGTAACGGCAATTAATGCGAATACACCAAATGGTGCAAATTTCATAACTTGATTTGTAACCCAAAACATGGCTTCGAGTACGCCTTCAAAAAAGTTAAAAACAGGCTTTCCTTTTTCCCCAATTGCCGCAACTCCTAAGCCGAACAATACTGAGAAGAATATAATCGGTAATAGGTCACCTTGTGCAATCGATTCAAATACGTTTTTCGGTACAATGTGAACAATTGTCTCAGCAAAACCTTTCTTCTCTGTTGCATCTGCAGTTTGTTTATAAGAAGAAATATCACTTTGCTGTAAATTACTCATATCAACGCCAGTACCTGGTTGGAATATATTCGCTGCAAGTAATCCCATTAAAATAGCAATCGTCGTAATAATTTCGAAATAAAGAATTGTCTTACCACCCAGTTTCCCAAGCTTCTTCATATCTCCTACACCAGCTACTGCAACAATTAATGCTGAAATAACAATTGGTACTACAATCATCTTAATTAAGTGAATAAATATATCCCCAATTGGTGTGATATAAGAAATCGCCGTTTTATTGCCATAAAAGACTGCCCCTACTACAATCCCTAAAACAAGCGCGACAAAAATTTGTGTTGCCAATCCGAATTTTTTCATTTATGTTCATCCCCTTCATGCGAACGCTTTCAATTTGAATTTATAAAAGCTACTCACACATCTTATAAGCGAACCTACAAAATCATACAAAAACCTACAAGTTCGTCACAAAAAATTCAAATATTTTTCTTCTTTTTTTCATTGACACCATTTTGTTAAAAAACGATAAAATAAACTTGATAAGTAATCAGATTGTTTCGTATAATCAAAAAGATATATACTTAAAACAAATCAAAATGAAAAGGAGTGGATGTTATGAAAAACTATACAAAGCAATTCGTCCTATCTTCTTCTTTTCTTTTTCATTTTCTTAAAAAGGAACAAAGGCATTCGCCTTTGTTCCTTTTTTATTGCGATCTATATAGGGGGAATTGTTATGAGGCCATATAAACGTGTCTTAATTAAATTAAGCGGCGGTGCACTTGCCGATCAAACTGGAAATAGCTTTAACTCCAAACGATTAGAACATATCGCAAACGAAATTTTATCCATTGTTGATTTAGGTATCGAAGTATCCATCGTCATCGGTGGCGGTAACATTTTTAGGGGGCATCTAGCTGAAGAATGGGGAATCGATCGCGTAGAAGCTGATAATATCGGTACGTTAGGTACAATCATTAACAGCTTAATGCTTCGCGGTGTTTTAACAAGTAAAACAAATAGAGAAGTACGCGTTATGACGTCCATTCCATTTAATGCAGTAGCTGAACCATACATTCGCTTGCGTGCAGTCCACCATTTAGATAACGGTTATATCGTTATCTTTGGAGGCGGAAACGGGCAACCGTTCGTGACGACAGATTATCCAAGTGTACAAAGAGCCATTGAAATGAATAGTGATGCCATATTAGTCGCAAAACAAGGTGTCGATGGCGTTTTTACAAGTGATCCGAAGCATAACAAATCAGCAAAAATGTACAGCAAACTAAACTATAATGATGTCGTTAGACAAAATATACAAGTCATGGATCAAGCGGCATTACTGCTTGCCCGGGACTACAATTTACCAGCACACGTCTTTAACTTTGATGAGCCTGGTGTCATGAAGAAAATATGTTTAGGCGAACATGTGGGGACGTTGATCAATGATGATGTTACGATGCTGGTGCATGAAAAATAATGATTTCCCACCAAAAAAGGGTGCCTTTTGTAGGCACCCTTTCCTAATTCATCATCACAAATAGAAGTCAACCAATCCCGCCACTTTCTCCTTACAACGCTCCCAAAAAGATAACTTTTCAAAAAACTCTTTCGTCATTTCTTTCGAATCATGAAAATCCTCTGTTAACGCCTTATTAACTTGTCCTACAATAGGACCACCATAAATATAAAAATTCATTTCATCATTTATATTGAAGCTACGCGAAGTAAAGTTTGTTGTACCAATAACGGTTAATTCATTATCAATAAGCATTAATTTACCATGGAACATTCCTTTTTTATAACCATATACAGTAATTCCATTATTAACAGCTTGACGTATGTATGGATACGCCGCTTCTTTTATAAGAGGTAGATCCGGTTTATATGACCAAAGTATTTTTACTGTAACACCACGCTTTTGCGCCGCGATTAAAGCATTCATAGATTCTTTATTTTTCGCTATAAAATACGGTGTTGCAATTACAATGGAGTGCTGAGCTTGTTTTATGAGCTCTATATATTTTTCAGCAACGTAATGCCCATTGTAACTAGTCATAGTATGTAATGTATTCCCTTTACTAGCTTTATTCGTACTTCTCTTTATCTCTTCTTTCGTATCTCGTTTCCAGTCTAAAGCGAATTGCTGTTCTAAATCTTTTGCTCCTTCTCCTTTAAGTCGTACATGATAATCACGCCAATATCCAAATCGCTTATCTTTCCCTAAGTACTCATCTCCTATATTAAATCCGCCTGTATAGCCAATCTCCCCATCAATCGTCGTAATACGGCGATGATTACGATGATGAAGAGAATAAAAGCCGAATGGTAATTCAGGTTTTCTACTATATGTAAAATGCACACCATTTTCCTGCAATTCATTTTTCATCTTTCTTTCAAATGATAAATCATTAATGCGATCAACGGATAAATAGACGTTTACTCCTTCTTTTGCCTTCTCTCTTAATAAGTTTAAAAAAGTATGGCTACTTTTATCATCCGACAAAATGAAGAAATACGTGTAAATGGAGCTTTTCGCTTCTCTTATATCAGTAAATAATTGTTTATAAAAAGACTTCCCTTCTACATATAATTGAAAGTCACTATAATGAGGCGCATACTCTGTCGGCATGTTTTTCCCAGCTTCCATTTTCCTACCTAAGGTAACATCGATATGCATCCATATTAAAATAAAAACGAAAATAGCAATAACAATAGAAGTAACTCGCAATATTTTTTTAATCATTTTGATTTCCTTCCGATCATTTTCTTTCCACCTTTCTATTTTGTCATTCAAATTTAGATTTCATGCTTCATACAAAAAAGGATGTGACTTAACGTCACATCCTTTTCACATTAAACAAAATTTCTCGCATCATTATTTCTTCCAAACTTATAAATCGCAATTAAGAAGAATGCAATTGCGAAAGCGAATAAAATTAAAATGTTTAAATACAACTCCGAGAATGGTATTCCTTGTTGTAGTTTCGATACTGTGTCTAACAACCAGCGCTGTGGAAGAAAATTAGCTACTTTTTGTACTGCACTTGGCATAATGTCATATGGGAAATAACAACCCGCTAGTAAGCATGTTGGTACAATGACCATGTTTTGCATCGCATTTGCCGATGATGAGTTTTTTGAAAAAGCAACAATTACTAACGACATTCCAATCGCTATTAAAGCAAATATCATCAGTACACCAACCATAACGATGAAGGGCATATTGATATTCGTATGAAAAACATTCGTTAAGAATAGGATTGTAATCATAATTTGTACTGTTAATATAATCATATTTACCCCGACGTTAGATAATATAAATTTCTTTCCATCTATCGGCGTGGATAATAATCTAAAGTACGTTCTATTCTCTTTTTCTTTTAAAATATAGCCTGATAAGTTCACTGCTGAAAATAACATAAACATAATAAGATAACCCATGGTTTGGTTCGTCATATCTTTATTTTTCGAAGTATCTTCTAACGTCTCAGTCTTCACTTTAAATGAACTTTTTTGATATCCTGCGTACATCGTATCAAATGCACTTTGATCTGTTCCTGCTACTTTACTTATCGCTGCTACATTATCAATATAATTGTACAAATATGACTTAATAAACGCTGTTACTTGATCACCTTTAATCGATGAAATTTCAATATTGCTTGGTTTTCCTTCTCGGACACTTTCTGAAAAACCAGACTGTAACGTAATCACTCCATCAAGTTTTTTTGAAGTGAGTTTATCTTCTACTTCAGATTCTTTCACTTTACTTACTTTTACATGATTGATTTCTTCTAAAAATTTCACCGTATCATTTGCTATCGACTCATTTTCTTTATTTATAACTCCGATATTTAACGTCCCTTGCCCCGCATTTCCATATATTGAAAAGGAGATTAACGTTCCTATTATCGGCAAGCTAATAATAATGAGTAACCCTTTTTTATTTTTCAAAAGGACTGATAATGTTTTTTGCATAAGCCATAAAATATCTTTCATACTATAGCCCCTCCCGTCTGCGTAATGCGATAATCGATATGAATAAAAAGAGTGCTGAGATTCCGATATTTAAAGAGATGACTGGTAGTGCCGCCCCTACATCATTTGCATAAATAATTTTCATAACGGCAGTGTTTGCCCACGTTAATGGTGATAAATTCGTAATGAAATTTTCTTCTACTACGAAGTATGCCCCGCCAAAAATAGAAGCTAGTTGTACGATAACTAAAATAATTGCTCTAGATGCTTCACCTGTTTTTGTAATATATCCGATGCCGAGGCCGAAGCTAGTTGCTAAAAGGACTTCTGTTAGTAAAATAAGTAAGACAACTCCAAGATGATCGCCCCAGTTAGCTTGAAAAACAAATTTACTAAATAAAACGACAAGTAGTATGCACAGTGCATTCGCCACCATATTACCCAATATTTTCCCGATAAAAATTTCCGCTTTCGTTATAGGTGCAGCAATGAGACGATCTCCTGTTTTACGTATTCGTTCTCCTCGAATTAAAGAACTCGCTCCCATCGCAGCATATAGTGCAATCATCGTTGTCATTACAATTGCATAGTAATCCATAGAACCTGGTTTTTTAGTCGCTTGTAATGCCGTTTCTTTAATATACTCATTACGTTCTCCATTCGGAATTATTGTGCTAATTTTACTAGGGTCTACTTTCTCAATCTCAACTACTACATTGTACTTATCAACAAATGTAGTCATCATTCCTTCAACTATGCTACTTTCAATACTACTTCTATCACTTCCGTAAAACTTTACCCCGTCCTTATTCAATTCTACATACGCAGCGTATTTGTTTTGTTTTACTTTTTCTTTTCCATCTACCTCTTCAGAAACTTTCTTAAAGTGAATACCAGATTTACTTACTTCTTTTGCAAATGCTTCAAATGATTGAGAAAACGTACCATTTGCTTCATCTTTGTATATCACTTGTATATCTTTAATAGTATGACTATCGCTATTAAATGCATTACTTAACGCTGTTCCTAACACAAGCATAAGTACAATCGGAAATGCTAACATAAAAACTAAAGTTCTTACGTCTCTAAATTCTCTTTTAATGTGCATAATTGCAATATTGAAGATGTTCAATTGATGAACCTCCCTTTACCTTTTCTTCATTTACCTTTTATTTATCTCGTAAGTTTCTTCCGGTTAAGGTAAGAAATACTGTTTCTAAGTTGGGAGCCTGCTCCTCTAATGAACGAATTTCAATATCATGATTGATACAGTGTTGAATGATTTTATTTAAATTATTTAATCCCGCATCAGAATTCACTTTAATTACGTTTTCTTCAATTTGAACTGCTTTCACACCGTTTATCTCTTTTAATTTTTCTACATCTAAATTCTCTACCGATTTCACTTCAATCCAAATATCTTTCGTGTCAGTAATAATTGCTTTTAACTGTTCTTTCGTACCTTCTGCAATTACTTTACCGTGATCTACTATCGCTATTTTCGTACAAATCTCTTCTACCTCTTCCATGTAGTGACTCGTATAAATAATTGTACTTCCCATTTCATTTAATTTACGTACTGACTGCAAAATGTAGTTTCTTGACTGTGGATCAATTCCAACTGTCGGCTCATCCATAATAATTAACTTCGGTCTATGAGCAATTGCACAAGCGATATTCAGTCTTCGCTTCATCCCACCAGAAAAGTTCTTCGGATAGCTTTTCTGTTTATCACTAAGTCCTACAAATTTAAGAGCTTCCTCTACCCTAGCTTTTAATTCGGCTCCTCGTAACCCGTACAATCCAGCAAAGAATTTCACATTTTCATAGGCAGTTAACTCTTCATAAATCGCAATATCTTGCGGAACAATACCGATATTCATTTTCGCAAATCGATTATGTTTCTTTATATTTTTTCCTAGTATGCTAATCTCACCTTCATTACTTCTTAACAAACCAGCAATCATATTTATCGTTGTACTCTTACCAGCACCATTTGATCCTAAAAAGCCAAATATTTCTCCTTCTTTAATAGATAAAGACATATTATCAACTGCGATGAAATCACCAAATTTTTTCGTTAAATTTTTAATTTCTAATGTATTCATCATTTTCACCCCTATTTCGGTTTCTCTGCTTTTAGTATAAACAAAAAGAATGAACCTGCTCAGTGCAGAAGTTCATTCTTTTCACATGAGAATATTCACTTTTTTCATATGAGATGGTTCATCCTCGTACCATTCTCTTTATATTGGCAACAACATCGTTACTGAAAAACCACTTGTCCCATCTACAATAATTTTTCCGTTTACAGACGCCGTTCGCTCCTCCATCCCCATAATACCGAGACCTTTTTTAACAAGAGCTACCCCTTTTCCGTTATCCTTCACTTGCACCTTAACCATCTTGTTAAGTACATGAATATCTATAGAAATAACTGTCGCATCAGCATATTTCATTGCATTTGTTAGTGCTTCTGTAACATTCTCACCGATAATTTTCCACTGAATGGGAGAAATCATATCTAAGTTCCCTTTGTATACAAAAGGAATATTCACATCATTCTTACCGGCAAATTCCTCTATGAATAATTTCATACGATGAATGCCAATTTGCTCAGTTGGAGGCTTCATATTTTTTAATGTAATGCGAATACTTTCAATTCCATCTTTTGAAATGTGAATTGCATTTTGTAATAACTCCGCAGATTTTTCTTTATCTATTTCCATTAACCTTTTTGCTGCTTCCATTTGAATAAGTGCACCCGTCATCGAGTGACCAATTTTATCATGAATTTCTTGCGATAACCGATTTCTCTCTTCTAGCTTAAATGTGTATTCAGATTGTCTTATGTACTCTTTATTTTCATGTAAGCTTTTCGTAAGTCGTTGCATATCTTTTCGCATCTTATCATTTTGCGATTCAAGCTTTACTACACGCGATATATATCGATCTGCTATAGTTAAAACGAGAAAAGAAAATGCAACAATTAATCCATAAGTCATTCGAATACTTTCATCTGCAATCGTAACTGGGAGCATCATAACAACAAAGCGTGGCCAATTCTTTTCTATGTAATGGAATGTAATTTCGTATAAGTTCAAAGGTAAAAACAAAATAAAAAATGGATGAACCCTCCATGTAAATAACATAATTATGCCAATTGACATACAGATTAATAATTTTTTATACGTATCTTTTTTAAATATAGAAATCATTACGTTTACAGAGAGGTAAATAAGTAAAGTAAATATAACCCAAGGTAAATTTACTACATTTGCGTAAATATAACTAAACACAATATATAAAAAGACAATTAATTTACTTACAGTTAGCCAAAATTCCATATCACTAATCTACTTTCCCTGTTAAGTAATAAATCGCAATTTGTGTGCGATGTTCAAGTCCAGTTTTCCCTAAAACTGACGTAATATAATTTGCAATTGTTCCTTCAGATATAAAAAGCTGTTTCGAAATTTCTTTATTCGAGAAACCTTTTGCAATTAATGCGATAATACTAAGCTCCCTTTCTGTGAAAAGGCTCTTATCAATTTTACATTCTTCCTCTTTACTTTCCATTAAATTAGACTTAATTTTATCGAGGACAACATCTTGCATAACAGTTTGACCGTTATATACTCCTTTTATCGCATCACGAATACGCTCCGGATCGTTATTTTTTAACAAATAACCTTTCGCTCCGTTTTTTACTGCATCCAAAATATATTCATCATCATCAAACGTCGTTAAAATAAGCGGTTTTGTTTTCGTCTCTTCACAAATGAACTTCGTCGCCTCTACCCCGTTCATATTTGGCATGCGAACATCTAAAAGAGCAATATCAACTTCATGCTTTTTACAATATGCTACAGCTTCTTCCCCATCATTTACAGTATCTACTACTTCGAACTCTTCGTATGTATTTAAAATAATTTTCATGCCCTCTCTAATAAAAGAGTTATCATCCGCTATTAATATTTTAATTTTCATGTTTGTTAGTATGGCCCTTCCCCTACTAACATTCACATCCTTTCTCCGTGTAACATTTCCTACTTGCTCATTATATACTTCTCTTTACCATTTTTTCACACCTTTTTTCATCTAGCTCTCCTGCAAAAAATATATTATTCTTTTTTTTACAATATGTGTAGGGTGACTTATCATTCTTTACGTCTATATAATAGAATGCGTCAAAAAGGAGGGAGAGACCCATTGAGGAAAAACAATTAATTGAAAAAGCACAGCAAGGAAGCGAGCATGCTTTTCGTATCCTTGTACAAACATATCGTCATTATATTTTTCAAGTTATCTTTTCTATTTTAAGACATGAAGAAGATGCGAAAGATGTTACACAAGAAGTATTCGTAAAAATTCACACCTCTCTCCCAAATTATCAATTTCGCGGATTAAAAACGTGGATGGCGCGTATTGCCACCAATCACGCTATTGATTATAAGAGGAAGAAAGCTAGAGAAAGTGAAGAACTCTCCTTATGTAAAGAAGCTGAGGAAAATATAAAGTCCTCTCATAATATTGAGGCTTTATTATTGACGAAAGAGCAGAAATTACTCATTGCTCAAAAACTGAGAGAACTTCCCGAAAATTACCGTGACGTCGTTCTCGCACATTACTTAGAAGAAAAAAGTTATCAAGAAATTGCTTTACAGGAAAACATCGAAGTAAAAACAGTCGAAATGAAACTGTATCGGGCACGAAAATGGATTAAAAAACATTGGAAGGAGGAAGAGTTTCTATGATGCATTATTCAAAAGAAGATTGGCGCAATTATACATTAGATTTTATAGAAAACAATAAACGTGAATCTATGGAAGAACATCTTTACGAATGTGATCATTGTTTAACACTTTATATGGAAAGTATTGATGAACAACATGAAAACCTTCCAATGATAAATGATGATTCATTTACGAACGAAGTTATGACGCAAATTAATTTTGAAACGCTACAACCTAATGAAAATATAAAAACAAACTCACTAAAACGCACAATTATTCACTACATAATTGCGACTGCAGCTACAATTATTTTTATGGTAAGTGGTTTATTCCAATATATTTTTACAGCGACATCAAATTTCGAGAAATCTTCAAAACATAACGATTCTTCTATCTCACAACAAATTGTAAACAAATCGGTAGATACATCAAAAAAGGACGGAGGTTTAAAGCATGAATAAAAACCCCTTTTTAGCACTTGTATTAGGGCTAATTCCTGGGCTTGGACATTTATACTTAAAAAAGCTAGGACGGTTTATTTTATATAGCGGAGGATCTTTATTTCTATTCTCCTTTGCAGTATTTTGTACCATAGTAGTAAGAGAACGTGATATTGCTTTTCTTTCTCTATTTTTACTAGCTGTTCTATGGGTAATTAACTTACTAGATTTAGTTATCACCATTATAAAACAAACGAAAAAACAAGAAGCTGGAGAATTGATAAATTCCTCTAAAGAGAGCGAACGATTTTATATCATTCTCCTATCCATCATCCCTGGACTTGGCCATTTCCAATTAGGACTTATGCAACGCGGTCTTACGTTTTTAGTCGCTTGCGCTGGCTTAGGCAGCATGATTATATTTGTGACATTATTAACATCTCAAGGAAGTTTCCTTATCTTTCTTATTACGTTACCTGTTTTATGGATTTATAATTTCTTTGACGTTGTTCAGCAACTACAGAAAAAAGAACGCGACGAGCAATTAATTGACCGTACTATTTTCGAAGATTTTGAAGAACATCGAGAGCAAGGAAAGAAAAGTAAAACATTTGCTTCTATTTTAGCGATGTTCCCTGGAGCAGGTCATATGTATTTAGGTTTACAACGCCGTGGTCTTCAGCTTATGGCAGCCTTTTTACTATCTATTTATTTACTCGACTTATTAAGACTTTCTGCGTTTTTATTTTTAGTACCAATCATTTGGTTCTATAGCTTTTTTGATGCGTTACAGCAAACAGCAAAATACGGAAAAGAACGAGTACAAGACGAACCCATTATCGATTATTTTATAAATCATCAAAGATGGATCGGTATCGGATTAATTACACTCGGTGGTTATTATTTATTAAATCAAACAGTCCTTCCTATTTTGAATGATTATTTTGTAACTATATTTAATATTCATCTTAGTGAACTATATTATCGCTATTTCCAGACATCTATCGTTGCGCTCCTTTTAATTGGCGGCGGCTTTAAATTGTTACTTGGAAATAAAGAAAACAAAGGTGGGACAAGCGAATGAGGACTTGGCGTGTTGGAACATTCTCAATGGGGCTTTCTATTATATCGTTAGGGTGCTTTTTACTATTTTCAGTCGTAAAAGGAATTCAAGTATTAGATACACTAACTGCATGGTGGCCAGTTTTACTTATCATACTTGGAGCTGAAGTTTTACTATACCTTCTATTTTCTAAGAAGGAACAATCATTTATTAAATATGATATTTTTAGTATTTTCTTTATCGGTGTTTTAGGAAGCGTCGGAATTGCTTTTTACTGTTTATTATCAACTGGATTACTAGAAGAAGTTCGTCACTCTATTAACACAACGAGGCAAACGAGTAATATTCCAGACGGACAATTTGATATACCTGAATCTATCAAAAAAATCGTAGTAGATGCAGGCCATCAACCTCTAACGATAGAGGGAAATAATACAAATCAAATTCATCTTTTGGGAACTTATGAAATGACAACGAAAGCAAATGAAAAACTCAATTTAAAACGAGATGATTTCCTTTCAGTTCAAACGGCTGGAGAAACGATGTATATCACTTTAAAATCATTACCTGTTCAGCATACGTTATTTAATTCAGCACCACAGGTGAAACCAACGCTTGTTCTTCCGCAAAATAAAAATGTGGAAATCCGTGCTTCAAATAACGAACTATCTCTTTATCCAGGTCAATTACAAAATAATTGGTTTGTACAGGAAAGCTCAAGAGTGTCTGTCCATCTTGCAAAAGAAAGTGATGTATCTTTAACAGCAGTAACGAATCAAAAAGAAACACATGGAAGTACACCTTGGGAACAAGTAGAAGATTTAACGAAAAACGAAAATACTTCTTCAGAAGAACATCCAGAATTAAACACCCAAGAACATTGGTATAAAAATTCGATTAAAACTGGAAATGGGACGTACAAGTTAAATATTGAGAAAGCTTATAATTTGAATATGAGTGTTCTCGAAAAATAAAAAACCTTCCGCAATTGCGGAAGGTTTTTCTCATATAATCGCTTTAATTCCTTCTAACACTAATCCAATCATAAATCCGCAAACCGCCCCGTTTACTCGGATCCACTGTAAATCTTTACCGACGTTATTTTCAATCATTTCGATTAACGTCTTATCATCTAACTTATCAAGATTTTCTTGTACAAGCTTACCAATTTTCGAATGGTTCTTCTCAACAAGACTTACAACTTGTTTTTGTAACCAATCTTCTATTTTTTGAACTGTCTGTTCATCTTCTTTTATTTTATTCATTTGTTTTTGTAAAAATGGAATAACATATTTATCAGCAAATTCTTCATTATTTACAAAAGCAACTGCTCTTTGCTGTACTTGCTCTAGCATCTCTTTTATTTTGTCAGTAGCATTCCAATTGGCAATCCATTTTTCTTTCCAATTTTCTAATTCTTGTAGTAACGCTTCATTTTCTTTTACATTTGTAATTTCTTGACGAATTTTCGCTAATATAAGTTGTCTCGTGCTATTATCTGCATCTTGTAAGCTGTTAATATTGCTAATAATAAACTTCTGCAAAATGCCGCCAATTTTATCTTCATCTACAATATTCATAAACGATTTCAATGTAAACTGTAAGAATCCATCTACTTTTATATTTTCCATCGCCTTCATACCTAAACTACCGAGCTGGTAGCGTGCTTCATCTTGCGCTGTCCAATCTTTCACTTTTACTAAAATGTAATCAAGTGTCTTTTCATCATATTCTTGCACAACTAATTGATCAACAAGCACTTGTAAAATGTTACTTGTATTAATTGTATGCAAATATGTTTTTAATTCTTTTTCAATAATAACAGCTAACTTTTCTGTATCTATTGTAACAATTGCTTTCTCTGCAATCGTTACAATCCCCTTTTTCACAGCATCAGACTGCATTTCTCTCTCAGCAATTTGCAGTACCATTTGTGCTAACTGCATCTCTTTTACTTTATTCGTAATACTTTCTTTCGTCAGCCATTCATTTTCTAACGTATTGATGAGCCCTTTCGTTACTCGTTTACGATTTTTAGGTAACAAAGCTGTATGCGGAATTGGTATTCCCATCGGGTGACGGAATAATGCTGTAACTGCGAACCAATCTGCAAGCCCGCCAACTAACCCAGCTTCAAATCCCCCTTGTATAATCTCTCCAGCTATCGTTCCTTGAAAAGGGATAGAAGCCGCAAAGCCGACACCCATAACCCCAAGCGAAATACCCGCTATATATTTAGTCTGTAATGACATCGTATACACATCCTCTTATTATGTAAAATAAAGCTTTTTGTTGTATTTATTCAATATTAGTTATCCTTTATATATACTATAAAGAACTATTGTGAAAATAACAAAGATTTTTATGTACATGAAAAAATGAGGCTACAACTAGCCTCATTTTTCTTATATCGTTAATTCCAAACCTTTCCTATAATATTCATCCATTATATCGTTTGGAACCATACTTCCACCCGTTCCCCACACAATATGAGTACCTTTTTTCACCTTCTCTGTTAACTGTAGCTTTTGTAAATACTCATCTTCTTTACATACTTTCACTGGCCCTATCATACCTGCTAGTGCAGAAGGCTCTAAATAAATATTCTCCGTATCAGCTAGCTCTTTTAACAATCTATATAACTCTTCATCGCTTACTGTGTAATTCCCACTCAAAAATGGTTCCATCGTTTTACCGACAAATCCAGATGGCCTTCCTACCGCAAGTCCATCCGCATCTGTTACATTATCAATTCCGATATCTTGAACGGAAATTTTGTCATGAAGGCCTGTCATTAAGCCGAGTAACATACAAGGAGAATGTGTTGGCTCTGCAAAGTAACAATGAACATTATCTTTATACAATAACTTTAAGCCGAATGCTACTCCGCCAGGTCCTCCTCCTACTCCGCACGGAAGATAAACAAATAAAGGATGATTTTCATCTACTACAACCTCTAACTCTTCTAATTGCTTTTGTAATCGTGATGCTGCTACTGCGTATCCTAAAAATAAATCATGCGAGTTTTCATCGTCTACAAAATAACAGCTAGGATCCGCATCCGCTTGTCTTCTTCCTTCTTCTACTGCTTTGCTATAATCATCTTCATATTCAATAACGTTTACACCTTTACTTCTTAATAAATCTTTCTTCCATTCTTTTGCGTCTGCTGACATATGAACAGTTACATTAAAACCTAGATTCGCACTCATAATCCCTATGCTAAGTCCTAAATTCCCTGTAGAACCTACTGCAATTGAATATTTCGAGAAAAACTCTCTACATGTATCACTATCTAAAACGGAATAATTATCTTCTTCTGTTACCATTCCGTGCTGCAATGCTAGTTGCTCAGCATGTTTCAACACTTCATAAATACCGCCCCTAGCTTTAATTGATCCTGATATTGGAAGATGACTATCACATTTTAATAATAATTCTCCTAAAATAGGTTGCTCATATTTTCTCTCTAAAGCTTCTTTCATAGAAGGTATTTTCACTAAAGGTGATTCGATTATGCCGTTCGCCCCTTTCGTTTCAGGAAAAACTTTCGCAATATATGGTGCAAAACGCTTTAATCTCTCTTCCGCATCTTTTACATTCTCTTCATTAAGTGGTGAATCTTTTATTGCTGTTTCATACTTTTCTATGTTTGGATTTATCCAAAATACTTCTTCTGTTGCAATAAGCTTATTCACTAATGGATATTCTGCTTGTAATGCCCCTATTTCTTTCATTTTGTTTCCTCCTTATATCCTTGTAGCTCACCATACAATAAATTATAATTAAATTAATTTTAATATAGTTTAACACAAATAATCCCATTAAGTTAATTTTAATTTAATTTATTTAAATATAATTTAATAATTATTAAGGAGATTTTCATTATGGAAAATATAGATATTGGTAAAAAAATTGAAAAACAAAGAAAAGAAAAAGGTTTAACTAGTAAAGAACTAGCAAAGATGGCCGATATTACACCATCAATGTTAAGTCAAATTGAGCGCGGGTCCGCTAACCCTTCTATCCAAACATTAAAAGTGCTTGCTAAAGCTCTTGATGTGCCAACATTTAGCTTTTTACTTGAAGATACAAATACAGACGATTTAATTGTACGTTCCCATAAACGAAAGAAAATGATTATTGATAATTTATCATATGAAATGCTTTCACCTGATTTCACTGGAAATTTAGCAACAGCAATTATGACCGTCCCGCCTAATACAGCTTCATCAGAAAATGTGCTAGAACATAAAGGAGAAGAATTAGCATTTGTCTTAGATGGGAAAATCACATTATATTTAAATGAGGAAGAATACGTATTAGAAACTGGCGACAGTGTAAAAATACCTGCTTATTTAAAGCATAAATGGGTGAATCATTTTGAAAAAAACTCGATAGTCTTATTTTCTGTTACTCCGCCGATTTTTTAATATATCAATAAAAACAGGATGATTCTTATAAAGTGAGGATTATCCTGTTTTTATTAAATAAGAAAGTGAAATTTTTGTTAAAAACTTAACAGTTGAACCCAATCCGAACAATCCTCCTAAAAACATATTTACAAGTAAAACTATCCCTCCCATTGATGCTAACGTATCATGAGTCAGATTCATCCCACCACTACCAGAGGCACTTGTAATATTCACATAAAAATAAGAAATATGTAAAAATTAATTAATTTTTCAGAATTTTGTTGAAAAATATGGTAAAATCACTCTTATACTTCTTCTATTTTGCTATTATAGAAATAATTAAATTAGGATACTTTTATCGAATGGGGGAATATATAATGAGTGTGTTATTAAAAGGGCATGAACAGATTGTCAACGAATTAAACATTTTATATCAAGTAATGGTAGCGGAGCAATTAATTGAAGCGAAACAATTAAAAGAAAAAATAGAGAAACAGATTAATAAAATTGAAGCTGATCAAACTCTATCGCTTTACTACTCCCTACTAAACTTTAAATATAAGGTCCTAACCGATTGGACAAACATTAAGTATGATACTTTTAGTCAAATTGTTCGTTTAGACAATCCCATAACTGAAGACTTTATTACTTATTATTATCACTTTTTTAAAGCTGAACATGCTACCATTATTGGAAATTATGATGAAGCAAAAAAAGAATACGAAAAAGCTGAATCCCTTTTAAAACATGTACCAGGCGAACTAGAAGAAGCTGAATATAAATATAAATTTGCTATATTTAATCACCATACAAACAAACCACTTACAGCAATCAATTATGCAAATCAAGCTAAAGAGATTTTCTCAAAATATCCACGTTATGAAATTAAAATAGCTCTATGCGAAAACATTTTAGGCTCATGTTCTGTTTATTTAAAACAATTCGAACAAGCCGAAGAGAACTATAATTCAGCAATCAATATTTTACAAAAGCTGAAAGACGATACACTAATCTTAAAAGTTCGAAATAACTTAGGTTGGCTCTACTCTTCTCAAAATCTATCAACCCTTGCTATTAGACATCTTACAATAGTTACAAACAAATTACCTAAACACCTAAAAGCCAATTTTCTACAAGCCAAAGAACATTTTAGTTTAAATGAAAAAGAACTTGCAAACGATTGGGTTCAAAAGGGCTTAGAAATTTGTAATGAATTAAATAATCAAGAATATAAACACCATTTCACTATCTTAAAAACACAACACACTGGTATTCTAGACGACTTAGAAAACGCAATCATTGCAGGCACTACATATTTTAACAGTAAAGAATTATACGATTATGTACAAGAATATTACGAATTATTAGCAGTAGAATTTCATAAAGTGAATAAAATAGAGAAATCTCAAAAATATTTTTTCAAAACTTACGAAGCAAAACAAAAATTATTAACTAAGGAGGCACTAAGATAATGAAAAAGATTAGTTTAGCTATTTTAACCTTTACATGCATACTTGCTTTTGGATTTAATAATTTTACTGAAAGTCAACAAGCAAAACAACTTCCAAAATGGGATACAGATAAACAAGAAACACATGCAGACCTATAGAAACCTAAAAACCCCTAATAAAGGGGTTTTTAGGTTTCTACAATATAATGATTTAGCATATGATGAAGAAATATGCTTATAAAAGATAGCCATACAGATACTCTCTGTACATGGCTATCTTTTATTTTTTCGGCACCAACAAAATCCCTAAACTAATAATACAAAAGCTCATTATTTGCTCTGCTGATAGACCAAACAGAACCGAATTTTGTTCACTAACAAGCGAAATAATAATATGAGCAAACCCCTCAATAATTAGAAAAATACTTATATTCTTTCCATTTCCGAGCCTTTCATTTTTCATCCATAACAAGCCCATTATACAAAGAGCAAGGCTGATCTCATATACGAAAATAGGGTGATATAAAAGTTTAGATTCATATATTTTCATTCCCCATGGTAGTGTCGTTTGTGCACCTACTTCATGATGGAATAGAAAATAAAAGATAATACTCACACACAGACCAAAAGGCAATGCATCAAGTAAAATACGAAGCGAAAATTGCTCCTTTTTACTTTTCCAAACAATGTATACACTCGCAATTACGCATCCTACTACAATATGTTGCATACTTCCAATAGCTAATATTGCTTGCATCGGCGCCCCAAAAGCCCATACAGGATTTAAAATTGCTGGTGCAAACTTCCATACAAATACGATGATAAGAAAAGCATTTGTTACGGCATCCATCATTTTTTTATATGATACATTTTGATACTTCATCTTTCGTTTCATCAACATAAAACCAAATAGACTTCCAATTATAAGAGATATGGGTTGTAACCTCACAATCCACTCCATCGTCACCAAATCTCCTTTTAATTCTCAATCAATTTCTTAAATTTCTTTTCTAATTGATCTGGTGGTAATACACCTCGTACATGATCTACTATAATTCCATCTTTATTAACAAAAAATGTCGTCGGTAAAGAGAATACTTTATAATCTAGTCCAGCTACTCCGTCCATATCTAGTAGAACCGGAAACTCAAATCCATAGCGATTAGCAAATGCGCTTGCTTCTTGTACTGGGTCACTAACAGTTGCATTCACCGCAAAAATTTCAACATCCTTTTTATATTTATCATACATATGAACTAAGTCAGGTGCCTCCATTTCACACGGCCCACACCATGATGCCCAAAAATTAATAATATATGGTTTTCCCTTGGCATCATTTAACGACTGCAACTTTCCGTCTAATCCTTTTAATGTGATGCCAGGTGCTTTAAAACCTACTTGTGGTAATACTTCTTTCTCTTGTAACTCTGCTTGCTTTGCTTTTCTTTCCTTTTCTTCTTTCTTTGAATTATAAAAGTTAACCCCTGCCCAAGCGAGAGCACCTACTAGTATAATAGCAATTAGTTTCTTCACTTTTCTTCCTCCTCATTTTTAAAAACCTGTAAATCCACCGAATAGACGAATAAAGAATGCTGTAATTTTCGTCATTTGATTTGTATACAATAAAATACCTGTTACAATCATCATTCCACCGCCAATTTTCATCATGACATTGGCATATGTAACAATCCATTTTACCTTCCCAATAAAGAATGCCATCACGAAAAATGGAACCGCAAACCCAAGAGTATACGCTGTAATATAAAGAAGCGCCCCTTCAGGATTCGTCGCGCCAAGCATGAGTACAGCTGAAAATATCGGTCCAACACATGGCGTCCAACCCGCTGCATATGTCATACCGACTAAAATCGAGCGAATATATCCAGTCGATTTACTTCTATATTGCACCTTTTTCTCTGCCATAAGCCACTTAGGCTGAAATAAGCCCGTCATAAATAGCCCCATTAAAACAATAAAAATCCCACCAATTTGTTGAATCAATTTTTGGTTAGATGAAAATGTTATTCCAATCCAGCTTACCGATAAACCTAACGCGTAAAATATAACCGAAAATCCGATCATAAAAAATACTGTATGTATAATCGCTGATTTTTGCATAATCCCACGATTTTCTTTTAAATCTTGGATAGACACACCTGTAATATAAGATAAATAAGATGGATATAGCGGTAAAGAGCACGGTGATATAAATGACAATACTCCCGCCCCAGCCACAAGCCAAATTGTTAAATCTGCTGCATTCATTTTATTCCCCCTAAAACACTACAACGAGTAGTGTTTATTCTTAAAAAAAGAGGCTATATGCACTCTCCGACAATAAGTACAACCGACATACAGAATAAACCTACTGTTACATATACCGAATTCGTATGTAACGGAATAGTAAGCTTAACAACCTTTTCATTTAACACTTGCTCGATTCGTAAATTTATTGCTGTTTTTGCAAATGAAGCTGTAACACATCGATTTTCCATTTTCTTTATTTTAATTAATTTTAATAACGCGCTACCTAACTCAAATGAAGATTCCATTTTTTGCATCGCATATTTATCAGCAGCTAGCTCCTGATACGTATGATATCGCTGTAACAACCCTTTTAATATCGGTATGTACATCATTCCTTCTGCTAATAGCGTAAAACAAAATAATTTTAGCGGATCCCAATTCTTTTGATGATATTCTTCATGGAAAATAATCGCATCAATTTCTTCATCTGAAAATGTTTGAAGCAACCCTTCCGACATGACAACTTTCGGACGAAATAGCCCAATTGTAAATGCCGCAACTTCCGTAGTCGGCAATATATATATTTGTTTTCTTTTTCGGACGAAAGGGATAAGTACTTTTTGTAATTTTTTACTATAGAAAAATTGTCGCCAAATTCTTTTGCACACGATTAATACAGTAAGTAGTAATAATCCAGCGATTATAATACGAATCAGCGATAATTCTTTCATATGTTTTTCTAACTGGAACAAGCAAAAATTTGAAAGAAGGAACATCTTATTTTGAAACAGAAATGGATATGTAACGTAATACACTAACATACTGAAAAAGAGGATACTAACAATTACTGCTAACAATACGATTTTACGCATTTGCCATTTCATTTCATTAATCCTCTCTTTTTAACTGACTCAATTTGTCTTCTAACTTTTTTATTAAAGTCGGATCAGCCTGCTCTAACTCATCTAACATATGATTTACAACTAAATCTCCAAATTCCCCCATCAATTCCTGTGTCATTTTCTTCGTTTGATTGGATAAGAATTCTTCTTTTGTTTGTACAGCACGATATATACCACTTCTTTTCACAGTCTGTTTTTCTAAGTGTAATTTCTCTACTAACCTGTTCATAACTGTCATAACAGTGTTAAAATTCACAGGTGATTCTTCACTTAATTTCTGCTGCACTTCTTTAATAGTAATACCATCGCTAGACCAAACAATCTCCATAATTTTCGCTTCAAGCGGTCCAAAGAAATGATTTAACCCGTGCTCATTTAACTTATAGTTTTGAGTAAACATTGTACAACTCCTTTCACACTACGAATTGTAGTATAAATTAAATGAAAGGTCAAACGTAAATGATATATATGAAAATTAACTACCCATAAATACATAGGCTATTCCATTCATTTTAAACCTAATTTTTCTCCAAATGTATCAAAAAGATACTGCTCTAATATTTGTACACTAAACTTCTCATTACGTCCAAGTGCAAATAATTCCCGATCTTTCGCTACGATAGTATCTAACGGAATAGCTACATTATCCACTATTTTTGTAATTTCAATTATATTACTTTTTACATTTACTTCTGTTTTAAATTCAACGTTTTCTAACACTATATGTGAACGTCTTCCTGATGCAAAAAAAGTAAAATTAGGATTTTTAACAACGCCAATTTCAGTCTCTAACGCATATAAATAGTGAAAAATTACATCTCTGTGTCCATCTTTTATTATTTTTTCATCCTTCTCATCGTCTAAGTATTCTTTCAGCTTCGTTGTAAATTCAAATCGAAAATCCACTTTTTTCACTCTCCTTCTTTGTATTTCATATTAAATAAATATATTGAAATAATTTTAACATATTGTCATACAACTTCCTATTAAAAGTAAAAACTGTTTTAAAAAATCGCTATTATTTCCGATACCCTTTTAAAATATAAGTATAAATTCAATATGAATCAATGCGTCATTATATCTATTTAAACATATTTTTTCCATATTTTGAAACATTAGTATGAAATATTATATATCAATGTATGGTTTCTAATGCATTGGTATATATAGTCAGTAGTTTCTTTACTATTCCGATATACTTAAGCTACATTTTCTAATTATTGATTACATTACGGAAGGAATGTAACTCTCTTCTATCGAATTTTTATATAACAAAAATAATTAGGTGGTGCTTTACTATGAAATTAGCTGTCATTGGTGGCGGTGATTTACAAGATTCAAATCACTTGCCTATTAATGAACGCCTTATAGAATTAACAAATAAACAGTACCCAAAAATATTGTTTATTCCAACGGCTAGTCATGATGATGAAAGCTATATAAAATTATTTTTAGACACTTTTGAAAAACAATTACATTGTGAAGTACAAATTTTACGTACTACAACAGATTCACCTTCAAAGTATGAAATAGACGAGATGATTCATTCAGCCGATTTAATTTATTTAGGTGGCGGGAACTATATTCACATGCTTACGCAATGGAAAGAACATAGACTCGATGAAAAATTATTATTGGCTCTGCAGCAAGGAACACTTATTGCTGGTTATAGCGCTGGTGCTATGTGTTGGTTCACGTCTAGTATCCGATCAGATTATGAAGGTTCTGGTTATATAGAGAGTAACGGATGGGGTATTGTTAATAAAAGATTTTGTCCACATTATAATCAATTAAACAGAATGAACGCCTTCCATTCCTTTTTACAAAATCATCAAGGGAATATAGAAGGAATTGCACTGGAGGATAATTGCGCTTTATATATTACAGAGGAATCCTTTGAGATTATCGGTGAACCGGAAAGAGCGTGGGAGTTTTATATGAGTGATAAAACACTCATTAGACAACATTTTGATATAACTTTAAAAAGCTATTTATAAACCTGAACTTACGAAAAAATGTCCCTAAGTCTAATAACTTAGGGACATTTTTCTATTTAACTAACTAATCGTGTAATTCGTTTCTTTTGCCATGAAAGCTTATAATATGCATACTGTAATATTAAGCTGACAATAAATGCTGCTGGATACCCGATCCAAATGCCTTCTATTCCAAGACTTGTATGGTAAGAAAGATAATATGCTACGGGTACTTCTACAAGCCAAATTGAAACAACTCCAATAACAGTTGGCCAAAGTACTGTACCGCTCGCTCGCATTGTCGCACTAATAATTTGTGCATGACCGAAAATTAAATAACTCCATAATGTAATCATAACTAAGCTATGAGCAATTTCAATTGTAGTTTGACTCGTTAAAAATAGTGATAAAATGTCTCTTGAGAATACGTAAATAAGAGATATTAACACACCACCGATGACGTAGTTCATAATAATTCCGGCCTTCACAACTTTCTGTAATCGATCAAATTGATTCGCACCAATCGATTGTGCCGCAAAAATGGAAACTGTAATACCAAGGCTAACTGCTGGCATTTGTACATAACTTGCAACTTGATTCACAACGCCGTAAGCAGCTGTTGCATCCGAACCGTAACGATTTACAAATGCGATTACGGCAATTTCAGATAATGAAACTAATATCATATTAATACTCGCTGGAATACCGAGCCTTAGTAATAGCTTTAATAACTCCCCATCCATTCGAAGGTATTTTCTAACCGTTCCATCTAGTTGTAATGGGTGATTTTTCTTCTTTAAATACACAAGCATGACAATAAACGTAATAACTGTAGATATAACAGATGCATAGGCCGCTCCATACACATCTAATTTCGGAGCTCCTAACCATCCAAAAATAAGAATCGGTAATAAGATCATATTTAGCGCTGTACTTACAATTAAAAAGTAAAATGGCGTTTTAGAATCTCCTGTACCTCTCATAAATGTTGTATATGCGAAATATAAAAATAATACTGGCATCGATATAAATAAAATCCGTGCATAATGTACACTTATTTCAATAATATTTTCTGGCGTTCCCATTAGACGCATAATATCCATTGCAAAAATACTGCCTATTATCGCCAACACAACTCCAATAATAAAGGTAAACGTCAACGTCGTACCAACGATAGCTTTTAAACGATCTTCGTTTTTAGCACCAAACGCCTGACCAATTAAAATAGAGCTTCCTGAACCGATACCAATTACAAATGAAACGAGCAAGAAAAATAATGGGAAGAATGCTGATATAGCCGCTAAATCATTAACTCCAAGCCATCTTCCTACTACTACCATACCAAATAATTGTCCAACTGATTGTAGTACATTACTTAATAATAACGGTACTAAAAACATCGACATCGATTTCCAAATCGGTTTACTCTCACTTTCCAACTTATGTGACTCCGCACCTTCTTTATTGTTATCTGCAGGTGGTTTCAAATTTCATTTCTCCTTTTATTAAACATCTATTTTCAATCTCTATCTCTTTGTATAGTTGTTATAATACTGTGCTTCTATTCATTTTCTTTTCGTATGATTATAACTTCACCCAATATTGACTTCCATCAGCTGTTCGATCTAAAAATCCATATTCGATTAAATATCTTCTTAAAGTTACAAAATCAGGGTATACATTTTCTATCACTGTATTTACTTCTTTTTCAGTATACTTTTTATTACTATCAAACTTCTTCACTAAATGGCGCAATATAATTAATTTACGCTTTTGTTTCTTCGGAAATTTAGAGAGAGGTCCATCTAATCCTTCTGTAAAATGAGCTTTTAATACTTCATCATTTTCTTCTTCCGTAATATTGTATCGATCATCCACCATCGTTGCTGTTCTATGAATTGGCACAAATTTCGTTTGTACTTTTGATTTTTCTTCTGATAATTCCATTAGCGCTAAAAATACTTTTGCTTGCTTCATTTTCTCTCGCAGTGTAAATCGATGATTACGAATTGTTGATGTACTTCCGCCATCCATCTCTTTTACAATTTCTTTATCATTCAGTCCCATATGGAAAAACTGAACCATTTTCTTTTGTAAATCCGTTAAACCAGTAAATTTCTTATCCATATTTAACAAATAATCAAACATAGACGTATGCTCATTTTGAATATGCAATTGGACGAACTTCTCTGCTTCATACAAAATTTGGTTATCTTGATAAATAACACCTTTAATAAATGTTTCACCACAAGCTAAGCAAATGTACTCCTCTTTTTCTTCATCAAACACATACCCTTTCTTTAATTCCTCTATTGACGCATCCCAAAACTTCTCTGAAATATCACTCATACTAAACACTCCTTCAAAATGTTTATTTAAAACCAAACAAATCAATATATCGTTTATTATCACTTCATCATCTTATCACAACACAAACAAACATTTCAACGTTTCGTTTGCCCATTTTATAAACTTTTATAAAAACATCTAACAAAAGGGTTTAATACAACGAAAAGCGAATATGTTTATACAAATTCATTTTATAGGATGTGAAATAGAACATAAATATTCTTTAAGACCCTTAGTTTACCGTTAAACAAATTGCACAGAATACATATGCGATTAGTGAATATGGAACTGGTATTCACTCATTCCAAAACTTCAGTATTCAATTTTAACTACAAAAAAGATGTTTTCGTATAAGAAAACATCCTTTACTTTTTATATATTCTATTTACAGTCTCTACTAAAACCTTACTTGCTTGTACAAATGTATGCTTTCGATTTCTATCTTCAACAAATTTATTAGCACAACTACTCATAATGATCATACAACTAATTATGACTAACGCTATCTTTCTATTCTTGTAAGTCACTTTATGCCACTCCACTATTACAAAACTTCTTTTGAATTTATCCCATCAAGAAATTTTACATGAATAATAAAACGCGCGAATATGCAATTCTGCATATTCACACGTTTTATCACAATGTTATGATTTAATTTAGTTAAAGAACAAGTATACCGAGGTGACTAACTTGAAATTTAAAGCGAAAAAAAATCCATTCCACGTCATTTTCATTACATTATTTATAATTATTTTTTTCGTTTCGTTATTCTTCCAAAATGAAAATTCTATTTTTTTCACTCTCATGATGCTATTAAATATCGTGAATCTTTCTTCATTCTATTTCTCTCACTACAACATAACGGAATCATCTCTTGTTGTAAAACACGGTTTCATTTTTCATACTGAAATTCCATTTGAAGATATTCGTCACGTTAAATACTCTGGTAAAAAACTTCATTCAAAAAAATGGACTAGACAACAATTAGAAATCCATTACAATTTATTTGACTCAGTGACCACTTTCGTACCACTAGAAGAAGAAAAATTCATTTCACTCTTAAAAGAGAACTGCCCACAGATGAAAGTAATGAATACGCCTGCTAACAAATAATATATTTTGAAGCTTGTAGTATTGCAAGTAGATGAAACATAAAAATGAACATCAAAAAAGCCAAGATTCTATACTAAGAACCTTGGCTTTCTCTATTACTCTTTTGGAGCAATCATTTTCTTTGGATCTACAATTTCATCAAATTGCTCTTCTGTTAGTAGCCCAGATTGCAATGCTGCTTCTTTTAAAGTTAACCCTTCTTTATGAGCATGCTTCGCAATTTTCGCTGCATTTTCATATCCGATATGTGGGTTTAGCGCTGTTACAAGCATTAGTGAACGATTCACATTTTCATTAATTACTTCTTCATCTGCTTCAATACCAACTGCACAATTGTCATTAAACGAAACAATTGCATCCGCTAATAAGTGAGCTGATTGTAAGAAGTTATAAGCAATAACAGGTTTAAATACATTTAACTCAAAGTTACCTTGGCTCGCAGCAAATCCGATTGTTGCATCATTCCCCATCACTTGCGCTACAACCATCGTTAATGCTTCACTTTGCGTTGGATTTACTTTCCCTGGCATAATAGAGCTTCCCGGTTCATTTGCTGGAATAATAATTTCTCCAAGACCACTACGTGGACCACTTGCAAGCCAACGTACATCGTTAGCGATTTTCATTAAATCCGCAGCTAATGCTTTTAATGCACCGTGAGTATATACAACTTCATCATGGCTCGTTAATGCATGGAACTTATTTGGTGCAGAAACAAATTGTTTACCTGTAAATTGACTAATTTCCTCTGATACCATCTCACCAAATTTAGGATGAGCATTGATACCTGTTCCAACCGCAGTTCCACCAATTGCTAACTCTTTCATATATGTATTGCTCTCTGCAATCATACGCTCTGTTTTTTCAAGCATACGGTGCCATCCGCTAATTTCTTGCCCTAAAGTTAACGGCGTTGCATCTTGTAAATGTGTACGACCAATTTTTATGATATGTTCAAATGCAGTTACTTTTTCTACTAAAGTTTCTTTTAATTTCGTAATTGCTGGTAATACGTGATTTTCTACTGCGATTACACAAGCTACATGAAGCGCCGTTGGAAATGTATCATTTGAACTTTGTGACATGTTCACATCATCATTCGGATGAATATGTACGTCAGATCCCTTCTCTTTCAAAATTTGATTCCCACGATTTGCAATTACTTCATTCACATTCATGTTTGACTGTGTACCACTACCTGTTTGCCATACGACAAGCGGAAAATGTTCATTCCATTTCCCTGCAATCACTTCATCCGCAGCTTCTACAATTGCTTCTGCTTTTTCTTCTGATAGCTTTCCTAATTTTTGATTGCTAAGCGCTGCACTCTTCTTTAAAATTGCAAATGCTTTTACAATTTCAAGTGGCATTTGCTCTGTTCCAATTGGAAAGTTTTCTTTACTACGTTGTGTTTGTGCTGCCCATAATTTATCAGCTGGAACTTTTATTTCTCCTAATGTATCTCTTTCAATTCTGTACTCCATGTTTTCATCCCCTTGAAAATATAATACCTACATCTCTTATAATAACAGACTTTCTCTTAAATGATAAGAATTCTCACTCTTATATATAGATATTCTATATTTATTTTAAAAAATTCCTCTTGACCTAAACTTAAGTTTAGGCTGTATCCTTTCCATTGTAACCTACTATAACACTACTGGAGGAATTCAATATGAAAAAATATGCTTTTATAACAGGTGCAAATAAAGGAATTGGATATGAACTTGTTCGTCAATTAGCAGAAAAAGATTATCACGTATTTTTAGGTGCTCGTAATGAACAACTTGGACAACAAGCCGTAGAATCTTTAAATGTTTCAAACGTTTCCTATATTCAAGTAGATATTTCAAATTCACAATCCATTCAAGAAGCAATAAAGAAAATTTACGAAATGACTGACCACTTACATTTATTAATTAATAACGCAGGCATAGCGCTAGACTTCAATACACTACCTAGTGAATTAAATATTGAAACTTTACGCCAAGGATTTGAAGTTAATTTTTTTGGAACTTTCCAAATGATGCAAGCCTTTTTACCATTATTAAAGAATTCAAGCAACAGTAAAATAATAAATGTAACAACTGACATGGCCTCACTAACAATGTTTGCTAATGGTGAAACACATCCAATTAATACACTAGGATATAATTCTTCCAAAACAGCTATTAATGCTTTAACATTAGCTTTTAGTAAAGAATTTGCCACTAACGGTCCAGAAGTATTTGGGGTAACTCCTGGTTTTACAACTACGGATCTTAATGGAAATTCCCCTGGTGGCCATACAACCACTGAAAGTGCTAAAATTATTATTAAATATGCATTAAGTGAAACAAACTATAATGGTAAAATACTTAACAAAGATGGCATTATACCTTGGTAATAAAAGGATGAATGATATGTATTATACAATTGGGCAAGTCGCCAAAATGCAACATTTAACTATTTCTCAAATACGTTATTACGATAAACAAGGACTGTTTCCTTTTCTGCAAAGAAACGAAAAAGGAGATCGAGTTTTTGATGAAGAAGCACTGAAATATTTAGAAATGATTTTGTGTTTAAAAAACACCAGTATGCCAATTCAAAAAATAAAACAATTTATCGACTGGTCTATGGAAGGAGAATCTACCATCCTTCAAAGGTTAGCATTAATGAAACAACAGGAGACCAATGTCTTACAGCTCATGCAAGACACTGAAAAAAACTTAAAAAAGATACAACAAAAAATTGCTAAATATGAGAATGAAATAACTTCAGCAAATGCTATTAAAAAATAAAAAAATCACCTTCTACATATTGTAGAAGGTGATTTTTATTTTATGATGCTTGCTTTCCTTTATCTGCATCATCTACATACCAGATGAATTTGCCTGTATATCCGTAAATAACTGCTAAAATTAACGATACGAAGCTTAACCACATAAACGGAACGTATGAGAACGTTGCTACACCTAAAATACCAGCCATAAAAATACCATTATCAGACCATGGAACCATACCTGAAGTTAACGTTCCACCTACTTCTGAGTTACGCGCTAATACACGACGGTCTATTTTTAATTTATCATAGCTATCTTCCATAATTTTTGGTGTTAAAATTAGTGATACATACATCGCACAACCAAATATATTAGCTAAGAATGCCACGATTAATGTAGACAATGTTACATTACCTGCAGAATTTAATTTCTTCTCAAATTTTGATACGATTACTTTTAAAACACCTAGTTTTTCAAGTAATCCACCAAATCCTAAACCGAAAATAATAACGGCTACTGAGCCAAGCATGCCGTTAATTCCACCACGGTTTAATAACTTGTCAACAAACTCAACACCAGATTGAATTGAGAATCCGTTATAAGCTGTTCCAATCGCCTCTCCAAAGTTCATCCCTTGGAAAAGAGTTGCCCAAATTGCACCAATTAAAGCTCCCATTGCAATTGTTGGCATAGACGGTTTCTTCATCGCTAATAGAACGATAACAATGACCGCCGGAACAAGCATCCATATTTTAATATCAAATTGCTTTAATAAAGCTTCTTTTAAAAATTCTACTCGATTCAAATCTACATTATCGCCGCCATACATCCAACCAGCTACAGTAAACATAATACTAGTAATAATATAAGCCGGAACATCTAATACGAGCATAGCTCGAACGTGAGCAATAACATCTACTTTCGCCATAGAAGCTGCAAGAACTGTGCTATCAGAAAGTGGTGATAATTTATCGCCGAAATAAGCTCCTGAAAGAACTGCACCAGCAACAAGCGGAAGTGGTAAACCAAGTCCTTCACCAATCGCCATCATAGCAATACCTGCTGTTCCCACTGTTCCCCAAGACGTTCCTGTTGCGATAGAAGTTATAGAACAAATAATTAATGTTGCTAATAGGAATATGCTAGGGTGAATAAATTCTAATCCATAATAGATTAATGTTGGTACTACCCCACCAGCAATCCACGTTCCAATTAAAGCACCTACTGCAACTAAAATCAGTATTGCTTCTAATCCGTTAGAAATCCCTTTCGTAATTGCATCTTGCAATTCTTGATAACGAAATCCTAATCTTAATCCAAGCGCAATTACTAAAAACCATGAAATAAATAGCGCTAATTGAATTGGGAGATCAAAAATCGTTTGGAAGGAAAAGACAACAGCAAGAAATAGTAATAAAAGAACTATGATTTCTAGCATCGATGGTAATCTTACACTTTTCATTTTTTTCTCTCCTTACAAGTCGATAACATGACGTATGTCGTCTTACATGTATGTAATATACAATTAGCGAAGACAAAACAAAATTTTCATATTATTTCGATTTATTTTTCCAGTATAATATATTCACAACCCTTTCTATTGTAAAAGTAGATTACGTTTTTCGCAATGAAAAATATAAAAAATGTTGTATTTTTATTTATCCCGATATTTTCGGCCAATAAGACCTCCGCCTTAAAATTCAGTAAGTGCAAAGCACTTAGGTAAGAAATTAACTACTGTAAAATTCCGAATCGATATGAACATATTAAAGCTTCACTTTATTTACAAGGAACAATCCCATACTAACTTTTTTAATATTTGCTGCAACAAAACTTTTTACAACTATCTTAACTTTTTAATTCACACCATTATTTTCTACGCAAAAAATAGGGCACACATCCTTAAAATGATGTATGCCCTATCTTTATTTATACATATTTTGTATTTCTTCTTTATTTTTAAGTATTTCCTCAAACTTATCACTACAACCCTTCGGAAATAACACTCCCAGTCCATATGAATGCGCAAATTGAAAATGAGGGCACTTCGCTTTTACCTCATCCCAAAACTTATACACGCCGAAATCACCACTTCTAACTTCAATATCATGAAATAATACAATACCGTTTTTCGCGACTTTCGGTAGCCATGTATTATAATCGTGAGAAACAGCTTCATACGTATGATAGCCATCAATATGCAACAGATTTATCGTTTCATCTTGAAACCGGTCTACAGCATCATCAAAAGTAGATCGAATTAAATTTCCTATATTAAGGTAGTTATCGCTCACTACTTTTTCTACTATTTGAAAAACCCCTTCTCCATATGGACCTGTATGCCCATCTCCAGCCCAAGTATCTACTGCAAAGCATTTAGTCGATAACCCTCCATCTTTTACTCCTTGACAAAAACTGAAGAAAGAAGCACCTAGATGTGTACCTAACTCAACTAAAGTTTCCGGTTTTTCAAATCGTACTAAGTCATATGCAAAATCTAAATGTCCACTCCACGCAGATTGTGACCGAATAATAGGACTAAATGTTTCAAATTCAAATGATGGTTTATGAGTAACCCAGTTCATCGCATAACTCCTTCTGCACATATTTTTAACAAACCAAATTACTCTTATCTTTATTTTTTTATTGCCATGATTATGATTCTATTTCATGAAAATATGAAGAATTTATTCTTTTCTATTGAGGTAAAGCATCATATACATATGGGTCAGTTGGCTTATTAATTTTCTCGATTTTGTTTACTTTTACAAGTGGAAAGACTGTTCCTTTATATGTCGTTTCATCTAATAATCCTGTTATTTTCACCCATGTTTCTTCTGGAATTTTTTCAATATTTTTCCCGGTAACAATCATCCCCCAGACTGATGCATCCGCAATACAACAAGTTATACCATATCGAGCCACTACTGCTTTATTACCCGTCACATCTTTATCCTTATATATAAACCCTAAGAATGTAATTTCTTTCCCTTTAAACCAATTGACATTTTGACCAATTACATTCATTGTTTGAACATAATCCTTATCCTTTACTTGTAGTTTACGCTGTCCTAACATACTTTTTACTACTTGCTCTTCCGTTTTATAAGTCGTTGCTAAATTTGATGTTTCTTCTGGATCAACTGATACTTCTCGCCCATCAAACTTAACCTGTTTCCCCTCTTTTTCGTTCCTTTCTAGACTTCTCGACTGTACACTTTGATTCATACCCCTTTTTCCTGCTAAACTTCCATCAATTGTTACACTTCCAAAGAGAAAAGCACTAACTATCGGAACGACAAATAAAACATATACAAAGAAACTTTTTATCCCTGATTTTGATGTTGTATGATGTTTACAACAATTACAATCATGCTGTTTTTCTCTTCCATCTCTCCAAACTTGTACAATACCAAAAATTAAAATTACTACAAAAGCTATATACGTAAATTTAATCATTTTTGGAGCGATAAAATTATAAATATTCCCTGTTACAAGTAGTTTAAATAAGAGCATTGCTAAACCAATTAAAATAATGCCACGTATATAGCGATGATACGCCTTCTGCTCCTCTTTCTCCATTCTTTCTCACCTCCTATAACATTATGATTTGCAGGATGGTATACACAGATGCAATGACAATTCCGATCAAAAAGAATACAAATCTCTTTTGAAAATATGCAAATAGCATTAACGTATTTTTCATATCAAGCATAGGCCCAAATACAAGAAATGCGAGAAGTGCCTTTACCGAGAAAACATGTCCAAAAGATGCCGCTATAAAAGCATCGGCTGCAGAGCAAATTGATAAAACATAACCAAATCCCATCATAATAAAGGGGGCAATTACTTCGTTATGTGCTACTGCATCCAGTACATTCCGATCAAAAAACGTTTGAAATACACTTGCTAAAAAAGCACCAATCAATAAATACTTACCAGTATCAAAAAACTCATCTACAATATGATTCATAACATCTTTCCAACTCTTTTTATTGCTTGTTTGAACTGAAACCTCTATATCTTTTAAAACATTTCTTTCGCGATAGCAATAATACACAATTAGACCTATGAATAGAGCAACTAAAATTGTTATCCCAAAGCGTGCATATACAACGTAATCATTTTTTGGAAACGCATATACAGTAGATAAAAGAACAACTGGATTCATAATGGGTGCACTCAGTAAAATAACAATGCCTACATGAAGTGGTAACCCCTTTTGAATGAGCCTTCTTACAATTGGTATAATGACACATTCACACATTGGAAAAAGAACTCCCACAAATACTGCCGGAATCATTGCAACAATCGGAGATTTCGGCATTACTTTTTGAATCATATCTTCTGTCACAAACACTTGAATACATGAAGAAACAATTACCCCTAATAAAATAAAGGGTATTGCTTCAAAAATGATACTTAAAAATACTGTATTCACATTCAACCATTCCTGTGGCATATTTTTGTGCAAATTTGCTAGACTTGTAAAATCTACAAAAAATAATAAAAAGAGAAACATAGCGATAAGAGCTATGCCTACTAATTCTTTTGAAACTCTATTAAAGACCAAGCTTCTCGCCTCCATTTTATTTATATGTAAACATGTGCTTGTCCAAATGCTCCATACTACAGCACAAATTTTATAGTCTATTTCTATTCTTAAATCGTAATCATTATGATTTATTCTTGCTTTTTCTTTTCCCATCGTTTAACATAAAACGTAATCATTACGATTTAAAGGAGAGATCATTTCATGAAAAAAGTACCTATCACTGTATTAAGTGGTTTTTTAGGATCTGGAAAAACTACCTTACTACATCACATTTTGACTAATAAGAATAACTTAAAAGTAGCTGTCATCGTTAATGACATGAGCGAAGTAAACATTGATGCATCTCTTATAAAAAAGGGTGGTTTTTCACGTACGGAGGAAAAACTAGTAGAAATTCAAAATGGCTGTATTTGTTGTACACTACGAGAAGATTTAATGATAGAAGTGAATCGTCTTGTTGAAAATGGTGATATTGACTATATTATTATTGAATCTTCTGGTATAAGTGAGCCTATTCCAGTTGCTCAAACATTTACTTATACAGACGAAGTTCTTAACATTGATTTAACAAAAAATTGTCGCCTCGATACGATGGTTACAGTTGTAGATGCAAATAGGTTTTGGGATGATTTTGCAGACGGAGAAAGTTTATTAGACCGAAAACAAGCAATCGATGAGAATGATACCCGGGAAGTTATTGATTTATTAATAGATCAAATTGAGTTTGCAAACGTAATTATTCTTAATAAAATAGATTTGCTAGAAAAAGAAGATGTGATAGAGCTTCATCATTTACTAAAAAAATTAAATCCTAATGCAAAAATTCTTGAAGCTTCGTTTAGCAAAGTACCATTACAAGAAATTTTAAACACAAATCTATTTAATTATGAAGAAGCTAGTCAATCGGCCGGCTGGATACAAGAATTAAATAGTGAACATCATACACCGGAAACGGAAGAATACAGTATCAATTCCTTTGTTTACCGCCGCAAATATCCTTTCCATCCCGAGCGCCTTATGAATTGGCTAGAAAAATGGCCTTTAGATGTTGTAAGAGCGAAAGGATTCTTCTGGCTGGCATCTCGTAATAATATGATAGGGCTTCTATCTCAAGCAGGTTCCTCTATTACAATTCAAGGAGCCGGTGAATGGATAGCCGCATTACCTGAAACTGAAAGAAATCAAATGATTGCAGAAGAACCAGAAGTATTAAAAAACTGGGACGAGCGATATGGAGATCGAATAACTGAGCTCGTATTTATCGGTATTGATATGAATCGTTCTGTGATTGAACAATCATTAGATGATTGTCTATTAACAGAAAAGGAAATGGGACAAAAGTGGAATACATTTATTGATCCTATTCCGGCTTTTACTTATACTTCATAATAATTAATAAAAGGCTTCAGTAGAATGAAGCCTTTTTACTTTATAGCACTCTTATTTAATAGGTTTGCTTTAATTATAAATACAATTGTACCTAAAACAATTAATATAGCATATACGATACCAACTACATCCCCTATTTTTTCCAAGCCAAGCGGTAATATTATAGTAGCAACTCCAACTATATAAGAAAATGCTCCTGAAAGCTTCGCTAATTTATTTTTATCTCCAACAAACGTTTCTTCTTGATATCCTGCTAACAAAAACAACCTCTTTTTCACATGTATTTGATACCCTAAAAAAATGATAAGTAACCCAACAAATAAACAAACTAAAAATCCTGCTAACATATACTCCCCCTCCTCTACAATATTTTACTATACATAAAAAAAATAAAATTAGAAATTTCAGTTTATTAACGAGTTATTCTGTGATATATTGCATATTGTATTCAATTTATATTTTTAGAAAGGCGAATTTTAAATCATATGGATTCAAATCGATTAAAAGGAATTATAATGGTCATAATCGGTGCTTGTTTATGGGGCTTGTCTGGTACAGCTGCACAACAGCTTTTTCAATATGACAATGTTTCAACCGAATGGTTAGTTACGATCCGCTTACTTATATCTGGAATTATTTTGCTCATTATTTCCTCATTCGGAACGAGAAAAAAAGAGATATTTGGCATTTGGAAACAAAAATCTGATGCTATTAAAATGATTTTGTTTGGTCTATTCGGTATGCTTGCTGTACAGTATACGTATTTCGCTTCAATTAAAGAGGGAAATGCTGCCGTGGCAACATTATTACAATATTTAGCTCCTATATTCATCACTGTATACTTACTTTTCAAATGGAACGTTCGTCCATCAAAAATTGATTTCATTTCAATTACCCTTTCATTAGTAGGCACTTTTCTCTTACTAACAAACGGGTCTGTTCATAACTTGGCTGTTTCTACACCAGCTATTATTTGGGGTATTTTATCTGGATTATCTCTCGCTTTTTATAGTTTATATTCAAAGGAATTGTTAGAAAAATGGTCTTCCTCCGTTATCGTTGGATGGGGCATGATTATTGGGGGTATTGGTGTAACGATTGTACACTTTATTTCTACAAACGAATTCATTTTATTATCAACTATGAAATATGTAAAACTAAGTACCCTACCGCTCATCATATTTGTCGTCATTTTCGGGACACTTATTGCCTTTTATTTATACTTAGACAGCATACGATACCTGACTCCGAAAGAAACAACATTATTTGGTTGCACAGAACCACTCGCAGCTATTATTTCTTCTGTACTTATATTGCACGTGCCATTTCAATCTTTTCAGTTATTAGGCGCTTTTTGTGTCATTGTAATGGTGCTCATCTTAAGCCAAAAACCGGATGAAGGGAAACAAAAATTAAAGCTTGTTCATGCAAAAAAGGAAAATATACAATGAAAGGATTGAATTCACTATGCCTGTCCCTCAAAATTATAAAAAACCAGGAAGAATTTCAGCAAAATCACTCGTTTTAAATCAACTACAAAATTGGATTATTGAAGGTGTACTGAAGCCCAATGAAAAAATTAATGATGGGGAATTGGCTGAGGCACTAGGAGTAAGCAGAACACCTGTAAGGGAAGCACTTCAAATATTAGAGCTTTCTGGATTAGTGGAAATGGTACCAGGGCAAAAAACGAAAATTGCTCCTATTAAGTTAGACGACGTATCTATCATTTATGAAACGATGGCTGGTCTTCACTCTATTATAGGAAAGCAAGCTCTTCAAAACATTACAGACGCTGATATTCAAATACTTTCTGAAATAAATGATCATTTTCAGCACTCTATAGAGAAAAAAAACGCAAAACAAGCTTTAAAATTAGATATACAATTCCACAATACAATTTCTTCTATTGCTAAAAACCAATATATTGAACCCTTTCTAGAAAATATGCAACTTCACGTTTTACGTCTTGAATATTTGTTTTTCCAAAACTTTGTTCCAGCAAGTCAATCTATTGAAGAACATCACTCTATCATTCAAGCATTACAGAAGCAGGACGAAAAACAAATGGAACAAATAATGACCCAAAACTGGCTCCGTCCCATGAAAGAAATACAAAAAATAATTTCTACGAAATAAAAAGAGAGCTGGTTACACAAAATCGTAACCAGCTCTCCTTTTACTAATCTATATAGCTACGCCTGAATATTTGCATAATCTTCCATATCTTCGTACTCTTTTTCCAATTCCTCTAAAGACAGCTCGTATAATTGTCGGTCGCGAATCTTAAACACACCTGCTCCAATTAACTCATCAATTAAATGCCTCTTACGATTTTCAACAGCAAAACGGAGTTGACTACTCATCTTTTAAAAAACTCCTTTCTACGATCATTGAAAATGATAATCTTTATCAATTACCACTTTTGATTATAAAAGATGACTCTTTATAAGTAAAGTAATTTCATGAAATATTTACCTTGCAAAGTATTTGTGGCCACATTATATATATGTATGCCGTGCGAAAAATGTTATGACACTTTTTCTTATCCTTTTTCTTTCATACTTTGCAAGTTGTCTCATCGTGATGAAATTCACCATCTATTTCTACTTGAATGGTGACATGTTCTACATGAAACTTCTCCTTTAATACATACGTAGCCTCTTTTAATACACTTTGCGTTTCATTCCCTTTAATAATCAAGTGGCAAGTTAATACTTGAAAATCCGATGTGACAGACCATATGTGCAAATCATGAACTTCTTTGACAATCGGAATATTTAATAATGTACTTTTTACCTCTTCAACATTTATGTGCTGTGGTGCACCTTCCATTAATATATGAACCGTATCACGTGTTACACGCCATCCACTAATAATGACTAAAATAGACACAAGAATACTAGCAATCGCATCTGCAGCAGTCCATCCGAAAAATTTAATAAGTAACGCAGCAATAATCGCTCCGACGGAACCCAATAAATCGCCTAGTACGTGCAGGAAAGCACTTCTTAAATTCAAATTACCTTTCACATCTCCGCCTCTCATTAATATCCAAGCTGATAAAATATTAATAAGCAGACCAAGGACTGCAATAATGAGCATCCCATTACTAGCAATCTCAACTGGTTCTTTAAAACGACGGATTGCTTCAATAAAAATGTATACCGAAATGACAATAAGAACGACACCGTTACATAATGCTGCTAACATTTCGACTCGCTTATATCCATATGTTTTCACAGTTGTTGCTGTTTTTTCTCCGAGCTTAAACGCAAGTAAACTTAAAGCTAAAGATACTGCATCACTTAGCATATGCCCCGCGTCAGATAGTAGTGCTAAGCTATTTGTTACAAATCCACCAACAACTTCTGCAATCATAAAACTTGTTGTTAGTAGGAAGGCAATTAGTAATGCCTTTTTATTTTTTGAATGACCATGATCATGCGAATGTCCCATACTTATACTCCTTTAAGTACAATATCTGTATGTTAGTATGAAACAAACTCCCCATCTTTATCCCGAATCAACTGATTGTAAACGCCCGCTTCCTCTGTATACACACTTCGCTACTTTTTAGACAATCCCTTTTTCTCAAATAAAAACAAGACTACTTCTTTTTTATTTTCATATTGTTTACTAATGAAAGACTTTTTAAGGAGGTTACTAAAATGAAACGTTTATTTCTCTGTATGGAACGTGAACTTGTTGTAGTGAAAGAACAATATGATAACTATGAAACGACTTACCACTTACAAAATATGCAACCTACCTGTATCGCTGTTGATCCGTTCCGCCCAAACCGTGTATATTGCGGAACATTCGGACGAGGTCTATGGTTAAGCGACGATAGCGGGGATTCATGGAGACCAATTGGAGATTCTTATCGTTACTTTGATTTCCCTAAAGAAGATGGTATTTTACACTCCTCTATCACTTCCATAACAATAAGCTCAAATGAACAAGTGAACGGATATGGGGTCGTTTATGTCGGCACAGAACCGAGCGCTTTATTTCGCTCTGAAAATGGTGGTGAAACGTGGACTGAACTTAAAAATATGAAATCATTATTATCTTCTTATACGTGGGCTTTCCCGCCTAGACCTTTTACCCATCACGTACGCTGGATTACAGTTGATCCAAACAACCCTAATACAATACACGTTTCAATCGAAGCTGGTGCTGTTATTCAAAGTAATGATAAAGGGCATACATGGATTGATAAAAAATTCGGTGCTCCTATCGATGCTCATCAATTACTTATGCACCCTGAAGCACCAAATCGCCTTTATGCATCATGTGGTGACGGATTTATGGGCGGACCTGATCGTGCTTATCTTGAAAGTTATAACAATGGAAACAGCTGGATCTCATGTAGTGAAGGACTTGAACATCATTATTTATACAGCATGGCAATTGATCCAGCTGATTGCAATACGATTCTCGTTTCAGCTGCACCGAGTGCTGATCTGGCTCATCACCGTATCCCTTATGAATCTTATATTTATCGAAAAACGAAAGATACTCCGTTCCAGCAAGTACAACAAGGACTACCATCTGCAATCGGTACAGTCATTTCGATGTTTGCTACAAACGAAGCCGAACCACATACGTTCTACACGTTAAATAACAATGGCGTCTTTCAATCCAATGATAGCGGCGAATCATGGGAACAACTAAACATTCCGTGGAAAGATGAATATAAAACGCAGCATCCGCATGCACTACTCGTTACTAGTTCTTAACGAAAAAGAGACTGCCTAAATGGTTTTAGGCAGTCTCTCTTTTATTTCTTTAAATCAATGACGATATCATCTAACACAATATCTTTACTCTTCGCTTCTTTTTTCGGCACTTCTATTTTCTTCTCTTTCCCATTCACATACTCTACTCCACCATGATTTTCAGGTGTATGTACTCGCAAGTGCACACGAGGTGTAACGATAAGCTTTGTTGCATTTTCGTTTAGTTTTTGGAAGGTGGCACTCCAATGGATATTGTAAGGATCGTTGCCACTTCCCCCATTTCCTTCACCCGAATAAATATTCCCTAAATCATCCTTAACCGTCAATTCAACATCTACACTATCCCATTCTTTCTTTGCGCCCTTAGAAACCTCTTGATTGTAATAAAGAATAAATGAAACTGGCGATATTGCGACCTTTTCCATATTTGCTTTTATACCTTCTTTTTCCGAACTCCCACCAATTGTTCTCTCTTTACTATCCACTGATTTTACAGTTAAGGCGAAATTCCAATTACCTTGTATTGATTTTTTCCTATCTGGCATCTCTATTCTCTCTATATTCCATCTAAAGTTTACTTTGTCCTTTTTATTGCTATCATGATGCGTCGTTGTTACCATACCTACATACTTTTTTTCATTAACTTTAGTCATTTTACCACTGCCTGAACTACCATGAGCGTCCATTATATCCAATCCCCCTAATATGATAGGATCCTCCCCTAAGTCCTGCTCACTTTCCAGTGAATACGTTATAGATAATGTTCTGCCATCAGAAATTACATCATTAATTGTAACCTTAACTCCACTACTCTCTCTCGTCACATTCAACTCAGTCGAAAATTCTTTATAATTTTCATATAACCCTGTTCTACCATTATCTAAAAATCGGAATATGTCCCCTACAATTGGCAATCCCCCCGCATATGTAGGAAATCCGATACCGAGTGTTGCAACTGATAATCCTACTAAAATAGATGCAGCAGCCACACCTTTTTTCCAACTTTTCATCTTTTTCTTCGTACGTATCGATTGTTTTACATTTCGTTTTACTTTTTCCTTTTCAATTTCAGAAGCCTCAATTTCTTCTAGTTCTTTTTCGTCTATATCAATATCATTTAATAGTTCATAAATGTCTTTCATATTGCACTACCTCCAAAACTAATATTCGTAGCATTTTGTTGTAGTTTCTTTTTCCCACGGTACACTCGATTATCAATTGCTGCCCGAGTTAATCCTAACTTGTCACCTATTTCCTCTGTCTTCATACCAAGTAAATATTTCATAATGAACACCTTTTGATCTAGCGGTTCTAATTGATTAATGAGCTTCAATAATTCTTCCCTATCTTCCATAACGATTAATTCGTCTTCTGCTGATTTTTCTGTACTGATATGAAACTCATCTGAAATGATTTCTACCGTTTTAGTCGATTTCCGGTAATAATCAATTGCTTTAAACTTTGCAATAGCTGCAATCCACTTTTTAAAATCACTCGGCTCTCCATGAAATTTATTTGCGTTATTCCAAATGGAAAGAAATATATCGTTTATACATTCCTCTATGAGTCCATCATTTTGAATGGGAAGTAGAACTTTATGCGTGATCCCCTTTATGAGTGGTAAGTATGTATCGACAACAAATTCTAACGCGTCTTCTTTTTGCCGCTGTAATCTTTTTATAAAATTTTTCTCATTTGATTTCATGTAGCGATTCCCCTTATTGTTTTGTAAAAGCTTTTACACCCTATATAACGTCTGAGAAAATTTTTTCTCTCATCTTTTTATTTTTTGTATGTAATGGAATACTTTCCCTTAGCCATTGTCTCACATAACTATGCGTTCAAAGAAAATTTTCTCAAGTCTGTAATTTAATTCATGTAGTACACTATTTATATAGTCACTTTTTAACTTAGTGTACATTTTATTTCGTTAATCTACTATTTTAATTTAGGAGATGAGATGTGTATGTGTGGAATTACAGGTTGGGTAGATTGGAAGGAAGACCTTTCAAATCAACATGTTATTTTAAAAAAGATGGCAAATAGTATTGAGCATCGTGGTCCAGATGCTGAAGGATTTTGGTTTTCACCTCATGCGGCCTTTGCACACCGGCGTTTAATTGTAATTGATCCAGAAGGCGGGACACAGCCGAAGACATTCCGTGCTGGTGATTATACGTATGCTCTTACCTATAATGGAGAAATTTATAATTTCCGTGAACTTAAAGAGCAGCTTCAAAAATGTGGGCATGCATTTGAAACCCATTCAGATACAGAAGTATTACTACATGCTTATTTAGAATGGAAAGAAGACTGCGTGCGATATTTAAACGGAATTTTCGCTTTTGCCTTATGGGATGATCAGAAGCAACAATTGTTTTTAGCACGAGATCATTTAGGTGTAAAACCACTCTTTTACACAGAAAGAAATGACAGTATTATTTTCGGCTCTGAAATTAAAGCATTATTAGCGCATCCATCTGTCCCTGCTGAACTTGATGCGGGTGGAATAAATGAAATATTTGGATTAGGCTTATTTCGCACTCCAGGATGTGGCGTCTTTAAACATATTCAAGAAGTACGTGCTGGACATTCTATAACATTTACACGTCATAAAAAAGTAGTTACGAAGTATTGGAATTTAGAAAGTAAGTTCCATACAGACTCTATAGAAGATACATCTTCGCATATTTTATCTATTTTACAAGATACAGTAAAAAGACAATTAATTGCCGATGTTCCTCTCGTTTGTATGTTATCAGGCGGATTAGACTCTAGCGGTATTACTGCACTTGCGGGTAAAGAATTTGCTGCGGAAAATAAAACACTTCATACGTATTCCGTTGACTTTGTAAATAGTGCAAAAGATTTCGAGCTGACATTTGCTCGCACTGGTTTAGACGCTCCTTGGGTAAAACGCGTTTCTGAACATGTAGGGACAGCGCATCATGATATTATTGTGAATGCTGAAGAATTAGCAAATCACTTATTCGTTCCCCTTCATGCGAAAGATTTACCGAGTGCTGGTGAAATGGAAACTTCACTATATTTACTATTTTGCGAAATGAAAAAAGATGCGACCGTAGCTTTATCCGGTGAATCGGCTGATGAAGTATTCGGTGGATACCCTTGGTTTCATCAAGAAGAATTACTATATGTAGATAAGTTTCCTTGGCTAACAAATTGGAAAAATACATCTCCTCTTCTACTAAATGAAGTAAGTAACCAATGTAATCTAGAAAACTATATTGATACACGATTCCAAGAAGCGATACTTGAAGTACCTACTCTTGAAGGGGAAAGTAAAAAATCCGCGAAACAACGCCAAATGTTTTATTTATTTTTAACACGATTCCTTCCTTTCTTACTTGACCGTAAAGATCGTATGAGTATGGCTGTTGGATTTGAAGTTCGTGTACCGTTTTGCGATTATAGATTAGTTGAATATTTATGGAATGTTCCTTTCAACATAAAAAGTATTGATAATATTGAAAAAGGCATTTTACGTAGAGCACTACAACCAGCTTTACCTGACGATGTACGTAATAGAAGAAAAAGCGCTTATCCAACTTCACAAGATCCACACTACTTACAAACAATCCGTAATTTAACACTTGATATGTGTAGCAATAAAAACAATCCTATTTTCTCACTTATTAACCATTCCATCTTACTTTCAATTGCTGATCAAAGTAATAAAGAGATTAACAATTTTGAAGCAAGAAGTGCCATGGAGTATATGCTACAAGTAAATGAATGGTTAAAAACATATCACATCCATATTGCTTAACAAAAAGGAGTTCAAGGATAAAAACCTTGAACTCCTTTTATATTAATTAGCACATTGTTTATTATCAGTATCAATAGACCATCCAATAATCGTGGCACAGTCTCTACCTTTCCACTGCAGTACATTTGTTAATACGGGCTCAATCTGCAAGCTATTTCCGTCGTGTAATATTTCTACTAAAGATTGATCATCATCAAACCTTCGTTTGTCACACTCTAAAATACCGTCCGTTGCCATTACAATGTGATTCATTCCTTTTTCTAATCCTCTTACACCTGACGTAAAGCAAGGTGTATTTGCTGCAAAAATATTTTTCCTGCCAATATATTCGTAATTCTTCCGTTTATTTAATCGTCCTTTTCCATTTTTCGTTTTCTCAGAATGGAATAAATACGCGAAACAATCACCAACTGATAACCAATATAAAAATTCGCCTTTTCGTAAACAAATTAAGCAAGCGAGTTCCTCATCATCTTGATCACACTTTTTAATAAATAACTCATCTGTAAATAACGCTAATAAGTACATATGTGTATGATGGAAAGCTAAATGTATTGGATATGAGAATAACTCTTTTAGTTTTTCTTTTCTTTCCGAAATCGCTTCTATTATATAATCTATATTTTTTGTTTTGTGATGTGTATCAAAAATCATAACAAATTCAAATTGTAATTCAGGATCCCACCAAGCCAGCACCGCATCTCCTCGTTCATATGCATCACTCTCTTGATTTCCCCCATATACGCCGACTGAAAGAGGACCACATTTTTCAACATGTATTTCATCTACATACATCTGTTCATGACTAATCCATTTGAATGTATTCACAGCTATCATCCTCTCTCTTGCTAAATGTATACCTTTACACATAGATTACCTTATATTTCAATAAAAATAAACTTTTTCAACATTTTTTATCCAAATAAAAGGGTTTTATTTCTGAAATCACGAATATATCTTACTATACGATATAAAAAGGAGATTTATTATTATGTACAACATTAATCAACATTGGGAGAGCATTTATTATCACTTACGATACGAATACGAGGACAACCTTTCCCACCAAGCAATTCGTATTTTACAAATCGTTTCTCGTGAGAAAGATATAACAATTGGAAAAGTCGCTACTGAGCTTAGTCTTTCTCATAACACAGCATCTGAACATATAAAACGCCTTATTCAAAAGGGTTTCATCGTTAAAGAGAGAAATAAAAAAGATGAAAGAGTGGTAAACCTTACATTAACAATTGAAGGAATTGAAGTATTAGAAAAACATACTTTACTAGATAAAGAAAAGATAAAAATATTAGAATCACAGTTATCAACAGAAGAACAACAATTAATTGAAAAAGCATTTTCCTTATTAGCGAAGGAGGCAAAATATGCATTTCCTCGTTAAAATAATCGTTTCGGCACTTATTATCGGCGTTATCACTGAAGTCGCTAAACATTACAGTACGATAGGTGGCTTTATTGCTGCCCTTCCTCTCGTGAGTTTACTTAGTTTATTTTGGATTTCATTCGAAGGCGGAAATAAACAAGAATTGAGTCAATTTGCTTTAGGGGTATTATATGGATTCCCCGCATCAGCACTACTATTATTTATTGTCTATATTGGTTTAAAAAATTCATTTACACTTAGTACATCTGTCCTACTTGGTATAGGTGTTTGGTGTATCGTTTTTGCTTGTCAAAAATTATTTCAAGCTTAGGAGGAATTAACATTCATAAATTTGTAGAAATAATGGGGCAAAATATAGAAGTACATATAAAAGGAGATGGTAAACAAACTGTAGTCATTCAAACCGGAATGACTTGCTCATTTTATGATTGGTTTCCTATTATAGAAAAGCTTTCAGAGCACTTTACAGTTGTTTCATACCATCGCCCAGGTTACGGAAAAAGTGATTTAGGCAATCAGCCGCGTACAATAAGGCAAGTTACAAAAGAGCTACATATGTTACTAAACAAACTAGCTATTCAAGAACCATTTATTCTAATCGGTCATTCCTATGGAGGATTATGTGCACAACATTTTGCGATGTTACATGAAGATAAGCTGCAAGCACTTATTTTAGTTGATTCTACTTCGATGAACTTACACCGTTTAGATGAACTTCATTTACCAATTTCTGATCAAACTGATTCTGATGATGTTTGGTTTCAAAAATATAATATGTATTCAAAAATGGATGTAGACACACTTTATAACGAACTAAAACCTATTCTCACCGATCAATCAAAACAGCAAATTGAATTCTCTACCTCGCCTTCATTATATAAAGCGACAGCTTCTGAACTATCGGAGTCGAAAAACTGTGCTCTCTCACTAAAAGAGCTATGTAAAACATTAGAAATACCATTAATCGTTATCGGTAGAGATCCTCAATATTCTATTACTCAATTGACTAATGGTGGCATGCCAAAAGAGGAAGCAACACAACTTGAAGCAATGTGGCAAGAACTAATTCACGAACAATTACACCTCTCAACTAACAGCCAATATATTCTTGCCGAACATGCTAGTCACGGTATAGAAAATGATCGACCAGATATTATTATTGAGGCGATTCATTTCTTACAAATAAAAAAAGGAAGCAACTAAAGCTGCTTCCTTACTTATCTATTCATAATCTTCTTCATCATCGATTTCTTCGTAATATGAACTTCCATTACTTACATATATAGGGCCATTCGCAACATCAATACGTAGTACCCACGCCCACGGCACAGCTAAACGTTTATGTATCGCTCGCCAAAAGCTCATTGATTTTCTTTCGTACTCCTGGAACTCCTGAAGTAACTCTTTGTAGGAGGAACCGTCTAACTGAATATTTGCTTCTAACAAACGAGAATGGGCATAGTACTGTAACTCTAGTTCAGCAGCAATTTCCATTTCTTCTTCCGTTGCCATACCAATGATTGTTCCATCTTCTGGTGCAATTTCATATACGTTTTGAACTTCAATAAGCCCTTCTTTCTCTTTCTCAAACATGTAAACAGCCTCCTTTAACATATAATTTTTATGTTACAAAGTCATACTTCTACAATAACTTCTCTCTTTCCTCTTTTTTTGATAAACTTTTACAAAATATTTAACCGATGACCTGTTTTCTCTATTCTTTCAGCAGAAATGAAACGATTTTTATCAAAATTTAATTTATACACATCAGGCATATGAAGTGTTTTCCAAAACTCAAAATCATATTTCGAATTAAAATAATTCATGAGTAATACCATAATATTTCCATGCGTACCTATTACAATATTCTTACCTTCATATTGTTTTAATATATTTTGCATACATATTACAGCGCGCCTTTGTGCGATATCATTCGATTCTCCGCCTTCGTATGCAAAACTCCAATCTTCCCACACATTCTGCATAGCATCATTAAAATTTGATACTGGCTCTGTGCTCAATAATCTTTCACGCAAATCTTCTTCTGTTTGTATTGATAATTTATATGTATTCGCAATTCCTTGTACAGTTTGGATTGCTCTTTTGTACGGACTAGAAATAACAACATCAATATGTTTATCTTTTAATAAATGTGTTACATTCTCTGCATCACAGTGCCCTTTTTCAGATAAAGGTCGTTCCCGTTCTTCTTTTGTATATGTAGAATGGGCATGGCGAACGAAATATATTGTTGTCATTTTTCAACCTCCTTTCTTATTTTCAATTTATATTCAATAATAAGATTGGAAAATCCTGTATTACAAAAAAGCACTTTTCATAAGTGCCCCTTTGTTTACATAATAAAATTATTTCATTATAATTTATTTCTGAATTCCTCACTTATGACAATATCTCGAATAAAGTAATCCATATTACTTAGAAGCTTTTCAAATGCTTTTTCACTCAAATTGTTCATCATAAAGACAATCTCAATCTTATTCCCTTTTTTATCAGTACCATAGAAACTATTTGTTAATACAAATGCAGTAGAACCACCTTTCTGTCCAGCAAATTCGAACATACCCTCTCCTACGGTTCCTTTAAATATATTCTCAATCTCACCTTGCATTTGTGGTGTAAAATAATTTCTGCTATTTATCTTTTCCAGTAAACTCATGTAATCCTTCGCATTTGCACCTATAAACCGATCTGACCAAATACGCTGAAAGTCCATATCGGCTTTTAAAGATATCTCGCGTTTTGTCCATTCTTTCTCGTCTTTCATCCATTCATGTATTTGCCATACATGCTTAACATATTCATCATTAGACATATTACGTAGCTTGTCCAATGCTTTATTTTGAGGAATATGCAGTTCTTTTTCAACATAGCCCCTCATATATAATGCCCCTGTATACGTTGGATAAAATTCATCGTGACTATTTAAGCCTAACTCTTTCAAACTTTCATTTATCCGCGCTGCTCCAAGCTTGTCTAATAAATATGATGCATTCGCATTCGAACTATAATGGATCATTCCTTTCACTACTTCTTCTAAAGAAGTTTGACCACCCTTCACTAACTCTTTAACTTTTACATCATCTAGCCATGCAGGGTGTGCACCACCATCAGTATTTTTCACATAGTATTTTTCTAATTCTTTCAATGAAATTTGCTCGTCTTTTCTTATTTTCCCTTCATCTACTTGCTTAGCATATTCAATTGCTATAATGATTTTCGACATACTTGCTAGCGGTAGTTTTTCTTTTTCATTTATTGATGTCAATGTTTCACCATTTCTTTTAACAATTAAAGAAGTTGTTTTATCATCCTTATGTTCTTTTATGTAATTTAGCACATAATTAGAGTCTTCTTTGGAATTGACATATTCCTTCACTGAAAAGAAAGCTATACAGCCTACTATAGTAATTCCAGCTATAATTCCAACAACTTTTAATCCCCTCATGATACTCCCCCTAAAATAAACACATTATATATTATACTAAATAAATTTCCCTTTTTAAGTAATAATTAGATTATTTATACAAAAACACTTCTTTTCTTAAACAACAAAAAAACATGCCTTCATTAGGAAAGCATGCTTTGTGATATCCTTCACATTTTTTAGTTAAAAAATAAATGTTTACTTACCATGATGTAACATTAAATCACTAAGTTCTTCTTCAATGTGATTTAATTTCGCAACGCCTTCTTTCCATTTATGAATATAACGTGAAACCCCAACAAAAAACAAAACAATAATTGTGGAAAGAATAATACCATATACGATTGCTACAGTACTCATAGTTACACTTCCTTATAATTAGTAATGTGGTTATTAGTTATATTTTTATTATAAACCTTTTTCTTTTAAAATACTTCGATTTCAACTTTTTGTAACAAAATTGATTTTTCTAACATTTCGTTCGTGAAAATGGCATATTTTTCACAAATTATACAAAACTTCACCATATGTACTATTACCATATGAGTTATATTATTAAATAGAATAAAGGGGATGATATACTATGACGACTTGGTTTATTGTAATGTTAGTTGTATTTGGAGCATTTAAAATTATCGTTTCTAGCCTTCCTAACTCTGTTATTGAATCCATTATTAGTCGCTTTGAAACACATCCACAACTCGAAGAAGAGAATGTGACTGTTACAATGAACGGAAATAACTTAGTAGGCGAACAGAAATCAAAAATTATTCATGATTTTAACGAAGGTTTATTTTTAGATCGCTATTATGCACCACCCCATAATGAAGGCACTCCTTTAATTATCAATGCAAAACGTGGTAAAAAAGATTTTACATTTTATATTTATAGTCATGAAGAGCATGTTGATGTTGTAAAACAATATAAAAAGAAGGTAGTTGCTTATAGTTTACGCTCTAAAAACCTTCAAAATAGTGATATGTTTGTGTCAGCTGATTTAGCTTAATACTCATATATAAAAAGGAATCCATGGCATATGGATTCCTTTTTACTATTTACTGAAAAATAAGCTCTGTCTTCAAACTATCTTTCGGTAACAACCAGCCTTTTTTCTCTAAACTCGCCATTAATAATTCCCTTTGTTTTGTCGTAATACTTTCTTCATTTGTTTTAAATGACACTTCTATTACGAAATCATCTTCTAATTTCCCTGTATTACTTAATGGCCAAATTTCAATATTTGCTTTTATGTTTTCAAACTCTCCTGTATATCGTTTCATTAATACAGGACCGTAAATACGGGAATTCTTTAACATCTCTTCTCCCCAATTTGTATACAACCATTTGTTCATTTTCCCTGGTAATTTTTCTATTAACATGTTTTGAGCAGCTTGTTTATTTGGTAAATCAAGTATTCCATATCCTTTAGCACTGTAACTTTTCTTATTTGAAATGCTTAATGTTTTCTTCTCAAATCCCCAATCTATTTCCGCCTCATAACTATCCGTATTACTATCGAATCCTTCTTTTTTAGCTACTTCTAGTGCATCTTGAATTACACCATTTGGAATAGGATATCTTTTTTTATATGTTAGTTCAAAATCTTTACTAAATTCTTTCTTTCGAATTCTAGCAAACCAACCTTCCTCGCTTAAACTTTTATTCGCAGTATCTAAAAATTGCACTTGTATTCTTTCATATTTTGTACCAGCCTGGAAATGTTCTAGTACCTCTTGCTTCATCTCTTTGTTATCACCTAATACTTGTTCTGGCTTCAATAATAACTTCACTTCAAAACTAGGTTTCATTGGACTAGCTGCAAACCCTTCCTTAACGTTATAAAGGAAACAACAAAAGAAAATGCTTACGAATACAAATACTTTTTTCATATACCTATCCCCTTTACATTTCAAATGACTTCTATACGTTCCATTGCAAGTGAATATACATTTTCATATCCTGCTGTACTTAGCTTTTGTTGTAATCGATCCGTATCCTCTTTCAAAGCGTGCACTAGCACCGTATGTTCTGGTAATAATGTATTTAACATCTCTTTAACGTCTCTTATACTTTGGTGAACTTTATACGCAACTCGATTCACCCTACATGTATTCCTTACATGCTCTTTCATAACTTTTTCTGCAAAACTCCCTTTCGCAATATGCCCAGTAAAAATAACGGCATTCCGTTTTTCATTCCGAAGTTGTTCATAATATAACTGCGCTCGTTTCGTTTGCATATTCGCATCACTCATTACAACTATTCCGTAACTATTTTGCATACTAATATCATTATCCATCACTATTATGTTTCTTTTTAAACTCTCCATAACCCATTTAAGTTCTTCATTATTTTTTATCCAATCTTTATATACGAACATCTCTTCAAATCCAGCCAAAATTTCTTTATCTACTATAAGCGGAAATTCTTTATATCGTTCATATAAATACAATACTATATCTTGTGCCCTACCAAGTTGTGGCAGCGGTAATAATGCTATTCCTTTATTTTGCATAACTCGTTCAATTTCTGCACATAGATTGTCTAATCTTTCATTTTGCGAAACATCCTCTGTGTGATAAGCGGCATCTACAATTGCAACTTTTATATTGTGGCCCAATTTCTCAGGTAAATTAGCTCGTAGTATATTAGACTCTGCTGAATAGTCGCCTGAATAAAATACGTATGTATTACACATATCAACTAAAAACCAAACAGCTCCTAATACATGCCCACTATATCCCCATTGAAACCGCAATGTAGGAGTAATTTGTACCCATTCATTTGGATTGCTAATCTCATCAATACATACATAATTTAAATCTTTTATGTGTTGGTCGCTATAAGGTAAATTCCACCCTTGCATCACATTATAGTTTCTCCATTTTTCATAATATAACGGCAGTTGCTCCTTCGTATAACGAGTCGTCCAAATTTTTTTCTTATATCCATACTTCGCTAATAAAGGTAAACCCATCGTATGATCTTCATGAATATGTGATAAAAATACCGCATCTAAAAATGGAGCAGCTTCTCTCTCTATTTTTGGATAACCATCCTCATAAGATCGATTAATACCACAATCAAATACTATTTTCGTCTCTTTATTTTTTACAAAATAGCAGGAGCGACCGTACTCTCCTGCTCCTCCCCATACTTCTACCCTCATCATACTACCCCTTTTCGCTTTTGCTCCATATGTTGTAGCAGTAATAAGCATATTGTTGTAAGTCCAACAGAAACAACGGCCATCGCCATGCCTATAGATACTTCACCCTGTTCAAATTGAGCAAAAATAAACGTTGCTGACGTTTCTACTGATGGAGGTAATACGAGAAGCGATGCTACTAACTCTCTTATCGAAATTGTAAATGTCATCGCCCATCCAGCAAGAATGCCTGGGATAATAAGAGGCAATATTATTTTTCTAAAAATATAAATATAATTTCCAGAAAAAACACTTCCTGCCTGCATGAGAGAATCATCAATTTGTCCGAGTGATGATTTTACATATTGCACCGTGTAAGGTAAAAACAGCACAACATACGTTACGATAACCATGACTGGTGTATTGTAAATTGACATAGGCATATATGGTGAATTCCAAAATAGAATAAGACCTACAACCATAACGATTCCTGGTACCATATTCGGTAACATACCGCACATATCAAGCCATTTTTCAGAGGTTTTTTTCCCCTTTCGAATCATAAGTGCCAAAAAGACTCCAATCATTACCGCAATAATCGCTGTTACGAGTGAAAAAAGAAAACTATTCCATAAAGCCTCTAATCCCGGAGACCCCATTGTAAACAATGCCTCATAATGACTTGTTGTAAAGTTATTTACATGTAAACCGCCGCCTCTTAATTTTGAAAAAGAAGCAATAAGTATAGAAAAGTATGGAATTCCAATTGATACGATTAATAAACCAATTACATACATCCATGCTACAACGCGCGTAAATATAGACAAAGTATATCTTTTAGATTTCACACCTTTTCCACTAACTATTGCATATGAATACTTTCGATTCAATACATTTTGCATATACCAAATGAGCATACAAGCACTAAGTAATAAAGAAGATAATGCTGTTGCACTACTAAAATCAATTGGCCAACTCGAAATAAATTTATGGATTTCTGATGTTAACACGTGGAATCCTATTCTACGTCCGAATGTAGCCGGTGTTCCAAATTCAGCAATCGTCTTTACGAAAATGAGTAAAGCACCCATTACATAACTTGATACTAATAACGGCAATATTATTTTTCTTAAACGATAGAAAAAACTTCCGCCATGAACTGCTGCAGCTTCTTCTTTACTACTCCCAATCTGAAGTAACGTGTTTTTCAGCATGAAATAAAGGAATGGGAATAAATGCAGACTCATAATTAATACCATACCTCCTAAACTAAAAAACGATGATGAAACTGTCTTTAGCATCGGGAAAAATTGTTCAAAATAGCCGTTAGGTTGCATGAACAAAATCCAGCCCATCGATCCAATATACGGCGGTGTCATAAATGGAATCATAAAAACAATATCTAACTTACTATACTTTCCTACATCTGTTTTGCTCATAATAAATGCCAATGGAAATGCAAATATTGTAGCACCTATTACAACGAGTACACCTAGAAGCATCGAATTTAGAAAAATCCCCGCTAATCCACCACTCTGCATCACTTCAAAAGGCTTTAAAAAGTTCCAACTACTATTTTCATATACACTAGAAAATAAAATAAGAAAAAGTGGAATGACGATTAACATCGCTACAAGTAATAACGCTACCGTCATTCCAACTTGTCTTACTGATACGAATCGATTTACCATGGAATCACCATCTTATTGAAATACTTTCTTAAATTGTTTTCCTATTTCATCTTGCTCTTTCTCAACTGTTTTCCAATCAATATTTAATACTGGAATCTCTTCTACATTTGGTCTATTTTCAGCTTTTATATCTGTTCTACCAGGCAATAAATACGCTTTAGAAACTTGTTTTTGTACATCATCGGATAATAAATAATCAATAAACTCTTTTGCACCTTCAACATTTTTACTATCCTTCATAATCCCAGCTGCACGTGGGCTAATAACTGTTCCGCTTTTTGGATATACAATATCAACAGGTTCACCCTTTGCTTTTGCGCTATACGTCATATAATCAACACCCGCAATGACCATATCTTTCGCACCTGTTACAACTGGGTCTAACGCTTCCTGATTTGCTCCTGCTACTGTAACTTCATTTTTCTTAAGCTGCTCAAATAAATTCCATCCATCTTGTCCATTCTTTTTCACGTATCCTGTTACAAAGTCTAAAGCTGAACCTGAAAGTGCTGGATCTGGAAGATTCACTTTCCCTTTCCATTCTCCTTTCGTTATATCGCTCCAATCTTCAGGCGCTGTCTTCACATTTTTTGTATTGTACACAATCCCTAATGCTGAAGCACTATACCCGAAATAATGTCCTTTATCATCTGACCATTCAGAACGCAGCTTATCAGCTTGTTTCGCTTCTTTATAAGCTAACGTTTGACCCTCTTTCTTTAATCCTTCCATCGCTGGTAATGATGCAAGTACGACTACATCAACGACTGGATTTTTCTTTTCAGCTTCCATTCTCGCTAAAATTTTACCAGTTGTCCCTTGAAACATTTCCACCTTTATACCAGTTTTCTTTTCAAAGTCTTTTTGAATTTTTTCTGCTAACCCTTTTGGTCCTGCACTATATACAACAATTTTCTTTTCATTCGTATTTTTACTTTTTGCATCTGCATTACCTGTCTTTGAACTACACCCTGTTACTACAGCCGAAAATAATAAAGTACATACAAATAAAGACTTAAGCGAACTGAATTTCTTCATACGATTCTCCCCCTATATGATGAATACATTTTTTTGGCACATATAACGATACTGGTTTACCGATGCTTAGCTTACTATTGTGATAGGCTGTCCAGATGCCTAAAGTCCCCATATTTACTTTCACTTCATAACGTTCTCCTACATATGTAACGTGCTGAATTTCACCTGTATACATTTCGCACACATCATTTTTTGTCCAACTCACATGCTCTGGACGAATCATTTTTTCACCCTCTACAAGCCAATTCGCCTTACCAACAAATTTGGCAACAAATTCATGAGACGGTTTCACATAAATATCTTCCGGTGTTCCTTTTTGTAATACTTCTCCTTGTTTCATGACAATAATTTGGTCTGACATTGACATTGCTTCTATTTGATCGTGAGTGACATACAGTGCAGTTAAACCAATGGAATGAACGATATCCATAAGCTCTATTCTCATTTCTTCTCGCAAAATTGCATCGAGTGCACTTAGCGGTTCATCAAACAAAATAAAGTGAGGTTTTGTTACAATTGCTCTAGCGAATGCGACACGTTGTTGCTGTCCACCAGAAAGTTCGTGTGGATACCGTTTCTCCATACCTTGCAGGCGAACTCGCTTTATCGCATCTTCTACTTTTTCTCGTAAATGATTCGTTTGCTTTGTAGCCCTTAAACCAAATGCAACATTTTCAAAAACAGTCATGTGCGGCCATAAAGCAAAATCTTGAAATACCATACCGATATTCCGTTCATGAGGAGATGTCTTTATCTTTTTTGTAGCAGAATACATGCACTGGTCTCCAAAATATATTTCTCCTTTATCCGGTTCTTCAAGTCCTGCTATCATTCTAAGCAAAGTCGTTTTCCCACACCCCGAAGGTCCTAAAAGTGTAGTGAATTCCCCTTGTTTCATTACAATCTGCAACGGCTTTAACGCCTGTATTTTTCCAAATGTCTTTTCTAATCCACTAATTGTAATATCCATTGCTTCACCTCTCTCCCCTCATTCTTAACCTGCTTTCATTCTATATGGAAGATTTATACTCAATGTTAATGTACTGTAAAGATTAAATTAAAAAACTTCTAATAAACTATTTATTTCTATAGATTTTTTCTATAGTTAAAATAAAAAAGGCGGCAATTCATAATGAATCTCTTAAAATTAGAAATTGTAGTACTTATTAAGAAATACAAAAAGCTTACAATCGTTGCAGAAAAACTTGGCGTTAAACAACCAACTATTACATTTCATATAAAAAGCTTAGAAGAAGAACTCGGTGTGTCTTTATTTGAATTACGTTCTGGAAGGTATTTCTTAACAGAGGCTGGTGAGGCTTTGCACCATTATGCTTGTAAAATAGATGCGCTTATGAAAGAAGCTAGACGTGTCACGCAAGAGTTTAAAGATTTTCATAAAGGTGCTATAACAATCGGCGCTAGTTATGTACCAGCGACTTATCTTTTGCCAGAAGTCGTTCATCAATTTCAATGCGAATTTCCCAATATAAAAATAACGCTACTAGTGAAAACAGCCCCTGAAATTCGAATGATGCTACAAAATCACGAAATCGATCTTGGGATAATTTCCGCTGCTCCATTTGATGAACCACTTTTAAAACAAACGAATATAATGCCCGATACACTTGTTCTTGCCTTTTCCAAAGAACATCATTTTTCAAAGAAAGACAATGTATCGTTACAAAATATCGAAAAGGAACGCATACTATTGCATCGTAATCCATCTACAACGAGAGATTTACTTACACAATGGACGTTGGCGCACAACATTACATTCCAATCTGAAATTGAATTAGACTCATTAGAAACGATGAAACAAATTTTAAAATATGGTAATGGAATTGCCTTTATTTCTAAACTTGCTATCGAGCAAGAAATACAACGAAATGAGCTATGCTATATACCAATCCCTGAATTTGAATTTCAGCGTAATATTTATACGATTCATCATGAGGACAGATGGAATTCTAAAATCATTTCTTTTTTACTACAAAGCATCACTTCATTTGCAACAAAAAATTAAAAGGCTGTCGTTATGCACGACAGCCTTTTAAACTATAAATCTATTTATTTTTCTTTGCCTCAATTTTTGCTTGCGCCTCTTCAGCCTTATCTAATGCTTCTGATACTTTCTTCTCTTTTTCTTTCACTTCATCTATACTATCGACAGCTTTAATAATTTTATCAATTCCTTCTTCTTCTACCTTTCTACGCTTTGCCACTCTTTCATTTACTTTCTCTTCCACATCTTTTGCTTTTTGAAGCATATTCTCTGCATTTGATGTTACAGCTTTTTCAAGTTCATCATCTTTTTTCTTTTGTAACACTTCATTTGCAATGTCTTTCGCTTCTAAATACTTACCGTCTTTTAATGCTGTTGCTCCGTGATCCATTCTCTCAGCAACTTCTTTATATGATTTCGCTTCATTTCCTGATTTCTCTTTTTCTGCTTTTTCGAACCACATTGTTGCATCACTATACTTTTCATCTTTCAATGATTGCATACCTGTTTCAATATATGTGTCATAATTGCTACATCCAGCCATTACGACTAATAGAAAAAGCATAACAAAACTTAATTTTTTCATGCTGTTGTCTCCTTTTCTTTGCCTGCTCACTATACTGTAACATACATGAAAAAGAGTTTCAAAAACTAAAATACTAATTCGGTCATTTTTATTTTATTAAGTCAAATTGCCTTTTAGACAGACACATCCACTTGCTTTTTCATTACATGCTTCTTTATTCCTACTAATACAACTAACAATAAACCTCCGCCTAATGTCATCATAACAATGCTAGTTGGCAACATATCTAATAATAATCCATACACAATCATACCGAGCGGTGCGATTGCAGTAGAAATTGTTTCAAGTAAGCCGAAAACGCGTCCTAAATAACTTGGATCTGTCGTCTTTTGCAAATGTACTTGCATCGGGATATTTACAACCATCATTGATATACCAGTTAACATCATAAAAGCGATATAGTAAATAAAACTTGCTACTTTCGGGATGGTGACTACTAATGGAAACACTGTACATAAACTCAAGCCCGCAAATAAAAGCAACCCAATATAAACAGAACGAAACGGATTATTCACTTCTTTACGTACTGATAACGCAATTGCACCAATTAACATCCCAACTGCTAACATTCCCTCTACAACACCGAGTTGCTTCGAAGATAGATGCAAATTTTGAACAATAATATATGGAAGTGAAACGAAAAGTGCACTCGCAAAAAAGTTTACCCCTACTGCAATTTTCATTAAACCATATATTTCATGCTGTCTTTTTACATATGAAAACCCTTCTTTTATACTCGTCAAGAAATGCTCTTTACTTTCAGCCATTTCTTTTTTGTATAAATCAAATACGATAAATAATTGCACAACAACCGCTAAAAAGAATGTAATGCTATTTAACAAAAAGAACGTCTGAATTGAAAAGAAACCAAATACAACTCCGCCAATAATCGGCCCTAAAATATTTGATAAAGAAGCTGCCGTCTGGTTCAAAGCACTCGCTTTTTGAATACGCCCCTCATCTACTAAACTTGGAATAGACGAAGTTAATGCTACAGAATAAAAACTGGCACAAATTGATAATAATGCTGCTGAAATATAAATAAAAAGAAGTGACGGTCCAAATATAGTAGCAAGAATAAACATAATAAGCATCGTTAAGCTACTTAATAAATCAGTGCCAATAACAAGCCATTTTCGATTGACGCGGTCAGCTACAGCACCAGCAATCGGTCCACAGATTAGCCTTGGAATCGATCCGCAAATAAGCGTAGTTGCAAACCCCATTCCTGAACCCGTAGTCTTTAATACGTATAATCCCATTGCAAACGTATAAATACCGGCTCCTAGCAAAGACGTCATTTTCCCAATTATCATTAAAATAATATTTCTCGTTGCAATCTTCATTCTTGAATCATGTTGTCCTATACTTATATCCCCCATTTTTGACACTCTCCCCTTAAAAGTTAAATTGTGTTAAACTTATTATATAATTAACTTTCCAATTTTCACAACAAAAAGTTTAATGACATTTAACTTTCTAACTATAAAGGAGCAATTATATGGCTACTCTCGGTGAAAAAATTAAAACGTTACGAAAAGAAAAAAAGCTTACTCAAACTGATCTAGCAGGTTCAGAACTCACAAAAAGTATGCTAAGTCAAATTGAAAATGGAAAAGCTACACCTTCTATGAAAACACTACAATATATCGCTGACAAACTTGAATGTGAAACAAGTTTTTTATTAGAAGATGATGATGTAGAAATTGTAGAACTCATTCAACAAACGGAGAAACTAATAAAAGCAAACAAGTACGATGAAGTATATGAGGTTTTACTACCGATCGTTCAAAAAGAGCTACCTCCCACTTTGAATACTGCTCGTTTATATAAACAGTTTGTAACAGCTGCGGCTAAAATGAAAGATTACAATATTGAATATTACGTTGAAAAGGCTACTTCTATTTTTGAGAAATATACGTTATACCGGGATAGTACGGAAACAAAATTAAAATTATCCTTTACGATATTCACACGTAAAAAATATGCTGAATGTTTACAACTTATAGCTAGTATCCGAAATGACTATGAAGAGAAACATTTAGAAATGGATCTCATTATACATATCGAATTATATTTATATGAAGCAATTATTTTTCTTGCATGTGGTGATTACGAACAATGTGAAAGTGTCATTTTAGATGCACTTGCATTTTCAAAAAAGCATCAAGTATATTATAAAACAGATGAATTTTATCGTATTTTATCTTATCAAAAAGTAATCACGGCTGATAAAGAACAATATTTACATTACATAAAAAAATCAGAGCAATTCGCCATTTTTACAGAAGATAATTTCTCTGCGGCGGTTATTGATCTTTTAAAAGCTTTCTACTACAACACAATTGCTAATGAATATACAGTTGCATTAGAACATTTAGAACAATTTCGAGAAAAATTAAAAGATGAGCCAATTTTTCAAGATGATGGATCATATTATCTTGAAAAAGGAAAAGCTTTGTATGGTTTAAAACAATACGAAGAAGCTTTAAAAACATTGCAACGCGCTATCATACCAGATTATATAAACCATCCACTTGATCACGCACGACTTACAACAGCTGGGGCATATCGCGCTCTTTGTTATGTGAAACTTAATGATAAAAAAAGAGCTCTTGAAGAAGTAACAGAAGCATATGAAATCGTACAGTCCTATCCTGATTCCATCTTCACTTCATTTATTAAAGAAACATTACAAATAATACAAAAACTTTAAGAATGTCTCTAAATGGTATATTATTCCTCTTTTTTAGCAAAGATAATAATGATGGGAGGAATATAAATGAATATACAACGTGCAATAGAGCTTTCTGTGTCAGCAGAGCAAGCCAATGTCAGTTTTCAAGGCATGCCTGTTATGATTCAACACGTCGATGAAAGCAATGAAACCGCCCGCATATATGAAGTAAAAAACCCAGAACGCGAATTAACTGTTCCAGTTAATAGCTTAGAGGAAATATAAGAAATGCCACTTCTCTTTTGAAGTGGCATTTTTCTTCTTTCAGATTACTTACTATAAATTTCTTCAACCCTTTATTTTACATGAGCTGAAAAAATAAGAATTTTCTACTTCTTTTCTTTTTGTGACCTGCTAAAATACAAACTATGGATTAATTATTCGTACTATACATTAAGGAGGAAAAATAATGGCATCTACTTTAGAAAAAAACAAGCCTTATTATGCAGTTATATTCACTTCTAATTTATCAAATAATACAACTGACTATAATACCGTTGCCGAAGAAATGGAGAAACTTGCAAAGCAACAACCTGGATTTTTAGGTGTAGAAAGTGCACGAGGTAATTCTGGACTCGGAATAACAATTTCTTATTGGGAATCACTTGATGCGATTGAAAATTGGAAGAAGAACACCTTACATAAAGAAGCGAAAAAAAGAGGTCGTGAGCAATGGTATGAAAACTTCCATCTGCGTATTTTCCTTGTTGAGAAAGAATTTAAGTTTCATAGAGGTACTTTATAACTATGAAGGAAAAATTAGCTCTCGTTATTGTTCATGAAATATATGGTGTGAACGACCATATGCATCACGTTACCCAGCACTTTACTTCATCTCATATAGATGTATTCTGTCCTAATCTTCTACAATCACAACACGCATTTCATTATCGTGATGAAGAAAAAGCATATGAACATTTTGTAAATCATATTGGATTTGATGATGGAAAAAAGCAAATTGAAACATTCATTTCTCATCTTTCTAGTAGTTATACACATATTGGACTTATCGGCTTTAGTGTTGGAGCTACCATCTCATGGCTATGTAGTAACAATCCGAAAATAGATTTTATTATCGGATGTTACGGTTCTCGTATACGCGACTATGTTCACATAAAGCCTACATGCGCTACATTACTTATATTCCCAGAAAAAGAATCTAGTTTTTCAGTATCCTCTTTCATTCACACATTGCAGCAACAAAAGAATCCTTTATTAGAAATCAAACAACTACACGGTGAACATGGATTTCTAAATCCGTACACTGAAAAATATAACGGGCACTCTACAAAACAAGCATATAATGTAATAGATTCATTTCTTGTAAAAAACACTCTTATAAAGGAGATGTAAATGACACTTACATTACTCTTACTTATTTTCATACTCATTTCCTTTATCTCAGCGCTAACTATCATTTTTATAACCGTAAAAAAAGGGATATTTTTCAACCGCCTCTACTTACAATCTATTATCGTTTGCATTTTATTTTTTACAAATTGGATTTTATATTTATCAACTTTTTATGCGTTACTTCCAAAGAAAATTAGTGAGTTCCTATTCCTACCCATTTGGTTTTTCCTTTGTATTTTAGGTTTTATAACTTTCTGGCGTGAATGGGAAAATAATCGTGTATTCTCCATATGTATCGGTTTTCTTTCCTTGACTAGTTTTTTATTTGGATTATTGTTGTTAGTTATTTCGGGGATGTAATAGAAGAAGGAAGAAAAGCCAACTTTCAACTTTTCTTCCTTCCATGTTTACCTTTAGTTTTCACTGTCACTGATTCACAAGGTGTATAATATATTTGAGGTGTCGCCTTATCAACAAACATCATAAACGTAACGAAACCGATAATAAAGAAAATAAACAACGTTAACAAAATTGCTCCTATCGTTAAAAGTATCATAACACCACCCCTATATTTTTCATGTTATTACACTTTTCGCTATTATATGAGCGTAATCCTTTTTAGAAAAAGAAACGTAACAAAATAATCACAACCACTCCCGTTAATACTGTACCTAATAAACTACGAGTATATATCGCTACAAGAAATGTTGGAATTGCTGCAATAAGATAATCCCACTGCATCGTCTCATGCATAAATAAAACTTGTGCTAAAAGCGCTGCTAATATCGCAATTGGTATGTAATTTAACCATTTTAAACCCCAGTCTGGAATTTGTAGTTTACTAAATACGAGTAGAGGTAAAATACGTGGCACGAGTGTGACAGCTCCTGCTGCTAGTAAAAGTAATAATACGTCTAATCTCATTTCCATTTTTCAATCACCACTCCAATCGTCGCAGCTAGTAAGGTTGCGATAATAACCGCTATACTATCTGGCATAAATAGGTGTGAAACGTATGCGATAATAATTGCTACAATTGCAACACTTAAATGAATTGCTAGCTTTGGTTTACTACTTATGAGCTGAAGTACAAATAATCCGATAAACATCGCTGGTAATGCATAATCCATCCCGTATGTATGTGGATCTGGTATCCACTCACCAAATAGCCCGCCAATGATAGTAGCAAGAATCCAGTTTAAATAAGCCGTTACATTTAGCCCAATCATCCATCTTTCGCCTAAATATCCTTTTTGCGTTGCATGCTGCACTGCGACGCCGAACGTTTCATCTGTAATTTGCGAACCAATAATGACGTTTTTTAATAGAGGTAGTTTCGTAAAGTACGGCGCGAGGGCAGCACTCATTAATAAATGGCGTAAATTAACAAAAAACACAGTAAAAATAATTGCGGAAGCAGGAGCACCGGCTGCATACATACCAGCTAATATAAATTGGGCAGAACCTGCATAAATTAAAGTCGACATAAATGCAATTTCAATGATAGAAAAACCTGCTGTTTTTGCAATTACACCAGCTGCTATACCGATGCTCAAATAACCAAATACAGTTGGTAAACAATCTTTTACTCCTTGCTGAAATGTATCATCGCTCTGCAAAGCTACATGTGCCTCAGCTTTACTCATCTCTATCATCCTCCATTCCTTCTAAAGTTCGTTTTCCTGTTACGACATGAACTAAATCTATATTTTCACGCCATAACGTATCTAACTTATCAGCTCCAAATTCCTTTGTGATTTCTTCAACCATAATATCGTGCCGCACATACTCTGTAGCAACGAGAACTAGCGCTGGGTCATACGTTGTAACGGCCCATGAAGTGCTATCATTTGAGAAGTTCGCAATTAATACTTCCTCTCCATCACGAGCAATAACAGTTAAATGACCACCCATTCTCTTTTCAACAACGTGGGGCGTCATATAATTATGGTGAAATGTCGCTCCTATTTTTGTTTCTGGAGCTCCAAATAAGATTGAAAATATATGTACGCCTTCCTCTTCCTTTTGATGAATGTATGGTTCAATTTCATGCACTTGTTCTTCCCATACAGAAACCCATAACTCTTCCTTAGCTCTACTAATTATATTGCATATTTCTTTCAAAACACGATCATTTGAACGAATATGCGAAATTACATCTATTTGTCGCTCTTGTTCTAAACAATTTAATTTCTCATCTAAAAATTCAAAGGACTTTTCAAAGTCTTTTCGCATTCGATTCATTAATTCGGTAGCTGGTACTGGTACATATTTAACTGGTTCAGAAGGTACAATATGCACTGCTCCTTTATCCATTAACTTACCGAGTACCTCGTAAATCATAGAACGAGGTACTCCTGTTTGTTTACTCACTTCATAGCCTGTTACTGGGGAATGTTTTAGTAGTCCAATATACGCTTTACATTCATACTGGGAAAATCCTAACTTTTGTAATTCCTTTATAATTTTATCCATCGGTAACCCCTCACAATCTAAATCGCCCTTACTTCAAAACGACGATTTTGCTTCCCTTTACTTTTTACTTTATCAATAACAAGTGTTCCTATTTCACTCGTATTTTTCACATGTGTGCCTCCACAAGCTTGTTCGTCTAAATTTTCAATTGTAACAATGCGGATTTCTTGGATGGTAGTTGGTAGGAGATTTATTGCTGTTTTAATCATTCCTACAGCATTTTCTGCTTCTTCGCGGCTCATATAACGAGTGGAAATTTCTTTATTTTGCTTAATAAGTTTATTCACTTCCTCAACAATTTCTTCTACTTCCACGCTCGATAACTCTTGTAACTCATTAAAATCGATACGTGCTTTATCAGGATAAATTTGATTTCCAGTGCATAGAGCTCCATACTTTTCATAAACAACAGCTCCGATAAGATGCAGTAAAGAGTGATGACGCATTAAATTATGACGTCTTTCCCAATTTATCTCTAATTTAACTGGACCTAACTTTACTTGTGCTTCGTCTTTTATATAGTGAACTATTTCTCCTTGCTCCTTCTTTACTTTTTCAACTTCAAATACAGACCCATCTTGTACAATGACACCCGTATCACATTCTTGCCCTCCACCAGTTGGATAAAAAACTGTTTCCTTTACAAATACTTTATTCCCTTCTACTTTTATCACTTCTGTTTCGCAACTCGTTTTGTATGCATCTTCTAAATATAATGCCGTTGTCATACTCTCACCTCTTTAGTAGTTATAGTTATACCTACTAATATAAAAAAGAAGCTCCTTAAAGTCAAATGATAATTCTGAAATTTACAATTAATAAAAGACTCCTTTATTAGGAGTCCACTATCTCAATATTTCATTCGCTTCTTTTTCATAAATTTTATCAAATGAAGTCATAACGCGCTGTGATGCTTGAATCATCTTTTGATCTGTCATAAGATCTGCCATCTCTTTCGTCATATCTACATTTGAATTTTCTAGCATATGATTTTTTACTATTCCTGTTCCGTTCGGTAAATTAGCAATGTTTCCTTCTGCTAGTGTAAAGCTTTTGTTTTCACGTTGCACGAGACGTGCATTCGTTTCTGCATCTACTGTTTTTGTTTGCAAACGAGCAATATTATTTTGTGTTACTTCATCATATAATGTACCGTCTGCTTGTACAGCAACCTTTGCTCCTTCTGGAATACGAATACGCTCATTATTCTCTCCCATTACGAAAGCACCTGAAGATGTTTGTAAATATCGATCACTATTTAATGTGAAACTACCATCTCTCGTTAAAAACGTTTCATCATTTTTAGAAGTAACAAAAAATGATGTTGTACCGGCCGCGCCGTCATCTAAAAAGAAATCTGTAGCGCTATTTGTCATTTGTATATTTCCTTGTACTAAATTCACATGCGTTGCAGCTGGTACTACAGCGTAATCGACCGAACCGATATTTGTTACCGCCCCATCTCCGCGGCGATATGTGTCTTGTACATCAAATACTTTAGACGTCATATTTTCTGCTTTAAATCCTGTCGTTTGAGCATTTGCAACGTTATTCGAATGAACATTAATGCGCTGCATGTAATTCATCATGCCCATAGAACCTATATAAAGACCGTTCATATTCGTTTGAATAAGGCAAGCGCCTTATTCTTCACCTCTTTTCTACGATGTTTGTAACATTTGTTTTGCTAAATGTTCAGCTGTAGCGATATGTATATTTTTCTTTATGTCTTGGCCATCTGTCATTAATACAATAGGAGCTGATGATACTGCTGGAATTTTCAACAATTCGCCACTACTTGCTGTTTCATCAAATTTCGTAAACACAATACCATCTATATGAATATCTTTAAAGTTTGTAATGATTTCAATCATATCTTTACTTTTCATAGAAGCTGATAACGTTAAACAAATATAATCTGGTTCTACTTGTCCCATCGTTTCAATCATTTCTTCCACTGTTTCTGACGTACGATAATTTTTCCCTGCTGTATCAATTAAAATATAATCGACGCGTGCTTCTTCTTTAAAATACGTAAGCGCTCTTGTCATTGCAGCTTCATCACGCACAGCAATTACTTCAGATCCAATTGTCTTTACGTTATCTTGCAATTGCTGCACTGTCCCTATGCGCGAATGATCGGTCGTTATAAAACCAACTGTTTTTTTCTTACCGTGAAATTGCCATGCCATTTTCGCCAGTGTCGTCGTTTTACCAACGCCAGTTGGACCGATTAATGCAATTGTTTGTACTTCTTTTTCAAAGACGTTTTCCGTATTAAAATGAGATTTCATATCTTCCAATATGTACCTGATAACTTCTTCTTCCGTAATCATCGTTGCATTTTCAAACTTTATTTTTAACTTTTCAGCATATGCATGAATGAAATATTGTTCCACATCGTTTTGTTCTAGCATCCGAATTACTTTTTGAATAATAAACGGTACAGATTCTTGATTTTCTTTCTTTGGAGCTACTTCTTCTTTCTTTACTGGAACGACTTGTTTCACAACTTTTTTCTTTTTCGTTACTTTCGTTACTTCCGTTTCTTTCATCGGTTTCACAACGACGATTCCTTTTTCAAACAGCTTTAATAGTTTCTCTTTTTTTCTTGCCCATTCTTCACTATTTCCTGTTTGCATCGCCGCGTATGACATAGAAGTCGTTACGTTTTCTAAATTGTGCAGTACTGATTGAATTCCATTCGCCTTCACAATTTGTTCTGAAGGATCATTCACAACATCCATTAATTGTTCATGAAATTGAGCTGTACCTTCATTCACTTCTTCCTGTTTTTCTTCTGGAAATGCAACTAACATTTCATAATCCTTTTTCCAAAAAAACGGTATATTTCGTTTTACACTTTCATCGACAACGTAATAATAATCTGTACCATATTGGTCAAATAACTTTCGATACAATTCATTTTTCGAAGCTGCTTTTATTCGCATTAACGCTTCTTTCTTTTCTGTACTTTCCATTACTTCACCCCCTACTATTCAATATAGGCAATTTGATCCACAACAATTTCTGGTGCTAATTCGCTAATACAAAGTACTTGTGCTTCCACTTGATAACGTTCTAGCAGTCTTACAATCGCAAATCTAAAATCTTTTCTACGTGTTAATAACACTGGTTCTCTTCCCATTAAACGTGCTTGTTTAAAGACACGCTGCACTTGCTCAACGACACGTGTTTCTAAATCTAAATCCCAGTTTAATAAGTAACCTTGATATGAATTATTCACAACATCTGCATCTAACTCAATTGAATCAGAGAAGAGCGCTGCATATATTTTTCCGTCCGGATTTTTCGCATTTTCACAAATAACTTTTGAAATACATTCACGAACAAATGATGTCACACCATCAACGTGGTTTTGATAAATTTCTTTGCCGTCAATAATACCTTCAATAATGGTTGGTAAATCACGAATAGAAATACCTTCTTTTAGAAGTTGTTTAATAACATTTTGAACGAGTGATAAATCAATTTCTTTCTTCTTAATCTCTTCTAATAGAACGCCATTATCATTTTCAAGTGAGTTAATTAAGTCTTTTACATGTTGGCGCTGAATTAATTCGTGAAGATTACGTCTAACGACAACATCTAAATGTGTAATTAATATGCTAAGTGGCTCTAACACTTGATAGCCTTTCATTTGTGCATCTTGCACCATATGCTCTAAAATCCAATACCCATCTTCACCGAAAATTGGATCTTTCGCTGGCTCTGCATCTAAATCAGCCATTACGTTTGGTGTTTTCAGTGCTAATAAATAACCTGATTTTAAAACACCTTCAGCCGCCTTCGCACCTTTAATTCGAATAATGTAACGTCCGCGTGGTCTAAAACTCGTATTATCTTTAAAGTTAATTCCAGGAACATTAATACCGAGGTCAGTAATAATTGACTTCCTCATAAGAACAACTTTATCACGAGCTGTTTCTCCGTTAATTTTCTGCTTTACAAGTGCTGCTAAATCTAAACCGAGTTCTACTATAATTGGATATTTATCTGTAAATACTCCAAATGAATCTTCTACTTGTTGCAGTTGCTCATCTTCGCCTTGGATCATTTCTATTTCTTTTTGAAGCTCGTCTTCTTTTTCTTTCTTTATTCGATTTTTATTACGAATGCCTAAGAGGATAATTGTTCCGCCAACGAGTGCGAATGGTAGAAACGGTAGCGGAGTAAAAATACCCATTGCGATAAATAAACCACCGAGCGCATATACAACGACTTCATGCGCTAATAACTCTTTAAAGATACCTTCTGTTACTGTATCCGGTGAGCCGTCAAATACACGCGTTACGATAATACCTGTTGAAATTGCAAGCATTAATGAACCGATTTGGTTTACGATTCCGTCACCGACAGTTAACTGTGTATAATGAAGAGCTGCATCTGCAAAGCTCATTCCTTGCTGCATCATTCCGACAATTAAACCGAAAATAATGTTTACAAATAAAATGACAATCCCGAAAATAACGTCCCCTTTAATGAACTTCCCGGCACCATCCATCGCTCCGTAAAACTCTGTTTCCATATTTAATTTTTTACGTTTTGCTTGTGCATCTTTTTCTGAAATAATACGCTGGTTTAAATCAGCATCGATAGACATTTGTTTCCCTGGTAAAGAATCAAGTGTAAAACGAGCTGCTACTTCAGCTGTACGAGATGCACCGTTTGCAACGATAAACTGGAATATGATTAATACTGTAAAAATAACGATACCAATTAATAAGTTTCCGCCAATTACGAACTGGCCGAACTCTTCAATAACATGACCGGCATTTCCATCTGTCAAAATCGCTCGCGTCGTCGAAACGTTAATCGATACGCGGAAAATCCCGATTAATAACAACATCGTTGGAAATGACTTTAATTCATCCCACTCGTTAATACTTGTCGCTCGCATATAAATAAGCACTGACATACTTAGTAGAAAAACGATAATAATATCAAGTATAAATGGTGGAAGTGGAATTAAGAGCGCCACTACGAATGACGCTGCTAAAAAGATAGAAAAATAGGTTCTTGCAGAATCTATCTTAAACAAAGAGATCTCCTCCAAACGCGCTATTATACTTCAAGTTCATTCGTCTGAATTAAATAGCGCATAACTTCAATTACAGCTACATATAAATCTTCTGGAATCGCCTCATCTTCCTCGACTTGATAATATAAAGAACGAGCAAGCGGACGGTTTTCCACCATTGGTATTTCTTGTTCACGGGCAAGCGTTCGTATATATAATGCGAGCTCATCTTCCCCTTTTGCAACGACAATTGGTGCTGCATCAACGTGTTTATTGTAACGAAGTACGACCGAAATATGAGTCGGGTTATTTACAATAAATGTTGCGCCATCCATCTTCTTCGCAATTGTTCCTTGCAAGATTGCATGCATAAAGTTTTTTCGTTTCCCTTTTACTTGCGGGTCCCCTTCATTATCTTTATGCTCTTGTTTCACTTCTTCTTTTTTCATCTTAATATCTTGTTCGTACTCCCATTTTTGATAAATAAAATCAATAATAGAAAGAACGATTAAAATAATTAAAATTGCTAAGAAAATAAATTTAATTTCCCTAATAATTTCAGTAAGTGATGCAGTCCAGTTAAATCCAATCATACTGACGATTTTCTCTAAATTCTTTTTAAAAAGAACATAAGCGACGTAACCGATTAATCCCATATAAAATAGTGATTTCAAAATATCAACTAAACTTTTACGACTAAACAGTCTCGTAAAATAGTTTTTCGGATTAATACGTGACGCCTTCGGTTTAATGACTTTAGAAGAAAATAGGAAACCGACTTGAATCATATAATTGAATAAATGAAAAGCGTATACGAGTATTAATATCGGAGCCGATACTTTCAGTAATAAAATCCCCATTAAATAAAAATACTCGGTTGAATCTGTATTTTTTCCAATTTGATCAAACAGCACCGCTACGGAATTCGCAATCTCATACCCTAGCCAATCTCCGAAGAAATAAACGACAACTGCTAATACGAGAATGGAAAATAAATTATTTAAATCTTTACTCCGGGCAATATTCCCTTCTTCACGCGATTTTTTACGCTTCTGCGGGGTGGCCTTTTCTGTTTTATTATCCTTTGCCATGCGCGTCCCCCTACTTCGTTAAGAAAAAGTTAAATAGTTTCGTATATTCTTCAAGTAATACATCCGTCATATTTTTAAACACATAACCGAGCATCGGTACACTCATCGCAATAAACAAAATACCACATGTAATTTTAATTACGTATGCATTCATAAAAACGTTTAATTGCGGAGCGTTTTTTGCAATTAAAATTAGAACAAAGTTAATGATGAATAAACTTCCCATCAGCGGCAGAGCAATTTCAACCGCTGATGTGATCGCAAATAATAGCGTTGCGAGTAGACTATCTAAAAAACTAGTCGTCAGCAATTTTGAAATCGCCTCTGTATATTGAAACGACTTTAAAATAGTGGCAACGAAATAATTAATGCCGCCAAGTGAAATAAAAATAATGAGGAAGAACATATCAAAAAGTGTTGAAAGTAAAGTAGACTGTGATCCTGCATTCACATCAAACAAACTTGCCTGTGATAAACCGATATCAAAGTCTAAAATATGTCCAGCCATTTTCGGAATGTTCCACAGCATTTCTACAATTTTTGAAAGAGATAATCCAATTACAATTTGCGTCGCTGCATAAGCAGCTACATCCCAAACCGTCTTTATGTGAGAAACATCAACTTGATCGGCAACTGTAATCGACAGACCGAGCCCAAATGTAACCTTCGCCATAGCTGGAATGGATCGTCCTGAGAAAAACGGTAAAAAATATAAAAATGAAGTAATGCGGCAAAACGCAAAAAACGTCGCCGCCCATAATTCCATATTCATTTCAGTTCACCTATCTTAGTACGAACGCAATAGCGATGGGATTTTATCAAATAAATCTAAAATAAGCGTCGTTAACTCTTGGAACATCCACGGACCTAAAATGATAATAACGAGGACGATACTCGCCATTTTCGGTAAAAACGTCAGCGTTTGCTCTTGAATTTGCATCATCGCCATAATGACAGCGATGATAATAACGACAATCATACTTACGCCGGCAACCGGCATTAAAATCATAACCCCTTTATAAAAAAAGGTTTGAAAAATATCTATAATTGGTGACGTATTCATTTATATGACTCCTATCACATAGCATCAAACGCTTCAGGCGACCGTTTTAAACATAATGTCGACGATTTTTGTATATCCACCTAAATATACGAAAACGAGTATTTTAAACGGTAAACTTAAAATCATCGGCGGTACCATCATCATCCCGAGGTACATTAAAAGTGTACTAATAATCAAATCTATAAATACAAACGCTAAATAAATGAACATCCCTGTTAGTAAACCTTTTTGAATTTGCGTTAACGTAAAGGATGGTACGAGCGTAAATAGTGAAAGATCCTTTAAATCTTTCGGCAACTCTTCTCCGCGTACTTTCAACATCATTTTTAAATCATGCTTATACGTATGCTTTGACATATATTCTTTCATAATAGGAGCTGTCGTTTCCGCAGCTTGACTTACTGTTATTTTCTCTTTCGTCATCGGATCCCACACATCACTCTTCAGTTGCCCAAGTACAGGCTGCATCGTAAAGAGTGATAAAAATAATGCAAGTCCAACAAGCACTTGGTTTGGTGGTAAATTCATTACCCCAAGTCCTTGACGTGTAATCCCTAGAACGATCATAAAATAAGTAAAATGTGTAAATAATAGAACGATAGAAGATGATAATGATAAAAGGGTAACGAGCGCAAATAGTTGTACACTTGAATTACTCGTAAACTCTTTTCCATTTTCGAAATTAATAAAACCGTTCGGGGCTGCATACGCTGGATTTACAAAAATAATTGAAAAAACGATAGAAAATACGAAAATAACGGCTAATAATGATAACTGTTTCTTTATTCTCATGATGGATCCTCTACTTTTTTCGTTTCACTCTTCACCGCGTCTTCTAGTGCTTGTTGAAACTGATTTCCTGTTCCGGTTAATTGCACAGACTGTACACCGTTATTACTAATAACAGTGAACACTTGCTTGCCGTCCACTTCAAATAAAAAGGCACTCGTTTGATGATTTAAATAAACGCCGTCTTTTACTTGTATATGGCCATTTTCACCCTGCTTAAAAAACTGCTGTTTGCGCGTCTTTTTCGTCATATAATATGCACCGTAACCGAGCGCACCAAACAGTAAAACGACTTGAAATAAGGTCGTCATATACGACATATGACTCCTCCTCTACTCTTTATCTTGCATTTGACTTTGCGCTTTCATAAGCGCCGCTTGTTTCTTATCAGCTTCAATTTCAGAAATGATAATACCGAATTTCTCGTCCATTACGATTGCTTCACCGATGCCGACTTTCATATTACTTAAATACACATCTACTTTATGTCCTAAGTTTTTCTCTACTTCAAGAACATCGCCAACTTTTAACTGCTTCACATCACCAAGCGTAATAGATGACTTTCCAAGCTTTACACCAAGTTCAATCGAAATATCTGAAACAGTATCAATATGTGCTTTACCTGCTTCATTTCGCTTTCCTGCAAAATCTTCTAATCCCATTAATGACACAGGAGATACTTCATGCTTCATATGGATCCTCCTACTCTACAAAACTTTTAAATAGGAGCGCCTTACGCGTTCCATCTTTTCCAATAAAACAATTAAATTTATGCTTTCCATCTACATAACCAAGTAATTCATCCGAAACTTTCGTATGAAGCGGAATAATATCGCCTTCTTCAATTTGTTCAATTTCACTCATTGTCATTTTCTGCTCACCAATTGCAACGTGAACAGGTTTGTACACTTGATTTACTTTCATTTCCACTTCAGACGTATACTTTTTACGTTTATCTGAAGAATGTTCGACAATATTTTCAGACGTTAACTTATCCATAATTTCTTCAACAGATAAGAATGGAATTCCGATACGCACCGTCGTATTCCAAAAATCTGTTTTCATATTTACGTTAAGTAATGAAATGATATCGCTCGCTGTCGTAATCTTTAATGCATTCGGATCTGTTTCCGTCGTTACAAATTTCGGTTCAATCGCAACAACACTTTCAAATGATTGCTCTAAATTTTTACAAAGAAGCAAGAATATATTATCAAGCGTTAAAAACTCAAACGCTGTTAACGGTCTGCGCATCGTAAAGTTACGCTTACTATCTCCGCCAAGCCAACATTCATGAATATAAATAACGAATGCTAAATCAATCTCAATAACAATTTCTCCAAGCTCTGGTAAACCGAGATCAATTACGCAATATAAATAATAATCTTTCGGCATTTTCTCCACATACTCACTCGTAAATGGAACTTGCTCAACTGTTGAAGGCTCTAGTTCAATTGGAATACGCATACGCGCTGATAACGTCTGTGACGTCTGTTTTCCAAACGTAGAAGCAATCGCTTGCAAACTACGTAAATGCTCAACACCGAACTTCTCTGGTCTATTAAAATCATACTCTTGAAATTTCTCTTGCTTTCCTGCTTCTTGTGCGAAAGCTGGCATTTCCTCGCCTTCATTTACCGCCTTCAGCAGGGCATCAATTTGCTCTTGGCTTAATTTTTCGCCACTCATGACAATCCCCTTCCCTACCTTTTCAATTCAACGATTTCAACGTACATCTTTCCATTCTTCGTCAAAATCTTTCCGGTTCCAATCTCTTCATTCTCAAGCATAAGACGCACCGTATTTTTCGTTGAATTTTCAAGACGATACAATGTACCTTTCGTAATATGAAGCAGATCTTCAATTTTCTTTTTCGTATTTCCGATTTCAAAATAAATTGTTAACGGAATATCATCTTGTAATTTCAAATCTAGCCAACTCCCATATCATGTTCACGAAAATTTCATGTTCTCTCTATATATGAAACTTCTTATTTTGAAACGTCGATATTTAATATTTTTTTAATATATCCTTGCGTTTCTTTAAATGGCGGTACGCCTCCGTACTTTCTCACATTACCAGGACCAGCATTATAAGAAGCAAGCGCCAATACTAAGTCGCCGTTATTTTTCTTTAAATAACCGCTTAACTCTTTCACGCCACCTTCAATACTTTCAGCTGGTGAAAAGGGATTCTTCACACCCATCTCCTTCACATTCGCTGGCATAAGCTGCATAAGTCCCATCGCACCGGCATGTGACACCGTTTTCGGATTAAAATTAGACTCTACTTCAATCATTTTTTGAATTAACGTTTTTGGAATTCCGTATGTACGACTTACTCGATCAATAATATCCTCATACTTCCCTTCATTAGAAGAACGTATTTTTTGAATATTATACTTCTTCGTTAATTCCCACGTATCAGCAGCCTCATTTTTCGTTTCTGGGAAACGTCGTTCAAACTCTTTTTGCGCAACTTGCACTTCATCTGCTTTCTTCGTTTCACCCTTTTCTTCAGGCTTACTCGCTTCATCTACTTTATTAATAGATTGTTCCGGCTTATTAACAACCGTTTCTATTTTCGTAGATTGTACCGGCTGACTCATATCTTCTATTTTTGCCGGCTGCGTAGTAGCCTTCGTCTCCTTCGCAGGTTCACTCTGCAATTTCTCTTGAAAACGACTACTAACAAATGCTTGTGGACTACTTAGCTTTTGCTGAATTTGTCCTTTTTTATATGCAAGCACTTCTTTTACTATATTTCCAACTATCATAATATCACCTTTTCGGTAAACAAAGATAATCTAATATTAGAGTTTTTTTTTAAAGTTTGCAATAATCCTTTTAATAATTATGTAATAAAAAAATGAATATATTGTTAAACTGTTATTTTTTTATATTTATTAATTCGAATTTTTAGTTGACACCCGTTGTGGCAAGGATTACAATAAATCTCGAAATTGATTTTTTCGCATATTACCGTTTTTCAATTTGCAGAAAAGTCAATATAAAAAAATGGGGGTTTCTTAACATGAGAATTAATACAAACATTAACAGCATGCGTACTCAAGAGTACATGCGCCAAAACCAAGCTAAAATGAGCAACGCTATGGACCGTTTATCAAGCGGTAAACGTATCAACAACGCTTCTGACGATGCAGCAGGTCTTGCAATCGCAACTCGTATGCGTGCTCGTGAAAGCGGATTAGGAGTAGCAGCTAACAACACTCAAGACGGTATTTCATTAATCCGTACTGCTGATTCAGCAATGAACTCAGTATCTAATATCTTACTTCGTATGCGTGACCTTGCAAACCAATCTGCAAATGGTACAAATACTAACGAAAACCAAGCTGCATTAAACAAAGAGTTTGATGCATTAAAAGAACAAATCGATTATATTTCTACAAACACTGAGTTCAATGATAAAAAATTATTAGATGGTTCAAATAAAACTATCGCAGTTCAAACATTAGATAATGCTGATACAAGTAAGCAAATTAACATCAACTTATCTAATGTGTCTACTAAAGAATTAGGACTTTCTACTTTATCTATTGGAACTGATAAAGTAGAAAAAACAGTATATGAAGCTACTGCAACATCATTTGACACTCTTGGAAAAACAACAGATGCCACTAAAGCGGATCTTGATCCACAAGTAAATGCTACTATGAAAGAATTTGAAAAGGTTAAATCTTTCATGTCTGCAGATGATGTGAAAAAAATCGAAGCAAAATTAGATGCCTACACTAAAGCAGATGATGCTGGATCAAAAGTTGCAGCACAAAACTTAGGTAAAGAATTTGCTACTTTAACAAAACTTGAGACTACAGATCTTAAAGCTAATGCTTCTGGTGCAATTGCATCGATCGATACAGCATTAAAAAACATTGCTTCTAACCGTGCAACTCTAGGTGCTACATTAAACCGTCTTGACTTTAACGTAAACAACCTGAAGAGCCAATCTTCTTCTATGGCTTCAGCTGCTTCTCAAATCGAAGACGCTGACATGGCGAAAGAAATGTCTGAAATGACTAAGTTCAAAATCTTGAACGAAGCTGGAATCAGCATGCTTTCTCAAGCAAACCAAACTCCACAAATGGTTTCTAAATTATTACAATAAGCCATTTGAGTTAGTTTCCTGAATAAACCTCTCTGCTTGCGGAGAGGTTTATTTTTTCTATATAGATAGATTATTTATAAAACTTTCTTTTTTATGTGAAAGAGAGTATCTGCCATGCATAGAAGCGGTCAGTGCTTATCTTGATCCCCTCTTATGCTAAAACACAAATAGCAAATAAGCATAAGCCTTTTATCTTTTCATGACCTTTTATTAGCTTTAGAACACTAACTATATCAATCTATAAGGGGTGTCTATTATGCGTATTGGTACGAATGTTTTGAGTATGAATGCTAGGCAGTCGTTGTATGAGAATGAGAAGCATATGAATGTGGCGATGGAGCATTTGGCGACTGGTAAGAAGTTAAATACTGCTTCTGATAATCCAGCGAATGTTGCAATTGTGACTCGTATGCACGCGCGAGCAAGTGGTATGCGCGTGGCGATTCGTAATAATGAAGATGCACTATCGATGCTTCGTACAGCGGAAGCTGCACTTCAAACTGTGACGAATATTTTACAGCGTATGCGTGATTTGGCCGTTCAATCCTCAAACGGTACAAATTCAAATAAAAACCGTCATTCGCTGAATAAAGAGTTTCAATCTTTAACAGAACAAATTGGCTATATTGGCGAGACGACTAAGTTTAATGATTTATCCGTATTTGACGTTCCAAACCGCCCTATTACATTAGACGATATCGGTCATACGGTACATATATCAAAATCTATTCCCCCTTCCCCTACACAACATGACATCAAGATTTCAACAGAACAAGAAGCAAGAGCGGCAATCCGTAAAATTGAAGAGGCTTTGCAAAGTGTGTCAATTCATCGTGCCGACCTTGGTGCAATGATAAATCGTTTACAGTTTAATATTGAAAATTTAAATAACCAAAGTATGGCGTTAACAGATGCTGCATCACGAATTGAAGATGCAGACATGGCGCAGGAGATGAGTGATTTTTTAAAGTTCAAATTATTGACTGAAGTTGCAATTAGTATGGTTTCACAAGCGAACCAAATTCCGAAAATGGTCTTTAAACTACTACAATCATAAAAATTAATCTTCCATTTTTGGAACGATTCCATACAAAACAAAAGGGAAATACATATAAACTATGTATCTCCCTTTTATTTTGTACCCAAATTTTATTACTGTGTTACCGTCATAACTTGTCCGCTACGGTCAACCATTATTTTCATTTTTCCGTCTTGTGCATTATATAGCCCAAGTTTATGTAATTCCATTTTACAATCTTGTACGAAAGTTGGTAATTTACGAATTTGATCGATATCAGAACTTGTAATGAAATGAATTAAAAGCTGCGTCATACCTTTAATATCTTGTACAAGCTCTTCTTTCTCTCGTTTTAGCCTTTCATTTTCTAGTTGTAACGACTGCAATTCACCTTCTAAGCTACGTGTATTCTTTGCTTCTCTAGAACGCCCTGCTGCCATGCTAGAAAGCTTATAAATACCTTCCATAAACTGATGTAGTTCGTCTTCTTTCCTTTCACTACATTGATTAATTGTTTCAAAGTTATCAACGATACCAGATATAACTGTTACAAGATTTTTTTCATCCTCTTTATGCTGGATTTCTTCTTTTAATTCGTACTCATTTCCTTGTTTTCTTGCAACGATTGCCTCTTTTACTGGTATATATTTCCGCTTTCGTCCTGGTTTTTGTTTTTCAATATTTTCAAACGCTATTTCACGTTTTTTTAATTTATAATACGTATTTTGCAATTGACTTTCTGTTTTTGGAAAAAGATTTAGTTCATTTTTACTTACGTATTTTGAAATACTTAAAATGTTTAAACCGTGACGTTGACAAAATTGATACACTTCATACAGTAGCTCTAGTTCAGACTTCAGCCATGTAATTGCTGATTTTTCATATGCTCGCATCCCGCCATTTTTTTCTATATCTATTTGAAATAATACCATTCTATTATGTAAATCAACTAATTCTTCATACTTTACTTGGAATTCTTTTTCTATTTTTTTAAATTCCACCTCTAGTTGCATATCGTTCATTTTATTATTTGACATGTTTTGCAAAAGACCTAATACATTAATTGCTGTGTGGTGATACATAATCTGTGCCACTCCCCCTCATCCTTTCACAATTCTCATCTGACTCCCATGTCTTTTAAGAAAATAGCAATTTTTACATATCCATATTATAACAGTTCGAAATTATCTGTCAAATAATAAACATACAAAAATGTATAGAAAGTATAAAAATTTGGAAAATGTTTTTTATTAATATGCAAAATTGCATATTAATTACATTTAATTATATTATATGGTATTTTGAATGTTTTTTCACCGAAAAAATTTGCGTTACCACGAAATATTACTAAAATAACAATCGAAAATACGTTTGCTTATATTTTAAAATCAAAAATCTCTAAATAAAGATTATTCACACATACAGCGACAAACACCCAAGAAACCTTTCATTTTTCTACCAGCTTAAAGTATAGAATACTAAAAAGGAATTAGCCATATGTAGCATTGGCTAATTCCTTCCTCTCTCTAACAGAATAGAGTTATAAACCCAGTCTTCAAATCCTCAATCAAAGTCTCACTTCTTCTTACCTAAAACTACTTCATACCTCTGAACTCACATCGCATGAAACTCTATTAAGCACTGAAAACTTCCTTACATAAGTAGTTCCTCTATTCCTACTAAATAGAAAAATGTTATACGCCAGCTCTTCTACTTACCTATAACCACTCCATATCTCTGGTCTCAACATCGCATAGGGCTCTATTAAGCACTGACTGCTCAACACTTAGCTAGAGCTTCTATTCCGGCTAAATAGAAGCTTTTAAAGCACTAACTTATCAACTAAACCAATTAGCTCTTGAATATCTGGCTTACTTACTTGAGCATTTGCTCCTACAGCTTCACCTTTATGGAATAATTCATTTGTAATTAATGAAGAGAAAATAATGACTGGTAAACGATTCATTACTTCACTATCCTTAACCACTTTCGTTAAATGATGTCCATCCATTTTTGGCATTTCAATATCGGTAATTAGCAAGTGAATATGTTCAAACATTTTCTCTCCTTGCTCTTTCGCTAATTTTTCAATTTGCGCTAACGCTTCTGCACCATTGCTGAAGAAGTTCATTTTCGTATATCCAGCTGATGATAATGTTTCTTCTAATATTTGACGAAGCATCGCTGAATCTTCTGCAATGTAAATTACTTTTTCAGCTCGATCTGTTTTTTGTTCTAACCCTGCAATTGATTTATTGTCATAACCAGTGCCGCTAATTTCACATACAATTTTTTCATAATCTAATAATAAGATGATTTTTCCATCTAGTTTTACAATACCAGATGTCGTTTCTTCTAGTCCCATAGATAATGAAGCTGGTTCATCAATTTGTTCCCACGAAATACGTTGAATACGATGCACTTCATCAACGCGGAAAATAACTTTCATTTGGTTTAATTCTGAGATGATAAATTTCGTTTGATCAAGTGGCTTTGTTGACTTTAAATTAAGAGCCATTGCCAAGTTAATAACAGGTAAAATTTCACCACGTACTTGAACAACACCTTCAACTGCATGATGAGATTCTGGCACAGTTGTAACAGGAAATGGATTAATGATTTCACGTACTTTCATTACATTAATACTAAATAGGTTTTCACCAACAGTGTACGTAACAATCTCTAATTCATTTGTTCCGCTTTCTAATAAAATACTTTGTGCTTGTGACATAAAGGTGTCGCTCCCCTTCCATTAATTCCGTATATCTAATTATTAAGCTTTATAAAAGAGAAAAAGTCAACTACCTATATAAAAAATATAGATAGTCGAACGATTCATTTTATTAAAAAACAATTAATCTTGTATAAACGCAGCAAGTGCCTCTAATAACACTTCTTGTGCTCCTACAATTTCCGTCGGCATTGCTTCCCATTTTTTCGAAAGCTCGGTCTCTACTCTTATTCTCAGCTCAGAATTCATTTCTGCTAGCACATATTCTTTCGTTGCTATATCAACATCAAGTAGCGCGAGTGCATATAATTCCGGGTCATTTATTTTTTCGAATAATCGCTTTAATACTACCGGTGCTATATGTTTTAATTTTTCAATATGAATTTCCTTATCCGAAAATAGTAACTCATATTGAATAAACGTAACATTTTCTTTAATCACTTTAAAATAACAATTATTTTTTTTATCATTCACAAAATAACCGTTTGGATCTGCGATAATACTTTCTACTTTACGAATTAAATCTGGCAAACTATTCGCCGCCATTACAGTCCGCTGCTCAACCTCACTCGGCGAAATGAATGTAACGCGATACTTATTTTGCGCCATCCTCCTCACCTCTCCTTTTATAGAAATTCAGTCTAATTGTATACTACAACTACCTTAAATTAACTTAAAACTCTTTTATATTACCACTTCTTACACTACCATACTACTCTAGTAACTCTACATATCTCTGGTCTTACACATCGGTCGGGACTCTATTAGGCACTAACCGCTCCAAAACATCGCCAGGTCCTCTCTCAAAACCTAAAAAGTGCTTTTAAGAACCTTTCAATAACTCTATGTTATTAAACCAAAACGCTATTTGCTGATCCGTAATATTTGGCAACATAACAAAAAACTCACGACACTTCATCTCATCCTTAAACAGTTGATACTTCCAAACGCTATCGCTACCAACACTTATGAAATAAAACTCATGGATACGGCCAATGATTGCTTGTTTTTCACCAAATGAATACGGAGGCACTTGCTTAATTTCAAATTGATCTGGTAAATATACATGCTCTTCTCGTTCTATTTTTAATACTTGCTCGGCAAGTTCACGTTTATTTTCGAAAAAAGGCAATTGTAAAATTCGCTCTTGTCTTGTCATACGAATAAAAAACCCTTTCTACTCCATTACATTTTTTCCATGCGATATATTATCGAATTAAGTTTACAACTTCATTTAATACTTCATCTGAAACTTTAATTACTTTCGCATTTCCTTGGAATCCGCGTTGGTATAACATTAAGTCAACGAATTCTACAGATAAATCTACGTTTGCACCTTCTTGTGCACCACCGCGTACTTTACCTGCACCGTTTTGACCAGATGCACCAAGAGCTAAAATACCTGTTGTATTCGTTGCTGTATAGTTACCATTACCTGTTTTCATTAGTCCGCCTTCGTTCGGGAACATCGCAACAGCTAATTGACCTGCAGATTTCATACTTCCATCAGAATATTTTACCATTACGTATCCACCGTCAGCAATGAAGCAATCTTTAACCGTCGCTGCTGCTCTACCATCTACGTCTGTTACTGATAATGTTTTATCTGTTGGATGATTTGTTAAATGACTTAAGTCTAATCTTATAGAGCCACCGTCAAATGGAATATTGGCTCCTTGCTCTTTCGGATTTGGATTTCCGACAGCATCAAATGTCATATTACCACCTGCACCTGGAACATCTTTAAACCCTGTTTCTTTTTTCGAGTCATTACGCATTTGTACTTTATATGTATAGTTATGTTCACTCGTTTGTTTAAACTCTACACGCATTGTCCATGTATTCCCCGCATTATCATATACAGGTAAATCTTGTGTAATTTGTTTTTCACCAGTTGGAATATTCCCTTTAATTGTCCCTTTCGATGTTCGAATACCACCAATTGCTGTTCCCATTGGAATTTGCAACGGTCCTGGAATTCCAGATAAATCAACTTCACCAGTTGCCTCATTTGCAGGGTATGCAAATACGTATTGACCTTCAGTATTCGTAATATAGTAATCTGAAGATATCCCAAACGTACCTTTACGAGTAAATTCCATATTTCCGCCTTTTGAATCACCCACAACGAAGAAACCATTACCTTCCATTGCCGCTTGTGTTTTACCACCTGTTAACGTAATTGTGCCATCACTATAATCCGTAACCGTACCACTCATTTTCACACCGTTACCAATACTTTTCGGATTTGTTCCGGCGTATTTACCGTCACCTTTTGCACCAATCGAATTGTTATATAGTAAATCATCAAACATTGCTTTTTGTTTTTTATAACCTACTGTTTGTGCATTGGCAATATTATTTGAAGTTACACTTAATGCATTTTGTGTTGCATTCATTCCTGTAATACTTGTATATAACGCTTTAATCATAACGTATGGACACTCCTTATGAATTTGTAGTTTTTACTTCTTCAGTTACTTTTTGATCGTCTTTCTTTGCGTCTTCTGGATTCGTTTCTCCAATCGGTTTATCAGACACTCTCTCAACGAAACGAAGAGATACAACTTTATTATTAATAACGAGCTGCACATCGTTATTTTCTGCAAGGCGAACTGTCTCTACTTGACCAGTTACTTTGTTTCCTTCGCCGTCAACACCTCTTACGTATTTCCCTAAAAACTTCATTCCACCATCAAGTGCTGTTGAATACATCGTTGATTGCAGCTTATCTACTGCTTTCGTCATATTCTGTACTTGTTCCATAAGAGATAACTGCGCTGTCTGATTCATCATTTGATTCATATCCATCGCATTAAATGGATCTTGATGTTGGAAACTTGATAAAAATAATTTTAGGAAATCATCTTTCCCCATTACCCCAGGAGTCTTTTGCGCTCCTGCCGAAACTCCATTACTTTGTTGCACTGGCGATTGTACACCATTAACAGGTACATTACTTTTTTGCGCTCCTGCTTGTAACGGAATATGATTTATACTCGTTGTATTTAATCCAACTGTTGGCACGCTTTATTCCTCCAATAATCCCGCAAATTCTGTTGATTGTTGTTTTTCATGATTTGTTTTTGCTAATTTTTGTTTTTGCCTTTGCTCTTGTTCTCGCTGTTCTTTACGATTTTCATCTTTATCTGAATAGCTAATTTGAATATTGATTTCTTTTTCTTTTAACTTTAATCTCAATTCATCAAAAATGATTTCAACACGTTTTTTCGCATCGTGTTTTTCCATTTCTACGTGAACGTCAATTTGATCTCCGTGTTTTTTCATAAACACTGTTAATGTACCAAGTTTTTCTGGATTTAACTGGAATAAAACACGTTCTTGTTTCACTACAAATTTTTGCAGCGCTTCTACTTGCGCTTCCATTTTCTTTCCTAAGTCAGGTAATGAAACTTTCTCAGCACCACTATTTGATTTCCCTACTTGTTCGGTACTCGTCGTTTTATTTAATAATTCTGCACCTGCAGAGCTCGAGTCGTTTAATGCATCAACTTCTGGCAACTCTACCTTTGCATCATCGCTCTCAAGTTTCGGAAGATCTACCTCTTTAGACTCTTCTTGTTCCTTTGCAATATTACAAGTTTCTGTTTCTACAACCTTCAATGCTTGCATCGTTTGCTCTGGCATCTTCATTTTGTCTAATACCATTTGCATTGTATCTTCTAAACATATAGCGTTTTTGATATTCATATTTGAAAGAAGTTCTTGTAATTGTTGTAATTCAGCTGCAGGTAATTCATTAAGTTTAATATTGCCATATTCTTTATATAGCTCTTGTATTTTTTGTATGTATTGATATAACAATTCCGGCTGCACATGTAATTGCTCAATTGCAACCATTTGCTCAGATACAGCTAATAACAACTGTTCTGTCTCTTTTTTTTCTTCTTTCTTTACAATTGGTTCTTCTTTCGTTACCGATGGTTTAGAAAGGTTATATTCTTTTTTCTCTTCTTTTGGTGCTTCTTCTCGTTTCGTTTTCTCCGTTTTCGGCTGCTTTTTATTTTCGATTCTCATCGTACGATCGAATGAAGAATCTTCATTTTTCGATTGTACTTCTAGCCCTTTTTCTTTTTGCGGAGGTAAACTTTGTTGCACCGGTAATACAGACTGTATCACTACATTCACCTCATCCATTCATACACATTTTCAAATCCAGAAGCATTTTTTCTTCCAGCTTTTCTTGTGCTTTCGCAAGCTTTCTGCAATCTTCTTGATACATCTCATCAATGACACGTTCTTTTTCTTTTACTTGCTCTAAAAGGCTTTCATTTTTTTGAATAAAACCTTCTGTTTTTTTAATTTTTCGATTCCATTCTTCTATTCTTTCAGGTGAAAACGTATGTGAAGAAAGCATGCCAGCCATAATACGTTGCCCAGTTTGTACAACTTTACTACGCGATTTCACAACATATAAATCATATTCTTTTTTCTGTTCTATTTTTCTTTTTTCAGCTGTTAATTCATACACTTCTTTTAAAATATGCTCTTTTTCTTGATTTATTTGCAATTTTATTGTGTCGTACTGCTGTTTATCCACCTGTTTTCATAGCCCCTTCCTATTATAACGTTCTCTTTTTCTATTATATAGTTTTTTTCCAAAAAAATCTGTGAAATATTAAAAAACAAAAAAATAAGACCTCTTGGGCAGAGGCCTTATACTATATGGTGTATCGCTTCAACGATATCATCAAATGGGAAACTATCCGATCGGCCTTGCTTTAAAAATGTATTTATGCCTTCTACTTTATTTTTACATTCAAAAATATAAGCATTTTCTTCATTTTCTTGAATCGTTCCTAACTTAAAATACAATTCATTTTCTTTATAAATTGATAAAATCTTTCTCATTTCATTTGCAAGTTGCCAATGATGTGGTGAAACGATTTCTTCCATAATCCTACTTACTGAATCTAATACTGAAATTGCAGGATAATGACTAAGCGTTGCAAGCTCACGCTTTAATACGATATGTCCATCTAAAATACCACGTGCTAAATCTGGTACAGGACCATTTAAATCGTCCCCATCAACAAGCACCGTATAAATACCTGTTATAGATCCCTTTTGTGTTTTACCGGACCGCTCTAACAGCTTCTTCATATAACTTTCCATTAATAGTGTTTTACCACCAATCGGTAACTCTTTAACAGCAATATCAACACTTCTTCGTGCATCGGCAAAACGAGTAACAGAGTCCATCATAAGTAATACGTTATTACCTTGATCACGGAAGTATTCAGCAATAGACGTTGCGAGTTTCGCTGCACGAAGTTGCATAAGATGACTTTCATCTGACGTCGCTACAACAACGACGCTTTTTCGCATACCTTCCTCGCCTAACTCTTTTCGAATAAAGTCTTTTACTTCCCGGCCACGTTCTCCTACTAAACTAATAACGTTTATATCAGCTTTTGCATTTTTTGCTATCATTCCAAGTAAAGTTGATTTACCAACACCTGACCCAGCAAAAATACCAATCTTTTGACCAATACCAATTGTTAGCATAGAATCAATTGATTTTATTCCTGTTTCAAATACATCGGTAATCTCTTCACGTTCAAATGCATGTATAGGCGGTGCATCTAGTTTTATTTTCTGTAATGGAATGTTTTCAGCTTCCTCATTTAACACTTCACCATTTGCACTTAACACTTTTCCGAGCAAGTGATTACCACGTGGTACAACAACATCTTCTGAAACTAGTGTCACTGAATCTCCATAACATACTTTTTCTGTCTGTTCAAATGGAAGTAGCATATTATTTTCTTTTTCAATGGCAATCACTTCACATAAGACGTTATGTTCTCCAACGAAGCAAACATCTCCGATCTTCGCTTTCGGCCCTTTTGCTACGAAAAACTGTTCTTGTACACTATGAACTTTGCCTACTTTCGTATACAGCGGTGTTTCAATGAACTTATTCCATTTTTCGTTCTCATTCATTAACAGGCGGCTCATACATTTTGCTCCTCAAATAACTTCTCTTCTTCCCATTTCTGACGAAGTTTCGCAAATATAGGTGCAAATTTAAATTCAAAGAACTCTTTCTCTTCTTCCAGAACAAATTCACCAAACTGCAGGGAGAAATCATATTTCCATTCTACTAATTGTAGTAACCAATATTCTTTCGTATTCTCCTTCTCTTCTTGAATACGTTCAAACGTTTCTGGATGTACTGTAATGATTAATTTTTCAAACGAAGTTGGCAATGTTTGCACGATGCCAGTTAAAATAGGTAGCACATCAAGCAATCGTGAATCTACCGCTTGATTCACGATTTTTTCTGCTAAATGAAATGATTGATCCCATAATAACTCTGTCCATTCATATGCTATTTCTTGTTGTTCTTTTTGAAACTGCACACGCGCTGCTTCCATCTGTTCCATTTGTTCATGAATATGCATTTGAAATTGTTCTTTATCTTGTAATAACTGCTGACGCTCTCGTTCTAGCATTTGCTGCTCTTGCCTTAGCTGATTCATTTCCATATGTAATGATTCTTGCTGGGCGCGAAGCTCTGCATGATCTGCTTGTAATTCTTCCTCTTCTATTTGGACTGAAGCTGGTTTTGGAAATTGTAATTCATACGTTTCTTCAGAAAAAGAAACAGAATTCTTCGGAATTCTGTTTTTAAATAAGGACATCCTCTTCACCTCTTTGAACGATAATTCTTCCTTCTTTCTCTAGCTTTTTCACTGTACCAGTGATCGTTTGCTGCGCTTTTTCAGCATCCGTCATCTTAAGCGGTCCTAAGCCATCTAATTCTTCTAGAATCATCTCTTTACGGTTTGAAGACATACATGTAAATAATTTCTCTTTAATTTCTTCTTTTGCAATTTTAAGTGCTTTCGCAAGAACACCGTTATCTGTAATTTCTTCTAATACACGGCGAAGCGCAAGATCTTCAAGACCAAGTAAGTCTTCAAAGACAAACATATTTTCTTTAATTTTCTCAGATAACTCATAATCGACTTCATCCAGTTTTTGAAAGACTGTTTTTTCAACACCTCGTGAAACATTATTTAAAATGTTTACGATTGTTTTCAAGCCATCAGTTTTATTAATTGCACTAAATGCCATATTATTTAATTTCGTTTTTAACAACTCACCAATTTGATTAATTAATTCACCATCAACTTGTTCTAGTTTCGCAATACCCATTACCGTTTCTACTCGCTTATGATCTGGCAATCTCTCAATTAATTGAGACGCAAGTTGCGGTTTAATATAAGAAGCGATAATTGCAATTGTTTGTGGTGACTCATCATTAAGCACTGTAAGAAGTGGTTCTAAATCTGTAAGTGAATTTAAGAATTCAAATGGATTATCTTTGTTATACCAAAGGTCTTCCAATAATTTTTCCAGTTCGTCTTCTGGCATGTTTTTAAATATACGACGAATATACTCTTTATCTGGAGTGACTAAGTTCAATTCTTTTACATTTAGTTCATATAAGAACTCTCCTAGTACATTCTCTAACGTTTCTGGTTTATATACACGAAACTTCGCAATTTCACGAAGTAATACTTCTTTTTCCTCAGCTGTCATATATTCAATGACTTTTGCTGCCACCCCTTCGTCTAATGTACGAATGAGGATGGCAGCTTTTTCTTTGGAGGAGATTTCATCTAACATCGTTGTTCCTCCCTTACTGTCCGTTTAACCATTTTTTAATTACTTTTGCAGTACCTTCTACATGTTCTTTCGTAGCATCCTGCACTTGTTCATCTAACGTTGGTTCTTTCGGTTCTTCTGGTTCAGGTTTTGGCTCTGGCACTATTTTTTCTTCAGGAATTTCCAAGATACTTTCATTACTTGCAGCAATTTCATCTTCTGCTAAGTATTCTTCATATTCCTCTTCTTCTTTCTTTCTCTTACGTCTTGCTAATAAGAACCATACTAGACCACCGATTGCTAATAAGCCAGCTGTAATTCCACCGAATAACCACCAGTTCATACCACTTTTTTCTGGCTCTTTCTCTTTTTCAGCTTTCGGCTGATCGAACTGAACAGTTACAACGTTAACTTGACCATTTATAAAGTTACCGTTCGGATCAGCTTGAAGTCCTGCCGCTGTTCCGATTGCTTCTTTAAAAGTTGTCATATCAATTCTTCGTTTTACTAACGTATCATTATCTACCCATACAACAACATTCGTTTTCGTTAATTCTGGGTGTTTCTTAATTGTTTCAACTGTTTTATCTATTTCATAGTTTTCGATTTTGTTGCCATTTTTATTATCGTAGACAACTTTACCATTTTGATTATTGTTCGTACCGTAGTTTGGCACTTCACCGTTCGCTGTAATACCAGCACCTTGCTTCGTATCTGCCCCTTCTTGCGCAGTAGAGCTTTCTTCTTGCTCTTGTTTACTACGAAGTACACCTTTATCACCATACTTCTCTGACTGACGTGTAACTTCATCGTAGTTTACAGATACTTTCGTATTCACTTTATATTCATTCGGTTTAAACATCGTCATTAACGTTGCATCAATATCTTGCTTTAATTTACCTTCAAGTTGGTGCTGCATCTCTACTTCTTTCTCATAAGAAGAGGAACTACTAGAATGTGCTTCATCTGCTCCTTTTGAGATAACACCTTTTTTACTATCAATAACACTTACTTCTTCTGCTTTCACACCAGGAACCGCTGCACTAATCATTTGCTGTATACCTGCAACTTGATCAGCCGTTAACAATTGTCCACGTTTCACTCCAACCGTAATCGCCGCTGTTCCTTTCGCTTTTTCTTCATCAAAAATCGTCTCTTTTTCAGGCAATGTAATTTGAACATTTGCCGTTTCAACTGTCGCAAAGTTTCTTACAATATCTTGTTCCAATTGCTTCTTCGTACCGACAATTTGCTTCATTTTTTTATCTTGTTCACTTGAACCGAGAGAGCTTTCTAATAAAATTTCTTCACCGCTTTTCGAATTAAACGGTAAGCCCATCCCATTCATTTCTTTTCGAACCCATGGAGCATCATTCTTTTGCACACGAATTGAACCATCGGCCGCTAATTGGTAATCGACACCTAACTTCGATAATTCTGCTGTAATCTCTTGTTTATCTGCATCATTTAAATTTTGATATACAACAACATATTTATCTGGCAAGGTGAAGTATAAAAGTGCTCCTGTTACAATCGCTAAAAGCGCAGCACCGATTACTAACTTATGCCACGTTTTTAACGATTGGATAACATTTTTCATCTTTTCCATTTAAACACACCCGTCCACTTTCCTAAATTTGCATATTAATTAGTGACTTATAATTTTCAATAAGATTATCACGTACGAGAGCAGCCGTTTTCATTTGAGACTCAGCTTTCTTTTGCTGAATTAAAACGTCATGTGTTTCTCCTACCCCTTTAGTTAGTAAATCATATACTGCTGTTTGTGCATTGTTTTGCGTTTGATTCATATCTTCCAATAAATCAATAAACTTTTTCTCCGGAGCTACCGATGTTTGAGAAGTTTTCGGTGCACCAATTGACTGAATTGCTCCAAATGGTTGTGTATGTAGCATTGGTTGAATTTTCATATTACGATTTTCCCCCTTATCCTCGGCCGATTTCTAAATCTTTATCAAGCATTTTTTTATTCGCATTTAATACACTCGTATTCGCTTCATACATTTTTTGAGCAACCATTACATTCGTCATTTCAGCAGTTACATCAATATTTGGATAACGTACATATCCTTCTTCATTTGCGTGCGGATGCGTCGGATCATACACTAAATTTTCTGTTTTGTCTGCTTCAATACTTTTTATTTTTACTCCATTAGTAGGAGCCCCATCTAACATACTTGCAAAACTATTGTTTGATTCTAACACCACACTACGACGCTCATATAAATCTGCCCCCGGAGCCGCCGTCGTATTTGCATTTACAATATTGTTAGAAGTAACTTCCATCCACTTTCTCGCTGTTGTTAGCCCTGAGCCACTTGCATTAATTGCCTGAAACATCCGTTGTCTCTCCTTCTACTTTTAACGTCCGCGTGCCGCTTGGTTAATTGCATATTGTGTATTAATTGCGTTAATTGAAATACCGTATAACTGATTTGCTTTCATTAAATCTAGCATTTCTGTCGTTACATCCACACTATTTCCGTCTTTATTCGTTTGCATTGATTTTGTTTGAATCTTTGCATATGTATTTTTCGTATTTACTGTCGGCAAGTGCATTTCATTCGTTTGATATAAATCTGGATTGCTCTTTAAATCAGCCGCATTATTTTTATATAACGCACTACTTTTATTCATCTGCTCAGCAAATGTTACATCTTGTGCTTTATAGCCAGGTGTATTCGCATTTGCAATATTACTAGAAACAGTATTTCGTTTCGTTACTAAATAATTCATATAATGGCTTACATCACTTACTAAATCTGGCATATTCCACACCCTTCCTTTTCTAACGTAATGATCCACTGATAGAAGTTTCACTTCATTATTTATTTTCTTATATGCGTTTATTAAAATATTTACTATTATGTACCCTTACATATTTTATTCCATTTTTTCATTGTTGTCTTTAGAAAAATATAAAAATATAAAAAGAATGCAAAAAACTGTATACACACGGTAATCTATAGAACATTTCAATATATAAACTAAAGTCCATTTTTCTATTATTTAGATTACTATTATTTTTTCATCACAGTCATAAAATGAAACCTCAATCAGCGGAGTTCTTTATGTAAACGAAGGAATAGACCCCCTTTTAAAAGGGGAATCTGTTTCCAAACGTTATTATTAATATTTACCGTAAAATGAATTAGCCTTCATTCGCCCATCATTTGTCATAATCATTTCTTCCAAAATCTTTTGCTTATCTCGAATATGTTGAGCTGCCTTAATAATGAATGGGCTTACCTCCGCCGCAACTTGCGCACGCGTTTCTTCATCCAATGTCATCATCCAGCGATTTAACATTTCACTCTTCTCAGCAAACTCTCTGTCTGACACTTGCAATTCACCGATTTCATTAAAACAGCTGACAAACGTCCGATAAATATCATTGTTCATTTTCAAGTGCTCCGCGGTAACCGTCTATTAAATCTTGTAACACTTTCACAATTGCATCAATATCTTTCGCCTCACGCGTTACTTTCATCGTTTGAATTTGAATGCTAATCCAATCATATAAACCATAGAGACTATCATATAAATCTTTCGTAATTTCAGGATTTAATTGAAGTTTTAGTTCTTCAAAAATACGTTCTAATTTTTCAAGAAGTGCGTCCCCTTCTTGTAGTTTAAAAGTATGTAAAAGTTCTTCTAAATTACGAAACTCTACAATACATCTTTCATAAATAAAAATTGTATTTTTAATCGGATTACTCGTCATAATATCATTTTGCATATAACGTTGCCATGCTTGCATACGATCACTTCCTCAACTTTCATTAATCATCACTTTTTTGTTTTGTCATTGCTTTAATTGTTTTTAGTTGGCTATCAAGCGCCGCCAATGTACTCTCTAGCTTTTGATACTTCTTCACAATTTCATCTTGCTTTTGCAAGTTTTGCGTCTCAATATCTTTAATCTTTTTATCTAAATCACTTACACGTGAGTCAATGTTTTTAACTCTCTCGCCGACCACACCTTTATCACCGAATAGTTTATCAAGCGGTTCTTCCATCATTTTTCCTAAACCGTTAGAACTAAAGAAAAATTGCTTCGCTGCATCGGGTTTTTCTTTTAATGCTTGTGTTAATTTTTCATCATTAACTTCCATCGTTCCATCTTGCTTTAATTGAATACCAAATGTGAATAAATAATTGCCATCTTGAGAAAATGTTACGACATTGTTCATTGCCTGACGTACACTTTGCATAATAGCTTGACCTTGGAAAGCTCCACCTTTTCCAGCAAAGATATCTACTGTAGAAACAGCTTTATTATAATCAGCTACCATTTTTTTAATAACATTCGATGCATCTGTTACGTTTGAATCACTTACTGTAAATTTCAGATCTATACCTTTTGCTTTTGGATCTGTTGTTGTACCAGCATCTGGCGCTCCTTCTACTTTTGGCTCAGTTACCTTTAACAACTCAATTTTCACACCAGGAAGAGCTTCAATTGTATTAGTAGAACCTTCCCCTTTGATACCATTAATAGTATACATAGCATTTTGTGCTTCATTGATTGTATTGAGCGCTGTGCCATCCGCCTTAGCTAAACCCATATCTTGAAATAGTGTAGATGTGTTCGCCTCAAACTTAATCTGTCCATCTGTTCCCTCTTTTTTCGAGGTCATGAAAATTTTATTTCCAAGTGTATAAGCTGATACGCCATAATCTCCATCATTAATCTTATTAATTAAATCTTTATATGTCATATCAGTTGTTACTTTTAGTTCTTTACCACCTAGTTTTAATGTTTCATCTTTAGGAAGCTTTGCATTTATATCTTTAATTTCATTTGAAGCTATTTGATGACGCTGTGCAAGCTGTGTAATCGTCATATTAAAAGTTCCTGCAATCGCACCACCATCAGCTTTTACATTAATATAACCGTCTTGTGTTGTCGTTACTTTTTTCTCATTTCCTTTAAAAGCCGCTAAGTTTTTAAAAGTTTGTGTAAAAGAACTAAATTCTGATTTTAAACTTGTATATAGTAGTTTATCATTTGTAAGGTCATTCTTTTCTTTCGTATATGGTGTTTTCCTCATATCTAAAGCATTCATTTCTAATTCGACGAAGTTAGAAGTATCGATCATATTATTTCCGAGGTTCCAAATTTGTTGTCTACCACCAATACCTGTCATCGTTGTTCCTGCCATTTTTCTCACTCCTTATAGATTACATGTAGTCTAAAATACTCGTTTTACTCATCGTACTAACCGCTTTAAGCGTCGCTTCATACGTTGCATTTATATATGCCAAGTCAGAAATTGCGACCGCTAAATCAACATCCTCAATTTCTTTACGGTTTTCTTGAAGCGCTAAATTTTGCTCACTTAAAATTGTTTTAAACGTCTCCATTGTGTTCATTGTTGAACCAACTTCAGTTGTACGGTTAATGATGCCATCTAAGTTTTTCTTATTTTCTCCTAATAACGGTTGTAACGCTTTTTGGTCACCTTTTTGCATCGCTTCGCTCATCTGTTTTAACGTTTTTATAACCGGGGATAATAATGCTTCTCCGTTACGAAATGCCTTTAATTCATAACCATCATTTAATTGCCAGTTCACATCATTTTTTCCGCCCTGGTACGTACCATCTTCTGTAAATGGTGACTTTTCTGCACTATCACCACCGAAAATATAACGACCTTGCTCTTTCGTATTCGCTAAATATACAACTTGTTTTAAAATTTGATCAATCTCTGCACCGATGGCTTTCAATTCTTTTTCACCATTTGGCTCATTTAATGCCTGTACCGTTAATTGATCTGCTCTCGTTAAAGATTTAAAAATACCTTGTAAAGTATTCTCAGTTTGTGTTAATACATTTTTTGAGTCAGCTAAATCTTTTTGCATTTGTTCAATATTCGCCAATGAATGTTGAATCGCAAATGATTTACTCGCTGCAAGTGGATCTTCACTCATAAGAAGATTTTTCTTCCCTGAAGTTACTTGGTTTCTATGGTATTGTTGTTGCACATTCAAATCCATTAACTGATTCTTTGCCCAGTTTGCATTTTGAAATGTAGATACTCTCATTTCTATCTCCTCCTTATATATTTCCAATCAATTATTATCACTTATCGAATAATCGAAAATAGACTATCAAACACTTCATTCATCGTAGTAATAGCTTTAGAGTTTGCGACGAAATATTTTTGGAAGGCCATTAAATTTACCATTTCCTCTTCCATATTTACACCTTCAACGCTCATTTTTTCTTGTTGAATACCTTCTAGTAAGTCGCCATGAATTTTTTGATAACCATTTACTGCACTTTTATCAGATGCAACACGAACTATAAATTGGTCTAATGCTTGTTTATAAGAAAGACCTTCTTTATAATCGTCATCTGTAACTGCTGCTAGTTTATTTGCTGTTTCAGCAGACATTTTCATTTTCGAAACATCTTTTTGGAATTCTGGATTTAACTTCATATCCTTCGCATAATCTCCAACGAAGAAATCTTTTCCCATCACTGTATTCACTTGATTTTTCATCGAACTCATTAAGTCTTCGAGATTTTTTTTATATTCAACAATCTTCGCTTTCGTATCAATCGCTGATTTTATCGCCCCGCTAGTTACAGAGATTTCTGAACCGTAAATCTCAACTGACATTGGGTCTTTTTCTTTATTTAATTGAAGTGGATATGTATCTTGTCCATTTACTGTCAAAATACCATTCATTCTAACACTCGCGATATTAGGATTCATAGATTCATAAGATACTTCGATGTTTGCATACTTAGACATCTCTGTAACGATGCGATCTCTTTCGTCTAAAAGTTGATTCGGCACTTGTGTACCTGCTTGTCCAATTTTATGATTCGCTTCTGCTAAACTAGCAGCAAGACGATTAAATTCATTAACATGCGCCTCAATATCTTCTGCTGTCTGTGCTTCCACTGTATCTAAGTTTTTCGCAAGACGATTCACTTGACTTGTGAACTTCCCAGTTTCAGAAATTAATGTATCGTAGTAGTTTGGTTGTTCTGGATTTTTTGCCACTTCACGAAAGGCATTAAAGAAACCGTCCATTAAACTAGATAATGAATTCTTTCCTGTCGTTCCAACCATAGACTCTACACGTGATAAAGTCGAATTCATGTAGTTATAGTAAGAGAGTTGAGATAATTGATCATTAAACTGCTTCGTCTTTACCTCATCAGTAATACGGTCAACACCTAGCGTTTGTACACCGTAACCAATTCTCTGTTCTGGCGTATGACCATTGCTTGCTCCAACAGATCCGTAATTCACCATTTGACGCACATAACCCGGTGTATGAATGTTAGACAAGTTTTGTTTCGTTGTTTGTAACCCCATTTGAGCCGCTAACATGCCCGATAGCGGTGTATTATAATCAGATAATCTCATAAAGCTTCACTTCTCCTTTACAATAGTTCGTTCATAAAGATTTGCGAATTATTGTTTCGCTCTAAATTATATTCAGAAACAGAATCCACAATACTTTCTGTAGTTTTTAATAGTACGTTTAAGTAATATTGATTTTTCAAAAGAATCATTTTTACATTCTCTTCTAATTCAGTTACGTTTTTTTGTAATTCTTTCATTTTTTCAATTTCTTCTTGAGAAAAATACGAAAATAACGCACTTACACGAAACGATTCAACTCCTTGTTCTTTACAGAACTGAACAACCATTTCTTCAAATGAGCTTGATAACCCTTTTAAACCATCAATGTACTGCAATTGCTCTACTTGTAACTTTTGAACTGCATTTACATTTTTATTTTTTAAATTCTCATATATTTGCTCTCCAAGCGCTTGAATATTTTCATACGCTTTTTGTATAATAACAAGCTTTTCATATAATTGTATGTACATATAGCTTCCTTCCTTTTACAAGACTAAATTCACAATTAAACCATGGATTTCTCCAATTTGATTTAACATTTCTAAATGTCCTGTTTTCGTATTAATTAAGTTCATCACATCTTCTAATTCATTCAATCCCATTTCTGCCTGTTTCACAATCGTCATTTTCTGTGAATATCCGTAACGTGGGTGACGAGACATGACATCTTTATACTGCAATACATTATCAACGTAAAAATTCAAAAATGATTTTACTGTATTTTTGTATTCCATTACATTATCAAGCGTTAATTCCATTTCAATTTTCTCTTTAATTTCTCCAATATTATCGACAAACGCTTCCATTTGTTCTAGTAATTTATCTTTTTTCGGATCTGCATGCAAATTATCCGAAAATGCAAGTCCTGTCCTGACATTTGCTTCTTTCGGCATTTGAGTAGCAGGTGGTATATGCGATAAAATTGGATTATGCGAGATAGAACGTAGCATATATATCACCTATTTATTTTTTTATTTCTTCCTAAACTTAATCGTAAAATCCAGTTATTTATAATTATACTCTGAACAGTAATATTTTGCAGTTATTTTTTATAAAAGATATGTTACAATTTAGCATGAGGTGGCACAATTCTATGAATATTTTCCTTTGTGGTTCAAATCAATTAACAGCATTAGATCAAGAAGAAATTAAAAAATTTTTAACTGACTATGCTCACAAACATAAAATTTACATATTATGTTATAAATCTATTGAAAATGAGGTTCTTCGTTTTTTCGTTGAGAATGAAAGACTCGCTCAAAATTTATGCCTTTACACGCTGCAACCATTGCAAGCAATTACAGATGAATTCCAAGAAGTCGTTGATTACTTAAAAAAACACGGAGCCGAATATGTTGCTTTTGATCATCCTTCTGACTCCATTTACCGATCAGATTATATGTTTTTTGTTAAACAAATTATTGAAGACACTGATTTAGTTCTCTGTTTTTATAATGGGGACAAACATACATCTGTCATCCCTGTCGATGTTGCAAAAGAAGCAGGTATTGATGCTGTCATTTATGATTTACCAGGATTACATGAAAAGCAAATGAAAAAAAGCTTTGAACAAAAAATTCGTATGATGTAAAGGGGGAGGCACAATATCATTATTGTGCCCATTGTAAATATGATAATTGAACAAGATTATGATCATTTTATCGCGAGTTTTAAACAACAATTCAATATGGACATCGCTTCATATAAACAAGATAGAATGCGCCGTAGAATCGATGCTTTCATTTCGAGAAAAGGCTTCGAAAACTACACTAATTTCTTAAACAAATTACGCGCTGATCAAAATTTATTTTTAAATTTTATTGACTATATTACAATTAACGTTTCAGAGTTTTTTAGAAATAAAGAACGATGGCAAACTTTAGAGTCGAAAGCACTACCAAAATTACTCGAACAAAATAGCGGAAAATTAAAGGTATGGAGTGCCGCCTGCGCTGCTGGTGAAGAACCGTATACACTCTCTTTAATTTTATCGAAGCATCTTGCTCCATTTCGTTTTGAAATTCAAGCAACAGATCTTGATTTTCATATTCTAGAAACCGCAAAACGCGGTCAATATACAGAACGTTCTTTAAAGGAATTACCTACTGATTTGAAAGAACGTCATTTCACAAAAGAGAATGATCTATATTCATTGCATCAAAACATTAAACAAAACGTCTCGTTTAAACAACATGACCTTTTAATGCAGTCATTCGATACAAATTATGATTTGATTATTTGTCGCAATGTAATGATATATTTCACAGAAGAAGCAAGAGTAAAACTTTACGAAAAATTTAGTCGTTCTTTACGAAAAGGCGGTGTACTATTTGTTGGTAGTACGGAACAAATTTTAACACCCGAGCGTTACAATCTTCAGCGATTTGATACATTCTTCTACGAAAAAATATAAAAGAGGTCGTCACAATGGAGTGACGACCTTTTTACATAACTCGAATTAAAATAATACCGACAATCCATATAAAGAGAAAAAGAAGCGTCATAGACCATTTATGTTCTTGCATCGTTTGTTTCAATGCCTGTGATAATTGTGTCATGTTCATTTCCGCAAGCGCTCTCCATACACTTACATCCCGATCTTTAGCAATGCGGTCTGTAACACTAATTAAAATTGTTTCGTTAGACAATTTCGTTATATAAGCAGTAATAACCGTTACCATCAAATTTATATTTCCTTCTGAAGAATCACTTTCCACTCTAGAGATAAGTGCACTCACATCTAGTAACGGAATATGTACTTTTCTACCAAATGATAGTTGTACTTCAGCGAAATCATATGTTCCATCTAACAAAGGAAGTTCTTTTATATGCGCCTGCTTAACAAGCCCTTGTAGGCTTCTAATTACTTGTTCAAATATTTTTTCTGTTTGCTTACCTTCTCCAGATAACGTATGTAACTTTTTAAAAAGTTGTAACACTGTATCCATCTCTTTAGAAAGCATTTCCTTCATAATCTTTCCTTCACTTAAACTTGCAAGTAAAATGCCTATTTCATTATTTTTCGAAATAATTTTAGACTGTCCAGTAAACACTAAATTGCTACGCTTTCGTTCTTTCTGGATTTCATGCTCCGAAATAGCTGCAGGCTGTTTTAATGGTTGTAACGCCTTATCTTCAATTGTCGTACGTTTAATCTCCATTTAAGCGCCTCCACTACTATGAAATAATTAGCCCCATTCTTTATTACTCTTTAAAACTAAAAACAGTACGAATAAACCTGACATGATAGTAAACACATCAGAAGCTTGCACTCCCTGTTCACCTTTTTCTTCTTTCTTGTCTTTCGGTTCTTCTTTTTGTTCTTTCTTTTTAGAGGCAACTTGTTTGTTATTTTTCTCTTTTTGGTCCTTCGCCTTATGTACTTCCTTGTTGTCTTCGAACGGCTCTTTTATAACGTAAGTAAATTCCTCTTTCTCTTTCAACGGTTCTTTTATAAACTTATTTACTTTCTCATCTCGCTTCGGAATTTGAACAACTGGCAAATTTTCTTCTGGAACCGGGTTTTTGACTTTGGAATCTTCTTGCTTCTCATTTTCTTTCTTATCTTCTAATTCATTTTCTAGTTTATTATCTAATTTATCTTCTTTCTCTTCTATCTTTTTATCATCTTCATTTTTTGGCGCCAAAACAGAAATGGTATATTCACTTTCCTCAACAAGTTTATTACCTGCTGCATCTATTATCTCTACAAGTAATTCGTATGGCCCAGCCGGCAATGCTTCTGTTATTTCAAATACTTTTTGCCAATCCATATCATGCTTGTTGTAGTCTAATAAAAACGAAAGCTCTTTATTTTCTTTCCCTTTTAATGTAACGCGCACTTCTTTTACAACCGATTCTATATCTGACGCTTTTACTCGTATATGTATAGAATCTCCCTGTTTTCGTTCAACTAAGTTCTCTTTTACTTCATCAATAGTAACTTTCTGTAACTTTGGCAATTCTTTATCTATAGTTGGCGTTTCATTTTTAATACGAATGAGCGGGACTTTCACTTCATTTTTTATGAGCTCTTCTTTCTCATTCTCTTTGTAACTTTGAACGAGCTGAAGATTCCAATCACCTTGCAAATCAAAATCCCCTGCTTTATAGTTAGCAACCCAGCTCTTCGTTTCTTCATCATACTCAAAAGATAACATTCTTTCTTGCGCATATTGCTCCCCATTTTTTTGTAACTGCAATATACCTTTCATACTTTGAATGTTTTTCCCATTTGGTTCTACAGCAATTCGCACTTCTTCGCCAACTTTAAGCTCCGGCTTATTTACTGTAATAATTCCTTGTTCTGTTTCTATCTTTCTTTCATTCAATTGTTTATTTACTACTTCTTGTTGCTCTGCTTCTTTTTGTTTCTCTTCATCTTGCTTCGTTTCCACTTGTTCTGACGATTCTTGAGATTCCTTATTTTCTTCTTGTACATTCACTTCATTTATTTTTTGATCTGACTCAATTTGTTCCTCAGCCTGACTTTGCAAGGGGAAGAACAAGCACACATGTATGCATAGCCAACTCATTAGAAAAAACTTTACGTTTTTCATCTACTAGTTCAAACTCCTATTTCAATGCCTTATAGTGATTTCGTCACTTTTACTCCAAAAAATCCATCTACATTTACAAGTTCACCATACGCCACTAATACATCATTTACATAAATACGAATTGGTTCATCAATATCCTCATCTAGCACAACTGCTTCATTTTCTTGTAAACTTAATATATCTTGAATCGTTTTCACTGTACTTCCAAATACAAATTTCACATTCATTTCTACATTTTGTAGAATGGACGTGTCCATATATACTGGTTCCATTTGTTTTACTTCTTTAAATTCAATAGGTTGCACAACTGGTTCTACAATTTTTTCTTCTTCAATTTCTTCTGTGGCAATCTCGTCTTCTTCCACCATTGGATACAGAAGTCGCCTTACCATTTCTTTCGCTTCAGAAATTGGCAAAATTTGATACATTTTCGATTGAAGCAGATCGCCAATTTCAAGATTGAACGTAATTTGAACGAGTTCGTCCACTTCCATTGACTCTCCCAAATACTCCATTTCTTCTTTTAACGTTACAAATTTAACATTTGGCGGCGTCATGTCCATTTTTTCTTGGAACATTTCTGACATCGCCGTAGCAGCATGACCCATCATTTGGTTCATAATTTCTTTAATACCGCTCAGTTCTAATTCAGTAAGCTCTTTTTCCGGATCAACTTCCCCTGTTCCCATCATCATTAAATCTACCATTGTTAAGGCGACATCTTTCGTAAATACGAATACATTCTCATTCTTTAGCCCTTCAACAAAGTCGACATTTAAAATAACAAATGGCACTGGTACTCCATCATAATGACGAACATTGATTGCTTCCACATTTGGTGTACTAATTGTAACTGGCTGATTTAAAAGCGTTGACAATACTGTTGAAGCGGAACCAATTGAAATATTTGCAATTTCACCAAGTACATCTTTCTCTTCTTGTGTTAAATGCTCTTTTTCAACTTGTTCTTCTACAATCTCAGTTTCCACTACTTCTGCTGGTTCGACTGTTTCTTCTACTTCACCAGATAATTGCATTAATTTATTTACCATTTGTTTCGCATGATCAACTGAAACAATTTGTACAAGTTTAGAGTTTACAAGATTATCTATCTTTAAATCAAACGACACTTTAACAATCGTATGATTCCCATCGATTTCAGAAATTTTCTCCATTTCTTCTGATAACTTTACAACTTTAATCGTCGGCGGAGACATATCTACTGTATCTTGGAAGAATTCCGACATAGATGTAGCTGCGAATCCCATCATTTGATTCATCGCTTCTTGTACAGCACTTAGCTCTAATTCGCCAAGTTCTTTTCCGTCCTCCACTTCACCTGTTCCCATCATCATTAAATCAGCAATGGATAATGCAACATCTTGCTTAAGGACAAGAAGGTTTTCCATATCCAACCCTTTTGTAAAATGAATGTTTAATACAACATGTGGAACTTCGACATCTCTTGAATCATATAAATCTACCAACTCTATGCGAGGAGCAGTAATGCTTACTTGCCTATTTAAAATTGTTGATAATACAGTCGAAGCTGAACCAAATGATATATTTGCAATTTCGCCAAGAATATCGCATTCTTGAGGCGTTAAATGCTCATTTTCTTTTTCTAGCACAATCGTGCTCGTATCCCCTTTTGTGTGTTGCTCAGGCATTTTCCCTGCCTCCTCATTTCTGTTTTTCTATCAAATAATATAAACTCTCATTTAATTTTAACAAACTTATTATATAAAACGTTAATATGTATGTATTCCCATTATTAGATTCGTAGCGATTAGCCAAAAAGCTCCCCAATTGTATACAAGTGGGGAGCTTTCCTTCATTCCTATTATAAACCTTCTGGGTTTAAAATGAGGACCACTCGTCCATCACCGAGAATCGTCGCACCAGAGAAATAGTTAGAACTCTCTGCAAAGAAGTCACCTAATGACTTTAAGACTATTTCTCTTTGACCGATAATTGTGTTTACAATAAGTCCATAGCTGCGATGTGTATTACGAACAATTAACACAGGAACCATTTGACCATCATATGACGCAAACGCCTCATCTACTGTTTTTTCACCAAATACAGTACTTAAATGTTTCACTTCAATAATTTGATTACGATAATTTAACACATCTTTTCCTTGTAAGGATTGGATGTCTTCTCTCTTAATTCGAATTGCTTCAACGATATTTCCAAGAGGTAAAGCATAACGCTTATCATTCGTTTGAACAAGCATAGATTGAATAATAGATAACGTTAATGGAAGTTCAATTCTAAATGTACTTCCCTTTCCTTCCTCAGAATCAATAATTAAATGCCCACCTAAACTATGAATCGTATGTTTTACAACATCTAATCCGACACCGCGTCCAGAAAGATCTGATACAACTTCAGCTGTACTAAATCCTGGTTGGAAAATAAGATCAAACACTTCACGATCTGTTAATCTATTCGCATCTGCTTCAGTTACAACGCCATTTTTAATCGCTTTTTCTAATACTTTCCCTTTATTAATACCGTTTCCATCATCCGTAATTTGAATAACGACATGATTTCCACTATGAAAGGCTTCTAATTTAATCGTACCTGTCTCATTTTTACCTGCATCACGTCGTTTTTCAACAGTTTCAACACCGTGATCGATTGCATTTCGAATTAAATGAACGAGCGGATCACCGATTTCATCAATAACAATTTTATCTACTTCAGTATCTTCACCTGTAATTTGTAAATCGATTTTTTTCCCTAAATCTTTCGCTAACATACGTACCATACGCGGGAAACGATTGAACACAGTTTCAATCGGCACCATACGCATATTTAATAGTACATTTTGAATATCTTTTGAAATATCGCCTAATCGATTTAAATGTTCAATTAGCTCCTTGTTTTGAATCGTTTGAGCCAATTCATCAATACGCCCACGTTCAATTACACTTTCTTCAAACATATTCATTAATCTTTCGATTTTCTCTAATTGAACACGAATTGAACGATTCTCCACTTTAGCATTTTTCGTTTTTGTAGTACTTTTAGCTGGCATAGTACTTGAAGGTTGATTCGTTGCCTCTATCGGTGATTCTACCTGAGTAGCCACAGCTGGTTGTAGCTTTTCTTCTACTTGCACAGCTTCTTGTGTAACAACTTTTTTAGAAGCTACTTCCTTCGATATAGGTTCTCCTTGCTTTACTTCCACTTTCTCAATTTCAGAAACATGAAGTACTACTTGTTTCAACTCTTCTATACTACAATCCGTATCCATAAATACTGTAAATTCAAATCCGAAAGCATCTGCTTCAATTTCTTCAATACTCGGAGCTGTTTTTTGTATATTCCCTACATTTTGCAATGCTTCAATACACATAATGGCACGTACTGCTTTTAAAATCGCTTGCTGTTCAACTGTTATATGCACTTCATGCGAAACTGCATCATCGTTGTCTATATGATTTTGCTCTATATGTTCCGTAGGAGTTTCTACATTGCCGTTCAATAACGCTTCTAATTTCTGTTTAGTTGAGGCTACATCAATATTGCCCATTCCACCTTGTTGCACATCTGCAACCATCTTCTCCAAATTATCAATGCACTCAAAAATCACATCAATAATATCCGCATTTACAACTATATTTCCATGACGAATTTCATCTAACACATTTTCCATCTTATGCGTTAAATCAGCCATCTCCGTAAATTCCATACTCGCAGACATACCTTTGAATGTATGAGCGGAGCGGAATATTTCTCCCACAACATCCATATCAGCAGGATTTTGCTCTAACACTAGCACATTTTCATTTAGCGACTGTAAATGTTCTTCTGACTCTTCGAAAAATATATTTAATAGATCTGTTTGCATTTTTATCCCCTACCTGTCTAACAAACATTTCATTTATGTATAACAATTTAGTGTTTTACAATGAGAAAAAAGGGGGCCACACGTCGATCCGCTATCACTGTTTTGATTCCTTGTGGCACCCCTTCTATATTAACTATTTGCTACTTTTGTTAAAGCTTCAATTACACGATCGGCTTGGAATGGCTTTACAATAAAGTCTTTTGCCCCGCCCTTAATTGCATCTAATACCATACCTTGTTGTCCCATTGCAGAACAAATAACAACCTTTGCACTTGAATCAATTTTAATAATTTCTTTTAATGCTTCAAGCCCGTCCATTTCTGGCATGGTAATATCTAATGTTACAATATCAGGTTGAAGTTCTTTATACTTTTGAATCGCTTCTACCCCATTCTCTGCTTCGCCGATAACTTCAAAGTCAGCATTACTTTTTAATAAGTTTTTAATCATCGTTCGCATAAACATCGCATCGTCTACTACTAAAATTTTATGTGCCATTCTTTTTAATTCTCTCCTTCTATGTATAAATATATCTTAATATTTCACCTTATCATTCTCACTCATTATACAAAATAAAATGATAAAATTTAATATTTTTTTAAAAGAATTTTCGTATTTTTATTATTTTATTATTAAAATAATAATATACTACTCTTTTATATAAATAACAACGCGACGGTTCTTTTCCCAGTTTTGCGGTGAATCATTTGGTACAATTGGCTTTGTGTCTGCATATCCTACCGCAGCTAGCCTTTTATCGTCCACATTATACACTTCAATTAAATGGTGAATCATATTTGCCGCTCGTGCTGAAGATAACTCCCAATTAGAAGGGAATTTCTCGTTATGAATAGGTCTACTATCTGTATGTCCCTCTACAACAATTGGGTTAGGTACGGATTGAAAAAATCCAACTAATTGACTTATTATCCCTTTCGCTTCGGGCTTAACGTTCGCATCGCCTGTATCAAATATTAAATTATCTACTATAACGACGCTTACCCCTGTATCCTCTCGATATACATTCACTTGACTAATACCGTTATTATCTACATACGCTTTTAACTTCTTATATAATTCATCCATTCTCTTTTTTGAAATCATTTTTTCATCATTTTTTTCATGTGAAATATCCGGTATTGTATTTTCCATTACTTTTGCATCTACTTGCTCCGTATCACTAAACTTTTCAAGCATCTTTGACAATTTTACTGCATCTTGCTTTGATGTAGCAACTAGTAATACAAAGAAAGTTAATAATAACATCGTTAAATCTGTAAAAGTCGTCATCCAACGAGGCGATCCCTTTTGCGGTCCTTTACTCATCATACCACTCCTTGAAATATTAGGCTGCTCCTTTTACCTTTTTTACCTTTGTTTCGTATACGTATGTATCCAGTTTCAACTTTAATTTAGAAGGGATTTGTCCACGATACAATTCTGAAATAGCTTCTATTACAAACTTCTTCTCTGTATATAAATCTTCAATACCACGATATACTTTTTCCGCAAGAGGGATTGCAATCATATTCGCAAGTACAGACCCATATAATGTCGTTAACATCGCAACTGCCATCCCTGTACCAATTTGCGATGTATCTTGTAAGTTTTGGAGCATAATGATAAGACCAATTAAAGTCCCTATCATGCCCCAAGCTGGAGCAAAATCACCAATTTTATCTAATAATGCTGCTCCTTTTCTTAACTCATACACTTCCGTTTCAATATCTTTCAATAACACTTCTTTTAATTCATCTTCATCGTAACCGCTTAACATTAATCGAATTCCTTTTTGAATAAAAGGATTATCCACTTGCTCTCCATCTACCTCTAAAGAAAGCAAGCCGTTCTTTTTAGACTTTTTCGAAAAATCGACAAACAAATCCGTTAACTGTTCTAAATCTTCTTCTCTTCTATGTAAAACAGTAAAAATGCTTTTCGTATATTTTTTTATTTCTCCAAATCGATATGCCACAACAATTGTCGCTGTTGTTCCCCCTATGACAATTAAAATAGATGAAACATCTAAAAAGTTTTTGAAAGCTTTTATTCCACCGCCGCCAAGCATAATTGCCGCTATCACTATAATGAAACCTACTATAATGCCCACTGGGCTAGAAATATCAAACTTCCTTTTTCTTCTTTGTGGTCTAGCTAATACTTGATTTTTCTCTCCCATATTTCTGCCCTTTCCTTTCCATTTTTATATAACATTTTTTTATTTTAATAATACGTTTTCACATATAACATGTATTATACGCTTATCATCTGTTTATCGCAATATACTCATGAAATTGACACATTTCATTTCTATATTAGAATTATGGTATGAATAAATGAGGAGGATCACGATGGAACACAACATTTTACAAGTCATTGCATTAGCAGAAAAACTAAAATATGAAATGCGACATAGCTGGCTTTCCAACGGACGTCAAGAAAGTGTTGCCGAACATACATGGCGTATGTCTCTAATGGCCATTTTAGTTGAACCTTATTTGGATCAAAAAGTAAATATTGAGAAATTACTTAAAATGGTTATTATTCACGATCTAGTCGAAGCCGAAGCTGGTGATATCCCTGCATTTGATACAATGAATAGTCATGACTTACAGCTACAAAAACAAAAAAATGAACTAGAAGCTATTTTAAATATTAAACAAACATTAACAGGTTCTCTCGGTGAGGAATTATATGACTTATGGATGGAGTTTGAAGCGAAAGAAACGTACGAAGCAAAAGTTGCTAATGCACTCGATAAACTTGAGGTGAAAATCCAGCATAACGAAGCTGATATTGATACGTGGCTACCAATTGAACATAAAATGACATTCCAAGTAGCAAAGCATACAAACTTTGATTCTTTCCTATCTAAATTACAAAAAATCATTGAACAAGATGGAGAAAAGAAGTTAATTGCTGCCGGCATTGATGTTGAGGCATGCAAGCAATAATGAAATAAGACACTCAACAAGAGTGTCTTATTTCATTATTGTTGATATAGCCTGCTTATAAATAAGCTGTTGTTTTCCATCCACTAAGATTAAAACTGTAAATTTATCTACTCCAACAACTTCTCCTACTATTCTAACGCCACTCTTTAAGAAAATGGTAACTGTACTTTTTTCTTCTTTTATTTGTTTATACAATTCTTCCTGTAAATGTTCCAATTACTGTCCTCTCCTTTCCGTGAAACATCTTAATATAAAAAACTATAAATTTTTTATTTATGCACTTTGTCTTTTATGTTCATAAACTTATTAATAAGTATATCTAAATCACGACTAAATAACAAAACTTTATCATGATCCAATCCGTGTCTCGCAACAAGTTGAATTAACTCTTTCTTTTTGTTTTCTATTTTATTTTTTAATTGTCCCATCTCCATCTCTATACTAAAACTCCCTTTTCCCATAATATTACTTGTAAAATTATAGTACATATTCTCTCATAAAAAAATAAGAAAATGGTTTTTTTTACAATTTTTTATTTTTTATGCCTAAATTATGAATTACGTAAAGGTTTATTTACAAATCACTAACATGCAATCCTAATGAATCTACGGGCATTTGTCTAATTATAAATGAGACTGGCTCGTTTTCTATACAAAAAACATACTGTATATAGTAGTCCATGAACCATATAGATTAACTTACTAAAAAGGAGGAAAACATATGAGTTATGGTGGAAGTTGCGCTGGTTTCGGCGGTGGATTTGCTTTGCTTATCGTACTATTCATCCTTCTAATCATCATCGGATGTAGCTGTTGGGGTGGCGGCGGATACGGATATTAATATATCCTATCCTTGAAAAATGAACTAAAAACTATAGAAAAACAGCTCAAATATGAGCTGTTTTTTTTCATACTTTCGTATGAATTTATATCCCTCTTATTTGCGATTTCAACTAGCAACATATTGTTTACTATGGAATAAGAAACATTTTTACTAAGGGGGATTACAATGATTAGAGGTCTTTACGAAGCACATTTACCTGTTGGACTTCCCAGAGGGGAAAAAGTGTATTTAAGTGAGTGGAAAAAACAAATTCAAACATCGTCATTACATAAGGATTAATCTATTTATGTCAGTTTCTTATTCCACACTTCTTAAAACAAATAAAAACTTCAATAAACTATTTTATGGGCAAACATTAAGTGTACTTGGGGATTGGTTCCATACGGTAGCTTTATTAACATTTGTCTACAGCATAACGGAATCGCCGTTTATGATCGCACTTACTTTTATAAGTAAAAGTTTACCACAGCTTCTTCTTAGTCCATTCATAGGCGGAATTGTAGATCGTTTCTCTAAAAAGAATATTATGATTTTTACCGATATTACACGGGGAATTCTAGTCCTTACATACTTACTCGCAGGCTATAAAATTGAGATTATTTTCATTGCTAATATATGTTTATCTGTACTTTCTTGTGTATTTGAACCGGCTAAACAAGCAACCCTAAAAAATATCGTACACCAAAATCATTTCGTAACTGCTAACTCTCTTTCTAGTACAATTAATGGTTTTATGTCTATTATGGGGGCTTCTTTGGGCGGAGTAATTGCACAATCTTTACATATTGAGTTCGCTTTTTTAGTAAATAGCCTATCATACTTTATTTCAGCCTATTTTATTTATAACATGAGTATTCCTGCTCATGATACTTGTAACAAGAACAAAGCATTTTTCACTGATATAAAAGGTGGTTATACATACATATTACAAACAAAAATCATTTTAACATTAATTCTTGTCGGCATTTCATGGGGCATTATTGGAGGCGCTTATCAACTACTTCTAACGATCTATGCCGAAAAAATTTTCCATACGAACATTGGGATTTTATATACGGTTCAAGGGGCTGGGCTTATGATAGGAAGCCTTCTCGTTAATCTTTATATATCCCATAATAAAGAAAAAATGAAAAAAGTATTCGGTTGGGCCTACTTATTACAAGGAATTTTCTTTCTCGGATTCATTCTATCCGATCAACTTATTATCGGTATCATTACTTTATTCTGTATGCGTATAGCAGGAGGAATCATCGTTCCACTTGATACGACATTACTTCAAACTTACACACACGAAAATATGATAGGTAAAGTTTTTTCATTCCATTATTCTATTTACGGATCTCTTATTCAGTTATCGATGTTTTTTACAGGAGGGCTGTTAGAAATTCTTTCTCCTCAAATGATTGGCAGTTTATTAGCTACATGCTGTATTTTTGTAAGTTTTATATGGCTGTTCTTGTTTTATCGCGGGGATCTCAGTGAATAAATTAATGATAATCAATACATTTTGATCCCATTCATTATTTGTTTCCCCATAATAAAATTGTTTCAAAATGTAAGTCGGATTTTTTAGTTAAAGAGCCTTATATGGCAATACTATTTGAGAAAAAACTAGATATTTATGTTAAAATACAAATGAGTTTGTGAAATATTGCACTTAAATAATAGACTTTAACTAGTTAAACTTGATTAAATAGGAGGGCTGTTTTGGGTATAACATTCATTTTCGTATGTATTATATTAGTGGCTTCTATTCTGCAAGCAAGTACAGGTTTTGGCTTTTCCATAATGGCAACCCCTTTCTTACTTATGTTATTTCTACCACAAGAAGCTATACAAATAAACATTATTTTATCTTTAATTATTTCCATTTCACTCATTTGGAAAATAAGAATGGACGTTGATTTTGCTCTACTGAAAAGGTTTATTTTTGGAAGTATAGTTGGTGTTCCTTTTGGCATTTTAATTTTCATTTCCGTTAACATAAACACTTTTAAATTAGCAGTTAGCATCCTACTCTTACTATTAACATTATTGCTAATATGCAACGTTAAGGTTAGATCAACACAATCTAGAGATTTCATAGTTGGTGGATTATCTGGTCTTTTAACGACAAGTATCGGTATGCCCGGTCCACCCCTGTTACTTTATTTTACAGGAACTGATACTGAAAAAGAGAAGTTAAGAGCAACTACATTAGCTTTTTATTTGTTTATATATTTCATTAGCCTAGTAACTCAAATACTCTTTACTGGCACAAACAAAACCATTTGGGAATCAAGTTTTTATGCCATTCCAATTGTATTTTTAGGTTTGTTTATAGGTCAAATTATTTTTAAATGGCTTAATCAACGGATTTTTAAAATATTTACGTACATTCTTTTAAGTTGTACAGGGGGTTATCTTCTTATTGAAAGTTTGAACTTGTTATAGAAGATGCTTTAGATTGTGCCATAACAGATATGTTCAAACAAAATTATTGCTGTATTTTCCGGCAGGGTATTCCATATCAAAACTTAAATAACTTTATTGACAGTTTACAATTAGCAATAATCTTTCTTTCATAAGATAAACATTTCAAATCAAATACTAAATAAAACGATAAAAAGCGGCTATTATGCCGCTTTTACTTACTATTGGCATTTCATTCTCATTTTCTATCACTTTTGTAAAAAATTATTAATTTTTATTTCTATGTATATGATAAAAAACAAAATACCTAAGTTCAGAAAGAATAAACAACTTTCTGGCCTTAGGTATTTCTCCTTCCCAAAAAGACAAACCTACATCACAGGTTTGCCTCTTTACTCACTTCTTATTTAATCCTTTTTCACTTAAGAACTCTTTCATATGCATTCTTTTTTCTTTAGACATAAACGAACTCATTGATTCCGTCCATGTTACGTTTTTCTTGTTTGATGATCTTTCTTTATAATACGCGTTCATCGTTTCATCATATTCGTTTAGTAATTCATCATATTTTTGTTCATCATATCCATTTTCATGAAGAACTGCTGCTACCGGTAAACGTGGTTTCACTCCATGATCTTCATCTGGTACGCCGACTGTCATTCCGAATACAGGATATACTTTATCAGGTAAATGAAGCAGTTCACTCACTTCTCTCGGATTATTACGAATACCACCAATATAACAAATACCGTATCCTAACGATTCTGCTGCTAGTGCTAAGTTTTGCGCAAAAAGTGAAGCATCTACCGTCGCAACGATAAAGTCTTCTACTCCCTCATACTTTATCTCTGTACTATGTTTTTCACATGCAATTTCAAGTCGTTTTAAATCTGCACAACAAACAAAGAATGCTGCACAGTCTTTCACGTGACGATTTCCGGATAGCTCTGCTAGTTTAATCTTTAGGTCTTGATCTGTTACATATATAACAGAATAAGCCTGTACAAAATGTGATGAAGCTGCATGTTGCGCAGCGTGCACCATCTTTTCTACTACATCTTTCGGAATTGATTCTTCTTTATATTTACGAACTGAAACATGTTGCTCCATCTTATGTATGATCTCATTCATGAAAATCACTCCTTTTTTCTCTTCCTAATGAAAAATTAACATATCTTTTTCAATTTTCACAACTTATAAGCACAAAAAGAGCAATTCTTTTTGAACTGCTCTTTTTTAAAACGTTTATCGATACGGTAAATGAAATTATACTTATTATATTACGCCGTTTTCAAAACTTTAATACCTTTTACGATATTCCAAATGAAGTAGTAAATTCCTACAAGAATGAACACTGCATATGTGATAGCCATTCCAATTCCAGCACCGTCAGATTGATTGAAACCTAAACCGTACATACCTGATACTGCTAGTCCTCCAAATAAGATTGCGTATGGGAAAACATGTGACCAAAATGCTTTTTTCGCGTGATACTTCACTTCATCTTCTGCAACAAAGTACACGATAATTGGTAGTAAAAATGGTGCAAAAAAGATACTAAAGTAACATAACGAAGATAAAATATTATTTCCTTTCATCCGATTCACCTCTAAATAGTTTTTGTTACCTTCATTATGTCAGGAAATCATTCTAGAAACTATCGCTTTACCTTTCACGAACGTGACATATTTGTAAGATTTTCCTCAAACTAAATCCCGCCTGAAGTTTCAGCCGGGATCACTTTCACTATATTCGATTCATAAACCAGTACTGTGTGATTGCTAAATATTCTCGTACATTCGATGGAATGATGATTGGTTTCGGTGTTTTTGCCGGAAGACCTTCTAATTGTAAACCTTGTTTTGCCGCTATTTTTTTCGCTCTAAACATGTGAAAATCGTTTGTTACGATCATTCCTTTTTTCATATTGTCCGGAATTAAAGGTTTTGAGAATTTAATATTTTCATCAGTACTCGTTGACTTATCTTCCATTATAATGCGGTCTTCTGCAATTTTTAATTTCATTAATTCATTTTTCATTGCTAATGCTTCTGAAATATCTTCCCCTTTTCCTTTCCCTCCAGATACAATAGCGATTGCTTTATCATGTGATTTCAAATACTCAGCTGCTTTATCAATACGATATTGCAATGAGTACGATGGTTTCGTTCCGTTTACTTTCGAGCCCAATACAATTATATAATCAGCTTCATAGGTCGCATTCATTTGCCCATGCTTATAAATGTTATATTGTAAAAATCCCACATAAACGGCGCAAACCATTATAATTCCTATCATATACTTAATTATTTTTTTCTTTTTCATATCCATATACTCCTATGTTCTTTGCTTCTTTCATGATAATATCCATTTATTTGTTTGTATACAGACAAATTCCAATTCAACCTAATTTATCCTCTAGAAAGTAATATTTATATTTCTTTCGGGAACAGTAAGTACAACTTTGCACGAAGGAGTGTCTCTATTGCTTCTCTTTTTATGTAACGTATCGTTCTTTTTTATTTTATTTTTACTATCACTTAAGATGCTCGGTAAATCAGCTTTAGCACAACTAACTCCTCATGATTTTGGTGCTATTATCTTTTTATCTTATTTAGCTTTTCAGGCCATACCAGTCTCTGGTGCTTTGCAAGCTTTTCTCGGTATGCTTGTAATTACATGTTTACATTTAATCCTTACAAAATTAAGCCTATTCAACAAACTAAATCGTTTTATTCTCGGGCACCCTATTATTTTAATTAAACATGGTGACATTATTTTTGAGAATTTACAAAAAAGTAGATATCCAATTGCTGAATTACTTTCTAACCTTCGCGTTGCAGGATATCCAAGTGTTCATGAAATTGAATACGCTATTTTAGAAGCGAACGGCGCTATTAGTATTTTACCAAAAAGAGAACTTGTACCATTAACTCCAAAAGATTTAAACATAGAAGTTAAGTATGCTGGATTACCAATTGCACTTATCGTCGATTCACAAATTCAATATGATAACTTAAAGTTAATACATAAAGATGAAAAATGGTTATATAAAGAATTAAAGAAAAAAGGAATTACAAATATTAAAAACGTTGCCTTTGCTTCTGTTCAAGAAACGGATGGATCTTTTGCGATTAGTTTAAAGGAATAAAAAAATCCCCTTAATTGCTTAAGGGGATTTTCTTCATCATATCGCTTCTTTCTCTCCTGCCATATTTAATGGAACAGGATGTTTCATACGATTCATCGTAAATACGATAATCGCTGTCATTACTTCTGCAACTGGCATAACGAGCCAAATTCCGTTTATCCCAAATAATTTCGGCATAATCCATAACAATGGAATAATAAATAGTAATCCTCGGCTCATTATAATAAGTACTGATTTCTTCGTTTGTCGCACTGATTGGAAATACTCTCCATACACAATGTTATAACCTAAAAATACGTATTGGATAAAGAATAAGCTAATACCTGTTAAGGTTAACTCCAATAATTCTGGAGATTGAACATCAAATAAACCAATGATATATTTCCCGAAGAATAATCCGACAATTATCGCAATGCCTCCGAGGACAACTGCAATTTTCACAGCAAACTTCAATCCTTCACGAAGTCTCTCTGATAAATTTGCCCCATAATGGAAACTAGCAATTGGCTGTAATGCTGCTCCAACACCAAAGAATAATAGTAATGTCATTGCATGAATACTATTCACCATCGCATAGGAAGCTACTCCTACTTCTCCTGCATATTGGACGAATGCGATATTAAAACCAATCGTTACGATTGCAACCGTACTTTCTGCTGTAAAACTTGGGAAACCAATCACCATAATTTGTTTGACAGTATCCCATTCAAAATGGAATTTCGTCCACTTTAAAATACTACTTTTTCTAAAGAAATGAGTTAATAATACAAGGAAACCAATCGCTGCCGAAAGAATAGTCGCTGAAGCAGCACCTGTTACGCCCCATCCAAAGATAAAAATAAAGATATAGTCAAACACTATATTTAATACAGCTGTTACAACAAGACCAGCCATTGCTAAATTAGGATTTCCATCATTCCGTATGAATGTACTTAAAATATTTTCTAAAACGTATATCATTCCAAATGTTAATAATACGTGTAAATAGTCTAACGCATATGGTAGAATCACTTCATTTGCACCAAATAAGTATGCTAAATCTTCTATTCTCCATAAGCAAATCGCTGCTAAAATCCCTACGATAACAACTGCTACCGTCATGGATTGAGTAAAAATAGACCTTGCTCTTTCTCGTTTATTTTCGCCTAATGCAATGGAGTATAACGTTGCCCCGCCCATTCCGATCCATAATGAAATAGAGAAGAAAATCGAAAATGCTGGAATAGCCACGTTCACTCCTGCTAAACCGTTCGCCCCAACTCCTCTACTAATCATGACCGCGTCAATTACAATATTCACTGACATTAATACCATTCCAAGAACGGCTGGTATTAAATAAGAAATAAATAAGCTTTTTATCGGTTTTTCTCTTAATTTTTCTGTTGCTTCCATACTCTAATATGCTCCTTTTTTTCAACTCTCTTTTCTTAGTTTAAACCTTCAAGTAACTTGAAGGTCAAGAGAGAATTAAAAAAACAGGTAACTGACTTATACTAATGAATGTAAATTTGTAATCAATTCAAAAGTTTTCATCTTATTTTTTCACTACAGGAATTTGAATTTCTGTTACTTGCTCCTCTGGATTTTCTGTTACAGACCAATCAATCAATCCAATCTCAATCGAATCTCCATGTACTTCGTAACCTTCTTTATCAATGTATGTAAGTAACTCTTTGTACGTTGCATCTGTTTCTTCATACGGTCCATGATGATAAGAGCAAGCATATAAACCTTCTTTAATTTCATCTGAAGTATGCACTTCATACGGCATATAATCCAAAAGAATAAATACACTGCTATATGCTTGAAACTCATTTTGCATTAATCCTTTTTTCGCAACAGTTACACCAATATCTCCAGAAAATAAACTATCATCCATTTGCCTCATATTTTTTTGTAACGAATGAATGTAGTACTCAAACATATCATCCGTCGTATTTGGAGCAACCGCAATTGCTGTAATTTTTCGCTGCGGAATCTCTTTAATTACCATTTGTTCAGCTTTTGCTTTTGTTGCTTTCTTAATTAAATGAATTCTATGCTCCATTTTCGCCAAAGCATACTCAATTTCTCTTTGTTTCTTCAGCATCATCTCTTGTTGTTTTTCCAGTAAATTGAGTGCGTATGCTGGATTTCTTTCATCAATATATTTCTTAATTTCCTTTAACGGAATATTTAACTGGCGTAAAAATTTAATCGTATCTAACAGTGAAAATTGATCGATTGTATAATAACGATAATTCGTTTGAGGATCCACAATGGACGGATGAAAAATTCCTTTTTCATCATAATACCTTAATGTAGATTCTGCGATATTATGCATTTTCGCCATTTCTCCAATTGTAAAACGTTTATTTAATAACATCTTTTATTTCCTTCCATTTCTATTTATTTCATTATATGTTCATTTTCTCTTCAAAACAAAAAAGAATTCCCATACGAGAATTCTTTTTTACTATTAAACCTCTATTATTATAGGAAGAATCATCGGCTTTCGTTTTGTATTTGTATATATATACTTCCCTAACGCTTCTCTTACCTCCCTTTTCAAAATCCCCCAGCTATTCACATTCTCTTTCTTTAAATTATTAATCGTAATAACAGCTAATTTATTTAATTCTCTTAGAAATTCTTCTGAATCACGGACATAGACAAATCCACGAGAAATAATATCTGGACCTGAAATTATTTCTCCATCCACTTTATTAAAAGTAATAACTATAACGAGCATTCCATCTTCTGAAAGTTGTTTACGATCACGTAATAATGCATTTCCAACATCTCCAATTCCTAATCCATCTACATATATATTTCCTGCCTGTATTCTTCTAGATTGAATTGCCACTTCATTACTTATATCTACAACATCTCCATTACGTACAATAAAGATATTTTCCTTTTCAATACCAATTGATTCTGCTAACAAACTATGGTGATGTAGCATTCTAAACTCTCCATGAATTGGAATAAAATATTTTGGCTTCATTAATGTAAGCATTAACTTCAACTCTTCTTGATATGCATGACCGGATACATGCACTCCAGTAGAACTACCTGATCCGTAAATCACCTTTGCTCCTAATGCAAATAAATTATCGATAATTCGAGAAACGTTACGTTCATTTCCTGGGATAGGGGTCGCGGCTATAATAACCGTATCTTCTGGTAAAATATCCACTTGTCTATAGTTTCCACTAGCTAAACGCGCTAAAGCTGCCATTGGTTCTCCTTGACTTCCTGTACAAAGTATTGCAACCTGCTTTGGATCTAAACGATTTACCTCATTTGCTTCAATCAACATACCTTCTGGAATATGTAAATAACCTTTCTCTAGAGCAACCTCTACTACATTTACCATACTTCTCCCTAGCAAAGCTAGTTTTCGATTTGTTTTTATACATGCTTCAACTATTTGCTGAACACGATTCACATTAGAAGCAAACGTAGAAATAACTACTTTTCTATTTGCTTTCATAAATATTTCCTCTATCCGTTCTCCTACTGACCTTTCTGATGGAGTAAAACCTGGGCGTTCTGCATTTGTGCTTTCAGATAATAAAGCTAGTACACCTTCACTTCCTATTTTAGCCATTTTATGAATATCAGGATGTTGATTATTTACTGGTGTTAAATCAAATTTAAAATCACCTGTATGTACTACAGTACCTTCTGGTGTATGAAAAACAATACCGAGACAATCCGGAATACTGTGGTTCGTTTTAAAAAAAGTTGCCTTAATAGAACCACAATCAATTTCTGATTCTGAATGAATAACGATTAATTCCGTATCATTTTGAAGATTGTGTTCCTTTAATTTAATTTCAATTAAACCTAACGTTAACTTTGTTGCATAGATTGGTACATTTAGTTGTTTTAAAAAATATGGTATTCCGCCAATATGGTCCTCATGCCCGTGCGTTACTATTAAACCGCGAATTTTTTCTTTATTTTCTTGCAAATATGTGACGTCTGGAATTATTAAATCAATCCCTAATAAACTTTCATCTGGAAATTTAGATCCACAATCAATGACGACAATATCATTTTCATATTGGATAGCATACATATTTTTTCCTATTTCATTTACTCCACCTAAAGCAACAATAGACAAGTTATTTTTTAATGCCTTCAAATTATAAATCCTCCCTTTCACAGTTATAGTTCGTGAAATAGTATGTAGAATTTATTATTTGTAATGGAAAAGGACTTCATACTATTTTATACATATAAAATTCACACACTACTCTTACACCTATATCCCAATAAGGCAGCTTCTTCCTCAAAAAGCTCCCATTTTTTCATTGATTTTTTATAAAATCTATTATATATTAATTACAGGTTCAAATTACGAGTTCAAAAGAACTTGTAATAAGACCCTTTTGTTTAATGGGTTTTACATATTTTCATTAGGCAAATTCCGAGAAATCGTATGATAAAATTAAAAATGACGAGGAGAGGATCAGATGGAATTCGAATTTTTCTTTCAAATTGCACTTATTTTATTAAGTACAAAGCTTGCTGGTGATCTTAGTGTTAGATTAGGTCAACCTTCTGTACTAGGTAAATTAATTGTCGGTATCGTTATCGGTCCAGCTGTATTAGGTTGGATTGAAAATTCAGAGCTTCTAACTCAATTAAGTAATGTCGGGGTTATTCTTTTAATGTTTATGGCTGGACTTGAAACAGACTTAGAAGAATTAAACGCAAATCGTAATTCTTCTTTAGCAGTTGCACTCGGAGGTATCATTCTTCCATTCGTAGGTGGTTACGTTTCCGGTCTTGTGATGGGAATGGAACAAGGAAACGCTGTATTCTTAGGATTACTTCTATGTGCGACAAGTGTTAGTATTTCCGTACAAACACTTCGTGATTTAGGTAAAATGAAAACACGTGAAAGTACGACGATGCTTGGAGCCGCTGTATTTGATGACATTCTTGTTGTTATTTTATTAGCATTTGCAATGAGCTTCTTAGGTACTGATGATGTTAACTTAACAATGGTTATCTTGAAGAAAGTAGTATTCTTCGCTTCTATTATTTTAATCGGATGGAAAGGTGTTCCTGCGATTATGCGCTGGTTATCACCACTGCGCGTATCTGAGTCTATCGTAAGCGCGGCTCTTATCATCTGTTTCTCATTCGCATATTTTGGCGAATTATTAGGAATTGCTGGTATTATCGGTGCTTTCGCTGCTGGTATTGCAATTTCTCAAACAAACTACAAACATGAAGTAGAAAAGAAAGTAGAACCAATTGCTTACGCTATGTTCGTTCCCGTATTCTTCGTTAGTATCGGTATGAATATTACATTTGACGGTATCGGCAATCAAATTTGGTTCATCTTAGCATTAACTGTTATCGCTGTATTAACGAAATTAATCGGCTGTGGATTCGGTGCACGAATGACTGGATTTGACGCTAAGTCTTCTGCAATTATCGGTGCTGGAATGGTTTCTCGTGGTGAAGTTGCACTTATCATTGCAGGAACAGGACTTTCTTCAGGTCTATTGGCACAAGATTACTTTACAGCAATCGTTATTGTCGTTATTTTAACTACAATGATTACACCACCAATGTTAAAATACAATTTTGGTGCAAAAGATAAAGCAATGAAAGCAAGTAAATAAATTTACTATAATAAAAGGAGATTGCTATTTTATAAGATAGCAATCTCCTTTTTGTTTTATCTTTAAACAATCCCGTTCTTTTTTAACCATTTTTCAAAAATAATTCGTGCTTCATCATCATCAATATCATTCCCAAATGAATACACCATAATGCCATAATCATCTATATATTTACCTAGCTTCATTCCCTCCACTTTCTTATAAAAATCGTCTGCCTCATAGTGCGGAATATAAGCATCCCAAACTGGTTCATTTATTCTTTTGTACGCCGTCACTTCTAAATCATATCCGTCTTCATAATATCCGATGTGATAATGTTTGTTAGGATCATATTTCTCCATTAAAAGTCCCCTCCTACTAAACAAGAGCGAGCCTTATATTACAGCTCGCTCCTCTCTCTATTTATTAAATACGCTCCATCGCTGTCTTCAACGTTCCAACAACGAAAGCAATCTCTTCACTTGAAATAACAAGAGGCGGCGCTAATGTTAAAACGTTATTATATCCTGCTGTTGTCATACCGTTTCGTCCTATAATTAAGCCCTTTTCTTTACAAGCATTTACAACACTTGCAATTTTGTCGTTATCAATTGGCTCTTTCGTCTCTTTATCATTTACTAATTCAATTCCAACTAATAGACCTTTTCCTCTAATATTCCCAACAAGCGGATGTTCCCCAATTTCATCTTTTAGTTGCTCTAATAAAAGGGAACCCATTTGCGCAGATCGCTCGATTAAATTTTCATTTTCCATAATCTCTAAGTTTTTAAGTGCTAATGCACAAGCTGCTGGATTTCCACCAAATGTATTAATATGGCGGAAGAATTCATATTCTCCTTTACCTTTAAAAGCCTCATATATTTCTTTTTTCACAGCTGTTGCAGATAATGGTAAATATGCGCTCGTAATGCCCTTTGCCATTGTAATAATATCTGGCTTCACATCATAATTCATAAACCCAAATGCTTTTCCTGTACGACCGAAACCGCAAATTACTTCATCACTAATAAGCAAGGCACCGTGTTTTTGACACGTCTCATGAACAGCTTTCATATAGTCTTGTGGTGGCATTAATATGCCCCCGCCTGTAATAATTGGTTCCATAATAAAAGCGGCAATTGTTTCACTTAATTCCCACGTCATAACACGATCGACTTCTTTCACACATTCTACATCATAAATATGCTGCCCTTCAATTTCAGGCATACGGTAACAATCCGGTGGTGTTACGTGTAAAAAACCTGAAGCAAACGGCTCATACTGATATCTACGCTGCGCTTGTCCCGTCGCTGCCATTGTCGCCATTGTATTCCCGTGATACCCACGGTAACGTGACATAAATTTATAACGATGTGGTTCACCTTTTTGAGCATAGTATTGCCTTGCTATTTTAAAAGCTGTTTCGTTCGCTTCTGAACCACTATTTGAGAAGAAAATAACATACTCTCCCCCAAGCCACTCATTTAACTTTTCAGCAAGCTTTATAGCTGGCTCATGGGATTGTGACATTGGAAAGTATGATAATGTTTGTAATTGCTTATAAGCCGCTTCTGCGAGCTCTTTTCTTCCATATCCACTATTGACACACCAAAGGCCACTCATACCATCTAAATATCTTTTTCCTTGTATATCTTCAACCCAGCACCCTTCAGCTTTTGCCCCTACCATTGTACTATTTGGACTAAAGGGACGCATTCCGTGCCAAACATATTGCTCATCTTTTGCTAATAATTCATCAGTTTGCTTCGTTTTCATCATTACTTCCACCTTCCATAACAACTTATTTTTCACAAAAGCTGCGCTGGTGCCATGATGACTTAAATTTCTCCCTGCTATTTTCATTCCACAAAATTAAGACAAATCCTACTTACAAATCAGTAATATTTACAAGAAAATGACAAAAGAAAAAAGAGCTTTTCTTATCTATCGAAAAGCTCCTCTTTTATTTAATGTGAAGACGCATCGCTAATGCCATGACCAGTATTAGATTTCACTAGAATTTCATCAAATTTCGCTTCATCTTCTTTCTTACTAGATAAAACCGTTCCTAAATATGCTGCAAGAAATCCGAGTGGAATTGAAATAATTCCTGGTGTCGTATATGGGAATAACGCTTCCCCAACAAAAATAGCTTTTCCAGCTACAGGGTTCCAAACATTCGGACTCAACGCTACGAGAACAATTGCTGATACGAGACCTACAATCATACCCGAAATAGCACCCGTTGTATTAAAACGCTTCCAATATATTGTAAATAAAATTACTGGTAGATTTGCACTCGCTGCAACTGCAAATGCTAATGATACTAAAAATGCTACGTTTAATGTTTGGGCAAATAATGCAAGTATGATAGATAGTATCGCTACTCCAATAGATGCATAACGAGCCATGGATACTTGCTCTTTTTCCGTTGATTTTCCTTTACGAATGATTTCATTATAAAAATCATGAGCGAATGCTGATGCTGCTGTTAATACAAGACCTGCCACTACAGCCAAAATCGTTGCAAAAGCAATTGCTGATACGAAAGCAAATAAGAAGTCTCCACCTAACGCTTTGGCTAATAAAGGTGCCGCCATATTACCAGCTGGGTTTGCTTTAATAATCGCTTCATTTCCTACAAACGCTGCCGCACCAAATCCTAAGAAAATCGTCATAATATAAAATGCACCAATTAACCACGTCGCATATACGACAGATTGACGTGCAGTTTTTGCATCACGTACTGTAAAAAAGCGGACAAGTATATGTGGTAATCCAGCTGTACCAAGTACTAGTCCTAAATTTAAAGAAAGTGTATCAAGACCATCCTTATACTTTACACCTGGATTTAAAAATGAATCTTTTAAAGGTGTAGCTGTTTTCATTTGAGCGAACATTTCAGTCACGCTGAAGTTGAATTTTGCGAAAACGATAACAGAAATAATAAACGTACCAGCCATAAGTAATACAGCCTTTACGATTTGTACCCAGCTCGTTGCTGTCATACCTCCAAAAATAACATACACCGTCATAAGTGTTCCAACGATTAATACAGATGTCGTATATTCAATCCCTAATAATAATTTAATAAGTGCACCCGCGCCAACTAATTGTGCAATCATATAAAAGATAGAAATCGTCATCGTATTAAGAGCTGCAACTCCGCGAACTTTTTTCGCATCAAAGCGTGCTGCAATCATATCCGCCAAAGTGTACTTTCCTAAATTTCTAAGCGGTTCTGCAACAAGATATAGTACAACTAGATAAGCAACTAAAAAACCGATACTATAAAAGAATCCATCAAACCCAGTTAATGCGATTGCTCCAGCTATACCGAGAAATGAAGCAGCAGACATGTAATCTCCAGCAATGGCCAGACCATTTTGCCAACCAGTTAATCCCCCTCCAGCCGTATAAAATTCACTCGCACTTTTCGTTTTTTTCGATGCAAAATAGGTTATGACGAGCGTACCAAGAACAATAATTAAAAATAGTGCAAATGCAGTAGTATTCAAGTTCAGCCCCTCCCTTTTTGCATATCTTGCAGAATTTTTCGGGAGATTTCATCAAATGATTCTGCTTTTTTGCTATAAATCATACATAGTGCCCATGTCATGATAAATTGGGAAAAAGCAAATACCCACGCCCATGTAACGTCTCCAAATGCAGGTGTATTAAGCACCTTTGAATACGATGTTAGAATAGGTAATGCGATAAAAAAACTAAAAAAGAAAATACTCATTGGAATGATAAACTTCTTTTTCGTATTTAATAACAATTGAAATTCTTCCGACTGAACGACCTCTGTATAATTCACCTCATTTTGCAACTTACGTGCTGACGTATCGTCTCGTTTCATTAACCGATCCCCTCTCTTACTTGAAATACACTTCCCCCTTGCATACCTAAAGACTAAATTTTATAAATATTCAGAAACTTACATTCATTTTAGACAATCCATGCATTCATGCAAAGATTTTTTGATAGACATTTTTCGGCAATTTCCCCTAAATTTTTAATATACTTTTTCAAAATAAAGTGACACTTTACTTATTTATCCTCATTAAGACAAAAGCAGTGCTTAACGCACTACTTTTGTCTTTTTTTCCTTTTCTAAATTACGAGCCGTTTCGCTTAGCTCAACATCTTTTCCGTCTTTCAGTGTTCCAAATATAAAATCGAATACTGGATTTGAAACACCAAACCAAAACTTTTCATTTTTATAATGGTGTAATATATGTTGTTTTTTTAGCCATCTTCCAAACTTAGTGACGGGACGAATCGGTCTATGAGCAATATAATGTTTCCATTCGTAAACGAGCAGCATAATAATCATTCCGATTCCAAATGAAAGTGTAATAGTAACACTTTTTGTAATACCATATGCTATAAGTAAATATATAGTAAAACTAGGTATACTAAACCATACAGGTAAAAACAAAAGTTTTAAATCATCTGGATATACGTGGTGATCATAATGCAATCTTCTTAACATTTTTAATAGAAATGTGTTTTTAGGTGGCTTTATATGGAATAAAAAACGATGTGTCATATATTCATTAAGTGTATAGAAAACAATCCCAAACATACATGCTAACATGCCAAACCACGTAAAAAATTGCATTTTTAAAATAATAATGAAAACAAATAGAATGCTATACATAATAACGATATCATGTTGTAAAAAGAACTCTTTCCCCACTTTCTTCATCTTGTTTCCCCCTTTTCCCAAAAAACAGCCGCAACATATCGTTACGACTATTTCTTTTCTATTCTTATTCTATTCACTTTACAAATTTGCCTGCTGTTCTATTGTCGAGAAAAAATTGTTTGGTCCAAATATATTTTGCTTCGGAATAATATGTTCCACTGCAAACACTGTTACTTCTCCTCTTTGCACTTCTCCAATAATGAGCCCAAATATTTCATGATTTACTGCAAACGTCGGTTGCTTTGTTTGTAACAATCTTGCAGCATTATGAAATACCGCTTCATATAGTGGATTTCTATCAGTAATTTCTTTTCGGATTTTTGGCGCTAACGTAATTATAATTTCTTTTCCGTCAATAGTGGTTCGATACATAAAAATCTCCCCTTCAATCTTATGTGAACAACTGTAAAGCTTTGTATGCAAAATGTATAGAGTAACCTACTAAAATAATACCTGCTCCGGCTGTTATGTAGCCAAGCGCTTTTGGTTTTAATAAAGTTCTTCCAAAATGTACAGAAAAAGCAATATTTAAATTCCATAAAATAATACCAACAATAATGCAAAGACTGTACAAAAAAGCTTCTTGTTTCGTTACCTTCGTAAGTAATGAGCTAAGTGTACTTCCGTATATACCAAACCAAAAAACAAGATTTAATGGATTGGATATCGCAATTAAAAATCCTGCCATAAACGATTGCTTAAGGCCACCTACCTCTTCTTTTTTATATTCCATATTCGAGTCGAAAATTCCTTGTTTTACACTTTGAAATCCTAAATAAAATAACAAGAAAAAACCCGTGCAATACATGAAGGCTTGTACATATGTATACATAAACACAGAAGATAAACCGAAATAAATGAGAAGCATAAATAAAACATCTGCAGTCATTCCACCAATTCCAACAACCCAAGCGTGCCAAAACCCACGTTCAATTCCTCGTTTTAACATTTCAATATTAATCGGCCCTACTGGCGCAGCTAATGATATACCTAATATGATTTGCTGTATAATTGCTCCAAACATCGCTCTATCCTTTCTACTCTCTTTACTACTAGTTAATGATGTAATTTGAAAAAATAGACTAGCTTTCATAATAAAATACCCTTTTTTATCCAAAATATACAAAAGAGCCATCTAGGTGATGGCTCTTACTTTTCTATCCTATGAAGAAAAGGACATTTCCCTTTTATTGGCTCTACATCGTCTCCTATGAAATATTGTTTCCATTCACGATGCTCTGGGTCACCATAATGACTAATGTTAGGATGTTTCGGCAATTGATCCCACTTTTCAACTCGCTCACGAACCATTTGTCTTGAATATGCTCCTTTAGGACGATCTCCCTCTAATCCATCAAAAATAGTGCGTGGCTGAAACCCAATAACGAGAGAATTCCCTAAATGTCTAGTTTTTCGTTGTTTATAAGCTGGCGCATTTCCAAATGCGAATATTGGCTCACCACCAAATGAAAATTCCCATAAATAATGGTCTGGATCTTCAGGAATTTGCTTTGGCCATGCTTGATTATCGTTTTCATGTAAATACTGTAACACTTTCCAAAAGGAATCACGGTAATATTCGAGTGGCTGTTCTTCACATTCCGGTTCTACAAAAAGGAAAAAGCCCCTTCTTACAATCGGCCTCTCTTTCATTAACTCTAAAAAAGATAACATTGTATGTGGTAAATGACTCCAATCATTATGAGAAAGAAATGAATAACGAAGTTCATTCTTTTTCAAAGCTGTTAAACCGAAATAACATGGAAAAGTTGGTTCTAACACAACATTTGAAAAAATCTCAAATTCTTTTGCAACCCAATCCGGTATGTCGGTTCTCGTTCTCATTCCTTCATTATCTAATAAGTAAGACTTATTCATTCTTTCACCTCATTATGTATAGCATTCAATTAAGAATATTATATACTCAGCCTGTCCTATACCTATTTAAAAATTTGACTGAAAAATTATTTAAAAATACAAAAAAATAAAATCGCTTACTTGACTAAATTCTCCCAATTCGTGTATATTTAAATTAATCATTTAGCAGAATATTCAAGAATATAGCATTTTTAGTTTATATTATTTTTTTAAAATGAATTTCACTAAATGAAAATAGTAAACGCTTTTAGGAGGAATTGTAACATGCAAGGAAAAGTAAAATGGTTTAACAACGAAAAAGGTTTTGGATTTATCGAAATGGAAGGCGCTGACGATGTATTCGTACATTTCTCTGCTATTCAAGGCGACGGCTACAAAGCTTTAGAAGAAGGTCAAGAAGTATCTTTCGACATTACTGAAGGTAACCGCGGACCTCAAGCTGCTAACGTAGTAAAACTTTAATCCAACATATAACAGGAGGTTACCTTACTTGGTAACCTCCTTTGTTATTCCTTTGTATATTTCCGTTTTACAGAGCAAAAACTATGTGAAATGCGCACTATACAAAGGAGGAATTATTAATGGGATCAGAAGTAAATGATTTTGAAGAAGTGAAATTCCGTGTAGAAACAGCACAAAAAATGGTAGGATCAGCAACAATTTCAATGGATCCAGATACATTAGAACATGCTACTACTGCTGTAGAAGCAGCTCGCTCTCAGCTTGAAATTATGAAATCTGTTGCAACTGATTTAGATGAGCCATTTTTAATGAATGAGGAAAAAAAATTAAATAAATGTGAGCATCAACTAAACGAAGCAAGACACTAAAAAACATCCAGAGAATTTTCTCTGGATGTTTTTTCATGACAACTGTTCCCCATACTTTTTCAATGTTTCTCCCACTGTACATTGCCTTATACAAAATGAATGAGCGTAATACTTACTATTTGTCTTTCGATTATGTTCTCGCAAAAAACATCCTTCACAATACGTTTCTAATAAGTCATTTACCTCTGTAATGAGTTGCTTTTTATCCACCTTTGCACCTCTCTATTCGGTTATTTCTTTATGACTATCAATACTTGTTCCTTCTAATGCTTGCGTAGCTAATTGATGTGCTTCTTTATTTTGTTTTCTAGATATCGGCTCACATATAAGTTTTAATTTCATTTGCTTCGCCTTTTGCTCAATTTGGTCTAAATAATGATTTAAATGTTCATCATAACAAGGCCATTCTCCGGCTAATTGCTGCAGTACCACTTGTGAGTCTCCGCGAAGTGTAACTGCTTCATACTTAATCCCTAGTTCCTCGAGTATATTCATACCGTATAATAATGATGCATATTCCGCTTCATTATTATCATATATACCTTCTATATATGCATTGCGGCGAATGCGGTAGTTTGTATTTCCTTTTTTATAATACACACATATACCAACGCCAGCTTCTTTCGTTTGCACATCATACCCCCCATCAAAATAAACGAGTATTTCTTGGGGCTCTTCCTCTACTTGCTTACTTAACTTTTTCATCTCTTTTAATGACCATTCTGCGTCCATTTCATCGTAAAATAAAAGTTCCTTAGCTCTTCCTGTTTTCTCAAAATCCTCTGCAAATTGAAGTACTTCTTCTATGTTCATATACTCTGTTGTTAATTCCGTCTGCAATCCACGCTTCGTTTTATACAACCAATGAATTTTATATTTCATACTACATTCCCCTTATGTAAGACTTCTTATATATATCCGGCTAATTGAAGCCTCACTTTATTTTATTATATTTTATCTAGAGTCACAGCATTATATTCAATATGATTACATACAAAAAGAGCTATCCCTATAGGAATAGCTCTTTCATCTATTACATAAATCTTTCAAATTGTACTCGCTTATTAATCCAGTACATTACAGGCATACCGATCGCCATGACAACAAATTCACCAATTGCACAAGTTAACCAAGACAACATAAATGGTAAACCCAATGCAAGATGAAGTTCAATTGCAATCATAAACATTGTAATTGTAAAAATAACTGTATTAAAAATCATACGAGCCCAAACACCTTTAATAAATCGCATAGAAATAATCGTTGCAACTAACGCAAGAATAGATTGCCCTACTCCAAATACTAAATCGTAAGCGATCATAGGTGAGAAAAAGAGATTCGTTAAAAATACACCTAATACAATTCCGTAAATTGCTTTCTTGTTAAATACAACGAGATGATTAAACATCTCTGAAATACGAAATTGTACATTCGTAAAGCCAAATGGCTGAATAAGCATAGAAACAGCAATATATAATGCCGCTAAAATACCATTACCGACTAAAGTTCTAATATTCATGACAAAATCTCCTTAGTTTTTTTACGTGGGATGGTTTCGAACCACGTTATTCGTTTTTTAAGCACCAAGATTATATTTTACGTGGTAGCCCCTCTTTCGTCAATAGATTCCTATCATAAACTACCTTTTTCCTTTTAGACAACGTATAATGAAACATATGAAAGATTTAGGAGGTTTCACTTCATGACAGCAACAATTCAAAATGAAAAAGTGATCGTTTCCATTTCTGACAAAGGTGCAGAATTACAGAGCGTTCGCTTAAAAGAAGACAACACAGAATATTTATGGCAAGGTGATTCTACTTATTGGGGACGCCGTGCACCAATTTTGTTCCCAATTGTCGGCCGATTAGTAGATAATACATACTACGTAGACGGTAAACCATATTCATTAACACAACACGGTTTCGCTCGTGATCTTACTTTCTCTGTGAAAGAACAAAGCGAAACAAAAATCACTTATATCGTTACTAGTAATGAAGAAACATTAAAAAAATACCCATACGAATTCGAATTACTCGTTTCTTATGAGCTAAATGGACAAAGCGTTCATATAACATATGAAGTAAACAATCCTACTTCAAAAGAGATGTTCTTCTCAATCGGAGCACATCCTGGATTCAACTTCCCTTTATTGGACGGTGAATCATTTACAGATTATCACTTATCGTTTAATGGTTCGGAACGCTTAGAAACAAGCGTATTAGAAGGACCTTATCTTTCAAACAAAAAGCAATTAATCGCTGAAAATACGACTGAATTGCCACTTACATATGATTTATTCAAAAATGATGCACTTATTTTTGAACATATGAATACGAATGAAATTTCGATTCGTTCTCATAAACATAATAAATTTGTAAAAGTAGAATTTGATGGATTCCCATTTGTTGGCGTATGGACACCAGGGGATAACGCACCTTTCTTATGTATTGAACCTTGGTATGGCATCGCTGATGAAGTAAATCCAGCAAAAGATTTCAAGAACAAAAAGGGAATTCAATCTTTACAAGCGAATGAAACATTTACATGTCGTTACAGCATCACAATCGGATAACTACTCTATCCCCTACTTCAAAAAAATATTTAAGTAGGGGATCATCTTATAATTTGGAGGTTTCTCATTTTGATTGAAGTATATATTGATGGTGCATCAAAAGGAAATCCTGGTCCTTCTGGTGCAGGAGTGTTTATTAAAGGCGTTCAGCCACCTGTACAATTATCAGTACCACTTGGAACAATGTCCAATCATGAAGCAGAATACCGCGCTTTACTTTTAGCATTAAAATATTGCATCGAGCATAATTATAGCACTGTCTCTTTTCGTACAGATTCGCAGCTTGTTGAGCGGGCTGTTGAAAAGGAATACGCAAAAAATAAAATATTTGCACCTCTTTTAGATGAAGCACTGCAGTACATAAAAAACTTCGATCTCTTTTTTATTAAGTGGATTCCAAGTAGTCAAAATAAAGTAGCTGATGAATTAGCTAGAAAAGCTATCTTACAAAATTAACGGGGGTATGAGTGTGAAAAAAGAGTGGATTGCTCCTCTTGCTTTATTATTTGTCTCTTTTATTTGGGGAGCTACGTTTGTTGTCGTTCAAAACGCTATGTCTTTCGTTGGTCCATTTACGTTTAATGGTATTCGCTTTTTATTCGCTGGAATTATTTTATTATTCGTTCAAATTATTTTCTCACAGAAAACTTCAAAACAAGAATTAAAACATAGTAGTTTAGCTGGATTAATGGTTGGGTTCTTCTTATTTGTCGGCTATTTATTACAAACATTTGGCTTACTTTATACAACTTCTTCAAAAGCAGGTTTCTTAACTGGGCTAAGCATTGTTATGGTCCCAATCTTATCATTTATCTTTTTAAAACAAAAAGCCACCATTTTCATCGTACTTGGTATTGCTGTAGCTACAACAGGTTTGTACTTATTAACAGCTGCTGATTCTTTCCAATTAAATATAGGAGATATACTTGTTCTTGGTTGTGCAGTCGCTTTCGCTGCCCATATTCTTATTAACGGCTTCTTTTCTAAAAAAATATCACCTTTATTATTAAGCACATCTCAAGTATTAGCTGTTGGTATATTTTCTTCTATTTGCGCTTTCTTGTTTGAAGATTGGGAAAAGTTATTTTCAGTATCACTATGGACGAATCAATCCTTTTTATTCGCACTCTTTCTAACTGCCCTGTTTGCAACATCTATTGCTTTTTTCATTCAAACATCGGCACAAAAACACACTTCTCCAACGAGAGTAGCAATTATTTTCGCAATGGAGCCCGTTTTTGCTGCATTAACAAGCGTTCTCGTTGCAAATGAACAACTTTCTATTTCTGCTATTATCGGATGTCTATGTATTTTTCTAGGCATGATTTTTGTTGAATTACCTTCCAAAACAAAAAAAGAAGCGCAGGCTGCGTGAAGTTACGCTTGTAACTTCCGCATAAAAGCCTTAGCGCTTTTTTTATCTGTAATTTCTTCCTCTTTCAATCGTTCTAATAACGCAACGAAATAACTACCATCAAACTGCAATTGATGTTTAATTGTGGCTTCTATTGCTGCGTTCACAATCCCATCAGACGCACCAGTATATCCTTGTCCAAACATAATAAACCCTTGTGCTTCCTCTGATAATTTAAATCCTTTCGTATGTAAGAATGAAAGATAATCTTCTACTGTTTGCATGTTATTCCCACCTACTCAAAAATTCTCCATCTCCTATCATACATGTTTTTACACGCTATGAGAATGAAATTTCTTTGACAACTTTGTAAATCAATCTTCTACTTCTCTTACAATGGAGGATTTTCTAACAATCTGAAGGAATATGTACAGTGGAACTTATTTCATATTAAAGGGGAGACACGATGAAACAAGCACTATTAATTATTGACGCTCAGCAAGAATTAATTGATGGAAATGAGCAAGAAAATGAAGTTTTTCGTAAAACCGAGCTATTATCTACACTAAATATAGCCCTGCAGAAAGCAATAGATTCAAATGCTCTTATTGTTTTCGTAAGAGATATCGATGTTGCTTCTGGTAGTGGCGAAGGATTTGAAGTACATAATCAAATTCAAGTACCCCAGTCTGCAATCTTTATTAATAAAGCAGCAACCAATTCATTCTACGGCACTTCTTTACTTGAACTTTTAAAAGAAGAAAACATTAATCATATTGTTATAGGCGGATGTAAAACAGAACATTGCATTGACACTGCCGTTAGGACAGCAACTGTACAAGGATTTGACGTTACATTAATTAAAAACGGGCATTCAACAACTGATTCTAACGTATTGTCTGCAGAGCAAATTATTGGTCATCACAATAAAACTTTACACGGTCATTATAACGTTGATCATTTTTCTATGGTGAGAGATATCGAGGAAGACCTCTTTCAGCCGACTCATGATCAATATCGTGATTAGCGAAAAAGAATCCTTCATTCAGAAGGATTCTTTTTCACCCAAAAATTTGTGCTGCAATGCTATATAACTCATTATTCCTTTTTAATAATTGACCGCTATTTTTCATCATAATTGGTGGTGTATTCACCTTTTTAAAACCAGCAATCTCTAATACTTTCATGAAATCTTTCTTTCCTTCTAGTACATCAATTCTTAATTTACCATTATGCCCTTTTGCTAAATCATGTACAATTCTCATTGCCATCTCATCATTTTTAGCAACAACCGGCCCTATTATCTTATTTTCTGGTGTTTGTATGCTTAAACCGTAACCTAATACATTTTGTTCCTTGTCCTTTACAACGATACACTGTTCACTTTGCATAATTCTTTTCTTTAAAAACTCTTTTCTATTTGTTCCAAACGCATATTCATCTATTTTTATTATTTTTTCTAAATCACCCTCTTCATAATTCATCACATAATCTTCATTTCTTACACAATAATGTTTCGCATTGTATGAGTTACATATGTATTTAGAAACATAACTTACTGCCCTAAATCCTAACTTTTCATATAAAGGTTTCCCTTCATCCGTAGCAATAAGCATAATTGGAGTATGAGCTGATACGCTTTTAACGCACGCTTCCGTTATTATCTTTCCAATCCCTCTCCCCTTATAATCTGGATGTACAATCACCATTCCGATAGATGCTAATTTCTCCCCATATAATATTATTGCTGCGCTAGCAATTAGTTCCTCTTTCTCATTCCAAACACCGTATACAATCCCTGCGTTAAAAATAGTCTCAATTTCTTCTCTGTTATAATCCCAACCAATATAAGAAGATAGCGCTACAATGTCGCTTATTTGTTCTTTCCGAAGACGCTCCACTCTAAATTCCAATTCAATCATACTCCATCCCCTTATCTAGACATTTAAATCATTATTACGAAATCAACTTGTACATGTTTCCCTTTATTTGTCACACACATATGTTATTTTGACCAAGACTATATTGTAAATGAGGTGACAACATGCCCATTACGAATCGATTTTCTACCACCACTAACGGCGCACTCGCTATTACAGGTAATACTTTAGGCTTAAGTAAAATCAGCAATCAAAACCGTGCTGGTACAATCGGGGCAATTGGTGCATTCGCAACTACGAATACTGCTTTACAAGTAACTACTTTTCCTGCTGGTACAACATTAAACTATACACAAAATAGTTCTACCGCTATTTTAAATATCCCTGCTGGTAGTACTATTCTTTACGCAGAACTCGTTTGGGGTGGAAACTATTTATCTCGTGATCAAAACATTACGAGTGTATTAGGAAACCCAGTTTCTTTTACAACACCTGTTTCAACATACTCGATTACTCCTTCAGCTGTTACGGCTTCAAATCAAACTTTCGTTTCAAACTCTATTACATTTGGCTTTTACACTCGTTCAGCAGACGTAACAACTCTTATTCAAGCGGGAGGTGCTGGTTCCTATACTACAGGAGCGGTTCCTGGACTTGTAGATCCTATAGATGCTTCTAATGGAACAATTAATTCGGCTGGATGGACGCTTATCGTCGCTTATCAAAACGGGACATTGCCAGCAAGAAACTTAACCATTTATGTAGCTGGTAACCGTGTTTCTGCAGAAACTGGTAGTGCCGATGTATCTGTTTCTGGATTTTTAACACCTTCAGGAGGACCAGTAAGCGGGAGATTATTTTTAAGTTCTACCGAAGGAGATGCAGATTTAACCGGGGATCAAGCTTTATTTGGACCAAATTTCAGTTCATTAAATGCTTTATCTGGACCAAATAATGCCATAAATAATTTCTTCGGTTCTCAAGTTAATAATGCTGCAGGAAACTTAGATACAACTGGGACATTTGGAACGCGAAATCAAAGTGCTTCTACAGGTACAAACATTTCCGCAGGAAGACAGGGCTGGGATATTACTTCTATTGATATTTCTCCTTATTTAACAAACTCACAAGTATCCGCTGCAATCCGTTTAACTACTAACGGAGATGCATATATGTTAAATACAGTCGGCTTACAAATTAATATAAACTCCCCAAATATACAAGCAACGAAAAGCGTAAATAAAAGTGTTGCTGCAATTGGAGATATTCTCACTTATACAGTTACTATCCCTAACACCGGGCTTCTTCCTGCCAATAACGCTATTTTTATAGATAGTCTCCCTAATGGTACTTCTTTTATACCCGGCACTGTAACAGTAGATAACGTACCACAAACAAATGCAAATCCTGCGGCTGGTATATCTCTTGGAACAATTAATAATGGTGCTTCTCGTATAGTAACTTTCCAAGCTACTGTCGTTTCTCTTCCAAGTCAAAATCCTATCTCTAACACTGCTAATATTACATTTCAATATACACCAATCGCCGGAGGAACAACTTTTAATGGTCTTGCAACAAGTAACTCTGCTGGAACACAAATTAACCTTGCAGATATTAATGGAACAAAATCAGTTAACAAACTTTTTACCGATATTGGTGAAACATTAACTTACAGTATTGCCTTAGCTAATATAGGAAATATCGCTGCAACGAATGTGATATATACGGATCCGATTCCTAGCGGGACTACTTTCATTCCAGGGAGTGTAACTGTGAACGGAGTTACTCAAGCTGGCGCAAATCCCGCTAATGGTATAACAATTGGTTCAATTGCCGCAAATTCCACTACTACTATTTCATTCCAAGTGCTCGTTCCTTCTATCCCTCAAACAAACCCAATATTAAATAGTGGAACAACAACATATCAATACATTCCTGTACCTAATCAACCAGCAGTAAGTGGGACTGATACGACAAATATTGTCTCCACTCAAGTGAATAATGCTACTGTAACAATGACGAAAGCAGTAGATAAAAATTTTGCAGATATTGGTGATACACTAACGTACACCGTTTCCTTTACAGGTACAGGTAATACAAATGCGAACAATGTTATTTTTACAGATGTCATCCCTACTGGAACAACTTTCGTTCTAAACAGTTTAACAATAGATGGCACGACACAAGTGGGTGCAAATCCCGCTACCGGCGTGAACATTGGATCCATAACAAGCGGCACAACAAAAAATGTTGCATTTCAAGTAGTAGTAAACACAATACCCACGTCAAATGTCGTATCTAACGGATCAAGCGCTTCTTATCAATATACTGTCAATCCTAGCCAATCACCTGTTACAAAAAATATTTCTTCGAATCTCGTTTCCACTCAAATTAACAATGCGAATGTAACATTAACAAAATCAACAAATAAACAATTTGCTACAATTGGCGAAACAATAAGTTATACAATCCTTATTACAAACAGTGGAAATACAGCCGCTAATAACGTGCAACTAACAGATCCACTTCCAAACGGAACGATATTGACTCCTGGTACTGTAACACTAAACGGAGTTTTACAAAATGTAGATTCTCTCGTTGCTTTACCTATCGGCACAATTCCTGGTGGGTCTACTGTTACCCTTTCTTTCCAAGTAACAGTCATCAATATTACGACCCAAAATCCTATCATTAATAACGCCTTCGCTTCTTATCTATATACTGTAAATCCAAGTTTGCCACCGACTTCAAAAACAGCAAATTCTAATTCTGTTACATCAACAATTAGACTAGCAAATCTCCGTGCTAATAAATCTGTAGATAAAACGTTTGCGGAAGTTGGCGATGTATTAACTTACACCTTCGCTCTTACGAACGATGGGAATGTTGCAGCAAACAATGTATTACTATCTGATTTAATTGCGAATGGAACCGCCTTTGTCCCAAACAGCGTTATAGTTAACAGTGTTACTCAGCCAGGCGTTACACCAGCTAGCATCAATATTGGTAGCATCAATGCTAATACTACAATTACAGCTTCATTCCAAGTAGTAATAACTAGCATTCCAAATCCAAACCCTATTTCAAATAGCGCTTCCATCTCCTATAACTTTATCGTTGATCCAAACGCTTCACCTGTAAGTAAGAACACTACTTCAACTACTACATTTACTCAAGTAAACGATGCAAATGTCATTTCAGCCAAAACAGTGGACCGAGCGTTCGCTACCGTAGGGGATATATTAACTTATACTGTTACTTTGACGAATGCAGGAAGTGTTTCTGCTGATAGTCCTACTTTCGTAGATACGAATCCAGACGGTACTACCTTTATCCCAAACACTTTTCTTATTAATGGTGTACTCCAAAATAACGCAGATCCAAATATAGGTGTTCCACTACCTTCCATTGCTGCTAATGGCTCACTTACTGTCTCTTATCAAGTAACCGTCACCTCTTTACCAACACAAAACCCAACATTAAATTCATCTAGTACACAGTATAGCTTTATTCTAAATCCGGGCGATCCACCAACTATAGAAACATCTGTAAGTAATACTGTAAGTACACAAATTAATTTAGCAAATGTAGTGATTGTCAAAGAAGTAGATTTAACTATCGCCGATGTCGGGCAACCAATCACATATACAATTTCTTTAGCTAATCTTGGCAATACTACAGCAAATAATGTTATTGTTACCGATATAATCCCTAATGGCTCCACTATCGTACCAAATAGTATTTTTATAGGTGGTACTTTACAACAAAGTGCAGACCCTAGTACCGGTCTTCAAGTCGGCTCCATTCCTTCAGGTGGTTTTACAACGATTGTTTTTCAAATAAGTGCAAATGGGCTACCTTCACCAAACCCAATTCAAAACATTGCTTCACTTCAATATAGCTTTATCGCTGATCCAAACTTACCTGCTCTCGTTAGAAACACTGCTAGCAATATAGTAACTACACAAATTAATACTGCTAATATCGTTGCTACAAAACTCACAAGCACAAACTTCGCTGATGTTGGTGATGTCATACTATATGCAACTATTTTAACAAATAACGGGAATATCTCTGCTGCTAATGTAACGTTTACAGATATCATTCCAGCGGGTACCCTCTTCATTCCTAATACTGTAACGATTAATAATGTCCCTGTAGCTAACGCAAATCCTGCCACTGGCATTTCAATTGGTACGATAGGAGCGAATTCATCACGCACCGTTGCATTTCAAGTTTTTGTACCAACTATCCCTGCTGTAAACCCAATTACAAATCAATCAAGCACAACATTCCAATATACGTATGATCCATCCAAACCTGCTGTGATGCAGATGGTTGCTTCTAACACTGTACAGACAACTATTAATAACGCCTCAATTGCCGCTACTAAATCTGCAGATAAACAGTTTGCTAACGTAAATGATATTATTACGTACACGACTACTTTAACGAATAACGGGAACACACTTGCATCAAATGTAATATTTACAGATGTAATTCCAAACGGAACATCGTTTATTCCTAATAGTGTTACTGTAAATGGGAATACACTGCCTAATGTCAATCCAGCAAGCGGAATTGCAATCGACCCAATAAATCCGAATGCAAATACAATCATCTCATTCCAAGTACAAGTAAATTCTATCCCGAATCCAAATCCAATCCCGAACCAAAATAATACAACGTACCAGTATGTCGTAGATCCTAACTTACCTCCAGCATCCGCCAATACGTTAAGTAACGTAATAACAACTCAAATTAATAACGCTACTATTGTCGCTACTAAGTCTGTGAATACACCGACAGCTGCAATTGGTGATATTGTTACTTATACGATTGCAGTAACAAATACAGGTAATATCCCTGCTAGTGCAACTGTTTTAACAGATGGGCTTGGCGCAGGAGCTTCATTTATCCAAAACTCCGTAACGATCAATAATGTTCCACAACTAGGATTAGATCCATCACTTGGTGTTCACTTGGCAGATATTTCGCCAGGAGATACTGTATTCATTACTTTTCAAGCACAAATTTTAGCGATACCACCTAGTGGCACATTAACAAATAATGCTCTTGTAAATTATGAATATACCGTAAATCCAAACCAATCTCCTGCTGTTGGTAGCACTGTAACAAATACAACAGTTACACCAATTATTGACGCTACTTTAGTAATAAATAAAAGCGCTAGTACAACTTTCGCTACAATTGGTGATACAATTACATTCACTTCAGCTGTTACAAACAACGGAAATACTACTGCGAACAACATTATTTTTACTGATACAATTCCAAACGGTACTACCTTTATCCCAAATAGCTTTAAGATAAATGGTGTAACCGTTCCGAATGCAAATCCACAAAACGGTATCAATATTGGTAACTTAAATTCAAATGCATCTGCTACACTCAGTTTTCAAGTAAACATTACAACACTTCCAAACCCTAATCCAATCCCGAATAAATCATCGCTTCAATATAGCTTTATTGTAGATATAAATGAACCGCCAGTTTCACGAACGGTTCAATCTAATAAAACCTTTACACAAGTAAATACTGCTTCTGTTATCGCAACAAAAACTGCAAGCAGTGCTTTTGCTGCTGTTGGAGATACAATTACGTATACAACTACCCTCACCAATAGCGGAAATACTGCCGCAAACACACCTGTTTTTATCGATATATTACCACCTGAACTTTCATTCGTTCCTGATAGCGTACAAATTAATACCATCCCACAACTTGGATTTAGACCAGATAGCGGGATTTCTTTAGACTCAATTCCAGTTGGAGGAACGACAACAATTAGCTTTCAAGCTATCGTTGGCTCAATACCAGTTACAAATCCAACTTTGAACCAGTCTAGCACGACATACTCGATCATTGTTGATCCTACCCAGCCGCCGGTGACAGAAACAGCTACAAGTAATCCAACTTTAGTTCAAATTAACGAAGCGATTATTCAAGCAACGAAAAGTGTGGATCGGCTATTTTCTGACATAGCACCTGGAAATTCATTTTTAACGTATACAGTTTTATTAGAAAATGTAGGAAACACAACTGCTACGAATATCATTTTTACAGATCCGATTCCAAATAACACAGTATTTATAGAAGATAGCGTTCGAGTAGGCGGAGTTTTATTACCTGGAGTAAATCCAGCTAACGGGATACCAATTGGAGATATTATTGCAGGAGATTTTATAAATGTTACCTTCCGTGTGCAAGTAGTTAGCATTCCAAATCCAATTTTCACAATTGGACCAGGCGGACCAAACTCACCGGTTGTAAACGGCGCTTCTATTGATTATAAATTTATGACAGGACCTAATTTACCACTTGTTTCACGAAATACGACATCTAATTCTGTTTCGACACAAATAAATTCTGGGGAAATTGTGGCAATCAAATCTGTAGATAAAACTTTCGCAACGATTGGTGATACAATTTCTTATACAATTACATTAAGTAACCCTGGGAATGTCACTTCACAAAATATAATTTTCACGGATACTTTACCTGATGGGACGACATTCATATCTGGCACTCTTACAAACGATTCTGGTACACAGCAAATCGGAAATCCATCTAAAGGGATTCAGATTGGAAATATAAACCCAAATGGAACGGCCGTGATTACTCTCAACGTACTTGTTACAAACATTCCAAGTATAAATCCAATTTCTAATTTTAGTTCTGTACAATTTGCACATGTAGTTGATCCTAGCCAACCTGCCGTAACACAAACGAACGTATCTAATGCTGTTTCGACAACAATTAATAGTGCAATATTAACGACCCAAAAAAGCGTTGATAAATCTATCATTTCTGTTGGAGATACGATTACGTATACAACAACTATTACAAATACAGGAAATACGACTGCAACGAATATAACGTTCACGAGCGCAATTCCAGCTAACACTACCTTTATACCAAACTCAGTCAAAATAAATGGGGTTCAGCAATCTGGTGCGCAACCAGCACTTGGAGTAACTATACCAAATATCGCTCCTGGTGAAACAGTAACCGTTACTTTCCAAGCAAATGTTCTTTCTGTTCCCCCTTCAAGTTCGATTATGGGTAATGACACAATTTTATATTCTTATACTGTCGATCCAAACGGAACTCCTATTACAACTTCTACTTCAACGAATATTGTTACAAACCCGGTACTAGATGCTATGATAACGATGGTAAAATCGGTCGATCAAACAATTGTAACACTAGGTGATACCATTACCTATACAACCATTTTAACGAATAATGGCAATACAAATGCAACGAATATTACTTTCACTGATCTTATTCCAGACGGCACAACGTTCATTCCGAATAGTGTCACAATCAATGGCAGTACACACATCGAACTCGATCCTAATACAGGTATAACAATCGGATCAATTGCTCCTAACAACTCAATATCTATCGCATTTCAAGTTACTGCTACTTCTACACCAAACCAAAATCCTGTAGCCAATTCCGCTACTGCTTCTTACACATTTATCGCTGATCCAAATGCACCGATTGTTTCAAGAAACGTTACTTCAAACACAGTGTTTACTACGATTAATACAGCTAACATTCTTTCATTAAAACAAGTCGATAAATCCTTTAGTCGTATTGGAGACATACTCACTTATACTGTCGTTTTAACAAACAATGGAAACTCATCTGCACAAAATGTTATATTTACAGATACAGTGCCAAGCGTCACTACATTTATTGCAAACACATTTTCTATTAATGGAGTTCCTCAAAGTGGGGCGGATCCATCGAACGGTGTGAATATTGGGACAATAACAGCCGGGACTACAGTAACAGTTTCGTTCCAAGTTACTGTAACATCATTACCAACCCAAAACCCAATTGTAAATTTCTCATCAACATCGTATCAATTAGTCTCACCGCCTGATGCAGAAACTTCAATTAGTAATCCTGTTTCAACCCAAATTAACGAAGCAATATTGTCTATGACGAAAAATGAAAGTGTATCCTTTGCAGATATCGGGCAAACTGCTTTTTATACTACTTCTATTACCAATGTAGGCAATACCGATGCAACTAATATTGTATTCACAGATGCATTACCAAGTGGACTCACATTTGTTCCTAACACATTAACTATCGATGGCGTTTTACAACCTAACGCGGATCCAAATACAGGTGTATTACTTGCAACACTTCCACCAAATGAAATATATAGTATCGTCTTTCAAGTTACAGTAAACAATATTCCCCCTAGTAACCCAGCACCAAATACAGCATCAACGACGTATGAATTTACTGTTGATCCTGTTAATTCTCCCGTTTCAAGTGCAGCTACTTCCAACACTACACTCCTTCAAATAAACAACGCAACTATTATTAGCACCAAAACAGCAGATCTTACTTTTGCGGATGTTGGTAATACAATAACATTTACACTTAACCTTCCTAATACCGGAAATGTGACCGCAACTGATGTAACTATTATCGATATTCTTGATAGCAATTTAAGTTTCGTTCCAAATAGTTTCACAGCTAATGGGCAAACCATTCCAAACGCCGATTTATCAACTGGTGTAAATATTGGTTCCATTAATGGTGGTAATACGGCAATCGTTACATTCCAAGCAACTGTTATTACACTTCCAACACTTAATCCTATTTCTAACTCTGCTTCTACCACATATCATTATGTCGTTGATCCTAGCCAGCCACTTATTACAACTTCCAATCAATCTAATACAACGACCACACAAATTAATAGCGCTATCCTTACTGCACAAAAAAATTCAAATGTATCTACGGTAGATATCGGGCAGGATATTACCTACACCGTTACAATTACAAATAGCGGAAATGTAAGTGCAACAAATGTTATTTTTACCGACCTTATTCCAGACGGAACTTCCTTTGAACCGAATAGCTTTACACTGAACGGAACTAGCATCCCAAATGCAGATATCATTACAGGCGTTCCAATCGGTGATATCGCGCCAAACGAATCTGTCATCGTAGCATTTAACATTATCGCCAATGAAATTCCGCCTATAAATCCAATTACTAATCAAGCTAGCGTTAGCTTTCAACATATCGTTAATCCAGCTAATCCCCCAGTTTCAAAAAATATTATTTCTAACAACGTTACAACAAAAATTGAAAGTGCTATTTTAAATACTATTAAAATAGGAGATAAAACTTTTGCAACGATTGGTGATACGATTACGTATACAACGACTATTACGAACACAGGCAATATTCCTGCTAACAACGCTATATTCTCAGACCCTTTACCATCGTGGACACAATTTGTTGCAGGATCAGTTATTGTTGATGGCACTCCATTACCATCCGCTTCTATCATTGACGGCGTTGGCATAAATACAATAACTCCAAATCAAATCGTAACAATCGTATTCCAAGTTCAAATTGTAAGCAATCCAACAACGTTCACACCTGAACTCCAAAACTTAGGATTTGTTAACTTCCAATATAACGTAGGCAATGCATTACTGGCTCAACCTGGCAATGTGGAAACGAATGTCTTCGTTACTTCTATTAATACAGCAATACTTTCAGCTGTAAAAACTGCTAATACAGCCTTTGCAAATATTGGAGATACGATCACTTATACAGTTTTGATTCAAAATAGCGGCAATACAAACGCTACGAATGTAAATTTCTCAGACCCAGTTCCAGCAGGAACAACCTTTGTTGAAAATAGTTTTGCTGTAAATGGAAGTACCATTCCAGGTGCAAATCCAAATAACGGAGTGAATATCGGAACAATTAGCTCGGATAGTTCCTTAACCGTTACTTTCCAAGTCATAGTTACATCAACTCCACCTTCAAATCCGATTACAAACGTAGCATCTATTCAATACACATTCATCGTTGATCCGGCCTCTCCTCCTGTTACAGGCACGATAAATTCTAATAGCGCTTCAACACAAATTAATAACGCGACTGTTACAACTGTTTTACAAGCAAATCGTTCAATTGTGTCTATCGGGGATGTAATTACGTATACAGCAACATTAACGAATACTGGAAACTTCCCTGCAAACTCTGTATTACTCATTAACGGAGTTCCTGAAGGAGCATTATTTGTTCCAAATAGTGTTACGCTCAACGGGATTTCACTTCCAGATGCAAGTCCAACTCTCGGTATTCCCGTTGGTATTATCGCACCAGGTGATTCCGCTACTATTACGTTCCAATTTCTTGCAAGTTCTATTCCACCACAAGGAGCAATTATAAATCAAGCACTTACAAGTTACACGTATATTGTCGATCCAAGTCAACCTCCTGTTACAGCAACCTCCTCGTCTAATACGGTTAATACAGCTGTTGTTGATGCATCATTATCCGTAATTAAAAGTACAGATTCTCTCGTACAATCTACTGACGGTACAATCACTTACACAGTAGTCGTTCAAAATAACGGAAATACTACTGCAAATACAGTTACTTTAACAGATTTGGTCCCCGAAGGAACTGCCTTTATTCCGAATAGCGTAACTATTAATAGCGTTTCCGTTCCAGATGCTGATCCTAACGTAGGAATACCATTAAACTCCATCACACCGTCAGAAATCGTCACTGTAACATTCCAGGTTATCGTTCAATCTATTCCAAGCGTAAACCCAATTTCTAATACAGCCCGTATTGACTATACTTTTATCACCGATCCAACTGCTCCTATCGTCTCTCGAACAATTACGTCTAATCCTGCTTTCACACAAATTTCGGATGCGACTATCCTTTCTTTAAAAGCAGTCAATGCACCGCAAGCAACAACAGGTGATATTTTGACTTACACAATAACACTAGAAAATACCGGAAATATTCCAGCTACGAATCTCATATTTTCAGATACGATCCCCCAAGATACTACATTCGTAGAAAATAGTTTTACACTTAACGGAACAACTATACTTGATGCCAATCCAAATGTAGGTGTTACTTTACCTACCTTAGCAGCAAACGCTACTCACCTTATTTCGTTCCAAATTCTTATTAACGATTCATTCTCCCAAGAATCGATTACAAATCAATCCAATACAACATATACAATCCAACCAGACCCAGGGCAACCGCCTATTACTGAAACATCTACTAGTAATATCGTTATTACAAATTTCGTGCAAGCACAATTGGCAATTACAAAAACATCCAATCCAACAACTGTAGATATCGGTGGAACTATACTTTATATTTCTGAAGTGAAAAATATCGGTAATGTTGACGCAATAAATATTAATTTCACAGATTCTATCCCTGCTGGGACTACATTCGTTCCCGATAGTGTCACAATTAATGGTGTCCTTCAGCCAGGTGTAAATCCTGAAAACGGAATACCGATTGGAACAATTCCAGCAAACAGTTCCAAAACGATACTATTTCAAGTGCAAACAAATAATCCACCGAATGAAACTGAAATTGTAAATCAATCTTCAGCAACTTACCAATATGTAAGTATTCCTACAGCCCCACCAGTAAATCGCTCTGCAAATTCTAACATTGTTACAACATCACTTCAAAATGCAAATATTATTTCTGTTAAAAGTGCGGATGTAAATTTCGTATCAATCGGGCAAATGATTACCTACACAAATACACTTCAAAATATAGGAACCGTTCCGGCTAACAATATCGTGTTCATTGATAACATTCCAGAAGATACTATATTCATTGAAGATAGCTTAGCAATAAATAATGTAATTCAGCCTGGCGTGAATCCTGAAAACGGAGTAACTCTCGGCACGATACAACCAAATGAAACAGTCACTATTTCATTCCAAGTACAACTTACAAATATACCAGAGGGCAATACAGTCATTAATATTTCAGACACTTCGTACGAATACCAAATTGACCCTAGTTCTCCAATTATTCAGCGTAGATCGTTATCAAATGCAGTAAATACTGAAGTGCGAACGGCAAATGTTAGTGCAATTAAATCCGCTAACAGATCCATTACACGTATCGGTCAAATCATCACATATACAGTCGCAGTTACAAACGCCGGTACAATACCTATTACAAATACTCTCCTACTTGACGCAATTGCTTCTGGCACCACATTCGTTCCAAATAGCATTCTTGTAGATGGCGTACCAAGACCTAACGAAAATCCAATTACCGGTATCAATCTTGATATAATTCTTCCAAATAATACGATTATTGTTACGTTCCAAGTAAGCGTAGTTTCTATACCGCCACAAAATAACATTAATAATATCGCCGTCATTCACTATGAGTATCGACCAGACCCAAGCACACCACCAATTTCAGAAACGACCTCTTCCAATGCTACAAACATACAATTTATTGATGCTATTCTTATTGCTACAAAATCTGCTAATACTGTATTAGCTACTATTGATGAAACCATTGAATATACAGTATTCATTCAAAATAATGGATCGGCTACAACTAACTCCATCTTTTTTACAGATACTATAGCAGATGGAACAGTATTTATTCCAGGAAGTGTAATAGTTAATAATACTGTACTTCCTGCAGCAGATCCGAATATCGGCTTTTCCATTCCTAATGTCGCAGCAGGTCAAATGGCTACAATAACATTCCAAGTTTCCGTTACGAATTTACCTACTGTAAATCCAACACCTAATACTGCAAACATCGCCTACGACTTTATTTTCAATCCTGACTTTGCACCAATTCAAAAATCTACTACTTCCAATACTACTTTCGTTCAAATTAATGATGCTGATATCGTTTCACTTAAAACTGTTGATTTAACCTCTGTAACGATTGGTGACATTTTAACTTATACAACAACTTTAACGAATACAGGGAATACGGATGCCACTGCTGTTGTATTTACAGACAATATACCTGATGGAACAACCTTTATTGACGGTAGCGTTTTAGTAAATAACATTCCTCAGCTTAACGCCAACCCAAGTGTAGGTATACTTGTGGGAACGATTGCTCCTAACATTTCTATCCCAGTCACATTTTCTGTTACCGTCGTAGCTCTTCCTGCTAGCGGTCATGTTCAAAATCAATCAACTTCTCGTTATACAATAAACGTGGAAGAACAAATATCGACTAGCAATATTACCTTCACTGAAGTTATTTCCGCTAATGTAATTGCGACAAAAACAACACCTATCCAATATGCTGACTTACAAACTATCATCCCTTATACAATTTCCATCATAAATAACGGAAATATACAAGTCGAAAACATTATTGTTACAGATATTATCCCAGCAAATACGAGCTTTATAGAGAATAGTGTTATCGTGAACGGCAACGCTCGGCCAAATGACAATCCTCTTAACGGTATACAAATTGATACCATTCCACCTAATACGACAGCAACTATTCTATTCCAAGTAAGGGTTACTTCGATTCCACAAACAAATCCAATCTCTAACACGAGTACAATTGAATATGAATACACGTTACCAGATCGACCACCTATTACCGAAACTATTATTTCATCAGCTGCCGCAACAGAAATTAATCACGCAAATTTGAATAGTAATAAAGCTGTTGACCTTGCATTTGCAACGGTTGGTGATACGTTAACGTATACGATTACACTAAATCAAACCGGTAATGTTGCAGTAAATGATGTAATCATTCAAGATATTATTCCTCAAGGTACTACGTTTATAGAAAATAGCGTCATTGTAAACGGAGAAACTCTTCCAGGAGTGAATCCAGTAAGCGGCATACCAATTGGTACTATAACTATTGGTGAAGATGCTATCGTTTCATTCCAAGTAACTGTGACTTCTATTCCAACACCAAATGAACTAAACAACAACGCAATTACTACTTTTAACTATATAGTCAACCCAAATAACGTACCTGTTACAAATACGACTACAACAAACACCGTCACAACTACTGTCCAAAATGATAATGTCATTGCGATAAAAGCTGTTGATTTCACAAGTGCCTTACCCGGTCAAACTTTAACGTATACCATCACGATTACTAATAATGGTAATATCATTATCGAAGACCTTCTTTTAGTAGACACAGCACCAGCAGATACGACATTTGTTATTGGTAGTGTTACGATTAACGGAATCAATCAACCTAATGCGAATCCGGAAAATGGTATTACGTTAGGAAATCTTGCTCCAAATGAATCTATTATTATTACATTCCAAGTGACAATTTCTTCTTCTACTCTTCAATCTACAATCAATAACGATGCTACTATTTCCTATACGCCTATTGTCGGTCCAATCCAACCACCTATTACGATTACAAAGCAAATAAATACAGTTACAAAGCAAACAAATACCGTTACAACGACAGTCGTTGATCCGATGGTTGACATTGAAAAAACAGCTGACAAATCTATTGTCGTTATAGGAGATATCATTACATTCACATTAGCGGTATTTAATCACTCCCCAATTCCGACAATCAGTACTTCTGTTATAGACAGCATTCCAGCTGGTACAACATTTATAGAAAACAGCGTAACAATTAACGGTACTCCCGTTACAAATGTTCGTCCAGACACTGGTATTAATATCGGCTCTTTACCTGCAGATTCAGTAGCAACTATAACATTTCAAGTTCTCGTAACTTCTATTCCTTCAAACAGTACAATTATAAATTCTGCAACAGTTACCGCTGCCTTTCAATTGACACCACAGGATCCAATTATTACTTTCATTGTTAATTCAAATATTGTTCGTATACCAATTCAATTTATAACTGCAACAGTCACGAAAAATGCTTCCGTCAGCTCAGCTTATTTAAATCAATATTTTGATTACACGGTACGTATTACCAATAATTCCAAAATTTCACTCTCGAATATTTCTTTACAAGATACCATTCCAGCAGGTTTACAATTTATAAACGGCACTGTCTTTATTAACGGTGAACGCTCTCCACTAGCGAATCCGAATATCGGTTTCCTAGTTGCCACTAATTTGGAACCAAACGAAACAATTATCGTATTATTCACAGTACAAGTAATAAGTCCACCTGTTAATAATGAATTTAAAAATACGGCCAATATTTCGTTACAACTTCAAGTCTCGCCTACCGACCCACCAATTACAGTAACCGTTACAAGTAACGAAAACATCGTCACTTTTTTTCCAGAAAATCCAGATGAAACACTTCCAAATTTAAATTGCTTCTTTGACGGTGAACGCTTCATTCGCATTACTCCTCGAAATATACGAAATTACCTTTGGACTTGGATTTGGTGGAAGTAATTGAAACAAAAAAGAGATTGTAGTTTGGTTGAAACCAAATTACAATCTCTTTTTCATTACCTATATCCCACTACGTTGTAACTCGTCCAAGGATATACAATTAAACAACATCTCAAGTTATCTTAGTCGTAATAAGTTGGCCAGCTTCATTAATAGTAACTTTCCATTTCACTCCACTAGCAGTCTTCATGATTATACCTTTACTTGCCTCTATTTCAATATCTCCAAACATTCTTCCGCCAGTTGTCGCTAACCAAGCGTTCCCATTTTCCATAGAAGACCTTGCAAAAATACGATTAATTCGAAAACGCTTATGATCTTGAGAATAACCACTTAATGTAATTCTAACTTTATATAACTGACTCGCCTTCATATTCGATATAATTGTATCGCCAACATTTAATGGAACATCCAACGCGATAACCCAACTTCCAGTTGCGCTTAATGCATATTCAATTTTAATTTTCTTTGGGCTCTCTCCCCACCCAAAATACATTCCAAAACAATTTAACATTTGTATTGGTTTTTTCGTAAAATCCAGTTCAATTACAACTGGATTACTATCTGGAACGTCAATATAGTTTACACTTTGTTCATCTATTAAATTAAAGCAATTTGCGAGATTCCCCCCGTAAGGCACTTTCCCACTTACTTGCTTAATCGTATACTTCTGCTGAGCATTTACTAAAATATCATCTTGATTCCCTATTAAATGTGGTTTATTTAACGTAATCGGTAACTGAATTCGAAGAGATTCTTCATAGGTAGACTTACAAACATTGTATTGTCCTTTATCTACAATAGTTGTAGAAAGTAAATTTGAAAAAAGGTAGTTACGATGCGAATTAGAAGAAAATTCAATGACAATTTGTTCACTACTCATCCGGTACGTATCCCAAATCATACAATCAAATGTATTATACGCACCTGAGCAACGAATTGCTTTTTTCGTTTGTTGTCTACATTGCACTTGAATATCATGAAACGTATTTCCTGAACTTTCATTTGGCAAATCACTATTTCCATCTACTTCAATCCCATACACACATCCATCAATAAATATTGATTGAAATACATTAGCATTAATCCAGCAAGGTGTATTGATATCATCTATATACTCTGTTTTCAAATATATTGCAGTTTGAAAGTTTTTAATTTGAATAAATTTAACTTGAAAGAAACTAATATAATCCCATGCCTTTTGACAATAAAAATGTATAGCTTTTCCTTTATACGATGGAGTTGTATTTATTATATTTATATTTGATATAACAGATTGATTAGGTACTTCGATTTGTTGTGAACCAGAAACATAAATGACAGCCGATTGAAACAACGGATTTATAACTTGAATAGTACCACCAACTATCGAAGCGTTACTTTGTAGCTCAAATGCATTAAAATCCCCATCAATTTGCAGCGTTACGGTAGGATCCAACTCTAATCTTACGTTTGATTTAATAACAATCGGCTTTACAATTTTGTACGTATTTACCCCTGTAATTCTAACCGTCGAAATTCGATTCGCTACACAATAATCAATAGCTTGCTGAATTGCTAATGAGCTATCATTTCCCGAGTTTGGAACTGCGCCAAAACAATCAATGTGAACGCTACTTTCTGGCGCACAATCTTCTTGGGAAGAAATATATTCTGACAAAATAAATTCACTCCTCATATTACCTTTTTTCATATAATATGTGAGTTCTCTCTTAAAAGTTTCTATAATAAAAAAAACAAACGACCTACCCGGTCATTTGTTTAACTCATATATATTTTTCGTTTCTTCTATCATTTTAGCTAACGAGAAATACCTCACTGCTTTCTCTCGTGCTTTCAATCTAATATCATTTACCCTTTGTTCATCCCCTTGTAGTTCTTCAAGTGCACTTGCGAATTCAGATTCGCAATATTCAGATATTAAAACACCTGATTCTCCATCTATTACCGCTTCATGTATTCCACCAACATCTATTGAAACAATTGGTGTCCCTGTAGCCATCGCTTCAATTACTACCATTGGAAACACTTCACGAAAAGATAATAAAAGTAAAGCATCCATATTCCCTATAAACTCATGCGGCTCTGAAATATTCCCTAGCATCTTCACCCTTTGCTGTAATCCATATTTTTCTATTTCTTTCATAATCGATTCTTTCTCTGGTCCATCACCAGCAATATAAAACATAAAATCATTTCTCTTTTTCAACACATTTGCAATTTTGACAAATAGTTGATGGTTTTTCTCTTTGGATAATCTAGCTAATATCCCTATTTTATATGTAGATTCTTTCTTTTTCTGCTGGAATAAAAACTTTTCAATATCGACACCGTTATAAATTGTATTTATTTTTTCTTCTGCTACATGAATTGAAATTAAATTATTCTTCTCAAACTCACTTACTGTAATAATATTGTTCACATATTTATTCATGAAATAACGAAAAAGCGTTGGCATTTTCTTTTCTAATATCGTTACATTATGTTTCGTATAAACAATTTTCATCTTTTTTTTAATAAACTTTTGAATTAGAAAAGCATATAATACCATTCGCAAACTATTTGCATGAATAAGCTCTATCTTTCGTTTACAAATTTCGTTTCGTAAATAATAAATATTTCTCAAATGATTCCATCGACTAAGTAATATAAAATTTTCTTTTCTAGTAAGAGATTCATATAGTTCTCCATCACCTGCAGCTGTATAAATCTTAAAATCATCATAACGCAAATTACTTTCCAATTTACAAAAATAGCTCTCGGCTCCGCCAGTTATCAATTTATCTGTCATCAACAGTATATTCATAATTGCGTCTTCCCAACTACATTGATTTTATTTTTTTTATAAGCATGATAAGCATACTTACTAAAATAGTAAAAAATTTGCACCGAATTCAGTCGTTCTTGTTCCCTTAACAATTTCCAATACCGGAAAGCTGCTCTAATTTTATTTCTAGAAACAGAATTTGTAACAATTCTATATTTTGCTAACACTTGCTGTATCCCTTTTGCTTCATACCCTTCATGTAATAAGTTCAGCCATAACGCTGTATCTTCCGGCTGTATACTAGGCATTTCGACATATGGAATTTTTTCACGATCAATCATCACTGTTAAACAACCGATAATTGTATTTCCTACTAAATAATGATAGTCAACAGATTTTGGTGCACTCACTTCACGATTTAATTCATTACCGTTTTCATCAATTAAACTATACGACGCATATGAAAAAGCAATATTCATTTCTTCCATAAATAACAATTGTGTCTTCAATTTATGCGGCAACCATATATCATCGCTATCTAAAAAGGCAATGTACCTTCCTCTCGCCTCTTGGATCGCTAAATTCCGAGCTTTAGCAGCACCAACATTTTGTTTTAATGATAATAACCTAATACGTGAGTCTCCTTCTATTATATCTTTAATTTTTGTGGCAGATTGGTCGGTTGAACCGTCATCAACGATAAGCATTTCCCAGTTTTCATACGATTGATTCTGTACAGATAAAATTGTCTCACCTATAAATCGCATACTATTATAAGAAGGTGTTATTACAGAAACATAAGGCGGCTCGTTATGTGCTGATAGACATTTTACCATCTATCTTTCCCCTTCCTTCATATATTGAAATATACTTCACAACAACTGCTAAAAATAAAAAGAAGGCTTCGTTAATAATGAGTGACAATGACATCATCTGAAATATAAATGCAATCATAGTCAATAGAAGATATGGTTTTTCACGAAACAAAGTATGCTGCGCTAGCTTGAACATTAATATGAATAAAAACGCGCTATATAGAAGAAAACCAATTGTACCCGATTCAGACAAGATTTCTAAAAATGTATTGTGTACATATAATTTTTCATTAAATTGATACTCATAATAATTCGAAAAGTTAAAAGCACCGATTCCGATATATGGATTGGATAAATAATATTTAAAAGCAGCTTCCCATAATGTAAATCTACCACTTCCATTATCATGGGAAAAATCAGAAATTCGTTTATTTAATATGTCATCTAATTGCCCCCCCATTACACTATTCGATAAACTAAAAATAACTACACTAAACAATACTAAACTTATAATTATTTTTATTTTTTTAGCGAAACTAGACATACATATATATACAAAAACGACAAGCACAAGCGCTAGTATACCACCCCTTGAAAAAGTTAATAAACTCGTCGTAACACATAAAATTAACCCTAGAATGTTAGTGATATTTTGTAAATTCGTCATATAGTACATAAAAAATATTGTATTATAGAAAATAAAGATGTTAGGATCATCTAGCAATCCAATTAACCGTGGATATCCTCTATCCACTAATAAACCAGCAAAAATTTCTCTCTCTTCTCCACCGTATAAACTAAAGTATTGTAAACCGATTATATAGAGTATTAGACTTACAACATTAAATACTACTCCTACATAAGCAATAGATGATTCAAGTACCACTATTTCAGTATTCCCCAATAAATTCCTCATTATAAAATAGCATCCTAAAACGAGTAGCACGCCAAAAATCATACGAATACTAGCATTTAAATACATAGAAAGAATTCCACTTAAACAATAAATGAAATAAAACAGTAAAAATATAACTTCATGAAAATATAATTTTTGAATATGAAAGTCTTTAATTGTTAAACAAAAATATATGACTAAAAAAATCATATATATCTTCAATGAAAATCCAATATATAAATTGTATTTACTTAACATAACAAATAATATTAGAAGAATAATCCATCCCATCGATACTTTCATATTATTTTCCATAGGCTATATCCCCTGTTTCGTAATATAATCCTTTTTGCGTATTTTTCTTATAAAAGAAAGAAGAAGTTTTTTTAGCTCATAATCATATAGGAATATGGCAGCTAGTACAATTAGTATATTAAGAACAAGCGCAATTAAATGATATGTATGCAATATATATTGCACTCCAATAAAGGTTACACCAAAATAAATTGTATACGGTATTACAATTTGGAATACAATTTTTTTCTTCACTACACTCACTGCTATATATCCCACTAAAGCGACTATTTCAAATAAAACCATAGCGTATGCCGCTCCTATCACTCCACCAAGACTACTAAAGCTATACAGCATAACCCCACCTATCACCAATGCTACACACTGCACAACAGTTCTCTTATTTTGACATCCACTCGTCGTTAAACCGTCAGCAATGGCAATATTTAAACTTTGTAGCACAATAAGAAATGATAATATTTGGAGTGGCTCTACTGCATTGCTCCATTCTTCATGAAAAAATATAGAAATAAAGTATGGTGCTAAATGATATAAACCGATCGTCATACATATTCCTACAATCGCCATTGATTTAATTTGAAGTAAATTTAATTTCGTATGCTCTTCTATATTATTCTGGTTATAATGCTTAAAGAGCACTGGAAAAAATGCACCTGCAATTACCCCTGGTACTTGATATAAAGCTGCCGGCATCCGGTACGCCACTGCAAAAACACCTACCATACTTAATGGCAATGTATAGTTAAGCAAGATAGGTGCTAATTGTGGCGTACTCATTATTAAAAAACCGCTAATAATAAAGGGAGTTAATTGCCAAAATAACGCTTTATGAATTACGACTTTCATATTCATTTTCGTCTTTTTTCTCATGATATATATACTGAATAAACCACCGATCATATACCCAAAAGCATATAAGCGAGCTGTTACATACACCGGTAACTCTCCGAAAATACAAAAACATGTAATTATAATGACAACTGATGCTGATACAACTTTTATGAGCGCTATATACTTCATACGTTCCGTCAGTTGAAAATAGGCAATCCCTATGTTTTGCCAAGTTAATCCTATTAACATGAAAAACATTACGTTTATCATCATATAAATTAAATTTTTATCCGCATACATATAATGAATAGCAATATAACCGATGATAGAAATAAAAATAAGTAGAATCATCCTTATTTTTATATACGATGATAAAATCTGCTCTAAATCTGCTCCATCCTTTGCCCCTTCTCGAAGAAACGTATTACTAAGTCCTAAGTCTGTAAAGAATAACATAACAAACGTCACTGCTATGGCAACACTAAACATCCCATAATGTTGTGCGTTAAAAAAGTTTGCTAAAACAATTAAACTGACGGCCTGAAGAAGGTTAGCTAAAATTGTACTATAAAATAGATGGATAATATTGTTTAGAATAGATCTATCCATACAAGTTCTCCTTTGCAAGTAACCTACTTACATATTTATCTTGCACCATTACCGTTCAATACAATTAAAACGGTTTTACATAAAATACGGATGTCCATCCGAAATGTTTTCATTTCAATATACTCCATGTCAAGCCTCAACTTTTCCTTTGGATCAAGATTATACCCTCCATTTATTTGTGCCCATCCTGTTAATCCTGGTTTTACTATTAAACGTTCCTTAAATTCTGGAATATACGCATCAAATTCATTATAAAAAAACTCTCTCTCTGGTCTAGGACCTACAAAAGACATATCTCCTCTTAAAATATTTAAAAGTTGTGGTAATTCATCAATTCTCGTTTTTCTTATAAACAATCCAACTTTTGTAATTCTTGAATCATGTTCTTTTGCCCATTGTGGGCCATTTATTTCAGCATCCTTTACCATTGATCTTAATTTAAATACATTAAACTTCTTCCCGTTTATACCTAAACGTTCTTGAAAGTAAATTGGAGCCCCTGATGTTTCTAAAGTAATCATAATACAAAAGAACAACATAATTGGTATCGTTAATAGTAACAATATGAGTGAAAATATAATATCAAACAAGCGTTTTACACTTCGATTCAATATGCTAGGCTTTTCTTGAGCCGGAATCGTATACAACTTGGCTTGATTTGTTTCACGAATCATGGATCGTTACCCCCACATTCAAGAATATAAAATTATACCTATTAATTCACATTCTTTCCTATTTATATCCACTATTACTTTTTGCACTGTACGTAGTGAATCTTGTCGCTTTTTAACTGCTAACACCACTCCATCGCATTTCTCTGCAATAATGTGCGTAGCAGGAAGATCAAATACTTCAGAAGAATAAAAGAAAATGTAATCAAAATCTTCTTTCCACTTAGCAATCGCATTATCAAATTCATCCATAGCAACTAAGGGCGTCCCTGTGTGTACTGTTTTTTTTGCAGGAATACAATATAAGTATTTAGACAAATTACTAGAAAAAGATTCATAATTGCAGGGGGAAGAGCTTATTATATCGTTTACGGTTATCATGTGATCACTTTGCAATAATACATGTAATTGAGGGTCAGAAAAATTCACATCAATAAGTAACACCTTTTTCTTCATTTCCGCAAACACTAGACCCATATTTACTATAAGCGAGGCAACAACCCCTCTGTCCTTCGTTGAACTAACTGTGAACAGTTGTTTCCCAGATTTTTTCAGCTCGTGATACACCGTATAAAACTGCTCTTTCATCAGATCATCATGCAAATCGGATGGCAGCTGTTTCTTTGTCCTAAACATCGACATGTTCACCTCGATATATAGATGATTGTTTATCAACCTCTGTAGGTTTCTTTTTTCTATTCGGTTTCATATTTATGTGACCAATAACAGAGACTGTTGTTATTTTCTCTAAATCTTGTTCCGTGTATATACGTTCATCAAAATAATCTTGAAATACAGCTAAACCTATCCCAACAAAAAAACTAACAATTAAAGAAATAGGAATGATCAGTTGAAATTTTGGAAACATTTTTTCAGCCTGTTCCTGTAACTCAGGATCCGTCAACACTTTCACACCTTGTACATTTGTGTACTGTTGAAAACTTTGTTGTGATTGCTCTGCCAATGTCTTTACAATGTCTTTCACGACTTTCGGATTGGAATCTTTTACTGTAACAGTTACAATTTGTGAGTTGTCTGTATTCACCACCGAGATTTTTTGTGCTAATTCATAACTTGATTGCTCTAATTTCAAAGTTTTTTTGACTGTTGATATAATTAATGGGCTTTTTAAAATATCAACATACGATGTTACTAGTTGCTTATTTTCTTGTGTTTTATTTGTTGAATTTTCCTTATTAAACTCATCTAAATTCCCAACAAGAATTTGCGTTGAATATTGATATGAAGGCTTTAAAACATACATAGAGATAAGAACTAAAGAAGCGGTTAAACAACACATCGTTAAAATAATCGTTACGAATCTTCTTTTCAATAATTGTTGAAAATCTTTTATACTCATTTCTTGCTTCAATTATTTCACCGCCCTTTTCTGAATAACATCCTGCAAGTCACTCTTTACAGATACCCCTCTCTTCTTTCTATCCACTTGTTTTGTTACATACTTTCCGACTCTGAATGCAAATTTTTCTACATATATATACGAAAGTATTGCAAGTATAAACGAAAAAACAAGTGAAAAAATTAAAATAATAGGCAACGGTAATATTTCATGGAGCATGTATATAAGGGAAAACAACGATATAATATGGTATAAATAAAGACTGTAAGAAATCTTCCCCAAATATAACAAGTATTTATTGCGTAGCAAGGACGACAAAGTTGATATTGACAAGCTTAATATGACAAATAGACTTGCACTTATCGCCACTACGTAGTCTCGAAATATGAAATTATTGAGCACTTTCATTTCTCCAATAAGTCCTTCGTACATAAAAAGTAAAATCGCAAATAAAAACCATGCAATTTTCGTGTTTTTAGTACAATTACTATAAAAAACTATTAATTTATTTTTATACTTCGCAATTAGTGCCCCTAGTAAAAACAGCACCGTATAATGCAACGTTAATGCATAGCTTGTTAATGTTAAGCCCGAGCGAAACAAAAATAATATTACGACAGAACATATACTAAGACTAAACAATAATAGTAATGAACACCTCAACGTTTTTCGTAAGCAAATCATCAAAATTAGCGGAAAAATTATTGATATTCGCATTTCATGGACAAGTGACCAAATCACACCGTTATATGCATCTGTATTATATTTCCCAACCAATAAAATATGTTGCGCTATTAAACTTGAAGAACTTTCAATCGTCCACGAGCGATTAAACCATTCACTTAAATAAGAAATACCATATCCACTAATTGTAGTCTGGCATATAATAGCTATAATTAGTGCTACAATATAGGGAATGTATATTCTGCATATACGTTTTAAAAGGTATGATCCATAACTACTATAGGTTTTTTGAATAGATTCATACAAAACAAATCCGCTCAAAACAAAAAAGATAATAACAGATTCATTACCACTACTAAAAATTAGACGAGCAGGCGTTTCTTTTAATAGATACACAACAAATGGTTTATTATCTTCATAACTGTAATTTTGAAATGCTGAAAAAATCATTAAATGATGACCGATCATTACTATTAATGAAGAAATCCCTCTTATAGAATCCAATTCCTCGTATCTCTTCATCTTTTTACATCAACTCCTAATGAAATGATAATAATCATTTCAAAGCGACATCTTTATTCATATTCCTCTCCTTTCTTTTCATTCCAATTTTTCATATTAAAATGATTTTATAGTATAAATTTGAGTGTATTGTAACATTTTTTGTAATATTATGAATAGCGAATCTCAAAAATTGGTATATACCAATTTCAACCTCGAAAAATGAGTAATATTGATAGAAAAACGCTATAAAAATATCTTGCAAATTTACATAAATTAAAGAGATGAATAGCGTTTTTTCAATATAAAATAAAAAAGATAGCCTGCATAGGCTATCTTTTTTATTTTATTTAATTACTAGCACCACTATATGCTACATGTCGTTTCTCAATTCTCTCTTCAATTTCTTTCATATTTTCTTTATTATTTAATAGTGATTGTTTATTTTCAATTAATAATTGTTTAAAAGATTTTCTCACTTTTTTTCTCATTTTCATTGTCCTCCTTGGGGGATGGTTTATATAAAAGATAAAGAATTATCTGTGTGTCCTTATAATAATTGATTGTTGTGAATTCTATTTGAACTTCATATGAAAATTCCGTTTATTTTCTGACAACTTTGTGAACACGAAAAAATGATTATCTAAAACTATGTTGAAATTAATTCACTTCATGATAAAAGTTATTATTTTCATCAACTTTTATCATTATATCTTGTCGAAATATTTATATATTTAAAATTGAGTTCGACATAATTTTATTTATTATAATACTGTTTACAAAAACAAAAAGAAGGTGTCACCAAGTCAAAGTTCGACTTATGCAACATCCCTCTTCCCAAACTATTTATAGCATATTTATTAATATTTCAGGTCTTCCCCAATTCATTTCTTCACAAACAAATCTAAGTTTTTCTTCATCCATTGTGTGTAATCCTTCTTCTAGTGAACATGAAATTGGAACTTCACAGTGAATTTGGGCTAATTCTAACGAAATATTTAAGTTCTCTAAATCACTTTCAATCTTCGTACGCTGCGCTTTTGTTAATGACTCTACATTTTCTAGTACAGCGGATACTGTTCCGTGCTCTTGAATAAGCTTATACGCTGTTTTTTCACCGATACCTTTTACCCCTGGATAATTATCACTTGTATCTCCCATGAAAGCTTTTGCATGGACGATTTGCCACGGCTCTACACCTTTTTCTTCCATGATTTTCTCCGGTGTGTAATATTCGTAATTTCCAATTCCTTTACGCAGAAGCATGACTGTAACGCTCTTATCAACAAGTTGAAGTAAATCCGTATCACCTGTTAAAATATAAACTTCAGCTTCATTGCAATATTGTTTTGCAAGCGTACCGATACAATCATCGGCTTCGTAGCCTTTCATACCGATAACTGGAATGGATAATTTTGCAGTCATTTCTTGCACTAAATCAAATTGAGGAATTAATTCTTCTGGTGGCGCTGCACGATTTGCTTTATAATTCGAGAACGATTCTGTTCTAAATGTCGTACTTCCCATATCCCAGCATGTAACGATATGTGTTGGTTCGATCGCTTGCGTAGCTGTTAATAAGTGTTTCATATAACCATGAATCCCGTTCGTAGGGGTTCCATCTTGTCGTTTCATAAATTGTCCGTAGACACTTGTTGCGTAAAAAGCACGAAATAATAGTGCCATACCATCAACTAATAATACTTTTTTCATAATTCCTCTCCTATTAAAAAAATAATAACCTTACGTTATCACGTAAGGTTATATAAATAGATTACCATTCTACGTTTTTGCTCAACTTTGTCTATTATACATTGTTTTTGTATATTTAGCATCATTAACACATTAAGACGTTCTACTACAACAAGTATGCAAGATGCCTGAATACGTATTTTTTCCAGTAGAAACAACGATAGCTTTTGCATTTCCACTAACAATATGCGAACCTTTAAAACATACATTTTCAAGCTCAAGTGGATTATAATCTTTCATCCGTTTTAATGGAATAAACCGTTTACGTTCAAGGTGATAGCAGCTCTCAAACTTCTCTATATTCGCTTCGTTTCCCGTTAACACAGACTCATTCACTAATAAATCATCTGCATAAATAATACGTACATCAGCTGGCACAGCATCTCCAGCCGAAAGAAAAATCATATCTCCAGGTACAAGTTCTTGCACAGGTATCTCCATCATTTTCAGTTCACTATTTAGCCCTGTACTACTAGAACATTCTACTCTAGATACAGTAATCGTTTCACGTTGTAATTCATCACACACACGTTGTTTTGAAAAACCTGGAATCATGCCACCTAGCTTCATCATTACTTCTGCAAGAAGTGCTCTTTTTGAAGTTAGTTCATTTCGGCCATATACTTGAATACGTTTTTGTGCCTCTTTCATTGATAGTCCATCTCTTGTTGTTTTAAAATATGCAAATACAGATTTTACATCTCTTGTTGCAATTTCAATTAATAAATCTTTATTTTTTTGGAGCATTGTTTGTTCTTTTATTGATTTTTTACTTAGTTTATATGACGTGTTACCCACAGTTTTGTTTGCATATAACATATTATCGTCTCCTCCTTTACAACATAGGAAGAAACGCTTTGTTTCTCAATTTATCCACTTTACTGTGAAAGTGTCTCGCGCTTTATAAACGCTATATTGTGATAAATATAGAGGGAGGAACAAATCGTTTCCTGCCTACATCATATATTTTTGATTTGAAGTATATGGGTAACGGAACCGAGTCAGAATTTGACATGCTCCTCACCTCCTCGTTTAATTTTATAGTTTATACTATGAAATTACTCATAGCTTGGTAACAAAAAAGACCCCTACCCTTAAGAGAGTAGCGGCCATTACATACACAAATAAACGATTTCTAATATAATTAGAAATCTACGGACCTCTCCCTCACCGAGTTTTAGCACTGTATAGCATAGGTACATTACCAGCTACGTTAAGAAAAACCTTAATTCGATCATTCCTGTTGACCCATTGGCGTCTCTCGACATTTTTGGGCAGTAGCATTTCTCTATACAGGAGCCTCACCTAACAGAGACTTATTTTCATTACATTGAAAATGTTACTCTTATTTAAAATAGATGTCAACCGTAGCCTACAATTTTTTCAAATGGTATGGCAAACTAACGTATATAAAGTGAAACTTTAATCAGTGGGGGTTTTGTTCATCCCCCACTGATTATTAGCCCTCACCAATCGGGCTTTTACGGAATAAAATAAAAAACTTTACGTTTAAACGTAAAGTTTTTAATAAGTTATACAACCAGCAATTACAATCCCAATTGAAAGCGATAAAAACATAAGAAAAAGACCGACTGCTTGATTATCTTCTTCGAGACTTTTGTTTATATTAAAGCGTGGTGTAAGCCACTCAGCTAAATAAAAGACGATAATTTGAGCCAAAATCCCAACTGCTCCCCACGAAATCATATCAAGAAGTGAAATTGAATTAGCTGCTGTCGAATATAAAACGATAGCTAACCCAAGTAATCGCCCTCCAAGCACATAGCTTACCGCCTTATTACCTTGAGCCATTAACTTAAATTCCTTAACTTTCGTTGTCACTTCCATCAAGAACAGACCAATACATAAAAGACCGAGTGTTACTGCTAAATATAATAAAAAATTAATCATTTTTCCCCCTCCTTTTTATACCTACCGGTAAATAGTACGATTCATTTCCTGTAATCTTTTCTCCCGCGCGAATACCGATACTACTCGCTTTTCCAGCAATTAAAAACGAACCAAACACATATGACAGTTTCTCGATCCCTTTTTCTGTTTCCAAGGATACGACTGGCAGTTCGATATACTTTTGAAATATCGGCAGTGACGCTTTATATGTTTGGTGTGCATTTTGAAGCATAATATTTTCGTCTTTATCGCGAATCGTAATTGTATCTCCTTCTCTCCCAAATGAAGGTTTTTGAACGAAAGAACCTTTTCCTAAAAATAAATCTGGTTCTAAATATGTAGGTAACATATATTCTTTAATCCACTGTTGTTCCTCATTTGTATAAAAGGCCTCTTCTTCTGCTAACCCCCAAATAAGACACTGAATTGATTTTGGCTGAAGTAAAAATGCTGACAAAGGATTTATTATAAAAAGCTTTCCGGCTTTTACAAGTTGCAGCAGTTCCACACCTACCAAATCTCCTGTTTCAGGATCTTGATCCTCAATTAAATCTTCTATCGGATATGTTTGGCGATATAAAACATCAATCTTCGCCCCATCTTTATCGACTAGAGCATCCTTTGTAATTCTAAGTTCTGACATTGGCACTACTTTATTTTCAACATGGCATAGCTGACTTAAATACATAGTGGTATTCCAATCCTCGATATGTTCATGATGTGCTGTAAAAACAACATTTGGATTATCTAATCCCTTTGTCGCTTCCATTACTGCTTTCGTTACACCAGAAGATAGCAATCGTTCTTGATCCGAGTTTGGATCATCATAGCCTAGATTTCCACATACTTTCCCATTCATTTGAAAACATTCCACAATAAAAGTTGGTGTATCACTATTAAACTCAAGCATTTTGATTTTGTTATCCTCTGTTACAGCAAAATCAAATCGCGAAATTACAGATTCAGGATAGAGCCCTTTCATTCTAATGAAAGATAAACTCGCGGATGGAAAGCCAAGATCTAGAAGCTGTTCGTCACTTAAATTACGCAGCAGTCTAGCAGTCTTAAAAAATATTTTCCCCATTCGTTCAGTCGCTAAGTGTAATTGGTCCAAAGTCTGATTTGTTATAGAAAAAACATGAAACAAACTATACTCACATTCATATAAATCCGACCAAAAATCCGGATATTTTAAATAAAATTCTTTTCGATCCCTTATGTATTGCGACATATTTTAGCCCCCAAATCCTCCCTTTGAACCGCTTCCAATTCCACCTTTAAATTCAGCAGACGATTGATACGATTTAAACGCCGATGAATTTTTAAAAGTGGATTTATTTTGATAGTATCGCCCACCATAGAAATAATGCCCACGATAACCTGAACTACTATCATCACACTGCCATACCCCAAGTTCATCATCCCAATCCCAATCAGAACAACTATTATCATTTGGTTTTGGGGGAAGATCTTGTGCGCAACCAAATAAAGTGCCAGTCATTAAAGACGTTACGACACCACCTACTAGCCATTTCGTTTTTGTCACCTTCGCACTCCCCTTTTTAAATTCTATTCCTATTATATAGGATGGCATGATAAAGTAGAAGAAAAAGGAAGAAGAGGGATTAAATGCGCTTAGAATATCGACTTAATGATGAAACGAAAGGATATCCTGCTTTATGGAACTACGCCAATATTTCTAATTCTGAAATTATCGCACGCATGACTTGTGAATATTTTATTAAAGAGAAAAATACTTATGTTGTTACTGCAACTTCGGTTGATCCAGACGGAACAGCAGTTATTTATATTCAAAAAGAAGTTTTCGCAAATGACCCTTCAGACCCTACATACTCCTACATCGGTTTTGAAATTAGAGAACTAAGTGAAACGAGTTCAAACATAGTAGATAGTCAAGATGTATGGAACTATGAAGAAATTTTACCATCTCTTCATTCAGATATTATATATATTCAGCGAGACGGCATGTCTATGGAGTTCTCCTTAGATTCAAGAGAGATTGATGAAGACAGAAAGTGCTACATTTATTACGGAAACTTCACAGGTGAATCAAGATAATATTGATATATCTATGCAACAAAAAAACCTTACGTATAAAACGTAAGGTTTTTATATAGCCCCACATATGCCGTTCTCTCTAGATGTCCATAAACCTGCTCTCACAGGTGGATGCTCTCACAAATGTTTGTAACTTCCTTCTTAAAAAGATGGCATGTTAGCTACATTTAAATATTGAACTTCCATATTAAACTTATTGGTTTAAGACATGCATAAGCTACGTACACCGTAGGAATTTTATATAAGGTTAGTTGAAATAAGACCCCCGCACGTGCCGCTCCTCGTAAATGTCCAAAAACCCGCTACTCGCAGGTGGATGCCCTCACAGTTACCGTACATCTTCCTCCACAAGGAAGGCTTGATGATGGTCGCTAAATATTGAGCTTCCGTATAACTAACATCGGTTTTAGACATAAATAAGTTACGTACACCGCAGGATGTATTATTTACTTGTCGTTATATTATCACATTGTTTCCAATGTGTAAAATACAAAGTTTTTCGAGCAATCTCTTGCTTGTGACCTTATTTTAATACAAATTATTTTTGCATGCAAGTGATTAATCTTCTTCTTTTGCAATTTGATTTTCTGGATAAGAAATCCAATCACTCCAGCTACCTGCATACAATTTAACATTTTGGAATCCAGCTAATTTTAATGCAACGATATTTGGGCACGCTGTAACACCAGAACCACAATATACAATGGTTTCCTTATCTTTCGAAAGATTTTGGAAGCGTTCTTGTTGCCCAGCTCCATTCTTAAATTGTCCTGATTGCAACATTCCATCCTTCCAAAAATGGTTTACCGCTGTCGGAATATGACCTGCTTTATGATCGACAAGTTCCTCGACACCAGCATAACGCTTTGGCTCTCTAGAATCAATTAATGTAACATCCGCACCTGCACGGATATTCTCTCTGACCGTTTCCATCGTTACAAGCATATGATCTTGTATGTTTGTTTTGAATGTTTTTCGTATAACAACAGGAATTTCCGTTGTTGTCGGTAGTCCATTCTCTTTCCAAGCCGGGAAACCACCATCTAATATATATACTTTCTCATGTCCTACATAGTTACATAACCACCATAAACGAGCAACATTTGCACCGGCTTGACTGTCATACGCAATTACTGTCGTATGCTCATCAATACCAGCCTCCGAAAGCTTGTCTGCAAACTCCTCAATATTTGGTAAAGGATGGCGGCCACCATGTTCTGCTATAGGACTTGATAAATCTAAATTCAAATCAAAATATAACGCATGAGGAATATGTCCTTCTTCATACTTTTCTCTACCCCAATTAGGATTCGCTAAATCAAAACGACAATCGATTATACGGACATTCTCATCTTCTATATGCTCACGTAACCATTCGACTGTAACTATCATCTTTAACGACCTTCTTTCTCTTTCAAACGACTTACATACTCCATAACCATTTCTTCTGTAACATATTTACGCTGCAAGGTAACACCATTTTTTGCAAGATCATTAATTTGCTTCGTTACAACATTAATGACATCAACCGAAAATTCTTTCCCATTTGACGCAAGAGATACGGCAGCTTCAATAGCTGCTTCACGCTGTGCATCTAATTGTAAACATGCTTTTACACTTTCATTTTGTTTACGAGAATGTGCTGTAATTGCTTTATGTACTTCCATCTTCTCTTCCCCCTAAATAGTTATACGTTTTTATTCAATTCCATTGCAAGCCGGATCATATCACGACATACAATCCCATTTTCAATAATCTCTTCTTCATAATGCTTCGAAAAGTAATCAAAATCAATAGAAAAAATACGAAATCCACATTTTTGATATAAAGCAAGTTGTGAAACACTAGAATTGCCTGTACCAACTTCAAGTTTTGACATACCATATCCTTTAGCAGTTTCTACAGCATGCCTTAATAGCTTCTTCCCAATCCCTTTTCCTTGTAAATGCTCTGCAACCGCAATATTCATGATTTCCATCGTCTTTGGCCTTGTTTCCAAAAGAACATATACACCGATAACGCTCCCCCCCTGCTTAGCTACGTATGTTAATCCTCTTTGTACATATGTAGCTATTTGCCGTTCACTTGGATCAGCAAGTAGCAATAAAGACTTCGGTATAGCCTCTTTTGGAATACGTTCTATTACAACAGACATAAAAAATTCCCCCTTCTCTATTGTTCTAAACCCTCCTTGTCTACCATAAGTAATAGAAAGGAGGGATTCACCATGGACAACAATGAGAAAAAATGCAACGTCATCTCTATTGATGGAAAGAAGAAGAAAAGCGACACGTATTCCTATCCAAAATTAGTAGTTGAAAACAAAACATATGAATTTTCTTCATTCGTCTTATGCGGTGAAACACCAGATGGCAGACGACTCGTTCTTACTCATATGATTTCTACCGATGAATTTGCTGGATTTGTAAAATCTTTAGATACTGTACTGCAAAAGAAAATTGAACGAATCTTTTTCTCATAACGACTATATAACATAAATTTCTTTTTCAATCTCTACTAACTGCTTTTGCAATTGTTCTTTACTTTGTTCATATAGAGATACATCGATCGTTTCAGCCAATGCAAACAATATACTTTCATAATAGTTCATCACATCTTGCTGCATCACTTTTTGGAATAAGTTCCACTTCATATCCCACTCTTGCTTATAATGATGAACAAATAAATCTTTTTCATCAGCTACATAGTTTGATACGAACGGTTCTAATACAGATTTAGCGTCTTCTTGCATAAAAGCTTTGTCATTCTTTTCAAAAAAGCTTTTCTCATTTTTAAAATGTGCCAGTGCTTTTTTGAAATCTTTTATTTCAACTGAAGGGAACGGTTCTTTATGTGTAATATCTTTATATTCATACTCCACTGTTCCATTCATAGAAATTGATTCATTTTCTACTTTACAGTTCACTACAATTTCGTCCTTTGCACGCTTCATCGCTTCGTCTATCCATTTTTCAAGGCGTAATGATGTCGCACGCATTTCTTGCAATAAATCATGCTGAATAAATGCTACTAATTCCATAACACACTGTTGCAATTGTGTTTTCACATTTCCATCCGTTCGAAGTGACGCCGGATTAATAAATTCAGTAAACACATCGTTATAGCGTAGGAATAGACGCTGTTGCACGTAATAAAGCAACTCTTTCACTTCATTTTGCATCGCCTGTTCTTCAGCAAGTACACTATATGATGAAATGATATGAAGTAGTTGATCACGCTCTGCTTCATATTTTTTCGTTTGCTTCTCTTTCTCTTCATTCCCCTGTTTTGCACCCTTTATCATGTTTACTAAAAGCTGATCTGCCCCTTGCAAAGCACCATATAGAGCATGCACAGAAACAAGCATTAAATCTCTCATCATAAAGGACGTAAATGATTCCTCAAACTTCGTAATCCCAGAGTTTTGTAAAATACCATACTTCTCTTTTTCAACATTCTTTCCTTGTTTCTCTTCAAGCGCACATAAACTTGAAATTGCAAATAAACGCGGATTTCTAATACCGTATTGCAGCAGCTGATCTGCGATATAACCTTTTACCATTTCAAGTTCTTCTTCAGACTCTGCTAAATCCGCCGCATTAATTAAGAAGAACATTTTATCAAGGGCAAAAGTATCCTTTACACGACCAAGCTGAATTAAAAATTCACGGTCAGCACGAGAGAATACATGATTATAATATGTTACAAATAAAATAGCATCTGCGTTTTTAATATACTGGAATGCAACATCCGTATGGCGAGCATTAATAGAATCCGCTCCAGGTGTGTCTACAAGCGCTACTCCCTGCCTTGTTAAAGCACAATCATAATAAAGTTCCATATACTCAACGAAGCATGATTTCTCTTCATTCGCTACATAATCAGAGAACTCTTCTAATGTAACTTGTACTTGTTCTCCTAAATAAGTAGAAACTGCATCATATCCTTTTTGTACCGCTCGTAAAAAGCTAAATGTTGTTTTTTGCTTCCCAGTTGGTGAAGGATATTTCATAACTTTATCAATTTGTGCTAACGCTTCATCTAACGTAGCAATCTCATAATGAAACAGCTTATAAACAGCTTTCATATCTTCTAATAACGCTTGCTTTGATTTAAACTGAACAATTACTGTTCCGTGTGGTTTTTCCTCTGTAACCGGCAAAATTTGATTAATCGTTGCCGTCGTCGGGTTTGGTGATACAGGAAGTACTTTCTCACCGAGTAAGGCATTGGCAAATGATGATTTTCCAGCACTAAATGCCCCGAATAACGCTACTGTAAATTGTTTTGTTTCCACACGTCTTCTTTTCTCTATTACCTCTTGCTGTACATGTTTCAGCGCTGGCAATGGCTCTAATATCGTTTCAGCTTTTTTCACTTTCTCTAATATCCGCTGAATATTTAAAGCCGCCGTTCCTTTCAGCTCTTCTTCATGAACCGCTACGTTATCGCTTACGATTTCCTGCTCTTGTAGTGTAAATTTCTCACTAACAATTTGCTTTTCCCTTTGCAATATCTCATCTATTTGCAGCCCTTCAGGCGTAGCAACATGATCGTGCCAAACATTTCGTAAATAGTCTTCATATGCCTCCAAATTGTTACTGTATTGTAATTGTGTTTCTTTCGCCGTTTGCAGCATCGTATATGTTTCAATCTCTTCTTCAATACGAGCAACTGCTTCCCTCACCTTTTGCTTTAAAACGACCGCACTTTTATCAAAAATTTGCTGCGCTTTTATAAAATAACGTTTCTTCAGTTCATTCGCTACATCCGCTGTATAAAGAAGTAAGTAATCACCTGTGAAACCTGCGCCTTGTTTAATTACTTCAGCCAACATTTCTGGTCCGAAAGCAATTTCTAACCCATATATGTCTTTCCCAATTTCCTCCGTGAACAATCCTTCTTCTTTTAAGAAGGCTACAATAAATTCCTTCACATGAAAATCAAGCTGCGTTTCAACAGTCTTTTGAAGGGCAGAATAAAACGCCTCTACACGTCTTTGTTTTTCTTGCTCCGTCTTTCCTTTCGCAAATAGCAAACCGACCTTAAATTTTGTTAATTTCGTTTCTAAATATGCATTTGCCAATTCTCTCATTTCAAACGGCATTAAATATGCGTTATCTAATATAGCTTGTAAACCTTTTATAAATTCATTTCTCACATAAGATTCTTTACTTGCCTCACGATTTTTCGCTTCCGTTAACTCTTCCTTCTTTTCAACTACCTCTGAAATAGAAAGTGGTGATGCTAACTCTTCCTCATATTTCAAGAGAGCTTTTTCATTTTCAGAAACAATAAACGAGAAATGTTCTCCCATTAAATATTCTGTTTCTCGCTCCATTCCAGTCCTTACATACTGCTCTTTTTCTTTCATAATAGAAGTAATTAACGCTTCTAAGCTTCTAATTTCATTATGTGGATGGTTCATCATTCGTAATGACGTATAATAAACACCATCTACTTCAATATCCCAGTTAGAGAATGATTGTTTTACACTATCTTTATAATTCTCAAACGATAATTCATTTTCTTTATGTTTATCTATTTGATTTACAACGAGATAAACCGTTTTATTACGTTGTTTCAATTCTTTAACAAATTGTAAATTCACTTCCGATTGGACGTGATTATAATCCATCATATAAAAAATGACATCTGCCAGATGAAGTGTCGACTCTGTCGCTAATTGATGGGCATCATCTGTTGAATCGATCCCTGGTGTATCAACTAACATAACCCCTTCAGGAATCGGCGCGTCGTTTCGATAAATATGAACACCAATTACTTCATCGCCGTCTTTACAAATTTGTTTTAATTCTTCTGCTGAATATGCACCGTCATATTCGTACTGCTCTCCAGATTTAACCGTTACAACAACACGATCCATTCCTTTTTCAATTTTGACAACGTTAGCGCTTGTCGGAATTGGACTTGTCGGTAACAACTGCGCTTTATATAGATGATTCATCATCGTTGATTTCCCTGCAGAGAAGTGACCGCAGAACGCTATCATAAGCTGTTCTTGTTTATATTTTTGAATTACCTCAAACAACTTTAAACTATTCTCTGCATCGCCGTGTTTTTGCCACTCTTCATAAAAACAAACAAGTTTTTTCATACCGTTTGTCTGTACTATGTTTGTCATCCCCTTGTTCCCCTTTATCCAAGATGTATATACTTTTCCCCGCTATTTGCGAGCTCATAACCAGTGAGAGTTACACCTACCCATTGATTACAGTTTCACTTTACTATCATACTAAATTTTCAGCATATTCTCATTAAAAATAAAAAATCCCTTTCATTCTTTTTACAAATGAAAGGGATTTTATGTCATATCACTCATTTTGCTGTTCCTACTCCATTTAAAACATACTTCGCAATAACTGCATATACAGCGACTGTACCTGCTACTAATGCATATACCATACTTACGCACCAACCTTTCTTGATAATGATTATCACTTTTGAATACAGTTTATCATTAAAGAGAATCATTATCAACACTTTTCATAAAGAAAGCTCCTTATAAGAAGGAGCTTTACTGCCTGTTTTGAAAAAGGTTAAAACTTGTTGTGCACTCTTATTATATCTCATCCTACATAACTTAACAGTTTAAAAAAATGGAAATATCCCCTATCCCCTCCACCTTACATTTCGTATAATAAAAGGGAATTACTTAACAAGGAGGAAAAAAATGACACAAAATCTCACACAAGGCGAGAGGATACACTCCATTGATATTATTAGAGGAATAGCTGTACTAGGTATTTTTCTTGTGAATTGGCCTGTTATCGCCGGGGTTGACTCACGTGATCTTTCAGGAATTTACGAAGGGATAGACAGCTACATTCGCCTATTTTACGATATGTTTATTCAAACGAAATTTTATACAATTTTTTCGTTTTTATTCGGATTAGGTTTTTATATTTTTATGAGTCGTGCTGAAGCGAAAACAGATCATCCAAAAATTTTATTTGTTCGCCGCTTACTTATTTTATTATTATTCGGTTTCTTACATTACGTTCTTTTATGGGACGGAGACATTTTACATACTTATGCGATTGCTGGATTTTTCTTATTTTTATTTTATAAGAGAGAACCTCGTACTATTTTAATATGGGCTATCGTTTTATTGAGTATTTTTCAATTCATTATGCTAATGGCTGGTATTACGGTTGCATTGGTACCAAAGGAAGAGCTAGGTTTTTCCTTACCTATCATGCCATTAGAAGACTGGCTGTCACAAATACAAAATCGTTTCCATGCATTTTACGCTGATGGAATTGGATTAAATTTACTTATGCTCCCAGAAACAGTTGGGCTGTTTTTACTTGGTTTATACGCCGGCAAAAAGGATATTTTCCGCCGCGCGAAAGAGTTAGATCCAAAGCTTAAAAAATGGCAAATTATTATGTTCCTTTTTACATTACCAATGTGGTTCTTCATGGTTCGTTACTTCTTATCAAAACCATTTTATGAACCAATTTATATGCAGGTCTTTACAATGTTTAGCGGAAAAACGTTATTCATATTCTACATTTTCACACTAATGCGTTTATTACAAAAAGAAAAATGGCAAACGTTATTACGTCCATTCCAATACGTTGGACGAATGGCATTAACAAATTACATCTCGCATACAATTGTTACATTACTTGTATTCGGGCTATTGTTTAAAAATGATTATCTGGCTCCACTATGGGTTGGACCACTATTCTGCATTAGTTTCTACACGTTACAAATCTTTATTAGCCGCTGGTGGCTTTCACATTACCAATACGGACCACTTGAGTACATTTGGCGTCTTGGTACTTACGGGAAAATGATGCCACTTAAAAAGAAAAGCAAGGTCTCATAACGAGACCTTGCTTTTTTACGCTTCTCTTACTGCATTTTGCATAGATACTGGCTCTTCTTCTACTTTCACTTTGCGCTGCGGCACCATATTAAATACGATATTTAAAAGTACTGCTGACGCACTTCCAAGTACAATTCCGTTATCTGTTAAAATACGAATGCTTTCTGGAAGTTGTGAAAATAATGTAGGAACGACTGTTACGCCAAGCCCAATTCCGACAGAACATGCAACGATTAATAAGTTTTCTTGTCTTCCGAAGTCAACGCTACTTAACATTTTAATACCATATGCCATAACCATACCGAACATCGCTAACATCGCACCGCCCAGTACTGATTTCGGAATAATTGTTGTAATAGCTGCGATTTTTGGAATGAAACCAAGTGCGATTAACATACCACCGCAAGTATAAATAATAACGCGATTTCTTACTCCAGTTAATTGAACAAGTCCTACGTTTTGAGAGTATGTTGTATATGGGAACGCGTTGAAAATGCCACCTAACACCATCGCTAATCCTTCTGCGCGATAGCCTTTTGTTAATTCTTTTTCACCGATTTTTTTATTGCAAATATCAGATAATGCAAAGTATACACCCGTTGCTTCTACAATCCCTACACAAGCAACGAGAATCATCGTAATAATTGGTGTTAATTCAAATGTTGGTGTACCAAAGTAAAATGGTTGAATACCGTGGAACCAATCCGCCTCTCCAACCGCTTGCAAACTTACTTTCCCCATAAACGCTGCAACGATAGTACCGAACAATAGACCTAGTAAAATAGAGATTGAACGAATAAATCCATCAAAGAAACGATACATAATGATGATAAATAATAACACACCAAATGCTAATGCTAAATTTTCAAGACTACCGAAATCCTTACTTCCTACTCCTCCAGCCATGTCATTAATTGCTGCTGGAACAAGTGTAACTCCAATTACAGTAACAACAGATCCTGTTACAACAGGTGGAAACAGTTTTACAAGTTTTCCAAATAATTTCGCAAAAATAACAACGAATAACCCAGCAGCAATAATTGCTCCATAAATTGAAGACACACCGTATTGTTTTCCAATCGCAATCATCGGTCCAACGGCTGTAAATGTACAACCAAGTACAACGGGAAGTCCTATACCGAAAAAGCGATTTGATAATGCTTGTAAAATTGTCGCAACGCCGCACATTAATAAATCAATTGAGACTAAATATGTTAACTCTTTTTGATTTAAACCAAGTCCACCGCCCACAATAAGCGGAACGATAATTGCTCCAGCATACATTGCAAGCATATGCTGCATACCAAGCGATGCAATTTTAAATGGATGCTGCTTCATCGTTTATTTCACCTCCGCAGTTTCTTGCTGTACAAATGTAACTGTGCCGTTATCAAGTGATGCAATTTCTGCTAGTGATTCAACACGAACGCCTTGTTCACGAAGCTTCTTTCCTCCATCTTGAAATGCTTTTTCAATAACAATTCCAATTCCTGCAATACTCGCTCCAGCTTGCTCTACTAAACTCATTAAACCTAAAGCAGCCTGACCGTTTGCTAAAAAGTCATCGATGATTAATACACGATCATTTTCATCGATATGATTTCGAGATAATGAAATTTCATTTGTTTCTTGTTTTGTAAATGAATATACGTTTGCAACGTACATATTATCTTGTAACGTTAACGATTTACGTTTTCGTGCAAAAATTACTTTTACACCAAGCTCTAATGCAGCCATAACTGCTGGTGCAATGCCTGAAGATTCAATCGTCACGATTTTTGTAATGTTCTCTTCTTTAAAACGTTTAGCAAATTCTTTTCCGATTTCTTGCATAAGTACTGGATCAATTTGATGATTTAAAAAAGCATCTACCTTTAATACGTCACCAGATAAAACCTTTCCTTCGTTCAAAATCTTTTCTTGTAATACTTTCATGTTTGTTCCCCCTCTTATGCAATAAAAAAACTCCAAAAGCCACCACCACTCGTTACAAGTGAGAGACGCGCTTTTGGAGTTTCGCAAAAAAAGAATGCTAAACAAGCAATTATATTCGTCCTCACTCATAGTCAAAGTATTTACGGTACTTCGGTAGAAACTTGCAGGCCATATCCCCGCGATTATATGAGTGTAGCTAACTATTTATTTTATAGAAGGATTATAACGTACTTTTTATGCTTTGAAAAGCATTTATCGAAAAAACACGTACAAATTTTTAAAAACTACTATTTTTGTTCGAGTTTTGCAAACTCTTTCATTTCCAATTACAACTTCGTTAAAATGATTGGCCCATCTTTTGTAATCGCAATTGTATGCTCATATTGAGCTGATAATTTCCCGTCCATCGTTCGTGCAGTCCACCCATTTAAATCTACTTTAGAATATCGCATACCTATATTTACAATCGGTTCAATTGTAATTACCATTCCTTCTTGTAACTGAGGTCCTTGTCCTTGTTTCCCAAAATGAAAAATTGCTGGTTCTTCATGAATCTCTTTACCGATTCCATGTCCCGTAAAGTCTCTTGCAACAGAAAAACCTTCATTTGTTACATAACTTTCAATTGCATAGCCAATATCTCCTACATGGTTATCGATTATCGCCTGGTCAATTCCTTTATACAAAGCATTCTCAGCTACTAACAACAACTTTTCTGCTTCATCAGAAACTTTTCCAACTCTATACGTCCAAGCAGAATCTGAAAGACCTCCATTTAAGTTTACTACCGTGTCAATTGTTACAATATCACCCTCAGTTAAAGGAACATCGGCCGGAAACGCATGACACATTTCATCGTTTACAGATGCACATATCGCATATGGATATCCGTTGTACCCTTTCTGCTCAGACGTTGCACCATGCTGTTCTAAATATGCTTCAACAAACGTATTAATTTCTTTTGTAGTAATACCTGGTTTCATCATCTTCGCAATTTCTCTATGACATGAAGCAAGTAATTTTCCAGATTTATGCATTAACTCTATTTCATTTTTCGTTTTAATTATACTCATGCTGTCTCTCCTTACTAAACTTGCTATTTACTATTAAACTTCAATCATACACATCCTCTTCCAAAATTTCAAAACTTCCAATTACAAAAAGTATGATTTATTTCTGCATAAAAAAACAGAAGGAGATTCTTCTGTTTTTTAATCATTTTTACATATATAATTCATTTTCAAAAACTCAAAACAACTACCATTTGTTTTCTGTATAAACGTTCCAACTACTTCAAACCCTGCCCTTTTATACACTTTAATCGCTCTCTCATTAAATATAGCTACTGATAGTGTTATATACTTGCATCCATATTTTTCTTTACTAAAAGCTAGTATAGCGTTTAAGAACTGTAAACCAAATCCGTTCCCAGTTATATTAGGTCTCATTCCAAGACCAATATCAACCGTTCCGTCATTTATTTTACAAACAGTAAAATAACCAATGAGAGTGCCATTTTCCTTCACAGAAAATGTATGATTCCCTCTACTTTCATCATGTAAAAATTCAGCTAAATCTTCTTCATCTGCCTCTATATCGTAAAAGGAATATTTCCCTTCATAATGCCAGTTGTATGCAATTTCTTCTGCTTCTTCTTGCGTCATTACTGTATATGTATAGTCCATTCTCCCATCCCCCTTTAAAAAAGAGCTGCAATTAAGCAGCTCTTTTTTTACAACTCATAAATCTCTTTATATTTCGCTTCTAAATAATCGGCTAAGTAGTTTGCATTTAAGCCTTCACCTGTTACATCTTCTAAAATTTCAAGCGGCTTTTTCGTTTTACCATATTGGTGAATATGTTCTGTTAACCATTCACGAATCGGTGTTACGTTTCCTTCTTCTAATAATGCATCAAAGTTCGGAATGTCTTTTAACATTCTTTGCTTAAATTGCGCTGCATACATGTAACCAAGCGCATAAGATGGGAAGTATCCAAATGAGCCACCAGCCCAGTGAACATCTTGCAATACACCTTGTGCATCATTTTCCGGACGAATTCCTAAATATGCTTCCATCTTATCATTCCAAGCTGCTGGTAAGTCCTTCACTTGTAATGTACCATCAAATAATTCTTTCTCTAATTCATAACGCACCATAACATGAAGCGGGTATGTAAGCTCATCTGCTTCTATACGAATGAATGACGGCTTCGATTCGTTAATTGCATCATAAAATTCATCGACTGACATATCATCAAATTGACCATTGCTATACTCTTTTAATAAATCATAATTTTTCTTCCAGAATGATTTATTACGGCCGATAAAATTCTCAAAGAATAATGATTGTGATTCGTGAATACCCATAGATGTACCACTGCAAAGTGGTGTACCTTCAAATTGTTCTGCAATATTTTGTTCATATACTGCATGACCACATTCATGAATTGTTCCAAATACAGCCATACGGAAATCTTTTTCATCATAGCGTGTCGTAATACGAACATCCCCTCTATTTAATGTAATTTCGAAAGGATGTACTGTTTCATCAAGACGACCTGCTTCAAAGTCATAATTCAATTGCTTTAATAGTTCTAATGTAAAGTTCTTTTGTTTTTCTTTTGAAAACTGTTCCGATAAAGCACTTGTTTTTAATCCTTTTTTAGACTCAGAGATTTCTTTTACAAGCGGCACGATGCGCTCACGAAGTTGACCAAATACGTGATCTAAAACTTCTACTGTAATACCTGGCTCATACATGTCTAATAATGTATTATATTTATATGTTTCATAACCCCAATATGTAATAAATTTCTTTTTAAATTCAACAATTTTTTCTAAGTACGGGCGGAACATTTCGAAATCAGATTTTTCACGAGCTTCTTCCCACACACTCTCTGCTTTCGCTTCTAATTTCACATAAGCCTCATATTCAGCTTGTGGAATTTTTTTATTTCTATCATATTCTTTCCGACACTCTTCAACCATTTTCTTTGTCGTTTCAGAAAGTTTATCTTCACGTATTAAAGCTTCAAGTTCTGTTAAATAGTTTCCCATCTCATCTGAAGTCGACATAGCAAACACTTCTGACGAAAGCATACCAATTACTTCTGAACGCTGATCTACACCTTTTTTTGGTGCACCTGTTCTTAAATCCCAAAACATTAAACTTAATGCTTCTCCGTAATTCTGTATCTTCTTCACGTATGTTAAAAATTGTTTTTCTACCTCATATGTAGCAACTGTCATCGTATAAAAGCCTCCTTTTTCTACCTCAAATTTGATTCGACACAGAAACATAAATTCCTTTTATAATAGAAAAAAAGCTTGGCAAGCGCCAAGCTTTCTCCTTATAATTCTTTACCTTCTACTGGCAGTACATTTTTCACAGCTGCAACTACTTTCTCATCTTCTGAATCAGATAAGAAAATTGATATAGCACCTTTATCTTCACTTGTACGAATTAAACGCCCAATTCCTTGACGAAGTCGTAAAATCATATATGGTACATCTACATCCCAGAATGGATCATTTACGTGCTTACGTTTCGCTTCAAACACAGGATCGTTTGGAGGGAATGGTAAAGACCAAATAATAACGTGCGATAATGATGAACCAGGAATATCTAAACCTTCCCATAAATGAACCGCACAAAGTACAGTCTCTTCTTCATTTTGGAAACGAGAAACGAGCTGGCTAATTTCCTGATCTCCTTCATATAAGAACGGAACCGACATTTGCTCTTTACTTACATACTCTTTGAACGCTGCAAGCTCTTGCGTTGTACGGAATAATACAAGCGTACGTCCATTTGTTTTTTGTATATTTTCAAGTGTATATTGACACTTTCTTTCCCATTCATTTTCTTTCGTATGTGATAGTAAGTTTACTGTCATTTGCTCTTCGTAATCAAACGGTGAAGCAACTGAGAATGACAAGTAATCTTTTACCCCTAGGCTATTAGCTGTGAAAGCGAATGAATCGTTGTTCGATAATGTCGCAGAAGAGAAAATATACGGTATTTTCTTCGAGAATACTTTCTCTTGTAACACTTCTTCAACTGCACGTGGCATAATAACTAACGTGAAGGCACCATCACCTTCTTCACCCCAAGTAATTACATTTTTCTCGTGCATGAACAGACGAAGTGAATGTTCTAATACATCTAAATGCTCATCAACAATATTTAAATCATACGTGTTTACTGTATGCATTTCACTTTCGAATACTAATGCATCTCCAACTTCACCGATTTTTGCATAAAGTCGTTTCGCTTCAGCTGTTACTTTTTCTGTCACAGTAATTTCTAGACGATCAGAACCGGCAATTTCCTTTTTATTCTCTTGTAACACATCAAAGAATCGTTCAGTTTGCCAAATTGTTTCTTCTACTAAATGTGCAAACTCCTCACGAATATCGTTTTGTAGCAATCTCGTTAATAGTTGCTCCATCATCGTTTGCTTTAAACGGTATGTTAAAGCTTTTTGAGCTGCATATTCTACAAGATGTCCTTCATCGAATACAACGCAGCTACTTTCTGGTAATAATGGAATTTGCCCTTCACGCTTACGAGCATCGTACGTCCAAATATGATCCATATAGAAATCTTGAGAACAAATAATTAAATCTGCTGCTTTACGATAATGTTCACGAGAAAGAGTTTGTCCACAACGATGACGAGAATCACAAGTAAAGCAATCTTGGAAGTAATCCCAATTTACTTTTGACCATTCTTCGTCATTTAAAAGTGGAAATTCTTTTCTGTCACCATAGTGAGTAAAGTTTTGCATCGTACCATGATCGAATACAAACTGTGGTAACTCGTAATATACGTCTTCAATTACTTCTGGAGCTCGTCCACTCATAACATCTTCAAGTTTACGTAAGCATAAATAATTATCCATTGATTTTGCAAGCCTTACATCAACAGATAGCCCTAATGCTTCAGATAACTTAGCGATGTCCCCTTCTTCTTTCACAAGCTGCTCAATTAACGTTTCATCTGCACAAGCAATAATAGCTGGTTTCCCAGTATAACGCGCGTAACAAATTGCATATAGAAGATATACAATTGTTTTCCCTGTTCCTACACCAGCTTCTGCGAACATAACTTTCTTTTCTTGGAAAGCGCGTTCTAACTGAAACGCCATAAAAATTTGTTCATCACGCTCTTCAAAGCCTTTTTCCGGAAGGATGTCGTAAAACACATCTCCAATCCACTCATTCAACTTATCATAAAAATTATCTTGTTTTCCTACTTCAAATGGTAATCTCTTCTCAGTAAACATCCTTAGCCTCCAACCAAAAAGTTTTTCTATAAAAAGATAATAGCAACTGCTACGCATATGTGTGCAGCCACTTTCCCCTGTTGCAATACATAGAAATTCACGAAAAAAAATTTTCCTTTCGAAAAAGGAAAATTTTCTTCTATATTAATGACTTTAAATACCGTTTATCAATCGCTGTTTCATGTGAAAGAGCTGACAAATATTCTTCTTGTGCTTTTTGTATTTCATCTACAATCGCACCTTGACTATCCACTTCTTTTCCGAGCTCATCATACGTACGGTGAATAGCTTTTTGAATCATTGATAATTGAAAATTATCCATATGACTTCCTCCTTTACGCATTACATAATAGCCAGTATATGCGCGCTAGAGGAGTTTTATACTATGAATTACGCGGTGGACGTTTTCCGAAGTATTGGTAGTAATCTGTACGGATAAATCCGTTAAACAGCTTACGCTTCTTCGACGCATCTTTTCCGTAACACTTCTCAAATGCTTCGTAGCTTGTTAATACATACGCTGACCATGTATCTAATGGGCGGAATACTTGTCCCATTTCTTTATACAGTTGTTCAACGAGTGCTTTTTCACTTAAACGTTCTCCGTATGGAGGATTCGTTACAACGTAGCCATAATCCTCTTTTGTTGTGAAATCTTTTACTTGCATTTGTTTAAATGTAATTAAATCGCCTAAGCCTACTTCTTCTGCGTTATCTTGAGCAACTCGAATCATACGATGATCAATATCTGATCCAATGATTTGTAATCGTTGATCATAGTTCGCTAAATCTTCAGCTTCTTGACGAGCTTCACGCCAGTTTTGTTTACCTACCCAGCCCCACTCGTCAGATGCGAAACCACGGTTAAATCCTGGTGCAATGTTTTGTCCAATTAATGCTGCTTCAATCGGAATTGTACCTGATCCACAGAATGGATCAACAAATGGACGATCTGGCTTCCAGTTTGTTAATTTAATTAAAGACGCAGCTAATGTTTCTTTTAACGGAGCTTCCCCTTGATCCATACGGTATCCACGTTTATGAAGCCCAACACCGCTCGCATCAATTGTTAATGTTGCAATATCCTTGAGCATTGCAATCTCGATACGGAATAACGGACCATCTTCTTCAAACCAAGTTGTACGTTTATATGTTGTTTTTAATTTTTCAACGACAGCTTTTTTAACGATACGTTGGCAATCCGAAACACTGAATAATTCAGATTTTAAAGATTTACCGATAACAGGGAATTCACCATTCTCTGGAATATAATCTCCCCAGTTTAATGCTTTCGTTTTTTCAAATAGCTCATCAAATGTCGTTGCTTTAAATTCGCCAACTTTAATTTTTACACGGTCCGCAGTACGTAACCATAAGTTCGTACGACAAATCGCCTTTTCATCTGCTTCAAATGTTACTTTGCTGTTTTCTACTTGACATTCATAACCAAGATCGCGAACTTCTCGGGCAACTAACGCTTCAATACCCATTGCCGCTGTTGCAATTAAAGTAACTTTTCCCATTTGCATTCACCTCTTATGTATATTCAAACAATAATTAATAGCAATTGGTCCTATTAATTATTACATTTTACGAAAAATTTTCTCATTAACCATTTTAACTCATACTTTATAACTTCATACAAATAAAAAGCCCTCCTCTAACAAAGGAGAGCTGAGTTATTTCATAGTTGGTTCATAACGTTCTGTAAGCCATGTTCTGTTCCTTTGTACTACAAACGGCCCACGCCTCGTACTCCGGTGGCAATCATCTATCTACAGGTTATAAAACCTGTCCTTTCCCGTCGTTCATTTCCTTGGAAAAGATTCCCCTACCATTATTTGGGTTTCTCGCTCGTGGGGTTTACCTCGTTCCACTCCTATCATTTCTTCAAGGACTTCGTCACTGTGGCACTTTAAAGGTAGTCAAACCATATCCGAAAGGACTTAGGTTTTTTCCCTGCCGTTAAACCAGCCTTACAGCCAGAATACCCTAGCTTATGAATTGGCTAGGCACGAACACTACAGCCATCTCAGGCCGTGCGAGCATGGACTTTCCTCTACAACGTTGGCGTTGCAGCGATTACCCAAACGTTATGACATCCATTAGTATAGTGGAAACAAAAAGATTTTGCAACGTTTTTTTCTATGTAAAATGCTTAAACCTTTTCCCACCTTACATCATTCGTATAACTTACTTCCAAATACAGCTTTTTCTAAGTTAGATAAGCGTTTTAAAATATCCGTATTCGTGTTGTTATAAACCGGTTGTGCAACTGGTGTTTGTACAGGTTGTTGTGGAACTTGCGTTACTGCTAGTTTTTGTTCCTCTAATTCACGCTTTAAACGAGCATTTTGTTGCTTTAATTGCTCAAACTCTTTGTGGAAAGCTTCATAGTCTTTAATGATCATATCAAGAAACTTGTCTACTTCTTCTTGCTGATAACCTCTCATACCTGTTTTAAATTCTTTTTCTAAAATATCTTTCGCTGTTAATTTAATTTTATCCGAAATCATTTTCTTCACCTCAAATTTTTACCAAAACTTTCATTAACTAAATTTTTTCAGAAACAATGCTTTTTGTCAATCATATATACGAGTACTATATTACATATTACTCTGCATTATTCCACTGTTCCTCTTCTATTATATCTTGTAAATCAGAAAAAAGAATGAAATAACTGTGATAATTTTCTATTTCCCCTTTTTTCTTTGCTGATTCTACAATATATTTGGGACTTCCTGGTTTTTCTTCATCGTATACCGCTAAAAGCGCATCACTTTTTTCAATAAAAAATTGATTTTTTAATTTAAATTGCTCTGGGCTTTCATACTTCCGTTTCGTGATACTATCAACATGGTCTGCTTGAGAAAGAATAAATTCGTAATATTCACGATTATCTTCTTTCCAATTTTCTTCTTGTTCTAAAAACGGAGTGAATACCGCTAATTTTAAATCAGGATATTCTACTTGCATTTCAAAAACAACTTCAGCAGCCCATAATTCTACACCTAATTGGCCGCTTATTATAACCCATTCTAAACCATCTTCTACAAAAGTGATTAATTTACGGTGTAATGCTTTCTTTATACACTCCACTCCTGGATGATCATTTTTAAATATTCCAAGTTCAAATGGCTTATATCCTGTTACTGCAATAACTTTCATATCAACACTCCAATTACAAAAAAAGAACTAGCATTTCGCTAGTTCTAACATATCATTTACTTTTTAAATATTCCACCAACGTTTGGTCCGATATTTGGACCTACTGGTGATACATTGTTTGGTAAAAACGGTGATACATTTGGTCCTGGTCCAAACGGTGATACATTCGGTCCTGGCCCAAATGGAGATATTTGATGACCGTGGTGATGATGATGATGATGACCATGGCCACACGGTCCACATCCGCCACCGAATCCTGGGTCGATTGGGTCCACAACATTTACATTTGAATTTGTTTGCGGGAAGAAGTTTTGGTTTTTAATTTGTTGATGATGTACATGTGTTGTATGTGTTGGGAAAATGTGTGGCACCACCGTTGTTGAAAAAGAGTGTGTTACGCATTGTTTCGTCGGATGAATGACAGGAGCAGTCGTACAAATAGGTCCTGTAGGCTTATGCCCTCCAAAGCAAGGATGACAATGATGCATAGTTTTTTCTCTCCTCTCTCGTTAAAAAAATCTGATTACACTTTACAGTATGAGAAAAGAGAGAAAGCCGTTTGTTATATATACCCATTTATTACAAGGAAATTTGTCTAGTCCTTTATTTCATTTACATTGTTTTTATAGACAATTCTTCAACATCACTTACCAAAAAAGCCTCCAACTTGCTTTACAATACCTGTCACTTGATTCATCGCATTCATCATTTGTCCAGCTGTATTCATCATTTTATTTACATCATAGTTACCATCTGATGTTTTAAATTGAGAAACAAAACTAGAAAACTGACTTGGCTGTTGTTGCTTTTGCTTACCCTGCGTCGGGTACGGTTGTTTTGGTGGATAAAACATCGCTTGTTGATTAGCATACGGAGATGGTGGTGGCATATAATATTGCGAATTCATATAAGGCTGCTGCTGTGGTTGATTCATGTATGGTTGCTGAGCTTGTGATTGTTGAGCTTGATTCACATAAGGTTGCTGCTGTTGTGGTTGTTGAGCTTGATTCACATAAGGTTGCTGCTGTTGTGGTTGTTGAGCTTGATTCATAAAGGACACTTCAAACGGTTGATAATAATTTTGATTTCCATAATAAGGCTCGAAAGGATACATATTATACCGTAAATATGTATCCGTATTATATTGGTACATATTTTGCTGTGCATATGGATTCGTTTGCTGATATAAGTTAGGTTGTTGAAACATGCATTCTCTCCTCCTTCACATAAGTTTCTACATATATAATATGTACCTATAAAATAATATGTGTGATGGAGTATCTGTCTATTTTTGTCGGAAGTTTAAATTTTTAAAAAATTAAAAAAGAAAACCCTTCCATGCTATGATAATGAAGAAGAAGATTCTCATGGGGGAGGAATCAACATGGTATTAGGGGATTTAAAACAAGCGTTTTCTCAAAAAAAGGGGTATTGCACAGAGAATGCAAATGAATTATTAGACTTTGCGAGACATTGGTATCTCGAAGGAAAAATATGCATATCAGATTATCGAACATTAATAAAAGAATTAGAAATAAACGGCGCAACAAAACCTACAACAATGACAGAAGCATAAAAATAACAAGAGGGCTCTCCCTCTTGTTATTTACATTGCTCAACTATATTTTGCAAAGTATACGAAATGGCTTGGTGTGTTTCAAAGAATCGTTTACCTTTACCTTTATTTACAAAGCATTGCAACACATTCGTTTGTAAATTATCATATACTTGATCAATTTGCTGTACATGTATATATTTTGGCTTTTCTTCTTTAATCCACTTATAAGCTAATTCTTTCCACTTCTTTAATTCCTCATCTACCATATCTACAAACGGTTTCATATCCTTATAAAAGTCGTATTCGGTTAGTTCTCTCTTTTTTACATTCGCTTCATTATTATACTGCATGAGTTTTTCTGAAGACTGTATTAATGCTTCATTCTTCATTTCTTTCCCACCTTATTATGCACTCACTACGACGTTTTGAAATGTCTTTACCCAATTCCCTTTCTCTTCGTGATGCACTAATTTATTTTCCATATGTTCAATATGCATTTCTGTTATTTCTATCTTATTGCATATTTTTTCACTCGCATCCTTTAATGCATGATTCATTCTAATCCCTATATTCATTTCCAGCAAATCGAGAGAACTTAACATTTGATCCATTTTTTTCATTACATCTTCCTTCTGAACCATCGCCATATACAAAACGCCTCCTTCTTTGCTTTTCCTTTGTCATGTAATTTCGCCGAATGATTCACCACTCCTGCCCACATGACAAAACTAGTTGTTATTCGTCAAAGAAATCATTTCGTATGTCATTTATAGAAATGGTAACAATACAAAAAGGAGGTGTATTACAATGGCAAAGAACAAAAATGAAAAAAAGAAAAACCAAAACAAACAACAAAATAAACCCGAGACTGGCAATCCAAAGCTAGATGGTCCAAACTTCCCTGCTACATAAAGCGAGACTTTATTACGAACAGTTAAATTTCAAGTCACCCTTAATCTCCTACTAGCATTACGTTTTGAGATTAAAGTTGTAGCACACATAGCAGGATTGTTTCAAATTAAGAAGTCCCGTCTTCAAAATGGAAGACGGGACTTCTTTTTTATTATATCATGAACTCATCCATCCTTTTAGCAAAACGATTTGCCATAGATAGCCTATAGATTTGTTCTCTCTTTCTTCTATACCATTCTGTTATATTAACTTCCCCTTTAGGTTCTTCAGGTACAAATAGCACATTCATTTTCATATTTGCACAAAACCAATCTCTCATTTTTATTTCTTCATGTAAAATAACAGGATAAATATCTCTAAGTGTTGGCGTATAAGACTTTCGAGTTTCCTTTGCGTAAACTTCATAATCTTCTCTAGACCCAGTATGTGTAGTTTGCAATGCAAACTTATAAAACGAACCATTATAAATTGGATGAAACAATAACCATGCTAATTTTTTTCCTAGTTCTATACGCTGTTGTAACGTTTCAAATTGATAAACCGAAAATCCATACATTCTCCCTTCAATTGTTGGGAAGATAACTGCACTAATATGAAGTCTTTCTTGTACTTTAAAAAGTGCAGTATGGAATACATGTTTTTTAAAATATGTGTTCTCAATGACTGGTTTTTGAATTTTATTTTGCTCATTTATAATAAGCGCTGTCATAAGCCTATTCATATCTCTTCTTTCCCAGAAAAGTAACCATTCTTTTTCCATAAAAATTGATACGTTGAAATATTGCAACAAATGAAAGAGAGGTGCACGTCTCTTCTTACTTTCCTCATACAATAATAGCTGAGGAAATGCATCTAAAAAAATAATCCAATTAGCCTGTTCGTACAGAATAAATAAATGTTTTTTTACCGTTCTAGGTAAAACAGTAGCATAATATCTCCCTTCTAAATCAGTCATATTCCAGCCCGCATTTCTCGAAACCATACTCGCTAAAAAGGCCCACCTGATTTCACTATTTCTTAAATAATATTCTTGATAAGATTGTGTCCGAGAAATATTGTCCACATTAGCTATTTCTGTTTTCTTTTTAATATTGTGAATGATTGCTTTTTCTTCCTCTGTACAAAAATTTTTTTCTCGATTTTGTTTCATTTTCATATAATCATTCCATGTAAACATAAATAAGTCATCATACCTTTCATCAAAAAGGTCACATCTTTTTTCATTTTTTGATATAATCACCTTTGTAAGTAATTCTTAGCAAGTTGGGGGTGGACACACTATGACCATTCGTTACCCAAATGGAAAAAGGTATAATCAAGCTTCACAACCTCAAAAAACACCTATAAAAACACATACTTATAGTAATAGAGGTATGTCCCTTGAAGAGGAATTGAATGAAACAAATCAATATTACTTAACCCATAATATTGCATGTGTACATAAAAAGCCTACACCTCTTCAAATTGTAAAAGTAGATTACCCCGCTCGAAGTGCTGCAGTGGTAAAAGAAGCGTATTTTAAACAACCTTCTACAACAGATTACAACGGTGTATACAAAGGGAAATACATCGATTTTGAAGCAAAGGAAACAAAAAATAAAACTAGTTTCCCACTTCAAAACTTCCACCTTCATCAAATTGAACATATGAAGCAAGTGGTTGCTCATAATGGAATTGCATTTGTTATTATTAAATTTACACTTTTTGATGAATTTTATTTACTAGATGCAAAACATATTATTGCATTTTGGAATCGTCAAAATACTGGTGGACGCAAGTCGATTACGAAAGAAGAAATAGAAGAGCATGGATCCTTATTATCATGCGGTTATCACCCTCGGATTGACTATATCCGTGTACTAGACATGGTTTATTTTTCGTGATAGAGTCATCACTAAGGCTCTTTTTTCGACTTTTGGGGGAGAGAATGAAAGGTAGGAGAAAGTATAATGTCAGATAATTATCGTTCTCGTACAGAACGAAATCATGTGAAAAATCAAGAGAAAAAAACACATAAAGAAGAAAAACCAAAGAAAAAAGGCTCCTTTTTCAAGAAATTTCTTATAGGTTGTCTACTTCTTGGTATCGTTGGTCTTGTAGCCGGCGTTTCCGCTTTCTTTGTTATGGTAAAGGATGCTCCAAAATTAGACAAAGCCAAACTTGTTAATCCTTTATCAACAAAGTTTCTTGATAAAAACGGGAATTTCTTCTATGAATACGGTGCTGAAAAACGAACACACGTTACTTATGATCAAATTCCAAAAGTAGTTGAAAATGCATTCCTTGCAACTGAGGATTCGCGTTTCTATGATCATAATGGAATTGATTTTAAACGAACTACAAAAGCAGTTATGGAAAATGTCACTGGTGGTTTCGGTTCCCAAGGTGGTAGTACGATTACACAGCAAGTCGTTAAAAACTACTTTCTAACGATGGACAAAACTGCTAAAAGAAAAGTACAAGAATGGTACTTATCTTACAAATTAGAGCAACAATACTCTAAACATGAGATTTTAGAAATGTACTTAAATAAGATTAATTTAGGTAACCGTTCATACGGTATTGCGACAGCAGCGCAAAAATATTATGGTAAAGATTTAAAAGACTTGCAATTACATGAAGCTGCTATGCTCGCTGGTTTACCCCAAGGTCCAAACATTTATGATCCAACAAAAAAGGAAAATGTTGAACGAGCAACAAATCGTCGTAATGTCGTATTATCATTAATGAATCGACATGGTTATATAACAAAAGAAGAAATGAATAACGCCGTTAAGATCCCAGTAACTGAGGGCCTTCAACCGTCTTCAGAAGTAACTGAGATGAAGTATCAAGCATTTTTAGATGCGGTTGTAAAAGAAGTTGAAAAAGAATATCCTGATGTAAATATCGGTTCAGATGGTTTAACGATTCATACAACACTTGATCAAGATGCTCAAGATTACGCTGAAAAAATTATGGATGGTAATCTTATTAAGTATCCAAACGATCAATTCCAAGGATCATTCGTATTTATGGATACACAATCTGGAGAAGTTCGAGCAATTGGTGCTGGACGTAAAGAAAATAAGTCCACTTTCAAAGGTCATAATATGGCAACTGATTTAAAACGCCAAGTTGGTTCAACAATGAAACCAATTTTCGACTACGGTCCAGCGATTGAGAATCTTCAATGGTCTACTTACCATCAATTAAATGACTCTGAATATACTTATTCGGATGGCACAAAGATTAAAAATGCTACAGGGAGTTTTAAAGGTGACGTTTCACTTCGTGAAGCATTGAAGAAGTCATTAAACATCCCGGCTTTAAAGACAGCTCAAACAGTTGGACTTAATAAATCAAAAGAGTTTGCTGAAGGTTTAGGCATGACATTTGAAAATGGAGTACATGAATCTACTGCAATTGGTAGTAACGATAGTTCTCCATTAGCAGTAGCAGGTGCATATGCAACCTTCGGTAATAGTGGTAACTATAATAAACCACACTTCGTAAAAGAAGTAACCTTCCCGGACGGGAAAAAGAAAAGCTTTAAACCGAAAGAACAACGCGCTATGCAAGACTATACAGCTTACATGGTAACTGACGTTCTTCGTGACGTAGTAAAACCTGGTTCTGGTGGTACAGGACCAACAGCATATGTTTCAGGTGTTGACGTAGCGGGTAAAACTGGAACGCAAAACTTTGATGCAAAAGATTTAAAGAAATACGGCATTCCAGCTGATGCAAACAGGGATAGCTGGTTCGCTGGATATACACCACAATATACGATGGCTGTATGGACTGGTTACGTAAAGAATGGTCCAGAAAACTACATTAGTGATCGTTATACTAAAATTGCACAGCAAATGTTCCAAGTAATGATGAGCAAATTCGCTACAGATAAATCTCGCTTTGAACGTCCTTCTTCTGTACAAGAAATAAACGGAGAATTATACGTAAAAGGTGCGAAAAAAGATGCAATTAAACAAATTAAAGTAGATGCCCCTAGTGGTCTGAATGTCACTTTTGATGGCGCTAGCACAGTTACACTAAACTGGTCTGGACCAGCAGAAGTCGATGCATATGCAGCCAGCTATAAAGCAACTGATGGTTCAAGTGGTAGCCTATCAATAAGTGGTACGACAGCTACTCTTGGTGGTATTAAACCAGGTGTTACTTACAGCTTCTCTGTAGTAGCGAAAAAAGGCACTGGAACAAGCCCAGCAGTTGGTGCATCCTTCACTGCGCCTGGCGGAACTCCAGGTGCGAAAAAAGCTGAAGAAGAGGCTAAGAAAAAGGCCGATGAAGAAGCTAAGAAAAAAGCTGATGAAGAAGCCCAGAAAAAGGCTAATGAAGATAAAGTAAAACAAGACGAAGCTAAGAAAAAGGCTGAAGAAGAGGCTAAGAAACAACAAGAACAACAGCAAGAACAACAACGTAAACAGCAAGAAGAAGCTCAAAAGAAAGCTGATGAGGAAGCTAGAAGAAAAGCTGAAGAAGAAGCTAAGAAAAAAGCTGATGAAGAAGCTAAGAAGAAAGCTGAAGAAGAGGCCAAGAAAAAAGCTGAAGAAGAGGCTAAGAAACAACAAGAACAGCAACACCAAAATACCGGAGGAGATACACCTCACGCAGACGGTGCTGTTGTTACAACAGAGTCCTAATATACAAAAAAAGAAGTCAGTTTCTCTTAACGAGAAGCGGACTTCTTTTTTGTTATCATTTTCTTTACATACAGCTTTTCTATTTCGATATACAACTGCGCTAATTGAATATAAGAATGATAATTACTCGGTTTCTTTATAATGAATGAATATCTTTCCATAAAATTAACAGGTTGCACTTTTAATTTATTCGTATTTATTTGCATTTCATTCAAACTATGAACAGGTTGTTCATTTAGCCAATAGACAACCGATAACAAGTGAGCTGCAAAAAGAATCATTGGTCCCTCAGCCTCTTGCTTATTTCTATTTCGAAACAGTATAGCAATGTCTTCATGCTTATTTTTCCATACATTCAACATCGCTGGAATGCTGTTTTCAATTTCCTTCCACGGCTCATACTGTCTTTCAATATCAAATATAAAGTAAGTATTTTGTATTATCTCTTCAAAAGAATTGTCTGTATGATACTTAATTAAATTTACACTTTCTTTAAAAAATGGTAAACAGTGAAATTCTTTCGGTATTTCTATAACTCGCTCCATCCTTTATTTCACCTTCATTCGCTTCTTTCCTTCACGACATACTTCTAACAGTCTGCACTCCTCACATTGCGGTCGTTGTGCTTTACAGTGATAACGTCCAAAGAAAATCATACGATGATGTGTAACTCCCCACTCATCCATCGGTACTTTCTTCATTAATGTTTTTTCTACTTCTAACACCGAATCTTTCCATCTACAAATCGCTAACCGTTTACTCACTCTTTCTACATGCGTATCAACAGCAATTGCCGGGATGCCATACGCTACCGAAACAACTACATTTGCTGTTTTTCTCCCTACTCCTGGTAATTTCGTCAACTCGTCACGGTCTTCTGGAACTTTTCCATTGTAATCATCCAGCAACATCTGACACAATTTTTGAATGTTTTTTGCTTTATTTCTATACAACCCAATAGAACGTATATCTTGTTGTAACTCTTCCAAAGATACACTTAAATAATCTTCTGGTGTTTTATATTTTTGAAATAAATTTTTCGTCACTTTATTTACAAGTGCATCTGTACATTGTGCAGATAGTGCCACCGCGATTACTAATTCAAAAGGATTCTCATGAATTAATTCACAATGTGCTTCTGGATACATATCCGCCATTGTGTCTAAACAATAGCGAATTTGCGTTTTATTTAACATATACTTCCTCCTATATTACTGCTCCAACCAATTATAAAAAGGCACTTTTCCAGTAAATTTCGTCTCTTGTTTTGTCATTTGTTGTGCTCTTTGTTGATTCGCTCTAAATTTTTGACCTTGATTTTGAGCCTGATCTACCGTTTTAATTCCATTCTTTTTCCACTCAAATAAAATACGATCAATATATCGGAAATTTAGTTTTCCACTCATTACAGCTTCTCTAAGAGCCGCTTGAATTAAATTTGGATGATGTTGATCTTGGTCCTCCCACATTCCTAACGTTTCACATTCGAACGGCGAAAGTGGTCTTCCAAATTCTTTTTCAAATACTGTATATAAATTTACTTGCAGCTGTTTTTTTTCTTTTTGCTCTTCCTCTATTGATTCATCCATTAAGAAATGTAATATTTTTTCCCATAACGGTTGTAAAGAATAACTTTCGCACATCATCGCTTCTGATCTTTGTCCACCTTCTAGTGATAAAAACCCTTTTTGAATCAATGCTTGAATTACTTCCATACATTTCATTTCCGTTATCGTCATCCGTTCAGAAATCTCTGATGGAGTCGGAAACGAATTACCTGATTCTAAAAATGTGTGTACATGAAGTACGACCATAAATTCCGTCTCATTTAAACCTAATTTTTTATAATGCATCATAAGTAATTTTGGAATTGCAATGCTTCCCTGCTCAAACCACTGTAACATCATTTTCTTTTTCATCACCAAACACCTCGCTCTCTAGTATAACACACCTTTAGCTATTTCTTTTTGCCACAATTCGTCAAAAAAACCTCCCTATTAATGGGGAGGTTTTTTATATTACATGAATGAAATATAAAATTAAGCTTGCACTTTACTTTTCATAAATGTATGGATACGCTCTAATGCTTTCTCTACTTGTTCAAGAGATGTCGCATATGATAAGCGAACATTATTTGGAGCACCAAATCCTGTACCTGGTACAAGAGCCACTTTTTCCTCTTCTAATAGAGCTTTTGCCCAATCATCAACTGTTGCATATCCTGATAAAGCTACAGCTTCTTTTACGTTAGGGAATAAGTAAAATGCACCTTGCGGTTTAATGCAAGTAAAGCCAGGGATTTGAATTAATTTATCATAAATGATGTTTAATCTCTCTTCAAAGGCTTGACGCATTGTTTCCACAGGTTCTTGTGAGCCTGCATATGCCGCAATTGCGCCGTATTGAGCGATTGAAGTAGGGTTTGACGTACTATGACTCGCTAAGTTCGTCATCGCTTTAATAAGCTGCTTATTTCCTGCAGCATATCCAATACGCCATCCTGTCATAGAATGAGATTTAGATACACCATTAATAATAAGTGTTTGTTCTTTTAATGCATTAGAAAGCTGGGCAATTGAAGTATATTCTACGCCACCATAAATTAATTTTTCATAAATTTCATCAGAAACGATTAAAATATCATGTTCTAAACATACTTCTCCAAGCTGTTGTAATTCTTCTTTGCTATAAATCATTCCTGTTGGATTGCTCGGTGAATTAATAATAACTGCTTTCGTTTTCTCTGTAATTGCCTCACGCAGCTGCTTTGCTGTAATTTTGTACTCATTGTCTTCTAAACCTTCTACATAAACCGGCTTACCGCCAGCAAGCTTTACTTGCTCTGGATAGCTTACCCAGTAAGGAGTTGGGATGATAACTTCATCTCCCTCATCAAGTAATACTTGGAATAATGTATACAATGCATGCTTTGCACCATTACATACAATAATTTCAGATGGATCATACGCAATACCTTGATCGCGAGTAAATTTCTTCACAATTTCTTGTTTTAACGATTGTAATCCACCTGTTGGTGTATACTTCGTATGCCCTTCTAACATCGCTTTATGTGCAGCATCCATAATATGCTCTGGTGTATTAAAGTCAGGTTCCCCTGCCCCTAATGCAATTACATCATGACCCTCTGCTTTTAATGCTTGTGCCTTTGCTGTAATTTCTAAAGTTGAAGACGGTGTTAAAGCAGCTACTCGCTTTGCTAATTTCATTTGTAGTTCCCCCTACATCTATTTTTCAATGCTATATCGTCTTAAAAATTTTCCATCTTTAAATTCAAGATAGTAATAACTATAACGATTGTCATCATCAATATATGTAACTTCCCATAGTGGTACATCATTTTCAAAGCCTAATTTCACTTTCATAATCTCTTTCGGCTTACTTTTTGATTCCTTACTTTCATTGCCGACTTGCTCTATTGTTCTTTGTATAGCCTCTTTTTCAGAAATACCTTCGCTCTTTTTCCTTACTACAGTATCCCCTTTTTTCTCAGGCACCCAAACGATAAGTTGTTCTCCCTTTTCATCTGTACCTTGCACGACTATATATGCAGATTTTCCGTTGTAATAATCAACAGATTTCACCTTTGTAAGCTTTGCTTTTTCTTTAGCAATTTCTACAAATTTCGACTCTTTTGGAATTTTCTTTCCCATCGCTTTATTATAAACATACGCCCCATATATTCCGCTAGCAACGATAACAATAATGATTGCAAAGATCCACTTTTTCATTGTATCACTACGTTCTGTAAATCGTAAATACAGCTGTTTCTTTATCTTTTTCGTCTAATGCTAGTCCGAACATGAGGTCCTGCTCTTTTAACGTACGATTTAAACTATCAACAATTTTATACAAATCCGACGAATATTTAATACGCGTCGTTGATAGTACTTCGATTTTCTTCTCCATGAAAAAACTCCTCCGTTACACAAAAATTTCTAATTATAGAAGAACGCAATGCGGTTACAATAAGAGTACATTCTTTACAACCCCTGCTTCATCACCCATCTATTATAGCAGGACATGTACAGCAAAAAAAGGTTTCAAGTCGAAAACCAACACATTTTGTATACAAGAAGTAAGAAAAATAAAATTCCTCCTACCCACATTTTTTACGCCTGAAGTTTATAAGTACTTCAGGCGTATTTTTCTTCCATTTTTATTCATTTGGTGGTTCTTCTAATTGTACTAACAATTCTTCTAATGGCCCTTCATAAAGAGGTACGTTAGGAATCGATTGTAGAAATCTTTTTCCATAGGAAGAACTCGTCAAACGACGATCTAACACTACTACCGTTCCTGTATCTGTATTCGTTCGAATTAAGCGGCCGAATCCTTGTTTGAAACGTAATATTGCTTGTGGAAGCGCTAATTTAGCAAATACATCTTCACCTTGATTTTTTAGCCACTCACCTTTCGCTTCCATCATCGGCTGATGAGGAGGTGTAAATGGTAGACGGACTATAACAAGACAACTTAAGGCATCTCCCGGAATATCTATTCCTTCCCAGAAACTGCTCGTCCCTAATAAAATTGATTTGTCGAATTCTTGAAACTTTCGAATTAAGCGGCTTCGACTTCTATTATTCACACTTTGGGTCAGTAATAAATACCCCTCTAATTCATCATTATTTTTTAAATTCGCATACGCTTCTTTTAACATTTCATACGAAGTGAATAAAACGAGCATTCTGCCTTTTGTGGCTTTCGCTATCTTTGCAATATGTTCCGATACAGATTCAATATATCGCTCATTACTTACTTGCTTAATAAAAGGTACATCCGTTGACACCATTAATTTCATCTGTTCATCATAACGAAATGGCGACGGAACCTTTAAAGTATTTGGAGCGAAATCATGTAAACCAAGTTCCTCTTTTATATAATCAAACGTATCGTTAACTGTTAGTGTTGCGGATGTAAAAATAACACTCTTTTTTTCTGTTAAAAATTCATCAGCAAATCTTTCACCAATATGAACAGGCTGTGCATATAGAACTGTTGAATGAATCGTCCCTTTCGTTTCAGTCTCCATCCAAGTTACATACGAATTCTTTTCTAATACGAGTAACTGTAATGATTCTGCCATCTTTCTCAGCAACTCAATTAAATGCATAAATTCACCTGTTACAACATGCATCTCCCATTCTAACTTACTTTGCAATATATCCACTTGCTTCTCAAGAGCAGTTACTACCCTTCTTAATTCATATATAAAACGATTTGTTAATTCGACGATACTATCCCACAACTTACCTTTTTCTAGTTCTGCGTTATACCTATAGATGAGCGGCATATTATTCGTTCCTTGCTCTTGCTTTGTTTGTTTAAATATAAAAGTACGTAACATTTGGAAGAGTTCATCCGCATCAAACTTAAGTTCCTTCAAACTATAACTTATCATACGGAAAGTTGAACGAGATGCTTGCTCTGATTTTTTCATCATTTTATATACTTTGGAGAGTACATCTTCTGTTTCTAGTGTCCCAAGACGAGATATAACCAATTGAAAATACATACAAGAGAACTGTTCACCCAATGTTCTACTCGCGGCTTCTTCAATATGGTGAGCTTCATCAAAAATAATATGTTCGCATGAAGCAAACAACGGTTCTTCACTTGAAAAATCTTGAAATAATAACGCATGATTTGTAATAACGATATCTGCAAATAAAGCTTTATTCTTCGCTCGCTGGTAAAAACAACGACTAAACCAATTACTTTGCATACCGCCTGGACTATACGCATCGCTACAAATACGATTCCAAAGTAACTTTCCGCCCTCAGGAATATTTAATTCGTCTCGATCACCTGTTTCAGTTTGCAATAGCCAAACTAAAATCTTCGCCTTTGTAAGTGCCATATCATAATTTTTTTCTTCCTCTTGCAAAGCATACTCAAATTTATGTAAGCATAAATAATGCTTTCTTCCTTTTAGAAGAGCTACCTCAAATGAAAATGGCATTATTTTTTGTAATAACGGAATTTCTTTTTCTAATATTTGTTGTTGGAGTTGTACCGTTTGTGTACTTATAATGACAGGTTCTTCTTTTCTCTTTGCAAAATAAAGACTAGGAAGCAAATAAGCGAGAGTCTTTCCTGTTCCTGTACCGGCTTCAATTAGTGAAAAACGAGAATCTCTTAACGCCGTATATATCTCTTTCATCATCAGTTGTTGACTTTCTCTTCTTTCAAACTTTGGCATATGTGATTCCAATTTATCCATCGTTTTATTCAAGAAAGCATCAAACTTTGATGAACACGTTTCTCCAAGGTTTAAGGAATAGTTCCGCTTTTTCAGCGCAATATTTCGATGTATTTCATACTCCGCTATATCTTCTTTACCGTGCATTACTTTCTTTAAAATATTTTCAGAAAGCACATCAGCTATATCGCTTTGGAACACATCACTTAATTCATAAAGCGATTGCAACGTGACAAGTGGTAACTTTTCAATTTCATTTAAAAATTGTAAAAATAATTCCGCTGTTGCAAGAGCATCACTATCCGCACGATGTGGTTGATCGTGCTCTAGTTCATGCTTTTTAGCTAAATCACGTAATTTATAACTATCGGCTGTCGGCAAAAGAATTTGAGCCAATTCAACCGTGTCGATTTTCGGACAATGTATTTCTGTATATCCAGCTTGCCTTAATTCTTCATTTAAAAAATTCCAATCAAAGTGAACATTATGCGCAACGAAAGCCGCACCTTGTAATAGCTCAACAATCATCGGGGCTACATCTTGAAATAACGGGGCTTGTTTTACAAGACTTTCATCAATCCCTGTTAATTCTGTAATAAATGGTGGGATCTCTCTCTTTGGATTAACAAAAGACGAAAAAATCTCCAATATCTCTCCATCTTCTACTACAACAGCTGCAATTTGGGTAATTTTATCCTTCCCATCTTTCCAGGAGTTCCCTGTCGTCTCTAAATCAACAACGACATAACGCTTACTCATATATGTAACACCTCAATTTCTTACCTTTCAAACAACAATAATTTATATAATGTTACTATACCACGTTTTATCTCATCTTAATGAAAAGATGCACAAAAAAGCTATCTCCGCAATGGAGATAGCCTTTCTACTTATAATATCGTACCCGCTTTTTCAGCACCTAACATTTCAATAATTTGATTATTATCGTCTAGTACTGCAATTTTTGGTTCTTGTGTATGAATCTCTTCTTCCGTAACTAGCCCATAACAAATAATAATTACTTTGTCCCCTGGTTGTACAAGTCTTGCCGCCGCACCGTTTAAACAAACAACACCACTACCGCGTTCCCCTTTAATAACGTATGTCTCTAAGCGAGCACCATTATTATTATTTACAATTTGGACTTTTTCGTTTTCTACAATATTTACTGCATCCATTAAGTCTTCATCAATTGTAATACTACCTACATAATTTAAATTTGCCTCCGTTACAGTTGCACGATGTAACTTTGCTCTCATCATTGTGCGAAACATAGATGCTCCCCCTTATTTAACCGTTAATGTTATATTGTCAATTAATCTTACATTTTCAAACTTAACTGCAATAGCTAAAATGATTCTTCCTTCGACTTTCTCTACCATTGTTAATGACGGATATGCATATAAATCCGCATAATCTACAGTGCCTTTCGTATGCGTCTCAATATAATCTTTCACAAGATTTGTAATGATTTCCGGATTACGTTCACCTGCCTCAATTCTTTCTTTCGCTATACATAGGCTGCGGTATAAATGAAGAGCTTCTTCACGTTCATCTTGTGATAGGTACACGTTACGAGAACTTTTCGCTAAACCATCTTCTTCCCTTACAATATCAACTGGTACGATTGTAACTGGAATATTGAAATCAGTTACAAATCCTTCAATTACTGCAACTTGTTGAGCATCTTTCATACCGAAATAAGCACGCGTTGGCACCGTAATATTAAATAGTTTCATCAGTACAGTTGCAACACCAGCGAAATGACCAGGTCTTTGTTGACCGCATAATACGTCCGTGCGCTTCACAACTTCTACTGTTGTTGTTTGTTCTGCTGGATACATTTCTTCTACACTCGGATAAAATAAATAATCTACACCGTTTTCTTTTGCTACATTTTCATCTCTATCAATATCACGAGGATATCGATCTAAATCTTCATTTGGGCCGAATTGTAGCGGGTTTACAAATACACTTAAAACTACAATTTCATTTTCTTCTCTTGCCTTACGTAATAAAGTAGCATGGCCTTCATGTAAATAACCCATTGTTGGAACAAAACCAATACTCTTTCCACTTGCACGAAGTTCGCTTGTAATTTGCTGCATCTCTTGCACTGTAGTTACGATTTTCATTATTGTTTTCCTCCGTATAACGCTAAGCATTCTTCCTCTTTCATTGTGAACGAATGTTTTTCTTCAGGAAATTGCCTTGTCTTTACTTCAGTAACATATTGTGAAATCCCACGCACAATCTCCTCTTGAACAGACGTATATTGCTTCACAAATTTCGGAACACGATTTACGCCGTATGAGATAAGATCATGATAAACAAGCACTTGCCCATCTACTTTTTGTCCTGCACCAATCCCAATTGTTGGTATTGTTAGTTGCTCTGAAATAAGTTCTGCTAACTGCATTGGTACACATTCTAACACAAGCGCTATTGCACCAGCTTCTTCACATTTCTTTGCATCTTCTATTAATTTTTTTGCACTCTCCGCATCTTTTCCTTGCACTTTATATCCACCCAACACTCCTACAGATTGAGGGGTTAAACCTAAATGCGCTACAACAGGAATTCCTGCGTTCGTCAAATATTGAATCGTCGATATAACTTCTCCAGCACCTTCTACCTTCAGTGCGTGTGCCCCGCTCTCTTGAACGATGCGACGTGCATTCACCATCGTTTCTTGTAATGATACGTGATACGACATAAATGGCATATCAGTTACAATAAACGTCTCTTTCGCTCCACGGCGTACAGCTTTCGTATGATGAATCATATCCTCTACTGTTACAGGTACTGTTGAATCGTATCCGAGTACAACCATTCCAAGAGAATCTCCAACTAGAATCATATCAACTTCAGCTTCTTCTGCTAATTTAGCAGATGGATAATCATACGCCGTTAGCATTGTAATCGGCTCACCTTGCTCTTTCATCTTCAAAAAATCTGTTTTTGTTTTCAAAAACTACTCCTCCTTTATGCAGGAGAGAGGAGATGGCCGAAATCATATAAAAAACCCCTCTGACCATAAAAGGGCAGAAGGGTTGTGTGTTAGTCGGCATTATTCATCCCTCTGTCCCAGTCCGTTATTGGATCAAGGCAGAATCCAAGTTATTATTTTTCGTATGACTTCGAATCATGGTGCAGTTCGCTCTGATACTGCCCACATTCGAACTAATTATAGCAAACTACAAAAAGGAATTACTACATTTTTTTGAAAAAATAATTTTTTATTCTTATTACGGTATATGAAATTTAACACGAGAGTATATATGCTATACAGTTTTTATGGAGAATTCAATCCTGAAAAGATACATGTTTTTTCAACGCATGCTAAAAAAGTCCAAGTTAATTTTTTCTGTAATCCATTTAACTGTATAGTATAACTCTTAAACTAATGATGCAGGTTAATTGAGGAAAGTACTTAACAAAGGAGAATTGCAGATGTCTATGAACAGGTGGTTATTTCGATTCAGCAGTTTGCTTGTAATGATTGTATGGTGGATGTCTTTAGGATCCTCCCATGTATTTGCCTCAGTTACTGTCGTAACACCCCCCACCGATTTAACGAAAGTGATTGAGGTTGAACTAAATGATGATTACTTTAATCCAAATGTTATCACGATTCCGCTTGAAGGATCAACAACATTACTATTGAAAAATAAAGGTAAAAACGAGCACACCTTTACAGTGAAAAAACTCGGCATTGACGTCGTAATCGAGTCAGGAAAAGAAAAGCATATTACCGTGAAACCTAAAAATACTGGTACATATGAATTAATATGTCGATACCATCTTCTTAAAGGAATGGCAGGCAAAGTAATCGTCAAATAACATGCCCTGCCAACTAGGCGGAAGATATTTTGAAATGAACTTTAAATATGAAAAAAATTTATTATCATGTTACAAATTCAACTCAAAACTATTGAAATAAAAAGAAGTTCCAAAAGAGGAACTTCTTTTACTTAATTTCAATATCTGCAGAATGAATATGATGTACTTTCCCCTCATGATCCTCCAGAAGTAATACACCATCCTCTGTGATTCCTTTTGCTAACCCCGTAATTGTCTCTCTCATCGTTCGAGCGGTAATTTCTTTCCCGATGCTCACAGCGTAACTTTCCCAAAGAATTTTAATGACAGAGAAACCATTTTGTAAATACTCTTCATATAATTTTTCTAGTTGTAAATAGATTTGTTGCATAAGTTCTGCACGAACAATCGGCTTACCTGATTCAATCGCTAATGAAGTAGCAATGTGCTGAATTTCTTCATCAAAATGTTCTTGCTTTTGATTCGCATTAATACCGATGCCCATAATGACAGCATTAATTTTATCAGGATCCGCTTGCATTTCTGTTAATATACCTACAGCCTTTTTACCTTGAATTAAAATATCATTTGGCCATTTTATTCCTACGTTTACACCCGTGCATTTTTCAATTGCCTGTGCAACACTAACGGCCGCTAACAAAGTAAGTTGCGGTGCATGATGAACTGGGATTGATGGGCGTAAAATAATACTCATCCAAATCCCTGTTCCTTTTGGTGAATGCCATTTTCTGCTTAAACGACCTCTTCCCGCTGTTTGTTCTTCTGCTACAACGACTGTTCCTTCTTCTGCACCTTCATAAGCAAGTTTTGCTGCAATGTGCTGCGTTGATTCAACAGTTTCTTCAAAATACACTGTTCTACCAATCCGCTTCGTTTGTAGCCCTAACTGAATTTCATTAGCGGTCACTTTGTCTGGCTTACTTGCAATTCGGTAACCTAATCGACGCACAGCTTCAAGTTCATATCCCTCACTCCGCAGATCCTCCATATGTTTCCACACAGCAGTTCTTGAACAACCAAGTTTATCACTAATTGTTTGGCCGGATACAAACTCGCCATCCGCTTCAGAAAAAACTTGCAATAACTGCTTTCTTATAGTAGATTGCATCCTTGTAGCCACTCCCTTATACGCTCTTTCTCATTAACTACGTTTCCTTGTACGATTGCTTCTTCGATTTTCTGAAGCATCTCAGCAACCCACGGACCAGGCTTTTTGTTTGCCCAGTTTAATAAATCATTACCAGTCACATTCATTTCTTGACGCTCCTGGATTGGCAATGCATGAAACATTAATTGTACTCGTTCAACAGATGTAGGGTCATAGCGTTCAATCATCGCTTCATATACTCTCTCTGCCATTTCAGCGATATGAATTCCCGTTTTATAAAGAAGGACTGTATCCCAATCCTTCTCCTTTCTAGTACGGATTGTCAATAAAACTGCAACAATATCTTTTATTTTTTTATTCGAAAACTTCCATTGACGTAAAAAGACAGATGGATGTTCTTCTCCGATACAATATAAGAAAAATGCCCACGCCTCAATATCCGTTTCGAAAGAATCCCATTTATACTGCGTAGCTTTTAACAGTCTCTCTTCTGACATTTGTAAATATGGCAAATGAGAAAATAGCTTCGTCTCTACTAATTCTTTGAGACCTTTCACACAATATGTACCAGTTAACAGTTTCTCAAACTCTACTGTAATACGCTCAATTGCTATATGTTCTAGCAAATGCCCATACGTTTCAATCGCTTGCTTCGTTTTCATTTCTAATGAAAAACCTAACGTGCTTACAAACCGAATACCACGCATCATTCGCAGGGCATCTTCTTGAAAACGATCCGCAGCATTTCCAACTGTCACAATTTCTCTCTGTTGAATGGCTTCCTGTCCAGCAAATAAATCGACCATTTTTCCTTCTTCTGTCATAGCAATTGCATTCATCGTGAAATCACGACGTTTTAAATCCTCTTCTAATGAACGAACAAATTGAACACTACTAGGTCTTCGAAAATCTTCATATTCGCTTTCTGTTCGAAAAGTAGTTACCTCATAGGGCTCACCATTTTCTACAACAATTACAGTTCCATGCTCAAGACCAACAGGAACATTTCTTGGGAATATAGCCATCACTTCTTCTGGTAGAGCAGATGTCGCAATATCAATATCTCCAATCGGCCTATCGATAATAAGATCTCGTACGCTCCCACCAACAAAGTAAGCCTCATGTCCTTGTTGCTTTAATGTCTCAATAATAGAACTAGCTTTTTTAAATCTTTCCATTTTTGTCATCCCTTAGTACGTCATAGTAAATCGTTTCATATTGTGAAACAATTTTTTCTGAGCGAAATTGCTCATAAACACTTTCTCTTGCTCGTTCTCCCATATTACGGTGAAGTTCCTCGTCCTTTAATAGCTGAATAGCTTGATTTGCCACTCCTGTTGTATCGCCAACTTCACATAAATATCCTGTTTCCCCGTGTTGAATAACCTCTGGAATACCTCCAACCCGTGTTCCGATACAAGGTACACCACACGCCATTGCTTCTAATAAAACAAGACCAAAACTTTCCTTCTCTGATAGAAGCAACATTAAATCACTCATCGCAAGTAGTTCTGCAACATTATCTTGCTTCCCTAGGAATAAAACGCGATCTTCAATATGTAAATTCTTCACTATCTGTAAAATCGTACAGAATTCTGGTCCGTCTCCAACAAGAAGCAACTTCGCATCTACTTCTTTAACAATTTTAGCAAATGCCTGAACAACATCCTGCACACGTTTCACTTTACGGAAATTCGAAATATGAATAAGTACTTTTTCACTCTCACTTATACCATATTCTTTCTTTAATTGAGACATATTACGCTTGAAATATACACGTTCGTCTATAAAGTTATATACCGTTTGAATTTCTTTACTTGGTTTTACAAGCTCATGTGTTTCGTTAATTAATGAATGCGAGACAGCAGTAACAACATCCGATTGCTCAATACCAAAACGAATTAAATTATTTAACGAAGGGTCGGAACCTAACACAGTAATATCTGTTCCATGTAAGGTTGTAACAATTTTAATACGCTCTCCGATCATTTGTTTTGCTAAATATGCACAAATTGCATGTGGTATTGCGTAATGCACATGTAAAATGTCTAAGTTTTCTCTTTGTGCAACCTCGGCCATTTTACTTGCTAACGCTAAATCGTATGGTGGATATTGAAATACAGAGTATTGATTTACCGTCACTTCATGAAAATAAATGTTTGGATATACTTTATTTAACCGGAATGGTAAACCCGATGTAATAAAGTGAATTTCATGCCCACGTTCCGCCAATTGCTTTCCTAATTCTGTTCCAACAACTCCAGAACCACCTACAGAAGGATAACATGTAATACCTATTTTTAATTTCATTTACATCCCCCTAATAAATCAGCATGTAATAAAACCGGTTTCTTACTCATAAATCCTTCGGCATACAAGACTCCAACTTCTTTTCCAAACATCTTCTCACGAGCAATCACAGTTTCAACGTAACCTTCTGTTAACGGTGTCTTAACACCATCACTCCCTGTTGAAAACTGACTTTCATACGCTTCTAATGCTTCCACCTTTATAGAGAGGTACTCACTTATATCTATACAAAAATTCGGTTTATGAAAACCATTAATCATATAATTATAAAAAGACTCCACACGATGTGGTGAAAGTTCCGGCATATATTTACGGATTCCTGCTGAAAAAATAGCCTCTTCCACAAGCTTTGCACAATTTGCATGATCTGGATGGCGATCTTCATAGTACGGCGCAAAAACTAGTTTTGGTTTATATGTACGGATCACCTTGACAATTTCACGTATATACTCTTCTTTCATATACAAACCACGGTCTGGCATCGCTAAATTCAGCCTCGTTTTTACTCCCACTATACGAGCTGCGACCTTCGCTTCTTCTTTTCTCAACTCTATCGTTCCATTTGAAGAAAGATCAGCTTCTGTTAAATCACAAATACCTACTTCATACCCTTGCTTTGTATATTTAGCGATGGTACCAGCCATGCCGATTTCAACATCATCGGCATGAGCACCAAACGCTAATATATGTAATCCACTCATAATTGTTCCCCTCATTTTCTTAACTTACGATAATCTAAATCTCCTCGCTCTAATGCGTGCATTAACATTTCAGCACTTGCCATATTCGTTGCAAGTGGAATCGCATATACATCACATAAACGAAGTAATGCATTCACATCCGGTTCATGCGGCTGTGCTGTTAATGGATCGCGGAAGAAAATCACCATATCTAAATCGTTCTTTGCAATCATTGCACCAATTTCTTGATCTCCACCAAGAGGGCCAGATTGATATCTTGTTACAACTAATCCAGTCGCTTCCATAATGCGAAGCCCTGTCGTTCCTGTTGCAAATAATTCATGTTGTTCAAAAATTGGTTTATATGCGTATGCAAACGAAACCATATCATTTTTCTTTTTGTCATGTGCGATTAAGGCAATTTTCATCCGTTGTCTCCCCTTTAGTCGATAATATTTTCTAAACCGTACACAAGATGATCAAGGTTCATTACTGTCTCAATTGATAGTTTTACACCTGACATAAATGATGCACGATTGAATGAATCATGACGAACTGTTAACATTTGTCCATCTCCACCAAACATTACTTCTTGGTGTGCAATAAGCCCTGGCAAACGTACACTATGAATGTGAATACCGTCTACATTTGCACCTCGTGCACCTGCTAGTTGCTCTACTTCATTTGGATGACCTTGCTGCTTTGATTCACGATTTTGGCGAATTAACTCTACCGTTTTTACAGCTGTACCAGATGGTGCGTCTAATTTTTGATCATGATGTAATTCAATTACCTCAACATCTTGGAAATATTTCGCTGCCATTTGTGAGAATTTCATCATAAGAACTGCACCAATTGCAAAGTTTGGAGCAATAATTGTTCCTACTGCTTTTTCTTTTGCATTCTCTGTTAAACGTGTCAATTCTTCTTCTGTAAATCCAGTTGTACCAATAACCGAACGAAGTCCACGCTCAACTGCAAGTGTAACGTGTTGTTTCCCCACTTCTGGTGTTGTTAAATCTAACAACACATCTGCTTCTACTTCATCTAAACAAGTATGTAAATCAGCGTAAATCGGCGCATGTAATGCTGGCATGCCAGGTAAATCAGAAATCTTCTCACCACCATGCTTATAATCCACTGCTGCTACTAAATTAAAATGTTCCGTTCTTTCCATAAGAAGGACTGCTTCATGTCCCATACGTCCTCTTGGTCCGGCGATAATTACTTTAATTTCTTTCATTATTCTTTCTCTCCCTCATCAATACGTGTCCAGCGATCTTTATCACGTGTATTAAATTTATTCATTACAATGTTATGTGCTGTCTCTAAATCAATATTTAAACTATTTGCCATACAAATCATAACAAATAATACATCTCCAAGCTCTTCTTCAATACTTCTTTCTTTTTCAGTTGTTTTCTTCGGTTTCTCACCATAATAATGATTTACCTCTCTTGCAAGCTCTCCCATTTCTTCCGTTAAACGAGCCATCATTGCAAGCGGACTGAAATAACCTTCTTTAAACTGACCAATATATGCATCTACTTCTTTCTGCATATCTTTCATCGTTTTTGCTTCCATACTATTCACCTCTAATCCTTCCTCTTTCATGTTAGCCAATTCATCGCGATTTGACAAATATTATTCCCCGCCAAACACCTATTTGCGACCCATTTTTGGATAGACTATAATAAAGTGAAACTTCTTTTGTGATTTTTTTGCAAAAGATTAGTTGAACTAATCGGGTTCCTACGGCTGGTTTGCCTTTCTTCAGAGGTTTATCTCCTACCAGCCGTTGGTACGGGGTAAAGTGAAACTTCTTTTGCGATTTTTGCAAAAGATCAGCCCACACCAATCGGGTTCCTACGGCTGGTTTGCCCCTCTTCTTTGCTTCATCTCCTATCAGCCTTTAGAGCGGGATAAAGTGAAACTTTCTTTTGCACTTTTCACAAAAAATCAGCCCACATCAATCAGGTTCTTACTATTTTCACTAGCAACTAGAAATTACTTATTATTATGTTTTACCGTTTCAGCGGAGCAATGCAATCATTACATAATTAGGGGGATTTCTATATGACATCAAAATTGAAGATGCGAAATATTATTTTTATTTTAATTGGTTCCGCTATATTTTCTTTCGGTATTGTCAATATCAATATTGAAAACCACCTTGCAGAGGGTGGGTTTACTGGTATTACACTATTATTGTATTTTTTATTTAAGTTTGATCCTTCCTATTCAAACTTAATTTTAAATATCCCTATATTTTTTATTGGCTGGAGGTTACTTGGCAGAACGACATTTTTATATACATTAATTGGAACCTTTAGCGTATCTTTATTTCTATGGATTTTCCAGCGTTACGAAGTACTCAACTTACATTTAAACTTGCAAAATGATATGACACTCGCAGCTTTATTCGCCGGGGCATTTATCGGTATCGGCCTTGGAATAATATTTAAATATGGCGGGACTACTGGCGGTGTAGATATTATCGCACGACTAGCGCACAAATATGTTGGCTGGAGTATGGGGAAAACAATGTTTATGTTTGATGCTGTCGTTATCGTCGTCTCTATTCTTACCTATTTATCATACCGTGAGGGCATGTATACGCTAGTTGCTGTTTTTATCGGTGCTAAAGTCATTGATTTTATGCAAGAAGGAGCTTATGCTGCCAAAGGAGCGACTATTATCTCAGAGAAAAACGATGAAATTGCTGCCAAAATTTTATCTGAAATGGAGCGCGGAGCAACCTTTTTAAAAGCTGTTGGATCGTATACAAAAGTGGAACGTAATGTATTGTATTGCGTTGTTGCTAAAAATGAAATCGTGAAATTAAAGAATATCATTACTTCTGTAGATCCTCATGCTTTTGTCGCTGTAAGTGATGTACATGATGTAGTTGGTGAAGGGTTTACGTTAGATGAAAATAAAAACCCTTTACATAATTAAATATAACTAGAAAAGCGCCTTAGCTTTTCTAGTTTTTTATTACAAGTCTTTTAAGCTTCTCAAAATCCTCATGAATAAGCTCCAATAAACTCCGATTATAAAAAATGGAAGCTGGATGAAAAGTCGGAAAAACATGATATTCTTTCTCTGACCATGTAAACTCTGCACTTTGCATATCCTTTAATTTTTGAATGGGCTGTTTTAATAATTGCCCGTGTACATCTGTGATTTTTTTATTTTTTCCTGTTAAACGTTGAAGACCGATATTTCCAAGCGTGACGATAAGCTTCGGATGTATTTTCTCTAATTCATAATCTAACAAAGGCGCATGGGCAACTATTTCTCCCTGATTTGGCGTTCTATTATACTTTTTTTGTATGATTTCACCATTTCGTTCTTTTTTCTCTCGCCATTTATAAGGTCTACTCCGAACAGCGCTCGTAATATATACTTCTTCCCTTGTAACGTGGATACGCTCTAAAAAAACCATTAATTGTTTTCCCGCCCTCCCGCTAAACGGAATCCCATTATGAATTTCTGTTTCACCAGGTGCTTCTCCTAACAACATAAATTTGGGATTTTCAGGACCTTGTCCACTTAAAAAACCTTCTAGTTGATAAGGAGCACTACGCTCTTGTACTTGTTTTACTAAATGGTCTGGATATTTCATTTCCCCCACCACCTTTCCGCATTACTTCTATTATTTCTATTTGCAATACATTATATAATTCAATCCACACAACAAAAAAAGACTATCAAAATTGATAGTCTTTAGTCGTCGCTACGCTGCATACCAGTATACATTAATACGAGACGTAATAATTCAAATACCGCTACAGCTGCAGCTGCTACATATGTTAATGCTGCCGCATTTAATACTTTACGAGCTTGCCCATATTCATCTGTTGATACAATACCTAACGCTTCAATTTGTTGCATTGCGCGCTTTGACGCATCAAACTCAACTGGCAATGTAACGAGCTGGAACACAACACCTGCTGCCATTAAAATGATACCTAATAACAATAGTTTTGACATTGTCGCAAATATACCAATCATAATAAATACCCATGATATATTCGATCCAAAATTAGCCACAGGAACTAACGAATGACGAATACGCATAAAGTTATAATCTTGTGCATCTTGAATTGCGTGTCCTACTTCGTGTGCTGCAACTGCTGTACCAGCAACTGAATGTCCATAATAGTTATCTGTTGATAATCGAACCGTCTTAGCGGTTGGATCATAATGGTCTGATAAATGACCTGGTGTTTCTTCGACAGCTACGTTGTATAATCCATTTTCATCTAAAATTTTTCGAGCCACTTCCGCTCCTGTCATACCTGATGTTGAATAAACTTGTGAATACTTGCTATAGGCACTACGTACTCTTGACTGTGCATACAACGGTATGATCATTATGATCGCGAAGTAAATTAAATAAAACATCATGAACCTCCATTGAAGTTTTAATTATAGTACTTCTCATTCTATTTTCTTCTGCCACTATTGTCAATGAATAAACCTTACAATCCATATCTTTATTTATTGCATTATCTATTTTTAGAATGTACATTACTTTTTCTTTTTTCTCTCTCTCCTTTATACTTTCTCCATCCAACATAAGTTAATGTGAATAAAATAAGTCCCCCAGTAATTGTCATAAACCAAATGAGAGAGGGTGCAATTTCATCTTTTTTTACTGTGTGAAATATCTTTTGCAAATCCCCTTTAATAATCCCTAATTGCATTTGGCCGCCTTTCGTTTTTAACATAACGTTACGAAATTCATCTAAATAAGATAAATGAACATTTACACGCTGGACCTCGTTTTCTGGCAAAGCAATCATTAAGCTTGGATAAATAATATTGAATTCATTTAAAAACGTATTTAACGTTTGTTGAAACTGCCCAGCATCTTCTTTTTCCATCGCTTTTTCCATTTGAGAAAAGGCATCCATTACTTTCCTTTCTCTTTCCATCCAAAGTGGTTGATATTTCGATACTTGTGCATCAACAGCAAGTTGTAATGCCAGCACATTATCAATTTTAGCTTGCTTACCTAAACCTTCTTCAGAGAGCGATTGTTGCGCCTTATCGTAAGCTAAAGAAATAACTCTAACTTGATCTGGTGTTACTTCCTGCTTCTTTTCATTCCCCTTTATTAAAAACTGCTCCGAGAAATGTTGTAATACTTGTACCGCTTTTTCATCTTCATTACGCTTCACTAACTGTAACGAGTCGTCTAACAACCCTGTTAGCTCATTCCACTCTTCAGCATATATACGTAACGGAAACATTATAATTAGAAATGCTATCAATCCAATTAATGTTCTCTTCATCCCGGTCCCCCCTTAACTACTAGTACAAAATATGTTAATTTGGACAAGAATAGAACAGAACTAGACCGAAAAATATATTATCGTTTTACAAAGAAAAAAATTCTCTTTAAGCAGAGAATTTTTTCTGTGACATCCTTTTCTTTTTTACGAGATATCTATATAAGCTGTAACAAAGTATACTCCCACCTAAAATGAATAATAAAATAGCACACGCAGCATGCATAAAGAACTCTTCTGGTAACATTAATATAATTGGATCCTTTTCAGGATCAAAAACCCAATAATCATTACTAAATAAAAGTTTATGGAATAATACAAAACTCTTTTCAAAATTAATAGCAATTGGTAACATAAGCGCTATCGGAAAAATGATTGTTAAAATCGATCCGTGCAGTAAAAACTTTTCATTTTTCTTTTTTAATAAATAAATTCCGCCTATCACTGCAATCATAATTGTCGCATACATCACATATTGAATCTTTACTAAAATATTTTTAACATCTACAAAATGAATACGGCCATTTGTGGACATATCTAATGTGGGCAAATGTAATGCTCCGTCATAAAACGGGGATAAATATGTAATAAGCACATCGTAATTTCTTTTAATTTCATCCTTCGTCATATCCGCTAAATCAGCAATATTTAAAAAATCAATTTCAAAATAATACAACCATTTTCCATATACAACTGCCGTTGTTGCGAGTGCAAAAATAGAAAATGCTATGCTATATGAAACAACTAAAGTAATTAATCGATCCAATATTTTTGTACCACTCTTATTTTTCTCCATGTTCTCCCCCTAAATGTTCTAACCATCATAAAGAAAATTGTTTTCTTTGCTCACGTAAGCAACAATAATATGTAATACATAGTACAGCAATACTTAACCAAAACGTAAAATAACCAATTTCCTCTACAAACAAATGCATAATTCCATATCGCGGCATTTGCCAAAATAAATAATCAATTGCATCGTTATGCAACGTCCACACAGCTGCTACTATAAAATGCCATTTTTTTATACGATAGAATGGAGCATATAAAAATCCTTGTATTGCCATCGCGAAGTGCGAAAGCATTAACATGTAGCCCATAAGGCCTATAGGCCCTTTTACGTAAATCATAATCGCGTTTACAACAACAGCCCAAATACCATATTTTATTAAAGTTACAATCGCTAACGCTTCTATTAATCCCCAGTTTCTCTTTGCCAAAAAAGCAATTAAAACAAAGACAAAAAAGAGAGTCGCCATAGGACTATCTGGTACAAACGGCCAAAATATAGGTGACGTTTCTTTCAATTGATTTCCGTACCATATAAATCCATAAATTGTACCTAATAAGTTAACAATTAATAAAAATAATAATACCGAGCGTTGTCTTAACATTGCATACAAGTACACCAATCCGTATGTCCAACACCTTTCAAGCAAAGTAATTCATTCACTAAATCCTACTCTATTATAACAAACTTCATCCAACTAAATAGAAAAGCTGACTACAAATTTTGTAGTCAGCTTTTTTATTATTTTTTATTATACTTTGCAACGAATTCCGAAAGCTTCTTCAGTTCCTCATCCGTACCTTTAAATACACCTTTAGGCATTGAACCTTTTCCCTCTTTCGCAATTTTAGCAATTTCTTCTGGCTTTAAAGTTAAGTTTTGCAGTGCCGGTGCTGCTGCCCCGCCTTGTAAATTGTCACCATGACATGTTAAACAAGTATTTTTTTGCATTAATTTATAGCCATCATCATTTTTATCAACTGGCGCTGTTTTTACAATTGCTCCTTGTTTTTTTGCAGCTTCCCAGTCGTGGTGTGCTACAGATTCCCAAGTTAAAAAGATAATCGATGCAATTGCTAAAAGCATAAATCCAGTTGCCACAGGACGCTTCAATGGACGTCTTTCTGGACCTCGATCAAGAAATGGAGCTAACAGTAATGCTCCAAACGCAATCCCTGGCATAATAAATGCTCCAATTACAGTAAATGAACCGGAAGCATACGAATACTTTAATAACTGATACAAGAATAAGAAATACCAATCTGGAAGTGGTATATATCCAGCATCTGTTGGGTCCGCCATTCTCTCAAGCGGCGACGGATGCGCCACTGTTAAACATAAATAACCGATTAAAAAAACTGCACCAACCATCCATTCTTTTAACAAGAAGTTCGGCCAAAATGCTTCTGTTTTCCCTGGGTATTCAGAATAGTCTTTTGGAATATTTGGTTTCCGAGCTACTGGTACCCGAGAATCTCCTACAAACTTCATCCCTTTGCCGCGATGCATAATCTCCCTCCTTTAGTTCTTTCCCCTTTAATTTAGCAATCTCTTATAGTGGACCGGAAATACCTTGTTTGCGAATCATGATGAAGTGGAAGGCCATTAAACCTAGAAGTGCTGCTGGTAAGAAGAAGACGTGAATAGCAAAGAAGCGAGTTAATGTTTGAGCGCCAACAATTTCGGAATGACCAGCGAGTAATGTTTTAATATAAGGACCAATGAGCGGTGTTTGCTCTGCAATTTGAATCCCTACTTTTGTAGCAAATAAAGCTTTCATATCCCACGGTAATAAATATCCGGTAAAACCAAGACCTAACATAACAAAGAAAATAAGAACACCAACAATCCAGTTTAACTCACGGGGCTTTTTATACGCACCTTGGAAGAAAACTCTGAGTGTATGTAAAAACATCATTACAATTACGAGACTAGCACCCCAGTGGTGCATACCACGAACAATTTGCCCATAAGCAACTTCATTTTGTAAATAGTAAACTGATTCCCAAGCATTTTTAATATCAGGCACATAATACATCGTCAAAAACATTCCAGATAAAATTTGAATTACAGTAACGAAAAAGGTAAGTCCTCCAAAGCAATAGACGAATGCAGAAAAGTGATGTGCCGGGTTTACATGTTCAGGTACTTCATGATCAGCGATATCACGCCATATTGGTGTAATATCTAATCTTTCATCCACCCAATCATAAATTTTATTTAACATCTACTTTACACCCCCTCTTGGCTTCGCTTTTCCTAGATACAGCGTTCCATCTTTCACTTTAGACTCGTACACATCAAGCGGAGCAAGGGGTGGCGTACCTTTAATGTTAATCCCATCTTTTGTATAACGACCCCCGTGACATGGGCAAAAGAATTGATTCGGATGTGCTTTGTCCGAATTCCAGTTAACTGTACATCCTAAATGTTTACATACTGGAGAGAACGCAACAATGTCTCCGCTTTCATCTTTATGAACCCAAGCTGATTTTGGTTCTTCAGACTTGTACCAACCATCAACCTGCTTCACTTTAAAATCGAAACGCTTCGGCTCTGTTGTAATATCCTTTACTTGCGCAACAGCAACCATATCCGTTCCCGCTTCTTTTCTTAACACCGGATCAAGCGCAAATCGCGTCATCGGCATTAAAATACCGGCAGCCATAAAGCCTCCTACCCCTGTGAGTGTGTAATTTAAAAATTGTCTTCTTGACACGCGATGTTCTTTCTCGCTCACGAAAATTTCCCCCCTCTATCAGAAATTGTCCCCTCGTGATAAATTATATAAAAAATAAAAACTAGGACACTATCATGATATAATACGCTCATGCACAGGTCAATATCATACTACTCATAATAATAAGAACTTTCTGTTTATTATGAGTTTCCCCATTTCTCTTCCAACATCACCATTATATTTTTTATATGTGCATGAATAACTTCTCTTTTTGCTTGATCACTAAATTGTTCTAATGCTAATGAAGGAAACCAAAACAAATCTCCCTGTAACTCTTGCATATCCTCTTTCCATGAAAAATCACTTGTAACATAAGCAATATGCTTAAAACCTTCACTTCGTAAATGATTTGTCCATTCTTGCAAACGACCTTTTTCATTCTTTTGACTTTCTACCAAATACGTAAACGCAGGCAGTAAAAGCACTCTTCCCTTATACTCTCTTTCCAATTCCGTGCTCAACAATTCGATAAATTCACCTTGTTCTACAACCATTTTCATTTCTTTTGCTGCCGAAATTGATAACAGCGGTATTACTCCTGTATCAACATACTCTCTTGCTTGCTCAAACTGTTCCACATCTTTTACAATCCACTTCAAATTCCTTCCCTCCTTCACTTACAAATGACAGAACTTTCACTTTATATATATTAAACCATACTAAAAGAGGTAAAAAAAGAAAAACTACCCAATATAGGTAGTTTTTCTTGATGAAAGTCTGAAATTTGTAAAAATTTATTAATCCAAATAAATTCTATAAAGTTTTTAACTCTGCCGTTAATCTATGAAACGCTTCCTTATCTTGCTTATCTAACGCTTCATCAATTTGTTTCAAAAGGCGTTCTCTCCTAAACGAAAATACACTTTCTTCCAAAAACCTTTCTGCAAGTAAACGATCTTTTTCATTTACTTCAATATGCTTTGGTAGATATGGGTTTTCTTCTAATACAGCTACATAATTCGCATTTTGAAACGATGATTTAAAGTTGAGTTGAATATAAATATCCTCATCTCGATTTAAACGAATATCATGAAACGATTTTTCAGCATCTGTTGTCATAACATTTTGTTTAAAAAAGTGAAACGGTGTGTCTTTCACACAATTCGCTGACATCACTAAGCCACGCGGACAATATTTTGCATGCTCTACGAAGTGGACTTTATGCATCAATTGGTCGTGACTCATTAAATAATTCAGAATCCATACACATTCACGCTGTTTCAGTTGGTAATTATTCAAAAACCATTTTACAAAATCCTTCTTCTCGTTTACAGAAACAGGGGTATTCATAGCAATTAAGTCCCTCCTCTGTCTTTCTCTTTTCTTTTTAGATTCAAGAAGCGGCATTCAGTTTCCTTCCAACTTATGAAAAATCCTCTAAATTATATAACAACTCTTCAATATGAATTTGTGTCGGGTCTAGTTGTAATAACTGGGTAAATACTTCTTTCGCCTCTTTTCGTTTTCCTTCTTCCAATAAGAAATAACCGTACTCTTCTAAGAAGTCTGGATGATTCTTAAAAGAAGTATATGCACTTTCATAGTGTTTTAATGCATCCGAATACATTTCTAATTGTTTTTTTGCATACGCAAGATCCCAAAGTAGTTGTGTATCTGGTTCTCCACTATCAATAGCACGCTCTACAATTGCAATTAACTCTTCGTACTTTTCTTGTTCTTTTAAGATATATGCATATTTTAATGTTGCACCTAAATGCCCTGGATCTAACTCAAGCGCTTTTTGAAGAACTTCCTCTGCTTCTACTATTTTTCCTAATTTCGCCGCAATGTTCGCTAACTCTACATAAAATGGAACTGAAAGCTCATCTACTTTAATTCCTTCATGAAGCGTTTCATAGCTTTCTTGAAGCATTCCTTCTTTTTCATAGCTTTTCGCTAAATACATGTACAGTGATGCGTACTCAGGGTCTAATTCTTTTAATTCTTGCCAAGCACCAATTGCTCTCTGATATTCTTCACCTTGGTATAATGTGAAGGCATATCCAAATAATGAGTGAATATCTTTTTGTTCCTCTAGGCCTGCTTCATAATAAGAAATCGCTTCTTCCCAGTTTCCGATCGCGCTTAACGTTTCTGCGAGGCGAAGTGCGATCACAACACCACCCATTACTTTATGTTCCGCTAATAGCGATTCATAATAAGTAATTGCCTTTTGTTCTTCACCTTTACTACTATATAATTCTGCTAACCCAAACGTAATAACAGGTTCATCAGGCATCATTTCTTTCGCCTTTAATAGTTTTTGCTCTGCTACATCATCAAAACCTTGCATTTGGAATAAATCTGCAACAAGTAATAACGATTGAACATATAAATCGTCATTTTCTGGAATATCATGAAGCACTTCAATCGCTTCATCTTCTTTATCTAGATCAATATATAATTCTGCTAAAAATACAGTGAATTCACTTTCTTCTGGATACAGTAAACGTAAGTCTTCAGTAATTGCTAATGCCTCATCTGTAAATCCAAGTGTATGATAGTAACGAGCGATATCATACTTCTCTTCATCATTCGCAATTTTTAATTGTTCTTTTAATAATTGTAATCCTTTTTCTGCTTCACCATTTTCAATATATGAAACAGCTTGTTCAAACTTTTGCATAAACGTCTCCTTTAATTCTAAAAAATATTCTCTTCTGTTCATTTATCATAAGCAACTCACTGTTAGAACGCAACCTTTAGAATGAGCATGCTTCTTCTTATACTTCTTCCTACAGAGTAGTTAATTGTTCAAAAGGTTCGGATATGACACCGATACCTTATCATCATCTTCTATTGTACCGCTTTCTTTTATGACCGTGCAAATAACTTCTCTCACTAATTATCAAGCCATACAAACCGTGGTTTACAGAATAACTTAATTAGCAGTCTTCAACCTTTATTTTGAATGCGATAAAAAAGGCTCCTATAATAGGAGCCTCCACAATCTCTTAAGAATATGTTTCTTCTTTCTGTACTTGCTCATTTACAAGCTCTTTCAGTAACTCTATAATTTCATCATTTTCTTCCTTCAAACCGACAGTAATACGAATACCATCATCGATACCAAATGCAGCACCAGAACGAACGATATATCCTTTTTTCATTAATCGTTCGAAAGCTTCATTACCTGGTATACCGAGTTTTAAGAAAATGAAATTTGTTTGAGATGGATAATAGAATACGTTATATTCTTTACAAAATGCATAATACTGATTTAAACCTTCAGCATTCTTTTGCACACACTCTTGTAAAAAAGCTTGATCTTCTAATGCAGCGAGTGCTACAGATTGGGCTACAGTTGATGTATTGAATGGTAACCTAGCTACTTCTAGCTGTCCGATTAACTTCGCATCCCCAATCGCATATCCGATACGAAAAGCAGCTAAACCATATGCTTTTGAAAACGTGCGTAAAACCATAAGATTTTCATACTTTTCAAGAAGTGGTAATGTTTGCGGATAGTCTTCTGCTTCCGCGTATTCATAATATGCTTCGTCCATAATAACGAGAGCCGACTTAGGAACTGATTCTAAAAATGAAAGTAATTTTTGTTTCTCAACATATGTACCTGTTGGATTATTCGGATTACAAATCCATACAATTTTCGTTTTCTCATCTACTTGCTCTAGCATTGCATCTAAATCGTGAATACCATCTTTAAGTGATACTTCACGAACTTCTGCTCCTTCAATAACAGCATGGTGATGATATTGTGAAAACGTAGGATTCGCCATTACAACGTTTGTTCCTTCATGTAGTAACGCTCGGCTAATCATTTGAATGACTTCATCTAATCCACTACCAAATAGTAGTTGTTCTGCTTTTACACCTAAATGTTCCGCTACTTTTGTCCGAAGTTCAAAGGCATATCCATCTGGATAAAGGGCATATTGGCTCGCTAAAGAAGTTAATGCTTCTGTCACACGTGCTGAGCAACCGAATGGATTTTCGTTGGATGCTAATTTCACAATTTTTGATAAACCATATTCTCGTTTTACTTCTTCAATGTTTTTCCCAGGCACATACGCTCTCAAAGTTAACAATTGCTCTTTCACTCTCATTTTTCTTCCCCCAGTCATTTCATTCAATTTGATTACAATACGGTTATAGCCCTTTACTGTAATCTTTTGTCATAACCGTCACTATTACGAGAATACCTCTAAATGAGCACTTCACAGCACTTCGCTATCATTTTAAACCATATCTTTTTGAAATGCCTCTAACGCAATATGAACAGTCTCATCTGAAATAGATACGACATTCACTACCCCATATTCCTGCATAAGCACCATATGAATTGCTCCTGCATTTGCTTTCTTATCTTGTTTCATCAATTGAACGAGGCGCTCTACATTCAAATCTCCTGGCATTTTTGGATAGCCGTATTTCAAGAACCACTGCTTCATATCTTCATAAGCAAGATCAACCTTGTACACTTGCTCACTTAAAAATATGGCGAATAACATTCCAACCGCTACACCGTCACCGTGAGTAATATTTCCATACCCTAGCTCTTTTTCAAGAGCATGTCCTAACGTATGTCCAAAATTCAAATGAGCACGTACACCCTTCTCTGTTTCATCTTGTGACACAACATTTGCCTTTACAGGAATCGCCTTCGTTAATATATGGATTAACTTCTCATCATGAAGATCCGCTAATGTTTGCACTTCTTCTTTTAACCAATGGTATAGCTCCACATCACCGATAAGAGCATGCTTTATCACCTCTGCATAACCTGAACGCCACTCTTTTTCAGGAAGAGACTGTAAAAACGGTGTATGATATACAACTGCTTCTGGCTGATGGAATGCACCAATCATATTTTTACCTAACGGATGGTTAATCGCTACTTTCCCACCCACTGCGCTATCGTGCGCTAATAAAGTTGTCGGAACCTGCACAAAGCGAATACCACGCATAAACGATGCAGCAACAAAACCAGCTAAATCTCCAATCATTCCGCCTCCAAGTGCAAGAATTAAAGAATTTCTATCTAATTTATTTTCAAGAGCTGACGTATGAGCCGCATAGAAATTTTCGAAAGACTTCTCTTTTTCGCCACTTGGTACAACAAACGAAAACACGCGCTGCTCTACTTGTAATGCATCGATAACTGTCTGTAAATGTAGTGATGCAACAGCTTCATCTGAAATAATCATTACGTTAGATACCGCTGGCTGCATATTTTGAACGATCGTTGTTAAGTTTGACAACACTTCTTTACCAACATGTACATCATATTCTTTTGATTTCGTTTGAATATGTATGTTTCCCATTAAAATCCCCTCGCATATTCATTATGTTTCTCAATATTTTCACGAATTAGTTCCATACGATCTAATCCGAATTGTTCTATTAAAGCTGTCGCTAATTCCCAAGCCACAACCGCTTCTGCAACGACACTAGCTGCTGGCACTGCACAACTATCTGAACGTTCAATGCTCGCTGTAAAAGGCTCTTTCGTATCAATATCTACACTTTGAAGAGGTTTATAAAGTGTAGGTATCGGTTTCATCACACCGCGCACAACAATTGGCATTCCAGTCGTCATACCGCCTTCTAATCCACCTGCATTATTTGTTCTTCGTGTATATCCATGCTCCTCATTCCACAGAATTTCATCATGAACTTCACTTCCTGGTCTATGCGCTGCTTCAAAACCAATTCCAATCTCGACACCTTTAAAAGCATTAATACTCATAATTGCAGCTGCTAATTTCGCATCCAGTTTTCGATCATAATGCACGTAGCTACCTACTCCAATTGGCATCCCTTCCACAATTACTTCAACGATTCCACCAATTGAATCACCATTTGCTTTCGCATCATCAATCGCTTTCATCATTTGGTTACCAGCTTCGTCATCTAAGCAACGTACAGGAGATGCTTCGGTAATACTCTTTAATTCTTCAATTGAACTATACGTAATCTCCTTAGCTTGTACACCGCCAATTTCAATTACATGGCCCGCTACTTTAATACCAAGTTCTGCTAACACCTTTTTAGCAACCGCACCAGCAGCAACACGCACCGTCGTTTCGCGCGCTGACGAACGTTCCAGTACATTCCTCATATCTCTATGACCATATTTAATCGCACCATTTAAATCAGCATGCCCAGGCCTTGGTTTTGTCACTTTCCTTTTCATCTCTTTTTCTTCTTGCTCAGTTAAAGGCTCCGCCCCCATAATTTTTGTCCAGTGTGCAAAATCACGATTTTCAACAACAAGTGCAATAGGGGAACCTAATGTTTCTCCATGTCTAACACCACTTAAAATTTGCACTTGATCCGTTTCAATTTGCATGCGTCTACCGCGCCCATATCCCTTTTGCCTTCTAGCTAACTCTTCGTTTATATCATCTGCTACTAAAGACAATCCTGCCGGAACACCTTCTATAATCGTTGTAAGTTGTGGACCATGAGATTCACCAGCTGTAATATATCGCATACGTTATTCCTCTTTTCGTATATGTATTTATCTCACTATATTAACTTTTATCATTCTAAAAATATTAAAGAAATTATATCATAAATCGACCATTTTCTTATTCTATATTTCCGATAGTCCTAATTTAAATATCAACATATCATAACAGTTCAAACTTCGTAACTAACTGAAAATAAAAAAAGTGCAAGAAGAATACCCCTATTCTCCTTGCACTTTTTACTATTATCACAGTGATTAAAGCGTTTACAAATTATTTCAAAATAATTAGTAAATCCATTCATTCATTAATTTTGAGTAGTCAACTAATTCTTCTTCTTTAAAGAAAATAGCAATCTCGCGCTCTGCGCTTTCTAAAGAATCAGAACCATGGATAATGTTTTTCGCAACAGTTACACCGAAATCTCCACGAATTGTTCCAGGAGCTGCTTCATGTGGTCTTGTTTTCCCCATCATGTTACGAGCTGTATCTACTACACCTTCACCTTGCCATACCATTGCGAATACAGGTCCAGATGTAATAAAGTCTACTAACTCACCAAAGAAAGGTTTTTCCTTATGCTCAGCGTAGTGTTGTCCAGCAATTTCTGGAGTGACTTGCATTAATTTTGCACCAACTAATTGAAAGCCTTTTTTCTCAAAACGAGCTACAATTTCCCCAATGAAGGCACGTTGTACACCGTCTGGTTTTACCATTAGAAATGTTTTTTCCATAAAAAATCTCTCCACTTCTGAATTATGTATGTAATTGTATATCCCCACACACATATTATCACCCTTATCACAATTGTGCAATAGTTTTGAAATAGAGAGATTATTTTATTTTTTAGAATAAACCTTAAAATTTTCGTTTTCCAATATACTTTGCAACATTTTGTAATGCGTACTTTGCTTTTCCACGTGGGAGTGGTTTTATTATTTCTAAAGCTTTATGTAAATAACGTTCACTAAACGCAAATGCTTGATCAATTGCTGTACTATTTTTTACAGCATCAATAATTTCTTGCATTTCACTTGCTGTTGAATTTTCATGTACAGATGTGATTTTCTGACGAAGTACGGGATCTTCCATCGCATATAAAGCAGGAAGTGTAATATTCCCTTGTAGTAAATCCCCACCAGCAGGTTTTCCAAGTTTCTCTTCTGTAGAAACGAAGTCTAAAATGTCATCAATAATTTGATAAGACATTCCTACAAAATACCCATACCAAAATAGACGATTTACCGTATCACGATTAGCACCAGCAGCAATCGCTCCCAATTGACAACTCGCGGCAATTAATAATGCTGTTTTTCGCTTTATTCTTCTTAAATACGTTCTTAAATTTTGGTCATAATTGTATTTATCTTTAATTTGTTCAATTTCACCTTTACAGACTTCTAAAATAGTATGTGATAACGCTTGATGTGCCTCTGGAATTTCAATATTGGTTATACATTCAAGAGACTTAGCGAACAGATAGTCCCCTGTATACATCGCAATACGATCTCCCCATTTCGCATTCACAGTCGCACTGCCGCGTCGTAAAAATGCAGCATCAATAACATCATCGTGAACAAGAGAAGCCATATGAATAAGTTCTAACGCAACAGCAACATGCTTAATCGCATCTAACTTATAATCTCCAAATTTCCCTGCAAGCAACACAAATACAGGACGAATTCGTTTCCCACCAGCTTCAATAAGCTGTAATGCTGCCTCTTCTACTAATGGCTGTTCAGAAGCGACTGTCTTTTTTAATTCTTTTTCTATCACATTAATATCCGATCGTAAAAAAGAGTACATAAGTTGTAACTTCATATTGTTCACCTTAACCTAAAACTTCTTTTTTCTATTTTGATTCTGGTTTAATTCCTAAATGCATTGCTGCTACCCCAAAAGTAAATGGTTTCACTTGCACACGTTCAAGTCCAGCTTGCTCAAACATTTGAGCCAATTCTTTCATCCCTGGGAACGTACTAGCAGATTCTTGAAGCCATGAATATTCTTTATAACTTTTCGCAAACATCTTTCCAAATAACGGCATGATATATTTAAAGTATAAAATATACCCTTGTCGAAAACCAATCATTGTTGGTTGAGATGTTTCTAAACAGATTACTTTTCCACCTGGTTTTACTACACGCGTCATTTCTTTTAATACGTGCATATAATCCGGTACGTTACGTAAACCAAACCCAATCGTCACATAATCAAACGTATTATCTTCAAACGGAAGTTCCATTGCATTCCCATGTAGAAGTTCTACTTGTTTTAATTGTAACGCTTCTACCTTTTGCTTACCAACAGATAACATATTTTCACTGAAGTCTAAGCCAACAACCTTTCCTTGCTCACCTACGGCTCCAGCTAGCGCAATTGTCCAATCTGCGGTTCCACAGCATACATCAAGCGCTTGACTGCCTGGTTGTACATCCATAATTCGCATCGTTTCTTTCCGCCACGCTTTATGTCTTTGAAAACTAATTACAGAATTCATCACATCGTATTTATCAGAAATCTTTTCAAATACGTCATGTACTCTTTCTTCTTTTGATTGTTGCATGCTCGTACCTTCTTCCAATGTAAAATTGCTTATGTCTTCTATTTATTCCTTAACACAGAATTTATTTCATTTATGTCTGTGTGATTTTCTAAAAATTGTTTTTCTTTCTTTCTCAATTCCTTCATCCAACCATTAATCACTACTTCTGCTTTATCCCCTAAAGCATCTTGCATAGCTTGAAAAACAGGTGAATGTTGCTTATCAGCATACAATTGAATTTCTTTTTGAAGGCGATTTCCACCTAATACGTATGTGATAAATGGCTTCCAATGTGATAACTGAAAATGATCACATGTTTTTTGAAGGAGCGCAGACTCAATCGTTACTATGCTTTTCATTATGTCATCCGTCGTTTCATGCGCTTTTTGGTATAACATAATTTTGTGTTCATTTATCTCTTTAATTCCTTCAGCAAGTGCACGAATTAAAACAATATCACGATTCATAGACAATAAATAATAATATAGTCCACTATAGTAATCGCCTGCAAGTACTGTTAATTGACGACATTTATGGAATTCAATCTCTTCCTCGCCTGCTTTATTTGATACCCTTTCATGCGTATCAAGCGCAATTTGTACAAGCATAATTGTTACTACGTAATGCTCAATTTGTTCTATATGTAAGTTTGCACTCTTTAAAGCACCATATAACAATGCTATCTTTTCTTCATCAATAAATGGTTCTTCAATATAGTTTATAAAATAAGGATGGCGTAATTTCTCCATCAATTTTTCTTTTATACCCGCATACCCTCCGTAGATGTCACACACAAAAAATCACCCTTGTTTTCTAATTCATAAAACTTATTATAACACATACACTCTATTTTCTATAACCAAAACTTGGCTACACCTACCATTCATGTAAGCAATCTTTCTAATCTCACTCTGTCTAGTTAAAACTATATCATTTATTTACTAAAAAAAAAAAGAAAAGCAGTTTCCCGCTTTTCTTTACTTCGTTTTAATAAACGATAAAATTTCACTGCGCGCTGCAGCATCATTTTCAAGCACACCACGCACTGCTGTCGTTACTGTTTTCGCACCTGGTTTTTTCACACCACGCATCGTCATACACATATGTTCTGCTTCTACTACTACCATTACACCATGAGGCTCTAGTACTTCCATAATAGAGTTCGCTACTGTTGATGTAATACGTTCTTGCAGTTGTGGGCGACGTGCAATTGTATCTACGGTACGAGCTAATTTACTTAACCCTGTTACCTTTCCACCTTGCGGAATATATGCAACGTGAGCAACTCCATAGAATGGTACCAAATGATGCTCACACATCGAATAAAATGGTATATCTTTTACTAGTACAAGCTCTTCGTGATCTTCTCCGAATACTTTATGCAAATGCTCTTTCGGATCTTCATGCATACCTGAGAACACTTCTGCGTACATTTTTGCAACACGCTTTGGTGTATCAAGTACTCCCTCACGATTTGGGTCATCCCCAATCGCCTCTAAAATAAGGCGTACTGCATGTTCAATTTGTTCTAAATTAACTTTTGCCATCCGCTAGCCCTCCCGAAAACCTAAAAGTGATACGAACACATTCTAGCATATTTATGTTTTTAAAAGCAAAAAGAAGAGTTCCCAAAAAGGAAACTCTTCTTCCCTGTTAATATGTAAGGATTATTTAACCGCATCTTTTAACGCTTTACCAGGTTTGAATGCAGGTACTTTACTTGCAGCGATTTCAATCTCCTCACCTGTTTGTGGGTTACGACCTTTACGAGCCGCACGCTCACGAACTTCGAAGTTACCGAATCCGATCAGTTGTACTTTATCACCTTGTTTTAAAGCTTCTAAGATAGAATCAAAAACAGCGTCTACTGCTTTTGTTGCGTCCTTTTTAGAAAGGGAACTTGCTTCTGCAACAGCATTGATTAAATCTGTCTTGTTCATGCCATTCACCTCCTCCCAAAGATAAGACTGTATAATGATCATAAAATGAGTCTTACTTTCATTTGTAGGCAATTTTTGCAAATTCTATACTACAAAGATGTAGATAAATCATTATCAACGCCTATATTATACGATTCTCCTTTATAATTCAATATTTTTAAGGAAATTGTTACTCTTAAAATGTGAAAATCTGATGAAACTTGACAATTTACAACAATGTATTAGATAATGACTGTTTATTTTTCTATTTTATAATCAAAAAAACAAAAAATCCCTCTACAATGAGAGGGATTTTTTCTTATAGTATAATCGCAATTAATCCGCCAGATCCTTCATTAATAATTCTTTCTAGCGTTTCTTTTAATTTATATCTAGCATTTTCTGGCATTAAAGATAATTTCGCCTGAATTCCTTCTCGAACAATCGAGCTAAGTGAACGTCCAAATATATCAGAATTCCAAATTGATAACGGGTCATCTTCAAAATCTTGCATTAAATAACGAACTAATTCTTCACTTTGCTTTTCAGTACCAATAATCGGCTCAAACGTTGACTCTACATCTACTTTAATCATATGAATAGATGGCGCTACCGCTTTTAACTTCACACCAAACCTTGAACCGTGACGAATAATTTCTGGCTCATCTAAGCTCATATCCGCTAATGCAGGTGCTGCTACACCATATCCTGTTTGCTTAACCATACGCAGTGCATCCGCCACTTGATCGTACTCTATTTTCGCATGAGATAAATCGAGCATAAGCTTTAACAAATGATCTTTCCCTCGAATTTCTACTCCTACTACTTCTTTTAAAATCTGATCATATAATTCATCTGGCGCATATAAATCAATCTCCGCCACACCTTGCCCCATATCAATGCCAGCTAGGCTCGCTCGATCAATAAATTCATATTGACTAAACTGCCAAACAACGCGATCCACATCACGAAGACGTTTTATATCCTTCACAGTTTCTTGAACTGCTTCTTGATAACTTTGACGCAACCAATGCCCTTCATTTAGCACCATTACCCAACTCGGAAGGTTCACATTCACTTCTAATACAGGGAATTCAAATAGCGCTTCACGAAGTACATTATATACATCTGTTTCTCTTAAACTCTCCACACTCATTGCAATAACCGGGATATCATATTCTTCTGATAAACTTTGGCGTAATTGCTCTGTATCTGGATGATACGGCTGTACCGTATTAATTATCATAATGAAAGGTTTTCCTACTTCTTTCAACTCATTTACAACGCGTTCTTCTGCCTCTATATAATCTCTTCTTGGAATTTCACCAATTGTTCCATCTGTTGTAATTACAACACCAATTGTTGAATGTTCTTGAATTACTTTACGCGTGCCGATTTCTGCAGCTTCATGGAATGGAATAGGTTCTTCATACCAAGGGGTATTAATCATACGCGGGCCATTCTCATCTTCATAGCCCTTCGCTCCAGGAACCGTATATCCAACACAATCTACTAATCGAATATTCACTTCAAGTCCTTCATCTACTTCGATAGAAACCGCTTGGTTTGGAACAAACTTCGGTTCCGTCGTCATAATTGTACGACCAGCAGCACTTTGAGGCAATTCATCCTGCGCTCTTTGACGGTCAGACTCATTCTCAATATTTGGAATAACTACAAGTTCCATAAATTTTTTAATGAATGTTGATTTCCCTGTTCGAACAGCTCCTACAACTCCAAAATAAATATCACCGCCTGTTCGTTCTGCAATATCTTTAAAAATATCTACCTTTTCCAAGTGATTCCCTCCCTCAAAATTTTTGGGAATAATTCCGCGTTTATAGTCAACTAATACCTTCTCTAACGTTGCCTATAATATCTGATATAATATAATGGTATTCTAGAAGTTCGGACAATATATCATATAATTTTGTCCAATTTCATATGACTATTAAAAAATATCTTTTGTTTGCATCGTAAGTTGTATAACATAAAAAACCTTTCTTCTAGAACTTATTCACTAAAAGAAAGGTTCATGACTTATCATTTTAAAAAAATTGGTTCTCCGTCCTTTACTGTGTACGGTAAAGAATAAGCTGGTACAAACGGGGAACCTTTCGAAAGTATATTTCGAATATCTTCTCCCTCTGTAAACTGCCCTTCATTTTTTTTCAAAGCGTCATATAGGTCGATTCTATAATCAACAAAAACTTCTCCTTTTTCATTAATTACAAAAGGAAGTCCTTTACCAGAATATGGACTTGTCACTTGTGGCACATCTTTATATCCTAGTTTTTTGAAATCCAATTCATATACACCATCTGAAATTACTTTTTTAAAAGGTGGATATTGATGTTCATCACGATACATCCTAAGCTTTAAAGATAGTTCCTGAATTTGTTCAGCCATCCTAACATCAATTAACTTTACTGTCGGATTTGTTTCAACGTCTATTAATACGTATTGATATACTCCTCCACTTTCATACGCATTCCCTGGCGCTTCTTGTATGTAACGCGGGGCAATCTGTTGAAAATCGATTGGATACTTTTGATAAATAGGTGTACTCATATCCCTCGTCTTAATTGGCAATATCCCATCATTTTGCTCCTTAAATGTCACAACAGCTTTTTGAACAACCTGTAGCTGATCTTCATAAGGAACCGCATTTTGCTTCATATTTTCTTTCGGATACAGACACCCCGTTAAAAGGCTCATACAACAAAATATTAAAATAATATGGAATTTTTTCACTAGCATCACCTTTTCATACTAATCTAATTTGCTCCGTATGTAGTATTTTCGAGACCATTCCATTTACTGCTGTACAGGTCCACTAAATACAACAAGAAAAATAACAATTCCTGACACAATCATAAGGGTGTACGCTACTAACGCTGTAATCCCTTTCAAAAATTTATTCTTTATTCTATGTCTACTTAATAAAATAAAACTTACTGCAAAAAACATAAATCCAATTGCCCCTAAAGCCAGCCACATTTTCATAAGCCCTTCTGACATATACACACCCCCTTTTATTAATCTATTTTTATACTATTTTAACAAATTAAAATCTTTAAACAAATACAAAAAGAACATTTTACTACAAATCGCGAGTATGTAACTTTAATCAATAGGTTTTCCAGCATTTCTCACCAATCTAGGCAAAAATAAAACCGAAGCGATTGTATCTCTCGCTTCGGTTGACCAAATATGCCCAAAAACAGCTCTATTCCCATTCTTTCATGGCTATCATATGCAATCTCCAAACTCTTTGTTTCTCATAATTTATTTTTTAAACATTTTGCTTAACGAACCAAAATCTGTTGGCATATTATTATTAATAATCGCTTTTACAATTTGATCCTCTTGCTCTTTCGGCACTTCACGTCCCGCCATAAGAGCCACTTGATGAATTAATTGACGAAGTACAGTTTCATCACGTAAATTCGCATTTTGCACGGATGATGCTAATTTAAAAATATCCTCTTTATTTACTTTCGCTTCCTTCTCAATATTATTAAAAATATTATTATCCATTCTTTTCACCCTCTCCTCAAGTTACTCTTCATCCTATGCAAAAATGAAAAAATGGTGAAAAGACCCAAAAAATAAAAAAGCGACAGAAGTACAAATGTACTTCTGTCGCTTTTCTTTACAGTAAATCAGGTATAGCTTCCACTTCATGTTTTCGAACACGTCCCATCAATGAGCCTACTGCATCTTTTACGTTATTCCCATTGAACAGCACGTCATATAAAGCAGCTGTAATCGGCATTTCAACTTCCATTTTCTCTGCCAATTCATGAGCAGCTTTCGTTGTTCTTACACCTTCCACAACCATACCCATGCTTTCTAACACTTCTTCTAAAGAGTGTCCTTTTCCAAGCATATTTCCAGCGCGCCAATTTCGGCTATGAACACTTGTACAAGTTACAATTAAGTCTCCCATACCAGTTAGACCAGCAAACGTTAACGGATTCCCGCCCATTTTTCTTCCTAAACGAGCAATCTCTGTTAAACCACGTGTCATCAATGCCGCCTTTGCATTATCACCTAATCCAAGACCATCAGTTATACCAGCAGCTAATGCGATAATATTTTTTAACGCACCACCAAGTTCAACTCCAACGATATCTGGATTTGTGTATACACGAAAATAACTATTCATAAATAAATCTTGTACTTCCTCAGCCGCTTCCATACGCTTTGCTGCAGACGTAACTGTTGTTGCTTGTCGTAAACCGACTTCTTCAGCATGACTCGGTCCAGACAGTACAACAACATCTTTAATTAAGTGCTCTGGAATTTCTTCCTCAATCACTTCCGAAATACGTTTTGACGTACCAGGTTCAATTCCTTTGCTCGCATGAATCCAAGTAATTGGTTCAGTAACAATTTCTTTCATCTCTTGTAATACATCTCTGTACGCTTTCGTTGGTACTACTAGCAGTACTGTATTTACATCTACTAATGCTTCTTCTAAAGAAGAGTAGGCTACGATTGTGCTTGGCAATGTAATGCCTGGGAGATATCGACTATTCTCATGTTTCGTATTAATTTCATCCATAAGTTCTGGGCGATTTCCCCAAATACGTACATCATGTCCATTGTCAGCTAATACCATCGCTAACGCTGTTCCCCAGCTACCTGCTCCTACTACTGTGATTTTTGTCATAAAATCACATCCTCTCCATTAGTCTCTTGCTCTAGCGATAATGTGAATCGGCGTTCCTACGAAGCCAAATGATTCACGTAAGCGATTCTTTAAGAAACGCTCATATGAGAAGTGCAATAATTCTGGATCGTTTACAAACACAACAAATGTCGGTGGTTTTACCGCAACTTGTGTTGCATAGAAAATTTTCAGACGGCTACCATTATGAGTTGGCGTCGGATTCATCGCTACCGCATCCATAATTACATCGTTTAATACGTTCGTTTGAATACGGATACTATGACTTTCATTTACCTCATCGATAACCGGTATTAATGTTTGTGTACGTTTTCTCGTTTTTGCAGATAAGAAAACAATTGGTGCGTATTCTAAGAATTGGAAATGAGCACGGATATTTTCTTCAAATGCTTTCATTGTTTTTTCGTCTTTTTTCACTGCATCCCATTTATTTACAACGATAACAACAGCTCGCCCTGAATCATGAGCATATCCAGCGATTTTTTTATCTTGCTCAATAATTCCTTCTTCACCATCTAAAACGACTAAAACAACGTCAGAACGTTCAATCGCTCTTAGCGCACGAAGTACACTATATTTTTCTGTACTTTCATACACTTTTCCTTTTTTACGCATACCAGCTGTATCAATAATTACATAATCTTTTCCATCTTTACTATATGGTGTATCGACAGCATCACGAGTTGTTCCTGCTACATTACTAACAATTACACGCTCTTGACCAAGAAGAGCATTTACAAGTGATGATTTCCCTACGTTTGGACGTCCAATTAAAGAGAAACGAATTGTGTCTTCATCATATCCGTCTTCTTCAATCTTTGGAAAATGTTGTGCAGCTTCGTCTAGTAAGTCACCTAACCCTAATCCGTGTGTACCTGAAATTGGGAATGGTTCGCCAAATCCTAATGCATAAAAGTCATAAATGTCACTGCGCATTTCCGGATTGTCTACTTTATTTACTGCAAGTACAACCGGTTTATTTGAACGATATAAAATTTTTGCAACTTCTTCATCAGCTGCTGTTACACCGTCACGACCGTTTGTCATAAAAATGATAACATCCGCTTCATCAATTGCTACTTCAGCTTGTTGACGAATTTGTGTCAAAAACGGCTCGTCTCCAATATCAATTCCGCCCGTATCAATAATGTTAAATTCATGATTTAACCATTCTCCAGCGCTATAAATACGATCGCGCGTTACACCTGGAATATCTTCTACGATTGAAACTCTTTCTCCAACAATTCTATTGAAAATAGTAGATTTCCCTACGTTCGGGCGACCTACTATCGCTATTACTGGTTTCGGCATATACTTTCATCCTTTCAACTTGCTTCTGTTTATTATGTAAAAAACCCTTCTTTGTGCAAGAAGGGATTTGCATTCCAGAATATTTCTCAACGTATCAAAACACCTCACATTATAACACACGTTGCTAATGTTTCACAATAATATATACATTCTCTTGTAAGCGATGTGCTATACCATCTAAAATTGCTTCTAAATTATTTGCAACAAATTCTAGTTCCTCCGTCGATTCGCAAACGAATAAAGGAGCACCACCTGCAAATTTTTCTGGAGTCGTTGTTATAACTGCCAGAATAACACTTTCTAACATCATCTCTTATCTCCCCTTCCTTTTGGGGCTTCCGATGACATATGGACAGCACTTTCTAACGTTGGTACATTTCCTATGACACCTATCGCTTTCTCTGCATCTTGATCTTGCGGCAGGACAAAAATCCCAACCCTGCCATCCTCTAAATCACGCTTTGCTAACGGTACAAGCGCTGGTGTACCAGAATCTCTATAAATCCCTAACGCTACTGAAACATCGTGTAAAATAGCTTGTCGTTGCCCTAAATTTGAGATTGTAACCATCGCATCAATTGATTTCGGCTTTAAAATAAAACCCATACCATATTTCATAATTTCTTCTTGTCTTGCTGGCAATCCAATATTCATAATGTAAATATTGTCAATATAAAGCCCCGCTCCTTCAAAACGAAGCGGAACGTGCTCAATTTCAACAAGATCATGTAGCCTTTTACCAGACATTAATTTTTTCGCGATAAAAAATGCGATTATAGCCATAATTACTCCTGCAATCCATGAACGGAATCCTATATACGCAAACGTCGTTGCAAACGACGTTAACATTGCCAAATAGTTGCGACTTTCAAAAACCAATGCAATTCCTTCAATGTATGTATTTCCACGCGGTACGAGCTCATACCCATCTAATTGTTGAAGCGTATTTCTTTCCATATTACGTACATCACGAAATTGTGTCGCTGCTAATGTAAGAAATGTAATGGCAGAAAAATCTTTTTTCAAAATAGACGGGATTGCAATCGCTCCTAAAGCAGCTGCAATTAACCCCATTGCAATATGAATAATTTTCCCATGTAGCCTCGTCGGATATTGCCGCGTATCCGTCCGAAGCATTAGCACCCTTGTAACTGTCCCCGCTATTACGCCGCATAAAATGGCTGGTGTATATTCAGTCATGTATTACCCTCGCCTTTCTTTTACGTGTTTTTCTCTTAAACCGTTCCATGTATACTGATGCTTTTGCAATCCAAAACAATATTGCCATGAATAATGTAGAAATGGCGACGATATCAAAAAATGCTAAACTACCGTAATCATATGGAAAATTCAATTTCCTAAAAATAAATGTCACTAGCAGCTCTCCTTGTAACATCCCTACATATAGAGAACATAATCGTAATATGCGATCCCCATGCAATAACACCGATGCATACACAAGAGCACTACTTAGCAGAAACACTCTATCCACCACAATCCAAATCGGATCATATATTTCTAACAGATGAAAACTTGTATATAACATTGCAATAATAAGTGCTGAAAGTAAGCTATACAATTTTTTCCAGACGGAATATAGCGTGATCCCTATAAAAGAAATAATACAAAGTAAAAGAGCATTTACTGATACCACGAATGAGGCAATCGTTACATGTAACGGAGAGCAAATTATAAAAATCAGTATACAAGCGCCTAACTTCCACCGGATAGGGTCCTTTTTCATAAAAAAGGTTACAATGATCCACCCTATCCAAGCTACAAAATAAAAAGTACTTCCATCCATCAACTTCACCTCCTATGTTTTCCATTATGGGAACTTTTTATGAAAGTTAATCCACTTTATTTACGCATAGTTTTTTCTTATAACAGCAACACTTTTAACAAGGAGGTGTTATTCATTATGGGTAAAGATCGCCAAGAACGAAAACTACGAGAATCACGCCGCGTTGAATCCGATCGTGATCAATCACTACAATATCCAGGTGCAACTGGACTTGATACACCAGAACAGGCTCGAAAACAAAACCAGCACTAATTAATACAAAAAGACGGTTTCTATATTGTACGAAACCGTCTTTTACATAATCAGTTTAATGATTTCTATTTATATCGAAATAATATTTCGCATACTATATCTTCCCATTACTTCTTTTTACCTTCACCTATTCCCATTAAAAATTAAGTTCTCTCCAGTAATTCGACAACACACCATCTACATTTTTCAACCCTTTTTCAATTACAATTTTTACGAAATTATATTTTTATATAATACTAATTCCATTCTCCACTTTATATTACGAAAAAGAATAGAACAAAAAAAATCAACCGAATGGTTGATTTTTTATCTCCTACTATAATGCGCAGTATCAATACCACGCTGCATTAACCAATGATATGTTTCACCCTTTACAACAAGAGGTACAGATTGCAACTCTTCTATCGTCTTTGCACCAAGAGCTGTCATTATAAATTTCAAATCTGTATGTAGAAGCTCAATTTCATCTACTAACTTCTCGATACCATCTTGCATTAAAATACGTAAAAAATAACCAGCAAACGCAGTTGTATTCGCCCCTAATGCGATTGCTTTCGCTACGTCAAGCGCTGTTTGTATACCCCCAGATGCAATAAAAGAGAGGTTATTATTTGTAGAGGTTGCTTCAATAATCGAGGTTGCTGTTTGTATGCCCCAGTTATTAAAATAAGAAAGCATTCGCTGTCTTCTTTCGTTTTCAACAGCAGCAAAATTCGTACCACCTTGCCCACCAATATCAATTGCTGTTACACCTACGTTCACTAACTGTTGCATTGTTTCCTTACTCATCCCAAATCCAACTTCTTTTACAATGATAGGAACTTTACTATTTAAAACAATTTTCTCAATGCGCTGAAGTACTCCAGTAAAATCACGGTCTCCTTCTGGCATCGTTAACTCTTGTATGACATTTAAATGAATTTGTAATGCATTCGCTTCAATCATATCAACGGCGCGCTCTGCCTGCTCGATAGTTGCCTCACTACCTAAATTAGCAAAGAAAATACCATTTGGGTTTACCTTTCTAATCACCTTATAAGAAGCAGCTTCACTTTCATCTTTTAACGCCGCCATTTGCGAACCTACAGCCATAGCAAGGTTATGATGTTTCGCTACATATGCTAATTGCTCATTAATATGTAACGTTTTCTCTCCCCCACCACCAGTCATCGCATTGATAAAAATCGGCGAACTTAGTGAAAGTTCGCCGATTTTTGTTTCACATGTTATTGTGTCATAATTTGAATTTGGCAAGCTTTGATGCACAAAATCAATATCATGAAAGCCATGCGTACGAGACTGACCAGTAGAAAGAGCGTATTCAATATGATCTAATTTACGTTTTGCCCTTACCACTTGTACCCCTCATTATTTCTTTAATTTTTTCAGTTGTTCACCAATAATATCACTTAATTGGAAAGTAGCAGAATCAGCATTTGGCTCATACTGACTATAATCTTCAGTTACATTATTTTCCTCAAGCGCTTCTTTTATACTTAAAGAAATACGTTTCTCTGCTACGTGAACTTCAAGTACTTTCACTTTTACTTCTTGTCCCATTTCCAATACTTCATTCGGATTTTTCACGTGACGATTTGCAATTTGAGATACGTGTACAAGCCCTTCAACGCCCGGTAAAATCTCAACGAATGCACCAAATGTAACAAGGCGTTTTACTACTCCCTCACGAATATCTCCAGCTTTTATTTCGCCAGCAACGGTTTCCCAAGGTCCTGGTTGAGCTGCTTTAATTGATAAAGAAATACGTTGTGTATCAGCATCAACAGATAACACCTTTACCTTAACCTTTTGACCTTGCTCTAACACTTCAGAAGGTTGCTCTACACGTTCGTGTGAAATTTGTGAAATGTGAACTAAACCGTCCACTCCACCAACGTTAACGAATGCGCCAAAGTCAGTTAATCGTTGTACTGTTCCTTCAACAACGTCCCCTTCTTTTAATGAAGAAATTGCTTCTTTTTTCTTAGAATCTAGTTCTAATTCTACTACCGCTTTATGCGAAAGGATTACACGATTTTTTTCACGGTCTAATTCAACAATTTTCACCGCTAATGTTTTACCTTTATAGTCAGTAAAGTCTTCTACATAATGTACTTCTACAAGTGAAGCTGGAATAAAACCGCGAACACCAAGGTCCACAACTAATCCGCCATTCACAATATCTTTTACAGTAACATCAAATACATGACCAGAAGTAAATTTCTCTTGTAGTTCTACCCATGCTTTTTCTGCATCAACAGCACGTTTAGATAAGACAAGATCATCTTCTTCTAATTTAATAATTTTCAACTCTAGTGTTTGATCTAATTCTACAACATCGCTTGCTTTTTCAATATGAACGTTAGCTAATTCACTAATTGGAATTACGCCATCTGTTTTGTATCCAACATTTACAAGCACTTGTTTCTCTTCAACCTTCGTTACAGAACCTGTAACAACGTCACCAACTTGTAATTCTTTTGAATCCATAACTTCTTCATTCATTTTCTCTACCATGGAAATACCTCCCTACAGAATTGACAAAGCATTTTTTATGTATATACGAAATGAAAACAAAGTTTTCATTTGCATGTTTAAGAATTTCTCATCACATACTCTTTTTCAATAACATTCACAAGAAAATATATTAAACCTATATAAATAGTATACAGCAAAACCAGCTTGAAAAAAGTATGTTTTGAAATATAATAGCGAATATATTCTGACAGTTTTATTCCTCTTTAACTAACTTCTTACAAATCAGCTCATTTGTCAAGGAAAGAGACTCACAATTCACGTATCCTTTACATTTCTATTTAAACAAAAAAAGAAAGAGGACTATCCCCTTTCTTTATTTCGCAAACACTCCAGAAACAATGCTCATAATTTTTTGGACAACTTCTTCAATTGATAAAGAAGTCGTATCTAATTCCAATGCATCATCAGCCTTTTTTAGTGGAGAAACTTCGCGTTCTGAATCTAATTTATCACGCTGAGCAATTTCTTCTTGTAGCTGCTCTAAATTAGAATCGAAACCTTTATTTAAATTTTCTAAATGTCTTCTTTCCGCTCTTTCTTCAACAGAAGCAAGCATAAAGATTTTCACTTCAGCATCCGGCAATACATGTGTACCAATATCACGGCCGTCCATTACAACGCCGCCTTTTTTCGCTAACTCTTGCTGACGACGTACCATTTCTTCACGAACAAGGCGATGTTTCGCTACAATAGATACTCGATTCGTCACATCAGGTGTACGAATTACTTCAGAAACATCTTGTCCATTTAAAAATACAAGCTGTGTATTTTCTCCTTGCTGAAACTCAATATTTACATTCTTTACAACTTCCATTAACTGCTCTTCATTTTCAATGTCTACTTTTTGTTCAAGGGCTGCATATGTAAGCGTACGGTACATTGCGCCTGTATCAATATAAACGTAAGAAAGTTCCTTCGCAATAACTTTTGCCACTGTACTTTTCCCAGCAGCTGCTGGACCATCTATAGCAATTGAAATTCGTTTATCCATTGTAACACCTCATTTTTTCACTTATAAAACAAAACGAAAAGCAGGTGTTCACCCTGCTTCTTCTCATTTGCTTCACGTCATTAAATCCTCAATTATTGTAGCATAATCCTTCATAGAAGAAAATGAAAACTACCTATTCACCTGCAAGATTTCCACTTTGTTTTTTACCATGACACCCTCATAATAAACAATTTTAGATAAATATTTCACTGATGACTTATGTATAAATAACAATTGCACAACAGAAAGACAAATGAATTGTATTATTAATATACGAATAAAAATTCTCTCCATCTTTTTCACCGGAATTCTTCCCTCCTATACTATATTTGCACATTTCGTTTCATGATTTTATACATCGTACATATAGCAGTTAATTTTATTGTCATTTTCGAGGCATACTTTTATACATTTCCATTGTCGAATTTACTCAAAACATGTTATGTTCTAAATGTATTTTTTTACTTGAAAGGGGTATAAGCATTGAAAAGAATCCTAGTTTTACACACAGGTGGAACAATTGCAATGGAGGAAGATAAAGAAACTGGGGTCGTACAACCAGGTGAAAAAAATCCTCTTTTAAAATTCATTCCTGATTTAGAAGGCGATGTTGATTTAATCGTTGAAGATGTGTTCCACCTACCATCTCCTCATATGACACCGAGCGAAATGTTACAATTACAAGTCATCATTGATGAAAGAGTAAAACAAGACAACATTCATGGCGTAGTCATTACGCATGGCACGGATACATTAGAAGAAACAGCTTATTTCTTAGATTTAACAGTACAAGCAACTATTCCGATCGTAGTGACAGGTGCAATGCGCTCTAGCAATGAGTTAGGTGCTGATGGTCTATATAACTTCTTATCAGCTGTAAAAGTTGCTAGTTGTGATGAAGCTGCAGAAAAAGGTGTTTTAGTCGTATTAAACGACGAAATTCATTGCGCTACAAATGTAACGAAAACACATACAAGTAATGTTGCAACATTCCAAAGCCCACAATACGGACCAATTGGAATGGTAACAAAACGCGGCGTTGTCTTCCATCACGCTTTAGTACATCACGAAACATATACGATAAACAAAGTGTCTAAAAATGTAGTTGTTCTAAAAGCATATGCTGGCATGGATGATACATTATTAGCAGCAATCGAAAATCTTCCTGTAGACGGCATTGTTATCGAAGCTCTTGGACAAGGTAATCTCCCTCCAAGAACACTACCTAGTCTAGAAAGATTATTAAATAGAGGTATTCCTGTCGTATTAGTTTCTCGCTGTTTCAACGGTATCGTTCAAGACGTATATTCGTATGAAGGTGGCGGTAAACACTTAAAAGATATGGGCATTGTATTCACATACGGCTTAAATGCACAAAAAGCACGCATTAAATTACTTGTTGCATTAGAGAATACAAATTCTCATGAATCCATTCAAAATATGTTTATGCACGAATAAAAAGGAGCTGTCGAGGTTTTCCCGACAGCTCCTTTTTATTTTTCTCTTGATGCAATGGTTTGCGCAATCGCATCTCCATGAAATCTTCCGTTCTCGATAAATATTTCATTTGCATTATTTCCAGCAGCAATGACACCTGCAATGAAAATATTTTCAGCATTCGTTTCCATTCTATCCTCTGTATAAATTGGACGTCCTGTTTCTTCATCAATCTGAACACCCATCTTCGTTAAGAAGCTATGATCAGGATGATAACCAGTCATCGCAAATACAAAATCGTTTTTGATTGTAAGAGCTTCACCATCAACTGTAAACGTTAATGTATGCTCAGTAATTTCTTTCACATGAGCCCCAAAATGCATTTGAATTGTACCATTTCGTACTAACGCCTCAAATTCCGGCAAAATCCAAGGCTTTATGCTTGGTGAATACTCACTTCCACGATACAGTACCGTTACACGTGCACCAGATTTAACAAGTTCTAACGCGGCATCTACACTCGAGTTTTTCCCACCTATAACTACTACATCTCGATCAAAATAAGGATGCCCCTCTTTAAAATAGTGAGCTACTTTCTTCAATTCCTCACCTGGAACATTCATATAATTTGGATTATCATAATATCCAGTTGCTACAACAATATATTTCGCTATATATATTTCCTTACTTCCGTCACGCTTTGTCGTCTCAACCTGAAAAGCTTCTCCATCTTTTTGAACTTTCTCCACTCGCTCAAAAGCATTTACACGTACAGATTTACGTCTTACTACTTCACGATAATACGCAAGCGCTTGATTTCGAACTGGCTTACGATTTTCTGTAATAAAAGCTACATCACCAATTTCTAATTTTTCACTAGAAGAGAAAAATGTTTGATGAGTTGGATAATTATAAATGGCATTTACAATGTTTCCTTTTTCAATTACTAACGGATTTATCCCTACCTTTTGCAACGAAATTGCAGCCGCTAATCCGCACGGACCGCCTCCGATTATAATAACTGTTTCTTTCTGCATACTCGTCCACTCCTAGTCTTCTACCAATACACTATTTATAAAAACAAGAAAAAACCTACTTACAGCAGTAGGCACCTATCTTTATTGTATTCATTTTTCATATATTTGTCATCTAAACGAAACGTACATCCGATAGACATCTGCTAAAAACTGCTGAAATTTAATACCTTGTTTCCCTAATACATTCTCAGGATCAATCTTTCTAGCTGGATCAAGCGTTTTATGTGACACGATATCTTTTTTCGGATTTAAGCCAAAGTTTTGGCATAAATACGCATGATACCATGTAAAACGATTATATGCTTCCCAAAAGTTAACATCACCACCATAACAAAGTTCCACTCCAATGGCCGCCTTATTCGCGTCATAGCCATATAAGTCATTATCCGTCGGCACACCATATCGAACATGATACGCAACTTCATTTATAGGAATAATCTCCAATATTGTTTTATCATCTATAAATGTATGCGCCGAAGCTTTCGGTTGTAATTCATTAAAGTAATCTCGATTCCCTATCGCATTGCTTCCAGGATTCCCCGTATCATGGCTTACAATAAATCTCACTTTAGTCAGAGGAATCCCCGGTCGTGAACTTCCATATCCAATATAGTTGCGCTCTATAGGAAACATCGCCATTGCTACCAACTCCCGCTCTAGAAGATTACCTTACTTCCTTATATATGTATTCGGTAGCAATGTCCTTATCGCATATTTCTTACGCGAAGAGAAAATCGAAAATATTTGAAGTGAACACCATAAACAACAAGATACTTACAGCCACTCCATAAAAACCGTAAAACCAAACACAATCTTCTTTCGTATCTAAACCGAAAAATTTATTTACCGATTGTAATAATGTGCCACGCTTGCTTTGTTTGTTTCGTAATACTTCCACTCGCTCTACAACATCTACTGGCATCATAAATCTTTGGTCTACTGTCATTTTCATCATTTATCTCTCCTTAAAATCATTTCCGTTTTGTTTATCTAAGGAGAGTATAGCACGTTTGTTCGCATAGAACAAGCGTTCTTTTTATTTTTATTTTATTTTATTTTTCAGCAAGCCAAGTAAAAATCGAGATTACAACGGCAATAATCGGCCCTACTACAACCACACCAAATACCAAAAACAGTAGCCCTTCCCCGAACATCCGAACGGTACTTATTTTTCGAGCTTTCATCGTTCTTGCAAGTTCTCCCTCTAACCTCTTAACCTTCTCTTCTAATTGTTCTACTCGTTCCAGCATTTCATTCTCCATATACAACACCTCATTTAATACTTCAACAAAAAAACGTGATTCCCTCGAAAGGAAATCACGTTTTCTCAAGATATAATATTTTATACCCAACCTCTGAAGCGGCTTGCTTCAGCCATTTTACGAACACCAACCATGTACGCCGCTAAGCGCATGTTCACTTTACGAACTTGTGCTGTTTCATAAATAGAATCAAATGATCTTACCATTACTTTTTCTAAACGTTGTTCTACTTCTTCTTCAGTCCAGTAGTAACCTTGGTTGTTTTGTACCCACTCAAAGTAAGATACTGTTACACCACCAGCACTTGCTAACACGTCTGGAACAAGCAAAATTCCGCGATCTGTTAAAATTTTAGTCGCTTCTAATGTTGTTGGACCATTTGCAGCTTCAACAACGATTTTTGCTTTAATATCATTAGCATTTTCTTCTGTAATTTGGTTCTCAATTGCAGCTGGTACTAAAATATCGCAATCAAGTTCTAACAATTCTTTGTTTGAAATTGTATTGTTAAATAGCTTTGTTACTGTACCGAAGCTATCACGACGGTCTAATAAATAATCAATATCTAATCCGTTTGGATCATGTAACGCACCGTAAGCATCTGAGATTGCAATAACTTTCGCACCTGCATCATGCATAAATTTAGCTAAGAAGCTACCAGCATTACCGAATCCTTGAACAACAACGCGTGCACCCTTAATATCAATACCACGTTTTTTAGCAGCTTCGCGAATACAAATTGTTACACCTTTCGCTGTTGCTGTTTCACGTCCATGTGATCCACCTAATACAAGCGGTTTACCTGTAATAAATCCTGGTGAATTAAATTCATCAATACGGCTATACTCATCCATCATCCACGCCATAATTTGAGAGTTTGTGAATACATCTGGAGCTGGAATATCTTTCGTCGGACCTACGATTTGGCTAATTGCTCGTACATAACCGCGGCTTAATCTTTCTAACTCACGGAATGACATTTCACGTGGATCACAGATAATTCCACCCTTACCTCCACCATATGGTAAATCAACAATACCACATTTTAAACTCATCCAGATTGAAAGTGCTTTCACTTCATTTTCTGTTACATTCGGATGGAAGCGAATTCCACCTTTCGTTGGACCAACAGCATCATTATGTTGCGCACGATATCCTGTAAATATTTTAACAGTCCCGTCATCCATACGAACTGGTATTTTCACTGTCATCATACGAATTGGTTCTTTTAATAATTCATATACTTCGTTTGGATAACCCAATTTTTCTAACGCTTCACTAATAACAATTTGTGTTGAATTCAATAGTTCAAAATGTTGTTCCCTTTGTTGTTGTGTTTTTGTTTGAGTTCCCTTTTCGGCTACCATAGTAAGTAAACCCCCTGTAATTTCACTTGTTTAGTAAACCTTCATTGCCTAGTATACACCCTTAAATTTGGAATGCAATAGAAAACGCTAACAAATATATACAAACTATTTTCTGTTGCAAGCGTTTTCACTATTATTATAGTCCTTTTATTACTTTTAGAAAAGTAAAATACTTAAATATTTAAATATTTTTTATTTTCATCAACCACACTCCCATAAAACTGCATATTTTATTTTCAAAAAGTATGTTCGAGTATTTACAATCATCCCTTCCCTTCTCCAAATAAAAACAAAACCTCAGCTATGTTGTATTAGCTGAGGTTTTGTTTTTTCACAAAGTAATTGTGTATTTGTTCTATCGCGTTAACATCCATTAATTCTTTACCGTACTCCATGATGCGATAAATGGTTGCTGTAGACGGATTACCGTATTCCGCTAAAATAGCTATAAAATCCGCCTTTAACAATTGAATTTGTTCCTCTTCTTCCACCCAAAGATAGAAGCGCTCATCCCACGTATATAGCTTTCCGCCAGTTACACCAAGGTTATATAAGCGATTCGACAGGTTAATTACGTCATCTAGCGTAGCAAACTCATATAATATATGCTCACTTTCATCTAGAGTCACTTGCATTTCAATAAACTCGTCACGGAACTCATCATCTGTATCCATTTCTTGATTTTCTTTCGTTACAATTACAACCATCCCTTGTGCTTGTAGAGAAAACACTTCAACTGCAATCGGACCATCTGCTTCAAACCCTAATTCCTTATTTGCTTCTTGCATCATATCACGAAATAATTGCTGTACTTTCGGTGCATTTCTCCATAAATCTTCTTTCGTTAATCCTCGTTCAGATAAATCATCAAATGTTAGAAAAATTTTTATCTTATTGTAATTTAATCGTTCCAGCCTCATCTCATACCCTCCCTACGTAACCAATGCATCTAATTTTTATTATATGAAATAGAAAATAGATGGTTCTTTTCGAACAACTATTCCGACATTTTTAACCATCCATCCCATTCTTCTTTCGTATCACCAATTAAGATTGTTTCAATGTCCAACTGGTTTAGAACGCCTAGCTTTCCGATAAATCCAACAGAAAGAGATTCCCTTTTTTCTTGTAATAAATTTATAAAGTTCATCGTCTTTTTCATTTCTTGTTCGTCAGCAAAAGATATAAATACATATTTCGGCTGTATTTCCTCTACCGCTGATAACATACCATCTTCAGCTAAGCTTGTCCTAATATATATCGCCTCATATCCTTTTAAGCGTAAATAAGTTGAAAAAATAAATCCTTTCAATGCATCCTTTTCTAACACAATAACTTTGTATAAAGAGGAAAACATTGAGGCATTGTGATACACCATCCCTAGACGCGTTTGTAAAAATGATAGTGCATATTGAAATTGCACCATTGAAATCTCATTATTATTTTTTGACGTTAATAATTTGTCTGTCACTCGAAGAACGATACTGGCAACAACCTTTTCTGTTGAATATATACTAAAAGCTTCGTTTAATAATGCAGCAATTGTAATTTCATCAAATTTTAACAAAGCTTGTAGCAAATCGTCCACTAAAACAACTTCTTTATCGAAATGTATCTCTTTTTGAACTGTACTCTGCAAACGATTCTCTTCTAATAACTGAACTGCTTGTCCAATCATCATACCGGAAGAAACTTTTTCCATTAACCATTTTAAAATTTGAATATGCTCTTCTGTATATAAGCGATGCCCAGCTTGATTCCGCTTTGGGGCAATAATTTGATATCGTCTTTCCCATGCACGAAGCGTACTCGGCTGAACTCCAATTATATTCGAAACGGCTTTTATATTATATTTCCCACTAAGAGTTGGCATCATTTCCCTCCGCACAATGTAATGATATGTGTTTGAGCAGGTGCTCGGAAACGAAGTGGTATCAATGTTGTTCCATACCCATTACTAACAAAGAGAATCGTATTCAAATGGTTATATACGCCACCTTTTAAATATTTTTTAGATGGGAATAATCGGATTTGTCCTCCATGCGTATGTCCACTTAACACAAGTGAAATCTGTTCATTTCCAGACATTTTTTTTATTATATCAGGGTTGTGACTAACTAGGATACGAAAACCCTCTTCTTTACAATCCGCCAATGCCAAATCTAGACGATCACGGTGCAATCCAACATCATCTATACCGAGCAAACAAATTTTCTCTCCTAATTCAGACTCAAATACCACTCTTGTATTATCTAAAACTTTTACGTTATTTTCTAATAATAACGCATCTAATTCATGATATTCTATCTCATAATCATTGTTTCCCCACACAAAATATACAGGACCTATCTCTCTTAACTTTTGAATATTCGCAGAGATTTTTGATAAAGAGACACCTTTCTCTGCTAAATCTCCTCCGATAATTACGAGATCTACTTTTCCTTTTACTTGTTCAATTAACAAATTCGAAATGACCCTTCTATGAATATCAGAAATAAAAAACACATTTACTTTTTGAAAACTTTTCGGAAATTCTTTAAATACTAAAGTATGTTCCAACACCGTATTACGCATCGCTTCTTTATACATCACAAAAAGTAATAAAATCCCCATGCCTATGAGAGTACTGAATAATATAATCCATATCATATTTTTGACTCCCTCCTCATAAAGATAATCCTAGGCTTTTATAACAAACTGTGATCGCTTAACTCGCTAGCTTTCTTGCTTTGTGGACTTATCTTTTATCGGAATTTTTAATTCTTGACCTGCACTCACTTCATCTTCCTGCAAGTTATTATACTTTTTAATTACTTCAATTCCATTTCCATCTGAAAAATATTGCTTCGCTATACTTTCTAAAGTTTCTCCCTCTTTCACAGTATGCGTTATTACTTTTTCAGAATGTTTCTGCGACTCAGATTTAGCTGAATCAAAGAAGATTACTTCAAACGCACTTTTTCCAGCATTATTACTATCACCCTTCACCTGAATATATTTATCCGTGTACCACAAAATACTAATCGGCAGAAGAATGAATAGAAATGTTAAAACCCGGACGAAAATGTGATTTATTTTAAACTTTTGTTTTTTCTCTTTATTTCTATGAATTTCACTACGCGGCGGTAAACTTTCTTTTTCTTCCACTCGCTCAACTTCTAATTCCTCTTCAAAATCAGGAATTCGTTTCCTCATGTTGTTCACCACCACCTTCCATTTATTTTCTTAATTGGAGTCCCATTATAAAATCAACAAGAAAGTGTGCAAAGATTGTTATAAACAAATTTCCTGTCCATTCAAATACATAACCAAAGACAAAACTAATGAAACAGACGAAACAAAATAAAAATGGCTTTGTTATATAACGAATATGTAACACTGCAAATACGAAGCTCGCAATTACAATTCCAAAATGAGTCTGTACTACACCTCTAAATAAAAATTCTTCTGCAAAACCAATCAAGAACGTAATAACGAGTAAGTGTAGAACGGACATTCCTCGAAACATCTTATCGTTAATACCACCATCATCAAACCATGACTCCGGAAACACTCGCATTGCAACATAATCTAATAACACAATACCAATCGCTAACAAACCACCTATAATAAGTATAGATACTGGTTCCCATTTCCATAAATTAAAGACTTCTTTTACATCTTGAAATAATATATATGCCAGTAAACAGCCAATACCGATAATAATTAACTGTGTTATATATAGATTCAGCCTTATTTCCTGCGGACTCATATCTTCAACATTATGCCTTTGAATGTTCATCATTCCTCCATCTTTTCTAGGCCGAAAAGCTTTTGTAACTCTGTTTCCCAATTATAGTCGAAATCCGATTGTTGCGCTCGTCTTTTTTTATAATCTTCTTTGGTAATACCGCAATAATCGCAGCAATTAATTAACTCTTGCTCTTTCCTATAACCGAACTGTTGCAGCACATATTCACGTCTACACCCTTTAACTTGTATCCATGACTTCATATTTTCTAGCTCACTATATTTATTACGCAACCTTATTTCTACTTCAGCTATTAATCGGTTCATGATTTCATCTGACAAACCTTCTAACAATAATCTTCGTTGTTGTATAATTCCAACCTGTTCGAGATGATAACGAACGAAACGCCAATATTGCTCATTAAATCTTGCTGCATTATAACAAATTTCTTCTACATCTTCTATTGGTAATTCCTTCGTTTGAAATATTCTTTCTTGTAGTAAAGAAAATAAAAATTTTATTTGTGACTTACTTGGCAATTCATCCTCAATGATTGAAATTGGTAAATCATGATCCAACGGACTACATAATAAAATAGCTATACTCGGTTCGCCATCTCTTCCAGCTCTTCCGATTTCTTGTAAGTAAGAGGCTATATTAGTTGGATAATGAAAATGAATAATATATCGCGTATTCGCCTTATTTACCCCCATACCAAATGCACTTGTGCATATTACAAGTTGCAATTGATCGTTCATAAACTGCTGTTGAATTAACATACGCTCTTCATGTTCCATACCACCATGATAAAAAGCTACACCAGTAACACCTTTCCCTCTCAAGTATTCCGTTAACCTTTCTGTCCACGCTCTACTTGAGCAATATACAATCCCCGGCCCTTGTAAATACATCACCTGCTCTAAAAGCGCCTCTTTCTTTTCTTCTATCGTCTCTACAAATTGCACATCCATTGCAATATTAGGACGATCAATAGAGTATACATGTTCCGCGGCACCCTTTAAATTTAAACTATCTGCGATATCCTGCAGTACCCCTTTTGTCGCTGTGGCTGTCAATGCTAATACTGTAGGAGAACCAATATTTTCAATAACTACATTTAGTTTTTTATAGTCCGGTCTAAAATCATAACCCCATTGAGAAATACAATGAGCCTCATCAACAACAAATAATGAAATATGAATTTTCTTCAATTCCCTAATTAATAACTCCGACTGCAACATCTCTGGTGAAACAAAAATAAATTTATATGAAGATAATTTTTTCATCGCTTCTCTTTTTTCATTTAATGTCCGAAAACTATTAAATGCTATCACTCGGTTTTTCACAACATACTTTAATTGTGTCACTTGATCTTCCATTAAAGATAATAACGGTGATACAACAAGCACTGTTCCTTCTCGCATAAGCCCCGGAAACTGATAGCACATAGATTTCCCTCTTCCAGTCGGAAGCATTGCTATCACATCTTTTCCTTCTAATAAATCTGTAATTACTCCTTTTTGACCTGGACGAAATTCAGAATATCCAAACCACTTATATAAATATTCTTCAAGTTTCATTTACACCCTCCATCCGCGCTAATACAAGACGAACTTCAAAATAAGAGATATCTTCTCCAACCGCTTGTTTCAAAACACGTAACTTCCGCGTTTGCAATGCTTCAATTACTTTTATTACTTTGTCTATCTTTTCTTTTTCCATAAACATTTCAATAGAAAAATCTTTTTCTCGCAAAGCAATTTCAACAAAATGATCTTCTATCGTTGCAACCTTTAAATTCCGAATCGTCGCTATTTCTTCTAAAGAACGTCCTTGTCTCCAAAAATTATATGTTTTTTTCGTGGATAAACTAAATAATTCAGCTCTCTCATTTGGATAAGATATAATTTCAGCTAATAGTGGAAATTCATTTTCTTTATCACGAACTTCTTGTATAAAGAAATGTATTGTACCCCAAAATAAAAAATACACCCTGAATATATCTTGTTTCGTAATTTCTGCTAATTGTTGCAATGTACAACCAATGCGTTCATAACCCGTTAATCGATATGTTACAATCGTCGCTTCTATCGCATTACTCTTTTCTAAAAGATTATGTACTTCCGTCCATAGTTTTCTCGCCAACTCACTTCTCTTATATGGCCTTCCTGTTAGAAAACGTTTCACCCACATCATTATTTCTGTATCTTGCTGAATTGGAATAAATCTCGTATTATTCTGTTGTAAATTTGATATGGTTTGAATAATTAATGATAATCTTTTCCAAAATGTTTCACCTAATTCACCATAATGTAAACCATGCAAATGCGCCGGAAAAGCATAAACTTCCTCCCATTTATGTAACTGCATTTTACCCGTAGGTGTTAACACATATGTATTTTCATGTATTTCTTGAATAAAATCCGCTTGCAACAACTTTGCAACTTCACCATCATAGTCATTTCTATTTAATGATTTATATATTCCGAACAAAAAAGAAATTCGGAACATATTTCCATCTTGTAAAGTTTGCGAAGAACGTTTGCCCTTTAGTAAATAATAAATAGAAGAAACGGTTCTTTCACCATTCAATTGTTTTAAACAATGCAACAAAGTATATTGTATTTGCATGACCGCTTCCACCTTCCAATCTTAACTTCATTCTTTTCAGTACAATTACACTATCTACTGTCGCTCATTAAACTTATCATATAAGAACTATATACTTGTATATATTCTATTGTATCAAACGAAATCATATTTACGTATTTTGAAAATCTTATGACATAATTCAAAAATAAGTTGACACTCTAATTGATAAGCATTATCATTATAATTTTATGTTGAAAAGTTTTACAAACCGTTTTACAATAAGGTTATAATTTTTATGGCGAGCTTTTCACATACATATTATCAGGAGGGAAAAAAGATGGCAAAATATACAATCGTTGATAAAGATACTTGTATTGCATGTGGTGCTTGTGGCGCTGCTGCACCAGACATTTATGACTATGATGATGAAGGTATTGCATTTGTAACATTAGATGATAACCAAGGTATCGTTGAAATTCCAGATGTATTAATTGAAGATATGATGGATGCATTCGAAGGCTGTCCAACTGACTCAATTAAAGTTGCTGACGAATCATTCGACGGAGACGCTTTAAAATTCGAATAGTCTTTTATTAACTTCAAAAAACGCCCCTCCTATTGATGAGGGGCGTTTTTTGTATCTAAATTTTATTTTCCTTAATAAAAAACCATTAGTAGTTTCACACTACTAATGGTTTTAGTATATATTATGCATTTTTCATTTTTGCAAACACCCATACTTTCAGGCGTGAAAATAATGCTACAAATACAATTGTTACAACAATCCCTTTAATTAAATTAAATGGTAAGATTGCCGTTACAACCGTTGTTTTTATAGCTTCGCTAGACATAGCTGGTGAATTTAAAAACCAAGTGTACGCCGGGAATATGATGATGTAGTTTAATACACTCATAATAAGTGCCATTGTAATTGTCCCTAGCATTAATCCTGTAGTTAAACTCTTCACAGTACGATACTTTCTAAATAAGAAAGCTGCTGGCCCAATAAATAAACATCCTGCAATAAAGTTTGCAATTTCTCCAACTGGTACTCCCGTTAAACTTCCTTGAATCCCGTAATGTAAAATGTTCTTTATCGCCTCTACAATCACTCCTGCTACTGGTCCAAAGATAATTGCCGCAATTAGAGCTGGTACATCACTAAAATCAATTTTCAAAAATGGCGGAAGCCCTGGGAACGGGAAATCCAACATCATTAGTAAATATGCAATACTACTTAGCATCGCTACACTCACCATCTGCACTACACTGTTTTTTTGTTTCATCTTTCTCTCTCCTTTTCCATCGATCATCTCATGGAAAGTGGAAAGGTTCTGCTATGCCTATTTTTTCATAGAACGAAAAAACCCTTTGTGTTTTACACAAAGGGAGAATTTAAGGCACATCAAACAGACGTTCAAATCCATATCTTTTTTGAACGCTTGAACCTCCATCTTCTCCCATCCAGACTATACTGTCGGCTTTGGAATCACACCAAATCCTGCCTTAACGGCTCGCGGGCTTAGAACAAAATCATAAATAGTTCATCACCGCCGGTCGGGATTTTCACCCTGCCCCGAAGATAGACCGATATTCTATTTTCCCCTTCATTATACAACAACCTCATAACATTGTGAACTAAAAAATTGTAACTTATTTAAAATTAGTTATTTATTTTTCGTAACAACAAATAAATTGCGAGATATTTTACAATACAATCCATATTTTTTATTATTCGGCATTTCTCTTTTGAATTACCTAGTCATATATAATTAAAAGTGATAAGATATTGAATTGTTAAGATAAGAACATTTTCTGAGTTATGGAGGAAATGTCATGAAAAAAGACAAGAGACATTCTATTCGAGAAGCAATGAAAAAAAACTTAAGAAAAGAATACTTTTACTTAAAAAAAGAATTACTTTTCTACTGCCCAATTGATTTAGGCACATTCTCAAACGAGACATACTATGCTACTTTCGATGAAGATGGCATCAGTATTTATCAGTATGATAAAAAAACAGAAAGTAAATTAAAATTGTGTGAGCGTCATCCGTGGAAGAGTTGGAATAAAGTGAAGATTGATCACTATTTGACAACTTCTCAATTTATTTTTCAGGGTGAGCGAAATTGGATCTTATCTCTTTTTCAAAAAGGAAAAGAAGCTCAAAAAATTATTGAAGAGCATACATCTTTACAAACAGAAGTTGTTTCCCGCTCTTTCTTAAAAAAACTTCCTGGTTTTCGTTCTAATACACCACTGAATAAATACATCGGTAGTATTTGTTACACTGCACTTATTGCATTTTTATTAAAATGGATGATTCCATTTCAAGCACCACAAATCGCCCTGTATTCTATCTCGATTGGTTGTATGCTTCTTGGCCTACTTTGTTTGACAATCGGTTTAATTGAACCGACTATCGTACTGTTTCGAACAAAAGAGAAAACAAGAACAAAAGTTTTTTACTTATATAGCTATTTAGCTATTTCTGGATTTATATGTGTCTTTATTTTTTGGTAAAAGAAGCCGTCCCAAAATAAATTTTGGGACGGTTTTCTTTTAGATATAGATGCTCTGATTCACTCAATAGTTCTAGCAAAAGCGCCCATATAATTTCATTTACATTGAATCTTATTTAAGAAGAACATAAATTTGTTCAAAGTTTAATTTTTGAAGCGTTTCCTTTACTTAACATATAATTGTTGATTAGGATAAATTAGCTCTTGCTGCAATCCATTTTTTTCTTTAATTTCCTTAAGTGTCATACTAAATTTCCGTGCAATACTAACTAAAGTATCCCCTTTTTGTACGACATATAATGACGAAGAAACAACTTCATTTCTTTGTTCACTTAAAACAAGCAATGGGTTCATCGCATTCTTTTTCGCCATCGTCCATCTTCCTTGATGAAGTTCTAGATGTAAGTGCGCACCTCGCGATTCTCCCGTGTTCCCTACTTCTCCAATTTTTTCTCCTTTGGAAATATAATCTCCTTGATCCACATATCTCTTATTTAAATGTGCATATACAGCCTCATATTCTCCGTGTTTAATAAATACAACATTTCCATAACTACTTGAATAATAAGACCTCGTTACCTTACCATCTTGGATAGCTGCCACAGGCGTTCCAATCGGCGCAGCTACATCAATACCATAGTGTTTTCCATGCCTTGTCCCAAAATAATCACTTATCTGACCTTCAACAGGCCATGTCCATCGATTTTCTTCTGCATAAACATGTAATTGAGATACAAACAGTATACTCAATAACATGACACCGCATTTTAAAACTTTCATATACATCCTCCGTTTTCTAATTACCACCATACCTTCTCTATTTTGGTATATTACAGAAAAAAGTATACAAAAAAGAAAGTGAATTACTCCACTTCCTTCTCTTTCTTATCACGAAAAACTAATGCACTACGGTTATACTCCACATCTTTCACTTGTAATCGGGCATTTATTACTCGAGCTATCGCAAACAAATAATCAGATAATCTATTTACATACTTTAATACAACTTCATTTATTTTCACTTCTTTTTGCAATGATACTATAGAGCGTTCTGCTCTCCTTACAACAGTACGTGCAATATGAATAGTAGCCGCTGCCTCGCTACCACCTGGCAAAATAAAGCGTTCTAGTGGCGGGGCTTCTTCTATATATAAATCAATCTTTCTTTCTAAACTTTCAACCATCACAATTGTCACTTTATAAGGAATTTTTTGTTCCACTATTGCCAAGTCTCCTCCGCAATCAAATAGTTCATGTTGAATATTTTCGAGCTCATTGTAAATATCTATAAAAGCCCCGCCTTGAAGCTTAGTCATTGCATATCCAATATGAGAATTTGCCTCGTCTATTGTTCCATACGCTTCCACACGGATATCATCTTTATCAACCCTGCCACCTATTACACTTGTCGTTCCTTTATCTCCTGTTTTTGTATATAATTTCATTTCTTCACAGCACCTCTCTTATTATTCTTTATTCGAGCAACATAGAAAAAAGTTCTACCATTCTTTATTTAATTGAGTTTACAAAAAAATAAAAAACAGCAGAACTTTATTCATTATCAACTTTAAAAACGCATATCTAAATTATACGATTCGGTAAATATACAGAGAATGTAGTTCCTTCTCCAACAACACTTGATACAGAAATTTTACCATCATGGCCTTGAACAATATTTTTCGCAATCGCAAGCCCGAGTCCTGTTCCACCCTTTTTCCCACGTGTTCTTGCTTTATCAGCTTTATAGAAACGATCAAATAAAAATGGAATATCTTCTTCTGGAATGCCTGCACCCGAATCTTGTACTTCAAAAATAAGACCGTTATTTTTCGTATCAATTACAAGCGTTACATGTCCGCCTGCATTCGTATGACGTATTGCGTTATCAATTAAATTCGTCAATACTTGTTCCATACGATCTGCATCAAACGGGTATTGTTCAATTGGACCTTTGAAATCAACCGTTAACGCGACCTCTTTATCCTTTGCAATCCCTTGGAATTTACGACCAATTTTTTCAACAAACGGATGTATATCCACTTCACCAATATGTAACTCTACATGACCGCTTTCCATACGAGCTAAATCTAACAATTCATTTACAAGTTTACCTAAACGAACAGATTCATCATAAATAATTTGAACAAACTCATCTATTTCCTCTTTCGTTTGCACAATATCATCTAAAATCGCTTCACTATACCCTTGCAGCATGACCATTGGTGTACGAAGTTCATGTGATACATTCGCAATAAAATCTTGACGCATCTTTTCAAGACGACGTTCTTCCGTCATATCTCGCAGCACTGCTACAGCTCCACGAATTTTCGTTTGATTGTAAAGCGGCGTCATAAGAACTACATAGTTTCCTTTTTGTAAATTAATTTCAACAACTTGTTGTTGTTCGCTTTCTACAACGAGATGGAATAATTCCACAAGTTCAGAAGGTAGTTTTTTACTGAGCTCTATCTCTTTTTCTTCTTGCCAAACTTGTAAGAAATGTTCGGCCGGCGGATTGATTACAACGACTTCACCTTCTTGATTTAACGTAATAACCCCATCTGCCATACTACTCAAAATACTTGCTAACTGCTCTTTTTCTTGTTGCAAGGCGTTCATATTAAACTTCAACTGTTTTCCCATTTGATTTAAGGCCGTTGCAAGCTCACCAATCTCATCCTGAGATACCATAGGAGCCTTTGCATCAAACTTCCCACGTGACACTTCAAAAGCAACCTCACGCATTTTACGAAGCGGTGCTGTAATCCGAGTAGATAAGAAGAAGGCAAAGAAGGTTGTTAATATAATCGCAATTCCAGCCGATAAGAAAATAAAATCAGTTGTTCTTTCCATACCTTGTATCGGTACTTGTAAAGATTCATATACGAACACTGCACTTTGATTTTTTGATTGCACTGGTTTTCCGACGATCATAATATCATTTTCGGTGTTTTTATTCTTCCTACTATTAGACGCTTTTCTAATATTATTCTTAATTTCTTTTTTGTCTGTAAACACAGCCGCTAATTCTTTATCTTCTTTTAAGTCATCCATTGTAAGAGTGACTAACCCTTCTTGTTTCGGTGAAGAAGAGATTTCTTTACCATCTTCTACAATAATAATCCTTGAAAGTGGGTCAGAGAATTTGTAAGCGATATTCTCAATCGTTTTTACATCGGCACCTTCTTCAATTAACTCTGAAACACTTGTTGCAACTTTTTGAAGCCTAGCTTCACTCATATCAACATAATACGTTCTAAAAAACTGTGAAAGTAAAATCGCAACAAATCCAAGAACAAACGAAACGAGAAGTAATATGGTCATCCATAACTTCCCTACTACACTTCTCCAAAGCATCAGTCGTTCACAACCTCAAATTTGTAACCTACACCCCAAACAGTAACGATCATTTTCGCTGCATCTGGTGATTTTTTGCTTAACTTCTCACGTAAACGCTTTACATGTGTATCAACTGTACGTAAATCTCCGAAGAATTCATATTGCCATACTTCTTTTAACAGTTGCTCACGATCGAATACTTTATCAGGAGCTTTCGCTAAAAATAATAGTAACTCATATTCTTTCGGCGTTAAGTTTACTTCATTACCATCTGCAGTAACACGGTGTGCATCGTTATCAATTGTTAAGTGCGGGAATACAGTAACATCTTTTGTCGTTGTATCTTGTGTAAAGAATGTTGTTGGTACAGCACGACGTAATACCGCTTTCACACGTAGTACGACCTCACGTGGACTAAATGGCTTTACAATATAATCATCTGTTCCAACTTCAAATCCTTGTACTCTATTTACTTCTTCACCTTTTGCTGTCAGCATAATAATTGGTGTCGCTTTCTTCTCACGAACCCCTTTACATACTTCAATGCCATCTTTACCAGGCATCATAAGATCTAATAAGATTAAATCGTAATCATTTTGCAACGCCATTTCTAAAGCTGTATCACCATTATCTGCTTCTTCAATCGTATATTGTTCTCTTTCTAAGTACATTTTCAATAAACGACGAATACGATCCTCATCATCTACAATTAAAATTCTTGATTCATTTTCCATCTCTACCCGCTGCGCACTCTCACCTCAGCGGTTCACACCTACCCTTCTTTAACTATTATGTTGCGCTATTCTCGTTTATTTAAGCAATCTTCTAAATGTTTCACTTCCCATATTATGCTTCACAAGAATAATAAATTTTGTTCAATTTTTTTCCAAAACTATGTATTTTTTTTGAACAGCATATAATGTCCTCGACATCATTTTACAAAATCAACCGCTACTTTGTCATGTTTTTCTCAAAAAAGAAGAAAAGTTGACAAAAATAAAATAGGAAAGTGACATGCACTCCCCTATTTTATTTCTCTATGCATATGAATGTAAACCGGCAATAATTAAGTTTACTACAATAAAGTTAAACATAATGATTGCAAAACCAATTACTGCAAGCCAAGCTGACTTCTCTCCATGCCATCCTTTTGATAGGCGTAAATGTAATACTGCCGCATAAAAGAGCCAAGTGATAAGTGCCCAAACCTCTTTTGGATCCCAGCCCCAAAAACGTGTCCACGCTATTTGTGCCCAAATCATCGCAAAAATTAATGCACCTAATGTGAACACTGGGAATCCAATTGCAATAGATCGATATCCGATTTCATCTAGTAAATCACTATTCGTATTCTTTACTAACGGCTGAAGTGCCGCCGATACTCGCTTCCGTAAAACAAGTCTTAATACAATATACAGTAATGTTCCAACTAACACTGACCAAATAACAGTATTTAATTTTTTCGCATTTACAATCGCTGGAACTTCAACTGCCGGTTCTAATTTATTTTCTGTCAGTAACTTCCCTTCGTGCGGTCCAACTAAAGCCGGAAGATTGTATTTCATTTCCACTTGTTGTTCAGTTTTATCAATCCATTGAAACTTCGCTTCATATTTCATACTAGAAAATACCGTTGTTACTCCAATAAATCCAACTGTACAAACAAGTGTAAATACTACCGTCTCTAGCCAAAATGTACGTTTACTTCTCGTCGATTGATCTACATTTTTCAATAAATACATAACACCTGTAATAAAACTAATCGCTAAAATGGCTTGTCCTGCTGCTGCCGTCGTCACGTGAATATGTAACCAATTACTTTTTAAAGATGGAATAAGCGGAGATATTTCCCTCGGAAACATACTTGCATAGGCAATTAATAAAAGCGCAACTGGTAATGCAAATAGTCCGATTATGCTTACACGGTACATAAAATACATGACAATAAATGCTCCTACAAGCATCATGCCGAAAAATGTACCGAATTCAAAAAAGTTACTAACTGGCGCATGTCCTGATGCAATCCACCTTGTAACAAAATATACTGTTTGTGCAATAAACCCTAAAATTGTAATCGTTATTCCTACATTTGCCCATTTATGACCCTTTTCTTTAATTGCTCCCCCGAAAAATAGAGTGGCAATTAAATATAAAATAAATGCGGTAAAGAGAAAGTTACTACTTATTTGCACCATATCGTTTCCCCACCTTAACTAATTTTTTTATCAATTACTTTATCATTTGGCTGTGGAATTGCTGTACCTTCTAGTACTCTTTCAATATCTTTCTTTAAACCGAACCAATTTTTATTTGTATGCCCTGCAATCCACCATTCATCATTAACACGTTGTATCCAAATACGGCGATGATTCCAATACATACCTTGAATGACACCAACCATAAATATAAATCCTCCAATGCCGAGAATCCAAAGCGTTAAATCTTTTCTTACAGTAAGTGCTGTTGCATTTTGCATTTCAACACCTGCAAACGACATTTTATATTTGTTGTTTCCATCTGGTTCTATATTTTGCTGAATACCAACAAAACTCACTTCACCATCTGGTGTTTCAGGTGTAAACATTTTAAATACAAATGCAGGATTGTTTGGTAATTTCGTTTTTGTATTTGGTTTTCCATTCTCATCAAAATAAAAATCAGGAAAATAGCTTAATAGTTCTAGAGAATAACCATTTCCTAAATCATATTTTTCCTTAGGATTCGTTAAATCTACTTTAATTGGTCCCCACTTTTGATTATTTTCTTTATTTTGCAAGTTAAAGGACATACTTTTAAATTCACTTTCTTTATAAGAAACTTGATACACTGCAAATTGATCAAATTTCAGTGGTTCATTCACTCGAATTTCCGCTTCTTTTACTTTTTCTAATTTCGGTTTTTGTCCTGCTATATTTTCTCCTACTGCTTTATATAATACGGCATTCGTTTGGAAGTTTTTCGCAATCATTTTATCGCCTACACGATCAATCGCTTCATCAAAAACTTCCTTGTCCTTACTTTTATCATAAACTTCTTTTATAAATTTCTCGTTTTTTAAGTAGTATTGTCCATCCGTCCCTGGTATTTCTTTCGTTTCACCGTCACGTAACCAAAGTGCTTCGTCTACGTACATACTCGGTAAAAAACGAAGCATCGCACCGAATAAAAAGATAATAAGACCGATATGATTTACATATGGACCCCAACGCGAGAAGCGTCCCTTTTCTGCTAAAACGTTTCCGTCTTCCACTTTCACGTTATAGTTTCTTTTCTTTAAATTCTCTTGCACTCTTTCCAGGTCACCTTCTTGCGGTGTACCAGTCCCATATAATCTCTGTCTCTTTAAAAAACTAGGATGTCTTTTTACGCCTTGCTTTTTTAAAGCTTTATAAAGTGGAATAACGCGGTCTAAACTACATATCACAAGTGAAATACCGATAGAAGCAATCAAAATCATATACCACCATGAACCGTATAAATTATTAAACCCTAATTGATAGTATAATTGTCCTAAAAATCCATATTCTTGTTTATAATATTCAGCTGGTGCAATACCTGGAGTTATGTACATTTCTTGCGGAAATATAGTTCCTATCGCTGATGCAGCTAAAGTTATTACGATTAGCCATACACCTACTTTTACAGAAGAGAAAAAGCTCCAAATTTTATCGACTATCGTTTTTGTCTGCGTGAGAGATCTCCGTGCACTCCCCTCATAGCGCATATCCAATAGTTTTGCATTTTCATTGCTTTCAAATGGTTTCCCGCAAGCTTCACAAAAAACGGTTCCTATCGGATTAACATGTCCACATTCACATTTAATTTCTTTCAACACTCTCACCGCCCCTGTATCTATATGTACTATTGTATATTCTAACCTCAAGTTACCGCAATACTCAGAATTTTTAAACCAGAGGCACTATAAACACGCACCCCTTATGTAAAGGCTTTCTTTATTACGGAGTAATTTTCTTTAAATACCCTTCTAACTGTTCTTTCGTTTGTTCCCCTATAATTTGCTCCACTACTTTTCCATCTTTATCAATCAAAAAGCTTGTCGGTAAAGGACCTACTCCATATGTTCCTATAATCTTTTGTCCTTTATCAATGGCAACTGGGAATTTCAAACCATATTGGTTCACAAAGTTCTTTACTGCAATATCCGTTTCATCTGCATCTAACGCTATGATTTCAACGCCTTTTTCTTTATACTTTGGATATAATTCATTCATATAAGGCATTTCTTTTTCACAAGGTTTACACCACGTGCCCCAAAAGTTTAAAAATACACCTTTTCCCTTTAAATCTTTTAGTTCAATTTTCTTTCCTTCTAAATCCGTCACAATAAAGTTAGGTGCTTCTTTTCCGATTTGCATTTTCTCTTTATTAGCAAAGAATCCTTGATAAAGGGTAAATCCTACAGCACCACATAAAATGAGTAGAATAATAACGCGAAATAATAAGCGATTTTTCTTCATATTACCTCTCCTCTCCTCGGTAAATGTTATGTATTATCTTCTGTAAATGTTGTATTGAATAAATCACCAGCAGAGCACTCCACTGGTGAATTTTTAACTCTATAACTTATCTTGGCTTTGTAGAAGCAAGCGCGCGTAATTGTTTCACCTCATGTGGTGTCAATTCTCTCGCATCACCAGGTCGCAGGCTTCCTACTTCTAAGAAAGCATAACGTTCACGTTTTAATTTCACTACTTTACAGTCTAACGCTTCAAACATACGACGTACTTGACGATTACGTCCTTCATGAATTGTTAATTGTACAATAGCCATCTCTTTACGCTTGTCCCAAGAAATAATTTTCACACGTGCTGGTGCTGTTTTACCGTCTTCTAACGTAACACCGCGTTCTAACATGCGAATTTTCTCACCTGTTAATGGCCCTTTTATTTTTGCAACATATGTTTTTTCAACTTTATATCTAGGATGCATTAATACGTTTGCGAAGTCCCCATCGTTTGTCATTAATAATACGCCAGACGTATCATAATCTAAGCGTCCGATTGGGAATAAACGTTGTGTAATTTCCGGGAAAAAGTCCGTTACAACACTTCTTCCTTTATCGTCTGATACACTTGAAATTACGCCAGTTGGTTTATATAGTAAAAAATAAACAGGTTCTTCTTTTTCAAGAGGGATATTATTTACTTCTACTTTATCTTGAGGAGTTACTTTTGTCCCTAACTCTTTCACTATTTTTCCATTAACTTTCACTTTTCCTTGCTGAATTAATTCCTCAGCCTTTCTTCTCGATGCAATACCTGCTTGCGCAATCACTTTTTGTAATCGTTCCATTTCTTTTTTTCACCTCGAATTTATCTTACCTTACATTAGAAAGACTTGGCAACCGCATACGCTTTACGGCTATTCGCTTCATCTTACTTAAACAACATAGCGATGATAATAAACATATAAAGGTCAAATCATGTTTTTACCCTTTATTATTGTCCATATTTTTCATATTTCTCACAATAAAAGTTCATCATTTTGTCAAAAATACCACATAAAAAAACCACTATTAAGCTACACCTTAATAGTGGTCGTATACGTATTATAAGCGAAATAGCGTAAAAAATGAATAGTATTACTGAAACAATAAAGAAACGAACACAATTGAGCATATAATCCCGATTAAATCTGCAAAAAGTCCTACTTTTAGTGCATCCCCCATTTTTCTAATCCCAACCGCTCCAAAATATACAGTTAAAATATAGAAAGTCGTATCTGTGCTCCCTTGCATCGTAGAAGCCAATCTCCCAATAAACGAATCTGGCCCATATGTTGCAATTAAATCGGTCGTAATACTTAAACCAGCAGAGCCTGAAATAGGGCGTATAAGTGCTAAGGGTACAATTTCTGCTGGAACATGGATCAAATCTAACATTGGCTTCATTACCGATATCATTGCATCTAACGCACCTGAAGACCGGAATATAGAAATAGACACAAGCATTCCAACCATAAACGGTAAGATGGAAATTGCAATTTGAATCCCTTCTTTTCCTCCCTCAACGAACGATTCATACGTCGGCACTTTCTTTATTGTGCCATATAAAAGGATAAAACCAATTACACAAGGGATTACCCATAAGGAAATTGTATTTACAATGCTCATTTTTTCCGCCCCTTTCTACTCCTTCTTCGGTAAAAATAGCGGTCAATCCAAATTGCCCCAATCATAGAAAGTACTTGTGCAATAAATGTTACCCCAACAATTTCAGTAGGATTCGCTGATTCATACGTCATTCGAATGGAAATGACTGTCGTAGGAATTAATGTAATAGCTGATGTATTTAATGCTAGAAACGTCACCATAGAACGGCTCGCCGAATCCTTTCCTCCATTTAACTCTTTCAGTTGTTCCATCGCTTTAATACCAAGAGGGGTCGCTGCATTACCTAGACCAAAAAAGTTTGCCATCATATTTGATAGAATAAATCCCATAGACGGATGATCCTTTGGTATTTCTGGAAACAACCTTTTTACTATCGGCATAAAAAGTGTAACTAATTTTTTTAACAATCCGGCTTCCTCTGCAATTTTCATTAAACCGAGCCAAAATACTAAAACACTAATAAGTCCTATACAAATCGTTACCGCATCTTTTGCTCCGTCAAATACAGCTTTATTCACTTCTTCCATCGTTCCATTTATCATAGCGTATACAATCCCAATGACAGCCATCGCTACCCATACGAGATTAACCATCGTTCCCAACACCTATCATGTAAGAAAAAATTTCTTTCACATTATTCCAGTAAAGTCCCGTTGTAGCTACTAACTTTCGTTTACTATAAAATAAATTCCGTTCTCCAACTTTTTCATTACCAACATAAATGTCTGTCTTCCCAACCTTTACTCCATCCGTAAGTTTTGTACTTTTATCGAGTTCAACTTTTAATACTACGTTCTTTTTTTCTTCTTCAGTTAACGGTACCGAAAAACTATTTTTCGTATAAACATGGTTGGCATACTTCTTTTCATTTATTTCAGCAATTGCTCCTTGTCCTAAAACTTTCGTTTGTTTGAAACGGTCAAAACCTTTATCAAACAAATTCATATGATCATCCCAATCACTAGAGGCACTCAAAGTTACGACAATTAAATCTAGTCCACCTTTTGATGCCGTTGTAACAAGCGTTCGCCCAGCTTTCTTCGTAAAGCCTGTTTTTCCCCCTGTTGCAAATTCATAATAAGACGTTACCAGCTTATGTTTATTTTTCCACGGGTAATCCCAAGAATCTGATTTATATGTTTTGGTTCCAAAGATTTTCTTAAATGTCTCGTTTCCCATTGCATATTTCGTTAATAATGCCATATCGTAAGCCGACGAATAATGTGATCCATCTCCATCTAAGCCATGAGGGTTTGAGAAGTGCGTATCTTTCATTCCAATTTCTTTCGCTTTTTGATTCATTAAATATACGAATCCATCTATACTCCCACCCACACTTTCAGCAATTACTTGCGCTGCGTCATTACCAGATCTAAGCATGAGTCCGTATACTAAATCTTCTAACTTCACTTTTTGTCCAGGCTTTAAATAGATTGCCGATCCTTCCACCCTCACCGCTTCATTACTAACTGATACCATTTCTTTCATCTTCCCTGATTCAGCAGCTAATAAGGCGGTCATAATTTTTGTTATACTAGCAATTTTTTGAGGCTCATGTTCTGCCTTTCCGTATAATACACGACCAGACTGTTGCTCCATTAATACAGCATTTCGAGCACTAACATTGCTGTTCATCTTTGCATATGTAGGAATCGGCATAACGCTTGCATACATCATAAGAAGCGTAATGATTACACAAATTCGTCTCATATTTCCCCCCACGTCCTTTTGGCACTTTTTGTACAAGTGTATGCTTGGCCTTTTAAAATATGAACGAAATCTTCCTTCTACTTCCATTAAAAAAGACGCAGAGAATTTGCGTCTAATATGGTGTCCATTCAATTTGTTTCGCAGTTTCAAACCTTTTTTCTACATCAGGCCAATTTACAACATTCCACCAGTTTTTAATATATTCATCTTTTCGATTTTGGTATTGTAAATAATACGCATGTTCCCAGACATCTAGTACAAGGAGCGGTATCGTATCCCATTGTGTAAATAATTGATGAAGTGTACTTTGCAAAATTTCTAACCTTCCAGACCGGGGTACCCAAACGAGAATTGCCCAGCCTGAACCTTCTACTTTAGAGGCTGCTTCTGTAAAATGTTTTTGGAAACGTAAAAAGCTCCCAAAATCTTGTTCAATTTGTTGTGAAAAAGTTCCTCTTGGACTTCCACCACCGTCTTTTTTCATGTTATTCCAAAATATCGTGTGTAAGTAATGACCTGACCCATGAAAAGCCGCTTCCCTTTCCCAATGCTTAATTAAATCAAATTTATTTGTTTTTCTCGCTTCTTCCATCATCTTCTCTGCTTTATTTAATCCTTCCACGTAACTCCGATGATGTTTATCATGATGTAACATCATAATTTCTTTAGAAATATACGGTTCTAACGCATTATATGGATAAGGTAATGGCGGGAGTGTATGTCCTCCAATTGGGACAGCTCGTTCACTATCCCCTCTTTCATATAATTCATATTCCTCTTCTTCTTGCATAAATACTTCCTGCAAGTGATGCTGAATATGTTCTACATCATCGCTTATTTCATACATAAACTCTGCATCTGTTTCATACTCATGCTCTTTCATACGCTCTAATAACGTCTGAATTTTATAAGCAAGCATATGGACATCATACACTTCCATTGCGCGACTATCTAATACGTGAAGAACACTTTCACACCAATTTTCTACTTCATGAAAGTAATCTGTAAATACACCTTGCTGATTCATGTTGCACCTCCCTAATGCTATCCACTTAACTATATTCAATGAAAATCCCTTATATAACTGTACAAAAGGAAAAGAAGCTAAGTCACCTTAGCTTCTTTTCCTCAATCAATATTTGTGTAACATCTTTGTCTGATAATCCGTCTCATAATATTCTAGTTCTTCACGCATCAATTGAAATTTACCTTCTAAACTCTTCATCACTTGCTCTAAAGATGCAGGTGGTGTTTGTTGAAAAACGATAGAATTTTTCCCTGTATATGCAGACCGACTATTTTCATACCAATGATCACTCTTCGGTGAAAAAAACTCTGCAATTACTTGATGGTAAATCTTATATAAAATTTTTTCAGCTGCTGTTTTTCGAAATGGCTGGCTATTCAACAAAACAAAACATGCATCCTGTCCTTCTTCGCAAAAAACGAGAAGTCGTCTCATTGATGCTAATAACCCTTTATAATATCGCTCATTCCCTGCTGGTGTTTCCTCTAATAAAGAAGGTAACGTATGATAATTTACATAATTGGTTATCAAATTAATAGCATCTTCTAAAAATATAGAAACTTGTTCTGTTTGATTTTCAACCATAAAATTAGACATTTTTTCTCTCTCCTTTGCCATTTCACGCTATTTCTACTCTTTTATTTTTATGTAATTCAGCCAATATTTCTTGTACTTTCGACACCGTTCCCTCATCAAAATATTGTTGAAATTCTTCCATATTATTTAAATACAAACGTTTTTGCGCACGAAGCTCCTTATCTTTCATTAAACAACATATCGCTACAATATCGCGCAAATATATGTTTTGTTCTTCTACTTTATACACTGGATTTCCTTCAAAAGGAGTAATTTCTTGTAAAACTTCTTCAAAATATCGAACGTATAAAACCGAAAAAGTTTTCTCTTTACCATTTAATATATATGTCACTTCAGATCTGTTAAAAAAATCTTCTGATGTATTAGGTTTCTCTTTTTCTAACTCATATCCTACGTAACCTTTTATAATCATATACTCCCCCCTCAACCTTCTTTCACCTTATTCTAACTTAATTTTCTGATAAACAAAATATTCTTTTAAATATACCTATATAAAAAATAGCTCCCCTATACAGGAAATTACCTTTTTATTTTTCTTGAAGTTTGTCATAATAATATTATTGTCTCAGTTTTCTTATACAAGGAGAGTTGTATTTATGTCGTTTTCATGGAAACGTTTCTTACAAATCGGGAAAATTATCTTCCCATTTGTTGTATTAACAATTGTATTCTTTCAAGCAAAAAAAGAATTAGCGGGCATTTCTTTTTTAGAAGCGATTGATACAATTAAAAACATTCCAACTGGAGGAGTCTTTTTAGCAATTACACTTGGTGCATTCGCTGTATCAACAATGTTCTTTTATGACTATGTTATGCTTCGTTACTTAAAAGCTGACATTCCTGTCCAAAAGATTTTCCGTATCTCGTGGATTGCTAATACTTTAAATGGATTTATCGGGTTTGGTGGTCTTGTTGGAGCCGGCGTACGCACAATGCTTTATCGTCCATATATAAAAGAAAATGGAAAACTTATTAAAAGTATCGCTTGGATGACAACTGCCTTTATTAATGGATTAGCCATTCTTTCATTTCTTGGTCTTATCGGAATATTAGACACGAGATTTATTTTGCATGAAAAACCATGGCTATGGCCTGTTCTTATCTTCTTCGCTCTTTTCGTCCCTATATATATCGGATTTTCTAAATTAAAAAATAGAAAAGCGACGCAAACAGAGGAACAAGAAGAAGAGGAGAAAAACCCAACTGTTTTATACTCATTAGTTTCATTAGTCGAATGGGTATCTGCTGGTATTGTTATGTACGTCATATTACTATTATTTGGCATTGAAATCGAATTCCAAAAGTTTTTAGGCGTATATGTTATTGCTGCTTTAGCTGGTGTCGTTAGTCTTGTTCCTGGTGGCCTTGGATCATTTGATCTTGTCTTCTTAACTGGGCTTGGGCAATACGGCATCGATACAGGTGTTTTACTCCCTGCTATGTTATTATATCGTCTCGTCTATTACATCTTGCCCTTCTGCCTTGGTCTCATTTTTGCAGCTTTTGAAATGACAGGAGTAGCCATTAAAAAGTTTGAAGATAAACCTTTTATTGCGCCTGCATTAGAGACAACTGGTGTTATATGGACTTTGCAGCGTGACTTTCTAGGAAAGTTAGGTTCTTGGGCATCTGCTGCTTTAACAGTATTTGCTGGCTTAATGGTTATTTTATCAACCATTCTACCGACAAGTATAAATCGGGCACACGCCTTACATATTCTAGCTCCAAAACATCTTATTCAATTTTCTTTTAGCTTATCGCTAACATTCGGTATTCTCCTCCTCATTCTTTCGCGGGGGATATATTACGGAACAAAACGTTCTTATTATATGACGATTGTATCTTTAATTGGAGCGGCTATTTTTAACACACTAAAAGGAATTGATGTTGAAGAAACTTTTATTTTATTAATCGTACTCGCTGTATTGTATATGCTTCGTAAAAGGTTTGTACGTGAGAAAATGGAAGTCTCACTTTCCGATATCGTAAAAGTTTTTATATTCCTACTTGTAACGTTATATTTATATAAAAACTTAGGTATTTTATTTGCAGGTGCAAAAGAAGCTTTCAAACCTGATTTTGTCGTTCGTAATATTACACAAGTAAAACGAAGTGCATTAGCAGCTGCCTTTTTTGTTCCTACTTTTTTACTAATTGGTTCACTCATTGCAAATCGTTATCGAAATGAATTTCCCGGGCAACCAGCTAATGATAAACGATTACAAAACTTCTTAGATGAACATGGTGGAAATGTACTTAGTCATTTAGGTTTTTTAGGAGATAAACAGTTCTTTTTCAGTAGTGATGGAAAAGCACTCATTCTCTTCTCAATAACTGGAAAACGACTTATTGTACTGGGTGATCCAATTGGGGACCCTTCCTCCTATCGTACTGTATTGCAAGAGTTTTTAGCTGAGGCTGATCGATTTGGATACATTTGTGTATTCTATCAAATTGAAAGTAAATGGATGAGTTTATACCACGATTTTGGTTATAACTTCTTTAAGCTTGGTGAAGAAGCTGTTGTTGATTTAAATACCTTTACAATAACAGGAAAGAAACGCGCTGGCATGCGAGCTACTTTCAACCGTTTTGAAAGAGAAGGCTATACATTCTCTATTCATGAGCCACCTTTCTCCGACGAATTATATGAAGAGTTAAGAAAAGTTTCAGATGCATGGCTTGGTGGAAAAAAAGAGAAAGGTTTTTCACTCGGATACTTCGATCGTGAATATATTAGTCGCGCTCCTATCGCAACATTATCTGATGCGGATGGAAAAATTATTGCATTCACAACATTCATGCCTGTATATCAAAACGGATCATTATCTGTCGATTTAATGCGATATTATCCAGATGCGCCTAGCGGCATTATGGACGCAATTTTCATCCACTTATTCCAGTGGGCAAAAGAAAATGAATACCACTCCTTTAATATCGGTATGGCACCACTTTCAAATGTTGGTTTATCCACACAGTCTTTCTGGTCTGAACGAGTGGCTGCTGCAATCTTTAATAACGTTCGTTATACGTATAGTTTCAGCGGATTACGACATTTTAAAGAAAAATATAAACCAGCATGGAGCGGTAAATATTTAGCATTTAGGAAGAATCATTCTTTACCAATTACAATGCTCTCTGTAACAAAATTAATAGGAAAAAGAAAAAACAGCTAAATTCTTAGCTGTTTTTTCTTTTTTGAACTTGTACAATAAATTCTTTTTCATACTTCTTACCATTTATATAGAAATCCCCCCACATTTTATACGTGCCCTCGGCAGGAAATGTAATTCGGTATTGTAATTGCTCATCCGTATCTACAGGCATAGCGTATAAAAAATTCTCCTTCGTTTCATCCACTATATAGAGTGACTCTACTTCTCCTCTCTCTGAATGCAATTTCAATTTTTCACCCTTTTTCGCTTGAAACTGAAATGTTAACGTAACTGGTTCATTCGGATGTAATGCGCCAAATAAAAGAGAAACTTCATACTCTCCTATTTTTTTTGTAAGTACACTGTCGATTGGAAATTTCACTTTTTTCTTATTGTTCTCCTCTTTCGTTCTACCAAAATTCTTCCTAGCGAATGACTCTACGGACTTATTTTTGTCTTCGTATAAAAATATTGTATATTCTTCGTCTTTCGCTATTTTGGAAGATAACTTATATGACCCGTTCCCTGCAAATGTGGGTTTAATTTGTTGTATGTTTTTTAACTGTCCATCTACAATCACTGCCCGCATTTGATCATTTACACCACGAATTTCATTATTCTTGTTGTTTAACAACTGAAATACAATATCTACTTTCTCATTTCCCTTTCCATTTGAAACATCCCACTTTACTTCCTGAACATCTCCTACAGTCTCTTCGTTTTCTTGATATTTTTTTATGTAAAATCCTCCTGCCACAATAAGTACTAACGCAATAAGCCCAATGACAAGATTTTTCAAAACATCACCTACCATTTTTATTGTCTCTATTCATACAAAACTTCTTAAGATATATATTCTAGATTATGATTTATGAAATCCTCCTATTTTGCACATATTACAAATAATAAAAAGATTTTAATTGAAAGGATTCGTAGTGTATAATGCAAATGATATTGATTTCTATCAATACATTATAAGGAGGACTTTTTTATGAGTGTACATATCGAAGCAAAACAAGGCGAAATCGCTGAATCTATTCTATTACCTGGTGATCCATTACGTGCAAAATATATCGCTGAAACATTTCTAGAGGACGTTACTTGCTATAATAATGTGCGTGGTATGTTAGGTTTCACTGGAACTTATAAAGGAAAACGTGTATCTGTTCAAGGTACAGGTATGGGTGTTCCTTCTATTTCTATTTATGTAAACGAATTAATCCAAAGCTACGGAGTTAAAAATTTAATTCGCGTTGGAACTTGCGGTGCAATTCAAAAAGATGTAAAAGTTCGTGATGTTATTATCGCAATGACGGCTTGTACTGATTCTAATATGAACCGTTTAACATTCCCAGGATTTGATTTTGCACCAGCTGCAAACTTTGACCTTTTAAAGAAAGCTTATGATGCTGGAACTGAAAAAGGATTACACGTTCGTGTCGGTAACGTTTTAACAGCAGATGTGTTTTATCGTGAAAGCATGGACATAGTTAAAAAACTTGGAGATTACGGTGTATTAGCAGTAGAAATGGAAACAACTGCTCTTTACACATTAGCAGCGAAATACGGTGTAAATGCATTATCTGTATTAACAGTTAGCGATCACATCTTCACTGGCGAAGAAACAACATCTGAAGAGCGTCAAACTACATTTAACGAAATGATTGAAATCGCTTTAGATGCAGCAATTCAACAATAATACACTAAAGAACTTGTCATACGTCTGGCGAGTTCTTTTTATGTGACTTTTTATAAATAACTACTTTATAAAGAGACAGATTTCTCCCCTCTACTTTCTTGTAACGTTTGTTATAATGAAGTGAAACTTTAATCAGTGGAGGTTTTTTCCATCCCCCACTGATTATTAGTTGAACCAATCGGATTTAACGGGATAAAGAAATCATTTACAGTATTTCTCATAAGAGGTGACGCAGTGAAAAACAGAAGTATTGTCTTTAAACTATTTTTATTAACATCCACTTTATTTACAATCATATTCCTACTTTTTTTCCTAGGACAATCTCTATTTTTAGAGAAATTTTATATTAATAAGAAAGTAAAAACAGTCCAAACTGCTTTTGAAAAATTCGTAGATAATTATGATAAAAGTGATAAAAGTTATGAGCAGGTTAGAAAACTAAAACAAGAATTTCATGATAAAACAAATGCCGATATGCAGTTTTTGGATTCTAACGGTATTATTAAAAGTGATAACAATTACTATATCGATGTATTTAATCCCAACAATAATAAACAGTATTCCATTCCACTCAACAATCTTTTAACACCAGAAGAATATAATAAATTCGAAAATTTAGGTTTAAAAAAAGATGTAATAATCAATGTTGATGGAGTCGTACAAGAGAATAATATAATCACACCACAAAAATTAGGAACGAATTATAATCAATGGCAGAACGAACATTTCTATTCGGATTTTCAGTCAATTAATGGTAACCCTTCTAAGAACAGACTTGCAAGCCGATACAAATCTACAACTCGAATCGTCTTTACAGGTGTTATAACTAAGTTACAGCTCCCATCCAAAGCGGAGGTTCGTCTTGCAAATGATATTGAAACATTACAAGCCGTTCAATATTTTGCAGATATGATTAGAGAGGGAACTTCTAACTCGAACCAATTAAGTACTTTCATATTAGATGGCGGAGAAAATATAAAAAATAGTATCTTTGTAAAACCGATTATAGAAAATGGAAGGATTACAGAATACGCTTTTGCGATAGCATCTTTGCAGCCTGTTAATGAAGCGATGCTCGTTTTAAAAGATTATTATGTCTATGCCTTAATCATCGTGTTTCTCGTAATTATTTTGTTATCCTTCTACTACTCAAAAATCATTGTTAAGCCATTAATTAAAATAAATCGTGTTACAAAAAAAATGGCTAATTTTGATTTCAGCGAGAAATTACCTGTTACAGCTGACGATGAAATTGGCGGGCTTTCTGGCAGTATCAATACATTATCTGTAAATTTAAAAGATCGAATCGATCGATTAAATGTTGCTAATACAAAGTTACAACAAGATATTGAACGTGAACGTCAATTAGAAAAAACAAGAAAAGAATTCATTTCTGGCGTATCACACGAATTAAAAACACCGCTAAGTGTAATTAGAAGTTTTGCAGAAGGAATTAAAGATGGTGTTAGTAAGGATACTTCGTATTATACTGATGTTATTTTAGAAGAAACAGAAAATATGAACAGGCTGATTGTTGAAATGTTAGAATTAGCAAAGTTGGAATCTGGTACTTACAAACTAGATATGACGACGTTCTCAATCGGTGAATTAACGCAACAAGTCTACACAAAATTATTATTTAGCATGGAAGAAAAACATTTACAAGTGAACATCGATGCAGACCCTTCTATACTTGTTAAAGCAAATCGCAGTCGCATTGAGCAAGTAGTTGTGAACTTACTAAGTAATGCAATCCGTTATACGCCAGAGGGAGAAAAAATACAAGTCTCCATTATAGAAGCAGAAGATAACGTAAAAGTCGAAATCGAGAATACAGGAAACCCTATCCCTGAAGAAAGTCTTGAAAAAATTTGGGATCGCTTCTATCGTCTAGATGCATCACGTAGCCGTCACACTGGAGGTACCGGTCTCGGATTATCTATTGTAAAAAACATTTTAGACCTCCATCATGCCGAATACGGTGTGTATAATACGACTAACAGTGTTGTATTCTATTTCAATTTACAAAAAGTAAAAGAAGTCAAATAATTTGTCTTAATTTCACTAGGAGTTCACATGAAATTCACACTCTCCCTTTATAGTAAGAAACAAGTTAATCCTTTCCTTTACACATATAAAAGAGGAGAGTGCGTGAAATGAAACAAGCAGGACAACCTATTCAAAATGAAAAACAATTAGAAACTATCAAAAATATACTTTTACAATCTTCGAAACGTGATGGCTTATTATTCGTATTAGCTGTAAATTCTGGCTTAAAAGTAAGTGAAATCTTACAATTAAAAGTTAGTGATGTAATCGATGAAAATGAAAATGTTCGCCATTCCATTTTATTTTACAATGAAAAAGTGAAGAAACATAAATGGTTTGCTGTAAATGAAGACTTACAGCACGCAATCGAAGACTACATGAAAGAACGTAAAACTTGGAAACGTAATGAACCATTGTTAAAATCTCAAAAAGGAACAAAATCTATTACGAGACAACATGCATGGTACATTTTAAACAAAGCTGCAAAAGAAGTTGGATTAGAAGGGATTAGCTCACATACACTTCGAAAAACTTGGGGTTATTGTGCATACAAATCAGGTGTTGATATTGCATTTTTACAACACTTCTTTGATCACAGTACTCCATCAAAAACTTTAAAGTATATCGGTATTGCTTAATAACTCTTATACATAAAAAAGGTTACCATTTGAAAATTTGGTAACCTTTTTTATATTTCATATTCTCTTTTCTTGTCTCTCCTATACTGTAGTGGTACTCTAATAATAAGGGGGAGAAATTATGAACACACTTACAATTGAATTACCAAAAGAAACGGCTGAAAAACTTGATTTATTAAAACAAGCTTATGAAAAGAAAACAGGTGCTTCTATCTCTGAGAGCACTCTCGTTCAAACACTTATCTCAAAAGAATTTATCCAGGCGATAACTCCTTTTGATTTGCAACAATTCGTCAACGGAAAAGAACAGCATTAATGCTGTTCTTTTTTTATCTCTATTTAAAATATACAAAGTTTTTTATATATTTTTAGAAAAACCATTGACAATGATAATGATAACCATTATCATTTATTATGAAGCCAACAATTGATGAATCAACCAAACGCTCAGTAACATTGTTACCCCTCTTTTTCATATAGAAAGGCACTGTACATTCCCCCTGTTTGTACAGTGCCTTTCTTGTTTATTATCATTCAAAAAAATTTAATTGCTCCGGCTTCGGCTCACCATATGTAATGTTCATCATTTTCATAAGCTGTTTCGCATTATCTGCTGCATCCCCACCTGAATTGTTGTTAAACAGTACGTATATATCCTTTGTTTTCTTTTTTAATTGCTCTAATCGTTCAACCCATTCTTCCAGTTCTTTATTGTTGTAGCGATATAAACAGCGAACTGCTCTCCAGTTTTCCCCTTTATCAAGCCAACCATGAACATTTCGACCGTGAAAACGTATTAATGCCATGTCTGAATTCGTAACCTCTAACACGAGTGGCACAGAACCTATCCCAGCCTGTGGTTCATCACAAATTGTATGAATCCATTTCTCTTGTTCTAGAAACTGTAACGTCCTATCTCTCATTTCTGGATAAAACCATGTTTGATTTCGAAATTCTATTGCACATGGTAAACCTTCCATTTTTTCTTTCGTATATCGAAGAAAATCTACATTTTTCTTTTTACAATCAAACCATGGTGGATATTGAAATAAAATCGTTTTTAATTTACCAGCTTCAATTAAAGGAAGAATAGATTGTTTATATACATCAAACATCTCATCGAACGTAGAAAAAGGAATTTCACCTTTCATATGTCCTGTCATTCCTTGATATGCTTTTACGATAAAAGAAAAATCTTTCGGTGTTTCCATTGCCCATTTTGTATAGTTTCGTGCAGGTTGCATCGCATAAAATGAGCTATCCACTTCTACTATAGGAAAATACTCGCTGTATGTTCGTAATTTATTTCTATTTTCATAGGGATTTATGTATAAAGAATCATGATCTCCCCATCCTGTCACTCCAATAAACAGCACATATACCCCTCCCTTTTTAACTTCATCTTCTATTCACTTTCCAAACACTTTGCATCATGTAGCCTTTTCTTTAAGAGTATCCTTATAAAAATATGATATACTATATGGAAGAATTTTTAAAATGAGGGGTTATTTATTTATGCTTCCAAACGATGCTACTGTATCTCATGAAAAACGAATTGAAGAACTAGAAAATAAAGTACGTTTTTATGAAGAACTTGTGAATCAATTACCACATCATTTCACATACAAAAATCCACATATTGGTTTACGAATAAAGAAAACTAGAACAACCCATTCCATTCAAGAAATACCAAAAGAGAATAAAGAGGCTCATTTTCAACTTACTTGTGATTCATTATTTTTATTTGAACAACTCGAAAAACACTTTGTACATATTTTTGATGCCTTTTCACATCATGTAACTTTTGTCGATAATAAAGGGAATATTACTTTATGTAATCAAGTTGCTGCAGATGATTTCGGTGTAATACGAAATGATATTATCGGAAAACCGATTCAACAATTACTAAACTTGCCGGAAGAAAAAATTAAAGCGATTGAAACATTAAAAACGGGAACAGAAATATATAATGAAGAAGTTTTAGACAAAAACTATGGCATTATAAATAACCGAATTATTCGTGATTATAACGGGGAGATTTTTAGAGTTATTAGTGTCTTTCATTATTTAAATACAGAACGTGATGCAGAGAAGTTTTCGTTAGCAGGGCGAATCGCAGCTGGAATTGCACACGAAGTACGAAATCCTCTTACAACAGTACGAGGATACTTACAATTTTTACAAGAAAGTGTTTCTCCATCTAATAAAGAACTATTTAAAAATTTACTTATTCCTGAATTAGATCGAGCAAATAGTATCATTACAAAATTTTTATCTCTTTCAAAAACACGTGAATTTAAAAGAGAACCCTTTCCCATTAATACATTTTTACGTGAGTATATTCAACAGTTACTAGTTAGTGAAGTTTCCTTGCATAATATTTCAATTGATTATAACTTCTCTAATGAATTAGATGATATTTTAGTCAATATTGATCGACATGAACTTGTTCAAGTGTTTTTAAATCTATTTCAAAATGCCGTCGATGCTCAAGGCGACAAACCTCTTTCTATTCAAATTACTAGTTATCGCCTTGATAACTTCGTTCGGATTACTTTCACAGATAATGGAATTGGTATTCCTCCAGCTATTCAAGAATATATCTTTGATCCATTCTTCTCAACGAAGGATTCGGGAACAGGACTAGGCTTGTCAGTAACAAAAAAAATCATCCAAAATCATAACGGCACGCTCAAAATGACTAGTGCTTCAAACGGTACAACTTTCACTATTTCTATTCCAATCTTACCTAAAACAACCCTTGAAAAATTAAATCAATGTAAATAAAGGACTAATGCACGAACTACATGCCAATTGTTAAACACTCCCAACAATTAGCATGTAGTTTTTTATGTTGCACTTTTCTTCTTTACATTATATAAACCTTTCTCTATATCTTACTTATTTCTTTCTAGGTGGGCCAATTTCTTATTTTTTTAGAAATGGTAGTTTGTCCATCACGAATTTAGTATAAATTTCATTTTAATATATAGTAATGACTAATGATTCTATGAAAGAAAAGAATGAAAAGATGAACAATAAAAATAAAGGAAAAGTATTTTATGGTAATGATTGTTGTGAAGTCAGAACTTGCAGTCACATTAACATCTCTAAGTCCGAACTTACAGAATTCGTTAGACTTCTTCAAGCTCTTGGCCAAGCTATTCAAGCTGTCTTTCAAAACCCTTCTCAAAATAATATCAATAACTTGATCGCTGCCCTAAATAACTTACAAAAATTCCTCAATTGCTTAGATTTATCTCCAGCACAAAAACAAATTGGAAATTCTATTATTGCTAATCTATTAACTATTTTAAGAACAACACCTTTCTCGTGCGGAGCATTGTACGTTGAGCTACAAAGCTTGCTTAATTATTTATTGTATATCGCTAAGTTATTCAAAGTAGATTGTTGTACGATCGACAAACTAGTTAGACTCATAACAGAGATCCAAACTATCCTAGTTCAATACGGATCAGGTTGTCTTGGAGGTGGAGGAGCAACAGGCGCTACTGGTGCTACTGGCGCTACTGGACCAGCGGGTACGCCAATTCCTGTAACGATCGCAGCAATCGGAAACTCCAATGCTCAAACAATATCGCCTGGAATGAATATCCAATTTAACCAAGTTTTCGAAATAAATAATATCGATTTCAATGACACTACAGATACTCTAACAGTTTTAGAAACAGGCGTATATGATATTAGTTTCTCAGCATCTACAACTTTCCCAGGATCTTCACCGTTTGGATTCGGTATTTCATTCAACGGCCAACCACCTACTCGTAATTTCTCAACTAACGTTATCGGTAGTGCTGTATCGTTCTCTACAATCGTTACTTTACAAGCTGGTACAACAATTTCTGTACAACCTACAGCAAACACTATTTCTATTCCAAACACGGGCGATACAACTGCAACACTATCTGTATTCCGAATTTACTAATTTTCACTTGAAAAATATATTTATAATAATATGTATCGTTTAACCGTGCATTAAATCTCTCTTTATATAGAAAGGAGCACTTATTTGGGAGGATAAGTGCTCCTTCTTTACGTTTCTTTACCTCAAATTTACTCTATCTTAATCCTCTTTTTGTATGATAAATAATGAAGTCAAAGATATGAAAGAGGGATGAAAATGAGAGTTATGTCACTAATACGCATTTGGTTTGCTCTTATGGTATGCATTATTTTATGTGTAGGATTTTTTTTAACTCTAAAATATTCCACTATATCAAAAGCAGAGAGAAAAACTGTTCCATACAAACTTTTGTATACAAAACAAAGCAACATCCCTTATTCCAATGCAACAAATAATGAAAAAAAAGTTATAAAAGGAATGCTTATTACGAAAGCTTCTAGTTCCGAGGCGTTACTCCAAATTGCTGAAACGATTAAAGATCAGTATACAAATAAAAAAATCGATGAAATTACACTTTCTATCCACAATGAAAATAATGGTAATTACGAAGAAGAATTGCCTTACGAACCTATTAGTAAAGGCAAAATAATCGTCACATACGATTCCGAATCCTTTGGCAGTACGAATATTGTACTTAATGAGTAATATCATGTATCTCAACGGATATGGATTAATAGCTAATTAAGATAGACAAAAATCTCTACCGATTAAAATTTTATTTTGTTTTCATACAAAAAAGAGGCGAATTTTTTTATTCGCCTCTTTCTTTTACCAAAATGAAGGAATCCATTCTTTCACTTTATCAAGCCACTCTTGTTGCTCTTGTTTTCGTTGTTGTTCCTCTTCTTTCCTTCTCTTCTCTTCTTCTTTTCTTCGTTTTTCCTCTTCTATTGTAGTCAATTGTTTTTTATAATCAGCCTCAGATATGAGCGATAACTGGAATGCTTTTTGAGCTGGATTTGCGTTTGCTTTTTTCATAATATCCCGGAACATTGTCGTCGTAATTTGACTACCACCCGGAACATAATGATCGCTATCTGTTTTATCATATCCTACCCAAATCGCACCTACCAAATCTGGCGTGTATCCAACAAACCATGAATCCTTTGCACCGGTGCTCGGGCCATTTACAATTTGAGTAGTTCCTGTCTTACCTGCCGTATCAACATTATTAACTTTCGCCTTTTCGCCCGTTCCCTTTTCGACAACACCTTTTAATAAATATGTCATCTTTTGAGAAATTTTCTCGCTCGTCACTCGTGTCTCTTTCTTATACCACTTTCCAAGCGTTTCACCTTCAGCATTTTGTACCTCCCTAATTGCATGAGCTTCCACTTGGACTCCATCATTTGCAAATGTACTGTATGCTTGAGCCATTACAAATGGAGATGTCCCCACATGCATACCGCCTAAAGCAATCGGATACGTACGATCTTCTGGCACTAATGGGATACCAAATCGCTCTAAAGATTTCAATCCTTTATCTAATCCAATTTGTTCTAATAGCCACACAGCTGAAACATTGTACGACTTTGCCACAGCTTCATACATTGTCACATCACCGTGAAAAGTATGATCGCTATTTTGTGGTTTATATTCTTTAATGTTAAATGGTTCATCTTTTAATATATCGTATACTTCATATCCTTGTTCTAACGCTGGTACATATACAGCCAAAGGCTTTAACGTTGAGCCAGGTTGTCTTTTTAATTGGGTTGCATGGTTAAACTGTAAAAACTGATACGGCCCTCTGCCTCCAACTAGAGCTGGTACACCACCTGTTTTTGGATTCATAAGAACTACACCCGTTTGCATAAGTTGGTCTGAGCCACTATCTTTGAAATAACTATCATTATTCACAACGTCTTCTACAGCCTGTTGTTTTTTCGGGTCAAGCTCTGTATAAATACGATAACCACCCGCTAAAATTTCATTTTGTGTTAATTCGTACTTTTCCATCGCCTCTCTAACAATATAGTCTACATATTGAGAGTATTTTCCCTTGTATTTATCATCAACGCCACGTTTTAACACAAGTCCGCTCTCTTTTTCTTTATTATACTGTTCGTCAGAAATATACCCTTGCTCTTTCATTAAACTTAATACGACATTACGTCTTTCAATTGACTTGTTAAAGTTTTTATAAGGTGAATACGCAGATGGTGCTTTAATCAAGCCCGCAATCGTTGCAGCTTCTGAAATTGTTAAATCTTTTACATCTTTATCAAAATAAGATTTAGCTGCCCTTTTTATACCCCAAGCACCTTCACCAAAATAAATTTGGTTCATATACATTTCAATGATTTCATCTTTCGTATACGTGCGCTCTATTTTTTTCGTTAAAAAATATTCCTTTATTTTTCGGGAGTATGTGCGGTCTTGTGTCAGAAATACATTTTTCGCAAGTTGTTGTGTTATTGTACTTCCCCCTGCTACAACTTCTCCTGCTGTAATATTTTTAAAAACCGCACTTATAATTCCACTATAATAAATACCATGATGGTTAAAAAATTCCTTATCTTCTACTGCAACAATTGCCTGAACCATAATATCAGGAATATCTTTTCTTTTAACGCCTTCTGTTTTCGAAGAAGCTAATTTAGTTGCGACCTCATTATTTGCATCATAAATTAAAGTCGGTTGTGGAACAGCTTGTTTTAATTCAGATATGTCTTGAATGGAAATTATTATATTTACAGCAATAAATAGAGTAACGAATACACTTCCCAATACAATTAATGAATTACGAAGTTTCTTCCTCTTATTGAACCACTCAAGCATTTTTTTAAAATGAGTGTTCTTCAATTTCATTCGTTCACTTCCTTCATTTATTTACACTCTTCTTTTTAAAAGGAAGAATATACCGCCTTTTAAATTTATTATAATAACGTAGTCATTCCTATAGTGTAAAGCTTTTCTTTTGCATTCATACTTTTTGCAAGAAAAGGACATTCTACAAGTAAGATATTCACTATTGGATATTAATATTATTAATAGAACAACGAGAGTTATGTTAAGTTTTTGTAAACTTTTCGATAAAATGTTTTAAAAAACGACAGTTTTTTGTTAGAATTGATTAGCCAATATATTTTACATATATTACTTTTGTGGGGGTAACAATAATGGTCTTTAAATCAAAAAAAGATAAATTTTCTGAAATGTTAATGAATGTTTCCGAAAATTTAAAAGAAGGCGCGCAGTTTTTCGTGGAGTATAAAATTAAAAATGCTAGCGATTTAAAAGAGTTTTCTATGCGCATGAAAGAGTATGAGTCAAAAGGTGACTCATTTATTCACGAAATCATTATGGAGTTAAACAAAGCGTTTATCACTCCGATTGAGCGTGAGGACATCCTACAACTTGCGATGAGTATGGATGATGTATTAGACGGATTAGATCACAGTGCTGGTCTGTTCGAAATGTATTCTATTACAGAAGCTGATGAATACATGATTAAATTCGTAGAAGCAATTAATCAATGTGCGATTGAGATTGCAAACTCTGTTGAATTAATGTCTAACAAAAAATTAGTCGACATTCGTACAAATGCGATTAAAATTAAGGATTATGAATCACAGTGTGATGATATTCGCCGTCATGCGATTAAGAACTTATTCTCTCGTGAAAAAGATCCGATTAAGATTATTCAATTTAAAGAGATTTACGAAGAGCTTGAAGAAGTAGCTGATAGCTGTCAAAGCGTTGCAAACGTATTAGAAACAATTATTATGAAGAACGCGTAAGGAGTTTGATCATGGATACACTCTTGATACTGACCGTTTTAGTAGTCATTTGCGCTTTAGCTTTTGACTTTATCAATGGATTTCACGATACAGCAAACGCTATTGCAACGGCTGTTTCAACGAAAGCTCTAAAGCCTAGACATGCCATTATTATGGCGGCTATTATGAACTTTTTAGGCGCAATGACATTTACAGGTGTAGCAAAAACGATTACAAAAGATATCGTTGATCCATTCGCCTTACAAAATGGTTCTCTTGTAATTTTAGCTGCTTTGCTTGCGGCGATAGCTTGGAACTTAATTACTTGGTACTACGGTATTCCAAGTAGTTCTTCGCATGCAATTATCGGCTCAATCGCAGGTGCAGCAATTGCGGCCGCTGGGATTAGCTCGCTAAATCTTAAAGGATTTATTAAAATTATTGAAGCTTTAATCATTTCACCGATTATCGCTTTCGTTATTGGTTATATCGTATACAGTATTTTTAAAGTAGTATTTAAAAACTTTAACTTAACAAAAACGAATAAGAACTTCCGTATATTCCAGATTTTCACTGCAGCATTACAAGCCTACACACACGGTACGAATGATGCACAAAAAGCAATGGGAATCATTACGATGGCTCTTATGGCTAATAACTATCATACTTCTAGCGATATCCCGTTCTGGGTACAATTATCTTGTGCTATCGCAATGGGGCTTGGTACTTCTGTCGGTGGATGGAAAATTATTAAAACTGTCGGTGGACAAATTATGAAAATTCGTCCTGTAAATGGTGTAGCTGCCGATTTATCATCATCACTTGTTATTTTCGGTGCAACATTCATTCACTTACCGGTTAGTACGACGCACGTTATCTCTTCTTCTATTTTAGGGGTTGGTGCTTCTCACCGTGTGAAAGGGGTAAAATGGGGAACTGCAAAACGTATGTTAATTACATGGGTTATTACACTTCCTATTTCAGCTTCTTTAGCTGCTCTGTTTTACTACCTATTACATTTTGTTTTCTAATCAAAAGTCGTCTTCCTTATTTTTCTAGGAAGACGACTTTTTTGTGAACAAGCCTATTTCTCATTAAAAAGCGTGTATAATAATTGATGGATAAGTTATTTAGAGGAGTTGGCAATTTTGGAATACATCATGTTACTTTTCATCGGACTAATCGCCGGAACAATCGGCAGCCTAGTTGGGCTTGGAGGCGGAATTATTATTGTTCCGTTATTAATTGGATTACACAGTTTATCACCACAACTTGCAGTAGGGACTTCTATGGTAACAGTCGTTTTCACAGGACTATCTTCCACCCTTACTTACATGAAGCATAAGCGAGTAGATTATAAAAGTGGACTTATTTTATTTATCGGAAGCGGCCCTGGTGGTATTATCGGATCATGGGCAAATAAATTTTTAAACCAAGACACATTTTCTTTATACTTTGGGATTTTCCTTATATTCGTCTCAATTCTACTTATGCTTCGAGACAAATTAAAACCTCTTTCCCTCTCAAATACGTCTGTAATTAAGCGTTCTTTTACAGATAATGATGGAAATACTGTACACTACCAATTCCCACCGTTTCTTGCTATCTTTATCGCTTTTATAGTTGGGTTTATATCTGGATTATTTGGAATTGGTGGCGGTGCCTTACTTGTTCCAGCAATGATGCTTCTTTTTGCATTCCCAGCACATATTGCAGTAGCAACTTCAATGTTCATCGTATTTCTATCAGCAATTGTAAGTTCTGCAACTCACATCTCACTTGGAAATGTCAGCTGGATTTATGCATTAATCCTGATTCCGGGTGCATGGATTGGCGGAAAAATCGGGGCTTACATTAATACAAAACTAAGTGGTAACGCCGTAATTAATTTATTGCGTATTACGTTAATTATTCTTGGAACTAGATTAATCATTATTTCCCTTTTATAACGTATTCTTTTTAGAATGCGTTTTTCTTATACACATGAATATAAAAATCCTCCGAGGAGAACAAATAAAATTAAACAAACACATAATAACATATAATTTGAAATATGTACTTTCTTCAAGTTGACCACTCCTATAACTGCGACTGTTATCTTTATGATAGCGAAAAAATAGTTCACTTGCAGTTACAGAGTGCTAACAATGCAAAATCAATTATTACAAATTTTATCCTTATATTTCATTTCTTTGTATATTCTATCGATTTAATAAAAAAAGATGTCATATTGACATCTTTTTTAGTGAAGAAGTGACCATCCCATGAAGTCTTCATGTACTTGGCACGCCCTCTTATCCTTTCGATCATATAATTCAGCATAACTATCTGTTTCTTCATCATAAGCCATCGTATAAATAATTTGGCCGTCTACTTCAACGGATAAAACGACTCCACCTTTCATCTCTTCTACATGAATGATAGCATTCGCCGGAATTCTCATATCCGTCATTCTCATCGCATCTAACAATATACTAAACCCCCTACAGCGTATTCATTGCTAGTACTATTACACACTAAATAGTATACTACTGTAATAGCATACATTTCGTCAATGAAATTGCTGTTGAAATAGCATATTGTCTATATACATATACGCTAAAATAGAAGAAATAGAAACATATTAATGGGGGGCTAACATTGATTCTACACAAAGGAGATGTACTATTCCGTCAAGGCGAGGACGGTCCTTTATACTTTATAAAAACAGGCTTATTAAAAGTAGTTCGGCTAGAAGAAAACGGAACACCATTTTTATTCAACATTATCGTTCCAGGTGAAACGATACCTCATCATTCTTTAATTTCACCGAAAGAATATCACGGTACAGCTATCGCTTTAATAAAAACAGAAGTGGAACCGATCACTAGTAGTGAATGGTATGAGAGACTTCAAGCAAATCCCGAATCGTATGCTAACATTGCTATGCAATTACAATCTAAATTAAGAATGATGCAACAACGAATTGATCAATTGACAACCGTCTCCCCGAAAGAACGTCTTCATCGTTTACAAGAATGGTTCACCCTATATTTAGGTGACATTCCTATATATGAAATATTAACACAAACCGAAATTGGCCAACTGATAGGTATACGCCGTGAAACAGTAAACCGTTTATTACGAGAACAAATAAAAAACGAGGTAAAATAAATACCTCGTTTTTTTGCTTATTGTAAGCTTGTTGCTGGGCCGAAAAATTCATAATGAATATGCTCTTGTTTCACACTTAAATCAGTTAGTGCAGCATTTATATGCTTCATAAATGCTACTGGACCACAGAAATAGAACTCTGCTTCAGTTGTCGGAATAATAGTTTTTAACCATTCACTTTCAATGAAACCTTCTTTATCAAAGTTCTTCATTTCTAAATCTTTTTCAGTCGGTGCAGAATAACAAGTATATGCTTTAACTTGTTCATATTCATTTTCTACTGCCTTAACGTGTTCTTTCATTGCATGTGTATTACTATTTATTGCTGCATGAACAAAATATACATTACGTTTTGAATCTTGTTCAATTAACGTATTTAACATACTCATCATCGGTGTAATCCCTACTCCACCACTAATTAGTACAACTGGTAATGTTGAATCCATATTTAACACGAAATCTCCCGCTGGTGCACTTACTGGTAAAACATCTCCTTCTTTTACATGTTCATGTAAGTAATTAGACACTTTACCATCTGGTGTATCTACACCTTTTTCTTTTTTTACACTAATACGATAATATTCTTTCCCAGGAGCATCGGATAAACTGTATTGACGATTATGTGTATATGTCTCACCTTCAATATTGATTTGAATCGTTACATATTGACCTGGGATGAATGAAGAAACTTTCCCTCCATCTTCAGGTTTCAAATAAAATGACGTAATAACATCGCTTTCCTTCACTTTTTTTACAATCACAAAGTTGCGGAAGTCTTTCCATCCACCTTCTTTATGTGCAGCTTCTTCATACATCTCTGCTTCAATGCTAATGAATGCATCAGCAATTACACCATATGCTTCTCCCCATGCATTTAAAACTTCATCTGGTGCACCTGCGACCTCTTTAATGGCACGTAGTAAACATGTACCTACAATCGGATAATGCTCAGCTTTAATCCCTAAACTTCTATGCTTATGACCAATTTGTTTTACAACTGGAATAATTGCTTCTAAATTATCAATGTACGTTGCAGCTGCATAAACAGCATTCGCTAACGCTTGTTGTTGTCTTCCCTTTTTCTGATTCGTATGGTTGAAAATATTCAACAATTCCGGATGTTCCGAAAATAAAATTTGATAGAATCTCGTTGTAATTTCAACACCTTTTTCTTGTAATAATGGTACTGTTGACTTTACGATTTCAATTGTTTTTGCACTTAACATTGTATCCCACTCCTCTATTTCCTTAACTGTTTTTAGTTTAACTGAATCTTATAATGCAGATTGTGATTTTAATCACTATTAACACGGTGTTTTTGTGAATAATATATGAACATTGCATTTACAAAAGAAAATAAGCTAACTAGAATTCTAGCTAGCTTATTATTTTGTTTGTATAGCTTGTTCGATTACTTTTATATCTTTCCCATCGCCAAACTCCGTATACCCCCAGATATTCGTTTCACCTCTATATTTATTTACGATAATATCCAAGTCATGATATACACGGTGGGCATACACTACATACTCAATATTTTGAAGTTCCACACCTTGTTTTACAATTTCATAGCTTCTATTTACATCGCGTTTTATTTTTTCATTCTTTATTTCCGTATGTATATTTTTTAAAGATTGTTCTTGTTGTTGAAACCATTGCTTAAATTGATTCCAATCCCCGTCTGTATAATTCTCTGCTTTACCATAATTTAAGAAATTATTATAGCTTTCATGTGTCATTCGAATAAAATCTAGCACTTTTGTCTCTTCTTGCACATCTTCTATTTGAGCTATTGTATTTACCTCAGCAGGCTTATTCGCATAATGTAACAGCACTTTCATAAGACTATAACTCGCAATGATCATCACGATAATAATACCTAATACATTTAACAATTTCTTCATACACAGAACTCCTTCTCTACTAAAAATATTGCAACGTATGACTATACTTGTAACATTCTCTCGTAGAAATATAATTCCTGTATTAATTCTTCCTATCATTTCGACAATATTTTTCTATACATTTCTCGTTGGCAAATGTTCTTGTAAAACAATATATCCTTCATAAGCTGTGTAACCGAGTATAACCATTAATCCGATATAACAAGCAAATACTGTCCATTTCGTTTTCGCATCCACTTTATAATAGTTTTCTTGTTGTTCCTTTTCTGTTTTCCATTCATTTAATTTTCTTTCTGACGCTTCAAATGCTTCCCTTATGTGAATTGTATACTCATCTTTTTCATCTTCATATGGAACATAATCTAACGGTTCGAACTTCGGTAAAAGATACTCTAACACTTCCATTTTTTGAAGTTCACCTATTTGTAACTCTTTTTCCCGTTCTCTTTGTCTTAATGCATTCATCTCATGATGCATCACGTATATAGTCCGATGTACAGCACCCGTTTCTTTTAATTCCTCTTCAAGCCTAGTAACATATTCTTTCATCCCATCAATTTTATGCCCTAATTCCTTAATCGGCTCATCTCTCTTTATTACTCTATATAACTCCATACAACCGATAATAACAATAAATCCTCCCAAAATACTTTTAAAGTAAATTGAATAGCCAAGTAATAAAATAAGGCCTGCTCCCCAAATTTTAGTACTGACAACTGAAATAATTCTCCCACCATCTAGCGGCGAAACGGGAATTAAATTAAAGAAATTAATCATACTTCCAAGCAAAATAACAAGCGCCCAAAATGGCTCTTTCGTCATTATATAAAGCGGTATCGCCGGTAAAAATGACAGAAGTCCGAAAAGCGGCCCCATATAGGCAATGTAAGCTTCATCTTTCGCATTTTTCGGCATCTCTTTCATTCCAATAAGGGCCCCCATAAATGGAATAAAGATTGCTGGCGATGTCGGGATCCCCTTTCTTTTCGCAGCCCATAAATGGCCCATTTCATGAACAAACAACAAATAAATGAGCGCTACTCCAAATTTCCAACCATATAGAACTGCGTATGCGCCAAGCGATAGAAACATACTAAATACCGTTGAAAACTTTGCTAATTTAAAAATTGCAAATACCCACTTTAACTTAGACAGTAAAAATAGACCTACCGCAACAATAATTCCCCATAATCCTTTTTTATTATTTTTCATATTCCTCTCCTTTATCTCTCATTAATGAATCATATTCATTCATCAAAGCTTGTTCTTTTCTCTATTATGACATATTTTTTTCTATTGTTAGAAATAATGTTTATATAATCCATTTTCAGCCAAAAATATAAATAAAAGGAGGTGTACACAAATGAATTTACAATCTCTTATAATAGGTGCTCTATCGTTTTTAGCTTCAACTCTTATTTTTTATACCGTTAGTTACGTATTATTATTAGATTTGTTGCCCAATCACGTATTTATTGCCCTTGTCATCCTTTCCGCTCTTATGATTTCTTTTCTTATTACACGAAAATCAATGAATGAGCCATCTGCAAAAGCAAAGTAATAGAGAGGGGTGCTTTCCCCTCTCTATTATCATTTCCTAGGAAAGGCCATATAGATTTGACGAGTTTACATTCATTCCAATCCGTAAGGGCTAATTAAAGGCTCACTTTATCTTTGAAAATTCATTTTTTCACCATAATCTTTAACAATCTGAATTATATTTTGAAACACACCTATTTTTTCTTTTTCACTGTTTAATATTTTCAAATCATAATTTTCGTAATATGTTTCTAATGATTTTAATTGTGATTGTGAAGCGCTTTTTATCAGAACAGTAGCATGCAATTCATATTGCTTATACCCTTCCTTTACTTTTTCACCTAAAATTATTTCACTCTCTTTTGCTCCAATTAATTTTTGAACTTTTTCTGGAAAATTGAGTTGCAAATAATATTCTTGCTCCTTCACTAACTTATTGTATAGTGATTGTGAAATCGTATACCGTACCGTATAATTCACGTTTTGATCGCCTGTTTTAATATGAAATGCGGTAATCTGTAAATCTTTTTTTGTTACTTCTGTTAAAGGGCTTACCTGCATCTCATCTTCTTTTTGTTCTGAGACATTTGGAAATATATCCAAAAGCTTTTCCGTATCTTTTTCATTCAACATATACATAGCTTTCTTATATTGCACCCATCCTCGTCTATCTTCTCCTCTTAACCATGCATAATAAGTTTCTTTTTTCCCATCTCTACTAATTTGTATTTCATATTCAGGTTCACCGAAGCTTCCTGTTATTTCTTGTTTCTCAGCTTTATTCAAAATGTCTATTACTAACTTCGCTTCTGATTCCTGCAACTTTTTCTCTTTATGTTTTTTTTGTATAACGGTTACCCCTATTGTTTCTTTCACTTCATTCACCGTCTCTTCTACTTTTTTTGTTTCTTTTTTCGGCTCAACTTGACCACAAGCTGCTAGTAACATAACAAACAACAACACCAATACATATTTCCCTTTCAAATTAATCCTCCTCTTACGATAAGAAATCCTTATAATCTTCATACATAAAACAAAAACGTGACATCCTATTAAATACGCTATACTAATCATTGAAAGGAGGTCTTTATCATGTCCATTAATTTTCATGATGAAAATAATAAGTACACATATGCAACAAGAAACGCTCATATTTCTTGGGCTGAAATGGTAAAAAACATTACAGAAATACAAAACAAGCAAATAATTGATATCGGCTGTGGTGGTGGGATTTATACGAAAGAACTCGCTCTTATGGGAGCCAAAAATGTTGTGGGACTTGATTTTTCAAAAGAAATATTACAAGCTGCAAAAGAAAATTGTAACAACTTTTCAAACATTTCATTCATCCACGGTGATGCACATAATATCCCATACCCTAATGAAACATTCGACATAGTTATTTCGCGTGCAGTTATTCATCATTTACAAGACATTCCTACATTTTTACGTGAAGCTTCTCGTATATTAAATAAAAACGGTGTACTTATTTTACAAGATCGAACAATTGAAGATTGTACAATTCCAGGAAGTCCCGAACACATTCGCGGATATTTTTTCTCTCTATTTCCAAAACTTATTGAAATAGAGTCAAAAAGACGTCCAAAAACCAACACTATACAGACAGAATTACAAAAACATTCTCTTCATGTACTTCCCGCACAAACACAATGGGAAATACGAAAAATACATGATTCTGTAGAAGCATTATTGCAAGATTTATCTCCTCGAACAGGTCGATCCATTCTATATGAGTTAACAGATGATGAACTTTCTCAACTTCTACAACATATACAGACCGCATTACAAAACGTCTCTCCTATTATTGAAAGAGATCGATGGACAATTTGGAGCGCCATGAAGTTGTAAGGAAGGAAGCCTCACAAAATAATGTGAGGCTTCCTTTCTTTCATAATCTAATTTTACAACACTCTTGATATCCTCCACTTCTGGCCTGTGCACTTCCACACTTCGGACATACTAAATATCTAGACTGATTTGTCAATAAACTACCTTTTTGAAAGAGTAAAACTTCTGCTTGTTTAAACGAACGCGAATAATATAACCACATAAAACCAATTATAGCAATAATGCCAAATAATACTCCCATCGCAAGCATTTCAGTCACCTCTTTTGGTTTGTTCTTTCCAGCAAGTGGATTGTTGTATTATTCTCTGTAAATTCAAACAATCCCTTCTTTACTCCTATAAATATCAACTTTCTCTATAAATTTTACAATTCTCCGCAAATTTTTACTCCTATTTTACAATTCATTATTCCTTTTGCAACAACGAATATCACTTTCGATATTTCCATATATAAATATATCTTCCAAAAAACATATTGACTTTCTAAAAAAAACATGCAACAATACTGTCAGAATACTTGAATAAAAATTCATTGACGAGAACGAGTACGTTATAGAACTGTTCCCCAGAGAGTTGGCGATTTGCTGAAAGCCAACGTTCAGTGCGTAACCGAAAATCATCTCCGAGAAGTAGAACCGAATGTTACAGTAAGTTCTTACCGGCCGTCCCCCGTTACAAGGAACACGTATCATGTTGTACGTTGCAAAGCCGTATACATATAGATTTATTTCTACATGTGTAAATTAGGGTGGTATCGCGGGTAAATATAACTCGTCCCTTTCTTTAGGGACGAGTTTTTTGTGTTCTTACAAATGAATGAAAAAGGAGGAAAAACAATGAACACTGTATCAAAAAAACATATTTTTTTCACGGGTCTTATGCTATTTTCTTTATTTTTTGGGGCAGGTAATTTAATTTTCCCTCCCATGCTTGGGCAAAACGCAGGTGAAAACTTTTGGCCAGCAATGATTGGATTTTTACTAACAGGAGTTGGCTTACCACTACTTACTGTTATCGCAATTTCTCTATCAGGAAATGGAATGCAGCAACTTGCAAGTCATGCCCATCCATTATTCGGAATTTTCTTTACAGTAGTTGTATACATTGCCATCGGTCCATCCATGGGCATCCCACGTGTTGCAAATGTCGCTTATGAAATGGGGGTTAGTTCTTTCTTGCCAGAAACAATCCGCTCTAGCAGCCTAGTGCTATTTGTATATACAATCATCTTCTTTACTATCGTATTTTGGCTGAGTTTGAATCCATCTAAACTTGTTGATCGTATTGGGAATGTATTAACACCTATTTTATTACTCTCTATTTTCTTATTATTTGTTAAAAGTGTATTTACACCACTTGGGCAATCAGGACCAGCGATGCAAGAGTATCAAACTTCTCCAATCTTCAAAGGCTTTATGGAAGGCTACTTAACAATGGACACTATTTCAGCACTTGCATTCGGAATTATCGTTGTAAATGCAATTCGCTCTAAAGGTGTGAATGATCGTAAGTCCATTGCCATCGCCACAGCAAAAGCAGGGCTTATTGCCGCTACAGGGCTCGTACTTGTATACGGTGCACTCGGCTGGCTTGGGGCAACTAGCGTCTCGCTCGGATATGCAAAAAATGGCGGACAGCTACTTACTGTTATCGTACAACAATTATTCGGTCCATACGGTTTGCTCCTATTATCTCTTATCGTTACACTCGCTTGTTTAACGACATGCGTTGGACTCGTATCTGCGTGCAGCCAATATTTTTCAACATTATTGACTACATTTTCATACAAAACGTTCGCGAGTATCATTTGCGCATTAGGATTACTAGTTGCCAACTTAGGTTTAACGAAAATTATCGCAATCTCTGTTCCAATTCTACTTGTTGTGTATCCAATTGCGATTGTACTCGTACTACTATCATTACTTCATAAATACTTCGGTGGATATCGCTCTGTTTATGTAGGTGCTTTAATTGGAGCAGCTGTAGTGAGCGTATTTGATGGATTAAAACAAGGTGGTATTTCAGTTTCATTTATCACACCATATTTTGAATTTATCCCTTTATATAATGAAGGAATCGGCTGGCTAATACCAGCATTAGTAGGAGGTCTTATTGGTCTTGCAACGGCTAGGTTAAGCGGTACGAAAAAAGTTCCATTAGTAACCGAATCTCACGAAGTAAAAGCCTCCTAAAAAAACTCCCAAAAGGGAGTTTTTTTACATTTGATACGCAGCATGATTAAAACTGCTTATTTTATAAGCCTTCGTATAATATTCAATATTTGTATCAACTGTTTCTACCTTGACAACATCATAGCGCTCTTCTTGCTTTACTAAAAATAAATAGTATTCCTCTGTTGCCTCAATAATCGCAATTTTATCTGTTTCAACATTATATTGTTCACAAAGCGCTTGTAATGCGTTCACATAATCCCCTAATTTTTTAGACTTATCCATTCCGAATATAGTTTGAACTAACATATACATTCTCCCCTTTATATGTACTGTTAACACCTCAATGATAACGCTTACATTATTTATCGTCAATAAAAACATTCAATTGTTTTAATGCCAAATCTATATTGTATCGAGCCAATAATCAGCGAGGAATTCCCCTCCAATTAAAGCTTCGCATTAACTGCCCGTAAAAGCCCGATTGGTGAGGGCTGATAATCAGTGGGAGAGGAACAACCTCCCCACTGATTAAAGTTTCACTTTATCACTTCGTTAATTGATGCCTAAATGCATAAATAACCGCCTGAGTACGGTCACTTACATTCAATTTATTTAATATATTACTCACATGTGTCTTTACCGTTTTCAGTGCAATAAATAACTCGTCCGCAATCTCTTGATTACTTTTTCCCTCTGCAATTAATAACAAAATCTCAAACTCTCTTTCCGTTAAATCATCATGCAAAGGTTGCTCTTTCTTTTGACGCATACGGGACATCATTTTCCCGGTAACTTTCGGCTCTAATACTGTTTCTCCATCATAAGTAGCTCGTACAGCATCAGCAATATCACTTGCTCTTGATGTTTTTAATAAGTAACTGGTCGCCCCAGCCTCAATAACAGGATACAATTTTTCGTCATCTAAAAAGCTTGTTACAACTACAATTTTTGCTTCTGGCCATTCTTGAATAATAGCACGTGTTGCTTCGACACCATCCATCTCATCCATAACAAGGTCCATTAAAATAATATCCGGCCTTAATTGCAATGCTAACTCTGATCCTTTTCTTCCATTCTCAGCTTCCCCTACTACTTCAATATCTGGCTGTGTAGATAAATATGCCGATACACCCATACGAACCATTTCATGATCATCGACAAGCAATACTTTTATCATACTTCTCCCCCTCTCTCAATCATGATCGGTACTTTTACTTCTATTTGTGTACCTTTGGTCGGGAAACTAAGTACCTTAAGTGTCCCACCAATTTCATGAACACGCTCTTGCATCGATCTTAGGCCATATGAACCAGCCTTATTAACCCCTACTTCAAACCCAACGCCGTCATCAATGATTTTTAAAATCGCATATTGATCAATTTTTCGAAGGCGCACTTCTGTTTTCTTTGCCTTCGCGTGTCGCAACGTGTTTGATAGCGCTTCTTGCACAATACGGAATAAATGATCTTCTACACCTTTTTTTAATTCTATTGGCTCAATAAGCCATTCAATTTTCATATGTTGTTTTCGCGATAATTCCGTTAATAATTCCTCTATACCTTCTGTCAGTTTCTTACCTTCCAATTGTACAGGACGTAAATGAAGGAGCAATGCTCTCATTTCTGATTGAGCATTTACAACCATATTTTCAACAAGTTGCAATTGTTTTTTTGTCACATCTGGAAATTCAGTTATTTGTTCATTAATCGCTGACATCATCATCGACATTGCGAAAAGCTGCTGACTTACTGAATCATGCAACTCCCTTGCTAAACGATGCCTTTCTTGAGAAATCGCTTCTTGTCTCATCTCTTCATTCCAATGAGCTCGTTCATTCGTTACTTTTTGAAAGAGTCCAGCTTGCTCCTCTAATCGACGAGCCAGAACGATTACTTTTCGTTCCACTTCATGAAATTCATCATCTGCAGTAAACGAAACATCGCTCGGAAAATTCCCTCGCTCTACTTCAAATAGAAAAGTATTTAATCCTTGTATACGCTGCTCTATATAATAACCGATTGCATATCCTACAATTCCCCCGATAAGTAAACTTGTAGTCATAATAAACAAGCCAATTGGAACAGAAGCGATGGATTCCTTCCATAATAAATCATACACTTGTTGCTCGCTTTTCCATACATATACAATTGTACAAATGAGTGCGATACTAACAGAGGACAACATAGAATAACGAATATACATCCACGAAATATTTTTTTGTTTCTTCATTATACTTTCCTCACTTCCGTGTCGCCTACGACAAGCGAAGAAATAATTTTAATACGACGAGGAGCCTCTTTATACTGCTCTGTTCTAAATGTAACATTGCGGTTAAACCCTGTCTCTTCATGACCTGGCAAGAGCACACGTCCGACAATAACAGAATGATTTAAAGAAAGTTCAATATCATATGGCACATATAAACGAATATTACCAACGACACCCCGAATAACAATTACCGTTTCCCCTTCTGGAATCATAGCAGTTGTTAAATCTATTTCCACATCACAAGCACCATATTGAACATTAATATCCTCAAGTTCATAAATATGATCCATCATTCGTACATTGCCTACAAACATATTTTTCAAATATGTTTCTGTACGATATATTTGCTTCTCTTCGTCTATAATCCCTTTTTCTTTAATTTCAACCTTCATTGCTTTTTGCTGATGCCCTTGTTGAATCAATTGATAACCAATTAAAGCTAAACAAGCAAATACGACAAGAACAAATGCTGCTGATGAAAATAAGAAAAATAAAAATACGATACCACCAACAAATAAAAATACATTTCCCCGTACATAACGATTCTTTTTACGATAATGCCTTCCAAACATAAGCATAATAAATGCAAAAATGAGACCACCTGGTTCAAAATGTCCAAGTATCATATCAAGAAAAAGACCGAATCCAAATATGATGAGGAGCATCCCCATTAATTGTGTCTTTGAAAAATGTTTCTTCATTTCAGCTCCCCCCTTCTTGTCACATATACATAGAAGAAAAGGCATTGCTTTCCAACACCTTTTCTCCTATCACTATATCATAAGCCTGTTTTATAATATACTACTATTATTTTGTTAACTCTTTCGTTAACGATACATCATTCTTTTCTTTCATTTCACGCTCAAGTTTTGCAATTTTCATATCAAACGTGTCACGCTCATGCTCTTCATTCATACGAGTTTCTAAGTCACGAATATGATCTTCAATCTCTTCAAATCGTAAGAACGGATTATTTTCATCCATTTTATGCATCGCAGTATTCATACGACGATTTGCATGTGCCATATTTTCACGTGCCATTAGTTCCATGCGCTTTGCGTGCATTTCTTTTAATTTATTTTTCATTTCAGAAAGACGACGCTCTAACTCATCAATTTGCTCTACAACACCTGCATACATTTCTTCTAATCGAGTTACTTGCCCTTCATAATAAGCTACCTCTTCTAACGCACGTTCGTGCAATTGTAATTCGTCTGCTTCTTGAGCAATGATAGCTTGCTTTGATCTTTTATTAACGAAATAACGTGCTTGCTCAAGCTCACGAGCAAAATTAGATTTTAATGTTTTATGACGCTCAATTAACTTCTCAATTTTTGTTATTTCACGCTCACTATCACGTAAATATTGGTTTAACATCGCAATTGGATTTTTTCTTTCCTTCTCATCTAACACGTTATGAAAATCAGCTAAAATTGCATCGCGTACACGTCCGAATAAAGATTGTTTCATTATAAATCTTCCTCTCTTCTACTTTATTTATAATTTGATTTATTGTTTTAGTTTTTCATTAATTTGTTCCACTCATCTTCAAAGTTACTATATGGTTTAGAACTTTCTGGAGCAGATTCAACAACTACATCTTTTTCTTTTTTCCACTCACGGTATCCGTAGTATAAAACCACTAAAGCAGCGATACCGATTAATGCTGGCGAATGAGAAAGCGCAATGGATAAACCGATTAAACCAACAATACCCCAAGCTAACTTTCCAAAAAATGATTTAGCTCGCACAAATGATTTATAGCTCCAATATACAACTCCTGCTCCGATTGCGAATCCTACAATACCAGCAAGACTACCAAGAGCAATTAAAGCCAAAATACCGGCTGCGATAAACGCTAGAAATTGTTTCATCTTGTGCTTGCCTCCCTTCGATTTGATACTCTTATCTTAACTATTTTTTCATCTTTCCATAACGAGCTTAAGAACCGTTTTTAACTCAGACTTAAGACCGAGTCATATTCAGCCCTTTACGCAAAAAAACGTGCAGAGTCTATTCTCTGCACGTTTTTTAATTACTAACATTCATATTAAATTAAGCTGTTTTATGATACTCTTTTTTCTCAGCTACTTTCGAAAACCTTGGAAACCCAATTAAAATAGAAACAATACCACATACTCCAACTAAGATTGGATAAAATGCATATGGCAACAATTCAACCGGAGATAACGCTGCAAATCCTGCTGCCGTTAACATTTGGGCACCGTACGGAATTAATCCTTGCACACAACATGAGAAAAGATCTAATACACTCGCTGATTTACGAGGGTCTATTTCATATTGATCTGCAATATTTTTTGCAAGCGGGCCTGTAAAGATAATTGAAATCGTATTATTCGCTGTACACATATTCGTCATACTCACTAAACCAGCAATACCAAATTCCGCTCCTTTTTTCGAACGAATATTACGTGTTAATACATTCATTAAATATTGAATACCACCATTATATTGGATTAATTCAACCATACCGCCAATTAATATAGCAAGTAATACTAACTCCATCATACCGCCCATTCCAGTCGTTACACTTTTAAAGAAACTTTCTAACGTGTAACTTCCATCTATAAGGCCGATAACACCAGATAGTAAAGTTCCACCAGTTAATACAATAAGTACATTCCAGCCAAGTAGCGCTGTAATAAGTACTCCTGCGTACGGTAAAATCTTTATCCAATCAAAGCTATGTGCTTTAATCTGCGTGTCACTTCCTGAAGTAACTATTACTAATAGTACAATTGTAATAATAGCCGCTGGTAACACAATTAAAAAGTTCGTTTTAAACTTATCTTTCATTTCTGTTCCTTGTGAACGAACAGCTGCGATTGTTGTATCTGAAATAAATGATAAATTATCACCAAACATCGCTCCGCCAACAACAGTAGCCATTGCAAGCGCAATTGAGATATCAGTTTGACCACTAATACCTACAGCAATCGGCGCTAATGCTGCAATTGTTCCCATTGAAGTTCCCATCGCTAATGAAATAAATGCACCAATAACAAAGATTCCAGCTACGATAAATCCTGGCGGTAAAATAGTTAACGCTAAATTAACAGTTGAGTCTACTCCGCCCATTCCTTTAGCAGTTTCAGAAAACGCACCTGCAAGCACAAAAATTAATACCATAATCATAATATCCGGATTTCCTGCACCTTTAGCGAACCGCTCTACTTTCACATTAAAACTTTCTTTACGATTCATCACTAAAGCGACCCCTACAGCAATTGAAATCGCTACAAGTATCGGCAATTTATAGAAATCACCTGTAATAATTCCAGAACCAATAAATAGCGCCAAAAATATCCCAAGTGGTAATAAAGCTAAACCATTTCCTCTCGTTTCTTTCAAAGTACCATCTCTCCCTAGTTTCAACCTTTTTCTAATAAATAACAAAAGACCTCTTCCGATGAGAAGAGGTCTTATACATCTATAAGAAACACTCTTCTCATCTTTCAAGCACACGCTTGCTGGATTTGGCACAGCACTCTGAAATCGAGTCCGCTGCCGAGGCATCGTAGGGCCAGTCCCTCCGCCTCTCTTTATAAGAAGGTTTCATATTTATTTTTTAATAATAATTTCTTCCCTAACTTTACTCGCTTACAAAACAAAAGTCAATTATTTTTTGTATAGATTTTTTTGGTAATTATACAAAAATTTGAATACAACAATCATTTTAACTTTTCGATTTCTTCTTCCAATATTGAAATCCAATAAAATTCACTATTTTTTATTGTTGCTAATATCCATTTCGTAGTGTGCCAAGCTAGCTCATACTCTTCCTTCGTGACATCACCACTTTTATAAGCATCCTCTAGCTCCTCTTCATCTAATACATACACCTTACCGCTAGATAATAATACTACATCTAAATATAAATCATCAAAATACGGTAAACCACGATCGTCTATTTTATATTCTTTCGCCACATCGATATAATATTGCACTAATTTTTTCTGATCATCTAACATAGCGGTAATCGCAAAGTTTTTCCCGTCTATGAAATATTGAATCCACGTATACTGATCTGCTGCAATACAAAGTTCTTCACCATCATATTGTTTACAACTAGGCTCTCTCACCTTTTTTATATCCAGTATTCCGAGCATTCCCTCTTCCACTTGCTTAACCGTATAACTCTTTTCTATTAGTCTCTTCCACGAAGAACCGTCACCATATTTTCGTTTCATTATGTCTGCTCCTCTTCTATATACAGAAAAGCTCCCACATATTATGTGAGAGCTTGTTCATATTATAATTAAGCCGCTTGACCCTTTTCAGAAATCTCTTTTAAATAAGCTTGTCCTTTTTCAGCGTCATATTGACCTTCCCACTTAGACATAACTACAGCTGCTAAAGAGTTTCCTACAACGTTAACTGCTGTACGAGCCATATCTAAAATACGGTCAATACCAGCAATGAACGCTAAGCCTTCAGGTGGAATACCTACTGTACCAAGTGTCGCTAATAATACAACGAATGATACGCCCGGTACACCTGCGATCCCTTTTGATGTAACCATTAATACAAGCAACAATGTAATTTGTTGTGTAATAGATAAATCAATACCGTACATTTGCGCTAAGAAAATAGCCGCAATTGCTTGATATAAAGTTGATCCATCTAAGTTAAATGAATAACCTGTCGGAATAACGAAAGATGTAATTGCTTTCGGACAACCGAATTTCTCCATTTTCTCCATGATTTTTGGTAAAACTGTTTCTGAGCTTGCTGTAGAATACGCTAAAATCAGCTCGTCTTTTAAAATCTTAAAGAATTGGAAAATGTTAATTCCAAATATTTTCGCTGTAAGTCCTAAGACAACTACGACGAAGAAGATCATTGCTCCATATACGACAATTAGTAATTTCCCTAATGGAATTAATGAAGCAAGACCAAATGTAGAAACTGTAACACCAATTAGTGCAAATACACCAAATGGCGCAAATTTCATAACTTGGTTTGTTACGTAAAACATTGCGTCAGCTACACCTTGGAAAAATTGAAGAACTGGTCTTCCTCTTTCACCAATTGCTGCTACACCTAAACCAAATAGTACAGAGAAGAAGATAATAGCTAGCATATCTCCGTCAGCTAACGACTTCATAATGTTCGTTGGAACAATATTTACAAATGTATCTGCAAATGAATGACTTTGTACTTGCTCTGTCGTATGTGTATATTTCGAAATATCTGTCTTTGTTAACTGCTCCATATTTACGCCTTTTCCTGGTTGGAAAATATTCGCTATTAATAGACCGACAATAATTGCAATTGTTGTAATGATTTCAAAGTAAATAATTGTTTTTCCGCCTAGTCGACCTAGTTTTTTAACATCACCAACACCAGCAACCCCAACAACAATACTTGCTACAACAATTGGCACAACGATCATTTTAATTAATCGGATGAAAATATCACCAATTGGTTGTAAATAACTCACCACTGCTGGATTGCCAAAGAAAATCGCCCCAACCGCAATACCAAGCGCAAGTCCTATTAATATTTGCCATGCTAGTCCTATTCTTTTCATATTTGTTGTAACCCCCTCTTCGATGTGTCACTCTATCTCTCATTCTATCTCTATAAAACTAAGAAATTAAGAGTATTACATATTATTCGACAATTCACTACATTTTGTCCCTGTTAAAAATCATAAATCAAAAATTTAAATCTGACAACAAAATAACTTTGCCCGAACGCAAATAATTTTCTTGACAAAAAGTAGACCCATGTCAGAAAACCTCACATGAGAACGATTCCTCACTAGTGTTTTATTAGCTTTCCAAGTAATATTTCACCTCATAAAAACGATTACTTTCCTCCTTCATTTTACAGAAAAATTCCAAAATATACCTTTGTTACACATATGAATAAAATGTAAGCACTATGACAATTACAGTTGAAAAATGATAAATTCCGACAAAACTTAGCAATTTTATAAAATTTTCTTTACATTATGATTACAACGATAGACACCCTTCTTCTTATGATATATAACATTCATAGGGAAAGGAGTCAGACAACAATGAAAAAGAAATTTGCAGCGTTTAGTGTTTTAGCAGCAGGAACGATTTTTGCTTCCCCGTTACTTTCACCCGTATACGCTGAAACGAATCAAGATAAATTATCTAACATTCAATCTGAATTAGAAGGCAAACAAAGTGACTTACAAAATAAATCAGTCGAGAAAGAACAAATAGAAAAAGAAATTCAAGAATTACAGAAGAAAATTGATGAATTAACTACTTCCATTAATAAAAATGAGACTGAATTAAACGATACAAAAAAAGAAATTAGCAAAACACAACAAGTAATTACTGACAAAAAGAAACATATAGAACAATTACAAACAAACATAGATACACGTCAGGAAGTTATTAAACAACGATTACAATCTATGCAAGAAAAACCGCGTACAAATATCATTACAGAAGTATTAACAAACTCTACAAACATTGCTGATCTTGTTGATAATATGTACTCCGTAAGTTTAATATTAAACAACGATACAGATATTGTAAAAAAACAAACATCTGATCAAAATGCTGTAACGACAGAAAAAGAGGCTGTTGAGAAAAAAGAACAACAACTGAAAGACTCTGAACAAAAACTAGAACAAAAACAACAAGAATTACAAAATAACCAACAGCAGCAACAAACTCTTATTAACGATCTACATACGAAAGTAGCAAAAGTAGATTCAGAGATTGAAGGATTAGAAGAATCCAAGGGCATTTTAGAAAATCAACGTCAAGCTGTTCAAAAAGCAATTGAAGAAGAAAAACGGGCGGAAGAAGCTCGTAAAGCGGAAGAAGCCCGACAGGCAGAAGAGGCCCGCAAACAACAAGCTACTAAATCTGCTCAAGCGGCCCCAACACCACATGATACAAATATCGGTGGTTTTATCAAACCAGCAGCTGGATCAAAAACTTCCGGATTTGGTGTACGTTCTTTAGATAACCATAAAGGAATTGACATCGCTGCTTCGGGAACGGTTCCAATTATCGCTGCTGCAGATGGCGTTGTTATTCGCTCAGAATTATCATCTAGTTACGGAAACGTAGTGTATTTATCTCACCGTATAAACGGAAAAACATATACGACAGTATATGCTCATATGAATAGTCGTTCTGTATCGAATGGACAAACTGTAAAACAAGGCGATCAGCTTGGATTTATGGGGAATACGGGCCAATCATACGGACAACATTTACACTTCGAACTTCATCTTGGAGAATGGAATGTCGGCAAGACAAACGCAGTTGACCCATCTCCTTATATCGGATTATAAAAAACCTCGGTGCCTACCGAGGTTTTTCATTTACACTTCACACAATATAGGCATTCTACATAGACTATAACTAAATGCCTATAGTTTACGAGGTGATCCATATGAATACGCAATTACAACAAAAAATAGAAGAAGCTAGAGAAACGTATATTGGCCGGATATTTACATTTGGCGGCTCAGTTTTATTTTTAATCGGTTCATTCCTCGCAGTCACCACAGCCTATAAAGCGTATAATCGTCTATTACATTCATCAACATAAAAAAAGACGGGAGATCCCCGCCTTTTTTTATGCAAACATTTTAAATACACCTATCGCATTTAAAAATACAATTATTACAGTTACCGGAATAACATAACGAAGTAAGAAGAACCAAATGTTAAATAACGTTTTCCCTTTCGTTTCCGTCACTTCTAATTCTTTCATCAACAACTCTTTACTCATTTTATTTGGTACAAATAATGAAATAGCTAGTACTCCTAACGGCAGCAATACGTTACTTACCGAAAAGTCGACTAAATCAAAGAATGTTTTCCCAAATATTTTCACGTCACTCATAATCCCAAATGATAACGCTGATGGAATACCAACTGCAAAAATAAGAATACCAATTAATAATGATGCTGACGGACGCTTCTTCTCATTACCTTTCGCAACAGATGCTACTACAATTTCAAGCATTGAAATTGCTGATGTTAAAGTCGCAAAGAAGAATAAAATTAAAAACATAATAAAGAAAAATTGACCAAATGGTATTTTTGCAAATACTGCTGGAAGGACGATAAACAGTAATCCCGGTCCTTCAGTCGGTTTAACTCCTAATGCGAAAATCGCTGGGAAAATTGCTAATCCTGCAAGTACTGTAACAAAAACAGTTAAACTTACAATAGATGTTGCCGATTTCGCTAAATGTTCCTCTTTCTTTAAATACGAACTATACGTTACCATTACCGAGGCACCTACAGTTAGCGAGAAGAAAGATTGTCCCATCGCATATAAAATTGTATCTGCTGTAAGCTTTGAAAAATCTGGTTTTAAGAAGAACTCTACTCCAGCAAAAGCACCATCGAGTGTTAACGCACGAACAATAATCGCAATAAATAAAATAAATAATAGCGGCATCATGTACTTACTTGCCTTTTCTATACCTTTCTCTACACCTTTACTTACAACAAAAATCGTACAAAGCATAAAGATAAATTGTGCTCCAATCGCACTTAATGGATTTGAAATCGTTTCACCGAACAATTGTCCATAATCAGCTGCACCATTCCAGAAACTTCCTGTCACACTATAATATAAATAAAGTAAAATCCATCCACCTACAACACTATAAAAAGATAGTACACTAAAACAAGTAACAACTCCCATACGACCAATCCAAGGATATAATTTGCTATTTGGCACTAGTACTTTATAAGCTGTAACCGCCTCTTTTTGCGTGCTACGTCCAATAACAAACTCCGCTATTAGAAGAGGCATACCTATAAATAAAGTTAATAGTAAAAATACAAGGAAGAATGCGCCTCCCCCGCCATTACCTGCAACATATGGAAATTTCCATATCGCACCAAGACCTACTGCGGCTCCGGCTGCTGCGAGTACAAAGCCTATTTTCGACGTCCATTGCTGTGTTTCTTTCATCATAATTTCTCCTTTTCTGAATATTTAAACTTTTGTTAATTATACACTTTCATTTCATACTCGCACACCTCCTTTAGAAAATAAAAAAGTCCCCTACACGCAAATATGCATGTAGAGGACGATATATGTAATGTAAATACCGTGGTACCACCTCAATTGGATTGATAAATCCCACTTGTTCAAGTACAGGAATAATTCCGATACTCTATCCTTTTAACGGCGGAACCCGGGTTGCCTACTACAATGTTCAACATACCTCTCGCAAGCCCATTCTGTATATTTTATCGTACCGGGCTCCCACCTAACCCCAGCTCTCTGAACGCATCAAATATACGTACTCTTCTTGCTCATCGATTTCATCTATTGAAGTTACTTGTGATTATAAATTATATTTTTATATTTGTAAAGCGCACTTTATCTTTTATTATTTTAAAACCTTTTCCTCTAACTCACGTAAAAAACTTTCTCTTTTCCCCTCATTTTGCACATATACTGATTTCAACACTTCTTGGAGCAATATATTTCGTTCCCTCTTTTCTAACTGTAAATCTTTTAACTTCAACCTTACTTCATATAAAAAATCTAAATACGATTCATATGTCTCATCATATTTATTTGCAATATCATCTCGAATTTTTTTTGCGAGCTTCGGGCTCGCTCCCCCAGTAGAAACTGCTATATTAAGTAAACCACGATGAATCGCTGCCGGAAAATGAACATTACCACTTTCCGGATTTGTAATAACATTTACTAATTGATTCTCAGCGGCATCTTCAGCAACTTGTTCATTTAATATTGAATCACTACTCGCTGCAACAACTAAAAAAGCACTTTTAATATCACTTTTTTCATATTCTCTTTGATACCAACGAATTTTCTTTTCTTCCACAAGTTTTACTAAATTCGCATCTAATTCTGGACTTATCACAACTATATCCGCACCCTGTTTGAGTAAAGGAATAATTTTAAATCCTGCAACTTTTCCCCCGCCAATAACAACAACGCGTTTCTCATTAACTCGCACTGTAAGTGGATACATACTGATCTCCTTTCAATAACTCCGTCGTTTTCTGAATTAACATATCTTGAAACGCTTCATTCTTCCCTAAATATGGACTAATTTTTATCTCTTCCACTTCATATTGGCGCACTTCTTTCTCAATATGTTTCATAAGTAAACCTGTAAATAACAAGTAAGGCAGTACAACGATGTTCTTTTCTTTTCGTTCTACAACTTCCTTTAACTTCTCCTCAAATTTTGGCTCTGCAGCCGCTAAATAACAAACTTCTACTTTTTTAACCTTCTCTTTTGTTTGAAATAAAGAGGCAATCCAGTTTATATCTCTTAATACTTCAGGATCACTGCTCCCTCTTGCAACAAGAAGTAACGTCACTTCATTTTTATCTTCCTGTTCGATGCCACTTCCGCTATACACCGATTTAACAAGTGTTTCTGATACACCAAACGGATTACCATAGGTAACTTTAACATCCGAAAATTGATTAGTTAACTTTTCCAATTCAAAAGGGATATCTTTTTTTACATGACCTGCCGCTAATAAAAAAACAGGGATAGCAATAATCTCAGTGGCCCCACGCTTCACACATGTACGAAAACCATCTTCAATAGAAGGATTCGCTAACTCTAAAAAACAAACTTCTTGAATAGTCGCTTCTATACGGCTCATGCACGATGTAATAAATTGAATCGCCTCTTCTTTCGCTGTCTTCAAACGACTTCCATGACATATATATAAGACGGCTTTCATTTTACAACACTCCACTTACTTGATAAGCATTTTCTGTCTGCTTCTCAAACCAATGAATTTTTTCTCTAAAACGGACAACCTCTCCAATTACAATCATACTCGGATTTTGAATTTGCTCTTTTTTCGCAACATCTACAATTGTCCCTAACGTTCCAACAACTGTGCGTTGCATAGACGTCGTCCCCTGCTCAATAATAGCAGCTGGCGTACTTTTATCTTTTCCATGCTTCATAAGTTGCTCACATATGTAGGGCAAATTACTAACCCCCATATATACCGCTAAAGTCTCTACACCTTTCGCTAAACTTTCCCATTTCACTTCTTCTTCAGCACCTTCTTTCCTATGCCCAGTCACAATAGCAAAACTTGCACTTGCATCACGGTGCGTCACTGGAATGCCCGCATAAGCAGGAGCAGCTATTCCAGCTGAAATACCAGGAATGATTTCAAATGGTACACCTTGCTTTGCTAATGCTTCAGCTTCTTCTCCCCCTCTACCAAACACAAATGGATCGCCGCCCTTGAGCCTCGTTACAACTTTTCCTTTTTTCGCATACTTAATAAGAAACGTGTTAATTGTCTCTTGCTTCATCGTGTGATAATTCGGGAGTTTTCCACAATAAATTAAATCCGCGTCAGGCTTTGCGTATGAAAGCAGCTCTTTATTCACAAGTCGGTCGTATAAAATAACATCTGCCTTCTCAATACATTTCAACCCTTTAACAGTAATTAAATCTGGATCGCCAGGACCCGCTCCAACAATATAAACCTTTCCCATCATCTCTCCTCATTTCTTCTATTAAAATGAAACTTCCATTCGTATATAAGAATGGAAGTTTTTATTTTTTCGTATTACTAATCTCTACTCATGGATAACAAATGCCTCACCTTTTCGAATCTTCTTTTTTTCAAACAAAGAAATCTCTTTTACCTCTGGCAACGGTAAAAAATGCTTTTCAAGCTCAATCTCCGCAAGCTTAAATGCCTGTTCTTCACTTTGAGCAACAACAACAATCGGAACAATACTATTTACTAACACAGCTTCAAATCGATATAAATCCATATCGTCCCTCCTAAGACGCTATTACTTCTTCTAGCACGTTATTTAACGCTATTTGTAATGTATCTACACCAACACGACCTACAAAATCATAAAATGTTTCGGCTGGTAATTTATTCTCTTTGAAATAACTTATAAATGATGCGAGTACATCAGGTAGATCCTCGCCATCTATTTTTCCTTTTAACTTTTGATTGTAGGCACCGCCATCTAACAATGTTCCACCTACGTATATTTCAAACGCTTCAACAATACCTTTTTCCTTCGTTTTCATTTTCACCCCTTGTAGCCCAATGTCAGCAATTTGACGTTGACCACATGAATTTGGGCAGCCTACCATATGAATTCGAACTGGAACATCGAGTGCAATTTGTGTATCTAAGTATTCTGCAATTTTTCGTAATCTTTCTTTCGTTTCTACTAGTGCAAGATTACAATATTCAATACCGGTACATGAAACCGCATGACCAATAAATGATTTCGGGCTAGCAGATATCGCTTCAAACAGCGGTTCACTAAGTAATCCTTTTACATTTTCCGGAGGAACGTTCGGAATAATGAAGTTTTGCGAGTTACATGTACGAATTTGTCCATTTCCATATTGCTTTGCGATTCTTGCAATCTCAAACATTTCTTCTGCATGTAAACGACCTACCGGTACATTAAAACCTACATATTTTAATCCCTTTTGTTTTTGGTCTTGAACACCATAAAAATAGCCTGCATTCCATCCTTTGAGTGCACTTTCCCCTTTACTTTGTAAAGGCCCTGTATACTCTATTAGTTTCTCTTTAAATTTCTCTGCTCCCCAGTCCGCAACAAGAAATTTCAACCGAGCTAAATGACGTTTTTCACGATATCCAAAATCACGGAATATAGTAGCAATCGCAATCGCCACCGCCTTCACTTCTTCTGGTAAAACGAATACATCTAATTCATCAGCTAAATACGGTCGAGCTGATAATCCTCCACCTACTTTTATATGAAAACCAACTTTTTTCTCACCATCTATTTCTTTCGTTGCAGGCGTAAATGCAACACAGTTAATTTCTGCGTTTGCTGAATTATAAATATTAGAACTAATAGACATTTTAAATTTACGTGGCAAGTTAGAAAACTCTTCATTATGTTGGAAGTAATCATATACTTCTTTTACAATATGCGCTGTATCGAATAGTTCATTTGCATCAATGCCAGCAAGCGGATTACCTGTAATATTCCGCGTTATATCACCACAAGCCCCCGCTGAAGATAACCCAACTCTTGCTAATCTTTTAAAAATATCTGGAATTTGCTGAATTTCTAACCAGTGAAACTGAATCGCCTGTCTCGTCGTAATATCTATTACATTACGTCCATAATCTTCAGCGATAGAAGCAAGTACTTCTGCCTGTGCATTTGTAATAATCCCTGACGGAATATTTACCCGCATCATAAAATAACCAGCTTCTTTCGGTCTTTGTAAATACAAGCCTGCCCATTTAAAGGCATCCCACTCTTCTTTCGGAATAGATTCGAAACCATTTTCCGCATAGTAAGGAATATCATTAAAAATTTCTAAGCCATCTTTTTCTAATTTATTTTTCTCGGTCTGATTTAATTTTTCATTGTTAGCCCATACTTTTTCATAACTCATTGTTTATCCCCCTATATAAAACTACGCTCTTGTAAGTACTTCACGATTTGTTCTGCACATTCTTCAATAGAATATTTGTGCGTTTCTACAATTAATTCCGCTTGCTCTGGCTCTTCATAAGGCGAATCAATACCTGTGAAATCCTTAATATCACCTTTTCTTGCCTTTTTATAAAGTCCTTTCGGATCACGTTTCTCACACTCTTCAATCGGACACTTCACAAAAATTTCAATAAATTCATCTACCGCTAATAAATCTCTTACTTGTTTGCGGTCTACTCGAAATGGTGAAATAAATGCTGTAAGGACAACTGCTCCTTGGTCTACAAATAACTTTGCCACTTCGCCAATACGTCTTATATTTTCCATGCGATCACTTTCAGAAAATCCTAAGTCTTTATTTAAACCGTGGCGAATGTTATCCCCATCCAGCACATAGTTTCCAATATTCTTTTCAAACAGTTTACGAGCGACCGCATTCGCTACTGTAGATTTACCCGAAGCTGATAAACCAGTAAACCAAATTACAAAACTATGATGTCCATTCTTCACTCTTCTCTCATCTTTTGAAACCGAAGCTGTATGCCAAGTAATATTCGTATCCATCTCGTTCTCTCCCTATTCTGTTACTACTTCTTTTTTCAAGCCTTTAATTAGTACTTCCACTACTTCTTTACGACTAAATGTACTTGGCGGAATCTCACCGTTTCTTAATAATTCCCTTACTTTTGTACCCGATAAAATAACATGATCTTCTTTTCCGTGCGGACATGTTTTCGTTGAAGCCATCGCTTCACATTTCGTGCAGTAAAAACTATGCTCAAAGAATAGTGGTGTAATTCCTAACTCTTCTATCGTAAAATTTGTGAAGATTTCTTGCGCTTCATACGTTCCGTAATAATCTCCTACTCCAGCATGATCACGCCCTACTATAAAGTGGGTACATCCAAAATTCTTTCTTACTAACGCATGAAATATCGCTTCCCTTGGTCCTGCGTAACGCATGGCAGCAGGAAATACACTTAAAAAGACACGATTTTTCGGATAATAGTTTTGAAGAAGTACTTCATAGCTTTCCATTCTTACATCAGCAGGAATATCATCCGATTTCGTTTCTCCAACGAGCGGATTTAAAAAGAGACCATCTACAATTTCAAGAGCAGATTTTTGAATATACTCATGGGCACGATGTACCGGGTTTCTCGTTTGAAATCCGACCACTGTTTTCCACCCACGTTTTTTAAATGCTTCCCTCGTTTCAATTGGGTCTAAATGATAAGAAGGAAATTGATTATTTTCAAAGCGTTTTGTTAGAATAATAGTTCCTCCAACGTAAACGTTTGGTCGTTCATATAATTTTTTCACTCCTGGATGAGCCTCATCCGTTGTTTTATATACAAGTAACGCTTCTTTTTCTTTATCTGGTACAAAAATATCTTCTATTTGAATGACACCGTATATATTTCCATTGTTGACAAGCTTTACTTCCTCTCCAGCCTTCAGGCTTTCTGCGACTTTTTCTGTTACCGGTAATGTAATCGGTATACTCCACACACTACCATTTGCTAAACGAAGCGTTTCTACAACAGAATCATAATCTTCCTTCCCTAAAAAACCAGTAAGGGGGCTATATCCACCTGTCGCCAATAGTTCTAAATCACTTAACGCAATATTGTCTAATTTAATTTCTTTTTCAATTTGTGATACGTCATATGTCTCATCTATACGGTTTACTAATTCGTTTACTATGCTCATTTTTCTATATCCTCTCTTAGCTTTATTTCAAGATTCATCTTATTGGTAATGAAGACCACATTCAGTTTTCACTTTTCCAGCCCATCTACCATCTCTTGAATCGCCACCATCCCCTACAGGTAACGTACATTTCTCACACCCAATACTTGGATAGCCAACATCATGCAACGGGTTATACGGCAAGCTATGTTTGTATACATATCGCCAAACTTCTTTCCACGTCCAATGAATGAGTGGACAAACTTTAATAGATTGAAAACGATGATCTTGATTTATAAACTTTGTATGCTTACGTGTTTCTGATTGTTCCCTTCTTAAGCCCGATATCCATGCTTTTTCCACGACTAATGATTTTTCTAAAGGTAAAATTTTTCTAATCTTACAACAAAGATTCGGATTGCTCTCCCACAGTTTTTCACCATGCAACTTCGCCTGTTCATCAAGTGTAAGTTCTGGCTGTTTTTCTATAATATTCAATGAAGGAAATCGTTCCCGCACTTTTCGAATTAATTCATACGTTTCTTGAAAATGAACATTTGTATCCAAAAATACAACTTTAGCAGATGGATTTACTTGGTTTATAATGTGTAGCAATACCATACCTTCCACCCCAAAGCTACATGCGTAGACAACCTCATCTTTATATTCTTTATAAGCCCAATTTAATACTGATAACGCACCTTTTGTTTCATCTTCTTCCGAAAACGAAACAACATTTTCTTCCCACGTTTCATACGTCAACATGTTTTTTCCCCCTGTAAAAGCAAAAAGACGGTTTTAACCTAATGAAAATAGGTTAAAACCGCCTCTAGTTTTTCTAGTCAGCGCTTTTCACTTTAAACGTACTTTTTCACTTTTCTCTAACTGAATTACTTTCCCATCTTGCACAACAATTGTAATTGAACCATATTTCATATCAGCAAGCATCGCTTCAATCTTCTCGGATACTTCATCAAAATGTTCCCGTACACTCACGCGAACAGCCCCCCTTTTTATTCATAAAAAAAATCTTTCCCATTTCGAAAAGACTGTTCGGTAATATATTTTACCTTATCTTTCAAAATGGATCCCATTTTGCTGGATTTAGCACCTTGCTTTCTATAAGCAGGTTGCCGAGCTTCTTCGGGCCAGTTCCCTCCGCTTCTCTTGATAAGCTTTGTATTTGTATTTTATCACAATTCTGATTTTTTTCAATCCTAGTTTTCCGATATATTTTAATTATTTTATTTTATAAAAAAGGAATTGCCCATTCGAACAACTCCTTTTCCTATTTAGACAAGCTCTTTAATACGTATGCGATCGTTCCCAATAATATTTTCATATGTTTCGCGTTCCACAACTACTTGCGATGTTCCGCCTTTTGCAAAGACAACGGCTGGTCTTCGAATCCGATTGTAATTATTCGCCATCGAGTACCCGTATGCTCCTGTACAGGAAACTGCTAGTAAATCAGAAGCAGCGACTTTCGGTAAATGAATATCCCAAATCAACATGTCTCCACTCTCACAGCATTTCCCGGCAATCGAAACGAGTTCCTCATTCTCATCATTCGCTCGATTCGCTAACATCGCTTCATAACGCGCATTATATAAAGCAGGTCTTAAATTATCTGTCATTCCACCATCGACTGATACATATTTCCGAATACCAGGAATATCTTTCACAGATCCAACTGTATAAATTGTTGTCCCAGCATCACCTACAATGCTACGGCCTGGCTCAATCCATATTTCTGGCAATGGATATTCACATACAGTAAATTGTTCTCTCACTGCACTTGTTACAGCTCGCACATATGTCTCAAGAGTTAATGGTGTATCTGACTCTGTGTAACGTATTCCAAATCCCCCGCCTACATTTAACACTTTTACTACATAGTTTGTTTGCTCTCTCACTTCTTCTAAAAATTGGCGAAGAACTTCAATTGCTCGAACAAAACCAGCTGTTTCAAATATTTGCGACCCAATATGTGAATGGATCCCTAGCACATTATAATTGGATTTTTGTAAAGCCAATCCAATTGCCTGCATTGCTTGACCATTTGAAACACCAAATCCAAATTTCGAATCATCCTGACCTGTTGTAATATATTCATGTGTGTGCGCCTCTACTCCAGGCGTTACACGAATTAATATGTTCACAAATTTCCCATGTTGCATCGCTAAATCGTGTAAAACTTCTAATTCAAAGAAATTATCTACGACAAAACAACCGATATTCGCCTGAAGAGCCATCACTATTTCTTCTTCTGTTTTATTATTTCCATGAAAATGAATACGTGATGCCGGAAATCCTGCTTGGAGCGCAGTATATAATTCTCCCCCAGAAACAACGTCTAATGACATATTCTCTTCACGAGCTACTCGGCACATCTCCATGCACAAGAACGCCTTGCTTGCATATGCTACTTGATAAGAGAAACCACTTTCTTTAAAAGCACGATGAAATGCTCGGCATTTTCCTCGAATAGACTCTTCATCGTATACATAAAGTGGTGTTCCGTATTGCTTTGCTAGCTGCGTCGTATCGCACCCTCCAATTTCTAAGTGTCCTTGCCCATTAATTCGGCTTGTGCCGTGTAAATACATTTAAATTCCTCCCTTATTTCCTCTAAAACTCATAACCCCAATCTTCTATTCATTGCAGCACGCTTTTAGATAGACAAAAAACGCGCGGAACAATGTTCACACGCGTTTCTTATTAGGAAAAATATATATTGAAAAAATAAACGAGTTGTTATCTCCTCAAAATAAGAAACCGCATCAACATCTCCAAATAGCTCTCCATAAAATAAATCTTATGACAGTACTACATTTATTCAATGCAGTCCCAATATATGAATAAGATGGTTATTCTTATATTTCGGCAATAGTCCCTTTCAACCTATGATCACAGATTCCATTAAATCTCCCATAGCTTACTCTTTCCTATCGCGGCCTCTACCTTTGAGAGTAGATGAGGTAAGTCTATTTAATTTTCAAACATCTAATTGTTGCTATTAACAATACCAAAGGACCATTTTATTTGTCAAACAATTTTTTATATTGTTTTTTTACAGTTTAGTTTCGTATCATTTGGTAAGCGCTTTACTGAAATCTTTGTCACTTCCCATTCGCCTTCTTCGTTATTAAATGTAATCGTTACCTTCTCAAATGGTGGAGCAATTTTCCCAGCAACACGTTCATACTTTGTCACTTCAATACTTGCTTGAAATAAATATGTACCGCTATACACTTTTTTTAAACTAATAATTTTAGGACATTGATAAGGTTTCAAACTTCCATATTGTTTTTCAATTGCTTTATTTATTTTTGGAAATAAAACAGAATAAAGTGCATCTTCCATAAGAGGTGCATCATATTGGGCTACCGACACACTCGGTGAAGTAAAAAGTATAACACTACTGCATGCTATAAAATATAATAATTTTCGCATTATAACCTCCGTATTATCACGCGATTCTTTCTGCGTACGATAATTATCATACATAGAAATTCTGTTTTATTGTCTCCCACCACTCTTTTTCTACTCGATTATTATAAAAAAGCCCACAACCTTCTTTTATTTTCGTATAATGATACTCATAGTATAATAATCATAATAACAAAGGACTGTTCGTATATATAAAATGAGTGGTTAAGCAAACTGACTCACAAGAACTGTCATGCTTTTTAGGAGAGGAGTATATTATGCTACAACATCTGTTTCCAAAACTGCGATTTGCACTCGTTGCAGTCGTTTTACTATGGATTAAAACATATATTGTGTACAAGCTAGCATTTGATATTAAAATTGATAATTTCTTTGAAGAATTCATGCTTTTTATCAATCCACTAGCTGCGTTACTTTTATTTTTCGGCTTAGCTTTACTTGCATCTAAGCACCGAAACCGAATTATAATTGGAATCAGTTTTATACTGTCATTTATTTTATTTGGAAACGCAATGTTTTATGGGTTCTATAACGATTTCGTTACTTTCCCGGTTTTATTCCAAACAAACAATATGGCTGATTTAGGGACAAGTATAAAAGAACTCTTTACGTACAAAACATTACTTTTATTTGCAGATGCAATTATTTTAATGTTTATTTCACGTAAATTCCCATCATTTGGCGACAAAACACCACTTTCCCGCTCAGAGAAGCGAACTTTCTTTAGCGGTGTAACAGCTTTATTAGCACTACAAATTGTTGTATCAGTTATTTATAAACCACAAATGTTCTCGCGCTCATTTGACCGTCAAACTGTCGTGAAGAATTTAGGTTTATACACATACCATCTATTTGATATTACGCTTCAATCCAAGTCTTCAGCTGAGCGTGTATTTGCAAGTGGGGATGGGTTTTCTGAAATTAAAAACTATACAGACTCAAAAGACAAACAAGTTGATAAAAACTTATTTGGAGCTGCAAAAGGTAAAAATGTAATTTTAATTTCAATGGAATCTACACAAAACTTTGTTATTAATAAAAAAATAAATGGAAAAGAAATTACACCATTTTTAAATGAATTTATTAAGGATAGTTTCTATTTCGATAACTTCTATCATCAAACTGGACAAGGCAAAACTTCTGATGCTGAATTTATCGTTGAAAACTCACTTTATCCGCTAGATCGTGGTTCTGTATTCTTTACTCATGCAACAAATGAATACACAGCGACACCAGAACAATTAAAGAAATACGGATATTCTTCTGCCGTTTTCCATTCAAACGATAAAACGTTTTGGAATCGGGATGTAATGTATCCTGCGCTTGGATATGATCGTTATTTTAATTTAAATGATTACGCAGGAACGGAGCAAATGTCTGTCGGTTGGGGATTAAAAGATAAAGAGTTCTTTGAACAATCTATTCCAAAGTTAAAATCTTTACCGCAACCGTTCTATACAAAATTTATTACATTAACAAATCATTTTCCGTTTCTTCTAAATCCGGAAGATCAATATGTTGATGAATTCAACTCGGAAAGTGGTGTTGTAAACCGCTACTTCCCAACTGTTCGTTACACAGATGAAGCTCTTAAATTATTTATTCAACAATTAAAAGAAGAAGGATTATATGATAATTCCGTTATTGTCATTTATGGTGATCATTACGGTATTTCCGAAAACCATAACGCAGCTATGGCACAGTTCCTAGGAAAAGATACTATTACACCATTCGATTCTATGCAATTACAACGAGTCCCTCTTATTATTCATGTGCCTGGCCAAGAAGGAAAAGTTGTTTCTAAAGTATCCGGTCAAATTGATATTAAGCCAACGCTCCTTCATTTACTTGGTATTAAAACAAATAAATCCGTTGAATTTGGAACTGACTTATTTATTAAAGAGAAAGACCCGCTTATGGTAATGCGTGATGGTAGCTTTGTTTCTGAAGAGTATGTTTATACAAAAAATATGTGCTACAAAAGAAGTACGGGTGAAGAAGCTGACATGACGTTATGTCAGCCGTATATTGAAAAAGCAAAAACAGAATTAAAACTCTCCGATAAATTAATTTATGGAGATTTATTACGCTTCGATCCTAATAACCGATATAAAACCGGAACGATGACAACGAAATTTGAATAGTAAAGGAAGCAACTTTATACAAGTTGCTTCCTCTTTTTATTTTCACTTAATTTTCGAACCATCCTTCTATGAAATCTTTCACAAATTGGTAATTTCTTTCGTATGAGGAATAAATTTATGGTATGATAAAATAAGTAAACTTTCATACACTAATTAAGAATTTATTACAGAAAGCAAGGGATCAGATTTTGTATAGAGCAGCTATTCCAAACTTATTTACGCTCGGAAATTTATATAGCGGATTTTTATCAATCGGCTATGCATCTTTAGGATATTATAAATCAGCTGCTATTTTAGTACTTATCGGGATGATGTTAGATAGTCTTGATGGTCGTGTTGCTCGTTTATTACGTGTTGATTCACAAATGGGAAAAGAGCTCGACTCGCTTGCAGATGTCGTAACATTTGGTGCAGCACCAGCTGTTTTAATGTATTACACATCTTTCTCAAACTACGGAATCATCGGATTATACATAGCGGGATTATTCCCTCTTTTCGGAGCATATCGTTTAGCACGATTTAATGTAACACCATCTTCTACTTCAATGAAATATTTCACTGGAGTACCGATTACAGCAGCGGGAGGGCTTGTTGCTTTCTTAACATTATTTTCACATACCATTCCAAAAATCGTTCTTATTACCGTATTTGTAACGTTCGCATTTTTAATGGTGAGCCGCATTCGTATCCCGAGTTTAAAAGATGTACCAATTCCACGATATAGCATCATTATTACACTATTTTTAGTTGGAATCATTATTACAATGTATCAAACAGGATTTGGAAATTTTTCTGTTTTCTTATTCATTGCCATTCCACTATATATTTTGTACATGTTATCTCAATTCATTAGACAAAGACCGTCTAAAAAAGCCAATAAAGAAAAATAAGAAAACCTTCCGAGTCCGGAAGGTTTCTTTTTATTTTGTAACTAATACCTTTTGATTTACAGGTGTTACTGGCTCTTCGCCGTTTAATACAGCTAAAATATTTCTGACAGCCATTTCAGCCATCGCATCACGAGTTTCAAATGTTGCATTCCCTACGTGTGGAGCAAGTACTACATTCTTTAATTCTTTTAGCTCTTCTGTAATTTTCGGTTCAAATTCAAACACGTCAAGAGCTGCTCCTTCAATTTCATTCGTTTTTAATGCATGAGCAAGTGCTGCTTCATTCATAATTGGTCCACGTGAAGCATTTACAATATACGCTGTTTTCTTCATCATTTTAAACTGCTCTTCATCAATCATATGATGTAATTTCGGATTATAAGCACAGTTAATTGTAATAAAGTCTGCTGTTTGTAATAATTCTTCCAACGTCACATACGTTGCTCCCAGTTCACTTTCAGCTTCAAGCTTACGATTTGGCCCTGTATATAAAACATCCATTCCAAATGCTTTCGCACGTTTTGCAACAGCCTTCCCGATTTCTCCAAGACCTATAATTCCGATTGTCTTACCATGGACTTCTCGTCCTAAGAAAAATAACGGTGCCCATCCGTTAAATCCAGTCGTACGACATAACGTATCCCCTTCAGGAATTCTACGCGCCGCTGCTAAAAGAAGTGCAAATGTTAATTCTGCAGTCGCTTCCGTTGATACTTTCGGTGTATTCGTAACTGCAATTCCTTTTTCGCCCGCATACGTGTAATCAATATTGTCGTAACCAGCACCATAGTTTGCAACAATCTTTAAATGAGGCGCTGCATCAATAACTTCTTTTGGCACCTTTGTCGAAAGTAAACTTAACAATGCATCTTTATCTTTTACACGCTCTGTTAATTCATCTATAGAAATTAACTCCTCTTTATTGTACATTTCTACATTATGATCTTTTAATAGTTCTAATCCAATTTCCGGAATTTTTCCCGCTACTAATATTTTTGCCACTACTAACACCTCTTCTATAGAAAATAAGACATCTCTTATATTTCATTGTAAGAAATCCACATATAAAAACCAAGGAATTTGATTATAGTTTTGAAAATCGACACTTTTCCATGAAAAAAGAGGAGATGCAACTCTCCCCTCTTCTTACGCTTTTTCCTGCGATTCTTTTCCAAGCTTCACATCAATAGTTCCTTCTGCAACCGTATCGCTAATTTGCTCCTCAATAACCGATTGAGATGCAGCATTCGTTTCAGAAGTATAAGCTTGTTGCTGTGCACCTTGTACATTTTGTTTGTTTTGTTGTTTCGCCATTTCTTACCCTCCTTTTCATTCTTTCTTATTTTGAACAAAAAGGACAGTTTTCATCAAAAAATTGCGTTTCATTTTGAATTTGTTACTTCTTCTTCAAGCGACCTCATTACTCTTGCTCGCTTCGTAAATGTTGCAACCTGAGTAACACCGTGAGCTCGTAATGTTTGTATATTTTCTTGTACATAATTCCCTAAATCATTTGGGTAATGGGCATCCGAAGAAATCGTAATTGGAACACCATACTTAGCTAATACTTGTAAATATAGTGGACTTGGGCACATTTCACGAACAGGATAACGATAGTATAATCCTGCATTTATTTCTGTTGCCGTATTCGTTTCTACTAATGCACAGGCAATTTCCTCATAATAAGAAAGCTGTTCATTCTCATCCAATCGATAATTAAATACCTTTATATTATCAAGATGAGCGATAATATCAAATAACTCGGTACGAATCGCACTCTCAACTGTTTTAAAAAACATATCATATAATGCGCGTAGGTCATGCACCTCAAAATATTCTTTCGTATCTGGATTATCAAATCCCCAGCCATTTAGAAAATGAACGGAACCAATTACATAATCAAAGTCTCCTAGCGCTAATAATTCTTTTAACTCTCCTTCACAACCAATAAAATAATCCGCTTCAATTCCAAGTTTAAGTGTGACACCTCTTTTCCCCCATCGTTCTTTCGCCTCTTCAATTGCCTTTGTAAAATCATACAGTGAAACTACCCTTACTTGATCTAACCATTCTTTCTGTATACGACCGAGCTTAGAATCACTAATATCTACATATTTTTCATAATATCCTTTTGCTTCATGAAAACGATATAGATGATCAACAATTCCCACTTCTTTTATTCCTTTTCGCACAGCTTCTTCTAAATATAGATCTATCCATTCTGTTGTAAATGGCCCTTCCTTCACACGCTTTTGCAAACGCTCTTGTGTTTTCATAAGCCAATCAATAGAATGTCTTTCTTGAAGCGGTTCATAACATTCCAACGCTTCATTTATTTTAGCAAGCCATCCTATTGAATACGGTCCTTCTTCTAAGTGAAGATGATAATCTACTTTCATATACATTCCCCCTTATAATGTATCTATTTCCCTTCTATCCCCAACTCTCGAAAGCTTTCCATTTCGTTCTTTCACCTCTCGCATCACATCTTCCAATGCAATATTTTTTTCAGCTAATAAAACGAAACAGTGATAAAATACATCAACCATTTCTTTCACTACTTCTTCTTTATCATTATTTTTACATGCGATAATTACTTCAGCACACTCTTCACCAATCTTCTTTAAAATTTTATCTTCTCCTTTTGAAAATAAATAATTTGTATACGATTCAGGAAGTGGGCTTCCCTTTCGTTCTTCAATTGTTTTATACAGCAACTTAAAGGCATTTTCCATATGTATCCCCCTATATAATTTGATAGTAAAAACATGTCTTCTCTCCCGTATGACAAGCAGGTCCTACTTGTTTCACATTCACAACAATTGAATCTTGATCACAATCTAAATATAAAGATTGCACATATTGAACATTCCCTGATGTTTCCCCCTTATTCCATAACGACTGCCTCGAACGAGAATAAAACCATGTTCTTTTCGTCTCTAACGTTTTTTTATATGCTTCTTCATTCATATAAGCTAGCATTAAAACGTCTTTCGTACCTTCTTCGATGACAATTGCCGGTATTAATCCTTTTGAAAAATTAGGTTTCATAACCGCACCTCAATATTTGCATCTCTTAATTTTCGCTTTACACTCTGCACTGTCGCCTCACCATAATGAAAGATGGATGCCGCTAACGCTGCATCAACCGTTGTCTTTTGAAAAACTTCTATAATATGATCCGTATGACCACAGCCTCCTGATGCGATGACTGGAATAGAAACACTTTTTGAAATTTCTTCTATTAAACGAAGGTCATATCCGCTTTTCGTTCCATCTGCATCCATACTCGTTAACAAAATTTCACCTGCCCCAAGTTTAACAACACGCTTCGCCCATTCTATGGCATCCATTCCTGTGTCAACTCTTCCACCGTTGACATATACGTTCCATTTATCTTCTGCTACTTTTCTAGCATCAATTGCCACGACAATACATTGTGATCCAAAGTGTTCTGCCCCTTCTTCTATTAACTTCGGGTTTCGCACTGCCGCTGAGTTTAGTGAAACTTTGTCTGCCCCAACTCTTAGTAAATTGTACATATCTTTCACACTTGATATCCCCCCGCCAACCGTAAGAGGAATAAATACTTTTGCTGCTGTTTTTTCTACAACATCTATAATCGTTTTTCTTCCTTCATGAGTCGCCGTAATATCTAAAAATACGATTTCATCTGCCCCTGCCTCGTTATATGCTTCAGCTATTTCAACCGGATCACCGACATCTTGTAATCCTATAAAATTTACACCCTTTACGACTCGCCCTTCTTTCACATCTAGACATGGAATAATTCGTTTCGCTAACATAACTTCGTTACCTGTAATACTTCTTCTAAATCAATCGTTTTCTCGTAAAGCGCCTTTCCAATTATGACACCATATATATTCATATCATTTAACTTTTTCACATCTTGAATAGATGCCACTCCTCCAGAGGCGATGAGACGAATGCCCACACTTTTTTGAAGTATCGCTAATTGTTCAAAATTTGGACCTGCAAGCGTCCCGTCTTTCGAAATGTCTGTAAACACAATCGTTTGAACACCTAAACTTTCCATTTGTTTCGCTAAACTAACGTAAGAAATTTCAGATAGATCAAGCCAACCTCTCGTTGCTACGAAACCATTTTTCGCATCAATTCCAACAATGATTTTCTCTTTATATAGACGAACTGCTTCCTCTAAAAATGACTTATCATAAAGAGCTGCTGTTCCTAAAATCACTTTTTCTACACCTGCTGACAATAACTTCTCCACCGTTACAAGTGAACGAATTCCTCCTCCCACTTGCACAGGAATACGTACCGCCTTGCAGATTTTTTCAATGACGGGCAAATTTAAAGACTCGCCAGCAATTGCACCGTCTAAATCAACAATGTGTAGTATTTCCGCTCCAAGCTTTTCAAATATGATCGCCTGCGCTACTGGATCTTCATTCATCACCGTTTCTTTACTAAACTCTCCTTGATAAAGTCTAACGCATCGTCCTTCTTTTAAATCGATAGCTGGGAAGATTTCCATGCTTCTACCACCCCTTGAAAATTTTTTAATATTTGCATGCCAATTTCGCCACTTTTTTCTGGATGAAACTGTGCACCAAATACATTTCCTTTCGCGACAAACCCTGGTACTTGCATTCCATAATCACTTACTCCGCATACAATTTCATCTGGACAATCCGCGTAATATGAGTGAACATAATACACGAAAGAACCATCCACTAATCCATTCCAAAGCGGAAATTCTCTTTCCTTCCTTAATTCATTCCATCCCATATGAGGAATTTTATACGAAACTTTTAACTTACGAATTTCCCCTGGTAGTAAACCTAACCCGCTACAATCTTTTAGTTCCTCACTTCGTTCAAATAAAAGCTGCATGCCCAAACATATACCGAGGAGTGGTTTTCCTATATCACAAACCTCTTTTAGTACACACACTAAATCTCTTTCTTCTAATACGTCCATCGCTTTCGGAAATGCACCTACTCCCGGTAAAATCACGCCATCGCTTCTCAATATCTCTTTTTTATCACTCGTTACAATGTACTCTGCGCCAATATATTTTAATGCTTGCTCTACACTGCGAATATTCCCCATTCCATAATCTATAATGGCAATCAATTACAACATTCCTTTCGTTGAATTTACACCAGTAATGTTAGCATTTTTTTCGACCGCTTCTCTAAGCGCTCTACCAAAAGCTTTAAATAATGCTTCAATTTTGTGATGTGTATTACTTCCGTATAGAACGCGCGCATGTAATGTAATATTGGCAGCATGTGCAACTGCTCTAAAAAATTCTTCCGTCAATTCTGTATCAAAATCCCCGAGCTTCGGATTTGTTAATTCCCCTTGAAATACACAATATGAGCGTCCACTTATATCAATTGCCACAAATCCTAAAGATTCATCCATCGGTACATACGCAGAACCGTAACGATTAATTCCCTCTTTGTTTTGCAATGCTTCTTTCAAGCAATTTCCGAGTACAATTCCAACATCTTCAACGGTGTGATGTGCATCGACAAATACATCACCTTCTGCTTCAACCTGCAATCCAAATCTTCCATGTCTAGCAAATAAAGTAAGCATATGATCGAAAAAACCAACCCCTGTTTGAATAGATACATTTGTACTTTCATCAAGCTGCAAATTTAATTTAATTTTTGTTTCTGTCGTCTCACGTGCTTGACTGGACTGACGCATTATTTTTCCTCCTCAAACCTTATTTGGATTGCTCTCGCATGTGCATGTAACCCTTCTTTATTTGCAAGCTCTACAATATGATGCTGTACATTTTTTAATGCTTCCTCCGTATAAGAAATAAAACTTGATTTTTTCACGAAATCATCGACTGATAACGGAGAAAAGAATCTTGCCGTTCCGCTCGTTGGTAATACATGATTCGGTCCCGCTAAATAATCCCCGAGCGGTTCAGGTGAATATGGCCCAAGGAAAATAGAGCCTGCATGTTTCACATAATCTAGAGCATTCATTGGTTCTTTTATATGTAACTCTAAATGTTCTGGAGCAATTTCATTTGATAACTTTAGCGCCTCCTCTAAAGAAGGAACGATAAAGATGGCTCCATTTCTATTTATTGATTCACGTGCAATTTCACTTCTTGGTAACGTTTCTAACTGTCTTTCTACCTCTTTTTCTACTTCTTTAGCTAGTTCCATATTCGTTGTAATACAAATCGCCGTTGCTCTCTCATCATGCTCTGCTTGCGATAATAAATCCGCTGCGATATATTTTGCATTACCTGTTTCATCCGCGACAACTACAATTTCTGATGGACCAGCAATCATATCGATATTTACTATTCCGTATACTTCTCGTTTCGCTAGAGCGACGTACAAATTTCCCGGTCCAACTATTTTATCCACTTTCGGAATCGATTCCGTCCCGTATGCTAAAGCAGCAATTGCTTGTGCGCCACCTATCGTATAAATTTCATCTACTCCCGCAAGATCTGCAGCAGCTAATATATGTGGATCAATTCCTCCTTTCCTCGGCGGTGTTACCATTACAATCTTTTTCACACCTGCGAGTTTCGCCGGCAATACATTCATTAATACTGAAGAAGGATATGAGGCTGTCCCACCCGGTACATATACACCTACATTTTCTAACGGCCGAATGAGTTGCCCTCTAATTATCCCTTTACTTTCACAATCGAATATTGAGTGCTTCTTTTGCTTTTCGTGATACGAAACAACGTTTTTCTTCGCCTCTTTTAAAGCTTCTAAAAATGAATTCTCTACAAACATACTCGCTTGCTGTATTTCTTCTTCACTTACACGAAAATTTTTCATCTCTACACCATCAAACTTTTTTGTATAGAAAGATAAAGCCTCATCTTTCCCTTCCCTTACATGTCTAATGATTTCTCTTACACTTCTTTGAACAGTTTCTTCTATTATATTGGCGTTTTCTCTTAGCACTTTTATTTTAGATAATGCCTCCTTAAATTCTTCATAAATGATTTCCATTTTAAATCCTCCTATTTCCCTGATAAGATTTCTTGCTCCATCATATTTATAATGCTGAATATTTCGTCTTTTTTAGTTTTTAAGGCTGCCTTATTTACAATCATCCGAGCCGATATAAAGTACATTTCCTCAAATACAATGAGTCCATTCTCTTGTAATGTTTTTCCTGTTTCAACAATATCTACAATCGCATCTGCCAATCCAAGAAGAGGAGCGATTTCTACAGAACCTTCTATCTTAATAATTTCTACATCCTCTCCCTTATCATGAAAATAAGTAGAAGTAATATGGGGGTATTTCGTAGCGATTCTTTTCTTCCGGTAACTCTTCGGATTATACGTAGGAATAGAAGCAACACAAAACTTACAAATCCCCACTCCTAAATCCAGCATTTCATAAATATCTTTCTCGTTTTCCATTAAAATATCTTTTCCAACGATGCCAATATCAGCTACCCCATGTTCTACATAAGTAGCAACATCAACCGCTTTTACTAAAATAAATGAAACATTTGTATTTTCACTTTGAAATACAAGCTTCCGACCTTTATTTTTGAGCTCGGAACAATCAATTCCAATCTGCTCAAAAAGTGGAATGACATGTTTTTCTAATCTTCCTTTCGTTAACGCAATTTGAATGTTACGCATGAAGCCTCTCCTTCTTTCTGGACTACCCATTTCTCATTCCATACATATTCCACTAAGTATTCATTCTTTGCCTCAACGACCGTTCCTATTTTATTTTTTCTTGCAAATTGAAAGGTATCGCTTAAATTAGAGAATAGAGATAGCCAAGCATTTTTCCCATCCTTTCGAAGTAAATTTCGTAACCTTTCTGCTTCCGCTAATCTATTTAACTCATAATGAATCACAATATCAATTTGATTTCGTTCATATGGTTCTTGCTGCTCTTGCAGCGCCTTCACAATTTGATTTACTTGTACCGCGAGTCCAACAGCTGGCAGCATTTCTCCAAAATTCCCAATTAGCTCATCGTATCTTCCGCCACTAACGATTTCTTCTCCAATTTCATATATATATCCTTTGAAAATAACACCTGTATAGTAATCTAAGTGTTGAATCATGCCCAAATCAATTGATATGTAAGAACCATATCCTAACGTTTCAATTGTTTCATACATTTCTTTTACTCTTGCAATTGCCATTTTCATTTCATTACTTGAAGCAAGCTTTTCTGCTTCCTCAATAACTTCTAAATTTCCAAATAGCCTTGGCAATTTCTCAAGTAATCTTACTGTCTCATCGCATCGATCTAATTTCTTTTCTCCGATAAAATTTGAGAGGGCTGCATAATTTTTACTTTCTATATACGTTCTAAGTACCCTTTCTTCTTCATCCTGGATGGAGAGTTTTTTTACAATACATTTATATAACTGTACTTGCCCAATCTCAATTGTAAAAGATTGCACCTTCAACTTTTGAAGTGCTTGAATGACACTTATTACACATTCAATTTCAGCTCTTACATTATCAATCCCGATAACTTCAATACCACTTTGTACGATTTCATTATATTTTCCAGAATGGGATTCATTCGCTCGAAATACATTCCCGCTATACGTCACTTTAAGTGGCGTATCCCATCTCTGTGTTCCAATAACTCTCGCTAAAGGAATTGTCATATCTGGACGTAAAACGATAATCCTTCCCTTTTCATCAAAAAATTTATACATCTTCTCTTCATCTATCGGTCTATTTTGAAATGCAAAAACATCATAAAATTCAATTGTAGGTGTTCTTATTTCCTCATAACCTCTCTCTAAAAAAGTAAGCCTTAATTTTTGTTCTACTTCTTCAATTAACGTACATTCTTCGAATAAATAATCTCTCGTTCCATTCGGGTTTGCTCGTTTCCATTTTGTCATCTAAATTTTCACACCTTTCCCCTTCTAATGTATGCCTATTTCATTCCCCTAAGCCGAAAATAAAAAGAGCCTTGTAGACAAAATACCTACAAGGCTCTTCAGTAGAGTGTAGGTACAACGGGAATAACCCTTGTACCTACACGTTTTCACGCTAGGTTCAAGGGCTTCATGTATGATGATGTAGTTGTGTAAGCATTGTAATAGATTTTATTGTATTCATAATACTTACTCCCTTTCTCCTCTGATTTTCACATAGTATATAACAGTTAATTTTGAATGTAAATACATTTTTAATATTCCGTCATTTTTTAATGTAAAGCCACTTTTCTTTCATACTCTTTTATTTCTTGTTCATATTGCATTGTAATACTAATTTCATCTAAACCATTTAATAACTTCTCTTTCCACATTTTCTCGATCGTAAAATGGAATCTATGCGTATTCGTTGTCATTATTTCATTTTCTAAATCAACTGTAATTTGTTCCCTCGCATCTGTTTTAGCAAGTTGTTCACGCATATCTTTATCCATTACAATCGGTAACATGCCATTCTTCATACAATTCATATAAAAGATATCGGCAAATCCTCCAGCGATAATAACGCGGAAACCATAATCAGCAAGTGCCCATGGAGCATGTTCTCTTGACGAGCCACATCCAAAATTATCACCTGTGATTAATATGCTGGCTCCTTTTCTTTCTTGTGCATTAAGCGGGAAATTAGGGTTTTCTTGGCGATTATTATCATATCGCCACTCATCAAATAAAAACTTCCCAAACCCAGTTCTTTCAATTCTCTTTAAATATTGCTTCGGAATAATTTGATCTGTATCAATGTTATCATTCATCAATACTGCGGCAGTACCTTTATGAATACGAAATGGCTCCATCATAACTCTCCTTTCTAATATCAACAAAATGACCATATAACGCAGCCGCTGCCGCCATTGCCGGGCTAACTAAATGCGTTCGTGCTCCCTTTCCTTGTCTTCCTTCAAAATTGCGATTGGACGTAGAGGCACAATGTTCTCCTTCAGGCACTTGATCTGGATTCATACCTAGACACATTGAGCATCCGGGCTCTCTCCATTCAAATCCAGCTTCTTCAAATATGCGATGTAATCCTTTATGCATCGCTGCTTCTCTTACCCTTTGAGATCCAGGTACAACAAGTGCTCGCACACCTTCTTTTACTTTTTTACCTTTCACGACAGATGCAGCAATTTCTAAGTCAGAAAGCCTGGAATTTGTACAAGATCCAATGAAAACATGTTGAACTGGAATGTCATACGTACTTTGTCCGGGACTCAATCCCATATAAGAAAACGCTCTTTCATCATTTGCATCATGCTTTTCTGGCAATTTCTCATCGATCCGAACACCCATACTAGGATTTGTTCCCCACGTAACGTACGGCGCTAAATCCGTAACATCTACTAGAATATGTAAATCATAAACTGCATCTAAATCTGTATAAAGTTCTGACCATTTTTCCTTAATAGATTCATAGTCTTTCGGTGCATATTTACGCCCTTTTACGTAAGCAAACGTTTTTTCATCTGGTGCAATAATGCCAGCCTTTGCTCCCCCTTCAATTGCCATATTGCAAAGCGTCATCCTCTCTTCCATATCCATAGCATGAATGGCCTCTCCGTAAAATTCCATTACGTAACCTGTTCCAACTGCTACTCCGTACTTTGAAAGAAGGTGTAAAATAATATCTTTCGCATAGACACCTTGCGGTAACTTTCCTTTTAACTCAATGCCCATCGCTTTCGGCTTTCGTTGCCATAACGTTTGCGTTGCCAATACATGTTCCACTTCACTCGTACCAATACCAAACGCTAGTGCGCCAAAAGCACCGTGTGTTGCTGTATGACTATCACCACAAACAATCGTTTTTCCTGGCTGTGTGAGTCCAAGTTCTGGTCCTATTACATGAACGATCCCTTGCTCTTCATCTCCGATATCCGCTAATGGCACCTGAAATTGTTTACAGTTTTGCCGAAGTGTATCTAGTTGCTGCTTCGCAATGCGGTCGGTAATATTCCAAACATCTTTCGTTGGAATATTATGATCCATCGTTGCAAATGTTAAATCTGGTCTGCGGACTGTTCGATTTGTAAGCCGCAAGCCTTCAAAGGCTTGCGGTGACGTTACTTCATGAACAAGATGTAGATCGATATATAATAAATCCAATCCATTTTCATTAGTCGCAACTACATGTCTTTCCCAAAGCTTATCTAGTAACCTTTTTCCCATTATCTTCCTCTCCCTACTAACGCTTGCTCTTCCATTTCTTGAATAACTGCCTTTGTAAATGAAGTTGTCGTTTCAGTCCCCCCGATATCTGCTGTACATTTCCCTGATTTAAGGACTGCAGAAACTGCTTCTTCAATTGCATCTCCTTCTCTCGTTAATCCGAACGATTGCCCAAGCATCATTGCAACAGAACGCATCATCGCAATTGGATTCGCCTTATTTTTCCCCGCAATATCCGGTGCTGATCCGTGAATAGGCTCATATAATGAAGGTCCCTTTTCAGCGTGACTTGCTGATGGAAGCATTCCTAATGATCCAGCTAATACTGAAGCCTCATCACTTAAAATATCACCAAATAAATTTTCCGTTACAATAACGTCAAATCTTCCTGGATTCCGAATTAATTCCATAGCTGCTGCATCTACTAAAATGTGTTCTACTTCCACATTTGGGTAGCGAAGTGCTACTTCTTCTGTCACAGTTCTCCATAATTTACTAGACTCTAAAACATTCGCTTTATCAATAGATGTTACTTTTTTCTTCCGCTTATTTGCTAATTGAAAAGCATACGAAACGATACGTTCAATTTCATGGCGATGATACGTAAGTGTATCTGTCGCCACTTCTTCCGTTCGCTCTTTCGGATAAGAAAAATAAATTCCGCCTGTTAATTCACGAACGACAACGAAATCAATTTCATCAGCGTTTTTTAATGGTGATAAATGTGCAGTTGCACTTTCTACCGTTACAGGGCGAACATTCGCAAATACACCGAGTCCTTTTCTTAATGCTAATAATCCTTTCTCAGGCCTTTCTTTCGCACTATCCCACCTTGGTCCACCTACTGCTCCAAGTAAAACCGCATCACTCGCTAAACAGGCGGCAAGTGTTCGCTGTGGTAATGGTTGCCCAGTTAAATCGATAGCAATACCACCAAAGTACTCATCTTGCAGATGAAAATGATGTCCATATAGCCTTTCTACCATATGCAATACTTCCTTCGCACTCTCCATTACTTCTGAACCGACACCATCACCAGCTAAACAAACGATATGTTTTTCCATTTTTAACACTCCTTTTAACTGAATTTTCAGAACTTTAATTTGATAGGTGAGGAAAGCTTCTCTCACCTATCAATTATTTATTTCACAAGCGCTATAAGAGATTTTAATTTCCCTGCTGCATGGACATAAGCCCTCGCCGACGCTTCCAATACGTCTTGCGCAACTCCGAAACCTGATATTTGGTGACTACCTTCTTTTAATTCAACATGAACGTGAGCAAGTGCATCTTGACCTTGTGTAATAGATTGTATGCGATAATCTGCCAATTCACATTCTAATCCTAAAATTCTTTGAATCGCATTGTATATCGCTTCAATACTACCAGAACCAGTGGCTGCATCTTCATATACATTTCCTTCCTCATCCTTCAGCACAACTGTTGCGCATTGTGTACTATTTGATACGAAATGCACTTGTAATTGCGTAATGTTATATTGCTGGGCTGCAAATGCTGCTTCACCAAGCATAATTGCGCGTAAATCTTCCTCAGTAATTTCCTTTTTACGATCCGCCAATTTTTTAAATGCTTCGAATGCCGCATCTCGCTCTTCATTTGTAAATTCATAACCAAGCTCTTTCATTTTTTCCGTAAACGCATGACGGCCAGAATGTTTCCCAAGTACAAAGAGATTTTGAGATTCTCCTATAAGCGCTGGTTCGATAATTTCATAAGTTGTTACTTCTTTTAAAACCCCATCTTGGTGGATGCCTGATTCATGAGCAAATGCATTCGCTCCAACGATTGCTTTATTTTTCGGTACAACCATACCCGTTAACCTACTTACTAATGTACTCGTCGCCTTAATTTCTTTTAAAGTCATCGAAGGTTCTGCTTTATAAAAATCTTTTCTAATATGAAGAGCTACTGCAACTTCTTCTAACGCTGCATTCCCTGCTCTTTCTCCAATGCCATTAATCGTTCCTTCTACTTGCACTGCTCCCCCTTCAACCGCAGCTAACGAATTTGCTACTGCCATACCAAGATCATCGTGACAATGACAAGAAAAAATCGCTTTTTCATATGATGGAACGGATTCTTGTAAGTATTTAAAAAGAGAATAATACTCTTCCGGATTTGTATATCCAACTGTATCCGGAATATTAATTACATTCGCTCCTGCTCGAATCGCAATTTCTACTGCTTCAGCTAAAAATGCTCTCGATGTTCTTGTCGCATCTTCTGCAGAAAATTGTACTGTCGGAAATAATGATTTTCCGAGCGTAACCGAGCGATGAATACTATTTAACACATCTTCTTTTGACATACAAAGTTTATATTTCATATGAATATCACTCGTAGCTAGAAATACGTGTAGACGAGGAGATACAGCGCCTCTCACAGCTTCATATGCCCTTCGAATGTCACTTTCTTTCGCTCTAGCTAAACTCATAACCGTAGCGTTTTGAATTGTATTCGCGATGCGTTTTACCGATTGGAAGTCACCTTCGGAAGCTGCCGCGAATCCAGCTTCCATTACATGAATACCAAGCCTCTCTAATTGCCTAGCAATTTGTAACTTCTCTTGTTCATTTAAATTTACTCCTGGTGATTGTTCGCCATCACGAAGCGTTGTATCCATGAACAAAATCTGCTTCATATTATTTAATCCCTACCTTTACTCGCGGCTGTACGAAAGGCATCATTTCACGTAATTTACGTCCTACTACTTCGATTTCATGTTCATTCTCTTTCTCATTTGTCGCGTGGAAATTTGGTCTTCCTGCTTTATGCTCTGCAATCCAGCCTCTTGCAAATGTACCATCTTGAATTTCTGCTAATACTGCCCCCATCGCTTTCTTCGTATCTTCAGTAACAACGCGTGGTCCTGATACGAAGTCTCCCCACTGCGCTGTATCTGAAACTGAATATCTCATATTTTCAAGTCCACCTTCATACATAAGGTCAACGATTAGCTTCAGTTCATGTAAACATTCAAAATATGCAAGTTCAGGCTGGTATCCCGCATCAACTAACGTTTCAAATCCTGCTTTTACAAGTGCAGTCACTCCGCCGCAGAGTACAGCTTGCTCTCCAAATAAATCTGTTTCTGTTTCTTCTTTAAACGTCGTTTCTAATACACCAGCTCTCGTTGCTCCAATTCCGTCAGCATAAGAAAGTGCTTTTTCAGTCGCAACTCCTGTTGCATCTTGATATACTGCAAATAATGCAGGAACAGCCCCTCCCTCGGCGAACGTACGGCGTACGAGATGCCCCGGTCCTTTTGGCGCTACTAGAAATACATCTACATTCGCTGGTGGTTTTACTTGATCAAAGTGAACATTAAATCCATGTGCGAACACGAGAGAGTTTCCAGCCTGTAAATTTGGTGCAATTTCAGCTTCATATACTTTTGGTTGTAATTCATCAGGTAATAGAATCATTACTACATCAGCTTTTTCCGCTGCTTCTGCTACTGTATATACAGAAAACCCATCTTCATTCGCTTTATCCCAAGACTTACCTTTTCTTAAACCTACTACTACATCAAATCCGTTATCACGTAAATTTTGCGCATGCGCATGACCTTGCGAGCCATATCCGATGATTGCTACTTTCTTTTCCTTTAATACATTTACTGTTACATCTTTCTCATAATAAACTTTTGCCATTTTCATTTCCCCCTATATTTAAATGATTATTGAATTAACATAACTTGCTTATCTTGTTTTTTCATACTACGTGTAAATGCTGTTACACCTGTTCTAGCAATTTCTTTTAAACCGTATGGACGAAGTAATTCAATTAACGCTTCTACTTTATCTTGCGTACCTGTTACTTGCACAACTATGGAATCCTTCCCAACATCTATTACAGCGGCTCGAAATGGTTCAATTAAACTATATAATTCTGCCCTCGCTACAGAAGTTGCTACTTTAATAAGAGCAAGCTCTCTAGCAATCATTGCTTCTTCTGTAATATCTGATACTTTCAGAACATCGATTTGCTTATGAAGTTGTTTAATTAACTGCTCAACTTGCTGTTCACTTTCAACGTGTACAACAATCGTCATTCGCGATATATCTGATGATTCTGTATGACCTACTGAAATACTTTCAATATTAAAATGTCTTCGTGTCATAACCCCTGTAATTCGGTTTAACACACCACTTTGATTTCGAACTGTCGCTGTAACAATTCTCTTCACCCTTTTTCCACTCCCTCCATTTGGTGAACACCTTTTCCTGGTGCAACCATCGGCATAACCTTCTCTGATTGAAGTACACGACAATCGATTACGACTGGCTCTTGTAATTCGATCGCATGCTGGATTTGCTTCTTTGCAAGAAGTGGATCGTCAATACGAACACCTTTTATACCATACGCATTCGCAAGAGCGACGAAATCTGGTTGGCATGGCAATAAAGAATGTGAATATCTTTGATTGTAAAATTCATCTTGCCATTGTCTTACCATTCCTAAAGCTTCATTATTTAAAATAAATACTTTAACGGGTAAAGCGTGTTCTTTTAATACACTTAATTCTTGCAGAGTCATTTGAAACCCAGCATCACCAACAATTGCAATAACTAGTTCATCTCTCTTTGCAATTTGCGCACCGATTGCTGCTGGAAATCCGAACCCCATCGTTCCTAATCCGCCAGAAGTTACCCATTTATCTGGATTTTTCAACGGATAGTATTGTGCTGCCCACATTTGATGTTGCCCAACGTCTGTTGTTACAATCGCTTCTCCTTTCGTGATTTCATATAGCATATCAATCGCGTATTGAGGTTTAATACTTTCAGAATTTCGTTTATAAGAGAATGGATACTTTTCTTTTCTACTCTTTAATAAAGAGAGCCATTCATGATGATTTTCTTTCTTTCCTTCTGATTGAAGCAATACTTCTAACGCCCGCTTAGCACTTGCAACAATAGGAATCTCTGTTGGCACATTTTTCCCAATTTCTGCTGGATCAATATCGATATGTGCAACAGTCGCCCCTTTAGCAAAAAAATCTAAATTCCCAGTAAGACGATCGTCAAATCTCGCACCTATATTAATGAGTAAGTCGCATTCATATAACGCCATATTGGCTGTGTAAGAACCGTGCATTCCCCCCATCCCTAGAAATAGCCCATCATCTGGCGGAAAACCACCAAGTCCAAGTAACGTATGCACAACAGGGATTTCATATTTACGGGCAAAACTTGTCAATTCTTTCGAAGCTTTCGCATGCAGTATACCTGCTCCAGCTAAAATTAACGGTTTTTTTGCGGTTTCAATTGCTTGTAGTAATTTGTTTATTTGAAGTAGATTCGGTTCATAATTAGGGTTATATCCTGGTAAATCCATTTGTACATTGCTACATCGCTCACCTTTCTCGACTACCATATCTTTCGGAAGGTCAATAACGACTGGTCCTGGTCTTCCTGTTTTAGCAATATGAAATGCTTCTTTAATAATTCGAGGTAAATCTGAGGCCTTTCGCACTTGATAGTTATGTTTTGTCACTGGCATCGTAAGTCCCATAATATCCGCCTCTTGAAAAGCATCGCTCCCAATTAACGTTGTTGCTACTTGGCCTGTAAATACAACAAGTGGCAATGAATCAATCATCGCATCCGCTAGACCCGTAATTACATTTGTAGCACCTGGGCCACTCGTTGCAATTACAACCCCTGGGTTCCCTGTAATTCTGGCATACCCTTCAGCAGCGTGAATTGCCCCTTGCTCATGCCTTGTTAAAATATGCGGAATTTCACAATCATACAGTGCATCATAGAGAGGTAAAACGGCACCACCCGGATAACCGAAAATCACTTTTACGCCTTCCTTTTCTAGCGCTTCTAACAATAGCTGTGCACCAGTTTCCAGTTTCTCTTCCGTTTTTGAAGACATTGTTCTTATAAGCCCCCTTTTTCAACCTTTTATACAATAAAAAAATCCTACGTCCACACTCCAGCTATGTGCTGAAGGGACGAAAGATTTCGCGGTACCACCCTTCTTTGCAAGAATACTCTTGCCTCAGTGATCCATAAATGGATCTAGCTAATAACGGAGCTACCGTCTAAGCCTAGACAAATGCTTTAGCTTAGCACTCAAGGGCGATGTTCGTCGACGTGAACCATCGGTTTTCAGCAACCACCGACTCTCTGTGAGGCTTCACAATCAACTACTCCTCCCTATCAACGCTTTCTTATGTTAAAAAAGTTGTTATCCAACTTTATTTTCTTCGTAAATTTTCTCTCCATCTTCTACAACTAACTTACGAAACTCTTCTAATAAACGGTTCGTATGTGGACCTGTTTGCCCTAAGCCAATCGTTCTACCATCTACTGTCGTAACAGCAATAACTTCAGCAGCTGTTCCTGTTAAAAACACTTCATCAGCTACATATACATCATGTCTTGTAAATAACTCTTCTCTTACGTCATATCCAAGTTTTTCGCCGATTTCTAAAATGGCGTTTCGTGTAATACCTTCTAACGCTCCAGCAGAACTTGGTGGTGTAATTAATTTATTTCCTTTAACAATAAACACGTTATCTCCTGATCCTTCAGCTACATATCCTTGATCATTTAACATAAGTGCTTCTTGTACTCCAGCTAATTTCGCTTCAATACGAACTAAAATATTGTTTAAGTAATTTAAAGATTTTACTTGAGGGGATAAAACATCGGGACGATTTCGGCGCGTTGCAACTGTTACAACTGGAATCCCTTTCTCATAATATTCTTGTGGGAATAAAGATAATTGTTCTGCAATTACTACTACATTCGGCTTCTTACATGAATCGGGATCCAATCCAAGATTTCCTGCTCCTCTTGATACAACCAGGCGAATGTATCCATTAGATAATTTATTTTGTCGAATCGTCTCAACAACAATATTTGTTACTTCATCTAATGAATATGGAATTTCTAAAAGGATTGATTTTGCTGATTCATACAACCGGACAAGGTGCTCTCTCAAACGGAAAACATTACCGCTATAAACTCTAATTCCTTCAAACACTCCATCGCCATATAAATAGCCATGATCATATACTGAAACTTTTGCCTCATCTTTTGGAACAAATTCTCCATTTAAGAAAATCCATTGCTCATTCACTAGAAGCGCCTCCTATGTTCTATGAATTTTTTATTGTTTCCTAGTTTACTCTCCTTTCTAAATAAATCAAGTGAATTTTTAGAAAATTTATAATTTTTAATCGTACGTACTTCTTTACTTATATTGATTTAACAACATTGTTAACGTTTACAAAAAGTCAAAAAATTTTTTTCGCCAATTTCCACTAAAAAAATATTTGTTTAAAAGAAGGATTTTCATCAATTGATGCGAATCTATTGTATTCAATAAACGGACGTCCGATTTTATAAATCCGGGAATATATAACGACTTTTGCTGAAAAAGGGGGAAAATAACAAAAATAGCGCTGTCTAAAAATAACATTCATATTTTTCATTTCGTAATCATAATCCTATTTTTAAAAAACAATTTGTCAAAATGAAGGAGGAAATAAATATGGCGTGTGTACAAATTAAAGGAACGAGACAAGAGGTAGTAGAAATGCTGCAATTATTTGATCTAATGGATACGAAAGGTTTTTGTAAATTCGATAATTACGTAGAGGTAGAACCAAATACGCAAGAACATAATCATTTTATTGCTTCAATCGACATCCATTCAAATACTTCTTCTGCCCAAGATACATTAAACGATCAATTCGTTAGTCAAATGCTTACTGGCGTATATAACGACTAAACAAAGATTTACTTCCTACCGTCTTTTCATAAATGCAGTGAACTTGAGCATACTAGCAATTAGATGGTAGGAGGTGAGAATTATGGCTAGAATTGGCGTTGAAAACTCATTAACAGACGTTCAACAAGCTCTTCAGCAACAAGGTCATGAAGTTGTTACACTTAACTCAGAACAGGATGCACAAGGGTGTGATTGTTGCGTTGTAACTGGGCAAGATTCTAATGTGATGGGCATTGCAGATACATCAATTAAAGGATCAGTCATTACAGCTCACGGTTTAACAACGGATGAAATTTGTCAACAAGTTGAAAGTCGCACTTGAAAAATGAAAGAGGACTCCTTTTAAAAGGAGTCCTCTTTTTTATATTCACCTAACGGGAAAGTAACATATACTGGATGAAAGCCCTACCTCTCTCTCATCATTACGGTTCCACTGACCGCTCCTTGATTCACTAGTATACATATATAGCTTACAAATACAATTTATAGGGTTTGTTCACAAAAGTTGTTGATAAAATTACCCGATCTTTCGCAAACTTTTCGTATTGCATTCATAAGAGATATTTACTTTACACTAGCTGTAACCGAGACACGAATTAAAATTCTAACACCAATACAATAACTTGTCAATATTTTTTCACAAATTAAAAACAGACATTAACGGTTTGTCTGTTTTAGAATGGAGCTTTTTCTTTTATTACATATACAACAAAGCCGCTTACTAACATAAATAAGCCAACTACTAAGTTTTTGATATTAATCATAAATTCCTCTCCCTTATTCCACACATCATATATATTTACATTTCAATTATTCCGATCATCCTAAAGCGCACTTTTTCTAATATATCATAATTCCTAAAAAATGCAAGTTCACTTTTGACGACCATTCACAAATTTATCTACAGTGCTTGGTACAGTATTTAAAGCCTTTTCAATTAAATGTGTACTGCTGTTGAGATGTAATACTTGCACTCCATTAGAACCAACTACTAAAAAAGCTACTGGACTAATGGAAACCCCAGCCCCGCTTCCTCCTCCAAATGGATGCCCTTGTTTGTTCTCTTTATGCTGATTTTGCCCACCGTTATGTTTTTCAGTAATGAAATCCCCTTTAAAATCACTTCCACCAGCTCCAAAACCAAAAGCCACTTGAGATACTGTTAATACTACATTTCCGTCAGCTGTTGAAACCGGGCTCCCAACAATTGTATTTACATCTACCATTTCTTTTAAATTTGTCATTGCCGTTTTCATTAAATTTTCAATTGGATGTTCCATTATGTATTGCACCCTTTCCTCATTATTCCTTTTTATATTTTCCAAAATAGAGGAAGTCATACTAACTTTTCCTATTTCAAGAAAACATTTTCCTCCTTTTAAAAGATACTACTCCCTGTACATGCTCCGGTATAGTGAAAATTTAATCAGTGGGATGTGTACGTAGCTCGACTCTCACAAATAGCGGGATAAAAAAGAAAAAGAGATACATACTACTATTGAACCTTGTTATGAAAGGAGTCATGACTTTGACTGAGAAATTTGATGATTATAAAAGAAAAGATAGAATAGATAGTGATTATAGTGACTATAAAGAAGAGTACGCCGCTGAGGTTGCACCACAACGCATTGATTATGATTACAATGATAAAGACGATAAAGATGTTGTAAAATCGTCCGCTGCTGGATCAACTGCTGGTTTTATTGCTCTTGCGCTATCTATCTTATCGCTATTTACATTTCCAACACTATTTGGTCTTGTTTCTGTTTTACTCGGTATTTACGCTTATAATCGCGGAGCTACTGTAACTGGCGGTATCGCTGCAGTTGTCGGTGGAATTGCTGCACTTATCGCAATTTTATTCCGAGTAGCACTTATTGGTCTATTGTTCTCCCTGTTCTAAAAAAGAAAAAGGTATCTCGCTTAACGCGGGATACCTTATCCTGTAAACACATCTTCCGATGGATATTTTATTTTTTGTTTTGCTGGTCGCGCTAAAGAGAACACAAGTGTTAATGGTCCAATTAATCCGCAGAACATAACAAACATAATAATACATTTTCCGAATGCCGATAGCTTTGCAGTAATTCCCATCGTTAATCCGACTGTGCCAAACGCTGATATTGTCTCAAATAATAATTGAATAAAGCTGAAGTTTTCTGTAAGCATTAATATGAATACCGCTGCTAAAATAAGTATTTGACTGGCAACAGCAATCGCTAAGGCCCTCGTTACTGTCGACATTTTAATTGTACGCTGAAATAAAACAATTTCCTCCTTTTTTCTAAAGAAAGAAAGGACAGATGTAATTAAGATAACAAACGTCGTTAATTTAATTCCTCCACCTGTCGATACACTTCCTGCACCAATAAACATTAAAATCATCGTAAATAATATAGATGATTCTTCCATACCTCCATAGTCAACCGTATTAAATCCAGCTGTCCGCGGAGTAATACCTTGAAAGAAGGAAGCCCATAGTTTTTCATTTAAAGATAAATTCCCTAACGTCTTCACATTATTATATTCCAATACAAAAATCACAATCATTGCTATAATATTTAGCACTATTGTTCCAATAATCATTATTTTTGAGTGAAGTGATAATTTTCGAAAACTGCGGCTATACCATATATCAATTAATACGGTAAAACCGAGTCCCCCAATTACAATTAAAGAGCAAATCCCAATATTAATAATGGGATCCCCTACATATCTTGTTAAATTATCTGGCCATAAAGCAAATCCTGCATTATTATAAGATGCAATTACATGAAAAATACTATAGTATAAACCTTTTCCAAAACCAAACTCTGGAATAAAGCGAAACGATAAAAAGATGACCCCAATAAGTTCAATACAAATCGAAAATATAAAGACACGCTTTACTAATTTTACAAGACCACCTATATTTGTTTGATTAAATGCTTCTCCAATTAATAAACGATGGCGTAATCCGATTTTTTTACCTAGTACCCAAACAATTAAAATGGCAATTGTCATAAGGCCTAGACCACCTGTTTGAATTAAAAACATAATAACAATTTCGCCAAACATCGTAAATGTACTTGCTGTATCCACTACTCCCAAACCAGTTACGGTCGCTGCTGACGTTGCTGTAAAGAAAGCATCTACCCAACTAATATGTACTTTCGTTGCGAATGGTAATTTTAATAACAAACCGCCAACCACAATTAAGCAGAAAAAGCCTAATGCTAATATTTGTGGTGGGTTTAATCGTATAAGACGATTATACAGCCCTTGTTTTTTTGTTACGTCCATATCACTAACTCCCTTATTAAAGTGAAGCTTTCCCCTCATACAATAAAAAGCTTTTTAAAAGCCCTTAAATAATTGGGACAAACCTTATATTCTCATAATATAGTTGAGCATAATCCTTTTTTTCATAGATTACAACTTTTATTTATATTCAGATTCCTTTTCGTTTTATGCTGGAAAACTCTATATCCTAACTCAATATTGCTAGCAATAACAATTTCATATGTACTATTTTTCAAATCCCCATATCTTTCACTCTATGTTCACATAGAGGTCACATCCACCTTTTATAGTATATGTATCGAAGCTGTTCCTCCCTAATTTATAAGACATTCCCCAGTGTCTTTGAATAGCTTCCATCCCTAATTAAATTGACATAAATTGTCCCCTTCCTTGACCATCTTATATATGATGGTCTTATTTTTTTGTCTTTCTATCTTTTATTTAAAACTCCCTCTCTCTTTCACTCTATATTCACACAGAGGTCACATCTACCTTTTATAGTATATGTATCGAAGTTGTTCCTCCCTAATTTATAAGACATTCCCCAGTGTCTTAAAGCAGCTTCCATCCCTAATTAAATTGACATAAATTGTCCCCTTCCTTGACCATCTTATATATGATGGTCTTATTTTTTTGTCTTTCTATCTTTTATTTAAAACTCCCTCTCTCTTTCACTCTATGTTCACACAGAGGTCACATCTACCTTTTATAGTATATGTATCGAAGTTGTTCCTCCCTAATTTATAAGACATTCCCCAGTGTCTTTGAACAGCTTCCATCCCTAATTAAATTGACATAAATTGTCCCCTTCCTTGACCATCTTATATATGATGGTCTTATTTTTTGTCTTTCTATCTTTTATTTAAAACTCCCCCTCTCTTTCACCCTATGTTCACATGAGAGTCACACCTACCTTTTATAGTATATGTATCGAAGTTGTTCCTCCCTAATTTATAAGACATTCCCCAGTGTCTTAAAGCAACTTCCATCCCTAATTAAATTGACATAAATTGTCCCCTTCCCTTGACCATCCTATGTGATGGTCTATTTTATTTTCCAAACACAAAATCAGTCTATCTAGACTTAAACAAAAAAACGAAAAATTCAGAAAATATTGTCAAATCAGGTATTTTTTCGGTATAATTACTTTAGAAAGAAATTTCGCAAAAACAAAAGGGGGGATTTTATTGAAACAAACAAAAGCAATCTTAATCGCATTATTTCTAGGTCTAGTTGTTGGACTCACTCTAAATTTAGCTGCTCCATCTATCTTTGAGCCACTAAATCAATTTGTGTTCAACCCAATTGGTCAATTGTTTATTCGACTTATTAAAATGCTAGTTGTTCCTGTTGTGTTCATTTCTATCGTACTTGGTGCTGCCGGCCTTGGAGATCCGAAACAACTTGGAAGAATCGGTTTAAAATCAATTTCATTCTTTCTCGTAACAACTGCGGTTGCCATCTCTATAGCGGTTACATTTGCACTTATTATAAAACCAGGAGCTGGCGGTAATTTTAAAACAGAAGGTCTTAAGTATGAAGGTGCAAAAACTGAAACATCTTTCGTCGACACATTGCTAAATATCGTACCAGATAACCCAGCAAAAGCGATGGCTGACGGAAACATGTTACAAATCATTGCCTTTGCCGTATTGATTGGACTCGGTATAGCTATTTTAGGAAAACGAGTTCAAGGTATCCATTCATTACTTGAACAGGGCAACGAATTAATGATGTATCTTGTTAATCTCGTTATGAAATTAGCCCCAATTGGAACATTCGGTTTGCTCGCTTCATCCGTTGGTAAAATGGGGCTTGCAGGCGTCGCTGCGATGTTCAAGTATATGATTGTCGTTATGTTAGTACTCATTATTCACGGGGTCTTTGTATATGGCGGCTTATTAAAGGTATTAGCAAAAGAAAGTATTGTTCGTTTCTTTAAACATTTCGGACCAGTAATGGCAATTGGATTTAGTACATCTAGCTCTAATGCATCGCTTCCATTTGCAATGAAAACAGCACAAGATAAGCTTGGCGTTCCAAAAGCGATAAGCTCATTTGTACAACCACTAGGGGCAACTATTAATATGGATGGTACTGCCATTATGCAAGGGGTAGCCACTGTATTTATCGCTCAAGTATACGGAGTTGAACTTACATTACCGCAATTAGCTATGGTCGTATTAACTGCTGTACTAGCTAGTATCGGTACTGCTGGTGTACCTGGTGTTGGACTTGTAATGCTTACAATGGTTTTAAATCAAGTAAATCTACCAGTAGAAGGTATCGCTTTAATTATCGGTATTGACCGTATTTTAGATATGTCTAGAACAGCTGTAAACATTTCTGGTGATGCAATTTGCGCAATGATTGTCGCAAAATCAGAAGAAAAATATAATACGGATCAATCGGCAGCATCTTAAATCAAAAAAGGAGTGATGAATTTCACTCCTTTTTTGATTTACTCCCTTTTTTAGAACGATATTCTTTCCCTTTATTATCATTACCAGTTTCAAATTCAGTGCTAAATTCCTGATTAAACTGGCCAGACTTTGGTGATCCTTGATTACCGCTCCCTTTACTACCGTTACGATTCGTCATATTTCTCCCTCCCTTCCTTGTATTAGTAGTATGGCGCTCTATCTTTTTTCATACACATTTTATTTTTTAACATCTATTACACATGAAAGAAGACCTCCCATATATAAGGAAGATCTTCTATTTCATCACGTAAGCGTTTTCTTGTTTATAATCACTTAAATAAGTTTTTTGGAAATTGAAATCATTACATTCATTTCATCTTCTGAAAGTGCAGAGAATCTTTCTTGTAAATATTGTTTTTTCGCATCTTCCATTTTCGCAACTAAATCTTTCCCTTGTTCTGTAATCTCTAAATACACAACTCGGCGATCTGATGTAGAACGTGAACGAGTTACAAAACCTTTATTAATTAATTTTTCTGTAACAGCTGTAATATGACTATTCGACACATTTAATTCATTTGCTACACGCGATACCATTTCTTTATTCGTACGATTTAATATTCTCAGGACGATGAATTCATTCCACGGTATGTAACCACCAAATATTTTTCCGATATCATTACGCAATGTGCGAAACATAGCAAACACATTTGTCGATAGTTCTTCCATTAATTGCTCTCGATTTTGAGACAACTTTGACAGCTCCTTTTATTTCATTTAGTTAAATAAAAACCTTATTAATAATTTTACATGAAATCTTACTTTTTGTCACCTTATTTTCCCATAATTCGTAGTTTTTTAATATGTATTTCATGATAAAATGAAGTTAACTTCCAGAAAAAAGGGGTATCTTAATGCATGAGGAGGAGAAATTCTCAAATCTCAGCCTAAAAGATAAAACGATTATCATTAGTATTATTGCTCTTTTTCTCATTATAATTTTTGCATTTATATTTTTTGTATATGTAGGAATCTTTCAAATTACAGGTATAGAGTATAGTTCACGTATTGTGTTACTTCTCTTTTTTTTATTAATCACTTTCTTAGACAGTATTACATTTTTCATCTTCAGTTTCTTCAAAGCACTGCTATATCCACTGACACAAAACATGCCAAATTGGATTTCTATTACTCTTTTCTCATTCATTGAAATTACACTAGATTGGTTCGTCATTCATACTGCTGATGATTGGATAGAAAGCGTACAAATGTCCAACATAGCTGAATTATGTGTCGTACTATTCTTTTTCCTCTTAAATAAATTATTAAGTGACGAGAAAGAGTAAGAATACAAGCTTTTCTATATAAAAATTGGTACAATGAAAGCAAATCTTACTAAAGAGGTGTTAATTATGAACTTACAACAATGGGCTGATAAAGGTATGTCCTTTGATACATATGTGAATGAAATGCAAGTAAACCAATACGAGCTACTACACATTTACAATAACTTTTTAATTCCAAATGAATTACTTCCTGTATTAGAAGAACGTCAAAATGACGGCTGGCGTGTTATCGTATTAACTGCTGATTGGTGTGGCGATGCTCTTTTATGCGTACCTGTTATGAAACGAATTTCTGAAGTTGCAAATATTGAAATGAGTTTATTAATTCGCGACGAAAACTTAGAATTAATGGATCAATATTTAACAAATGGAACAGCACGTGCGATTCCAATCTTTATTTTCATTGATAAAGATGGAAATGAACAAGCCGTCTTTGGACCACGCGCTCCAAAAGTACAAGAATTAGTAACTTCAATGCGCGCTACATTACCCGAAAAAGAAGATCCAACATTCGAAGAAAAACAAAAAGAAATGTATGCTAATTTCCGTGCTACATTAGCTGATGATACTTCTCTTTGGGAGCATGTAATGGAAAATATGGTGGAAAAAATAGTAAAATAAAAACCTGCCGAGCTCGGCAGGTTTTTTTATTACATAATGAAGAAATAGAATACCGCAGCTAAAATAAAACGATAATAAGCGAACGGTGTTAGTTTCACACGAGATAATAATTTCAAGAATGAAACAATTGCAAGCATCGCAACAACGAATGCAGTTACAAATCCTGTTACAAATAGCGTTATATCTGCTGAGCTTAATACATCCCAGCTTTTAATTAAATCTAATCCACTTGCAGCTACCATCATCGGTACCGCTAAAATGAACGTATATTCAGCTGCCGCTGTATGCGACACGCGAGCTAATAAACCACCACTGATTGTAGAACCAGAACGAGAAAATCCTGGCCAAAGAGCTAAACATTGAAACATTCCAATTGTAAATGCCTGTTTATATGTGATTTCATCTAACGTTCTTGCTGTACTTGGTTTCGAAAACTTCTCAGCAACAATCATTAAAATACCACCGGCTACTAAGCTAATAACAACTGGTCCTGGACCAAATAAAACCTCTTTAATAGCGCTATGGAATAACACGCCAAGTATCCCAGCAGGAATCATCCCGATAATAATATGTAATAAGTTTAACGATGGTCCGTCTGTTACTTTACCTATTCCAACTAACGACCATAGACGCTTCCAAAATATAACAACAACTGCTAAAATCGATCCCAATTGGATAACAACTTCAAAAACTTTCGCTCTCTCATCGTCAAATCCAATTAAATGTCCTGTTAAAATCATATGTCCTGTTGATGATACTGGTAGAAACTCTGTTAACCCTTCAACAGCACCCATGATTAAACCAATTAACCAATCAGCCACAAGTAGTGCCTCCTTAATAACAAATAATATGTAATTTTTTCACACCTTATCATAATACCTTATCCCTTTTCAAAGTGCATCCTTTTTTTATTGGCTTCATATGTTATAGGCGCGTATTTCTTTTCTAATCTTTGATTAAATTGTATGATAGTAAGAGTTTGTTTTTTTATACGGAAAGGGGATTTTATGAAAGAAACTACTTCATTCTCACAAAAGTTAAAGCAATTTGTATTACTATTTTTTCCGATTTTCGTAACACAAATGTCATTATTTGCGATGAGTTTTTTTGATACAACGATGTCAGGACATGCAAGTCCAACTGATTTAGCAGGTGTTGCAATTGGAACAAGTATATGGATTCCAGTTAGTACGGGGTTAACAGGAATTTTAATGGCTACTACTCCCATTGTTGCACAGCTCGTTGGATCCAAGAAAAAAGAGGACGTTCCCCACGTTGTCATACAAGCAGTTTATTTAGCAATTTGTGCTAGCTTCGTTGTTATCCTCATCGGTTTTTTCGTCGTTTCACCTATTTTAAATGGCATGCGCTTAGAAGAACCTGTGGAACGTATTGCAGCGCAATTTTTAAGTATTATCGCAATAGGAATTATACCTTTATTCACTTACACTGTTTTACGTGGATTTATTGATGCATTAGGAAAAACTCGAACAACGATGATTATTACATTATTATCATTACCAATTAACGTAATATTAAATTACCTATTAATTTTTGGTAACTTCGGTTTCCCAAAGCTTGGTGGTGTCGGAGCAGCAATTGCTTCCACTGCAACATATTGGTGCATTTTAATTATTACAGTCATTATTATTCAGACGAAAGAGCCTTTTGCCTCTTTCAACATTTTCAAACAATTATACCGACCTTCTCTTTCGAGTTGGAAAGCATTCTTAAAACTTGGCGTCCCTATCGGATTTGCTATCTTTTTTGAAACGAGTATTTTCGCTGCGGTAACGCTCATGATGAGTAATTTTAGTACGACAACTATTGCAGCTCACCAAGCAGCTATGAACTTTGCTTCCTTGTTATATATGACTCCGCTAAGTTTAGCAATGGCAATGACTATTGCGGTCGGATTCGAAGTTGGAGCAAAACGTTACGATAATGCAAAACAATACGGATTGATTGGAATTGGATTAGCCCTTGCCTTTGCTTTATTATATTCGATTCTTCTCTACTTCTTTGATGATCAAATTGCTTCTATTTATACGACAGATGCAAAAGTTCATCATTTAGCAAAAGAATTTCTTATCTTTGCAATTTTATTTCAAATTTCAGATGCAATTGCAACCCCTGTACAAGGAGCTTTGCGTGGTTATAAAGATGTAAATGTTGCTCTAATTATGACTTTAATTGCTTATTGGATAATAGGTCTACCACTAGGTTACATATTAGCGACGTATACAGAATGGGCCGCGAAAGGCTATTGGATCGGTCTTATTATCGGTCTAGCATTTGGCGCTGTCTTCCTACTTATCCGTCTCTTTCAAGTACAACGAAAATATACAACACAAAACAGCCGCTAATAATAAAGCGGCTGTTTTCTTTATGCATATTTTTTCTTGTAACGTATAATATAATGAAAAGAAAGGTGGGTACATATGGACGACAAAGAAAAAAAGCAATCATTCGATGAAGAATTTGCCCCTGAAATTTCACCTGGATATCGGCAAGATGTACATAAGCCACCTAAATATAAAAACACTTCGTTTTTAATGGGCATTACCATTTTCGCTGCTGTATTACTCATACTTATCATTTTCGTTTATTTTTGATGAAAGGTGGCCTATTATATGAAGAAACAAGATTCCAATCGTTCAAAAAGAACTGTTAAAACACAAAAAGGATATGCAGGAGATTCTGTTCATACTCTTAAACAAGTCGAGCAAGGGAATTTATATATTGCTCAAAAAGAACTTGGTCAACAAAATGAAAATCTGTAAAGGCCCTTTATTCCTTGAGGGCCTTTTTATTCCGCATTAAGTAATACACCCTCAAATGTTCTATTGAGCAATGAATTTCCTTTATTGTACGCGCTGCTTTTGTTCTAGCACCATAAAAATATTATTAACCTTTACAATTTTCACTTCATAATTCAATTTCATTTCGCTTCTCTTACCATTTTCAGTACCCGCAACGTACGCTACAGCTTGATAAAGAAAACTCTCATCGGTCTCTTCACGTATCTCCTCGCTTGTAAATTTATGCTCTAAATCTCGAAAACGATTTGGATAATAATTTTCCATTAATTGTTCATACCCTCTATTTAAAAATATTTCTTCACCTTTTCGTTTCACATCTTCTTTATTATTAAACTCAAACACTGATAGTTGTTCAGTCACAAAATGCTCTCCTACCTTTTTCATTTCATTATGAGTTAAATTTTCTATACTTTTGTTCTTTAATTCCTTATTTAACTCGTACTGATCAATCGGTTTAAAGGTAGCAAAAACCTCCTCTTTATATGACCAAAACAATACAAAAGCGATACATAGAGAAATGATTAACAGTCTTTTTTTCGTAATACTCCCGCCCTTCTTCATAATAATAGATATATTTTAACATATAGAAAGAAAATTCTGATATCATAAAATAGAATAACTTAACTCAGAAACGAGGAACAATTATGGACTCTTACAAACATTATATAAAAGAAGCTTTGCCTAATCTTTCTATACATTCATATAAACAAAATGAAGAAGGATGGGATAATGTAGCAGTTATAGTAAATGATGAGCTACTGTTTCGTTTCCCGCGAAAACAGGAATATGCGATGCGAATTCCGTTAGAAAAAGAACTATGCGCAATTCTCACTCAATCACTACAAGAAATCGAAGTTCCACAATATCACCTAATTTATAAAAATGAATCTGATGAGGTTCCTCTTTGTAGTTACTATACTCTCATTCATGGTGAACCATTAAAAACAGAAACAGTTGCCACGCTGGAGGATACAGAGCTGAAAGCAATTATTACACAATTAGCTACTTTCCTTGCGGTACTACATAGTATTCCTTTACACCAAGTTACAACGCTATGTTTCCCTATTGAAAAAACATGTACCTACTGGAAAGAGCTACAAACAAAATTAAACCAATATCTCACTACTAGCCTTACTTCATTACAGAAACTAGCCTTAAATCGCTTATTTGAAAATTTCTTTGCATGTTTAGCTACATCCACTTTTCAAAACACAATCATTCACGCTGATTTTACTCATCATCACATTTTATTTAACAAGCATAACAAAAGCATTTCAGGTGTTATCGATTTTGGTGATGCGCAAATTGGCGATCCTGCTTTTGATTTTGCAGGACTATATTATGATTTCGGAGATGAGTTTACTACATCTGTATATGAACAGTACAGTACACTTATTTCTCATCATGATCCATTACTCATTCATCGTATTACTACCTTTTATCAATACAGTCCTTTACTACATAATATTATTTATAACTTTGAGTCAGAGAATGAACTCGAATTCATTACAGGCACAGAACAGCTAAAAACGATATTACAGGGATGAGATTACATTCTCTCCCTATATACTCTCTCCTCATACATCATTAACTTTTTATCCATTTCAACAATAACTTTATACAATTGAAACGCCTGTAAAATTTGCAGTTGAATTTCAAAAGGAGCATTTTGTTCTTTTAACCATTGAAATACTTTTGTTTCATCTTTCATTGATTATTCCTCCCTTTATTCTGCTATTTGTGGGTAGCCCGATTAATGAGGGCTGATAATCAGTGGTTGATTGACAAAACCCCCACTGATTAAAGTTTCACTTTATTAAAATCTGCTACAAATATACCGTAAATGATGAAAAGCTTTTCATGTCAATAACAAAAAAGGATGCAAAGTTGCATCCTTTAATGAACTATATTTTTCTTCTGTTTCGCTTCTGTCTTTACTTCTTCCCCTTGGCATTCACTACGAAACGCACAACTTATACACTCAGAACGAAAATGACGCTCTGTATAATGCTCAGGTTGCTCTAACATTTCTTTCATTCTAGATAAATCAGCCATTCCAGTTATAATATCTTCCTGTTTCGGAATGTACTCATACTTAGTTCCTTCTATTAAATTAATAACTTCAATTTTTTCTGGAAGAACTCCGAAAGCTTTATAACTGAATACTGTCATTAGCTTCTGACAAAGAGCAAGCATTTCCTCATCTGCATCGACAACATACTTTTTAATTACAAACGACTCAGCACTCCACTCACCAACTTCAAATGTCAATGACATGTGGACACCTAACTCTTCCATATATGTTTGAAACTTCTCGTATAAAAACAATGGTGGTGTCTGACTATCATCCTTTTCAACGAACTGTAATAAGTGATCCGTTAGCTTCGCTAATACAATATAGTACTCCGTCTTCGAAGCAAACATATTAATCCTTACTTTTTTCCAATACTTTTCTATTAATATTAAAAGTACAATTTTCGTTTGTTGACCCGCAGGTAGCGTGTAATACTCGTTAATAATTTGATTGACAATCATTTGTGCTATTTGTTGCCATTCAAATGAAGAAGGTTCTCTTCTTTTTATGTGACGAAAATAAAATTTATGCGGACAACGCATAAAATCATACAAATGATAATCTGTCATCGTTTTGATTGAGATTTTCTCATGCACTTGCTCTTCATCTCCCTTCTGCCATTAAGAAAGGTGTTTTACAAATTCAGCTCCAAACTGTAAACATTTTTCTACATCTTCATCTTCTGGCGTTAATTCTACTTTTAGTCCTTCTAACACAACTGCTGCCCCGCGCTCTTGTAGCTTTTCTATTAAAATGTCAACTGCCACTCCGTATTTCGGATAAGCCGAATCACATGATCCGAATACTGCCGCTTTTTTCCCAGTTAAATCAATAGAATCCATTGCATCATAAAAATCTAAGAAATCATCCGGAAGATCGCCATCTCCCCAAGTGTATGCACCTAAAATAATTCCATCATACTGTTCTAATATAGAAGCTTCTGGTGAATCCATAATATCAATAACTTCAATTTCATTTTCTGTTTCACGAATTACGCCGGCAATATGGTCAGCCATTTCCTCTGTATTTCCACTCATACTTGCAAAAATCATTACTAACTTACTCAACTGAACCTCTCCCTTTACTTTGTATCTCTTTTTCTGTTTGAATGCTCTTCTTCTCATCTACATATTCAGACCGAATTACATTTCTTTGCCATTCCATATGCTGATCAACATCTTTATTTTTATCTTTTAATCCCCTCCGCAGAAGGTGAAAATTCTTTCTCATTAACATGTCGCATCCATCCTATTGATAATAATTATCAATTCCAACTATATTTAGATTAATTGACATTGATTATCAATGTCAATAACTATTTTTAAAAAAATGATTAAAATGTACAAGCTTGTCCGTTAGCTATTCATATACTATGAATGAGCATAGTTCTTTCTCAGCCCTCTCTGACGGAAAGAAATAAAAGCAACTGCAATAGAGTGCAGTTGCCTTTTTTTGTTTTTCTATGATTTTAGTAATCTTATAGTCGTCTCTAAAAATAGCTCCACTCCACAAATTAATGCTGATTCATCCAAGTCAAATTTCGGATGATGATGTGGATAACAAGTATATATATTTTCATTACCTGTTCCTAATTTAATGAAACAACCAGGTGCTTTTCTTAAATATGCTGAAAAATCTTCTCCACCCATAGAAGGTTCAAGCTTCACAACACGCTCATTCCCAAACAAATGTAGTGCACTTTCTTCTACTATTTTCGTAATATATTCATCATTAATAACCGGATCATATCCATATCGATACGTATATGTATACGATCCTCCATGTGCTTCTGTAATTCCTTTCACAATTTTCTCGATTTTCCCTTCTGCTTCCACCCTCAATGCTTGATTAAATGAACGAACAGTTCCCATTAAAGTTGCTGTACTAGGAATAATATTGTCAGCCGTTCCCCCATGAAATTGTGTAACTGAAACAACCCTTTGCATAAAAGCACTTGTATTTCTTGATACGATATGTTGTAGATTTGTAATAATCTGTGCTCCGATAGCAATAGGATCTATCGTTTCTTCTGGTCGCGCCGCATGTCCTCCTTTGCCTTGAATCTCAACTGTAAATACGTCTGGAGCTGCCATCATCGGTCCATATGCAATTCCTATCTTTCCACTCTCAAGTCCTGACATAACATGTAAACCTATTACATAATCAACACCGTCCATTACACCTGCCTCAACCATTTCTTGTCCCCCGCCTGGATACACCTCTTCTGCGTGCTGAAAGAATAGACGAATCTCACCTGCAAAATCTTCCTTTATATTTGATAACACCTCTGCTGTGCTTAATAAAATAGCTGCGTGAGCATCGTGCCCACATGCATGCATCATTCCTTTATTCACAGATGTATAAGATTTACTTGTCTCCTCTTGAATTGGCAAAGCGTCTATATCAGCTCGAATCGCAATTACTTTCCCTTGCTTCACACCTCTTTTAATTGCTAGTACACTATATTTCGTCGGTCTCGTTACTTCAAAAGAAGAAAATGAGCATAATGTATCATATATAAATTGCGAAGTTTCTTTTTCATGAAATGATAATTCCGGATACTTATGGAAATGCCTTCTCCATTTCACGATATTTTCTTCCGAAATTAGATTCTTCCACACTCTATTCATGATAATTTCCTCCTTTTCAAAAGAACTAGAAATTTAAAAGTTTACTCCGTCTTAAATGATTAATAAAAACAAACACTGTATTTTTACGTATTCTTATAGTCCACTTTTATGTATTCACACAATCCACTTTCTATTTACATGTCAAACCCATTACAAATTCATGCTGAATGTAATATAATTGCTAAGTTAGGGATTTTCTTTTTTAGTATTTAGTGCTAATATCAGAAAAGAGCCTTTTGACTTATTTTTACCTAAAATGTGGGATTTTGTTTTTTTCACAATAATGTAGGACATGATACCTACAAAGAGCTATTATTTCATTAAGAGAGGGAAAGACATGGAAAGATTAAAAGAGATATGGTCTCGACCACTCACACAATGGGTTGCAAAGACGGTTTATTATCTTGCAATTTTATTTGCATTACTTTGGTTGTATGGATTCCATGATACAAACACAAGTACATTTATTTACAATGAATTCTAGGGTGGGAACGTTATGAAGTTATTAGAACAAATTGAAAAGTGGGCTGCAGAAACGCCTGATCAAACCGCTTTTGTTTGGCGAGATGCGAAAATTACGTACAAACAATTAAAGGAAGATTCTGATGCGTTAGCACATTGGATTTCTTCTGAGTATCCAGACGATCGTTCACCAATTATGGTGTATGGCCATATGCAACCTGAAATGATTATTAACTTTTTAGGATGTGTAAAAGCTGGACATGCTTACATTCCTGTAGATTTATCTATCCCAGCTGATCGTGTACAACGTATTGCTGAAAATTCTGGTGCGAAATTACTTTTATCGGCAACAGCAGTAACTGTAACTGATTTACCAGTTCGCATCGTAAGTGAAGACAACTTAAAAGATATTTTCTTTACTCATAAAGGGAACACTCCAAATCCTGAACATGCGGTAAAAGGTGATGAGAATTTCTACATTATTTACACATCAGGAAGCACAGGTAATCCGAAAGGGGTTCAGATTACTTATAACTGCCTTGTTAGCTTTACAAAATGGGCTGTAGAAGATTTCAACTTACAAACAGGGCAAGTATTCTTAAACCAAGCACCTTTCTCATTCGATTTATCTGTAATGGATATTTACCCATCATTAGTAACAGGTGGTACACTTTGGGCAATCGATAAAGATATGATTGCGCGTCCAAAAGACTTGTTTGCTTCTTTAGAGCAATCGGATATTCAAGTATGGACTTCCACACCTTCTTTCGCTGAAATGTGTTTAATGGAAGCATCTTTCTCTGAGAGTATGCTACCGAACATGAAAACATTCTTATTCTGCGGCGAAGTGTTACCAAATGAAGTGGCTAGAAAATTAATTGAACGTTTCCCTAAAGCAACAATTATGAATACGTATGGTCCAACAGAAGCTACTGTCGCTGTAACAGGTATTCACGTTACAGAAGAAGTGCTTGATCAATACAAATCACTTCCAGTTGGCTATTGTAAATCAGACTGTCGCCTTCTTATTATGAAAGAAGATGGCACGATCGCACCTGATGGTGAAAAAGGTGAAATCGTAATTGTCGGTCCAAGCGTAAGCGTTGGATATTTAGGAAGCCCTGAATTAACAGAAAAAGCATTTACTATGATTGACGGTGAGCGCGCCTATAAAACAGGCGATGCTGGCTATGTTGAAAATGGTCTTCTATTCTATAATGGTCGTCTTGATTTCCAAATTAAGCTGCATGGTTATCGAATGGAATTAGAAGAAATTGAGCATCACCTTCGTGCGTGTTCTTACGTAGAAGGAGCAGTTATCGTTCCAATTAAAAAAGGTGAGAAATACGATTATTTATTAGCGGTTGTTGTTCCTGGAGAACATTCATTTGAAAAAGAATTCAAATTAACATCTGCAATCAAAAAAGAACTCAATGAGCGATTACCAAACTACATGATTCCACGTAAATTCATGTATCAATCTTCTATTCCAATGACACCAAATGGAAAGGTAGATCGCAAAAAATTATTGAGTGAGGTTACAGCATGACCGCATATGGATCATTTTATTTTTTCGCTATAGTGGGCATTTTATTAATACCTACTATCATAGCTGGATTAAAAGGTAAAATGTTGCGCAAATATAATGCCGTTTTAACATTAGTCATGATTGCTATTATCTTCTCAGATAAACCAAAGCAAGCAATGATGCTAGCTGCATTTATTATTTGGCAATATGTCCTTATTAAAGGCTATTTAATTTTAAGAAAACAAAATAATAGTACATTCACATTTTGCATAGCTGTTATTTTATCGATTTTGCCTCTTATTTTGGCAAAAATCGCGCCGTTTGCATCGTTTTTACCTGAGTTAAAACTTGTTGTTTTCCTAGGTATATCTTACGTAACATTCAGAGCAGTTCAAATGGTATTTGAAGTTCGTGATGGTTTAATTAAAGAGCTTTCTTTCTTTAACTTCTGGGAATTCGTTTTATTCTTCCCTGCGATTTCAACAGGACCTATCGATCGTTACCGAAGATTCCAAAAAGATATTCAAAAGCCACCTAGCGCTGAAGAATATCAAAATTTACTATATACAGGACTAAATCGTATTTTCCAAGGTTTCTTGTATAAATTTATTATTGCTTACTTAATAAAGCAATATTGTATGGATCCAGCATTCGCTCAACACGATACAATATTTTCAAATATGATTTACATGTATAGCTATAGCTTATATCTATTCTTTGATTTTGCTGGTTATAGCTCTTTTGTAATTGGTGTAAGTTATATGATGGGAATTAAAACGCCAGAAAACTTCAATAAGCCATTCCTTAGTCGTAATATTAAAGACTTCTGGAACCGCTGGCACATGAGTTTATCATTCTGGTTCCGTGATTTTATTTACATGCGTTTCGTCTTTTTTGCAACGAAGAAAAAGTTAATTAAGAACCGTTACACTATTTCGTATATCGGTGCATTTTTAAACTTCTTCATTATGGGAATTTGGCACATCCAAGGAAGCGCTGTTGCGCAGTATGTTATTTATGGTCTATACCATGCCGCACTGTTTATTTTATTCGATATTTTTGAACGAAAAAACAAGAAGCATAAGTTTTGGCCAAACAATAAATTTACACACATCCTTGCGATTGTAATTACGTTCCACGTTGTATGTTTCGGTTTCCTAATCTTCTCTGGACACCTTAACAGATACTTTTAATGCACCCTTCTTATTCCATTAAGAAGTTGCACATATAATATATTTCGGATATAAAGGAGATTTTAAAAATGGCAGAATTCAAAGAGCAAGTATTAGATATTTTAGAAGAAGTATGTGAAAACGATATTGTGAAAGAAAACTTAGATGTTCAATTATTTGAAGAAGGTATCCTTGATTCTTTCGCTGTAGTATCTTTATTAGTTGAATTCCAAGAGCGTTTAGATATTGAAGTTTCTATTTCTGATTTTGACCGTGACGAGTGGGCTACACCAAACATGGTTATTAAAAAGTTGGAAGAAATCCGATGAACAAAGCAAAATTTGGTCCGATGCTTTTAGCATTGGCCCTTTTTGCTGTATTCTTACTTATTCCAACGCGCTTCCTACTTCCACTTTTAAGTGATGAAAAAGTAGAACAAGCTGCTACTTCTTTAAAAGAAGAAAAAATTCAAAGTATGATTTTACAGCAAAAGATGTTAGCAGATCAAAAATATCTTCCGATGTACGGTTCATCGGAATTCGCACGTATGGATGCTTTCCATCCATCTAATTATTTTAAAGTAAAGCCTGAAGGATTTACGCCATTCCTTCTTGGACGCGGCGGAACACAAGACCTTGTACATGTATTAAACTTCGCATCTACAATGGATCAATTGAAAGATAAGAAAATGGTATTCGTTCTTTCTCCGCAATGGTTTGTACCACAAGGTATTGACGAAACGCACTTTGCACCTAACTTTTCAAAACAACAAGGTTACCACTTCATTTTCAACAATGATTTAAAACCTGAAATGAAAAAACAAATTGCAAAGCGTTTATTAAACTTTGAGATTGTAAAAAAAGAAACTTTATTAAAAATTTCGCTTGAAGGTATCGCTTATGATGATACGAAGTATAAAGTAAAAGCACTTGCTGCTAAACCTTTCGCTTATATTTATCGTAACATTTTAGATCGTAAAGATTTATTTACAGCTATGTTTAATATTAAACCGCACAAAGAGAAGCTCGATCCTTCATTAAAACAAATGAACTGGGAAGAGGCTCGTAAACATGCGGATCAAACAGGTGCAGCAGAATCTGGATCTAATGAATATGGTATCGAAGATGGTTACTTCAATAGCAAAATTAAGAAAAAATTAAAGCAACGTGAAGGTTACTTAAAAAATGATGCTTATGACCAATCGCCAGAATATAAAGATTTACAAATTGTACTTGATTTATTAAAACAATCTGGTGCAAAACCACTCTTCATTTCTGTTCCTGTCAAAGGTCCTTGGTACGACTACGCTGGCTTCCCGAAAGAACGCCGCGAAGCATACTATAAGAAAGTTCATGAGCAAATTGAAAAAGCTGGTTATCCAATTGCCGACTTCTCAAATCATGAATACGATAAATACTTCTTAAAAGATCATATGCACTTAGGTTGGAAAGGCTGGGTTTACATCGACGAAGCCATCCAACAATTTTATAAAGCAAACTAACGAAAAGACCGCTTGAATTACTCAAGTGGTCTTTTTGTATATATTTTGTAATTGCTCGATTGCATTCGCCGCTTCTTTCATAACTCGCTCCACTACATGCTGAGCTGATTCGATTCGTGCCAATGATGCTGCCTGTCCTGCCCAAAGTGACATATATTCTTCCTTATTTTGCTTCGCTGCCTCTTGGCGTATTTTAGAAGTTAATACGTTTTGCACTGGATATACCGGAAGCCCTTCTTCTTTTCCTTCATGCCTTTCTATAAATTCATTCCGAATACCGCGTGCATATTTCCCGGAAAACGCACGAGTTACAGTTGTGCTCGTATCTGTACTATGTAAAACCGCTTCTTTATACACATCGTGCGTAATACTCTCTTCACTTGTTAAAAAGGCTGATCCCATTTGAACACCTTCTGCTCCTAATGCCAAAGCCGCAACAAGCCCTTGTCCGTTCATTACACCACCTGCTGCGACAATTGGGATATGCGGAATAACCCCTACTAACTGAGGTATTAACGCAAACGTACCAATCATAGCATCTCGTTCTTTCCCAATAAACGTTCCTCTATGCCCTCCTGCTTCGCTACCTTGCCCAATAATAATATCTACTCCTAGCTCAGCAAGTACTTTCGCTTCCTTCACATGGGTAGCTGTTCCGATAACTTTTATTCCACTTCTTTTTAAATCATTTATTTCTTCTTTTTCTAACGTTTGAAATGCAAAGCTAACGACCGGTACTTTTTCATCTAATAGCACTTGTAATTGTTCCTTATAGCTTTTTGGAAGCTTTAACGTTCCTTCTACTTCTATACCTAATTCTCTATTCACTCCGCTTAGTAATACTTTCGCCTCATTTACCTTCTCTTCTTCTATTTCTATCTCTTTCGTTACAAGTAAATTAACACCGAAAGGCTTATCTGTTAGTTCTCTTATTCTATAAATCGCTTCACGAATTTGTTCTGGGCTCATATAGCCGGCTCCAAGCGTCCCTAATCCTCCACTATTACTTACTGCTGCAACAAGTTCTGGCGTCGTAATCGCGCCTGCCATACCGGCTTGAACAACGGGATACTCAATTTTTAATATGTCTGTTACTCGACTTGTAAACATCATTTTCCCTCCTATTTCCTTTATATCTTCTTTATTTGATAAGCTTTCCCCTGCTTTTGCAAGGGTTGAACTTCATATGAAGCGAATATATTGAAAGAGAAGGAGGCTGAGCTTAATGATTTATCCAAATGCATTAAAACAAGGTGATACAGTAATGATTATTGCACCATCTGGTCCACCTACAATCGAAAGTGTATTAAAAGGTGTGAATGTATTACAAGAGATGGGGTTATCCGTAATAATCGGGAAGAGTGTTTACGAGAAATATGGATTTTTAGCCGGAAGTGATCAAGTTCGGCTTGACGATATACATGAAGCATTTACAAATAATGAAGTGAAGGCAATTTTTTGTGCACGAGGTGGTTATGGAAGTGCTCGTCTTCTTCCTCACATTCAATATGAAGTTATTAGGCAAAATCCAAAAATCTTTTGGGGATATAGCGATATTACAGCTTTACATACTGCTGTTTCACGTTATGCAAAGCTTATAACATTTCATGGTCCGATGATTGAAGAGCTAGGAAAAGGCATTGATTCCCTATCTTTATCCTCTTTTAATCAGCTATTCCATCCGTATTCAACCATTTTATCTGCATCAGAATGTATCGTACCTAGCTCTCACAGTACAGTTACAAGTACGTTAGTTGGAGGAAATTTAGCTGTGTTAACAAGTATAATTGGCTCGCCCTACGAGATAATTACGAACAATACACTTTTATTACTTGAAGACATTGGTGAAGAACCGTACCGCATTGACCGTATGTTAAATCAGCTACTTTTATCTGGAAAGTTTAATGAATGCAGGGGCGTTATTTTCACAAGTTGTCACGACTGCACTCCTTCAAAGCCCTCTCAATCATTGCAAACAATATTATATGAATATTTCGCGCCATATCATATACCTGTCCTATTCGATTTACCAATTGGACATATAAGTCCAAACATCGGTATTCCACTTGGAGCTACAGCGACAATAAACACGAATAATAAAACAGTCTCTATTTCTTCTGGTATAGCCACTTCATATTCAAATTAAAAAGTAAAAGGAAAAGCGATTACGCTTTTCCTTTTACTTATAATAATTAAAAATTCGTCCAGATGCGATATCTGCAATTTCTTCTGGAATAAATGTTTTACTTATATCAGTGCCAACATTTAATACAGCTGTAGCATCTTTCTCAATGCTACCAAATAACTCTTTCCCACGTATCGTAATAAGGGGCGTTCCTTCTGGCAACACATCTTTTACAAATTCCATTTGTGTAAAGAACGGAACGATCCATCTACCTTCTCCTTGGAAATGACGCAAACGAAGTATTCCTTCTGTTGCCCCGTCCTCTGCTTCTAGTGAACCAGCAACATAAAACTCAGTAGATAAGAGCAATTCATAAAATTCCTTTTGCTTCTGTTTATCATCCCCTGCTACAACAAGTACCTCTTCTAATTTCTTTACTGAAATTTGCTCCATATGATGCCACCCCTATTTTCAAAATGATTGTACTTAGATTATACGAAATATTCTTATTTTTTTCTACATAATTCGCAATTATTTTCTTAAAATAATTTTAACACTTCTTTTGTCGTCACAATCGTAGCAAACTCTTCATGTAAATTTACAAGTGTCATATTGTGAATATCTTCTGCACTATACTCTTTACCATCTAAACCTATACGGTTAAAAGTAGCCGTTGCATCACTCACTAAATATGTTGTAAATCCTAAATTCCCTGCCATTCGTGTCGTAGTTTCCACGCAATGATTTGTCGTTAATCCTACAACCACTACTGCATTACATTTGTTCTTTCTTAATTGCTCTTCTAAATTTGTCCCAATGAACGCGCTGTTAACGAATTTCTGAATAACCACTTCACCAAGTAGTGGTTGCACTTCTTCTTTAAAGTTTACCGTTTCCGCTCTCTCATAAAACATTGACTGAGCATTTTCTTTATTTACATGTTGAATATGAAAAACTGGTCGTTTCCTTTTTCTCCATTCTTCTAACAAAATTCTCATGTTTTCTTCAGCAAAAATATTATTTCTCTCGCCCCAATCTGGTAATTGAAATGCCTTTTGTACATCGATTATGATAAGTGCTATTTGATTTGTCATCATTTCCCCCTTAATTTGGCTGTAATTGAAATAGAAAACCAAGTTGTTGTGACGCAGTAATAAAGCAAACATAGGCGCAAAGCTCTACAATTTCTTTTTCTGTCCAATATTGTTTTAAAGCGTGAAACATAGTATCATCTATTGCTTTTCGGTCATGAACAAATGTATGCGCAAAAGTAACGGCTACACCAATCTCCTCTGCCTTTTGCACATCATCAGGTCTTCCCTTTGCCATACAGTACGGACATTCATTCCCATACGCTAATGTTCTTCTCACTTGCTCCTTCAACTCTGCTGAAAGAGTCCCTTTATTGTACAGTGTATCTTCTAACGTACTCCACGAGTGTAATATATCCGAATTATGCCCTAATAACTTTTGAAACTTTGTATCTCCTACATTTGATAATGAAATTCTCTCCATCATTTCCCCTCCTATTTCCTTCTGTTTTATTGTAAAATAAATAACGTTCACTTTACATTTCATATGAATCTTAATTTATATTTTTCCTTTACAAAAATCATTATTTTACTGGAGGTATATTTACAAATGCAACTAGACCGTGTTGATCGAAAAATTTTAAATGAATTATATAATGATAGTCGCCTTTCTATGCGTGAATTGGCGAAACGAGTAAACTTATCTGCTCCGTCTACTGCAGAACGTGTTCGTAAACTTGAAAGTGAAGGCGTTATTCAAAAATATACAATCGATATCGACTATAAAAAAGCAGGACTAGTTTTAGATTGTATTTTAGAAATCACTTTAAAAAATGGTGATACAACACGTATGCAACAGTTTATTCAGTCTTATCCATCTGCAAGTTTTTGTTACCGAGTAACAGGAAGCTTATGCTACATTGTAAAAATTTCTGTTCCTTCACTCGTTGAACTTGAAGAATTTATCAATGATGTTTCTTCATATGCAACGACAGTTTCTCATATCGTATTATCAGAAGTATCTCTTACTCCTGATATTGAACATATCTTCCCAGAAGATTAATTTATTTTTATTCATAAATTATAAAAAAACCCCTTACAATAAGAATAAAAATAATATATTATGTATTAAAATACATAAAATTCGAGAAAGGGGCTTTACATTGAAAATCTGGTTTTATGAAAAAACGGCACAATTAGATGACTTGCTTGGTATTTGGGACAATGTTCCGACCATCCCGCGAATTGGTGAAAAAGTGGAGATTTTAAAGACAGTCCGCACTGTTACAGATATTAAATATGTCAAGAACGGTAATAATTTTCGTGTAGAAATTATTACAAATTAAAAAGTAGCTCCTAAGAGCTACTTTTTAATTATCTATTATGTGCTTTCTTTATAACGATTTTATCTTCTTCTACAGCTACTGTTACATAATCATTTTCTTCTAACCGAAGCTTATTTACAGCCTCATCTGGTAACTCTATGGCCATCAATCTATCGGTTACGATCACTTGACTATACACTTCATTTTCTTGTGATGAATTCACTACTTTTTGCTCATTTATAAAACGTACTGGTGGCACGCCAACTTCTTTTACTGTACGCCATTGTTTCCAAACATACGGAATTAACCATAGTAATCCAACAACTGTAAGACCGATACCGATCCATAAATTACTTTGCGCTTGTAATTCAGTAATTGAGATTGTACCACTTTCTTCTCCACCGAAAAATTGCATACTTGTTGCAATCAAATTATTTAGAGCGTGCACAGCTATATTCGTCCATATATTTTTTGTCTTTATGTATAAAAGACACATAACGACACCAAACATGAACGCACCAATAACATCAAAATGTCCTAGGCCAAAAATAATTGAAGATATAATTACAGCTTTTTTAATTCCCCATTTATGAGCCATTCGCTGTAAGAAAAATCCCCTAAAAATAACCTCTTCCATAATAGGTGCTAACACACATGCTGAAATGAAAGTAAATATCGTCATATATACGTTACTCGTATTAATAACATTTCCGTCTTCTAGCATAGTAACTAAGAAATTCGGTAACGTATGTGCTAATATGTAAAATTGAATCTGAGATATGCCAACTGAAAAAATCATCCCCATTATCGTTGCTAATACAATTAATCCCCAAGATAAACGTCCTGGCTTATCAAAAAAACTGTTAAATACAATATTATTTTTATTTGTTTTTACGTATAGCCAAAGTAATGGAAATACAAAAAATACAGTTATTTGTGAAATAACCTCCATCGTATTCTCAGAAACATTTGCTAGACCTAATGGTATCATTATAAGGAACACCCCTATAATCATCCATCCAAAAAAGCTGCGTAGCCTTATACGTGAAAATGCATAGTGCATATAGAACACCTCCAAAGATAGTAAAAGTAAATGGTCGGATAACTACATTATAATATGAATATAGTTGAAACCCTTCCTATTTTTCTCAATTACTTTCAAACAACATAGCTCTTAAAATACCATATCGCTGTTCTTCAAGTTGCAATCCAAGTGAAATTTATGTAATAAAAATCCCCGTTTTTACAAGCGGGGATTTCTTTTATTATAATACGTCACGTTTTTGGAATAATGCACTTGATGCTACAAGTAACACAACAAAGTATGCAGCTACAAGTAATAATGAAGTTGTAAACGTAAATTCTGTAAATGTTGGTTCCATTCCACCATTGATTAATTTATTACTATCGTAAGCTCTTAAATCCAAATGGTTGAATACTACAAACTTCGCTACACCTTTTGCAAACATTATTAATACCATATTAATTGCACCTTGTAAGAAGAATAGGAACATCGTAATAATTAATGGTAATACAGATTTTCTAAAGACATTTGCTAGGAAAAATGCAAGTGTTGCAAAAAAGAACGGTGAAAGTAGTTGATATAAAGTGGACTTCATAACGATTCCTAATGTTAATTCTGTTTTACTACCATCCATTACAATACCGCCAATAATCATTGCAATTAGCATACCAGCTAATACGATAAATAACATTGCTAATAACACTGTAATATATTTAGAAAATAAAACTGCAAGTCTTTTTCTTGGACGGATTAACAATTGTTTAATTGTACCTTTTTGGAACTCATCAGTAAGAGTACGGGCAGCAAGTGTAATCCCAAAAATCGTTGTAAATAAAACAATTAAGCCAATCTCTGAGTTTGCATAATCTAAATATGATCCCTTAAACTCATCACCTTTTCCCCACTTCAACATTGCTAAAGTACCTAAAATTTCGAGTGCCGCAATGACACCCATTAAAATATACATACCTTTTTTCGCATGCAACTTTAAAAATTCATTTTGAATTAATTTAAACATTACGCTTTCACTCCCCCAGTAATCGCTAAGAACTCATCCTCTAACGTTTTATTTTGAACAGTAACTCCGTATACAAGCACATCAGCATGAACAAGTTTTTTTACAAGTTGCGGAATGTTGTCTTTTGTTACAGATGCTACAATTACATTCCCTTTTGCTTTACCTTTAATGATTTCATTTGCTTTCTGAACTTCATCTACTTCAAACGCTACAACGACTGCCTCATCATGTTTCACTTTTTCATGTAAGTTGTACTCTTGTACAAACTCACCTTGTTTAATAATAACGACGCGATCACACATTAATTCAATTTCACTCAATAAGTGACTTGATACGATTACAGCAATATTCTCTTCTTTCGCTAAACGTTGTAAATAATCACGAATTTGGCGAATACCAGCTGGATCTAATCCATTTGTCGGTTCATCTAAAATTAAGATTTTCGGCTGATGCAGTAATGCCTGTGCAATTCCTAAACGTTGTTTCATACCAAGTGAATATGTTTTCACCTTTTTATGAATCGCATGCTCTAACTCAACAAGCTTTACAATCTCAGCAATGCGCTCTTTACTAATTGGTGTAATGGCCATGTTCGCAAAATGCTTTAAGTTTTGCATCCCTGTCATATAATCATATAGTTCAGGATTTTCTACAATCGCTCCAATTTGCTCTAGTGCCTTTTCACGCTCTGAGCGAATACTATGTCCACAAATTGTAATATCGCCCTCTGTCATTGAAATAAGACCTGTCATCATACGGATCGTCGTCGTCTTACCGCTACCGTTCGGTCCAAGGAATCCGTATACTTCTCCTTCACGAACCTCAAATGATAAACCACGAATAATTTCCGTTCCACCAATCTTTTTTCGAACATTCTCTAACTTTACTACTACGTTTCCCAATGCTGATTCCTCCTTTAGACTTCTAGTTTTTTATCGACTATGTGACCTGTAACTACTAGTAATATAATTGTTAATAAACAATTAAAAAATAGATTTAAAATTGTAACCTCTGTACCAGAATAAAATGATGTATTTAAAAAACCATTTTGATCTATAAATCCAATATTATTTATAGCAAACACATACTTTTCTATTTGCTGAAAAATATACGTTATTCCTCCATTAAATGCGGTAAAAATGACGAATAAAACTAAACAAGCAACTTTATTCATAGATGATTTCACATTTAATAGTTTTACAATTACTATAATGAAATAAATAGAAACTAGCATATTAAGAAAATCTAGTCCCCATAAGAAAATAGATAACATATGATGTAATATTCCATAATTATATAAACTGTGTATTGCTTGCTGAATACCTAAATTAGTTTTTCCATTGTAAATATTTAAAGAAAAATAGTATAGAAAAATGATTCCTATTCCTAGCAAAATCATAAAGAGTAGTACACAGAATAAACTATTTGCACATATATACTTTTTTGCTGAAATAGAAGTATAACGTAGCATAGAGTTTTTTAACATTTTCCGAAAAGACGATATACCTGTTAAAAGAATTGCAAATCCATTTATACCTAGTACGATAAAGAATATAATAATAATTATATCTTGCCTACCTGAAATTCTAACTCCTGAAACTCCTTTCATATTAAATAAAAGAATTAATGAAACTGTAATAAAACCAAAGTAAATAATGGCTATCTTTCTCTTATTACAATTATATAGATAAAGAAAAAGCTGACTCATTTCTCATAGGCCTCCTTAAACAGCTCATGTACTGCTTTACCCTTTTGAAATCGTAGTTCTTCCACATTTTCATGCATTATTATTTCTCCATCTTTCAAAAAGATTACTTCATCGAATATATTTTCGATTTCTCTTATTAAATGAGTCGATATAAGTAGCGTACAATCTTCACGATAAAATTTAAGTATTAACTCAAGTACATGTTCTCTAGAAACAAGATCAATCCCGCCCAATGGCTCATCCAGTACATATAGCTTCGCTTTTCGAGAAAACGTTAAAATAATCTGCAACTTCTCAACCATACCTTTTGACAATGCTGTAATTTTTTCTTCTAACGGTATTTTAAATTCTGCAATCGTATCTACCGCTTTTTGAATATCGAAGTCTTTATAAAAATCTCGATAGAAAAATAAAGCGTTTTTTACAGTCATCCAATCATCAAAGATTGGCTTATCGGACATAAATGAAACAATTTCTTTCGTCTGTAACCCTACCTTTTTACCGTCTATTGTAATACTACCTTCAGAAGGGTGTTGCAAGCCTGCAATCATTTTCAATAACGTCGTTTTCCCGCTCCCGTTATCTCCAACAAGCCCAACGATTTTCCCTTCCGTAATCTCTATGTTTAATTCACGGATCACTGCTTTTAATCCGTATCTCTTCCATAAGTTTTCTATTTTCAATAGCTCTGTCATTGGCTCTCCTCCCTCTTATCATGTAATGAAGAACGAAGAATTGTAAGAATTTCTTCTTCTGAAAAACCTAAATTGTCCATTCCATCTATAAAAGAATGAAGTAATTCTTTCGCCATCTCTTTTCGCAGCTCCATAATTTTCTCCCCTTCATTCGTTACATACCGTCCCATTCCTCTACGTGTGACAACAACTCCATCCCGTTCTAGCTCTTGAAATGTACGCTGAATCGTATTTGGATTCACTTGTAATTCACTCGCTAATTCACGGACAGAGGGAATTTTATCACCAGGTAATAAATGTCCTGTTACGATCTCTTTTTTTATGTATTCCATTACCTGAATGTAAATTGGTGTATTTGGAGAAAACTCTATTTTCATTTCTTCCCTCCTTTTGTATTAGTGTACTAGTTAAATAATACACCGATACAAAAAGTTTGTAAATACCCATTTAATTACAAAAAAGTTCTATCCGTTAAACGAATAGAACTTCCCAAATATAAATCGCTATACAAAAATAATAGTGTTATGTAAACAAAATTATAAAGAAAAACTGTCTTATCAATGAATAAGACAGTTTTTCTTTATAATCCTATATTAAAAGTTAAACACGAAGTCATCGTCAGCTAACTTTTCAACGTTCGTTGCTTTTACGTAACCATTTCCTTTTACAGAGAAGAAATCATGGTTTTTCGTATCTGTACGTAAACCATTTAAAACGATTGGGTTAATTTCTTCTTCTTCAAACTTCGGCTCAAGTCCTAAGTTCATAAGCCCTTTATTCGCATTGTAACGAACGAAACGATTTACATCTTCTACAAGACCGATAGAAGTGTAAATTTCTTCTGTATAGGCCATTTCAATTTCATATAGTTCCATTAATAACTCTTGTGTTTCTTTTTGCACTTCTTGTTGCTCTTCTGCAGAAAGTTCTGCGAAGATTTGTTGTGCTAAAATACCGACGAATACGCCGTGAATTGACTCATCACGAATTATCAAGTTGATAATCTCACCACTTGCTGTTAGTTTTCCTTGACCAGCTAAGTAAAGTGGATAGAAGAATCCGCTATAGAATAAGTAACTTTCTAAGAACACACTTGCTACCATTGCCATGTATAACTCTTTTTTTGTTACTTCAGGCTTTAATAAACGACGATAGTAACTAGTAATAATACCAGCTTTTTTCTCAAGTAACGGATGATTGTCTACCCAGTCAAAAATATCATCAATCTCTTCTTCTGTAGCTAATGTTGTGAAAATGTGACTATAACTTTTCGCATGTACTTCTTCCATAGCTCCCATGAAAGCTAATACACTTTTCGCTTGTAAATTTTCAAGATGAACCAGTACAAGTGGCATTCCTTCGCCACCTTGTTTCGTATCTAAAAGTGTTAAACCACCTAATACACGCTTATAAGCAATTTGCTCTTCTTTCGATAATTGCACCCAAGTATTTTTGTCAGACGAAACCGCAATTTCTTCTTCTGTCCAAAACTGAGCGATGTTTTGCTTCCAAAACATTAAACTAAAATCATCTTCTTTTTTGTTCCAGTTTACCGCACGCATTAAATCGCCCCTTCTCTAAATATGATAACTAAGCATGAGCAGGGTTCAGAAAACCCTGCTCATCATGTCTCACTTTTTATATTAAACGGTACAAGCCACACACTCTTCCACGCTTAATTTACGTGTTCTCGTATAATACAGACTCTTTAAGCCTTTTTTATGTGCATAGATGTAGTAACGTGCTAATTCACGTGTTGAAATATCACTATTAACGTAAAGAATTGTACTAATTCCTTGGTCAATATGTTCTTGAATTTCTGCGATTAAATCAATTAATTTAAACTGATTCATATCGTAAGAAGATTTATAGTACCAGAACGTATCTTTTGATAAATACGGCATTGGATAATATGTTGTCGCATTCGCATATGTTCTTGATTCGATTTGACTTACGATCGGCATTACGCTTGAAGTTGCATTTTGAACGTAACTGATTGATTGTGTTGGAGCAATGGCAAGACGATATGAGTTGTATAAACCATTCTTCTGCACTTGCTCTTTTAAACTTGTCCAATCTTCTTTTGTTGGAATATGAATTCCTTCAAATAGTTGCTGAACTTTTTCAGTTACTGGGCTGTAATCTGTCGTTTCATACTTTTCGAAGTATGTGCCATTCGCATAATCAGATTTATCGAAGTCCTTAAATGTCTCGCCTTTTTCTGTAGCGATTTCCATACTTTTCTCAATAGAGTAGTAATTTAACATCATAAAGAATGTACGAGCGAATTCTTTCGCTTCTGCACTTTCATAAGCGATTTTATTTTTTGCTAAATATCCGTGTAAGTTCATTGCTCCAAGTCCAACTGAATGAAGCTCGTCATTTGCTTTTTTCACAGTTGGTGCATTCGGAATAATCGTCATATCAGAAACAGCTGTTAAAGCTTCCATTCCCGCATGAACTGCTTCACGAATTTCTTTATTTTCCATTACGTTTACGATATTTAACGATCCTAAGTTACAGTTAATATCACGACGGATAATGTCATCTGTACCGTAATCATTTATTTCTGAAGTTTCTTGAAGCTGGAAGATTTCTGTACATAAGTTCGACATCTTCACAGTTCCAATATCCTTCAATGGATGTTGATTATTTGCATTTGATTTAAACATTAAGTATGGGTAACCAGACTCAAGCTGAATCATAGCGATTTTAATAAGCATATCACGTGCACTAATATCTAGTGGCTTCTTCTTCACTTTCGGATTGCTCATTAATTCATCGTACATTTCATCGATATCAATGTCATCTAAATGCTTTCCGTATTCTTTATACACCGTGTAAGGCGCGAAAACATGGAAAGGTTCGTTTTTCTCAGCAAGCTCAAAGAACTTACTTGGAACGATAATTCCGATTGATAGAGACTGAATACGGCTCTTTTCATCGGCATTTATTTTTTTTGTATCAAGGAATTCAATAATATCCCAATGGAAAATGTTTAAATATACTGCACCGGCACCTTTTCGTTGGCCAAGCTGATTCGCATATGAAAACGAATCTTCAAGCAATTTCATAACAGGTACTACGCCACTTGCAGCGTTGTCGATACCTTTAATTTGCTCACCGCGTGCGCGTAGTTTAGATAAGTTTAAAGCTACTCCCCCGCCGATTTTCGATAATTGCATCGCAGTATTAATGTTAAAGCCGATCGAATTTAAGCTATCGTCCATCTCTAACAAGAAACAAGACACCATTTCTCCTCTTCTGCTTCTTCCCGCATTTAAAAAGGTTGGTGTCGCTGGTTGGTAATTTTGTTTTACAATCATGCTTGCGAATTGTCTTGCCTTCGAAACATCACCGCGTCCTAAGTATAATGAAACAATTGCTACACGATCTTCATAGCTTTCTAAGTATTGTTTTTGATCATTCGTTTTTAACGCATAATCTTTGTAGAACTTAGATGCTGCCATATAAGATTGGAACTCGAAGTTTTCACCATAAGCGATGTTATATACTTCCTCTACTTCCTCCAAGCTATACTCGTCCAGAACGTTGTAATAGTAATCATGTTCTTTCATATACTCCATTCGCTCTGCCACGCTATTAAAAGGAACGGTATTCTCTCTAGCTTCTTCCATAAAGACTTCTAATGCCTCTTTATCTTTATGAAGCTGATAAAAACCGTCCTGCATTTGCGTGATTTCATTATTCAGTTCAATGTGTCGCAATCTCCCGCACCCTTTCCTTAAAATATTCTACATCGTTATTTGTTCCAGATAACTCAAATTTTGATACAATAGGCACTTCATATTTAGTAGAAATCTTGTCAGCACTTGCACCGAACATGTCTCCCCAGTTACGATTGCCGCTTGCAGATACGCCTTTTAATTTTTCATTATTGCGCTCTAAAAAGTCTAAAACACGTTCTGGTACATTGCCAAAACCTGTTGTATACGTAATAAGAATAAAGTCTTCATCTATTACTAGATCTTCATCAATTTGAACGGCCGGCATATTTAATTTGTGAATGAAACGCTTCACGTTTCCTGTCATAGAATCATATGCAACTAACATTTCCGACCCTCCCTCTCAAATCTATATTCTCTATATGTTGTTCTTGATTTCTCTATATATTGTATTACGTTTCAAAATAAGACACAAGATATATGTATAAATTCTTTCTTTTTTTAACTTTTACTTTTCGACATGATAGCCGTTTTTTTTCAATACAATGACTATGAAACAACATTCTAAAACTCATGTCAATAAAGTGCTTTTCAAAAAAGTTGTCAACGAATTTAACCTTATTTTTAAAAAAGTTAACAATATATTTTGTCATAAAACGGTAGATGCTGAAGAAATATATTTCTCCAGCATCACGCAAAAAAGAACAGATATGAAACTATAATCTGCTCTAAAAAACGATTACATTTATCAAATTTACCTTATTAAATATATTATACATATACTTTCGTTTCTCGTTACATACTAAAAGATAACTATTATAGAAAAAGATTATTATTATGGAACTTCAATTTATTTATGAAAAGTTTATTCAGAGTGCTCAATGCGCAAAATATCTTTTACAAATATATGATGCGGATTTTCATCTTTATCAATCATTGTACATACCGGAGCCTCTTCATCAAAGTATACAATCATTCCTTCTACGTACTGATATGTATGTCGAACTTGTACAGTTACTTTAATTTCTACTGCTTCTTCATATGCTCTTTTTATTTTCTGAAGCATTTTTGCTGAACATTTTCGTTTCTCTGGATACATAACCATTCCCATAAATCGATTGCCGGCTCTATCTTTCCACATATAATCCCAATGTGGTAAAATGCCTTGTTTAAAATCGCCCATAATTCCCCTCTCCTTTATCTTTTATTTATCCCGCATTAAACGTCCGATTGGTGAAAGGCTACTAATCAGTGAGAGATGCCCTGCTGATCAAAATTCCTCTTTATGAACGTGGCGTTTCTGAATATGTATAAATCACTTGCCCGCCTCGCTGTGCGTTACCAATGAAATGCTTAAAGTCTTCTCTATTTACAACAACTTCTCTGAACGTATAAAATACATCTTTCGTAACAACATACTCCTTTATTTCACCATTTTTTAGCTGATCTAAAATTGTATTTGCTAATTCTTTATCCATGTATTTCACCTCTCTGCAATATTTTATTTTATCGTATATTCTATAGGTCAACAACTGTAAATTTATCCCGCTATTTGCAGGTAGTGCGATTGGTGTTGACTACTAATCAGTCGTGGAATGAACAAAAAATCTTACTGATTAACGTTTCACTTTATCTCGTTGTTATGCCATGATTTTATTTTCGTTATTTCGCAAACAATATCGTTTTACTATATGTCCACTAAATATCATATACTAACATAGCTACTTCTCTATATCAAACATTTCGGCATTCAATTATGCAAAGTTCCATACCACTATGCTACAATATACAAATAGAACTAGGAGGGATACTATGATTCGGAAAGCAAAAAAGACAGATGCAATGGCAATAGCTCCTTTATTGTATAATGCTCTGCATGAAATTGCTGAAAAAATCACAGGTAGCACAGATGAAGCAGAAGTATTACTAGGACTTGAGACATGGTTCTCAAAAGAAAATAACCGTCTGAGCTACGAAAACTGTTTTGTCTATGAACAAGACGAGAGTGCAGTTGGAGTTATTGTCGCTTATCACGGTAGTGAAGCAACACAGCTTGACGCACCAATTGTACATCACTTAAGAGAATTACATAAAGATGAATCAATTACGTTAGAAAAAGAAGCTGAGCTTGATGAGTATTACATTGATACACTATCAGTTTCAAGTGCACACGGCGGAAAAGGTATCGGTTCTAAATTAATTGAAGCTGCCGAAATCTATGCAACTGAAAAAGGGCATGAAAAAATCGCTTTACTTGTTAATTTAGAAAACACACGCGCCTATTCACTATACGAAAAGTTAGGTTATAAAAAAGATGAAATTGTTATGCTAGTAGGCGAACCTTATGCTCATCTCGTAAAACCATTAAACGTCAAAATTTCTGTATCTTAAAAAGAAAGCACACGATTTATATAAATCGTGTGCTTTTATGTTAAATTCGTATTTAATATATTTCCATCCATCGCCTCGTGAAACGTATATGTTGTACATCCCCATGGCTTTCTATGCAAAATAGGCGAACCAGACCATCCCATTGCCCTCAGCTCCGTTCCAATCATCGAATTAAAATAATTATGACCTACAAGAGCAATACTTCCATGTACGAGAGCATAACGATGTAATACGTAAGCTGCTTGCCTTGCCCTCTCTCTTACTTCCTTATAAGATTCAACATTTTTATGGTAACCAAGTATCCATAATGCTCGTCCAATACACATCCATACGTTAAGTTTACACTTCAACCATTTTGGCGCATAAAAGCTCGCCGGAACTGCCGCTTCCCTAAAAAGAGAATTTTGTATAAAAGATAAAGAATCCATTAATTCAGCTGCTGACTGTACAGCACACTTTTGATCACTCGTTACAATCAATTTCGCTACTTCAACCGCTTCTCTTGTTTCCAATGGTATAGGTTGTTTTTCTGTTATAGTATGTAAGTCATATCCTTTTATCCATTCATGAAAGGATGTAACCGTCATTGGTTCTATAGTACAATCTAAGCGACCATGACGAATAAAAGAAATCTTCATTCTTTTCACTCTCCATTCATCACTTATGAACTCTATTATGCACTAGTTCTAAACATCATACCACGCAAGAAAATAAAGTTATATACCTTTACATCTCCCCACCACTATCATGTGTTATCGAAGCATGGATACCATCCATCCCATCAAAATATGTACTCGTATCATATTGACGAATCTTTTTTAAATGCATATAAGAAAATAAAAATAAAATTAAAGCTATAACACTCCCCACAAATTCAAACATCATTTTACCGCCTCTAATTTCTCCCACTTCAGCAGGTTATTCTACTTTTTCATTATACCTCGATATAAAGATTCTCGCATTTTTGCTATTTTTTTCAAAAAACATGGATTTTCTACATATTTTCTTACAAAAAGTGAATATTTTTCGAATTTTTACTTTGGAAACATTTACAAAGTAGGAAATATGGTTCAAAATAGGAGGAAATAAAAAAACCCAAATTTATTCTTTTTTTGGGAAAACTGTAACAAGGAGAGTTGCTTATGCAGATCGCAGAAACTGGAGATATCATCGAATTTAAAGGTGGAATGCAAGGCCGTGTTCAAAAAGTAAATCAAAACTCTGTTATTGTTGATATAACAATTATGAAGAATTTTAGAGAACTAGATATGGAACCTCTTACAGTTGTAAGTCATAAAAACTATACTGTCATTAATCAAAATGCATAATATAATAGAAAGAAAGGGCCTGTATACTATACAGGCCCTTTCTTTCTATTAACGATTATCAATTGTTTCCGGATATAGATCGTGGTTCATCATGCGGTAATCAGCCATTTGTTCATACTTCGTCCCTGGGCGCCCGTAGTTGCAGTATGGATCAATTGAAATGCCACCACGTGGTGTGAATTTCCCCCATACCTCAATATAACGTGGATCCATTAATTTAATTAAATCGTTCATAATAACGTTCATGCAATCTTCATGGAAATCACCATGATTGCGGAAACTAAATAAATACAACTTTAAAGATTTACTCTCTACCATTTTTTGCTCTGGAATATAGCTAATATAAATTGTTGCAAAATCTGGTTGTCCTGTTTTCGGGCATAAACTTGTAAATTCAGGACAATTGAATTTTACAAAATAATCACGGTTTGGATGATTATTATCAAATACCTCTAATATTTCTGGGCTATATTCAAATAAATATTTTGTATTTTGATTCCCTAGTAATGTTACATCTTTTAAATCTTCATCTAATCTTCCTGTCATTTTAAACATCCCTTCTCGTTATACGCCGCGCTTATTTCCCCATACTAACGCATGAAGCTGAGGCAATACTTTTGCATCATTCATCTCTTTACAATTTACAGCTTTATCAATCAGCCATTCATACTTATCTAATAATTTTTTTATAAGCATCGCATCATCCACTGTTTTTGTATCATCGTTTCCTACTTGTAAGAAAAATGGTACCTTTGGATAACGTTCGTGCATCTTAACTGCATATTCAAAATCATGATCATCGAATACTACTACTTTTAAACTAATATCTTTTCCTGCTAGTTTCTGAATAATAGCATCTAACCTCTGAAAATCTGTTTTCATCGTTGAACTTGGTGGTTTTGGAGAAATTGTTATCTCATCAATTTGAAGTAACCAATCTTGCCATTTACTCCCTTGCGTTTCAATTGCCGTTCGCATTCCATTTTCTTTTAATATAGAAAGAAGAAACTCAATATTTTTCAATAATGCCGGATTTCCACCTGAAATCGTAACATGAGAAAAATTTTCTCCTCCAATTGCAACAAGCTCATCCCAAATATCTTCTGGTGTCATCTGTCTAATTTGATCTTTAGCTGATCCATCCCACGTAAAAGCAGAATCACACCAAGCACAGCTATAATCACAACCAGCTGTACGGATAAACATTGTCTTTTGCCCTACAACCATTCCTTCACCTTGAATAGTCGGACCGAATATTTCTAAGACAGGGATTTTACTCATCAAGCATCCACTCCCGTCTTACTTCCGCATAACTAGTCGGCGTCTCAAATAAACGAACAAATTCAACGCGAGCTCCTTTATATTCGTTCACTCTATTCTCTTTTGTTAGTGCTTCTGCCATCTTTTCATAAATCCAAACGACCATATTTTCAGCAGTCGTATTCATTGCAGGTAACGTTTCGTTTAAATAACGATGATCTAGATAAATTTCTATTTCATTCTTCCAAATTTCTTTTATATCTCCAAAGTCAATTGCAAGACCTATTTCATTTACATATCCACTAATTCCAAATACAACTTTATATGTGTGACCATGTAAGTTTTTACATTTCCCTTCATAACAGTGTAAATGGTGTGCTGCATCAAATGTAAATTCCTTGCTGACCATTACTCTTTTATTATGGTATTTGAGTTGTTTACGCTGAATATCCTTGTCCATTTTTTGCAAATTCTCTACGATGCGAAATCCAAAAAAGTTATCCATTAGTTGTTCGCTCCTTCGCGTTCTTGTAGGTACGTATCTAATCCTGCTTTACGAAGTTGACATGCTGGACATTCACCGCAACCATCACCAATGATTCCGTTATAACATGTTAATGTTTTTTCTCGAACAAACTCAAATGCTCCAAGTTCATCTGATAATTTCCATGTTTCAGCCTTATCAATCCACATAAGTGGCGTGTGAATGACAAACGGGTAATCCATAGATAAATTTAAAGTAACATTTAACGATTTCACAAACACGTCACGGCAGTCTGGATAACCACTGAAATCAGTTTCACATACACCCGTTACAATATGACGTGCTCCAACTTGTTTTGCTAATACAGCAGCAAATGATAAGAAGAGTAAATTTCGTCCATCTACAAATGTCGATGGCAATTCACCTTCTTCATGTGTAATCTCCATATCCGTTCTCGTTAACGCATTTGGAGCAAGTTGATTTAATAGACTCATATCTAGTACCGTATGCTTTATTCCTAGTTCTTTTGCAATTTCCGCTGCACAATCAATTTCTAGCTTATGACGTTGATTGTAATTAAACGTTACAGCTTCTACCTCTGCAAACTGCTCTATTGCCCAAAATAAACATGTCGTACTATCTTGTCCTCCACTAAAAACAACAACTGCTTTTTCTTTTTTCATTTCACTCATTCTCCTTCTCTACTATAAATAAGAAGAAAGAACGTTCTTGAACTGTCACAATAAAAAAACAAAACAATACCTAAGGATATTGTTGTTTCCATAGTTTTTTATAGAGGGAGTTCGCGAACCTCTCCCGCGCAGTGCACGGAATTTCTTCTTTCATTGACATAGCTTATTGTAACATATTGTATACTAGCGTAAAAATTTCTGATTTTTCCGCTATTTATTATTTCATTTCTTTCATTTTATAGTATGATTAATTTAATATAAGAAGAGAGGAGGCATCCCACTGAAATCCTTTATTATTTATCTCTTTTTAAATATATTATTCATCCTGATTACAATGCTCGTATATCATTTATTTTGGAATCAAAAAGGGAAACGCTCTCCTAAATTAAATTCAGCTATATTCATTGTACTCTGTTGCCTCGCTACCGTACTCTGTATTACATTTGCAGCAAAAACAAATAATGGTTTTCAATTTGATATGCGCCATATTGTATTAATTGTCGGTACATTAACGGGAGGGCCTATTGCTGGTGGTTCTATCTTAGTTGTATTAAACATATATCGCTTATTATTAGGTGGGGTAGGTGTTTTCCCATCTCTTATCGGTTCTGTTCTTCTATTTATTGTTCTATTATTAACATATAAATTTTTCAATCGAACTTATAATCGTATAAAAATAACACTTGCTATTATCTACAGTCTCACATACGGATTTAGTTGGATACCCTTCTTCCTTTCAAAGGTTACAAATAAGACTGATTATATACCGCATATTATTGTGTATGAATTATGTTCAATGCTTGGTACGATTCTAATTTTATATTTACTACACATATTACAAACTCAAGTTCGTCTCCAAAATGAACTTATAAATGCTGAAAAGTTTCATTTAATTGGTGAAATGGCAGCGTCTATCTCTCATGAAATTCGCAATCCATTAACTTCAACGAAAGGTTTTTTACAACTGTTACAATCAGATACATGCACTGAGCAGGAACGAAAATTATATATCGACATTGCCATTAATGGCATCGAACAAGCAAATCATGTTCTTACAGATTATTTAACCTTTGCTAAACCAAGCATTGAAAAAGAACAAATATTACAGTTAGAAGAAGAATTACTACATGCATTGTCGCTAATTACACCGCTTGCTAATTTAACAAATGTACGTACTCATTATATAAAGCAAAGCACTTCTTTTTTTATCGCTGGAGAAAAGCAAAAACTAAATCAATGTTTATTAAATATTTTAAAAAATTGCATTGAGGCTATGCCAAAAGGCGGTGATCTTTATTTCACATTAGTTCCTGATCATAAGCATATTCAGTTATATATAAAAGATACAGGAGTCGGTATGGATTCAGAACAAGTAAAACGTCTTGGTTCGCCCTTTTATTCAACGAAAGAAAAAGGTACTGGACTTGGAATGATGGTCGTATTCAGTGTTGTTCAAGCTATGAATGGAAAAATTGATATTATAAGTGAAAAAGGAATCGGTACAACCTTTTTATTAACTTTTCCACTCATACAAAAAACGTGATGAAATACTCATCACGTTTTTTCTGTTCCTTCAACTAATTCAGCAAAAGCTTTCACTTTTCCGTGCGGTTGTTGATTTTCTTTACGTGCTTTCCAGGCGCGCTCTTCTTCTCGCTTCTTCTTAGACATGTTTTTTCAACTCCTTCTTTTCTTTCTTATTTCTCCATGTAGTATTCCAAAATAAGAAAGAAAACTATGCACGTATCAAAAAAGAAGTGGTTTCCCACTTCTTCCACTTTAGCGTTGCAAAATTGCATGTTTCGCCTCTTTTAACTGCGTAAGATGTCTTTGTTCATGCAAATCAAGAAATTGAACCCATTGATACAAATTCAGATCATTAAAAACAGGATGCTTTAATCCATTTTCAAATAGATCTTTTTCATCTATAACACTATGAAGCGCGTGTAATAGTTCTTGGCGTGAATGTTCTAGCAATTGAATTCCTTGCTGTTTTTTCATTAAAGTTTCTGTTGGTTGCATTTGCTGAGGAGCTTCTCGTTTATGTGTGCGATCAAGCGTAAGTTGGAGGTCTTTAAATGGAGTCATGTTTCTTTCATTTTTTTGTAAAGCATATACAAGGGCAGACGTGACAGATTGTTCAACTAAATGCAAGTGGTGTAAAATTTGAATAATACTCCATTTATCACGGCGTGGCTTTACATTCACTTCTGTGTCATTTAACATTTCAATTTCTGATAATAGCGTGCTTCGAGTAGCCTGTAATGAATTTACTAAACTTTCTAAACTTACATCCATATTAGATTGAAGCATACTTGTTCCCCCCCTTTTGTTGGTGAAAAGAGGTGCTCCTTATTAGAAACACCCCTTTAGTATTCTGAATTTTCTTTTATTATCTCATCATTTTCCCATTATGTCGATGTTAAACATGTGAAAAAAGCGCATGTTTTTTACAATTTTGTGTCGTCAATCGCATGTAACCATGCTTCAATTTCTGTAATAACACTTTTCACACAGCCTTCAGCAAATGGTGATGTTAAATTTGCAACCTCTACTAATTCTAAGAACGATTTACTTCCACCTTGTTGGCACAGATTCACATAATCTTCCCACGCCTCTTGTCTATTATCTCTTGCACGTTTCCAAAATTGTAGCGCACAAATTTGAGCAAGCGTGTAATCAATATAATAGAACGGTGAGCTATAAATATGCCCTTGACGTTGCCAAAAACCACCGCGCTCTAAATAATCATTCTCCTCATAATCACGATGTGGTAAATATTTCTTCTCTATGTTACGCCATGCTGTCTTACGCTCTTCAGGTGATGCTTCAGGATTTTCATATACATAATGTTGATATTCATCAACAGATACACCATAAGGTAAAAACAGAAGTGCTGAACTTAAGTGAGAGAAGTAATATTTATCTGCATCTTCTTCAAAGAATAGCTTCATCCATGGCCATGTAAAGAATTCCATACTCATAGAGTGGATTTCACACGCCTCATATGTTGGCCAATTATATTCTGGAATTTCAAATTTACGACTTTCATATACTTGGAAAGCATGACCTGCTTCATGTGTTAATACGTCAATGTCACCAGATGTTCCATTGAAGTTTGAGAAAATAAATGGCGCTTTATAATTCTCAATATATGTACAATATCCGCCACCAGCTTTTCCTTTTTTCGCAACTAAATCTAATAAATCATTATCTAGCATGAAATTGAAAAATTCATCTGTTTCAGCCGATAACTCTTTATACATTGTCTTTCCATGATCAACAATCCAATCCGCATCTCCTTTTGGAGTTGGGTTACCTGTAGCAAACTCAAAGTTTTCGTCGTAATAAGCTAACTTCTCTACACCGATACGTGCTTGTTGTCGCTTTCTTAATTCCGTTGTAACGGGAACGATATAATCTAGCACTTGCTGACGGTAATTAGCCACCATCTCCGCATTATAATCTGTACGGTACATTCTTGCATATCCAAGTTCAACAAAGTTTTTGAAACCTAAAGATTTTGCGATTTTCGTTCTCACTTTAACAAGCTCATCATAAATACGATCTAGTTCTTCCTCATTTCCAGCTAAAAATCCGTAGTATGCTTCACTTGCTGCTTTACGTTCGCTTCTTTCTTTTCCTTGCATAAACGGAATCAGTTGCGATAACGTTCTTTCTTCTCCAGCAAAGTCAATTTTTGCAGATGCTAATAACTGTGTATATTGCGATGATAATTTATTTTCTAATTGTAAATCTTTCACGACTTCATCTGAATATGTTTTTAAATCACATTCTGCTAGAGCAAATAATTGTTTTCCATAATACGCCTCTAATTCTTCACGAAATGGAGAATTAATGAGTGCCTTATAATATTTTGTACCATATCCTTGTACAACTGGAGAGAATTCATCAAAGAAATCCTGCTCCTCCTTATAAAAAGTATCCGTCGTATCAACAGAATGGCGAATGTAACAAAGGTTTCCCATTGTACCAAAATCGTTGCGAATCTCATTAATTGAATGAATGACTTGTTTTTGTTCTTCTACAGTTTTTGCGTTATCAAACTTCTCTAAAGCAACAGTAAATTTCTCTTTTAACTCTTCAATATTTGGGCGTTTATATTCATAGTCTTTAAATGACATGAACGAGCCTCCTCTCCATTACATACCTTTATTATAATTCAATACGTATTCTTGAATTTCCTCTTAATTTTCAACAAATTTCGGCAGTGATTGCCCTGAGCTCATTACAAATAAAAAAGCCTTGGATTTATTTATCCAAAGCTCCTTTGGAACATATTATTTTTCATACTTCCCAATTTTTTTTAATAAATCAAGTAATTCATCTTTTTCATCTTTCGTTAACATTTCAAAAGACTGATGTATAACTTTCTCATGCCCCGGAAAAATAGAAGCAATAAAGTTCTCGCCAGACTCAGTTAATTGCGCGTAAATAACACGTCTGTCATTCGGACATGGAATTCTCTTTACTAATCCCTTTTTCTCCAGCTTATCTACAACATATGTAATGCTGCCACTAGCTATTAAAATACGCTCACCAATTTGCTGAAGTGGTTGACCGCCTTTATGATATAGCAGTTCTAATACAGCAAATTCAGTTGGATTTAACCCGTTACTTTGTATAGATTTATTTGTAGTATCCATAACAGAACGATGTACACGAGATAATGCAATAAATACTTTTAAAGATTGAGAAATATCTTCTCGTTCATTATTTGATGTCATACAACTTTCAACCCTTCACTTAAATTCTCAGCAATAAAAAGAAAATGCCAGTTCATACTTCCTGTGAATTCCGAATGAGCATTCACTCATCCATTTCCTCTCCCCTAATATATTAAGAATCATTCTTGAATAAAAACATGACAATTTTAACATAGTTTATATATAATGATAATAAAAAAAGAAGGAGTACCACATTTGAAAGTCAAATTCCAAAGCATAATTGTATATATATTGCTTGTTATCCTACCGACAATAGGGATTGGTGCTACATTTTATTCGTATCATACATATAAAATGAAACAGGAAAACAAATTATCTGCTCATACAGTTCTCTTTTTATATAGAGATTATTTGGATCATCATCTTGGTGAAGCAATTTCTGCTTTAGACATGCTTGCAAAAGTTGTAGGCACCGAGACTGGTAATATAAATGGTATTAAACAAATTGTACATGATACAGATGGAAACGATGCACGCTTTTCTGGTCTATATTACGCTACACCAGAAGGAGTCATTACAATCGCATCTGAAGATGAATCAAAGCCTATAGATGTTTCAGACCGTAAATATATTCAAGACGCGCTCCAAACTAAAAAAACCACTGTATCATCAGTCATTACTGATCGCGTTCTTGGACATAAAGCTATTATGATTGCTGCCCCCATATTTAATAAACAGAAGGAGCTCTCAGGATTATTATTAGCTAGTTTACGCTTTGATTACATTTCATCTTCTTTAAATGCCATTAAACCACAATACCATTTTGAGGTAACTGATAAACATGATGTAGTTTTTCTAACCGATGATAATAACGACACAAGTGATACGCATTCTAATATGCTTACTACCCCACTCCAAAGATTAAATTGGAAGGTCTCTGTTTCTCCATTACCTATTCATCAAAAAACCTTATACCAGTGGGTTGCAATAGAGTGTATAGCTACTTTATTTTTAATGTCTATTTTATTTTTACTTGCTCAATATATGTTGTTAAAACGTCAAACAAAAATTGAAAGGCAACAAAATGAACTACAAAAAATTGAATTAGTTGGAACTTTTGCAGCGAGTACAGCACACGAAATCCGTAATCCTCTTACTGGAATTAAAGGACTCGTCGCTCTATTAAAAGAGAAATATAAAGATGAGCAAGATCAGTTCTACTTTTCCGTAATTGAACAAGAAATAGAGCGAATCAATGAAATTGTAAGTGAATTTCTTATTCTCGGAAAGCCAACCGCCATCATCGAACAAACGTATGATGTAAGAAAAATTCTAAATGAGGTAGCATTAATTATTCAATCTGAGGCGAATTTACATAACATTGTATTCCATTTACATTTGCCAGACCATCCTGTTCATATCCGTTGTTCGAAAGACCATATGAAACAAGTGGTTTTAAACATTACAAAAAATGCAATTGAGGCCATGACTTCTAGTGATACACTAACCATTGTAGTAAAAAACAATGAAACACACGCACAATTGCAGATTATAGATACTGGAAAAGGGATTCCGCAACATATTCAAAAACACCTCTTTCATCCGTTCTTTACTAATAAAGATACTGGAACAGGTCTTGGACTTGTCATATGTAAACGAATTGTAGAGATGTATAATGGGCATATTTTTATTGACAGTACAGAAAACGAAGGAACAGCAGTTCATATCGAAATTCCGTTACACATAGTATAATTATCCTTATCCTATAAGGGTAATTATACTTATTTCATAAAACCAGCCACAAGCATTCGCCAAAAATTATTTGATTTTCCTTCATACCCGATTTGGAAAATAGGTATTTTTATAATTGAAAACCATTTCGGTGTTTGTTTTTCTTTATAACATTGATATTGTAAAATAAGCTTGTCCAATTCTTGACTAACTTGAATTGTCTCCCTACTATTTAGCCCACTTGTTAATCCTAGTTGAATCATTTCTTCACGTTTCATATGAATATCACGTGAAAGCTTTTCTAATGTGTACTTCCTTTTTACAGTAAACATCCATATCCCCCTTATTATACTTCCATGCTCTTAACTTCACTTCTCCATTGACTTTTTTAACTACTTAATCATATGCAAATTTGAAGAATCAGAAATTTTAACATTTTCTCCCTGTAATTTACAAATCTTTACCCTCACTTTGAGAATTATTACAAATTATTCTATCTTTGTAAATACATTCGCAATAATAGACATTTTTTTCATCTTGTTTTTTTATAAATGCTACGTAAACCGTGGATTCTTAATTTCCCACCTACTTTTCTTCGACATTTTTTGTTTAATTTATATAAAAAAGCAAAACATAATGATGATTGATAAAGTGAAACTTTAATCAGTGTTTTTTGTTCAGCCCCCACTGATTATTAGCATTCACCAATCGGGTAGGCAGTGAATCTCCCACCTATCCAGCCCAATGTTGAGGTGGGAGTCTTACTCCCCACAAATAGCGGGATAACAATAGAAAGGAAATATTTATATGCGAAAATATACGATTGCATTATTCATCATTGTTTTGTTTTTACCGTCCTTCTTATTTCCTATTCAAGCAAACGCTCATACGAATAAAGTTGCTATTGTCATTGATGATTTCGGAAATAATATGAAGGGGACTAATCAAATGTTATCACTTCCCATTCCACTCACTGTTGCTGTTATGCCTTTTCTTCCTTCCACAAAAGAAGATGCAATAGCTGCCCATAAGAAAGGCCATGAAGTTATTATACATATGCCAATGGAACCTATAAAAGGTAAAAAAGAATGGCTTGGGCCGAAAGCAATTACAACTGATTTAAGCGATGAAGAAATAAACAACCGACTTGAACAAGCGATTCAAGAAGTACCGCATGCAATTGGAATGAACAATCATATGGGGTCAAAAGTAACAGCGGATGAAAGAATTGTTCGCCTTATACTTGCTGCTTGTAAAAAACACGGTTTATTTTACTTAGATAGTAAAACGAATCCTAATAGTGTCGTCCCAAAAATCGGAAAAGAATTAGGAGTTCCTATTATTGAAAACCAACTATTTTTTGATGATGTGTATACAGCAGGACATATTTCAAAACAAGCCCAATTACTCATCAAAAAAATTCAAGAAAAACCTATTATGGTAGCTATCGGGCATGTGGGCCCTCCAGGTGAAATTACATCACGCGTTATTGAAACTTCTATCCCTAAAATTCGTGAGCATGCAGACTTTATTTTCTTATCTGATCTAGCATTATCCCCGCCTCCTGTTTCAAAATAAAGTTCATTACTCACATAAAGTAAAACTTTAATCAGCCCTCACCAATTGGGCTTTTATGGGCAATCCGTCCCCCCACTTAACTTCTTTACTTGCGCTGAATTTTGAGGCGCGGATTTTACTGCCCACAAATGGCGGGACAAAAAAGTACCTATCTATATATAACAGATAGGTACTTTTTTTAACTTAAATATAATCTACATGACTCACTCTGAATCCTTTTTTCTCTATTTTTCCGATTAATTGCTTTAATCTTGTTTCATCTAACTCATCTGATATATTTACAATAACGCGGCGGATATATTGATCACCGTTATCTAACGTAAATAGGCCACCGATATTATATGCTTTTAACAATGTCCCAAGCTCTTTAATCGTTCCCTTACAATCTTGTGTTGCAATTGTTAATATATAACCACCTGTTCGCATACCAAATGAATCTTCAATAACATCAAATATATTCGAATGCGTTAACATACCGACAAATTCATTATAATCATTTAGCACGGCTAAAAACGGAAGCCGACGAATTACATAAAAAGCTCTGAAGAATGAATCCTTTTCAAAAATAAATGCATTGGAATCATCAAGCATATCCCCTGCACTTACATGCTCTAATCCGCTATTGCATTTTTTTTCTAATAAATCTACTTTATAAATAATCCCCGTGAATTTCTTCTCATCTTCTGCTAATACCGGGATGGCTCGAAATCCCGTTTCGTTCATCATTTGCAGTGCCTCTTCACCAGAATCATTTATCTTGCAAAATGTTACTTGCTGCTTTGGCAGAAAATGATATTTAACTCGCAAAATATGTTCCTCCTTACATGTCAACATGTAATCTATATATAATAAGGAGACCTATATTTTATGAGTGAAATTATTTTTAAAACGCTTTCATTTGTTTATTAACTTGTAGCCATATCACATCCATTTTTATATAACAGAGCTCCTTGCACCCTTAATCATTAATAACTTTACATGATAGTTCATTAAATATTCTATACCCTCTAGCCATTTTTTCGCTTCTTCTGGCGTTTTTCCCCACACAATCATGCCGTAATTATGAACAAGAACTACTCCTCCACCTTCAATGAAATTCGGAACATTGCTTTCTAATAAATCAGCGAATTTTTTTTCATCTTCTACAATTGGAATTGTCATTTCTGTTATACCTTCTTTTCCGAAAACACGCTCCACACTGCGTTTATCGAACGTTACTTCTCCTTCTTCCCCATATAACTCTGATATTAAATGACTATCTACAGTCTGCACTTGTAAAATACATCCTGCACTACTTTTTTTATAAATATCCGCATGCATAAATGACTCTGCAGCTGGTTTTTCTTCATTTTCAAATACTGACTCGCACATGCAATTTACGACAATAAAATCTTCTTCCGAAAATAGCCCTTTATCTCTTCCCTCAACATTTACTAAAAATGTTAACGGCTCTTTTGACGTACATAGCGATAAGCTAATTTTGGTACCATAAAACCAATCACGAAGTGCCAATTCAGATTTCACATCTTTTAATTCATTCCATTTCTTCAGAAAAAATAACATTTCGTCACCCCCGGCATAATATTCATATAAGGTTCGAATCCTTTCTATGTAAAAGGAATATTTTTTGATTATTCTAAAAATTTAATTGAATTATCACATGAGAACGCTTTTTTGTCAATATAGTTTCGTGGTTCTTCTTTAAAATAGGCTATTCATATGTCTATACTCCTATCTATTTCATTTTGCACATAAAAAATACGCTATTCTTTAATTAAAGAATAGCGTATTTTCCTCATTTTTTATTCCGCATTAACGGGCAGCCCGATTGGTGAGGGCTACTAATCAGTAGGGAATGAACAAAACCCCCACTGAATAAAGTTTCACTTTATTTCTTTATTGCATTATACAAAAACTGTGCGTATTGTTCACGTGTTACGAAATTATCTCCTAAAAAATTCCCTTCCCCGTCGCCTTTTGATATTTTATTATCCACTAAAGCTTTCACATATCCTTTCGCCCAATGGCCATTTGGTACATCTTTAAAATTCTCTGCACTATTTTCATTTTCTTTTAACTGAAATACTCTTTGTAGTACTACTGACATTTCATATCGAGTTAATACTCCATCTGGACGGAACATACCATTTCCATAGCCTGTCATAATTCCAGCTTGAACCACTGCATCAATAGCCGTTTCATACATATTTCCTTTCGTATCTGTAAATGCCGTTTTTTGTTCTAGATTATTTTCTAATTTTAAATACCTTTGTATTAGAAGTGCTACTTGTCCACGAGTAATGTTATCACCAAATCCAAATTCACCATTTCCATAGCCTATAAATAATTTTTCTTTCGCTAAGTAATTAATTGCTTCTTCTGACCAATGTCCCTTTGGTACATCTTTAAATTCTACCACTTCTGTTTTCTCATCTTCTTTAGATGTATTACCGTCTTTACTTTCTACTACATTTTGAATAACAGATCCTGTAAAGAAGATTCCTGTATCCGCGAATGGATCTTTCACACCAAATTCATATACTTTCTCACCTGGTGTACTCCATTTCACTACACCATTACTATACGTACCATTATCGCTCTTCAGACGGATTTTCGTAGAAATCTCACCATCTTTTTCATATATAGGTACTTTTACTTCTTTATTTACTTCTGTTTCCTCTAAAAATACTTTTTGATTTTGGACATTAATATAAGCCGTCTTACTTAGTTCTATAACTGGTCGGACATCACGGATTTCATTTGCAACAAAACTTAGAAATACTAATTTTTTTAAATTACTAACTGGTGATAAGTCTGAAATATAATTCGCTTCTAAATCAAGCTTTTGTAAGTTTACTAAACTTGATAATGGAGTAATATCCTTTAACTCATTGTTAGGTAAGTGTAATTGTTTTAACTGTGTCATCTTACTTAGAGGAGTAACATCTTTTATTTCATTTTTCCCGATCCACAATTCTTCTAATTGCTTCATTTGCTCAATGCCGGATAAATCTTTAACTTTATTACGTGTTAATACTAAGTCTGTTAAAGGTAATGAATATAACGCTTTAATATCTTCAATTTGATTACCTGCTAAAGTTAAGTATGTTACATTTTTTAAAGCGCTTAATGGAGCAACGTTCTTAATTTTATTATTTGCTAAATTCAAGTAATCTAGTTGTTCCATTTTCGCTAATGCTGTTACATCTTCTATTTGGTTGCCTGATAGATATAAACTTTTTACATTTTTCATTTCAGTTAGTGGTGCAACGTTTGTAATTTTATTATTACTTAAATCAAGAGATTCTAAATTATCCATCTTAACAAGTGGCGTTACATCTGCAAATTCATTACCACGCAAAGCTAAATGATTTAATTGCTTTAAGTTCGCAAAGAACGACGGGTCTTTTATCTTCGCATTCGCAACTGTTAAAGATTTTAAATTTGGCATATATTTTAATGCACTATAATCAAGTATCTCATTTGTATTTAAAAACAAATCCTTTACTTGTAATAAATCTTCTTTCGTAATTGGTGTATTTAAATCTTTTCTATTAAATACTTTTTTATTAACAAGCTCTCTTAATTTGTTATCTGTTATCATATTTTGATTATCAACTGGATTATCCGTTTCCGTATTTCCTGAATTAGAGTTATCATCTGGTTTCTCTGTTTCTTTGTTACCTACAGTTGGATCTTTAATTTCAAATTGAACTTGATATTTGTGATCATATCCAATAGCTGGAATAAGTATATGCATTTGCATATTGTGCTTCTTCTCAAACTCGCCAATTTCAAATTGAACTACTTTCGTTCCATTCTTCCTCTTATCTTCTGACAAAACCTTCACATCATGAAATACACCAGGCTGGTTTTTATCTTCTATTCTAAGATATTGAAAATAATCGCTATCTTGCATTGTTACAGTGACAATTTTTTTGCCAGCTGCAATCGTTACTTTAGGATCTTTTATATATTGAGAAACCATAGATGGCTCGTCTTTTTGGTCCTTATATATTTTAATTTCAGTATCATACGTGCGATCACTTGCTGCTGCTACCGATTGATTTGCTTCAACTTTTAATGCCGCTAATGCTGGAGTAGAATACGTAGCAAATGGAATTGCTAATGTTGTCGCTACTACTAGCGCCTTCATATAATTTTTTTTCAAAATAATATCCCCTATCATATACAATTTTTATAATTGATAACCCTTATCAATTACCCACAAATAAATGATAATGAATATCATTATCATTGTCAATGAGAATATTACATTAAATTTATATTTTTAAAGATAAAAAATAAAAAGCCCTTTATTCAAAGGGCTTTTTTACCTATCGTATGAAGAATTTCACTTTTTTCCTTCTCATTGATGACACCAATTTTTTGCAAAATATTCGCGTACAATACAAGTTTATTATATATTCGTTCTGACATGTTCTCCCTTCTTTCCTTCGACCAACTTTTTTTGTATTGGTAAATTATATGAAAGAGATGAGAAAATGTGTCCACTTTTTGCATAAATGCAAATCTTTTATTTTACGATTTGCAGACAATAAAACTCCCTCCTAAAAATTAGGCGGGAGTTTAGGCACTTTCACTTTATTTAACAAACTGTCCACTGAATATTATGCTTCATAAGTTCTTCTTCAAAACTATATGGCATTTTTTTATCACAAATTACATGTTGAATACGTGAAAATGCTGCTATACGATAATTCCCTTTCACGCCTACCTTCGTATGATCACATAAAATATATGTCTTCTCAGCTAATTTCATCATCGCCTCTGACAATTTCGCTTTCTCTAATTCAAAGCTGGAAACTCCAAAACTAGGTAATAACCCATCAATCGAAACGAACGCTTTATGAAAATGGAATTGCTGTATTACTTGCTGAGAAATAGACCCTGATACACGCGAATGCTTTGGAGATACTTTTCCACCTATAAATAAAACTTCACCGTGAAACATCTTTTTATTAATAGAAGAAATTAATTGTGTTGCGACTGGAAATGAACTTGTTACAATCGTTAAGTTTTTACGATGAACAAGGTATGGAACCATTTGAAGCGGTGTACTTCCATCATCAATTGCAATGACATCACCATCTTCTACAAATGTCGCTGCTTTATAACCAATTCTTTTCTTCTCTTCTATATGTAGCATTTCTCTTTCTAACATTGGCGCCTCTACCCCAGCGCCTGGAAGTTGAACAGCTCCACCATACACTTTTTTCAGCTTCTTTTCACGATCTAGTTCTTCTAAATATCGACGAATCGTTTCTGTTGATACAGCAAATTCTCTCGCTAATTCTGAAACCTTTACTTTTCCTTTAAATTCTACCTTTTCAAGAATGGTTCGCTTTCTTTCTTCTCCTACTACAGACATAGATTCACCTCATTTATATCTCCCTCATAAGCTTCCTTACTTATACAAAGTTATAATTTTCTTTGTAAGTAGAAACTTCTTCATGAATATGAATACCGCGCTTTGCTAGTTCATCAAAAATTAATTGTGGATTTTCAAAAGCTTCTTCAGGCGTAACAACACCCACCCTACTTGCATTTCCAGTTGCAATTAACTCTGCAGCAATCCCAAATGGAATACCGACGTTTCTCGTATACGCCCTTAATTTTTCCCATCCTACAACAGAACCATCAGATAACGGATGTGTATGATATAACACATGTCTTTGCTTCTCATTATTTTTCATACCTATTACTTCTACATGAAGTGCATAACCATAAAGCTCTGTTTCTTGTCCTTCTTTCGATTGCAATAAATACTGCGAAATACAATCCATAATGCCTATTTCTTTCCCGTTTATTTCAATCTGATCATTACGCAATATGCCGTAATCATATAAAGCACGTACAAGTTGCATATTTTGCTTCGGCCAAGTTCCTCTCGTCTCTATCAGTTTGACACCTTTATTTTCTAGTGCCTTTGCTAACGTAATCGTTTCAGAATGCGGAATGATATACTGCGTTTCCTTACCATAAGGCGCTGGCAATTCTATTTCTCTCGGACGCGCAAACGGAAGTACTTGTTTAAATTCACCATCTTCATACACTGTACGCGATGGTAAATGTGGATCATATTCATATGTCGTTGTCTCTGTAATTGAAGCAGAAAAAGCAATCGGACGATACGAACCGTGACTTACGCGGACAGACTCTACAGTATCCAGTTGATTTGCTGCATGCATTGCCATCATTTGCGTTACACCTGGCGTCATACCAAACCCAGGCAAACATGTTTTTTCATTTTGAACAAATATAGCATGCGATTCATTTTCTTCACCAAATCCATTTAAGTTCACACCGTGACAGCCTGCTTCTGCAATACAGCGAGTCGACAATCCATTTAGCTTTATCGTCGTACCGTCCATTACAATGTCATAACCTTTCATTTTTGCAACCGTATCCTCGTGATTTGTTACATCTACTTTTACAAAATCAACACGAGGATCGTTGAGCCATTCTACTACTTTACGGCCCTCTTCCTCGTTAAAATCGGCCACAGTAATCGTCTCAAAAGATGAAAATTGAACTAAATCCAAAATAGCTTCACGACAAATTTTACCTGCTCCACCTAAGCAAAATACTTTCACCCAATAACAACTCCTTTAGCAATACTATCAACTAAGCGATTAATATCTTCTTCATGTACATCACCGATATTTCCAATGCGGAACGTATCTACTTTCGAAATTTTCCCAGGGTAAATAACAAATCCATAACGCTTTAATTCGTTATATAACTGTTGAAACTCAAACCCCTCTTTTGGATAAATGAAAGATGTAATAATAGGAGATTGATATTTCTTATCTACTAGTGGCTTAAATCCGATTTCTCCCATTCTATTCACTAGTAGTTTTTGATTGTTGTAATATCGATTGTAACGTGCTCTTACTCCACCTTCTTTTTCTAACTCAAGTAGCGCTTGATAAAAAGCATGTACAACATGTGTAGGTGAAGTAAAACGCCATTTCCCATTTTGTTTTTCCATCGTTTCCCACTGATCATATAAATCAAGAGATAAAGAGCGTCCTTGCCCTTTACACTTCAATAATTCATCACGTTTTGCGATTACAAATCCGAATCCAGGAACCCCTTGAATACACTTATTCGCACTACTAATTAAAAAATCAATTTGTAAATCAGCAATGTCTATTTCAATCCCGCCGAAACTACTCATCGCATCAACAATTGTAACCTTTCCATACTGCTTTCCTAATTTACATACATCTACAATTGGATTTATAATGCCTGTCGTTGTTTCACAATGAACAACTGCAATATGCGTAATCTCTTTATCTTCTTCCAATAACTTTTCTACTTCTACAATATTAGTAGGTTCCCACTCTTCTGTTTGGCTGACCACTACATCAATCTGTAACATCTCTGCCATTTGTACAATGCGCTTACCGTACGCACCATTTGTACAAACGAGAAGCTTCCCATTTCCCTGAATAACAGAGCCAATTACTGCTTCAACTGAAAACGTACCGCTTCCTTGCATTAACACTGTTGTATATTTCTCTTCTTCCTTCGTCGCTAACGATACAAGTTTAGCTCTTACTTCTTGCACCATCGTATTATATTCAACATCCCACGTACACCAATCGTATAGCATAACTTCTTTTACTGATTTTGTTGTCGTTAATGGTCCTGGTGTTAATAATAAGTAGTGATTTTCATTCATGATCCCGTACCCCTTTTATGAAATAATAAGTTCTTGTTTCTCGATATGTTCCATTACGTTTTCGAGCTCCTGCATCGTTTCAATCGTAAAATGAGCCCCATTTTCAACAAACCGATTACGAACTATTTCTATTTTTTCACGAAGCTCTACCGAATCCATACTCTCCACTTCCTCTTCCGTTAAACCGAGCTCACTACTTCCAAGAATTACACCAACTGTCCACATTCCAGCATTTCTACCTTCTTTCATATCTGATACTGTGTCCCCTACCTTTATCATATGGTTCATCGGATACACACCAAGTTCCATTGCATTTTTATAGCACATCCATGGGTATGGGCGGCCTGCTGGAACATCATCTGGCGTAACAAGAAAATCAGGTTTATATCCTTGTAACGCTGCTTCCTTTGCTACAATTTCCATCATTTCTCTCGTATAGCCCGTTGTTGAACCGATTTTAATGCCTCTCTCACGTAAAGAAGCGATTACTTCTTTTACCTCATCAATCGGCGTAGCATAACTTGGTAAAATAGAAAAGAGAATTTCTTCAAACTCTTCATACATCTCATGGATGTCTGCTTCTGTTGGTAATTGACCGAAGACACGCTTCCACTCATCCGCAATACGAGGCATTTCTGTTAGTGCCCTTACATGATCTATTTTTAATAATCCCATTGGCTTACGTGCTTCTGCTGCTGTAATTTCAACGCCACGTTTTTGAAAAATCTTCATGAATACTTCTAGCGGTGCAAAACATCCGTAATCAACCGTCGTACCTGCCCAATCAAAAATAACTGCTTCAATTTTCATTCTGTCCATCACCCTTCTTACTTATCTTTTTTGCCATTGTGAAGTTCGGTTACGAAGTGCTTTCGTTCCCCATTCATATACAACTCTCACTACAATATTTGTAACAACAATAAGTACACTCATTGCAGCTGCTGGTGCTACATTTCCTGCATCATCCATATTTACGATTGATACGGCAGCTAGTTTAAAATCAGCTGCATATAGGAATACAACTGCCGATACAGTTACCATTGAATTTACGAAGTAGTACATTACCATTTCTAAAATTGCTGGTAAACACATTGGTACTGTTACTCGGAAGAATGTTTTATAAAACGGAATACCCATCGACTGCGAAACAAGCTCAAACTCTCGGTCTAATTTCTTTAAGGCAGTCGTTGCCGTGACAAATGTTACAGAATAAAAATGAATGATATTTACTAGTACTAATACAGCGATTGTTCCGTATAAAGAATGAAACGGATTCGTTACTGATAGTCCAAGAATTTGAATCGTTGGTTGACTAAAGAAAAAGACATATCCTAATCCGAGTACTAAACCTGGTATCGCTAACGGCACTATAGAGAAAAAGTAACCTGTTTTTCTGAAAAATTGTAGCTGGTCTATTTTCTCAATTGCATATGCGAATACAAATGTTAAAATCGCCCCAATAACTGCTGTAACTGCTGAAACAATTACGCTATTTTTAAATGCTTCAAGTCCATCTCCTGTTAAACTTGAAAAATTAAAATGCTCAAATGTAAAACTCATATTATATGGCCATACTTTCACACTTGCAGCAATACCAACTGCAACAAATAATAGAATGATCATAAGTGTAATCACACTACAATATATGAATGAGATTACATCTCTTTTCTTATTAGCTATTATTCTGTATGGTACTGCTTTTGAAGATAAGAAATTCGCCTGCTTTCTTTGCGTAATACGATCAACTACAAATGCGAATATAGCTGGGATTAATAAAATCATTCCGACAGTTGCACCCATCGGCATATTTTGCTGTCCAATTACTTGTTTGTATACGTCAGTAGCAAGCACATTATATTGACCACCAACAATTTTTGGTGCCCCAAAATCAGTAAAACTAAGTGTAAACACAACAAACATTGCACTAATTAATCCGTACTTTACAATAGGTAAAGTAACCGTGAAAAATTGCTTTGTTTTACTCGCCCCTAACATATTAGAAGCTTCATATAAACGATAATCAGATCCTTGGAAGGCAATTAGCAATATAAGAAAGGCTTGTGGAAATGTATACATAACTTCAGCTATTACAATTCCTACTGGTCCATATAAAGGGATTTGTATACCTTCAAATAAACCAAACATTCCTTTCGTTACTAGCCCTTGATTACCAAATAAATATGTAAGTGCTATACCGTGCATCATCGTTGGTGCGAACAATGGTAATAACGCTACATACTGAAATACACGCTTTCCAAAAACATTCGTACGGGCAATTGCATATGCGTAAACGAATGCGATTGCAACTGAAATAATTGTTGTTGCGCCCGAAATCCATACTGTATTTTGTAAAGACTGAACTAAAGTTGGTGTTGTGAAATATTTACTGAAATTCGCTAAACCAACGAAAACTCCATCTTTATTATAAAAAGCCTGTGTAAATAGTTGTAATAGCGGTAATACAAGTATGATAAGGAAAGAAAAAATCATACCGATAATTACGAGCCGTTGGATCCATTCCTCTTTCCCTATACTTCTCTTAATCTTTTTTTTCGTACTTTCTACCTTATAGTTTTCTAACATCTCCATCTATACAATGACCTTCTTTCCATATGACAACATATGATTTTCTGAGAAAGAGATTTGAATCGGCTTTCCTTTTCTAATAGCCGTTGCTTCTACTTCTGATGCTAATATATCCACTACAATTTTCTCATTATAAAGGTGTGTGTTTTCTTCTAAGACTCGCACTTCCGTCCGATATACAGATCCGCGAAATTCCATACTTTCCACAACTGTTTTAATACCGTCCTTTTGTACAATTGTTACATGTTCAGGACGAATTGCATGTTCTTCGTTATTTTTCGAAAAGAAATTAATAGAACCAATAAAATCTGCCACAAACGGATTGGCTGGTCTTTGATAAATCTCCTCTGGTGTTCCAATCTGCATAATTTCCGCATGATTCATTACAACAATTTTATCAGCCATTGTTAATGCCTCTTCTTGATCATGCGTTACCATAATCGTCGTTACTCCTATTTTCTCTTGCAAATCACGCATTTCCCTACGTAATTTTTCACGCACTTTTGCATCTAAAGCTGATAACGGCTCATCGAGTAACAAAATATCTGGAGACAGAGCGAGCGCACGTGCAAGTGCTACTCGCTGCTGTTGTCCACCAGACATTTGAGCAGGATATTTATCTTTTACATTCAGCAAATCTACAAGTTTTAACGCATCTAGCGCTTTCTCTTTCACTTCTGCTTTCCCATATTTTTTTGTCTTTAAGCCGTATTCAATATTTTCAAGTGCTGTTAAATTCGGAAATAAAGCATACGATTGGAAAACCATTCCGAAGTTTCTCTTTCCAGGAGGCAATGCTGTAATATCTTTTCCATTCACAGCTATACTGCCAGTCGTTGGTTCCTCTAGTCCCGCTAAAATGCGAAGCAACGTCGTTTTCCCACAGCCACTCGGGCCTAATAAACAAACAAACTCATTTTTGTTCACAGTAAAAGAAATATCTTTTAACGCTGTAAATGCATCAAACTGTTTTTGAATGTGTTGAATTGATAAATATTCGCTCATTTTTCTCTCTCCCACTCACTTACTTTTTCGGTTCTGCTTTTTGGCCAAACTCTTTTTCCCATTTTTCTAAAATTTTGTCACGATTTTCTGCTGCCCATTTAAAGTCATTCTTTTTATATAATTTTTCAGTAACATCTTTCGGGAATCCCTCTGGAAGTTTATAATCATTTTTAATTGTCGCAAATCCATTTTTCTCAAAGTATAACTTCATTACATCATCAGTAATTGCCCAATCTAAAAATGCTTGTGCTAATTTATCATTTTTCGCATTATCTTTCTTAATAAGTGCGTTCGCTTCTACTTCCCACCCTAATCCTTCTTTCGGCAGTACAACTTCAACTGGTGCACCTTTTTGTTTCTCTTTTAAAGCACTATAAACCATTGATACACCGACTGGATATTCACCTGCTCCTGCTAATTTCGCTGGTTTTGATCCTGAATGCGTATAACTTGCCATATTATCATGAAGTTTCTTCATGTAATCCCAGCCTTTATCTTCACCCATGATTTGTAGCCATGCAGAAACTGTTAAAAATCCTGTTCCAGATGATGCTGGATGTGGCATAACAAGTGTTCCTTTATACTCTGGTTTCGTTAAATCTTCATATGATTCTGGCATCGGTAAATTTTTCTTCTTTAACTCTTCTTTATTTACAGCAATCCCCGTCATAAATGCAGTATTTCCTACCCATTTTTCAGGTTGCTTATCATCTTTAAATTGTGGAAGAACACGATCTGCTCCTTTTGGAGAGTATCCTTTTAACATATCTTTTTTATCTAAAGCTAATAGACTTGATGCCGCAGTTCCCCATACAACATCTGCTTGTGTATTTTTCCCTTCAGCTAGCAATTTCGCAGTAATAACTCCTGTTGAATCACGTACAATGTTCAATTTCACATCAGGATATTTCTTTTTAAAGGAATCAAGATAAATTGGTACAAGCTCTTCTTCAATTGCTGTGTAAACAGTTAATGATCCAGATAATTTGTCATCTTTCACTTTCGCTCCAGCACTTTCTTCCTTCTTTGCACCACACCCCATTAATAACGAAAATACCATTCCAGTCGCTACAGCTTTAAAGATTGTTTTTTTCACTGTTTCTCTCTCCTTTTACAAATCTTATGTACAACTCAAATATAAACAACTAGTGTAAAAGCAGTATTAAACCAACATTAATCTTTTGTTTGTTGTTTGTTTTTGTGTAATACGTTGCTACTTCTATGTTTTTTCGCATTTTTCTGCTAATAGAAAACACTAAATTTACAAATAATTAAAAAAACCTTTATAATCCCACAAAAAAATGAGGCGTTTGTAAAAAACGCCTCATTTTTGTTTCCCTTTTTTTGAATTACGATTCGCATACTTTGCGCTATTTTCTCCTTCATACTCTAATGCAAATTCTGCATCTGGTAAGCTTTCTTTCGGAGTTTTATTATTATTGATTGCCGCATTTTGTTTCACTTTTCTTTTTACCAATACATTCACCTGCTCTCAAGAAATCACTTTCTACTCTAGTTTGAAACAACTTAAAATAATTATTACTGGCAAGTGTTAACAAGTACATAAGAGGCGTTAGATGGAAATACTACGTATGAAGAAATCATTATAAAAAGGAGCGATAATTTTGAAGAAAAAAGAAAAGATTCAATCACCAATTTTAGACGAAACGCTCCCGCATCAAATGAATTTTCCATCTTTTAAAGGAACAGGAAAAACGATGCAACAACCTTTTGTGAATCAATATGATGTTGTAATTGGAGACAGTAAATATAATTCCGAGAACAGTCCACTTAACAATTGGAGTGATAAAATAGATCCTGCCATTATGGCTGGCGATGAGTGGATCCATCCTACAAATGATATTGGGTGGATTTCAGAAGAAAATCAAGAGTTGCTAAAAAACGAAGCGGATAATAAAAATGAAGCTTTTATGCATCCACAATTTGGAATTAACGACTAAAAAACCATTCTACCTAACGTAGGTAGAATGGTTTCATACTATCCAATAATAATCCGCTCTTTCGGGTATTTATAGCGAGGTGGTTGTTCCCTTCCACCACTAGCTAAAATAAATGTTAAAATACCAACGCGTCCGATAAACATAAGCACAATAAGTACAAGTTTCCCAACAGTTGTTAAATCAGGCGTAACACCTGTTGATAGTCCCGTCGTTCCGAAAGCAGAACAAACTTCAACAATTAAGCTCATAAGCGGTACATTTTCCGTAATAGATAAAATGAATAGCGCAGTAGCACATAACAAAATCCCCATCGTCATAACGACAGATGCTTTCAGTACATCCTCTTCATGTAGCTGACGTTTGAAGACTCTAACTGTTCTACCACCCCTTGCAAAGGTATATAGTGACAATATACTAACAGCAAATGTTGTTGTACGTATTCCGCCCCCAACCGAACTTGGAGATGCCCCTATAAACATTAATATACTCATAAATAAAAGCGTCGGTTGTGACAATTCACGTATATCCATCGTAGCAAGTCCACCACTTCTCGTCGTCACAGATTGGAATAATGTATAAAATACAGTTTCATGCCATGACTTTCCTACTAAAAAATGATTTCTCTCCAGTAAAAAAATCATAATTGTACCAACAACAACGAGTGCAAAAAATGTTGTTGTCGTCAGTTTTGTAAATAATGAAAAACGGAATAATTGTTGTCTCCTTTTACTAAGGAATTGTTTCACTTCCATTAGCACAGGGAAACCAATCGCTCCTAAAATAATTAGTAACATATGAATCATTTGAACAATATAATCTTTTTTATAAGGAATTAATGATTGTCCTGTTAAATCAAATCCGCCGTTCGTAGTCGCACTAACAGCTGCAAAGAAACCGTGAAAATAAGCTTCTTTCCAAGTCGGAAAGTAAAGTAAAAATCTTGTACCTAATAGGATTGCTCCAATAAGTTCTATTGAAATAATTACAATCAAAATAGAACGCATCAATTCTACAAGACCCGATAAATTCCCTTGATTATGGTCTGCCATAATTAATCTTCTTCTTTGCAAACCAATCTTTTTCCCCGTAATGATCCAAACAAATGTACCAAGCGCCATAATTCCTAAGCCGCCTAATTGTAGAATAAGGGCTAAAACAATAATTCCTGCTGTAGTAAACGTATCTGAAATCGTAATAACAGACAGTCCCGTAACGCTTACCGCACTAACCGATGTAAAAAGCGCATCTATAAATGTCCATTTCACACCAGGCTTCGTAACAAACGGTAAACTAAGCAATATCACCGATACAACTACTGCTAACAAATAAAACAAAACGATGAGTTGTACAGGACGTAATTTTTGTAAAAACTTTTTTATATCTCTCATTCCATCACTTCGCTACCTTTTTTCTATCGATTAAATAAAGAAAAATCTTTACTTTCTTTATTTGTAAATAACTGCTCAAATAATTTGGCAAAGACCATTCCATATACAGTTCCATTACCTCCATACGGCAATGCGTAAAACAAATTATGTATCTTTTCGTCTTCTTTTAAAATGGGGAGACCATCATGAGTACCACCAAATGCGGCTGCCCAATAGTAGTCTGCCTGTATATTTTTATACTGCGGAAACATCTCTTTTACAATATTAATAAGGATATCACGCTTATGCAATAATTTCGTATCACCAATTGTTTGAATTTGCAGCGCTTCATCTAATCCGCCTACTATAATGCGGCTTCGATACGTTCGAAAATATAAGTAGGGCCGTGCCGTTTCCCAAATTAACGATCGCTCATGCCAGCCTTCAAACTGATCTATTTCATTTGTTACAATTGCATAAGAGGTGTCTACTGTTGTATTTTTTCTTTCTTTCTTTCCAAAAAGCGCTTCATAACCTGTCGCCATAATAATATTCTTTGCTACAATTTGATTTCCTATTTTCGTGTAACAAATTAAATCATTTTTACGTTTTTTTATATGTATTGCCTCTGTATGTTCATATATATTAGCTCCCATTTGATTTGCTTTATGCAAAAGACTGTGCGCTAATAAATACGGATTCACCTCGGCATCACCGTGTGTATATAATGCCGCTTGTTTTATAAAAGGATAACGTTTCTTAATATCAGATTCTGTAAAATACTCAACAGGAAATCCATAATTCTGCAACGTATTGTACTCCTCTTGTAAAAATGAGACATCCTCACTTTTACTTGCATAATATAAACTACTTCTCGGAATAAAATAGGGATCAATATCGAGAGTAGGTACCACTTTCTCCATTGTCCGTAACGCTTCGTAACACAGTTTATATGCTCGTACCCCTTTTTCTTCACCAAATGTATGGATAAGTGAGGTTAACGATTTATCATGAAGAAACTGTAATACACCTACATTTGCAAATGTACTACCACATGCAATTTCTCTTTTTTCAATAAGCATTACACTCATACCTATTTTCGCTAAAGAATACGCTATATGGGCACCTGCTTCGCCACTTCCGACTACAAGCACATCACATATCATATCATTTCCTAACGGTGGATAACAAGGTACTGAAACTCCTGTATTCCAAAACAACTTACCTGTCATAAGTTTCATAATTATACTCCTAAAATATAAATTTCTCCTTTCTATGTTTTGTTATTTTTCATAAAAAAATCCAACTAACATAGGCTAGTTGGATTTTTTATTTTTAATTAGAACGCTCTTCAAGCCAATTTCCAATCGTCGGATATGTTTGTTTTACAGCTGTTCCACCGTAAACGATAGACATATGCCCTGTTGGTAAACATACATATTGTTTATCTGTGCTAGAAATATGGTCTAGTAATGCTTCTACTTGACATGGCAAAGCGATATGATCACGTTTCCCGGAAATATTTAAGACATTCGCCTTAATATTTGCAAGATCTACCTTTTGTCCGCGAATAACGAGTTCACCCTTAACCAATTTATTATTTTGATAAAAATCACGAATCCACTGTCTGTATGATTCACCTGGGAACGGAATACCATCACCAACCCACTTTTGAACCAATCTCCAGCTTTCGACGAAGCGTTCATTCTCTGAACGATCTACTAGAGCAACATATGGACCAACAAAGTTCGTAATTGGCTTTAACATTTTGTTTCCGAAATCAATCATTTCTGGCGGAATATTTCCAAATGTATCAACCGCTTTATCTAAATTGAAGTATTTCTCATCTAATAAAGGACCATACAATCCTGTTTCAGAGAAATCAAAAGGACTTGTCATGAAAATTAAATTACGAATTGGCATGTGCGGATGAAGCGCTGCATAAATAGAAGTTAGCGTTCCACCCATGCAATAACCAAGTAAAGAAATCTCGTCCGATTTTGCAGTTCGCATTACTTTTTTTACTGCTTTTGCAATATAATCAAACACGAAATCATCAAATTTCAAATGACTATCTTCTAAACCAAATGTGCCCCAATCAAGCATATATACATCAAAACCACGATCCACTAGATATTCCACTAAACTATTTCCAGGAGTTAAATCCATAATATATGGTTTATTAATAAGAGCATATATTAACAGAATTGGAACTCTTTGTGTTTTTTCTTGTTTTGGAATGTAGCGATAAAGCTTCGTCTTATTCTTCGTCCAAATAACCTCTTTCGGCGTTAATCCGACTTGCGGCTCTGGTTCACGTAATAAAATTTCACTCGCCCTTTTCACTCGGCGGTATGCTTTTCGGTACTCTTCTGGGTATAGCTCTAATTGCTTTTCCCATTCTGTTGCGAATGTAGTCATTTTTCTATCTCCTTTTTGGTCGATTTCCTTCTTAAAAAAAAAGAAGTGCATTCCTGCTATGGATATGCACTTTTTTCTTACTTCATTACATATATAATCCGCCGTTAATGTTTAATTGTTGACCTGTGATATACGCACCGTCACGGCATAGGTATACTACACCTTTTGCAATTTCATCAGCTTGACCAAAACGTTTTTTCGGGATTTTTGCAACGATTTTTTGACGTACTTCTTCTGGTACTTCTGCTACCATTTCAGTATCAATAAATCCTGGGCAAATAGCATTTACAGTGACATTTGTTTTTGCAAGTTCTAACGCTAATGATTTTGTAAATCCTAACATACCCGCTTTTGCTGCTGAGTAGTTTGTTTGGCCAAATCCACCTGCTTGACCAATAATAGAAGAAATGCTAATAATTCTTCCTTCTTCTGCTTCCGTTATGTATGGAAGAACCGCACTTGTCGTATTAAATACGCTGCTTAAATTCACGTCAATTACGCGCTCCCAATCTTCACGATTTAACTTTTTGAATGTACGGTCTCTTGTAATACCAGCATTATTAACAAGAATATCAACTTTACCAAAATGATTCACAGTTTCTTCTACAAGTCGGTTTGCATCTTCTACTTTAGAAACATCCGCTTGCACTGCATAAACGTCATGTCCTTCTTTTCCTAATTCATTTACTAAATTTTCAGCTGCTTCTTTACTGCTATTATAGTTAATAACTACTTTCGCTCCCTCTTGTGCTAATGCTACTGTAATTGCTTTTCCAATTCCTTTTGCTCCACCTGTTACGATTGCTACTTTTCCATTTAATTGAACCATTTCTTTTCCCCCTTAAATGAATTTGTGAACGATTGTTATGAATCATTTTGGTACTCATACTATAGAGTCCATATATAATTATGTTTCGCTGTTTATACGTGAAAAGAGATTCTCCCTCTCTCTTTTATCTGTTATAAACAAGCGCTTTTATCATTTTTTATTTTCTGGTTTATTCGCAGGCTTTACCTCTTCTTTTACAGGTACTTGTAGTTTAGCTAGTACTGCATTTTGCTTTTCTAGCAATTCTAAAATTTGATCTACTTTTGTTTCAAGCGTACGAATATCTTGTTTTACTTTCGTTACATCACGCTTTAATGTAGGAGCTTGCCCTAAAGAATCTACTTTCTCCTCTAGAAACTCCTCAATGTTATCTACTTTATTTTCTAAGTTAATAACAAGCGTAGCCACTCTTGCGATATCCTCTTTCGTCGGCACATTTACTTGTTCTAAATAGTTTTTTGTCGTATCATTTAATGCTTTTTGATAAAACAAATTCAAATCTAGAACGCTGCCCATCCAAGCAGAATATTCTTCTGTTTTAATTGTTTCATTGAGCGCTTTTCCCCAAAATGTTTCGGTTTGTTCATAAGCATTTTTCCATGCTTGTAGTGGATCGAATTTTTGATCAATCACTTTACCTACACTCCCTTTTTCGTTTTTGAAACAATTCAACCTATTCACTATTTTCTAATATTCTGAATAAAACTTCAAGTCTATATTTTATTTTTTTCTATTTTCTAACAAATGTGTTGACTTTAAAAACAGATAGGTGTAAATTGCACTTATAAGCAAAAAATTCCATCTAACTGATTCATGAGGTGATGCACAATCATGCTACAAAATGAACCAGAACAACGCGAAAGTTTGGAGAGCAACCAAGCGAAACAACCAAACTCCATGCCAAAAAACTTCTTAGTTCCCTTCTTACTTCTCTGTCTAAAAGACTGGAGTCTTCATGGTTACAAACTTATTCAAATGCTAATGGATATCGGCTTTTCTTCTGTTGACCAAGGTAATGTTTATAGAACACTACGCAAATTAGAAAAAGAAAACCTTATTTCTTCTACTTGGGATACAAGCGATGGAGGGCCGGCAAAAAGAATTTATTCTTTAACTGAATATGGAGAGCAATATTTAACAACATGTGCGACTTCTTTTGAACATTATCAAAATATGTTGCGAACGTTTTTCACGTTATACACCAATGCATTCTTTCCATTTTCTACTTCTCCAGAAAAGGATGAAAAGGATTCTTCATCTTCACCTGGTGGTACAGCAGAGTAATCTGCGTTCACAATATGCAAAAAAACATTTGGGGGTCAAACAATGGAAACTAAACCATACGAATTAGTCGATGCATTTTGGAAAAACTGGTCTCAATCACTTTCCCTTTTCTCTTCAGCTGGGAAGCAATTAGAGCAACTTACTTTAGAAACATTAAAACAACAACAAGACGCTTTGCATAAATTAACATCAGGAGTAGATGAACTAGAAAAAGAACTACAACAACTCACTGCTCAGTTCAATAACCAATATACAGATTACGTGAAACAATTAACTGGAAACTCCTTAAATGATCAAATTAACGAGTGGCAGGACAAATGGAAGGAACTTTCTGCTCATATGCATCAGCTTACTGTTTCTCCTACAAAAACATCATTGTCAATTCTTACCCAAACAAGCGGCCAATTTGAAGAAACAACAAAACAATTTATTGAGCAACAACAATTACAACGTGAAGAGGCTCAAAAACAGTTAGAGGTTTTTTTGGAAGAGTTCAAGTCAAAACAGTTGGAACTCGCAAAAAAGTTCGAGGAAAACTCAAAAAATCTATTTACTTCCATCAAGTAAGAAAAATGTGGGAGCTAACCGCAGCACAAACAAAACTCTTTCTTCCTCCTACTACATCAAGATGGCTAACATTTTTCGATATGGAAAAGAAGGAGGACAAAATGAATCCATTTCAAGAAGCACAAACTGTTCCGGAGCTTCGCTATGATGAGATTCAAGTCGGTGATCAAGCATCCCTTACAAAAACAATTACAGATGAAGATGTTATCAATTTTGCAAAATTGACTGGGGATGTGAATCCTATTCACATTTTAGATTCTTTTGCAAAAACGACAATGTTTAAAGAACGTATTGCTCACGGTATGCTCGTTTCGAGTTTTATTTCTACCATCCTTGGAACGAAACTCCCAGGCAAAAATACGATTTATTTATCCCAAAATGTTTCATTCCGTGCCCCTGTCAAAATCGGTGATACACTTCGCGTTGTGGCAGAGGTTATTAAGAAGCGTGATGATAAAAAAATCATTACGCTGCAAACAAACATATATAATCAATCAGATGATATTGTCGTGGAAGGAACAGCGACAATACTAAAAAAAGAGTAGCAAATTTGCTACTCTTTTTTCTATCCAAGAACTTCTAATCGCACCGATTACTTCCGCGTATGAGTACGTCGTTTCCACATAAAATAACGTTACCAGTTTAGATAAGAACTTAGCTGAACTGGACTACTCATAAGGATGTGTATCAACATGGTAAAAACAAACAAATTATTAGTTCCAGGTGCAGAACAAGCACTTGAACAATTTAAATATGAAATTGCACAAGAATTTGGTGTAAGCTTAGGATCTAATACAGCATCTCGTTCTAACGGTTCAGTTGGCGGTGAAGTAACAAAACGTCTTGTTGCTTTAGCTCAACAACAATTACGTGGATAATAATATAACATATGGCTTAGAGGCAGATATTCTCTGCCTCTTTCTATTTTCAACATACATAATGGTGCTTTTTCACATACTAATCAAAACGAAAGGAGCGATCTGTAAAATGAAACGGATTAATATTAGCATGAGCCCTCCCCGCGTTCTTACTTTGTCTTTTCTTGTATTATCAGTTGTCGGCACATGTTTATTAAAACTACCCATTGCTACGACAACTTCCATTTCATGGCTCGATGCCTTATTTACAACCGTTTCCGCTTGTACTGTTACTGGACTTGGTGTTGTAGATACTGGAAAAGTATTTACTTTGTTTGGACAATGTGTCATTTTAACGCTTATACAAGTTGGCGGGCTTGGCATTATGAGCTTTGCTGTCTTAATTGCGATTATGCTCGGAAGAAAAATCGGTCTTCAAAATCGAATTTTACTGCAACAAGCATTAAATCAAACGAATATCGGCGGCATCATCCGTCTTGCCAAAGCATTATTTTTATTCTCTTTTACAGTCGAATGTATCGCTACTATAATTCTTTCTTTTGAATGGGTACCAAAATATGGGGTTATGAAAGGGATCTATTATAGTTTTTTCCATTCAATCTCAGCCTTTAACAATGCTGGCTTTTCTGTGTGGAGCGATAATTTAATGTCCCATTCTCATAGCATTCTTGTCAATCTCGTCATTTCCTCTCTCATCATCTTAGGGGGAATTGGTTTTACAGTAATCGTAGACATAAAAAGAAAGAAAAACTTTAAAAACCTTACACTACATTCAAAACTTATGCTCTCTTCTACTCTAATCGTCAACATTATTGCTACCCTTTTTATTTTTATATTCGAGTTCCATAACTCCCTTTCTATGAGAGGTTTTACCCCATTTGAAGAAGGATTGGCCTCTTATTTTCAAGCAATTTCAACGCGAACTGCCGGGTTTAATACTGTTGATATTTCTACATTGTCAAAACCTTCTCTCCTATTAATGATGCTCCTTATGTTTATTGGTGCTGGTAGCGCTTCAACTGGTGGTGGGATTAAGTTAACAACATTTTTAATCATATTTTTTGGCGTATTTAAATTTTTACAAGAACAAGAGGATATTGTCGTATTTAAAAAATCCATTAAAGATACTCTCATTGTCAAATCATTAACCATTACTATTATTTCCATTTCATTTATCTTTTTTGCTATTTTAATTTTGAGTATTACTGAGCGAGTTCCTCTATTGATGAGTGCTTTCGAAGTATTTTCAGCATTTGGGACTGTTGGCCTCAGTATGAATTTAACACCCCACTTAACTATAATCGGAAAAGCTATTATTATCTTTATGATGTTTTTCGGGAAAATGGGTCCTTTAACATTGGCTTTTTCATTTGCTCGTAAAAAGAACCTGAAAATAAAATATCCGAATGAAGATATTTTAACAGGTTGACAACCGTATAAATTATCCATATAATGAGAATACAATAACATATCTCCAAAGGGGAGTAGCGTCCAAGAATATTTCTTGGAAACAAAGTCGTCATTACGTAGAACTTAGTTCTTCCGGCTTTGTTGGCATTTTTTATTACATATGTCTAGCAAGACCTTTGCCTATTAACGGCAGAGGTCTTTTTTGCATTCACTTCCAGATTTTTCCAAAGTTAATAGGCAGGAGTATGGGGAAACTAAATAGTGGGGAAATTCTTCACTTATTTAGAACTTATAGAAATGAGAGGAGAATGTACATGGATGTATCATTATTATTGGAGTATGGTTGGGTATTACTCATCCTAATTGCACTTGAAGGGATTTTAGCGGCTGATAACGCTCTTGTTCTTGCAATTATGGTAAAACATTTACCAGAAGAAAAACGAAAGAAAGCACTATTTTATGGATTAGCGGGGGCATTTGTTTTCCGATTTGGATCGTTATTTATGATTTCGTTCTTAGTCGATGTATGGCAAGTGCAAGCAATCGGTGCCATCTACCTTATGTTTATCGCTGGTAATCACTTATTTAAAACATATGTTAAAAAGAATACAGATGAAGAAACAGAAGAAAAAGAAGCAAAGAAAAAACAAGAGAACTTTTGGTGGACTGTATTTAAAGTTGAGGTTGCTGATATCGCCTTCGCAGTTGATTCAATTTTAGCTGCTGTTGCACTAGCAATGACTTTACCAAAAACAGGATTAGGTACAATTGGTAGTCTTGATACTGGGCAATTCGCTGTTATCTTTGTAGGTGGACTTATCGGATTAATCATTATGCGATTTGCAGCAACTGCTTTCGTACAAATCTTAAAACGTAAACCAGGACTTGAAACCGCAGCATTCTTAATTGTAGGTTGGGTTGGTGTGAAGCTAGCAGTTTATACATTAGCACACCCTGCATTAAATGTAATTCCACATTCATTCCCAGAATCCACTCCGTGGAAGCTTACATTCTGGATTGTATTAGTCGGAATCGCAGTTGGTGGTTGGTTCTTCTCAAAAGAAGTAGAAGTAAAAGTAGAAAAGAATTTAGACGAAAAAGCGCTGTAATTACAGCGCTTTTTCTTTTTTCTTTCTTCCTCTCAATGTCCAGAAAAAATTACATTATACTACCTTTTGTAAACGTTTTCTTAATGTATGTATGTCCTTTTTGTGAAACATTGCACAAACTTATTGAAAGTGAGAACAATTCCATGTACTTTATTCATATAAGGAGTATTTATAGAAGATTTACTAAAGGAGCGTATTACTCATGCTAGAACAAGGACTAGATTATGTTGTCAAACTGGCTAAAAGCAAAAAGAAAATACTAGATACAAACCCAATGCAATATTTCATTCGTGCTGCACTTGCGGGTATTTATATCGGTTTTATTATTGTACTATGTTTTAAATTAGGTAACTTTTTTCACATTGCAGATTCACCAGCAACTTATTTAGCTGCTTCTATGTTTTTCGGGATTGCTCTCGTACTTATTATATATGGCGGTGCTGAATTGTTTACTGGGAACACAATGTACTTTACTGTAGCAACTTTAAGAAAAGAAACAACGATTTCTGATACACTACGTAACTGGGTTGCTTGTTATGCAGGTAACTTAGCCGGCGCGTTATTCTTTGCCTTACTATTTTACGCAACTGGAATTTTTGAAGCAATTGATCACGGTCACTTAATGAATAAAGTCGTTGAAGGAAAGATGAACACACCTACAATGCAGTTATTCTTTAAAGCCATTTTATGTAACTGGCTCGTATGTCTTGCTTGTTTCTTACCTTCTCAGGTTAAAGGTGACACAGCAAAAATAATAGTCATGATGCTACTTGTTTTCACATTCTTCTTATCTGGTTACGAACATAGTATTGCAAACTTATCACTCTTTGCTTTATCTTTAGTTTCACCGCACCCTGAGACAATTTCTTTTTCAGGTGCTATTCATAACTTAATTCCTGTTACAATCGGTAACATTATTGGCGGATCAGTATTTGTCGGTATGGTATACCACTACTTAACAAAGAAAACACCTGAAGTTCAACAGGAAGAAACTGAAATCGCAGTAGCTCAACAAGAAGAGATTATTCCTTTACAAGCACATATGAAACATTAAAAACTCCAAAGTTTTACTTTGGAGTTTTTAGCTTCCCACGTATTTAACAACAAGGTGAGGATTAATTTCTCCTTCTTCCTTTCCCTTATCCATTCTCTGTTTCATCTTGTGCATACCGATGACATCATTCGTATGAAGGTGAATTTCATTTACATATAATCCCTCTGTACAAAAAGCTTCTACAAAATCTAGTCCATTTTTTGCTCCCCAGCCCATATTATAATCAAGGGAAAGAATATTCACATCATAATCCCGAACCATTTGCAAGGCACATTCTACTGTAGTTGCGGACACATACCCGAACGGGCAACTTCTTTGATCATCCATATATACGTTCATTTTCGATTCCCTCTCTAATTTGAATAAACAGCTAATACATAGCACATTGCCCCAAGACTAATAAAAGGACCAAATGGAATTGGCTTTCGTACTTCTATACGTTTTAATCCGATACCAATCCCGAAAAAACAAAGACTAAAACAAGATGCTAAAAATAAAACGATAAAAACGCCCTTCACTCCTACTATAAAACCAAGTAACGAAAGTAGTTTTATATCTCCTCCGCCAAGCCCTTCTGGATATATCTTTTGCATGCAATATAACAAAAGGAATATAACACCACTACCAACTATACTATCTGTCCAAGTAACTAATTGTACAAAAACACTTTCGAGAATGAGTAAAACCGCAAACGAAATTAAAATACAATCAGGAATTAACATATATAAGTAATCTGTAACTGAAATAATAAGAAGTAGCGAAAAAAGGGATAAAATGATAATAAGTTCTTGTTCTATTCCAATCATATACAAGGTAAGAAGAAATATACTTCCTGTTATACATTCAAATGCTACATATATAATTGGAATTTTCCTCTTACAATTCGTACAACAGCCTCTTTGTATATAAAATGAAATGATGGGGATTAGTTCTTTTGGCCTTAGCACATATTTGCAATAATAACAATGTGAACGCGGGGTAATAATAGACGCACCTAATGGAACCCTCACCGCAACTAACATAAAAAAAGAACCAAACACCATCCCTGCTAACAGTGCATATAAATAAGTGAACATCCCTTCCTCTCCTTTCCCAAAAAACATAGCAAAAAAAGGAGAGAACTTCTACTTCATATTATCCTTTATTCTACTAAAAAAGCAGGCCATTTTCTGGCCTGCTTTCCCCTCTTTTATACGATGAAATATACTGCTTTTAATGGTCCATGTACTCCGACAACAAGATTCATCTCAATGTCAGCCGAGTTACTTGGCCCTGTAATAAAGTTAATACAAGATGCCGCTGTCTCCCCATTTTCTACGCGTGAGTTCATATCCTGAACTGCTTGTGTAATACGAGGCACAAGTGTTTCACGTGGAATAATAGCAAAATATACAGTCGGTAAAAAGTGTAAAGAACGTCCCTGCCCTTTATGACTTTGTACAACAATTGTACCAGATTCGGCTAATGTATAATCACTAAATGCAATACCAATATTCGCTTTTTCAGCTAAACGCATATTTTCGTCTTTTCTCTCTGGATCCCATACGTTTACTTCAACGTCTCGCTTTGGAAGTTCTTCTTTAAATAAAGATGTTAAACCATATGCATCAAAACGATCATCTGCTGATAATAAAATAGGTCCCCCGCCGTTTTCCATGATTACTTTTTGAAGGTCTTCACCTAAACGGTCATTTGTCGTTTCTACTACAGTTGTATGAATGTTTGTACATTGCTTTTTAAACACTTCTAGTAATTCTTCTTGTGAATAATCTTTTAACGTTTCTATATTCACATTACTTTTCCATACTGGACGCTCTACACCTTCTGTTTTACGTGCGCGCCCAAGTTCTTTTGCAATGTTATCTAGAAAGGCATCACGGTTTTGAATTAATCCTGTCATTATTTATCCCCGCCTTTCTTATGATCTTTATACCAATCACGGAATCGTTCTTTACTTGGAGCTGGGAATTCACGAATATCCGTCCAGTTTTTAAGTGGTCCAACACCTTTTGATACACGATTACCAGATGTAAATGGACTCATTGCCGCTGGTGCCATTTTTGAACCCATTTTATATAAAGCAGCTGAAGAAGCACCCATACTAAACATTTTCATCGCTAGTTTTTCTGCAAGTGGTGCACGACCTTCTTGCTCAACGATGACTTGACGATGCTTTAATAATAAATCATGCAACGGAATTTTTACTGGACAAGCTTCTGTACATGCTCCGCATAAACTAGATGCATAAGGAAGCTCTTTGTAATCATCATATCCACCTAGAAGCGGTGTTAATACCGCACCGATTGGTCCTGAGTAAATCGATCCATATGAATGTCCACCAACGTGACGATATACAGGACATACGTTAACACAAGCAGCGCAACGAATACATTGTAATACGGAACGGAATTCAGATCCAAGAATTTGAGAGCGACCATTATCAACAACCACTAAATGGAATTCTTCAGGTCCATCAACTTCCTCTTCTTGAATTGGTCCTGCTACTGTTACATAACTTGTTAATTTTTGACCTACTGCACTACGACATAGTAAACCAACTAAAACATCTAATTCTTCCATTGTCGGAACCATACGTTCCATACCCATTACCGCAATTTGTGTTTTAGGAATTGACATAACAAGATCTGCATTACCTTCATTCGTTACTAAACAAAGAGATCCAGTATTGGCAACAGCAAAGTTACAACCAGTTACACCAATTTCTGCATCCATAAATTTCTCACGAAGTTGTTTACGAACAAACTTTGTCATTTCATATGGGTCATCAGAATTTTCATAGCCTAGCTTTTCTTTAAATACATCGCGAATTTGCGTTCTATTTTTATGAAGTGCAGGTGCAATAATATGTGAAGGTGGATCATTATCTACTTGCAAGATATACTCTCCTAAGTCACTCTCTAATACTTCACAGCCAATCTCTTCAAGCGCATGGTTCATACTAATTTCTTCTGTTACCATCGACTTTGATTTTACTACTTTTTTCGCTTGTTTCTTTTTGGCAACGTCTTGAATATACTTTGCAGCTTCCTCTTTCGTCTTCGCAAAGTACACGTGCCCGCCTCTTTTTGATACATTTTCACTTAACTGCATTAAGTAATAATCCAGATTTTCTAACGTATGTTGACGAATTTGTTCACCTAGTTCACGCCACTCTTCCCAGTTTCCTAATTCATCTGCAGCTTTTAAGCGATTCGTATATAAACGCGTTTGTGCAGAAGATACTGCTCCGCGCATAAACGAATCTTGAATTCCATCACCAACGCGATCATTAAATTTTTTCTCACTGATTTTCATAGACATAGCTTATGTTCCCCCTTCATGAGCGACTATTCAGTACCTCAGCAATATGCATTACTTTTACTTCTTTTCCTAAACGCTCAATACGTCCGCCAATGTTTAACAAACACCCACAATCTGCACCGATTAAATAATCTGCACCTGTTTCCATGACACTATCTACTTTTTCGTCTACCATTTGCTCAGAAATTGGAGTCATCTTAACTGAAAACGTTCCCCCAAACCCGCAACAATTTTGCACGTTTGGCAAATCTCTCACAGTTAATCCTTTTACATTTGATAATAAAATTCCTGGTGCTTCTTTTACTCCAAGCATACGCGTCATATGACATGATTTATGAATAGTAGCTATCCCTGGTAAACTTGCACCAACATCTGTAACTTTTAAAACATCTACAATAAACTGTGTAAATTCATAAGTTTTATCAGCAACTTTTTGTGCACGTTTAGCCCACTTTGGATCATCTTTGAAAACATGCGGATACTCATGAAACATTGTCGCACAAGAACCAGATGGCGTAACAATATATTCTGCATCTTCAAAAGTTTCAATCATATGTTTCATCGCTTCTTTTGCTGCTTCTACATGGCCGCTATTATAAGCAGGCTGCCCACAACAAACTTGTGCTTCTGGAAATTCAATTTCACAACCTAAACGCTCCAACACTTCAACTGTTGCTTTGCCGACATTTGTTTCAAACATATCGACTAAACAAGTAACAAATAAAGTAACTTTCATAACTATTACTCCCCCTTTTTACAACTTCACCAAAAAACATATGGTCATCAGATGACTTAGTAGAGAAGAAATAGGCTCAACCATGGCCTATCCTCTCCCTCTTCTAAAGAAAACGCTTACTTAATCTTTCTCTATTTTATCAGAAAATTAAATTTTTAAAAGATTAAATTACGAATTTATATCGTTTTTACCTGTGACAATATGTTCTACATTTGTTAAATGATCTAGCATTGCTTGCTGCGCTAATTCTACATCTTGTTTTAACACCGCATCATATATAACTTGATGCTCTTCTATAAGTCGTTCTGATGTCGTTTGTTCACCATATAAAATAATGCGTCTTGATTCACCAATTGTTTCAGCAATCATCTCTGAAACATGATTCATGAGTTCAAGCAAAATGTTATTATGCGAAGACTCTGCAATTCCCATATGAAATTGAAAATCGGCTTTTTCGCCAGCCTTTTCATCTCCAATGCTCTTTGCCATTTCATCTAACCAATGTTTCATATTTTGTAAGTTATCTTCCGTACGTTTTGCCGCCGCTACTCGAACTGCCCCCACTTCAAGCACCTTTCGTACTTCTAATAAATTCAAAATATCTTCTTTCTTCATTAATAATCTATTGTTTAATGATTTCGTTAATGAAGAAGAATCGAAGTTCTTCACATATGTACCTTCTCCTTGTTTCATCTCAATTAAGCCCATCGCTCTTAGCGCACTTAGCGCTTCACGAACAGCAGATCTGCCAACTTGAAACTGCTCAGCTAATTGATGCACAGGGAGTAGTTTGTCACCAGGTTTTAACGTACCATTTTTAATCATTGTTAAAATAGCTTCAGATACTTCTTCGTAAATTTTTTTCGGTTTAATAGATTTGTACTCCAGTTAAATCACCTCAGTATCTTCCAAACAACAATTGAAACGATTTATAAGAACTTTGCATCATAACTATTTTAGACCGAATTGATAAGAAGTACAAATGTTTTGTTCATAAAATAGTCAAATTTTCGATATTTATTACATATTAATTTATATTTTTACGTATAAAGTGAAACTTTAATCAGTGGAGGTTTTGTTCATCGCCCACTGATTATTAGCTCTCACCAATCGGGCTTTTACGGGCAGCAGGGCCTCCACCTAACTTCTTTGCTTCCGTTGAATTTTGAGGTGAGTGTCTTACTGCCCGGCGAATAGCGGGATAAATATTTTCTTCAATAAAAAGAACATGTCCTAAAAATTAGAACATGCTCCCCTCATCCTGTACATTCAGTTTAATAATAACCGTTGTTCCCTTATCTTTTTCACTTTCAATTTTCCACTGTCCACCATGTATATGAACAATTTGTTTCACAATAGCAAGGCCTAAACCTGTTCCACCGTGTTGACGACTTCTCGCTTTATCAACTCGGTAAAAGCGTTCTCCAAGATTCTCCAAATGTTCTATATCAATACCAATTCCTGTATCTTTTATTTTTAATTCACAGTAATCATCGATTTGCTCTAAAGTTATAACGATATTTCCTTTTTGATTTGTATACCGTATCGCATTATCTAACACATTATGAAGCACTTGTTGCATACGATCCTCATCAATCATGACAATGACCTCTGGATTTAAATTGGTTGAAATATGAATTTCCTTTTCTATAAACTTAATCTCATACGTATCTAATACGTCTTCAATCAGCTGTGAAAAAACGATAGGTTGCTTCTTTAACGGAAAGTGCTCACCTTCTAATTGTGCTAAGTCTAACAAGTCATGAACGAGACGCTGCATACGACCTGCTTCTTTATGAATTAGCTGCGTTACTTTTTCCTGCTGCGGTCCCTTTGCAACACCATCTAAAATAGCCTCGCTATACCCTTTTATATAACTAAGTGGTGTTCTAAGTTCATGCGAAACATTTGCTAAAAATTCCTTACGCTTTACATCTTCTGTTTCTAATGAATTTGCCATTTTATTAAATGCTTTTCCTAATCGTCCAATTTCATCCTCTGAAGAAACTGTAATCCGCTCCGAAAAATCTCCCGTAGCCAAATGATTTGCAACCCGCTCCATTTGCGAAAGTGGCTTCGTAATTGCAATTATAATTTTCCTTCCAACCCATATCGTAATTAAAATCATAGCAATTGCTAACGGTGCTAAAATAAGACCCATATCATAGATTAAATCTTTTATACTTTTTAAAGGAATATACGAATAGACAATTCCGACTAATTTTTTATTTTCCAATACAGGGATGACAACCCCCATAATATTACGGTCAAAATGTTCTTCATATCCTATTTTTGTCACAGTTTTCCCGTCTAATAGCGTTTGCCTATCTCCTTCACTTATAAGAGAATGATGATGCACATCAAAAGGCAAACATGCGCTTAAATCACGCGGATTAGACACGAAAATAACGTCTGAACTAGATATTTGATCAAACGATCTTACTTTCTCTTCAAAAGTTGATATTCCTTCACGCTTATCATATTGAGCAGCAAGACTTTTTCCTTCCATTACTAACGAAGCTTTTAAATTATCAACGTATAATTTTTCATACGAGTATAAAGATACGAAATAAAGAAAGGACACTGTTACACATACTGCACATACTACTGTAAGCCAAAGTTTTTGTACCATCGTAAACATACGTTACACCTCAAATTTATAGCCTACACCCCAAACAGTTTGAATGTAGTTTCCACTTTCTCCAAGCTTCAAGCGCATCGTTTTCACATGCGTATCTACCGTTCTTGTACTTCCGGCATAATCATATCCCCATACCTTTTCAAGTAATTGCTCCCGGCTAAATACTTGTCCTGTATGTTGGCAAAGAAAATATAATAAATCAAACTCTTTTACAGTAAGAGAAATCGGCTCACCACCCGCCTCTATTCGTCTACTTTTTTCATTGATAAGAATTGGTCCAAATTGAATCTCTTCTTGCTGTTCTTGCTTTGTATATCTTCTTAGCACAGCTTCCATACGGGCAACCAATTCACCAGGACTAAACGGTTTTACAATATAGTCATCTGCTCCCATACGTAAGCCGTTCACCCTATTCCACTCTTCACCTTTTGCCGTTAAAAATATAATCGGCACATCTGACGTTTTTCTAATTTCTTTACAAACTGAAAGTCCATCCATTTCTGGCATCATTATATCTAATACAACGAAATCATAATGATCCGTTTCTAGTTTTTTAAGAGCCTCTTTTCCATTCTCAGCTTCTCCCCACTCATATCCAAAGTTATCCAAATACATTCCAACAAGCTGTCTCATATCACTTTCATCATCTACAACTAGCACTCTATATTTATTCATTGTCCTTCCCTTCCCTCTCTATGAGTTGAAACGGTCCTTTTCCGACTTTAATTGTTTGTTTTATTTTCAAATTCTTCATATCTATAACGCACACTTCATCACTATCATAACTGGCTACATACCCTTCTGCTCCGCTCTCAAAAAATGCAAATGGATTCGACCCTACTTCTACAGAAGCTATTTCTTTATATGTGCTAATATCAAACTTTCTAAGTGTATTCGATCCATGACTGAGTGCATATACGTACTTACTATCCTTCGTTATATTCACAGGCATAAATGGAGCGTGTAAAGAACGCACCATTTCTCCACTCTGTAAAGAATACACTAACACTTTCTCATTTACTTGATTTCCATCACCATGTCCGCCAATCCATATTTCTTTCCCATCAGGACTAATCGTCGCTCCTGTTGATGCTGGCGGAATCATAAAGGATTGAATAACTTCTTTTTTCTTCGTATCAATTGTCGTTAGTTTCGTATCATAAAAGTTTAGTACAGATAACCGATTCTGATACTCTACCATCGTTATAGGCCCTTTTCCTGTTGAAACACTTCCTGTCTCTTTCCCATTTATCGTAAAGAACCTTACCTTTTGAACATTTTGATCAGCAGCAAATAATTGTTTTTTATCTGCTGATACCACCACATTTACAATGCCCTTTCCAGTTTTATATTTTCCCACTTGCCTTCCTTCCGCTAGTGAATATACATACATATATTCTAATTGCTTACCGTATACAAGTATTTCATCGCCATTTGGAAGCAGTGTGATTCCGGCCATTGGCTCATTTAGTTCCCATGTCGTAATTAACTTTTTATCTTTTTTATCAATAAAACTAATGCTGCCTTCTTTTATATTCGTAGTTATAATAACATTTTTATCTTTAGCAATTGGTGTATATGAACTTCCTTGACACCCTACTAGTAGAAATAAAAAACAGAGAAGAAAAACATACTTTCTCAAAAGATTCCCTCCATCTTCGGATGATTTCGTTATAATTGTAAAATAACAAATAAATGTGTGGAAAGTGTGAAATTTCCCTTTCTTACTCAATTTACATATATAATGTACAACAAATAGAATTTGAGGTGTGTCAATTATGCTATTTCCTGATTTAGCGAATAAAATTGTACGAGAAGTACGCAGACTAATTACAGAAAATATTATTATCATTAATATAGAAGGCGTTATTATCGCAAGTACAGATACAGAAAGAATTGGTCAATTTCATGAAGGTGCACTCCGCTGCGCCAAACAAAAGAAAACCGTCATCATTACAAAAGAAGATGAAAGGCGATTGCAAGGTGTAAAGGCTGGGATGAATCTTCCTTTATTATTTCATGATGAAGTAATTGGTGTCATTGGGATTACAGGAGAACCTGAAAATATTTCACGCTACGGAGAAATATTGCGTAAGATGACCGAATTATTAATTCATGAAAACTACTTTTTAGAGCAACTAGAACTTGAGCACCGTTCTTATGAAGCTTTTGTCTTTGATTGGCTTCAAAATACAGAGTGGTCCCCGAGTTTTCTTGATCGCGCCAAAACACTTGGCATTGATTTATATAAGAAAAAACAACTTATTTTGTTTTCTATTGGCAAAAATGACACGATGCTCCAGCGTAAAATATGGCAACACATACGTAATATTTTAACAAAAGAGCATCTATTTGTTCGTTGGGGAAATGATCGTTTTATTTTATTTACAGCAACGAGCTCAAAAGAGCAAACTTATCAATTTTTAAAACGGTTAAAACAAGACTGCGAAACTTTATTTTCTATTTCTTTATATATCGGGATTGGACAAACAGTTACCTCAAACAATATGAACATATGTTACGAACAAGCATTACGCGCTCTTTCTGTATCATTGGAAACGAAAAAAATTGTATTTAATGAAGATTTACGTTTAGAAATGTGTTTACAAGATATTTCTGCCGAAACGCGTGAACAATTTCTAGAGCGTACCATCGAAAACTTATTATCATTTCCTGAGCTTATACATACTTTGCGCTTATTTATCGATTATAACCAATCTTATAAACAGACGGCTAAACAATTACATATACACATTAACACATTACATTACAGGCTAAAAAAGATTGAAGAACATACAGGACTTGATCCAAAGCAATTCAAAGACTTAAACGTTTTATACTTCGCACTCCTCCTATTAGATGATCATACAAAAAAGAACGATAAAACAGATTAATCTTTAGATGATTATACATAGAAAGAATCCCTCGACTTTTTTATCATTATAATGAAAGCACTGTTACCACGTTGTTTATTATAACTAAACACGTTAACAGTTTGAGGGGGATTTCCAATGTTAGAAAAACAAATTATTCATTCATTCGTATCTATTGTTGGCGAAGATAATGTAGATACATCCAATATGGGGTGTTTAACTTATAGTTATGATGCCACTCCAAACTTCCAAGCAATGCCTGATGCAGTCATTGCTCCTCGTAATACAAATGAAGTAGCTGAAGTATTAAAAGTATGTAACACTCACAAAATTCCTGTGTATGTGCGCGGGTCTGGAACAAATCTTTGCGCAGGAACATGTCCACTTGAAGGCGGTATCGTCCTTATTTTCCGCCATATGAACAATATTTTAGAAATTGATGAAGAAAACTTAACAATTACTGTACAAGCTGGTGTCATTACACTTGATATTATTAAAGCAGTAGAAGAAAAAGGTTTATTTTATCCACCAGATCCAAGCTCGATGAAAATTTCTACAATCGGCGGTAATATTAATGAAAACTCAGGTGGATTACGCGGTTTGAAATACGGCGTAACACGTGATTATGTAATGGGGCTTGAACTTGTCTTACCAAATGGCGATATTATTCGCACTGGTGGTAAATTAGCAAAAGATGTAGCTGGTTACGATTTAACTCGTTTATTTATCGGTTCTGAAGGAACACTTGGCGTGGTAACAGAAGCTATATTAAAACTTGTTCCTATGCCTGAAACAAAGAAAACAATGCTTGCACTATATGAAGATATTAATGAAGCTGCACGTGCTGTTTCTTCTATTATTGCAAATAAAATCATTCCAGCAACACTGGAGTTCTTAGACCAACCGACAATTGAAGTAGTAGAAGAGTTTGCGCAAATCGGTTTACCTACAGATGTAAAAGCAATTTTATTAATTGAACAAGACGGCCCTCCCGAAGTAGTCAATCGAGATATTGAAAACATGGCTAATGTTTGCCGCTCTATGAATGCAGTTGATGTTCGTATTGCAAAAGACGAAACAGAAGCAGATGCGCTTCGTACCGCTCGCCGTAGTGCTCTATCAGCGCTCGCACGATTAAAACCTACTACAATATTAGAAGATGCGACTGTACCACGTTCACAAATCGCTCCGATGGTTGAAGCTATTAATGCCATTGCAAAAAAATATAATATTCCTATTTGTACGTTTGGACACGCTGGTGATGGTAATTTACATCCAACTTGTATGACAGACGCTCGTAATGCAGAAGAAATGCACCGAGCTGAACAAGCTTTTGCTGAAATATTTGCGAAAGCAATTGAACTTGGTGGCACAATTACTGGTGAACATGGTGTTGGTGCAATGAAAGCTCCATATTTAGAAATGAAATTAGGTAAAGAAGGTATTGCAGCTATGCAAGGAATAAAGCAAGCTTTCGATCCAAATAACATTATGAATCCTGGAAAAATGTTCGCGAAAGACACTCGAAAAAGAGTGGTGGTTGAGCAATGACCACATTAAATAAAGAAAATATTCAAAAAGAATTTAAAGAACGATTAAGTGAAGATGAATTACTAAACTGTATGCGATGCGGTTTTTGTTTACCTACTTGTCCTACCTACATTCAATCCGGATATAAAGAGTCACATTCACCACGCGGACGTATCGCATTAATGAAAGCAGTCGTTGATGGTTTAATCGAACCAGATGAAGATGTTGAACATACATTAAACGTTTGTCTTGGTTGCCGTGCTTGTGAACCTGTTTGTCCATCTGGTGTAAATTATGGACATTTATTAGAAGAAGCTCGTGATATTATTAATCAAAATAAAAAATTCTCAGTGCCAGTGAAAGCTGTTCGAAAAGTCGTTTTTGAAGGACTATTCCCCCATCAAAATCGAATGAGAACATTAACTGGACTAATCGGATTTTATCAACGTTCTGGTTTACAAACGCTAACACATAAAACAGGGATTATGAAGTTATTCCCTGAAACGCTTGCAACGATGGATCTCGTTTTACCAAAAGTCCCTAAAATGAAAGCCATGAAAGATCGTCCTTCATTTTTACCTGCAGAAAGCACAAAGAAAAAACAAGTTGCATTCTTCACAGGCTGCTTAATGGATACGATGTTTTTAGAAACAAATAACGCAACGATGAAACTTCTTCAATTAGCTGGTTGTGATATCGTTATTCCAAAAACACAAAGTTGCTGCGGTGCATTGCATGGACATGCTGGTGAAAAGAGTGGAGCAAAAGAATTAGCAAAGCGAAATATAAAAGCATTCGAAGATTTAAACATCGACTATATTATTACGAATGCAGGTGGTTGCGGGGCTTATCTCGTAGACTATGATTATCTTTTAAAAGATGATCCGGATTGGGCTGAACGTGCTAAGCAGTTTGTTTCTAAAATTAAAGATATTACTGCTATACTAGTAGAACTAGACTTCCATAAGCGAACTGACTTACGACTCACGCCGCAAGTTATTACGTATCAAGACTCTTGTCATTTACGCAATGTTATGCGCACATCTTCTGAACCTCGTATGTTACTAGAGGCTATCCAAGGTGCAACATATCGAGAAATGAAAGATGCCGACCGCTGCTGTGGCTCTGCTGGTATTTACAATATTGTTCATTCAGAGTTATCAATGGAATTTCTAGATTACAAAATGGACCGTGTGCATGAAACAGAAGCAGCAACCATTGTTACTGCAAATCCAGGTTGTTTATTACAAATGAAATTGGGTATTGAGCGAGAAGGGCTTTCTCATAAAATGAGAGGAATTCACATTGTGGATTTATTATTAGAAGCAATTGAAACTAACTCGTAACATACGTAATAATAGGAAAACGGCTATCTCCTTCGTCTATGTAAAGAGATAGCCGCTTTTTTGTCTGCTACAACATTAAAAATATGTTACTTTATTATAAAAAAGAACAACAGAAACATTACAGTTTTGTAAAAATCAATCCATTATATTCCTCAAAAAAACGTTCAAACCATTGATACAATAGGATTCTTCATTTTCTATTTAGGTAACTTTATCCAAAAACCCCCTCTTAAAACCAAGTATAAAAACACTATAAATTCCTTTTATACTCTATATTTCTCTTATTTTTGCTCCCTTCTTCTCTTAGGATAAATTAGGTAATTTTAAAGTCTATGAATTTTTTTCCATCTTTTTTCTCGCAAATTGTATGCTACGATGAATTTGTCAGTCAGACAGGCTGTCAAAAACAAATCGTGTGAAAACAAATTAAAACTTTATATAGGGGGACACACATCATGAAAAAGCGTGTTTTATTATCTGTAGCTGCTGCAACAGCTCTTACTTTAGGAGTATCTTCTCTAGATGCACAAGCTGCAACAGTACAACCATCTAACGTAAAGGTTCAAAATATTCAGCATTCAAAAGTAATGATGAAACAAATGAGCCAACAAGAATTACAAGCATTCTTACAATCTATGGGAGTTGAATCATTAGCACAATGGCAACAAGGAAACTTCCAACCAAACTGCTTCATTCCTGGTCAACAACCTACTGGAAATGTTGTAACTGAGCAACCAACAGCTAAGCCAGAAACTCAAAAGCCAGTTGAGCAAAAACCTGCCGAGCAAAAGCCTGCTGAAGAAGTTCAAAAACCAGAAGCTCAAAAGCCTGCTGAAAACAACAATACTCAAAAACCTGCTGAACAAAAACCAGCTGAGCAAAAGCCTGCTGAAGAAGCAAAATCTTTAAGCGAGTTTGAACAACGTGTTGTTGAATTAACAAACGCTGAGCGTGCAAAACAAGGCTTACCAGCACTAAAAATCGATACTGAATTAAGCAAAGTAGCACGTATTAAGTCTGAAGATATGCAAAAAAACAACTACTTTGATCATAACAGCCCTACATACGGGTCTCCGTTTGACATGATGAAGAAATTTGGTATTTCTTATACATCTGCAGGTGAAAACATCGCTCAAGGTCAACGTACACCTGAAGAAGTAGTACAAGCTTGGATGAACAGCGCTGGACACCGTGCAAACATCTTAAATAACGGCTTCACTCACATCGGTGTTGGTTATGTAGAAAGCGGCAACTACTGGACACAACAATTTATTACGAAGTAAATAGATTAAAAGAGTCTTCTCATAATGAGAAGACTCTTTTTTAAGTTTCATAGCTTTCTATTATGTATGAATAGAAAATATATAACATAAACAACATAGATCCACAGCTTATTACACTAAGCAATACATAAAATCCCCACTCTAAGTTCAAAAACAATGAAAACAATATGCCACATGCCATCACTTGAAAAATCCGTCTACTCACTAAACAAATTTTTTGTAATTTAATTGGATCTTTTTCTTTTTCTTTGCCTTTTATTTTCTTAAATTCTTTACTCAGCATAAAAAGAAACATACTAATCCCAATCGTTAATCCTGTTTGAAAGGATATCAAATCCCCAAAATTAATAAAGAGGATAAGCGTATGAATAAACAACATAAATAACGTAATTTTCTTTATAAATCCGCCTATAATACCATGCTCTCTTTCATTAAACTTAAATATATTATGTGAAATAATATACAAAAATCCATATGAAAAAATAATAAAACAGGGAATAAATGCTACAACGACTTGTTTACTCATAAACTCGTTTGGCTGACCATTTACATTCCAATGTACTGCCATACGATTTGGTAAATAGGGATAGAGAAATAGAGTAAGTAAAAGACAAGCGAAAAATATTCCCAGTACATACTTATATTTAATCAAGTGATTCTCACCTCTCTTTTCTCTTAACGGCTTCGCTTCTTTTAGAGAAATCCCTGCAAAAATCTACTTTTTTCAAGTTAAAACTTATACTTTACGCATTTTCTTTTTGAAATTCTTTTATTTTATTATTTAACTTTGTAGGAAACGGCACATCAACTTCAATCGCTTCTTTCGTAATTGGATGCAAGAAATGTATCTTCATCGCATGCAATGCTTGACTGGACATATATTTTGTTTGTCCACCATATAATACATCCCCAACTAATGGATTACCATTATGACTCATATGAACACGAATTTGATGTGTTCTACCCGTTTCTAATTGTAACGTTACGAAAGTCGTGTTTTGCTTCTTAAAATACTTTTCTACTTTATAATATGTGATAGCTTGGTCACCTTTTGGAGAAATACGACGCCTTGTAGCATGATGGCGATCCCTTCCGATAGCAGCATCAATCTTTCCTTGTTTCTTCTTTACTTTCCCTTCAACGAGCGCTGCGTACGTTCTTTTAATTTTTCTTTCCATTAATAAGCGATCCATAATTGAACCAGCAATTCTATGCTTAGCAAACACGACACCACCTGTCGTATCTTTATCTAAACGATGAATATGACGCACCTTCGTCTCTAAACCTTGCATTTGAAAATGAAAAGCAACAAGATTTGCAAGCGTCCCGGTTCCACCTTTTTCAGCAGGGTGTGTGTCCATTTGCTCTGGTTTATTTACGATAAGTACGTGATCATCTTCGTATACTACATGTAATTCACCATATTCTGGATCTACACCGTACTCTTCCTCCGCAAACATATGGACTTGTAACTTATCGTTCTCTTTTAAAAGCTCATTCCATCTTCTTTGTTCCCCGTTAACCGTAACACCTTTTTCCATACGAAGCTGATGTAATAGCTTTTTCGGTATTTCCCATTCTACTTTTAATACCGATTCAATACTTATACCATTCCATTTAGCTGGAACGGTAATTTCACACCATTCACCCTTTTTCTTTGTTTCCATACTGTTTATCACCTTATTTCTATTGATTCTCTCATTGTAACGGAAAACACACTTTGATGCACCGTCAAAAATAGAGGACAGTCTTATAATAGACTGCCCCTCAAGCTCTAAGTCTTTTCATTTCTAACAATACTTCTTCAGCTTTTTGTTCATACGATAAATCCTTAAAGAAATCCGCCAACCTTTTATAATCATTGTAAGCATCTAATAAATCGTCCATCTTTTCTATTTTCATCACTTGTTGTTTTTGTTTCATTTTTACTGGATAGCGATAACCTGATACTTCTTGTATTTTGTAATACTCATCCTCTACTTGAACGACCTTTACAAGTTCTTCCTCTTCTGCATCCATCGTATACCCGTCAAATTCTCTAAGTAGTTCATAAATGATATGAGTCCATTCATCTTTTGGATAAAATCCTTTTTCTAACCGATAACCGACAATGCGATACATATGCCCATCGTTCTCGGCAAACTGTACTGTATCATTTAACTTAAACTTAAAATAACGAAACATTGCCTTCACCTACTTATTATGTAATGTTCTTATCACATACTATTTGCAAAATGTAGGCTTTGCTATTCATAAAAAATGCTCATCATATTGATGAGCATTTTTTACGATGATTTTTCTCGTTTTTTTCGAAATGGTAACCACCAGTTCCAGTCTCCAAATAACTTCATTAAGCTTGGTACGAGCATAAGACGAATAATTGTTGCATCAAGAAATATTGCTAATGCAACGCCAAGACCCATCTGCTTTACTGGTAAAATATCAGTAAATGCGAATGCACCAGTTACAACAATCATTATTAAAGCAGCTGATGTAATGATTCTACTTGTTGAAACGAGCCCTTCTAACGTTGCTTGATCGTTATCTCCTGTTTCTTCATAGAGCTCATGAATACGTGAAATAAGAAATACTTCATAATCCATACTAAGCCCAAATACGAGGCCAAAAATGAAGATTGGTAAGACAAACAGAACCGGACTTGCTTCTAAACCGAAATGACCACCTTCAAATAACCAAACAACAATTCCAATGGTTGCACTTAAACTAAGTATATTCATAACAATTGCCTTAATTGGAATGAGTATAGATCGGAATGCAAATAATAATATAACAAAGGTCGATCCAAATATAACAGACATACCAATTACAACTTTATCTTTAATTTCATCTTCTAATTCTTGTTGAAACGTCGTCATTCCGCCTAGATAATACGTAACATCCGTTTCTTTATAGTTCTTTTTAAAGTCACGTACCCACTGTTTTGCAGTCTCTGTACGTGGTTTTGTTTTCAAAAATATTTCTATCGTCGTCTTATTCCCTTGCGTGTATGCTTCAAATACAGGAGCTAGTTTCGCTGATTCTGGCGACTGCAACATTCCAACAACTTGATCTGCTTTCATTCCAGTTAACCCGTCGTATAAACTTCTTACTTCATGTACTTTCTTATCACCTTTTAACTTTTGAACGACTTCTTCTATCTTTTGTAGACTTTCTTTTTCTTTCATATCTTTTTTCGTCTCTACAACTAACGTAACATCAGCGTGTGTTTTGACAGTTTCATTAAATGCTTCTTCATACTTTTCATATGCAATCCTTGTATCACTCTTTTCAGGTAAAGCTTCAACACCAGGGAACTGCAAATTAGCTGTACGTAACGGTAATAAGCAAATAACAATAAATGTTGTAACAACAATAATCATTGCAATTGGATGTTTCATCACAAATTTTGCAAATTTACGCCATGCTTTTGCCGGCGTATGTGCTACTTGATTCTTTTTTAATATTCTTTTACCGATTAACGATAATAGTGCTGGAAGAAGTGTGAGTGAGAATAAAATACTCATAATGACAACAATCATTCCGCTAATCGCGACAGATTGAATATAATCTATCTTAAAGAAAAACAAACCGGATAACCCAACAAATACGCATAATCCTGAAAATACAATCGCACGTCCTGCCGTTTGATATGTAATTGCTATCGCTTCTTTTACCGTTCGTTTAGCAACTTCCTCTCGAAAACGGTTCACAAATAATAGCGCAAAATCAATAGATAATGCAAGTCCAATCATCGGTGCAACGTTTAACACGAAAATAGATAGTTCTTTATCAACACCGATGAAATACAATATACCCATCGTACTAATAACACTAAGCGCCCCATTCAAAATCGGTAAAATTGATGCCAAAAGGCTACCAAACGAAAATAGTAATACAAGAAACGCAATTGGTAATCCAATCATCTCTGCTACTTTTAAATCATTTTGCGTTCTTTCATTAATCTCTTTATTAATTTTCGGAAACCCTGTAGGTGTTACTTTTAATGCTATATTACTTTCTTTCTCAATCTCATCAGCAAATTGTAATGTCTTTTCCATTCGTTCCTTATTTGTTTTCCCGGAAAATAAAATTGTCGCATAGCCGATGTCATCTTGTAGCATTTCTTTATTTTGGATTGGGTGATGGAAAGATTCATAGTTCTCTTTCTCTTGAACATTCTTTACAATTTCATTTATTCGCTTTTTAAATTCCTCATGCGAAGCATCTTTATTTTTCTCAAAAACGAGTAGCAGCGTATCTTGAGACTTCTTAAAATCTTTATCTAAAATTTCTTTCGTTTTTTGATAGTCGCCTTCCGTTTGGAAACCGTCACCACCTAATACTCCCGGTAGCTTTGGAGCAAAAATCCCAAGTGCGATTGCGAGCAACAGTAACGCTACAATTACTGTATAACGAAACTGATACAAAAAGGCTCCTAACTTCCCCCACTTATCAACTTTATGTACATTTGTCTTCACACATTTTCACCTACTTTACATAATTCAATTGTCACTTATACTGTATCACATCTTGATATAAACAAAAAACGTCTGGAAAAACTATAATAATAGTTTTTCCAGACGTTTTTCTATCTCTCTTTATTAAGCCCTAATCTCTCAGTAAGTAAACGATGGTAGTAAATCGCGATAATTAACAAAATACCACCTACGCAGTAACCAGCTAAAATATCAGTTGGGTAATGTACATTTAAAATGACTCTACTTAATCCAATCGATAGAATTACTATACCCATCAAAATCGTTGTGACACATTTCCCAGCTACGCTTTTCAAATTAGCAGCAATGATATAAGTAAGAAATCCAAATGTCATAATTGATAGCATTGCATGTCCACTAGGAAAACTATATCCAAGTGCATCTAGCGCTTCATTTAATGACGGACGTTCTCTCTTTACAATCTCTTTTATCCCTTTATTCACAAGATGTGTTACTAAAATTCCCATTGGATATACAATCATCGCAGCATAATAACGCTTCTTCCAAAAAACAAGCAAACTTATAACGAGCGTAGCGACTATCCCAATTGCTGATCCCAATTTTGTAAAGTACGAGAAAAATGTAAGAGAACTTTCCGTTTGTAGCCCTCTTACTAATCCACGGACATATGTATCCATCACTGTAACGCCACCTGCATGTACGCGCCAAGCAACAATACCAAATACAGCAAATAACAAACCGATACACATTACCTCATACTGATGTAACTTCTTCTTCAAACGATTTCCTCCTACTATGAAAAAATGCGATTTCTACTTTAGAAACCGCATTTCCTTGCTTATTTACCTTTTGTTTTTAGCTCTGTCCAGTAACGATCATAGTCTTTTAACTTATCGTCTACATCAACAAGCCATTCTGTACGATCTAACTCTTCTTTCGTTAAGAAAATCATGTGATTATCACGGTATTCTTTACTATGAAGAGGATGAGCTTTTTCATTTGGATTACTGTAACCAATTGACTCGTAGTTTTTCACACTTACTTTTTCATCTAGTAAGTAGTTCATAAATTTCTCAGCAAGCTCTTTATGTTTTGCACCTTTTGGAATTGCTAACGTATCAGCCCAAATTGTGCCGCCTTCTTTTGGTACAACATATTCTACATCTTTATTATCTTTTGCGATAAATGCTGCATCTCCAGACCAAACTGTTCCGATCCAAGCATCTTCTGTAATGAATTTTTGTTTAATGTTATCTGTATCAAATGCTAATAAGTTTGGAAGCAGCTTCTTTAAATCATCTGCTGCTGTCTTTAATTGTGCATCGTCTTTCGTACTGTTTGAGAACCCGTGCTTCTTAAGACCCACTCCTAATACTTCACGAGAATCGTTCAGTAACGTTACATGTCCTTTATATTTCTCATTCCATAAGTCCGCCCAGCTTGTAGGTGCTTCTTTCACATACTTTTTATTGTATGCAATCCCTGTTACACCCCAAGTGTACACTAAAGAATATTTATTCTCTGGATCAAACGCAGGTGTTTTAAAATTAGAAACCATATTTTCGATATTCGGGATATTCTTTTTATCTAACGGCGCTAATAAGTCCATTTTCGCCATTGTTTTAACCATGTAATCCGACGGCTGAATTAAGTCATACTTTGCGCCACCAGCTTGTAATTTCGCAAGCATTTCTTCATTACTTGCGTACTTGTCATAGTTAATTTTCACATTATACTTCTTTTCAAAATCTTTTAGCACTTGCTCATCAAAATTGTCAGCCCAACTATAAATATTTAATTCTTCTTTCTTTTCACCACAACCAGCAAGCACACCAGCAACAAGGCTAAAGCTAATTGCTGCGCCAGCTATTCTTTTCATTAATTTCATCGGTTTATTACCCCCTTGTACTTTCTATATCGTTCGTATTATAAAGGAAGGTGTCCTCCAGAGTTTTCTTCACCATCTGCACCTTTGTTCCGGAAGATTTCAGATAGAACCATTAATCCTACGATAGCAACAATTAAAATTGTAGAAAGAGCATTAATTTCTGGTGATACTCCGCGCTTAACCATACTGTAAATGTATAGTGGCAATGTTGTTGATCCTGGTCCTGATACGAAGAAACTAATTACAAAATCATCAATTGATAATGTGAATGTTAATAATGCTGCCGAAATAACTCCCGGTGCAATTGCTGGGAACGTTACATAACGAAACGTTTGCCAAGGCGTTGCTCCTAGATCATTTGCAGCTTCTTCTAAGTCACGTCCCATACTTGAAAGACGCGCAGCTAAAATAACAACAACAAACGAAATGCTAAATGTAATATGTGCAATAATAATCGTTGTTTGTCCAAGTTCCATTCCTAACTGACTGAAAAGAATTAGTAAAGATAATCCCATTAAAATATCAGGAATTAAAATTGGTAAATATACAAGGCCATTAATAGCCCCTTCGAAACGATATTTATAACGATGTAAAGCAATTGCAAAGAATACACCAAGTACCGTTGTCACAATCGTTGTTATAACTGCAATCGTAATACTATTTACAAATGCATCAATAACATCTTGTTTTTGAAATAAATCTGTATACCAATGGAATGTAAAACCTTCCCACTCCGCATTAATGCGAGAGTCGTTGAAAGAATAGACCATTAAAACCATCATTGGAAAATACAAGAATAACAAAATTAACCAAGAATAAGAAACTAAAAACTTCTTCATCTTTGCCTATTCCCCTCCGTTCTCATTATATTTATATACTTTCGTTGCACGATAATATAAGTAAATTAACAGAACAGAGAATAGAACAACGATAATCGATAACGCAGATCCAAACGGCCAGTCACGTGCACCTAAGAATTGATTTTGAATAACGTTTCCGATTAATGCTACTTTCGATCCGCCCATCACGTCTGATACAACAAACATTCCGATAGAAGAAACGAATACTAAAATAGAACCAGTCGCAATTCCTGACATCGTCATCGGCACTGTTATATTCCAAAATGCCTTTATTGGTGTTGCTCCTAAATCATAAGCCGCTTCTAGCTTACGCTTATCCAGCTGCTCAATTGCTGCATACACTGGTAAAATCATAAATGGTAATAAAGAATAGACCATTCCGAGTATTACAGAAGGAGTATTATATAATAAATTTAACGGTTCACTAATAATGCCAAGCTTTAATAACAACGTATTCACAAGACCTTGTGAACGTAAAATAACAATCCATGCGTATGAACGAACAAGAAAGTTAATCCAAAACGGGATCGTTGCCAATAATAAAAGAATAGAGCGGTATTTGCGGTCAACAATTGTAATTGTATACGCAAACGGATAACCAATTAATAAACATATTACTGTTGTAATAACTGCGATTTTAACAGTTTCCCATAACGTTCCTAAGTACAATGGATCAAATACACGGGATATATTCTCCAGCGTAAATTGCATTTCTACTGTCCCGTAAGCTCCGCGCTGCATGAAGGCGAATCCTAATACGAATACGAGCGGGATTAGGAAGAAAATTAGCAGCCACGCGACTGTAGGTAGTGCGAGTAATTTCCCTTTTTTCAATTTAAGGTCACCTCGTCCTCTTGCTCCCAGCCTACATATACATTATCTCCAATGCTCCACTGCGCTGCCTCTTCAGCAGTTTGATATGCCATTAGTAATTCTGATGTTTTCTCATCACGTACATAAAGCTTCTCCATATTTCCGACAAACTCAATATCTTCAATATGTCCAAGATGGTATTCTTTTAAAATTGGTTCTTCAACCGAACGTACTTTTACATTTTCAGGGCGAATTGCTACATAGCCTTCCCCGTTCTTCACAATATTATTTTCACCGATGAATGTCGCAACGAACAATGTTTTCGGCTTATTATAAATTTCTTTCGGCGTTCCGATTTGTTCGATATGTCCTTTATTCATAACGACAATACGATCGCTCATGCTCATTGCTTCTTCTTGATCGTGCGTTACGTATATGAACGTAATTCCTAAATTACGTTGTAAGTTTTTCAATTCACGTTGCAAGTCTTTTCGTAACTTAAAGTCAAGCGCTCCAAGTGGCTCATCTAATAGTAATACACGCGGATTATTTACAATCGCTCTTGCAATTGCAACACGCTGCTGTTGTCCACCAGAAAGCTTCGCAGGTTTACGATTACGGAACTCAAGTAACTGCGTTAAACGCATTGCCTCTTCAGCACGCTCTTTCTGCTCTGCTGCTGATACTTTCTGCATTTTCATACCAAAACAAATATTCTTCTCTACTGTCATATGTGGGAATAGTGCGTAATGTTGGAACACTAGGTTCATATGACGCTTATATGGCGGCAAATCGTTAATTCTTTCATCATCTAATAAAAGATTCCCTTTAGTTGGAGTTTCAAATCCTGCGATCATACGAAGTAAAGTCGTTTTCCCGCAGCCACTCGGCCCTAAAATTGTTAAAAACTCTCCCTCTTTAATATCTAAAGAAAGAGGTGGGATAATCACTTGATTTCCAAAATGTTTTTCAACTGCTTCAACTTTAATAATCTTTTTCATTTTCCCGTCCTATCTACCTTAAATTTTAAATTTTTATATTCATGAATAAATATTTATGTTCTATAGACTATTTTTTGTTTCGATCCAAACAAAAATGGTTATTTAACAAGCGTTCGTTTCTATTCTTTATGTAGTATGTTTGATTCATTTTCGCATGATACATAACGTCGAACAGAAAAACCCCTTCCATTGCGAAGGGGCTATTATCATACGGCTACGCCTACTGATAAACACCATCATCATTTTAACAACTTTCGTATGAATTTTAAAGCACTTTTTGTAGAAGAGTAACGAATTTTCATGTCGAATGCTGTAGATTGGGCTAAAATGCTTTTATAATGTGAAAAAGTCCGAAAACTTTCTTTCCCATGATAACCCCCTAATCCACTACTTCCAACACCCCCAAAAGGTAAATATGGCGTGGCAAGATGATAGACAACATCATTAATACAGCCTCCACCATATGAAATATTACTCGTCACTTTCTTTTGTACTTCTTTATCTTCAGAAAATACATATAACGCTAACGGCTTCGGATGTTGCTGGATTGTGCCAATTACATCTTCTATGTTGTCGTACTCTATGATTGGTAAAATCGGACCAAAAATTTCGTCTTCCATAACAGTATCTTTCCATGTAATATCCGCTAGTACTGTCGGTTCAATATGTAATGTATCTTTCTTATAGTTTCCACCAATTACGACTTGACCATCTTGTAAAAATCCACATAATCTTTCAAAATGACGCTCACTTACAATACGCACATAATTTTCATTTTGCAAAGGTTCTTTACTATACTGCTCTATAATTTCATGTCGCAGTGCCTCAATTAGCTTTTCTTTCACGGAAGAATGCACATACATATAATCAGGCGCTACACACGTCTGCCCTGCATTTAAAAACTTACCCCAAACAATTCTTCTTGCTGTCATCTCTATCTTTGCATCTTTATGTACAATACAAGGACTTTTCCCGCCAAGTTCTAAAGTGAGCGGCGTCAACTGTTTCGCTGCTGCTTCCATTACAACTTTTCCAACGCCAACACTACCAGTAAAGAAAATATAATCAAATGGTTCCCTCAGCAAAGATGTACTCTCTTCAACGCCACCTTCTACTACCGCTACAAGCTCTTCTGGGAATAATTCATCTAACATTCTCTTAAGCACTTTTGAAACGCTTGGTGTTAACTCTGACGGCTTTAAAACGATTGTATTTCCAGCTGCCAGTGCTCCTACAAGTGGTGCAATTGCTAATTGAAAAGGATAGTTCCACGGTGCAATAATAAGTGTCACACCATACGGTTCTGGCACTACTTTTCCTTTTGATCCAAAATGAGTAAGTGCTGTTCGAACTCGTTTCGGTTTACTCCACGATGACATATGTTTCAATTGAAAGGAAATTTCTTTTAATACATATCCAACTTCCGTTGTAAACGACTCGTGAACTGACTTATTTAAATCTAATTTCAATGCCTGAAATATTTCTTCTTCAAAATGCTGAATGCCTTCATAAAGCTTCTTCAAATTATTCTTTCGCATTTCGATGCTTCTCGTATGCCCTTTTAAAAAATATTCCTTTTGCCTACTTACAATAGAGGAAATACTCATTCACTCACCTTCTCCCACTATTTTTATCCAATTCTTTCATTATTTATATAGACTTCATATATAACAAATTTCTATTCTTAAGGTTACATTATATATGACTTTTTCAGCTATATAAAATTCATTGCTCACAAAAAACTACCGAAAGAAAATCTCTCGGTAGTTTTACAGTATTAACGATATAAACGAACAGCACCTGCAGAATTATCATCAGCTTGTCCTACTACTTCAAACTTCAGACCAAGCTTCGGTAAAATACGTCCTGCATCTGGAATCTGTTGATTAATATACGTTTTAGAATCATCAAACTTCGGTACACCTGCTAAACCATCATACGTATACGTTCCACGCGTTGGAGATACAACTTTCCAAGCTGGCGTTTTATCGAATGAGAACGCCGCATCTGCGATTTGGAATCGCGTACTACTTTCCACTGTCGGTTTACCATTTAAAGTTCCTACAATTGCTTCTGGATGAGAATCAACTACACCTAGGAAACCGTGTCCTGGATGTACACCTACCCAGTTATCTGTGTAAGCTGAATCTGCATACCATACAACCATACCAGCGTTATATACTGGACCACGTGCAAATTTTAACGCGTTATCTGAACCAGCATAGTTTCTCCACTCAACATAGTAGTTATGGCTTTTCTTCTCTGTTCCGTTAGAAACAGCAAAACCATCTAATTTGAATTGTGGCGTACCTTCTGCGTCATCAGAGAATACTACTTTATCATCTACTGTTAATGAAGCATTATCAAGTAAGAAACCATTTAATGCTAAACCACCATCAGTAATGTAATCAAATGTTAATTTTACTTTCTTACCTTTGAACTGGCTTAAATCATATGATTTATCAATCCATTTTCCATTTGTCGAATCTGCATTTCCACTATTTGCTTTCTCACCAAGTCTTTCAATTAACGTTTGTTGACCATCTTCCGTTACAGCGTGTACTTCAAGGAAATCATACTCTGCTTCAATTTCATATAATGATTTGAAGTCAAATTTTGCAGTCGTTGCATTTGTTAAATCGAACAGTGGTGTTTCCATCTTCGTATGAAGATCATCACCTTTTGTGCTGTAGTAATACTGTTTTCCGAATGCCGGCTCAATTGTTTTTATATCTTTGTCTGGTAAGTTAACACGAATCATACCTGGACGGTTAGATTTCGTAACACTTTGGTCTAAATATGTTGCTAGGCCGATACCTTTATTTAATTTCTCGTAATCTACTTCTACGATATTTGCCCAGTTACCACCGATTGTTTTTTGGAAAAACTCTTTATTTTGTGGTGATAAGCTCGTTGGTGTTGTACCTGCAATTTTACCAGCCCAGCTTCCGCCACTCATGATAGACCAAGCTTGAATTGGCTCACCAGCACCGCTATATTGTGTATCATACTCATCTGGTAAACCTAAATCATGACCATATTCATGCGCGAATACACCAACTGCTCCATCTTCTGGTTCAATTGTGTAGTCGAACGCTGCCATCTTTCCACCCCAATATGGAACTTTCGCTTGTGTACCTTCAATTGCGAATGGTTTTGGTCCAACTGTCCAGCGATGTGACCAAATTGCATCATCACCTAATTTACCACCACCTGCTTCTTGTCCAACACCTGCATGAATAATCATTAAGTGATCAATTAAACCATCCGGTTGATTTTTATTTCCATCACCATTTACATCATATTGATCAAATTGATCAAACTCTGATAGATCAAGACCGCTATCTACAGCTGCTTTTAATGCATCTTTTACTAAATCACGTGGGCCTTTTGGTCCTTTATTATCATGACCGCCGCTAGCAGCATCTGCACCGTAATCAGCAGCTTTACCAGGAACTGTTAACCATTTTGTAACTGTTCCGTCCACTGTGTAACTACCACCAGATTGCTCTTCGTAATATTGTTTAAACGTTTCAATTTTACTTCCATCATCTAATGTAAACGGCTCGTTGCCGAATAACATTTTTTCATAATGTTCTTTATTAAAATCGTTAGAATACATATATCCAGGCTCTTTGTCGATATTATTATGTTTAAAGTCAGCGTACTCTACAAGTAAAACGAGTACTTTATCTTTACGTACATCACCGTTATAGTCTTTTTGTTTCGCTGGAGAAGTTGGTACTTTACCATTTAGACCGCCTTTAACTGGGCCTGTCGCTGCAGGTGTTCCTGTTGCAGGGTTATCTAATTTTTCTTTCGTGTCTGCTTTCGCATCTTTCACTTTCTTTAAAAAATCAGATGCTTCTTTCGTAAGTTGATCCCCATTTGGTACTTCTTTCCCAGGATTTTCACCCTTTTTGTTCTCTACATACTTTTCGACAGCTTTCTTTGTTTCTTTCTCTGAAGCTGACGAATCAATTACCCCACGTTTTTTTAGCGCATCTGCTAAACGTTCTTCCGGAATTAAGTGATCATCAACTGGGCTCGTAGCTGTTTTATTCGCAGGCGTTTCAGCATATGCAGATTGAGTACCAGCTCCGAATGAAAGGCCTAATACAGCTGTTAAAGCGATTGATGACAAAACTTTGAACGGTTTCTTGTTCATCCCTTATTTCCTCCCCTAATAAATAATATGTATTACAAATTGAATTTTATTAAAAATTCAATATTTTTTCAATATTTAGTCATATTATGTAATATTTTTAATATATTTGTAAAAATTTCATAGTTAGCATACGAATATATCACAATTCAACAATGTTTTCTGAAAATATTGAAAGTTTTTATCGAACAATTTATAATTTCCATAGAGGGAGTTTAATGGGGATTTTATCTTTGTTTCATCTACACAATATTTGATAATTCACTATATAAAACACAAAATCCGATTGCATTATCATATATTCTGTAGCAGCAATTATGACCGATAATTAGGGAGGAATTACATTTGTACAAAGATAAGACAGACGCACTGGATCAAGAATGGATTGATTTAATACTTGAAGCTCTAGATGCTGGTATCGCCATGCAAGACATCGAGCAATTTTTCCAACGTATGAAGCCATCCAGTCAGGCTCAATAGGTTTGTTCTTTTTAACGAAGTTTATGTTATAATAATGACATCATAAGACAACTACATATTGATAGAAAGGTGCGCAAATATGATTGGAGAACGTATAAAACGCCTTCGTTTACAAAAAGGGATTTCATTAACTGAACTTGCCGAAAAAGCTGGCGTTGCTAAATCTTACATTAGTTCTATAGAACGAAATTTACAAAAAAACCCTTCCATTCAGTTTCTTGAAAAGATCGCAGCAGTTCTACAAATTCCAGTTGATACTTTACTTCATGATGAAACAACAAAGGAAACTAACCTAGACTCCGAATGGACACAACTCGTTAAAGATGCAATGAACTCTGGTGTCTCCAAAGAACAATTTCGTGAATTTCTTGAATTTACAAAGTGGAAGCAAAATCAAAAATAATAATAGAAAGAAGTGCTTACAACCAGCACTTCTTTTTCTTTATAAAAAAAAGCGGGAATACCCGCTTTTTTATTATTTTTCTTCCCCAGCTTCTTGGTTGGCATTGAATGTCCATTCTAAATTCAATGTATCACCTTGGAAGATATTTTGGTCTTTTCCATCATCTACGAATTCAAATTGTACCCATAGATAATCCTCTGTACCAGCTGCTAATCCACCCTTTTCTCCCCACTCAGGAGCAAAGATATCTTTAGCTAAAAGATCTGGATCAACTTTTTGTAAGTCTGCTAAAGTTGTTTCATATACAGGCTCACTTTGTTTATCCCAGTTCCAAAGGAATTTTACTTTAACGTGCTTACCAAAGTCTTCACCAGCATTATCACCTTTTGCATCTTTAACAGTATACTTTGTTGCTAATTTAACGTCTTTAATAGTTAACGAACCGCTGTTTTGTAATAAGAACTCTTTCTTAACAGAATCCCCTGGTTTTAAATCTTTAATATCTACAAGCGTCTTAGGGTTTAATGTAAGGTCTAACGTCCCAGCTGCAAATGTATTGTTTGATACTTCTTTATCGCTAAAGAATGCAAATGTTCCTCCACCAATTAAAGCTAACCCCAATGCTGCTGATGCAACTCCCATACCTAATTTCTTTTTCAGACTCACAATCAATTCCCCCTAGCTTTTTTTTATATTTTTATCACTTATTTTTCAATAAGAGATGTAAAGAAAACTATATTAGCTTAGCTAATATGCGTTCTTTTTTAAAAACCTTATGTTCATTATAACGAACAACCCTATATAAACACAACACATATTTATTAATATTTTCAGTTATTTTTATTTCTCAATATTTTTTAGACTTTTCAGAAAAATATCGATAATTTATAACTTTTTTCACACTCAAATCACTTAATACTATAAGAAAAAAGAAAAACAAAGAGGTGAGGGCTAACGTTCCCTCACACTCGTATAAATATTACTAGTCTTGCTTATTCGTTCACTCTCTCTTACACCACATTCTTGTTTTCTGGCTGTTTCACTAAAGCAGTTACTCCGCTTTCTTCTGCTCTTCTAGCTTTTTCTGTTCTTCCACTTTCTTTTGCTCTTCTACTTTTTTCTGTTCTTCTACTTTCTTCTGTTCTTCTACTTCCTTCTGTTCTTCGGCTTTCTTTTGTTCTTCGGCTTTCTTCTGTTCTTCTACTTTCTTTTGTTCTTCGGCTTTCTTTTGTTCTTCGGCTTTCTTTTGTTCTTCTACTTTCTTCTGTTCCTCTGCTTTCTTTTGTTCTTCTACTTTCTTTTGTCCTTCCGCTTCAATTGCAACGTTTAATTGTTGCTGAAGAGCCTGAATTTGCTCATCAATAGCTTTCAAGCTAATTTCTTTCTCAATATAGTCACGCTTCTCTTTGATACTGCGAAAGCCTTCATTTACATATATGGACACTTGCTGCATCGACTCATCTTTATTTACCTTTAATTCTTCTTGTATTTGATTGTAAGGAGCTTCTATTTCAGTATATACATTTTGCAGAGCTTCCTTCTCAGCAACAATTTTCTCACGCCCTTGTTGCCATACAGAAATCGCCTGTTTTATTTCTTCAATAGAAGTTGCTTTCAATTTCCCCTTCATCGTTCCATACTCACGCTCAATAAACTGTTTATGTTTCTCAGATTGCTCTTTTAACGTATTAACTGTTTTCGGAAATATAATTGCTGTAGAAAGCGTCGCTTCTACTTTCGTTTCATGAATGAACGCCGCTTCTGTATGCGTCATAATTTGAGATCCTAAATAAAACGTAATAGAACACATACACGGCAATATAAGCATCTTTTTAAAATTACGCGGTCTTTTCAGCATCTTAATCTCTCCCATCGAACATTACGTTCTTTATACAGAACATTATCTATATTATAGTAAAGAACTATTAAAATTGATAGACAAATACTAGAAAAATAGAAAAAGGGCTATCCATGTGATAGCCCTTTTTATTATTATCTTTCTTCACCTGCTGTTTGTTGTGCATCAAACGTCCAATTTAATTGTAACTTATCGCCTTGGAATTGATTTTGATCTTTTCCATTATCAACGAACTCAAATTTCACTTTGAATTTATCAGATTTACCTGCTGAAATACCTTTTTCATCCCAGAACCAAGCCGATAAATCATTATCTACAGCTGTAAGTGTGTCACCTTTTAATTTATCTAAAGTAGTTTGTTTCACAATTGTCTCATGCTTATCTACATTTTTTAAGAATGTTACTTTAATATGTTTACCAAAATCATCTTTATTATCTTTCTTTACATCTTCTACATTATAATCTGTTTTCAGTAGAACCTTTTTAATATCTAAAGAACCTTTATTTTCTAGTTTAAATTCTTTTTCAATTGTATCCCCAGGTTTTAAATTCGATACGTTAACAACTGTTGATGGATTTAATGCTAAATCCAGTGTTCCAGCCGCAAATGTATTGTTTGACACTTCTTTATCACTGAAAAATGCAAATGTTCCTCCACCAACTAAAGCTGCTCCTAATACTGCTGATGTAATACCCATTCCTAATTTTTTCTTTAAAGTCATGTCCATATCCCCTTAATATATATTTGTTAACTTCCTAAACGGAAAGTATAACCAAACGAACTAGACGGATTGTTCTACTTTTTTATCTTTCTTTTCTCCGTCAATGCTACGAATAGCACCAAAAATAGAAATAGCGGAATAACCAAGCAAAAAGACTCCTGGAATAATAAGAAGCAATGCTGCTCCCGCTTTTGAATTCGCATAATTCAGTAAATAACCAACATACGGAACTGTAATATCTGCATACTTTCCAACTACATTTTCTGCAAGTACTGGCTCTAAATCTGGTCCGTTGTTGTTATCCCCTTTTGTTTCATACATTACTTTTCCATTTGTATCTTTCACACCGATAATACGGTGAGTGATAATTTTTTGATCTTTCTCTTTAAAGGTAATAACATCACCTTTTTGATATTTAGAACCATCTTTGTTTGGTTCTATTGCAATGATTGATCCTGTTAAAAACGTCGGCTCCATTGATCCTGAAAGAACGCTCTTAAATTGATATCCCATCACTGTCGGATCACCACCGCTTGCTTTTGAAGAAATAACTACAAAAGCTAAAAAAACCATCAATGCAAATAAAACAAATGAGATCGCGTTGCTAATTATCTTCCATATTAATTTCATCGTCTCTCTCCCTCTCCGTTGTTTTATATTATTTGAAGTATGCAATATCCACTTTGTTCTTTAACAAGAACACAAGTAAATGATATAACGAACTTTAAGTTATTGCAATAAGAAAATTTACAATTATTAGTTATTTAAAATATAGAAAAAAGACTGTGCCAAAATTTTACACAGTCTTTTTATTAGTAATTTATTTACCTTCTGATTTCATTCCTTTTGTATTTCGGCGCAACACTACATATAAAATTGCTCCAAATAATATAATCGCACCTATCCCAACACTTATTACTTTCACATTTGAGTCTTTTACTTCAGGCATAGTTGTATCTTTTTTAGGCATCGTAAAAGTGACATCTTCTGTTGAAAGAACATTTACCGTCGCAATTGTTTGATTATTTTTCGTAATATCAACTGCACCAACTACCTCACCACGATGTATTCCTTTATGATATAAAGATTCTTTATCTAATGAAGCCGCCCGGAAAATAGTTTTCACATTTTTCCCTTCATCTTTCTTAAGCATAAGCTCCGCACTTTGTTCCAACTCAGAATTAACATCTTTATTTAAATATGTTGTTTTTTGATGCCAATTATGTTTATCAAGCACCATTTGCTTCGTAAATTGACCGAAAGAATATTCCGCCATCTGCTTCAAATCTTCATAAATTTCAGGTCTTTGAGAAGCCATTACTACGCTTATAATACGATTTCCATCTTTCTCATTTAATAAAACAAGTGTATTACGTGCTTCATTCGTAAACCCTGTCTTACCGCCAATGCTATATGGATTTTCAAAAAAATTAGATTTATTAAAAATAGACACCGTCTGCCTAGACGTCGTAACTGTCGTTCTTTTCGTATTCATCGCTTGTAAAATTTCAGGATACTTTTGCACACCCTTCGTAATCATAGCCATATCATACGGCGTCGTATAATGGTTCGGATCATGCAATCCATTCGGTGTTACAAAGTGGCTATCTTTCGCTCCTAATTGCTTCGCTTTCTCATTCATCATATTAGCGAAATTCTCAACACTCCCGCCAATCCGCTCCGCAATCGCATACGACACATCATTCGCACTCAGCACCATTAAAATCATAAGCGCAGTATTTCTATTAATTGTCTCTCCAGGTTGAAACTCAATTTGATAATTACTCTTCTCTTGATCTAATGCTAATTGTGAAAATGTAAATTGATCCTCTGGCTTTGTATGCTCCATGAGTAAAATCGCTGTTAACACCTTCGTCGTACTAGCAGGATATGCTCGGTGATATGCGTTTTTATCATACAAAACATCTCCTGTTTTCGCATCAATTGTCGTTGCAAACTGACTAAAAACATTCGGTCCTTCCGCAGGTGGTGGTGCAACTTGTTCTGGATTTACTCCAATATTCGTCTCAGCACGCAATGTTATGGGCGTCAAAAAAAACGAACAAATAACTGTAATAAAAACCAAAATTTTCTTAAAATTTACCATATGACTCTCCCTTTTCCATTTACTCCTTAACAAAATAATAAATCTACCAATCATATGTAATTTGTATTATATTGGAAGAAATTTCACTATTTTTTACTATATCATACTTTTACGATAAAGAACATAAATATACAATAAAAATAAGAAGGAATTACTCTTTCTTATCCTTCTCATCAATCAACGAATCTATTAACTTTTGACTAGCTTCCTCGGGCGTAATCTCATCTGTTATTCCCATAAACGACCAACCTTTAGAATCAACCCACTCAACAAACTCTTGTAAAAATTCATCATGTGTAACATCCACATCAAGAATCGATCCATTAATCGAAATCGTTCTATTTTTAGACACGCGCATCTTGAACGTTTTTCTTACCATTACAACTTTTCTCCCTCTACTTCTGAATATTTATAAAGTGAAACTTTCATCAACCCTCACGAATCGGACTTTTACGGGCATTCCGACCCGAACCTAACTTCTTTACTTTTGCTGAATTTCGAGGTAAGGGATCTTACTGCCCGCAAATAGCGAGATAAAATAATCATGTATCTCTGTTATACATGATTTTCAGTAAATTGTAAAAAGGATATATTGGCCAATTTAAATAGCAAAAATAAAAATCTCTTACCTACGTAAACGTAATACGACATACAATCGCTCATAAATTATTAAATAAATCCATAAAAATATACACTTTAAAACATAATTGAGTAAGCCATTCTAGTCTTTTGGAAGATATTATCTAAAATAGTATACTAAACGGATAAAGGATATTTGAATAAAGAAACTGAGGCCCTCTATTTAGCTGGATTCTTAAGTTGTAGACTTAAAGACTGATGCCTGAATTCATATTTAATTTCTATTTCTGTACATCATATCGTAAGAAAGAAGGTAGTACTGTGAAAACAACAGAAAATTTTACTGACAGGGCCGATATATATGCAAAATATCGCCCTAGTTATCCTAATGAATATATTGATTACTTGCTTTCAGCTAACCAACTGAAAGGGAATCGGATTGTGGCTGATATTGGTTCAGGTACGGGGATATTTAGCCACCAGCTGCTTGAAAGTGGTTTACATGTTATTGGAGTTGAGCCAAATGATGATATGAGAAAGATGGCTGAGCAATCATTAAAACTATATTCTCGTTTTCAATCCATAAAAGCAACTGCTGAAAATACCACTTTAAAAGAAAATAGTGTAGATTTAGTAACTGTTGCCCAAGCATTTCATTGGTTTGATAAAGAGGCTTTCAAAATCGAATGCCAACGAATTTTAAAACAAAAAGCAAATGTTGCACTTGTTTGGAATAGTAGAGATTTAACTAGTCCACTTATTAAAGAGAATGCAGAAATTTGCCAGAAAACCTGTCCAAACTTTAAAGGCTTTAGCGGTGGAATAGATGAAACTCCAGAAGTATTTAACAACTTTTTTAAAGATGGAAAGTATGATTTTAAAGAATATCAAAATGATTTACTTTTTGATTATGAAGGGTTTTTGGGAAGGAATTTATCAGCATCTTATGCTCCGAAAGAAAATGACGAACAGTATAAAAACTTTATTTTTCTCCTATCAGAGCTATTCGAAAAATACAGTAAAGATGGAAAAATTATTCTCCCGAATTTAACACGAAGCTATCTAGGCAATGTATAAACAGCCTGATACAAAGAGACATTGAACGGAATTAAAACAAGCTTAACCCCTCCCTGAATGTAGAACGAGGTTAGGCTTGTTTTGCATTTTACCACATCAAATTCAAATGACTTTCGTACAATAAAGTAGAATATATTAGAAAACACCTTAAACTGAGGAGGAACTCAATGGCGCGTTGTACGTATTGTAAAACGAAGTGGAAAGTAAAAGATGTATGGTCAATACTCGTGACATTTGAAAAAGATTGTCCGTATTGTTTTGGGAGGCAATATCTATCAAAGAAAACAGTGAACGCTATGCCAGAACTTATAAGCTTACCTTTACACTTCTTGTTCCCTTTTCTTGTTGATTTGAGTGATGAAGGTCCTTTGGATTGGTATCGGAAATAATATAACCTCTACATCCAAAGACTACTTTCTACTAAATTCGCTTCTCATCATTATCCCTTCATACATTACTCTCATAATCGCTTATACTTTCCCTTTTAAAGATCCCATAGCTCAACAGGAAGAGCGTCCCCTGAACAAATTTTATCAATTATGACTAAAAAAACAGTGATATATGTATACTGTTAAACATAAAAAATTAGCATTAGGTTCCAATTAAATATTAATTGAAACCCAACACTACTTGTATTCTGTAATTCAGAATACAAGTAGTGTTTTTTATTATGCATTTTTGCATACAGTATTGTTTTCTCTTGTAAATAGATAATAATGGTATATAATAAAACCAACGTTTTACCAATAAAAGGTAATAAAGAGTAGTGGGATAAGCAAATAACCAAAACGTATTAACAGATTTGTTCTATGTAAATCATGATACATATATGAAATCAAAACTATGAAATTTTATGTAGAGGTTAGATTACTACAAGATGAAAGATTCATAGCGAATACACTCGAGGAAAAAAGTGTTCGATTAGATTAATGTTATAAAACTACTTAATGTGATATCTATCGAACGAATTGAGAATATACTTAGGGGGAATTTCAAGTGAAGGCATTTAGTAAAGTATTATTAACAGGAGCTTTAGCTTTAGGGGGTTTAACGGTTATGAACATTGAAACACCAAAAGCACATGCTGACGAATGGGATGGTTGTCATTACATTTGTGGTCCTGGTGAAACGGTGAACGGTGTTACAGTTCAGGTACACTCTACACAAGTTACTTTTGGTAACAGCGTAATTGCAAGAATTACAAATGACCGAGCTGAAGAAATTCATTACAATGTCAGCCTTGAAAAGAAATATGGCGATAGATGGGGAGAATTTGAAACCAACTTCCGTTGGCAAAATCAATGGGTCCCAGCTGGAAGCAATGATGAAATTGCAACTTTCACAGGATATGGCGATGATATTTATGAGGATGGAACATATCGTTATAAAGTCGAAATAAAAGGCGCTGACGGTTCTATTGATACAATTTACACAGCAGGAATGACAGTTACAGGACGATAGCTTATGAACAAGCTCCATTATTTATACTTGTATTTTTGATGATATCATTGATAATTGCGGTGATATTATTATTATTGAAATAAGCTCTTCGGGGCTTATTTTTTATATACAAATTAGAATGATAATATTCAGAAAATTACATCTTTACACTACTAAAGTTTGTTGCTATTATAGGAATACATCAAATGTTACAATACTCAACAAATTGTACAAATCCTCCGATTACACGAATGAAATGAAAATACATTGCTGATGGTAACATTTATAGTTGGGATCCCGTAGCTCAGCAGGGAGAGCGCCACCTTGACAGGGTGGAGGTCGTGAGTTCGAGCCTCTCCGGGGTCATATAAAAAAGAGACACCATATCAACCTTCTACGTGATATAGTGTCTCTTTTTTATCTAATTCAATTACTTCCCACCAAACATCTTCTCCAAAGATTTCGCATTTGCAAACAATACTTCTTTCAAGTTATCGTCAGCAACGATTTTATAGTCGCCATCTTTGTCTTTCTTTAAGTTCAATGTAACTTCGCGAGTTGCCATTGCTGCATCTTTATCTGCTAAGTTTTTGATGATGGTTGAGGTCATTGTTTTTTCGATTGCTTTTTCAGATTGTTCTTTGTCTTCACTAAATGCGCTAGCGAAGGCCATTGGCATAACTTCTCCCACTGCTTTTGTTACAGCAACGGATAGATCAGCAGATGTAATTTTCACTTTCACTTCTGCTTTGTCATCCTTTTTCGATACTTCTTCTAGCTTTTCAAATTTAAAGTTCTTTGTAATTGCACTTAGCATTGCTTTTGCCTCAGCATCATCTGTTTTTTCATTTAGCTTATTAAATTCCTTGTCACTCTCAACAAATGTACGAGCCTTTTCTACATCACCTTTTTGTATCGCTGTTAAAAATTCTTCTGTAGTATCTTTCGGATTTGCACACCCTGCTAAAACACCTGCTGTTAATCCTACTACCATCATTAATAGCAATAATCTCTTTATCTTTTGCACGCTCATTCTCCTCTTATCTTTTCTAGTAAGTCAGCATCATACAATATTATGAAACTGACATTACAAACATTTTTTAGTATAGCATTTATATGATTCGTTTTCTATTAATTCCCAAAAGATAAAGGGCCTTGCAGCATTCCTACAAGGTCCCTCTTCTATCAATCTGTATCCGTAGCACAAATGAACCACATTTTCTGTTCCCTACTATCTAACACCATCCAAGTAACATCCCACGCAACATCGTAAAACCAATCTGTCCAAGGGCGATAGCTTTCGAACACTTTAATATCTTCGTATCGATCTTGGAACATATATTGACATACATTGACTGCTAATTGTTTTGCGATAACTGGTCGTTCCTTAAACCCTTCATATGCTCCGCCCCACAAAATTTGCGCAGCAATGCTACCATCAAGCATAACTGCCAGCTGCTCTTTAAAACGAAACTTATATTTGTCTGATGTATGTATTTTTAACTCTTCTAAGTTATTGATTATATCTAAAGAGTTGAAAATTCTTCTAAAGAAGTGCTCATGTCCATCTTTCGAATGTGGTATTTCTTTAAAAAATTTTCGTTATGCACTTTAAAACAGCTTATTATTGCTCCACCAATTAAGTTTTGTTCCTTAAACGTGTTTATAAGTTGCTCAACAGATGAGTTATTCGTGTCTATTTTTTCAAACGTTCCCTCTTTCCATCTCATAACGCCCACTACTCTCTATTAAAAATTTGTTTCTTCATTATAAATAGCAAAATAAAAACCAGCAACTTTAAGGTTGCTGGCTTAGCTCTTATTCATATTCGAAAAAACAATAACAACTGCTCCAAACAAATAATGCCCTACTACCATCCACATACTCCAATCAAAAATCATAAGCAATAACCAAAGTGATATATTCATAGCAGCAAATAATAAATATAAAATCTCTCTTTTGTATCGCTCCTCTATTCATCAAAATGTAAACAGCACCGATAGGAGGAAAAAGACAAATATTTTTCTTAACACCCACGGATACGAAATTACTGTCTGCATATGAATCCCCTTTTCATCACAATACTTGCTTCAACATCGGCCTCACTACCCTATATTCATCACTATAAGCTTCCTTTATGATTAAAGGCGGGTAATCACTTTTTTCTTCCTCAATCATTGTAAATACTTCTGTTTTCTCTTGTAATGTATTAGATTCTCTATTTTTAGTAGGTTTTCTACTTGTTTTAATTTCCTTTGTTACTTCGCCAAGTTTTTGCCCAACTTCTTCTATTTTGGCAGATTCATTCGTAACATAGTATTCTTGTTTGTCCCATACTAATATAGGTGGCACTTGTTCTCTTTTGTTACATATTATATAAGTAGTACTAGCTACAAGTAGTAGACAAGTTAATAAATAGAAGATAGTTTTTTTATTCATATACTACACTCCTTATCTATCATTTCATTGGATTATATAATATAAGTAATTTATAGTAAATGGATTTAGTGGTAATTTTTAGGTTGAATAATAAAGAAAAACCTTACCGAAGTAAGGTTCCGTTTTTTCATTCTATAGTGACTGACTTATTAAAACGATCATTACAATAATCGCTATAAACATAACAACTAAACAGCCAATCATTTTATAAAATCCTCGTTTCGTTAACGTCCCGCCTTGAACGTCTTTACGAATAAATAAGAATACAGCTAAAAATAATACAAGCCCAATGCCAAAAGCATACATCATTTGCATATGTTAATCTTCCTTTCTCTCTTCCATCTTAATATCTTTTTGCCAAAACAACAAATGAGATAAAGACGGTACTCATTGTAAGTGCCATAAGTATATTCAATAATATAGAAGAAACTTTTTTCAATTTCAGCACGTCTATTTTGAAGCGAAACACGGAACACTGTAAATAACTGTTACTATATCTCCTCACTTCTTTTTTTAAAATTTAATATCTCCATATTTGTTTTATCCTTTTAAAACATTTCATTTATTTCTTTATTTCACGAAATACGTTATTTATTTTACGGTGTTTTTCGTCATATTTATAGAAACTAACTGTTTATGGAGCATTTTTTATGTTTAGCAACTTTTTTTGTAGAAATCCTTCACTTTCCTTTCAATATTTAACACTATCTAAATAAAGTTTACGATAAATTCATAATTTTTTATTTTTTATACTATATTCCGTTATATTGTTGTATAATATCTATGAAAGCGCTTATTATTTCAATATACATAATTCAAACTAATTTTATCGAAACATTCTAACTATTATACCTATATTTAAATGCAACAATTATAGCTATTAGTATAGGCATACCAAATATATCCACCCCATTTTTCTGTAAAATTACTTTATAACATGAAAGATTAACTTGGGTGATAAGTTATTGTGAATGTTTTTTTACAAAACAGATAAGTAATAGTGTTTGGTATTATGTAAATTATTGTAATAACATAAGAGTAAAGAAAACATTTACATTGATTATTGATTTATTACTTATTGAAAAAGAGCAAAATGCACCTTTGTATGGAAAAGGATTATATGCATTGGGAGGTTTAAACAAATGACGAGGAAGAATACAACGACAAACCCTTGGGCCAAGTTCCACGGTCCGAACCTTGGTTATGTTATTGAACAGTATGATCTTTACGTAACTGGAGCAGGTTCTGTTGATCCGGAATTACAAGAGCTTTTTGAAATTTTTGGAGCTCCTTCGTTTCAAGATGATGTCGTAACAGGGGACAACACAGCAACACATTTTTCTCCTCAAAACACAGGTAACATTGAAAAAATTCTTAAAGTCGTTCAACTTGTTGAGCAGATTCGTTCTTTCGGGCACACGTTGGCTCACATCAACCCGATGGAAGATGCTGCAAATGGACAATCTCTTCTTGAGAAAGCATTGAACGAACTGAGCGATGCTGACTTGAAAGCGATTCCAGCGAAAACAGTATGGCCAGATGCACCAGAAGGTATTCACACTGCACTTGATGTAATTCATAGATTAAAAGACGTTTATACAAAATCTTTAGCTTATGAATTTTCTCATATACAAGATAGTGAAGAACGCGCGTGGTTGCATCAAATGGTGGAATCAAATTCATTGCGTCAACCACTATCAAATAAAAAACGAACTGCTCTTTTAAAACGTTTAACAGCTGTTGAAGGTTTCGAGCAATTCTTGCATAAAACATTCGTTGGGCAAAAACGTTTCTCTATCGAGGGCGTTGATATGCTTGTACCTGTTTTAGATGAAATTGTTCTAGAAGGTGCTAAAAACGGCGTTGAGGATGTCATGATTGGTATGGCTCACCGCGGTCGCCTAAGCGTACTTGCTCACGTATTAGAAAAACCATATAGCCACATGTTTGCTGAGTTCAAACATGCAAAAATAGAAGGCGCAGTGGCTAATTCTGGCTGGACTGGCGATGTGAAATACCACCTAGGTAGAGAACAAGTCGTTAGTAACGAAGAAGTTAGCACTCGCGTGACATTAGCAAATAACCCGAGTCATCTTGAGTTCGTGAATCCTGTAGTAGAAGGTTTCGCACGTGCTGCTCAAGAGAATCGTAAAAAATCTGGTCTTCCAGATCAAGATACTTCAAAATCATTCGTAATTTTAGTTCATGGTGATGCTGCATTCCCTGGTCAAGGTATTGTATCTGAGACACTCAACTTAAGCAGATTGAACGCGTATCAAACAGGCGGAACGATTCATGTTATAGCAAACAATGCAGTTGGTTTTACAACTGATAGCTATGATTCTCGTTCTACGAAATATTCTAGTGACCTTGCAAAAGGTTTCGATATTCCGATTGTTCACGTGAACGCTGATGATCCGGAAGCTTGTCTTGCAGCTGCTAACCTTGCGATTCAATATCGCATGTTGTTCAAAAAAGATTTCTTAATCGATTTAATTGGTTACCGCCGCTACGGTCATAACGAAATGGATGATCCAGCAGTTACGCAACCACAAGTGTACAAAAAAATTAAAAACCATCCAACTGTAAGGGCAATTTATGCAGATCAATTACAAGCTGCTGGTGTTCTAAATGCAGATGAGGTTGAAACAATTACACAGTTTACACAAGAGCAATTAAAATCCGACTATGCACAAGTACCACCAGCTGATACGAGCGACGCAACAATTCACGTTAAAGTACCAGATGTTGTTGCAAAAGGTATTCAACCAATTGATACTGGTGTTGAGATTGACTCACTTCGTGCAATTAATGAAGGTCTACTATCTTGGCCAGAAGGATTTAACGTATATCCGAAAGTGAAGAAAATTCTTGAGCGCCGTAAAGATGCTCTTGAAGAGAACGGTAAAATTGAATGGGCACTTGCTGAATCGTTAGCATTCGCTTCTATTTTACAAGAAGGTACGCCAATTCGTTTAACTGGTCAAGATTCACAGCGTGGTACATTCGCACACCGTCATATCGTATTACACGATACTGATACAAATGAAACATATTCACCGTTACATCGCTTACCAAACATTAATGCATCGTTCTCTGTTCATAACAGTCCGTTATCAGAGGCTGCTGTTGTTGGTTACGAATATGGTTATAACGTATTCGCTCCAGAAACTCTTGTTATGTGGGAAGCGCAATATGGTGACTTCTCAAATACTGCGCAAGCATTATTTGATCAATATGTTTCAGCTGGAAGAGCAAAATGGGGTCAAAAATCTGGCTTAGTTCTTCTATTACCACACGGTTATGAAGGTCAAGGACCAGAGCACTCTAGTGCACGTCCAGAGCGTTTCTTACAGTTAGCTGCTGAGAATAACTGGACAGTTGCAAACTTAACGAGCGCGGCTCAATACTTCCATATCCTGCGTCGTCAAGCATCTATCTTAGGAACAGAAGCTGTTCGACCATTAGTATTGATGACGCCGAAGAGTTTATTACGTCACCCACTTACGCTTTCAACTGCTAGTCAGTTAAGCGAAGGACGTTTCCAACCTGCTTTAGAACAAGAAAACCTTGGCATGAAACCAAATAAAGTAAAACGTCTTGTTTTAAGCACAGGTAAAATGGCGATTGACTTAGCAGCAGAAATCGAGTCGGGTAAACATGAGTACAACTTAGACGAAGTTCATGTCGTTCGTATTGAGCAATTGTACCCATTCCCTGCTGAGAAAGTTCAATCTATTATTAAACGCTTTAAAAACTTAGAAGAAATCATTTGGGTTCAAGAAGAACCTCGTAATATGGGCGCATGGCATTACATGGCTCCAATTCTGTTCGAACTTGCTGGAGATAAAGTGAAAACAGGCTACATTGGACGTCCTGATCGCTCTAGTCCATCTGGCGGCGATCCATTCGCTCACAAAGCTGAGCAAGAGCTAATTGTTGCACATGCTTTAGATGTGAAGTATAACTTCCGTCAAGATAAACAAGAAATTGAAGTTTACAGCAACTAAAAAGTAACAATGAAGGTTTCTAGCTTGTTCCTTGGGCAGAATATCTGCCCAAGGCCAGGCTAACAAATGGAGATTACCGAAGACAAAAGAAGAAAAAACACACCGTTAGGCAAATAAGGGGAGGACATTTAAAATGATCGAAATTAAAGTACCTGAGCTTGCAGAATCTATTACTGAAGGAACTATTTCACAATGGCTTATCAACGTAGGCGACAAAGTTGAGAAAGGTGGCAGCGTTGTTGAGCTTGAAACTGATAAAGTCAATGTAGAAATCATTGCAGAAGATTCAGGTATTGTATCGAAGTTACTAGGCGAACCTGGGGATACAGTTGAAGTTGGCGCAACTATCGCAATTTTAGATGCTAATGGAGCACCAGTTGCAGTAAGTACACCTGCACCGGCTGCTGAGCAACCAAAACAAGAAACAGCTGAAGCACCGAAAGCTGCGGCACCAAGTGCTGAGCAAACTACAACACTACAAGGGTTACCAAATACAAACCGTCCTATCGCATCACCAGCTGCTAGAAAGATGGCTCGTGAATTAGGAATCGACTTAAACGACGTACGTAGTACAGATCCACTTGGACGCGTGAGACCACATGATGTACAAGCTCATGCTGCAGCACCAAAAGAAGCACCAGCTGCTCCAAAGAGTCCAGCTCCTGCTCCAGTTGCAAAAACGGAATTCGAAAAACCAGTTGAGCGCGTGAAAATGTCCCGCCGCCGTCAAACAATTGCAAAACGTCTTGTAGAAGTTCAACAAACATCTGCAATGTTAACAACATTTAACGAAGTTGATATGAGTGCGATCATGGAATTACGTAAAGAACGCAAAGATGCTTTCGAGAAAAAACATGATGTACGTCTTGGCTTCATGTCATTCTTCACAAAAGCAGTTGTTGCAGCATTAAAACAATTCCCATTATTAAATGCTGAAATTCAAGGTGACGAGCTTATCATTAAAAAATTCTATGATATCGGTATTGCAGTAGCAGCTCCAGATGGATTAGTTGTTCCAGTTGTACGCGATGCTAACCAATTAAACTTCGCTGAAATCGAAAGCGAAATTCGTGAATTAGGTAAAAAAGCACGCGATAACAAACTTTCATTAAAAGAACTACAAGGTGGTACATTTACAATTACAAACGGTGGTGTATTCGGTTCTCTAATGTCAACACCGATCCTAAATAGCCCTCAAGTTGGTATTTTAGGAATGCATAAAATCCAAGTACGCCCAGTTGCAATTGATAACGAGCGTATGGAAAACCGCCCAATGATGTACATTGCTTTATCTTACGATCACCGTATTGTTGATGGTAAAGAAGCAGTTAGCTTCCTTGTTGCTGTTAAAGATATGCTTGAAGATCCAAAGTCATTATTATTAGAAGGTTGATAGATTAAAAATCTATTAAAGGCTGTAGAATGATTCATTCTACAGCCTTTTTTTATTGTGTTCATACGGGACAAATTTCATGACATAAGGTAATAATGTATGCCTAAACGTAAGGAGGATTAAAATGAATAACCTTCCAATTCATGCAAAACTTAAAGTAAATAAGGATACTTTCTTCCTCCCCGATTCAAACGGGGGTGTCTATTTTCGAAATAACGCCAGTTCATTTCGCATGGACGGTGATGGAATTTATGACTGGATTGAAAAATTAATGCCAATGTTTAACGGGAATTATTCTTTAGCAGAAATAACCGATGGCCTCCCTCTCCCCTATCAAAACCGTGTATTTGAAATTGGAGAGATTTTATATGAAAATGGTTTCGTGCGTGATGCAAATCAAGATGCACCTCATGAATTAAACAGTACATTACTCGACAGATATGCTTCGCAAATTGAATTTTTAGAAGCCGATTCTCATTCAGGTGCTTTAAAATTCGAAACGTACCGCGGAGCAAATGTCCTTGTACTTGGTTCTGGGGATATGCTCACTTCCTTAGTTTCTTCTTTATTAGAATCTGGTTTACCTACATTTCATTACCTCGTTACAGATCGAGATGAAACAAACTATGACAGAATACATGAGCTAATAGAACGTGCATATGAAGTTGATAACAGTGTACTCCTTCAAGAAATCGATACTACAATTGACCGTCCCTTACATGAAGTATTCGAACCTTTTGATTGGATTTTATATGTTTCTCAAAATGGAGACATTGACGGTTTAAAAACAGTTCACACTATTTGTAGAGAAACGAAAAAGAATTTTATACCAGCTATTTGTTTATCAACACTCGGTATAGCTGGACCTGTCGTAATGGAAAATCGTGATGAATGCTGGGAATCCGCATGGCATCGGCTACATGAAACGACTTTGCAAAATGAAAATTCATCGGATTCCTTCTCACAAATTACATCTGCCATGTTAGCAAATGTAATCGTTTTTGAATTGTTTAAACATGTCGCGGATGATTCTTATCGTGAAAAAGAAGCACAATTCTTTTTATTAAACTATGAAACACTTGAAGGAACGTGGCATCCTTTTATAAAACACCCTCTTGCAACTGATGAAAGTTTTACAATTGATACGATAGAAAATCTTTCTGAAAAACTTGAGCATCGGTATGGCCAACATACTTCAACTGATATATTCCGCTTTTTCGACTCATTAACTTCTAAAGAAGCCGGTATATTCCATGTATGGGATGAACAAGATTCATATCAATTACCGTTATCACAGTGCTATATTCAAGTAGCCACTCCACTATCAGATGGCCCAGCTCCCCTTCTGCCTCTTATGACTTGCAGTGGATTGACTCATAATGAAGCACGCCGAGAAGCCGGTTTAACAGGAATTGAAACATATGTAGCAGAAATCATTCACCGCCTTATTCCTGAACATAACGATATCGGTATCGGTGCTGGAGAAACGATGACAGAAGGATTTTACCGGGCACTACAACAACATTTAAACAATAAACTGTATGAGCGGCAGTCACATATGCTAGAAGAACTTACAACGATTGATTTAACTGATATTCACGATAAACATTGTAGATTTTATTACGATGCTCTTGCTACAATTCATGAAACACCTAAAATTGCAATGAGTGAAGAGATTCTCAGTTTTCCAGTCATTTGGGTTGGTATAAATGATAGATGGTACGGTGCATCTAATATTAATATGACGTTAGCCTTACGGAACGCACTACAACTATCACTGCTCCACATTCAAAGTGAAGAGACTCCTTACAGAGCTAATATCTTGCCTGAATCATCTATTATTTTATATGACACGGATTCTTTTAGAGTGGAAATACAAGCGGAAGAAGAAATTCCAAGTGTGCAATCTTTACAGCTTGCCTTACAGCATTTAGAAGAACATAATTTTTATCCCTTCGTGTTTGATTTAGCAATCGAACCATTTTTGAAAGAAAACTTAGACGGTGTGTATGGGGTATTAATTGCAAAGGAGGACGGTCTATGACTCAAAATATATTGCTTATAGGAGATGGCCTTCTTGCAGACTATGTACATGATCAATTATGCAAACAATATTCCATCATTCGTCAGCATACCCTTCCAGAAGTACTTCCTGAAAATATTCATCTCGCTCTCGTATTACATGACGGATCTCCTTCTACTATTCATCATGACGCTGAGCTAATTTTTCGGTCAAATCATATTCCATGGCTACGTGGTTTTACTTCATTTGGCGAAGGTATTATCGGTCCTTACATTCATCCTCTTACGCCCGGATGTTCCCATTGTTCTGATGGACGCCGTTTTATCGCTGGCTTTGACCAAAAAGAAATGTGGGAACTACAGCGGAAATATGCCTTTAAAGCAGATGATGTAACGAGGCGTGATGTACGTGCCACCCAAAATGGAATGTTACAAATGTGCCATCTTATTTGCGCAGAAACAGAAAAAATATTAACTCATAACCATTCTTCTTTAGAAAATGAACTTATTTTACTAAACTTACAAACATTACAATGTACGCGGCATTCTTTTCTTCCAGATCCTCTCTGTCCTGTATGTAGTAATTTACCTAATGATACTGCGGATGCGGCGGAAATTTCTTTACAACCGAGTTTAAAAGTAAGCACCGAAACGTATCGCTGCCGTTCCATTCATGAATTAAACACATTTTTAACGAGAGACTATTTAGATTATCGGGTCGGTATGTTGAACGGCAAAATGCAGCATTCATTATTACCATTCGCTGACGTCATTATAAACATGCCATTAATGTTCGGAAATGAAGGTGTTGCAGGCCGAACTCATTCATTTGCAGTGAGTGAAGCAACTGCTATTTTAGAAGGTTTAGAACGATATTGCGGGATGTCGCCTCGCGGGAAAAAGACAAATGTGCATGGTAGTTTTCATGATTTAGAAGAACACGCACTAAATCCCCTCTCGCTCGGTGTACATACAAATGAACATTACAATCGTGATAATTTTCCATTTAAACCGTTTGATCCTGATTATGAGCAAAACTGGGTATGGGGATATTCTTTATCACAAAACAGACCGCTTTTAGTTCCTGAATCAATTGCTTATTATAGCCTCGGTCATCGAGACGCTTTCGTATATGAAACATCAAATGGATGTGCAATTGGCGGTAGTTTAGAAGAAGCGATTTTTCACGGCATTTTAGAAATTGTAGAGCGTGATGCCTTCTTACTCACTTGGTATGCAGAATTACCTCTTCCCCGCCTTGATCTGAGTTCAGCAAATGATACAGAATTACAATTAATGATTCAGCGGTTACGTACGATTACCGGATATGAATTACACGCTTTTAACGCGACGATGGAACACGGCATCCCTAGCTTATGGGTAATTGCAAAAAATACGCGTGAAAATGGAATGAACGTTGTTTGTGCAGGAGGCGCTCATTTAGATCCTATTCGAGCTTTAAAAAGTGCCATTCAAGAAATAGCAGGCATGTTACTTATAACAGACGATGAGCTCGAGCACAAAAGAGAATACTACGAAAAATGCTTACAAGATCCTTATTTCGTTAATAAAATGGAAGACCATAGTATGCTGTACGGATTGAAAGAAACGGAAGAACGTCTTCACTTCCTTTTACGAGAAGATGCACCGGTGCAAACGTTCCAAGAAATAAATGTATCACAATCATTTGATATGGATTTAACATCCGATCTCCACCAACTTTTAAATCGTTTGCATCAATCTGACCTTGAAGTAATCGTTGTAGATCAAACCGTTCCCCTTATAGAAAAGAACGGACTACACTGTGTAAAAGTTATTATTCCAGGTATGTTACCGATGACGTTCGGACACCATCTTACTCGGGTTACAGGACTGGACCGGATATATACCGTACCGATGACACTTGGATATACAGACGAACCTTTAACAAATGAAAGATTAAATCCACATCCACATCCGTTTCCATAGTAAAGGAGGGATTTCATGCAGCTAAATACTTTTTTACATCATCTCCATTTCTCTATCGATGAAATTATGCCGAATCATGAGGTGGACTGGAAAGACGCACCGCTTCCTTATAAATTATATCGAAATGTACCTACCATCCCGCTCTCCTTAGAAATCCCGTTATCTTTATCGAACTCTTCTACTACACCTACTCTAAATGAGATTGGTCACTACCTTTGGTATTCATTTGGTGTAACACAATTATGTCAGCTAAATAGCGAGAGAAATGTATTACGTAGATCCATTCCTTCAGGCGGTGCTTTATATCCGAATGAATTGTATATCTATTTAAAGATTGACGATTATCCAGACGGCATTTACCATTATGACGCCGCGCATCACCGGCTTATTTTACTTCGCGAAGGAAATTTCGATTCTTATTTAGCAGACGCACTCGGTAATCGCTGTAATATACAGGATTGTTTCGGTGCCGCATTCGTATCCACTATGTTTTGGAAAAACTTCTTTAAATACAATAACTTTTCATATCGCCTTCAAGGATTAGATAGCGGGGTTCTCATTGGACAATTACTTGAATGTGCCAAACAGTTCGGTTATACGAACGGCGTATACTTTCAATTTCTAGACCGTGCACTGAACCATTTACTCGGATTGTCAGAAGGTGAAGAAAGTGTGTATGCCGTTATTCCTTTAAGTACAGAGCCAGAAACTAATTGGTTTCACAATGATTACCATGAAAATAAAACAGTTACTTCTCATGAGTTGTTGCAACAAATTCCGCCGCTCGCACATGAACATTTCGTTCGCTCAAAACATGTAGATGAATATCCGATGATAACAAAAATAAATGAAGCTTCTATGATCGAATCGACAGCACACTTCCAAACACTAGCTCATGAAGAGCACTATCAATATCATGAGCATGCTGTACAACTGCCGAAAGTAGAGCGTTTATCTTATGATTTCTTGCAACTTTGCAGAAAACGGTATTCCCCTGATGCTGACTTTACTTTAACGAAATGGGATGCAGCCGAGCTCGCTACTTTACTACAAGAAGCGACCCTCTCCCTCCCTTATTCCAACGACCTTGATGGTAAGTATATAAATGAAAATGCGCGCGTCTCATTATATGGATGTTTCTATAATGTAAAAGATATAAAAAACGGCGCTTACACTTATAACAGTAAAACGCATTCCATACAACCACTTCGATATGGGGACCTTCGTTATCCTCTTCAATCTAGTATGACGATGGATAACGTAAACCTTTTTCAAGTATCACTTTGCCTACATGTAGTCGGAAAGAAAGATTATTATACAAATGCATTAGGCTATAGAGGGTACCGTATTCATCAAATGGAAGCAGGTATACTTGTTCATAAACTCGTTTTTGCAGCGACCGCGATGGGGATGGGCGGGCATCCGTTACTAAGTTTTGATACAAATTCATGTGATCAATTGTACGGTATTGATGCTGGGAATGAAACATCTCTTATTCAAGTTCCAGTTGGGGCATATCGGGCGCGGAATTGGTTAAAAGGGGCTTTGCATAGTTAAAAGCACGCCGATGGACGGCGTGCTTTTTTACTAGATTAACTTAAAAATACTCTTAATTTGTCTAGCAAATAACCAATTTTTCGTACCGTAGTTATCATTTAAACTATCTAAATTGATAGATTGTCCGTTAGCAAACTTTAATTCTAACGTAGTATTTTTGTCATTTGTTTTTAAGTTACTATTTGTAATGGCATCATACTTTAATTTTTCAATCTCAACATATTCGTCTTTTTCTTGTCCAATCACGACATGGTCTTGGAAGAAGAAAAATACTTCTACTTTTTTACCGAAACAAAATACATTTTTCGTATAAATTAATGTCGCGTTATCAAGTCCGACACATACTTCTTTCATTTCTTCCACAACGTGTCCAAAGTCTTCTTCATGTCTTGCATTTGATTCAGCAATCCATTCTTCGATTGTTTTCATGTTAATTGCCATACTGCGCCCCCTGGTTCGTTCATTGCTTCGTTTAAAAAATAAATACTATATGAAAATATAAGCGATACGTAATATGTTTTCAAGGGGAAACGGTATATTCAAAATAAAGTGAAACTTTATTTACTCCCTCATTGTAAAAAAAATAGCACTTTAAAAAGTGCTATTCTGCTCTCCTTGCCGCTTGCTGAATTGGATCCCAAACGCTGTTATATGGTGGGGCATAACTTAAGTCGACATCTTCTAAATCGTGAATGCTCATTTTATTGAAGAGTGCCATTGCGATTACATCAATCCGTTTATCTACACCTTCTTCTCCAATTACTTGTCCGCCTAATAATTGTTTCGTGTCAGAACGGTATAGTAATTTCAAGTAAAGTGGTTTTGCATTTGGATAATAGCCCGCCATATTAGTCGAATCTACTTTGACTGTTTTATACGGGATGTGTAGCCCTTTCGCTTCTTTTTCATTTAATCCTGTTCTTGCAAGCGTCAAATCCATAAATTTAATAATACCTGTACCTAACGTACCTTTAAAGGCTCTTCGTTTATCAAGCATATTCAGTCCAGCAAGTCGCCCTTGTTTATTGGCAGTCGTTCCGAGCGGGATATGATCATGAATTTCCTTTATAACGTGGTAATGTGTTGCGCAATCACCAGCTGCATATACGTCTTGCACATTCGTTTGCATATATGCATTTACTTCAATTGCCCCTTTATGATTCTTACGTATATTTGTCCCTTCAAGAAAATCAGTATTTGGCTTCACTCCTACCGACACTAAAACAAGATCTGCTTTATACGTACCTTTATCCGTTTCAATTGCTTCTACTCGTTCATTCCCTTTAAACGCTTTTACATTTTCATTCGTTAAAATTTCAATATGATGCTTATCTGCTTCTTTATGTATGTACTCTGCCATATCTGCATCGTAAATCGTACCGATATGATCATTTCGCTCAATCATTCTTACTTTCTTACCAAGTTCGACGAATGTTTCTGCCATCTCAAGTCCGATTGCGCCACCGCCAATAATCGTTACATCTTCAACTTTATTCGTTTCTAGCGTTTTTAATATGCGCTCAGCATCAGGAATTGTTTTTAAAAGATGAACGCCTTGTAATTCCCGTCCTTCCCATTCTGGCATAACAGGACGCACTCCAGTCGCAATTAATAATCGATCGTACGGAAATTCAAAGACATCTTTCGTCTTCGTATGCTCTGCGTACACCATTTTCTTTTCCGTATCTACTTTCGTTACTTCATGACGCACTTTTGCATCAATTCCATATTTCTCACGAAACGTCTTTACGTTACGCGCGATTAACTTTTCAGTTGAAGCGATAGCACCACTAATGACATACGGTAATCCACACTGAGCGTATGAATAAATTTCACCTTTTTCTAAAGTTACAACATTTGCATTTTCATCGTTTCTAACAATTTGCATCGCTGCACTCATACCAGCTGCATCTCCGCCAATAATGACATAGTTCACTTTACCACTCCTTCTTTTTTACATACTCTTTACGTTTTCCATATTTTATAGAAATAACACCTACTTCCATTGTAAAGAAAGAGAATTTTATCTTCAAATTTGTTGCACAAACTTATACGTGAATAGGTAACTGTCGTGTCTTATAAACAATATGTTTAATATGCTATAACAGTTACTATTGAAAGTAGGTGAAATATATGTGCGCCGGCCTTCTCGCCCAGCTTCCAGATGAACCGCAAGAACCAAAAGAACCGAAACCCGCCGTCTCACTTGACCAAGAATTTTCCATTAATGCAACAATATATAGCGCTCGTGCTTGGTTATCTAACGATGATACGTTTGCGCAAGATATTTGGAAAGCTACCCAATTCGCTTCAGCATCACATGCTGGCAAGTCCATCTTTCCAGTCGGTTCTGTTAAAATTATAAACTTCTCTGATGATACAATTACTGTTACTGCTTCACCAGAATCAGATCATGCGCTCAAAATAGTCGTACCACCCCATTCCGAGGCTGCTCTAACGTCTGGTCCTTTATCACATATACAAGCTAGTACATCAGGAGGATCAAGTAAAGTCACATTTCTCTTTCATATCTTTTTCTCAAGGGATCCTGGTCCAGCTAAATAACAATAGAAAAGGTACAGCAATATACACTGTACCTTTTTCAAGTGCCTATTCTCTTGATTTGATTAGTTCAATATTATAAGTTTCAATATCTGTTAACGTTCCTTTAAAATAAGGATTTTCTCTATACCAAGACTGTTTTGCAAAATACGCTTGCATATCTTTCGTTTGAAAAATATGTCCATGCCTTGCATATATTTCATTTCTAGCAATTTTCAACTGCTCTTTCGATAAATATGTTAAATCTGCACTCGTTAATTTTCGAATATCACTATCAGGAAAGATGAAACCATTATATACATGCCCAGTCGCGGGCGTTGGAGTAACATTATAAACAACTGTTTTTTCTGTACTTTTCTTTTGGAATGGAAGATTATAAGACGAAAGTGTCGTTATCGTCTCTACTTGTGTCGTTTCTCGTCCGCTTTCTCCATTTCGTTCTAAATAAATCGTCGCACTTCCATCAGTCGCTACAGGCCCCCATGTAATTTCTTCTCCTGCCAGCGCTGTAACCGGTTTTTGATTTACGTACAATGTTGCACCAGGCGCGTTCGTTTGAACTGTAATATATTGACCTTGCAACGTTAAATCTATCGTTACGTTATATTGGCTTTGTTTCATAAGTACAACCTTTTCCTCACGAGATAATTTTACATAGTCATTTTTATAATCTGATTGAAACACTTGATTTCCCGGAAGAAATGGCCCATATTGCTTCTCAAACTTTTTGTCATCTGTCTTATCAATTTCTTTTCCATTCATTTTTAACGATACGCCTTTTTCATTTGTAAGCAAAGTTGTATAGTACGTCTTCGCTTTCAATTTATATCGATCAAATATAAAGAAATACTTTCCGTCTTTCGTTAATGAAAAATCAACTCTTTCTATTCCGTCCCGTTGTTTTTCACCTTGTCTCAAATATCCTTTTAATTCATTTACGTAAGATGGATTTTCTTTTATATATGAAAATAGAGGCGTTAAACTCTCTCTCGTTATCATAACCGATGGATCATCTGCCGTAACGATCTCAGCTAATTTCTCTCCATCCCTCTCTTGTAAAATCGTAATCATCCGGTCTACTTGTGCCACCTGCGTATAATACGATGCTCCGTACAAATACAAGCCAATAATCACTATAACAAATAGTGCTAACAGTGTAATGCCAACTTTTGTACCGCCGCTCATGTTCTTCTTTACTACAGGACGTCCCCTCTTCGACCCGCAGTTTTGACAAAATTGCACACCATCTTCAAACTGAGCTCCGCACTTTGGACATACATTCATTCAGTCAACCACCTTTTCATTAGAAGCCAGTTATTCCCTTTGTTAAGGCTTGAATTATCGTACTAATGTAAGACCAAAGTACAATGAACGTTGCAATTCCCATTAAAACATTTGCAATAATAAGTGTGTAAACGAGATCTAATCCGCCATTGTCTAGCTTTAATACGGCTACAGTTATACTAATCCCTATATAAGTTGCAGCTACGGATAATAATATAGGTAAGAAAAAGATTAATAAGAAACTAAAAAGAAAAGAAAGGACTAATATGACAATAGTCGGCGTCGCTATCGTTCCCCATATACCAAATACTTCAAGAAACGAAAAAGACGATTTCATCATCTTACCACTTACAAAAATAATAAATCCGACAAATAAAGTTAAAATTAATAAAAAGAAAAAGACCGTTATAGATTCTCCAAAAAACGTGGGAGTAGATATATCTGGTGCAAATGTTCTCGTAACTGCTGATGCTGCACTCATCATTCTATAAAAAATACATGCTCCTAAAAAACAAATAAGAACAAGACTTACAATTCCATTTCGCACTTCAATAGCGCCGCTTTTCATAATCGCTGTGGGTGCTTGTAATGCATGTTTAAAAAATTGAAAATAGCCGCTCGCGAACCGCTTCGCTTGCTCTACCGTTTCATTTGGCCGAGCTTCCTTTGCTTGTGCCGCACGTACTTGTTCCGGCCCTTCTTCTTGGCCACTACTTGCCACTACTTCTTCCGTTAACGAATGTCCACAATTCCCGCAAAACTTTGCCTCCGCTGCATTTTCTGTATGACATGACGGACATTTCATTCTCTTATCCCTCCTTAAGCATATACCTTATAGGGTGTTACAAGTTCAATATATGACTTTGGACATAAAACATGACTACAAGAAAAAGATTCTGAAATCCTTCTTCCGAAAGAAAATATATGTGCTAGTAATCTTGAAAAAAAATGCTATTATGAAACAGAATAAATAATATTTTTAACAGATTGGATGACTGGCAATGGAATTGGTAAACTCAATTTTTCAAATACTCCTTACAAGCGTAATCCAATTATTATCTTTAATTGGCGTTATCATTGTAATTGGATTTCTATTAGGCTATTTAGAATCTCTCACACGGATGTATTGGTCGAGAGCTTTCGGAAGAAAAGGATTCCTATTAACGGCTTGGATTGGTGTTCCTATTCACGAACTTGGACATGCCATTATGTGCGTGCTGTTCCGTCATAAGATTGTAGCAACGCAGTTCTTCCCGACAGATACAAGTCAAGGGGCTTTAGGTTACGTACAACATCAATACAATCAAAAAAGTGTGTATCAACGGATTGGGAATTTCTTCATCGGCATTGGGCCTATTATTTCTGGTATTACTGCACTAATCCTTTTAATGCGCTATTTCGTACCAGAATCATATTTTTTATTTAATACAACTCTCGAAAAAACGATTGCTTCTACTTCTATTAATATAGAAATGATCCAAAACATGCTCTTGTCGACGTTTGTATTATTGAAAAGCTTATTTACAATCGGTAATTTATTGAATCCTTCCTTTTGGTTATTTTTATTTATCGCCATTTGCATTTCCGCACATATCGCTTTAAGTAAACCAGACATTAAAGGATCAATAGACGGGGTTATCGTCATGTTTATCGTTTTATTTTTATTCAACATAATAGCAGGACTGTTTCAATACGACAGTAATCAGCTAATTGGACAGGTTATGAAATATAATATGTATCTCATTGCGTTTTCTAGTGTGGCACTGCTGTTCTCTTGTCTTTCTACACTCGTTAGTTTTTCGTTTTATAAAATAAGAAGAGGGCGTTCTTTTTGAACGCCCTCTTCTTGTTAATTATTCCCCTTATAATCACAATGCTCAACAGGCACACGAGCATGCCCTTCTTCATCGGTACACCATGACTGTGATTGGAATGCCAGAAAGATACCAATCCATTCTTCTTCCTTCTCGAAGTGAATGAGTATTCCTCCGTCTTGCCATATGCCATTATCAGCTTTCCATTTCTCTACATTTCCTTGATTCATGTGAATATCATGTATACCGTTTCCTGGTTTGAAATGAAAATAGGAATCTGGTGTATTTTCTTCTGGTCCCCATCTTTCGCCAAATGCGTAAATAATTGCTTTTTCTTCTATCGCTCGTTTTATATAACGTTCTATTTTTTCATTTAAATCATTATCTGCTCCTGCTTTTTCGGGAGGTAAAGGAATCATTTGATTTGAGTCAAATAGATTTCCTCTTATATAATCTAAAGCTACTTTCGGTTCATTGTTTTTTATTTCTGTAAAACCGAATGGTAATGTCGGTAAAATATGAATCGCCTCTGACCGAATATTGTCGCTCGCAAAATATAAAACTTCTGACGGATAACTTTGCGACTTTACGTTAATTGCAATGCGATAATCTACTTCTGCTTCATCTTGTAAATGAACTTGATAATGAGGAGTTTTCCCTTTTCCCATCTTTGATTGTATAACTGTACCTTTTAATACACCGTAGTTTTTTAGGGGCATACATTTCATCTCCTATTCATTGAGTAGAAGCTATTCATATTTAAATCATTATCCATTCATAAAAAAAATCCTCCTATGTTAGGAGGATTTTTAATTTCTCAACATATACCAAACAATAACCTCTACCACTACAAGCAAAACCGCACCAAAAATCATTAACGTCGTCTTCTTTAATAGTTCATTTTCACGGTAAGGGATATTACATAAGTAAGCACCTAGTGTAATCCGTGATGGACAAGCGATTGTCGCTACTGATGATGCGGTGTTTTGAAGTGTTGTGACATATTGCCACGGGAGTGCTACGTTTTGTGCGGTTTGCATTTGTAGTTTTATAAACATTGCATTTGATCCTGCGTTACTACCTGTTAAAAATCCACCAATAGCGCCAATAAACGGCGCAACGAAAACGAAAAATGTTCCAAATGTATCACCAGCTGTCTTTGCGAGTAATGAATGCATGCCTGATGCACCCATTAGTTCTGAAATGGCGATAAACATTGTCGTCGTAATCGCAAAAGGAATCCATTGTTTGATCGTTTGTGAGAGTGATTGTTTAATAATATTAGACGGGATGCGGAAGAAAATAATAGTAAATAAGCAAGTCATACCGAGCCAAAATCCTGGTGAATATAGTAACTCTAGTTTGTAAGAGTATGATTTCAAATCAAGAACCGCATATGATCTGAACAAATCATGTAATGCTGGAACGAGGCGAGAAAGTAAAATACAAACTGTTAGAAATATATAAGGGCTAATAATTTTTATAATGGATACTTCTCTCTCCGTTGCAGCCGCATGCTCTGTTATAAGATTTTGCCCACTTTTTCCTTTTAATTTAATGATAAGAAAGCCAAAGGTAATCGTAACGATAGAACTTAATATCCCGGCTAGTTCAACACTTACGTATGCATTAGAAAGATAGATTCCGAGAGAAAATAATAGAAAGAATCCTACTCCTTCTTTCCACTTTTCTATAACCGCTTGCCAGCCGCCAACAACGTGTAAAGAAAGAATAACGAAGTAAGCAAACATCGGAATACTTAATAGCGCTGTATTTGTGCCAAGTGTTGTAAGAGGCATATTTATTAGCTGCGAACCGATAATCGTACCAGTTGCCATTGCGCCCCATGAACTAGCTAGTAAGCCGATGAATGAGAGTAGTACAGCTTGAAATGGTTTATATCCTAGTGAAAGAAAAATAGGTGCTGCAACCATGAAGCCGATACCGAATCCACTTACTGATTCAATAAGCGGGCAAATGCCAAAACACATAAGCAGCATTTGTAATAAGCGATCCTGAGTAACTTCTTCTAGAAAACATGCTACTTGATCGATGTACCCCATTTTGTTCATGAGGTGAAATAAAAAAATACCGAAAAATAAAACGTACCCGACAATAAAACAAATTAACCATCCTTTAATCGTTGCGTGTACAGTTTCACTTATCCCTAATTGAAACGTTGGCGAGAGTAAAACGATTCCAACAGACACAGCATAAGAAATTAACGAGGACCTTAATGACGTTTGTTTAAATAAAAATAAACAAATGAAAATCATCATAATTGGGATAAGTGCCAACAATATGGCCATGTTATCATCTCATTTCGTTTAAAATACAATTTTTAACTATTATATAACAGATGCTATAATTTTCAATTGTTTTTAAAACAGATTCAAAAAAGGAACCAAACGGCTCCTTTTCATTCACTCCCATTTTCTATTATCCTGAAAAACTGTCTGCTTTCCGACTATTTCTTTCAACACAACAAACACAATGTAAGTACATATTGCTTGCAATATAATATTCCAAAATTTCATTAATGTAAATGAATGAATCCGTAGAAATAATTCGTTTAATAATACAATCGAAACGATACTAAATAATTCTATACTAATCGAAAATAGACATATTTCTAAAATAGACTGTTCTTGAATGCGATTTAAGTTGGAAAAGATGAATACATACCCTAAAAATAGAGCCATTAACTCTATTTTCGTCATGCTAATGAGCCAAGCGTATAGCGGTACAGTTAAAAATAGATATAGTAATTTACGTCTTAGCATGCCTTCTCCCCCTCTGAATTATATGTATTTTCTGTATATTTTAACACTTATTACGCAAAACAAAAAGAAGAGACTATGCCTCTTCTTTTTGTTTTGTTGCATATATTAATTCACATATTTCTTCTCGCTTTTCATTTTCTAAAAGCTCAATGACCTTACTTCCAACGACAACTCCGTCGCATATTGTAACCATTTCTTCTACATGTTCTTTTGTTGAGATGCCGAATCCAGCGACTACTGGTAAGTTGACGTGTGATTTTACTTTTTCTAAGTAACTATGAATCTCCTCTTTAAAGTTTTGACGTACTCCCGTTACGCCCGCTACTGTAACAGCATAAACGAACCCTTCTGATTCACTCGTAATTTTTTCAATTCTTTCAATAGGACTCGTTACGGTAACCAGTGGGATGAGCGCAATGTTTACCTCTCGAAGTAACGGCGCAATAATATTTTGTTCTTCATACGGTAAGTCTGGAACGATGATGCCGTCTACACCTGCTTCTATACAGTTCTCAATGAATCTCTCTTTTCCGAATGCAAGTACCGGATTTAAATATGTCATAAGAACAAAAGGTATTTGTACTTCTTTCCTTACCTCTGCTAACGCTTGAAAAATGCCTTTTAATGTTACGCCGCTATCTAGCGCTCGTTTCCCTGCTCTTTGAATCGTTGGGCCATCTGCAACTGGATCTGAAAACGGAATACCAATTTCAACGATGCTTGCTCCTGCTTCATCAAGAAAACGAATTCTTTCTTTTAATTTTTCAAGGCCACCATCTCCGCCCATTACGTACGGAATAAATGCTTTCTTGCCATTTTCAAACGCTGCTTTAATTTTTTCTACTCCCATTTTTTACACCTCTTCCATATAACGTTTTATACTCTCTACATCTTTATCACCGCGGCCAGATAAACAAATGACAAGCCCTTCATCTTTCTTCATTTGCGGCGCTAATTTTAATGCGTATGCGACAGCATGCGAGCTTTCTAACGCCGGGATAATGCCTTCTTTTTTCGTTAATAATTGAAATGCTTCTAATGCTTCTTCGTCTGTTATCGAATGATAGGAAACGCGGCCAATATCTTTTAGCAAGCTATGTTCTGGACCAACACCTGGATAATCAAGTCCTGCTGAAATAGAGTGTGCTTCTTGAATTTGTCCTTCTTCGTTTTGCAGAAGATACATCATTGATCCGTGGAGAACGCCAACGCTTCCTTTCGTTAAAGTTGCTGCATGCTTTTCTGTATGAACGCCTTTTCCAGCTGCTTCTACGCCGTAAAGAGCAACTTCTTCATCGTGTACGAACGGATAAAACATCCCCATCGCATTACTACCACCGCCAATACAAGCAACGACTGCTTCTGGTAACTTTCCTTCTAACGCCTCATATTGTTTTTTCGTTTCATTTCCAATTACACTTTGGAAATCACGGACAATTTGCGGGAATGGATGTGGTCCGAGAACAGATCCCATAATGTAGTGCGTATCATGCACATGTGAAACCCAGTAACGAAGCGCCTCGTTTACCGCATCTTTTAATGTACCGCTACCTGCCGCTACACTTTCTACTTTCGCTCCGAGTAATTCCATTCGGAACACATTTAATTTTTGACGTCTTACATCTTCTTCTCCCATAAAAATGACGCATTCTAATCCGAGAAGAGCACATACAGTAGCTGTTGCAACTCCGTGTTGTCCAGCTCCTGTTTCAGCGACAACTTTTTTCTTGCCCATTCGCACTGCAAGTAGTGCCTGACCGATTGTATTGTTAATTTTATGAGCTCCTGTATGATTCAAATCTTCACGTTTTAAATAAATCTTTGCACCACCGCAATACTTCGTCATATTTTCAGCATAATATAGCGGTGTTTCTCTTCCGACGTACGTTTTTAAATAATGATTTAATTCCTTTTGAAATGCTTCATCTTGCATCGCTTCTTTATATGCTTCTTCTAGTTCTAGTACAGATTGCATTAACGTTTCTGGAACATATCGTCCTCCGTATATACCGTAATGTCCTTTTTCATCTGGATATGCGTAGTTCATTTGGAACACTCCTTCGCTTTTATAATAAATTGTTTTATTTTCTCTACATCTTTCTTTCCTTCTGTCTCTACTCCACTGCTCACATCGACCATGTATGGCCGAACAGTTCGAATTGCTTCTTCTATATTAAGAGCGTTTAATCCACCAGCTAATATCATTTTCTTTCGCAATTCTTTTGGCATATGCCCAAGTAGTTCCCATGAAAATGTCTTTCCATTTCCTCCATGAAACTTTTCTTTCGGGCTATCAAATAATATATAATCCGTTTCATACCTTTGAGCGTTTTCCATATCACTCTCTGAAGTTACTCCCAGCGATTTTATAGACGGAATATTCAATCTTCTAATTTGATAATTGTCTTCATCCCCATGTAGTTGTACATGTGTTAACCCGCACTCATCTGCAATTTTCTGGATCACTTCTACTGATTCATTTACGAAAACACCGATTTTTAACACGTTGGCTGGAAGCTCCTGAATGATTTCTTTCGCTCTCTTTGGAGTGATTTTCCGTTTACTTTCTGCAAAAACAAATCCGAGTGCATCTGCTCCGTATTCACACACACTTTTCGCTGTTTCCACATCAGTGATGCCGCAAATTTTCACTTTCATATATTCACCTTACAATCTTCAAAAAAACTACTAATAGAAGATGATGTCATAAGCGCCTCTCCAACTAATACACCTTTGGCTCCAGCTCTTTTAACACGAATAATATCCTCTTTTGAATGAATGCCACTTTCACTAATCCAAAGTAGTTTCTCCTCATTCAATCTTTTTCCAAGCTTTTCAGTTTGGCTTAAATCTACTTCGAACGTTTTTAAATTACGATTATTAATGCCAATAACGTGCGGATTTAATACAATCGCAGTTTCTAATTCCTGTTCATCATGAACTTCAACAATCGCTTCCAATCCTTTTTCTAACACGTAGCTATACAACTCTTTTAACTTCTCTTTCGTTAACGCTGCTACGATTAGTAAAATAATATCTGCTCCCGCTTCATACGCTCTATCGATTTGAGTCTTATCGATTATGAAATCTTTACATAAAAGCGGAATGTTACTTTCTTCTCTTGCTGTTTGTAAATCGTGAAACGATCCTTTAAAAAATTGACCATCTGTTAAAACAGATACTGCTCCTGCACCACATTTCTCATATGTTCCCACTTGTTTTCGTACGTCAACGTGTAAATTGATATCTCCTTTTGATGGTGATGCTCGCTTTACTTCTGCAATGACAGTAAACTGCTGTAACGCTTCTACAAGTGAATGTGTCTTTCTTTTTGTTTTTACTGGTGTATATATTTCATATAACTCCGCAACTTCCTTTTTCTTCTGTTCTACAATTTTATCTAAAATCGTCCCCACTTTAGTTCACCCTTTCTAATTTTTCGTTGCTTGCTACAATTAATAAGTTTAATTTGGCTAATGCTTTTCCAGAGTCAATGCTATGTGCCGCGAGTTTAATTCCTTCTTCAATCGTTTCCGTTTTTCCATTTGCGAAAAGAGCTAGACCTGCATTTAATAAAACTGTATCGCGATAAACACTCTTTTCTCCTCTCAATACTTCAAGCGTAATCTTTGCATTTTCTTTTGAATTCCCCCCTCTAATTTCTTCATTTTTCACTCTTGAAAAACCATACTTTTCTGGATCAATACTCATTTCCACTATTTCATTATCTTTTAAAAGGACTACGTGATTTTCCCCTTGTAATGATGCTTCATCTAAAAAACCACTTCCATTTACGACAAGCGCTTGTTTCCGGCCTAACTTTTGTAATACTTGCGCAACTGGTAATAACATATCTCGTTTATAAATACCGACAAATTGTGTTTCTAAATTTACCGGATTTGTTAAAGGACCAATTAAATTAAAGATCGTCGGCACGTTTAACTCTTTTCTTATTTTCATAATGCGCCTTAGTGCTGGATGCATCGCTGGTGCAAATAAAAATGCAATGCCCACATGCTCTAGTAAATAATCAATTTCGTTTGGCGTACTACTAATATTTACACCCAGTTCTTCTAATAAGTCTGCACTTCCTGTTTTACTAGAAACAGCACGATTACCATGTTTTGCAACCTTTACACCTGCTCCTGCCAGTACGAATGCTGATGTTGTGCTAATATTAAACGTTTGAGCACCGTCACCACCCGTCCCGCAATTGTCCATTGCTCCTTGTATATGGTTCGAAAACGGCAATGCCTTTTCGCGAAGAGCTCGAACGAGACCGTATATTTCTTCTGCCGTTTCACCTTTCGCTTTCAGTAAGACTAAGAAAGCTGCAATTTCACTTTCTAATATGTTTTCACTTAATAAAAGTAGTCCTGCTTTATACATTTCCTCTTCTGTTAAATGTTGACCCTCCACTAATTTACGAAGATAGTTATTCATACTCTTTCCTCCCCTTTTACTTCTGTTAAAAAGGCAAGTATTAACTTTCCGCCTTCTTCTGTTGCGATTGATTCCGGATGAAACTGTAATCCGAAGAGCGGATAATAATTGTGACGAACTGCCATAATTTCTCCATCGTCCATCGCTGTCGCTAGTATGTCAAAACACTCTGGCAAGCTTGTTTGCTCTGCAACAAGAGAATGATAGCGCATTGCTGTTAGCGGCTGCATCACATATGAAAAGATTGACGTTCCGTTATGTTTCACACGCGATGTTTTTCCGTGTCTAATACGTTCTGCTCTAACAATGTCTCCTCCAAATGCAGCTATGATCGCTTGGTGGCCAAGACAAATCCCTAATATGGGAACGTTCTTATAAAAATGACGGATGACGTCGATACAAATGCCAGCACCCTCTGGTTTTCCTGGTCCTGGTGAAAGTACAATTCCTCTTGGATTCATCTCTTCTAACTGTTCTATCGTTATTTCATCATTTCTTACAACTACAATTTCTTCTTCATGTTCGCCTAACAGTTGGTACAAGTTATATGTGAACGAATCGTAATTATCGATAAGTACAATCATTTCATTACCTCCAAAAGCGCTCTCGCTTTATTTAACGTTTCTTCATATTCAGCTACTGGGTCTGAATCATAAACAATTCCCGCTCCTGCCTGAACATATGCTTTTTCATCCTTTACGACCATCGTTCGAATAGCGAGCGCCATATCAAGATTTCCTGAAAAACTAACGTATCCAACTGCACCCGCGTATACATTTCTTTTTTCATTCTCTAGCTCATTTATAATTTCCATCGCTCTAATTTTCGGAGCCCCAGAAACCGTTCCTGCTGGTAGGCAATACGCTAATGCATCAAATCCGCTAATTTGTTTTCGCAATGTTCCGTAAACTTCAGATACAATGTGCATAACGTGAGAGTATTTTTCTACTTTCATATATTTATCTATCGTAACCGAGCCGATTTCGCTCACTCTACCAATATCGTTTCGCCCAAGATCTACAAGCATCATATGCTCTGCTCGCTCTTTCTCATTGTCTAACAGTTCTTTTGCGATTTCCTCATCTTCCCTCTTCGTTTTCCCTCTCGGTCTTGTACCAGCAATTGGATTCGTCATTACTTTATCCTCCCTTACTGATAGCAAACTTTCCGGCGAAGAACCGAGTACAACATAATCTTGAAAATCGATATAGAACATATATGGTGATGGATTTGCAATTCGAAGTTTTCGGTATAACGCGAATGGATCACCAATACATTCACTTTGTAAACGCTGTGACAGTACGACTTGGAATATGTCTCCGGCTCTTATATGTTCTTTCGCCATTTCTACCATCCTACAAAACTCTTTTTCCGTTATAGAAGAAGTGAATGATAATGTGGATTGTATTGCATTTACTTCAGTTTCTTCTCCTTGTAGCACTTCCTCTTTGTATACTCGTAGCCTTTCGTATACTTCCTCATAATCTGCTGAATCATCTTCCCTGCATACATATACAAACGACAACTTTTGGCGTAAATGATCGTAAACGATAAACTCACGATATAGTAAGAGGTGTACTTCCGGAATATTTAATGGGTCGTGTAAATCCGCTCCAATGTTTTCATACTGCCGAATGACATCATATCCAATATAACCAACTGCTCCTCCGCAAAATGGAAATGGACTGTCTACTTGTGATGGTGCAATTACTTCTTCTAACACTTGTAGTACGTTACCTTGTAACTTTTCTGCCCGGCCGAAAATCGTTCGTTCCACTTCCGTACCCACGCTTTTCACTTCTCCATAAGGATTACATCCTAAGTAAGAATAACGCCCTTTATCTTGATGAAGCTGTGAACTTTCTAATAAGAATTTCTTCTTCCCTTTCATACGTCTATATAAAGAAATTGGCGTAATGCTATCTCCTTCTTCTTCATCGATTACTAAAAATGTCTTTCTCTCTCTTTTTTGTTTTATAAATTCTTCTTTCGTCATCATGTCCTTCACCTCGCTCTGAAAAATAAAAAAGTCCTCTACATATCGAAAATATGTAGAGGACGATAAATATACCGCGGTACCACCTCGTGTTGGATGCAAAAGCATCCCGCTTTGTTCAGGTACAAAATTTATACCTTATCCTTGTAACGGCGGAACCCGGGTTGCCTACTGAATATAATTGTTCAGCATACCTCTCGTAAGCCCATTCCGTATATGGCACCGTACCGGGCTCCCACCTATTCCCGGCTCTCTGTAACGTCTCCAACATACGTACTCTTCTTACTTAAACGATTTCATTTATTTAATTTTTTATACACAAAAAGGGAGTACTCATCCTATAGAAAGGACGGGTACTCCCGTGGTGCCACCTTAATTCGTTACAAATGTAACGCACTTTACCGTATCAAAAACAATACGTGTCTCTTGTATCGATGAGATCATGTCGCCAAAGCCTACTTCTTTCGTTTCGGTTTGGAAGCTCCGAAGCCCATTCCACATCAATTCCATACTGATTCGCACCAACCATCAGCTCTCTGACATGTTCATCATGTGTACTCTTCTTCATCAACGCTTGCATTTTTTTAAGTTGCACTCATTATAGACCTGACTTTTTTCACAAGTCAATACTTTTTTAAAAATTTTATTTTTCTTTCCTTTCAATATTATATTGACAAAACAACCTCTTTTTATGTAAATATAATAAATACTCTATTAAAAATAAGGTTTTTTGTATGAATATTATATATTAAAAAAGTAAACTGACATCAAAAAACTCTTACATTTCTGAAAATTCATATTTCTATATGGATTTTTCAGAATAATCATGATAGATTATAAATATGCATAACGCATCAAAAGACATGACAACAAAAGGAAGGGGAACTACATGAGTACGCAGATGTTAACTTTAACTTCGATCTCTATCTACATGCTCGGGATGTTAGTAATTGGCTATTTCGCCTACAAACGAACGTCCAACTTAACAGATTATATGCTTGGCGGGCGTACACTAGGCCCCGCAGTAACAGCATTAAGTGCTGGAGCATCCGATATGAGTGGTTGGCTTTTAATGGGATTACCCGGTGCAATGTTTAGCGTTGGATTAAGTAGTAGTTGGATTGCGATCGGCCTAACACTAGGCGCATACGCAAACTGGCTTTATGTCGCTCCTCGCTTACGTACCTACTCAGAAATTGCAAATAACTCTATTACTATCCCAGAATTTTTGGAACACCGTTTCCACGACAAATCTCATATGCTACGTTTAGTATCTGGACTTGTTATTATGATTTTCTTTACTTTCTATGTAGCTTCAGGATTAGTTTCAGGCGCTGTATTATTTGAAAATTCATTTGGCATGAACTATCATGTTGGATTATTCATTGTAGCAGGCGTTGTTGTAGCTTACACATTATTTGGTGGTTTCTTAGCAGTAAGTTGGACAGACTTCGTGCAAGGAATCATTATGGTAGTTGCTCTTATTCTTGTTCCTATCGTAACAATTATGAATTCGAACGGACTTGGACCTGCATTTGATACAATTCGATCTGTAGATCCAACACGTCTAGATATTTTTAAAGGTGCCTCTACTTTAGGAATGATTTCTCTATTTGCATGGGGCCTTGGTTATGTCGGACAACCTCATATTATCGTACGCTTTATGGCGATTTCGTCCGTAAAAGAATTGAAAAGCGCACGAAGAATTGGTATGAGCTGGATGATTTTCTCTGTTGTCGGAGCTATGTTTACTGGTCTTATCGGTATTGCTTACTATTCACAACAAGAGTTAACATTATCTAACCCAGAAACAATTTTCCTTGAACTAGGAAAAATTTTATTCCATCCACTTATTACTGGATTCTTATTAGCCGCTATTTTAGCAGCGATTATGAGTACAATCTCATCTCAGTTACTTGTTACTTCAAGTGCAGTAACGGAAGACTTATATCGTACATTCTTTAAACGCTCTGCCTCTGATAAAGAGCTTGTATTTGTTGGTCGTATGGCTGTACTTGTTATTGCATTAGTTGGATGCGCTTTAGCGTTTAAACAAAATGATACAATTTTAGCTCTTGTTGGATACGCTTGGGCTGGGTTCGGTTCTTCATTTGGACCTGCTATTTTATTAAGCTTATATTGGAAACGTATGACGAAGTGGGGCGCACTTGCCGGTATGATTTCTGGTGCCGCTACTGTTATTATATGGACTCAATTCAAATTCTTAAAAGATTTCTTATATGAAATGATTCCAGGTTTCGCTATTAGTTTACTAGCCATCGTAATTGTTAGTTTACTAACACAACCTTCAAAAGAAGTTGAAGAGCAATTTGAGGATTTCGAAAAACAACATCGTCATAATTTATAAAAAAATCTCTGCTGTTATCGTAACAGCAGAGATTTTTTACAGTTCGACAATCTTCTTATCAAATTTAACAAATTCTTTATGTTTCGTTAAATTTAACATAACACTACTCCTTTATAGTATGAGTATCAGCACTTATACAGAAAGGGGACTCCAACATGTTAGCAGCTTTCCAGCAACAACAAACACGAAAATTTTCACCTATCACAAATACTTCTGCGTCTTGTTTAAACATGCAACCTAACCCGCCTAAAATTTCAATTGCTCCTTCTGTTATTTCAGTCATCGGTGTTCATATGGAAAAACATAAATTAAAAATAAAAACAGGACAAAACATTGTGTTATCAGCTTCCATTTTGCCAATACAAGCAACGAATAAAGAACTTATTTGGTCAAACATGAATTCTGATATCATCACCATATATCCAAAAGGTGACACCGTAACGATTACTGGAAAAAGTGCAGGTAAAGCAGTCGTAATTGTCACAACTGCTGAAGGCAAATTTCGTGACCTATGTGTCATTCATGTACAACCTTATATGACAAATCCAAAGTAAAAGAGTGGCTTCATAGCCACTCTTTTACTTGATTTCAATATTTGAGTTTTTACTTTTTACAAGGTTAATAAATTGTTCTTTATTTCTTGGAGAAATAATTTCTGTTTTATGTGTATCGTAAACAATTTCAAGTCGGTCAAATGATAATGCATGAGCTGCTATTGGATTTTTCGTATTTGAAATTTGTTTTATATCTCGTATAAATATACGTTTTGTAACGAGACCCGATCTAATCGTAATTGTTTCTTTCCCGGCAATATATTTTGCCAAAAATCAACTCCAACTAAACAACATTGCTAATGGAATTGTAAAAAGCAAAAGAAAATATTCTCTCCCTGCAAATATAGGAGCAAAACAGGCGCCTACAACAATAAAAAAAAATTGGATGTAACCATACATCTTTTTTTGATGGAAATTCCATTTTCCTCCCCCTTCTACACCCGTATTTCTATAAAACAAAAAGAGAAGTATCACAACTTCTCTTTTCTCCCCTAACACTATAATTCCTGTGTATACACCGGCTCGTTTACGACATTTTTTGCTGTTCGCTTTTGTTGCTGCAGTAAGAAAACAGATACACCAAACAATACGAGCATGCTACCGATAATTTGCATTGCATTTAATTTTTCTCCAAGTAAGAAGAACGCAAGTATAGATGCTCCAACAGGTTCTCCTAAAATACTCATTGAAATTGTCGTTGCATTTACATAATTTAATAGCCAGTTATTAATTACATGTGACACTGTTGGCACAATTGCAAGTAAAAGAAAAACAGTCCAATCCCACCTCGTATAACCTGTAAAGGGAACTTGTAATATGACATTATAAATCCCCATAAAAAGACCTGCGAACGCAAAGACTGTAAAGCTATAAATCCAGTGCGATACTTTCTTCACTGTCGTTTGCCCGATAAATAAATAACCGACAACTGCTATTACACTTAGAAAGGATAATATGTCACCATAAATTGCTTGCTTACTTAAACCTAAATCTCCCCAACCAATGCACATTACTCCCAAAATAGCGATTCCCATCGTTGCAATGGCTGAATATGTTGTTCTTTCTTTAAATAGAAAAAAACCTCCAACTAAAGATACGATTGGTTGAAGCGCCAAAATAATTGTTGAACTAGCAACTGTTGTATGCTTTAAAGATTCAAACCATAAAAGAAAATGAAGTGCTAAAAAGAAACCAGATCCAATTAAAAAGCCCCAATCTTTCATTTGAATCCTATTAAATTCCTCTCTTTTTTTCCATACGATAGGCAGCATAATAAGTACGATAATCCATAAGCGGTACATACTTAATATTGAAGATGGTGCTGAGGACATCTTTACAAAAACTGCTGCAAAGGAAATGGCAATTATAGAAATAGCCAATGGTAGTGCGATTGATTTTTCTTGTTTCAAATCCTGTCTCCCCTCTCACCTGTCAAAAATCCCACTTCATTATATCCGTTTTCTTTCGTAACTTAAATACTAATTTTTTAGATTCTTCGTACCATTATGGTAAAATAGAAATTAAGGCACCAATTAGTGAATATTTCTTTCCTTTTCACTACAAGCGTCGCTCTTACAATCGTTACAGTAAATTTTTATTTAGGGGGATCTACATGAGTCAAACAATAGGGAGAATTGAAGAAATTTCATTTTATAGCGCATCACTTCAAGATGATGTTACACTTCTCGTTTATTTACCAGTAAATTACACACCACTGCACAAACATACAGTTGTAATTGCACAAGATGGTAGAGATTATTTTCAGCTCGGTAAAGCGCACCGTGTAATTGAGCGCCTTCGTGAAACCGAAGAAATTGACCGTACAATTATTGTCGGTATTCCATATAAAAATGTACATGATCGTAAAGAAAAATATTTCCCAAATGAAGTGAAAAATGCTGCATATATTCGTTTCCTTGCTCATGAACTTGCACCATATATTGATGAAAATTATCCAACGTATCAAATGGGAAAAGGTCGTGTTTTAATTGGTGATTCTCTTGGCGGAACAGTTTCCTTTATGACTGCACTTATGTATCCGCATACATTCGGTAAAGTCGTTATGCAATCACCATTTGTGGATGAGACAGTGATGAACTTAGCAAAAGAATTCAAAGATCCACAGGCGTTAGAACTGTATCACGTCATCGGTACAGAAGAAACGGCTGTAAAGCGTACTGATGGACAAGTATCTGATTTCGTAGGGCCGAACCGTGAGTTAAATACGCTTCTTACAGATAGAAACTTCATCACGCATTACGAGGAATTTGAAGGCAATCATACTTGGAAATATTGGCAGACCGATTTACCGAAAGCCTTCTCTCATATTCTATCAATGAAATAATAGAGAGCAGTATTCAGAATAATTTGATATAATAGATAAAGAGATTTATTTATCTCAAAATCTAACTAGACTTACAAAGGGAGGAATTGGAACATGAAATTAGGCATTGTAATTTTTCCATCTAAAATGATTCAAGATAAAGCGAACGGATTGCGTAAACGTTATGACCCGCACTACGCATTAGTTCCGCCACATATTACATTGAAAACACCCTTTGAGGCGCAAGATGAACAATTAGAGTCGATTGTAAACGAGTTACATACAATCGCAAGTAAAACGAACCCTTTCACCCTTCATGTTGGGAAAGTTGGTTCTTTCGCACCTGTTAATAACGTCCTTTACTTTAAAGTAGAAAAAACACCTGAACTTACTTTCTTAAATGAAGAAATGCATAGCGGGTTATTCACGCAAGAACGCGAATATGCTTTCGTACCTCATCTAACAATCGGACAAGGCTTATCAGATGCAGAGCATGCTGATGTGTTGGGCCGATTACGTATGAAAGATTTCTATTACGAACAACCAATTGATCGTTTCCATCTTCTATATCAATTAGAAAATGGAACATGGACTGTACACGAAACATTCCGTCTTGGAAAGGGGAACAACTAATTTGCACGCACAGATTGTACAAACGGACGAACAACTAAGAGATGCATTCTCTGTACGTAAACAAGTGTTTGTAAATGAACAACGTGTCTCTGCTGAAGAAGAGTACGATGAGTTTGAAGAAACTTCAACACACGTTGTTATATATGACAACGATGTTCCAGTTGGTGCTGGACGTTTTCGCATCCTTGATGGTATAGGAAAAATGGAACGCATTTGCGTGCTAAATTCCCATCGCAAAAAAGGGATTGGAAAAATTGTTATGGATTCTCTTGAAGCGTATGCAAAAGAAAATTCGCTACCAAAATTGAAACTTCACGCTCAAACACATGCTGAAGATTTCTATAAAAAACTTGGATATGTAACAAGTTCTGATGTATTTATGGAAGCAAATATCCCGCACGTCGTAATGATAAAAAAATTGTAATTTGAAAACAGGAGGTAACCCCTCCTGTTTTTTTACATTGCTATTTTCTTTTTCTTCCGCTAAAGTTAAATGTTGATGCTATAGTTTTGAAGGTGAACATATGACACAAGAAAAATTTTCACAAAAATCGTTAACACACGCTGATATTCCGCGTGCGACATATCATATTCCGAAAACATCTACCCATTTAATTATGGAAGAAGATGTAGATGCGGCTTATTTCCGCGCTCTTGAACAACAAAATGTTTTTTTAAACGAAAAACAATTAGAAGCCGTGCGCACAACAGAAGGTCCTGTTCTTACACTAGCTGGTGCTGGAAGCGGGAAAACATCTGTTTTAACAACTCGCGTTGGTTATTTAGTAAATGTAAAACAAGTTCATCCACGAAATATTTTATTACTTACATTTACACAAAAAGCAGCTGAAGAAATACGAAGTCGTGTTGCGAAGTTACCAGGCATGAATCATGCAGCAAGTAGCTACGTAGTTGCTGGTACATTCCACTCTGTTTTCTTAAAATTGCTTCGTAGCCAAGGGTATAATCAGCAAATTTTAGCAAATGAAAAACATAAACAAATTATGATAAAGAAAATCTTAAAAGAATTGCGTTTAAAAGACGATTATGATGCGGAAACGATGCTCGCGATGATTTCACTTGAGAAAAACAAATTAAATCGTCCGAAAGATGTAAAAGCGAAAACACCAGTCGAACAAGAATTTAAAGAAGTATACGAACGTTTTGAAGAGGTAAAACAACGATACAATTATATTGATTTCGATGACATCTTATTGGAAACATATTATATGTTAGAAAATAATGCTCCTTTACTAACTCAATTACAACAACGGTTTCACTACATTGAAGTCGATGAGTTTCAAGATACATCCTATGCACAATATGAAATTGTAAAATTGTTAGCCACGCCAAGAAATAATTTGTTCATCGCAGGTGATGATGATCAAGCAATTTATGGTTGGCGAGGGGCAAGTCACCAAATTATTTTATCTTTTCCAAAAGAATTTGATAACACAACAATCATTGCACTAAATACGAATTATCGATCCAATCCCTTTATCGTCGGGCTTGGAAATGAAGTTATAAAATTAAATCAAGAACGTTTTGATAAAGAGCTATACTCTGTTCGTGAGGAAGGTGTACAACCTTTTTATGCAAGACCTGCTACGACTCTTGACGAAGCAAATCAAATTTTGCAGCTTATTCAAGAAAAAGTAGAGAGTGGTGAACGTAACTTTAAAGATTTTTGTTTACTGTATCGTACACATTCTGTAAGTCGTTCGTTACTTGATCAGCTTACCATTCATAAAATCCCGTTTATTAAACACGGGGCGAGCCAATCATTTTATGAACATTCTTTAATCAAGCCTGTATTAGATCATTTAAGACTCGTGATTGAGCCGTTTCGACTAGAATCACTTTCAAACATATTGCCGACGATGTATATCGGACGTGATGATTGTATTTCATTTATTGAACGTGAACAATGGAAATATGGTGAGGGACGCTTCCCTTCTCTTCTTCATTTCTTACTATTAAATCCAAGCTTAAAACCTTTTCAAGTGAAAAAGGTAAATGAGCGCATCGATTTTATTAAGTTTATTAAAGAATTAGAACCGAAAAAAGCATTAAAAGAAATCATTCATGGTAAAGGAAAATATTTAGAGTACTTACAAAGTAACGATCGTTCTTCCTTTACGATGCATAAAGACATACAAGAAGAAATGTTGGAAGAATTAATGGAGTCTGCAACTCGTTTCACCGATATTCCAGCTTATTTACAATTTATCGACGAGGCGATTCAAGGTCAAAAAGAAATGGAAGCATTAAAAACAATGCCGCAAAAAGATGCCGTTTCACTTATGTCAATCCATAACGCAAAAGGCCTTGAATTTCCATGTGTCTTTTTACTTGGAGCAAGTGATGGAATCCTGCCTCATACTTCTTCTTTAAAAGATGCAAATGATCGTGTTACGGAAACTTCTGAAGCGTTAGAAGAAGAACGCCGATTACTGTATGTCGCCATTACACGTGCGAAAGAAGAACTTTATATTTCTTCTCCGCAATTTTTCAGAGGAAAGAAATTAGATATATCTCGTTTTTTATATACTGTGCGAAAAGATTTACCTGAAAAGACATCCACTAAATAAGGATGTCTTTTTTTATATCACGTTATGTACATCCCTCCTATATAAATTCCTTGTTTTTATCGTGAGAATTAACGTAATATCAGCCATATTCCACTCATATTGTAATAGTGTATGTCAGAACTCACGAGAAGGAGTGAACATAATGAGCTGCAATTGTAATGAAGATCATCAACATGAGTGTGATTTCAACTGTGTATCGAATGTTGTTCGTTTTATACATGAACTACAAGAATGTGCAACGACAACATGTGGATCTGGTTGCGAAGTTCCATTTTTAGGTGCACATAACAATGCATCAGTAGCGAATACACGTCCTTTTATTTTATACACAAAAACTGGAGAACCTTTTGAAGCATTTGCACCATCTTCAAGCCTTACTAGCTGCCGTTCTCCCATTTTCCGCGTAGAAAGTATAGATGATGATGACTGTGCTGTATTGCGTGTATTAACTGTAGTTTTAGGTGATGGTACCGCTGTACCACCTGGTGACGACCCAATCTGTACGTTTTTAGCTGTACCAAATGCAAGACTAATATCAACCTCCACTTGCATTACTGTTGATTTAAGTTGCTTCTGCGCTATTCAATGCTTACGCGATGTTTCTATTTAAAACTAAATAATGAGTTAAGCATGGATTGGGTGGCAGATAATTCTGCCACCCAATCCATGCTTAACGAGTATTCTTATGTAAATTTCTTAAAATTGGGAACTTGTCTAGAACATAGAACCTGTCCTTTTCATTAACTGAAAGTAGAAACAGATAAAGGAGTGAAAAACATGTTCTCTTCTGATTGCGAATTTACTAAAATCGATTGCGAGGCGAAGCCAGCTAGTACACTACCTGCCTTTGGTTTTGCTTTCAACGCGTCTGCACCTCAGTTTGCTTCACTATTTACACCACTATTATTACCTAGCGTAAGTCCAAACCCAAATATTACTGTTCCTGTAATAAATGATACAGTAAGTGTCGGAGATGGCATTCGAATTCTACGAGCTGGTATTTATCAAATCAGTTATACATTAACAATTAGTCTTGATAACTCACCTGTTGCACCAGAAGCTGGTCGTTTCTTCTTATCATTAAATACACCAGCTAATATTATTCCTGGATCAGGTACAGCAGTTCGTTCTAACGTTATTGGTACTGGTGAAGTAGACGTATCCAGCGGTGTTATTCTTATTAACTTAAATCCTGGTGACTTAATTCAAATTGTGCCAGTTCAGTTAATTGGAACTGTAGACATTCGTGCTGCAGCATTAACAGTTGCACAAATTAGCTAGTAAAAAGCGGTATTTCTAATACAGAAATACCGCTTTTTATATATAATAAAAAACACTCACAGTAGCATGAGTGTTTCATTCTTCATATTGTTTTATTGTGTTCTTCTTTTTCCCACAATTGCATCCCTTTTTCTTCACAAATCCTTGTTGTTGTAATTGTTCTTGATATGCCTGTTGTGCCTGTTGTTGTGCTTGGTGTTGTTGCTGTATATGATACCACTGCTGCAGGTCATATGAATTTTGCCTTGGATTATTGCTCACAGCAAACATCTCCTCTACTGTCAATTCTGTCTATTTACTATATGAACAACTCTTTATTTCCGTTCCCTCATTCTTTTAAACTCCGCTTTTTCTCGTATTATGAAAATATATTATTCTCCCATAAAATATCCTGTAATTGTTTCAATGATGGCTGCCGCTCCTGCAATAGCTAATAATGCAAGTAACGGTTCCGCAACGATAGGGATCCAATTATATAAGACTAATAAAAAAGCACTAACCCATACACCTGTACACCAATAACAGCTTAACAATTCGCCAATCCACTTTCTTAATCCATTACCTTTCACTTTTGTAAACGTTGATACACTTCCATCCGGCTCCGTAATCTCTAATTCATCAATAAATGGTCTTCGCAAAAAGGCTGTAATTTTATCATAAACAATTAAACGAGTGAGCCTAAAAGCAGCTAACGCAAAAATAAAAAATAAAAGCCAGCTTGTAAACAGCATAATTCCACCTTCCCTTATCCTCTTTCGCCTATTTAAAAAAAAAGGTCTTGAGATTGTGACCAAATCTCCTCGACTCCAATATCTTATTAATGTAAATACAAACAAGAAGATAAGGAGTGACATTAATGAGTTGTAACGAAAATAAACACCATGGCTCTTCTCATTGTGTAGTTGACGTTGTAAAATTCATCAATGAATTACAAGATTGTTCTACAACAACATGTGGATCTGGTTGTGAAATCCCATTCTTAGGTGCACACAATACTGCATCAGTAGCGAATACACGCCCTTTTATTTTATACACAAAAACTGGAGATCCTTTTGAAGCATTTGCACCATCTTCAAGCCTTACTAGCTGCAGATCTCCCATTTTCCGTGTGGAAAGTGTAGATGATGATAGCTGTGCTGTACTACGTGTATTAAGTGTAGTATTAGGTGATAGCTCTCCTGTACCACCTACTGATGACCCAATTTGTACGTTTTTAGCCGTACCAAATGCAAGACTAGTATCAACATCTACTTGCATTACTGTTGATTTAAGCTGTTTCTGTGCGATTCAATGCTTACGCGACGTTACTATCTAATAAGTGAAGTAAACTAAAAAACTATTGGGGTGGTAGAAAGTTTCTACCACCTTTACATATTTAAAAGCCGGCCATACTAATCGATTGGATATCATCTATAGACAACCTAATATCTCTCATACTATTTTGCGGCATAATAGATACAATGCCATTACGATACGATATGATCGATCCAACATAAGAAACTGTAGCTGTTTTTATTCTGCACCTTACTTTCGGAATATAATGAGGGCGGTTTAGTAAAAAATGAATTTTTTCATCATTATTCATATCCTTAAATGATTTATTATGTGGGACGGTTCTTACTGGTTCTTGTTCTTGCTCTTCTTGTTCTGCATGCTCTTCTTTTTCCTCTTCTTCTATTTTCCCTTCCACTTGCTGTTCTTCTTGTTGTTCTTGTTCTATTACCTCTTCCACAGCACTACTTACAACATTTTCCTGTATGTTACTTTTTTCTTTTTGATCTTCATTTTCAAAGTTTGTCAGGATAATCCTTTTTATTTTCGGTGCAGCAAGTTCTAAACTTACTTGCGTGATATATAACAACGGTTTTCCAACTGTTGAACTTTTATTTTTATTCTTCACACTCGTCCCTCCCACTTCCATACGTAGCTGAATAAATCGTGTACTATTATAGTTATATTCATCATGTGGCAAGAACTTTCGTTAAAAATCGTTCTTTCTCAGAACAAATAAAAGGACAATCTCAGCATTTAGAGATTGTCCTTTAAAAATTAATATTATATTTATCCTAGGATATGATACCCTGAATCAACATGAATGTTTTCTCCTGTTACACCGCGTGCTAAATCACTGAATAGGAATACTGCTGTATCGCCAACTTCTTCTTGCGTTGTTGTACGACGAAGTGGTGCGCGCTCCTCAATTTCTCTTAAGATTGAGTTGAAATCGCCTACGCCTTTTGCAGATAACGTACGAATTGGTCCTGCAGAAATAGCGTTAACACGAATACCGTGTTGACCTAAATCGTTCGCTAAATATTTCACGCTCGCTTCTAATGAAGCTTTCGCAACACCCATAACGTTATAATTTTTCACAACGCGCTCGCCACCAAGGTATGTTAACGTTAAAATATTTCCGCCTTCTGTCATTACTTTCTTCGCTTCTCTTGCTACAGCTGTTAAAGAGAATGCACTAATATTTTGTGCAAGTAAAAATCCATCGCGAGAAGTATCTACAAATTCACCTTTTAAGTCATCGCGATTTGCAAAAGCAATACAATGTGCTACACCGTGAATAGTACCTACTTCTTGTTTAATTGTTTCAAAGCAAGCTGTAAGTTCCTCATCATTCGTTACATCACAAGGTAATACAAGTGATTCTTGTCCTTCTAATGTGTCCGCTAATTCACGAACGTTTCTTTCTAAACGTTCTCCTGCATATGTGAATATTAATTTTGCACCTGCATTATGCAAAGAGCGAGCTATTCCCCATGCAATACTTCTTTGGTTCGCAACGCCCATAACAACAAATGTTTTCCCTTGTAATAGTTCCATGATATATCCTCCCAGAAATACTTATACTTGTTATTAGTACCTGATACTATAATTATAGTACCATAAAACCGCTTAAAGGCAAACAAAAAAGTCATTAACAGAAATTTGTTAATGACTTTTGGTTTCTATAAAAAACCGCTCTAATCCTTCTTCCCAAGACGGCATTTGTGAAAAACCATTTAATCTTAGCATGTTATGTTGAAAAATAGAATATTTGGGCCTCGCAGCCGCAGCCCCGAATTCTTCCGTTGAAACAGGTAATACATTCACTTTCATATTGGCGTACGAAAATATCTTTTGTGCAAATTCAAACCAAGAGCATGAGCCTCTGTTTGATACGTGGTATGTACCGTATAAAGAAGTATGAATGAGCTTATTAATAACCATATTCAAATCCGCCACATACGTAGGAGAGCCAACTTGATCCGCTACAACAGATATTTCATCTCTTTCTTTTCCTAATCGCATCATCGTTTTCACGAAATTATTCCCATATTTACCATATAGCCACGATGTGCGAACGATAAAATATTTATTATGTAACTCTTTGACGAACTGCTCCCCCGCATACTTAGAGGCCCCATATATATTTATCGGCGCTGGACTATGAAATTCGTCGTATCCATCTGGTCTGGCGCCTTGAAATACATAATCAGTACTAATATAAACTAGCTTCGCCCCTACTAATTGTGAAGCAACCGCTACATTTCGAGCTCCGATTGCATTTATTCTATATGCAAGATCCTGTTCTTTCTCCGCATGATCTACTTTCGTATAGGCAGCACAATGAATAATTATATGTGGTTTTATTTCTTGTACCACTTGTTGTATTCGGGATATATTTGTCACATCTAATAACTTTTTATCAAATGGATATATATCATATTCTTCAGAGTCTAACTCTTCAAATAGTTGCTTTCCTAATTGACCGTTTGCTCCTGTTATGATAACCCTCTCTTTCATTTAACATGCCCCTTACTGGTCTTTTAGTGGTTTCCACCATTCCTTATTCTTTTCATACCATTTCACCGTCTCTTGTAATCCTTGTTCAAACGTATATTTCGGTTCCCAATCAAATTCATTCTTCATTTTCTCTGCATCAATCGCATAACGACGATCGTGCCCTAAACGATCTGTAACATATTCAATGTCTTTTTTTGTTTTTCCTAAAAGAGTAATAATTTGTTCCACAACTTCTACATTTGTTTTTTCATTATTTCCACCTATATTATATACTTCTCCGACACGTCCCTTATGCAAAACAACGTCAATCGCACTGCAATGATCCGTTACATGTAACCAATCTCTTACATTTAAACCATCACCATATAACGGTAGTTTTTTTCCTTCTAGTGCATTCGTAACCATTAATGGAATTAATTTTTCAGGATACTGGTACGGTCCATAATTGTTAGAACAACGCGTTACTATAACCGGTAATTGATATGTTTTGTAGTAAGATAGAGCTATCATGTCCGCGCTCGCCTTACTTGAAGAATATGGACTATTTGGAGCTAACGGCGTTTTCTCTGTGAACTTCCCTGTTTTTCCTAAAGAGCCATACACTTCATCCGTTGATACTTGCACAAGTTTTATATGCGAATATTTTTTAACTAGTTCTAATAAAGTGACCGTCCCAATTACATTTGTATCATAAAAAGGAATCGGATTTTCAATACTACGGTCCACATGTGATTCAGCTGCAAAATTTACAATCACTTGTACGTCCCGCTCTTTTATAACGTGTTCTAATAGCTCTCCATTTTGAATTTCTCCCTTTACAAAAGAGTAATTCGGGTGATCCAGAAGAGATTTTACGTTATTTAAATTCCCGCTATATGTTAATGCATCGTAATTAATAATTTTATATGTTTCATAACTTTGTAGCATGTAATGAACGAAATTACTTCCAATAAATCCAGCCCCACCTGTTACTAATATATTCATAAACAACGCTCCTACTTAAAAACTATCTTCATATTCCTCTAATAATGGTAATATCTGATCCTTATCGGACAATATAGGATCGGTTACTGGCCAAGGAATTGCTAAATCTTTATCTTCCCAAAGTAATCCTGAGTCATGCTCTGCGCTATAATATTCATCTACTTTATACATAACGATAGTATGCGGAACAAGCGTGCAAAATCCATGCGCAAACCCTTTTGGCACTAGTAATTGCCGATGGTTATCTGCACTTAAAATATATCCTTTCCATTGTTTAAATGTTGGTGATTTTTTTCGTAAATCAACGATAACATCATAAATTGCCCCTTGCATAACTTGAATGAGTTTCGTTTGTGCTTTCGGTTTTTTTTGAAAGTGTAGTCCTCGAATCGTTCCTGCCTTAGCCGAATAAGATACGTTATCCTGTACAAATGAATACGTTATCCCTAATGTTTCTAGCACCTGCTTATTATAACTCTCTGAAAAAAAGCCACGCTCGTCTCCAAACAACCTCGGTTCTAACAATTTTGCATCGGTAAAATTTGTTTCTACAACTTTCATATTCTCACCTATTCTCCGTTAAACTGTTTCCCAAAATTAATATCACGCGCTAACGTATTCGCCTTTTGAAGCGAAGCATGAGTTCCCGCATCAGTCCACCAGCCGTTCATTTCATTATAAGTAAGTACCCCTCGTTTTAAATACCAATTATTTATATCTGTAATTTCAAGTTCTCCCCGTGCAGAAGGTTTTAATTCTTTAATATAAGAAAAGACTTTCGAATCATACAAATAAATTCCCGTAACCGCATAAGAACTTTTCGGCTCTTTCGGCTTTTCTTCAATTTTAACTATTTTTCGGTTTTGAATATGTGCTACGCCAAATCTTTCGGGATCTTCTACAGATTGCAATAGCACTTTCGCACCTTCTTTTTGATTTGCAAACTCTTCAACATACGGAAGAATATCATCTGAAAAAATATTATCCCCTAATATAACTACCATACGATCATTCCCGACGAAATCTTCACAAAGCCCTAACGCCTGTGCGATCCCGCCCGCTTTATCTTGCACACGATACGTAAAGGACACTCCAAATTCATGACCACTCCCTAAAAAGCTAACAACATCCCCCATATGCTCTTTACCTGTAATAATCATAATATCTGTAATATCGCATTGTTTTAGCTTATATACCGCATGATAAATCATTGGATACCGACCAACAGGAAGTAAATGCTTATTCGTTACTTTCGTTATTGGATATAATCTCGATCCAGTACCACCTGCTAAAATAATTCCTTTCACTTTGCATCTCTCCTTTATGATGGAGATAATATATCTTTGTAATGTTCTACAAACACTTTCCGGTACTTCTCATATGTATCCGCATCAAACTCATCCCCGTTGTAATGAATACACCATAAATTTGCTTGATTTGGGATACCGATTAAATAACCAGCCCTTTGAAACTCTAAAGACTGTGACACATCATAAAAGTGAAACCCTTGAAACAAATCTTCTCGCCACGGAATATCATACTGCGTTGCCATGAATAAGCCATCAATTGCCTGAACTGACAAAAATGGTTGATTACCATAAAAAACCTGATCTAAATTTAATAATTGATAATTCCGTCTTCTATACTCAATCACTTTCCCTACTAAATTTTTTCCTTCCCACCATATCCCGTTATTCGGTAAAAACTGAGCCCCAGCGACTCCTATTAAACCAAGCTTTTCATTTTCTTTAAAAAGAGATATAAGTGCAGAAAACATGTCTCGATTAATAAGATATGTATCTTGATGTATATACACTTTGTATTTCGCTGGATATGAAAGGGCTCGGTTGTATGCACTTGCCATACTTTGTGCATCTCGTATCGGAAAAATTTGCACGACATAACCTGGGGGAACAAAAATGTTTCTTATTTGGCTCTCACATTGTTTGAAAAGCTCCTCATTATTTACACAAACAACGACTAATATTGTATGATCTTTCATTTTTGTCCCCCCTTTTATTCTTCCTTATTTACATCTGACATATATTGTTCCACAAATATTTTCCGATACTTTTCATAGTTCGTCATATTCACATCAAAATGATAATGGATACACCAAGCATCGCGCTGTACAGGTACACCAACTGTATATCCTGCTTTTCTAAATTCAAATGATTGAGATACATCATAAAAATCAAATCCGTCAAATAAGTCTTCTCGCCACGGAACATCATATTGTGTGGCCATTAATAAACCATCAATACATTCTACAGGAATAAATGTTTTTGATTCATGATACGGTTGTTCTAAACTTGCCATATAAAACAAATCATTCATATAACCAATGACTTTCCCTACAATTCCACGCCCTTCGTTCCATACGCCAGTCGGAGGAACATATTGCGCTCCAACCATCCCAATCATCCCAAGGTTTTCATGTTCCTCAAATAATTGAAGTAATCCGTATAAAAAAGCCCTATTTATAATAAAAACATCTTGATGTAAATACACTTTATACTTCGCTGGATGCGAAATGGCTTGATTGTATCCACTCGTCATACTTTTCGCATTTCGAATCGGCATAAATTGGACAATATACCCTGGCGGTACTAACAATTGCAATATATGTCGCACGCAGTTTGCATACAATTTCCGATCATTTATACATGTAACAAATAATATTGTTTTGTCTGCAGCACTCATAATTGTGATTTTTCAGCTTCAATAATATACTGAAATACAACTGTCTCAGCCATGAAGCCACTTCCAAGACGATATTTTTTACAAATTCCATATAACTCCTCAATAAGCGGCTCATACATTTTATGATCAACATATACACGATCTACTTTACTAATTGAATATCCTGCTTTTAAAAACATTCTTAGCATTTCATTGAATGTAAAGAAACGAATATGTGTTTTATCTAATAAACCATATTCTGTATACGTCCAATTTCCAGCAAGTAAGGGAGCTAATACTGAAATATGAGCAACGTTTGGTATACTTGCTAAAATCACACCATTTTGCTTTATATATGGCTTAACCTTTTCAATCACAGCCCACGGATCAAATAAATGCTCTAATACATCCCCAAATAGGACGCAATCAAATTGCCCCTCCTCATAAGGAAGATCTATTTTTTCTATATCCCCTAAAATAACATGATCTAGTCTTTCTTTCGCTTTTTCTGCCGCCTCTGGAAATGCCTCTATTCCTGATACACGTGTACCGTTTTCTTTAATAGCTGCTCCCAATGCACCGCTCGAACAACCAATATCAAGAACTTCTTTCCATTCCTTTTTTATATGCTTTAATAAATTCGGATTCGCTGCATTATAATAATGCTCGGATTTTTCTTCATATAAAGAACTTTTTTCGCGATTCATTTCACACACTCCTTATGCAAATTGAATTAGAAATATAAATCTCATATGAATTCTATAAAGTGCAGATTTTGTTCATCCCCCAATGATTATTAGCCCGCAAATAGCAGTATAAAATCTTTTATTTATATTGGTTACGTTACTGATACTCTAATATATAACCAATCTATTAGAGTTAGAATAGCGATAAATCATTTCTAAAAAACGAAACCTATTACACTTTATATGGTTTATCAAAAACTCCCCGAAAATATTTACGGTTATATTCAATTGCAGCATTATTCGGAACATAAGAAGCTGCTAATTCATTGTAATAATACGCTTTATCCTGCTCCCCTAACCTGCTATAACAAATACACATTTGTAAATAGGGTAGCCATGTGTAGCTAGCTGGACTATGGAAAGGACTTTCCGTTGCCATTGGTACTTCCGTAGCAAGTTTAAACCAAAATATCGCTTCATTATATTTTTCTTGTTCCATATATATATATCCTATTCTTGTACAATTCTCTCCTCTAGGGACGTCATACCGAAACGACTTCACACAAGATTCGATTGCCTTCTCCCACATTCCGAGCTTTGCATAGCAATCTCCTAACTTACCACATGCATAAATTTTCTCTTCATACCATCCTTCGTCTTGATTAAGAAATGTTTCATATAGAAGAACTGCATCATCATATTTTTGGTTATCTGTAGATTCATTTGCGTAATAAAATAAATCTCTCGGACTTAATTCTTCACCTGCCGCTACAGTATTTTGAAAAATTTTCAAATTACGATTTGTTACTTTTTTTTCTTTTTTATGTGTAATAGCAACATTACTACTAAAAACCTCACCAGAAATAGCTAAATACTCATGAACCTTTCCAAACCATTGAAATTGTTTTTCACGCTTTACAAGTCGATTTCTTTTTGTACAATATAAAGGTTTCCCGTTAGAATCCATTGCAAGGTGATAAGGCATCGAAACAGCATCAATTTTAGGATCTAATTCTCTTTTTAAAAGTTTCAATGCTTCTTGAGCATCTTCTAATAAGACATCATCTGCATCTAGCCACAATATATACTCTTGCGTCGCTTTTGAAAAAGAAAAATTTCTTGCTGCTGCAAAATCATCAATCCACTGGAAATCATATATGTTAGAAGTATATTTCTCTACGATTTCTTTCGTTCGATCGACGGAACCTGTATCAACTACTATAATTTCATCCACAATTTTTTCAACTGTTTCTAAACAACGGGCTATTGTCTCCTCCTCATCTCGAACAATCATACATAAACTAATTGTAATTCCTTGCTTGTTCAACATAATCACCCTCTTCCAAATCAATCATATGTTATACATATACTAAACTTTCCATTTTTTTAAATTGTTCAAGTAGTTTAAGATTTCTTTTCAATAATTCAAATGTCCGTGTCATTTTCTTTCGGTTTTGCATCTACTATATAATGAACGCTTTATGGAGGTGAATTTATGTCAAATAATAATTATTCAAATGGATTAAATCCCGATGAATCTTTATCAGCTAGTGCATTTGACCCTAATCTTGTAGGACCAACATTACCACCGATACCACCGTTTACCCTTCCGACTGGGCCGACCGGGCCGACTGGACCGACTGGACCTACAGGGCCGACTGTACCTACCGGGCCAACTGGACCTACTGGACCTACGGGGCCGACTGGACCTACGGGGCCGACTGGTGGCACTGGGACTACTGGACCTACGGGGCCGACTGGTGACACTGGGGCTACTGGACCTACGGGGCCGACTGGTGACACTGGGGCTACTGGACCTACGGGGCCGACTGGTGACACTGGGGCTACTGGACCTACGGGGCCGACTGGTGACACTGGGGCTACTGGACCTACAGGGCCGACTGGTGACACTGGAGCTACTGGAGCTACTGGACCGACTGGGGCTACTGGACCGACTGGACCGACTGGACCATCCGGACTAGGACTTCCAGCAGGATTGTATGCATTTAACTCCGCTGGAATTTCTTTAGATCTTGGACTAAATGCTCCAGTACCATTTAATACTGTTGGATCTCAGTTTGGTACAGCAATTTCTCAATTAGATGCTGATACTTTCGTTATTGCTGAAACTGGATTCTATAAAATCACTGTTATCGTATATACTGCGGCAATAAGTGTATTAGGGGGGCTTACAATCCAAGTAAATGGGGTATCTGTACCAGGTACTGGGGCTACTTTAATCTCAGTTGGAGCACCTATCGTTGTTCAAGCAATTACGCAAATTACGACAACTCCATCATTAGTTGAAGTAATCGTTACAGGACTTGGGCTATCATTAGCTCTTGGTACAAATGCATCTATTATTATTGAAAAAATCGCTTAATTTTTTACTTAGCAGTAAAACTGATATCAGTTTTACTGCTTTTTCAATTTCAAATTCAATCATGAAACATTCGCTATCTACATAATCATATTGTTGTATGACATTTTGCAGGAGGCACAAATATGGAAAGTAAATCTGCTGTTCAGCTTTATCTCGAATTGCTAAAGAAGACCATTTTATTTGAAATATGGTTAGAATATGAGGCATACTTACCCGCATCTCTACATATTTCAAAAGAACTAGAATTCGAACCAGTTACAGTCCCCCTCCCTTTATTCATTAAGCAATATGCTGAAAACCATAACTTAAAAATTGTAAAACCAAATGTTTCTAAAAGTGAACGTCATGATGGAATGGATTGGCCAAGAGCAGCACATAGCATGATTGGTCGAGAACGTATGAACCAATTACAAGAGGCGATGGAAACCGTTGTTCGTGAAAATATAGAAGGTGATTTTATTGAAACAGGTGTATGGCGCGGAGGATCATGCATTTTTATGAATGGTTTTTTACAAGCAAACAACATTACGGATCGTAATGTGTGGGTTGCAGATTCATTTGAAGGTTTGCCAGCACCGAATCTAGAACAATATCCAAAAGATTACGGTGATTATTTACACACATTCGATTACTTACGCGTCTCTTTAGAACAAGTACAAGAGAATTTCAAAAAATATGATTTACTAAATGATCAAGTGAAATTTTTAAAAGGTTGGTTTAAAGATACTTTACCAACAGCACCAATTGAAAAAATAGCAATTGCACGGCTTGATGGTGATATGTACGAATCCACAATGGATGGTCTCGTGAACTTATATGATAAAGTTTCTAAAGGTGGCTATATAATTATCGATGACTACGGGCTACCGCCATGCGCTGAGGCTGTGACAGACTTTAGAAACCAACGAAATTTAAAAGCCCCTATTACTAAAATTGATGTATTTGGCGTTTATTGGAGAAAAGAATAAAAAAAGATTTAATCTATAGGAGATTCCATTTTCACTCATTCTTCTCTCACTTCTAATCCAATTAAGTATTCTTTTTCGGAATCTCCTTACATATAACAATTGTTTTCCTGTATTCTCTCACTACAAATTGAAAATTTTATTAATAGATTTACTGCATCTTCTCATACAAGAAAGGGGTATACTCATGAGTGAACTTAACAAAGAAATGACTTTACTCCCCCCTCCTGAACTCGTCCAATATGTAGGTGGCGACTTCAAAAAGGTTGGAAAAGAGTTCCTAAAGCATTTTATTCAAATTGGTGCTTTAAAATCAAATGAAAAAGTATTAGATGTAGGCTGCGGTGTCGGCCGAATGGCTGTACCATTAATGAATTACTTAAATGATGATGGAGCGTATTATGGATTTGATTTGTTTAAAGATGGAATTACTTGGTGTCAAAATAACATTTCAACTATGCGTAATAATTTTCACTTTGAACATGTTGACATATACAATCAATTCTATAATCCGGAAGGAAAAGAAGATGCCTCTCAATATCGTTTTCCCTATGAAGACGGAACATTCGATTTTATCTTTTTAACTTCTGTATTTACACATCTTCTCCCAAAAGAATTAGAACATTACGTATCTGAAATTGTACGTGTATTAAAAAAAGACGGGAGATGTTTCATTACATTCTTTCTTATAAACCCTGAATCATCCTATTATTTAAATGCAGGACAAAGTACATTAGGTTTTTATCATCGAATCGAAAATTGCTACGTTGTAAATAAAGATATTCCGAATTTCGCAGTTGCTTATCCTGAGACAGATATTTGCAATCTATTGAATAAGTACGGCCTAGAAATAATCAATAAGCCGCATTACGGTTTATGGTGCGGCAGACATGAATATACAAGTTACCAAGATATTGTTCTAACAAAAAAAAGCTTCTGAAAGGAAGTTATGTATGATGAATGAAAAAAATCCACCTCTCGTTTCCATCCTTATTCCTACTTATAATCGGCCTCATTATTTCAAAATTGCTCTAGAAAGTGCATTGGCACAAACTTATTCAAATATTGAAATCATCATCGGAGATGATAGTACAAATGATGAAACAGCAACTTTAATACGCGAACAATACTTACCAAATTATAAAAATATAACATACATTCGAAATACCCCTACTCTAGGACAATTTCACAATGACCTTATGCTCATAGAAAAATCAAATGGTGAGTATATAAATTTTTTAATGGACGATGACGTGTTTTATAAGCATAAAATACAAAAAATGATGACCTATTTTGAGCAAGATCCCAATAAAAATCTTGCTCTTGTTACTTCTTATCGAGTACGCATTGATGATCATGGAAATCTAATAGGTGATTCCCATCCAACACAAAGGTTATATAGTGAAGACACCCCATTAAACGGGATATTTTTAGGTAATTGGATGTTAAAGGGCGGACACAACATTATCGGTGAGCCTACAACTACTTTGTTCCGAAAGGAATTGCTCACTGAACCTTTTGGCACCCTTAAAGAGCGACAATATTCTTGTAGTGTTGATATGGCCTCATGGATTTCTTTACTTTCTAAAGGAAATGCAATATACATTTCTGAGCCTTTAAGTCAATTTCGCTACCATGCTGGACAACAAATACACAATAAGCTCCTTCAAGGTTGTGAAGATTTCACACACCTTGTTATAACAGCAAAAGAATATGGCTTTTTACAAAATACTACGGACTATAGAGCAGCTCTACTTAGTGCTTACCAATGGTGTAAAAGTTCCTTAAAATACTATCTTCATCAACTAGATATTTTTCCTGACGCACATGTACGTCTCTCTCATTGTTTGGATATAATTATTAAAGAGCTAAACAATTAAACTACTCTGCAAAATTAAAAGTGTATGGACTATATGTGAATCATTCGTATAGTTCATACATTCTTTCTCATACTATAAAGTGAAACTTTAATCAGCTCTCACCAATCGGGCTTTTACGGGCAGTTGATCCCCCACCTAACTTCTTCGCTTTCGCTGAATTTTGAGGTGGGGGTCTTACTGCCCATTAATGCGGGATAAAATCCATTACTATAAAGAGCAGTAGAAAGGAATACCTACATTGAAAGATCCAAATTCTCAATATCAAATAGACTACGTATTACTATTTATTTTATTTGCCATTGGGATTGTTAGTTGTTGTGCTATTGCAAGTGCGCAAGCCTCTTTACCGCCATTTTTACAAAACGTCAATTTTGTACTAAAGCAAATCCAATGGTATTTCATTGGATTTATAGCCATTGGTGTTATTATGATTATCGACTTCGATCGTTATCAAAAAATTGCTTGGTATTTGTACAGCTTTGCAATGGTACTACTTATTGGACTAGAACTTCAAGTACCAGGTGCCGTTACAATTAAAGGCGCTACCGCTTGGTACAGGCTCCCAGGCATCGGAAATTTTCAGCCTTCTGAAATTATGAAATTGTTTTTAATTATCGTCATTGGACGAATTATAGCAAATCATAATGAGAAATATTTTTCCCAAACGATACATGACGATTTTTTACTACTTGGAAAAATATTTGCGACAAGCTTGCCACCACTACTACTTATTGCAAAAGAACCAGATTTAGGAAACACAATGGTCATTTCAGCGATGCTTGCAGCAATGATACTAGTTTCTGGCATACGATGGCGTTTTATTTTTGGATTAGTTTCAGGTACTTTCGTTGCTGGATCTACATTAATATATATTTTTTTTACTCACACAGATTTCTTTAAAGCACACATTTTAAAAGAGTATCAATTAAATCGCTTCTACGGATGGTTAGCACCTTACAAATATGATGCACAAGGCTATCAATTAAGACAAGCATTCTTAGCGACTGGATCCGGAGAAATGCAAGGAAAAGGGTGGGAAAATGGACAAGTATATTTTCCAGAACCACATACAGATTTTATTTTCACTAATGTCGCTGAACAATTTGGCTTTCTAGGCGCAAGTGTCATTATTTCTCTTTTTTTCTTACTCATTTTTCGAATGATTCATATTGCTTTAGAAAGTAATGACCCTTTCGGTAGTTACATTTGCGCTGGTACAATCGGAATGTTTACTTTCCAAGTATTCCAAAATATCGGGATGACAATCGGATTACTTCCCATTACAGGGATAACATTACCTCTTATGAGTTACGGAGGAAGTTCACTGCTTACATACATGATTGCGATTGGATTCATTTTAAATGTTCGCTCAAGAACGAAAATCTTTATGTTTAAATGAACAACACAAAAACGCTATATTTTTATCTCTATCCTTTTTTAGATATACTAATGAAAAATACGATGGAGGTTTAAATATGAAATATGACATTATAGGAGATATTCATGGATGCTTCCAAGAGTTTCAAAATTTAACAGAGAAGCTAGGATATAACTGGAGTAGCGGTCTACCGGTTCACCCTGACCAACGTAAACTTGCATTCGTTGGCGATATTACAGACCGTGGTCCTCATTCATTACGTATGATTGAAATTGTATGGGAACTTGTCATACATAAAAAAGAAGCTTATTACGCTCCTGGAAATCACTGTAATAAACTATATCGATTTTTCCTTGGGCGTAATGTAACAGTCGCTCACGGACTTGAAACAACTGTTGCTGAATATGAGGCACTCCCTTCTCATAAGCAAAACATTATAAAAGAAAAGTTTATCACTCTTTATGAACAATCACCGCTCTACCACATACTAGATGAAAAAAGAGTAATCGTATGTCACGCTGGGATTCGGCAAGATTACATAGGAAGACGAGATAAAAAAGTACAAACCTTTGTATTATATGGCGATATTACAGGAGAAAAGCATGCCGATGGCTCACCTGTCCGTCGCGATTGGGCGCAAGAGTACAAGGGGCAAGCTTGGATTGTATATGGACATACACCAGTAGCAGAACCTCGATTCGTCAATCAGACAGTCAATATTGATACTGGTGCTGTATTTGGTGGCAAATTAACCGGATTACGTTATCCTGAAATGGAGACTATCTCTGTTCCTTCTTCTTTACCTTTTGTCGCTGAGAAATTCCGTCCAATTTCATAACTACCTTACTTAGCGAAAGATTACCGTATTATTTAGGCAGATCTCATATAAAACTAGGTAAAGTAATTAAAAAAAGATGCAATAAAGTGCATCTTTTTTTAATTACACTACATATAATGTCGCAGGAGGTGACATAATGAAGAAAAAATCTTCTAAACAAAAAAGAAAATTTCCCCCTTTATATCTGCCCATGTACGGAATTAACAACTGGTGTAGTATTCGGGCTGCAGCGATAGAAGAACTGGAAGAACAAGAGTCATCAAAAAAAAGCAAAGTAAAACCAACATATGTCTCTTTAGAAAATGCTGTGATGAGCCGCATAATCGATCGCAGAAAAATAAAAATGCAGCAAAAAAATAAACAGCTCTCAAATCAAGATGAACAGGTAATACATTCTAATCAAACAGAAGAAAAGACGGAAGAAAATATTTCTGTAGCAATAAATAAAAAAGTGGAACCAGAAATTCCAGCTGCTATTATAAACAAAGTAAAAAAAATAAAAGAGGCATTGGCTTCATCGAATGATATACAAACTGAAAAACCACTCATAATTGAGACACCTACACCTGAAAATACAAAAGTTAAAAGGGGCGGCCGATATGCATATGCGGAAGGGCTTCACTCTCATGCGGAGGGCATGGCAGCACATGCGGAAGGCTTATTAACACACGCAAAAGGTTCTTTCTCTCATGCAGAGGGATCAAACTCAAAAGCAACTGGACATAGTTCGCATAGTGAGGGAAGTGAAACGACAGCAGGCGGAGCTTATTCTCATGCAGAGGGTAAACAGACGATTGCTTTAGGCGAAGCAGCACACGCAGAAGGAACCGCAACTATCGCTAACGGATCCTCTTCTCATGCGGAAGGTCATCATACATCAACAGCTCATTTTGCAGGTAGCCATATTATGGGGCGCTTCGGCACTGCAGAAGAAGCTTATTCTTGGTTTATTGCAAATGGTGTAAGCGACACCGACCATAATATCGGGGCTAAATGGCTTGCCCATAATGGAGAAATGTACATTGAGGGTGCGTCTTACAATGCAAGTGGAACGGATTTTGCACAAATGTTTGAAACCGAAGATCATAAACCTATTGATGTCGGTTATTTCGTTACATTTAGTAGCGAAGAAAAAATTCGGATAGCTACTTCACACGACTCGTTCATTTTAGGAATATCTAGTGCAACCCCTGCCCTTATAGGAAATAGCGGGGCTTTAAGTTGGGAAAAACGTTATAAAACAGATAACTTTGGAAAACGCCAATATGTATGGACGGAAACCGAAGAAATACAACCTCTTTTAAATACAGAATGGGATCCAACTCGCAAATATGTAGCCAGAAAAGATCGCGCCGAGTGGCTTCCTGTCGGATTAATTGGACAAATGTTAGTACGTGATGACGGCACTTGCGAAGCACATGGATTTTGTCTTCCAAATGACAATGGCATTGCTACAAAAGCCGAAAATGGATTTTTCGTTATAAAGCGTACGGGTGAAAACCAAATTTTAATATTATTCCGCTAAGAAAAAAGGGAACAAAATTCTTTATAATATAAGAATTTTGTTCCCTTTTTAAGTATGCCGCAACACTTCTTGCATATCGCTTGGAAGCTTTATAGTGAAAGACATCTCTTTCTCTAAAATAGGATGATAAAACGTCAAAGATTTACTATGAAGTGCTTGCCGTTTCATTTCATCCCTTCTCCCTCCATATAAGCTATCACCAAGTAATGGATGTCCTATATGAGCCATATGCACACGAATTTGATGCGTTCTTCCTGTCTCAAGCTCAAGCGCTACATGTGTCTTATGATATGTACTATCAATTACTTTAAAATGAGTAACTGCCCTTTGTCCATCCTCACAAACTATTCGCTCAATAATGCTATCAGATTTTCGACCAATTGGTGCATCAATCATTCCTTCTCGTTCTACAATCTTTCCGTGAACAATTGCTTCATACGTTCGTTTCACAGCTTTTTGTTGATGCTGCTTCGATAAAAGATGATGCACGAAACGATTTTTTGCAATAAGCATAAGCCCCGAAGTATCACGATCTAAACGTGTTACGATGTGCACTGTACTTGCAAGATGCTGCTTATCATAATGAGATAACAGCGCATTGGCAACACTTCCTGCCGGATGTTCTCTAGACGGAATCGTTGACATATTCGCCTCTTTATTAATGATAAGAACCGCGTCATCTTCATATATAATGCATAAAGGAATATCTTCTGCCATCATCCCTTCACTTCTTTCCTCCACTGGAAAAAAGACACGTAATTCTTCACCAGCACGCAACTGATGACGAACACTCGCATGTTGACCATTTACTTCAATTGCTCCGCCATGAAACTTTATATCCGTTAAAGCGGCTTTAGAAATACCTTTCGTTTTCAAAAATTCCCTAACTAAAGTTCCCTCTTGAGCCGGCCCTATATCCCATTTCAATGTAAATCTGTTCAAATATATAACCCTTTCTATTTATCTGCAACAAACGAGTCACGAACTCGTTTCCAGAACGGGAATGGGCGGAAACGAACAAATCGTACTTTCTCGTTTGCGACGCGATACTGGATTGATTTCACATCTTGATGAACCATCGTTAAATGATCCACTGTAATTTGTAAGTTCATTCCTGCAGCTGGCTTTAACACACATGTATGATGCTTCGGCAATACGAGTGGCGATCCTACAGTACGAAATACACGATTGTTAATGGACGCCATTTCTGCAATTTGAATCGCTTCAATAGATGGGTGAATAATTGCTCCGCCAAGCGCTTTATTATACGCGGTACTTCCTGAAGGAGTAGAGATACAAAGGCCATCTCCGCGGAATGTTTCAAAATATTCTCCGCGTATTTCTACTTCTGTTACTAATGTACCTTCTGCACTTTTTACAGTCGCCTCATTCATCGCTAAATACTGTGACTCTTTACTTCCATTCACATAGCGAATAATAACTTCTAAAAGCGGATATTCCACCACTTGGAATGGTGTTTTCGCAATCGCAATTACTAATTTCTCTACTTCTGTTGGTAACCAATCTGCATAGAAACCTAGATGTCCTGTATGTACACCAACAAATGCTGTTTCATCCAATCGATTATAATAACGATGAAACGCATATAAAAGCGTTCCATCTCCCCCAACAGAAATTACAATATCGGGTTCCTTTTCATCCATTATAAATCCAAAATCTAGCAAGTACTCTTTCATCGTGCTTGCCAGTGTATCTGATGATTGATCTCCCTTTGACATAATTGTAAATTTCATCGCCCAACACCCTTTAGTTTATGATTCGGAATCTTTCGTTTCTTGCTTTCTTGAAAAAGCCTTTTGCGCTTCTTGAATTTCAAGACGAATAGAAGACATTTCTTCATCTAATAAAAACGCCGCTTCAGCTGCACGTTGCAATCGTATTTTAATATCTTCAGGAAAACGTCCACTATATTTATAATTTAAAGAATGCTCAATTGTTGCCCAAAAGTTCATTGCTAGCGTGCGTATTTGGATTTCTACCAATACTTTTTGTTCACCTTGAATCGTTTGAACAGGATAACTAATGACAACATGATAAGAACGATAACCGCTATCTTTCTTTTGCGTGACATAATCACGTTCTTCCACGATTTCAAAGTCATTTCGTTTTCGAAGATATTCTACAACAGGCTTAATCTCATCAACAAATTGACACATCATTCTAAGCCCAGCAATATCCTGCATATCTTCTCTCAATCGGTCTAGCGGTACATTTCTCTTCTCCGCTTTATCAATAATACTTGCAACCGACTTTACCCTTCCTGTTACAAACTCAATTGGAGAATGCTCTGTTAACATTGCAAATTGAGTACGCATTCCTTTTAGTTTCACTTTTAGCTCTGCCACCGCTTGGTGGTAAGGTGCTAAAAATTCTTCCCAATTTCGATTCATTTCAACCACCACCAAAATCAATCCATTTGCTTATAGAAATACTTTTTCTACAGCAGTTACTAATTCTTCTCCGTAATTTGCATTACCTTCAATATTTTCAACTAAATATTCTACTTCTTCTTTTAATCCTTCTAATTCCATTTCAATGTCATTCACGCGAACGAACATAACCACATCGTTATTCATCGCTTCATGCATTGCTTCCCAGCATGTGTGCGGAATACTTACATAAATGAAAGATGATTCATTTTCTAAGATATATAAAAATGATAAATTGTCTGAGTCTACAAGTACGTGATTACGCGCACTTAACTCCTTTACCTCTATTTCACTATTTTCCGCACAAAAAATAAGAGCATTCTCTCTCTTTTCTACGCTCTTAACTTGGATTTTATTTTGCATGCTCTAACTCCTCCATCTCAACTTCCTGTCTTACTTAACAGTATTATTGTATCATAACATGGACGCAAACAAATAAAACATTGAACCAAATTTATGAAAAAGCGATAATGTGTAAAGAATTATTTTTCAAAAGGAGATTATACAATGACACAAGAAATTGAAATTGAATTCAAAAATATCGTTACAAAAGAAGAATTCGATACATTATGTAAATCGTTTTCTATTGAAGCATTTACAAAACAAGTGAATCACTACTTTGAAACACCTGACTTCTCGTTAAAAGAAGCTGGCTCTGCACTTCGTATTCGTCATAAAGGAGAAACTTATACGTTAACGTTGAAACAACCTGCAGAAATCGGTTTATTAGAAACGCATCAAGTCGTAACAGAAGACGAAGCAAAAATGATGATGGAAACAAACACAATCATTCAAGGAGCAGTAGTAGATCAATTACACAAATTACAAATTCCTGTTTCTGCTTTAACATATATGGGTAGTTTAACAACAGAAAGAGCAGAAACATTATTTAAAGGCGGAACGCTTGTCTTTGATCATAGTTTCTATTACAATCACGATGATTATGAAATTGAATTTGAAGTGCAAGATGAAGAAACAGGAAAAGCTGCATTTATTCATTTATTAACGCAACATAACATACCTGTTCGCCATACAAATAACAAAGTAAAACGCTTTTTCCTTGCCAAACAAAAAAAAGCACGCTAAAGTGAAAATTCCACTAGTGAATATGTTTCACTAGTGGATACATCTCACTAAAAAAGTTTACACCCGTAGAATAAGCAAAGAATCTTTGAGAAAGCTGTTTATTTGCCCTCTCGAACATTCCATTGCTACAATAGATATACATTTCATGGAAAAAGGAGTTTATAAAGGATGAGCAAGCAACCGATGACACCATTTGAAGCAATTGGCGGTGAACAATGCATTGCAATATTAGTAGATACATTTTATTCCTATGTCAGTAAACACCCTGACTTATCTCCCATCTTCCCGGAAGATTTAACAGAAACCGCTAGGAAGCAGAAGCAATTTTTAACACAATATTTAGGTGGTCCTAATTTGTACACTGAAGAACATGGTCATCCTATGTTAAGAGCACGCCATCTTCCGTTTGAGATTACTCCAAAACGAGCAGAGGCTTGGCTATCATGTATGGAGCAAGCAATGGATGATACTGGAGTTCATGGTCATATAAGAGAGTTTGTTTTTGAACGTTTAGCATTAACCGCTCAGCATATGGTTAATACTCCAAACGAAACAGGTGAAGTGTAATGGATAAGCAGGAAGCAAAGCATATAAATATGCCATCTCCTTCCGCATGCGAGCATAAGTCTGTAGAAGCATATTTATTTATTGATCCACTTTGTAAAGATTGCTGGGAAATTGAGCCTTTTATTATTAAACTATGGCTTGAATACGGGAAATACTTCTCTATTCGTCATATCGTAACAGGAAAAGTGGATGGAACGAACGCTTCCTCACACAAATGGAATAAACCTGCTAATATTCGATTTGTGTGGGAAAAGACAACCAGTTTACAAGGTTTTTCATGTGATGGAAAGGTACATATGCAAGAAGCATCGTCAACACCATATTTAGTTTCGATGGCAATTAAGGCAGCGGAGTTGCAAGGCCGAAAAGCAGGTTCGAAGTTTTTGCGAAAACTCCAAGAATACATTTTCCTTGAAAATGTATCAAACCCTGACTGCGAACTATTACTTGCATGTGCGAAAGATAGCAATATTGATGTAGAAGAATTTAAAAAAGATCTACATTCTGCTAGTGCAAAAAAAGCTTTCCAATGTGACTTGAAATTCACGAATGAAATGCATATTACAGAAATACCTTCCCTCGTCTTTTTTCATGCGAACTCAGATGAAGAAGGTATTAAAATCGCTGGAAATTATTCCTACGATGTATACGTACAATTATTGAAAGAACTTGTAAAATGTGAAATTGAGCCAGAACCATTACCACCTTTAGAAGTGTTACTAGAAGCAACACAATTTATATCTTCAAAAGAAGTAGCATTTATTTATGATTGTCCGCAACAAGAAATTGAACGCGAACTAAAAAAATTACAACTGAAACGAAAAGTACAAATGATAGAAGTAAAATGCGAACGTTATTGGAAATGGATAGCAAAAGAAAAAGACCTGGTGTAAACACCAGGTCTTTTTCTTTACGGCTTATAAAAATATTAAAGGGGATGGGAGAAATTTTCACGTTCAAACAAAGGGGTATATGTTTGTATGTGAATTCGTTCACGCTTATTATATTACAAGATTCGACGTCAGATGACAACCCCTTTTGTCGAATTTCACACTTTTGTCACATTCTAAACGTTTTCATTTTTGAATAAGCTATAAAAAAGGTCATTTAGGGGGTTTATTTATGAAAAAATCTTATATTGCTCTTCTCTTTCTAGCTGTCATCGTTTCTTTTTTCTTGTACATCCTCTCTCTACTACAAGCTTTTCCTAAAATTATTGCCTTACCTCTTTTATTTGGAATCATCGTTATCACTCTCTCTTATTTCAATTATAAAAAACGATTCAAAGGGTTTTAATTTTAAAAATCAGTCGTAAAACTATCCTTTCAGTTAGAAAAACAAAGAAATTCACCTTTCTCTCCGACAAATATCGACATTGAATCTATTCAACAAAAAGACGAGGATACAATCCCTCGTCTTTTTTCATTACTTTTCTTCAAATAATAATGCTTCTAATTCATTTAATTTCTCTTCAAATACTTGTAGTGCCTCTTTTACTGGTTCAGGAGATGCCATATCTACTCCTGCTTTTTTCAGCACTTCAATTGGATAATCAGAGCTTCCTGCTTTTAAGAACTCGTTAATATAACGTTCTACTGCTGGTTGTCCTTCTTCTAAAATCTGTTTAGATAGAGCTGTCGCTGCACTAAATCCTGTTGCGTATTGATATACGTAATAGTTGTAGTAGAAGTGTGGAATACGAGACCATTCTAAACCAATCTCTTCGTCGATTACTAAAGCGTCACCGAAATATTTCTTATTTAAATCATAGTAAATTTCCGTTAACATGTCTGGCGTAACAGCATGTCCTTCTTGTACTTTCTTATGAATAATATGTTCAAACTCTGCAAACATCGTTTGACGGAATACAGTACCACGGAACCCTTCTAAATAATGATTTAATAAATATAGACGCTCTTTCTTATCTTCTGTCGTTTTTAATAAATAATCATTTAGAAGTGCTTCATTACAAGTAGATGCCACTTCTGCTACGAAGATGGAATAATCACCATATACGTGCGGTTGTGTTTTTCTTGTATAGTAACTATGCACCGAATGACCAAACTCATGAGCAAGTGTAAATAAATTATTTACATTATCATGCCAGTTCATTAAAATATACGGATTTGTTCCATATGCACCAGATGAATATGCCCCGCTTCGTTTTCCTTTATTCTCATACACATCTACCCAGCGATTTTCATATGCCTCTTTCAAAATATCAACATATTCATCACCAAGTACGTTTAAAGATTTTAATAAAAGGTCTTGCGCTTCTTCGTATTTCACATTCATTTTCACTTCTGGTACAAGTGGTGTATATAAATCATACATATGAAGCTCATCAAGTCCTAGTGCACGCTTACGAATATCGATGTAACGGTGTAATAAATGTAAGTTGTCATTTACTGTTTCAACGAGTTGATCGTATACTGCTTCCGGAATATTATTATTGCTCAGTGCAGCTTGGCGAGCAGAATCATATTTACGAACACGCGCATTGAAATTATTACGTTTTACTGCTCCGCTTAACGTACTTGCGAATGTGTTTTTAAATTTTCCGTACGTTTCATATACAGCTTTAAATGCATCTTTGCGAACACGAGGATCATCACTTTCTAAAAACTGAATGTAACGGCCATGTGTAATTTCTATTTCTTCTCCGTCTTCCCCTTTAATAGATGGGAATTTTAAATCCGCGTTATTCAACATACCAAATGTATTGCTTGATGAACTCATTACTTCAGATGCTTCCGCTAATAAAGCTTCCTCAGCTTCTGATAATACGTGCGGGCGTTGACGTGTAATTTCTTCTAATGCATGTTCATATACACTTAAATCTCTATTTTCCTTCAAGAATGTTTGCAATGTATCTTCTGAAATCGATAAAATTTCAGGCACAATATACGCTGTGCTACTAGATACTTGTGAATATAAATTTGTTGCACGATCATTTAATGCTTGATATACAGAGTTTGTTGTATCTTGATCGTAACGCATATGAGCATATGTATATAACTTACCTAATCGCATTGATATTTCATCTTCATATTGCAATGCCTCAAGTAAATTGTCCGCAGAGTCACCAAGTTTCCCTTTAAATTCAGTTAACTTCGGTAATAGCTCTTTAATAGCTTGGAATTCTTTTTCCCATTCTGCATCCGTTTGGAAAATATCTTCTAATCGCCACGTACTTGCTTCTTCAATCTCGTTGCGATCTGGTAATGCTTTCGCTTTGTTTTGTTCAGACATTCTTTAAGCCCTCCTTTAAATATCTCTACTTAAGTACAATTCGTTTTTTTCTTATGTAATTCCTTCACAATCATTCTTTATTATATCCGCTTTTCCTCCTCTCATGTTAAAATTTGCCTCAAATAAAGATAGCGCATGTATTAAGCAAATCTCATCATGTTTCATAATTTCCTCCTCTGTTTTTAACATCACGGCATCCCTTATTTTTCGGTACGTATAAGTTCTCACTTTACGTAAAACACCTATATAGCATAAAAATGTCATATATTCAGTAACTGCCATTTTCCATATGTGCTGCGAAAAGTACGGAAGTATCCGCCTTTTCGTATACCTTTTTACATAACTACACACGTATTGAAGAGAAATACACTCTCCCACTGCAAGCTCCCCTATACACTTCATATATAGAAAAGCTTGCCATATAAATGGGTTTGTTTGAAAAGCAAATGCAGAAGGGAGTGGAACACCAATTTCAGAAGGAAAGCTCGCTGGGGTACATTTAAATTGATATAAGAGGCGTAATAATGACTTATAATTATAATTCCAAATCGGTAAGGCATTTTGGCGAAAGTTTTTCTTTCTCTTCTTCCACTCTTCACCCAATCTTTCTTTCCCGAAAGGAACAGGAGAAAAAAGCATTTCAAAAGTAGTCGCATCAGTTGGTAAATATATAGTATGTGAGAAAAAAACATTTGTAGAAAAGGGAGTGACAAATGCACATTTCATAAATGATTTTTGTTTCGGACAGAAGAAAATAAGAAGTGGCTGAGGATAAGATTGTAAGGAGAAAGCCATAAGTGAGGAAAATTTCATCCAATATGCAGATTGCTTTTTCAATTGATTTCCACCAACGATCCAAATGACCTGTATACCAGCTTGCCAATACGAATATGTTCTTTTGTACAGCTGCTCTATAGCGAGGTTTGCACATTGGTATTCAATTGCAATTTTTCTACCCGCCCTCTCTACAAAAACATCTGGTCGTTGCTTAATTTCTGGGAGGTAGTACTCTATATCCACCTGAAAGTTTTGACGTTTGAACCATCTATATAACAATTCTTTACCATGCATATGATACTTTGATTCCGCTTCATAAAAGGCAAGACATGAATCCACTTTTTTATGAGCAAAATGCCAACTTTTTTGTTTCCCTAATTTCATTTGCACTTCCTTTCCGCAAGCTACACAAAAGAATCGTTCTTGTTGACGCATACGGCGCAAAAGCTCTTCATTACAATTATAGAGTAAATGAATTTTTTCACCGTTTTCTCTTTTAGCGATAAATATCGTAATCACACCCTTTCAGCTCCTTATATTCTACAATTTGTTACAAATTCCTTTTAAAAAAGAGATGTCCCAATTTCGGACATCTCTTTTTATAATAAAGGTGATAATAATCGGTACGTTGATTCAACAATTCGTCTATGAAGACGTCTTTTATGAAAATGATCACCATGAATTTCACTTGATTCTTCTAAATCATCTTTAAAGTCTTGAACAAGTTTTCGAATGCTATCTGTATCATATAAAAAGGCATTTACTTCAAAATTCAAATGAAAACTTCTCATATCCATATTAGCTGTCCCAATTGAAGCTAAATCAGAATCAACGATGACAATTTTACTATGAAGAAAACCTTTTTCGTATTCATATATCTTTACTCCTGCATCTAAAAGCTCTGGGAAGTACGATCTCGATGCGTAAAAGACAGTACGCTTATCCGGTTTACTCGGCATTAATAAACGAACATCAATACCAGCAAGTGCAGCAACCTTTAATGCGGATAAAATATCATCATCCGGAATAAAATACGGCGTTGCAATCCAAATTGATTTCCGAGCAGAAGCGATCATTGCGAAATATAAATGCTTAATCGTTTCCCACTTATTATCGGGGCCACCTGCAACTAGCTGCACTCCTCCCCAATGATCACCCTCAACTGCTTTTGCTTGTAAATATTCAGGGGCTAGCACAGCCTCTCCCGTCATATAAAACCAGTCTTGAAGGAAAATAAGTTGTAAACTTTGAACCGCTTCACCACGTAAATACAAATGCGTATCTCGCCAAAAGCCAAAATATTTATTTTTCCCTAAATACTCATCACCGATATTTAATCCGCCTACAAATCCTTCGTTCCCATCAATCACAACAATTTTCCTATGATTTCGATAATTAATCTTATCGTTTAAAATCGGAAAGCGCACAGGAAAGAATGGAATCATTTCTACACCTGCATCGTTTAATTCTTCAATATACGATTTCGATAACTTAAAACTTCCAACCGCATCATATAAAAAGCGAACAACAACGCCTTCTTTCGATTTTTGTATTAAAATATCTTTAATTTCTGTTCCTAATTTATCATCACGCACAATGTAATATTCCATATGAATGTGATGTTTCGCTCGTTTTAACCCATTTAAAATAGCCCGAAACGTTTCATCTCCATTTGTTAATGTCCTCGTTTCAGTTTGAAATGAAATATTTAAAGCTCCTAATCGATCCGCTAAACGAAATAACAGTTCTTGATGCTTATGATTGCGTAAAATTCGTTCTTCGTAATCTTCATGCCCTTTATATTGTAAAAACGCCTGTTCATCAAGTAACGCCTTCTTTTGGAACATTCTTTTTCTTCGAAAATTTTGTCCGAATAATAAATAAGCAAAGAAACCAAATACCGGAAAAATTCCTAAAACAATTAACCATGTAAGTGTTTTAGATGGATGTCGATTTTCTAAGAAAATAACGCAACCAATTAAAAACGCAGATACTGTAAATAAAATACTAATAATACCTAAAATCGAAACATCTTTTATCCCAATCACATCTGAATAAAATGCTACATCAATAAACATACGTAACGAAACAAATAATGCGAACAATAGCAGTATAAAGAAAATCAGCTTTAACGTATTTTTCATCTCTTACCTCCTAACTAAGAAAGCTTTCCTATTCTTCATATAAAAAGCCGATTTCATACTACAGAAATCGGCCTACGTTTTAGCAGGAAAATTATTGCGAATCGTTTCAAGCGCATGCTCTTTCACAATTTGTTTTCCATACTCACTTACACGATGAATTGTTAAAGTTGATTCTTCTCCATATTCTAAAATAATACTTAAAATACGATCGATTTCTTCTTCATCATGTAGCACTTCATCGAATTCCACATATACATAATAGCGGTCCTCAAATGAATACAGCTCATCTTTTATATCTTCAAAGATAAGACGATGACTTAATGAAATGACATCTTCAAAATCATTAAATTTAATTAAAAAGCCAAACGTACCATCTTCATTAAAGTTTGTTCCTGTTTGTTCTTCTACCTCTTCGACTAATTCTTGTTGGAATAATGATTCGATGCCTTCATCTAGAGGAATATCTATAATTTTGTCTACCCCTATCGGTAGTTCCAGCTTTTGTCCGTCCTTTGAAAGCTCTGCTTTCGTGACAAGTACTTCAATCCCTTTATCGACTGCTTGCACTTGAATCCATAACGGTCCATCAATAAAGAAATCGTCATGATCACGAGCTTCGTCCATCATCTCCCAAAAGAGCTCTTCACTTCGTTCGCGATCATACCAAATTTCTTCACGATTAAATCCTCTATCCTCTATATCAATGTACGTAATAAAAAATTTCATCGTATGATCATTAATTCTTTCAATATCCAAAATACAACTCTCCCTTCCTGCTTAGAATTGTTATGAAGGGATTCCCCACTCATATGACAAATCAATAGATTCTTGTACTCTCATTTTATGATAAGATTCTCCAGAATGGAAATAAAATCGATTTATTTTACAAAAATAGTTATATGCCTATCTTTACTCGATAAACTACATAAATATATTATTATAGCGATTTCTTACTTACAAAAAATTTGGACATACATTTCCACATTCCCCCGTACACTGTAATAAAGTGAAACTTCTATTAGAAGAGATTATTTAACAACAACTTTCTTCATCACATACATATAGTTCGCTTATTAAAACATCATAAATGGAGGCAGACGAATGGACTTAGAGTTTTTAACATCCGTACTAATGATTGTCGGTATCGATGTTGTATTAGGTGGTGACAATGCAATCGTCATCGCACTAGCTAGCCGAAATTTACCTGAATCGAAACGAAATAAGGCTATTTTGATCGGTACTCTTTTAGCGATTGTACTAAGAATCATCCTTACTATACTAGCTGTCTATTTACTCGACATTCCATTTCTACAATTGATTGGCGGGGTTTTACTTACATTAATTGCAGTCAATTTATTAACCGATAATAGCAACGATCTTTCTTCTATTCAAGGAAAAACAACTTTATTTCAAGCTGTGCGGACAATTGTTTTCGCGGATCTCGTTATGGGGTTTGATAATGTTATTGCCATTGCAGGTGCAGCTCACGGGAGATTTTTACTCGTCATAATCGGCTTACTCATTTCTATCCCGATTATTATTTGGGGCAGCAAACTTATTTTAATACTTATGGAACGATTTCCATTCCTCATTTATTGCGGTGCAGCGATTCTTGCCTATACTGCAGGAAAAATGGTTACACATGAAGACAGACTTGCAACCTTTTTTCATAACAATCCAAGTTTCACTACAAGCATTCCTTATTTGTTCATTTTCACTATTTTATGCATCGGCTTTATCGTACAACAAGTTCGATTACGCAATGTGAAACATTAAAAAAAACCTTCTACTATATAATAGGTAGAAGGTTTTCATATTATTATAATTAATTTACAAGACGTTGTGCTTCACGTAATTGGAACGTTCTTACTGTACGTGGTAAGAAACGACGAATTTCGTCTTCGTTGTAACCAACTTGAAGGCGTTTCTCGTCAATCATAATTGGACGACGTAAAATCCCTGGATAGTCACGAATCATCTTATATAAATCTTGAAGTGGTAAAGACTCTAAGTTTACATTCAATTCTTGGAAAACTTTCGAACGAGTAGAAATAATCTCATCCGTTCCGCTTTCTGTCATACGTAAAATCTCTTTAATTTCCTCAATCGTTAATGGATCTGAGAAAATATTACGTTCTGTATAGGGAATATGATTTTCCTCTAGCCATAATTTCGCCTTTCTACAAGACGTACAGCTTGGAGAACTATATAATGTTACCATACAAAGCTCACTCTCCTTAAAGAGTACAAATTCTGTACTAAATACAGTTTTAATTTCTAACTTCAGCAATTTTTCGCGATAACTTGTCTTATTGAAAAGTACAAAAATCGCATTTCATGTAAGCAACAACTTATAATAAACAACAATTACTTTTAATAAGTAACTTCTATAATCATTATACAATAGATTTTGCAAGAAATATACAGTAAATTTCCTGCTAGTTGAGAAAACTCTTCCGTGTATTTCACTGCTATGTAACATGATTACGCTCACTTCAGCTGTACTTTAACAATAACTTTCAATCCTTTTACTACTCACTTCTCATAGATTTTTCATATAATATATAGTTATTTATCTATAATCTTCCCTATGAAAAAGAGAACGTTTTCTTACTTTTTCTTGATAAATCAATTAAGAAATGTAAGACTATACAAATGAGAATGAAAAGGAACGTTTGTTCTTATTTTAACAAATATCCTCCCTCCTGTCTACACGATTTCTAAAGTAAATTAAATATTTTTCTGACATTTCTTTCTTTTTCATTTTTTATCTCATACAATAAACATACAGACAGGCAAAGGGGGAGTTTTCAAATGATTGCTTTTTTTATTGATTTTATTACGGTTGCTGCCCTCATCATCGGAATAACAGCATTGATTGGTGTCATTACAAATAGCATCGGCGAAAAGCTCTTTGGTGGAAAAGAAAAAATGAAGTTTGTTAACAAAAGTTTGGATGTACAATCTGGCTGGAACCAAGTTGGCGGAAAAGGCATTTATAAGAAACGAACGTATTAAAAAAAAAGCAGGCGATCACCTGCTTTTTTTTTATTTCTCTACTGACGCCCATTTAAAGCTTAAATCGCCGCCATATTTATGGTTATACATATTTTTAATTGAATCTCTTTGTAAATATGCTCTACCACGTTGATATACTGGAACGATCGCAGCATCATCAAGTAACATTTTTTCTGCTTCTAATAAGTTCTTCCAACGAGCATTTACATCGCTTCCATCTTTTTTCGCCTTCATAATGATTTCATCGTATTTTGGATTAGAGTACTTCATCTTATTTTGTGACCCATCTGTTACAAACATATCAAGATATGTAATTGGATCTGGGAAGTCCGCACTCCATCCAGAGAATGACATGACATAATCGCCCGCATCTTCTAATTTTAGTTTTTGTGCGAATGGTTGTTGTTTAATTTTTACTGTTAAACCTGGTAAATTCTTTTCTAATTCACCTTTTAAATATTCACCAGTTTTCTTTGATAACTCTACATCTTCATTTAATAATTCTAATTCGATTTCATTTTTACCAAGTTCTTTTTTACCAGCTTCCCAATATTTCTTCGCTTCTTTCACGTTTGGTTTTACAATATCCCCGTTTACAGCACGGAAATCTTTTTTATCTGGTCCTTTAATGAAGTTATCAGGAATTAATCCTGTTGCTGGCTTAGAACCGTTATTTAATAATGTATCCACGAATGGCTTACGGTCAAAAGCAAGTGAAATTGCTTTACGAATATTTTTATTTGCTAAAGCTGGATCTTTTTGATTTAAACGAAGGAAGAATACAGATGTATCTTCTACTGTTTGGAAATCTGGTTTTCCTTTATATTTATCAATAAACTCCGCTAATAACGACGCTCGATCAATTGCATTTGTTTCATATAAGTTAATTGGCGTAGATGTATCTTTTACAATATTAAAGTTTACTTCTTCAATCTTCACTTCTTTATTGTCCCAATATGACGCGCTCTTTGTCATTTTAAAGCTACGTTCATGTTGCCAATCACTTAATGTAAATGGTCCGTTATAAAGCGTTGTATTCGCTTCCAAACCAAACTTCGTACCTTGCTCTTTCACAAACTTTTCATTCACAGGATAGAAGATTGGATATACCATTAAATCTACAAGGTATGGAATTGAATTATCTAATTCCACTTCTAATGTATAATCATCAATCGCCTTTACCCCTAATTGATCCGGACTCATCTCTTTTTTATTAATTTTCTCTGCATTTTTTATATCATACATAATGTACGCTGATTTCGCAGCTGTATCTGGGTTAATCGCTCTTTGCCATGCGTATACGAAATCTTTTGCCGTCACAGGATCACCATTTGACCATTTTGCGTCTTCACGTAATTTAAATGTATATTTTTTACCATCTTCTGATTTTTGGAATTCCTTCGCTACACCAGGAACTAGCTTATCATCTTTTCCTAAACTGTATAAGCCTTCCATCGTATTACCCATTACTCTTGAAGAAACTGCATCAGCTGATAACGCTGGATCCATCGTTGGAATTTCTTGCGTTTCAATTAAGTTAATAACTTGCTTCGCACCGCTTTTCCCGCTATCCCCTTTTGCGTTCGCTTGCGGTTCATCTTTTTGGTAGCTACATGCCCCTAACATCATGCTCATTGCTACTGTTGATACTACAAAAACTGGCATCTTTTTTTTCATACTTCCACCCTCCATAAAAATGTTAGCCCTTTCATTTTCAAACAGAAAGAAATATATATATGTTCTAATAATTCATATTATACACACAAATATATTTTTTGTATATTTATATTTCTATTTCATTAAAATTTCCTGTTAAAAAATAAATCTTTGTAAACGTTTCATATTGCTGATTATTCTTACTAAAGTGTTAAAAACAATATTTTTATACTTTTCTAAATTATCAGAGAAAAATGAATTTTATATCTCATAATACTTTATGTATAATTATCCTTTTGTTTTTATCATAAAATAGCACTCTCTTCATAATAAAAATATGTAGGCTAAAATGAGTGCAAAGGTTAAGAAAGTATGTTACGATACATTTTGCTAAAAATAGATATCGGTAAAGAGGGGACGGACATGGCAGCAATTCAGGCAAAAAACGGGCCTACTGAGAAATTAAGTTTATTCTTATTAACATGGCCTATTTTTCTAGAAGTTTTTCTTTTTATGTTAATGGGGATCGCTGATACTTTCATGTTAAGTGCATTATCAGACGATGCTGTATCTGGGGTTGGTGCAGCGAATCAATACCTCCATATCGCTATTTTGGTACTAGAAGTCATCGGGAACGGCGCAGCTATCGTCGTATCTCAATACCTCGGTTCCAAACGCTTTATGGAAGCATCTAAAATATCAGCATTAGCCGTCACATTAAATTTAATAGTTGGGCTCGTTATAAGCGCTGGTTTTCTTTTATTTTCGAAACATATGATGCTCGCAATGAACTTACAAGGCGATGTACTAACGTATGCGCAAAACTACTTATCTATCGTCGGAGGAGCCATCTTCCTACAAGCTATTATTAACTCATTAGCCGCAATTATCCGTGTACACGGTTTCACAAAGCAAGCGATGTTTATTTCACTCGGAATGAATATGATTCATATCGCTGGAAACTATGTACTCATTTTCGGGAAATTTGGTTTCCCTGAGCTCGGTGTACAAGGGGCTGCCATTTCTTCTGCTGTCAGCCGACTTATAGCGCTTATTGTTTTCTTCTGGTTACTATACCGCGTTATGGAATATCGTGTGAAATTACAATATTATTTCACCTTATCAAAAGAATATATCGGGAAAATTTTAAAAATCGGGATTCCATCTGCTTTTGAGCAAGTTATGTATCAAGCTTGTCAAATTGTCTTCTTATACTATGCAACATATTTAGGAACGGAATCGTTAGCGGCTAGACAATACGCTACGAACATTTCTATGTTCACTTATTTATTCGCTATTGCAATTGGTATGGGAACAGCCATTATTATTGGCCGCCTCGTTGGTGGTGGCGAAAAAGATGAAGCATACGAACGCTTGTGGAAAAGTGTAAAATGGGCGATTGGTGTAACTTTATGTATGGTCGCTCTCGTTATTACATTCCGTACACAATTAATGGGACTGTTTACAGATAATCCGTACATTATCGGGTTAGGCGCAAGTGTTCTTTTACTAAGTGTACTACTTGAAACGGGACGTACGATGAATATCGTCATCATTAATTCGCTTCGTGCAGCTGGTGATGCAAAATATCCTGTTTTAATCGGTGCATTCTCTATGGTGTTAATGAGTTTACCACTAGGTTACTTTTTCGCCTTTCATTTAGATATGGGGCTCGTTGGTATTTGGCTAGCAATCGCCATCGACGAATGGACACGTGCCATTATTATGTTCTTCCGCTGGAAAAGTAGAGCGTGGGAGCGTTATGCACTTGTTAAACCTGAAGAACAAGAGGAGAATGTTTCTGTTCAAGTTCAGTAATTTTGCATATGGATATCACTAATGATACATGAGATTTATATCGGCGATTCTTTAAATATATCGACTGACCGACAAATGTATACAATTCTTTTATATAGTAGAAAAAGAGCCATCCTTCCATAACAGAAGAATGGCTCTTTTTCTTATTGATAAATCTCTTTATATTTCTTGTACTCCGTTTCCGAACATAGTACGAAATGTCCCGGGCGAATTTCACGCATTGTTGGTGCTTCACTACCATAATTATGTTGTGATGGATCATATACGATACGTTTACGATTGCGCTCATAATCTGGATCTGGAAGTGGAATCGCTGATAATAGTGATTTCGTATATGGATGAATTGGATTCGCATATAATTCATCACTTGTTGTTAACTCAACGATTTGGCCACGGTACATTACACCAATACGATCACTAATGTATTTTACCATTGATAAATCATGGGCGATGAATAAGTATGTTAAACCTTTTTCTTTTTGTAACTTTTTCAGTAAGTTTACAACTTGCGCCTGAATCGATACGTCAAGTGCTGAGATCGGCTCATCGGCAATGATAAATTCTGGGTCTACAGCAAGCGCTCGAGCGATACCGATACGCTGACGTTGTCCACCTGAGAATTCGTGTGGGAAACGGTTTGCGTGCTCTTTATTTAAACCAACTGTGTTTAATAGTTCATGAACACGGTCCATGCGCTCTTTTTTACTTTTCGCTAATCCGTGAATATCAATACCTTCTGCGATAATATCCCCTACTGTCATACGAGGATTTAATGATGCGTATGGATCTTGGAAAATCATTTGCATTTTACGGTTGAATTTCTTCAGTTCTGCGCGTGATTTCTTACCATGTACGTTTTCACCATCGAACAATACTTCACCAGCAGTTGCATCATATAAACGAATAATCGTTCTTCCAGTTGTCGATTTACCACAACCTGATTCTCCTACAAGACCAAATGTTTCTCCGCGGTAAATATCAAATGAAATATCATTAACCGCTTTGACAACACCACCACTCACGTCGAAGTGCTGCTTTACATTTTTTACTTCAATTAATTTCTCACGTTGTTTAGTCATGTTGTTCACCTGCTTTCATTTGAAGAATGCGTTTTTCAACGACTGCTGGCGGTTTTACTTCTGGAGCTTGCTCGTGAAGTAACCAAGTTGCCGCATAGTGCGTATCACTTACTTTAAATAAAGGTGGGTCCATTTCAAAATCAATTTTCAGTGCCTGTGGGTTACGTGGTGCAAAAGCATCTCCCTTTGGCGGCTTCAATAAATCTGGAGGCGTTCCAGGGATTGCATATAACTCTTCTTCTGAACCATCTAAACTTGGCATAGATGCGATTAAACCCCAAGTATATGGATGTTTCGGATTGTAGAAAATTTCATCTACAGTTCCAATTTCAACAACTTTACCAGCGTACATAACTGCCACTCGGTCCGCAACGTTTGCTACTACACCTAAGTCATGCGTAATGAAAATGATTGCTGCTTCTGTTTTTTGCTGAATGTCTTTCATAAGTTCTAAAATTTGTGCCTGAATCGTAACGTCTAGCGCTGTTGTCGGCTCATCGGCAATTAATAATTTCGGGTTACAAGCTAACGCCATCGCAATAACTACACGCTGTCTCATACCACCTGAGAATTGGTGAGGATATTGTTTTAAACGAGCTTCTGGATTTGGAATACCTACAAGGTCAATTAATTCTAAAGCAACTTTACGTGCATCTGCTTTACTCATCCCTTGGTGTTTAATTAGACCTTCCATAATTTGATTTCCAATTGTCATCGTTGGGTTTAATGATGTCATTGGATCTTGGAAAATCATCGCGATATCTTTACCGCGTACTTGCTGCATTTCTTTTTCTGTTAATTTCGTTAAGTCACGACCTTCAAATACGATTTCACCATTTTTAATGCGTCCAGGAGGATTCGGAATTAATCCCATTAACGCTTTAGAAGTAACTGATTTCCCTGAACCAGATTCTCCTACAATCGCCAATGTTTCTCCTTTTTTCAAATCAAAAGTAACGCCGCGTACAGCTTGTACTTCACCTGCATGTGTATCAAAGGAGACTTGTAAATCTTTTACCTCTAACAATGTTTTCATCTTTGCCTCTCCCCTCTTTTACTTACGCATTTTTGGATCTAACGCGTCGCGTAATCCGTCTGCCATTAAGTTAAACGCTAAAATTAATATACTGATGACAACCGCAGGGATGAACATCATATGCGGATACGTTTGAATAGATTTATAACCATCATTTACAAGAGAACCTAGTGACGCAAATGGCGGCTGAATTCCTAAACCGATGAAACTTAAGAACGCTTCACCAAACACCGCTGATGGAATTGTAAACATTGTCATTACGATAATAGGTCCCATTACGTTTGGAATTAAATGTTTCACAATTAATTGTGTATTTGTTGCACCTAATGTACGAGATGCTAATACATATTCTTGGTTTTTTAACTTTAAGATTTGTCCACGAACAATACGCGACATCCCTATCCAACCTGTAATCGCCATCGCGAGTGTAATTGACCAAATACCAGATCCCATAATGATTACCATTAAAATAACGATGATTAAGTATGGAATACCGTTAATAATCTCCATAATACGTTGCATAATGTTATCTACTCTACCGCCGTAGAATGCTGAAATACCTCCGTATGCAACCCCAATTACTAAGTCAATTGCTGCTGCTAAAAGAGCGATATATAATGATACGCGTGTACCTTCCCATGTTCTTGTCCATAAGTCACGGCCAAGATCATCTGTACCAAACCAGAAGTACTCTTTAATATCACGTTTTTCATATTGGTCAACACCATATTGATCTGTACCGTCAAATGGTAACCAATGAACATTTTCAATAACTGGAATTTTTGGTGGTAATTTCGCTCGACCTAAATCTTGCTCTTTATACGAGTGTTTACTTACCATCGGTCCAAAAATCGCTAATAGTGCAATGATAACTAATAATACAAGGCCAAGCATCGCACCTTTATGTTGGAATAAACGTCTTCTTACATCTTGCCAAAACGTTAGGCTTGGACGGGCAATGACTTCATTATCAACATTATTTTGATTGGCTTGTTGAAATAAATCTGGAGATAATTTTTGTACATCTTTCATCATTTTTTCCCTCCCGCTAAACGAATACGAGGATCAATAATTCCGTATAAAATATCGACAATGAAAATAACTAAAATGAAGATTGCACTATAGAAAATCGTAGTTCCCATAATAACTGTATAGTCATTTAAAGTAATCGATTTAACGAATTGTTCCCCAAGTCCTGGTACAGCATAAATTTGCTCGATAACAAGTGTTCCTGTAATTAATGCCGCAACCATTGGTCCTAAAATTGTTACAACTGGAATTAACGCATTACGAAGTGCATGTTTGACAATAATAACGCCTTGGCTAATTCCTTTCGCTTTCGCTGTTAAAATGTAATCGGCTTGCATAACTTCAATTAATTCTGCACGAGAGAAACGTGCGATTGTTGCGATAACTCCCATCGATAATGCAATTGTAGGCATTACAGTAAACTCTGGTCCTTTCCAGAATGCTACTGGGAACCAGCCAAGTTTTACCCCTACGAAATATTGCAGTAATGCGGCGAATACGAATGATGGTACCGACATTCCGAGTACCGAAATAACTGTTGCACTATAATCTACCCACGTATTATTACGAAGTGCGGCAACAATACCTAAAATTAAACCGATAAATGTTCCTAATATAATCGCTTGTAAACCTAATTGGGCTGATGGTCCAATACGATCCACAATCATGTCTGTTACTGGGCGGTTATCATATTGGAATGATACCCCTAAATCACCTTTTGCTAGGTTACCTAAGTAACGTGCGTATTGAACTGGTACCGGATCATTCAATCCGTATTTTTCAAGAATGATTTCTTTTTGTGCCGGTGATAGCTTCTCCTGGTTTTTAAGCGGAGAACCCGGAAGTAATTTCATCAAAAAGAAAGTCAGTGTAGTAATTAAAAATAATGTCAAAGCCATGTACACGAAACGTTTTAATACATAACGTCCCATATCAAGCACCTCCCCGTTTTTCTCAAAAGCAATAAGATAGTTTAAAATATTCTTACTTTTATTTTTTTAAAATAAGAGCATATGCCCATCATAGGCATATACCCTTGTAAACGATGGAAAAAAAGATTATTTTTGTTCAACAGATGCCCATTTGTAAGTTAATTTACCACCATAGTTAATTGGGATAATATCTTTTACGGCACCTTTTACTACATACGCTGAACCTTTTTGGAAGATTGGAGTGATAACTGCATCCTCTTTAATTAACATCTTCTCTACTTCTAGAAGGTTGTCCCAGCGAGCTTGTAAATCTTTTGTATCTGTTTTAGCTTTTAGGATTAACTCATCATATTTCTGATTAGAATACCCTGTTTTATTTTGAGAACCATTCGTAACAAACATATCTAAATATGAGATTGGATCTGGGAAATCTGGTCCCCAAATACCAAACGCAATATCATATTGCTGAGAATCTTCTAATTTATTTTTTTGTGCGAATGGTTGCTGTTTAATTTTAATTGATAAACCTGGTAAGTTCTTTTCCATCTCACCTTTTAAGAATTCCCCAACTTTTTTAGCATCTTCATTATCAAAGTTTAAGAATTCTAGTTCGATTTTATCAGTTCCAAGCTCTTTCTTCGCTGTTTCCCAAAGCTTTTTCGCTTCTTTTGGATTTGTTTCAACTAGCTTTCCATTTTCAGCTCGGAAATCTTTTTTATTCGGACCTTCAGCGAAATCTTTTCCAACAAATCCGTAAGCTCCAATTGCACCGTTATTTAAAATAACTTTTGCAATGTTATCACGGTCAAAGGACATTGAAATTGCTTTTCTTAAGTTTTTATTACTTAAGTACTGATTACTTTGATTAAATCTTAAGTAAGCAACCCCTGCTTCTTTTCTTGTTTGGAACTCTGGGCTTTTTCTAAACTTATCAACAAATTCAGACGTTAAAGCCGCTCGATCAATCGCGTTTGTCTCATATAAATTTACATCAGTTGCTGTATTTTTTACAATATTAAAGTTGATTTCTTCGATTTTAACCGTTTTATTATCCCAATATGAAGGATTCTTCTTGAATTGGAAACTTTGTTCATGTTTCCAATCACTCATAACGAATGGACCGTTATATAATGTTGTATTTGCCTCTAAACCAAATTTATCCCCTTGTGCTTTTACAAAGTTTTCATTTAGTGGGTAAAATACTGGATAAACTGTTAAATCGATAAAGTAAGGAACGGGATTGTCTAATTCTACTTCTAATGTATAATCATCAATCGCTTTTACACCTAATTGGTCAGCAGGTAATTCTTTTTTATGAATTTTCTCTGCATTTTTAATATCGAACATAATGTACGAATACGTTGCTTTTGTATCTGGATTTACTGCTCTTTTCCATGAATACACAAAATCTTTAGCTGTTACAGGTTCCCCATTCGACCATTTCGCATCTTTTCTTAATTTAAATATGTATTTCTTCCCATCATCTAGCTTTTCGACATCTTCTGCAACTCCAGGCATTCTCTTTTGATCTTTGCCAATACGATATAAACCTTCCATCGTATTATTTAATGCTGTAGAAGATGAAGAATCAGATGCCAATGATGCATCCATTGACGGAATTTCAGATAACTCTGTTAAATTAAGAATCTGTTTTCCGTTACTACTACTCGTAGCGTTCTCTTTCCCTTTTGCTTTTGCGTCATCTTTTTGGTAGCTACACGCGCTAAGCAACATACTTGCAGTTAAAGTTGATGCAAGTAATAACGGTATCTTTTTCTTCATGTTGTGTTGCCTCCCCTAATTGCACTTCCTGTACCCTCACTTGTTAAAAAGTAGAATTGAAAGAATAATCTCCAAGTTTCTACAATTTTCATTATACATATAATATAACAATTGTGAATATAGTTTTTTGTTTTTTTGTTAAAATTTTTAATAAAATATTTATATTTTTAATTTTTCGTAAAGGGATACATTAACATTGCTACCATCATCTTAAAATCAGACCTTTAATTGCGTATAATTTTCAAAAAATTAATCCTAGTACTTATTATAGCTTTTATAGTATAATAATTCTAGTAATATTTTGACGGAGGGGAATATTTTGAATAAAGTTTTTTTTCATACTTGTATACTAATTTTTATAGCGATGATTGCTTCTAGTATTGGTGCATTCCTCATTTCATCTCAATTTTTGTTGAACTTTGTCAACATTTTGTTTTATATTGCACTGTTTTTTATTCTTATCGGCGGTTTTTTATACATATTTCAAAATGGTTTTTTCAATGTAACCATTTACGCATTCCAAAGAGTATTTGGTACGAACAAAAAGATTGACTCTTTAATTGAAGAAGTCGAGGAACCTACAGATAAGAAAGAACGTATTTATAAAACATATTCATTCAAATGGACATATCCAATTTGTATTACAGGTATCTTCCTTGGGTTGTTCTCGACCCTCATTAGCTTTACTATTTTGATGTAGTTTGCAAACACTATCCCATATGATATAATAATCAGCAAAACATTTTGTTATAAAACTTTAGTTCTTTCATATTAAAAGAGCTCAAGTAACAATAAATAAATTTATATGTATGCGATGATAAAGAAGAGTACATATTGAGGCAATTTCAGAGAGCTTGTGGTTGGTGTGAACAAGTAATTGTACAGTATGGAATGGGCTTTTGAGCACCAAACCGAACCGAAAGTAGTAGGCTTTGGCGTTATATCCAAACGTTATTATGGATTAGAGAGATTTCACAGTAGTGAAATAATTAGGGTGGTACCACGGTCCATTCGTCCCTATAGTTTTTGGGATGAATGGGCTTTTTTGTTTGCCTTCTCTTCCCCACATCACGCATTCTATTTTAGGAGGAATTACTTATGTCAGTTATCTTTTCTGGTATTCAACCAAGTGGAACGATTACACTTGGAAACTATTTAGGAGCAATGAAGCAGTTTACAGAGCTTCAAAATGAACACGACTGTTATTTCTGTATTGTAAACCAACATGCGATTACAGTACCTCAAGATCCCGTCGGGCTTCGTAAAAACATCCGCAGTCTTGCTGCACTTTATGTAGCATGCGGCATCGATCCTGAAAAAGCTACTTTATTTGTACAATCAGAAGTACCAGCACACGCTCAACTAGGATGGATCATGCAATCTGTTGCTTACGTTGGAGAATTAGAACGTATGACGCAATATAAAGATAAAGCTTCTGGTAGAGATTCAGTTCCAGCTGGATTACTTACGTATCCACCATTAATGGCTGCTGATATTTTACTTTACAACACTGAAATCGTGCCGGTTGGTGATGACCAAAAGCAACATATCGAATTAACACGTGACTTAGCAGAGCGTTTCAACAAACGTTACCGCGAAATCTTCACAATGCCTGAAATTCGCATTCCAAAAGTAGGAGCTCGCGTTATGTCATTAACAGAGCCTACGAAAAAAATGAGTAAATCTGATCCGAATCCAAAATCAATGATTAGTATGCTTGATGAGCCAAAAACAATTGAAAAGAAAATTAAGAGTGCTGTAACTGACTCTGAAGGTATTGTGAAATTTGATAAGGAAAACAAACCTGGTATCTCTAATTTATTAACAATCTACTCTTCATTCTCTGGAAAAACAGTTGAAGAAATCGAAGCAATGTACGAAGGAAAAGGATACGGCGACTTCAAAGGCGACCTAGCGCAAGTAGTCGTAGAAGCTATTCGTCCAATCCAAGACAAATATAACGAACTAATCAACTCACCAGAACTAGACGAAATCCTAGACAAAGGTGCAGAAAAAGCAAACCGCGTTGCATTCAAACAACTACGCAAAGTAGAAAACGCAATGGGACTAAGCAGAAAACGTAGGTAACATATAAAGCGGAGGCAGCTCGTTCAGCTCTGACTGGATAAGGTTCTTTCGCATAGAAGACGCTTTTTGTCTTCTTATGCGGAAGGTTCTTAGACACGAAGAGCTCGCTGCCGGAGCTGGATTTCTACAAAAAGCGGAGGCGACTGCTTAGCCCTGACGGCTAAGGTTCTTTCCCACAGAAGGTGCTTTTTACCTTCTTGTGGGGAAGGTTCTTAGACGCGAAGAGCTCGTTTAGAATGTGAGGGGGATGGAGCTCCTGACGTAGAGGCGCTTTTTGCCTCGCAGGGAGGCGCGAAGCCACCGAACATTCTTGCCGCTGGAACTAGATTTCTACAAAATTAAAAAACCGCCAATTGGCGGTTTTTTAATTTACCTTTTGCTCATTTTCCATTTCCCATAACTTTTCAAAAAATGGCTGTCCTTTTACGAGACGCTCGCATAATTGTTCGTGCTTATCAGACCAGCCAGCTTTCGCTTCATCATACAGCTTAGCCCAAATATCTTCAAATTCCATATGTTGAACCATTCCATATGCTGATGGATCCCACTCTGTGAACCAATAGCGAATTTCTGCTGTGTTTTTCGTTGTATGTAATTGATCTAACGCCATAAATAATAATTGTTTTAGCTGTCTTTCTTTACGAGTCAAGCCATTCATAATGAAAGGCGATGGTGATAAAATATGATGTTCTTTTTCTGTTTCTTCTACTTGGAACTCATACTTTTCTGCTTGTACGTTTTCTACCATCTCATATACCATCTGCTCTTGGCGTGGTATAAGTCTACTTTTGCGAATTGGTACATTGTAACCAATTGTGTCAATGGCAATAATGCCTTTCCCATCTGTAACAACAAAGCAATACTCTTGCTGCAAACGTTCATGATTTTTACGAATATAAGCCTTATGATGTACGTCTTCCAGCATTTTTTGCGGAAGCTCTAACAATTCGTTCTCGATGTAATGATATAATGTGGCATCTACTTTTAATAATGGCACTTGATCTAATAGCTCAATCGTATCATCTTTCCGCCATTCGTAAAAATGACAAACGTTATACCCATTCTCTTCACCTTCAAACCAATTTACCCATACATCATGTAGATATAACATTCACTACCCCTCACTTCACTACTGTTTGTACCAATCATTATGTTCATTTTTGCTTAACTTTATTCCACTTGAGGAAATATATTCTAATTATTATTTTTTCTTCTATTAATACTAAAAAAACAGGAAATAGAATTCCTGTTTTTTTATATATGAAATGTATTTGCTTTATTCAATATTTCTTTTGCATCTATAGATAATAAAGAAAGTGTATCTTCTCCTTCCAAAGTTACACAATCTTTGACAATATGAAATCCAAGCGCATAGCCAAGCATCTTCGGATAAGAGTGAAAGCCATTTAATAAGATGTCATGTTCCCTTGTTCCTCGTTTTATACTTATTCTTTCATGTACAACATTTTTCCAATAATAAACAGCCTCTTCTTTTGAAAGATACGCCGTCCACGGTGCATTGTTTTTTTCTGTATACCTTTCTGTTACTGCTTGTTCCGCTAGCCCTTCCATAATCATCGTATCAAGTAATGTATATTCTGTTTCTTTCGTCTCAATTTGATGTAACCTGCATATGTGATGATATTCATGCGCCAATAACACTTTTAATTCTTCTACCGAATTCCGCCCACATACGAATAAGAAAATAACATGACGCATAGATAATCCAGCCCTACCGTTATACTCTTCTTGTACAGTTCGATTATAGGAATCTGATAATAAAATAAAGACAGGGACATCTGGACCTTTTAACCAATTTTTCAGTTTATCATACTCCAGGCTCAATTCTTTCCAAATTTCCTTTTCCTCTAATTCTTTAATTTCCTTTTCTCCGCGCATGATCGGGCGATACATCCCTTTTGAAATTAAAAAGCGATACAACCTTTCTTTTGGCAACGGAATATACTTCGTAAATTTCTCACAAAGTTTTTCTGGCCGTCCATAATATAAATGTAGCCATTCAGCTGTTTCAACAATCCCCATCTTTATCCCTCCTTTTTCTTATGTATATGCTACAGGAGAAAAAGGCGTAAAAATAAATAAGGAGTTTTTTCGCAATCTATTGCGAAAAAACTCCTTATTTCATCGATTATTTATACGATTTAAATACTAACACTGCGTTATGACCACCGAATCCTAATGAGTTACTTAATACTGCATTTACTTCTTGGTGTCTCGCTTGATTTGGTACGTAATCTAAGTCACATTCTGGATCTGGTGTCTCATAGTTAATTGTTGGAGGAATTACTCCGTCTGTAATTGATTTAATAGAGAAAATCGCTTCAACAGCACCAGCTGCTCCTAATAAGTGACCTGTCATTGATTTCGTTGAGCTAATCGCTACTTTATACGCGTGCTCGCCGAAAGTTTCTTTAATTGCCATCGTTTCATATTTTTCATTCGCATCAGTACTTGTACCGTGCGCATTAATGTAATCAATATCTTCTGGCTGTAGGCCTGCATCAGCTAAAGCTTGACGCATTGCACGCACTCCGCCTTCCCCACCAGGAGCAGGCATTGTAATATGGAACGCATCTCCAGTTGCACCATAACCAGCAATTTCCGCGTAAATGTGAGCACCGCGTGCTAATGCGTGCTCTAATTCTTCAAGAATTAGAATACCTGAACCTTCACCCATTACGAAACCGCTACGGTTTTTATCAAATGGACGGCAAGCCGTTGCTGGGTCTTCATTAAATGTTAATGCTTTCGCTGAGCTAAATCCTGCGAATGCCATACTTGTTAGCGGTGCTTCTGCTCCGCCTGTAATCATTGCATCAGCATCACCACGCTGAATTGCTTTAAATGCATCACCAATTGAGTTTGCACCAGATGCACAAGCCGTTACAGAACAAGTGTTAATTCCTTTTGCTCCTGTTGCGATTGATACTTGACCTGCTGCCATATCTGGAATCATCATCGGCACGAAGAATGGGCTCACGCGGCGTGGGCCTTTCTCAGTAAAAATCTTAAATTGTTCTTCGTATGTTTCCATACCGCCAATACCAGATCCAATCCATACACCAATTCGAGGTCCGTTTTCTTCTGTAATTTCAAGCTTTGCATCTGCAACTGCCATTTTCGCTGCTGCTACTGCATATTGTGTAAAGCGATCCATACGGCGCGCTTCTTTTTTATCAATATATTTCTCGACTTCAAAGTCGTTAATTTCCGCTGCTACTTTTGCTGGAAATAGTTCTGGATCAATTCTTGTAAGTCGCCCGATTCCAGATACACCCTTTTTAATGTTTTCCCACGCTGTTTCAACATCTGTTCCGACCGGTGTAACAGCTCCTAGTCCTGTAATTACGACCCTCTTTTTTTCCATACAAAATACACTCCTTTTTTTCTCTCAGTCCTTATTTACCCCAACGAAGAGCGACTGCTCCCCATGTTAATCCGCCGCCAAAACCAACAAGTATAATTAAATCACCGTCTTGAATACGTCCGTTTTGCAATTCCTCTACCATTGCAATCGGAATTGAAGAAGCTGATGTATTACCGAACTTCTCAATCGTCATACTCATTTTTTCTTGTGGTAAATTTAACCTCTCTCTTGCAGATTCCATAATACGAATGTTTGCTTGATGCGGTACTAAGAAATCCACATCTTCTTTCGTAAGACCAGCTTTATCTAAAACGCGAAGACAAGAATCACCAAGTTGACGAACGGCAAATTTAAACACTTCTCTGCCATTCATCATAACATACTCGTCTTGATAAAGGTGCTTGCCGCCACTTCCGTCTGCTCCTAATTCAAAAGATAGAACGCCTTTACCTTCTGAAACAGCTCCCATTACGACAGCACCGGCTCCGTCTCCAAATAGTACTGCTGTATTTCGATCGTTCCAGTCTACAATTTTAGATAGTTTATCACTACCAACTACTAATACATTTTTATACGTTCCTGTTTGAATAAATTGCTGCGCTGTAATCATTCCGTACATAAAACCAGCACATGCTGCACTTAAATCCATTGCGGCTGCATGTTTCGCTCCTATTGCTTCTTGAATTACACAAGCAACTGCTGGAAAAGCACGATCTGGTGTTACTGTTGCTACTAAAATAAGATCGATATCCTCTCCGCTAATTCCTGCATCTTCAAGTGCTTTTTTAGAAGCCTCTACGGCCATATATGAAGTATCTATTGTATCATCGGCAATGCGTCTTTCTGCAATTCCCGTTCTCGTACGAATCCATTCATCGGATGTTTCCATTATTTTCTCTAAATCGTGATTTGTGACTACTTTTTCTGGCACATATCTTCCGATCCCTAAAATGCCCACGTTCACATCGCAGCCCTCCGTTTTATATCAATTATTATGACTTGGTACTAATTTTAAAACATAAATGTATTTTTGTCTAGAATATATTTCGCATAAAACAGAAAGCTAACGCATTATTCACGTTATTTTTCATTAAAAGAAACAGAAACATACCTCTCAAATATAAAAAGACTCAAACCGCTTCTATTTACAGTTCGATCCTCTCTTTCATCTAAAAAGATGCTTTTTTATTCTTTATCTGCTTTCCTTCTAAACTAGAGAGTTCTCCTCACTACTTTTCCTTTATCCTCTTCATATCTCTGGTTTTCCCCCAGGCGAGAATAAAAAAGGCCCTGACCGCTTCTATCCACGGTTCGGGCCTCTCTTCCATCTTAAAAAGATGCTTTTTATTCTTTTTATTCTTTATCTGCTTTCCCGAGCTCATAGGCCTCGTTCATAACTTTCATTAACAACTCTAACACCGGCTGTGCCTTCTCCATATCAAGTGCAATTCCATTATCATCTAAAATTGCCTTTGCTTCCGGTAAATGCTTCATTGCGATTTGTAAAAACTGCATGCTTTTTTCGTTCATATTATGCTCTTCCTCTCCATTAAAACTTTCACATACAATAGTGTAACACGCGTACTACCCTTCGTATAACTCTTTATATTTTTTCATGTGTGCCAGTTGCTTATTTAAACCGTATTCTAACGGAGTATTTCTTTTTATTGAAATTACCTTGATAGCCTCATCTCTTACTTCGTTATTATTTTTATTTACTTTATCATCCGCGCGTAAAAGATTCATACCTTTTTCCCATAATGACTGTTTACCACTAAGTAAATTGTATATACCAAGATGCGCCCCGTTCGTTCCATTTTCCCATAAGTATTCACATACATCTTCAACGTAAAGTAAATCATTCCCCTTTTCCTCAATCGTACAACGGCACTCTTTTTCACCTAATTCTGATAAAATAAGCTGATGAAACATCATAAAGGACGGTTGCCACGGTCCATATAATGTTGGAACTCGAAATACACTATATTGTAAATTCCCTTTTTTCAATCCTTCTTCTACTTTCAAAAATAGTCGCTTATTTTCGGATTCATCTGTACTGCCTACTTCAATAGAAGAAATTAAATTTAACTTCACTTTTTGTTCTTCACACATTCTTATAATTCGCTTTAAATATTGTAATATGACTCTTTCATTCCGAAATCCACTTTGCTGATTTGGCTCATATAAGCAAAAGTAAACAGTATCGAATCTCTCTTCCTCAACCGATCTCCATCCATCTTCATCTCTTATCGAATAATACGTAAATAATGCATTTCGCCCAATTAATAATAACTTCTCTTCATTAATTTTCGTCATACTATCGAATTCATCAAAATCAAGACCATATACTTCCACTTCTTCTGCAATCATTTTATTTACAAGGTGATAACCTACAAACGTAAGTGCACCTACAATTAGCACGCGTTCCATACCACCAACCCTTTCCCTCTGAAACAAATAGCTCCTCATTTATGTATATGGGAGCTTCATAATTCTTCTTCATATTTTTTAAAGAAATCGGTCGTTTGCCTAACCATTTTATATTTCACATCTTGCAGATGGAACAAGACAGAAGTATCACATTGATTTAGTTGCCTCATTTTCTCATATCTACGCAACTGCTGTTTTCTTCCTCTTTTTTCTTGTGTTGATACGAAAATTTTAACAGGTACACAAGATGGAAGAAGCGTAAATGATTTCTTATTTATTTTTGATTCTAATTCTTCTTCTTTGGCATCATACGCCAAACTTAATTCCTTCACGAGTCTCTTGTAAAAAAACTTATGCTCTTTCTCAAACTCCACATATTCTGGTAAATCTAAACACGGATTTAACATAATGACAGAGCGTATACACTCAGGGTATTTGTTCATCATTTCGAGTGCTACAAGTGCTCCCATACCATCTGCCATAATATGCATTTTCGCATTCAATGTCTCTTTTCTCAACACAACGTCATATAAACGTTTCGCTAGACGAACAGATTGGTCGTTTCCCCAATGTCTTCCGTATAAATTAGAAGAAAAGACTGTGTAGCCTTGCTCAATAAGGCCATGTAAAAAATAAGATCTACCCGCATGCTGTGTCCATAAACTTGTACCATTCTCAATAAAGTAGTTATAATCACCGAGGAGCATAACAGAAAATCCATTTGGCTTCTCCGGTAAATAAATGACACATGGTTCTTTTTCTAAGTAAAAAAAACGTTCCGTAATACTCATTTTTCCCCCGCCTTATTTTCTAAACATATAAAACCACTCTTTTATAATGTATGAACGGAATGCAAATTTGCGTTGAAAAATCTACAAATATTTTTCTATATTCTTTTTTCAATTGTGTTACAATAAGGACAGATTGAACGAATAGAGGTGTAAAATATGCGTTTCATTTGGGCATTAATTTGGTCGTTCTTACTTGTACATATGATGAGCTATGTAATCGGCTCTATGACTGGCGGTACATACGACTTTAACCAAGCGTCTATTTTCTCAGTTGTTCTTGCTGTGTTAGTACTAGCAATTTCAGCTGCAATTCCAAACGAGCCAGTAGAACAACACTAAAAAAAGAGTCCGGATTTTATCCGAACTCTTTTTTATTTTTATTTCACATGAACGACTAACTCGTTATTTTCTACATCAACAACTACGTGACTATTATCAGTAATTGTTCCTGCAATTAATTCTCGTGCTAATTTCGTTTCCACTTGACGCTGTACGTACCGTTTTAATGGACGAGCTCCGTACATTGGGTCGAAACCGGCTTCCACAACAAATTCTTTTGCTGCATCTGTTAATTCTACTGTAATGTGACGGTCAGCTAGACGACCTTGTAGTTCTTTTACAATTTTATCAACAATGCCTTTAATTTCATTCGTTGTAAGAGGTTTGAATAAAATAATTTCATCCACACGGTTTAAAAATTCAGGGCGGAAATGTCCTCTTAATTGCCCCATTACAAGGTCTCTTGATTCCTCTTTAATGGAACCATCTTCTTCTAATCCATCTAGTAAATGAGCAGATCCAATATTTGAAGTCATAATAATAACTGTATTTTTAAAGTCCACTGTACGACCTTGCGAATCTGTAATGCGTCCATCATCTAACATTTGTAATAAAATGTTGAATACTTCTGGATGTGCTTTTTCAATTTCATCTAATAAAACAACGGAATATGGTTTACGTCTTACCGCTTCTGTTAATTGACCGCCTTCTTCATATCCTACATATCCAGGAGGTGCACCAATTAAGCGAGACACGGCGTGTTTTTCCATATACTCAGACATGTCAATGCGAATCATTTGCTCTTCACTATCGAATAAAGACTGGGCTAACGTTTTTGCAAGTTCTGTTTTACCAACACCTGTTGGTCCTAAGAAGATGAAAGAACCAATCGGGCGGTTCGGATCTTTAATACCAGCGCGAGCACGAAGAACTGCGTCTGACACTAAGCTTACTGCTTCCTCTTGTCCGATGACACGCTCTGATAAGATTTGCTCTAAGCGTAATAATTTCTCGCGTTCACCTTCCACGAGTTTCGCAACAGGAATACCAGTCCAGCGTGAAACAATATCTGCAATTTCTTCTTCACTTACTTCCTCACGTAATAAACGATTTTCTTGTTTATTATGCGCGCCCATTTCTTCCGCTTCTTTTAACTCTTTTTCAATTGCGGGAATTTTCCCGTGACGAAGTTCGGCTGCTTTATTTAAATCGTAATTGCCTTCTGCTTCTTCTAATTCACGACGCAAACGTTCTAAATGTTCACGTAAGTCACGAACTTTGTGAATGTCTTCTTTTTCTTTCTCCCATTTCGCTCTCATGCCACTTGCAACTTCTTTTAAATCCGATAATTCACGTTGCAATGTTTTTAGACGCTCTTGGCTACCACGATCCGTTTCTTTCCCAAGAGCTGCTTCTTCAATTTCCAGCTGCATAATGCGGCGCGTTACTTCATCTAATTCTGTTGGCATAGAATCAATTTCTGTACGAATTGTTGCACACGCTTCATCAACAAGGTCAATTGCTTTATCAGGTAAGAAGCGATCTGAAATATATCGATCTGATAAAACTGACGCTGCTACAATCGCACGGTCATGAATATTTACACCGTGATAAATTTCAAAGCGTTCTTTTAATCCACGTAAAATGGAAATTGTATCTTCAACAGTTGGTTCTTCTGCTAATACTTGTTGGAAACGTCTTTCTAGCGCTGGATCTTTCTCAATATATTTGCGATATTCATCGAGCGTCGTCGCCCCGATACAATGCAGTTCACCGCGCGCAAGCATCGGTTTTAACATATTTCCTGCATCCATGGCTCCCTCTGTTTTACCAGCTCCAACTATTGTATGAAGTTCATCAATGAATAATAAAATGCGTCCTTCACTCTTTTTAATTTCATTTAATACAGCTTGCAGACGCTCTTCGAACTCACCACGGAATTTCGCACCTGCTACGAGCGCACTCATATCTAACGCAAAAATCGTTCTATCTTTCAATCCTTCAGGTACATCCTTTTTCACGATACGCTGTGCTAGCCCTTCAACGATTGCTGTTTTACCAACACCTGGCTCCCCAATTAAAACAGGATTGTTTTTCGTTTTACGTGAAAGAATACGAATTACACGTCGTATTTCACTATCACGGCCGATTACAGGATCGATTTTCCCTGCTCTCACTTCCGCCACTAAATCACGGCCATATTTTTCTAACGCTTCATAAGTTGCTTCTGGATTTTGACTCGTCACTCTTTGATTCCCCCGAACTGTCATTAAAGACTGTAATAAGTTATCTTTCGTAATATGCAATCTTGTAAATAATTGATTTATATCGCCTTTTTCTTCAGAAAAAGCAAGCAATACATGTTCTACTGAAATGTAATCATCCTGCAGTTTTTCTGCTTCTTTCCCTGCTCTTACAAGAAGTTGTTGCAGAGCGCTCGTTACATACAATTTTCCAACTTCTGCACCGCTCCCTGTTACAGAAGGTTTCTTTTTAATTAAACTTTCAGCACCTTGCTTTAATGCTTCTATATCAACATTCATTTTTTGAAATATACGTACTGCTAATCCATCTTGCTCTTCTAATAATGCAAGTAATAGATGAACAGTATCCACCTCTTGGTGATGATGAGATACCGCTAAAGATTGGGCACTCATAATCGCCTCTTGTGTTTTTGTTGTCATTTGATTTAAGTCCATCTTTACAGCCCTCCAAAAGTTTGACTTTCTTTGACCTTTGATTTGATTATACGCCAACTGACTTTTTTATACAATAATTTTGCCTATGTATTTTCAAACTTATTATTTGAAAAAGAAAAAGAGAGCATTCATTATACTGCTAAAAAATACGGTAAATGAAATTACAATGTGTAACGACAAAAAAGCCGCAATAATGATTGCGGCTTCTGTTACGGTTTTCTTTTATATGTCCACTGGCGGTTATGATTCGTGTTATCCGGAAACTTTTCACCGGCAGTTAATTTCACCATTTGCGGATCTTTCACCATACTTCCCGTTTCACCAATTTCTACGTAAATGCCATCATTCGGCGCTTTTTGTCCAGAACGAAACCTGCGATTTTGTCCCATCTTCATTCTCCTTCCATGACGTCTTGCCTCATTAGTATATCCATTTTAAAAGAAAGCTTTTCTGTCATGTTTAGGAAACAGTACTACATCTCATTCTTGTACATATATATGAATGACACAAGCGTAAGCAGGGATTTCTTTCCTACCTGTAGAAAAAAAGAAACCAACCTACTCTAGGCTAGTTTCAAAGGAGAGTCAAACATATACGAGAAGATTACATGTTCATTATATGCCTCATCACACGAGCAATGTAACCCTTTTCACAATTTGTACATAATGAAAGAAACATTGTTTGAACTTTCTAAAAAGATGTTGACTTTTCTTAATTTCCAACGATAAATAGTAGACACCACAGCACTTTGAGACGTAAGATGGATATATAGTGAAATTTCCATCTATGGTGATTTCACCGAGTCTAACCTCTTATTTCTGCATATTAAAAACGGAAATACAGATAGATACAAAAAAATTATTATAAGAGGTGAAATTATGAACAAACAACATTTAATCGCATTAGACTTAGACGGCACTTTATTAACAGACAACAAAATAATTTCCACTCGAACGAAACATACAATTGCAAAAGCAAAGGAACAGGGACATATTGTTGTTATTTCAACAGGACGTCCATTCCGTGCTAGTTATGATTACTATAAAGAACTTGATCTTAACACACCTATCGTAAACTTTAACGGCGCTTACGTACATCATCCTCTTGATTCAAACTGGGGAACACATCACTCTCCTCTTGAGCTAGCAACAGCGCAAGAAATTGTCCGAGCTTGCTTTGATTTTGGCGTAAAAAATATATACGCGGAAGTAATGGACGATGTGTATGTTCGTGAAATTGATGAAGATAAAAAACATATTTTCGAATTCGGCTCTCCTAAGATTTTTACGGGAGACTTATTAAATATTTTAAACGATCATCCAACTTGCTTATTAATTGACGCACATGACGAGCATTCTACTGCAATTCGTCAACATTTAACCGATATGCATGCGGAAGTAATCGACCATAGAAAATGGGGCGCACCTTGGCCGATTATTGAAATTGTGAAAAGCGGATTAAATAAAGCAGTTGGATTACAAAAAATTTCTAGTCATTACAACATTCCACAAGAGCGCATTATCGCTTTCGGTGATGAAGATAATGATTTTGAAATGATTGAATTTGCTGGTCACGGCATCGCAATGGGAAATGCCATCCCTGAATTAAAATCACTCGCAAACCATACGACGTTAACGAACGAAGAAGATGGTATTGCTTTATATTTAGAAGAGGTTCTTGGGTTGTAATCTAAAAATTCCCTACTTATAGTTTCCTGCCAAATGTCCATACTATAAGTAGACGCATGAGACATCGCGTCGATTGTTTTCAGCTAAATAAAGGGGGTTTTTCGAATGGGTAAAAAGAACAAATCAAAACGTTTTATCCAACAAGGAGCCGATGCTGTTATGAAGCATGATGCAAGATTCCCGTACAGAGGTACATTAGCTGAGGCAGAAAAAGCAAGAAGTAACTCTTCTTTTGGAGGGGTTTAAATGGGGAACTTACTATTCCAACAAGCTAGAGATGCTGTTGAAAATGCCGTATCTTGTTCAAGCGGTACTGAGCAACAAGATCTCGTGTATAGAGCAAAAAATGCTTTGCAATCCGCTTACGCAAACTCTTCAACTGCTGAAAAAGTTCAGCTCCGTGAAATGCAAGAGCAATTGCAAAACATTACGAATTTACATTAAAAAAGAGGACCAACTTTGGTCCTCTTTAATCTTTCCGAAACAATCCGAACACCCCAACTGTTTGCAGTATATTTGTAAATGCACCTGGGTCCACTTGTTTAATAATCCTCTCTAATTCGTATAACTCATAACGAGTAATAACCATCATTAACATTTCTTTATTTTCATTCGTATAAGCACCTGTTGCTGGTATCGTTGTAATCCCTCTTACTAATCGCGAGTGAATCGCCTTTCTTACATCTGCCCCATTCTTCGTAACAATTAATGCTGTAATCTTTACATGACGAGTATGAATTGCATCAATAATTCTCGTTGATACATATAAAGTCACTAGCGTATATAACGCTTTTTCCCATCCATATACATAGCCAGCAGCGATAATGATAATTGCATTAAAAAAGAAAAAGTATGTACCGACAGGCTTATCTTTTATTTTTGATAAAATCATGGCGATAATATCTAATCCACCTGTAGAAGCACCCCACTTTAAAGCAATCCCTACTCCAATTGCCGAAATAATCCCGCCAAAAATCGCATTTAATATGATATCATTCGAAACCGCTCTAACAGGGATGATTTCTAGAAACAGAGTCATAAATATAACACAAAGAAAACTAAAAAAGGTGAAGGCCTTTCCAACCTTTTTCCACGCTAAAATAACGACAGGAATATTAAATAAGCTAAACAATACTCCCGTAGATATGTGAATCGATAAAAAATCACCTAATATTTGTGATAATAATTGAGACAATCCAGCAAAGCCGCTCGCATACACTTTTGCTGGCGTTAAAAATAAATTCATCCCAATCGCGTTTAATAAACCTGCGATGATTACAACGATTAACTTCTTTATAAGTTCAGTATAATTCAACTTCAAATCCATTTCGAATCCACCTTTACCCTTCATAAATGCACCGCTATACATAGTCTTTACGAAAAAGGAAATGATAAACGTACAACGTTTAGAAATGGAGTTGATACATATGCCACATACGAGTGATAACGACAAAAAAGCACGTGATAATAATGCAAAACGCACACAAAAAAATGAGCAAGAGCAAAAAAATATTCAGCAAGGTAAACGTGCATACTCTAAAAAGACCGATCACCTTTGATTCCATCGTACATCAACAATTATGTTGATGTACTTTTTTACATTTTAAAGGAAAAAACATTAAAAATTCACTTCATGTTCACTTCTATATTCTACAATAGCGATAACATATTCGGATGAGGTGTTGGCATGAGAGGGAAACATATTTTCATTATTACTGCACTAATAAGTATATTGATGCTATCTGCTTGCGGACAAAAGAATGGCTCAGCTACAGTCGCTACAGCAACAGACTCCACCATTACAAAGGATAACTTCGAAAAACAATTGAAAGATCGTTACGGAAAAGACATGCTATACGAAATGATGGCACAAGACGTCATCACAAAAAAATATAAAGTACCTGATGAAGAGGTAAATAAAGAAGTAGAAAAAGTAAAAAAACAATATGGAGATCAATTCAAAAAAGTATTAGAAAATTATGGTTTAAAAGATGAAGAGGATTTCAAAAATCAAATTAAGTTCAAACTTGCTATGAATGAAGCGATTAAGAAAAGCATTACAGAAAAAGACATAAAAGACCACTATAAGCCAGAAATTAAAGCGAGTCACATTTTAGTAAGTGACGAAAATGAAGCGAAAGAAATAAAGAGTAAACTAGATGCTGGTGCTTCATTTGAAGAATTAGCAAAACAAGAATCACAAGATCTACTATCAAAAGATAAAGGCGGAGACCTTGGATACTTCAATTCAGGTACAATGGCTCCTGAATTCGAAACGGCTGCCTACAAACTAAATGTTGGACAAATTAGCAATCCCGTAAAATCATCAAACGGTTATCACGTTATTAAATTAACTGATAAAAAAGATTTAAAACCTTACGATGAAGTAAAAAACTCTATTCGCAAAAACTTAGAGGAAGAACGTACTGCTGATCCTGTATTCAGCAAAAAATTGTTACAAGAGGAATTAAAAAAGGCAAATATTAAAATAAATGATAGTGATTTGAAAGATACATTTACTCTTGTTTCTCCGCAAGGAAATTAAAAAAGCACAACCTTATTTTTTTAAATAAGGTTGTGCTTTTTAATCTTTCATCTACTTTATTTCTTAAAGTAAGTCCAACCTTCTTCTTGGTAAACCTTTTCTTCTTTCATCAACTTACCAAGTGCACGCTTAAATGCAGCTTTACTCATGTTAAAGCGTTCTTTAATATCTTCTGGATGGCTCTTATCCCAAAACGGCATTGCTCCGCCTCGTTCTTCCATATATGCATAAATTACTGCAGCATCGTCTTCCATTCCTTCTTCTTTACGAGGAAGAAGTGAAATGTTAATTGTACCATCATCTTTCACGTCAATAATACGGCCCGTTACACGCTGACCGATGCGAACTTGTTCTTTTCTTTCTGTATGGTGTAAGAAAGCACGGAAATGCTCATCAGTTAGTATGAATGAACCAACTTGAAGCGAACGATATACACGTCCATTTACGTTTTTATTACGCATAGATGGCGTTGCATCTACGATAATTTCTTGCATATCACTGTCTCTTGCCGGAAGAGCAATTAAACGATCACGATTCGTTAATTTTAACGTACAATATAATTCGTCGCCTACTTCTGGCCATACTGGCATATAAATCGGGAACTCATCAGCTGGAATTAGTATATCTTTTGACACACCAATATCAACAAACACACCTAAACTAGGAATAACTTCTACAACCTTTACCCAGTTCCAATCATAAGTTGTAATAATCGGTTCCTTCATTGTTGCTGAAATACGATTTTGGTGATCAAGGTATAAGAATACATCAATCGTATCGCCTTCTTCAATTTCTCCAGCTACTTCGTTTTTATGTAGGAAAATTTCTTCTTCTTCATTCCCAACCATATATCCTATTTCTGTTTCGCGTAAAACAGTTACCTGTTCAATCGATCCTATTTGCAAATACATATTTTTTAATTCCCTTCTATATATATAAAATTATCTTTTTTATCATTCCAAACAAAAGTTAATTATAACATGATTTTTCCTGTATTTGTCCAACTGCCCAAAATTCACTATAATAAAATGAGGTTACATGAATATAAGTACGAAAACACTTAAGTCTAGACTCGTTTTCAGCTATACTTTAGTATGTACAGTACATAACAAGATTAGAAATTTATTTGGAGGTGCTAACTATGGCAAAAGATAGTTCTTTTGACATCGTTTCGAAAGTAGAATTACCTGAAGTAACAAACGCAATTAATATCGCATTAAAAGAAATCCAAAACCGATATGACTTTAAAGGAAGTAAAAGTGATATTAAATTAGAAAAAGAAGTACTTGTTTTAACTTCTGATGACGAGTTTAAATTAGAGCAAGTAAAAGACGTTCTTATCTCTAAACTTGTAAAACGTAACGTTCCAATTAAGAACTTAGATTACGGAAAAGTTGAAGCTGCAACTGGCAACACTGTTCGCCAACGCGCAACACTTCAACAAGGTATCGATAAAGATAACGCTAAAAAAATTAACAACATCATTAAAGAAATGAAATTAAAAGTAAAAACACAAGTACAAGATGATCAAGTACGTGTTACAGCGAAAAGCCGTGATGACTTACAAGCAGTAATCGCAGCTGTTCGTAGCGCTGATTTACCAATCGACGTACAGTTCATTAACTACCGCTAAAAAGAAAACTCCTCTTAATTAGAGGAGTTTTTTGTTTTGTAGAGACAATATTCCGAGAACAAACCATAGAAAAATGGTGTATGCGGTGAAAATCACTAAGTGAACAGAGTCTAACCATACGAATACTTTACAAGTGAGCGCATGATTAAACTAGGCCTTATTGTAGAATTTGTTTTATACATGTATTTAGCAGACCTTATTGAAAATAAGAAAAATATACCTTAAGACGTTTCCCCTTCAATTTGAATTACTTTTCTTAATAACCACATCCTGGGCCAAAGTCATCTTAAAAATCGCTGTAACTCATAATTCCTCTCCCCGCCAAAACGTAACAATTTATGAGTATAAGAATATTTCCCAACCTTTAATGTAATGTAAAATTAGTAAGGATCTAAAAAATGTTAATTAAAAAAGAGTTAGAAGTGGTTTTTTGAAGAAATTAATATTATGGTTTTTATTAGCCACATTCTCCCTAAATACTGTAGGATGTTCTAATAATACGAATACACTAACGGATAAATCTAACTGTATCAACAAAGCTTGGTACAAAAAAAATATGTCATGTAATCATTTAAAAAACATTAAATAGTTAATGATAAAGATCTAAAGAAAAGACACCCCAAAGTACCTTCCTCCGACTTGAACCAATAATATTCGGATGGATTTAAAAAGAAGCATACATCTTTAATAAAGATGCATGCTTCAAAATAAAAAAGTACGCTAAAGCGCTAAGTAAACTCTTATTCAAAAATTTATATTAAGCACTAATATTTTAGAAGCAAGTTTATAAGTATAAAACCTACAGAGATTTCCCCTGTAGGTTTTATTATATTTCAAGTGATTTCCAAATGAATTATGAGTGACTTTTTTCAGTTTGGTTTTCAAAATATTTTTCTTTAACCATTTTTATCAGATTTTCTTTTTCTGTTAGTTCAAATATAAATAATGCTTTTTTCATGTTATTTGCAACATCTTCTTCATTAGGTTGTTTAAGTTTCAATAAATTCCAAGCTTTTCCATAGTATAATTCACCTAGTAAATATAAAGTATTTAGATTAATAGCTAGTTTGATACCCATATCATTGTATTTTACTGCCTCTTCATGTTGATTTGCATGACCTAAAATTTTTGCTAAATTAAAAATAATTTTCAATTTAATTTCTTTATCTCTAGGAAAATCTAACTCATTAAAATTAGTTAAACACCTTCTTAATATATTAATACTTTTTTCATATTCTTTATTTTCCCCATGGAATATAGCAATTGTCTGCATAATATCTATTTCTCTTTCTGATAAAAAATCAGAATTAGTTACAGTTAATTTTAATGCATTATTTAAAAAATCTAAAGCAGTTTTTATTGATTTATCCACCATAAATATAGCAATCGCTTCATGCCATATTAAAAATTGTTTATCTTCTGTTGATTGGAAGTTATTTTCGTTTTTCTCTTTTTTCACTATTTCATAAAGTTCTTTGTATTGTTTTTGCTTTAAGCAATCTTTTATTACGCATTTTACATTTTCTACATATTTTAATTTTTTGTTTTGAGTTAATGCAAATATATTATTTGGGTCAATACCAAGTCTTTCTGATAATTGATATAACAATATACTAGATGGATAAATCACACCTTTTTCTATTTTGCTAATTTGACTTTGCGAACATATTCCATGACATAATTCGGATTGTGATATATTTTTTTTAATTCTAAGCTCTTTAATGGTAATACCCAAATCGTAAAACTCCATTTTCCCACCTACTATTTAGCACTGTATTGGTATAAGAGTATTCTCTAACTTTTAATGTAATGTAAATTTAATATAGTTGCAATTATTGATTGCTTCAAAGATTCTTCCCTATCGGTGCTAACACAAAAAACAGGTTAGGAAGAAAATCCTCTTCCTAACCTGGCCCTCCTCTCACTAGGGACGTTTTCATTCTCACATCGTTTCTCTTAAGAAATTTCATATCAACAGAATAACACTATTGCCCCGCCGAACAAACTTACAAATACAATAAGAAGACATGAACATAGAGCGAGTAATTTCTCATCTCATCTACGCTTCCTTTTAACTGCAATTAGAAACGCAATAAATAATACATTCACACCGATTATTAAGGAGATAAATAACCAATTCACACCTGTTTCTCCGTTAACTTTATACACATTTGATTCTTCACGTTTTAAAACGAGATAAAACTTTCCGTTTTCCTCTCTTATAATTTCATCCTGTAACAATCCTCTTAACTCTTGTTTTTCACCAATTGCACTTGCAGGTAAGGAGACTTTTTGTGTTTCTTTCGTATTATTAATTGCTACTAAAGTTACTTCATCTTTATATTTTCGTTTTAGTATGCTCATCCCGCTCTTATCATACAGAAGCTCAAACGTACCGCGTCGTAAAGACGGTCTCGCCTGCCTAATTTCACCTAGTTTTGTTATGTGCTGCATAAATTTTTCGTCTGACTTAAAATCCATTAATCGTCTATTATCGGGTACACTTCCTCCATCTAATGCAATTTCCGTTCCGTAATAAAAATTCGGAATCCCAGGTGATGTTAACAAATAAGTAAGCGCCAGTTTTAAACGTGATGGCGGATAATACATATTTTCTTTTGCAATACGCGCATATCTTTTTGTTTCTTGATCATCTAAAAACGTAACAAATTCCCCTTCTTTTTTACTCACATCGTATAACGATTTCACCGATACATCCGCTTCGGAAAACGATTCTACGATTTTTTCGTTGTATTCGCTATCCTCCTTTGTCATAATACGAAAATCTTTCTTTATCACTTGCATATCTTTTTGCGCGTTATCCCAAAAGGAACGCGGCTTTTTTTCACTATGTATAACATAACTTCCGTCTAAATCAACTTCTTTTATCCACCATTTCATTGCGTCAATTACCTGTCGTTCGTTTTCTCCAAGCGGAAATTGAAATACAACTTTCATTCCTTTTGCATGAGCTTCTTTTACAAGTTCTTTCACATCATTGTCTGTCCCGAAATGTTCATTTACCTTTTTAAAATTTCGCACGTCTAATCCATCGTACTTTCCACTTTCAAAAAGCGGCGAAAGCATAACGGTAGTAAAACCCATTTCTTTTATGTAATCCAACCTTTTTATAATTCCTCTTATATCCCCGCCTTGATACCCTTCTAAATTACCAACTTCTAATTGTTTGTCATTTTTCGGTTCTCCATTATTGAAGCGATCAATCATAATGGAGTATATAACTTCATCTTTCCACTCTCTTTTTTCGTCTGCAAAAGTATGTATTGGTACAAACAAAACAAAAGCTAAGCAAAAACAAATGAATAGTTTCCTAGTCCGTATTTTTCCCACACGCATCCCCCAAGTTTTTAATTGTAAGAATATTATACCAATTATCCGAGAGAAACGCATATGTCGATTTCAATCCTCACAAAATAATCTATGTTACATTTTCTAACATCATGTATATTTTTTCTGAATTTTTAGTTGATTTTTAGTTCCTTTTCGAATATGATATGAAACATAACAAAACGATGTTATTTTTTCTAACATTATAGGAGGAGAGCTCATGAATATGGGAGATACAGTTTTTATGTTTGTGACGACAGTAATGGTCATGTTGATGACACCAGGATTGGCACTTTTTTATGGAGGTATGGTTCGCAGCAAAAATGTACTCAGTACAACGATGCATAGTTATAGTGCAATGGCTATCGTTTCGATTCAATGGATTGTTATCGGCTATTCTTTATCATTCGGACCAGATTGGCACGGGCTTATCGGTACACTTGATTGGTTCGGTCTAAACGGAGTTACCTACGCACCAAATCCAGACTACTCATCTACTATTCCTCACAATTTATTCATGATGTTTCAACTCATGTTCGCCATTTTAACTCCAGCTTTAATTTCAGGTGCATTTGCTGAAAGAATGCGATTTTCTGCCTTTCTTATTTTTATCCTTTTATGGACAACGATTGTTTACAATCCTGTCGCTCATTGGGTATGGGGCGTCGGCGGTTGGCTAAGGGAACTTGGCGCACTAGACTTCGCTGGCGGAAACGTCGTTCACATCACTTCCGGAGTTGCTGGTCTTGTATTAGCTATTTTCCTTGGAAAACGAAAAAACATAAATGGCTCTTCTCCTCATCATTTGCCATTTACAATGTTAGGCGCAGGCTTATTATGGTTTGGCTGGTTCGGTTTTAACGTCGGCAGCGCATTATCCTTAAACGACGTAGCTTTAACTGCATTTATTAATACAAATATAGCCGCTGCTGCCTCAGCATTAACTTGGATGCTTTCAGAGTGGTTCTTCCAATCAAAACCGACTGCGATGGGAGCTGCTTGTGGCGCCGTTTCCGGTCTAGTCGCTATTACACCAGCTTGCGGGTTCGTTACACCTTTCTCAGCTCTTCTTATCGGAGCAATTGGCGGCGTATTATGCTTCGGAGCGGTCTTTTTCTTAAAAACAAAATTCGGATACGACGATACACTCGATGCATTCGGATGTCACGGCATCGGTGGAACTTGGGGCGGTATTGCGACAGGATTATTTGCAACTACTGCCGTAAACGGCGATGGCGCTAACGGATTATTTTACGGAAACGCCTCGCTGCTGTTGAAACAACTTGTAGCGATCGGCGCAACATATGCGTTCACAATTATAATGACGTATGCCATTATTAAAGCAATCAACTTCTTCCTCCCTGTCCGGGTAGATGAGCACGAGGAACATATGGGACTTGATATTTCGATGCATGGGGAGAAAGCTTATGAGTATGCTGAGCGAGTGAACTAAAAAAGAGATGCAATCTATTAGTAATAGATTGCATCTCTTTTTTGCGCACCGGGCAACATACCCCACCTAGTATAACCGGAAATATATTAACGTTTTTTTGGATATATCAACGATTTTTCAAATATATCGATTGTTCCTTTCAATATATCAACGTTTCGACACAAGATATCGATTTACCAACAAATTCCGACATAACGAAACTGAAGAATACCCGCGTGTAACTTTACACATAAAAAAGACGACCGAAACCCAGTCGTCTTTTCCGATTTATTTCGGAGCATTTCCTACATATTGCGTAATATCAACGTTTAATGCCTGCGCTAAACGCATACCGTATTCTTGATCTGCACGGAAGAAGTTACAAACAGCTAGTAATTTCGTGCGTTCATTTACGTCTTTTAAGTCATTTGTTAAGTTTGCAATTAAGTTGTCTTGCTCTTCTTTAGAGAATGAACGGTAACGCTCACCTGCTTGTTTGAAGTCATTTGGTTTGTCAATTTTTTCACGAGATACATAGCCTTCTACTTTCATAGTGGAATCGCAGTAAGCTGGGTCTTCAACTGGATTCTCTGCATGACGGCTCGGTTCGTAGTTGATTGTAGATGGGTTTTGATTCACTTGCATCGCACCATCACGTTGTTGATTATGAACAGCTGCGTATGGGCAGTTTACAGGAATTTGTAAGTAATTTGCACCAAGACGATAACGCTGTGTATCTGGGTAAGAGAATAAACGACCTTGTAATAATTTATCTTCCGATGGCTCAATACCATTTACAGTTGCACTTGGAGAGAACGCTACTTGTTCTACTTCTGCAAAGAAGTTTTTCGGATTACGATTTAACGTCATTGTCCCTACTTCCATTAATGGGAAGCGATCTTCTGGCCACACTTTCGTTGGATCTAGTGGATCAAAGTCTAAAGAGTCCATTTCATCTAATTGCATAACTTGTACGTGTAAATCCCATTTCGGGTGATTTCCTTTTTCGATTGCGTCGAACAAGTCACGAGTTGCATGATTGAAGTCTTTCCCTTGTACTTCTTGCACTTCTTTCGCATTTAAGTTACGTACACCTTGCTGTGGTTTCCAGTGGTATTTAATATAAACAATTTTACCTTCTTCATTAATCCATTTAAATGAATGGACGCCGAAACCTTCCATCTCACGATAACTTGCTGGTGTACCGTAATCAGAAAATACCCATGTCATCATATGTGTAGATTCTGGAGTTAACGTCATGAAATCCCAGTAACGATCTGGCGTTTGAATATTCGTATCAGGTGCTGGTTTTAAAGAATGTACCATATCAGGGAATTTAATTGCATCACGAATGAAGAAAACTGGTAAATGATTACCTACGATATCGTAGTTTCCTTCTTCTGTATAAAATTTAACAGCGAACCCACGTGGGTCACGTGCTGTTTCAGGAGAACCTTGACCATGAATAACCGTTGAAAAACGAACAAATACAGGCGTTTCAGTTCCTTCATTTTGTAAAAATGCAGCTTTCGTATATTGCTTCATACTATTTTTCGTTACGAATACACCGTGAGCACCTGCACCACGTGCATGCACAACACGCTCCGGAATACGTTCACGATCAAAGTGCGCAAGTTTTTCTACTAAATGATAGTCTTCTAATAATACTGGTCCACGACGACCGGCTGTACGAGAATTTTGGTTGTCTCCAACTGGAGCACCTTGGTTTGTTGTTAAGCGATTATTTGGATTCATCTAGGGGGATCCTCCTCTTTATTTCGTAGTAATTATTATTTATTTAAAATTATTATAAATTAATTATTATTCAAAACTAAATCTTTGTCAACTATTTCCTTCACTTTTTTGGAAACAATTTCAGCCAAACAGTCGATAAATGCTGATTGTGCATTCGGCATATTTGGTCTAAAATATTTGGCATTTAATTCATCAGTTACAACTTTACATTCATAATCGTTGTCATATAAAACTTCTAAATGCTCCGCTACAAAACCAACTGGGCAATATATGAAAGATTCGTACCCATGCTCTTCATATAAATCTTTCGTTAAATCTTGCACATCTGGACCAATCCACGGATCTGGAGTATTCCCAGCACTTTGCCAACCGATTGTATAGTTTTGAATATTTGCAGCTTCTGCAATTAAATCTGCCGTATGCTTTAGTTGTTCTACATAAGGGTCTCCTGCTGCAATAATTTTTTCCGGCAAACTATGCGCTGAAAAAATTACGACTGCTTTCTCTTTATTATCAATTTCTGTAAACGTCTCTTTTATTTGGTCTGCCCAATACGAAATAAATTTCGGTTCATCATACCATTGTTCAATTGGTTCAATAACAGGACCACCGATTTCTTTTGAAAGACGAATAGCACGGTCATTATACGCTTTAATGCTAAATGTAGAGTAATGCGGCGCTAATACGATACTAATCGCTTGCTCGATCCCATCACGCTTCATTTCTTCTACAGCATCTTCTATAAATGGTGCAATATGTTTTAAACCTAAGTAACAAGTAAATTCATACTCTGTAAATATGTTATTCATTGAATCTGTTAATTTATGCGCCTGTTCTTTCGTAATTTTTGCAAGCGGTGAAATTCCACCAATCGCTTTATAGCGCCCAATTAAATCTTCAAGCGCTTCTTCTGATGGCGTACGCCCGTGACGGATATGTGTATAATATGCCTCTACATCGTCTAATGATTCTGGTGTTCCATACGCCATTACGAGTAAACCTATTCTTTTCTTTGTCATCTATCTAACACCTCAATTTTATAAATGAGAATCTTTTTCAGAACATTTGTTTCCAATTATAACAAGTAATAATAAGTACGTCAAAATAATAATTCTAATTAAGTATTATTTATAAGGTGATTTTGAATTTTATATGACAATTTCTTTAATAAAAAGCGACTTACATAATTGTAAGCCGCTTTTCCCTTATTCCTTAATATTTACCCCATATTCTTTAAACCAAACATGAATTTGTGCTAAATGAGCTAAAAGCTGTGGCCCAGTCATCAATTGACCAAACCATGGTGTTTGAAATGCACTGCCGCCAGACTGAATCAATCCGCTCAACTGCTCTTTATCAAACAGTTCGTGTAAAATTGAACCTTTATCCGTTAATAGATTTTGAAGCCATACTGTTACTGCTTTTGTATAGTGCGGATTGTGCGTTTTCGGATAAGGACTCTTCTTTCTATATAAGATGTCATGTGGAAGTACACCTTCTAACGCTTTACGTAATAGACCTTTTTCGCGGTTTTTATACATTTTCATTTCCCAAGGAATATTCCACGCATATTCGACAAGACGATGATCTGCAAATGGAACACGTACTTCTAAGCTCGCTCCCATACTCATGCGGTCTTTTCTGTCTAATAATGTTGTCATAAACCATATCATATTTAAATAAAATAATTGGCGTCTTTTTGCTTCTAGCGGACTTTCCCCCTCTAAAATAGGAACTTCTTGAATCGACTCTTCATAGCGCCTTTGTACATATTGTTGTAAATTTAATTTATTTCTCCATTCTTTTTTTAGAAGTTGTTCACGTGCCTCTGTAGAACGCATCCACGGAAATGCACTCGATTGTAAATCATCTTCTCTATAAAACCACGGATATCCACCAAATATTTCATCTGCACATTCTCCAGATAAGCCAACGACAAAATCTTGTTTAATTTCTCGGCAAAACCATAATAATGACGAATCGATATCTGCCATACCAGGCAAATCACGAACGAGTACTGCTTCAGTTAAATACTCTGCTAATTTTTCATTCGAAATGACGCAGCGATGATGGGTTGTTTGAAATGTCTCAGTCATTAAATTAATAAACGGAGCATCTGAATTTGGCTGGAATGCATTCGCTTTAAAGTATTTGTCATTATCTTCGTAATCAATAGAATACGTGTGTAATTGCCCTTTTCCCGATCTCTCATATTCTTTCGCTGCAATAGCTGTAATAGCGCTCGAATCTACACCACCCGATAAAAAAGTACATAGTGGTACATCAGAAACAAGCTGTCTTGTAATCGCATCTTGTAATAAAAAGCGCGTTTTCTCTACTGTTTCTTCAAAAGAGTCTTCATGTTTTTTACTTTCTACATTCCAATATCTCCATATACATAAACCGTTCTTTGAAAATGTCATTGCATGACCTGGACGCAATTCTTTTATACCAGCATAAATACCGTGGCCAGGCGTTCTTGACGGTCCGAGCCCGAATATTTCTGATAATCCTTCTAACGTTACCTCCGCCTTCACATCTGGATGCGACAATATCGCTTTTAACTCCGAACCAAATAGTAAGCGTCCGCTATCATATTTATAAAAAAGTGGCTTTACACCTAATCGATCTCTCGCAATAAATACTTGTTCTTTCTGTTCGTCCCATACTGCAAACGCATATATACCGTTTAAATGATCGACACATTCTTCTTTCCATTCAATATAAGAAGCTAATAATACTTCTGTATCAGAATGACCTTTGAACGTATATCCTCTTCTTAATAATTCCTTTCGAATGTCTTCTGTGTTATAAAGTTCACCGTTATAGCAAATGGCGTAATTCGTTTCACCTTTTAAACAAGTCATCGGCTGTTTACCGCCCTCAGGATCCACAACGATTAACCGCTTATGCCCAAATGCGACATTTCCTTTAATCCAAACTTTATTATCATCCGGCCCCCGTTTCGCTAACGTCTCAGCCATCTTCGTAACGACATCTCTTTCTCCTTCTAATGAGCGTTTATAATCCACCCATCCTGTAATCCCGCACATATAAATCATCCTTCCATCTTATTTCTTTTCTTGAACGTGCAGTAATCCCCACCCTAAGAGTGCGGATCAAAAAAATGAAAAACTTGACGATAACCTACTATCCACATATGGAATAGCATTTTCACTCAGTAAAACGTGTTTTATTGTATGCCCACCTATGTCTATATGTGTCTAGTTATAAAGAATGCACGAACTGTCTATAACAGGAATAACTACTTTTCATAAAGGAGAAATCGTGTATGATACAACGTAAACATATTTTATATAATCAGCCCCGTGCTCATACAGTCGGTAATGTAGAATATATAAACAATGAGTGGGTATTCTTTGATGATGAAAATGATGAAGCGTTTTTATTAGAAGATATTGCCGAAGATGGGTTTGAAATTTTGTATAATAACAATTGGCTACCAGCCCGTTTCTATGAACAAGATGTATTACAAATCGCCAACGAGCAACACCATTTGCAAAATGGTGAAATGATACGTATTCGAAAAAAGTTACTTCTTAGCTATAATGAATGGCTGGAGGAATTACCTGACTCTGTCTTCACATTATTAACCGAATCATTGCAATCACTTCACTACTCTTTATATGATTGCATGTATTGTCATAATTATTTATCTTTCTTACCGCAAGAGGAGTCACGCGAAGGAGTAAATATTCTTTTGTTTGATAACGAAGAAATGATCTGTACACTGCAGCACCATTTCGTCCGTCACACTACGTCAAATAAAAATATGTTCCGTTTTACGAAAGTAAATGGAGAAGAGTTGCATATCGATGCGACATAAAGTGAAACTTTAATCAGTGGGGGAGCCCACTGATTATTAGCCTTCACCAATCTGATGTTTACGGGATAAAGTAAAAAACCACCTTATAATCTCCCAAGTCTTTGAGATCATAAGGTGGCTTTATTTTTATTAGAATACTTTCCAGCCAATCGGTAATTTCAGCCCAAGGTAAAATACTGCTACTAGCGCAACAATAAATAAGCCCCAAACCGCCCCTGTTGGTTTGTTTTTGCTCATTTTCACAAGAACCATTTCCATTCCACCGATAACTAAAATACCAGCTAACATTTTTAAGCCATACCACATGTGCATGCTACCTGTTGCTGTCTTCACAATACTCATGTACAACATGATGCCTGTCACAATAATAATGATATACATTAGGCGAAGCCCCATATGTACACCTTTCCCTTTTCTTCCTGCTGAATAAAGTGAATACGCAACGAAGAATAAAATTAAACCTAACGCCCATGCTGTAATATGCATATGTACCATCGTATCCCTTACCTCCTCTTTTCACACTTTTTCACTCTATATGATAACATGTTCATTTATTTTCAGGAAATGTTTCGCTTTTTTACATTTAAATGATATAATATTTAGAGTATTTACAAACTTCTTGTAATAACAAAAGGGGGAACAATCATGATTCAAACTAAGGATATTATCGAACTTACAGACACATACGGAGCAAATAACTATCACCCACTTCCAATCGTTATTTCTAAAGCAGAAGGTGTTTGGGTAGAAGATCCTGAAGGAAACCGCTATATGGACTTATTAAGTGCATATTCTGCAGTAAACCAAGGTCATCGTCACCCGAAAATTATTAACGCTTTAATTGACCAAGCTAATCGTGTTACGTTAACTTCTCGTGCTTTCCATAGCGATCAATTAGGTCCTTGGTACGAAAAAGTTGCGAAACTAACTAATAAAGAAATGGTACTTCCAATGAATACAGGTGCTGAAGCTGTTGAAACTGCAATTAAAACAGTTCGTCGCTGGGCTTATGATGTGAAGAAAGTGGAAGCAAACCGTGCTGAAATCATCGTTTGTGAAGATAACTTCCACGGACGTACAATGGGTTCTGTTTCCATGTCTTCAAATGAAGAGTACAAGCGTGGATTCGGTCCAATGCTTCCTGGCATCGTTGTAATTCCTTACGGTGATTTAGAAGCATTAAAAGCCGCAATTACACCAAACACAGCAGCATTCATTTTAGAGCCAATTCAAGGTGAAGCAGGAATTAATATCCCACCAGCTGGTTACTTAAAAGAAGCTTTTGAAGTATGTAAAAAAGAAAACGTTTTATTTGTAGCAGATGAAATCCAAACTGGCTTAGGCCGTACTGGTAAAGTATTTGCTTGTGACTGGGACAATGTAACTCCTGACATGTACATACTTGGTAAAGCACTTGGCGGCGGTGTGTTCCCAATCTCTTGCGTAGCAGCAAACCGCGACATTTTAGGTGTATTTGAGCCAGGTTCTCACGGTTCTACATTCGGTGGTAATCCACTTGCATGTGCTGTTTCTATCGCGGCTCTTGAAGTGTTAGAAGAAGAAAAATTAACAGAGCGTTCTCTTCAATTAGGTGAAAAATTAGTTGGGCAATTAAAAGAGATTGATAACCCAATGATCACTGAAGTTCGTGGTAAAGGTTTATTCATCGGTATCGAATTAAACGAGCCAGCTCGTCCTTACTGTGAACAACTAAAAGCAGCTGGTCTATTATGTAAAGAAACACACGAAAATGTAATTCGTATCGCACCACCTCTAGTAATCTCTGAAGAAGATTTAGAGTGGGCATTCCAAAAAATTAAAGCTGTATTATCGTAATGATAGAGAGGTTGTCCGACATGTTGGGACAACCTCTTTCTTTTCATATTCATTTATATTAAGATGAAATTGTAATTTTCTGTATTTTAAAATCGTAAAGGAGGTGCGACATGCTATTAAGATATGGTAAACATATTAACTATTTAGCTACAGCTTTTATTTTAGTTACATTCTTTGGTTTCCTACTTTCCACAACATGGCTTCATTACTCAACTCCTACTACACTCACACTACTGAAAGCATCATTTTGGACTGCTGTTATTCTTACTATCATTGGTTTTGGACGAGAAAAAAGCGCACTTACGGTTATACTATTTGGCATTTGTACACTTGCATTCATTGGTCTTTACACTTTTGCCGTTATCGATTACCTCTATAACCCAAGGCCATAAAAAAGAGCTATCTTTTAACAAGATAGCTCTTTTCTTTATTTCACTACATTTCGTAAAGTACCAATTCCTTCTACTGTAATGACCACTTCATCACCAGCATGTAAAAACTTCGGTGGTGTAAAACCTTTTCCGACACCAGCCGGCGTTCCTGTTGCGATAATATCGCCTGGTTCTAAAGTCATTCCTTTACTTATCGTTGAAATAATTTCTTCTATTGAAAAAATCATTTTATTTGTGTTAGAAGTTTGCCTTACTTCTCCATTTACTACCGTTTCAATGTGTAATGCATTCGGCGCATTAACCACCGATTTATGAATTAAATACGGTCCCATCGGACAAAATGTATCGAAGCTTTTCCCAAGGAAAAACTGTTTATGTTTTCTTTGAATGTCTCGAGCTGTTACATCATTTATAATCGTATAACCAAAAACATGCTCAAGCGCTTTTTCTTTTTTTATTTGCTTCCCTCGCTTACCAATAATGATAGCTAATTCTCCTTCGTAATCTAGTTCGTCCGTTGCATGAGGGTGACCATTAATTTGCTCATTTATGCCAATAACTGTTGTTGGTGCTTTCGTAAAGATCATTATATTTTCTGGAATAGACTCTACTCCGCCCATTTCTACCGCATGCTCACGATAGTTTTTTCCAACGCACAAAATATTCTTTCTTGGCCTTGGAATCGGCGCTAATATTTTCACCTCTGTTAACGGATAATACGCCGCTTCCCCGTTCTCTTTTGCCCAATTTACAATTTCACATACTTTCTCAAAGCATTCAGTTCCTCTTTCAATACACTCTAACATTGTAATAGGGATTGTAACCTTTTCCCCTTTTTGTCTTTGCGCTTCTCTTAAGTGTAATACCTTTTCTTCTTCTTCATCTACAATACCTACAAATACCTTTTCTTCTTTCTTCGCCGTTACAAAACGCAATATTTCCACTCTCCATCCTAAAACTCATACCCTTTAATTGTATTCGCATCCGCAAGAAAAAAACCTTCTCATGCACGCTAATTTTTACAATATTCTTCTCATCCCCTATTCGTTACCCCTTTATCATTTGGCATAAAATGTAGAAATTTTACTTTTTTTAGCGAATGCATTTCTTTTTTATGAAGTTTTTGTATAATATGTACTACATATATACTAAAAATTTCATTTAGAGATGGAGCCGATTTCAATGTTTGAGCAAGCGATTGAAAAAAAACGTGAAAAAATGATTTATTTTGCTGAACGCTATGGAATGACTTCTCAAAAAACAGTGGATTGTAGCCAAGAACTGGACAGGCTCTTAAATGTAATTTGTCATGTACATACGGATTTACACCCTAATCAAACATTCAAAACACACACGCAATAATGCGTGTGTTTCTTTTATTTCAAAAAAATACACATTTTATTGGAAACGCCCATACAATAGTAGAAAAGAAAATTTTAAAAACGAAGGGTGTTTTGTATGCCAGCTATGGTCGGACATATTCGTATCGTCAATATTGGATCAAGTGGTATTTTTCATATTGGAGATGTATTTGCGATTAGGCCTATTAGTTACTCACGTGCTTTCGCCGGGGCCGGCTCTTTCAACGTTGGAGATAATGTTTCTGTCTACAATTATCAAAGTGCAACGACTGTCAACGATTCAGATGTAATCGATCAAGCGATAATTGGCTCAACTTAAAGGAGGCAATTGCATTGAATTTTTATGTAAACCAAAGTATCATCATCAACAGTATTAAAATTGATAGCATTACAACCTCTTCTGTGTTCCAAATTGGTACTGCCGGAAGTATTAAAGCCCTATCTAAATTTTCAAATACGGGCGGATTTACGGAGCCGCTTCGCCCATTACAGGCGAAAGGACAAATTATTTCTATCAAACCATCAACTAGTTCTTCTTAAGACATCCTTGTCATAAATATATAGCAGGAATATTTTTACCCTCCCTATTGAAAAGGAGGTTTCACAAATGAATCAAGATATATATACTTACTTACACCAACTTCAACAAGCTCTTCAAACACAACAAGCAGCCATCTTGAATTTAGAAGATCAAGTGCGCCAACTCCAAGAAGAGCTTAACGAATTAAAAAATCGCCCCTCCTCTTCTGTAGGAAAAGTGGAATACAAATTCGATCAATTAAAAGTCGAAAATTTAAATGGTACTTTAAATATTGGTTTAAACCCATTTTCAGCAAAAGGACAACAAATTGAAGATTTTCAAGTGGATACAGAAACATTGAAGGTAAACCCTGAAACCGAAACAAACCCAGACTTTTATCAAGGTATCCTCCAAGAAATGCATCGATACTTAGATGAAGAAGCATATAATCGTATTCTCCATTTTGAACAAGAAGAGAGAACACCGCTTGATGAAATGTATCGACAAATGATGGTGGATGACATAAAAAAACAGATGGAGCATCGACTCCCTTATTATTTATCACAAGCGCAATCATATGAAGGTATTTCAACAGATCCAGATTATTTACGAGATATCATTATTCAGGCAATGAAACAAGATATTGACAAAGCCTTTCTCTCCTTTATTCAGCACATACCGGGAAATTTTCGAAAGGAGTAAGTATGTATGAACCTTAACGTTGTAAACCGTGAGTTAAAAGTCGGACAGATTAAAATGAACGGTGTATCGTCGTCCGCACTCTTTTTAATTGGAGATGCAAATCTCCTCATTCTATCTTCTATTCTCGATACACCATTTGAAACAGTTACAGAGGGTCCATTTGTACCATTAGTAACAGATGTCCCTCCTACTCCAGGTTAAGGAGACTGAAAAATTATGTTGCATCATGTGTCCATTGTCCAAAATGTTTCTATTATTTCTTTAGGGATTACTGCCGTATTTCAAGTTGGAGATGCAAACCAAATGGAATTAAAAAGTAGAGCTATTGCCGTCCACCGTGAAATTCCTTTTTATATACGGGGAGAAGGTCGCTTTGATGCTTTTGAAATCTTTACAGATGAACACATTACAATTCCAAAACGAACGACAGATGTAAAATTAAATATTGTAAATGAATGCCCTTTTATTGAAGTGAATAACGTTGAATTGCGGACACTTTTAAATTCTGGTTGCTTTCAAATTGGAAATGTTGATTATGGTTTTAATAACTCTCGTATTATACAAATCCGCCAATATATTACGGATGAACCTTCCGCACAATAATTCATATAGTAATTAAAAAGCTTAGTAAAGTAGGTGGATAGTATGCCTTCAGTTGTAGGAAATCTCGTCGTGCAAAACAGTAACGGCTCTTTCAACTTAGGAGATTTTTATAACGTATCTCCGAAAGAAAACACGAAAGCCTATAACGGATCTGGAGCTTCCAATGTTGGGTTTGTCGTGAATACGTTTAACGGTGTTAGTGCAACGAATACATTTGATTCTGATGTGGCAGATCAAGATCAGATTGGAACAGCGTAAAAAAAGTAGGAGATATTCTCCTACTTTTTTCTTTTATGTAATTCAAAATTATTAAAATGAAATTTTAATAAGCAAGAGCTTCACTGTCCACAAATAGTGGTATAAACACGTAAGTAGTGAAGAGGCACTATTTCATTTTATTTAAATGATAACCCACTCTCCTCCAAAGCCTTCCTAAGCTTCGGCAAAGACGCAGGTCCCATACCATGCAGTTTTAAAATTTCTTTTTCACTATATTTTGAGAGTTCTTCTACAGTTTGAATTCCACGGTGCTCTAATGCCCTTCTTGCTGGCGCTGAAAGAAGAGAGAGAAAACCTTCTTTTGGTTTTCTCTCTTTCTCACAGACTGGGCAAGTTGGACAATCGTTACTTTTATAGTACTCGTGTCCCTGTTCACAAGTTCTTAACGTTTTTTCCGTTACCATTTTCAAGCCCCTCTATTCTTCAATATTTACAACGTGATTCCCATCAAAGAAGTATAAACATTTCTCTTTTACAGGATGTTGTAAGCTTTTCTCCAGCGCTTTTGCATATAACGAAAGCTGCACTTTATATCGATCCTCTAAAATTGGTTTCGCTTGATCGAATCCGCCTGGGAATTTCCCTTCAATCGTATCTGTTTTGAAGTCGATTAACGTAATGCCATCTTCCTCTTCAATCATGCAGTCGATAACCCCTTGGACAAGAATCGTTTCTTCACTCTTCCCTTGCCAATCTTGATATGCTTCTTCTGCTGCAAGCATCATCGTAAATGGTACTTCACGCTCAACACTTTTCGCCGCTAATACCCTTTTACCTAAGTCACTGTCAAAGAATGAAATTACTTTTTCAATCGCTATTTCTTCCGCCTGCTCGAATGTTAATAATTCCTTATTTACCATTCCAGCAATTTGCTCTTGAAGAACTTCAACCGTAATCGGCTTCTTCAAATCAACATGCTGCATAACGGCATGGACTGCTGTTCCGCGCTCTGCGTACGTTAACCCTTTTTTCTCCATAAAGCGCGGGCGTGTTTTAATTGGTGCACGTAGTTTTTTAATAAAGGCGTTATCGCTACCTTCTTCAGATTGATAATTTCTCTTTATTTCTGTAACAGATTGCTTCGCACGATGAGATGTCGCATCCTCATATCCGTACTTCCACATTAATCTGTCGTACACTTCTTCTTTCCGTTCACTTTGCAGGGGAACAGCCTTTTTCTCACGAAGCGCTTCTAACAATTCTTGTTTCTCTTCTTGAACTGGCTCTGGTGCAAGTAGTGTGTTACCGTCCACAACTTCTACTTTCCAGCTAGTGTCATATCCGTAAATTTCATCTGGAATACTTCCTTGTCCTAATTCAAGAAGCATTTCACTATCACGGTGTCTATATAATGAAGGTGCAATCCAGTCTAAATAACAAGACGCTCCGGCACGTATGTGATCTGGTAATAACCATTCACTATGTTCCCTCGCATCAAGCCATTTTTCCATTTCCTTATTTGCATCCTTAACTGTTCCGATTAAAATTAACTTCTCTTTCGCACGCGTCAATGCTACGTATAGTACGCGCATTTCTTCCGCAATTAATTCCATTTTCATTTTACGCTTAATCGCAAGCTGTGATAATGTTGTATATTTAATTCGTTTACGCGGATCGATAAATTGCGAACCGAAACCGAAATCTTTATGCAGTAAGAAACGCTTCATTAAGTCTTGTGTATTAAAACGACGACCGAGTCCAGCTACAAATACGACCGGGAACTCTAGCCCTTTACTTTTATGAATCGTCATAATGCGAACAACGTCTTCTTGTTCACCTAGGGCTCTCGCCGTACCCATATCATCACCGCGTTCTAAAATACGTTCAATAAAACGTAAGAAGCGGAATAATCCTCTAAATGATGTTGCTTCATATTGTCTTGCGCGGTCATATAGTACGCGTAAGTTTGCCTGCCTTTGCTTTCCAGCTGGTAAACCGCCAACGAAGTCGTAATAACCTGTCTCACCGTACACTTTCCAAATTAAATCAGAAAGTGATTGTTGACGGGCGAATTCACGCCATCCTTGCAGTAAGTTATAAAACCACTCTAATTTATCATGAAGTTCTTGCTCCTCTTCAAGCGGTGCCCCTTTTAAGAATGAGCTCATTACTTCATAAAACGAGCCTTTCTTTCCATGAGCACGAAGCGTTGCAAGTTCTTCATCGCTCAATCCAACGATTGGGGAACGAAGTACAGCGGCAAGCGGAATATCTTGCATCGGATTATCAATAACGCGGAATACGTTCATCATAATATTTACTTCCGTCGCTTCAAAATAACCAGTCGCGAGGTCAGCGTATACTGGAATTCCTTGTAATTTTAACTCTTCCATAATTTGCGGGGCCCACGGCATGGAGCGAAGTAAAATAACGAAATCGCGATATTGCACCGGACGCATACTATCATTTTTACGGTCATACACTTCATAACCGGAATCAACCATCGCTTTAATGCGCTGCGCCATAAGGCGAGCTTCAAGCTGTGCTTTTTCGACTTCTGCACCTTCTTCACCGTCTATTACTTCTTCTTCCGTTTGCTGAATACATAATAATTCTGCTGCTACATCTTCACCTTCTGGATAGGTAGCACCTAGCTTTAGTTCGGCGTCAGCATCGTAGTCAATTTCCCCAACTTCTTCGCCCATAATTTGTTTAAAAATAAAGTTCGTACCTGCTAGTACTTCATGACGACTACGGAAATTTTTCGCTAAGTCAATCTTCATTCCGCCGCCCAACCCTTCTTGTGTGAAGCGTTTATATTTTCCTAGGAATAATCCTGGTTCTGCTAGTCGGAAACGATAGATCGACTGCTTTACGTCACCAACCATGAACAAGTTTCCTTCACTCTCAGAATCTTTCGTTACGAATTTAATAATGGATTCCTGTACAAAGTTCGTGTCTTGATATTCATCGACTAATACTTCAGCAAATTTATTACGATATTGGAGCGCCACTGCTGACGGATTCATTTCACCATTTTCACTTTGTTCACTTAAAATTTGTAAACAGAAATGCTCTAAATCTGTGAAATCGACCATTCCTTTATCTCGCTTCATCGCTTGGAAACGCTCTGTAAATACTTTTACAAGTTGAACAAGCTTTTCTAATACTGGGTGCATATCTTGAAAATCTCGTAAGAAACTTTCAGGTTTGCGGCTAAATAACTCTTCTTGTAATTTCTTCACTTCATCTTTCGCTTTATTACGAAGAGAGTCTACTTGTTTTACAACATCTTCATTGTAATCACTTTTCTTAATACGCTTTAACGTTTGCCACGATACGTTTTGCATCGCTTCATACACACTTGTCCACGACTCACGAGCAGCTGATGATAGCGTTCCAAGTAATGCTACATCTGCTTGCAGGGTTTCAATGCGAGGCGCTGGACCGTCAGGAAGCATTGCGAGTTCAGTTGCCTTACGAATATGCTGTTCCGCTGTTTCAAGCTGGAATTTCACATCTTCTAATAAATAAGAAGCATATACTAAATCCTCAATTGTCTTTCCTTCTACGTCATATGCTTCTACTAATTTATCAAGCCATTTTTCCGGATTTGGATGCGCTCTTGATTCTGTATGAAGCGCTAAAATCATACGTTGTAAGTCATCATCACTACGGTCACTCGTATAACGATCAACGAGTTCAAAGAATATCGTATTATCTTCGATGCCATACTCTTCTTCTAATATGTCATCTAGCACTTCTTCTTTTAACAATTCATTTTCTGTTTGATTCGCAATACGGAAACGAGGATCAACATCAAGCATGTAGTAATATCCTCTAATTACTTGTAAACAGAATGAGTGAATTGTTGAAATGGAAGCTTTATTTAATAGGCTCAGCTGCTTTCTTACGTGTTGAGAGCCTGGTTCATCAATTAATACCTTTTCTAACGCTTCCCCGATTCGGTTTTTCATCTCTTGCGCTGCTGCATTCGTAAATGTTACAACGAGCAGGCGGTCGACATCGACTGGATTCTCTTCATTAATAATCTTTTTAATAATACGTTCAACTAATACTGCTGTTTTACCTGATCCAGCTGCAGCAGCAACTAAAATATCACGTCCGTTCGCTACAACAGCTTTCCACTGGTCATCTGTCCATTGACTACCTTCTGGTTTTTTAGGCCAATTTTCTATCATTCTCCGCCAACCTCCTCTCTTATTTTCTCCATCGCTTCGCTATCTTTCATATCTTTTAACGATCGGAACTGATTATCTTCCAGTGACTCATCAAATTGACAAACAGATTTGAAGTTACAGAACGTACATGCTGCTTTATTCCCCATTTTATAAGGAGCAATATCGATAACACCTTCTGTAATATCTTTTCCGATATTTTCAAACGTATGGTGTACATATTTTTGCAGTACGTTAAACTCTTGCTCACTTGCAATACTTGAACGCGCACTAAAGCTACCGTCTTTTTTCAGGCCAGCAGAAATAATATCTGAGCTTCCTGTTGAAAGTTTGTTATCCATTAAACGAACAACGTCAGCATCTCCTAATACGAGTCCTTTCATTTTAAATTTCTTTAAAATTTCTTTTTCAATTTCAGCTTCCGTTGCGTCACCTTTCATCTCAACGATTGGGTTATGAATATGGAAATACAATACACCAGCTGGTGATGCTGCGTGGCCTTTTTTCATCCACGTCTGTGCATTCGAAGTAACAACATCTAAATACGTTAACATTTGAAGTGCTAATCCGTAATACACTTCCGTTAAATCTAACGCTTTTGAACTTGATTTATAATCAATAATACGTAAGAACGTCCCGTTTTCATCTTCTGCCTTATCAACACGGTCAATACGGCCGACTACTTCCATCTTTACACCATTTGGTAATGAGAATTCCATCGGCGGAAGTGACCCTGTACCTCCCATACCGAACGGCACCTCTAAATCAACTGGTACGAATCCGCTTGACTTCGCATGTTCACGAAGAATGATTGACGTACGGAAAATGATTTGTTGTAGTTTTTGTTTTAAATAGAAATGACGGTTTGAACTTAATAAAATTTGTCGTTGTAATAACGGCGCAATTTCTTCTATTACTAAAACAGAAAGATGCTCACACTCTTTTATGGATAAATCCGCCCAAGTGCGGTTTTCACGCAATAACTTGTCCGCAATTTTCTTTAATGCCGCATGGAATAATTCGCCGATGTCTGGCGCATCAAGCTTGAAAATATCACGCTCTCTAAGCGATAAACCGTGCTGCGCAAAATGAGCGTATGCACAACGATTAAATAGTTCCATACGAGAGACGCTTCCTTTAATTATATCTCCGTATAAATCTCTACTTACTGCTGTACTTAGTTTCTTCGCACGATTTCGATAGAATAAACTTGATAAGACGCGGCTACTTTTTTGTTTCCATTCATCTGAAGTTACGTAGAAATTATATACGTCCCACCAAAAGTCTAAATTCCCTTCAAATCCGTATCGCTTCCACGTTTGTAGTTGCTGCATAACGTAAGATAACGTTACTTCTGGCGTTGCTACATATGAAATTTGTTCTGAACGTGATAAATCATTTACGTCATTCGTAATAAATGAATCTTTCACATTAGGGAACATTCTTTTTATTTTCTTAATAAAGCTAGACGCAAGTAACGTCTTTCCTTCTTCATCTGCAAGCGGGCATGAAATGTATAACTTCTCAGATGCTCTCGTTACCATTTGATACATAACGAACTGTTCTTCTAACAAAGTTTGTCTCGTCGTTGGCGCTAATTCAATCCCTGCCGCACCAAGAACTTCTCTTTCCTCATCAGAAAGCATACCTTCATCCATAGGTGCTGCTGGAATGACACCCTCATTTACACCTATAATAAACGTTGCTCTCACATCAGATAATCTGGAGTGATCAATATTAGCAATTAACACTTGGTCTAATGACGGCGGAATGTTAGCAAATTGAAGTGCCTCAAGACCAGTCGACATAACGTCAGTAAACATAGAAAGAGACATTTTCTCTTCCCCAAGCATCTCTACAAATGTATCAAGAAGGCTCATTACTTCTTCCCATACTTGTTCATGATCTGTCGCAAATAAGAAATCTCCACTTTCTTCTGCACGTATACGTAATTCTTCTAGTTTTTTCGGAACATCCAGTTCTTCTAAAAACAAGTAAACTGCTTCACACATTTGCATAACTGTTCCTGCACGCTTTAACCTTTTTTGCATGCGAATAACAGGTGTTCTTACAACGTCACGTAGCCTATTTATTTTCTCTTCCATTTCACGTTCACTGTCTGTAATCATCCCGTTCGTATCATCAAGAGAACGATAACGGCGATACATCCATGGATCTTCAGCAGTCCATCTCTTTCCTTGTACACCGTACGCTAAACAGTAATTTTCAAATTCATCCATTTCTTCACGCATCGTTTCTTTTCTTACGTCTAATGGATATAAAAGCTCTGTTTTCACGCAGCGGAACACCGCATCATAACGCCAATTCCCACTAATAATCTCGAGTGCAGAACGAATACATTCTACCAATGGGTGGTGTGACATTGGGCGCTTTTCATCGATGAAGTGCGGGATATTGTAATCTGTAAATAACGTTCGCATCACATCGTAATAACTTTCCCCATTACGAAGAAGCACTGCAATATCTCGGTAACGATATTTTTCATCCGCAACAAGTTTACGAATTTCACGAGCAACACCTTCTACCTCCGCTCGTAAATTCGCAGCTGTACTAATCGTTACACTCGCTTCACCGTTAAATTTTTCATTCGGACGCGCTTCATAATGAGCTTCTAAATGCGCTAATGCCGGAGAATGAAAACGCGGCTGTTCCATAAGTGGAATTGTTTTTTCAATTTCTATTTTCTCTTCACGCGCTACTTGTTTTATTTTTTCATACGTTAACGTCGTTTCATAAAATAAATCGAGTTCATTTACTGGCTGTGCTAACGTTTTTTCATCTATCGTTAACGTGATCGTAACTCTCGCTCCGCAAATCATAAGCTGTCTTACAATCTCTAACTCTTGCGGGGAGAATGAATGAAATCCGTCTATATAAATTTCCGCACCATTTACATATTCAGACTGCGGAAGCTTTTCCACTAGCAATTGCAGGTAGTCTTCTGAATCTAAATATTTTCCAATTAAAGCACGTTCAAAATCATCGTATAACAGCTGTAAATCATACACTTTATTCGCTAGTAACTTTTGTTCGGCACTGCTACTATGCGCATCTAATTGTTGCCACATTTCATATACGTTAGATGGCGTTACATTGTAACGTTTAAACTCTGCAATCATACTACCAAGATGTTCAAAGAAACCGTTTTGCTCCGCTGCTTTTTGGAACACCAATAATCCATCTTTACGAGACTCTACAATTTTACGGAGTAACATATGTACACCAGCTTCATCAATATGAAGACGACTCGCTCCGCCAACTTCTTGCAGTACCTTCCACGCTAATCGTGAAAAACTAAAAACTTGTGCCCGAATAGAACCTCTTACATCCTCACTTCCAATTAACGCCTGCTGCGTCTGGAATGTCATCTGTTCTGGCACAAGATATAATATTGTTTTCCCTCTCGGGCGTTGTTTTAACTCTTCTTGCACTTCGCGTAAACAAAGTGTACTTTTTCCACTTCCCGCTCTACCAATCACAAATCGAAGTGACATGTAACCCCACCTTTCACTTACATAACGAACGTTAGTTTGCTACTATAATTGTATTATAGGACACGAAAAAAGACAAACTGAGTTGTTTGCCTTTTTCTATACTTCTATCTATTATATCAACCTTTTGAAAAATTCGTTTGCACCTCTTGAATTGGCCAATATCGCAAATCAACTTTACCGACGACTGTATCAGCTTTTACAAAGCCAAAGTGTCTACTATCCCAGCTCCCGAGCCGGTTATCACCTACTACAAAAATAAACCCAGGTGGCACCAGTTTTTCTTTCGTTAACTCTTCTAATGTAAAGTCGCCTGTTAGTTGCCTTCCGTTTATCTCTTTCTTATACTTCTCTAAATACGGCTCATCAATAAATTGACCGTTTATATATAACTTATCCTGCTTATATTCAATATGATCTCCAGGTAAACCGATAATCCGCTTTACATAGTCCTCTTTTTTATTCGCATGAAATACCACAACGTCAAATCTGTTCAAGTCCCCAACTTGATAACTCACCTTATTTACAACTAGCATATTGCCATCTTGCAATGTCGGCATCATTGACTTCCCCTCTACAACATACGTTGAAAAGAAAAACGTTCGAAAAAATACAGCTAATAATACACCAATTAAAATTGTTCGTATCCACTCCATGCCTTCTTTTTTCAAAGTTTTCTTCATCTGCTTCTCCCCTTATCCTTTAATACTGAAGCTTTCCTTTACAAAGAAGACTATTCTTAATGTAGTTCTAACTTTACTTCGATTTTCTTACCGACATACCATAAAATAAAAATACCAATCGCTACAATAACTGATTTCACCGGATTATGAATAAATGACATTAAATCATGACCGATATACGTTAAAATAAAAATCATCACAAGTTTTCCGAATGCTAACGCTAGACCAAACTGTTTTACACTAATTCGGGATAAACCAGCGACAACATTTATGAGCGCTGACGGTGTAAACGGAAAACAAAATATAACAAAAATCGGTGCGAATCCTTTCCTTTCAATCCACCCCATTGCTTTTCGTACTCTCTCATGCTTATTTACAAACGAAAAGAAACGACTGCGACCAAAATGGCGGATGATGAAAAAGACAAGTAATGCACCCATTACTGATCCAAGCCATGAATAAAGAAAACCGAGCCAAAAGCCAAATGCAACAGCATTCGCCAGTACAAATACGATAAGCGGTAATGCTGGAATCAACGCCTCTATCATCGGTAAACCAATACCAAGAAGTGGTCCGAACGCTTTATAACTCTCAACAATATGATCCATATTTTCTGGTGAAAAATACTCTTTGATTGTCTGAAAATCCATTCTACACTTTACCCCTTTACTCTAAATACTATCCCTACTGTATCATTGCTTATATGAAAGAGGAAATGGTAGATACGACATATGGAGATGTATTTATTAAAGTTTCCATATCTTTCATAAGAATTCCTTCATTATTTAGCTATGATAATCTATCAATATTCGACAGGACGTGTCATTCGTTTTGTTATTTAGATTGTTTTTTTGATTTTTTCGGTAAATGAAATTACAATGGTGATTTTCTAAATATAACAATTACAACTCGGTTTTTCTAATATATCGCCTTACCTACAAAGACTGATAAAGTGAAACTTTAATCAGTGGGGATTTTGTTGATCCCCCGCTTAACTTCTTTGCTTTCGCTGAATTTTGAGGCGGGGGTCTTACTGCCCACAAATAACAGGATAAACAAAAAAGAATGGGGATTCCCCCATCCTTTCACACTTCGCCTTCCTTCACAAAATACACACTCTCATAAGCGGGTCTTAATGTTGATTCCTCTTTTTTATCAACCTCTTTAAAACAAGGATTCCCTTGTTTTTTCCTACGATCTTCATATTCAGTACGTAATTTCGCTGTACGATTTTGTTGATTTTCAAAACTAGTTTTTGATATCTCTAATTTCACAGCAAAGCCATTTATAAATCTAATAATAAGATTTCCATCTTTTAATTCTTTATTACTTTCAATATAAAAATGAGACAACCAAGCACACTCTTTTCTAGAGTAAGAATAGGTAGGGAAAAAATAAAGTTGATCTGCTGGACTAATCGCAATCGGTGCTTTATGTGTAATATGAGTTAACTCTTTCGTTCCTTCTTTTCTGCCTAAGAAACTAGAGCCATGCTTGCGGCAACTTCTTTCTATAATATCTAGAGGTTTTTGAAATACGAAAAAAGAATCATTCATTTCAACGACTCGCGTAACAATTTTCTTTTCACTTAGAATAACAGGAAGTAAGGCCATCGTATTTTTCGTTACAACATAATTTTCGACATAGCGTTCCACTTTACTTTCCATACTCCATTATCTCCTTTTTTCCATTTATATTAGCAGCTGCATATATAATTTTAGCATCTATGAAAAGGAAATAGCTTACAAGTTCCGCTTTTTTACAATTTTTTATCATTTATCAAACATTTGTTAAATAAAAAAATCACGATATAGTAATGTTTTAATTTTAAAGTTATAAAAACAGCATTTATACTACCTATAAATATTTATTACCCCTTCCTATTTTCACATCATGAAAACAATTAACTTTGCTATAATTAAAATGTAAATCCAATATATGGAGGGCCACTATGGAGGAAAAAGAGATCCAACCATCGATTCAAATGAAAAATAGTAGCGTCATTATCGTGAAAAACTCAGCTAGTATTATATTCGGTTTATTTTTCATTCTGCTATTCTTTGCTAAACCGTTTCGTAAATCAAAATGTCCAGAATGTAAAAAACGTGAGAAGAAAAAATCAGGACAAGAACAATAAAAGGCCTTCCTTTATGGAATGCCTTTTTACATTTGTAGTATCATTTTATTTATTCTTCTCCCTAAAAAACAACTATATTTTCTCCCAAGGTTCCCTACATCTTTTTTGATTTGTAATATGGTCCTTATATAAAACATGAGAAAGAGTATTGGTACTTGTTACCCGCTTTTAATTTTTATTAAACACTTCAAATTTGTACATCTTTATCCATCACTAACAATTCGTTAATTAGTTAACTTTGTAATATAAGTTTTGTATATAATGTCATTCAAAAACACAATATATATAAGTAGCTATTTATAATTACATTGCTTTTTATCGAATTCCAAAAAGGAGCTGTATACTATGGACAAAGAAAATCTCTTAAGCCAGCAGGTTAATAGCATCCCCTCAGATGCCCTGAATACCCCTAGCAAGGAACAAGAACAACTGTTAGAAACATCATCTCAAAACGTACAAAATTCCAACAACAACACTAACAAAAAAGATGTTACTCAAGGTCTATCTGGAAAAGATTTCCCCATTTCAACAGAGAATACAAATTTATAGTTATTTACTATCATACGCAGTAAATGCCCTTGCTGAACTAATTCTTCTACAAAAACTAATACGCATTCCAGATAATTTTTCACCAGTTGTAACATAGAAAAAGAGATTTAGATATAAAACAAGACTCTGAAAAAACTTTCTCCACAACAAAAAAGGATGGCATTAGCCATCCTTTTTTCTATCATCAACTATAAAATTATAGTTTGATTACGTTTTTAGCTTGAGGTCCACGGTTACCTTCTTCGATTTCGAAGCTAACTTTTTGGCCTTCTTCTAAAGATTTGAAACCTTCAGTTTCGATTGCAGAGAAGTGTACGAATACGTCGTTTTCGCCTGGAACTTCGATGAAACCGAAGCCTTTTTCGTTGTTAAACCATTTTACTTGTCCTGTTACTGCCATGATTATTTCCTCCTAAGAAAATACAAATTTTTAATTTTTTAGTCTTCCTGTCTAAAAAAAGAATCCACACATTATCAAATACGAAACATAAACTAGTTCTCACATACTTTTTCTCGTTCGTTTCCAGCACTTGATAACATATGGATTGCTTAATTTAACTATTCAACTGACATCATCATAGCACATTAAAATAAAATGTACAATCTTTTTCGAAAATAGAATTTCTAATTTTTAGTATTTCTTATAAAATATAATTATCTCTATTCTAAATAAGGAGGAGTTTATGACCAATAAAATTCCTAGAAAAACATTAAAAAGAATTGAAGAGGATATTGAAAATAATAATCTTGGAAAAGCAAGGGATAGATTGCATGGCCTCATCTTTACATACCCAAATGAATTACATCTTCGAAAACAACTCGGAGATATTTATTATAAATTACAATATCCAGAAATGGCTGGACGTTACTGGTATCTAGAGGAGCATAAAACAGACATTATGCATGAATCATGTTTATTATTTGAAAAATCAATGGGAAATAGTCCTCATCATATTGCACGTGCTTTAAAGTTTAAAGGCGATTCTAACCATATAAAAGGTTTGTATAAAGATCAACCTTTATCTTCAGTGCAGAAGAAAGTAGCAGAGGAGTTAATTTATGAGTATAAAGAAACATGGCAAGATAAGCTAGTTCCTTTTTGCTGTCTAGCATTGCTTGCTTCCCTTCTCTTTTCTGCCGTTGTTGGTTTATTTACTATTTGGAATTGGATTTTTTAATCACAGGGGGAATTTTCACATGTCAAACTACGCTAAAGAAGAAAGGCTAACAGGGGGAAACGTCTCAAGCGTATATCGTTCTGAAAATACTGTTCGGCGAGAGTTAAAGCCAGGAAATGAAAAGATTCATAAGTTATTGCAACATTTAGAAAACAAAGGATTTCATTATGCTCCAAAGTTTTTAGGTGTAGATGAAAAGGATAGAGAGATTTTATCCTTTATTGAAGGAGAAGCTGGCAATTATCCTTTAAAAGAATATATGCGATCTAATAATGTATTAAAAGAAATAGCAAAGATACTCCGCCTTTACCATGATGCTGTAAGTGATTTTCTGTTATTAGATGATTGGAAACCGATGGATCACACTCCAAATAACATTGAGGTTTTATGTCACAATGATTTTGCCATATATAACATTATTTTTAATAATGAGAAGCCAGTAGGGATTATTGATTTCGATGTTGCTGCTCCTGGTCCAAGACTATGGGATATCGCTTATACACTCTATACTTGTGTGCCTTTAAGTAGAGTGTATTATACAGAATCCGGTGAAGCCGTTCATTATGAATCATCGCAACATGCAGATCGCATTAAAGAGAGAATGAATTTGTTCGTTCAGTCCTATGATAAAAATATGGATGAAGATTACTTAGGAATGGTGTTGCTTCGATTAGAAGGATTATGTACATATATGAAACGAAAAGCGCAAGAAGGCGACTTGAATTTCCAAAGAATGATTGATGAAGGACATCTAGAGCATTATGAGAAAGATATGAAGTTTATTCGTGATCATAGGGCTGAGTGGAGTTGATTTAGTAATAAAGAAAAGGAAGTATCGTTTTTTGCCGACAACTCACTCTCTCTTTTCGAATCGTTTAGAAAATAACAAGGGGCACCCTTCAAAAAGGTGCCCTTCCTTTTATTTCGTAAACTGTGCTTCTTCTGTAGATCCTTTTAACGCTGTCGTTGATGAAGTTCCGCCTGTAATCACTTGTGCTACTTCATCAAAGTAACCTGTTCCTACTTCGCGTTGATGACGTGTTGCAGAGTAGCCATGTTTTTCAGCTGCGAATTCTGCTTGTTGTAGTTCAGAGTATGCTGCCATGCCGCGCTCTTTATAGCCACGTGCTAGTTCAAACATACCGTAATTTAATGAATGGAATCCAGCAAGTGTTACGAATTGGAACTTGTAACCGTAAGATGCGATTTCCTTTTGGAAGCTTGCAATTGTTTTTTCATCTAGTTTTTGTTTCCAGTTGAATGAAGGTGAGCAGTTATATGCAAGTAGCTTCCCTGGATGCTCCTTATGAATTGCGTCCGCAAATCGTTTTGCATCTTCTAAATTTGGTTCTGACGTTTCACACCAAACGAGGTCTGCGTACGGTGCATACGCTAAACCGCGCGCAATTGCTTGATCAAGACCTGCATTCGTACGGTAAAACCCTTCTGGTGTTCTTTCTCCTGTAATAAATGCTTTATCAACAGGATCGATATCGCTCGTAATTAAATCAGCTGCATCCGCATCTGTTCTTGCAACGATAATTGTCGGCACTCCCATTACATCTGCTGCAAGGCGTGCAGAAATTAAATTGCGTACTGCTGTTTGCGTTGGTAGTAGTACTTTTCCACCTAAATGGCCACATTTTTTCTCTGAAGATAATTGATCTTCAAAATGCACACCTGATGCACCTGCTTCAATCATACCTTTCATCAGTTCGAATACATTTAATTGCCCACCAAATCCAGCTTCTGCATCTGCTACAATCGGTACGAAATAGTCTGTATCATCGCTTCCTTCCATATGCTGAATTTGATCCGCACGTTGAAGCGTTTGATTAATTCGTTTTACTACAGCAGGTACGCTGTTCGCTGGATATAAACTTTGGTCTGGATACATATGTCCAGAAAGGTTTGCATCAGCTGCTACTTGCCAACCACTTAAGTAAATCGCTTTTAACCCAGCTTTTACTTGTTGCATCGCTTGGTTTCCTGTTAATGCGCCAAGTGCGTTAATATAGTCTTCTGTATGAAGCGATGTCCAAAGCTTCTCAGCACCGCGACGCGCTAACGTATGTTCAATATCAATTGACCCGCGCAGGCGAATTACATCTTCTGCCGAATATGGACGTGTGATCCCTTTCCAACGCTCATCTAATTCCCAGCTTTCTTGTAACTTCTCGATTCTTTCGTTTTTCATTTGTTCCATCCCCTTTTCATTTTTTATAAAATTTCATAACCCGGTAATGTTAAAAATGGTACGAATTCATCATTTCGAACGAGATCTGTAAACAACGTTGTCGCCTCTTGGAATCTCCCTTTCTTAAAGGCTTCCTTACCAATCTCTCTTTCTATTTTTGCTAATTCTTCTTCTTTTAGCTCTTCCATTAATTCAAGCGTAATATTACGACCATCATTTAGTTTTCCACCTTCATGACGAATCCATTGCCATACTTGTGCTCTTGAAATTTCAGCTGTTGCCGCATCTTCCATTAAATTATAAATGGGTGCTGCTCCCCGTCCGCTTAACCAAGATGCAATATATTGAATACCTACGCTAATATTCATGCGAAGGCCCTCTTCTGTAATCGTTCCCACCGGTACCTCTAGTAAATCGTTTTCTGTTACACATATTTCTTCACGTTTTCTAAAAATTTGATTTGGTGTTTTCATAATGTGATTAAACACTTCCATTGCAACCGGTACAAGTCCAGGGTGGGCAACCCAAGTCCCGTCATGACCGTCTAAAGCTTCGCGTTCCTTATCAGCACGCACTTTTTCAAAAGCTGCTTCATTTGCTTCTGGATTATTTTTAATCGGAATTTGTGCCGCCATTCCTCCAATTGCTGGTGCATTACGGCGGTGACATGTTTGAATTACTTTCAAAGAATACGAACGCATAAATGGCGCCGTCATCGTGACTTGTGCTCTATCTGGTAGTAAGAATTTATTATGATTACGGAAACTCTTTAAAAAGCTAAAAATATAATCCCATCTTCCGCAATTTAAGCCAGCAGAATGATCTTTTAGCTCATATAAAATTTCATCCATTTCAAACGAAGCGTGAATCGTTTCTAGTAACACAGTTGCTTTAATCGTTCCGTTTGGAATGCCGATATATTTTTGAGCAAATACGAATACATCATTCCATAATCTCGCTTCTAAATAACTTTCCATTTTCGGTAAGTAAAAATATGGGCCGCTCCCTTTTGCTAAAAGAGCTTTCGCATTATGGAAAAAATACAAGCCGAAATCTACTAAACTACCCGACATATTTTTCCCATCAACTTGCATATGCTTTTCCTCTAAATGCCATCCTCTTGGACGTACAATGAGTACAGCTGTTTTCTCATTTAATCTATATTCTTTCCCTTTATCATTTTCATGTGAAATCGTTCCCTTTACTGCATCTCGTAAATTGATTTGCCCTTCAACTGCGTTTTCCCAAGTTGGTGCATTCGAATCTTCAAAATCCGCCATAAAAAGATGCGCGCCTGAATTTAAAGCGTTAATGACCATCTTTCTATCTACCGGTCCAGTAATCTCTACGCGGCGATCCTCTAAGTCTTTTGGCAGCTTGGCAATTGTCCAATCCGCTTCACGTATGTGTTTTGTTTCTTCTAGAAAATTCGGAAACTCCCCTGCATCAATTCTCTTTTGTTTTTCTACACGTTTTTGTAAAAGTTCTATGCGGCGCTCATTAAAATTCTCATGTAGTTCCTTCAAAAAACTAAGCACCTCAGGTGTCAATATTTCGTTGTACGCTGGTAACATTTCTCCAACGAGTGTAACCCGTGAAGTTTGCGTCGACATATTAGCATCCCCTTCTTAAACTGTTTTATAACAGATTTGATTTCATGTTTTATATTATATAACAAATCTTCAGAAAAGGAAGTTTTTTTCGAAAATTCATTTCATTTTTTTTCAAAACGCCATTCTTTCGCGCTTTATTTCATACAAAAAGGCCGCTGTTATACAACAACGACCTTTTTGTATTATTTTTAAATTTCACTTTGACTAGTTAAACTTTATTACTGCCCTTGTTCCATATCATGCAATATTGCTCTATGTAAAAACTGTGCGTATTGTTCTCTCGTTACCTTCATAGACGGACCGAATTTACCTTCTCCGATTCCCATTGTAATACCATTTGTTTGTACTGCACTAATTGCATTCGTTGCCCATGAATTTGTTGAAACATCATTAAAGTTATGAGATCCCTTCGCCTGTAAGTCAAAAGCATTCGTAAGAACTTGTGCCATTTCCGCACGCGTTAACGTCGCCTTCGGTCTAAAGTTTCCATTCTCGTCTCCCTGGAAAATTCCCATTTCCGTTAACGCCAATATCTCCTCGATAAAGCTTGTTGAATTTTCATCAATATCTCCATATGGGTTTTCATATTCATCTTGTTCTTCCATATCAAACACACGGTAAATTAAAGCTGCAACTTGCTCACGTGTTACATTATCCCCAAAACCGAATATTCCATCGCCATATCCCAAAATAATTTCTTGTTCCGCTAATTCATGAATTGCCTCATATGCCCAATGTCCTTTTGGTACATCTTTAAATACAATTGTATTTGTTTTTTGCAACGGTGCACTTTCCGCTTTTACACTGTTACTCTCTGCTGAGAATAATACCCCACCCATAATTGTTAATGCTGTAGCTGTTTTTAATAATTTTTTGCTCATCTAATTATCTCCCCAATATGTATATGTTTTTTTAAAAATATACAGAATAAATGGTATAGCGACAATATATTTTTCGACACATTTCGTGACGGTTTTGTGAATCATATTACACATCATGTCTTTTTTATCGGGTTGATTATAAAGCTTGTGTATAACCATAAAAATACATAAATACGAATAATAATTCTTTTTTAAACAAACAAAAAAGCACAAATATTTCTATTTGTGCTTTCATATTTCACTCTACTTCCAATCCTCTTTCAAATGATAATTAATAATCGCATTATTAATAAACTGAGCATATTGTTCTCTAGGTACAGGGCGATTTAATTCATACATGTCATTCCCAGTTCCTCTCACAACATTATTAGATTGTAACGCACTAATTGCATCTTCTGCCCAGTGGCCTTTTGGAATATCTTTAAATGTATGTTTTTGTTTCGTTTCAAAATGAAATGCTCGTTTTAAAATGACAGCCATTTCCGCTCTAGAGATTGGTGCTTTCGGCCTAAAATTCCCTTGGCCATCCCCTGAAAAAACACCACGTTTTGTTAACGCCAAAATTTCCTTTTTAAAAGTTGTTGTACTATCAGAAACATCTTTATATGGATTCGCTACTGGCCCTTCTTCTTTTATCTCAAGTGTTCTGTAAATAGTCCCAGCTACTTGTTCACGTGTTATAAGATCGCCAACACCATACTTCCCGTTTCCATACCCTAATATAATTTTATGATATGCTAAGTCCATAATGGCATCATATGCCCAAAATCCGTATGGAACATCTTCAAACACAATCATTTGTGGATACTCTTCCGCTTTTACAGGCGTCACATTCGTCCCTGCAAATATACCTCCTGCCATTGTCGCAATCATCATTACACCCAATATTTTTTTCTTCATTGTCCTCTCTCCCTATTTCATTCAAATAAAATGAACTTCATTGTTTCAGGAGTATTATTTTTTGGTGAATGTAAGATAAAATGTAAATCTTCTAGAAGAAATATTTCCACTACCTTTCTGCTTTATACTCCCTTCTTTCTTTTTCAAAAAGGAAGTTGTCACATCTAAGGTGTTATATACTAAAACATTCTACAATCTCTTTATAAACTCCTTTTCACTTTACAACTTCCCTTTATTGGCACCTAAAGGAGATACCTAGTGGAGGCTACTATATTCATGGTTTATATTTCAGAGGTAGCATTCCCCTTCACTGATAACTCGTTTTCGCTGAATTTTGAGGTGGGGGGTCTTACTGTCCAGCAAATAGCGGGATAAAAAAATCATCCTTTTTTCTTAAAAGAGGATGATTTTTTTTTATTTATTAACACTCAAATATGCTACTACTTTTGAAGAGTAAATTGGGCAACTATTTGTTTTAGTTTTCCTGCTGCGTTATGCATATGTTCAATTGAAACCGAAATCTCTTGAACAGATTTTTCCTGCTGTTGAATAGACTCTTTTACCCTATCAGTTCGGTCAGATGATCTTTGGGAAATTTGAGCCATGTCTTCTGCAGAAGCCGAGATTTCCTCACTACTCGCTGCAATTTCATCTGTAGACATAGATACCGTTTGAATTTGCTCAGATACTTGCTGTACTTTTTCTGTAATTGTTCCAAATACTTTTTCTGTATGCATTACTACTTGTGTACCTGCCTGTACCTCATTATCTACTTTCCCCATCATATGTACTGTATGGTTCGTTGTTCCCATAACTTGAGTAATAAGATTCTCAATTTGTTTTGCAGAATCACTAGATTGTTCTGCTAATTTCCGCACTTCATCTGCCACAATTGCAAATCCTCTACCACTTTCACCAGCACGTGCAGCCTCAATTGCGGCGTTTAATGCTAATAAGTTAATCTGGGAGGTAATACCTTGCATTACATCAATGATTTTAACAATTTCTTCTGATTGTTCTTTCATAGTCTCTACTTGTTTCACACCGCTATGTACCGAATTTTGGATTGTATCCATCTGTTGAATCATTTGTTTCATTAATTTGTTACCACTCTCTGCATCTAATGCTGATTGAGCAGATAATTCATTTACAGAGGATGATGTATTGACTATACTCTGCATTCCTTGTGTCAACTCTTCCATCGCACCCGCAGTTTGTTCCATTGCTTGCATTTGACTCTCTGCGCCATTTGCGACTTCTTCAATATCCATAGTGATTTTTTTGGCTGCACTACTAGATACTTCTGACGCAGATGCTACTCCGTCTGCATATTGGAATAGAAGCTGAATATTATTCTCTACTTCTTGCATATTTGTTCTTAGCCCTGCAATCATCTCATTAAAATTACTTACTAATACACCTAATTCATCCTTAGCAGTATAATCACCATGTACAGTTAAATCTCCTTCTTTCGCTCTTTCCATCATACGACTAACCGTTTGTAAAGGAGCAACTATAAGCTTGCTAATAATATAACTTACTATACATATAACGATTGTAGTAACTACTACAAGAATGATAAAGGTAATAACGGAACGATCAATCATTTTTTGCGAATCTTTAAATACTTGGTCAGCTAAATTTGAAACATACGATTCTAGATCCACTGCATAACCAGCTAACTCTATTCCCTTCGGTTTTAATTCCTTCTGAAATTCATTTACCATTTGCGGCTCGTTTGTTGCCTTCGCCTTTTCAAATAATTTCTTATATGTATCTTTATAACTTGGTAAAGATTTCTTCATCTTCTGAAACAGTTCATCCTCTTGCTTACTTAAATTAAAACCATCATCATATTCTTTTAATAAAGAATCATATTTTTTAAGATCCTTTTCAATATTATTAATTATTCCCTCTTTATTTGCCACTTCATTTTGTGATGCCGTAATTAACTCTAATAAGTTATATTCTAGTGAATTTTGTGTACGAAGCATTCCTTCTAATAAAATTGCAGAATATTGATAATCATCTACTACAACCTCTGTATCGTGCTTAATCTTATTAATAGAATTAATTGCTACACTACTCATAATTACCATACCTAAAACTGCTAATGAAATAAGCGATAATAATTTATATTTCACTTTTAAATTTTGTAAAAAATACATTTTTCCACCTTTATTCCTTTATATATAGATTTTTAGAATTTCATAGCTTATTATTTACAAAATCGCAATAAAAAGCAATGATAAATATTCCCAATATAAAACTTATATTTCTATAAAAAAAAGTAGCATAATAGCTACTCCTTTTTGCTTTGTTTCTCATATTGTTCAAACGTATGAATTCTTTCAAAAATTGGTGGGTGCGTGTATAAGAAAAATTTCACTAACGCAGGCGGATTTACTTGGCTTAAACTTGTTTTTGATAAATATTGAAAAGTTTTCACACCAGATTTTCCGTCCTTCGTCATATTTAAAGCATATTGATCTGCCGCTCTTTCTTCTATACGTGAAACATAGTTTGTTGCTGGTTGTGCTGCAAAAGAGAGTATAGAAGAAATTAAGAAAAATAAAGGTAAAATGGAGAAACATGCCACTTTTGAAATTTGCAATGTATCTCCCCATTTGCGAATACACATATTTATAATACGACTAATTAAAAACATACCTATAAACGATAGCAATACATAACTTGCAACGCCAAAATATATATGCTTCATAACGTAATGCCCCATTTCATGGGCCATGATAAATAAAATCTCTTTATCTTTTAACTGCTTAAGCGTTGTATCCCACATTACAATACGGGCGTTAGGGCCAATTCCTGTTACGTAAGCATTTAATGCATTCGTTTTTTCTGACATATTTACTTCATATACGTGTTTAGCAGGAATATCCGCTTTGTCTGCTATCGCTAAAATTTTCGTTTCTAATTCTTTATTTTTCAGCGTCGAGAAGTCGTTATAAAGCGGATCAATAACGACAGGCTGTATGAATGTTAAAAAGATTGTAAATGGAACAGAGAGCGCCCATCCTGCGAGCCACCATCTCTTCGGAAATTTACGGATAAGCCATAATAGAACGGTAACTACGATTAACATAGTCGCATAACTTTCCCAAAAACCGATAACATGATCTTTTATCCAGCTTTGTGTACTTTGCGTTGAAATGCCGTAATCAACGGACACTTTCCGGCCAATCCATTGCATCGGTAAGGCAAGCACTGTTGTCAGTAATGATAAATAAAAGAAATAAATCGCAACTTGCAAAACACTTATTTTAGTCGTTTCCTTCGACCATTTCTCAAACTTTCTTGAAATACCTAGCACAAGTACAAATAATAAAATAATCCATTCAAGAGGCGTCGCTAAAAAGTATAGTAAATTTTTCACGCGCGAATAATCTTGGCTTAGCGTAAGCTCTCTAGCACTCATAAACGTTTCTGGATCTGCACTCGTTCCCTTATACATGTCCGGAATAAGTTCATGATTCCATCCAAATAAATACCAATATATAAGTAACGCAAATCCAACGTACAAAAAAAGCGACCAACCAATAACCTTCCTCACGCTATTCCCTCCTCTATGCTGCCTGTCTATTATTATTGTAAGTTCGTACACGCTAAATTAGAACAAGCTTATTATGTGAATTGCTCGAAATCCTTTTATTTACATAAAAAACTCTTCTACATAAGAAGAGTTTTGCCTATCTTTAAACACTTTCTTCGGTTCACAATCCGTAATAAGGATCACACTTACAAACCAACACGTACCCTACTTGCTTTTTAGATAACATAAAAAGCCTCTTTAAGGAAGTACATCTATTAATAAACTAAAATCTTGTAAAGAGAAAGAACTATATTTCATAATACCCTGTACAGCTAAAAGTAAAACAAGACCGATCACACACATATAGTTAACGCTTTCTTCATTCTTTTTTTCAGTAACGACTCCACCACTTATACATAAAATCCCCAACAAATGGAGCGCTAAATACATGAAAAAGTAAGCTTCCTCCCAGCGCAAAATAACATTCACTGTCGTTATTAACACTAGACTAAGTAAAATCAAATAAAAAAACTTATTTGATGATATCGTTTCATTCATATAATTTTATACATCCCTTTCAAATTTCGAATTAATGATGTTTCAAAGCTATAAAGTAAATGATTGTTTTCATACCATAAAACAAAAGGAAAGCCACCATGACTTTCTCGAATACTTTATGAACCCACACATACTTCTCTTCATTCTTTCTGAAGATGCGCTTCATCATTTCTTCTACAATTAGACCAAATATTAGTAAAACCCCGAACACAAGTAAGAAGAGAAATAATATTCTCTTTTAAATGAGTACTAGAAAATAAGTAATACTCTGGAAACACAATCGTATCTACTACAGGTTGAATCCAATGACAAACGCTTTTATCACACATATCTGTAATAGACGTAACATCTATAATGTCTTTTAATATTTTTTCAACCGTCTTCTTCATCTTATTTACTCCCGACTACATCTGAAAAGCTCTTTTTCTGCTCTGCATATATAACTGGCACTTCTTTACTCCAATATTTGCGATTAACAAATAAAAAGATAAGTACTAAGTTTAATCCTGTTATAAAAATAATAAGTCCAGGAAAGAATGTCGTATAACTTGAGAAATCGGCAAAACTCATAATTTTTTCTCTACTTATTAGAAAAGACGCACCTATTACAAATGCATTATTTAACATATGTATTGCAATTGGCATGAGTAAACTTTTCGTACGAATATATACGATTGACAATACGATGCTGAATATGGCTGCACCGAGGAAATCAACATGTAACAACGCAAACAATATTGCTACAACGATGGTCGCTATGCTCGTTCCCCATTTTGTTGCAAAACGTTGAAGTAAAAATCCGCGAAAAACAAATTCCCCGATAATTGGTGCGATGAATACGACCCTAATGACTTGAGATACATATCCCCCAGTACTATCTACAATTGGTTCATGCAGGGCGTTCATAATAAAGTCCGGTGTAATCCATGCAAAACTATACATATACAAAATAAGATACCCGTAACTAAACATGCATAACATAACCGTAATGTATAAAACTTGTACCAAGTTAAATGTTTCATTTTTATTAACAAATAATGAAAATGAAATGTGGTGCTTTCTATACTCATAAGAAATCCATACCATCGGAAGGATATAGAATATAAGGATATTTATAAAAGAAGAATTTTGTATATGAAATATACTTGTTAGCAAATCGCCACTACTTCTCGCTATTAAAATTAATAGTGCAAATACAATTAAAAAATATCTAGCTCGCATCACTTGAAACGGGTTCACACTCATCTCCTCCCCTATGTTACTTTTATCATATCATTTGATTCTTAATTTTTTGCGAAAGAAAACCTTAAAATTTCCTTAAAAATTCCATAAGTTACAAAATGATGATATGATATTCGAGAAAATTAGGAGGGATGTTTATGTACCAAGCAAATATTTTACTCGTTGATGATGAAACAGCAATTTTACAATTACTAACTACCATTCTTGAAAAAGAAGGCTTTTCTCATATTACAACTGCAACATCAGCTGAAATGGCTTTATCTCTAACTAAGCAAAACAATTACGATTTAATTATTTTAGATGTAATGCTTCCTGGACAATCTGGTTTTGATATTTGTCCAATCATTCGCCAACAAACAGATTGTCCAATTTTCTTCCTATCAGCAAAAGCATCTGATTTAGATAAAATATCCGGATTTTCATACGGTGCAGATGATTATATTACAAAACCATTTAATCCATTAGAAGTAGTAGCACGCATGAAAGCACAGCTTCGGAGACATATGAAACAAACCGTACCACACGAACAAAAATCACACTCGATTTCATTTGGAAGATTTGAAATTGATCAGCACTCTGCAGAACTAACAGTAGATGGGCACATTGTCGAATGCTCCGCTCAACTCTTTCAACTACTACTCTTCTTTTGCGAGAATCCGAACTACGTATTTTCGAAAGAGGAAATATACGAAAAAGTTTGGGGAGCACCTGCCTATAATGGCGATGACAACACTGTTATGGTCCACATTCGAAAACTACGTGAAAAAATTGAACATGATCCAAGTAAACCAGAATATATAAAAACCGTTCGCGGGCTTGGTTATAAGTTCGTTACAAAGTAGGGTGACGATATGAATTTTAATAAACGACTTATTATTCAATTTATCATGCAACACGTTTTTGTTTTAGTTACATTACTTATCGCTGTAGTTGCTGCTTTTACTTATTTAATTTTTCTTCTTACTAGTACTTTATACGAACCTAATATTCCAGATTCTGATAGTTTTACAATTTCAAGATACATCTCTTCAGAAGATGGGCATATTTCGTTACAATCTGAAGTGCAAGATTTAATAAAGGAGAAAAATGATTGGCTCCAAGTTGTAGATGAAAACGGAAAAGTCCTCTACCACTTTAATACACCAAATGATGTTCCGAATGCTTATACGAAGACATCTTTAGTCGCATATATACAACATCATATCGAAAGTAATTATAAATTTACATATTGGGAAATTGAATTAGAAGAAAAGAAAGTACTTGTTATTTATGGTGGTATGTTAAAAAGCAATGCGTTACTGACAGCAATTCAAAAGGATCACTCCTCTTTAACGATGGATTCGTTCACATTAACAGATCAAGAAAAACAGTTACTGTCTAAAGAAAAAGCAGCACTTCAAATATTTAATCAAAATGGCGAAGAGGTTTTTGCCTATCCAGCTGGAAAGAAAAAAACATTTTCAGCAATACAAATCGCCCTTAATGAAAAAGAACCGTGGAATCATAAAGAAAATACGTCTAGCTTTTACGATGCAAATAGTGGCAACCTTCTCGTTGTAACTGCAAAAAAGGAGCACTACTATCCAGGTGACGAAATTGAAGATGTATTTACTAAGAAGTTTCTCATCGGATGCGGATTAATCCTTCTTATCGTATTTGTTTATTTAGTCATTCTTTCTATTTGGTACGGTAATAAATTCGGGAAACCGTTATTACATGCGATGCGCTGGCTTAAAAATATCGCTGGTGGAAAGTATGAAGAACCTATTAGTAAAAAAGGAAAACCCGTCAGGTTCCGGCGATCTGGTAAAGAAAAATGGTCATTCCGTTTATTTAGAGATGTAACAAGTTCACTAGAACACCTTTCTATTACACTCAAAAAAAATGATGCGATGAGGCAAGTCCTCCAGCAAACACGAGAAGAATGGATTACCGGTCTAACACACGACTTAAAAACACCACTTAGCTCTATATATGGCTACGCATTATTACTCGAATCGAATCAATATAACTGGACTGATCGTGATATTCAGCAATTTGGTAGTGTTATGAAAGAGAAATCTCAATATATGACGACATTAATTGATGATTTAAGCTTAACGTATCAATTAAAAAATAACAGCCTTCCTGCCCAACACGTAAACGTTGAAATCAATCAGTTCGTTCAAAAAGTGTTATTGCAATTTATTAACAATCCAACACTCCAAAATCAAAATATTGAATTCGTACCGAGCTCAAATAAAATTCAATATTTCATTGAAGAAAAATGGTTCCAGCGTATTATCGAAAACTTACTCGTAAATGCTGTAAAACATAATAACGAAACAACTACTGTCATCGTAAAATTATCACAAAACGCTAATTCCTTTACACTCTCCATTTCAGATGACGGAAAAGGAATGGATGAAAAAACGAAAGAACTTCTATTTGAACGATATTACCGCGGAACAAACACAGAAGAAAGCAACATCGGAACTGGACTTGGCCTAGCCATTACAAAACAGCTCGTTCATGCTCATAACGGAACAATTTCCATTGATAGTGCACTCGGAAAAGGAACGACGATTATTCTTGTATTTCCGTTTCGTTCGTAGGAAAGACGCTATGTGGCGTCTTTTTTCTTTTCTGGGGTGATTTTACAGTGATTGAAATTATGTGGATCGTTTTTTTGAGGTGTTTTATCGGTATATGAAATTATATCGGCGCAATTCGAATTATATCAGCGATTTTTTGAATATATCAGCGCAACTCGAATTATATCAGCGATTTTCTAGATATATCGACTTACCGACAAAAACCGACAATACTAACCTGCTTCCCTACTATACAAAGTAAAAGTAAAAATAAAACTATTAACAAATACATTTCTAAACTGTTATACTATAAATAGAAGTATAAACTAACTAAGTTTTGCATAAAATGAAGTAGACGAGGTGCTTCCAACACCCCGTCACTGCAACTAATTACCGCAAGGTGGAAGGTTGCAACTAAAGCTTATTTGCGCTTAGAAGACTTCCCACGCTTCGCAGGCTGACGGGTGGTCTTCTTTTTGCGCTTTTTTTGCCGTTAATTTCTTAAATCCAAAAACTATACCTTCTCTAGCTATAGTTTTTGTAATTTCCAACAAAATTTGCAAAAGAAATTCCATACGATTACACCTCCTTTCTTCACAAAATGAAGAAAGGGCATAACCTTCCACCCGCAATATTTAATTGCTATTTTATTTTACCATTTTCATATGTATTACAGATAAAACAATACAAATTTAACAATCCACTTATAAAAAAAGCGAACCATCTCCCAATGATTCGCTCTTACCCTATTATTTTTTCTTCACCGGTATCCAAAGCTCTACTTGTGCAAACTCACTCTTATCTTCGTGGCAACGCTCATCGTACAGTTCAAACTCTGTAACTCCGCAATGTTCATACCCTGAATGCGGAAACCATTCTGAGAATACTGCATTCCAAGTTTGGTGGATAGACGATACCATTTCTTCATGAGGAACTTTCGGCGTTGTAAATACTGCATATGTTGCTGCCGGGAAAGTACGCTTTGCAATTTCATTTGGTACATTTTCAAAGTCTGTAACTTCCATTCCGATAATGTAAGTGAAGTCCCCTGTTTCTAAATTAAAATCAGTACATAATCCAAGCTCTACCCATTGGCTCGTATCTTTACGATTCGGAATTGTTGTCCCAAGATCTTTTTGTAAATATTCTTGCCAAAATGCTGGAATGTCTTGATGGTTTTTCCCTTCTTTACTTGTCGTCTTCAGTTCATAACCCGCCACTAAAAATTCTGGTTTATTTACAATACAATATTCCATTTGTATACCTCCTAAATACGGATTTAATTTTCTTTGCTTTACATTTACTCTGTAATACATCGGTGTTTCGATTTCTTGTTTTCGATATTCACTCGGTGTCATTTGAAATAATTTTTTAAAGGCTCTCGTGAACGTTTCGTGAGATTGAAAGCCATGTTCAAACGCGATATCAATAACTTTTTCATCCGTATGAGAAAGTTGATAAGCTGCCCGGGCTAACCTCCTCTTTCGAACATACTCCATTACCGTATCACCTACTAACGCCTGAAATACACGATGAAAATGAGACTCAGAAAAACCTGCAACCCGCGCTAAATTACGCAGCGTTTGTTTTTCCATTACATCTTCCTCAATATAATCAATTGACCTTTGAATTTGTGTTTCATAGCTTTCCATCTCTGTTCACCCGCCTTATATGTATTATGATAAAAGAGAACGCAATCCAATTCTTGACGTTTTTTACTATAATTCCATAAAAAATTGTAACTTTTTTATATGTATTTCGTTGTTATGTATGAAGGGAGGGAAATGTAGTGAAACGTAAACAATCATTAGAAGAAATTTACTCAGAGCATATGCAAGATTTATTTCGCTATCTTCTCTCCCTAACCGGAGATTCCCACTATGCGGAAGATCTCATGCAAGAAACATTTTACCGAATGCTCGTCCATATTGACTATTATAAAGGAGAAGAAATTAGGCCTTGGTTATTTACAATTGCCTACAATGCCTTTATCGATTGGTATCGAAAAGAAAAAAAGTATAAAACAACTACAGTGGAAGAATTCCATTTACCAAACGTGCCAAGTACAGAACATGGATATTTCGTAAAACATGAGATTGCTAGTTGGTTAGACCGTTTATACGCTCTTCCGCTCGAAAGACGAAATGTCCTACTACTACGAGATTACTATGGATTCTCCTATAAGGAAATAGCAGAAATGACTGGTCTCTCATTAGCGAAAGTGAAAATTGAATTACACAGGGGACGGAAAGACACGAAAAGCATAAAGGAGTGATACGGATGGGTTGTACAGAATTTAAAAAACTATGGAAGAAGTATGAAAATGGAACGCTCACGCATGATGAACAAGAACTGTTAGAAAGTCATATTGAGTCATGTGAAGAGTGTGAAGCTTACTTAGATGAGCTGTTAACAAAAACAGAACCAATTAAGAAAAAGTTACCTCCAAAAAATCTTAAAATTCCTTTTTGGAGAATTAAGTGGAAACATCGTTTACAAACGTTTGGTTTTATATTATCAATTTGCATCGTTATCTATATAATCGGCGGGGTATTATCAGCCTTTTATTTTCAAGCTAATAATGATAAAAGGCTAGAAGAAATTAGAGAGGTTCCTTCGCTTGCACTTGAAGCAACGATCCCAAATAGCCGCGTTATGGGAGGCGGAACAAGTGTAGAAGCTTTTTTCCGTACGAATAGCCAATTTGATTTAGTACGAACCGTCGGTAAAAAAGAAATGCCCCTCGGTACAATAGAAACAAAAAGCTTCTTATCATCTGTAGATGTTACGAAGCGAACTTGGATGAATCCGTTCTATCAACCAAAACTCTTCTTTGTTCATCCAAAAACAGAGCAGGGTGATTATTTAAAGGATTCATCAAAAAAAGTATGGGATACACTTGCAAAAGTACATGATGGAACCGTTGCAGAAGTAGCAATTTCTTTTGATAAAGCTTACACTTTAAAAGAATTAGAACCGCTTTTATATAGCACATTTGAGGCACAAGAACTCCCTCCAACTCCTTTATGGTATGCTTTAGATACAGGACAAGAAAGAAAAAATGTAGATGACTATATCCTACATGGCGGAGAAGCTATAGGGTTTCCAGAACATGTAAGATTCCTCGCTAATGAAACTGACGGGCAGAAAACGCAAGAAGACAAAGTAACCGAAATGATGCGCGTCCTTTCTATCCATAAAAAAACGGTAAGCAAAATAGCAGCGCTTTCTGAGAAAGAACTAAACTTAGATAAACGTTATGAATATGTAAAAGAGAATGGCGTAAAAGTATACGGCATTGTCATTACTGGCCCGTCGAAAGAGTTATTAAAATTACAAAACTCCCCGCACGTACGTTATGCGACTCTTGGAGATATTGAGATTTGGAATTGGTTTGATCATTAATAAAAAAGAAGTAGCGCTCTAAAAACGATGCGCTACTTCTTTTTTAATTCGAAATCACTTTCACATACATCCCTCTCACCGCTTTTTCATAAGCAATATCACTCATCTGTCTTATGTTTTCTGACACAACAGATGCTGGAATAACTTCACCTTCACGAAGTAACGGAGGATCAATAAGACGGACTTTATTTTTCTGATACAAATCGTAATCGTCTCTATCTTCTTTTACTTTTACATTGGGATGAACTTTTCTTAATAAAGCATGGACTTCTGAATCATTACATTGCTGCAATTTCGAAATAAGCTCAGCATCTTCAAGAAGGAAATCATCTGCATGAATAACCTTTTTATGAAGAGCTAACTTTAACGTTTTCACTAACATATCATTTCCGTAAATATTCATTGGTTTCATAAAGAAATCGATTACTTCTTTGTAATACGTTTCTGTAAACCACTCTGCCATTTCGATACTTTGAAGGACCATTTTCCCCTCTACTGCGATAATATCCTCTAAAAATCTATGAACCTCTTCTAAAGAAATATATCCGTATGTATACATATCTCGTAACGTATAATCCACTCGATCTGCACATAATTCGGGCGCTGACCTTTCCAGTAATGTCCACTTCGAATCATCTAATAAAATATCTTCATAGTTATAACCATGCTTCGCAAGGATCGCTGGAATTTCTGAGTTTTTCACAACAGAACTAAATATCTCTTCATGATAACTTTCATCTTCATTATCAAAAACGTAATCAATCACGTGGGAAAAGGCAGTATGCGATACGTCATGCAGTAAACTAGCGATCTGTTCTTCTACTGAACCACCTAGTTTTTTAACTAATAACATAACACCAACTGAATGATCAAAGCGCGTTACATTCCATTTCTCGTTCACTAAGTAACTTGCGCCATTTTGATGAATTCCCTTTAGTCTTTGCATAGACTTACTTGAAATTAATTCTTCTACTACTTGATCCACTTCAAATTCTCCGTATAGTACATCTGATATGATCACTTACAATCCCCCTTTATTTTAATCGAGTCTTATAATCGTATCTCTTTTATGAAATTAGCACCAACATAAATATTTATTTTTATTTGTTTTTATTAAAAAAAATAGAGAGCCATCAACTCTCTATTTCATAACCCCTATTCAAACGTAACTTCTACCTGCACAATCTCCGACCTACTACCAAGTCTAAGCGGGGGTCCCCAAAATCCAAATCCAGAAGAAACAATTGCGTGGAACGCACCTTTTTGTGCGTATCCCCAGTCTAGCTCGTACATTCTTCTCGTTACAATATGATTGGGCGCCATTTGTCCGCGGTGCGTATGACCGGATAATAATAAATCTACACCTGCCGCTGCTGCTTGTTTCAATTCAAATGGCTGGTGATCCATTGCGATAACAGGCATCGATTTATCTACCGTACTCATTAATTGTTCAAAGCTTTGGCGATCTCGCTCTGTTTTATCTCTTCTTCCAATGAGATAAAAGTCATCTTCAATTGTAATTACTTCATCTAAAAGAATACGAATATCAATCTTATCCATCTCTTGTAAAAACTCTGGAACTGCTCTGCCGTAATATTCATGGTTTCCTAAAACGCCATATACGCCTAATGGAGCTTTCATTTGTTTCATGATTGGTCCCATATTCTTTTGAATGAACACACCTGGATGATCATCGATAATATCACCTGGCAGTAAAATAATATCAGGTTCCATCTCATTTACATGACGAACAAGTCTTTTTAAATGCGAAACGCCAGACAGTTTACCGAAATGCATATCAGAAGCCATCGCAATGCGTAAACTTTTACGCCCCTCTACCTTTTTCGGTATGTGCACCTCGTACTTTCTTACTACCGGACTATACGCATTAAATACTCCATACGCAAAGATAAAGATAAATGCAACTATCACAGCCGCCCCTGTCCAAATAATTGCCGCTTCTTTCTCTACTGAAAACTGTAAAAGAAAGACCATAATATCAGCTAATGGCAACAACATAAGCGCATATTGTATGACCGCAAACCAAATCGAACCTATAGTTCGCAGAAATGGCAAAAACTTAAACACTTGCACGAGAATGTACGCATATGAAATAAATGCGACTATGAAAGCATAATATCCCCAAGATTCCCAGCCAAATACCGCATGAAGCCAAACCCATCCGTTCCAGCCGATGTAAAACATAAGTAGTGTGTATATAATTAATATGGTAAATATATTGAGATAACGAAGATTCTTCACAGCCAGCCTCCTTATTGATTTCTTTTATTATAACTTGTTATGCACTTATAACGTAAATATTAAGCGCTTCAATCTTCAGAATAAGAACATTGATAAACATATTGTCTTAAAATTTTTAAGAACGGCTGTAATGGACATTTTCGAGTCTTAAGTGTTGGATGAAATTCTATTATCTTTATCCTTCAAAACTCATCTATGCAATTATGCATAACCATCCATTACGTTTTATTTTCATGTTACGATATAAATGTAATACGACATATATCGACAAAGATAAAAGGAAGTGATTGTATGAAACGTTCTAAAACCTACTTAAAATGTTTAGCATTATCCGCTGTTTTTGCTAGTAGTGCTGTAACTCTTTCAACACCTGCTACTTACGCTCAAACGACGTCACAAGTTGTAACAGATATCGGGCAAAATGCAAAAACACATACGAGCTATAATACATTTAATAATGATCAAGCTGATAATATGACAATGTCTTTAAAGGTAACTTTTATCGATGACCCAAGCGCTGATAAACAGATTGCCGTTATTAATACAACTGGTAGTTTTCTAAAAGCAAATCCTACTATAAGTGATGCACCTATTGATAACTACCCAATCCCTGGCGCTAGTGCAACATTACGTTATCCTTCACAATATGATGTTGCATTTAACCTTCAAGATAACAGCGCTCGTTTCTTTAACGTAGCACCTACAAATGCTGTAGAAGAAACGACTGTAACATCTAGCGTATCTTATCAACTTGGTGGCTCTGTTAAAGCTTCTGTAACGCCTAATGGACCTAGCGGTGAAGCTGGTGCAACTGGTCAAGTCACTTGGTCTGACTCTGTAAGCTATAAACAAACTAGTTATAAAACAAATTTAATTGACCAAACAAACAAAAACGTAAAGTGGAACGTATTCTTTAACGGATATAACAATCAAAACTGGGGTATTTACACACGTGACTCCTATCATTCTTTATATGGAAACCAACTTTTCATGTACTCTCGCACATACCTATATGAATCTGATGCAAAAGGTAATTTAATACCGATGGATCAACTTCCAGCATTAACAAATAGCGGTTTCTCTCCTGGTATGATTGCTGTTGTTATCTCTGAAAAAAATACAGATCAATCTAACTTACAAGTCGCTTATACAAAACACGCCGACGATTACCAACTTCGTCCAGGCTTCACATTCGGAACTGCAAACTGGGTTGGAAACAACGTAAAAGACGTTGATCAAAAAACATTTAATAAATTGTTCACACTAGATTGGAAGAATAAAAAATTGGTAGAGAAAAAATAAAGAAAACCGAACCGCCACTTAGATGACGGTTCGGTTTTTATTTAAATCACAAAATCCTCCGGAATAAACACTTTCACTTCTTTCGGCTGTACGTATACGAAATCACCCGCTTGAATGCTGAGATGCTTGAACTGTTCTTTACTTATTTCTGCTTCTAAGTACTCATCTGTTCCATCTCGTTTTAATTCTACATATACGACAGGTCCAACTGCGTGAGAGTATGATACTTTGGCCGGGATTGCATCTACGCTTTGTTTCGTACGAGAGATTGATAAGTCATGCGGCCTTACGTAGGCTATTCCGTCTACGTTGGAAACGTGCTTATGCTCTGGTGCTTCTAGTTCGACCGACCCTACATTTAGCTTTCCTTTATGAACGCGGCCGTGAAATAAATTTACATTTCCTAAAAAGTCATATACAAACGGACTTGCTGGGTTTTCATATACTTCTTCCGGTGTTCCCATTTGTTCAATGCAACCTTCATTCATTACAACGATGCGGTCTGCAACGTCTAACGCTTCTTCTTGATCATGTGTTACGAATACGCTCGTAATTTGAAATTCGTCATGTAATTTTCGGAGCCATCTTCGTAATTCTTTTCTCACCTTTGCATCGAGTGCACCGAACGGTTCATCGAGTAATAAAATTTTCGGTTCGACTGCAAGTGCCCGGGCTAGTGCAATACGTTGACGTTGTCCACCAGATAATTGCGCTGGATAACGTTTAGCAAAGCCATCCATTTTTACGAGCTTTAATAATTCTGTTACCTTTTCTTCTATCGCTTCTGCTGACGGTCTTAAGCTTTTCTTTCTTACTTTTAAACCGAAAGCGACATTCTCAAATACATTCATATGTTTAAAGAGCGCATAGTGCTGAAAGACGAAACCGACTTGCCTGTTTTTCACGTGAATGTCTGTTAAATCTTCTCCATCAAATGAAATAGAACCTTCATCCGCTTCTTCTAATCCTGCAATAATGCGTAATAACGTCGTTTTCCCAGAACCTGACGGGCCTAATAAGGCAACAAGTTCACCTTTTGGAATATCCAAATGAATGTCTGTTAGTGCTTGAAATGTACCATATTGCTTGGATACACCTTGAATTTGAATACTCACCGTAATCCCCCTCTTATTGTCGTTTTTCCATTCGCCATTCAATCCAGTTTTTTATAACGAGTGTAAACACTGCAATTAATGACATTAACGTCGCTACTGCAAATGCTGCTGAAAATTGATATTCATTGTACAAAATTTCAATATGGAGCGGCATCGTGTTCGTAATGCCACGCACGTGACCTGATACGACAGAAACGGCTCCAAACTCACCGATAGCACGGGCATTACATAGAATCATGCCGTATAAAAGACCCCATTTTATATTTGGAAGCGTAACGCGCCAAAACATTTTCCAGCCACTTGCGCCAAGTGATAAAGCTGCCTCTTCTTCACTTTTCCCTTGCGCCTGCATAACCGGAATTAATTCACGTGCAACGAACGGGAAGGTTACAAAGATTGTTGCGATAATAATGCCTGGTACAGAGAAAATGAGTTTCACTCCATGTTCAAGTAACCATTCGCCAAGAGCACCCCTCGGTGTGAAAAGTAAAACGAATACTAATCCTGCGATAACTGGTGACACAGCAAACGGCAGTTCAATAAGAGAGAGTAATACTTGTTTTCCTTTAAACTGAAACTTTGTAATAAGCCATGCCGCTGCGATTCCGAATACCGTATTCAGCGGTACAACGATTAACGCAACGAGAAGCGTTAATCTAATTGCTGAAAATGCTTCTTGATCTGTAATAGCGGCAATGTATACATCCATCCCTCTTTCAAAGGCTTTTAGAAAAATAGTTATGAGTGGCAGTAATAGAAAGAGAGATAAAAATAAAACTGTAATCGTAATTAATATGCCTGGTACAAGCTTAGATTCTTTTTTAGCTGATACGCTTTTTACTATTTTCTTTTCTAATAATGTTGGTTCCATTTTCTCTCCCCCTATTCACTTTTTAGTTCATGCCTTCTACTCCAGCTTTGAATCATATTAATAAGAAGAAGGAAAAGGAGGGAAATAATAAGCATCACGGTCGCTACAGCTGTTGCCCCCGCGTAATCATATTGTTCTAGTTTTGTCATAATCATGAGTGGTGCAATTTCTGTTTTCATCGGCATATTACCTGCGATGAAAACGACAGATCCGTATTCTCCTAATGCTCTTGCAAATGCGAGTGAAAAACCTGCAAGAAGAGCGGGAAAGATTTCTGGTAAAATGATTTTCACAAATATTTGCAAGCGGGATGCACCTAAGCTCGAAGCTGCCTCTTCTACTTCTTTATCAATATTTTGCAGCACTGGTTGCACCATTCGAACGACAAATGGTAAACCGATAAAAGTAAGCGCAACGATAATTCCGAGTGGTGTAAAAGCTACTTTTATATGCAACAGACCAAATATTTTCCCAATCCATCCATTTTCCGCATAAAGCGTTGTAAGTGTAATACCAGCTACAGCTGTCGGAAGTGCAAACGGTAAATCAATGAGTCCATCTAATAGTCGTTTCCCTGGAAATTTGTAGCGTACGAGCACCCAAGCTATTAATAAACCGAAAATGGCATTTACAATAGCCGCTACCAATGAAGTTGTAAAACTAACTTGATAGGAATGCAACACACGCTCGTTCGTTATAACCCCAGCGAACTTCTTCCAACCTAACTGTGAAGTTTGAATAAATACGGTAGAAAGTGGTATAAGTACGAATAAACTCATGTACAACATTGTAAATCCAAGCGATAATCCAAACCCTGGTAAAACACGCTTCTTCCTCATCCTCTTTCACCTCTTCCCCCTTTAGCAGTGCATTATTTTTGATAAATTTTATCGAATACGCCGCCGTCATTAAAGTGTTTTTCTTGTGCTTTTTTCCAACCACCAAATAGTTCACCTACTGTAAATAATTGAACTTTCGGAAATTGGGATGCATATTTTTCTGCTACTTTTTCATTACGCGGACGATAAAAGTTTTTCGCCGCAATTTCCTGTCCTTTTTCTGAGTACAAATATTCAAGATACCCTTCTGCTACTTTTTTCGTTCCTTTTTTATCAACGACTTTATCTACAACCGCTACTGGTGGTTCTGCAAGTACACTAATAGAAGGGGTTACAATTTCAAATTTATCTTTTCCAAGCTCTTTTTGAGATAATAACGCTTCATTTTCCCATGCGATTAATACGTCACCAATTCCTTTTTCAACAAATGTTGTCGTTGCTCCGCGCGCTCCTGAATCTAATACTTCTACGTTTTTATAAATTTGGCTAACAAACTCTTTCGCCTTATCTTCACTATTATTATATTTTTTCAATGCGTATCCCCACGCCGCTAAATAGTTCCAACGTGCTCCGCCTGATGTTTTTGGATTTGGTGTAATGACAGACACACCTTTTTTCGTTAAATCATCCCAGTCTTTAATTCCTTTCGGGTTTCCTTTTCGAACAAGAAATACAATTGTTGACGTGTATGGAGTGGAATTATTCGCAAGTCGCTTCTGCCAATCTTCTGCTAGTTGTTTTTTCTTACTAATGGCATCAATATCATAAGCAAGTGCTAGTGTAACAACGTCTGCTTCTAAGCCATCAATAACAGAACGCGCCTGACTTCCAGATCCCCCGTGTGATTGTTTTACATTTACTGTTTGCCCGTGCTTCTCTTTCCAATACTTCGCAAAATCTTTATTAAAATCTTGATATAACTCCCTAGTTGGATCATAAGAAACATTTAAAAGCTCAACTGTTTTTTTATCCCCACTTCCTTCAGAATTACTAGTGGATGTTGCCGAACCACACCCTGATAAAAGTACAACTGCTGATAATAAAACACCTGTACTTTTCATAAACGCTGCCTTACCCCACTTTTTCATCGTTAAGCCCCCTTAGTTTATACAATAGAAAAAGGCACACAATATATTCACAAATGTGAACATTGTGCGCCTTCAGTTTATCTGATTAGCTTCTAATGTATTGTATTCGATTTCTTTTCATTTTAATTCTGTAATTCATATGTGTCAACTTGGATTTTAAATTTTCTTGCTAAACTAAAATATTGGCATACTTCGAGCCCAATGATTTTTCAAATCAGCAAATTCTTTTGGTAACTTACTATTTTCATTCCATTCTAATTTATATGCATTTACTAACACCGTAGCCATTGATTCACGGTTCATTACTCCATTTTGATTAAAATTACCGTTCTTATCATTTTCAGAGTTCATCCATAATTTCACAAATAAGATATTGCACTCGCCGTAAGCGTTAATCCCTTCTGTTCTATGTATATCTCCTCCTTGTTGGTCATATGAAGCTTTAAATATATGGCACCACAGCTTAATCAATGCACAAAAAAATGAGGCAACCACCTTCAAAGATGGTTGCCTCATTTTTACACTTGCATCGCTTTCTCTCTCAATGCTCTTCTTAACAACTTACCAGTCGTATTCTTCGGTAATTCTATTAAAAACTCAATGCTTTTCGGCACTTTATATTTCGCTAAATGTAACGTACAGTAATGCATTAGTTCTTCTTCTGTTACGTTTGCTTGCTTCAAAACGACGTACGCTCGCACAGCTTCTCCTAAGTTTTCATCAGGAACACCGATTACGACAACTTCCGCTACTGATTCGTGCGTATATAATACTTCTTCTACTTCACGAGGGTATACGTTATAACCGCCAACTAAGACGATATCTTTTTTACGATCAACGATATAGAAGTAACCTTCTTCATCCATTTTCGCCAAGTCACCTGTATATAGCCAGCCGTCTTTCAATGTCGCAGCTGTATCTTCTGGTGCATTATAGTATCCTTTCATAACGTTAGGTCCGCGAACGATTAATTCACCGACTGCGCCGACAGGTACTTCTTCCCCAAGTTCATTTACAATTTTATTTTCTACATGCCAAATATTTGTGCCAATCGACCCTGGTTTACGAGGACGATCTAGCGGATTGAAACAAGTAACTGGTGAGGCTTCTGATAAACCGTATCCTTCTGAAACAATAACGTTAAAACGTTTTTCAAAGTTTTGTAGAAGAGCAACAGGCATCGATGCGCCACCGGAAATACAAAGACGAAGCGTCTTCACATCTTCTGCGCTTGCTTCTTCAAATAAATATAAATAATTGTACATCGTCGGTACGCCAGCAAAGATCGTTGGTTCGTACGTACGACAAATACGGAATACTTCTTTCGGACTAAATTTCGGTAACATTAAAATCGTTGCCCCGTTCACAATCGGTGCATTTACCGCAACTGTTAAACAGAATACATGGAACATAGGCAGTGCCGCAACAACACGGTCATCAGCCGTATATTGTAAATACGAAGCCACATCGCTCGCATTACTATATAAATTTTTATGTGTAAGCATAGCGCCTTTCGGTTTTCCAGTTGTGCCCGAAGTGTATAGGATAACCGCTACATCTTCTTCATCTAGTTCAGGACCTTCGTAAGTTGTATCTCCAGTCCCCACAAAACTAGTAAACGTTTTCATTTTTTCGGTTTCTGTATGGTTAAAATCTGATGAGGTTTCGCATATGATGATGTTTTCTAATGAAGGAAGTCTTGTTGTAAGAGATTGTATAACAGGTAGAAGGACGTCGAGTACGATGATTGTTTTTACATCTCCATTTTGTAAAATATAATGCATTTCGTCTGCTGTATAAATTGGATTAACTGGAATAACAGTTGCTCCGGCTTTCATTGTTCCGTATAAACCGACCAAAAAATGTGGTGAGTTCCCAACAACTAATGCGACATTGTCCCCTTTTCCAATGCCCATTTCTGCTAAATTGCTAGAAAACCTTGTGACCATTTTGTTTAATTGGTCATATGAGACCGACTGATCCATAAATATATAAGCCGGTTTATCCCCCTTCTTTTTTGCCGTTTCAGCCAAAGATTGAACGAGATTCACAAAAACCCCACCTTTATAAAATTTAGAATATTTAAAAATTCTAAATTAATTATATTAAAAGAAAATTAAAGTGGCAAGTGATATTCTATTAACTGCATATAGACAGATCACCTTCTCTTAGTTTACTTTGGAAAAATAAGGGGATTTTATTTACAAGTAATTTATAACACTAGACCAAAAATCATTTTAGGATAATATGCATTCATCTTTTCTCTAAGTTTATTAAGTTCCTCTTTATTTAACGTCGTATGCTCGCCGTGCAAGTTAAGAGCGTCCGCTCCATCTTCATGAAAATACACCGTAACATATAACGTCGGTAACCCTTTGTTGTTTTCATCTATTGATAAGACGACATCTGGCGTTTTATTAACAGTGCTGAATGTTTCATTTCTTTTCCACTTCTTATTTTGAAACATGTCTTGTATATCATGTATCTTTCGTTTGTTATCTGTATGCGTAAAATATATAACATTATCCTCAGCCGGTTTTCCGATAGACAAAATTGTACGACTTGAGGGCAATCCACTGTTACACGCTGTCATTCCGATGACGAAGCTGAGCAATAATATAACGTACATTACTCTTTTCATTTCGATTCGCCTCCTTTTCATATATATATTCCTTTATAAGAGGCAGATGTCCTGTAAGTATACATTTTGTGGTAAATGGAATTATATCGACAAAACTACAAAAAGAAAGAGGCTGCCTTTATGGCAGCCTCCCTCATTTTTAGAAGAATAAATGTAAGAAATCTTCTGTTGTAATGTTACCGAAGTAGCGTGCGATATCTACGCCTTCTAAAGCTGCAGTGAATGCATCTTTATCGAACTGAACGCCTGTTAGACGCTCTTCGATATCATGAACATCTAGTGAACCGAAGAAGTCGCCGTAAATTTTACATTCTGTTACTGTTCCTTTTTTCACTTCAAGACGAACATCAACTTGTCCAACTGGGAAGCGGTGTGAATGTTGTAAGTTGAACTTCGGTGATTTTCCGTAGTTCCAATCCCAATTTTGGTAACGTTCTTCAGAAAGTTTGTGGATCTCTTTCCAATCATTTTCTGTTAATTCATACGTTGGGATTTCTGTTTCTCCTTCGAAAATTGTTTCTAGAAGAAGTTGTCTAAACTCTTCTGTCGTCATTTCTTCGTTTAGGAACTCTGTAATGTTCGCAACGCGGCTACGGATTGATTTAATACCTTTTGATTGAATCTTATCCATTTTTACTTTTAACGCTGATACGACGTGATCGATTTCAGAGTCAAATAGTAACGTACCGTGGCTGAACATACGACCTTTCGTTGAGAACTGCGCGTTACCTGAAATTTTTCTACCTTCAGCTAAAATGTCGTTACGACCACTTAGTTCAGCATTTACGCCTAATTTACTAAGCGCTTTCGTTACAGGCTCTGTGAATTTTTTGAAGTTGCTGAAACTGTCTCCATCATCTTTCGTAATAAAACTGAAGTTTAAGTTTCCTAAATCATGATATACTGCGCCTCCGCCTGATAGACGACGAACGACATGAATACCTTTTTCTTTTACGTAATCTGCATTAATTTCTTCTACTGTGTTTTGGTTTTTACCAATGATAATCGAAGGCTCATTAATGTAAAACAGTAAATATGTTTCGTTAATATCTAAATTCTTCACACAATATTCTTCAATCGCTAAGTTTATTCTAGGGTCTGTAATTCCTTTATTATCAATAAATAACATCGTATCACCTCATGAGTTCCATACGTAGCCACTATGCGCTAGCGTAATGTGACCACTGAAAATTTGTTTTGCTTCTGTTACTAAATCAGATGGGTTGCCTGTATGCGGTAAGTGCGTTAATAAAAGTTCTTTTACATTCGCATCTTTTGCAATACTTGCTACTTCTGTACTATTCATATGCCCTGCTTTTGCAGCCTCTTGATGTGCATACATATTACACTCACAAATGAAAAGATCAGCATCTTTCGTGAATGGAATAAACTCAGGAATATAACTGGAATCAGCGCTGTATACTACGATATCACTACCTGCTGTAATGCGCATCGCAAAGCATGTAACAGGATGAACAGTTTTTAAGAATGAAATCGAGAACGGTCCAATTTGAAGTGTTTCTTCTGGATTGTACGCGATTCCTTTCGTATGCGGTTCATGTGTTAAAGAATGGAAACCATTCTCATCAAACGTATGACCGTATATTGGTAGTTCTGGTAGTTGCCTTGTTGTCGCGCTCGTAATTAATCTCGCATATTGCAATACCCCAATATCTGCAACATGATCGTGATGATAGTGCGATAGTACAACTGCATCTATATCAGATGGTGTTATATATTTTTGAAGCTGTGCTAGTACACCACTACCACAGTCTACAAGTAAACGAAAACCATCGTGTTCAAACAAATACCCCGACGTTGCTTCTCCCGCTTCTGGAAAGCCGCCCCAAAAGCCGACAACAGTCATTTTCATATGTATCCATCCTTTCTAAAACCGAGTAGGAATGCAGTTTTTCTCCGTACTTGAGAAAGTTTTTTACTTACATCCTACATTGTTAACTATAATCCATTTCCTAAACTTTTTCATTAATTTTCAATTTTGTTATAAAACAGTTGTTGACTTTTATTTTTTGTACTAATACAATGATAGTAAGAAATGGAAATGGAGGGATTGACATGATCGATCAACCAATGGAGTTTTTCAGAAATTTACCGACGAAAACTTGTGCGCACTGTGGGAAAGAAATTGACGAGCAACACGAAGCATACCATAACAAATGTGACGATTGCGTTCACGAAGAATAGTAGTTTGTGAACAGAAAAAAACCTAGCAGACATAGTCTACTAGGCTAATAACATCTTATCCTTCATCGTTGAACCTTTCACCAAGAGCTCCAGTTCAAACTCATACAATTCTTTTTTTCGATAATTTTTCGTATGGATTTTATCCATCATTAGGTCGACAACTTTTCGGGCCATTTCATCAATTGGCTGTTCAATTGTCGTAATACCTGGTTCTGTAATCTGCGATAATATTTGATTATCAAAACCGATAACAGCGAGATCATCTGGAATGCTCCAGTTATGGCGTTTCGCCTCTGAGATAATTCCAGCTGCTACCTCATCGCCTCCTGCCAAAATCGCGGTAGGATTTTTTTTGTCCTTTAATACTTCATGGAATATTCGTTTTCCATCTTCCCAATAGAAAGCGTTTTCAAGAAAGTCAATCGCTTCTACTTGGCGGCTCTTCTCAGTTATTGCACGTAAAAAGCCCATTTTTCGCTGCTGGCTAACAACTTTGGTTTCGTTACCACGGCAAAAAATAAGATTACGATATCCTTGATCTAACACATGCTTCGCAGCTATGTATGCTCCTTGCGCATGATCAAACTTCACTGTTGGAATATTTGCTTCCTCAATATATTCATTACACAACACGATTGGACCGTGCTGTAAGTATGGCTCTACATCTTCCCACGGATTTTCTAGTGAACATAGAATAATCCCATCTACTTGCTTCGTAGATAATAATTGTAAATACTCCATCTCTTTTTCCGGTAAATATCTTGTTTGACAAATAATCAGTTTATATTTATGTTCAGAAGCAGCAATCTCGATTGCTTCGATAAATCTACTGAAGAAAGGATTTGTAATCCTTGGAACTAGCACCGCAATTGTTTCCGTTTTTTGTTTACGAAGCCTTCTCGCCGCAGAATTAGGAACGAAGCCTAAATGCTTCATTGCTAATTGAACCCTTTTTTTCTTCTCATCTGAAACATATGGATGATTATTAATCACCCTAGAAACCGTTGTCCTTGATAACCCCGCTAATTTCGCCACGTCCTCTATAGTCGACACGAAATTCTCCCCCTTTGCATGAAAACGTTTTCTTGAATTGATTATATAGTATATTATTGGAAACTGCAATATCGGTTGTTATGATTTTACTATATTAATATTATACATAGGTAAAAGTCTGTTAATGCAGGGGCAATATACTACTTTTAGAAATTTACGTTATGTACATTCCTTTTCTTAATACCATATATCCTTTATTCAATATAAAACCCCATCAATACGTCATCTCCATATGATCCATCTTCATATTTAATTTGCTTTCGTTGTCTGCCTTCTTCTACAAAGCCCATACGTTTGTACACTTTAATTGCCCGATCATTAACAGAAACTACACCTAAACAAATTTTTTCTAAACCTTTCTGCCCTTTCGCCCAACTAATAAGAAATTCAATTAATTTCGTGCCTATGCCTTGATTACAATACGCCTCTTTAATCCCCATTCCCATTGTGCCTGCGTGTTGTAACCGTTCTAGTTCATATCGGTTGAAAAGTAAAAAGCCAACTACCTTCCCATCTACTTCATACACGATATAAAGATTACCTTTCTCATTACTTTTCCGTATCTTTTCTCTTTCTGCATTCATATCATTCGGTAACTTCTTTGGGGATACTATGAAAAATTTTGTAGTAGTTTCCGATAATATAATTTCTTTTCTAATATTCATAATTGCTTCTGCATCAGTCTCTTTTACTAACCGTATCATTGAATCACCTCGTACTTTTTCTTTTTAAAAATAATATTAAAACTATAAAACGGCCAATATGCAATATTACATATTGAGAATCTTTTTACTCTTGATACAATATTCATACATCAAAATAAAAGGAATGTATGCAATGAATCCAATCTTAACAGCTGCAAAACAACTATTACATAAAGAAGAAAAGATTTTATCTACTTTAAAATGTTCACTTACTGGCTATATGATTACGCATAAAGTCCCGTATCCTGGCATGTTACTTGCTACTAATCAAAGACTTCTCTTTTTTAGCCAATATAAAAACACATTCATTGCCGAATTTCATTATGAAAAAATTCTATCCATAGAAACAAAGAAAAGAATCTTTGACAAAAAAATAATATTTTACTATGAAGATGAATATATAACACTTGGATACATTACAAGTTCGAATGTTGAAGCGTTCATAGACTTACTACATAGAAACAGCAAGACTAGCACAGGCTTATAATCAGCGGGGATCCCCTCGCTGATTCATTATTTTAACTCCTCCCACTTCGTCCAAACTTCTCTCCCGTTTATACAGTACATATTATCCTCTCTATTCATAAACCCCTGTACAATAAATTCACGTCTAATTGTACAAAAATCATCATGATATTGTTTTATAAATGTATTCATTTCTTTTTCTGTATATTGATTTTCAGCATTTAACTTGCAAATTAAATGCTCTAACAATACTAGTTTTTTCTTCTTTTGACCTGGAATCGATTTTAGACGGTCCTCTTTATCAAAAAAGTTACGAATGGTCGTATCCCTAAATTCCATTTCACTTTCAGTCATTTTGTTATCCTCCATCGATTTTTATGTACTAAAACTCTTTATTTGTCTTTACCGTTTTTCTTCATTCTTTTACTAATAACATCCATAAAGTAATACCCACTAATTAGCACATAGTAAACTACAAGTATTCCTAGTGCATCTTTCATATTTATATATTTTTCTTTATGAAACAAGATAGGTGAAAGGGCGTAAACAAGAAAGATGATTAGCGGATTTAAGACAAAATAATAAGTAAGATTTCCTTTCATCATACCAGCCCCTCTACTCTATGTTTCTCTGTAAATTGTTGTAATTCCTGTCCTTTTATTTAGCTATACATGAAATATGATGAAATTAAGGAGAAAAAGGGATACAAAACAACCATTACATTATGAAGAAAATATTTTATCCACTTTAAGTACAGTTGTACAACTTTCTTACAACTGTATTTCTTTTTCATTTTTACTCCTCTCATCTACACTTCTCTTAATGAATTTATTACTTTTACGTCTGTAACTTTTTATTCAAATTAATAAATTCGTTATGGTAAATTATGTTATAATTTAATTATACATACTTTGGAGGGGAAATAGTGAAAAAAGCTATTATCGTATTCAGCATCCTATATCTTATTTTAACCGTACATACAGGAGCTGTTCTTTTAGGAAAAGAGGATTATAAAGGGACTATCAATACATTAAAGAAAACAAAGGAAACCACTTCCTTTCAATCTGCAAAAGACGGTGTGATTTTATTAAAAGGAACATTAACTACCGCGCAACCTATTACAGAGGAAAAACTTCAAAATAAAGAATTCGCACTCCTTGAAATTAATACATATAAACGACGAAAAGCAAATTGGATAAACATTAATACTGAGCAGCATATTGCAAAGCAACTCTTACTAAACAATGAGACTCTTCCTGCATTAAAAGAAATCCGCTTCTCAATGGAACCAATTACACTGTCAGGCAAAGATATTTCTGCCGAAGACTATTCACTAAAAAAGGATGATACCCAATTAACAATTAAAGGTAAAGGATACCGATACACCGGAATAGAAAACAAATCAGACGTTCTTATTTTTGGCATAAAAAAAGGAGATACACTTGAAGGTTATAGTGGCTCTGAAATTCTAATAGGAAAAACAAAAGAGGACATTTCCAGTAACATGAAACTATATACTTTTGCTGAAAAATATGGTCCATTTGTTTGGATTGTAGCTACAATTATCCTTATAAGTATTGCTATATACTTCTTCCGTAAAAATAGAAAAACAAATGAAATTTCTCAGCCTATAAAGTGAAACTTTAATCAGTAGGTGTTTTGTTCAGCCTCACTGATTATTAGCCCACACTAATCAGGCGTTTATTGGCAGTCTATCTCCCACCTAACTTCTTTTCTCTAGCCAAATTTTGAGGTGGGAGCCTTACTGCCCACAAATAGCGTGATAAAAAAAGACCAATAAAAAAGGCACCATTTTGGTACCTTTTTTATGTTCCTTATTTACGCTTCAACCGATTGATTTTCAGCAATATTTCTAAATTGTCGTTTATGCATCCAAGTTAATGAAGCGATTGTTCCAAGTGATAATACAACAATGAAGATCATGAGCATTCCAATGTTTTGCCACATGAAGTTAAAGTCTCCGCTTGATACGACTGCCTTCAATCCAGATACAGAGTATGTCATCGGTAACCAAGCATTGAATGGTTGTAAAAACTTCGGAATCAATTCTAGTGGGAATGTTCCGGCACTCGTTGTAAGCTGAATAATTAATGTGATGATGGCGATGAAACGGCCTGCATCACCGAATGCTGTTACTAAACATTGAATTAATGCTATAAATGCTAAACTTGTAATGATACTAAAGAGTATGAAGTATGGAATGCTTTGTACTTCTACACCCAATCCGAACAGTAATATAACATCTGCTACTATCGCTTGAATAATACCAACTGATAGTAGTACGCCGAACTTACTAATAAACCAACTAAACCCTGATTTCGGAACGCCGACTGTATCACGTAATGGATATACGATTGATAATAGTAATGCCCCAACGAATAAACCGAGTGATAAGAAGTACGGCGTAAATCCAGTTCCGTAGTTTGGAACTTCCGCCATTTTCTCCGTCTTCACTTTTACAGGACTTGCAAACATATCATACGTTTTATCCGTCCCTTTTACTTCACCAGTTTTTTCTGCTCCTTCGCCAAGTTTCTCTGCAAGTTCACCTGAACCATCGTTTACTTTTACGAGACCATCCGTTACTTTTCCTGATCCGTCTGCTAGTTTATTTACTCCGTCGATTAGCTGGGTTGAGCCATTTGATAATGTGCCTAAGCCTGTTGTTACTTGACCGGAGCCATCTGCTAATTGATTTACTCCACCTGCCATTTGATTTGCTCCTACAGATAATGTTCCTAAACCGCCTGTTACTTGGCTTGAACCATCTGCTAATTTGGATACCCCTGCTGATAATGTTCCTAAACCGCCTGTTACTTGACCGGAGCCATCTGCTAATTGGGACACCCCTACAGATAATGTTCCTAAACCGCCTGTTACTTGGCTTGAACCATCTGCTAATTTGGATACCCCTGCTAATAATGTTCCTAAACCGCCTGTTACTTGGCTTGAGCCATCTGCTAATTGATTTACTCCACCTGCCATTTGGTTTGCTTCTGCAGACAATGTTCCTAAACCGCCTGTTACTTGACTTGAGCCATCTGCTAATTGATGTACACCACCTGCCATTTGATTTGCTCCTGCAGATAATGTTCCTAAACCGCCTGTTACTTGACCAGAGCCATCTGCTAATTGATTTATCGCATCAATTAATTGACCGGATTCATTTTTAAATTTATTTGCGCCTTCTTTTGCTACATTTAAATTTTTACCAAACCCTTGGAAATTTTCAACAAATCCTTTTTGTGCACTGGCTAATTTCTCAATACCCTCTGTTAAAGAGTCCAATTTCGCTGTATTCGGTAGTTTGTTTTGTGCATCACTTGTTTTTTGATTTATTTCGCCTTTTAATTGTTTTACTTCTTCATTTAATTTATTTGTTCCACCTGCTACTCCGGCAGCTTTTTGTTGAACTGTAGCTGTACTTTTTACAGCACTTGTTATAAATGGTTGTAACTGCTCTTGATATTCTTTCGGTAAACTCTCGATTTGCTTTTGTAAATTCGCTACATCTTGCGCTGCATTTTTTGCATCTCCTGCTGTTGATTGCGTAAGTTCATTTAACTGATTTACATTCGCCCCAGCTCCATCTATTTTCTCATTTACTGTATTCAATATAGAAGGGCCTTTCGACTGTATTTCCTCTAAACCTGCAGCAGAACTTTTCACTTTACTATTTAAATCTTGCAAACCCTTTTCAATTTTTTGAGAAGCTACCTCTAATTGTTTTTGTCCCCCAACCAGTTGTTCCATACCATTTGATAGATCAGTTGTTCCTGTTTTTAATTCACCGGATTTACTTACTAACTTGTTCAAACCACCGGTCACTTTCTCAGATCCATCACGCAATTCGCCAATACCTTTTTGCATTTCACCCGTTTTGTTATTTAACGTATTTAAACCGTCTGTTACTTTTCCTGACCCATCTACTAATTTTCCGATACCTGTTTGCATCTCACTTGTTTTACTATTTAACGTATTTAAACCGTTCGTTACTTTTCCTGATCCATCTACTAATTTCCCGATACCTGTATTGCTATTTAGTGCATGTAAACCATCTGTTACTTTTCCTGACCCATCTACTAATTTTCCGATACCTGCATTGCTATTTAGTGCATGTAAACCGTCTGTTACTTTTCCTGACCCATCTACTAATTTTCCGATACCTACATTGCTATTTAATACATGTAAACCATCTGTTACTTTTCCTGACCCATCTACTAATTTCCCGATACCTATTTGCATTTCACCGGTTTTGCTATTTAACGTATTTAAACCTGCTGTCACTTTCCCAGATCCATCAAATAGTTTCCCAATTCCATCCTTCATCTCCCCAGACTTCCCTTGAAGTGTATGAAGGCCATCCGTCACTTTACTTGAACCATCATGCAATTCACTTGATCCGTCGTGTAGTTTACTTGCCCCTTCTGATCCATCTGCTAATCCTTTTGAGACGTCTTTAATAGAATCGAACATTTTCTCTGCATATGTTTTCGTTAACGTGCTTGATACTTCAGTTTTAATCTTTTCAATGGCTGTTCCTCCAATTTGTGAAGATAAGAAGTTTAAACTTTCGTTTGGAATGTACTCTAAGTTTAATGGCTTTGGATTGTCTTTTAGTAACGTTGTAGCGTTACTGGAGAAGTCATCTGGAATGCGCACTAACATGTAATACTTTCTACCTTCCATTCCTTTCTTCGCTTCTTTTTCACTTACGAACTCCCATTTAAAACTTTTATTATCTTTTAAATTATCAACGAGCCCTTTTCCAACCTCAATTGGTTTCCCATCAAATACTGCGCCTTTATCTAAATTGACTACTGCAACTGGTAAGTCATCTAACTGTTTATACGGATCCCAAAAGGCCCACAAAAACATCCCTGCATATAAAATCGGTACGAATAAGACCGCAATAATTGGAATTAATATTTTTTTACTTTTTATAATTTCCGTGAACTCTTTCCGAAGTAACTGATTCCCTTTCATAATTCCTCCCCCTTTTATAAAATGACCAAAATGTTCATATAGTCATTTTCACCCAAACAAAAAGGCTATACTTGTTCATACATATGCCTTATTCCCGAATTTATTACTATGCAACTTTTTCTCATTATGATTATAATTTTTCTATATCCCCCCTTAACTTAAATATATGACCATATTGTTCATTTGGTCATTTTTTATAAAATTAAAAGGATTATCTTAGTTTGACAATCCTTTTAGTAAATAAAGTTCAAATAACTCTGCAATTTTTTCTTTTTCTAGCGGTTCATGATTTTTTTCCCAATCAAAAATAAGCGATACATATAGACGAAGCATAATAAATGCTGTAATTTCTGGATCACATTTGCTAATTTCACCTTTTTCAATCGCAATCTTTAAATACGATTGAATAACAGAAACGATTTCCACATCAACTTGTTGCATAACTTCTTGTACTTCTTTCGTTCCCATATCGCGCTCTTCTTGAATTAATTTAATCATAAGCTGATGTTCTTTTCTAAATTCCAAGATGCTATATAATGCTCTATGTACATTTTCAAAAAATGAAACATCTGAACGAATTGCACTTTCTGCAACTTGCTTCATTTCTGTAATTAAATTAGAAATAATTTCACCAAATAGCTCTTCTTTATTTTTGAAAAAAGTATAAATCGTTCCTTTTCCTACATTCGCTAACTTCGCTACTTGATCCATCGTTGTTGCTTTATAACCGAACGCTGAAAAAGACTTTGTTGCAGCTTCAATAATAGAACGTTTTCGATCTATCGCCACATTTTCACCTCCAAAAATGACCAATTGGATAATATAGTCAATCAGTACATCTTTGATATTACCACACGCTTACATTCTATACAAGTTCTCTTTTTATTATTTCCAGTATAAAAAAATTTCAGTCAAGTTATATCATACTGTCCATAGTTTATCAAAAAGTATACTTGTATGGAAAGCTAGAATATATTCGTAAATAATTGCTGACTAGATCCCACTAGAAACTTAATAAAATAGACAGTGTTCTTAAAACCAAAGTTTTAAGAACACTGTCTATTATTTTGACATAGAAAGTAATATTTTCTCCATCTCTTTCTTAGTTAGATCATCATCAATTATCTCTTCGTATATCTTTGTATCTCTTGTAAAAATATCATTTACTATGACAATTTGATAATCACTATTCTTACCTTGTGCTGGTACAAACATTTTGAGTCCTTTTAACTTACTCTCTCCTTGAGAATATTTATTATATACCATTTCTTTCCCGTCTAAACTATAACTTTCTAGATTCTCTTCTCCAGGCATCATGTAGTGTAGTGGATCCTTACCACCATTAACATTACCATCCATATACATCCTTGACTGGTAAATTGTAAAACCATATTTCCCTTTTGTATATTCTGATTTAATAACTAATTCTACATCTCTTCCAAAATATGAATCAGCCCATTCTCTCTTTAATTCATAACCTTCAGGTATATAAGTTGGCTCCTTAATTTGATACGGTACATATTCTTTTGCTTCTTCTATAGTATATGTTAAAGACTTCTGCAATTTATCATTAAAAGGGTTTAATTTCTTCTGAATACTAGCTAATTTTTCTTGATTAGTTTTATTCAAACGTTCAAGATTAATTTCCTTTGTATCTCCATCATAATTCTCAGGCACATTTTTCTTAACCATTGCTTGTTTCTGAATTTCGCTAGCCTCTTTAAATAATTGGACATATTGTTCAAATTCTTTTTTTGTAAAATTCTTTTCTGCCAAATACAAAAGATCTGTATCTCTTTTATATGACTTTATCGACATACCCCATTCTCTACTTGCATTCTCTGGTGTACCATATACTGTTTCTATCGCTTCTTCAAAAGCCGCTTTAGATTGCTTATTTTCTACAACCTTTTCCTTCTGTCTTTCATCTCCCTCGGTTATCCTTGCATTTAATAAAAATCCGCCTGCTATAGCTGCTATCGCAATCACTCCAAGTAAAGAAAGACGATACGATTTCTTTTGGAATTTTTTAATCATAATGATTCTCCTTTTTAGTGTTCGTTTATTTCTACTTAAATTTGCTAGGCTTGGTACTTGATAGGAATAGTGTTGTAGAAGGGTAATAATTGTATGTCCGTATGCAATTTGTTCCTCTTTATCTATAAAAGTAAGTGCATATGCATCACAGGCTAATTCTTGATCTTCTCGCATACAAAAATAGGCGTACCAAAGAATCGGATTGAACCAATTTAATAGGATTAAACTGTACATAATCCAATTTACAGCTACATCGTTTCTCTTAATATGAGCTAACTCATGGTAAAAGACATATTGTAATTGTTGTTTATTTAATACTTTCATATGTTTTTTTGATAGTAATACTTTCGGACGAAAGAAACTAAACACAGTTGGGCTCGCAATCTTTCCCGCTAGACGTAACGAAACTGCCTTCTTCATTTTCATAGATTGCTTACAGCGATTAAACACTGTAGCGACCTGTTCATCCGTAATATCCGGTTGTTTCTTTATGTACGAATATAAACGTCTATTTGTAAGAAACGTTATGACTGCTAATACGATTACCCCAGCTAGCCAAACATACAAAGCAAGTTGGTATAAAGAAAATGTAGTCTGTTTTTCCGAACTGACTTTTACTTCCGGTTCGCTAGTTTTTGTCACCATTTTAGAATTTGATTCCAATTCCACTTTACGGTCGCTTTCTATGTTTACTATATTCTCAGTAGCCGGCATATTTTTTGGAATAACTTCCGATACGCTAGAACTATAAGAAAGTAATGAGTAAATGCTATAAGAGCTATCTGGCGACCACGGTAAAAGGAGTCTTATCATTAATACGATCCACAGCATATATTGCCACCGGGGGGTTAATTTATTTCTAAATAGAACTTTTATACATAAAATAAATCCGACTAATATGCTAGCCATAAGTGACGTTTCTATAAGCCAATCAAAAAAATGAGGAAGGTATACATTTATAAGCGTGTTTATCATTTTTATCGATCCTTCCTCTTATTCTCCTCTGTCTTCTCATCTAAAATGCGTTTTAATTCATTAATATCTTCTGAAGATAATTTCTCCTCTTTTAAGAAATTAACAAGTAATGGCTTAAACGCTGCACCGCAAAAACGTTTTAGTAAAGATTTCGTTTCCACTTGCAAATAATTATGTTGTGATACTAACGGATAATAAGCGTACATACGCCCTTTATCTTGATGGTAAGAAACGGCTTCCTTTTGTACTAATCGATTAATTAATGTGCGGATTGTTTTCGGTTTCCAGTCCATTGCATCTTCCAGTTCTTCTATAATTTCATTCGCTGTTTGCGGAGAACTCGACCAAAGTACTTTCATAATTTCTAATTCCGCTTCAGATATTTTAGGTAATTGATTTGTCATCGTATGTTTCACTCCTAAGTATTACATTTGTAATCTACAATTAAGATTACAAATGTAATACTTAATTGTCAACCATATTTTAGAAAAATTAATTTCAGCTAAACCTTACTTCACAACAACAAAATTCCTCTTTTTCAAATAATCAAATAAAAAAACAAGAAAATCTTTACAATTAATAGTAATATAGAAAATAGACAAGTTTATCAAAATAGTGGAGGCTTTTTCAGTCATGATGCGTGCGCTTCGTTTAAATATAAAGCAAGCTTTTTGTAATCGTGTTTCTTTAATTATTATGTTTAGTGGATTTGTTCTTATTTGCATTTATCATTATTATTATGTAATTCGTTATTTAGGAGACGCTGCGAATGGACCTATATCGACGGATATTAAATGGATTGGATTTCGTGGAAATGAAATGGATGTTTATTTATTATTAATGCCAGTTATTGCAAGTCTTCCCTTTAGTACAAGTTATAACTCGGATAAGTCCGATGGTTTTAAACCGTTTGTCAGTAAAGAAATTTCTTTATTTTCTTATTCAGTAACGAAATATATCGTTACATTTTTTTGCGGCGGACTTCTTTATACATTTCCATTCATCTTATCGTTATTATTTTGCAAATTAACCATTCCAGACGGAGTACCAACGGCTGGTTCAGGCATTATAAATGATAACGGGATGTTCGCAAACTTATATGAAACTTCTCCCATCACTTACATTGCTGTATATATCGGAATTAATTTTTTATTTGCAGGTTTGATGGCTCTTTTAGGACTTGCTGCATCTGCATGGTCCCAAAAGGACTATATGGCGCTTCTATTTCCATTTGCAACTACCTCTATTCCTTACGTCCTGCTAAATACGGTACTCCCTACAATAGGCGGAGCACCTATTCATTTATATGATCCAAGGCAGCCGCTGCATGGCATGTCACCATATATTTTGACAATACAATGTGCCTTCTTCCTCCTCGTTAGCTTAATCATGTATATACAAGGAGTAAAACGTGATAGAAAAAAATATAGAAGAAGGTTGCAAAAAAGAGAGCGGTGTAGAAAGGCGTTTCAAGTATAATAAAACCCTAATTTCCTTACTATATTGGAAATTAGGGTTTTATTTACTATTCACTTACGGTGTACCAGCCAATCCCCATAAAATAACAACCGCTACAAAATAAATCGCTTTAATCACTACTACTAAACATAATGAAACAATTGCATATTTACTTAATTCTCTTCTTGCACCTATTAAAGTGAAAATAACCGCCAAACTAAATGTTATATAAGAAGTTGCTGTATGTATTAAGTTATACGTAATATCTAGATTGCTTGTAAGTCCTGTTATATCAGCTACAAACTGAAGCATGACGATCGTACTAAAAAAAATTGCAAACTGATTCATTACCTTTCCATTTATTTGTAACTGCATTGTTGTCCTCCTTATTAAAAAACTAAATATTCAATCAATTTTATCATTAGATTACAAAAAAAGGAATCATCTCTTTATACTATTCTATAACGATGCAAAAAAAAAACGCTTAGTCACCTAAGCGTTCCTTTCTTTAAGAAGCTTTCTTCAAATCAATTTGAGCAAGTACTGGGTCATGGTCGCTTACACGTCCGTGCTCTTTCATTATATTTGAGTTTAAGTGCACTGGATCTACAATTGTGTGTGGTGCGATATTATTTGTTACTAAAATATGATCTAACACTTGTGCATTTCCTTCGTGAATGTACGTGTAACGATTCTCTTTTGGCACTGTGTTTAACATATCTTTTAAGATTGTTCCCTCTAGTGTTTTTAGTGGTTTAGAGAATTCGAAATCGTTCATATCACCTAACACGACAACTGGTGCATTCGTATTCTTTTTCTGAATTCCTTGCACGAAATGATTTACCTCTTGTGCTAACTGAATTCGTTTGTCTTCACTTTTTAATACGAGCGGCTGCACTTTTCCAAATGGCGTTGCATCTCCTAGTTTTGAGTTTAAGTGATTTGCAACGACAACAATGTTTTGTCCTTGGAACGTAAATTCTGCCGCTAACGGTTTACGTGTACTTTCAAATAATGGATTTTCGTCTCCAATACGAACAACATTTTTATCAAGTAACTTTGGTACCGTCGCTAATTTCACGCGTGATGGATTATAGAAGAAGCCGACGCGAATATTCGCTCCTGGTGCTCCTCCGTCTTGATTATTGTTTGGAGCGATTTCTACATACTCATACTTCGGTCCACGAATTTCTAGCACTGCATCAATGATACGTTTTGCGCTTAATGACGCATCTGTTGTACCGTCATTAATTGATCCGTTATTATCTTGCATTTCCTCTACACCGATAATATCTGGCATTTTTAAGTTGTATTTAATAGAATACGCTAACGCTTTTACCTTTTCATCTGTTGTTTCTTTTTTATTCGCTGAGAAGTTTTCAATGTTATATGTAGCAACCGTTAACTTATCAAGACGTGGCTGAATATTTGCGCCTACTTGCTTAAATCCACCATCCACTACAGCTGGCAGTTCTGTTATTGGCGAAATACGGAAAGAACCGTAATCATATCCTACTACCCCTGTTATATCTCCAGTGAAAGTATCTCCTACTTTTGCTACATAATCACGAGGTACTTTTACAGAAAGGCGCTCTGGGTTTAATTGATTTTCATCTAATAGAGGTGTGCCATATTGTGTTACTACTTTATCTCCACCATTTTTTACTGTTACATATAAATTTCCGTTTTTCTGAGGTGCAATAATTTTTGGTGTTGGCATCGTAACACGCATACCTTCTATACTTTCATAAAAGTCGATTGCATCTTCATTTGGATCAAATAAACCGAATGCATCATTATCAATAATCTGGTCCGGGATTTTCACACCGTTTTCCCCAAGTACAATCGGTGCCGGCAAAGATTGATCTTTTGCGATTACAACAACGCGACTCGCCTTAATTTCTGTCGTCGTTAAGTCTGTTTCAAATCGCTCTGCATATCCTGGTCCAACATATTCTTCTACTACTCCATCAACTTGAATAAGATCTCCTACTGCTACATTCGCATCTTTTTTGTATACGTACATACCTTCTGAAGTAGCTGGATCATTATCTGGCTGATTGTCTTCTATATAAAAACCATTTTTATCAAGCGCTGTTACAACGCCTTCCACATTGTATACTTTCTTCCCGTTGTAAGGAGACATATGTGATTTTCCTTGAATATCATGAATACGAACCTGTTCATTATTTACGATAATAAATGAAAATGTCGAAATTGCTGAAGAAGTAAGTCCTTCTTTTTCTGCGATTGCTTTCACTACACTATTTTCATTCACTATAATTTGTCCATTATAACGAACACTTTTATTAGTAGGATTAGAGCCATCTAACGTATAGTAAATTGTTGCACCTTCTGTATTCGTCGTTAATGTTACCGCTGTTCCTTTAGCAACTTCTCCGCTGTTCGGTGAAGCTACTACATCGCTAACACGGTTTTGTCCTTCACCTTGAAACTTATAAGCTGTTACTGATTTTAGACCTGGGTTACTAAAATATAATTCAAGAGTCCCAGTCAAACTAACTTTCTTCCCGATATTTTCAGGGTGATCTTTTACATTCACTGCCGTTCTCACATCACCTTTTGGCAACTGAACGGGCATGATTTTGTCTGGATTCGTTTCGTTTGGCGAATCTGCAATTGCTACGTTTGTATCATCAAACTTAGCTGGATCCTTCGTATATTTAGAAGAACTTTGCGTATATCCGACAATATATCCTTCCACAATCCCCTTCGTTTTCCCTTGCTGCTTAAATACTTGAATTGCTTTTTCTACTGACATAGAAGCAGTTTCTTCTGCTTGCGCTAAAGTTCCAGTAAATGAAAGCAATAGCAAGAATGATAAAAAGACGCTTAACAATTTCTTCACAGCCATTTTCCTCTCCCTATTTCATATTTTCTCAGCATTTCTATCATAACAAATGATTCGTTATATAGAACTATTTTTCGACAAATTTTACAAAAGATTTATTTAATTTACAAGCTTTCAAACTATAATACAAAATAATAATTTTACACCTTCTACAAATGCACTCTATAATGTTAGAGAGAGAAAACAGAAAATATCGACATTTGATTGGCATGTAAAATGGATTCATTTGAATAGGAGTGATTGGATGGAAGTGCAAACAGAAACATACCGCGCAGCTATGAATGGAACATTAGAACGTCATTTTTCAGATATGATTGCTGTTATACCAACTAGAATTACAATTGAGCAGTTAAAACAACGACTAGAAAATATCGCTACTAAAGTTGATGAGTTAAAAATTGTTTATAGTGATGAGACAAGCCTTATTGTTGAGTTACATATGGATGAAACAATCATACCGTATGAACTGTATATTGATGAGGCGAATGCCCCAGAAGAATATAAAATGTACAATAGACAAGATTCTACAATCGTAGATCGTAATTTTGAAGATGCGGCTTTCGGCACCGAAATTTTCACTCGTACGCTATTTGTAGGCGATGTACTGGACTGCTTTTTCCAGCAGTTACAGTTTTTATGGAACCTCGCCCCAGATTTGTTATTTGTAATTGATTCAAGTGCAGCAATGAAAGTGATATCTAGAAACTATATTGAATATCACGTTGAAAATGAATTATTACCTGACATTCCTGACTTATACGTTATTCATTCCGTTTATGAAGACGATAAAGAAGGCGAGCCTACGCAACATTGGTTTCATACACATGGTCTTTTAAGAGCAGGCGTAACTGAAATAGAGTTAATTATTCCAAATCGCATTTCTTCCTACTACGGCATTGGCGATCTCTTTCAAACATTTGCTAATAATGCCGTTGAGAATGGACAAGTCCCTATGAATGAGCCTATCGTTATCGCGCATAGTCAGCAAGGTTCTATACATACAGTCGCTGTTCCGTGGGAAAAAGGATTATCTTATATAGGGCATAAAACGTGTATGGACCAATTATCTTCAATCGAGGATGAAGAAGTGAAACTACAACCAATAGATGCACAAAATACATTCTTAGGCGGAATGGATGCCCGAGATGAATACCATCAATCTCCATCCGTTCTCTTATTCAAATTTAATACTTCAGGAGAATATATTGAAAGTTTTTTCAAAGAACACGAGGAAGCTACAGGGCTCATGTTCTATAAAACAAATAGTGAAACCGATCGTATGGCTTACAATGCGAAAAATACTTTCGGGTATTTCAGCAACATTTTTCACATTGAACAATCAAATGAAGATTTTCGTTTCCTTGCTAAGTTTGGTGTCTCCTACGAAGAAGGAAAAAGTGAGCATATGTGGTTTGAAATGCAAAACATTACGGAAGATTTCATTCAAGGAATACTCATTAATGAACCATATTTTATAGAAGATATGAGTGAAGGAAATTCTTATCATTTAGATTTTGATAACTTAACAGAGTGGGTTATTTATGCAGGAGATGCTGTTATAAAGCCAAATAACTTATATATGTTTATTGGCGAATAAGTATTTTATATAATAAACGAAACGCCTTCAATATGATTGAAGGCGTTTCTTATAATTTATTGTGCGATTAATTCAGCATCTATTACTTTCTCCAAATGAGATAATACACGCTTTGCAGCTTCCTCACCTTGATTCATACAGTCTGGAAGTCCAGCACCAGCATAGGAGCTACCTGCCAAGTATATACCTGGCAACTCTTTCTCCATAAATGTTGTGAGCTTTTTCATTCGCTCGTTATGGCCTACTGTATATTGAGGCATCGCTTCTTTCCAGCGACTTACGATTGTAAACTCTGGATCCTCTGTAATATCCATCGTCTTCCTTAAATCTTCTAGTACGAGCTGAACGAGTTCTTCTTCAGTTTGTTCTACAACCGCTTCATCACCAGCACGTCCAACGTAACAGCGAAGGAGTGTTTTTCCTTCTGGCGTTGTATGTGGCCATTTTTTATGCGTCCACGTACATGCTGTAATGGTGTAATCGCTATTTCGTGATACGACAAATCCTGTACCATTAATATCGCGCTGGATTGCAGACTTTTGGAAAGCAAGTGCCACATTCGCAACGGATGTGGCTGGAATATTACGGAAGAAACGAAACTGCTTGTACTGAGCAAACATGGACGGCAATACTTTATGCGAAGTTGCCACTACGATGGCGTCCGCTTCTATTTCTTTTCCGTTACTAAGAGTAATCGTATAACCATCACCCTGTTTTGCAACTTTTTCAATGCGAGTTCCCTTTATTATCGTACCTTCATGCATCTTTGCTTCGAGAGATTCTACGATAGATTCTAAACCTGTTTTCACTGTTTGGAAGATTCCTTTTTTCGGTTCAGCTTTCTCTTCTTTCGGAGCGAGCGTACGCATACCGAGTGAAATACTGCGATGTTTCTGCTCAATTTGATACATTTGCGGGAATGTTGACATTAAGCTCATTTCATCAATATCCCCTGCATAAATACCCGATAGTAACGGTTCTATTAAGTTTTCAACCACTTCGTTTCCAAGACGATGTCTGAAAAATTGTCCGAGTGATTGGTCAGATACTGGCTTTGACCTCGGCATTAATAGATCAAAGCCAGCTCTTAGTTTACCAATTGGGGAGAACAGCCCGGAAAATAGAAACGGCGTAATTTGCGTTGGAATTCCCATCATTGATCCATTCGGCATTTTATGTAACCGATTGTTTACAAGGATAAATGATTGACCGGCTTGATTATTTACAAGTTCATCGCCAAGACCTAATTCTTTCACTAATCTAGCTGCACTTTCTTTTCGTGCTAAGAAAGAATCTGGTCCGCGCTCAATTGTAAATCCATCTTTTCGAACGGTTTGAATTTTTCCGCCAAGTTTACCCGATGCTTCTATAAGTAATGTATCAATCGGCAAGTTTTTTTCATGAATATTTTTTTGTAAGTTATACATTGCTGTTAATCCAGTGATGCCTCCGCCGACGATCACAACTTTTTTCCTCAAGCAGGCTCCTCCTTTCTTCTTACAGTACAGATTCTTTTTTCTTTAATACAACATCTGTTAAACAATCAATAAATGCCTCCGATGCATTTGGCATTTCTGGACGATAATATTTTGCACCAATTTCATCCGTTACAACTTTACACTCAAAGTCGTTGTCATATAAAACTTCTAAATGTTCCGCAACAAATCCAACTGGTGCATATACGAATGAAGTATAACCGTGCTTTTCATTTAGTTCTCTCGTTAAATCTTGTACATCTGGACCAATCCAAGGATCTGGTGTGTTTCCTGCACTTTGCCAGCCTACTGCATAGTTTGCTACTTCAGCTCCGCGCGCGATATAGTCCGCTGTTTCATTTAATTGATCTGGATATGGATCGCCCATTGCAATAATTTTCTCTGGTAAGCTATGTGCAGATACGATTAATACTGCTTTTTCACGCTCTGCATCTGACATACCGTTATATATACCTTTCACTGCATCAACCCAGTACTGGATGAATTTCGGCTCTTTATACCAGCTATCAATGCCATGAATTGTTAAGTTTCCAAGTTTCTCAGCTTCTTCTTGTGCTCGTCCAACGTATGATTTCACGCTAAACGTAGAATAGTGAGGTGCAAGAACAAGTGCGATTGCATCTTGTATTCCGTCGTTATGCATATCTTTCACTGCATCTTCAATAAACGGTTCAATATGTTTTAAGCCAAGATACATATGGTACTCTACTTCATCTTGTACTTCATTTAAACGCTTCTCTAACTTCTTAGCTTGCTCTAATGTAATAGTAGCTAAAGGAGAAATACCACCAATTGCACGGTAACGCTCTGTTAAATCTTCCAGCATTTCAGGACTTGGCTTTCTTCCTCTACGAATATGTGTATAGTAACGTTCAATATCTTCTTCTTTATATGGCGTTCCGTATGCCATTACAAGCAAACCAATTTTCTTTTTCATACAGCAATGCTCCTTTACTTCGCTAACTGCCCTTTAGAGTATTCATGAATAAATGTAGTTAAACGTTTTAATGTATCTGGATTTACTTCTGGGAATACACCGTGACCTAGGTTAAAGATATAACCCGGCTGTTTCATCCCTTGATCTAAAATACCTTTTACATGTTCTTCAATAACAGACCATGGTGCAAGTAAGAATGAAGGGTCCATATTACCTTGTACCGCCTTATGAACGCCCCGTGCACGTGCTTCTTCAATCGGTAAGCGCCAATCTAAGCCGACTACATCAAGCGGTAAGTCGTGCCACTCATTCACTAAGTGTGCAGCTCCTACGCCGTGCATAATCATTGGAACACCCATCTTACGAACTTCTGCAAAAATACGCTCCATTGCTGGTTTAATAAATACGCGATAATCCGCTACATTTACTGTTCCAACCCAAGAATCGAAAATTTGAACTGCTTTTGCTCCTGCGTTAATTTGCGCTTTTAAATATGTAATAACCATATCTGCTAGTTTATCCATTAAAGCGAACCAAGCTTTTGGCTCTGCATACATGAACGCTTTCGTATTATGGTAGTTACGAGATGGACCGCCTTCAATCATATAGCTCGCTAATGTAAATGGAGCTCCTGAAAAACCGATTAACGGTACGTCTAACATTTCTGTCGTTAATAAACGAATTGTATCTAGTATGTACGGTACGTCATCTTCTGGATTGATTTCCCCTAGTTTTTCTACGTCTTGTAAAGAACGGATTGGGTTATCGATAACTGGGCCAATACCTGATTTAATTTCTACATCCACACCAATTGCAGGTAGTGGTGACATAATATCTTTATAAAGAATTGCTGCGTCTACGTTATACTGATCAACCGGCAATTTTGTAACGTAAGCACATAACTCTGGATTGTGTGTAATTTCAAATAAAGAATACTTTTCTTTAATCTTTCTATATTCCGGCTGTGAACGACCTGCTTGACGCATATACCATGCTGGTACATAATCGGTACGTTCCCCCCTACATGCTTTTAAAAATGTCTCATTTATAGTTCTTACCAAGACCCTTGCTCCCTTCCTTACCAATGCTTCGAATACGTTCGATATTTATCTTTTTTTACTATACAGCTTGTAAAAACAAAATGCATAATATTATGTACGTTGTTCATTAAATTGACACAAACATTCTTAAAAACGCTTACTATTTTCACAACATTCTTATTATAACACAGAGAAAAACTATGGTTTAGCTACTTTTGACTTTTCTCCTTCACGATTCGTTTGTGTATTATATGGTACAACGTAAAAGCTCGGTTTTGAAAATATGTTAACGAACTTTTCCTCATATTCTCCAGCACCATTTACAGTGCTAACATGCGTATGAATTCCGTTCTCCACTCTATAGATTCGGTACATAATTCTGTTATCTGGAAGTGGCGTCCAGCTTAATTTTGCTTTAAATAAACCGAAAGGGCTAAATGATAATTTCATTTTTACATCTTCAATTTTGCGCAGCCGAATCGGAGCGCCGATTGTTTCCACACCTTCAGGCTTCATAAACTTCTCTTTATGTTCTACATTAGCCTTCGTTAAAATTTTCTTAAACAATTTTGTCGCAGATGCACTTTCTCCTTGCAACTGATGCTCCTTATCCGTGCGGTCATAACCAATCCAAACAGCGCCTACTAAGTTTGGTGTATAGCCGACGAACCACATATCTCTTGCTCCCTTATCGTCATTTGGCAATGAAGTTGTACCTGTTTTCCCAGCTAACGCACCGTTATATACACCAACTCTCGCTGTTCCTTCCTTCACAACTCCTTCTAACATTTTCGTCATATACCATGCTGTCTGCTTCGAGAAGATTTTCGTCTCTACTTTTGGAGATTCCCCAATGACTGCACCGTGTCTGTTTAATACTTTATCAATAACGTGCGGCTCGATAATATTTCCATTTGCTAAAAATGAACGGTACATTTTTACAAGATCAAATGTTGAAACGCCATTTTTCAATCCGCCAAGCGCTGTACTTAAACCAGCATCTGCAATATGAACATTTCCTTTTTCTAAATATTGCTTTCCTTCTTCTACCCCTAACTCATTTAATAAAGAAACTGCCGGTACATTTGCCGACTCTAAAATCGCATCATACATCGTCATTTCTTTTGAATACTCATGATTATAATTTCGAGGTTCATACCCTTCAAAAGAATTTCTTTCATTCGTTAATAAAGAATACGGATTATACTTTTTCGTTTCTAGTGCTGGTGCATAAACGATAAGTGGTTTTAAAACAGATCCAGGCTGCCTTTTGGCAAAAACACGATTAAATCCTCTCGGGACGTACTTTCTTCCCCCAATCGCCGCTTTAATCCCTCCCGTACGATTATCCATTAATAAGAAAGCACCTTGCGCCCCCTCTTCTTTCCCAGGGAAATTCCTTGCATCTTGAAACTGGTTATATGCTACCTTTTGAATCTTTTCATCCATAGGTACGACAAACGTATATCCTCCGCGAAGTACTTCTTGATGAGACAATCCGTATAAACGAGCGGCTTCATCTATGACCATATCAATATACGGCATATATGCAAGCTCATTCTCATCTAAATTTTTATATAGAGCAATTGTCTTCCCTTGATAACGAACGCTTTCTTCTGCAGTCAAATAGCCTTGTTTATGCATAAGTGACAACACTAGATCACGGCGTTCCTTACTCTTCTCTGCAGAATAGTACGGTGAATATCCGTTTGGTGACTTCGGAAGGCCTGCAAGCATTGCCCCTTCCTCTACTGTTAAATCCTCAACATTTTTATTAAAATACAACTTTGCTGCCGCTTGAATGCCGTAAGCCCCATGACCAAAATAAATATGATTCATATACATTTCAAGAATTTGTTGCTTCGTATATTTTTGCTCTAATTGAAGAGAAATTGCGACTTCCTTCAATTTGCGCGTAAATGTTTTTTCACGAGTTAAAAAGACGTTTTTAGCGAGTTGCTGCGTAATGGTACTACCGCCCTCTACCTTTTCTCCAGCTAACGTATCTTTATAAAGAGCACGGAATATAGACGGATAATCAATCCCTTGATGCTCATAAAAACGAGAATCTTCCACCGCAACAAACGCCTGCTGCACATACTTCGGAATTTGCTCGATTGGTACGAGCTCTCTATTTTCTACGTATAATTTCGTAATTTCTTTCCCTTTCTGGTCAACGATACGTGATGAAGAGTGGAAAACGAGCTGCTTTTCATCCATCATATAGCCACCAGCTAACACGATAAGTTTATAGATTACAATCGCTACTACGAACGTTGCGACGCCGCCCAATAAAGTCCACTTTACTTTCTTCATACATCGTCCTTCTTTCCAAATGATGGTACATTTATTATTTGAAAAAGAAGTATCTTTATGTATATAATCTTCGAAGTTTTTTAAGAGAGTTGATATAATAGAAACAAACTATTAAGGGGGCATTAAAATGAAGGCTATTATTTCATACGAAACACCTCTAGAACAAGCACATTTCACTGCAAAAAATGATGAAAAAAATATGTTTTATAAAGAAAATACAGAAGAATCTGTAGAAGGTTCACTTCAGTATGACGTACTAGATGCTGTCGGTGAATTTAAAGGACAACCTGGCTATATCGTTTGTAACAACATTTCTGTCACAGACGAAGGTCGCCCTGTATTTGAAAACCGTTTTAAAAACCGCGCAGGCCTTATTGAAAACGAACCAGGATTCCAAGCGATCCGTGTTCTACGCCCATTAAGTAACGATACATACGTCATCTTAACGATGTGGGAAACAGAGCAAAACTTTAAAGACTGGACAGAATCACGTTCATTCGAAAACGCTCATAAAAAACGTCCCACGCAAGCAGAAGGACAAGCTCCAGCGCATCCACATGCGGAACAGCAAAAGAGTATTTTCTCTCGTCCATCTTTTGTGACTACTTTTGATGTGTTAGTTTAATTAAAACATAATACAACACTAACAGTACGTGAAATTATATTAACGATTTTCCGAATATATCTATCATATCTTTGAATATATCAACGATTTTCCGAATATATCTATCATATCTTGAAATATATCAACGATTCGACTAAAGATATCCATTTAATAACAAAAAGGAAACACCATTACACACCGGTGTTTCCTTTTTCTTTGTACCAATTATATATACGAAGTGAATCTTTTTTTCTCATATGCTTTACTTCATAACCCCGCCCAGCTACCGCTACAAGAGTTGTACATAATTCATCTTTTCTTTGAAAATACGATTGATTATAACCTACTGCTTGAACATGTCTTCTTCGCATTATTCCTGTATATTTCGAAAAATTACGATATACAACCGTTAGTTGATTTTCTCTTAATTCATAACCGCCACTTTTATATCTAGCATACGCAAGTAACGAAAACACGATAAATAACGGTAAATTAACAAACAACGCAATATATTGTTTAAAATATATACTCACGCTGGCAATTAGAACTGTGAGTATGATACTTATTAACCAGCCCATAATGAAATAACGACGCAACGCTGTTTTTGGTAAGTGAACGATCTCCGCTTCGATTTCATATGGTAACTCTAAATATGTGATCAGGTGCTGTACATCTTTTTTCTTCATAAATGGATGCAACATTACTTCGTTACTTGCTGCTCCAATACTTTGAATTGCTTCCACTTCAACAGCACAATAGCCAAACGGCTGGCGAAGCATACCTTCTTTTACAGTAATCGCTTGAATGCGGTGCAATTTTAAGACAAACTCTTTCTTTTCAAATAATCCTTGAACGATACGAATCTCTTCCCCTTTTCGCTCAATTTTAAAGTTTGCATATTTCAACACATATCCAGCCGTGGAAATAATCCACGAAATTGCCATTAAAATTAATGCAATTACAATTAGTTTATAAACACCGTTTCCCATCACATACGCTTCTACTTTACTTGTGAATCCTTCAGGAAGAACAAAATCAAACTTTGTGTAAAGAAGTACTAGCCCAGAGAACACTAGTCCGAACCGACCAGATGTAATCGCTGCGGCTAAAACCTCTTTCGCTGTTAACTGATAAACCGTCTTGCTTTCTTCCTCTTCTATTTCTTCTTTTACAGTAGTTTCTTTCTTATGTAATAAAGAAATTAAATGTTTTGCCTCGTCTTCTTTAATACCAGCCAACATCACTTCTCGTTCATTACCACCACCGGCTACTTCTATATTTAACTTCATAAGTCCGAGCATTTGATAAATGATGTTAGAAGACGTACTAATATTTTGTACACGCTCTTTATTTAAATAGCTTTCCTTCTTTACAAAAACACCGTGCTTTATATGTAAAATATTATTCTCAATCCAGTACACTTTAAAATACCATTTAATTGCTGAAAAAATAGCCATGATGAATAAAACAACCAGAAGAAAAAGATAAAATAAATACCAAGGTTCCACTTGTTCATCAGGTTTAAATAAAACAAGAATAATAAGTGGCAACAAACTCGCAATCCTAATACCTAACAATATCGTAATCGGATGTTGCCTCTTATACATCCTTATCACTCACTTTCGCAAGTTCTCCAATTTGTCTTTTCAGCTGTTCTGCTTCTTCTTTCGTTAAACCTGGAATACTATGAGAAGTTGCGGCTGTTGAAATATGTAATTCTGCTAAATTATACTTTCTCATGATCGGCCCTTGCTCAATTGTTACGTGCTGCACACGGATCATCGGAATAAGTACGCGTTTTACAACAAACATTCCCTTTTGAATCTCAATCTCTTCTTCATTTAATCTGTAACTATAATAGCGTTGACGTAAATTTGGAAACACAAAATAATCAAGGGGAATAAATGTAATAGCTCCTGTTACTAATAGTCCGAACAACCAGCCCCACCAGTTAAAGTTAATCATAAAAAAGAAATACGCAATTACGACTGTTAGTATAACTACCGCCCCAATTAAAGCGTGCATCCTCCACACTTTCAGCATATTAGAATGAATCTCCCTTTCTAACGGCTGCATCTCATCACTCCAATTCTATGAATTTATTACTTATATATTATCAAAAAATAAGGTTTTATATACATTTTTGTAAATTTATAGTCAAATCAAAATAGTTGAATCAAAAGCATATTAAAGAAACACATACCTCAGTTTTGAAAATTATGTATTATAAATATGAATTATATTGAACTAAAATAAACCTTACATGATTCATGCAAGGTTTATCGTTTTATACACAATATATTTCATTATTGTTGAGATATACTAGCATCGCTTTCAATTCGCTTTTCTTTTTGGCTTAGTTTTTTATCTTTAGATTTTTTTAATGTTAAAGTCATGCCAATAAAAATAAAAAGAATTCCTGTTATTTGCATTAAAGTTGGACGGAATCCAGTAAGTACAGTATCTAATAATATTGCCACTGCCGGATCTAAAAAAACTAATATTGAGATGGTTTTTGTAGATAAATAGCGTAAACTATCAAAAAACAGATAATATACTATCCCTGTGTGAATAAAACCAGTAGCTATAATATATGTCCAATTACTTTGAGTGAGGCCACTAAAAGCATCTAAATCTATAAATGGTATTAAAAGAAATATCCCCAAGAATGTTTGTAAAAATGTCATTGCATACGCACTCATTTTGTTAATCCCTTTACCAAATAAAGTTGTAAATGCATAAAAGAGAGCCGCAAGAAATCCCCATATCATACCTGAAGACATTAATGAGCCGACAGAGAAGCTTCCATCAATACCAGCAATTAATAAAGCTCCTGCAAAACACACAATTATTGAAATGATAGATATGAATGTTAATTTTTCTTTAAAGACGATACTTCCAATTAACAGTACAATTACTGGTGCAAGATGATAAACTGATATAGCAATTGTAACTGACATATTTTCAAAGGCTTTAAATAAGAAAACCCAATTAAATACTAAGAAAAAGCCACATATTAAAACTTGAATAACTTCTTTTCGTTCCCATTTATCTTGTTTATATTGCCCTGTAAGCAACCAGCATACACTTAAAAATATTGTCGCAAAAATACACCTTACAAACACTAATTCAAACGAAGGTAAGTTTGTTTGAACCGAAAAAAATCCAACTGATCCAAAGATAACCATTGATGCTATCATCTTTAAGGCCGGTACCGTTTTCTCTTGCTTAAAACTCTTTTGAAGCAAATTAATCCCCCTCCAATAAAAACTCGGTTTATAGTGAGAAAAACACCAGCCTAAAAAAAGGACAGGTGCTTTTCCTCAAAAACACTCAATTATAAATTTTTCCCAGCAGTCCAACCACCATCAATTACAAAATTAGAACCAGTAATAAAGCGGGCCTGATCAGAAATCAAGTACTCAATACATGAAACAATATCCTGCGGCAACCCCCAAGTATCTAAAGATTGATTACTTTTTATCATAGACATCAAGGCTTTATTACTAAAGTATTCTTCTGTAAGTTCAGTTCTAATAACACCGGGAGAAATACTATTTACCCTTATATTTTGCTTCCCAAATTCCATAGCCATCTGTTTAGTCAATCCGATTAAAGCATGCTTTGATGCAACATAAGCAGCTCGCTCTGGTTCAGCCATTAATCCAGAAACCGATGCTATATTCACAATACAACCTTTTATTTTCGATTCACACCATCGCTTAGCTACTTCCCTAGAAAGGATAAATGGGGCTACTAAATTTACATCAATTACTTTTTTAAACATATCATCGGATAAATGTAAAACAGGTGTTATCTCTCGAATACCAGCTGCATTTATTAATATATCAGGAGAAAGCTTTTCTAAATCTAATTGAGTAAAAAGATTATGAATCGCTTCGCTATTACTTAAATCAATTTGCACTACTTTCAAAGGCATATCTGTTTTCATATAATCTATTAAATTATTATTATTAATATCAAGCGCTATTACATAAAATGATTTTTCTAAAAAGTATTTTATACAAGCATGACCTATACCGCTATTGGCTCCAGAAATCATAATTATTTTATTCTCTCTCATTTTGTCTCCTTATAAGAAAATGTTACTAATAAAATATCACGAAAAGCCTCCGTACTACATTCTGTTCCAAGTGGCGTTACGGCATGGAAGACCTTTTGTCCAAATACTAAAGTTTCTAAAGGCTCCTTCAAACTTATAAACTGATTAATTTCCCGAGGAGAATTAGCTATTAAATTATCTCCACCAATAGCTGTATTACTTAAATTCATAAGGTGTAAAAATACTACTGGTTCATCATCTTTATGTAACCAAATAGGTGAACTAAAAGATGGTCTTTCTTTAGTAGCTTTATATCTTACTTGATGTAAACCTATAATTAAGTCTTTACTTGTATCTATTATATTTGTTTTAAATGCAAATTCAGTATCGAAACGCACGATATTTTGAATTAAAGGATTGCATAAAAAGCTATCATTTATGCTATTGAACTGTCTAACTTTCCCGCCATCGTCATAGTTATATTCTTTAGATTGGAAGTAATCATTACTATTATCTAAAATATAATCTGGTGAATCAACATACTTTATATACCTTGAATAAGATCTAGCACGGCATTCACCGTACGCATCATCTTCCAAATTATAATAATCTAACTGTGCTTGTGTTAATAAACGATGATTCTCTTCCTCTTGTAAAAAGATTTCATTTGAGATTTCAAGGAATCCTTTAGATTCAAATTCATGTACCTTTTCTTCTATGCTAAACCCATTCATTTTACTAAGAACAAACGTCATTATAAAAACCTCCACACTATTGTATTTTTCTATCTCACCCTATGTTAGAAATGCAATAAGTAACCGAGATTCTTGCTTAATAAAATTTAAAATTATGATATTCAATTAATACACCAAATGAAATATATGTAATTCATTAAAATTATTTATTAAGCAATATTATATATCCTTTTGGGTATTTTTTCTAATTATCTGAAGATTTATCAACATTAGTCTTAATATTCAAAATTAAAGAAATGGATTTTTCAGAAAGATAAAACTGCGCGTATTGCAATTATTTATGTATATAACTTTTTTAAAAATTATATTTTAAATATAGCTAGTTTTTTATAAATTTTTTGATATAATTACATACGGGAAAAGGGAAGAATTTTGTCTTCCCTTGTGTTTTTATTTGCATCTAGTACTTTTGCTAGATGCTTTTTTTTATGCTAAAAAAGGTATCCTCAAATACTTTGAGGATACCTTTTCACCTTTATTATCTCTGCTGTTTTCTACCTAATACGAGTAACCCAAAACTCATCATTACAAGAAGTGCTCCCATATATGGTTCCACAGGCATTTTCTGCCCTGTCTTCGGTAATTCTTTTTCAGGCTTTTCCGGATTTGGTGTTCCAGGTTTCTCTGGATCTGGTGTTCCAGGCTTTTCTGGATTTGGTGTTCCAGGCTTTTCTGGATCTGGTGTTTCTGGACCTGGTGGTGCTAAATGATTCAATTTGTTTAATACTTCTAATTGAACTGCATTTATCATTCCATTTGTAATTTCAAATGGAATTGGATTAGTTAATTTTTCATATCCCTTTGGTGCTTCTACTTCTACTAGTGTGTAGTTACCTACAGATAGATCTGTGATTTTTGCCTTTCCATCTTTATCTGTTGTTACTTTCACTACTACTTTTCCCTTTTCATCATGAACTTCAAACACAGCTCCTGATAAGACTTCCTTGCTTTCAGCGGCCATTTTTGTAATCTCCACTGAACCTTTGTCTAACTGTTCGTTCTCTACTTTCAATGATAAGACTTTTGTCATACCTTTTTTAATTTCGAATGATACTGGTTCCGTTAACTTTTTGTAACCTGGTAAGCTCTTCGTCTCTACTAATTTGTATTTTCCTACTGATAGATCTGAAACGTTTGCTTTTCCTTCTTTATCCGTCGTTACTTTCGCAACTACTTTGCCTTTTGAGTCACGTACTTCAAATACAACATTTTCTAATGGTGCTTTACTGTCTTTATCTATTTTTGTGATTTCTACATTCCCCGTATCTACCATTTCATTTTCTACAGTGAACGCTAAAGATTTTGTCATACCTTTTGTAATTTCAAATGGTACAGGCTTTTCTAATTTTTTGTAGCCTGGTAAACTCTCTACTTCTACTAGCTTGTACTTTCCTACTGATAAATCTGAAACTGTTGCTTTTCCAGCTTTATCTGTCGTTAATTTCGTTACTACCTTGCCTTTGTCGTCTTGTACTTCAAAGACTACACCTGCTAACGGTGCCTTATTATCTTTATCTATTTTTGTAATTTCTACATTTCCCGTATCTACCATTTCATTTTCTATTTTTAATGATAGAACTTCTGTCATACCTTTTTTAATTTCAAACGATACTGGTTCTGTTAATTGTTTGTAACCTGGTAAGCTTTCTTTCTCTACTAATTTGTACTTTCCTACAGATAAGTCTGAGATTTTTGCTTTACCATTTTTATCTGTTTTTACTTCTGTTACTACTTTTCCTTTGTCGTCTTGTACTTCGAAGACTATGCCTTCTAATGCTTTTTGACTATCTTTATCTACTTTTGTGATTTCTACTGAACCTTTGTCTAACTGTTCATTCTCTACTTTTAATGATAAGACTTCTATCATACCTTTTTTAATTTCGAATGATACTGGCTCTGTTAGCTTTTTGTAGCCTGGTAAGCTTTCTACTTCTACTAGTTTGTAATTCCCTACAGATAGATCTGAAATTTTCGCTTTTCCTTCTTTATCTGTTTTTACTTTCGTTACTACTTTTCCTTTTTCATCTTGCACTTCGAATGTTACGCCTTTTAATAACGCGCCACTTTCTTTGTCCACTTTTGTAATTTCTACTGAACCTTTATCTACTAGCTCATTCTCTACTTTTAGTGATAAAACTTCTGTCATACCTTTTTTGATTTCGAATGATACTGGTTTCACTAGTTTTTTATATCCTGGTAAGCTTTCTACCTCTACTAGCTTATATTTTCCTACTGGTAAATCTGAAATTGTTGCTTTTCCTTCTTTATCTGTCGTTACTTTTGTTACTACTTTGCCTTTTTCATCTTGCACTTCGAATGTTACGCCCGCTAATACTGCGCCACTTTCTTTGTCCACTTTTGTAATTTTTACTGAACCTTTATCTAACTGTTCGTTCTCTACTTTCAATGATAAGACTTTTGTCATACCTTTTTTAATTTCGAATGATACTGGTTCCGTTAACTTTTTGTAACCTGGTAAGCTTTCTTTCTCTACTAATTTGTACTTTCCTACAGATAAGTCTGAGATTTTTGCTTTACCATTTTTATCTGTTTGTACTTCTGTTACTACTTTGCCTTTGTCGTCTTGTACTTCGAAGACTACGCCTTCTAATACTTTTTGGCTATCTTTATCTACTTTTGTGATTTCTACTGAACCTTTGTCTAACTGTTCATTCTCTACTTTTAATGATAAGACTTCTGTCATACCTTTTTTAATTTCGAATGATACTGGCTCTGTTAGCTTTTTGTAGCCTGGTAAGCTTTCTACTTCTACTAGTTTGTAATTCCCTACAGATAGATCTGAAATTTTCGCTTTTCCTTCTTTATCTGTTGTTACTTTTGTTACTACTTTTCCTGCTGCATCTTGGATTTCAAAGACTACGCCTTCTAATGCTTTTTGACTATCTTTATCTACTTTTGTAATTTCTACTGAACCTTTATCTACTAGTTCATTCTCTACTTTTAGTGATAAAACTTCTGTCATACCTTTTTTGATTTCGAATGATACTGGTTTCGCTAGTTTTTTATATCCTGGTAAGCTTTCTACCTCTACTAGCTTATATTTTCCTACTGGTAAATCTGAAATTGTTGCTTTTCCTTCTTTATCTGTCGTTACTTTTGTTACTACTTTGCCTTTTTCATCTTGCACTTCGAATGTTACGCCCGCTAATACTGCGCCACTTTCTTTGTCTACTTTTGTAATTTCTACTGAACCTTTATCTAACAGTTCGTTCTCTACTTTCAATGATAAAACTTTCGTCATACCTTTTTTGATCTCGAATGATACTGGTTCTGTTAATTGTTTGTAGCCTGGTAAGCTTTCTTTCTCTACTAATTTGTACTTTCCTACAGATAAGTCTGAGATTTTTGCTTTACCATTTTTATCTGTTTGTACTTCTGTTACTACTTTGCCTTGCTCATCTTGTACTTCGAAGACTACGCCTTCTAATACTTTTTGACTATCTTTATCTACTTTTGTTACTTCCACATTTCCCTTGTCTAACATTTCGTTTTCTACTGTTAAAGCAAGGGATTTTGTCATGCCTTTTTCAATTTGGAAAGTAATCGGATCTACTAATTGTTTATACCCTTTTGGTGCCTTTACTTCTACTAACTTGTATGTGCCGACTGATAAATTAGTAACTTGTGCTTGTCCTTTTTTATCTGTCGTTATTTTAGCGACTACTTGTCCTGCTTCATCTTGAATTTCAAAGACTGCATCAGCTAAAGCATCTTTATTTTCTTTATCTACTTTTGTAATTTCTACATTTCCTGTATCCACTAATTCATTTTCTACAGTCAATTGTAATGCTGTTACTCTACCCTTTTCAATTTCGAATGAAATTGGCTTTTCTAGTGGTTTGTATCCTGCCGGTGTTTCTACTTCTACCAACTCATACTTTCCAATAGATAAATCTGAAACGTTTGCTTTTCCTTCTTTATCCGTTTTTACTTTCGCAACTACTTTTCCTTTTGAATCACGTACTTCAAATACAACATTTTCTAATGGAGCTTTACTATCTTTATCTATTTTTGTTATCTCTACATTCCCTGTATCCACCATTTCATTTTCTACTTTTAATGATAGAACCTCAGTCATGCCTTTTTTAATTTCAAATGATACTGGTTTTTCTAACTTTTTATAACCAGGTAAACTTTCTACCTCTACTAATTCATACTTTCCTACAGGTAAATCTGAAACATTTGCTTTTCCTTCTTTATCTGTCGTTACTTTCGTAACTTCCTTACCCTTTTCATCTTGTACGATGAATGTTACTCCCGCTAACGGTGCTTTATTATCTTTATCTATCTTTGTTATCTCTATATTTCCCGTATCTACCATTTCATTTTCTATTTTTAATGATAAGATCTCGGTCATACCTTTTGTAATTTCAAACGATACTGGCTCTGTTAATTTCTTATAGCCTGGTAAACTTTCTTTCTCTACTAATTTGTACTTTCCTACTGATAGATCTGAGATTTTTGCTTTACCATCTTTATCTGTTTTTACTTCCTTTACTACTGTTCCAGCTTCATCTTGCACTTCAAAGACTACGCCTTTTAATGCTTTTTTGCTGTCTTTATCTATTTTTGTAATTTCTACTGAACCTTTATCTAACTGTTCATTTTCTACTTTCAACGATAGGACTGTTGTCATACCTTTTGTAATTTCGAATGATACTGAATCTGTTAGCTTTTTGTAGCCTGGTAAACTTTTCGTCTCTACTAATTTGTACTTCCCTACTGATAAATCAGAGATTTTTGCTTTACCATCTTTATCTGTTTTTACTTCTGTTACTACTTTGCCTTGCTCATCTTGCACTTCGAAGACTACGCCTTCTAGTACTTTTTGGCTATCTTTATCTATTTTTGTAATTTCTACTGAGCCTTTGTCTAACTGCTCATTTTCTACTTTTATTGCTAAAGCTTTTGTCATACCTTTTTTTATTTCAAATGGTACTGGTTCTGTTAGCTTTTTATAACCTGGTAAGCTTTTTGTCTCTACTAATTTGTACTTTCCTACTGATAGATCTGAAACGTTTGCTTTTCCATCTTTATCTGTTACTACTTTTCTTACTACTTCATCTTTCTCATCTTGGACTTCAAATTCGACACCCGCTAATACTGCTCCGTTTTCTTTGTCCACTTTTGTAATTTCTATATTACCTTTGTCTACCATTGCATTTTCCACTTGTATTGGGAATATGCCGTCCCCTGTTACATTTACTTCGAACTCTGCTTCTTTTAATTGGTAGCCTTCAGGCGCTTTCGTTTCTTTTAAAATATATTTCCCTGGTGCTAACGGTTTAGAGATTGCCTTACCATCTTTATCTGTAACAATATGTTCGACTACTACACCGTCTTTTACTATATCAAACTCTGCATTTGCTAATGGTTTTTCACCATTTTCCGAATCAATTTTCTTTACTTCAATTTGACCCTTTTGCATAGTATTTTTAATTTCAATTGTTTTTGTTTCTCCAGCTTGAAGTGTAACCTCTACTGGTTCTTTTAATTTTTGATATCCTTCTGGTGCTACTGTTTCATAAACTTTATACGTTCCAGGAGCTAAAGTTTGAGGTACTGAAAAACCTTTTTCGTCCGTTTTCAGTTTTGCAACAACTTCATTTGCACTATTTCGGACTTCAAATTCGGCACCTTTTAACCCTTTGTTCGGATTCTCAGAATCTATTTTATGAAGCGATACTGTACCATCTTTTGGAGCTTCAGGCGGCGTAATAGTTACTTCTTTTGATGTTAATGTTTTATCATCAAAATGTAATTCCGCTTTATTAGGAATCTTCTTATCTACGTAAGAAGATAAGTCTGCATTATTTTTAATTTTAGCCTTGATACTAAGATTGATTCTCTGGTCTTCATATGACTTATAGTCAAAATTCTCACCAAACGTAAATGTTACTTCACTTCTTTGCTTATCTATCTTTAACGTCCCTTTAGAAGTAATATCTTGGCCATTTTGATCATATACTTTTGCCTCTAATACTTCTAAAACATCTTCTAAATCATCACGAATTACCATTGATGTGTATTTAGGAGGATCGTTCGGTATATGTGTACCAACTTGGTATTGAATCACTTGATCCATTTGTGTTAGCTGCTCATTCTCTACAAGCTTGCCATTCTCATCAACTATATTTTTTTCAATACTAGGTGGATTATCGTCACCTGAACCGGTTCCCCCTCCACCACTTACAAATACTTGTCCTACTTTTTCTTCAGTTTTAATATTTTTACCTTCTAATTTCACAGTATTTTTATGAGGCTTTGCAGAAGGATTAGTAATCTTTGTTTTATATCTTAAAATATAACCTTTTGAACTGTCTGGAAACTCAATTGTAAATCCAGCCTTTGTTGCATTAATTTTAATGTTAGATAAATCTGCTGGCTTAATATTTGTTGGTGCATAACCATCTTCAAATACAGCCTCTTCTAATACTACGCTGTCTGTAATTAACTCATGCCCAGGTCCTAATGTATCTGTTAATTTAAGATCTTGCATTTCTGTTCCAGTTGCATTTACATATACAAGCCAATCAGCAATCGAAGGATCTTCTTGATTATAAGAACCCCATTTCAATAGATTATCTGTATTGGGCTGTGGCTTCGGTCTCTCTGTCGTATTACTTACATTTACTTCTTTATTGACGATTTGACCATCAACGTTAAATTCTAATGGAATTTCTTTAACACCATCATATGCTTCTAGACCAAAGTAGAATTCTACGAATAAAGAACCTTTAATGTTATTCTTTCCTTCTACGTAATCCCCCATAGTACACGTTAATAGACCCTTTTTCATCTCACATGTACCAACTGTTTTTCCTTCAGCATCTTTTAAAGGAAAACTCATATTCATAAGGTCTTTTCGAAACTCTTTTGGCATATCAATTGTGAATTGATCTCCACTTTTTATTTTTTCTTTAGCTGACCACTTCACTTCTACTTTCATACCATCTGAGGCTTGATACGGTTCAGATGTCGTGCCATCAGTACGGGAAATATTAATTTCGTCCACTGGACTTTTCATCACAGCAGCTTGAATAACTGGAGCCCACACATTCAGCACTGAAAATAATACTAGAAAAACTAATGAAACCATTGAAATATGTCTTTTAGTACTTTTCATTTGCATAGTTCCCTCCTATTTTTTATATTTATATAACAAAAAAAGACCGTCCGGTTGCATCAAAAATGTGCAACCAGACGATCTTAGTAACCAATATGTATTACCGTAGACTCTAAGCTTTGCGGCCTATCCTTTCGAATAGTGTGCTAAAAATATCTTTTATTCTTTTTTTGTTTCATTTTCCTCTTAAACCAAATATTACTATACCGTCTGGACGGTTATAATTCAATACTCTATAAAATTGTTCTATTTTTCTAATAAAAAAAACAATTCACCACTACATTAAAGAAGCAATGGTGAATTATTTTCGCATTATATAGTTCGCATATTCTATTTATATGAATTACTAATAAGAGCTTGAATCACTTTTTCTCTTAACTCGGGGCTTAGTCTTCCAACCCCTAAATATTCCGAATACCATAATCCATCTGCTGCTAATCTAATAATTGTTGCACAAACTGAATCTATCTCATCATTTTCTATATTCTTTTGCAGTTGCTGAAATGATTGTTGTAATGGCTCAAGTAATTCAGGTTTTAACATGAATGCTGCCATCATACTACTAGATAACTCTTCTGTTCTTCTCTCATTATTTAATCTTTCCTCTACAAAAGAGCGAACCCATCTCCCTTTCCTCTCTGAGTCTTCCGCTACTTTATTGTAAATGGCCCCTTCATAATCCTCTACCCCTCTGACTATCATACCTTCTATTAAAGCTTCTTTATTTGAAAAGTGATACAATAATCCACCTTTACTTACACCCGCCTCTTTTGCCACTGCTTCTAAGGTTAATTTAGCAACCCCTTTACATTGCACAATTTGAGAAGCGGCCGCCAAAATCTTTTGCCGCGTTATGCTTATACTCATTCCTTTTTAAAACCCCATTTCTACTAAATTTATATAAATACGAATCTTATTTTTAATATTGTTGATTACTACTAAGTATTTTCTTTATACAACAAAAGCTTCATTACCTTTGAATTTTTAGTTACTTATTCTATTAAAAATTTCCATATCATTCAATATGATAACATTAAACACACAAAGCTGACTATACATCTATACTTTTGTATTTATTGAAAATATATCCATTAATAAAATTTACCAATTTAGTCCTTCTTATTACTTTATAAGACGGCAGTAATTCTTTCAGCACTAAATAAAAAATGTTATTACTCCCATTGAATTGAGTAATAACATTTTACTTAACAAATTCGCTGCCAACTAGCATCCTTCACATCTTCACTAGTCGGTTTTCTAACTAATCCAACAAAACATTCCTCGCAAGCACCAAATGCAATAAAATTTTTCTGTGCTTGTCTTAACGAGACTTCATTTGCACCGCCTTCAAAGTCAGGATCGTTAAACTGTACCTCATCATCTTCCCAGTAACATATATTACAAATTTCATATGTACCTGGTGGTTCTTCTTCTATTGTTCTATACCCGCAGCACGGACATGTATATTTCATTCTGTTACTCCATTATTCATTTCTTTTTTCTCCCATATATTCCGGCCCATAAAGAATGTAACAGCGCAAATCATAGTTATTACCATGAAAGTAGTATTAGAATCCTCATATGTAGTTGGAATTCCAACCGTTACAGAAACAATACTAAAAGCTAAAAGTAAATATAATAATAAAGATAGAATATAGCTTAGTCTAAATCGTAAAATGATACCTCTAAACAATAGCTCACCAAGTAGACAGCCACCTAAAATAATAGGTACTCCGAAATACAATGTAAGGACTCCCATTTGCGCAGTAGATTGAATTATCTTTCCAATTATGTTCGGCGAAACCAGCTCACTATTGTTTCCCATCCTATCATATAAATCAAGTGCTGTTGCTGAAATAAAGAAACTTAATATAGAAAATGAATACGGTATTAAAAATTTGCTCACTCTCATTCACCTCGCTTGTTTCTTTACATATATTATTCATTATTTTCGCATAAAAAAATAGCCCGTCTTCCGCGAAAGGCGAGCCGTTCCACTTAATTCTCACTTAACTTCTTCTTATACCAATCCTGCATTCTCTCCGCATCTTCTACTCTCGTATGCTCTATTTTATAATTAGATGATGCACTAGAAAACTTATACGTACATAAATCCGCTCGGCGCTGGAAATATGATTGTGTCTTCTCCATTGATTGGACATGTCTTCTTCTAATAAGTCCTGTATATTTTCCGACGCTACGATAGACAAGTGTAATTTGTTCTCCGTTAACACTGTAACCATTTGTTTTAAATGTTGCGTATCCAAGTGTAAAGATGAGGATCGCGAGCGGAATTAATGCCCACATGATGAAGTGCTTTTCAGAGTATATACTTATTCCAGTAAGCGGGATTGCGAGCATAGCGAAAAAGATAAAACTATCAATGAGATAACGGCGCAATGCTGCTTTTGGTAATGCAATAATGTTTGCATTCAGTTCGTATGGTAATTGTAAATGGGCGAGTAACTGTTGTACTCGATCTTTTCGAATGATTGGGTGCAGTGTAACCTTTTCTTTTTCGTCACTCATTCCTTTACTTTGAATGACTTCTACTTGCACAGCACAATAACCGAATGGTTGGCGTAAAATACTTTCTTTTATCGTAATACCTTGAATACGATGCAATTTTAGTACAAGCTCTTTTTTCTCAAGTAATCCTTGCGAAATGCGAACTTCGTCATTTCTTCGATTCACTGTGAAATCGCCATGTTTTAACGCGTAACCGATTGTAGATATAATCCAAGAAAGAACGAGTAACATGGCTACCATGAAAATCCAGCCATATATATCATGTTCCATTACATACGACTTTACGCCATTCTCTATCCATTTCGGAATGTACTCATCTACTTGGTGATAAACGAAAAAGATTAAAGAGAATAATAGTCCAAATTGACCAGATGTAACAGATGCTAATAAAATCTCTTTCCAAGTTAATTTATATTCTGTCGCTTGTTTTTCTTCTGTAACAATTTCTTTTTCTACTACATTTTCTGCTGCTTCGTCTAATGTTCCTTCTGCTTTCACTTCTGGAGTTGGCTCATTTAGCAAAGTAATAAGCTCCGCCGCTTCTTCTGCCGTAATACCAGCTAAGCTAACTTCTGCTTCATCGCCCCCACCAGCTGTTTCAATCTGAATTTTTTTCAAACCGAGCATTTGATATAGTACGTTAGAACTTGTATTAATCGTTTGAACACGTTCTTTATTTAAGTAGCTCTCCTTTTTCACGAAGAGACCTTTTTTCACATGTAATACGTTATTTTCAACCCAATATGTTGTGTAATACCATTTTTCAAATGCTGAAAAAACGGTGAGTAAACCAAATGCTGCGGGAATTAAATACCAAAACGGGAATTTTCCGTTTAAGCTAAACATGAAAATAATGAGTGGTATAAAATCTGTTATTTTTAATTCTAATAACATCGTGATTGGATGCTGCCTCTTATACATCCTCATCACTCACTTTCGCTAATTCTGCGATTTTCGTTTTCAACATTTCTGCTTCATACATCGTTAAGCCTGGGATGCTATGAGAAGTTGCTGCTGTTGAAATGTGTAATTCTGCTAATCCGTATTTTCTCATAATTGGCCCTTGTTCAATCGTTACGTGCTGTACACGAATCATCGGCACTAATACGCGCTTAACAACGAAAAGGCCATGCTGAATTTCAAGTTCTTCTTCATTTAGTTGGTAGCTGTAATAACGTTGACGTAGTTTCGGAAACGTAAAGTAATCAAACGGTGTATATACGATTGTTAATCCGATGAGCACATAGAAAATCCAAGCCCACCAATTAAACTTAATCATAAAGAAAAGATATGCAAAAATGACTATAATACTGATTCCTAGCTCAATTAAAGAACGCGCTTTCCACACCTTGACCATGTCAGGGTGAATTTCATTTTTCAATGGATCCATGTAACCACTCCAAATCTAGTAATCTAATATATGAATACTCTCAATCTATATTTTACGTAACTTTACAGAAAATTGGAATTTAATCTTCTTTCTTCTCAGGAATAAAATATCCGAACCAAAGTAGCCAAATGAAACCGATTAACTTCATCCAATTTCCATCCGCTTGAAAAGCTTCAATCATACCTGGTATTTTATAAACCCCAATAAATCCAAGAAAACCGAGCCACCAGTTTTTTTGCATTTTCATTTTTACTCCTCCTTCATTACGTTTTTCACATTTCGAATCCAAATTTCTTTATACTTTAACTGGAATCCCATGAGCATATAGTTGCTCATATTATCGATCACGAGCGCTAGCGTATGAGCATTTTCTTCCGTTTCATGTTGTGACACAACGCCCAGTCTCGCGCCTTTCTTCAATAAATCGTGGAAACCATGCAAAAAATCCTCTTGTATTTCAAATAAACGTTTCTGATACTTTTCATTTCGTGATGCAGTTACGATAAATTCATTGATAACGCGTAGTATTCCTTCTTGCCCTTCATACTCAGAGAGCATATGTAAACCATCTGCGATTAGCTTTTCTGCAAAGTTTTCTTTCGTATACCGCTCTTCATTAAAGTACTTTGTAAAATGATAATCAGAAAAAATCTCTTCAAATAAAAAATCAACTAACGCTTCTTTAGAAGAAAAATGATAGTAAATAGCCGGTTTTGAAATACCTACCTCTTTCGCAATCATGGAAAGACTCATCTTCTCAATGCCGTGTTCTGCCATAAGTTTAAATGATGCCTCTACAATGTTCTGCGATGTTTGTAAATTCTTCGTCATACTGTACCTCACTTATTTTTACTTACCGGTCGGTAAGTAAATTATAAAACAAAACGAAATGATTTTCAATTTAGTTAGCACTACAGAAGGTGTTTATTGGAAAATACAGAAAGTTATAAAGTAAAAGCAACATATAACAATAAGGAGGATATCATATGAGACTTGGTGGTAATGGCGGTAGTGGTGGTAATGGCGGTAGTGGTGGTAATGGCGGCGGTGAAGCGGGACAAGCTGGTAAGAGCGGATTTTCATTAATCATTGTACTTTTTATCGTATTGATTATAGTTGGAATTAGCTATATCGGACTTAGCTTCTAAGAAAAGGCGTCCTACATTACATATGTAGGACGCCTTGTTTTTAATCCCTATTCAGCAATCGCATACGATAGCAATTCATCGTCACTTCTCCAAGCCTTTGCAGTAATTGATAGTTCGCATATGCGCCGACTGGGGCACCGATTACTGGTACGAGCTGAAGCATTTTCGCTAAATCAATATAGTCTCGGTACTCTGTTTGGAACTTTTCCCAGTCCATATGATTTTCTTTTTCTGTATCCCACGTTTCGATTGCTTTCCATATTTCTTTTCTGTGATTATCACTTGAAAAGGCAAGTTGGAAAACGTGAAGGATAAAAAGACGCTCTTCTTGTTTACTCGTATCAAATCCGTACAATGTCGCTGCATCGAATAAAAATTTAATTTTAATTGTAAGTAAAAGCGGAAAGTCAGCAAGACCGAGGAGAATACCACCAGCTCCAGTCCCTGCTCCTTCTGCCGCTGCTATTTTTTTGTACTCATCCATTTTTTTACGAACTTCATCGTCACGTCTTTGCAGTGACCATGTCGTCTCTTTTAGCTTCGGCTTTATAAAGTTTGACCCGGCGCTAATCGTTTGCACCATCATACGAATCGTCTCTGTTAGTACCTTTTGTACTTTCGCCGGAATGAGCTGTTGCACCTTCGTCTGCACTTTTTTGGAGAACCGTGTCATCATAGAAGAATCTTTCATGAATGTAGCTTTCCACTGCTCCAATTCTTTTATAACCTTCTCTTCGTATGTAATCATAGGTTCATTCCTTTCAATTTAAACGCTCAATGCGCTTCGCCCCGTATTGGTAAACGAAACCGATACTAAATAATATGCTTACGATAAGTAAAATTCCTGTCATCATGAAATCTTTCGTTGCTAGTGCAAATATAATTGTAAATATAACGCTACCTGTAATAAGAATTGCATTTAATAAAGTAAGAAAATCTTTCTTCTTCTCTTCTCCGCCTACTGGGTACAAATCAAGCCAAATTTTCATGCGGTGATGTTTCCATAAAGTTAATAGCTGATAACCGATTAAGTATAGGAAGATAAGGCTTACGATAAATCGTCCATATAAAAACGGAATGAAGTAAAGAATAACTCCGCCTAGAGCGAGCAGGCGCACATATAATCCAAAATAGTTACCTGATCTTAAAAATGTTCTCGTATATAAGTATAAATATGTACGCTTTTCGCCGATTATCGAAAGAAGGAAATCCAGCCATTTTCGGCGAGATACTCTTTCTTTTAATGCTGGTACATCAACGAACATATTCGCGATGCGGTACAGCAGCATCATCTTCTTACCTTCTTCGGAAATTAAATACTCCCAGTTTAGTGGCTTTCCTTTGACCATTTGATGCATGATAGCAAGGTATAACACCATGAGAAGGACGATTCCACCAATGAAAAGAACTGAAGTACGTTCTACAAGGAAATATACAAATAAACCGTTTAGGATAAAACGAATAAACCAATCAGCCCTTTGTATATTTTGATCTGTTAAAAATGACTTTTCCCACGCTACAAATAAATTCCACGCTTTTACAATGACAAATGCGAGTACGATCCATATGTAGCCAGCTCCTGTTTGCTTCATTTGTTGGAAGTATAACGGAGCAAGCGCAGCTGCTACGATTGCGATTATGTATAACTGAATCATAAATGTAAAAAGAAATGCCTTTGTGAAGTAAGGTTTTAACTTTTCTTCAACTGGCAGTAAGTAAACGAGATCCGCTTCTTTTAATAACGTTTGAATGGATCCAGCCGTTAACACGAGTCCAATTAATACTGCCATTACGAGCGCAGTTGGAAACGAAGATGTTAACGTTTGTAACCATTGCTGGTAATAATACGCTCCCGCACCGATGATGAACACGAAAATAAATTTCAAATGATCATTAAATACGTATTTACTATATGTACGAACTTCTTTTAGAAATTGACGAAATCGTTCTTTCCATAACGCTGTGCTATTCATAATCTTCTTCCTTCGTTAATGCAATGTAAATATCATCTAACGTTGCACCTGGCATATTAAACTGTGATTGCAGTTCAGATAGCGTTCCCTTCGCTCTTACTTCACCTTGATGCAAAATAATGAACGAATCACAATAACGCTCTGCCGTCGCTAAAATATGTGTGCTCATTAAAATACCGGCACCACTCTTTTTCATTTGGTCCATCATTTGAAGAAGGGATTGAATCGCTAACGGGTCTAATCCAACGAAAGGTTCATCTACTATGTAAAGAGATGGCTCCACTAAAAATGCGCTCATAATCATTACTTTTTGTTTCATCCCTTTTGAGAAATGAGATGGAAACCATTTTAAACGATTTTTCATACGAAACTCTTGTAGTAGTTGTCCTACACGTTCTTCATATTGTTTTTCATCCACGCCATACGCCATAGCTGTTAATTTCAAATGCTCTTCTAACGTTAATTCATCATATAATACCGGCGTTTCCGGAATAAATGAAAAGCTAGAACGGTACGCTGTCATATCATCACGAATTGTTTTCCCATTAATTGTGACAGTTCCTTTTTTCGGTTCCATTAAACCGATAATATGTTTAATCGTCGTACTTTTACCAGCTCCATTTAAACCGATTAAGCCGACAAGTTCGCCTTTATTAACAGAGAACGAAACGTCTTTTAATACAGGTCGTTTCGTATATCCTCCTGTAACATTTTCTACACGCAATAACTCGCTCATACGACACCACTTTCTTCATTAGTATTCATTCTATATTCATCTTACCAAAAATTATGCTGTACTACATAGTATCCATGTACTCAAAAAAAATTTTAAAATTTATTAGCATATAATTTCCCGAAAGCGGACATCATAATTATTGAAGAAGGAACACATTGAAAAAGCAACCACCAATTGATGAGTACAACAACATAGTGAAGTCATCATGAAATGGGGTGTCCAAGTTGGACAATGAAATTTACACATAACCAGATCATTTGTTTCATTTTCGAAACGGGGTGTCTCTGAAAGAGCATATACTGTTTAAAAAAATAAACAATTTCATTTTAAAAAAGATTGCAATTCATTTCACTTGAAAATGGGGTGTCTACGGCAGAAACTTTAGCCGATTTACCGTGCATTTCTTAAATAAATGAGGTGTCTGCGAAACGTAAATTACGATAATGCTTTTTCAATCCCTCTTCAGAAAACAGGAAGCTGAGTCAGCTTCCTGTTTTTCGTGTTTGTTCTCTTATGTAATTATGGTAAAATACGGCTAAGGATATTTGAAAGGATGAGATCAATGAATCATACAGCAGACAATTGTATTTTTTGTAAAATCATTGACGGGCAAATCCCTTGCTCAAAAGTATACGAAGATGAACATGTGCTTGCATTTTTAGATATTAGTCAAGTAACAAAAGGACATACTCTTGTTATTCCGAAAGTTCACAAACAAGACATTTTTGCGTTAACGCCAGAAATCGCATCACATATTTTTTCTGTCGTTCCAAAAATCGCAAATGCGATTAAAACAGAGTTTAATCCAGTTGGCTTTAACCTACTTAACAATAATGGTGAAAAAGCTGGACAAACTGTGTTCCACTTCCACCTTCATTTAATTCCACGCTACGGTGAAAAAGATGGTTTCGGTGCTGTTTGGAAATCACACCAAAATGAATACACTATGGAAAATTTACAAAACATCGCAAGTACAATTGCAAATAGTGTGAAATAATGACACTATAAGAAGGCGTAATACATAACAAGCCACTTCCCTGAAGTCATCAAATTCCGCATGGCTTGTTTCTTCACCTAAAATGCTCAGGGATGATTGTTTGTGCATAGCACATATAAGAAAGATATGCATATTTTTTCACATCATGAATACGAACAAAAAATAAGGAGGTCTCCTTTTATGTCAAAAGCTAAATCCTTTATTACAGGTGTTATTTGCGGCGGAGCAGTTGCTGGACTAGCCGTTCTTTTCTCAACTCCTTCTTCTGGTAAAGACATGCGCGGCAAGTTAAAAGAAAAAGGAAATGATATTAAAAAGACTTTAGCTGATATTACAGCTGATACGAAATTATTAAAGCGTCAAATTGTTGAAACTGCTTCAGAAGGTAAAGAAGTGTTTCAAGAACTAAAAGATGACATGCAAGACACGCTTTCTAATTGGAAACAAGATATTTCTCAAAACAAGCGCCATATTGAGAAAGAAATTTTGGACATCCAAAAGTCAATTGAGAAACTGCAAGAAGCTGTTCCAGAAAAAGCGTAAACAAATTCCTGCTTAGTTTTTTGCATATAACAAATATTTTTTATATAAATTGACCTTGACACGGCATATCGTATAGATATGCCGTGTTTTTATGCATTTACAATATATGTTATCAATTAACATGTAAGGACAACGCATGTATTCACGACTCATAAAACGCTTCCATAGTTATGCATGATTTGTATAGAATGTCATTTTGTTAAAAAATTTTCACAATTCTTACAAAAAGACTTTATTAATTTTTATTTTACTGGCATAATAGATAGTAATGAAAAAGAATGTTAAAGTGGGTGAGTAAATGAAAAGTGGAGAAAAAGATTACTCGGTAAAAGAAGCGATGATTTTCAGCCAACGCATTGCTCAATTATCGAAAGCGTTATGGAAATGTGTAGAGAAAGATTGGCAGCAGTGGATTAAACCTTACGATTTAAATATTAATGAACATCATATTTTAACAATCGCTTATCATTTAAAAGGGGCTTCTATTTCTGAGATTGCTAAGTTTGGAGTTATGCACGTATCAACGGCATTTAACTTCTCTAAAAAGCTAGAAGAACGCGGCTATCTTGTATTCTCAAAAAAGGAAGATGATAAACGAAATACGTACATTGAAATTACAGACAAAGGGGAAGAATTACTACTTCGCTTAATGGAGGAGTATGATCCTGAAAATAATTCAGTGTTTAATGGGGCTCTTGCACTTCGTAATTTTTATGGGAAGTTCCCAGAAAATATCGAACTGATTGCAATCCTGCGTAATATTTACGGACAAGACTTTATCGATATTTTTGAGAAATCATTAGAAGATATTGAAGAGAACTTTACAGAATCCGATCAAAAGTTAGTTAAGAAATAATCTATTTATTTTTTCGCAATCATGCTTAAGAATTCATTCATAAGCGGCTTAAATAAACCTTGTTTTGCTAGCGCTTCCGCAGTTTCGTGTACTTCGAGCTGATGTGGAAGCGCTTTTTCAAATTGATCTAACAGCGCATCGAACAAAAGAAGCCCTTCTGCTTTCTCCACTACATATTGATCGTTCAGTTTTTCACAAAGATTTAGTATACGTTCAATATCTTTTTTACGAGCTTTTTTCTTTATGATTAAAGAATAAAATGGACACTTCTCTTCATCAATCATTTTAAATAGTAGGTCTACATAGTATTCAGCTTGTTCTAATCTTCTAACAACGTCCATTTTCTCCCTCACTTTCTAACACAAAGTCTTCTATTTCTGAATTTTGTAACACGAACAAAATATCGTGTGATACAATATATGTATATGTATTTTAGCCAAAAGGAGGTCTCGCCTCATGACACTTATAACAGTTGTTTTTGTCGCATTCGCACTTCTTGTTATATTTTACACGAATTTCATGACACATACACTGTGTGAACGAAAACAAATAGCTGCGAGCCGCCAGCCCGGTGTCTTTCGGGTTATTAATGTATGTATAACAATTTTATTAATTTCTAGTTATATAGAAATTATATTTCATGGAAAGTGAGGAAGGAAAGCCCCTTCCTCACTTTTTTCCTCTATAAGCAAATTATACCTACAATAACCAATAAAATAAACAGTACAAGTAATAAAATAAGTTGAGAATTCATCCCCATCCCCTCCTCTATTCTGTATATGCGGTATACGCCCAATATGGCACACTTTCAAAATCTGACACGTGCTGGTTAATTTTTCTTTATCAATATGAAAACGAGTCGAAATATGATATATTAAATTTTGTACATATTGCTTATACTATAGAACAAAACATTCATCAAAACTTTATCCTCAGCCTCGGTAAGCCCTGTTAAGCGCGCTTTACCAATATAAAAAAGCAAAAGTATCAGTGAGACTTAATCGGGCTCTTATGAACTAAAATTCATTGGTGTAGGATAAATTAAAAATACATAATAGTAGGAGTGTTTATCGAATGAAGAAAGCTATGCTTGCCTTAGCCGCAACAAGTGTAATCGCATTATCAGCATGTGGAACATCATCATCAGACAAAATTGTTACATCTAAAGCTGGTGACATTACAAAAGAAGAATTTTACAATCAAATGAAGACACAAGCTGGTAAACAAGTACTAAACAACATGGTTATGGAAAAAGTACTTATTAAAAACTACAAAGTAGACGACAAAGAAGTAGATAAAAAGTTCGATGAAACGAAAAAACAAGTTGGTGATCAATTCGATACACTGTTAAAACAACAAGGTCTGAAAGAAGAAACATTTAAAAATATGTTACGTGCTCAATTAGCTCAAGAAAAAGCAATTGAAAAAACAATCACTGATAAAGAATTAAAAGACAACTACAAGCCTGAAATTAAAGCAAGCCACATTCTTGTAAAAGATGAAGCTACTGCGAAAAAGGTAAAAGAAGAACTTGGACAAGGTAAATCTTTCGAAGAGTTAGCGAAACAATACTCTGAAGATACTGGCTCAAAAGAAAAAGGTGGAGACTTAGGATTCTTCGGACCTGGTAAAATGGTTAAAGAATTCGAAGATGCTGCTTATAAACTGAAAAAAGATGAAGTAAGTGAGCCTGTAAAATCACAATTCGGTTACCACATCATTAAAGTTACAGACATTAAAGAGCCAGAAAAATCATTCGAACAATCTAAAGCTGACATCAAAAAAGAACTTGTTGCGAAGAAAGTGCAAGATGGCGCATTCATGAACGATCTTATGATGAAAGAAATCAAAAAAGCTGACGTAAAAGTTGACGATAAAGATTTAAAAGATCTTTTCGAAGAGAAAAAAGCTGACGATAAAAAAGAAGAAAAGAAATAATGAAGTAAAAAAAAGCTTGGGCTTCGGCCCGAGCTTTTTTATGTATCCTCTTCGTTAATGAAAGTTTATTTTTTCATTCGTTTAACTAAAACCATCTTTTATGCATTTCACTTAAAAACATTTCTGTAATTTTAAATCCAGAATTTTCTCCTATAATAGAGTCAATCCCGCAATGCGGACAAACTGCTGTGTTATCATCATCCCACCACTCTGTAATTTTTTCTGGATGAAAAATTTCTAAACAATAGAAACAACCACATATAACATCCTTTTCTAAGTGCTTTCTATTACGAGAACAAAAACGATGCGCTTCCTCAAAATATTTTTGCATCAGTATCCCCCTATTCCTGATTTTCTTCTTTGCTTTACTTACATTCTCCTCAATAAAATTGCAATTCTTCCTTAAAGAAAAACACAAAAAAACCTTGATCCACGCCACGCAGAACCAAGGTTTATCTTATTATCATTGATTAAATTCAAAAAATATGTTAAATTAGTACAGAAACACGTTTTCTAAAACGAAAGGAACGTATTTATCCGTATCTTAATTGTACACCAAAACACATCTTCAGTCAACCTCTATTTTTCACTTTTAAAGGAGTGCTTACCGTATGAACAAAAAACTTGATTTAGAGCAAAAAAGATTGGATACCGTAATCGAGACAATTACGGAGCAAATTGATAAACTGGAGAACGAAACTGGCAGACGCCGGGCAGAAGTAATCAATATTCGTAAACACTTTTGGGATGATGTGAAAGTGAACACGGATACTTTTGATGATTATCTTGAAACAGTTATCAACTTAAGACAACAAGCTCAGTCACTAGCTGTCACACAAATTACTCATAAGCACACCTTTAATCGACTTGCCGCACTAAAACGCATGCATAAAGCACCTTATTTTGGACGAATTGATTTCAAAGAAGAAGGAGAATCTGCTGCGGATCAAATTTATATCGGTGTTGCTACACTTACTGATGCTAGCGGAGAAAACTTTCTTATATATGACTGGCGCGCACCCATTTCGAGTGTATACTACGATTATCCACCAGGACCGGCTGAATACAGTACACCAGAAGGCGTAATTCACGGCAATGTGGAGAAAAAATTACAATACATTATTCAAAATGGCGAGATTGATTCTATGTTCGATACGAGCCTTACAATTGGCGATGAAATCTTGCAACAAGCGCTCGGAAAAGGTACGAACAAACATATGCAAAGTATCGTCGCTACAATTCAGCGTGAACAAAATGAAATTATTCGTCACGATGAAGGCCGACTCCTTATCGTGCAAGGAGCTGCTGGTAGTGGTAAAACGTCAGCTGCCCTGCAGCGAATCGCCTACTTACTATATAAATATCGCGAATGGCTAAAAGCGGATCAAATTATTCTCTTCTCCCCTAACTCTATGTTCAATAGCTACGTTTCTAACGTACTACCTGAACTCGGTGAAGAAAATATGCAGCAAGTGACATTCCAAGAATATTTAAATCATAGACTGAGTAAGTCATTTGACGTTGAAGACCCTTATGAGCAATTAGAATATATGCTAACTGAAACAAATAGCCCTACCTATAAAACGAGAAATGCGAGCATCCGATTTAAAGCATCCACTCAATTTTTCGAGATGATTAGAGCGTACAGACAATCTCTTGAATCTTCAGGTATGCTATTTAGAGGAATGAAATTTAGAGGAAAACTGATTGCCTCAGCTAAAGAAATTACAGAGCAATTTTATAATACTGACTCCTCCCTCCGCTTCCATAGTCGAATTGAGAAGTTAACGGATTGGCTAAATAAGCAAATAGATGCACTTGAAAAAGCAGAACTGAAAAAACCTTGGGTAGAAGAGGAAATTGAATTACTTAGTAAAGATGAATACCAAAAGGCTTATAAATATTTACAGAAAAAAGGCGAGTTTGACGACAACTCCTTTCAAGACTTTGAGAAAGAAACAAGAGTACTTGGGCGTATGATTGTCCGTAAAAAAATGAAGCCGCTTCGTAAAGGCGTTCAAACATTGCGTTTCATCAATTTCACAGGCATATATAAACAGCTCTTCACAGATGCATCATGGGTTCCTGGGGAAAAACCGAAAGAGTGGGATGACATTTGCTCATTAACAGTAAACATGCTTGATGAAGGAAAGCTATATTACGAGGATGCGACTCCATTTTTACTTTTAAAAGAATTAATTGAAGGCTTCCAAACGAACAGATCGATTAAACACGTACTCGTAGATGAAGCGCAAGATTACTCTCCGTTCCAGTTCGAGTTTTTAAAACGTCTCTTCCCTGCTGCAAGAATGACGGTACTCGGAGACTTTAACCAAGCGATATTTGCCCATGCGAGTGAAACGGTGAATTTCGATACACTTACGAATTTATACGGGCCAGACGAAACAAACGGCATTAACTTAACTCGTAGCTATCGCTCAACAAAACCGATTATTGAATTTACACGTGCTCTCGTACCGGAAGGGAAGAACATTCACGCCTTTGAACGTGACGGCACGAAACCTACAGTGACGAAAGTAGCTAATCACAACGAACTACACGAACATATTACTGCTAAAGTTGCTGCACTACAAACAGAGCAGCACAATACGATCGCAATTATATGTAAATCTGCAACTGAAAGCGCCGCTGCCTACGAAGCACTTAATCATATCGAGAATATTAAACTTGTGAAAAGTAACTCAGCCGAGTATGAGCAAGGTATTGTCGTGATCCCTGCTTACTTAGCGAAAGGTATCGAATTTGATGCTGTTATTATTTACGATGCATCTAAAGATGTGTACAGTGATGAGAGCGTTCGTAGATTGTTCTATACTGCTTGTACGCGCGCAATGCATGAATTGCACCTTTATTGTGTTGGCGAGGTTAGTCCTTTTGTGCTTGGGGCTGATTCGGATAGTTTTGAACTTATTACAACACCTTGGTAACAATCAAGGTGTTTTCTTTTTTATGCAGGACTTACACCTTTAAAGTAGAATATATCAGTTTAGAAAAAAATTAAGGAGCGAAAAGATGAACCACTATTTTATTGCTATTTATGACGGTGAGTTTCCTACCGAAAAATTACATACCATTTTACAATCTAAGCACACTTTTACTGACCTAAACGTCCGCACCATTTCAATCTCCTCACCAAGACCTTTCACATTATTAGTTGGCGAAGAACATCGTGCACTCACAACTGGACTTACAGACAAATACCACTCATTAACGAAAGAGTTGCAAACACTTGAGCAGCAAAAAAAGTACTACTATGTATACGATTATAAAATTAGAAAGACCATCGAGAATCCTATCCAAAAATGCTTTCCATTCGCACAAATCAATATAAGTGTTACGAAATTCCATCAGATGATTCAAAAAGTAAAAGACTTAAAACGACCTGTATTTGCAGGTTATAACATCGTCTCTCATGATGCAGACATACTTACGATTGATGTACTTCTTTCTTCACCTTTACTAGATCCTAACACTTCCGAAAAAGATGCGGAAGAATACTCTTATTTACAGCAACTAACTGAATCAATCTCTCGTTCTGAATTATGTATTTCTGTTAAAGAGAGTGCACTTATTTAAACACGAAAAGAGGGTTATTTATCATAACCCTCTACATACTATCTATTTATGTTTTTGAAACAAAACGTACTAAGTGTGCTAGTGTAAAAAATACAGATTGCGATGTCCATACCGTTTTTTTATGAATATTTATTTACTTCTTGTCCCCTGACACTAATGTTCTGCTTAAAAACAGGAATTTTCATCCATATATCTTGTTCCCTATTTTAAAACATAATACAATGAATACGTAACTTAATAAGCTATAACTAGTAGGTGTGGTAATCATCTCTTCCATTTTGAAAAAAGGGGGAGGTGATAATATGATCGCGATGTTTGTAATTAAATTAGTGTATGGTATCCTAACCGGAGCTGGCGTTGTCATCGGTAGAAGATACGTCGGTCCATGGCTAATTTCTGTATACAAAAAAGCGAGAACCACCCTGCTTCGTGGAAAAGGTAAAGGCGGTTCTCGGCTAAAACGTTAATGTAATTGTCTTATAACCGCACCTACTACCACCACAATAGCAAGTTAGGTTACAAAGGCAGAAGTTTCTCAGGCTTCTGTCTTCTTTATTTTATGCAAAATTCATACTAAATACTCTATCATCATTGTAACACATTTTATTTATTTTTAGTCAAGAGAAAAAAACACCTAAAGGCTCCCCTTCAGTTGGTTTTCTATTTTACGCTAAAGCAGCCGCCTGTTCTTGTTGTTCTAGACTTTTTCTAGTTCAGCTGTGCCGCTCTCATCATTTATAGCACCAATAAAGACGGATTATGGACCCGCTTCATAACAGTAGGATTAAACAAGGAACAACACCTATTACGAATATAAAAAATCCTCTCACTACATAGTACCTATGTTTTCAGCGATACTCTATTACCATCAAATTAAATTTGTATAATTTAAACTACAGAATAGCGAGCTAATTTTCAAATATCTTCTTTCGCATAACCCTAAATTTATTATCCAGTTGCATTATGCTTATAAATAAAAGATATCCTACCGACGCACCGAGCATATTTATAGCAATCCGCCACACATCAAAAACATCAGACAAAGTTAGTAAATGTAATATCTCCCAAACAAGAAAGGTCATAACATACCACTTACGAGCTTTCTTATAGTTAGTCACTTTATTAATGAGCACTGGAACGAAAAATCCGAATGGAACTACTAATATTATATGTTGTAAAACGCTTAACCAATAAGTTGAGTTTCCCCAAGGACCTGGATGTGCAATAAAATCTTTAACTTGCCAAAGTGTTATTCCAAAAAGTTGTAATAACGTTTCTAAATCAGATATATGTAAAAATTGCTGCCAAAATTCAATGGGATGATAGACAGTCCCACCACCTGTCAAACTGCGAACAGAGTCAAATGTAGAAGTTGAAATAAACGTTCCTAAAAAGACAATAAAACAAATGATTATATAAGGAATACATAAAATTTTTGATAATACCTTTAATGGCCTAGGAACTTCGTATACCGATTTATTAATCTCTACGCCAATAACTTTTGATTCTCCAAAACTTTGAATCGCTTTATAAATCGCTTCTTTTTCATTCATACCTTGTTCCATATATTCTTCTTTCAAGCTGTTCAAGTGATCATACATTTCTAGAAATAACTCATCCTGTTCAATATCACTAAGTTCTGAATAGGCTAAAATAGACTTAATATACTCATCAAATTCACTCATAAATAACTCCTTTCTGACAAGCTTGAATTAATGCTGTTACACTCTCCCAAGAGTTCACTTTCTTCTGCAATTCTTTTTTCCCTTTATCTGTAATAGTATAGAATTTCCTTTTCATCCCATTCTCAGATTCATTCCAATAAGATTCAAGAAACTCCTTTTTCTCTAATCGCTTTAAAGCAGGATACAAAGTTCCCTGTCCCATACTATACAAATCTTCACTTGCATCCTTTAAACTTTGAGCTATTTCGTAGCCGTATGTATCATGTTTTGCAATGATAGAAAGTAATAAAATATCTATACTTCCCTTCAAGATTTCTTTGTCCAACAATACCACCACCTTATATACATAGTATAACAACATATGTCGTTATACAACATAGTTAGAAAAATAACCCAAAAAAAAACCACCTAAAGGCTCCCCTTCAGGTGGTTCTCTATTTTATGCTAACGCAGCTGCCTGTTCTTGTTGATCTACAGGAATTACAGCGTCTGTTAATGCTTTTTCTAGTTCAGCTGTATATTTCATTTGTTCTTCTTTGCTCCAGCCTAGTTTCGCAGCCATGTAGTTGATTACTGCTTCTTTCCACTCGTATACCCAGTGGATATTGAAGAATACAGCGCCTCTACGGCGTACGAAGAAGTCAACTGGTTTTGCTGTCATTTCGTAATCCATTGCGTATACAAGCGGGATTAGAACGTCTAGTGGCATGTTGTATTCTTTCGCTTCGTCTTTATGTTTTTTCGCTAAATCAAATAGTACGTCAACGTTAGAGCCGTAGAATTTCGCGAATTCTTCTGCTTGTGCTGTTGTTAAACCATATTTCGTACCTTCGCCAGCTTTTTTCGCAACGAATGCTGGGAATCCGTGTGAACCATCTACATGTCCACCAGAGATTGGCATATGTTTCGTGTCGCTCTTCGGATATGCGCTATGACCTTCTTTTTGTAGTAAGTTCGTTACGTAGTCTACTACCATTTCAGCCATTTTGCGGTATCCAGTTAATTTACCACCTGCGATTGTAATTAAACCAGATTCAGAAGTCCAAATTTCGTCTTTACGAGAAATTTCAGATGCACTCTTACCTTCTTCGTAAATTAACGGACGTACACCAGCCCAGCTTGATTCGATGTCTTTCTCTGTAATTTTCACGCTTGGGAACATGTAGTTAATCGCATTAATGATATATGTGCGATCTTCTGTTGTCATTTGTGGTACAGCTGCGTCTTTATCATAGAACGTATCTGTTGTACCTACGTATGTTTTTCCTCCGCGAGGAATCGCGAACACCATACGTTTATCTGGTGTATCGAAGTAAATCGCTTGACCTAATGGGAAACGTTTTTGATCAATTACTAAGTGAACACCTTTTGATAACTGAAGTACTTTTCCTTTTTTCGAGTTATCTTTTTCACGAAGTGTATCTACCCAAGGACCAGCTGCGTTTACAATTTTCTTACCGTAAACTTCATATACTTCACCGTCTAGTAAATCGATTACACGTACACCACATACTTTTCCATCTTTATATAAGAAACTATCTACTTTTGCGTAGTTAACAGCTTTTGCGCCGTGCTCAATTGCTTCTTTCATTACTTCAATTGTAAGACGCGCATCATCTGTACGATATTCTACGTAGTAACCGCCGCCTTTTAATCCTTCTTTTTTTACAAGAGGCTCTTTGTTTAGCGTTTCTTCACGGTTAAACATCTTTCTGCGCTCGCTTCGTTTTACACCTGCTAAGAAGTCGTATACACGAAGACCAATTGATGTACTAAATGATCCGAACGTACCGCCTGTATGGAACGGAAGTAACATCCACTCTGGTGTTGTTACATGGGGACCGTTCTCATATACGATCGCACGCTCTTTCCCCACCTCTGCTACCATTTTCACTTCAAGTTGTTTTAAATAACGTAGACCACCGTGTACAAGCTTCGTTGAACGACTTGATGTACCTGCTGCAAAGTCCTGCATTTCAAACACAATTGTTGATAACCCGCGTGTTGCTCCATCTAATGCAATACCAGAACCAGTAATACCTCCACCAATTACGATCACATCTAACTCTTGTTTATTTACTCCGTTTAATACGTCTTTACGTTGTTTACTTGAAAATTTCATGGTAATTCCTCCCTTTGATAACGAAAAAAGAGACCACAAACTCCGCTATAGATTTCGCCTCTATAGCGCGTTGTGGTCTCTCCAAATCTCCTACCGAATTATTAACTTGTCACCATTATAACACTGTTTATGATTATTTGAAAGCTTTTGTTGCTTCAATTGCTTTTTTCCATCCAGCATATAGCTCTTCACTTGTTTTCGCTTCCATCGTTGGTTCAAAGCGTTTGTCCATATGCCACTGTTCTTTAATTTCATCTTGGTTTTTCCAATATCCAACCGCAAGACCTGCTAAGTATGCTGCACCTAGAGCCGTTGTTTCGTTGATTACTGGACGCTCTACAGGAACATCTAAAATATCACTTTGGAACTTCATTAAGAAGTTATTTTTAACCGCTCCGCCATCAACGCGTAATGTTTTCAGCTCAATACCTGAATCTGCTTCCATTGCGCATAATACATCTTTCGTTTGGTAAGCTAAAGATTCTAGCGTTGCACGAATGAAATGCTCTTTCGTCGTACCGCGCGTTACACCAAACATAGCGCCGCGTACTTCACTATCCCAATAAGGTGTTCCTAGTCCAACGAATGCTGGTACAACGTATACACCGTCAGTTGATTCAACGCGACTCGCATACACTTCACTCTCACTTGCATCTTTAAACATGCGCATTCCGTCACGTAACCATTGAATTGCAGAACCCGCTACGAAAATACTTCCTTCTAATGCGTAGTTTACTTTACCATCTATTCCCCATGCAATTGTTGTTAATAGACCGTGCTCAGAAGCTACTGCTTTTTCACCTGTGTTCATTAACATGAAGCAACCAGTTCCGTAAGTATTTTTCGCCATACCTTCACCGAAACAAGCTTGTCCAAATAATGCTGCTTGTTGGTCACCAGCTACACCTGCAATCGGTACATTTTGGCCGAAGAAGTGATAATCAATTGTTTCTCCGTAAATTTCAGATGATGGACGCACTTCTGGAAGCATGCTCTTTGGTACTGTTAACATTTCTAGAAGCTCATCATCCCACTGTAAGTCGTGAATGTTAAACATTAACGTACGTGATGCGTTTGAGTAATCTGTTACGTGTGCTTTACCACCAGATAGTTTCCATACAAGCCACGAATCAATTGTTCCGAATAATAGATCGCCGTTTTCTGCTTTTTCTCTTGCACCTTCAACGTTATCTAAAATCCATTTTACTTTCGTACCAGAGAAGTATGCATCAATTAAAAGACCTGTTTTTTCGCGAACCATTTCGCTATAACCTTTTTCTTTTAACTCATCACAAATTTCAGCTGTTTGGCGAGATTGCCATACGATTGCGTTGTAAATTGGTTTACTAGTTGTTTTATCCCATACAACCGTTGTTTCACGTTGGTTCGTAATACCGATACCAGCGATTTGTTCTGGTTTTACATCCGCTTCGCTTAAGCAAGTTGCGATAACTGCTAAAATAGATCCCCAAATTTCTTGTGCATTATGCTCTACCCAGCCTGGCTTTGGAAAATGTTGTGTAAACTCTTTTTGAGCTGAATGAACAATTTCACCTTTTTTATTGAAAAGAATTGCGCGTGAGCTTGTTGTTCCTTGGTCTAATGAAAGAATATATTTTTTCATATCGGTTTCCCCCTTATGCTACTTTTCTACTATTTGTATTGCTTCCGCTTTTTTTACTTGTCATATAAGAGATTGCTAGTACAATCACAGTTGCGATAATCACATAAATAAGTGCTGAATTTTGTTTTCCTTCAAATACAACTTGATGGAATAAACCTGCAAGTGATCCACCTAAAATTGGACCAACTACTGGAATCCATGCATACTTCCAGTTTGAACCGCCTTTTCCTGCAATCGGAAGGAAGAAGTGTGCGATACGCGGACCTAAATCACGCGCTGGGTTAATTGCGTATCCTGTTGTCCCACCTAATGATAAACCAATACTTACAATTAAGAAACCTACGATAAATGGATTTAATCCATCTGCAAATTTATTTGCACCAATTGCTAATATACCAAATACTAAAACGAATGTTCCAATCATTTCACTTAAAAGGTTTGCAAATGTGTTCGGAATTGCTGGACCTGTTGCAAATACACCTAACTTTGTTCCTGGATCTTCTGTTTCTTTCCAGTGTGGTAAGTAATGTAAATATACGATAACTGCCCCGATAATTGCCCCAATCATTTGTGCTACGATATAACCTGGTACGTCGCTCCATGGGAACGCTCCCTTAAATGCTAATCCTATCGTTAAAGCTGGATTCAAATGTGCCCCACTAATTGATCCAACCGCATACGCTGCAACCGCTACTGCTAAGCCCCAGCCCATTGTAATAACAATCCAACCTGAATCTTTCGCAAACGATTTCTTTAAACTTACACCAGCACAAACGCCGCCACCAAGTACGATTAACAACGCAGTCCCTATTAACTCTCCTAAAAATGCTGACATAGTATCCCTCCACAATCAATTTAAACGCTTTCAAATGTGATAGAGGTAAAATGAATGGCCATTCGTTTTTGTCAAAAGAAAAAGACCCACAGCTTGCACGCTTCTATATAAATTTATATAGAAACAATGAAATGTGGATCTCTACTTTTCTCCGTCACGTTTATTAACTTGTCTATAATGTTAACCGTAAATGAAAGCGGTGTCAACGAAAAAATTCACATTTTCGTCACTTTTTTTGGTAATGTTTCCATAGTTCACGTTTTGATGTCGTAATTGCTGTCGCACCAGCGTTTAATGCTCTTTCCACATCTTCTACAGTACGAATAAAACCACCTGCTAAAATCGGTACACCAGTACGCTCTTTCACTTCAGCGATAACGTCCGTTAATGCTCCAGGAAGTACCTCAATATAATCCGGTTTCGTCTTATCTAAAAGATTGCAGCTCTTCTCCATCGCACTCGAATCGATTAAAAAGATGCGTTGTATTGCCACAACACCTTTTTGCTTCGCCTTCATAATAACGCTCGCCTTTGTTGAAAGTAACCCGTACGGTCTAAACTCCTGACATAAATATTCCGTCGCATGCCCGTCACTCTGCAAACCATGAATTAAATCCACATGTAAAAACACCTTTTTACAATATTGCTTCGCAAGCGATATAACACTCTTCAATTGGCCGACATGAATATCTAAAATAACAATATATTCATACGAACTATGTAATAGCTTTTCCAAATCTTTAATTTGCCTCACTGCCGGCAAAATCTTCTGTTCATGAAATTCCATTCTAAATGTCCCCTTCTTTATGTCATCCTATCCTTTATAGTACACAATTTAAGTGAAAAGAACAGCCAGTGTTGGGGATTTCTTTCAAATCTTGCCTCTATTTATATATTTTCTTCAACTTATCGGAACCTATACCACCTATAATCATGAATACAAGGGGCAAAAGATTCATTACATATGGCGCATCTGCTACAATTGTAATACTTGCTCCAGCAAACTTATTTAGCATCCATACAACGATTTTTGCAATAAACAAAAATACTCCTATCATAAATAGACTATCAAAAAACACCTTCCATTTTGGATACGCCAATTGCTTACTATCTTCAATTATTTTCTGCGTCAATTCTTCATCACTCCTTAGCAGTTCATCAATTGTAATACCGAACAGATCACTTAAATGAATAATAATTTCAATGCTCGGATAGTTCTTTCCCGTCTCCCATTTCGAAACAGATTGCCTGCTCACATGAAGTTTTTCAGCCAAATCATTTTGCGACCAATTTCTTTTTTCCCTTTCTTCTTTTAAACGCTCACTAAAAATCATACTGTGTTTATCACCTCTCTATGCCCATTATGTTCAAATAAATGATGAAGAGTAAAGCGAGTTATTGTTGCATTTCCTGCACAACTTATACGTTACAGCTTATAATGGCGCTCTTTTATATGTATCTTCCCTATACTATGCTCCAATAATAATTTCCCGAACAATAATACAAGGGACGGATACTAATAAAGTGAAACTTTAATCAGCCCTCACTAATCGGGCTTTTACGGACAGCCCGCGCCCCACCTAACTTCTTTGATTCCGCTGAATTTTGAGGTAGGTCTTACTGCCCGGCAAATAGCGGGATAAAGACTAGATTAGGCATAAAAAATACGCCATCCCTTCTTATCAGTCTCCAGAAAGAATAACGCAAATTTTCATTTTTACTCATCATTTTTCGGACTATATGAAAACCCCGGATATTTCACAACAGGCCACTTCTCCTTACGCAGAGAATCCATTACTTGCGGGCCAACATGTATATTACTCTCCACTATTTCTTTAGGAGTCAGTGCCATCCATTGATTTAACGATACATCTTCAAAACGATTGCTTCTGAACATCTCTAAAAACCATAATGTTTCGGTACCTGTATTTTGAATATAATGCCCCGTCGCAAACGGTACATATCCGACATCGCCAGCTCTATAATCAAATGTACGAGCGGTACCATTTCCAAGAAACACAGTCATTCTCGCTTCCCCTGTAAGATAATATTGCCACTCATCATTATTCGGGTGCCAATGAAGCTCTCTCATTCCACCAGGCTCCACTTCAACGAGCGCCGCTGCGATTGTTTTTGAAATAGGAAAATTCGTAGAGTCGACAATTCGAACGCTCCCACCAGGAGTCTTAATCGGTTTTTGTTTTAAAAGTTCGTACTTGAACGTTAAAGGAACTTCTCCTTTCGGCGACTGAACTTCCTGACTCTCAAGCGAACCTGGTACCTCTCCCTGATAAATATACACTTGCTCTGAAGGAATGGAATGAAAAGCACTTTCCGGCACTCCGAAGTTAGCCGATAGCACTTCTTTCGGCGTATGCGCAAACCAATCAGAAATAGCTAAAGTAGATAAATCAGAAAAATGCCCATCATCGAAAACGAGCAAAAACTCACAATGTTCCAACCCTTGAATGGAATGCGGAATACCAGGAGGAAAATACCAAAGATCACCTGGTCCAACATCAGCAATAAAATTCCGTCCATTTTGATCTACAGCCGTTATGCGTGCCCGTCCTAAAAGCATATACGCCCATTCTGCTTCTTTATGCCAATGTAGTTCTCGTACTCCACCTGCCGTTAAACTCATATTTACTCCGGCAATCGTCGTCGAAACCGGTAGTTCCCGAGCAGTAATCTCCCGAGACCACCCGCCTTGTTTCAAAATCATAGAAGTGTCCGAGAATGAAAACTTCAAGTTAGGAACTAACCCTGCATCCGTTATAGGCGGAACAAGCATATTCGGATTTTGAATATCCCGCATAACATTACGAGGTCCAGAATCAATCGCACCTGCTCCGTCGCTGCGGATTGGTTGTGGCACATTCCTTCCTGCTTCATTAACAGTACGTTTCTTCATGATTACACTCCTTTTTCATCCGGTTATGAAGTAAAAATCCTCCATCATAGTGTATGAATTGGGCTTTAGATGGTTACAGTTACTATGGAGTTACATCATCTGCCTATCATTATCGTTTTGTTCATTTCTCAACTTATACTAGTATGCTTAGCGCTTAGGAAGACAAAAAAATAAACTAGAACTAACAAAAAACCCTGTAAAATTTATTACAGAGTTTTTCACCAATTATTTATTGTTTTACATATCGAATACGAACATTATCGTCCATTTGATAAATTTGTAATGTGTTTCCATAACTAATTCCTAACTCTTCACTTGCACCAACTGCACTTACAAATACCCCTTTAAATACTTTATTTTTAGTTAGTTTTACTACCGATACTCTTCGCTGCCTCTTCAAACAGTTTCGAACCTTCTTGTGCTTTACTTACTGATTGATGCATTTTACTTTCGTCTTCTTGGTCCAATGCATCAAAGAGAAGTTGAAAACAATCCGCATACAGTTCCATCGATTGCTTTATCTTCGCCTGTTCTCCCTGTAATTCAGGAGGTGCTTGTAGATTCTTCAGTTTCGTTGCAGTTGCCTTTGCTCCACCTAAACTCAGTTGTACTTCACTTTTCTTTTGTTTGTATGATTTTACGTCTGAATCTGCTATTCCTTCAATTAATTTCATTGTATTTTCAATTTGAGTAGCACTATTTATGATTTCTGCCTTGTACCTTTCAACATCTGAACCAGTTACCTTGCCAGTTGAAGAACTAGAAGAAGTTGAATTATTTGAAGAGGAACTTTGTTGACTACTTGATGAACTACTATTTGTACCTTCACCTTTCGCTACAGATAAGCTATCCTCTTTCTTGCTATCAGTTGACTTACTCTCTTTTTCAGTAGCCTTACTCTCTTTCTCTACCTTTTGCGTTTCTTCTTTCTTTGGTTCAGCTTTCTTACCATCAGTTTCAATTGTAATACAACCACTCAATAACATAACTGGTAACGCCAAACTTACTAATTTCTTTGCTTTCATGATTACTAATACCCCTTTATTTGTAAAATGTAGTGCAAACAAGTTAATATACTTAACTAATAAATTTCCCCCGAGTAATTTATTAAAATCTACTATCCATAGATTTCCTGTATATTCATAATCTTTCCATATATATCATTTTACAAAGAATTACATATTTGGTCAAAGGGATTTATGTAGTTCTTAAAATGAAATTTTAATCGCAAAGAAAAGAAGCTAACAATAAATTGTTAACTTCTCAGCTTAAGGAAAAAATAGTATCTTTCCTTATCTTCTAATATCTAGGTTGTGATTGAATATTTGTAAGATGAACATCGTACATATCAATGATTTCAAGAAATCTATCAGCTTCACGGAAAACATGGTCTGCCAATAATGGATGAATGATGCTCTTTATTTTACATTGCTCAATTAAATCACGTGCTGTTTTCTTAAAATCCCGAAGAGATGCAACTGACACGCGATTTTGATCTAAAAATTGATCTAAAAGAGGAGCTGTTTGGGATTGTGGTTTCATAGATTCTAAGTCAATTGCTTGATACATCAATTCATCAAAATCATTGCTAAAATTCCGTGCTGTATCTACAAGCTTTCTTTCTGATGGATCAAGAAGATGGCCAATAAATTTAGCATGGTCTGCCATAATCCTTAAAAAGAAAACATTTTCTTTAATAATAGCATCAGGAAGAGCATCTAATTTACCTTCATTTAATTGTATTAAACGTTTTCTAAAATAATCAGCTTCCCTACTTGTATGGTCAACTAAAAGTGGAAAGTTATTTTGTCCTGGCAATTTACATGTGAGAATTAATCCTAAAATTTTTCGTTTAAATCCCCAAATATTAGTTGCGGCTTGTTGTACTTCTGCATTAAACCTTTTGATTTGCTCAGGATCTGTTTCATTTGTATAGGAATGCGCTATTTGTTCAATATGTTCAAACAACCGATAAAATTGATTCGCCTCTTCAATTAATTGAGTATCCTCACATCTAAATCCCAATCGAAGAAAAAAAGAATGCTCCTTCATGATTCTAGACCAAAAACGAATTTCATTTAATGAACGCTCAACAAACATTACAGACGTAACGCCTGTATCAGGATGTAATGAAGTTTCATCCCTATGCATTGTTAATCCCCCCCAGTAAAATCCCCGCTAGTTCCATTCTTATGAGGAAAAATATATATAAATGCCATCAATAAAAGTTTATGATGACTCTCTTATACATGTAAAATTAAACTAATATAACCTTAGCTTGATGAACATATACTGCTCCCCCAGAAGAAAAAAGCTACCACCTAGATGTAAAATCCTACTAGGTGGTAGCCTTTCAAAATTTCTATTAAAGCAATACCGAATCTTTATCACTATCCTGATTACGTTTCTCGCGCTCTTCTTCTAAGCGCTTCATATACACTTCGCCTTCTTTTTCGATAAACTCATTATCCATATCTTGCTCTTTTTTCGAAGTATATAAAACCATGTAGCCACTTAGTACAATCCCGACAATTACAAGATAAACCCACCATGGTAAAGTTTCCAAATCACTTCATTCCTTTCCTTAGACAAGCCTTATTAGTTTCACTTTATGAGGAAAGAATTGGATTTATGCTTAAAATTTTTATTGTGGATGCTTCGCGAAAAATGCTTGTACATATTCCATAAACTCAATTGGTTCCTGACGAAACGGTGCGTGGTATCCTTTTTCAATAATATGAAACGTACTATTTGCAAATAGCCCATGATACAGTTCACCATTTTTCCAAGAAACACTTTTATCATGTCGTCCCCATATAATTAAAGTCGGTACCTTAATTTTATCAGCTTCCATCGCAATGCGGCGCTCTCTCATTTTCGTAAGCTGATCATAATGCTCTTTATCATCACGACTATTTTTTACTTCATTTTTATTATACTTCGTAATCTCAGTTACAGTTTGTAAGTCCGTCGATAGCGGTGGTACTTCATAACTTTCTTTTTGTTGGAAAGACTCTATCCCTGTAGCATCCGCCAAGATGAGATGCGTGACTGCATCCGGATATAAATACGCTAAATTAAGGGACATCTCTCCGCCCATCGAATGGCCGAGCACCGCAAACTGATCGTATCCGAGCTTCTTCATTAACTTATAATATAAATTCACTTGCGCAGGAAACGAATACTGAAAATCAACTGGCTTAGAAGAACGTCCAAACCCTAAAATATCAACCGCAATAATCGTATGGTCTCGCGCTAGTTCCGGATAAATATCACTAAACCCATCAGAAGAACCACCAAACCCATGCAGCATAAGTAAAGGAGGTTTCCCCTCACCAATTTGTTTAAAATAAATCGTCTGCCCATCAATTTGCGCCATACTCTCTTTCGTATTCAGCTTCATCATAACAGTATCTTTCACTTCTCCAACCTTCGCAATCGGCTTATCAACGAAGTTACAAACAATTAACAAAACGAGCATAATACCGCTAATCATATAAAACTTAAACCGTTTCAAAGTTCCCGTCTCCTTTCTCTTGTTGCTATTTAAAAGTTTTTACATTTTTTGGTTGTTTTATAATTAATTTTAATTGTAACTACAATAGTTACAATTATATCAAAAAAATATTACTTACTGCTATTAATGATGGTTATTTTGTAACTATTATAGTTACATATTTTAAGTAAGTCAATTGTTTTACAACTAAAAAGAAAAAAGAGACCTCATTGTGAGATCCCTTTTTCTCTTTTAGCCACCATAATCACCATGTTCAGCTTTCATTAGTGTTGGACTTTTTTGATGATCTGTTGAACTATACACCCCTAAAGTCAGTGTAAATACTGTTACAATCCCTAATAATTTAATTACCACTTTTTTCATTTTAAAGCCCCCTTATCAAAAAGTTTTTCTCTTGCTTTTTTACTAAAATAAAAATACTTACTTGCCTCTTCCCAAAGGTTTTCTTCATAAAATTTTACTGCTAACTTTTCCTGATACTCCTGAGTATAATCATATAACTCTTCTCTTTCAAAATACGTAATTCCTCTAAGAATAATGTCCTCTAATTCTTCCGCTTTTACACCTTGATTTAATGCATTTAAAATTTCATAATGGTGTTGATATCCTTCAATTTTCGAATCTCTACAAATCTTCAATCCTTTTTCTATAAGCTTATTTGCAATCTCATGCTCTTTTAACTTGTAATGCTCTTTTGCTTTTACATAAAGAGCTTTATAATGTTGGGGAGATTTTTCTACTACTTCAGTAAGATAACGAATTGCCAATGCAGATAAATTTTGCGTAGAATACATCCATCCTAAATTATGACGAACCATAATAATAAATTTTTCTTCACCAATTTTTTGGAACTGATCCATAGCAGCTGTGAAATGCTCTTCAGCTAATTCCCATTCCTTTAAGTTCATACAGGCTAAGCCTAAAATATTATCACAAAAAGCTACATTTAATTCATATCCATCATGATTTAAATACATATCCTTTACCTTCGTTGCATGTTTAATAGATACCAAAGCTTGTTGTGTATCATAATGAAATGTAGCTAACTTATAATAAAATTCAGCCTTTTCTAATTGATCAGGAACATACTTCAAAAAACTTTCAGCCTTTTCGTAATGTTCTTTAGCGAGATGAAAATTTCCTAACTCACTAGCATGTATTGCTTTAAAAAAGTGATAATAATAAGTTAAAAAATTATCTGTTGGTTGATCAAACGAATCTATCTTGTTAAAACTCTCTTGAGATAAGCCTAGATTATCTATTAAATAGTTATATCGAAATTCTAGCAAATAATAATAAAGTAATAGATTTTGGTCCTGCAAACCTTCTCCAGTCTCTTTTTTTAGTTTAGTAAATTTAAAATCAATTTCTTGTTTTAGACGTTCTGCATTACTTATACGTCTAGATCTAATCTCTAGATACCATTCATTCAATAGCTGCGTCAGTTTTTCGTTTGTAGTAGATGTAATCATGAAACCCCTCCTAATCATTTGTTATGTACTCTTCTACAAATAATAACAGAAAATTCAAATATCTATTCCGATCATCCTACAAATAAATATTTCTCAATAATTAACTGACAATTCATTAATTATTTTATGAAGATTATCCACTTTGATAATTACCCAAATAAAAAAGCAAGCAGTTCCAGCACTCCGCTAAAACTACTTGCTCTCCTACTTACTATCTCTATTTTTACTCTTTAATAAATTCCTTCGTACTTCTCACTGTATCAATTGGACGAACTAATTTTTCAATTTCTTCACGTTTTGGCTCTAGGAATGGAGGTAAAGATAATTTTTCGCCAAGTGTTTCGTATGGCTCATCTCCCATAAACCCTGGGCCGTCTGTTGCAAATTCAAATAAGATTTGTGGTGCAACTCTTGCGTATAATGATTCGAAGAAGTGACGGTCTACATAGCCAGATGAAGGAAGTCCAACGCTACTGATTCTCTCAATCCATTCTTCTAATACAGCGCGATTGTCTACGCGGAATGCAGCATGGTGAACCGTACCAAAACCTTGTCGTGCTTCTGGAAGGACCGTATTATGTTCTACAATGACAGAAGCACCGTTTCCACCTTCGTTCACTTCAAATAAATAGAATTCTCCTTCTTGCGCAACCTCTTTAAATAATAAAACTTTTTCTAACACTTCTTTGAAGAAACTAAAGTTCGCGATACGAATGAATACAGGGCCTAAACCAGTAATTGCATATTCTAACGGAACTGGTCCGTTTTGCCATGGTGTACCTGATTCTATACCGTTATCAAGCTCATCTGAGATTAATTGATAGTGTTGGTCATCAAAGTCAACGAAAGAAAGAGTTTTCTTACCAAATTGCTCTTTAATTCCTGTATGTTCTACTTCAAGACGGTCAAAGCGTTTCACCCAATACGCTAGTGCTGCATCAGTTGGTACACGGAATGAAGTTTTTGAAATTTCATTTGTACCGTGTACTCCTTTTGGAATACCTGGGAAGTCAAAGAATGTCATATCTGTTCCTGCACTACCTTTATCATCTGCAAAGAATAAATGATACGTTTGAATGTCATCTTGGTTTACTGTTTTCTTAACTAAACGCATTCCTAAAACGTGAGTGAAAAACTCATAGTTTTTTTCTGCACTACTTGTAATCGCTGTAACGTGGTGAATTCCTTTTAATTGGTTCATTTTATATTCCTCCAATGGGTTTCATTTATTTGTTAAAGTTGTATATTTTCTTCTATTACTTCTCTTCAATCGGTGCTAAATTCGCTTCAATTTCTGCTCGCTGATCTTCTAAGAATGGTGGTAAATCAAGCTTTTCTCCTAGATGTTCCACATCTCCATCAACTGTAAATCCTGGTCCATCTGTCGCAATTTCAAATAGGATTCCGTTTGATTCGCGGAAATATAAGCTTTTAAAATAGAAACGATCAATGATTCCTGAAGACTGGAAGCCTCTTTGTTTCACCTGTTCTTCCCAATAAGCAAGCTCTGCATCGTTTTTCACACGAATTGCTAAATGGTGAATGCTACCGCGGCCCGGCTTTTCAGTAGGACCATCTAAATATTTCACAACGATTTCTCCAAAAGCCTCTCCTTTAATGGACTGGAAAATTGCTTCTTGATCATTTCGGCTAACCTCTGTATAACCGAATATCTCTGTAAGTGTACTCGCCATTTTATCAAGTCTACGCACTGTCAGTTCTACAGAACCCATTCCTTGAATTTGATGCTTTGCAGGAACTTCTGATTTCTCCCAAGTTTCCCAGTGCTCCACTTTTTCCCCGTTTGAAACGAGTAGTACTAAGCGAAGACCTTCAGCATCCTCAAATTGCAAAGCAGGACGATTTGCATATGTTGTCATTTCACTATGTTTCACATCAAATTTTTCAAAGCGTTCTTTCCAGTAATGCAAGCTATCCTCTGAAGGAACAAGTAATCCAATTCGAGTAATCGCATTCGTACCGCGATATGTTCTTCCTACTAATGGAATTTCAAAAAATGATAATTCCGTACCTGGACTTCCTGTTTTATCTCCATAAAATAAGTGGTACATTGACGGATCATCTTGGTTTACTGTCATTTTCACACGACGTAAGCCAAGCACGTTTTTATAAAAGTGATTATTTTCATTTGCATTTTTCGTAACCATTGAAATGTGATGATGCCCTTTAATTTCATACATTGGTTATTCCTCCGTTTCGTTTTACTAGTCAAGTGACAACTAAAAAAATAACATTTCCCACAACTAATATGGTTTTTAGCTTTTCAATTTATTCTTAATTATGTTTTTGTAAATTCATCTTAGTTTTTACTGTATAAGTTACTTTGTTTTTAATCGAAAACAACTGAGTGTATGTTTTTCATATGACTCAATCGCTTTCGTTACTATCACTTTACACCTCAAGTGATTAAAAAGCAAGTGATTTATCTCAAATTCGAGATATTTTTTTGTTAAATAACATTTAGGGTGTAAAATCATTAATTTCTGGATAGCGTCACATCACTATCAAGCTAAAGACTCAAAGCTCTCCATGCCGATCAAGCTACCAAGAATACACTACCCCAAAACGATAAAAATGAACTTCGTTGCTATAAAAGACAACTTTTTTGTTCCGAGGGAATTATAGAATTTTATATCTTTACAATTATTTATGGGGAGTTAATTCGTTTTTTTCAAGAATAAGTAATTTCTTAAATAGAAGTTCACGTACCTCTTCCTTATGATAATTAATTTTTGTTGATTGATAAGAAATTTAATGAATGATTATTCGAATATGCTTTCGTAAATGTTAAATGTAGTTTTTGGATAATGTTTGGTCAAGTTGATACTAATACCCTCGATAAACGAAAGAAAATTAAGAGTGTTCCGAGAAAAAGTAATTAAAAAACGCTCATTTACAGAAGAACATTATTCAAGTGAAGCCCTCTATAATTCAATTACAACTCCTTGAAAGTTTATGATACTATCCTGATCACACTTTTTATATTTAATGTTTTAAGGAAAAAAGCTATACTATAAGCGAAACTAAAAATCAGAAAGGAAATACCATAACATGGAAAACTATATGCTATTTATCCTTACAGCACTCCTTATTATAATGATGCCTGGTCCCGGTTTTGCTTTAGTTACAAAAAACACTATCTCTCATGGTAGAAATGGTGGGATAAAGACCGTCTTAGGAACGGTATCTGGAATGATGATTCATACAATAATGGCTACACTAGGACTCTCTGCTATCTTAATGAAATTTGCTATGCTATTTACATTAATAAAATATGCTGGGGCATTTTATTTAATTTATTTAGCTGTAAAGTCAATTAAAAGTGCCTTTTCTAAAAAAGAAGATATGTCAAGTTCAGTGGAAATAAACTTTAAGGATATTGGAACGGTTAAAAGTTTTAGACAAGGATTTACCACGGCAATCTTAAACCCAAAAACGGCTGTATTTTTCCTTAGTTTTCTACCCCAATTTATTGTGAGTAATCAAAGTCATTTCTTCCAATTTCTTTTGTTGGGATTCACATTTACGACTTTGACAGCAATATGGTATTTACTTTATATCTCTCTAATACGTCAATTAAGAACTTTTTTAAGAAAAGAAAAGGTGAACCGTACAATAGAGGGTATTACTGGCACAGTATTATTAGTATTTGGAGTTAGGCTATTTTTCCAAAAATAAATATGTAATAGAGAGCGTTTAAAACTTTCGGTTTTTCCAATAAATGAATCAATATAAAAAGTATGGCTTTCAAACAGTAAAAAAGTGAACAAACGGGTGTGTTTGTGGAATAAGCTTCAATAAAATAACCAAACTTTTTATAAAGAAATGAATCGATTATATTAAAATTGATATAAAGGCGTTATCCTTTCCTATGATTTCTCAGAAAGAATAACGCCTTGCTCTTTTTAGAGGGTATTTTGTCTAGTTAGCTTGATAGCGATGTGGGTCTATCCCTTATAAATGTTACAAAAACATTTATAATAGCTCTAACTTGCACAATGCTTCCCGTTAATATAATACGCTGATTCTGTGAAAACCGTAAATACAACCTCTACTTCTGGAAGTCCAAAATCCATTACATATGTAGTAATGGCCTTGGCAAATCGATTACGAATTTCCTGTCCACGCTCGAACCATTTCACTTCAATAAGAGGAAACGCTTCTATTTCTTGTCCATTGAATACATACGTAGAACTTGGTAGTTCCAACGTAAAATTATCCGTACCACACTCACAAATCTCTGCGAGCTCTTCTACTAATGGCTTGCTTATGTGTTTTAATTGTTCAGTAGTAATTCCACGAAACACAATATGCGGCATGTAAATCCCTCCTTTAGATAGTTTTATATTTGCCCACATCATAGCACAATTCTCCCACCTTTTAACAAAAATAGATGCTAAACAAGTTTCAACTCTTATTTTTAGGCCTGTTATACAGGCTGAAGCGATTCTAAGTATCTGCCATATTAAAGTTGATATGCTCCCATTCTAGTGGTGAGATATGTTTTAATCGTTCTTCGTTAACCCCATGCGTACTTCTTAACTATTTCATTTAATTTTTAATAAAGAAAACAGCCTCACTAAGCTTTTAAAACTTAATAAGGCCACTTTATTCACACTTTTAATTATGGAACGACGGCTTATAGAACGAACGATTATCAAGCGCAAAGACACGCTCTGTATATTCGCCTGGTTTTGTGCGTCCTAATGCGCGGTCCATCATGTTCATTTTTGCATCTAAGTTATCGATGTAATGCAGAATTTCTGCTTCTTTTACTAATGGTGGTTTTGGACTACCCCATTCTGCTTTTCCGTGGTGAGAAAGGACGATGTGTTGAAGAATTAATACTTCTTCTGCATCGATTTGCAATTCGTCTGCCGCTTTACCAATTTCGTTCACCATAATCGAAATGTGGCCTAGTAAATTTCCTTCTAACGTATACGTTGTAGAAATTGGGCCAGATAGTTCGATTACTTTACCAAGGTCATGTAAAATAACGCCTGCATATAGTAAGTCTTTATCTAACGATGGGTATAGATTTGAGATAGCTTTCGCTAAATCAAGCATTGATACGACGTGATAAGCTAGTCCAGATACGAACTCGTGATGGTTCTTTGTCGCTGCTGGATAGTCTAAAAATTCGTTTTGATGCTTATTTAATAAATGTCTTGTTAGACGTTGAATGTTCGGGTTTCTCATTTCAAATATGTATTGCGTAATTTTCTCAACCATATCTTCTTTTTTCACTGGTGCTTTTTCTACGAAGTCTGAGATGTCTGTTACTTCATTTTCATTCGCAACACGGATTTGTTTCACACGTAATTGAATACGTCCTTTGTAGTTTAAAATATCTCCAGCTACTTTCACGATTGTTTCCGCTACATATTGTTTCTCAACTTCTGGTGATACGTCCCATAACTTCGCTTCAATATCTCCACTTGGATCTTGTAAGATTACTGTTAAAAATGGCTTTCCATTGCTTGCGATACCTTTTGTCGCTGTTTTAATTAACAAGAAAATATCGACTTGTTCACCAACTTCATACTCTGCAATTTTCTTTTTCATTCGAATTCCTCCACCAAATCAGTTACTTTTAGTATAGCACACTACAACTCATTTTCTTTACGCATATGTGTTAATTTTATAATCTGTTTTTCTGTAAAATAGGCGAGTAAATGCGCATGACATGTAAAGAATATGACTTGTCTATCCTTTGCAATTTCCTTTATAAGTTCAATCGTTCGATTCGTCCTTACCGCATCAAAGTGCACGAAACTATCATCAATAATAAATGGGTAATCATGCTCAAATGTTTTTGCTAGTGCAAATCTCAGCGATAAATATAACTGCTCCGCTGTCGCTTGGCTTAGTTCATGACTGTAAAAACGCATACCATCGTTACGCTCTACAATAAACGGCTCTGACTCTGACGGTGAAAAGATTTTACTATATCGTCCGCCTGTTAAATAGACGAAATACTCTTCTGACTTTTGTAAAATACGAGGAAGATGTACTTCATGATAATATTGCTTCGTTTTCGTTAACACCGTTTTTGCGGCCGCATAAGCAGCCCACTTCTTCACTTGTTCACGCACTTGCGCTTTTTTCATTTCCCATTCATGCATTAAATCGCCGTACGTACTACCTTCTTCTAAATTCGCAATTTCCATACGATGTTTCGCAATACGCTCTGTCAGTTCTTTCTCTTGCACCAGACAGTTTTGCACGACTGTCAGTTCTTGCTTTAATTTTCCGTCATAACCGTCAGCTTCGTAATGTTCAGCTAATGATAAACTCGTTAAACGTTGTTCTAACAGATCAATTTGCGGTAATAAACGCCCCACTTGTTTCTCTGCATCTTCACGGTTTTCCGCTAGTTTACCCGCTTCTAAAAACATCTCTTCATCTGTAGACGCTGCAATATGCCATAAACCATCTCGTTCTATTAGTAATTTCTTTAATTGTTCTTGCATAAACTCATATTCTTCTTGCCATTCCGCCAGTTTTTCTTTTAACTGCTTACAAGTTTGGCGCTTCTCTTTCTCATTTTGCATACGGCTTTGTGCCTCGTGTAGCTTACTATACTCCGCACTACCGATAACAGTTTCTAGTTTATGTTCAAATTGCGAAATCATTTCATATAATGAAGATTTTCGCGTGCCTTGTTTCTCTAATTCACGATATAATTGCTGCATTTTTTCAATACGCTCAAACGCCGGCAATATGTGTGCATACGTATAAAATTCAGGAAACATATAGCGCGCTTTATATGCATCGACTTGTTCTCCCGCCTGGAACGTTTCTCTCTCCCATTCCTCATACGATGAAACGACTTTATCATACGCTCGTTCCAACTGCTGTAACTTATAAGACTCGCGCTCAAATAATTTACGTATCTCTTCATCTTTTTCTAACTGATAGCGAACAGACATCGCTTCTTCACTTTGTCTCCCGCCGGCACTTTGCTGAAGTGTAAGGAGCTCTTCTTGTAATCCACTTGACGGATCTTTATATAAAATGAGGGCAAGAACAATCCCTACAAAAACAATGACACTAATAAATAAGAGCGGGCGATTGTCTATAAATAAGCTCGTGAATAAAACGACTGTGTTAATAAGAAGTAACAGAAGACAAACTCTTTGCCACTGCTTTTTCTTTTGCTTAGCTACTCCTGCTTTTTCCTCATACTTGCGCTTCATTCTCTCTGCGCCCATACCGATAAACGCCGCATCTTGGAACGATTTCTCTTTCTCAACTAACACATTTCTCTCTTCATCCACTAACATTTGTTTCTTAATCTGTCTTATATTTTCTTCTTGTTCTTCTAATTGCTCTTGCGCTACTTTAAAACGATCATCGAGCTGTGCTTTTTGCGTTTCTAATTCGCGCGCCTTTTGCACTGTTTGCGTAATTAACTCTTTCGTTGCCAAACTCATATCAAATGAAAGAACTGTTTCCTTTTCAAAAGTAGTACCAATTTGTTGTTCTAGTTCTGCGATTTCTTCTTTTATATTCGTAATATTCCCGCTCATATCACGCATTTCTTGGCGTGCATTTTCGTAAGACATATGCTGCATACGAAGTTCTTCTACATAACTTTCTTTTTGTAAAAACTCTTCATCTATTTGAATCGAGGCAATTTCCGATTGCACTGTCTCAATTTTCTTGTGGAGCGAATCAACTTGTAATTGAAGCGGCTCCATCTTCGCCTTCATTGCTTCATAACGCGCCATTCCGTTTACAGGAAACTGCCCGCTCTCGTTCTCTAACACTTTCTCATGCGCACGTTTTTCAATAACGAGTGGCTCAAGCGCTGCTAATATTTCATAATCTTGCTTTCGCTTTTCTGCACTCTCTTTCTCCACGCGAACAGAAGCAAGCTTCTCTTCACTTTCTTTTAACTGCTCTACTTGTTTTTCATACGTGCCAATTTTTCCTTGCCACTCTTTCATCTTCTCTTCAAGTTTCTTCATCTCTTGCAGTGACACGTTAATTTCTGGTTTACGCCCGCTCGGCTTAAAGCGCTGATCCATTTCTTTTTCTAGCTTTTTATCTAACTGCAATAGCGCATCACTTCCGACTGCACTTGCCGAAAATAAATAATTGCCAATATCCGCTTCGCCTAGCTGATGAATATTTTGAAGACCATGCATATCAAATGAAAAGACAGATTCAAATAAACTTTCATTCATCCCGCTTAATATATCATTTAAAATTTCTTCTCCGCCCGTTTTCCCGTCTTCAAAATAAACGGTCACCTCGCCAGCTGCCGTCTTTGGCAATCGCTCAATTTTCAAACGACCATACTGCTCTGTTTGCACAGTCATCGCGCCGCCATACTTCCCGCCTTCTTTCGGCTCATAACGGCGCTGTCCTCTCGTCGGAAAACCGAACAAAATACTTTTCATAAATGAGCGAATTGTCGATTTCCCCGCTTCATTTTCACCGTATAACACCGTCAGCAATGAAAGATCCATTTCCACATTTTCTAATTTTCCGTACCCATAAATATGGAGTTTTTCAATTCTCATTTTTTATCCCTCTCTTGCTGGAATAATTGCTCTAAAATAATATTTTCTGCTTCCTTTTGAATCTCTTTCTTCTCTTCTTCTGTAAAAGATTCAATACTATTACGCGCTACAGGAGATGTCCAAATGGTGCGCAATACGCCGTCCATATTGCTGAAAGCTTCTAACTCTTTTAGCACACTACCGACGAAATGATTTTCTGCTTTCAAACGTTCGATTTCTGCAAAAGAAACCGTCTCATTTTTCCACTTCATTGCATATACGAAATCTTTTCGCTCTTCGCCAGATGCTAAAATGTGAAAAATCTCTTCCACACGCTTTTCGTCACGCAAATAAGGAGAAAGTGGGCCCTGCCCTGTGAATACGACAGTTAAAAGCATCCCTTCCTCTTCTCTTCTGCATTCATTCATCGCAGTAGATAGGCTCGTCATAAGTTCATCAACGGTTTCAAGTCCATCAATACAAACTTCAATCTCATCCCATACAACATCTGCCGTATGGAAAAATGAACATTGCGTTCCTTGTTTCGTAAGTTCAATAAGGTACGCACCCTTCTCGCCTGTTTCCTTACGATGACGACCTTGTATGTTCCCTGGATAAATCATATACGGCTCTTCTGATAAAATTTCACGTTTATGTATATGGCCAAGAGCCCAATAGTCAAACAGTTTTTCTTTCAACTCACGAATTTGAAACGGTGCATAGCGATTATGCTCTGCATCTCCTTCCACACTTCCGTGAAGCATGCCAATATGAAAAGGCGCATCACTCATTTTCGTATACTGCGCTGTCATATTATCCGTTACCGCTTGCTGCAAATAACTAAACCCATAAATAGAAGCTAATAGCTCACCATTTTTATAAAATGATTTCTCTTCTACATAAGGCTCAGTAAATACATGAACATTTTCCGGAAACTCAATTGCTGCCCAGCTTCCTCCTAAATGATCATGGTTACCGTGAATAATAAAAACAGGGATATCGTACTGCGAAAGTCTCTTCATTTGCTCACGCACAAACACTTGCGCCCTCAAACTTCTCGTCTCCGCATCATACAAATCCCCAGCTAGTAATACGAAATCAACGCGCTCTTGAATCGCTTTATCAACAATACGCTCAAATGATTCAAACGTACTTTCCTTCATTCTCTTCCAAACAGACTGCGCAACATTCATCTCCATTCCTTTAAACGGACTATCCAAATGCAAATCAGCCGCATGTATAAACTTTACTTGTTTCACAAATAACGATCCTTTCTATCTTTCAAAAGTTTCATTTTATTAAAATTAACATCGCTGAAAACTAATAATCATCGAGAATGAAAATATTCTCGATGAGTAAAGTTTCATTCTATTTTACCACGCAATGTCATATATTTCTTTGCATATTGTAGCGTTTTATGTCAAAATAATTATAAGATTCTGATTTTAATTATTGGAGGGAATTTTCATGGGAGTATACGTTCTAACAGTCTTTGAAAAAGATGGTTCAAAAGCATTAGACGAATCATTCGAGGCGGCAACTGAAAAAGAAGCAAAAGCAAAAGGTGAATCTATCTTACAAGAAAAAGGATTGTATGAAAAAACACATCGCTGTACATCTACTGCAGGTAAGCTCGTTTTATTCCAGCGCTAAAAAAAAGAAGCGTCATCCGCTTCTTTTTCACTCTACTATATCTTCGTCACACCACGTAAACACCACATCTAGAATGCGATTACCGATACGTACGCGTTTATTCCATTTTCCTGTTTGGATCTGATGTTGCAATTCAGCTTTCATCTTTTCCGTCCAGTCGTGAATCGTTTCACTACCGTCGTACGGATATACGCTCGGAAACTCTTTCTGCAGTAGATGCAAGCTCTCTGCATCAAAATGAAAATGGAAGAAGTAGTTTGCTGTAAGCGATGGTTCTTGCAATCGTAAAAAATGATCATCAATTTGCTTTCTATTTCTATAGAAAGTAAAGATATTCACTTTACCGCTAGTAATTTGGTCAATTTGAATTTCGTGCTTCTCTATAATCACGTCTTGTCCACCTCGTTGTATACTATCTTTAGTATATATGTCTTTTGCAACAAAGTTAACCATTTTCGCGCGAAATTCATTTCCTTCATTATAATTCCTGTACCTCCATATGCAATCAGGATAAATAAAAACAAAGTTGAAGGGGAGCGATCACATGTATTTCGGAAGCAAAGGTTGGTATGTAAAAGAACTTAAAAAATTAGGTATCCGTACTTATGAAGGTAAAAAACTAGAATCTTATCGTACGCATGTGTTGTCTAGTTTACTTGAGAGAATGAAGAGAGCTTCGGCTTAATAGAATAGCAAGAAGTAAACCTGAATATTGGTAAATGATAAAAAACACCTCCTAAATTCGCATACTAAGTATGCAAATTAAATGGAGGTGTTTTTATTAGTCTCACTTTTTCAGGGGCGCTTCAGTTTTCATAAAATATTTTTTGTTTCCGCTGAAACGGATACGTTTTAATCTCAGCTGTATCTAAATCTTCATTGAATAAATGAATGGCTATAATTTGTCTACAATCGTAAGTATGGTAATAATATGTTCCAGACTCCATACACATTGCACTTGTATAGATCGTATTATCTAATATACCGTCTTCTGTTATTACTGCCCCCTTAGGAACCTCACAATTCGATAAAATATGAAAAATAGCCGATATACCCTCTTCTTCGTTCTCTATACCTTGAATGTTTTGTTTGCCATACGCTGCCCGTACAAATCTTGATGGCGGTGTGAAATCTCCAGGAAGTCCCATCGATCCTGAACCTTGGCCAAAAGCACTTAATGGTACATCGCCCCACTCCGTTGGCGCAAATGGCTGCGATTTAAGACCAATATATTGTCTTAAATTTTGTAAATGCCAACTAAACTCCGGACTATTAGTCATCACTCCTATTGGATTGTCATACACTTTTATTCCATCAGCTGTCGGCTCAAGTACAATACATTCTCCCGATTTATCTGCTAAAATCCAATGTAGCGGTGGAGTAACCCCTAAAATTGGTAATGGCACATCTATAAAGGCAATGCTATCAATAGATTTTCTTAATTCTTCAACAGAATTGAACTGCGTGAGGCTCCAAGTCACAAAATCAAATGGTGCTACATTCGTTTTATTGCTATCTACATGACTACTATAAGTAGCGAATCCTGGGAAATAGAGAGTTGCACATGTCATACCAGCTTCATTTACTCCATCTGCCATCATGACCCTTCCTCCAAAATTAATTCCCATTCCGACAACAGCCTTTTTCGTTCGGATTGTTTCACCAGTTATATTGTTCCACTGATAACGCCGAGGAATGATTATTACTTCCTGATTCATATCTAATGTGAAATCCATTGTTCTCGCAAAAAGATGTTGGAAATTTTTAGTTTGTAACGTCAAACTAGTACACATGAAGAAATCTCCCCCATTTCATAGTTATATACACATTTTATAAAATTCTGATAAATACGTAAATTAAAAACCCTATTTATCACTAACAAAATAACCACCCAAACTAAAAATGCTATAATAAACCCAATGAAACTAAGGGGGCAAATTACTTTGCTTGGAACATGCATTCAATTTCATAAGTTTGGCAATCCAAAAGACGTATTACAAGTTGAATATAAAAATATAGAACCACTGAAAGATAATGAAGTTTTCGTCTGTATGCTAGTTAGACCGATTAATCCATCTGACTTAATTCCAATAACCGGAGCGTACGCACATAGAATCCCTTTACCTAACATACCTGGTTATGAAGGTGTTGGTATTGTAGAAGATGTAGGAGCTTTTGTTTCTAGAGACCTCATCGGTAAACGTGTGTTACCGTTACGCGGGGAAGGTACTTGGCAAGAATATGTGAAAACATCGGCTGATTTTGTAGTCCCTATTCCCGATTCTATCGATGATTTTACCGCGGCACAAATGTATATTAATCCCCTTACGGCTTGGGTTACATGTACGGAAACGCTAAACTTACAACGGAATGATGTTTTGTTAGTGAATGCTTGTGGATCCGCTATCGGGCATCTTTTTGCGCAGTTATCGCAAATTTTAAATTTCCAACTCATTGCCGTGACAAGAAATAGTAAACATACAGACGAATTACTTCAGCTTGGCGCTCATCATATAATTGATACTTCGACTGCCCCGCTTTATGAAACAGTTATGACATTAACAAACGGCAGAGGTGCAGACGCTGCGATTGATTCTATTGGGGGACCGGATGGAAATGAATTAGCTTTCTCCTTACGTCCCAATGGGCACTTTTTAACTATAGGACTTCTGTCGGGAATACAAGTAAACTGGGCAGAGATTGTCACGAAAGCAAAAGTGCACGCGAACATATTTCATTTACGACATTGGAATAAAGAAGTGTCACCTTATAAATGGCAAGAAACGTTTCGTCATTTAATTCGCTTAGTAGAAAATGAGCAATTACGTTTTATGAAAGTACATTCTACATATGACTTAGTGGATGTAAGAGCTGCGGTTGATATTGTGCAGTCTGCTGAAAAAACGAAAGGGAAAGTTTTTTTAACGAATTATTAAATTGAGTACATTCAACTATCAATCCATTTAGTAGCATAGAATTTTAAGTAGCTTATGTAATTTAATTAAAAAAGCGAAAGGAGATTCTAACATGTGGTTACTCACGGCAATTGCGCCTGTTTTAATAGTCGGGGGAATTGTAGTCTATGTAATTGGAAGGCTTAAACATAAATATGACAACGGCACATTAGGTAAGAAAAAATCAAAAGAGGCTCAACTGTTATTAGACAGTTTAATACCTATAGGAATGCTTGTTGGCTGTATGATCGGTTTGATTTTCGGTATATTTTTCCCGAACTTCGCCCTGCTTTCAGTTAGTTTAGGAGCTGGAATAGGCTATTTATTTGGATATTTCGCCTATGAATTTTACAGCAAGACAGGAAACAATTTTTCCTAATCCAAAAGGAATAAGCGGGACAGTACATAGTAATCATATGAAATATGTACTGTCCTTTATTTTTGTATCAACACTATCACCTTACCTTTCGCCTACTATACACCTTTTTTATTGATTTTCCTCTCCTCCACCTTTTGCATATCCGCTTTTTTATTTTCATTGGATCTATATCCAAAGTAAAGTAGCGCACATGTAATAATAGAACCTACAATGTATCCTAAAAAACATCCTAACCAAAACATAGTGTAACCGCCTCCATTCATAATAAATTTTATGTAATATAACTCTTTACATACTCCATCGTTTATTTCTATTAACTATACACTTTCTAAAATTATTCATACCACTCATTCTCTTCGTACCTCAAATAGCAATTTTATTATTTGTCATAAAATTAACACCTTCTTTAAATACAAAAACTTCCATTTACTTGCTTTTTCTTAAGAAATAATATACTACATTTGAAATAAGCGAGCTAGTACGTCGGCCCTTCTCTATTTTAACTTTAGTCATGAACAAAAGAAAAATAAAAAACCCCCTCAAAGCATAAACTTCAAGGGGTGAGCCTGTTTTTTATTTACTTATATACGTACAGCTGTACCACTTACAGCAACCATTAACATTCCATCACGAACTACTTCGTAATCTACGTCAACACCAACGATAGCGTTCGCACCTTTTTGTTTTGCAAGTTCTTTCATTTCGTCCATTGCGATATCACGAGCTTCTTTTAGCTTACTTTCATAAGAACCAGCACGACCACCGACAACATCACGAACAGAAGCGAATAAATCGCGGACAATATTTGCACCCATAATAGCTTCACCATTTACAATATCGATATACTCAATAATTTCTTTACCTTGAATTCCAGACGTTGTTGTTACAATCATGACTGACACTCTCCTAATAAATTGTAGTTTTAATAAGCTTTCTTATGTCTTTATTATGACATGGAACACACAACTAATCTATTGAATTACCTTACAGGAATGTGACAGTTTTGTAAGAATAAAATGCCTATTATGTTTAATAAAGCGCTTTAACATTAGGATACATAAACGACTCTTTATTTTCTTTCCAGTCCTTTTCTACTTCTTTAAAAGTTGGTCGTCCTAATTTTTCATTGTTTTCATGTTTACGAAACCATTTCTTTACATACTGGTCTCCATTTTTATTTTGAACTGTACAAAGGAAACTATTACTGCTATCCTTTAATATTTTTACAATCACGAAAAGACACCTCTTCCCTTTTAAATAGCATGATAGAACTTGATCTTTTACTATAAGCCCTTCCTCTCTTATAGTCATACGACTCCTCGGTCGCGCCAAATTTGTAAGATCAAAAAACGATATTTACTTTGTTTACATTTTATTTAAAGAAATCAGAGTTATAAGCATGATGCTTATCAAATATTTTATAGATTTCTAACTTATCATCTAATTTTGCATCTACTAAAATTAATATATTTCCATCGTAAATATATTCTTCATACTTCTTAGCATGTTCTTCTGGAATTCCTAATCCTATAAATGCTCCTATTAAACTTCCAGCTCCTCCGCCAATACCAGCTCCGCCAATCGCTGCTGCGATCGGTCCCGCTGCTACGATTGGACCCATTCCAGAAACGGCAAGTATACCAAGACCTGTTAATAAACCACCGAGTCCGCCTGCTACTCCTCCAGCTACAAGCCCTGTCGCTGAAAAGATATCTGCTTTATGTGCAGTTTCGCTATTCACTTTTTCACCCGATTTTTCTTCCAGATGTTCAATTTCCTTTTGATCTTTCGCAATAGCTGAAATGTTATCTGCTGAGTATCCTTTTTCATTTAATTCATTAATAACGAGTGCCGCATCATCAATTGTTCTAAAAACACCTACTATTTTTCTATCTACATTCATAACTATTAACCTCCTAAAGTTTTATATAATGTATCTTTATTTTTCTTCATTTCTGTATACACTAATCTTCTTATTAACATAACCATTTACGAAAAAAGCGAATAGTAAAAGCACTACAAGTGAACTACTTAACAAGTAAATTAAATCAAATGTAATATTAATCATCATTTCATTCATGTATACCAGGCTCCTTTTTATTTAAAGTAAAAGTATATTTTGATAGACTAATCTACTAAACATAGACATCTTACAATTCATCTTCAGTTAATCTCTTTGTAGTATATGTATACCCTTCCTAACCTTTTCTAAACGTAAAAAACTATAATTATATTTTTTCTTATTTATATGTTTAACATTTTTTTAAACGGGTATGTTTATATTGTTATGCTTACTATATGGAAAGGAATATTACGATGAACGCCATTCACTCTACTACTATTTCTTATAATGAAACACCTACAATAACGCAGATTCATCATTTTTATGCTTTAATGACAACATTTCAAACGAATGTATTTATAAGTAAACACGGAACACTTACTTCTATTAAAAACTTAAGCACTCTAGTATCCTTTTTCCTTACTGTAAAAAAGAGAGATCTTGTATTATTTATTTTTGAAGGAATAGATGCAAAAAGAGCTTTAAAAACACTCTTCCCTTCTTAGAATGTTTGTTATCCTCTATTCCCTCGTCTACTACCTTTCATATATGTTTTTATATTTCAAAATGATTTCCTCTATTAAAAAAGAACCCCCTAATACAATAGGGGGATTTCTAGTTTGACCTTATGAAAACTGATATAATATATATTACGTTTTTCATTCTTTAAAATAGAAAAGTTTTAATAACCTTGAAGGTAGGAATTTTTAATGAACTCGAAAGCAAAATTTAGTATTCGCTACAAAATTATGGCTGGTTATTTAGTTATCATTTTGTTCTTACTTGTTTCTTTCATTATGTTAAACAATGAGATTTCCAGCTTACAAAAATCTCGTAATTTTATTATTGATCACGATTTTAAAGTTCTCAATTTAACGAATCAAGTGGAGAAAGAGTTACTAACAATTGAAAATAAAGCGAAAGGGTTTATCATTTCTAATAACCCTACTTACGTGCAATCCCTTAACTCTGCGGAAAAGGATTACGAAAAACATTATCAAGATCTTTTTGCTTTATTAGAGGATAATCCCTCTCAGCAAGAAAAATTAAAACAGATTAACGAAAACATTACTAGTTGGATTAATAAAGAGATTCACCCACTCATTGCAAATAATAATAGTAATAATGTACAAACAATCGACACGACTCAAATTCAGTCATTACAATCACAGCTAACTAACTTCCGTAACACTGAGGAGCAACTAACGAAAAAAAGAGCTGCACAATTAGATACTGAAAATAATAAATTAGAGATTTGGTTATACAGTTTATTGTTCTTACTTTCTTGTATTTCTATTATCGTTTCACTCTATATTTCGAATGCCATTACAAAAACGATTAAAAATGTAATTCAAGCTATTAAATCCATTTCTTCTAAAGAAAAAATTACGGAAAGAATTCATGTAAATACACATGATGAAATAAAAGATCTTGCTCATACAACAAATCACCTACTAGACGAAATATCAAAAAGAGAGTGGTTACAAACTGAGCTTGCAGAATTAATTTTAATGTATCAAGGTGTATCTTCTATTGAGATGTTAGGTAAAAAAATTCTTAGTGGCATCATACAAAAAACGCAAACTTCTTGCGGTGCATTTTATGTACGTGAAGAATATGAAGAAACTGTCTACTATGTGAAAAAAGCTTCTTTCGCCGATCAAGGTGCTGATGTTGGAAAACAATCCATTAAAATGGGTGAAGGTTTCATTGGACAGTCTGCTTTAGAAAAGAAAAGTTTTATTCTGAGGGACATACCTGAAGAGTTTCGTTACGTTACTACTGGATTATTAGAAATACGTCCTAAAAATATACTAGTCATCCCTGTCTTATTTGAAGATGAAGTGATTGCAGTAATGGAGTTAGTAAGTGTAACTGAGATTTCAGATTTACATCAAGATTTAATTCACCAAACTGTTGATAATTTAGGTTTAACAATCCATAGTATTATGGGACGTATGCGAATTCAAACTCTTTTACATGAATCACAAGCAATGACAGAAGAGTTGCAAGTTCAATCAGAAGAATTGCAAACACAAGCGGAAGAACTACAAATGCAAGCCGAAGAATTACGAACAACGAATGAACAATTAGAGTCTAGAACTGAAGAGGCTGAGCAGAAGACAGCTGACTTACAAATTACTAAATTAGAATTAGAAGAAAAAGCAAGCGAGTTGTTACGCAGCTCAAAATACAAATCTGAGTTCCTAGCAAATATGTCACATGAATTACGCACACCATTAAATAGTATTTTACTATTATCTGAAATGTTAAGAGAAAATCATGATAACAATTTATCCGACGATGAGATTGAATTAGCAACTGTCATTCATTCATCAGGGAAAGACTTACTTACTTTAATTAATGACATACTAGATTTATCTAAAGTAGAAGCAGGCAAACTAGACATCATTTTTGAGGCAACGAACATAAGTGACATGGCAGCCAATATGCATCAAAACTTTTTACATATAGCTGCACAAAAAAATGTCGAATTTACTATTGAGGACAGTGATACGATTCCTGATCTGTTTTATACAGATGCAAAACGGATTGAGCAAATTATTAAAAACTTATTATCCAATGCATTTAAATTCACAGAAAAAGGATCCGTTTCTTTACATTTTGATTCGATAGAAACAACCAATTTAAGTCATGATATGCAGTCTATCAGTAAAGATTGGATTACAATTTCAGTAAAAGATACTGGTATTGGTATCGCTAAAGAACAGCATCAACTTATTTTCGAAGCCTTTCAACAGGCAGATGGAGCAACGATTCGAAAGTATGGTGGTACAGGATTAGGTTTATCTATTTGTAAAGAGTTTGCGAGATTATTAGGTGGTTGGATTACGTTAGAGAGTAATGTAGGAGAAGGTAGTACTTTCACCGTATATATTCCTAACCTTCCAAATGGATTACATGATATACAGTTATCCAATTTAGAAGTCGCAGCAACGATAGAAGATGTTATTCCTGCTAAAGTTGTTGAAGAAACTATCGTTACTCCAGAAACAAATAACGTCTTCCAAGAGAAAAACATTTTAATTGTCGATGATGATCATCGAAATATATTTGCGTTACAAAATGCATTAAAAAAACAAAATGCCAACATTATTACTGCCCAAAACGGCATAGAGTGTTTAGAAATACTAAAAAGCAATACAAATATTGACCTTATTTTAATGGATATTATGATGCCGAATATGGACGGTTATGAAACGATGGAAAATATCCGAATGAACTTAGGGCTAAATGAAATACCTATTATCGCATTAACTGCTAAAGCAATGCCAAATGATAAGGAAAAATGTTTATCTGCTGGCGCTTCAGATTATATAAGTAAACCATTAAATCTACATCAACTCTATTCGGTAATGAGTGTATGGTTAATAAAATAAGTGAGGTTTAGTTGGAGTGGAAAATAAGTATTATAATTTTGATCCATCAGTAGATACGGATGAGCGCACGAACTTAGAAATTGAATTACTATTGGAAGCGGTATTTAAACTATCAGGATTTGATTTTCGTCAATATGCTCGCACATCTATTTATAGAAGGATTTGTAATCGAATGCAGCTCTCTAATATCCCAACCATTTCAAAATTAATTGAAAAAGTAATTCACGAGGAAGGGGTTTTAGAACAGTTATTAAATGATTTCTCGATTAATGTAACTGAGATGTTCCGTAACCCTGCCTTTTTTAAAGCGCTTAGAGAGCATGTTATTCCTGAATTGAAAAAGCAACCTGAAATTAGAATTTGGCATGCTGGATGCGCAACTGGTGAAGAAGTATTATCAATGTCCATCTTACTTCACGAAGAAGGATTAAGTGAAAAGTCGGTTATTTACGCAACAGATATGAATACAAATGTGTTAGAAAAAGCAAAACAAGGCATTCTTCCGTTAAACAAAATGCAAACTTATACGAAAAACTATTTACAAGCTGGCGGTACACAAGCATTTTCTAACTATTATTCAACAGATAATCGTTTTGCTTATTTTAATCCATCACTTTTACAAAACATTATTTTTGCACAGCATAATTTAGTAACCGATCAATCTTTTAACGAGTTTCATATTATACTTTGTCGTAACGTTTTAATTTACTTTACAAGTAAACTTCAAAATCAAGTGCAGCAACTATTTTATGAAAGCTTAAGTCACAATGGATTTCTATGTTTAGGAAATAAAGAAACTCTTCGTTTTTCAAATATAATGCCGCATTATACCCAATTTAATCCTAGCGAACAAATTTATCAAAAAATACAATAAAAAGCGTATGAAATCCTCTGTTTGGATTTCATACGCTTTTTATTTCGCATTCGTTTGTATCATAATGAGACACATATCATCTGATTGCGCTTTCTTTTGTTCTTCCTTGTAAAACCCTTCTATCTCGCCTTCTAAATCTCCCCATTTTCTTTCTGTAAAAGTACGTAATTTCTCTTCAGCCTCAAATTCATCATTTGCAATTGCTTCAAGAACACCATCTGTAAATAATAATATTTGAGCGTTCTTCTCAAAAGGTATAACTGTCTTTTTAACTTTTATTTCATCAAAAAATCCTACGGCACAACTCCCGCGATCTAGTTCAACTACATTTGTTTCATCAACTAAAACATATCCAGAAGGATGCCCTGCATTTACATATTCAACTGTTCTATCTTCTGTATTAACAACTAAGTATATCGCCGTAAAATAATAAGGAATATTGTCATTTTCATTATGTAAAAGGGTCATATATTTATTTAATTCTTTAATAACGAGTTCTGGATCAATTAAACATTTAATTGTTTCACGTAATACAGACGAAATAAACATACAAACTAATGAAGCAGATACACCATGTCCCATCACATCTAATAATATAATACCGTAGCGATTTCCATCGATTTTATACCAATAATACATATCTCCAGCTAGTTTAAATGAAGGTAAGTAACTTGCTTCAATTTTTATATGATCTTCTCTTAATGGGCTACTTAATAAGTTTCTTTGTACTTGCGTAGCTAAATCTAGTTCATTCCGAAGATTTTCTTCTTGTTCTTTATGCCAATTTAATTCTGATTTCAAGCGTAACGCTACACGCATACGTGCTAATAGTTCAACTTTATTTATAGGTTTCGTAATATAATCCATTGCCCCCATATCAAGAGCTTCGGCCAATTTATTTGCATCCTCTAAAGCTGTAACAAAAATAATAGGGATATCTTTAAACTTCTCCTCTTTTTGTAATCGTCTACAAACTTCAAGTCCATCAATTTCAGGCATCATAATATCTAATAATATTAAATCAATTTCATTATGCCTGGAAGAATCTTTTCCAAAATGTATGTATTCGAAGAGCTCTTGTGCAGAATTGAGTGATACAAGATCATGATATCCGGCTTGTTTTAAAATCTTCTCAATTACAAATATGTTAACCGGATTATCATCAACAATTAAAATGGACACAAGTTATTTCCCCTTTTCTTATTTAAAATGTAAATCTATTATCATTTTCTATTTTTCTAGTATTACATACTCAGTTACAAAATGAAAATTTCTTACTCAAACATATTTATACAACAAAAGAACAAACCCCTAGAAATAGGAATTTGTTCTTTCACTCTATAAATTTCTACTTTTAATTTAACACCATTGCTTTATCATTTAAAAGACGATCTAATTCTTCCATATGATTTGTTTCATCGGCAATCATATCTTCTAGTTTTACAACTAACTCTGTCATATTTAATTTCGCTGCCTGTTCTTTTCTCGTTTCATAACGCTTAATTGTTTCATATTCTGATTGTCTAGCGGATTCTAACATTTCTCTAACATCTTCTACTTGTTTCACTGGTAAAGGGATCGTAGTGGGGGTACCACCTAGCGTCTTAATTTTCTCCGCTAAATATAGGGCATGTCCTTGTTCATCACTAATTTCAGATTCAAAGAAAGGTTTTAACACTTGTCTATATATACCAGAAACTGTAGCTGCATTATGGTTATACATAATAATTGCTGAGTATTCTCCTGCTAAATCTTCATTCAATCCTTCGATTAGTTCTTTCACATCGTGTGACATTTTCATATCTCCTCCTATACTTAATAAGTACCCTTTTCTCATGTTTTAAACATCATTATTTTAAATTTTTTATGTATCTAAAAATGCGGCTTGCTTCAATTTACTTATCGCTTGTCTTTTAATACGAGAAACGTGCATTTGTGAAATACCTAACCGTTCCCCTGTATCTTTTTGATTTAAATTTTCTCTAAATATATAATGAATAACACTCTTTTCCGTATCATTTAATACGTTAAAAATATCCTTTAAAACGAGACGCCTTTCTGTCTCTTCATATCCTTGCTCTACTTCACCTACAGATTCAATTCTCGCTACCGAACTTCCATCAGATGAATTTTCAACTACATCATCTAAGGAAGATACTCGATAATTATTTTTCGCATCCATAATCTCTAGAACTTCCTCTTCCGATAGTCCTAAATGATTTGCAATTTCTATTATCTTCGGTGAACGTTGCAGATGATCTGTTAACTCCTCTATCGCAAGTTTAATTTTTCCGCCTAAATCTTTAATTCGCCTTGGAACGTGAATGCCCCAAGTTTTATCACGTAAATACTTCTTTATTTCGCCTACTATTGTAGGTATTGCAAAAGGCTCAAAGGCATTCCCTATCGAATAATCATACCTTCTTATTGCGCCTAAGAGCCCTAACATGCCTACTTGTATAATATCCTCATGCATCGGTCCGCCTTTTGAATAGCGATATGCAATGGAATAGACAAGATTTTTATAATGCTCAACTAACCTTTCCTGCGCTTCATCACATTGGTTTTGTTGGAAGTCTGCAATTAGTTTAATAACGTCTTCTTTAGTAAGATTCGTAGGTTGAGATTGGATTTCCATCATTCTCCACCTGCTCTCTTTGTATATATTTTGTCATTAAAACTGTCATGCCCTCATCATGCATGATTTGTATATCATCCATTAACGTATTAATTAAATATAAACCTAAACCATTTTCCGGCAAATGTTCTACTGGTTTACTAATATCATACGGACCAACTTTCCTTTTTAAGTTATTAAAATCAAAGCTAACCCCATTATCCGCAACCATAATTTCTAATCGATTTTCATATAGTCCAAAGACAATTGCAATTTCTCCAACGTCTTCTTTATATGCATGTTGTACAATATTTGTACATGCTTCACTAATAGCAATTTTCATATCTTCTATATCGTCATAAGCAAAGCCCATTCGATTCGCAACACCAGCCATTGTTAAACGAATAATAGCCACATATTCTGCCTTTGCAGGAATTTTCATTTCTATCTTTTCAAATCTCTCCATCATCCCTAGTCACCTTCTTTCTACTTTTTCAAAATCGGAATTCAAATTTAATATTTCTGTTAACCCTGTAATATCAAATAATCTTTTTAACCTTTTAGATACACCAATAAACTCTAGTTTTCCATCATTTTTCTTAACCGCTTTTAATAGCGCTATAAAAACACCTAAACCGGTGCTATCCATATAATCTACGTTATGAAAATCTACTACAATATGAACCTCTTTTTCGCTTGTAATAGGCATAATCTTATTTTTTAAATCTGATGCCGTATATGCATCAATTTCACCATTAAGTTGTACCGTATAACCTACATCATTTTGCAAAATATTTATTGCCAAATTCATCATTTCCGCCCCCTTATCTCGAACTACTACTATGTTAATTACCCATAAAAATTAGTTTTAAACATATTTTTTTATTTTTATTATAAATAAATTTTCTACAGCTTTCTCGGCTTAACACGTAAAAAATACTACCAAATGTTTAAACCTTATAAATTTGTGTATATATAATGTATAAACATTATTTTTAGGGGGATCTATCTATGGAAGAGCACAGCTTTAAAAAGGGAGATTTTGTTCAATTTTCTTATCGACACGATCATGCTACAAAATTAGTTGGTTCCATTATTAATATACTAACGAATACAATTGTAGTGGATATAGGTAATAACGAGGACTTATCTCATATAGAACCAAGGCAGGTCGTAAGAATAAATAATTGTAAAAAAGTAACGATGGTTTAATACATAATAGAAATTGTAATTTCAATGAGTGGGGGTTCTTCATCCTCCACTCATTCCTATGTAGATTACATTAAAAAAGCATCCAAATTAGTTTAATTGGATGCTTTTTTATGTATATTTATCACTCTATTAACCTTATAGCTATATATAAAAAACTTAAGATTACTATTCATGATCATACTTACGCTTTCCGCAGCATTCTAGAGAAAAATGTTACGATTAAAATAAAGACGATTGCACCTAATAACGCTGGAAGAACAAAGATGCCTCCCCATTCAGGACCCCAATGACCAAATAATGCACTACCTACCCAAGATCCGATTAATCCGGCAATTACATTACCAACTATACCTAAAGGAAAGTCTTTTCCCGTAATCATTCCAGCTAACGCACCAATAAGTCCACCTACAATACACGTAATAATAAGTCCCACAATTAACCCTCCTATATTCGTTTTATATTGTATTTATCAAGCTTTGGTATGTAACCAAAGCTTGATAAACATGTATTATTCTTTATTATCCAACCCATCACTTATCTTTTGTTTCACTTTTCCGACTTTTTCTTTTATCGTTCCCTTCGTCTTGTCCCACTTCCCTTCATTTTTCAACTTTCTATCTTCTGTAACCTCACCAATTCCTTCTTTTACTTGTCCCTTTGTCTTTTCCACTTTACCCGTAATTTGTTCTTTTAGTCCGTTCTCACTCATATTTCCCATCTCCTTTTCGTAATAGATTTATAGATTTACAGAATACAAATTTAAATAGAATACATGCATCTTCTTTCTTGTAACCATTCACCGACTCTCTCTAAATCTTTAACGAATAACAAGATTTTTCCTTCATCTAGCTTTTCTTCGTAGAAGTTCGCTTCTTCCTCATTAAGCCCTAACTCCTGCATCTTATTTCTTAACTGATCTCCCGTTTTTTGAAAGACGTTAATAATACTTGTCCCAAGTCCCTCCTCTTGTATACCAATTGTATTCAAGTCTGCATTGTCTGCGATTCTATCTGTCCTTTCTTTCTCGTGTGTTAATACGTAAATATCTTTTTGGTCTATCCCTTTCTTCACTAGATCATTCGCCGCATTCATGACCTCTTTCTCCGTAATAAATTCATATACAAAAGGTTTACTATACTTCGTTTCCATCTTTAACTTCCTCCTTTAAAATGAATTATTTGTTATATTATATGTAGTACACCTATTCTCGAAATGTTAAACATAAAATCTAAAAAAATATCTAAATTTTGTTTTTGATAGAGAAAGAATAGCGTGATTTACCACTTCAACACACCTCACCCACCTTACAATAACTACCTAAATTAACAGAAAATTGTTATAATTAAACTTAAGGAGGGATACTATGAAAAAAATCATATCTATATGCGCTCTAACCGCTCTATCTTTCACTTTAATAGGCTGTACAAGCACCTCAGCTACAGATAAAGCTTCACAAGCTAAGCAAGAACATACACAAAATACCTTTCAATTAAACTCCGCAAATATTACAGACATTGAAATACTGAAAACAACAAATCATACTACTTCCAAATCTCAAACAGATAACGAAGAAATGATACAATCTATCGTTTCAGCAGTTCAAAATGGAACACCTACAACAATTACTTTAGATCAAAAAAAGAGAGAATCTGCACATTCTACTATTACCGTTACATATAAAGATGACTCCAAAGAAGAGTTTCTTGTTTGGGTTGATAATAAGGAACAAATTACAATTGCTAAAGATGAGAAGAAAGATAAGGTAGAAGGTGTGATAGTAAATATTAAAGATGCTAAAATGATGAAGGATTTCTTTTAAAATTCTAGTTAACGTTAAAAAAAGAGTAGGATTACACCCTACTCTTTTGTTTAATCATGCTCAATAAATAGACCTTTATAAAATCTATTTAAGGTCTAATTTTGCTAAATCATGTTGTAAAACATTATTTCCTTCTTGTGGGTTAAATACGATTGCACTAAGACCAAAAACATTTGTAACAACATCTCTATCTTTCGGACGAATGATTCTTACTTCATAAGCAAAGAGTGCTGGAGGAAGAGCTGCTGAACGAAAAGTAACATATCGATTAGGTGGCAATGTTTGTGTTGAAGGGTCTATTAATGGTAACAATACCGGAGAACCCGATGACCAATCAAACATTTCAACTGTTACTCTACGAGTATCATCTGGATCAACATTCATAGCTTCAACAGTAAGAAATAACGTAGCGGAATGTCTACGTAATACACCCGTTGATAAAGTTTCATTATGATGTTCAAAGCATTTTTTGGGAGGGTGACCATAGCCATAACTCATACCAATTCCCCCCTTTCATTTACAATTAAGGACAAGTATTCCTTATAATATATAATGCTAGTATTCTTTTATTGAAAGGTATAAAAGCGGATTTCTATCTATATTTTTGGATATTTTATTTATTCGCTCTTAAATAATAAAGTGAAACTTTATTCCAAACAATATCGCTATTGCACCAAAGTAAAACAAACTGGACAACCTAGATTTCAAACTGTAAGATTAGATGTTGGTGAAATTGGGCAGCAAAGCATATATAGAAAATAGGTGTTAATGTTGAAAATCAATAAAAAATTCGAACCATTAATTTTTAATATCTTTATGATTTTAGGCATATCTAGCATTATCTCTTTCGTCATGGTTTCAATGAATGTTGGATATACAGCTTTATTTCTCAAATCATGGATAAAAACATGGGGAATTGCTTTCATACTTGCATTTTTAGCTTCTAAATTATTACCCTTTGTAGTTAAAAAGATAATGAAAATCTTCACTTTTGTTGAGAATGATGCTTAAGAATAAAGTGGTGTACTGCGTAGGTTCATTCCAATTAAAAGAGTTTATTATCACAAAAACTTAACCTAGTAAAATGTTTCAAATCGAAGGAAGACACCTTAAAGGTTGTCTTTTCTTTATAAGTAAAAAAAGCCCGCCTATTTCCGTAGGCGGGCTTTATCTTTATTACACAATACGAAAGTATACTCTCTTTTTCACTGAAATTTTATGTAATTTTACATATTCATGAACATACATGTCTTGATGGACTTTATCTATATACTCATGACAGTAATCCATTGAAAATGTATCTTCTTGAAAGCAAAACTCTCTTTTAGAAAGAAAAAAAGACACCCTAAAGTTCATTCCTCCGACTTGAACCTCTTTAATTTTAATAATATGTATTGGACTCTTATCTAAAAAATAATCTAATGTATTCCAATAAGAGAAAGATAATGATAAAATAAAAGTGCAACAAGATGTTGCTTAGTTTTTAAATTTTATGGGAATAACACAAAAGCTAGGTTTGGTCGCCAAGTTTTTTCATTCCTATCGGTCATGAAATACCCCGGTTGGTCGCTGGGGTATTTCTTTTTTATTAACGTATATATAGGTCTATTATGGACAAAATAAAATATAATCTTAGTAGAAGATAGAACACTGACATCTTTGCCGCTTCTAAATCACTTTGGTCTTGTGCGAAGAAAGGATGGTCAGTACTTTCAGCTCAGTGTTCGATCTACTTTAGTTTTTGAGTTGAGTGTTGCTAATCATAGCAGCACTTTTTTACATTCCAATTTGTCCTTTGATGAATTGAATTATATGTTTTACAAACTGGCTTTGCGTGAAGAAGTAATGAATATTTCTCAGTACTGTCGTCCACGATGCTAGATTACTTACGAAAGACTGGGATTCTGTCTTTTTGGTCGCCTTTTTTTTACGTTTTTTCATTCCTGTCCCTCCCTTCATAAGGGAAGGGCAAAGATGGCACATTTTACATTTTAAAGAGTTATATAGAAGAGGACAAGCTATTCATTAGCAAAATAAAGAAAAGACACCCTAAGGTGCCTTCCTCCGACTTGAACCACTTTAATTTTAATAATATGTATTAGACTCCCATCCAACTGTTATTTTTGTTTATTGCGAAATACAATAATTTATTTGTGCTGGTTGTCTGTATGGTCCATGCAGCGATTAACAAGAGGACAATAGCAGTGATGACACCTAAAAGTCATTGCTTGAGCTGATGGCTAGAAACATAAGCGTTACTGTGTATTTATGAAATTTCATTATAAGCAACCTCCTAGTGGAACTACACATTGGTAGAAAAATATATATACTTCTTTCTACTTGATAAGTTCTTACTTTAATCATATATAAAAGGAAATGAAACCGGCTATAACAATCAATGGAAGGATTACTGCGAGTTTATTTTTTAGAGGGACACGCTTGTCTGGGACGCCGGGGTGGATAACAAAAGCTAGTAAAACAATTACTCCAATAATACCTAAAAGTGTATGAATGATGATCATCCTCCTAAGTAATATTATTATTAAAATTATATCACATTCAAATGTTTATAAAGTAAATATTTTACAATATAACCCAGATGTTGCATTTTTAAATTCAAAAAAGCCCCTCAAGGCATCAGCTTTAAGAGACCCCATCCTATCATCTTCTCTCTTCATACAATCGATTCGCTTTATACGAGCAAACGAAAAACATACATGTCGCAACGGGGATAAATGTCAAAAAAAGTCCTCTCATTAATGCAAATGGCGTTTCAAATAAGAATGACCGTAGAAATGATACACCTTGCTTATCCCATAATCCTGGCGTCAAGTATAGTTCTTTCGGATTTACAAAAGCTCCTAAATTCATTGTATTACTATACATAAATAAAAATAATATTGGCAAATAACAGATCGCTAATTCTAAAAATGTTTTAGATAGACGCTTATACTTCCCTGCTCGTGACATTGGATCTGAAAAAATGTCATCTTCACTTTCCTCATTTACCTTTTTAAAATAGTACGTACCTGACCAACGATTACCAGCTATATGCTCCCAGCCACTATCTTCAAATAATGTACAGTAATTAATAAAGTCACTTTTTCTACTAAATACTCTATGGTCTATTTTAATCGTCGCATCTTCTGGTTCTGTATATCTAAATGTATAACCAAATGTAGTGCTTTCCAGTTGATAGCCTTTCCAAGCCATCTCTTCTAACCATTTTTCCTCTTTCTCAAAGTCTAAAAAGAATTTCAATCTCCACATCATCGTTTCCCCCTAACTATACGTGTAATAAACTCTTTGTAACCTCAATAATGTGCTGCATTCTCATAAAGTCTAAGTGCAATACTTCTTTCCCGCGTTCCGTAATGACATACACTTTTCTTCGTTTATCTTCACTTTTTACTGATTCTATTAACCCTTGTTTTAATAAATTTTCAACCGCACCATACAATGTACCCGCTGCGATTTTTACTTGATGATTACTCAGTTCCTCCACCTTTTGCATAATTAAATATCCATGAGCTGGCTCTAATAAAGCTAAAAGAACGTAATACGTTGTTTCCGTTAATGGTAAATTTTTATCTCTATTCATAAAGACCTCCAATGTCACGATAACTATATAGTTAAACTGTATAGTTTGATTCTATACAGTCAGACTGTATATGTCAAATGTAGGAATAACTTTATAACCCAAAACAAAAACGCTATCTTTTAAAAGATAACGTTTTTGTTTTACCCTTGCTTATTCTTCGCCTTCATTTGCTCTTCATAAACAAACTTCGCGGTCATAAAGTCGTTAGAAAAATCTTTCAATGCATTCTTCATTACATTTAATTCTTCTTGTGATTTAATTTCAATACTGTTTAAGAAATCAAATGCTTTTGATTGTTCCTCCGCAACAAAGTTTTGTGTCATATAATCATCTTGGAAGTCTTTCTTCGCCTTTTCTTTTACTTTATTCATTGCCTCTGTTTTGTTTATGCTTTTCATTGGGTTTTCGAATACTCCAGTAGGTTGTTCCGTTTTTGGCTCTTCTTTCTTTTCCGGCTGTTGCGCTGGTGCTGGTTGTTGTGGTTCCTGCTTTGGTTGTTCTTGTTGAACCGGCTGCTGCGCTACTTGTAGCTCTTTTTTCGCTAACTCATCTTTTAACTTCTTCACTTGCTCATCAAGAGATCTTTTTTCAGTTTCTAACACACTCATATCACTTTTCAACTTTTGCGTTTCTTCAAAATGTTCATCTACTAATTTATTGTATTCTTTCTCAGAGTACATTTTTTCACTGGTTGATGTCGTTTTCTCTTTCGTAACAACTACATTAATAATTACAAATAAAGCTATAATTCCTATTAACGCACCGAAAATCTTCTTTTTGTTCATGATTAATCCTCCAAAATGTAAAATTTCAAAAATTATCATAACAGACCAATTCGCTTTCCCTTGTCATATTTTGTCGAATCAATACAATAAAAAAAAGCATCTGAAACAGATGCTTTTTCTCATTCTTAATACGTAAACGTAATTGTTACTAAAGAATACCCTTCTTTCGCATTGTAAGGCTCCGCTTTATAAGAAACTCGATTTGCCCCTTGCGGATAATCGATTTCACCAATTGCCTTTTTCACATCTTGCAGTGCACCATTCATTGATTGCTTGTATAGCACTTCAATTTTCTCTGGTTTTGCACTATAGCGTTGCTGCATTTTATTTTTTAATTCGGTATAGTTATTTGCGATATATTCATTTCCTAAATAGTTTAACTTTGTATCTTTTAATATTTGTTGATATGCAGGCGTTTTCGTACTACCTGCCGCAATTTTGTTTGTCAGTGTACTATAATAATTCGTTGTAGCTTGCGGGTAGTCTCCGCGGTTCCACTCATGATTTCTTGCGATTTGTTCATCTGATAAATTGAAATACGAATACGTGACGCGGCCCTGCTCATCTGGAACCGGATCATCAAATGTTGTATCAAGATGATACCATTTGTTTTCGATTTTCACTAAATTCCAAGCATGAGGTTGTCCGTCCCCAGTTCCTGTCACGAAATGATTTTCAATTCCTGCTTCTTTTAATAATTGATACGTTAATAGTGCGTAACCTTGGCAAACCGCAGAACGATTTACAAGTGCTTCATATGCTGTGTAAGCTTTATAAGACGTATCATAAGAAACATGTTTTACTACGTAATCATGAATCGCCTTCACTTTTTCGTGATCATCCATTTCAACTTGAGTAATAGAAGAAACGATTGCTTTCGCTTGTTTCATGACATATTCCGTCTGTTCTTTCGTTTCACGATATGTAATCTTAAGCGTAAATGTATAATTTCCAGGTGATCCAGAAAGTCCATATGAAACATTCGATCTATTATTATTTGTATACTCATTTTTACTTGCAACTTCTTTATATGCGTTAAAAAGTGTATTCATCACTTCGTTTGTATTATTGTTTTTCGTTTTATATGGAAGTGTAATATTTGTCTCGTATGTATTAATACGCTTTTGTACTTCCTCTTTAAACGCTGTTAATAATGCAGCATCTCCTGTATCTTTCACATCGGCATTTTTATATTTTAAAGTTTTATATAAAAACTGCGCATACTGTTCACGTGTTACTGTGCCATACGGTTCAAAATTCCCGTTCCCTGTGCCATCTGCGATTCCATTTGACTGCACTGCACTAATTGCGTTTTCTGCCCAAAATGGATTTGGAACATCCTTAAAGGTATGTTTTTGTTTTGCCGCAAGATGGAAAGCATTTGTAAGAATTTGTGCCATTTCCGCACGACTCACAGAAGCTTTCGGTCTAAATTGGCCATTTTCATCACCTTTAAAAACTCCTAAATTCGTTAAAGTTAATACCTCTTCTGGAAACATTGTAGAACTTTGATTAATATCACCGTAAGGATTTTTAAACGTAGACCCATCCTTTAATACGTAACGAGTTCCATCATTACTAAACGAACCGCCTTGTTTATTCGGTACTAACACTCGATAAATTAAAGCCGCAACTTGCTCCCTTGTCGCAACATCTCCAAAACCAAATATCCCATTCCCATAACCGGAAATAATATTTTTACTCGCTAAATCTTTAATCGCAGGATATGACCAATGTGATGTCGGCACATCAGAAAAAACACCCACTTCAGCAGCCTTCACACCACTGCCATTTGTATATAACAACGCACCACCAATCAGTGATAATGATGTAATTGATTTTAATAGTTTTGTATACATAATGTCTTCTCCCAATACGTTCTCTATTTTTGTTGGTTTATGTCGAAAAATCTAAAAATATGACAAAATATATTATACAATTAAAAGTTTTTGAGGGATATATTGAATTTTAAAATATGCAAAAATTCATATTGTTATAAGGATTCATAGTGATATTATGTTATTTTACTTGCGAATATATAAATAAAAAAACGCTCATCTGAGCGTTTCATCTATATACTTATTAGTTACTTCTTCTTCACTTAGAACTCTTCTTCGTTAATCATCCTTCGATCTAACAACTCTTTATACTTCAATATTTCTTCAGCCCCACGGCTCTCCATGCGTATATTGTATAACACTTGTTGTATTGACCTTTGATTGGTCCGTTGAAACATTTACTCCATTTAGAGATAATTCTATTGAATTTTTCACTACTAATCACAAAAATATCTTATAATCTTTATATAACAAATTAATGTATTAGGAGTAGATAAAATGCCAGTTACACTCGAACTTATTCTTTTCATTCTTATAGCAATTAGTGCTGTTGGCTATTTAATAAAAGAATTTCAAAAAACTAGGAAACGAACACTTGGAATTTCACTAGAATTTTTAGTTCTTTTCTGGTCAATATGGAGAATATCAACTATCATAATCTAATTTATAAAACATAAATTCCTTCGAATGAAGTGAAACTCTAATCAGCGGGGGGGTTATAGGATAAATTTACCGGTATTTTTACCACAACATTCATGTTAAAATCCCTTGTGAGTACGACATAACTCGACCTTATGAAGCTCCGCAGCTTTTATCGCGGAGCTTTTTTTATTTAAAATAACTATTTTGTTCATTTTTTTGATACATTTACGAAACATTCATATGTTACGTTATATAAGTCCTTTTTTAAATCTTATTCATTCTAGCAAAAAGTCCTAGTCCCCCTAGGGCTTTTTTGCATTCAAACAATGAGTTGTATTTTTTCTCAATAATCGAAACTACTTAACATAGTAAAATAATAATCGGACTGGCATTCAATACCATATTACAATGGATCAAATCGCAAAAAGGCACCTTAGGGTGTCTTTTTTATAGAGAATCAGTTTAAAAACTAAAAATAAAAGAACCTCAATAAATGAGGTTCAAAAAATCTACTATTTTAAATTACCTTCGTAAAAAGCAACTCCATGTTGAACATGTTTTAAATACCACGTAATCGTCCCGCCACAAACATTTTCATTAAAACTATTAGCATATACTCCATTTGAGTAATAAAGAGTTCTTTTGAATTTACCATTAGAATACTCATAAGGAATGGAGCAGGCTGCTTGCTTCGGAGAGCTCACAGCTTTTTGTGTATCAGCTGAAGCTGCACCCATTCCTCCTGTTAATGCAATACCTGTTGCTAACGCTCCTACTACTAATTTCTTGAACATAATAAATCCCCCTTTAATAGTTTTTATAGATTACAACTTAAATGTATCACTTTTGTAATTTATGTAAATATCTTGAATATGTAGAAATATTTATTTAATTATTAGTAATATTAGGATTTTATTTTATCAAATGGAAAATAGAGGAATTAGAGAAGCATGTGAAAATACAGATAGGTTTATATTAAACGAATGTGGTCCAAGTCGGCGTAAGGCACCTTAGGGTGTCTTTTTTGTACATAAAAAAATCTCACCATCTTATAGAAACGATAAGCCCTTTAAAACAATAATTGCAACTATATTAATTTTACATTACATTAAGGTTAGAGAATGTTCTTATATTAATAAAGTGCTAAATAGTAGGTGGCAAAATGGAATTTAACGATTTGGGTATTACCATTAAAGAACTTAGAATTAAAAAAAATATATCACAATCCGAATTATGTCATGGAATATGTTCACAAAGTCAAATTAGCAAGATTGAAAAAGGTATGATTTATCCATCTAGTATATTGTTATATCAATTATCAGAAAGACTTGGTATTGATCCGAATAACATATTTGCACTAACTCAAAACAAAAGATTAAAATATGTAGAAAACGTAAAATACGTAATAAAAGATTGCTTAAAGCAAAAACAATATAAAGAACTTTATGAAATAGTAAAAAAAGAGAAAAACTTAAATAATTTTCAAACAAAAGATGAGAAACAATTTCTAATGTGGCATGAAGCAATTGCTATATTTATGGTGGATAAATCAATAAAAACTGCTTTAGATTTTTTAAATAATGCATTAAAACTGACTTTAACTAATTCTGATTTTTTATCAGAAAGAGAAATAGATATTATGCAAACAATGGCTATATTTTATGCAGAAAATAAAGAATATGAAAAAAGTATTAATATATTCAAAAGATGTTTAACTAATTTTAATAAATTAGATTTTCCTAGAGATAAAGAAATTAAATTAAAACTCATGTTAAATTTAGCAAAATGTTTCGACTTCACATATCAACATGAAGAGGCAATAAAGTATATTGATAAGGGTATCAAATTAGCAATTAATCTAAATACTTTATACTTACTAGGTGAACTATTCTATTTAAAAGGTCAGTGTTTATTAAAAATGAAACAACATAATGTAGAAGATGTTATTTATAACTGGAAAAAAGCATTATTTATATTTGAACTAACAGAAAAAGAATATTATACAAAAATGCTACCAGATGAACTTATTGAATTACAAAATAAAAAACACTCATAATTTCGTAAAAACTACTTACAAATCCTACAGAAAAAATTCTTATAGCTTTTAAACTTAGATCGATAATATTAAAATTAATTTAAGTCGGCGAAAGGCACCTTTTGGTGTCTTTTCTTTATTTTTACAAGGACCTGCTCAATTAATTCTTAAGAACATACTGAGAAGCATTGTTTTATTTATCTCATTTTCATTCATGCTATATATAAAATTCTTTAATAAATCCACCTCAAACATACTTATATGCATAGGAGTATGTTTGAGGTGGAACTTCTTCAAATACTAGTTCCTTTTATAAACCGTTTTTTGATGTAGATGACATTATTCTCAATACAATAGAATGAATTATGGGAACATATTTAGCAATATATATCAAAAAATAATATTAAAAACCCCCTCCACCTTAAGGTAGAAGGGATCTTCTAATTTCTATTTCAAACTACCCGAAATCTCCGTAAAGGTACCCCAAGCGCATGTGCACCTGCATCTGAATATCCTAAACTTCTTTCACCAACTACCGCTCCTCTGCCGAATGATCTTTCACCGATAGATTATATGCCTTGAAGTGCTGTTTGCAACATTTCAATTCAGATATACGACAGTAAAGAATACATCATCACTGTGTCAGCAAGCAAAAGTGTATTCTGCATTTCTGAAAACAGTAGATGGCAGATTATGACCTACTGAATCTGCTAAGAAAGAATATACAAGAACATCCTTAACATCCTCTCTATTTCCACTAATGATGACATCAAGGAAATCTTCTACTTGGAATTCTGGAGTAAACAACACAATCTTAGTTGTTCTGTTTGGTTCTAAAGAAACAAAAGTACGAGAGATTTCAACTAATTCATTTTGAGTTGGGAAAAAGGTGTTTCGACTTCTCTTAACAGTTACCGTTACATTACTAGTATGACAGCGTGAATCATTGTTTAACATAATGTTGAGAGCAGTTGGAATAATCCCATTTTCAGAAACTGGAACTCGAAACACTCCAGTAGATTTATGAGCCATATAATCACATCCTTCCAAAATAAAATATATTTACAATATATTAAATGCAAAAAACGTTCATTTTGATATGGACAAATTACATGATTAATATATCTATAATAACCCTCGTTATTACTAAGCCAATGTTTTAAAAGATTAACAAATATCGCGAGAACCAATCGAATGTATATTAAAAGTAAAAAGAATAAGTTGTCTAAAAGCCCCCCTATTTTGAGCCAATAATGAGACATTATGTTAATCTTATATGTATAGTTGCACAAAATTGAGAAACTTAAGGAGACAGATAAATTTTATGAGAAAATTATCTATATTACTTACTTTCATTCTAGTATTAGTCAGTGTTACGGCTGCTTGCACACAAGATAAAACAGATAGTGCCGTTGAAAATGGTCCAATAGAAGAACCAACCGCAAAAAATGAAAATGAAGAATTAATAAATTTTGAAGAAAAAGAAGATATGAGCCGCTTGGAACAAGGTATTTTATTAGTTGGTGAGAGTGTTAAGGGAGGCTATTACTTGACCGCTGTTCAAAGTGCCTATTTAAATGCTAGCAACGATTCCGTAGTTGTTAATGTCTCTGTAAAAAATGTACGAGGTCAAACAATTGGACTATCAGAATTAAAATATAACTTAAAAGATGAAAAAGACGGAAAGATCTATAAAGGAAAGGTGCTTGATCAAAACCCTTCTGATATACAAGTTAAACCAAATGAAACGGTAGAATTGAAAATAGCTTTTGAAGTACCACGTACCGCAGATGAATATATGTTTTATATTGAAAGCTCTTTAGACCCTCTACAAACATACTGGAAAATTGATAAGCTGCAATCACAAACAAACTAAGTCTAAAATAAGCAAAAAACAATGAAAAATTTAATATAGATACAAATGAATACTATATAAACGTAAGAACATCGATTTAATGAATCGTTGGTCTTTTTCAAAAAATGCCCCATTAAAAACTAAGAGATAAAAAAGAACTAATCTCGAGAAGAGATTAGCTCAATATATCCAAAGCTATTATGGTACATAGTTTTATGAGCAAACGTTATATAATGTTGTATGGGATACATAACCTGTCATCCCTTTATATGTAACTTTTAACCACTGTTTAGAATTACTGTAATGACCTTGAACATATTCACCAGTTACCCATGTTCCAGTAATTTTCGTACCATCATTAAATGTATGTAAGACAGGTGAATCGACAGTATAACCACTGCGCATCTTTGCACCATATACACCTACCGTACCTCCCTTTGCACAAGCTGCTACTACATTTTGATTTTCAGTAGCATTCGTAGCCGCGAAAGCAGAGCCGTTAAATGTAAATAAAGTAAATATAAAAGCTGTTAGTACTGTACAAATAGATAAACGACGTAACAAAATAAATTCCCCCTTTTTTTATAATTTACTTCTTCACAAATAATTATCTTAAATATTCTAACTATTTTCAATATATTAATGTTGAGAAATATTAGTTGTATTTTTGAAATAAGATTTTATCAAAAATAGTAACAAACTCATATTTTACTGAGAAAGAACCGAAAGAAGTCTTCTACATATCAACTATATAAAAACCCCTCCACCTTAAAGCAGAGGGACTTTCCAATTCCTATTTCAAACTACCTGCAATCTCCGTAAAGATAACCCCAAGTGCATGTGCACCTGCATCTGGATATCCTAAGCTTCTTTCGCCAACTGTACCAGCGCGGCCCATGCGAGCTACGATTTCTTTCGTGTACTCTGCTCCTTTGACCGCTGCTTCTGCTCCTTTTTCAAAGGCAGTTTTTACGTCTACTTCGTTTGAGGCGCTATCTAACCAAGAGTCTACACATGGAGCAAGTGCGTCAACAAGTGTTTTGTCACCAACTACTGCTCCTCTGCCGAATGATCTTTCACCGATCGATTGGATGCCTTGCAATGCTGCTTGCAGCATTTCAGCGAATTCTTTCACTGTTAACTCACGCTTCTCGGCTGCTGCTTTACTAGCTGCGCGGAATGCACCGCCCCAAATTGGACCAGATGCGCCGCCGCAATGTTCCATAATAATCATCGAACAGCCGTCAAGGAATGATCCGATCGTTACGTTTTCTTGTTCTACAATAGAGTGCCACTCACGTTTTAATTGCTTAAATCCTTTTGCCACACTCATTCCGAAGTCGCCATCACCAGCATGCGTATCTAGCTCACAGAACGGTACTTCATTTTTAATAATAATATCGCTCATTTTATCAACGAGATAAATCATGTTGTTTAATGTAATAACATTATCTTTAATAACAGCGTGCTCTTCCGCAGTTTCTAGTTCAAATGAAACTTCCTTCTCTTCTGTCTCTTCAAGTACATTTACGTACTCTACACTTTCAACTGGACCGTCTACTTTAAACGCTGGTGTATTACATTCTTTTGATAGTAATGTTTTTAGCTCTTCATCTAACTTCATTACCGTTAAAGACATACCAGCCATATCAATACTTGTCATATAGTTACCGACGAATACTCTATTAATTTTAATGTTTCTTGCAGCTAGTTCTCTCGTAACTGCGTTGTTAAATAAGTAAAGTTCTTGCAGTGGTGTTCCGCCAAAACCGTTAACTAGAATTGCGATTTCCTCGCCATCTTTTACTCCTAAATCTTTTACAAGGTCATTTGTCATACGGTTCGCTAGTTCATCTGCTGACAGCATTTTTTCACGCTTAATTCCTGGTTCGCCGTGAATACCTACACCGTATTCCATTTCATCTTCCGCAAGTGTGAAAGTAGGTGATCCACTCGCTGGAACTGTACAAGACGTTAATGCTAAACCGATTGTGCGCACGTTAGCCGCTGCTTTTTCTGCTACAGCTTTCACCGCTCCTAAATCCATACCTGCTTCCGCTGCTGCGCCGGCAATTTTATGAACTAAAATAACGCCCGCAACGCCGCGGCGTCCTACTGTGTACAGGCTATCTTCTACCGCAATATCATCGTCCACCTTTACGTAGTCGACTTCAATTCCATCTTCCGTCGCTAAATGCGCACCGTTTTTGAAATTCATAATATCGCCGCTATAATTTTTAATAATTAATAACGTACCTTTTTTACTAGCTGTCTCTTTAATCGCTTGGTATACCTGAATTTGTGAAGGTGACGCAAACACATCTCCGCACACTGCCGCATCTAACATTCCTTTTCCGACTAATCCTGCATGTGCCGGCTCGTGACCACTACCGCCTCCACTAATTAACGTTACTTTATTTTCGTTCATTTCTTTCTTCTTAATCACTTTATATTTTTTCAAAAGCTCAAGCTCTGGATGAGCCATAACCATTCCGTTGCACATTTCCATTACTAATGTTTCTGGTTTGTTTATAATCTTTTTCATTGTAGTTCTCCCTCAATTCCTTTAATATATTGTGATATATTTGAAATCTTCTTCTTACTAACCATGTTAAAATGAAAGCGTTTTATAGTAAACGGACAAAATGGACAATCTGTCTAAAGACACCGCTCTCATTTATAGATAGGATTTTCATATTAATAACATTCTAGGGATGATTCAGATGACCTCTTCTATAATTTCTAAAAAGTTAATCGCGAACTCATTGAAGTATTTAATGGAAACAGAGTCGTTTCATAAAATATCAGTGAGCGATATTATGTTACACTGTCAAATGCGTAGGCAAACTTTTTATTATCATTTTAAAGATAAATTTGAACTATTAAGCTGGATTTATAGAGAAGAAACGAAGGAAAACATTATCGACTTTCTCGATTATGAAACGTGGGAAAACATTTTCGATTTATTATTTGATTACTTTTATGAAAATCAAAAATTTTACCGAAATGCTTTTAAAGTCATTGAGCAAAACTCGTTTAATCACTATTTATTTGAGCATACGAAAAACTTATATATGAAGATTATCGATGAACTATCTGTGAGCTGTGGATTCAGCCTTTCTGATGAGACAAAAAATACGATTGCCTCCTTTTATAGTCACGGCTTCGTTGGAACGATAAAAGATTGGATTGAAAGTAAGTGCGAAGTAGATCCTTCCATTATGTCTTCTCTTATGAAAAATATGATAAACAATCAATTACTACTATTACTGGAGCAATCAGCAAAGTAATTAAAGGGTGGCAAAAGCAATGAAAAAGATTATGAATGATGTACAAAATATCGTTCAAGATATGCTGCACGGCTTTTATTTTGAACATAACGACAAAGTAAATTACGATGAAACGAATAACATCATTTATGTAAAAGATATCGAAAAAATGAAGCAAGACGTCGCTATTATAAGTGGCGGTGGTAGCGGACATGAACCTGCTGATATTGGCTATGTAGGAAAAGGTATGCTTACAGCGGCAGTAAACGGAAGCATCTTCACTCCGCCTACAGTGGAACAAATTGCGGCGGCAACTCGCCTTATGCCAAAAGATAAAAGTATACTATTCATTATTAAAAACTTTAAAGATGACGTTGAGAACTTTCTTGCGGCAAAGCAGATCGCTAAAGAAGAAGGAAGAAAAATTGACCACATCATCGTAAATGACGACGTTTCAATTGAAGATGATGCTTCTTTTAATAAAAGAAGACGCGGCGTCGCTGGTACTGTTTTCGTTCAAAAAATACTTGGTGCGGCCGCTCTTGAAGGCCATTCTCTAGAAGAACTAACAACACTTGGCCGCTCTATCACTAAAAACTTACACACATTAGGAGTTGCTCTTTCCCCTGTCAACGATCCAGTAAAAGGAAAAGCTTCATTCACATTAAATGACGATGAAGTGTTTTATGGCGTCGGCATTCACGGAGAAAAAGGTTACCGTAAAGAAGCACTATCCTCTTCTGAAATATTAGCGATCGAACTAATGAACAAACTAAAAAGCATTTATCGCTGGAGAAAAGGAGACAACTTCGCTATCCTCATTAACGGACTCGGCGCAACTCCATTAATGGAACAATACATTTTCGCAAACGACATTCGCCGTTTGTGTGAACTTGAAGGATTGCAAGTGACATTCGTAAAGGTTGGTACACTGTTAACTTCTTTAGATATGAAGGGTGTTTCGCTTAGTTTGCTTAAGGTAGAGGATTTTGATTGGGTGAAGTGGTTGAAGGCGGATGTTAGAGTGGGTAATTGGTAAGTAAAAATTATGATGATAAAAGCCTTTAACTATAACAAGTTAAAGGCTTTTTGCAAATTGAAATATCACTCGAGCATTCAAAAGAAATTCGTAATTGCCTCACTGAATGATGACAGGTCTTCCAAATAAAGCTGGATGATAAATTAACATCGCTCCTACAAATGAACATACTAAACAAAAAATAGCCTCGTATTTTATAACTAGAGAAGAGCTGGTATCAAGCTTTTCCCCCTCTCTTTTAAATATCATTTTTAAAGCTCTATATAATAAATACCCAATAATCGCCCCGAGGGTGTTCGTAAATAAATCATCAATATCTGTAATTCTATTATTTAACAATTGATTTAACTCAATTGCCAATGAAAAAAAGAATCCTGCACATACCGTGTTTTTTATTTTTCTAAAATACGGCCAAATCATCGGTAATAAAAAACCGAACGGCATAAACAGTACGATGTTCAAAAGATACGTCGTACTACCTGCCGTATCAAATAGAGTCAAGTTGATTTGATTTACACGAATCCACGTTTCATATCTACTTATATCCCATACAGTCGCGATTTGCGTCACCTTATACACTAGCGAAAGATAGAACAGAAAAACATACACCCACAAAAAATGCAGAATAGATATAGTTCTTTTCGCTTTAAAATAAAATCCAATTTGAAACACAACACAAAACATAATAGTAAAAAAATAAGTATACAAATAACTCATCAAAACTCCTGTATGCATGTGGAATCCCCTAACTTTACATTTTCATCTATTATTTAGAACATAGTTTAAGAACCAGTACTTTGTTCATATATTTAATCTTTTACTTTGTCTTCGAATATAGGGAATATATTAAAAATAAAAAAATCCCCACTTATTCATTTTCAGTCTCCTCTTTGATGGAACTTGTTTATAGGATAGGAAAAACTTTTAAAATAAAAAGTGGGGGAAATATAAAATTTTTCTTAAATTTTATGTTAGATTTTATTATTACTCTAATTACTAATCCGCTATTCGTTGTTAGGCAACAGTATGCTTAAACTTAGGTTTCACTTTATCCCTTCTCATCCCTCATACTGTAATACCCTAAATTAATAATAACCAAGAAATACCCACCCATAATTCCAGCAGCGAATGTCCACATGAATTCATGGTGTTCAATTTCATACATAATAATCGCGCCGAGTATTGCGGCTGCGAACCGATTTATCATTCCAAGCATCGGTGCTTTTGCTTTTTTTACAATGCTATCTCCGAACTTTTCAATACGCCTTCCTAAAATCCAGGCGCAGTACATACTCACCAAAAGGCCAATGCTTATCCCTACGAACTGGGCTGAAAAAGGTGTCACAAGCCATCCCAATAACATTACGCCTAGCAAACAATACATTTGTATGTTGAATGATCTTAATGCCATACGAATCATGTTATACTCCTTTATCTTTCTCATTGTAATCCCGTATCATCAATCCAATCTTCCAGGCTTCAAGCTTTCAGCTATATCTTTTTTAAAATGAGGGAATTTGATTTTGCTTACCATTAAATAAGCGAGTACGCATGTACCAAACGCCACGGAAACTGGATTCTTAAAAAAACATAAAATGAGGAGACACATTGCCGCGAATGGGATTGGCATGCCGATAAAGGTCGGGAGTTTGCTTTGCTGTGTGTTAAATCTTGCAAGCCGAAGCATGCCGCAAATACTGTAAGCAAGCGCGCATATCATCCCGATAGACTGCAAATCTTTTAACGAGGCACTATATGCAAGAATAGACGGTGCCACACCAAAAGTAACTAAATCCGCAAATGAGTCTAACTCTCCACCAATTTCCGAAACAGAATCAAGTTTCCGAGCGACCATACCATCTAAAAAGTCAAACAACATACCTGTAATAATAAAAACTGCTCCCAAATAAATATCGTGAACGAAAACAGCGTAAATAGCTAAAAGCCCACATACAAAATTTGCTATCGTAATCATATTTGGTATGAAACTCATAATACACTTCTCCTCCTTTCTACTAATTGCTTCATCTACGTTCTTACTCATTACAATCAAGATCTTTCTGTTTTTCTTCCAATATGACTTTATTTATTTTCGTTAACGTATCTGTCATTTGCTCTAGGGCGTTTATATCGATTTTAGAAAAATATTTCTCAATTAATACATCATCTAACTCCGACAACCGCTCTATATACTTACTACCGTTTGGACCAAGTGTAAGAAAATACTCCCGTTTATTATTAGGGTTTACTTGTTTTGAAATCATCTTCTGTTTCTCCAATTTAGATAAAACTTGGCTAACGGCACTTTTTGATATATTAAAAGTAGTCGCAATGTGATTTGCTGTCGTGTTTTCATTTAAATTAATATGAAATAGCATGCTCTCTTGCTGTCCTGTAAGACCGAACTCATCTTTTAACTCCTGGAATAGTAAAATGTAGAATTCATTATAAGCTCGGTTCATTTCATTAATTACTTCTTTATACGTTCTAGTCATAGCGTTATTCCTCCATGCTTTTATTTCGTTTTGTTTAATAGTTAAGTTTACTTAACTTAACTATATTATACCGTTATGTTCGTGTAAAGGGAAATATAACTATACACTTTACTCACAATGATACAAAAAAGAAGACACTCTTCTAAAACAAGTTAAGTCCCTTCTTCCTCACCGCTTCCTTCATCCAAATACCCGATTAATCGTTCTGAATAATCAAAAAGAAAATCAATTAAATTCCATATAGACCCATTACTGGTTAAAATGTTATAATGGAATTACCCTACATAGTTACTCATAGCCAGACTGAGGAACTAGCGTCTTATTAAGTAATGCGCATAACTAAAATAAAAAAGACACTTTACGGTGTCTTTTTTATTTATATTCCTAGGAATCATCTCTTTTATAAACAGACCCTATCAAACAGTAAAGGAGACAAACAGATGGAACATCCTGTTGCAAGAGAATTACGTTTTATACGGGTATGTCTTATCATTTTGATTATTGTCATTGCATTCTGGGATCGCGAGAAAACTGTGGAAATTACTGATCACGGTAGCGATCCTATCTTAAACACCAGCAATATGACCCAAGTTGGTGAGAATACATTTGCATACAAAGACGAATCGAATCAAATTAAAATATTTAAGTTTAATCCAGATACAAATGAAATAAAATTAATAAAAGATTTTTATGCTAACGAATATTAATTACATGAATTAAATAATTCAAATCTGTAGAAGACACTTTAAAGTGTCTTTTCTTTATGAACTACAAAGTATGAGGCCCCAAGTCATTAGCTGCAATTACGACTAAGGCTTTTACTATATAAAAAATAAAACATAGTAAGAATAGAATACTCACTTAAATTATTTTTCACTTCACAAACTACATCCAAAAAGTTGGATAACTTCTTTTACTACTCATATTATTAATGAATAAAGCAATAACTACAATAACAACGGAGCCAATTAAAACTGGTGTTACTAAATAACTCCAACTATTTGCCCCTAAAATTACGATAATCGGATCGGCGCCTGCCGGAGGGTGCGTCGTTCTCGTTAACATCATAACGGCTATTGCCATCCCCACCGCTAAAGCAATTGTCCAATATTCATTCCCAAACAAATGATATATTGATAGACCAATGAAAGTTGAAATCAAATGTCCTCCAATAATATTACGCGGCTGAGATAATGGCGCATTCCAAACTCCAAACGCTAATACACAACTCGCACCAAATGGAGCCATTAATAATTCTGTAGAGGTTATGCTCGTTAAATATGTTAAGGTAAGAATTGTTAAAAATCCCCCTAGTAGTCCCGTTAAAGAGTCCTTTACATTTACTTGTAATGGACTTCTTCCTTTCCCTTTCATTTTTGTAAAATATCGTACACTTATTGGTTGAGGGTCTTTTTGCTTAGTTGCTGTTATATTATTCATCGTTCTCCTCCTTTATTTACCAACCATTATAACTCGGCAATAACTAACCTGTAAATATCATTTTTATAGGTTAGTTGGAGAATACAAAAAAAGAATCAACTATTATAAGTTGATTCTCTAAACTTCCTCAAATTTTCGATCCTGAAATTTTGCTACCTTTTTCCGGTTCCCACATATTTTCATAGAACACCATTTTCGTTTCCCACTCTTATCTATAAATAATAAAACACATTCAGGATTTGAACACCTTTTAAGGAAAATCAGCTTATTTTCTGCTATTAACGTTAAAGCGTCAAATGCAATTAACGATGCGAGTACATCCTCGATTTCTCCAACTGGGATAGATACTAGCTGCTGTTCAATGATTTTATATGTAAATGGTGCCTTCTCAATTTGTTTTTCTAAATACGTAATAAAATCATTAGAAATTTCTTGCTGATCAGCAATTGCCTCAAACTGTTTTCTCAATACTTCTCTTACCTCTAATATGCTAGATGTAACTTGATCCATTCGCTTCTGAATTCCTATAAGTGTTTTTTCATTCCAAAAAGGAAGATTAACCTTTATTACATGTAGCCATTCTAATACATCTTCATCTGTTATTAATAAATCATAACGTTGTCCACGCCTAACTAACTCTGTATTTACTAAATCTAATGAGAGATTTCCCGATATAAGCGGGAATTGTTTTGTTTCCTGCATGTACTCATCACCTTCTCTTTAAATAATCATATTCCAAATTAATACAGAAGTACAACTTTTTTATAAACTACAAAGTATGAAGATTAAGGCCTTTAGCCATAATTACGACTAAAGGCTTTTTGTATGTAAGTAAATGAAAAAGGAGCTAATTTTATGGAACATAATAAAAATGGAGTGCTTGCTTTAATTGTTTTATTTGTAGGACTAGCATTTTTTGTTATCGGTATGGTTTATCATTTATGGGGAACGGTTTAAAAATAAATAATAATTCATTTAAGAAAAAGTACTCGTATGAGTACTTTTTTTAATGTCATATAAAAACATTCTAAACTTACTTACATGCATACAATTATCAAAGATAGTTATATAATTGAGAAGGTTTTAAATTATCAATCTATATTTATGTTGATTAGGAAAGGAGCTAAAAATGTTAGAAATCATTTTTGTTGCTGCATTACTTTTATCTAGTATCATTCCCATCTTTATCAAACGGGGTTTGACGAAAAAAAATGGAGTCATTTTACTAATAAATTATACATTATTACTTGCCACTATCATTGTAATTGGTGCAAACTGGCGCATGATTCCCGCCTATTTCTTATTGTTCGTTTTAACATTACAAGTTTTTTTGAAACCAAAAACTACAGCCGTTTCTAAAAAGTTAGTGATGAAAGTTTTAAAAGGTTTAGGAATTATCGTAACTGCTATCGTAATGTTTACATTACCTTTACTTTTTCCGATCATAACACTCCCAGAGCCTACTGGAAAATATACAGTAGGCACGAAAGCTTTTCATTTAATTGATACAAATCGAAAAGAAACAACTGTACCAAATAATCATGGAAATCGTGAGTTAATGATACAAGTATACTATCCTGCCGCAAAAGGATCAGGGAATCCTTCTGCCTATTTTGAGAACATAAACGAACTGGGTGAACAATTGGCAGTAACAAACGGTGCTCCGTATATCGTAACGACACATTTAGGGCTGACAAAAACACATTCTTATCAAAATGCTAAGCCACTTCAAGCTAAAGAAAAATTCCCCCTCCTTTTATTCGGCCATGGGATGGGATTATATAGTCAACAAAATACATTCCAGTTAGAGGAATTAGCTAGTCAAGGCTATGTAGTAATCGCTCTTAATTTCACAGGATATGCAGCAACAACGATTTTCCCTAACGGAAACCGTGTAGACTCTATACCAATTGAAAATACACCTACGGCCTTAAATACCATAGTTCAAAAATGGGAACAGGATACTACTTTTGTTTTAAACGAAGTAATAAAAGGTAATTTCGATAAAAGTTTTAAAACGATTGCAGACTTAATTAACTATGACAAAATTGGAATGTTCGGTCACTCTTTTGGCGGAGCAACCTCCGCACAGATGCTAGTAAAGGATACGCGTATTAAAGCTGCAATTGATATGGATGGCGGATTGTTTGGCGACCCAATGCCTAAAGACGGTCCTCAGAAACCATTCATGTTGATGAATGCTGAGGCGACGATTCATTATATGAAAGAAGCGGAGAATCAAAAGACAACCGGAATCCAAAATGAATTATTGGAAATATCCTATTTAAGAAATAAAACGATTGAAAAACCGGGCGTGTACACAGTGGTAATTCCAAAAACAAACCATACCAGTTTTACAGATTTAGCAGCATTTTCACCTATTATTAATGAACCAGACGAAGATGTAGCCACAAATTATACACTCATTAATAAACTAGTAACTAGCTTCTTTGATCAAAATTTAAAAGGGATAAACGAAAATCATTTAGAAGAAATTCAGAAGCAATATCCTGAACTTCAGCTCATGAAACACTAATAATCATTCATTTCCCTAGTCATGTAACCCCTCACTACGCTTGAGGGGTTTCTACTTTAACACAATTATAAAAAAGGCCTCATTACTGGGGCTCTCAAAAAATAATACGAATAAATGAATTAAAACAAATAATAGATAACTAAAATAGGAGTCGACAATCGTTATTTTCTTCTTATTTCTAAAGCAATATGGATATATCTTCTTAACTTCATTTGGATTGTACAAGCAAAAGAAGACATCTTAATTGATGTCTTCTTTTTTTATAGTTTTATGAATTTTTTTGAGCAGCTGCTCTCCAATCACGAAAAGATGTTGGGCGTCCAGAAAAAGCTCTTTGCTTTGTAACAGATGGTTTTTCTTCAGGAGTCATTGTTTTTTCTTTAAGAGTCGCTGGTTTTTCTTTAAGCGTCACTGACTTTTCTTCAAGAATAGTCACAGCTGTTTGCATTTTCTCTAACTGTTCTTTCAACAATTGTTGTTCAATCTTTAAATCCGTAAGTAAACGTAAAATCATCTCAGAATTAGCCATAAGATCCTCCTTCCCCCAATACACAGAATAAAATACAATATGTAGAAGACAAAATTCCGGTGACAAAAATAAGATCGTCAACTCTTTTTAACTTCCAAAATCCTTTTATTTTTTTAAGGACCTGCTCCATTCACCCTTAAAAACATAAATTAAATTAAATCCATTAATAAATGGTCTTTATGGAAGGAGGAGTTAATATGGGCTATGGAGGTAGTTGTGGTGGAGGCTGTGGTTTCGGCGGCGGATTTGCCTTACTTGTTGTGCTCTTCATCTTATTAATCATTGTTGGCGCTAGCTGTTGGGGCGGCGGATTCGGCTGCTAAGGAGAGGCACTCTTGAGAGTGTCTTTTTTTGATATGTGGCTCGTATACATATTGTTCAAATCTATATATTTTTTAAAAATATAGATTTAAAGCATATTTCTCAATGAATAAAATAATTTAACATGGTAAAATAATAGTTGGATGGGAGTCCAATATATTATTAAAATTAAGATGGTTCAAGTCGAAGGAAGGCACCTTAGGGTGTCTTTTCTTTATGACTTCTATCATCAACAAAGGGTGATACAAACTATTACATATGTTTGTACCACCCTTTATTGATGCGTTTAGACTTCACAGTTGTTGAAGTTTTAGACTTCTCCCTTAGTGTACCCATATTATTAGAACATCCTGTAATCTGTAGACAAAATGTAGCTAATAAAAACAATATTAATAATTTCTTCAATAAATCCTCCTACATGCATAAAACACCATATGTTACAAAACAAACATAACATCAACCCTTTATAAAAACAATATAATCCTCGGTCCTTAAGCTATCTCTTAACATAGGAGTACCGCTACATATTCATCAAGCTAAGATTTTAAAATATCCTTTACTTAAGGAATTTGTAAGTATCAAGTAAGAAAAACGAGAGCTTTGTTTCGTATAATCAAAATATAAAGTGAAGGAAGAAAGATTATTTCTGGGATTAATATGCATGTGACAAGAGAAGAAAGCTACGTTTTTTTAGAATAATAATATGAGTATGTCCAAGTTTTGGAGATTGCTTGCAAATATTTTGAAGTTTTCGCACCAGAATTCTAATTACCATACCTGTTTTGTACCATCACGTATTGGAGGTTAAAACATGAATAAAAAAAAGAAAATACAAAGATCAGTACTTACCTTTCCCCTACTCTTTTCTTTAGGCGTTTCATCTTTCCCGCTTACAACAACTATTCACGCAGATACACGCGAAGAACAATCTGCTGAAAAGAAACTAGTCTCTTTAACGGAGCGTACATCATTATTTTTTGAATATCTCCAGCAAGGTAAGTATGCAGAGGCACTACAGTTGACGTCTACTGCTTTTCAATCCAAGTTTACAGCAACCACATTACAAAACTGGTGGACACAAAGTGGCTGGAGCGGGATAAAAAGCATGGGAACCCCCGTGATAAAAGAACGAAACTTGGTCCATCAGACGGTAGAAATTCCAGCAGCTACCGAAGGAACTACCATACCGCTACTCCTTAAATTCACACCTGGCGGGAAAGTAGATGAAATTGGAGAAAGGCCACCCGAAGAATCTTATACCATCCCACATCCTAGCTATGATCAACCTGACTCCTATCAAGAACGTGAAATCGTCATTGGAAATTCTACCTATCCGTTACCAGCGACATTAACAGTTCCGAAGCATCAGCGTGGTGAAAAGGTACCCGTCGTTGTTCTTGTGCATGGTGCTGGCATCCATGATCGCGATGCTACCTATTTGGGAACAAAAATCTTACGAGACCTTGCGGTGGGCCTTTCATCCAACGGAATTGCAGTGTTGCGCTATGAAAAACGTACCTTAGAACATGCATTAAAGATGAGTGCAGAACCTGTTACATTAGACCGTGATACTACAGATGATGCCATATATGCAGCAAAGTCAGCAGCGCAGCAGGAAGGCATTGATCCAAATAATATTTTCATTCTCGGACATAGCCAAGGAGCTGGCACAATGCCGCGTATACTGAGCAAAGCGCCTTCCTCACTTGTTCGAGGAAGTATCTTACTCGCACCACCTGCACGCCCTTTGACTGACATTGCCATTGATCAGTATGAATACCTTGGGGCGTCAAAGGAAGAAATCGATGAACTAAAAAGACAGGCTGCTTTTATTCAGGACCCTACTTTCAATCCTGACCATCCTCCAGCTAGCTACAATTTTGGGTCACCTCATTTTATGTATGATGTTTCTAGGTGGCGTCCAGTTGAAGAGGCAAAATCACGAAAAGAGCCTTTACTCATTTTGCAAGGAGCACGCGATTATCAAGTAACAGTAAAAAATGAATATACAAAATGGCAAGAAGGGCTTGCAAACCGCAGGAATGTTCAGGTCAAAAAATACCCGAAATTGAATCATTTCTTCACGGAAGGTGACGGGGAATTAAGTCTTCCTAGTGAATACGAAATCCCTGCTAACGTTCCCGAGTACGTTATCCAGGACATTATTACATGGGTTAACGAGACAAAAAAATAAGAAAACATCAAAAGCCTTCATGCAATCATCATTGCGTGAAGGCTTTTTGAAACTGGTGATTCAGACATATCTATTATAATTATATTTTTCTACGCACTACATAAAAAGCTAAGGACCCCATCATAACAGGTGCTACGAAATAAAAGAAATGTGAAAAAGAAAAAGTAAAAAGAAAAAGAAATGGTATAAGTGTATAGATAACTGCTAGTCCTATAAATAAAGGAATTCCAAATTGAAACTCTCTACATCGTTTAATTTTCCTATATAAGACTTCCCCAATTAGACAAGCTATAAGAGCTGGTATACTACCATAAGTGACGATAGTTTTTATGAACCCCTGTAAAACGTCTGGGTGAATAAAGCTAGGATTAAAAATATATGAAATTAAGAACCATCCAAAAATAAAAGCAAATAGACTTGCAGCATAACTAACTACAAATTTTATTAAAGTAAGCAACGTAATCATCCCCATAATTCCCTAATATTATCTTCATTTTATCATTTTCTCTTAAAAAGATTCCAAAAGGGTATACTTGCCCTTCAGCTTTCTTTTTTAACGCTTGTTCAAGACGTATTTTTTGATGTTATTTTGTATAAAAAACTTTTGGGAGCAACCTAATATTTTAAATTACCCCCTAAATGAAAATTTTGTGTTTTTATAGCATAAAAATTTATTTTTCTCCTTTTTTGACTTGTTTTCTTAAATTGACGGACATGGGGTTCAGCCGAGATATCATAGTATAAATCGTAAAATAAATAAATGCCGTCACCGTCAATATTGCGCTAATTTCTATCACTTAATTCATTTCATTACTTTTAAAAAGATTAATAAATGCCTCTTTTTTCAAAGATATAACTTCCAAATATTCACCTCTTTTATTTGTAAATACAGATTATATGTTATAATCTTATTGTTCCATCAAGACGTTTTGTTTTCAAAACGCTCCTTTCTAAAATATATTTGTTATGAAGTTGCGCTGACGTTACTTATTTCTATATTTACTCCAGAAAGCCCCCTTGGTGTAAAAACTAGGGGGCTTTTCTTTAAGGAAAAATTAGGTGACGAGTATACAAGTGAAGTATAAGTTGCAGTGAAAGAACTGCTGAAGAACAATGACAACCTTGATTTCTTCCGTGAGGGTTCATATAACCATCAGCAAAAATTCTACTATACCGTAGGGAACTGGATTGCACCAAAAGGAAAGTATGCGAATCCAGTCGAGGATAAACATGAGCTGAAATAGTATGCATGGCAAGAATCAGATGATATAGATTACATAGAATGATAGACAACACAGGAGGTAGGAAAATGAAATTTTTAAAGGCGAAAAAATTATGGGTTTCAGTAGGTGTAGTGATTGGATTAGTAGGTGCTTATAGCCTGGGCAAGGGTGCAGATGCTAGAATTGGAGATGAGATAGTTAGCTACAATGAGTTAGTATCCAGATCTAACGAATTAACAGAAAAACTGAAACACAAGAAGGATGCAGTTGAAAAGGCTATTGAAGATGAGCAAAAGAAACTGGAAGATAAAAAGTCAGAAGTAACTGAAACCCTGGCAATGGTGAAAAAGAGAGATGAATTATCTACAGAGATTGAAAGGTTAGGAAAGGATGCAGAGGCTAAGAAAGGCGAAGTAGGTAGGATAGATGGAGAAATAGAAGCTAAAAAAGGGGAACTACAGAAGGTTACAGAAGGCGTTAAGGCTAAGCAGGAAGAGCCTAGAGCTCTGAATGCAGGTGAGTATATTGTTGGAAAAGACATTCCTTCTGGGCGCTACAAGGCTACGGCAACAGGGCGAGGAAGCAACTTCGTAGTATACGATAGTAAGAGTGGATCAGCAGTTGTGAATACGATTCTAGGCAATAGTTCAGTAGGTCGTGGAGACTACACTTTCTTCACTGGAGATGGTGACATTATTAAAACAGCAGAGCCTGTAAAACTAATTCCGGTAGAATAGTTTTTAAAAGGGGAGAAAAATTCTTCCCTTCTAGCACCACATCGCGATCAAGCTAATACAACAAAATCCCCCTAAAATGAAAAAACACGCTATTCTTTCTGTAGAATCATAGGAAAGGATGGCGTTTTTGTATGTCTATTTCTGTATCCGATAAGTTTATCATTTTCTCTTAAAAAGATTCCGAAAGGGTATACTTGCCCTTCAGCTGTCTTTTTTAGAGCTTGTTCAAGACGTATTTTTTGATGTTCTTCTGTATAAAAAACTTCTGGGAGCAACGGGCAAACTCGTTGAAAAAATTCGCGATTTCTAATATGTAAGTTAGCATCAGCAGTTTTATAAAGCCGAATATAAATGTGCTTCCCTACTAGTTTCATAACATCCCTCCAACATTTTTATATGTCTAATGAGGAAAAAATATACCGTATACTATATACAGTTGGATATTATCAGGAATCATTTTGCACGAAAGAAAAGACACTCCATATGAGTGTCTTTTCCAATAGTTTTTAGCAGAAGCAAGAAGCTCCAACGATGATTAATAAAATGAATAACACGACTAATAAAGCAAAGCCTCCCGAGAAGCCACAACCGCCACAACTACCACCATAACCCATAATAGTTCCTCCTTTAGATAAGAGGGGAAAACTAAGGTTCACTCATGTATTTTAATGGATTCGTTTCATCTTATGTTTTTTCGTATTGATTGAGCAGGTCCTTTCGAAAACTATTCACATATTAACTATATTTTCAAAAATGAATAATTCAACTATAACAATAAATAGATAAATTAATATAATGTATTAATTCTAAAAGAAGGGAGGAATAGCCATGCAATTAGTTTGTTTTAAAATAGTAAGTGGTCAGTATTTCTTGTTTGTAGAAGGTATTCAAATTCCTGTACCAATTCCAGCAGTTGCTGCAGCTTTATTAATTGGTTTAGGAGTAATTCCACTTTGTTCTTAATGTAAAGAATTCGGATCATTCCTATCTTTCCATTAGAAAAGCCTCAAGTATATGAATACTTGAGGCTTTCTTTATATTAAAGAAAAAACACCTTACAACGCTTGAAGATCTCCTGATTTAACTAATGTAGCCGTTACATCATCACCGAAAGTATTGAGACAGAATACTTGCTCGTCTACCGTATCCATCACTGTAGCTTCACCTATCTTGCCACCTTGAAGTTTAATAAAATAGTTATGTTCTTCTAAAATTTTACTAAAATCTCTATTTGCCCATCTTTCAGTAATTGCTAATAGCTCTTCTTTATTCTTGAAATTGTTTCCGTTTAGAATGTTTCTTACTTTCTCTGCATTATTTTTGGACATAGGGGTTGCTCCCTTTCCTTCACACGCTTTTACTTTTTGATGAGTCATGCTATGCATAGCTGAAATCACTTCTTCTTCAGTAGAAGTTACTGTAATGTGAAGTTGTGCATTTGAGCCTTTCACTTCTGCTTCATTCGATAGTGTGTCTTCTTTATTAACCTCTGCAAAAACATGGTCCTCACTCCCAAGCGGGACTTCAGCAAACTGTAACATTCCATAAGTCATACCAGTTGCAAGTACTACTCCCCCTATAATAGATGCTAGCCAATACGTTAGCTTCTTGTCCATCTTCATTTCCCCTGTCTTCGTTTAAATATATTAACTAAAGAATACCATATTTAATTCCTTTTTATTGAAGAGGCTCTAATTTTTACTATAAAAAACGCAAAAATCGTTTAATGCAAATATAATAAATTTATAATCATCGCTATACCTATTCTCATAACAGGATCTATATACGATGTCACTAAATCATCTGGTGAACTATTAGTTATTAGTACGGCTTTGCATCCTTATTCTCAAAAAGGATAATTATTGTACATACCAATTCTTATGTATGAAGACACCCAAAACAAGTGTTACGAAAAAAATATAAAAAAGACATCTTTTCTAGGGAAAGATGTCTTTTTTATATAAACCTTAATGTTCGTTCTGTAAAACCCTCGCTGCCTTTACTCCTTCTTTCTCTTCTTTTAAGAATAACGATACGATAAATGCAACAATAATAAAGATTAACCCAAGTGCAAATGCACCTTGGAACCCTGACGTTAAACCGTTTAACTTCTCTACTGGATCCAGTGGATTTGCGGAGCTTTCCATATACTTAGTTGTTCCTGAAGACATTTTCGAAATAAAGATAGCTGTACCAATTGCACCAGCTACTTGTTGCAACGTACTAAATAGTGCTGTTCCATGCGGATATAAATCTGGTGTTAATTGATTTAAACCGTATGTTTGTGCTGTCATGACAAACATGAGTCCAACCATTAATACGCTATGCATAATAATAATTTGTACCATTGATGTATCAGGAGTAATGCCTCTAAATAAGAACATTGCAATTCCTACTAAGACAATGCCGGGAACGATAATAACTTTCGGACTAAATTTATCAAATAGTTTACCTGCGATTGGTCCCATTATGGCGCTAATAACACTTCCCGGAAGCATGATAATTCCTGATTTAAAAGCTGTAACGAGTAAAACGGTTTGCAGGAACATCGGTAATAAAGTCATCGTTGAAAATAACGACATCATCACAATGACAATTAATCCAACTGATAATGTAAACATCGGAACTTTAAATGCTCGTAATTCTAAAATTGGATTCTCAATTTTCAATTGTCGAACGGCAAAAATACATAATGAGATAAGCCCAACAATTAAAGTGCCATACACTTTTGCATCGGACCATCCTAAATCACCCGATGCACTAAAGCTATACACAAGCCCGCCAAATCCTAATGTCGATAAAAGGATAGATGGGTAATCTACTTTTGGCCTTGTTAACTCTGAAACATTTTGAATGTACTTCATCCCAATCATAATGGAAATGATCACGATAGGAATAACAATATAGAATAACCAGCGCCAATTTAATGAATCCACAATTACTCCAGATAATGTAGGGCCAATTGCCGGAGCTGCCATCATCACGAGTGCGATTAATCCCATTGTCGCACCACGTTTTTCAGGTGGACAAATGATTAAAATCGTATTCATTAATAACGGTGTAATTAACCCCGTCGCTACAGCTTGGACGATACGGCCAATTAATAAAACGGAAAATGTCGGTGCGAATCCCGCAATTAATGTACCGACTAAAAACGTTACCATAGCGATCAAAAACATTTGTCTCGTTGTGAGCCATTGCTGAAGTAACGCTGTAATTGGAACTAAAACCCCAACTACTAACATGTAAGCTGTAGAAAGCCATTGAATCGTTGAAGCGGTTACGTCAAATTCTTTCATTAATACCGTTAACGCATTACCAAGTAATGTTTCATTTAATAATGCAACCATTGCTCCTAAAAGTAATGCAATTAAAATGGGGGTATGTTTCAAATTAGAAGTATCAACTTTGCCACTTGTAGGGCTCTTAGTTGTCATATTCATTTACAGATTCTCCTCCTGTTTCTTACTTAAAAAACTTTAAATATACCTAAACACATGTAATATAATATACATATGTAGATTAAAAAGGGAGAATCAATTTTCAACCACTGTATATTTAATCTACAAAAAAGGAGAATTGTAGATGAATGATAATGAAAAACAACTTGATTTACGTATTAGACGTACACATAAATTACTGTGGGATTCCTTATTTGAATTAATGACGCAATCAAAACAGAAATATAGTACGATCACGATTAACCAAATATGTGACCGTGCAATGGTACACCGAACAACCTTTTATAAACACTTTGAAGATAAAGATGCTTTATTAACATTTGGATTTAAACGATACGGCAAGATGATTGCTGAAATACCGGTTTCAGATCGATTAAGTAAACCATTTCAAGTAATGGAACAATTCCTACATCATGAAGAACTCGGTAAAATATTAGAAACGCAAATGTCTGATGAACAATTTATTACCCGTACACATTATTTAAGTCACGAAACGAGAAAACAAGAAATAGAAGCATTAAATCAACTTTGCAAAAACCATACGATACCAAATGATTTAATCATTGAGTTTTATTCAGGGGCAATCACCTCATTAAGCACATGGTGGTTTAAAAATAAAAAAAGCGTTTCTGCTGCTGAAATGGATAGGTATCTCCACCAACTTATTAATCGGGATATTTTTCAGTTTGAAGAGGAATAAGACTACACCTTTTCAATTATGCAATAAAGTGAAACTTTAATCAGCCCTCACCAATCGGACTTTTACGGACAGCCCGACCCCCACCTAACTTCTTTGCTTCCACTGAATTTTGAGGTGGGGGGTCTTACTGCCCGTTAAAGCGGGATCAAATTGACCACAAAATAGGAATATGATATATTTTCCGTAGAATACTATATAAGTGTAACAGCGAATAAATTGGCATATAATAAAAGGAAGAGATGCGCTAACATCTCTTCCTTAACTGCTACCGTATAGGGTGGTGGTTATTATACGTTATTATTTTTTACGAAACCCACCCTTTTGCTTCCTACGGCGCGGAGTGGGTTTTTTGTTGTCTTTACCCAGAAGTTGCTTCCGCAAAAAATACGCTGAAACTTCGCGCACAGTCGCTTTTACAAATTCTTTTAAAAGGTCAAACAAAAACTCCATATTATCACCCCCTTTCCTTCCAAATGGAAAGAAGGGATAACCACCCACCCCCACAATATGCAGTTGACTTTATTTTATCAAATAATTGTAAAGATATTATGTAAACAAAACAAATGAAATTTCACATAGAAAAATATGAGTTTATATTTTTTTCATTCTCTTCACTTAGATTTTCTTTTTAGATGCTATCTTCAAATAAGGTAGCATCTAAAAAATGTTAAAAGGAATTTTTTCCTGGTATCTTCTTATATTCTATGTAGGGATCTTTGACCTTTTCTACGTTCTTTAATTACTTACTGAATATAGTCATACAGATTTTTCGCTAACAATAAACAAGTTACTGTAATGAAAAGAGCACGAACATACCCGCTTCCTTTTTTTATAGCAAATTTGGAGCCAACAATCCCTCCAGCAATTTGAGCAATCCCCATGATAAAACCATATGCATAGTTGACTTGCCCTACATACATAAACATCAACAATGCACCAACATTACTTCCTAAATTAAGAAGCTTCGCATTACCTGCTGCTTTTAAAAAATCATACCCAATAAATAAAAGAGAAAACATTAAAAATGAACCTGTTCCAGGACCTAGAAATCCATCATAAAAACCAATAGCAAAAATAAAAAAGGTAAAAATAATGACGTGTCGACCAGACAATTTCTTATGAGTGGAAATACTACCCCAATCCTTTTTGAATATCGTATAAATAGCGACCGCACCAAGCATAATTAACATCAATGGCTTCAGTACTTCTGGATTCATCAAATGAACGGTCCATGCCCCTATTATGGAACCTATGAAAGTAAGCGGAACTAATTTAAACGCCGATTTCAAATTAAGATTACCAGAACGATAAAACACAATATTACTAGTTGCACTTCCCATTGTCGATGCTAGTTTATTCGTAGCTACTGCACTTGCTGGATTCAGTCCTGTAAATAATAAAGCTGGTAAAGCAATGAGTCCACCACCACCTACAACTGAATCAATAAATGCAGCTACAAATCCAAAAACAATCAACATCATTAATACAGATGGGTCTAAATAAAAATCCATATTAGTAGCCTCCCCTTTAGTCACTATTCGAATAGTAACTAATAATTTGCTAAATGTAAATAGTTATTGTAACGTTGAAATATAAAAGCAAACATCGGAGGACGAAAAAAGTGGACTACATAGTGCAACAGCTTAAAAAAATTGGTTTCAATGAATATGAAGCTAAATCTTATGTATCTCTTGTTAAACAGGGGCCTGTCACAGCCTATCAAGTGAGTAAGGATTCGGGTGTCCCAAGAGCGCGAATTTATGAGATTTTAGGTAACCTTGTAGAAAAAGGAATTGTCATGAAGGAAGAAATAAATGACACCACTCGCTATTCACCTCTACCTGTTGAAATCTTTTTACAGAAGGCGCAATCAGAATGGCAGTCTACATATGAAGGAATAAGTGATTCATTAAAAAAACTAGAAACTTCCGAAGAAAAAACAGATAATCGAGTGATTACTTTAAAAGACAATCAAACAATCATTAGCTATTGTCAGGCATTAATAAAAAAAGCAGAACGACGTATTGTCATTTCAATGTGGGATGAGATGTATGAAGCGTTAAAAGAAGATCTATCTGAAGTAGCTGATAAAGTTACAATACAAGGTATTACCCTACATGTTGAAAATCCCATTAAAAATCTAGAAGCCCATCGCATAACACCTTATACAGAAACCTTGTCTACAGAACATTGGTTTATTGTATCGATAGATTCTAAAGAGATGATTTATGGACCATCACTTGAAGAGCGTAATATTGCTTTTTATACAGATGACCCCGTTCATATATACTTATTAGAGGATTATGTATGGCATGATGTGTTAGTAAATCGACTTGTCCGACGTAGCCAAGATGACTTGCAGCAATGGATTACGGCAGAGAGAAAGACTTTCTTTATGGGGAAATAAGAAACATATTCAAGAGCAAATAAAAAATTTTGCGTATTAAACCTAACAACTTCTCCGTACAAAAATAGCCGACTATTATATAGTAAATATTCGGCTATTTTTGTATAAATTTATACAGACGCTGCCATTACCCCGGCGATTAATGAGATAAACGCTTCTCCCACTCTTTTACCTTTTCAATTGTTACATCTAATTTTTTAGCTATTTCTTCTACACTCATTCCTTTAAAAAGCATTCCAGCTGCCGAAAGTGCTTTATCAATTTCTTCTTGCTTCTCTTGTTCATATAAACGACCTACTTTTGTCATCCGTAACCACTCCTTTACCTTTTTATATGCCTTCTTCTATTTTATCATCCAATCTCCACAAACCGCCCAAACTCCTTCAAAAACCTCAGCTTAAAACTCCCCACAGGCCCATTCCGGTGCTTCGCCACATGAATCTCCGTCATCTCTTTCTGCATCGTTTCCTTATCATAATAATCTTCACGATACATAAGCATAATGACATCCGCATCTTGCTCAATTTGTCCGGTCTCTCTTAAATCAGATAAAAGCGGACGCTTATCTTGCCGTGACTCTACAGAACGAGATAACTGTGATAACGCTACTACACAAACATTTAATTCACGTGCTAATAACTTAAGCTTACGCGAAATCTCACTAATTTCCTGAAATCGATTGCCCTTATGCTTCGGATCGCCCGTAATAAGCTGCAAGTAATCTACAATAATTAAAATCTTGTTATCTCCATGCTTCCTCTTTAACTTACGAGTTTGCATCCAAATATCTTGCACCGTAACACCTGCATTGTCATAAATCTCAAGTGGCAACTCACCAATCTCCGCAAACGCCTTACTTACCTTCTCCCAATCTTCCATCGCAAAACGATGCTTCGGATTTTTCAGCCTGCCTCCTGACACTTCACCTACACAAGAAGCCATCCTTTTTAACAATTGCTTACTACTCATCTCTAACGAAAACAATCCAACCGCCGCTCCAGACTTCGCCGCATGCAGTCCAACGTTAAGCGCAAACGCAGTCTTCCCCATAGAAGGACGCGCACCAAGAACGACAAAATCACCTTCCTGCAATCCGCACGTCATTTTATTTAGCGACGTATAACCAGTCTCAATCCCTGTAATCTCTTTCGCATCTTGATGAAGCTCTTCATATAAATCAACTAGCGCATCCTTCAAATCAAACTCACATACACAGTCCTTCTCCTCTAACTCACAAAGTGCCGTAATCGTCTCACCAATAATTTTCTCACTCTTCTCCGCAATAAGACGCTCTCCCATCTTGTGCCCAAGAACACCAGCCTGATACATTTTCCAGGCACCTCGAACAAGCCCCTCATAATATGAGAAGTTGCTAGTAGTAGGCACACCATCCATTAACCCTATAAAATACTCCATTCCCCCGATCCCCTTCAAAAAATTCGGATCCACTCTAGAAGTGAACGTCACAAGGTCAATCGGTTGCCCCTCTCCTTCCATCTTTCTCATTAACTGAAATATAGACTTATGCACCGGCATCGAAAAATACTGCTCCGTCAAACGGCACTCCTTAATAAGCTCTCCATCAAGTAGTAGAGAACCTAACACCGTCTTTTCCGCCTCCACATTTTGAATACTCATGGCCGCCACCCGCGCTCCGCTAAAAAGCGCTGCAACTCTTCCTCAGATGGCGCATTCTTCTCCCACTCCTCACACCTCGCCAAAAACTCCTCCGTCTCCCCCGTACTAACAGACGACTCCTTCTTCCGAAACTTAGCCGTATCTGCCTCAACCTCACACACTTTCGTAAACCCTTTCCCGTGCCAGCCTCTCAAAATGCCCTTCACATAAGCAACCGTCCGCTTATTATTCTCAAACGCAATTTGAAGCGCCTTCAACACAAGCTCCTCTGACAAATCTTCCATCCACGCACTCAGTTCCTCCACCGCAAAAGGAGACAAACTACCGAAATGTTGCTCATAAAAAGAAAACACACGACTTCCCGTTTCTTCCTCCACAACCTCTTCTTCCTTTGTCTCCTCACAAATCGGCTCAACATCATCCACAGTCAAATCATCAGGCATACCGAAATGTGCTAAAAGCATCGGAACATTCAGCTCCTCCTCAGTGCACTTCTGAAGAAACATATGTACAAACTCCTTATTCTTCACACCCTTAAGCTCACGAAGCACACACTTCTCCACATTCGTATTCGTCACAGGATTATAACGAAGCCAATTCAAAACGAATAACTCCCGTGTATCCGCATCATAAAGAATCTTCCCATAATCAACAAAGCGCTGCACAAGCTTATCAACAGTCTCCCGATTATAACCAGTCTCCATCTCAGCTAACCGCTTCGGAAAAGGAAAAATCCCACACTGCGTCGTCTTCGAACAAGTTAATAAGTAAACATAAAAATACCGCTCCTCCGGCGTCAAATCCAAAACAAAATCATCCTGCCAAAAATTCACCTGCACATTACGATATACCGCCATCCTAATTCCTCCCATCTCCGTTCAAAATGTAAAAGCCCCTTTGTAATATATATAGGCGGGAGGGCCGGGTTTTTGGCGTGTTATTTCAAAAAATTTTTTGACTACTACTACGGTGTTTGTAGTTGTTTTTGTTTTGTTGTGTTTTTTCTTAGTGATTTATTACTTGGTAGGGGCTTGCAAGGGGCTTAGGAGGGGTTAGTTATCGGTTACTTCGATTAGAAACACTCGATCTGAGAAGCCGCCTCTTTCTTCTGCTTTCTTTTTACGGATGTTGTTGATTTCTTCTAGGGTTGTGTCTTCGTGTTCGGCTAGGGCGTTTATTAGTTCTAGTAGGTCGGATAGTTCTTCGAGTTTATCGGGTTTTGTTTTTGCTTCGATGTATTCTTTTAGTTCTTCTTGTGTTTTCTTGCAGAGTTCTTTTATGTATTCGTCTTCGGGTAGGATTCTTGTTGTAGGTGTTTTTCCGTTGGTTTTTATTATTTGCGGGATTTTGTTTCGGATTAGTTTGTTGTAGGTTGGCATGGGATTTTTCCTCCGTTTGGTTTTTCTTCTATTATTAAATCTCTCTTTAACATTGACTAAATTCCTTCTTTAATTCTAATTAGTTCACACAGAAAACACCGTCGTTCGATTCATATTTTATTATACGAATTAAACAACAGTGCTTATTTTCCCTACTATTCTAATGTAATTAAATTTTCCACCAATATCCTTACACATATATAATTATTCTTTAACAGTTAACTACCTCAAACTCATTATAATTTCTAAATAAAAACTTCGTAACTCCAATATCAAAATGTCCCATTTTTGATACTATTAAGTTATCAACATCTTCATTACAAGTTGAAATAAAAATTTGGTTAGCAAAATCATGCTCTTTTAGGTGTACTCTTAGCAAATCTACAAAGGATAAAACATTTAAATCATCTAAATGTTGAATAGGATCATCAAAAAAATAAATATTAAACTTTGAAAATTTCTTTCTAAAAGCAATCCCTAAAAAGAAACTTAAGGCAACCGTTGTTATCTGGCCTGAACTTAAAATATTTGAAAGATTAACGTATTCTCCTTGCTCTCCCACAGTCGTATCAAGTTTTTTATTCCCTCCATTTTTCGGTAACGAAAGATTTATTCGAGAAAAATTACTATGTCTATTTATTTTTTTATAAACATAGTTAATAGGATCTTCTAGCTCCTCTTTATACATTTGTTCTAATTCGTTAGCTACTTTATTCACCATGGTTTTTATTTTAATAATATTTTTTTGTTTCTTCTCTAATATCTCTAGTTCCTTCTTTAAAATCTCCAGCTTATTTTTCGCTACTAAGTACTTATTATTATTTATAATCTGTTTTAAATATGATAAATTATCTTGAACTTTACTACTTTTAACGTTGTTAACAAACTTCCCATATGTATTTAATTCCTTTTCGTATAGGGAAATATAGTCCGATATATCTTTCAAGGGTAATAAAATTTTACTCGTGTCAACTTTATTCAAGCTATCCTCAACATTTTTAAAAATCAATTCCCTATACATTCTAATAGAATGATCATTTAAATCGCTCAAAACCAAATTCAAACTTTTACAATCCTTCTCTAATTGAGCTATTTTGGGCTTAGCTTGAATCTTAATAAGGACATTCTTTATTTCTATTTTTATAAATGTTAATACGCACTCTATTTCTTTCTGTAAATCTTTCTTATTCTCTATACTTTTTTCTAACAACATTCTATAGTCATTTTCTAATCGAGCTATTTCTCTATCCCATGTTGAAAATCTATTTTTTTGCTCCGTAATAATATCTTTAAGTTTTTTAGAAGTAATTACTTGCATACACAGCGGGCACTTATCAAAATCATGACTATCTTGTAAATGCTTAGCTGCATAAGATATCATATTAATGAAATTCAAATTTTCTCTTTCAAAATGTTTTTTCTCATTACTCATAAAAGTTATCTTATTCTTAATTTCTTTTCTTTCATTATCCTTTAGAACTAGCTCTAACAAATCTTTTAATTGAACGATTTGGAATTCATATTTATATTCTGTTAAAAGATGCTGAAAAGAATCTATATCATTATCTTGAATACTGCCATCTTCTTGTAAAGTTTTACCCAAATTAATCATTTTTTTTTGTAAAATTTGCAAATCCTTTTCTTTTTGTTCCAACTCATCGAATGAAACATTTTTTTCTATTAGCAAATTTTTAAGATCTATGTACACGGATTCTATATTACTAACAAAAAAGTCATACTCACTTTTAACCTTATAATAACTTAAATATTCCTTGTAATTTACATACTCTTGCTGATTCTCTAACAAATAATTCACACTCTGCAGTCTCTCGTACCTTTTTACTAAATTATCCTCAAGAAGCATTTTGGGATCTATAACCGATTCTCCAATTAGAAGGTTTTCGTTATACTTTTTTACATACTCTAATATACCAACCGATTCATGCTGTCCCTCTAAGATTTCTGAAAATAAATTTTGAACTTCATCATACTGTTCATTTTTAAACTTAGTTTTTTCTTTTACTTTTTCTACAATTTCTTTAATGTTTTTTCTATATAAATCCAATTTATTTTCCCCAAATAATATAGAAAGCATACTATGAATGCCTTCTCTATTTTTTTGCAGTATTTTTAAATTTTTTTCATGTGAACATAAATGATAATTCGCAAATTTCTCAGTAAATTTATATGTTTTTAAGTTTCCTTCATAAAATATAGAGTTTATCCATTCTTCATCTTTTAATACCTCTGAATTATTTGAAACTAAATAGATTTTTGTATTTTCTTTAGAATAATCTTTTGCATATTTTTCACTTACTCTTTTTATTTCATATACTTTTTCTTCTAGAATAAATTTAATACTAACACTAGCAAAAATATTTTTTTTTCGATTTTGTATATTATTAATAATTGTTTGTTCCGTTGGATTTTTCTTATCTCTTTTAATTTCTAGATTATCTACAAGTCTTTGAACCTCACCTGTAAAGCACCATTCAATTGCATCAAAAAAGCTCGTCTTTCCGTAACCATTTGAGCCTGAAAGTAAAAATACACTATCTATTCTTGGAAAATTATATACAACTTTCCTGTCATAACCTCGGAAACCGCTAATTTCAACTCTTAATAGCCTTATCCCCTTATTTATCATTTTTTATTTTCCACTCCCACTAGTTCTAATATGGCATCAATATCTGTTTCTTCTATGCTACTTTTCTCTAAAAATTCTATAATCTCTTCCCCAACTCTCATTTTATGTAAATTAACTCTAATTAAATCTCCCAAGTTTTCATCTATATTCGATTGAATAAATGTCTTTTTCTTAAAAGGTAATAATTCAATATCTTTTTCTAAATTACTTGTACTAATTATTATTTTCTTTGAAGTATATTTATCCTGTTCTAAAATCCTTCTAGTTCGAGAATTTATTTTATCTGAAACTATAACAAAATTTAAATTGTATGCTAGCTCTGAATTTTTACTCAGTATATCCTTTTGAAAATCATATATTTCATTTTCAATTTTCCATACCACATCATGGCTATTAAGCTCTTCAATATATTTTACAAAATACACCTCATAATTGTTTGTAAAAATAAAATTAAATGTTTCACTTTGTTCTAATAAACTTAAATCATTTTCAAAAGAGTTATTATAAAACTCTAAACTAAGTACCTCAAAAAAATTCATATATTAATTTCACATCCAAACTTAAATATATTAGTGCAATCCTTAACAGTACTGTAATCACCTTCATCCAAACAATTAATACATTTAAGAAAAATTTCTCTTTCCCTCTTGTCTATTCTTTTTTTGGCATAATTTATATGTTGATTACTTCCTTTAGTAATATCTAAATCAGATACACTTCCACGTTTATTTCCTTTAAGTAATATTAGGTCCGGAAAATTATTATCATAATTATATCTATACTTTTTCATTAAACTATTAATACATGAGTTTCTCTTTGAAGAATCTTCTCCCCCTAGTAAGTTGATATTATAATTATCCTTTGCACTGATCATCCATATTCCTTTTCCTACAAAATTAAACATTTCACCAATCCTCTTGATGCTTTTTTCAATATATTTTTTATAAAAATATATTTTTGTTAACCTTCTAATAAAAGTTTTTATATCATTTGAACATTGATAAAAGTGCTGTATTTTATTAGTTTGAAAATCTATTTCGTCAATCGAAGTAGTGACAATACTTAAAAGAAAATAGTACTTCCCTAAATCATTTTCAATCTGCTTTAATATAAAATCTCTGATTTCATTCAAAGAAGCAACTAATATATCAGAGAGCAACTCTATTCCTTCTTCCTCTAACTCGTCATCATACTCTTCATCCTCTATTTCATCTTTGATTTCTTTTATTATCTGATTAATAAATATTAAAATTAATCCATTTTCGTCATTCTCTTTTTCTTTTACTAAGGTAGCTATTCCTTTTCTTACATTTTTTATATCTCCTCTAATTTCTTCAACATTCTGTCCTATATCACTTAAATTAATATTAATATTATCAAATGAGTTTTTCATATCTTTCCAATTTTGATTTTCTAAATATTCCTTTATATTCACAACTTTCCCTAAAAATAATTCTCGTAATAAATTCTTCGTTATATAAAAGTCTTTTTTATCAAGGTTGTCTACTATATGCACCCACGCCCAACCATAAAAATCATCAATAAGTTTCAGTTTCTCATCCTCACCAGCAAACATTTCTTTTATGTACTGTTTACTAGAACTTACGGTATTTTCTATATCTAGTGATGTTGTAATCCTACATAAATTTAAAAATTCATCATATAATTGAATCTTTTCGATCGAAATTTCCTGTTCTAATTTTTGGATTTCATCTTTAATTTTTAAGTTCTTCTTACTTCCAGATTTAAGCGCGCTTTGAAAAACTTCTTCCGCTTCTCTCTCATTAGATAAATCATATTTTACCAAGTTAAAATCAAAGTAATCTGATACGTTATCAATTTTAGAAATTAAAAAACTTTTATACAGATATAACATCGGTTCTGTATATGTTGAATTATAAGTTTTTGTTTCATGATGTTTCACCTGAATTATTCGGATCTTCCCTTCTTCTTGTAAAGCATCCTCTAGTACGTCTTCAACCTTTTCAACATAAACTTTGATATTATTCCCCTCTAAACACAACACCTTATTTAAAGTAAAGTGTATTTGAAAAAAGTATCCTTTTAAAGAGCTGTCAGCATTCCTCTCTATATTGTCCATCTTTTTAATAGTATCGGCTAGCTTGATATATAATTGTTGTTCGCTCATCATTACCTCCATATAAAATTAGCAAAACAATATTTAATCCTACAAATAAGTTTTAAGAATTAAAGACATAAATTAATGAAAATAAAAAACTTCAAACATTCTTTATCACCATACAACATTATAACCAGATAAACAGATTCAATTCCATCTTTCATTTCTTATCAACTAAACGAATAAGCTAACTCATAAATTATGAGTTAGCTCTTGTCATCTACATTTTTCAAGTTTCAAACCATTCAAAATTCTGCCTAATACCTCTAAATTTAGAAAGTTAATATTATACGCTTCTTCTATTATTTCATATTTTTACATTTATTCATATATCTATTAATATATTATTCCCAAACAAACTACATTCAATTTTTCATTTCATCACTCATTATTTACTTCATTATCCTATGTGCACTATATCAATACTAATATGTGAAATCTGACTATTTTAATCAAGATATTTATCTATCAAAATTCCTGGAATCGATATTTTTTCTTCTTCATTTAATAAATCTACAAATTTCAAAAAAATACAAAAGAATATCTTTTTATAATAAAGAGTATACTAGCAGATTATCAATACAGTGCATACTTTTAAGTTAATTAACTATATACTTTTTAAAATTCTCTGCTTGTTCAAAGATTTCTTTAAATATTTCGTCTCGAGGAACAGGAGGGTATCCGTTTTCAGCCAACGCTAAAATTAAATCTACTTTTAGCTCTGCCTTAATGTCATCGCGATTCGACCAATCTGTATACTTAGATTTATGATCAACGATTTTTTTTATCTCTTGTGAGAGATTTATAAGTCTATCGTGTGCATATTCAAATTCATATTTCTCAGAAATTGCTTTCAGGATATCGTAAAACGCTTTTTCTTCAAAATCAATTCCTAAACCTTCGAATGAGTTTCGCTCCTTTACAAGCTCTGCAAACAAATCTGCAAACTGATCTGCAACATCGTCCAACACATCGCTTTGCATTGCTTGAAAGTCTTTTCTTTCATTATAAATTTCAATTAATTTCTTTAATCTCTTTGAAAAGTCTATCCCTTGTATTCTATTTGTCTTCTTAAACTCACCGATTGCCTTTGCCAATAGCTTTTGCAAGAGCTTAATCTTGGTATTCGGTAATTTGATTTTATCAATTTTTTCCATATATTCATCACTGAATAAATCGGCATTATTTTTCGGATCATTTTTATCGAGCTTAAATATTTCTTCGACACCTTCACTTATCAAGGCTTCCTGTATCATCTGTCTTACTTTTTCATTCATCTGAGCAGTATCAGGTGCTTCTCCTACAGTTAGTTTATGAATGATAGATTTAATAGCAAAATAAAAGTGGATATAGTCCCTTTCAATTTGGCTTATATCTTCACTAGAACAACACAAATTATAAGCAGAACGAAGTTTCTTTACAATCGTCATAAACCGCTTTTCTAATTCATCAGTTTGCTGTGCAAATTCTGCAGCTTGGTTTAAGCATTGTAATTGTTGTAAAGATGTTCCCTTAAAATAGGCAGTACTATCAAACTTGTGGAAGATCCTCGCCAGCAAATCTAACTGATCTTTTACAATTACAACAGCCTTTTCAGTACCGTCAAAATTCTCTCCACCTACTACACCATATTTTTTCAACGCCACATTCATATTGCTCTTAATGCCAATATAATCTACCACTAATCCCATTTCTTTACCTTCATACACACGGTTTACTCGTGATATGGTTTGAATTAAGGAATGTTGTTGTATAGGTTTATCAATGTAAATCGTATCTAAGAAAGGCACATCAAAACCAGTTAGCCACATATCAACAACTATGGCAATCTTGAAATTTGATTTTTCGTTTTTATACTGCCTGTCTAACTCTTTACGATAATCTTTTGTACCCAACAAATCATACAAATCTTTGATGTCATCTCGATTTCGAGTCATCACCATTTTAATCTTTTCAATGGGTTTAATTTCCTGTCTTTCTTTTTCAGAAAGTTCTACTCCTTCATCACATTCTCTAATCTCTGCCCAATGTGGACGCAAGGCAAGTATCTGCTTGTATAATTCGTAAGCAATCGGACGGCTGGAAGCCACAAACATTGTTTTACCTTTTACGGTTGCACCTTCCTCGATTCGTTTTTCATAATGTTCGACAAAGTCACTTGCCACCAATTTCAAACGTTTAGGGTCACCAAGAATAACGTCCATTTGAGTTACAGCTCTTTTACTTTCTTCTATCTGATGTTCATTTGCGCCGTCTGCTTCGCATTTTTTATAATAATCTTCAATCTCTTTCAGTTTAGCTTCATTCAAATTTACTTTCGCGGCCCTACCTTCATACACAATCCTAACTGTAATTTCGTCATAAACTGATTCTTTCATTGTATAGGAATCTTCAACTTCCCCAAAAACATCCATTGTTGCGTCAATTGGAGTTCCTGTGAAGCCTACATATGTAGCATTGGGTAAAGAATCGTGTAAATACTTGGCAAATCCATATTTCTTTTCTACACCATCTTTGGTAAGTTTTATTTTTTGGTCGAGATTGATTTGAGAACGGTGTGCTTCGTCTGAAATACAAATCACATTTGTTCTGTCGGTAAGTAGGTCGATATCTTCATTAAACTTATGAATGGTAGTTAAGAATACTCCCCCACTTTTTCTACTTTGTAAATAGTTTTTTAATTCTGCACGGCTCTCTACACTTATTACTTGGTCATCACCAATAAAACCTTTAGCGTTTGTAAATTGGGCCGAAAGCTGGTCATCTAAATCCGTTCTGTCGGTTATCAAGACAATTGTTGGACTTTGTAAATGTACACTTCGCATCAAAAGCCTTGTGAGATAAAGCATTGTAAAACTCTTACCGCAACCTGTCGCCCCAAAGTAAGTACCACCTTTACCAGTTCCATGTGGTTTCATATTCCGTTTAATGCTTTCAAACAATTTGTTGGCAGCATAGTATTGTGGATAACGAGGAACAATCTTTCCTTCCTGAGTACTTGTGTCAGGAAAGTATATAAAGTTGCGAACTACATCCAGCAGACGTTTTTGATTAAACAAACCTTTTATCATTGTGAAGAGCGAATCAATGCCGTCCCTTTCCAAAGGTTCGTTACCTTCTATTTTACGCCAAGCATAAAAGAAATCATAAGGAGCAAATAGCGAACCCACTTTGTTATTTACGCCATCACTAATGACACAAAAAGCATTATATTTAAAAAGTTCGGGAATATCTCTGCGATAGCGAACAGTAAGCTGTGTAAAGGCATCTTTAATTGTGGTGTTTTCTTTAATTGCACTTTTAAACTCTAGTACAACCAAAGGCAAGCCGTTCACATACACGATACCGTCAGGAATACGTTTTTCATATCCCTGTATTTCTAGTTGGTTGACTACTTTGAATAGATTATTCTTTAAAGTTTTAAAATCGATCAATTGAATAAATAAATCTTTCTTGCTACGGTCTTCTCGCTTGAAAGTAAAACCGTCAGAAATCATTTTGATAATGGCCTTGTTGCTATCATACAAGGTAGAGGAAGGTAGTACTTCCATTTGACGGATGATACTTTCAATTTCATTCTCTGTAATTTCATCATTAGAATATCTATTGCGTAAAAACACTTTTATATCATCACGAAGGAGCACATCACTCATTTCTTTATGAATGTGCATACCATTTTTGGGTTGGTAATCTTCAGATTTAAATAACTCTATAACAGCTTGTTCTAAGGACGCTTCTGTAAATTTCATTGGTTATCCTCCATTGTTGCAAGTTTAGACAATAATAATCCCTTCAAGTCTAAAAGCGCATTTGAAATTTTTGAGTTAGTAAAATTATATTCATTTATCGGCTTCAATAAATTATCAAACTTTTCAAGAACTCCATCTTTTGGTTTTATAATATTAATTCTCTCAAATTCAGATTTACTAATTATCGGCATTGTAGAGCCTCCCATTGCAATACTTTTCAGCTCGGTTACTATTGATTTCAAATAGTAGTATAAATAGTCTGAATAAAACTCTTGATTTACTACTATTGAATTCATTTGCTGGTTAGTAATACATTCTCCACTGGATAAAACTACTTTCCCCATATCTGAACCTATACAGGTTACTATGACAGATCCTTTTTTAAGAATTTTATTTTTTAGGCTGTTAAAACCATCCTTAGATAAATTCCGTTCTGCTCCAATTACAAATTTGTTATACTTTTTAAAATCACCTGGTGTTACAAATGGCATTTCATCCCCAAAGTGTTCAGGACTCTCACTTGATGGTGTTTTACCTGTAACAACCTTACCAAATTCTTTTAATGTAGATACTTCCCATCCTTTTGGAATTTCTTTATCCAATTCATCATTAAACTCCATCTGTCCACCATTACTTTTATAGGGGTTTCCATTTTCGTCAGGAAATTCAAAATCAACAAACCATTGCTTGTAAATAGCCTGGGCAGTTTCTTCTAGTTTCTGAATAGTGTGGTTATTCAAGTTTATTCTATCTATTAGAACATTGTATTCTTTTACAATCGCCCTTTGCTTAGAAATTGTAGGAATCGGGAGTTGCATATTACAAAAACCTTTCCAATCTAGGCCTCCTCGTACATCTGCATCCGTATAGAACCAAGCATTTCTATCAAATTCTTCACGTAAAAACCACATCATTAAATATTCTGGATCAAGAGCTTCTTTATCTGTAACTTCAAATACATTATATGCAGGTGAAACAATTATATCGTCTACTTGCTTTGATAGAGCGACGGGTAGTCGTTTATCCCTACCTACGTGCATTCTATTACAAGCAAATTGTCCATTCTTGACAATTTTATATTTAGTCATATCTGTGCCTACTGTATTCGCTACTGAAGGCATAAAAAATTTATCAATATTTATCCCCAACAAATTACTTACATTAAGGTTAGTGTTTCGAACATTGACTTCTTGGATGTAATCCCCAATTCGCTTATAATTTGATTTCATAACCTAACTCCTTAAAAATAGCTAGTAAATCTTTTCTAGATTTCTCCTCTGCTTTCAGAATGTCGATAAATTCAGTTTGTAATGCTACCATCTTCCCATCAAAATTAATATTCTCATCACGGTTAAGAAATTTAACATATTTACTTGGTACTAACGAGAAATCTTTTTGTGCAACTTCTTCAAACGTTGCACTATAACAAAATTCTGCGATATTTTGATAGTTTTCTGCAAAATCGTCTTGTTGCCAATTATGATAAGTTCCATAGATCTTTGCAATATCATCCTCTGAAAACTGAATATACTTTTTCTCAAATGGAATACCTATTTTTCTTAAATCCATAAACAGAATTTCGTTTACACGGTCGCGATATTTTATCAATTTTCCGTTTTGTTCTATCGTACGGGCTTTTTTATTTTTATTTAGTATCCAAAGCGTAACGCTTATATCAGTTGTATAAAACATATTTGGTGGTAATACTAAAATAGCTTCTACTAAATCGTTTTCAATTAACTTTCTTCGTATTTTATATTCATCACCACCACTGCTCAATGCACCATTCGCCAATAAAAATCCAGCCACACCATTCTCAGATAACTTAGAAACGATATTTAAAATCCAAGCATAATTGGCATTTCCTTTAGGCGGTACATCATAGCCTGCCCAACGAGGGTCGTCTGTCAATTCATTATCTGCTCTCCATTGCTTTTGGTTAAATGGAGGGTTTGCCATTATGAAATCTGCTTTCAAATCCTTGTGTTGGTCTTTAAAAAAGGTATTCTCAGGCATATCGCCAAGGTTAGCAGAAATCCCTCTTATAGCAAGGTTCATCTTCGCCAGTTTATAAGTAGTAGCAGTGTATTCTTGTCCATAAATAGAAATATCTTTTGTATTTCCGTAATGTGCTTCAATAAACTTTACAGACTGAACGAACATACCACCAGATCCACAAGCAGGGTCATAAATTTTACCTTTGTACGGTTCAATCATCTCTGTAATAAGATTTACAATGCTTTTAGGAGTATAGAATTCCCCCTTACCTTTTCCTTCTGCTAATGCAAATTTGCTAAGAAAATATTCATACACACGTCCCACAATATCTTGTTGTTTATCTTTTAGAGTCTCGATATTATTAATTGTGTCAATTAAAGCTGCAAGTTTACTTACATCAAGACCCAATCGAGAATAATAATTATCGGGCAAAGCCCCTTTAAGAGATGGATTATTTTTTTCTAAGGTTGAAAGTGCAGTATCAATTTTTAGAGCAATATCTTCTTGTTTTGCATTCTCTACCAAAAAGCTCCATCGAGAAACTTCAGGTAAGTAAAACACATTTTTCATGGTGTAAAATTCTACCATATCTAAATATTTTTCTTTATGTTCAAAAACCAATGTTTCTCTACGTTCTTCAAACTTGTCACTAGCGAACTTTAAAAATATTAGTCCTAATACAACGTGTTTGTACTCTGATGCCTCAACTGAACCACGCAATTTATTAGCAGCATTCCAAAGGCTTTCTTCAATACTGATTTCCTTTATTTGTTTCTTTTTAGCCATTTTATAATCTCCTCTATCACTTATATACGTATTGTATATATTATATCAAAAAATTTACAATTAAATATATGGTCACGATAATTAAAAAACTCGTGCGTTACCAACAATATTTTTTGAAAACACTATTACATTTACTATTTTCATTTTCAGACTCCACTCCTTGATTATTTTATTTTTCATAAGTATTTCTTACTAATTCAAATTTATCACGGGCACCTCTCCTATCTATTAACCCTATTCAAACGCTACGATAGTGTGATAATTTTCCTCCCCAAACGTCCTATTATGCCTTTCTCCATCAATTTCCCTCACATATGCTGCATACCCCAAATCTCGTGCATATTCATCAAATCTCTTTTGATCAATTTCAATACCACGTTTATAATAAAATTTTCTATTCTCCAAAAACATCTCTCTTAACCAAGGATTTAAAATAAAGGTTTCATTTAAATGCATATCTATTTCAAATAAACCAATTATACGATGTGGCATAATACCATCCAATAACATAACTTCAGTATGCGCATCCTCGTACCACAACACACCTAAATCTTCCAGCTCTCGATTTAAATCATTTGTTAACTTCTCAAATCCCCTATTATCAATAGGAATATAACCCAAAAGAATAAATCCGTTATTTCGAGGTCCCTGTCCTCTCGCATTAGTAGCAAATCTCTTTGCAGTTTCTTTTTTTTCGTTACCATAAGTCGCAGAAAGCAACGGACTAGAAGGCTTCCCCGACCACCTTCTACCTACATTATGTAAAAATGCAGTTAAAAACAATTTATTGTATTGTAGTTGAGATAAGGGAACATCTGAAGTTGTTACGTTGAATTTAGGGTCTATTTGACCATTAACTTGCTCCCCTTGTTTTTCTCTTAAAATTTGAGTAGCTTCTTCATACAAATTGTTTATTTCTTCTGCCAATTGATCTCTGTTTTGCATATTATGCGTATACAATTGCCGTTTTTCCTGTTCTTGCTCTCGCAGATAATCAGCACCTTTTTGTCCAACAATAAAAAATTTATTTAATTCACTTTCCTTAAAATATTCATGGTCAGCTAAAGAAAACCTATTACTGCGATCTCTAAAAGAAAATCCACGCATGATAATTATTATTTTATTTTCTTTTTCTAATCGATTTAAACGTTCCATAAGACCTATTAATTTTTTCGCAACAGTAAAATTAACCTTACCCAAATCATACATGTCTCCCTCGACTCCAAAACTATAGACCTCATCAACGTCTTTTAATAAAAATTCATTTCTCATTTCAATAACCATCCCTTTTATTTTTAAAGTTCTAAGCCTTATTCACGATCTTATAAAATAAATTGAAATCTATTTACTACTTATCTAGCTCCCACAAAACCGCCTTAAACAACACCGAACCCCTACCAACAACCAACTCCAAAGGAACTTCCTTCAATCGCCCATCTCTCCCCACCATAACAACCTCATTCTCATAATCAACCCAAATCTGAACATCCTGCACATAATAACTCTTAATAGAAGAAGCCTCATCTAAGTTGTTATGATCCAACTCAACCTTAACTTGCTTCGTAAAACGACGCAGTGTTTTCCAAAGAATTCGTTCTTCTTTTGATTTCATGAATAGTTCTGGAAGTTCTTGTACTTCTTTTAATAACGACATAGTTGTTATGGTGTATGTTTGAATGCCATATCCTACTGGGCGGATGAGGTGGTCTAGTTTTTTCCATGGCTCTAGTTCGAAATGTACATACTCATCGTTTTGTTGCATTTGAATGTGCTTGATTTTAGCTACGTATTGAATTCCACCTTTTTCTCCGTACCATTTTTTCGGTGCATATAATGCTATGTACTTCGCTTCTTGCCATCCTGGTTTTAACTGTGTGACTGATATCTGATATAAGCCTTCTTTTCTATATGTTTCATAGTCACTTTCAGTTTTCACGCTGCCCACTAATACTTTTTCTTCTAGTGATAAATACCATTCTTCTTTTGTCCCTCTTGGGAGAATACCTTCTTTTATAATTTCTTCTGGGCTTTTTTCAATGAGATGATCTAGAAATTGTTCGACTAGTCTTGTTGCGTTTGGTAAGAATGGAAAGCCACCGATATTTACTTTTTCGATACTTTTATAAAATGGATGGTTCTCGTACGCTTCCTCTTGGTTCCATGGGAATAATACGTACGCTCCGTAAGCTGTCCGCTCAAAAGGTCCATCTTGTTCCACAACTAATGCATCTCTGTAGCGGTGCATTGTATTAATGTCTTCTTCCATTGGACCAGGAGTACCATACTTCTTTTTATAATGAGACCTTTCAGCAAAATCAATTCGGTATTTTGCATCAAAAATGTATTGATATTGATAGTTCTTTCCCTTTTTCTCAATAGCGAGCATCGTATCTGGTTTTTGTGTAACTGTTGGCAGTCTACCGTTTCTTTTCTGGAAATACAGTTCTATTACTTCACCAGTGACTGGATGCTTAAACGCTCTTTTTGCAGTTTTACTTTCATCGAGCGTTACATATAAACCGTCTTGTTTAACTTGGATAACATCTTGATGGAGCGGTATATATTTTTTCGATAAAATTTGTCCAAGCTTTAAATACGTCCAATACTCGTATAACCTTGCGACATCTTTTACCGACATTTTGAAAATTTGTCCTCGTAATGTTAAACCTCGCGATAGCATTAAGAAGATTTGATACGCATCTCTATAGCCTGCAGCCATCTGGATAACGAGTGAAAAGACTGAGCGATCTAATTTTCCGATTCCTCTCCAAAATGGATCGTTCAATTCATTTTTCATTCGATACTTCATATTTTTTACACGCTCTAGCAAATCTTCATCAGTTACACCACGTGTATATCTAGACTTCGGCTCTAATGCCTTAAGTAAATCATCTATTTTATGTACAACTCTTTGAATCATCCATTTAACAAATCGATTTTCTAACGTATCATAAGACACTTCCTTATAAGCTGTAATTCCCTTAGTCGGTATACTGTTTTCTCCTTGCAATAAGTGTGGTCGCTTTCGCAAATAGTTCATTCCGACAGAATCCAATTTACGAATTTTTTCGCCTCGTACAAGTTGATGCCTAGTCATAAGCGTATGATGCGGTTGCCTTTTAATATGAGAGATCGACTTCATAAATCGATCAAAGGAATCATTTAAAATACGGTAGAATTCACTCTTCGATGGATTTGTAGCATAAATTGCAGATGCTCCTAAGTAAGTTCTCTTTAGTAAATGAAACGCTAAATTATAAATTTCATCATTTACTTCATCTAGTAAGGCTCTGTAATCATCCTTATAATCAAGTTTTGCCGGGAAAACTTCAAATGTTATAGTTAATAAAGTATCTTGATCATTTTTAATTTCAAACGTTGTATTTCCTACTTCATTTGGAAATGAAAGATTTCCCATTAACACATGTAGTGATCCCATTTGAATGGAACTAACTTGTTTTCGAAACCCCGGATGTTCATGATAAAAAGAGAGCTGCTTGTTATTTTTTGGAACAACAACAAGCTGATAACTTCTATTTTCAAAAAAAATTGGCGGGTGTTCGTTCCATTCATCTAGCCTCTGCAATCTCGCATCAAATACAGAAACGGCTTCTGCCTTCCCATCCACATGAAAATACATCATTTCATCCGCGTTCATAGGATGATATTCTTTTAAACTCTCGTATTTTTCATGATAAGGATTTCCCTTAATCGTCAATGATAGCTCTTCTGTTTCAATCTTAACTAGCTCTATCTCATTATTAGATCCAGAAAGAGGTGAAACCATCATACTCGAACCTCCTTAACATATGAGACAGCTTGTTAGCGGAACGAGGATACTTAGCATATGAAGCGTCACTATTGCCACTATCATATTCTTCATTTGCACATAATACATACAACTGCTTCAATACCTCTTCTGTTCTTCCATCGCTCCCTGCAAGACGTGGTAAAATCTTTTGATATATTTGATAATCAAATGCTTCATCAAACGATAATAACTTTCCTTGCTCGTTATATGCCATATAGAAACAAATTTCATCTCGTATACGATATCCAACTTGAGCTCCAACTGATTCAAGTGTTTTATTTATTTCTATTAAAACGCTCGATATATTTCTCACAAGATCTTCGTTTTCTTTAAAACATTCTTTTAAATGAAGATATTCGGTTTCTAAAGAGCGATTTGAAGCAATTTCAGCTTCCTTCTCTTCTACATCCATTAAGAAATTAAAATAATCTAAGTTAACGGTATTAAACTCAATTGTATTCGCACGATCTAATACTTTCTTACTTAACGGATGGGTCGTTTCGTCCATGTTTACCGTTCCGATAATATATACATTTGATGGGATAGTAATGTGCTTATTCGTAATTGATTCTGGAAGTACTGGTGACGTAACAATTTTTCCACCTTTCCATTTACGACTCTCAATTACACTTAAGAAATCACTAAAATAGTATTCCACTCGGGCTAAGTTCATCTCGTCCAATACTACAAAATAAGGCCTATTTGGATTTGCATCTGCATTTTCAAGAACTTTAATTAACGGTCTTTCTTGAAACTCTCCTTGAAGATTCACATAACCGAGTAAATCAGAGCTATCACTCCAATCAGGTCGAACCGGAATAAGCGTAAATTGTCCATTCTCTTCCGTAGCCCCTAAACTTTCCGCAAACCACTGAACAATTTTCGTTTTCCCTGTGCCCGAAATACCTGATAAAATTACAAATGGCTTCGTCTTTAATGAAAGAAAGAAATTAATAAGATCTTTTTTCTCATAAAAGAAACCTTTACTTTGAATATAAGAAGACACATGATCGATAATTGATTGCTGATCTAAATACACTTCTTTCCTCTCATAGATCATTTCATACTTCGTTCCTTCCTTTTTATAGACTATGAATCCCTCATAATAGCGAAGCATTTCTTCTAGATCCTCTACTAACTCTTTTTCACTTGGCATTTTATTAACATCATACGCAATATAAGCCGCTGTTGAATTCGCATATCCTTTCGCTTTTGAGCTTGTCCCTAGGAAGATTTCGTCATCTTTCTTCACCTTTTGGGACATATGTATTTGCTCGCGAATCTCTTCTTTAATTTTCTGCATCTCTTCTTTAGTTGTTTCTGTCACACCTTGCGCCAGCGTTAAATATAATTGCTCCATATCTTCACTAAACAAATAAACGATATAATAACCTCTCTGCGTAGATGTCGTAATATCTTTATTCATAATCGCAAGCCATGGAACAGCAGCCCAATTCCCTTGTCCAACTGACCCTGTAACAACATACTGACTATGATCAATAAATGGTAATCTCGTTATTTCCGTTGTCATTTCATTCCTAACAAACGATCCCATTTTATGACCCGCAAATCTTTCTGTTCTTGCCTGTAAATACTCATTCAGAACCGTTAAAAACTTTTCACGTAAATTACTGTTCATACTACCGCCCTTTTCTTCATCGTCTTTTGCATATTGTTCAACAGGAATCCATTCATCATTAATTAGTCCTACTTGTTCAAGCCAATCTAGTAGATTATTTGTTCGCCGCTTCGCTACAGATTCAACCATCAAATTATCTCCTATTGAATTTCGGACAATTGTCATTCCAAAATCAACTAGAGCTTCTTTCTTTTCACCCTTTGAATATTTCTCTAACAATCCAAGAACAAATAAAGCATGACGGAAATATTCCTGCCTTAAAACTAGCTGTGCTATATAAGCATTCTTATCTTCCGATTGAACATATTCACTTAATAAAAGCTGATTCATTTCATGAGATTCGTTCAAAAATCCCAATAATCTCAAATCTTGGCGTGCATTCGATTTTACTCTATATAAATTCTCATCCGTTTGTTCACGTAACGTACTTGGATTATATGTACCATTCATTATCTCTTCTAAAAAGAGTATGACTTTATCATATTTTTCACTTGACAGCTTATCTGTTTGGAAGCCCTCAAACGCAATAGCTCTTTCTCCATTAATTTTTGTTACCTTTACAAAAGGTAATTCTGCAAATAGCGATATAAGAAAAGCATTCCGTTCCTCTTGTCGTACAAAATCGTTAACATTAACTAATTGAACATTTATTAAATCTCGCCAAAATTGTTGGATCTCTTCCTCATTCACACTAAATTCTAAATCCAACTCTTCTTCTATTCCAATTTCTCTTTCTACATGCACTTCATTATTTTTTATCGTCGTAATCCAATTACATTTACTATCAATGATATGAGTAATTCGGTGCTTTACTTTAATAAATTCAATCATTATTTTACCTAGCATCTTTATCCCCCGTAGCTACAATTAATTACAATTACTGTTATTTTATCAAACTATCTACAAGTAAAAAACATATGAATAAAATGATATCGATTATTCAGTGAATCTACCCAAAATAAAAAAGAACCCCTTACCACGCACAATACAGGCATAATAAGAGGTTCTCACATCTTCCATAATAAGGTTTTTGAATTCTTCATTCTTTAAAATCTTTATAAATAAATTTTCACTACTATCCATGCATTCAATAATCCATAACTATCAATCGTACATTATCAAACGCCAGCAACAAATACTACCATTTCCCCTATACCATTATGAATTTCAAATAATAGCTCCCTGACCTTTTTTACTTACTAATATTTTCGCTGTTTATACATTTCAGGAATTTCTACATTTTTATTAGAACGTATAACTTTTTTATCCCAAAAATCAATAAGATTTGGAGCGTATCTCTTTCCTAACTTTCTAGCAAAAGAATTTCTTTGTTTTCTTAATCCACTAATATTAGCCCCTATAATCATTACGAGACCATAGAGCATAATAGTACATACAAGAATTAGAATGGATACTGAGATCATACCTTTAGGGAATTGACCTATAAAGAGATAATCCCAAATAGAAAGATATACAAAAAGCATAGCAACAAATACAACAAATTGGATTGCTTGAAATAAAATATAGATGAGCTCATGCCATATTCTAACGAAAATATTTGCTGTTAAAGTTCTTTGAAACCAACGGTACTCACCATATAAAGAATCAAAGTTTTTTTCATATTCATACCCTAACATGACTTTAAGACCATATAATTGTTTCCAGCATTCTTCCCAGTCCCCTAGTTCCCTACTCTTTTTGAACTTGTTATAAAGATTTTCAGTTTCAATGAACCAATCAATAATAAATTTATTCCCCAACTTATAAAGATTTGGATTTAATGTAGAAAATTCTTCAAAGAATTGGTCCGTATATTCCTCTCTCTTTTGCGCATCTTCAATTTCAAACACTCGCTTTAAGCTAAAATGCATTGGTCCACATACTTCTTTAAGATTAATATCAACTTGCTGAAAAAAACGATTAATCTTCCCACTTCTTTGACCAGTAACATATCCCAAGGAAGCTGCAATTATAGCTATAACTAATGGCAAATACGGAAGATACTCTTTCATATGACTCTCCTCTTTCAATAGTTACTTTATACAATTGTTCCTCTTTAAAACGGAACCCCCTCAACCAACTCCAAAACATACCCAGCCATCAACTTCTCCAGCTCTTCCTCTCTACCAGAATGCAAGGAATACTCCCCGCTCTCCAGTTTGATCGCAACGCTTGAGAACGGTCCTTCAATCAGAAATCGAAATCCAGCATCTGCATACTTTTCTGCTTCGGCGAACATTTCTTTTTCTTCTGTTAGTTGTTTTGTTTTGTTGTAGATAAGTGATTGTAAAATTGTTTTTTCGTATGTTGTGAATGTGTAGGCTTGGCATAGTTCGATTCCTTTGTAGGATTCATCTATTCTACCTAGTCGTTCTCCTACACATGCACATAGTGTGAAGAAGGAGCTGTGTTGTTCAAATATATGTTTTGTTCGTAAGTCTTTAAAGAATGGTAAGTACTCTTTGCGTACTTTGACACGTAATGATGTTTTTGTTTCTTCCATATAACTCCCTCCTCCTTATGAATGTTGCGGGATGAACATTGGATGTTCGATAATTTTTGTTACGCTCGGTTCAACGCTGCGAAGTTCGTAATATTTGCCCCAGCATCCCTTTTCTACGAACATGGCTCTTTCCCGATCGCCAAATTCTCGATCTGTTACGAGTAGTATCCATTGTGAACATACTTCTGGTAAGAAGCTTAATAAGTTCAATTCATGTTTTGAAGATAAACGACCGAACGGCGTGTCCATGAATAATGGCATTTCTAATGAAGCATGTCCTCCTGCAACTTGCGCTAGTGCGGTAATAAAGCTTAAGGATAATACTTGTCGCTGTCCTTGTGAAATGTTCGCTAGGAAAGAGTGACCGTAGCTGTTTAATACTTCTAATGAATAATCTTTTTTAATTCTTACTTCTTGAATATTCATGTTCCCGCTATCATCTAGTAGCTGCTGAAGATTATTTGTTGTTACTTTTTCTAAGTCAGCAATAATAATCTTTTCAAATTCTTTTATCATTTGATTAATTGCTTTTACAGCTTTTCCTGTTTCTTCTTGCTTTTTAGCAAGCTTCGCGTGTACGCCACTTTTCACTTTTAAATCGCGCAGAGCTAGTTCTAATTGCTCTTCTTTACGTTCAAGCTCTTCTATGTTTTCACGCAATTGGTTCATCTGCACATCTAACTGCACCTGTTGTTTATGTACATCATTTCGCTCTTTATTTAAAGTAGCTAAATCTTCAATACCTGTATCTGATAGTTGTTTATTTAAGCTTTCAACTTGTTGGCGAATCGTTTCTAATTCGTACTCTTTTTTACTCACTTCATCAAGCTTATATTTTAAGTCGTTTTCTTTATCTTCAAGGAAACCGATTAATTGTATAACGTTTGTTAGCAGTTCATAAAAAGCTTTCTTTTCAACGTTACGAATTGCAACTTTTTCTAGTCTCATAATGGATTCGTACTCTTTAGAGCCTTCTTGCAAGACAGTACCGCACATACATTTTAAATCGCTCAGTAAATTTTGAATGAACTCTAAACCGATATCCATTTTTTCTGTTTGATAATCGAGTACGATCTCTAGCTTTGTTTTAACAGAATGAAGAATATCTTTCGCTAATAATAAAGATAACGTATTGTTAAAACCGACTAAATGTTGCATCGCAGCTCGCTGTTCCATCTGCTTCGTTTGAAGAAGTTCTTCTTGTTGTTTTAATTCTTTAATTTTCTGTGCTTCTTCTTGGAATTGCTCTAATTGTGTAGTAAGATGATCCAAACGTTGTTCAGCTTCATCTAGCTGTACGCCAGTTGTTTCTAGTTCTAGCTTAGCTTTTTCTTTTGCTTCATCATTTTCTAGTTTTTCTTTTAATTTCTTTTGATAATCACCAGAAGAATGTTTTTGTAATTCTTTTAGCACTTGTTTATCTAATGCCTGTAATACTTCTTGTGATTTAAGTAAATCATCAATTTTTAATAAGTTTTTTATACCTTTTGCGATTTCTTTACGTTGCTGTTCTGACGCTCTTGTAAGGCGCTCGATACGTTCTCCGTCAAAGAAGAAATAGTTTTTCACACGTTCATCTAATATTTCATTTACAAACTGCTGAATTTCTTCTTTATCTGTAATAATACTTCCGTTCGTTACATTCTTTAATTCAGCAGCATGTAATCGCTCAATTTTTTCACCTTTATCATTTTGCACCGCAAATATGGAACGACTAATAGAAAATTCATTTTGATTATGAAGAAAATCAATTGTTACTGTACAAGTAACACCTTTTTTCTCACCATCATAATCTTCTTGCAATGCTTTTGTATTCGTTAAAACAATATCGTCTTTTCCATCAGCATCTTGATCTAAATACATATCTCCATATAATCCGAAGAGAAGACCGCGGTAAATACCTGTTTTACCGCGACCGTTTTCACCTAAAATAACTGTAACAAGCCTTTCATTATCTACTCCTGCAAACGTAATACTTTGCGTGTCGTAAAACTGTCTAAAATGATGAAAGGTGATTTTTTGAATTAACATGCTTTACACCCCCTGTATGTCACACCTATATTAAACTATCAATATCTCTATCTAACTTTTTCACTAGAGCTTGTGTAGATAATTTTTTACGCGTACTCACTAATTCTACCGTCTTCAGCACAATTTTCTTCGTTATATCTTCTTCTTTTTGTAAATACGGTTCAATTTTTTCTTTTAAGTCCGATTGCAATTTTTACACCTCCACTAAATGCTTAGAGATAATCTCATCACCTATTTGAACGAAAGGAGCCTTTCCTTCGGCTAGTAACGTTTCTGTCTCAAATAGTAACTCTCCATCCGCCGAGAATCCGTATTGCATTAACTTTTTCTTTACATCGCGCATTTTCGCTGATCCACCAAACTCTTTTACTAACACATATTGGATAAAATCTGTCTCTGATTGAATTGAGCTTGTACGAGGTACGATAATTGTTCCTCTCGAACCTAGTAAAATGAATTCTTTATCTCGTTTTACACAATCTGCGAATAAATCAATTGTCCAAGATAAACCTCCATCTAACTCTGGAAGGTTTTCAGATAAGCAATGTTCTACTCGGATAAAGTTTTTATCATTTATTTGTTGTTCTCTCGCTAATACATCTAATACCACATTTTTTAACACAAGTTGCTTTTCTGTATTCCATCCAATTGTCATTTCGTGTACATACTCAGCATACTGGCCTCTCGTATAATAAAAAATTCGATCCGAGAGCTGTAGTGCAATATCGAAGGCATTTTCACGTGCCCCTAATTCATTTACAAGCCAATCCATTACCTCTTCCCTTGAAACTTCGTATCCTTGCTCTAGAATATAATCTTCTACTAAAGTTTTAATACTAGCAGTTTCTAACTCGCTTCCGATCTTCACAATGTGTGGGTAACGCGGCAACATAAAATGATCGTCACACTTGGAACGAAGTAAATAATAGAGTAAGTAATTTGTATGAATACCATTTGCAATGCAGTATGATTCAAACTCTTTAAATATGCCATTAATTTGAAACTGCGGAATTTCTTCTAATTTTTCGTTTATACGCTTTATGATCGGATCAAATATATGAACTGGCATTTGCTCATAAAATTCTAGTAATGTGTACTCTCCATAATTACTCTGAATAATATCTTGTGTACTAGATAAAGTGAATTCCACCGTAAACGGCTTCCAACCACGATTTACTATAAACTCATCTCTTAATTCTTTCGTGCTCACTTCATGTCCTTTACTTCTAATAAAATCACTAAGTAAATCCGCATTTCTTATACTTCCTGTGTCCCCTATTTGAATAATTTTCGGGAACTTTGGTAGTGCAATATGATCAGATCCATACTGTCTTAATAATGTGTACAACGCATATTCTGTTGGAACATCATTTTCTAGTAGTACATCTTCATATTGATCGAACAAATATGTAACAGTAATAACTGGCTTCTTCTCTAATTTGTCAGCTGCTTCTTTTGCAATTGTCTCGATTAATTCTATATTCGGTTTAACGAAGCTACTGTGAATATAAATACCTCTACCCCATAAATAAATTGTGTCTGAAGCTTCATCTCTCGTACAAATAGCAGGAAAATCTCTTTCTCCATGGAATGAATTTGGCATTATTTCATTTGCCTTCTCATTTAACATCTCATACTCTTTATATACTTCAGCACCATTCGGGAACTGTCTCAATACAATCTCAGCTACATCAATTTTCTTCGCTTTTGCTAATACATATTGATTTTGCTCTGTCTGGCGCATCATTTCATTACAAGTATTTCTTACAATAAACGGAGACACTTCTAATTCCACTGCAACATTCTCCATCATTTCCTCATATTGCTCTTCTTCTAACAATTTCCCTTTTAATCGTTCAGAGAAAATATTAGAAATTTGTCTATCAAATTCTTGTAACTCAGCTTTCGTTAACGTAGTGAAAAATTGATTATCAAAACAAAGGTATATATCCTCTAACTCTAACATTTCTAAAACTAAGTACTCGTAAAAAGTGTTCTCTGTGAAAATGTCATTTTCCATAAAGTTTCTGTTAGCTTCTAATTTATTTCGGAATAATTGAAACCATACTTCCGCTTTCATTTTAATCTTTCCGACTGAATTTTTAACAATTTGTCGGATTCTTTCACGCGTTACATCATGATTTTGCGCTGTTTCTTCTAATGTTGGGCGCTTTCCATTTAATGTTCCTTCATACCGTTCGCGCATAATCGCAAGAGCTTTCTCGTTTATCTTCAGCTTAGTATGAATACTTCCTGTTTCTATCATTTCTTGCAGCATTTCTTTTAACTGATCTGTTTCGTACTGCACTCTCTCGTCCGCCGTCATTGTTGCATAAAAACTTTCTTCCTGTTCTCTCTTCTCAGCAACTTCTGCTTTTTCTTTTAAGTGTTGTAAGAATCTCTTCACAGCTGAATCGCCAACACCTTGAAACTTTCTCAGCTCCTGTAAATCGAGAGGCAGTTGTTTATACTGATGAATACCAGCCTCATGCAATTTTTCTATAAGTGATGGACAACTTAAAAAATCTCCGTATTCTAACGATTCTTCCTGTAAAGAAAGCGGAATTGCTACTCGCTCTCCATTTAATAGTACTTCTTCTCCTTGTATTCCTATTGGCTCAACGACAACCTCGATTTTTTTAGGGCGCCCCATCTGTCCTAACTGACTAAAAAATTTCTCCATCATTTTAGGGCCAACATTACGCAATTGTTCCCGTAAAGGGAGTATATCTTTTGGAAGATTTCCTATTACATGAATCCCCATATTTTTTCGCAATTGTTTAACAAGGGTATTACACCCTGAAATCAGCTCTAGCGTAATTTCAATATTTCTCATAGAAGCAGGAATTTCTACACATTCCGTTCCCATACAAACTATAAATCCGTCCTCATTTTGTAACTCTTCTTCAAATTCGTGCTGACTTTGTGTATTCTCTTCTACGCTACTACTGGGACTGTCGTCATCTGTATCAGACTCTTCGTGCTTTAAACAATTTAAAAATTCATCAAATGCTTCTGCTGTAAGCCAGCGAACTGCAAACACTGGTAGTCCATGTAATTGTTTTATGTTTCGCACACCAAATTTAGCAAATAACTCTGTTAAATGTTGTGGAAGTTTCTCACTTAATGCTTCATTTCGTGTAGTATTTATCTCGATTAATACTCGCTCTTGTTCATGAGGCAAGTTTATAAGCTTCGCTAAATTCCCTTGATACTCACAACCTAAAAACCATAACTGAACTGCTAAATCATAAAAAGCTTGTTTATCTTTTCGATACCAATCACGTAAATGATCTTCTTTTATTTCTCCAAAAGTATCTAAATGAAAATGTTCGCCAAATGTATAAACTGGGCTCCCTTCATATTCATTCATACACAATTCAACTAATCGAGAAGGAACGATCAATTGCTGATCAGTCACTTCTCTTTTTTCTACTACTTGCTGCACAACTTCTTTTTCTTTCTCTTTCTCAATTTCTTTCGGCATATCGACTTGCTTCGGTTCTTCTACTTCCTTTTTAGGAATACTTTCCTTTTTCTTAGGACCATCACTATAATTCCCCATTAAAAACCAAGCTGGCTTACGCTTTGTCACGCGCCCACCTTTAGCTGTGTAACGGAAATAAATTTTACGTGGTTTTAATGGATCTAATACCTCTTTTAATTCCCAACCACCAACTAACCAAAGGGATCCTCCAGCAGAACGTTTATCAATGATTTCTACATCATGACTTTGCAAATAACTCATTAAATCAAAATCTTCTTCTAAAATTTCCGTATCAGTTGTCTCTGCTTTTTTAGGCGTTTTTTCTTTAATAACCAGCTCTTGTACTTCTTCCTTTGCAGGCATCTTTTCTTCAATAACCGGCTCCTGTACTTCTTCCTTTACAGGCATCTCTTCTTCAATAATTGGTTCTTGTACTTCTTCCTTTACAGGCATCTCTTCTTCAATAATCGGTTCTTGCTCTTTTTGTCCAGTTACAACTTGCACGACTTCTTTCTCTTTTTGCTGTTCCTGCGTTAACTTGAATAATGTCTCCTGCATTTCTCGGAACTTCGCTTCAAGTGTTTTTTCTAAGCTCTTCTCTACTGTTTCTGCTACGGTTTGTTTAATATCGTCTGTATTAACCTTCTGCTCTGCATTAGCTTTCGGACTTGCATATGCTGGCGCTTTAAAATTAACATCTCCATATAACTCCATGAACCAAACTGCCAAGTCATATGTAAGTTTATGAGCTTTCAATGCATCTTCTATACTTCCAAAGTTCGCTTCATGAACCGCTTTATTACCCATCTTGCGAATCCATTCAAATCGGAAATGCATTTCCTCATTTAAAATTCCTTCTCGATACAACTTATGTATTACTTCAACATGCTTCATTTCGTAATATACATTAATATCTTCCATTTCCATTACATACTTTGCTAGCTTCTCCGCAAAAAGCCTCGCCTTTGATAACGCAGAAGGAACATCGTTATACACCTGCTTTTCTAACGCTTCTGCAACATCAGCCAATTTCTTATACTTCGACTGTAAAAAAGAAAATAAAAATTTGTTGCTCATATACTCTATCCTTTCTATTTAAATATAATTGTTAATTCTTTATATACTTATAAAGGAAAGTCTAATTTCAAGGACCATAGACTAAAACTATAATTATCGTAATTAAATGTATCTACTATCCTTTTACATTCTATTCCATTATAACATCAAAACCAGTACTATTGACTTCACTTTACACTGTATATCCTTCCAAAAATATTACAATTCTCCCTATTTATATTTTAATATAAATATAATTTAATTATCCACCATATAAAGCAATTAATTTCCTACCCTCCTCAATAACCTCTTCCCTCAAGCCCCCAGGCTCCAACACCCTAACCGAAGCACCCATCCCCAAAATCCACTTCTTAATCGACTCTTTCCCGCTCATCGTCGCCCGGAAAAGAATGCTACCATCATCATTATGGTCTATCTTTTGATTCTCTCCCCAAATGGATTCCGGTACAGATGCCGCGAATGGTGGATAGATGAGTAACTCAACTTCAAGTGATTCTTTCACGATACCTAATTTCGGAAATTCTTCTCGAATATCGAAATCAGCGGGTATTTCATATGTATCATACAAAACTCTAATATCCTTTATTCGCGATAATTTAAACATACGTTTTTCTTTTTTATCATTACACAGAGCTAGGCAATAAAAGAATTCATTGTAGTGTACAAAACCGTACGGATCAATAATTCGTTCTGACCTTTCACCAAATCGTTTCTCATATTGAATTCTCACCTTGCGTCTTGTAAATAAAGCTTCTTGTAGTTGTACATATTTTTGATTTTCATTAGAAAAAGCATTATTTGGCTTCGATCTTTGAACAAAATATATATGACGGTCTTTATTCGTTTCAACTTTCCGAACGGCATTCAATTTATCTAATGCTACTTTTGCGTCCTTTGCATAAATATCATTACCTTTTGAAACTAGTTTTTGAATTGAAAATGTTAACGCATCTAGCTCTTGTTGAGACATATTTTTAATAGGAAATAACGATGTATTCGAAAGAGAGTAACAGCCATCCCTTCCTTTCGTTGTCTCAATCTTTATACCTGCCATTTCAATATCATCACGATAAATGCGGACCATCCGTTCTTTTACTTCTAACAACTCTGCTAACTCACTAATCTTCATTTTCTCTCTTGCATGCAGAAGTTCAATCATATACAGACAATTGCTTAATTTACTCATATAATTCCTCGTTTCTATTCATCCATCCTCATCTAAGTATAAAAAATTAGAATCACCTTTTCATACTATATCTAAAATAGTTAAAACAATCGCCAAGTACATCTCTCTGCACTTGGCAATTCTTTTTAAATATGAACTTCCTCTTTAGCGATATCTGTTAACATTTGAATAACATTTTGACAGTCCTTATCATTAAATAACTCGTTCATAGCCCGTATAACAATGTGTTCATCTGACCAGTTGCTTATATTACTTGTATTTGTGTAAATTCTTGTATACGACGCTTCTGGCCTTTTCGCTGCTGCGCTTATTTTTCTCCCTTTACTTTCTAGCCTTGTTAATAGCATTAATCTCTTTTGTGATTCTAGTGGTCCAATTTCTAGCGTCAGCTTCAATCTATTATCTTTCAAACGTTCGAACCACATAATCGCACAGTTATTGAACCACCAATTCCATTTCGGTGTTCCAAATTGTTCTTCTAGTTTGCGAAACTCCGGCATAATAAATGATGGTAGTCGGTGATGAATATTGTAAAAACCTTCTTGGAACTTTTGTTCGTGGACGAATAAGTGAAAAGCATTAGCTAAAGTATCCGCGTCTGTTTGACTACCCTCTACCATAACAATTTCAGAAGAAGAATCTTCTTCTCCGTATACAAGCCCTTTTATCGTATCGCCTATAGCCGCCACCACTTGATTAAAATCAGCATTGTTATACATATCATTCATCACACGGATAATTTCATCTTGATCTGCCCAATCACTTATATTTTCATATCCAGCATAAATTCTTGTATACATGGATCCAGCTTCTTTTGATTTTTCTTTAATAGTAATTCCATTTTCCTCTAACTTGCATAATAACTTTAATCTCTGTTTGTATTCCAACGGCCCAACTTCAACAATAAGCTTCATACGCCCATCTACTTTTCTTTCGAACCAAGTTATAAGAGCATTATTTAGCCACCATTCATGATTTGGCACTCCAACGATTTCATCAAGTTGTTTCCATTCTTCGAAAATGAAAGATGGAATGCGAATGTGTTCATGATAACAATCTTCTGGTATTTGATTTTTCTCTACAAATTGTAAAAATGCTTCTCTCATGACGCTATTTCCAGCCCCATGTATAAAGTGAAGCGTTTCAGCATACTTCTTATAAATTTTGCGAAGATCTTCTTTTTCTTCAACACTCAATTTCTTTACAGCGCTTAACAACTCTTTATTAACAAACTTTCCAACTACTTTTCCGTTACCATTTAAACATAAAAAATCAACAGCGGCCTTATGACTCTTATACACTGTTAACGCTAGTTCAATGTCTTCTTCATCACGAACTAGTTCTCCTTCTAATATATCAATATAGTAAGAAAGGAAATCTTTTATCGTACTAGACGTATACTCACTATAAATCTCCAATTGCCCTTTTAGAATATTTAATATATCTCCATAATCTAAAGTAAGATACGATTTATGACTTGGAGCGCTACCATCTAAACTTAAAAAAATTGGAATGATCGTATACCCTTCATATTTCTCACTAACAAAGTTTATGTAATTTTGTAATTGTCCATCTGACTCAGATGACTTATATTTATTTTCAATCAAAATAGCAACCTTTTGCGCCTCTGATATTGCCAAAATATCAATTCGTTTATTATTTTTCGTTTGTACTTCGCGGAACACTTCCAAATCTTGAAGAGACTGCTTATGTAATTTAATAAAATTATATTGCCCAATTAACTCCTCATTCTCCGCTTTTACAAACGTCCTAGAAAGGACCTTATTTACAAACATAGAACCTAAGTGATGATTTTCCATAGGATCAAGTAGCCAAGCAATCATATTAGAATGTCTAATCTCAAACTTATCTACCTTCAATATTTTAAAAGGGTTAAAACGATTAAACTTACTATGCAGCTTCTCAAACTCAATTGAATTATCTAACAATGATAAAATCTCAAAATTATAATCCATTCCCCACACCGCCGTTTATAAATTTGTGAATCAATTCTCCTGAATAATCATTTTAATAAATTGTTATAAGTAAATTATAACTTATAATGTGGCATTATTTATGTCACATATCCTATTTCTTACAAATGAACATTCATCAATCACCAAATTTCACCATCCCCCCATACCAACCACCACTCTCCTCCAAAAACCCCCTCGTCTCCCCACTATCCTTATAAAAACTCTCCCAACCCCGCTCCCTCAAAATCCCCTTCCAACTATCACTCTCCACCATCCTCTTAATCACACCATCCCAATAAGCAACCTCTTCCTCTGTCATATCTTTCGGCCCCATAATCCCTTTCCAGTGCTGGAATATGACGTTTATGCCTTGTTCTTTCCACGTTGGGATTTCTGGTAGTCGGTCTAGTCGTTTTGGTGCGGATACGGCTAGTATTTTTATTTTGCCGGCTTTGTATTGTTTTTCGGCTTCGGATAGGGTCATGGTTGCGGCGCCTATTTGTTTGTTCGTTAGGGCGTTTATGATTTTTTCTTTGTTTTCGTAGACGAAGAATTGTAGTTCGGCAGGGTTTATGCCGAAGGCTTTGCTTACTTGTACGAAGGATAGGTGATCGTCGTTTCCTAGGCCGGGGGCAACGCCGATTTTGAAGTTTTGCTTGTCTTGTTTTAGTTGTTTCATTAGTTCGTTTGCGTTATCTATGGTGCTGTCTTTTGATACGACCACGACTTCCCAGTCCGATGCGAGTGTCGCGAGCGGCGTGAAGTCTTTATATGTTAGTTTACTGTGGCCTAGTAGGTTGTTCGTTATGAGTAAGCTTGAGTTAATCGCCAGTATATGACCGCCTTTTTGTTTCGTATATTTCCATCCGACGTCACCGCTGCCACCTACTTTGTTTGTGACTGTGATTGGTTTTGTGAAGATTTTTTCTTCTGTTAGTGTTTTTTGCATTGCCCGTGCTGTTAAGTCCCATCCAGCGCCTTGAACGTTTGGCGCAACGATTTCTAATTTGTCGATGTTCACTTTATTCGTATGGGATTTTTCCGAGGAACAACCAGCTATTACTCCTGTCATGATCCATATACATAGTAATAATCGTTTTTTCATAGTCCTCTTCCTATTCGATATTTTCGTTCTGGTCGTCCGATAATGCCGTATGTGTACTCTACTGTGCATTCGCCGGTCGCTACTAAGTATTCTAAATATCTTCTTGCGGTTGTTCTGGAGGCCCCCATTTGTTCTCCCATTTCTTCTATTGTAATGCCCTCTTCAAATCCTTTTATAATCCCTTTCACTTTTTGCAGTGTTAGCGGATCCACACCTGTCGGTAAGTTTTTTATGTCTTGTGTTTGCGAAGTCCCGAAGAAATTATCGATGAGTGCTTGATTTACTTCATTGTTACTATGTAATAGTTGCTTCTTTCTTTTATAGTCTTCAATTGTGCGAACAAATTTTTCTAACGTGACCGGTTTTATAAGGTAGTTACTTACGCCGTTTCGAATTGCTTTTTCTAGCATATAGTTTTCATTCGCCGCTGTTACCATAATGACGTCAACGCTTGGAAAGTCAGCATGGATTTTTGGTAATAAGTCGGTTCCGATCCCATCTGGTAAGTAATTATCTAATAGAAGCAAATCGATTTCTTCTCTTTGTAGTAATTCCATCGTTTCTTTCGCATTCAATGCTTTTCCAATCACTTTTACGTTCTTTATTTTCGATAAAAACTCTTCTTGAATTTGCGCGACGCGGAAATCATCTTCTGCAATTGCAACCTTCAACATATGCCCATCCCCCTGTTTGTCATGTACTTTCTCTCAATGTTTTCGGAAGGTAAATTGTAAAAATCGCTCCCCCATTTTTCTCGTTTTGAATTTCAATTGTTCCCTCTAGTAGATCTACCATTTCTTTTACGTTTGCTAGTCCGTAACCACGATCAGTTCCTTTCGTTGAAAATCCTTTTTGAAAAATGGTCGTAATTTTTTCTACCGGTATTCCTATCCCACTATCTATCACTTCAAATACAATATCGTGTCCTATATCCGTAACGAAGAAGGAAACTCTCTTCTCCTCTTGCCCACTCACCGCATCAAATGCATTATCAATTATGTTTCCAAGGATCGTAATAAGATGCGACACCTTTATATGGTCTGGTAACGGATGAAGCGCGCTATCTCCTTCAATATGAAAATCAATTTTCTTTTCAGATGCTGTTCCGATTTTTCCTAATAAAATAGCTTGTACTTTCGCATCATGAATTTGATGAAATAAAATATGATTTTGGCTTTGATGAATGTTAGATTCTTGCTGAATAAATTCAATCGCTTCTTTGTAATGTCCTAACTGAAGTAATCCCGATAAGACGAACAGCTTATTTGTAAATTCATGTGTTTGAGCGCGTAAGTCCTCGGAATACTTTCTTACCTCAGATATCGCATTCACTAAGTTTTGCAGTTCTGTTTTATCTCTAAAACTACATACAACGCCTACCGTACTGTTATTTTCGAGTATCGGCGTCATGTTTAAAATAAACACCTTGTCTTGAAACGCGATTTCTTGATCGGTTTCTAGCACTCTCTCCATATGAAATTCTGGTAAAACTTTTGAAATGTGCCGCTGCATATAATCGCCATTTACATAAAGCATTTCTTCTGCCGAGGTGTTCATCATCGTAATAAAACCGTTTTGATCAATGGCGATAATCCCTTCTTTTATAGATAGTAGTATCGCGCTTCGTTCCCGGTATAGCGCTGCGATTTCATTCGGTTCCAAACCGAGTGTATCTTTACGAATGCTACGTGCTAAAAGAATGCCACCCACAATTCCAGCTAGTAATACAGCTAAGGAAAAGAGTATAATTTCTTTCGTTCTGCTTAATATGTTAGATTCGATACCTTTTATTAGAAACTCTACTGTCACAACGCCTACGACTTGATCATAGTCTCCGTTATGAACAATAATGGGAGCTTTCGCCATTAAAGCCGGACCACTTTCACCATTTCCTTCAAGCGTATAATAGCCACCAAAAGTGAGTGCTTCATAGTTATATGGATTGTTACTCTTTGTGCCAATTAAATCCGAATTAGAATGGGAATACATAACCCCAAAGCGATCTTCTATAATGACATAATCTGCACCAGCTTGCTCACGAACTTGTTCCGCAATGGATTGGATAGTACTTTTATGCTCGTTATATTGAAAAGCATCTTTTATAGCTGGCATAAAAGAAAGAGATTTAGCCGTTTGCAGTGCTAGTTGCTCCACTTGGCGCTTCGTATCAACGGACTGAATGTAAACAAATATTCCCGTTAATAGGAGAACGACAAATAAAATTAACGCGATAATTAAGCTTACTATTTTCGTTTGTAATGACACTTTGGGTGATTTTTTCATGCTTCATATCCTTTGATAAAATATTCAAAACTATCAATCTCCTTTTTCTATTATTATGACAAAACTGAAAATGAAGCAACTATAAAAACTCTCCATGTACATAAAGTACAAAAAGAATAAAATTGTCATAATATTGAGATTTTAAATAAAGAACAGTACAATTCAAATACAATGAACGCGCTTTCATATATACCTTTTATTACTAAGCAAGAGGAGGAATTAGTATGGCTCAAGCAAAATCTAACCGAGTCGCCGGCAATATCTTTAAAGGTTCTGTCGGTAATTTAATTGAATGGTACGACTGGTACGTTTACTCTGCTTTCGCCGTTTATTTTTCAGCAGAGTTCTTTCCTAAAGGAGATCCAACGAGTCAGTTACTGAACACAGCAGCTATTTTTGCAGTTGGATTTTTAATGCGCCCTATTGGGAGTTTATTAATGGGACGTTATGCGGATCGGCATGGACGCCGGGCGGCATTAACGCTTTCCATTACGGTTATGGCCGGTGGTTCTTTCATTATCGCCTGTACACCTAGTTACGAAAGCATCGGTATTATGGCACCAATTATTTTAGTTCTTGCTCGTTTACTTCAAGGATTATCACTTGGCGGAGAGTACGGAACTTCCGCAACGTATTTATCTGAAATGGCTAGTAGTGGACGCCGCGGTTTTTATTCAAGCTTCCAATATGTAACGCTCGTTGCTGGACAGATGGTTGCGTTAGGCGTTCAAATTGTTCTTCAGCAATTACTAAGCGAACCAGATATGAAAGCTTGGGGATGGCGTATTCCATTCATTATTGGAGCGATGGGTGCAGTAGCTGTATTATGGCTTCGCCGCACGATGGATGAATCGGAACAGTTCTCAAACATGGAAACGAAAAACCGCGAAAGCGCAGGAACCGTTCGCGCTCTTATGAAACATCCGAAAGCTGTATTAACAGTAGTCGGCCTAACATTAGGAGGCACTGTTGCATTTTATACGTACACAACATATTTACAAAAGTTCATGGTAAACACAGTCGGCCTTCCGAAAGAAGTTGTAAGCTGGATTAACTTTGTCGCACTACTTATATTCGTCGTACTTCAGCCAATTGCAGGGCTACTATCCGATAAAATTGGACGCCGCCCACTATTAATGGCATTCGGTATTCTCGGAACGTTACTAACAGCACCAATCTTCTTCTTCATGGAAAAAACGACAGAACCAATCGTAGCGTTCTTACTGATGATGGTCGGCCTCATTATCGTTACTGGCTACACATCAATTAACGCAATTGTAAAAGCAGAACTCTTCCCAACTGAAATTCGCGCACTAGGCGTAGGTTTACCATATGCTCTAACAGTTGCGATATTCGGCGGAACTGCAGAGTTCATCGCTTTATGGCTAAAGAGCATCGGAATGGAATCACTATTCTACTTCTACGTAGCTGGATGTATCGCAATCAGCTTTATTACGTATTGGCGTATGGATGAGTCATCGAAAACTTCGCAGATTGAGGCGGAGCTTGGTGGTGGGGATAAATTAGTTAATAATAAGTCTAGTTAAAATTATGTATTCTAGTATCTTTGTTTATTTGAAAAAGCATAATTCACTAATATGCAATTTAAAAACCTCTACTTATATGTAGAGGTTTTTAAACTTTATAACAAAAAAGATATCCAAATCTACTTCTCTTCTTTTTTGATTATGACATGTATTATTTGTAATAAATCATTATGAAACGAAAAAAGAAGATTATAGTGGTAACATCTCATGTCTATCAACTTAAGAAAAATATATACCTACTTTATAAGATACACCAAGTTCAAGTATTCTCTCATTTCAAGCCTTGAAATGCGGTATAATACTTGAGCCATTTTTTACACTAAAACTTGAAGCCTGTCTACCATTTACACATATTTCTACATATAGTAAGTAAAGCTATCATTCGAAAACACTAGCGGTTCGTTTCACTTCGTGTTAAATTAAACCAATTGAAACATAAAAATCATTTCCAAAATGAAGATAATAATTTATAAATGTAGTTAACATTCTATTCTTAGTAAAAAGTTAAACAAGGTGATAATTTAAATCATTTAGAAGTTTTCTATCTAATTATACTAAAGTTGAGTGGTGAAACTAATATGAGCCAATGGCTAAGTAATGATAAAATAGCAGACCATGATTTTGGTGGTTGCATATTAAAATTTTTACTAGGTATGAGTATCATTTTTATACTTATTCTATACCCTATTTATTGGCTGTTTTTTCAAGAAAACGAAAAACCTCTTGTAAAAAATACGTCATCCAACCAAGCAAATCAAATAGAAATTACGGGAATTTCTTATGGACATCTCTCCGATGATAAATACATAAAAATGTACTTTAAAGAAAAAAACAAACTTGTAGAGAAAACAAAAGTAAGGGTAGCTAATTTTAATATAATTAATAGTTCAGACCTCTATGAAATTTCATGGAAAGATAATACTAAAGTTGTAATAGTAATGAAATTTGAATATGAAACGAAAACATTGGAATATGATTTCGAAACTGGAACAATAGGTGGATATATTAATAGTACAAATAATAACTTACTATAGCCTAATTCCAAATATGTAGGATACACCTCCAAAATCATAAAAATCTTTTCATATTATTTCTATTAAAACATCGAAAAGAGGTGGCACTTTGAACAAATGGGCTATATTATCTTTAATATGTGTACCTTATGCTCTTTTAACTATAGTAAATGAACATACATTAGAAATAGGTGGATCAGCGAATATCTTTTGGAAAATTGGTTTATTTGCACCACTTATAGGCGTTTTATTTTCAGCTGGAGCCAGTAAAACTTACCAACGCGTTATGCTTGCCGTATTTAATTTAAGTTACTATTTTGCACTTTACATCTATATGATATACACTTTTTAAAATACTCTTATACTTGTTTTATGAACATATATTTTTGGGAGAAAATCATAAAAATAAAACATACTATTTCTCTTGGTCAAAGACTTTTAACTAACTATACATTTTATAAATATTTCTCCCCATGAATCTAGTAAAATTGTAGTGGAGTTGAATTTTCCTTCAAAATATTTCTTATCCTTTTTATAATTTAATAGTTGGAAAGACTCATAGTTATTAGATGAGCTCTTCAATTCCCAAATTTTCATTTTCCTTCTCCCTTATATTTAATCTATTCATAAATTATTTCGGGCTATTTAATTTTAAGCTGCCATCTAATAAACGTATTCTTATGTCATGTAAAGCTGCAACAGCGTCTGCTTGAGTACCACCATATTCTTTAACTTCTTTTAGTACCTTAGTTACCTCTTTCATATAATCCGTACCATGGTTACCTATATGTAACACTTCAGTAGTCACATATTCATTTACTTTATACGGTAAAAATACTCCATTACCAGCAGAATCATGGTGTATTCCAAATTCTTTTAATAATTCTTGTGCTTCAATAGCTCTTTTATCATTCCAAGGTGTTAGGTGATGTGCTGCATTAGAATATGGGGGGCAATCCCTGCATCTTTCACCCATGCTCCAATCGCTTTTTCTGCGTTATGAATCCCTCCAAAACCAGGATGTAGTGGCAGCGGAACACCAACAGCTTGACCACCACCAATATGGTGATGGACTAATTTAGTTCCACGTAATCCGGTAAAATCATATTGTAGAAATTCCCCTCTAAATCATTAAGGATTTAGAGGGGAATTTCTTTATCACATAAGTAATATCATTTCTTATTAAATTTACTGTGTATCAGTTCAAAGAATTTATTTGCACCAAGTGAAATTGCGCCAATAATAAGAACACCAATAATAAAATAAATCTTTTTAAATAAGTTGTAAGGAGATAAAATAGCAACTACAAGAAGTATTATAATTGCAACGAATACAACTAATTTTCCAACTTTAAATGCTTGCATATCAGCTTTCCTCCTTCTGGATAAAAACAGCCAATATAGTCATACATCACAGGTTCTTTAACCATAAGTTTTTGTTTCCTTCCATAAATCACAATACTTAACATTCAATAAACCTCTTTAAAAGGTTTCATGTGTTCTACCCCCATCTTCTATATGCTTTCTTAAGTAATAGTACCTATGGAGTTCCATAATGAAATGAAACAAAATAAATGAAAGCATGGAGTATACACACATTAATACAATTGCTACCATCTTTTGTGTTGCAAAACCAAGACTGATATTAGCAACGAGTTGACCCAATCCTATAAACGCCACTACTCCGAAACCAGAGTTTTTTTTCGATGATTTTGATTTTTTGATTGGTTCCTGAAGTTTTTTAATATGATTTTTATAATAATAATTCAAAGCAAAAATATACAAACCAACCGAAAAAATAAAATAGATGGGAGTTTGTAATCCTAACATTCCATATGCAAACTTTTGGGTTATAACTAATAATCCTACTGAACATACGATGCCAAATACCCCACGAAATAGAGTGTATTGTAATTGCCGCTTCCTAGGATTTATAACAATCCATATTGCCCATACATTTAAAAAAGCAACTGGTGGAACTATTATGTACATATATATCGGTTGAACAGGATTCGCAAAAGCAGGTAAAAGCACAAATATATCTGCTATCCCAATCACAAGAGTAATTATAGTCGATCTTATATCATTTACAGTATAAAGAGCCATATAATATTCAAAAGCTTTTTTATTAAAATCCATATTTTTTTTCATGTTAATTAAACCACCCCACTACTGTTGACCAAGCTTTTTTCGAACCCGTTTTCACCCTATCCTTAATACTATTATCTTCACCATCACCATCTAAATCAACATCCCATTTTATACCTTCTGTGAAATATTATTCCCTTCTCGAAAAGAAGATCAACCCATTAATAAAATCTAGGCTTATCAAAAATTTCAAAAAGCCAAAGATTTTGCTGGTATCGAATCTATTGGGACTCACACCATGCGCAAAACCTTCGGCTATTGGTTCTATAAATAAAAGGTGTCACTATGTTACACGAAATACTCAATTATAGCACCCTATAAATTACACTGAAATATATTGGTATCAACAAGGAAGAAAAAGACAATATACTAGATACACTTTGTATTTAATTCAATACACATTTCTAATAATATCCCCAGTAAGTATTCATGAACCTAAAATATATTGAAATTAATAAAAAACTGAAATAACATCAAGAACTTGCAGATTTACAATATTAAATATCTATCAATATGATTTATTCTATTGATAGATATTTAATTAATTTTACACTTCAGCTAAGGTTTACAAGTATCTCGTATGACTTATCTCAAAATCTTTATTGATGTTAAAGTTATTCATTTTTAAGACTAGCAACAAATTAATATTGTAAATTCACATTTTAGGGGTAATCCTCTAACCTTCAAATAAAAAATATATTTATGATTAAAACTAATTATATTTTTTTACCTTTAAAGGAATAGATATAAAATACAAATCTATAGCATAAATAGTAATCAAAATACCTTTACCTTCATCAGCAAACTTTGATTGATGAAACTGTTCTGAAACTTTTCTTTTTCCCCATCTTTTAGGAAACCATTGAAATCCTGAAAACATATAATTAATCTACCTTTTCACTAAAATTTTGCTAGTTTATTTCTTAACTCTAACTCTTCGACTGTTTCAAAACCTTTAAAAAATAAACTAGCAATTTGATTATGATTAAAAAATACATTGTATTCTTTAGACAAATTCCCATGAGGATATGGACAAGACACGTAATCCCACATTTTATTTTCATTCACTTGTCCCTGTTTTCTACCGTAAATCATAAGAGGTTGATTAATTCCTTCAACAAGAACCACAGAACCAATTGGTAATAAATCTTCTCCAATAAATAAATTTGGCATATATCTATCTTCCATAATTAAAAGTTCCTCCTAACTAAATTATAAAAAATTAATATTTCTTTGAAGAATGAGATTTCTTAAAAAAAAATGAAACAATCTTATAAAATATAAAAATAGATAATGGCATTACTAAACAAAATACAACAGATAAAACAATTTTTTCATTAAACGTAGCATCTGCTCCAAACCATATAGCTAACAAACTAGATGGAACAGCAATAGCACAAAAAATCAATAAAATCTTCTTAAATACATCTAAAGAAAACAAACTTTATCCTCCTAACATTAATTAAATAAAACTATTTAATCCTTTTCTACTCCAAACTTTACCCCTAGACCTATTCCAAGACCAACATCAATTTCATTCATTAATCCAAATTTAGCCTCTCCACCAATACTACCATAAGCTGCCTCTCCACCAACAACTACTTTCCAATCAATAAAAGGAATAGGAACTTTAAGTTCTGCTTCACCTTTAACTAAATCTGCTTTCGCACCAATACCAATATGACCATCTTTAGCCTCAAAACCAGCTTCAGCATTTCCTACTTTTATATGAGCCTTTCCAAAATCATGATCTACACCAAGATCATTAAAAGTTACCCCAGCCTTGGCTTCTCCACCAATTCCCCCACCAAACTGAGCTTTAACTTCAGCTCTAAGCAATTGCTCATGTATAGTAAAATCTTCAACTTTAAATCCAGCATCTACAACAGCTCCTTTAACCTCTCCACCAATTTTATTAAAAGATGTTAAATCATTAGAAAAAGTATCCATATCTTTAGGAAGCTGTATATCCGTTTCATATTTAAAAGCTTGAGCAAAAGCACCACTTTTTTTATCTGGTTCTACACCTAATCCACCAGAATTTTTAAACACAATATGATTATCCGAACTACTAGTTTTATTGACAATACTATTTAATTTAGTAGCAAATTTATTATTATTATCTACTTTTTCAGAATCCTTATTCAACCTTTCATGCTTTGTTCTTTCTTTAATCAAATTATCAACTTCACGAGCTTTATCTGCTGTAATTTTTTGAATAGGCCCCGTCCAATCCATATTCAACCCTTGCGTACTAAATGTACCACTTGCAGGACTAAAGCCTTTTCCACTTTGAACTTCCGCAAGACCTGCAGCAATACTAGCTGCTAATTGAAGTGCTGTACTATAATTATTACTAGAGGTCTGATTGAATTGATACAAATGATCCAGCTTTTCTTGCAGTTTTTTCCTCATCACAGTAAAAAGATTCGCCATAGCGTCCATACCTGGGATTGGCATAGCTTGACTGATAGCTTCCATACTTGCTTTCATTCGGTCAATTTCTCGAATTTGTTCTAATATTTCTTGTTCAATTACATCTGTGGAAGCGACTTGTGATTGAAATTGACTTGGAAAAGCATCGTTCTGGCGAATTAACTCTTCACACAGATAAATGATTCCTTGCGCTAAAGGACGAAAGGTTTGTACAAAAAATGATTTTGCACTGCTATAAGTTTGTCCTTGTAGAACAGTATCAATTGCAAAGGCATCAATTGACTGAATGACTTGTTCCATACCTTGAATAGTAGCGTTACATACAGCATTCATACTTTGAGTTTGGCCTTGTACTTCTCCTAAATACATATTTAAGCTCATGCATTGACCTCCCTCGCTAATTGTTGTTGTTGATAGGAAAGGTCGTTTTCTAAATCACTAAGGTTTCGTCTTTCTTTAAGCAACGTTTCTTTTTGGTTTTCTAATTCAAATGTGACTTTTCGTTCAATATGTTGTGCCTCTTGATATGTATTCATAAAAAATTGAGACATTTCTCTATCACCATGCCAAGTTCCTAAAATTCGATCAAACAAACGATGGTTTCGACCTCTCCATTCATAAAAATCTGCTTCCGCTTGCTCCTGAATGTGAATCGCGGATTGATTTCGGTCTTGTTCTTCAAATACACTTCTTAACTTTTGATTTACTTGATTGATTTGTTTTTCAATATCTTGACTCATTATATTCCTCCTACTATTTTACCTTTACGTAGGTTTTCACATTAGCGAAAAGTGTTGTGAAGTTCGTTATCCATTCTCTCAAACTCTTGGGCTACTGAATGAATATTATCGACCGCTTGTTGAAAGGCAGTGGAAAATTGTTTCGTAAAATCTAACATTTGTTGATTCGCTTCTTGTGCTTTGGAATTAACAGATAGTGTTGTACGCGTCGCCTTTGTTATAGAACGATTTGTTGCACTTTGGATTATATTCGAAGCTGTTCTCATCTGCGTAGCAATTTGTTGTGCCGTTTGAAAATTACTTTGAAATTGTCCCATCACTCAAATCCTTTCTCTAATTTTCAGAAGATGCCAAAAAAATCCCAATAAATATATGAAAATTCCCTATTGATATCACTCTTTTTAAACGTGTGTCCAGCTAAGTTGGGCATGCAATCAAATGAGCCATACACTATAAGCTGTATGGCTCATTTGAAATGCCTGTTATATAGAGTATGACAATTTTTATTTCAAACCGAAATTACGTGATAATTCTTCATCATGAGAAGCAACAGCTTCTGCAGTTTTATTAAGCTGCATATTAATTTCTTGTAATAGCTGTGCGAAGTTTTGTACTTTTGGCTTTAATTGATTGAACTGTTGATCAAAACCTTCGAAAGCACGACCTTCCCATTCTCCTCTTAATTCATTTTGTAAGTTTTGTAGTTGACTTAAAATGTCCTCAATTTGATTTGCACCTTGTCCATATCGAGCCGCTTTCGATTTAAGCTCCTCTGGTGACATACGAATTTGTCCAGCCATTTTCATTTCCCCTTTAATACATAATGAGCAAAATATTTATTGGTTAATTTTACTAAACATATTATAATCTATTATTCTGAACTTTTAAACGTTTTATCTTTCTATTGAATATTAGAATATGAATATTCAATTCTAATCATTAAATATCCTACTTTTTCTAACTTTACAAGATTTTATGCAAAAAAGACCACCAAAAGGCAGTCCCTCAAAGCTCAATCCCATCCCGCGCTCCACTACTTTCTCATACAAATAATTCGCAATGATAATATCTACTACAGCCAAACTAACTGATTTGAAAATAGTAATCTCTTCATCATTTTCGCGTCCGTTTTTCCCCCGCTTAGGATTTGTCCAAGTTCGGCGTGGAGATTGCTAGTTTTATCGGAATTTGAAGATTACCTGTTTCTAGATCATATTCAATTAAGCAATCCTACAAATGCCTCTTCTTCCTCATCTATAAAACCTACAAATATAATTTCTTCGATATCCTCATGATTAAATACAAATGTATACTCAGGATTAATATATCCTTTTGAATAAAAACAGCCAATATAATCATACATCACAAGTTCTTTAATCCCAAGCTTTTGTTTTCTTCCATAGTTATTTATGTGAATTCAGCTCGTTTTTTTGTTTTGGGTGAAAAAATTTTTTAACTTGATAGCAATGTGGTGCTGCCCCTATTAGGCAAATTCGACAAAGAAAAAACACCCAAAGGTGCCTTCCTCCCACTTGAACCATCTTAATTTTATTGTGTTGTTATTATATAAGAAAAGAAGACATCGCTTAAGATGTCTTCTTTTACTTGTACAATTGGTGTTAAGAAGGTATTTATTGCTTAAAAACCATAAAAAAATATAACAATCATCGAGTAAACCTATTATAGCATCAATAAATAGAGTTTTTATATGCATTTTTGCATATATATAGATTTATTTATGTTTTATCTATATAGTTAAATTGTCTGTTTCTTGTTTTAATTCGTTTGTTTATTTTGAGTGCTCCAGCAATGGAGCCTTTTTTTATGCAATAAAACATTTTCTTAGCATTACTTAGTTGATCTATATTAACTTTACCCTCTTAAATTATATCTATATTTTACCAAATAATTATATAGATAACCAGTTTTTTCTAATAATCTAGTGAATTGATAATTTTAATGTTAGTTGTTAATACCCATAGAAAAATTCATTATGCAATGAAAATTGAGAAATCAAGAATTATAAAAAACTTATAGTATCTTTTGTAAAAGTATATTTATAATTTGTATATTAATATGTTATAATTTAATTTCTAAAACTACCAAAAAAGGACTGCCAGTAATGGTGGTCTTTTTTAAACTGGTGAGATTGTACTAGGTTGAGCAAAAAAATGGAACCGAAAAAATTATTTCTAATGAAGATAGCCTTCTTATGATGAAGTTTCATTCAGTGGATCTGCAAGCAAACATAAAAGAAGGAAAAAATTACGATTTTACTTTACGTGGATATAGAGTACCTATACTTTCATGGTTTCCAAATTTAGATGGTGCCGAACCACAAAATTAGCACTATTCTTTAATAAAAAATCCTACTCATTTTTTAATGAGTAGGATTTTTTATTAAAGAGCTATTTCGTATTAATTTGTGCCATCATTTAATATGCTATTTTTAAATGTTTTCCAAATTTGATAACTTATTATCTAAATTTCTAAATTCTATACAGCACTATCATTTAAACAATTATTAAATATATCTTCTATCTAAAACATCGTATTATCATTAGCTGCTTCACTTGGAATCTCTTGAATTACATCCCAGTGTTCGACAATCTTTCCATCCTTGATACGAAATATATCCACTATAGCAACTCCCTTATCTTGAGAATTAGTACGAGAATGTACATGAAGAGCAACTGTATCCCCTTCAGCTACTACACGTTTAATCTCTGCAGAGGAATTAGGATTTTTAACAAAATCCTCCTTAAAGAAATCCATGAAGGCTTTTCGTCCATCAGCAACAAAAGGATTATGTTGCTGATAATCTTCGCTAACATATTTAGGGATAATATCGATATTATGTTTGTTAAAAACTTCATTATAGAAATCAACTACCATCTTTTTATTCTTTTCATTTTCTTTTACTTCTTTTAATACAGAAGCGACATTCTCGCTCTTAATTGAGTTACCTTTGTTATTACCGGTGGAAGCTTGAAATATCAAAGTCGATACAATTCCTAAAATAAACACAGAAATAATTATTACTATTAAACTTTTCTCTAATTTCATATATACCTACCTCTTCTACTTAAATAAGTTTTCTTCTATAAAAAGTTTGAAGAAGGAGAAACCTTCCTCAAAATGTAATGTCAGAGGTAATGTTAGGAATTTCATTTATCCTAACCTCCCCCTATACAAGGCATATTAGAAACGATTAATTCTAACTTAATACCTCATTAACAGTTGCACTGTCCACAATTTGAATAAACTTCTTAACCTTATCGTTCTCATCAAGCTTATAAAGGTGACAAAAATCTGCTACAAATGACTTCCCTGTAGCTTTATATGTTCCACTATATTTTCCATACACGATAACAGTATCGTTATTAAAAGTATAAATTTCATCTTTAGCACTATAGTCATCCCATTCCGTGCCAAGACGTTCATGTACGTTTTTCACTACTTCATCTGGACCTATATAAGTACCTGCATATGGAAACCCAGTAGCTTCTGTCCAAGATACATTTTCACTTAAATACGTTTTGAACGCATCCAATTTCCCTTCGCCAGTTAACACATAGTACTAGCGAATATTCCGGAGATGAATGTCAGGTGGCTTAAGATAACATGTTTGCTACTATATCCTAAATTTTCTTAATATAAATTTTTAAAACGTGCTTCAATTTTATCCGGCGTCATTACGCCACCACCCATAGGAATAATTTGATTATCCTTTTGTAAAAGTAATGAAGGATAGCTATTAACACCAAGCTGTCGAACTTTATTGAAATCATTTTGGACATCTATTATTGTTTCTTGAGCGTTTAAACGTTCTAATACTTGTTCAGGGTCCAAACCATGCTCGATTGCAATCTTGCGATATGTTTCAGGATCACTCAGACTTTGGCCCTCATAATAAAACGCTTTTTGCATAGCCGAAGTGAATTCTAATAAACGGTCTGGCGCTAATGAGCGTAAAGCTGAAAAGCCAATTGCAGCATCTTTCGAATTCATTTTAAAAGTCCCTTCCTCCACCAATTTTTGATAGGAAGGACCAAATTCAGCACCTGTAAGTTGATTAATTCTTTTATTTCCTTCTTCTATATATGAGAAGTGTTTCATTGGTAAATTATCCAAAAATAACCCTCCACATAAAACCGTTAATGGCACTTCATTGTGGTTTTTGTAAAATCCTTTAATACTTTCTGAAAAACCATAGCACCATCCACAATATGCATCCCATACGTAAATAAGGTTATCTTGTTTCGTCTCCATTTAAATCTCCTACCTTTTTTTTATTATCCAGCTCAACTAAATTTTTGGTTTATATAAGTACATCTTTTTATACCTTGTTCTTTTTTAGATACCTTACTATATTTCCCCAAAACTAATATTTCCAAAGAAAGATCCACCAAGGTTTTTAACAAAAGATAACGTTTCACCTTATTGCCCCGTAACAGAAAATACTAAAGCTTAGAATATGCATCGATTTGAATGTGTTAGTAACTTTCTACACCGGGTGGCAACGTATGGACCACCATCCTTAATTAAATATATAAATCATATTTTTAGCAGATATTAGTTGTAACTAAATTTATTACATCTTTATGTAACCATTTTAGTTACAACTAATATAGAAGTCAATTCTTTTTTTCGAAAACATTAAATTTCTACATTATAACGAAATTCTGTGTTAACTTGTAAAAAAAAAGAGGAGCCATCTCCTCTTCATAAATAAACACTATTTAATTTGTTCCTTATACTCATGGTTAACAACTACATACCACTTTCCTGTATCAAATTTTTCTTTATTAATCACGTAAACTTTATTTTGTCTCTTTACCTCCCCTGGTTTTAATTCCTTAGTAATAGTAGAGGTCTCACCTTTTTCAACCGCATAACTACTAGCTGCTAACACATCACTTTGATAAGCATTATCATTTTCATCCACTAAATCCACTGATGGTAAAACGGCTAATTTCATCGGTTCGTTTGTGATATTTTTCCCTTCTGCTTCTACAACAATAAAGACATGTCCATCTTCAGGTTTTTGGAATCCTATACTCTCTTTACCAACCTTATCTCTTTCTACAACTCTTTTTACAGTTACATCAAATTTAGGTGTATGAAAATCCTTGTTTACAGCATACTCTTTTTCTTTTATTTTTGATTTCTCTTTTGTTTGTTCTGTATTTTTCTGCTTTGTATTCTCTTTCGTTTTCGCCTCATCAGTTGTTTGCACTTTCTTTTCTTCTTGTTTAGAATTGGTTTCTTTAGATTCTGAAGAAGTTTTGTCGGATGTATTGCCGCAACCAGATAAATTGAATACTAAAGCGCCACCTAAAATACATGTAGTAAATTTTTTCAACATCTCTTTTTATCCCCCAATAACACGATATGTAAATTTCTTACTTATCATAGCAAAAAATATGATCTTAAATTGTTGTATCTTGTCGAATGATTAAGAATAATCAAGTTACTCCACGTCCTCTTTTATTATAAAGGTAAATATAACGTCTATAAAACCTGCTATAATAGGTTTTTACACCCTTAGCATACAATTTTTCACTTTCGGTAATGTGCCCCCTATTTGAAAGGTAATTGAAATATTAAGAACAACTGATAGAGGTGTTTATGTGGAATTATTTGAGTATTATAAAAAAAGAGAAATTTGAAGTGTTTAATTGGAACTGGGCTTTTTCTTTATGGATTAATTGGTATGTATAATACTTGGGGTAATATTAATTGGGGACCAGTAATCTTAATTATTATAGCTTCTCTTGTATTTTTTAGTATTGGATTTTGGCAATTAAGAAAAGGAAATTTACTAGAAAAAAATATAATTAAAAATGATTTAACATTTTGGGATATTGATACTTATGTTTTGTTAGAATTACCCGGCAATAATAAACATTTAGGTTTATATACTCCTGATGGAAGATATGTAGCAGGAACAAAGATGATTTCTTCAACATTACCTATTTTAAAAAATAAAGAAGTTTTTGGATTGGAAGCAAGTGATGGAGAAATCCTTGCATATTTTCAAAGTGAAGTTGAAAATTATGATTGGGCTATTTATGATTCGAATTATAATTGTGTAGGTATGTTTAAAGAAAATATGATACAAGGATTTGGAATGGTACGTGGTTCTTTGATGAATGAAAAAGAGATAAAAATTTCTGAGATAGAAGTGGAATTTGATTTTTTCGAAACGTCTTTTCGTACAATGGATGATCGTATATTAATAAACTGCAAGAGGGGATATATGCCTTTAGAATGGAGTGAAAGATTTGGCTTAAATGTACCGATTATTAAATTAGGTAATAATATTTCTAATGCTGAAAAAATATTTGGTTTAGGTATTCTTCTTTATATTTTAGAAACAATTAAAGTAAGAAAAAGTAGGATTTTTAATGATTAGAATTAAATATTTATATTATGAAATTTATTGAATCTTTTATTAGGGATTACATCGCTGAAAGTAAAATATTGTATACTTCGGAATTACTTTACGTTCACTTCTTGAAATTGATGAGCATTTGTTATGCCAGAACCAACTGGAAATGGAAACGGCAAGCGAGTATACTCCGCTTGCCGTTTTTTCATAGCTTCGTATGTATTTGAATTCCTTTCGCTTTCTCTTCTTCACCCTTCACACGTACAATTAAATCATATGATCCGGATTTTGGCGCTTCAAAAGAAAGCAAACCTTCTTTTTGAGAAGTGACTTCTTCTTCATAAATGACCTTATCGTCTTTTGTGACTTGCAATAAAATCGTACCTTCTTCAACTGCTGCCTCATAAGGAATTTCCACATTTCCTTTTTCAGCTTTAAGCGTTTGTACATCGTAATACCCCTGCAAAGAACCAATTGTTAAAGTCGTTTCGCCATTTTTTTGAACCTTTGTGACTTTTGTTGCTGTATTACATGCGCTTAACAATACAACAAGAGTGAAAATGAGAAATGAACGAAGCAATTTCATAGAGAGTCCCCCTTCCATTAAATATATTAAGGATAAAATATACAATCTAACATATCATTACAATTATAGTTGAAAAATAAGGAAAATTATATAACAGGAAATGCAACTATAAACAATCACTGACCATTAGTCTACAACCAATCCCACACCCCAACACAAAAGAAAAAAGCACCAGGTCCCCCCTAGTGCTCTCCCTCTAAAACAAATGACAAGCCACTTCATGCCCTTTCGCAATCTCAACCATCTTCGGTACTTCCTGTGCGCATTTTTCAGTGGCGAATTTGCAGCGCGTTCTAAATTTGCAGCCGGACGGTGAGTTGAGGGGGCTTGGAACTTCCCCCTCTAGGATGATCCGTTCTTTGCCTGTGTTTGTTGGATCTAGTTCTGGCATAGATGAGAGTAGTGCTTGTGTGTATGGATGTGCCGGTTTTGTGTATAAGTCTTCGCTGTCGGCAATTTCTACTATGTTTCCTAAGTACATGACTCCGATTCGATCTGATATGTGTCTTACCATCGATAGGTCATGTGCGATGAATAAATATGTGACACCTGTTTCTTCTTGAATGTCTTGCAGCATGTTTACGACTTGCGCTTGGACTGAGACATCTAGTGCTGAGATTGGTTCGTCACATAGGATAAAGTCTGGTTTTACAGATAGTGCGCGCGCGATGCTAATGCGCTGGCGCTGGCCCCCGCTAAATTCGTGCGGGTAGCGATATAAATGTTCTTCTTTTAAGCCTACCTTTTTGAGCAGGTCTAATATGATTTCTTTTTGTTCTTCTTTTTCATAAGATCCATGAATGTTCATTGGCTCACTAATAATTTGGAATACGTTCATTGCCGGGTTTAATGATGCGTATGGATCTTGGAAAATGATTTGCATTCGTTTTCGATATTCTTTTAGTTCACTTTCCTTTAAACTTGCGATATCTTTTCCGTCAAATAAAACGTTACCTGAAGTGACATCGTGTAAGCGAATGATACTTCTTCCTGTCGTTGATTTTCCGCAGCCAGATTCTCCTACTAACCCGAATGTTTCACCTTTTTTAATTGTAAAGCTTAAGTCATCGACTGCTTTTAATTGCTCTGTTTTTCTGCCGAATAGTCCTTTTTTAATAGGAAAATACTTTTTTAAGTTCCGAACTTCAATTAAGTTTTCTTCATGCATGTGAATCACCTACTGTCTTATCGTTTAACCAGCACATGGAACGTCTTTCGTTTCCGATTTCAAAATATGGCGGACGTTCTTTTTCACAAATGTCCATCGCATGCGGGCAACGCTCTGCGAATGGGCAACCTTGTGGCGGGTTTAATAAGTTTGGCGTTACACCTTGAATAGGAGCGAGCCTTTCTTTTACGCCGTTCGCTATTTTTGGCAAAGAGTTTAATAGCCCTTTCGTATATGGATGATTCGGCGATTGGAAAATATCAAGTACAGGTCCTTCTTCCATAATAAGCCCGCCGTACATAACGATAACGCGCGTACAGTTTTGCGCGACGATTCCTAAGTCGTGCGTAATAAGAAGTAACGCCATATTCGTTTCGTTCTTTAAGTTTTTCATTAAATCTAGTATTTGCGCCTGTATCGTTACATCAAGTGCAGTCGTCGGTTCGTCCGCAATAAGAAGGTCTGGGTTACAAGACATCGCCATTGCGATCATAACCCGCTGCTTCATACCACCGCTTAGTTCATGCGGATATTGTTTTACCCTTTCTTCTGTTGACGAAAGGCCAACTTGTTTTAACAAGTTGATCGCGATCTGCTCTGCTTCTTTCTTTTTCACTTTTTGATGACGTATAATTACTTCCGTCATTTGTTTCCCAATTTTTACGACCGGATTTAGCGCTGACATTGGGTCTTGAGAGATAAGTGAAATTTGATTTCCTCTAATAGAACGCAATTCTTTTTCAGATTTAGAAAGTATGTTTTCATTATGAAAAAGGATTTCCCCTTCTTTCACTTTTCCTGGTGACGTAACGAGAGACATAACAGACTTCGCCATTACACTCTTCCCGCTTCCAGATTCCCCAACGATACCGACTACTTCTCCTTTATTTAAGCGAAATGTAACACCGCGAACCGCTTCAACTTCGCCACTTTCTATGAAAAAAGAAGTTTTTAAATTTTTCACTTCTAGTAGTTTTTCAGACACGCTTCTCACTCCTTTCACTTAACACTTTAGTTTTCATGTCCGGCTCCTTTTGGTGCGAAAGCTTTCTTCAATGCTTCACCAATTACGTTAAAACTCAGTACCGTTAAAAGGATAAGGAATCCTGGGAAGAGCGTTAAATACCAAGCTTCACCAATATATCCTTGCGCATTGTTTAGCATGCTGCCCCAAGAAGAATCTGGTTCTCTAATACCTAAACCTAAGAAACTAAGTGATGATTCCATTAAAATCGATGTCGCAATCGTTAATGTCGCGGCGATAATAATGGTTGATAAAATGTTAGGAATGATATGTCTTACAATAATCATAAGTGATTTTTGTCCTGATACTTTTGCGTATAAAACGTACTCACGCTCTTTTACAGATAACGTTTCTGCCCTTACAATACGGGCGGTGTCCATCCATGTTAGTAATCCGATAATAAGAACTAACGTCGTAATTCCTGGTTTTAAATACGCATTTAATAGTAGCATTAAAAAGAATGATGGAATTGACATAAGCACTTCAACAACTCTCATTAAAAAGTTGTCTAACTTTCCGCCAAAATACCCGCTAATTGTTCCAACTGCAGTACCGATTGTAATAGAAACAACCATCGCAAGGAAACCGACCGCAAGCGAAACTCGTCCGCCATATAACGCTCTCGTTAAGTAATCTCTTCCGTAATCATCCGTTCCGAAAGGATGACTCATACTCGGTTCTTGTAAGCGATCTGGAATCGACATTTTGCTAGGATCGTACGGCGATACGAATGCGAATATTGATGCAACCGTTAAAATCGCAAGTATTATAACTCCCATTAGTACAAACTTATTTTTCGTAAAACTACTTTTTATCGTTTGAAATCTCCTATTATTCATTCCAAATCACCCCCTCATTCGAATGCGCGGATCTACTACGCCATATAAAATATCAGCAATTAAGTTACCGAGAATTAACATGAATGATGATAGTAATGTAATTGCCATGATAATCGGATAATCAAATCTAAAAATAGCATTTACCCCAAGTGAACCAAGACCCGGCCATGAAAATACTGTTTCCGTAATGAACGCTCCGCCTACTAAACTTGGAATCGATAATCCGAAAATTGTAATGATCGGTATTAATACATTTCGAAGTACGTGATTAAATAAAACTGTTTTCTTTGAAGCGCCGTACGCATATTGAATTTGTACATATTCTTCTTCTAATTGCTGAATCGTACTTGAACGAATATATCTCATATAAACAGATACGTTTTGGAACGCTAACACCATGCAAGGTAAAATACCGTGTTGCACAATATCCCAGACAGAATCTTTACCTACGGTGCGCATACCCATACTCGGAAGTAGGTTCAATTTTAAAGAGAATAAGTAGACTAATAGTAGTGCAAACCAGAAAACCGGCATAGAAATACCAACGTATGAAATAAAGTTTACAATGCGGTCAAAGAATGAATTCTTTTTCACACCTGTAAATAGTCCAAGTGGTATTGCGATTACGAATGAGACGAGTAAAGATGATCCCATTAATCCAATTGTTGCGGGTAATCTTTCTGCGATAAGATCTAAAACAGGACGATGATTTTGAAGTGAGTAACCAAAGTTCCCTGTTAAAATGGTTTTTAACCATAAAAAATACTGCACGTAAATTGGTTGATCTAGTCCTAAACTTTTGCGAATACGCTCCACATCAATTGGACTCATGTTTGGCGTTACAAAGTTTCGAACAGGATCCCCCGGCGCTAGCTTTATTAATAGAAAAGAAATAATAGAAATAACAAATAAAAGCGGAATTGCATTTAAAAGCCTCTTCGCAATTACTTTATACACAAACTTCCCCCCTCAAGCTAAAGAAGCTGATTTCCACCAGCTTCTTTACTGTTTCTTATTTCACTTCATAAATCTTAGATAGATCTTCAAACATTGTGACAGGAATTGCTTTTGCTTCTTTTAATCCATCAAACTTTTTATCTACTGCAATAACTGCTTTCGGATACGCAATTGGTAGATAAGGTACGTCTTCTCTAGCTGTCTCTTGAATTTTATGGTATAGCTCTGCACGTTTTGTTTTATCTGTTTCAACTGCAGCTTCTTCCCATAACTTATCGAAATCAGCGTTTTTATATCGGGCATAATTGTATTCAGCATTACTTAAGAATAAGCTCTTATATGAATCTGGCTCAGGTCCCATTATGTAACCACCAAATGTAATGTCATATTCTTTATTCTCTTTATCTAAGCCTTTTTCACTTGCCGCACTAGCATCTAATGCATTTAGTTCAACTTCTAAGCCAACTTCTTTTAATTTTTGTTGTGTATAAAGCGCTAAGCTTTCCATGATTTTATTATTCGTTACATACATCACGCGTACTTTTTCTTTATCTTTCACGCCAGCTTTTGCTAATAAATCTTTCGCTTCTTTTTTATCATACTTATACTCTTTAATATCTTTCGCATAATACATAGCGTCTGGCGTTAAGATTGAATTTGCTGGTTCTGCAAATTCACCTGAAACGAATGCTGAGTTAATCATTTCTTTCTTATCTAACGCATGTGCAATTGCTTGGCGCACTTCTTTTTTCTTCATAAGCTCCGTATTCATGTTATAAGATAAGTAGAATAATCTACCTTCAGGGAATGTCACCATTGAGAAGTTCCCAGTGCTATCTAATTTCTTAAAGTCTTGTGGCTCAATCATCTTCATGTTGATTTGACCATTTTGCAGTGAAACATTTGCTGTATTACGGTCTTTTACAACTCGGTATACGATAGAGTCTAATTTAGCTTTCCCACCTACATAATCATCAAATCGATCTAATGCAACGTACTCATCTGATTTATACTCTTTAAACTTAAACGGCCCTGATCCTACAGGCTGTAAGTTTTTCTTACTCTTCGCTAAATCTGCTTCCCCTTCAAATACATGTTTCGGAATTGGGAAGAAATCATTCATCACACCTTCGAAAGATGCGCTTACTTGTGGTAAAACGAATTGAGTTGTTAACTCATCTACCTTTTTCACCTCAAGCGGCTTTCCTTTAAAAATAAAGTTTTCACGACTTGAGCTATTTTGCTTTTCATCCAAAATAGATTGGAATGTAAATGCTATATCGTCTGATGTAATTTTCTTACCATCATGCCATTTCAAATTATCTTTTAACTTCAGTGTCCAAGTTAATTGATCTTCTGAAGGCGTAAAGCTCTCAGCAAGAACAAACTTTTTCTTACCGTTTTCCATATGATATAGCGGCGCATATAAAGCTTGCTGCACAGTTAATGACACACGATCATTCGCATAAAGCGGATTCATCGTATCTGGATTATCGCTAACACCAATCGTTAACGTTCCTCCATCTTTCGGAGTCCCTGATTTACTAGTTCCTGCTTGCTTCGAAGAATCTTTTTCCCCAGAACAAGCCGCTAATGCAATAAGTAGTATTAGAACAAATGGTAATGCAAATAACTTCTGTTTCATCTTTCGGCCCCCTCAAACTAGTTATACCCATAAGAAAACTCGGAATTAATCCCGAGTTTTCTTATAAGTTTTAAATTACCACTACCTGTATGTAAAGTCAAACTTTTTTGTAAAACTAGAAAGTTTGAAATCTATTAATGTATTCTTGCGATAAACTATATTTATAAGGATGATAAAATAAAAAAACCTCGAATAGATGGCCTCTTAAAATGAATAAAAAAACTAGAAACTTACAGAAAACACCTCTAAAATGATTGTTATATATGACCGAAAATATAGAATGGGATTAAAGACAAAAACACATTTAGGAGGTTATCATGACATTTGATGAATTGAAAAAAAACAAACCAACAACCTCATGGGTTGAGTCTGATGAAGATGGAGAATTTTTCACTGAAGAAAATATAAGTACAACAAATACAGTTCTTGACACTTACATTAACAATTTACAGCGATTAGGAGAGAATCCAACCGAAGTCGAAGTAATGCAAGTTGTTAAAGAGGTAGTTATTAAATTAAATGAATTAAATATCGAACATGACCATTTTATTGAAACAATGGAAAGAGAAGATCTCTATGAATTTATCGATACAGCAGCACGAATAGCTGGTCTAGAACCTGAAGAAGATATAACAGAAGAATGGCGTGAATGGTAAAAAGTTGCATCTCTAATAATTAGAGGTGCAACTTTTTTCATATACCAATCGAATGAATGATTTGATGTCCGCGCAGAATTCATATATTTCAACATAATATTAAAAGGCTTCAATTATAAATACTAGCACACCCATCCCGACAAAAAAGACCACCAAAAGGCAGTCTCAAAACTCAATCTTATTCCCTACTCCTTGCTCCACCGCTTTCTCATACAAATACTTCGCAACGATAATATCTACTACCGCCAAACCAACTGATTTGAAAATAGTAATCTCTTCATCATTTTCGCGCCCAGCTTTTTCTCCGCTTATAATTTGACCAAGTTCAGCGTGAATGGCGTTTGCTTTGAATAGACCTTCTTTTATCGGAACTTGAAGGTCTCCTGTTTCGTCTAGTGCTGCTTCTTTTGATTCGACTACTACTTTGTTTGCTTTAGCTATGGCATGTGAGGGTAGTTCTTGCATGCTCGGTCTGAATGAGCCGACGGCGTTTACGTGGACGCCTTTTTGCAAGATTTCTGAGAAGACTGGTGTGGATGCATTCGTAGTTGTGACGATAATGTCTGCCTCACGTATTGCTTCATTTGGATCCCTGTAAACGTAAGCTGGTTTTCCAAATTTCTCTTGTATATATTGCGCAAATGCATACGCTTTTTCTTCTGTGCGATTGTATAAGATAACTTTTTCGATATCTCTAACCGTAAATATTGCTTCGGCAATTCCTTTCGCTTGTTCACCCGTGCCGATAATGCATAAAGTTTTTGCGTTATGACGAGCTAAATATTTTGTCGCTACTCCTGATAAGGCGCCCGTTCGGATCATCGTTAAGTACGATCCTTCTAGAAGTGCGAGCGGTTCTCCCGTTTGAAAGTCTGATAGCATCACAATCCCATTGATCGTTTTCTTTCCTATCTGTTTATTTTGCGGGACTACCGTTACTATTTTTACTCCAAGTGCCTCAAGTCCTTCCGCTACTGAAGGCATAATTAATGCCGTATTTTGCTCGTTCGCAAATGGTAATGAGCCTCTTATTGGTGTAATCGTTCTTTCTGCGGAAAATTCTTTTAAAGCAAGCGCCGCGTATTCAATAACTTCATTCATATTTACTAAGTTTCTTTGTTCGTTCGCGCTTATGACAAGCATATCTTTCCACCCCCTCCTCTTATCCTAACAAAAATCCTCGATTCAAATCATCTCTCGGATCTACAACGAACTGATGAAATCCTGTAATAAAGGCATTCCCCGTTACTTTTGGAACGAAAGCTTCATATGTATCTACTGCGGTTACGGATAATACTTCTCCCTGGAATTTCCCATCAGTAATGCATTCATGGATGAATACTTCTCCTTTTTGCAAGGTAGCTTTTTCAAAAAGAGTTGCGATTCTCGCTGAAGTTCCTGTACCGCAAGGAGAACGGTCTACTTGCCCATCAGCAAAAATCGTTACATTTCGTAGCGTAGCACCTTTGTCTTTCGGTTCATCTGAAAAGATAACGCCGTATATTCCTTTCAATCCTTCTTCAAGTGGATGTTTCACTTCCATTTTGCTCTCTATATAATGTTTAATTTTACCGCCCCACATTTGAATAGCAGATAAATCTTTGAAATCAACTTTCAAACCAAATTCTTTACAATCTACTACAGCGTAAAATGCTCCTCCAAACGCGATATCTACTTGAAATTCATAGTTATCTATTTTAATAGGAACGTCCTTTTTGTATACAAAGGACGGGACATTTTCAAATGATACAGATTCTACTTCACTCCCGTTATATGTTGCATACGCAATAACTTCTCCGGCTGGGCTATCAATAATGAACTTTTGTTTTTCACCCTTTACTTCAAACATGCCTGTTTCAATTCCAACTGTAATAACAGCGATAATACCGTGACCACACATCGTACTCCAGCCTTCATTGTGCATAAACAATACGCCAAAATCAGCGTGAGCACTTGCAGGCGGGGTAATAATACAACCATACATCCCGTGATGCCCCCTCGGTTCATACATCAGAACTTCACGAAGGTAATCCAAATGTTCCATGCAGTAGACGCGTCTTTCCAGCTGCGTTTCCCCTTTTATTTCTGGCACACCACCCGTAATAATTCGAAGCGGCTCCCCAGCTACGTGTGCATCAATCGTTGTATATATTTTACTAACCTTCATTTCTATCTCTCCCCTATACGTTGATACTATTTCCAACGCAAGTATCATGCCAAATCGTATAGCATTACTTTTTTCAAATCCCCTCAGTAATGTGTATTCTTTTTTCAACAAATTCATATACAACTGTCTACTTTTTTATACACGGCTTGGATGTTACGTTATAAAACACCTCGATAACTTTGCAATTCCTCTCGTACACACATGTAGGATTCCTTTTACCATTATTATTTTCAATGTAAAGTTACTTCGCTCCCCAACATATACTGTTCAAAAGCAAAAAGGAAGTGATCCCATGTATTACGGAACAAAGGGCTGGTACGTAGCTGAACTAAAAAAATTAGGTGTGCGCTATCATGAAGGAAGAAAACTAGAAAGTTACCGCGGACACATATTACGCAATTTATTAATCGCACAACAAGAAAAATTAAAAGAACAGTAACATTCTAATGTAACGATATCGGCGATTCGCCATGGAATATCGACTTACCGACAAATTCCGCTAATTCATCTATCTACACCACCAACCAATCACACATCAAACTACAATAGAAAAAGGTCACCCAAACGGGTGACCTTCCTTTCTTATTCACAAACAAGAATTTGTCTAGTAAATGATCCTTTTCTTGTAATACAGCGATCTGTAATTTCAAATCCTGCTTCATGGATCATGTCATCCATTGTTTCCATCGTGACAACGACTACTTTTTTCGCGATGCGGCGTGCACTTGAAAGAATGGAGAGCTGGTCTTCTGGTGTGGCATGCGTAAATAGGTCGTACGGCATATCGATAATGGCAACGTCGTAGTTCTCAGTAATTTCCTCGATTGGTCCTTTTGTTACTGTTCCTTCAAATCCGAAATGTGCGATGTTTTTTCTCGTTCCAAGAACTACAAGTGGATTTATATCTCTACCAACGATGTTAATCCCCATAGAAAGTGCTTCTACTACTACTGTTCCAATACCGCAGCACGGGTCAATTGCTCGTACTCCTTCTGGATTTGGTACAGCGATATTTGCAACCGATCTCGCAACACGTGTGCTAAGTGATGTCGAATAACTATGCGGTTTTTTTATGTGATGATACCAAACTGGTTCGCTTTCTACATAGTGCCCGAAGTACCAGCGTCCTCCAAGAGGAACGATCCCGAATACACGCTCTGGATTACGAACATCCGCTTCTCCTTCAATATGCATGCCAAGGTCTCGTTCAATAAGACGTCTTTCTCCATATTCAATTTTATTTTCTCCAACGAGGTCATTGATTTTAACGAAGATAACTTTAAACGACGCCCCCGCCAAATCAATTTGTTCCACTTGTTTTAAAATGCTTTCTAAGTCGTCCCCTTCATACATAACCTCAACGCGCTCTTTCATAAACGCACTTCTACTCGGGTCAATCTTGACATCACTTTTTAAAATATTAACGTGGGACTCCATTCCAAAGAACGAGCGCATTTCCAAGTAACATAAAGCACGCTCCTCCTCACGAAATGCATACGTATATATACAGGCAGGTGTTTTACTATGATTATTCAATCTATTATCATCCTCTATCGTTTAAAATTGTTATGATTACAATTACTCAAATACTTTTCTTTTGTATATAAAATTAAATGATATCATATGCCGGAAATAAAGAGAAACGTTAATAAATAAAAGAGACTGCCAATGGCAATCTCTTATTATTTATTAACGGAAAGAAGACACGTTGTTACCCATTTCTTCATAGTAATCTAAAATGCCTTGATAAATCGCTTCCGCTGCACGTTGTCTCCATTCTTCAGTAGCTAGTTTTTCACCTTCACCTTTAGCATCGATGAAACCTAGTTCAGCTAAAATAGCAGGCATTGTATTGTATTTCACTACATAGAAGTTTTCTGTCTTTACACCTCTATCATTTGATTGAAGTGCTTGTACTAAACGTTTTTGTACTTTTTCTGCTAGTACACGGCTTTCTTCTGAGTTTGGATTTGTTGCCGATCTGTAGTAGAACGTTTCTGTTCCTTCTACTTGTTCATTAAACCCGTTTGCATGAATACTTACGAAAATATCACCTTTATTTTCTTGTGCAAATTCTACACGTTTTTTCAAAGATTCACCAGGAGTATTTCCCGGACGCGTATCATCATTACGTGTTAATAAAACAGTAAATGGTGTCTTTTGTTCAAATAGTTTTTGTACACGTAAAGATGTATCTAATACAATAGCACTTTCATCCATTTTCACACCAGAATGCCCTGGATCAACTCCACCATGACCTGGATCAATGATAATCGCTTTTCCTTCTAAGAAATTCCCTTGCTTCACTGGATTTAATTGATTTTTATTAACCCATTGGAAACCAGCGCCCATGCGGATACGAATCCAGCTGCCGTTCTCTTCAATAACAGTTACTTGCTGTGCGTTATGTGTTCCCATTACTTTTGACGAAGAAGAAGCTTCTGCATAAGTAGTGAATCCTTCATTAATAACTTCTGTTTTCTCTACTAAAGGTGTCCATTTATCACCGTTACTTGTTGCAATTTTGATCCATCCATCTCGTTCTTCTTTAATTTCTACCGTTTGTGGATTATGCTGATTCGCACTAATCCCAGAACTTAATGATGGTGCGTGATATGTAATGAATTTTCTATCTATGTACATTTTCTTTGTTTCTACTGGACGATCACTATTCTTGCTAAATTTATCTGTTTGCGCAGTAAGCTGAGCTGCTTGTTCACGCGTAATAGAATCATTCGGTTTCCAGCCATTCTCTGTACCTAAAGAAAGTTTTAATTCTACTAAAATATTAACTTCTTCTTTACCCCAATGATTCTCTAAATCAGCGAATTTTGTAGGAACTGGTCCTGTTACTTTGCTTTTCAGATTATATGCTCTTACAAGCATAGCTGCCATTTCAGCACGAGTTACTTTTCCTTCAGGATCAAATACTCCTGGTTCTCGTCCCTTAATAATATTCTCTTTTTCCATGGCTGCAATAAATGAAGCTGCCCAACTATTTTTTGCATCATCATAAGACGGCTTTGCATTTGGATCTACTTTAGCACCAATTGCTGTTGCGATAATCTTTGCTGCCTGGGCACGTGTTAAATTTCCGTATGGCATAAAGTTACCATCTGGCATACCGTTAATTACATTTCTCTCTACTAAATAATAAATTGCGTCTTTCGACCACGCACTATCTGAAACATCAGGAAATTTCTTCGTTTCTGCTAAACTACTAATTGGATGTGCTAGTAAATTTGCTGCTAATAAACCTGCGGCTATTGCTTTGTACTTCATGAAAAATAAATCTCCTCTCAAAACTTCATATTCATACATTTTTTTAATCAAGCTAACTAAAAAATATTAACTATTAATTAATTCCTTTCATAGTGTATAACATTATATATCTATAGTAAATACGTTTCCGGCCTTATAACAAAAATCGCATATATATAACTTATAATGAATGTATATAAAAAAACTTTAATCAGCCCTCACCAATCGGGCTTTTACGGGCAGCCCGGTCCCCATCTAACTTTTTTGCTTTCGCTGAATTTTGAGGTAGGGGTCTTACTACTCGGCAAATAGCGGGATAAAAAAGCGATTAGAACATGTCTCCTAATCGCTTCGCCAAATAAAAAGCTGATTAAAAATAATATCTTTAATCAGCTCTCTATTATCTATGAAATTATTCTTCAATTAAATTAGACATTACATATGCATACACTAATGCTTCTGTATGCGCAATAGAACTTTCATGTGTACGTTCAAATGCGTGAGAAGAATCAATACCCGCTCCAATTAAAGCATGTTTCACATCAAATCCCGCGCGAATCGCAGCTGATGCATCAGATCCGTAGTATGGATAAATATCTACTTTATATTCAATATGATTCGTTTTCGCAAGCTCTACTAAATTTTTACGCAGTGCGTAATGATACGGGCCGCTAGAGTCTTTTGCACAAATAGATACTGTATATTCATCAGATGCTTGTCCATCACCTAACGCTCCCATATCAACTGCTAAGTATTCAACAGTTTCTTCAGGAATGTTAGAATTACCACCGTATCCAATCTCTTCATTATTAGAAATTAAGAAATGCGTCGTATATGGTAATGTTACGTTTTCATCTTGTAATCTTTTAATTAATTTTAATAAAATCGCAACACTTACTTTGTCATCTAAATGACGGGATTTTATGTATCCACTCTCTGTAATTTGAACACGCGGATCAAATGAAACGAAGTCTCCTACTTCAATTCCTAATTCGCGTACTTCATCAGCTGAAAATACGCGCTCATCAATACGAACTTCAATATTTTTCTCATCGCGTTTTGCTTCACCTGCATCTTTATATACATGTACAGATGTTTGATGCATTAAAATCGTTCCTGTATATGTCTTGCCACTTGCTGTTTCAATTTCGCAATATTCCCCTTCTACAGAGTTCCAGCGAAATCCACCAATCATAGAAAGACTCAGGCGACCATCAGGCTTAATTTCTTTCACCATCGCACCTAACGTATCAACGTGTGCCGTTAATAAGCGGTGCTGCGCATCATTCTTCCCTTTTACCGTTAAAATAAGAGCTCCCTTATTATTACGTTTCGTTTCTACGTTCCACTCACTGACATAGTTTTCAATGAAATTAATAATTTTTGCTGTATTTCCAGATGGACTCGGAATAGAGACAAGCTCCTTAATCAGTTCCATCGTTTCTTTCGTATGATGTGCCATTGTCGTTTCCTCCTCATTTTCTCTACTATTCAGTATACAAAATTCGCCAGAAAACCTCTACTTATATAGCTCAATTTTCTAAATTGTAGTAAAATTCTTTTTAGTATACAAAAGGAGTCCTGAAATATGAATATATCAAAAAAATATATACACATTGCACTCATTTGGTTTTTAGCATCATTATTTTGTTTACAAATCTCTTATGCCATTCATACTACTACTTCTATTACAATCGGCTGGATATTAACAGCTATCTTCTTCATTATTAGCTTCATTGCAACAAAAAAGCATAGCGTTACTCATTAACGCTATGCTTTTCCTATAAAACTATTCTTCTGAAACGTCTAATAAATAAATCCCTCTTTCAAATCCACCGCGCTCTATCTCTTTTTGCTTACGAAGGCGTTCCACATCTTCAATCGATGCACCTTCTGCACGTGCTAATGAAATGATAACCTCTAGCGCATCTGCAAGAGAATCTAGTGCATGTTCGCGTTCTTTCATAGAAGCAAATTCACGAATTTCTTCCGTTCCAATTTTCGCTAAAGCTTGTATGTAGGCTTGACCTGTTAATTTTTGTGCTGTATATGTTTTTCCAGACATTAAAATCTTCTCTGGAACACGATCTCTTACTAACTTGTTATATGCTGACATCATTCATCCTCCTATATTTAATAACATCCGAGCTCTGCTTTATAGAAAAACCATTTTTTCTTCACGCATGCACTTAACATATCAATTCCTGATCCATGTGCTCTTACATGTGGAAAGAAATAGTGCTCTAAGTCTTCGTCCTTACCATATAGAGTTTGATACTCATCTGGAATCGCTTCTTTTTTCACATCTTTTTCTTTCGTCACCCCGTCAGAAAATGCAACACTTGGATGTCCCTCAAAAAATAACGCAGTCCGAACTGCCAAAGATGGTGTACTATGCAAAGCAGAATATGTAAGCAAAATAATAGTGATAACACCGATCATTTTCTTCATGTATTACTCCTAAAAAAAAGTGCTAACACAATTATACTAAAATGTGTTAGCACTTTCTCCCCTTTATCCCGAATTAACGAGCTAATAATCAGTGAGGAATGGACAAACTTTATTCCCCTTTAAATGCTGGTAAACGTTTCTCTAAAAACGCAGCAATACCTTCTTTATGATCCGCTGTTTGTCTCATTGCATATTGACCACGCTTTTCTAATTGCAATGTTTGCTCTAAATTAGAACGATTTACTTCACATAAAATTTGCTTCGTTTGAATCATTGCTTTAATCGGCTTTTGTGACCATTCATTAATCTTCTGCTTCACAGCCGTTTGGAAATCTTCGCCGATTACTTCATCAATTAAGCCGATATCAAGCGCTTCTGTCGCTGATAATTTCTTACCTTCCCAAATAATTTGCTTCGTCATATTTTCACCGACGCGCTTTTGAAGGAAGAAATGACCGCCTCCATCTGGAATTAAAGCGATTCCAATAAAGTTCATTGCAATAACAGATGATATATCCGCCATTACATAATCAGCTGTTAACGCAATACTTAATCCAAGACCTGCAGTTGGTCCATGAATTGCACTAATAACAAGCTTTGGCATCGTATATAATGTCACGACAACTTCAGAAATGGTATTCATAATACCATCAAACTTACTTTCATCATTACTTGAAAGCATCGATTTAATATCCCCACCCGCAGAAAAACCACGGCCGTTCCCGCATAACACAACGATATGCGCAGAACTTTCCGCTACTTCTTTTAACTTTTGTAATAACTCTTTTAAGGTCGGCTCATCCAACGCATTTAACACCTCTGGGCGATTGACCATAACCGTTGCAACGTGGCCTTCATATTTCACAACGACAGATTCTGTTTTACTTGTTATTTCCATTATATATACCCCTCTTTTCTCCATAAAGATTATACTTATATAATTATAGAGAACCATTGAAAAATCCTTCTTTTTTCTCAATTTTCTGTCTAATAATCTCGCAATTTGTACATATACCGTATAAAACATACAATTCCGTTGAAAAATATAGAAATTAAAGTCGGTTTATCCATGCTTTTCATCTATTTACCATTACAATGAAATGGTGTATTCTTAAGTTTGATAAAAAAACAAATATTGAAATTCATTCGCCTTACTATGTAAAAAAGGCTTTATACCCATCTTTTGGGTGTTGTAATAAAGGAATGAAGAACTGGAGGAACATATGGTTAATAAGTTGAAACAAACGGATAACTACTTCCCACATTTCCTATTGCTATTCATTGTGTTTCAACCAATTTTAGATTTATTAACATCTTTTTCAATCTATATACTACACATGAGCGCAACAGTTGGAGTTGTAGTCCGTTTCGCCTTTATGCTTCTTGCATTAGGATACCTACTTCTTCATCACAAACAACAAGATGCGAAAAAGTACATCCTCTATTTATGTTTACTCGGAATCGCACTCGCAATCGGTCTTGTAAATAATATGATGGTTAAATCTCCAATTTCATTTGGAGAAGAAGTTAAATTTATCTTAAAGAGCGTATATCCAATTGTGCTACTGTTTGGATATATTATCGCCTTTAAAGAGCTAAAAAATAAAGAGTATGTATTTCATAAAATCATTACATATTTCTTATATGCAACTTTAATTTTAAGCATCACAATGATTGTCGCAATGCAAACTGGAACGGATTTCCCAAGCTATCCTCACTCAAAAATCGGTTCAAGAGGTTGGTTCTTCGCTGGAAATGATTTAAGTTCTCTTTTCGCCATTATGTTCCCAATCATTGTCTTATATTCGATTCATAAAACAACTTCTTTCTCGAAAATATATTACTGGATTCCAACAATACTTGCGATGTATGCAAGTATTATGGTCGGAACGAAAGTCGGATATGGCGCAATTGTTATTACATTAGGCGTAGCACTTTTCTTCTCATTCATTGAGTACATGATAAATCGTAAAAAAGAAGGAAAAGGATTCACACATATTGTAAATACCGTTGTTGCCGCTGTTATACTAGGAGGTTTAATTGTTCTTACACCGCATACTCCTATCGCAAAAAATATGGGCATTCACATGCAAATATACGAATACAAAAAATCAGTACAAGAAGAGAAAGATCGAAAAGAAGGAAAAGTAATTAAAGAAGATCCAGAAGATGCAAAAAAACATGCAAAAGGTGAACTTACAGATTCTGAAGTAAAAAGTTTAATTTACAGCGATCGCGACAAATTCTTAAAAACATACAAACAGTACTATAAAGACGCACCGCTTTCACAAAAACTATTCGGAATGGGTTACGCTGGTAACTACACAGATAAAATTAAATTAATTGAAATGGACTTCCATGACCTATTTTTCGCATTTGGCATTGTCGGTTTCCTTATTTACTTAATACCACTTCTATACTTTGGTATTACATTATTCACCCGCATGATCACAAACTTTAAGAAAATCATGACCGTAAAGTATATGCTATTAGCGAGCACACTCATTCTATCACTTGGCATTGGCTTTATGTCTGGCCACGTATTAACAGCGCCAGCCGTTAGCATTTTCTTCGTTGTTATTCTCGCTTATATCATTGTTGATTTTGAAATTGAATAAAAAGAAGGTGCTACGAAATATTAGTAGCACCTTCTTTTTTATTTAATTAATGTTTTACGTACTCTAAGCTTTCTTTTGCAATATACGCTTCTGTTACAGTAGGATTATCTGAAATAACTTTAACCCACGCTTTTCCATTTATTATTTCTTCACCAGTAACTGTGACAACTACATTTGTATTTAAACGATACAGTCGCTCATTTGATATACTAGGATTCTTTTTCACTTCCACGTTATTCATCACACGTGCAAGTTTGTACTTGTTGTATTCTTTTTTACCTAAATAAGAATCAAAACGGTTCATATGCCCCGCTACTTTTTTACCCCAGTTCGCATCAGATGCATATTTCGCATTTAAACCAGCAGCTTTATCACCTGTATATGTTGCTGTATAACGCCAATGTCCTGGATTTAAATATCCTTCATTCATGTATAATTTTGCTGCATGTTCAATACAATCTTCTTTTGAATTAAATGCTTCCCCGTTACCATATGGGCTATCGTCTGTTGCTTTTAAACCAAATAAATTATTTTTGTTTTTTGCAAGAGCGCTTGTTCCATAATAACTTTCATGAATTGCTAATGAATATAAGAATAATGCATTTACATTATACTTGCTTTCTACTTCTTTAAATTTCTTTCCTAAACCAATTAATGGAGAGTCTGGCTTAATCGATTTCACATAACTATCTAGTTGTTCAGCTGTATAATCTGTTTTCGAACGTAATGATAAATAATTGAAATATTGATAGAAAGTTTCGTCTCCGAATGTCTTTCCATCTACACTATACATTTGCTGTCCTTGCTTCATGAAAGAAGGTGCCACACCATATCTAAATTCTGTATATCCAGGTGAACTTGTATTATATGTATAATATTTATGGTATAAATATCCATCTGATTTCACATAATAAGACGAATGTTTCATTTCATTGGTAGGAATTAAAGTGATTTCATTCTTCTTCACATAACCTGTCAAACCAGAAAGTTGAACTTTCACACGATCTTCGCCAACTTCTAACACTTTCAATTCTGTTCCATACTGAATATACGTATATACTGTTGCTAAATTCTCATCATAAATATTAATGATGTTTTGCCCAGTTATTCTTTTCGCACTTGCAAAACCATCTTTAATCCATAAAAATTCGTTCTCGTATTTTACCGCATTCATACCTTTATTTTGAGCAGCCGTAACCGCTTCTTTATACGTATTATAGCGCTCTACTTCTTGCTCTGTTCCGTTTTCTCTTACATTTGTCACAACATATTTCTTAGTTTCTACAGGATTGGTATTTCCGTTTTTTTCAATCGTCTGAAGCATGCGATCCAACATAGCTGAAGCCATCCCTCTTGTAGCTGATAAATGTGGTCTAAATGTATTATCTTCTGGATACCCTTTAATAATTTGAGTAGCCACCATAACTTGCACATGCTCTTTATAGTTAATACTATCTTTGTCAGTAAAGGTAAGCGGACTTACAGCTACTTTAATATTTTTATAGTCTAACGCTCGCTTTACCATGATCGACATTTCTTCACGTGTAATCACATCATTTGGTGAGAATGTCTCGTTCGTACGACCATTAATAATTTTCGCTCCATATGCTCTACTTACACCATCATATAAACCGTAAGTCTTCGGCACATCCTCGAAATTCGAATCAGCTTTCGGTAAATTTAAAGCCCTTGCTATGAATGTAGCAAACTCTGCTCTTGTTACTAATTTATCAGGCGCATATACATTGTCCCCATACCCCATTAAAACTCCTTTAGTAATAAGTGAGCGCATATTCGTCTCAAACATATGTCCTGTAATATCATCATTTGCCGCATAACTTGAAATAGGAGTTAAAAGTAATGATCCCGTTAATGCCACTGCTGTTATACCTTTTGAAAAAGTCTTCAAGGTTATCCTCCTCGTAATCTACGAATTTATTATCACAAATTTGATTATATAATAATCACAATCATTTTAGCATAATAAATAGGAATTAAAATAAAACGTTTTTTAATTAGAATTTTCATTACATTCAAAACAAAATAAAAGACACTTTACTTTTTTAATAAAGTGCCTTTTTCCATATGATCAATGAGTTTCTTTGTTGCCTGTTTGCCTTGCAACCGAAGCTCATCTATTGTCAATTGTAACTCTTGCTGCACAGTTCCTTGTTGCATTAATTGCTTTTTCGCAATTTCATATAAATATTCAGCACTCCATTCGCCATCCACACTTCCTATAACTGGCTGATTCACTTGACTTAAAAACGAATCAATTTTCGGATCGTATGAAATCCCGACCATTGGAGTTTTGGCTACAGCAGAAAAAACTAGTGCATGAAGACGCATACCAATTAGTAATGAACATTGTGATAAAATGAATATTTTCTCGTCGATATCCATTTTATATGGAAGCATATACGTCTCTTCTCCCATTAAGTCTACTACTTCACGCGAAGCTTTTTGATCAAATGGCTCATGCATTGGAACAAATAGAATTTGGTATCCTTCTTGCTTTAATTTTTTTAATGCCGCAGCTAATTTTTTTATATAATCTTCTTTTGCATTCCAATAACGCACACTAACCGCAATTACTTTTCCATGTATCGAATGCTTTTGCAACCAATCCGATTGTTTTGTCCGTTTCCATGTTAAAACAGGGTCTGGAACAATTTCAATATCGTTTTTTATGCCAAGTTCTTTTAAATATAAAAACGAATCCTCATCTCGAACTGATACATAGGAAGCTTTTGACAAGTTCCATTTTACTAATAGACGATTATATCCTTTTGTAATTGGACCTATTCCTTGTGAATAAATATAATACGGCTTTTTTAATAATCGAGCGAGTCCCATAATACCCGTATAATATAGAATACTCTTCGTACTTGTCTGATCTTGAAGAAGGCTCCCGCCACCGCTAATAACTCCATCACTGTTTTTGATTGCATGATAAACAGCTTTTATATCCCAGCGATCTACCGATTCTACACCATACATTTCCTTTGTATATTTAGAATCATTTGATAGTACTACTAGTTCTATATCCGGGTTCTCTTTACTTAACGATTCAATAATTGATTGTAGAATCGCCTCGTCTCCAACATTATAAAAACCATAATATCCTGATAAGACTAAACGCACCCTAAATCTCCTCCAAAACTAGGTAACCGTTTATTTCATCTAACATAAACTAGTACCCATTCCTTACCTAAACACTTGATACCCTACATAGTTTCCTCTTTATCAGTTCATATGAATTATAATAAAAAATTAAATTTCTATATTTATCTTTTCAAAAATGGTATTTTGTTTATTGATATCCATTTTAATTTCAAAGCACATACACCATACAAAATGGTTGTAATACTTAATGCTATACCACTGAATAATAACGTCATAATTCTTGAAGATGTAATATTTATCACATTACATAGTTCATACAATCCTAGTCCCAAAATACATGCTATTGCTAGCACACCAAAAAAGCTTTTTAAATGAATAGAATAGGCAATATAGCTTCGAATATACAAATGATTTACAATACAAACCAATACGTAAGTAATGAATGTACTATACGCCGCTCCATCTATGCCAAACTTCTGCACGAACATTATGTTTAACACGACTTTCACACAACTCGCACCAATAACAATCCATGCAGCTTGTGCAGAACGGTTAATGCCCTGTAAAACACCTATTGATAATACCATAACCGCAGTAAAATACGAACTGCCAATCATAACTGTTAACATACTACTGCCTTTTACATCTGTGAACAATCCGACATTTAACGGTACTGTTAATGCCATCAACCATATTGTTAACGGTGCTGTCAAAACATGCGCTAGTCGATTTGTATTTTGAATTGTTATTTTCGCCAAATTTATATCTCTTTTGGCCAATGCGGAAGTTAAGAGTGGTATTAACGGAAATACAATTGCGCTTGCAAAAATAACAATTATTTGCGTGAATGCAAAACCGCGACTGTATATTCCAAATTGTTCTTGAATTTCTGTTGATGATCCTTGTAATACATGCGGTATTGTAAGCGAGTCTACTAAATTTAAAAGTGGCATTGATAAAGCTCCAATAGCGATTGGGATCGATACCCGCAATATCTTTTTGCCGTTTTCTCTTAAATCTCGGAGCGAATAGGAATTGCTTTTATTGTAGTATGGACTTCTATTATATTTTATACGCAAATATATAAGCGAACTAATGACTCCAAGAAAAGAGCCAACCATCGCACCACTAGTAATAACAGTATTACTCTTATCCCATGATACTAGTATGTAAGCAATTATTAACATAAAAAACACACGTACAAATTGCTCAATGACCTGTGATACCCCTGTTGGTTTCATATCACCGAAACCTTGAAAATACCCTCTATACACCGCCATGTATGGCGCAATGAGTAATGCTAATGAAGTAATAAGCAACGGCATTCTAGTTTCTTGTCCACCAAGCATATTTGCAATTTCAATAGAAAATAATACAATGACTAAACAGCCGAAAACGCCAAATGCTATCCCAATAATTGACGCTGATTTAAATAATTTCGCAATTTCCTTTTGCTTATTTTTTTCGTTCAACTCTGCAATTAGTTTCGAAATTGCAAGTGGAACTCCGGCTACCGATAATGTAAGAGCAATCATATATACAGGAAAAACAAGGCGGAAAATACCGAGCACTTCATCTCCTGCAATATTTTGTAATGGAATTTGAAAAAAACTACCCAGCAATTTCGACAAAAAAGTTGTAATGGTTAAAATTGCTGCTCCTTTTACAAATGTTTTATTCATATTTTTTCTCTTTTCTTTTATACATATACTCTCAAACATATTGTTTTAAACGATAGGAATTCACTTTATCCCATTGGTTATCATAACAAATTTATTATAGGTTGAATACTTGGTTTTTTTTTCAAAATAGAAAAGAGAACCCATTTAAGCCTGTCTCTTCACAATATTTTTTCTAATTCCTTCCATTATGTATGTACACACTATAACCGTTTCTGTTACGCAAAAAGAGCCCTTCCTCCCTATCACTGCGATACATATTACTAAAAACATTATAAAAATATCCCACAACTCTACATTATAATTTATGTAAGATTGTGAGATATTCTAATTACCATCTAAACACTTAAGATTTTCAATTGCTCTTTCTGTTCATCGCTTGCCATTACTGCGATTGTTTTTTCAATACTCGGATGTACTTGCTCAAGCTTTACACTTGCTCCTACTTTATTTGATTGCTCAACAAAATTTAATAAGGCCATAGCTCCTGATACATCCATATAACGCACATCTTTCATACGTAAAATAACCGGTGACTTCACATCTTGTAAAGTAGAGAAAATACGATCTACTGATAGGAAAGAGAGCGGTCCTTGAATTGTGTACGTTTCTTCTTTTTCTTTTACGATAGAAGTTTTACGTTCTTTACATTTCACCATATATATGATGAACGAAAGAATAATACCGAATGCAACAGCAATCATTAAATCGAACTTCACCGTTACAATCATCGTTACGAGCATAACAACGACATCACCTTTAGGAGCGACATGCATCTTTTTCATGCTTCCCCAATCGAACATTCCAATACCAGTTAAAATTAAAATACCTGATAATACAGCAAGTGGAATATATTGTACGACCGAACCAAGACCCATAATAAAAATAAATAAGATAACACTATGCATACATGCCGAAAGTGCCGTTTTACCGCCACTTCTTATATTCACGATAGACCTTACAGTCGCACCTGCACCTGCTAATCCGCCAAACAATCCGCTCATCATATTACCGATACCTTGTCCGACCAGTTCTTTATTACTTTTATGACGTGTACCTGTCACATTATCCATTACGACCGATGTTAACAACGAGTCAATCGATCCTAATAAAGCAATACTAAGCGCTGGCAAAATAAGTGCTGCTATTCCTGTTCCACTTAAAGATGGAATATGAAGCGTAGGCATCGCTTCTGGAATGGTTCCAATCTTTTCAATTACTTTATTTAGTGAAAGATTTCCGATAATCGGTAACTTTACTGTAAGTCCTTCGAGTAAGGAAGAAAATAAAGGAAGCAAAGCTGTCACACCGACTAGTGCTACTAAACTAGACGGAATCGCCTTAATCCATTTACCAGAAACAATCATTACAATAATCGTTAACACAACAAGTAAAAAACTATTTTGTACGTGCTTTATTTCGCCTAAAATAATGATTAATGCAATACCATTCATAAATCCCGAAACGACAGGATACGGAATATATCGAACGTAAGAACCGAGCTTACATACACCGAATAAAATTTGAAATAACCCTGCCATCATAAAGGCAATAAAACTTGCCTCTAACCCGTGCGTCGCAATAACTCCTGTTGCAATAACGGTAATTGGTCCAGTTGGCCCTGTTACTTGCCCAGGTGTCCCGCCAAATAACGCTGCGAATAAACCTGCAAAAATCGCACCATACAATCCAACAAGCGCTCCCTCAGACGTTCCTGTCGCGGCAATACCAAATGCAATCGCAAGTGGTAACGCAACAATCGCAACAGTAAATCCTGCTAAACATTCCTTTGCTATTTTTTGAAACATAAAAAAAACCACCTTTGTATAAAGTCCATGTTCCATTGTACACCTAAAAAGATACATTCGTTAGCTCACTTTTTACATTCTCGTGACGTAAACGTATTCAATGAAAAGTTTCCCCCTTATCTTTGGAAACAATTGCAACTATGCTATAATGAACAAATTAAATCTTTTACTATATACTTGGAGGCACTATGCTAACTTTTGAAGAAAAATTATCGATTATTGAATCTTTCCCAGAACTAGAAAGAAAGAACGTATCATTAAAACGTGTAAACTTCCACTTTGAAGAAAGTCGTTTAGATAAAAAGAACGTTGTATTTCATTTACACCCAAATGGAAATGGATTTGTATATGCAAGCGGTATTAAAGGTTATAAAACAGATGATAAAGGCATGGTTAACATCCGTGAGTTTTCAGCAGAGGAGTTACGTTCAGTAATTGAGAAATCAATTGACCTTCTATCACAAGAAGAAGTAGTAGCACCTGTAGAACCTGCGAAAGAAGAAGAATGGCAGAACGAAGATGGTCATATTCTTACTCTTATTTCAGAGGATGACATGTGGAACGTGTACGCTGGTGTAAACTTAGACGGTACATTCAACTCTTATCCAGAAGCTGCGGAATACCTTGATGAAGAAGGCTTTTCACGCAAATAAAAATAGAAACCTATTTCATTCAACGACTTTTATAGTAATCAAAGAAGACACTTAAGGTGTCTTTTTTTGTTATATAAACTCCTTTCTCACACTATCTCTATTAATTTTCATAAAATGATTCAGAGGAGGTTTATATGAATACAACTGCTAAATTAATAAATTGGAAAGAACATGGCGATATGATTATTCTAGAATGTGAATTAAATGGAAAACGCTTCGAGATATCAACATATAAACAACGAATATATAATGCACACCTTTTATCAGCTGACGTTTATATTCGTTTAGACTCATCTGATAATATAATTGGAATAAATATTTATAAAAAGTAAGAAAAGCCCCCTATTCCATAGGCGGGCTTTATCTTTATTACACAACATCAGAGTATACTCTCTTTTTTCATACAGTTTATGTAATTATACATATTCATCAAAAAATACACTGAATGAATATTACATGTAGTAAAATATAACTTGTGGGCACGTTCTATAAAGCAGATTCTTTTAAAAGGCGTAACATATCAATTATTATAGGGGATGTGGCGTCACTTCGATATTGATCTCAAATCTCTTGTCTTTTGTGAACTAACAATCTAGTGTATATAGACGATTCTGCTTTATAGTGTGTGTTTACACTCATAACAAAGGGGTAATGGTAATACGGATAGATTCCGATTCGTATGAAATGAAATGGTTCAAGTCGGAGAAAGGCACCTTAGGGTGTCTTTTCTTTTTGTATTACATCCACTTTGTGTTTCCACCTTATTTCAAATGCGCTAATTAACCTTCACCAAGAAAAAATGAGAATTAACAAAGATATTGTTTCTTCTGTTTAATACAGAAAAATGCAGGATACCCCATAGATATGGGGCATCCTGCATTTTCTATTTTTTCGCACCTTTCAACGACTCCCTCAGTACAAACTTCTGCAACTTCCCGCTCGCATTACGAGGGAGTTCATCTACAAATAAATAATGACGCGGACGTTTATAATCTGCTAGTTCATCACTTTCTTTGCAATACGTTTCTAAATCAGCTTCTGTTATTGTTTCATCTTTCTTCACAATAACTGCCACAACACGCTCTCCCCATAATTCATCTGGCTCACCAAGTACCGCCACATCTAATATACCTGGATGACTATGAAGGAAATCTTCAATTTCACGAGGATAAATATTTACGCCACCGCTAATTACCATATCGTCAACGCGATCAGCAACGAATAAATAACCGTCTTTATCAAAATAGCCTAGATCACCAGAATGATACCATCCTTTATACATCGATTTTTTATTCGCTTCTTCACGATTATGATAGCCAGCCATCATAGTTGGGCCGCGTAAAATAATTTCTCCCACTTCATAAGGAGGTAATACATCATCTGGTTCTGCCGGTGCATCCTCGTTCGGTTTCACAATACGAACTTCATGGCTAAAACATGGCGTGCCTGCTGAACCAGCTTTCGTAATTTGATCCTCCTCTACGAGAAATGCAACAACTGGCCCCATTTCTGTCATTCCGTATATTTGAACAAGATCAATATAAAGACGTTCTTTACATTCCTTCACTAACGCCGGTGCCATTGCTGCTCCGCCATATATACCGATTTTCATTGACGTTAAATCATACTGAGCTAAATCTTTTTGCAACAACATATTCCACATCGTCGGCGCTGCAAAGAACGTCGTAATCTTTTCTTCTTGAATCGTATGTAATACTGTTTCTGTATCAAAATGATGCAAAATAACATTCTTTCCGCCAACTTGAATGCGTGGTATGATTCCGGCATTTAATTCACCACAGTGATATAAAGGTGCAACAACAAGCCCAACGCTATCTCTATTATATTTTAGGAAATACGTACAAATCATACTATGCTCAGCCATTTCACGATGGCGATGTAACACGCCTTTCGGATGACCTGTCGTACCGCTCGTATACAGCATAGAACAATAATCCATTTCATCAATTTCGATATTTACTTTCTCAGAAGATGCTTCATTCACTTTTTCATGGTAGGAACTTGCATAGGAAGGTTTATCGTTTTCTATAGACCAAAAAGATGTATTTGGAAAATCTCTTTCAATTATAGCAACAGTTGACTCAACTGCTTTTTCAAAGACAACGACTTTCGAGGATGCGTCCTGAAGAATATAAGATACTTCTTTTGCTTTTAAGCGGAAATTAATCGGGTTAAAGATCGCTCCAATTTTCGCACAGGCTAAGTAAACGTTTACAAATTCATGGCAATTATATAAGTAAACAGATACCGTATCTCCCTTTCTTACCCCTTCTTCTAATAGAGCGTGCGCTGTTTTATTTATTTGTTCATCCCACTGTTTATACGTCCAGCGAATATTTTTTTCAGGTTCCACTAACGCCTCTTTATTTGGATACTTACCAACTGATAAATCAAAAATTCTCCCTATCGTCATATACATGCCAACAATTTCCCCCTTTTCTCTTTCATAAATCTATCATTTCGTCCATAAGTAGACATTGTCCTCTAATGATTTGACTAATTTTTCTGATTATTATCGACATAGTTTTACATACGGTACCGCTAGGCGGTAAATGAAATTATATCGGCGATTTTCCAGATATATCGACCGTAACTTGAAATATATCAACCACAACTCAATTTATATCAGCGATTTTTCAAATATATCGACTTACCGACAAAAACTGATAAGATATAATCGGACCGCCTGCAGGATAAAAAAGAGGTTGTTCCGACTCGGAACAACCTCTTTCTTCTTATGCAAATAGCTCTTCTAAAATTTTCAGTTTATCTTCTGTATATTTCACAAAGCCATCATTATATGATTTTGGATCTTTCGGATTCGCAAAGTGCGTAATTGCTTCCGTCTTCGGGTGAACAAATTTACTTGATGCACCACAACCAAGTCCGATAATTGATTGTACTTCTTCCATAATGACAATGTTGTAAATACTTTCTTGCGTCGGCATTGCATAACCAACGTTCTCTAAGTTACCTAAAATATTCTTTTGACGATATAGGTAATATGGTACGTAATTATGCTTTTGCGTCCACTCTTCTGCTTCATGCATCATCGCTGTAATTTCTTCGCGACCTGCTACTTTATATTTACGTTTGTTTTGCGTCATTTCAGAAGCACGTTTAAATGATAACGTATGAACTGTTAATGATTCTGGCATTAACTTTTCTGTTTCATCTAACGTATGCTTGAAGATATCTAACCCTTCACCAGGAAGACCAATAATTAAGTCCATATTAATATTGTTCATTCCCATTTCACGAGCTAAATGGTATTTCTCAATTGTTTCTTCTACAGTATGATGACGTCCAATTGCTTTTAGTGTCTCTTGATGGTATGACTGCGGATTAATACTAATACGGTCAATATTCCATTTATTTAACACTTCTAGCTTTGCTGGCGTAATTGTATCTGGGCGACCTGCCTCAACTGTTACTTCACGCACATTTTTCACATCTGGGAACGCTTCATACATTTCTTCATACAGCATATCCATCTCTTCTGCTGTAATACTTGTAGGTGTACCGCCGCCGTAATAAATCGTCGTAACTTTTACACCTTTTTCTTTTAAAAACTTACCAATTTCACGAACTTCATAATGTAAACCACCTAAGAACGAATCAACAGATCCTTGGCGTCCATTAATTGCATAAGCCGGGAATGTACAATATGCACATTTCGTTGGGCAGAACGGAATACCGATATAAATACTTACTTCTTCTTTCAAACGGTATAAATCCGGAACAACTGCTAATTGGCAATCAACAATGCGCTGAAGAAGTTCAATTTTCTCTTCATGAATTAAATAACTTTCACGAAGTTCTTGATGCGCTTCTTCTTTTGACATACCATTTTGAAGCATTTTGTGAAGAAGTTTCGTCGGACGTACTCCCGTTAAAATCCCCCAGCTTTGTTCAATACCAGTTAACTGCTGAAGAACAGAAAGATATACATAAGAAACAACGTGTTTCACTTGCTTCATACGCTCTTTTTCATCTGTAAAAGCAGATAAATCTTTTGCGAATGTTTCTTCATACACATTTCCAGTCGCAACATCTGTTAAACGAGCAGATGCTTTCACATTCTCTTCAATGTGTATATCAACGATAAGATTTGCTTCCTCTTGTTCAAATCCAATCGTACTCTCTTCAAAAAATAAGCCGCCAATATTTTGTAGCGGACGTAAAAAACGATCATCTTGTAACGTTTTAATTGAAATTAACAACATTATCACCTTTTCATTTGCAAACTCTCTTTAGTTTACTTGAAGGGCGTTTGCAGGTCAATACAGAAGGTTTTACCTGTTTCTCTTACATTTTTTCAAATAATTCTTTTTATGAATATTGCTCATGTATATAGACATCATGATTTTCTCTTGTTAAAATTTATTAGTGTTAAAATCGATACATAGTGAAAATACAATATAAAAAGGAGGACTGTTAACACTAGATTCCACAATCTAATGTGTTAAAAACAAATATGAAAAAGAAATTTTATAGTGTTTTAACTCTCTCTCTTGCATTACAAACTGTTCTTGCACCTACTTATTCATTTGCAGAGAGTGCTGAAAAATCCGCCGAAGTATATACGGAGGATCAAGTTTTTAAAAGTATTAAAGAGCATGTTAATGAGCATAGTACTCATGAAGAAGATATCGAGGTTACTGGCCAATTCCTACTATACACTTCAAAAAAACATTCATTATATACCGCGAATGATTTAAAAAACAAATCGAATATCGAGATTACAGAACAAGTCGTAACGGCGACAAAGAAAAAAGGAAATGCTTACTACATAACGACGCCAACTGGCGCTGGATGGATAGATAACAATGATAATAGCTTAGAAGTTCAAGAGATTCATAAACTATCTAACCAAAAATTAATCGTAAAAGAAGAAGTTTCCATACATGCACTTCCGTTCCAATCGTTTAAAGAAGAAGGGAAACTAGAGCCACAAGTCATTACTCCTACTGAACAAGCTGGAAATTGGTTTAAAGTCCAAATAAACGAAACAGCAAAATGGATTTATGCACCTTCTGCTACATTTGAAGGTACAAAAGCTTCATTATTAAAAAACAGTCGTACTGCTAAAAATAGTTTATTGAGATCGCCAGAAGCTCTACAAACAAACACTATTTATGGCGTTACATTTAAAGAAATGATTGTCCCAAAAGGAAATGACGATATTCGCCCTGGTTACCCGATGGTACCTAAATATATTACGATTCACGAAACGGCTAATACAGCGAAAGGTGCTAATGCTCTGAATCATGCAAAATTCTTAGATAATCAAGCACGCGGAACAGCTGATCGCGCTGCATCTTGGCATTTCACAGTAGATGATAAAGAAATTTATCAACATCTTCCAGTAAATGAAGTTGGATGGCATGCTGGAAATAAAACTGGAAACTATGAATCTATCGGAATTGAAATTGCCGTTAATCAAGATGGAAACTATGAAAAAGCGGTAGAAAATGCGCGTAAATTGGCAGCTTATTTAATGAACGACTTAAATATTTCTCTAGATAAGGTCCAAAAACACCAATTTTGGTCAGGAAAAAACTGCCCTGCGTTTATGATTCAACGCGGACAATGGGATGCTTTCTTAAAAGGAACTGAAACATACTATAAGGAAAACCAAAAAAATCCCGTAACTGATGACATTACAGGTGGATGGTATGAACAAGACATTCGTCAATTAGCAGCTAGAGGCATTATGCAAGGAGAAGGGAACGGCAAGTACTTCCCAGAACGTCTTGTAACGCGCGCTGAATTTGCTACATTAATTACTCGTGCTTTACAATTACCAAGTGGAAATGCTAATTTCACAGACTTAGAACAAGTACACCCATCTTTAAGAGACGGTATTAATCGTGCAGCAAGCGCAGGCATAATCCGCGGACGTGGTGATAATACATTTGATCCAAATACTACAATTACACGCGAAGAAGCTGTTATTATGATCGATCGTTCTCTAAAACACGCTGGTATTTTTGCAAAACAAGTTGAACTACCATTCGTAGACCAAAACTTAATTTACGCTAAAGAAGAAGTACAAAGAGTGTATGGATATGGAATTGTAAAAGGTAATGAATTGAATCAATTCGTACCAAAAGGACCATCACAACGTGCTCACGCAGCTGCATTTATAAACAGAATGCTTAGCGTAATTGAAGCTTAAAATATTTATCTGTATTAATTTAAAAGGCATCAGAGATTGTATATCTCTGATGCCTTTTATACATCCGTTAACTATTTTTAGCCATGAATCTTAAACGTATTCCTAGTAACAGAAGCATAAAACCGATGAATGGAACGTAATTCGTATTGTGTCCTGTAGCTGGGAGTTGTTGATTATTAGAAGAACCTTGTCCTTGTTCTGGTAAATTAGGTTTTTCTACTCCCTCACCTGGCTTTTCTGTTCCTTCACCTGGCTTCTCTGTTCCTTCACCCGGCTTTTCTGTTCCTTCACCCGGCTTTCCTGTTCCTTCACCTGGTTTTCCTGTTCCTTCACCTGGTTTTCCTGTTCCTTCACCTGGTTTTCCTGTTCCTTCACCTGGTTTTCCTGTTCCTTCACCTGGTTTTCCTGTTCCTTCACCTGGTTTTTCCGGATCTTTATCTGTATCTTTTTTATTTGTAATTTGAAGCTTTACAACTTCAATTTTTTCATTAGAAATCGTAAATTTCATTTCCTTATCGGATAAAGTATATCCTTCTGGCGCTTGGATTTCTTTTAAAGTGTAATCTCCTGGTTCTAACTTCTTAGAAGTCGCTTTACCGCTCTTATTTGTTGTTAATGTGTCGATTTTTATTCCGTCTTTCCAAATTTCAAACACTGCGCCTGCTAATGTTTTATTTGTATTATTAGCATCTACCTTTGTAATTTCTAATTGACCTGTAATTTCTTCTTTTACTTTTTCATTCATAACTTCTTGTTTTACTACTTCGTTCGCTACAACGTTTACTTCTACTGTTACTTCTAACGCCTTATAACCTTCCGGCGCTTTCGTTTCCTCTAACGTGTACTTTCCTGGCACTAAGTTTTCGAATTTCACAACACCGTCTTTATTCGTTGTTTTCGCTTCTCCAACTACTTGACCAGCTTCATTTTTCAATTTAAATTCTGCACCTGCTAGAACTTTTCCACTCTCTGCATCCTTTTTGGTTACTTGTAAGCTTCCTAGTTCTTTTGCATTTTCTACTTGTACTTCTACTACTTTGTCCGCTTCCACAACGACTTCAATTTCTTCTTTTAGCAATTTATATCCTTGTGGTGCTTTCGTTTCTTTTAATGTGTACTTTCCTGGTTCTAATTTCTGAGAAACTACTTTACCAGTTTTATCTGTTCGTAACGTATCTACTTTTTTACCCTCTTTATACACTTCGAATTCTGCATCTGATAATACCTTCGTTTTATCTTCCGCATCTACTTTCACAATTTCAAATTGACCTGTTACTTTTTCGGGAATCTTTTTATTCACCACATCTACAGTCAATACTTTATTAGCCTCTACATCAACAGAAACTGAACTAGATGATAATTCATACCCTTTCGGTGCTTCTACTTCTTTTAATGTATAGCTTCCAACTGGAAGTCGTTTCGATAAGGCTTCACCTTTATCATCTGTAACAATTGTTTCCACAACTTTCCCATCTTTATCGATAACATCAAATTTTGCACCTGGCAGAAGTTGACCGGATTCACTATCTTTTTTCAATAATTTAAATTGGCCATTCTCTACTTTTTTCGTATTCTTCATAACAAGTTCAATTACGTTTGTATTATCAATTGTTACTTTGACTGGTGTATCAACTTTTATATATCCTTCTGGTGCATTTATTTCTTTTACAAAATAGTCACCAAGTGGTAAATCTTTAACTTCCGCAATACCCTTTTCGTTTGTTGTAACAGTAGCCACAACGTTATTATCTTTGTCTATAACATCAAATTTTGCGTCTTTTAAAACAATATTTCCATCGTTTTCATCAACTTTTTTAATTTGTAAATGTCCTTTTTCAGCTGCTGGTTTATTCCATTTTGGCCAGTTAAATTTAAAGTTATGAACCTCAAAACCATCTCTTTGGTGTAATCCTCCAACATAGGCTTGTCCATTAATAGAACCACCTTTTGTTTCTACAACTGCATTAGGTGCAAACACACTACCTACTACACCATAACCTTTAGTTGTTATCTTTGTAGCATTAGGAAATACCCAAATTACCTTACTAGCTAACTCAGTAAAAGATGAATTAGGGTCGTATGCTTGAGATGTATTAATTAAATCCGTCGCCATCCCAGTATTTCTTGTATCATATAAAATTGCACCGCCACCAAAACTCACTTCTTCTGCATCTGAATAAATAACAATAAAGTCTTTATTCTCTACATTCGGAAGAAAAACGTCTTTTACATCGAATGCTTTCTTTCCCGTCTGGCCTGAAGAGACATAAATATTAGGGTTGTTTACATCTTCACCGATTCCAAAGCTCATATTAGGTTTTGGCTTATCAGTGTGTAGTTTACTTGCATCCCCAATTACACCATCAACGTCTTTTCTAAATTCTTTAAACTTAGCATCAATCTCCGCTTGCTCTTCATAAGAGATACGGTCATATGACGTTTTCATTGCGCCATCTGGATCACCGTCTTTTGTCATCGCCACTGTTCCATCTTGAATAATTACTTGTCCTGCTCCCGCTTTCGTAAATTGACCGCCTAGTAATAATGATGGATATCCTTCATCTACCCAAGTTACTCCAGCTAAGTTATTTGCTCCAGTTGCAGCCGCTACGACTGTATAACTTGATGCTTTCATATTTTTCTGAACAGCCATCGCACCTTCAATATCAGCACTCGTTGCACTATGATCTCCAAAAATGATGGCGTTGTAATAAGATACATCACCTAAACCTTTTAACTCTGTTGTAGCTGCCTCTGCTTTAAATGGTAAATGGATTAAAAAATTCATACATATTAGTAATACAACTATTAAACTACTACTTAACTTTTTAATTTTTTGATTAAATGATTTCCTCAAGAAATTCATTCCCCCTTTTAAACTTCCTAAAATCACAAAAAGAAGTACATTTCATATGTACCAGGTCTTACTCACATTAACTTAAAATAATCCATTTAAATACAACAAAGGAACGCTACAACTACTTAATAAAATTACTACAATTCATTTTTGAAATAATACGTGAACTAAACTGTCATGCGGAAATACTTTTACGTATGGGAGCCCAATAAAATTAATCTGAAGAATATTTCATGTGGTGTAACTATTTTGACAACATCCTTCACTTTACATTAGTTTTCTAAAGGATTCAAGTGAATTGTATAGATTTCATACACAATTCACATTTTAAAACGTTTTCATTCCTTTTAATAAGCTCAACAAAAAACGTAGCCAAAAAGCTACGTTTTTCTTTCATCGTTTCGGTGTATTTTTATGATTCTTCAAAAACGGAAGCGGGAACTGCTTACGGAAATGCTCTTTAATCATGTACTCTACACCGTTTTCACTATTTGAACGTGTAATCCAATCGGCTGCTTGCTTTAATTCTACAGGCGAGTTCCCCATCGCTACCCCAAGTCCCACGTTTTCAATAACCTCTAAATCTTCCATACTATCTCCAATCGCAACCATTTCATTTAGCGAAATATTTAAATGCTCTCCAAGCAATTGTAACCCGCGTAACTTTGATACATTTTGCGGTAAAATTTCTATTCGTTTTGAATCACATTCAACATACTCTACATCTTGGAACGCTTTTCTTAATGTATTTAGCCCGCGTTCTTTTTCACCTTTAGTTTGGAAAAGAACATCAATTTTTGGCGCCGCTACCGGATGGTCACGAAGCGCGTCACCTAACGAATCTACAAATTGAACTGGATAAAATAAGGGATCTGCGCTTGATAATACAGTGCGCGCAATTAAGTTTGGTGTATTTCTCTCACGATTTCCTATCGAAAACCGTTCATGAGAAATGCGTACGTTACAATCAAAGTGCTCTAACACTTGCACAATGTTAAAAGTCTTCTCTTCAGACAATCTTCTTTGAACGTACGGCTTATCTAACGTTGCTGAAACGAAAGCACCACCATGTGTCACTAATATAGAATCTAATTTTAACGCCTTTGCTACTTTATGAGCGGATTGAAAATTACGACTCGTAAATAACGTAACGTATACATCTTTTCTTTTCACAAATTCAATTGTTTCTCTTAATCCTTTTGCAATTTTTCCATTGTTGTATAGTAGTGTCCCATCTATATTAAGAGCTAGTAAGCGATAAATCATGTCGCACTCCCCCTCTTCGCTGTTGTACTCTATCCATAATTTATGAAATAAATGTAGCAAATAGAACGAGTTAGAATTACTACTGAAAATTTGGTTTACTATATACATATACACTTAGCAAAGGAGATAGTACAATGCAGGCACCTCCTTCTTTTTATGAAGGCGATACGTTAGAAGTCGCAAAAAAATTACTCGGGCAAAAACTTGTTCATATTGTAGACGGAATAAAGCGAAGCGGAATCATTGTAGAAGTAGAAGCATATAAAGGCCCAGATGATAAGGCCGCACATAGTTATGGAGGCAGACGGACAGATCGCACAGAAGTTATGTTTGGTGCACCAGGGCATGCTTACGTATATTTAATTTACGGTATGTATCATTGCTTTAACGTTATTACAGCGCCAGTGGGCACCCCACAAGGTGTTCTCATTCGAGCTCTTGAACCGGTAGATGGAATAGAAGAAATAAAACTAGCGCGCTACAATAAGACCGAAATTACAAAAGCGCAGTACAAAAATTTAACGAACGGTCCTGGCAAACTATGCCGTGCACTTGGCATCACTTTAAAAGAACGCGGTGTATCGTTACAAAGTGATACGTTACATATTGAATTAGTTCCAAAAGAAGAACACATATCATCACAATATAAAATAACAGCAGGACCTCGTATTAATATCGACTATGCAGAAGAAGCTGTACACTATCCGTGGCGTTTTTATTATGAGGGACATCCGTTTGTTTCAAAAAAATAAGCGATATCAACAATTTTTCAAATATATCTATCGTAACTTACAATATATCAACGATTTTTCGAATATATCTATCGTAACTTACAATATATCCACGATTTTTCAAATATATCTATCGTAACTTACAATATATCAACGGTTCGACAAGAAATATAGATTTATCGACAAATAATAACATTACGAATAAAAGAAGACTGTTCCAAAATGGAACAGTCTTTCCCTCTTACTCTGCACCTTCCGCAGTTGCAATATTATCCTCTAAATTTTCTCTTGATAATGCAGCCGCCATAAAATCAGCTGTTTCTGGAAGTGCTAAATGCATATGAGCTTTTTGACAAATTTGGATGGTACAGTTTTCTATAACATAGTCGAAAACATGTCCGCCCCCGCTTCTTTCATCATCAATGTAATGTAAGTGGAATCCAGCTACCCCAATACCTTGCGCATAATCTGGTGTCCAAAATCCAGCAAGCGTACCTTCTGTATTTTCAAATGAAAAGATTGGTTGTGATTTCGTCACTTCAACGAGCGGTGTATACGGTTTTTCTTGCCTTGGAACAGTTCTCGTCCTTACTTCACGGAACGTACCGTCCATTCGAATACCGTAAAACAAGTTTTTACTTGGCATTAATTCATGTAATAACGCTTCAACTTCTTCACGATTCATCGGACGCTCTACCGTATAACTCATTTCTTTTTCAAAAAACGTTACAGTCGCAAATGGCGTTGTTTCTTCTGGCTCTACTTTTTCCGCTGAACCGTCTGAACGTAAATGATAAAATTCATTATCAAATGCAATCATTTCACCATCTAATTGATCAAATGTGCCGATGCCGAAATCACCATGTTTTTTCAAATCTTCAAAGCTAATTACACCATCATATATACCATCTAATAGCGCAAGCATTGTAGATGTTTGATATACTTCATTACTCGTTTTCGTTTTTTTCGCATCAATATCAATTAATTGCGCAACAGTCATCTCAAATCTGCCTCCATTAGTTTAATTGGTTTGGTAATAATTTTTCGCTTAATTTAATGTTGTCACGATAGTCAATTGGAATATCAATAATGACAGGACCATCTGCTGCTAGCGCGGATTTTAACACACCTTCTAATTCATCAGGCGTGTTAACACGAAGACCTAACGCCCCGAAACTTTCCGCATATTTCACAAGATCAACATCGCCAAACTCTGTAGCTGATGTTCTGCCGTATTTCATCATTTGTTGGAATGCAACCATATCATATGTGCCGTCTCTCCAAACAAGATGGACGATTGGAGAATTTAAACGTACCGCCGTTTCTAACTCCATCGCTGAGAATAAGAAACCACCGTCACCTGATACGGAAACTACTTTTTTACCTGGTTCTACTAAAGTAGCTGCGATTGCCCAAGGAAGTGCAACACCTAACGTTTGCATGCCGTTACTAAATAATAATCTACGTGGTTCATAAGAACGGAAACATCTCGCCATCCAAATAGAATGGGAACCGATGTCACATGTAACAGTTGTATCGTCACTAATTAAAGAACGAAGTGTACGAATCACTTGAAGTGGATGCGTAACACCTTCTGAAGGACGATTTGGAACTTCTGCTTGTTCTGATAATTTTGCGCGTAATCGTTCTAATACCGCTTCTGATTTCGTACTTAATACAAGTTTCGGTAATTTCTCCGCGATGCTATTTACCGTTAAGGCAATATCACCAATTAATTCACGCTCTGGTTGGTAATCATGGTCGATATCTGCTTGATGGTCGTCAAGATGAATAATCGTTCTGTCGCCAAGTTTATTCCAGAACTTTGGATCATACTCGATTGGATCATAACCGATAGAAATCACAAGGTCTGCTTCTTCTAGTAAAATATCACCTGGTTGGTTACGGAATAATCCAACGCGGCCGAAGAAATGATCTTCTAACTCACGTGAAATCGCACCAGCTGCTTGATATGTTTCAACGACAGGAAGTTCTGTATCCGCAATTAATTTACGAACAGCTTTCGTCACTTCATTTGTGCTCGCTCTCATACCGAGTAAAATAACTGGTAATTTCGCTGATTTTATTTTTTCTACTACATATGTAATATCATGTGTGGGAGCGATTCCAAGCTGTGGCTTAGAAAGCGCACCGATAGACTCTACAGTTGTTTCCGCAGTCATAACATCTTGCGGAAGACTTACTAAAGTAGCTCCCGGATTTGTGGAAGTCGCACTTCGAAATGCATTACTAAGTGCTTCTGGCACATTATCAGGATGCTCTACTTCTACGCTATATTTTGTGATTGGTTCGAATAGTGCAGCATTATCCATAGATTGATGCGTACGTTTTAATCGATCCGTACGCGGTACTGCACCAGCTAAAGCAACAACGGGATCACTCTCCGCATTCGCAGTAACAAGACCTGTCGCTAAATTTGATGTCCCTGGTCCTGAAGTTACAAGACATACGCCCGGTTTCCCTGTTAATCTACCAATAGCAGCTGCCATAAATGCTGCATTTTGTTCATGACGACAAACGATTAACTCTGGTCCTCTTTCTTGCAATACATCAAATACAGAGTCAATCTTTGCTCCTGGAATACCGAAAACATGTGTAACACCTTGTTTAATTAAACAATCAACAACAAGATCTGCTCCCTTTGTTTTTGTCTTCACGTCGTTTGCTTTTACACCTGTACTCAAAACTAATCACCCTTTATTTCATAATGTGTGTAATAAAGATTTTAATTTCACCTAGTTAATTAAGCTGGTGAAGTATCATTTATCATTATATTACAAATGCATTATTTTTCCAACAATATGAATTCGACATTATTTTGACAAGTTTTAAAGAATGCGCTTACAACCTTTTGTTTATCTTAAAATAACATTTTTATATCTCTTCTAAAAATGTACAAAAATACTTCTACCTATTCACATTATTAACAAATTTATAGTACCTTGCAAAGAATAATAGTAAGTGATATATTTGTAAATAATGGAATACCCATTATTTGTAATTTTATTCACGATTAGTATATCTCCTTTCAAAAAGTAGATATAGATTGTGTGTGCTGCTTAGAAAAAAGATAGGATTTTCAGCCATAATTCATCATTTTATAAAGGAAAGTGATCGTTATGAACAAGAGTGAATTTTTAGAACAACTTAGTTCTTCCCTACGGAATATGCCTAATTCAGAAAAGGAGGATATTATCTCGGAGTACGAAACTCATTTTATTAGTGGTAAACAAGATGGAATATCTGAAGAGGAAATTTCTAAAAAGCTAGGAAATCCTAAAACCATTGCTAAAGAACTTACTGTTTCCTATGCAATAAGCAATGCTGACAGTAAACGAAGCTTCAAAAATATGATAATTGCACTTTTTTCTGTTATGAGCTTAAGTGTTTTAAACTTTGCCTTTATCTTTATCGCCTTTTTCGTACTACTCTTTTTATTACCGATTCTTCTAGCACTTATCATTGCTACACCATTATTAATTATTTCACCTATCTTATTAATAGGATTAGGATTCTTTAAAGGGTTTCATCAAATCAGTTATTCCGATGTTTATAATGTGTTCATCGCTTTTTGCGTCGGTTTACTCATATCCGTCATATCTTATCAAATGGTAAAACATCTATATGCACTTTTAGTAAAGTATTTGAAATGGAATATTGCTATTTTACAAAGACACTAATGAATGTAAAAGGAGATTAAAGTGAAGAAATATACTTTATATTCACTCATGCTACTTACTCTTTTATTTCTATCAGCTTGTTCAAACAGTGCACAACCTAAGGAAGAAAACGATATACAATCTATTAAAGATGTTGCTATTAAAGTTCCAGAAAATATATTTAGTTCCTCAAAGAAAAACAAAACTATTAATGAAGACGAAATGAAACAAAATATAAAAAATTATATAGATTATAGTTGGGAGTTATCTGAAAATATTATCCCTCTCGCTTCAACAAATTCTGATAAGAATTTCACAGAATCTGACCAAGAAAATTTACAAAAACTAATTGATTTAGCGAAACAAAACGATATGAATTTCCATGAGTTTATTAGTAATAATAATTTACCTACTGATTATAAAAAACCTTCAAAAGAAATCTATGCATTTATGTCATCATCTACGGATATTTTCGTAGAGCTAGATCAAGAATTAGACAAACTCACCCAAGATGGTAACTTATTCAAAGCCAATTTTTCTTTTACAAAACGCCTTGAGAAAATAAATGGGAGGAAACAAAAAGAGATTGAAACGTTTTTGAACGAAAAAAATATTAAAACTTCAATTAACAGCAATAAAAAAAATTAACAGATGTGTTACATATCCCTTTCAAAATAACCAATAAGAAATGGCTATTTTGAAAGGGAGTTTTTGTGGTATAACTATTAAATTCCCTAAACAAAAAAGACACTCCTAAACTAGGAGCGTCTTCCACTATTACGCTTGTTGTTGCGCGCTATATAATTCTTCAAGTGGCTTCATGATAATTTTGTTAACGTCACCGATTACAACGTTTAGGCGTTGCTCAGTTTCCATTAATTTTGTAATTTTAGCATCTTGTTGAATGCGAGCTACAACTTCTTGTGCTTGTTGGTTGTCTTCTTCAGTGATTTCTTGGCCTTGCATCATTTTCTGTTGTAGGCTAAGTTGCATTGTACGGAACTCATCGAATAAGTTCTTTGAAGCTGTGTCAGCTTGAACTGCTGCGTAGCTCTCTTTTAAAGTTTTGAAGTCTTCGTTTTCAGCGATTGCTTTTTGTAATTCATATGCAACATCATGAATGTTCTTTGTCATTTTATTTTTCCTCCTTTAGAAGGCTAGCGCTTTTCACTCGCACTGCCTTTTACGTGCATTTACATACGCACCTCTTCTTACCATATCAAACTATGCAAGAGATGTGAAGAAATTTCACTTTTATTTCTATGTACTCACCTTATTATCCAAGAAACAATAGTAACAATCCTTGTACGAGCCCGATCATTCCGCCTAATAACGCTCCTAAATACGTAATCATTTTCAATTCGTTTTTCGTAATAGACAGAACTAAGTCTTCTAATCTTTCTGTTGAGAATGTAGACACTTCTTGCTGGACAATTTCCGCAAGGTGTAGATTATTTAGTATACTCTCTACATTTTCTGTTCCCCACTTTAAGCCTTTCGTTACTGCACTTGGAACCACTTTTTCAATAATTGTTTCTCGAACTGGTTCACATACTTGCTGAACAGATTGATTTAAAAACTTACTCACTGTTTCCTCTACTTTAACTGCTGACAGCACGGAGCTTACAATCATTTCTTTCTCTACAAATGCTTCTAATTCTTTTACATCTCTTCCTTTTAACTTTTCCCACTCTTTTTGTAGTACGTCAGTTAAAAGCTGCTTTGTAGCATCTTGCCCTAAAAACTTAATAACTTCTGGCTGCACACGATCCACAACACTTACATTTCCTAAAAACATTCCGACTAAGTTAAGTAGCGTTCCGCGAGAAGCAAAGAAATCATCAATCATTTTTGAAAGACGTGCTTTCCCTTCTTCACTTTCAAAAAAGCTAATTCCTCGCTCTAAAATAAACGCCGAGACATTCGGAATCGCATTCTCTACTTTTTCATTTACAGAATGAGGTAAAGCCTGTTCCCATGTATATGTATAATACTCTGCTAAAAATGCATGAATTTTTTCTGTAATAACATGTTCGATTTTTCGAGTCGCTTCTTCTTCTACATACGCTACATTCCATTTTTCTAACATATGTCGCAGTGATTGTTCATTCGTAATTACTTTATCCACTTCCACTTGCGCCCAGTGAATTAAACCTTTTTGAAACTCTTCATTTGTTAGCTTTTTTCCAATTCCTTCTGGTGTTAACAAATGTTCTACAACCATTTTTCCTAATTGAACAGCAAGTTCATCACGACGCTTCGGAATTAACCCTGGTGTAAATGGAACTTGAAACTTTCCGATATAAATAGGACGATGAGGACGAAATAACATTTTTATCGCTAAATGATTCGTGTATCCCCCAATAATTGCTCCGAGTCCTGTCGTCGTTAACATATTTAACCATATATTCATTACAATCAACCTTTCACTTCTCCAAAACTATAGCATATCATCATACGGACAAAAGTATAATGGTATAAAAACGTATTTGCAATATATAGCTTCGCCTATTATGCAAATAGTAGTAAAGGAGTGATTTCGTTGGTTCTCGGCCTTTTAACTTCTAAACTTCATTATGAGCAAACGTATTACACCGAAATCGCTAAACGCGCTCGGCTTTATCATAATGTCGTTGCCCAGTTTACGCCATTTTGTATTGATTCTAAAACAGACCTTGTTTCTGGTCTTATTTACGATACAGATACAGGAAAATGGAAAGAGCAAACATTCCCTATTCCTTCTTATATATATGATCGTTATTCTTTTCACGAGGAAACAGACTTTGAAAAAGCAAAATCAATTATTCACTCTTTGCACAACCGTCCTTCCACTACCTTTTTAAATAACACACTTATTAACTTAAGTGAACTACATGATTTATTTCTTACTAATAAAAAACTGTCTCCTTATATACCCAAATTTGAAGTGGCAACGATACAAAACATTTTCAAACTTTTGTTAAAATCTAAAGATATTATTATACGCCCCACTAATATACATTCTAAAGACAACTTATATCGAGTCGCTTACAAAAATAAAACGTTTCATATCGATACAGTAAATGAAAAATACCATACTTCTCTTTCAATCAAGCGGACAGATGAATTTATATCTTGGTGTAAATCTAACATACGTTCATCACGCTACATAGTGCATACCATGCTACAACCACCAAATCAATTAACATACCCACTCCACATTCGAACTATTTTGCAAAAAAACAAAGAACAAACTTGGAATGTTATAGGTCAATTTATACAAAAAAGTTCATTTCCTAATCAGCTTTTACCTTCAGCAACAGACGATGATTCATTGCATTCATTTTCAAAAATTAAATACGTACTATCTAGTACAGGTGTGCAACTATTGCAAGACGCTTTACACGACATTATAAATGAAGTATTCCAAACACTAGATCAGTCTTATTCTTCATTATTCGAACTAGAACTTTCCACAATTATGGATCAAAAAGGCGCAATTTGGCTTATGTATGTCAACACGATTCCTCCTTACGAACAATACATTCGTCATAGTGATTCATTAGCTGAAAAGATATTTCACGGACCACTTAAATTCAGTCGCTTTACACCATAATGAAAGGAGGTAAACCTATTTTGAAAGAACATATATATACATTAAACATTTCAGATGAACATCCAAATAGCATTACTTTACCTTACGTTTTTTCTATTACACCACCTATTACATCCCTATCCTTCGGTATACGTCACATTGCAAGTGAAGAGGTGAAAATTCATTATTCCTTTACTCGCGAAATTATTATCGGAAAACATATTGCCGAAAAACTTTTACTGCCTCAATCAACTACTATTCATGCATTCACACAAAACCAAACAATTATTTTCGGACCATTGATTGGCATTTTTACAACTGGCTTTAACGATGATTCTTCTACCCCTTTAGGAAATCGTTCAATTGCTCTGAGTGAGTTGTTAACACCACCATTCTCATTACGACCGTTCGTATTCGTCTTTGGGGTTCAACATATACACTGGGAAGAAGAAACGATTGAAGGATATTTCTTTCAAGAGAAACAATGGATAAAGAAAAAAGTCCCTTTACCAAATGTCATTTACGATCGCTTACCGAATCGGCAAGCGGAAAATTATAAACCAATTGTCAGGGCAAAAAGAAAATTAGAACAAGACTACTGCATTCCATGGTTTAACCCAGGTTTTTTCAATAAATGGGAAGTTCATCAACTTCTTACGAAAGACGAATCAATTAAACCCTTATTACCAAATACAGAAGCATTTCAGCATTTTGAACAAGTAGAACGGTTTCTTGGCACGTATAAATCAGTGTACATGAAACCAATACACGGGAGCTTTGGTAGAAATATTCATCAAATATTTTATTCTCAAACAGAGAATTGCTACTACTGTCGTTATCGCGAAAATGAAGAAAATAAACTGAGAAAGTATCAATCATTAGAAACGCTTCTAAACCACGTATTAAAAGGACATGATTTAAAAAAGTTTATCGTACAGCAAGGTATTTCGTTACTTCGCTTCGATGGGCAACCTGTTGATTTCCGCATTCATACAAATAAAAACCATTTCGGTAATTGGATAGTTAGTGCAATCGTCGCCAAAATCGCCGGCAAAGGCAGTTTAACAACGCACGTAAATAGTGGCGGTGATACAAAATTATTACAAGAGCTTTTTCCAGATTCAACGAAACAAGTTCAAATTGAAAATAAATTAAAACATACTGCCTTACAAATAAGTTACGCGCTCGATGAACAAGTAACTGGAAATATTGGAGAAATCGGTTTTGATATCGGTTTAGACACAAAGGAAAATCCGTGGCTCTTTGAAGCCAACTCTAAACCTGGGCGAACTGTATTCCAAGATAAAAAATTAAAAGAGCAAAGTGAACTGACGCGCCAGTTATTTTACGAATATGCCGTCTACTTAACTGAACATTCTTTACGTGATACAAAAGAAAAAATGTCTCAAATAAAATCAGGGGCTTCATCAAACACCGAACATATCCCTTCTCCTATGATTCACTCACAAATACAAAAACAAAAACTTCCACCTAGATAATAAGGTGGAAGTTTTCTATTTACACAAGTTTTACTACAACCTCAGTTTCCACGTTACATACTCTGCAATAAAAAATATGATTGCAATATTCATTTGAATTATTATGCGTTAAACCATCTACTGCACTTAATAATTCTTGATCCATATAGGCACTATAATCGTCTATGTAATCTACAGACTTCCCATAATCTTGGAGTATACTTTGGCAATTTTGACAAGAATATGTTTGTGATTCTAATGCGTTGCAAAGCGGGCAAATTCCCATCATGATTCCTCCATACGTTATCGTTTATAAGCCTCTCTTTTTTAGAGTGAAGAGAGCAACCTATCCAGACATAGGAGCGCCCACTCCATCCCTACTTAAAAATAGAACTATGAAGTTGCTACCGATTTCATTTTTATTTCAATAAATCATAAATAAGAAGCTAATAATTAGCCTACAAGTAGCAGGCTACAATGAAAAAATTATATTTAATATCACCCTTAGTTTGGCCTGTTTTCTTAAAAATACAACGATTACTCTTATTTCATAATTTACGAAATCAATACGTTTTTTTGACAAAATTTACAAATTATTATTTTGTATATCTTTCTAGGTAACATCCATACTATGAGTACAAACTTAATTACCGATGGATTAGCGCCAACCGGGGCGATAATCTGGTTCAACTCCAGCTAGTCCAACCAAAAAAACTTTTATAACTCTAAGGAGGATATATTCCTATGGCAAACCAAAATTCTTCAAATCAATTAGTAGTACCAGGTGCAACAGCTGCAATCGATCAAATGAAGTACGAAATCGCTCAAGAATTTGGTGTACAATTAGGAGCAGATTCTACGGCTCGCGCTAACGGTTCAGTTGGTGGAGAAATCACAAAACGTCTAGTTGCAATGGCTGAGCAAAGCCTTGGCGGATTCCACAAATAAATATATATGGCAAAAAGGTCTCAAGGCATATGCCTTGAGACCTTCCTTAATTTATTGCAACATTTGTAAAAACTTCTTCGTGCGTTCTTCTTTTGGATTTGTAAATACTTCTTCTGGTGTACCTTGTTCGACAACGACACCACCATCCATGAAAATAACACGGTTCGCAATTTGATGTGCAAAACGCATTTCGTGCGTTACAATAACCATCGTCATGCCCTCTTTAGCAAGTTCTTTCATTACTTTCAGAACTTCTTGAACGAGTTCAGGATCAAGCGCTGACGTCGGCTCATCAAATAGTAACACTTCCGGCTCCATCGCAAGTGCGCGCGCAATTCCAACGCGCTGTTGTTGTCCGCCTGATAATTGGAACGGATATAAATCCACTTTATCTGCTAAACCAACTTTTTCAAGGAAATAGTTTGCTTTTTTCTTCGCTTCTTCTTTCCCCATCTTTTTCACTGTAACGAGCCCTTCCATTACATTTTGAAGTGCTGTTAAATGCGGGAATAAATTATGGTGCTGGAATACCATACCTGTTTGCGTACGAAGATTAACAATATCTTTCTTCGTTACTTTTTGAGAGAAGTTAAGCTCTTTATTACCGATACGAATATTACCAGCGTTTGGCGTTTCTAATACATTGAGACAACGTAAGAATGTCGTTTTACCAGATCCAGACGGCCCAATAATAACAACAACCTCGCCCTTCTCAACTGTTAAATCTATATGCTTTAGTACGGTATTATCTCCGAAACTTTTTTGTAAGTGCTGAATTGAAATCATAAAAACAAAAACTCCTTTTGTAAAAGGATTATTTTAATGTATAGCGTTCTGAACGCTTTTCTAACATCTGTTGTACGATTGATAATAAGAAACAAATAACCCAGTAAATAAGACCTGCTTCAAAATAAACAATTAAAAACTCGTAGTTCATCGCCGCAATTTCCTGCGCTTTTCGGAACATTTCTGTTACTAAAATTAACGATGCTAATGAAGTATCCTTCACTAAGCTAATAAATGTATTTGAAAGCGGCGGGATTGATACGCGCGTTGCTTGTGGTAAAATAACACGTTTTAATGCTTGTGGATATGTCATCCCAATTGTATAAGCTGCTTCCCACTGCCCTTTCGGAATGGAAAGGATAGAAGCACGAATAATTTCAGATGCATATGCACCGACATTTAATGAAAATCCAACAACTGCTGCTGTATATGGCTCAACTTCAATATTAAGAGTTGGAAGACCATAGAAAATAATAAATAACTGTACAAGAAGTGGTGTTCCGCGAATGATAGATACATAGATACGAGCAATCCATTGTAAAATACGACTACCTGAAATACGTGCGAGCGCTGTTAACGTCGCAAGTATAAGACCGATAATAAATGTAATAAGCGTTAATGGAATTGTTGTAAAAACAGCTTCCTTCAGCATAGGCATGAAGGAAGTCTGCATAATATCTATCCAAGTAGACAATCGATCTGAAACTAATGCACTACTTAGATACATTTTCACCGAACCATTTTTTCGTTATTTTGTCATACGTACCGTCTTTTTTCATATCTTCTAACGCTTTATCTACTTCTTGTACAAGCTTATCGCTACCTTTACGGAATAAGAATCCACTTTGTGAAGCTTCTTTTTCTGTATCTACAATTTTAATTTTTGCATCTTTTTTCGTTTCTAAATAATTTAATACTGATAACTTATCATTAATTGTAAAATCAACGCGTCCTGAAGCTAATAATTCTGCCGCTTGGCTAAATCCTTCTACACCTTCGATTTCTGCACCGTTTTTCTTAGCAATATCTGCATAGTTACTCGTTAAAGATTGTGCTCCTTTTAACCCTTTTACATCAGCAAATGTAGCAGGCTTATCTTTATCTTTTGCGATAACTAATGCCGCTGAAGATGAAATGTATGGTTTAGAGAAATCGTATTTCTTTTGACGATCTTCACGAATACCAACTTCGTTTGCAACCATATCGAAACGTTTTGCATCTAGGCCAGCAAGTAAGCTATCCCATTGTGTTTCTTTAAATACAGGTTTTACACCTAAACGTTTTGCAACTTCTTCTGCTAATTCAACATCGAATCCAGTTAATTTATTGCTTGAATCGTGGAACGTAAATGGTGGATATGTACCTTCTGTACCAATTACAAGTTCACCGCTTTGTTTAATCTTTTGTAACGCGTCTTGACTAGCTGTATCTTTTTTCTCTTCTTTACCGCAGCCGGCTACAATCCCGATCGCTAATGTAGTTACTGCAAGCACTGAAAATAATTTCTTCATGATAGTAATCCTCCAAGTATTCTGATAGGAATTTAAAAACTATATTGATTGTATGCAATCTTGAACAATTTTTCAATGAAAATGTTCTTATTTAGTTTATCCTTTTTCTTCATAATCAAACAAAAGGGAAAAATAACGCTACATACAAAAAATAAGTAACATTTTTTAATATAGCATTTATGGAGAAAAAGGTAAAACAATACTTCTTATTTAACTGTCGTAATTCGCTAAAGAGTCGACATGTTCATCAATAAAAAAGAACTTGTGAAAATCACAAGTTCTCCTCCATGCATATTAAGCACTCTGATTGCCTTCCATTTGCGTTTTATACATATCGTAATAACGCCCCCGCTTTTTCATGAGTTCATCATGAGAGCCTTTTTCTAAAATGGTTCCTCTATCGAGCACAATAATTTGATCTGCGCTTTTAATCGTTGAAAGGCGGTGAGCGATAATAAATGTCGTTCTTCCTTTTTTTACAACTTCTAGTGCTTGTTGAATCATCGCCTCTGTTTCTGTATCAATACTAGACGTTGCTTCATCTAAAATTAAGATAGCTGGATCAAAAGCAAGCGCCCTAGCAAATGAAATAAGCTGACGTTCTCCAGTGGAAAGCGTACTTCCCTTTTCTGTAATTTCTTCATTTATATTATTCGCAAATCTTTCAGCACCAACATCATGCAATGCTTTTATGATACGCTCTTTTGAAATTTTTTCATTTTCTAAGCTTACATTGGAAGCGACCGTCCCGCTAAAAAGAAACGGGTCTTGCAGTACGATTCCCATATGTTCACGGGTTGCTTGTTTCGGCATCTCTTTTACATCGTGACCATCAATCGTAAGCTTTCCTTTTTCAAACTCATAAAATTGAAAGAGTACATTCATGATAGAACTTTTTCCTGATCCAGTATGACCGACAAGTGCCACTGTCTCGCCTTGTTTCGCTTCAAAAGAAATATTTTTTAACACTTCATCTTTTCCATTATAAGAAAATGATACATTATCAAATTTTACATTTCCTTTTAAACGAGGCATACGTTCTTCTTCTACCGGTTCCCCTTTTTCCTCTAACAATTCAAAGACACGTTCTGATGCAACGCGCGCTTGCTCTAAGTTTGCAAGCTGGTTCACCATATTCGTAATTGGCGAGAATAATCGTGTTAAATAATCGACGAACGCATACAGTACCCCAAGTGAAATAATACCTGTAGCACTTAATGACGCACCGCCGAAATACCAAATTACTCCTGTGAAAGCGATATTTCTTAATACGGCTACTAAGTTATGCGAAGTTGCTGCATTTAAATTTAAAATTTTATTTTGATACTTAAAATAATCGCCATTTAATTCTTCAAATTCTTTTTTCGTTTCACGCTCTTGACGGAACGCTTGAATAATTGGCATCCCTTGAATGGATTCATTCACTGTTCCGTTAATATCAGATAAGCGAGAGCGCATTTTATGATTGTATACAGACGCATATTTTCTATAAAGAATCGCCCAAACAATTAAAATTGGGATAATTAATAAACATAATGAAGCGAGCTTCACATCTAATAAAAATAACGCAGCGAATATCCCAATAATATAGATGATACTAGAAACGAATGTTGCCAGCACCGTTACATATAAATCACGAATGGCCTCTGTATCATTCGTCACACGCGAAACAATTTTCCCCGCCGGTAAATGATCAAAGTACCGAATTGGCAACGTTTGAATATGAGAAAAAACATCTTCCCTCATAATTTGAATAATTTTGTTCGCTGCCTTCTGCAAGAAGAACTGCTTTCCGTATGCAAATAATGACACGACTACTAATAAAGCGAAATAGCCACCACCAAGTAATAATAGACGGTTTATTTCTGGTTTATAAAATGCAAACACTTCTTCTTTCGTTAATGCTTTCGCTTTATACACTTGCACCGCCTTACCATTTTGAACGGTAATCATATCCCCTTTTACAGTCCGTGACCCTTCCGCATTTACTTTATTCGGTACAAAATAATATTGAAAACCGACTTGCATTACGCGTACTTCTTTTCCTTTTTTCTCGCCTTGTTCAAAGCGATCACTTCGCTTATAAAAAGCCCCATTATACGAAACAGCATCTTCACTCTGTTCTGTTTCATACCAAGGTTTCTCTATCCCGACGATATGATCGTCAATCATCGTTTTAGCGACGAAAGGACCAGCAAGCTCTGCGATGACGAAAATAAATAACATTAACATCGCAGCAAAAATCGTCCCCTTCACTTTCATCGCGTATTGAAACAACCGTTTTGAAACGCTCATATTTTCACCCCACTATCCGCACTTTCACTTTCACCTTGTTGTCTTTCAAACTGCTCAGCATACCAGCCTCCCTTTTGGATAAGCTGATCATGCGTACCTTCTTCTATAACTGCGCCTTCATCCATAACGAGAATCCAATCCGCATGTTGCACTGCAGATAAACGATGCGTCGTAATAATCGTCGTCTTTCCGCTTCTTTCCGTTCTTATATTTTCAATGATCGCTGCTTCCGTACGAGCATCTACAGCTGATAAAGAATCATCCAAAATTAAAATTTCTGGATTTTGAATAACAGCTCGTGCAATCGAGATCCTTTGTTTTTGCCCTCCTGATAAAGAAACACCTTTCTCTCCAACGAGCGTTTCTAACCCTTCTGGTAAAAACTCTAAATCCTTTTTAAACGCAGCAATTTCAATTGCTTTCTCTAGTTCTTCTTCAGTCGCTTCCCTATTTCCGAATAAAATATTTTCTCGCGCTGTTTTTGAGAACAAAATATGCTCCTGCGGTACATAACCAATCCAGCCGAGTACATTTTCATTCGTCATTTTATCTAAAGTCACATCAGAAACTGCAATATCTCCATCTCCAAGCGGATATTGGCGAAGAAGCTGACGTACAAGCGTCGTTTTCCCGCTTCCTGTTTTTCCGACAACCCCTAGCGTTTCTCCTTGCTTTAATGTGAAAGAAACCTTTTTTAAATTTTCTTCAGTTGATGAAGGATATGAGAAAGACACATCATCAAACTGAATATAATCCGGCTCTTGCACAAGCTTTGGATGTTTCGGATTCTTTACATCTGGCTCATACGCTAACGTTTCATTCACACGGTCAAGCGAAGCATTTCCTCTTTGCATAACATTAATTAATTCCCCAATTGCAAACATCGGCCAAATCATCATCCCTAAATACACGTTAAAAGAAACGAGTTCACCAAGCGTCACCTTTGACTGGAACACAAGGTATGCACCGTACACTAAGCCGATTAAATAACTAAGACCGACAAGCATTTTCACAGTTGGTTGGAATAATGCATCAATCTTTGCTACCTTCATATTTTTTTCGTAGACGTCATCTCCTAAATGATGAAATCTTTCCTCGTCTGCATTCTCTTGTACGTATGCACGAATAACGCGCACACCAGCGATTGATTCAAGCACTTTATCGTTCATATCACCAAACGCATCTTGTGCAACTGTAAATCTTTCATGCAATTTCTTTCCATATATATTCATCGCATACGCCATAATTGGAAGCGGAATAAGCGCTGCAAATGTAAGCTCCCAACTAATTGTAAACCCCATCATAAAGACAATCGTAAGCATATATAAACTAGAATCCACAAGCGTTAATATACCAAAACCAGCTGTCATAGCGATTGCTTTCAAATCATTTGTCGCTCTCGCCATTAAATCACCAGTACGATTTTTTTGATAAAAAGTCGGCGTCATCTTAAGTAAATGCCCCATAAATTTAGAGCGCATCGTTTTCTCAAGTACGAATGCACCGCCAAACAATTGATGTTGCCATACGAAAGTAAGGCCATATCCAACGATCGTAACCCCTATTAAAATAAGAATAGACTGTATAATAGCTTCGTTCGATAACGTTCCTGTTTTTATGTTATCTATCGTAACCCCTAACACTTTCGGGGGAATCACTTCAACTATATTCACAATTAAAAGAGCTCCAATGGCAATACTATATCTCTTCCAGTGCTCCCTAAAAAACCATTTTAGCTTTAGTAATACTGATAACAATGTAACCTCTCCCTTCTCGTTCTCGTTTACCTCTCATTTCTTTATCCACTATCCAGACCTATCACATTTACATTTCGTAACCCATACAATCTCATCACATTTTTCCACCTTCCAAAGTTTTTTATCGGAACTAAACAAGGGAAAATAAACAAAAAAAAGCATACCGCCGCTTGACGATATGCACAGGAATGCATAAAAAGCGTACGTTACGATATACGCAACGTACGCTTCTTATAAGACAAAGATGCCCTATATATCCGTACGGGTTGCGTAATGATATGAATGTTTTCTGCCATTTAACAGAGCTAAGCCCATTACATTTACGATTACAATCATTACGCACACCCCTTTCATTTATTTTCCATTTATAATCTTACAACTTTATTGAGTATTCTGTCAATTATTTTTTCACACTTTAAATAAAAATATATGATACACCATTTTGAAATAAGGGAATGTTCTGTAAGAAAGGGCATACAAAATAAAAAAAGAATAAGAAATCGTTTTCACAAACATTTCATTTGAAAAATGTTATCAAACCCCCTACAATCACCTTATACTCACTCTTACAAGTTGCTATTTTAGGAGGACTAATCATGACAACTAGCAATACGTACAAATTTTATTTAAACGGAGAATGGAGAGAAAGCTCTTCAGGAGAAACAATCGAAATTCCATCTCCATACTTACACGAAGTAATTGGACAAGTACAAGCAATTACTCGCGGAGAAGTAGATGAAGCAATTGCATCTGCAAAAGAAGCTCAAAAATCATGGGCTGAAGCTTCCCTACAAGATCGCGCAAAATACTTATATAAATGGGCTGATGAGCTCGTAAATATGCAGGATGAAATTGCCGATATCATTATGAAAGAAGTCGGTAAAGGATATAAAGATGCGAAGAAAGAAGTTGTTCGTACAGCTGACTTCATTCGTTACACGATCGAAGAAGCTTTACATATGCACGGAGAAAGCATGATGGGCGATAGCTTCCCGGGCGGTACAAAATCTAAGCTTGCGATTATCCAACGCGCACCACTTGGTGTTGTATTAGCAATCGCACCATTTAACTACCCAGTAAACTTATCTGCTGCAAAACTTGCACCAGCATTAATTATGGGTAACGCTGTTATTTTCAAACCAGCAACTCAAGGTGCAATTAGTGGTATTAAAATGGTTGAAGCACTTCATAAAGCTGGCCTTCCAAAAGGTCTTGTAAACGTAGCTACAGGACGCGGTTCTGTAATTGGTGACTACTTAGTAGAACACGAAGGCATCAATATGGTATCGTTCACAGGTGGTACAAACACAGGTAAACATTTAGCGAAAAAAGCTTCAATGATTCCACTTGTATTAGAACTTGGTGGTAAAGATCCTGGTATCGTTCGTGAAGATGCTGACTTACAAGATGCTGCAAACCATATCGTAAGCGGTGCATTCTCTTACTCTGGTCAACGTTGTACAGCTATTAAACGTGTACTTGTACACGAAAACGTAGCGGACGAGCTTGTTAGCTTATTAAAAGCGCAAGTAGCTGAACTATCAGTTGGATCTCCAGAACAAGATAGCACAATCGTTCCATTAATCGACGACAAGTCTGCTGACTTCGTTCAAAGTTTAGTTGACGACGCTGTAGAAAAAGGTGCTACAATCGTTATCGGTAACAAACGTGAGCGTAACTTAATTTACCCAACATTAATCGATCACGTAACAGAAGAGATGAAAGTTGCTTGGGAAGAGCCATTCGGCCCAATCCTTCCAATCATCCGTATTTCTTCAGATGAACAAGCAATTGAAATTGCTAACAAATCAGAGTTCGGTCTGCAAGCAAGTGTCTTCACTAAAGACATTAACAAAGCATTTGCAATTGCTAACAAAATCGAAACTGGTTCTGTTCAAATTAACGGACGCACAGAGCGCGGCCCTGACCACTTCCCATTCATCGGTGTAAAAGGTTCAGGTATGGGCGCACAAGGTATTCGTAAGAGCCTTGAGTCTATGACACGTGAAAAAGTAACTGTATTAAACTTAGTTTAATCTTATAAAAAGAAGCTGATCTATAAATAGATCAGCTTCTTTTCTATATAAATACTTCCAAAAATGGAGTATTTCATTCTACTTCCGATTTGGTTTTCCAAATCGAACTAAAACATGCCATAATAATTTTAATTCCTGAAGCACTTCTTCATAAGTTCCACGATCACTCCAAGATAATGGATTGCGTTTCAAATCCACTACAGCAGAGCCAATTATATTTGCATCGATACAATGATTCCGTGCAATGCGTCTTGCTAAAGATGGCATTTTTGAACCTCTAAAATCCATCGGAACTTCGTCTACCGCAAGTACAAAACCGATGTGCCAATACAAATCAATAGCATACTTCAGGCAAATTTCTTCTAAAACTCTTCCTACATCCGTACCCTTAAATGAAGGATCTGCAACAAGCGCTTCCACGTCTTCTTTTAGAGAAATCTCTCCATGAATCTGCGCTTCAATATAATGATTAAGATTACGGGCTGGCTCTTTGCTTACTACATCTATAAACGGCCTTTTCAGATTAGCCAGTAAATGATTAATTAATATTGTTGGAGTCAAATTTCCTTCACCAATTGCAAAATCTCTTACGAATGTCTCTTCCAAAAGAGCAGCTAAAATCATATCAAACTCCTCGTAAGTCCCCTTTTCTTTCGGATCTTGATGCGAATCTAAATATGTATATGTAGAACGCGAAGAAACTTTTGGAGATAAGAGAAAATAACAGGAACCAAAACGCGGAGCCGGCCCATCTGGATGTAACATTAAATTTAGCGCTCCGTATTTTGGACGTTGATCATTCGTTACGCCTTCTAATTGATATGCCCCTCCAAATATTCTCTTTTCCCAAAGGTCACGTTCACCACCAGGATAAGCAGATACGCTTCCATTAGATAGCAATGTTTCAAACTGACTTTTATATACTCCTTGCTCAAATAGTGCTTCAGCAACACTTTTCTTACTCGAATCTAGTCTGTCTGGATGAAAGTGTAAAGCAATCCTTGCGTGAGATTTTAAATTAGCGACAGCCTCTTCAAATATTTCATCTGTAATATTAGACATTTTAAGTATATGATTAATCGTTGCTTTAGCCTCATGTTTTTCGTTCACTGCATATTTTGAAATATACTCCAAAGCAAATAATTGAGATCTTGATAATTCCATAATCAAACCTCTCCTTTAATTAAAATGACCTTAATCATTTCAATTAAAAGCTTATTCTTTCCTTCTTATGAAACGAACCTAATTTATTTAAAAACGTAATTTACTAAATCTTAATTATGCATACACGCATTTTTCATAGGCAAATGTACACATTCTACAGAAATTTGATATCCTAGCCATCGCTCAGCAATATGTTCAAATGATAAAACAGATCCCGTTGTAAAAAAACGATGCTTCGGATTCAGATTGTCAGACAAAATTCCTTTGTGCTGTAAAATGGTACTTAACTCTATCGCTGTTTCTTCTGCAGAACTAATAATCGTTACATCTTCTCCTAGTTCCTTTTTTATATAGGACTCTAAAAGTGGATAATGCGTACATCCAAGAATTAACGTATCTATATCTTCTTTCGTTAATGGAAGTAAAGCTTGTTTCACTTGTTGCGTGACATATGCTATATCTTCTAATCGATTTTCTACAACTGTAGCTAAAGTCGGACACGCATGACTATGCACTTCCAAATATGTATCCAGCTCGTGTAATGCTTTTTCATACATATTAGATTTTATCGTACCTACAGTTCCAATTACCCCGATTTCCCCTTTCTTTGTCACTTTAATTGCCGCTCTTGCTCCTGGATGTATAACGCCAATAACTGGAATGGAAAGTTCTTCCTGCAGCGCATTCAATGCAGCAGCTGCAGCAGTATTACATGCTACGACTAGCGCTTTTAATGGAAACTGTTTGAGGAACTCAACCATTTCAAATACGAAAGATTGCACCTCCTCTACACTTCTTGGCCCATACGGGCAACGCTTATTATCACCAATATAATAAATGCTTTCTTTAGGCAATTGTCTTATAATTTCGCTCGCAACTGTTAATCCCCCAACTCCCGAATCTAGCACACCTATTACTGAATGTTTATGACATACAGACATTTACTTCATCCCCTTTTCAATCATCTAGCGCTAATAACATGTATTATATTACGAAAATTCAAATATCACATAACAATCCCTCTTACTTTTAATCACAAACTCTTCTCTATAATCTGATTATTAATATATCCATTGACGTATAAAAATACATTTGTTACTCTTAAAGACGTTAATTTAATATTTAAATCCTCATTCGTATCTCGGTGAGGTAGAGGTTGCAATCATTAAGAGTATCATTTCAGGAGATGTAGTGGCATTGATGAAGGAATGAGAAAGGAATGGTTGCCGAAGTAAGTCGTGTCCACCATGCACGCTTGCTGGGTCTGCATTTAATAAGTGCAGAACTGTCACAAACGTTTCGTTTGTGGAGAGCTATCGAGAGGTATGTCGTGGGTTTCTTATAAGATAGAAAGCATGTAGCGGCAAATTACGTGCTTTTTTTGTTTTGTTTGGGACTTCTCTTCCTGACTCAGGAAGACATACATATCTCCTCGCTTGACTTGGTTATACTAACTTTGGAGGTATTTTCTATGCAACAAAAAAAATGGGGCTTTTGGGTACTAACAGCTTTCGTTGTCGGTAACATGGTTGGCGCTGGTATTTTCATGGTGCCAAGTACGTTGGCACAAACGGCAAGCCCACTCGGTGTCACTTTAGCTTGGTTAACTACAGGGTTTGGTGTTTTAATGCTAGCTCTTGTTTTCGGTAATTTAGCAATTCGTCGTCCTGATTTAACGACAGGGCCACAAAGTCATGCATATGCTTTATTCTCAACACCAAAAAAGAAAAAAATGGCTGGCTTCAGTATGGTATGGGGATATTGGGTTGCAAACTGGGCAAGTAACGTTGCCATCATTACATCATTTGCGGGATATTTATCACTCTTCTTCCCAATTATGAAAGATACGCGACTACTATTTTCAATCGGCTCGTTTAACGTAGAAGTCGGAAAACTAATTACATTTACGATTTGTTCCATCTTACTTTGGGGAACTCATATTATATTAACAAACGGTGTAAGCGGAGCTGGAAAACTAAACTTCTTAGCAACAACAACGAAAGTAACTGGATTCCTTTTATTCATCGTCGTTACTTTATTTGCATTCGAAGCTTCTAAATTTGGACAATGGTACACACCGATGATCGATAAATCAGGTGTATCACACGGCCTTCTTTCACAAGTAAATTTAGCTGCTCTTACAACGCTTTGGGCATTTATCGGAATTGAATCAGCCGTTCTTTTATCAAACCGTGCTGTTTCTCCAAAAACGGTAAAACGCGCAACAGTTGCGGGATTACTTATTACAGTTGCGATTTACTTAGGAATTACAATTTTAACAATGGGTGTACTTCACGTTGATACATTACAAGCTTCTGAACGTCCGTTAGCAGATGCATTAAATGCTGCAATGGGTCACGGTGGCGGGAAACTGATGGCATTACTTGCTCTTACTTCCCTGTTCGGTTCGATTTTAGGCTGGATTTTATTAAGCTCAGAAGTACCATATCAAGCAGCAAAAGAAGGTTTCTTCCCTTCCTTCTTCGCAAAAACAAACAAAAAAGGAAGTCCAATTTATTCATTACGATTAACAAACATTATGTCGCAAGTGTTCTTATTCTCAACATTATCAGGAACAATTGCGGAAGCTTATACATTCGTTATTACCGTATCGACACTGGCCTACCTCATTCCATATCTCGTTTCACCAATCTTCCAGTTAAAACTAGTCGCAACTGGTGAAACATATAAAAATGAAATGCGGGCAAGAATTACAGATGGCATAGTCGCAGTTATCGCACTTTGCTACGCACTATGGGTTATTAAAACCGGCGCATCCGATATAAAAACGTTCCTTCTCGGAATTGGTTTATTCGTAATCGGATTTGCTTTCTATCCATTAATGAATCGTGATCAGAAAAAAAATAACGAAAAGAAAAACGGGCAAGTTGCATAACGCAATTTGCTCGTTTTTTCTTTTGTAAAACATATATAATAGAACAAAGAGGTGAAAAACATGTCAATCGAATCGCTATGGAGCAGTCGCTTCCAACAACATATTCAAAATATCATTACATACTTTGCACGTATGATTAACGGTTTACTATATAGCTTTATCTTTATTTCATGCGTTGGTGCATATTATTATGCTCAGTTTCTAAAAGCATCTCCTTCTAAAGGAATATCTTTAATAATTATAACGATTGTACTTACATTCATTATAACGAGATGCCCTATCCGTACATTTATTCAGAAACCTGATGCTGTCTATTTACTAGCACTAGAAGAGAAATTAACATCTTATTTCAAAAAATCTCTTCTATACAATTACATCATTCAGCTTTTCCCATTGTTATTTACGTTCCTTATTCTCGTTCCACTTGCTATGCAATCATTGCAATTAAATGTACCTTTTTTATGTACAATCTTTATCGTGTTAATGATTACGAAAGCCTGGAACATGTACATACATTGGATGTGGCGTGATAGTCACGAAAAAAATATATGGCTAATCATTCGTATTACTTGTAACGCCCTAATCATTTACATGCTGTTTTATTCCGCAAATGTTCTCATATTGGGCGGACTACTCTTACTACTTGCTTTCCTACTTCTATATACGAAAAAACAGCCTACAAAACGAATACCGTGGGATTACATAATCGAGCAAGAAGAAAAAATGAACGTTCGTTTTTATCAATTTGCTAGCATTTTCACAGATGTTCCGCAACTGAATAAACAAGTAAATAAAAGAAAATGGCTTACAAATTGGATTGAACCTTTATTACATAAAAAACGAGCAACTTTCTTCTATTTACATACATTAGCATTTTTACGTGGAAATGATTATTTCGGTATATATATTCGCTTAGGATTGATCGGTGCTTTCGCCTTATATTTCATACCAAATATATACGTAAAAGGCTCTATCACTTACATCGTTCTATATATGATCTCTATGCAGCTCCGTTCACTATGGAAATATTTTTCGGGAAATATTATTGTAGCATTATATCCAATCCATACTGAAGAAAGGATGAAGCAATTTCTTCACTTAATCTTTATATTGCTAAGTATTCAACTCATTGTATTTTCGAGTGTTATACTCATTGCTACAGGTCAATTTTTACATATCCTTATCATTATGATTGTCGGGTTACTCTGGATCAAATTTATTATTGTACCAAAAACGAAGCAAAGAATTTCCGCATTTTAACGAAAAGAATTATCTTAAAAGCCAAGGAGAAAATAAATTTTCTCCTTGGCCTTTTTATTTTTTAATGTTAAACCTATCGTTCATACTTAATTAAAAACTTTAGGTATGTTACTCCTGTTTTTCTTAAGCATAGAGTGCTATACAAACTCCCTTTCTTCCCCTTGATGTTTTAGGGTTTAATTATGATTTTTACATACAAAAATCATAATACATGTTTACGTCCTAATAAAAAGGGTATCTATTAATTAACAGCGTAAAGGAGGGGCCTATATTGTGAATAAAAAAATGGAGCAATTGGAACACCACGTTACGGATAATCAACGCAAACATGCTTTAACAACAAACCAAGGAGTAAAAATAGCCGAGGATGAATTCTCTTTAAAGATGGGCTTAAGAGGCCCAACCTTAATGGAGGATTTCCACTTTCGAGAGAAAATGACCCACTTTGATCATGAACGAATTCCTGAAAGAATTGTTCATGCCCGCGGAGTTGGAGCACATGGTCATTTTCAGCTTTATGAATCTTTAGAGGCATATACGAAAGCAGATTTTCTTACTAACCCTTCAAAAAAGACACCTGTATTTGTACGGTTCTCGACCGTTCAAGGCTCTAAAGGATCCAATGACACAGTAAGAGATGTGCGCGGATTTGCCACAAAATTTTATACAGATGAAGGTAACTATGATTTAGTAGGTAATAATATGCCAGTATTCTTTATCCAAGATGCTATTAAATTTCCTGATTTTGTCCATGCAGTTAAACCAGAACCACATAATGATATTCCTCAGGGAGCTAGCGCTCATGATACATTTTGGGATTTTGTTGCGCACAATCCCGAGTCTACTCATATGGTTATGTGGCAGATGAGCGACCGGGCTATTCCGCGTAGTTTACGAATGATGGAAGGTTTTGGGGTTCATACATTTCGACTTATTAATAAAGAAGGAAAAGCCCACTTCGTAAAATTCCACTGGAAACCTACCCTCGGGGTTCATTCATTAGTATGGGATGAAGCTCAAAGAATTGCTGGGAAAAACCCTGATTTCCATCATCAAGATTTATATGAAGCAATTGAAAAAGGGGATTATCCAGAATGGGAGCTTGGATTACAGCTAATTCCAGAAGAAGATGAGCATGCATTTGATTTTGATATTTTAGATCCAACGAAATTATGGCCGGAAGAAGAAGTTCCTGTAAAACTAGTTGGTAAAATGACATTGAACAAAAATGTTGATAACTTCTTTGCCGAAACAGAGCAGGTAGCTTTCCACCCTGGTCATGTCGTACCAGGTATTGATTTTTCAAATGATCCTCTCCTGCAAGGAAGATTGTTCTCCTATACAGATACACAATTATCTCGTTTAGGAGGCCCTAATTTTCACCAAATTCCTATTAACCAGCCCGTATGTCCTTTTCATAATAATCAACGTGATGGTATGCATCAAATGCAGATTCATCGCGGTCAAACAAGCTATCATCCTAATGGTTTAAATAACAATCAACCAGCAACCGTCCAAGCCGAACAAGGAGGATATGAACATTATCAAGAAAAGATTGATGGGCATAAAATTAGAGGGCGCAGTAAAAGCTTTCTTAACTTTTATTCTCAGGCTAAACTTTTCTACAATAGTATGAGCCCTATTGAAAAGCAGCACATAAAAGAAGCTTTTTGCTTTGAAGTTGGGAAGTGTAAATCAGACATGGTGAAGGCAAATGTAATTGCTCTCCTAAACCACGTCGATCGTCAATTAGCACAAGAAGTCGCTAACATTATTGGAACTCCTTTACCTAAGGAAAATCACGAAGTAAATTCAGATGCAAAATCACCTGCACTAAGTATGTCTAACACTATTTTTAAAGCTGACTCCAAAAATGTTGCAATTCTATTAAATGGTGACCCAAGCGTCTCCCTTCTGTCCGAATGGATTCAAGCTTTTGTACAACAACGAATGAACTATAGCATCATAGATAATAAAATTCATCAATTTAATGATTCCATTAAAGTAACGGATACTTATACAACAGCAGACTCTGCACTTTTTGATGCAGTATTAGTGTTTAGTAGCGAATCTGTCATTCAACCCCCTGTTTTAGAATTTGCAGAAACTACTTTTAAACACTTTAAACCGATAGCCTATGTCCTTAGCGATCCTCATGCTTTAGACAATAGTAAAATCAAATTAGATGGAGCAGGAATTTACAACTTAACAAACACTTCAATTGAGTCATTTATAGAAGGCATTGCCCAAGGACGATTCTGGAACCGATAATATAATATAAGGAGCGGATTAGAATGAGTAAAAAAATTGCTATTTTAATAACGGATTATTTCGAGGACACAGAATACACAGAGCCAGCAGAAGCTTTTAAACAAAAGGGATATGAATTAACAACTATTGAAACAGAAAAAGGGAAAACGGTACACGGTAAACAAGGAAAAAGTGAAATTGTAATTGATAAAGGTATCGATGATGTTTCTCCAGAAAACTTTGACGCACTCTTCATACCAGGCGGATTTTCTCCAGATATACTTCGTGCGGATGAGCGTTTCGTTCGCTTTAGTAAAGCATTTATGGATACGGAAAAACCGGTTTTCGCTATTTGTCATGGACCTCAGTTACTCATCACTGCACAAACACTTGAAGGACGTGATGTAACTGGATATAAATCTATTGAAGTCGATTTAAAAAATGCCGGCGGGAACTTTCATGACAAAGAGGTTGTCGTATGTCAAAATCAGCTAGTAACAAGTAGACAGCCAGAGGACATCCCAGCGTTTATTGAAGAATCGTTGCGTATATTAGGATAACTAACCTCCTTTTATTTACATGAAAATAGTTAATCAGTGAGGTTTTATTCATCCCCCACTGATTAATTAGCCCCCACCAACTGGTCGTTTACAGGCAATCCGACCACCACAAATAGCAAGATAAATAAAAAGAGGGGAATCCAAAAGTTCAGTTTTAATAATCTTTTGGATTCCCCCTTTTTCTCGCCCAAAAATTCCTTATCACTTTTCATAGGCAGTTCTCATATAGTGAAAATGACTATATAATTCCTATCCATAAGTTAAATAATGATTTCGCACATATATAAATACAAAAGATGGGAGCCTAACTATGAACAATAATCCACCTTCTCCGCCCCAAGACAACTCCGAAAACAATAGCCGTGATATTACACTGCAAACATTACGGGTCATTGGACTCATCGTTCTTATTAGTGGTTATATCCTCGTTGCTCTCTCAGAAGTAGGTGAGCTGAAAACCTTATTAACAAATCCGAATGCTAACCCTGATTTAGCTGAAGTTGATCCGTTCTAAAAATTATATAAAAAGCGAGTCCCAGTATAACTGGTTCGCTTTTATATAGTTTCATCCAATTTGAGAAACATTTCTCTCATCCTCATACTTCTCTTTCCCTATCGCCTTCATAAATAATAAAATACTGCTCATACCAACGATAAAGTACAGAGCACTCATGCCCCAAGATGCAATAAATGAACCTAGCATAACATCTAATGCCCCGTTCATTTTTGCAACTTGAAAGACCATCCCGTTAATCGCCATATAAGAACCCCTTGCCTCATTGTAAATTTAATTCCATCTCATTGTTTTTTTATTATAGAAAGTTGACAACATAAATATGCAAATCATTAATGATAATAAATATACAACTAGAACAATAGACAATTGTTTTATTTCAATGCTTTCAAAATAAAGACTCATAATTGGATATGACCAAGGGAATAGTATCCAATAGTTTGTATGAGAGATAAAAAAGCTACCCAATCCGCCTATAACCCCTACTAATAATGAAAGTAACGGGATTTTATAAAATATTATATTTATTAAAAAATGTAGATTCACAATAGTTAAAGAACTAATCACCATAAAAAGTATAGAAAAAATTAATCTTTGATAAACAGTCCCAAGATTATCAACCGTTAATACTATAGGTATACTAGTTATGACTAAAGCACATATTAAATAACTAAAAGTAATTATTAAGCAAAACAAAAACTTATTACTTAATATAGTTTTTAAAGTGATTCCATGATAAATAGCAGACATATATCCTTTTCTTCTAAATTCGTTTACAAAAGAAAACGACACTAATAGACCTATCGCAATAGGTAAAAACAACCTACAAAAAAGGCTCAGAATCGCTATATGCATGACAACGCCATCTTTTAATTGAGACGCTACAGTTAGAAAAACTTGAAAACTTATTGGTATCAACAAAAATACTAGTAACAGGATATACAATCCATTATGAAGACTTTTTTTATACTCACCTAATATACCCACTTATTTCACCCTTTATTATTCATATGTATAATATTTAAAATTCACAGTTAATAACATAATTCCTAAAATATATATTAAAGAACTTGCAAGATATATTAAAATAGTTGTTTTTTTAATCATTATGTCACTTACTATATTCAATGCATAAAATATTGGAAATGTCTTTGTGAATATTGCAGGGAATAATCCATATGTTACGCTAAAGAAAATCCAAATAACTGACAAGGATGCCGCTAAGACTCCCTTTTTTATTATTAAATGTAAAAGCAATTGAGAATATGGTATTGCTAAAGATAAAACGGTACAAAGTATCAACATTTTTAAAAAATACAGTATGGATATTTCATAACCATTTATAAAAGCATAGATACCTATTACCAAAAAATTTAAAATATCAAAGATCAAATAGAACAGTATAAACAATATATTTTTAGCTATCAATAACTTAAATTTTGAAATGGGTTTTGTATAAATAATAGCCCAAGTACCATATTTATTTTCAGAAGAAATGATAAAATACCACATACAAGCAGAAAAAATGCTTAATGTTAGTGTATTAAAGTTTACTGTAATTGCTATAAGATTTGTAGATTGAAACATGTCAGGATTATTCTTGTTAAAAATAAAATAACTTATACACAAAAAGCTTGATAATAATGAAAAAAACAAAGAAAATAATAATAATTTTCTCCCACCAATTTTCCTCATCTCACTATTTACACTTTTAAAGATAAATTGCATTATTATAGTAACTCCTTTTGTTTAGTTAAAGATAAAAATACTTCCTCTAATGTTGGCTTTTTAGGACTAACTTCAAAAATATCTATATCATTTTTAATTAATATTCTTGTTAAACTAGGAACACTATCTTGATTTATTATTACTTTGAATACCCCTTCTTTTTCTATGCTATAAGGCATACCCTCTGTATTTAAAACCCTTTCTGTGGCAGCAGTATCATCAACATGAACAATATATTCTCCAGAAGTAATAATACTGTTTAACTTCCCTTCATAGAGTAAGCCACCCTTATGTAGTAATGCTATGTGATCTGCTATCATTTCAATTTCAGCTAAATTATGACTAGAAATAAATATAGTCTTCCCCTCATTTTTTACTAAATGAAGTAATAAACGTCTAATCTCGTGTACTCCCTCTGGGTCTAATCCATTTGTCGGCTCATCCAGAATTAATATTTTAGGATTATTAAGAATAGCAAAGGAAATACCTAGCCTTTGTTTCATTCCTAAAGAAAAATCTTTCACTTTTTTATCCTTTGCTTTATATATTCCTGTAGTTTTTAATACTCTATCTATTTCATCTAAAGGTTCATTAATCATTTTTTGTACATAGGCTAAATTTTCATATGCTGTTAAATTAGGATAATAGGTAGGTGAATCAATAAAACACCCCACATTTTCAAATAATTCTTCTTTCCATTCTTTGATATCTTTATCATTAAATAATATCGTTCCTTTATCTAATGGAATTAATCCTAATAACATTCGCATTGTTGTTGTTTTTCCTGCACCATTTGGTCCAATAAAAGCATATAAACTTCCTTCAGGAACAGATAAGTTTAAATCCCTTACAATGGATTGATTGTCAAAAGACTTTGTTAAATTTTTTGTTTGAATTGCTAATTTCATTTTGTTCCTCACTTTCTCATTCTTAAATAAAAGTAAGTATCTATCAAATTCTTGATCTATTAGATAGTATATTTACCCTTTACCCAATGTTTGCAATTTAGACTTAGAAAATATTCCTCTTTGTTCTAATTTTTTATCAATAAGTTCATAAACTCTATCTTCACGCTCTAAATTATTTTCGTCATAAGTGATACTAATTTTAGTGGACGGTATGACGAGCATATGTTCAATAACTTTTTTTGAAAATACTGTTATATATTCATTTTTTTACCACATTATCATCTAAAAATAATATATCATTAAATAAAATTTTAAAAAAGGTGTATTTACAGAAAATACAAAAACAACAAAATCATTCGACTTTTGAAATGAAGTATTAGTTATTATTTAACTATCTAAAATTCAAGTGCTACTTTTCAAAATAATACTAAAGTTAAAATTTAATTCTCGTAAAAAAATATCCCCACACAAATGTGCAGGGATGTAAACTATTATTGAATGACTTCTTCCAAATGATTCTTCACGTCTACTAAAAACTTCTCAATATCCGGATTCTTCACCACATCATAACAAGCAAAACTCTTTAACAGACTCATACCGAGAAACTTTTGCACGCGGTGTAAATGACTAAGCGCTGATTCTAAACTTTCTCCTTCAAAGAACTTCGTCTTATCTCCAAATGCTTTTTCAGGTGCATTCCAAGTTGTAGAGAACATATACTCTTTCTCTTTTAATAAACCACCTGTTCCATATTCATCTGCACCTTTAAAGAACAAACCGTATTCATACACTTCATCCATATACGTTTTAAATAAGCCTGGAACACTAAACCAATAAATCGGTGTTTGATAAATCACAACATCGGCCCATAAAAACTTATCTTGTTCTTCTTTAATATTGTAACCATCTTGAATCGTTGTTGTTTTCACATGATGATTCTCGCCTAATACAGTAACCATATAATCTACTAATGTTCTATTTAATCGTCCTTCCTTTGTACCGTATTTTTCATGTCCATTTATAATAAATATATTTTTCATCGTTTTTCTCTCCCCTATATGATCTACTCTTCGGCTATTAAGCCGAGTTGCTGCTGTAGTGTAAGATTATCTTCTAAATGCCAATCTTCCGTTATCTTTCCGTCTTTCACATGTAAAATATCAATTGCAAAAAAATTAATTTTCTTACCATTATGCGTTCCTGTAAAAGAAAGACGGGCTGTTACTTTATCACCAACAACTAATAAGTCTTCAATCTCACAATGTATATCAGGCACAACTTTACGAAAATTTTGCGCTGCAAACTTTAATCCTTCAATGCCTTGTGGTCGCCCTTTCGGCAATGTATTATCGAAAAATTTTTCAGTAACAGTCTGCGGAATAAGTTCCTCCTTACCTGTATCCCAAAATGCATAAAAACGCTGCGCCGCATGAACCATTTCTGTCGCTTCTTTTTTACTTAGTGAGGGATTAATTGTCATTGCTTTTGGCCTTGGCATTTCTTTTAATAACTGGACTTCACCTTTTTGTTCCACACCACATGCTACAAGCACAATACAAATAACAAACAAACTAAGGAATCCAAATAACTTTTTTATCCCCATGGAAATCACCACCTCCTCATATAAATCCTTTATGTTTCGTATTGCTATTGTATATGCACTAACTTCATTTATGGAAGTAGTGATATTTTTTTCATATAGTTACCAAAAGTATAGTTTTGTGATACTATAAAGCAAATTCATCCAAAAAAATTTTATGGAGGCTAGTTCCATGAACAATATAGATCCAGTTGAATTAACGAAAGGTTTACCTGGCATACCTTGTCCTATCGCTAAAACGCTTGATGTAATTCGTACAAAATGGACGTTTTTAATCATTCGTGATCTTCTTATCGAAGGAACATTACGCTTTAGTGATTTACAAAAATCAATGAATGGTATTAGTCCAAAAACATTATCGCTTCGACTAAAAGAATTAGAGTCTCAAGGCATTATAACGAGAAAAGTATATCCAGAAGTTCCGCCTCGTGTAGAGTACACATTAACGGATAAAGGAAAGCAATTAGAGGGGATTTTTATTGAATTAAAACGGTTTGGATTAAGCTTATAAAACAAAAACCCCTTACCGTCGTAAGGGGTTTTATTACTTCGCAAAACTCTCAGCCAACTGTTTCTCTCTCCACATAAATGTAATGCCGAGACCAACTATTAAAACAACTCCTGAAAATGCATATGGATAATGAATATTCATATCAAATAATATTCCGCCCATCGCTGGTCCTGCGATATTTCCTAAACTCGTATAAGTCGAGTTCATTCCAGCAACGAATCCTTGCTCTTTTCCAGCTGCTTTTGATAAAAACGTCGTTAAAGCTGGACGAAGTAAATCAAATGCTAAGAAAATGAAGCAAGTAACGAGAAGTACAATCCAATAATTAAAGACTACAGTTGAGACGAATGCTAATACTGCACCTACAATTAAACATATTTGAATTAATACTTTCTCACCGAACATGTCTACCAATTTGCCAAACATAAATACTTGCACAACTACCCCAAAGATTGAACTGATTGTAATAATTGCTGCAATATCTTTCGGCGAGAAACCAAATTTATGATCTGAGAATAAGCTAAACACAGTTTCATACGCCGATAATCCGAATGCGAGTACAAATACGATAATAAATGCAATTGCATACATTGGATGTAATGATTTCTTTAAATCACCAATAAAACTTGATTCTTTCGTATTAGAAGAAATCTCTGCAAGTTCTTCTTTCGTTAACGGTTCTTTTAAAATAAAGATTGAAATCACACATGCTATAAAAGCAATTGCTGCTGCAACGAAAAACGGCACACGTATACCGTATTCTGCAATAAATCCGCCGATTCCAGGCCCTATAATGAATCCAGTACTAATAGCCGCAGATAAGTATCCCATCGCCTTTGGACGTTCCTGAATAGATGTAATATCCGCAACATATGCCGTAACACCAGGCATAATAAAAGCAGCACTAATTCCGCCTAATACCCTTGCCACATAAAGCATCCACACATCTTTTCCTAATCCAAAAAGAAGCTCTGAAACACCAAAAATAAATAATCCAATGATTATCATTTTCTTCCTACCGTAAAGATCAACCCATCGGCCTGTAATAGGTGAAGTAATGAGCTGTGCCATTGCAAACACTGCAACGAGATAGCCCATCGTCTTCCCTGTTAAATGCATATCATTCATAAAGGATGGCATAACCGGAATGATTAATCCAATCCCTAGAAAAGCGATAAATATATTACTCAAAAGAATGACCAATACCATCTTTTGTTCTTTTATCGGTTTCTTCACTTTTTAACACCTCTTCCCGTAAGTTCCTCTCAAAAAATAATACCCAAGAAGCTTTTTCTTTATCCTGCTCTTTGCGGGCTAGTAATGAGTGAAGATGCCTCCACTCATTAGAATTTCACTCTATCCTTCTACACATACATAAGCATTAGGTGAATGACTATCATTCAGTTTTCCTCAAAAATGAACCTACCTTTTCAGACAGGTTCATCTTACTACTTCTTTATATGTAGTGCATGTGTTAAAAAATCTAGTACTTCTGCCTTTTGCAAATCCACTTGCTCATCATCTTTATGATCATATAAATAAACTTGTTCCGCTGCTGATTCAACAAGGGCAATAAATAACTTCGCTGTTCGTTCTGCGTGAACCGAATCACGAATTTCACCAGCTTCTTTCGCCTCACTTAAAAATTCGCTTAACCACATATAAAGAGGCTCATACACAGCTTCCCACTCTTTTATATGTTCCGTAGATGCAAGACCCGCATACATTAAAGCTTGTATTTCACGGTATTCCTCTATAAAGTGAAACACCGCATCGATTACTTGTGCCACTTTATTTGAAAAAGGTACATCTTTTTGTACTTTTTCTTTCACTGCAAGTATCATCTTTTCAACCATCACTTCTGCTATTGCAGGCATAACAGATAGCTTAGAAGGAAAATATAAATAGAAAGTTCCTTGCGCAATGCCAGCTAATTTCACAATATCAGAAATCTTCGTTTTTTCGACGCCCTTTTCCTGAAATACTTCAATCGCTGCATAGACAATTTTCTCTTTTTTATTCATCATCTAAACCCTTTCACACGCATATTGAATGACTGTCACTCATTTTATAAGATAATTGATTGTACTGTCAATGATAGTGAACTCTAAGAGGACGTCATTTTTTTATAATAAAATCTCCTAATAAACAATTAGGAGATAAAAATACAATATATCTTTAAGAAAGTGCCTTTAATCCTGTCACTCCACATACAATAAGAAACACACTAATAATACGCGCTTTACTTTTCGACTCACCAAACAAAAACATGTTTAATAAAACTGCACCTGCTGTTCCAATACCGATCCAAACCGCATACGCGACACTGACTTGTAAAAATAAGAAAGATGTATACAAGAATGCGAAGGATGTAGCAAACCCGCCTATATAAATCGCACCATTGGCTAATGTCTTATCTTTACTATACATTTTAAGTCCTATCACACCGACTATTTCACTAATTGCAGCACAAAATACGAAAAACCAACCCATTTTTAAGCAGCTCCTTCCACAGTTTCTTCTTTATTATCAGCTAGCTTTAAACCGATAACGCCAGCTACAACCATCACGATAAAAAATAACTTCCCTACACTGAAACTTCCGCCGAAAAGAAATACATCCATTAAAAAAGTACCTACCGTACCAGCTCCGGCGAAAACAGCATATACAGTCCCTGTTGCAAGATGTTCACACGCTTTAGAAAGGAAGTGAAAATCAACAGCGATAACTCCTAAAATAATAATCCAATGCCACCAAGTATTAGCCGTATTAAAACCAAACACCCAAAAAATTTCAAAGATACATGTTAATATGACATATAACCATGCTCTATTTTTCATACCTCTCACCTCTTATGACTGACTATCAGTCATTTTGTTTTAAAAAAATATACTCTTTCATCAATACTATATAAAAACAACTATCATCCTCATTTACCATTGTATTTGTTCCACTTCTAAGCTAACTGCATCCTGGCACATAAAAATGACTGAATGTCATTCATATATATTGTACATGAACATTTTAAAAACTGTCAATGCCGAAAGTTTATTTAAAATTTCTTTCATCTGATTTGTATATTTCTCAATAATCTGTCAATACTGCTAGTAACATAATATTTTCTCCACTCCCCCTTGGAGAGATCCCTTGAATGGAGCAGTTAGCTTTTGCTAGCTGCTCTTTTTTATTTGTCCGCACACTTATGATGAAATACTCATAGATCAAATCCATTTTTCATCACATAACAACCATCTATTTATTTTCCAATAAGTTTTTGTATGCACTAATTTTATTCTCAAGCATCTTCTCTGTAACCTCTAAGTTTTCTCTTTGAATCTGAATAGATTTCCTATGATCTTCTAGGAGCTGTAAACGAGCTTCTGTTGTATGCTCCCCTTCTGTATATAATCTAGCGTATTCTCTTATTTTCGCTATTGGCATTTGCGTTTGTTTTAATTTCATTACAAACTGCAACCACTTTATATGTGACTCTTCGTAAAGTCGATTTCCATTTGTATCACGATTTGCAATTAATATATTTTCCTTTTCATAATAACGTAGTGTATGTGTGCTCACGCCTAATAATTTTGCTACCTCGCTAATTGTGTACATACTAAAACTCCCTTCACATGCTTACCCTCATATATTTTATAACCGTATCAAATTTATAAAAAACGTTTGACTTAGAGTATACTCTAACAAATACAATCTAACCATAAATGAATTTGAATTTAGGGGGATTTTATATGAAATACACGGTTATTACTGGCGCAAGTTCCGGAATTGGTTATGCAGCCGCTTTAGCATTTGCATCTCGCGGAAAAAATTTAGTACTTGTAGCTCGAAGACAAGAAGAATTAAACGGATTAAAATTGAAAATTAACGAAATGCATCCTGAGTTGGATGTTGTCATTCGAAAAACTGATTTATCTGTGACTGAAGATGTTTATAAACTTTATGAAAGCCTACAAGCTTTTCAAATTGAAACGTGGATTAACAACGCAGGTTTTGGTAATTTCGCCTCAATTGCTGAACAAAATTTAAATAAAATAGAGACGATGTTGCATGTCAATATAGAAGCACTAACAATACTCTCTTCTCTTTTCGTTCGAGATTATTCAATGATTGATGGAACACAGCTTATTAACATTTCATCGGGCGGCGGATACACAATTGTTGCTGATGCTGTTACGTATTGCGCTACGAAATTCTATGTAAGTGCATTTACAGAAGGGCTGTCTCACGAACTGAAAGAACAAGGCGCAAAACTGCAAGCAAAAGTTTTAGCTCCTGCTGCAACTGAAACAGAATTTGCGAAGCGTTCATTTGATATTGATGAATTCCAATATGATAATGTTGTACCAAAATTCCACACTGCAAAACAAATGGCACAATTTATGCTCGACCTTTATGATAATGATAAAGTTGTAGGAATTGTCGACGGTTTAACGTATAACTATGAACTTAAAGATCCACTTTATAATTTTGCCGTGAGACAAAAGAATTCAAATTCTTAATAACCTGTCCATTTCTTATGGAAATATATGTTCCCACTATATATGTAAATAATAGTGGGAACTTTTTCTCTATAAAATTTTCATCCAACATACCGCACCATCGCCACTTCATCACAATAATCCACCTTTGGACAATGTCTACAATCAATCCATACTTTCTCTGGCAACGCTTCTTTATTTATAAAATCAAATCCACACTTTTGAAAAAATACTGTTTCATATGTTAAGGAAATTACTCTTCTTACATTTATTTTCGTAGCTTCCTCCATTACATGATTTACAAGCATACGCCCTATCCCTTTCCCTGCATATGTATGCGAAACTACTAACGATCGTATTTCTGCAAGATCTTCTCCTAATACATGCAATCCAGCAACTCCAACAATTCTCTCATCTTCTTTCATAACATATAAACATTGCAAATATTGATAAAGAGACAAAAGAGAACGTGGTAAAACAACTCCCTCTTTTGCATAAACCTCAATAAGACTATAAATTTCTTTCACATCACTCGTCACCGCATTACAGATTTTCATATTACATCCCCTTGCCCCTCAATATTAATATTTATAACTCAAAATGAATTTTAATTCATAATTTTATATAATAATACATCTCTCTTTTCTCCTCGTCAATCAATTTATACAAACAAAAAACCAAGCAATCTAATCGATGCTCGGTTCCTCATTTCGTATCGGCAATACCGTCGAATATTTAATTTCACGAAGTGCTAAACTTGTCTGTATCCTTGTAATACCAAGCTTATTCAACTTTCTAATAAACTGCTCTAGTTCTTTACGATCACGATTTGCAACCTTTAATAAATAATCGTACTCTCCTGTTAAACAGTGACATTCTAACACTTCCGGCATCGATTCTAATTCTTTCTCCAACACTTCCAGCTTGTCAAATTGATGAATATTTGTACTCATAAAAATAAAACATAATAAATCAAACCCAAGCTTTTCTTGATTTAAAATCGCAACTTGCTTATCGATGAAACCTTCCCCATCCAATCTTTTTATTCTTGCATGCATCGCAGCCGGTGATAAATTAACGCGACGTGCCAGCTCTGCATTACTTACTTGTGACTCCTTCTGCAATATATCTAAAATTTGTACATCCAAATCATCCAACACTTTAATAACAGACGACTCCATTACAATTCCCCCTTTTTTCTTACCGATGATTATTCGAAAAAACACCTTATACCTTACAAAAAACTGAATATCATTCCGTAAATATCATTCATAACTAAAGATTTTATCGAGTTTTCACCATTATACAAAAGAATATATTACACAATAAAGAAAAATGCTAAAATTATTTACAATTCGTATTGATTACAAAAAAGGGGATTTTAGCATGCCTTATTTTTACGTCTTTTTACTATTACTAACGAGCTTATTATGGGGAGGAAATTTTGTCGTTGGAAAATCACTCGTCGATCATGCATCGCCGATGACACTGACAAATTTAAGATGGATGATTGCGATTGTTTGTTTATTACCGATGGTATGGTTTAAAGAAAAGAAAATCCTTCCACCACGTACCGCAATACTTCCTTTAATATTGATGGGAATTTCAGGGGTCGCTCTTTTTAACATCTTTCAATTTTTAGCATTAGAAAAAACATCCGCTACGAATGTAGGTCTTATCTCTACATTGAATGCAATTTCAATCGCATTATTTTCAGTATTATTTCTAAAAGAAAAAGTAAATACACTTCAAATCCTATCCATGATTCTTTCATTCTTCGGGGTTATCCTCGTCCTATTAAAAGGTGATTTCTCGCTTTTATTTTCACTACATTTTAATAGCGGCGATTTATGGATGATTGCAGCAGTTTGTATTTGGGGAATCTATTCTGTTTGTAGTAAATGGGCAACAAAAACAACTACACCACTTATGGCAACGTTGTACTCTGGTATTTTCGGCGTTATTTTATTACTACCGTTTAACATAGGTAGCTTCACTGTTTCAAATATAAATACTTCTTTCATCACATCACTTTTATATACTGGGCTTATTTCGACAGTTCTTTGTATGGTATTTTGGAATATTGGTGTACAAAAATTAGGCGCAACTACATCAGGTATTTTTCTAAACTTCAATCCAATTTTCACAGCCATTTTAGCATTCATATTCCTCGGAGAAGAATTAACGTGGATACAAATTTTAGGGACAATTGTCGTTGTAACAGGATGTTATTTATTTTCTCATTTTAAAACTGTTGCCGTTCAGCCTGTTAGACCTTTAATGCGAAAACATTCTTAATGAAAAAACATCGTCATCTGGGTTGGCGATGTTTTTATTTTCTCTTCATTTCTTTTATATACTGCTTTTCCTCTTCTGGCGATAAACGTTCCGTCGCCTTGCCAGTATCTCCACCTTGAAGGCTCCATAAAAAGTTATGCTCCTCAACAGTTTGAGAAAAATCTCCTTTTTCCCATCTATTTATAATAGAAAATAACTTCATTTTATATTGAAAACCTGTACTATTTTCAATATCTCTTTTTACATTAGAAATTTCCTTTTTTGTCATCTCTACAAATCCCCATTTTTCAGAGGATTTTACCTTTTGGTGCACCATTTTATGCATAGTAGAAATAATTTCACCTTCACTAATTTGCGGGGCTTCTTCTGCAGCTTTTTTCTCTTTTTCGTTTGCCGCTCGCTCGGTTTGAATATTTGTATTTTCTTTTTCCACATATGCAAGCAATTTCTTTCCGCCAACTATAGAAGAGATGATTACCATAATGGTAATACATGTACCTACAATCCATTTAAAAAGCATTAGCTCTTCATCGCTTCCCTAACAATATGACTATCTACATACTGCTTAAACTTCACGATTTTTCCATTTTCAAGCTGCCATACATGAACAAATTCTGCTTCAAATGATTTTCCTGTTTCTTTATAAACTCCAGAATACATACCTTCAGCAACAATTACATCTTTTCCGTTTACTTCATGATATGTATTTACACTTGCTTTATAATCATCCCAGTCTGATCCTAAACGGCTAAATACATTTTCCATTATAGCTTCTACGCCTTTATATGTTCCGCCGTACGGGAAACCTTCTGCCTCTGTCCATTCCACTTTTTCAGAGAAGGCTTCTGCTAAATGCTTTGCATTCGAAGACGCTGATCCTTCATACGTGCTTTGAATAATTTCTAAATTTGATTTAGGCATATTACTTCCTCCCGTTTATTTATTTTTACACAAGATGTAACCTATACAGTTACATCTTGTGTAAAAAAATATTTAAATTGTTTTACTCTTAATCTATTTGTTGTAATCATTATAGTTACAATACTTCTTCAAGTCAACATTTATAAATAAAATTTACTTCGTTTTCATTACTTTCTCTTTTAAGAAACGATCTACATATCCTTCTGCTTTTACTACGAATAAATACGCACCCATTGATAATAATGCAAGATCTAATTCATATCCTGGATTCTTTCCATCTCCTAATAAACCTGCTGCTCCATTTACCTTTACGATAGCTCCAGCTAAAATAAGAGCGAATAACAATCCTACATATCGTACACCTAAACCGATAATTAATAATATACCACCAACTAATTCTACAGTTGCTACGCCGTATGCAAGGCCACCTGGTAAACCGATGCTTGTAAACCATCCTGCTACATTATCGATACCTGATTGAAACTTTGCTAAACCGTGTGCAAAGAACGTAACTCCTAACACGATACGAATAATTAAATTCCCAATATATTGATTCATTTTGAACTCTCCTTTTTGTTTTGTTATGGTGAACTTTTATTTACAAGTCAAAACAATACGGTATTTTATTTCATTCGTCAAATACTTTTTTAAAGAAAACAAAAAACATTATCCGTTTTACGGATAATGTTTTCCTACAAAATAGCGCTAATTCAAGCTTTTATTCTATCGCATAGAAAAAGTTGAAACATTTTTCCAGCGCCAATATAAGGCAGTAAAGAAACATCCTCTTCCACAACTATTCCAACAACATTCACTTTCTCATCTACAAGTAAATCATGTGTAGCAACTTGCATCTCCCCTGCATATCTACCGTACAATTCATTATCAATTGTAATGCTGCCTTTCTTTCTTACAATTGTATGCATCGGCTGTAAAACCACTCTATTTCCTTCCCTTGATTCTACAGATCGAATAACATCACGAGCCGGATCTAGTCTATTTGTATGCACTTGCTCTACCACTTTTAATACTTCTTTATCAGTTATAAATGATTTGTAACGCAATGGAATAATCCCTCTACTTGCACTAGCTACTTCTTGCATACTTTCCAAACTTGCGCTTATATCTCCAATCAATACTTTATCAACACCACAATCTTGAACAAGTTCTAAGTACGCTTCAAGCGGGCGCATATTGCGATGTTTTTCTAACGTTGGTAAACCTTCATATAACGGACCACGTTTTTCCGCATCTCCTGGAATAAATGCCATCGTTTTTATTCCGCACTCCTGTAAATATTGATTTTGTTTTTGTAAGAAGGACTTTGCTAGTCCCGTCTCTGGACGTGGATAAAAATTATGCCACGCTTCTACATTCTCTACTCTTATATGTTCTGCAAGTAATTCTTTCCAAAATGGCTTTGTAATCGTACTCGCATTTAAAGCTACTTCCATCTTATGAGATACGCTTGCAATTTCTTTTGGCGCAATGCCGTAATCCATTCTTAAACCGGTAATGCCCCAGTCCAATAGTTCTTCCACATTTTCATATGTTAGCCCTAAATGATGTAACGATTTTGGAGAAACATCAACCATTAACTCCATTTCATGTGCAAGAGCTTGTTTCCCTAATATTTGAATTAACTCTTTATACGTATTTGGATCATCTTCTGGAATGTGCAGTGATGTAAAAATAGATGTAAACCCATTTTCCTTCGCTACTTTTAGCCACTCTTCTTGTTTCTCTACTCGTTCTTTTGAAAGATAAATGGAAACTCCGATCATATAAATCTCCCTTTCTATTAATAGAAAAAGAGAAAGGAATCCCTTTCTCTATATGTTTTCTGCCATTTCTTCTTTAAATCCGAAGAAGTACGTAAAGATAAATCCGAAAGCATATGCAATTACTAAACCTAAGAAATAGAGTAAATATTTATTGTCAGCAATTAACGGAATTAAAGATAGCCCTGATACGCCAATTCCAAGAGAAGCTGTTTGCATAACTGCTTGGAATGCACCACCGACAGCCGCTCCTAAACAAGCAGTAATAAACGGTTTCCCAAGTGGTAATGTCACCCCGTATAATAACGGCTCACCAATTCCTAAAAAGCCAACTGGCAATCCACCTTTAATTACATTTCGAAGTCGTTTGTTTTTTGTTTTCACATAAATCGCAATTGCTGCGCCCACTTGGCCAGCACCAGCCATTGCGAGCACTGGTAATAAAGGTGTTACGTGTGTTTGATTAATAAATTCCATATGAATTGGTGTTAAACCGTGATGCAATCCGACCATAACGAGAGGTAAAAATGTTCCCGCAAGTACTGCGCCAGCAAATGCTCCGCCAATATTTAAAATAGCATTAATTCCGCTCGTAATACCATCTGATAAGAAACCTGCTAATGGCTGAATGGCTAACATCGTTACGATACTTACAACTAATACAGTAATGAGTGGTGTCACGATAATATCAACTGCGTTTGGCACTGCTTTTCGAACTTGTCTTTCCACTACAACCATAAGCCATGCTGCAAAAATAACTGCAAACAATCCGCCCCGTCCGGGCACTAATGCTTCACCAAACAATTTTACGTTTGCCATCGCCGGGTTGAAAATTAAAATACCAGCAATTGCCCCAAGAACCGGTGTCCCGCCAAATTCTTTCGCTGTATTCCAGCCGACTAAAATTCCTAAGAATATAAAGATACCGCCGCCAATGAGTAGTAACATTTGTAACCACGTTGCATTTGGATCAGCACCAGCATTTTTCGCAAAGTTAGCAACCCCGTTTATAATTCCTGACGCAACAAGCCCCGGAATTAATGGGATGAAAATACTTCCTATTTTTCGTAAAAAGTTTTTCACCGGTGTATTATTTTTCTTCTTAATCTCTGATTTCATCTCTTGCCCAATATCTTCAAGGTGATGATCTGCTACCTCACCAATTCGTAGTCCTGTCAAACCTTCCATTTCTGCTGCTACTTTATTTACTGTTCCTGGACCAACGACAACTTGAAGCGTCTCATCTTCTATAACACCCATAACGCCTTCAACTTTTTTCAAAAGGTCCATATTTACTTTACTTTCATCATGAAGCGTTAAACGTAGTCTCGTCATACAATGAGCAATACTACGAATATTTTTTATTCCACCAAGTTGCTCCGAAATTTCCTTGGCCATTCTCTCTTCTTTCTTCATAATAGAATCCCCCTCCCTATTACTTTATAGTGCTTTCTTCACAAACCCTTTTGCGTATTTTAGTTTCTCCAGTGCTTCCCCATACTCACACTGCAACAACACCATAACAATGGCAGCTTTTACGTTACGTTCTGCCTTTTCATAATACTCTGCCGCTACTTCATAACTAGCGCCTGTTGCTTCCACAATAATTCGTTTTGACCGTTCTACTAACTTTTCATTTGTGGATTGAACATCTACCATTAAGTTTTTATATACTTTTCCTACACCAATCATCGAAGCTGTTGAAATCATATTCAGCACTAATTTTTGTGCTGTACCAGCTTTTAAACGCGTTGATCCTGTTAATATTTCTGCACCTGTTTCTACTTCCACATTTAAATTTGCATATTTACTTATTTCAGCATTTTTATTACAAGAAATACTCGCTGTACTCGCTCCTACGCTCTGTGCGTATTTCAAGCCGCCAATTACGTAAGGAGTTCTGCCACTGGCAGCAATTCCAATCACTGTATCTTTCTCATTTAATCCAATACTTTTTAAATCTTCTTCTGCTAACTCTTCGCGATCTTCGGCACCTTCCACCGCCTTAGTAAACGCTTTCAATCCACCTGCTATAAATCCTTGCACCATTTTATCATTCGTGCCAAATGTCGGCGGACATTCCACTGCATCTAGGATACCTAAACGACCACTCGTACCAGCACCAATGTAAATTAAGCGTCCCTCTTCTTCAAAAGATTTAATAACAGTCTGTACAACCTTTTCAATTTGTTCTATCTCTTTTTCAACTGCTAACGCAACAGTTCGATCTTCTTCATTCATACTTTGCAATACTTCTTTTATGCTCATTTCATCCAGATTCATTGTTTTCTCATTACGATGTTCTGTCGATAAATTTTCTAACATATTTCCACCCTCTTTGAAATTATATTTCACACTTTTATTATAACTTTAAGAAACTAAAAATCAATAACCCTTTCTTATTTTATGAAATAAAATTTCACAACATGACATATTTGTGTCAAAGATAATAAAAAAGATGAGTCTCCTCATCTTTTCTTCTACTTTAACTTCCGTAACCGCAACGCTTCTTCTCGCGTCTCCATAAATTGATCCAATACTTTATTACCAATTCGATTGAAAGTAATAACATATAAAGCATCGATCATATTCAATTGTGTCATTCTCGAAGCAATACTCGCAATACGATGATCTTGTTCTACATCTGGCATACAAAGGCGAATATCCGCTTCTTTATATAGGGGTGATGATTGATCTAATTTCGTAATTCCAATAACAGTTGCACCTTGTCTCTTTGCATACTGCGCCATTTCAAGCACATCTCTCGTTCGACCAGATGTTGAAATCGCAACAAATATATCGCCTTCTTTTAAATTCGTCACAAGCGGCAACATCATATGAAAATCAGATAGCATCATCGCTGTAAATCCGAGCCGTGTAAATTTATACGCCCCATCCATCGCTGGCGTAGCTGATCCACCTACGCCGTAAAATATAATTTTGCCCGCATGGACGATACGATCCGCTGCTTTCTCAAGTTCCTTCTTATCTATCGCAGTAACACTCGCCTCAATTGCAGCTTTATTCACATAAGTAACTTTATTAAATAAATCATACGGTCCATCTTCTGTATTCATCACTGAAAAATCGTTAATATTATAATCAGCAATCGTTAATTCACGAACGAGTGCTATCTTAAATGCTTTAAAACTTCCGATTCCAATCGATTTACAAAAGCGAACGACACTCGCTTCACTTGCGCCTGCATTCGTTGACACTTCTTTCGTCGTTAAATTCGGTACAATCTCTGCATTCTCCATTATGTACATGGCAACCTTCTTCTCAGCTGGTGAAAATTGATCCATATTACTTTCAATTTTAAATAGTAATGTTGAAGCTTTCACTATTTAACCTCCACTTCTTACGGTTGCGTTCACTTATTTTCTCTTGCTTCAAGAAGGTAATAACCATCATCGCCAGGAGGATGAAACACATTTACAATGCGATTCCCTTTTTGATAAACAGTTCTTTCCCCCTCTGTCCACTTCTTTTCCCAACCGTTCATCCAAATCGCAACATCAGGTAAAAAAGCAGTATATTTCAGCTTCTGACCGTACTCACCATCTGCTTCTTCCGAAAAAATAGAAACCGGAAAATCTTTCACTTTTGATTCTTTCCATGCAGTAAATGGTATACATACTGCAATAAGTACGATTACACCGATAACCTTCTCCTTCGTAATCTTCACACTTCCCTCTCCTTGTCATATCACATACATAGATTTTACCATAATTACAAACCCTTCATGCTATATGATCATTGCTTTTGGGAATAAAAAAAGAGCTTACCTACATCAGATAAGCCCTTCCTGTCTATACAAAATATTTCTTCAAAAGTGGCGGTGTGATAATCGTCGTCAATATAACAACAATAACAATCGCTGTGAAATTTTCTTTCGCTAATAAATTCGCCGTAAGTCCATTTGCTGCGATGATAAGCGCTACTTCACCACGTGATACCATCCCCGCACCAATACTGATAGAAGATTGGCGATTAAATCCTGTCAGTCTTGCGCCTAAGCCGGATCCGATTAACTTTGTGAAAATCGCAACGAGAGTCATAATAATAATGAACCAAAGCTGACTTCCAATGCCTTGAAATGTAATTTCCATTCCGATACTTACGAAGAATACTGGAACAAATATTGCATAAGCAATCGGTTCAATTTTATGTTCCACTTCATGCTTATATTCTGTTTGAGAAATAGCAATTCCTGCTGCAAATGCTCCAATAATGCCTGCAATTCCCATCATTTCACTGTAATAAGAAAAAGAGAAACAAATAATAAGAGCCGCGCTAATTAACGCTTCTGTTACACGAAGCGGGACAAGCATTTTCATAATCCAAGGAACGACTTTCCAAGCAATAAAAACAATACTTACAAAGAAAATAATTTTCTTTACAATGACAAGTGTTATATTCACATCTTGTGTTCCTAAAAAACTCATTACAAATGCTAATAAAATAACGACAATGACATCATCAAATACGGCAGCACCTAAAATTGTTGTACTTTCTCTCGTATTCATTTTTCCTAGATCACGTAGCGTCTGCACCGTAATACTAACCGATGTTGCGCAAAGTAATAACCCTAAAAAAATGGCATGGGATTGTATTAATCCAAACAGCAATCCTGTTACATAACCACCGATGAAAGGAAAAATAATTCCACCGGCCGCTACTGCAAACGACGATTTCAAATTCCGATTTAACTCTTCTAAATCTGTTTCAAGTCCCGCCATAAACATAAGTAACAAAACACCAATCTCACTCAATTCATCAATCAGTTCAGAACTATTAATAATACCAAGTACAGCCGGACCGATAATAATACCGACAATTAACTTACCAAGTACAGAAGGCTGACCAAGTCTTACACTAATGTCACCAGCTAATTTCGTACAAAGTAAAATGACGACAAGTTCAAAATAAAATAACATAGCATCTGCTCCTACTTTAACTTTAATCAGTGGGTCGTTAACCCCCGTCCATTTCTGCAAGTAGTTTCCCCTATTGATCCGCATTTTATTTGTCATATTTTTATTTGACAAAATATTCTGAATTATATTAAGATTAATCCAGCAATTTTAAAAAACTACATACCATAACTGCACCTCCACTTCCTTACTTACTCTTTTTTAATGGACTCATACTATAGTCGCAGTTATGGAAATGAAAAAACGGGGGGAGAGTCCAAAGTGAAGTCATTATTACGAAAAAAAGCGCTTAGTACTGAATCACCAAAGCAGCTAGCTAGAACATTAACTGCACTCGATTTAACATTTTTAGGAATCGGCGCCGTAATTGGGACAGGGATCTTTGTATTAACAGGTATTGTTGCAGCAAAACATTCTGGTCCTGGTATTATGCTATCATTCCTTATTGCTGCATTTACTTGTGCTTGTGTAGCCTTTTGTTACGCTGAATTTGCTTCTTCTATTCCTGTCTCAGGAAGTGTGTATACTTACGCATACATGACAGTCGGAGAAGTCGTCGCCTTCATCGTCGGATGGTGTTTAATGCTCGAATATTTACTTGCCGTTGCAGCAGTAGCTGTCGGTTGGTCTGGTTATTTGCAATCATTACTACAAGGGTTCAATATACACCTGCCCGCCATAATCGCCTCGGCCCCCGGCGTAGGAAAAGGTGGTCTCATCGATTTACCTGCTGTCTGTATTTTACTTCTTATTACGGGCCTTTTAAGTTTTGGTATACGCGAAAGCGCACGCATTAATAATATTATGGTTCTTATTAAGTTAGCCGTTATTATCGCTTTTATCGTAGCAGGTGCAAAATATGTAAAACCTGAAAACTGGACACCGTTCATCCCATTCGGATACGACGGTATTATTACTGGGGCTGCCACTGTGTTCTTCGCCTTCTTAGGATTTGATGCAATCGCAACAGCTGCAGAAGAAACGAAAAAACCGCAGCGTGACTTACCAATTGGTATTATCGGTTCTCTTCTTATTTGTACTGTTTTATATATGATCGTATCTTTCGTTTTAACAGGTATGGTTCCTTATACGCAATTAGACGTTTCTGATCCAGTTGCATTTGCATTGCATTTCGTTGGTGAGGATACAATTGCAGGACTACTCGCTGTTGGAGCGATGACTGGAATGACAACCGTTCTCTTAGTCGTTATGTATGGACAAGTTCGCGTTTCGTATGCGATGAGCCGTGACGGTTTACTTCCAAAAGCGTTAGCACGTGTAAATAAAAAAGTAAAAATCCCTTTATTAAATACGTGGATTACTGGCGTTGTTGCTGCTTTATTAGCAGGCCTTTTAGACTTACATTTGCTAGCGAATTTAGTAAACATCGGTACGTTAACAGCCTTTACATTCGTTTGCTGCGCAGTACTTATTTTACGAAAAACACACCCTGATTTAAAACGTGGATTCCGTACACCTTTCGTACCTGTATTACCAGTTGTCGCGATTCTTTGCTGCTTATATTTAATGATCAATTTGTCTAAAACAACATGGATTAGCTTTGCAGTTTGGCTTATAGTCGGCTTATGCTTCTATTTCTTCTACTCTAGGAAACATAGTCATTTAGCTATTGAAAAAACAAATGATGAAAAGAAAAAAGCATAACAAAATAGCTCGCCGTTTTAGCGGCGAGCTATTTTTCTGTACTATTATATTTTTTCGTTAACGACTGTAAAATGAAAAATATGCCGATGCAAGCTGTAAACCATGCCCAATTTCCTATTGGCGTTGCGTATTTCACAATTCCAATACCTACAAGCAATAGGAAAATAATCACCTGATATATGAGCTTCCACTTTTGCATATATTCCCTCCTTTACTTCGTTCCCTTCTTTTTATTCTTCCAGGCATTTAAACTATCAAAGAAGAAATTAATAAATAACGTGCCTAAACCCGCTAATAAAAACGTCATTAAAAATAAAACCCATATACTTTTTTCTTTTAAGAAATAATATCCTACAAGGAGCACAACCGCGATCCATACATATTCAAGAATTCTTTTTAGCTTTTTCTGTTCCAAATTATTCGCTCCTTCATTCTATACTAATTTTAGTATAACAAAAAAGAAGCCTATCATGATAAGCTTCTTTTCTTCTCTCTTATTTGTTTATGCTTTTTTCAACAAGTGAAATCGTATACTCTAATGTACGATTCATTGTTTCTATCTGTGTATCTTTTACTTTTACATCTTTCACTACAGCTTCGGCCACTGTAATTTTTTGACTCAGTGCTTTCACTGAACCGTCCGTTACATTTGCATCTTGCGCTTTTTTCACTACTACTTTTGCAGATTCAATATTGATTTGTAATTTTTCTTTCGGTGTTTTCGGTTGTTCTACTACTTTAGATTGTACAAATGTTACATTAGCTGTTTTTAATTCGTTATATGTTTGAACGATTTGCTCTCCCGTGCTCCCTACATTTTCAAACACTTGTTTTGCATTATTATAGCTTTTCTCTAGTTCTTGAAATGCTTCCTTTGAATATTGACCTGGCTTATCACCAAACTCATACGTACCAGCTAACACTTCTTTCCCTTTTCCAAGCTCTTCATATAACGCGTTCACTTGCTCTAATTTCGTACGGTTAGAAAACTCATTGTACGCTGCTAATACTTCTGAAGAACTTAACGCTTTACTATATAATTTCGCAAGCGCGATTTTACCGTTTAACGGAATACCACCATTGCCGTTACTATCAGGATCAGCTCCAAGTGCAAATGGTACATTTGGATGATACACTTTTCCTGTAGCTGGTTGGCTATTTACTTTTTTACCATCGACATAAATAGCTACTTCACTTCCGTTATACGTTCCTGTTAAGTGATATGTTTTGTTTGCTTCTAATTGAACTCCAACACGTTTATAACTGCCGCCAATGTGAGCCCATAATTCAACATAGCCGCTTCCTGTAGACTCAAATCCAATTCCACCGCTCTCTGTATTTTGCAAAATACCTTGTCCACGGATTTGATTCATTGAAAATACCGTTTCTAACGTAAATGTATTTGCTACTTTCTCTTTTTGTGCTGCTGAAAATGGAAGGTATCCAAATGTATTAGATTGTCCGTTTAACTTCATAACATTCTTTTTCAATGCTTTATCATATTCAATAGTCACATTGCCCTTCACATCACCTTTTGTTCCAAATGGTGAATTGTCTTTAAATGTACCATCTGCAAAATTCACATCAAAAACATCAGCCTTTGGCACTTTTACATTCGGATCAATATCATCTTTTTTCGTAGTAATTTCTGCCGTTAACGGCTGCACACTTTCATTACCAAACGAATCAATTGCAACGACTTCAAGTGTATATGTTTTCCCGCCATCTAACCCTGCAAGCGTGAACGTAAGATCTTTCGGCACTGGATCACGATAAAACTCTGAGAATGCTAACAATTTATTCTTTATTTCTCCCGTTTGCTTATCTCTAGCTTGTACACGGTAAGAATGAACAAGAAGGTTGTCCAACGCTTGTGGGAATGTTACTGTTGCTGCATTTTCTGTTACATTTGATACAGCAAGCTTTGCATCCTTAGCAAAGTATGGCTTTTCTTTATCACGATCTTCTACATGTGTAAATGTGTCTTTCTTTGCTGGTAATTTAATTTTCCAAGGCTCGCCTGTCCAAGAATTCGTATGGAAATCACGACGATTAATCGTTACTTCTTTATCATCTACTTCTACTAATAAACCTTGGCTTAACGTACTAGCTCCTGGCGGGATATTCCCTTGTACTTTACCACCTTCAACTTCCATATAACTTACTGAAGATGTACCAACTGATGTAAAGTCTTTTTGATGTATCGATCTCGGATCATCTAATGGATAATGTGAATGACCTGAAAACGTAATAACTTGTGGGTATTCTTTTAATACTGCATTAATTTTTGCGCTATCTTGTGTTCCCCATTCATGACTACCGTATACTGTCTCTTTAATGTGTTGATGTAAAAATACAAAAATCGGTTTTTCTGGATCATCTTTTTGCGCTTTTGCCATTTCTTCTTTTAACCAATTAATTTGCTTGTCCGAATAATAGCCATGAGTTGTTCCATTCTCTGGAGACATAACAAGGAAGTGATAACCTTTTACCACTTTATGATAATAAATTGATTCCATACCTGTTTTTTCTAAGAAACGCTTCTGTGCGCCCTCTACAGATAAACCGTTCCAATAATCATGGTTACCAAGAGAATTCATTCTCACGGCATCTTTATTTGCATTTTCATTATACACTTGCATGAAACGATCATATTGCTGCACTGATCCTGCATCTGTGAAATCACCTACAATAACAAATGCATCTTGCTTTGGTGCTAGTGTATTAAACTGTTCAATCGCTCTTTTCCAGCGAAACGTATCATCTGTTCCACTGTTTTTAATATGCACATCACTTACAACTGGAAAAACTATCTTCTTCTCACTTGATGCCTTTTCTTGCTTTTTCTCTTCCGCCTTGACTGATGTACTCCATGGAAATGATACGAATGCTAATACAAAAACCATTAATAATCCAATAAGGCCTTTTACTTTTCTTAAAGCATTTCTGTCCACGTGAATCCTCCTCATAATAATTGATTCATTACAAGGGCTATTTTATCTAATACATGTTAATGTCGTTTAAATAACAAATGAAATTTATTAGATTTTTGTAAATATACAGTTAATTAGAAATTAAGTCCAACATTACTCGTACTATTTTATACAACCACCTTTTGTCTAAAAGAGTCTGATCATTCTTTTCCTATGACTATTCACATATAATCTTTTCTATAACACTAATGATAAGTTAAGGTTTAAGCCTATTAGACAATCTTAATTTTTAATATTTCCTTCTTTTTTTAACACATCGGCCATGCTTTTACATTTAATAGTAATAAAAGACAACTTAAAAGGAGGGGTTGTATTGAAGAATAAAAAAAATATCGGCTGTTTCGCTCCTTTATCTATTATTTGTCCAGACCCTTGTCCACCGCCCCCTCCTCCAAATCCAAATTGCGAGCGAGTAACAAATGAATTTGCAGGGAATTTCCTCATAACTAATAACACCATCTCCTCTGCCAAAGATGTATCACAATTAATGATACTATGGCAAAGTGATGGGATACTACTTATATCAGGTACTGTCTCGGTTTACAATAGTACTAGCAGCAACGAAGCAATTACAATTCAAATCGTTGGAACAGTAACCAATATTTTCACTGTGTTTCCTGGTAATACAATATCGTACACAGGAAAAGACCTACAGTCGATCAATATTATCAATATAACAAGTAATCCTTCACTATATTTAGAAGGCAAGTACTGTTGCGAATTTACATGTTGCTTATAGAATACCAATTTCATTATTTCCTTAATATAAAAAGCATACCGTTCACGGTATGCTTTTTATGAGATTGGATAACGTACTGTAATACAAAACTCTCCTTGATTAACAGTCGTTCCTGTCGTAGTAATTCGGACAGTAGTAAAATATCGGACAGTGAAAGTACCACTACTTTGTGGTTGTACAGTAATTGTATCAACCACTGTTGCACCTACTAAAAAATCAACTGTAATCGGGTTGGCACCTACATCATACTTCACGTAACCTGAACCATATACTTCTTGCGTGATATTATTTGTATATACAATTTGAGTACCAGCACCTGTAATAGACCAGTCTGTACATACTTGGTCTTGCACAAGTGTTTTATTAGAACAACAAGACAAACTGGAACTTCTCATTCCCATTTCGATCCTCTCCTATTCTGCTATGAAAGTGGATAACGTGTTGTAATACAAAATTCTCCCTGATACGTTCCAGCAGGTGTTGCAGGTAACACAACTTGTATACTATCAAAGCGGCGATACGTAAAAGCAATACTCGTTCCTGGGTTTAATGTTTGTGTATCAATTGTACCCCCAGCAGAATCAAGTACCTCTACAGTAATTGGGCCTGGTCCAACATCATATTTAACAAAACCAGTACCAATTACGTTTTGGTTAATATTATTTGTATAGAGAACATTATCAATTGCTGTTGCAACTACAGTAGCAGACCACGGACTACACACTTTATCTTGCACATAATTTTTATCTGGACAACAAGTTAATGCTGACCCTGAGCACTCACAAGACATAGTTGTTTCCCCTCTCTCTTTTATATTCCCTATATGTGTATGTCCCCCAGAGTCTTTTGCCTGTACTATTCATCTATTTTCAAAAAATATTCATGTGACTAGATAGATTCTGTTTTGTTTCTTTTTTTCATATATTTATAGACAAAGATACTAGCAACGATAAGAATAACGCCTCCTAATATCGGTAACATATATTGCCCAACAACATCCGCTGCTTTTTCCCAATGTGGACCTAATTTCATTCCAAAATAAACATACAAAGTTGTTAACGGGAACATTGCTACAAATGTATATATACTAAATTTCCATATGTTCATTTTCGCCATACCACATGGAACAGAAATAAGCGTTCGAACTCCTGGCACAAAGCGTCCAACAAATGCTACAACCGGTCCATATTTCTCAAAGAAATCATCTGCTTTTTGAATTTGTTCTTCTTTAATGAAGAAGTATTTCCCGTATTTTATTAATAGAGGACGACCACCGTAATAACCGAGTGCATATAACGTTAAAGGTCCTGTCGTTCCGCCGAGGGTTCCGGCTAATACAGCAAGCCAAAAATTCATATCTCCCTCGTACACCCAATAACCAACCATGGGCAAAACTACTTCTGCTGGAATAAATTCAAACGTTAATGCTAACACAACTCCAAAATAAGAAAATTGCTTTAAAAACTCGATTATATCTAAAATAATTTGCTCCATATTTTCTACCCCAACTCCTATCCTACGTTTACGTTATGCTTTTCTTGTAATTGAACTGGCGCCATTTTTACAATTCGGTTCAAAATAAATAATACAATTCCAATATCATCTAAAATACCGATAAACGGTAAGAAGTCTGGAATTAAATCGAGCGGCATCGCAACATAACCAACTAAAAACGCAATAGATAAAATTTTCTTCTTTATTGAAACCTCTTTTGAAGTGAAAAAGTCAAATAGGAATGGAACAAATCGGCGAACATGAAATACAACTCTTAATCTACTAATAAGTTTTTTCATTTTTATATCTCCTCTCTTTGTATACAAAAAGGCCCCTACCAAACATGGTAAGGGTCCTAAAAAAGACAATAAGGGGCCTTTACCATTGCTGGTAAAGGTCTCACTAACAACGAAACGTTGCCAATAAAGCCGAGGGTTTCTCCCTGTAATGACGACTTTACTGTAATAAGTTACTCCCCTTTATATACACAATTTTATACAATCACATTAAAATATTTTGGAGGGCTTGTCAATATATTTTATATCCCACATCCTCCTGCTTAACATTCCGTAAAAACAAAAAACGTATAGGAAATTTCTTACTATCTCATAATATACATAATCATTTTTGAATGAAAGGAGAGGCTTCATTTGCATACCGTATGGAAAGGTGCCCTTTCACTTGGACTATTAAATATAGGAATCAAACTATACAGTGCCGTAGAAGAAAACGATATAAAGTTTTTAAGTCTTCATAAAGAATGCTTAACACCTATTAAATATAAAAAATTTGCTCCTGATTGTACGGATGAAGAAATTGATGATAAAGATATTGTAAAAGCCTATGAATACGCACCTCATAAGTACATTATTATGGATGAAAAAGAATTAGCTGAGTTGCAAAAAGCTCACGAACCAAGATCTATTCGTATTATATCTTTTATCCAAAATAACGAAATTGATTCTGTTCTCTACGATCGTTCTTATTTTATAGGCCCTACCTCAGGACATGAAAAATCATATTTATTATTAAAAGAAGCACTTGAACGTACGAATAAACTTGGTCTTATCCATATTTCCATTAGAAAAAAACAACATTTAGCTATTATCCGTAACTTTGAAGATGGGCTTATATTACAAACTATTCACTACCCTAATGAAATTCGCGATATAACAAATACACCTAACTTACCAAGTAACGAAAATTATCCGATTCAAAAACAAGAACTCACAGCAGCAATCAATTTAATCCACCATCTTACAAATCCTTTTGAACAAGAGATGTATACAGATGAGTATAAAGAAGCCCTTACCGAACTAATCGAAAACAAAATTGAACAACAGGAAAAAACCGAAACAATCTCTCCAACTCCAAACATCATCAATATTATGGAGACATTACAGGCAAGTATTGAACAAGCAAAAATAAAAAGAGAAAATAAAGCAGAAAAAGAGGCCAAATAAAATTGACCTCTTTTTTCTTTAAAGCGGATTACATTTTGGCATCTCAAGTCCAGACGATTGTGCTAATTTTAATAAGTAATAACATTCTTCTCTTGCCATATGATCCGCCATTCTAGCAGATAATGCACTTAATATTTCATTCGATAACTCCAGCTCTTCGACCTCATGGAGAAAATGCGAAAATAATTTTAACTCAAGTGAAACATCTTTTGTAAACTTCTTTAATGCAGGAAAATGATGAAGCTCTGTCCGTAAATACCCCGTCATTTCAACTGCCTTTAAATAAAATTGTTCAAAGTGCTTCGTAAATTCTTCGCTTTTCTCTTTTAATCTTTTTTCAACAAGATCTAATCCACCAGAAATAGACCCTGCATGGCCAGCCGCATCCGTTAACCAAACGAGATGATAATGTAATTCATGAAAAACAGGCGGAACTTCTCCTTTATTTAAAAATTCTAACACTGTTATATACTCTTCTACTTCGTTTACCATATGATTGATGAAAGTTGGCGTAAAATGAATAGTGATTTTTCCCTCGAGTTGTTTCTGTATAATACTTAATTTAAACGTTCGTATTTCCTTTGCGGCTCGTTCTGCCTCTTTTGAAAACGCAATGAGATTCACATTACGAACTTTATTTAACAGATTCGTAAATGTTTCAACAAAATAAGTGGCCTTTTTTATATCCTCTTTTTCCTTCGGAGCTAATGCATCAAGTAAAAATTGCGAATGATCAGTAAGCACCTTTAGCCAAAATTGATGCTCAAACAATGCACTTTCTTCATAATTCCTCTCCACTAAATCCCCTCCGTTTATTCGTCCTTCTCTATCACTTGAATTTTATATCCATCTGGGTCTTGTACTACAATACTCTTCTCACTTTTGTTTTCTGTATATGCAATTTTATAAAACACTAACCTCTTCTTTAAGTTCTCTATGTTAGAAATTGAAAACATTAGTACATCAACCGAATCCGTAACACTCTTCTCACGCCCACCCAAACTACGATTCATTACAAAACTAACTCTCATTGAATCAGCATCATACCAAACCCCTGTTACATCTAATTGGGGTCTTTCTAAACTAGGCTTGATTCCTAAAATCCCTTCATAAAAATACAAAGTTTCCTTTAAGTTTTTCACTTCCAATACAATGAATTGTTTCACATTCTCCACATTCATTCCCCCCGTACCTATTACTTTTTTATATGTGTCATAAAGGCCTATTATGTCTGAATACAATACGTAGTGATGAAGAATATAGGGAGGTTTATTAATGGATAAATATATGAAATCATATGTGCCATATCATAGTCCTCAAGATCCTTGTCCTCCTATTGGTAAAAAATATTACTCTACCCCTCCTAATTTATATTTAGGTTTTCAACCGCCAAATTTACCACAATTCTCACCGAAAGAAGCACTACAAAAAGGAACCTTATGGCCTATCTTTTATGATTATTACGAAAATCCTTATAAAAAAGGGCGGTGACTACTGACGTGAACCAGCCACTACCAGAAGAGTATTATCGACTTTTAGAGAATCTCCAAGAATTAGACTTTGTATTAGTTGAACTAACCCTTTACTTAGACACCCACCCAGACGATACAGCAGCTATTAACCAATTTAATGATTTTTCCTATAAACGAAGAGTATTAAAACAACAGATGGAAGAAAAATATGGACCGCTTCAACAGTATGGAAATAGCTATTCTAATGCCCCTTGGGAATGGAGCAAAGGTCCTTGGCCATGGCAAATATAAAGGAGAGAAACTATGTGGATTTATGAAAAAAAATTACAATACCCTGTTAAAGTAGGAACTTGTAATCCAGCACTTGCAAAATTATTAATTGAGCAATACGGTGGTGCAGATGGAGAATTAGCTGCTGCACTACGTTACTTAAATCAGCGTTATACAATCCCGGATAAAGTCATTGGCCTCCTTACCGATATTGGTACAGAAGAATTTGCGCATCTTGAAATGATTGCTACGATGGTTTATAAGCTGACAAAAGATGCGACTCCTGAACAGATGAAGGCAGCTGGTCTCGACCCTCATTACGTCGATCATGACAGCGCACTTCATTACCATAACGCAGCTGGTGTTCCATTTACTGCAACCTATATACAAGCTAAAGGTGATCCAATTGCCGACCTATACGAAGATATTGCGGCTGAAGAAAAAGCGCGTGCCACATATCAATGGCTTATCAACCAATCTGACGATCCCGACATAAATGACAGTTTACGCTTTTTACGCGAACGAGAAATTGTCCATTCACAACGTTTCCGAGAAGCGGTTGAAATTTTAAAAGAAGAACGCGATAGAAAAATATATTTTTAATACACGTATCCTAGCGATATGTGTTTTTTTTACGTTAAAAGTTAAATCCTTCCTATTAAACATACAAATAGTATATTTATTCGATTTAATGCATTATTTTTTAATTTTTTCAAAATTCCCTATTGCTTTCTAGTCATCAGACCTTTAAAATAATAACAGTTACTCGACAAATTATTTGAATTTTCGACAAAAATACTCATTAGGAGGATTTTCTTTATATGCGTACAACTTTGAAACCAGCGCAAATACTTTCGATTAGTTTATTACTCTTCGCAGTTTTCTTCGGTGCTGGTAATATGATTTTCCCGCCCCTTCTTGGCCTTTCTTCCGGAGAAAATATGTGGGTTTCCATTACAGGGTTTATTATTACAGACGTCGGTTTATCTTTACTTGCTATCGTTGCTGTTGCCCTTGCTGGTGGTAGTTTTAACACTTTAGCGAGCCGTGTTCATCCAAAATTCGCAGCAGTATTCGCTATCATTATTTATCTTTCAATCGGCCCACTATTTGTTATTCCACGAACTGGATCTGTATCTTATGAAATTGGGATTGCACCACTTTTCCCAGATCAATGGTATTCTATGTTAGTTTTTAGTGCGATTTTCTTTACAGTCGTTTACTTCTTATCATTAAATCCATCCAAGCTAGTAGATCATATCGGTAAAATATTAACGCCAATTTTACTTGTAATTATTGCAATTATGGCAACAAAAGCGATTCTTTCACCAGGAACGTTTGCAGAGCCTATCGGTGACTATAAAGACATCCCGTTTTTCAAAGGATTTCTTGAAGGATTTTTAACGTTAGATGCAATTGGCGCTCTCGTACTATCAACAATTGTTGTAAATGCAATTCGTCAAAACGGTATACAAGAGAAGAAATCTATCGCGAAATATACAATCATTTGCGGAAGTATCGCTGCTCTATTCTTAACAATTGTTTACTTCTTACTCGGTTATATCGGAGCTTCAAACGGAAACTTGGGACAATTCGAGAACGGTGGTCAACTATTAGCAACTGTTATGTACCAATTCTTTGGGACAAGCGGTAATGTTTTATTAAGTATCGCCATTATCTTCGCTTGTTTAACAACAGCAATTGGTGTTGTAAGTGCATTCGCCAACTATTTCGCAACAGTATTAACAAATGTTTCTTACAAAAAGCTCGTACTATACGTTTGTATCTTTAGTTTCGTTATTTCAAACTTAGGATTAAGCTTATTAATTAAAATCACACTACCTGTATTAATTATTTTGTACCCAATTACAATCATTTTAATTTTCGTATCATTTATCGATAAATATACGAAACGTAAACCTTCTGTCTACATCGGAGCAATGATCGCAGCATTCATTATTAGCTGTATTCATGCACTTGATAATGTGGGAATGATACCAAGTTTTATCGCTAATATCGTACACACGATTCCTTTTTATAACTTAGGAATCGGCTGGATCGTTCCAGCAATAATTGGTGGTATAATCGGATACTTTATTCCGCAAACAGAAGCTGAAGGTGAAGTTTCTGCAAAGTAAAAAGAAGCAAGCATGAAATCCATGCTTGCTTCTTTTTCTCTTCACATCGTATGTTTAAACGTAAACAACTCTTCCTTTGACTGTACAGCAGATTGTTCCTCTTCTACAACTTCCTTCTTTATCTCTCCCCCTAATCGAACTTTCAACATCGCCTCTTCTAGACTTTTTACAATCATATTTCCTGAAAAAATGGTAAGCCCGAAAAATGTAATTGGGACGAGAGGAATCCATGGATGCACTGTTAAAGATCTAAAATAGACTCCAATTAGCCCTGACCATTCATGTGTGTAAGATTCTATTTCTTCTATCGGTCCTAAAAACTTAACCGTTCCGCCAAAGAATATTTCTAGTAACCCTAAGTGCAGTAAAATAGTAAGAGTCTGCGTAAACTGCTGAAAAAATACAAGTATAAACGTCATATAAAGGTGCGGGAAAAGATGCTTTATAACAATATGTCTTCTCGATCCACCTAATATGCGTGCGGCATCAACAAATTCCTCCGTTCGCAATTTACGAACTTCCTTCGCAACATACAGTGCAATAACTGGCATTACAAGCATTACAAGTAAGACAACTTGAAACGAAGCCCTTTCAAAAAAGGTTGTTGTTTCCTCCCCGCTTCCAAATGCATTTGCAAATTGAAGAAAAAAATACGCAATCATAACTGTCGGAATAACTGTAAAACTATCAAAGAAAGCCTCAATTTTTGAAAACCCTCTTTTTATATACGTTCCGAGTACGACACCGAAAAACACACCTATTACCATTCTAAGTGCCGCAATTAAAATAGATATACCAATCGTCCACTTCGCGCCTTCAATAACTAAATGTAAAAGGTCGTATCCTTTCCGATCTGTCCCGAGTAAAAATTGTAATGAAGGTGAAAACGGTGGCACTTGTGGATTTTCATCCGCATCATATTGCAATGTAACTTGTCTAATATGTCCATCATTCCATAACGTATTTCCGATGCTCAAAAGAACTAATAGGAGAAGAAACCCAATGCTTATCCAAAATCTTTTATCACGTTTTATATACGTCCACATATTATAATCTCTCCTTCATCGCAGCCGGAATGAGATAATGAAACAATTTAAATAAAATAAAAATCGGAATATATATAAGAAGCACACTAACGATGAAAACCTCAACTCTAATACCAAAATAAGATTTCAAAAACATAAAAATACCACCCGTATTAAAAATCCATTCTATAATATATAAATTAGATAACATAAAAAAGATATTCGTTTTCGCAAAGAATAATGTACTAAGCAACACATTTCGTAAAATATGACGATTTAAAATATGAAAGCGCCCCAGCCCTTTCGCCTTAGCAAATAGTACATAATCTTTTTCTAGTTCATTTTCAAAACGAAGCACGACCATTTTTACAAACATAATCGTAGTCGGGATGCTCAAACAAAGTATCGGCAATCCTCTAATTGACTCGCCTCCAATTGAAGCAATTTGAAAAGGTAAAAAACCTGTTTGTTTAAAAAACCATATAACTAAAATTTGTGATACTAAAATAAGAAGGATATCTGGAATAGATTCTAGGAAGATAAGAAATGATTTAATTCGATGTTGTATACGCGGTGAACTACTCATAATTACATAAACAATACAAAATGCTACAAATAATGAAATAAAAAAAGCAGCTAAAAAAATAATAATCGTTTCTTTATAATGGACGAACAGCTGCGGAAATAAAAATTTACCTTTCACATATTGCAAATTGGAAATATCCATTAAGTTCACAAACACTTCTTTTAAACTCTGTATGTACTTTGATACATCCAGCTTAAATCCATAAAACAATTTCGGCAGAGCCCCTAACATAATAATCCCCAAAATCGAAATAATAAATTGAATTGTCACTTCCATCCCATTCAGAAAAACTTTTTTGACCACGTTTTCCCTTCTCTCTCTTTATATTTTACTCTCTAATTTTATTCTTAATTTTCTGAATTGTAAATATTCAATCATAAAAAATCACTAGGTTATGATCCTAGTGATTCTTTATGCGCATGCCTTTCTCTTTTTGCAAACGGCATATACAAAATAAAACACCCAATAAGCGCTGCGAGTTCTAATGAAATAATATAGTAAGGATGCGGTCCTAACATATCGAGTAATGAAGCTGTTTCTGGCTTATGAGCTAAAAACATATAATTACCGCCTGTTTTATAATTCACAAACGAAACAAGCGGAATCAATATGTTTAAAAATATCATCGTACGCTTAATAGATTGCAAGGTCGGTCTATAGCCTTCCACCCAAGTCATAAAGAGTGGTGCCCAAATGAGCAATATATGCGCGATAAAATATTCAATGAAACGAAAATGCGGAAAAGCATACTGCAAGTTTGGCGTTAAAATAGCTTGTGATGCACCAATAATTCCCGTGAAAAATACAATCTCATATATGCGGTAACTTTTCGTTACGATCATAATCGACGCTAATAATAAACTAATCGTACATAATTCAAACGGTAATGAAGTAGCTAGCTCAAAAATCCCCGCTTTCCACTCCCACATATGAAGCCCAATTTCACTACCTATAAATAAAAATGCAATTGCATATCGAACCGTTATATTCCACTCACTTTGACGTAATACATCTTGGTATTGATACAGAAAAAATATCCCCACCAACATAATAAATAATATAAGGGCATGTTGCCTTGAGTATGGAATAAATGGTTTTAATGGGTGTGCGCTAAAATAAGCTTCCATCTTCCTTCCTCCTTTCCTCCATACAATATTATTGTAAGAAAGAAACGACGAGTCAATTCATTTGCTTACACTAGGACAACCTCTACCTTACATTTACATATTCATACCTTACAAAACTGTAAGGTTATTGTAAGCTAAAACGATTTGTCAGATTCTTTACCTCTTCTATACTTAATGTAGATACTAAAACGAACGAAAAGGTGATAAATAGATGAAGAAGAAAAATAAAGTGTTAATTACTAGTGTAGTAGCAATCGGAATTGCAGCTGGATCATACTTTGCATTTGCTGGTGGCGGTTCAGATGTAGCAATGGCATATAGCGGATATAAAGTAACCGAAAAACAAATCCAAAACGCGCAAAAATTTGGTGGCGAAGTTATTCCAAATGGAATTGAAACTATTTCATTCGATCCAACAAAAGGAACATATGAATTAGCTGTGAAAAAAGGCGATGAAGTGAAAAAAGGTCAGCTTCTATTTAAATACAATGATCCGACTGCGAAACAAGGTGTAACAGAAGCAGAAATGCAAAAGAAAATCGCACAAAAAGAAGTAACGTTGCTCCAAAAACAAATTGATGTAGCGAAACAAAAATTACAAAAAGATAAAAATGCAGGCCTTCCTGCTGAAGCATTAAAAGCATCAGAAGCCGAAGTTGGGCAATTAGAATCACAAATTGAAATGAAAAAGTTTGAAGTTGAAAAAGCTGATGAAATGATTAAAGCAGCAAAAGAGAAAGTAAACAATCTTTCTGTAACAAGTCCTGCTGATGGCGTAATTGATGATATCGTAAAAACTGCTGACGAAAAAACAGGTATGAGCGGAATTACTCTTCGTCACGCTGGTCAATTTAAAGTAAAAGGTCAAATTTCTGAATATGAGCTTGCTAGTATGAAAGTTGGGCAAGAAGTAACTGTTTCATCAAAAACTGTCGCTGGTAAGACTTGGACAGGAAAAGTAACAGAAATCGGTTCTACACCATTAAAGAGCATGGATGAAAATAAAACTGTTTCTAACTATCAATTCACTGTCACATTAGATAATAGTGACGAATTACAAAACGGCTTCCACGTTTACGTAACAAGTAAATCTGGCGAAGCAACTGGTACAATTGTTCCGAAAAGCAGTATCGTGAAAAAAGGTGACAAAAATGTTGTCTTCGTTGTAAAAGACGGTAAGGCGAAAGAACAAGCAGTTACTGTTGAATTCGAGACTGATAGCGAAGCAAAAGTTTCTGGAGTGAAAAAAGGAGAGGAAATTATCTCTAAACCTGAAAAAGACTTAAAAGATGGTATGGAGGTTGTCGCCCAGTGATTAACTTAAAAGGCATCACGAAATCCTTCCAAAATGGTGCAGAGTCCGTTCAAATATTACACGGAATTGACGTAACACTGAACCAAGGAGAATTCACTTCAATTATGGGACCTTCTGGTTCTGGTAAATCAACATTAATGAACATTATCGGTTGCTTAGATAAACCGACGACAGGTACGTACGAACTAGCCGGTCAAAATATTTCAAACATGTCTGAAACAGAACTTGCACACGTACGTAATAAAGAGATCGGATTCGTATTCCAAAACTTCATGTTATTACCGAGACTTACAGCGCTTCAAAATGTAGAACTACCTCTTATTTACGCTGGAGTCGATAAAAAAGAAAGACGCGAGCGCTCATTAGCTGCTTTAACAAAAGTCGGTTTAGCTGATCGCGCTACTCACTTACCGAACGAATTATCAGGTGGACAAAAGCAGCGTGTCGCTGTTGCACGTGCAATCGTAAATAACCCAAAATTCATTTTAGCCGATGAACCGACAGGAGCACTTGATACGAAAACAAGTACACAAATTATGGACCTCTTTTACGAATTAAATAAACAAGGCTCAACAATCATTATGATTACCCATGACCGTGAAATCGGGGAAGCTGCAGCACGTCAAATTGTAATTCGTGACGGAAATATCGTCCAAGATTGGAGAGGTTAATTTTGAATACGAGTGAAAATATACGCATGGCCCTTTCCTCTATCTTTGCTCATAAAATGCGTTCTATCTTAACGATGTTAGGTATTATTATTGGGGTTAGTGCCATCATTACCATTATCTCGATTGGGGATGGAACAAATGCAAAGTTCCGCGAACAAATCGGGAATGAAAAAAAAGATCAGTTTTCTGTAAATTATAAGACAGAAGATTACTCAGATATGGACGGCAAAATTTCCTCAAGCATGTATGAAAGTATATCCAAAATTTCTGGTGTGCAAGAAGTTTATCCAGATGTAAAAGGAAAAGAAAAAGTATATGCAGGAAAAAAAGAATTAGATCTTGATATTACCGGTGCAAAAGGTGATTATTTTGAAGATACATCTAAATTCAAACTTGAGCACGGCAGATTTTTAACAGCAGCTGATTTAGACAGACCTGAACACACAATTGTATTAAATACAGATGCTTTTGATAAATTATATTCTTCATGGGAACCAAACTTATATGTAGATATAAAAGGTACACCATACAAAGTAGTTGGCGTATATTCAATAAAAGCAATGATGGGTGGCATGACATTTAAAGAAGGTGTCATTTCAGCAGAAAACTGGCCTGTACTATTCGGGAAAAACAACTACGATTCTGTAACGGTAAAAATTGCTCCTGGTCAAGATAAGGAAACTGTTCAAGAAGCAGTTGTAAAATCATTAAATGAAGCAAAAAAACCAGAGCATTCAGGTAAATTTGAAGTACCAGATCCACAAGAATTCTTAAAAGAAATTGATAGCTTCACAGGTATATTAAAAAGTGTATTCGGTGGTATTGCCGCTATTTCCTTACTTGTAGGTGGTATTGGTGTAATGAACATTATGCTAGTATCTGTAACAGAGCGTACACGCGAAATTGGTATTCGTAAAGCATTAGGTGCAACACGTGGTAAAGTATTAATGCAATTCTTAATCGAAGCTTGCATTTTAACAGCATTAGGTGGTTTTGTCGGATTTATGCTTGGAATCTTCTTCGCATGGATTGTCGCAATGTTTGCAGGATGGCCACTTGTCGTTTCACTAAAACTAGGACTTATCTCCGTTGCCCTATCTATGTTAATCGGTATACTATTCGGTTTACTACCAGCTAACAAAGCTGCCAAACTGGATCCAATTGAATGTTTACGATATGAATAAACAAAAACGTAGGAGTTTACACTCCTGCGTTTTTTATTTATCTACTAAATTGAGTTTCTTCTATTATATATGTTTCACGTTACAACTACCATTCTAATACTCTTCATTATTTATAGGTACTAAGGCTATTATCTAATTCTATTATTGCAAAAATACTATGTAACAGACGAAAATCAAGGCGTAATTTTTTCCATACTTCGACTGATTTTGTAACAATTATATCGATATTTTATTAAATTTCACCTCATTTATATATTTTCACGCCTAAAAAGATTATCGTTTCATAACTAAATTTCCATTCAAACAGTAAAATAAGCTATTTTTGTAACGCTATAGATATCATCAAGAAATATTACTGTAACATTATTAACGTTACAGTAATTGAAATACTACTCATTTTGTGTTTCATATGCCCTAATACGCCAAAAAACAACAAGGAAGCGCTATCAGGATATTTATGGAATTGTTACAGAATATTAATGCCCCGTTACGAAAGCTTTGTAATTTTATGTTTTTCGCAAATAAGAAAATAATGGTTGCTATAATGAGGTCAACGAAAACAAATGCAATGGAGGCTATTATGAAAAAATTTATGGGTATAGCAACAGCAGCGGTTTTTGGTCTTGGGATTTTCACAACATCTGCTAAAGCAGAAACAATCGTAACGACTGACGTACTAAACGTACGAGAAAACCCAACTACTGAATCAAAAGTTGTAGGAAAATTATTAGATGGATATAAAGTAAATGTTTTACATACAGAAAATGGTTGGTCAAAAGTTCAATTGAATAGCGGTAAAGAAGCTTTCATAAGCGCTGACTATACAAAAGACACTTACTACGTAACAGCAAACGTATTAAACGTACGTGCTGGGGCAAACACAGACTCAGAGATTCTTGGTAAGTTGAAAAAAGATGATGTAATTGAAACAACACACCAAGTACAAAATGATTGGATTCAATTTGAATATAACGGAAAAACAGCTTATGTTCATGTTCCTTACTTAACAGGTAAAGCACCAGTTAAAGTTCAACCAGTAGCTAAAGTTGAAAAAACGACTACAGTTCAAGATACAGCTAAAGTTCGTGAAGCAGCTAAAGCTCAGGAAGTAGCTGAAACTCAAGCAAAAGCTAAAGCAGTGGAAGCAACTAAAGCTCGCGAAGCAGCTGAAGCTCAAGCAGAAGTTAAAGCTCAAGAAGCGGCTAAAGCTCGTGAAGCAGCTAAGGCTCAAGAAGCAGCTAAAGCTCAGGCAGATGCTGAAGCTCAAGCAGAAGTTAAAGCTCAAGAGGCAGCTAAAGCTCGTGAAGCAGCTAAAGCTCAAGCAGATGCTGAAGCTCAAGCAGCGGCTAAGGCTCAAGAAGCAGCTAAAGCTCGTGAAGCAGCTAAAGCTCAAGAGGCAGCTGAAGCTCGTGAAGCAGCTAAGGCTCAAGAAGCTCGTGAAGCGGCTAAGGCTCAAGAAGCGGCTAAGGCTCAAGAAGCGGCTAAGGCTCAAGAAGCGGCTAAAGCTCAAAAACCAGCTACACAACAACCTGTTGCAAAAGAAACTGAAACAAGTACACCATCATCTTCTCGTGAGTTACGTGTTGTAGCAACAGCTTACACAGCAGATCCACTTGAAAATGGTTATAAAGCAGGCGACCAAGTAAAATCAGCTTTAGGCCACAACTTAACAGCTAATCCAAACATGAAACTAATTGCAGTTGATCCAAGTGTCATTCCATTAGGTTCAAAAGTATGGGTTGAAGGTTACGGAGTAGCAATCGCTGGTGATACTGGTGGAGCTATTAAAGGTAATAAAATCGACGTTTTAATGCCAGATAAAGGTTCATCAAGTAGCTGGGGACGTAAAACAGTTACAGTTAAAGTATTAAACTAGTTATAAAAAAGAGCCAGTCTCATCGTTGAGACTGGCTCCTTTTCTATAATTATTACATTCTTTCTTTCTCTTGAAAGTAAGCAATATTGTCTCGAAGCCACTCCCTCTCCGACATAAACAAGTTTCCACGTTTTTTGTATACCTTATCAAATATCTTTAAAACTTCTTCATGATTAGCAAGCTTATGTAAGAAACGAAGAGCAATGATAATCTCTGCTTCATCCGTAGGCTCTACTTCATTTTTACGTCTTCTAGCAACAATTTTATTCACACGTTCGCAAATTGCTCTCATTGCCATTTCGTCGCCATACGTATAAATAGCTCGAACAGCTTCATATTTCACCATAACATTTCTATCATGTAAAGCTTCAATATAAACTATTTGTAAGTCCGATCCCCCTATTTTTGCTAAAACCTCAATAACGGTTGAACGAACATAGGCACTATTACTATATAAAAGCTTTGTTAACGGCAGAATCGATTGCTTCGTTCCAATCTCAAACAATGTATAACAAATATGTGTAATCTCATCTTTATTTTCTTCAGTATCCAACAACTTTAGCAACGCACTTTCCGCTTCTAACGATTTATATAACTTTAAGGAAGCAACTGCCCAATAACGAACACTATCGTTTTTATGATAAATATACGGAATGATTTTATTTGTACTACTTATTTCTGGCAATGTATAAATATTACTAAGCAGTTCACTTAACAAAGTCGGGCTTTGTTCACATTCCAAACGATCTATAAGATAATCAGCAATATAGATTTCCTTCGTATTGATGGCGAGTTTCGTCATTAAATAATAAATATCTTTCTTCATAGATACCTTTTTTGCTTTGATTACCTTCTGCTGTAAATAAGGAAAAGTTAATAAGTCATTTAACGCTTTTGCTTCATCATACGCACGATGCCAAATCTCTGTTTCCTCATCAGCCATCCGCCTTAATAAATCATCTATATACTCTTCCATCTCCTTCTCTCCCGTCCAAATTAAGTCTATCTCTTTGCATTCTATATACGATAGATTACTATTTCAACAGAAAAAAGAGGATGTCACAGCATCCTCTCCTTCTCTTCCCTATTCCACACAAGTAAACTGCGTCCAAGCTCCTACATAATCTAGTAAGAATAACTCCTCTTCTGCAATTGTACCGACAATATTTTTCCGTTCATCTATCGGCATTTCTTTCAGAATGATTTGCAGTTCACCTTTATACTTACCAAATGAATTGTTTCCAATTACAACTTGCCCTCTTTCCTGCAGCACACTTTCACGCACTGGGAAGTCATAATCTTTGTACTTTTTACGTACTTCTGTAGAACGTACCATATACTCTGTTATGTCGCCGCGCCTTACGTGTAATTCTTGCAGCGTAGCTCTCTTCTCTACTTCAGTCGCTTCGTCTACAAAGTGCACTTTTAGCTGTAACATGTAGCGATTTAAGTTTCCTAGTTTCTCTAACTCTTCCTCACTCGCATAAGCATTTCCGATAATGACATCATCAATTAACCCTGTTGCCCATAAATGCTTCGCTTGTACTTCAATTGGTAAATTACGATGCTCTTCTAATGTACATAATCCATCGTTAATATCCCATGGACCGATGTTTGCGACATGTGATGTAATAAAGGCTGCACTGCGAATACCATGCTTTTTAAAGCGTTCACTACAGCGAATGAAATAATCGTATGGAAGACCAGTGAATTTTTGCGGATAAAAATTATGGCAACCAATTAAAGCTGATTTATTCGCTTGATGCGAAAGAATATTTTCTAAGTACGCAATATCGTTACTTACATTTAACTCAATTTTTAAACCGTACGGATTATTCGTCATTTTCGCTTCCGTTAATCCGTCAAAACCTACATCTAAACGAATACCGTCTGCGCCTAATTCTGCGAAAAATGATAGATCGCTATAACTAATACCAAGCTGATCAAACACAGCTGGAGCTACATCTAAAATAACTTCCATATTGTTATCTTTTGCGTGATTGATAATCTCTTTAAATTCAGCTACAATTTCTTCTTTCGGACGATTCACAGATAACAAACAAGTAAATATTCTTGAGAAACCGTGTCGTGCCGCTGCGGAAATATAAGCCATATCTTTTTCTTTCGTTGAATGTTCTGGATAAAGTGAAATTCCTAATTTACGCTCCATGCTTTTGCATCTCCTTCACACGTTGTATTAATGCCATGCTCGTAAATCTATATTTTGCAGATAAACACGTTGCACATAAAATTGTCGGTACAATAATTACGTACGGTGATTGCAATCCTAACATTACATATGCACCCATTGAACAACCGATAAATAAAACTGATACTAGTAGTAACACTAATAAAGATTTACTTTGTACCCATTTCGAATAATGGGCAATACACTGTCCGACCACGAATGTAATTAAGATGATAATTGCTCCGAGCATTCTGTTTTCTCCTCTCCTGCTAATTGTTGTTTCTCATACATTTTGAAGAATGGATAGTAAATAACGAATGAGATGACAAAGTTAACAAGTACAAGTACACCAGCCATAATTGTCCAGTCCGTACTAATTACCGCTGCAATTGGTGCTAACATCGTAAATGGCAGTTTCGCCATCATAAGTGGAATCATACCTGAAACAACTGCAAAATATGATACTGTCGTTGTCACTAACGGTGTAATAACGAACGGAATAATTAGAATTGGGTTCATTACAATCGGTGCCCCAAAAATAATTGGTTCGTTAATATTGAATAAACCTGGTACGAATGATAATCTACCTAACTCTTTTAGGAACTTAGATTTAGAGAACATAAACATAATTACTAAAGCTAACGTTGAGCCTGATCCGCCAATCCATACGAACCATTGAATAAATTGCTCTGTAAATAAGTTTGGTAACTGATGTGCATTTCCTGTAGCCGTGAATACTTCCATATTTTCAAGAATTGCTGAATCCCACATCGGACGAATAATTGGTCCTAAAATCGCTGGTCCATGTATACCGAATGACCAGAAAAACACGATTAAGAATACTGTTAATAAACCACCGAATAAATTATTTCCTACTAATACTGATTTTAATGGTGCGATTAAATATGTGATCGTTGTATTCACATCAAATTTCAAACCGTAGCGAATGCCCCAGAATAAAAGAATAACTGCTAATGTTGGAATTAATGCTGCAAACGAATTCGAAACTGCTGGTGGTACACTATCTGGTAATTTAATCGAGATATTATGCTTAATCATAAAATGATAAATTTCTACTGCAATTAATGCTGTAACAATTGCGCCGAATAAAGACGTTGCACTTAATGTTCCTACTGAAATATATCTCCCTGCATCAATAACACCTGGTACAGCTTTCGTAATTTGAATTGGTTCAACTGATGCTAGTAAAAAGGCGAGTACAGATAATAACCCTGCACTTAACTGATTGAGCTGATAAAAGTTCGCGAGCGAAGCCCCTACACCAAACGCTGCGTATAACGCCATTAGTCCTACTGTAAATCGGAATGGAATATCTAAAATATGGCGAAACGGTGCGATCCATTCCATATATGCATCAATTGGTAAATTTAAAAAGATAACAAAAAATGATCCGACGATCGTTAACGGTAATGTAGAAATAACCCCGTTTCGAATTGCTAATAAATGTCGTTGTCCTGCAATCTTTTGCGTTGTTGGCATAATCTTTTGTTCCATAAAACTCATAAACCCATTCATCAATAGCCCTCCTCTTTCTCTCTACTATAAAAGAACGAAACAAACTTTATAACATTATAATGTTTATATTTAAAAAGATATAATTATGCTAAAGCTAATTGTTCTGCTTGCTTAAGCACCTTCAAACCATCACACATGCCATAATCTCGTTGGTCTATAATCGCAACTGGTATATTGTATGAATTTGCAAGAAACTCTACAGCTGGAAATAAATATTTCACCTGTGGGCCAATTAAAACGACATCGGCTTCCTTAATTTCAAGCTTCACTAGTTCTGAATCAACTGCCTTAATTTTATAATTCTTCCCCTGTTTCTTTGCCTCTTCTTGCATTTTTCTTACGACCATACTCGTTGACATACCTGCTGCACAACATAATAAAATGTACATCTTATACGGTCACTTTCTCTTCTACTCGTTTATGAAGAGCAATAAATTCTTCAGCCAGTTCTTTCACTGTAATTGCATTCATTAAATGATCTTGTGCGTGCACCAACAGTAAACTAATTTCTGCATGATTTCCTCTTGCCTCTTCTTGAATTAAATCCGTTTGAATACGATGCGCTGCTGAAATTTCCTCACTAGCAAGTTTCATCTTTTCACCGGCATTCCCGAAATCTCCTTGTCTTGCAAAAGCAATTGCTTCAAGCGCCGCACTTCTCGCATTGCCACCATGTAAAATTAACGCAAATGGAGTTTGCATATCAGCCATTTTAAATTCCCCCAAGCTATATGTTTTCTATATTTCCATCTTATTATGAAAACGCATACAATTAAACATAAAAAACTTCCGTTATGTAACGGAAGTTTTTATATACTTTTTCAAAATGATAATAAAATCTCTTGAAAATCTTCAATTACCTCGGTCTGAGTAAGTTTCTCTATCGTAGTTTGACTAGACATAATATCATATAAAAAATCATAAAGCCTTTGCAAATCTTCATTATTATTGCGCTTTACACTAAATAAAATAATTACTTGTACTTTTTTATCTCCCCAATCAACAGCCTTTTCAAGTGTGCAAAACATCAAAAAAGTTTCCTCACTTAATAACTGCATCGGATGCGGGATTGCAACTGAATTCCCAACCGCTGTCGGAGACGTATTTTCTCTTTCCATAACAGAAGCATAAAAGTTTTCTGGTACATAGCGTTTCTCAGCAGCTTTCTCACATAAAAACTGAATAACATCCTCTTTCGTAGAAGCACTATAATTTAAAAAGATTAAATCTTCCTTAATATAAGGCTGCACACTAGTATTCACATGCGTAAACAACCGCTGACCAATCGATTTAATCTCTTTATCATCAAATATTGAATTCACTTTTATAACTGGAACAGGCAAGCCACTCGGTATATGAATCGTACTAATAATACAATCTATTTTTTCTTTATAAAGATCTTCTACTTTCAATTGATAATAGCCTGTAATACCTACAATCTCTAATTTATCTCGGAACTGTGATAAAATTTTATATTTTAATAGTTGGGCACTTCCTTGACCAGTCGCACAAACTAATAAGCATCTTTTCTTTTGATTTTGCTCCTGCAAACGGCTCATAGCTCCACCGAAGTGAATTGCAATATAACCAATTTCACTTTCAGGGATCGATTCACCCGTATATTCACCAATGATATCTCCAACGAGAACCGCAATTTCAAAAGCATACGGATAATTCTTTTTCACTTCTGCCAAAAGAGGATTTCTCGTATTTAACTTATACTTCAAACGATTTAATAACGTTTTTAAATGAATACCAAATCCAAATAATAATTCTTCATCATAATAAAAAATAAGATTCCGTTCTTCCGCTACTTTAAAAAGAATATGTTGCATAAATGCATATATATCTTTCCCTAATAGCTCTTCTATATTTTCATAGCGATTTCTCGTTGTAACAGCAGTACTTAATAAATGCATCGTCACATATAATACTTCTTCTTCTGGAAATGAAAATTTTAACGCTTTCTCTAAATCTCCTAAAATCTGCTTCGCAATTGTATATTCTTTCTTTATTATAAGTTCTGATTGCTCCGCATGCAGTCCTTTCATATAATGTTGACTTTGACAACGCTTTAATGCGATTGCAATATGAATGACTAAATTATCAATTTCTATATCAGATAAATATATTGTTCCGCCTTCAATATACTTTAATATAATTGAACGAATGAGTGATATATGCGGTAGCGATAAATATGTCTCCGTCTGCTCAAATTGCTCATGAAACGGAGTATGGTCATAACGCGGTAAACCATATTGTGATAAACAAGAACGAATATTAAATTCCTCTCCAACAATACGTATACCATAATACGGTCTCTTCTCAATTTGTAATTTATAGCGACCACATATATCTGTAACATCTTTCATAATTAAATTGACCGTTGATTTGCTCACATACATCTCTTCCGCTAATTCTGAAAGCTTCACATATCCCTCTGTCATTAAAACACGCTGCAGAATGTACGCTATTCTTTCTTCATAAGAAGTTGGGATCTTTTCCGTCTGTTTTTGAAATAGACTCACACAAAAGTCTTCAAATTTCTTCTTTTGTATAATTTCTAATTCGTACCCAGTCCCTCTTTGCGATTCGATTTTCGCTCCGTTTTCTTCCAATATATCATTTAATAATTTTATATCCTTTTGAATCGTCTTCGTCGATACATGTAAACGGCCCGCTAAAAAAGCTCGATTTAACATCGATTTCTCTTCTAAAAATTCCTCTAAAATAGAAATTAATCGCTGATGCACCTTTGTCATAGCTCTTCCTCTCGCTCTTTATATATAAAGGGGGAAAAGCTGCTGAAATCAGTAGTTTTTCCCCTTTATATTCTCTCTATTTCTTTAATGTAAATCCGAATTTATCCCATGCTTGTAAATAGTCTAGTAAGAAAATCTCTTCTTCTACAATTCGACCAACTACATTTGTTTTTCCTGTATTCACCATATCTTTTAATGCAATTTGTAATTCGCCTTTATACTGACCATATTGTTCATTATCAATTAATAAATCCCCACGCTTAATTTCACGCGTATTATGAGGTTTAAACTCTTCTTTTTTATATTTCACACGACTTTGTGTAGAACGAATCATATATTCAGATACATCTCCGCGATAAAAATGTGGTTCGTTTAATACGATAATTCTTTCTAGTTCTGTCGTTGTATCATATATTTCTATATCAAATGTTTGTTTCTCTTTATTTAATGCACCTAGTGCTTGTAATTCTTCTTCTGACGCATATGCGTTTGCAATAATAACATCATCAATTAATTCCGTCGCGAATAAATGTTTCGCCTGTGTTGTCATCGGTAATTCACGATGCTGCTCTAATGTACATAACCCTTCTGTTACTGGCCAAGGTCCATATGTTGCATCAAATGATGAAATAAAAGCAGCCGTTCTCATACCGTAATCTTTAAATTGTTTCGAGCATTTAATGAAATGATCGTATGATAACCCTGAATAACGATGCGGATAAAAATTATGACAACCAATTAAATTTTCACGATTTGGTCTATGACTCATAATGTTATCTACATACTTCGTACCATTGCTCATATTAATCTCAATTTTCAAACCATACGGATTATAAGTCATAATTGATTCTTCTAATCCTGAAAAACCAACATCTAAACGAATACCGTACGCACCCAATTCATGGAAGAATGATAAATCATTATACGAAATACCTAATTGTTCAAAAACAGATGGACTAATATCCACTAATACTTGGAACCCTAATGCATTCGCATGTGAGATCGTTTCTTTAAATTCTTCAATAATTTTCTCTTTTTCTCCATCCACAGATAATAAACATGTGAACACACGTGTAAACCCATATTTACTTGCTAATGTTAAATACTCCTTATCTTTCTCTACTGTTGAATGTTCTGGATAAATAGAAATACCTAATCGTCTCATATGTACACGCCTCTTTCTTCATCATATTGTAAACCTTTTCAAATATATGTAGTGAAAAAGTATATATCCCCTTCTTGTTCACTACTCCTTTGAATCCGCTTTCTTTAAAGAAAAAACAATTTCTATCATTCTTAACACCTACAAGTCTATACATCTATACTTTACATCTTTTTTTCATAGTTGTGTAGCCTTTACACAAATTTGTCAGTTTTTCACCTTAAAAATTGTTATCCGTTTTCAAGACACCTTCCTTGACTGTTGCATTGGCCAATACATATACTCGAAAGAAAAGAGAAAATTTTATATAGGGGATGAATATATGGGAGAAGCAATACTCGTAAAACGAGAACCGTTATGGACAAAAGAGTTTGTTGCTTTAATTTTTGCAAACTTATGTATGTTTTTAGGGTTTCAAATGTTAATTCCAACCTTACCTGTTTATGTGAAAGAAATTGGTGGCACAAGTTCAAATATCGGATTTGTTGTCGGCATGTTTACCGTTGCGGCACTTTTTGTTAGACCGCTAACTGGGAACGCCTTGCAAAAATTCAATAAAAAAATCATTTTAATGATCGGTACTGCTATCTGTTTACTCGCTATGGGCAGTTACCTTTTCGCCTCAACTATTTTTCTCTTGCTTGCTGTTCGTATTTTGCACGGAGCTGGTTTCGGCATTACAACGACTACATATGGAACTGTCGTTTCTGATTTAATTCCCTCAGCTCGCCGCGGAGAAGGCATGGGATATTTTGGTCTTTCTGGAACACTTGCAATGGCCCTCGGTCCACTTATCGGACTATGGCTTATGCAAACATATAACTTCACAATTCTTTTTTTATGTGCATTATCGTGCACAATTGTTTCATTAATATTAACGAAACTACTTCAAATCCAAAAAACGAAACAGCCTCCACAACAATCATCTAGTACTTTTCTCGATGGATTTATTGAGCGTAAAGCTTTACTTCCTTCATTATTAATATTATGTATTACATTAATGTACGGAGGAATCGGAAGTTTTATCACACTATTTGCTACAGAAGTCGGCATAGCTGATATTAGTCTCTTCTTTTTATGTAACGCACTAGCAATCGCTGTGACACGTCCATTCTCTGGAAAGCTATATGATGCGAAAGGCCATACATTCGTCATCATTCCGGGAGTTATTATAACGTTTACAGGTATTATTTTATTGTCGTATACGACGACAATTCCGAGCTTAATTATTGCTGCAGCATGTTACGGAAGTGGTTTTGGAGCGATCCAACCTGCACTACAAGCATGGATGATTGACCGCGTAGCACCGCATCGACGCGGCGTAGCAACTGCTACATTCTTCTCCGCATTTGACCTTGGAATCGGCGCTGGAGCGATTATCTTTGGATTTATTGCTCACTTTACAAACTATGCAACTGTATATCGTTACTCCTCTCTATTACTTATTGCTTTTCTCTTCATTTACATTACAAGCATAAGAAAACAAAAGCATGGCGATAAAAACACGGAAAAAGCTGCTGGATAATTCAGTGGCTTTTTTATCATGTTAAAAGAATTGTTTTCCCTCATTTTGCTGTTCTAAAACTACATGCATTTCCCTACATATTTTTTTAACGTTCATCAAAAAATATACGATGAACTTGCATACGCTTTCCTTGATATTCGACTGAACAACATTATTCTAAAAAGTGTGATTTCTTTACAAAATTAAGATTTATACAAGATAAAAACCAATGAAATGCAGTTGTTTCTTTAAGGGATTGTAAACTTTTATTCCCTTTGTAAATTTAGTGTAAATTTTACTAGCAAACCGTTTACAGTGACTCAAGGTTCAGTTAATAATTACATCGTACATGAAATTTAAGGAGTGGAATGCGTGGAATATAATGTTCAAGATATGATCTTCCAGTTCATTGGTGGATTAGGTATTTTCTTATTCGGGATTAAATACATGGGCGATGGACTGCAACAAGCAGCTGGAGATCGTCTTCGCGATATTCTAGATCGTTTTACAACAAACCCACTTATGGGTGTACTAGCAGGTATGTTAGTTACTGTATTAATCCAATCCAGTTCAGGAACAACCGCTTTAACAGTCGGACTTGTAAGTGCCGGATTTATGACATTAAGACAAGCAATCGGTGTTATTATGGGTGCAAACATCGGTACGACAGTTACTGCATTTATTATCGGAATTAAAATCGGAGAATATGCTCTCCCAGTTATGGCAGTTGGAGCAATCTTACTATTCTTCTTTAAAAATAAAAAAGTACATTCTGTAGGTCAAGTTGTATTCGGTTTTGGTATGTTATTCTTCGGTTTAGAATTAATGAGCGCAGGTATGAAACCTCTTCGTTCTTTAGAATCATTCCAAGAATTAACAGTGAGCATGAGTGATAATCCAATTTTAGGAATTGTTGTCGGTACAGTCTTTACTTTAATTGTACAAAGTTCAAGTGCAACAATCGGTATTTTACAAGAACTATTCGGTCAAGGTGCAATCGATTTACAAGCAGCTCTTCCTGTATTATTCGGTGATAACATCGGTACAACAATTACAGCTGTATTAGCAGCAATCGGTACTTCAATTGCAGCAAGACGTGCAGCATTAGTTCACGTTATCTTTAATATTATCGGTACAATTATCTTTACAATTTTATTAATACCATTTACAAGTTTAATTCAATATTTCCAAACATCATTAAACTTGAATCCAGAAATGACTATTGCATTTGCACACGGAACATTTAACGTAACAAATACAATCATTCAATTCCCGTTCATTGCAGTGTTAGCATGGATTGTAACAAAAATTATTCGTGGTGAAGATGCAGCGATTGACTTCAAACCACAACATTTAAATCCAATCTTTATTGAACAATCTCCAGCCATCGCTTTAACTGAAGCTCAAAAAGAGATTATCCGTATGGCTGAGTTCTCATTACATGGATTAAAAGAAGCAAATCAATTTTTAAATACACAAGACAAAAAACACGCAAACATGGCTACTCAATTAGAAGGAGCTATTAACAATTTAGATAAAAAAATTACCGAGTATTTAGTTTTACTATCAGAAAAGCCACTTTCACCTACGGATTCTGAAAAACATTCTGTTTTAGCAGGTGTTGTTGGAGATATTGAACGTGTCGGTGATCATGTAGAAAATCTTGTAGAACTTGTAGATTTCCAAATTTCAAACCGTGTTTCACTATCAGATGAAGCATTAGCTGAATTAAACGAAATGCTTGAGTTAACAATTTCAACACTGCAAGACTCAGTTGAAGCTTTAACAAACTTCGATACTGAACTAGCTCAAACTGTTATTGCCAAAGAACGCAAAATCGACCAAATGGAACGTGTTCTTCGTAAACGTCACGTATTACGTCTAAACGAACGCAGCTGTTCAGGTGATGCAAGTATCATCTTCGTCGATATGGTAAGTAACTTAGAGCGCATTGGTGATCACGCTGTAAATATCGCTGACGGTGTTTTAGGTGAACAAGGAAAAATTAATCTAAAACAATCATTATAATAAGAAAGAGACGCTAACTTAAGCGTCTCTTTTTTCATTATATTTTAACAACTGTCCTTCCTTTTAACTTTCCTTGCAATATAAGTGCAAACTTCTTCTCTAATTCTTCTAATGTACATTCTTCTGTATAAGATAGTAACTCTTTATTTCCCCATTCTTTCGCTAAAAGCGTCCAAACATCTCTTCTCACATCTACTGGGCATTGCACGGAATCTATCCCTAAAAGGCTTATACCTCGTAAAATAAACGGATATACCGTTGTTTGTAGTTCCTGGCCTGCCACATTACCGCATGTCGTTACACAACCACCATACTTTACTGTTTTTAAAGCTGTTTCTAGCATATGTCCACCTACAGTATCGATAACTCCCGCGTATATCCCTTTTAACATCGGTCTTCCTGATTCATCATTCAATTCCGCGCGATGAATCACCTTTTTCGCTCCTAGACGTAGCAGCATATCTTCCTCTTCCATTTTTCCTGTCGCTCCTACTACGTTAAACCCTAGCTTACTTAATATACTAACAGCTACACTCCCTACGCCGCCTGTAGCACCCGTTACTAAAACATCTCCCATACTAGGCTTGACTCCTGCTCCAATAAGCTTATATACCGACAAAGCCGCAGTAAAACCTGCTGTCCCATACATCATACTTTCCTTTAATGACATTCCTTCCGGTAAAGGCACGACCCAAGATGATGGCACGCGAATATATTCTCCGAAACCACCAGAGGTATTCATACCTAAGTCATATCCCGTTACAATAACTTGATCTCCTGCTTTAATGGTAGCATCTTCACTACTCACAACCACTCCTGCAGCATCAATTCCTGGCGTATGAGGATATGTTCTCGTAACACCCTTATTACCAGTAGCTGAAAGAGCATCTTTATAATTTAATGAAGAATAATGAACTTGTATGAATACGTCTCCCTCAGGTAAACTACTTACTTCTCTCTCAACAACTTTTCTTACAAACTGATGATTTTCCGTTTCGTTCACAACGATTGCTCGGAATGATGTATGATTCATTATGCTCTCTCCTTTATCCGTCAAATTCTTCTTTATTATATAGAAGAAATAAGTAAGCTTACTCATTTCTTCTTGGCTATATTTCAACAAATCTTACTTCTCTATCACTTTCTCACAATACATATTTTCATTTCTACTAAAACAACTTATACTTATTCTACATCTAAAAAAGATAATATAGAAAATCTGACTTTTTATAAATATATTGAATTTTTACGAAATGTAAATGTTTTGTAATGTTTTTTTTCGCTAAATTTCATTATAATAAGTGGATATGAGTGTCGTATTTCAATCCAAATGAAGGAGTACAGGAAATGGAGCAAAACCCATCTTTGCAAGAAAATACACGCAATAAACCGAAAAAAAATAAGAAAAAAATAAAAATTATTATAAGCGCTATACTATTCGTTTTATTAATAGGCGGCGGTTATACTTGGTTTTTAGTAAATAAAGCATCTTCTGCTGTTCGAAATGCCGCACACGATTTAGCACGCGGTGATAAATCTGATTTACGAGATAAAGCTGTAAAACCTATTACAAATAACGTCTCTGTTTTAATAATGGGTGTTGATGAAAGCGATGTCCGAGGAAAAGAATATGGTGAAGCTATAAGAACAGATGCGCTTTTACTTGCAACATTTAATAAAGATAGCAAAACTGTTAAACTATTAAGTATCCCACGTGACACATATACTTATATCCCAATAGAAAAGAAAAAAGATAAAATTACACACGCTCATGCATTCGGTTCTGCTAAAAACGGAAAAAATGGTGGACCACAAGCAAGCATTGATGCAGTTGAAAAATTAATGAATGTTCCTGTCGATTATTTTGTGAAATTTAACTTTAAATCATTTATAAAAATCGTCGATGACTTGGGCGGTGTTGAAGTTGATGTACCAGTTGAATTTACTGAGCAAGATAGCAATGATAATGCTGAGGCAATTCATCTAGAAAAAGGTGTTCAAAAGTTAAATGGCGAAGAAGCTCTTGCTCTTGCTAGAACAAGACACATCGATAGCGATGCAATGCGTGGACAACGTCAACAACTCGTTATCGAGGCTATTTTAAAGAAACTAACAAGTGTTGGTTCTGTAACAAAAGTTGGCAACATCATTGATGATATTAACGGACAATTCGTTACAAACTTAACATTTGATGATATGCTTTCATTCTATAAATATGGATCGGATTCGGAAATTGAGAAATTACAAATCCAAGGTGATGATTGCTATATGGCAAAAGGTGACGATACATGTAGCAAATCTGCTGGTGGTGGTCGAACTTACTACTACAATCCAGATAAAAAAGAATTAGCTAATGTTACAAATGAACTTCGTACTCATCTTGGGCTACCTGCATATACAAAGTCTGACTCAGACTCTGATTCGAAAAAGACAAAAGAATCTAAGTCTGAAAATTCAAGTGAACGCGAATCAAGTAACAATGAAGTGAAAAATAAGAACAAAAATAGCAGTGAAGATACAGAAACATCGTCTAACGACAATGAATAGTAAAGAAGCCGTACTCTATGGAGGTAGAGTACGGCTTCTTTTTATTTCTTCAGAATTAAAAATCAGAACTTTCTAACTATCTTTTTTAATATTTTTAAATTATAATAAATAGTAGCAATCTATTCCAATTATCAGGGGGCTCATACATATGAAAGCTGCAGTAAAACATAACATCTCAGATTTTAAAGACTACTTAAAATCCAACGATATATACATGGAAGAAAATATAGATGAAAATGATGGCTCTGTTCATTTTTCAGTAGGATTAGAGACTGAAGCTGGCGCAAAGATTCAACTTATCGCTGCTTTCCAAAACGAACATCCTACGGTGGATATATACTGCTTCAATGTTGCTCACGTACCTGATGCAACATCAACAAATGATATTTTACATGTCATCAATGAATTAAATACATCTTATCGCTTTGCAAAATTCACATTAAATAAGCAAAATGCAATTGATATTTCAACATCTCTTGCATTCTCAGAACCAAACTTTAATCCAGCACTTGTCTTTGAACATACGAGAATGCTATATAAATTAGCGAATGACGAATATAAAAACTTAATGAAAGTTATTTGGGCATAAATAAAAGGATGGGCTGCAAGCAGCGCCATCCTTTTATTTCAATATCATATCAATCCACATCTTAACAGCAGTGCCGACAATTAAAATCGATAACATATATTGTAGTACTTTTTGATTTATCCTCTTCCCGACTCGCGCTCCAAGTGGCGCAGCAAATATACTTGCAACCGCAATAATTAGAGCTGGAATGATAACTACTTGTCCAGTAATCACTTTTCCAGTCGTAATCCCTACTGAGGAAATAAACGTAATAGCGATAGATGTCGCTATCGTCATGCGCAATGGTAATTTTAAAATAACTAGCATAATAGGAACTAAAAGAAACGCACCTCCAGCTCCAATAATGCCCGAAACACCTCCTACAATAAACGCTAACACACTTGCTAACCATTTATTATACTTAACTGCTCCACTATTATTTTTCTTCGGTACAAACATCATCATAGCTGCAATGGTCGCCAATACTGTATAAACAACATTTACAGCGTGTTCATCTAATAGATTTGCACTAAAACTTCCTATAAAACTTCCTATTAATATACTAGCTCCCATATACACAACTAACATTTTATTCATATCAGTACTTTTCCGGTATGCCCAGGCGCCTGCAAAAGTTGCAAAGAATACTTGTACCGCTGTAATACCGCTCACTTCATGTGACGTATAGCCAGTAAATCCTAACAATACTGGAATATATAAGATCATCGGATAATTAATAATTGCACCGCCAATTCCAACCATTCCTGATATAAACGATCCTATAAACCCAATTATAAAAAGTAATAATACTCCACTCACCTTACATCCCCCTCCTTCTAAAAAGAAGGTGATTAAATGAATAAGTTTACATTCCCATCCGAAGCATCTGCTAAATATGCCCCTACACCTGCAAACTCTACGCCTTCCATAATCTCTTCCTCTTTTAACCCTAATAAATCTACTGTCATTTGACAAGCTACAAGTTTAATCCCCTGTTCTTTTGCCAAATCAATTAAATCTGGCAAAGGCATTGTGTTATGTTTTTTCATAATGCCTTTAATCATCTTTGGTCCCATACCAGCAAAATTCATTTTGGATAACCCCATCTTATCAGCACCGCGTGGCATCATTCTTCCAAATACTTTTTCTATAAATGTTTTCTTTACATTCACATATTCATCTTTCCTTAAAGCATTTAATCCCCAGAAAGTATGAAAAATAGTTACCTCTTGATCATACGCTGCTGCACCATTTGCAATAATATAAGCAGCCATTGCTTTATCGTAATCTCCGCTAAATAAAACGATTGTTGTTTTCTTCTGTTGTTCCATATTGTTCTCCCTCCAATTACCTATAGGGGTATTTTTTTATTTATAAAAAATTGTTTCTCCCTATTCTACTTTTCCTTCCCAAGCTAACATACCACCTACCACATTGATTACTTGAAAACCGTAACTTTCTAAAAATTGAACAGCTCTTGCACTTCTCCCGCCTGAACGACAAACGATAATATATTCCTGATTTTTATTTAATTCATGCATACGAAACTCTAATAGTCCTAGTGGAATATTACATGCTTCTGGAATTTTCCCTTCAGCTACTTCTTCTACTTCACGTACATCCACAATATTTACCACTTCTTTACGCAACAATTTCTCTTCTAATTCTTTTGTAGTCATTTCTTTCATTTTAAATTTCCTCCTCACAAACTATTCATCCCGCCTGAAACGTTTATTACTTGCTGAAACCCTAGTTTTTTCAATACCTTTGCTGCTTGCTTACTTCTCATTCCACTTTGGCAAATAACGATTACTTCCTTATTCTTATCTAATTGATTCGCCTTACTTGCTAGATCATTTAGGGGGATATTTTGAAAGCCTTTCATATGATTCCCTCTATATTCACCTACTGTACGGACATCAATAAAATACTTCCCCTTTTTCCCCACTATACTTTTCAATTCTTTGCCATTTATATTTTGAACACCTTTCACTGGTAAAAATCGTGAAATAACAAACCATGCAGCAAGTACAATGAAAAGCGTACTTAATATTGTGTTCATATAACCAACCTCTCTATATTTACAAAACTATTGCTTCACTACGCCTTCCTAATCCAAAACTTCAGCACATCGCCTTCTTCTTCAAGCTTTACGATGTCATGGCCACATTTATTTGCCCACGCTGGAATATCCTTAACTGACCCTTTATCCGTTACATGTATTTCTAACACTTCTCCAGTTTGCAAAGTATCCATTGCTCTCTTTGTTCTTACAATCGGCATTGGACATGCTAAACCTTTCGCATCTAATACTTGTTTTATATTCATCATCAATTCCTCCATTTTTTATTTATTTCATTATTCGTGCACTGCACAACGATTTGGACCAATCTCCATTTCACGCTCTTTATCCACGCTTGGGTGAATTTTCCCCATATTCGTTTGACGAATTTCTTCATATGCATTTGGCTGAGGTGGTAAGTTTTCTGTTACAACTTTACGGAACTCTCCCTCATCCTCAATATTTAACCCTGCATTATGCTCAAATAAATCTTTTAATTTTGCACTAACAATACCACTTTCGTTCATTTCACTTATTTTTGAATAATGAGCCGGTAACACAACTAAATTTTGAGATAGCTCTTTATATCGGCTATACAAAGTATTACGTAAATCACTCACCCAATCTTCAGCCTTACCAGCAAGATCAGGACGCCCAATTGAATCTACAAATAAAATATCGCCTGATAATAAATAAGAATCATCTACAATGAATGACGTACTTCCAATCGTATGCCCTGGTGAGTATAATGCGTCAATTACAATTTTAGTACCCCCCACCGTAATAACAGATCCTTCAACAAGCGGTTCGTATGAGAAGACAACTTCCTCTGCATCTTTTGGTGGTAACCAATACGTACCACCTACCTTTTCCGCTAACTTACGTCCTCCGGAAATATGGTCTGCATGTAAATGTGTATCCATTACATTCGTAATCGTAACAGCATGCTCTTTCGCAAATTCTTCATATGCCTCGGCTGTTCTTACTGCATCAATAACTGCTGCTTCACCGTTTGAAATAACCATATATGATAAACAACCTTTTCCAAGACGGTTAAACTGATACATACTTCCGCCATCTTTTAAATCTCCCACTTTTATAGGCTTTACATATTCACTCCAAGCCTTCATACCACCAGATAAATAATAAATATTTTCTAATCCAGCCTCTATTAATTGCTCTGCCACAAATATAGAAGACCCTTCTTTTGCACATACTACTAAAACATCTTTATCTTTAGGTAATTCACTTACAATATGATCTACACCATCTAACAAATCAAAATAAGGTTTATTAATAGAAGAAACTTGCTTCCCTTCAATTTTCCAATCTTCATAATCCGTCTCATTACGAACATCTAAAATGAATAACTCTCCGAATAAAACTTTCTCTGCAACATCTTTTGCTTGTAACATCTTAATGTCCATTTAATTACCCCCATAGGTATATTTTTGTTTAAAAAATTTTATTTCTCCACATTTCCTTGCCACCCTAACATACCAGGAATGACATTTTTCACATTTGAAAAACCTTTCTCTTTCAACATTTGGCAAGCCACATCACTGCGGTTACCAGTTCGACAAATAACATAAATTTGCTTCGTCTCATCTAACACTGCGCTGTCTAATTCACCTAATGGTATCGAAATGGCGGATGGAATATGGCCAAAAGCAAATTCCGCTGCTTCGCGAACATCTAATACAATGCTCTCTTCTCCATGAGACAATATAGACTGTAATTCTGCATTCGTAATTGTATGTGGATATTTCACAACTTCATTCACTTCATGCTCGTTTGCTTTCCTAACATAATGCACCAATACATCACCCTCGTGTTTCGTCCCGATATATTGATGTCCTACTTTACTCGCCCAACTTTTTATATCTACCGTAGATCCTTTATCTGTTGCCTTAACTTCAATCACTTGCCCTGGTGCCAATCCTTCTATCGCCTTCTTCGTTTTCACAATAGGCATCGGACAAGCCAAACCTTTACAATCTAAACTCATATCCACTTTTATACTCATAATCGATTCCTCCACAATTCATATACATATACCTGTAGGGGTATATTAAAACGTTTTTGAAAATCTGTCAACACTTACGTTTGACAGATTATCGGCTTTTTACAAGTAATTGAACAGCTTCTTTAATTAACTCTTCATTTGAACCATTTCCACTTTCAAACTGTTCACGCAAACATTGCTCTAAATTCGTTCCAACAACGAGTCCAATTGTACGATCAAGTGCAGAACGAGATGCCGTTAACTGTGTAATAACCTCTCGGCAATCTTTTCCTTCTTCCATCATACGAAGCACACCACGAACTTGACCTTCAATACGTTTCAATCTATTTTTCATATCTTGATTATATTCCATCCTATAATCACCTCATTACCATTATGTCACTATTTATAACCTATGACAATATATTATACCCTATAGGGTATTTTGTGAACCCCTATTTTTATTTTTCGCCTTATATGTTCGCAAAACAAAAAGTAAAACCTTAATCTATAGGTTTTCATCTTCCACTAAATCTTGAAATAGAAAATGAAAAATATCAATATACAACACGTTCTGGCAATACTGTCCCATACAATTTAAAACCACCATCTACATTCTTTACCTTATATCCCTTTTCCATTAACATACGCGCTGCAACATACCCTCTCATACCAAGTTGACAAGTGATATATATTTCTTTGTCCATTGGCACTTCATCCAATCTATCACGTAATTCATCTAACGGAATATTAATAGAGCCTTTAATCATTCCTTGTTTTAGTTCATTGGGCTCCCGAACATCTATAAGATATCCACCATTGTCAACAATACGATCTATTTCATGCCATTGTACCGTTTCCACAAAACCATCTACTATATTACTTGCAGCATACCCCACCATGTTTACTGGATCTTTTGCAGAAGAATACGGCGGGGCATATGATAATTCTAAATCCGGTAAATCGATTACAGTTAAGTTTGCCTTCATTGCCGTCGCGATAACATCTATACGCTTATCTACCCCGTCACGCCCTAAAGCCTGTGCTCCGTAAATTTTTCCGCTTTCTTTATTAAAGATTAATTTTATTAGCACTGGCGTAGCATTCGGATAGTATCCCGCATGAGAATTTGCCTGTACATGTACTACCTCATAGGGTATATTTAATCGTTTTAATATTTTCTCATTTACTCCAGTCGAAGCAACTGTTAAATCAAAAACTTTAGCCACAGAAGTTCCCATCGTACCTTTATATAAAGAATCCGTATGACCATGAATAATATCTGCTAACATGCGACCTTGACGATTAGCGGGCCACGCTAAAGGAATCATCGTTTCTGTTTCTGTAACAAAATCTTTCACTTCAATCGCATCACCAATTGCATATACATATGGGTCAGATGTTTGAAATTTCTCATTTACCTTTATCGTTCCTCTAACTCCTAATGCTAATCCTGCATCTTTCGCTAAACTACTCTCTGGTTGTACACCAATTGCTAAAATAATCATATCTGTTTTTATAACTGAGCCACTTTTTAAACGTACAACAGTCCCATTCTCTTCTAACGCATCTACACTATCTTCAAAAACAAGCTCAACATTGTGCACCTTCATATGCTCATGTACATATGCCGCCATTTCGTAATCAATTGGTGGCATCACTTGATTTGCCATCTCTACAAGAGTAACCTCAATCCCGCGTTCTCTTAAATTCTCAACCATTTCCACTCCAATAAATCCTCCACCAATAACCGTCGCATGACGTGGTTTCTTCTCATCAATATACGCTTTTATACGATCTGTATCAGGTACATTTCGTAACGTAAACAACGCCTTCGCTTCTTCAATGCCCGGAATAGGTGGAACAATTGGTTTCGCCCCTGGTGAAAGAATCAAAACATCATATTCCTCGTTATATGTTTCATCTGTAGTTACATTCTTTATCGTAATTGTTTTCTCTTCTTTATTAATCTTTACAACTTCACTCAATACACGTATATCTAAATTAAAACGTTTTGACATCCTTTCAACAGTTTGTACTAATAACTTTTGTCTTTCTGTAATGACACCGCCAATATAATATGGCAATCCACAGTTTGCGAACGAAATGTATTCACCGCGTTCAAACATAATAATTTCATCTTCCTCACTTAAACGACGAAGCCTTGCAGCTACTGATGCCCCGCCAGCAACTCCGCCTACTACAACAATTTTTCTAGACATATGTCAAACCTCCATACTATTTATTATTTAATTCCCTCATATATCACACATATAAAACCTATACCTGTACGGGTATATAATAAATTATAAAAAATTTAATTTCAATCAATATGTCTTTCACAAATTTGAAACAAAAAAAGAACTTAGATATTTCCAAGTTCTTTACGAATGAATCAATCCATCGTTCTATTATCATACTTCCTATAATCTCTTTGTAAAACTATACTCCATGTTCCCGCCTAGGGCTGCCGCTGTATCACCAGTTTCTCTAAAATCATGTGTATATATTTTTTCAAATGAACCGAAATCTACTTGCTTATAAAATTCAAAACAAGGGAATCCATCATGCTCCCCTTGAATATCAATACTACCATCCTGTTTCACACATACATTTAATACATAATCCACAGGAGGTGCATATACATTTAATGGATTACTTGCACTCGCACTCATTTTGAATTGCACACCTTCAGAATTCCATGTGATATCAGTGCACACAATATTTTCTGTACTTGCTTTCCCTGTTCTTTTACTCACAGAACCATCTGGACTTGTAATCTTCTCGGTCGTAATACCCGTGTTCGCATATGAAAACACTTCTTCTTTATAGAAATCAACTACTACCTCTTGCTCAACTCTAGAGCGCATCGCATTTACCGCATACGGTGTGAATTCACGTGAATCACCTTCGAATTGAATTACTTTTTCTGTTTCCATATCCTTCTTAGCCTCAGTCCAAGACATTGGAATAAATACACTGGCTCTAATTTTCACGATATTAGTCATAAGAAACACCCCTATAATTTTATTTTAGATGCTGAATGCTTATTAAATAAAACAGACCATAATTTCAATCCTAAAACCAATAGATTTCTCTTTTACTTTTCTATTTCCTTCTAAAAAATAGCGCTATATTTATGTTTAGACTGTCGTTTTAAAGCTATATTCCATCTCTCCAGCTAGTGCTGCTGGGGTATCATCCGTTTTTCTGAAATCATGTGTGTATATCAATTCAAACGAACCAAAATCTACTTGTTTATAAAATTCATAGCAAGGGAAACCATCATGTACACCTTCAATATTCACAGTGCCACTTTCATTAGCTCGTATAGTCAAAAAATAATCAGCTGCAGGTGCTGCTGCGTTTAAAGGATTACTTGCACTTGCTCTCATTTCAAATGAAACTTCACCTTCACTCCATACAATATTTGTACATACAATGTTTTCTGTACTTGTTTCTCCCTTTTGATACTCAATTGAGCCATCTGAATTTGTAATCTTCACGGTGACGATACAAGCATCTGCATATGTGAAAATTTCTCTTTTATAAAAATCAATATTCACTTCTTGTTCTAACCTTGAACGCTTTGTGTTCACAGCTTGTGGTGTAAACTCACGTGCATCTCCAGCATATTCAAACACTCTTCCTGTTGCAGGGTCCTTAATAGGTTCCAGCGATGCATACGGTGCAAATACACTCCCTCTAATTTTCACGATATTAACCATGTGAAACCTCCATTGATTCTATATTATATAAATCATTATTTGTTCTACCGACATAATATAGTCAATTTGATTGACTATATTATGTATAGTACAATAGGCATTACACATAGTCAACTTAATTGACTACAAGCGCGGAGGTTATATACATGGATCAAACATTTAACGAGTTAGATCTTACATCGCTTTTATCATTATCATTTAGCACATTAATCACTGAGCTACATGACAAATTAAGTGAATTAGGATTTGAAGATATTAGGCCAGCACATGGTTTTATGTTCAAACGCATCCTTCCTAATGGGGCAACTGGTATAGAGCTAGCTGAGTATTTGGGGATTTCCAAACAAGCTGTAAGTAAAATGGTGGATTCTCTTGAGAGTAATGGCTATGTTACACGCAAAACACATCCTACTGATAAAAGAGGTAAAATCATCGTTTTAACCGAACGTGGTTTGTCAGTAATGAAAGTAAAAGAAGAAATAGTAGCTGAAATAGAACAGCGATGGATTGAAAACATAGGTATAGAACGAATGCAAATACTGAAAGAGGATTTAACAACATTCGTTACTAAAGAAAATACAGAGAAATTATCATCAAATATACGACCTGTCTGGTAAACAAAAAACGAATCCATTTTGATTCATCTTCTTCAAAATGGATTCGTTTTCTACAGATGTATTAAAAATCATTAATTTCTTTAAATTTTATTCTACTAAATATATTTTTTACGCGTTATATAATTCCATAACTCTCTTCACAACCAACTCCGCAGTATTCTCCTCCGATGGTATCAATAAATTCGTAACCGGTCCATACACAACAGGGCTTAATTCCACTTCATACCCACCATATAAGAATTCTTCCTTCGTTGGTAAATAACCAATATATCCATTCGTATATCCACCAAAGAAAGCTAATTCATTTTGAAGATTCTCTTTCACTTCTAATGCCGTTTCCGAAAAAGGTTCCATCGGTAAACCTGAAAACATACCATCATTAACTTGAAATAACTGCACTTCTAAATCAATACTTAACCGCCGAATACCTTGCTCATATTTCTCTAAAACGATAGTAAGCCATTCATCCGTATTCACGCCCCACTGCTTCTCGGCTAATCGAGCCATGCTTCGTATCTCATCAAATTCAGGAATATCCTTCAACTTCATTTGCATCATACTCGAAACTGTCCTTAAATTTACAATTGAGCTATATGTAACTGTTGGCAACATCATTAATACATGTCCACTAAGTAAATAGGCCATTTGTTTTAACGCTTCACTTGAACCGCGGTACTTCGCATTCACATTTCCAGCGGCACCTTGAACGATAATAACAGGGCAGTTCACTATCTGCTCTAAAATCTCTCTCGTCATTCCAGGATAATCCGCTGATAATTCATCACTATCACCTTTTAAAACATTAGGATGCGCAGTACAAAATACTAAAATCCCAGATAACTCCTTCGTTTCAGCATCTCTTATTGCTAACATACCAATTCGCTTATCTACAACACCATCTATATTTGTTCCCATCTTCGCTCTTCCATCACATGTTCTCTCTCTTCGATTTACCCCAATATCACCTGTCGTAACACCCCAGCCAACTTCACATAGCTTCAAGTTGTTATTCGCAGTAATAGCACCATGCACTACATTATTTACTAAAATCGTTTTATACGACTGCACTAGCGGATTATCACCGACTGTCTCTGGACCGGAATGCGTATGAGTATAAACAACCGTTATTCGCTCAAATGGCACATGAAGCCTACTTGCTACTCGCTCACGAATCATATTCGTATCTTCTACTAGCATCCCAATATTATCAATACTTATAAACACAGTCTTCATTTCATCTTTTTCAAATACAAAAACTGTCCCGTAAATACGTTCTTCAACATTATTTATGCCTGTCTCTCTATGATATCCGACAAAATCAATACCTACAGGCGGCGTAATATCCACCTTACATATCCCTACTTTGCTCATTTAAATCACTCCATTTCTCTATGTAACTCCCTTTTTTCAAGAATAGCATATTTAACTTTGTTCCAAATAAAAAGAACGGACACAGTATCCTATGTCCGTTCTTCCCCTCAGACATACTTCCGATGCACCATCTTCCCATCATAAGAAAACACAACGCCCTTACTCTCCACAATCGACTCCATATGCACCGTTCTTCCCCATAGCTGATGAAGATATGGTAATACTTTTTCTAAGTATTTTAAATCGAGCTCGATTCCTTCGTAACTATGTTTAATGTATAATTCTCCGTTCTTTAAGTAGTCTCCATCTTCTACTACTAAGTACGGGAACCCACCATTTGTCCGCATATTTACGAGTTGATCACGCACATTCTCCCATTCTTTATCTATGACTTTATATTCTTTTCCTTGGCGCTGGAATAAGTACATATCTTCTCGCATAACAAGATCTTTATTTAAGTAGTTTCTTAGGAACGATACGTCCCATTCAATTTCGCGTACTTCAAACATTTTGTCACGACCAGATCCTGGTTTTACGCCTCGTCGTTTCATTTCTTCAGTCGGATTATTGTACCGTTCTTCAATATCTTCAAAGATTTTAATACCGAGGTAGTATGGATTAATACTTGTTTTTGATGGCTGTACAACACCTGCATTTAATTTCGCAAATTCAATTGCTTCATCAGAGGTTAAGTCCATTTCACGAAGTATGCGTTGATGCCAGTAGGATGCCCAGCCTTCGTTCATGATTTTCGTTTCAAGCTGTGGCCAAAAATATAACATTTCTTCGCGCATCATCGTTAATATATCACGCTGCCAATCTTCTAACTCACGGCTATATTCTTCAATAAAGAGCAGTAAATCTTTCTCTGGTTGTGGTGGAATTTTCTTCTTTTTACGCACATTAGAACGTTCCTGCTTTTTATTGCGATTATCTAAATTCCATAAATCATCGTATTGCGACACCTTTTTCTTTTCTACTTCTTCATCTTCTAAATCATCAATACTCCATGCGAGCTTCGGACGCATAAGCGACGGATCAATATGCTCTTGAATGGCAAGTACGGCATCTAAAAATGTTTCTACCTCTGCCTTTCCGTACTTATGCTCATACGCTTTCACACGGTCCGCTGTTGCCGCCATACTCTCTACCATATCTCGCTTCGTATTTGAAAAACGAATATTATTTTTGAAGAAATCACAGTGTGCTAAAACGTGCGCTACAATTAATTTGTTTTGAATTAAAGAGTTCGTATCTAATAAAAAGGCGTAACATGGATCAGAGTTAATAACGAGTTCGTATATTTTACTAAGTCCTAAATCGTATTGTAATTTCATTCTGAAAAATTGTTTTCCAAAACTCCAATGTGAAAACCTTGTCGGCATCCCATATGCACCAAATGTATAAATAATTTCCGCTGGACATATTTCATAACGCATCGGATAAAAATCAAGCCCAAATCCAGTCGCAATTTCCGTAATTTCCGCAATCGCATATTGCAGTGCTTTATCATCACTTGCTCTCATTATTTTCCCTCCTTACACTTTCCCTTAAGAAAGTGTATGATGAAAAACAAGCTTTCATGAGGATTGATTGCATAATAAAAAGACACCCCCGCAAAAACGAGAATGTCTCATCTATTAACCTTCGATAATCTCCATCTTCTCCGTAATCGGAGTACGAGCTTTTCCTTCTGGTGCTTTATCGAAATAGCCGATATGAAGAATTCCAACGATACGTTGGCCTCTTGTTAAACCGATTCCTTCTATAAATAATGGATTGTAGTTTAATCCGCCTGATTTCCAAACGCAACCTAATCCACGTTCCCAAGCAAGAAGTTGGAAGTTTTGCATAAATGCACATGTTGCAGCGTAATCTTCATCACGTTGAATTTGACGTGGATCTTCATTTATATATACAACGATTTGTGCAGGCGTGCTTAAGAAACGATCTGATAAAATTTTACCGCGTTTCGCTCTTTCTTCTTCCGTGAAAGAGTTTAATACCGCATCTACTAATTTCTTGCGGCCTTCTCCGATGTATAGTTTACAATTCCATGGTTCACGGTGCTTATGATTTGGTGCCCATGTTGCGTCGTTTAATAGTTCAATTAATAAATCTTTTTCTACTGCTTTGTCTGTAAATGTACGAACAGAGCGTCTTTCTTTAATCACATTAGCGATGGAAGTATATGTAGTCATATTTATCTCTCCCTTATTTTTATCTATATGTATAAGTTTATCATTAGTATTGATATTGATTTTCAATTTCGATTATACCTTAGTTTTTTACTATTAATCAATGTTTTATGTTGGAAAACTTCTAAAAACGTCATTCCATGCTGTGAATAAAAAAACTTAACTTGTTCACAAGTATTTCACATTTTATGGAAATGATATGTGTACAGTTTTCTACATTATCCATCTAGGAGGAGTTTACATGTACAAAAAAATTGCTGTTTGTATGACTATGGCAGCATTATTATGCGGGATATCCACCTTCCCTATATCCGCTGCCACGCCAAAAGAAGTAACACTGCATCACCATAACCCAATTTCAGAAGAAGAAATGCAATCGCTAGAAAAACTCGGCTATAACAAACATGAAATTTGGAAAGCTGCTCATATTGCAAGAATTAGTAATAAAGAAATAAAAGATGTTTTAGCTTACTATAAGCAAAATAAATCTTGGGAGAAAACAGCCGAGCATTTCGGTATAGATCCAAGTAAGCTGAAAAAGCATCATATGAATAAAGAAACAAAGCAAGCACTGCTACAACAGTTAGCAACTATGCAAAAATCCACACCGGATCAGCTAAAGCAAAAAATGAAAGAATATAACATCAAATTGCGTCATCTTACTGTGTTAACAATCATCTCTCAAAAAAGCAATACTCCTCTTGATGATGTATTAAAGATGAAAAAAGATGGAATGGACATTAAACAAATTGCCGAAAAATTAAATGTAAAAAGAGAAGATATACGAGCGGAAATGATGAAATTAGTGAAGTCTATTAAAGAACAAAAAACAAATTAAAATGCTAAAAAGGAAGAGGCATTCACCACTCTTCCTTTTCTTTATGAACTTTCAATTTTTAAGTATAAATTCCCGTCTTTCCCAAAAACTAACACAAGTAAATGATGTAAGTTAGGGGTGAGAAAATGTTCGGTTTATCATCTAAAAAATCAAAAAAGACTAATACAAAAACACTTTGTTCTATTCCAGAATTTATACAAACCATGAAAGAATCAAGCGACTTTGTTTCTCATAACGTACTTGAAAATGAAACATTGTGCTTGTTTTATTATAAATCTGTCGTGGAAGCACTTATTATTAAACAATTCATTTTAACTCCTCTAAAAAAGGAATCGGAACAAATCCAAAACATCTCTGATTTATGTAATATCGTCTCTATTGAAGACATTATTACCTCCCCTTCTATTGATGATATTCGTGAGAAATTATTAGGTGGATATATTTTAATACGCTTAAAAAACAATTCGAATCCTGATCAATATGCTTTAATTCGTGCCGAAAGTACTGTTTTAGGAACACGATTATATAACGATACAGAAAATGAGTATAGCGTAATCGGGCCTAAAATCGGTTTCGTTGAAAACCTTGATACAAATATCCACTTATTACGCCGAAATATCGTAACGGAGCAACTCATTTTTAAAGAAGTTACCGTCGGATCTATGTCAAAAACGAAAGTAGCAGTTGCTTATATAGAAGGAATTACAAATGAACAATTTATCAACACCGCAATACAACGGCTAGAAGACATTGACTTTGATGTCCCGTTTGATTCAACTATGATTGAGCAATTTATTAGTGATAATAGCAATTCACCTTTTCCAGTTCTATTACCTACAGAACGATTAGATCGAGCTGTATTTGCATTAATTAACGGGGAAGTTTTAATTTTAACAGATGGCTCTCCATATGCTTTATCAGGACCAACCACGTTACTGGATTTTTTCATTTCACCAGAAGATTATTATTTACCGTGGATGATTGGATCGTTCTTTCGTATTATTCGTTTTTTCGGAGCTATATTTTCTCTTTTTTCCTCCGCTATTTATACAGCGGCTTTAACATATCATTATCAAATGATTCCAGCTGATTTACTAGGTCCTATTATTTTCTCGAGAGCTAACGTACCTTTCCCTCCCATTCTAGAAGCACTCTTTTTAGAAATTACAATTGAATTGCTTCGTGAAGCTGGAGCGCGTTTACCGACAAAAGTCGGACAAACGATTGGTATTGTTGGGGGGATTGTAATTGGCCAAGCATCCGTGGAGGCAGCTTTGACTAGTACAATTTTATTAATTGCAGTTGCTTTATCCGCTCTTGCATCTTTCACAACACCGACCGTAAAGATGTCTTCTACTATCCGGTTATTACGCTTTCCACTTATTCTTTTAGCCGGTGCATTCGGAGGATTAGGTCTTATTGTCGGATTTGTATTTATTTTAGCTCATTTAATTAAATTAAAATCACTTGGATCACCTTATTTATTACCTTTATATCCATTTCGTGGTTTAGGTACAGCAGAAGGTTTTCTTCGATTACCATTTAGTCAAACAGCTCAAAGACCTTCTTTTCTTAGACCAAAATCAAAATGGCGCTATAATCCAAACAAAGCGAAGCAAAAACGTGATGGTGAGAATGAATGAAAAAATTTTTATTGCACCTTATTATCATTATCTTCTTCATTTTACAAACTGGCTGTACACAAACCTATATAGTGGATACGCAGCGTATTATTCATATCGCTGGATTTGACATCACAAAAAAGAAAAGATTCCAAGGAACTATTCTATTCCCAGAGTACACACATGGTGTAAAGTCTAAACCAGAAACGCAATCAACATCTGCCCGTTCACTTGAGACAATCGCTTCACGATTAAATGCAAAATCTCCTCACAATGTCGTTGTAGGTCAAATGCGTGTCGTACTATTTGGAAAAGCTCTAGGAGAACGCGGAATGGGAGAGATTATTACTAACTTACAACGTGACCCAAATATCGGGCGTGATGTACAACTAGCAATTGTAGATGGATCAGCTGAAGAGCTTTTAAATTACGGAAAAAAAAATGGGTCTTTATATATTGCTGACTTACTCGAACAAAATATAAGAAATGAAAACATTCCACAAACCGAATTAAACACTTTTTTATATAATTATTACTCTTCCGTATGTGATGCCTATGTTCCTTATATTAAAATGGACGATAATCATTCTGTCGCTGTCAAAGGGCTTGCCTTTTTAAAAGGCGATAAAGTCGTCATGTATACGGATAAAAGACATTCTGTTTTAGCAAAATTACTTATTAATCCTACGAAAAATGGACGTTACGAAGCAGCGATAAAAAAGGATAAACATAAAGGTATGGTTGTTATACAAAACTTAGCTGGGGAAAATAAGTATAATATAGATCAAACTGGCGACATACCAAAAGTAAAAATCCATTTAAAATTAAATGGATTAATTAAAAACTCTCCTAATTGGATTGATTTAAGAAAAGAAACAAATATCAACTATATAAAAAAACAAATTGAACGAAATGTTGAAAAAGACTGTGAAGATCTAATAAAACAATTTCAAGAAAAGGAAATTGATCCTTTAGGAATACGAGATGAAATTAGAAGCCATACGAGAAAATGGAATATAACACAAATTCGAAATATGTATAAAAATGTAGCGGTGGATGTAAATTTAGATCTTAATATTGTACAATCTGGAATCGGAGAATAGTGAGGTGAAATAAGCAATGAATACAATGAATAAAACAAAGACAGTCTCTCCATATTTTGCATTTATTTTATTGCATTCTCTCCAGATTGGTATAGGAATTCTCGGATATCAACGTGTAATTTTAAAAAACGCTGGTTATGATGCCTGGATTTCTCTTATTATTGCGGGAATTGCAACTCATATTGTGCTGTTTTGTATGTTAAAAATGCTTGAAAAAGACGGAGATTTAATTAGCATTCATACAACAACCTTTGGAAAATGGGTTGGCTCTATATTTTCTGTAATTTTCACTCTTTATTGCTTATTATTTTGCCTTACGGTTCTTCGTACGTATATGGAAGTGATACAAGTTTGGATTTTCCCTACCATTAAGTTATGGAAACTTACGCTTATGTTTTTATTAGTCACTTACTACATTATAAAAGGTGGCTTCCGTTCTGTGACAGGGATATGTTTTTGGGGTATTGTTCTTCCTATTTTCGTTGTATTCTTTTTAATCTATCCAATGAAATATGCTCATTTTCGTAATATTTTACCTATTTTTACACATTCACCTTTTGACATGCTTATATCTGCAAAACAATCCGCATTGGAATTTCTGGGGTTTGAAACAATTCTTATCTTTTATCCCTTTATTGAAAAAGGAAAATCTTTAAAGCGATGGGCCCATGCTGGAATTGCTTTTAGCACCTTAATTTATGTAGTTTTAGCTATCGTATCTTTTATGTATTACAGCGAGGGACAATTAAACCGTACTATTTGGCCTACTTTAACGATGTTAAAAATAATTAAAGTTCCTTTTATCCAGCGCTTTGAATATATTATTATTTTCGTTTGGTTTTTAATTATTTTACCAAACCTCTGCTTAACCATTTGGTCATCATGTCAAACGATGAAGCGTTCCTTTCATATTTCATTTAAATTTACATTACCGTTTTTTATTTTCATCATATTTTCAGCTTCTCTACTTTTCACAAACCGTGAAAGTATCAACACATTAAATACCGTACTATCTCAAGCGGGTTTATATATTGTATACGCTTATATCCCAATTTTATTTTTGTTTCATTCACTAAGATGGTACTTCAAAAATCGTTCAAAAAAAACTTCTCCCTAGGTGTCCCTTAGTCTGATACAATTTGATTAATACATTTGTAAAGGGGACAAGCGAATGAAAAAGTATGTATTTTCTTTACTTGCAGTACTAAGCTTAATTCTTGCTGGATGCGGAAGTACTAGTACAAATGACCAAAAATCTTCTGAATCAAAAAAAGAAGAACATGACCACGCATCGCACACTCAGCAAGCTGACATTCAAGAGAAAACAAAAGGAGTCGACACACTTCCTACCTTCCTAGACAAGCTTGATCCACAAATGAAAGATATCTACACTGTCGCTGGACAAAATGCAGAACTATTAGATTGGATTCCATGCTATTGTGGTTGCGGTGAAAGTGTAGGACATAAAAATAATAAAAACTGCTTTATTCGTGAAATTAAAAAGAATGGTGAAGTTGTTTGGGACTCCCATGCAACGACTTGCGTCAATTGCCTAGAAATCGCAGTTGAATCTGCTTCCATGAAACAAAAAGGAAAATCAACGCTTGAAATTCGTAACTATATCGATAATAAATACAAAGAAGGCTATGGCAAACCAACACCTACGCCAATGCCAAAAGCTTAAAAAACGAGGAAACTCCTCGTTTTTTCTTTTCATTCACTTTTTTTCTTAACAAATTCTTTCAAGTGTATTTCCCCTTACTTATCACACACTATATATAACTCTCGGTAAGGAGGGTACACAGTGCAAACATATAACGACTATGATAAAGCTCTCTATTACACGTATTGCTGTAATTGGGATAAATTACTCGTTCTCATGGTTCAAACGAACGATCAATTATTTTCTAAACGTATTGAGCATTTTTTACACGCTTATCAATACAGTAAAGAACTTCCAGAAGTTGATAAACAATTGCAGCTCCTATTTCAATATATTGACCACGCATCCCAAAAGTCGCATGTAGAAGAAGTAGAACAAATTCAAATGTAAAATATAGCGCTATTCTCTTCCGGAGAATGGCGCTTTTTTAAAATGTTTATATCAATAAAAGTTTCTCCTTATAAAACTTTTATTGATAAACATATTTTTTCTTTCTTTTCCATACTACTTCATACTATAATTTAGTATGTAACTATTATAAGAGAGGTATAAAATATGGGACGAGAAAAAAAGCAAGAATATGCTTTACTTACCGCATGGGGAGCTTCTTTTATCGCTACACTAGGAAGTCTGTACTTTTCCGAAATCATGAAATTTGAGCCTTGTGTTCTTTGTTGGTATCAACGTATTTTTATGTATCCATTCGTTTTATGGCTTGGTATCGCTGTAGCAAAGAAAGATTATCGCATTGCAAGTTATTCTTTACCAATCGCAACTATTGGTGCTTGTATTTCTTTATATCACTATGCAATTCAAAAAGTCGCAGCATTTTCAGCTGCTGGGGCAGCTTGTGGACGTGTACCATGTACGGGAGAATACATAAACTGGTTCGGTTTTGTGACAATCCCGTTTTTAGCACTTATCGGCTTTATTACAATCGCTGTTTGTAGCTTTATTGTCATCAAAAACAAATAAGGAGATGAAAGAATGAAAAAAATGCTTATATTTGGTGGTATTATTATCGCCTTGTTTGCGGCAATTTTCGCTGTAACACAAATGGAAGAAAAAAACGCTTCAACTAGCCAAAAAATTGATAATGCTACTGGTAGTCAAACAGATGGTCCTGACTACTACACAAATAAAATTTCTCTTTCAGATCTTCAAAAGAACTTAAAAGAGAAAAAAGAAGAAACAGTATACTTTTATCAAACATCTTGCGTTCATTGCCAAAAATTATCTCCTGTCGTAGTGCCAATGGCTAAAGACTTGAACGTTGATATGAAAGTTATGGATATTGAAAAATTAGATGCTCCTTGGGATGAATATAAAATTCAAGGTACACCAACAATCATTCATTTTAAAGATGGCAAAGAAGTGAGCCGTATTAGCGGTGAACAGCCGAAAGACAAATTAAAAGAATGGCTTGAACAAACGAAAAAGTAATTAGAAAAGGAAACTCCTTCTACACATGAAATGGGCGTAAAATCCCACACTAATGTATAAGGAGGGGGTTTTATGCCAGAAGTAAGATGTTCTGTTTCCAACTGTTCTTTTTGGGGACAAGGTAACTTTTGTCAAGCAAGTGCGATCATCGTTCAGCCTGATGCAGATGAAACTGGTCAAACTGAAAATGATTCATATACAGCTGCTGTTTTAACAAACGAGACGCTAGAAAGTTCTGTAGCAACGAGTGTAGAGACTTGTTGTCATACATTTAAGCCTAGATATTAACAATTATTCCACCTCATATACGTGAGGTGGTTTTTTCTTTCCCTCTTCTTGTTTACGTCATCTCTAATTCTCCCTATAATAAAGTTAACATTTTTATGAATACGAAGGTGAAATACTATGGCTAAAACAATTGCAGATATCGCCAAATTGGCTGGAGTTGCAAAAAGCACAGTCTCTCGTTACTTAAACGGCGGATATGTAAGTGATAAAACAAAACTTAAAATCGAAGGTATTATTCAAGAAACAAATTTCTCTCCCAATACATTTGCTCAAAGTTTAAAAGCAAAAACAACAAATTTAATTGGTGTCATCATCCCCCGATTAGACTCCTTCGCTACAATGAAAACACTTATCGGGATCGATAAAACATTACAGGAAAATAACTATCAAATGCTTGTAGCAAATGCAAATCAAACAACCGGAACTGAAATACAAGCAATTGAAAACTTTATAAAACAAAAGGTAGCTGGCATTATTTTATTAACAAAAACATTGACGAATGAACATCAAAAAATTATGGCTAATTCAAACATCCCTATTTTATTCGTCGGGCAAGAATATAAAGATCAATATTGCCTCGTTCACGATGATTATGATGCAGCTTATGAGTTAGGGGCATACGTTTTATCGCAAGGCCATCGACATATTGCCTATTTAGGGATAGAAAAAGATGATATTTCTGTTGGAATAAATCGAAAAAATGGTTTTCAAAAAGCAATTGAAAATTTAGAACCGACTTGCAACGTTTCATATTACGAAACAACTTTCCGCATAGAAGATGCCATGAAACAAGTACAACATATTTTAGATAATAATCGCCCAACTCTTATCGTATGTGCTACAGATAACATCGCTCTTGGCGCAATGAAAGTCATTCACTCCCACTCTCTTTCTGTACCAGGTGATATTTCTGTAACAGGATTCGGTGGATATGATATTTCAGAAATGGTACACCCTAGTTTAACGACAATTGCGTTTGACTATGAGTATGCTGGAAAGCTTGCTGCCACTTCTCTTTCACAGCTTGTTGAAAACAAAACTATACCAAAAATATTACACTCCCGTTATACATTAAAAATCCAAGAAAGCGTTGACAAAATATAAAGGCACTCTATAATAAAATTAAAACCGGTTCCACATTTTAAAAACAGGATTTTCAACATCATTTCCCTGTTTTTTATTTTAACTTATTACGGAACCGGTTCCATAAAAGAGAATTTATAGTAAGGGGGAATTTTTATGGATATGAAACAAATTGCAACTCAAGTAATACAGAATATTGGTGGAAAGGAAAACATTGTTCGTGCCACACATTGCGCGACTCGCCTTCGTCTTATATTAAAGGATGATACGAAAATAAACGCTGCAGAAATCGAAAACATCGATGGAGTAAAAGGTGCTTTTGCAACGACCGAGCAATATCAAATTATTTTTGGAACTGGCATAGTAAACAAAGTATATGATGAATTCTCAAAACTAATTGGAATAGCCGAACTAGATTCTACAACATCAAACGATATACCTAAGAAAAAAATGAATCCTATCGCCCGCCTAGCAAAGACACTATCTAATATTTTTGTTCCAATTATTCCAGCTATCGTTGCAAGCGGTTTACTTATGGGTCTACTCGGAATGTTGAAAGCGTTTAAATTAGTTCCTGGAGATCACTCACTTATCCAATTACTTGATATGTTCTCAAGTGCAGCTTTCATCATTTTACCCATTTTAATTGGAGTTAGTGCCGCTAAAGAATTTGGTGGAAACATTTTCTTAGGTGCAGTTGTTGGTGGTATATTAACTCACCCAAGCTTAACAAATCCTTGGACTCTTTCAAATGCAAAACCCACAGTTTTACATTTCCTTGGTATGGATATTGATATGATTGGCTATCAAGGTACTGTTTTACCTATTTTATTATGTGTATATGTTATGAGTACAATTGAAAAAGAACTTCGAAAACGTGTTCCGAACTCTTTAGATTTATTAGTTACACCATTCTTAACAATTATTATAACTGGCTTTTTATCACTTATTATTATCGGACCAATTGGATATAAAATCGGTGACGGCATTACGTACCTTTTAAATACAATTTATCAATTTGCAGGACCAGTAGCTGGACTTATATTCGGTGGGTTGTATTCAACAATTGTTCTTACTGGCTTACATCATAGCTTCCACGCTATTGAAGCGGGCTTACTCGCAAATAAAGATATCGGTGTCAATTTCTTACTCCCTATTTGGTCAATGGCGAACGTTGCACAGGGCGGTGCTACTTTAGCTGTCTATTTCAAAACAAAAAACAAAAAAACGAAAGAAATTGCAATTCCAGCAGCAGCTTCAGCATTTTTAGGAATTACAGAACCAGCTATTTTTGGTGTCAATTTAAAACTTGGTAAACCATTTATTGCAGCAGCTATTGGCGGCGCAATTGGAGGCGCTTACGTTGTTTGGATGCAAGTAGCGGCTAATGCATACGGTTTAACAGGTATTCCGATGCTTACAATTGTTGCACCTCTTGGCATGATGAACATGATTCACTATATAATTGGTTTCGCTATGGCAGTTATCACTGCTTTTGTTGCCACATTCATTTTATATAAAGAAAGTAAATAATAACGGGGTGAAAACCTATGTCAAAATATAAAACAATACTGCAATCTAATAAAGACGAATTACATTCTTTATATGAAATTGCAAACCAAGATTCATGGAAACCAATTTATCATATCCACCCACCATTTGGATTAATGAATGATCCTAACGGTGTATCATACTACAATGATGAATATCACGTTTTTTATCAGTGGTATCCATTTGGTCCCATTCATGGAATGAAGCATTGGGGGCATGTGAGGTCAAAAGACCTTATTAACTGGGAGCGTATGCCTGTAGCCATCATCCCTACTGAAAGCTATGAATCACACGGTGCATATTCTGGTAGTGCTATCGTAAAAGATGGCCTTCTTCATCTACTTTATACAGGGAATATAAAAAAGCCTGATGATTCCCGTGATGCAAAACAATGTATGGCAACAATGGATTCACAATATACGATGATGAAATATAGTAATAATCCTGTTATTGATATAATTCCTGACGGATATACAAAACATGTACGTGATCCAAAAGTCTGGAAACATAATGATATGTACTATATGTTACTCGGTGCCCAACGTGAAAATAAAACAGGAACTCTATTACTATACAAATCACAAGACCTATACAATTGGCATTTCCAAGGCGAAATTACAACAAACTTAAAAGAATTCGGATTTATGTGGGAATGCCCCGATTACTTCCAATTATCAGGGAAAGATGTACTTCTCTTTTCACCGCAAGGAATTGAAAAAGACGGAGAAAACTTTCACAATGTATACAATGTCGTTTATGCTATAGGCCATTTCGATATTAAAAATTTATATTTCCATGTTGATTCCTATTACGAAGCTGATAAAGGGTTCGATTTTTATGCCCCTCAAACTTTAGAAGACTCTACTAGTCGTCGCCTATTGTTTGCTTGGGCAGGATCAAGTGAAATCACATATCCTTCTGATGATTATATGTGGGCTCATTGCCTAACACTTCCACGTGAATTAACATTAGAAGATAACATCTTAAAACAAAAACCAGTTTCAGAATTAACAAAACTACGAACAACAAAAAAAGACATTTCAGGAGATATAACAGCTGGATTAAATGTATTATCAACGCTTGATGATGAAGACTCCTATGAATTAATTGTTACACTTAAAACAGAAGATGCAAAACGTTTTGGTCTTTCTCTCTTCCACAATGAGGAGGAATGTTTCCCCATTACATTTAATCGGGAACAAGGTACTATTTCTATAGACAGGGGCAACTTCTACCATCAATTTGGCGGAGAATATGGATTTGAACGCTGTAAAAAAATCGATATTCAAGATACGATAGAACTACAAATATTTGTAGATAAAAGCATCGTGGAAATTTTCTTATACGATGGTTCAACAGTCTTTACGTCCCGAGTTTTTCCTCGAAAAGACATGAAACATCATATCGCAATCTTTTCAGATGCAAAACTAAACTTTACCATCACACAATATAAGCTGAAAAGAGGGATTGTATGAGAAATGTCTTTTGTATAGGTGAACTATTAATTGATTTTGTGTGCCGAAATACTAATGTTTCTTTAGTAAACGGTTCAGATTTCGAAAAAAAAGCTGGTGGAGCACCCGCTAACGTTGCTGCTGCGATTACAAAATTAGGTGGACACGCTACATTTATGGGGCAAGTAGGAAACGACCCATTTGGTGAGTTTCTTGAACAAACTTTACAGCGTGCGCAAGTCGATACATCCATGCTCATAAAAGATAAACAAACAACACTTGCATTCGTATCCATCGATCAAGATGGCGAACGTGATTTTACTTTTATGCGTGGTGCAGATGGTGAATATCAATTCAATAGCATTGATTTATCAAAAATACAAACGAATGATTTAATACATTTCGGTTCAGCGACAGCTTTACTATCAAGCCCATTAAAAGAAACGTATTTTCAGTTGTTACAATATGCGAAAGATAAAGGCCATTTCATTTCTTTTGATCCAAATTATCGAAGTGCACTCATTACAAATACAGAACAATTCTCTCAAGATTGTCTAACCTTTATAAAACATGCACACTTCGTAAAAGTAAGTCAAGAGGAAGCTACTATGCTCTCTAAAGAGAGTGATTTACAACAAGCTGCACTCAAATTATTAAATTATGGCGCAAAAGTAGTAGCTATTACACTTGGAAAAGACGGTACCCTTCTTGCGACAAATGAAGGTCAAACTATTGTCTCTTCTATTTCCATTCAACAAGTCGATACAACTGGTGCTGGTGACGCTTTCGTTGGAGCAATGTTATATCAGATTGCCCAAAGTGAACATACACTTTCGTATCATTTCAAAGACTTAACAGCATTTATCTCCTTTGCAAATAAAGTAGGCGCTATCACATGTACAAATTACGGTGCAATTGCCTCTCTTCCATCATTAACAGATATAAAAGCATACGATTAATCGTATGCTTTTTTTACATTCCTCTCCAAAAATCATGCATAATAAAAAAGTACAAAATAACGAGAACGGCCGTCCCGCATAGGGTAATGCGCCGATATATACTCTTCTCTCCTTCCCTCGCTTTCACAAACGCCCAAATAAATCCGAAGAATAATATTAAATCAACATATGGAACATAAAAAGAAAAGACGAGAAACGCATATAAATACACGATAAATAAACAGGTCGTTACTAAGAAAACTTTAAACGCAAATTCACTTTTCATAATATAACCGCCCCCTATCTGTACTGTATTATATTCAGCAAAATACAATAGTTGCAGTTAAACTCCAAGTATAAATAAGCTACCGTCTATAATACGGTAGCCATTACGGAACATTGTATTTCCGTTTATATATATTACTTAAAATCGAAGAAGGAATTTGCTCGTAACGAACTTTCTCTCCTGTTTCATCTATAATATACGAATTGTTTCCTATATAATATATTCCATCTTTTCGTTTTGAGTACACTGGATATCTTTCATTTGGCAATACCGTTTTCACTTTCGTTAACTGTCCATTTGGTTCTTGCCAATATATATCCGCGCGGTCTACTAACGTAAGTACTCCAATTTGTTCTTTTTCTATTTTTCGACCATTCCAGCTCACAACGCGATAACCAAGTTTATTCGCTTCATATTCGGGGCTCGTATGAAAACGAGAAATGATTACTTTTGTTTGTAATTGTACTCGGTCATATAACCATTGTATATCCCTGTCATGCATACGAATACAGCCATTTGATTCCCTACTTCCAATCGTCCATTCCCGGTTCGTCCCGTGAATTGCATATTCATTCTTATCTAGTCCAAGCCACCTCGTACCAAGAGGGTTATTCGGTGCACCCCCAGGTATTTTTTTTCGATGGTATTCTTTATTTTTAAATTTAGTTATAATACAAAAATTACCTTCAGGCGTAGGTGTACGATCTCTTCCAGTCGTTACTGGAAATGTTTTTGTGTAATTTCCATTTTCAAAAAAAGACAACTGGTTCGTCGTAAGATTTACTAATATTAAATGATCTGTATTAGCAAAAGCACTAACCGGTAGGATGAAAAATAATAGTATGATGAAACATAACTTTTTCAGCTATATCCCCCCTAGCGCTCCCTATAATAAGTGGAATTAACATTACTTTGCTCTTATAAATGAAAACTATCCATTTACAATAACGCCCCCATTTACATGTATCATTTGCCCAGTAACATAGGATGAATCACCAGATGCCAAGTATACGTATGCCGGCGCTAATTCATATGGTTGACCAGGCCGTTGCATCGGGACATTGCTCCCAAACTGAGAGACTTTCTTCTCATCAAAGCTCGATGGAATAAGCGGTGTCCAAATCGGGCCTGGTGCAACACCATTTACCCGAATCCCTTTTTGCACTAACGATTGAGAAAGTGATCTTGTAAAAGCTACGATTGCTCCTTTCGTTGCGGAATAATCAATTAACGTTTCATTTCCTTCATATGCAACGATAGATGCCGTATTTATAATGACATCCCCTTTCTTCAAATGAGAAAGGGCTGCTTTCGTAACGTGAAAATAAGAAAAAATATTAATACGAAATGTTTTTTCTAGCTGTTCTGCTGTAATATACTCTAGCCCTTGCTGCGGATATTGCTGTGCAACGTTATTCACTAAAATATTTAAACTACCTAACTGCCGGGCGGTTTCTTCCACAATATCTTTACAATGCTGTTCATTACTCAAATCCCCCAGCAACAATACACACTTTACACCTTCTTTTTCAACACGTTGTTTCGTCTCATTTGCATCTTCTTCCTCATCTAAATAAGCAATCGCAACATTTGCTCCCTCTTTTGCAAAAGCGATGGAAACTGCTCGTCCAATTCCGCTATCTCCTCCCGTAATTAACACATTCTTCCCTTTTAACTTTTCACTTCCTTTATAGTTTGCATCTTCAAACTGCGGAAGGGGGCTCATTAATGATTCAATACCTGGCTGCTTATTTTGATGTTGCGTAGGCATTGTTATAAAGTTTTTTTGCTGTGGCATAGCTGCTTTCAACTCCTTTTCCTTAGCATGTGCACAATAAAAAGCTGAAATTCACACATCGTTTTACGATTAATATTCGAATTTAAGACACAAAATATGAATTGTTATAAACTTTTTATGCAAAACTATTGCAAAATAGATAAAAAACGAATATTATATATAACTGTTGTGAAAATTATTCGTAAACAGAAAGGATGTTTATATGTTTAACCTTTCAAAACATAAAACTTCTATTAAAACTGAAATTATGGCAGGTATTATTACCTTCTTAACAATGGCATATATCATTGTCGTAAACCCTGTTATCCTTGGAGATGCAGGTGTTCCATTTGAACAAGCATTTACAGCAACAATTATCGCTGCTGTTGTCGGAACATTATTTATGGCAATCTTTACAAACTTACCAATCGCAATCGCGCCAGGTATGGGATTAAATGCTTACTTCTCTTACTCTGTTGTAAAAGCGCATGAAGGCATGACTTTCGCAATTGCATTCTCTGCTGTATTCGTAGCAGGTATGATTTTAATTTTGCTATCATTTACATCTTTCCGTACAAAATTAATGGAAGCAATTCCTGAAAACTTAAAACATGCAATTACTGCTGGTATCGGGCTATTTATCGCCTTTATCGGTTTACGTTTAACAGGTATCGTTACAAAAAATGATGCAAACTTAGTTGGACTTGGTGATCTTCACTCTGCTCCAGTACTACTAGCATTAGCTGGACTTGGAATTACAATTGTCCTTATGTCTTTAAATGTAAATGGCGCACTATTTATCGGGATGCTATTAACTGGTATTATCGCTTTCTTCACGGGACAATTATCATTCTCAAACGGTGTTACATCAATGCCTGGTTTACCAGAAGGAATTATCGTTTCAAATCCAATTACTGCTGTATCTGACGTAATTAACTACGGATTATACGGCGTTGTATTCTCATTCTTCCTTGTTACACTATTCGATACAACAGGTACATTACTTGGCGTTGCACAACAAGGTGGATTTATGAAAGACGGAAAGCTTCCAAAAGCAGGACGAGCTCTTCTATCTGACTCATTCTCAGCAACTATTGGTTCTATGTTCGGAACGACACCATCAACAGCTTACATTGAATCATCTGCTGGTGTTGCAGCTGGTGGTCGTACTGGTTTAACAACTGTTACAGTAGCGGTTCTATTCGCACTAGCAGCATTCTTCGGCCCATTAGTAAGTGCTGTTTCTGGTGTATCAGCTATTACTGCACCCTCATTAATTATCGTTGGTAGTCTTATGATGGGTTCAGTTCGCCACATCGATTGGGACGCATTTGATGAAGCATTCCCAGCATTCTTAGTAATCTTAAGCATGCCACTTACATCAAGTATCGCAACAGGTATCGCACTTGGATTTATTTCATACCCACTTATGAAAGTGGCAAAAGGTAAATTCCGTGCTGTTCACCCACTTGTATATGTATTTGGAATTTTGTTTGCTTATCAATTGATATTCTTACCACATTAAAATCCCTCTTCCTGAGGGATTTTTTTATAAATACTGTTTGACAATACCATTCGTTTGTGGAATAATTCAAAATAGTTAAATATCGGATGTCTTATCAAGAGCAGGTGGAGGGATGAGCCCTACGAAGCCCGGCAACCGACCCATTTATGGGCACGGTGCTAATTCTTACAACACATTGTGTTGAAAGATAAGAGTAATATGATAAGGCGTCTTTTCTATATGAAAAGGCGTTTTTTATTTTCACTCCCTCCTCTCTCTTTTTAGTTTAGGAGGGATTTTTTTATGAAAAAATTATGTTCCATCGTACTTATTTTTCTCTTATTTACATTAGCAGCTTGTACAAATGAACAAGATACTATCTCTTCACAAAAGCAACAAACTGTGAGAAAGGCGACTACAACGGTAGAAAATCAATTACAAACAGAAATTCCAAGCCAAATGAAGAAGCCATTAAAAATCGCATTAATTATGCAAATGTCCATCGGAACTTTTTCCTCTCAATATATTGAGGGTGTCAAAAAACAAGTTGAGCTATTTGGCGGCAGTGTACAAGTCTACAATTCTGATAACGATTTAGCAAAAATGGCTGCAAATTTAGATACTGCTATTAATTCAAAAGTGGATGGTATTTTAATTGATCATGGCCGTTCTGAAGCACTAAAACCTGGAGTAGAAAAAGCGTTACAAGCGAACATTCCCGTAGTTGCGTTCGATAACGATCTACGCTTGCCAGGTGTGACAATTATTGATCAAGATGACTATAGTCTTGCATGGAAATCATTAAAAACATTAGCGGAAGATTTGAATGGACAAGGAAATATCGCAGTTGTATGGGTCGGCGGATTTGCTCCAATGGAACGTCGCAATGTTATCATTGATGCTTTTTATAAACGGTATCCAAATATAAAAGAAATCGCAAGATTCGGTACTGCTAGTAATAACACGCCACTCGATACACAAACACAAGTAGAAGCTTTACTAAAGAAATATCCGAAAAAAGGCGATTTACAAGCTATTTTCGCTTCGTGGGATGAGTTTGCTAAAGGGACTGTTAAAGCACTTGAACAAGCTGGTCGTACAGATATAAAAGTATATGGCATTGACTTAAGTAATGAGGATTTACAACTCATGCAAAAAGAAAACTCACCTTGGACTGCTACAGCTGCAACTGATCCAGCTGAAGTAGGTAAGGTTCAAGTACGATTTTTATACAAAAAAATTGCTGGTGAACAAACGCCAGATATTTATTCACTAGAACCTTATTTAGTAAAGAAAAATAGTTTACCAAAAGAAAATATAACAATGGATCAGTTATCAAAATATATAAACGGTTGGGGAGACTCAAAAGATGCATATTCCCCTTGGATGAAAAAATTAGAGAAGGAGAAAAAATGATGACGTTCTCTCTTCAAAACATTACACATTCTTATCATGTCGCTACACCTGTTCTAGAAGATGTTTCTATTCATATTCAAAAAGGAAAAGTACACGCTTTACTAGGCATGAACGGTGCAGGAAAAAGTACTTTACTAAAAATAGCAACTGGTGAAATTCAACCAGTTGTTGGCGATATAAAAATTGATACTCAGTCTGTTTCCTTTACTTCACCGCGCGATGCAAAAAAGCATGGCATTTCTTTCGTAACACAAGAAGTAGATCACGGACTTATTCCCGGATTATCTGTATTAGAAAATGTACTAATCGATCATTTAGCAATGCAAAATAAAGTACTATTTTCAAAGTCCAAATTAGTCGCACTTGCTAAACAACATTTGCAAACTGTACAGGTAAATTTAAATGTTTCGGAAGATGTTTCAAACTGTTCATTACATGAAAAACAATTACTTCTTATCGCAAGAGCTTTATCTAACAATACAAATTACCTTTTATTAGATGAACCTACTTCTTCTCTTGGACCAAAAGAAGTTGAAACCTTTGGGAAACTATTAAAAGATTTAACATCAAAAGGAATTGGCATCCTTTTAGTTTCTCATCGTTTATCAGAGATTCGAAATTTCGCGGATGATGTAACTGTATTACATAACGGTCAAGTTGCCCTTTCTGAAACCATTACAACGATTACAGATCAACAAATTGTGGAAGCGATGACTGGAAAACAACTTACACTTCCTATTAATACAGCACCAAAAACCGGGAGCGAGGAACTATTTAAAGTACAAGAGCTTCTATTACACGAAGGTCATTCTCCCCTTTCTCTTACAATACGAAAAGGAGAAACTGTTGTGATATACGGATTAATTGGAAGTGGAAAAACAACACTTGCTGAAACGTTATTTGGTGCTCTTCATACTTATCACGCAGAAATAGCCGGTCAAAAACTAACGATTAAAACACCACGAGATGCGATTAAAGCGAAAATCGCACTTGTACCAGAAGAAAGAAGAAAACAAGGCGTATTTCTTTCGGAAGATATTATAAGTCACACAAATTTACATCAATCAGGTTGGAAACGAAAACAAACCGAATTAAATGATGCTACTACAGCAATTTCTTCTTTCGGTATTTCACCAAATGACCCAAAGGCACTTATTCATTCACTTAGCGGTGGAAACCAACAAAAAGTCTCAATTGCAAAGTGGAGTGGATTCAAACCTAATCTATTTCTTTTAGACGAGCCAACTAAAGGTGTAGACATCGCTGCGAAACAAGACATTTTTCAATTCATTCGCAACATTACAGAAAACGGAAGTTCCGTAATTTATTTCACAGGAGAACAAGATGAAGCGTTGCATATCGCTGATCGCATTCTTATACTGGCAAACGGAGAATTTGTAGGTGAATACTTACCAAGCGAACTATCTCCTGAACAGCTTTTACATTTATCTGAAGGGAGCTATTCCATTGAATCTCGTTCATAAAACGAAAACTAAGAAACTATATTTACCTACTCATCTTTTTTATCAATTTAGTACAATTGCTATTATTATAGGTGTTACAATTTTTTTCTCTATCGTCAATGACTCTTTTTTAACATATAACAATATTAGTGATATTTTACGTTCTATCTCCATCGTAACGTTACTTGCAATCGGCGTTACCTTTACATTGATTGTAGATGGGTTTGATTTATCAGTCGGCTCTACCGCTAGTTTAGCAACAATTGCAGCTGCTTCTTGTCTCGTTTTATATCGACAAGAACTATTAGTTACACTCCTTGTTCCTATTCTTTGCGGATTATTAGTTGGATTATTAAATGCACTACTCGTTATCCGAATTAAACTACCTGATTTACTAGCTACATTAAGTATCATGTATATCGTCAATGGACTACACTTAACATTTTCAAAAGGATCTTCAATTTATGAAGGAATGTCCGGTGCAACAGGACATTTTATTCCATCTTTTTTATTTCTCGGTCAAGGTTCCGTCTTAGGAATTCCAGTCCCTGTCATTATCATGCTTACTGTCGTTTTAATTGCACATCTATTTTTAGAAAAAACAACGTACGGTCGTTTCTTTTATATGACTGGTGGGAATCGAGAAGCTGCTAGATTAGCCGGTATTCCTACTGATCGTTACCGTGTATATGCTTATATGATTAGTGGTTTACTAGCTTCTATTGGCGGCATTATTCTATGCAGCCGCGTTGGAACAGGACAAGTTTCAGCTGGTGCTCCATTATTAATGGATGCAGTCGCAGCTGCCTATATCGGTTACGCAATGTTCGGTGCCAAGAAACCAAATATAGTCGGAACATTCCTCGGCTCGGTATTAATTGGAATTATATTAAATGGACTCACAATGATGAACGTCCCTTATTATGCACAAGATATTATTAAAGGCAGCATTTTAATTACAGCTTTAGCCTTTTCATTTATTAAAAAGAAGCGTAAATAAAAAGTAGAGCATCGAATTCGATGCTCTACTTTCCCTTTGCAACAATCACACGAACTACTTTCAAAACAAGAAGTAAAAGACCGTTCACTATCGCTGCAACCCCTAAAGAGACCGATATCATCAGCTCTCCCATTCCATTATTCAATACAAACATAGCAGAAGAAATGAAAGCCAAAATAAACAATACTAACGTTGGTATATATTTAATAATAGGCTTCTTATATGACTTTTGTGAAAGAAGAAACGTAATTACCAACGTCATAATGAAAACAAAATATACTACAAATAAGAAAATCACACGAAAGCCTCCACTATTCCTAAACTATGAAAAAGATAACAGCAATTAAAAATTATTAATATTTCTCATTCATCTGTAATTCTTTACTATACTTTTGAATGGAAACTGACGAAACAACCATTACCATTCCTACACTAAATCCAATAAGCTGATCCAGTAGCATCTCATCATGTATGAGCCAGCGAAGTAGAAATACCCCTCCAAAAATAAGCATTGCAGTAAATCCGGTATGCCTAAGTCCTTTATATACATTTTCCATATGTATCACCTCTTCACATAACATTATCCATATTATACCATACAACCATCAAGTAACCTTATCGTCCTCTGACAATATGCAGCTACCTTTTGATCATGTGTAACAACTAGCACTGTTTTTCCTTCTTTATTAATCTCTTGTAAAATACTCATAATTTTTTCCCCATTTTCTTGATCAAGAGCACCAGTCGGTTCATCAGCAAGTATAATTTTTGTATCTTGTGCTAAAGCCCTTGCTATTGCTGTTCTTTGCTGTTCTCCTCCTGATAACTCGTAAGGATATTTGTTAATATGCCTCTCAAGCCCTACCATTTTCAGCATTTCTTTTGATATTTGCATACGTTTCTTATGAGAAATTCTTCTATATACAAGTGGAAGCATTACATTTTCAATAATCGTATAATCATCGAGTAGCGAAAAGTTTTGAAACACAAATCCAACTTCCGTGTTTCTATACTTATGATAGTTTTGCTTTAATGTACTCGTATCCATTCCATCTAAAAAATACTTTCCAGCAGAGGGGGTATCGATTAAGCCAATAATGTTAAGGAGAGTAGACTTCCCCGAACCAGAGGGGGCCATAATGGCTATCATTTCGCCTTTTTCTATTGTAAGATTAATATCTTTTAAAGCACTAAAATTATTCTTTCCAAAGCCCTTAGCCACATTTGCGAGCTGAATCATCTATAACACCTCTTTCATATATGTATTTTTTATTTTTAGTACATTGAAATAAATGATTGCATATATAACGAGGATCATTACAAGTGATAAAGCACCTATAACAACCAATGATTCTATAGAGACTTTTAACGTTCCAAAGAAAGATACTATACTATTTTCTAGCCCTTTCTGAATTTCAATTACTCCGCTATTCTCCCATTGAAAATACATTATTCCTATACATATCGCTAAAACGAATAGCAACATATACTCAATAATAAATGGAAGACATATTTGAAAAGTGCTTGCACCTAACGCTGATTTAATAGAAATATTTTTACGTTCCATATAAAGTGCTGCCATTGATGTCAATACAATAGATAGAAATGAAAAAAATAAGACTGTACCGCTTAATAATAAGGGGTATGACATATTATCAATACCTTGTTTTTCATTTTCTAACAATTTATTCGGATTTGTAACATAATACGAATAACCCTTACCTTCCGTTACCTTTAATACTTTCTTTTGAAATTCATTTATATTTATCTGCTCCTTTGTTTCTATAATTAACCCATTGTATAAAAGTTCTACACTATAGAACTCTATTTCTTCTGTTCCAATTGGTAAAATCGCCATGTCATCTAATAATGTAATACGATTATCCGATATTTCACCACTTCGAGGATATGTAAATGGTGAATTTTTTTTCTAAAAAGCCAATTACTTTTAGCTTCATTTTTCCAGATGGTATAACATCACCAATAGATACCTTTTCTATATAATTAGCCCCTAATATAACAGGTCTAATATCAAATACTGATTTATGAAATTCCGATTCCTCAAAATATCTGCCTTGTGAAATTCGTATATGAAAGTACTTATTAATATCTTTATCAACAATAAGAGTCTTTATCGTTCCATTTTCTTTTTTTAAACTAAGTGAATAGTTACGGAACAAATAATTTGTTTTATTTGTTATTGGTATCGTATTAGATAACCCTTGCATGAAATGTTGATAATCATTTTTTGCTTTTTCTTCGCTAAACAATGTTATATCTTGCGTCGCATAAAGTTCATAAAAATTTTTATGAGTCGATAAATTATTTGCTACCGTCATCATTTTTCGATATCCCGAAAGATTACTAACAAATTCTATTGCTGAAGAAAATGCAATAATTAAAGAAATTACTATAATCAAACTTGGTAATAACCGTTTTTTCACAGACCGTATAGAATCAAATATAAAAAACATGAAGACCTCCTACGTTCTTAAATGTTTTCCGGGATATATATTTATAATGTGCTTGATTGGAATTACAGTAACAAACATTGTAAGAAAAATTATAAAAACAATATTACATACCAATACATATGGTGTTAACGGTTTTAATAAGTATGTCTGAAAATACGTATGAATTGTTCCAGAAAACATTTCTAACACCAGAAAAACCAACAGCATCGCCACTAGAGAAATAAACAAAATTTGAATATATAGTTCGCAGTAAATAGATATATTAGAAGCACCTACTGCTTTTTTTAATGAAATCTCTCTTTCTTTTTTATAAATCCAAAATAAAACCGCAGAAATGCCAGAAACAATTGCAACAAGAATGAATTTATAATAATACTTATTTGCTGGATCTATATGTGTCACATGTAGTTCCTGAAGATCTCGTTCATTCAGTATTTGAACATCTCCCGAAAGCACTTCTTTACTCCTATCCATAAACTTTTTTATTTCGTTATGAATAGATGATGTAGGATTAACAACTGTTAATTGTAATTGTTTACTCGCGATAATACCTTTTTTAGATATAGTAGGTAAGTTTTGAAGTGGAACGTATATACCTGCTACACCGACGTCACTGTCTTTTCTTGATATAGTTCCTATTTTTTTATATGTATCATCAAATTCATATAACTCCTCTACATTCGTTTGATCGCCAACAACCATATTGTTTACATTTTCACGATGAAAATATTGTCCTTCAGAAATATATGGCTTCCAATAATAATCATCTTTTAAGTTCACAGCTATAATCTTTGTTGCCCCTGAACTATTTAATGCTTTTAAATGCTCTACATAAATATCACTTTTAACAAAAATATCTTGTATGAAAGGAATTATCTCTTCCAATTCAGTTGCATTCGCTATCGGAACAGTTAAAATTTGATTCTTCTCTGGAAAACCGATTTGAAAAGCAGATATAAAGTTTCGTTTAGATTCTGTTAAAAGTGCGGCTATTGATATAGAAAGAAAAGAAATAAAAAATGACATAAGGAGAATTAAGAAAAACAGTTTATTGCTTTTTATATTTTTAAAAGCTAGGTACATGTCTGTGCTCCTTTTAAATAAGAAGGAGATGATGAACATCTCCTTATCCAAATATTTATAAAGACAACTGTTTAATGCTTTTTACCACTGTAATCGTAAGTTACCATTACTATCAAAAGTACCTTTGTGTGTATCTTCTTGATAGTCATTATTTTCATTAGCATAATGCTCAGAGTATAGTCCTTTTGCACCAAAGGCGTTATATGCACCATTACTCACAGTTGCGTTTAATACTCTTCCAGATTCATGGGATCCTAATTTGTCTGAAGCGCTTTCAATATATGAATTATTTCCATTTGATTTAATAAAAGAAATTGCTACTGAACAACGAGATGCATTTTGATTCGTAGTAGTTTGAGCTCTATAAGATAGTAGGTTACCGCTTAGAGTTGGATAGAATGCACTTGTTGAGATTGATGTTGCTAATAATACTAAAGTCGTAATTGAAAAAACTTTTCCTTTCATTAATAATCACCTTATAAATTAAATAGTTTTGTAGCGCTACATCGTCATAATACCTCTCAAGTAAATTCTCCTCAATAAGACACCTCTATGTTTTACAAACTCTTTAAACACTTAAACATTCATACATTTTTAAAAAGTAACGTATAAGTAGCAATATAAAAAGGCTGCAGAGAAATTCTTCTCCACAGCCTAATATTTATTTTTGCAAGAACGCCTGCAAATCTGCAAATTGTCTCTTTGCATCTTCATAGCCTTGCTCATATAGATTTTGTAGTTTTGCTGTATCTTTTTCCATACGATCTACTTGAAGCGGTACTTCTGGACGAATAACAAATAAATTCCCAGCTTGTTCTTCTTTTTCAATATAGTGAAGTGTTTCATTATACACTTCATAACGATTTAGCATCGTGTTCACAAGGTTCGGATATTTTTTATAAGCTTTCGCAGCAATCCACCCAAATCTTGATTTTTTCTTTGCGTAACCATGATTTCTCGTTAAAATTACGACTGATTTTTTAAATCCATCTTCCTGTGCTTTACGAACTGGAATTGGATCAGAAATCCCGCCATCTAACAGTTGCTTACCACGATAATTTACTACTGGTGCAATGAAAGGCAATGAACTAGACGCTTGTAATAAATTTAGCGCATCATCATTCGTGCCTTCTTTTTCAAAATAAACTGATTGCCCTGTTTCACAATCCGTCGTTCCTACAAGGAAACGTTCCGGGCTATTAAAGTATGTTTCAAAATCAAACGGCACATGCTTTTCTGGGATTTCGTGAAAAATGAAATCCATATCAAATAGCTGACGTTTTCTCCATAAGTTTTTATACGATAAATATTTCGGATGTGATGCATAATCAATATTGACCGTTTTATTTCTATTTCTTTGTCTGGAAAGATACGACGCTGCATGACAAGCACCAGCTGATACACCGATTACATATGGAAAATATAAATCTTGTTCCATAAAGTATTCTAATATTCCGCCCGTGTATACACCACGCATACCGCCGCCTTCTAATACTAACCCCGTATTTTCAAGCATGTTACTCTCTCCTCTATATATATTGACTCTTTAATTATTCACCATGTTAAGTATCTTTTTCTATTATATATGAGTTCTTTCAGAAATTATATTTAAAAGACTTGAGAAAAAGGAGTTTTTTCTTCCAATTATATTTCCAAATGACCGGAGACATCCTTTATAAACCTTTGAATAAAGTCTTGCTCTTCTTTCGTATATCCATCTAAAAGTAACAACCACTTTTCTTCAGCTAGCTTATGCAATTTTTCATGAGCTTTATATATTTCATTCCCACTCTCCGTTAAGCTGAAGAAGATTTCTTTTTGATTATCTAACATTTGCATCTTCTCAACGAATTGCTTTTGAAACAACTTTGTACAAATTTTAGAGATTGCTCCCTTCGTCATGCCCATTTCTGTCGTAATTGCCGTTACATTCATCAAACCATTTTTTCCGATACATTCGATTACATGTAACTCAGATAAAGACATACTACTTACGCCTGTCTCACGAAGAAACTTCTCATTTTGTCGTTTTAAATGTTCTTCTTTTTTATGCAAAAGTGTACGAATGTCCGACAGTATTTCCATTTGCTTCGTTGCATGCTTCAATCCGTTCGCCTCCTAAGTTTCCAAAGAAACAATTTAACTATATACCATTTTAAAACCATTTTTTCATCTTTACAAGTAAGAAAATCATGTTAAAATAAATTTAGTTTCCAAGGAAACTAAAACACAAGGAGGTTAACAAGATGAAAAAATCTAAACTAACTTTCATTTTATATGTTGTCTGTATTAGTGCCTTACTCGGTTCCTTCGCTCAAAATATTTACACACCTATCTTACCGATGATTCAAAATTCTTTTCACACTTCTCTTTATCTTGTAAATGTAACAGTTTCACTTTTCACATTCGTTCTTGCAATTATGCAGCTCGTATATGGACCTTTAATTGATACAAAAGGGAGAAAATCTGTCCTTATCCCTAGTTTAGTCATTAGTACAATTGGTTCAATCGGATGTGCTTTTTCGGCAAACATTTATTTATTTCTCTTTTTTAGAGCTGTTCAAGCTATAGGAATAGCGGCTATACCTGTAGTTTCAGCAACGATTATCGGCGATTTATTTGAAGGAAAAGAACGCGGAGAAGCGATGAGCCTATACCAAATGTTACTTGCCCTCGCACCTGCAATGGCTCCTCTCATAGGTGGTTATCTTGGCAGTATAAATGGTCACTTATCTGTATTTCTCTTTTTATCTACACTTGGCATTATCTTATTAATTATAAACATTTCACTACTCCCAGAAACAAAGCCAAATATAATTAAACAATCTAAAGCACAAAAGAATTACTCTCTTATCTTAAAAAATAAAACTGGATTTTCTATTACTCTTATTGGCTTCATTCAATTTTGTATTTACTTTTGCTTTCTCGTTTTTTTACCGAGTATTTTAACAAATTCATTTCATTTAACTGTAAATAAAATTGGTCTTATGTTTGTACCAATGTCTCTTTCTATCATGCTAGGAAGTTTTTGCTACAAGTTTTTGCAAAAACGCCTCACAACAAAGCAAGCTTTATTTATTACGAGTTTCTTCAATATTATATGTGTCGTTTTATTCTCTTTCACATATAACATCAATATCCCATTCATCATTATCGTTACATCTTTGTACGGTTTTAGTATGGGACTTTCTATGCCAACTCACACTACTTTATTAACAGAAGAATTCGTACAAGAACGCGCAACAGCTATCGGTATGTACAACTTCATCCGCTATCTTGGTATGGGCACAGGGCCACTTATAGGTGGATTTCTTTTATTTAACCAAAATTACTTTTGGATTTTCTTCCTAGGCGCAATTATATTTTTACTTGTAATCTTATATACAATGAAAATGCTAAGTTTTCATTCTGTACAAAAAGCAAAATAGAGCCCCAAAAAAGGTCGGCTCTATTTTACCCTCTTTGATCCGCAACAATATGAATATCAATATACTTTGTTTGTCTCATAATTTCATTTACAATAGAACCTTTTCGAATTTCTTCCCACCGCGTTCTCGCTGATTGCCCAAGTAAAATTTGTGTTACTTGCAATCTTTTCGCGACTTCAATAATAACATCCGCTGGCTTTCTTCCCTTTGCTTCTTCTAATACAAAACTCGCATCAAATTGATTCGTGAGCGTCTTCCACTCTTCAATTGTTTGTTTTTTACCAGCTGAAAGAGAGTCTATATTTTCTCTTTCAACATTTAATACATACAATTCAGCATTTAACCGATCAGCCATGCGCCATCCCCGTCTTATTAATTTCTCCGCTGTTGAACTGTATTGTACACAAACAAGAATTTTTTCTTTTACGCCAATTGGTTCTATTACTGTTTGGCTAATTTTCTCGTCCATATCATCGGCCACCTCGCGAAGTGATAATTCCCTAAGTGCTCCTAAATTATTAAGCGTAAAGAAATTTTGTAAGCTTTGCTGAATTTTTTCTTCTTTATATATCTTTCCGTCTATTAACCTCTTCCGAAGTACTTCCGGTGTTGCATCAACGAGCTGAATTTCATTTGCTTTTTGTAAAATAAAATCTGGAACTCGTTCTCTTACTTTTACATTCGTAATTTGAGCTACAATATCATGAACACTTTCTAAATGTTGAATATTAAAAGCTGATAATACCGATATACCAGCCTCTAACAATTCCTGCACATCCATATAACGTTTTTTATGCTTAGAACCAGGAACATTACTATGCGCAAGTTCATCCACTACGACTACTTGCGGCGCGCGTTTTTTTATTCCTTCCACATCAAGCTCATAAAATACCTTTCCTTTATACTGTATTTCTTTCAAAGGAACTTTTTCTAAATCAGCAATTGCTTCTTCCGTCTCTTTTCTTCCATGCGTTTCAATTAAACCAATTACAATATCAATTCCATCTTTTTTCATTTCCCTTGCATCAAAGAGCATTTTATAACTTTTTCCTACGCCTGGAGCTGCTCCTACATATAACTTTAACTTTCCGCGATTTTGCTGACGAATATATTCTAAATATTCCTCTGGCGTTCGCCTTTGAAACTTCGGTTCATAATCATCTGCATACACAATAAACACTACCTTTCATTCGAAACAACGCTACCTCAATCCGTTAGATTGAGGTAGCACTGTTACTATTTCATTAATTCCTGTAATGCCAAATTTAGCTTTAAGACGTTTACGCGGGTCTCTCCAAATAAACCAAGCGCAGCACCTTCTGTTTGATCTTTAATCAATTGATTAAGTTTTTCTTTCGGAATATTCGTTAATTTCGATATGCGATCCACCTGCACAGAAGCTGCCTTCGGACTAATATCAGGATCAAGCCCTGAACCTGAATTTGTCACTAAATCTATCGGTACTTCTGTAACTGGAACGCTCGGATTTTGTTTCTTCCACTCTTCAATACTTTTCTCTACTCGTTTCTCTAAATCTGGATTAGATGGTGCATAGTTATTTGAACCAGATGCTTCAGCCTTATATTCAATACTAGAAACACGCCCTTGAAAATAACGTGGATCCGTGAAGTTTTGCCCGATTAATTTAGAACCAATCACTTCATTTTTATCATTATATATTAGACTTCCATCCGCATTATCCTTCATCACGGCTTGTGCAATACCAGTAACAATAAGCGGGTATACAAGTCCGCACAACACTAGAAATGTAAAAGTAATACGGATAATTGGTGATAGTATACTTTGTTTCTTCTCCATCTTTTTCCCCTCTTCCTTATATGAACAAGCCGACAATTATATCAATTACTTTAATTCCAATGAACGGAACGATAACTCCGCCAAGCCCATAAATAAGTAAGTTTCGGCTAAGCAATGCATTAGAACTCATCGGTTTATATGCAATACCTTTCATCGCTAACGGAATGAGTAATGGAATAATAACAGCGTTAAATATTAATGCTGATAAAATCGCTGACAGTGGTGATGTTAATTTCATAATGTTCAATGCCTCCATTTGCGGAATCGCAAGTGTAAACATTGCTGGAATGATTGCAAAATATTTTGCTATATCATTCGCAATACTAAACGTCGTTAAAGCACCTCGCGTCATTAACAATTGCTTACCGATTCCTACAACCTCAATAATTTTCGTTGGATTCGAGTCTAGATCAATCATGTTTGCCGCTTCTTTCGCTGCTGTCGTACCACTGTTCATCGCTAATCCAACGTCCGCCTGCGCTAATGCTGGAGCATCATTTGTACCATCACCTGTCATCGCTACAAGTTTCCCTTTATCTTGCTCTGCTTTAATGACAGCAATTTTATCTTCCGGTTTACACTCGGCAACGAATTCATCTACTCCTGCTTCTTTTGCAATGGTTGCTGCTGTTAATGGGTTATCCCCTGTACACATAACCGTTTTAATCCCCATTTGACGTAACTGTTCAAAACGTTCACGCATACCAGGTTTTACTGTATCTTTTAAATAGATTAAACCGTAAATACGATTATTCACTGCAACTACAAGTGGTGTTCCGCCCTCTTTTGAAATGAAATCTGCTTTTTGATTTACATCTTTCGGAATTGTTCCACCTTGTGACTGAACCCATTCAATCACGCTACCGACAGCACCTTTTCTCACTTTCGTTCCGTCCTGTAAATCAACACCACTCATTCTCGTTTCTGCTTTAAACGGAACAAACTCACCTTGTTCTGCAAGTTCTCTATTATATGATATAGATTTTCCCTGCACATACTCGATAACAGATCGACCTTCTGGTGTTTCATCTAAAACAGAACTAATAGCGGCCCACTTTCCAACTTGCTCAATCGTTTCATTTCCTACAGGCAATAATGTATGAGCCATTCGGTTCCCAAAAGTAATTGTACCTGTTTTATCTAAAATAATTGTATTAATATCGCCCGCAGCTTCTACTGCTTTCCCTGACATCGCTAGCACGTTAAATTTTGTCACCCGATCCATCCCCGCAATACCAATCGCTGATAGCAAACCACCAATTGTCGTTGGAATTAAACATACTAACAACGCTACAAGTACAGCAGTATCAATTTGAAAACCTAAATAATTTGTAAAAATCGGCAACGTCACAACGACGATTAAGAAAATAAGAGTTAAGCTCGTTAATACTGTATTTAAAGCAATCTCATTCGGCGTTTTTTGACGAGCAGCTCCTTCTACTAAAGAAATCATTTTATCGATAAATGATTCACCAGGATTACTCGTAATGACAATTGTAATTTCATCACTTACGACCATCGTTCCACCTGTTACGGAACAAAAATCACCGCCTGCTTCTTTTATAACAGGAGCTGATTCACCTGTAATTGCAGATTCATCTACAGATGCTAATCCTTTGATTACTTCGCCATCACTTGGAATCATTTCTCCTTGTTTTACGATAACAACGTCACCTTTTCTAAGATCAGTTGCTGAAACTTGGACAATGTCTCCATTTTCTTTTACTACATTTGCAAACACATCTTTCTTCGACTGCTTTAAAGAATCGGCTTGCGCTTTACCACGACCTTCTGCTAATGCTTCTGCAAAATTCGCAAATAAAACTGTAAATAATAGAATGAGAGAAACTGTTATATTAAACCATCCTGGTATACTACTAGAACTGCTTGGAAGAAAAGATAAAATGAACGTAATGATAAATCCAATTTCCACAACGAACATAATCGGATTCTTTATCATGACTTTCGGATTCAATTTCGCAACGGATTGCTTCATCGCATGTGTTACGATATCACGATCCATCGTTTTCGCTTGTCTAACTTCATCTTCTACAGCATGTATTTGTGACTCATTTAATTGTTTTTCTTTTACTACTACCGGTCTCATCATTTACCCTCCATTACTTCAATGTAAGAAATTCTGCAATTGGACCGAGTACTAACATCGGGAAGAATGTTAATGCACCGACAATTACAATTGTTCCGATGAAGATGCCACCAAATAAACTATTATCTGTACGGAACGTTCCGACTGTTTCTGGCACTACCGTTTTTTCTTTCAATGAAGCTGCCACAGCTAGCATCGTAATTAAACTGAAGTAACGTCCTAAAAACATAACTAAACCAGTCGTAATATTCCAAAACGGTGTATTATCTCCTAATCCTTCAAATCCAGATCCGTTATTCGCAGCTGACGATGTATATTCATATACCACTTGCGTCAAACCGTGGAAACCGGAATGAGAAATAGCATCCGTCCCTAAATTTGTTGAAAGAGCTAATGCCGAAAATCCTAAAATGAGCAATGGATGAAATAAAATCGTGACCGCGATTAATTTCATTTCCTTACCTTCAATCTTTTTACCTAAAAACTCTGGTGTCCGTCCAACCATTAACCCAGATATAAACACCGCGATAATTGCATACATAATAATGTTTACAAAACCTGCTCCAACGCCGCCATACACAGTATTTAACATCATATTTACAAGCGGAACTAAACCGCCAATTGGTGTTAACGTATCATGCATCGTATTAACAGCGCCTGTTTCAGCAGCTGTCGTTACCGTTGCGTATAGTGAAGAAAATACTGTTCCAAATCGTACTTCTTTCCCTTCTGTACTTCCTTGTACATGTTCGATACCCATTCCATTTAATGCCGGGTTCCCGTTTAGTTCAGATGTCGTAATCGTTATAAACCCTAGTAAAAATACCATAAATAGTGACACGAAAAGGATGCGGCCTTGTTTTTTATTTCCGACCATTCGTCCGTACGTAAATGGAAGTGCTGTTGGTAATAACATCATAAGCATCATTTGCAAAATATTACTCATTTGTCCTGGATTTTCGAAAGGATGCGTAGAATTTGCTCCGAAAAATCCACCGCCGTTATTTCCAAGTTCCTTAATGGAAACGAATGATGCAACAGGTCCACGTAAAATACTTTGCTTTGCACCTTCAATCGTTTGTGCTGTAACCGCCCCATCTAACGTTTGTGGTACGCCAAGTGCGACAAAAACTAGTGCCGCAATAAATGCAATAGGAAGAAACACTCTCGTTAACGCTCTCGTAAAATCAACGAAAAAGTTACCAAGTTCTTTTCCAGCAAGTCCTCTTATAAAAGCCATAACGAGCGCTAATGTCGTTGCTGGTGCCGCAAACATTAAAAATGTAATCCCGATTAATTGTGATAAATAGGATAAACCATTTTCACCGCTATAATGCTGTAAATTTGTATCAGCCATAAAACTAATCGCTGTATTAAAAGCGAGCGTAGGCTCCATCCCTTCAATATGTGCTGGATTTAGCGGCAGCACACCTTGTAATCTGAAAATGAAGTATACGACAACGATCATAAATCCATTTAATAAAACTAATGATAATGCGTACTGTTTCCACGTTTGATTGTATGCTTTTACACCCGTAATTTTAAAAATAAGTTTTTCAAAAGGCCCGAATACTTTATCTAATGTTTTGCTACCTTGAAAAGCTTTTTCTAAATAAATCCCCGTTGGCTTTGCTACTAAAATAAACAAGAGCATTGTAATAATGACTGCAACCCAAATCATAATGAATGATTCCCCCTAATTAAAACTTCTCTGGATTTAATAATGCATACACTAAATACACTGTAATTGCTGCGACAATAACCGATAAGACAATCATCATGATTGCTTTCCTTCTTTCACAACTTTATCTGACCAACTTGCAAGACTTGCCATCGATGCAACTAATAAAATAAAAATCCCGACCATTACAACATCTAACATAACTATCCCTCTCTTTTTGTTAAAATTTACCATTTAAATATTAAAAAAGAACACTGAGCTCTACTCAGTGTTCAAAAAATGAACAACAAAAAGTAAACCTCCTCTCTAAACGCTTACGAGGTTAGCTGTCGGATTCGGGCCTAAAGAGTAGCCCTACTTTCAAAACTGAAAGATTCACCCCAAGTGACGATGCACAAAATTGGTTCCCCCGCTCCATTTCTGGAACTCAGCGATTTTAGGTTTTTTTGGAAATTTTATGAATGATTTATGAGAGTAAATATACTCCTCTATATTTCACTTGTAAAGGGGTAAATTACTGAAAATAATAATATTTACATTCATTTAAACGCTTACATTGAAGATTATTACTGTTATTTCATCTATTTTCTTTATTTCTCTTTTCTTTTCTTAAAAATGACCTTTTAAATATGAAATAAAAAAAGCGAATGACATGAAGTGCATAGCTTGTTGCACTCAGCATTCGCTCTTTTTTATTCAACCTTTATTCTCCTCGTAAAAATGCACGTAAATTTCTCCCGCGAATATAAACTTGTGTCAATTCTGCATGTAGCTGCTCATACTCGGTAATATCTACCTCTAAATACAAAGCATCTTTTGATGGTAATATAATATACGGCCCTGGAAAAAGGGGATCGATCTGAACCAATTCTTGAACTCGCTCTACCGATACTGCCCAACGATTTGCTATATCTCCAAGTAATAGTACCTTCATCATTTCTTCCCCCGCCCTATTCAAAAAATAAAAAAGAAATATTATCACAATTTGTAAACACGACAAACTTAGCTCCAATGGTTTCATAGAGCCTCGCTGGATATCGTTTATTCCTTGTAACAACAGTAATAGGTGCTTGAAAAGAAAAGCGAATGTGTTCTGTGAAAAAACTAACGATTGGAAGCTCATCCCCTAGTAAAATCACCTTCTTAATACACTCACAAATACTAGTAAAGTCCTGCTCCTTACTACAACTATAAGTCCAATCAAACCCACAATTCCTAACTTCAGCCGCTATCTCTTCATTTGCTGTAAAAATAATTAACTCATGTTGAAATGATACTAAATCTCTTAAACTATTTACCTTACTTTCTTCTCCAACACAAATAAGTGTTAGTTCCATGTACCTCATCCTCCTTAGTATAAAAGAAATCAAACATAGATTGATATTCCCCTATACTAATCAGATCGATGAAGTGATGTATCCATCATGGCACCGTCCTCTCTCAAGACGCTTACGAAGTTAGCTGTCGGATTCGGACTTTGAGAGTAGCCCTACTTTCAAACTTGAAAGATTCACCCCTAGTGACACTGCACAAATTGGTTCCTCCGCTCCATATAATTGGACTCAGCGTTTACAAAAAAATGTATTCTGGCTGATATATTACTCCTGTATTTTGAAAAAGTAAACAGAAAAAAAGCCAGTTATAAAACTGGCTTTTCACTTATCTATACACGCGTTCTATTCACTTTATACGCAAAATGATTCGTCGGTCCATGACCACTACCAATATTCAATGGCTCTTCAATTGCTATACTAATAAATCGTTTTGCTTCTTGAACAGCATCTTCAATTGAGTATCCTTTCGCAAGTCCTGCTGTAACCGCTGAAGCAAATGTACACCCACTTCCATGCGTTTGCTTTGAAGGAATTCGCTCGCTTCTAAACTCAATAAATTCTTCTCCATCAAAGAGGAAATCAATTACTTCATTCCCTTGATATTCTGCATGTCCGCCCTTCATAAGCACATATTTAGCACCTAATTTGTGCAATACTTTTGCAGCTTCCTTACTATCTTCAACATTATGAATCTCCACCCCAGTTAACACTTCTGCTTCTGGAACATTCGGTGTTATAACAGTTGCTACTGGTAATAAATATTCTTTTAATGCTTGAACTGCTTCTTGCTGTAATAATGATGCACCGCCTTTTGCAATCATAACGGGATCTAGCACAATATTATTCCAGCCAAACTTTTTAATTTGTTCTGCAACAATTTGAATTATTTCACTACTAAATAACATTCCTAGTTTCACTGCATCTGGTGTTACATCCGTACCAATTGAATTCAGCTGTTCTGTAATACCTTCTAATGGAACAGGATATACCCCTTGAACGCCAAGCGTGTTTTGAGCAGTAATTGCCGTAATAGCCGTCATTCCGTATACACCAAGCTCTTGGAATGTTTTTAAATCTGCCTGAATTCCAGCACCGCCGCCGCTATCAGACCCTGCAATTGTTAAAGCTTTATTCACTTTCATCCCACTCATCCTTTTCTATCCAAAATAGCGATGATAAATCGTTTTTGCTTCGCTTATATCTTTCGTTCCATGTACGAGCACACGGCCATCTTTAAAGGCTACTAACCTCTTGTCTTCAACAGAAAATGATAGTAAATATGGATTTATATTTAAATCATTTACACGACCTTCCAACAACTCTTTATATTGTTCAAAATTCATTTCATCTTTATGAGGTGGTCTAATTTGAACTGTATTTCGCCCGCATAAAACTGCTGTTTTTGATGTGTTTTCTTTATTTAAATACGGATATAATGCATTCTCTCCGCATGAAGGACAATTATGCTGGCGAAGTTTTTGCACATTCATACATGAATACTCATTCTTCCACATATCAAACGATACAAGCCCATCTCGAAGTGATTCGTAATCTTCTACTAACAGTTTAAGAGCTTCTGTTACTTGATGAGAAACGACAAGAGATACAGCAGGTGATATAATACCCGCTGTATCACATGTTGCCCCGCCAAGCGGAATCGACTGTAATAAACATGATAAACATGGTGTTTTACTAGGAAGGATTGTGTAAGAAAGACCGTAACTACCTACACATGCACCGTAAATCCATGGAATAGAATATTTTTGTGATATATCATTTACAATAAAGCGCGTTTCGAAATTATCAGTCGCATCAATAATTACATCAACATTTATAACAAGTTCTTCTAGCTCTTCAGCTGTTACATCTTGAACGAGAGCTTCTATTGTTACATCACTATTAATCTCTTCTAAACGTTTTTTAGCCGCTATAGCTTTTGGAAGATTATTCTTTACGTCGCTCTCTGCATACAATTGTTGTCTTTGTAAATTACTCCAATCTACATAATCACGGTCAACAATTGTTATCTTGCCAACACCTGCTCTTACAAACATCTCTGCATTTGCACTACCTAATGCACCTGCACCGATAATAAGCACATGCTTTTCTCTTATCTTTTGCTGTCCTTCTTCTCCAATTGGAGAAAATAGTTCTTGGCGAGAATATCGATTATTCAACTACGCTCATTCCTTCTAAAGGACTACTTGCAGTTGCACAACGCTTACGTGCAATGCGACCTGCTTCAAATCCTAAACGGCCTGCTTCAATACTTAATTTCATTGCTTGTGCCATTTTAATAGGATCTTTTGCTCCTGATACAGCTGTATTTAATAACACGCCATCTGCTCCTAATTCCATTGCAAATGCCGCATCAGCTGGGCTACCAATACCGGCATCAACGATAACTGGTACTGTCGCTTGTTCAATAATGAAGCTCAAATTTAATGGATTTACAATACCAAGTCCTGATCCGATTGGAGATGCTCCTGGCATAATCGCATGCACGCCAAGCTCTTGTAATTTACGTGCTAATACAACATCATCAGATGTATACGGAAGTACGATAAATCCTTCTTCCAGTAACATTTCAGATGCCTTTAATGTTTCTACCGGATCAGGTAATAACGTTCTATCATCACCAATAACTTCTACCTTTATCATGTCACAAAGCCCAGAAGCTTTTGCTAATTTTGCAATACGAACAGCCTCTTCAGCGTTTTTTGCTCCTGCTGTATTTGGTAATAACGTATATTTTTTCACATCAAGTTTCTCTAATAAATTAGGTTGCTTTGCATCAAAGATATCCATACGACGTACTGCAAACGTTAAAATTTCAGCTTCAGAAACGTCAATTGCCTTTTGCTGTACGTCAAAATCAGGGAATTTACCTGTTCCTAATAAAAGTCTAGAATGAAATGAAAATGGTCCAATGTTTAACATAATCAACCGCCTCCTACGAAAGTTACAATCTCAATTTGGTCTCCATCAAAAACAGATGTATCTGTATGATCATCTTTTTGTAAAATATCTTTATTACGCTCTACTACAACAATTCTGTTATCTAGCTCTAAATGTGTAAGTAGCTCAGCTACTGTTTTTACACTCGCTGGCACTTCAATTTGGTTACCATTAATTTTTAAATTCAAACTTCCATCCCCTTTCTAAACTCTTCTAGAAAGCAATGAATCTAGCAAATGATTCTCTTGCTTTCCTTCTATTAAATCAGCCATATATTGGCCAGAAATAGGACTTAATAAAATACCGTTTCGATAATGGCCCGTGCAAGCATATAAACCTTTTATTTCTTCATGCTCTCCCATATAAGGAGCTTCATGATTCGATTGTGGTCTTAATCCTGCCCACGTGCTTTCCCATTCTGCTTCTTTTAAAGCTGGCAATATTGTATAAGCACGCTCTAATATAGAAGTTATACTTTCTGGCTGCACAGTTTTATTGAACGTATGTGGCTTCATTGTTGCCCCAATTACGTAACGTCCACCGCGCTTTGGAGTAATGTAAAATCTTTCTTGAAAAATAGGTGCTTTTAAAAGTTGTTTTCTACTTCTTACCGCAACCACTTCTCCTTTAACTGGATATGTACCCCAATCGCGGTGAAAATAACTGAGTAACTTCGTGCTCCATGAACCTCCTGCAATAACGACTTTCTCACATGTGACAATACCTTCACTTGTAATAACTCCAGTCACTTTATTATTTTCAATACGGATATCAAATACTTCTGTCTGTTCATATATATCAGCACCGGAAATCGCTGCAGAATGTGCGAATGCTTTCGTAAGCTCTGGTGCAATAACATGACCGTCTTTCGGATAATATACTGCTCCTATAATAGATTCGGATAGATATGGCTCTTTTTCCCGCACATGGTCTCCCGTTAGAAAATAAGAATCTTCACCTGTTTTCTGCTGCCAATCCATAATGTGAAGAATTCTTTCCTTCTCATCTTCATTTTGAGCAATACGATAAATTCCTTTTTCTTCATATCCAATATCAACACCCGTCTTTTCACGTAAAACTGCTGCAAGTTGTGGAAATATAGCTCGGCTTTCTCTAGCAAGTTCAAATAGCGGATTATACGCATCCCATTCTGCCTGAACACCAAGTAAACCAGCAGCTGCTTTTGAAGCTTCCGATGCAATACTTTGCTTCTCCACAATCGCTACTTTATGTCCTCTTTCTGCTAGAAAATGTGCAACTGAACTACCAATTACACCACCACCAATAATCGCTACATCATACTTCTCACACATGTTTTTCCGCCCACTTTCTTATTGATTCCTTATAAGATTTCGCTTTGCTATACGGGTTACTACTACTTACAATTCCAGACATAACTGCTATACCGCTTACACCGTTAGTAAGAACATCCACTGTGTTTTCTGGGGTAATTCCTCCAATTGCTGTAATCGGTATAGATAAACACCTTGCAATGTCTGAAATTTCTTCAAGCCCTCTCGCTGGCACACCTTTTTTACAATCTGTCGGAAATACATGGCCATAAACGAGTGAATCCGCTCCATTTTTAAAAGCTACTATTGCTTCATCTAGCGAATGCACAGAATAACCGACATGCAAATACGAAAACTTTTCTTTCACTGACTTTACATCTGTACTTCGATATCCTAGTTGAACACGAGGAATATTTAATAAAATTGCAATATCAATTCGATCGTTTATGACAATTTTAGAAGCTGGAAAGCCCTCCATTAATAGACTTTCCACACCTTCATATAATTCCTTCGTACTCTTCTCACGCTCACGAATATGCAAATAATCAATCTCACTCTCAATTTGCATCGCTACATTCACTAACTCTTCGAATGGCATATGGCCATTTGAGATTACATGGAGCTCATTTTTCATATTCATTCGCCTACTTTAAAATATTTTCGAATAATTCATCGGCTGGGACGGTTTCTTTCGTCATTCCTTTGTCCTTCAGCCACTTATTTTGTTTCTCCCAAGATTCTTTTGAATCTGATAAGAATGGCTCATCTTTCGTTTCCATCTTCTCTAATAAAATTTTCATACTTTCCTTTTCAACTTCTGGCACAAGTGGGAAGTTTTCTTTTTCTTGATGATTTAATAAAATATTCAATGCTTCATCTGGGTTTTTCTTCATGAAATCATAGCCTTTTTTCGTACCACGTAAGAAAGCTTGCAACGCCTCTTTATCTTTTTTCAACGTTTTATCACCTGTTACAAACACAAGCTCATGATAGTTTGGTACTCCGTAATCAGCTGGATTAAAGTACGCTGGTTCATGGCCTTCATGACGCATAACAGGTACTTCATGGTTAATGTATGCCCCTGTTACCGCATCTACTTTCTTCGTAATTAATGCTGGTACTAAATCAAAGCCAACATCTACTACTTTCACTGTATCAGGATTACCACCAGCTTCTTTTACCATCGTTTTTAAATACATCTCACTTAATGGTGTTCCAGAGTATCCTACTGTTTTTCCTTCTAAATCTTTCGGTGATTGAATGCCCGCTGATTTCAGTGATACAACATGATTTAATGGTGAACGTACGACAGCCCCAATTGATTTCACTGGAATTTGCTCATTCGCTCTCGCCATAACAACATCTGGCTGATAATACAAGCCAACTGTCACCTTCCCTGCTGCTGCTAGCGTTAATGGATCAGTCGGATTAGAAGGGAATTTAATATTTACCTTTACACCTTCTTCTTTAAAGTATCCTTTTTCAATTGCTGCATAGATAAAGCTATGTACCGCATTTGGATACCAATCTAACATGACTGTTATTTCTTTCTCTTTTTTACTTTTATCTGATGCTGAATTACTCGAACATCCTGCAATTATTGCAATTAATAATGTAAACACAAAGATGCGCTTTAAAAATTTCATGAATGCTTCCTCCAACTAATGAATTTCTTTTCTAATATGGAAATAATTACGACGAAGAAAATAGCTAATAATGATAACAATACAATAGGTGCAAATACGCCAGCTCCATCTAACTGCGTCATCATTCTCTTACTGAAATATCCAAGCCCAGCTTGTGCACCGAGCCATTCTCCAATTGCTGCTCCGATAACACTAAGCGGAACTGCAATTTTTAAAGCTGAGAAAAAATAAGGAAGAGCAGACGGCAACTTTAATTTAAGAAAAATATCTCTTTTTGTTGCTCCATATGTAACTAAGAGCTCCTCCCATTCTTTTTTCGTACTACGCAGTCCATCATACGTATTGACCGCAATTGGGAAAAACGTAATTAAAACTGTGACAACAACCTTACTCCAAATTGTATATCCAAACCATAAAACAAATAGCGGAGCAAGCGCAGTAATTGGAATCGTTTGTGAAGCAACTAATAATGGATAAAATGCTCTTTCCATCCATGTACTCGCATTCATTAACATCGCTAGCCCTACACCTAATACGATAGAGATAACAACACCTATTAAAACGACGTATAACGTTGCAGGTAAATGAACTGTAAATAATATGTCTTTTAGTTTCCATATCTTCATTACAATCGCAGACGGTGACGGTAAAATGTACATCTCATCTACAATTCTTGCTCCTATTTCCCACACAGCTAGTAAAATACTAGAAAGTGTAATAGCAGGAACTAATTCTTTCAATCGGTTCATCACACAAGTACCTGCCTTTGTAACATACTAAGAAGCTCATCTTTCAGCGCTAATACTTCCGGTTTATATAAATCTTTTCGTGTTCTGTTATGATCAAGCGGTACAGTCCGCTCAGTCAAAGTCGTTATCGGCTGCTGTTCCACTACTAAAACTCTGTTTGAAAGAAATAACGCTTCTTCAACATCATGAGTAATGAATAAAATTGTTTTTTCCCACTCTTGCCATTGTTCAAACAACCATTCTTGCAAAGAGGTCTTCGTTAAAGCATCCAACGCACTAAATGGTTCATCTAACAGCAATATCTCCCCGCCTGTTAATAAAGTTCGAATAAAAGATACACGTTGTCTCATCCCACCAGATAAATCTTTCGGATATTTTTGCTCATACCCTTGCAAACCAAATTTATGTAACAGTTCCTTTGCCTTTACTTCTGCTTCTTTCTTCTGTACACCTTGGCACTCTAGCGGCAGGGCAGCATTCTCAATAATTGTTCTCCACGGCAAAAGCATATCTTTTTGCGGCATATATCCTACAGGATGGTTCTTTGTTTCTGTCAATTCTATCTGTCCAGTACTTACCTTTTCTAGACCTGTAATAAGGCGAAATAAAGTACTTTTTCCACATCCACTCGGTCCGATAATACTGACAAACTCTTTCTCATATATAGAAGCATTTAATTCATGGATGATTGGTTTCTCATCGTAATGAAAAGAAACATTATGAAACTGTAGTATGTTCTTGCTCCTCAAATCCCCACATCTCCTTACGATAGGACATATCCCAGAATAAATATTCAAATCGACTGGAATATAAGAAGATCTCCTCTAATCTTTCTAGTTCTTTCTCAGACTTTCCAACTGCCATTTCATTTAATAAATCTATTAACCAAATACAAAGATTACCGTATTCTTCCGAACTATATCCTTGAATCCACTCACCAAAAAACTCATGATCTCTTGCTCCAGGAATATCATTTAAACGCTTTCCAATTTCCCAATAGCTCCACATACATGGAAGAAGCGCTGCTATTAATTCCGCAAGTGTGCCATTTTGAGATACAGACATCATGTAATTTGTATAAGCTAAATTTTTAGCAGATGGTTTCGCAGACTCTATCTCCTCTATAGAAATTCCAAGTCTTTTTGCATATTGTTTATGGATTGTCATTTCGCCATTTAATATACCATCAATTTGTTCAGCGAACTTTCCCATTACTTGTGGATTCGTTGCTTTTACAACACCAATCGCATATAACTTTGCATAATCTAGCAGATATAAATAATCTTGAATAATATAATACTGGAATTTATCTTTTTCTAACGTGCCATCTCCCATACCCACTACAAACGGATGATTATGACTCATCTCCCAAACCGGTTGCACAGTTTCTAATAATCTATCGCAAAATTTCATTTCTCTATCCCCTTTCAATATATGTATCTAAATAAAAAACCACTTCTATATATAAGAAGTGGTTACAGCAAATAAAGTTATACATTTATTCGATGTTCCACTTCCCTTCGCTAGTATTACCTAGATCAGGTGTTGTAAGGGTTAAGGATTATTCCTCTCTCAGCAAGTCAAGCACCCCTAGTGGTTTCAATATGAAATTTTCAAATAAAAAAGCCCCGTTTCTATACGCAAAGAAACGGGGACTCATTGTTAGTGTCCGAATTGCTTCCCTACGCTAGCATAATCTAGATCAGGTAATAAAAAGGATCAAAGGCTTACGGCCTACTCTCAGCTGGCAACACCAGCTCTCCTAGCAAACTATAAAATTATCACTGTCAGTATAACACCCTAATAAGACATCATCAACTTTTTTAATTTTCTTAATTATCAACATAATATCAAAATTATACAATACATACATTCTATTTTAGAAAATAAAACCCCAATTAATTGTATAAAAAGGAATCATTATCCTCAAAAAATTTATTTTTATATTGATTTCATATTACATTTATGTGAATACCCCCACTATATTATATCTTTATACTATAATAAAATTACAACTATACAACTAGAGGAGGTCTCTATTCCATGAATATGAAAGCTACTGCTTTAACAGCAACTACTGTAGCGATTGCTTCTTTACTTCCTTCTATGGGTGAAACAAATGTACAAAAAGCAAACGCTGAACAATTATCTAATATTAAAACTGGGTATGTCAAAGTCGATCAAGTAGCATTACATACAGAAGATAACGTAAAAAGCACATCAATTGATACAATTCGCTTTAATACAAAAGTGAACATCATTGAAACAACTAATGGTTGGTATAAAGTATCTGTTCATAATAAAGTAGGTTATGTACAAAAAGATGCTATTTTACTAAAAAACAAACTTCAATCTAATGATCAATACATCGTTAATGCTAATGCATTAAACGTTCGCTCTGAACCTAATTTAGAATCTTCCATTTTAGATGTATTACCAAATGGTAAGTTTATTACCGTTCAAGAAGATCAAGGCGAATGGTATAAAATATCACATAATGGCCAAACAGGTTACGTACAAAAAGCATTCATCTCTAATGGTTCACAACCCTTAGTAAAAGGAATCACCGTTCAAAATAATACAAAATATACTGTTGCAACACCTAATCTAAATGTACGTAGCACCGCTAGTACAAGTAGCGCTCTACTCGGTTCATTACAAAACGGTACTCAAGTACAAGTAGTAGAAACTGTAGGTACTTGGTATAAAATTCGTTTTGGCACAGGATACGGATATGTAGCAAAACACTATGTAGTACAAAATCAACCACAAGCTAAAACAGATCAGCCTTCATCAATTCCAGCTGCTTTCAAATTCCCCGCTCAAGGAAGAATTAGCTCAACCTTTGATATACGCTGGGAACAAATGCATTATGGTATAGATATTGCCGCTCCAGGAAACGTCTCTATCCAAGCTGCTGCTGCAGGTAAAGTTGTGAAATCTTATTATTCAGCTAGCTATGGCAATGTTGTTTTCATTGCGCATCAAATCAATGGGAAATTATATACAACTGTTTATGCTCATATGAAGGATCGCACTGTACAAGCTGGTGATCAAGTACAGACTGGACAATTAATAGGTCATATGGGAAACACAGGTCATTCATACGGGCAACATCTTCATTTTGAATTACATAATGGAGAATGGAATTTTGAAAAAACAAATGCAGTAAATCCACTGCCATATTTAGTTAGGTAAATTGTATGCCACGCAATATACCTCTTATAATTGAATACGTAGCCTTTTTAGGTTTAATCTGTTGTTTAATCATTTACAATACAAACATTGTATTTTTATCTATTATTATTGCTTTTGTTGCATTAGAAATTATGATGGAATCATTTCAAGTGCAACTAAAACAAAAAATTGCCCATATTTATAATGCTATTTTTCTTTTGAGTGCTCTCATAACAAATATAATTAGTAATGGCTTTTATTTATCTACTGTATTTCCAGTATTCTTTATGGCTGTTTTATTATTTGTAGCTAGATATATTAATGTCCCTTATAACCAAAAACAAAAACAAGAAGCTTAGAAAGAGGAGACACTGTGTACCAATCTTTCAAAGATGCTCCAATAAAATACATATTGCATTTGTATAAGAAAGCCAATACTTTTTTTGGTATACAAGGAAGTTATACTGCACAACTTCTCCTATATGGAATGTTGTTTCTTGTCTTAATCACTTTCTCCTTGTTTTACTAACAAAAAAGGATCTCACATAAACTGGAGATCCTTTTTAATTTATATTAATTTTTCATATCGAAAATATTGTTTATCCACAAGCATATTTTTCATAAATAAAGCTCAGATTATATTTTTTCTCTAAGCTCATTCGTTGTTCGTCATCGCACCAATAGAAAAGAATATCATGAATCGTTGCGTAACGCTTATTTTTAAGAAATAGCCTAAAAAATGATGGTAAACAATCATGTAATTGTATAAATATATAATTGCGTAGTGTTTCTTCTTTATATTCAATGCCCTTACAAATATACAGTAATTCTTCACAATAATATGCATGCTGTGGAACTTGTATCATTTCGAAAAATGGCACATAAGATAGTAGCTTTCCAATAAAATGACCATATCGATCCATTACTCCTATCGTCATATGCTCCATCATTTCTTTCATCACATATAAATAATCATCTACATGCGTTGTCTTTAATGGGTCTAAGCGATCGGAAATTTGAGATAATACAGCTCTTTGACATGCTAAAACTGCCTGACTAGGTCCATAATATGATAGGAAATCTGTACACTTACGATATTTCCGTAATAAATCATGTGTATACAAATCATATACAAAAGTATTACAATACATTGCTAAACTCATCATATCACTATTTAATTGCTCTTTTGATAATGATTTCGCTCTCTTGCACATATAAAAGAATGTAAATTCCAATACTTCTTTATGAGATAATAAATGTTTACAATCGGTTATACACTTCTCATTAAATTTAACTCTATCCCAAATTTCAATATCCCTATCTGTCAATTCACCTATACGATATTTAATAATTAAATAATTTAAAGCAACTGATTGCGTCAAAAGATCCCATGTTTCATATTCCAATGAAGTATGAACAAACTCAGCTAATCCTTGCGCTATCATAAAATCATTTGCCTCTTCATACCAACCAATCTCTTGGCATAAGCGAAGAATACGCACTAAAGTTGGAATTTCATCTTTATGAAACTGCGGTAATTTCTTTGCTTTATTCATGCCATATACGATAAATGCCGCTAAATTTTCTTCTTTATAAAATTCTTTCTCTTTCCATACTAATATAGTTCGTTCTTTCCCCTCACCTTTTGGGTGACAAGGTACAAGCAAAGAAAATAATTCAGCGAAATTATTTGGTTCTATATATGTATCTGTAACCAAATTCCAATTTGGATCGCCCTGTACAGCCTTCATATAATTCCCCTTCCCTTTTCATCTATGTAGGAAATATTAATTTATTATCGCACCACTAAAAATTAATATTGTTATATTCAAAATCTCTCATAATACTTATATCTATCAGTATATCATCTTTTCTCTTATTAAAAATTAAGAATAACAAATTTTAAAAAAATGTCGAAATTATTAACCACATACTTATTATATAATGTCTCAGATACATCACGCTAACATATTAGTTTAATCCATATATACTAGAATAATGTATCTGAAATTTATATATAATTTAGCTCTTTATGAGTGACCATTAAACTCTCGGTTAATGAAAGTTTCAATTTACTCTGTACGCTCTGAGATTTCGCTCAAGGCAAATCCAGCTTGATCATCTGCTGATTCCCTTATAGCTAAATCTCCTAGTGCTAACATGCCAATAAGTTGACCACTATCAACTACTGGTAATCGTCTAATTTGATGCTGTGCCATTAGCTCTGTAGCTTTTTCAATAGAATCATTTGGAGAAACTGAGATAATATTTGTTGTCATTACATTTGTAATCTTATTAGATCCAGGATGTTTTTCAGCAATCCCTCGAACGACTAAATCACGATCAGTAACAAGCCCAACAACTTGCTCATTTTCAACAACAGGAATTAATCCAATCGATTCTTCCTTCATTTTTACAGCTGCCTCATATACATTGTCTAGCGGTGTACAATGTACAATATGGGTACTCATTAAGTCTCTCACTCGTGTCATTATGATTTCCTCCTTTTTATACATACCATAGCTTTTCCAAAATTCCTTTATTTATTTCTGGAAAGTAACGTAATAAAAAGGATTAACAAAATAAAAAAGAGCCAGCATAATGCTGACTCTTTTTGGTATGACCCGTACGGGATTCGAACCCGTGTTACCGCCGTGAAAGGGCGGTGTCTTAACCACTTGACCAACGGGCCATGGCTCCGCAGGTAGGACTCGAACCTACGACCGATCGGTTAACAGCCGATAGCTCTACCACTGAGCTACTGCGGAATAATATATGGTGGGCCTAAATGGACTCGAACCATCGACCTCACGCTTATCAGGCGTGCGCTCTAACCAGCTGAGCTATAGGCCCATATACTTTACAGGGGCAGTAGGAATCGAACCCACACTGGAGGTTTTGGAGACCTCAGTTCTACCTTTAAACTATGCCCCTAAATGATGCCGGCTAGAGGACTTGAACCCCCAACCTACTGATTACAAGTCAGTTGCTCTACCAATTGAGCTAAGCCGGCATAAAAAAAATGGTGGCTCGGGACGGAATCGAACCGCCGACACGAGGATTTTCAGTCCTCTGCTCTACCGACTGAGCTACCGAGCCAACATAAATGGCGGTCCCGACCGGGGTCGAACCGGCGATCTCCTGCGTGACAGGCAGGCATGTTAACCACTACACCACGGGACCATTTGGTTGCGGGGACAGGATTTGAACCTGCGACCTTCGGGTTATGAGCCCGACGAGCTACCGTGCTGCTCCACCCCGCGACAATATAAAGTTTTAAAAATGGAGGAGGTAGAGGGATTCGAACCCCCGCGCGACTCTCGCCGCCTGTCGGTTTTCAAGACCGATCCCTTCAGCCGAACTTGGGTATACCTCCATGAAGGAAAAAATAAATATTTTATTATTATATGTCTAAGCCATTAAAGAAAAAATGGAGGAGGTAGAGGGATTCGAACCCCCGCGCGATTCTCACCGCCTGTCGGTTTTCAAGACCGATCCCTTCAGCCGAACTTGGGTATACCTCCGAGACATATATTAAATAAAGTGGAGCCTAGCGGGATCGAACCGCTGACCTCCTGCGTGCAAGGCAGGCGCTCTCCCAGCTGAGCTAAGGCCCCATGTTTTTTGGGAATATCGGGAAGACAGGATTTGAACCTGCGACCCCCTGGTCCCAAACCAGGTGCTCTACCAAGCTGAGCCACTTCCCGTTAATAAAAGCGCGCCCGAGAGGAGTCGAACCCCTAACCTCTTGATCCGTAGTCAAACGCTCTATCCAATTGAGCTACGGGCGCATATGGTGCCGAGGGCGGGGGTCGAACCCGCACGGTGGTCACCCACCGCAGGATTTTAAGTCCTGTGCGTCTGCCTGTTCCGCCACCCCGGCATGTCATATTGAAAATTGGAGCGGAAGACGGGATTCGAACCCGCGACCCCAACCTTGGCAAGGTTGTATTCTACCACTGAACTACTTCCGCAAGACATGTATGAGTTATTTTATTAAAAGTGCGGGTGAAGGGAGTCGAACCCCCACGCCAAAGGCGCTAGATCCTAAGTCTAGTGCGTCTGCCAATTCCGCCACACCCGCATATTTCATTAAAATGGTGAGCCATGAAGGACTCGAACCTTCGACCCTCTGATTAAAAGTCAGATGCTCTACCAACTGAGCTAATGGCTCTTAATGGCTGGGCTAGCTGGATTCGAACCAGCGCATGACGGAGTCAAAGTCCGTTGCCTTACCGCTTGGCTATAGCCCATTAATTAAGAATGGTGGAGGGGGGCAGATTCGAACTGCCGAACCCGAAGGAGCGGATTTACAGTCCGCCGCGTTTAGCCACTTCGCTACCCCTCCGACATATATGGTGGAGGATGACGGGATCGAACCGCCGACCCCCTGCTTGTAAGGCAGGTGCTCTCCCAGCTGAGCTAATCCTCCATTTTGCCTGGCAACGTCCTACTCTCACAGGGACAAGGTCCCAACTACCATCGGCGCTAGAGAGCTTAACTTCCGTGTTCGGTATGGGAACGGGTGTGACCTCTCTGCCATCATTACCAGACTGTATTCATTTAAGACAAGAATCATTTTAACTCATTTGACCTCGAAAGTCAACAAGTTTTTTATATTCTTTCAAAACTAGATAACATTTGCTACATATTATATGGTTAAGTCCTCGATCTATTAGTATTCGTCAGCTCCACATGTCACCATGCTTCCACCTCGAACCTATCAACCTGATCATCTTTCAGGGATCTTACTAGCTTACGCTATGGGAAATCTCATCTTGAGGGGGGCTTCATGCTTAGATGCTTTCAGCACTTATCCCTTCCGCACATAGCTACCCAGCTATGCCCTTGGCAGAACAACTGGTACACCAGCGGTGCGTCCATCCCGGTCCTCTCGTACTAAGGACAGCTCCTCTCAAATTTCCTACGCCCACGACGGATAGGGACCGAACTGTCTCACGACGTTCTGAACCCAGCTCGCGTACCGCTTTAATGGGCGAACAGCCCAACCCTTGGGACCGACTACAGCCCCAGGATGCGATGAGCCGACATCGAGGTGCCAAACCTCCCCGTCGATGTGGACTCTTGGGGGAGATAAGCCTGTTATCCCCGGGGTAGCTTTTATCCGTTGAGCGATGGCCCTTCCATGCGGAACCACCGGATCACTAAGCCCGACTTTCGTCCCTGCTCGACTTGTAGGTCTCGCAGTCAAGCTCCCTTATGCCTTTGCACTCTACGAATGATTTCCAACCATTCTGAGGGAACCTTTGGGCGCCTCCGTTACACTTTAGGAGGCGACCGCCCCAGTCAAACTGCCCACCTGACACTGTCTCCCGGGTCGATAAGACCCGTAGGTTAGAATTTCAATACAGTCAGGGCGGTATCCCACCAGCGCCTCCACCGAAGCTAGCGCTCCGGTTTCAATGGCTCCCGCCTATCCTGTACAAACTGTACCAAAATTCAATATCAGGCTACAGTAAAGCTCCACGGGGTCTTTCCGTCCTGTCGCGGGTAACCTGCATCTTCACAGGTACTATAATTTCACCGAGTCTCTGGTTGAGACAGTGCCCAAATCGTTACACCTTTCGTGCGGGTCGGAACTTACCCGACAAGGAATTTCGCTACCTTAGGACCGTTATAGTTACGGCCGCCGTTTACTGGGGCTTCAGTTCAGAGCTTCGCTTACGCTAACCCCTCTCCTTAACCTT
>NZ_CP026607.1:522500-727500 GCF_004799705.1 Bacillus sp. DU-106 | reverse complement strand
AACAACACTACGATACAATCTCACATATAAACGGAGAAGAAGGCACAGGATTAATCATCATGAAAGAACCGAGTAAAAATGCAGTTGCCATTGGAAAAGAGATTGATAAAAAAGTTAAAGAGATAGATAAGGAATATAAAGATCAATTTTCCATTAAACTTTTGGCTTCAACCCATGAACAAGTTGAAAATGCTGTTACTAGCATGGGAAAAGAAGTAATACTTGGAGCAATCGCTGCAACTCTAATTATCTTAATCTTTTTACGTAACTTCCGAACAACACTCATCGCTGTTGTCAGTATTCCATTATCCATTTTATTAACACTCTTTTTACTACATCAATCTAACATTACGCTTAACATTTTAACCCTCGGTGGTTTAGCTGTTGCGGTTGGACGTCTCGTCGATGATAGTATCGTTGTCATCGAGAATATTTTCCGCCGTTTACAAAAAGATTCTTTCTCTAAAGATATCATTCTCGATGCAACGAAAGAAGTCGCAGTCGCAATTACTTCTTCTACTTTAACAACGGTCGCTGTTTTTTTACCTATCGGCCTCGTATCAGGAGCAATCGGAAAATTAATGTTACCTATGGTATTAGCAGTTGTATATTCTATATTATCATCCTTAATCGTTGCACTAACAGTTGTTCCACTTATGGCTTTTTTACTACTCAAAAAAACAAAGCATCGAAAGCCAAGTTCTTCATCACGATATGTCGCTACATTAAAGTGGGCTCTTTCTCATAAATTCATTATTCTACTTACTGCATTTTTATTATTTGTAGGATCAATTGCAGCTTATATATTACTACCGAAAGCAAACATAAAATCTGAAGACGACACAATGTTATCTATTAACATGACATTTCCAGCCCATTATAATGCTGAATCTCAAAAACAAAAAGCATTTGATTTTGAAAAGAAATTACTTTCTAATTCAGATATAACAGACGTTATTTTACGAATGGGATCTAGCGCAGAAGATGCACAATGGGGGCAAACAACTAAAAATAACCTCGCTAGTATATTCGTAGTCTTTAAAAAAGGTTCTGATATTGATCAATATATTAAAGAGTTAAAAAAGGAACATAAAACTTTTGAGCCTGCTGAACTTGATTATATAAAAACAAGTTATTCAAGCTCTGGCGGCGGCAATAACTTACAATTTAACGTAACAGCTACTAACGAAGCGGATTTAAAAGAAGCGGCTACTATCGTTGAAACAAAACTAAAAAGCATGGATGATCTTTCTAAAGTAAAAACAAATTTAGAAGACTCTAAGAAAGAATGGCAAATTCATATTGATCAAACAAAGGCTGAACAACTAGGTTTAACACCAGAAATAGCTGCGCAACAAGTAGCATTCCTTATGAAGAAATCACCTATTGGCGAAATTACAATTAATAATGAAAAAGCTACTATTATGATAGAACACAAAAAAGAAAACATTAATAAACAAGAAGATATTTTAAATACAAACATACTATCACCTATTAATGGACCAATACCTTTAAAAGACATTGCAACTATTTCAGAAAAACAAACACAAACAGAAATTTTCCATAAAGACGGAAAAGAAACAATCCAAATTACAGCCGAAGCTTCAAATGAAGATTTGAGTAAAGTAAACACAGCAGTAAATAAAGCGATGACTGACTTAGATTTACCTGGTGGTGCAAAAGTAAATATCGCAGGAGCTACTGAATCTATGCAAGAGAATTTTACAGATTTATTCAAAATTATGGGGATTGCAATCGGGATTGTATATTTAATTATGGTTATCACCTTCGGGCAAGCACGTGCTCCTTTTGCAATCCTATTCTCCTTACCATTAGCTGCTGTCGGTGGTATTTTAGGATTAATCATTTCACGAACACCTGTTGATGTAAATTCCTTGATCGGCGCATTAATGTTAATCGGGATTGTTGTTACAAACGCTATTGTATTAATAGAAAGAGTCCAACAAAATCGGGAACATGGAATGGAAACTAGAGAAGCCTTACTTGAAGCAGGTTCTACTAGACTACGCCCAATTATTATGACAGCTATTACAACAATCGTTGCTATGCTCCCACTCCTATTTGGCCAATCCCAAGCAGGAAGTATGGTATCAAAAAGTTTAGCCGTCGTTGTCATCGGCGGTTTGGCAGTCTCAACTGCTCTTACATTAGTAGTCGTTCCAGTTATGTATGAACTACTAGATAAAATCGGGAGAAAAAGACGCTCCCGTAGGAAAATAAGCACTTCTACAGAAACACCTGATATTTAAAAACAAAAGGCGTTATCTTCACAAATGAAGATAACGCCTTTTCTCTATTTAGTCATATAATCCATCATTTTTTCCACATATTGCTCTATAGGTTTACTAGAATCCACAATAAGGTATTCATTATTTGAAGGTCTTTTACTACCATTTAACCACTTTTTAAAACCTACTTCCGATTCCACCTTTTCAATTTGACTGATCATACGCTTACGTGTTTGCAGTCTCCTATTAATCTCTTCCATATCATTAAGATAACACTCAATATATTTATATTTCACACCATGTTTATTTGATAGTTCAATCCCTTTTTCAACCATTCCCTCATATAAACACGGACTATCCAATATAACACTATGCCCTTGTTCTAAATAAGAATCAATCAATACCCATTCGGCATCATACGCAAGCCCACCAACAATCGTTGATTCAATTCCTTTTACTTTTAATGATTTTAACAACGCGGATTTCAAAACATCATGATCTATAATTACAGCACCTGTTAATTTCGCTATATACTTAGAAACTGTCGATTTTCCTGACCCAGGAAAACCTGACATTTGCAGAAAAAACAAATTAAAGCTCCTCTCTAAATTACATCTGTTCTTCTTTATAATTAATCACAAATTCAACAATCATTACATCCATTCCTTCTATATTAAAATACAAAAGAACCCCCTACTTATAAATAGAGAGTTCTTCTTTATAATTTATGCCGCTTTTACCTTTTTCGTTGTTTTACTTTTTCTTTTCGTTCCTGTAAAGCGCTTGTGTAATATAGATGCTATCAAGCGTGAAATAACATTGAATAGTAATACCATAATAATTAATACAGCTGCAGATTTTGTCGCAATCAACTTCGCATCTGGAATAACTCCTTCAGAATTTAATTTCCAAATGTGAACTGCTAATGTTTCAGCTGGTCTAAATGGATTTAAAGGATGCGCAGGACTTGAGAAATCCGCTGCTGAATTTAAAATCGGGGATGTTAAACCCGCTGTGTAAATTAATGCTGCCGCTTCCCCAAATATACGACCCGCCGCTAAAATAATCCCTGTAATAATTTGTGGTAATGACGATGGGATAATAATACGAGCGATTGTTTGCCACTTCGTTGCACCTAATCCAAGACTTGCCTCTTTTACATTCTGAGGAACTTCTGAAATCGCATTTTCACAAACACGCGTTAAACCTGGTAAATTTAAAATAGTTAAAGCAAGAGCACCACCCATTACTGTGTATCCCCAACCTGTCATTGTAACGAACACTAACAAACCAAATAAACCAACAACAATAGAAGGTAAAGACGCCATCGTCTCTATACATAGACGAACAAAATTTAAAAAACGTCCTTGTTTTGCGTACTCCGCTAAATATATTCCAGCACCTAATCCAAGAGGAATAGATATAATAAGCGTTATAACAAGCATGTAGAAGGAATTGAATAACTGCGGACCAATCCCACCACCAGCTCTTGTATTGCTTGGTTCTCCAAACAAGAAATTAGGATCCCAAAATCCCCATCCCTTTTGTAAAATCTCAAATACTAAGAACACTAGCAAAGCTACAACTAAAGCCGCAACCGCATAAAAGATACCCGTCCAAACTTTATTTACCGTTCTTGCATTCATTATTATCGCTCACCTCTTTGCCCAATCGCTCGAATTACTAAAATAAACAGGAATGAAATAACAAGTAAAATCATCGCTAAAGTCCATAGCGCATTGTTCCAAGCAGTTCCGTTCAATGTATTCGTCATGTCCATTGTTAAAATACCAGTTAACGTCGCTGTCGGACTATATATTCCTTCTGGTAATTTAATCGTATTCCCGATTACCATTTGAACCGCTAACGCTTCACCGAAAGCACGCGCTAAGCCTAAAACAACACCTGTTAAAATCCCTTTTTTCGCAGCAGGAACAATCACTCGGCTAATCGCTTGCCATTTCGTTGATCCTAGACCATAAGAAGCTTCTAAATAATCAAATGGAACAGAACGTATTGCATCAGAAGCGATACTAGCAATAGTAGGTAAAATCATAATACTTAATACAACAATACCTGCAATTAAACTAAAGCCTACTCCCCCAAACGAATCACGTAATAGTGGTACTAAAATCGTAACACCTAATAATCCGTATACAACCGAAGGAATACCAACTAACAATTCTAGAACAGGCTTCAATACTTTATTTCCAAACTTTGGCGAAATTAAATTCATGAATATAGCAAGAGCTATAGCAATTGGTGCACTAATAATAACCGCACCTAACGAAACCACCGTTGAACCTACAATGAAAATTAAAGCCCCGAAGGATCCTTGATCAGCATTTGGATTCCATTTTGTCGATGTTAACATCTCAGTAAATGAGATACCACTTTGTGTAAAAGATTGAATACCTTTACCACAAATAAACGCAATAATAGCTAATGTAATTAAAACAATAAAAATACCACAAAACGTAACAAGTGATCTTCCTATATATTCACTTTTCACGTAATTAATTTGCTTTTTCCCCTTCATCACAGGACAGACCCCACTTCACAGATTGAAATGAACAGGACTGGCCTTGCAGCCAGCCCCATAAAATTTTATTACTTATTTAATTTAGACATTGGAATGTAGCCCATATCTTCTACTTGCTTTTCAAAATCTTTACCTTTTACATAATCGATATAAGCTTTCGTCGCTTCCTTCGCTTCACCTTTTGTTACCATATATTCGTAAGACCAGAATGGATATTTACCAGACGCGATGTTTTCAACTTTCGGTTCAGCACCATCAATTTTCACTGTTTGTAGTGCGCCTTTTTTCTCGCCCACCATGTAAGACATTGCTAAATAACTCACCGAACCAGGAGTAGAGTTAATCGCTTGCTCTACTGCACCGTTAGAATCTTGTGTTGTACCAGTTCCATCATTAATTTTCGCGTCTTTCATAATCGTTTTTTCAAATGTAGCACGTGTACCAGATGAAGCCGGACGATTAATTACATTGATTTTTTCATCTTTTCCGCCTACTTCTTTCCAGTTTGTTACTTTTCCAGTGAAGATATCTTGTACTTGTTGCATTGTTAAGTTATCAACTTTTACATCTTTATTTACGACAAGAGCGAATGCAATACCCGCTACCTTGTTATCTACTAATTCTTTCGCCTTTTCAGCATCTTTTATTTTATCTCCGGACGGAACATCTGAATTACCAATTTGTACTGCACCAGATGCTACTTGGTTAATCCCAGTTCCACTACCGCCACCTTGAACTTGAATAGAAACTTTTGAATTTTTCTCCATGAATTTCTTTCCAGCTTCCTCCGCAAGAGGTAGAAGAGCTGTAGAACCAGCCGCTGCAATCGTACCTGATAATTCTTGTTTTGTATTATCGCTTCCTTTAGCAGTGTCTTTACTAGTTGTATCTTCTGCTTTCCCACAACCAACTAATGCTCCTGCTACCACTAAAGCTGCTAAAGAAAATTTAATACCTTTTTTCATAACCATGTCTTGTACCCCCATTTGGATTATCACTTTTCGAATTCATTTTCTTTCGAACACAAATTCATTGTAGGACAACAATATTATGTGAGTGTTAAGCAATTTTTAATTTTAAGTAAATGACGATAATAATCCTTAAAAGCTAGAAATCCCAACATTTATAGTTAAATAACCAAACAAAAACCACACTAACTACACTGCAATGTAAATATATTCTTAACAATGTAAATTCAATGTAAATGTTTTTCTCTCTTTTTCCCTTTTCGTTAAAGTTACATTTACAATTCCGCTGTATTTTGTAATTTTCACACACCTAATTTATGCACATTAAAAATAATTTCAGTAATATTTTTTAGTACAACTAAATAAATTGGAACAATTCTAAAAATAAATGAATATTTTTAAAGTACTAATTGACAACATAATCCAATGTAGTCTACTATATTACTAACAAAAAGTTTACCTTAGGAAACTTTTTAAACTCAAACTAAAAATATAGAGATGAGGTAACTTTTATGGTATCGGCTAATATAAAACCACTTTCCGAATTTAAAATAGGAGAGTTTGTACAAATTGAGAAGATACAATTAGAAGGAACTATGAAACGACGCTTATTAGATTTGGGATTTATCCCGGGGGCGACGATTAAAGTATTGCAACGCAGTCCACTTGGAGATCCGGTCGCTTATCAAGTGAGTAACACAACTATTGCACTGCGTAAAGAAGAAAGCTCCCTTATTTTCGGGGTATTAATAGGAGATGATTTCAGATGAGCAAACATCGTATCGCTTTAGCTGGTAACCCGAATACAGGGAAAAGTACATTATTTAATACTTTAACAGGCTTAAAACAACATACTGGAAACTGGACGGGAAAAACTGTTTTAAAAGCTGAAGGAGAATATGAACATAACGGAAGTAATTATACATTAATAGATTTACCTGGAACCTACTCACTATACTCAAATTCCGCAGACGAAGAAGTAGCGAGGGATTATATTATATTTGAAAAACCAGAAGTAACTGTAGTTGTTATAGACGCAACTGCTATGGAAAGAAATTTAAATTTAGCACTTCAAGTGATGGAGATGACAAACAATGTAGTCATTTGCATTAACTTAATTGATGAAGCCGAGAAAAAAGGGATTGTTATCGATGAAAAGAAATTAGCAAAATCACTTGGTGTACCTGTCGTTAAAATTTCAGCACGTAACCGAGTAGGTATTGGTCATTTGCTAAATGTTATTGCAAAAGTAGCAAATAAAAAACTAATTCCAACACCAATTAAAATTACTTACAGCGAAAAAATCGAAAATATGATTCAGGAATTAGAACCACAAATTTATAAAGTGTTCGGTGATACGTATCCAGCACGTTGGATTGCGTTACGTATATTAGATGGAGATAAAAATTTCTTAACTACACTTCAAAAACACCATAATGAACCACTTGTAAGGGAGGTCGTAATTAATGGAATCTCACTCAGCCAGTAAAGCTCTTCCATTAGACTATATTATTCAACATGCACAAACACTTTCAAAAGAAGATATACGAGATGATATAGTCGGAGATATTTACCGAACATCTGCAAGCATATGTAAAGAATCTGTCCAATATACAAATACTGATAAATTATATCGTTCCGAAAAACTAGATAAAATTTTCACATCTCCAATCTGGGGATTCCCAATTATGCTCGGTATTTTATCTATTATTTTTTATCTTACAATTGCAGGCGCTAACGTACCATCTGATATGATTGCCGAATTCTTCGGATGGGCCGAAGGATATTTAACATCTTGGTTCCAAGCAGCGCATGCACCTGAATGGTTACATGGCATTTTAATACTTGGTTTGTTCCGTGGTATCGGTGCTGTTATTAGCGTTATGTTACCACCTATGGCAATCTTTTTCCCTATGTTCGCGCTATTAGAAAATTACGGATACTTACCACGTGTCGCGTTTAATATGGACCGCTTATTCAAACGATCCGGCGCACACGGGAAACAATCTTTAACAATGGCAATGGGATTTGGTTGTAATGCAGCAGCCATTATGTCAACACGTATCATTGAATCACCACGTGAACGTATGCTAGCAATTTTAACGAACAACTTCGTTCCTTGTAACGGTCGCTGGCCTATGTTAATTTTAATGGCTTCACTATTTATGGCTGCTGGTTATACAGGCAGTATGCAAACATTGGTTACTGCTGGCGTTGTAGTTGGAATGGTTGTACTTGGTGTTATTATGACATTAACTGTTTCTTGGGTACTATCAAAAACAGCCTTAAAAGGGGTTCCAACTCACTACACACTTGAGTTACCTCCGTACCGCAAGCCAAAAGTTTGGAATACAATTGTTCGCGCAACACTCGATAAATCAATCTACGTTTTAAAACGAGCTATAGTTGTTGCTGCCCCTGCGGCTGCATTAACTTGGTTACTTGCTAACATTTTTATTGGTGACACAAGCTTACTTATGTATTTTGTAAACTTCCTAGATCCATTTGCTAAAATGTTAGGACTTGACGGGTTTATTCTAGCTGCATTCATTCTTGGACTACCTGCTAATGAAATTGTAATCCCAATTTTATTAATGTCTTACTTATCAACTGGGGCTTTAACTGAAATAGATGATTTTAATCAAATTAAAAATCTATTCCTAGAAAATGGTTGGACTTGGTTAACAGCGTTAAACACAATGTTGTTCTCACTTCTTCATTTCCCGTGCGGAACAACACTGGTTAACATATACAAAGAAACAAAAAGTGCAAAATGGACATTCTTATCGTTTGCAATCCCTACCGTTATCGCCATTGTTGTTACATTCCTCTCTACACAATTGGTACATTGGTTAGGGCTTGTATAAAACAAAGCATACATAGAAGGCATCCCCCTTCACATATGCTTTGTCCGAAAGAAACCTGAAAATCATTCAGGCTTCTTTTTTTGTACATCAGTATTCCACGGCTGCGCTCCATACGTTGTGAGTTTTTTATGAATGAAATATATAGCCCCCGGCAGCACCGCCATTAATATCGTGCAACTAATTCCTAATCCAGTAAACAACTTTCATCACCTTATTTCACTCTTTTCGGTAAAGCTGAACCTGAATGTTCAATTGTTGGATGAACGTGAACAGTAATTTCAGCATTACTAAAGTAATTTTCGCCTTGATCCCAATTCTTACTTATTTTTGTCCATTCTTTATAATTATGTCTCTTATACACTTCCCCTAACTCTAATACATCTACCTTATATTTTTTTTGAACAAGCTTAATCGATTTTTGAATACGCTCCTCCATTTCTTCCGATATATCCTTCTCTAAACGTTTTTCATTCAAAACCTTTTTATGATCACTAAAGTGCAACTCAGCTATTGTACCTTCCAGAGATAAATGAATATTAAATTTCGGTTTTGTAGCATTCGTTGTGGATACTTTAATTTTTCGACGTAACTTATGAATTTCATATGTAATAAGTTGATCCTTTTTACGAATGGTAAAAAAACCTCCAATTTTTTTACCTATTATATAATTCATCCCTAATGTTTCTTCCCCACTCAAATTGCCTACACACTTATTATCCTTTCCACGAAACAATGCTGCACCGTTCATTTGTACCCCTTGTTTTGTTAGTTCAAGAATAGGTAATACAAAACTTCGGTTAGAGATCATCTTTTCCTGCACCTCACCAATTCTTGCAGCCTCAATCATTTGGGCATTTTTTGGAGGGTGTTCAGCTAACATATCAATATACTGCGCCGGTAAATTTTCAGGCTTGGCACTTTGTTTTAAAATAGCTTCGGCATTTTTATTAGAAACGAACAAACGAATATTTCTTCTCATCTCATGATCGCGAATATATACATCTAACGTATTTTGCAAAATGTATGGATGTGAAAGTAATTCTTCAGAGAAAATAATCACTTGTATATGAGGGAAAAATAATGTACGACTAATTTTTTTGGCGATTATTCTTATTTGTTCAAATACACTATCTGCTTTTGCACTAACATTAATATAATTTTCGCTATCCCCACCTCCTTGTCCACCCTGTTGAGACAATTTACTAGGGAGTACCATCTGATAGGTTCCTTTCATAATTGGATTCGCTTTCTTCTCCTTTACGATATCGTAAGCCGCTCCTACTACAAATCCTCTTTCTTCTATCTCTTCTAACTCAGAACACCCACTCATAAATCCAGTTAAAGCCATAACCATTATAATTTTAAGAAGGTGTTTCATTTCCACCATTCCTTCTTTTTATTTTATATACAATTAAAACGAGCAAAGGCGCTAACACAACAAACCCCATATCTATCCAAGCTAAATAAGTCCCATAACTTGATAAAGCATTTAAACTACTAGGTATCATATTCACCATAAAAATAATAGGGGCACTTACGAAAATAAAAATATGTTTCTTCACTTTCGGAAACATAGCACAAAACAATAAAGATGCGACATCATAATACATTGCTGTAGTGTTATAAATAGTAATAATCCAAGTCGTAAAAAAAATCGCATCAAACCTTTCTAAAAATCCTCCACCAATTTCAATTTCTTTCCCTAATTCAATTGTTGGATATGTCAATCCACGTGTTGTCATATAAGTAAAAACACTAATACAAGTTACATAAATTAAAATGTATGACAGCACGTTTACCATCACCGCTTTCGCGACTGCCATTGGCGCTTTTTTCGCTGTCTTATCATTCAGCAAAACCGCATAAAATAACGCTACTTCAAATCCAATAAACGTAAAAATAGAATTTTTAACTCCAACAGCATATTGACTTACTTTTGTTTGAAAAGCTGGTAGTAAATTATTTATTTCCATTAAATTTATATTCAATAAAGAAAGAAGTACTATCGCAATTAAAACAATAGGTAAGAATAAAACATTTAACCTTAATAAGGCTGCTCTTGATCCTGCTATTCCATAAATAACAACTAATAAGAAGAAGAAAGACAGTAGTTGTATTGGTGTATCACTAAATAAATACGTTTGAGAAATAACTGAAATCATTCGCGATTCATATGCTGTCAAAGCAGCAAACGTTAATACTAAAATACTACTAATTGTGTATGCAACAGGCTTCGTCAAATGCGCACTCGTATATTGAACAAAATTTTGTTTTGGAAATAAGATAGCCACTCTCGTCACAAACCAACCTAAAACCGCGCAGATCAATCCACCCAAAAGCAAGATAATCCAACCGTCCGAAAATAAAGTTTGGTTAGCGATATCTCTTGGCATAGACAATGCCCCTATACCAATAATGGTCGATGATACCGCAAACCCAATTTCACGAGATCCAATCTCTTCATCGCCATACTCAAATGGTTTCACTTATTTTCGCTCCTTTGGACGTATTGTAGAATCTTTTGTTTGTAAGTACTCTGGTCTATCTTTCAACATCGATTTTGGCATGCGAATAAATTCTTCTTTCCAATCTTTATAAAATGCAGGAGCAATTGGAGTTGTATACGGTATACCAACACTTGTTAAATTTGTAATATGAATAGCAAGTGCGATCAGAGCTAGAATGATCCCATACAGCCCAAAAGCCGTTGCAGCTAATACAAAGACGAAAAGTAAAATTCGGAACGTAATCGTAATACTATATACAGGAAGCGAAAACGTAGCAATCGCAGTAACTGCAATAATAATAACTAAAAACGGATTTACAATCCCTGCATTTACCGCAGCTTCTCCAATTACAAGACCTCCTACAATCCCTATCGTTTGTCCCATCGGTTTCGGCAATCGGATTCCAGCTTCTCGTATTAATTCCATAGTCAAGGCCATCATTAACGTTTCAATATATGCAGGAAACGGAACACCTTCCCTCGCACCTGCAATTGAATAAGCCAGTTTAGAAGGAATAAGTCCTTGATGATAAGATACAAGTGCTACATACATAGCTGGTAACAAAACCGCAATTATGCCTGAACCCATACGTAAAAATCTTAATAACGTTCCAATCACCCAGCGCTCGTAATGATCTTCTACAGATTGAAAAATATCAACAAACACAAGTGGTGCAATAAGAGCAAACGGGGATCCGTCTACTAAAATGGCTGCCTTCCCTTTCGCTAATGAGGCTATAATATTATCAGGCCTCTCTGTATTCAAAAACTGTGGAAATGGGGATAAATTATTATCCTGAATTAATTGTTCAATCGTACCTGTTTCCAAAACGACATCTGTCACTATTGATTGAAGACGGCGATCTAACTCTTTTACAATGTGAGGATTAATAATATCTTCTATATATACTAGGGTTACTTCTTTCTGCGATCGCTTCCCCATAATATAAGATTGGAACCTCAACTTTGGATCGCGTAAACTGCGTCGGATTAACATTTTATTCACATTAATATCTTCATTTAATCCAACTCTCGGTCCGCGTATTAAATCTTCTGTCACTGGTGGTTCTAAACTTCGCTTCTCCCAGGCCCTACTATTAATAACGATAGCGGTTTGAATATTATCAATTAATATAACTGTATCTCCCGCTAATATCGCATTCATAATATCTGGAAACTTCGTCTTTACACCCACTTCTGCGATAGAAATAAAACGATCCAATAACGTTTGAACAACAGCTTCCTCATTTATAATTTCTTCGTATTGCAGTGTGCGAATGACATATTTATAAACATTATCCTTATCTGTCAATCCACATAAAAACACAACCGCACAACGTGTAAAACTCCCAGCAAGAGCAACTTCTCTAATTGTTAAATCATTAGGTGAACCTAACTCATCCCTAATTTCTTTCATAACTTCAAATAAGTTACCTTCAAGCTCTAACAATTTCCCCACCTAGCTTCCTTTTCAACAAGTTTTTAGTTAGATTCCGCTAATAGAAGGAAATATATACAAAAAAAGAGCTATCTCTTTTCAAAGATAGCTCTAATAAAGTAAAACTTTAATCACCCCTCACCAATCGGGCTTTTACGGACAGTTTAATCCCCACCTAACTTCTTTGCTTCCGCTGAATTTTGAGGTGGGGGTCTTACTGCCCGTTAATGCAGGATAAACGAATTACTTTTCTACTATTATAGTGTTTTTCTTTATAAATACACCTTTTGTAAATCCACTAACTACAAACATCACAATTATATTAATTAACAATGCGACTATACCTACATTCAAATCTTTTATATACTGCGGGAAACTCGGAAACATCGTGGCTATAGTTGAACCAGATAAGGTAATATATGCGACCACTAATAGCCCAACTCCCATTCCTGCAATCGCCCCTTGCTTCGTAATAATTTGACGTGGAAACAAGCTACATACAAGTGCAGGGAAAAGTTGTGTAACGATACTGTATCCCATTAATAGAAGTGCTCCTATTGTTTCTCCTCCTTTAAATGTAAATAAAACTGCCACGAGCGTTACTACAGGCACAAATAATTTTGCCATCTTAGCAACTTGTCTATCTGAAGCAGACGGGACTATCGTTCGGTAAATATTTTTTGCTAACAGTGTAGAAGCCGCCATAACAAGCATAGACCCTGGAACCAATGCCGTTAATACTCCCGCACTACCAATAATTCCAATAAACCAAGGATCAAAAGTTTGTAAAGCAAGACGGAATAACGAAAGATCTACATCCGCTCCCTTTAACCCAGGAACTTGCAATATAGCAGCAAATCCTGCAAAAAATACGAAAAGTAAAACTAAAGAATACAATGGCATAATTGCTGCATTTTTACGAAATACTTTTTCATTTTTTGCAGAAAAAGCAGAAGCAAATGTATGAGGCCACATATAAAAACCGAGGGCCGTTAATATAATAGTAGAAACAAACCAAGAAATACTCATTCCTTCTTCAGGTAAAGATAAAAATCCCGGGTTCGCTGCCTCTACAGCCTCAAACATCGGCTGAAATCCTCCATAATAATGATACGGCAAATATATACCTAAAAACATAACGATAAACAGTATCATAATATCCTTCAAAGCAGCCGTCCAAGCCGAACCATGTATACCTGAAACCATTACATATATAGTTATAACAATAGCACCGATCCATACTGCAACAACAGGTGACACCCTTCCGTAAGAAGCTTCTGAAACGATAATTCCCAGTCCTTTTAACTGTAAAACAAGATATGGGATGATGGAAACAACACCAACAATCGAAACAATAAGTCCAAGCGCTTTACTTCTATATTTCTTCGCAAAAAAATCTGACTGTGAAACAAGGTTATGCTCTTTCGCATACTTCCAAATGGGTGGCAATAAAAAATACGATAAAAGATAAGCTAAAGCACCATATCCCAAAATATAAAAGGTAGGTGCTCCTTTACTATATGCCCAGCCGCTTCCCCCTAAAAATGTAAACGTCGTATAAATTTCACCTGCCATAAGGAGAAAAACAAAAATAGTGCCAAATCCTCTTCCTCCAACTGACCATTGTTCTAAATTCATATCTTTTCCATGTTGTGCCCGAATCCCTAAAAATAGTGCGAGAAACAAAAATAAAATAATGATAAGTAATGCAGTCATTTTACATCCTCCTTATTAGCAGGATCAAACACGTACACAAGCCCCATACAAAAAGATGTAATAAACACTGATAATAATACCCAAAATAATAAAAATGGCATCCCTAATACGTAAGGAGTAACTGAATTCGCAAATATTGGCCCAACTACTAAACAAAGAACTGGGATAAGCGCTAGAATGTGTATTTTCTTCATCTCATTCTCCTTTACTTATAAAGTTCATAATGGCTGATACAAAGACTTCCACTCCAATCGGTAATGCATCTTCGTCAATCGTAAAACGAGGGTGATGGTGAGGATATATAATACCTTTCTCTTTATTTCCCGCTCCAATAAAAAAGAATGTCCCCGGTGCCTTTTGTAAAAACGCTGAAAAATCTTCTCCAGCCATCGTCGGCTGTAAACGAACAACTCTATCCCTTCCATAAAGTTGTAATGCCGTTTGTTCAATAAGCTCTGTAGCTTCATAATCATTTACAACTGGTCGATATCCATATTCATATGAAAATGTATATTTCGCTCCGTAAGATTCCGTAATATGCTTCACAATCCGCTCAATCTTCTTCTCTGTTTCACCTCGTAATTCATGTCTTAAACTTCTTACTGTCCCTTCAATCTCAGCTTGCTCTGGTATTACATTATGAGTTGTCCCAGCATGAAATTGCGTAACAGATATTACGAGAGAATCTAATGGATTCGTGAGGCGAGATACAATTTGCTGAAGTTGCGAAACGACTTGTGTTCCGATTGCAATACTATCCACCGTTTCATGAGGGATTCCAGCATGTCCACCTTTCCCCTCTATCTTAATTTTAAAAACATCCGGTGCAGCCATTGCAGGACCATAAATAACACCTATTTTCCCAACCTCTAACGACGCCCAAAGGTGAGCACCAATAATATAATCCACACCTTCCATTACACCTGCAGCAACCATCTCCTCTGCACCACCAGGAAAATTCTCTTCAGCATGTTGGAATAGAAAACGAATCTCCCCTTTAATCTTCTCTCTTTCTTCTACCAACTTATGTACAACCCCAAGTAATATCGCTATATGTCCATCATGACCACATGCATGCATTACACCTTTATATGTAGAAATAAAATCAAACTCATTTTCTTCATGAATAGGAAGAGCATCCATATCGGCTCGAATCGCAACTGTTTTGCCCGGATGTTTACCTACTAACTTTGCCATCACACTATATTTAGTCGGCCGTGACACTTCTAAATATGGGAATTTCCGAAGTATATCGAACACAAACTGCGATGTTTTCTCTTCTTGAAAAGATAACTCTGGATACTTATGAAAATGCCTTCTCCACTCAACTAACTGATTTTTTGACAAAACAAGTTCCTTTGCAACATCCATTTCTCTTCTCCCCTTCTTCACCAAGTTAAATGTTATTATAACGTGAATCGTTAACTTTTAAAAGAATCTTCTGAATTTTCAGTGTTAATAAACCAAAAAGAAAAAGCCATCCCAAAGATGACTTTTTCATTATTATAAAATAGTAATTGCTTGTTTTCCCATTTGCTCCCAAGCTTTCTCAAATTCTGCTCGCGGAACAGCCAAACGTGGATTATTTTTAAGAGGATCATTTACATATACAAAGTTTTGATCATATCCAATTACTACTGCACTATGCTCATAATATGTAATTTTCACTTCGCCTGAACTCGTATTCCATGTTTCAAAACTACTTTCAGCTAGCGGCTTAAACGTCGTATTAATAATGACCCATACCGGAGAGCCAGAACTAATTACTTTATATATATCTTGCATGTCTCTACCTGTTAAATTAATTACTTTTTCAGGAACATATTTTTCTGCTAAATCAAAGATTGGTTTATTGTATACACCATATCCAGGCTCTGCCTTTGTATAAATATTTCCTACAAATCCCTCGTAAAGATTTCCACGCAAACCATTTTGTTCAAATGGAACACGATGAATTTCGCTAGCAAGTTGCATCTTATCTACTTGTACACCTTTATATTGCAGCAACATAGCTAAACTTGTCACTTCACACCCTCTAGGCAATTCTGGTAATTGTTTAATAAACGGAACATCTTCAATCATAGCTGCTTCTTTCATTTCAGATAGAAACTCTAAGCGTAGAACTTGCGCCTTTTGCATGATTTTATCTTTTCCTATAAAAAATGCAGCAGCAAGTATAATCCCAAAAACAAAAAGATATTTTAACTTTTTCATTATAAACAAAACTCCATTAATTATTATTTTACAGATACACCTCTTATCATTGTACCCTTCTTCTTACTAGTTTGCTAGAAAGATCATGTGAATTATCGCTCATAGAATTAATTATAAAAATTCTAATTATTTTTAATAAAAAGAAAAATAAATATACATTTACAGAATATTTTGCTAAAATCAAAATTGTTAACATAGTGAAGATATCACCATGTTAACAAACATTCTTAGAGTATTTAGTCATAGTTCGTTTTTTTACATACTCCATTCATTTCATAGCAAATAAACCGAGTGTGTGTTGCATCCCCCACTAATGATTAAAAACTCAGAATAAAACGAAGTTCACACATTCAAGAAAATACGGGGTGAGGGACATATGAATCAACAAATTGAACAAACAGATTTAAAACGAACAATGAAAAGTAGACACCTATTTATGATTGCACTCGGCGGTGTTATCGGAACCGGGTTATTTATGGGATCTGGTCAAATTGTCCATAATGCCGGACCTGGTGGTGCTATTCTTGCATTTTTAGTCGGTGGATTTGTTATGTATTTAACGATGTTATGTCTTGGTGAATTATCCGTCGCTATGCCAGAAGCAGGTTCATTCCAAAGTTATGCAAGCAAATTCATTTCACCTGGTTTTGGATTTGTTGTCGGTTGGATGTATTGGTTAAATTGGGCTGTTACAGTTGGCGTAGAGTTAACAACTGTAAGTATTTTAATGAAACGCTGGTTTCCAGACGTTTCTTCCTGGATTTGGTGCGTTACATTTGCAGCAGCACTCTTCCTCGTAAACGCTTTATCAGCAAAAGCATATGCAGAAGCAGAGTTTTGGTTCGCAAGTGTAAAAGTCGCAACAATTGTTATTTTCATCGTACTTGGCGGCGCTGTTATGTTCGGTCTACTAGACTTTAATGGAAAGCCAGCTCCAATGCTTCATAATTTCACTGAAAATGGCGGGCTATTTCCAAATGGTGCATTAGCTGTTCTTCTTACGATGATTACAGTAAATTACTCCTTCCAAGGAACAGAATTAATCGGAATCGCTTCAGGCGAAAGTGAAAATCCTGAAAAAACAATTCCAAAAGCAATTAAAAACACAATTTGGCGAACTCTCTTCTTCTTCGTCTTAGCGATATCAGTTGTTGTAGGTTTACTCCCATGGCAAGAGGCTAATCTAGTCGAAAGTCCCTTTGTACTTGTATTTGATGTAGCCGGTGTCCCATATGCAGCAGACATTATGAACTTTGTTATTATTACAGCTGTATTATCCGTTGCTAACTCTGGTCTCTACGCAAATTCTCGTATGCTGTGGGCGATGGCAAAACAAGGAATGGCAAGTCCAGCATTTACGAAATTAACTAAAAAAGGTGTACCGCTAAATGCATTAATTTTCAGCCTAATTTTCGCTAGCCTGTCCTTACTAACAAGTGTATTTGCGGCAGATACTGTCTTTCTAGTTTTAACATCTATTGCAGCAATGGCTGCCGTTGTCGTTTGGATGTCAATCGCCGCTTCACAGTTTTTCTTCCGTAGAAATTTCGTGAAAAACGGTGGCAACATAAATGATTTAAAATATCGTACACCGCTCTATCCACTAGTTCCAATCGTAGCGTTTTCGCTGAATTTCATTACATTTGTTAGTTTGGCTTTCATTCCAGATCAAAGAATTGCTCTTTATTGTGGCATTCCATTTATGATTATTTGTTACATTTTATATCAAGTTAAATATAAAAAAATTGTCACACTTGAACAGCCACGAACTGTCATACGAGAAATAAACTAAATATACAAAATATTCAGCTATCTTTCTTATGATAAGATAGCTTTTTTCTATTTCTTGGATATCCTGGTATAACTTTATTTATCTTAAAATTTTCACAATCACGTTTTTCCCTGGAAAATAGTTTACAATGTAATCAAGTTACAAATGATATTCACCTTAAAAAGTGTGCATTTGTGTCTATTTTTTAACAATATATCAAAAACTATTGCCTTCTATAAATTAATAGGTTTATATTGTTTTATTGGCATAGTTTCAATCCAAGGAGAAAGGAGATTTTCAATCGTGCAACTAAAGAAAGCGTTTTGGAAGTTGGCTTCGCTTCTTCCGTTATCATTACTTCTGTTCCTCGGTGGCTGTGATAAAAAACTCGCAGTATTAAATCCGCAAGGACCTGTTGCAAAAGCACAGTATGATTTAATTGTTTGGTCATTCTTGCTTATGTCATTAATTATCGCAATTGTATTCATTCTGTTTACAGTCATCTTGATTCGTTATCGTGAAAAACCAGAGAATATGGACTATGAGCCACCTGAACAACACGGTAACACATTACTAGAAATTATTTGGACGCTTGTTCCTGTTATTATCGTTATCGCATTATCGATTCCAACAGTAAAAGCAACTTATGCTTCGGAAGAGGTTCCGAAAGAGTCCAAACATATTAAACCAGTTGAAATTTATGTTACATCTGCAAACTGGAAATGGTTATTCAGTTACCCAGAGGAAAAAATTGAAACCGTTAACTATTTAAACATCCCAGCTGGTGTACCAATTCAATTCAAACTGACTTCTGTCGGCCCAATGAATGCTTTCTGGGTACCAGAACTTGGTGGTATGAAGTACACAATGGATGGCATGATTATGGATCTTTATTTACAAGCTGATAAGCCAGGTTCTTACCTAGGCCGTAGTGCGAACTTCTCTGGTGAAGGATTCACACACATGGAGTTCGAAGTTGAAGCAAAAACTAAAGAGAAATATGACAAGTGGGTTAAAGAAGTACAAGAAACTGCTCCTAAACTAACAGAAGCTAAGTACAACGAAATTGTTAAACCTGGTGTAGTTGGTCGTATGACATTCTCTAGTCACCACTTAAGTTATGTAGATCCAAAATCACTTGAATATTGTGATTACAACTACTACAAAAACAAAAAATAATAGCTATTATTCCAACAGATTGGAGTGAACACAGTGAAGCTTGATGAATTCTTTGTCACAGGTGACCCGATTATTTACGGTGCAGACGCTTCTATCGTTCTTGTGACATTAGCAATCATTTTCGTACTAACAAAGTATAAAAAATGGAAATGGCTTTGGGACGAATGGTTAACAACTGTTGACCATAAAAAAATCGGAGCTATGTATATTATTTCTGCGGTTATCATGTTATTCCGTGGTGGTATGGATGGTTTAATGATCCGTGCACAGTTAACATTCCCAGAAACAACTTATTTAAACGCTGAACACTATAACGGGATCTTTACAACACATGGTACAGTAATGATTCTTTTCATGGCAATGCCATTCGTTATGGGATTAATGAACCTTGTAGTACCATTACAAATTGGTGCTCGTGACGTTGCATATCCGTTCTTAAATGCTTTAAGTTTCTGGTTATTCTTTGTCGGAGCAATGTTATTCAACATCGCTTTCGTAATCGGTGGTTCTCCAGACGCTGGGTGGACTTCTTACTTCCCAATGGCAGGTACAGAGTTTACTTCGGGCGTAGGAAATAACTACTACGCAATTGCATTACAGATTTCAGGTCTCGGTACGCTAATGACCGGTATTAACTTCCTTGTTACTATCTTAAAAATGCGTACACCTGGTATGACTTTAATGAGAATGCCAATGTTTACTTGGTCAATCTTAATTACAACAATTATCATTATTTTCGCTTTCCCAGTATTAACAGTTGCTCTTGCATTAATGACATTTGACCGTCTATTCGATGCTCACTTCTTTACGATGGCGAGCGGCGGTATGCCAATGTTATGGGCCAACCTGTTCTGGGTATGGGGTCACCCTGAAGTATATATCGTTATTTTACCGGCATTCGGTATTTTCTCTGAAATCATTAGTACATTCTCACGTAAACGTCTATTCGGTTACAGTGCAATGGTATACTCAATGGTTGCAATTTCTTTACTAAGTTTCGTCGTATGGCTTCACCACTTCTTCACGATGGGTGCAGGTCCAGCGGTTAACTCATTCTTCTCGATTTCGACAATGGCGATTTCGATTCCAACCGGGGTTAAGATCTTTAACTGGTTGTTTACACTGTATAAAGGACGTATTCGTTTTACAGTTCCAATGCTTTGGTCATTGGCATTTATTCCAAACTTCGTAGTCGGTGGGGTTACAGGGGTTATGCTTGGAATGGCAGCAGCTGATTATCAATACCATAACAGCTACTTCCTAATCGCTCACTTCCACTACGTATTAATCGCAGGTACAGTATTCGCTATGCTTGCTGGATTCACATTCTGGTATCCAAAAATGACTGGTCATATGTTAAATGAACGCCTAGGTAAATGGACATTCTGGATCTTTATGAGCGGATTCAACATCTGTTTCTTCCCAATGTACTTCTTAGGTTTAGACGGTATGACTCGTCGTATGTACACTTACTCTGAAAGTCTTGGATGGGGATGGCTAAACCAAATCGCATCTGTTGGTGCGGTAATGATGGGTATCGGCTTCCTACTTCTTTGCTACAACGTAATTTGGAGTGCACGTCACGGTGAACGTGACACAACTGGAGATCCATGGGATGGTCGTACACTTGAATGGGCAACTCACTCTCCTGTACAACATTACAACTTCGCGAAGCTTCCTGAAATTAAAGAAGCTGATGCTTTCTGGTACATGAAAAAACGCGGAGAAACAGTTACACCAGCAGCAGAAGATATTAAACCAATTCACATGCCAAGTAACTCTGGTGTGCCTATTATTGCGTCTGGATTCTTCGGTCTTGCAGGTTTCGCATTAGTATTTAGCTGGTTCTGGCTTGCAGCAATCGGTGGTATTGGTATTTTAGCTTGCTTAATCTATCGTTCATTCGATTATGATGAAGGCTACTATATCAGTGTTGATGAAATTAAAAAAACAGAACATATAGCATGAGAGGTGAAATGACATGGCGGCTTTAGATAAAAGCTTACCTTTGGAATATCAATCCGAACAAAGCAGATTGAATATCCTAGGATTCTGGATTTTTCTTGGGGCTGAAATTATGCTGTTCGCAACACTTTTCGCCTCTTATCTAGTCCTTGCTGGTCGTACGGCAGATGGCCCAACACCAGCGCAATTGTTTGAACTTAAAACGCTTTTAATTCAAACATTACTACTTTTAACAAGTAGTTTTACATGCGGTATCGTAATTCATGAAATGCGTAAGCATAACCAAAAAGCGATGCTTGGATGGTTCGTCCTTACATTACTTTTAGGTGCAGGTTTCCTATTCTTCGAGATCGAAGAGTTCATTATGTACATTGGTGAAGGCGCAACAATTCAAACAAGTGCTTTCTTATCTGGATTCTTCGTTCTTCTTGGAACGCATGGAGCCCACGTAACAGGCGGTATCATTTGGGCAATTTGTGTTATTATCCAAATTTTAAAACGAGGTTTAACACCAGTTACAGCTCGTAAAGTATTCATTATCAGCTTATACTGGCATTTCCTTGATCTTGTTTGGGTCTTTATTTACACACTAGTTTACTTGAACGGGATGGTGGCGTAAATGGCTCAAAACAACAATCAAGCAAACGGACATGCGCATAGCGGATTCCCTTGGTCACACGTTTTCGGATTTATTTTATCGCTTGCATTAACGTTTCTAGCGTTATACGTGGCACTTTACACAACATTGCCACTTTCAACAGTCTTAACAACTATTATCATAATGGCTGTTGCGCAAGCATTGTTACAATTAATTATGTTCATGCATTTAAAAGAAGGAGAAGGAAGAGTTCAAATTCTTACAATGATATACAGTTTCTTCGTTGCAACTGCAACAGTTGGTTTAACTGTATGGATCTTCTTCTCAATGTAATGTACATGAAAAAGACTGCTGAGATTCCTCAGCAGTCTTTTTTTATCCCCTCTATTACATCCACATTACGGAATTAACAGCATAATCATGAAAAATATACTTATTATGACAAATGTTAAGAAAAGTCTTTCTTTATGAAATCGAATCCATATGCGTTGCTTTTCTACCTATTATATGGCTAAATAGGTACTATATTTATTTGAAGGGAGAGAACGCAATGGAACATCATACTTCTGTTCTATCACTTATGGTTGTCGTTGCAATCGCGTTTTTCGTTCCCCTTTTGTTACAACGCTTTAAATTAAAAGCACTTCCTGTGGTCGTTGCAGAAATTATTGCAGGAATCTTTGTAGGTAAAAGTGGGTTTAATATTATTGAGCCAGATATATGGCTTCAAGTTTTATCAACATTAGGATTTATCTTCCTCATGTTCTTAAGCGGTTTAGAAATTGATTTTTCTATCTTTAAACAAAAAGGGAAAAAAAATACGACAAACGAACCAAATACATTTCAGGCAGCAAGCATTATCTTCTTATTTATTTTCATCTTATCTTATGCCCTATCATTACTATTCGTATGGCTAGGATTCGTAGATAATGCAATGTTCATGACTTTAATTATTTCAACTATTTCTTTAGGTGTTGTTGTACCAACATTAAAAGAGAATAACTTAGGAAAAACAGCAATTGGGCAAATCATTTTATTAGTCGCTGTTATTGCGGATTTAGTTACAATGATTTTACTCGCTGTATTCGTCGGATTAAATTCCGAAAGCGGCCAAAGCATGTGGCTTCTTCTTCTTCTATTCGGCGCTGGTATTGTTATTTACTTCGTTGCAAAACGTTTTAAAAACATTCCATACTTAGATAGTTTAAAAGCTGGTAGTGTACAAATTGATACACGAGCTGTTTTTGCACTCATTTTAATCTTAGTTGGGTTATCGGAATCTGTTGGAGCAGAAAATATTTTAGGCGCCTTCTTAGCAGGTGTACTTGTATCGTTATTATCACCAAATGAAGATATGGTGGAAAAACTTGATTCTATCGGCTATGGTTTCTTCATCCCTATTTTCTTCGTAATGGTTGGTGTAAATCTAGAGGTGTGGTCTATTTTCAAAGAACCTTCTAGCATGCTAATGATTCCAATCTTAATTGTAGGACTCTTTATTTCGAAACTCTTACCATCACTCGTCTTAAGAAAATGGTATCCACGTAATATCGTACTTGGAAGTGCAATCTTATTAACATCGACACTTTCTTTAGTTATTGCGGCTGCACAAATTGGTGAAAAACTGGAGATCATCAGTCCAAGTTTATCTGCCTCTCTTATTTTAAGCGCAGTTATTACTTGTATTTTTGCACCTATATTGTTTAAAAAAATGTTCCCAAAAGTAGAAACACCAAAACCAAAAGTAGCTATTATTGGCGCGAGCAGAATTACCCTTCCGTTATCACTAGATTTAAAACGAGAAGATTATGACGTAACGCTATATATGATGCGTCAAAACAAAATAAATGATGAAGAAGCGACATCACATGACTTCCCTATCGTGAAATTAGATGACATCACAATCGCATCATTAACTGAACAAACAGCATTTGATGCAGATCGCGTCGTTGTTGCAACAAGTGATGATGAACAAAACTTATTATTGGCAGAACATGCAAAAGAGCTAGGTGTTGAACATGTTATTGCAAGTGTAGAAGATCCACTTCTACAAGAAAAAGCAACGCAAGAACATATCGCTGTATTCTCAACAATTAACTCTACACGTATTTTATTACGTGCGCTTATTGATAAACCTAGTCTCGTTCGCTTAATTACAACAGCAAACGAAACAGTCCGTGAAGTTGAACTACGGAGCAATAAATATAACGGCGTTGCACTTCGTCGCCTTCCGTTTTTAGGTGATGTACTAGTCATTCAAATTTATCGTGGAAATAAAGCATTAATCCCACATGGGGATACAAGACTACAACACGGTGATACATTACTTGTAACAGGCTCAAAAGAACATATCGATACACTAAAAAACATATTAGAATAAAAAAATGCCCCTCACATAATTGAGGGGCATTTTTTCCATTTCATATGGTAAAATGTTACTATCACATATTATGGGGATGGATTACATTATGTCTATTATAACTTTAGCTCTCTTATTATTAGCCGAAATACTCGTTGCCATTATTCTCATCGGTGTTAGTATTGAGATTTGTAGTTACGGATGGAAAAAATCGAATGGAATAAAATATTCTTGCCTCCTACTTTCACTCCTTCTTGGAACTGCTAGCATACTCGGACTTCTCGCCGCACCTGCCTATTTCTTTATACAATTAACAGAAAAAGCGTTATAAGAAAGGATGTTAATATGATTACCGTGAAAAATATTGAGGGATCTGAAACTTACGTATTACGTCAAAAAATTTTACGCCCCAATCAAACATTAGCAGATTGTAAATACCCTTCCGATTATGAAACAGATACCTTTCACTTAGGCGCATTTATAAACGATCAACTTATTAGTATCGCTTCTTTCTCAAAGGAAATGCATCCCGACTTACAAGCAGGTATGCATTATCGTCTACGAGGAATGGCCACATTGCCTGAGTTTCGAAACAACCACGCTGGAAGCTCCTTAATTCAGAAAGCAGAACAAATCTTACAAGAGCGTCAAGCAAATATGCTATGGTGTAATGGCCGAATTACTGTAGCTGACTATTACAAGCGCTTAGGCTTCCAAGAACATGGTGAAATCTTTGAAATTGAACCAATTGGCCTTCATAAAGTACTGTATAAAAGAATATAAGAAAAGCTTTCCGCAATACGGGAAAGCTTTTCTTATATTTCAATCTTCACTTTTTATCTTTTTCATATATATGTATATAAACAGACTAGGAACTAAAAAACAAGCAAACATAATAAATCCTGTCATACTAATTTCCTTTATCGAAATATCTGGTGTTACAACGATACAAATAGCTAAAATCCCAATAACAATACTTACAGGAATTAATAATAGTTTCATGAAATAGCTACGTGATACTCCCCCTGTATGCTCATACACTTCCACTGAATTTTTCAGATTTAAAAAGTTAATAACTACAATCCCACCCATAAATACCATTAATAAATCCGAAACACTTTCATATCCTGCATCTTGCAAAACGTAGCGATAAAAAACAATACCTAGTATGAAAATATTTTGTAAGATGAAAACTAATCTAATATGTTTTAACCCCTCAATCATTAAACGTTCATCTTTCACAATTTTCATCGAATCACTCCTTTTCCTCCCAAAACAAATCATTCAAAGTTTTATCTACTGCATAACAAATTTTCAAACATAAATCTAAAGACGGATTGTATTTGCCCTTCTCAATTAAACTAATCGTTTGCCTTGTAACGCCTACTTTTTCTGCTAATTGTTGCTGTGTTAAATCTAACTGAACACGCGCGACTTTTATTTTACTTACAGCCATTCATGTTCCCCCTCCATCCATATTGTAACATATATATTCCATTAAGTAATTTATATTTTGCGTGACTGATTATAGTTTCACTTTATTATACACAAAAAAGGAGCCCCTCATAAGAAGCCCCCTCTCCTATATTATAAGAATAAATGACATCCAAATAAAATTGTAAATAAGTAGAGTAACGGATGCACTTCCATCCCTTTCCCTTTCACAATTTTCAAGACTGGATACACTAAAAATCCAATTGCAATTCCATTCGCAATACTAGATGTTAACGGAATACCTATAAAAATTAAAAATGCTGGTAACGCATCTTCAAATTCATTCCAATTAATATCTCGAATGCTTTGTGCCATTAAACTACCTACTATAATTAATGAAGGAGCTGTAATAGCGGCTACACTTGATAAAGAAGCAATAACAGGACTAAAAAATGCCGTTATAATTGTTAGACCAACAACTACAATCCCTGTTAACCCAGTTTTACCACCTGCAGCAATACCTGCTGACGATTCAATCGTCGCTGCTGTTGGGCTTGTTCCAAAGATAGAACCTGTAGTCCCGCCAATTGCATCTGCAATAAACGCTTTACCAAAACGCTTCTCTGTATTGTCTGTAATTAAACCTGCTTGTTTAATTAAACCAAGTAATGCACCTGTTGTATCGAATAAAAGTACAAGTAAAAATGAAAATACAACGCCGTATAATCCGTATTCAATTACATCTGAAAAGGCATTGATTGGGTTTGAAACGATGATACCCTCTGGTAAATGAGGCATCGCCACAATTTTATCAGCAAACTTCAATTGCCCTGTAAAGAAGGCAATAATTCCTGTCACAATCATACTAATAAATAATGCACCGCTCACACGCAATGTCATTAATACCGCCGCTAATATTAAACCAATTAAAGTTAAAATAACAGCTGGAGAATGAAAATCACCAATCGTAACTAAATTAGACGGATGATCCACGATAATTCCAGAAAGGCGCAATCCAATAAAAGCAATAAATAGTCCAATTCCACCTGCAATTGCATGCTTTAAACTATCAGGAATTGCTAAAATTAACTTTTGCCTAAACGAAGTAAAAGATAATAAAAGAAAAATAATCCCCGTTACAAATACAGATGAAAAGGCAACTACATATGTAATCCCTTCTGCCTTCTGTACAACAGAATAAGCAAAATATGCATTCATTCCCATAGCTGGAGCAATAACAATCGGGTAATTCGCGAAAATCGCCATACCTACTGTTCCAACAACGGTTGCAATAATTGTTGCTGTAAACGCTTGGTCAAATGGTACACCTGCATCAGATAATATTTTTGGATTGATGACAAGAATATACGCAAATGTAAAAAAAGTTGTGATGCCAGCTAAAAACTCTTGCTTCACAGAAGTGTTATATTTTTGTAATTGAAACATGCTTATGTACCCTTCCTACACCTGAATTATTATCACACATTCTTTTTCTTACTAGTATGTGAGAAAATATAATACTTAATCTTAACAATCAATAAAAAGAAGAGTCAATATATTCCCTAATAGTTAGAATTTTAAGTTTAAGTCTGACAAGTACAGATGTAGTACAGTTCATTATGATTATTTTTGTAGCATAACAGATAGAAATGTTTTATAATTTGAAATAGTTAAATATTTAGTAAACGCATTCAAATATCGTTCACTCTACAAGGGGGATTCTTCTTATGCAGCACACAAACAAATCTGGAACTTTAAATCGTGGTTTAAAAGAACGACATATTACTTTAATGTCACTGGGCTCAGCTATTGGCGTTGGGCTATTTTTAGGATCCGCTTCCGCCATTAAACTAGCAGGTCCTTCTATTTTGCTAGGCTATATGATTGCCGGTCTCGTTATTTTTTTCATTATGCGAGCGCTTGGGGAAATGGCAATTGAACAACCTGTTGCTGGTTCTTTTAGTAAATATGCATATGATTATATTGGACCACTCGCTGGTTATATTACTGGTTGGAATTACTGGTTCTTATGGGTTGTTACTTGTATGGCTGAAATTACAGCAGCTGGTATTTACATGCAGTACTGGTTCCCAGATATCCCGCGCTGGACTTGGGCATTACTTGCTCTATTATTAATGAGCGCTTTTAACTTCTTATCGGTAAAAGTATTTGGAGAACTTGAGTTTTGGTTTGCTCTCATTAAAATTGTCACAATTATCTGTATGATAGTAGTCGGAGCTGGTATTATTTTATTCGGATTCGGAAACGGTGGTATCGCTACTGGTATTTCAAATCTTTGGTCACATGGTGGCTGGTTCCCAAATGGATTTTCTGGGTTACTACTCTCCATGCAGATGGTACTATTCGCTTATTTAGGCGTTGAATTAATCGGTGTTACAGCTGGTGAGGCTCAAAATCCGAAGAAAACACTCGCAAAGGCAATCGATAACGTATTTTGGAGAATTCTACTCTTTTACGTTGGGGCATTATTCGTTATGATGGCAATTTATCCATGGAACGAACTTGGTGAGAAAGGCAGTCCATTCGTATTAACATTCCAACAAATTGGTATCGCAAAAGCAGCAGGTATTATTAACTTTGTCGTATTAACAGCAGCTCTTTCTTCTTGTAACGGTGGTTTATTTAGTACAGGCCGTATGCTATATACATTAGCTCAGCAGAAAAAAGCTCCTGAAAGATTTGGTCGTTTAAATAAAAATGGCATTCCAAGCCAAGGAATTGTAGCAACTGCTATCGTTTTACTAATTGGTGTTATATTAAACTATCTCGTACCTGCAAAGGTATTTACATGGCTTACTAGCATTTCAACTTTCGGTGCAATTTGGACTTGGGGAATTATATTAGTCGCTCAAATTAAATTCCGTAAAAGCTTGCCTACTCAAAATAAACAAAAGTTATCGTATAAAATGCCTTTATACCCATTAAGCTCATATTTCTCACTCGTTTTCCTTGTATTAGTATTAGGTATAATGGCGTATTCAGAAGATACACGAATTGCATTGATTGTCGGCCCAATTTGGCTTATCGGCTTAGCAATCGTATATTACATGAAAGGGTTTCATAAGATTGATGAAACACCTAACTCAAAAATTAGTTAAGCAAAACATCCCTTCCTTATTACTTGGAAGGGATGTTTTTATATCTATATAAATATTTCTCAACAAAATTCACGGTATTTTTACAATTTTTTAATATTTTTTATGTTTTCCGTCTTTATTTTTACAGAAAAATAAATTACATTATTAAAGCACATATATTTATTATTAGGGGGATTCTTCTATGAAGAATAAAAAATGGATTACATTTTCTTTAGCAACAGCAATTACACTAAGTATAGGGACCTCGTTCATATCGTCTACTTATGCCGAAAGCTCTGTAGACCCAGCTCCTGAAATTGCTGCAAAAGTTGTAAATCAAAACAATGGGAAGAAAGTATTATTCGATAATACACACGGTCAAACTGCTGGGACAGCTGACTGGGTTATTGACGGCGGCTTTTCTGACTTCGGAAACGGCATTGCAAAAAACGGATATCACGTAAAGGAACTTCGTAAATCAACACCTATTACGTACGAAGACTTAAAAGATTACAATGTATTTATCGTTCCAGAAGCTAATATTCCTTACAAAAAATCTGAGCAGGACGCTATGTTACAATATGTAAAAAATGGTGGTAGTATCTTCTTTATTGCTGATCATTACAATGCAGATCGTAATAAAAATCGCTGGGACTCTTCTGAAGTATTTAATGGATATAGACGCGGTGCTTGGGATAATCCAGCAAAAGGAATGTCTAATGAAGAAGCTAATTCACAAGCTATGCAAGGAGTAGAAAGCTCTGATTGGCTCTCTGACAACTTCGGTATTCGCTTCCGCTACAATGCACTTGGTGATGTTTCAGCGAAAACAATTGTATCGCCTGAACAATCTTTCGGAATTACAAAAGGTGTTTCGTCTGTAGCAATGCATGCTGGTTCTACTCTAGCAATTACAAACCCAAAACTAGCAAAAGGACTTGTTTACCTTCCAGAAAATCCATCAAAATGGAATAACGCTGTTGATAGTGGCGTTTATAATGGCGGTGGTATTGCAGAAGGCCCATATGCTGCTATCGCAAAAGTAGGACTTGGAAAAGCTGCCTTTATTGGTGACTCTTCTCCTGTTGAAGATGCTACGCCAAAATACGTTCGTGAAGATTCTGGCCAAACAAAGAAAACTTACGATGGTTATAAAGAAGAAAACGATGCGATTTTATTAGAAAACATCGTAAATTGGTTATCAAATAAAGAGACATTTACAAGTTTAGATCAAGTAAATGGTTTACAACTTGATTCACCTACAGCTCTACAAACATTTGAACAGCCAAGCTTATCAACAGAACCACAACCTGAACCTTGGAGTGCACCAAATGCAGGTTATCAATGGTTTAATACAAATACTTTTAAACCAGGTTCATACGGTTATAACGGTGCGGTAACAACAAGCGACTACGTCGTTACACACCCTAGCATTCTACCAAACAATGAAATTTTCCAAATGAAGATTCAAGTAAATAACTTACTACCTAATACAACGTATAACAACTATTCTTTAGGTATCTTCACTACTGGTGGAACACAAGTGGCTAAAGTACAAAATGCAAACGGCACTTGGCCATCTACTTTCGGATATAGTAGTGCATTTTCTTTCACAACAAACAGCTTAGGCTCTGCTGAGAAAGTTGTAAATGTACAGATTGATTCAAATACAACTGGACAAGCAACGCTTCGTCTACGCCAAAATACAACAACGAAATATAATGAAACTGTAACGATTAATAAGAAATAATAAAAAAGGCAATCCATACATGGATTGCCTTCTTCTCACTTCTCTTCCTTCGAGAAAAACATTCTTGAAATAACGATACCTATACTACCGACGATTAGGAATAACACTGCCCTAATCATCATCGATACCTCTGGTAAGTCAAGTAAGAATAACTTCCCTACCGTTACGACTAAAACGACTAAACCAGCATATAATATTTCATCCATATTTCTATTTCTTCCAAACCAAACCGCAAATAATGCATATACCATCCATAATAACGATACTGATACACTAATTACGCTTCCATCTGCAGATAAAACTTCACCGATTCTCGTAATTGTAATAAATACAATTATCATAAACCAATAGAGCACTATAGAATACATATATTTGCCGAAGCTCGCTAATACTTCTTTCGCTTCTCTCATGCAATAATAGAACGTTCCTATTAAAATAAGATGAGCAACAAAGCCTGCCGAAATAAATTGATCAAACGGGCTAAAAATAGTCTGTATCATTCCAATTGCGTAAACCGTCGCACTAACATACAATTTTATCTGTTGTTTTACTTTAATAGAAGTGACCATGCCGAGGAAACCTTGTAACAATAGTACAATCGCTGCATTCACTAAACTATACTCATATAAAATTGCTAAACTAAATGCTCCCATTGCGAAACCAAATAAGAGATTTGTAAATGTAGAATGTCTATTTTTCCTATATTCACATACGAACATAGCGGCATGCACGAGTGCACTAATAATTAATCCCCATGTTGTAAAATCAGGTATTTTTGAAATAGCTAGTATAAAGAACACTGCATTCGCACTAAATATCGCCAAACGTGGTTCTAGTATAAAACTTCTCTCCGTAAACATATGCCAAAATAATAGTAAATGAATCAAACCATATACAATCGTTAACTGTATTTGCAAGTTCTCTACTAACATTGACATAACAGCAAAGAAAACGAAAAGGACAATGGCAGCAACAGCGTAAGAAATCATATATAAGTATTTATAACGATTTTTCAACGCATACCATAATAAACTAAGTGTTAATACTGTCTCATATCCAAAGAAAATATAAGGATTAGGAGTCGTACTATTTAACAAGAATGGTACGAAGAACGCACCGACCGCTACGAAAATAGTGAGATATTCCGATTGATATCTTTTCGCTAAATAAATCCCTAAAATAACCCATGCAATATTACAGAGAAACGCGACACTTGCCGGAATAAATCCATATAAATAATGTGCTGCAAACGTCGTTAGAACAATCCCGGTAATACTTCCTCCAGCTAATACTAATCCTAACGCTTGCCGCTCTCTTTTAATTTGAATATCTCCTATATAATACAACCCGATAGATAATGCGATACCAAACACAATTCGTATCGCTGGTGTTAATAAACCAGCATCTACCCCTGCTTTAAATAACCAGATCACTCCAAGCAACATAATACCGACAAATACACGCGGTAACCACGTCTGACAAAACTTAATAATATTAAATGGCTCTGGTTTAAAAGCCGATATATCTACTTGTTTTAACTCAGGTTCTTGCAAAGGCTCTTTTATCTTAACTATTTCTTCTTTTGGCTTTTCCTCCATTACCGTTTCAATATATTCTTTCTTGTTCTTACTAACATGTTGCTGAGCGTTTTCTACTTCTATTTCCCTCTGCTTTACTTTTAATTCAGCAAGTGCTTCTTGAATTGTTTCAATTGCCGTTTCGAGTGCTTCTATTTTCTTATCCAAATCCTTCTTCATACGCTCCCCCCTTATTCGTAACTCTCATTGAACCTATATATTACCAATTATCTTTATCATACTCTTAGTCTATTCATTTTCAATAGTATTTTTCCAAAAAAAGAAAGGTGTCTTCCCAAAATAGGAAAACACCTTTTTACTCATTTATTCTTATTTAGAAAAATGCTAACGATAAAACCAAGACACATGCCTACAATAGCTGGAACAATCCACCCAACACCTTCTGTATAAAACGGGATGTATTTTAATGCTGACGTCCACTGATTCATCATTACATTTTTATTTAAAATGTCAATTGCACTAAATATCGCTACAACCAAAACAGTTACTGCATATACGTATGCATACTTTCCAATATACTGATGGAATAACCCTAGAATAATAAGCGTTAACGCAATTGGATAAATAAATCCAAGAATTGGTACTGATACTTTTAAAATTTGCGTTAACCCTAAATTAGCTAAAATCATACTAACAACGCTTACTATAAATGCCCACAATTTATAAGATACTTTCGGAAATGCACTCGCAAAAAATTGACTACAAGACGTAACAAGTCCAATTGAAACACATAAACACGCGATAGTAAAAATAAGACCTAATAAAACGACTCCGCCCTGTCCAAATAATGTAATCATAACTTGTGCTAACACTTTCGCACCGTTATCAAATGTTCCTAATGAGCCACTAATTGCCCCCACATATCCAAGGATGACATAAATAATAGATAATAATAGTCCTGCCCCAATTCCAGCAATACTCATATATTTCGCTAAACCTTTATCATCTTCAATACCCTTTGCACGTAATGCATTTGCAATAACAATTCCAAAGATTAAAGCAGCTAACGCATCCATTGTTAAATATCCATCTAAAAACCCTTGAAACATAGGAGCTTGGCCATAGTTCCCTATTGGTTCTTTCATATCTCCTACTGTTGTAAACATACTCTTTATAAAAATGAGTGCAATCATACATAATAATAACGGCGTCAAGACTTTTCCAAACAACCCCATTAATTTAGATGGGGATAAACTTAACCAGTAAACAATACTAAAGAAAATAACTGTGTAAAACAATAATAATCCGTTTCCTGCTTCAGGGAATAACTGACCTGGCCCCATTTCAAAAGCTAAACTTCCCGCACGGGGTATACCAAGCCCAGGTCCAATAAATACATACACGATACATGGAAAAATAATTGCAAATGAAGAATGAACCCTACCCGCTAACGTTTGAAAACTTCCTGCTTTTGCAATAGAGATAACACCTAATATAGGAAGACCTGTTGCTGATATAATAAACCCTACTAATGAAATCCAAACATGTTCTCCTGCTTCATACCCAAGGAAAGGTGGAAATATCAGATTCCCTGCTCCAAAGAACATAGAGAATAACATAAGGCTAATAAGTAAAATTTCTTTTTTCTGTAACAATTTCATTTCTTTCTCCTTCTTTAATTTCATCTTTTATGAAATCAATTTCACATATAAAAAAGTACAATAACCCGCTTCCTTACAAAGAAAACATAGTCCATAGTCTATCACAAAAGAAACACCCATTCTATAGCTATTCCTCTTTTCCAATTTCTTCTGAAAAATCAACCTTTATTGACTTATAATAGTTAATAAAGTAAAATATTAAATGTACAAAATTATTAACTTTGTTTTTTGTTTGTGTCAGGAGGAAAATAACATGGAATCAGCGATACAACTAGAAAGAGAACAACAAAGAAAAAAGAAACATCCTCCAGGTTTATACTTACTCTTCTTTACAGAAATGTGGGAAAGATTTAGTTACTATGGATTACGAGGATTATTAACATTATATTTAACGACAGCTTTAGTAAGCGGTGGTCTTGGGTTTAGTCCCGCATGGGCACTCTCTATTTACGGATTTTATACTGGAGCCTGTTATTTCACACCAATGATTGGTGGATACTTAACAGACCGTTTTCTAGGTAGACGAAAAGCAATCAAAATTGGTGGTATAACAATGGCAATCGGTAACCTTACACTATTTGCCTTGCAAAACCAATTAGGCCTATACCTCGGATTAGCGCTTATTATTATCGGTAACGGATTCTTCAAACCGAACATCTCTACACTGGTTGGAGAATTATACGAAGAGAACGATCCAAAACGTGATAGTGCATTTACCATTTTCTATATGGGTATTAACGTCGGTTCATTTTTAGCTCCACTCGTTTGCGGATTTTTATCAGAAAATTTATTCAAAACAACAGTTGATGGCGTTGTACATTACGGATTCCGTTACGGTTTCTTAGCCGCTTCAATCGGAATGATCATTGGACAAATTTTATTTACAACACTATCAAATCGCTTCCTTGGTAATATCGGTAAAAAACCAACTCGCGATTTACAAACAGCTGCTGGACAACCATCAGTAGGAGATACACCATTAACAAAAAAAGAAAAACAACGTACCGCAGTTATCGTCATTTTAACATGCTTCGTTGTCTTCTTCTGGGCTGGCTTTGAACAAGCTGGTAGCTCATTAACATTATATACAAACAAATTTGTAGACCGCTCTGTGTTCGGATGGGAAGTTCCAACATCTTGGTTCCAATCGGTCAATCCATTATTTATTATTTTACTTGCTCCAGTCATTTCTGCATTATGGGCAAAACTTGCAACTCGCAAGCAGGGTGATTTAAAAATCCCAACTAAAATGGGACTTGGTATGATTTTGCTCGGTATTGGTTATATCATTCTCGTTATCGCTACATTAAAAACAGGTAGTGATGAACATAACATTACAGAAAAAGCAAACTTACTGTTTATCGTCTTTACGTATCTTTTCCATACGTTAGGTGAGCTATTCTTATCACCTGTCGGACTATCAATGGTTAGTGCGCTTGCTCCGGTAAAATTAGCATCTTTACTAATGGGTGTATGGCTAGCAAGTTCAGGTATCGCCAACATTTTAGGCGGACAACTTGCAAGCTTCACAACTTCACTTGGATACGCTGAAGTATTCACAGTTATTGGCGCTGTGGCAATTGTACTAGGTTGTGTTTTATTATTAATTTCTAAGAAATTAGTGAAATGGATGGATTAAAAAAGATGAGGAATTTCTCCTCATCTTTTTTTATGCTGTTTTACCTTTTTCAATTGCTTGTTCGTACAGCTCTTTATGTTCTTTATATTCACTTGGTACGAAACTCTTATAGAAGAATGAGAACCAGCTGTCTCCCTTTTTATACCCTTCTTCTCGAATTTCCGCTGCTTTTTTATTCGATTTAAATCCTTCAGTAAACCATTTCTTTAACAATTCATTTCTTTCATACTTAGCAGGAACTTTTAAATCATAGTTTTCAAATGCATACTTATAGCCAGCCTTTTCTACTACCTTTTTTGTAGACTTATAGCCTTTTTCATACGCTGTTTCATATGCCTTCACGTATACTTCTTTCTCTCTATTTCCAGGATTCTTTTCAGCTAGTTCTTTCCCTGTCTTTTCCCCTAACTCAGCTTGCTCTTTTTCAATTTTTTCTGTTCTTTCTTTATTCCCTACTTTGAATCCGTCTGCAAAGTTTACCTTAAACTCTGGAGCAACTTGACTATCGTCCATCGTCTCTTGTGCTAAACCTTGTTCTTTTCCTTTTTCAAAATGCGTTTTCTTCTGCTCTTCTAAAGACCATACGGCTGCATAAGTCGCTTTAAACGCTTGTTTATATGCATCAGATTTTCCAGCTACATGCACTTCTGCATCATTTTTTCCTGCTTTAAAATCAGTTTCTCCATTCTTTTGACCTTCAAGTTGACCTTTTTCCATATCAGCTTGGCGCTGCGCTTCCTCTTGCTTACGTGCCTCTTCAGCTTTTCTTTGTTCCTCGGCTACACGTTGTCTCTCTTCTTCAGCTTTACGCTGTGCTTCTGCATTACGTTGTTTTTCCGCCTCAGCGTTGCGTTGCACTTCTGCAGCACGTTGTTTTTCCGCCTCGGTATTGCGCTGTGCTTCTGCTTGTCTCTCAGCTTCTACAGCACTATTATTATTCTGGCTAGGAGCTGGTTTATTGTGATAATGATATTCCCCGTACTGTAATCCCCATTTCTCACAATTTGTACGACACGTATGTCCGCCATTAGCATCTGTACGCCCTGGATGTGCATAAGCTGAAATCGGAGCTACCAATAACGCTATACTCGTTGTTAAAAGAAGTTTCTTCACCTGTTGTCTCACTCTTGTTCCTCCCAAAATATAGAATCCTAACTTTATTATACATAAATAGAATAATATTTAAATACAAAACCGAAATATTCTATTATTTCTCAACATTAGTAAAAAAGAAGGTGAACTCTTTAAAGAGTTCACCTTCTTTTTTACTTCTTCGCCTTCGTTCTTACTAAATCACCAGCAACAACATAACGCTTAGAATTATCCTTTACAGATACACATGTAATAAGCGTTATCTCATCTTTCCCATGATCCTCTACAACTTCCCACTTATCAGGAGTCACTTCAGATACACCAGTAACCGCATACTCATATTCATTTTCATTGTCATACAAATAAATTTTATCGCCTTTTTTCAAAGAAGCTATATCACTAAATAAAACACCTTTTTTAGACATGTTATGTCCTGCTAATGCGTAATTTCCTTTTCCCATAACTTGATTCTCTTTTACTGTCGCTGCACCTGATAATAAGTTTTTTTCAGTAGAAGCTTTTAAAACAGGCAGTTCTACTGAAACACTTGGAATCGAAATACGACCAATTACTTGTTTCTTATCTAATGATGCATTCGCTACTTCCGCCAAGTCTGGTTGATTAATTTTGGAAGCATCTACAAATTCCGTCTCATGCTTTTCATAATCCATCTTTTGAACAGCCTGCACATTTTCAGTCTGTTTCTTTTCAGCCTGATATCCATCATAAAATGGCTTTCCAATTAACACGCCACCTACAACAAATAGCAGAATTGCTACTATACTATAAATTCTTTGCTTATTCATACACAGTTCCTTTCCCTTACAAAATCTTACTCTATATAAAATGATAAAATAATATCGCTATATGTACAAGTATTAGCTTGAAAAGAAACCTTCTTGCCGATGCAAGAAGGTTTCTTTTCAAGCTAATTTATTTCTGTATAGTGATACGTGAAATACTGTCATTTGAATAAAGAAAATAGAAAATAGAATATATAATGGGTATCCAGGAAGATATTCATTAATAATAGGCGAAAAAGTTAAAAATCCAACTGCACAAGGTAACACAAACCATAACGATACAAATGTTGTTCGACAAGCTTTATCCGTAATCGCTTTTTCACGTTCATCTTCTAGCGGAAATAATAATGGATACATCCAAAAAGATAAATTCTTATATTTTTTCTTTTGAATTCTATAAAAAATTGTAACTATAATTGCTCCAATAAATAATAAAATGAATGGTACTCCATTAAACCATACTTCAAATGGGAATTTGTCGTTTTTAATTATATCTGCTAACTCTGTAATAACACTATAAAATTCAACAAATGTCCAACATGCTAGTGCAGTATAGAGTACATTTATAATATAAGAAAAAACAATTCTATTCATCCTCTTCCTCCTCCTTATTTAAAACAAACACGTCTTCCATCTTTAACTGGAACACATCACAAATCGTAAGTGCTAATAACAAAGAAGGAACGTAATCCCCTTTTTCAATTGCAGCAATTGTTTGTCTCGTTACTCCAACCTTTTCTGCTAATACACTTTGCGTAAAGTTAAAACGAGCTCTTAATTCTTTTACTCTGTTTAAAATGGTCAAATTTACCACCTCTCACCATTATTGTATGCTACCCTTAACAAAATGTAAACTCAACTTAACATTATTATTATAAAAAAATCCAACTCTACGTATTGTAAAGTTGGATTACGTTTTAGTTTAAAATTGTAACTTTAACAATTTTTCTTCCCCATTGACTAGAAGACCCTTTATCAGGCATTAACACATCAATTCTGTTACCTTTAATCGCTCCACCAGTATCTGCTGCAATTGCGACTCCATACCCTTCAACATTTACAGTTTTGCCTAATGGAATAACTTTTGGATCTACAGCAATTAATTTCATTCCTGGGTTTGCAGTTAAGTTATAGTGTCCCCATGCAGAAAATACTTGTTGACCTGGTGCATAACCATTTTCCGCTGGATCAGCTGTATAAGCTGTAGCTTCTACATAAATTTCTTTCCCACCAGCAGTTGGCTTAGAAGATGGTTCAGGTTGTGCAGGTTCTACCTTCGAATTATTATTAGCAACTGGTTCAGCCGGTTTACTAGCTTTTTCTTGCTTTTGCTTTTCAGCAATTTCCGCTTGCGCTTTCGCTAAAGCTTCTTGCTCTGCTTTTGCAGCCGCTTCTGCTTTTGCACGCTCTTCTGCCGCAATTCTTGCTGCTTCTTGTTCACGAGCAATTGTTTCTTGTACTGCCTTCATATTTGATTCAATTTTAGCTTTCTCTTCCGCTGCTAAATTAAGTTGGCTTGCCACTTCATTATATTTAGCTTGAACTGTTTGTAAGTTATCTTGACGTTTTTTCAAGTTATCTTGCAGTTCAGCTTGCGCTTTTGCTAATTTTTGTTTATCTACTACTAAAGATGCTTCTTTTTCGTCAATTGTTTTCTTGTCCTCTTCAATTTGACGAAGATCTTGTTCTTGTAGACGTAAAATTTCTTTATCAGCTTCTAGAATAGTAGAAACTGCGTTCATACGTTGTAAGAAGTCTGCAAAGTTTTTTGACTCTACTACAACTTCTACTACTAAACTTGTATTTGAACTGTTCTGAACAGAAACCATACGTTTTCTCATAATATCTTTACGAGCAAGGACTTTATCCTCTAAAACGATAATTTCTTCCTTTTTTTGTTCAATCTGCTTATGTGTTTCATCAATTTTACGTTGAATAGCAGCTTGATCCTCTTTATTTTTTGCAATTGTATTATTTAAATTATGTAGTTCGTTTTCGATACCTTTAATTTCTTTACTAACAGCTTGCTTTTCTTGCTCTTTCTTTTGCATTTCTGCATCGTTTTGTTGCAATTGCTGTTGCATGTTGTTAAGTTTCTCGTCGTTTGACTCTGCTTTAACAGCGACTGTACTAGAAAGACCGATAATTCCTGCTAATACTAGACAGCTGATTCGCTTAAAATAGTTCATAATCCGACTCCCTTCTTATACAGTTATACATGATTTATTTTACAGTTTGTTTACAAAACGATTAAATACAGTTTATTTTTCGTGACAAAAAAAAGAGAATTATGAATAAAATGTAATAGATTCTTAAATATTTAACAATTCCTATATTTAAAAAATACAAAAGATGCTAAAATCCAAATATAGAGAAAATATAACTTTCGAAGGCGGTTGAAATAAATACATGTTTACTCAAAAAAAATCACTCCAACATACAATTGCTCAATTAGAAGAGCGTATACAAGAATTAGAAGCAGAATTAAAACAAAAAGATATTGAAAAGCAAGAGACTATTTCTACTATCCACGATCGTGTACAAAGCGTTGTCCAAGAGCATCAACTTGTAAATAACCAACACAATACACTTCAAAGCTTAGTTCAACAATTAAGTTCATGTTTCGAAAATGTTTCAACACGTACGACACATTCCAATGAGTTAAATAATGAAATGTTACAAAAGGAACAAAGCTTAATTCAGTCTATTGCAGAAATTATTGACTGCTCTAATGAAGGAAAAGAATCCGTTCACCGCTTACTTATTGTAATTAATAAATTAGGTGAACAATCTCAACGCACGTCTAATAGTATGAATCATCTAAGCGAACGCTCAAAGGAAATCGAGCAAATTGTAGAAGTCATTCAAAACATTGCAGCACAAACAAATTTACTTGCATTAAATGCGAGTATTGAAGCCGCACGTGCTGGAGAGCACGGTAAAGGATTCGCTGTCGTTGCCAATGAAGTAAGAAAACTAGCGGAAAGTACAGCAGAAAGTACAAAAAACATCGGCAACTTAACGAAAAAAATTCAAGAAGAAATTGAAAAAGCATATGATAACACAAAAGATAATTTACATTTAGTCGATGAAGGTGTAGAAATGAGCGCCGATACAAATGCTAGAATTGAAAATATTTTAGTTATGATTCAAACGTTACAAAATGGTGCTACAAATGTTATTAAGGCTATCGAAAACCAAAAGTCTTGTAATGATGACATATTACGAGAATTCGCTAACACACAACAAATGTTCCAAAAATTAAATACTACTATTATGAATCATATTCATGATGCTGAAAAAGTCGATGTTCAATTGTCTAAAAGTCTTCAAGAAACAGTAACTTCTTAATTAAAAATAAAAATCCCTTATACTTCTATAAGGGATTTTTATTTTATTTCGAATATTTATTTCTTTTCAATATTCATCCATATCTTTGTTATAATGGAAAAGTTGTTTCTTTCAACTAATAAACAAGGAGGTTATTATGGAACAATTTTACTACGTTTTAAAATATTTAATTCTCGGTCTGTTCCAAGGACTAACAGAACCAATTCCGATTTCTTCAAGTGGTCATCTCGTTTTAGCACAACATTTGCTAGGACTAAAAATAGAAGGGTTTAGCTTCGAACTACTTGTTAATTCAGCTTCATTATTAGCTGTATTACTTATTTATAGAAATGATTTAATTCGTCTAACAAAGAATGGTCTCTCTTATATATTTACAAGAGCAGAAGACGCAAAATCAGATTTCTTCTTTATTATTTATCTTGTTATTGCAACCATTCCAGCAGGTGTTATTGGTGTTTTATTTAAAGATTACATCGATCAGTACTTAAAAGGTGTGAAGATGGTTGGAATTTCCCTTCTTATTACTGCTGTCGGCCTTTGGATTATTAGAAATTTACGCGGTCGTAAAAATGATGGCGACCTTTCTATGAAAGATGCAATCATCGTCGGATTAGCACAAGCTTGCGCACTGATTCCCGGAATAAGCCGATCTGGTGCCACAATCGTAGCAGCAATGTTACTTGGTATGAAGCAAGAAACAGCACTTCGCTTCTCATTCTTACTATACATTCCTGTTAGCTTAGGTGGCTTATTGTTAAGCATTACAGACATTGCAAATGATCCAAATCTAGACACATTATTCGTACCATATGTCGTTGCATTCATCGCAACATTTATCATGACGTATATTTCACTAAAATGGTTTATGAACATTATGGCAAAAGGAAATTTAAAATATTTCTCTTTCTATTGTATTATCGTAGGTGTACTTACTCTTATTTTCTTATAAAGTAAAACTTACAAATTGAAAGCGAGTCATCTAGTGTAATAGAATGACTCGCTTTTTTATACCTCTATTAAGTTAAAATCTATTATTTACTCAGAATTTTCTGAATAGTATAATATTATTTAAGTTTACTATTACAGTAATTCTATCTTTCCTACTATTATCGTAAAAGAGGTGTTTATATGTTTATAGTTACTAAACTTATTCACATTAAGTACGAATATGAAAATGAGCTACTTTATGGGCTTAAACAATATTATCTTTCCCCTGGAACGAACGGTTGTATTAACATAGAGTTTTCACATGTTCATCGTACAAATGATAAGGCAGAATATATGATTCGTCTGTTATGGAAAACACAACAAGATTACCATACATGGCTTTCTCAAAGAGAAGGCCATGTAACTTTGAAGCACAAAATACAAGGCTATATACTTTCTTCCAAATCAAATGCTACCTATGTGCATTAACCCTTCTCTTTTTATTCCTTACGAGGGGCAAAATGATAAAGTGAAACTTTAATCAGCCCTCATCAATCGGGCTGTTCACAAATAACAAGATAAGGACCCTCTTACTTTTCATACTGTAAGAGGGCTTCTCTTATGCATACACTTTCTTCTCTTGACAATACAAACGAATAACATGTTTATTTTGTTGAAATACATCATGCGTCAGACGAATAATAATAAAGTTTCTTTTTGTTTGATCATCATGAACAAAAATCTGTTCTCCCTCCTGAAAACGCCATGCACTTTCAAAAGTCGTAATATGATCCCCACTTACAGAAAAAAGTTCATATCGCATCTCTTGTACCCTCTCTCAACTTACATAATCATAATATCCTTATATTAAATTTATTATAACTTAATTCCTATAAAATTAGTAATTATTTCTATTTCGAAAGATTTTAACTTTGTATTTAAATATTTTTAGCGCTATAATGATAAACGAATTTTCATTGAAAGGAGTTTTACTTTGACTGCATATTTATTTCCAGTAAAAACAGCATTTATTTTATTCCCCTTTTTAGCAATGTTTCTTTTAATCCCTTTTTTAATATTTAATTATCGAAAATACGGTTATTTAAATAAATGGCGCTCATTTATTTTATACTCATTATTACTTTACTTATTAAATGCCTATTTTCTTGTTATTTTGCCGTTACCACAAACGTTTGATACTTGTAGCCTACAACCAGCTAATACACAACACATGCAACTCTCACCATTTTATTTCATACAAGAGATTAGTAGTCATACATCGGCAGTTTTAACGAAACCAACTACTTATTTCTACTTATTAAAAGAGTCTGCGTTTTTACAAGTTGCATTTAATGTTCTATTAACTGTTCCATTCGGTATTTACTTACGTTATTATTTCCGACGTAGTTTCTTACAAACAATTTGCATTTCCTTTTTCCTTTCACTATTTTTCGAGCTAACACAAGTGACTGGATTATACGGTATATACAATTGTGCATACCGATTATTTGATATCGATGATTTGTTTTTAAATACATTAGGTGGCGTAATTGGTTTTATCATTGCACCAATATTTACGTACTTCCTTCCGAAGACAAACGAGTTAGATAGTCATATTGATTTGGAAACGAAACCAGTCGGATTCATTCGTCGCCTTATCGCGATGCAAATTGATTGGATTTTCTTATCTATCGTCGTACCTGTCGTTAAAAACAAAGGAAATTCTTTCTTCGTTTCTAATATGCAATCTTACACGAATATGTATGAACTCATTTTCATTACGTGTTCAATCCTTATTTATTTTATTCTTATTCCATACTTTACAAATGGAAAAACAATTGGGAAAGCATTGCTTCGCATTCATCTGAAAGGAAAATCAGATCGTATTACATTAAAAGAACTATTTATTCGCTACGGTATATTTTATTTTGCGTTAGGCGGAATCAATTATATTCTTTCTAGTAGCTCTATGTTAAATCATACAGAACCTTTAGTATTACTCGTTACATTGTTATTCCTATTTATCATTAACGGCCTATTCATTATTCATGTTTTACTGCATGTATTTAGCCGTGATAAACTACTATTTTATGAACATATTAGTCATACAAGAAATGCAATTACACTAAAAAAAGCTGACAAATAATTATTTGTCAGCTTTTTTATATACATAATGTGAAAATTTAATCAGTGGGGGTCTTACTGCCCGGCAAATAGCGGGATAAATAACTTTTCTGCATAAGGATTAAAAAACATTCCAAGTTCATCTAGAGACTTCCTCGCCTGTAAAAACGAATGAAACTCTGGATATATATCTTGTAATTGCTCATACGATAATGTATGCATTTTCCCCCAATGCGGACGCCCTTCATACTTCAGAAAAATTTTTTCCACTTCGCCAAAGTAAGCAGCATATTTCATACCTTTATACATATGAACAGCGATATACGCTGAATCTCTTCCATAGGCTGGACTAAGCCATATATCATCACCTTTCACATAGCGGCATTCGATCGGGAAGTGCACCTTATACTTTTTCTTTTCAATAAGATTTGAGATTTCTTCTACAACCGTCCTCATATACTTTGAAGGAATGCTATACTCCATTTCATAAAATGGTACCGTACGTGATGTAGCAAATACTTCATAGCTCGGGCCAATTATTTTTGTGTTTGGTACAGCTTTAGCTGATAATCGACTCACTCCTTTACTTATAGAAGGAAACCATTTACACCCTTTAGATAGTAAAGAGAACATCCTATTTTCAAGTAACTCCACCTTTAATTTATGCCATTTCAAATCACTGCCTGTATTCGTTGTTTCGTTCGTAAGTTTTACTTGTACTTCATCAGAATAAGGAAAAACGAAAAATTCAAAATGACGATGCTTCTTATATTCTTCTAGTTTGTTCATTACAGTGGATAATGACTGTTTTTCACTTTCATAAACGAGTGAATACGCTGGAATAACCTTTAATTTTATCTTTACAATGATACCTAACATTCCAAGTGACAACTGAAACGCTCTCCAATATTCTACGTTCTCAGTTTCCGAACAAACTATACTCTCACCATTAGATAAAACTGCCGTAATCTCTATAACTTGTGTTGATAAACTCCCAAAGGTAATACCCGTTCCATGAGTCCCCGTACTAATCGCTCCTGCAATAGATTGTGAATCAATATCCCCTAAATTTTCTTGCGCATAGCCTTTTTCCTCAAGTAACTTCCCTAAATCATATAACTTTGTTCCTGCCCACACTTCAGCGACCATCTTCTCTTCATCAATATTCACAATGCCCTTCAATTCATCTAAAGAAACTAAAACTTCTTCGGTTTGCACAAGGGGTGTAAACGAGTGTCCTGAACCAACAACACGAATTTTCCGCCCCTTTTTTCGTGCAAGCCCCACTACTTCTACTACATCTTGTATACTTTCTGGATACATCGTATAATGCGGCGTTCCTTCTACATTCCCTGTCCAATTCCTCCACTTTTGTCCCTTTATAGAAAGCATTGGCCATCCCCCCGATATGTTGAATACTCCCCAACAATCTCTCCTTTTTTAACACGATACAAAAAAGGAAAGCGCTCACATAATTCACCAGCCTTACTATGACGAAACAAAATGGACTCTCCTATATCCACTCGTTCCTCGCCGCTATAAAAAATTGGCGTTTGTACCTCGCCAGCACCTTCTAAAGCTAATAGTTTTGCACCCTTCGGTCTCCAAACTTCAGGCTCTTTATCTTTTCCAACTGCTCCTGAAGCAATATATCCACCACCTAGGCAAGTGTAAATAAACGGGACTGGTTTACGCACAACTGGTAAAGCAAATCCGACCGCTGGATGAAATTTCACCTCTTTATAATAATCAAACAGCTTCGGAGAATAAAAAGCAGAACCTATTGTAATCTCTGAAACTGAATTATCTTTCTCAGTTGTTTTTATGCTTCCTGTTCCGCCTCCATTTACAAACCTTAGCTCAATACCAAGTTTTTGTATTGCTTTTACAATATGTTCTCTTCTTTCTTTCACTTCTAGCACTGATTTCTGCTTTAAATACGAAATCACTTTACTTTTCAGCCATTGATTCGGTATATGGTCTCCCACCCCAGCAATTTGAGCTTCATAACCCATCACACCATCTAACATTAAATATGATGACCTTCTCACCTTTTCTACTACTTTCAACGCATCCTGCACATTTTTTACTGGGGATCTTTGTACACCAAAATGAAATTGAAAGAAACGACTACTCATATCAATATCCAAACAAACACGAAAACATCCTTTAGATTTCTCAGCAATTTTTTCTAAATACACAATATGCTCTTCACAATCCACCATACAAGTTATAATGAAACCTTTCTTTGTTAGCAAACTAATTTCACACAAAGCTCTTTCATCATAAGCAGGATATCCGAGCAATAAATCATTAAATCCTTGTTCTATTAAAAATAAAACCTCTCTAGGTGAAAAGCACATAATACCTTGAAATCGATCATTTGTAGCTAAAATCTTTTGCATAATCGGAACAGAACGTAACGATTTACTCGCTATACGAATCTTCTTATTTCCACTTAACTCTATAATCGATTGAATATTTCTATCTAAAGCCACTTCATCCAAAAATGCACACGGTAATGGAACTTCTTTAAAAATTCCTCGATCCACGTTTTTCTCTCCTCTTTTCAATATGTCTTATACATATTGGAAAGAAAGTATGATTTTCCTGTTTGCAAATAAAAAAAGTTTCTTCTTTACGAAGAAACTTTTTGAAACTACTTCATAGAAATAGTCGCCTCTACTGGATAATGATCAGAGTAATCATTATACGTATATTTTTGGAACCATGATGTAACAGTCCATTGTGGAGATTTCGGCTGTAACACCTTATTCTCTATATACGATGGGTTCGCATGGTCTTTGCTTGCAATAATATAATCTAAATATTCGGCAGGACTATCAGGGAAATTATATTTTGCAATACTGTTTGTCGTTGCATCCCAAGTCGCTGTATGTCCAGTATAAGATGGTACAGAAGCGTTCAATGTTTTAAACATAGATGCATACTCTGAATCATTATTGTTCTCTGCATTTATCTTATTTACGTTCATATCACCACCAATTAACACATACTCATTATTTGGTATATTTTTATTTTTAATAAAATCTTGAATTTCTTTTAATTGGTTCGTACGTACAGATGCTGGTGAAGTTTTTCCGCACATACTATCTTCAGCCTGCAAATGCGTCCCAATCACGTGAACGAAACGATCATTTTTCTTAATTTTCGTGTATACAAATCCTTTATTCGATAAATTATCTGGCCCGCATCCTTTTGCAAATACATATTGAATCTTTTCAGCGATTGGCCATTTGCTCACAATCGCAACGCCACCATCTTCAGGAGTTGAAGATGAATAGTTTCCTAACGTTTTATCCCATTCACTTCCACTACTACGACCTAATACTGCTGTTTGATTTGGATATTCTTTCTTCAAATTCCCTAATAAACGATCTGAAGCGCTATTATCAAACACTTCATTTAATATAACTACATCTTGATTCTTTATATAATCTGCCGCCCCGATTAAATCAGCACGCTCAGTTTGTCCCCAGTTCGGATATAAGTTTGTTGATAGCATATATACATTATGCGTCATCACTTTTAATGTATCATTTTGATTTGTAGACACTTCTGCTTGAGCTGACGTTCCGCTATATAAAGCTCCTAAACCAACACCTAAGCTAAGTACACCTTTTAGCAATTTACCTTTCACGTTTCATACCTCCATGTATTGTATAGTGATAAAAAGGCCAAATACTCTATTCTGAGATTTGACCTTTTTTAAATACTTAACGATTTCCGTACGTATCAAACCAAAGCTGAATATATCCAGCAGTAACACGTTGTGCATCCATTAAACGCTTACCTGTCATTGGTGTAACTTCAGCGCGCCATTTATCTGCATATTCTTGTGATACAGCAGCTCTCACGAACCAATCTTTCGTATTATCATTTACAATGCCAGCGTAATCTTGTTTCGCAACTACTGCCGCTCCATGAATCCAATCTTCTGGATTCGTACCTTTCCAGTTCCAATATCCATTTCCATCCGTTACTTTATAATTATCTTTTATCGTATCTACAAAGTTTTCATATTTAGAATGGAATCCTTGTGGATACGATAGATTCGTAAAGTTTGCCGCATGCATCGGTTGGTTTACATCCCCTAAATAATGAAGAGATAATCCTAAATAGAAGAACGCTTGTTTCATATCTTTATTTTTATAAGACTCACCAGCTAATTTAAAATATTTAGCTCCTGTTTCCTTTGCTTGCTTTGCATACGGAATATAAGTTTTCCCATTGTCAGGGTCATAGAAATGTGAAGCAAATGTGCTATTATCATAATAAGGATTTTCATAGTCAGCAGCATAAATACCGTTCTCTAACTCCGTACGCCATTCATTTAATAGTGCAACTCGATCTTGTTTTACAAGTGTTGTATTACGAGACATAATATCAATTGCACGGTTTACAATCCATAAATGAGAATTCACGCCTTCTTTATGTTTATCTTCAGCAGACCAGCGCGGAATAACTCCAAATCTCTGTCCCCCATCATTTTCATGAGCAAATGCAACACTTTGTAATGGAGCAACTAATGTAATAGCTGCCGCTAAAGCAAGTACTTTCTTTTTCATATAAAATCCTCCATTTTATAATTGAATTATTGTAAACATTTTGTTAGGATCCTATGATGTCGTCCGGTTAACCTATGACTAGAATATCCCACCTTTCATGAAATTTCTATCAATAAATTAAAATATGCAAATGTTCATATCATTATAACTTTATACACAGTGAATATAATGAATGAATACACTTTCATTTTAATAAACTATTATTAAGGCTTGTCTAAACTAATGTAAAAAAAAAGTAAAGCATCTGAATGCTTTACTCTTTTTTTCTATTCGATAATATACTTGGCAATTGTACATTAACTGCTAACTTATGAATAAATCCAAACACTAGTCCAATCCCAATAAATATGTATAAGATTGTAAATATCTTTCCGAAATCAGTTTGCGGACTAAAATTCCCATCACCGACAGTCGTCAACGTGACCACACTAAAATATAAAGCGTCAATAGGACGTAATCCTTCAACTGTACTATAAAAAATCGTACCCGATATTAAAGTCAAAATTGTTAATACAAATAATACTTGAAATTCTTTATCTTTCCACGCTCGTAAACAGGCTCTTAACATTCGCTTTAAAGTTAACAAAAATGAAAGCATTAGATTCTCCCTTCCAAACAAAAATACATTGAGTCAAAGGAAAGTCTATCACCTTTCAGTATAGAAAAAAAGTAGCCCTCTTCTATTTCTAGAAAAGGGCTACTCTATTCGATTCTATCTTATTTAGGTGAAACAAGAATTTTCACTTGTGTTTTATCTTTTACAAGTGCTTCAAATCCTTCTTCAACAACTTGATCGACTGTAATTTTTTTCGTAATTAATTTCTCTGCTTGAATTTGACCAGAGCTAATTAATTTAATAACGGCTGGGAAGATGTGACGGTATCCTAAAATACCAATAACTTCTTTTTCTTTTAATACTAAATTATTTGGAGTAATTGTTGCGTCTTTTTCCCATACACTAACAATTACAGTTTGTCCTTCGAAGCTTGTACTTTCAATCGCTTGGCGTAGTACAACTTCAACACCTGTTACTTCAAAGCTAACATTTACACCTAAACCATTTGTTAAGTTACGAATTTCAGCTAACACATCTTGAGTTGCTGGATTTAATACATAATCCGCACCTGCTAATTTCGCTAACTCTTGACGTTCTTTAGAAAGTTCAACTGCAATAACAGGAGTTGCTCCTGCTGCTTTAGCTGCTTGGATAACAAGAAGTCCAATTGGACCGCAACCAAATACAGCTACAGCTTCCCCTTCTTTTAATTTACTTTGACGTACTGCATGAACTGCTACTGCTGCTGGTTCTACAAGCGCACCTTGTTCATACGTCATTTCATCTGGAATGTGATGAACCATATCTTCTGGTACTACTGTATATTCAGAGAAACCGCCGCCTTCTCCGCCAAGACCGTGGAAAACAAGTTGTTCACAAACATTGTAATGTCCATGTTTACAAGCTTCACATTTACCACAAGAATAAATTGGCTCTACAACAACGCGGTCTCCCACTTTATGAGATGTAACTCCTTCACCAATCTCTATTACCTCACCACTAAACTCATGACCTAAAATAACAGGTGCTTTCACATGTGTTAATGGATGTTCTTCTGTTGGAATAAAAATAGGCCCTGCTAAATATTCATGCAAGTCTGTCCCACAAATACCACACCATTTAACTTTGATTTTCACTGTTCCTGGTTTTACTGTTGGTTCTGGTACTTCTTCTACTCGTACATCACGTTGATTATGCCAAAGTAGTGCTTTCATTTTATACATCCCTCTCTATGTATATACTTAACCTGGTGAAGTTTACAATTCTATTATAATACTTCTATCCATATATTTCAAAAAAACAATCACATCCCCACTAATTTTTTACAAATAACGTTCAATATTTTGTCACTTTGTACTTTTTTCCACATCTGTTAATTCAATTTCATTGCAGGTGAAATTAGCATTGTGCCATAATAGCATAGGAGAGGTGAATATCGCTTGAAATATTTTATTTACTTTATCGTTATCGTGGCATTTTTAGATACATTTTCACAATTACCTATTATGAGTACTTTCGCTCAAAGCCTTGGAGGAACTCCTCTTATTATCGGGCTAGTTGTCGGTATGTACTCATTCGCTAATATGATCGGTAATATTATTGCTGGAGCCGCTGTCGATAAATTTGGTGCAAAAAAAATCCTTTATATAAGCATGGGAATTACGAGTTTCATAGTCTTGTTATACACCGTTGTTCAAAGTGGTGAACAACTATTAGTTGTGCGCTTTATGCATGGATTTAGTGATGGCTTTTTAATTCCTGCTGCCTTTACATTTTTATCAAAACAAACAAATGCAAAAAGACAAGGAAAAGCAATGGCTCTATCTGGTGCTGCTGTTGGAACAGCCGCAATCGTAGGACCTGCTTTCAGCGGTATTATGAAAGCAACAGCTGGCGTAGAGTGGGTCTTCATTACTATTTCTATTTTAATGGCTCTTGGTACGATCGTATCTCTATTCTTCTTACCAAATAACGTATCAAGAAAAGATACATCAAGAACACAAATGATGAACAAAGAAGATATGGTTGAACTTTTAAAATCAGAACCGTTATTACAAGCATATATTGGTGCTTTCACATTAATGTTTTCACAAGGAATTGTCACTTATATGTTACCAGTAAAAGTTGAGGCATTAGCGCTTAAAGCATCTACAACAGGCATGATGTTAAGTGTATTTGGTATAACTGCTATCCTCTTCTTCTTGCTTCCAACAAATCGTATTTATGATCGATTTAATCGTTCGAAACTAATGCTAATCGGAATTGCAGTTATGGCATTCGCATTATCTTTACTCGGATTATTTGCTACAAAAGGTATGCTCTTTATCGTAATGATGATTTATGGAATTGGATTCGCAATCCTCTTTCCGTCTATTAACGCTTTACTTGTTGAAAATACTACAGACGATAATCGCGGAAAGGCATTCGGATTATTTTATGCCTTCTTCTCATTAGGAGTTGTTGCTGGCTCCTTTACAGTCGGCGCAATCGGAGCATCACCTAGCATCAGCTTCATTATCGGGACAGCATTTTTATTAACATTTGCTGGGATGATTTATGTAAGAAGCAAAGTAAAAAAGACAATGATGGGATAATCCATCGTTGTCTTTTTTAAAATGCATATTTATATAATCCATAATACAATGGAAGCGTTGGAATAATGCCAATTAATATAAATATAAAAGGTAATGGCTCATCTCGCTCTTCATATAAACGAAAAACAAAAACTGCAGTTAAAGTCCAACTGACGCTAAACAAGAAGATACATTTCCAAACAATCGAGGTTAATATTTGTATATCAAATACAAAACCAAAGAGCCCTATCGAATAGAACTCTTTTTGCCCAATATATTACTTTTGTGTATAACCAAATAACAATGTAAATAAATTGAGCCGTAAAGGCAATAATACATCTCTTCTTTTAAACAGAAAGTTTATAAATACTGACGATACTTCGACAATTTCCTCGGAAATATTTCCTTTCCCCACATAATTTGATACAGTACACATGAATAAACACTTGTATTACATAAAGTGAAACTTTAATCAGTGGGGGTTTTGTTCCTCCCCACTGATTATTAGTTGAACCAATCGGGCTTTTACGGGCAGTTGATCTCCCAACTAACTTCTTTACTTCCACTGAATTTTGAGGTGGGGATCTTACTGACCGTTAATGCGGGATAAACTAAAATAATAACTTACTGTACAAATTAAAAAGCACACTCTTCATATGAAGAATGTGCTTTTATGTTATTAACGTTTAATCCAAACAGCGCCTGCCGATTTATCTTCTGCCTGTCCAACAACTTGGAATTTAAGTCCAAGGTTTGGAACTTTTCTTCCTGCGTCTGCAATTTGCTTGTTACTATATACTTTTGAATCATCAAAAGTTGTAACACCTTGTAATCCAGAATAGTTAAACTGACCACGTGTTAATGAATTTACACTCCATGCTGGTGTTTTATCAAATGAAAATGCTGCATCTGCAATTTGCATGCCTGTATTACCGTATGCTGGTTTTCCGTTTAAATTACCAACTAGCGCTTCTGGATGAGAATCTACAACACCAAGGAATCCTTCACCTGGATGCACCCCAACCCAGTTATCTTTGAAACTATCATCTGCATACCAAACGACAAGACCTGTATTATACACTGGACCTTTTCCTGCTTTTAAACCATTATCTGATCCCGCATAATTTCTCCACTCTAAGTAGTAATAATGAGCTTTCTTCTCTGTCCCATCAGAAACAACAAAACCATTTAAATTCATTTTAGACTGTCCTTCTGCATCATCAGAAAATACAACTTGTCCATCAACAGTTACATTTACATTGTCCATCGCAAAACCTTTATATGTTACAGCCGGATCTGTAATATAGTCGAATTGTAGTTTCACTTTTTTGCCTTTAAATTGACTTAAATCATATGATTTATCAATCCATTTCCCATCTGTTGTATCTTTATCTCCTTGGACTACTTTTTCCCCAAGTCTATCAATTAATGTTTTCGTTCCATCTTCTGTTACTGCATGTACTTCGACGAAATCGCACTCTGCTTCTAACTCATAATTTGCTTTATAATCGAATTTTGCATTTGTTCCCTTTGTTAAATCAAAGAATGGTGTCTCTAACGTTGTATGCATATCATCGCCTCTTGTACTATAATATGCATGCTTTCCAAACTCCGGTTTAATCGTTTCAACACTTTTACCTGGTAAGTTAACACGTACAACGCCTGGACGATTTGATTTCGTAACACTTTGATCAATATAGGTAGGAACTCCCACACCACTCTTAATTTTATCGTAATCTACTTCTAATATTTTTGCCCAGTTGCCACCCATATTCTTTTGTAAGAAGTCTTTATTTTGTGGTGAAAAACTAGTCGGCTCTGTTCCTGCGATTTTCCCTGTCCAACTACCTCCACTCATTAATGACCAAGCTTCGACTGGTGAACCATTTCCAGTATATTTCGTGTCATATTCATCTGGTAATCCAAGATCATGTCCAAATTCATGTGCAAACACACCTACAGCTCCATCTTCTGGTTCAATTGTGTAATCATGTGCTGCTACTTTACCACCAAAGTAATCTACCTTTGATTTCGTACCTTCAATCGCTACTGGATCTACTGCTAATTTTGAACGATGTGACCAGATCGCATCATCACCTAATTTACCGCCACCAGCTTCTTGACCAACACCAGCATGGATTACCATTAAATGATCAATTACACCGTCAGGTTCATTTTGATTCCCGTCCCCGTTTGTATCATATCTATCAAATTGATCAAACTGAGATAAATCTAGTCCTTTCTCAGCAGCTGCATACAAAGCTTCTTTCACTAAATCACGTGCACCCTTTGGACCTTTATTATCGTGACCACTGCTACCATCAGCTCCATAATCAGATGCTTTTCCTGGAACAGTTAGCCACTCCGTTACATATCCATCTGTCGTATAACTACCACCAGACTGCTCTTCATAGTATTGTTTAAACGTTTTTACTTTTGAACCATCAAATAAAGTATACGGCTCATTACCGAACAACATCTTTTGATAATGTTCTCTACTAAAGTCTTTCGAATACATATAACCTGGTGTTTGATCAATATTATTATGTTTATAATCACTAAATTCAACGAGTAACACTAATACTTTATCCGATCGAACAGATCCCTTATATGGGGCTTGCTTTGCTTTTGAAGTTGGAACTTGCCCATTCAATTGCTTTTTATTTGGTTCTGGCTTTTGCTCAAGGCTAACATTTTTTTCAGCCTTTTTTACATTTTCCTTTTCTTCCATCTTTTTCTCTTTTACTTTTTTTGTGAAATCAGATGTTTCTTGTGAGTGAGCATCTGGAAGAATTTCTTTATTCGCCTGATCTCCTTGTTTCTTTTCAATATATTGCTCAACAGCTTTTTTCGTCTCTTCTTTAGAAGATGCTGGATTAATTGTTCCTCTTTCTTTCAGAGCTTCCGCTAAACGATCTTCTTGAATTAAATTGTAATCAATTGGTGTTGTAGATACACTATCTTTCTCTTTTGCTACCGTTTCTGCATATGCTAACGGAGCACTCATTACAGATGTACATCCGATAATTGCCGCAATTGCTAATGATGACAACACTTTAAATGGTGCTTTTCTTCTCATTCCATTTCTCCCCTTTATAAAACTTAAAATTCAGATAAATCGGTGCATTTTGTCCAAATCTCTGTTTACTACCCTCCCTATATAAAAAGACATAATTCTATAAACATTAAGCTTTTTGTTATAGAATCATGCCCTCCAGTTTTCTGGTCAGACCCTCTATCTTTTTATCCCTTGGTTCAATTAATAATCAGTGGGGGGATGAACAAAGCCCCCACTGATTAAAGTTTCACTTTATGTCGAAATATTAAAAATAAAGAGTTATGTGATATATATTAAATATCTTATATAACAAATTTAAAAGACAATATGCAAAATTGCATGAAAATTCTTTTAAATAAAAAAGAATCCTAGTCAATTAAACTAGGATTCTTACTTTTCTATTATTTCTCTTGTGTTTTTTCCCAATCAGCTAAGAATTTCTCAATTCCTTGATCTGTTAATGGGTGCTTCACTAATGAAGCAATTACGTTTGCTGGGATTGTTGCAATATGTGCACCGTTTAATGCTGCGTCAGTTACGTGAACGCTGTGACGTACAGATGCTGCGATGATTTCTGTTTCGATACCATGAATTGCAAAGATTTCTGCGATTTGACGAATTAAATCCATACCGTTATGACCGATATCATCTAAACGACCTAAGAATGGTGAAACGTACGTTGCACCAGCACGAGCAGCAAGTAATGCTTGAACTGCTGAGAATACTAATGTAACGTTTGTACGAATTCCTAAATCAGAGAACGCTTTTACTGCTTTTAAACCTTCTGTTGTCATTGGAACTTTTACAACAACGTTTGGAGCAATCTTCGCTAATTCTTTTCCTTCTTCAATCATTTTATCAGCTTCTAAGCTAATTACTTCTGCACTTACAGGTCCTTCTACAACGTTGCAAATTTCACGAATGCGCTCGTGGAAATCTACGCCTTCTTTTGCTACAAGTGATGGATTTGTCGTTACTCCAGCTAATACGCCTAATTCATTTGCCTCTTTAATTTCGTTAATGTTTGCTGTATCAATAAAGAATTTCATTTGTTGTTCTTCCTTCCTAATTTTCATTTTATATTTATTTATTTTTCTTAATAAGCTCTAATTCAATCGGAATAGATTTGTCCACTTTTTTACCTTGTGTTATCTCTTTTGCTGTTTGCATCGCCTTCTCTCCGATTAATTCTGGTTTTTGAGCGACTGTTGCAGCCATACGCCCATCGTTAACCGCTTTCACAGCATCTTCTGTTGCATCAAATCCAACAACTACTACATCTGTTTTTCCAGCAGACTTCAATGCTTCAAGTGCACCTAATGCCATCTCGTCGTTATGAGCAAACACGGCTTTAATATCGCTATTTGCTTGCAAAATGTTTTCCATAACAGATAATCCTTTCGCTCTATCAAAATCAGCCGCTTGTTTGGCAACTACTTTTAAAGACTTATCGGCTACGTTATGGAATCCTTTCCCACGTTCACGAGCAGCAGACGATCCAGGGATTCCTTCTAACTCAGCAACGTTTGCTCCTTCGCCGACTAATTCACGAATGTAATCACTAGCCATTTGACCACCTTCGATATTATTAGATGCAATGTGAGAAACAACCTTACCTGAATTCGCAACGCGGTCTACTGTAATAACAGGAACATTTGCTGCGTTTGCTGCACTTACTGCTGAAGCAACAGCATCTGAATCGGTCGGATTAATAACAACTACATCGACACCCTTTTGAATTAAATCTTCAACATCGTTCGTTTGCTTTGCTGCATCATTTTGCGCATCAACAGCAATCAATTCGATGCCACTATCTTTCGCTTTCTTTTCTGCCCCCTTTTTCAAAGTTACAAAGAAGGGATTATTTAAAGTTGAAACAGAGAATCCAACTTTAATAGTTTTATTTCGACCTTTATCGCTAGAATCCTTTGCCCATTCTGGCGGTTCCATTGAACAACCAGCAGTAATGACCATAATACATGCAACGAGTATAAGTAACCATTTCTTCATGAACTGTCCCTCCATTACGCTTCTTTTCTACGATCAATTAATACAGCTAATAAGATTACAAGTCCTTTTACAACTTGTTGGAAGAAAGAAGATACACCTAATAAATTTAAACCGTTATTTAGTACACCGATAATAAGTACACCGATGAATGTACCAACAATCCATCCTCTTCCCCCAGAAAGACTTGTTCCACCTAATACAACTGCTGCAATTGCATCTAATTCATAAGAAGTACCTGCAGTCGGCTGTGCAGAATCTAATCGTGATGTTAAGACAATACCTGCAAGCGCTGCCAAAATTCCGGAAAGACCGTAAATCATTACTTTAATTCTCGTAACATTAATACCTGATAGTGCTGCTGCTTCTTCATTTCCACCAATTGCAAATGTACGGCGACCAAATGTCGTTTTCTTCAAAATGAAGTACAGTACTGCGAAAGCGATCATCATTGTAACAGCGGGTACCGGAATACCAAGAAAATAACCGCGGCCAAACATTTGGAACATTAAATGATCACCAAGACCAGTGATCGGACGTCCGTCCATATAAACAAGCGTCAACCCACGAAAAATAGTCATTGTTGCTAAAGTTGCAATAAATGGAGCTACTTTTCCTTTCGCAATGATGATACCGTTTACAATTCCCATTACAAGACCTGCTAATAGTCCAACTACCATTGCAAGGAACGGATCCATGCCACTTGCCATCATTCCAGCAACAAGTGCACTTGATAATGCTAAAATAGAACCTACCGATAAGTCAATACCCCCTGTTAAAATTACGAAGGTCATTCCAAATGCAATAAGCGCATTAATCGATACTTGACGCAGTATATTAAATAAATTTGGAATTTCAATGAACGCTGGATTTAAAGCTGTAATTACGACGATAATTAATACTAAACCGATTAAAGAACCGAGTTGTTGTAATACATTCCCCTTCTTAGCCATCCTTACTCTCCCCCTGTAGCTAGTGCCATAATAGACTCTTGTGATGCCTCATCTTTCCCTAAAATTCCGCCGACTTTTCCTTCATGAATAACAAGAACTCGATCACTCATCCCTAAAACTTCCGGAAGCTCAGATGATACCATAATAACGGCATCGCCTTGCTCTGTAAGCTTATTCATAATAGAGTAAATTTCTTTTTTCGCTCCAACATCGACACCTCTTGTTGGCTCATCTAAAATGAGTAATTGCGGATGAATGCCTAGCCATTTTGCGATTACAATCTTTTGCTGATTTCCACCAGAAAGAGATTTCACTGCCTGCTCTCCGCTAGATGCTTTCACATTAAGAAGCTTCATCATATCCTCTGTAAACTGTTGTTCTAGCTCATTGCTTAGAACACTTCCCTTTGAAAGATTTTCTAAATTCGGTAAAGCTAAATTTTCTCGAATTGAAAAATCTAACACTAATCCTTCAGACTTTCTATCTTCTGTAATGAAAGCAATTCTTTGTCTAATTGCATCTATTGGACTATCAATCTTTACTTCTTGTCCATTTATAAAAATTTGTCCAGAGTCTAAAGGTTCATAACCAAATATCGCTTTCATAATATCAGTGCGACCAGCCCCCATCAAACCAGCTACACCAAGGATTTCACCTTTCCTCACTTGAAACGAAATATTTTCAAATTTCCCTTTCTTCGTTCCATTACGCATTTCAAAAATGACATCACCAATTTGACTATTTCGCTCTGGGTAACGTTCACCAATGCTGCGCCCCACCATCATACTCACTACTTCATCAAATGATGTTTCTGGAATTAATCTCTTTCCCACGTATTCTCCATCACGCAAAATCGTAATAGCATCACATATTGAGAAAATCTCTTCCATACGATGCGAAATGTACACGAATGAAACACCTTTTTTACGTAACTTATTGATTACTGTAAAGAGCGTTTCGATTTCACGATCCGTCAGTGCCGCAGTAGGTTCATCCATAATAATAACGCTCGCGTTTGTCATTAATGCTTTCGCAATTTCGATAATTTGCTGTTGTCCAACCGATAATTCCTCTGCTAACATAGCGCCTCTTACATGCAGCCCTAGCTCTGCTAGTTGCTGCTGCGCAATCGCGTTCATTTGTCGAGTGCGTAAAATACCTGTTTTCCCATACATTAACTCTTTACCGAGAAACATATTTTCAGCTACTGTTAAATTCGGCAATATGTTTAGTTCTTGATGTATAAATGCGATGCCGTACTCTTCAGCTTCTTTCGCATTTTTAAAGGTGCGCTCTTGCCCATCAATCTTGATTGTCCCACCATCTTTTTTGTATACACCTGTTAAAATCTTCATGAGCGTTGATTTACCCGCTCCATTTTCCCCCATCAATGCATGGACTTCTCCTGTTTCAATCATAAACTGTGCATTCTTCAAAACAGGATTGCCATTGAACGCCTTTGAAATGTTTTTCATTTCAATATGCATTCCCATCACTTCCCTTTATTAAAAAATCACGCCTGCATGTAAAATTACATTTGCATAAGGCGTAGCCTCGCCTGTACGAATAATTGCCTTCGCTTTCTTTGTATGCTCTTTAAATTGTTCATGAGATACATACTCAAATGCTGGCTCTATTAATTTCTGTTCGATCTCTTTATTTACTTCCGCATTATTTATAATGACTTCTTCTGCTAACGTCACTTTTTCGATTGCCATATCATCAGCTACAACTTGTAACACCTCTAAAAAACTCGGTTTTCCAATCTCAACAGCTAAATCAATTCGTTTTACTCCGTCAGGAATTGGTAAACCGCAATCAGCAATTACAACCGTATCTGTATGCCCAAGTGAAGCAAGGACTGCCGCGATTTCACTGTTTAATACACCATGCTTTTTCATCCAACAATCACCTGCACTTCACGTACTCGATCTCTCGTTGGCATACCGCCCTGTGCCCCAAGTTTCGTTACAGAAAGACCACCGGCAATATTCGCGAAACGAATTGCTTTTTGAAGTGTCTCTCCTTCAGAAAGTGCAACTGCTAACGCACCATTAAATGTATCACCAGCTCCAGTTGTATCCACTACATCAACAGCAATGCTAGGAACATGTACAATCTCTGTTCCATTATGGAAACGAACACCGTTAGAACCTTCTGTCATCAATAATTTATTTGGATACTTCGCCAATAAATCTTCAATTGGTGATGTAAAATCATCTAATACGATGCGGCACTCATGTTCATTTGGCGTAATATAAGTTGCTTTTTCTAAAATTTCTTCTGATAAAACTTGTGCTGGCGCTGGATTCAACATAACAGGAATATTATGTTCCTCACAAATAGCCAATACATATTTTACTGTTTCAAGTGGAATTTCTAGTTGAAGAACAACCATATCCGCTTTTACAAGAAGGTCTTTGGAGCGATCTACAACTGACTTATTTACAAGAGCATTTGCCCCTTGTACGACAACAATACTGTTATCTTCTTCTGCTAAAACGATATGAGCAATTCCTGTCGTTCTATCTGTAACCGGTACCACATAATCGATAAAAATGCGTTCGTTCTCTAAATTTTTTCTAACTACTGTTCCATAATCATCATTTCCTACCGCTCCAACCATTGCTACATTTGCTCCTAACCTAGCTGCAGCAACTGCTTGGTTTGCCCCTTTCCCTCCTGGGATTGTATGAAACGCTTCACCAATTACTGTTTCTCCCGCTTTCGGCCGTTTTTTTGAAACAGCCACTAAGTCCATTGAAATGCTTCCTACTACTGCAATATTTGGCATCTGTTTCATCTCCTTACTTCGTTGTATTTCGTTCTATAATTTCAATTGGCAAACGATAGTGTTTCTCTTCTAATGTATTTCCTTCCATTTGCTCTAACAACAACTCTGTTGCAATTTTCCCCATTTCATATATCGGTTGTGCAACTGTTGTAATAGATGGATACATCATTTCCGTTAAAGAAATGCCATCAAATCCGATAATTTGTAAATCATCTGGAATGGCAATCCCCTTTTGAAGTGCAGCCTTTACAATACCAATCGCAATTAAATCATTCCCAGCAACAATACCATCAATATGCGGGTATTCTTCTAATAATTCCATCGCTACACGCTCACTATTTGCTGGCTCAAACGTACTCTCCGCAATCATATACGAAAGATTATTTTGCGTAATAACGTCTACAAAACCTTCAAAACGTTCATTTGCAGTACTCACATCACGTGGTCCGCGAATATGTGCAATATGTTTACATCCTTTATCTAGTAACAACTTTGTCGCAGCCTGACTTCCTGCATAGTTATCTGCATATACAGTAGGAATACGCTCATTAAACATACGGTCAATCGCAACAACCGGAACAGATAAATTCATGTAATTAACACTATTTTGTGGATTCGTTGCTACAATAAATCCATCTACATTATTTTGTCTAAGTACATCAATGTATTGTTTCTCTTTTTCTAAACTTTCATCAGAGTTACAAAGAACAACTGTGTAACCTTGTTTATGTGCTACATCTTCTACGGCACGTGCAACTTCTGGAAAGAACGGATTCACGATATTCGGAACAACTAAGCCAATTAAACGAGACTTTTTATTATACAGTGAACGCGCTACTGTACTAGGCTTATAATCTAACATCTCTATTGCACGCTCTACCTTTTTTAATGTATCTTCATGAACATATCCATTTTTATTTAGAACTCTGGAAACGGTCGCAACAGATACTCCCGCTAATTTCGCAACGTCTTTAATCGTACTCATTCTCTTTTCTCCTCATTTCATGTAACCGTTTACAGAAAATAATATAACGTATTTCTAAAAATACGTCAATCATTTCTCACTAAAAAGCTTTTAAGGTTATACTCAAAAAAGCACCGCCATAAGGCGATGCTTCTTCATTACGAGTATGATACAGTTTTTTCTTTTTCTTCAACAGCAGGCTCTTCAGCATCTTTTTTACGATCTGATAGTTTAATTTTTTGTAAGAAAATCGTAAAGATGGCACCTACTACGATAAATACTAATCCTGTTAAGAATACAGTATGAAGCGAGTCTACTAAAGAGTTTTTCAAAATAGGTACAATGCTGTTAGCAAACGCTTCTGGCATTTGTTTTAATGCCTCTGGGCTAAATAGCATCGAATATAAACCTTGTGGATCTGTGTGAATCATATCTTTAAATTTCGTTACCATTTGTCCCGCTTCTTTCGGGAATGTATCTAATACAGGTACTAATTTATTTGTTAACGTTGTACCTGAAGTGTTATTCATAATTGATCCTAAAATTGTAATACCAAATGTTCCACCAATTTGACGGAAGAACTGACTTGATGACGTTACGACACCAAGGTCTTTTTTCGGGAAGCTTTCTTGTAACGCTAATGTTAATGTCGGCATTACAAGACCCATTCCTAAACCGATAACCATCATATAAGAAGTAGCTGTAAGCTTCGTTGTGTGCATATCCATCGTTGTTAATAACCAAAAACCACCGGCCATAATAAGCATACCTGCGATAATTTGTGGTTTTACACCAACTTTTAATACAAGTTGCCCACCGATAATACTCATTACAATCATTGTAATCATCATTGGAGTCATAATTGTTCCTGATTCAGCAGCACTTACTCCTACAATACCTTGCATGAAGAATGGTACGAACATAATCGCGCCGAACATTCCAATACTCATAAAGAATCCAATCGCATTCAGTATTGTAAATGTGCGATTTTTAAAGAAATGCATTGGTAAAATCGGCTCTTCAGCTTTCGTTTCAACAATAACAAAGCTAACGATACCAATTACAGCTAGTGCGAATAAACCGATAATTTGCCAAGAATCCCATGCATAATCTTTTCCGCCAAACGTTAGCGCAAGTAATAAACTTACAACACCTAGAATCATCGTAAAGATTCCAGCGATATCAATTTTAATTGGTCCTGTTTGTTTATGTGATTTTAATCCCATTGCAATAAAGATTGTTGCTAAAATACCAACCGGTAAGTTAATGTAGAATACCCATCTCCAGTTCACTGCATCTACAATCCAACCACCAACTTGCGGTCCAATTACAGAAGCAAGACCGTATAACGCACCAAAAATACCTTGCCATTTCGCACGTTCTTTTCCCGTGAACATATCTCCAATAATAATCATAGCCATTGGCATCATAATACCGCCACCAAGACCTTGAATACCACGGAAAATAATTAATTCTGTCATACCATTCGCCATACCACATAACGCCGAACCAATCATGAAAATAACTAGCCCTGTTATATATACGTTACGACGACCAAGTAAATCCGCTAATTTACCTGCAATTGGTACAACTGTCGTTGATGTTAACATATAAGCTGTCGTTAACCATGTCATTAAACTTAATCCGCCTAGGTCACCGACGATACGTGGCATTGCTGTACCAACAATTGTTCCATCTAATGCAGCAAATAGCATCGCGATTACTAAACCGATTAACAACAACTTTCTATTTTGATTTTCTTGTTGCTCCATGTAATCTCCTCAATTCCTCTTAGTTATTCTCTTTTTTCTCTTGTGTCCCGCAAATAATGGTTTCTAACTTCTCAAAGAGACGTAATAAATCTTCTCTTTCTTGCAACTCTAAATGTGAAAAGTATTTTGCAATATGCTCGTTGCGAGCTGTCATTGCCTCTTCTACTCTAGCTTTCCCCTTTTTCGTTAACTCGATGATGACAACACGACGGTCATCTTTGTCGTGATAGCGTTCTACAAGTTCTTGATCGATTAGACGATCAATCATCACTGTAATCGCGCTAGGCTTCACATACATCTTTTTTGCTAATGTTGTCGCTCTTGAAGCCCCATAATGATCTAAAATCTTTAAAATATAAAACTGCGGTGGTGTAAGTCCTGTTGCTTGCATTTGTTCTAATAACTCCGTCTGCATTTTCTTTCCAATCGAAAAGGCAAGAGCTTGAATTTTATCGATATGCGTCATATCATTTGGCATGTTATCCACCTCTTATTTAAACAATAAAATATTTAACGTATTTAAATATTAATCCCGCGAACAAAATCCGTCAATACTTTTATTCATAAAAACGTTTACATTTTTGTCACAAAGTTGTATAATTTTCGACGAAGTTAATATTGACAGTCACGGAGAAACGGAGTACACGGCTATGAATCATAAAAAAGGAAACTTTTTTATATTTCATGGCCTTTTTATATTCTCTGTCTTAAAACGCTTCGAATTAATTAGGGGAGGATTTTCATTTTATGTTTTTCACACAATTATTTAAACCTGCGCCCCACGCGGAACGCTTACCAGCTGATCGCGTTGATAGCGAATACCGTAAATTACGTTTACAAGTATTCTTAGGTATCTTCATCGGTTATGCAGGCTACTACTTTGTTCGAAAAAACTTTTCACTAGCAATGCCATACTTAATCGAGCAAGGCTTTAGTAAAGGGGAACTTGGGGTTATCCTTTCAGCAGTTTCTATTGCTTACGGATTAAGTAAATTTCTTATGGGTATCGTATCCGATCGTTGTAATCCTCGCTACTTTTTAGCAGCTGGGCTATTTTTATCAGGTATCATTAATATTATTTTCGGCTCATTTTCTTTCATTACAACGAGCATTATACTTATGTTTGTACTTCAGTTTTTAAATGGATGGGTACAAGGTATGGGATGGCCTCCTTGTGGTCGTACGATGGTGCACTGGTTCTCTATTAGCGAACGTGGTACAAAAATGTCTATTTGGAACGTCGCTCATAATGTTGGCGGAGCGCTTATGCCTTCCCTTGTAACATTAGGCTTATACTTCTTCGCAGATGACTGGAAAAGTATTTTTTACTTCCCAGGTATTCTTTCAATTTTAGTTGGTATTTATGTATTAATTACGATGAAAGATACACCTCAATCTTGTGGACTACCTTCTATTGAAGAACATACTGGGGAATATCCACCAGATGAAAAAGTAAAAGATCGCGAACGCGAACTTTCAGTAAAGGAAATTTTATTTAAATACGTATTAAACAATAAGTTTTTATGGTACATCGCTATTGCGAACGTTTTCGTATATTTCGTACGTTACGGCGTTGTAGACTGGGCTCCTACTTATTTAGTAGAAGAAAAAAGCTTTACTCATAGTAGCTCACGTACTGCTTACGCTCTATATGAATGGGCTGGTATTCCAGGTACACTTCTTTGCGGATGGATGAGTGATAAACTATTTAAAGGACGTCGTGCACCTGCTGGTATTCTATTTATGGTTGGTGTATTTATCGCAGTTCTTGTTTACTGGTTAAACCCTCCTGGTAATCCAATGGTTGATAGTATCGCACTTGTCGCAATTGGATTTTTAATTTACGGACCGGTTATGTTAATTGGTCTACACGCTCTAGATTTAGCACCAAAGAAAGCTGCTGGAACTGCAGCAGGCTTAACTGGATTCTTCGGTTACTTAGGCGGAGCAGCTTTCGCTAGTGCAGCTATGGGCTTTATCGTAGATGCATTCGGATGGGATGGCGGATTCATCTTATTACTTGCATCTTGCGTACTTGCAATGTTCTTCCTTGCTCTTACTTTAAATACAGGGTCAGTAAAATCAAAACAAGCTTAAATAATATATAACAAGCATAAAAATAGCTCTTAGCATTTACATACATGCTAAGAGCTATTTTTTATTTTCATTGCTGTTCCTACTAATGATAACAACCCATTCCTTCCCTACTATAAGATTAAAAGATTTGATGAAACACCTTTATTAAAACGGCTAACGTAACAGATGCAGCAAATCCCCCTAAACAAATAAGACTGACACCTTGGCTATATGACAAATTTTGAAATGATTTCATTACTTCCATCCTCCCTATCTCCCCTTTGATACTTTTATTTTACCAATGGGAAAAATTTCATAACATCGATTTCTCTAACAACTAACTTACAAATTTGTAAGTTAACATCTTTTCAACTTATATATCTAGTATTTCCACAAATAAGAGTCATTTATACATAAAAAAAGACCTCAGTTATACTAAGGTCTTCGTTACATTCTATTTCATTTTACAATCATCACTGGACATTTCACACGCTTTGCTATTTTATGACTTACACTTCCCAGCACCATTTCTTGCAGTGTATTGAGCCCTCTACTTCCAGCAATGACAAGATCTATATCTCCTGTATTCACATATTGAACAATTGTATCTCCAGGATCACCATGTAATATCGTAATTGTATAAGAAATGTTCTCTTTCTTTAATAAACCTTCAATCTCTTTTAATTTATCTTTTCGACTAGCTGATATTGTTTCTAAATCTGTTTGACCTTGTATAATATCTGATTTTGCCGTTCTATTATCTACTACGTACACAACTTCAACATTTGTTTCTTCGCTACATTTTGCAATATATGTTGCATGTTCCGCTGCTCGAAGTGCATGTTCAGAACCATCACATGCTAATATAATTTGTTTGTACATATGCTGAATCCCCTTTTCGTTATCCTACTCGTATTATATAATAAAGCCCCCTAAAAAGGAGGCTTTTAACTAGCAATTCTTTTATTATAAGTAGCTAAATTTGCAACAAGTTTTGAGCTACGTTCATTTAATCCTGTTATACTTACTTTCACGCCACTTTGTTCATATTTCATAATAACTTTATCAATTGATGCCACTGCCGAATCATCCCATACGTGCGCATGAGTAAAGTTCATTTCGATTTCTTTTATATCTTCATCCAATGAAAAAGCATTTATAAAATCTGCTGTAGATGCAAAGAAGAGTTGACCGTGAATTTCGTATATTTTCTTATTTTCAATATATAAATGTTTCACGTGAATCTTTGCCATATTGAATGCAAATAAAACCGCACTAATTACTGTTCCGATAATTACACCTAATCCCAAATTATGAGTGATAAGAACGACCACGACTGTTACGATCATGACGAATGCGTTCCCTTTTGGCACTTTATGAATCGTTGCTACAGAGTTCCAATCAAACGTTCCGATTGAAACCATAATCATAACTGCAACTAAAGCTGCCATCGGAATATGAACGACATAATCTCCTAAAACGAATAGTAATACGATTAAAAATCCGCCCGCTACAAATGTTGATAGGCGACCTCGTCCACCTGATTTAATATTAATAACAGATTGACCGATCATTGCACAACCTGCCATTCCTCCGAAGAAACCAGCAACAATGTTTGCGATCCCTTGTCCACGTGCCTCTTTATGCTTATTACTTTCCGTATGCGTCATATCATCTAAAACTGAAGCTGTTAATAATGATTCTAGTAAACCGATAATTGCAAGCATAACTGCATAAGGTAAAATAATCCCTAATGTCTCAAGTGTAAAAGGCACGTCAGGAATACTAAAGAACGGTAATTCTTTCGGCAGGCTTCCCATATCTCCTACTGTTTTCAACTGTAATCCGCTCATAAGTGCAATACTCGTCACAATAATAATTGAAATAAGCGTAGAAGGTACAGCCGTTGTAATACGTGGAAATAAATATATAATTGCAAGTCCTAATACAACGAGTGCATACATTTGCCAAGTTGCATTTTTAAAATGTGGCAATTGCGCTGTAAAAACTAAAATTCCAAGTGAATTTAAAAAACCACTCATAACGGATTTCGGAACAAACTTCATAAATGAGCTCAGTTTGAACACGCCAAAAATAATCTGGACAATACCTGTTAATATTGTTGTAGCAAATAAATATTGCAAACCATGATCTTTAACAAGCGTTACCATTAATAATGCCATTGCACCTGTTGCAGCTGAAATCATTCCAGTTCTTCCGCCAACAAATGAAATGGTAACTGCAATACAAAAGGCTGCGTATAGTCCAACTGTCGGATCCACGCCTGCAATAACAGAGAAGGCTATCGCTTCAGGGATTAACGCTAAAGCAACGACAATTCCTGATAACACGTCCCCTTTCACATTAGAAAACCAGTCATTTTTTATCGTTTGAAACAAAATATCACTCCTCTACTCCTTTATAATTTGATTTTCTCCATAAGAAAATCTAGCCGACTGCACGAAAGCTATTATATAACGAGTAGAAGATTTTTTGCTATGTAAAAGTTTCCTAAAAATGATATTACCTTCGTAGCTTCTTTTTTAGGAAACTTTAAATATACTATCACCTATTGTTGATTTAACGTACAATGATTTCGGATTCTACAGTATGTCAAATGAAGAAAACTTTGTTTGGATGGATGAAAAATGCACATGTAATTTAGTTCATTTAAAGTTCTATAGATATTTCCACTTCATATATGAGGTTTAGTTTGGATAGTTTAGGGTTAGAGGAGTTTATACTAATTTAATGAAAATAGTAAGAGCACTCTTTCGAGTGCTCATTTTATGCAGATACAGTTGCTTTATCCTTACGGAATATACCCATTAACCCACCGATTAATAGTAATACGCCTGGTAATAAGTAAATTATAGAAATACAAATAAATCCACCGATAGCAGCCACAGTCATCATAATACCGCCAACCTTCGCTTTACTTCTTACCATAACAGATCCAACAATTCCTAAGATTGATAGAGCCACAGCTCCCCAACCTAAACCAATAACAGTATTTGCTCCATCAGCTTCAAAAGCAGCTCCCATACCGCCGATCAATAAAGCAACAAATGCACAAATAATACCAAAAATACCTCCAATAAGACCTAATACAAATTCAGCTGTTCTTTTCATTTCAATCTCTCCTTATTTAGCAACTTCAAATTCAAATTTCACTGATTTCTCGTCAAATGTAAATGTAGGTTTAAATGTACCAACAAACTTATCGCCTTCTGGTACATCAAATAACATTTTGTTTGTAATTTGGTTACCTGGCGCAATATTTTCATTTATAAACGTATTTTCCCCACCAAAGTACTCTTTGAATTGGTTGCCGTTAGTATCAGCAATTTTTAATTCAGAAGTTCCAAAATATATATCTTTTTTGCCATTATTTTTAGCGTTAAAACCGATTTCTAGTACTTTCCCTTTTTCAGCTTTTACGTATTCGTTAGGCTCAACGAATTTAGCTGAACTGAAAGTAAGTTGTAGACCATTAACTTCTACAGTATCTCCAATTTTATAAATCTTGCTTTCAGCTTTTTCCTTTTTATCTTTCTTTTCAGCCTGTTTAGGAGCATCGTTTTTACTCACTTCTTTAACTTCAGTTTCACCACAAGCAGATAAACTAAAAGCAAGTGCACCTGTTAAAGCAATAGTACCCAATTTTTTATACATTCTTTTTCCTCCGATTATGTAAAATGTAAGATTTTCGAAACTATCATAACAGAAACAGTTACAACTTTTTTGTCATATTTTGTCGAGGAAAATAAAAAAAGACGCTATATCAGTAGCATCTTTTCTCATTTCATTAATGTCCACCGTGTCCTTGACCACTTTCCTGAACAATTTCTAACCTCTCATCTAGTATTCCTTGTGTTTCAAATGAAATATCACTCGTACTTCCTAATAAGAAACCGTGATTATATGGTCCAAGTGTTGGATCATCTTTAAACTTCGGCTGAATGCTTGCAAGGAAGTCATACACTGGTTGTGAAGCTTTACCTTCTTCTAATAATACAACAGGTGCGTGTTTACCCATATGTGAAAAAGGTGCCCCAGCAACTGCTAAATCTGGTGTTTTGCTTGAAACAAATGATAAACCGTGACCAGGTTTTGTGAATCCCCAGCCAAATTTTGTTTTTTCATCTTTAAACTTAGCGAACGCAATCGAGTTTTCTGTAGGGGTCTCTCCACTAATACGCGTTACTTTCCCGTATTTGCTTAGCTCTTTTTCTACTTCTTTTGAAACAATTTTTTCTGGCCCTAATACATATATATTTGCTTTATCTTTTCTCATTTTTAATGCCTCTATTGTCGCTTCTGGCACCTTATCTTTTTCTGTATATAAAAGCGGTTCTGGCATATGAGAAATCCAGTTTACAGCTGGTGTTGTATATAAACGTCCTTCTTCTTCAGACGAACCAATAATAACACTATTTGGGTAGCTTCCTGTTATATCGGCATACTCCTTATCAACATCCTTCGCAAATATAGCTGGATCTGTTTCTTTTATTTGTTTTACTTTATAACCTTTTAATTGCTCAAGCGCGCTAGTACCTACATCCCCCATCACCATAATTTGTGTTCCATCTTTCGTTCCGATTGGATTTAATCGTTTTATTTCTTTTAACGTCATTTCCGGTATCTTTTCTTTTTCTATAAATAAAATCGGCCCGTTATTCGGATGATGAATAAGGTCTGCACTCGCAATACCTAATTGCCACTCGCTTGCTGGTACTAAAATAACAGCACCTGGCTGGTTCTCCTTATGAGTTACTGGCCATATCGTTTGTGAAGTTAATACTGCCATTTGCAAAGGGTCGTTTGTGTTTAATCTCGTTACATTTTTTAAACTTGTCGTTAATAAATCATTAGATGCACCTTGGTTCATTTCTTTTGGCGCCGTTACCTCCTGATTCATTTTCATTTCCTTTTGCTCTGTTTTCTTCTCTTTTGTAGATTCATGGTTTTTATGGTCTGTATTCGTTTGTCCGCATGCAGCAAGACCAACTGCTGTAATTATTGTTATCCCAAAAATTCGGGTCATTTTTTTCACTATACCGCCTCCGTATTAATCATTTTTGAGCCAATATGATTACCTAAAATGTAATTTCAACTCCACAATAACAAGCAATTCTGAAGAAATTATGCAGACACATCATAATCTGCACCATTTCTTCATGATTTTGCATTACACTTTAAGTAACGATTATAAATATGGAGGGCTCTCTATGATTGATATACTGCTCGTAGACGATGAACCGAGAATGCTTGAATTATTAACGCTTTATCTTACACCAATTGGATATAACTGCGTATGTGCGACTTCAGGAGAAGAAGCTATTTTACATATAGAAAATCGAAACTTTAAATTTGTTTTACTCGATATTATGATGCCAAAGATGGACGGATGGGAAACGTGCAAAAAAATCCGATCTTTTAGTAACATTCCTATTATTATGGTTACAGCTCGTGATCAAACAGTAGATGTCGTTCAAGGATTAAAAATTGGAGCCGATGATTACGTAACGAAACCTTTCCATGAAGAAGAACTTTTCGCAAGAATTGAAGCCGTTTTAAGACGTACAAATGAACATAAACAAATCCAATATCACGGTATTGTATGGGATGAAACAAAACACTTCGTTTCTGTCCATAATGAAGAACTCCTTCTCACACCAATTGAATTTTCTTTACTCGGATTATTTTTACGCCATGTGAACTACGTATTAAACCGTGATCAGCTCATCGAACGAATTTGGGGGTTAAACACAAATACAGAAGATCGCACAGTCGATTCACATATTCGTAATTTACGTGATAAATTGCGAAAAGCAAATTTCCCTATTGATCATCATTTAAAAACCGTGTATGGAGTAGGTTATCGATGGATTAATACTGAACAGTAAGGGGCAAAACGATGAAACGAATTTCAATTCAATTCGGATTTTATTTTTTAATTGTTACACTTTTAATTGAAAGTGTTCTCTTTATTTTGCTCTATTATAGTCTTGTAAACACTAGAGTAAATGAAGAAATGACAGCTTTATTAAAGCGAGGAAATAGTCATCGAGATGTACTTGAAAAATATTACGATGAGCAAACCATCTCTCACGTAGCATTAATGGAATCTGAAGCTGAAACAACTGTCGTTATTACAAATGCAAATAAAGAAATACTAGCTAAATCTAACGAAATAAACACGACTATAAACGATCATATTAGTAAAATGCAAACTCGAACAGACCATAATGGAGCGATTATAGAAAATCATTGGAAAACATCTAATTATATATGTACAGTTAGCCCCATTGTAGTAGATGGAAAACATGAAGGCTATGTGTACATGTTTCTTGGAACAGAATCAATTGAAAAGTTAGTTAATGGATTAACGAAACAATTCATTATTGCTGGTGCCATCACGTTTCTACTCACAGTCATCACAATTTTCCTATTATCTCGATTATTAACAAAACCATTGTTACACATGAAACATGCCACTGAAAAAATGAGTAAAGGTGATTTATCTGTTTCATTAACAACTACTCGAAATGATGAAATTGGTGAACTAGCATCATCTATTCAGACGCTCGCAAATGATCTACATTATATGAAAACAGAGCGAAGTGAATTTCTAGCAAGTGTTGCTCACGAATTACGAACACCGTTAACATACGTAAGAGGTTATGCTGACATTGCTTTAAAAGAAAGCACCCCTTCTGAACAACGTTTGCGATATTTATCAATTATAAAAGATGAGTCTGATTACATTACAAACTTAGTTCAAGATTTATTTTCACTTGCACAAATGGAACAACATAACTTTTCTATTCAAGTAAAGGAAGTGCATTTACACACCTTCCTTACGCGTATATGTGAAAAAGTAAACGCCATGTATAAAGAAAGGTACATTAAAGTTTCTTTCTCTTGTCCTCCTACACTGCTAGTAAACTTAGATGAACAACGATTCGAACAAGTTGTTGTGAATATTTTAAATAACGCTTATAGACATTCAAAAGAGCATTCTCATATAAACATTTCTGTTACAGAAGAACATAAACATATTTCCATTGCAATTGAAGATGAAGGCGAAGGTATTCCGCTTGAAGACCTCCCTCACATTTTCGAACGCTTTTATCGAGTTGATAAAGCAAGATCACGAGCTACAGGTGGAACTGGTTTAGGACTATCTATCGTGAAAGAAATTGTAGAGCTACACGGCGGGACGATTACTGTCACGAGTGAAGTTGATCATGGATCTTGTTTTATCATTTCATTACCATCTGTAAAGAAACACGACTACCATCAGTAGTCGTGTTTCTTTATCCCGCATTAACGGGCAGTAAGACCCCCTACATCAAAATTCAGCGGAAGCAAAGAAGTTAGGTGGGGGATCAACTGCCCGTAAAAGCCCGATTGGTTCAACTAATAATCAGTGGGAGATGAACAAAACCCCCACTGATTAAAGTTTCACTTTATCATTTTACTTTATAATATAAATTTACAAATTGCCCAAAACGTTTCGTATCCGTTAAAGTTAAATTAATTTCTGGATTCTTTTCTTTAAATAATGGGACACCTGAGCCTAATATATGCGGTGTAATCGTAACAATATATTCATCAATTAGATTATTTTTAAAGAATTCTCTCAGTAGCTCTCCTCCACCAACCATCCATATTTTAGACCCTTCTTGTGCTTTTAACCTTTTTGTAAACTCCACTACATCTTCATTTACAAATTCCACGTTTCCGTCTGAACCTTTTTCTGAACGAGAAAAAACATAACATGCTTTATCTAAGTACGGGAATGTTTCCGTATGCTCTACTACATAATCGTACGTTTTCTTTCCCATAATTATTGTATCAATCGTTTCGTACATTTCTGTATAACCATTATCTCCCTCTCCTTCCGTTTCCATTAACCACTCTAAATCATCATTTTCTTTCGCAATATATCCATCTAAACTCGCCGCTATAAATAAAACTATTTCACGTGACATATCTTTTCCTCCTTGTATCTCATCTTGATAACATATGATGTAAACAATATACTAACAATAAAACATGACAATTTATGTCACGTTAAAAAGAAAAGGTGATACATTTGTCAAAAGCTAAACGCTTATTAGATATTCTTATATTTGCTTCTGCGAAAAAAACATTTACAGCTCAAGAAATAGCTGATGAATTTAATATTTCCGTTCGTACGGTTCATAGATACATTTTAGATTTAAGTGATATGGGGTTGCCCATTTACGCAGAACAAGGTCGTAACGGCGGCTATAAAGTATTAACGAATAGAGTAATTCCGCCTATTTTATTTACGGAAGAAGAAGCAGTCTCTATCTTTTTTGCTTTTCAATCTTTAAGTTACTATCGCGACTTACCTTTTAACACAGAAATCAATTCCGTTACACATAAACTGTATAGCTCCCTACAACATGATGCGAAAGTGAAAGTTGATAAAATACGTTCTTACATCGCTTTTTGGAATCCGAAGCGCACAATTGATACACCTCTTTTAAACGAAGTGTTAACCGCGGCTATTGAAAATAAAAATTTACACTTTCAATACGAATCTAAATCGGGGTTAAAAACAAAACATGTTCATCCTATCGGTGTATATGCTCATGACGGGCTATGGTACTTACCGTCCTATGACTATGGCAGGAAAAAAGTATTACTATATCGCATCGATCGTATTCTTTCCATATTATCAACGGAAGAAAATGAGGATACATTCATGAATTTAGAAGAGTGGTTTGCCTCTAACTCTAACGTAGTACACATCCCTACTCAGTTACATGTTTTACTGACAACAGAAGGCGTACGCCAATGTAAAAGCGTCCCTTATCTTGAGGAATTCGTTATAATAAACGAGGATGGGACAGGATATATAAATTCAACAATTGATAAAGGAGAAATCAATTTTATTACCCCTTTATTTTATAGACTCGGAAAAAATGCAAAAGTTTTAGAACCGACAGAATTGATAGATGGTTTACGTATACGTGCGAAAGAAATTTTACATATGTATGGAGACGAAAAAAGCTGCTAAATATAAGCAGCTTTTTCGTCGATTTGTTTCTATTATTTTGATTGTTGACGAATATCGAACCACCAACGATTTTTCTCATTCATATTCTCATTGCCACTAAACCCACTGTAACGGAAAGCATCAAGGAAGATTGAATCTAGCTTATCCTCATCTACAAAATAACCTAAGTTAACCTTCACCGTTTGTCCTGGTGTGATACTGCCAATATTGTAAAAGCTTTTCCCTTCTCCGTGAGGTTCTAAATAATCAACTTCGCCCGTCATAATATTTTTTTCTGTAATTCCATCTCTTTCAGCGTAATTCCATACATTCCCCTTACTTTTAAGCACTTGTATGGATGGATGCATATAGATTTCTTCTGTCGCCTGTTTACCTATATTTTTCACTGTTGTTGTCAGGTAGACAAATTTAGGATGAATTAATTTTGATTCTACTAATTGATCAATTGAATCTTTACCATTTCCAACTTTATATTCATCCCGTCTATATGGTATCAATTGTCCAGCTTGATCCAAAGCCTGATTCCTACTTAGTATTCCTAAGCCCAGTTCATTAAAGTTTTCTTGTTTAAAATCTTTGATTGAATCAAAAACTTCAACCTTTTCTATCACATATTCAATTTTGCTGTTATCCATGATAATCGTTACTGGAACTTTTTGTCCTATATGAAATAGTCGTTTACTATCTTTTTTCAAAGGAATCACCTTAGTTTTTTTAGGCTTACTTTCGTCGCTAAAATACTTTTTATCATAATCTGTTATATGTGATGCCTTTTCTTTTGACGTAGGCTCAAGTGAAATACTCCCTAACACATCCACCATTTGTTCTTCATTTATATCGTTTCCAATATAACTTTGTAACATGATCCCTTCTTCCTCAAAGAATAGAAAAACTACCCTGTCCATCATTAAATCTTTGTTACCAGTTTCTCTATGGACAATTACTGCCTTCTTACCATTTATCTCTTTTTCTTCATAACTTTTCGAGTACAGAGTTGGAAAATCTGAATTTCCCCCTACTCTCCAAAGAACGAATGAAAAGCCTCCATTTGCATAGTTATCTTTAAATGAATATTTCATAGCAGAGTCATCAATTGCTTCCATATTTTCTGGCAATTTACCAACCTTCAACTTATACCACTGATCACTCTTTTTCGAATCCTTATTTGTTAAGGAAACATTTACTTCATAATTTTGTTTTTGAACAATCATATTATAGACTTTTACTGCACCAAAAACGGTTGTCGGCATACCAATCAATAAGCAGGCAGCAGCGATTAACATACGATGTCTTTTACTCTTTTTCTGTGGTCGCTCGCCCTTCAGCTTCATTTCCTCCATAAACAGTTTCTTTTTGCGCGTATATGTATGTGAAAATTCATGTTGTTCTTCGGATTTATCAAAATCATCTAAAGCAATTTTTTCAGCAAGTTCATATATTTCTTTGGAGTTCTTTGAATTCGTCATGTTGTATACCTCCTATCATATTTTGGACTCGTTTTCGAGCGCGTTCAAACTGCTTGCGGACATTAGCCTCCGTAATCCCCATTACACTTGAAATTTCTTGATACGTTAAGTTATAGAAGACTTTATACTTAAACACCTGTCTGTTAGATTCATTTAACTCTTTTAGCAATGTATCAATTTGAACCTCAGACATTTTACGTTTTTCCCACTCTTCAATATTTTCATCTACTGCTTCTATTGATTCTCTTTCATATTCTTCTAAAAATGTTTCATGTCGTTTATTTTTCCGGTAACTATCAATCGCCTTGTTTTTCGCGATCCTCAAAATATAGCGTTTAAGCTCTTCAGTGCTCAAGCTATGGAGCTTTTCCAAGTCCTTATAAAGAGTAATAAACGTCTCTTGAACCGTATCTTCAGCCTGTTGAATATTATTTAAAATAGAATAAGCTACATAATAAATTTTTTGTTCATACAACTCATATAGCTCTTCCATCTTTTCATAATCTTTGTTTGTAACTTTCATATAATTCCTCCTCTCACTCTATATAACGAATGAGCACTGTAACTTTGTGACACTGCAAAATCTTTTTATAGATAAAATTTAATAATAGAATAAACAAAAGCCCAATTTCTCTATTTTAACTGAGAAATTGGGCTTTTTAATATTAGAATTTTCCTGACTGTATCTCTAAGAAAAATTCTTTTACACCTTTTCAATATGTATTATTTGCTCTATCGCTTCTTTTAACAAATGCTTTGTCTCTTCAAAGTTATGATTCTGTTTTTCTCCCGATTGTACCATATAAAACTCAGCAAACGGGCGCTCTTTATATCTTGGTACGACATGCATATGGTAATGTGTTAACTCGTTAAATACTCCACCATTTTGACAAACTGTAACTCCATCTGGTTTGTATAATGCCTTAATCGCTTTTGCAATAAGCTTAGAAGCATCCATAACAGATTTTGCTACAACATCATTTAATTCATCTACTTCTACAACATGCTGCTTCGGCACAATTAAAGTATGACCTGGATAGAAAGGTTCATGATCTAAAAAACATGTTACATACTCATCTTCGTATACTCTATATATTTTTTCCTCTTCATTTGCTAATTTACAACCTAAACATTCCATCATACTTTCTCCCTTTATTAAAAACATAAAAACGTGAGAGCCGTATTCTCACGTTTTTATGTTTCATTTTATTAGTTCAATTGTTTCCGTAACCTTTATACTATCTTTTACAGATTGAACAATCGTACAATTTTTCACTGCAAGTTGCAGCGCCTTGTCCAGCTGCTCTTCTGTAATGTTTTCTGCTTTAATTTTATAGTGCAAATGAACACTTTCAACTGGCTTCGATAAAGCTTCACTTCTACCAATTTCAGTTTCGATTGTAAACGTATCATATGTAATACGTTTCTTTTCTAAAATTGTTCGAAAGACAATTGCACTACATCCTGCGATAGAAGAAATGAGTAATTGTAACGGTGAATACCCGTTTTCTTTTCCAATCACTAATTGACCATACGATAAATCTGCTTCTATATCATCGTGTTTGATTGTTAGTTTCATTTGTTTTTTCCATCTCCACTTTCATCGGTTTCTGCCGTTTCTTACTAATATAATAATATATATAGCAGAAAATGATAAATGGAATACCACAGTATAACGCCATTCTTTGTTCAGGAATAAACGCTAAACTAATAACAACGATGCTATTTGTAATTAAGGCTAAAATTGGGACAATTGGGTATAGTGGTGTTCTATACTTTAAGTCCTCTAACTTTCCTCCGCCTTTTATATACTGACTTCTAAAGCGAAGTTGCGATAGAGCAATAATGATCCAACTTGAAACAGCCGATAAACCAGCTATCGATAATAAATACATGTATACTGTATCTTCTGCAAGGAAACTTGTGAATAGAGATAATCCAGCTACCGCAATCGTTACGACTAGCGCTGTAATTGGAATACCACGCTTATTTACTTTCTGGAAGGAAGTTGGTGCCATTCCCTCATTTGCAAGTGACCATAGTATACGCGTCGCTGCATATAATCCAGAGTTCGCTACAGATAATAACGCAGTAATAATAACGAAGTTCATAATATCAGCTGCGTATGGAATACCAATTTTATCAAATACGACTACGAATGGACTTTCAATTACGCCTGCTTCTTTCCAAGAAATTAATCCTACTAAAATCGTCATTGTTAAAATGAAGAATAACATAATGCGCCATACTGTATTACGGATTGCACGTGGAATTGTTTTTTCTGGATTTTCACTTTCTCCCGCTGCAATTCCGATTAACTCTGTTCCTTGGAACGAGAAGTTAACTGTAATCATTGTAAGTAATACGGCAGCTAGTCCATTCGGGAAAAGTCCACCATCGCTTACAAAGTTAGAGAAAAGAGGTGCTGCTTCTTTTCCGTCATATGATATAAATCCTAATAATGCACTACCACCAAGCACAACAAATGCAAGAATTGTAATTACTTTAATACTAGAGAACCAAAATTCTAATTCGGCATAACTTTTCGCCGAAATTGCGTTTGAAGCATATAAAATAACACCGAATACAAGGCACCATACCCAAACATCAACATTTGGAAACCATCTTTTCATCATTAAACCGATTGACGTTAATTCTAGACCCACTGTTACTGCCCAGCCGAGCCAGTATAACCAGCCAATCATAAAGCCCGTTCCTGGTCCAATAAACTTCGTCGCATACTTTTGGAAAGATCCTGAAACCGGCATCGCTACCGTTAACTCTCCAAGACAAAGCATTGTTAAATACATAATAAATCCGCCTACTAAATATGAAAGGATGGCTCCCCCTGGTCCAGCCTGATTAATGGTGTAACCTGAACCTAAGAAGAAACCAGTTCCGATTACACCACCAAGTGCGATCATAAATAAATGTCTACTCTTCATCGTACGATGTAATTTCTCATTCGTTGGTTGCTGCATCTAAATCCTCCCCCTACCATACCCCTATATCCTGTTAAAATTTTCTGATAATAAAAATATACACGAAAGCGATTACATTTTCTATATAAAATTAAAACTTTTCTGATAAAACAATATAAAAATCGAATTATTGCAAGATTTAGATTCTATTTAGAGGAAAATAAGGATAAACAAGGAAAAAACCCTTACATATATTGTAAGAGTCAACGGAGTTCTAATCTTCTCGATAAAATTGATAAACTATAATTTACGATAAAGTACATACAAGCTACTACTATAAACGTCGGAATCATGTAATTCACATTTTGCCCGCTAATAATTTGAGCATTATGCATAAGCTCAGGGAGTGATATAACAACCGCTAGCGACGTATCCTTCAGCAATGAAATAAATTGACTGACAAGCGGCGGAACCATTCTCCTTAATGCTTGTGGCAAAATAATATGCCAAAGCGCTTGAACATACGTTAATCCCGAAGATCTTGCAGCTTCAACCTGCCCTTTTTCAATAGACAATAGACCACTTCTAACAATTTCAGATATCATTGCTGCCTCAAATATTGTTAAAGCAACAATTGCAGCTGTTATAATTTCTAATTTCAAGCCTGCTTCTGGAAGTGCAAAATACGTGAAAAATATAATTAACAGTAGTGGTAAGTTTCGAATCACTTCAACTATAACTCCTAATACTTGTGAGACGACAGGTATTTTCGTGTAGCGCAATATACCGATTACACTTCCAATAATAAAACTAAGTACAATTGCTATGAGCGCTACCTCTAATGTTATAAGTAATCCTTTTAATAAAAATAGAATATGATCTCCTGTAATTGCTCCCTTGAAATCCATTTACACCGCCTCCTTTGCTAAGCGTTTTTCTAAATAACGCACTAGCATACTGAGCGGAATTGTTAATATTAAATAAAACATCCCGACAAATATATAAACATCAAACGTAACAAACGTCTTCGTTGAAATTAAATCTCCTTGATACATTAAATCAGCACCAGCAATAATTCCAAGTATTGAAGAGTTTTTAACTAAATTGAGAAACTGGTTTCCTAAAGGGGGAATTACAATTTTCACTGCTTGGGGTAAGACAACATAATACATCGCCTGCACATACGTTAGCCCTGAAGAGCGAGCAGCTTCCATCTGCCCTTTCGCAACTGATAAAATACCAGCGCGAATTACTTCTGCAATAAAAGCTGCCGTATATACCGTAAGCGTAACTGTTCCTGCTACAAAACCATTTAAAGTAATTCCTATTACAGGTAAAGCAAAATAGAATATAAATGCAATTAATACAAGTGGAATATTTCTTACAAACTCCACAAAAGCTGATCCTATCCAATTTAAAATGCGAATAGGTGCAATACGCATTACTGCCAAAATTACTCCTAAAATAAAACTACCTATCAATGCAATTACACTAGACATAACTGTATATTTAAACCCTTCTAAATACATATCAATGTTATTCGTTAATATAGAAAAATCAGGCACATATTCTCCCCTCTTTCTTTACAAGAAGAGGATGAGTACTCTCATCCTCTCACTTTTACTATCTACTTTTCTGGTTTTTGTCCAATCCACTTCTCATATAATTTGTCATACTCCCCGCTTGCTTTCATGTCTTTAATTAAAGTATTAATCTCTTTCGTTAAATCATCTGCCCCTTTTTGCACTGCAATTCCATACGGTTCATCTGTGAAAATTTTTCCTACTACTTCATAATTAGAATCTTGTTTTGCCATTCCGTAAAGGATCGCATTATCTGTCGTTAACACATCACCTTTACCTGCCTTTAACGCTGTAAATGCCTCACTATAATTTTCAAACTCTAATACAGTCGCTTCTGGTGACTTTTGACGAATGTTATTTGTAGATGTTGATCCTTTTACAGCTAATACTTTAACGCCTTGTTTTATATCATCGACGCTCTTAATATTGCTTCCTTTTTTCACAAGTAACGATTGTCCTGCTTTAAAATATACATCTGAAAAATCCACTTCTTTTTTGCGTTCTTCCGTAATTGTCATTGTTGCAATAATTGCATCAATATCACCATTTTTCAGCATTGGAATGCGTGTTTTAGACGTTACTTCTTTCAGCTCTAGCTTCTTTTCATCTCCAAGAATCTTTTTCGCCAGTGCCTTGGCGACATCAACATCGAATCCTTCTACCTGCCCTGTTGAAGGATTTTTTAATCCAAATAAATTCGTATCATTCTTCACCCCAACTACTAATTTCCCTCGTTTCTTAATTTGCTCAACAGCCCCGCCTTGCTTCGTATTTGTTTCCTTTGCCTCATCTTTCTTACTTCCGCATCCAGCAACAACAAGCACGAATAAACATGAAAATACGATTAAAGTAAATAACTTTTTCATTTTAAGCATGAAATTCCTCCTCTAATGATTTAGCACCCGACTTAAAAATAAACGGGCTCTTTCTTGTTCAGGGTTTGCAAAAAAGTTCGCCGGTGTTGTATCTTCAATAATTTGGCCATCATCCATAAATAAGATCCTATCTGCTACCTCTCTAGCAAATCCCATTTCATGCGTGACAACGACCATTGTCATCCCTTCTTTAGCCAGTGCTTTCATAACATCAAGTACCTCTCCAATCATCTCTGGATCAAGAGCAGACGTAGGCTCATCGAATAGCATAATTTCCGGCTGCATTGCAAGTCCTCTAGCAATTGCCACCCGTTGCTGTTGTCCTCCGGATAATTGATGTGGATATACGTTAGCCTTCTCAGGGATTCCTACTTTCTCTAAATAAAACATTGCTGTTTTCTCTGCTTCTTCTTTGGAAACTTTATTTACTTTAATCGGTGCTAATGTAATATTTTGAAGAACCGTTTTATGTGGATATAAATAAAAATGTTGAAAGACCATCCCAATATTTCGCCGCAATTCATTCATGTCCGTTTTTTTATTGTGTACCTCTGTATTTTGTACAATTAATTCTCCATCTGTAATTGCCTCTAATTGATTTATACATCGAAGCAATGTACTTTTTCCTGATCCTGAAGGCCCGACAACTACTACCACTTCGCCTTTTTTCACTTGCACATTAATATTTTTCAAAACTTGAAAGTTACCATAATATTTATTTACATTACGAAATTCTATCAACATACTCCCCCTTCCCCTAACAATGCATGTACATTCTTTTTATATTCAAAAATAGTCCCAAAAATAACTTTTAGCTTCAATTTGTCCATAAAAAAAGCAAAGGGTTTCCCCTTTGCTTCTTCATTTTTATTCGATTAAGATACTTCTTCTTTCTTATCTTTCCCGTATTCATGCTCCCAAAAATCAGCATTTTTAATTCCTAATGGCCCTGGATCGAATACTGGATCTTTTCCTTCTTTTTTCTGTTTTTCATAATCCTTTAATGCGACTAATGCAGGTTTTTGTAACAATAAAATCGCAATGATATTTACCCATGCCATAATTCCTACCCCAATGTCGCCTAAAGCCCAAGCCGTTGCTGCTGTTTTTATACAGCCGTAGAATACAGCTCCTAAAAATACAAACTTTAGTACCATGGACATCCAAGGGCGATCTTTATCACGATTTAAGTACGCGATATTCGTTTCTGCAATGTAGTAATACGCCATAATTGTTGTAAACGCGAAGAATAATAACGAGATTGCAACGAAACCATTTCCAAATCCAGGGAAAACAGATTCTACCGCCGCCTGTGTATATCCTGGTCCTGGCTGAGCGCCGTTTAGTTTATTAACGATAAAGTTTTTTCCGCTTGCATCAAATACGTTATACATGCCTGTAATAATCATCATAAATGCTGTTGCTGAACAAACAAATAATGTATCAATGTAAACGGAAAATGCTTGTACTAAACCTTGCTTAGCTGGATGTGATACTTCGGCTGCAGCTGCTGCGTGTGGTCCAGTCCCTTGTCCTGCTTCATTGGAATAAATACCACGTTTTACCCCCCAAGAGATTGCTAAACCGATAATACCACCGAAAGCAGCTTCTAATGCAAATGCACTTCTTATAATTAACATAAATGCTTCTGGCAATTTTTCAATATTCATAGCAACAATGACGCAAGCTACTAAAATATAGCCTATTGCCATAAACGGTACGACAACTTGCGCTACGTTAACAATTCGCTTTACTCCACCGAAAATGATAAGAGCTAATACGACAACTAATATAGCCCCTGATACGGTAGTATTAATACCAAAAGCAGTTTCTAAACTTACAGCAATACTATTTGCTTGTACACCTGGTAGTAAAAGCCCCGTTGCAAGAATTGTCGCTGCAACGAATACTAAAGCATACCATTTCACACCTAAACCTTTTTCAATGTAATAAGCAGGTCCACCACGAAACTGCCCTTGATGTTTCGTCTTATATATTTGCGCGAGTGTTGATTCTACATAAGCTGATCCTGCTCCTAAAAAGGCTACTGCCCACATCCAAAATACAGCTCCTGGTCCACCGAATGCAACCGCTGTTGCTACCCCAGCGATATTCCCTGTTCCAACACGTCCTGATAACGAAAGTGCTAACGCTTGGAATGAAGAAACACCAGCTTCTGATTTTTCCCCTTGAAATGTCAGCTTCACCATTTCTCCTACATGTCTTACTTGTAAAAACTTCGTTCGAATAGAAAAATATAAACCTACTCCTAAACATAAATAAACAAGTGCTGGACTCCAAACAATATTATTTAACCAATTTACGAAAGCTTCCAACATTCCCCCTCCTTTTTATAAAGAATATTCAGAATATATATAAAATTATAAGTGTATACCGAATCTAGGACAATATTATTTTAATAAAGTAAACATATTTTTGTATAAAAAAACAAAGTATATATTTGTTTTATATACTTTGTTTTGAACTAAATGTATTATATATTCACAATTGCTTCTCTTTTAATAATTCTTTCGTATAGCTCTTCTGATAATTTCAAGAAGTTATCAGGCATATCTTTCCCTTTAAACTTCTTTTGAAGCGTTCCATATAAACCTATATCACGTAAACGTAAAAATAGTGGTAACGATTCATACCAACTATCCGCCAGCCTGTGCTCATACTCATATCCTTTTCGTAACACTTGTAACTGTTTACGAGCAAAATCTGTCTTCTCTTCTGCTGTCCACGGTGTAAATAGAACAGAGTAGTATAAAACCATCGCTAAATCATGTATAAAGTAATTATAAGCAGCATCATCAAAATCAAAGATTGTTAGCTCTTTACCATCATAATGAAAATTGCCTTGATGAATATCACCGTGCATAAGACCGAACGTTTCTCTTTCAACTGGAAGAGCCTTAATTTCATCCATTAATACCGCTGCAATCTCTTTCACTTGACCATCTTCTAATTCATTAACAATTCCACTTTCGTCTTCTTCCCACGTATCACGGTAGTCTGTTTTAGGATAATCCATTGTAAGGCGATGCAGTTGCCCAATCGCTTTTCCCCACGCTTCAAAATAAGCATCTCCCCAATAAGGCGATTCTGCTCCTTTTACTTGCTCACCTTTTGCATATATAAATAAAGAAGCGAAAAAGAAAGTCCCATCCTCTGCTACGATTTCTTCTACGAGATTTCGAGACGTTGAATAAAGAGGTCCTGCTACCTTTGCCCCATTCTCCGCAACATATCGTAAAAAATCTAGTTCAGCCTCTACCTCTTGTTTAGAACGATGAGAAGAATGTGTTAAACGTAATACATAATCTTCATCATTATCACCCTTCGCCTTAAAAATATAATTCTCAAAATCTCCAAGTGGCTTTTCTTCTACTGTTACATGAAACAAATTCGCTGCTCTTTTTAAAATCTCTTTCGTAAAAACACGTTCTACAGCTATTTCCATATATATCCCTCCTATATATCTTCTTAATTCGACACAAATGTTAGAAGTACTGCTATGAAGTTGAATAATGCGTGGGCAATCATAGCTGATAAAATAGAATTTGTTTTCTCATATAACCATGCAAATACTACCCCACTCAAAAAATTCACCAGTAATGTGTTATATGTAGGGATATGGACAACGGTAAATATTATGGAACTAATAAACATACCGCCCCACATGCCATATCTATCACGAAAAAATGTATAAAAAACACCTCGATATAAAATCTCTTCATAGATTGGTGATATAATTGCTGCTCCAATTACCACGATACAGAATGAATAGATTGATTTATCATTTTGGACCGTCTCCGTCTTACTATTTTCAAAGGAAATACCCATTTTCTCCATTATCACTAATACAGCAATACTAGCTACAATTAAGAAAATAACCGCTCCAACTGTCCATAAAAGATCTTTCCATGAAAGCTTCCGAATTCCAATATCTTTCCACGAGAGTTTATATCTTTTGATACAAAAAAGATAAACTACAGTAGTAAATATCACTGCCATTATAAAGCCCATTAATACTCCAGCATATAGTGAGTTACCTATTATTTCTAAAATATATTTATAAAAAAGAGATTCAATAGTTACTGGAACAATAACAAATACAAACATAAATAAATATAAAATTTCTTTCCATCCCCACATATCCCTCAAAGTCATTTATATCATCCCCTATACCCTATTTTCTATAGTATAAAAGATGACGTAACGTAACTTTCAAGCTACTTTGTCAAAAATAATCCAAGCATAAATTTCTCACAAAAAACAAAAATTAACAGAAGTAATTTCAATGTAAAGGAGATGGAAAGTATGACCGAACAGAAGCACTCACAACAAGATAATAACAAAAAGCATATGTTTCCATCACTTCCGGAAAATATTAATTACATTGAAAATAAGCTATGTCACTCAGATGATATAAAAAAATTAGATGTCCCATTTCAAAACGGAAAAGGAACAATCTTATATATCGAATCTTTAGCAGACCCAAATTTGATTCACCAATTAGCTCTTGAGCCTTTATTAACTCGGTCGGATTTGGCTTTAGATAAAGCTTTTGCCACATTAAATATGAAAAAAGAAACGAATTTAAATTATGGTGTGCAGCTTTTATTACAAGGTAAATCCTTATATTTTCATGAACACGTCGACAGTTTTTTTATTTTCGAAACAGCTTTATCTTTAAAGCGAGATATAGCAGAGCCTGATAATGAAGGGATTGTGCGCGGTCCACATACTGGTTTTGTAGAGGATCTAGCAACTAATTTAGCTTCGATTCGTAAGCTCATAAAAAGTCCAAATATCGTCGTTAAATATTTCACACTTGGTGAAGAAATGCATACGAAAGTGGCAATTGCTTATATGCAAAACATAGCGAATGACGATTTAGTTACAGAAGTAAAAAGAAGGTTAGAAACGATTAAGACAGATGCACTTATGCCTCCAGGATATATACAAGAATTTATAGAGGATACGTCTTTCTCACCATTTCCGCAGCAATTAAATACAGAGCGTCCAGATAGGACCGCTGCAAATTTAATGGAAGGACGAGTTGCTATTTTATCTGATGGAGATCCCACAGCGCTTATCGTTCCTGTTACGTTATTTGCTTTCTATCAATCACCAGACGATTATAATAACCGCTGGATTGTCGGTTCTTTCGTCCGAATGATTCGCTTAGTGAGTTTCTTGATTGCTTTTCTCTTACCAGCTATATATATCGCAACCGTAGCCTTTCATCCTGATGTATTGCCGCTCGAACTTGTGTATACAATTAAAGCTTCATTAGAGAAAGTACCACTTCCTCCTATTTTTGAAGCTCTCTTAATGGAATTAATCTTTGAATTATTACGGGAAGCTGGTATTCGCTTACCAAGCCGAGTTGGACAAACAATCGGTATTGTAGGTGGTTTAGTAATTGGTGATGCAATTGTAAAAGCTGGACTTGTTTCTTATACGATGATTATTGTTGTAGCTTTAACTGCCATCTCATCTTTTCTCGTTCCATCAAACGATATGAGTTCAGCAGTTCGAATTCTTCGTTTTCCATTAATGATTCTTGCTGCTATATTCGGATACGTCGGAATATCATTCGGTCTAATTATAACTTTCGTTCATTTATGTCAATTACATTCATTTCATACGCCATATCTTTCTCCTGTTGCCCCGATGCGGATAAAAGATATGAAAGATTCTTTCGTAAGACTTCCAATTTGGTCGTTTTGGGAACGACCACATGATCCAAAACCGAAAAAAATGCAACGACAACATGTAACGAGAGAGGATGAGGACGGTGACAAACACGCAAAGTAAAATTTCGCTCGTTCAATTTACCTTTTTCGTTATTCAATGCCAAATCGGAGTTGGTATCCTTTCTCTACCTAACCGTCTTCACCCAATAGCAAAAGGAGGTGGATGGATTTCCGCTCTCGTCGCTGGGCTTGCAATTCAACTTATTATTTTACTTATGTGGCTTTTCTTAAAGCGATTTCCTGATGCAGATATGTATGAAAGCGTTTGTATGCTATTTGGTAATAAGTTTGGAAAACTATTAGGTTTTGCTTATGTTTTTTATTTTACGCTTATTGGTATGACGGTTATGTTGAATGCTTGTAATGTCATTAAAGTATGGATATTACAAGCTACTCCTTGGTCTGCCATTCTCATGCTATTTACGATAGCTTGCTGCTATATAGCCTATAATACATTTAAAGTCATCGTACGATTTTATGTCATGGCCTCTATCCTCATTATTCCAATGGCCCTTTTAATTGCCCTAGGGCTTTCCCGAGCTGATTTCTCTTATATTTTTCCCATTACAGAAGCCGGCTGGTGGAATATAATTCAAGCATCCAAGGAAACAATTACAGCCATGTATGGTTTTGAAATCATTCTTATCGCTTTTCCAAAAGTAAATGGCAGTTCTGTCGCAAAACTGAAGGCCATTTCTATCGCTAATGGATTTGTAACACTTTTTTATACTTTTACTGTTTGGATTTGCTTTATCGTATTTAGTCCAAAACAAATTGAGCTTATTCCAGAACCAGTTGCTTACTTATTACGCTCCTTACATATCGGAATTATAGACCGAACTGATTTACTATTTATACCAATTTGGATGATAACTGTTGCAGCTTCTATCGCTAGTTATTATTGCGCTGCTTCAATCGGAATAGGACATATATTCAATCTTGCTAATCATAAAAAAGCTGTTCCAATCATTGGTATTATTGCTTTTAGTGTAGCCTTATTTATAGATACACCTGAAGAATTAAAAGTAATCTCAACTTTCACTGATAAGTTCACCTATATTTTCATAGTTGTCCTTCCTCTTTTATTTCTACTTTATTCTGTGATACGAAATAAGAAAGGAGAACAGTATGTTCAAAAAAAGAGTTAAATTACTTTTTGTATTATGTACTAGTTCCCTCCTTTCTGGATGCTGGGATCAAGAACCATTAAGGGAGGCAAGGTTAGCTTATAGTATTGGATCTGATATTACGGAAGAGAATCAACTCCAGCAAACAATCGAGCTCGTAAAAAGTTCAAGCGGAGAGCAATCTTCATTCGAAAATGAAATACATTCAGCAACGGGGCATAACATAAGGGATACAAGCGATGCCCTAAAAAAAAATGTTACTGGGAATATTCGTTATTTTAAATATGGTGTTCAATTACTAGGAACCAAAATCCTAAAAAAAGGTATATTACCTTTTTTAGATGTCAGCTTTCGGGACCCAACAAACCCAACTGCTTTAGTAAAACTTATTGCAGTAGATGGTGAAACATCCGAGATACTAGAAAAAAAGAAAGTAGGAAATTTACTAATTGGAGATTTTCTAAAGAAAAAAGTGAAAAGCTTAGAAGATATGAGTGTATTTCCAAAAGAAACTTTAGAGACAGCTGCTACAAAAATGTTAGATCCCGGTAAAGACTTTACCCTCCCTTCTATAAAAATAAAAGGAAAAGAAGTAATTACAAACGGTCTAGCTTTATTTAACAATGATAAATTAACTGGGCATTTACCTTTGAAACAATCTGTTTTATTCGTATTATTAACCGGAAAAATGGGAACAAGTGCCCGTATAACCCAGAAGCTTACTAGCGATGAATCAGAGAAAACATCTGATTATTTAACAATGGAAATTAGCAACCGAAAGTTAAAACGAGACTTAAAAATAACAACAGATAAAAAAGGAAATGTTTATGCTCACATTAAGCTCCAACTAAAAGTTATAGCGCTTGAAGCTCCGAGAGATAATCTTTACAAAATGGATGAAAGAAAAAAACTAAATAAAGAATTGTCTAAACAACTTACGAAAGAAGCTAAAAAGATAACGAAAAAGTTACAAAAAGCAAACTGTGATGCTTTCGGTATCGGCAGACACCTTATCGCCTACCACCCTGACTTATGGAAGAAGAAAAATTGGAATAAAGATTATGCAAAAGTAAAATTCAAACCTGAGGTAGAGGTAAACATTTTGTACAGTGGTGTCCTAAAATAAAAGGTTGTATGCCGCATGGGCATACAACCTTTTTATTTCGTATATCGATACACAATTGATTCATATGGTCTTAAGCTAAGTTTTGTAATATCCTTGCTAGCATCTTTATAATTCGACAGTAGTATTTCTTGTTTCATTCCATCTAATTGAACGTGCGCTGGTACAGAGTACGTTATTTCTTCTCCATAGAAGTTATTTATAACAAGCAGCACTTCACTTTCTGTAGTACGAGTATATGCCCAAATCTTAGGATCATTTTTATCCAAAATAGCATATTCTCCTTCTGTAATTACATCATACGTTTTCCTAAGTTCTATTAACTTTTTATAATGATAAAATACGGACTCTTTATCTTCTAATGCCTTCTCTACGTTTATTTCTTTAAAGTTTTCAGCCGCTGAAATCCAAGGTGTACTTGTTGTAAAACCACTGTTCATCTCTTCATTCCACTGCATCGGAGTGCGAGAGTTGTCACGAGATTTTTGCTTTAAAATCCCGATAATCTCTTCTTTTGATAGCCCTTCTTTTAGCTTTATATCGTATATATTTAACGATTCCACATCACGATATTGCTCGATGGACTCAAATTTAGGATTCGTCATACCGATTTCTTCCCCTTGATAAATATAAGGCGTTCCTTGCAGCATGTGCATGGCTGTCGCTAACATTTTTGCAGATTCGTTTCGGTACTTTCCATCATCACCAAAGCGTGACACGATGCGAGGCTGGTCATGATTACACCAAAATAACGCATTCCATCCTCCGCCCTTTTGCATTTCAATTTGCCAGCTAGACATAATCTCTTTTAATTTAATAAAATCAAAATCAGCCTTCGTCCACTTATCACCATTCGGATAATCTACTTTTAAATGATGGAAACTAAACGTCATACTTAATTCATTACGCTCAGGGTTTGAATATTTAATACAATGATCAATTGTCGTAGATGACATTTCTCCAACTGTAATTACATCTTTTCCTGCAAAAACATTTCGGTTCATCTCTTGTAAATATTCATGAACACGCGGACCATCTGTATAATACTTGCGTCCATCACTTGTCGCAGTACTACCTTCATCGTTTAAGAAACATTGGTCTTTTGAAATTAAGTTAATGACATCTAATCGGAATCCTGTTACTCCTTTATCCAGCCAAAAACGCATCATATCATATACTTCTTCACGAAGTTTTTCATTTTCCCAATTTAAATCAGCTTGTGTTTCATCAAATAAATGTAAATAATATTGCTCCGTCTTCTCATCATATTTCCAAGCAGATCCACCAAACTTAGACTGCCAATTATTTTTTTCATCACGCCAAATATAGTAATTACGATATGGACTATTTTTATCTTCCTTCGCTTCTTTAAACCACTTATGTTCAGTCGAACTATGATTTACAACAATATCAAGCATAATCTCAATGTTACGTACTTTCGCTTCTGCTAAAAGTTCTTCAAACTCTTCCATCGTTCCGTAAGATGGATCAATGCTGTAGTAATCACTTACATCATATCCATTATCATTTTGTGGTGATTGGTATATCGGTGTTAACCATATATAATCCACTCCGAGTTCTTTTAAATAATCTAGTTTCTCTGTAACACCTTTTATATCCCCGGTTTCTCTATTGTAATAACTATTAAAGCTCTTCGGATAAATTTGATAGACTACACTTTTATGCCAATCCTTCATGTTTAACTTCCTCCTACTTCTGTTTGACTCTTTTTGCAAATAACCATGTTAAAGTAAACGGGATTACAACTGCAATAATCATTCCTACAATAAACATTGGAATCGATTTCGGAATGATAGAAATAAATGCTGGCAATCCGCCAATTCCGATAGCAGGCGCTAATACACCATTTAATGTAATGAATATCGCTGCCACAGCAGATCCTATAATCGCTGCATAGAACGGGAACTTATTTCGTAAATTCACCCCAAACATCGCTGGTTCTGTAATACCGAAGTATGCTGAAATGGCTGATGTTGATGCCATACTTTTATCATTTTGATTTTTAGAAATCCAGAACATCGCAAGTGCCGCACTACCTTGCGCAATGTTAGAAAGAGCGATCATCGGCCAAATAAATGTCCCGCCATGTTGTGCAATCAATTGTAAATCAATTGCAATAAACATATGATGCATACCTGTAATTACAAGCGGTGCATATAACGCTCCAAATAATACTGCTCCAACTACTGGTACTGTTTCATATACACCTACTAATCCTACTGTTAATAAATCTCCAATATGACGTGTAACCGGACCGATAATTCCTAGTGCTAACACACCTGTCACAACGATTGTTGTAATTGGTACAACTAATAATTGAATTGCATTTGGTACATGTTTCTTTAAGAAAATTTCCACTTTACTTAATACAAATGCTGCTACTAAAACAGGTAAAATTTGTCCTTGATATCCTACCTTCTCAATTTGGAATAGTCCTAAAATATTGAAGTACTCAATCTTTTGACCCTCTAAACCAGTCGCTGCTTTTCCATAGTCCCAAGCGTTTAATAAGGCCGGGTGCACAAGCATTAATCCCATAACAATCCCTAGTATTGGACTACCACCAAAACGCTTCGTTGCTGACCAACCGACAAGTGCTGGTAAGAATACGAATGCTGTATTGGCCATCATATTAATTAAATCCCAAAGCCCGCCTAAGTTCGGATAAACATCTAATAAATTTTTCCCATCAAAAAATAAGTCCTTTGCGCCTAATAGATTGTTAATACCCATTAGTAAACCAGCTGTTACGATCGCTGGTAATATCGGCATAAATACATCCGAAAATATTTTTACAAACTTTTGAGCTGGATTTAACTTCTGATTTCCAGAGTCTTTTACGTCCGCTACAGTCGATTCTTTCATACCTGCAAGCGTTATCAATTCAGCGTAAACACGATCTACATCCCCTGGACCAATTACAACTTGAAATATACCAGCGTTATGAAACGCTCCTTTCACTAATGAAACAGACTGTAATTTATCATTATCTATTTTACTTTCATCTTTTAAAGCGATACGGAGCCTCGTCACACAATGTGCAGCTTGTTCAATATTGTCTTTCCCACCAATATACTGCAACACTTCCTCTGCTGTTTTACGATAGTCTTTCCCCATATTCCCGTCCCTCTTTTCTTTTTTTGATACCGTTTACAATTACATATTAACTCGTATATATAAGTTAGTCAACACTCGTATATACGAGTTTGTGTTTTTTTTATAAAAAAAAGAGATGAAACAATATTTTGTTCCACCTCTTTACTTCCTGCGTGCCACATCCGAAAAGTGAAAAATATCTAAACGGTGGCGTGATTCTGTATATTCAAACTGACTTCCATCATACAAATGTGTAAAGTTTTTCACAACGACAACATAGTCTGTTCCATTTAAATCTAAATACTTTCTGTCATCCTCTGTACATGGCTGTACTTCTATTACCCTCTGCGAATAACTAATATGTAGCCCAAGCTCTTTCTCGATGTATTTATAAATCGATGCAGTTGCAATTTCTTTCGTTAATCCTGGAATAAACTCAGATACAAAATGATTTATATCTAAAATTACTTTTTCTCCATCAATATTTCGTACACGTTTAATATGGTCAATCTCTGTTTTTTCTTTTACATTTAATAATTTCGCAATGTCTTTTGTGGCTTTTTCTTTGTCCATTTCCACAACTTCCGTAATACAATGACGTCCTAAACGTTCATTTTCTTCTTGGAAACTTACAATACCGCCAAAATTAAATTCAATATTTTTTCGCTTTAAAACAAAAACACCTTTTCCATGAATTTTTTGCACATATCCACGCTCTTGCAGTAAATCTACAGCTTTTCTTACCGTGCCTCGGCTTGCCTCATACTGCTTCATTAATTCTGTTTCTGATGGGATTTTGCATCCCTCTTTTAATTGTTTATTATCAATAGATTTACTGATTTCTGTATAAATTTGTTCATACTTACTCATCATCTACAATAGCCCCTTGTCACCTTCTAATTCTATATGTATTATAACATGCTTCACTCTTCTGCCAATCTCTCACTTATTTTCCAGTACAAGAAAAATATAGGTAAATATTTAATCTTTAAAACGTATTTTTATAAAAATTTTTATATTTTTCTTTTCATTCAAAAAAACATGTAGTATACTAACTTCAAAATCAGAGGAGAAAGGGAGCAAAGAACTATGCTTACTTATACAACAACTGTAGTTACATTTGCACAAAAACATCATCATCATACGTAACCCTTGAAACCTAGCGGAAAAATTACGCGTAGGTACAAGGGTTATTCCCGTTGTACCTACGCTTTGGCGAAAGAGCCATGTAGGTATTTTTTTATCTACATGGCTCTTTTTTTATTGTCAAAAAGCTAGTAAAAAATGATGTTTAAGCAAAACTTACTACAAAGGAGTTAACAAAAATGGAAACGAAAAAATGGGGATTATGGGTTTTAACAGCATTTGTTATCGGGAATATGGTTGGCGGTGGCGTATTTATGCTTCCGGCAAATTTAGCACAAGTATCAGGGCCAATGGGTTCTACACTCGCATGGAGTATTACAGGCCTTGGCGTATTTATGATTGCACTTGTATTTGGAAATTTAGCGATTCGGAAACCAGAATTAAAAGCTGGACCACAAAGCTATGCTCAAGCGATGTTTCCTTCAAAAAAAGCTGGTAAAGTTGCAGGATATAGTATGGCATGGGGATATTGGGCTGCTAACTGGGCTGCAACAGCATCTGTTATTATTTCCTTTGCTGGATATTTATCAACATTCTTTCCAGTTTTACAAAGTAAGCAAATTCTTTTTTCAATAAATGGATTTTCACTGGAACTCGGAAAAGGATTAACTTTCCTCGTATGTAGCCTTATGCTGTGGGGAATTCAATATATTCTTTCTCAAAATATTGATCGCGCTGGAAACATGAATCTACTTGCTACCATTGCAAAAATTATTGGATTTACAATGTTTATTGTAATTACATTATTCATTTTCAACGCCTCTAATTTCGGAGACGGTCAAACCTTTATGAATGAAGCTGGACAATCAATCTCATTAGGTGGACAAATCAATTCAGCTGCTATTGCAACACTCTGGGCATTTATCGGTATTGAATCAGCAGTTATGCTTTCTAATCGTGCAAAATCACAGCGCGATGTAAAAAAAGCTACGATTTTCGGATTAATTATCGCTCTTCTTATTTACATGTCAATTACTTTACTTACAATGGGAGCTCTTCCGCAAGATGCTTTAAAAGAGTCTCAAAAACCATTAGTAGACGCATTAAATTTAGCAATTGGAAATAAAGGTGCATATATAATGGCTTTACTCGCTCTTATATCTTTATTTGGATCTACAGTTGGCTGGATTGTTGTTAGTTCAGAGGTACCTTACCAGGCAGCAAAAAATGGACTTTTCCCTAAGTTTTTCGGGAAAACAAATAAAAAAGGTAGTCCTGCAAAATCATTATTGATTACAAATGTAATGACGCAAATTTTCTTATTTTCAACGATTTCTGGTACTGTTTCAGAAGCGTATAGTTTCGCTATCGTCGTAGCAACATTAGCCTATTTAATTCCATACCTTGTTTCTACCTTGTACCAATTAAAATTAGTTATTACAGGAGAAACGTATGATATACTGCCAGGATCTCGAGTAAAAGATGGAATCATTACTACATTGGCGTTGGTATACTCCATTTGGGTTATCAAAACGGGAACTGCTGATTTAAAAACGTTCTTCTTAGGAATTGGATTGTTCGTATTAGGTCTTATTCTTTATCCAGTACTAATGAAAGACTCACAAAAAACGGATTAAATAAAGAGAAGCTGCTGGCTTCTCTTTTTTATTAAAAATCTGTAATTAACTTTTCTTTTAGCTCTCCTACAGATAAAGGTTTCGCATAATAAAATCCCTGTACATAATCACAGCTCATTGATTGTAACAAACTCTCTTGCTCTACTGTTTCTACTCCTTCAGCAACTACTGCTAAATTTAAACTATGAGCAATTTCAATAACGGATTTTACAATCGTTCGTTCTGGTTGTGCGTGATCATAATGAAATTCACGAATAAAATTACGATCAATTTTTACAATATCCAGTGGTAGTTGTTTTAAATAATATAAGGAAGAATAGCCAGTTCCGAAATCATCCAAAGCAATTAAAACACCCATATTTCTTAATTCTTGTAATGTAGCAATAATATAATCAAAATGGCGGACTGCAATACTTTCCGTTATTTCTAATATTAAACGGTTCGGAGGAAAACCAGTTCTCTTTAAAATGCTACGTACTGATAAAATAAAACGTTTCTGCATTAATTGTTGTATAGATAAATTCACAGATAACTTTAGTCCTTCTTGATAATTCGGCAATGTTTTAAACAAGCGACATGATTTTTCTAATACCCAGTCTCCTAGTTTTATAATAAGTCCAGACTCTTCAGCTACAGGGATAAATTCGCTTGGTGAAATAGGTCCGTCTTCTGTCATACAACGTACTAGAGCTTCTATACCAGAATATCTCTTCGTTTTCAAATCAATAATAGGCTGCAATGCTACATCTAACTCTTCATCACGAATTGCCTTTTGCAAAGCAAACTCAACTTTCATTCTACGATTTATTTTCGCGCGTAGCTCATCTGTAAAGAAACACGCAGCGTTTCTCCCCTGTTCTTTTGCACTATACATAGCTAAGTCAGAGTTTTTCAATAACGTTTCCACATCTTGTCCGTCTTGTGGATAAGAACAAAGTCCTAGACTAGCTGAAATGTATACTTCATGGCCTTCCAGCATAAATGGTGCCTGAAAACATGACAATACAGATGTCGCTAACTGACTCATATCATCTTGTCTATGATTTTTTGTTAACAGCACAAATTCGTCGCCACCTAGCCTAGCCAGAACATCTTTCTCTCCTAGTACATAATGCAACCTTGAAGCAACTTCACTTAAAAGTAAATCCCCTATCATATGACCTAATGTATCATTTACTAATTTAAAACGGTCCAAATCAAAGTAAATCATACCAAATTCTTTTTTATCTGCAATCAATTCGTTAACGGTCGTTATTAATTGTAAACGGTTAGGCAAACTCGTTAAAGCATCATGATAGGCAAGTTCCCTATAACGACTTTCACTTAGCCGCAATCTATGTTCCGCTTCTTTTCTACTACTAATATCATTTCGAATTGCGATAAATTGGTATGGCTCTCCTTTTTCATTTAAAAATGGAACAATTGTTGTTTTGACCCAATAATATGTACCATCTTTTGCTCGATTCCGAATCTCACCTGTCCATACTTTCCCATTCAAAATACGTTTCCATAAATCTTGAAAAAAGGTTTTTGGATGATGTCCTGAATTTAAAATACGGTGATCTTTTCCAATTAATTCTTCTCTTTTGTATTTAGAGATTTCACAAAATTTATCATTTACATATGTAATAAGACCTTTTCGATCTGTAATTGCAACAATTGAAGACTCATCTAATGCTAACTTTAAATCTCGCAATGAAGAGTCATATAATGCATGACCTCTCTGTTCTAGCATGCGCATCTCTCCTTGCTTCTATCTGACTAAAACACAACCTGTTTCTCTTCATAGAAATAGAGATATTTCATTTTCTAATACTAGCCCATTACATAAATTATCTTTTTGAATAGACCGATTAAAATAACATAATATTATTTGTAATAAAAAGCAATATTATACCGTTCTAATTATAAATAGTAGCTTCTCATCTCCCTAATTATTTCGTACCTTATTATACTGCAATCCCTTTAAGTGGCTCTATGCAAGCCTTGTTTCCAACTAATACCACTCACATCTGATCTCTTTGTTTTTAATAACGAAATAGAAATTAGAACATACTACATAACTATTCACGAATAATAATATAAAACTCTACATCAATGTATATGTTTTTGAATTACAATAACAAAATATTAACATATTTTCACCTTAATTTTGGAAGTATTTTATAAATAAATACCGTATTAAACTAAAAAAGAGGATAGCCTCTTTTTTAGTTTAATACGAATATGGTATTTGCTGATAACCTGGGTATGGCATTGGATACGTTACAGGGTATGGTGATGGATAAGCTACTGGATATGGAGCGGGATAATACCCTCCACTTGTTGCACCTGTTAATGCACCAGCTGTCAGTCCGCCTAACACTCCTCCTGCAAAGCTTCCAGGGAAAAATCCGCCTCCCCATGAACTACCACCACCCCAGCCCCATCCGCCTCCGTGATGATGATGGTGTTCATAGTGATTGTGTCCTCCATGGTGATGATGTCCACCGTTATGATTGTGCCCACCATGATTGTGTCCTCCATGATGATTTCGATAATACAATCCATTATTTTCTATATAATTCATGTTTCTCCGCTCCTTTTCGATTTTTTCATTTTCATATGCGTTAAGAGTGGGATAAAAAATGGGATAGTACACTGTATGTAGGACAAATGCGGAAAGTATAGGTGAAATGTCTATATTTTGTAAAAAAAGCAAAACACCTTATAATAAAGATGTCATATTACATCTTCTATTTAAGAAGTCTATATTGAAAAAAGATTAGGGGAATTATATAGAAATGAAGAAGCCTATCGTTCAATTACTATTAATATTTACAATTGTATCTATCGTTCTGTTCCTATTAAATACATCGTATATCTCGTTATATACATTTGTCGGTGCTCTATGGTCCATCACAATCGTAGGAATTTCATTCGTTATTTTTATAGAAAATAGATCTCCACAAAGTACATTAGCATGGTTTTTAGTATTAGCACTTCTTCCTATTATAGGTGTGCTTTTATACGCTATTTTCGGACGCAGCCGCTGGAGAAGAAAAAAACATCTCCATCGTTCAGAAGAACAAAGAAAATTATTCCGTGAAATATTAGAAGGAAGAAGACTAGAGTTATTACTCACAGTCCCACTAAATGAACGTTCCATACATTTAACAGAAGTCATACAAAAATTTGGAGGCGGTCCTGCCGCAGATAGAACAACTACAAAACTTTTAACAAACGGAGATCAAACATTTTCAGAAATTTTGCGAGCTATAGAGCAAGCAAAACATCATATACATATTCAATACTACATTTATAAATCTGATGAAATTGGTACAAAAGTTCGAGATGCTTTAATACAAAAAGCAAAAGATGGTGTTATTGTACGCTTCCTTTATGATGGCCTTGGAAGTAATACGTTAAGAAGACGATTTTTACAACCTATGAAAGAAGCTGGGATTGAAATTGTAGAATTTGACCCTATTTTTTCAGCTTGGTTACTTGAAACTGTCAATTATCGTAACCATCGAAAAATTGTTATTGTAGATGGCGAAATTGGTTTTACCGGAGGACTCAATGTCGGTGATGAATATCTTGGCCGTTCCAAGAAATTTCCTGTTTGGCGTGATAGTCATTTAAAAATAGAAGGAAAAGCATTATATAAATTACAAGCAATCTTTCTAGAAGACTGGCTCTATGCCTCTAGTGGTTTAAATACTTATTCCTGGGATCAATTCATGAATAGACAATACTTCCCAGGTAAAGAGATTTCAAATGCAGAAGGTGCTGTTCAAATCGTAGCAAGCGGACCAAGCTCCGATGATAAAAGTATTCGTAATACATTATTAGCTGTTATGGGCTCTGCAAAAAAATCCATTTGGATCGCTACACCCTACTTTATTCCAGATCAAGAAACTTTAACATTATTACGCTTAAGTGCAATTGCCGGAATAGATGTACGGATTTTATATCCAGGTAAAAGTGATAGCATCATTAGTGATCAAGCATCTCAATCCTATTTCACTCCGCTTTTAAAAGCTGGTGCTTCTATTTACAGTTATAAAGATGGTTTTATGCATGCAAAAATTGTACTCGTTGATGATACAATTGCAACTATTGGAACAGCGAACATGGATGTACGTAGCTTTGAATTGAATTACGAAATTATTAGCGTGCTTTATGAATCAAAAACAGTTCACGACATTAAACGTGATTTTGAAGAAGATTTTAAACATTCAACTGAAATTAAATGGAACTCTTTCCAAAAAAGAAGTATAAAAAAACGCATATTGGAGTCTTTCATGAGGCTCATTTCTCCTTTACTGTAGGCAATCAACTTCATCTTGATTGCTTTTTCTTTTCCCTTTATCCTCCTTCCTTTTCTTTGCATACCATATTAAAACAAGTTATCATAAGATGTATTACTTTATGAAAATAATGTTAGGTGGGAAATACATGTTAGAACAATTTCATATACATGCTGATTTAAAACAACAGCTTTCTACGATTCATGAAAAGAATAAGCAAGAAGCTGGTGAAAATGCACATTTAATCGGAACGAAAATATATAAAGCGTCTGATAATAGCATTATTGAAGATGCGATTACAGCACTTCTTCTTGGCAAGAATATTCTATTAAAAGGACCGACTGGTAGTGGTAAAACAGTACTAGCGGAAACTCTTTCTTCTTTATTCCAAAAACCAATGCATAGCATTAACTGCTCTGTCGACTTAGATGTAGAGGGTATTTTAGGATACAACACACTACAAACGAAAGATGGTGCATCTGAAGTTTCATTCGTTAACGGTCCTCTTATGAAAGCAATGAAGAACGGTCACTTCCTATATATTGACGAAATCAATATGGCAAAACCTGAAACGTTACCACTTCTTCACGGCGCATTAGATTACCGTAAAATGATTACAAACCCATTTACACAAGAGGTTGTATACGGTGATGAAGAATACCGTGTAATTGCTGCGATTAACGAAGGTTACGTTGGAACAAGTGAACTAAATGAAGCGTTAAAAAACCGTTTCGTTATTATTGAAGTTCCTTACATTCAAGGTGATACATTAAAAGAACTATTATTAGCAGAATCAAAATTAAATGATGTTGCAACAATTGAAAAGTTTGTTGCATTTGCAAGCGACCTTATGCCTTTAGCTCGCGATGGACGTGTAAGTGAAGAAGCAGCAAGTATTCGTGGTATTATCGACGCATGTGATTTAGGTGTATATATTCCTGTTATGCGAGCGATTGAACGAAGCATAATTGCAAAACTTAATGATGAAACAGAACAAATGACTGTCCGTGAATTAGCAGAAAGTTATTTCTTTGAGGGATAATTTATGAGACAAATTTTTAGTGACAAAAAAATTGATGCGTCGCTGTTTCTACAAATGGAAAACTTAATGTATGCCCTTCTAAAAGAAGACGATGCCTATCTTGAATATGGCTATAAAGCATACTACGACGAAATTGAAAAGAAAGTTGTCATTAGTCACTTTTGGGATGATCGAAAAGAAGAAGATACAGTAATCGGATTAAAAAGCGAAGTGTTCTTAAAAGCACTTGGTAATAAACATTACTCGGACATGACTTTAATTCGTTCTTATGCGATTGAATTGCAAGAATCGCCCCTAAAAAAGTTTTTAACACAATTATTTGTTCTATTAGAAGATTTACGCGTTGAGGAAATTGTAAAGAACTTACGTCCTGGCACGAAGCATGTTTTTAAAAGAAGAAAAGAAATGTATCGCAATTACTTTAGCTCACAAAATGAAATCAATCGCGTTCGTAACTATCACGGTGATCGTCTATTTTGCCTATGCTATCTTTCATTAACGAGCGATAAATATGAAATGTTTAATAATGAATATTTCGAACAAATTGAAGCTATTTTGCATGAAACATTCCAAGCTCGTAATACGGAAGATATTATGTATATCGTTGAGAAAATTCGCTACCGCTTAGAGGAGCTTCTTGAAAGTGATATGCTTAACAACTATTTCGGACATGCACCGCTTTATTTATCTGTTCTTGCAGACGAAAAGAACTGTCGCGTCGAAGATTTAGCAAATGATGATACGCAGCTTATAGATGACGATGAAAATAAAAACAAAATGGATGAAAGTTTCTCCACATGGCATCGTGAAAATAAAAATAACGAAAACGAGAACTTTTTACGCTTTGAATTAGAAAGCGGAACAAAAACAAACATGATGGGCGATACTGCTCGTGAATCAGAAGATGGCGACCAAGCACTTGGTTCTGTACAAGGTACTTCTCAAAAAAGTACACAATCCAACTTTGATGGCGCTGATACAGAAGAAGCAAGGGCTTCACACGCTTCTAGTCAAAATGATGGTGCATATGGTAAATATAACACTGGCGCTTCTCATACATTTAAAGAAGCACGTAAACCAAATCCTGATGAGAAAAAGGATTACCAAGCTTTCAAATCAGTCGTTAATAAAGATGTAAAAGAATTAAAGAAAATTATCGAAAAAACGATTGAAAATAAAACGAATGCAAATAGTGATAAATATTACGGAAGACTTCGTAAGAAATTCCTTCGTATTTATACTGAAAAGCAGCCTCGCATGTTTTATAAAAAAGGGCAAGAATCACAAGAGCTCGACGTTGCATTCCAACTATTAGTTGACTGTTCTGGTTCTATGTATAACAAAATGGAAGAAACGAAGAAGAGTGTTGTACTATTCCATGAAGCTTTAAAATCTTTAAAAATCCCGCACGCTATTAGCGGATTTTGGGAAGATGCCTCTAGCGCTAAACCTGAAGATAAGCCGAACGTTATCCATGAAGTTGTAAATTATAAAAACTCAACGTTACCAAACGTTGGTCCAGAAATTATGCAACTTCGTGAAGAAGAAGATAACCGCGACGGATATATTATTCGTATCGTTTCTGAAAAGCTTGCCAAAAGACCTGAGAAACATAAATTCTTACTAGTCTTCACAGACGGTGAGCCTTCTGCGCTAGACTATCAACAAGACGGAATTTTAGATACGCATGAAGCTGTTAAACTCGCGCGTAAAAGTGGTATGGAAGTAATCGGTATCTTCATCGAAGAAGGCGAAGCGAAAGAAGCAACTTATCAATTGATGAAAAACATTTATAACCATCACTTCTTAGTTGCAAATCACGCTGAAGATTTACGACTGAAGATTAAACCATTACTGAAAAAATTATTACTGAAGACGATTGAATAGAAAACAGGAGCCTTGTGGCTCCTGTTTTTTCGTTCAATTACTTTGTTTCTGGTTGAAACTTGTATGGAATGGCTACTTCTAACAAATATTCAAATCCTCCGTCATAGTATGGGAAGCGCTCATTCGCAATTGTTCGATCCACCCACTCTACTGCAGAAATTTCACCTTCATCTTCCGCAATAAGTTCACCTTTTTCTACATTCGCTCGGAATGTAAAGAATAGCGCATGATTCCCTGATTCTTCAAAGAATTTTTCATTGATCGCAACAAGTCCACCTAACGTAGCAGTTAAACCTGTCTCTTCTTTCACTTCTCTTATTAGTGCTTCCTCTAATATTTCACCTTTTTCCACAGCCCCACCTGGCAATGACCAAACGTTTTGTTCTACATTATGTACCATTAATATTTTATCTGTTTCTTCGTCATGTATTAGTGCATATACGACATCAACTCTTTGCATAAGACTTCTCTCCTTCCAAAAATGAGGAAGAGCCGATTCCTAAGAATCGACTCTTCCTATTAATTCATCACTAACTCAGCTGTGAGCTTTTTTTTTAACTTAGCCAGCATGTCAGTTGTCATTTTGTCTAAATCGTATTCTGCTTTAAAGCCCCACTCTTTCATTGCTGCTGTTGCATCAATAGAGTTTGGCCAGCTATCAGCGATTGTTTGACGAGCTGGATCTACTGCATAATCCATTGTAAACGTCGGAATGTGTTTACGAATTGACGCTGCAATTTGCTCTGGCTCGAAGCTCATTGCTGTAATGTTAAATGCATTTCTATGCACTAGCTTACTTGGATCAGCTTCCATTAATGAAATGATCGCTTGTAAAGCATCAGGCATATACATCATGTCCATATATGTTCCTTCAGCAATGTATGAGGTGTATGCACCTTTTTTAATCGCCTCATAATAAATTTCAACTGCATAATCAGTCGTTCCGCCTCCTGGAGGCGCTACGTAAGAAATTAAACCTGGGAAACGGACACCGCGCGTATCTACGCCAAATTTTTGATGATAATAATCACACAGTAATTCTCCTGCCACTTTGTTTACCCCATACATCGTAGTAGGACGCTGAATTGTATCTTGCGGTGTATTATCTTTTGGCGTTGATGGACCAAATGCACCGATAGAACTTGGCGTGAAGAACTTACAGTTTAATTCACGAGCTGCTTCTAGAGCATTTACAAGTCCACCCATATTTAAATTCCATGCAAATAACGGATTTTTTTCTGCTGTTGCTGAAAGTAAAGCTGCTAAATGAATAATTGTATCTACTTCATTACGCTTTGCGATATCATGTAGTTTTTGTCCATCTGTTACATCTAACGTTTCAAATGGACCAGACGTTACTACTTCACTATCTGTTTCACGAATATCTGTTGCAATAACATTTGATGCGCCGTATACATCACGAAGTTTCATTACTAGTTCAGAACCAATTTGCCCTAAAGAACCGGTTACTAGAATTTTTTTCATTTTCCCCACTCCTCATTTGCAAGCTATTCAAAAGATGTCGTTACTTAAATGATGCCCATTTCTTTTCCTACTTTTTCATACTTAAGAATTGCTTCATCTAACATTTCTTTCGTATGAGCTGCTGTAGGCATATTACGAACGCGCCCTGTTCCTTTTGCTACAGTTGGGAACACGATAGATTTTGCGTATACACCTTCTTCATTTAGACGTTTACTAAATTCTTGTGTTAATACTTCGTCCCCAATGATACAAGGTGTAATTGGCGTTTCACTTTCCCCAATGTTAAAGCCAAGTTCTTTTAATCCTTGTTTCAAGTAGCGGCCATTTTCCCATAAGCGATCGTGTAACTCTGTGCTTTCCATTAAGATTTCAATTGATCTCATGCAAGCTGCTGCATCAGCTGGTGTTAATGCTGTAGAGAATAAGAATGGACGTGAACGAACTTTTAACCAGTCAATTAAGTTTTGTTTCCCTGCTACATATCCACCAATTACCCCAATTGCTTTTGATAATGTACCAATTTGGAAATCAACTTTATCAGAAAGACCGAAGTGCTTTACAGTTCCTGCACCTTTTCCAAGTACACCTGAACCGTGTGCATCATCTACGTATGTCATTAAATCTAACTCTTCTGCAATCTCAACAATTTCTGGTAGTTTTGCAACATCTCCATCCATCGAAAAGACACCATCTGTAATTACCATTAATTTATTGTAAAGACCTGATTCTTTCGCCGCGATTGCTTTTTGGCGTAAATCTTCCATATCAGAATGTTTATAAACAATAATTTTTGCTTTTGATAAACGACTACCGTCAATAATAGATGCATGATTTAATTCGTCTGAAAGAATCGCATCATTTTTATCCATAACAGCTGAAATCGCTGCCATATTACAGTTAAATCCTGATTGATAAGCAATTGCTGCTTCTGTATGTTTAAACTTTGCAATTGTTTCTTCTAACTTAATATGCAAATCTAAAGTACCGTTAATTGTACGAACAGCCCCTGCTCCAACACCGTACTTATGAATAGCACCAATTGCTGCTTCTTGCAAACGGCTATCTGTTGCTAATCCCAGATAGTTGTTTGAAGATAAGTTAATATATTCTTTTCCGCCAATTGTAATGATCGGTCCATTTGAACTCTCAAGCGGATCAATTACGTTATAAAGCCCCTTTGATTTTAAATCCTCTAAATTTTCTTCTAAAAATTTCGCAAGTGTTTTACTAGACATCGTGAAGCCTCCCATCGTTCATGTAAGCGGATTATTGTCTTAATAGTTCTAATAATCCCTCTACTAGCTTAACACGTTTTCAGAATTTATTATAGAAAAATAGTTTAAAGTAACCGCTTACAATTCTAGATTATATATGATTCATTACAATAAATCTATCATTTACTTTTCATATTTGATAGAATTAAAAAAATATTTCGGGAGGTTTCAAACATGGCATTTACAGAATCTGATGTATACAATAACACAGCATTTTTCGAACAATATATGAAACGAAGATACCGAGAAAATAGCCCAAATGAATCCATTGAAAAACCAGTATTCTTTCAGCTCATTGGTCATGTACAAGGAAAACAAATTCTCGATTTAGGCTGTGGTGATGCTAAGTTTGGTGCGGAATTATTAGAGAAGGGATGCTACTCTTATACCGGCATTGAAGGCTCCGAACTTATGTATGAAAAAGCTAAAAAACAACTAGAAAATAAAAATGGATCTGTTCATTTTTTAAACCTCAAAGATTATACCTACCCCTCTTCCACTTTTGATTTAGTAACATCTAGACTCGCCTTACATTATATTGAACATCTTGATACTATTTTTCAAAATGTATTTCAAACTTTAAAAACAAATGGCACCTTTACCTTTAGCGTTCAACATCCCGTTATTACTTCTTCATTTGAAAGCTTACAAACAAGTGGTAAAAGAACGATTTGGCTCGTCGATGATTACTTTAAACTAGGCAAACGGGTTGAACCATGGATTGACCAAGAAGTTATTAAATATCATCGTACAACGGAAGAGTATTTCACATTATTACAGCAAGCCGGATTTACCATTACATCATTAAAAGAAGCTACACCAAATCCAACCTATTTTCAAGATGAAGAAGAGTATAAACGTCGCTTACGTATTCCTCTCTTCCTCTTATTTTCTTGTACCAAATAAAAAAAACGATGAATCACTCATCGTTTTTTTATCTCATTGCCTGAGCAACTTCTTTAACTACACGTCTTCCTCTTCCGTGAGGGATACAAAGCGGTGTTCCAAACAACGGATCCGTACTAATTTGACACTCCATTCGGAATACATCACGTACTAGTTTCTCATCTACCACTTCTTCAGGTTTACCTTGTGCATATATTTGTTTATCTTGAATTGCTACAATGTTATCTGCATAGCGGCATGCTAAATTCAGATCATGTAATACCATAACAATTGTTCTTTGTTCTGTTTCATTTAATTCGAATAATAAATCTAGCACTTCAATTTGGTGAGTCATATCTAAGTATGTAGTTGGCTCATCCAGTAAAATGATATCTGTATCTTGTGCAAGTGTCATTGCGATCCAAGCACGTTGACGCTGCCCACCTGAAAGAGCATGCACATCACGCTCAGCAAATTCTGTCATACCTGTTGCTGCAAGTGCCTTCTGTACCATTTCCTCATCTTTTTCTGACCACTGTTTCAGCCATGTTTGATATGGATAGCGTCCTTGTTTTACAAGTTGCAATACTGTAAGCCCTTCTGGTGCTTGCGGTCCTTGCGGTAAAATTGCCATTTGACGAGCAATTTGCTTCGTTTGCATACTTTGAATAGCTTGATTATCTAACAAAATGTCACCAGTTGTTGGCTTTAATAATCTAGCTAGTGAACGTAATAAAGTTGATTTCCCGCAACCGTTGGAACCGATAAAGATTGTAATTTCACCTTTTGGAATTTCTAAATTCAACTCATCAATAATAATTGTTTCACCATAAGACAACGTCAAGCGTTTCGTCTCCAATGCTTTTTGCATATTCATCTCCCTTTATGAATTCCGACTTTTATAAAGTAAATAAATAAAATAAGGTGCACCAATTGCTGATGTAAATACCCCTGCTGGAATTTCAAGTGGTGTGAAAATTGTACGCCCTATTAAATCTGCAGCAAGTACTAGAATTGCACCGACAATAGCTGCAACTGGGAGCAATGCACCGTATAAAGAACCAACTAGCCTTCGTGAAATATGAGGTGCCATTAAACCGACAAATCCAATCCCTCCGGCGAAGGCAACTGCTCCCCCAATTAAAGCCGTACTAAGTAATAACATGAATACGCGTGACTTCGTTAAAGGAACACCAAGTCCTACCGCAATATCATCCCCTAGCTCTTGCGCATTTAAATGTCTAGCAGCTATAAATGATATTACTGTTAAAATGAGAACCCACGGTGCAAGTACCATAACATTTTGCCAAGAAGAGCCATAAACGGTACCCGTAATCCATACATTCGCTTGGCTCGCTTGATAAATTGGTGCTAACAACATAAATAATGTTGTTGCCGCCTTCGTTAATGCCCAAAATCCAACACCAATTAAAACGAGAATAATTGGTGATAATCCATCATTTTTCCATGCAAATAAGTATACAAAAACCGCTACAATCGTTGCTCCTGCAAAAGCTGCGAGCGGCATATAATGAATGCTTACAGTTAGCGCATTATTTTTATCACTAAATAGCGCTAAAAATAATACAACTGCGACACTTGCCCCGCCCGTAATCCCGATGATATCAGGAGAAGCAAGTGGATTTCGAACGAGCCCTTGTAAAATACAGCCCGCTACCGCAAGCGCAATTCCTACGAGGATAGCAATTAAAATACGTGGCATACGAAACTTATTTACAACCATATTTGACATTGCATCGCCATTTCCGGTAATTGCTTGCCATACGTCATAAGGAGCAATTTTCATGTCTCCCATACCTGCGCTCGCAAAGAATAATCCTATTAAAACAACTAGTAAACTTAACAAGACGAGACAAGCTCGTTTATACATTAAAAACGAGAGCTCACCTTTTCCTATACGAAACGGAATATATTTCTTCATTTGCTAAGCCCTCTCTTACGTGCAATATAAATAAAGAATGGAGCTCCAATAAATGCTGTCATAACTCCTACTGGTACTTCTTGTGGCATAATGACATATCTTGCTGCTATATCAGCCAATATTAGTAGTATTGCACCTAACAATCCGCTATAAGGCACTCTCCATCTGTGGTCAACTCCAACAAGAAATCTCGCAAAATGCGGAGTAATAATTCCAATAAATCCAATTGGGCCAGCAACCGCAACTGAACCACCAGACAACAGTACAATAATAAGTAACACGAATGATTTCATTAAAATTGTTCGTTGTCCAAGTCCTTTCGCGACGTCTTCTCCCATCATCAATGTATTTACTTTCCCTGCCATCATAAGAGATGCAATCCATCCTATTAATAAATATGGGAATACAGATTGTAAAATTTCTAACTTTCTCCCTTGCACAGATCCAGCAAGCCAAAATAATACCTCTTCAAGTGCTTTTTCATTTAACACAAGTAATCCTTGTGTTAATGATGAAAATAATGCACTAATTGCGACCCCTGCTAACGTTAACTTAAGAGGAGTAGTCCCTTCTTTTCCTAAAGAACTAGAAGCAAATACAAGTACAGCTGCAACCGCCGCTCCTAAAAAGGCAATCCATGTGAAAGCTGATAATGATGTTACTGAAAAGATTACAATTGCTACAACTATAAAGAACGCAGCACCTGAATTTAATCCAATAAAATCTGGAGAAGCAAGTGGATTCTTAGTTAAAGTTTGCATAAGACAACCAGCAATGGCTAAACTAGCACCAACACTAGCTGCAATTAACGCCCTAGGCAGACGTACATTTTGAATAATAATATGTTCATTGGAACCGTTAAAATGGAAAAAAGCATCCAATGCTAGTTTCCAACTCGTATTTGTATATCCGAAAATAATACTTCCCCAAATACAAATAACGACTGCAATGATTCCAACAAATAATCCAATCCATTTTGCTCGATTTGTTTTTAATAACATGCAGCGTTTCCCCTTCAATGTATAATGATACGTTGTTAGTGTATTTCAACTTAATTCTCATTGTCAACGGAAATGAGAATTATTTTCACCCATATGTATTGACAATCAAAAGATAAAGGCTTAATATCATGCTTGCTATTGAAAAATATTCTCAACATATAGGGGGTACATAATGAATTTCATGCGGAAGAAATCGTTTACAGTATTTGTATTTTTACTAGCATTTTCAATGCTTTTAAGCGCTTGTGGAAAATCAAATAACAAAGAAGAATCTACAAAAGAAGATAATAAAAAAGAAGTGGTTACTGTAGAACATGCAATGGGTAAAACAGAAGTTCCTGCTAATCCAAAACGTGTAGTTATCTTAACAAATGAAGGAACTGAAGCTTTACTTGAATTAGGTGTGAAACCAGTTGGTGCTGTAAAGTCTTGGACTGGTGACCCATGGTATCCACATATTAAGGATAAAATGAAAGATGTAAAAGTTGTTGGTGATGAAGGACAAGTTAACGTTGAAACAATCGCTTCTTTAAAACCAGACTTAATTATCGGTAACAAAATGCGCCACGAAAAAGTGTACGAACAATTAAAAGCAATTGCACCTACTGTGTTCTCAGAAACATTACGTGGTGAATGGAAAGATAACTTCAAATTTTATGCAAAAGCATTAAATAAAGAAAAAGAAGGTCAAAAAGTTGTAGCTGATTACGAATCACGTATGAAAGATTTAAAAGGCAAACTTGGCGATAAAGTAAATCAAGAAATCTCTATGGTTCGTTTCATGCCTGGTGATGTTCGTATTTATCATGGCGATACATTCTCTGGTGTTATTTTAAAAGAACTTGGATTTAAACGTCCTGGAGATCAAAACAAAGATGATTTTGCAGAGCGTAACGTATCTAAAGAGCGTATTTCTGCTATGGATGGTGACGTATTATTCTACTTCACATTCGATAAAGGAAATGAGAAAAAAGGATCTGAACTAGAAAAAGAATATATAAACGATCCTCTATTTAAAAATTTAAATGCCGTAAAGAATGGTAAAGCATACAAAGTCGACGATGTTATTTGGAATACAGCTGGCGGTGTAATTGCTGCTAACCTATTACTAGATGACATCGAAAAACGCTTTGTTAAATAATATTTCCTTAACCAGCTCCCTTCTGTGGAGCTGGTTATTTTTCAATTCACTTAAATGTCACATTATTTCGTTTTGTATTTTTATTCCCAATATGTTATATTGAGAAAGTAAATAGAATATATTTTCTTTATATCAGAATAAATGTTTTAATCTAAATTTTCTGATTAATCACTATTTTATTTTCTTTTAGAATTCAATTATTACATTTGAAAACGCTTATCATCTCGTTTTCAGGGCAAAATACAGTAACGGTCGAAGAAAAATAGAACTTTTTTAGAAATTTTCTTTCTATTTCCATATAATTCTATTGACTTCTAAATATTTTGTAAATTAAAATGATTACATAAATATCCGTTATACAGGATTAGGGGGAAACAAAAATGGATGCAGCTTTAAAATTAGACAAAGCTGGAGAGCAACAATCACCAAAAAAACATCCACCAGGGTTATACTTGTTGTTCTTTACAGAGGCATGGGAAAGATTTAGTTATTACGGAATGCGTGGCTTATTAGTTCTTTATTTAACAACGAGCTTAGTAAGCGGCGGTTTAGGATTTGATAAAGCAGTTGCAGTTCAAATTTACGGTATTTTCACAATGTTAGTATACTTCACACCTATTATCGGTGGTTGGTTAACTGACCATTTCATTACGAAGCGACATGCCATTACTATTGGTGGTATCATCATGGCAATTGGTAACTTTGTATTATTCTCAATGAACACAAAAACTGGACTTTTCTTAGGATTAGGATTATTAGTTATTGGTAACGGATTCTTCAAACCAAATATTTCGACTTTATTAGGTCAATTATATAGCGAAAATGATTCTCGTCGTGATAGTGCCTTCACTATCTTCTACATGGGGATTAACTTAGGAGCTCTTATCGCTCCATTCATTTGCGGTTACTTTGCAGATTATAGATACGGTTTCTTAACAGCTTGTATCGGTATGATTATTGGGCAGCTTGCCTTTAATTTCTTAGCACCTCGTTACTTAGGGTCTATCGGAACAACTGTTGTAGGTAAACAATCTAAAGAAAAAAATGCAAAAGCAATTGAGAAAAAACCTTTAACAACACAAGAGAAAAAACGTACTGCTGCAATTTTAATTTTAACTTGTTTCGTAGTATTCTTCTGGGCAGGATTTGAGCAAGCTGGTAGTTCTTTAACACTTTACACAGATAAGTTCGTCGATCGTACAATTGGTGGATTTACAATTCCAACACCTTGGTTCCAATCTGTAAACCCACTATTCATTATCTTACTAGCATTACCTGTTTCTGCGTTATGGATTAAGCTTTCAAAAACAAAAAATGGCGATTTGAAAATCCCAACAAAAATGGCATTAGGCATGATTTTACTAGGGATTGGATATTTAGTTCTAACTTTAGCTGTTTTAAAAACTGGTAGCGATGAAGGTAACATTACAATGAAAGCAAACTTACTATTCATTGTATTCACTTACATGTTCCACACAATCGGTGAGTTATTCTTATCACCAATCGGATTATCTATGGTAAGTGCAATTGCTCCTGTTAAATTAGCATCATTATTAATGGGTGTATGGTTAGCTGGTACTGGCTTCGCAAACTTATTAGCAGGACAATTAGCTGCTTTCACTCAATCTTTAGGATATTTAGAAGTATTCGCAAGTATCGGTATTATCGTAATTGTACTGGGATTAGTACTTCTTATGTTCTCTAAGAAAATTGCACATATGATGGAATAATAAAAAAGACGCTTCTCAATTGAGAAGCGTCTTTTTTATTATTTCTCCTCTAAAGCTGTCACGTCCACATGAACGCTCTCACCAGGATTAGATACATCATACACTTGAGCACTCCCCTTCTGCTCATCACAGCTCTCAATCCATACTGGTACGCCCTCATATGTAACGTCAATTCTACTTGAAGAAGATAAAATTTGTTTCACACGTTTCACATCCATACTACTATCCCTCCTTTTGCTTACTACACTCCTTTCTATTTTTTCTTTTCCTTTTAGAATATATTCCGTAAGGCAGCATGTTGATTGATAGTCATTTCTTCCTCACATGCTAATATTTACTCTCTCACTACCTTTCTGACAAATAAAAAAAGACGTATATTCCATACGTCTTTTTCCATAATATTCAAATTTTAAGAAAATAATGTTTTTACTACCGCACTTACTTTATCATTATGGATTTGATAATACACTTCTAATCCTCGTCTTTCAAAGCGCACTACTTTATTTTGCTTTAACTTCGTTAAATGTTGTGAAACCGTTGATTGCGGAATTTCTAATACTTCCTGTAGTTGTGTTACATTACATGTTCCTCTTTGCATAAGTTCCATTACTAGACGTAGACGAAGTGGGTGAGCTAACGCTCTTAACATTTGTACATCTTCTTCTGAAATACGACATTCGAATTGATTTTGGCTCATAAAGTTCCCCTCATTTTCGTTTTTATTTGCGTTTTTATGTTCTTTTTATTTATTTATATATCTGTTCTTATATTTCCTGTTACGACATAACTTTATCAACCTATAAAGCCGAAAAATTTTTCCATCTTTATCAGCAAAAATTCAGGAAAAAATCCTTGCTGATTTTGAATATTATACTATATGATATAACGAAAAAGCAAAATAATGGCCTACGAATACTTTGCTTGCAAACGTTGTTTTATCAAGCTTTTTGTTATATTTTCACCTCATTGAAACGCACAGTAACGGTATTGTAAAATACCGTCTATAATTGATAACCTATCGTAATGTAGTTGAACTATAATTAACCTCTTTGTTACGCTAAAAGGAATTTTCAGTAAAAAGAGATGATGTGATATTAAAAATTTGTTTCTAATTTTTTATTCGTATTGCAAGCGGTTGGACTGTTGTGCAAAACTTCCTATTTAAATCCACTCACCAATCCTCCCTCACACTAGATCAAATAGGACAGATCAGTTCATATATCAAACTTTATACTCGATATAAAAGATGGCATCTAATATACACTTATAGGAAACATGCCAGCTGAATAAGCAAAATAATATGCAAATAGTTTATACAGCACACTTAAATTCATTTGAGTGTGTTTTTTGTCTACTTTATGAACAAAGCTTTTCTTTTAACACTATTATGGAATAATTATACTTTTTTACGTTGACAATAGTGTTGAAGGAGAATATACTAAGCATGTAAGTTGATTGTGAATAGTTTCACAAATAATGTGAATTTCTTCACATATAATAGATAGGAGTTGTCATTATTATGAGTACTTGGACACAAATTTATGACCCATTAAACAATATTTGGTTATCTGCACTAATCGCAGCACTTCCAATCTTTTGTTTCATCATTTGTTTAATGGGATTCAAAATGAAAAGTTACATGGCTGGTCTTTATAGTGTGATTGTCGCTATTATCCTTGCAATATTTGTTTATAAAATGCCAGCAACAGTAGCTGTAGCATCTGCTGGATTCGGTGTTTTATCTGGATTTTATCCAATTTGTACTATCGTTATCGCCGCAATTTTCCTTTACAAATTAACTGTTAAAACAGAGCAATTCAATATTATTCGCGATAGTATTTCAAGCATTACAAATGATCAACGTTTACAAGTATTATTAATCGCTTATTCTTTCGGTGCTTTCTTAGAAGGTGCAGCTGGTCTAGGGGTTCCAGTTGCTATTACAGCCGCACTACTTGTAGGTATGGGCTTTAATCCATTAAAAGCAGCAGGTATTTGTTTAGTAGCTAATATTGCTGGTGGTGCTATGGGTGCTATGGGTATTCCAGTTACAGTGCCAGCACAATTAACTCAACTTGACGCATTAACTATTGGTCGTCAAACTGTTCTTATTTTACCTTTCATTAGTATTATTTTACCTTTCTTACTTGTTTCAATGGTCGATGGAATTAAAGGTATTAAAGAAACTTGGCAAGGTATTCTTGTAAGTGGTGTTTCTTTCGCTATTACTCAATTCGCTGTGACTTACTTCTTAGGTGCAGAACTTACTAATATTTTCGCAGCAGTTGTAAGTATGATTGCTCTTGCATTATTCTTACGTGTTTGGCAACCAAAATCTTCTACTAAAGAAGAAAAACAAGAAACTAAAGTATCACATACATTCAATCAAATTTTATACGCTTGGTCTCCATTCGTATTCTTAACTGCATTTGTAACAATCTTTAACTTAAAACCGATTAAAGCTTTATTTGCTCCAGATGGTGCGTTAGCAAACTTAGTATTTAACATTCAGTTCCCTGGTCTTCATAATGCTGTTATGAAAACTACACCAATTACAAAAGCTGATACACCTTTCGCAGCTGTTTTCAAATTTGATGTATTCTCTTCTACAACTACTGCGATTGTACTAGCAATTATCGTTTCACTTATCGTTTACCGCGTAAAAGGTAAAATGGTTAAAGAATTAATGATTGAAACAATGAAAGAATTAAAAGCTCCAGTATATACAATTTGTAGCGTTATCGCTTTAGCTTACGTAGAAAACTACTCTGGTATGTCATCTACACTTGGACTTGCATTCTCTTCTACTGGTAATGCATTCCCAGTTCTTTCTCCAATCTTAGGATGGATTGGCGTATTCATTACAGGTTCAGTAGTTTCAAGTGGTTCTTTATTCGCACCACTTCAAGCAGTAACAGCAGACCAGTTAAACATCGTTCCTTCTACACTCGTTGCCTTAAACGTAGTAGGTGGTACAATGGCAAAAATGGTTTCACCACAATCTGTAGCAGTTGCTTGTGCCGCAGTTGGACTAGTTGGTAAAGAATCTGCTCTATTTAAAACAGCAATGAAATACAGTTTAATCTTCTTAGCTGTTATTAGCTTACTTCAATTAAACGCTGTATTTAATATCTTTTAAAAATAAAACACCGATCCAAGTGGATCGGTGTTTTTCACATTACATTTTTTTATTTTTTAATAAAGAAGCTCCAGCAATTTCAGGGTGAGTCATTTCGAATGGATCTAAAATAATATCCAATTCCTCTTCTGTCAGTACACCATGTTCTAAACATAACTCCCTAACAGATTTCCCTGTTTCAATTGCTTCACGTGCAATACGAGATGCTACTTCATAACCAATATGAGGATTAACTGCTGTAATAATTCCAACACTTTTCTCAACATATTGCTTCAGCAATTCTTCATTTGCCGTAATTCCTTCAATACAATATTCACGGAATACACGGAATCCATTATTCATAATACTAATAGATTGAATTAAATTAAATACAAGCACAGGCTCCATTACGTTTAACTCTAATTGTCCTGCTTCTGATGCTAAGCAAATTGTATGATCGTTTCCGATTACTTGGAATGCGACTTGGTTAATCACTTCTGCCATAACTGGATTTACTTTACCTGGCATAATCGATGAACCTGGCTGACGTGCTGGCAATTGAATTTCAGCTAACCCAACACGTGGTCCAGACGCCATAATACGAAGATCGTTTGCAATTTTAGACATGTTCATCATACATACTTTAAGTGCTGCAGATACTTCTGTGTATGCATCTGTATTTTGCGTTGCATCAACTAAATGCTCTGCACCAACAAGTGGGAATCCACTAAACGTTCTTAAATGTTTTACCACTTGTTCAATATACATAGGATTTGCATTCAATCCTGTACCAACAGCTGTCGCCCCCATATTCACTTCATATAAATGCTGACGAGACTGTTTAATTCTTTTTATATCACGCGCAAGCACTCGGCTATACGCTTCAAATTCTTGTCCAAGGCGAATTGGAACTGCATCTTGTAAATGTGTGCGTCCCATTTTAATAACGTGATCAAACTCTTTTGCTTTTTTACGAAAAGCAGAATGAAGTTCTTCCATTGTAATAAGAAGCTTTTCTAACATCATAAGAGTTGCAATATGAATCCCTGTTGGAAACGCATCGTTCGTTGATTGGGCCATGTTCACATGAGTGTTTGGGCTAATTTTCGCATACGCCCCTTTTTCATATCCCATACGTTCTAACGCTCTATTCGCAATTACTTCATTTGTATTCATATTAATAGAAGTTCCGGCTCCGCCTTGAATAGGATCCACGATAAATTGATCATGAAACTTTCCATCAACAATTTCTTGCGCTGCTTCTGCAATTTCATGTCCAATGTCTTTAGCTAAGTAACCAGTATCTATATTCGCAAGCGCCGCCGCTTTTTTCACAATTGCCATTGCTGTAATGAGTGATGGATGAATGCGATATCCTGTAATTGGGAAGTTTTCTACGGCACGTAATGTTTGTACACCATAATAAGCTGCACTTGGTACTTCTTTTTTACCTAAAAAATCTTTTTCTATACGTATATCCTTCGTTGCTATCATTTTTATCACCTATACTTTTTCATTCTAAATCCTTATCCAAAAAATCCGCCCTCTAAAAACACGAGTATCATTCAGAAGAATTTTTCAGTATCCACCTTCACTATATAGCACCTTTTTTGAAAGCGCAAACATTTATTTTTCTGTATATCCTTTTTATTAAAGTTTATAGAAAATCATTCTTCTACTTTCCTTATTTCCACTCGTTTAATTTGATGCATATCCTTTTCAAGGACTTTAAAATAAAAACCGTGTTTCTCAATAATATCTCCTTCAGCAACGATTTGTTTTTGTACCATAATCCAGCCACCAATTGTATCTACATCATCAGCAATTAAATGTATGCCAAGCAAATCATTTACTTCACTAATAAGCACTTTTCCCTCTACGATTTTATAACCTTCACTTATATGCTCTATAGGGGGATTCTCATCTTCATCGTATTCATCTCGAATTTCTCCAACAATTTCTTCTAAAATATCTTCTAGTGTAACAATCCCAGCTGTACCACCATATTCATCATACAATACAGCTAATGGAATGTGTTTTCTTTGCATTTGTAATAGTAAATCATGAATTGGAATATTTTCTAGCACTTCAATAACTGGCCTTGTATATGGCATAATTGAGCACTCCTCATCCCGATTACCATCCATATAACGAATAAATAAATCTTTTACATTAACCATCCCAATAATTTCATCTTTATCTTCACCAAATACAGGATATCTCGTGTACTTTTCTTGCGCGATTACTTTAATATGTGTTTCAAATGGTTCGTCCTCATATAAGCCTACAACTTCCGTACGAGGTACCATAATTTCTTTTGCTACTCTATTATCAAATTCAAAAATATTATTTACATATTTAAATTCCCTTTGGTTAATCTCTCCGCTCTCATAGCTCTCAGATAAGATTAACCTTAATTCTTCTTCTGAATGAGCTACTTCATGTTCAGAAGCTGGATGTAATCCGAATAAACCAGTTACAACCCTCGCTGAACCATTCAAAGCCCAAATAAACGGATACATAACTCGGTAAAAATAAATAAGTGGTTTCGATAACAATAAGCTAACTTGTTCTGCTTTTTGTATAGCAAATGTCTTTGGAGCAAGTTCCCCAATGACAACATGTAAAAATGTAATTACTGCAAAGGCAATAATAAATGAAACTGTACTGGAAATTGCAGGTGAGAATTTTAATTTTAAAAACAACGGCTCGAGTAAATGTTTAATGGTTGGTTCCCCTAACCACCCAAGCCCTAAAGCAGTAATTGTAATACCTAGCTGACAGGCCGATAAATATTCATCTAAATTTGAAGTTACCTTTTTAGCTGCCAGTGCACCTCGTCTTTTTTCGCTAACGAGTTGATCAATACGACTGCTACGTACCTTAATAATTGCAAATTCAACAGCCACAAAAAATGCTGTTAACCCAATAAGAATGACTACCATCAATAATTTTAAAATATCCACATATGCTCTTTAGCTTTCTTAGCTAAAGTTACACCTCCTTTTAAAAAGAAGTTTCACTTTAGTTTCTTCAATTATTGGAAAGCAACTCTATATAAAATCCACCAATTTTCAAACCTCATACAATTCTAAAGGTAAACCATCAGGATCTTGGAAAAAGACGAATTTCTTCCCCGTTATTTCATCAATACGGATCGGTTCCGTCTCAACACCACATTGGTTTAAATGCTTCACAGCTTCTTCTATATTTGTAACAGCAAATGCTAAATGTCTAAGACCGGCTGCTTCTGGAAAACTTTTACGCTCAGGCGGATTTGGAAATGAAAATAATTCGATTTGATACTCTTCTCCTACACATAAATCTAATTTATAAGAATCTCGTTCCTTTCTATATACTTCATTTATCTCTTTAAACCCTAATATCCTAGTATAAAAATCCTTTGACGTCTCATAATTCGAACAAATAATTGCAACGTGATGCACTCTACATATATTCATGCTCTCTCTATTCCTTTCTTTACCAAAGATGCATATTCTCCCTTGAAATGAAAAACATATATAGCAGAATATCTCTTTTAGGGGGCTTACCATGAAATTCATTACTTTTTTCGTCGGACTAATTGTTGTTTTCTTGCTCGCTTATATTGCTAGCAATAATAAGAAGCATATTAAATTTAAACCAATTTTTATCATGCTTATTATACAGTTAATTTTAACCTATTTACTATTAAATACAGAAATCGGCCTCATACTTATTAGAATCATTTCCAGTTTGTTTACCAAGCTACTCGAGTATGCTGCTGATGGAATAAATTTCGTATTTGGTGGTCTTGCAAATAAAGGTGAAATGCCATTTTTCCTTACTGTATTATTACCAATCGTCTTTATTTCTGTTTTAATTGGTATATTACAACATTTCAAAATATTACCATTTTTTATTCGTTGGATCGGGTACTTTCTTAGTAAAATAAATGGTCTTGGTAAATTAGAATCTTACAACGCTATCGCCTCTGCCATTGTCGGCCAATCAGAAGTTTTTATTACAGTGAAAAAACAATTAGCTCAAATTCCAAAACACCGTCTTTATACACTTTGTGCCTCTGCTATGTCAACCGTATCTATGTCTATCGTAGGTGCCTATATGACAATGATTGAACCTAAATATGTAGTAACTGCACTCGTTCTCAATTTATTTAGCGGTTTTATTATCATACTCATCATTAACCCTTACGACGTTAAAGATGACGAAGATATTTTAGAAATCAAAGGTGAAAAACAAAGCTTTTTTGAAATGCTTGGAGAATACATTCTTGATGGTTTTCGTGTAGCCATTGTTGTCGGCGCTATGCTCATCGGATTCGTCGCATTAATTAGTTGTATTAATGACCTGTTCCTCATTATATTCGGTATTACGTTCCAACAATTAATCGGCTATGTATTTGCACCTATCGCATTCCTTATCGGTGTACCCAGTTCTGAAATTGTCGCGGCTGGCAGCATTATGGCAACGAAGCTTGTAACGAATGAATTTGTCGCAATGATGGACCTTAGTAAAATTTCTAATAGCCTTTCTCCCCGTACAGTTGGTATTATTTCTGTTTTCCTTGTATCTTTTGCCAATTTTTCTTCCATTGGTATTATTTCAGGTGCGGTAAAAGGACTAAACGAAGAACAAGGAAACGTTGTTGCGAGGTTTGGCCTTAAATTACTATATGGAGCTACTCTCGTTAGTATTTTATCTGCAATTATCGTAAGCATTATGTTGTAATTAGGTAAAATTTTATCATTTTCTTATCCCTATCTTTTGTATACAATAACGAATAGGTGTCTTATAAATAATCAAGACATCTATTTTTTATACATGTACAATCGCTTTTATTTAGCGTAAAATATTTTTTATGTGTTTGAATACACTTCTAAATGTATACACTTTGATAGTTTTAAAGGAGAAAAAATGATGAAATCCGACACGAACAACAATACGCGAGCCAAAAAAGGACGCTCAAAGAAAAAACGCCTACTTTGGTTCCTTCTTATTCCATTACTAATTGTAGCACTTGGAGCAGGAGGCTACTCCTTCCATATATACAGTAAAGCAAAGTCCGTCTTAAATAACGCTTATGCTGAACTAGGTCGAGGAGATAAGTCCAGTAAACGTGAAAAAGCTGTTAAACCTATGACCGACAATATTTCCGTACTAATTATGGGTGTTGATGAAAGTGATATTAGGGAAAAAGGTTATGGAAAAGCAACTCGAACAGATGCGTTATTACTTGCAACAATTAATAAAAACGATAAATCCGTTAAACTTGTAAGCATTCCACGTGACTCACGCGTCTACATTAAATCACGTGATAAATACGATAAAATCACACATGCGCACGTATTCGGTGGTGTAGACAGCACAATTGATACGGTAGAGAACTTTTTAGATGTTCCAGTTGACTACTATGTAAAATTCAATTTTAAATCCTTTATTAAAATTGTTGATTCTCTTGGTGGTATTACTGTAGACGTTCCAGTTGAGTTCACAGAGCAAAATAGTAAAGATGAAGCAGATGCCATTCATCTAAAAAAAGGACGTCAACATTTAAATGGAGAAGAGGCACTGGCACTAGCTAGAACTCGTCATATCGATAGTGATTATATGCGTGGTCAACGTCAACAGCTTGTATTAGAGGCCATTGCTGAAAAGGCACTATCTCTTAATTCCATTAATAAAATCGGTGGCCTACTAGACGCTGTCGATAAAGATTTAAAAACTAATTTAACTTTTGATGATATGATGACAATTACAAAAAATTCAATGGATTCAAATTTAAAAATGGAAAAAATGCAAGTAGAGGGTACAGATAAATATATAGGTGGTATTTATTATTACGTTCCAAATGAAAAAAGCGTCGATACTATTTCAACTATCCTTCAAAAACATCTCGGTGTTACGAATAAAAATGAACATAAAAAATTATAATAAAAAGGCTGCTAGATCTTTCTAGACAGCCTTTTTATTATATTTTTCAACATATTTTTCATACACATTGTGACAAGAAGTGACAATTATTACAGCGGTGTAACATTTTTTATGAAAACATTACACACACAGTGAAAATAATAGTATACTAGTACGTACATAATGTTATTTTCATCATTTTTATACAAAAAATGTAATACATATATTTATACATAAATTTCTGGGGGGAAATAAATGAAGCTAAGTAAAATACTGATTGGTTCTGCAATTGCTGGGGGCATATTACTTTGTGTAGGCGGTGTTGGGGGATATCAATATGTATCCAAATTAAATAATCAATTAGATACTACTGCATTACCAAATACTACATTTGAAGGTATTTCTCTCGACGGAAAAAATAAGAAGGATATTCAAGCAATTATTAATCAAAAGGTAACTGAGTTAGATCAAAAATCCCTTACCTACATATTCCAAAACGATAAACAAACTTACACATGGAAAGATTTAGGGATAAATTATAAAGAGAAAGATATTATTGACAAAATCTTCAAAGAACAAGAAGGAAACGTAATGAATCGTTACAAAATGCGTAAGCAAGCTGAAAACGGTGAATTAAAACGTGACTATAAATTAACACCACAATTAAATGCAACAGCTTATGAAACCTTTATAAAAGATAAATATAATGAAACATTAAAAAATCCTGTTAACGCAGAATTAAGTATTGAAGGCTCAACAGTAAATATTAGTCAAAGCCAAAACGGAGAAAAAATTGATAAAGGGAAACTAAGCGGTTTAACAAATGAAGCTATTACTACTGGTAAATCAGATGTTACATTACCAGTTACATTCATAAAACCAGAACGTTCTACAGAAGACATACAGAAAATGGGTATTAAAGAAGTCATTGCTGAATATTCTACTCCAATGGCTGGCCGTAACGGAAATCAATCATTTAACGTAAATAAGTCAGCTAATACTTTAAGTGGGGTTATTGTCGCACCTGATGAAACATTTAGTTTTAACGGTCGCGTTGGCGTAACTGATGCTGCACATGGTTATAAATCTGCAGCAGTATATTCACAAGGTAAAGTAATACAAAGTGCAGGCGGAGGAGTTTGCCAAGTCAGTAGTACATTATACAGTGCAGCTTTAAGGGCAGATTTAGGCATTGTTTCTCGAAGCAATCATTCTATGCCAGTAAATTATTTACCACTTGGACAAGATGCAGCAGTAGCAGATTATGGTCCAGATTTAAAATTTAAAAATAATACAGGCAATCATATTTATATTCAAGCATTTTCAAATGGAGGTAGTATTACTACACGCATTTTCGGTACAAATACTGGTAAAAATGTTGAAGTTTCTTCTCAAGTAATTAGTAGAACTAGTGATAAAATCACCGCGGTTACGTATAAAAAAGTAACACAAAACGGGGAAGTAATATCAAATGGACAAATTTCAAAAAGCGTATATAAAAGCGCTCCAAAAGAATAGATAATATCAACCGAATAGCATAAAGAAAAAGGCGTGATTTAATCACGCCTTTTTCTTTTGCAGTAATAGTAAAAAAGTTTCAAGATGGTCTTTCGTTTCTTCTAAAGACCACATACGATTTCCTTGCTTCGCAGCTAATACACACGCCTCTTCCCACGCGTTCTTTTTCTTCATATTTATTAATTCATCACGTAATTTCAAAACAATTTCTTCGTCTTCTTGTTCAATAAACTCTTCCATCACGCTTACTATTTCATCCTCATGAATACTTAACGTACAGTACGATTTAAGAAAGTATTGTAATGTCGTATACATAATGTACTCCCCCTTCTTATTTATCAGATGGATAAGAAGTAATAATCTTAAACCCTAATTCTCCTGACTTATCTCTTGCTAAAACAGTAACAGTTTTTACTAACTTGTCTTTTACACTCATATTTTTCTTTATTACCGTTTTTCCAACAGGAAATGAATGAGTTGTATTTAATACGAGACGAGCCTCTTTAGAATTTTTTAACCAATCTTGAATTTCCTTGTCATGTTGCTTCAAGCTATCTTTTACAGCTTTCGTCGCTGTTTCTTTATCATAGTATGTACTTGCGGCTGACACTTTATCTGTCTTCAAGCGATTCTTCAAATCCTCTTCTGACTTGCCTACATGTCTTTCAATCGTATGACCATTTTTAGGTGGTCCTTCCATTTCATCTAAAATATTATCACTAATTTTTTCTACCGATGTAGCTTGATTCCCTGTCTGTTTCTCTGTTTTTTGTTCTTTTCCTGCACATCCGCTTAAGATCAGCATTAATGCCAATAAACTACTGAAGAAAAGACTACTTATTCGTTTCATCATATCACCTCTTCCATGATTATTATCGCAACTTCACTAAAAGTCAATTTCACAACGAAAAAATCTATCAGTTTTCATTTTTTTCATCTATTTTTCCATATTTACCCCAGCAATTTCATCAACCCTCTATTTTTGCCTTTTATAATATATACCCCCTATATTTTTCGATTATTTCCCAGATGAAATCACAGATAACATAACTATAAAACTCTTTTATACAAAGGTTTTTATAGTATTTTTAAAAATATTTTAAAATACCCCTATTTTCATATACCTAATACCCATATAAGGTATAAAGACACCTTCTTATCAACGTTTTTCTACATTATGTAAATTTACCCTTGCCTATACAAACGAAATGTGGTGTAATGCAAAAAAAGATAAAGGATTTTAAACAATGGCTGAAACGATTCAAAATTTCTTAACAGAATACTATTCAATCGCAATTCCACTTAGTATCTTAATTAACATCATCATTAGTCTTTTAGGTTTTATCCCTAGTATTTTTTTAACCGCCATTAATATACAGCTCTTTGGCGTAACAAATGGTACTGTTATTTCGATCGCAGGCGAAGCATTAGGGGCTATTATCTCGTTTTATATTTACCGCATGGGCCTTCAAAAGTTCACTCACGATAAAGTAAATAAATACCCAAAGGTAGAGCGTCTTCTTTATGTAGAAGGTAGAGAGGCCTTTCTACTCGTTCTATCGTTTCGCTTGATACCTTTCATCCCATCAAGTATTGTGACTTTATTTGCGGCTCTAGGTAAGATGTCATTACTCTCCTTCAGTATTGCCAGCACAATAGGGAAAATACCGGCATTGTTAATCGAAGTATATTCTGCCTATCATGTCATGAACGGAACAAATGAAGCAAAGTGGATTGTGACAATTGCAGGTTGTATCGGATTATATTATTTGTGGAAAAAATGGAGAAAAAAATAAAGAAGGAGCATAGGCTCCTTCTTTATTTTTGAGGTATTTTATTAATAGCTATCCTTTAAATCCTTAGTTAATACCAACAGCACTAAATGATTGCTTAACTGCTGCTACTTCCGCAGAAGTCGCACCATATAAATCAGCTGCAGCTTGTACTGCACCAGCACGAGCTTGGCTAAATGTAGTAGATTGCGTGAAATATTGTGTATTTGCACGGTAATAAATTGCACCTAACTTATCTTTACCAATGCCCGTTACAGTTACACCCGAATGCGTACCACCATTTGCTAATAAATAAGCTTGTTTGTTAATGATACCACTGTTTGTATGAACCCCACCGTTATCACTAGTACCAGTGTAACGCTTAGAATAATGGTCTGGATCACCGTATTTCGCTGGATCACTCATAGAGCGAAGCGCATCTCCTGCTTTACCAGGCGTATAAATATCTTCACCAATCTCCCAATCCGGGTTACGGTTATCATAGAATTCTACTAAAGTACCAAAAATATCAGAAATTGCTTCATTTAGCGCTCCTGATTCATTTTGATAAATTAAGTCCGAGCTATTTTCAGTAACAGCATGCGTTAATTCGTGACCAATTACATCAATTCCACCAGATAATGAAGTGAATGTTACACCATCACCATCTCCGTATACCATTTGTGAGCCATTCCAGAATGCATTATTATACTTACTTCCGTAATGAACTGTCGATTTTAACGGAGCTCCTGCATCATTAATAGAGTTTCTGTTAAATGTAGCTTTATAATAATCATATGTTCTACCTGCATAGTAATGAGCATCTACTGCTGCTGCATCATACGCTGCATTGAAAACATTATCTGCATCTACCCATAAAGTTCCTGGCAATGTAGTACGATTTTTCGCATCATATGTGAAAATTGTTGCCCCGCGCGTATTATCTTGCAAGTAGTAAGATGAACCAGATAACGTTGTATTAAGTGATTTTGTATCTCCTAATACACCTTTACCAGTTCCTACTTTATTTGTTCCTGTTACAGGTTTTACTACTGCTTTCGCATCCTGTTTAGGAGCCTCTTGCTTAACTGGTGATTTATCTTCATTTGTTACATGATCCAATTTATTATATTTATTTAATACTTTACCGCTGTCTGCTTCAATGAAATAGTAGTAGTTTCCTGGACTTGGATCTAAGAAGTTTAGATTTACAACGTATGCATATGTTGTTTCTTCACCATTTTGATATACATATAAGTCCGCTTTTGGTTCTACCTCATATTTCGGTGTTACCCCTAAATCTTGCTGCGCGATTTCAATCGCTTTTGCGCCTTCAATCTTATTTTTATTTTTCAACTTTTCTTTCTTGTCTAAATCAGGTGCAACTGTTCCAGACAATACTTTTAAAGAACCGTCTTTACTTACGTGAGCTACTTGAGTAGAACCCCATACAGGTACTCCTTCGTAAACTTGTTGCATACGTACTACTGTTGAATCAGTTACAGCATCTTTCTTCACTTGTTTCACTTTGAAAGAATCTTGCGCACTCTTTTCCCCTAGCTTGTAATCACCTTTTGCTGCATTTAAGTAATCAAACACAACAGATTCCGCTTTCTTACCAGTCGCTCCAGTTAGATCACCAGAAATAAACTCAGGTGACTGTACTGTCTCATTGTACTTCTTCGTAGAGAGTACATTTTTAGAATCCGCAAATGCAGAGCCTGTCCCTCCAAATGTTGTAACTGCCATTCCTGTCGCTAACACTAACGCTAAACTTTTCTTTTTCATGAACCTTCCCCCTAATAAAAAATTTTTTTGAAAAAGAGTAGTTTTATATTAGCATTATGTTTCCACTATTAATATACTAAAAATTCAAATAATTATTTTCTCAAGTTTTGTAGAATTTTGAGGAACAAATATTGAAAAAACCCTTTCCGATTGGAAAGGGTGGAGATTATAAATTAACTTGTTCAACAGTTTTAGCTTGTTGACCAACAATATCAGGTTTACTGCTATATTGATGTATTCCTCCAGCAACTGTAAGAGTCAATATAAACGCCAATACTCCAAATACCATCTTTTTCATGTTTATTCCTCCTTATTATCATTCATTAAATCAATAACTAACCTATAATATCGATTACTTTCTTCAAATCTCGATAAACTGGAAAAATGTTCTGCTAGTTCAACGTATACTTTCTTTAATTCTATTTTATTTCCTGCAGATTTATACAACGGGATAGCCTCATTTTCCAAAAATGCTTTATAATCTTTTGCTTCTTCAAAATATTTATATCTAAGCATTAAAAGCAAATATAATTTTGCATTAAATCTCTCTTCCTGTTTTGCTGCATCAATTCCCTTATCAATTAATGTCCTTGCCTCTTCCAATTCTTCTAATTTAATGCATACTAATGCCATTTCGTATATTGTATCTAAATAGTTTAAATCTATTTGTTTTTGAAGTTGTAGACTATCTAAATAATATTTTTTCGCTTGCTGATATTTACCTTTTTTATAATAGATACTTCCCATATTACTTAAAGTAATAGCTAATAGTACATCCTTATCAGCAAAAGATGTGGCCTCTCTCAATATACTCTCATACATTTTTAAAGCTTCTTCATACTGACCTTTTTCTGTATAACTTACCGCAATAAGGATTTGGCAATTAATTATATTTCTAAACTTATATTCACTACGAAATCCTTCTAATGCCATATTTACAAAATGAATTGCAAGATGATGAATATCTAAATGAGTATATGCAAGCGCTATATTATAATACAAGCCTGTTTCATGATACCCTTGTTCTTTGGCCATTACTTCTGTTTTTAATAAGTAATCTAGCCCATCCTTCCATCTATACTGTAAACAGCACAATAATCCTCTACTATACATATATAACAACTTCTGAAATGGAGAATATTTTTTATATACCTTCTTCAACTTATCTAATTCTTCTTCGAGTGCAGAAATATCCCTTTTCATAATTAAATAACGTGTATACAGCAGTTTATAATAATTTATAATTTCAAAATCCAACACATGCTTCATTTCACCTTGCAACTCTTCATATATACGTTCTACTTGTTGCTTGTCTAAATGAACTAGTGCATTTAACCATTCATCTAGCTTCCCCTTCACATCTTCTTCTACATCTCTCAAATCCGTCACAGCAATTTCTAGTCTTGTGCAGAGCAATTGTAGAATTTCTTCTGATGCTTCGATCTTTCCATTTTCGATCTTACTTAAGTATGAGACAGAACAAATGCCCTGACATAATTCTTCTTGTGTCATTTTTTGCTGGAGCCGTTTATAAAAGACTTGTTTGCCTATTTTTTCTAATGTTTGTTGCATTGTCCTCCTCCATTCTCATTACCCCCATTACTCTAATAATACATAAAATTTGGAGAAATATAAATTGATAAATATAAATTTTCTAAAAAATATGCATAATTTCATTTTTTTCTCTCTTGACTTCACATCAATATCTCTTCTTTGCTACGAATGGTGAAAAATTGGTATACTATAACCAAATTATGGAGGTGTTCTTGCGATGACTCATTATAAAGACGATAGTTATGCCTTACATACAGACCTATATCAAATCAACATGGCTTATACATATTGGAAAGATGGTATTCATAATCGCCGTTCTGTTTTTGATTTATATTTTCGAAAGCTTCCATTTGAGAACGGCTACGCTGTTTTTGCTGGCCTTGAGAAAATTGTAGAGTACATAGAAAATTTCAGTTTTACTGAAAGCGATATCGCTTACTTAGCAGAATTACAATTCGAAGAAGAATTCCTTCATTATTTACAAAATATGAAATTCACTGGGACGATTCGCAGTATGCAAGAAGGTGAAGTTGTATTTAATAACGAGCCTTTATTACGTGTTGATGCACCACTTGGTGAAGCACAAATTATTGAGACTGCCCTCTTAAATATTGTGAATTACCAAACATTAATTGCCACAAAAGCAGCACGTATGAAACATGCTGCAAGTAATGATGAGCTTTTAGAGTTCGGCACAAGACGTGCCCATGAGTTCGATGCTGCCCTTTGGGGGACGCGTGCTGCCTTTATTGGTGGTTTCTCCTCTACAAGCAACGTTCGTGCTGGGAAACGCTTTGGGATTCCTGTAGCTGGCACACACGCTCACTCTTTCGTTCAAGCATATCGCGATGAATACGTCGCGTTTAAAAAATACGCTGAAACTCATAAAAAGTGCGTCTTTCTCGTTGATACATATGACACATTGAAATCTGGTGTTCCAAATGCGATTCGTGTTGCAAAAGAATTTGGGGATCGTATTGATTTCTATGGCATACGTCTTGATAGTGGTGATATGGCTTATTTATCGAAAAAGGCACGAAAACTACTAGATGAAGCAGGGTTTACAAATACAAAAATTATCGCTTCTAGCGATTTAGATGAATACACAATTATGCACCTTAAATCTCAAGGAGCAAAAATTGACGTATGGGGCGTTGGAACGAAATTAATTACGTCCTTTGAGCAACCTGCATTGGGGGCTGTTTACAAACTCGTTGCGATTGAAGATACTGACGGAAAATTAAATGATACAATTAAAATTTCATCTAACCCTGAAAAAATTACCACTCCAGGACTGAAACGAATTTATCGTATTATCAATCGGGTTAACGATCATGCAGAAGGCGATTATATTGCGTTAGATTCTGAAGAACCAGGAAAAGAAGAGCGCTTAAAAATGTTCCATCCAGTTCACACATATATAAGTAAATTCGTAACAAACTTTGAAGCCCGTGAACTGCATAAAGACATTTTCGTTAACGGTGAAAGAACATATGAACTACCAAGTATATTAGATATTCAAAAATATAATGAACAGAGCCTCTCTCTATTTTGGGAAGAATATATGCGAACTTTAAACCCTGAAGAATACCCTGTCGATTTAAGCCAAGAGTGCTGGGATCATAAAATGAATTACATTCAAACAGTTCGAGAACAAGTTGAAAAAAACATACAAAAGTAAACAGAGAAGTTTCCCCTTCTCTGTTTTTTCAATACTATATGGATATTTGTAAAAAATATATTAAAATAATAAGACGAATGTATTTTATTTGTAAATTTTAATATTATACTATTTTAAAGTAAAATAATATTTGATATTATTTTATTGAGTCAATTTCAACAAAATCACCAATAAAAAAGAGGACGCGGTTCGCGTCCTCTTTTTTATAAATCTTTCACTCGTAATACACGCATTGCATTTAACACTGCAAGTAGTGTCACACCAACATCTGAGAAAACAGCTTCCCACATTGTTGCAATACCAAAGGCACCAAGTAATAAAACGATCCCTTTTACACCTAGAGCAAAGATGATATTTTGCCACACTATACTTCTTGTGCGTTTTGCAATTTTTACAGCTGTCGCAATTTTTGAAGGCTCATCAGTCATAATAACGATGTCTGCCGCTTCAATTGCTGCATCTGACCCTAAACCACCCATCGCAATACCAACGTCTGCACGGGCTAATACTGGTGTATCGTTAATACCGTCACCAACGAAGGCAATTTTTTCTTTTCCGTGCTTCGCTGCATCAATTTTTTCAATCTCTTCTACTTTTTGTTGCGGTAGTAATTCCGCATGAACTTCATCTAAGCCTAATTCTTTACCAACAGCTTCACCAACTGTTTTTGCATCACCAGTTAACATTACTGTCTTTTTAATACCTAGTTCTTTTAACTTTTGAATCGCTTGTTTCGAATCCTCTTTTACCTCATCAGAGATAACAATATAACCTGCATATCTTCCATCTACAGCAACGTGAACTAATGTACCTACTGTTTCTGGTTGCTTAAATTCAATATTTTCTTTTCTCATTAATTTTGCATTACCTGCAAAAATTTCTTTTCCTTGTACTTTTACGACTGTACCGTGACCAGAAATTTCGTTATAATCATCGATTATTTTTTCATCAATTGATTTTCCATATGCCTTTCGAATAGATTGGGCAATTGGATGGTTAGAATATACTTCAGCAAATGCCGCATACTCTAATAACTCTTCACTTGTAGTGCCTTCGCTCGGTTCCATTTTTGTAACTTTGAAAACACCTTTTGTTAATGTTCCTGTTTTGTCAAAAACAATATATTTCACATCATTTAAAGCTTCTAAATAGTTACTACCTTTTACTAACACACCACTTTTAGATGCACCACCAATACCTCCAAAGAATCCAAGAGGAATGGATACAACTAACGCACATGGACAAGAGATTACTAAGAACACTAAAGCTCTATAAATCCACTCAGAGAATGTAGCTCCTTCTAAAATAAGTGGTGGAATAAACGCCATGATTGCCGCTGTAATAACTACAACTGGAGTGTAGTAACGTGCAAACTTCGTAATAAAGTTTTCCGTTGGTGCTTTTTTACTGCTTGCATTTTGAACTAAATCTAAAATTTTCGATACAGTTGATTCACCGAATTCTTTTGTAACTTCAATTGTCAACACACCGTTTTGGTTCACAAAGCCACTTAATACATCATTTCCAACTTCAACTTCACGTGGTACAGATTCACCTGTTAATGCTGAAGTATCTACCATTGATGTTCCTTCAATTACTTTTCCGTCTAACGGCACTTTCTCACCTGGCTTAACGATAATATAATCGCCAATTTGTACATCTTCTGGTGATACTTGTTTCGTTTCATTTCCAACCTTTACATTCGCATAATCAGGACGAATATCCATTAATGAAGTAATTGATTTTCGAGAGCGGTTTACCGCAATGCTTTGGAATAGTTCTCCTACTTGATAAAATAGCATTACTGCTACAGCTTCTGAGTATTGTTGAATTGCAAAAGCTCCTACAGTTGCAATTGCCATTAAGAAGTTTTCATCAAATACTTGGCCACGAGTTATGTTTCTTACCGCTCTCCAAACGATATCTCCACCTATTAATAAATAAGCAAGGACGAATAACGGAATTGTTACCATTTGTGGTAAGCCCGCTAATGCAGCAATTGCTGTCAAAATTCCGCCAACCACTAATCTCCCTACCATCTTTTTCACATTTGCTTCACCATGATCATGACTATGCCCGTGGTCATGACCGTTCTTCTCTTCACGAACAACTTTCACGTCTGGCTCTAACTTTTGAACGACATTTGTTATATTTGCTACAGTCGCTTCTAGTTCTCTTTTATTCGCAACTTCTACTCGTAGTTTCTTCGATACGAAATCAACAGTTGCTTCTGAGACAGCTGGCATTTCCTTCACTTTATTTTCAATTTTCATTGCACAGTTCGCGCAATCTAAACCTTCTAATATAAATACTTCTTTAGCAATTTTATTTTTTTGTTCTTCTTGCACTTTAATATGCGGTTCTAATTTTGTAACGAGTTGTTTTGCTTCCGTAACAACTTCGTTTTCTTTATTTTGTGCCGTTTCTAAAATCATTGTCTTTGTTGCAAAGTTTACAGAGCAAGAATTTACTCCTTCTATATTCCCAACACCTTTTTCAATTTTCATTGCACAATTCGCACAATCTAAACCTTCTAACATCAGTTTCTTTTTCACTAACGCTTCAGCCATCGTTCTCCCTCCTCGCGTTCTTTTTATTCTTCTTCGTTTACGTGTTCAAACGCTTGCTCGAAGATATGAATTACGTGCTGGTCAGCTAACGAATAATAAACAACCTTTCCTTCTTTACGATTCTTCACAAGTTTCGCTTGCTTTAACACACGAAGCTGATGCGAAATAGATGATTGTGTCATTCCTAATAAATAAGCTAAATCACAAACGCACATTTCAGCTTCAAATAGCGCATGTAATATTCTCGTACGTGTACGGTCACCTAATACTTTAAATAGTTCTGCTACTTTACTTAAACTTTCATCAGTTGGAATTGTTTGTTTTACTTGCTCTACAACTTCTTCATGAATTATCGTTTGAGAACATGTCTCTTGTGGTGTTTCTACTTTATTTCCAGCCATTATAGCTCACCTCTTTAATTGAACATATGAACAATCATTCATATATCTTATACTCTTATTATATGAGCGCCTACTCATATGTGTCAATGAAATCTGAATTTTTTTTATGAACATTCCGTTCACATTTTAATAAGTCGTATACATATTTTTCGCATCCTCTATATTCTCATACAAAAAAGGATGCACAATTCGCACACCCCTTTTTACTTACTTTTCATTTTCACCGCATCCACAATTAAAGAAACAAATCCTAACTGATTATCCCGATTTCTATGGTCAAAACGTTTCGAACGATAAATAAATCCATCTTTCTCATTCCAATCATTATAGTGAAACTTACCATTCTCATCACAGTATTCTAAGAGCCTCACTTGAAAACCTGCTGATTCAAACATGGACGTGATTGTTTTATAGTTATGAACAATTTTATGGCTTGCTGCAGGATGATCTAATGGACCAGGTCCACCTACTTGTACCCCTTGCTGATATTCTTCATCTGGAAAAAATGCATCTGGTACTGCACAACGAATATATCCATTCTCCATTAAAAACTCATAACAAATTTTTGCAGCTTCAATTCCTTCTTCATATGATAAATGCTCCCATACATGTTCTGCCAAAATTACTGATAAAGAATTAGGTTGAAATTTATCAAGCCAAGTTTCTCTCCGTAATAAGTTTAATTCTTCTTCATTCGTATGTAACCAACCAGGGTTATTATTATAACCCTCTGCTCCAACTACAACTTTTGTTTCTTCCATTTTGCTCCCACCCTTTTTTCATATTCCGACATAAAAATTCAACAAAGTAATATATATTCCCTTTATTTCAACAAAAGAAAAAGCCTTGCGCGCTCCCTAGACGCACAAGGCTTACTATACTTATATCCCTTTTAATTAAGCTTTTAATTAGCTTGTTCTAAATTATCCTGCGAACTTCCATCGTCTTTTAAATGACTATGTTTTTTCGAATAAACAAAGTATACAACTACTCCAATTGCTAACCAAGCACCGAAGTACATCCATGTTTTTAATGGTAGATTTACCATTAAGAATAGACAACATGCAATCGAAATAATCGGCAAGATCGGTACAAGTGGTACCATAAATCCACGTTGTAATTTTGGATGTGTTTTACGAAGAATAATAACTGACACACCAACCATCGCAAATGTTAACAACGCTCCAATATTCGCTAAATTCGACAATTCTTTTAAATCGATAAATCCAGCAATTAAAGCACTACCAATTCCTGTTAACCAAACTGTAAATGTTGGCGCTTCTGTCTTTTTATTAATTTTCGCGAAAGATTCTGGCAATAAACCGTCACGGCTCATCGCAAAGAATACACGTGTCGTTGCATAAATGTAAGCAAAAATTACTGCCATAATACCAATTACAGCTCCAATTGCGATTACACCTGCTACTTTATCTTGTCCTACAACTTCTAACACATATGCCATAGCTTCTGGTACATCTAATTCTTTATAAGAAACCATACCCGTCATAACGAGACAAACTACAACATAAATGATTGTACAAATGACTAACGAAGCGATAATACCAATCGGTAGATCACGTTGCGGATTTTTTACCTCTTCAGCAGAAGTTGCTAATGCATCAAATCCTAAGAAAGCAAAGAATACTGCTGCTCCCCCCGCGAAAACTCCACTTAAACCGTACGGTGCAAATGGTATCCAGTTTTCTGGTTTCACGTAGAATACACCAACTGCAATGAATAAAACAACGATACCAATTTTAATTAATACCATTATGTTATTCACGCGTTTACTTTCTTTCGTACCTCTTGATAATAACCAAGTTATAACTAATGTAACGATAACTGCTGGTAAATTCACCATACCACCTTGAGACGGAATCGTTAGCAGTGCTTTTGGAATTTCAAGCCCTAATCCACTCACTAAGTTATGGAAGTAACCAGTCCATCCGCCAGCTACTGCGGCAGTCGTTACAACATATACGGATAGTAATGTCCATCCCATTAAATGAGCTACAAACTCACCAATAGTTGCATATGAGTATGTGTACACACTACCTGAAACAGGAAGTGTAGAAGCCACCTCTGCGTAACATAATGCTGCAAATCCACAAACGATGGCTGCAATCATGAATGAAAAAATAACTGCTGGACCAGCATCTCTTGCTGCTACTAATCCAGTTAATACTAGAACTCCTGTACCAATTATCGCACCAATCCCTAGCATTGTTAGGTCAAATGCCCCTAGCGTTTTCGTCAAAGTTTTACTTTTACTTTCCCCTAACAATTGCGTAACGGATTTCTTTTTAAATAGGTTGGCCACGATGTATGCCCCCTTTTGCCAAGAAGAGCTAAGAGATCTTCACTCTTAGCTCTTATCATGTTGTTTTATATATTGTTCGATTTTGTTTTGTATAATGCTTCTATTAGCAAGATACTGTTTCTGCTTCTAATAATTCTTTAGCACCTTTGTACTCTACACCGTGAGCTTCTGCAACTGCTTCGAATGTTACATAGCCATCTAATGTGTTAATACCTTTTAGTAATGCAGAGTTGCCTAGGCAAGCTTCTTTGTAGCCTTTGTTAGCAATTTGTACTGCATATGGTACTGTTACGTTTGTTAATGCAAGAGTTGATGTACGTGGAACCGCACCTGGCATGTTTGCAACTGCATAATGAACAACGCCGTGTTTTTCGTAAGTTGGGTTATCATGAGTTGTAATACGGTCAGTTGTTTCGAAAATACCACCTTGGTCAATCGCGATATCTACAACAACAGAACCTGGTTCCATTGATTGAATCATTTCTTCTGTTACAAGTTTTGGAGCTTTTGCACCTGGGATTAATACTGCACCGATTACAAGATCAGACTCTTTAACAGCTTCTGCAATATTGTAAGGATTAGACATTAAAGTTTTTACTTGGTTTCCGAAAATGTCATCTAATTGACGAAGACGTTCTGCACTTAAGTCGATGATTGTTACATCCGCACCTAGTCCAACTGCAATTTTAGCAGCATTTGTACCAGCTTGTCCACCACCGATGATTGTTACTTTACCACGTTTAACCCCTGGAACACCTGCAAGTAAGATACCTTTACCGCCTTTGTTTTTCTCAAGGAATTGTGCACCAATTTGTGCAGCCATACGACCAGCTACTTCACTCATAGGTGCAAGTAATGGTAATGAACGGTTTTCTAATTGTACTGTTTCATATGCGATAGAAACAACTTTTTTCTCGATTAAAGCTTTTGTTAATTCTGGCTCTGGAGCTAAGTGTAAGTATGTGAACAAGATTAAGCCTTCACTGAAGTGTTTGTATTCGCTTTCAATTGGTTCCTTAACTTTCATAACCATTTCCATATTCCAAGCTTCTTCAGCTGTATCAACAATTTTTGCTCCCGCTTCAACATACTGAGCATCTGTGAAACCAGACCCTAAACCTGCACCCTTTTGAATGAATACTTCGTGATTGTTACGAATTAAATGTACAACACCTGCTGGTGTCATTGCCACACGGTTTTCGTTGTTTTTAATTTCTGCTGGTACCCCAATACGCATAATGAAATGCCCCCTTATAATTAACAGAAAAAAGAGATTCTTTTTTCTTTTTGTAATAATTAATAACTTATGTCCTTATTCTAGCATAACTTAAAAGTTATGAAAACGCTAACATATCATTTTCCTAAAGTTTTTATATTTAGAATAGTGTAAATATATAAAACATTGATTCTATTAGGGGTTTCGTGTCATTCCATTATCTTTCACTCTATTTTTATTATACTGCTTCAAAATAAACAGCAATCATTTATTATTTGACAATAATTTAACAATGTAAGAAACCTAAGCGATAACGTATACATATACAGTTATTACTTTACTCAATACTTTAGAGATATATTCTTTTCACAAAAAAACAGCTGCTAGCATTTAGCTAGCAGCTGGGTAACTTATAAATAACTTAGAAAATAAATCATCTGTCGTTTCAGTAATTTTATCAAACAGATCACTTTCTTCCGCTTCTTGCTCTTTTAACATCTTAATTGTTTCACGTGCATCTTCAGGGTAATCGGTTATAATACCATCTACGTTTAACTTATAATATGCCTTTAAATTTTCCATATCATTTACTGTCCATACGTAAATTGGTTTGTTTAACTTCCTTGCTTCTTTTACTAATTTCTTATTTAACATATATTCTTCTGCTACGTAAAAGTCAGCCTTCACATTCTTTAAGTTAGCTCTACTTGCATACAGTATATACCCTACTTTTATATCTGGATTTGCACGCTTAAACTCTTTAATAAGTGGATAGTGTAACGTTTGAATTACACATTGCTTCTCAAATTCATTATCTTTAATCGTTTTTAAGACTTTGTTTACAAAATCTTTTTCGCCCCCATGAAGCTTCACTTCTATATTAAGTTTGATTTTGCCATTTGCTAGCTTAATGATTTCATCAAGTGTACTTATTTGTCCTGAAAGTCCATCTTGACTAAGGGTAAGCTGCCTTAACTCCGCCATCGTTAAATCTGACACATGCACATTAGCATTTGCGAGACGTTTCAGCTTCAAATCATGTATAACCGCTAGCTCACCGTCTTTCGTTTGTAATACATCTATTTCAGCGTAGTCTGCTTTTGCATCAATAGCACCTTGCACAGCTTCTTTCGTATTTTCTACGCCTTTTGATATATACCCGCGGTGCGCCATAATAATCGGTTCTTTATACGAATTTGAAATAAACGTTACAATGAAGGCAACGACCATTCCCGCAGTAATAATCCCTACAATGTATACGCCAATGAATTTCCAACGATGTTTTTGGAAGAAACATTTATCTGCTTTCGTTTTCGAATAATCTAATCCTTCTTCTAATAAAACATCCTCAACTGGAACCTTTTGTAAGTATAATCGCGTAATCGCCATAATATAAAATGGCGTCACGATAAAGCTGAATAAATACAATGTACTCGTTAAAAATACAGAAATCGTTGATTCAGCTAATAATGCAAATGTTCCTTTCGGGTTTGTAAATTCATAAACACCCCATAGGCACAATAAATACATTCCCAAAAACATGACATATACAATTCCAATTGAAATAAAAAATCCTACTAAAAAGAATAGTACTTTAAAAAAGCTTTCCTTTACTAAAGTTGCACTTTTACGTGCTGCCACGCGAAATGGTTTTTGCTCTAAAACAACAATAGGTAGAACGAAAATCCATCTAAGATTCAAATACGCGACTACAGCAAAGAACGTGTAATAACCAACTTGTCCCATCGTTGTCTTAAACAGCTCTCCTGTAATAAAGTTAGGAATTTGAATTTGCGGGATTAATGCCGTTTCATATCCCATATTTAAAAGAGGCAACAATACGACAGCATATAAAATAAATCCTGGTAAGCAATATGTGAAAAGAGTAGGTAAATACGTTACCGTTTTATATAAAATCGGACGTAATTTCACCTTCTGTCTTTTATGAGCGAAATACGAAATAATAATAAGCACCGCAAATTCTGTAAAGATAAGAAACAGTGCTAACAATGATAAAATTACGATTGCTAAGATGCCATAAGGCGTCTTTAAAAACGCTAATAATTCATCATTTGTCGCATTTGCATAACCACCAAAATACAATAACTTATTAAAAATGATTCCAAATAGCGGAACAAACACAATCGCTGCTAATAATTTATAAGCAAGTTGAAAAGTTAATACATTCCAAAAGGCAAATTTAACTGTTTGAAAGGAATGTCTCATTACTCCTGGTATAGATAGTTTTTTACGGTGTTGCATATATTCCTCCAAATTCTAAAACGGTATTTGAGATGGATTCCATATTTCCAGTTCTAATCCATCTTTTTAATAATAATATATTCCGCTTAACATGAACACACTTATACATATAATGAAAAAAGTGATGGCTACTTCCCATCACTTTTTCATTTATTCTATTTTTTCTCTAGCCCTTGTCCAAATGCTTTCAAGAAGCTAAAACCGAATGTAATAGCTCTATTGATATCTGGATCTTTTAATACTTTAAAGAAATCCATCACTTTTGTTTTTTTACCACTATTTAATTCATCTGTTGCAAATTGCAATCCTGTAACTAAACTTGACGTAATTTGCTTCGTTATTTCTGGGTCAACTGAAGATAACGCTTCTCCTGCCCCCATCATATTATTTAACGCATTTTTAACGGGTTCACGATTTAATTGCTCCACAGCGATTTTTGAAACATCTTCCTTCGCAGCAAGTAAACTAATTGCCGCATCTAATATACCAGCCTTCTGCAACTGTGCTAAAAGCTGCATCGTTTCTTCTACTGCTTCACGATTATTAGATAGCTCATTTAGAAGTTCATCTGCTACTTGCTGTTTCTGTTCTTCCTCTGTTACAACTTTCTTTTTAATTACAGTAATTTCTTTCGCCACTATCTCCGCCCCCTAGTCCACAAGTGATACGTATTGTTTTCTTTGCCATTTTTGCTGGATTTCAACACCGTTTTGCGGATTACGCTTTTTATCTCTCGGGTTTGAAGATGGTAACGGACGATTCCCTTTTTCACGTAGTACACGCATCTTTACCATCGTTTGTTTGTACGCTGGTGTACACGTATAAAGATCTGTCGCCGTTCCAGTTAAAATATTGATTGCCTCTTCATTTACCGTTGCATGCATCGGTAAATATAGCTCTTTCCCCGTTACACGCTCTGTAACAAGTGCCTGTACTTTAATTTTCCCAAATGGTGATGCTAATTCTACAAGGCCACCATCTTTCACATTGCGCTCTAGGGCAAGTTCAGGCGAGATTTCAACGAACACTTCAGATACTTTAGATAAAATACCAGCCGATTTATTCGTCATATTCCCTTCGTGGAAATGTTCTAACATACGACCATTATTTAAAAGTAAATTATACTCATCTGGCGCTACAACTGGTGGTACCCATTCATCTAATGATAGACGAGCTAGTTTATCCGGGAAGTTAAATCCGTCCACATATAATAGCGGTGTATCGCTACCATCATGGCTACCCCAACATAAACTATTCCATCCTTCTAAACGATCGTATGTTGCCTGAGAATATAAAGGTGCAAGCGATGCAATTTCATCCATGATTTCACTTGGACTTTCATAATTCCAGTCCCCGCCAAGCGCACGAGCTACTTTTTGTAAAATCCACCAGTCTGGCTTTGAATCACCAAGCGGCTTCAATACTTCATATAATCTTTGAATACGGCGCTCTGTATTCGTAAATGTTCCCTCTTTTTCTAAGCTTGGTGCTGCCGGTAAAATAACATCAGCAAAACGAGCTGTTTTCGATAAGAACATATCTTGAACAACAAGGAAATCTAAATTCGCTAAAATATGTTGTACATGGTTGGCATTCGAATCTACTAAAGCCATTTCTTCACCCATAACATACATACCACGCAGTTTTCCTTCATCTGCCGCAAGTAACATTGCAATATTATTTAAGCCTGGTGCTTTCGGAATTGTAGTACCGTATGCTTTTTCAAATTTCGCACGGAGCGCATCATCTGAAACCGCTTGGTAACCTGGAAGCCAGTTTGGTAATGTTGCCATATCACAAGCGCCTTGTACGTTATTATGTCCGCGTAATGGATATGCTCCTGCACCAGGACGACGATAATTACCCGTAACAAGCAATAGATTTGAAATTGCTGCTGAAGTTGTACTTCCTCCAGTATTTTGCGTTACACCCATTCCCCAAAGTACACAAGTACCATCTGCTTCATATACCATACGAGCCATTTCTTTCAGATTTTCTTTCGAAATCCCCGTAATCTCTTCTGTATAATCAAGCGTATACTTTTCTACCATTTTGCTATATTCATCAAAATTCTTCACATTTTCAGCTATGAACTTTTTATCGTGCCAATCTTGATCAATAATATATTTCGTAATACCAGCGAGCCATACATAATCAGTTCCTTGGCGCGGATGAATGAATAAATCCGCACGCTCTGCCATTTCATGTTTACGAAGATCCGCCACAATTAATTTTTGGTCATGTAATTTATGAGCACGTTTTACACGCGTTGCAAGTACAGGATGTCCTTCTGTTGGATTTGCTCCAACGATAATGACAAGGCCAGCTTCCGCAATATCTTTCACTGTTCCAGCGTCTCCGCCCATACCGACAGTTTTAAATAAACCGTCTGTTGCTGGAGATTGACAATAACGGGAACAGTTGTCTACATTATTCGTTCCATATATTTGACGGGCTAATTTTTGCATAAGATAATTTTCTTCATTCGTTACTTTTGAAGAAGAAATAAACCCAAATGCATCACTGCCATATTCTGATTTAATATGCTGCATATTGGATGCAACAACTTCAAGAGCCTCTTCCCATGAAGCTTCAACAAACATATCTCCTTGGCGAATTAATGGCTTTGTAATTCGATCTTCACTGTTTACAAAATCCCATCCAAATTTGCCTTTTACGCATGTGGAAATACCGTTAACCGGCGCATCTGAAACAGGCTGTACTTTCAAAATGTGGCGGTCTTTCGTCCATACTTCAAATGAACAACCTACACCACAAAATGTACAAACTGTTTTTGTTTTATTCACTTTCGTCTTACGCATCGCAGCCTCTACTTCTGAAACTGCTAAAATACTACTATATCCAGGCTCTACATCCTTTACAAAATCAATCATCGGATCTAACACATCCGGTTTCAATCCAGTCATGAATCCAGCTTCACCTAACATTGATTTCTCCATCAACGCATTACATGGACATACTGTTACACATTGCCCGCAACTTACACAAGATGAGTCATTTATACTTACACCATTGTCCCATATAACACGTGGACGGTCTAAGCTCCAGTCTATCGATATTGTTTCATTAACCTGTAAGTTTTGACATACTTCTACACACTGTCCACAAGCAATACATTGATTTGGATCATATCGATAAAACGGATGTGACATATCCACTTCACACGCACTTACTTTTGGCTCATACGGATATTTCTGTTCCTCAATTCCCATCATATGTACTGTATTGTGGACTTTACAGTTACCATTATTGTTATCACAAACGGTACAATACAGTAGATGATTCTCTAATATTCGATCCATTGCCTCAGTCTGCGCCTCTTTTGCACGCTGGGACTGCCTTTCGATATGCATACCGTTCTCTAATTTCGTTGAACAAGCACGCAATAACTTTCCATTTACTTCTACAATACACGTATCACAAGTTTGAATTGGATCTACTTCTGGTACATGACAAATTTGAGGATGTTCCAAATTACTCTCGTTAAATAATTGTAGTATCGTCTTTTCACCTGATGCAGAAAATTCTTTACCATCGACGGTTACACGGACTGTCTGTTCTGCCATAGTTTCCCCTCTCCTTACAACCAACTGTACAACACAATCATGAATCCGTTTTCAAAATCGCATTACTGTACATATTTTTGAAACGCTCTACCCAAATACTTTCTTATGAAGTCGATTCTAGATGTTATAAGGTATAACTACGAAAGCTTGAAAATATCACTATTCTACAGTTCTATTATATCGTACATATACAATAATAACCAAAATAATCTGTGATCTTCTTGTTAATAGGTGTTTTTATTTTTCCCATTGTTTTATGATAAATGTGGGAGAGAAATACATATAAAAGGGGAATTAAATATGGGGCCTACGCAAGAGACTTATACAATTGTATGTTATCAATCTGGTACATTTTCAAAACAACTTGATGAGATTGTTACAGAATCTCCTATTACTATTAAATTGAATGGTGAAGAATATGTAACAGTCGTATGCACACCAAATTATATTGAAGATATGGTAATTGGTTTTTTAATTTCTGAGGGGATTATTTCTTCCTATAACGATGTTGAAGAACTATGGGTTCAAAAAGATAACGGAATTGTCCATGTAAAATCATCAAAAGTGAATCCGCTCTATCAAACTTTATATAATAAACGATACGTCACTTCTTGCTGCGGAAAAGGTAGACAAGGTTTTATTTTCGTAAACGATGCAGCAAAAGCAAAAGACTTACATGATATACATGTAAAAATTACTCCTGAAGAATGTTTTTACTTAATGAATACGTTACAACAATCTTCCACTACCTTTCGCCAAACCGGCGGTGTTCACAATACCGCGCTCTGTGATCGAAACAAAATCCTCCTATCAAGAATGGATATTGGCAGACATAATGCATTAGATAAAATATATGGTCATTGTTTGCGCAACGATATATCTGTTAAAGGAAAAATTATCGCATTTAGCGGACGTATTTCATCTGAAATTTTACTCAAAGTTTCAAAAATCGGATGTGAAATTGTTCTATCTAAATCTGCCCCAACAAAACTAGCATTGCAACTCGCTCACGATTTAGGCATTACAGTCGTAGGATTTATCAGAAATGAATCCTGCAATATTTACACACATCCACATCGAATTGATGGTTATCAATCGAATAACTAAAATAACTCCTCAATTGAGGAGTTATTTTAGTTATGAAAATGTAATATATTAAAGACTTGAATAGTTAATAAAGTTAATATATAATTTCATTACATATTAAAAAACAAAACATTGTAGCATATATCTTTTCATTCTTTTACAAATTAAAAGAGACTGCTAACAAAACACATACACACTCTTATAAAAGTAATGGATTTATTTTATTTGAAATCGACCAAGGAGGTTACAACTATGGAAATTCGCTTATTAACGACAGAGGACGCAGAAATATATTTAAAAGTTTGTATGGAAGGTTTAACGAAGAACCCGGAAGCTTTTAGCTCTTCCTATGAAGACGTTTTGAAACATGAGGATCCTGTAGCTGCTATGGCAAAACGATTAAGCAATCCGGATAAGTATACTCTAGGGGTCTTCAAAGATGATGATTTAATCGGCATTGCTACTTTAGAAACAAAGCCTTTTATTAAACAAGAACATAAAGCAAAAATCGGTTCCGTTTTCGTTTCCCCAAAAGCGCGTGGCCTTGGAGCAGGACGAGCTCTTATTAAAGCAATTATTGAAAATGCCGATAAATTACATGTAGAACAACTTATGCTCGATGTTGTAGTTGGTAACGCTGGTGCAAAAAAATTATATGAATCATTAGGTTTCCAGACTTACGGCGTACAAGAGCGTTCATTAAAACATAACGGTCAATATTGGGACGAGGAACATATGGTTCTGTTCTTAAATGATTAATACTTCAATATAGTTTTCCAAAAGCATCTTTTTATTAAGAAAGATGCTTTTTTCATTACAACAATGTAATCTTCATGTCACCTTTATCGATCGTACCAAACCTTTCCATTCATTATACTAAAAATATAAAGTGAAACTTTACTCAGTGGGGAACTACATCCCACGCTGATCGCATGTACTTGATATGTAGAGGAGAATGTGACATGAAACAAAACAAACGAGCTATGCTTTTAATATTTACTACAGCAATTGTAACTTCTGGATTAGCAATTTTACCTTGGTTTATTATATGAACACTCCCCCTAACAATGAAAAAAGCTGATTGCTTCTTAAGAAGCAATCAGCTTTTTTTATATTATAAAATCCCCAAAATTTTATTTACGCAACTTATAATAATAACCATAGATACGGCAACGCACATGACAACCGTATTACGATCTTGCTTTTCTTTTTTTGAAATTTCTTCTTTTGAATTCATGTGTATGATCTCCTTTTAAAAAAAGTGTGAGATAGGAAATTTTTCTTATCCGATGCGAGGTGAATACGAAAACCCTCTCTATCTCACATACACAATAGAATGGAATTGTCATTTTATAAATAAAATGACATGACGTTATGTCGCAACATAGGGTATTTTGTGTCGCTACGTTTTCTATTATAAAAAATAGTTGTGCAAAACTAGTGCATTTTTTATGTCAATTACTCTGAGCGAAAAAATCAGCCCTCCATTCAATCACATAAAAAGAGTTTTTTATTATTTTCATGTAAACTATACAAGTAGAATGAACAGTTTGGGGTGCACAAGATTATGGTAAAAATTTTATTAGTAGACGATGAAGAACGTATGTTACGATTATTAGATCTGTTCTTAAGCCCTCGCGGCTATTTTTGTATGAAAGCTACCTCTGGCCTTGAAGCACTAAAATTAATCGAACAAAAAGAATTCGATATTATTTTATTAGATGTTATGATGCCAAGTATGGATGGATGGGATACTTGCTATCAAATTCGTCAAATTTCCAACGTTCCTATCATTATGTTAACAGCTCGCAACCAAAACTACGATATGGTGAAAGGCCTCACGATGGGCGCAGATGATTATATTACAAAACCATTTGATGAGCATGTATTAGTCGCACGAATCGAGGCTATATTACGCCGTACAAAAAAAGATGGCTTTGTTAGTTTCAATGGTATTGAGTGGGATAAAACGAAACATACTGTCACAGTTTATGATGAAAAAATCTCATTAACTCCTATCGAATTTTCGTTACTCGGACTATTTTTACAAAATACAAACCGTGCTTATAGCCGAGATGATTTAATCGAAAAAATTTGGGGCTATGAAACAGATATCGAATATAGAACAATTGACTCACACATTCGTAATATCCGTGATAAACTACGCAAAAAAGGATTTCCGATTGAAGATTACCTAGAAACGGTCTATAAAGTCGGATATAAATGGAAAAGTGAATAATTACTTCGGTCAGTGGGAAATCGTATACCACTGACTCTTTATTATGAATAAGGTATGGTGAAAAAATGAGTAAACTTTCCCTTAAAATTGGGACATACTTTTTAATATTAGCTTTATGTATTGAAACAATTGCTTTCGTATCTTTTTATAAAAGCCTTTCAAAAATGCGTATTGTAGAGGAAACAGATGCTCTTTTAGAGAAAGGTAATCGCTATAGTAAAAAAATTAAAAGCCGCGAGAGACGGGATGAATATTATAAAGAAATGAAACACGCTGAACATAATAAAAATCCTAAACGTCCTGTGTACCCTGAGTTCGATATTACGAATGAGGCTGCACACTTAGTTGAATCGGAATCAATTTCTAACTCCGATATAGCTATCATTATTACTGACCATAATGGCAAAATTATTTCCACCTCAGAACCCGTAACAAAAGATATGCAAAAACAACTTACTTGTAAAACAGAAACTGTCCCAGACGGCGGATTGGTCGTTGAAAGGAACTGGAAAAAATCAAAGTTCATCACAACAGTAAGCCCACTTAACACAACAAAGTTTCAAGGAAAGCTATATATGTTATTAAAAACATCTTTCCTAGAAAATATGTTACTTAAACTCATGAACCAATTTCTTATCATTAGCGTTTTAACAATTATTTTAACAACAATTTCTGTCTTTGTTTTTTCACGCGTTATTACAGAACCACTTGTAAAAATGAAGAGAGCGACAGAAAAAATGTCAAAATTAAACAAGCCAATTCAATTAGGTATTAAACGAAATGATGAACTCGGAAGTTTAGCAAAAACAATTGAAGATTTATCGAGTGAACTTACGTATATGAAAAAAGAGCGCAATGAATTTCTCGCTAGTGTCGCTCATGAACTATTAACTCCATTGACCTATATGAAAGGTTATGCGAAGGTAGCAAAGAGAGACTCTTTAACAAAAGAGGAGCGAGAAGAATACTTACAAATTATTGAGGATGAAACGGATAGTGTAACCGATCTCGTCCAAGATTTATTTATGCTTGTACAATTAGAACAACACCAATTTGTTATAAAAAAACAAAAAGTGCTTCTTCAGCCATTTTTAGAACGAATGGTAGAAAAAACAAAAACAACATTAACAAATAAGCAAATGCAACTTCATGTATATTGCAAAGATGATTTAGAAGTTTGTATAGACGAAAGACGTATGGAACAAGTTATGTTAAATTTATTACACAACGCTTATCAACATTCGCCAGAAAACACAGCCATTACGATACGTGTACTCATGGAAACAGATTCTTTTACAATAAGTGTACAAGATGAAGGTGAAGGTATTCCTGAAGAAGATATCCCGCATATATTTGACCGTTTTTATCGTGTCGATAAATCTAGAACACGAGCTACAGGCGGAAAAGGTATCGGGCTAGCTGTTGCAAAGGAAATTGTAGAATTGCATAACGGTTCTATTCTAGTAACAAGCCAATTAGGAGCGGGAACAAACTTTATAATCGAGCTACCTTTTGAATAATATGCGTGTGAAAACACCAGTAGCAGTAAACACTACTGGTGTTATTTTGTTCATAAAAACAGCTCATATAAGCTAAGCTTTTGAAATTATTCTTATTTCAATATAAAATAAAGGTACATTTGCAAAGATTTGGAGGGTGATATAATTGGATATCCATGTATTAACAAAAGACGAAGCAGAAATTTACTTAGAACTTCGCGTAGAAGGATTAAAGCAAAACCCTGAAGCATTCAGCTCTTCTTATGAAGATATTATTAATAAAGAGTGTGCGATTGAATATAAAGCACAAAAATTAGCACAAGATGAAAACTATACGCTAGGTGCATTTAAAGATGGAAAATTAATCGGGGTTGCAACACTGGAAACGAAACCATATGTAAAACAAGAACATAAAGCTAAAATCGGTTCTGTATATGTATCTCCAAAAGCGCGCGGACTTGGAGCAGGAAAAGCACTTATTAAAGAATGTCTTGAGCTTGCTAAATCTTTAGAAGTAGAACAAGTTATGCTTGATGTTGTTGTTGGCAACGATGGAGCGAAAAAACTTTATGAATCATTAGGTTTTAAAACATTCGGTGTACAAGAACGTTCATTAAAATATAACGGACAATATTGGGACGAAGAGCATATGGTCTTATTCTTAGATGAAAATAAATAATAAAAAACATCCTCATGTTTGGAGGATGTTTTTTACTTTCTTGTAAACCATGCCGTGTGTAATAATTGAATCGCTTTCGCAATTTCTTCCTCTGATAATATCGCAAACCCAAGTAAAACTACATTTTCAGGTGCAGTATCGTCTTTATAGTACGTAGACACAGGATATATTTTGATACTATGTTTCGCAGCTTCTTGAATTAATTCTTCTTCCCGCATTCCATTATGCACTTTTAATAAAATGTGTAATCCTGAATCTTCTCCTATCACTTCAACACGATTAGAGAAATACTTCTCTATTTCAAAAACAAGTCGATCTCTCTTCTTTCGGTAGACGACACGCATTTTATGAATATGTTTTTCCCAATAGCCTTCATTTAAAAATCTTCTAATCACTTCTTGGTCCATTCTTGAAACACTTTGTGTATAAAATAAATATTGCTGTTGATACTTTTTAATTAATTTCTTCGGCAACACCATATAGCTCATCCGTAGCGATGGTAATAATGCTTTAGATAGCGTCCCCATATAAATAACTTTCCCCTCTGTATCTAACCCTTGCAGCGCCGGTATAGGCTTTCCAGAATAGCGAAATTCACTATCATAATCATCTTCAATAATATACCTGCTCTCTTCTTTCTTGGCCCATTGTAAAAGCTGCGTCCTTCTCGTAATAGGCATAATCATTCCATACGGAAACTGATGGGAAGGTGTAACAAATACAACATTCGCATTGCTATTTTCTAAATCCGCAATACAAATTCCATCTCTATCTAAAGATAACATTTGGACTCTTGCTTCTCCCTGTTCAAAAACAACCATCTTTCTATGATACCCTGGGTTTTCAACTGCATAATTGCTTCCCTTTAACAATTGAAACAATAGTTTCACTAATATTTGTGTTCCCGCTCCTAATACAATTTGACTAGCTGAACAACGTACACCTCTAGATTCATACAAATAATTCGTAATCTCTTCTCTTAAGCTCGCTTCTCCTTGAGGGTGTCCTAGAAAGAGAAGTTCGTTATTATGCGGCTGCCATATTTCATTTACAATTTTCCGATACATATTGAATGGAAAAGCATTTGTATCAATTCCTGTTTGTGTAAAATCAAATTTATAACTCTTCTCCTGAAACGGTACTTCTTCTATTCTATCTCCGCTATCCTCTATATGAACCATTTGCTCAATCTTGCATACAAAATAACCTTTTCTCGATATCGACTCAATATAACCTTCTGCCAGTAATTGTTCGTACGCTGCCTCTACTGTATTTTTACTTACTTGTAAATGTATCGCTAACTTTCGCTTAGCCGGTAATTTCGTAAAAGGGACAATCGATCCATCTTTAATTTCTTTTTTTATATACTCATACAATTGCACATACAATGCCTTTTTACTATTCATATTTAAATTAGGCGTTAATTCTAACATAATATCTGACCCCTTAATAAAACTAAAATCTGATACTTTTTACAGTACCAGAAGTTATATATAATTCCTTTTATCATGTCACACATAAAAAATCAAATACTGGAGAGGAGAAACATGATAATGAACAATGGTAGACGTATCGGACTCATTATGATTATTACAGGGGCTACATTATGGGGATTATCTGGTCCAATGATTCAGTGGCTATTTCAACATACTAATGTATCCTCAATTGATTTTTTAACAATTCGATTGTTGCTTGCAGGAATATTTATTTTGTCTTTCTTACTTATAAAGAAACAAAACATATTTCAAATTTGGAAACACCCTAGATATTCTATACAACTTATTATTTTCTCTATTCTCGGCATGCTCGGTGCGCAATACGCCTTTATCGAAACGGTTCATATTAGTAATGCAGTCACAGCAACGCTATTTCAATTTCTAGGTCCTGTTCTTATTACCATGTATGTTGCATTTGAACAAAGAAAATTCCCTGCTTCCATGCAACTATTCGCAATTATAGCCGCGCTAATAGGAACATACTTTATTATTACAAATGGCTCAATTGAAAACATTGTTTTATCCAAAGAAGCTATTATTTTTGGACTATTAACAGCAATCGGATTTGCATTTTATACCCTTCATCCGGCTTCTCTCATTAAAGAATGCGGGACAACTGTAGTAATTGGTTGGGGGATGTTAATCGGAGGAATTGCACTACTTATTTATAATCGTTCATTCGGGTGGAATCAATTTTCACAAACCCTTACACTAAAAACTTTTTCTATGCTTATTCTTATCATTATTAGTGGTACCCTTTCTTTCCTTCTATATATCGGTAGTCTTAAATATTTAGCAGCAACAGAAACAAGCATTTTATCTAGCATTGAACCCCTTGTAGCTGCCATCGTTTCAATCACTTGGCTAAATGAATCTTTTGGAACATATCAATTATTAGGCGGCGTATGTATCGTTCTGTCCGTTATTTTTTTGACGATGCCTCAAAAAGAAACCGAACCAACCTATACAACGGAACAAATATAAAATGAAACTTTAATTAGTGGGGACTATCTCCCACTAATTATTAACCTACACCAATCGGGCTTTTACGGGATAAAAATGTCAAAAGAGGTCGTACAAAACTTACGACCTCTTTTTATACTTTAAAGGAATTGTCCCGCCTTCTAGCAAATACAATTACACTAACAATAAAACTAGGAGTGTGGCACCATGAAAAAAATCGGAACTATGCTACTTCTCTCCTTCCTCATCACTGGATGCACACAAACGCAACCGGATTCAAAAGAACAAAAAAAAGACGTAATAGCAACGTCATCCACTCAAGTGAACGCACCTTCCTTCTTTCACCTTAGTGTTTTAAAAGATGTAAATTGGGAAGAAACACCTTCTTTCGTAGAAGGAAAAATGCCTTTAAAAGGCATCGAAGGTAAAGTCGCAATGGCTGATAGTCCTATTATCGCAAATGAACAAAATGAAATAATGTGGCACTTTCTAGATTCTGAAATACCAACTGGAAAATTGTCTATTATTGCGCTAAAACAAGGATCTGTAACTCCGACACAAGTACTCTTTCAAAAAGAAACTTCCAAACAAACTTGGACTACTTCAAATACAATCGATTCTACTACAAACGAACTCCCTCTCACTATGTCACTACCTTCATCTGGATTATGGTTATTAAATATATATGTGAATGAAAAATATTATGATCAGTTTGTAATCACTGCTGAGTAAAGTGACAAAAATAAACCACTTTCTTACAACAATGTAATTTCTACGTCATGTACTTCGATAGTTGAATTATCTCTCTTCTCTTATACTTAAAGTAAGAAATGAAACGAGGAGAGATGAGAGATGAAAAAAATGATAGAAGTGATCGTAGCAGTAACTGAGGTTTTAGTGAATGGTAAACAAGTTGCAATGGAATTAAATAAATAGTGAAGAAACATAAATAATTCTACACTTCTTCATTATTTTGATTTCTTATCTCAAAAAAGCAGTGCCTTTTAGGCACTGCTTTTCGCTATTAATAACGTGGTATTTTCGTAATTTGTGCCACGCCTGAATCAATAGCTGCTTTCGCTACTGCTTCTGCAACACTTGGAACAACTCTTTTATCTAATGGATTCGGGATTACATAATTCGCATTACGTTCTTCATCAGTAATAATGTTAGCGATCCCATATGCTGCCGCTAATTTCATCTCTTCTGTAATATCAGTTGCGCGCACATCTAACGCACCGCGGAATATTCCGGGAAACGCCAATACATTATTTACTTGATTCGCATAATCCGAGCGTCCAGTTCCTACTACAGCTGCCCCAGCCTCTAATGCATCCTCAGGGAAGATTTCTGGAATTGGATTCGCCATTGCAAACACAATTGCTTTCTCATTCATCGTCTGTACAAGTTCTTTCGTTAATACGTTAGGAGCAGATACGCCAATAAAAATATCAGCTTGGTGAATTGCTTCTTTTAACGTTCCACGCACATGTTCACGATTTGTCTTTTTTGAAACTTCAATTTGTGCTTCGTTCATCCATGTTTCACCTTCACAAACAATACCTTCTAGGCTAACTAACGTAATGTGCTTTGCACCAGCCTTTAATAATAATTTTCCAATTGCAATTCCTGCCGAACCCGCACCGTTAATAACGATTTTCACATTATCCATTTGTTTGCTAACAACTTTTAATGCATTAATAACAGCTGCTAAAACGACAATAGCTGTTCCATGTTGATCATCATGGAATACAGGAATATTCGTTTCTTCTTTTAATCGTTTTTCAATTTCAAAACAACGCGGTGCTGCAATATCTTCTAAATTAATCCCTGCAAATGTAGGCTCTAAATTTTTTACAAGGGTAACGATTTCATCTACATCCGTTGTGCCTAAACATAATGGGAAAGCATCTACATTCGCAAACTTCTTAAACAAAATACTTTTTCCTTCCATAACAGGCATAGCCGCTTTCGGTCCAATGTTTCCTAAACCGAGTACCGCTGTTCCATCTGAAACAACTGCCACCATATTGCCACGTGCTGTATAGTCATACACTGTTTCTTCATCTGCCGCAATTGCTTTACACGACTCCGCTACACCTGGTGTATACGTCAGGCTTAAATCATCCGCTGAATTTACCTCCACTTTACTTGTAATTTCAATTTTCCCTACTAATTCTTTATGCAATAACAATGATCTTTCATTAATTTGATTTGCTAACATACTTATAATCTCCCCTTAATTTGACAAGCTAGCTATATGAATATAGCTAGCTTGTTTGATCATGAAAACATTTTTAATAATATTGTCGCCATTACAACCATTGCCGCCCCGCCTAAACGAGTTGAAATTTGCGCGAACGGCATTAATTCCATACGATTTGAAGCCGATAAAATAGCAACATCTCCAGTTCCGCCTAAACCGCTATGACATCCAGTTACAATCGCCGATTCAACTGGATACATCTTCATCACTTTCCCTACAAGAAAACCTGATGCTACCATTGTAAGAACAACCGATGCGCACACAACAACATATCCTACTGAAAGAACTGCTGCTACGTCTTTTAACGGAATATATAGCAATCCTAATCCAACCATTAAAGGCCAAGTTAAATTCTTCGAAATAAATTTATATAAATGGAATGCTCCTTGCTCCATTTTTGCTGGCATTAATTTAAAGTATTTCACAAGTGCTGCTGAAAAAATCATAATGATTGCCCCAGGAATACCGATGAACTTAGAAGCAAATCCTCCAAAGATGAAGAACGTACACGCAATTAATAAACCTGCTCCCATTAATGAGAAGTCAATTGGCTTCTCTGTATTTTGTTCTTTTAATAATTCTGCTTGATTGTCTGTTTTCACTAATACACCGTTACCACTAAGCTCCGGTTTCTTCTCACCTAAACGCTTCATATACCCTGCACTTACAATTGCGAACATATTTCCAATAATAGCTGCTGGAATAAGCTGTGATACAAACGTCGCTGATGATTCATTTAAAATATCACTATAAGCTAGCGACAATGGTAAAATCCCTTCCCCGATACCACCACTCACAATTGGTACGATGATAAAGAAGAATGTGTGCTTCATTTCAAATCCAAATAATGAACCGACCAATAACCCTACTGCTACAGAAGCTAACGTCCCTACTACTAAAGGAATAAACATACGAACGAAACCTTGTACTAACACTTTACGGTTCATTCCTAAAATACTTCCGACTACTAAACAAGAAATATATAAATATAAAAAGTTCGATTTTTTCATTAACATAGTCGCAGCTTCCATTGAAGCTGGATTCATCCAGTTAAAAAATACAAGTAATGATGGAATAAATAACGAAAGTATTGCTGGACCGCCGATATTTTTTAAAATTGGAATTCTCATCCCAATATCGCCTAAGAAAATCCCCATGATCATAATAACTGCAAATCCACCAATCATATCTGCTGGCAATTTATTATATACAGATGCCCCATAAATAATAGCAGCCAATACTACATATAACGGTAAAGGTATAACACCGATTTTTACATTCATAATTTTAGAAGCGAAAGATTCTCTTTGTACTTCATTTCCTTCAGAAAATGATACCGCTTCCACATTCTTTTGAATTCCCATATGGCACCCCCTCGTTTTCTTAATAACAATATTAAAACGCTTTCAATAGTAAAAATAGTTTTTGTAAGTTTTGTAATTGATTTTGTAATTAAAAAAAGTATAAGCGACTTATATTAAGTCGCTTATACGTAAAACTCTATTTTCTTTTGATCAACACATCTTAATTTACTTACAGGTCTGCCCACATGTTGGTACATCATTTCGTTTTCTAACACTCCAATGTCAGTCAAAAACATTACATATTTTCGAATAGAAACTCTTGAAATTCCAACTAATTGTGCCATTTCATCTGTTGTAAACACTCTTCCATTCAACGACTCGATCTTCTGCCAAATTAATTGCAACGTTTGCTTCGTTAACCCTTTCGGAAGCTCTTTCGTGACAGTAGGCTCCCTTTTTTCTTTTTGTAAAATTAACAAATCTAATTCCGATTGACTAATTTTTTGTTGTTCTTTCATGAAAGTAAGTTTTTCTCGATATATAGTTAATGCCTCTTTAAATCGTTCAAATGTAAATGGTTTAATTAAATAATCTACTACACCATATTGTAATGCTTTTTTAATACTTCCCATATCATGTACAGCTGAAATCATTATAATATCAATTTCTTTTTCTTGGTTCCGGATATACATTAAAAGCTCAAAACCAGTCTCTTCAGGCATAAAAATATCAAGTAATACTAAATCTACTCGTGATTTCTCTAATATTTCGATCGCCGACTTTACTGAGTTAACTGCTTGAACAAGTTCAAATCCTCCTACTTGCTCTAAATAATGCGTATTTAGCATTGCTACCATCGGGTCATCTTCTACAATTAAAACTTTAATCATATTTGCCTCTCATCCCTACCTTTAGGTATTTCAATTGTTATCGTTGTTCCCTTACCTACTAATGAATGCATATGAATTTCCCCATTTATTCGCTGTATACTTTCTTTTACAAGATACAAACCATAACCGCGGTTATCTCCCTTTGTGGAATAACCTTTCGTAAATAATTGCTCTATTTCTTTTTCTTGTATACCTTTTCCCGTATCTTGTACTGTAATAGTTAGTATATCCCCATGTTGTATCTTAACTTCAACTCGCTTCTTTTCACAATTCGTAACTGCCTCTAATGCATTATCAATTAAATTTCCGACAATCGTAATAAGTTCATGAGTAATACTTTCATCATCTATTTCCGGCATATAAGAATCTTCACTTATAATTAATTTTATATTTTTCTCTCTAGCATAGCTGAGCTTACCTAGTAAAAAACCAGCAAATACTGGACTTTTTATTCTTTTCATAACTCCACCAATTTCATATTGATGCTCTGATACCATGCCGCTTATATACTTCTGTAATTCTTCATACTGCTTCATATGTGTAAGCCCTAATACGACATGCATCTTATTCATAAACTCATGAGATTGTGCCCGTAATGCTTCTGCATATAGTCTAATACCAGTTAGTTCCTCTGCTAGTTTTCTAATCTCTGTTTTATCACGAAATGTTGCAATTGCACCAACTATTTCTCCTTTTACATATAAAGGAACTCGATTCGTCACAATCGTAATTCCATAAATATTTTGTTCTTCGTTTAATTGTACTTCTCCCGTTTGCAATACTTCTTTTATACGTGAATTTGGCATATACAACTCAACATCTTTACCGATAAAATCTTCTTCAAGTCCGCTTTTTTTAAATAGACGTTTCGCTTCATTATTAATTAATGTTACTCTAGCCTCTTTATCTACAGCAATAATACCTTCCTTTACAGATTGTAGCATCGTATTTCTTTCTTCAAGAATTTTTGCTATCCTGTGCGGCTCAAGACCGAATAAACTTTTCTTTATATGTCTAGCTAGCAATATTGCTCCTATAATTCCGACTAATACACCAACTCCGACACCAATATAAATGATATGTCTACTTTCCTTAACTCTCTCTTTTACATTATCTGCTGAAATACCAACAGCCACAGCTCCAAGTTGTTCACCTGTTTCAGAAAATATTGGTACAAACACTCGCATGGAAATACCTAAAGTTCCTTCTGCTAACGATACATGTTCTTTTCCTTTCAATGCAGGCCCTTCATCTCCCCCAATAAAATGATGCCCTATTTTTTGAGGATTTGGATGTGACTTTCTTATTCCATTCATGTCCATAACTACAATAAACTGAACACCTGTGTTTTGTAATATTCTATTTGTATACGTTTGGATTGCAGAGGTATCTGCTTTCCCAACCAAACCATCGATTACAATCGAATCATTCGCCACAATGTGTGCAATTGTTTTTGCCTTCTCTGCTTGGCTATCCTCCGTCGTCCGTTCTACATTATGACTAATTAATATATCTGTCACAAGTAAAGAAAAAATTACAACTGTACAAACTAACAATGTAATCGTTTTCCATAAATTCCATAGTCTTTTTCTTTTTTTCATCCCGTTAATGACTCCCCTAATTGCTGAATAGAAAAATAAGTAAGGTGATATTATTTTCACCTTACTTATCTGCTGTTATTATACTTTAAATTTACTAGTCATCGCTTGTAGTTCTTCTGCCATCTCAGCTAAGTTTTGCGAAGCTGAACTAATTTCCTCCATGGAATTAACCTGTTCTTCTGTTGAAGCTGCAACACTTTGCATACTAGCTGTATTTTCTTCTGCAGCAGCTGCAATTTCATCAATAGCATTTGTCACTTCATTTGCATCCCCAGCAATTCTCTTCGTTGTTTCTACCATTTGATTAACTTGAGAAACAATATGTGTAGTAGAACTTAAAATTTCCGTAAAACTTACTTTCGTTTTTGTTACAACATCAAGGCCCTGTTGAACTTCTCCATTCACATTATCCATCGCCTTAACAGTATGTTCAATATCCGCCTTAATTTCTGCAATTAAATTTGCAATCTCTCCAGATGACTCTCCTGATTGCTCTGCTAATTTTCTAACCTCATCTGCTACAATAGCAAATCCTCGTCCCTGTTCACCTGCTCTTGCTGCTTCAATAGCCGCATTTAAAGCTAATAAGTTTGTTTGAGTTGCGATGTTTTGAATTGCTTCAGAAATAGCTCCTACTTGCTTTGATTTCTCATCAAGCAGTTTAATAATAGCATCTGACTCGGATACCGACCTAGAAATAGACTGCATTTGTTTTGCAGTTTGTTCAACTAAATCTTCTCCCTCTTCAGCTCTTTCTCGCGCATGTAATGAGGAAATAGAAATTGACTCTGCGCTTCCAGTTACATCTTGAATTGCTGTATTTACTTGTTGCAATGTAGCCGCACCTTCTTCAACACCTTGACTTTGTGATTCAGCCCCACCTGATACTTGTTCCATTGCAATTGTAATTTGATCTGTCGCATCATTTGCTTGCTGTACGCTCGCTGTTAACTCTTCTGCCGATGCTGCAACATGTTCTGCTGAAAAGCTAATTTGGGTAATAACATCTTGTAAAGACGTAGACATTTCATTAAATGAATTCCCTAATTTCCCTATGTCATCCTTGGAATGGATTGTAATTTTCTCTGTTAAATCTCCCTTACTAATTTTATATGCCGATTCAGCTATTTTTCGTAATGGCCTTGTAATAGACTTTGTAATGAAATAAATTAATATACTACCAAATGCAATAGCGATAGCAATGACAATCAAAGTCTTATAAAACACTGGACTGGCAGCTTGGGTAATTTCTTCATCGAACATAACACCAACTACTTTCCAGCCCGTTTTCTCATTTGTTGCAAAGATTAAATTCTTTTTATCATCTTGTTCTGTATAAGACACATTTCCTTGTTTATCTTCATAAATTGGTTTAATCCAAGGATCAGTAACTTTTGCACCTGGTTTTCTAGATGGATGACTAACAATTTGCTTATTTTGATCTAAAATAACTGCATAACCTTTTTCACCAATGTTAATCATTTTGGAAATTTTTAAGATGTTATCTAAATTTAAATTAATTCCTATAACACCTTTACCATCTTTTACTTCTTTCGCAATCGTCACTACCATATTTTTTGTAGATGCTGACTGATATGGCGCAGTAACAATTACTTTCCCTTTATTTTCATGTGCTTCTTTATACCAAGATCTATCTGTTGGATTATACCCATCAGCCATTTGAATAAATGGTTCTCTTATAAACTTTCCCGTCTCTGTTCCAATATAAATACCTTCTACTTCTGGATGAAGCTTTATATATTGTGCTAACTTCGTTCTTACTATTTCTTCTTGTCCATTTAGATATGTATCCTCTGTTAAGATGTCTGCAAAGTACGTCGCATCAACAAATTTCTCTTCTATATTTTGAGAAATAACAGTATTTAAAATCGAAATATTCTCCTTTGCCTTATCTGTCATTTGATGCTCAAAATTTGTTTTGGCAGTTTGATATGAAACACCACCGATAATAATTCCTGGTATAGTTAAAATAATAAAAAATGAAATGATTAATTTTTTATTGATACTCATACATTTAACCCAGTTAAATATTTTTTGCATAATAAGCCTCCTTTATGTAATGTGGATACTTGTGTCATTTTATACAATTAATATATATAAAACAATATATAATGATAACATGTAATTTTTTCGTCAATTATGCATTTTTGCATATCCACTCCTTATACGTATTTTAATCATAAAAATAAGAGAACTTTAGCATTATATATGCTAAAGTTCTCTTATTTCTTAACAGCTTCTACTCTATAAAACTTCTCTTATAATCCTCAAATCTTTACCCTTCGCCTTATAGTCATATTACTAAAACTCTTCGTCCTAATTTATTTAGCGCTCTTTACATAACTAATTGCCTGACTTCCCATTTGTACCCATGCCTGTTCAAAGGTTTCTCTCGGTACTTTTACATCTAAGCTATCCTCAAGTGGATCTCGAATATATACAGATTCCTGATCATACCCAATAAGTACAACACAATGTTCATTATACGTAATAGAAACATCTCCACTATTTGTTTCCCATGTAGTAAATTCAGCTTCATCTAATGGTGCAAATGTTGCATTTGTGATCATGACTACAGGTTGCCCTGCTTTTATACTCTTATAAATTTCTTCTATATTCTTCCCTGTTAAGTCTACAGCTTTATTAGGTAAATATTTTTCCGCTAACTGAAAAAGTGGCCCATGATATACACCATATCCCGATTCAGAAAATGTATAAATATTACCTACAAATCCTTCATTCGGATTCCCGCGCACACCATCGTCTATAAAATCAACTTTTTTTATTTCATTTGCTAATGTCATCTTATCCACTGAAACACCAGCGTATTGTAACATCATCGCTAAGCTCGTCACTTCACAGCCTCTATCCAATTCTGGTAACTGCTGAATTAAGGGAACATTTGCTAAGATGACTTTTTCATCGTTATTACTAAACTCCGTTTCTTTTCCTCTTTGTATATTTGAGAATGTTAACTTCTCTACATACTTTGGAATTCCATTTGTATATACACTCCATATTGCTGCACCTAGTAAAGCTGTACATATATACCACTTCAATTTTCTTATCGCTTTCACACCCTTATTAATTCGTTAAATAAGAATAAAATGCGTCAGCATCCGTTCGTACCATCGGTACAAAATTTAGTTCTTTTCCTTTTTCAGGCTGATCTTTTTTTATCTTTTCCGCTAACTCTTGAATATTCATATTCATTTTATCCATATTAAGCTCATCTGCCATTTGTAGCACCTTTTGTTCATTAATTTCTCTTAATATTTGATATATATCTTTACCATACAAATCAATATGATGTTTTTTTGCTTCTTCTTGTACTTTTTGTTCGTACACTTCTTGTGCTAACTCTTCAATTTCTTTTCCTTTTTGAGAAATATCTAACTTTCCTGCTTCTTCTCTTACTTTCTTTCCGTAGATTTCTTCCGCGATGTCTTCGATTTCTTTTCCATCTGTCGAAATACCTAATTTATCTGCTTCATCTTTAATTTTAATCGCATTAATTTGAGTAATTAAATCTACAATTGATGTATTCTCTATAGATATACCTAGCTTTAACGCTTCTTGCTTTACTTTTGTTTCATAGATTTCTTCTGACAGCATCCCAACATCTTTTCCTTCAATCGATATGCCTAACTGCTCTGCTTCCCTTCCTACTTCTGTTTCATGAATTTCTTTTTCTAGTGTAATTTGTTCTTTTCCTTCCGTTTCAATACCTAGTTTCTCTGCTTTTTCTTCTGTATGCACTGCATGTATCTTACCATTGTTCAATTGTTCTTTACTGCGCTGCGTGTAATCTGTCTTTCCTTTTTGTGTTTCAGAAGGAGAGGCCCCCCCTAATATACTTAAACTCATTACTCCAATAGTGAATACCGTCATCATTTTCTTTTTCAAAATTAATTCCTCCCTCTTATACTTTCTTTCCCATCATTCCCCTAGTTTTTTTAATACTATACATACATCTCATCGCTGCTTGAGATAACATTATGATTGATAAACCCCACTCACATACACCTAATCTCTTCTTCATGTAACGAACTTTCTTTATGCCATACATAATATAAATAGTTTCTTAACTTTCCCTTAAAAAAAGACGACCTTGTAAAAACAAGGTCGTCTTCTTACTTATATTTTTTGATTTTTAGGGAAAATCACTTCAAAACAAGTGCCATCTCCCCATTTGCTCTCTACTGATATTTTTCCGTAATGCTTTTCTACAATCCAATTTGCGATTGAAAGACCTAATCCAGCTCCTTCTGACGTACTTCTTGCTTTATCCCCTTGATAAAAACGATCAAATAATTTCGGAATATCTTCTTCTTTCACTCCTATCCCGTCATCTTTCACCTGTATGCGAATTGAACTACTCGTTTGCGTGCAATCAATTTGAATATGCCCACCTTCGTTTGTATACTTCATCGCATTATCTAACAGTATGACCATCATTTGATGAATCCGCTCTCTATCCCCCATAAAAGATACACCACGTTCTACTTTTAGCATCATTTCTTTTTCTTGATAAGAAGCAATCTCTTTATATGGAGCTACTATTTCTTCTAACAATTTATCAAGTTCAAATATTTTCTTATCCATCTCAATTTGATTAGAATCAGAACGTGCTAGCAATAATAAATTACTAACGAGTTTCGATAACCGCCTACATTCTTTTGAAATTGTAGAAATATCCATCGCTTTTTCTTCTATCGTAGCGGATGGTGACTGGAATAAAACATCCGTTTTTGATTGAATAACTGCAAGTGGTGTCCTGAGTTCATGTGATGCATCAGAAACGAATTGTTGCTGTTTCTCCCATGAACTTTGAATAGGTACAAGTGCTCTACCAGCTAGGAAAAAGCCAATACCTATCGCACAGAGGCTTCCTATGCTACAACCTATAACGAGAATTAAAAATAAAGTATTTAACATTCCTTCTTCCGCTGTTATATCTCGCACGATTTGAACTATTTCTCCATCTTTTTGAAGCGAAAATGCTCTAAAATATCGTCCTTGTACTTCAATATCTTGTAACTCCTCTAATTTTTCGGGAGAAAAACTTTCCAAATTCTCTTCAAAAATAGAACGGAATTTACGGTTATCGCCCTCTATTTTCACTATTTTCCCATTCCAAGTTATTCTAGTTACTCGCGGATCTCCAATTTGGATATTCTCCATGCGTTTTCTTGGTGGTACTTTAACATCTAATTTTTCTCTATACTGAGCTATCATTTTTATAGATTGATCTACTTCACTATAAATACGCTTGTATGTGTACGAATAAATAATACTGCCTAATATACCTATTAATAGAATAAATACTAATGAGTTCACTATAGTCAAACGAATGCGTGTTTTTTGAAACATACTTCCTTTTTTCATTGTTCTTTTAATATATATCCAATACCTCGAACGGTTTGAATATCTTTCTGATAACCGAATGGCTCTAATTTTTTACGTAAATGATGCACATACACTTCTACAATCGCTACTGTCGTATCTGAATCAAATCCCCAAACACGATCAAAAATTTGTTCACGCATTAAAATCTTTCCGCTATTTTGAACAAGGTACTCTAGAAGCTCATATTGTTTTAATGATAACTTCATACCTTTTCCATCTACTTGAACATCTTTATCTTTTCCGAACAATTCAATGCCTTTATAGCGAATTGTTTGCTGCGTTGTTAAACTACCACTTCTGCGTAGTAAAGCACGAATTCTCGCTTTTAATTCAGGGGCCTGAAATGGCTTAACAATATAGTCATCTCCACCAAAGTCCAATCCCTTCACCCGATCTTCTAAAGAATCTCTCGCTGTCAAAAACAGGACTGGTGTTTCAATCTTTTCATCTCGTATTTTTTGAATCACTTCAAATCCGTCCATCCCTGGCATCATCACATCCAGCAAAATTGCATCATATATATTTTGAAGAGCTAAAAACAATCCATCTTCTCCATTTATTGCCGTATCTACTTCAAATTCATCACGTAAAATTTGTACGATAGACTCTAATAACGAAGCATTATCTTCTACTACAAGTAAACGCATGCTCTCACCTTCCATCAAATAGTTCAATTCTATTTATTATTACATTTCTTCTCTTCATAACAAAAGAATGTAGTTACATTACGTAATTTCATTTTTAACTATTTCCTTCTAAAATTTTGAAGTTTTATTATAAAAACTTTGTCTTAAATTTAGCTTAATAAAAAATTGAAAGAAATAAGATTCCTCTTATCTCTTTCAATTTTTTATTACATATACCTTTTTACTCGGCAACTCTAAACAATTTAGCTGACCGCCATACACAGCCCCGCCATCAATCCCAATAATACGATTACTACCAAAATACACTCCGCAATCCTCACTACCATGAAGCGTTTTTGTTTCCGTATGCCCAAATACAATAACCTTTTCACCGCTATATCCATTATGAAATTCATTACGGATCCACATTAATGTATATGGTTCAGATTCAGAAACTCGTTTCATCGGTTCAACCCCAGCATGTACAAATATATACTCTTCTGTTTCAATGTAATGATCTAATTCTTGAATAAACTTTATATGTTCCTCTAATACACGAGAGTGTAAAATCGGTTTTTGGAAGTCTTTCTCATTAACCGCAATATCTTCTTCTACAAATCCATAGCTATATAATGTCTTATCTCCACCATTTCTTTTTACCCAATGGTTCCATGAACGTTCCTCATTTGTCGTTAACGCCTTAATCATCATATCTTCATGATTTCCTTTTAAAATGAGTGCTCCCTCTTTTTTCAATTCTCTTACCTTTTCAATTACAGCACGCGCATTTGGACCACGATCTACATAATCTCCCAGTAAGATTAATTGATCCTGTTTCGCATCATATTGAGCTTCTTCCAATAAATGTTCGAACTTTTCTATCTCTCCATGAATATCACTAATAACAAGAATTCTTTTCATATTATCCCCCCTCTTTCTAATTATAGTTCAAAACGACAGAAAGTTCAGAATTGAAATCCCGCATTAACGGGCAGTAAGCCCCCCACTGATTACAGTTTCACTTTATTACAAACTAAACTATTATCCTTACAACAATGTAAGTCTCTTGTCATCCAATTCGATAGTTGTAATTACTGTATTTCCTTATACTGAGAGTAAGAAATGAAACAAAAAATAAGGAGAGATGAGAGATGAAAAAAGTAATGGAAGTTGTAGTAGCGGTAGTAGAGGTTTTCGTAAATGGTAAACAAGTCGCAATGGAGTTAAATAAATAATGAAAAGGACAACATTCACTCTAGACCCTTTACTCATATAAAAGAGATAAGACTTCATCATTTCTTTGATCCCTTATCTCCCTATAAAGAAAGCCGTATCCCTTTTAAGGATACGGCTTTCTCTTATTTTTGACTCGTACGAGCTGAAATGCTAATTGCTCTATCTGTTGCTTTGGCAGCTTCATCTAACGCTTCTTTACTATTCTTCCCGTCATACATCGCTTCTAATGCTTTTACAACTGCATCTCGTGATTCTGAGAATACACTAATTAAAGCCCCTTGTGTTGCTGGAGATTGCTTCGTCGCTTGCAATTGATCTACTGTTACTTTCAACTGTGGATATTTTTCATATTGCTCTTTTACTAATGGCTCATTATATGCATCTGGATTAATTGAGAAATAACCTGTTGCAGTATGCCATTTTGCTTGTACGTCTGGCTTCGTTAAATATTTCATAAAGTCCCAAGCACCTTGTTGCGTTTCTTCTGAAACCATATTCGTCATCCATAATGATGCTCCACCAATAACAACACCATTTTGTTTCGAATCCTCAGGATACGGAATATATGAAACACCTACATTAAACTTAGATGCATCGATTAAATCACGAACACCTGCTGAAGAATCTAAATACATAGCAACTTGTCCAGATTGGAACGCGGCACGAATATCATCCCAACTTGCTCCATACTTTCCAAGTGCGCCAGCTTTATTTAAATCATCTAACATTCCAAATACTTTCTGTCCTTCTTTACCGTTAAATACCGCCTTCTTTGCAGCATCTTTACGGCCGTTTTCGTTATCTACATATAAAGCACCTTGTGTCGCTAACAATTCTTCAAAGAACCAACCGTAGTTAAGCATGGAGAATCCATATTGTTTTACATTTCCGCCTTCTTTAATCGTTAACTTTTTCGCTGCTTCTTGTAATTCCGCATATGTTTTTGGAGCTTTCTCTGGATCTAAGCCCGCCTTTGCAAAAGCATCTTTATTATAAATTAATACTGGTGTAGATGAATTAAATGGCATAGAATACATTTTTCCATCAACTGAATAATAATTTGTAATTGCTTTTTCTAATTTTGACGTATCGTACTTATCTTTTTTTATCCAGCTATCAATTGGTGTGATTTTTTTGCTATCAATCATATATTTCGTTGTAATTTCACTCGATTGAACAAGAGCTGGCGCTTCTTTCGTTGCAGACATCGTTCTAAATTTCGTTAAAGACTCTTCATATGTCCCTTGGAACTCTGCCTTTATCTCATATTTATTTTGCGACTTATTATAGTCTGCAACAAGACCATCTAATACTCCTTGTGTTTTTCCACCCATCGCATGCCAGAAGCGAATTACAGTTTTATCACCATTTTTTTCAACAGGTGCTACTTTTGCCTGTACTTCAGGTTTTCCCTCTGTTTTACTATTTGAACAAGCTGCACTAGATAATGCCATTGTTGCTACCATTAATAGAGCAGCACCTTTTTTAACTAGACTCATTTAAATCTCACCTTCTCTTAGTTATTTAATTGCACCTTTTGTTAATCCTTGTTGTAATTGCTTTTGCCCTAAAAATAGTAAAATCAATGTTGGAATAACGATAACCGTAACACCGGCCATTACGCTTCCCCAATCAGTTGCAACTTCTTGAGACTGAAGCTGCTTTACACCGATTTGCACTGTTCTTACTTTTTCATCAGTGGTCACTAAAAGTGGCCATAAATACATATTCCATGTTGTTAAAAAGCTATATACTCCAAGCGTAATAAAACTCGTTTTACAATACGGTATTACAACGCTGAATAAAAATCTTATATTTCCAATCCCTTCAATAAAAGCAGCTTCTTTCAGTTCATTCGGGAGTGTCATAAAATGTTGACGTAACAAGAAAATACCGAAAGCTGTTGCAAAAAACGGCACTGTCATCCCGGCGAAACTATTGATCCAGCCAAAGTTTTGAATCGTTAAAAAGTTAGGCACCATCGTTGCTTCCCACGGAATAAGCATCGTTGAAATAAACAGGAAGAAAATTAAGTTTCTCCCTTTAAACTGAAGAAAAACAAAAGCATAAGCTGCTAAACTTGATACGATAAGTTGTCCAATCATAACGACTGTCGATACAATTAAACTGTTATATAAGTATGTAAAAAGCGGTACTTTTTGAAAAATATTAATGAAATTATCAAAAGTAAACTGGGTCGGAAATAACCTTCTCATTTGAATATCGTCTGGTGTCATAAAGCTTATTAAAAATGCATACAGTACAGGAAAAAATACCATCACTGCACTAATAATGAGTAGCATGTATAATAGGAAATTTTGTTTCCACTGTTTAACAATCATTTATAATGCACCTTTCTCTCAGCAAACTTAAATTGAAGTAATGTAGCAACGAAAATGAAAACAAATAATACCATCGCTTGTGCACTTGCTGTTCCAAATTGATGATTCACAAACGCCTCTTTGTAAATCGAGTACACAATTAAATTCGTTGCATCATTTGGTCCACCGTGCGTTAAAATATCAATTTGTCCAAAGCTTTGGAACGCACTAATTAATGTTACTGTTACAATAAAGAATAAAGTTGGTGATAGCATCGGTAATGTAACACGGCGAAGCTTATATAAATAACTAGCACCATCTATAGATGCACTCTCATATAAAGACGTATCAATATTTTGTAAACCACCTAATATAACTAAAAATGCAAAACCTGTATTCACCCAAACTGTTGTAACTGATACAGAGAATAGTGCCCAGTCCGGACTCGTTAACCATGCGATTGCAGGAAGGTTCATAGAGGCTAATATATTATTAAATAATCCTACACTTGGATGAAATAAAAATAGCCAAATCACTGCACTAGCAGCTACTGATATTCCCATCGTCGAAGAAAACAGAACTCGGAATAACCCAATACCTCTTACCTTTCCATTTGCAATCAATGCAAGAAACAAAGCAAATATAATACTCGTAGGAACTGTATATAAAACAAATAATAAAGTTGATTTTATACTTTTGTAGAAGGCTGGATCAGAGAATAAATATTGATAATTTTCTAAGCCAACGAAAAGATTAGCTTCTCCATGTATATCGGTTAAATAAAAACTATAATAAATCGTCCTAAACAATGGATAGAACAGAAAAATCGAAAATAGCAAAATAGATGGCGCCAAAAACAATAATCCTATTCTTAAATCTTTCGTTCTCTCCCATAATTTTTTCTTTTTTGACACCTTTGTTTGAACTGGTAACTTACTTACTTCGATCATTATTTCGCCACCACTTTCAACTCTTCTTCAGCTACCACTTTTAAGCGTTCATTCGTGTTTTCGTTAAAGAAGCATAACTTTTCTTGCGAGAATAATAATTTTACTTTGTCACCTTTGTTCAGGAGTAACTGTCCGATAACTTTCGCACTCCAAGTTGTTCCATTTACCGCAAAGTTCAATATAGATTCATTCCCTAATACTTCTACAGATTGCAACGTCACTTCTTGTCCCTCCTCAGACAGTGCAATATGCTCAGGGCGCATGCCTATGCGAATTGTTCCTTCTGGTAATTGCTTTAACTGTCTAATAGATAATGGAATTTGCAATTGTCCTATATGTAATACACCTTTTTCTTTATTTACTTCCCCATCATTTATATTCATAGAAGGAGAACCTATAAAGCTTGCAACAAATTCGTTTGCTGGTTCGTTATATATGTTAAGTGGTGTTCCAACTTGCTGTATACTTCCTTTATTTAAAACCATGATACGATCACCCATAGTCATCGCTTCTATTTGATCGTGGGTAACGTAAATCATCGTAATTCCTAATCGCTGCTGAATTTCTCTAATTTCAATTCTCATTTGCGCACGTAATTTCGCATCCAAATTCGAAAGTGGTTCATCCATTAAACAGATTGGCGCTTGACTCACAATTGCCCTGGCAAGTGCAACACGCTGTCTTTGTCCGCCTGATAATTGGCCTGGTTTCATTTTCACATACTCTTTCAGTCCTACCATTTCAATAGCTTCCATTAATCGCTTTTGTCGCTCTTCTTTTTGTACTTTTCTTACCTTAAGTCCAAATAAAATATTTTCTTCTACAGATAAGTGTGGATATAATGCATAATTTTGAAATACCATTGATAGATTACGGTCTTTCGGCTCTAGATCATTTGCAACACGTTCATTAATAATTAAATCTCCTGAAGAAATCTCTTCTAAGCCAGCGATCATTCGTAATAATGTGCTTTTCCCGCATCCCGAAGGTCCAACTAAAACAAAAAATTCACCCTTCTTAATATGAACCGATATGCCTTTAACCGCTGTCTCTTCTGCATTTTTATATACCTTTGAAACATTTTTCAATTCAATCACAAGGTTGCACTCCTTTTTTCTTCTTGTATCCATACTTCATAATGACTTGTTGAAATCGCACTTGCTCCTGCACGAATTGCAATTTCCGCATCTTCTCGCGTTTGAATCAGCCCTCCTGCAATAATAGGAAACTCTATTTCCTCTACTAGCTGCTTAATAATAGAAGGCATAATCCCCGGCATAATCTCTACTGCATTTGGTTTAGTCGTTTTACAATTTTCAATTGATTTAGTAAGAGATAAAGTATCTACAATAAAAATACGTTGAATTGTTTTCAATCCAATTTTATTAGCATTTCGAATTGTTGAACCCTTTGTTGAAATAATACCTTGTGCCCCGATAACATCTTGAATATACAAAAGCGCTTCCTCTGTATTCGTATTTAAGCCTTGTATAAAATCACAATGAAGAAATACATCATGTCCATGTTTCTGCAATTCATATACACGCTCTGGTAATTCCAGCATTGAACCAGTCATAAGAAAAACTGTTTTCGGCAATTTTTTGTATGCTTTGTATCCTTTCCAATCCTTTATCATCGCAATATAAGGTTCTTTAAACATTTATTCCACCTAACTGTTCTATTTTTATCCAAACTAAAAACACCTACTTACATAGAACGCCTTTCTCCTTATTTGAACTCTAGGGAATAGAGCACACCTAAGAAAGTGGCACATTATATGTAAGTGGGTGTTCTCAAATGTTCTCTACCCTAGTTATTTTGTTACCTTTACTATATTACGCATTTATTAAGTCAGTTTTGATAGATTGTTAATTAGGTGTTAATCGAATGTTAATATTCACCATATCATTATTTACATTAATCTAGATATTAAAATATAAATAAATAGAACGAAACAATACTTAAAATTCAATCAATATGTAAATTCATTCCATAGTTAATGATTTTTAGTTTGCTTGCCACTGCTTGCAAACTAAAGTTATCCCAAGCAGTACTATAAAGTGGAATGCGCCTTTTCTCTTGTATTGATATGGCCCAGGCTGTAACAACATCAGTACCATATCCGTTCCCTTGAAACTCCGCTAAAGTTTCCACACTTGCCTCAGCAGCTACGGGCGTACTTCTGGCACTGCAACAAACAGAAACTACTTTTTCATTTTTTACAATTGCCAAATAAGGTTGCCTCCTTATTTACTCCATTTACCATCCATTCATAATCTATTTTTCATGTTCAAAATAAAAATCCCATTCAAATACACATTACTGAATCCATCATACTAACTGATTTCTTCATTCTGTCTATCTAAATGGGATTATTTTTCGTTTTTTACTCTACTGGTTGTTGTGGCTGTACTACTTCATTCGCTCCAGCTACCCTCAACATATTTACAATATCTTTAAAACCTCTTTTTTCAGCGTATTGCAGTGGCGTCAGATGTTCCTTGTTAGCCATGTTTACATCTGCACCGTGATCAATAAGTAATTGAATTACTTTCTTATGGTTTTCACTACCATTTCCTAATACAATTGCTTCTAATAACGCTGTTCCACCACGTTCATTTTTATAATTCACATCAATATCTGTATGCTCTAATAATTCTTTAACAACCTCTACATGGCCACGCTCAGATGCAGAAATAAGTGCTGTCCCACCTGACCTAGTCGTTTCTTTCGTATTAACTCCTGCATTAATTAATACTTTTACAATATCCGTATATCCTTCTCTACTTGCATAAAGAAGTGGATTACTTTTTTTCTCATCTTTAATTTCAATATTAGCACCTGCACCAATTAATGCTTTAACTGTCTCTACATGATTTTGGTACGTCGCTGCAAGGACAGGCGTTTCTCCGTTGTCACCTTCTACGTTTATATTCGCTCCATCCTGAATCAACTTCATAGCTGTCTCTGTGTCTCCAAGAGTAGCTGAAAGTAACAACTGTTTGTCCATTAAATTTATACTTTTCTCTTCTTTAGATTCTTCCTGTTCTTTATGCTTCTCTTTTTTCTTCTCATTTTTCACATGAACCGGTTTCGATTCTGGTTCTTCTTGCTTATCGCAAGCCACTACCGTCATTAAAAGTCCTAATAAAATACATAATAAAATTTTTTGTTTTCTCACAACTACAGCTCCTATGAAAGATAATGTTTTCTTAACCATTCCTCCATCACATACAATAACTCTTCTTGAGTACATTTATCCATAAGCCCTTTAGATTCCTTCTTTAATCGGATTATCTTAAGCTTATACTATGTTTCTCAACCTATTGAAATGATACGCCTGATGGCCCCATCATTAACATTATGAAGCAATTAGTTTAGCACGTTTTTACCGCATTTGTATACATTTCTAAAAAGTACATAAATGATTGCTTTAGGTTACTATATTCCATTGTAACCGTTCTGCTAAAAATTTTACACCTTTTCTATATTTGCACCTGAGTAATAATAGAAAAAGACAACTACATAGTTGTCTTTTTCTATTAATGATGTCCACCATGATTTCCTGCTTTCGGTTTCCCCATCATCTCTTTATTCATTTCCCATTTATGCTCTGCTAGCTCTTTATACGAAAGAACTTTCCCCTTATAGTTAGATACAAAGCTCTCTGCATCTTTTTTATTTTTAAATGAAATGACATTATAAGCCATCGGTGTCGTTATTGTTTTATCATATACGTAAGTAGCGTCTTCTAACGAAATCCAATCTTTCGAATCATAATCTCGGACAAATTTCTCTTTCGTCTTTTCATCTGAGTTGATCTCCATCCATTTATACATACAACCGATATCATCAAACTTTAACGCTTTTCCATTTTCTAAAATAATTTCTGTTGCAAATTGATTATCTGTTACCCCAATTTGGCAAATATCACATTTATCATGTTTCTCATCAATGGCAACAGCTGCTGTTTCCTTTTTCCCACACCCGACTACCGTAAATACGAAACATAAACATATAGCAAGTACGACATATTTTACTTTCATCAATATTCCTCCCTAGAAACCGTATACTCCACGAAAATAATACCAAAAGGTTGTGTGAGATTTGTGAAAAAACAATGTGCTTTTTGTAATATAGGAAACAAAAAAAGATGTGTAGTTATTTCTACACATCTCTCATCACTCGCAACCTGTAATTAACAAATCATCTTCTAATTTAACTAATAATGTATCCGCACTAATTTCCTGTCCAACTTCTACATTTACCAATCTTATATTTCCACTAATCCCGACTGCAATTTTTTTAAGCTCACCGTCATTTTTTCGGATCATCAGTAATTTTTCCCATTCATATACGTAAGAAGATTCATTAATAAAAATCTCCTCTACTTTTCCTTCATAAGAGCTATAAATCTCTTCAATTCTCGTTTTCATATAACATCTACTCCCTATTTCACACTTCGCTATTTTCATCTTATTCTACCATTCTTACGAGAAGCAGCTTACTTTTTAAAAATTCAAATTAACTACCGTGAACAAAATGAACAAAATAAAAATTATGCTTCTAATGATGTTATTTTTCAAATTATTTACCATTTGAATAGATGCTTTTATTATAAATAAAAAAACTTTTTCTGAATTTTTATTCTATTTTGAAAGCGCAATCATTCTTTTGAGGGGGAAATTACATGTTAGCACTACTTGGATTTGCGATGGTATTTGTCTTTATGTTTTTAATTATGACGAAACGTATGTCAGCGCTAGTAGCATTAATATTAATTCCGAGTGTTTTTGCATTAATTGGCGGATTCTATGCCGATATGGGACCTATGATGTTAGAGGGGATCCAAAAATTAGCACCTACTGGTATTATGCTTATGTTCGCTATTTTATATTTTGGGATTATGATTGATAGCGGTTTATTCGATCCTGTCATTAGTAAGATTTTAAAATTTGTAAAAGGAGATCCTTTAAAAATCGTTGTCGGAACGGCTATATTGACTATTATCGTTTCTCTAGATGGTGATGGTACAACAACATACATGATTACAGTTTCCGCAATGTATCCACTATATAAGCGCCTTGGAATGAACCCCCTCATATTAGCTGGAGTTGTTATGTTAGGGGCAGGGGTAACAAATCTTACACCTTGGGGTGGACCCACAGCTCGTGTTATGAGCGCACTTGGGCTTGAGGCTTCCGAATTATTTACACCTCTTATTCCAGGAATGATTGCTGGTGCAATTTGGGTTGTTTTCGTTGCCTACTATCTTGGAAAAAAAGAAAGAAAACGTTTAGGAATTATGGATGTACAGTATTTAAAACAAATGCAAACAATGGATGAGCAAGCTGCAACTGTCGAAGCAGCAGTGCATAAACGCCCTAAACTTCTATGGATTAACTTTTTATTAACCGCCACATTACTTGTCTGTCTCATACTAGAAGTTATGCCATTACCTGTTTTATTTACAGTCGCTTTTGCTATCGCTGTTATGATTAACTATCCAAACTTAGAGCAACAGAAAGAACGTATTGCTTCTCATGCTGGGAATGTATTAGCAGTTGTTTCTCTCGTATTTGCTGCCGGTATTTTCACTGGTATTTTATCTGGAACAAAAATGGTAGATGCAATGGCTAACAGTGTAGTAACTCTTATACCAGATGCACTTGGACCACAATTGCCAATTATTACAGCACTTCTCAGTATGCCATTCACATTTTTCATGTCTAATGATGCATTTTACTTCGGGGTATTACCTATTTTGACGAAAGCTGCTGCTACTTACGGAATTAGTGCAGCTGAAATGGGACGCGCTTCCTTACTTGGGCAACCCGTTCACTTATTAAGTCCTCTTGTCGCTTCCACTTATTTATTGGTCGGAATGGCAAGAGTTGATTTCGGTGAACATCAACGCTTCACTTTATTGTGGGCCGTTGGAACGACGATGGTTATGTTAATTACCGGAATTGTAATTGGGATTATTCCAATATAAGATGCAAAAAAAACAGTAGAAGGAATAAAATCCTCTACTGTTTTTTATTATGAAGAAACAAGAAAATAACGTCTCTCGGGTCTCCCAACACTTCCATATATTAGCTCTGCGTGGACTTTCTTCCCAGATATCAAATACTCTAAATAACGCCTTGCCGTTGATCGGCTTACGCCTACCATTGAACTTAGCACCTCTGCTGTAATCCCTTCTTCATTAACTGTTAACATATGCTTTTTTATTTTCGCTAAAGTTAAAGGATCTATCCCTTTCGGGGCATATTCTATTTGATCTCCCTTCACCCCTCTTTGAGACCATAAATATTCAATTTGCTCCGTAGATAATTGATTATTTTTCTTTAACTGTATAATCTTTTTTTGATAGCCTTCCAGACTTGCTTTAAATCGATCAAACATTAGTGGCTTTACGATATAATCTGTTACTCCGCCCCGCAGGGCGTGCCTCACTACATCTGTTTCCGATGCCGCTGTAATCATAATAATATCTGTATCGTGCAAATGATGCCTAATATATGTGACAAGTTCCGTTCCTTGCATATCAGGTAAGTACACATCTAATAAAACAAGCTGTGGCTTCACAAGCTCTAGCCATTCTTTCGCTTGTTCTCCAGTCGTTGCCGTTCCAATTACTTTAAATCCCTCAATTTTCTCAGTAAAACGACGATGAATGTCAGCAATCCGAATATCATCTTCTACAATTAATACTTCAATCTCCTCACCCATTACTATTCGCCTCTCTCTTTCGGTAGTGCAATAATAAATAACGCACCACCTAAATCCCCTTTTTCAATTGCAATACTTCCATTTAAATCTTCTACTAACTCTTTCACTTTTGCTAATCCATATCCTCGCTCTCCTCCTTCTTTCGTCGAAAAGCCTTTATAGAATATGCTAGTAATTATTTCATCATGAATCCCTTGCCCTGAATCTTCCACTTCAATTAATATTTCTTCTCCAATATCAGTTACAAACATCCTTACTTTCTTATCATTCTCTTCATTTTTTTCAATTGCTTCAAATGCATTCGTAATTAAATTTCCTAAAATAGAAACGACATAATTACTCTCAATATGTGGACTTAATTTTTCTAAACCACTTTCTCTATCTAGCATAAAATCAATCTTCAACTCTCGTGCTCTATTATAAAATCCAATTAAAATTCCACCTAGCCATGGATTTTGAATCCGCTTCATAATAAATTGAACAAAATCTTGATATACCGCTGTTTCCTTATGAATAAGCTCTAAAGCATCTTCGTATGATTCTAATTGAATAAGACCTGAAAGCGTATACAATAAATTGTTATATTCGTGCGCTTGCGCTCGTAATGCCTCTGTATATTGCTTCGTCTGAGATAATTCTGCTGTTAACTGATCCATTTCAGATTTCAAACGTAAGCTCGATACAACGCCAGTTACTTTATTCTTTACTTTAATAGGTAGACGGTTCGCAATAACAGCCTGTCCTTTTATATTTAATTGGCGATCAAACTGTTCTTCACCAGTTTGAAGTACATCTAGTATCGTTGAATTAGGAATTACATTTAAAATAAATTCCCCAATAATATTTTGTTGTTTATCTAGCGAAAGAATATCATAAGCTGCTTGATTGACTAAACTAATCATGCCATTTTTATCGATTACAATAATCCCTTCACGTACAGATTGAATCACTGTACTATGCTCTTCATATAAAGATGAAATTTCTTCTGGTTCCATCCCGAACATCATTCTTTTTATACTTGCCGCTAAATATATAGAGCCGATTACTCCAATTAATAGCCCTATTATTGTAATCCAAAATACACGCTTTCCATACACTTCTACCGCTCCATGAATATCAGCCATTGAAAATCCAACAGACACCACGCCAATGATTTCATTTTCCTGATTACGGATTGGAACTTTTCCGCGTAATGAAGGGCCTAATGATCCAGTTGCTTTCGAAACATATGATTTTCCTTCTAATAAAACGCCTTTATTATCTCCGCCAACCATTTTTTCTCCTATTTTATCTCGCTCAGGATGCGCATAACGAATCCCCTCTTTGTTTCCAACTACAATGAAGTCAGCCTCTGTATCCAGTCGAATTTTTTCTGCGATTGGCTGAATAATAGAAGCTGGATTTTCTTTTTGAAAAGCTTCCTGAATTTCTGGTATCGCGGCAACTGTTTTCGCAACATGCAAAGCCCGTTTCCCAATTTGCTCTTCTACCGTTTCAGATAATATGTAATAAAATAAATAACTCGTTAGCAGAAGTACCACTAAAATAAGTGTACTAATAGTTAATGTAATTCTCGGTTGGAGTTTTAATTTTTTTAATTTCAAAACCATTCCCCTAACATGATTAAAGATAGAATTTAAAGAATATACAGTCTCTTTAATTATACTTAATCATAACACGGTTACTCTATATTTCTTTCTTTTTCTCTTCATAAAAAAAGAAACAAAGTAAAATTATTACCTCGTTTCTTAATATTTGTTATTACACTTTAAACTTACTAATCATCTCTTGTAATTCTTCTGCCATTTGTGATAAATGGACTGCTGCTGCATTTATTTCATCTACTGAAGCTAATTGTTCTTCTGAAGAACCAGCAATATTTTGAACGCTTGCTGCATTTTCTTCAATTGTGGCTGCAATTTCATTAATAGATGCACTTACTTGTTTTGCATCTACCGTCATTTGTTTTGCTACATCTACCATGCTATCAATTTGTACAACTGTATCATTTGTAGACTTCAATATTTCGGCAAAGCTTTGCTTCGTTTCATTTGCAACTACAAGTCCTGATTGTACTTCTGCTCCAACTTGATTCATAGAGCTTACTGTTTCTTTTATATCAAATTGAATCTCTTTCACTAGTTTCCCAATTTCCGTAGAAGACTGTCCTGATTGTTCTGCTAGCTTTCGCACTTCATCTGCTACAATTGCAAATCCTCTTCCTTGCTCTCCAGCTCTCGCAGCCTCAATTGCCGCATTTAACGCTAATAAATTTGTCTGTTCTGCAATATGTTGAATCACTTCAAGGATTGCTCCAATTTGTTTCGACTTATCGTCTAACAAACCAATGATTTTGTCTGACTGTGAAACAGACTCATGAATTAATTGCATTTGATTCACAGTTTGTTCAACTAACTTCCCACCATTTTCAGCTTTTTTCTTCGTATACATAGAGGCTGTAGATACTAATGAAGAACTATCTGCAACACGCTGAATTCCTTCTGTAACTTCTTCTAACAATGTTGCTCCTTCTTCAACTTCTTTCGTTTGTATTTCTGCACCACTTGATACTTGCTCTATCGCCTGTGTAATTTGTTCCGTCGCTTCGCTTGTCTGCTTCATACTAGCTGTTAATTCTTCTGAAGATGCCGCTACATGACTTGCTGAAGTGTTTATATTGGAAATGACACTTTGTAACGATGCAGCCATCTCGTTAAAACTTTCTCCTAGCTGTCCAATTTCATCTTTAGAATGAACTGTAATTGATTCTGTTAAATCACCTTCACTAATCTTCTTCGATGATATGACAAGTTGTTTTAACGGTTTAATAATAGACGCAATTATGAAGTAAATTACAATTCCACCGATTATTAGTGAAATTCCAAGAACAGTTACTGTTTTATAGAAAATAGGTTCAGCCGCTTCGATAATTTCTTTGGAAGGCATAATTCCTGCTATTTTCCACCCAGTTTTCTTATTCGTTTTAAAAGTGATATTGCGATCTTCACCATCTAATGAATAATGAAAATCCCCAGCTTCCTGTTTATACAATTCTTTACTAAGTTTCTCTTCTAATTTCTCTCCTGGCTTCATTTTCGGGTGTGCTACTACATTTTTATCTTGATCAAATATCGCTACATATCCTTCCTTACCAATATTAACCATCTTGGAAGTAGTAACAATATTATTAATGATCAAGTCAATCCCAAGAACTCCACTTTTATCCTCGTTTTGTTTTGCTAGTGTAATAACAATATTCCCTGTCGTTTTTGACTTATATGGAGCAGTTACAATTACCTCTCCACTTTTCTTCACGGCCTCTTTATACCAATCTCTTTCTGTAGGATTATATCCATCTGGCATCTGAATAGCTGGTGATTGAATGAACTGTCCATTACTAGATCCTGTATAGATTGCTTCCATTTCTGGATGCAGTTTATTGTATTCTTCTAGTTTATTTTGTATGTTTTGAATTTGATCTGCTTGGTAACTTGATTGTGTGAATAATTTCGTAAAATAAGTTGCATCTACTTTTTTACTATCCAATTCTTTATTAATTACATTATCCAAAATTTTTATATTATCTTTCGCCGAGTTTAAAATCGTTTCATTAAAATTCGTCTTCGCCTGTTGATAAGACGTCCAACCAATTACAATACTTGGAAGAACTAAAATAATAATAAATGATACAAGTAACTTTGTTTTTAAACTACTACTCCTTAATTTCCCTTGAAACATACTTCTACCCCTCCATACCGTTTTAAATGTAATTAATTAACATTTAATCTTTCTATAAAAATAATACGATTTAAATGTATCGATGAGACTCTCTATCTTTTTCTACATCATAAAGAATTGATACATATCTTTTTCATTCTATATAAATTAAATAATTAAAACAATGTATAAAAATGTATATTATTCGAAATATTATAATTCACAGAAGAACCTCTAGTATTTCACTTACTAGAGGTTCTTTCCACCTTATTATTCTTTATCTTTTTCTACTTCTTTTTTCTTATCTTCTACTACAGATACAACAGGTTTATCACTTGATAATTGTTGCACTGCTCCTTTTCCTGCAAATCCTTCTAATAGCTCTTTTAAGTCAATTCCAGAAGAAGCCTTTAACGTTTCTTGCATCGTTGCCATTAAATCAGTCGCATAGCCCGCAACTTTTCCGGCCCCGCTATTTTTACCACCGCCGCCTGTATCGACAACTGTGATTTTATCAATATTACTAAGCGGACTTGCAACTTCCTTCGCATAACTTGGAAGCATTTTAAGAACCATATCCATAATTGCCGCTTGACCATATAATTCAAATGCTTCAGCAATTTTTTGTTTCGCTTCTGCTTCTGCTAAACCTTTTAATCTAATAACATCTGCTTCTGCTGTACCTTGCGCTTTTTGTACTTCCGCTTTCGCTTGACCTTGCGCTTTTTCGATTTCCGCCTTCGCTAAACCTTCCACACGTACTTCTTCCGCACGAGCTCTCGCTTCAGCTTCAATCTTATATTGATCCGCATCTGCCTTTTTAATTTGTTTTACTTTTTCTGCTTCTGCTGATTGCTCAACAGCATAACGATCTGCATCTGCTTTTTTCTTAACTTCTGCATCGTATTGCTTTTCACGACGCGCAATCTCTTTTTCTTCTAACTCGATTTGCTTTTCACGCTCAATGATTTTAACGCGCATTTGCTCTTCTGTAACACCTTGTTGTGCTTTCGCTTGTTGTAATTCGTAAGAAAGATCCGCATCTGCACGTGCTTGCTCTTGTTCTCTCTTATAGGACTGTACTTTTAATTCTTTATGTTTTTCAGCTTCAGCGATTTGTGCATCACGTTGATATTCTGCTTCTTTTGCCTCTTTTTCAGCACGTGCTTTTTCAATACGTGCTTCTTTTTCACGCTCTGCATTTGCAATTGTTGCATCACGCTTAACTGTCGCAATTTGCGGCTGACCAAGCGCATCTAAGTATCCGTTTTTATCCATTATTTCTTTAATTGTGAAAGAAACAATGCGAAGTCCCATCTTCTTTAAATCTGTAGAAGCTACTTCATGTACCTTTTGAGCAAATTGCTCTCTATTACTATACGCATCCTCTACTGTCATAGAAGATAAGATTGCACGTAAGTGACCTTCTAAAACCTCTTTTGCTTCTACTTTTAACTCTTCTGTTTCTTTTCCTAAATATTGCTCAGCTGCAGTAGATACTTCTTCAATTGTAGAACCTACTTTAATAATAGAAACACCATTTACTGTAACTGGAACACCTTGCTTCGTATACGTATCACGTGTACCAACTTCTAATTTGTAGTTTAATAGGCTTAAAGGCTCTGCTCTTTGCATAATTGGAACTACGAAAGTACCGCCCCCGCGGATAATCTTAATCTTCTTTCCATCATCAGTGGTAACAACATTCTTTCCTCCACCAAGCCAGTTCCCTGTAACAATTAATGCTTCATCTGGACCAACCGTACGATACTTCGTAATGAATACTAAAATGAGTAGAATTAAAATTGCCAGTAAAACTCCACCGATAATTAATGGAATCGTCATGTAAATTCCCCCTTATAATTTTGGTTTTTTTAAAGAATAAGCGATGTTTTGTACAAGTAAAACACCATCTTGGACTCCCTCGATAATAACCTCTGTTCCTTGCGAAATATCTTTTTTTCCAACAGTTTTAGCTGGGATTGCATTACTTCCAAATTGGGATAAAATTAATACTTCACCAAATCCTTCTGTAGGAATTGTCGTAATGACTTCTCCTTTGCAACCGATAAATTCATCCATACGTTGTACGGTATTTTGTTCTGCTTCTGCAATCGGTTTTAAAATTAGTATTTTCATGATGAAAACACCGATAAAAGATATAGCAAATGCAGCCCCGAAAATAGTAATACTATTAAAGGAAAATAAGTACTCTCCTATATAACTAAGCCCACATAACATGGCGAAGAAACTAAGTAATAAAGTAACAACGGATACAGATCCGCCCCCAAAACTAAATATCGATTCAAATATATCTCCAAAGAAGATATAAATAACAGTGAGTATAGTAGCAATAATAAATCCATATAAATAAATTGTTTCAAGTGGATAACCAAACAAGACCATTTCTTATCCCCCTTTCTTAAACAATCCCTTTTTTGTTATGTGTATGCCCCACCTCTTTCAAAGATTATAGTTCTTAATTTTCAGTTATTTACTCTTTAAAGAAAAGCCTGTAAAACAGGCCCCTAAAAAAGAACAGGAGAAACCTATTGTGACAGGCTCCTCCTAGAAAATAACCGATATATTATATATCTATATAATATACTATTTTCCACAAAAAGTAAAGTTAAACATACATTGGAAAATCACTTATTTTACTGACAATTCGTATGTTCCATCGCCATTATCATATTTATATACATACAAGTAATACTTACCTGGTTTTGCATTAAATTTTGCTTCTATATGATTCCCATTAGCTTGACCGTAAGCTGCATAATTTTGCATATCTGATTCATGGTGAAGTACCCATGTCATCCCAATTCCATACTCATTTAAAACAGAAATGTCGATATCTTTCGCTGATGCTACATTAAATGTATAAACATCAGTGTGGTCCCCGCCAATAAGACTACCTTTTATCGTACTATTTAGCCCGATACGATTTGCTTCCTCTGGACGATTATTTGGTTCTGATTCTGTTAAACTTCCATCTTTAATCGTAACAGTTGTTTCGCTTCTGCTCTCTTTTCCCTTATCATCTTTTACTCTTAACGATACTTTATAAGAACCTTCTCTTTCATATACATGTACTGGATTCACTTCTGCACTTGTGCTTCCATCTCCAAATTCCCATAAATAAGAAACAATTTTTCCATCTTCATCGTTTGAGCCATCACTTTTAAATTGAATTCCTTCTTTTACAAGACCGCTATAAGGGCCATTTATATTAACCGTTGGAGCTTTATTTTCTCCATCATCTTTTGCGATTCCATGGAAGACTACATCATATTCAAATTCATTTGAGCTATTCACACGATAATTGACGAAGTATGCTGTAACAGTTTTGTAGCCACTCCATTCTTTTTGCGCCAATTGTTCTAAAGATTCATTTACTCTTTTACTCATTGCTTTCCAATCTTCTGATTCACCTTTTGTGACACTACCTGTATACGTACCTTCTAATGTAAATGTATTAAAGAATTGAGAATTATGTTTTGTCATTTTTGTATCATTCATAGGCAACGTATCACTAATTTCTTTTTTCACTTCAGTTAACGATTTCGGTGCATGTTCAGCTAAATAATCATCTGCTACTTCCGGTACATTATATTTATCTTGATTATCAATTAACTGCTGCATATACTCTTGATACTCTTTATTTAACTTAGGATCTTTACTTAGATTTTCACGATATGCATCATAATTTTTCACGTCATTCGCACGAATCAAATCTTGAATTTTATCAAATGTTTCAAACTGATGCGTATATAAGTAAGACTGCAATGCGAACGAGTAATTATAGAAATCCCAAGAACCGTATTTAGCAAATAGTGTACGCTCTGCTGTATAACGGCTTGCAGGATCAGATGATAATCCGCTAATTATACTCTTTCTTGGTACAACGTTATTCGTACGAGTAGATCCTGCGAAAAACTCTGCATTTCCTTCTTGGAACCAAGTTAGCCTTTCATTTTGATACATATCTCCTCTTCCAAATAAACCAGGAACTTCATATCTCCCTTGCAGATAATGAGTAAATTCATGACGGAATAACTCTTCTAAACTATAAATACTTTGCTCTGGTGTACGCTCATATGTAAAGAATGTACCTGTCTCTTCAATATAAATTCCACCGTTGTTTGTTTCATATCCATACAATTGTCTATTTAACTGATATTCATCTGGACTATTATAAATTACGATCGTTAATACATCATCCGCATTTCCTGGCTCTAACGCTTTGTCATTTCCAATTACACGGTGATACTGTGCCTTTACTTCCTTCGCAGCCCAATATAGTCTCTTAATTTTTTCTTCTGATACTTTATCTCCTGTTTTGAACACAATTGATCCATCGTCGAATGTATATGTTTTTGGTAAGTATTGCTCTTTTCCTTCTTTACGTATTTTCTCTAAATCTACTGTATTCCCGCTATAATCTTTACCATTATAATTTGTTGTAATTTGTTCTACCGCAACAAAATACGGTTCACTTAAGCGCGGGTACATATGCATTGCTTGTGTAACAACCTCTAATCCTTTATTTGGATTGCTATGAAACTTCCCTAAACGGCTAGCAAAATAAATTCCATTATTAACGAGCCATTTATTTTCTGACGTTACTTCATTTAGAAGAGCAATACGATTTATTTCATTAATAAACCCATCTACTTTTCCATACCACATCGTTTCATTCGCTTCTTTACGAGCCTCAGTTAAGTACGACTGTATATCATAGTCAATACCTTGCATAATATCGTATATTGCTTGTCCCTTCATTCGATCATTTACATAAGTAGTATAATTATCATTGTATTGCTTTAAAATATTCGATGCGTATTGAACCGTTTCAACATCGCTTGAAGCATTACTAATTAATTTACCGTATGCAGATACGACTGTATCTTGTTCAACTGTACCAAGCTTAAAGTTTGGATTTTTTGCGATTGCTTTTAAAGCAGGTAAACATTTATCCTGGAAGCTTCTTTCATTTAAGTCGCTTAATTCACTATTATAAAATGCAAGATAAAAAGCTGAACGCAGCACTTCAGTAAACGTTTGAATTCCTTTTGAATCATCTTTCGTAAATGTACTACCTCTATGAGCTAATTCATCTATAATGACTTGCATTTTTCCTTTATCTTTATAAAAAGCCTTTGCATCTTCATTAAACTGGAATAAGTCTGTAATTTGGTGCCATTTAATACTGCCTAACGTTTCAACTAATTCTTGGTCATTCATTTTGTTTAAATCAGCCATTGAATAGCTTTCTTTAACCTGCTTTACTGCAGTTTTCTTCGTAATAGATGCTGGTCGCTGTGAAAAATCTCCTACTTTTAAACGTTCTTGAAATGATAAAGTTTCATCAACTTTTGAAATATGTCCAACTTCATCTACCGACTTTTCAATTCCAACCGGTTTCGTTTTTAACACGTTATACGGTACTTTTTCTTCCGCTGCTGCATGAGTTTGAAGTGCGCCTAACGATAAAGCCATTGTACTAATGCTAAGCATCACTTTATTGATCTTTGATTTCTTGTTCATATCCTGACCCCCTATTTTAATATTCCATTCAAGAATTTAACATAAAATCTGGATGTAACAATATAAAATGCAATATTTCATATTATTTCTTCCTATAATTTGTACATATCGTGAACGCATTGCTCTTTACCTCCCTAAAACAAATTGCATCCTTTCACATTATAAAAAGGGAATTTTTTGACAATTAAAAACTTAATTGTTATGATTATTATAATTGTTAACTTTATTAAATAAGGGTGGGATTCTATGATAAAAAAAGAAAACAGTGTATTTTATATCTCCTTCTTGCTAACAACATTATTCATTATATGGGGAATTACCCCAGCAAGTTGGATACAAGGCTACGATTTACAAAGTGTTACATCTTCTTTAAACTCATTTATCCTCAATAAATTTGGATGGTTTTACTCTCTACTTATGACTACAATGATTATTTTGGCTGCTTATTTAGCATTTTCCAAGTACGGTTCTATTCGTCTCGGTAAAGATGGAGAAAAGCCAAAATATAATTATCCATCTTGGCTATCCATGTTGTTTGGGGCAGGAATGGGAATTGGACTCCTCTTTTATGGAATCGCTGAACCGATTTCACATTTTACAGATCCGTTAACAGGAAAAGCAGGTACAGAAGAAAGCGCCAAACTCGCTATGCAATATTCATTTTTCCACTGGGGACTCTTTCCGTGGTCACTATACGCAATGGTCGCTTTAACAATTGCATATTTCACATTCCGCAAACAAAAAGGTAGCACTATCGGGGCTACAGTTACTCCATTATTTAATCGATCGAAAAATTCCCGTATCGGAAAAACAGTTGATATTTTAGCTGTTTTAGCCACAGTGTTTGGCATTGTACCATCTGTTGGGATTGGTGCTCAACAAATTGCTGGAGGATTAAGCTATTTATTCCCTTCCATTCATAACACTTTACTTACTCAGCTCGTACTTATAGCTATCTTCGCTGTTTTATATTTAACAAGTGCACAAACTGGCTTAGATCGTGGGATTAAATATTTGAGTAACTTGAATTTCTCTCTTGCAGGTATTTTACTCATCTCTTTCTTACTTTTAGGACCAACTGTATTTATTATGAAATATTTCACATCTACACTCGGTTCTTATATCGGCGCTTTACCTAGTATGGGATTAAATTTAGGAGCATTTAGTGAAAAATCTTCTTCTTGGATTGAAAACTGGACTATTTTCTATTGGGGATGGTGGATCTCTTGGTCTCCATTCGTCGGCACATTTATCGCACGTATTTCTAAAGGACGCACAATAAAAGAATTTATTTTTGGAGTTGTATTAGTCCCAACTCTTATCTGTACATTTTGGTTTGCAGTATTTGGTGGTACCGCAATTCATATGGAAATGTTCCAATCGCTTGGAATAGCTGATGAAATTGCAAAAAATGGTACAGAGATTGGATTATTTGCTGTTATTTCACATCTACCATTTTCTACCTTTTTAACGATTATCGGGTTAATTTTAGTAGCCACATTTTTCGTTACTTCTGCCGATTCAGCAACATTTGTTGTTTCAATGCAAACGAGTAACGGAAGCTTATCACCGAAAAATAGTTTAAAACTTATATGGGGATTAACAATCGCGATAATTGCCGCTCTTTTATTACAAGCTGGAGGATTAAATGCACTACAAATCGCAGCTATCATCGCAGCACTACCATTTTCTATCGTAGTCGTTCTTATGGTCATTTCGCTCTTTAAGGAGCTGCGAAAAGAAGATGTTAATTTGCAAACAAAAGAAGTATCTCAAAAAATAAAAAAGGTTATGTAACGATTAGCACCTCAAATTACTTCTGAATCCGTAACAACTGGGGGAAAAGTAGATTAATAAAACCCATTCGTATGAAATATAATTTTCATACGAATGGGTTTTCACTCTATTATATAGTGTTGTAAACATGCCTTCTCCTCAAATCCTACTTTCTTGTACAATTTCATCGCACGATCATTATTCGTATTCAAACATAATTCTATCTCCTTCATTCCTTGGAAGGAAATAATATACTGAATTGCCTTTTGTAATAACCGCTCTCCGACACCTTTTCTTCTACTATTTTCAGCGGTTGCAATAAATTCGATATTCGCTTCTTGAAACTCTGGATTTACTTCCACATATACATAACCTTCTAACTTATCATTCTTCATACTTACAAATAATTTATTCGTATTACTTAAACGTTCAATAATTTCGTTTCCGTCATAATACGTATTAGAAAACACATGATTGTGTAAAGCGATAAACTGCTCAAACACTTGTGGTAAAGCCTCTTCTACATTACATATAATACGGTGCTCCACAATATTATTTAAAACGAGAATACTATGTCGACCTTGTTCTTTTGCATGTAAATTCCTCATTAAACGGGCACAATTATTATTTTCCACATGATAAAAACCATAAAATCTCTCAATATGAAAAGGCACCTTTTCTATAAGTTCCTTCCACATATGTAAAGCAACTTCTTCCCAATTCTCTGCGATAATAAACGGCCCCCATATCTCTGCACATTTCTTTACTTCATCCACATCAAATCCTAATAAACCTATTAAATTATTATTCTCATAAGTAGCAACAAAAGATTGTTCCCAGCCTATATCTGAAAAATCATGAATAATTGTCTGTAACAACTCCTCTTTCTCATCTCCACAATAGCCAACATGATGAGTAGCATCTTTATTCATATTCGCAATAAATGCTGCCACCTCTTCAATTTTCAAAATAGAACTGACATACATAACCTCTCCTCCTTCACTAATATATTCACACCTTTTCCATTTATATCCTTCTAAAAAAGACATCACCATAAGCATATTTCAAAATGAAATCGCCATGATAATGTCTTCTCAAAAACTCATATAATCATCTTACGTTATAATAAGATAAAACGTTTTTTATTTCTTAAATAATCTCTTTCTAAATACAAACATACTCAGTGCTGAAAGAACTAACGCTATGCCTGAAAGTAATGTTGATGTATTCTCTTGTCCACCTGTTGCTCCTAATGATTTCTTACTTTCTTCTTGCTTATTAACAGCTGGTTTATTTTCTTTCACAACTTGATTATTCACGTTTTGTTCTTGGACTACTGCTGATTGATTTACCGTGTCTTTTGAACCTTCAATTTCTTTTCCTGTTTCTTTTACCTCCGCTTTCGATCCTTCAACTCCTGTTGTTGGCTCGTCCACTTCCTCTTTCGCTTCTTCAACTTCTTTCGTTGGCTCTTTTACTTCCTCTTTTACTTCTTTTACCGGTTCTTTCACTTCTTCTTTTGTTTCTTCAACTTCTTTTACCGGTTCTTTTACTTCTTCTTTTTCCACTATATTCTGTATAACTGTTCCGTTAAACCTGATGCTAATTTCATCAGAATCTAAATCAAATTTATACACCTTTTCACCTAGGGTATTCCATTTTATTACTCCGTTATTAAACGTCCCTCCCTCACTTGCCAATTGAATATTTTCAATACTTTCTCCTTCTAAATCATATACAGGAACTTGAATTTCTTCGTTTATTTTTGCATCATTTAAAATGATATTTTGTCTTCCAACATCAATTGTAAACCACTGACCTAATTGTATTAACGGCCTTACATCACGAATCTCATTCCCAGCTAGATTTAAGCTAAATAAGTTTAGCATGGAACCAATAACCGTTACATCTTTAATATGATTGTCCGCAAGATTTAACCACTGTAAATTTTCCAATGAAGATAGTGGTGTTATATCTTCAATTTGATTATGAGATATATTCACATTATTCAATTGTTTCAAGTTTGAGATGAACTCAATATTTTTCAGGCCTACTCCTTCTAAAGTAAGTTTTTCTAAATTCGTCATGTATTCTAAACCTGTTATATCTTTTATCTCATTTCCTTTTTCTTTAAGTATCTCTAATTTTTTAATCTGTAATAAATCTTCTTTTGTGATAGGAGCGTTTACATTCTCTCTACCTAAATTCTCTTTATTAATATGTTGTTGTAAAGTTTTATCGAGAATTACATTTTCCTTTTGTTCATTATTCTCTTTTATTGTTTCCTTGATTTCGTCTAATCTTTCAACAACATTTTGAATTACTGTTCCATTAAACTTAATACGATTCTCTTCTGGATTTATATCCAACATAAATTCATATGTTTTTTCACCGGTAGTCCCCCATTTAACAGAACCATTATTAACGATCCCCTCTTCACTCTTCAATTGAATAGTATCAAGTGCCTCTCCTTGTAAATTATAAATAGGTATTTTAACTTCCTTATCTTTTTCTACATCATCTAAAAAAATTTTTTGTCTTTGAATATCGATATACATTCTTTTTCCTAATTCTTGAACTGGTCTAACATCACGAATTTCATTTGAACCTAGTTTTAAATCATATAAACCTGTTAATTGACTAAGTGGCGTTATATCTGAAATATAGTTTTCTTCTAGATTTAATTTCTGTAACCCTGACAATTTTGATAATGGCGTAAGATCTACTAATTCATTTTTGGAAAGCCCTAATTCAATTAATTTATTCATCCCATTAATATGTTCAACATTACTCAATCCATTATTGCTTATTTCAAATGTCTTTAAATTCTTTAATTGGTGAACTCCTTCAAGACCTGCATTACTAATTTGATTATTTGCTACCGTCAAAGTCCTTAAAGATTTCACTGTAAATAATGGTTTAATATCTTTTATATAATTACTATTTAAATCTAGCATTTTAATCTTCTTCATTTGGCTTAATGGGCTTAAATCTGAGATTTTATTGTTTCTCAAAGTTAAAAACTCAATATGCTCTAACGTAGCCAAAGGTCCAATATCTTCAAGTTCACCATAGGTTATACTTAATGATTTCAATTGTCTCAAGTCCGAGATAAATTTTATATTTTTTAACTTAACTTCTTCCAACGTTAAGTTTTCTAAGTTCGTCATATATTCTAGACCACTTACGTCTTTTATTCCTTTACTTTTAGCTTCAACGACTATTAAGGATTTAACTTTTAATAAATCTTCCTTAGTTATTGGATCATCTAGATTCTCTCTATTCAAGTTATATTTATTAATATGCCTTTGTAATTGCTTATCTACTATTACATTTGCATCTTGTTGATCCACTTTATCCTCTTTATTTTCCTTTTGTGCTTCTGGAACATCTTTATCTAAATTCAATGTATTTACTTCAAACTGTACTTGGTACTTATTGTCATAGGCCATTGTTGGAATATAAATATGCATTCGCATATTATACCTTTTTCCTAATTCCCCTACTTCAAACTGAATCACTTTCGTTCCATTTTTCTTTTTGTCTTCTGATATTACTTTCACATCATGAAACACACCTGGAGTGTGAATATCCTCTGTCTTCAAGTATTGAAAGAAATCACTATCACTTAACGTTGCTGTTACAATTTTCTTTCCATTCTCAATTGTTAATTTCGGATCCTTTATATAAACAGCTGCCATAGACTCTTCATTCGTTTTATCTTTATACGCTTTAATAACAGCGTCATATGTACCATCTTCTAAACCTTGTCCAGTTTTATTCGCCTCAATTGCTACTGCCGCTAAAGCAGGTGTTGAATACACAGCAAACGGAAGTGATAACGCCGCCGCTATAATCATTGCATTTATACGTTTTCTTTTATTTTGTTTCAACTTTACATCTCCTCCGAAATATATAATTCAAAATGTAATCATTTCTCGAATAAATGATAATGATTTTCATTATCATTGTCAACTGAAAAAATAAAAAGTTTACAAAAAAAGAACCTCTTTAAAAGAGGTTATGCCATTTTCTCACCTGATTCTTCTCTAAAAAAGCTTTTCATCGCATGAAATACGTCTGCTTTTTGCTTTAAAATATAGTATCTAAAGTTTTCATCTTTAATATTTTTATAGGCTGACATGAGTGTACTGTGGCGGTTGTACTGATTCACTTCCCCATACCCAAACATATTACACTTCTTCATTAGCTCTTCAACAAGTTTTACACATCTAGCATTATCTGATGTTAAATTATCACCATCTGAAAAATGGAATGGATAAATATTATAGCGGTCAGGTGAATATTTATTATCGATAAGTTCTAATGCTTTTTTATATACGGAAGAACATATTGTTCCGCCACTTTCTCCTTTTGAGAAAAATTCTTCTTCTGTAACGACTTTCGCTTCTGTATGATGAGCAATAAATTCAATATCAACTGTTTCATACTTTGTGCGTAAAAATCTTGTCATCCAGAAAAAGAAGCTACGTGCCATATATTTCTCCCATATTCCCATCGATCCACTCGTATCCATCATCGCTAATACAACAGCTTTTGAATCTGGCTTTAATACTTCATTCCAAGTGCGGAACTTTAAGTCTTCTTGATGAATTGGATGAAAAGATGCTTTACCACCCATCGCATTTCGTTTATATGCGGATATCATTGTTCGTTTCTTATCGATATTTCCCCATAATCCTGTTTTTCTAATGTCATTAAATTCAACATGTTCAATCCGGTTTTCATCCATTTCTTTTCTCTTTAAATTAGGCAGTTCTAACTCTCTGAAAAACGCTTGCTCTAATTCTAAAATAGAGACTTCAGCTTCATAGTAATCTTCCCCAGCTGCATCTCCTGCTCCTTGCCCTTTTCCTGGCCCTTTTTGTTTTTGACCACCTGATCCATCTCTCGCAACGACATCACCAACTTTGCTGTCACCGTTTCCTTGCCCAACATGTTTATTTTTATCATAATTGTATCTAATCTTATATTCATCTAGAGAACGAATTGGTATTTTTACAACATCCTTGCCATTAGACATAACTATACTTTCTTCTGTTACAAGATCGGGTAAATTATTCTTAATTGCCTCTTGTACTTTTTCTTGATGGCGCTGTTGGTCGTCATATCCTTTGCGATGGAGGGACCAGTTTTCCTGTGAAATCGTATAATTTGGTTGATTTTCTTCGCCCATTCCTTTCCCTCCTTACTGTAATTGTCTTCCTGTATGAACAGCAATCTATAAATTTTGTTCTGTAATATGCAAGCTAGAATATTTGAAAGGTAACTGCCCACAGAAAATCATCCCATAAACATTTATAACGTTTTTCATACAATACCCCGAGCATCCTAAACAAAATTTTGCCACTCACATAAATAGAAAGAAATATTCAGCCACTGATAAGAAAGAAACACAATGCATTGTTGCACACATTTTTACTTTGCAACATATTGTATTGTGTTGGCTTTTTTCGTATGAATGGTTGGTTACTCTATCATATGCATATTGTAAAAATAATTGACAATAAATTCATAAAATTGCATCTTAATTTATTACATTTGGACAAGGTATGACACTTTATACACATATGAACGGATAATAAAACGCTGTCCCGCAAAATACAAGAGACAGCGTTTTGTTATCAAACTATCTGTTTAACAAGCTACCTACATAGCGTAGTAATTCATTTGCTGAAGAAGAATTATAACCATGCTCATCAATTAAACGCGCAACAACATCATTGATTTTCTTAAGCTGATTTTCGTCCGGCGTTTTCGTTGATGTTGTAATTTTCACTATATCTTTTAAATCAGCAAATAGTTTTTTCTGAATCGCTTCACGAAGACGTTCATGTGAATTATAATCAAAGCGTTTTCCTTTACGGGCATAAGCAGAAATGCGAATTAAAATCTCTTCACGGAACGCTTTCTTAGCATTTTCTGAAATTCCAATTTGCTCTTCAATTGAGCGCATTAATTTTTCATCTGGACTCATTTCTTCTCCTGTTAACGGATCACGTAATTTCGATTTATTGCAGTACGCCTCAACGTTATCTAAGTAATTATCCATAAGCGTCTTAGCTGATTCTTCATATGAATAAACAAACGCTTTTTGTACTTCTTTCTTCGCGATTTCATCGTATTCTTTTCTCGCTAATGAGATGAAGTTCATGTAACGTTCACGGTCTTCATTACTAATGGATGGATGCTGATCTAGCCCATCTTTTAAAGATCTAAGTACATCTAACGCGTTAATAGATGGTACCTCTTTTCGAATGATTGTAGACGAAATTCGGTTAATGACATAACGAGGATCAATACCCTTCATACCTTCATCTTGATATTCGCGTTGTAATTCTTCTACATCAATCGCATTATAACCTTCTACCGTTTCTCCATCATACAAACGCATCTTTTTAATTAAATCAATATCCGGACGCTTCGGATCTTTTAAACGAGTTAAAATAGTGAACATTGCTGCAACGCGAAGTGTGTGTGGTGCAATGTGAACATTCGATACATCACTTTCACGAATCATTTTTTCATAAATATGTTCTTCTTCACTTACTCGTAAATTATAAGGAACTGGCATTACAATAATTCTTGAGTGCAATGCTTCATTTTTCTTATTTGCTATAAATGAGCGATACTCTGTTTCATTCGTATGCGCTACAATTAATTCATCTGCTGAAATAAGCGCAAATCTTCCCGCTTTGAAATTCCCTTCTTGCGTAAGCGATAATAAGTGCCATAAAAACTTCTCATCGCATTTTAACATCTCTTGGAACTCCATCATTCCTCGGTTTGCCTTATTTAATTCTCCATCAAATCGATACGCACGCGGATCTGATTCTGAACCATATTCTGCAATCGTAGAAAAGTCCAGACTACCTGTTAAATCTGCAATATCCTGTGATTTTGGATCAGACGGGCTAAATGTACCAATCCCTGTACGGCGATCTTCAGAGAAGAAAATACGCTCTACAACTACATCCTCAATTCTTGATCCGTATTCTTGCTCTAAACGCATGACATTTAGTGGTGATAAATTCCCTTCAATTCTAACCCCATACTCATCAAAGAAATCATCTCGTAAATGATGTGGAATTAAATGCAGTGGATCCTCGTGCATTGGGCATCCTTTAATTGCAAAAATTGCTCCGCGATCTGTTCTTGAATATGTTTCTAATCCTCGTTTCAACATTGTAACTAACGTTGATTTCCCTCCACTAACAGGACCCATTAATAATAAAATTCTTTTTCTAACATCTAATCGTTTTGCAGATGGATGAAAATATTCCTCTACAAGACGTTCTAGAGCATCCTCTAATCCAAAGAGCTGATTACTAAAGAAGTTATACTTTCTTCTACCATCAACTTCTTCAATTCCAGCGTCTTTTATCATATTGTAAATGCGAGAGTGTGCTGTTTGAGCCACCCATGGTCTTTCTTTCACAAGCTCCAAATACTCCGCAAACGTACCTTCCCATTGTAAACGTTCTTCTGCTGCTCGATGCTGTTCAATCTTTTTTAGAATATCCATTATAGCTCCTCCCCCATCTCCTTGTTCAATCGGATTATTATAAAAGGTATGCTAGGATGTCCTTAAACATTCTTTAAATCAAAACGAAATATATAATAGCACGCTAAAATTCTCTCCAAAATTCAAAGAAAATTCTGTATAATATAGGTATTAACATTTTTACACTGCTATTCATTATAAATAAATTCTTTTCTTCTAAGAACCTTACATACATTTTGGATAATAAATAAAACTCATAAACCGAAAACAGTAAGGAGGATATTAGTATGAAATTATTATTAATTTTAGGTGTATCACTCACATTTCTTACAGCTATTTTTACATCCGGTTACAATGACAAACCAGGTACACATAAAAAATGATGTGCTTTTAGCACATCATTTTTTTATTTATAATACATATTTTCCATATCATATTTGGATAGTGGTCGGCTATAATAATAACCTTGTACAAGCTTCACATTCTTTTCTTTCAAAAACTGTATTTGCTCCTTTTTTTCTACTCCTTCTGCAATTATATTCAATTCTAAAGTATGAGCTAAATGAATAATTGCAGCTGTAATATTCGTATCACGTTCATCTATATGTATACCTTCCATAAAAGAACGATCAATTTTTAAAGTATCAATTGGATATGTTTTTAAATAACTTAAAGATGAATAGCCTGTTCCAAAATCATCTAAATGAATCTTTAAATTTTGTTCTTTTAATTGTAGTAACACTCTCTTTGATATATCTTTATGTATAAGAGCTCCTTCTGTAACCTCTATCGCTAATAAATGAGCTGATACATTGTACTTATTTAAAGCCCGTGTAATCATCTCTATTAATGTAATAGAACGAAAGTGTCTAGCTGAAATATTAACCGCAATTGGGACCACTTCATATCCTTTATTTAACCATTCGCGCAGTTGCTGACACACTTGATTTACTACCCATTCATCGAGCTTAATAATAAATCCTGTTCTTTCTGCCAACGGAATAAATTGGTTTGGAGAAACAAATCCTAATTCCTTATTCTCCCACCTTATTAAGGCTTCCATACTAGCTATTTTTTTCGTTTCAATATTAATTTGTGGCTGATAATATAAGAAAAATTCATTTTTTTCTATAGCACGATGTAACTGGTTTTCTATTATAAACCTTTGTTCACGCTCACAGTCTAATCCACTACAATAAAAATGATAATGTCCTTTTCCTTTTTCTTTTGCTTTTTCTAAAGCAGCATCGACCCTCTGAAATAGTATTTTTTCATCTTCTCCATCTGCTGGAGCCATTACAATTCCAATTGATGCACTTAAATATACATCTTCTTCTTCGATTACAAAATATTCACTAATATTTTTCAGTATGCTTTTTGCAACTTCCTCTACATATTCTTTCGTTATATTTTCTATCAACATAACAAATTGATCATCGTGTTCTCTAAATAAGTGCATACCTTCTATTTTTAGATTGCTTAAACATTCTGTAACTTTTTGTAATACTTTATCTCCCTCTTTATGACCAAATGTATCATTAATACGATGAAACTCATCTAAATCTATAAATACAAGCGCAAAATTTACACTCTCATTTAAAAAAGTATTTAACTTATTTGTACATGAAATTCTATTCATTAATCCCGTTAACTGGTCATAGTAAGCTAAATATTCTGTTCGCATTTCGTTTAATACTTGCCTTGTAACATCTCTCGTAACAATATAAATCCCAACAATTTCACCGTTCACAATAATCGGGATAGTTCTCAAAGAAATATATAGCTCGTACCCTTCTTTATGAACATATTTCTTTGAAACAATTTGTTTTGCTTTTCCTTGCATCGATCCCTTAAATATAATTTGAAAATCTTTTTCATATTCTTTATTAATGAATTCAAAAATAAATTTATTATTTAATTCCTCATACCGGTATCCAAATATTTCATACGTTGCCGGATTTGCATATGTAACTCTCCCTATAGAATCTATAGATATAATTGAGTCATTATTATATTCCAGTAACGACTTAAATAACATTTGTTTTTCCTCTATCTTTGTCTTCTCCTCAATTTGAGCTGTAATATCTCTTGTAATACAAATAACAAATTGACATATTCCTTCTTCGTCGCAGACAGGATTAAGTGAAGATTCATAATGTATCTCACCTTTTGGTAAATTGACTACATCACAAAAGGTGTGTGCTTTCGCTTCTCTCACTACTTTTGCATATTGCCTTTGCAATATCCCCGCTATATCTTTTGGTAATACTTCTGCAAAAGTTTTTCCATAGCACTCTTCGCTTAACCTAGCATAATCCATTCCTATTTTATTCACATACATATATTGAAACGTTTCATTATCAATAACTTTCAATATGAATACTAAATCTTGAATAGCATGTAATAATCCTTGTCTAATTAAATCCATATCTATCATACTTAAAAAGGTATTTTGATTACTATATTCTTCCTTCATATTTATCTCAACCCGTCTTATCTATTTTTAATCATATATCCCATTCTATATGATTATGTCCTCTCTTTTAAATGTATGATTATATATTATTTTTATTTTATAAAAAAAAGTCGCCATATGGCGACTTTTAATAAACGATTTCTAAATCTAATCCAGGGTAATTTTGTTGGCGGAACGCTTCATAAATTAAAATTGCTGCTGTATTAGATAAATTTAATGAACGTACTTTATCTGTCATTGGAATACGTAAACAATGATCAAAGTTTTCTTCGATTACATTAGCTGGTAAGCCGTTTGTTTCTCTTCCAAATACAAAATAGTAATCCTTCTCACGCTTGCTATAGTCAAACGCTGTATGAGCTTTCTCGCCATACTTTGTTAAATAGAAGAATTCACCGTCTTTATTTTTTTCATAAAATTCTTCAATTGAATCATAATACGTAATTTTTACGTGCTGCCAATAATCTAATCCTGCACGCTTTAACATTTTATCATCCGTTGAAAATCCAAGCGGTCTAATCAAATGTAATTCTGTTCCAGTTGCTGCACAAGTACGAGCAATATTCCCTGTATTTGCTGGAATTTCTGGCTGATATAAAACAACATGTACTCCCACGCGATATTCACCTCTGTTTTTTGTCTACTACGTATTATACCACTTGAGCGAAAAATCTCTACCCATTAATAATATGAAAGAATTTATATTTCATTTGTGGTGTATATTTACTAGAGTCTTCATAGTTCCAATAACGTCGACGGCTATTCGCTGAATGTGCATTTACAAGCGGCATACCATCTGCATCTTTTGCTACTACAATCGTCGTATGATTCCATCTTCCGTCATCCTCGAAATCATAAGCAATGACATCTCCAAGAATAAGTTCTTCTGGCCTCTCTACCGCCTCTGCTCGAAGTCCTGTTGTAGCACCTGACAAATACCAATAAAAAGAATGTGCAACAGCCCAGCTCCAACTCCACTGATTCTCCCTTTGCCACCATCCTTTACGAATATTAGGATACCCGTTCATAGGTACTTCTCCAGTATGAAGACATTGAGAAATGAAATTCGTACAATTATCAGGGAAATTACGATACATAGGATTCCGGTCATCCCACCAACGCTCTGCATATTTCACTGCCTCTAAACGATTATACTGATAAGAACCGTACTTCTCTTTCGTAATATCCCTTTCTAATGTCTCACCCATTCTAATTTCTTCTGACACTTCAATAGCAGAATCGCCTATAATTCGACTATTATTTAAACAAACTCTTCGTTTTAATTGTTCCTCTTCAATATAAAATAATTCTTTATGCTTAATTAAATATTTAAAATGTATTTGATAATCAATTTCTTGATGGTCATTACTATTTAATTGTCTAATGAAAGAAACATCCGCAGTTGCTTTCACTATATGTGCACTACGCCTTTGAAACAATTGTTTCTTTCTCAGTGCCATTTGTAGTAAATCCTCAGCAATACCATCCACATTCGTTCTTTTCTCCGTTATATATGCTAAAAATTGTTGTACTTGGTTTTCAATCTTCGTTTTTACAACCATTCTGTCTCCCTCCCATATTACAATATGAAAAAGGGAAATATTATCTACTCTTTTTTCTGTGCTAACAATTCAAGCCCGCGATTCATTTCATGAAGCACTTCTTCATCTTTCTCACGTTCCATCGCTTTCTCAATCGCTTCGCCTACTCCATCTCCGCCAATTTTCCCAAGTGCCCATGCTGCCGTTCCGCGTAGTACCGGTCTTGGGTCATCTTTCATAACACCAATTAAATCTGGAATTGCCGATGCTTCTTTAAAATGTGCTAATGCTAAAATCGCATTTCTTTGCAGTGGTTTTTTCCCTCTCCATGACCCTGACATAATCCCATATTTCTCTTTAAAATCACGATTACTAATTGTTAAAAGTGGCGTTAATAATGGTTTAACTAGCTCAGGATCCGGCTCCATCTCAGGATGATTATGAAAATCCATTCCTTTGTTTTTCGGACAAACAGTCTGACACGTATCACATCCATATATGCGATTTCCTATTTTATCGCGATATTCTTCAGGTAGGAATCCTTTCGTTTGTGTTAAAAACGCAATGCACTTCTTCGAATCTAACTGTCCCCCCTGTATTAAAGCACCGGTAGGGCAAATATCGATACATTTCGTACAGCCTCCGCATTGATCTTCTATCGGCTTATCTGGCGGGAATGGAACATTTGTAATCATTTCCCCTAAGTATACGTACGAACCAAATTCAGGTGTAATAATAGAGCAGTTTTTACCGCTCCATCCAATACCAGCACGCTCTGATACAGCTCGATCACTTAATTCACCTGTATCAACCATGGACTTCACTTCTATATCGGGAAGTTTTTCAATTAAATATGCCTCTAATTTTTTCAAACGATCTCGTAAAACAAGATGATAATCTTGTCCCCAAGAAGCACGACAAAAAATCCCACGGCGTTCTCCACGCTTACTTAATGGTGCATTTTTTAATTTTGAAGGATATGCTAAAGCAATCGCAATAATTGATTTAGCACCCGGTAATAACAGTTGCGGATTCGTTCTCTTCTCTATATCAGGCTCTTCAAATCCAGATTGATAATTTAATTGTTGTTGCTGGATTAAGCGCTGCTTTAATTCCTCAAAAGGAGAAGCGCTCGCAAAGCCTATTTTATCTATGCCAATTGTTTTACTATACGCAATTACATCTTGCTTTAATTGTTCAAAATCCACTCTTAATCGCCTCCTCAGATGAATCCACCCCTTATGTAACCACTCTATTGGTTAGTAATTCACGTTTGGAATACTATCATTTACTTCTATTTTCGCATGTAATTATATTTTTCAAACATTAAAAAACGCAATGCCTCGTTTATCTCGGAAACGAAACACTGCGTTGATCACAATTTATAGAAAAACTTTTAATAAAATTTGGAGCGGGTGAAGAGAATCGAACTCTCGACCAGAGCTTGGAAGGCTCTTGTTTTACCACTAAACTACACCCGCAAATATGAATTACATATAAGATATTAGAATAACTTATGTAAAATAGTATAGCATGTAAAAAAAGTAGAGGCAAGAATTTTATCGAAAAAAGTCGAAAAAGTGATGAGAGACCTCATCACTTTTTCAATTCTTTATCAATTGCCTTCTTCATACTATCAAAATCAGGATTTGCAAGATTTCCGTTTACATATACAGAAGGAGCACCTTGAACTTTTAATTTTTGAGCACGATCTGAATCTTTACTTACTTTTTCTTTAATGTCTTTACTGTGTAAATCTTTCTTAAATTGCTCTACATCAACTTTTGGAAGTTTCTCTTTCACAATGCTAAGAAGCAAATCTTCTGTAATCCATTCTTCCGTATCTTTCTTTTGATTTTGATAAATCTCATCATAGAAAATCCAGAATGAATCTTTATCTTGTTTATAAATTGCTTCACCAGCTGCTGCACCTAAATCTGAGTCTTTTCCGATAAATGGGAAGTTAATAAAGTATAACTGCACTTTGCCTTTATCAATATACTCTTCTTTTAATCGAGGTAATACTGTTACATCCCAAGTACGACAAGCAGGACATTTAAAGTCTCCAAATTCAACTACCTTAACTGGAGCATCATCTTTCCCTAAAGATTGTTGCGTAGAATAAGCAAACATCTCATTCCCTTTATCTTTTTTGTCATTTATGATGCTATACGCAATTGTTCCAATTACAATCAATACTGCGATAGAAAAAACTATACCAAGAGCCATGAGTTTATTTGATTTCATATACATTCCTCTTTAAATTCATATTCTGTATACAGCATTGTACACAATACACATAATATCAACACTTATATACGTCACGCAATGAACACGCTCACATAAATTACAAAAACACAATAATTGTGACGATATTGTGTCACAATTTGTCACAATTTATTCAAAAAAAGAAGCTCCTCTGTAGGAACTTCTCTTAACTTACTGCTTTTTTACGCGCGCTATTTAACATCGACTGCTCTATTTTTATATCATGACGAATTACCAATTTCTCACTAACTGCTTGAACATACTCATCATGGCTTATATAGCCTTCTTTCTCCATTAGTCTCAAAACGACATTACGTCTCTCTACTGCTTTATCATAATTTTGGGCAGGTGAGTAATAAGCAGGTGCTTTTACTACAGCAGCCATCATTGCACTTTCAGCCAACGTTAATTGGTTCACCTTTTTACCGAAGTAAAGGTTTGCTGCTTTTTCAATTCCCCATGCTCCTTCTCCATAATAAATATTACTTACATATAATTTTAATATTTCATCCTTCGTAAATGTGCGTTCAATTTTTTTCGTATAAAAAATCTCTTTCCACTTCCGAGAAAATGTACGTTCATTCGTTAAAAAGGCATTTTTAGATAGCTGCTGTGTAATTGTGCTTCCTCCTTGCACGACACCACCAGCCTTTATATTCTCAACAGAGGCCCTAATAATTGCTATATAATCTAAACCGTTATGATGATAAAATCTTTTATCTTCTGTCGCAATAAATGCATGTGTTAATGATTCTGGCACCTCTAACTTAGCCGGTACATGTAATTTACTAATATCACTTTTCTCAATCATTACATTTCCAATGAATAATAACGTACAACTTAACAATAATAATAATATAATGGCTTTATAAAAAAGTTTAGTCATTGGATTTAATGCAACTTTTTGATGATAGTTCACCCTAGATAATACTCGTTCTTTCATCTTGAACACCTCTTTTCCACACAGCATATAACTCTTACTTTAAGAATACATTGTTGTAAAAAAATATCCCATCGATTTCTCTTACACGTACCTTACATCATTGTAAGGTATAAAGTGAAACTTTAATCGGTCCTCATTAATCAAGCTTACTGCCTAGCAAATAGTGGGATAAAAAAGTATTGTATCACAGTCTTTTTTTATCTACTATTCATCTGAAATATTGAATATAGGTTATGTTAAAGTACGAATAACCAATAAAAGAGAAACCCTTAAGACTATTATATTTTCACTTTACACTTTAATTATATCATCTACAAATATATATACTTTTGACTATCTAGTAATCTAAATGTATATAACATATAGATTTATTATACAGAACAAACGTTCTCAAAATCAATACTAGTGCTACTATTATTTTGACCTTTTTCTTAAACAGTATACAAAAAAAGAGTAGTGATTCGAATGTATCTCAAATCGGCTACTCTTTTCTTTACAATCTTCCTATTAAATTATACGGCTGTACTTCCCACGTTTCATACGGAATAAAATGTGTTGCTCTCATTGCATCAAGCGTTCTGGATTTCATATGAGGACGCGTTATATACTCATCTATGTTCTCTTCATTTAACTCAACAAATTTAGCCTCTTGTATTTCTTCAGGTTGAATTTTTATTTCACCACTTATATATGCTACTTTAAAAACAACAGCTAGAATATGCATAGAAGTATTATAATAAACGCCTGTAATTCCGATAGGCTTCACCGTTAACCCTGTTTCCTCTTTTATTTCCCTACAGACAGCTTGATCGAGCGCTTCGCCTTCTTCTACCTGTCCTCCTGGCAACTCCCACGTATCAGCTCGCCAGTGCACTTTTGTTAATAACACTTCATTTTTTCCATTTGTTAAATAACCGGCTACAGCAACGATATGCTTTGGTGTCTTATGTTCCATATTAAGCCTCCTAGAGATAATGAATATTTTATATATCCCTATAATCATATTCCCTACCTACAACAAAATACCTTTAATACTTCATCACCTTAATTAACTTCATAAAAAAGACCCTATCCGCTAAGCGAAAAGGGTCATCTATCGTATTACTCTCCTAAGTCTACGTTGTGATAAACTTGTTGAACATCTTCTAAATCTTCTAATGCATCAACCATTTTCTCAAATTGTGCTTGAGCATCTTCAGGAAGTGTTACATCACTTTGTGCAAGCATTGTTAATTCTGCAACTGTAAACTCCTCAACGCCAGCACCTTTAAGTGCAGATTGTACTGCATGAAATTGATCTGGTTCAGCATACACGATAACAGAATCTTCTTCTTCTAGAATGTCACGTGCATCTACATCTGCTTCCATTAAAATTTCAAGAACTTCATCTGATGTTTTACCTTCAAGGCCGATAACAGCTGTCGCATCAAACATGTAAGCTACAGAACCGTTCACACCCATATTACCACTATTTTTGCTAAATGCAGCTCGTACATCTGCTGCAGTACGGTTTACGTTATTTGTAAGTGTATCTACAATAACCATAGCTCCATTTGGTCCGAATCCTTCATAACGAAGCTCGTCATAATTTTCTTCTGAACCGCCTTTTGCTTTTTCAACTGCACGATCAATAATTGTTCTTGGAACATTGTATGTTTTCGCACGCTCTAATACAACTCTTAGTGCTTGGTTTGATTCTGGATCTGGCTCGCCTTGTTTTGCTGCCACATAAATTTCACGCCCAAATTTCGCGTATATACGGCTTGTATTTGCATCTTTTGATGCTTTTTTGTCTTTAATATTGTTCCATTTACGGCCCATACTTTCCACTCTCTTTCCCGTTTTAAATCTACATAAAAATATTAATATGAAATATAATGTGTGTTCAACACATTTTTAAAAGAAATATAAAAAGTTCATTTTTGATTCATATTACAGACATAATATAAATCACTATCATTTTGTTCTTTCGACAAGTTATATTATACATGAATTCCTACGTTTATTACGAATTTTAGAAGCACATAGTATAATTTAACAAAAAGACTCTAACATTTCTGTTACAGTCTTTTTATATTGCCAATAAAGATTTCCATATTATTCCCATAATTGTTTTCTATTGTTGTATAATAAAAATAGGAAAAAATTTGAAGAAAAGATGGAGGGTGAATTATGACACATTCCAAAGACAAAAAATCACATGCTTTTAAAGGAATAGGAGAGAAGTTAAACCCAACTATCTATCAAGTGAGATTCATGAAATTAGATGAACCAATTCGATTTGAGTCGTTTCCTGAATTAAAGGAATTAGGAGACTGGTTGAGTACTTCAACGCACATGTGGTCATGCCACTCAACTATGTACAAATACAACAGAGAAGAGTTTGAAAAGAAGTTCTTAGAAATTACGAAATTAACAGCTGATCATGTACTAATATCTACTGGTGGCGTCGGATTTAACTTCATGTCACCAGGTTGGAGAAATTCTCTATAAAATAATGAAATTATATAAAGGGATAAAAATTTATCCCTTTATTGTTTTGTAGCTTTCCCCAACTGTATCGCATGTACTAAATGAATAAGTTTACCTTAATCATTTATAACCATTTCACCAACACACCATTTTTGCTTATTTTATAGTATGATGAAAACATAAAAAGACTCTACACATTTGGTGTAGAGTCTTTTATTACGCCGTTCATGATACCGATGGTCGGGGTCGAACCGACACTCCCGAAGGAACACGATTTTGAGTCGTGCGCGTCTGCCAATTCCGCCACATCGGCACAAAAGAAAAGGCGGCAACCGGATTTGAACCGGTGATAAAGGTTTTGCAGACCTCTGCCTTACCACTTGGCTATGCCGCCATATTAAATTTTATTGGAGCGGAAGACGGGATTCGAACCCGCGACCCCAACCTTGGCAAGGTTGTATTCTACCACTGAACTACTTCCGCAAAAATGGCTGGGCTAGCTGGATTCGAACCAGCGCATGACGGAGTCAAAGTCCGTTGCCTTACCGCTTGGCTATAGCCCATCGAATTCTTACTTAATTATATGTAAGTATCCATTAGATTATTTGTAATTTTTAAAATAAAAATGGGGCGACTGATGGGAATCGAACCCACGAATGCCGGAGCCACAATCCGGTGCGTTAACCACTTCGCCACAACCGCCATGTTGTGTAAATATATTTGGCAGGGGCAGTAGGAATCGAACCCACACTGGAGGTTTTGGAGACCTCAGTTCTACCTTTAAACTATGCCCCTATGTAAATGGTGGAGGGGGGCAGATTCGAACTGCCGAACCCGAAGGAGCGGATTTACAGTCCGCCGCGTTTAGCCACTTCGCTACCCCTCCGAAACTTACATGGTGCCGGCTAGAGGACTTGAACCCCCAACCTACTGATTACAAGTCAGTTGCTCTACCAATTGAGCTAAGCCGGCGTATTTTATTAAAATAAATGGTGGCTCGGGACGGAATCGAACCGCCGACACGAGGATTTTCAGTCCTCTGCTCTACCGACTGAGCTACCGAGCCTTATTAAAATGGCGGTCCCGACCGGGGTCGAACCGGCGATCTCCTGCGTGACAGGCAGGCATGTTAACCACTACACCACGGGACCATTTGGTTGCGGGGACAGGATTTGAACCTGCGACCTTCGGGTTATGAGCCCGACGAGCTACCGTGCTGCTCCACCCCGCGATAATACTATTCATATAAAATTTATATGGTGGAGGATGACGGGATCGAACCGCCGACCCCCTGCTTGTAAGGCAGGTGCTCTCCCAGCTGAGCTAATCCTCCAAAGTGGTGACCCGTACGGGATTCGAACCCGTGTTACCGCCGTGAAAGGGCGGTGTCTTAACCACTTGACCAACGGGCCAAATATTATAAATCCTATGGCGGAGAGCAAGGGATTCGAACCCTTGATACGCTTGTGACGTATACACGATTTCCAATCGTGCTCCTTCGGCCAACTCGGACAGCTCTCCAATGGCTCCGCAGGTAGGAATCGAACCTACGACCGATCGGTTAACAGCCGATAGCTCTACCGCTGAGCTACTGCGGAATAATATTGCCTGGCAACGTCCTACTCTCACAGGGACAAGGTCCCAACTACCATCGGCGCTAGAGAGCTTAACTTCCGTGTTCGGTATGGGAACGGGTGTGACCTCTCTGCCATCATTACCAGACATTATTCTTTTGAGACAATCATTATTATAACTTATTTACTTTAAAAGTCAACAAGTTTTTTATGTTCTCTCAAAACTAGATAACATTGCTACATATTATATGGTTAAGTCCTCGATCTATTAGTATTCGTCAGCTCCACATGTCACCATGCTTCCACCTCGAACCTATCAACCTGATCATCTTTCAGGGATCTTACTAGCTTACGCTATGGGAAATCTCATCTTGAGGGGGGCTTCATGCTTAGATGCTTTCAGCACTTATCCCTTCCGCACATAGCTACCCAGCTATGCCCTTGGCAGAACAACTGGTACACCAGCGGTGCGTCCATCCCGGTCCTCTCGTACTAAGGACAGCTCCTCTCAAATTTCCTACGCCCACGACGGATAGGGACCGAACTGTCTCACGACGTTCTGAACCCAGCTCGCGTACCGCTTTAATGGGCGAACAGCCCAACCCTTGGGACCGACTACAGCCCCAGGATGCGATGAGCCGACATCGAGGTGCCAAACCTCCCCGTCGATGTGGACTCTTGGGGGAGATAAGCCTGTTATCCCCGGGGTAGCTTTTATCCGTTGAGCGATGGCCCTTCCATGCGGAACCACCGGATCACTAAGCCCGACTTTCGTCCCTGCTCGACTTGTAGGTCTCGCAGTCAAGCTCCCTTATGCCTTTGCACTCTACGAATGATTTCCAACCATTCTGAGGGAACCTTTGGGCGCCTCCGTTACACTTTAGGAGGCGACCGCCCCAGTCAAACTGCCCACCTGACACTGTCTCCCGGGTCGATAAGACCCGTAGGTTAGAATTTCAATACAGTCAGGGCGGTATCCCACCAGCGCCTCCACCGAAGCTAGCGCTCCGGTTTCAATGGCTCCCGCCTATCCTGTACAAACTGTACCAAAATTCAATATCAGGCTACAGTAAAGCTCCACGGGGTCTTTCCGTCCTGTCGCGGGTAACCTGCATCTTCACAGGTACTATAATTTCACCGAGTCTCTGGTTGAGACAGTGCCCAAATCGTTACACCTTTCGTGCGGGTCGGAACTTACCCGACAAGGAATTTCGCTACCTTAGGACCGTTATAGTTACGGCCGCCGTTTACTGGGGCTTCAGTTCAGAGCTTCGCTTACGCTAACCCCTCTCCTTAACCTTCCAGCACCGGGCAGGTGTCACCCCCTATACTTCGCCTTACGGCTTCGCAGAGAGCTGTGTTTTTGCTAAACAGTCGCTTGGGCCTATTCACTGCGGCTTTCCGTTAAGAAAGCACCCCTTCTCCCGAAGTTACGGGGTCATTTTGCCGAGTTCCTTAACCAGAGTTCTCTCGCACACCTTAGGATTCTCTCCTCGCCTACCTGTGTCGGTTTGCGGTACAGGCACCTTTTATCTCGCTAGAAGCTTTTCTTGGCAGCGGGGAATCAAAGACTTCGCTCCATAAGGAGCTTCCCCATCACAGCTCAGCCTTTACGATAAGCGGATTTGCCTACTTATCAGCCTAACTGCTTGGACGTGCACAACCAATCGCACGCTTCTTCTATCCTTCTGCGTCCCTCCATTGCTCAAACGATAAAGAGGTGGTACAGGAATATCAACCTGTTGTCCATCGCCTACGCCTGTCGGCCTCGGCTTAGGTCCTGACTAACCCTGAGCGGACGAGCCTTCCTCAGGAAACCTTAGGCATTCGGTGGACGGGATTCTCACCCGTCTTTCGCTACTCATACCGGCATTCTCACTTCTAAGCACTCCACCAGTCCTTCCGGTCTGACTTCACTGTCCTTAGAACGCTCCCCTACCACTGATACCATTGGTATCAATCCGCAGCTTCGGTGGTGTATTTAGCCCCGGTACATTTTCGGCGCAGAGTCACTCGACTAGTGAGCTATTACGCACTCTTTAAATGGTGGCTGCTTCTAAGCCAACATCCTAGTTGTCTAAGCAACTCCACATCCTTTTCCACTTAATACACACTTTGGGACCTTAGCTGGCGGTCTGGGCTGTTTCCCTTTTGACTACGGATCTTATCACTCGCAGTCTGACTCCTAAGGATAAGTCATTGGCATTCGGAGTTTGACTGAATTCGGTAATCCGATGAGGACCCCTAGTCCAATCAGTGCTCTACCTCCAAGACTCTTACACTTAAGGCTAGCCCTAAAGCTATTTCGGGGAGAACCAGCTATCTCCAGGTTCGATTGGAATTTCTCCGCTACCCACACCTCATCCCCGCACTTTTCAACGTGCGTGGGTTCGGGCCTCCATTCAGTGTTACCTGAACTTCACCCTGGACATGGGTAGATCACCTGGTTTCGGGTCTACGACCACGTACTAAACGCCCTATTCAGACTCGCTTTCGCTGCGGCTCCGCCTCTTCAGCTTAACCTCGCACGGGATCGTAACTCGCCGGTTCATTCTACAAAAGGCAC
>NZ_CP026607.1:307500-520000 GCF_004799705.1 Bacillus sp. DU-106 | reverse complement strand
CAGTATATACAGGGTCAATACTTTTTATAAAAAAATTTCACATCCCGTTAAAAACTTAAAAACCGCTGTAAAAATCATTATAGCGTTCATTCATTCTTGGCTCCCCTCCTATTCATTTCATATCTTATCTCTTTATCAATTTACACGAGAGTGAAAATTCTAAATTTTATGTTATATTATTAGTATAGGAGCGTGGTGAGAATGAGCATTAAGTATTCAAACAAAATCAATAAAATCCGGACCTTTGCATTAAGTTTAGTATTTATCGGCCTCTTCATTGCATACTTAGGTGTCTTTTTCCGCGAAAACATTATTATTATGACAATGTTTATGATGGTTGGCTTTTTAGCTGTTATCGCTAGCACTGTCGTTTACTTTTGGATTGGTATGTTATCTACTAAGACTATCCAAATTATTTGTCCAAGCTGTGATAAGCCAACCAAAATGCTCGGCCGTGTCGATGCATGTATGCACTGCAATCAACCTTTAACACTAGATCGAGATCTAGAAGGAAAAGAATTTGATGAAAAGTATAATAAGAAGAGTTATAAATCATAAGTATCAAGGGAAATACGAATTTGCAACACTACAAACGTTTCAACTCATTAAAAAGTTGATTTCTTAAAAAATCAACTTTTTAATTGTTTTATTAAATTTATTACACCTATTTTTTCGAAATAACAGTAAACATCCCTGTCATATTAGGCGAATAATCTTTAAAATCATATTTTTCATAGAATGATGTTTTACCTTGCGACGCAAACAAACCAATGAATGCTTTATCTGGAGTATTCCCATTTAAGTATTCTACTAAAGTATTCATTATTTTCTTTCCAATACCATTCTTTTGATAATCTGGATGAACCACTATATCTTGAATATAGAAATAGATAGCCCCATCACCAACAATTCTCCCCATGCCGATGATTTGATTATTATCCTTGACTGTTATACAGTAAATCGAATTTTGAAGTGATATTTCCGCCACCTCAAAGTTCATATAGTTAGTCCATCCCACAGAATCACATAAATATTTATATTCTTCCAATGTTGGAATGTTATTTTTAATCTCATATTTCTTCAAAATGTCCCCTCCAAGAATTCATTTCCACCAATACAAAGTAAATTCGACAAACTTTTATCTAACCCTTCTTACTAACTTAGCACTGTAAATCCCGATTAACCTCACGCTAATCCTTATATAATAAAGAAAGAGGCTGACGTATAGCCGTCAGCCCCTTTCTTTATTATATATTACGCCTTATGACACTCTGGACAAACGCCATAAATTTCTAAGCGATGACTATTGATAACGAAGCCTGTCGTTTTCGCAGCTTCCTCTTCCAGCTTTTCCAAGCCTCCATAAGGAAAATCAACAATCTTACCACATTTTTCGCAAATCACATGATAATGTTGACTTGTAACATAATCAAATCTACTTGAAGCGTCTCCATAAGTTAATTCCTTTACAAGTCCAACCTCTTTAAACACACGTAAGTTATTATAGACAGTTGCAACACTCATATTTGGAAACTTACCTTCTAATGCTTTATAAATATCATCCGCTGTTGGGTGCGTCATTGATTCCACAAGGTACTCTAAAATAGCATGACGCTGTGGAGTAATGCGTACACCCGTATTTTTCAGCATTTCTAGCGCTTCTTTTAATTCTTCTTTGACCACCGTCATGCACCCCGATTCTATACGGATTATTATTTTATAATTCTTATAAAGAGTGTACTCCTTTTCTTATAAATCGTCAATATTTCTACTATAAGTATGTAGTTTATTTTTATATTCAGGACTTGTTTTTATGTATCTTTCCCTTTTTTCTTCATATATTCCATAGAAAAAAGTGCGACATAATCGCACTTGGAATACTATCATCTGAGGAGGTATGCCCTACACTTCCACTTTATGTAAGGCAGTAAAATATGTATAGACACTTGCCTTGTTTCTGCATATTTTATCTCCAATGTAGATTTATTTTATATAAGAAAGAACATCCTCAATATGTCCTTTCACTTTCACTTTACGCCACTCTTTTACAAGTTCACCGTCTTTATTAATAAGGAATGTAGAACGCTCGATTCCCATATACTCTTTCCCAAAGTTCTTTTTTAACTTCCAAACATCGTATAACTCTGCTACTTTATGATCTTCATCTACTAAAAGTGTAAATGGCAATTCATGTTTCTCAATGAATTTCAAATGTCTATTCGCTGAATCAGGACTTACTCCAAGAATAACCGTATCCTTCTCTTGAAATACTCCATACGCATCACGAAAATCACATGCTTCAGTTGTACATCCTGGCGTCATATCTTTCGGATAAAAATAGAGAACTACATTTTTACCGCGGAAATCAGCTAGGCGAACTTCTTCTCCGTTACTTCCCTCTAATGTGAATTCTGGTGCCATTTCTCCTACTGTAATCATAGTTATCACTCCTACTCTTTTCCTTTACTATAACAAATGCTTCCTTATTTTTCATTGTCTATTACAGACCTCATCACAAAAGCAAAAGGGAGTGTATATCCAATTAGCGCTTCTGCGATTGCAATCCATCGCCCAATTCCAATCGGAGATATGTCACCATATCCAACAGACAATAAAGTAACTGCGCTAAAATATAAACAAACTTCGACGAGTTGAAAAGAATGAGCGTTCAAACTTTCTCCGTCCTCTTTCAAAACTGCAAAACCCATTTCCTCTAATACAACGTAACTTAATCCAAATGCGATTAGTACTGTTGTATAGATTAAAAATAATGTGGCCAAATTATAGAGCGAAAAAAAACGCGTTGAATCCGAATAGGAACTCCATAATAATTGGACACTTTTCAAAATAGCGATTGCTGCAATTAATAGAATAAATCCCCATAACATGTCCTCCACCTCATTTTATATGTATGAGGTGGAGAACTGATTTATCCCTTAGAAACGAACAAGCTTCTATAATTAATTACCCGCGCCACGATACCTTTTTACCCCTTGGTTCCAGAGGGTGATTGCAATCGTAAAACAGATAACACCAACAATTGGCGTCGCAAATGCATAACTATTCCATTCTGTTTTTCTTAAAAAGTATGCCGCTGGATATACTCCAACAAACGCAAACGGTAAAACAAACGTTAAAATGAAACGAATTACACGATTATAAATATTAACAGGATAGCGCCCGTAATTACCTATGTTATACATAAGAGGCATAATTGAACTTTTCGCATCCGACCAAAAACCAAGGCTCGCCAGCGTAACAAATATCCCTCCATATACAAGTGCTCCTCCTCCTACCATCAATATAAATAAGAAGAAATCATACCAGTAAAAAGATAATTGTAACTCCACAGCTGCATATCCCATTACAACAATCCCTGTAATAGCTCCAATTAAAGATTCAAGTTCCATTCTTTCTAATATAATTTGAAATAGGCTATGGATCGGCCGCGTTAATACACGATCCATCTCCCCTTTAATAATGTATCGATCATTAAAATCCCATATATTAAAGAAAGCTGAAAAGATGGCAAATGGTACTAAAAAGAAACCATAAATAAAGATTACTTCTTCTCGACTCCATCCCTTCAATGCTTGTGTATGCCCAAATACAACGAGAATAAATATTAAATTAACTGCTTGAAGCGATAAATCAGAAAGTAAACCAACGATAAAATCGCCTCGATACTCCAATTTTGTTTTTATATATTGACTTGCATATTGTAAAAATAAGTTTATATATAGCATCTCATCATCCCCCTTGTACAATTAGACGTTTTCTCGCCGTTCTCCACATGAGTACAATTGGAATAATAAGTACAATCGCCCAAATCACTTGAAATACTAAAGCCTCATACAACTTACTCCCCTGTATACCTTCAGAAAAAATCATACTTGGAATATAACTAATAGCCTGAAACGGTAAAAACATCATTGCTTTTTGGGCCCATAGCGGATAAAAACTAATTGGTAATAATAGACCTGAAAATAAATCAATAACAACGCGTTTTGCATACATAATCCCACTATTATTAAATAGGAAAAACGTAAGCATTCCCGTCATTAAATTAATTTGTGTATTAATAATAAAACTAAATATTAAAGATAAGAAGAAATATAACCAAGTTTGAAAATTTGTTGTAATTTGCAACGAAAATAATAACGTAACGATAACCATGCCTGGAATGGAAAAGAAGGCAAAACGGAATATTCCCTCGCCAAGACCTTGCATAACTTTCATTCCCAAATAGTTATACGGACGAATTAATTCTACAGCCACACGTCCTTCTTGAATCTCCATCGCAATTTCCCTATCTATATTATTAAAATAGAAGGCACGTGCCATCCACGCGATTGCGATATACGTGGTCATTTGCGAAATAGATAAACTTTCAATATTCTCTTTTCCACTATAAATTGCTTGCCATAAAAAATAGTAAGCACCGATATTAATGGTATAAATTAAAATCCCGCTATAGTAATTTGTACGATACGCAAGCATCATTAAAAAGCGAATTCGAATCATTTCAATATACTTACCCATGCGTAATACCTTCTTCATAAATGTTACGAATAATTTCCTCTGTAGACACTTCGTTAATTTTTAAATCTTTAATTTGAAAGGCTTGTACTACTTTAGAAATAAGCATTGAAATAATAACTTCTTCATTCGGAATTTTTGCAACCCATGCATTTTCCTCTTTTGCTTTCGACCAAACGACATGATTATCTGGCATAACCATTGATAAAGCCTGATAGGAAACTGGTGCAACAAACTGAAAGTGAATTTCCTTCTCCGCTCCCCACTGCGTACGAAGATTATTTAAAGAACCGTCATACATAATATTTCCTTCATCCAGCATGATAACGCGCTCACATAAAGCTTCAATATCAGTAATATCGTGTGTTGTTAATAAAATTGTTGTTTTATAACGTTCATTCATTTCTTTTAAAAATTCACGTATTTTCAATTTCACAAGTACATCTAACCCAATTGTTGGCTCATCTAAAAATAATAACGGTGGATTATGAATTAAGGCTGCCGCTAATTCACAACGCATCCTTTGACCAAGAGATAATTTTCGAACTGGTTTATCTAATAAGGGCCCTATATCTAACGTTTCAATTACGTGCTCCATATGCTCCTTATACTGAGCGTCTGATACACCATACACTTTCTTTAATAAACGAAACGATTCTTGTACTGCAATATCCCACCAAAGTTGCGAACGCTGTCCAAAAACAACACCAATTGTTCTTACAAATTCTTCTCTTTGTTTATGTGGGTTCATTCCATTTACTGTGATTTGCCCTGATGTCGGAGTTAAAATCCCCGTAAGCATTTTAATTGTTGTTGATTTACCAGCACCGTTCTCACCGATATAACCAACCATTTCACCTTGCTTTACAGTAAAAGATACATCATTTACTGCTGGTACTATTTTATAATTACGATTTAATAAATCGCGAAATGCACCCTTTAAGCCCGGACGACTTGAATAGGCTGTAAACTCTTTACGTAACCCTTGTACCTCAATTACCGATTTCATAATCGGACCCCCCTCCTAAATGTCACAACGAATAGTTTACCCAACTGCCTTCGCTATCACAAACAATACGTCTTTTCGAAAAACATGTTAGAATAATACATAGATTTTTGTAAGGAGATGAATTGTAGTGAATTTCACAAAGTCAGAAGCATTACATAAAGAAGCTTTAGAGCATATCGTTGGCGGTGTTAACAGTCCTTCTCGTTCTTTTAAAGCAGTTGGCGGCGGCGCTCCTGTTGCTATGGAACGTGGGAAAGGCGCTTATTTCTGGGATGTAGACGGAAATAAATATATCGATTATTTAGCAGCATACGGTCCTATTATTACTGGACATGCTCATCCGCATATAACAAAAGCAATTACAACAGCTGCTGAAAATGGGGTACTTTATGGAACACCAACAGCGCTAGAGGTAAAATTCGCAAAAATGTTAAAAGAAGCAATGCCTGCATTAGATAAAGTCCGTTTCGTAAACTCTGGTACAGAAGCAGTGATGACAACGATTCGTGTTGCTCGTGCTTATACAGGTCGCACAAAAATCATGAAATTTGCTGGTTGTTACCACGGTCATTCTGATTTAGTACTTGTGGCAGCTGGATCTGGCCCTTCTACTTTAGGAACTCCTGACTCAGCTGGCGTACCACAAAGTATCGCACAAGAAGTTATTACCGTTCCATTTAACAATGTAGAAACTTTAAAAGAAGCTTTAGATAAATGGGGTCATGAAGTAGCAGCTATCCTTGTAGAACCGATCGTTGGAAACTTCGGTATTGTAGAGCCTAAACCTGGATTCCTTGAAAAAGTGAATGAACTTGTTCACGAAGCTGGCGCACTAGTAATTTATGATGAAGTTATTACTGCTTTTCGCTTTATGTACGGCGGTGCTCAAGACTTACTTGGTGTTACACCTGACTTAACAGCGCTTGGTAAAGTTATTGGCGGTGGCTTACCAATCGGTGCTTACGGTGGTAAGAAAGAAATTATGGAACAAGTTGCTCCGCTTGGACCTGCATACCAAGCTGGTACAATGGCAGGAAACCCTGCTTCTATGGCATCAGGTATCGCTTGTCTAGAAGTACTTCAACAAGAAGGGCTTTATGAGAAATTAGATGAACTTGGTGCAATGCTTGAAAAAGGAATTTTAGAGCAAGCAGCGAAACATAATATCGACATTACATTAAATCGTCTAAAAGGGGCTTTAACTGTATACTTCACAACTAATACAATTGAAGATTACGATGCCGCACAAGATACAGACGGTGAAATGTTCGGTAAATTCTTCAAGCTTATGCTTCAAGAAGGAGTTAACTTAGCACCTTCTAAATACGAGGCATGGTTCTTAACTACAGAACATACAAAAGAAGATATTGAATATACAATCGAAGCTGTCGGCAGAGCATTTGCTGCCCTAGCAGACAATAAATAATCCCGTCATTAAAAGGAAAAAAGAAAGCTCACCTTTCTTTTTTCCTTTTTTCTATTTCATAAATTACGTATTAATAGTATAATTATTCATAATTATCTGTTTTATATTCTTTTACAGCATTACTATCTCTGTGTACAAGGTGATTTGCGCCTTAAATAGTAAGATTATTCTAACTTTTACAAAAGGGGGGATTGACGGATGCTCAATAAAAAAAATACATGGACACCGTCTTTATTTCGAGATTATAGAAATGCAGAACATGATGCGTGTGGAATCGTTTCCGTTATGGAGAAACGAAAAATTGCTACAAAAGAAAACATTGACCTTTGCATACAATCACTCGTCAAAATGAATCATAGAGCTGGTTTCATTAATGGCGAGGGCGATGGCATCGGCATTCACATTGATATACCAAAAACACTTTGGAATGAAAAACTAAAAAGTAGCGGATATAATCCAACGATTGTGGATCATCCCCACTTTATCGTTGGACATTTTTTTCTAAATAAAAAAGAAAACATTACTGCCTTAAAAGATTATATTCGTACGCAATTAAACAACAAAAACTTTACTATTATTTTCGAAAGTGACGATGCAACAAACTCAGATGCGCTCGGTCCACTTGGTAAACAAGAAGAACCTTTATTTTGGCAAGTTGCCCTTATCGCAGAAAACGAAATTATAAATATTGAGCAAACATTATTTTCTGTCACAATAAAAATAGAGGAAAACGAAGCAATTCATGTTGCTTCATTAAGTCATGATCATGTTGTATATAAAGTTCTAGGTGCTGGTGATACGCTTGTTGCCTACTATAATGATTTACAACATCCGCTTATCGCTTCAACTATGACATTAGGACATAACCGCTACTCTACTAATACATTATCTAATTTTTTTCGTGTACAACCATTTAGCATTCTCGGACATAATGGTGAAATTAACACAATTGCGAAATTACGCGATCAAGCTGAAATGATTGATGTACCACTTACTGCAGGAGGCAGTGACTCTCAAGATTTAAACCGCACCTTAGAAACCCTACTTGTTCAATACGGCTACAGCTTATTTGAAGCAATGGAAATTCTATTCCCACCAATTATTAATGAAATTAAACTTTATGAAACACCTTTACAAGATTTATATACGTATATACGTGAAGCATGGGGACATTTTGCACAAGGACCAGCTGGCATCATTTCCCGTTTTAAAGATGAAGCTGTTTTCAGCGTTGATTCCCTTGGATTACGCCCAGTATGGAAAGTAGAGACAGAGAGCTCTTATATTTTCTCTTCTGAACCTGGAGTTGTATCACCAACTAAATATGTAGCAGAACCAAAACCACTCGCTCCTGGAGAAAAAGTCGGATTAAAATGGAATGAACAAGATGAACTTGTTCTTTATGAATATGACAAATATCAAATCCAAGTATATAACCGTTTTAAAAAGCGAATTGATACTACCAATTACCATTTAAATTTATCTATCCCTGAAACGAAAAAAATCCAAGGGCTATGTGATTCTGTTCAAGTTGAAACGAAACAATACGTCGCTTTCGGATGGGACCGAGAACATATTCAACTTCTTGAACAGATGGCAACAAAAGGCGTTGAGCCAATACGCTCACTTGGGCATGACTCACCACTTGCCGCACTCGATACTGATAGACGAAATATCGCTGACTTTATTAAAGAAAGTGTAGCTGTTGTTACAAACCCTGCAATTGACCGTGACCGTGAAATTGAACACTTCTCTACACGTACTGTACTTGGAGAGCGTCCAAGTTTATTAAGCGGCGCAAAACGGCCATTTGTAGTTGAAATGCTTTCACCAATTATTTTAGAAGGCAGCGTGGCACAACCTATTGCAGAGGAATTACACACAATTACGTACGAACAACTCATAGAGCTATTTAAGACTCATAACTCTATCGCCACAATCTCTGCTACATTCAGCTCGTCAGAAACTCTGCAATGCGCATTAAGCCGCATTAGTTCTGAAGCGATAGCTGCTGTTAACAATGGCGCTTCCCTACTAGTATTAGATGACGCCAAAGCCCATCTAAATGAACGATTGTGGATTGATCCACATTTAGTTACTGCTAAAGTACATCAAGCATTAAGTGAAAATAAATTACGCCGCAATTGTTCTCTCGTTATACGTTCTGGTGCTCTTCGCTCCTTACATGACATTGTCACGCTATATGGATTAGGAGCAGATGGTATTAATCCATATTTATTATTCGCGACTGTAAATGATGGAACAAAAACACCAATTACGAATCTATATAATGCACTTAATAAAGGATTAGAAAAAGTCATTTCAACAATTGGAATTCATGAGTTACGTGGTTACGGACGTCTCTATTCATCTATTGGATTACATGAAGAAATCGCAAATATATTACAGATTACAAATTTCTTCGGTTCAAATGATTTAGCCTTTTCACTTGAATCACTTGTTGAAGATGCAAAAATACGAGCAGAGGATTATAACAATCCTAAAATTAGAATGCGAAAATCATTTCATATATTCCCGCGAATTTGGAAAGCAATCGGCGATGTTGCAAAAGGAAATTCTTATGATGATTACCGTGACAAGTTAAGTGAACTAGAAGAGAATAATCCAATCGCAATCAGACACCTTGTTCAAACGAAACAAACAAAACATGTCGTTCCAACTGAAGAAGTATCTATCGGCATCAAAAATCATAATTTACCATTTATTATTAGTTCTATGTCATTTGGTTCTCAAAACGAAATTGCCTTTCGCGCATATGCAGAAGCAGCCGATCAGCTAAATATGATTAGCTTGAACGGTGAAGGCGGCGAAATTAAAGATATGATTGGAAAATATCCACATACACGTGGACAACAAGTAGCATCTGGGCGATTTGGAGTAAATGCCGAACTACTAAACTCATCAAACTTAATTGAAATCAAAATCGGTCAAGGCGCAAAGCCTGGGGAAGGTGGGCATTTACCTGGTTCAAAAGTGACAGCCAAAATCGCTGAAGCACGTAATGCGACAATCGGCTCAGATTTAATTTCGCCTTCTAATAACCATGATATTTATTCAATTGAAGATTTAGCTCAAATGATTACAGAAATTAAAACAGCTAATCAACTTGCCAAAGTAGCCGTGAAAGTCCCTGTTGTTCCTAATATCGGAACAATTGCTGTCGGTATCGCCAAAGCTGGCGCTGATTTTATTAACATTAGCGGATTCGATGGCGGAACAGGCGCTGCACGTATTCACGCATTGCAGCATGTAGGTCTCCCTGTAGAAATTGGTGTTAAAGCCGCTCACAACGCTTTATTAGAAGCAAGCATGAGACATAAAGTAGAGATTTGGGCAGATGGTGGTATTCGAAGTGTAAATGATGCCTTGAAAATCATGCTCCTCGGAGCAAACCGTATTGGATTTGGCACACTATCAATGATTGCAATCGGCTGTACTACTTGCCGTGGGTGCCATCTAGATACTTGCCATGTTGGAATTGCGACACAAATCGAGTCTGAAGCACAAGCAAAAGAACATGGGTTACGCCGCTTCGTCCCACGCGAATTAGAAAGCGCAGTTGCTGGCCTGCTAAATTTATTCACCTCTTTCGGTGTAGAACTAAAACGATTAACAGGACAGCTTGGTTATACAAATTTACAAGCAATTGTTGGGCGTTCTGATTTATTAGAGCAAGTTCGAGGCGAAAATTTATTAAACTTACGTAATTTACTACAAATAATAGAACATCCATCTGTTACAACAACAGAAGGCGTACCGGAAAAACAATTTAAGACAGTTCATTCCGCTGACTCAAAAGAATTGGTAGGCGTTGGTGTAGAGCAACGCGTTATGGGTGGTCTAGAATCATGTTATCGCGTTCGCAGTAAACTATATGAAGCTACTCAACTTGAACCACTTACATTAAAGTATACGGATGGTTCTATTCCCGGAAATGGGTTAGGTGCTTACAATAGTGAAAATTTATTTATACACGTAAATGGCGGCGCACAAGATGGCATTGGTAAAACTTCCTTTGGTGGTGGGATTTATATAACGAAATCAAAAGGAAAAGACGGAGTATATTATAACGGTTCTGTCGGAAAAGGATTTGGATATGGTGCACAAAAAGGGGCACTATACGTACAAGGGAACGCTGATGCTCGCGCTGGCATTCGCCTTTCTGGGGCAGACATGATAATTGGAGGTAGAATAACAAAACCACTCCGTGAAAAAGAGCAAGGAAATATAGGTGCATACTCCAATATTAAAGGTTTTGCTTTTGAATATATGACAAACGGGCGAGCGCTTGTTTTAGGTGACCCTGGTCCATGGATTTGCGCTGGCATGACTGGCGGTGTTGTTTATTTGCGTCGTGATTCAAACTTAGGCTTAACAGAACAGGCCTTAAAAAGAAGAATCGCAAAAGGCGCAAATGTTACATTACAACCAATTAGTAAAAATGGTTTGAAAGATGTAACTGAATTATTGCTAGACTATATTCGTGTACTAAACGAGCACGAGCAATATGAGGAAGTTGCTTTGTTAACACCATTATTAGATGATATACAGAACAAGTTTTTTGAGATTATCCCGAAAAAAGAACAGGCAGATTCATCTATCTCAACAGAGTAAAATGAGTAATTTTCATTATTAAGAAAAAATTGACGAAGTACGCTTCTCATAGTAATCTATAGTAACAATTTGAGACCTGCTGAAATTCAGCAGGTTTTTTTACTAAAAACTGATGTTTAAAAGGAATTAGGAAAAATTATAAAGTGAAACTTTAATTAGCCTACACCAATCGGACGTTTACCGGCATCCAGCTTCTGAATTTTGAGGCGTGAATCTTACTACTCACAATTAGCGGGATAAAATGAACACTAATTTCTTTTAACGTCACTAAAATATCACTTGCTAACATATTGTAATGAATGTATAGTATCATGTTGTACATTCATTATGACAAGAGAAAGGATCTTATTAAGGGTATGAAACTTGGTGCTCGCATTTTAAAAACGGGTATTGCCATCACGTTAGCTTTATTTGCTTGTATTTTACTTCAATTACCGAGTCCGGTATTTGCGGGAATTTCAGCTATCTTTGCTGTTCAACCGTCTGTATACCGTTCTTATTTAACAGCACTTGAACAAATTCAAGCAAATGTAATTGGTGCGATATTTGCTATCGCATTTGCTACTGCTTTTGGACATAATCCTTTTATTATTGGATTAACATGTATATTAGTAATTGCTCTTACATTACAATTACGATTAGAAAACACAATATCAATTGCTTTAGTAACAGTTATCGCCATTATGGAGTATCAAGGCGAAGATTTCTTTAGTTTTGCCTTACTTCGATTTGCGACGATTATGATTGGTATTATTGCGGCTTCACTTGTAAATTTAGTATTTATGCCGCCAAAATATGAAACAAAACTTTATCATCGTATCGTTGATAATACAGAAGAAATTGTAAAATGGATTCGAATGAATAGCAGGCAGGCTTCTGATTTTACAACGCTAAAAACTGATATTGATCGTATGAAAGAAAAAATGATCAAACTAAACCATTACTATTTGCTGTATAAAGAAGAAAGAAGCTACACGAAAAAAGTAAAGTTCGCAAAAATTCGTAAGCTCGTTTTATTCAGACAAATGTTAGCGACAACAAGCCGTGCTTTAAGTACGTTAAAATCATTACACCGTACTGAAAATGAACTGCGCTATATGCCGGAAGAATTTCAGGAATCTATCCAAAACGAACTTGACTCATTAACGCATTATCATGAACAAGTTTTATTAAAATTTATTGGTAAAGCAAAAAAACAACAATCAGTCGAAATGCTTGATGAAGTTGAAACAGGTAAACAAGAATTAATTGATATCTTTATGGAATATCAAAATAAAGACGATGAAGAAGCATATAAAACATGGTTACATCTCTTCCCTCTTATTTCTTCCATCATTAACTATAGTGAAGAAGTAGAGCATTTAGATTTGCTTGTAGATAGCTTCTACACATACCATAAACCAGAAAAAGAACTCCAAATCGATGATAAAAAAGAAGACGAATAAAAAAACAGCTCCTTTTATGCTAAAGGAGCTGTTTCTGTTATATGTTGAAGTTGATATAAATTGTAATAAAATCCTCTTTTTTGCATTAACTCTTCATGAGAACCAGTCTCTTTAATCTCACCGTCTTCAATGTAAATAATCGTATCAACATGCGTAATCGTCGCTAATCGATGTGCAATTATAATCGTTGTCCGGTCAGCAGCTAACGTCTGAAGCGCCTCTTGAATATACCTTTCATTTTCTAAATCTAATGCTGAAGTTGCTTCATCTAATATAAGTACCGAAGGATTCTTTAGAAACACTCGTGCAATTGCCACGCGTTGTCTTTGCCCGCCCGATAGCTTCACACCACGTTCTCCAACGACAGTATTATAACCATCTGGTAAGTCTATAATAAAATCATGAATTTGCGCAGCTTTAGCAGCTGCAATCACCTCTTTCTCTGTAGCCTTCGGATTTCCATATAAAATATTAGCTCCAATTGTATCGCTAAACAATAAATTATCTTGCAGTACAATTCCAATATGACTACGCAAATTTCTCATATTATACTTTCTTACATCTATGCCATCTACATAAACCGTGCCTTCAGAAACATCATAGAAACGCGGGATCAAACTAGCAAGAGATGACTTTCCTCCCCCACTTGCTCCTACAAGCGCTACTTTCTCTCCAGGCTGCATAGTTAATGACAAGTTGTGTAATATCTCTTTTTCATCTACATTATAACGAAAAGAAACATTGTCAAATACAATTTCTCCATTTAATTTTTTCGTTTGTACCGCATTTGGCACATTAACAATATCGTATTTTTCATCTAACAGTTCAAACACACGGTCCATCGATGCAAAAGATTGTGTTAATGTTGTAGATGAATTAACAAGGCGGCGAAGCGGACTATATAAACTATCCATATATCCAACAAAAGCTACCATCGTTCCTAGCGTTAACTGTCCTTGAATTACTTCATATGCTGCAAAACCAATCACAAGTAACGGACCTAAATCGGTTAACGTATTTACTGCCGAAAATGTTCTTGCCGTCCAACTTGTATGGGTTAATGCTTTCGTTAAAAATTCATTATTTCTTTTTTCAAACTGCTTCCCCTCATACTCTTCTAACGCAAAGCTACGTGTCACTTGCATTCCTTGAATACGTTCATGCAAATACCCTTGCATCGTCGCTAACGCTTGTGAACGCTCTTTCGTCAATTTCCGAAGACGTCCGAAAAAATATTTCACTGCAATTACATAAATAGGTAAAATCAATAACGCAACAAATGTTAATTTTATATTCATAGAAAACATAACAATGATAGCAATAGCAATTGTTGCAGTATCTAACCAGACGTTCATCAAACCAGTAATTACAAAATCTTTCGTTTGTTCTACATCATGGATGACACGCGAAATAATCTCCCCTGTTTTTGTATTGGAGTAATAACGTAAACTTAACTTTTGTAAGTGACCGAAAATATGCTTCCGCAAATCATACAGTATTGTATTTGCGATACGTTGGGCGAAATATTGACGATAATATTCAATCGGTGGTCTTAATACCGCAAAAATAAAGAAAGCAATTCCAATCGCTGTTATTAATTGAGATGTTTTATCTTGAAGTGAGCCAGCGCCTTGAATTACATCATCGATAATATACTTTAATAACCACGGCATAATAAGTGGGATACCGAACTTAACTAGTCCAATAATAATTGTAATAGCAATAAGCCACCGATATGGTTTAACAAATTGTAAATATCTTTTTATGCCTTGCACATAATCCCCCCTCTAATAGGACAAACCTGCCGGGAAGCCCCCTGCAGGTTTGTTTTAATTTCTGTACATTAAATATCGTTCATACCACATATCTACGAAATCTGGTGCAAATGGACCTTTTCTTTGATGAATCCACTGTGTTAAATGTGCTACATTTCGTTTTAAAATTGTATCAATAACAGGTGGATACTGCATAATTTCACTATGTTTTTCATACTCATCTTCATCTAGAAGCGTATATGTCATATCTGGATATACTTTAATATCTAAATCATAATCAATATACTTTAATGCTTCAGGATCATACGCAAAAGGTGAGCTTAAATTACAATAATAATATACGCCATCTTCCCTAAGCATCCCAATCACATTAAACCAATAGTTGGCATGAAAATAGCAAATTGCTGGTTCACGAGTAATCCATGTTCGGCCATCCGATTCTGTAACTACTGTACGATCATTCGCTCCGATTACAAGACTCTGTGTCCCTTTTAAAATTGTTGTTTCTTCCCACATTCTATGAATGGAGCCATTATGTTTATAACTATGTATTTGTACTTTTTCTCCTTCTTTGGGAAATCCCATATATGCTCCCTTCTTTCAACTGCAAATGCCCTTTGAACGGCATTCACTTTTTTTCTATTATAACTTTTTTGTCGAAATTTTAAAACTAAAGGGATAAGACTCTATTTTTCAAACTGAATATGTAGGAGGTTTATCGTTGAATACTATGCCCCACCGCTTCTTAGGAGATAAAAGGATTGTACTGTATTATTTATAAGCGAGGACATGTAATAGAAAAAGCCCTTCTCTATTTCCATACAAAGAAGGACTTTTCACCTAAAGATAACAATATATCTTATCCTAAATTTGAAATCATTTTTTCAGTTGCAAAAGATTGAATTACACTATTCGTTTGCTCTTCAAATTTCTCATGTAACATCTTCAACGCTACTTCTGTTCTATATATTTCCTGGCGGATAAAATGCAGTTCTTTTTTATCGCACGTATCTTTTTCATTCATTTCAATTTGTTGATACTTCTCTAGATGTGCTTGTAACTTTAACAATTCATCCATCGTTTCTAATTGCTCCCCTACCAACTTATCAAAATCGTTCATTACTTACCCCCTTTTGGACTTATTCATCAGTTATTATTCCTAATTACATAATTCTAATTGTTAACTTCCTTCTCCTTTGACTACATTTGTTGACTTATTAGAAGTTATGTCGTTCGCTTTCTTTTCATTACAACGATCCACGCAAAAAGAAAACACTTCTCCCGAATTAGAGAAGTGTTTTTCTTTCATTACTGATTTGAGCTAGAAGATTGTGATTGTTTTGCAGCTGACTTAGCATTTTGTTTTTTCACAGCATGCACGTCTGTTTCAGTTGCAAATTCTGTACCATAACTAGCGTTTGCACTTTGTGCACCAGAAGCTTGTGCTTTCTTTGCTTCTGATTGTGCGTTTGCTTGTTTTACTGCTTGTACATTTGTTTCAGTAGCAAATTCTGTACCATAACTAGCATTTGTACTTTGAATGCTAGCACCAGAAGTTGCCTTGTTATAACCTTGTTGTTTTTTACTCATCTTTCTCACCTCCACAATCAATAATGTAACCAATTCACTTAGAAGCTATCCGTAATTTTCTTTTGAATAATTTCCGCATATATCTTTTGTTACTTATTCAAACTATAAGAAATGGAGGTGGAAATATGTATATAGGACGCGATATGACTGAACTAACGATGATTTCAAAAAATGAATGGAAAGAAGATGAATTAGCTTATTTTCATCACTCACTACAACAGGTTCTGCCTTATTTAAATGTAGAAGGGCAGAGTATTTACAAAGAAATTGTAGTAGAAATTGAATCAAGAGGCGGCTTACAAGAAGGTGAAGCTAGTTGGACTCATGGGACAAAAATTTCTTACGATTAAAAAAGTGTTCCCTAGATTGGGAACACTTTTTTATTTATTGCATTGTAATTTTCTCCACACAATTTTCATAAATAGTACGGTGTGATTTTGAGAAAGGTAATTGCTCAAATACCTCTTTCGATACAAATTTTAATGTATCTGTATCAACAATATTACCGGTTACTTTTCCGTAAAATACAAATATATCCCAAGTACGATGTGTAAACGTATGTTGTACATTCATTGCGTATTCATCAATAGAAACCTCGAGCTCAAATTTTTCTTTCATATAATCTATAAGCTGTTCCTTCTGATTTCGAATACCTTCTCCAAGTTCAGCATTAGGAAACTCCCACATGTTAGCTAACAAACCTGTACTTGGACGTTTATTAATAACGTAACGACCGTCTTCAGTTTGAAGTACGCCTGCAACAATAGGTACCATTTTAGGAGCTTTCGCTTTACTTTTTACTGGTAATTCTTTTTGAACACCTTCAGCATATCCTCTGCAATGCTCACGCACAGGACAAAGTAAGCATGATGGATTTTTAGGAATACAAATCAATGCACCTAATTCCATCAATCCTTGATTAAAATAAGATGGGTTTTCTACTGAAATAATTTCACGCACAATCTCTTCAAAAACTTTTCGAGTCTTTGGTTTTGCAATATCATCCCATACTGATAAAATACGAGATAATACACGCATAACATTTCCATCAACTGCCGGCTCTGGTATACCATATGCGATACTTAAAATAGCACCTTTTGTATATGGTCCTACTCCTTTTAACTTTTCAATTTTCTTTACATCACTTGGTACAACCCCGCCGTATACTTCTTTTACCTCTTTTACTGCCGCATGTAAATTACGTGCTCTAGAATAATATCCTAAACCTTCCCATGCTTTTAATACTTCTTCATCATCTGCGTTCGCTAACGCTTCAAGTGTAGGAAACTTCCCCATAAAATTTGCGTAATATGGTTTTACAGCTTCTACTCTTGTTTGCTGCAACATAATTTCAGAAACCCAAACACGGTATGGATCTTTATTCTTTCTCCACGGTAAGTCACGCTGTTCTTCTTCAAACCAACCAATTAAATCATTTTGAAACTGCTCTATATTAAAATTGTTTAGTATTTCAAGTGTCAAACTTGATCCCCCTCATTTTTTTGCATATAAGTACTATTATAAAGATTTTAGGAAAAAATTTAAGTAAGATGACATAGGAAATAGAAGGCAAAGGACTTGAGGTATCGAATAAAAAGAGTTACATTAATAAAAAACGGAGGTGGATTTCTATGGACACAGCCACTCACCTTGTTATGGGTATCACTTTAGGTAGCTTAGCAACATTAGATCCAGCCATAGCACAAAGTGATATTGGCCCCCAAGCTGTTATGCTTGCTACAATTGCTGGTTCCAACATTCCTGACATTGACACAGTTCTAAAATTGCGTAATAACGCTAAATATATAAGAAATCATCGTGGGATTACTCATTCTATTCCAGCGGTAATTCTTTGGTCATTCCTTATAAGTGGCATCTCTTTCGCCTTCTTTTCAGAAGCTCCATATCTTCATCTACTACTTTGGTCATTTATTGCCGTCTTTCTTCACGTCTTTGTAGATATTTTCAACGCCTATGGTACACAAGCATTACGACCTTTCACAAAAAAATGGGTCGCACTTGGCATAATTAATACATTCGATACCGTAATTTTCTTTATCCATATACTTGCAATTGCTTGCATGCTCGTCGGTTCTCATAAGGGATATACAGCTTTAGCGGCATATATATTAATGATTGTTTACTATATCGGACGGATTATGATGCATAGAAATATAAGAAGCGTTGTACACAAACGTTTCAAAAATGTCGAAAAGATTATCATTTCTCCTTCTTACCGATTTTATCATTACCATTTAGCAGTCGTTACGGCTGATTATTACTACGTTGCGAGATGGCACCGTGGTAACATCATGATATATGACAAGTTCGATCGGGTACCGTTCCCAGACAATAATATTATGCGAGCAGCTAAACAAGATGAAAACATCTCAGCCTTCCTATCTTTCTCTCCTGTATATCGCTGGGATATTTTTGATCATGACCATTATTATGAAGTACGATTCATTGATTTACGATATCGAAGTAAAGATTATTATCCATTTGTTGCAATCGTTCAGCTCGACCACAATTTAAATATTATTAGTTCCTATACAGGATGGATCTTTAGTGAAGAAAAGCTTCGAAAAAAACTGGAATTACTTCCACATTAAAAAAAGCGACTTAAGTCGCTTTTTTTAATGTTTCAAATGATCTTCTTGATTAATTAAATGACTATACTTCGGATTATTTGTCCGCATTTCATGAAGGCGTACACCATGATTATTAATCCATGATCGTACCACTTGTTCCGTCATTTCATCGCCTTGATAACGACCTGATTTTGCATAAGTTGTTTGAAAATCTTCCCATAGTAACTCAACCCACGCACGAGCTTGTGCGTAAGAAAGCTTGTCATTCTTGTCTAATAATTCTTTCGTTAATGTTTCATAAATATCATTCATATTATAATCTCCTTTTACCTATTTATCCCTTCATTTCTAAAGGATAGTTTCTTCAATTTTGCACATTCTATAATTGATACTTCTTAAAAAGGTATCAACCGATAATGAGGAGGGCGTTCGCAATGGGTAAACAAGCCGAATTTTGGTCTGAGTCAAAAAACAACAGCAAAATCGACGGTCAACCGAAAGCGAAATCACGCTTCGCTTCGAAACGACCTAACGGCACAATTAACACGCACCCACAAGAACGTATGCGTGCTGCAAATCAGCAGGAAGAGTAGTACAAATTAAATTAACTTCCTACACGAGGTGATAAAGATGAGCTACCGTGATCGCTTAGATAGTCGTTCTGAATTATTTAACCATACGTGGACTCGTCCAAAACATGCGAAAGCGCAAGTTAACGGACAGACGCAACAAACCCAGTCTCTCATTATATTGGCAAATGAATGTAAAAAACGCCAATTTTAGAATCTCCTATCTCCTTTAACGCCTACCAAAGATGAAAACCAGAGAGATATGTGCTCTCTGGTTTTTATTTTTCTTGCAATAAGGAAATTGGTATGCCAATCTCTTCATTATCATTTTGCTTATATCCCCAAGCAAATACCCCATTGAAATACGTAATTTTAAATAATACACCAGGTTCTTCTACTAATTCATATGTTTCACCAATATGGAACTTGTTTATATCCGTCATATAAGCACGAGCCATTGCCATTTTTCTCATTAATACATCAAATTCATTGACAATCCCAAGCTGCTCAGCTTTTACTGCTTGCTCCTTCAAAGCGCCAATTTCTTCCCTTAGCTCATGCGGTGTCATTTCACTGTAGCGTTTTGGCATATTCATCTTATTCTCCTCATTCCTCTTCGCGTTTCATTTGCAAAAATATCTCGATTTCATCAATAGAGAATCCTTTTCGATATAACGCTTGTTTCATCTTGTTTTCAAATGTCCATCCATCATGCTTCTTATATTTCTCATAATATTTATTCCCATGATAGTGTAACGCTTCTTGTTGCTTTTCGTCATCTTTTTCGTCTTTCAATTCTTCCAAACAAATTTGAATTACTTCTCTAGAATATCCTTTTCGAACAAGCATCTCATCTAACTTTAGTTTCATTTGTAAAAAAGAATGTTTTTGATAAGATTTTTTCTTCTTCTCTATGAGAAACAAGGCATTCTCAATTTGCTTTTCCTTCGGATATTCTTGTAAACTATGTGTAATAATTAAATCCTGAACACCTTTATTTAATAACTCTCTTTTAATAACAGTTGGACCTTTTCGATTCACATTACTTTGCGTTCGCGTATATAAAACAGCATACTCTTTATCATTAATATATCGGTCATGTAATAATTTCGAAACGACTTCAGAGATGATGGCCTGTCCCACTTCTTTTTTTCGTAAAAAATCTTCTATTTCTTGTTTTGTTCTCATTTGATAGGATAAATAGGAGATTGCTTGTAAATATGCTTTTTGTACTTCTTCATTGTACAAAATATTCCCTAACTCGATTTCATCAATTTCTAAGCCCTTTTGTAATCCATGTTTTATTAAGATTACTTGATCCACACTAAATCCGTACTCTTCGCCTTGACCTTTATCAATATAAATATTAAATCGTTCTTTCGATCGTTTTTGTACTTCTATTTTTGTAATGACAGCCATACTCTCACCTCTCTATTATTTTAACATAGTCGAGGAACATTTTTTCTTTTCAAGAATATATATAATGAGGAGGAAATACTTGTGAAAATCGCAATTTCTGGTGGTACAGGCTTTATCGGTAAATCCCTTTCTACTTTTTTTATTCAAAAAGGATATACTGTTTACATTCTCACACGAAAAAAAACTACTGAAACTTCCGACCCTAACCTTCAGTATGTTCAATGGACACCAGATTTACAAACCTTCCCCCTCTCTTCTATTGATGTAGTTATTAATCTAGCCGGAGAGTCTATTAATAGTAGATGGACAAAGCAACAAAAGAAAGCCATTTTAAACAGTAGAATTCAAACAACAAAAGGACTCATTAAACAATTGCAGGGACTCCATACAAAGCCACACACATTTATTAACGCAAGTGCTATTGGATACTACGGAACATCTGAAATAGAGTCTTTTACAGAACAGCATGAGACTCCTGGAAATGACTTTTTAGCAAATACAGTATATTCATGGGAACAAGAAGCATCTAAAGCACGTTCTCTCGGAATACGAACAATCTACGCAAGATTTGGAGTCGTATTAGGTGCAAATGGAGGAGCTCTTCCAAAAATGCTACTTCCCTATCAATTCTATATCGGCGGCACCATTGGTTCTGGGAAACAATGGTTATCATGGATTCATATAGACGATGTCGTTCGTATGATGGATTTCATCATACACAAAAAAGAAATTGATGGTCCTCTTAATATGACAGCACCAACACCCATAAGAATGAAGGAATTTGGAGAAAACATTGCAACTATAATGAACAAGCCTCATTGGTTGCCTGTACCTTCATTTATCATTCAAACTTTATTAGGTGAAATGAGCATACTTGTACTAGAAGGGCAACGTGTATTACCCATTAAGGCAATTGAACATGGATACCAATACACATTTCCGGCAATAGACCATGCATTACAAAATATACTTTCGCATACAATGTAGTACTTCTAAAACACAATTTTACATGGGCTCTTTCAAAACTTTCATTTTCTAGGATCCGAAGCATTACCATACAAATAACCTTTCAGTTACTTTCCCTTAACTTCCATTAGCATTATAAAGTAACAGAAATGAGGTACCTATGAAAATATTGCTCAAACAAGCCATTGTATACCCTATTACATCTCAAAAGTTTCAAGGCGATGTACTCGTTACAGGAGAGCGAATTACCGAGGTCAAACCTTTTATTCAACCTACTCAAGATATGACCGTTATAGATGCTCGAGCACTCCATCTCTTACCTGGCTTTATTGATGTCCATACTCACCTTGGTCTCTATGATGAAGGCACTGGTTGGGCTGGAAATGATGCCAATGAAACATCTGAAGTTTCAACACCACATATTCGTTCTTTAGATGGAATCCACCCTTTGGATATCGCCTTTCAAGACGCTGTACAAAACGGAATTACAACCGTTCACGTTATGCCTGGCAGTCAAAATATTATCGGGGGGACTACTTGTGTAATAAAAACAGCTGGAACTTGTATTGATCATATGATTATTCAAGAACCTGCTGGTTTAAAGATTGCCTTTGGAGAAAATCCTAAAAAAGTCCATAGTAATGGAACAAAAGAATCCATTACACGTATGGGGATTATGGGGTTACTTCGGGAATCATTCTATGAAGCACAACACTACGGGCACGAAGCTGATTTTCGAATGCTTCCTATTTTAAAAGCATTACGTCGTGAAATACCCGTACGTATCCACGCTCACCGAGCAGATGATATTAGTTCTGCGCTACGCTTTGCAACGGAATTCAACCTCGATCTACGTATTGAACATTGTACAGAAGGACACTTTCTTGTTGAAGAGCTTTCGAAACATAATTTGAAGGTTTCAGTTGGTCCCACTCTGACACGTCGTTCTAAAATCGAACTAAAAAACAAGACATGGGATACTTACCATATATTATCTAAAAATGGTGTGGAAGTTTCTATAACAACAGATCATCCTTATACACCCATTCAATATTTAAATATTTGTGCCGCTGTCGCAGTAAGAGAAGGATTAGACGAGAAAACAGCACTAGAAGGAATCACCATATTCCCAGCGCGAAATTTGCGTTTAGAGGATAGAATTGGAAGCATCGAGGTTGGAAAAGACGCCGATCTCGTGTTATGGACTCATCATCCTTTCCATTATTTAGCCAAGCCTGTACTAACTATGATTGATGGAAAAATAATTTACAAAAAAAATAAAAAAAACTAGTTTATTTTTTTGACTAGATAAAGTATTATACGATTATAAACTGAATGAAACCATAATCAATTTGTGTCGTGATTATCATTTTCAAATTGATGAATGGGGAAGGCAAATGGTGCGCCACCAGCGTTAGAAACTGGTTCTAGTGGGTTCGATTCCCACCCCGAAATTTTTTAAAGATTGATATAAAAATTTCGAGGGTGGGGTGTTTTTTCGTCATGCTACCCTCGTGTGAGGAGGAGTTAGTATGTTGAAAAAACGCGACTTACACGACAGCCACGTTCTATACGAGTTAATGGTGGATCCAGCTGTCTTCCCTTTTGTGCGTCAAAAGGCTTATTCTTATGAAGAATATTTATTCTTAACAAAACAAACGATTGAAGCTGAAGAGCGTGGTGAATTAATTTCACGCACAATTTTAGATGAATGGGGTAACCCTATCGGAACAATTACTTTATTTGATGTGCAAGAAAAAGCTGGATTTCTCGGGACATGGCTTGGCAAACCATATCATGGAAAAGGCTATAATAAATTGGCAAAAGATTCATTTTTTAGTGAACTTTTCTATGAATTAGATATTGAAACAATTTTCATGCGTATTCGTAAAATAAATATTCGTTCTATTAAAGCTGCAGAAAAACTGCAATATGTGAATCTAGCAAACGAAACAAGAAAAGCCGTATATGATGAAATTAACGCAAACGAAGAAGTATATAACTTATATGAAATTCCAAAAGATCAATACACACTTGCTACAATGCGAGATACAACCTTCCAAGATGCTCATCAATTAAAAGAAGCATAATCTAAATTTTCTGAAATGATAATCAATCATTAACATTTTCCATATGCGTATATCCCCTCATGTCTTTGGAAACGATAAATAGTAACTTTAAGACACGAGGTGATTTGTAATGGATAAAAAGAAACGTGATAAAGCAAAAAACACATTATCTAGTACACAAGAAGTTCTCTATCAACGCGAATTTCAAAAAGCAGATCGTGCAGCAGGATATCGCTCGAAAAGCATTTAAAGTGAAAATGAATAATTAGAAGTTTCCCCCCTAATTATTCATTTTCATTACATAATTTTCTCGATTGATAGAAGTAAGCAAAAAAGCCCCTTATACATAAGGGCTTTTTTGCTGTGGACAACTTTATCCACAAAACCAACAGAATTGTTAGTAATTTTCAAAAACATTTAATATTTTTCTATATTACAGCATATATCAGCTGTTTTAATTGTGGATATTTTTCTAAAAATTGTGGACAATGTGGATATAGTTGTTAATATTCCGACTTTACTGTTTAATGAAAGCGCAATCCTTTTGTGGATAACTGGCTGAATTTTCTTTGAAAATAATAAAGAACCCTCTTTACATATACAAAGAGGGTTTCATATTAAGTAAAAGATTGTGCAAGAGCAGGTGATTTAATAGGTATATGACGCGGTTCTGCATGATTTTCTGCCAAAATTGCATCTACAATATGACCAGCTGGCTCTGGAAGATAGATGCTTTTCATTGCTTCTTTCATTTGAAGAAGCTTCACATCATCTTGTAATAATGCCTCTGTTTTTGCAAAAACCTCACTATCATCGCGAATGACAACTGCTGCTCCCTTTCTTTCAAAGTACATCGCATTTTCATTTTCTTGTCCTGGAACAGGCTTATATAAAATGACAGGTACTTGCAACGCTGCTGCTTCACTTAATGTTATTCCGCCTGGCTTCGTAATCATACAAGAAGTAACACGGAATAATTCATCAATATTTTCAACATACCCAAACACTTTTAATGCATCGGAATTTTGCTTCTGTAAACTTAATAAATCCTGTTTTAAAGCTTCATTTTTCCCACAAACGACAACTACTTGTAAATTAGGCACTGACATAAATGATTGGCATAGTTCTTTTACATTTCCTAATACCCCATGAGCACCTGCTACAATTAGTAAAATCTTTTTATTCTTACATAACTGATATTTAGTATATATGATTTCTGGATTTACCTTTAACTCAAAACTACTCCGAATTGGAATTCCTGTTTCAACAATTTGTTCCGCAGGTACACCGATATCAACCATCAATTCTTTCACATGATCCGTTGCAACAAAATAACGATCTACTTCTCGATGAATCCATATTTTGTGCACGCAAAAATCCGTTAATACGTTATAGACAGGAATTGAAATACCTGTTTGTTTCTTCAATTCTGGTACAGCGATAATTGGAAATGTATTAATTACAATATCTGGTTTCTCCACCTGTAATAGTGTTTTCAAACGTTTTCTTCCAAAGTTCGCATACCAAGATGCTATTTTCTTATCATAAATTTTTTCTACCCCGTAATAAAACAAACGATATAATTCTTTTCCTATTGTATAACTTTTTAAATATAGATATTTTGTAATGTCAGTTATAAATGGATGTGATTCTCCAAACAAGTCGCATACAATAACATCTTCAATTCCTTTTTGGCGAAATGTTTGTTCTAATGTTTTTGCTACTTGCACATGACCATTACCGTAATGTGCAGTTAATATTAAAACCTTGGGGTTTTTTATCAAACAAATCCACTCCTAGCTTTTTGTTTCTCCATATTGCATATACGACAATAGGAAAAACATTTTCCTTAAAAATTACATAAACAGATTCTAATAATTCCCTTTCAGCTATGTACCTGTCGTGGATATGCAAAGCATATAAGATTGACCCCTTAATCCTATCTGTGCTCATATCTTTACATTATACTTTCCTATAAGAGCTTTCGCAATAACTTACAAATGTTCTCTATTCCATGATACTCACTCTTTTACTTCTTAATTCTTTTTACTATTTTGATTTCCCTTTACAATTATGTAAATTTCTCCATTTATTCCGTACAAAATTATGGATATTCTACTTTCAGTATACTCTTTTATCAATATATACTCTAGATTTTATTGTAAAGAAAGCAAAAAGCCTAATCCAATATTTGGATTAGACCGCTTGTAAAATATATTTAGCATGTTCTACATTTTTCTCAGTAGGTGGTTCTACATTTGCGAGTGGATACTTGTGTCCAAGCGCCTCCCATTTATATACACCAAGCTTATGATATGGTAACACTTCAACTTTTTGAACATTAGACAGACTTTGAATAAAGCTAGATAGTTTTTGTAGATCCTCTTCATTATCCGTAACACCAGGAACTAATACGTGTCGTACCCAAATCGGTTTATTCTTATCCGATAAATAACGAGCAAATTGTAAAATATGTTCATTTGATTTCCCTGTTAATTTACGATGCTTTTTGGAATCGATATGTTTCAGATCCAATAAAACTAAATCTGTATAATCCATTAAAATATCTAGCTTATTTTGGAATTCTGGTTCCTCAGAATAACAACCACCAGAAGAGTCGATTGTTGTATGGATACCAGCCGCTTTACACTTTTTAAACAACTCAATTAAAAAGTCTAGCTGTAATAATGGCTCTCCACCGCTAACTGTTATACCGCCTCCGGAAGCTTCAATAAATGGAAGGTAACATGTCACATCCTGCATCACTTCTTCAACTGTTATTTCTTTACCTTTACCGATTTCCCACGTATCAGCATTATGACAATATTGACAACGTAATAAACACCCTTGTGTAAATATGACATAACGAATCCCCGGGCCATCAACAGTACCACAAGACTCTACAGAATGTATTCTTCCTTTTACCATGTTACTTCCTCCTTTATTGAAACAGCCTCCCTTCGCTATATATTAAGAGCGAAGGGAAACCTTTTTCATTTACATGCTTTCATGCATTGTACGGTTAATTACATCAATTTGTTGTTCACGAGTTAATTTAATAAAGTTTACAGCATAACCAGATACACGAATTGTTAATTGTGGATACTTCTCAGGATGTTCCATTGCATCCATTAATGTTTCACGGTTAAATACGTTAATATTTAAGTGGTGCCCTTCTTTTACTGCATAGCCATCAAGCATTGATACTAAGTTACGTACTTGTACATCATCTTCTTTACCAAGTGCTTTCGGAATAATAGAGAATGTATTAGAAATACCATCTTGTGCATCTTCATATGGTAATTTAGCCACAGATAATAATGAAGCTAATGCACCTTTTGTATCGCGTCCATGCATTGGGTTCGCACCTGGTGCAAATGGTTCTCCAGTACGGCGGCCATCTGGAGTATTACCAGTTTTCTTACCGTAAACAACGTTAGATGTGATTGTTAAGATTGACATTGTATGAACAGAGTTTCTGTATGTTTTATGTTTACGAAGTTTATTCATAAATGTTTTTACAAGATTTACAGCAATCTCATCTACACGATCATCATTGTTACCGTATTTAGGGAAATCTCCTTCAATCTCGAAGTCAACTGCAATACCATTTTCATCACGAATTGGTTTTACTTTTGCGTACTTAATTGCACTTAATGAATCTGCTACTACAGATAGACCAGCGATACCTGTTGCCATTGTACGAAGAACGTTTGTATCATGAAGTGCCATTTCAATACGTTCATAGCTATATTTATCATGCATGTAATGGATAACATTTAATGTGTTTAAATATAGACCCGCTAACCATTCCATTGTCATATCAAACTTATGCATAACTTCTTCATAATTTAATACTTCAGAAGTAATTGGTGCGTACTCAGGACCAACTTGTGCTTTTGACTTTTCATCTTTACCACCGTTAATCGCATATAATAATGCTTTCGCTAAGTTTGCACGAGCTCCGAAGAACTGCATTTGTTTACCGATTCTCATTGCAGATACGCAACATGCAATACCGTAATCATCGCCGTATTCAGGACGCATAATGTCATCATTTTCATATTGAATTGCTGATGTTTTAATAGACATTTTCGCACAGTAGTTTTTAAAGTTCTCTGGTAATTGTTTAGACCAAAGAACAGTTAAGTTTGGTTCTGGAGCTGGTCCTAAATTATCTAATGTATGCAAGAAACGGAATGAGTTCTTTGTTACTAATGGACGACCATCTAATGCCATACCACCGATAGATTCAGTTACCCAAGTTGGGTCACCAGAGAATAATTCATTATAATCAGGTGTTCTTGCGAATTTCACAAGACGTAATTTCATAATGAAGTGATCGACAATTTCTTGTACTTCTTCTTCTGTTAAAGTACCATTTGCTAAATCTCTTTCAATGTAAATATCTAAGAATGTAGAAGTACGTCCAAGACTCATTGCAGCTCCGTTTTGTTCTTTAATCGCTGCAAGGTATGCGAAGTATAACCATTGGAATGCTTCTTGTGCATTTGTTGCTGGCTTAGAAATATCGAAGCCATGAGAAGCAGCCATTTCTTTTAACTCTTGAAGTGCACGCATTTGCTCAGATAACTCTTCGCGTAAACGCATTGTATCTTCGCTCATTACACCACCAGTTAAATTCAAATCAGCTTTTTTCGCTTCAATTAAATGATCAATACCATATAACGCTACTCGGCGATAGTCACCGATAATACGTCCACGTCCGTATGCATCTGGAAGACCAGTAATAACACCTGATTTACGTGCATTTCTCATTTCTGGTGTGTATGCATCAAATACACCTTGGTTATGAGTTTTTCTCCACTCTCTAAAAATACGACTAAGTTCTTTATCCATTTCGTATCCATAAGATTCACAAGCTTGTTCTGCCATACGAATACCACCATATGGTTGTAAAGAACGTTTAAATGGTTTATCAGTTTGGAAACCGACTACTTTTTCAATATCTTTATTTAAGTATCCTGGGTCATGTGATGTAATAGAAGAAACAATTTTTGTATCCATATCAAGAACGCCACCGTTTTCACGTTCTTTCGTTGTTAAATCCATTACTTGATCCCAAAGTTGTTTCGTTGCTTCAGTTGCTTCTGCTAAGAAAGATTCGTCCCCTTCGAAAACGTTTACATTATTTAAAATGAAATCGCGAACATCAATCTCTGCTTTCCATTTTTCACCTTTAAAGTTTTCCCATGCGTTTTTAACATTTTCTAATACTTGAGTCATCCTAATCTCCTCCATTTTTGATTAGTACAGGACTAAGATTTTTTATATAACAGCTTACACACTTAGAATACTACTTTTTTACGAAAGTGAACGAAATAGTTGTGACATGTTTGTGAAATATTGAGCAAACTACTATATATATAGTGTTAACTTCATTTAAAAGTCTTTAAAATTAACCCTTTCCTTAATTGTATTTTTTTGGTATCCTTATATACGAGTCCTATTTTGTAATATAAGAACAATACCCATTGTAGAGCTGTAATACTCTTATCTCCTAATCTGTTATAGTTTTTATAACAGAACAAAAAAGTGTACACATGTTGTACACTTTTTTTGTTACTTCTATAAAACATCTCTTTTTCTATTGCCATCATAGAATCCGCCACGATTGTCTGTTAATGCAATTATTTGATCTAGTCCTTCTATATGATCACCTATAATTCGAAGTACAGCTGGTGGATGACCTATTTTAGCAAAATGTTCACTGGGACGAATACGGTTCATCTTATCGACCTCAACACGACTTACACATGCAACTTCAAATCCTGAAAGAATAGCTTTCACTTGGGCTACACACGGCGCCAGTAAAGATCTATACCCAATTTCTTTCAAACACTTACGGCTAAACGCATTCGGTACAGCGATAAGAGAGCCTACGCCTAGATCTTTTCTATCACAAGCTAAATTTAATGCATATTTAAATGCAGTTACAAGATGAAGCGGTACTCTTAAATCTAAATAATGATTTAGATCATTTAATGCAACATCTGTTCCATCTGCAATAGCTTTCGCAAAAGGATATAGCTCACTCGCTGGAATAACAAAATCGCCATCTATAAATAACACAATTTCTCCTTTTGCAAAATACGTTCCAAGTGAGCGCCCCACATCATTTCCGAGTGCTTCTTTATATACAATTGTCGTTGCCCCTTTGTCTTTTGCAATTTTTTTCGTTTTATCTGACGAACCATTTACGACAACGATAATTTCGAAGGGTTCAATTTTGCGAAGCTCTTCTATAACGTTTCCAATTGTTTTCTCTTCATCTTGTACGGGAATAACAACCGATAGTTGCTTTCCTTTATAGAAATCAGATGTAACACCCCACCCTTGATAAAACTCTTCAAAACTTAAAGTATGATAGACACTATCCCTTTTCCTATTTCCATCATAATATCCTCCGCGCTCATCACTGCTTAATATCCGTTCTGCTACTGCTTCTATATGATCACCTATCATTCTTTTTTCAGATTGGGAAAGATTTGTCCCATATGCAGCATGCTGGAATGGACGAAATTTATTCGGCGTAATAACGTCAATAGCACAATGACGACTAATTCTCCATTTACTTTGAACTAGGCGTAAATGAGCCACAATAGGATTAACAAAACATTCATATCCGATGCTTTGAACGACTTCTTTCGTCAGCGCATGAGGTACATCTAATAAAGAATTCATTTTTAATTCTTCACGCTCTAACATTGCATTTAATATTTGGCGCCATACTGTAATAGAAGTGGTTTTTTGCCTTTTTAAAAATAATGCATCCAAATTATTTAAAACTACATCTGCCTGATCGTATAAAATCGGATTAAGGAATAATTTTAATTTTGAAGTTGGAATAGCAAAATCACCATCTATAAATAGTAATACATCACCTATCGCATGTTTTGCGCCGACTGCACGTCCAACATCGTTCCCTAGTAGCTCTGTATGCTTGATTACTTTACACCCTAAACGATCTGCAACATCTTCTGTTCCATCATTACAACCGTTTGCTACTACAATGATTTCTACTGGATTTAATGGTCTTACCGATTGAATAACGTCTGAAATCGTATCGACCTCATTACATGCAGGAATAATAACAGATAATGACTTAGCCATTGTTTTGTTCACGAAACCACTTAATTGTTTCCTTCAATCCGTTTTCCCACGTTACTTTCGCCTGAAATTGAACAAGCTCTTTTAATTTTGTTACATCTGGTCTTCTATTTGGAATTTCTTCAAAACCATGAGGATATACTTCTTCAAAAGGCACTTGGACAATCTTCGAAGAAGAATTCGTTAATTTTTTAATTACTTCTGCTACTTCTTTTATGCTCTTTTCATTCTCAGAACCTATATTAATAATCTCACCATTTACCTTCTCATCCATTGCCCGAATCGTTGCCTCTACCGCATCACTTACATACGTAAAACAACGTGTCTGCTTTCCATCTCCATATACGAGAATGTCTTCTCCTTGCAGTGCCGCGCGGATAAATCGCGGGATTACTCCTGCATATGGACCATCTTTCGCTCTTGGACCATAAATATTAAAGTATCGAACAATCGTTACTGGTAAACCTTCTAATGCGTACCCTAAACATAATGTCTCTTCCAACGTTTTACAAACTGCATAACTCCAACGAATTTTAGAAGTTGCCCCGTACAATCGATCTCCCTCTTCAGAGAAAGGCGGCTTGGCCTTACCATATACTTCTGAAGTAGAAGCAAAAACTACTTTCTTCTTTCCTTTTAACGCTGCTTGTAAAACATTTCTTGTCCCATCAAAATTCGTTTCTATGAGCTCTATACTTTTTTCCATTGTTGTTTTCACACCTAAAATTGCTGCTAAATGAAACACGACATCATGCTGATCTACTAATTCATAAATAGAATTTTTATCTAAAACACTTATTGGAATAACACGGATTTCTTTCATTAACTCTTTATGGTACTTATTTTTACCTTTATAAAAGTTATCCACAACAGTGACCTCATAACCTCTTCTTATCAACTCTTCAGCTAAATGCGACCCGATAAATCCGGCCCCACCTGTAATTAAACATTTCTTACTCATTTACTCACCTTCTTTACAATCCCGCGTGTATCTATTACTCGATCCATTCCTTTAAAAAGCTTCCAATCAATATTAGAATGATCCGTTAAAATTAAAATACAATCCGCTTTTTTAACTTTTTCTTCATCTAAAGAAACAGATTGGTACACCTTATCTCCAATTTCTGCGGAAGAAATATAAGGATCATGATATTCTATCTCGTATCCTTGATTTCTTAATAATTGAATAATCGGTAACGCTGGTGATTCTCTCAAATCATTTACATCTTTTTTATACGCAATCCCTACAATTAACACCGTTGCAGGTAATTGCACCACACTTTTTACTTTGCGGACCATTTTCTCTGGCATTTCTTCATTAATTATATGTGCAGCCTCAATTAATTGACTAATTGCCCCATTCTTTTTTATTCTCCATTGAAAATATAAAGGGTCTACGGGAATACAGTGTCCCCCTATCCCTGGCCCTGGCCAATACGGAGTAAACCCAAATGGTTTTGTAGATGCCGCTTCAATGGCCTCATAAAAATCAATGCCTAAACTTTCACATAGTGTGTTTAGTTCATTTACTAAAGAAATGTTAACTAAGCGCTGAATATTTTCAAATAGCTTGCACATCTCTGCTACTTTCGGAGAGCTAACAGGTACAACTTCGTCAAAAATGGTACTATATAAATCCTGTACCTTTTGTTTACACTTTTCTGTTTGTCCACTAATAACTTTTGGAATAGCTTGAACTGAATATTGACTATTTGCTGGATCAATTCTCTCAGGGGAATATCCGATATAGAAATCTTCCCCTACCTTTTTACCATTTTGAGAAATAATAGGTAGGATGACTTCTTCAAGTGTGCCTGGATATGTGGAGCTTTCAAAAATGAAGGTTTGTCCTTTTTGAAGGTTTTGTTGTATATAATGCGAAGCTGAAATGAGGGCACTTAAGTCTGGTTCTCTTTGTTCATTAATTGGAGTCGGGACAGTGACAATAACATAATCACTATTTTGAAAATCAGCAATGCCTTGATCCGGTGTATTTACTGTTAATTTTTTTTTCGTCAATAAACTTTGTAACTCTTTAGAAGAAACATCCGGAATATAACTTTCTCCTTTTATAATTGAGTCTATTTTCCTAATATCTTTATCTAATCCAAGTACTGTATGCCCTCTTTCTGCAAAATGTACCGCTAAAGGAAGGCCAACATACCCTAGCCCAATAATAGCTACTTTACTACTATTCATTTGTATTCTCTTCTTCCCTTCTCAATTGTTGAATTACATCTCTATCTCTATCTCCATCTGTAAAACCACCACGTTCGTCCGTACATTGTAATAAATACGCAACCGCTTCAAGTTGATCACCGAAAATACGATCAAACGCTGAAATACGCCCATTTACAAATTCGTGTTGCTCTGGACGTATGCGATTTGTTTTTATAACATCTACTAACTCTACTGTTGTAATAGAGAATCCTTCTAAAATAGCTTTCACTTGTGCTAATGGCGGAATGATAAGGGAATCATATCCTATTTTCTCTATTACCTTCTTATGAATGGCATGTGGTACAGCAGTTAGTGAGTTATTCCATAAATCTGGTCGTTTCGCTATCAAATTCACAAAGTATTTTCCCATACTAATTGGATCTGCTGGATGAAACATATCTAATAAGCATTGTAAATCATTTAACACCACGTCATTTCCATCTTCAACAGCATGTAAAAATAGAGTGAGTTTTTTTGCTGGAATAACAAGATCACTATCAACGAATAAACAAATATCTGCCGTAGCATGCATGGCACCTATTGCTCGTGCTACATTATGTCCAAGCGCCTTCGTAAATTCAACAACAATAACATTCTCTAGCTTTGCCTGTTTAACAGTCTCAACATCTGCTCCATTCGCGACAACTATAATTTCATCTACACCTGCTTCTTTCACTTCTTTTATAACAGACCTTATGGTTATTTTCTCTTCTGATACTGGGATAATGGCACTATATTTCGCTTTATTCTTTTGTAATAAAACTGGTTTATACTTTCCTACAAACTCTCTATCTCTATTGTTCTCTGAAAAACCACCGCGTTTACCATATGTTTCGATTACGTATTGTAAAGCTCGCAAATGATCACCCATAATACGACTAGTCGCTTTCGGATAAGGAGAGCCAGGTGATGTACCAGTATGCACAGGTCGAACTTTATTTGTGTAGATGACATCAACTGAAGCCATATCAGAAATATCTACTCCTCTAGACATCGCCATCGCTTGAAATAATGCTGGATCTGCTAAATTCCACCACCCCAGTTTTTCAATCACTTTACGACTTATCGCATGTGGTATTGCAATTAAAGATCCTACAACAAACTCTTTCTTGTTCAAATAACGATTTAACATATATTTTCCAACCGTCGTATAATGCGGTCTCATCTTCAAGTAAACGGACCATGTTAAATTATTTAAAACAATCTCATGCCCTTGTCGTATTCCTTTAATAAAATTGTATAATTCTTCACTTTTCATGACGATATCACCATCTAAAAACAAAACAATCTCACCTTTTGCTTCTCTAGCACCAATTGCCCGTCCCACATCATTACCAAGAGAATCTCTATAATAAATCACACGGCAATTATGCTGTAATGCTATTTCCTTCGTCCCATCTGTAGATCCATTATCTACTATGATAACTTCATATGGTTCGAGTTTTCTTACCTCTACTAAAACTTTTGATAAAGTACTTGCTTCATTATGCACTGGAATAACAACTGACACTCTCATACTTGTATCACTCTTACCCTTCCAAGCGAACATAAGCAATAATAGGAATACGCACAACTACATCTTCTGGTGGTCCATAAGAAGGAGAAGTACGAACAATTACTGCCCCATCCGTCACAGATAAAAGAACGCCTGCAATGATTTCTACAGCTGTCACAACTTGCACTAGTTCGCCAACATGGTTACGTAATTCATCAGTAAATAACATATATAAGTCTCCTTTCTTACGCTTCTTTAATTGATATAATACTTATAAATGGTAATAAAACCTCTGTTCCTATTCCTTCTTGCAATGTTAAGAAGTCATCACCAACTGCTACAATAACACCTGTTAATTGTCCAACTGTCACCGTAATCTCTACGCTTTTACCTAAATACTGCTTTGCAATTTCTTTAAAAGGTGATGTATTGCATTCTTTTAAAATGTTACAAATAATAGATTGAAATCTACTTGATTCAATAACTTCTTCCGTAGCTTGCTTAGAGTTTCTTTGAATAAATCTCGCGAAGTTTTGTGAAAATAAAAGTCTTTCCACAGCAGGCAATAACTTATTATCTAAAAAATAATCTAATTGTCTATTAAACAATCTTGATAATTTATGCCAATATTTTCTGAACAGACACATACACTTCTCCTCCTATTATTTTTAGATTATAAAATTTTACATCCATACATCTTAATGTATACAAAATGGATATTTTTGTGATAGGTAAGACATACATTTTCTAAAAGAAATATTTGTTTCAGAGCATAAAAAAAACTATCCAAAAGGATAGTTTCTTACACTTCAATATTCCGCAATATCGAATAAATGTCATTATTCACTTTACCAAATGATTTAATATTATTTTGAATGTTAGATAATAAAACAACATATACACTGCCATTTTTACTAAATCCGTTTAAGCAATTCCAACCTGGCATTACACCATGATTCGAATAGCTTCCTGGGTCTACGTACCATCCAAACCCGTAATCCTTTTTTCCACCCGTAAACATTTGATCGTAACTCTCTTTTGAAATTAATTTTCCAGAGTATAACGCCTCATTAAATAAATATAAATCATGTGCACTCGTATATATATCACCACAACCATAAAGTTGTGACATGCTTGGAATATTAGGTGTTGTCATATTATTATTTACTATTTTATAACCCGTTGATGGGAATCTTGTTTGTTCTAACGCTGTGCCAAAGCCAGAATGTTTCATACCCGCAGTAGCAAAAATATGTTGTTTAATATATTCTTCGAGTGACTGCCCACTTACCTTCTCTGCAATATAAGCAAGTATAGAGTAGTTCGAATCAGAATACTTCCACTTCTCTCCCGGACCACCAATACGCTTTTGATTTCCTATCCGCTTTATCAGTTCTTCATGAGAAATATCTTCTTTTCCCTGCTCATATTCGGGAATCCCTGATGTATGTGTTAATAGATGTTTTAGCTGAATATTATTACCTTGTGGAAAATCTGGAATATACTTCGCAACAGTATCTTCTACTTGTAATTTATTTTGATCTTTCAATTGCATAATAGCAGTTGCTACAAACGCCTTTGAAATAGAACCAATATAAAAAGTCGTCTCTGAATTATTCGGTACTTGCTGCTCTTTATTTGCCATACCGTACCCTTTATTCAGAAGAACTTTTCCGTTCTTCACAATAACAGCTGTCCCGCTAAATCCTGCGTTTTGTAAATACTGGTCCAATTGAGCGTTTTCATTAATTTCTTGAGGTGATCCTTCAGCAGGTTTCTCCGCTGCTTGCGCTTGCTTCATTTGTTCTTCCTGCTCTTTTTGTTTTTGCTTCTGTACTTCTTGTTTCTTTTTTTCTTCTTTCTTTTTTAACTCTTCTTGTTTCTTCATTTCTGCTGCCGCTTTTAAAGTTTCTTCTTTCTTATTATGCGCAACAATTTTTGTATACATGAAATATACAAGTGATAATAGTAAGACGAGAATGATTGTTCTTTTTATGTATACAATCGGCCGATGTGCTTTCCCATTCGCATTATTTTTTTCCTGATCCATAATTGCTTTTTTCCCCTTACTCACCAATAATTTAATTCCTCTACTAAAGATTCGTTTTAGTAGATTATGGATAATCCATTCTATATCATCCCTACTTTATCACGCACTGCACATATTACCAACCTATATGTACAAAAAAGAAAAAGAAAATTTACAAAAGTAAGATTCCCGTTAAATTATTAACAAAAAAAAGAGGATATCCTCTAAAAAATTGATGTTATCAATCTTTTGGGACATCCTCTTATCTCATTATTTATACGTGTTTTTTCATATCATCGGCAACAGATTCAACATTTGTACCTACGATAACTTGTACACTAGTATTACTTAATTTCATAACACCTTTTGCACCAGCACGTTTTAATGCTGCTTCATTTACTTGACCGGCATCTTTTACTTGTAAGCGTAGACGTGTTGCACAGTTATCAATAACTGTTAAGTTTTCTTTTCCGCCTAAAGCTGCTACGTAAGTTTCACCAATTGAACCTGCAACTGGTGCATCACCATCTTCAACTAACTCATCGTCATCTTCACGACCAGGAGTTTTTAAATCGAACTTCTTAATTAAGAAGTAGAATACTATGAAATAAATTGCTGCGTAAATTAAACCGATACCTGCTAGTAAGACTGGTTTTGTTGCAATACCGAAGTTTAAAGCATAATCGATTGCACCGGCACTAAATGAGAAACCATCATGAATGCCAAGTGATGTTGTAATGAATAAAGAAAGACCTGTTAGTACAGCATGAATACCATATAATACTGGTGATAAGAACATGAATGAGAATTCAATAGGCTCTGTAATACCAGTTAAGAATGAAGTTAATGCTAGACCAGCTAACATACCAGTAACTGCTTTACGCTTTTCTGGTTTAGCAGCTGCAATCATTGCGAAACATGCTGCTGGTAAACCGAACATCATAACTGGGAAGAAACCAGTCATAAACATACCTGCTGTTTTGTCACCTGCAAGGAAACGAGCAATATCACCATTAACAACATTACCTGCTGCATTTGTAAAGTCCCCAAATACAAACCAGAAGTATGTGTTCATTACGTGGTGTAAACCAATTGGGATTAATAAACGGTTTAATAAACCAAATAATCCTGAACCAATTGCACCTAAATTAACAATTCCATGAGCTAATGCATCAATACCATTTTGAATTGTTGGCCAAATTTGTGCAAATAGAATTCCTAATATCAGCATCACAACTGATGTAACAATTGGAACGAAACGTTTTCCAGCAAAGAAACCTAACCATTCTGGAAGTTTAATCTTATGGAATTTATTATAAAGAAGTCCTGCTATAACACCAACAATAATACCACCTAAAACTTTCATATCTACTTTAGTCGATAATTCAGCAGCCTTAGATACTTGTGTCATTGTATCCGCAAGCTTAGATGGATCTACATTTGCGCTATTACCTATTAAATCTTGGACTTTACCTAATTTACCTTGTAATTCAGCAGTTGAATACCCTTTGCTAAGTGCATCAATACTATTTTTCATAACAAGATAACCAATTGCACCTGCAAGACCTGCTGCACCACTACCATCCACTGAAAGACCGATTGCAATACCAATTGCAAAAATAAGTGCTAAGTTATCAAAAACTGCTGCGCCGGCCTGTGCCATAACAGGAATATCAAATACATCTGGTTGCCCTAAACGAAGCAATAATCCTGCTGCTGGTAGTACTGCGATCGGAAGCATTAAAGCTTTACCAATACGTTGTAAAAACTGCAACATTTTAATTCCCCCTAATTTAATTTATGAAATCGTTATCATTATAAGTACGCTTTAGAAAACGCTTTCTATTACATAACCATAATAACATATAGTTGTATAGATGTGTAGTTTTTATTTCCGAACTTTTTATGGATAAATCTCCTATTTCCAAACTGTTATATAAAAGGAAAATTCTCCTTTTTAAAATACAGAATACTCGAAACGAAAGACCTATTATAGCACATTGAACTTTCGTTTTATCATTCCACTTTTTCATGTTATTATTTATTTCCGAGCATATCGGGAAAAGTAAACTTAGTTAATTCAAAATAGGAGCGTTGGTACTATGCAGTGCATTGAAACAAACAACTTACAACAGTTGTTAGAACAAGTAAAACCATATACAAAAAAAGGAAAACTTGCTACTTATATCCCCGAACTAGGAAATGCAAATCCAGACGATTTAGGGATTGCCATTTTCCATAAAGAAACAGAATATATCCATGCAGGCAACTCACAAACACTATTTACTCTTCAAAGTATTTCCAAAGTAATTACACTTGCCCTTGCCCTTTTAGACCGTGGTGAAGAATATGTATTTTCTAAAGTTGGAATGGAACCAACGGGTGACCCATTTAATTCTATTATTAAGTTAGAAACGACAAGTCCGTCCAAACCCCTTAATCCAATGATAAATGCAGGAGCATTAGCTATTACAAGCATGTTAGAAGGAAAAGATAACGAGGAAAAAATGGAACGTATTCTTCATTTTGTACGTGAAATAACAGATAATCCTACTATTAATTATTCCTCTAAAGTTGCCGATTCAGAACTAGAGACAGCTTACCTAAACCGTTCACTTTGTTATTATATGAAACAAAACGGAATTATCGATTGTGATATTGAAGAACTTATGGATTTATATACTCGTCAATGCGCAGTTGAAGTAAACTGCATCGATTTAGCACGTATCGGCTTAATTTTTGCAATGGATGGATATGATCCATATAAAAAGAAACAAATCATCCCTAAACATATTACAAAAATTTGCAAAACATTTATGGTCACATGTGGTATGTATAACGAATCTGGTGAATTTGCAATTCGTGTTGGTATTCCTGCAAAAAGCGGTGTAGCCGGTGGTATTTTTGGCTGCGTAAAAGGAGACATGGGAATCGGTATTTTCGGACCAGCTTTAGATGCAAACGGAAATAGTATTGCTGGTTTTAAAATTCTTGAACTTCTTTCTGCTCAAGAAGGTTGGAGCATTTTTTAATCGCGAGTTATCCTGCTATACTAGCAGGATTTTTTATTTCGCCAAAACCTCAATTTTGCGAGTTATCAATCTTCTTATAAAAACAGTGCTGAAAGTTTCTCTATATCATGCATATTTGTTCCCCCCTCCTGAATAATATAGTACAACCTAGCGCTATATGTGGAGGTGTGAAAGATGAAACTAATATTTCAAATGGGAAAACAACCTGTTCTTGAAAAAACAATCCTTCTTTTTATATTGAGTATTGTAGAAAGCTTGAAGTTAAAAGTTGTTTCACTCGACGAAGCTCACCGATACATATTCAATTTAGAAGTACTTGAATTATTAATGGATCGGAACATCGATGATCAAGTACTTGAACTTATTCATTTCGGGATGGGACTTGAAGACATTTATCACGTGCTTCCTGAAGAACTTGAGCATACGATTGAGGAATTAAAATGGCTTTGCATTCAAGTATTAAGTGAGTACAGTATGCATGAAGAATCGGAACAATTAATTGAAGATATACGGTAAAAAAGCACCTATGTAGGTGCTTTTAATGTTTTTTTAAACTATTTTTATACGCCTCAATATTTACTGGTAGCTCTTCCTCTTCCAAAGTATGTTCATTTACATCTTTATGAATGAACGCACCTTTAGGTGGTTGATGATCATGCCCTTTTTTCTTATGATCAAATGCTTTCCCGCGTCCCATACAAATCCCCCTTTCTTAAAAGAAATCCGTATTAGTATGGAGAAAAGTACGTCGATATATGCAATCCCTTGCTGTATTTCCAAGGAAATACTCGAACCTTGTTTTCTACTCTCCTTACAACAACTGATCGATCCCAATAAGAATTAATAATACTCCTGCGATAATTGTCGCCCATTTCCCTAAGTATTCTGCTAAAAATCGTTTTCCTACATACGCAAAACCACTAATACAAATAAAACTAAACACCCCAGAAATAGTCGCTGTAAGCCAAAGATTTAAATTTGTTATCCCAGCATCAAATCCACCTGCAATATTATTAATAGACAACGCAATCCCTAATACAATTGCTTCTGAAAAACTAATTGTTTTAGAACCATCAAAATCTGCTTTTTCTGGATCACGTAAAATTCCCATAAGTACATTACCATCTTTAGAGCCTACGGTATTTCTTTTCCCCAAGAAAGGCTGGCACAAAATAAACACCCCGATTATCCCTAAAACTATCGCTCCAATCAGGTTTGCTGTAAACTCTGAAATAAATAACGCAATCCAGTTCCCAAAAAATCCAGCTAATAAAGTAAATAAAAACCCAAAAAATGCGATGATAAAATTGTTGAACCACGAAATTCTAATTTTACGAATGCCATATGCAATCCCAACACCTGCATTATCTAAATTAGAAGCAATCCCGATTAAAAAAATTGAAAATAGACCTGCCGTACTCATAAATAGCCACCCCTTTTCCTCACTTTTCCATGCATCTTATGAAAATGTTGAGCAACTGTGCCTGTCTGTTTCATATACATGTAATAAATGCTCAACATTTTTTCAACAATAAAAAGGAGTGCCTTCGCTATGCCTAAAGAAAATCCAAATGAGCGGCTTAGTAGATTAATAAAAAAACTTTTAAAAGAACGTGCCTTATCTATGCGCCAACTCGGAATGCTTACAAATATTGATCCCGCAACAATCTCAAGAATTATGAATGGTAAACAACCGCCAAAACAAAAACACCTACAAAAATTCGCAGAATGTCTGCAAGTTCCACCCCAATTGTTATTTGATGAAATGTATCCTGATTCTCCTCACATTAATAAAGAAAAGACGGATATGTACACATCTCTTGATACCATTCAGCAAACTTTACAATCCTCTAACTTATTCGATTTCGATTACACTACAACTCGCGTAAAACAAGAACTCGAAAATTACGAACGCTATGCCCAGACAACAGAAGGCGAAAAACGTATTCATGACAGTTTTGCAAGCAAATTAGAGCAAATTGATAGTGCTGGTCCTTTTATTGAACAATTAACAGATATGTATCAGCAATTTTGTAATGAAACCATTTCAAAAGAAGAACGTGCAGTTCTTGGGAGCGCATTACTTTATTTCATATTATCGACAGATATTATTCCCGACTATCTCTTTCCAATTGGCTATTTAGATGATGCGATTGCCGTTGAATTAGCGAGAGAGAAATTAATTGAAATGAAACGAAAGACATAGAAAAATAAAGAACTATTTCAGTTGTTTATATTCAACACTGAAATAGTTCAATAAAAAATCGTACAAGTATACATACTCGTACGATTTTACTGTACAAATCTATTTTTCCGTGTGGCACCATTCATATATAAATGCTGTTATCACTTTTGTAAATTCAATTAACTGTTCAACTTCAACTTTCTCATTTACAGAATGTGCTTCTTCTAATGTACCTGGTCCATATATAATCGCTGGAATATGAAATTCACTAAACCAACCACCATCCGTTACCGTTGCAGACATATCTAAAATTGCATTTTTAGAAAGAATTGATTCATGTACTGAGCTAAGCGTTTTTACAGCTGTATGTTCACTATCTATTTCTAAAGAAGGGAAAATTTCGCCACGATCCACAATCATTGATTCTCCGCCCCACTTAAATTGTGGCGGATTTTCACTTAACCATGGATCGGCAGCTGCCACCTTTCCAATATACTCTTCAATTTCTTTTATTATTTGTTCATGTGTTTCATTCGGATAAAAGTGCACTGTTATCCATAACCGGCACTCATCCGCAATAAAAGCTGCATGTCTTCCACCCTCAATAACAGCTGGATTAATTGTTGTTGTTCCAGATGGATAGCCTTCATATGTTTTCATAACTGCCCAGTGGCGCTCTAATTCTTGTAAGCTTTGCACAATTTTCATCATTTTTTCAATCGCACTCGCTCCAAATAAACATCCTCCAGCATGGATCATTTGTCTGCGCGTTGCATCATGAAACGTTTGCGGACTTTTCACTGTAATCCATCCAGTAATGACACCGCCTTGTCCTTGCATATGTAAATTACTCGTATCCACTACTACTGCAAAATCAGCATCGTAACCTCGCCTGCAGCATTGAAGTGTACCTGCCTCTCCAACTTCTTCTCCTATTACTGATTGAAAGATTAAATCTCCAGGTAATTCAATACCAGCTTCTTGTAAAAGTTGAATGGCAAATAGCGCTCCAGCCAGCCCACCTTTCATATCTGCTGCGCCACGTCCAACTAACCAGCCATCTTTTATAAATGGATCAAATGGATTCGTTTCCCACGCCTCATCTGCTGACACTTCAGCTACATCCATATGACCATTAATAATAAGACTTTTATATGAGTCACTTTTTATTCCTTTTTTAACTCCGACAACGTTCGGATCATTCGGATATACATCCCATTTATCAATACTAAAATTTCGTTTTCTTAAAAAATCTGCAACAAATTCTTGCGCTTCATTTGTATTTCTCGCTGGTGGTGCTGGTGTTTCAAAACGAATTAATGTTTTTGTAAGTTCTAACAATTCCTCTTTCCTTGAATCTATTTGTTTTAACAACTGCAAAACTTCTGGATTCATCGCTAATTCCCCTTTGCATACATAGTATGTTTCCAGCTTTATTTTCACAAAAAAAGAGACTGTTTACAAATCTTACAGTCTCCAAATTAATTCATATTATAAGCTCTCTACTTCCGTCGTATTTGTCTTTTCAATATGTTCTACTTTACGTGCCTTATTTCTTGTCGCACGGTAAAACAGTAAACAAACAATCATAAATGGAATTCCGCAATACAATGCCATTCTTTGTTCTGGAATAAAGGCCATTCCAACGATTACTGTTAAATTTAATACTAACGCAAGAAGTGGTACAAATGGATACAATGGTGTTTTAAATTTCAATTCTTTCACATCCCCGCCCTGCTTTATGTATGACCTTCTAGCTAATAAGTTAGATAGAGCAATAGATGCCCAAACTAATATCGCCCCGAACCCGGCAATAGAAAGTAGCCATAAATAAACTGTATCTTCCGCATAAATACCTGATAGTAATGAAAGGCAACCTACAATTGTACTTACAATCAATGCATAAATAGGAACACCGTTTTTAGATAACTTACCAAAAATCGGACTAATCATTCCTTGATTAGACATAGACCATAGCATACGAGAAGTTGCATATAACCCTGAATTCGCAACGGATAGCACTGCTGTAATGATAACAAAATTTATAATATCTGCTGCATAAGGAATACCAATTTTATCAAATACAACTACAAATGGACTTTCAATTACTCCCGCTTGTTGCCAAGGGAATAGTCCAGCAAGAATAAAAATAGATAGTACAAAGAAAACAAGTATACGCCAAACTGTATTGTTAATTGCCTTCGGGATTGTTTTCTCTGGATTTTCACTCTCACCTGCTGCAATACCAACTAATTCTGTTCCTTGGAAAGAAAAATTAACTGCAATCATCGTAATTAAAATGGCTGATAATCCATTGGGGAACAATCCACCATAATCAGTAAAACTAGAGAACATCGGCGCTGGTTCATTTCCTTTCATATCTAGAAAACCAAACATTGCTGCCCCGCCTAAAATAATAAATGCAATAATCGTAATTACTTTAATACTTGCAAACCAAAATTCAACTTCCGCAAAACTTCTTGAAGATAACGCATTAATAGCAAAGAGGAGTACCGCAAACACTACGCACCAAATCCATGAAGGTACATCAGGAAACCATCGTTTCATTAAAATACTAACTGCAATTAGTTCAATCCCTATCGTAGCTGACCAGTTTAACCATGACATCCATCCAACTACATAACCTGCTGCAGGAGAAATATGCTTTGTCGCATACGTTTGATAAGATCCTGCGTCAGGCATTGCAACAGCTAACTCTCCAAGACAGAGCATCGTTAAATACATAACAAATCCTCCAACAAGATATGCTACAATCGCTCCTCCAGGCCCAGCTTCATGAATTGTATACCCAGATCCTAAAAAAAGACCGGTACCAATAACGCCTCCAAGTGCAATCATAAATATGTGCCTGCTTTTCAATTCTCTTTTTAATCCTTGATTTTGATTCATCATATAAATCCCCCCTTTTCACTTTGTAAACCCATTTAATGTAAGCGTTTTTAAAATTATTCACCGTAAAAATAATGATTTAAAAGAGCAAAAATACACGTCACTTACATTAATCACTGCCTGTTACTAAAAGGTCATCCCTTACTGTTATTAATAACTTTTGATCAGCAATAGCTTGTCCTTCTACTACTTCTAATGATTCAATATAACCACTGATCCCTATCTTAATTTCTACTTTCTGTTTATCTATTGTTTCAATTAATGCTAATTTCTCCCACTCATATACGTAAGAACTTTCCGTAACAAATAACTTCTCTACTTTCCCGTAACAAGGACTATACACGCATTCTATAACCGTCTTCACTTTATACACTCCTCCTTCTTATTAGTTGGTACTGAAACGTTGCATATCCCTCCTTTAGATATATCAATTATTATTTATGCAAAATGCGTACCAATCTCCAATTCCTATTTAAAATGAAGGTTTCTCCAAAAAAAAACTTCATAACCGCAAAATTTTTCTATCATTTCAGAGATTTTAAAAGGAAAATAGCAAAAAATTTTTGCGATTTTATAAGAATTTTAATAAAATTATAAAAAGTCAGTCTTCATAGGGTGGAATGAGGAGAAGATAATCTATGCGTACAGAAGAAATTAATTTAAAACAGATCATTGAAATGAATATGCTATATGAAACTTTACTCAATGAACTCGACATCGGAATTCATATTATTAATGAGGAAAGTAAGACGATTATCTATAACCGCAAAATGATGGAAATTGAATCAATGGAGCGCTCAGATGTGCTATATAAAAGTCCTTTAGAAGTATTCGTATTTGAGGAAAATAAAAATAGTACTCTTATAGAGGCATTAAAATTTGGAAAAACAAAGAAAAATATAAAACAAACGTATTTTAACAATAAAGGACAAGAAATTACAACGATTAACGATACTTTCCCTATAATAGAAAATGGAAAAATTAAAGGCGCTATTGAAATATCAAAAGAAATTAGTAACTTAAAGCAAACGATAAAAATAGGTCCTTCTCGAAAACAAAGCACTAAATTTACCTTTGATCACATAATTGGTGATTCTGAAGCCATTCAATCAATCATTACAGAAGGAAAAAGAGTAATTCGTACATCTTCCTCCATACTTCTAGTAGGAGAAACAGGCACTGGTAAAGAACTATTTGCACAAAGCATCCATAATGAAAGTCAGCGTTCAACAAAACCCTTTATTTCACAAAACTGTGCCGCTATACCTGATACCTTAATGGAAAGCCTACTATTTGGCACAAATCGAGGTGCCTTTACAGGAGCAATAGATAAATCAGGCTTATTCGAAGAAGCAAACGGAGGAACTTTGTTATTAGATGAAATCAATTCATTAAGCCCAATACTTCAAGCTAAGTTGCTGCGGGCTATACAAGAAAAAACAATACGAAGAATCGGAGGTACACACGAAAAAGAAATTGATGTTCGCATTATAGCAACTATCAATGAAGATCCCTTTGAAGCCATCGCACATAATCGATTAAGGGAAGACTTATATTACCGATTAAGCGTCGTTACTTTATGTCTTCCGCCTTTACGTGAAAGAAAAGAAGATATTCCAGCTCTTGTTCAGCACTTTATTGAAAAATATAATACTCAATTCGGGCTCAACGTAACCGATGTAGATGTAAATGTAAGAGAATTTTTCTATGCCTACGATTGGCCTGGAAACGTACGGGAGTTGGAACATATAATTGAAGGTTCCATGAACTTGATAGAAGATGAAACCATCATTACAGCGTTTCATCTTCCTACTCGCTTTCGCGAACGAATAAAAACAGAATTCAATATGCAACATGCACTAACTACTCACAATACTGATGCACCTAAAACTTTAAAACACACAATAGAAAAAATGGAAAAGAACTACATTAACCAAATTCTTAAAGAGAATCATGGCAACATCTCACAAGCTGCAAAATTTTTAGGATTAAGTAGGCAAAACTTACAATATCGAATTAAAAAACTGCATTTACACATATGAAATAAACATGTCTCCAAGTGTAAAAATGACTTGGTAAAATATGTTATAATAAACATATAACATGCTAGAAAGGGGCTATATATATGAGTAATGATAAAAAATTAAAGTTATTACAATACTTATACTTTTTCCCTGCCATGCTCTGTATGATGTTATTCATTAATGCCGATGTAAGCAGCTCTCCTTATGCAAAGCTATTAGGAACAATTTTTGGCTCCTTTGCAGCTATTATGCTTGCTACTTTTTGGAATTTGAAGATACGTATAAAAAACGAAAAATCTTCTTAATAATAAAAAAATCGAGCTACTTAGCCCGATTTTTTTATTTGCCATTAAAACTCAACATTCTCTAAATACAACCCACTTGCCTCAGCAAGACAATTAATTTGATTGCGCTGCTTTTCCTCTAAAATGTTTGGAATTGCTTCAGCATCTAATTGTCCTAATCCAACTTCAATTAATGCCCCGACAATTTTTCTTACCATATTATGAAGGAAGCCGTTACCACTTACTCTAATTTGTACAAACCCTGCCTCTTCCATCACATCAAGTGTATATACTTCTCGAACCATAGATTTTTTCTTTGATTTCGCATTTGAAAAAGCAGTAAAGTCATGTGAACCAACTAAATGTTTTGCAGCTGCTTTCATGCTTTTCACATTTAATTTTTTATTCACATGCATGCTGTATTTACGCATAAATGGATTTGTATGCTCTTCATTCCAAATTTTATACAGATATGTTTTTGCTTTAGAATTGTAACGAGCATGGAAACGATCATGTACTTCTTCCACATTCGTAATGCTAATATCGTTAGGTAAATATTGATTTAAATATTTTTTCACTTTATGTTCCACTAACTTCTCATCACTTTGAAAGTTAGCAACTTGATTCAAAGCATGTACACCAGCGTCTGTTCTACTACAACCGATAATTTCAATTTCTTTTCCGACCATTTCAGATATGACACTTTCGATTTTTCCTTGAATTGTATTATCGTTATTACCGAGACGTTGCCATCCTTTAAAACGTGCGCCGTCGTACTGAATCGTTAATTTATAATTATGCATCGTATTCTCCTTGTCTTATTGACCTAAAAATATAATCCCTCATACAGCTTTTCCATATGAGGGAACTATAACATATTGTTACTTCATTCTAAAAGGAATAAAGTAATCTATTTACTAATTACGATTCGTTCGAATCCAGGAATCTCCTAAGTATGTTCTAATTTTTAACCAACCAAATGATGTTGTAGATTCTTCAACTACAAATACCGTTTGTGGTGCAAAAGTGCCGATTGCTCTACCGAAAGGTTGATCAAATGCTGTAAACACATTTGGGACATGGTAATAAGACCCTTGTGGCGCAATCCATTTTTCTCCAACCTCAGCCTTAATTTTCTTCCAACCATTTTCTCCTTGTTGAAGTACTCTTACAGATTGGGCTGAGAATTTCACACCATGATGCATGTACTTAGGTTCATTGTATGCATAAAAATCACGATTAATATGTTCCACGTGTGGATAACGAACAATCCACTTTGGCCCTAAATACGTATTAATTAAAGACCAACCGTTTTCTTTTGTCTGCAAAATATTAACCGTTTGTGGAGCGAACCAAGCATCTGGATTTTTAGCTTCAGGGCTACTGTATGCTGCAAAATTCTGCTTCATTATTTGTGGCATTCCATTTACACTTGTCCACTTCTGCCCCAAATATGTATCAATCAAAATTTCACCTCTTAGTGTACCATCACGTGCAATAACAGTTTGAGGACTAAATACGTACTTCGCACTGTCCATATTAATCCAATCAAAAGCTTCAAAAGTTCGATTAATTTCTACTTTAGCGCCCTCTGGTGCGATAAATCCACCACTTATCTTCCACCATCCACTAGGATGTTGATTTGTAACATAAACCCTTTCTCCTGGCTGCAGTTCTTTTTTCACAGGCGAATTAAAACTACGACTTTCATATACTTTTAATGTTTTTGTTGTTTCATATGATTCCGCATGTGCAGAAGTTGCAAATAAAGAAACCATCCCAAAAACAAATAATGCCAACCATTTTTTCATAAATCTTCTCCCTTTTAGCTTATTTTCTATAGCAAATTTGCTATGTTACATCCATATTGTAATTTATTAATACAGAGTGGTCTATACAATCTGAACACTGTATATTTTTACAAATTTTTTTTGAGTGCAGCAAATAATTTCATATAATCCATACAGAAAGTATGGATATTGATTACGTAACGTGATTTATCTACTAACATAACAAAAAATGTTGATGTAGTTAACCACATCAACATTTTTAATCCTTCTTATTTCAAATTTAATCTAACTACATTCTCAACATGCGCAGTATGCGGGAACATATCAACTGGTTGCACATACTCCACTTCATAGCTCTTCATTAATGCTTGTACATCACGTGCTAATGAAGAAGGATTACAAGACACGTACACAACTTGTTTCGGCTTCACTTTTAAAATTGTTTCCAGTAATTTATCATCGCAACCTGTACGTGGTGGGTCGACAACAATTACATCTGGACGCCATCCTTCTTTTACCCATTTCGGTAACCATTGTTCAGCTTTACCTGCTTCATATTTCGTATTTGTAAATCCGTGACGCTTTGCATTTTTTCTTGCATCTGCAATTGCTTCTGGAATTACATCCATACCACGTACTTCCGCTGCATCATTTGCAAGCCAAAGACCGATTGTACCAACACCACAGTACGCATCCACAATCTTCTCGTTTCCTGTTAACGCAGCTGCTTTTTTCGCTTCATTATACAAAACAACTGTTTGCTCTGGATTCAACTGGAAGAATGCACGTGCTGATAATTCAAATGATAAATCGCCAAGTGTTTCTTGAATGACTTCTTTTCCAGCTAATTTAAATGTTTTGTCGCCAAAAATAACAGATGTTTTACGCCAGTTTACATTTTGCATAATTGATTTAACCGCTGGCATCTGTTTTTGTACTTCTGCAATAAATTGTTCTTTATTTGGGAATTCTTCTTTTGTTGTAATAAGTGTAACTTGTACTTCCCCTGTTTGAACTGCAGTACGTGTTACAATTGTGCGTACTAAACCTTTTTGTTTTTTCTCATTGTAAATAGAAACATTTAATTTTTCTAAAATACGTCTTACAACTTTTGTCGCTTCATTCGTTGCTTTATGTTGAATCATACAGTGAGCGATATCAATTAACTGATGTGAGTTTTGTTTATACAGCCCTGTAATAACCTTTTCGTCTTTACGCCCCACTTGTAATTGACTCTTATTACGATAATGCCATGGATTTTCCATGCCAAGCGTTGGGCGAATTTTCTCTTCCATACTATTTTTCATGTACTTCTCAAATGCTTGTACAACGATATCACGCTTTTGATTCAATTGTTCTTTATAATCTAAATGTTGCAGCTGACAACCGCCACACTCCTCATATACTGGACACGGTGCTTTCACACGATGCGGTGAAGCTTTACGAACTTTTTTCACTTTCGCTTCAGCGAAGCCACGCTGAATTTTCGTTGTTTCTGCAACAACTTCTTCTCCTGGTAATGCCCCTGGAATAAAAACAACTTGTCTCTTAAAATAACCAACGCCTTCTCCGTTAATCCCAAGACGTTTAATTGTCACAGGAAACGTTTGACCAACTTCCAACTTACTCTCATGTTGCTTTTGTATCATTATTACACCTCTACTCTATACTTTTCCATAAATATAACGCTGCATAACTGCAGTATGGTTCACACTCTTGTTTCACTTTTTCTAAAAATGCATCATCAGGTTTATCATCTAATTGAAATATACCTTGCACTGCACGCTGAATCCCAATGTCCGCTTTCGGGAACATATTTTTCCGTCCAAGCCCAAACATTAAAAAGTTTTGCACTGTCCATGCACCAATTCCCCTAATTGGCAACAATTGTGCTGAAATGTCTTCTTCCGTCCCATTTTCTATACTCGCTAAATTTAATGTACCACTGACAATACTTCGACCTAATCCTACTATATATTCAGCCTTTCGCTGACTAAACTTCTGCTCTCTCAATTCTTCTATTGAAATATTTGCTACTATTTCCGGAGTGGGGAAAAAGAATACACCGTTCTTCTCTGTTCCATACCGTTTCACAAATTGTTCTGTTAACACAGTAGCAAATTTCAAATTTATTTGTTGGTGAATGATACAGCGAAGCAGACAAGCAAAATAATCAAATTCTAAAATAATTGGAGTATAAGCATATGTTTCAAATAGTGGACGTAATGATGTGTTTAAAAAATGATTTTGTATATCTTGAAACGGTTCATTCCAATGAAAAATGGCCCTCATTCGTTTCATGACTTTCTCTGGATCTCCTGTCTGACTAGAAATCCAAAACTGTGGATTTTGAACAGTACCAATCCCTTGTAAGCGAACAACAACCTGTTCCTCGTCTATACAAAGCGGGATATAAATAACTTTCTCATCTAATTGAATGACGTTAAGAGGATCAAAAGATAAACGTTTTAATACTTCTTCAAAATGATACGGATACTCTAACGTAACATGTTCGCTCCACATACGTTTCCCCATCCTTTTTACACATCATTATAGCATGAGAAAACCGTAAGCATACATGCTTACGGTTGATTGCCTTTTACTAAGTCATCTAGACTTTTAAAATGATACCCTTTCTCGCGCAAATCATCAATGATTTTCGCAAGTGCTTCTGCATTATCTTTTGATATTGCATGAAGTAATAAAATAGATCCTGGATGAATCATCGTCATAACATTATTATGCGCATATTGCCATCCTCTTTGCTGATCCACTTTCCAATCCAAAAATGCAAGTGACCAAAATACATTATAATAGCCCATTTCTTTCGTAAGAGCTAACGTTCTTTCACTAAATACACCGCGCGGAGGACGTACATATTTCACTTCTTTTTGCCCAGTTACTTTTTTAATTTCTTCCGTTACACTCGTTAATTCTTCACGAAGTTTCTCATCATTTACCGCTGTAAAATCAGGATGACTCCAAGAATGGTTTCCAATAATGTGTCCTTCATCCTTCATTCTTAACAATAAATCTTTTTGCGTTTTAATGTAATGCCCCGTTACAAAGAAAGTTGCTGGTACTTTTTTCTCTTTTAATACATCTAATATTTTCCCTGTGTATCCATTCTCATATCCATTATCAAATGTTAAATAAATATCTTTTTTCTTCGTATCTCCTAAATAAAACCCGCCATTTTTTTGTAGTAAATCTGTATATAACTTTCCTGCATCTGGTACTGTTTCATTTTTAGGACGCGGGATTCCCCAGTTATGTGGAGTATTTGTATAAGCCAGTGCTGAAACTGGAACAAGTGCCATCATAATTGAAAAAATGAGACCGATATATAACCATTTATATTTCATAAATAGTCTCCTTTCCATATATAATCGTACTTGTAGTTTCTGTTGCTACGCATTCTTTCATGCTGAACATGTTTTTCTATATATACCAAAAAAATGCATCTCGAATCATTCGAGATGCATTTTTTATTTACTTAAATACTGGCTCTTTAAAGCTAGCTAATTTTTCAAGTGATGTTTTATCAACATCTGCATGTAAGCTATTACCATGCGAGTCCATCGTTACAACTGCTTTAAACCCGTCGATACGTAAATGCCACATTGCTTCTGGAATACCAAATTGTAAGAAATCAACATCTTTCACTTCTTTAATACATTCAGCATAATATTGCGCTGCACCACCGATTGCGTTTAAATATACACCGCCGTGTTCTTCTAAAGCCGCTAATGTTTTCGCACCCATACCGCCTTTTCCAATGACAGCGCGAATACCGAATTTCTTCATAATATCGCCTTGGTACGGTTCTTCACGAATACTTGTCGTTGGACCTGCCGCTTTAATTTGCCAATTGTCATTTTCATCTTTCACAACAACTGGACCACAGTGGTAAATAATTTGTCCATTTAAATCTACTGGACAATCATTATCCATTAAATGCTTATGGATTGCGTCACGACCTGTATACATCATGCCATTAATTGTTACAACATCACCAACGCGAAGTTCACGAATTTGCTCTTCTGTAATTGGTGCTTGTAATACAATCTCACGTTGCTCTGTTTTTTCTTGTACTTCATGCTGAAGTGTATCTTCACCTTCTTGATATAGCCAATCCATAATGTCTCCTGTTTCAGGATGGATTTTCACACCAAGGCGACGATATGCCCAGCAATTATACGCAACAGATACATAGAAACTAGCTGGCAAACGATTATAGACGCCAATTTTACAACCAAGTAAAGTTGTTTCTCCGCCAAATCCCATCGTACCAATGCCAAGCTTATTCGCATTTTCTAATACGTACTCTTCAAGATGTTGTAACTCTGGTACTGGATTGACATCATCTAATGTACGGAATAATTGATTTTTTGCCAATTCATAACCTGATGTGCGGTCTCCCCCGATACCAACACCAATTACACCAGCGCTACATCCTTGCCCTTGTGCTTGATATACTGCATGAAGAAGGCATTTACGAATCCCTTCTAAATCACGGCCAGCTCGTCCAAGTCCTTCTAGTTCACACGGTAAGCTATATTGAATATTTTTATTCTCACAGCCACCACCTTTTAGGATTAAACGTGCATCAATATAATCTTTTTCCCATTGTTCAAACTTAATCACCGGTGTACCTGGTCCTAAATTATTTCCACTATTATCTCCAAAAAGAGAATCAACAGAATTGGGACGAAGTTTACCATCTTTTGTCGCCCGCTCAAGCGCATTATAGATAGCTTCCTTCAACTTTAATTGATTCACACCAACTGGTGTATAAATTTTAAACGTTGGCATCCCTGTATCTTGGCAAATCGGCGAGATGTTATCATCAGCCATTTTAATATTATTTGTAATTGTGCCAAGTGCCATCGCAGAACGAGTCCCTGCATTTTCTCGCTCTTTCGCTTGTTGAATCGCACGACGAACATCTTTCGGTAAGTTCGTTGACGTTTCAACAATTAGTTGATACATGCTTTCTTGAAGCTTTTCCATTGTTACTTCCCCCTCAATTGTGAACGCTACCAAAACGTTATGAGCTGAAAATTCAATTGTTATGCTCTTTAGCTATTTATTTGTTTCACGCTATTAGAGCATAAATGAAATTTTTCACAACTTGATTATACCTCTTTTTCTATCGTCCTTCTATTACCCGAACAGAAAAAGGCTACCAAATTGGAATTGGTAGCCTTTTTAATATATTATTCGTCTTTTTTAAATTGCTCACATTTTAATTCTAATTCATCTAACATTGCAAGAAGACGATCTACATCTTCTAATTCTACTTCTTCAGGTTCAATTGTATCAATTACTTCAATGAACATATTTAAACGTTCTTTTAAATATACTAATTGTGTATCTTTATCTTGAATTGCTTTTCCCATGAAGGCACTCTCCTTTTAATTCGAGTTGCTTTTATTATACCGCAAAAACGATTGCTATGGGCATGAAATTTCATCAATTTTGTCACAGTCATCCACTATAATGTAAGCCCTCTCTCTTTCCATGCTAAAAAGTTTCACTTTATAAAAAGCACATATTCTTCTATTATAGAGAATGGACAAATTGTTATTTCAATAGTCAAAGGAGTATTTCATATGACGATATCACAAAAAATGAAGCCGATTACTCCTTCTTACGATCCATGGGAAGCGTATATGGACCTTGAAGAGTACGGCAAACTACTATTAACAAATGTTGAATTTACAACGACGACGTTATGCAACATGCGCTGTGAGCATTGCGCTGTTGGTTACACGTTACAGCCGAAAGACCCAAATCCGCTTCCGATGGATCTTTTATTAAAACGATTAGATGAGATTCCTCATTTACGTTCTTTAAGTATTACTGGCGGCGAACCTATGCTTTCAAAAAAATCCGTCGACAACTATGTAACACCACTCTTAAAATATGCCCATGAACGAGGCGTTCGCACTCAAATCAACTCTAACTTAACTATAGATTTAGCACGTTACGAACAGATTATTCCTTATTTAGACGTATTGCATATATCTCATAACTGGGGAACAATTGATGACTTCGTTGAAGGCGGATTTGCAATGATGGAGCGTAAGCCTACTTACGAACAACGTGCAAAATTATTTGAAAGAATGATTACAAATAGTAAGGCTCTATCAGATGCAGGTGTACTTGTATCGGCCGAAACAATGCTAAACAAAAGAACTCTACCACATATTGAACATATTCACCGCCAAATCGTCGAAGAGATGGGCTGTAAACGTCATGAAGTTCATCCAATGTATCCAAGTGACTTCGCGAGTAATCTAGAGATTTTAACAAAAGCTGAAATTCGTGATGCGATTGAGCATTTACTAGAAATTCGTGATGAAAATGTATGGATGTTATTTGGAACGTTACCTTTCTATGCTTGTAGCGATGACGAAAAAGACATAGCTACATTTAAAAAATTGCAAGAGAGCAAAAATGTAACTGTTCGTAATGATCCAGATGGCCGTTCTCGTTTAAATGTAAATATTTTCGATGGAAATATTATTGTGACGGACTTTGGTGATGTTCCACTTCTAGGAAACATACAAACAAACACATTACAAGAAGCGTATGAAAAATGGAGCACTTCAAAAACAGCAAAATCATTAAGCTGCCACTGTCCTGCAGTAAAATGTCTTGGACCAAATGTTCTTGTAAAAAACAGCTACTATCCGACAGAAGATTTCTTATCAAAAACAGCAAACATTACATTATAAAAAAAACGTCAGCTTATAAGCTGACGTTTTTTATGTTATTGCGAGTGAGAAGAAGAAATAAATTTAAAAAACAAATGATCATGAATTGGAATTGCCGCTCCAATTCCTTGAGAAGTAATATTTTTCACAACAAGTCTTTTTTGATTTCCCTTTAATACAAGATACACTTCTCCAAATGTTACTTTTCCCTTTTCATTTACTGCTGGTGTATAAGCGTATAAATATCCAAGTTGACTCGGACTAATATTATACACACGCTCATGTCCAGTACCATAACCAATAGTTGTCTTAAACGAAAGAGGTAATTGTACTTTTTCAAGTGCTTTGAGAAGCATCATTTTTTTCACATCTGCAGCATCTTTCATATCTGCTGTTAAATCGCCTTCAACCGTCTTTTGTGTTTCTTGCTTATAGCGAAGTGGATATAAACGGTCTCCTCCGCGATTATCATACACATTTCGATTCACTTGTTTATATTCCCAATTAATCGATGTGTCTACTGATTCATAATGTAAGGCCCATTGACCTAAATAAATTTTTGCCCGATACCCTACTGCAAGTGGCGCATTTGAAATTGTCGTTTCATTAAACATCCGAATTAAGTCTGGATTTTCAATTTTAATATTAGCCGTTTTCAATAGCTCTTGAGCAAATTTACTTGGTTGTAAACGTGGCAAATCTTGCGCATCATTTGGAAATGTATTGTCTTTTGAAATATTTAAAACAGATGAAGGCATTTTTGTTCCTACTGTTGTCTTTGCAAAACTCATGTTAGGAAATAATAAAATAAACGAGACCATAGTTGAAAGACATATGCTGTATACTCGTTTCACCTGTCTGGCTCCTTCCTATGTAGGTATATATACTACTTCGTTTATTGTTTTCTCTGAGCGCAATTGTTATGCCTATTTTTCATAATAAATAAAAACCAATTCCCATAATGACATACGCCGCTAGTAAAGTGCCTCCTTCAAACCAGTTTGTATCTCCATCATTGGAAATCGCAATCGTTAAGAAAACGGCTGTAATCATAGACACAAGTTCTGGTATGGTAAATACTAAAGGCATCCTTTGCGCGAAGAACATAGATAGTAATACTAATACAGGAGCAACAAACATGGCGATTTGTAATGTAGAGCCTATTGCAATTTCAACTGCAATATTTACTTTATTTTTATAAGCCATAATAATTGCAGACGCATGTTCCGCTGCATTCCCAACAATTGCAACGATAATAACCCCTATAAATAACTCTGACCAGCCAAATGACTTTGCAACAGTTTCAAAAGTATGCACGAGTGCCTCTGACACATAAGCTACCGCTAGTGTTGCTATCGCTAAAATAAGTAGCGCCTTCCCTTTCGACCACTCTGGCTCTTCTTCATGCGCTACTTCGTCACTTTTATGTTGATATACACCACGGTGCGTAACTAACTTAAATAGTAATGCAGCAAGGTACATGATAATCATAATAATAGAAACACCTATACTTAATTGATACGTCTTGCCAGCGTCCATCTTCATTGAAAAGATCTCTGGAATAACAAAGGCCACAACAACAGCAAATATTAATAAAGCTGAATTATGCCTTGCATCATATACATTAAAACTTTGTCTTTTGTATTTAAGACCTCCAACAAAGAAGGATAACCCTCCTACTAATAATAAATTTCCAAGTACAGATCCCGTTAAAGAAGCTAACACCACTTCAATTAACCCTGCTTGAAGTGCAAAAATTGAAATGATAAGTTCAACAGCATTACCGAAAGTAGCATTTAATAATCCGCCTATTCTAGGACCAGAAACAATTGCTAGACTCTCTGTTGCTCTACCCATAAAACCAGCTAATGCGATAATCGTAACACAATACACAGCGAACATAATTGTTTCTGGCCAATGAAGTGTTTTTCCAAGTACAGATAGTGGTACACCTATAAGCGCTACTATAAGAAATATTTTATTAAACATGTTTTTCATCCTTCCATCGTATGTATTTCTCCTCAATATTATTATTATTCTTCTCCTAACTTGTCCGATTTCATCACAATTACGTTTAAAAAATCGGATTGAAGAAAACAGTATGAAAGATATTTAAATTATCTTGTTTAAACAGACAGAATTATAAATTGTGAAAAGGGGTTAAAATTATGCACTTAAAAGAAAAAATCGCAACTATTATTCAAGGTCAACGTACTGGTGTATTATCTACAGTACGAAATGAGAAACCTCATAGCGCCTTTATGATGTTTTTCCATGAAGATTTTGTACTGTATGTTGCAACAGATCGACAATCAAAAAAGATAACAGATATTGAACAAAATCCTAATGTCCATGTACTACTCGGACGAGAAGGGAAAAAATTAGATGAAGATTATATTGAAGTTGAAGGATTGGCTTCAATTGAGGAAGACTCGACATTAAAAAACAAGTTTTGGAATAATAGCTTAAAACGTTGGTTACTCGGCCCTGAAGACCCTAATTACGTATTGATAAAAATCAACCCCGACACAATTTATTACATCGATGGTGCCGGTACGACGGAGCCTGAGTTTTTACGACTATAAAATAAAACAAGCCCCCCTTAGGTGGGCTTGTTTTGTCGAAAAGTTCTTTTGAAAAAAACAATAAAATAGGTGGAACTTTCTAAAGATTCTGTTATATAATAGCATTAACTTAAATAAACTGTATTAAAACAGATTGAGAGGAGAAATAAAATTGATGAAGAGAGAAGAACGCAAAAACATGATTGAGTTTATTGAAAAGAAAAAAGGGATTGAGCGTGACGAATTACTGTTTATGACAGACGATGAAGTAGAACATATTTATAATGTAACGTACTTTTTATATGAGGAAATTGCAGAGTAGTATAATAATCCCCACCTTATTAAAAATATAAGGTGGGGATTATTTCGCTATTTAGCCCACTATTTACAGGCAGTAAAACTCCCACCTTAAAATTCAGGTGGAGCAAGGAGTTAAGTTGAAGTCGTGCTTCCTATAAGCTCAATTGCTTCAACTTTATACATGAGAATCATTTTCATGTATAATACTGTAAGATTGGAGGAATTTTACTATGAGTTCGTGGCTCTTATTTGCACTATTATCAGCAATTGCTGCTGCCCTTGTATCGATTTTTGGAAAGTTTGGTTTAGACGGCATCGATGCAAACGTTGCAACAACAATTCGATCTATTATTATGGCATTATTTATGATAGGCGTTATTATCATACAAGGTAAATTTCAAAATATCGGCGACGTACTGCTAAATAAAAAAGCACTGCTATTTATCACATTAAGTGGGATTGCAGGTGCTTCTTCATGGCTATTTTATTTTCTTGCCCTCAAAACAGGAAAGGTTTCACAAGTAGCTCCTGTCGATAAATTAAGCGTCGTATTTTCTATCATTCTCGCTATGATTATCCTCGGTGAAAAGTTAAACTTTATGACCGGCGTTGGTGTAGTCTTTATTACAGCTGGTGTATTATTTATTGCTTTCAGCTAAAAAAACCGCTATTAGCGGTTTTTCTTTTTCTTTATGTACAACCATACAAAACATGTAACAACTGCTGAAATTAATAAAATCCATATTCCATAATGATGTAAACTATACTCAACGAAGCGCCACTTCTCGCCTAACTTCCAGCCAAGCCCAATAAAAACACTTATCCAAATGAGCGCACCACCGTAAGCGTACAAACAAAAACGCCAAAGTGTCAAATTTGATACCCCAGCAAAATATGCTGTTAAATGACGTACGCCCGGTATAAAATAACCAATCATTAAAAGAAATGGCCCATATTTTTCAAATAAAATATGTGTTTTTTCAATGTGATGTTCTTTAATTCTAATTTTCGGCCCATATTTCTTTAAAACAGGGAGCCCAAGTTTTAAACCTAATATGTAGCTTAACGTGATCCCTAACATCGCACCAGCCAGCCCACTTAAAAAAGCAGCAGTTCCTGACATAACTCCTTTTGAAACATTATAACCAACAAAGGTCAATAAAAACTCGTCTGGTATCGGTAATCCGACAATCCCACCAGCCAAAGCTATAACAATTCCAAAATAGCCATAATGCGCGATTAACTCGCCAATATGTTGTTCCATTCGGAAGACACATCCTATGCACGGTCGTTATTCCACATTGTACCCTTTCTATCTTTAAGGCAAACATGGTATACATATTCACTATACATTGTTTTTATAATGAACTCTACTTCTATTCTTTCCTTTAACAGAGATAAAGAAAAACTTTACTCAGTGGGAGTTTTGTTCATCCTCTACTAATTATTAACCTATGCCAATCTTGCTTTTACAGACATCCCGACTCCACATAACTCACTTACATTCACCAATTTTGAGATTAGATTCTTATTGCCCGCAAATAACCCGATAAAAAATAAAAATTCATATGCGTGTTTTTTTGTTACAATAAAGGAAAGTTACTTTTCGCAACGGTTTAACTCTCAAGAAAAATGATATATCTAGCAAAAACATAGTTTGGTCTATATAATGCAACTTCTACCTATTAAAAGAACATACACCCTTTTACATACAACATCATTTTTCTAAATTATACAGGGGGGAACGAACATGACCATTGAAAATCAATTTATTCAAAAAGTTTACTATAAAACATTTTTAACAGAAGAAACTTCTACTCCTGCATCGGAAGTACTCGGTGAAGCATATATAAATGAATCTAAAAATGAATTCTCCAACATTTCTAATATTCGATTTGCTCAAGGTGAATTTTATTATCAAAATAAAGATTTTGAAGCAGCTATATTTAAATGGGAAAAAGTAAATAATGCTCTTGCACTTTGGGCGACAAAAAATATTGCAGATGCTTATTTTGAACTAGGATTCTTACCAAAGGCAGAAGAAATTTATCAATCTATCCAAACGGAAGATACGACTCTTACGATGGAGGTTTCCTTACAACTTCTTTCTCTTTATATCGAACAAGATCGTTTAGGACTCGCTTTTAAGACGATTAGTGAAGCTGTTGCATTCCAACCGGATTACCCAAATATTACTGCAATTGCACGTTCTTTCTATGAAAAACAAGAAGATTGGAACAACGCTATCGAACTAGCTGTTCAAGAAGGTATCCGAACACAATCTTTACACTGGTTTGATACGTTAATAACTTACATAAACAAAGGATTTACAAAAAATATTAAGCCTGAATATTTCTATGAGTCTTTAAAAGCTCTATATGCTGTTGATCAAGCTCAATTTAAAGAACTTGTTATTGCTCTTTGGAATAGCTATCAACATGAATCCTTATACCTTCCTTGGATTCAAAGTATTAATCATTTATTCTTGCATATTGAAACAGACAATAATGACGATTGGAATGAAATCTCTACTCGCTACCAAGAAACATACTTTGCATTAATTACCGGAAATCATTTTATGCATGAATTAAACGGACTTGTACCAAATTTATTAACAAATTGGTTCAGTTTAACGAAAGCAAAAGATTCTCTAGTTGTCTCTGCAGCAGTGTTAGCATGGAATGAAGTCTCACCTACAACTTTAGAATCATTACTCGTAAAAAGTGCTGGATCCTTACTTTCTAATACATCAGCTGAAGCAGATGTAAATATGGAAACAGTTTCTCATTTATTCGAAACAATCGCTGTATGGGCTGAGAAAAATGATGTAGATTTAAGTCATCAATTTACGCTACTCGTCCATGAACTATGTGATTTAAATGTCACACCAATACTAATAGCTGGAACTAGTGACCATGATAAAACATCATTTGTTAATTCAATATTGGGAGAGAACATCTTAACTGAAACTTTAACAACTCCTATTCTATTTAAAGACGCTAGTCAAACTGAAATAACAGAATTTACCGAGTTAGATATAAGAAATATCCCTAACCTTGATGAATTCCATCAAATAACGGCTACATCTGCTCAGTCAGAACTTGAGAAAAAATGTATAGAAATTAAGCTACCAAGTAGGTTTTTAAGAAAAAATAAGTTTACATTTCTTATTACACCATCTATTCAAGGACAATTGGATAAAAACAATGCATACTTTGAATACTTACAAGCAGCAGATAGCCTTGTATACGTATTAAATTCTTCTTCACCATTGCATAGTCAAGAAATTGATACGTTAATTTATTTACGTGAACAAGTACCAAACTTACAAATTCACTTCGTATCACACACAAATAATACGACTACTGATGAAAAACTAATTAGTAAACTTAAAGTACATTTTCCAGATGCACAATTCTTCCCATACTCTCCTTCGCAAGAGAGTAGCCAGCAACTTGGAGATGTAACAGAATCTATTCTTTCTAATCTTGCAAAACGCGATATAGAAAAAGAACGTATAGAAAAGCTAATATGGTTTACGCAAAAGACCATTGCTTATCTCATAAATGAACGTGTGGAATTAGAAAATACATTAGTAAAATCCGTACGCTGGAATAAACACATCTCAGTGAAACTTACTGGATTTATTAATAACCTTACTGCTCTTGAAAAAGATAAAATTCGTTCTATTACCGAATCCTATCTTTTAACGAAAGAAGAAATTACACGAGATATACATTCTCAAATTCCTGAATTATTACAGAGCTGCTCTGATCTTGTTCAAGAAGATAGTGATTTCAAATTAGTTCATGAAGAATTAAATGCTGCAATGAATGAACGAGTTCAAAAGCATGTACAACAGGTACTTCTTCCTAAATTTACTGGGTCTATTCAAGAATGGATTGAAACAGCACATAATGAATTTATTCAAGCTCAAGCTTATTTAGATGAAATGAGTGAAACGTTTAATAAATTATATAAAGAAGAACGTATGAAACTTCCTTGCGATTTCAAATTATTAGATGATTGGAATCGAGATGTTGTACGAATGACAAATCGAATTACAGTAACGAACATCAATATTTTATTACGCTTTACACCGACACAGTTTTTCTTAAAAAGTGCCGGAAAATTATTTGGTAATATGCAAAAAAACCAATCTATGCTCGCCAACAAATATAAACAATATATTGAAACAGAAGACTATACAGAAATTGCTCACACAATTTCAAAACAATTCTTCCTTCAATTTGAAGTATTTGAAGGTGCATTAGAACGTGATATCATGATGTTCTTCAAAGATCCACTTAATATATTGAAACAAAATGTAGATGCAGCTCAACTTGAGATAAAGGAAGACGAGCAAACATTAGCAACGCTAAGAAGCAATCCAGAAACATATCATGATCCTTTGGCGTTATTTAAACTACAATTGCTACAACATAAATTCGTTTTAAGTACTACAAAGAAACATGAAGATATTTTTGTATCAAACGAATCTCCTACTGTTTAACAAAAAAAACCAAGCAAACTAAAATTTGCTTGGTTTTTTACTTTATTATTTTCATATGTTCAAACGGATAATAAATGCCTGCTAACTTTCCTAACACATCTTCTCTATCAATAAAACCTAAACCATTTCTACTATCTTTACTTATTAAGCGATTATCTCCCATAACAAAAATCTTATTTTCGGGAACTGTAATTGGTCCAAAGTCCTCTGTTAAATTCATAAGTTTTTTTTCTGCTTGTTTTTTATTACTATCCAAATACTCTTCATCTTTCACTTCAGAATTTACATATAATTGATCATTTCTCATCTCAATTATATCTCCAGGTAATCCAATCACTCTTTTGACATAAAAATTATCTGTTTTCATAACAATAATATCTTCTCTCCCATAGCTTTCAAATTGTTTTGCTAGCTTATTAACAATCACCTTATCTCCATCTTGCAACGTCGGCCTCATGGATGCTCCTTTTACATTCGTCGGAAAAAACACAAAAATTTTCGCCAAAAACACCAATAAACATGCAATTGCAATAGTTCCAAAGAATTCACGCCAACGTTTTTTCTTTTGCATCATTTCACCAACTCATCATCTTTTTACTTTCATTATAAATAATACGACCGATGATTTTCTACAAAATTCTGAATTATAAAATTATAATATTAGAAATTTCAAAATGGTAATACTGATCAAATTAAACAAGCAAAAAAGATACTCTCAAAATAGTCTATTCACTATTTTGAGAGTATCTTTTTATAATCCCACATATACAATACACATTTGAGCAGCTACATATGTAAACCAAATCCAAAGTGGCTCATACTTCAATTTACGTCCTCCGATATCTGTCACGCCAATAATAAAATCAGAAATCACAAACAGTAAACCACCAAACGCTGGTATCCACCATATTCCTGTATTTTCATAATATAAGGCGAATGCAAAGCAAGCCATTCCTCCAACCCACAATCCGTAAATTAGAGCTCCTATCGTAAACAATTTATCCTGTTTATCATTTCGGATAAAGAAGAACCATCCTACAATTAGAAAGAGCCCATATACGAGTAAGCCAATCCAAAAACCATTCCACGAAATTCCTGTTTGCAAAAATGCTTTTACATAAAAACAATGAGCAAGAGCGAAAGTAACCATCCCACCAATTAACCTGTGACCAATTGGAATCAGCCCAGCCATAAACAAATCTCCCACAGTCGATAAAGTCATACCAAGTGCAACCCACGTACTATACTCTACAGATGGATCTTGTAACCATATCCAAATTGCACTACCTGTTAAAGAAAAACTAAGAATAAGACGGATTACTAAAGGTAACGGCATATTATCTTTCGTTCTTTTTGTCTGCCGCATTGCATAAATTGCACCAATTAAAAAAAGAAGTATTTGCCCAATTAACACCATGTAAAGTAGATTCATAACATGTTCTCCTCAATAAATGCTTTTTGTATCTTTTTTCGTTACACTTAGTCTATTATCCTTTTTCTATGAAAAAAAAGAAGAACAGTACTGTTCTTCCATTGTAATCGCTTTTCTGCTCTCTATGCTACTTGTTTTTCTTGCTCCATTTTTTGCTTAGCTGGCGTTCGATTTACCACAATAATTCCCGCGGCTACACATGCTAAACCGAGTAGCACAAATGAATGAATTGCTTCACCTAAAATCATGCTCGATAATAACACACCAAATACGGGTATAAAGAACATATACATAGATACTTTTCCAACCTTGTTGTACTTCATAATTGTATTCCAAATGCAAAAACCAGCTGCAGATAAGAAAGATAAATAAATCAGCATAAGTAGTGCATGTAGACTAAATGTAAATGGCATGACTCCAACTTGTAAAGCCCCTATACATAATAATCCTATAGAACCAAACATCATTTGGTATGCTGTCATATAGCCAACATCTAATGTTTTACTACCTTCTTTTGCTAATATGTTTCCATATGAATACAGCATTGCTGCACTAAGAAGTAATAAGCTTCCGATTCCAAAATGAAATGATAAGCTACCATCACTCGGCACATTTACTAAAATGACGCCACAAAAACCAATCGATACCCCAATTATTTTTCTTATATTGAGAGCATCATCTTTATATAAAAAATGGGCGAGTAAAATTTGAAAGAATGATGATGTCCCTGAAATGATAGCTCCTTCAATTCCTGAACTATAACTCATTCCAATGTAAAAACATATATATTGAAGAAACGTTTGGAATAAACCAATTTGTATTAACTGTTTCCCCGTTCCTTTTTTGAAGCTCATATCTTTTCCTAACACTTTAAAGAATAATAAGAGCATGACTCCAGATAACAAGAAACGATAACCGGCAAATAATATTTGTTCTCCAACTTCTTGTGGTTGAATTCCAAGTTCAGCATAACTTAACTTAATAAAAGGAAATGCGCTTCCCCATAAAAAAGTTGCTACTATTGCAGCAATAAATACGCCAATCGGATGGGTAAAAAATTTCTCTGTCTTCACTTGTTGTCTTCCTTTCCGACCTTTTTATGAACAATATTCATATATACCAAAGGAATTGCGAAAACACAAGTTTTCCGTTTATACTTGAAACAAAACCGTACCATCTCATAAAAACATATGATATACTATAGAATAATTACAACATAATAACTATTAAAAACAGATTCAACAGAAATGCTGCTATCCATTATGGATGGCAGCTTTCGTCGTTTTATAGGGGTTTCGATTTTGATTATTTTTCTCAATAAGAATTCGGAAGGAGCGAGTAGTAATGAACTCAGAAGTAAAAACGTTACACGCAAAAGAAACAATTTCTCATCCCTCTTTATGGGACACATTAAAAAAACATTATGAACTTGTATTTGCAGTGGCATCTAGTATTTTTATTTTAGCTGGCTGGCTATTCACAAAGAACGATGCAATGAATGTAGGTATTACTTGCTATATCCTTGCTTATATAGTTGGTGGATATGCAAAAGCTAAAGAAGGCATTGAAGATACGATTGAAGAAAAAGAGCTAAATGTTGAAATGCTAATGCTCTTTGCAGCTATCGGTGCTGCAATTATTGGCTACTGGGCAGAAGGGGCTATTTTAATCTTCATCTTTGCGCTCAGCGGTGCTATGGAATCTTATACATTAAGTAAGAGCCAAAAAGAAATTTCCGCTCTTCTTGACTTACAACCCGAAGAAGCATTACGCATTTCCAACGGAACAGAGGAACGTATTCCTGTTGGAGAGTTACAAATTAACGACATTATTTTAATTAAACCAGGTGAACGTGTTCCTGCTGACGGTACGATTCATAACGGTGAAACAAATATCGATGAAGCAGCAATCACGGGAGAACCTATTCCAAATGAGAAAAGATATGGCGATGAAGTATTTGCAGGTACTGTAAATTTACGTGGTGCTATCGAAGTTAAAATTACGAAGCCGAGCGATCAAACATTATTCCAAAAGATTATCCGTCTCGTACAAAGTGCACAAAGTGAAAAATCACCATCACAACTATTCATCGAAAAGTTTGAAGGAACATACGTAAAAGGTGTACTACTCGTTGTTGCGCTTATGATGTTCGTTCCTCATTTCTTACTTGACTGGAGCTGGAATGAAACGTTTTATCGCGCTATGATCTTACTTGTAGTCGCATCTCCTTGTGCACTCGTTGCTGCCATTACACCAGCAACGTTATCAGCCATTTCTAACGGAGCAAGAAATGGGATTCTCTTTAAAGGTGGCATACATTTAGAACGTCTCGCTTCAGTAAAAGCAATCGCCTTTGATAAAACAGGAACATTAACAGAAGGAAAACCTACCGTAACAGATATATATGTTCGAGAAAATATGACAGAAAAAGAAGTGCTTTCTATTACAGCATCAATTGAAAGTCACTCTACACATCCTTTGGCTGAATCTATTGTTAAATATGCACAACATGCGTACGACATTACATTAAAAAAACCAGAAAAGGTTGAAGATGTAACTGGTTTTGGGCTAAAAGGAATATTCGAAAACAACGCTTATAAAATAGGTAAAGCTGATTTTATCGGTGAAGAAACAAAAACATTTCATAATGGTATTTCTGCCTCACTTGAAAAGGAAGGTAAAACTGTCGTTTATATTAGTGATGAGGGAGGCATTCTTGGACTTATCGCTTTAAAAGATACGCTTCGCCAAGAAACAATAGCTGCTATTCGTGATTTACAAAGCATTGGTGTCGAAGCAATTATGATTACTGGAGATAATGAAGAAACGGCAAAAGCAATTGCCTCTGAAAGTAATATAAAGGAATATTACGCATCATGCTTACCAGAAACAAAAGTTGAAACGATTAAAAAGTTAAAAGAAAAATACGGTACAGTAGCAATGGTTGGAGACGGTATAAATGATGCACCTGCCCTAGCTACTGCTAGCATTGGTGTCGCAATGGGAGAAGGAACAGATGTAGCTTTAGAAACTGCAGATGTTGTACTGATGAAGAACGAACTATCTCGCCTTTCCCAAGCAATTCGTTTATCAAAACGAATGAACCGTATTGTGAAGCAAAACGTAATCTTTTCGCTAGCCGTTATTGCCATGCTAATTTGTTCAAACTTCTTGCAATTTTTAGCTCTTCCATTCGGTGTTATTGGTCATGAAGGAAGTACGATTCTTGTCATTTTGAATGGCTTACGATTACTAAAAGGAAGCAAATAAAACGGGTCCCTCATAGAGGACCCGTTTTTTTTAGTGATAGCTATTATGACCGTTCGCACTGCTACTCGTTTTATGCTTTGGATGCGAACTGCTCTTTTGTTTATTATTACTTTTATTATTATGGTTCTTTTTATTATTACTCATGAAATATCCCCCCTGTTCCTTTTTATTATGGAACAAGAACTCATTATTCATTACGGGAATTATTGTCACCGGTTCTATAATGGTGGAGTAAACCATTAATTTCACCGCCAAGTAAAATTACCCATCCAGTTAAATAAAACCATAACATTAAAATAATGATACCACCGAGACCACCATATGTATTGGCGTAATTCGCAAACTTATCTACATAATAAGCAAATGAGTAAGACACCACAATCCATCCTACAGTAGCAAATAACGCCCCTGAAATAACTTCTCTTCTTTTTAACTTTCGATCTGGTGCAAATGTATATAAGAAACTAAACAAAGCAAATAGTACGAAGAAACTCGCTACTAATCGTGTAATGCTCCATACGAAAGAAAAACTATCTGATAAACCGAGTGCTTTAAACACTGCTGCTCCAATAACTTGTCCGAATACCGGAACAATTAACGCAAAGACAATCATAAAAATAATAGCTAATGTAAACACAATTGATAACGCTCTTGTTGTAATAAAAGAACGTGTTTCCTTTACGTCATAAGCGCGGTTAAAAGCATTCATAACCGCATTAACACCATTTGAGGCAAACCATAACATGGATAATAAACCAAATGATAATAAACCACCATTTTGCTGGTTTACAACTTTATCTACATTTACCTCAATTAAGTTCATTGCATCATCTGGTACATAAACCTCTAATAAACTAAGCACATCCTCTGTTTGAATGGGAATAAATCCAAGAAGCGTAATTAAGAAAACGAGCCCAGGAAAAATTGCAAGCAAGAAGAAATAAGCGAGCTGTGCTGCCAAGCCCGCTACATCATCGCGCATCGTCCGGTCATATAAATCTTTACCAAACGAATAAGTACGATTTCTTCTCACCTTTTCTAAAATTTTTCTCATATATGTTTAAACGCTTTTCTTCTCTTCTTTATCTTGCTTTAACTCAATGTACGCTTCAGTTTTTTTTTCCACTGCATTTGAGTCTTTCATAAATAATTCACGCGCTTCTTTCATACCACCATCTTCAGCAACTATTGGCTCTTCTTCTACTTTCAACTCATCTACCTTTGGAGATACAGCTTGAATTTCAATCGTTTCTGGCTTTTCTTCTGGCTCAACTTTTTTCTTACTAAAAATTTCTTTCGTTTCTTTTAACGTCTCTACAACAGATGGCGTTAATTTTTTAATTTCTGCTACTTTCGCTTTTACCACATTGAAATCTGCAAGTTCGCGTCCTTTATCTGTAACAGTTTGCACTTTTTCTTTGATCTTTGCATTTTCACCAATTTCAATCATCTTTGTTTTTGCTTTTTCTGCTGTATTTTTTACTTTTTCACGGTTTTCTTTCTTTAACATGGATACAGCTACACCTGCCGCTACACCAATCGCAATGTTTCGAGCAATATTATTTTTCTTTGCCATATTCCTTCACCCTTTCATTTCTTATGTTAGAAAGTATTTCTTTCTAAGCTTCCTCATATTCCTTGTTCATTTCGAATGAAAGCTAATAGCTTTGCACACCCTTCTGTTACAAGGTCATATACTTCTTGGAAATTCCCTGTATAGTAAGGGTCAGGAACGTCTGTCCAGCCACCGTCTGGAACAAAGTCGGACAGCCTACCAATATAGCCTCCAGTTTTACCTAAACTTTTTAAATCTGCTATATTCTTGTTGTCCATGGCAATAATATAATCAAACTTTGTTAAGTCTTCTTTTTCTACTTGCCTTGCTTTAATTCCTTCAAAAGTGACTGCATTTTCTTTTAAAATTTTTTGTGTTCCTTTATGTGGCGGATGACCAACATGCCAATCTCCAGTTCCTGCAGAATCAATGACAATTTTCTCTTCAAGTCCCTCTTTTACGACAAGATTTCGAAAAATCGCTTCTGCCATCGGAGAACGGCAAATGTTCCCAAGACAAACAAACAATACTTGAACCATGTTTTTGTTTCTTCCCTTCTTGGTGCATTTCTTCATATATACTTATAGTATAAACAACCAATTATGAAATATAAAGGAAATCCCTACTAATTTAATAGGATTGAAAAGATCCATTAACGAAAATGATAAAAAATGTTAAGATAGCCTTATGTTATTTTAAAGGGGGACACTTCGGTGGATTTATCCGTAAAGTCAGAAGAAAACGTTGAATACATGGTCGAAGCTATTAAAGAAAAATTACGTATGGTTAATGCTGGAGCGATGAGAGCTGCTAGTTTTAACGAAGAAATGTACGAAGATTTACGTGACATTTATGATCATGTTATGAAACGTGAAACATTCAGCATTAGTGAAATGCAAGCTATTACAGAAGAATTAGGTACATTAATTAAAAAGTAAAAAAGCCTCTCTTATTATGAGGCTCTTTTTTATTTCCAACAAATTCATGACAACTCTTCTCTTTCCCTCAACCAACTGTAAAATATTGTACAATAGAAGTAGAACCTCACCTTAGATTTTTTCTCCATACATACTACTCACAAATAATAGCAACACTACCATTGCTAACTGTTTTTACTGGAGGTGCTTACTTATGAGCAATTGGTACAGTAAGACGAAAGATCAAACATTGATTGACCTAGAAACAAACGAACAAAACGGTTTAACAGATGAGATTGTAAGTGAACGTTTAAAGCAATACGGTTCTAATGAATTAGCTACAAAACAAAAACGCACTTTATGGCAGCGTATTTTCGCCCAAATTAATGACGTCCTCGTATATGTCCTTATTATTGCTGCCCTTATTTCTGCCTTTGTAGGTGAATGGGCGGATGCCAGTATTATCGCGCTTGTTGTAGTTTTAAATGCTGTTATCGGTGTTGTCCAAGAATCGAAAGCAGAACAAGCTTTAGAGGCATTGAAAAAGATGGCAACACCTAAAGCTATCGTCAAGAGAAATGGTGAACTAAAAGAAATTCCATCTGAGCACGTCGTTCCAGGGGATATCGTTATGCTCGACGCCGGACGATATATCCCATGCGATTTACGCCTTATTGAAACCGCAAATTTAAAAGTTGAAGAATCTGCTCTAACTGGTGAATCTGTCCCTGTTGATAAAGATGCAATCTACCACCCTTCCATGCAACGTGATGAGCAAGTACCACTCGGCGATCAAAAAAACATGGCCTTTATGTCTACTCTTGTTACATATGGACGAGGCGTCGGTGTTGCTGTTGAAACTGGAATGAACTCACAAATTGGTAAGATTGCTACCTTGTTACATGAAGCTGACGATGATATGACACCACTTCAAAAAAGCTTAGCACAAGTCGGAAAGTATTTAGGCTTTGTTGCTGTAGCTATTTGTATCATGATGTTTCTCATAGGCTTTTTACAAGGACGAGATACACTAGAAATGTTTATGACTGCAATTAGTTTAGCCGTTGCAGCTATTCCAGAAGGTTTGCCAGCTATCGTTTCCATCGTTCTTGCAATTGGTGTGCAACGTATGATTAAACAAAACGTTATCATTCGGAAACTACCAGCTGTTGAAGCCCTCGGTTCTGTCACAATTATTTGTTCAGATAAAACAGGTACGTTAACGCAAAATAAAATGACCGTTACTCACTTTTATAGTGATAACACATACGATCGCTTAGAAAGTTTAAATGTAAATAATGATGCGCAACGTCTATTGTTAGAAAATATGGTGCTATGTAATGATGCGTCTTACAATAACGAATCACAAACGGGAGACCCGACTGAAATTGCTCTTCTCGTTGCCGGAACCACCTTTAATATGCAAAAAGATCATTTAGAAAAAATACATGAACGTGTAAATGAGCTGCCTTTCGATTCAGATCGTAAAATGATGTCAACCGTGCATACATATGATGAAAGCTACTATAGCATGACGAAAGGTGCTATCGATAAACTCTTACCTCGATGTACCCACATATTTAAAAACGGTAAAATCGAGGTTCTAACAGATGCTGATAAAGATCAAATATTAGAAGCCGCTGGGTCAATGTCTCAAGAAGCTTTAAGAGTACTTTCATTCGCATTTAAACAATACGATTCAAACGATGTGGATATAAATTATCTTGAAAAAAATCTTATCTTTATTGGTCTTGTCGGTATGATTGATCCACCACGAACTGAAGTGAAAGATTCAATTAAAGAATGTAAAAAAGCCGGTATTCGCACAGTTATGATTACTGGTGACCATAAAGATACCGCCTTTGCAATTGCCAAAGAACTTGGCATTGCTGAAGAAATATCGGAAATTATGATTGGAACTGAATTAGATAACATTTCTGATACAGAACTAGCTAGCAAAATTAATCATTTAAATGTATTCGCTAGAGTCTCTCCAGAGCATAAAGTGAAAATTGTAAAGGCATTACGCGCGAAAGGAAATATCGTTTCTATGACTGGTGATGGTGTCAATGATGCACCATCTTTAAAGCAAGCTGATGTTGGCGTTGCGATGGGCATTACAGGAACAGACGTTGCAAAAGGGGCAGCAGACGTCGTGTTAACAGATGATAATTTCTCATCTATTGTGAAAGCCGTTGAAGAAGGTAGAAATATTTATCGTAACATAAAAAAATCAATTCTCTTCCTACTCTCTTGTAACTTCGGAGAAATTATCGCTTTATTTTTAGCGATTTTACTCGGCTGGGCAACACCACTACGACCTATTCATATTTTGTGGGTGAATTTAATTACAGATACACTGCCTGCATTATCACTTGGGGTTGATCCTGAAGATCCAGATGTGATGAAGGAAAAACCACGACATGCGAAAGAAAGCTTATTTAGTGGCAGCGTTCCTTTCCTGATTTTCAATGGAGTTATCATTGGACTTTTAACTCTAATAGCTTTTATCGTCGGAGCAAAATTCTATACTGGAGATACAAATTTATTTCCTCTTTTCCCAGAGCGAATTGATGACGATGCTCTATTACACGCTCAAACGATGGCATTTGTCGTTCTTAGTTTTTCTCAGCTCGTTCATTCATTTAACTTGCGTTCAATAACGAAATCAATTTTTTCAATTGGGATCTTTACAAATAAATATTTAGTTTTCTCCCTTCTTATCGGTGTTCTTATGCAAGTTTGTATCATCTCCATCCCGCCCCTTGCAAATATATTCGGTGTACATGCATTAACGATGCGAGATTGGGGATTTGTTCTCTTATTAAGTATCATTCCACTTATTCTGAATGAGATTATTAAATTAGTGAAGAGAAACTAAAAGGCAATGAGGAATAGTCCTCATTGCCTTTTCATTTATCCTACTATTTTCCGTGCAGTAAAACTCCCACCTCAAAATTCAGTTTGAGCAAAGAAGTTAGGTGATGGATTAACTGCCCATAAATGTCCAATTGGTGAAGGCTAATAATCGGTGGGGATGAACAAAACCCCACTGATTAAAGTTTCACTTTATCCTTGTAATTCTTTTTTGATATTCTCTGTTAATGTAGCCATACGCTTGCGGCTTTCTTCACGCTCACGTTTATTTTGTTCTTCAATTTGTTGTGTTTCTTGCATACCTCTTGAAATAATGTTCCAAGTTTCCTCAAGTGTTTCCATCTTAATACTAGAAGAACCTGATAATCTCGCTACTTCTACACTTTGCGTTGCGATATTTTGTGCATTTTTCTTAAGTAATTCATTTGTACGGCGATCCAGTTCAGCCATAGAATCTGCAACAAGCTTTTGGCGCTTGGCATTTACCGCTTGAATGATACCATTTTTAAAGATAGGAATCGTTGTAATAAATGCTGTATTGATTTTACCAATTAATTTATTATTACCACGTTGAATCATACGAATTTGTGGTGCTGTAAGTAACGCAACCATACGTGCTTTTTCTAAATCGTCAATACGCTGTTCTAAAATTTCAACAGAGTTTTTAAGCGACTCTAATTCAATACCTGCTAATTGATCATTATTACGTACACGCTCTTCATACATCGGAACTAACTCTGTATTTAAACGCTCTAATAACATTTCTCCTGCTACTACGTACTTCTCTAAGTCTAAATAATATTTTAAGTTTTGCTCATACAAGCCATCTAACGTACCAATTGATTTTTTCATCTCATCTTGGTACTTCGTAATTTCCACATAAACTTTATCAATTTCGCGGCCCATCGTTTGATATTTACTAAAGATTTGTTCTATCATTTTATCTGCTTTTTTGAACATACGTGAGAAGAAACCACTTTTTTCTTCCGCAAAGTCTTTACTATCAAATCGGTCCATAATTTTACCAAGCTGTTTTAATAATTCACCAGAATCTTCTATCTTTGATAATGACATTGTATGTAAAATTTGATCAGCAAAACGTGAAATTTCCATAGAAGGTTCTTTTCCAAGTTCAATTAATTCTAATTGATCTTTAATATCTACCGCATTATAAATACGTTGTACATCCGCATCTTGTCTAAGTTGTAAGCGAACATCTTGTGCTGTTTGTTCATTTAATTCTGTTTTCGGATCTAGTACGACTGGGTTATTCATATGGTATTCTCCCTTTCCTTATAAAAATGGACGAAATAGTCCTTTTATTGTTTGTGATAAATTTTTATAGGCTGATGAACCATGAAACTCAAGATCGAAATTAACCTCTTCAAGCCAATGTGAATCAAATGCCCCCGCTTCAATATACGGTTCAATATCGTTTCTTCCCGTTGGATTGAAATGGAATACATCTACTCCAATTTGATTCAAAAATAGTAATAAAACAGCGTCAGAACGAGTTAATTCTCCGCTCTTCTCATTATTAAATATAACAATTTTCGGTACATCTTGTGAATAATCAAATTTCTCAAGCTGTTCTAAAATATTCGGTGGTATTTGAGAAAGTTGTGCGAAAACATATAGCGCTACATCTTGTTTCGTCTCTTTCGCAATTGGTTTGCACATTTCACTTTCGCACGTATGGATAATCGCCTCTGCAATCCCATGCTGTAAACCTTCCGGTAAACGCTTATGCGGCCACCAATGGCTATTCATAATTAGATCAGGATGCAATTTTCCAGCTCGGTCCAATGCATCTCGATAATGATATTGGAAGTTTGCTTTTTGCTCTTTCGTAAACGGGAATGTATTAATTAATAAACTGTTATCAAATGATGTAACAGCCTTTAATCGTTGAAAATATTCTTTATCATTCTTTGAAACGCCTGATATTTTCGCAAATAAAGAAGGAATATAAATATGTTTATTTTCAACAAAGAATGTTGGGCGTACAAATGCCTTTTCTTTCGTAATTAAAAAGAGTTCATCATATGTCGTTTTTAACGTACGAGCTACAGGCGTATAGGAACGGAATTGCCACGGCTTGTACAGCAGTGAATTATCGTGGTGAAGTACTTGTTCAATTTCTTTCGAAGCTTGATACGCTACTGTTGCAACACGCTCACGGCGACGATCAGGGAATGGTTCAAGCGAAATGCGACTTGAATGAGATACAACAAAAGTTCTTCCCTCTTCATCAATATTTTCAAATCCATCTTTTCCTTCTGGGTGATAATAAAGCACATCACAACCGAGCATAATAAGAAAGTATAAGAAATATATACGGCTTTCCTGTGCATCACCGTACCAAATGATACGCGGCATTTGTTTCTTATAATTAATCGTAGAGAACCACTTCGCTACGTAATTTTCGCTTAGTTTAATTATGTCGATTAAGAAACGACGGAAGCCTTCTGTCTTTAACGACTGATTATGTTGCTTCTCATATAATTTCAATAGTGAAATAAACGTCGTATGTATGTAATGCTGTAAATCAGGATTGTCTACTTTCGGTAAAAGTTGTTTCCCAGATAAGTGTGCAACTAGCCTATTTACTGTCAGACCATTTGGTGCTTCTTGATGTAATCCGAACACTTCTTGAATATGACGAAGCTTTTCCGAATCAATCACTTTGTTTAAATTTTGTTCGTGTAAAACTTCGATTCCTTTCGCTTCACTATAATCAAACAGTTCATTAAAATATTCATCTACATCATTAGGAACGCCAAGGATTCGACATGCTATATAACTAAATTTCATCTCATTCTCTGTCAGCTCATATTGTGGGCGTTTTTCTAAAAGCGTTTCAAATTGCTTTAAATCTGATTCATCTTTTAATGCATATGGTTGAAGTGTAAAACGTGAAAACACAACAGTTCACCTCCAAAAACATTTACGTTTTTTCTAAGTCCTTCTTCTATTATAAACTATTTTTGGTTATAAAAAATGGGCGCTCGCAAAACGAGCAAACCCATTTCAATTATTTATTGTCTTCTTTAGTAGCTGCAACTTCTTCTCTAGCTTGTCCAGAATTCTTCATGTAGTGAAGTATAAATGTTGCTCCAAATGCTACAACTAAAATAATAAAGAATAGTGTATGACTAATCTCAATCTCGATTAAAGACAGTAACATTTTTGCTGCAATAATTAAGATTAAAATGTATGCTGTCGTTTCAAGCTCTGGAATACGCTCTAACAATTTTAAGAATACACCAGCAATACCACGCATCATTAAAATACCTAGCATTCCGCCTAATAGTAAAATCCAAACTTCATTAGATACACCAAATGCAGCAAGTACGCTATCTACAGAGAATGCGATATCCATTAATTCAACCATCGCAACTGTTCCCCAGAAGACACCAAACATTCTAAAGAGAATACTATTTTGATTCATACCGTGAGCTTCGTCTTCTTCACTTGCACCTTTACGCTTATCAATAAAGTATTTTACTGATAACCAAGCAAGGTAAAGTGCACCAAGAAGTTTTACCCACCATAATTTAATTAAGAACATTCCGATTCCAATCGCAATAAAGCGGAACACATAAGCTCCAATAAGTCCATAGAATAATGCTTTTTTACGTTTTTCTTCCGGAAGATGTTTTACCATTACCGCTAACACAAGTGCGTTATCAGCAGATAATAATCCTTCAAGTACAACAAGTGTACCAATTAATCCCCAAGATACTGGATCCTGCAACACTTTAATCCACATGTCCAAGTCGAAAAACTGAGCATACGTATCAAGGATTCCTTGCAAAATACTCATCTTACCTTTATCCCCTATTCTTTGCTAGATTTATAGAAAGGTCAAAAAAAGGAAACGAATATCGTTTCCTTTCTATGCATCCAAGCCATACGCTCTTACAAGCGCACCTAAACCACCTTGGAATCCACTTCCTACTGCATTAAACTTCCACTGTCCATTATGACGGTATAATTCACAAAAGACAACTGCTGTTTCGATGGAGAAATCTTCCCCTAAATCAAAACGAAGAACTTCTTCACTCGTTTCTTCATTCGCTAAACGAACAAACGCATTTCCTACTTGCCCAAAGTTTTGACTACGGCCTTCTGCATCATAAATCGTAACTGTAATAGCAATTCTGTGCACATCTGCTGGAACTTTCTTCAAATCCACAACAAGTTGCTCATCGTCACCTTCACCTTCACCTGTACGGTTATCTCCTGTATGTAAAACAGATCCACAAGGAGACTGTAAATTATTATAGAAGATAAAATCAGTTTCCTTCGTACATTTTCCGTTTGCATCTAATAAAAAGGCAGATGCATCTAAATCGAAATCGGCTCCGCCGTCATAAGATTTAATATCCCATCCAAGACCAATTACTGCTTTTGTTAAACCAGGGCTTGTCTTACCTAAATCGATTTTCTGGCCTTTTTGTAATTGAATAACCATCTATATTCACCTCTATATTTTTATCTTTAAAAACATATCCATCAGTAAACATACATTTCACCGATGGATATATAAATCAAATCTATTACTCTACATCTAAACCAAAGTTATTACATAGAGACGCTAATCCACCTTGGAATCCACTTCCGATTGCATTGAATTTCCAATCACCTGCATGACGATATAATTCACCTACTACTACGGCTGTTTCAATAGAGAAATCTTCTCCTAAATCGTAACGAATTAATTCTGCATTCTTTTCTTCATCAAGAATACGTACGAAAGAATTAGAAACTTGTCCGAAGTTTTGGCTACGGCCTTCTCCATCATAAATTGTAATTGTGAAACAAATACGTTCGATGTGAGCAGGAACATTTTTCAAATCTACTTTAATCGCTTCGTCATCGCCTTCACCTTCACCAGTGCGGTTATCTCCTAAATGCTCTACAGCACCATTCGCACCTTTTGGATTATTATAGAAAACGAAATCTTCTGCTCCTGAAACTTTACCATTCGCGCCTACTAAGAAAATACTAACATCTAAGTCGAAATCGTTTTGTCCGTCATAACGATTCGTGTCCCAACCAAGTCCTACAAGAACTTTCGAAAGACCTGGATTCGTTTTTGTTAAGTCTACCTTTTGTCCCTTTTTCAATGAAATTGATGCCATATACAATTCCTCCTCGGTTATTTTATTGATAACGTGATACAATCTCACTTAAGTTTTTATCTTGCGTGCCTTCTCCAACTGCTGAAAACTTCCATTCACTTCCGTGACGATACATTTCACCTGCAATTAGAGTTGTTTTGCCAGCATAATTATCCGATAAATTATAGCGTGCTAATTCTTCACCAGTTTGCGGGTTTTGAATACGAATATATGCATTACGAATCATCCCGAAATCTTGACGACGATTTACACAGTCATAAATATTTACAACGAATACTAAACGATTAATACGGCTTGGAACTTTATGTAATTCTACGAAAATTGTTTCGTCATCACCAGCGCCTTCACCTGTTAAATTATCTCCTGAATGAATAATACTACCACAAGTAGAAAGTTTATTTCCGAAGTAAACTAAATCATTTTTGTTTAAAAAACGATCTCCTTCTAACATAACAACAGATGCATCACAATCTACATTTGGTTTACTTCCAAATAATGAAGACAGAAATCCACCTGATTGCCCAATTGGATCCCAGCCTAAGCCAACCTGTAGTTTTGCTACTTTTGGTTGTCCTTTCGTTAAATCGATCTTTTGACCTTTTTCTAAAATAATAGGCATGAAGTTTCTCCCTTTCTACAAAGCATTTTCCGAATCGGAAAATATTGTATTCTTCTCTTATATTGTAGCATTATTTACCTAGCGATAAAAAGGATAAATTCTCAGTTATATGAAAACATTCATATAATTTACTTATGATGATGTAAGAAGTGGTAAATAGCACCAATCATTCCTGCACAATTACCGTTTTGCGCAAGTTCAATCTCACAATTATTATAAATCTCTTGATTTAAGTATTTACTGACCTCTTCTTTTACTTCTTTTAAAAACTCATTTCCTCTATCGGTAATTCCTCCACCAATAATAATCGTTTCTGGATTAAAAATATAAGCAAGATTACTAATTCCGATTGCCAAATGTTTAAAGAAAATCCCAACTGCTTGAGCAACTTCCCGATCTCCTTTATCATACAACTCGAAAATTCTTTTCCCATTCCACTTGCCTTTGCCTTTATATTTGCTTACAAGTCGAATTAATCCTGAAATCGAAGCAACCTCTTCAAACGTTTTTTCTTCTATTAACATATTCCCCCATTCACCAGCACTAAATGAATGTCCTCGGTACAATTTTCCATCTATAAAAATTGCTCCCCCAATCCCTGTTCCAAGGGTGAGCATAATAAAGTTATCTTTCTCTCTTCCACTACCATTCCACTTTTCTCCAAACGCTGCACAATTCACATCATTGTCAATCGATACTGGAACTTTTAATATCTCTTGCAATCTATCAATAATAGGAATAGTACTATATCCCGGAATATGATCCGCACCTCCCGTCACAATTCCTTTATTAATATCAACAATTCCCGCAGTGCTAATACCGATTCCGGCAATAGTATGTTCATTCATTATTTTTTTGGATACATATATAAGTTTTTGAATAATTTGTTCTCCGCCTAAATGAATTTCTGTTGCAACTGTTTGACGCTTTAATACTCTCCCTATTTCTGAAACAATACCATACTTAATTTGCGTACCGCCAATATCAAACGCTATATACTCTTTCATCTGCTGCCACTTCCTCTACCGTTATGAATGTAAATTCTCCCCCTCTACTATTTGTAGGAAATCTACATTAACTCTTTTCTGCTTTGACAAATACACCACCTTTTTCTATATATAGTTTTTTTTGCATAAAACTCTTTTTCCTAAGAAATATTACAAAGGGATGTATTTTAGATGGAACATTAATCTCTTAGGAGGAAAACCATGACGAAAATCTTCATTTTAGCATCAACACTCTCTTTATCTTTTTTTAGCGGTTTAAATATCGGTAATGCTGCAACTGAAAACTTCCAACCATTAACAAACGCTATTGTACAAAATAGCGATCATTTTGCAGAAGGAAACTCAAAGGATAATAATATACCTCCAGGAAATAACGATTCTCAGGACGATACTGGTTCTGGTGACAATGGTTCTGGCGGTAACGGTTCTGGTGGCAGTGGCTCTGGTGGCAATGGTTCCGGCGGTAACGGTTCTGGTGGTAGTGGCTCTGACGGCAGCGGTTCCGGTGGCAGCGGTTCCGGTGGCAATGGTTCTGGTGGCAACGGCTCTGGCGGTAACGGTTCTGGTGACAACGGTTCTGGCGGTAATGGTTCTGGCGGCAATGGTTCCGGTGACAACGGTTCTGGCGGCAATGGCTCTAGTGGCAATGGTTCTGGTGGCAATGGTTCTGGCGGCAATGGCTCTAGTGGCAATGGTTCTGGCGGTAACGGTTCTGGCGGCAGCGGTTCCGGTGGCAATGGTTCTGGTGGCAACGGTTCTGGCGGCAGTGGCTCTGGTGACAACGGTTCTGGCGGTAATGGTTCCGGCGGTAACGGTTCTGGTGGCAATGGTTCTGGCGGTAACGGTTCTGGCGGCAATGGCTCTAGTGGCAATGGTTCTGGCGGTAACGGTTCTGGCGGCAATGGCTCTAGTGGCAATGGTTCTGGCGGTAACGGTTCTGGTGGTAACGGTTCTGGCGGCAATGGCTCTCAAGGCGGCAATCGTGTTAAAGGTGATAGCAGTTCTCAAGGGGGTAATGGCTCTCAAGGTGGCAATCGTGTTAAAGGCGATAGCAATTCTCAGGAGGGCAACGGTTCTCAAGGGGGTAATGTAAAAGATAATACGAAAAAACAAGGTGATAAATTACCTAATACTGCAACGCATTACCCTATATCTATTTTAATGGGGCTTTCAACATTCCTAATTGGTATGTTACTGTTTATTCGTCGTAAAAACGTAAAATAAGAACAACATCCTTCCATCTAAAAAGTACATGAAATACTGTATAAAACTAAAAAGGACTTTGGATTACATTTTATTATGCAGCCCAAAGTCCTTTTATCACCTATCAGAAAAAGTATTAATACGCTTTTCCCCAATACACCATTTGTTTAGCTTCTTTACCACAACAAATACATTCTTCAGCTAAATGCTCTTGCTCAAAAGGCATACAACGTGAAGATACGCCAACTTCTTCTTTTAGTTTTTCTTCACAAGCTAATTCCCCGCACCACATTGCCTTAATAAAGCCTTGCTTTTCATCAGCTATTTTTTTCATCTCTTCGAAATTTGTCGCAACATACGTATTCTCATCGCGAAATGCTTTTGCTTTATTAAATAAAGCAATATGAATTTCTTCAAGTAATGCTGGAATACGTTCTTCTAATTGATCCATTGGTACAAACTCTTTTTCCTTCGTATCTCTTCTTACAAGTACAACTTGATTCTTTTCAATATCTTTAGGGCCAACTTCTAATCGAATTGGAATCCCCTTCATTTCATACTCATTAAATTTCCAGCCTGGTGTTTTATTACTAGCATCTATTTTTACTCGTGCAACCTTTTGAATATGTGCTTGTAACTCTGTTGCTTTTGCTAAAACTCCTTCTTTATGCTGAGCAATTGGTACAATAACAACTTGCACTGGAGCGACTTTTGGTGGCATTACAAGTCCATTATTATCACTATGAACCATTATTAGCCCGCCTATCATTCTTGTTGATACACCCCAAGATGTTTGGTGCACATATTGCCACTTACCGTTACGATCTAAAAACTTAATATCAAATGCTTCTGAGAAATTCGTCCCAAAGTTATGAGAGGTTCCTGTTTGAAGTGCTTTTCCATCATGCATTAAACTTTCAATTGTATAAGTTGCCTTTGCTCCAGCAAACTTCTCTTTTTCTGTTTTTTGTCCTTTAATAACTGGTATTGCTAAATAATCCTCACAGAAAGAAGCATATAAGTTTAAAATATTTAATGTTTCAGCCTGCGATTCTTCTGCCGTTTCATGGATTGTATGACCCTCTTGCCATAAAAATTCAGTCGTACGAAGGAACGGCCTAGTTGTCTTCTCCCAACGAACTACTGAACACCACTGATTATATAACTTTGGCAAATCATTATAGGATTGCACAATTTTTGAAAAGTGCTCACAGAATAAAGTTTCAGATGTAGGACGTACACAAAGTCTTTCCGCTAACTTTTCATCTCCACCATGCGTAACCCATGCTACTTCAGGAGCAAATCCTTCAACATGATCCTTCTCTTTTTGCAATAAACTCTCTGGGATAAACATTGGCATATATACATTTTCATGGCCAGTTTCTTTTAACTTCTCATCCATCACCTTCTGCATATTCTCCCATAAGGCATAACCATACGGACGTAAAATCATGCATCCTTTTACACTTGAATAATCAACAAGTTCGGCTTTTTTTACAATATCGGTATACCACTGCGCAAAGTCCTCTTCCATCTTCGTAATGGCTTGCACTTGTTCTTTTGCCATAGTCAGTCTTCCTCCTTCTAGAAAATACAAAAAAGCCCGCGTCCCTAAATAGGGACCGAGCTTTGTCGGCGTTACCACCCTGATTCATGCACAAAAATTGCGCATGCTCTCTTTTTGATAACGGGAAATTCCCGCTGCATATGCAGAACTCAAAGGCAGGTTCCATATTGCCTTTTTAAGAATCTTTCAGCCTGACGGATTCTCTCTCTGCTAAAAAGGTTGAACATGTACTAGTCCTTTTTCATCGTTATAACGAAATAAATTTGTTGATTATCATAATACAAATTCTTTTTTAAAACAATAGCTAATTTTCTTATTTTTATATATTCTTTTCATTTTTTGCAGTTTTATACGTAGCTTTTCCGCGTAATTTTCACAAGTTGATGTGCAATCATACCGATAAGTGTACCAAGTAGAACGAAGAAACCAATAAATCCATATCCCATTCCTTCCCACCCACCAATAACAATCATTGTAACGGGAAAGGACGCTAAGCAAAGAAGTATTAAACTAAGTGCAAATATAATATCGAACTGTTTGTCTGGAAACCGTTTCTTTAGTAAATATGAAATAGCAAATACAAGGATAATCGTGATTCCGCCAATGATGTAAAAGATACCAAATCCATCTAACCAATCCATAGTGTTTCCTCCTTCCATAGATTCCCTTATACTTAATTATATGTTTAATTTTTCTGAAAATAAATAATAAATTTTCACATAAAAATATATTTTTATTACTAGGTATTAATAGTAATATATAAGAATAGGTTTTATATAATCAGGAGGGAACTTTATGGATAAAGCATTAACAAACCATGTCATTATTTTATCATTCGACTGTTTATCAGCTTTAGATTTTCCTATACTACAAAAACTACCTCATTTCCAATCTCTAATAAAAAAGGGCACGGTTGTCGAAAAAGTAGAACCAATTTATCCTTCTGTAACATATCCAAGCCACTCAACAATCGTAACCGGTAATTACCCTAACAAGCACGGTGTTGTTAGCAATACGTTACTTCAACCAGGGCGTGAATCACCTGATTGGCATTGGTACCGAAAATCAATAAAAGGAACAACATTGTATGATGAAGCGCGCAAAGCAAATTTAACGACAGCTGCCCTTCTATGGCCTGTTACTGGAAGAGCGAACATCGATTACAATTTACCAGAAATTTTTCCAAATAGACCTTGGCAAAATCAAGTGTTAGTTTCCTTATTTAGCGGTAGCCCACTATACCAATTAGATTTAAATCGTCGTTTCGGCCATATAAGAAATGGTTTATCACAACCAGAGCTGGATGATTTCGTCCTCGCCTCTGCTGTGCATACAATCCAGACGAAAAAGCCTAATATCATGTTCGTACATTTCACCGATCTAGACACACAAAGACACTATCACGGCTTTGAATCTAACGAAACAATAGCTGCTATCCAGAGACACGACGAACGTCTAGGGAAAATTATTCAAGCACTAAAAGAAAGTGACTTATACGAAGAAAGTACAATTATTGCCCTTGGTGATCATAGCGCTTTAAGTGAAAACAAATCCATACAATTAAATGTGCTATTCCATCAAAGAGGACTTATATCCCTTAATAAAAAAAGAAAATTAGTAGACTGGAAAGCCTATTGCCAAAGTTGCGACGGCTCTGCCTATGTATATGTAAAGGACAAAAATGATACGGATACAATTCGGGAGGTACAACTACTCCTTGAAGAGCTACTTCAAAATAAACAAAACGGAATTGAATTTATACTTCATGATGAAGCTGCGAAAGACTGCGGTGCAGACGGTAATTGTTTATTCATGTTAGAAGCACGAGAAGGGTATTATTTCACTGAAAACTATACAGGAGATTTTATAAAAGAAATTACCGAAAAAGATGTTACGCCTAGTAAAAAATATACATTTGGTACGCATGGATACTCTCCAACAAAACCTAACTATGAAACAATTTTTATCGCTGCTGGGAAAGGAATAAAAAGTGGCGTTACCGTCCCGTATATGAGACTTATTGATGAAGGTCCAACTATCGCTAGACTACTCGGTTTACACTTAGGTGAAACAGACGGAGCAATTGTAGAGGATTTACTCCAATTGTAAAGAACAGTGTATATATGTAAAAGTTATGTAAAATTCATCACTGTTTCTCTTTTTATAATTTTTATTTTTGTACACTGTTAGTAAAACAAATTTAAGGGGGAACATTATATGAAAAAAATGTCCAGACAAGAAAAAAGCTGGATATTATACGATTGGGCGAACTCTGTATACTCGCTCGTCATTACAACTGCATTATTTCCAATTTACTTTAAAGCAGCTGCAAAAGAAGCTGGACTATCTGGGGCAACTTCAACAGCATATTGGGGATATGCAAACTCATTCGCAACACTTTTAATTTCTATACTTGCTCCTATTCTTGGCACAGTTGCTGATTATAAAGGATTTAAAAAACGTTTTTTCACATTCTTCTTTGGACTCGGTATCGTATTTACAAGTATGTTAGCAGTCGTTCCAACCTCTCAGTGGTACTTATTGCTAGGGTGCTATATGCTCGCCTTAATCGGCTTTGCTGGAGCAAATATTTTCTATGATGCATTTTTAGTAGACGTCACTTCTGAAGATAGAATGGACCGAATTTCTACAAGAGGATTTGCATTAGGTTATATCGGGAGTACAATTCCTTTTATCGGTTGTATCGCTCTTATTATTCTTTCCCAAAAAGGAACTATTCCCTTATCGGTCGGCATTGCTAGTCAAATTTCCTTTGCAATAACAGCTCTTTGGTGGGGATTATTTACAATTCCAATGCTAAAAAACGTAGAGCAAACACACTATATTGAGCGTCATCCAAGACCTATTAGAATGAGCTTCAAACGTCTTGCTGATACTTTTAAAAATATTAAAGAATATAAAACTGTATTTATGTTTCTAATCGCTTACTTTTTCTATATTGACGGAGTCGACACAATTATTACTATGTCTACCGCTTACGGAACCGATCTCGGTATTAGTGCAACGAATCTATTAATTATATTATTTGTAACACAAATTGTCGCTTGTCCATTTGCTTTACTATACGGAAAATTATCTGAAACATTTACTGGTAAAAAAATGTTATATGTCGGTATCATTATTTATATCATTATTTGCACATATGCTTATTTTTTAAAAACGACACTTGATTTTTGGATTTTAGCAATGTTAGTTGCTACATCTCAAGGTGGTATTCAAGCACTAAGTCGTTCATACTTTGCAAAACTAGTACCTAAAGAATCTGCTAATGAATTCTTCGGATTTTATAATATATTTGGCAAGTTTGCCGCAATTATGGGTCCGGTATTAGTCGGTGTTACAACCCAATTAACAGGAAAAACAAACGCTGGTGTTCTTAGTATTATTGTTCTGTTTATTATCGGAGGATTTTTACTAACTAGAGTTCCAGAAAATAATACATCCGTTACACCACCTAGTCCAAAGACTAAAACGCTATAAGAAAAGATCCTCTTCTCATAAGAAGAGGATCTTTTTTATTTTTAAAGGTGCGACTTATAATGAACGACTCTACTGCTTGTACAAAAATAATTTATCAACAGTTGTTCCTAATACTTCAGCTAAACGGAATGCTAACGCTAAACTTGGATCATACTTATTATTCTCAATTGCATTTATCGTTTGTCTAGAAACCTTACATTTATCAGCTAATGCGCCTTGTGAAATATTATTTTCAGTGCGTAATTCATAGATTTGATTTTTCACACCATTGCTCCTAACCTGTAAAATCGTTTTTACAACATCAGTATATAATTGGCTCATATAGTTGTCAAAAGTTCCTCAAAGAAAAAGGGAGCAATATTGCTCCCTTACAATAGTTATTTCGAAGCTAACGAATTTGTTAGTGCCTCTTTATTAGCAACATCTTCTTTTTTTATTTGCATACGTAGAACTGGCCCTATCGCTAATAAAATAAGTGCCATTGCTATACAAAACACAGTAACTAGTGAAGTTAGTTCCTTTAATCCTCCAGCTAGTGAAGTTCCAATTAGCATTGCCCCCATAAACAGTGGTAAAATCGTCCCATTTACTCTTCCAACCATATTTTCTGGTACAAGTTGAATCATAAGCGTACCGACAACAATATTAACACAAGCTAAACAAATACCTGTTCCAAACCTCATGAAACTAGTAATCCAAAATGATGTAGATAGCCCTTCTACTAAAAATGACATTGCTAATATGCCCATACCGAATACAAACATTTTTTTCGGATTCACTTTTGAAGCGAAAATTGCAGCAACAATACCACCAATTAACATACCTATTCCATCAGCTGCAGCTAAATATTGAACTGCTTCCTTTTCCATTCCAAGGCGTTCTATTACAAGAAACACCTCTAATGGAGTTGTTAATCCAACAGCTAAGCCTATAATGGTGAAAGTGATCGTAATCATACGTAAATTTTTCGTATGAAGAACATACTTCCAACCTTCTTTTATATCATTTTTTAATGAATCTCTCGCCACTTGCTCTTTTTCAACCCATTTTGGTAAAAATGAAAGGGCGATAGCAGATAACAAAAATAAAATGATTAAGCTATATAGTGACGTAAATAAACCAAGTTGTGTATACACAAGTGATCCTACCACTGGTCCAAAAATTAGAAATAATGACTGTAATGTTTGGTTAAATGCAATCGCATTTGCTACCTGTTCTTCTTTTACATAGCGCTTAAATATACGCGAAGATGAGGGCTGAGAAAACTGACCTACAATCGCGGAAATGAGTGTTGCAAAAAATATAGCCTGCCAATAATCCAGCTTTAACAACAGGACAATTCCTATAATAGACAGTACACTCAACACATCTCCAGTGACCATTGTTCTTTTCGGATTCCAGCGATCAGCTAGCGCACCACCGATAAACGAGAAAATAAAAATAGGTGCATATTCCATAACTGATAACAAAGAAACAGAAACCGGATCATTATTCGTTCGCTCCATTATAAAATACAAAAGAGCCATATTTCTGATCCAAATTGCAAATTGTTGTAAAATATCAGACGCCATAACGAGCATAAATGCTCGGTTTTTAAATAAAGCGTTCATTTTCATTCCCCTTTCACAAACCGACCGTTCAGTCTAATTTATTTTGTAAGAAAAGCAACTGACCTATTATTCAGCTGCCATTCCTTTTAACAATACATCTATTGCCTTTTTATAAATACGCTTCAACTCTTTATAATCTAGCTCGTAGTAAAGTACTCCAAGCCCTGATAATAATCCATTCACAATATACATAAGATCACGAGTATTATCTTCACGGAACTCTCCAGACTGTATACCTGCTTCAATTAATTTCTCAAACATAACATATGATTCTCTAGTTAAAGCTAATAGTTCCTCCAAAATCTCTTTACTTACAACTTGACTCATAGAGAATTCCTCTATGGCATTTGAAATTGGTTGCTGTATGTCCTCTACATGATATTCCGCGAGACCATATAGTTTTTCAGTACTAGTGCTATACAACTTCTCTTTTTCATTCCATTTTTCAAGCCAATCATACGTATGCTGTTTCACTACAAATAAAAATAATTCTTCTTTACTTTTAAAGTGATAATAAATACTTCCTTTACTTCGCTCTGTAATTTCACAAATCTCTTCCATAGATGTAGCTGCGTAGCCCTTCTGTGAAAATAGACTTTCTGCTTTGTATGCAATTTCTTTCTTTATCTCTTCTGCGCTTCTTCTCATATTCACACCTCTTTAAACCGACCGTTCAGTCTAATAATAACAAATCAAAAACCTCTATCGCAAGAGGCTATATTCCTTATTTAAGAAAACGTACTTTCAAACCAAGTTCGAATCATATGTATTGTTCCAAATTTAAATGCTAATTTAACAAGAAATACGCCTCCCGCAGCTAATAAAAATAACACTACTTTCCCCTTATTTTTCACTTTCGGTTCCCTTTTCATTTCCATTCCCCTTAGTATGTTAAAAATATTAATCAAACGTTTGTTTAACTGTGTTTATGTATATGTAAGCCGACTAATCAAACGTTTGTTTAAAAAGAAATACGCCTATATAAGGCGCATTTTCATCAATCCCCACCGCCACCGCAGCTTCCTCCGCTATCTCCCCCAAAAGAGCCTCCACAATCATGTGAACCGCCATCATGCGAGCTATCATTATCCGATCCAGCAAAGAAAAATAATGGTGATGAGCTGTTAGATGAATTATGTATGTTATTTTGTTTCGCCAAGTTCACCTTCTTTTTGTTCGATCGAACTGCTGTTACGATTATTCCAACTACAACAAATAATAGTATGACAATAATAAATCCCATATAAAAGCCTCCCCTATTCCTCGAATAATTGAATGATCCTCTCTAGATTTTCAAGTGAAATGAAGCGTGATTCACGAAGAATTTCTTTTCCATTATGAAATAATAAAATTGTTGGCCCTGTAAATACTCCATATCGCCCCGCAATCTCTTGCATGTCTTGTAGTAATATTTCTATTTTCTCTACGTAATCATAATTCTCTAATACGCAATTTACTTTTCTTAGCATAACATCACAAACACCACAATTTTCCGTTTTAATAAACAGAAGTACCAATTGTTGTTCTTCGATATAGGTCGCTAATTCTTCTATCGTTTTAAATGTAGTCATCTTATCCCTCTTAGCGTAATTTACGAAATAATTTGCCTTGATACATACGAAAAGCTGAACTATCTTTAATCTTTCTCTTTTCCATTACCTGCTGAAAACGAAGAGTTTTTGCTGTTAACTCTTCTCGTAATTTCTTTCTCTCTTCTTCATCATAACAGCAAGCAATTAAATCCTCTATTTTTAATATATCTTTTTGTAGTTCCATTTCTGGTGGAATCATTCCCGCATTTTTTAAAATTTTATAACTCATTCTAAGTTCTGGAGGTACCATTGAAAGATCTTCTAATTGTAGTGGTTTTCCTTTTCCCGGAAGATAATCAAGATCACCATTCCGTATTGCTTGTCGAATTTTTTCTTCAGCAATGTTCAAAAACACATCCACACCATTCCCTCCTTTACATATTTTTACTATTATTTTACATGATATTTCCTTATCTTTCTACGTCTTTAATAATTGGCTCCATACAATTTTTTCTCAAATTTATTTATAATGAGCTTTTTCTTCCCATACCAATCTTTCGTTTTCATATATAGTTTGTATTCAAGCCTTTTTGTATTGAGAAAGTCTTTTTCAACTTAATAAAGCGTTTACACTAAATCTTACATTTGTTACGATTTAATCACCCCCAGCTCCCTTGTATAGACTTCGTGATGTCTGATCATTTTATCTAGACGTTTCATACGTCTAGATTCATTTTGGTTTATTGGCGTATGCCTTTAAATATATCTTTTATTTTGAAAGGAGAAATGGCTATGAGGTCTCAAAAATTCACACTGCTATTACTATCTCTACTACTTTTCTTACCTCTTTTTCTCACAAATTTTATTACTCCAAATCTCGCATTAGCAGATTCACCAAAGCAAAGTCAAAAAATTGTTGGGTACTTTCCTTCGTGGGGCGTTTACGGACGTAATTATCAAGTTGCTGACATTGATGCATCAAAGCTTACTCACCTTAACTATGCTTTCGCGGATATTTGTTGGAATGGAAAACATGGAAACCCTTCTACTCATCCTGATAATCCAAATAAACAAACGTGGAACTGTAAAGAATCTGGTGTACCATTGCAAAATAAAGAGGTTCCTAATGGTACTCTCGTACTCGGTGAACCATGGGCTGATGTTACCAAATCGTATCCTGGCTCAGGGACAACTTGGGAAGATTGCGATAAATATGCCCGTTGCGGAAATTTCGGGGAACTAAAACGATTAAAAGCTAAATATCCTCACTTAAAAACAATTATTTCCGTTGGTGGCTGGACTTGGTCTAACCGCTTTTCTGATATGGCCGCTGATGAAAAAACAAGAAAAGTATTTGCTGAATCTACAGTAGCTTTTCTTCGCGCATATGGGTTTGATGGCGTAGATTTAGACTGGGAATATCCGGGCGTTGAAACGATTCCTGGTGGTAGTTATCGTCCTGAAGATAAACAAAATTTCACTCTCCTTCTTCAAGATGTCCGAAATGCTTTGAATAAAGCAGGTGCTGAAGATGGCAAACAATATTTACTAACAATCGCTTCAGGCGCAAGCCAACGCTACGCTGATCATACAGAGCTAAAGAAAATTTCTCAAATACTCGATTGGATTAATATTATGACATATGATTTCCACGGCGGATGGGAAGCTACTTCTAATCATAATGCAGCTCTATATAAGGATCCAAATGACCCAGCAGCAAATACGAATTTTTACGTAGATGGTGCTATAAATGTTTATACAAATGAAGGTGTTCCAGTCGATAAACTAGTATTAGGCGTACCCTTTTACGGACGTGGCTGGAAAAGTTGTGGCAAAGAAAATAACGGACAATATCAACCTTGCAAACCAGGTAGTGATGGGAAACTTGCTTCTAAAGGTACTTGGGATGATTATTCTACCGGTGACACAGGTGTGTATGATTACGGTGATTTAGCAGCCAATTACGTTAATAAAAATGGTTTTGTACGCTACTGGAATGACACAGCTAAAGTACCTTATTTATATAATGCAACTACAGGCACATTTATTAGCTACGATGACAATGAATCTATGAAATACAAAACAGACTATATAAAGACGAAAGGTTTAAGTGGAGCAATGTTTTGGGAACTAAGCGGAGATTGCCGTACAAGTCCAAAATATAGTTGCAGTGGTCCAAAATTACTTGATACGCTAGTAAAAGAATTACTTGGTGGACCTATTAGTCAAAAAGATACTGAGCCACCAACGAATGTTAAAAACGTTGTAGTTACGAATAAAAATTCAAACTCAGTTCAATTAAACTGGACTGCATCTACTGATAACGTAGGAGTTATGGAATATGAAATTACTGCTGGAGAAGAGAAATGGAGTACAACAACAAATAGCATTACAATTAAAAACTTAAAACCTAATACGGAATACACATTTTCAATAATTGCCAAAGATGCTGCTGGAAATAAATCACAACCTACCGCTCTTACTGTCAAAACGGATGAAGCTAATACGACACCTCCTGATGGAAATGGTACTGCTACATTTTCAGTCACTTCGAATTGGGGCAGCGGTTATAACTTCTCGATTATAATCAAAAATAATGGAACGACTCCTATTAAAAATTGGAAATTAGAATTTGATTATAGCGGTAATTTAACACAAGTTTGGGATTCTAAAATTAGTAGTAAAACAAATAATCATTATGTAATTACGAACGCAGGATGGAATGGTGAAATTCCTCCTGGTGGATCTATTACAATTGGCGGTGCAGGAACAGGTAATCCTGCCGAACTTTTAAATACCGTCATTAGCGAAAACTAGACGTAATATCCATTAATTAATTCACTAAAGTTTGAATTTAGGTTTGAGCAATACCTCCTAAATTCAAACTTTTAATTTTACGAAAAATCAAAAATATCATAATAACCTATTATAATTATATTTAATTTCTAATATGAAGTTTATATGAAGTTCATTTGAATTTTACATGAATTTCCTTTAATTTCTATTGTCTTCCTATAATATCCATATTATCCTTTACATAAAGGAATTATTTTCATTCCATTTTGAACTATCTATATATATAAAGAAAGATAGTCACCTGTTAGGGAAAGGCTTTCGTATTATAAATATAACAAAAGAAAAAGCACGCTTATAAGCGCACCATAAGAGTGCTTCTTCATACAATTCTCATGTAAGAGTTCTCGAAAATCATGTTAATCACAAAGAAAAGGCATTAGCTCCTAAAAGCTAATGCCTTTTCTTTATTCATATTGTTCAGTATTCCAATCTTCTATATTCCATACTTTTGTTATCCACGATTCATAGAAAGAAGGTTCATGTGAGACAATTAAAACCGTTCCTTTGTATTGTTGTAACGCTTCCTGTAAAGCCATCTTAGTTTCTACATCCAAATGATTAGTCGGTTCGTCTAAAATTAAAACATCAGCTTTTTCTATTTTTTCATATAAGGAGCTAACACACTTAAAATCTCTTCTTTATCCTTTTTTAATTCGAGTGATGTTAACATATCCATCGTTCTCGGCCTAGGTAATTTCACTTGTACCTCGCCAACTATTGACGCTGGTCTTTGAGATAAAATAAATACGCGATCTGAAAGCAAGATTGCCTCATCTAAGTCATGTGTCACCATAACGATTGTTTGCTTTTCTTGATGCCAAGAGTTTAAAAGCCAGCTATGTACTTCCATTTTTGTAAATGCATCTAATTTACCAAAAGGCTCATCCAGCAGCATAATTGGCTTTTCACATAAATATGTGCGCAGAAAACTAATTCTTTGACGCATACCACCAGATAATTCATCTGGATAATGGTCTGCATATTCATCTAGTTGGAACTGCTTTAATGCTTCCATTCCTTCTGTCAGCCTTTGTTTTTTCGGCTTTCCTTCAATTTCTAACGGAAGAACGATATTTTGCAAAGCTGATCGCCACGGTAGTAATAAATCTTGTTGTGGCATATAACTAACAACATCTTGCTCTTGTACTTGCTTATCGTTATACGTTACGTTCCCGCTTGTTGGTTTTTCAACATTTGCAATCATGTTTAATAATGTGCTTTTCCCGCAACCACTCGGTCCTACAAAGGAAACAAACTCTCCCTCTTGTATAGAGGCACTAATATTCTCTAATACATTCTTTCCGTCAAAAGATTTCACTATATTTTTTATTTGTAATCCGCTCATTTTTCACTTGGAAGGAATTCATTTGTAAAAGCATCTTTTACATCGATTTTCTTTTTAATAACTTTGTTGTCATATAAGAAATTCATGTAATTCGTCCAAATTTCTTCCTTCTGTACTCCCCATGCTTTAGCATCATCTTGATACTTCGTACTTAACCATTTTTGGCTTTCTTGAACTAAATCTTTATTTACATCTGGAACAGCTTTAATTAAAATATCAGCAGCCTCTTTCGGTTCCTTAATTGCAAAATTATAACCTTCTGTCGTTGCACTCATAAACTTTTTCACAAAGTCTTTATCTTGCTTCGTATGTTTTTCACTCGTAATAATAACAGGACTATAGAAATCAAGCGCTGGATCTAAGTCCTTCACCATAATCGTATTTAACTCTTTTCCTTGGCGCTTCGCTTCAATACCATCCCAACCGTAATAAATCCATTCGAAATCTGCATCACGACCGATTGATTTAAAGAAATCTGTTTGTCCTAAGATGATTTTTTCAACTTTATTAAAATCAGCTTGATGTTTATCCATAATCGTCTTTAATGTCGCTTCTTCCGCTGGTCCTCCCCAGCCGCCGTAACGTTTACCTTCAAAATCTTTCGGTGACGTCATATTATCTTTCTTAAGCGATGCAAACGCTGAAGTGTTATGCTGAATAATCGCTCCTACAGATACAACAGGAATTCCTTCCACACGAGCTAACGTTACATTTTCTTGTGCGCTTATTGCGAAGTCTGCTTTTCCTGATGCTATCATTTGCTCTGCTGTTACATTGTCACCTGGTTGAATAATTTCTACATCTAATCCTTGCTTTTTGTAATAATCTTTCGTTTGCGCTACATACAAGCCAGTATGATTCGTATTTGGAAACCAATCTAATACTACTTTTACTTTTTGATCTTTACTTGCACTTTCTTCTTTCTTTGCCGGATTACATCCAGCCACACCTACCGCTACTAAGGCAGCTAACATAACTTTCAAACCTTTTTTCATTTTCTGCCGTCCTTTCTATATATCCATGGTGCTGTTATTCTTGCCATAAACTCTACGATAAAATACAGGCATAATGTCACCATAACGATGATTGCTGCAACACCAAATACTCGGGCAGTCAAAAAGGATTTTGTAGCCCTCGTAAGCATAACGCCTAATCCTTCACTTGCACCGAGCCATTCTCCGATAATTGCCCCCATTACGCTATATGTAACTGCAATTTTTAAACCTGAGAAAAAGTATGGAAGCACTGCTGGAAATTTTACTTTCTGGTAAACTTGCCATTTTGTCGCCTTCATTGTTTGTAACAGTTTCAACATGTTTTTATCTACTGTTTGAAAACCTTCTAAAATACTAAGCGCAATTGGGAAGAAACAAACGAGTATTACGACCATTACTTTCGGCAACATCCCATATCCAAACCAAATAATAAATAGCGGTGCAAGTACAACAATTGGAATTGTTTGCGAAATAACGAGCAATGGATTTATTAAAATACGAAATAACGGTATAACGTCCATAATAATTGCGATGCTCGTCCCCAATAAAATTGCAAAGAATAGTCCAATTATAACTTCCTGCAGTGTTTGCATCGTATTTGGTAATAGTAAATCTTTCATCCCAATTAATTCTTGAACAATGGCAGAAGGCTTTGGTAAAATCCACGGTTCGATTTTAAATAATGAAACAGATCCTTCCCATATCGCAATGAGAAGGATAAGCCAAATAGTTGTAATAAGTTTAGATTGCTTCTGGTTTTGCATATTCATCACGGTACTTCCAAACCTTTTCATCTATCGTTACACCAGTGCTTGGACGATAATGGATTTTAATAGAAGTAATCACTTCTTCTGCTCCAGCATCGACGCAAGCTTGTTGCGCACGTTTAACGACATCAAGAAGTACATCTAATTCTCCTTCCAAAGTTGTTTCCATTGCCCCTACTTCATAACGAACTCCCGATTGTTGCACAACTTCAATTGCTTTATCGACAACAGAATATACATCTTTCGTTTTTGCTTGTGGTACTACTGAAAATGACATTGTAACTTGTTGTGACATAATAAAATCCCCCTTATAAAAATAAATTTCAAAAATAAATTTCAAAAATAAATTTCAAAAATAAGAAAAGGCTTTCCTACTGCGTAGGAAAGCCTTGTATGCAAGTTATTACAGAATAACATATGCTACATCACTTTAAGTAACTCCCTACGCTGGCATTATCCAGATCAGGTTGAGGGTCGATGTTTACTTACATCCTCTCAGCCAATTGGCTCCCCGGTCCTTAATTCGTTTTCATTGTAGCATGATTTATTTTATTGAACAAACAAAAGCATGCATAATCATTTCATTATTTTTGGAAAATAACCAACTTTTTCACCATGAGCTAATAACTGCTGAATAAATTCTTTATTAATTGCTGGTACTATCAATTCTTTTTTCTTAATCCATTTATTCGTTCTACGCGTACCCATTACAATTTCAGATTGCTGCGCTCCATCTCCTGCAACTTGAGAAGCAATTAACTCTGCTATTACTTCATTTCCCTTCGCTAATGCAAGTCCGGTATTTACATATTCTGAAAGTGGAACCATTTCAAGATTGTATCCACACTCTCCAATTAGCTGTATAAATTGTTCAAACTCAATTTGATGTGGATGACAAATATGTAACGTCTCTCCTATAATTTGCGCATCTTGCAAATACGATACAATTGATTTACTAGCAAAATCAATTGGTGTGAAATCAACTTTCCACTTCACATTTGGTGCTTTCCCAATTAATAGCATTGTTTTAATAAGACGATAAAATGCGTTTCCTTCAATATTTTGTTGGAACGAACCTGTTTCTGAATGACATGCTAAATTACCTGCACGATAAATATTTCCACGCAAACCATTTTTCATTGCTTCACGAACAATGTTTTCCGCTTGTAGTTTACTATTTGAATATACATTCTCTAAGTCTACACTGTAATTAAAATCACCAGTTTTCATGTATGTATCCCATTGATCTACCGCTAATTCTAACGGGATACCAATTGTAGAAATAAAATGGAATGTAGCACCTTTCTCCGCTAATGTTAGCATACGGCTAGTTCCTTGGACATTTATATTTTCAAATTGTTTTACATCTCCAAAATGTCTTACATCTGCACCGCAATGAATTATCGTATCCATCTTAGAACTGATGAACATAAATTCTTCTTCGCTCATCCCAAGATACTCTTCTCCAAGATCACCAGCTACGGCCTGTATACGCTGTAACCATTCTTCACATATATCATTAAAGTAGCCTGTTAATGTATCTATAATTCTTTGCTGCACATCTTTAGTTGGTCTTACTAAACAATAAATAGTAGCAGATGTATCTCTCAACAATTCATATAATATGTGTGATCCTAAATAACCAGTAGCTCCTGTTAAAAAGACATTTGAAATCTGGTTTTCTTCCAAAACGTTTGCATACGTGATAGTATCTGGTTCGTGAATCACTTTATATTCACGAAATACTTCTTCTTTCTCTACTTTTACTTCTCGCTCAATTCGAGCTAATCCATATATCGTTCTTTCTTTAAAGAAATCTTGAATTGTTAAATGTGAGAAATCTTCTTTTAACAATGTTAAGACTCGTAATACTTTTAATGAATGTCCACCAATTGTAAAGAAATCATCATGCACTCCAACTTTTGAAATTCCTAATACTTCCGCCCAGGCGTTCGCTATTTGTTTTTCTGCTTTATTAGAAGGTGCAACATATTCTTGTAGCCGAACCGGTTCACACTTTTCTTCTAACTGAGCTAACTTCTTAACATCAATCTTTTTATTAGGTGTAAGTGGTAATTCATTAATATAAATTAGTTTAGATGGCACCATATAATCTGGTAATTGCTCTTGTAACTGATAAACTAATTCTGGTATTTCTTTTTTATTTAAAGTTGTATAGAACGCGATTAAATATTGGCTACCTTCCTTACTCTTCTTAGCAAAAACAGCATTTTCTTTTATATTATGATTTTGAGAAATTTTACTTTGGATTTCGCCTAGTTCAATACGATGTCCTCTAATTTTTACTTGATCATCTTTCCGATGTAAAAACTCTATATTTCCATCCTCTAGCAACTTAACGATATCACCTGTTTTATATATATTAACTATAGGATTAAAAGGGTTCGGAATAAAAGCTTCAATTGTTTTATTAGGCTTATTAAAATACCCTTTTGCTAATCCCACTGAATCTATATATAATTCACCAGGTACACCAATTGGACAAAGATTCATATTCTCATCCAAAATCATAACTTGATAATTAGCACATGGTTTACCAATGGGAATACTCGCAACATCCTCATTTAACTGACTAGGTATTTTATAGGTTGTCGTCACTACAGTACATTCTGTCGGTCCGTATACATTATGAATTTCAACATTTGTACCTATTCTTTCTCTCCACAATTTAATAACCTCTACAGGCAACATTTCACCGCCAATCGCAATTCTTTTTAGGGAAGCTAGCTTATATATATCTTCTTCTGCTAAATAAGTTGCTACTTGTCGAACAAAAATTGTTGCTAATGCCAAGATTGAAGTTGCTTTCACTTTATAGATTGCATTTGCAAATGCTTCTACAGACAATCGCTCTTCCTCTAATAGTACATATAAGTTTCCTCCACAGAATAAAGAAGCAAATGACTCCCATACAGAAGCATCGAAACTAAAGGAAGGAAATTGGGCAAATACATCCTCTTCTGTCAATTCATATTGCTTTTTCATCCAAGTATACAGATTAACAACGCCTCTATGAGCTAACATCGTTCCCTTTGGATTCCCTGTTGAACCAGATGTATAAATCATATAAGCTACATCATCACAATGAATAGACAACTTTACATCTGTATCTTCATAAGTTTCACTATCATACATTGAAACTGTTTGAACCCCATCACATGTTATAGGCGTCTCTTTCATCAATATAACTTTCGCTTGGCTATCTTGAATAATGTACTGTATTCTACTTTCCGGATAATCTGGATCAATCGGAACATACGCTGCACCAGCTTTTAATATAGCTACCATACTTACTACTGTGTCTATGCTACGTTTCATAAATATTCCAACATAGTCTCCTAATTGGACGCCGTTTTTAATTAACATATGAGCTATTTGATTACTTTTTTTATTTAGCTCCTCATAAGTTAAAGTACCTTCCCTTGAAGATAAAGCTATACGATTTGGAAATTGAGTAACAGTATTATAGAACATATCGACGATACTTTTCTCAGGATATACTGCTGTCGTATCATTCACTTGACTATAAAGTGCCATCTCGGCCTCTGTAATAACATTAAAATTATTTATATGATTATTATTATTTTGTGATTTATTAATTAAAACACCTTGTATTTGTTGTGCATAACGAGTAATTGTTGTCTCTTTCCAATTAACACTATTAAATATTATTTCTACACTTTGCATATTTTTACTAAATACAAATTGTAATGTATTCGTGTCTTTTAGCTCATAATATGTTTCACCAATAATAATAGGTGACATTTCATATAACGTATTACCGTTTTGAAACTCTTCTATTTCTTCCTCATTCATTTCTTTAATTTGCTCCAGTTGCTCTTCAATTTGTAAATTTAAACTTTCATAGGAGAGAAAATTAGAAACTTCAATAGTAATCGGAAATAAACTTCCTCTTACATGATAAAGCACGACAATATGTTTTTCTTTAGAAATATGATATAACCACGTTGCAGTCGCTCCTATTAAATCTACAATGTGAGTCAAATTTGAAAACAGTTCCGTTTTCCTTTTTATCCTAAGTTCTGTTCCTTGCACATCTTTAGGTATTTTAATACTTCCTTCTACTTTTCCTAAAAATTCTTTTACCATCTCACTATAAGAAATTGCTAATTTCATATTTATGTAAATTCCTCTCTTAAATATAATAAAGGTGTGAAAATTCACACCTTTTTTATCCCTTATTAAAGGGCAGATTCGTTCAATTCATAATCAGTAGCGGAGATACCCCCTTGATTAGAATTGAACTTTCTCCTTATTCGCTTTTAAACTCACCAATAAGCTCTTGTAATTCCTGAGAGAGCCAACTTAAAGAAGTCGCTAATTCTGCAATATCTTGTACTGATATTTCTTGCTCTTTCATGCTTTCTTCAACATTACTACTGCTGTTGGCATAAGTATTTGCAATATGTGATAATTCATTTACGACTTGAACGATATTCTGGCTATTTTGTAAAATATCACTCGAATTACCCGAAACAGCTTTTACTTGATCTGTAACAGATTGCGCTGATTTGGAGATTTTTTCGAAGAAATCTCCACTACTTTGAACAAGTGAAATTCCAGTTTCTACTTCTTTTGAACCTTTTTGCATGGAAACTACAGCATCTTCTGTCTCAGCTTGTGTTTCACCAATTAATTTCGCTATATCTTTTGCAGACGCTTCAGTTTGTTCTGCTAATTTTCGTACTTCATCAGCAACAACTGCAAACCCTCTTCCAGCTGCTCCAGCACGTGAAGCCTCAATAGAAGCATTTAAAGCTAATAAATTTGTTTGATTTGAAATGCCTGTAATTACAGTTACGATATCACTAATTTCTTTTGACCTTGTTTCTAACGAATAAATGATGGAAGATAAATCTTGTACTGCATTTTGGATTAAACTCATTTGATTAATAATTTGTCCAATCACTTCATTACCTTCAATTGAATGTTGCTCCATACCTTCAGAAGCAACCGCAACTTGTTTCGCAGCCCCAGTTATCTCTTCTACCTTATCTTCCATTCCATGTACAATCCCTAAACATTGTTGTACTGAAGTTTTTTGAGACTGTGCCCCTACTCTTAAACCTTCAATAGAACTTGCAATCTCTTGAACTGCCATGCTGTTTTCCTCTGTACTCGCCGACAATTCTTGTGAAGAAGAAGAAACTTGCTCAGCAGTTTGCCTTACTTTATCTATAATCCCTTTAAACTTTTCAATCGTGTTATTGAAATAAACATTAATAATTCCAATATCATCTGGTCTTTCTTTTAATTTAATACTCAAGTCACCTTCGCCAATTTTACGTAACCCTTCTCGTAAATCTTTTAATGGAGCTAGCGAGTGACGCACGATAAAGAATTGAGTAATAGTCGCAATTGCTAATGAAATAATGATAAAGAGTAAACCCTGTATCATAAACTTCTCTTTTGTAATAGGAACAATGGAAGCATCTAAGTCAGCGGCAACAATTGCAATAATATTGTTTTCTCCATCTGTAATTGGTTCTAATATTGTCACCCACGAACCTATTTCATCTTCATATACTTCTGTCATTTGAGCCTTTTTCGTATCAATCACTTTATCGTATGCCTTCATCCAATGAGCGGGTTGTTCATAATAATCTCCCGGCTTTATAGGAAACGCATTTGTTAACTCTGTAGTCAAACCAACGAGTTGTAATTCTCGCTTTTCATTCGGCTTTGCTCCTGTAACATACGTTTGTCCAACGCTTTTCAATTCTTTTGATACTTCATCTAATTTCTCTGTTAACTTTTCTTTTTTCACTTTTTCGGCTGTAGGATCTTTCGCCATGTCTCTAACTAATTCTACATCCAGTTTTTTCAATACTATTTCTCCTGTTTCAATAGACTGCCTTTCAAATAAAGACATCATACTATTTTGAAACATATTGAAACTTAACGCACCCATACTTCCAACAAGTGTCAAAATAACTAATACGGTTAATAAGACGTTCTTTTGAAGGAACGATAACTTATGCCAATATTTTTTCATTAATATCCACCTTCCTTAATCAACACAAACAAAAAAACAAAATATATGGATATTTTGTTTGAAAATGTTTCTCAATATGTTCGAGAATAAAAAAAAGCCAATGTAAAAGCATTGGCCAAGACCAACCCTATCCGTCCGGTAACTGGCTAGCGTAGCCTTTCGACCTTAGCTCCTGTAGTTTTGCGTCCTCATGTTTCCATCAGTTTGCCTTTCTCGCTGAACGAGTTGAACGATATGGGAGTTCTATGAGAATTAATTTATTCTCTTTCAAAGATTACAACATATAAATCAAAATGTCTACTTATTTAGAGATATAAATACAAATTTTTAATGCATTGCTTTTTCGAAATAATTTCAAAAAGTACGTGAATGTTACTTTTTTTGTGTTATATAATAAAAAATGTATAAATAACAAGGATTTCTTCGGGTATTTATTTAATTTTCATTCAAATTAAACTATTCGAATATATCTTAACTAATGAATTTCGGAGGTAGTTTATCATGTTTTGGCTACAATTTCTTACCTTGTTACTCTGTATTTTTATTGGTGCACGCCTAGGCGGAGTTGGTTTAGGAGTAATGGGTGGAGTTGGTATGGCAATACTCGTTTTTGTCTTCCACCTACAACCAACCGCGCCTCCTATCGATGTAATGCTTATGATTTTGGCAGTAATTACAGCTGCTGGTGCTTTGCAAGCTGCTGGAGGAATGGACTATCTTGTTCATCTAGCTGAAAAGGCATTACGAAAAAATCCAAAGCGTATTACTTTTTTTGCTCCAATTGTTACTTATTTATTCACACTATGTGCAGGTACTGGTCACGTTGCCTATTCTGTACTTCCTGTTATTGCAGAAGTCTCTCGTGAATCAGGGATTAGACCGGAACGCCCAATGTCAATTGCCGTAATCGCTTCTCAACAAGCAATTACAGCTAGTCCAATTTCAGCTGCCACAGTTGCTCTTTTAGCAATGTTAGCTGACTATAAAATCACTTTATTAGATATTTTAAAAGTGAGTATTCCTTCCACTTTCATTGCTTGTATGTTAGCAGCATTCGTTGCTAGTAAGATGGGAAAAGAATTAAATGAAGACCCTGAATACTTAAAACGATTAAAAGAAGGAATGATTCCTAAGCTTGAAGAGAAAAAAGAATTTGTAGGTGTAAAGGGCGCAAAATTATCAGTTATCCTTTTCCTTGTAGGAACCTTCCTTGTTGTACTTCTTGGTTCATTTGAAGCACTTCGTCCAGGATGGATAGTTGATGGGAAGTTAGCCCGTCTTTCCATGCCGAATACAATTGAGATGGTTATGTTAACTATCGCGGCTCTTATTATTATTTTCTGTAAACCAAATGTAGAAAGCATTGTGTCTGGTAACGTCTTTAAAGCGGGGGCAACAGCAGTTGTTGCTATTTTCGGTATCGCTTGGATGGGAGATACTTTCTTTAATGGAAACTTAAATATGATTCAAGGATCCATTCAGCATTTAGTAACAAGTGCACCTTGGCTATTTACCATCGCACTATTCATTCTATCTATTTTACTGTACAGCCAAGCAGCAACTGTTCGTGCCTTAATGCCACTTGGACTATCTCTTGGCATTCCACCAGCGCTACTGATTGCTATGTTCCCTGCAGTAAATGGATATTTCTTCATTCCAAACTATGGAACAATCGTTGCTGCTATTAACTTTGACCGTACTGGTACAACAGGTATCGGTAAATACGTATTAAATCATAGTTTTATGATTCCTGGCCTAATTGCAACATTTACTTCTATCGGAATTGGAATGCTCTTAATTTCAATTATGTTTTAAAGAAAAAGCACAAACCTTTATTTAAAAAGGTTTGTGCTTTTTTAATCAAATGTTTGTTTAAATTTTGGGGCAGTCTATTTCTCCATGTAGCACTTAAAATACTACACGTCCTTCCCTACAAACTTCTCTTTACTTCTTCAGCTAATTTTCTCGTACTTTCATACGCAGATTCAGCTAAACTAATTGCTGAAATAACTGAAACACCGTCCGCACCCGCTTCTATAACTGCCGCTGTATTTTCAATTGTAATCCCACCAATACCAACGATTGGCACTGTAATTCCTTGTTCTCTAAAATAGGCTAATCCTTTCGTTCCTTGAACCGCTTTCGTATCTTTTTTCGTACTCGTTGGGAAAATAGGTCCAACGCCTAAATAATCTGCTCCATTTTCGATTGCAAAGCGTGCTTCTTCAATTGTATGAGCAGATACGCCGATAATTTTATCTCCCATTTTTTCACGAACAGATGTAATTCCTTCATCATCTTGTCCTACATGAACACCATCTGCATCTAATTCAATGGCTAATTCTACATCATCATTTACAATGAAAGGAACACTATATTCCTTACAAAGCGTTTGCAATTCTTTTGCAAAGCGCACTCTATCTTCTCCGATTAAAGAACCTTCCTCCTTCTCGCGAAACTGAAAAATTGTCACTCCACCATCTAACGCTTCTTTCAATACAGCTAAAGGATCCCTCGTGCAGTTATTACTTCCCATAATAAAATACACTTGCAATAGCTTAGACATTTTATCTATTTCAATGCGTGCCATTTCTTTCACTCCCTCTTACTCTAACTCCTCAATCTTTCCATACTTCTCAATATCACTAGAAGTAGTATTCGCTAACTGATTTAAAAATTCAATTTGGAAACTACCAGGTCCCTTTTCCACGGTCTTAGCAGCTGCCAGTTCCGAAGCTACACCATAAAACGTTAATGCTGCTACTGCTGCTTTTACATAATCTTTTTCCACTGCTACAAATGCTCCTATTACAGAAGTTAGTAAACAACCTGTTCCCGTAACTTTCGTTAAAATAGGGTGACCATTTCGAATAACAATAGTTCTCTTTCCATCTGTAACAACATCTTCTTTTCCAGTAATGACCGCAACTGTATTTAGTTCATCTGCTGCCTGCCTTGCAATACTTACAACATTGCCATTTCCAGTACCAGCGTCTACCCCTTTAATTTCCCATTTCTCATTAATAACATTTGCTATTTCAGCTGCATTTCCGCGGATAATTGCTAACTCAATTTCAGCCGGAATATGTCTCGCAACTTCTGTTCGATACGAAGTTGCTCCTGCACCAACTGGATCAAATAGTACTGGCACATTGTTCGCATTTGCTGATTTACCCGCGAGTAACATCGCTTCTACTTCTTCAGGACGAAGTGTCCCCATATTTAATACTAACGCTCCAGCAATGCTAGCCATTTCTGCTACTTCTTCTTTCGCATACGCCATTACAGGCGATGCCCCAAGTGCCAACAAACCGTTAGCAGTAAAATTTGTTACAACAACATTTGTAATATTATGAACAAGCGGATTAGATTCTCTCACCAAATCCACTACTTTACTAATTTCTTTCATATTCATCCTTTTCATCTCCTAACTATAATGATGGGAGATACACAAAAAGACACTTTGCGCGTACGCAAAGTGCCTGAATATGTGCTTTTACACTCTCCCTACGCTGGCATTATCCAACAGGTTCAAATGGTCAATGACGGACTAGTAGCCATACTCTCAGTTTGTATCCACAAACTCCCATGTGTTTCTTATTCATCTACTTCAAAGTCTACTCTTATTCTAGTAAAATAACAAGTTCTTTACTTTTCTATTTGATATAGAGGCAACTGATAAAGTGAAACTTTAATCAGTTGGGATTTTGTTAACTCCATTAAAAACAGCTGAAATATGGAGCGAAACTGAATCTCAAGAAGATGTATGCTATATTTAACTTATGGAAATTTGAAAGGATGTTTTTAATATGTCAAAAAGCGTTGTAATCGCTGAAAAACCTTCCGTTGCACGAGATATTGCTCGTGTACTGAAGTGTGATAAAAAAGGAAACGGCTATCTTGAAGGTAGTAAATATATTGTAACTTGGGCTTTAGGTCATCTCGTTACATTAGCAGATCCAGAAAGTTATGATGTGAAATATAAAAAGTGGAATTTAGAAGATTTACCGATGCTACCTGAGCGTTTGAAATTAACGGTTATTAAACAAACTGGTAAACAATTTAATGCTGTAAAAAGTCAGCTACTTAGAAAAGATGTAAATGAAATTATTGTAGCAACAGACGCTGGACGTGAAGGGGAATTAGTCGCACGCTGGATTATCGATAAAGTTAAGCTAAATAAACCAATCAAACGTTTATGGATTTCTTCTGTAACCGATAAAGCAATTAAAGATGGTTTTGCAAATTTAAAACCAGGTAAAGCCTATGACAATTTATACGCTTCAGCAGTTGCGCGTTCAGAAGCTGACTGGTATATCGGTCTTAATGCAACTCGTGCTTTAACGACTCGCTTTAATGCCCAGTTAAATTGCGGCCGTGTACAAACCCCTACTGTTGCTATGATTGCTAGTCGTGAGGATGAAATAAAGAACTTCAAAGCACAAACTTACTACGGCATCGAAGCTCAAACAATGGAGAAGCTCAAACTTACTTGGCAAGATGCAAATGGCAATAGCCGTAGTTTTAATAAAGAAAAAATCGATGGTATTGTAAAACGTTTAGATAAACAAAATGCTACTGTTTTGGAAATTGATAAGAAACAGAAGAAGTCATTCTCTCCTGGTCTTTACGATTTAACTGAATTGCAACGTGATGCGAATAAAAAGTTCGGTTACTCTGCTAAAGAAACATTAAATATTATGCAAAAATTGTATGAACAGCATAAAGTACTAACGTACCCTCGTACAGATTCACGCTACATTTCATCTGATATCGTTGGAACACTTCCAGAACGTCTAAAAGCATGTGGTGTTGGAGAATACCGTCCCTTCGCACATAAAGTATTACAAAAGCCTATCAAACCTAACAAATCATTTGTTGATGATAGTAAAGTAAGCGATCATCATGCGATTATTCCAACAGAAGGATACGTTAACTTCTCAGCATTCACAGATAAAGAACGCAAAATTTATGATTTAGTTGTAAAACGTTTCTTAGCTGTGTTATTCCCGGCATTCGAATATGAGCAACTAACGTTACGCACAAAGGTTGGCAATGAAACGTTCATTGCGCGCGGAAAAACAATTCTACATGCCGGTTGGAAAGAAGTATATGAAAATCGCTTTGAAGATGATGATGTAACTGATGACGTAAAAGAGCAACTTCTACCTCACATTGAGAAAGGCGATACATTAGCTGTAAAGTTAATTATGCAAACATCAGGTCAAACAAAAGCACCTGCACGATTTAACGAAGCGACTTTACTTTCAGCAATGGAGAATCCTACAAAATATATGGATACGCAAAATAAACAACTTGCTGATACGTTAAAATCGACTGGTGGATTAGGTACTGTAGCGACACGTGCAGACATTATCGACAAGCTATTCAATTCATTCTTAATTGAAAAACGCGGTAAAGATATTCACATTACTTCAAAAGGTCGCCAGTTACTTGATTTAGTACCAGAAGAATTAAAATCTCCTACACTAACTGGTGAATGGGAACAAAAACTTGAGGCTATCGCAAAAGGTAAATTGAAAAAAGAAGTATTCATTTCTGAAATGAAGAACTATACGAAAGAAATCGTTTCTGAAATTAAATCAAGCGATAAAAAATATAAACATGACAACATTTCAACGAAGTCTTGTCCAGATTGCGGTAAACCAATGCTAGAAGTAAACGGCAAAAAGGGAAAAATGCTCGTATGCCAAGATCGTGAATGTGGTCATCGTAAAAATGTATCTCGTACAACAAACGCTCGCTGTCCGCAATGTAAGAAGAAACTAGAATTACGTGGTGAGGGTGCAGGACAAATCTTTGCATGTAAATGTGGCTATCGCGAGAAATTATCAACATTCCAAGAAAGACGTAAAAAAGAATCTGGAAACAAAGCTGATAAGCGCGACGTTCAAAAATATATGAAACAACAGAACAAAGAAGAAGAACCATTAAACAACCCGTTCGCAGAAGCATTAAAAAAATTAAAATTTGATTAAACAAAAAGGTTCCTACCTCTATCGGTAGGAACCTTTTATTTTAGTGAATGATTTTACTTCCTTTTGCATTCTCAACAAATTTTTCACTTGATTTGTTAATTGGTGTTTTCAGTAATAACGCAGCAACAATCATAACTACTACGAAAGCACTTAACACAAGTAAATCTCGCGTTACGATATCCCAAAGCATTCCGCCAACTGTTTCACGAATTGCGCTAATTGCGTATGTGAATGGTAAGAACGGATAAATCGCTTGGAAGAACGCTGGTGTCATTTGGATTGGGAATGTTCCGCCCGATCCTGCTACTTGTAGTACAAGTAAAATGATCGCCATCGATTTCCCAACGTTTCCGAAAATAGAAACGAGTGAGTATACGATACAAACGAAGACTCCACCAATAAATAAACTAAATAACACAAACCAGAACTTATCGACTACGTACGTACCGAGTAAGAATATATCTCCCATCGATACGATAAACGCTTGTGAAAGACCTATCGTTAAGAATGTTAATAAACGTCCGAAGTAAATTTCATGGCTCTTATAATTCGCGCCCTCTTCGTGTACTTCTACCGTTAATAATGAAACCATTAATAATGCGCCTACCCATAATGCAAGCACTGTATAGAATGGTGACATCGCTGAACCGTAGTTCGGCATCGCAAATAATTTATTTTCTTTTAAATTTACTGGATTCGCAAAGTAATCACTTTGCTTTTCAACATCATTTTTCAATAAGCGTATAATGTCTTTTAAATCCTCTTCAGATTCAAAATCACGAATTTTATCTGCTAATTCTTTAATCTTTTTCTCAGTAGCTGGCATTTCAGCTTTAATGTCTGCTAATTTCTTTTTACCATCTACTAAACCTTTTGATGAATCTTCTAGTAATTTTTTAACATCTGGAAGCTTTTTGTCTGCATCATTTAAAATTTGAGTTGTATTTTTCGACATCTCTTTTGTACGAGCAATTGCTGTATTGAAATTAGGTACAATTTCTGAATCATACGTCGATAATACATCTGTTAATTGAGCTGATCCGCCCTTCGCAGCGTTGTTAATACTTTCAATTACATCTTTTGTAGGTTTCTGGCCATTGTTAAGAAGTGTAATCCCCTTATTCGTTGCATCTACACCTTTTTGCAGACTACTTTTCGCTTTGTTTAATTTTGCAATTCCATTATTAAGGTTTTTATCACTATTTACATCCGCTAAAACCTTATTTGTACTTTCTAGAACTGGAATCATATCATCAATTAAACCGATTCCAGATTGGAATTGACCATTTAAGCTATTTAAAGCTACTTTCGTTGAATCTAAACCGTTAATACCTCTATTTTGTACATCTTCTTTTGCTTTCTGTAAATCTGCTTTTGCACCCTCAATACCATTTTTTACTTTATCGTAATCTGCTTTTGCATTATCATATACTGCATTTGCATCAACTTTAGCTTGATCGACTGTGCTAACTGCTTTTTTATAATCTGCTACAAACGTTTCATTATAATCTTTTTCAGCTTGATCAATTAATCCATTTGCTGCATCTAATTTTTGATTCGCTACATCTGTTACATCTTTCTTTACTTCTTGTCCTTTGCCAATAACATTTACAATATCTTTAATACCGTTATTCGCATTTTCCATACCTTTTTTAACATTAGTTAAGTGATCCACTCGCCCTTTGAAAAAGCTTTGACCAAAATCAGTAGTCGCCGATTTTTGAAGTTCAGTAAAGAAATTAATAAGATATGAAATACCATCTGTACCAGTTTGTAATCGTTCTGATACCGCATTTAAATCTCTCTTTGCTTGTTCTGGATCAAACTGACCATTTTGCAATCCATTTAAAACACTTTTCCCATAAGCTGTTCCTGCACGTGATGAACTTAAAACATTATTTACTGTTTGATTAATATTTTGCGCTATACTCTTATAACCATCACTATTCAACTTAGAAAGATCTGGTCTCGCTGGGAATTCAGGTAATCCATTCATTCCAGACAAGTCAGGAATATTTAGTTCTACACCTGGATTCATTAAAAAGTCAGTAAATGCAGCTGCACTATCCATAACGCCTTTTGCTGCTACTAAATCATTTCTTATCGTCCCTGGAGCATTTTTTAATGTTTGATCTTGTCTTGCAAAGAACTTATCTAAATTCGCTAACGCTTCCTGTCCATCATTTATTACACTCTCTACAACAGGTAAATCTTTCTGCGCTACTTTCACAACATCTTCTGCTCGAGTTGCATCATCTAACGCCTTATCCATAAGTGTATTCATTTCTGGGAACTGCGCTTCTAACTTAAATACAAGATCTTTTACTTTTTCGATACTTGGTAAGTTTGTTTCTAAATCGATTCCAAGATCATTGAAAATTTTAAAAATCTCACCGTTTGCTGTTTTTACAAAGTTTTTACTAATTTCTTCTGTAATACCTGATGCACCTTTTGCTGTAATTTTCGGTGCAATCGCATTTACCTTTTCATTTACATAGTAATCAAGTTCTGGTTTTTTAGGATTTTCATCCAGAACAGTTGCAATTTTTTCAGAGAAATCTTTTGGAATCGTAATACTTGCATAATAATCTCCACGCTCAACTCCGTAAATTGCTTGTTTTTCATCTACAAATTTCCAGCCAAGATTTTTGTTTTTCTTAAGGGAGTCTACAATCTCTTTCCCGATATTAATATCTTTCCCTCTTAAATTAGAACCTGCATCTTGGTTAGAAACTGCAATGGGAACCTCTTTTGTATTTCCATATGGATCCCAAGAAGCTTTAATGTTAAACCATGCATATAACGATGGTAAAATCATTAATCCTAAAACAATAACAATTGCAGCCCAATGTTTGGCTACATTCCGTAAATCTGTCTTATAAATACGCCAAATCTGTTTCATAGAAGTTATCACCTAATTATATATTTTTCCTTCTTTAGAAAATGATACATACATTTTGCAATTATATCACTTTCTACATCGTGTATTAACCAAAAACGTACTATTTTTTCCCATTAACTTTCACTTACTTCATTATATAACGAAGTGAGTCAAAGTATGAATACAAAATGACCAAATCGGTTTTACATTCAATAATAACAAATATATATGAAATGTCATAAAAAATACAAGTATTTTCTCTTGGAAATACTTGTATTCCTAAAAAAAATCCTCACAGCTTTTATTCTCTGTGAGGATTTCTTCTATTATATATCCAATTGAACCTCTACACCGAAATGATCTGAAATTACATTTCTGTTTGTACCATTAAAAATAACTTTTGAAGAATGAACTTTTTTACTTTGGTTACACAATATTAGATCGATTCGCAAATTATGTTTATTTTCATCCCAACCAGCAATCTCGCCTTGGACAGTCGTTCCTTCATCCTTCTCTATTGCTAATTCATATGTGTCATACAACCCTTTTTGCATCATATACTCATAACCTTCGCCTTTCAATCGAGCATTGTTATTAAAATCCCCCATTAAGAAGGCGAGCTTATTGCTATCTACACGCTCCATCAAACGATCGACTTGACCTTTGAATGACTCTTCTTCATCATTCCACCAACCGAGATGACAAGAGTAAAACGTTATATCCTTACCATTATAAGCAATTGTTGCACTTACAATTTTACGCGTTTTCCAATACGTTGTATCCTCGTTTTCTGAAATGAAGAACGTATCTTCTTTTATAATATTATGCTTCGTTATAATCGCTAATCCTTCTTCATACACGTCATAACCAATATGAGAGAAATCCCAAGTAATATTGTAATCTTTTACATGTAGCGCTTTTAACTCTTCTAATAGTAAAAGTCCAAAATTATCTTCTTTCTTGTTACCGCATACATTTTCAGCTTGTATGGACTGACTTACTTCTTGCAATGCGATGACATCGTACTCTTCTTCTTGAATTACTTTAGCAAGGTATTGTATCTTTTCTATTTGATTCTCTTCTTGCCAAGAATGACAGTTTAAAGTTAGCAATTTCATATTATTACGCACCTAACATATCTTGAATGTCTGACTTTAATACGTCAGCTTTCGGACCATATACCGCTTGTACACCTTTATCTTTTACAATAAGCCCTAAAGCACCATTTTGTTTCCACTGTGCTTCTGGTGCAACAACATCTAAATCTTTTACTGTTACACGTAAGCGTGTCATACAAGCATCTACGTCAGCAATATTTTCTTTTCCACCTAATAAATCGATAACTTTTGTTGCTAATGAACCGTCTTGTACATTTCCTGTTCCTTCTGATGCCTCATCTTCATTATCAATATAGTTACCTGCACGCCCTGGTGTTGGTAAATTGAATTTTTTAATTAAGAAATTAAATAGTGTAAAGTTAAGACCGAAGAACACTAATGAAACAATAACAAAGTTGATTAAGTCTCTTGTTAAACCTGCGTTAACCATCATTGGCGTACGAGTAATTAACTCAATAAATCCAAATGCATGAACACGTAAGTTAATTAAATCAGCTAGCGCGAATGCAAGTCCTGTTGTAATAGCATATACAACATATAATACTGGAGCAATAAACATGAACATGAATTCAATTGGTTCTGTTACACCTGTTAAGAATACTGCTAATGCTGCTGATAAAAACATTGGTTTATATTTTGCACGCTTTTCTTTATCAACGTTACGGAACATCGCAAATGCAATCCCCATTAACGCTGCTGTTGAGCCGATAACTTGTCCAGCTTTGAAACGAGCTGGTACAACGTTATTTAATAAATCGTTATATGCCTTCGTATCTCCATTTGCTAATAAATTATTTAAATCTGTAATCCATGCAAGCCATAATGGATCTTGCCCTGCTACAACTTGTCCAACTTTTGAACCAGTTAGCATCGTATATGTTCCGCCTAGCTCTGTATAGTTCATCGGAATCGTTAACATATGGTGTAAACCAAATGGTAATAATAAACGCTCTAACGTTCCATATACAAACGGTGCAACAACTGGTGCACTATCTTTTGAAGCTGCAATCCAGCGACCAAATTCATTTAACCCACTTTGGATGAATGGCCATAGAAGTGATAATACAATCGCAGTAACTGTAGACCAAAGAATTACAACGAATGGTACAAATCGTTTTCCATTAAAGAATGCTAATGCCTGTGGCAGTTTATTATAGTTATAATATTTGTTATATAAAGTAGCTCCTAAGAAACCTGTGATAATCCCTACGAACACTCCCATGTTTAATGCAGGTGCACCAAGTACAGAAGTAAAGTAATCTTTTACAATTAAATCTCCCGCTATTACTGAAGAAACTTTCGCTTTTGAATCCGCTAACATTTCAGCGTTTACCCCAAATATAGCTCCTGTAATTCGGTTTGTTAAGACGAATGCTAATAGCGCTGCAAATGCACCACCCGCGCGATCTTTCGCCCAAGATCCCCCAATTGCTACTGCGAATAAGATGTGTAGATTTGTAATGATTGCCCAACCGATGTCTTCCATTACGCGAGCGATTGTATGAACTGCGTTAACATCCCCAGCAGACATACCAATTAACTTACCGATGGAAATCATTAAACCAGCTGCTGGCATTACGGCTACAACAACTAATAACGCTTTCCCGAACTTTTGCCAAAAATCAAAAGACGTAATTTTCATCTGTTCTTCCTCCCCTTTATTTATAAAAACATAATGATTTAAATTATAATTTCTGTTCCCTTTATGAAAACGATTCCTTATGTTACTTTATTTTTATCTTTACGCAACCGTTTTCATAAATCTATTTTAATAAAAGCGTTTTCACTTTGCAATAGAAATTTATTTTTTTTCATAAAAAAAGATGCTCAAAGAGCATCCTTTTTTATTATGAAATGCGATAAACCCTTGTTTCATAAGGCTTTAAAGCAATTGTTGTTACTTCTTCATGTTCCGCAACTTCATAGTTATTTAAAAGCAAACGTTTGCGTTCTAGTGCAAATGAACCCTCATTATACACAGCTTCCTCTTTTGAGATATTACTAATTACAATGACTTTTTCATCCTGTAACGTACGTGTATATGCATAAATTTGTGGATCGTCTTCTAAAAGTAAATCGTACGTGCCATAGTTCAGTACATCGTGCTCTTTTTTCAGGGCAATCATTTTCTTATAGAAATTGAAAATAGACTTTTCTTCATTTTTTTGCTTCTCAACATTAATTTCTTTGTAATTTGGATTCATGCTAAACCAAGGTGTACTTGTTGTGAAACCAGCATTCATCTCATCATTCCACTGCATAGGTGTACGTGAATTATCGCGGCAAGAAGCCCATATAATCTCCATCATATCTTGATGTGGTACGCCCTCTGCAATTTTCTCGCGATATAAATTTTTAATTGCTACATCATCGTAATCTTCAATATTTGGTAACTGAACATTTGTCATACCAATTTCTTGGCCTTGATAAATAAAAGGTGTACCGTGCATAAAGAAATACATCGCCCCTAGAGCTGTTGCACTTTCACGCCAATATTGTTTATCATCTCCCCATGTTGAAACGATACGTGGTTTATCGTGATTCTCAATATATAAAGCGTTCCATCCTTTATTTTCTAATCCTTTTTGCCATTTCGTTAATACTTTTTTCAATCCTACAACATCAAGGTCTTTCTTCTTCTCTGCATCCCATAAACTTAAATGTTCAAATTGGAATACCATATTGAACTTACCTTGCTCTTCTCCAACCCAAAGCTCAGCATCTTCAATCTTAACACCATTTGCTTCACCAACAGTCATAATATCGTACTTAGAGAATGTATTTTCTTTTAGCTCTTCTAATAAAGGTTGAATACCTTTCACATTCATATGTTTATCAAAAGATGGCACATATTTTAACCCTTTTGGATTTGGCATATCCTTGAGGCCTTCTTCTTTTTTAATATGACTGATCGCATCAACGCGGAAACCATCAATACCTTTATCAAGCCACCAATTAACCGTATCGTATAGTACTTCGCGAACTTCTTTATTCTCCCAGTTTAAATCTGGTTGTTTACGTGAGAATAAATGTAAATAATATTGTTCTGTTTCTTCATCATATTCCCATGCCGAACCATTAAAAATACTTTCCCAGTTGTTTGGCTCCGCACCATCTTTACCATCATGCCAAATATACCAATCACGCTTCGGATTATCTTTAGATGAACGTGATTCAATAAACCATGGATGTTCATCACTCGTATGATTAATAACTAAATCAATAATAAGCTTCATATCACGCTTATGAACTTCATCTAGTAAAGCATCAAAGTCTGCCATTGTACCAAACTCATCCATAATATCTTGATAATCACTAATATCATAACCATTATCATCATTAGGTGACTTATACATTGGACAAATCCAAATTACATCTATACCTAAATCTTTTAAATAATCCAGTTTTGCAATAATACCTTGTAAATCTCCAATACCATCACCATTTGAATCCATAAAGCTTCGTGGATAAATTTGATAAGCAACCGCTTCTTTCCACCATGTCTTATTCATAGTCATTCTCTCCTTTTGCATCCCATCGGAATTTTATGCAAACGTTTTCGTAACACTATCATAACAAAATATGAACAGTTTGCAACTGTTTTCATTGAACTCTATGTAGATTCTTTATTCTTATGCTTTATTTATTTCTCACAAAGGTAAATCTCATTCTCCACCTCTCCTTGTCCACGCGTATTACAGACATTTTTCATATATTAATAAAAAGCTCTGATTATTTTAGAAAGGAGTAATAAATTGAAACAAACAAAATTAACAGGTCGTATCGTTGTTCCCACAGATCCTGACTACGACGTAGCCCGAATGAATTTAAATTTAAGTATTCCAAAACTCCCTTGTATTATTGTTTTTTGTCAAAATAACAAGGATATCTGTAACGCCTTAAAATGGGCACGTGAACGTCATATACCATTTCGGTTAAGAAGTGGACGTCATAGCTATGAAAATTTTTCTCTTTTAAATAGAGGACTTATTATTGATGTGAGTGAAATGCATCGCATTACTGTTAATACAGAGAAATTAACAGCAACAATTGAGGCTGGTGCAAATCTTGGCACTGTTTATAAAGAACTTTGGAATTACGGTGTTACAATTCCTGCTGGTACAAGTGCAAGCGTTGGAATTGTTGGATTAGCACTTGGCGGTGGTATTGGTATGCTTTCACGCTTATTTGGATTAACATGTGATCAATTAATGGAAGTGGAAATGGTACAAGCATGTGGAAAATTTGGTGCAAAACTCATTCGTGCAAATGAACAAGAAAACTCTAACCTTTTTTGGGCATGCCGTGGTGGCGGTGGTGGAAACTTCGGAATTATCACTTCCTTAACTTTTCGAGTCCACCCCGTAAAAAATGTATCAATTTTCTCAATTACATGGGAATGGGAAGACTTTATTGCTGCATTTCAAGCGTGGCAAAACTGGGCACCTTATATAGATGAACGTCTCACTTCATCGATCGAATTATTCGCCAAGCAACGAAATAAAATTGAAGCACAAGGCGAGTTTGTCGGTTCTCCCTCTGAACTCCATTCCCTATTATCCCCTCTTCTTGAAACTGGTAGCCCCTCTCTCTTTATAGAAGAAGTTCCTTATATAAAGGCTGTTAAATTTTTTAATGGAGGTAACATCCCTGAAAATTTTAAGCGCTCTGGTTCCTATGTCTATAAACCTATTCCCCTTAAAGGCATTCAAATCATGCAATCCTTTCTTTCTCATGCACCAAATAAAGATGCTAGTATTTGGCATCAATCGCTCATAGGTGCTGTTGAAAATATTTCGCCGAATGAAACGGCTTATTTTCATCGTAAAGCAATTATTGCTCAAGAATACATTACCTCTTGGAAATGCGATGATGAAGAAAATCGAAATATACGCTGGGTTAAAGGTTTACGAGAAAGCTTAGATCTTTATACACTAGGTGACTATGTGAACTGGCCCGATATCGACATTAAAAATTGGCAAACTAGTTATTATGGCTCTAACTTTCACAGATTACGTAAAGTAAAAACCATGTATGATCCTTGTGATGTTTTTCATTTCCAACAAAGTATTCCTCCTTTTCATACGTGAAAAAAGGGGATAACATAAAAAAATCATCCAATATACCGTTACCTCGCAGTATGTTGGATGATTCAAGTTGATTTTCTATATCGTTTCAAATTCTTGCTCCTACTCATAAACTTTTACTTACAGATTAATTGTATTTCGTATCATTTTCATGCAATGAATGTAATTTAATATTTGGTACTTTATCTTTTTCAATACCTCTATTATAAGAAACAGGAACTTGAAATTCAAATTGCTTTGTCTCATGTTTTTGTAAATAGACTGGTTTCGGTACTGGATAGCTTTTTGAATTCTCGTTTGCATTATCATATAAAACAACTTTTAATGCTTGTGAATGATTACGATAATTTTTTAAAGTAACAATGCACTTCGGTTGGATATTCTCTCCATTTTTCTCCATTCTACACTGGCTATCTTCTTTTTTATATTCTATTGCTTCTACCCCTGTTTTTCCTGCATAATACCATGTTTTATTCAATGTCTGGAGGATTGTATTTAAAATAAACGGCATCATTACAATCAAAATACTAGTACCTACTACTTTTATTTTATTCATTTTTCTAAATGTACTAGACTCCTTTTTTCCTAGCCATTTTAAAAATAATATAAATGCAATTACATGTAGTATGAAAGAAACAATCAATATATTTGAGACTTTATAATCCATATAAACATACGTATGTATCGGAATCTTATAGACATTGAATAGTTTTTCCCCAATTAATTCATTATCATTTGGAATTTTTAATAATAACAAAACCCCTATACTGTAACAAATAGCTACTAATCGATCATACTCAATACGAATCATTCTTTCTCCCCTTCACTTTGTATTTTATTATCGATTTTAGCTATTATTACCATACTATACAATCTTTTTATAGAGGATAACGTAAAAAAGTTCCTTATAAATATATAAAGAACCTTATTAATATACACTATGAATTAAAAAATCAATATACAATTTTCACATAGAGATTTCTTCAAAATATGTTGGATCATGTATTGTAATTTTTTTATCTAAAATTGTAACAATGCTATCATTTTTTAATTGTTTTAATACGCTGCTAACTGTCTCTCGAGATGTTCCAGATATTTTGGATATTTCAATTGTTGTAAGTGGACATGAAATTACAATCTTTTCTCCACTCTGTTCTCCTAAATCCTGCATTAAATAATTTAACGTTTGGATAACACGATCTTGTGCATTAGGAATTGTAATATTTTGCACTCGATTTTCGTTCAATTTTAATATAGATGATAATTGCTGAACAACGTACATCAATTGTGTTCTGCTGGACTTTACCATATCTTCAAAGATTACCGTTGGAATATAATATACCTCCACATCCGTCATTGCTTCTGCTGTATAGTTATATCCTCTGTCTGTAAACATACCACCATAAGGAAAAATAGAATACCGCTTTACATAGTCATCGTATAATAAGTTCCCATTTTGATTAACCCGCTCTAACTTTACAAAACCATCTAACATGAAGTAAATTCTTTCCCTTGAATCCCCTTCTAAAAATAAAAATTGACCTTTTTTATAAGTTCGCCAATAAACAAACTCTGTTAAGCCTTTCAATTTTTTTTCTGTTAAATGAGCAAATAATTCGAACTGCTTTAAGTCTTTCACTACGTTCCGTCTATTCATAAAATTCCCTCTCTCTTGCTGTATGTTGGAGCGAAAAATCAAGAAAGCGTATTCAATTTGAATTTTATCATAATTAACTTGTATATTCAGATTTCATCATGAAAACTTTATGAACAATGAGTACAAAAAATATTAATAAATAAAAAGAATGAAGTTATTAACCTCATTCTTTTTTTACTACTAAGTAGCGTACATAATAATTTAAACATACATGCATACATTCTGTTTTGAAATAATAGTACCGGCTTTTTCTTCTAGTGCTTCATATACTTTTTCTAAAGACGTAATAATCGTTTTTCTTTTTGGATTTGTATTAACAAAATTAATAGCAGCTTCGATTTTTGGAAGCATGCTTCCCGCAGCAAATTGTTGTTCTTCAATATATTCTTCTAATTGATTCACTGTGACATGCTCTAATTTTTTTTGATTCGGTTGATTATAATTTACATACACATAATCAACTGCAGTTAAAATAACGAGCGTATCGGCATCTACTAATTCTGCTAATTTCTGCGCAGCGAAATCTTTATCGATAACCGCTTCAGTTCCTTTTAACCCTTCTTCAGAATCAATTACTGGAATTCCACCTCCGCCCACAGCTATCACTATGTTTCCATCTTCGACCAAAGAATTAATCACTTTATGTTCATGAATACTTACAGGCTTCGGTGATGGAACAACACGTCTCCATCCTCTACCAGCATCTTCTTTAAACACTGCTTTTGTTTCATCCATTAATTTTCTGGCCTCTTCTTCTGTATAAAAAGGACCAATTGGTTTAGTTGGATTTTTAAATGCCTCATCTTTTTTATCCACAACAACACGTGTTATAACCGTTGCTACATCTTTGTTTATATTCCGTTTTTTCAATGCCTTTTCAATTGCATTTTCCATCCAATATCCAATCATCCCTTGGCTCATTGCCCCACAAGTATCTAATGGCATTGCAGGTGTCTTTTCCGTTTCTGCAGCTTTTTGCTGTAATAAAATATTCCCCACTTGTGGGCCATTTCCATGCGCAATTACTATATCCACATCATTTTCCATTATTTTCACAAGTTGTTCTGCCGTTTTTTCCAACGCTTCTTGCTGCGCTCCCGCAGTAGCTTCTCCAGACTGTATCGCATTTCCCCCTAGTGCAACTACAATTTTTCTTCGTGCCATATTCCAGCCCTCCAGTTGATTTCGCTTTCACAGCGCTTTATAAAGTAATACTGCCTGTAATTAATCCATAAATCGCAAAGAATGCTAAAGCACCAATTGCTACGGATGATGCTAATTCCACTCGAGTAAATATTTGCTTCGAACTCTTTTGCTTTTGAACATTGTAAAAAATAAAAATACCTGGCGCATATAAAGTCATTGTTAATAATAAATACTCTAAACCGGCTGCATAAACTAACCACACGCCATAAATACTTGCGATCAAGCCAATTATTATATTTTTATTTCGATCTGCTTCTTCAGACTTTAAGCTATGCTTCAGTTGATAAAATGCTGAAAAAGCATATGGGATTAAAATAGCTGAAGATGCTAAAGAGAATGCAAAGTTATACGCCTGATCAGAAACGACGAATGTTAACAAGAATATTTGTATTAAACCATTTGTTATCCATAATGAATTTACTGGAGCCTTATTTTTATTTTCTTTTGCGAACCATTTTGGAAATACTCCATCTTTAGCCGCTAAATATGGAATTTCAGAAGCGAGCAAAGTCCAACCTAACCAAGCACCTAATACAGAGATGACTAAACCTAAATTAATAAAGATAGCACCCCATTTTCCAACAACACTTTCAAACAAATAAGCCATAGCCGGATTTTTCAAACCTGCAATGTCTGCTTGCTGCATAAGTCCAAGAGACAATAATGTGATTAAAATGTAAATGATGAGTGTACCAATTAAGCCAATAACGGTTGCTTTCCCTACATCACTTCTATTTTTTGCTCGACTGGATAAAACAACAGCCCCTTCTACCCCAATAAATACCCATAAAGTTACAAGCATTGTACTTTTAACTTGGCTGCCAACTGCTCCCCATGAAAAAGAACCAGTTTGCCCCCAAAATCCATCTAAGAACGTATCAATATGAAACGCAAAGATTCCTATGACAATAAATACAAATACAGGTACTAATTTTGCGATTGTAGTTACTAAATTCACAAGGGCTGCTGATTGAACTCCACGTAAAATTAACATGTGAACACACCATAATAATACGCTTGCACCAATAATGGATTCTACATTTTGACCGCCTTCAAAGATCGGGAAGAAATATCCTAATGAAGAAAACAATAATGTACCGTAAGCTACATTCCCAAGCCAAGCAGATAGCCAGTATCCCCATGCACTATTAAACCCCATAAAATTACCAAACCCTGCTTTTGCATAGCTAAAAATACCACCATCTAAATCTGGCCGTTTTACAGTTAGATTTTGAAAAGATAATCCGAGTGCGATCATCCCAATTCCTGTTATAACCCAGCCAATAATAATGGCTCCAGCACCAGCACCTTTTGCCATATCACTCGCTAAATTAAAGGCTCCACCGCCAATCATAGACCCAACTACAAGAGCCGTTAGTGTAAACAACCCTAATTTCTTATCTTCACCCATTCCACTCACCTCTCTTTAATTGCAATAACAATACAAAAGCAATAGTGAATGATAGTGTCTAAAGGAGGAGAAAGAAGAAAGGAAGACTCCCTTTCTTCTTTACTCCATGTTTCCTAAAGTAGCTGCCATAACCGCTTTAATTGTATGCATTCTATTTTCAGCTTGATCAAATACTTTTGAATGTTTACTGCGGAATACTTCGTCAGTTACCTCCATTTCTTTCAACCCATATTTCTCATAAACTTCTTCGCCATACATCGTTTCAACATCATGAAATGCAGGTAAACAATGTAAGAAAATCACGTTTTCATTCCCTGTTGCTTTAATCATTTTCATATTTACTTGATAAGGTTTCAATAACTCGACACGTTCAGCAAATTTTTCTTCTTCCCCCATAGACACCCATACATCTGTATAAATTACATCTGCATTCGCAACAGCTTCTTCCACATTACTTGTTATCATTACTTGTTCATTATATTTTTTTGCTAAATCAATTACTTCTTGTGCAGGCCATAAAGATTCCGGTGTACAAATACGTACATCCATTCCAACGATTGCTCCACCAACTAGTAAGCTATTAGCAACATTATTTCGCCCATCGCCAACGTAAACGAGCTTCACATTTTTCAATTTCCCTATATGTTCTCTAATTGTTAATAAATCTGCTAGTGTTTGTGTTGGATGCCACATATCTGTTAATCCATTCCAAACTGGCACACCAGAATTTTGTGCTAAAGATTCTACAGTTTCATGATTAAATCCACGAAACTCAATTCCGTCAAACATACGCCCTAACACTTTTGCTGTATCCTCTACAGATTCTTTTTTCCCAAGTTGAATATCACCTTTCCCTAAATATTCAGGATTTGCCCCTAAATCTGTACATGCTACTGTAAATGCACAACGCGTACGAGTAGAAGTTTTTTCAAATAAGAGCGCTACATTTTTACCTTCTAAATAATGATGCGGGATACCATTTTTCTTTTTCTCTTTTAATTCTGCTGCCAAATCTAGAAAATATAACAATTCTTCTTGTGTAAAATCTTTTTCTGCTAGAAAGCTTCTTCCTTTTAAATTTGGTCTAGTCATTAACATAATTCATCCCTACTTTCTCCGTTATTTATACTAAATATCTTTACGAACAATTGGCATACTCATGCAACGTGGACCCCCACGACCACGAGATAATTCCGAACTTAGCACCTCAATCACTTCTATACCGTGTTCACGTAATAACGTATTAGATACATAGTTGCGATCATATGTAACAACTACACCTGGCGCAATTGCTAATGTGTTCGAGCCATCATTCCATTGTTCACGAGCAGAAGCAATTACATCTCCTCCTCCACATGGAATAAGAACTAATTCACTTAAGCCTAATACCTCTTTTAATGCTTCCATTAAAGAAGTACGATGTGTAATTTTAAGAGTTTCCTCATCTGATCCTTTTTCTAAAATATAAATATTCATATTCCCTTTTGGCCCTTGAATGGCTGGGTGAATTGTAAACTTGTCATAATCAACCATTGTAAATACTGTATCTAAATGCATAAATGCTCGACATTTTGGAATTTCTATTGCTAACACTTTCTTAATTTTATTTTGTCGGCTAAAGAGATTTTTAGCTAAACGTTCAATTGCTTTAGCTGAAGTACGAGCAGATACTCCAATCGCAATTGTTTCTTCATTTAAAATTAGCTCGTCGCCACCTTCAATCGGAAATTTATAATCACGATCTAACCAGATTGGTACATTATGTTTTGCAAATCTTGGATGATATTTAATGATGTACTCCATGAATAATGATTCACGTCTACGCGCTGGTTCTCTCATCTTATTTATCGTTAAGCCATCGCCCACGCTAGCTGCTGGATCACGAGTAAAATATAAATTAGGCATTGGATCTAAGTAAAACGGATAGTGATCTTCCATTAATTCATATAAATGTGTCTTCTTACTTGTTTCAATTTCGTTTTTCCGTACACCGCCCATAATTTTTTGAATTAATTCTTCATTTGAAAAGGAAAGTAAATATTCTTTTAAAGTTTGATGTGCAACATTTACGTCGGCCTGTCCTTCTTTTAAAATACGATCAACAAATTCTTCTCGAAGTTTTTTATCTACTAACGCCTCAGCGGCTAGTTTTTCTAAATAAAGAACTTCAACACCCCGATTGCGTAACGTTTGTGCAAAATAATCATGCTCTTTTTGAATAATTGGTAAGTATGGAATATCGTCAAATAATAATTGCTGCAAATAATCTGGCGTCAAGTTTTCCACTTCTTTACCCGGTCGTTTTAATAAAACCGTTTGTAATTCCCCAATTTCTGAAGTAACATGTATCGGATGTTTCATTTGTTGTACCTCCTTTTAAATATGTTTGATGTCTTACAAGTACATAATAAATGCTCTGTATTTTCATCTTTGTGAAAGCATCCACATTATCATTGTGAAATATTAAACAAGTTATTTTTTTAAAATCATACGAATATGTATTTTTATAACAAACTATCTTGCTTTCTCAATAAAAAATACATATATTACGCATATATATTGAATATTTAACTTCCGTATTTAAGCAAAAATCCTGTTTTTAATTTTATTAAAAACAGGATTTTTGCATCTAAATAATTAAATTTAATCTTTCTTCTATAATCTCCCTATCTGATTTCGACTGTGAAATTATAAGGCATGTATCATTTCCACATATACATCCTATTTTTTCTTTCCAATCTAATTCATCAAATAAAACACCAATAACATGTGCATTACCAGGTAATGTTTTAATAACCATTAATTGATCTACACAATCAATTTTTACAACAACTTCTCGTAATTTTTTCTTTAACTTTATATCAGTTTGTAAATGCTCTTCTGAGAAAACTTTATATATCATTAATCCTTCTTGAGAAGGTACCTTCGTTAAGTTTAACTCACGAATATCGCGAGAAACCGTAGCTTGTGTTACTAATACATCTTTTTTTGCTAACAATTCTACTAATCTTTCTTGCTTATCTATTTCATACTCCTTTACAAATTGTTTAATTAACCGTTGTCTTTTTTCTTTTTTCATAAAAGACACCCCTTTTAATATTATAGCTCGCTATAATTTTCATCCGAAAGGGACAGAAAAGAATGTTGCGGAAACGTTCATAGTTTAACTGTAAATATTAAATCAAGCTAAATAAAAAAGAGAAGAACAATATTCTGTTCTTCCTTTTACATTGAAAATCGTTCAATTGTTTGTTTCAAATCAGTTGCTTGCTTCTCTAAATCCTTTAATAATTGATCGATTACTATCATATTTTTAGATTGTTGTAGCGTCACACGTGCTACTTCTTGCGAACCAGCTGACGTTTCTTCAGCAATTGCTGCTACAGCTTTTGTTTGTGCTCCTGTTTGATGAATGTGGCTCACTTGTTCATTCATATAACTACTAATTTGCTGAGTTGCATCGGCTACTTCCATAACACTTGATGACATTTCTTTTAAAATTAATTCCGTAGCTTCCCCACGTTTCGCCTCTTCTTTAGCTATTTTCACTTGTTCTGTCATTTTCATTGCAACTTGTTGTACTTCATCTTGCATATTCCGTAATAACTGCGATATGTTTCTTGCAGAATGATCACTTTCATCAGCAAGTTTACGTACTTCTTCCGCAACAACCGCAAAGCCTCTTCCATGCTCTCCTGCACGAGCTGCCTCAATAGAAGCATTTAGTGCTAATAAATTCGTTTGGCTAGCAATCGCACTCACAACAGACACAATATGTTCTACTTGTTTCATTCGTTCTTCTAACTTCTGTACATTTTGCATTGAATCTTCATTTTCTTTTGCCAATGTTTGAATACCTTGAATTAAAGACGTAAAGACACGAGTACTATGCCCTAAAGCTTCAACCATTTCTGAAGACAATGTATCAGACTGCTTCGCTTTTTCTTCTACTTCACTTGCAATAGAAGTCGTTGTATCAACAGCAGAAACAATTGCTTGAATTGATGCCGCTGATTGCTCAGCGCCTGAAGAAATCTCTGCAAGTGTCTCAGATACACCTTGCGCTTGTCTCGTTGCTTCGCCTGTTTGTTTTCTAATCTGCTGTACTTGATTATTTGTATACGAAAATGTTGTATCAATATTTTTTACCATGCCCCTTAAGTTTCCTAACATCATATTAAATGCAACACTTAAAGATTTAATTTCATCATCTGTCTTCGGTAATGGAACATCTTCACGAATATCACCCTCAGCTGCTTTTCTTGCCGCTTCCTCTAACTTGCGAAGCGGTTTAATTAAAAATACGGCTGCTCCATATGCTAAAATTCCAGACCATACTACCCCTAATAACATAACGATAATATTATATACAGTTTGACTTACATAACTTTGAAAATAATCGTATATCACGTAAATAAAAAATATACTTGTTGAATATGTAATGAAAGCTAAAACTGTAGTGAATAGCATAAGTTGTGTACGTAATCCAAAAGAAAATGTTTTTCTTTCTTTTTCCATCTTCCCTTTCCCCCTTTTTATAAGCAATATAAATACTACCTATATATTATTATCCATATTTTCATTATAGAAGGATATAGAGATTTTAAAAATCATTATTTCTTTGAATATCAAATTGCACGAAAAAAATAAAGGATTCTGACAATTTATGACTAATAACAGAAATACAGGGCAACATTTGTAAAATATATTTTTAACTGGGGGTTTTGTATGATTCAAGTTCGAAATCTAGTAAAATCATTCGGTTCACTTGATGTGTTAAAAGGAATTGATTTAGAAGTAAAAGAAAAAGAAGTTGTTGTTTTAATTGGTGCCAGTGGTTCTGGTAAAAGTACATTACTTCGCTGTCTTAACTTTTTAGAAATGTACGATGAAGGCGAAATTCACTTACAAGGTGAGCGAATTGATCCAAAGCATTCAAATTTAAATAAAGTCCGTGAAAATGTCGGTATGGTTTTTCAGCACTTTAACCTCTTTCCTCATATGACCTCACTAGAAAACATCATAGAAGCACCTATTCACGTAAAAAAATTAGAGAAAGCAAATGCACAGGATATTGGAAATCAACTTCTCCAAAAAGTCGGCCTTCAAGATAAAGCGGATGTAACTCCTCATCTTCTTTCAGGTGGTCAAAAACAGCGCATTGCCATTGCACGAGCTCTTGCAATGAGCCCTAAGATTATGCTATTTGATGAGCCTACCTCAGCTTTAGACCCTGAACTTGTTGGAGAAGTATTGCAAGTTATGAAAGAACTTGCTGAAGAAGGGATGACAATGGTTATTGTTACTCATGAAATGAATTTCGCAAAAGATGTAGCTGATCGCGTCATCTTTATGGACGATGGAAAGATTGTAGAAGATGCTCCGCCAGTACAATTCTTTTCAGCTCCATCACATGAACGGGCAAAACAATTTTTACGCAACGTTTTATAATGTAACTTTTGTTTCAAACGAAAAGGAATACATTCATACGGTGCACAACTAATCATCCAAATAAAATATTTCAATAACATACTAAAAAACCATCCGTATGATCAATATATAGGAGGGGTTTTATGAAAAGAAAACTATTAACCATTGTTGCGAGCATTACACTATGTACATCCTTCATACTAGGAGCTTGTAGCAAAGAAAGCTCTACTACTTCATCAAATAGTGAAAAAGAATTTCGCTATGCGATGAGTGGATTATACAAACCTTTTAACTATAAAGAAAATGACGGCAAACTTGTCGGCTTTGATGTAGAAATCGGTGAAGCTCTTGCTAAAAAGATGAACATGAAGGCTACGCCCGTTACAAACCCATGGGAAACGCTGATTCAAGGTCTTCAAGCGAAGAAATATGATGTAATACTGGGTAGTATGGCAATTACAGAGGAGCGCTTAAAAGCTGTTAGTTTCTCAAATCCGTACTATCGCTCTGGCGCCCAAATTTTTGTGGCTAAAAAGAATACCGCTATCTCTTCTCCAGAAGATTTAAAAGGTAAGAAAATTGGTGTTGTAAAAGCTAGTACCTTTAAAAATCTTGTTGCAAAATATACAGATCAAATCACAGAATATGACAGCGATATTACTGCTCTTATGGACTTAGAGCCTGGGCGTGTTGACGCAGTAATTACGGATCAAATGGTTGGTCTACGTATGATAAAAGAAGGAAAATCGAAGATAAAAGAAGCCGGAAAACCATTAAATCTTGATGAAATGGGAATTGCTATTCGCAAAGATGATAAAGAAATGGTTGAGAAAGTAAATAAAGCGTTAGATGAAATCATTAAAGATGGTACGTATGAAAAGATCAGTAAAAAATGGTTCGGGCGTAATATTCTCGGTGAAGAGGAAAAAACGAAGTAAGTTAGCCATTCAAAAGATTCATAAACAATGCCCCACTGATTAAATGTTCATTTTATGTGGGGCATTTCATTCTCTACTAAAATCTATACAATATGAGGTGAAACGCATGTTTGAAATTTTTATCTCTTCCTATCCCACACTCTTAAAGGCTACTATTGTCACATTACAATTAACATTAACTTCCCTAGTACTCGGTTCATTAATTGGATTATTATTCGCTTTCTTTCGAATCTCTAACAATAAAGTTTTAAATAGTATCGCTCATGTCTACATTGCTATTATTCGTGGTACACCTTTAATTGTTCAAATTGCCATTCTCTATTTTGGGATTACATCCGTTGTTGTTTTCACCCCTTTTTGGGCAGGTGCAATCGCTTTAGCAATTCATAACGGAGCATATATTACGGAAATTTTCCGTGGATCTATTCAATCCGTTGACCGGGGACAATTAGAAGCAGCTCGCTCTTTAGGCATGCCTTATCCTTTAGCTATGCGACGAATTATATTACCACAAGCATTTCGTCTGTCTCTTCCTCCTCTAGGAAACCAATTTATTATCGGATTAAAAGATTCTTCACTTGTTGCTTATGTAGGAATGTCCGAATTATGGGGTTCAGGTTTATCAATTGCAGCAGGTAATTTCCAACAATTAGATACTTACATAATCGTTGGTGCATACTATCTCATACTTGTTCTTCTATTTACTTATTTTGTTAATCTTTTAGAAAAACGACTACAACGAAAAGAAACTAACTCCGTCCAAGTCCATAAAAGGAACAAAAAGGAAGTTTCTTTATAAGAAAAAGCAAGCCTGAGATGGCTTGCTTTTTCATTGCAAAAATATATTAATTTTTACTGATTTACTTTTTTAATACTCTTTTCTTCTTCTATATGTTCCTCACGATATGAAATATTATGAGGATCTAGTCCATTTCCTAAAGAACCATAGAAATGCTCTCTATGCGGATCCACTAATTCACTTCCTTGATAATACACACGTGGTGTATTCCATAGCGCTGCCAAAGCTTTTGTCATCGGCATCTCATGATAGCGTTCCGGCCACATTTCTTTAATCTTCTCTTTTACTAACGGATAGTATTTAGAACTCATAGCGGGAAACAGATGATGTTCTGTATGATATGAGAAATTGAAATGTAAAACGTCTACCCAGCGCGGCACTGTTACTGACAAACAGTTTGCTAACGGATCATTTACTGGAACAATTGGATTTAAGCGGTGATTTGTTGCGATATATGCCATTACAATAAAGTTAGCAATTAACAACGGAATGACATATGCAAATAACCATTTTCCAGGTCCCATAATAAACAATAAACTAATCCAAACTGTCCAAGGCAAAAGAAGTTGAAGCCATACAGATTTTTGATTGGATGACTTGAACTCTTTTATAAAATGAAAGAACATTCGAGTCGAATGCAATGTAAATTGAATTGTTAGTGACAGAAAACTAAAGAATGAACGTACATGTAAAGGCATACGATATACCCAACTCAAAAACTTACTCTTCTTAAGTTTCTCAAGTGTCGGCCATGCATCTGGATCATTCTCTTCATGCTGTGTATGAACATGATGCGTTGCATTATGCCACTTTCTCCAAAGCTTTGGCCCTGTTGATAATGGCATAAATGCAATCGCGCCTAAGAAGTCACGAAGCCATGCCTTTCTTACAACAGTTCCATGTAAAATTTCATGCCCTAAAAATCCTAGTGAAGCAAAACATAATCCAAGAACAATCGCAATTCCTAGATTCGCCCACACATTCAATTCAAATACACCAATCGATATTAATCCCGCCAATGCCACAAGCAAATAAGCCAGTCCACCAAATAAACGAGTAGGCACTGGTTTAAATGCTTTTTTCGGCAAATGTGGTGATACACGTGCTGCATACCACCCAAACGTATGAAGCTCCTTCATCCTTTTGCTCCTTTCTTATGCCGCGCCTTGCGCAACTTACATATATCAATTCTTGCTTCCAGATTGATTTTACTAGATGATCCAAAAAGCATCTACTATAAGGAAAATATACTCACTCTATCGTCACTTATTTTTCGCTTTTATTATCAATGAAAAACATTTCTCTTTTTACTCTCTATCAACCTTTCCACATGATGAATCATAACAATAGAATTTCTATATTGTCAACACCTTTTATGACCTAGTAATAAAAGGTGGTTATATTTTTATAATCATACTTTATTTCACTAAAGAAAATGTATAGATTCCATAAGGATTTACCCACTATATATAGACATTTTCTTAAACGCCATAGACTCTATCTCATTCAATAACTCCCTATGTAATCAACAAACAGAATCACTTGAATTTAGTTTTATATAAATCCTACTACATCATAATGCCCCACCTAATTAATTATATCAAAATAATTTATAACCTCTTTTAATAAAAATAGACTACTTCTAAAACAACACACATGAATTTCATATAATATGGAAATATTAAAAGGAAAATTGTTCTAAAATCAGGAGGTTTCCACAATGACAAGTGATACATTTCCACAACTGCCGCTATCTTATTGGATTGAATCTACTCAGTTTCCTACTTTCCCTCGTTTATCCGAAAATATAAAGACGAAAGTTGCTATTATCGGTGCTGGTATTACAGGTATTACTACTGCCTATTTACTTGCAAAAGAAGGCATCGATGTTGTTTTAATTGATTCTGGTCGTATTTTAAATGGAACGACTGGGCATACAACAGCGAAAGTAACAGCACAACATGATCTTATTTATGATGAATTAATAAATCATTTCGGTGTAGAAAAGGCCCGGCTTTACTATGAATCAAATAATCAGGCTCTACAATTCATAAATAAAACTGTTCAAACATATAAAATCGACTGTAATTTCTCAAATGAAGATTCATATTTATATACAACTACTGATAACGGATTAAGAAATTTATCGAAAGAATATGAAGCTTATCAAAAATTAAATATACCTTGTGACTATGTTCAATCTCTATCGATTCCTATTCCAGTACAATCTGCGCTTGTAATGAAAAATCAAGCACAATTCCATCCCCTTCTTTATTTAAAAACACTTTTAGAAAAGTTTGTGGAGATGGGCGGAAAGGTCTACGAACAAACAACAGCTATGGATGTGGAAAAGGGCGATTATTCACAAATAATTACAAAAGAGGGCCATCATATCACTTGTGAATATGTCGTCTCTTGTTCACATTTTCCTTTTTATGATGCGAATAGCTTTTTCTTTACGCGAATGTACGCAGAACGCTCCTACGCTCTTGCAATAAAAGCAAAAACGGAGTATCCAGGTGGCATGTATTTAAGTATTGATGATCCAAAGCGCTCCTTACGCTATATAACAAACAATGGAGAAAAATTAATTTTGATTGGCGGAGAGAGTCATAAAACAGGTCAGGGAATAAATACGATGCTTCATTATGAAGCACTCTATTCTTTTGCTGAAGCCACTTTTGGAATAGATGAAGTTCCTTATAGATGGTCAGCACAAGATTTAATTACTCTAGATAAGCTTCCTTATATCGGACATATTAACGAAAGAAATCCAAATATATTTGTTGCAACTGGATATCGCAAATGGGGAATGACAACTGGAACTGCTGCTGCTCACCTACTGAAGGACTCCATCCTAAAAGTCCACAGTCCCTATAAAGAACTGTATGCACCATCACGCTTCCATGCAAATCCAGATATAAAAACATTCCTCTCCCAAAACATTGATGTTGCGAAACATTTAATTGCAGGAAAGATTGAAACCGCATTACGTAAGCCAGAAGATCTCGAAGTTGGTGAAGGATCTGTCGTACATGTTAACGGTAAACGAGCAGGTGCTTATAAGGACAAAGAAGGAAAATTACATATCGTCGATACAACTTGTACACATCTCGGCTGTGAAGTTGAATGGAATAATGGTGATTGTACTTGGGATTGCCCTTGCCATGGTTCTCGTTTTTCAATTGAGGGAGACGTTCTTGAAGGCCCAGCAGATCAACCGTTAAAACGAGTTGATAATGAGTAAACAAATAAAGAAGTTCAACAAAATTACTGTTGAACTTCTTTATTTGTTATAAACCCTTTTCAGATAAAATTCGACACAAGGAGGAAAATATTAACATTAAATAAAATAATATATTCATCTACAAATTAAAAGGGGTGAATATTATGCAACCTTCAGCTCCACCTCATCTAGAATCTACAGAAACTATCTTTCCAAGCTCTATTACAAAACTTGTTGTTTTTATTTGTTGGCTAGCCATTTTAGCTGATGGATATGATTTAGGTATTTACGGTGCCGTTCTACCAAAGCTCCTAGAAGACAAAAGCTGGGCGCTATCACCAGCGCATGCTGGTACAATTGCAAGCTATGCTTTATTGGGGATGTTTATTGGAGCTATTCTAGTTGGAACGATTACAGATCTAATTGGGCGTAAATGGACGCTTATATGCTGTTTAGCACTTTTTTCTATCACAATGGGTTTAGCGGCTATCGCTCCTTCTCCTGAGTTATTTGGATTATCTCGATTTATAGGAGGAATCGGATTAGGCGGTGTTATCCCAACAGCTTCAGCACTTACTGTTGAATATTCACCAAAAAAAAGGCAATCTTTTATTTATGCTCTTATGTTTACTGGCTATCCTTTAGGTATCGTGTTAGGTGCTATTTTGTCCATGCTTATGTTAGAAGATTTCGGATGGAGAATTATGTTTGGTATCGGAATGATTCCACTACTCCTCATTCCTTTCATTATTCGCTATTTACCCGAGTCCATTCAATTTTTATTATCACGTAATCGCCAAGAAGAAGTGAACCAAATTCTTAATCGTTTTCAAATTGAATTTCATGTAAAAGATAAAACTCATCAAGCTCCATCTACTATACGAAAGAAAAATGGATTTTTTACTTTATTCTCAAAAGAATACATAAAAGCAACGCTACTTTTTTGGATCACTTATATAATGGGAATGTTTTTAATATATGGTTTAAACACTTGGTTACCACAGATGATGCGCCAGGCAGGATATCCTCTTGGGTCTAGTCTGTCATTTCTACTTATGCTAAATATTACCGCAGCTATCGGCGCATTATTCGCTGGAGCACTTGCTGATCGTATAGGAGCAAAAATTGTTATTAGCATCTCTTATCTTATGGCAGCCATATGTATCGGACTATTAACAATCAAACCATCTGTTACAATCATTTATCTTTTAATTGGCCTTGCTGGTATTGGATCAGTCGGTATTACTCAAATATTAAATGCATATGTAACACAATACTTCCCATCACATATCCGAGCTACCTCCTTAGGCTGGGGACTGGGGCTTGGCCGAGTTGGTGCAATTGCTGGCCCAATTCTCGTCGGTATTATTATGACAATGCAATATGACTTAGCATGGAATTTTTACTTATTCTCCTTTGCAGGTCTTATCGCAGCTATATCTGTTTTCTTCATTCCTACAAAATAAAAAGAGCACAAACTTACTTGTGCTCTTTTTCATATGCTTCAAACAACATATCTCGAAACAATGTATTTAAACTCTCAATATCGATTCCTGATCCCTTTTCAATTCCTTTTACATATTGCTGATAGTAATGAATTTGTTCTTCTAAAAATTGATTTAGCACCTTAATTTTCAATCCAACATCTAATTCAGTACCTGCTTTTTTCTTTATTAACAACTTTTCAATTTCATCTAATACGCTACGTTCTAATGATAATTCTGTAATTAATCGATCAAATTCTACAGGAGGTAAAGTCGTTTTCTCTTCTAGCCACTTACAAGCTAAAATGGGACGTAATACATAAAAGTACTTTTTCAGCTTTACATTCTCACCTTGCAAAAATTCACGATAATTTTTCGAAGCCATATGTAAATAATGATATATCGTTGCTTTTGGATCAAAATTCTTCTCACTCATCTGTTGAAGTAGTTCTGGAAAATTAGAGTTTTTCGAATAAAAAATTGGTGATCGAATCCACTCAAGTAAAGCAGGATTCGACTTCGCGAATAGTTGCAACGCCTTTTTAATATCCCAACCACTTATATCTAAATCATCACTAATTGGATATTCAATTACATCTCGTTTGTCATGAATTGATAAATACCATTCTACCGGATGTATATAAACGAACCTAACATCATAATCGCTATCTTTCGATGGAAACCCCCAAGCACGACTCCCTGATTCCACCGCAAATAAAATTTTTACATCATTCTCTTTTTCAATTCTTTCTAACTCCAACTCGATTTTCTCTCTCATTTCATAACATCTCCATTTTTTGATTATTTCCTTGGAAATTCGACAATACACTATTAATTTTACTACATACTAAAAAAACTGTCAGAAATTACTGACAGCCTAATGAAACGTCTATTGTTGCTTTTCAATTACAGTAGCAGCAATTCGTTCAAACTCTTTTTGAATCTCCTCTTTATATGCATCTACTATTGAAAAATCCATAGCAGCAATATAAATTCGTTCTAATTTATCACGAACCGATTTTGCTTTCGCTAAGAAAGACATCGCCTCATTCATTTTTGCTTTATATTGAATGGAGACATCACGAATTTCCTTCGCATATTTCTCATCCGTCCCTGGCGTAACAATAAGGGCATACATATCAATAATTTCATCACCCTCGCGACTTGGAAAATATTCATGTGGTGCGGTGCTATCAAAAATTGCAAATCCTAATTCTCTTACGATAACCATATCAAGACTATTCGGGTCAAATCCACAATGATATACTTCAACTTCAAACCCTTTTTCTTCAGCTGCCTTAGCTAACTTTTTGAGCATCGTTGATTTTCCAGAGCCTGGGCGCCCTTTTATAAAATAACGATGTGGTAACCCTTCTGTTAAATTAGGAACAAAATCAACTGCTCCTTTCGGTGTAGCAGCTCCTAAAAAACGATGTTTTACAAGCGATTGTCTCCCGCTTTTATCTGCAAATAATTTCTGGATTAGCTGATTGGTTAGTTCATTTGCTTTATTAAAATCTATATTATCAATATATATCTTCTCCCACTCATCATGTATAACCAATGCCTCTTTAAAACGTGCGTAAGCAGACTGAAAAGCTTTGCTTGCTTCTGAAACAAATCTTACAATTTCTAACTTCTGCTTTCTTAGTTTATCTGAGTCCCAAGCAATTCCTAAATTTATATACTCTTCAACAACTCCTGGCATTTTTGGCTCAATAACATGCGGCGATGTCCCATCAACAATTCCTACTTTTAATTTTGGGATAATTACACCATCAACCGATTTATTATCAGAAGAACAATGTAAAAATTCAATATCATATCCTTTTTCAATCCATTCACGACCTATTGCCTTTATTAAAGAAGATTTTCCCGTTCCTGGGCCACCCTTTAAGATAAATAATCTGTCTAATCCTTTTAAATTCTCTTCGTATAAATTGTGAAATCCCCTAGCTGTATTACCACCAGCATAATAATTTAATACATTTCCTGTCACTGCACTCACTCCTTCGCAGCATTCTATTTACATAAGCTACAATATGCGAGCAGCTTTATTTGGGTGAATACCTATTTTGTATTGCACGCAAAAAGGAAATGAATTACAATTTAACTATCGGAAAATTCCGATTTTAAAAACTGAATACTTCTTTATCAAGAGAGGCAGAGGGACCGGCCCTTTGAAGCCCAGCAACCTCAGTTTATACAAACTGAATAGGTGCTAATTCCTGCAAAATGCAATGCATTTTGGAAGATAAAACTCAACTAGCATGTAAAGCTCATCTTTCTTGATACTGAAGGATGAGCTTTTTATTATTTGAAAAACATATATTGGAGGTATGTAAAATGAAAGTAATTGATTTATCACAAACATTTGAAAATAATATGTCTCAATTTCCTGGAACACCTAAAATACAACTAGAAGCTGTTACAAGTGTTGAAGAATCAGGATATCAAGTTACAGATTTTCATTCTGTCGTTCATGTTGGCACGCATTGTGATGCTCCTGCGCATTTTATTTCAGGCGCAACGACCATCGATCAATTACCGCTGGATCAATTTGTAGGTGAAGCTGTTCTTATAGATGTAACACATATTCAAGAGCGAAAATTACCTAAGACAGTATTGCATAATACTGACATAAAAGAAGGTGATATTGTTATTTTTCATTCTAATCTATCCACAAAATGGAATACAGAAGCTTATGAGAAGGAAGCATTTTATCTTTCTGAAGAATTAGCTAAAGAACTAGTGCGATTAAAAGTAAAATCTATCGGTTTAGATTTCATTTCTCCTGATGAAGTCACAACAGAAACATCACCGATTCATCACATATTACTAGGGAATGATATTTACTTAATTGAAAACTTAACAAATCTAGATGCTATCGAAGAAAAACGTTTCTTTTTCTCAGCAGCACCTTTAAAAATTAAAAATAGTGACGGTGCTTTCGCAAGAGCATTTGCTGTTATTTTTTAAACATAGCCTATAAAAAAAGCAAAGGCCACTACTGGTCTTTGCTTCTATATTTTCTATTTAAATTAAGAAAGAATTGTTCCACACGAGGACGCACCCAAGCTAAACAATCTATCTCTTTCTTCTTTGTGCAAGCTATCTCTTCTCCATCTACCATTTCAACAAGTTCTAGTTCTAACAGTTGCCTCGTGAATGCTAACATATTCACTTCTTCGGATGGATACTCTTCTTTTAATTTCTCCTCAATTTCCCCCAATAAAAAACCGTCACGCATCATTGCCAATGCATCAATCCAAAGTGGCGGCATTTCATATTTTTCTCCTGTAATTGTATCTTTTACAATATAATTCTTTTGCTCTTTTCGAAATTGAATCGTGTGTAAACATACAGTCGAATTTAATGTTAATTCCATCATACCACCTCTTTCATAATATCTGCATAGAAAAAAGGATGCGTGTGCACCCCTTCTTATCTTTTCATAACACTACTGAACCGCTACATGAGCAATCAATCTCATGTCGATATTTTCCTCCATTATAAACGAAGTATTTTATAAAAAAAACCCTTCTTGAAACATTTTATAAAATGTTTATATTTACACAACAAGAACACTTTTCTGAAAAATCTTTTCTCCCAATACATTAAAAGGTCGGCAAAAAAATTTCTACTTTCGTTCCTACTCCTACACTACTTTGGATCGTGATACTCCCTTGATGTTCCTTAATAATTTTATATGTAATCATTAATCCAAGTCCTGTACCAGTCTCCTTTGTTGTGTAAAACGCCTTGCCAATTTTTTCTAACTTCTCATTCTCTATACCAAATCCTTGGTCTTCAACAGAAATACACAAATGTCCTTGCGTTTTTTGATATGCACGGATATGAATTTCTCCACCCTCTGGCATTGATTCTATTCCATTTTTAATGATATTTAATAACACTTGTTTTAATTGCTTATCATCACCGTTTATAGCCGGTAAATTCCCATCTACTTGTAAATGACATTTAACTCTATATTGCGTTGCATAACTTTCCATTAGATGCACAACATATAGAAGGATGTCTCGTATATTACACCTTTCATAATTTGTTGGCTTTGGTTTTCCTAACAACATCAATTCACTAACAAATCCATTGACTCTTTCAATTTCTTGTAGCATAATGTCGTAGCTCATCGTATCAGTTGGATTTCTTTCTTTTTGCATTTGCGTAAACCCTTTTAACGCTGTTAACGGGTTTCGAATTTCATGAGCAATTGTTGTAGACATAGTCCCAATCACAGCTAAATTTTCCGTCTCTTTCATATTGTTCATCATTTCAACCACTGTTCTTACATAAGATTGAAATCGTTTTAATAAAGAATGTGAAATAATGAAATAAAATACACATAAAACAAGTGGAATTATCACTTTTAAATCTTGTAATAGCAATGTGAAAAATACGTACTTTCCAATTACACTAAAGGACACTAAATAAAAGTATTTTCTATTCACGAAAACTGGGGCAAATAAAATTAATAACATTTCTACCATACTGCCATGTTCAAAAGGTCTATCCGTTCGCAAATAAATCATTAAATTATTCACAAGATTGATAAACATGTACCCAAATAAAAATAAATATTTTACAGAATATACATACCCTCTTTTTTGAAGATATATAGAAATAGGAAATAATGCTATTACAAATATAGGCACACCTATCCCAAGACTACCTTCTGGCCAACCTACCGCTGTTCCACTAATATTCATAGCAGGATATACAAAATAATATATAGCGTCATATAAAAAGAATATAATATAAAATAATAATATAAATACCTTTAAGGCTCTTCTTTCTTCATAAATCAAGCTCTTGTATTTATTCATATAAAAACTCCCCTTGATCGATACAAAAAACTTTCATTGTTATCTCCTTAAAGTATAAGTATGAAATTGCTTTCAGGGCAATATTTAACCTTATAATACTGAAAGGAAGGAGATCTCTCCTTCCTTTTGGTAACAACTTACATCCATCTTACCCTGTCATGTAACAATCCATCCGTAAAATTATTATGCCCTATTACAAAATCCTTCATATATAAATTTAAATACTCACCGTACTTACTTTCTGTATTTAATAACAACTCCTCAACGTAATAAGCACCTTGTTCAAATTGATCTAAAAGTAAACTGGACAAGCCCGCATAAATCCCGCACCCTACCTGAAAATACGTTGCATTCGTTTTATATTTACGAAAAACTTGGCTACTATTCATCACATTATACATATATGTCTCACTATTTTCATAAACGAGTAACACACCGACCAAGTCCTCTCCAGCAACCTCTTCTTCCGCTGGATTAAACACTTTACGATTCCAGTTCCATAAATCTTCTACTTGATCTAAGTTCTGTCTAATTATATTTGTTGTATACTCATTAATTCGGTAAAGAAAACCAACTTCCATATTAAAGTTTTTCCCTAAAATTAATACTTCCTCATGTGGCATTAAACAACCATAGAATTCTTTTTCTCCTAACTTCACTTTATACTCTGAAGCATATACATCTTCATAAAAGTAAAGAGGACGATGATGGCTCATATACATCGGATAACTCCAGATTGCTTCATCTAAAAATCGCTCTACTGCCCATGAAGCATAAAGTGTATGTGGCTTTATAAGTGCTGTATCATTCAAAAATGACGTGTCATGTTCTACAATATAACATGCTCTTGGCCTTTCATTTGGTCGTTCCTTCATAAGCTCAACAACCATCCATTGAACAACACCTGGATTCATACCTGAACCTATAATCGCTTTTGTATTTGTAAATTTCTCTTTCTCCTTCTCAAACCTTGTATATCTTTCCGTAAGCTGAAAGCCAATTAAGCTATCGTCCTGATCTACTGCCTCATTTTCCAAGGCTGAGTTAATATAACAAATTCCTAGTTCATTACAGCAGCTTAATACTCTAATTGTATCTGCCCCTGAAACATCAATCACAACACTCGTTCTTTTTTCTTTTAAATGTTGTTTAAATTCCACTACATTTTGAAGGTTTATTTCATATAAATATAATTGACCTTTCAGATTCGAAAACAACTCATCATAATAAGTCCTATCTTTTTGTTTTATATCCACCAAATGAAATTTGGCATTCTTTAATACTTCATAAATTGGATCTTTTTCATTTGCTATCGCTTGATTTAAAATTGCTAAAACCGCTTTTGCTGCTCCACCAGCACTACCAAGCAATGTAATTGATAACGAATTAGGAAACTGCTCCACAAACAAAACCCCTTTAATAAATTAGTTGAGCAGCTCCTCCTCAAAAAATAAATTGAATATATAATAAGATAGCTCGTACACAATGTTTATAAGTTAGTACAAAGTTACCTTTTAAAAAATCACACTATACTATGCTTATATTCAATTCATTTTCCCCTCATCTCCAAATTAAACTAAAACAAATAGGCTCGACCTTTTCTTCTGCATATAAAAGAAAAAGCCAGCCCTTCCAACTAATCTACGGACAATGGACGGATTTTACATGTTGAATATTTACATACATTTTCGCATCACGTGCTTTTGATATTTCAATATGACCTTCATCAATTTTCGCCATTTTTCCAATTTTATTGGACTCCTCACCTAAATCGAACACCATAATTTTCCCAGCCATTTTAATAAGCTGTTCTTCAAACGTTCGAGCTAACGTAATATTTAACGGATTCACGGGGAGTTCATTTTTATTGAGGGCATAAGGCACTTGATTTTCTTTATACGGAATTAACCATTTCAAGTGTTTTAAAGATATATATACAGTTTTATAAACTGGACTATAAAAAACAATATAATCGTTCATCACACTTGTAACATAACCATGTATTGGAGCATTTCCGGCTACATAAATTTCCGTAAAAATCCCTTTAGATGTACTTAATACTTTCCTCAAAGAAATTGAAGGAGACTCTCTCTTAATTACAGAATCCACATCTGGTTTTGAGATTTCTTCATCATTTGATCTTAAAAACTTATAATATTGTACATGATATAAAGATATATATACGTAGTCTTGTCCATTGTAAAGAACAACGATATCATTTCCTACATCAATTAATACACCTTTAAATCTTTTTTCACCGATTAATTTAACATATATATTTTCTCCAATACTTTTGTTTAACTCATTCATCTATATCCTCCTTCCTACGAATTTCTTCTTATCTGTCTTCCATTTCTAAAAAAATAATCAGGGCAAAGTTCTGTTTTAATAGTAAGTAATTCCTTTTCATACTATCGAAATAAGAAATTGTTCTTCTCTTTCCCTCATAATGCCCCTCTTATTTATTAAACATTATTCATCTTCATTCTTTTTACATTTAACTACTTGACTCACACTCTTAATATGAGACTTAATTACATAAATAACTTCATCACCGTTTACTAGTGTAATACAGCCATGGTGTACCTCACTTAATAAACCTTCCACACACTCTGGACCGCCACGATTAATTTTTACCCACTTATACTTCAAGTCTTTTAATATATCTAAAAAAGTATCCTCATCAGAGCAGAAACATGAACTATAGCAATCGCCACATTTACTTTCTTTCACTTTCTTCACTAGACTCTTCACATGTTTCAACTGATAATATACTAATTCACCATGAGGTAACTGTAACGTTAGATAATCTTTTCCTAACGATACGAGCTCACCAACTCGACTTTCTGGTCCACGAAGGTTTACTTTTACAGTCTCACCAACTAAACATTTAATTTGGTCACAGCATAATACGTTCTCCAATTTCGTATCCCCCTTTCTTATTATCTTCCTCTACTTGATTGTCTTTGTGCACGAGCACGACCTGAATTATCGCTACTTTCCTTACTATCGTCGCTCTCATCACTCTCTCCGCATGCTAAAGCATTATAGTTAACACTTTTAATATGCTTTATTGCAATTAATATAATTTCTTCTTTTACGATTAATGTTACGAAGTCACAAGAAACATCTTGCAAAATGCCTTCCACTTTCTCTGGACCGCCGCGATTAATTTTCACCCAGCAATATTTGAAACTTTCAAGTAGTGCTTCAAAATCTTCTGCACAGGCGCAATCTTCCCACTCACAATCACTTGATCCACATTCTTTCGCATTTTTTGTAATACTTTTTAGATGTTTAAGTTGATAGTAATAAAGCTCACCTTTTTCATTCTTCAATACGAAGTAGTCCTGACATACTGATATTATTGTTCCTTTTTGAGATTCTGGACCACCCCTGTTTACTCTCACAAAAGATCCAATTAAGTCTTTCAAAAAATCACAATGAAATAAACTCACGAGAAAACCCCTTCCATTAATTTATAAGCTTTTGCACTGATAGTATATGTATCTGTACAGGTTACGTTCTCTATGTTTGTCCTAGCTAGAAAAAAATATGCTTTTAACATGGTAGACTACTACCTATCAAAATTTGAAGAAAGGCTAAGAACTCCTTATGTTTTTGATATCTTCAAACAAAAAATCCCTTATGAAGATACATTTCTGCATATCTTCATAAGGGATTTCCCATAGTTTAATCTTCGTCTTTAACATCCATATCTTCTGGAATTGGTTCGTTCAATATTTCTTCCACTAATTGCTTATATTTCTCCATTTGTTCTAAATGCGTATTGAATTGTTCTTTATTTACTAAATATTGCTCTCCATCGAATAGCGCACGAATTTTCTTTTGCTGAATTAACTCTTCAATATACGATTTTGGTAAATTCAAATACTCCGCAGTCTCTTCTATTGTTATATACAATGCGTTCATTCCTTTATTATTTTTTCATCTATACTGTATCTTACTTTACTTTATTTTTGTAAACAAATAAAAAAGATTTTGTAAATGCAGTTCAAAAAGCAGGTAGATGCATTCCATATATTGTATAGTATTATATAGTAAGAATTTTTTAAATATAGAATGGTATTACCCATTTACACAAAGGAGAGTTAACATATGGCTACTCGTCACATCATTACAATGTTAGAAAAAACACTGCAAGTTGAAACAGAAAACACAATTTCTCATTTGAATGTATCTTTATCTGATCGTTTTCTTTCTCAAAGCACAGCAATACATGAAAACAATTGTTATCATACAATTGGTGAATGGTACAAAAATCATTTCTTATTCCAACAAGATGATTTCCTTTGGGCTAAATATGCCTTCTATGACGCATATTGTGAAGCCATCCAAAAACAAGGTCATCTTACAAAACGCGTCCGTCAAATATTAGAATCATTGGCTCGAAAACACGGAAAACAGTATATTGCTTCTATACTAAATATGCCATTTCCTAATAAACGCGCTAAAGGGACAGCGTAATTTAGCCATGTTCTGTGTAAGCAAAACATAGCTAAATTGTTTTCTAGGATGCTTTACCAATAAAATGTTCATATCATATGAACTGATGAAACCGGTGTCATTATAATGATAGAAAATATAGTAAACAGGAAAACCCCCACGTACATCTCTCATTCACTTGAATAGAGAAATACGTGGGGGTATACTTGTTCCTTATTATTTCATCATCTGCTTAATCAGTTCGCGATTTCTCTTCTTAAATACTTCATTATGAGAAGAAACCATTCCGTACTCACTTGCATCTGGTTGGATAAATTGTTTTGCTTTATTCACAGCATTTCCAGCATCTTGGAATGCACCTGCAATTAAGTGTAGTTTCCCTTCGTGCTTTAAAATATCTCCAGCAGCATATAATCCATCTACTGAAGACTCACTATTTGCATTACCTGCAATATAATAATTATCTATAATTGCAACGTCTAACTCACTATTTTCTAATAATGTAATGTCGCGTTCATATCCATGATTAATAATAACTTCATCAATAGGTAAATGAGAAACCTCACCTGTTTCATGATTTGTTAATTCTACATATTCGATCGCTTCATGATTATCACCGGCAATTAATTTTGTAATCGATGTATTAAAGAAACACTCCGCTGAGCTGTTCATAAGTTGTTTTACTTGTGCTTCATGACCAGATAATTCTTCTTTTCTATAAGTTACATACACTTTTTTCGCAATTGGTTCCAATTCATTTGCCCAATCAACAGCAGAATTGCCTCCACCGGAAATAATAACTGTTTTACCTTTGAAACGCTTTAAAGATTTAACTGTATAATTTAAATTCGATACTTCAAATCGCTCAGCACCTTCAATAGATAACTTTTGCGGTTTCAATATACCACTTCCTGTTGCGACGATAACTGTTTTTGAAAAGTGTTCTTCGCCAGTACTTGTTTTTAATGTAAAAGTACCATCTTGATTACGAATAATCGATTCTACTTTTGTATCTAATACAACTTCCGGCTTAAATGTTAACCCTTGCTGTACAAGTTGTTCAATTAACTTATCACCTGTAACTGGCAATAGTCCTCCTACATCCCAAATCATTTTTTCCGGATACACATGTATTTTTCCACCTAAATGTGGTTGAAATTCTATTATTTTCGTTCTCATTTCTCTGAGTCCACTATAAAAAGCTGAATAAAGCCCTGCAGGTCCTCCGCCTATCACGGTTACATCAAACAATTCTTCTCGATTCATTCGTGCTCACTCCTCAGCTATTAATCGTTGATTATCATTCTCAATAAAATATAACCTGTTTCCGCAAAATTTACAATCAAAATTACTATTGACAATACACCTATATAAAATTATATTATTTAAAGAATCAATAGTGATAATCATTATCATTTTGTTAATAATTAGCAAATTTGAGATTACATCTTCTTTCATTAATATGGTTATTACTATATTATAAAATCTCATATTCAAGATTTTTAATAAATTATTTTGCATTACCACTACTATTTCAAAAAGATTGCAGTTAAACAAATTATTGTATACACATATCATCTATGTTAAAGGAGAAAGACGATGAAAAAGTTATTTATTTCACTAACAGTCCTTTTCGTTCTTGTTATGAGCGCTTGTAGCAATAGCTCTACAGACAAAAAGAACGATGCAAAAGGTAGCAAATCAGAAACAATTACATACCAATCTGAAGATGGTAAAAAAGTAGAAGTTCCTGCAAATCCAAAACGCGTTGTTGTATTATCATCATTCGCTGGTAACGTAATGTCATTAGGTGTAAATCTTGTTGGGGTAGATTCATGGTCTAAACAAAACCCACGTTTTGATAGCAAACTTAAAGATGTTGCTGAAGTATCTGATGAAAATGTTGAAAAAATCGCTGAACTAAATCCAGATTTAATCATCGGTTTATCAAATGTTAAAAATGTCGATAAGTTAAAGAAAATCGCGCCTACTGTAACATACACTTACGGAAAAGTTGATTACTTAACACAGCATTTAGAAATCGGTAAGTTATTAAATAAAGAAAAAGAAGCAAAAACTTGGGTTGATGACTTCAAGAAACGTGCACAAGAAGCTGGTAAAGAAATTAAAGCAAAAATCGGTGAAGATGCAACAGTTTCTGTTGTAGAAAACTTCAACAAACAGCTTTATGTATACGGCGAGAACTGGGGCCGTGGAACAGAAATCCTGTACCAAGAAATGAAATTAAAAATGCCTGAAAAAGTAAAAGAGAAAGCATTAAAAGAAGGTTACTACGCATTATCTACTGAGGTATTACCTGAATTTGCTGGTGATTACTTAATCGTAAGTAAAAACAAAGATACTGATAACTCATTCCAAGAGACAGAATCATATAAAAACATCCCAGCAGTAAAAAATAATCGCGTATATGAAGCAAACATGATGGAATTCTATTTCAATGATCCACTTACATTAGATTTCCAACTAGACTTCTTCAAGAAGAGCTTTCTTGGTAAATAATACAAACATGAGGAATTCTTAATTTAAGAATTCCTCTTCCTTTATTCTATGAACAGAAAAGATGTGAAACGAATGACAAAAGATCATGACAATCCACGTTCTATAGCTTTTACATACAAACTAATTTTAAGCTTAATTGCATTCTTTCTTATTTTTATGGTTGCAATGGTATTAGGTGCTGCAGATACTTCGATAAAAGATGTATGGTTAGCACTCACTTCCTCCGCTAAAGGAGACAAAATATCTATTATTCGAGAAATACGTTTACCACGTGAAGTTGCTGCTATTTTTGTAGGAGCTGGATTAGCCGTTTCTGGGGCAATTATGCAAGGATTAACACGAAATCCACTTGCGGACCCTGGATTATTAGGGCTATCTGGTGGAGCAAATGCTGCGCTTGCACTGACACTTGCTTTCAACCCTTCCATCAGCTATCTTTACTTAACATTAGCTTGCTTTATCGGTGCTGCAATTGGCGCAATTATGGTATTTGGAATTGGTATGGTGAAAAAAGGCGGCCTTTCTCCTCTTCGAATTGTATTAGCGGGCGCTGCAGTTTCAGCATTTCTACTCGCAATTTCAGAAGGAATCGGCATTTACTTTAAAATTTCACAAGATGTATCACTTTGGACTGCTGGGGGCGTAATTGGAACAACTTGGAGCCAATTAAAAATTATTATTCCAGTCATTTCAATTAGTATCTTTATCGCTATCTTACTAGCAAAAAAATTGACAGTTCTTAGTTTCAGTGAAGAAGTGGCTATTGGACTAGGTCAAAAAATTATTGTTATTAAAACTATTTTATTTATCATTATTATCTTACTTGCAGGTGCATCTGTAGCGCTTGTTGGAAATATGGCATTTATCGGCTTAATGGTACCTCACATGGTACGCCCAATTGTCGGTCCAGATTACCGATTTGTTATACCGATGTCAGCAATTGCTGGAGCTTCCTTTATGCTACTTGCAGATACAATCGGACGTACTATTAACGCTCCATACGAAACACCAGTTGCGGCAATTGTTGCGATTGTAGGGTTACCATTCTTCCTATTCATTGTACGTAAAGGAGGAAAAACATTCTCATGATGCAATCTATTTTAAGAAAACAGCGTCTCATTATACTCGCTTTACTTATAGTAATCATCACAACCATTGTAGTTGGAATGGGACTTGGTTCAGCATCTTTATCTTATGATCGACTACTCCCAACATTAATGGGGCAAGGGACTTTTAAAGAGGAGTTTGTTTTATACTCTTTAAGACTACCTAGAATTGTCATTACATTATTAGCTGGTATGGCTCTCGCTTTATCAGGGGCTATTCTGCAAGGAATTACCCGAAATGATTTAGCTGAACCTGGTATTCTTGGTATTAACTCTGGGGCTGGTGTTGCTGTTGCTATTTTCTTTTTATACTTTCCAATAGACGTAGGTTCATTTCTTTACTTACTACCTGTCGTTGGATTTATTGGGGCATTTCTGACAGCTGTTCTAATTTACGTGTTTTCATATAGTAAATCAACTGGACTTCAACCAATACGATTAACATTAACTGGTATCGGTTTTGCATTTGCACTATCTGGAGCGATGATTGTCCTTATTTCATCCGCTGATCGTATGAAAGTGGACTTTATCTCAAAATGGATTGCCGGAAATATTTGGGGAGATGACTGGATTTTCGTTTTAGCAATGCTCCCATGGTTAATCGTATTCATTCCGTTTGTTTTCTATAAAGCAAATCGATTAAACATTTTAGCATTAAACGAACCAGTCGCAATTGGCGTTGGAATTGAAATTGAAAAAGAACGCAGGTACTTATTAGTTGCAGCCGTTGCACTTGCAGCCGCAGCTGTTTCCGTAACAGGAGGAATTAGCTTTATCGGATTAATGGCTCCTCATATCGCGAAATCTTTAGTAGGTCCAAGACATCAAATCTTCATGCCTATCGCCCTTTTAATCGGCGGATGGCTATTATTATTAGCAGATACAATCGGACGAAATATCGTTGATCCTAATGGCATTCCAGCAGGTATTGTCGTTGCTTTAATTGGGGCTCCTTACTTTATGTATTTGTTGCTTAAAAAAGCTTAAAAAACACCCTCAAGATTTCTTGAGGGTGTTTTTGTTTCATTCTACTGCTGCCCATACCCTTCAAACTTCTTCGCCAAATTCTCCATCTCATCTTCTGGCAATAGCTTTGGTTCCCCAATGCTTTTCGTTTGATAATAAATTTGAGCACAAAACTCAATCTCTTCTGCAACAGTAAACGCCATTTTTATATTATTTGCACCAGCAATTAAACCGTGATTTGCAAGTAAAACAGCACGGCGATCAATCATGCCTTCAAAAGCAGCCTCCGCTAATTGCTTCGTACCAAATGTTTCATACGGTGCACAGCGCACATTCGGTCCTGCGAAAGCAATTAAATACGATACAGCAGGAAGCTCCCATCCTAATGATGCAATCGTCTTCGCGTAAGGAGAGTGTGTATGCACAAGCGCATTTATATCTTCACGCTTCCTATAGTAAATAAGGTGCATATCTAATTCACTTGATGGTTTTCTCTCTCCTTCTACTACTTCACCATCTAGGTTTAATATAACTACATCTTCAGGCTTTGTTTCATAATACTCTAAACCACTTGGGCTAATCGCAACAAGACCTTGTTCACGATTAAAGATACTAATATTACCGCCCGTTCCCTTTGTTAAACCACTAGAAATCATTTTCTTTCCATACGCTACAATTTCTTCTCTTTCTTTTTGTAATAACATATACATCCCCCTAAGTATGAAGCTTATGATGACTGACTTTTACATTTATCTACTTATTGAAATAGCTTTTTTAAATTCTCCGTAAACGGTGCCTTTACAATCCCTTTTTCTGTAATAATCGCTGTTACATTTTCATGTGGAGTAACATCAAATGCTGGATTATATACTTTACTTTCTTTCGGAGCTGAATATTTTCCGAAGCGATTAATCACTTCAGAAGCATCTCTTTCTTCAATCGGAATTTCTTTTCCTGTCGATGTCTTTAAATCAATTGTCGGTGTTGGCGCTGCTACATAAAACGGAATGTTGTAGTACTTAGCTAAAATAGATACGCCTAATGTGCCAATTTTATTTGCTACATCACCATTTGCTGCCACACGATCACATCCAACAATTACCGCATCAATCTTCCCTTGTGACATGACCATAGCTGCCATATTATCTGTAATAACAGTAACGTCAATGCCTGCTCGCTGCAGTTCTAATGCTGTTAACGTTGAACCTTGTAATCTAGGGCGTGTTTCATCAGAATAGATTTTTAAGTCCCATCCTTTTTCTTTCGCTAAGTACATGGGAGCTGTCGCGGTACCATACTTAGTTGTCGCTAACGCACCAGCATTACAATGTGTTAATACTCCCATTCCATCATGGAATAATGTTAATGCATGTTCTCCAATTTGACGGTTAATTTCTTCATCTTCTCTATGAATCTCTTTTGCCTCTTCTAGTAATCTATTTTTCAGCTGTGAGATTGATAAATGAATATTATCTGTCGCTACACTTTCCATTCTTTCAAGTGCCCAAAATAAATTTACGGCAGTCGGTCTTGATGTCGCCAAGTATGTACATACCTTTCTTACTTCATCCATAAATCCTTCTTCCGTACTTTCAGCAAATTCCTTTATCCCTAAATACACTCCATAAGCAGCTGAAACACCAATCGCGGGTGCACCTCGTACTTTCATTACTTGAATCGCATCCCACACACTTTCAGCTGTTTTAAAAGATTCATAGACAATTTCATTTGGTAATAACGTTTGATCTAACAAAACTAAAGCATCATCTTTCCACTGAATTGGTATTAATTGCTCTTCCATCATATTCTCCCCTTACTTCGCGTAGTGCATTGACTGTTCTTTTAACGTTTCTACAAAACTTGTGCCCGTTCTATATTGATTCGCTCGTAAAATAAAACCCTTCGCTACTTGAAGACAAATTCGCTCCGCTCTAGCACGTGCTTCCTCATTCCCAATACAAGTAATATCTTTTACTTTCGCTAATCCAACAATACGGCGAATTAATTCCAGACCTGTCACTGCAGCTGTATCCTCTAATACAGATTGCAAATAGACTTCGCTAAAGCCTTCTTCCTTCGCCATAATCTCGGTCACATGAATATCCCAAGCACCTAAAAACTTCTGCTTAAATAAATCAATTACCTCTACCATCGTAGTTTGTAACCAATCCATATACGTATCTTTCTCAGCTCCAGGTGACATCGTTGCATCTGCATTCACCCAAGCAAACATTAAATTCGCCATTACATTCCCAACGTCATATCCCATAGGTCCATAAAAAGCAAACTCAGGATCAATAACCTTTGTAGAATCATCTCTTACAAAAACAGAACCAGTATGTAAATCACCATGAAGTAATGCCTGTGCATTCGTCATAAAAGAAAATTTACGTTTCGCTACTTCCATACGAAGCTCTTTATCACTATAAATATGTTCCCTAATCCATCCCTCATTTAACTGAAATAACTCATTACGCTTATTATGATTTGTAAATGGTTCTGAATATACGAGGTCCTCTGTAATCTCACATAATTCAGGATTTATATAATTCTTCACAAGTTCCTTCTTCTCTTTATGATTCATTACAACATCCGATGTTAACAAAAGTGTATTTACCATAAAAGTAGTTAAGTCGTCAGCAAGCCTCGGAAATATTTGATGATTTATAAGTGCTGTACGTAATATTGTGTGATCCGATAAATCTTCCATTACGCAACAATTCATCACACTATCAAATAAATACACCTTAGGAACAAGTCCAGGTGCTAACTCATCCTCTAACTGCAAAACATCTGATTCTATACGAATACGATTCGTCGACAACTTAAACTCCTCTGAAATGCGAGCTGTATCCCCAGCTTGCTTTACGATGACAGACATGTTCTCTTTTTCATCCCAAACGCGGAACACATAATTTAAATTGCCATCACCTATTTCTTTACACTGTAACCCCTTTGCATGTTCAAACTTAGATAATTTCTCTTTCACATATGCAATCACATCTTTAGCTTCCATTAAAAAATACTTCATGAACTTAGACATGGTTTCCCCTCCACACTAATTGTAAGCGTTTTCTAAAAGCTATAAAAAATAATAGGATTAAATCTTTCATCCTAAAATATATGATCTTCTTTTTGAAATGTATATCTAGGTTTTATTATATCTTGTTAGCACTTTGAGTCAATGTTTCTAACTATTATCGTAATATACTTCCTAATTATATATTTGAGATGACAAAAATTGTTCAAAAAATTTCCGATTCATTTTATTTTATTTATCACAAAATTCTTTGTAAAATAGAAGTAAGCAGTTCCTTTTCAAAACCACAACTTCTAAGAAATATCTCCTTCCTAAGAAATTAAACTTACACACTATCTCTAACATACACACTAAACTTTCAACTACTCATCTAAAATTTATAGACTTAAAATTACCTTTCCATTCCCTGTTAGTCTTAATTGAGAATAAATATTAATTAAATTGGTATAAAGTTGGTTTATTCTCTTGACAAAATAACCACTTCTATATGATAATTAATATCGAATTAGAATTATTATAGTTAATTAAAAAATATATTTTATGAGCACACTATTTTTTGATGCTCAAAACCAACATTTAGGAGGAATTTTAACATGTTATTAATCGGCACAGAAGTAAAACCGTTTAAAGCTAATGCTTACCATAATGGAGAATTTATCCAAGTTACTGACGAAAGTTTAAAAGGAAAATGGAGTGTAGTTTGTTTCTACCCAGCTGACTTCACATTCGTTTGCCCAACTGAACTTGAAGACTTACAAAACCAATACGCAACTCTAAAAGACTTAGGCGTTGAAGTATACTCTGTATCTACAGACACTCACTTCACTCACAAAGCATGGCATGATAGCTCAGAAACTATCGGCAAAATCGAGTACATCATGATTGGTGACCCAACTCGCACAATCACTACAAACTTCAACGTTTTAATGGAAGAAGAAGGTCTTGCTGCTCGTGGTACATTCATCATCGATCCAGACGGCGTTATCCAATCTATGGAAATCAATGCTGACGGTATCGGCCGTGACGCAAGCATTCTTGTTAACAAAATTAAAGCTGCTCAATACGTACGTAACAACCCAGGTGAAGTTTGCCCAGCTAAATGGCAAGAGGGTTCTGCAACACTTAAACCAAGCCTTGACCTTGTAGGCAAAATCTAAGGAGTTCGATCAAAATGATACTAGATGCAGATATAAAAACACAACTATCCCAATACCTTCAATTAATGGAGAACGATATTTTACTTAAAGTAAGCGCAGGAGACGATAACGTATCTAAAGATATGTTAGCTCTAGTAGACGAATTAGCTACTATGTCATCTAAGATTACAGTAGAAAAAGTTGAATTAGAGAGAACACCAAGCTTTAGCGTAAACCGCCCTGGTGAAAACACTGGTGTCGTATTCGCTGGTATTCCATTAGGACACGAATTTACATCATTAGTGTTAGCTTTACTACAAGTAAGTGGACGCGCTCCAAAAGTTGAACAAAAATTAATCGATCAAATTAAAAACATTCAAGGCGAATATCATTTTGAATCTTATATCAGCCTAAGTTGTCATAACTGTCCTGATGTTGTACAAGCTCTTAACGTAATGAGCGTTCTTAACCCTGGTATTACACATACTATGATTGATGGCGCTGCATTCAAAGAGGAAGTAGAAAGCAAAGACATTATGGCAGTACCAACTGTTTACCTAAACGGCGAATCTTTCGGAAGCGGTCGTATGACACTTGAAGAAATTTTAGCTAAAATGGGTAACGGTCCAGATGCATCAGAGCTTTCTGATAAAGATCCATACGATGTTCTTGTTGTTGGTGGCGGCCCTGCTGGTGCAAGTGCAGCAATTTACGCAGCACGTAAAGGCATCCGCACTGGTATCGTTGCTGAGCGCTTCGGTGGTCAAGTAATGGATACTATGGGCATTGAGAACTTCATCAGCGTGAAAAAGACTGAAGGTCCTAAGCTAGTAGCAAGCCTTGAAGAGCACGTAAAAGAATACGACATCGATGTAATGAATCTACAACGTGCGAAACGTTTAGAGAAAAAAGAACTTATTGAAGTGGAACTTGAAAACGGCGCTATTCTGAAAAGTAAGAGCGTAATCGTTTCTACAGGTGCTCGCTGGCGTAATGTTGGCGTACCAGGTGAAGCTGAGTTCAAAAATAAAGGTGTAGCATATTGCCCACACTGTGACGGTCCATTATTCACTGGAAAAGACGTAGCAGTTATCGGCGGAGGTAACTCTGGTATTGAAGCAGCTATCGACTTAGCAGGTATCGTTAAGCACGTAACTGTTCTTGAATTCATGCCAGAATTAAAAGCTGATGCTGTATTACAAGAGCGTCTTAACAGCTTACCAAACGTAACTGTTCTGAAAAACGTTCAAACGAAAGAAATCACTGGTACTGATAAAGTAAACGGTATTTCTTACATCGATCGTGAAACTGAAGAAGTTCATCACGTTGAATTACAAGGTGTATTCGTACAAATCGGTCTTGTGCCAAACACAGACTGGTTAGGCGAAACAGTTGAACGCGTTCGCGGTGAAATCGTAACAGACAAGCACGGCGCTACAAACGTACCAGGAGTGTTTGCTGCAGGTGACTGTACAAATAATCCGTACAAACAAATCATCATCTCTATGGGTTCAGGTGCAAACGCAGCTTTAGGTGCATTTGATTACTTAATCCGTAACTAATAAAAAAAACAGGTGCCTTGGCACCTGTTTTTTTATTACCCTAATGTATAAACTAAAAACCTCTCATTCCCATTCTTCTCATAAGCACCTGGCAATCTAACTTCTTTCTTCAGCTCAAACGCAGTCTGATTTTCTAAGAAGAAAATATAGTCCTCAGAAGGATAATATAAAATAATATCCACTTCTCTCCCCGTGTTTTCTACTGAAAGCAAAATGTTATTTACTACATTCATAAACACTTGCACAGAAAACGGATTAAAGAAATAAAACCTATTATCATGTGGATCAATCTCATATTCCTGCGCTAAACAACATTGGAATTGAATTTTCCCCTTACTGTTTCGTGCCTTTCGTGCATAACGATCTCGATTATCCATCGCTTCTTTATAAAACTCTTCATTCATTTCAATTCCAACTGCTGAAGCACCACATTTATGATGCATATAAAAGTTTAATCGCCCTTTTCCGCACTCAAAGTCTACAATTCGGTCGCTACTTCGTATTTCATATTGATTCAATAACTCATCTAACCCGCTATACGGTGTCGGTTCATAGCGATGATAATGCATAGACTTGTTAAACCCTTTTTGCTCACCGACTGTTTTTATATGTAAAACTGCATCGTAATATTGTTCGTTCATTCGTTTTCTCCTATTAAAAAATGGTACTTATTATTATACACCATGTACTGGAGGCTCATTTTTCATCAAATTAATAGGTACGTGAAATTATATCAACGATTTTCTCAATATATCTATCATAACTTTAAATATATCAACGATTTTCTCAATATATCTATCATAACTTCAAATATATCAACGGTTTTTCAAATATATCGATTTGCCGACAATTCACGACAAAAAAACAGGAGCTCTCTAGCCCCTGTCTTCTAACACTTTCAATACAGTTTGTTTCAATATTTCTACCCCATCCATAATACAACTATGATCAAACCTCATATACGGATGGTGTAATCCAGGTTGTAGGTCTGCTCCTAGTCCAAGCATGACAGCTTTTAAATGTGGTCTTTTCACTGTATAGTAATGGAAATCATCGCTTCCTGTCGTATAGAGAGGCCCTGTGCATCTCTCTTCCCCATACACTTCGAGAATACCTTTACGCATAAAGCGCTCTGCTTCTTCGGAAACCTCTGCTCCTGGTGCAAGATCCATCCATTCGTATGAAGTTTTCGACCCCATCGATGCAGCTGATTCTATTACATGCTCAATCTTTTTCTTTAATTCTTCTAATAGTATATTACTCTCAGCTCTTACATCTAAACTGAAATGACCATTTCCCGGAATGATATTTAAATTATCACCACCTGCTTGGCATCTCGTCATTTTTACTGAATAGGAACTTTGCGGTGGCAGCCAAATATTTTTCAAACCGATATTAATCATGGAAATGACATCAATTGCATTCACACCTTGGTGTGGTCTTGCCCCGTGTGCATCCTCCCCATGAATCATACCCTCTAAAAATCCTGCTGCTCCATGGCGAATAGATGGGGCTGCTTGTTTCAAAGATAGTTCTTCAATTGGTCTTAGATGGACGCCAAATAAGAAATCAGCATCATCTACAGCACCTTTCTCCACCATCTTCAAAGCACCATTCCCCTTCTCTTCTGCCGGCTGAAAAATAAATCTAACCGTACCACTTTTCCATCTCATATTTTTCAATTGTAAAATAAGTCCCATTACAATGGTCATATGAGCATCATGGCCACATGAATGGTTCGCTTTAAATTCTCCATTTACTTCTTGCCAAAGTGCATCCATATCAGCACGAATCGCAATAACTGGATTCCCGCCTCCAATCTCAGCAATTACACCTGGACAATCATCAAATGTTCTATATGAAATTCCTTCTTCTTTTAAAAAGTCAGTAATATACGCTGTCGTTTCATATTCTTTCCAACTTACTTCAGGGTTTTCGTGTAAATGCTGAAAAATCTCCGTTAAGCGCTCTTGTAGTTCTAATGTTTTCAACGTTCCAGTCTCCTTCCCACATTACAAACGATTCGGGTTAATTATACTTATGAAAAACAGATGTTTTTATGAACATATTGAATTTTAAGAAAAAAGTCAATTATTTATTTTTAAATACTTAAAAAGCTTACTCTGCACTTATATTACAAACTAAACAAACAACTAGAACATTCCTTATTTTCTGTTTTTTTATGTTGACGCTTACATAAACTTTTAGTTATCATAACCTAATAAACGTCTATTTTACGACAATTCTAAAAATACAAACAAACATACGTAACAAGGAGGAACTTTATGAAAAAAGAAATACCTTTTGGAATAGCGATTATCCCTATTATCATTACCGTTGCAGTTATGATGGTTACAATTGTTGTATTAAAACAAACTCCTCACGTTCCACTTATTATTGGTACAACCGTTGCTTCTATTGTCGCTTGGCGTTATGGTTACAAATGGAATGATCTTGAAGAAGCAATGTATAAAGGGATTCGTCTTGCATTACCTGCTATCGTCATTATTATTCTTGTTGGCTTAACAATTGGTGCTTGGATTGGCGGTGGAATCGTCGCAACGATGATTTATTACGGTTTAAAACTTTTAACTCCATCACTATTTTTAGTTTCCATTACCGTCATTTGTTCTATCGTTGCATTAGCAATTGGTAGCTCTTGGTCTACAATGGGAACAATTGGTGTTGCTGGAATGGGAATTGGCCTAAGTATGGGAATCCCAGCTCCAATGGTTGCTGGTGCCATTATTTCAGGCTCTTATTTTGGCGATAAAATGTCACCGCTTTCAGATACCACTAACTTAGCCGCAGGATTAACAAATACAGATTTATTCGCACACATTCGTCACATGTTATTTACTACAGTTCCAGGTTTAATTATTACTCTTATCGTCTACGCGGTCTTAGGAAGAAGCTTCGGCGCTAACAATATTGATGCGAAGAGTATCGATCAAACGTTACAAGTATTGCAACAAAACTTTGTTATCTCACCTTTCCTACTAATTATACCCGTAGTCGTTATGGTATTGGTCGCTAAAAAGGTCCCTGCTATACCAGCGATTCTCGTCGGTATTATTTTAGGATTTTTATCACAAGTCTTTATTCAAGGTGGTTCTGTCTCAGCATCTGTCGGTGCACTCCAAGCTGGATTTGTTATAGACACTGGAAACAAGCTAGTAGACGAACTATTTAACCGCGGTGGCTTAGATTCGATGATGAATACAGTCTCGATGACAATTGTCGCTATGACTTTCGGAGGAGTATTAGAACATACAGGTATTCTTCGCTCAATTGTAAATCAAATTTTAAAGTTAGCGAAATCAGCAAAAGGGCTTATCGCTTCTACTATCGCATCTTGTTTTGCAACAAACCTTACTTGCTCTGAACAATATATTTCAATTGTTGTCCCTTCAAGAATGTACGCAAATGCATACACAGAAAAAGGACTACATTCAAAAAACTTATCCAGAGCATTAGAAGATGGCGGAACATTAACTTCTGTCTTCGTTCCTTGGAATACGTGCGGTGTATTTATTCTCGCTACACTTGGCGTAGGTGCATTTGAATATGCCCCTTATGCTATTTTGAATTTCATCGTACCTATTATCTCAATCATTTATGGTATAACAGGCTTCACAATTGTAAAACTATCAGACATTGAAAAAGCAGAACTACTAAAGAAACAAAAAGCTCAACTAGAAGCTTAAAAATAGCGGTAAATTCAGTTCATATAGTGCGCGAGGTCGCCCTTGTAGATAGGGCATTTCCTCGCCGCAAATATGAGCATACCCGTAATCAACTAATTTCTTTAACAACCTTTCTGTCGATCTTCGAGTCACTTGTAAGTACTCAGAAAGATCAGCTGCTGTAAACTTCAATGACGGGTGCGATTGACTAAATTGAATGATTTTTGACAAGTTGGCCGGACTAAGCTTTGTTTCCTTCGCTATTTTCATTAGTTCCGGATTATCATTTTTCAAACTTTGTACTCTCTGTTCTTTCGGGAACGGACCAAACAAATCTTTATCACTTGTTAGTATATAAAAACAACGATCTATTGGATTGTTCTTTGCAAAACTTTGAGCGATTTTTGCATTTTGCTCCGCTTCTTTCACGGTTTTCCCATAACCAAATCCAATAGCTATCGTTCCTTCTACGCTCGCAAACAAGTTATCTATCGCATTTGTTTTAATAATTGATTCGATATCACCACGAGTTGTATACAAAATGCATGTCATTTCATCCACTTGTTTAAATGAACCACGTAGTTCTTTTGAAATGACATCTAGTTTTTCAAGCAAACTCGTTCGTAATTCTAAGGAAGAAATAATACAAGCACCAACAGTAGCTGAATAGCTTTTTGCTAACTCAGCTTTTATTTTTGCATCTTTTAGCCCATGTATAATGGATTGTGTTGGATCAATCATACGCTCTGAAGGAACACCTATTTTTTGAAGCTCGTCGTAAACAGCGTGAATACTAGTTAAAGCTAAATGAGCCTCTCCAGATTGATATTTAGCTACATGAAAATCGATAACTCTATTTATCTCATCTTTACTCCACAGCATATTTTCATAATCCAACACTTGCGGGCTTTCTTTTATACCGATATCATGGAACACATTTGTAATAAACGAGCGGTCTACTAAATCGATGGAAATGTTATGTGGTTGAATACTTTGATGATACATGATAGAAAGAATTGAAGATGCGACAGTTGTCTCGTCTTGCTGTAAGTATGTACTTGGAATTCGTAATTGTTCTCTTATTTCTTTTGCCATATAATAAGGTAAAGCACCTGAGAAAAAGATGACATCACAAGGCTTTAAACACTTTAATAGTTCAGAAGATTCCGCCGGATGAAGGTAAATATATGGATCAATTTCTATTCCTTCTAATTTTTGAGCAATAGGAAAAAGGTTCTCCATAAACTCCTTTGAACCGACAACTGCAATTTTTATCATCATTTTCTCTAACTCCTTATCATTAATTAACGACTATTTAACGTCAACTATATCAAATGTATAAAACTATTGTAAACAGGAAGGGGTTTCTATTCAATGAAAATTACAGCTATTCATCTTTACGCAATTCGTTTACCGCTTCGCAATCCGTTTGTTATTAGTTATGGCTCTTATTCTGATATGCCCTCTATTATCGTCAAAATGGAAACAGATGAAGGTATTATCGGTTACGGTGAAGGCGTTGCTGATGATCACGTCACAGGTGAATCATGGGAAAGTACTTTCTATACTTTAAAACATACGCTAACCCCTGCTCTAATCGGGCAAAATCCAATGAATATCGAAAAAATACACGACATGATGGACAATACAATTTACGGTGTTCCAACAGCGAAAGCCGCAATTGATATTGCTTGTTTTGATATAATGGGCAAAAAACTAAATCAACCTGTATATCAATTAATTGGCGGGCGCTACCATGAAGAATTCCCTGTCACTCATGTTTTAAGTATTGCCGATCCAGAAAACATGGCTGAAGAAGCTGCTTCTATGATTCAAAAAGGTTACCAATCTTTCAAAATGAAAGTTGGTACAAATGTAAAAGAAGATGTGAAACGTATTGAAGCTGTACGAGAACGTGTAGGAAATGACATCGCTATTCGCGTTGATGTAAACCAAGGCTGGAAAAATAGCGCAAACACATTAACAGCACTACGTTCATTAGGACATTTAAACATTGACTGGATTGAACAACCTGTTATCGCGGACGATATTGATGCCATGGCTCATATTCGTTCTAAAACAGACCTCCCGCTTATGATTGATGAAGGATTAAAAAGTTCTCGTGAAATGCGCCAAATTATTAAATTAGAAGCTGCTGATAAAGTAAATATAAAACTAATGAAATGCGGCGGCATATATCCAGCTGTAAAGCTCGCTCATCAAGCAGAAATGGCAGGCATTGAATGCCAAGTGGGATCAATGGTCGAATCATCTGTTGCCTCTTCCGCAGGATTCCATGTCGCTTTCTCAAAAAAAATCATTACGAGCGTAGAGCTAACAGGGCCATTAAAATTCACAAAAGACATCGGAAACTTACATTACGACGTACCATTCATTCGCTTAAACGAAAAGCCCGGACTCGGCATTGAAATAAACGAAGATACATTACAAGAACTAACCGTCTTTCAAGACGTTGTACGCTAAAGGAGGACTATCATATGACGGTTCTATACGAAGGAACATTAAAACAAAATAACGAATCATTTCACGTTACATTACTATCACTAGAGCACATCGAACAAATTTTATCACTACAAAACATTGTAGTTGAAGCACTAGAAGATAAAAGTCGTTTACAACCACTCTCACAAGAAGAATTTCAATACATTCTAGAAGGAAACGGCATGATGATCGGTGCTTTTATCGAAAACGAACTCATCGCATTTCGCGCTCTACTCGTCCCTCCTATCGACGATGAACATTTAGGGCTTGATATTGGTCTATCAGAAAGTGAACTGCACCGCGTCATCTATCAAGAAATCTCAAACGTTCATCCGAACTGCCGAGGAAATGGTATGCAAAAAATATTAGCAAACGTCATCATGGACGAATTGCAAAAAGAAGATAGCAAATATGATTATGTATGCTGCACCGTTGCTCCTTTTAACATCCCGAGTTTGAAGGATAAGTTTGCGCAAGGGATGGCGATTGCTGCGCTAAAGGAGAAGTATGGTGGTAGTCTGCGGTATGTTTTTGTGAAGAAATTGCGCGGAGATAAAGAAAGCGATTGGACGGATATTCAAAGTATTCTAATGAGTGATGCTAGTCGACAGCAGGCTTTGCTTTCGGAGGGGTATCGTGGGTATGAGATGGAGAAAACAGCAGATACTTTCATTGTGAAGTTTGGGCGATAATCTATATACTCGAAAAGAGGAGATGTCTGCTGTGACCTCTTCTCTTTTCGATTTGTTGAACAATCCTGTGGTAAATGAAATTATATCAACGATTTTTCGAATATATCTATCATAACTTACAATATATCAACGATTTTTAAAATATATCTATCAAAACTCACAATATATCAACGATTCGACAAGAAATATCGATTTACAGACAAAAATCGATATCCCTTCCTAAACCGTCATCTTCCAACTAGATAACGCTAACCAATTCTCCATTTCTTTATAATCAGGCATTATCTTCCCGACAAGACGCCAAAAAGATCGATCATGATTTAAATGAACCATATGACACATTTCATGAACAACTACATAGTCAATTACTCGCTGTGGTGCCATTGCTAGCTTCCAATTGAATGTTAGTTGTAAATTAGAATCGCAAGTACCCCAAGTACGACTACTATCTGTAATACGAATAGAACGTGGTTTTGTTTTGAAATTACTTTGATGCGCTTTAATACTCTTCTCTACTAAAGATTTACACCGCTTATAGTAAAATCGTTTTAAAGCTTGTTGTATTTTCTCATCCTTAAGCTCTTTCACATAAATATGTAACTTATCCCCTTCAAAAATCGCATTGTCTTGCTCAATGCTTGCATCTTGGGAAATCTGTATCGGATACGTATTCCCTAAATACAAAAAGCCCTCTCCTTGATCATAATCCTTTTCCTGTGGTCCATGCGCTCGCTCCGCCATTTCCTTACGTGTTGTCTGAATCCAATCCCACTTCTCCTCTAGCAACTGGACTAAGTATTCAACAGGTGTTCCTTTCGGAGCCTGTACTTCCACATTTCCATACGAATCCACAAAAAGACGCACGGACTTTTTCTTCTTATAAGTTATATGAAAATTAATTGTCTCACCTAAATATGTATGTACCATTTCATCACCTAGCATAGTATTTTTACAAATAAAAAAGAGTAGGATACGAACGTCCTACTCTACCTATTATATCATTTACTGCTTTAACGAACTCATTATCCTCTATACTTTACACCTAATCCCTTAATGAAATTCCTTGCGTATCTATCGCCACACTCTTTGTAATTTTTATGGCCTTTCTTTCTTAATAGAGCGCCTAACTCTCCTTTTGTTACCGTAACGCCTACGCTATCTAATATATCAAGTACATCCTCACTCGTTAAAGATAGTGCGATTTTCATTTTCTTTAGAAGAAGGTTATTGGCACTCTCCTTGCTCTGTACAGGTGCAGGCTGCCCTGGTTTCGGATCTTGCTTTCCTCTTTTTAAAGTAATAAATCCATTTAAAAATGCCTCTAACATCATCATATCGCATGTTTTTACGTACTCATCTTCAGCTACCTCATCATTTTCAGCTTCATGCTGAGGAGCTCTCTTTATTTTTGTAAGCATATCAACTACGTCTTCTTTCGTTACTTCCATCCCGCCTAGTTTAAAGATTTCTACCATATCTATATCTTTTATATCTAAAGCGTATCGTACTCTTTTTAATATATCGTTGTTGCTCATTGCCATTGGGTTTCCTCCTGAAATGTTGATTATTTATTCAGCGGTTAAAGTTTATGCTATAACCTACTTTAAATTATCATGTTTAATCTAACCTTTTAGTTATTGTCCGCTAAATTAATACTTTAACATTTTAAAGATATGTTTTATAGTCTTACCCGAACTTTTCTCTATCATTGTATCTACAGCGCTCTTACATGTTTTTTATATGCCTATAAAAAGATTTCTCTCTTAACATTAACTAAAAGAAAAAAAACAGTGTTTTGATTTCTCAAATACACTGTTCTTTTCCAGCTCTACGCTTATTTTCAACTCACTCATGTCATGCACTACATATGAAATGATTTAACTGCTTAAAAGTTAAACCGTCTCACTATCCTGAGCCACACCAACACTATCCTCAAACTTATCCAACAAAGCACGCACCTCATCAGTCGATTTCGTACTCATCAATTGATTTCTCAATTCAGCAGCTCCAGGGAAGCCTTTTACATAAATTTTGAAGAAGCGGTGAAGCCCTGTGATTGAGCGTGGCAGTACTTCTGCATATTGATCTTGAAGATCAAGTTGTAGTCTTAAAAGATCTAGGTGCTCTTTACTGCTATGCTCTCTTGGCTCTTTTTCAAAAGCAAATGGATTTTTGAAGATGCCTCGTCCGATCATTACGCCATCAATGCCGTATTTTTCAGCAAGTTCCAGCCCCATTTTACGATCAAGGATGTCTCCATTGATTGTTATTAACGTATTTGGTGCGATACGGTCACGTAATTTTTTAATTTCCGGAATTAGTTCCCAATGCGCATCTACTTGGCTCATTTCTTCTCTTGTACGTAAGTGAATAGAAAGGTTTGCAATATCTTGTTTGAAAATGTGCGTTAACCAATCTTCCCACTCGCTTAACTCTTTAAAGCCAAGTCGTGTTTTTACGCTGACAGGTAGTCCGCCCGCTTTTGCTGCTTGGATAAGTTCTGCCGCAACGTCTGGACGTAGAATAAGGCCACTACCTTTTCCTCTTGATGCAACGTTCGGTACTGGGCAACCCATGTTAATATCGATGCCTTTAAATCCTAGTTCTGCCATACCAATACTCATTTGACGGAAGTATTCGGGATTGTCTCCCCAAATATGTGCCACCATCGGCTGTTCGTCTTCTGTAAAAATTAAACGGCCACGTACACTTTTCATACCTTCTGGATGACAATAGCTATCCGAGTTTGTAAACTCTGTGAAGAATACGTCCGGACGACCTGCTTCACTTACTACGTGACGGAAAACAACGTCTGTCACATCTTCCATTGGTGCAAGTACGAAAAATGGTCGTGGTAATTCACGCCAAAAATTATCTATCATTTCAAATTCAAATCCTCTCACTATGAATACAATTTCAAAATCTCAATTTATAATTTGTGAAAATCAGCAATATTTATTTTAACTAAAATCGCTTATGAATGGTATTTTTGTAAACCAAAAAGCAGGTGGTATAGATTTCCCCTATATCAACTGCTTTCCTATTATACCAACTTAAGCCAAGCCACACACTCCACATGCGTCGTATGCGGGAACATATCAACAGGCTGTACTTCCTGTGTTTTATATCCGCCTTCTTCTAGTACTTTTAAATCACGTGCTAATGTTGCTGGGTTACACGATACGTATACGACGCGGTTTGGCTTCATGTCGATGATTGTATTTAGTAATGCTTCGTCACAGCCTTTACGCGGTGGGTCTACGACCATTGTGTCGGCGATTACGCCTTCTTTGTACCATTTTGGAATGACTACTTCTGCTTCTCCTACGCCAAATTCAGCGTTTGTCATGTTGTTTAGTGCTGCGTTTCGGTTTGCGTCTTCGATTGCTTCTGGGACGATTTCAACGCCGTACACTTTTTTCGCTTTTTGCGCTAGGAATAACGAGATTGATCCGATTCCGCAATAGGCATCGATTACTGTTTCGTTACCATTTAATTTTGCGTATTCTAACGTTTTATCGTAAAGCACTTTCGTTTGCTCTGGGTTTACTTGATAGAATGAACGTGCTGAAATCGCAAATTTAATGTCACCGATAAAGTCATAAATGTATTCTGATCCGTACAGTACTGTCGTTTTGTCTCCGAAAATTACATTCGTACGCTTCGTATTTACGTTTTGAACAATTGATTTTACTTCTGGGAATTTCGCTGCAATTTCTTCAATAATTGCTTTTTTGTTCGGCAATTCTGCTGTACGCGTAATGAAGACAAGCATAATTTCTCCTGTTACTTGTCCGTAACGAGCCATTACGTGACGAAGTGTTCCTTTGTTACGCTCTTCGTTGTACGCAGTGATACCGTGCTTTTCACAAATACGTTTTACTTCTTGGATTAATGTATCGTTTTCTTCTGCCTGAATTAAGCATGATTCCATATTAATGATGTCATGCGTTCCTTGGCGATAAAAACCAGCTACAAGTCCGCCTTCACGTTCTCCGATTGGTACTTGTGCTTTATTACGGTATACCCACGGATTCTTCATGCCAAGTACAGGATGAACAGGAACATCAGCTAGTCCTCCGATACGCTGCATAACGTCACGTACTTGTTTTTCTTTCGCTTGTAATTGTCCTTCATAAGTTAAGTGCTGAAGCTGACAACCGCCGCACTGATTATATACTGGGCATTCAGCATCTTTACGATATGGACTTTCTGTATGAAGCTTCATTAAACGACCAAATGCGAAGTTTTTCTTCACTTTAATAATTTTAATTTGCGCTTCTTCACCTGGTAATCCGTTTTTAACGAAAATAGGATAGCCCTTTACTTTCGCAACACCGGCACCATCATGTGTTAAATCTTCAAATACTACATCTATAAACTCGTTTTTCTCAACTGGTGGCGTCATTTTAGTACTCATTTTCCGACCTCTCTTTTTCATAACACTGCGTTACATTTTATCATACTTATATGGTCTTTTTCTATTGGAAGAAAAAAAGCTATTGACGATACTTCTCTGTTAATGTTACGCTACTACTAATTTAATACGGACGATGTTACCTCATATATACTTGATAATATGGATCGAGAGTTTCTACCCGGCAACCTTAAATTGCTGGACTATGGGGAAAACTAATGAATATTAGCCTATGCGCAAAAAAGGACTCATATTGATTAGCTTTCTCTCATAGATGAAAGTGAATCCATATGGGTCTTTTTTATTTTTATTTTTCTAAAAGGTCAGACATCTTACGTATGACATAAAACCTCATTCCTTTATTTTTAGTAATATAACGAGCGTTTTATGTACAAACTTTATACGAACTTCTGAAAGGGGCAACTACATGCAATATGTAATGAGCATTATCGGTATTATTGCCGTGTTAGGTTTATGTTTTGCTTTGTCAAACAACAAAAGTAAAATCAACTTCCGTGCAATTGCAATTATGATTGGTTTCCAAATTTTAATCGGTTGGTTTATGTTTGCTACAAAGATTGGTCAACAAATCATTATTTTCATTAGTAAAGTTTTCAACAAACTAATTAAACTTGGTACGACAGGTGTCGATTTTCTCTTTAATGGAATTCACAGAGATTTTGTCTTTTTCTTAAACGTATTATTAATTATCGTATTTTTCTCAGCACTACTTTCAATCTTTAGTTATTTAGGTGTTTTACCATTCATCGTTCGCGTTGTCGGCGGTGCTATTTCAAAAATTACTGGTTTACCACGTGTTGAGTCATTCCACGCAGTAAACTCTGTATTCTTCGGTTCAAGTGAAGCGTTAATCGTTATTAAAAACGATTTACAGCATTTCAATAAAAACCGTATGTTTATCATTTGTTGTTCTGCGATGAGCTCCGTTTCTGCTTCTGTTACAGCATCATACGTAATGATGTTAGATGCAAAATACGTACTGGCAGCTCTTCCGCTAAACTTATTCTCAAGCTTAATCGTTTGTTCGTTATTAACACCAGTTGATACGAAGAAAGAAGATGAAGTGATTCAGAAATTTGATAGAACTCTATTCGGGGACAGCTTTATCGGCGCAATGATTAACGGTGCGCTTGATGGTTTAAAAGTAGCTGGTATCGTTGCCGCATTAATGATCGCCTTTATCGGTGTGATGGAAGTTGTAAACTACGTAATTAGTGCAGCTTCAGGCGCAATGGGACATGCTGTTACTTTACAACAAATCTTCGGTTACGTACTTTCTCCATTCGCATTCTTAATGGGTATTCCAACTCAAGATATTATCCCAGCTGGTGGTATTATGGGTACGAAGATTGTTTTAAATGAGTTTGTAGCAATCCTTGATTTAAAAGACACAGCTACAACATTAGCTCCACGTACAGTTGGAATCGTTACAGTATTCTTAATTAGCTTCGCAAGTATTAGCCAAATTGGTGCAATCGTTGGTACAATCCGTGCCCTTTCTGAAAAGCAAGGAAGCGTTGTTTCTAAATTTGGTTGGAAAATGCTATTTGCATCAACACTTGCTTCTATTTTATCTGCGACAATCGCTGGATTGTTTATTTAATAAAAAAACACCTTACTTTAACAAGTAAGGTGTTTTTTTTGATTCTTTATGAAACCGAGTGAAATTCAACTGCTTCTTCTGTATTGATAATCCTATCTTTATATATACCTTTTATTGAAATGTAAATGATAGATTTGTTTATATTTTTTAACTTTCCTAATGAAAAATGATAAAGTAATCCATCGCTTTTTAAAGTCCACATCTTCCCACTCCATGGACCAGTAGCTTTTTGTTCATCCGACGCCTTTATTTCACCTTCATATTCGCATTCTCCCAAAGGAGTTTTAATTGTATTCTTCTCTGTATCAATTCGAATATTTTTAATTAGCTTCAAATTTTCATCAGAGAGAATTTGAATTTCATGATCTTTCTTTTTAAAAAAGAGTTTTCCGTCTTTGGTATTTATATATTCTGCATTATCCATTTTATCTATCATAAAATCATATTCTTCTTTTGTAATACCTAAGTTTTGATGATAAGGAAACGTTTTTTTCGGTATAATTTCTTCTTCGGCATACTTCAAATACCAATCTAAATTATTTGTAATACTATTGCTCATTTTATTTCCGATTTTCTCTAATTTCTCTTTTATCTCATAAGGAAATTCTATTGTCATAATATCCGCCGTCACTTCCGCATTCATAAGATGCGATGGAATATACTCTTCCACGCTATTCGCTTTACTCACTTCACTTTGACAACCAACTATAAATAGCGATATGAAAAAGATATATATTATTTTTTTATATTTCATTTCTATTCTCCACTCCATACATTATTCTTACTTAGTTTTATAGCGGTTTTCATTATAGTATAAAATCTTTATATTTTAATAAAATACATATTAATATGCAAAATTGCATATTAATATGTATTCTTCTTACTTTAAAATTAGCTTAAATCACTTTCCAAATTATACAAATAACAAGTTAAAAATGTTATAATTTTCAAAAAAACCATTGGAGGATATTATGAAAGCCCACGCAATTTTCGATTTCTTACATTTACTAGTCTTAACGCTGAAAAGCTATTATGTATGGGGAATGCCTATCTATGTCTTCATTATTCCTCTTATCTTTGTAGTCGGTTATATTATTATTAATTCTAATAAGAAACAAAAAAATACATCTATTCAAAGTCACTAATCTATTACCTTAATAGCCTCCTAAAAATCATATTCCCCTCATTTTCTTCAAATGATATGATGAACAAGGGTAAATCCCCACCACTCTTATAGCGGTGGGGATTTTAATGTCAATATGCAACATACTACACAATAGAAGGTGATTTTTATGAGAAAATACGCAGCAATTGCTTTATGTACGTCTGCCATTCTAGCAGGCTGCAATACTAGCAATGTAAGCCAAGAACCTAAAAAAGAGAAAAAGGTTCAAGAAGTAGCTATACAAAAAGAGGCTCTACAAGAACAAGGTAAAATTTCTTATACTCCCATCACACACGAATCTACAAACACAAGTATTCATATTACAGACTTAAAAGATTCTTTAAATGAAGTACAATATAAAATTTGGCGCACAGCTGATGGAAAGGAACGTGCTAAATCTTTTTCTTCTAAAGAAAAGGAGAAACAATTTACAATTCCTTTTGACATAAAAGAATTTGAAGGAAAACGCGGTGAGTTCCAAATTGAAGCAACAGGAATGAAAGAAGATGGGAAAACAATCCCGCTTACGAAATCTACTATTACTTTCGAACAAAAGGTTCCTGTTCTTATGTATCACGCAATCGATGATTATCATGGTCAAGGTATTAAAGACTTATTCGTATCACCAGCTAACTTTGAAGCACAAATGAAACATTTAAAAGACAATGGTTATACGCTTTTAACGTTTGAACGCTGGGGTGATATAAATAAAGTAAATAAGCCGATTTTCGTTACATTTGATGATGGTATGAAAAATAATATGAATGCATTTCGCGTTTTACAAAAGCTAAAAGATGATACTTTTAAACCGGCAGCAACAGAATATATGATTGTTGATAACGTTGATGTAGAAGGAGCATTGTCTACTTCTGAAATAAAAGAAATGGTTGATTCCGGCATTTTCTCGGTGCAATCTCATACTGCAACACATGCAGACTTACCGAAAATTACAAACTATGAGGAAGAGTTAAAAGGTTCAAAAGAAAAACTAGAAAAAATAACAGGTAAGCCTGTTATCGCGATTGCTTATCCATTCGGTCATGTAGATGATAAGGTTGTTACAGAAACGAAGAAGTATTATCAATTTGCGACGACGACAAAGCCTGGGCAATTCATTACGAAGGGTGAACCTGATGAATTGTTAAAGATGAAGCGCGTTCGTATACACCATACAACGACTGTAGAGCAGTTTGCTTCTTCAATTAAGTAAATATAAGGGCTCAATACATTTTGAGCTCTCTTTTTACTTTATATTTATATATATTTTTAGAATTTTCTTGTATTATATATAGTAAGAAATCTTTCAAATTAAAGGAGATTATACATATGTCATTTGAACAAACGTTAGAGAAATATGCTGCTCTTGCAGTTAATGTTGGTGTTAATATTCAACCTGGACAAACTTTATCAATTAGTGCACCTCTTGAAGCTGTACAATTTGTACGCCTCGTTACAGAAAAAGCATATAAATCTGGTGCAAAACACGTATATGTAGATTGGAATGATGAGACGTTAACACGCTTAAAGTTCGATCTAGCTCCTGAAGAAGCTTTCGCTGAATTTCCATCTTGGAAAGCACATGCTCGTGAAGAATTAGCAAAAGAAGGCGCTGCATTTATGTCTATCTATGCAGAAAACCCTGATTTATTAAAAGGTGTAGAAGCATCGCGTATTGCAACAGCTCATAAAGTAGCTGGAGAAGCAATGAAAGTATACCGTGATTACGTACAAGCAGATAAAGTAAGTTGGTGTGTCATTTCTGTTCCTACGAAAGAATGGGCTGCGAAAGTATTCCCTGACGTAGCGCCAGAAGAACAAGAAGCAAAGTTATGGGATGCTATTTTCAAAGCTACTCGTGCTGATTTAGAAAATCCTGTAGAAGCATGGAAAGAACATGATGAAACATTACATACAAAAGTGGATTACTTAAACGAAAAGCATTATAAAGCTCTTCACTATACAGGTCCTGGAACAGATTTAACAATCGAACTTCCAGAAAAACATGTATGGGCTGGTGCTGGTAGCTTAAATGAAAAGAACGTACCATTTATGGCTAATATTCCAACTGAAGAAGTATTTACAATGCCACTTAAAACAGGTGTAAACGGCCAAGTTTCTAGTACAAAACCGTTAGTATTTGCAGGTAATATTATCGATAATTTCACGTTAACATTTGAAAACGGGCGTATCGTAGACTATAAAGCTGAAGCTGGTGAAGAAGCTTTAAAACATTTAGTAGAAACAGATGAAGGTTCTCACTTCTTAGGAGAAGTAGCTTTAGTACCTCATGACTCACCAATTTCAAATACAAATGTTTTATTCTACAATACACTATTTGACGAAAATGCATCTTGCCACCTTGCAATCGGAAATGCTTATGCATTTAACTTAGTTGGCGGAAAAACAATGTCTAAAGAAGAACTTGCTGAAAACGGCGCAAACGCTAGTATCACACACAACGACTTCATGATTGGATCAGCTGAGCTTGATATTGACGGTATTACTGCTGATGGCAGACATGAGCCTATCTTCCGTAAAGGTAACTGGGCGTTTTAAATTTATTACCATAAAGAAACACATTGGATAATCCAATGTGTTTCTTTATTTATTTGGTTTCAATTCAAATTTTATCGTTCTATTTTCATGCGTAAACTCCGGTCTATACGTAGCGATATACGTATTTTCTTTCGCTACGTCAAATAGCATGATATCTTGAATTTTTTCATCTGGTGCTAACTTTTTACTAATAAAGCTATCAGGGTTATTATATTCTTTAAATCTTGTACCTTTCTTATCGGTAATCTCAAATTCATAAAATGCAAAAGGTATTTCCTTTTTACTATTATTTTCTACTTTGAAAATAATCCCCAAAATCTCCTCTTTCTTTTTATTCTCATCATAATCCGGATATCCTAATTTAACTGAATCGATAGTTACTTGCAAACCATCTACGTCTACTGTCTCCCCTATTTTATACACTTTATCTTGAACATCTTCTTGTTTACTTTCATTACTATCTTTAGTCTCAGTGCAAGCACTTAAACTAAAAGCTATGCCAAAAATTAAAACAATTTGACTTACCTTTTTTAACATACTCTTTCCTCCACATAAGACAATATTTCATATGTATCATAACAAAACGCTTTACTCTTTCTTGTCATATTTTGTCGTATTAATTGCTAACTGCACAAATAGAAAAAAGCTATCTTCTACAAAAGATAGCTTTCATGATGCCGATGAAACCTTAAGCCCAATGACACCCAAAACAATAAAAAGAATACAAAATGCTTGAAATAAACTAATATGCTCTTTAAAAAAGTACACACTAATGATTGTAATAAGTAATGTTCCAACGCCAGACCAAATAGCATAAGCAATACTTAAATGAATCTTTTTCACAACGATGGCAAACACGCTGAAACAAATCCCATAAAACACGAAAATCAGTACACTTGGAACGAGCTTTGTTAAACCATTTGATAGTTTCATCGCAATTGTTCCAGCTACTTCAAAAATAATTGTAACAAGTAATAATAGCCAATATACCATACTAGAATCTCCTTCTCTGTTACCTTATAGAGATTCTAGTATACTACTTATAGTCCCAATGAAATATATTTAATTTCTAAATATTCCTCGATGCCGAAATGGCCTCCTTCACGACCGATACCACTTTCTTTAAATCCACCAAATGGTGCTTGTGCAACTGATGGAAGACCATCGTTTAGACCGATAATACCGTACTCTAACGCTTCACTAATTTGGAATGCTTGGCTAATGTCTTTCGTGAAAATATACGCAGCTAAACCGTATGGTGTATTGTTTGCACGTTCGATTACTTCATCAACTGTTTTAAATTTCGCAACTGGTGCCACTGGCCCAAATGTTTCTTCATTCATACAAAGCATCGTATCATTTGCCAACCCAATTACAGTCGGTTGAATGAAATGTCCCTCTAACTCTGCGACCTTTTGACCACCATATAAAACTGTTCCACCTTTTTGAATAGCATCTTCAATATGTTCTTGTACTTTTGAAACTGCATTCTCATCAATAAGTGGCCCGACAGTCGTTCCGTCACCGAAACCGTCTCCTACTTTCAATTGCCCTACTGCCTTTTGGAACTTCTCTACAAATACTTCGTATACTTCTTCTTGAACGAATACTCGGTTTGTACATATACACGTTTGTCCTGCATTACGGAATTTCGAACCAATCACCGCTTCTACTGCTTTATCTAAATCTGCATCATTCATTACGATAAACGGAGCGTGTCCCCCTAACTCAAGCGAAACTTTTTTCATCGTTTGCGCCGCACTAGCCATTAACTCTTTCCCGATTTCCGTTGACCCTGTAAAGGACACTTTTCGAACGCGACCATCTTCCATCCATGTATCAGCAATTGCTTTTGCACTACCTGTTACGATATTGATTACGCCCTTTGGAATATCTGCTTCATGGGCTAATTCAGCTAATTTCAATGCAGTTAATGGCGTTTGACTTGCCGGTTTCACAACGGCTGTACAGCCTGCTGCAAGCGCTGGGGCTACCTTTCTCGTAATCATAGCAGCTGGGAAGTTCCAAGGTGTAATAGCGGCCATAACGCCAACTGGTTGCTTCATAACTAAAATGCGCTTATTCGGATGAGCAGCAGGAATCATTTCACCATATACGCGTTTCCCCTCTTCTGCATACCATTCAACAAAACTGTTTGCATAATTTACTTCACCAAGCGCTTCTGCAAACGGCTTCCCTTGTTCCTTCGTCATAATCGCTGCGATCTCTTCTTTATTTTCATCAATAAGCATGAACCACTTTTTTAACTTCGTTGCACGATCTGCTGCCGTTAACTTAGACCACGTTTTAAAAGCTTCATGTGCAGCATCAACAGCTTGCTTTGCCTCTGTTACTCCGCCTTTTGGTACAGTTGCAAATATTTCCTTCGTCGCAGGATTATTTACTTCAATTTGTTCTTGTAGTGTAATCCACTCACCATTTATATACATCGCCTTTTTATCTATACTTACGAAAGTCGCCTTTTTATCCAATGTTTTCTTCCTCCTCTATGAACTTCTTAATTTTTCTAGTAGCAGCAGATTGACTAATTTGCAAAAACTCAGCCACTTTATAACTTGATCCATACGTTTTATACGCTTTAAGAATTATATTTCTCTCTACCTCTTCCAGCATTTTATAAAGGCTTTGCCCCGATTGTTCAACTGCAGCCTCTTGCATAGAGAGTGGCAAATCCTCTACCGTTACAACATCATCAACAGTAATAACAATTCTCTCAATTACATTCTCTATTTCTCTATTGTTCCCTTCCCACGGATATCCAACAAACATTTGTAACGTACTCGGCGCTAGTTTCACATCACGTCCGTACTTTTTATTAAAGTGCTGCAAGTAATGATAAATAAGCGGCAAAATATCTTCTGTTCTTTCCCTAAGCGGGGGAATTGCAATTGGAATGACATTCAAACGATAGTATAAATCTTTCCGAAATGTTCCTTGTTTCACCATCTCGCTTAAATCTCTATTTGTTGCCGCCACAATTCGAACATCTACTTTTTTTAATTCTCTTCCGCCTATAGGACGAAATGTTTTTTCTTGCAATACTTGCAAAAGCTTCGCTTGAATTTCAAGCGGCATTTCACCGATTTCATCTAAAAAAAGAGTTCCTTTATGCGCGGATTCTAATAGTCCCTTTTTCCCTTCACGATTCGCACCTGTAAAAGATCCACCTGAATATCCAAAAAGCTCCGATTCAATTAAATTAGTTGGTAATGCCGCACAATTAATTTCATAGAAACTTTCATGCTTACGGTGACTCACTTCATGTAAATGGCGTACTAATCGACTTTTTCCTACTCCAGTCTCGCCTAAAACGAGAACAGTACTATCCACTACAGATACTTTTTTGATTGTATCGACTATTTTTTGCATAGCTAGACTTTTAAAAATAAGTCCTTCATGCTCATATGTTTCTCTTAATTCTTTTTTATATGTTTTTAGCTGATTATCCATTTCCTCTACCTTTTGACGTAATTGATAGAGTTCAGTAAGGTCGCGAGAATAACTAATCACTCTTCTTAAATTTCCCTCATCATCAAAAACAGGCCTTGTACGAACGTGTAAATACTCTCCTGATTTTGTAGTTTGAACGAGTTCAATTGGCCTCTTTTTTTCAATCACTTCTAATGTCGCTGATGGATAAAAGATTCCATCCTTTTGTAGTTCTTTTACATGCTTACCAACTAACTCTTCTGCAGCTAGTTGGTAGTGCCCTTCACATGTACTATTTACACGTACAACGATCCCTTGCTCATCTGTAACAAAAATTTCGTCAAACGCATATTCAAATACATCTTTTAAATCCATTAACACTCGTTCCTTTTCTGCAACCATCCTAGCCACCCCTAACTTCAAATCCATCGATCCACTTCACTACCTTTATTATAAAGTGAATTTTCTGCATTTAATATAGAGTCAACCAGAATGTTTGCTATTTATACTTCAGTTTTTAAACGCGAGCGATGTTTGTTTGCTCATAACAAGCTTGCAATGATTCTTCAATTATTGTTAAACCTTCTTCAAGTTGCTCATCTGTAATAACTAAAGGCATTAACACACGGATAACATTTCCATATGTCCCTGCTGATAATAACAGTAACCCACGCTTATTTGCTTCTGCACATAGATTAGCCGTTAACGTTTTGTCAGGTGCTTTCGTCTTACGATCTTGAACGACCTCAAATGCACACATTGCGCCTAACCCACGCACATCACCGATGCAATGATATTTATTTTTCATCTCTTCGAATCGGTTCATTACGACTTTTCCTAATTCTATCGCTCTATCATTTAATTTCTCATTTTCTATTACATCGAGAACAGCTAATGCAGCCGCACATCCTAATGGACTTCCTGCATACGTTCCACCAAGTTCACCTGGTGCAGACTCATTCATAATTTCTTTACGTCCAATGACACCACTTATCGGTACACCAGCACCTAATGATTTAGACACTGTAATTAAATCTGGAACGACATCATAGTGATCAATTGCAAAATATTTTCCTGTACGACTAAAGCCTGTTTGTATTTCATCCGCTACAAATAAGATGCCGTTCTCTGAACAAATGCGGCGTACTTCTTGAACAAATTTCTTACTTGGGACGATAAATCCACCTTCCCCTTGAACAGGTTCCATTACAACAGCTGCAATTGTTTCTGGTGCTACTTCCGATATGAAGAAGTTCTTAAACTCTTCAATAATAAAATCATCATACTGCTCTTCCGTTAATCCCTCTGGGCGACGGTATTCGTATGGAAATGGCGCTTTATATACTTCTGGAGCAAAGGGACCAAACCCAAATTTATATGGCTTCACTTTACTTGTCATCGTCATTGTCATTAATGTACGCCCGTGGAAACCTTTAGAAAATGCGATAATACCAGGTCTCTTCGTATATTTACGAGCGATTTTCACCGCGTTCTCAACTGCTTCTGCACCACTATTTAAAAACAGGACTTGCTTATCGAAACTTCCTGGTGCCAATGCCGCAAGCTTTTCTGCTAATTCAATATATGGCTCATACATCATAACGTTAAATCCAGTATGAATGTATTGATCGACTTGTTTATGGAGCGCTTCTTTAACCGTTGGATGACAATGCCCTACGTTAATTGTCCCGATTGCTCCTGCAAAATCAATGTACTGATTGCCATCAACATCTGTTACAAGAGCACCATTTGCAGATTGTACAAACGTTGGGATGCCGTTACTTACTCCTTTTGGTACTATATTTTGACGGCGTTCCAATAAAGATGCCGCTTTCGGTCCTGGAATTTGTTCATTTACTTTAGCAAATTTTTTTGTATTCATTGCGTACCCCATCCTTTTCTTTACATTGTTTTCTCTTCTTATTGCAAAATATATGCCAACTTTCTTTTCTAGCATTTATCCTATATTCTTTGTATCCAGGCATAAAAAATAAGTCTATAAAGACTCATTAAGAGTCTTTATAGACTTATTTTCCTTACACATTAGACTTTTCTTTCTCCCAGAAAAACTCACCCGATTGAGAAATAAACTCTCCAACAGAATCTAACACTAAATCAGCAAGTGGTTCTAATGTTGGACGGTCTCCCGTACCAGATAGCACCCCAATTGCATAGCAATCGCCATTTTTAGCTAAATGTAAATCAGTTGGCGTATCTCCAACAACCGCAACCTCACATGATTCTAAATTAAATTTCTCACAAAACACTTCTATAATCTTTTTATCTGGTTTTTGCGCAAGGAATGTATCCGAGGCTATAATATAATCAAAAAAGTTCTCCAACTTATATTGTTTTAAAAATAATTCTGTTGGTGCGAAATCATCCGCCGTGACAACCCCTAATATAAATCCTTTATCTTTTAATGCCTGTAACACTTTCGGTAAATCCGCTGTCATTTTCATATGCGAACGATGCTCATACATAAGGGAAAATAACTTCTCACTTACCCACTGATGCATCTCTTCTTCTCTAGCAGACTCAATATAATTACAAAGCCCCTTCGCTACATCAAGGCTTGTTCCAGCAGCTATTGCACTCCTCGGATTAACAAATGCTCCCTCTACACCAATCTCTTCTAATAAGGTCTGCCCTATTGTACTTGGTAAATGATATAAACTTATACATTCAGCTACAAGTTCTTCAGCTACTTTTATCCAAATTGAATGAAAATCCATTAATGTCCCATCTTTATCAAATAGTATTGCTTTTACCTTCTCCATAGCATCCTACCTCTCGTTTCTTATCTCCTCCAGTGTATCAATAAAATATGGATGTAAAATAAAAGAATTGTAAAAATACCATAAAAATCAAACTAACTCCCAATTTACAATTCATTTTAACAAAGTAAAAAAGGATGCCTTTACAAGGCATCCTCTTGATGTTCAGGAACAAATAGTTCTAAACAATGATATATATTTTCGAATTCCATCGGTGCATCTCCACCATACTCACCATCTAAATTAATCATTAGTTTATCTGGTGAATGTACTTTAATGCGGTTCGCTTGTGTATATAACACTTTTGGATTATTAATATGTTCACCACGTTGTGCTTGTGTTGCTGCTTTAATTAAATCAGCGATAGAACCTTTTTTCAGTACTAATAGGTCAAATAACCCATCGTTAATAGATGCATACGGTGCTACCTTTTCAAATCCACCTACTGAACGAGTATTCGTAATTAAAAACATCGTAATTTCTTCTTGTAGTAACTTTCCATCATACTCAATTTCAACATATGTCGGATGCAATGATGGTAACATCTCGATACCTTTTAGGTAATAAGCAAGCTGCCCTAATACTGTCTTTAACTTACTCGGTACTTCGTATGTTAATTCTGTAATACGACCGCCACCAGCGATGTTAATAAAATATGTATCGTTCGCTCTACCAAGGTCTAATGGCACTGTTTTTCCTTCGCAAATAATATCTGCTGCCTCTTCAATAGAACGAGGTACACCAATTGCACGTGCAAAGTCATTTGTCGTTCCAACTGGAATAATTCCAAATTTCGGACGGAATTCATGCCCAACTAAACCGTTTACTACTTCATTTAACGTACCGTCGCCACCAGCCGCAATAACAACATCAAACTTACGATCCGCAGCTTGCCTCGCCGCCACAGTAGCGTCTCCAGGACCCGTTGTCGCATGACAAGATGTCTCATAGCCAGCTTGTTCTAATTTTTGTAATACTTCTGGTAAGCTCTTCTTAAATAGCTCACGCCCAGAAGTAGGATTATAAATAATTCTTGCTCGCTTCATCATTTATTAGCACAGGAAATTTCTTTATGTATCGAAAAAGAACATACTGAACTTCTATTCAGTATTCCCATGCCTACCTCCTCTCATCTTGCTATCCTTCTTTTATCCCGCTCAAACAGGCAGTAAGAACCCGATTCGTGTAGTCCATCAAAAGTAAATATTCATTTCAATGGTTTTTTATTTGACCCCAAAATTTATCCCGCTATTTGCGGGCAGTAAATGCCCGATTGGTGAGGGCTAATAATCAGTGTTGGATGAACCTCCCACTGATTAAAGTTTCACTTTATTTCTATCCATTCTTCCATAAAAATTTACATATAACGAATAATAACTATCTATTATTTCATGAGATGAAAAAAACCTCTATGTTTAGATTTATCATTATTCCCACCTTTTTGCAACTATCATACCATAGTTGCTATACAAACATTTTTCCACTTTTGACAGTTAATCAAACGTTTGTTTAAACGATTTTGTCTCATTTAAACAAACGTTTGATTAACCTAGAAAAACACCCATGTACGGGTGTTTTTCTGCTTAATCTTTAAAAGTTACTACTATTATCGCTTATTAATCTCTTCAAGTAAGATTTTGTTAACAAGCGGTGGATTTGCTTGTCCTTTTGTAGCTTTCATAATTTGACCAACTAAGAAGCCAATTGCACGGTCTTTACCGTTTTTAAAGTCTTCGATAGATTGCTCATTATTATCAAGAATTTCTGTTACAACTTTACGAAGTGTACCCTCGTCAGAAATTTGAACAAGACCTTTCGCTTTAACGATTTCTTCTGGGTCTCCACCTTTTTCAATTAATTCATTAAATACTTTCTTCGCGATTTTAGAAGAAATTGTACCTTTTTCAATTAATTGAACCATTTTAGATAAACCAGCAGGCGTTAATGCAACGTCTTTTAATTCTTTTTGTTGTTTGTTTAAGTATGCAAGTACTTCACCCATTAACCAGTTCGATGTTAATTTCGCATCAGCACCGTCTGCAACAGTTGCTTCAAAGAAATCAGACATCTCTTTCGTTAATGTTAACACGTGTGCATCATAAGCTGGTAAGCCTAGTTCTGCAACGTAGCGAGCTTTACGTGCATCTGGAAGTTCTGGAATAGAAGCTCGAACTGCTTCTTTCCACTCATCATCAATGTAAAGTTCAACTAAGTCTGGCTCCGGGAAGTAACGGTAATCGTCAGATCCTTCTTTCACACGCATTAAGATTGTTTTCTTCGTTGCTTCATCATAACGACGTGTTTCTTGTTGGATGATACCACCAGATAACAGTTCTTTTTCTTGGCGCACTTGCTCGTGCTCAAGACCTTTTTGTACGTAAGTGAATGAGTTTAAGTTTTTCAGTTCCACTTTTGTACCGAACTTCTCTTGTCCAACTGGACGAAGAGAAATGTTCGCATCACAACGTAAGGAACCTTCTTCCATCTTACAATCAGATACACCAGTGTATTGAATGATTGATTTTAACTTCTCTAAGTATGCATATGCTTCTTCTGGCGTACGCATATCTGGCTCAGATACGATCTCGATTAAAGGCATACCTTGACGGTTGTAGTCTACTAATGAACCATCAGCTGTATGCGTTGATTTACCAGCATCTTCTTCTAAATGAAGACGTGTAATACCGATACGTTTCTTTTTACCGTCTACTTCGATTTCAATCCAACCATTTTCACCAATTGGCTTATCAAATTGAGAGATTTGGTAAGCTTTCGGGTTATCTGGATAGAAATAGTTTTTACGGTCAAACTTCGTTTCCGTTGCGATTTCACAGTTTAATGCCATTGCAGCTTTCATCGCAAAGTTAACTGCTTCTTTATTTAAAGTAGGAAGTACCCCTGGGTATCCTAAGTCAATTACACTTGTTTGTGTATTTGGCTCCGCTCCGAATTCTGTTGGACTCGCAGAGAAAATTTTCGAATTTGTTTTTAACTCAACGTGAACCTCTAAACCAATAATTGTTTCTAAATTCATCTATGCTCGCCTCCTTACAGACTTGCTTTTTTTGTATGATAGTCTGTTGCTTGCTCAAACGCATGTGCAACGCGGTAAATTGTCGCTTCATCGAAGTGTTTACCAATGATTTGTAGACCAAGTGGCATGTTGTTAGCACCGAATCCACATGGAACTGAAATCGCTGGAACACCCGCTAAGTTTACTGGGATTGTTAAAATGTCATTTGCATACATTGTCATTGGATCGTCAACTTTTTCTCCCACTTTAAATGCCGGAGTTGGTGTTGTTGGTCCAATAATAACATCATAGTTAGCAAATACATTTTCAAAGTCGTTCTTAATTAATGTACGTACTTGTTGTGCTTTTTTGTAATATGCATCATAGTAACCAGAGCTAAGAGCAAATGTACCAAGCATAATACGACGTTTAACTTCATCACCGAAACCTTCACTACGTGTGTTTTTGTAAAGATCTAATAAGTTATTTACATTATCAGAACGAACACCGTAACGCACGCCATCAAAGCGTGAAAGGTTAGCAGATGCTTCAGAAGAAGATAGTAAGTAATACGTTGCTAGAGCGTATTTAGAGTGTGGAAGAGATACTTCCTCCCAAGTTGCGCCCATACCTTCTAATACTTTTAAAGCAGCTAGTACTGACTCACGAGCTTCTTCGCCAACACCTTCGCCTAAGTATTCTTTCGGTACAGCAATGCGTAAACCTTTAACATCGCCTGTTAAACCAGCTAAATAGTTTCCAACTTCAACGTTTGCAGAAGTTGCATCCATGCGGTCAATACCTGAAATAGCTTGTAATAAGTATGCATTGTCTTCTACTGTACGTGTAATCGGTCCGATTTGGTCAAGTGAAGATGCGAATGCTACTAATCCGTAACGAGATACGCGTCCGTAAGTTGGTTTTAAACCTACAACACCGCAATATGCAGCTGGCTGACGGATAGAACCACCCGTATCAGAACCTAGAGAGAATAGTACTTCTCCTGCTGCTACAGCTGCTGCAGAACCACCACTAGATCCGCCTGGAACGTAATCTAAGTTCCATGGGTTTTTCGTAGCGTAGAATCCTGAGTTTTCATTTGAAGAACCCATTGCGAACTCGTCCATGTTTAATTTACCGATTGTAATTGTGTCAGCAGCTTTTAGCTTTTGCACAACTGTCGCATCATAAATTGGATCGAAGTTTGCTAATATTTTGCTTGCACAAGTTGTACGAAGACCGTTAGTTACAATGTTATCTTTTACACCAATTGGCATACCGAATAATAAACCATTATCTTCAGCGCCGATTTTTGCATCTAATTCTTTCGCTTTTGCGCGTGCATTTTCTTCATCTAATGTAAGAAAGGCTTTTACGTTATCTTCAACATCCGCAATACGTTTGTAAGATTCTTCTACTAAATCCGTAACGGAAATTTCTTTGTTGTTTAACTTCTTATGTAACTCTGATACTGAATGATCAAATAATGACATCGAAATTCCCCTCCTCTATTCTAATACTGCTGGAACACGGATTTGATTATCTTTGTGATCCGGTGCATTTTTTAATACTTCTTCAACTGGTAAACCTTTTTCTGGTACATCTTCACGCATAACATTTTTCATAGTTAATACATGAGTTGTTGGTTTTACATCTGTTGTATCTAATTCATTTAACTGTTCTGCAAATGTAACAATTGCATCTAGTTGTTTTTGAAATTTTTCTGCTTCTTGATCAGTAATTGCAAGACGTGCTAAATGTGCTACGTGCTTTACATTCTCAACGGAAATTCTTGACACGGCTAGGCCACCTCCATAATATATCGTTCAATCTACAATACTATTGATGATACCAAATTTTCAGTACTTCAAGCAAGTCAACACAGAGTACTTACGCCATTTTTACATAAAAAAAGAAAGGCAAATGCCTTTCTTTACAATTTACTCTTTATCTAACGGTTTATTTTTTGGAAATCTCTCGTTATCTTCTTCATTATCACGAATTGTTTTTTGTAATACAAAACAAGACATCGTTAAAAATAATGTTCCAATTAAATAGTATCCTTTTACACTAAGCGTTTCATCTAACGTATAAATCCCAATTAGCATACCTGAAAGCGCACAAACAAATGAAGTCCATGCTAAAAATGTGAACGCTTGCGTATTACGTCTTCTCATCGTTCTCCCCCTCGTTAGCTGTATACCCATTATAGATAAGTATATTTACCATGATGGATTTTTATGTAAATTCTAGTTTTATATTTATAAATCTATCATAAAAGAATACTATTTTAAAGAAAGTTTTCTGTCTAATCTGAAAAAATAATTAAAATCATTGACAATTTTTTCTATTCTACATAAAATAAAAATAAATATTACGAACCTCGAAATATACGGGAGTGGAATTAATTGTTGCAATATGAACATTTTTTAGACTTACTGCTAGATAACGCCAAGAAACTTTTCTATCCTGAAGAATGGGTAAGCCTAGATTTAACACTTTCTAAAACAGAAGTATTTTGTTTACTTTGGATGGAACGAAATACAGATATTACAATGACGAAAATTGCTGACCTTCTTGATATACCGATGAGTACAACGACGGGCGTTGTAAATCGCCTTGTAAAAAAGGGATATATTGAGCGCTACCGTGATGAAAACGACCGACGTATTGTATTAATTCGGTTAACAGAAAACGGCGTAATGCTCGTTCAAGAAGTAAAACAAAATGCAGCCCACTACTTTAGCTTAGTGACAGAAGCATTGTCAGAAGAAGAAAAAGCATTCTTACTACAAATCTTCCAAAAGATTATGAATCACATTGCTACGTCACAGCAAAAAACAGAAGAAAAAGTTTCTACACCTAAAATGAAAAACATTCCGATTGAATAAAACCCTATCTGGGTTTTTATTCAATCATTTACTTCGACACTCGTAATATTCGATATTCGAAACAAAGGAGATATGAATGATGAGAATTATTTTGTATACAGGTAAAGGCGGCGTAGGAAAAACTAGCATTTCAGCAGCAACAGCAATTCAAAGCGCAAAACAAGGATTAAAAACTTTAGTCATGAGTACAGATCCCGCTCATAGTTTAGGAGATTCATTTGGTATAAAGCTATCTTCTGAGCCATTAGAAATTCGTGAAAATTTGTGGGCACAAGAAATTAATACGATTTATGAGATGGAAAAAGGATGGGGAAAATTACAGAAATATATTACACTACTCTTCACTTCCAAAGCAGCCGATGATATTACAACAGAAGAATTAACGATGTTTCCTGGTATGGAAGATTTAATTAGCTTACTTCGCGTACTCGATTATTATAAACAAAACACATATGATGTTATCATTATTGATTGTGCTCCAACAGGAGAAACATTAGCAATGCTAAGCTTTCCAGACATGCTCGGCTGGTGGATGGAAAAATTGTTTCCTATTAAAAGAAAAGTTTTAAAAGTCGTTCGTCCTGTAGCTCAACCACTCCTTGGTGTCCCTCTTCCAACCGATGATATTATGGACGAATTAACAAATACACTTGAACAGCTCGGAGAAATGAGAGATATTTTATCAAACCGAGAAGTAACAAGTATCCGCATCGTTGTAAATCCTGAAAAAATGGTCATTAAAGAAGCTCAGCGTAGCTTTACTTATTTAAATTTATACGATTATAACGTAGATGCCATTATGATTAATCGCGTCATCCCTAACACCGTCACCGATCCTTATTTTCAAGCATGGAAAGATACGCAAAAGAAATATAAAACATTAATTCAAAATAGTTTTGATCCACTTCCTATTTACGAAGCTCCAATGTTTGAACAAGAAGTTGTTGGTTTACCCATGTTAGAGCGTGTAGGAGATGCTTTATTTAAAACTGATCATTGTCCTACTGAAGTGAAATTTAACGGCCGCACACAATATGTAAGAAAAGATGGCGATGATTATATTTTCATTCTTTCTATTCCCTTCTCAAACAAAAGTGAACTTTCATTAAATCAAAAAGGTGATGAGCTAATTATTCGAGCTGGCTCTGTGAAACGAAATATTACATTGCCAAAAACGTTAACACACCTTTCTATTCAAGGGGCAAAATTTGAAGAAGATATACTAAACATTCGGTTTGGAGGTGTAGTGCATGCATGAGGAACTACTACGAAGGGTAATTCGTACAAAAGTAAAAGTCGGGATGCATATATTAGATGAGCTACCTAATCCAATCCAGCAATCAGCTAAGCAAATATTAAATATTTTGCAAGAGGAGCTAACTGCTTATCCGAAAGAACGAGATCATCATGAAGTTAATTTAAAAAATATCATAATTGAATAACTATCTCTGTATAGAGGGCCTTTTTTAGGCTTTCTATACTTTATTGGAGTGATGTAAGTTGATGAAAAAGCATTCCACTACTATACTCTGGATCATTCCCTTATCATTTTTCATTCATAACCTTGAAGAAGCTTTCCAAATGCCACAATATCTTGCTAATCAATTTTCAATCCGTCTTATAACTAGCCAACAATTTTTCATTGCCATTTCCGTATTAACAATCTTTGTATTACTTATCGTCTTTCTATATCAACTTAACTTCTTGTCTTCTATATGCTGGATTATTTTTATACAAGGGGCCATCTTCTTTAACTCTGTTCAACATATTATTTTGTTTTTCATTTATCGCTCCTATAACCCCGGCGTAATATCAGCATTTTTCATTACTCTCTTTTCTATTTTCTTTTTTTTATCCAAAAAACACTTAATTCATCAAAAGCAATTCGTAATTACACTCCTTTTCAGCTTATTTTCTTATCCCATTATAATTTGGATTACCTTACTGTTCGCTAGCTATTTTCATTCATAAAAAAAGACCAGGAAAACTCCTGGTCCATTACTCTACTTAACAAACATTGGATTCTACGTTATACAAAATTGGAAGGTACAGAATTAGGGTTTGTTAAGTTTATATGTTGAACGAACTAACAGCGGAGGGGTTCCTTCTGTTAGTCCATTAAACCCAATCATTATTTTACGATTTTTTCAAGCTCCTCAAGTGAAAGATCTACTGAAATTGAACCATCATTTGTTTCTTTCTTAATTGCATCTGTTACTTCTTTTGAATGGTATAATTCAATTACTTTTTTCAGTGTTGGATCATCTTTATCTTTCGTACGAGCTGCGAAAATATTAATATAAGGCTTCGCATTTTCATTCTTTGGATCTTCTAAGAAAATAGGATCCTTCGCTGGATCTAATCCAGCTTGACCAGCAACACCGTTATTAATAACTGATGCCGCTACATCTTTTAACACACGAGGTGTTTGCTGTGCGATAACCGGTGTAATTTTTAATTTCTTCGGATTTTCAGCAATACCACTTGGATCTCCAAATAGACCAAAATCCTTTTTCAGCTTTAATAATCCAGCTGCATCAAGAAGTTTTAATGCACGTGCTTGGTTCGTTGGATCGTTTGGAATTGCAATTTCTGAACCATCTGGGATTTCATTTGATTTCTTATATTTTTCAGAGTATAAACCCATTGGTGCAATTTGTGTTGTACCAACAGCTGTAATATCTAACTTATGTTCCTTTTTAAATTGCTCTAAGAAAGCAATATGCTGAAATGAGTTTAATTCAATATCTCCATCAGCTAAAGCTTTATTTGGAGTTGTATAATCAGAGAACTCCACCAGTTTAATCTTAATCCCTTCTTTTTCAGCTTTTTTCTTCAAAATTTCCCAAGCGTCTCCATCCGTTCCAGTTACACCGACGCGAACTACTTTTTCTTTCGCTCCTGCACCCGTGTCTCCACTTGAGCAGCCGCTTAATGCTGAGACTCCTACAATCGCTGATAATGCAAATGCTAAAATTTTCTTCATTCTCTTTTCCTCTCTTCCTTTTTATGATCTGCGTAACAAGACTTTCGCAAAGTAATTCCCTAAATTTTGAGCTATCTGTACGAGAATAATAAGTAACACGACCGTTACGAACATAACTGATGTATCAAAACGTTGATAACCATATGTCATTGCTAAATCACCAAGACCGCCACCACCGACAAGCCCAGCAACTGCAGAAAATTCAATTAAACCAACTGTCATAAATGTGACACCTAAGATTAATGGTACTAACGCTTCTGGTACAAGGATTTCAAAAACAATTCTAATTGGCGAGGCGCCCATTGCTTGCGCTGCTTCAATTACTCCTTTCGGAACGGAAACAAGGTTTGTTTCAACCATTCTAGCAATACCAATTGATGCGACTAACGTCATCGGGAAAATTGCTGCTGCTGTTCCAATCGTCGTTCCGATAACACTTCTCGTTAGTGGACTTAACGCTACTAAAAAGATAATGAATGGTACCGGACGAATTGTATTAATTATGATGTTAAGAATAGAAAAGACCCATTTATTTTCTAAAAAGTTTCCTTTTCTCGTTACATATAAAAGTAAACCTAGCGGTATACCAAGAATTGTAGCAAATATAAGGGTTACAATTACCATTAAGAGGGTATCCCCCGTCGCATCTAGTATGCGCGGCCAAAATATACTCCAATCAACTCGCATGAGCTTCTACCTCCTTCAGCTGCACTTGCAGTCTTAGATGTTGTAATGCTTTTTGAATTTCCCTCTGCTCCCCTTGCAACTCTACAAGAAGATTTCCAAATAGCACATTTTGAAGTTCAATAATATTTCCGTACAGTACATTTACATCGACGTTATAGTTTTTTGCGATATATGATAGTACCGGCTGTCCTGTCTCCTCACCAGTAAATGTTAGACGATAAATTTGACCACCATTTTGAATTTTCGCTAGAACACTTTCCGGTAAATGATCATTAATGACAGAACGTACAAAGTTTTGAGTCGTCTTTGTTTTTGGTTGCGTGAAAACATCAAACAGTTTTCCTTCTTCAATAACTTTTCCCTTCTCCATTACAGCTACACGGTGACAAATTTCTTTCACAACATGCATTTCATGTGTAATAAGAAGAATTGTTAAATTGTATTCTCTATTTACTTTCTTTAATAAGTTTAGAATTTCTGTCGTTGTTTCTGGATCTAAGGCTGATGTTGCCTCATCACATATAAGAATATCTGGCGATGTCGCAAGTGCTCTAGCAATGCCCACACGCTGCTTTTGTCCACCTGATAGCTGCTCTGGGTAATAGTTTGCTTTATCTTCTAACCCTACAAACTTCAGCAGTTCATTTACTCTTTCTTTTATCTCATTCTTTGGTACTTTCGCTAACTTTAATGGATAAGCAATATTTCCAAATACTGTTCTTGAATTAAATAAATTAAAACTTTGGAAAATCATTCCGATTCTTTGTCTCAGTTTACGTAATTCTTTCGTCGATAATGATGTAATATCTTTATCATCTATTGAAATCGTTCCTGCCGTCGGTCTCTCTAACATATTTACTAAGCGTAATAACGTACTCTTTCCAGCGCCACTAAAACCAATAATGCCAAAAATTTCGCCTTTCTCAACTGATAATGTTACATCCTCCACCGCATGAACAGATTGCCCAGCTGATTCATACACTTTACTTACATTGTTAAAAGAAATCATTTTTTCCCCTCCTATATGCTGTAAAAACTTGAAGCAGAGCTTTCGAGGTAAAATAAAAAGTGCTCTCCTTCTTATCAACCATAAAGATAAGAAGGAGAGCACTTATATGTACTCGTTCACATCTTCTCATCTTCCAAGCCTTTATATGGCTTGCTGGAGTTAGCACGGTATTAAAAAAACCCGTTGCTGAGGTATCGTAGGGCCAGTCCCTCCACCTCTCTGGATAAGAATGTATCGATTTAATTGTCGTTTAATTAATTCTCATTATAGAACTCAGAATAATAAGAGTCAATACATTTTTTAGAAAAATATTAATTATTCCTTTATTAAAATTTTCAGATGAAAATTCATGAGAAAATAGTAACTTTCAAGGTTATTTAAAATTCTTCTTCCTCATATTTTTAAACAGGAGAATCTTCTCTACGAATTGAATAAATTTATTTGAATATGAAACTCGGAGGAAGATAAATATATGAAAACAGCTCTTTTACTCATCGATATTCAAAACGATTATTTTCCAAATGGAAAGATGGAATTGCGTAATCCAGTAGAAGCAAGCGAATATGCTAATCAGTTATTACAACACTTTAGAACAAACAGCGAACCTATTTTTCATATCCAACACGTAGCTATAAAAGATGACGCTACTTTTTTCCTACCTAATACAGAAGGTGTACATATTCACGAAAGCGTACGTCCACTTAGAGAAGAAACAGTTATAGTCAAACATTATCCAAATAGCTTCCGAGAAACTAATCTTCTAGAGCAATTAAAACGTTTAAATATTGAACATGTCGTTGTATGTGGGATGATGACTCATATGTGTATCGATGCTACAGTAAGGGCTGCATTCGATTTTGGCTTTCAATGTACCGTTATACATGATGCTTGTGCTACAAAAGACCTGTCTTTTAAGAACGCTACTATACCAGCTGTTTACATTCACAATACAATTTTAGCTAGTTTAAATGGCGTATATGCAAATGTAATAAGCACGCAAGAATTTTTAGCTACATAAAAAAACACTCCTTTCAGTGAGCAAAACCGAAAGGAGTGTTCCTTGTCGAACCATAGATTTTCTTTCAAATTGTATTATACAGGAAATTCTCAAAATGAATACTAAAAAATATGACTAATAAGTCAACTTTTCTCATCATTTTATTTCTGTTCACATGTTTATCCCGCTATTAATAGGTTTTAGCTCATTCCCTTCGAACGATGGTAATATATAGGATTTCAATTTTAAAAGGAGCTCTTCACATTCTGTGAAGAGCTCCTCTACTATTTCTTATAAAGTTTCAGAAGTAGTTTTTGCTTGCATGTGAAGTGCTAAGTAATCAGGTCCACCAGCTTTAGAGTCTGTACCAGACATGTTAAAGCCACCGAATGGTTGGTAACCTACGATTGCACCAGTACATCCACGGTTGAAGTATAAGTTACCAACGTGGAAGTCTTCGCGTGCTTTTTCAATATGGTCACGGTTGTTAGTAATAACAGCACCTGTTAAACCGTATTCCGTATTATTTGCAATTGCAAGTGCATGATCGAAGTCTTTCGCTTTACAGAATGCTACTACTGGTCCGAAGATTTCTTCTTTCATTAAGCGAGCATCTTCTGCAACGTCAGCAACGATTGTTGGTTGGATGAACCAGCCTTTTGAATCGTCTCCTTCGCCACCTGCTAAGATTCTACCTTCTTCTTTACCAATTGCAACATAGCTCATTACTTTATCGAATGCAGCTTGGTCATTAACAGGACCCATGTTTGTACCTAATACTGCTGGGTTAGCAACTGTTAATTCTTTTGTTAATTCAACAGCACGATTTAATACATGATCATATACATCTTCATGGATTACTGCACGAGAACATGCAGAACATTTTTGTCCTGAGAATCCGAATGCTGATGCAACGATAGACTTAGCTGCTAATTCAAGATCTGCTTCTTTATCAACAACGATTGTATCTTTACCGCCCATTTCAGCGATAACACGTTTTAACCAAATTTGTCCTGGGTTTACTTTCGCTGCACGCTCATAGATGCGGATACCTACATCACGAGATCCCGTGAAGCTTACGAAACGTGTACGAGGATGATCTACTAAGTAGTCACCAACTTCAGAACCGTTACCTGGAACGAAGTTTACTACGCCAGCTGGTAAGCCAGCTTCTTCTAATACTTCCATAAATTTCGCTGCTACTACAGGAGTTGTACTAGCTGGTTTTAGTAATACTGTGTTACCAGAAACTAAAGCAGCTGTTGTCATACCTGCCATAATTGCGAATGGGAAGTTCCAAGGAGAAATGATAACACCTACTCCTAATGGAATGTAAGAGAAACGATTATATTCAATTGGACGGCTTTCTACTGGAATACCGTCTTTTAATTTTAACATTTGACGACCATAATATTCCATAAAGTCGATTGCTTCTGCTGTATCAGCATCTGCCTCATTCCATGGCTTACCTGCTTCTTTTACAAGAATAGCAGAGAATTCATGTTTTCTGCGACGAACGATTGCTGCAGCACGGAATAAAATGTCTGCACGCATTTCTGGCTTTGATTTTCTCCAAGTTTGGAATGTTTCATCCGCTACTTGCATTGCTTTTTCAGCTAACTCACGGCTTGCTTTTGAAACACGACCAACAAGTTCCTCTTTATTTGCAGGGTTTACAGAAACAATTTTGTCTTCTGTAGTGATTTTTTCTCCCCCAATAATTAATGGATAGTCTTGTCCAAGATAAGATTCTACTTTCTTTAAACCTTCTTCAAACGCTAATTTGTTAGCCTCCACTGAAAAATCTGTAAATGGCTCATGTTTGTATGCTACTACCATTTTTTTTAGCCTCCCCTTAGAAAAACGTTTACATTTTACAACATTATTCTACACGATAATTTAGATTTATTCAAATATTCCTAGACTTATATTTTAAAAATTAATAAATTTTTAAAATATAATAAAAAAAAGAGATTCATACATGCGTATGAATCTACAAAATATGAGTATATTCCAAAACATTTTTCCCGATCAATAATATAGTAACTAATAAAAATAAAGTCCTTACATATCCAACACCTTTTTGAACCGCAAACTTCGATCCAAAATAAGCACCTAAGATCATTGATAATCCCATGATAATACCGTATTCAAAATGAATTATATCTAAAAATAAAAAAGTAATTAAAGATACAATATTACTAACAAAGTTCAAAAATTTTCCAGATGCTGCCGCTTGAATAAAATCCAAGCCAATTAATAAAAATGCAAAAATTAAAAACGACCCTGTCCCTGGTCCAAAAAATCCATCATAAAATCCTATCATTAAAATAGCAAAGAAAAATATTAATGTTTTTCTTTGCGTCATCTTCTTATAGGTAGACACACTTCCCCAATTCTTTTTTGCAATAATATAAATAGCAATAAATACCAACATTACAAGTACTAATGGGCGTAAAATATCCGGTGGAATAAATTTTACTACTAAAGCACCTGCAACAGCTCCAACAATAGTTAACGGGATTAACTTTCCTACAATTTTAAAATCAACTTTTCCTGATCGAATAAAATACATCGCACTCGTAAACGTCCCCATTGTTGCCGCTAATTTATTCGTTGCAATTGCCGAAGCTGGCGATAAGCCAACAAACATAAGCGCAGGAAGCGAAATTAACCCTCCTCCTCCAACAACGGAATCAATAAAAGCTGCTAAAAAACCGAATGCAATTAATAAAATAATGACTTGAAAACTTAATTCTTCCATGAGATTTACCCCTTACCCCTATTTTTTACAACATTTTAAATTATAACAAAATTACATAAGAAAAAAAGCTGTTCCATAGAGGAACAGCCTTCATATTTAATCTAAAATCTTCACAAGTGGTTCATCTTGTTTTGCTTCACGTATAATAATAGCTTCTGGGCGTTCTACAGATTTAATCGTTACTTGTACTTTCATATAATTCGGGAAGTATTCCATAACAAGCCCTGCCACATATTGTGTAAAACCAACTATTTCAGCTTTTCCATTAAACTGGACAGGAATATCAAGCTTCATTTCTCTTAATTCATCATCTCTATACATACCAGTACCAATAACAGCTGTATAGTCGCCTTGGAAATAATCGCTTAGTTTTGCCTTAAAGTTGGATACTCTTGCAAGGTCTTCACGTTTATTATCTGTTTTCGCTTGCTCTGATGGGAACAAATAATATTTTTCATTAATTTGTTGCCAATCTTCAACCGTTTCACTACCTTTTTCGGCATTTGCATAAGAAACAAAGTTACCTGGCACGAGCGAAGACTTTGGAGCTTGGCGATAAATCGCAAATGTTATTGGAATATTTTTGGTTTCAGGTTCTTTTTGATGTATGACTTTCAAAATTTCTTGCGCCATTTTTTTCCCTTCAGCTAACATCTTTTCATCCGGGATTGCAGCTTCACGTGGATAACCATGCTCTTCGTTAAAATATTGAACAGAATTCATTGCTAATCCAACTACCATACCAACGCGTTCCTCGCCGTTATCGCCTTTTTTCACATAATAATCATGCTCTAAAATATTTGAAATATATATTGGATTTTTTTTATTTTTCACTTCTAGTGATTCGGATCCTGTTCCTAATGCAGGGTTTAATCCTATATTAGGAAATTTAACTGCATCTTTTTTTAATTTGTCCTCTAGTTCCTTTTGTTCAGCATCTGTACGTTTTCTTTTAACAAGCATCTGTATAGTTTGAGTATCTAGAGCTTTTCCGCCTTTTAAAAAATTATCTTTCGTACTAAATGATTCTTTTGCAATTCGCATTAACCCTGTTTCAAATTCATCTATATCAAGACGACTATTTAACCCTTGCACCACTAAACCACGTGCATTTCCACCATCAAATGGAATAGTCGTCTTATAATATTCATCCGAAATAGCGTATTTTGGAACAACTGATTGTTCTTTTGCTTTCCCCGATTTCTCAGCCACTTTTTCATCTTTGTCGGCACCTGCACTACACCCACTTACAAGTAGGCCAAGGCTTAATACCGCTAATGCTATTTTTTTCATGGTAAGTTTGCACCTCTTACTTATTTAGCTCTTGTAAGAACCTCTCTTCATTCCAAACCTCAACATTATGTTTCTCCGCTTGTGCTAATTTCGAACCAGCCGCTTCACCTGCAACAACTAAATCCGTACTCTTACTAACACTTCCCGTTACTTTTCCACCTAATGCCTCAATCTTCTTCTTCGCTTCACTTCGCCCCATAACTTCTAGCTTACCTGTTAAAACAACCGTTTTTCCTGCGAAGTAAGATTCAACATTTTGTAAATCTGCAATTTTTATACCTTTGTATGTCATATTCACGCCATACTCTTTAAACTGCTGTAATAACTCTAATACATCTTCATTATCAAAATATGTCACAACAGATTGAGCCATTTTTTCGCCAATTTCATTAATTGCTTTTAGTTCTTCTTCCGTTGCTTTTACAAGCTCATCCATCGTTTCAAAGTGCTCTGCAAATGTACGTGCTGCTTTCGCTCCAACGTGGCGAATTCCAAGACCAAATAATAATCGCTCTAACGAGTTTTCTTTAGAATTTTCAATTGCTTGTATTAAGTTTGTTGCTGATTTTTCACCAAAACGTTCTAACTGTAATAATTGCTCTTTCGTCAATGCATATAAATCAGCAAATGTACGAATGTAATCAGCATCAAAGAGTTGTGTAATGACACGTTCTCCAAGTCCATCAATATTCATTGCATTTCTTGAAACGAAATGGATTAACCCTTCTCGAATTTGAGCAGGACAAGTTGGATTTATACAACGAAGTGCTACTTCTTCTTCTAAACGAACAAGTTCACTCTCACATGCTGGACAATGAGTTGGCATGCGGTATTCTTCTTCCTCACCAGTACGCTTATCAAAAATAACGTTCACAACTTCAGGAATAATATCTCCAGCCTTCTTCACAACAACGTAGTCACCAATTCGAATGTCTTTTTCACGAATTAAATCTTCGTTATGTAAAGAAGCACGACGAACAATCGTACCAGCAACTCTCACTGGCTCTAGTTCTGCAGTCGGTGTTACAACTCCTGTTCGGCCAACACTTAATTCAATGCCTGTTAATCTCGTTACAACTTCTTCAGCCGGGAATTTATAAGCAATCGCCCATCTTGGACTCTTCGCTGTAGTTCCTAGACTTTCTTGAAGGGCAACATCATCTACTTTTATAACGATTCCATCAATCTCATAATCAAGATGCGGACGTTTTTCTTGCCATTCTTCTACATAAGCTATAACTTCTTCAATTGTTTCACATGTACGGCGATTTGGATTTGTCTTAAATCCAAGTTCACCTAAGAAATCAAGCGATTCACTATGTGATGGAATTGTTTTTTCTTCTACATTCGCAAGACCATACACAAACATAGATAAGTTACGCTTCGCTGCAATTTTCGGATCAAGTTGACGTATTGAACCTGCTGCTGCATTACGCGGATTCGCAAATACATCTTCTCCATTTTGCTCTTTTTCTTCATTTAGTTTAACGAATGAACGCTTCGGCATATAAGCTTCGCCTCGTGCTTCTAACGTTACTTCTTCATTTAAACGAAGTGGGATAGCTTTAATCGTTTTTAAATTTTGAGTAATATCTTCACCCGTTACACCATCACCACGTGTCGCCCCTTGAATGAAGCGTCCTTTTTCATAATGAAGCGAAACGGCAAGCCCGTCAATTTTTAATTCACATATATATCTTACATTCGCACCATCAATTCCTTGACGTACTCTTCTGTCGAAATCACGTAAATCTCCTTCGTTAAATGCATTTCCTAAACTTAACATTGGTGACTTATGTGTTACTTTTTCAAATATATCAAGAACAGTCCCCCCAACGCGAACGGAGGGAGAATCTTCACTCATAAACTCTGGGTTCTCTGCTTCTAATTTTATAAGCTCCTGCATATTACGGTCATATTCCGCATCAGAAACAGAAGGATTGTCTAATACGTGATATTGATAGTTAAATGTATTTAATAAATCACGCAGTTCTTCTATACGTTTTTTTGCTATCTCTTTTGACATATCCTCATTCCTTTCTATTGTTTCGTCACAGGTGCAAATTTTGCTAACAAACGTTTAACACCAATTGGGCTTGGGAATGCAATATCTAATTCTTTTGCATCACCTTCACCTTTTACACTTACAACTGTACCGACTCCCCATTTTTGGTGGGAAGCTTTATCTCCTACTGCCCAGCCAATTTGTTCGCCGCCTGTCGTCTTAGCTGCAGGGCGCGCGAAAGCTGAACGAGAGCGTGTTGTCGTTGTGATTGTCGTTTTGCCGCTACTTGCCGTTCTGCCTTTTGCACCAAACGATGTTTCACGCTTTGGCGCTGTTTCATTTAATGATTCCACTAGTTCTGTCGGGATTTCTGTAATGAATCGAGACGCAGCGTTCATACTTGTTCTACCAAATAAAGTACGCATTTGCGCGTTAGATAAATATAGCTCTTCTTCTGCACGGGTAATACCTACATAAGCAAGACGACGTTCTTCTTGCATTTCATCCTCTTCCATAAGAGAACGAGTATGAGGGAATATCCCTTCCTCTAAGCCAACAATAAACACAACCGGGAACTCTAATCCTTTCGCTGAGTGCATCGTCATTAAAATAACTTCTTCACCAGCAGTTGGGTCTTCATCTACACGATCAATATCAGCAACAAGTGCTAAATCTGTTAAGAATGCAACAAGGCTCTTATCTTCGCTTTGAGATTCAAATGTTTGCGTAACAGATAAGAACTCGTCTAAGTTTTCTAAACGACCTTCCGCTTCTAAAGAACGTTCATTTTTCAACATATCGCGATAGCCTGTTTTTTCAATAACTTCTTCTACTAATTCTGTAACAGATAAATACTCTTGCATATTTACCCAGTTATTTAATAAATTCGCAAATTCTTTTACTGCCTTTGTAATTTTTGCACTTACTCCAACATGCTCAATTTCATCAAATACAGCAGTTAATGAAATTCCGTTTTGCACACCGTAATTAATAATTTTATCGATAGAAGTCGCACCAATACCACGCTTTGGCATGTTAATAATACGTGCAAAACTAATTTCATCATCTGGATTACCGATTAAACGTAAGTACGCCAAAATATCTTTAATCTCTTTACGGTCGTAGAACTTCGTACCCCCGACAATTTTGTACGGAATGTTAGATTTAAGGAAAATCTCCTCGACCATACGAGACTGAGCATTCGTACGATATAACACTGCAAAATCAGTATATTTTCGTTTCCCCATTTGAATATCGTCACGAATTTTTTTCGCAACAAAATACGCTTCGTCCTTTTCAGTTGCAGCACGATAATACGAGATTTTACTTCCAACTTGATTGTCTGTCCATAATTTCTTCGGCTTACGATTCGTATTTTTTTCAATAACAGCATTCGCTGCATTTAAAATATTTTGTGACGAACGATAGTTTTGTTCTAACAAAATTACTTGTGCATTCTCATAGTCTTTTTCGAACGACAAAATGTTAGAAATATCTGCACCACGCCAGCGATAAATAGACTGGTCAGAGTCACCTACAACGCAAAGATTTTTAAAACGCGCTGCCAAATGTTTAACAAGAAGATATTGCGCTTTGTTCGTATCTTGATACTCATCAACGTGAATATATTGGAACTTACGCTGATAAAACTCTAATACTTCTGGAACACGTTCAAATAACTGAATCGTGGTCATAATTAAATCATCAAAGTCTAATGAATTATTTTTCAAAAGACGTTTTTGATACTCTGTGTATACATCGCTCGTTAATTTTTCATATGGATCAGCCATTGTAATTTTTTTTGCATATTTATCCGCAGATAACAGTTCATTTTTCGCATTACTAATACCCGCTAAAATAGAGCGCGGCTCAAATTTCTTCGGATCAATATTGCGCTCTTTCATAATTTTTTTGACTACAGTTAGCTGATCGCCTGAATCTAAGATTGTAAAGTTACGATTAATACCAATACGATCGATATCCCGTCGTAAAATACGTACACACATAGAGTGGAACGTCGAAATCCAAATATCTTCTGCTTCTGGTCCCACAAGTGTATCAATACGCTCACGCATTTCACGAGCTGCTTTATTTGTGAAGGTAATAGCTAGTACATTCCATGGTGCTACACCTTTTTCACCAAGTAAATACGCAATACGATGTGTTAACACACGTGTCTTACCACTACCTGCACCTGCCATTAATAGAAGTGGTCCATTCGTTGTTTGGACTGCTTTTTGTTGCTGTGGATTTAAACCGTTTAATAATCTATCTGTCATACTCATATACGCCTGCACCTACTCTCCTTTTACTGCTTTAACTGTTTTTAACGCCGATTTTATATCATCATAAATAATATTTCCAACAACTACTGTATCAGCATATTGTGCCATTTCTTTCGCCTGTTCTGCATTAGAAATACCACCGCCATAGTATAACTTAGCTTGTTTCAATTCTGCTTTTACATTTTTAACAAGTTCAACATCTCCATACGTACCGCTATATTCTAAATAAAATATCGGTAAATGTAATAACTTGTCTGCTAAACGAGCATATGCAATAACGTCATCTTCTGTTAAATCACATTTCGCTTCTGTAAGCTGGGCTACTTTCGCTTCTGGATTTAAAACACAATACCCTTCCATAAAAATTTCGTCCCAGTCCATAATATCCCCAAATTCTTTCAATGCCTCATGATGAACACCTGTTACCCATTCTACTTTTCGGCTATTTAAAACACTTGGGATGTAATAAAAATCAAATCCTGGTGTAATTGCTTCTACATCAGAAACCTCTAATACACAAGGAACTGCATATCTACGAATGCTAACTAGCATGTGTAATACGTTATCAATTGTAACTCCATCACTTCCGCCTACAATAACCGCATCAGTTCCAGACTCACAAATCATTTCTAAATGTTCATCGCTTAACTCCTTATTTGGATCAAGCTTAAATACATGTTTCCATCCGGAAATATCGTACATGAAAACACCCTTCCTTTTCTCTAGTTATATATATTTCTGTTCAAAATAACAGTTTATTTTCATCATTATTGTTTTAACTTCATCTTAAATATTTGTTTAAAACGGAGAATTAAGTTTGGAATTACCTCTTCCATATTTTTTAAACTAGAGGATTTAATTTTGAAGTTCCTTTTATGCATTCTTTCATTATAACAAAAAAAGTTACTTACACACACGCACATTCCAACATCTTTTTCCACGTCAAATGTTGGATTACATATCCCAAAAATCAAACGGGATACTAATAAAAGAAATAGTATTATCTATTTCAACTTTCATAAAAAGGAGTGTTTTTCTAATGAAGCAAAATATCGGGACAATAAACGCTCTAATTCGAATTACACTTGGGCTTGTCCTCTTCGGATGTAGTGCAACTAAACTTGTACGCAAGCCGTGGTGCACTTGGTCTAACATTTTTCTATGGATTGGTGCAATGAAAGTTGCAGAAGGAATTGTTCGTTTCTGCCCTGTTGTTGAAATGTGGAAATTCGGAAAATACATGAATATGGGGGCATTTAAAATGCCTAGCATGAATTTTGCTGAAAAAGGACATGCTAAAGAAGAAGTGAATCAAACTTCCACTCATGACAAGCCAAAGTCAAAAGGAAGTTATGACGCTTCTGACAAAGAGATTGAGTCAGCGATTGAAAATATAATCCTGGCAAAACCGCTTTGAATCATTTGTCACGATGCAAGATGCTCTCAAAGGGACTTAGCTGCTGCAGTGGGCGGTTAAGTCTTCTTTATTTTACCATAAAACAGAACGTACATTCTCTTTTTCGACCTTAAAATGTATATAAAAGATATCAATCAATAAAATTCAGAAAATTAGGTGCATACCTCTTGCTTAAAATGATATAAAAGTGATATCATTTTTATATCAGGAGGCGATCATATGAAAGAAAAACAAGTATTTTATGTAAATGGTTTTCTCGGTATTATTGGAATTTTGATTTTAGCTGCTATCGGTGTATTTTTCCTTGCACAAGAAATTTTCATAGGAGCGGCACTAACTATTATATTAGCCGCAGTTCTCGCTACAGGTATCGGTATTGTTCAACCGAATCAAGCGAAGGTTATTACGTTCTTCGGTAATTATTTAGGAACAATTCGTCAAAACGGTTTATTTTTAACGATTCCGTTCGCATTCCGTCAAACTGTATCTTTACGTGTTGAAAACTTTAACAGTAAAAAATTAAAAGTAAATGACGTTGATGGAAATCCAATTGAAATTGCAGCTGTTATCGTATATAAAGTTGTTGATTCTGCAAAAGCAATGTTTGGTGTTGAACATTATGATCGATTTGTAGAAATTCAAAGCGAAACGGCAATCCGCCATGTTGCAACAAAATATCCTTATGACAATTTCCAAGATGAAACCTGCGTTACGTTACGCGGAAATACTGAAGAAATCTCTGAAGAATTAAAACGTGAATTAGAGGCGCGTCTTGAAATTGCTGGTGTAGAAGTATTAGAAACTCGTTTAACGCACTTAGCTTACGCAACAGAAATTGCCCATGCAATGCTACAACGCCAGCAAGCAAAAGCAGTATTAGCTGCTAGAAAAGAAATTGTTGAAGGTGCTGTGAAGATGGCGAAAGATTCCATCCATATGTTAGATGAAGAAGGCGTACTAGAACTCGATGACGAGCGTAAAGCAAATATGGTAAACAACTTATTAGTTGCCATCGTTTCAGATAAAGGTGCGCAACCAGTTATTAATACAGGAAGCCTATACTAAGGGCTATAAGTAATTATGGCTAAAAAGAAAAGCTTTCCATTACGTATTGATCCTGAATTACACGCAGTCATCGAAAAATGGGCAAATGATGAATTTCGTAGCGTCAATGCACACATCGAGTATTTACTTCGAGAAATGGCAAAGCAAAAAGGGAAATTAAAAAAAGATAAAGATGCATAAAAAATCCCGCTGATTCCTCAGCGGGATTTTTACATATTAACTTTTCGTCATCTCATGCCCAATTGCACGATATCCTATATCACTTCGATAAAATAGACCATCACTCTCAATTTTACCGATTTCTTTATATACTTTATCTTTTGCTTCTTGTAAACTATTTGCCTTACAAGCAACAAATAATACACGGCCACCGTTCGTTACAAAGTCCCCATGTTTCATTGCTGTACCTGCATGGAAAACAATCACATCTTGCAGTGCATCTAGTCCACTAATAATATCACCTTTTTTATATGCTTCTGGATATCCTTTAGAAGCAAGTACAACACCGATTACAGCTTCTTCTGACCATTGGAACGTTAGTTCACTTTCATCTAATACAGCGTTACATACGTCAACTAAATCATTTTCTAAGCGAGGTAATACAACTTCTGTTTCAGGATCACCGAAGCGTGCATTAAATTCAATTACCTTCGGACCATCATTTGTTAAAATAAGACCTGCGTATAAAATACCTGTAAACGAACGGTTTTCTGCAATCATCGCCTTAGCAGTTGGATGTAATACGGTTTGAATCGCTTCTTGAACTGCTGATTCTGGAATTTGTGGTACTGGAGAATATGCACCCATTCCGCCCGTATTTGGACCTTTATCACCATCAAAAGCTCTTTTATGATCTTGGGCGATTACCATTGGATGTACAGTTGTTCCATTCACGAATGCCATTAATGAAAATTCTTGTCCATCTAAAAACTCTTCAATAACGATCTTCTTACTTGCCGCGCCGAATTTCACATCTTGTAGCATTTCTTTCACAGCTTGTAATGCCTCTTCAAGCGTCATTGCTACCGTTACCCCTTTACCCGCAGCTAGGCCGTCAGCTTTAATAACGATTGGTGCACCAACTTTTTGAATGTACTGTACTGCTTCTTCATAATCTGTAAAAGTTTCGTACGCCGCAGTTGGAATATCATACTTTTTCATAAGCTCTTTTGTAAAAGCTTTACTACCTTCAATAACAGCAGCCGCTTTATTCGGACCAAATACGCGAAGTCCCTCTTCTTTAAAACAATCAACAATTCCATTCATAAGCGGAATTTCTGGTCCAACGAAAGTTAACTCAACATTATTCTCTTTTGCAAATAAAACTAATGCATCAAAATCATTTTCATCAATATCAACTGGTGTTGCAACATCTCTCATACCTTCATTACCTGGTGCTACATATACCTTTTCTACTTTTTTAGATTGTGCAAACTTCCAAGCTAAAGCATGCTCACGACCACCGCGGCCAATTACTAAAACATTCATATTTCATCCCCCAATAATTAAATAAGTACAAACTAGAAGCTATGCTCCTAGTTTGCTTTTTCATATCAATAAAAGGTTATCTCGACCGGACTTTTTAAACATCCTCTATTAGTGTTTGAAATGACGTACGCCAGTGAACACCATAGCAATCCCATAAGTATCTGCCACTTTAATAGAATCTTCATCACGGATTGATCCGCCTGGTTGAATGATTGCTGTAATTCCTGCTTTTGCTGCTTCTTCTAATGTATCTGGCATTGGGAAGAAAGCATCAGATGCAAGTGCGCTACCTTGTGCTTTTTCACCAGCTTGTGTAATTGCGATTTTTGCAGAACCTACACGGTTCATCTGTCCCGCACCGACGCCAATTGTCATGTCATCTTTCGCTAAAACAATTGCGTTTGATTTCACATGTTTTACAACTTTCCAAGCTAGTTTTAAATCTTTCCATTCTTGCTCTGAAGGTTCACGTTTCGTTGGAATTGAAATTGTACTTTCATCTAATGATAACGTATCTTCTTCTTGAACGAGAAGTCCACCTTGTACAGAAGTTAGTTTTTTGCTTGCACTTGTCGCTTTTTCAATATTTATAGTTAATAAACGTAAGTTCTTCTTACTTTGTAACACTTCTAAAGCTTCTTGCGAGAACGAAGGTGCGATAACAATTTCTAAGAAAATTTCATGTAACTTTTCTGCTGTAGCTTTATCAATTTCACGATTTGCTGCAATAATACCGCCGAAAATTGATACTGGATCTGCTTCATAAGCGCGAGTATATGCTTCGTGAATATCAGTTCCTACTCCAACACCACATGGATTCATATGTTTTACTGCTACTACTGCTGGTTCTGTAAATTCTTTTACGATGCTAAGTGCTGCGTCTGCATCATTAATATTGTTATACGATAATTCTTTACCGTGTAATTGTTCTGCGTATGCAACAGAAGAAGTTGCTGCGAATGGCGCTTTATAGAAAGTTGCCTTTTGATGTGGGTTCTCGCCATAGCGTAAGTCTTGCTTTTTCTCAAATGTCACAGTTAATGTTTCTGGACTTTCTTCACCCATTTGCTCTGTTAAGTAGTTAGAAATTAACGCATCATACGCTGCTGTATGACGGAATACTTTCGCTGCTAGTTTACGTTTTGTTTCCTCTGCTACTTCACCGTTCTCTTTCAGTTCTGCTAACACAATATCATAATCTACTGGATCTACAATTACCGATACGAATTTATGATTTTTCGCAGCAGAGCGAATCATTGTTGGGCCACCGATATCAATATTTTCAATTGCATCAGCAAATGTTACATCAGGCTTAGCGATTGTTTCTTTAAATGGGTATAAGTTAACAACAACAAAGTCAATTGGCTCTATACCTAACTCATTCATTTGTGTTACATGTGTTTCATTATCACGAACTGCTAATAGACCACCATGAATATTTGGATGTAATGTTTTCACACGGCCATCCATAATTTCAGGGAAACCAGTTACTTCAGAAATGCCGATTACTTGTAAGCCATTTTCTTCTAGTAACTTTTTCGTACCACCTGTTGAAATAACTTCAATCCCTTGTTCTAGTAACCCTTTAACAAATTCTACTACTCCTGTTTTATCTGAAACACTTACTAATGCACGCTTTTTCATTTATCCTTCACCCCTGGTTGTATGTTAGTTAACAGTTGATTCTTTCACAGACTGAACAATTTGATTCACTGTATTTACGTATAATTTATGTTCAACTTGTTGAATTTTCTTTTGTAAGCTTTCTCTCGTATCCCCTTCAGAAACAACCACTGCTTCTTGTGCAATAATTGGCCCTGTATCCATACCTGCATCTACATAATGAATTGTTACTCCAGTTACTTTCACACCTGCTTCTAACGCTTGACCGACAGCATCTTTACCCGGAAAGCTCGGTAGTAATGATGGATGAATATTAATAATCTTCCCGCCGTATGCTTCTAGTAACGTCGGCCCGATTAAACGCATATATCCAGCTAAAATAACATAATCAATTTCATATTCTTCTAGCTTCTTTAATATCTCTTTTTCAAACGCTTCTTTTGACTCATATGCTTTCGCTGAAAAAGCAAAACACGGAATATGATGATAATTTGCCCGTCCAACAGCTCGTGCTTCTGGTTTATCACATACTAATAAACTAATTTCTGCATCCAATCTTTTTTCTTCTACCGCATTAACGAGAGATTGAAAGTTAGATCCACTTCCAGAAGCAAAAACTGCTAATCTACTCATAGTGCTGTGCCCCCATTAAAAGTAACGCCAGCTCCTTGTATAGTACGTCCAATAATACGAGCCATTTCTCCTTGCTCTTCAAGAAGACGAACAACATCTTTTGCATCTTCTTCCTTCACTGCTACTACCATACCAATACCCATGTTAAAAATATTGAACATTTCTTTCTCTTCCAGTTTTCCAACTTCTTGAAGCAAACTAAAGATCGGCTGAATTTCCCAAGATCCTAGTTCAATCTCAGCACCGATTCCTTCTGGCAACATGCGTGGAATATTTTCAATAAATCCACCACCTGTAATATGCGCCATACCGTATACTTCATGTTTCTTCAATAGTTCTAAAATAGGTTTGACATAAATTTTCGTTGGTTTTAATAATTCTTCACCAAGAGGTAGTTCTAAGCGGCCATAAATACGCTCTAAAGATAGTTCCCCATCTTCTAATAACACTTTTCGTACTAAAGAGTAACCATTGCTATGAATACCGCTAGATGCTAAGCCAATTAGCACGTGACCAGCTTCAATCTTTTCACCTGTTACAATTTTCTTTTTATCAACAATCCCAACTGTAAAACCAGCTAAATCATATTCTTCCGTAGAATACATTCCTGGCATTTCAGCTGTTTCTCCACCGATTAATGCACAACCAGCTTGGCGACAGCCCTCTGATATACCTTTGACGATGTTTTCAATTTTACTAGGTTCAGCTTTACCACAAGCAATATAATCAAGGAAGAAAAGCGGCTCTGCTCCTTGGACAACAATATCATTTACACACATTGCTACTGCATCAATACCAATTGTGTCATGTTTATCTGCCATAAAAGCGAGCATCAATTTCGTTCCCACGCCATCTGTTCCAGATACTAATACAGGTTCTTCTAATGCAAATTTTGATAGATCAAACATACCTCCAAAACCGCCTAAACCGCCTAGTACTTCTTTTCTCATAGTTGTTTGTACGTGTTTTTTCATGCGAGATACCGCTTCATATCCAGCTTCAATATCTACTCCTGCTTGCTTATATGCATTCGCCATCGTTATTTACACCTCGTCTTTTAATTTCTCCCCATCCAGGGCGGGCTATTTTAAGAAAGGATCTAGCTCCTACATCAAAAGAAGTAGAAGCTTTTCTCACTTTTCTTATTTCATGCTTTCTAAAAGCTCTTGCTCATAATCATAAAGAGCTGTTGGATAGTCCCCATTAAAGTAAGCCATGCATAGGCCGCCATATTTCCCTTCATATGGACGTCCAATTGCATCTACTAATCCATCTTCACTTAAAAATGTTAAAGAATCTGCTCCGATCATTTCACGGATTTCTTCTACTGTATGATTTGCTGCAATTAATTCTTTTCTCGTTTGAATATCAATGCCATAGAAACATGGATATTTCAGAGGTGGTGAAGCAATTCTTACGTGAACTTCTGTCGCTCCAGCTTCACGAAGCATACGAACAATTCGTTTACTTGTCGTTCCTCTTACGATAGAGTCATCAATCATAACAACTCGTTTCCCTTCAACTACACCTCTTACTGCGGAAAGCTTCATCTTAACCCCTTGCTCGCGCAGTTCTTGAGAAGGTTGAATAAACGTACGTCCAACGTAACGATTTTTAATTAATCCTAACTCATATGGAATACCTGTCGCCTCCGCATAGCCAATCGCAGCTGAAATACTAGAGTCTGGTACACCAGTAACAACATCTGCTTCAATAGGAGCTTCTGCCGCTAAACGTTTCCCCATATTCTTACGTGCTGCATGGACGTTAACACCAGCAATATTAGAATCTGGTCGTGCAAAGTAAATGTATTCCATACTACAAATTGCATGTTCTACATCGTTTGTGAAACGATCTACGTGAATTCCTTCATCATTAATGATAAGTAATTCACCCGGTTCTACATCGCGAATGTATGTTGCACCTACTACATCAAAAGCACATGTTTCAGATGCTACAACGTAAGCATCCCCCATCTTTCCAATTGAAAGCGGACGGAACCCATTCGGATCTAATGCAACGATCATTTCATTTCCAGTTAGTAAAAGATACGCAAACGCACCTTTCACTTTGTTTAAAGCTTCTTTTACACTTTCAATTAAAGAATCTTTTGTACTACGTTTAATAAGATGTAAAAGTACTTCTGTATCTGAACTAGTTTGAAAAATACTGCCCTCTGCTTCTAATTCACGACGAAGCATTTTTGCGTTAATTAAATTTCCGTTATGAGCTAACGCCATACTATGATCGGAAAAACGGAACAACAATGGTTGAACGTTAGCAACTTCACTTCCACCAGCTGTTGCATATCGTACATGTCCGATCGCTGATTTTCCATTTAATCCTTCTAGCTCACCTCTTGAAAACACTTCTGATATTAAACCTAACCCCTTGTGACCGACGATTTTTTCCCCATTATTTACGACAATGCCTGCGCCTTCTTGCCCACGGTGCTGTAAACTGTGCAATCCGTAGTATGAAACTTGTGCTGCATTTTCATGCCCCCAAATTCCGAAAACGCCACATTCTTCGTTTAACCCCTTTATTTCAGCAAGCATGGGATTGCCCCTTTCCAAGCCTTTCTCATTTCATCTACATTTGCTGTAAGTAATACTTCATTTTCTTCATTATGAATTGTTACTTCATTTGTACTTGTTACTTCTCCAACTTGGATTGCTTCTACCACTTTCTCAAACGCCTCTTTATTTTCACGTTTTACAGTTATCACGAAGCGAGACTGTGATTCAGCGAATAATGCTGCTGTTGCTTCTCCATCTAATTTCACAGTAGCACCTAAGCCTTTAGCACCAATTGCACTTTCTGAAATCGCAACTGCTAAACCACCTTCAGCAACATCATGTGCAGATTGAACAAGACCAGCTTGAATTGCTTCTAATACTTGTTTTTGGCGTTTTAATTCTACATCTAAATCGATACTTGGTGATTGACCGAAAATTTTGCCGTGAATCATTTTCTGTAATTCACTTCCGCCAAACTCAGCTTTCGTCTCACCAATTACATACACTAAATCACCAGCTTGCTTAAACTCTTGTGTTGTTACATGTTTTAAGTCATGCACAAGTCCGACCATCCCAACAGTTGGTGTTGGATATACAGCTTCACCACTACGCTCGTTATACATCGATACGTTTCCGCCGATAACTGGTGTTTGTAATGTGCGACAAGCTTCACTCATACCGTCTACTGATTTCTCAATTTGCCAGAAGATTTCTGGTTTTTCTGGGTTACCGAAGTTTAAGCAATCTGTAATTGCAAGTGGCTCTCCGCCAGAACATACGATATTACGCGCTGCCTCTGCTACTGCAATTTTACCGCCCATCTCTGGGTCTAGATAAATGTAGCGAGAGTTACAATCTGTCGTCATTGCTAATCCTTTTTCTGTACCGCGTACACGTACAACTGCAGCATCTGAACCTGGCGTAACAACTGTGCTTGTGCGAACTTGGTAATCGTATTGATCGTATACCCACTCTTTACTTGCAATTGTTGGTTGCTGTAATAAAGCGAATAACGTTTCTTTATAATTTTCTACTTTTGGCGTTTCCATTTTCATTGCTTGGAATTCAGCAAAGTATGCTGCTTCTTTTGATGGCTTATGATAAATTGGTGCTTCTTCTGCTAAAGCATCTGCTGGAACTTCAGCTACCTTTTCACCTTTATGGAATAAACGAAGCATTTTATCTTCTGTTACTTTCCCCATCGTAACCGCTGCAAGACCATACTTCTCAAATAAATCTACTATTTCTTGTTCTCTACCTTTTTTCACGACAATTAACATACGCTCTTGTGATTCAGATAGCATCATTTCATATGGTGTCATTCCTGTTTCACGCTGTGGTACATCATCTAAGTACATTTCAATACCCATTCCTGCTTTACTTGCCATTTCTGCAGATGATGATGTTAAACCAGCCGCACCCATATCTTGAATTCCAACAAGTGCATCGGATTGAATTAATTCTAAACACGCTTCAATAAGAAGCTTTTCCATAAATGGATCCCCTACTTGAACCGCTGGACGTTTCGCTTCTGAGCTTTCAGATAGTTCTTCCGACGCGAATGTTGCACCGTGAATACCGTCACGACCAGTTGATGCTCCTACGTACATTACTGTGTTACCAGCACCGTGCGCTTGCCCTTTTTTAATGTCTTCGTGGTTAATCAAACCTACGCACATTGCATTTACAAGTGGATTTCCTTCATAACATGGATCAAATTGTACTTCGCCGCCAACAGTCGGAATACCGATGCAGTTACCGTATCCTGCAATTCCTGCTACTACTTCTTCGAATAAATATTTCACACGTGGTGACTGTAATTCACCGAAACGAAGTGAGTTTAATAGAGCTACCGGGCGTGCTCCCATAGAGAATACGTCACGAATAATACCACCAACACCTGTTGCAGCTCCTTGATATGGTTCAATAGCTGAAGGATGGTTATGACTTTCCATTTTAAATACAACTGCTTGATTATCACCGATATCTACAATTCCAGCACCTTCTCCAGGTCCTTGCAGAACGCGCTCACCTGTAGTTGGAAACTTACGAAGAACTGGTTTTGAATTTTTATAACTACAATGTTCAGACCACATTACAGAGAATAACCCTGTTTCTGTATAATTTGGCAGACGACCTAAAATCTTTTCAACCATGGCAAACTCTTCGTCTGTTAGCCCCATTTCCGCATATATACGCTCTTCTTTAATTTGTGTTGGATTTGGTTCAAGCATTAACGACATATGTTTCCCTCCACTGTTTTAAGATAGATTGAAAGACTTTTAACCCTTCAGCACCGCCAAGTAATTCATCTACAGCACGCTCTGGGTGCGGCATCATACCAAGTACATTTCCTTTTTCATTTACAATACCAGCAATATCTGAAACGCTACCGTTAGGGTTTTCTACGTAACGGAATGCGATTTGATTGTTCTCTTCTAATTGTTTAAGAGTCGCTTCATCACAATAGTAATTCCCCTCACCATGCGCGATTGGAATATTAATTATTTCATCTTTTTCATATTGTGATGTAAACATCGTTTCATTATTTTCAACACGTAACTGAACAGTGCGACACATAAATTTTAAGTTTTCGTTTCTTATTAACGCTCCTGGTAGTAATCCTGATTCAACAAGAATCTGGAATCCATTACATACACCTAAAATCGGCTTTCCTTGCTCAGCAGCTTTTTGCACTGCTTTCATTGCATTAGCAAAGCGAGAGATAGCACCGCAGCGTAAGTAGTCACCATAAGAAAATCCACCTGGTAGTAGAATTGCATCATATTCATCTAAATTCTCTGTATCGTGCCAAACGTAATCTACTTCTTCGCCAAGCTCATCTTTAATTGCATGGAACATATCGACATCACAGTTCGAACCCGGAAATACTATTACGGCAAATTTCACTGTGCGACAACCTCCTCAACTTCATAACGGAAGTCTTCCATTACAACGTTCGCTAATAGTTTTTCACACATTTCTTTTACCTTGCTATCTAAATCAGATACAGATTTATCAATTGTTAGTTCCATGTACTTTCCGATTCGAACGTCTTGTACTTCTGTGAATGAAAGACTATGAAGTGCTCCTTTTACTGCTGTTCCTTGTGGATCTAATACGCTTTCTCTTAATGTTACATATACCTTAACTTTATACATGTGAAATTCCCCCTAAACGTTTTAAAATCTCTTCATAAGCATCTGTTAAATTTCCAAGATCACGACGGAATACATCTTTATCAAACTTTTCATTGCTCGTTTCATCCCATAAACGGCAAGTATCTGGTGAAATTTCATCCGCTAAAATGATTTCTCCTTCTTCCGTTACACCAAACTCTAATTTGAAATCTACTAATCTTACACGACAGCTTGCGAAATGATCAATCAACACTTGATTGATTTGTAGAGCCATATCTCGTAATACACTTACTTGCTCTGGCGATGCAACGTTTAATACACGAATATGATCTTCCGTTACAAGCGGATCTCCTAAATCATCATCTTTGAAGTAAAATTCTACGATTGGTTCTGCAAGTACAGTTCCCTCTTCCATTCCTAATCGTTTTGAAAGACTTCCTGCAATTACATTTCTTGTGACAACTTCTAAAGGAATAATACTCACTTTTTTAACAAGTTGTTCTGTTTCAGATAACTTCTCAACAAAATGTGTTTTAATTCCCACTTCTTGTAACTTTCTGAACAATAAAGTTGTAATTTCATTGTTCAAACGACCTTTTCCTGTAATCGTCTCTTTTTTCTCCCCATTGAAAGCAGTCGCACTATCTTTGTACTCTACCCAAACCATATCTGCTGATTCTGTACGATAAATTCTTTTTGCCTTACCTTCATACAGCAATTCTAGCTTTTGCATTTCGCAAGCCCCCTGTAGTTTGAAAAATGTGAATAATATTTTTATAAAGAATGGCACAGAATGACTCTATTCTGTGCCATATGAAATTTTACGCTTCGTTTAATCCAAGGCGTTCAAAGATTGTATCAACGTGTTGCATATGATGCTCATAGTTGAAGCATTCATTAATCTCTTCTTGTGTTAACTTGCTTGTAATACGCTCATCAGCTTCTACAAGCTCTTTAAATTGTACTTGTGTTTCCCAAGCTTCCATCGCTTTAGGCTGTACGATATCATAAGCTTCTTCACGTACCATACCTTTGTCGATTAGTGTAAGCATTACGCGCTGAGAATAAATTAAGCCGTATGTTCTTGTCATATTACGTTTCATATTCTCTGGGTATACAGTTAAGTTTTTAACGATATTACCAAAGCGATTTAACATGTAATTTAATGCGATTGTAGCATCTGGTAAAATTACACGTTCTGCCGAAGAGTGAGAAATGTCACGCTCATGCCATAATGGAACATTTTCGTAAGCTGTCATCATATAACCGCGGATAACACGAGCTAAACCAGTCATATTTTCAGAACCAATTGGATTACGTTTATGTGGCATTGCAGAAGAACCCTTTTGACCTTTTGCGAAAGCTTCTTCAACTTCACGTGTTTCACTCTTTTGTAAACCACGAATCTCAACTGCCATCTTTTCGATAGATGTTGCAATTAGTGCAAGTGTTGACATGTAGTGTGCGTGACGATCACGTTGCAATGTTTGTGTTGAAATTGGTGCTGCTTCTAATCCTAAATTTTCACAAACATATTTTTCTACGAATGGATCGATATTTGCATATGTACCAACCGCACCAGATAGTTTACCAACACGAACTGTATCAGCAGCTTGTTTGAAACGCTCTACGTTACGTTTCATCTCTTCATACCAAAGACCAAGTTTTAAACCAAATGTCGTTGGTTCTGCATGAACACCGTGTGTTCTTCCCATCATGATTGTGTATTTATGCTCTTTCGCTTTGTTAGCTAAAATGCTTACAAAGTTCTCTAAGTCTTTTAATATAATTTCATTCGCTTGTTTTAAGATGTAAGATAATGCTGTATCTACTACATCTGTAGATGTTAAACCGTAATGAACCCATTTACGTTCTTCGCCTAATGCTGGCGTTTCTGATACAGCACGAGTGAATGCAACTACGTCATGACGTGTTTCTTTTTCAATTTCATAAATACGATCAATATCAAATGATGCATGTTCACGAATTTTTTTAACATCTTCTTTTGGAATATCGCCAAGCTCAGCCCATGCTTCACAAGCTAAAATCTCAACTTCTAACCACGCTTTAAATTTGTTCTCTTCCGTCCAAATCGCACCCATTTCAGGGCGTGTATAACGACTAATCATCTTTTTCCCTCCAACAGTTGTTCTTGATGGTCCCAAATATGCAAACTCTTCGCTTTTTCTAGAGCGACTTCAATATTATCATTTAAAATATTAACATGCCCCATTTTTCGCTGTGCTTTTGCTTCTTCTTTTCCATACAAGTGTAAATAGCACCCGGTTAATCTATTCACTTGTCTTAGGACCCCTTCTATATGTTCGCCTAAAATGTTTACCATGACAACTGGTTTTAACAAATTTGTTTCTCCTAGAGGTAAATTACAGATTGCTCGAATATGTTGACCAAATTGACTCGTTTCACATGCATCCTGTGTATAGTGTCCTGAATTGTGAGGTCTTGGCGCTAATTCATTAATATAAATCTCACCATTATCTGTAGCAAACATCTCTACAGCTAGTGTTCCCACAAGTTCTAATTCATCCGCAAGTACCTTTGCATACGCAATTGCTTTTTGAGAAAGCTCTTCTGTAATGCGAGCTGGAACGATAGATTCATGTAAAATGTTATTTACATGAATATTTTCTGCTACTGGAAACACTTTTGTTTCACCACTTACACTACGAATCACAATAACTGATACTTCTTTTTCAAAAGGCACCCATTTCTCTAAAATACATTCTGCTTTATCCACAAGATTTCTTGCTGCCTCAACATCAGCTTCACTTCTTAAAACAACTTGTCCTTTCCCATCATATCCACCTGTCGTCGTTTTTAAGACGGAAGGGAATGATAACCCAGCAATTGCTTCTGTAAGCTGATCTTGATTTTGAACTAATCTATACGTTGCTACTGGTAACCCAGCCTTCTCAATCGCATTCTTTTCTGTAAAACGATTTTGTGTTGTATTTAACAACTGACTACCTTGTGGTAAGTACGCATGTTTTTCAAGCCATTGTAAACATCTATAATCAATATTCTCAAATTCATATGTGACAACATCACTTATCTCTGCTAAATGCTGAATTGCTTTTAAATCATCATATGGTGCAACAATTTCAATATCAGCAACTTGTGCACATGGCGAATGCTTTGTAGGATCTAAAACAGCAATTTTATATCCCATCTCCTTAGCTACCAATGCCATCATTCTTCCTAGCTGGCCGCCTCCAATAATACCGATTGTTTTTCCAGGTAAAATGATTCTCGTCATACTAGCTCACTACCTTCACGCACATCTTTTTCAATCGCTTCTCGTCTCAATTCTAATGCATCATGTATATCATCATGAAATGATCCAAGTATTTGTGCGGCAAGTAATCCAGCATTCGTTGAACCGGCTTTACCAATTGCAACAGTTGCAACTGGAACACCTCCTGGCATTTGGGCGATGGATAATAATGAATCTAAGCCGTTTAATGCTTTTGATTGAACTGGAACTCCAATTACAGGAAGATTTGTCTTCGCTGCAACCATTCCTGGTAAATGTGCTGCTCCACCAGCTCCAGCAATAATAACTTTCAATCCACGTTCACGAGCCGTCTCTGCATATTCAAACATATAATCCGGAGTCCGATGAGCGGATACAACTTTTTTCTCATACGGTATATTTAATTCATCTAAAATGTCACAAGCATATTTCATTGTTTCCCAGTCTGACGTACTTCCCATTATGACTCCAACTAGTGATTTCATATTAGAATCCCCCCGATTCAAATAAAAAAAGCCTGAAATAGAACAGTTTCTCTTTTACTATGAGAGAAAGCGCTCTACTCAGGCATACGTATCCCTTGTGAATAGAAAAATACCGAGTGACTTTCCCTCATAGTCTAACGAATAACGGTCGTTAGGTAGAGACTTGCAGGCCATATCCCCGCGATTATATGAGGTCTTATATTATTGTTTCTATGGCTATATTAACAATATTTCATAAACAATGTCAATAAATAATCGAATGTTTTTTTATTAGCAGTCAATAACGTTCGTGTTTTAGTTATATTCAAAAGAAGAATTGCAACTATATACAAGAAGAAAAGGGAATTAGAATATATATTTCTAGAGATCTATTTTATGTATTTATCGTTTAAATAGCACTTCAGTATGTTTTTAATCAAAATATATACACTCTTGTATTATTATAACGATTTAATTTCTAAGGAGGATAACTGTTAAAGAAAGAACTTGGCTATTATCCTATTTATTTTTCTCTATTGCAGTAATTTCTGTAATTATTAAATATTTATTTATAGCATCTCATTATTTAAAATATATACTTATGATAGAAATAATGTGTCCTATTTTAAGTATTACTTTAGCGACATTAGGAAAATCAGGAACACAAAAAATCATTACTATTATTTTAAAGAGTCTCTACTTCATTCTTTTTTCGTCTGTAGCTTTATTAAATTTACGGATTATAGCATTCGGTAAATAAAAATAAACACAAAAAAACCTAAGTCAAAATAACTTAGGTTCTTGCTTGGCGACGTCCTACTCTCACAGGGACAAGGTCCCAACTACCATCGGCGCTAGAGAGCTTAACTTCCGTGTTCGGTATGGGAACGGGTGTGACCTCTCTGCCATCATCACCAAACTATGAAGGCATATTCCTTCAAAACTAGATAACATTTGCTACATATTATATGGTTAAGTCCTCGATCTATTAGTATTCGTCAGCTCCACATGTCACCATGCTTCCACCTCGAACCTATCAACCTGATCATCTTTCAGGGATCTTACTAGCTTACGCTATGGGAAATCTCATCTTGAGGGGGGCTTCATGCTTAGATGCTTTCAGCACTTATCCCTTCCGCACATAGCTACCCAGCTATGCCCTTGGCAGAACAACTGGTACACCAGCGGTGCGTCCATCCCGGTCCTCTCGTACTAAGGACAGCTCCTCTCAAATTTCCTACGCCCACGACGGATAGGGACCGAACTGTCTCACGACGTTCTGAACCCAGCTCGCGTACCGCTTTAATGGGCGAACAGCCCAACCCTTGGGACCGACTACAGCCCCAGGATGCGATGAGCCGACATCGAGGTGCCAAACCTCCCCGTCGATGTGGACTCTTGGGGGAGATAAGCCTGTTATCCCCGGGGTAGCTTTTATCCGTTGAGCGATGGCCCTTCCATGCGGAACCACCGGATCACTAAGCCCGACTTTCGTCCCTGCTCGACTTGTAGGTCTCGCAGTCAAGCTCCCTTATGCCTTTGCACTCTACGAATGATTTCCAACCATTCTGAGGGAACCTTTGGGCGCCTCCGTTACACTTTAGGAGGCGACCGCCCCAGTCAAACTGCCCACCTGACACTGTCTCCCGGGTCGATAAGACCCGTAGGTTAGAATTTCAATACAGTCAGGGCGGTATCCCACCAGCGCCTCCACCGAAGCTAGCGCTCCGGT
>NZ_CP026607.1:300000-302500 GCF_004799705.1 Bacillus sp. DU-106 | reverse complement strand
CATATATAAGGTATCTTTTTAACATTTCAATTATATAAATCATACTGTTTAACAGTCTCTATTCTCCACCTTGTTACCTTTTAATAGATTACATAACTTTTGCTTATCCGCCCATCCTACTCCGATTAAAACTAAACTCGCTCCCATTATTACTCTCCATGTCAGAGATTCATTTAATAGAATAATTGAAGTAACAATACTTATTAATGGTAATGCATTTAAATATAATCCGCTTACTGATGCTGAAACTCTCTCTAGCGCTTTATTCCAAAACCAATATGCTAAAATTGTTGCTCCAATAACAAGGTATATTACACTAAGTCCCGTTTTCCAAGTTTCAACCTTTGGAAGACCGTAATAAAAAATTTCTATCAGTGCAAACGGTAAGAGAATAACAGCTCCAATAATTAAAGTTAATGTTGTAAAAACCTCGTTTGATAAATACTGTTCTTGTTTTGGTCGTTTTAGCAAAACTGTGTAGAAAGCAAATAGAAAAGTACTTAATAATATTAGTATATCCCCTATTAAGGACACTTCTTGATTAGCACTTTTAGATGGAATCGTAATAAAGAGTACTCCTATAGCACCCAATATAATTCCTATCCAATAATTCAATCGAATTTCCTCTTTTAAAAAGAGTGCTGAAAAAAGAATTGTAACCAATGGTAACGCAGCATCTATAATACTCACATGTAATCCACTGGTTAAAGAAATGCCGTAGGATGTAAACATAAAATAACCAGCTACACCGGTAAAAGCTAACAAACTCATTCTTTTCCATGGAACTTTTTTATGTACAACTGATTTTTGTAGTTCCTTAAATGAGAATATCATACAAATTCCACCTGCAAAGAAAAGACGAATAAATAACAAAGTAAACGGCTGAATAGATTCTAACGCCCATTTTGTTGGCGCAATGGCTGTACCCCATAATATAACAGCCACTAATAACATGCATATTTCTTTCATAATTCCCCACACCCATCAAAAATATATGTTAACTACCTTAATTATAGATTTTTTCTAATGTAAAATCCTTTAAAAGCACAAAAGGTTATGTAAGATCACAAACATTCTTCTTGAAAAGGTAATTCTTACCTTTAAATTTAAAATAATAAAATAAACACAAAAAAACCTAAGTCAAAATGACTTAGGTTTTTGCTTGGCGACGTCCTACTCTCACAGGGACAAGGTCCCAACTACCATCGGCGCTAGAGAGCTTAACTTCCGTGTTCGGTATGGGAACGGGTGTGACCTCTCTGCCATCATCACCAAACTATGAAGGCATATTCCTTCAAAACTAGATAACATTTGCTACATATTATATGGTTAAGTCCTCGATCTATTAGTATTCGTCAGCTCCACATGTCACCATGCTTCCACCTCGAACCTATCAACCTGATCATCTTTCAGGGATCTTACTAGCTTACGCTATGGGAAATCTCATCTTGAGGGGGGCTTCATGCTTAGATGCTTTCAGCACTTATCCCTTCCGCACATAGCTACCCAGCTATGCCCTTGGCAGAACAACTGGTACACCAGCGGTGCGTCCATCCCGGTCCTCTCGTACTAAGGACAGCTCCTCTCAAATTTCCTACGCCCACGACGGATAGGGACCGAACTGTCTCACGACGTTCTGAACCCAGCTCGCGTACCGCTTTAATGGGCGAACAGCCCAACCCTTGGGACCGACTACAGCCCCAGGATGCGATGAGCCGACATCGAGGTGCCAAACCTCCCCGTCGATGTGGACTCTTGGGGGAGATAAGCCTGTTATCCCCGGGGTAGCTTTTATCCGTTGAGCGATGGCCCTTCCATGCGGAACCACCGGATCACTAAGCCCGACTTTCGTCCCTGCTCGACTTGTAGGTCTCGCAGTCAAGCTCCCTTATGCCTTTGCACTCTACGAATGATTTCCAACCATTCTGAGGGAACCTTTGGGCGCCTCCGTTACACTTTAGGAGGCGACCGCCCCAGTCAAACTGCCCACCTGACACTGTCTCCCGGGTCGATAAGACCCGTAGGTTAGAATTTCAATACAGTCAGGGCGGTATCCCACCAGCGCCTCCACCGAAGCTAGCGCTCCGGTTTCAATGGCTCCCGCCTATCCTGTACAAACTGTACCAAAATTCAATATCAGGCTACAGTAAAGCTCCACGGGGTCTTTCCGTCCTGTCGCGGGTAACCTGCATCTTCACAGGTACTATAATTTCACCGAGTCTCTGGTTGAGACAGTGCCCAAATCGTTACACCTTTCGTGCGGGTCGGAACTTACCCGACAAGGAATTTCGCTACCTTAGGACCGTTATAGTTACGGCCGCCGTTTACTGGGGCTTCAGTTCAGAGCTTCGCTTACGCTAACCCCTCTCCTTAACCTTCCAGCACCGGGCAGGTGTCACCCCCTATACTTCGCCTTACGGCTTCGCAGAGAGCTGTGTTTTTGCTAAACAGTCGCTTGGGCCTATTCACTGCGGCTTTCCGTTAAGAAAGCACCCCTTCT
>NZ_CP026607.1:287500-295000 GCF_004799705.1 Bacillus sp. DU-106 | reverse complement strand
CAATTTTCTTAATTACATTTATCAATTACTAGATCTTCTCGAACATAATTACAAAAAGATAAGTGTAATCATACCGAACTATAATTATGAAAAATACTTACCTGCTCGAATCGAATCAATCTTAAACCAAACCTACCCTCTTTACGAACTAATTTTCTTAGACGATGCCTCCACTGATCATAGCGTATCAACTTTTAAAAAGCTGCTCTCAAAAGAAAATAAGCCCCACCTGAAGGTTCAACAGATTATTAATGATAAAAACTCTGGTTCCGTATTTAAACAATGGATAAAAGGAGTCTCTGCAGCAACTGGTGATTATATTTGGATCGCAGAGGCCGATGACTTATGCGATAAGACATTTTTACAAGAGGTGATACAGGGGTTTTATATAAATAACAATATTACCTTAAGTTACACACAATCAAAACAAATTGATGAACAAGGAAATGTATTGGCTAATCATTATTTAAATTACACAAATGATATCGATAAAGAAAAATGGAAAGGCCCCTATTTTCGAAAAGGCGTCGAAGAAATACAAGATACGTTACTTATCAAAAACACTATACCTAATGTTTCAAGTGTAGTTTTTAAAAATATAGATATGAAGAAAACAGAAAAACAGTTAGAGAAGTTCAAAATAGCTGGTGATTGGTTTTTCTATGTTTCTCTTCTTACAGAGGGAGATATTTACTTCAATCCATCCCCCTTAAACTATCATAGACGACATTTAAATAGCGTAACGAGAACAGAAGATTCATACTCCCATTACAATGAAGTTGTACAAATGCAAAATTTCATTAAAGAAAGATTTACTATCGACGACATTTCTAAAATGAAAATGTATACATATAGAAAGCATCTTAAAGCATACTTAAAAATTTAAACATGTGCTTTCTATGCCATCAATATCTCTTGTAAGTTGCTACTATTACTTAAGGGAGGAATACTCTTTGAAAGACTTTATAGAGGAACATAAAGATTTAATTTCTCAAATCGCACACAACTATAATGTAAATGCAAGTATCCATCCTGAGGATCATATCTTTCAGTTCATTGTCACTAATCCCATCTTCCCATCAAAAAAAGAAGCGATAGATTACTACTTTAAAGATGGGCAAAACTCAGCACAAATACTCTTAAACTTAATTACTTCCCTTTATCCTCCTACAGGCAATCCAATTAAATTGTTAGAATTTGCATCCGGATACGGCTGCGTAACACGTCATTTATTAAATCTACAAGCGAATTTGAGTATAACCGCTTGCGATATACACGAAGAGGCTATTTCCTTTATTGAAAACAAATTAAATAATTCTTCTATATTATCTCATCCTGAGCCTGAACAGTTAAAATTGGACTCCTCTACGTACGATATCGTTTTTTGTCTATCCTTTTTCTCTCATATGCCTGATACAACTTGGTTTCGTTGGCTGCAAACATTGTATAACGCTGTTTCACCTGGTGGTTTATTCATTTTCACAACCCATGGCTATCAAAGCAAAAAATACTTCGGGTTTCCAAATTTAAATGAAAAGGGCTATTGGTTTCTCTCTTCTAGTGAACAATTCGATTTAGATGTGAATCAATACGGACAAACGATAGTTAGTCCCTCTTACGTGTGTGACAAAATTAAATTATTACCCCATAACCCAATTATCAAAAAGTATACTGAAGGATTTTGGTGGGAACATCAAGACCTTTGGGTTATAGAAAAAGAAGCAAAATAATAACCCACGCTCTGCTTATACAAGTAGAGTGTGGGTTATTATTTTTTACTATATAAGAACTCTTCAATCCATAGCTTATTTAATCTAATCCCATGTTTAAAATCTATTTTAGGTTCCCAATTCAATTCTTGTTTTACCTTATCAATATTTAAAATGATTTTTTGAACGTTCTCTTGTTTTTGTTTGTAACAGATAAAATCCACTTTTCTTTCTGTTATTTTCTCTAATTCCACTATAATTCGTTTTAAAGAAAGACCTTTGCCACTCCCTATGTTATATACGCAAGATTTCAATTGATTTAATTGTGCTAGTTGTATAGTAATTTCAACTAAATCATCGATATAAATATAATCTCTAATAATCTCCTCTGGATTCCCATATATATGAATCCTTTCATTACTGAGATGCTGGTACAAAAAACAATTTATCGCCCCAACTTTTTTTAAGGGGTTTTGGTATTTTCCATACGGATTAGAATATCTACATACAACATAATCTATTCCATATTTTCTCTTATAAAAGTACAAATAATTCTCCAGCGAAACTTTTGTTATTCCATACGGGGAAAGTGGTCTTAATGGATGTTTCTCATCAATAGGCAAATATTCAGGTTCACCATAAACTGTGCCTCCCGAAGAAGCTAATATAATTTTTTTAATACGAAAATCTTTAACACTTTCCATGAAATTAAGAAAAAATAGACTGCTATTAATATCACCGAAAACATCTTCAATTGAAGTTGCTACGTTAGACGTCGCAGCTAAATAAATAATAATATCTATATTCACTAAAGCCTTATATATATCCTCAACATTTTCTAAATCACCTTTAATAAATTCAACTTCACTTATAATATTTTGAGGAAAATTATTTATATGTCTGGAAAATACTTTTACATTTTGCCCCTGTTCCAATAAACCCAATGCGAGGTTGATACCAATGAAACTATTTCCACCTACTATTAAATAATTATTCTTCCTCATAATATCATCTCTCTAGTAATAAATTTTTCCCGTCGTCAAACCTAAAAATATACACAAATAAACTGGATCATTTCGATTATTCATCTTCTTATCATTGTATGTTTGTTATAAATTTTCATTATCTTTATTTTCTATTTTCATTTTAGAATAGCTTCCTTATTCAGGTTGACTGCAAAAACACTCATAATATTTACTCATCCCCATGAATATATTTAATAAACAATCCTCACTTGTTTAACCCATAAAAAAAACGTCTACATACACAAATTTCCCAAAAAGGAGTGCTGAACTCATGAAAAATATAAATCAAGAACTTTTAAATCATGTAATTCTACATAAAGATCGAATTCCACATTACCATAAAGACTTTCCGATTATACTATTTTGGAGTCATAGAAGCGGATGCACCGCGTTAGCTAATTGGTTCTTTTTTCAAATCGGATTATTTACTGAAGCAAAGAAATACAATAACTTTATTCATTACTATGAGTTCTGGGTGTATAAGAACAATACAAATTACATACCCGAGTTACAAAATGGTCTTCTAGAGGGTAAAAAGGATGTTTGTAAACTTGTGCGAAATCCCTATACAAGGGCTGTCAGCTCATTTCTATTACTTGCTGACAACCCATATGCTAGCCCTCAATGGGAAAGTATCCGTCATTATTTTTATAATGACAAATATAGTAATCAAGGAATATCATTTAAACAATTTTTATATTACGTTCAGGCATTCGGCTCCAATTCTCTAGCGTTAGATATACATTTTAGTCAACAATACGTCCCTGGTGAAGAAAACTTCATCCAATGTTATATTCCTTTAGAAGATTTTAATACACAAATCACCAAACTAGAACACACGTACGATTTGATAAAATCCCCTTTAGCACTTCTTACAAATTCAGATCATCATCGCGCACACAAGATGATTTATGCAGGGAGCTATGCAGAACTTAGCATTACAGATACAGACTTCCCACGATTTCCAACATACGAAAGCTTTTATGATAAAGAAACTATGGATTTAGTTACAGAAATATACGCACAGGATTTTGAAATGTACCCATACACGAAAGGGATATTTTAAGTCTATACATTTTCCCATGAATAAAAGCTGATGCATCGCATAGCATAAAGTGAAACTTTAATTCGATTGGGGGTTCTCTTCAACTGATTATTCCCTTCTCCTAATCGCAATTTTAAAAAATACCTAACTTTCACCCATTCCCCCTTTGATTTCGCTGATTGTTGACGTGTATCATACTTTCCATAAATAGATTGCATTTAACATAGGAGGGATGTCGTGTGGAAATCAATTTGAAACACAATAATGGGTACTGCGTTATTTGCGAAAAGAAAGCTACATTTATAGAGCATAATGATTGGCTTAGAGATCATTATTTATGTTCTACATGTAACTCTATACCAAGGCAGCGAGCTTTAATCCATGCTTTGCATACATTTTTTCCAAAATGGGATTCCTATAGTATCCACGAATCCTCTCCTGGAGGAATTACAACTCAGCTACTATTAAAAAACTGTAAAAACTATACTTATTCTCAATACTTTAGAAATTATCCTCTTGGCCAATACTTTCAAGGTATTAGATGTGAGAACTTAGAAGACATGACTTTTGAAGATGAATCTTTTGATTTATTCATTACTCAAGACGTTTTTGAGCATGTAATGATGCCAAACAAAGCCTTTAAAGAAATAGAACGAGTATTAAAACCTGGCGGTGCTCATGTATTTACTGTCCCTTGGTATCATACACTCACAAAAACTGTGCAAAGAGCAAGAATGAATCAAGAGGTGATTGAATATATTGAAGAGCCCATTTATCATGGAAACCCTATTGATGAGAATGGATCTTTAGTAACGTTCGATTGGGGGCAGGATATGATTGAATATATTTATACACACGCAAACATGTATACCATTGTTTATTTACAAAAGGATAGGTCACTAGGGTTAGATGCTGAATTTTTACATGTTTTTATTAGTAAAAAGCAAGAAAATAAAGTTTAATCACTATATAATTCGGAGGTTTAACAAATGAATAAATTTAAGTTAGGAAGTGATTTTGATCATCTTGTTAATTCACTATCTGATGTCGAACTTCTAAATTTATTTATACAAAGTTGTTCACAAACAACGATAAATGGGGTTCCCGTACCTAGGTTTCCTCCTGAAGAAATTCAAAAACAATTTGTAGGTGCTTCCTATGAACATGCTCTTTACGAAGCATATTTGTTTTATAGACATATAAAAGAATACGCCCAAAATTTAGGGGTTCCCTTGAATAAAGAAAGTAAAGTTTTAGACTTCGGCTGCGGATGGGGAAGAATTATACGCTTCTTATTTAAAGATGCCTCTGATCAAAATTTACTTGGCATTGATGTCGATCCTGCGATGATCACACTTTGTAATGAAACACTAGGAAGAGGGATATATAAAACAGCAAGTCCACATCCCCCTGTAGAATTTATTAGTGACAATTCATTAGATATCATATTCGCTTATTCTGTGTTCTCACATTTATCCGAAGCAACTGCCGAAAATTGGGTAAAAGAATTTTCAAGAGTTCTTCGCCCTGGTGGAATCTTCATCGCAACAACACAAGCGCGCTATTTTCTTGATTTTTGTCAACAATTCCAAGAACATCCTGAATTAATTCAAACAGGATGGCATAAAACTTTATCTCAAGCTTTTCCAGATATACATCGCGCCATCTCGGATTATGAAAACGGCAAATTTGTTCACAGTCCTACTGGTGCAGGAGATGTTAGAAATAGTAGTTTTTACGGAGAAACTGTTATACCTAGGACTTATATTGAAAATCATTATGAGAAATATTTAAAGCTACAAGACTTTTTTGATGATGTAAATCGATTACCACAGGCCCTCTTTGTCCTTCAAAAAATTTAATTCCTTTCATTTAACGTAATAAATTTCATGACGAAAAGCACTTTCTATTTCAGCTATATATCAAATTACCTAATACTCTCTTATTAAGTAAGCTTAAAAAAATCCAATACATACCATAAAAAGAAAGTAAACAGATAACATATCTCTTATTTTAAAATTGCTTCACCAAATCAAGAATAACTTCCCAACACTTGAACTACGAAAAACATGAGGGGGATATAACTTGAAAATAATCGCTTTTTACTTACCACAATTCCATCAAATTAAAGAAAATGATCGATGGTGGGGGAAAGGATTTACTGAATGGACAAATACTAAAAGTGCACAACCTTTATTTTCAGGACATTATCAACCTAGGGAACCTTATCAAGATTTTTATTACGACTTAACTACCCCCTCCGTAAGAAAGTGGCAAGCGGAAATCGCTAAAGCATACGGTATATATGGTTTTTGTTATTATCATTACTGGTTTAAGGGAAAAAGACTATTAGAAACACCCTTTAATGAGGTACTAAAGATGAAGGAACCTGACTTCCCTTTTTGTCTTTCTTGGGCAAATGAACCATGGACAAAATCTTGGGATGGTCTCGATAAACATATATTAATGCCTCAAGACTACGGAGATATATCTGATTGGAAGGAACACTTTGATTATTTATTACAGGCTTTCCAAGATGAGAGATATATTTATATAGATGATAAACCTCTATTCATTATTTATCGTCCAGGACATATTCCTGATTGTGAAAAAATGCTTAATTACTGGAATGCATTAGCGCGAGAAAATGGTTTAAAAGGTATATACTTTGCTGAAACATTAAACAGTTTTCCACTACCTAATATAAATGGATTCGATGCCAGCATTCAGTTTGAACCTTTCTATACAATTGCCCATGATAGCTCTTCAGACATAAATAAGGTAATATATGATTCTGATATGCAATTAAATGTTTGGGACTACGATAAAGTATGGATGTATATATTACAACGATCGCTCCCAAAGAAAAAAACATTTCCCGGGGCTTTTGTTGATTGGGATAATACTGCAAGACGTAAAAACGCGAATAGCAGCATCTTTGTAGGTTCTACCCCTGAAAAGTTCACCATATATTTAAGCAAGCAAATTCATCGTACTTACTCTTTTTATAACAGCGAGTTTTTATTTATTAACGCATGGAACGAGTGGGCGGAAGGAACTTACTTAGAGCCAGATAAAAAATATGGATTTTCTTATTTAGAAGGGGTTAAAAATGCAATTGATAGAGGTATGAAAGCATACAAAAAAGACGAGTCATTCTGACTCGTCTTAAAGTTGCTTGGCGACGTCCTACTCTCACAGGGACAAGGTCCCAACTACCATCGGCGCTAGAGAGCTTAACTTCCGTGTTCGGTATGGGAACGGGTGTGACCTCTCTGCCATCATCACCAAACTATGAAGGCATATTCCTTCAAAACTAGATAACATTTGCTACATATTATATGGTTAAGTCCTCGATCTATTAGTATTCGTCAGCTCCACATGTCACCATGCTTCCACCTCGAACCTATCAACCTGATCATCTTTCAGGGATCTTACTAGCTTACGCTATGGGAAATCTCATCTTGAGGGGGGCTTCATGCTTAGATGCTTTCAGCACTTATCCCTTCCGCACATAGCTACCCAGCTATGCCCTTGGCAGAACAACTGGTACACCAGCGGTGCGTCCATCCCGGTCCTCTCGTACTAAGGACAGCTCCTCTCAAATTTCCTACGCCCACGACGGATAGGGACCGAACTGTCTCACGACGTTCTGAACCCAGCTCGCGTACCGCTTTAATGGGCGAACAGCCCAACCCTTGGGACCGACTACAGCCCCAGG
>NZ_CP026607.1:275000-282500 GCF_004799705.1 Bacillus sp. DU-106 | reverse complement strand
TTGGTGCTGATGATTATATTACGAAACCTTTCAGCATTCACGAAGTAATTGCACGAGTAAAAGCTCTTATGCGGCGTTTTTTAGTTCTCGGAAGTAACAATACTGCTCAAGAAAAAACAACTTTATCTTTTAAAGGACTAACTATCAATTTAAATACATACACAGTTCATACAAACAAAGAAGAAATTAGCTTAACCGGAAAAGAACTGGAACTGTTAAAATTCTTTACTTCAAACCCAGGGCAAGTATTTACAAAAACACAGCTCTTCCGAAATGTATGGGACGATAATTATATAGAAGATGACAATACCGTTATGGTACATATTCGAAAACTTAGAAAGAAAATAGAAATTGACCCTTCCAATCCAAAATTCATTCAGACTATATGGGGAATTGGTTATAAGTTTGTAGGTGAAAAGCTTGAAGACTGATAAAACCCTCTTCCTGATTTCATTACAACTTATCATTTGCGGGATTTTAAACATACAAATGGATCCAAGAATAAAAATGTCTTTATTTATTATCCTTATCTTAATTACAATTTATCTCTTCTTTTCAAGAATACAATTCATTCAACATCGCAAAGCAATGGATACTAAATTAAGTCGTGTACTAAAAGGAAACTTACAAACGAGATTATTCACAAGCAATGACCACTCATTACATAATATCGTTTTTTCAATAAACGAGCTAATAGGTAAATTAGAGCAGGTTCAAATTGAAGCCAAAAGATCCGAAGAATCCAGAAAACAACTTTTGTCTAGTATCTCCCACGATATACGAACACCACTCACCTCCATTATCGGATATATAGATGCTTTGAAAGACGGAGTTGCTGCTTCTGAAATAGAAAAACAAGAATATCTTAAAATACTCTATATGAAATCAAATAACTTAAAGCACCTAGTTGATGAAATATTCAATATGGCGAAGCTAGACGCTAATGAATTTCCACTAAAAGAAGAAGAACTCAACTTTTCTGAAGTTACTAGAGAAGTTTTGATTGAATTTTTACCTGAGCTCTCAAAACATAACATCGAACTGCAAATTCGCATACCAGAGTCTACTTGTCCTATCATCGCAGATCATCTAAGCATTATGCGGATTATCGGTAATTTAATGAAAAATGCAATTTATTACGGAAAGGATGGGAAAACAATAGGAGTCGAATTGCTAGAAGCTGATGCAGAATACGAACTTCATATTTGGGATCAAGGCCCTGGTATTCCAAAACATGATTTACAAAACGTATTTGAGCGAATGTACCGAAGCGAACAATCAAGAAACTCTTCATTTGGTGGTAGCGGTCTCGGGCTTTCTATTTCCAAAGCGCTCGTTGAGAAAAACGGTGGACATATATGGGTTGAAAGTACTCCATGGAAACGAACTACTTTTGGCTTTTCTATTCCAAAACACAATACTTTTAAGAAATAGTTAAGAAATGATTAATATGCAGTTAAGCCTTCCTTTTTATGATGTAAGTAAGAACTTATAGAAAGCAGGTGTCTCCTATAAATACAATTATAAAAACGACTAACCTTACTAAAGTATATGGCAATCAAAAGTCAGTAGATAATTTAAATATTAATGTTCAACAAGGGGAGATTTATGGCTTCATAGGCCGCAACGGTGCTGGTAAAACAACAACCATTCGCATGCTGCTTAGTCTTATAAAGCCTACAAGTGGAACGATTGAAATATTCGGAGAGAACTTATTCCAAAATCAAAAAGATATTTTAAGCAGAATTGGTTCTATAGTTGAAGTTCCAGGATTTTATGAAAACTTAACTGCAAAAGAAAACCTATTAATTAATGCAAAAATAATTGGGGTTCACAAAAAGAATGCTATCGAAGAAGCATTAGAAATAGTAGGCTTGCAGCATGAGACAAAAAAGTTAGTAGGAAAGTATTCTTTAGGAATGAAGCAACGCTTAGGAATTGCGCGTGCTCTTCTCCATTATCCTGAGCTACACATATTAGATGAACCAACTAACGGACTAGACCCTATTGGTATTAAAGAAATGCGAAAACTTATTCATTCTTTAGCTCAAGAAAGAAATATAACAATACTGATTTCTAGTCACATATTAGCCGAGGTAGAACAGTTAGTCGATCGTATCGGAATTATTCATGAAGGAAAGTTACTAGAAGAAGTTTCTCTTGATACGCTGCGCAAAGCAAACCGTAAGTACATAGAGTTTCAAGTGAATAATGACGATAAAGCTGTGATGTTATTAGAAAATCATCTTCAAATTTTTGATTATGAAGTACATGATGAAGGAAATATTCGTATTTACTCTCATTTTGGACAACAAGGATACATAAACAGAACGTTCGTTCTTAACGATATTGAAGTATTAAAAATGATGATAAGTGAAGATAGACTAGAAGATTATTTCACCAAACTAGTTGGAGGTGGAACAATTGGTTAATCTACTCTATACAGAACTCTTAAAACTAAAACGCTCTAATATGTTTTTAATTAGCATTATTGGTGCTGGTGTCGCACCTTTCTTAGTTGTAGTAGCCTCTTATATACATATAAAAACAAAACAGCCAACTCCAACTATTTGGTTCGATCAATTATTTACTGACGTTAACTTATATACTACTTTAGTTATAGGATTCCCCTTATATGGAGTAGTGGTTGCTTATTTGCTTACCCGCGAATATACAGAAGATACACTGAAAAATTTACTAACTATCCCCGTGTCACGCATTAGCTTTATTACAAGTAAATTCATCATTCTCTTTCTTTGGATTATGATGCTAACTTTAGTCGCTTGGGCACTTACTTTAATATTAGGGCTATTGGGGAACTTCCCTGGTTTTAACATTTCTTTACTTTTAGGTTCTTTCCTAGAATTTTTAATATGTGGTGGACTTCTCTTTCTATTGTCTTCACCTATTGTGCTACTAACTCTTGTAATGAAGAGCTATGTACCACCCATTATATTAACAGTCATTATTACAATGACTAATCTTATGCTCGTAAACTCCAAGCATAAAGATTTATTTCCGTGGACCGCTACTCTAGATATCGCAAATAACGAATTACAACCGACATATCCACCAGAGTATTCTTATATCATCATTGCAGTAACGACAATTTCCGGATTTATTGCAACACTATTCTATTTTAAAAAAGTAGACATTCATTAATGTATAGGAGTGAAACTATGAGCGATATCATTATTGCCTTCATACTCGGTATTGTAGAAGGATTAGCTGAATTTTTACCTATATCTTCTACTGGCCACCTTATATTAGTCGGGCATTTATTAGGCTTTGAGGGAGAAAGAGCAAAAACGTTTGAAATTGTTATTCAGCTAGGCGCAATTTTAGCTATTGCAATTTTATATCATAAACGTCTCGTTTCTTTATGTAATATTAAACCTCTTATACAGAAAGAAAAAAAATTCAACGCGTTCCATGTATTTCTTGGTGTATTTCCGGCAGTGGTTGCTGGCTTGCTACTACATGATATTATTAAAACATACTTATTCCAGCCATACACTGTTGTGATTGGACTTGTAGCAGGGGCAATTCTTATGATCTTTGCAGAAGTAAAAAAGAAAGAGGCAGCAGCCTATTCACTGGACGATTTAACATACCGCCAAGCTTTAACAATCGGATTATTTCAGTGCTTAGCGGTATACCCTGGCTTCTCTAGAGCTGGCTCTACTATCTCTGGAGGTCTATTAGCAAAAGTAAATTATAAGACTGCATCTGAATTCTCTTTTCTAATAGCTCTTCCTGTAATGATTGGGGCAACAGGCTTAGACTTACTAAAAAGTTGGAAGTATTTAAGTGTCGATGACATCCCTATGTTCGCGGTAGGATTCATTACCTCTTTTATAGTAGCGATGCTAGCAGTAGTAACTTTTCTAAAGCTTTTAGAGAAGATAGGTTTAAAACCTTTTGCATACTACCGTATTTTGTTGGCTATCTTATTTACGCTTTTCGTATTGCTATAGATTCATATAAGTCACATATTATTAAACTGATATTCAATTTAGAATATCGGTTTTTTTATCTATTTCAACTCTAGTATTACTCACTTCAATATGGCATAGTGATAATAAACTACCATTCATAATCTGAACGTTCTTTAAGTAACTATGTCCTTTATCATAAAATGCAATTGGAAAATTAAAGATCCCATATATGTACAGAACATATTTACAAACTATATTCACTCCACATAGTATCTTTTTAATTTGCAAAACACTGATACAAATTAAAAATAAGTACAAAGGCATAACAAATAAATAAATTTCCTAGGAATTATAAAGAGATTAAATATTAATTAGAGTGAGGTGACGATAAAAATGAATCAATTAGCACAGACATATTGGGATACTTATTGGGGAAACAACAAAAAACCAGAATCTGTTACAGCTTGGCAATTTGGGGATGCCCCTAATTATCTTGCACAACTAGTAATTGACGGCATTAAAACAGCTACATGCTCCGGTCACATTTTTTATGAATTAGAAAATGAATCGCTACCGACTACTAATGATTATAGTATTATACTCAATAGTAATGATGAACCTGTAGCTATTATTAAGACAATAGAAGTAACTGTAACACCAATGAATGAAGTAAGCGAAGAATTCGCTATCGCTGAAGGCGAAGGAGATCGTACTTATAATTACTGGAGAGACACCCATGTTCGTTTTTTTACAAAGGAACTAAATGAGATTGGTCTTAATTTCTCTGAAGATATGTTACTCGTCTGTGAGCGTTTTGAACTTGTTGATGTGAACAATAAAGTAAAATTTTAATAAACTGAGATTTACCAGCCATTCTTATTTTTATAAACACAAAAAAGACGAGTCATTCTGACTCGTCTTAAAGTTGCTTGGCGACGTCCTACTCTCACAGGGACAAGGTCCCAACTACCATCGGCGCTAGAGAGCTTAACTTCCGTGTTCGGTATGGGAACGGGTGTGACCTCTCTGCCATCATCACCAAACTATGAAGGCATATTCCTTCAAAACTAGATAACATTTGCTACATATTATATGGTTAAGTCCTCGATCTATTAGTATTCGTCAGCTCCACATGTCACCATGCTTCCACCTCGAACCTATCAACCTGATCATCTTTCAGGGATCTTACTAGCTTACGCTATGGGAAATCTCATCTTGAGGGGGGCTTCATGCTTAGATGCTTTCAGCACTTATCCCTTCCGCACATAGCTACCCAGCTATGCCCTTGGCAGAACAACTGGTACACCAGCGGTGCGTCCATCCCGGTCCTCTCGTACTAAGGACAGCTCCTCTCAAATTTCCTACGCCCACGACGGATAGGGACCGAACTGTCTCACGACGTTCTGAACCCAGCTCGCGTACCGCTTTAATGGGCGAACAGCCCAACCCTTGGGACCGACTACAGCCCCAGGATGCGATGAGCCGACATCGAGGTGCCAAACCTCCCCGTCGATGTGGACTCTTGGGGGAGATAAGCCTGTTATCCCCGGGGTAGCTTTTATCCGTTGAGCGATGGCCCTTCCATGCGGAACCACCGGATCACTAAGCCCGACTTTCGTCCCTGCTCGACTTGTAGGTCTCGCAGTCAAGCTCCCTTATGCCTTTGCACTCTACGAATGATTTCCAACCATTCTGAGGGAACCTTTGGGCGCCTCCGTTACACTTTAGGAGGCGACCGCCCCAGTCAAACTGCCCACCTGACACTGTCTCCCGGGTCGATAAGACCCGTAGGTTAGAATTTCAATACAGTCAGGGCGGTATCCCACCAGCGCCTCCACCGAAGCTAGCGCTCCGGTTTCAATGGCTCCCGCCTATCCTGTACAAACTGTACCAAAATTCAATATCAGGCTACAGTAAAGCTCCACGGGGTCTTTCCGTCCTGTCGCGGGTAACCTGCATCTTCACAGGTACTATAATTTCACCGAGTCTCTGGTTGAGACAGTGCCCAAATCGTTACACCTTTCGTGCGGGTCGGAACTTACCCGACAAGGAATTTCGCTACCTTAGGACCGTTATAGTTACGGCCGCCGTTTACTGGGGCTTCAGTTCAGAGCTTCGCTTACGCTAACCCCTCTCCTTAACCTTCCAGCACCGGGCAGGTGTCACCCCCTATACTTCGCCTTACGGCTTCGCAGAGAGCTGTGTTTTTGCTAAACAGTCGCTTGGGCCTATTCACTGCGGCTTTCCGTTAAGAAAGCACCCCTTCTCCCGAAGTTACGGGGTCATTTTGCCGAGTTCCTTAACCAGAGTTCTCTCGCACACCTTAGGATTCTCTCCTCGCCTACCTGTGTCGGTTTGCGGTACAGGCACCTTTTATCTCGCTAGAAGCTTTTCTTGGCAGCGGGGAATCAAAGACTTCGCTCCATAAGGAGCTTCCCCATCACAGCTCAGCCTTTACGATAAGCGGATTTGCCTACTTATCAGCCTAACTGCTTGGACGTGCACAACCAATCGCACGCTTCTTCTATCCTTCTGCGTCCCTCCATTGCTCAAACGATAAAGAGGTGGTACAGGAATATCAACCTGTTGTCCATCGCCTACGCCTGTCGGCCTCGGCTTAGGTCCTGACTAACCCTGAGCGGACGAGCCTTCCTCAGGAAACCTTAGGCATTCGGTGGACGGGATTCTCACCCGTCTTTCGCTACTCATACCGGCATTCTCACTTCTAAGCACTCCACCAGTCCTTCCGGTCTGACTTCACTGTCCTTAGAACGCTCCCCTACCACTGATACCATTGGTATCAATCCGCAGCTTCGGTGGTGTATTTAGCCCCGGTACATTTTCGGCGCAGAGTCACTCGACTAGTGAGCTATTACGCACTCTTTAAATGGTGGCTGCTTCTAAGCCAACATCCTAGTTGTCTAAGCAACTCCACATCCTTTTCCACTTAATACACACTTTGGGACCTTAGCTGGCGGTCTGGGCTGTTTCCCTTTTGACTACGGATCTTATCACTCGCAGTCTGACTCCTAAGGATAAGTCATTGGCATTCGGAGTTTGACTGAATTCGGTAATCCGATGAGGACCCCTAGTCCAATCAGTGCTCTACCTCCAAGACTCTTACACTTAAGGCTAGCCCTAAAGCTATTTCGGGGAGAACCAGCTATCTCCAGGTTCGATTGGAATTTCTCCGCTACCCACACCTCATCCCCGCACTTTTCAACGTGCGTGGGTTCGGGCCTCCATTCAGTGTTACCTGAACTTCACCCTGGACATGGGTAGATCACCTGGTTTCGGGTCTACGACCACGTACTAAACGCCCTATTCAGACTCGCTTTCGCTGCGGCTCCGCCTCTTCAGCTTAACCTCGCACGGGATCGTAACTCGCCGGTTCATTCTACAAAAGGCACGCCATCACCCGTTAACGGGCTCTGACTATTTGTAGGCACACGGTTTCAGGATCTCTTTCACTCCCCTTCCGGGGTGCTTTTCACCTTTCCCTCACGGTACTGGTTCACTATCGATCACTAGGGAGTATTTAGCCTTGGGAGATGGTCCTCCC
>NZ_CP026607.1:270000-272500 GCF_004799705.1 Bacillus sp. DU-106 | reverse complement strand
ACAACTTCCATCAGTACAAGAAAGATCGCTTCCACCCTCTGAAGAAAGTTCTTGCAACTTAGGTGCAGGATTCTCTTCTTCCCACACTTGCTGAAGTGCACCAACAAAAGTTTCAAGTGGTTGTGCACCTGAAATAGCATACTTTTGATTAATAATAAAATAAGGCACTCCCGAAATTTGATATTGCTGAGCAATCGCTTCATCAATTCTAACATCATTTGCATACGCATTTTTATCATTAATAACATTTAAAGCTTCTTGCTTATCTAAACCTGAAGCTTCAGCGATAGTAGCAAGTGTATCCACATCGCTTAAATTTTTCGATTCAGTGAAATATGCAAAAAGTAGATTTTCTGTAATCTCTTTTTCTTTCCCTTGATTCTTTGCAAACTTCGCAAGACGATGCGCATCAAAAGTATTAGTCGGCTTCATCTCATCAAAATTAAAACTTAAACCCATACTAGCTGCATGATTTCCTAACTGTACGTTATTACGCTTAGCTTCTTCAATACTAATTCCATACTTTGATGCAAGTACTTCATTAATACTTGTTCCAGAATAGATTGGAGCATTTTGGTCTAATTCAAAACTTTTAAACTCAACTTCAACATCCTTCTTATATGGAAATTGCTCTAAAGCCATCTCTAATCTACGTTTCCCAATATAGCAAAATGGGCATACAAAATCCGACCATACTTCAATTTTCATAAAAACACCTCATTAACATTTAGTTTTCAATCATTGTAGCACTGAGATTAAGGAATTCAAAAGTTTTTGCTCTATCTCCTTCATATAGTACATACAAAAACACACTTATAGCAGAATACCTAATTAACAAAAAAAACGATAATCAAAAGGATTAACTATTATCCCTCCGATTATCGTCTATATAAATGCAACAACTTTAATTATGCCGGAATATACTTCCCTACGAACTTCCATACAGTATTCCAATATTTATTCGAATCTACTTTCTCCGCTTCTCCATGTCCAGCACCTGGAACAATTAATTTCTCTTTTTCTACTTTTGCAGCATTATATACTTCATCTAACATTTCAAAAGGAACGAATGTATCAGCATCCCCATGAATGAATAACATAGGTGTTTTACTTTTCGCTACTTGTTTTACAGCTGAAGCCTCTTCTAAATCGTAACCAGCTCTTAATTTAGTAACCATATTTGCCGCATTCATAACAGGAAACTTCGGTAAATGGAATAAATCTTTTAGTTGATAAGTAAATTCATCAATAACAGTTGAGTATCCACAATCTTCAATAATAACTTTAACATTAGAAGGTAAATCTTCTCCTGAAGTCATCATTACAGTTGCCCCGCCCATTGAAACACCAAATAGAGCTATTTCAGCATTAGGGTCTTTCTTCAAGATTTGTTGAATCCAAATCAAAACATCTTTACGATCATGCCAGCCCATACCAACATAATCCCCTTCACTATTTCCGTGTCCACGAAGGTCTGGTGCTATGACATTATAGCCTTGTTCATAAAAGTTACGAACATATTTCGTCATTTCTGATGCTCTACCATTGTATCCATGAACTACAATTGCCCATTTATGACTGGATGGTTCATTCATATATTCATAACCTTTTAAATTTAATTTATCGAAAGAACGTATAGTTAATGTGTTAGGTTTATACTTCGATACGAAGTTTGCATTCTTTTCTTCATTTGCAGCCAATACATCTCCCGACGCATTTACCGTTTCTACTAAATGAGGATTATCTTGCAAAAATTCTTTTTCTTGTTTCGCATTTAACGCGTAGTTATAAAAATAATTCCCAACTAACATATACACGATTACTAGCAGGACTAAGACTACTATAGTAATTATACTTATCTTTTTCATATTATCTCCTTTTCTAACTTAAATCTTCTTATATTAAAGTACATCAAAAACAACTGTACTATTTTAACACACTGATGAATCCTATCTTTAAGAAATAAAATAGAAAATCTTAAATTACATATAAAGAATCACGAAAGAAATTGAATAAAACTTATATAGCTACGTACTCAAAAACCTTTTTGAAAAGCGAGAAGCACTTCAAAATATTTAGCTTTGAAAAGAAGTTATAAAACACAAAAAAGACGAGTCATTCTGACTCGTCTTAAAGTTGCTTGGCGACGTCCTACTCTCACAGGGACAAGGTCCCAACTACCATCGGCGCTAGAGAGCTTAACTTCCGTGTTCGGTATGGGAACGGGTGTGACCTCTCTGCCATCATCACCAAACTATGAAGGCATATTCCTTCAAAACTAGATAACATTTGCTACATATTATATGGTTAAGTCCTCGATCTATTAGTATTCGTCAGCTCCACATGTCACCATGCTTCCACCTCGAACCTATCAACCTGATCATCTTTCAGGGATCTTACTAGCTTACGCTATGGGAAATCTCATCTTGAGGGGGGCTTCATGCTTAGATGCTTTCAGCACTTATCCCTTCCGCACATAGCTACCCAGCTATGCCCTTGG
>NZ_CP026607.1:247500-265000 GCF_004799705.1 Bacillus sp. DU-106 | reverse complement strand
CTTAATTGCATTCATTAGTAAATTATCAAATACACGAACCATCTTTTCCGAATCAATCGATGCATAAGCACGTTCCTCAGGAAACTTCTTAACAAACGTAAGTCCATGCTCTTCCGCTTGCGGTACTAACTCTTCTATTAATTGCTCAAGCAACTCATTTACACATACTTCTTGTTTTTCTAATACAACTTGTTCATTTGTTAACTTCGTATACTCAAATAAATCTTCTATTAAATTTTTTAACTGCTCCGACTTTGCAAAAGCAATTCTCGTATACTCATCGTGTTGTTCTTTATTTTCATATTTAGAATCTCGAAGTAATCGTAAGTAACCCATAATAGAAGTAAGTGGTGTACGCAAATCATGCGATACATTTGTGATAAGCTCATTCTTTTGCTTTTCTAATTTACGTTCCTTTTCTATATTATTCATAAGCTCTTCTGCCATATTATTAATATTCTCCGTTAAAGCTGCAATCTCATCTTCACCTTTTTTCTCAATGCGGTAGGCTAAGTTACCTCTTTCTATTTCCTTTACGCCTTGTGCCATTGCTTCAATCTGCTTCATCTTTCTCTTTGTTATATAGAAGAAAGAGAAAATGAATACAAGTACACCAATTAAAAACGGGAATGGTCCTTCTTGCGTATCATATATTACCTCTCCCTCTGGAATTCCACTAACAAACATGTACAAATTCTTTCCTTCAATAGTAATAGGTGAAAAAGATATAAACTCTTTTCTTGTACTTTCAAATACATTTCTACCATCTGTATAATTAATCGCGAATGATGCTGCATTACGAATCGTATTATGCAAATCGATTTGCTCTTCTTGCGCTTGCTTTGTTTTATATAAAACTTTGCCACTTTCATCAGTAACCAATATCTTCAAAGCTCTAGACCCTTGCTCTAAATTTTGGTTCTCCATTTCGATCATATTTGATATAGCTTCTAATTTATTTTCATGAACCGAACTATTTGCCGCTCCTTGAGCTTGGTGATTAATTTGTTCCATACCAGCCCGATAATCGATAGTTGCTTGACGATTCGCATTCTCAAAAAACGGTGCTGCTGCCTTTGCTGACAAAACTCCTAATAACGCACAAGCAGCAAAAGTAGTAATCAATTGAATCCTTATACTCTTTCGTACGCTCTTTACTAATTTCTCAATTAATTGTCTTATTTTCCTTATATAAGTAAACGGATTAAATATCTTTTTCAATCTTATACCCCACTCCCCATACTGTTTTTATATATCTAGGTTTCCTTGGATTCTCCTCAATCTTTTCACGCACTTTTCGAATATGCACCATTACAGTATTATCAGACTGGAAAGATCGTTCGTTCCACACCTTTTCATAAATTTGCTCCGCACTAAACACCATACCTGGATTTCTAGCTAGCAATTCTAAAATTGAAAATTCCCTCGGAGTTAGTTTCACTTCTTCTCCCTCTACAATAACTTTATGGGTCGAGATGTTGATTTTCATCTCCCCAATTTCTAACTCGTCCTCATTTTGAATAGCGAAACCATTCATTTTCATATAACGGCGTAACTGAGATTTAATTCGTGCAATTAGCTCTAACGGATTAAACGGCTTCGTTACATAATCATCTGCCCCTGTTGTTAATCCTAAAATCTTATCCATATCTTGCGTTTTGGCAGAAAGCATAATAATAGGCATTTCTTTCGCTTCCCTTACCTTCATACACATATGAATACCATCCACTTTCGGCATCATAATATCTAATACGACTAGATGTACTTCATTTTCTTCCAATAGACGTAACCCTTCTTCTCCGTCTTCTGCTTGTAATACTTTATATCCTTCATTCTTTAAATAGATTGTAATTAAATTCCGAATTTCTTTTTCATCATCTACGACAAGTATTGTTTCGTGTGCCACAATATCTCCCCCATCACTTTTTTAATCCCTAACTTCTATTATAGGAAAACTTCTGAAGAAAAACGCTCGGAAATCCTTAAGATTTTCTGAAGACGCAAAAAAGGTCTAGACTCCCCTTAAGTCTAGACCTTTAAAAAACCCCTTTTATTTACGAACGTAGATGAAATATAGTACGAATAAAACTCCCATAACATACATAATCGGATGAACCTCTTTACGACGACCACTCACTACCATTGTAATTGGATAGAAGATAAATCCAATCGCAATCCCAGTTGCGATACTATACGTAAGTGGCATAGAGATAATTGTAAAGAATGCTGGCACTGCAATCTCGAATTTCTTCCAATCAATTTCCCCTAAGGAAGAAACCATCAAGATTCCTACAATAATTAAAGCCGGCGCCGTTACTGCTGGCGTTACAACACTTAGTAATGGCGAGAAGAATAGTGCCAGTAAAAAGAATCCTGCTGTTACAACTGCTGTAAATCCAGAACGTCCTCCTGCTGCTACCCCTGCAGACGATTCAATGTAAGACGTTGTTGTTGATGTACCCAAGATCGCACCAATTACAGTTGCAATCGCATCTGCAAATAACGCTTTTCCTGCACGTGGTAATTTATTGTTCTTCATTAATCCTGCTTGATTTGCAACCGCTACAAGCGTACCTGCTGTATCAAAGAAATCGATAAAGAAGAACGTTATAATAACAATCCCCATTTGAACTGTGAAAATATCTCCGAAGTGCGTTAACGCCACGCCGAACGTTGGTTCTAGACTCGGTATTGCTCCCACCACAGCTTTCGGAGTATCAATTAATCCTGTTGCTACTCCTAAGATCGCTGTAAGAATCATACCGTAAAATACTGCACCATTAATTTTCTTAATCATGAAGATGATCGTAGTAACAACCCCGAAGATTGCTAGTAACGTTGTACCCTTTGTTAAGTCCCCCAACCCAACAAGAACTGCATCATTTTTCACGATAATTCCGGCATTTTGGAATCCAAGAAATGCAATGAACAATCCGATACCTGCTGCCACTGCAAACTTTAACTCCGATGGAATTGCATTGATGATTTTTTCACGAATACCTGAAGCAGTAAGAATAATAAAGATAATACCTGACATTAATGTTCCGGCAATTGCTGTTTGCCATGGAATCCCCATCGTTAACACTGCTGTATAAGCAAAGAACGCGTTAATTCCCATACCTGGCGCTAAAGCAATTGGATACTTCGCGAAAATACCCATAATTAACGAACCGATCGCTGCCGCTAATGCCGTAGCAACGAATACTGCCCCTGGATCCATCCCTGTACCTGCTGGTAACCCTTTAACATTTCCAAGCGACAGCGTAGCAGGATTGACAAATAGTACGTAAGCCATAGATAGAAATGTCGTTAACCCTGCTATGAACTCAGTCTTATAATTCGTACCGAGCTCATCAAACTGAAAATAGCGTTTCATCTTACGTTTCCCCCGTTATATGATTACTCGCCGTATTTCACCCTAGCCCTCTTTTATCCCGAGAAATAAAAAAGGCTTCCATTGCATATATACATGGAAGCGTTCTATGAATAAAGATAAGATTCCCCTCACCTTTATAAAAACGCCTCGTAGTCAAGCCATTTACGGTAGCTAGGTAGAAACTTTCGGGCCATATCCCCGATATTATACGACGGCATAATATTCACTTTTCGTTTGAATTACATAATCATATTAACTCGACGAAGTAGTTTTGTCAATTTAAAAACGAACGTTTTTATAAACTTTTATAGTTTCGTTCGTATTAACACCAAAATAAAAAAGATCCACCTATGCATAAGCAATAGATGGACCTTTTTATAAATACTATTCCCACTCAATAGTTGCTGGTGGCTTACTCGTTACATCATACACGATACGGTTAACGTGTTTTACTTCGTTTACGATACGTACAGAGATTTTCTCTAATACGTCCCAAGGGATACGTGCCCAGTCAGCTGTCATACCGTCGATAGATGTTACCGCACGGATACCTACTGTGTAATCGTAAGTACGCTCGTCACCCATAACACCTACGCTACGCATACCAGGAAGCGCAGTGAAGTATTGCCAGATTTCACGGTCTAAGCCCGCTTTAATAATTTCTTCACGTAAAATCGCATCAGATTCACGAACGATTTCTAATTTCTCTTCTGTGATTTCACCTAATACACGAATACCAAGACCCGGTCCTGGGAATGGTTGACGCCATACGATTTCATCAGGAATTCCTAATTCAGATCCTAATACACGTACTTCGTCTTTAAATAACGTGTTTAAAGGCTCAATTAATTTGAACTGCATGTCTTCTGGAAGTCCACCAACGTTATGGTGAGATTTAATTGTTTGCGCAGTTGCTGTACCACTCTCAACGATATCTGTGTAAAGTGTACCTTGCGCTAAGAAGTCCATACCTTGTAATTTTGACGCTTCATCATCAAATACGTAAATGAATTCGTTACCGATGATTTTACGTTTTTGTTCTGGATCTTCTACACCTTTTAACTTGTCCATGAAGCGGTCTCTTGCATCCACTTTAATAACGTTCATATGGAAGCCTTCGCTAAATGTTTTCATAACGCCTTCTGCTTCACCTTTACGAAGTAAACCGTGGTCAACGAAAATACATGTTAATTGATCACCAATTGCTTTATGAATTAATACTGCTACAACAGAAGAGTCTACACCGCCACTAAGTGCGCATAGTACTTTTTTGTCTCCAACAGTTTCACGAATCTTTTCTAATTCTACTTCAATAAAGTTCTCCATGTTCCATCCTTCAGAACAACCACATACACCGAATACGAAGTTTTTAATTAAATCGTTACCGTGCTCAGAGTGACGTACTTCTGGGTGGAATTGTACACCGTATAAGTTTTTCGCTTCATTGCTCATACCAGCAATTGGGCAAGACTCACTTGTTGCATCTACTACGAATCCTTCAGGTAAACCAGTTACTAAGTCGCCATGGCTCATCCATACAACTTGCTCTTCTGGAAGGTTCGCATATAATTTTGATTCGTTCTCTACTTTAAGAACAGCTTTTCCGTACTCACGGTGATTTGCACGCTCTACTTTACCACCGAATTGTTGCGTCATAAGCTGCATACCGTAACAAATACCGAAGATTGGTAAACCTAGTTCAAAGATTTTTTCATCACAATGTAATGCACCTTCACCGTATACACTATTTGGTCCACCAGAGAAAATAATCCCTTTTGGGTTCATTGCTTTAATTTCTTCTGCAGTAATTGTATGTGGATGAAGTTCACTGTATACACCGAACTCACGAATTCGACGTGCTATTAACTGATTGTATTGACTTCCAAAATCTAAAACGATAATTGTATCGTGTTGTTTCTTCAAAATAATCACCCCAACGTTAGTTCTCGTATATAAATATTTTCACCAATTTGGCGAAAAGCATTACCAATATAATAAAAAAAGCCAGTCCTCCGCCTCTAGTCTCATAACAAAGAAAAGGCAGGGGTCTGGCTTTATAAAGAAAGATAGTCTCCGCTCTTTATAAATATAAGACACACTGCCTTCATAGTCAGGTTGTTTACGGTAACCCGGTAGAGACTCTCAAACCATATCATTGAGGATATATGAAGGATCGTTTTATATTATCTTCCTAGATTCTAACAATGAAGTATCAATATGGTCAAGAGAGAAAGCGACAAAATTCTACAGAAATTCATTTCCTTTTCTAAAAAACATAAAAAAACATCCATTTCTATATAGAAATGGATGTTTTTTAGGACAAACGGAATTACATCATTCCGCCCATACCGCCCATGCCCATGCCGCCCATGTCAGGCATTGCTGGTGCATTTGGTTCTGGCTTGTCAGCTACTACAGCTTCAGTTGTTAAGAACATAGCTGCAACAGATGCTGCGTTTTGAAGTGCAGAACGAGTTACTTTAGCTGGATCTACGATACCAGACTCAAGCATGTTAACCCATTCGCCAGTAGCTGCGTTGAAACCAACGCCTACTTTTTCGCCTTTTAGACGCTCTACAACTACAGATCCTTCTAGACCAGCGTTGATTGCGATTTGACGAACTGGCTCTTCTAGTGCGCGAAGTACGATGTTGATACCTGTTGCTTCGTCGCCTTCAGCTACGATAGAAGCTACTTTTGTGTATACGTTCATAAGTGAAGTACCACCACCTGCAACGATACCTTCTTCTACTGCTGCACGAGTTGAGTTAAGTGCATCTTCAATGCGAAGTTTGCGCTCTTTTAACTCAGTTTCAGTTGCTGCACCTACTTTAATTACTGCTACGCCACCTGCTAGTTTAGCAAGACGCTCTTGTAATTTTTCACGATCGAATTCAGAAGTTGTTTCTTCTAATTGCGCACGGATTTGACCGATGCGAGCTTCGATTTGTTCTGTGCTTCCTACACCTTCAACTACAGTTGTGTTTTCTTTTGTAACAACAACTTTACCAGCGCGTCCTAAAGATTCAACTGTAGCAGATTTTAAGTCACGGCCTAATTCTTCAGTGATCACTTCGCCACCAGTTAAGATTGCGATATCTTCTAGCATTGCTTTACGACGGTCACCAAATCCAGGAGCTTTAACAGCTACTACATTGAATGTACCACGAAGTTTGTTCACTACTAATGTAGCTAATGCTTCGCCTTCTACATCTTCAGCAATGATAAGAAGTGGTTTACCTTGTTGTACCACTTGCTCTAATACTGGTAAGATTTCTTGAATGTTAGAAATCTTTTTGTCAGTAATTAAGATATATGGGTTATCAAGAACTGCTTCCATTTTGTCAGAATCAGTAATCATGTAAGGAGATGCATAGCCACGATCAAATTGCATACCTTCTACTACGTCTAATTCTGTTGTGAATCCTTTAGACTCTTCTAAAGTAATAACGCCGTCGTTACCAACGCGCTCCATTGCTTCAGCGATTAATTGACCTACTTCTTCGTCAGCTGCAGAAATAGCAGCTACTTGTGCGATAGAAGATTTGCCTTCGATTGGTTTAGAAATCGTTTTTAATTCTTCAATTGCAGCAGTAACAGCTTTTTCGATACCTTTACGAAGACCCATTGGGTTCGCACCAGCTGTTACGTTTTTAAGACCTTCACGAATCATAGCTTGCGCTAATACAGTTGCAGTTGTTGTTCCGTCACCAGCTACGTCATTTGTTTTGCTAGCAACTTCTGCTACTAATTTCGCACCCATGTTTTCGAATGCATCTTCTAATTCGATTTCTTTTGCGATTGTTACACCATCATTTGTAATAAGTGGTGAACCAAATTTTTTCTCAAGTACAACGTTACGACCTTTTGGTCCAAGCGTAACTTTTACTGCGTTTGCAAGAGTGTCGACACCGCGAAGCATCGAACGACGTGCTTCTTCACTAAATTTAATATCTTTTGCCATAATAATTGACCCCCTTGGATTTTTTAAGATTTATATAATTAACCGATAACTGCTAAAATGTCACTTTCACGTAAAATCAAGTAGTCTGTACCTTCATATTTCACTTCAGTACCTGCATATTTTGAGAAGATGATAAGATCACCTGCTGCTACCTCTAAAGCAACACGCTCACCATTCTCAAGCACTCGACCAGTACCTACTGCAACAACTTTACCCTCTTGTGGTTTTTCTTTTGCAGTATCTGGTAATACGATACCACTTGCTGTTTTTTCTTCTGCTTGAACAAGCTCAATTACAACGCGATCACCTAATGGCTTTAGCATGAACAATAACCTCCTCATTTTGTTATGTAAATTTCTTTTATTAGCACTCAAGTCATCCGAGTGCTAACACACTTATAATAATAAATAATCTCAATTTCTTTTGCAAGTAAAAAAATCATAATTTTTTCGCAAATCACTATATAAACTTTCTATATACAATACTGCCTTTACTATATGAATCGTTGTTTCCACTGCTCGTATGTTACAATATGAAAGGACACCCTAAGTTGTTTTCGCTACACATACAACTTTCTCCTGTCTTCTATTATAATTTCAAATAAGGATTTACGAAAAAAACATAATTCAAGAGGTTTATATCGTAGGTAGCATATTTACATGTTATCCTAACTTATCTCATACACTATAGTTAGAAAGGATGGTTAAACCATTTGAAGAAACAATACTGGTGGATTATCGTTACATACATTTTAATGCAGTTATCTGGCGTTGTTGGATTACCACTTCTCCTAAAAACAGGACTCTATGATAATAGAGGATTTACCATTGAAGAAAAAGGACAAATCATAACGGGACACTGGGCAATCATTAGCTTCTTTATTGCATTATGTATCGTGCTTTGGTTACTTAGAACAGATATTCGTGACAGGCATTTAGATCCAATGCGCTCTTCTGTTCCAGCTACTATTGGATGGATTTTTATCGGGTTCTTCTTAGCAATCATCTCACAATCCATTGCAGGTATGATTGAAATGTATGTATTTGGGGTTCCACGTGGATCTGAGAATACAGACAGACTGATGGACATCGCAAGAACGATACCTTGGTTCCTTATTGTTGTATCTATAATTGGACCTATCTTAGAAGAAATCGTATTTAGAAAAATTCTATTCGGCACGCTTTATAAGAAGTTTAACTTCTTTATCGCAGCTATCATTAGTTCGCTTGTATTCGCAACAATTCATTTTGATTTTACTCACTTATTGGTATACACTGCTATGGGGCTCGTATTTGCCTTCTTATATGTGAAGACGAAACGTATTATCGTTCCGATTGCAGCTCATGTTGCGATGAATACATTAGTCGCTATTGGGCAAATTTTTATGAGCAATGAACAAATTCAAGAAATGATTAAAGAAGCTGAAAAAATGCAAGGCTTTATCGGAGGATTTTTTGTATGAGAAACTCACCATTGTTCATGGCTGCACTATACTTCCTTCTTGGATGTATCTTTACACGCTTCGCCATTACGAACGTGACAGATACAATCTGGAATATGTGGACAATACTATTTGCAGTTATGGCAACAATTGATTTTAATTTGGCACTTCGCCTTATATTAGTTAAATTCACAAAGAAGAAACAATAATAAAACGCAGAGGTCGCTTCCTCTGCGTTTTATTGTGGATAGTTTTTCAAAAAGTAAACTAATGTTTGTAACTCTACAGCTAAGTCAATATGATGAATTCTAATATTCTCTGATACGTTTAATCGCGCTGGTGTGAAATTCAAAATACCGTGCACGCTTGTTTCAGCTAATCTATCTGCTACAGCTTGTGCTACTGTAGCCGGTACTGTTAATATTGCCACTTGTATATCATTTGATAATCTCTCTTCTAATTCATCTAAATGATATACAGGAATGCCCCCGATTTCTGTTCCAACTTTCTCTTCACTAACATCAAATGCCATTTCAATTTTTGTATTATTGTTTTTCGTGAAATTATAATGTAAGAAAGCGGTCCCTAAATTACCTACTCCAATAAGTGCTACACGTGTTATATCATCTTGATCAAGTGTTTCGCGGAAAAATGATAATAAATAATTTACGTTATATCCATATCCCTTTTTCCCTAACGCTCCAAAATACGAAAAATCTCTTCGTATTGTTGCAGAATCTACTTTTACTGCCTCACTCAATTCGGCCGATGAAACACGCTGCTTACCAGAAAGAGATAAGTTTTGGATAAATCGATAGTATAGAGGCAATCTTTTAGCAGTGGCTTGTGGAATCTTTTGCTGATCCATATGACCTCTCCTCTCTTCCTATCTTTATTCATATACTTTAATCAAATACAGAAGTTTAGCACTCATTAAATTCCTTGTATAATAAAGAGAAGAAGTATTCTCTCTTTATTTTAAACTATACACTATTTTTAGTATGATTGAGAAATATAAACATGGCAAAGTTAAGAAATTATTTGAGGTGAAAACATTGATTTTATTACAAGTAAACGCGCTTTCGAAATTATACGGTGCAGAAACGATTCTTGCAAACATAAAATTGGAAGTACAAACAAAAGATCGTATCGCATTAGTTGGAAGGAATGGAGCAGGAAAATCTACATTATTAAAAATTATCGCTGGTGAATTATCTCATGATGGTGGCGAAATTATAAAACCGAAAGATGTCTCAATCGGATATTTAGCTCAAAATACTGGACTAGAAACGTCTTTAACAATTTGGGATGAAATGCTAACCGTCTTTACCCACTTACAGCAAATGGAGACAAAACTTCGAAGGCTTGAGCAAGAAATGGGAAAAGAAGAAAACTTTTCAAACGAAGCTACATATGAAAGATTGTTAGCTGATTATGACCAACTACAACTCAATTATAAAGATCAAGGTGGATATCAATATGAAGCGGATATTCGCTCCATTTTAAGCGGCCTTGGCTTCCCAGTTGAAACGCACCAGACGACGATCTCTACTTTAAGCGGCGGGCAAAAAACAAGATTAGCTCTCGGGAAATTATTATTAACAAAACCAGACTTACTTATTTTGGACGAGCCTACAAACCATTTAGACATCGAAACATTAACATGGCTTGAGCAATATTTGCAAGGTTATCCTGGCGCAATATTAATCGTCTCACATGACCGTTATTTCTTAGACAAACTCGTTACACAAGTATATGAAATTTCGAATAAAGAAAGCAGACGATTTGTTGGTAACTACAGTAAATATTTAGACTTAAAATCAGCATTATATGAGCAAGAAATGAAACGTTACGAAAAACAACAAGATGAAATCGCAAAACTTGAGGACTTCGTTCAAAAGAATATAGCTCGCGCTTCTACAACGAAACGTGCTCAAAGTCGCCGTAAACAACTAGACAGAATGGAATTATTAACGAGACCATTAGGGGATTCTAAGTCAGCATCATTCCACTTCGATATTGAAAAACAAAGTGGAAATGATGTTTTACAAGTAAATGATGCAACCATCGGCTATGATGGAAACCCTATAATTGAACATGTAACTATGCGCTTAACTCGCGGAGATAGTGTTGCTTTAGTTGGTCCAAACGGAATTGGGAAATCCACATTGTTAAAATCCATTGTGAATAAGTTACCACTATTAAATGGTGATGTTTCTTTCGGATCAAATGTATCTGTTGGTTATTATGATCAAGAACAAGCAAACTTAACATCTTCTAAACGGGTTTTAAATGAACTATGGGATGAATATCCACTGCAACCGGAAAAAGAAATCCGTACTATACTTGGGAATTTTTTATTCACAGGAGATGATGTACTGAAACCAGTATCTTCCCTTAGTGGTGGACAAAAAGCTCGATTAGCTCTTGCAAAACTTATGATGCAAAAGTCAAATTTGTTAATTCTAGATGAGCCTACGAACCACCTTGATTTAAATAGTAAAGAGATTTTGGAGAATGCTTTAATTGATTACCCAGGGACTCTTCTATTCGTCTCACATGACCGCTACTTTATTAACCGTGTAACAACGACTGTGGTTGAGTTATCAACAGAAGGTGCACAGGAATATTTAGGGGATTACGATTACTACGTTGAAAAGAAAAATGAAATGATTGAACGTGCAGAACTTGAACAGCAAGAAAGTGACGTTCCTGTTCAAAAGGTGGTTGCACAAGAGAAATTAAATTATTTAGAAGAAAAAGAGCGTAAAAAACTAGAGCGTCAACGCACTAGAAAAATTGAAGAGCTAGAACAAAGTATAGTGGAATTAGAAGAAGAAATTGCTACGTTAGAAGATCAACTTTGCTTACCAGAAATATATGCAGATTATGAAAAAGCTAGTGAAATTACAACTAAAAAGCAAACGCTACAAGAACAACTTGAAACTTGTATGGCAGAATGGGAAGAGCTGCATGTATAAGCATATTTAAATAAGGAAGATGTCTCATAAGTCAGGATTTTTGACTATGTGACATCTTTTTTTAGTACTTAAACAATTTTTTGAATATATCTATCGTAACTTAGAATATACTAACGATTTTTTAAATATATCTATTGTAACCCTATATATATTAACAATTCGACACGAAATATCGTTTTAACGACAAAGATTGACAAGATTAGCATCTTCTATAATGGGGAGATGTTTCAAAATGTTTTTCGGGGATATCTTCTTGCTTTTTATTTCCCGAAAAAGAACAAATTCAAAGGTCTGACATCAACCTATTTATCCACAAGTTTATACACATATCCACCTTTATAAAATAAACATCAAAATAACTTTTCCACATTATCCACAGTCAACAAAAAAGTTATCAACATTTTATATACACAATAAAACCCACATTATCAACAGATAATATGGGTTTTATCCACAACCTGTGGTTAATTATGTGTATAACTATGCTTCAATATCTAATCCTGGATTTGCATTTAAGGCTAATGTTGCACGCTTACCTTGTTCATAAGCAATTGTCCCTGCCGCTGCAATCATCGCTGCATTATCTGTGCATAAAGATAGCGGCGGAATAATTAATTCAATGTTTTCTTTTTGTGCAAATTCCTCTTCTAATCGCGCACGAAGTCCTTTATTAGCAGCTACTCCACCAGCAAGAAGTAATTGCTTTACATTGTAAGCTTCTGCTGCACGAGCTGCTTTCGTTACAAGTACATCTATTACACTTTCTTGGAAACTTGCCGCTAAATCTTCTGGTGCAATTTCTATACCGCGCTGTTTTGCGTTATGCACAGTGTTGATAACTGCTGATTTCAATCCACTAAAGCTAAAATCATACGAATCCGGTTCTAGCCATGCACGAGGCAAATCAATTGTCGGTTCTCCTTCATGTGCAAGGCGATCAATATGAGGACCACCTGGATATGGCATAGATAACGTACGAGCTACTTTATCATATGCTTCTCCAGCTGCATCGTCTCGTGTTTCACCAATTACTTCGAATGAACCATGTTCTTTCATATAAACAAGTTCTGTATGCCCACCAGATACAACAAGTGATAATAACGGGAATTGAACTTCTTTTACTAAACGGTTCGCATAAATATGACCAGCAATATGATGAACACCGACTAACGGAATATCATGTGCAAACGCTACTGCCTTCGCTGCATTTACTCCAATTAGAAGTGCTCCTACTAAACCAGGACCTTCTGTTACAGCAATTGCATCAATATCATCAAATGTGATATTTGCTTCCTTTAAAGCTTCTTCTAACACAACTGTAATTTCTTCTACATGATGACGGGATGCAATCTCTGGTACAACGCCGCCAAAACGTTTATGACTTTCAATTTGTGATGCAACGACATTCGCAATAATTTCCGTTCCATTTTTAACAACTGCTACTGCTGTTTCATCACAACTTGTTTCAATACCAAGTATAATCGTATTTTTTTCCATTATATATTCACCCACATTACGAGACCATCTTCCTGATTGTCTGCATAGTATCGTTTACGAATCCCACCATTTTGAAATCCGTATTTTCTGTATAACTGCTTTGCTACTTCATTTGATACACGTACTTCAAGTGTCATTGTTTTTACCCCTAGTTCTTTCGCTTCAGAAATAACTGCTTTCAATAGGGCATCTCCTAACTTTTGACCTCGGTATTCTGGCAAAATAGCTATATTTGTTATATGTGATTCATCAATAATTATCCACAATCCACAATACCCGACTACACGACCATCTTTTTCTAACACAATATAATGTGCATGTTCATTCATCGTTAATTCACGGTGAAAGGCATCTGCAGTCCAAGGAGTTGAAAAAGACGCTTCTTCAATAGCTACAATTTGAGCAATATCATCAAGCTCCATCTTTCTAAATATCATATCCATCTTCTGCAAGCTCCTACTTGTTTTGACTTTCTAACCACTTTGTTTCAGCTTCAGCTAAACGAAGATAGCTTGGAACAAACGTATGCACATCTTGTTCTTCTTTTTGTAATCCTAAGAATGCTAGCTCACTTGGTCTTGGGTTATTTTTAGTAAATGGAGCGAATACAGCTTGATCACCTAAATGTTCTATAATTGTTTCTTTATGCAATTTAACATCGTTACCGATAAATAAAACAGGCTGTCCTTTATCTTTTAACATTTGCAACCAGTCTACAATAAGAATAATTCGGTCTTCTTCTATTGAAGTTAACTGCTCTCCTTCATATGTATATAACCCAGTATAAATTTGCCCACGTCTTCCATCAAATAAAGGACAAATTAACCCGTTAAAGTTAGCACCGTTTGCAGCTACTACCTCTAAACTTGATACACCTACAATTGGTATTTGAAGTGACCAAGCTAATGTTTTCGCCGCTGTCACGCCTATACGAACACCTGTATAGGATCCAGGTCCAGCAGCTACAACGATTTTAGTTAATTCCTTCGGTTTTACACCGCATTCTTTTAACAGTTTCTCTACAGCTGGCATAAGACGTACAGAATGGTTTTTTGTTAAATTTGTAATGATTTCCCCAATTACGTTTTCTTCCTCAATAAGGGATACACCCATTACGTAATTTGAAGTATCAATTGCTAGTACTTTCATCTTGTAATAGCTCCTCACATAATCTAATATAGCGATCTCCAATTGGCTCGAGTATAATTTTTCTTGTGTCATCTCCAGCATGGAATAAACTAATTTGTAACTTTTCATTCGGTAAATATGCTTCTATTAAATGAGCCCATTCTACTACCGTAATTCCTTCACCGTAGAAATATTCATCAAAGCCTAAGTCCTCTTCACTTTCTGCTAAGCGATACACGTCCATATGATATAGCGGTAATCTTCCTTTATATTCTTTAATGATATTAAAGGTAGGACTATTTACAACTCTTTTCACTCCAAGACCTTTTGCTAGTCCCTTTGTAAAAGTCGTCTTACCAGCTCCAAGATCTCCTTCTAAAATAATTACGTCTTGTGCCTCTACGAGCTCACCTAGTTTTTCTGATAACCTTTGTGTTTCCTCAGAAGATTTTGTTGTTACTTCATATTTACTCACAGACTTCACCTACTTTACTCACAATGTTCTCTGCTCTTTATTATACAGGTTTTGAATATATAAAAAAGTCCTTAGGAGTTGTCCTAAGGATAGTTTGACTGTCTTTATTAGTTTTTTGTTAAAACAAATAAAAAAATACGAAACAACTTGTTTCGTTCTTTTCTTTATATGAAATGGCGGTCCCGACCGGGGTCGAACCGGCGATCTCCTGCGTGACAGGCAGGCATGTTAACCACTACACCACGGGACCATTTGGTTGCGGGGACAGGATTTGAACCTGCGACCTTCGGGTTATGAGCCCGACGAGCTACCGTGCTGCTCCACCCCGCGACAATATAAATAGCTTGGCGACGTCCTACTCTCACAGGGACAAGGTCCCAACTACCATCGGCGCTAGAGAGCTTAACTTCCGTGTTCGGTATGGGAACGGGTGTGACCTCTCTGCCATCATCACCAAACTATTGAAGGTATATTCCTTCAAAACTAGATAACATTTGCTACATATTATATGGTTAAGTCCTCGATCTATTAGTATTCGTCAGCTCCACATGTCACCATGCTTCCACCTCGAACCTATCAACCTGATCATCTTTCAGGGATCTTACTAGCTTACGCTATGGGAAATCTCATCTTGAGGGGGGCTTCATGCTTAGATGCTTTCAGCACTTATCCCTTCCGCACATAGCTACCCAGCTATGCCCTTGGCAGAACAACTGGTACACCAGCGGTGCGTCCATCCCGGTCCTCTCGTACTAAGGACAGCTCCTCTCAAATTTCCTACGCCCACGACGGATAGGGACCGAACTGTCTCACGACGTTCTGAACCCAGCTCGCGTACCGCTTTAATGGGCGAACAGCCCAACCCTTGGGACCGACTACAGCCCCAGGATGCGATGAGCCGACATCGAGGTGCCAAACCTCCCCGTCGATGTGGACTCTTGGGGGAGATAAGCCTGTTATCCCCGGGGTAGCTTTTATCCGTTGAGCGATGGCCCTTCCATGCGGAACCACCGGATCACTAAGCCCGACTTTCGTCCCTGCTCGACTTGTAGGTCTCGCAGTCAAGCTCCCTTATGCCTTTGCACTCTACGAATGATTTCCAACCATTCTGAGGGAACCTTTGGGCGCCTCCGTTACACTTTAGGAGGCGACCGCCCCAGTCAAACTGCCCACCTGACACTGTCTCCCGGGTCGATAAGACCCGTAGGTTAGAATTTCAATACAGTCAGGGCGGTATCCCACCAGCGCCTCCACCGAAGCTAGCGCTCCGGTTTCAATGGCTCCCGCCTATCCTGTACAAACTGTACCAAAATTCAATATCAGGCTACAGTAAAGCTCCACGGGGTCTTTCCGTCCTGTCGCGGGTAACCTGCATCTTCACAGGTACTATAATTTCACCGAGTCTCTGGTTGAGACAGTGCCCAAATCGTTACACCTTTCGTGCGGGTCGGAACTTACCCGACAAGGAATTTCGCTACCTTAGGACCGTTATAGTTACGGCCGCCGTTTACTGGGGCTTCAGTTCAGAGCTTCGCTTACGCTAACCCCTCTCCTTAACCTTCCAGCACCGGGCAGGTGTCACCCCCTATACTTCGCCTTACGGCTTCGCAGAGAGCTGTGTTTTTGCTAAACAGTCGCTTGGGCCTATTCACTGCGGCTTTCCGTTAAGAAAGCACCCCTTCTCCCGAAGTTACGGGGTCATTTTGCCGAGTTCCTTAACCAGAGTTCTCTCGCACACCTTAGGATTCTCTCCTCGCCTACCTGTGTCGGTTTGCGGTACAGGCACCTTTTATCTCGCTAGAAGCTTTTCTTGGCAGCGGGGAATCAAAGACTTCGCTCCATAAGGAGCTTCCCCATCACAGCTCAGCATACGCGATAAGCGGATTTGCCTACTTATCAGCCTAACTGCTTGGACGTGCACAACCAATCGCACGCTTCTTCTATCCTTCTGCGTCCCTCCATTGCTCAAACGATAAAGAGGTGGTACAGGAATATCAACCTGTTGTCCATCGCCTACGCCTGTCGGCCTCGGCTTAGGTCCTGACTAACCCTGAGCGGACGAGCCTTCCTCAGGAAACCTTAGGCATTCGGTGGACGGGATTCTCACCCGTCTTTCGCTACTCATACCGGCATTCTCACTTCTAAGCACTCCACCAGTCCTTCCGGTCTGACTTCACTGTCCTTAGAACGCTCCCCTACCACTGATACCATTGGTATCAATCCGCAGCTTCGGTGGTGTATTTAGCCCCGGTACATTTTCGGCGCAGAGTCACTCGACTAGTGAGCTATTACGCACTCTTTAAATGGTGGCTGCTTCTAAGCCAACATCCTAGTTGTCTAAGCAACTCCACATCCTTTTCCACTTAATACACACTTTGGGACCTTAGCTGGCGGTCTGGGCTGTTTCCCTTTTGACTACGGATCTTATCACTCGCAGTCTGACTCCTAAGGATAAGTCATTGGCATTCGGAGTTTGACTGAATTCGGTAATCCGATGAGGACCCCTAGTCCAATCAGTGCTCTACCTCCAAGACTCTTACACTTAAGGCTAGCCCTAAAGCTATTTCGGGGAGAACCAGCTATCTCCAGGTTCGATTGGAATTTCTCCGCTACCCACACCTCATCCCCGCACTTTTCA
>NZ_CP026607.1:90000-245000 GCF_004799705.1 Bacillus sp. DU-106 | reverse complement strand
CTAGCATCTAAAATAAAAATTGACGTTTCACGTTGTTTGTTTCGTTCAGTTTTCAAAGAACTAAAAGCGGGTGAAGAGAATCGAACTCTCGACCAGAGCTTGGAAGGCTCTTGTTTTACCACTAAACTACACCCGCGTGGTCGGGAAGACAGGATTTGAACCTGCGACCCCCTGGTCCCAAACCAGGTGCTCTACCAAGCTGAGCCACTTCCCGTAATTGGCGCGCCCGAGAGGAGTCGAACCCCTAACCTCTTGATCCGTAGTCAAACGCTCTATCCAATTGAGCTACGGGCGCTTATTCATGATGTTTTTTCGTCGTTGTAATTTGGCGACTCAATTATCTTATCATACTACATTTTCAAATGCAAGCACTTTTTAAGATTTTTTTGATGCGGCCGAGAGGACTTGAACCTCCACGGGGTTCCCCCCACTAGGCCCTCAACCTAGCGCGTCTGCCGTTCCGCCACGACCGCGCGGAAAAAACAAAAGTGAGCCATGAAGGACTCGAACCTTCGACCCTCTGATTAAAAGTCAGATGCTCTACCAACTGAGCTAATGGCTCGTAAATGGCTGGGCTAGCTGGATTCGAACCAGCGCATGACGGAGTCAAAGTCCGTTGCCTTACCGCTTGGCTATAGCCCATCGAAATAATTATCTTATTTTCAAAGACAAATGTTATTGTAACATAATGTCTAATAAAAAACAACTGCTATATAGCAGAAGTTAAAATGGCGGTCCCGACCGGGGTCGAACCGGCGATCTCCTGCGTGACAGGCAGGCATGTTAACCACTACACCACGGGACCATTTGGTTGCGGGGACAGGATTTGAACCTGCGACCTTCGGGTTATGAGCCCGACGAGCTACCGTGCTGCTCCACCCCGCGACAATACTATTCATATAAAATTATATGGTGGAGGATGACGGGATCGAACCGCCGACCCCCTGCTTGTAAGGCAGGTGCTCTCCCAGCTGAGCTAATCCTCCGAAGTGGTGACCCGTACGGGATTCGAACCCGTGTTACCGCCGTGAAAGGGCGGTGTCTTAACCACTTGACCAACGGGCCAATATGTATGGCAGAGAAGAAGGGATTCGAACCCTCGCACCGCGTTAGCGATCTACTCCCTTAGCAGGGGAGCCCCTTGAGCCACTTGGGTACTTCTCTGTATGGCTCCGCAGGTAGGACTCGAACCTACGACCGATCGGTTAACAGCCGATAGCTCTACCACTGAGCTACTGCGGAATAATGAAGACAATTTGTATCTTATAAAAATTCTCTCTGTAAGTCAAGAAGTTTTTAACAACATCTTGTTCAAACGTGACATGTTTATAATATACTGGATTGCGTTTTTACTGTCAAGATGTTTTCGATATCGGTTTGAGTTTCCCTTTACACTTTCCACAGACATATCTTTTTATATTTATTTGACGCCTTCTTACATATTGAAGTGAACACTCCATACATTCATACTTATAAATCTTTTTTTCCTTCTCTTCATTAATCATTCGTTTACAAAAACGTGGTGCATCAACTTTCTTTAACAACTCACGAAAATCCCTGTCCCTGTGCTTATACCCTCTTCCTGCAATATGTAAGTGATAATGACAAAGCTCATGTTTAATAATCCCGACTAACTCTTCTTCACCATACAATTCGTAATATCGATAATTCAGTTCGATATTATGACTCTTCAATAAATAACGCCCACCAGTTGTACGTAATCTATTATTAAACACCGCTTTATGTAAGAACGGCATCTCAAAGTATTGTAGTGACACTTCTTCCACTAGTCGCTGAATTTCTTGCTCATCCACTCTCATTCCTCCTAAACAAAAAAATATTTTTACACTTTTCTCCCTTCTTATACATATATTAAATAGTACATATACCCATCCTCATGTAAGAAGCGTGGTTTCTAAAAATAAAACATGAATAGAAATCCACTCACCAACCTCTCATCAATAGCATTTTAGATTTTTGAGAGCAGGATTAAACAAGGAGGGATTCCTATGCCTACGTGGCTAAAAAAACAAATGCAACGTGCATATTTTGAAAAAAACCGGTATCAAATTAAGTTATTAAATGAATGCTGGTTTTATTATAGCAAAATACATCAAAGCTCATAATCCATTACACTTTTTATTTCATAAAAAAAGAGCAGTTTCATCTGCTCTCTTCTCTTACTATTCAATCGGCAACATAGATAGTGCAACGCGTCCTTTTTTTGTATCAATATCATCTACCCATACTTTTACAATTTGCCCTACTGATACAACATCTAACGGATGCTTTACAAACTGTTTGCTAAGTTTAGAAATATGTACTAAACCATCTTGCTTTACACCAACATCAACAAAAGCACCAAAATCAACAACGTTACGAACTGTTCCTTCTAGTTCCATACCACGTTTTAAATCTTCTAATTTCAAAATCCCTTTTTTCAAAAGTGGTTTAGGCAACTCATCCCTCATATCTCGTTCAGGACTAATAAGCGCATCTATAATATCAACTAACGTCGGCTCCCCAACTCCTGTTTCTTGAGATAACTTAGAAATCTCTACTTCTTCCAATCTCTTTTGTAATTGCGGTTGTCCTACGTCATCTATCGATAACCCTAGACTCTTCAATAACAATTCAACATTTTTATATTGCTCTGGATGAATACCTGTTCGATCTAATGGATTTGCTCCTTCTAGTATACGCAAGAAACCTATACATTGTTCATAAGTCTTTGCACCTAAACGTGGGATTTTCTTTAATTCCGTGCGCTTCGTGAATTTCCCATCTTCTTCTCTCTTTGCTACAATATTTTTCGCAACAGTTTTCGATAAACCTGAAACATATTGTAACAATGCAACCGAAGCCGTATTTACATTAACCCCAACTTGGTTAACAGCTGTTTCTACTACAAATGTTAATGACTCATTCAGTCTCTTTTGAGATACATCATGTTGGTATTGTCCAACCCCAACTGATTTAGGATCAATTTTCACAAGTTCAGCAAGTGGATCTTGCAGACGTCTCCCAATAGAAACGGCACTTCTCTCTTCAACTTGTAAATTTGGGAATTCCTCACGGGCTAAATCAGAAGCTGAATATACACTAGCACCCGCTTCATTTACAATAATATAAAAGACATCTCGGTTCACACTTTGTAATACATCTACTATAAACTCTTCTGTTTCTCTAGATGCTGTCCCATTACCAATTGCAATCATTTCAACTTGATATTTATCTATAATAGAAAGAACTTTCGTTTTTGCATCCTCATATTTACGAACAGGTGGATGCGGATAAATAACATCGATATGTAGTACTTTCCCCGTATCATCTACTACAGACAATTTACAACCAGTTCTATATGCCGGATCTACCGCTAGCACGACTTTCCCTTTCATCGGAGGTTGTAATAATAAGTTACGTAAGTTCTCAGAGAAAATATGTATTGCTTGTTCTTCAGCTGTTTCTGTTAATTCTTTACGAATCTCTCTTTCGATTGAAGATTGAATTAATCGTTTATAACCATCTTCAATCGCTAATTGTACATAATGTGCACTTTTCGAATCGTTATCACGAATTACTTTCTTATTTAAGAAGGTTACTATCTCATCTACTGGCGGAACAACAGCAACTCTCAATATATCTTCTTTCTCGCCACGATTCATTGCTAATACACGATGTGGTACTACTTTTTGCAACGGTTCTTCATAACTGTAATACATTTCATATATATTCTTTTCATCTTTTTCTTCATCTTTCACGGAAGAAGACATAACACCTTTTCTAAAAGTAACATTTCGAATCCAACTACGATACGCAGCTTCATCTGAAACCATTTCTGCAATAATGTCTTGTGCACCTTGTAAAGCTTCTTCTGCAGATTGCACTTCTTTCTCTACATTAATAAATTCCACCGCCTTTTTAGCCGGATCTTCTTTCTTATATAACAATAACCATTCAGCTAATGGTTCTAATCCTTTTTCTTTAGCAACTGTCGCTTTCGTTCTTCTTTTCTCTTTATATGGACGATATAGATCTTCTACTTCTTGCAACTTTGTAGCTTTAACAATTTGCTGTCGTAGCTCTTCTGTCAGTTTCCCCTTCTCATCAATAAGACGAAGAACTTCTTCCTTCCTATCTTCAAGTTGCATCATATATTGCCATCTCTCTAAAATCGTACGAATTTGCACCTCATCTAAAGAGCCTGTCCATTCTTTTCGGTAACGAGCAATAAATGGAACTGTGTTACCTTCTTCTGTTAATTGAATAACATGACGAACTTGCTTTTCGGTAAAGCCTAATTCTTTCACTAACATTTTCATTAACGCTTGTCGATTATCTACCATTTCCATATACAACCGTAACCTCCTCTATAATAAAAAAAGTTGCCCTTCAAAGAGAGCAACTTAAACTGCCGATTTAAAAATCTATTAGTCCTAAACTAATTTGTAGCGCTTCATCTACACGAATCATCATCACTTCATCTAAGTGAGTGATTTTGTCCGTTAAGCGCTGCTTATCGATTGTTCGAATCTGCTCAAGTAAAATAACAGAATCTCTCTCAAAACCGTACTTTTTCGCATCAATTTCCACATGAGTGGGTAATTTCGCTTTTTGAATCTGTGCAGTAATAGCCGCTACAATCACCGTTGGACTAAAACGATTTCCGATGTCATTTTGAATGACAAGAACCGGACGAACGCCTCCTTGCTCAGAACCAACAACTGGGGAAAGGTCTGCAAAATACACGTCGCCGCGTTTTACAATCAAAATATTACCCCCCGCTAACTAAGCGTTCTACTGTATGAGCTGCTTCATACTCTGCTAAGAAAGCTTCAGATGCAATACCAAGATTAATTTTTCCCATTTCAATGTACCCACGTCGCATTGATTCATGTTGGTAGCGTTTCTTCGTCTTATGTTGACGCAATAACAATTGTGTTGCCTGGCAAATTAGTTCATGGCGATTCTTATTCTCTTGTTTTCCAATTCCGTCCAATTCCGTTACCATTTGCTTTGGCAACCGAACCACGATTTCAGTAGTTACACTTGATTCGGACACAAAAATACACCTCCACCGTCAACTACACACCCAAATATATATATGACACCTATTGTAATAATACCATTGTATGGAGCCTGTTGCAAAGACTTCCTTATTCCTTGCTTATGTTTTCCAATTCACAAACAAAACATTCATCTTCTTAAATTTTTTATCTCATAACTAACTAAAAACAATAGAACTCCTCTTCAAAACTTACGTGCAACTTATATAAAAAATGATTATAAGTAAAAAGCTTCTCATCAAAAAGAGCTTATTATCCAGCAATGAACAGTCACTCCAATGACAAGAAGCAATCATACTACCTTCTATATATTGTTCAAGTAATTAATTATCTCTACAACCTTACCATTCCGTATAAATATTCTTGGCACACGGAAACTGATCGTTGCAATAATTTCATAATTAATAGTCCCTGAGTATTCCGCAACCTCTGTAGCGCTAATATACTCATCTCCTTGCCTTCCAATAAGCGTAACTTTCGTACCAAGTGGCACTTCACAAGGAAGATGAATCATGAACTGATCCATTGTTACTCGCCCTACAATCGGTACCCTTTTACCATTTATAAGCACTTCAAATCCTTGTAACCTCCTAAGCCACCCATCTGCATAGCCAATCGCTACAGTCGCAATCCATTCTTCAGTTTTCGTTCGGTAGGTGACGTTATAACTAATTCCATCACCTTTAATTACCTGTTTAATATGAGCGACTTTCGTATGAAGTGATAGCGCCGGTTCTAATTCAAATGGTAAAAAAGGACGTATTTCTACAGAAGGAGATAATCCATACATTGCAATCCCAATTCGCACTGCATTAAATGTAATCCCTTGAAAACGTAACGTCGCAGCACTATTAGCTGTATGAACAAACTTAGGATCCACTCCGAATTCTTTCAACCAACTTAACTGCTCTAAGAACGTGTTATATTGCTTATCAAAATACGAAGTCTCAACCTCATCTGCCGTTGCAAAATGCGTGTATACTCCTTCTAACTCTAAAAACGGTGCACCCTCTAAACTCTTTAAAAATTCTTTTAGCTCTTTTCTTTCACGTATTCCAATTCTCCCCATACCACTATCAAAGTTAATATGGAATTTCATTACAGATGAACCATCCCAAAGTTTAATTGCTTCGTCCACCCATTCTTTTTGAAAAACAGTTAGCGCTACATCATTTTCAGCAGCTACATTTACATCACGCGGCGGCGAGGGACCTAACACTAAAATCGGCTCAGTAATACCAGCCCTCCGAAGCACTAAAGCTTCATCTAAAAAAGCAACAGCTAACCTTGTTGCACCTGCTTCTAATGCCGTTTTAGCCACCGGTACATAATCGTGCCCATATGCGTTTGCTTTAACTACAGCAAAAATCTCTACATTACTTGGGATGAACTCTTTAATATGTGTAACGTTGTTATAAATGGCATCTAAATCCACTTCCACCCAAGTGTCACGGTAAAATGGTGCTTCTTCCATAAATACACTTCCTTATACACGATATGCGAAGCTTATTCTTTTATATGCTTCTTTTATGAAATCCACCTTCAAACTAAGAAAAGACGTGGTGCACATATATCACCACGTCTAAGAAGTTTACTTCACCTGCTTCGCTGTAACTGAACGAGCAACCATTAACAGCTCCTTCGGCTCTAAACCTTTAGACACGAGCATATATTCTACTCCGTTATGCGACCACGTTACAGAGTCTTTCGTTAATGCACCAATCGTAAATCCAAGATCAACTGGTTCTCCACTTACACTTACCGCTGATGATGCCTCTGCAACTTTTGCCTTTTCTTGTATTAAAGTAAAGGATTTCTTATTTCCAGTGTATGTGAGTATCGCACGCTTGCCACTGTCTGTCTTCAACTCTTTTTCATCTTGCAGAGTCATACCTTGTGGTGTATCAAGTGGATACAAAATAGCAAACGGTTTGTCTTCTTTTGCTGTTGTTTGAACATCTACCTGCGCTCTAGACATATTTTGTTTCGTATCAAATGCACCTTTATCAAATTTCGCATCGAATTTCACTTTAGAGAAATCTACTTTCACAAGAACATTTTGATCATTATCCATTAACTTCACTGAAACTGGAGTCAAGTCGCTCTTATTCAATGTAATCTCTTGTCTCGGCAACATATTTTGATGTTGATAGTTTGTTTTTGTTTTAAAAATATAATACTTATCTGTTTTCTCAAAAGTAAGGTTTTTCTTGTCCTGCAAAATATCTCTTACAAGTGATTCATATAAATAAGCCTGGCTACTATTTTGCGGCCAATCACTTTGAAAACGGAAGCTCTTATTAAGTGCTGGCGTTAATACAAATACACCTTCTTCATTTCTCAAAATAATTTGGCTCTGATCTTTTTTTGCATTTTTTAAATTCACACGATAAAAAGACGGTTCCTTATGCCAAATCTCTACGTTATACTCTTGAGGCTCATTGCCTGTTTTAATAGATAATTTTGCCTCAGCTTGATAACTTTTCATCCCTTTTACTTTTGATTCTAAATCTCTCACGACATCATCTTGCTTCTTTTCCATACAACCCGCCAACACAAAAACGGTCAACAAACCGACAAGAACTAAAAACAGACGCCTTTTCATCAATTCAGCCCCTTTGCCCCTATAAATGAATGGAAGATGTACCTTCCTTATCGCTACCTCAAATATATGAGACAAAGATATAAAATATGCAGACTAGCGTGACAAGCTTTCTAAAACAACTTGAGCAACAGCAAATTCCTTACTATGACTAATTGATAAATGAACAATATACTCTGTACTTGTAATCAGAATTGGCTTACCTCTTTCATCATTTTTCACTTCAATATCTAAAAAACTCACTTCTTTTCCGATACCAGTACCTACAGCTTTTGAATACGCCTCTTTCGCTGCAAACCTTCCAGCTACAAACTCTGTAAGGCGACTTCCTTTCAGCTCCATAGCAACATTACGTTCATTTTCCGTTAAAATACGTTCCATAAATTTAAGCTTTCCATCTAGCATTTTTTCAATACGATTTAATTCAATAATATCGATACCAATCCCTATAATCATTTCAAAATCCCCTTCTTCTATTTAACTTTCTTCTTTCATATTGATAAGAATAACAGAGAATCTTTCTGATGCAAAAGGGGTGATAGTAACCGTATGCTAATAAGATCCACTCATATTTCTTTACAACCGACTATTCTTACCTTACTGCTTATTCATTTAGTCATGATGATATTAGGCGACTTTTTTCTCTTACCACTGGCAGCCTCTAATGAATATATCGCGAAAGGAGAATGGTGGCGTGTCATAACTTCTCTTCTCGTACACGTAGACTTACAACATTTTCTTTCTAATAGTATTTTTTTGTTTGCTCTTGGTTCTTCTATCGAAAAGCAACTCGGACACTTTTCTTTTTTTATTCTATTTTTTCTCTCTGGAATTTCTGGAAATATTTCTTCTTATATTATTATGCCGCTTGAATATATTCACGCAGGTGCATCAGGTGGTATTTTCGGACTATTAGGTGCACAGTTATTTTTATTGTACAATCGATACCGCTCTTCAAAACCAAAAGAAATTGCCATTTTCTCAATTATGATACTTCTATTACTGCTATTTACTTTCTTTAACCCTTCTGCCAATCCGATCAGTCATTTAACAGGTTTAATAACCGGTGGCATTTTAACCCCTTTTTTAACAAAAAAAAACGATGGTGCAAAGCTTATTTAATATAAAAGCTTGCACCATCGATAATTTCTACATCTACTTGTTCACTTAAATCTCTCATTAATTGAAATAAAGACTCATCCTTCATCTTCGCCTCAATCATACAATCAATTTGCGGAACACTTCCCTTTATCCTTCTTAAAAAAGATAAAAATGCGTCTACATTAATATAATCTGCATGAGCTCTTGGATCTTTTCCCTCTCTAGGGCTAGAGATATGCATTTTAATCGGCAACAAAGACGTTTCCCACGTATGAACAACACGTGCCCAATCTTCATACCAATCTTCTTGCTCATTATTCATCATATGGTGATGCAAGTCAAATACGACGGGAATATCTAATTTTTCTCCTAAATATAATGTTTCCTCTAACGTAAAGGTTGTATCATCATTTTCTAATATAATCATTTCTTGAATACCCCTTGGGACATTCGACCAATTCTCTATAAAGCGCTCTAATGCAAGTTCTTTATCTTTATATCCTCCTCCAACATGCAGTACACATCGTTGCTTATGTTCAATCCCCATGCCTTTTAATAATTTTTTGTGCATCTGCAATGTTTTTACAGATTGTTTAAAAACACTCTCTTCAGGTGAATTTAGTACAACAAAATGATCTGGATGGAAATCAATTCTCATATTCATATGAACTGCATATTCACCTAGTTTTTTTAAATTTTCTTTTAACGGACGAATATAGTTCCACTCTAGCAATTCCTCATGATTCGCTAAAGGAATGAGCTTTGAACTGAGCCGAAAGAAAGATATGTCATGCCCTTTATTATGCTTTAATAAACGTAAACAATTTTCTAAATTGGAATTAGCAATTCTTTCAAGCTTACGAATTGCAGCATCACGATCATCTAATTTCTGAAACTGTGCATACGTCATCGTTTGAGATGGAGATGCATTCTTCAAATGCACACTCATCGCAACGTAACCAAGCCTTACAAGCATATAACAGCCCCTTTTCTATCATAACTATTATGTAGTATGCACAATTATAGAAATAAAAAAAAGAGAATGCCCACAAAGGGCATTCTCTTTTTTTTATTAAGCTTGTGGACGGCTATGATGTTTTCTTTCGCCGCGTCCATTTGAAGAACCAGGGCGACCTTGGCCTTCACCTCTACGACCACGACTACCACCATCACGATTACGATCGCGGTTACCATCACGATTGCGATCACGGTTTCCGTCACGATTACGTCCATCACGGTTACGGTCACGATTACGTCCATCGCCACCGCCGCGTCCATCACGACTACGATTACGGTTACCATCACGGTATCCGCCTCCGTTACCGCCGCGTTTTTTAGAACCGCCGCCTCTTGAAACAACAGGTGGTTCTGATGTTAAAGCGATCGGAGTTGTATCCGGCTCTTTAGTCATCATTTTTAAAGCAGCAGCTACTACTGTTACAGAGTCATTTTCTTCTAACATTTCTTCTGCAATACGCTTGTAGTATGCTAAGTTTTCATTTTCAATTGTGCTTTGAAGCTTTTCAGCGATTAAACGTTGTTGACCTTCTAATGCCTCGTCAAGTGTCGGTGCATCCATACGGTCCATTTTACGTTTTGTTGTACGCTCGATATTTTTTAATTGTCCTGATTCACGTGGTGTTACAAATAGCATTGCAATACCTTTTTTACCTGCACGACCAGTACGACCGATACGGTGAACGTATGATTCTGGATCTTGTGGAATATCGAAGTTATATACGTGCGTTACGCCTGAAATATCAAGACCACGCGCAGCAACGTCTGTTGCAACAAGAACTTCAATAGAACCTTCTTTAAATTTACGTAATACAGACATACGTTTCGCCTGAGTTAAATCACCGTGAATACCTTCTGCAGCATAACCACGTAAGTTTAATGCTTCTGATAATTCATCAACACGACGCTTTGTACGACCAAATACGATTGCAAGCTCTGGAGATTGAATATCTAATAAGCGTGTTAACACGTCAAACTTTTTCTTTTCTTGCACTTCTAAATAGAACTGCTGAATGTTTGGCATTGTTACTTCTTTTGCTTTTACTTTAATGTGTTGAGGCTCAGTCATGAAACGCTCAGCAATACGGCGGATTGGATCCGGCATTGTCGCTGAGAATAGTAATGTTTGATGTGTTTCTGGCACATCTGTTAAAATTGCTTCAATGTCTTCAATGAAGCCCATGTTTAACATTTCATCCGCTTCGTCAAGAACAACTGTCTCTACGTTTTGCAGACGAAGTGTTTTACGGTTAATATGATCTAAAATACGACCCGGCGTACCAACAATAATGTGTGGGTGTTTTTTTAGAGCACGAATTTGGCGGTTAATATCTTGACCACCATAAATCGGTAAAATACGAACGCGTTTATGCTTACCAATTTTGTATAATTCTTCTCCAACTTGAATTGCTAATTCACGCGTTGGCGCGATAACAATACCTTGAACCGATTCTTTATGTGTATCCACTTTATCTAATAGTGGTAATCCGAATGCTGCTGTTTTCCCTGTACCTGTTTGCGCTTGCCCAATAATATCTTTACCTTGCAATGCATGTGGAATTGTTTCAGCTTGAATTGGTGTAGCCTCTTCAAAGCCCATACTTTCAACAGATTGCAGTAAAGAATCACTTAATCCTAATTCTCGAAATGTTGTCAATGTTACTTCTCCTTTTCTATCCTATACTTATCATTTAAAAAAAGGCGTTTTCCGAATTTGCGGAAAAGCCCTTTTCCTGAATGCTCACGTATATAAACGGGCGTATATTCTTCACGAAAATACTTCTAAACGTTATTACACTTTATCAATTATAAGTTTTGTATGTGTAAAAAGCAAACCCAACTGTTACCTTATTTTCATATTCAGAGTTTTTTTCTTCACTTTTATTTTTTTATATTTACTGTAAGCGCTTATTATAAGTTTCTTCTATTTTCGTAACTATCATCCCTATTTATATACACCAATTATTTCAACATCGTAATTACTTCTTCTAATTTCATACCGCGAGATGCTTTTATTAATACAACATCTTTCACATCGAATACTGCTTGTAAATCTTTTACTAACTCTTCTTTATTATCATACGCCTTTACACGTTCATTAGGGAAATTAATTTTTGCTCCTTCAGCAATTTGAGCCCCTAATCTACCGTATGTGAATACATGTGAGATTTTTGCTGGATCGATTAATTTTCCTACCTCATAATGGAACTGTACTTCTTGATCTCCAAGTTCTAACATATCACCGAGCACAACGATTTTTTTAGCAAAACCATCTAAACCATTCATTAAATGGAATGCTGCTTCCATAGCCGTCGGGCTTGCATTATAAGCATCGTTGATAATTGTTAAACCACTATTTGTTTTCACAATTTCCATACGCATGCCCGTCATTTGAAGTGTTACTAAACCTTCTTTCATCTCTTCCCACGTTACACCAAAATGTTTCGCAATTGCCATTGAAGCAAGTGTATTATACACATTATGTTTTCCTAACACCGGTAAGTAGAATGAAATATTTTCATCTCTATTCATTTTGAAATGTGTCCCAGTTGCTTGTAATGTTACAGTCGTTGGATAATAATCGTTTGCTCTTGCATCACCAAACGTAACCGTTTCTGCTGCTAAATTCATTCCAGGAACACGATTCGTTAATAAAGGCTCATCTCCGTTATATACGAACACGCCACCTTCTTGTAATCCTGTAACAATTTCTAATTTCGCTTCAGCAATTGCCTCACGAGATCCTAAATCCATTAAATGTGCCTCACCAATATTTGTAATGATAGCTGCATTAGGACGAGCTAACTTAGATAAGAATTCAATTTCGCCTCGGCTTGACATACCCATCTCTAATACTGCTACTTCTGTATTTTCTTCTAAGTTTAAAATGGTAAGAGGTAATCCGATATGGTTATTGAAGTTCCCTTCTGTTTTTTGCACTTTGAATTTAGTCGCAAGAAGACTTGTTACAATATCTTTCGTAGATGTTTTACCGTTACTACCCGTTACACCTACAACTTTAACATCCAATTGATCGCGATAGTTTTTCGCTAACATTTGCAATGCCGATAGCGTGTCTTCTACAAAAATAACCGGAAGATTCTCAGGTGGATTCGCTACATCTTTCATCCATAATGTAGCCACAGCTCCATTTTCAACAGCTTTATCTACAAAAGCATGTCCATCGAAGCGCTCCCCTTGAATCGGAACATACAAGTTTCCTTTTTCAATTTTTCTCGTATCAATAGACACGCCTTGAATAGTAATTCCCTCATATTGCTCTGCTAATTCAGTACCATTTACCATCTGTTCCACTTGCTTTAACATTCGCTTTATCATATATAAACGCTCCTTACATAGAGGAAGCACTATTCCTATGAATAGTGCTTCCTCCTTTTTTGTTAGATTGTATATTTAATTTTTTGTTTTTCTTCGTGACGTTCAATCGCTAAACGAATTAGCTCTTCGATTAATTCTGGATACGGTAACCCAGTATGTTGCCATAATAGAGGGAACATACTGAACGGTGTAAATCCTGGCATTGTGTTTACTTCGTTAATATACACTTCTCCATCTTTCGTTAAGAAGAAATCAGCTCGCGTTAAACCTGCACCGTCTAATGATTGGAATGCAATAATCGCATCACGCTTAATTACATTAGATTCTTCTTCTGTCATTTCAGCTGGAATAATTAGCGCCGTATCACCATCGATATATTTCGACTTATAATCATAGAAGTCCTTTTTCGGAACGATTTCACCTACAACTGAACATTTCGGCTCATCATTACCTAGTACCCCAACTTCTACTTCACGACCTACAATATTTTCTTCTACAATAATTTTGCGATCAAATTGGAATGCCTCTACAAATGCATCCTCAAGTTCTTCACGATTTTTACACTTATTAATACCAACACTTGAACCAAGGTTCGCTGGTTTTACGAAGCAAGGATATCCTAACTTATCTTCTACTTTAGAATAAGCTTCCTCACGATTTTTTTCCCATGCACTACGAATGAAGGATGCATATTTTGCTTGTTTTAAACCAGCCTCTGCAAAGATGTTTTTCATAACAACTTTATCCATACCAGCAGATGATGCTAGAACACCATTTCCTACATAAGGGATATTCATTAATTCTAATAGTCCTTGAACCGTTCCATCTTCACCGTTTGGTCCATGTAGTAATGGGAAAATAACGTCAATAGCGTTCTCCTCAGAAGCTGCAGATGGGATAATTTCTGTACTTAATGATAACGGAGAAATCGCATTTTCTGCACCGCTCATTTTTAAAGCTTCAACATCTGTTACTTCGCCTTCAATACGCTCACCACGTACCCATTGACCTTGTTCTGTAATATAAATTGGATGAATCTCGAATTTATCTTGATTTAACGCTTTAATAGCAGCAAGAGCCGTCTGTAGCGAAACTTGATGCTCAGCTGATTTTCCACCATATAATAAACCTAATTTAATTTTCGTCAATGAAATCACCCTAACCAATTGTTTTCATTTTTCTATTTTAGCACTTTTTATAAAAATAGGTAGTTCCTATTTGAAATAAAATGTAACTTCCATAAATAATTAAATAACATCACTTATTGGTTTTTCATTTCATTTTCTATATAGCTACACAAAATAAAATGGCAATCTAATCTAGTTATGTACCTAAAATATGTAGAAATCCCCTTTTTTGTGTATGTCATCTATTCACTAAGAAGATTGTTTGGTTAGTGTGTCTTTTTGCCTTTGCTCAACAAGGCGATCTAAAGAAACATATACAATACCTGCAACTACACATCCTACAGCTAAAATTGTAAATAGAAAGTGACCAAGTAATCGATCTAATAAAAAACCGCCCAAAAGTGGACCAAATGCGCTTCCTGTAATCCACTGCAAACTTGCAGCTCCCATATAAGTCCCTCTCAAATGCTCAGGGGCCAAATTTGCTACAAATGTCATCTGTACAGGCGACATAATCATTTCACCTAACGTATATAAAGCATAAACGAACAGTAGTGTTATTAAAATAATTGTAGCATTTGTATTAAATTCTCCAAACCACTTCGGTAACCACCCTATAAAAAATAATCCAATCCCGAATAAACATGCACCATATAACATCGTCTTCCCGACCGGTTTATCCGTAGCCCATTTTGAAATTTGAAACTGGAATAAAACAACTAATAGTCCGTTTAACGCCATTAAATATGGATATGGATTGTTCGTTCCAAAAATACGCTTCATTTCATTATCAAAATGTAGTGGCAACATGCCTTCCGTTTGAGAAAACCCCATCGAAATGATAATACCTGCTAATAAGTAAATCATTAATGCCTTATCTCGCATTACAATTTTCCAAACTGCCCCAGATTCCTTTTCTTTATGTTCTTCCTTATCTGTCCTCTTTGGCATCGTCTCTTGAATAAGAAGTAATACAAGTAACGCATAAAATAGCATTGTAGAAGAGGCAATAATAAACACAAGGTTCTTTGACAACACAACTACTGATGCTCCCATTATCGGACCAATCGCAGCACCTATATTGTGTCCCATTCGTAATAAACCATATGCCTCTGTTCTTTTTTCTGGTGCCGTTACATCCGCGACCATAGCTGATGCAGCTGGGTGAAATAAAGAATTACTCAACCCTAAAAAAATAGATAAAATTGCATATGGAATAAACCCTTCTATAAATAGAAAACCGAGCATTAATAATGCATTACTTGCCATAGAAAATATCATAATAGGCTTTCTTCCATATATGTCAGCAATTCTCCCTCCTATAAGTGATCCAAAACTTGCAGCAATTGGAGAAAGCGCCATAATAACCCCAACTTCCAACAACGAATCTACCTTATCTTTTAAATATAATGCAAAAAAAGGCATTAACATCATCATTGCAATTCCATTTAACGTCTCTCCAATAAATCGAATCCATACGTTACGGTCCATCTCCCTTAACTCACGCCACGTATTTTTCATCATTTCACCCCTTTAGTTAGCCAACAATTATCTTATAATAAGTTCAGAAAAATGTAAATTTTCAAATAAAAAAATCCATTCTAACAGAATTAGAATGGATTTTTTCGCTTATAAATTTGCAACATCTTCTTCTTTTTTACTATTATTTAAAGCACTATGTTTTCGGCTATATAAGAAGTAAACCGCTATACCAATAACCATCCATATCCCAAAACTAATCCATGCTGTCCCCGATAATTGAAGCATTAAGTATAAACAGAAGATCACTGTTAATGCTGGTAAAAATGGTACAAGCGGAGCCTTAAATGCCCTTGGTAAGTCTGGATGTGTTCTTCTCATTACGATTACCGCAACAGCTACGAGTGCAAATGCTGACAATGTCCCCATATTTACAAGATGTGCTAAAACATTTAAATCTATTAATCCTGAAATCAGTGCCGCAATAATTCCCGTTGTCCATGTATTTAAAAATGGCGTTTTAAATTTCGGATGAACTTTAGCAAGACGCTTCGGCAGTAAACCATCTCGGCTCATCGCATAAGAAACACGAACTTGCCCATACATCATAACTAGCATTACTGTTGTAATTCCTGTAATTGCTCCTACTGAAATTACCCCCGCTAAACCATCTTGTCCAATAAATTGAAGTGCAAAAGCAACTGGATCTGATATATTTAGCTGTCCGTATGGAACAATTCCTGTCAAAATAAGCGAAACAACGATATAAAGAACTGTACAAATTAATAACGATGCAATAATACCAATTGGTAAATCACGTTGCGGACGTTTCACTTCTTCTGCCGCTGTTGAAACTGCATCAAATCCTATAAATGCGAAGAATACTGTAGCCGCTCCAGCCATTACACCATCTAAACCAAATGGCATAAAAGGCGTCCAGTTTTCAGGTTTCACATAATTAAAACCAGCAAAGATAAAAATAAGAACAACTGCTATTTTAATAAATACCATAATGTTATTTACTCGTGCACTTTCACGAACACCCCTAGATAAAAGAACTGTCATCACTAAAATAATTAGAACTGCAGGTAGATCAATTATTCCACCCTTACCTGTACCAGGAGCCGAGGAGAGAATAGTCGGAATATGAATTCCAAACCCCTTTAATAAAGATTGAAAATATGCAGACCAACCGTTCGCTACAGCAGATGTAGCAAGTAAATATTCCAGCATTAAGTCCCAGCCAATTAAAAATGCGAATACTTCCCCCATCGTCGCGTATGTATACGTATACACACTGCCCGAGACAGGAACTGAAGAAGCAAATTCAGCATAACAAAATGCAGCAAAGGCACAAGCTAGAGCGGCAATCGCAAATGATAATATAATAGCTGGCCCAGAATGTTTCGCTGCCACAACACCCGTTAGAACAAAAATACCAGTTCCAACAATTGCTCCGATTCCAAGCATAGTTAAATCTAGCGCGCCCAATGTTCTTGCTAACGTTTTTTGCTTACTTTCTTGCATTAACTTTGCAATTGGCTTCTTTTGAAAAATTTGCTTCATTTTTCACTCCTCCAAGTTTTAAATTTTCTGAAAATTTTTAATTCGCTTTTTTATTTTACTCATTACGCTTTTCCTAGTCAATACTTTTGTCGAAACAAGTAGAAATTCTTCTGAATATGCACAATCCTTATTATTCTTTCTATATATCTTCCCATTATTTTTTTGGTATTATTATACATGTCGATTCCGTGAAAAAGGCATGCCCCCTTATTGAGAGCATGCCTTTTTTACTTATTTCACAGTATATGAACCTTGTTCAATCCAGCTATACATATACTTTTCATCTTCTGTTTCATGTGCTTGTTTTACAATACGAAGCGGACGGAATGTGTCTATCATAACAGCTAATTCAAGCGTCTCTTTCTTCCCTATACTTGCCTCTGTTTTCCCCGGATGCGGTCCATGGGGGATCCCGCTCGGATGAAGTGTAATAGAACCTTCTTCCACACCTTTGCGACTCATAAAGTTTCCTTCTACATAGTAAAGAACTTCATCACTATTAACATTACTATGATAATATGGTGCCGGAATTGACTCTGGATGATAATCGTATAAACGTGGTACGAAAGAGCAAATAACAAAATTATGTCCTTCAAATGTTTGATGTACTGGCGGTGGCTGATGAATGCGCCCTGTAATTGGTTCAAAATCCTCTACATTAAATACCCACGGATATAAATAGCCATCCCATCCCACAACATCTAACGGGTGGTGTCCTAAAACATGTTTATGCATATAGCCTCTTGATTTTGTCATTACGACAAACTCGCCTTTTTCATCATATGTCTCTAATTTTTCTGGACCACGAAGATCTCTTTCACAAAACGGACTATGCTCTAACAATTGTCCGTATTCATTTCGATAACGACGCGGCGTTGTAATTTGGCTATTCGCCTCTACAACAAGAAACTTAGTCTCTCCTTCATCTGGAATAACACGATAAATCGTTCCAATTGGAATCGTTACATAGTCGCCTTTTCTATAGTGAATCGTTCCAAACATCGTTTCAATTTTCCCTGTTCCATAATGAACAAATAACATTTCGTCGCCATCACCATTACGATAGAAATAATCCATTTTTTCTGTTGGACTCACTACTCCAATTAATAAATCTTCATTTCCAAGTATGAAATTCCGTCCACTTATTGCATCACCACTTTTTTTACTTTCTTTCGTTCGAAAGTGGCGATGAGAAAGAGCAACATCCTCTTCATACTGCAACTGACAAGAATGCGATAATGCAGAATGACCTACTTCTGTCGGCATATAATGATGATACAAAATAGACTGCGTACCAGAAAAACCTTTTGTTCCCATTACCTGTTCACGATAAAGCGATCCATCTTTTTTACGAAATTGTACATGTCGTTTATGAGGTAGTTCTCCCATGTGACGATAAAACATGCCCATCACCCGCTTCCTTTTCTTTTTTGATCGTATTACGTAGTGTACCTAAACCAGTAATCGACAGTTCTACAACATCTCCATCTTGTAGCCACTCTTCTGTACCCAGTTCTAAAATACATCCTGTTCCTACTGTCCCAGAACCAATCACATCTCCTGGATATAACGTAACGTCCTCTGAAGCACGTTCAATCATTTCAGCAAATGTATAGTAAATATCTTGGAAGTTTCCTTTTGATAATAGTTTTCCATTTACATGAGCAGTCATTTCTAAATTATATCGATCACCATTACGATAAACGTCTAATTCCTCTTTCGTAACAAGATGTGCTCCTAAAGAAGTTGCAAAGTCTTTTCCTTTCGCTGGACCGAGACCTACTTTCATTTCTGTTGCTTGTAAGTCTCTCGCACTCCAGTCGTTCATAATACAATAACCAAAAATATATTCCTCTGCTTGCTCACGAGAAATATTTCGCCCTTCTCTTCCTATTACGCAAGCAATCTCCAACTCATAATCAAGCTTTTTAGACTTTTTCGGACCAATTACAAAATCACTGGAACCAATTACAGCACGATGATTAGTAAAATAAAAAACCGGAATATCATACCATTCAGGCACAACATCTAATCCTCTTCGTCCGCGAGCTGTTTTTACATGTTGTTCAAATGCGTAAAAATCTCGAATACTACTCGGATTAGGAAGAGCAGCTGTCAATTGTACTTCTTCTAAAGCATATATACCCTTATTTGGATTCTTAATATTCCGCACTACTTCTACATACTCATCCGCTTTCTCTAAAAAAGCAATCATAGAAGAAGGGATTTTCCCTTCACTAGCAAGATTCATATCTATTACTTTGTCACCTTCAAGCCATCCAGCCCGTAGTTCTTTTGAAGGAAGACGAAATGTAACAAATTTCATCCTGATTCCTCCTTATAAAAATGAAATTTCCACCAGCAAAGGGACTTTTGCTGGTGGATACAAATCTTATAAGTTTCCGCGACGCTCTTGTTCTCTTTCAATTGATTCGAATAACGCTTTAAAGTTTCCTTCACCAAATCCACGAGAACCTTTACGTTGAATGATTTCAATAAATAAAGTCGGGCGATCTACAATTGGTTTCGTAAAGATTTGTAGTAAGTAACCTTCATCATCACGATCTACTAAAATCTTTAATTCTTTTAACTTATCAATTTCTTCATCGATTTTTCCAACTCGTGCAGTTAACTCATCATAATAAGTATCAGGTGTATCTAAAAACTCCACCCCATTTGCACGAAGCGCTTCAACTGTTTTAACAATATCACTTGTTAATAAAGCAAGATGTTGTACACCAGCTCCATTATAGAATTCTAGATACTCTTGAATTTGTGACTTTCTCTTTCCATCTGCTGGTTCGTTAATAGGAAACTTAATACGACTTCCATTCGTCATAACTTTCGACATTAACGCCGAATACTCTGTACTAATATCGTCATCATCAAAATGAATCATTTGTTTAAAGCCCATAACATTCTCGTAATAACTAACCCACTCTTCCATTTTTTCAACATTACCAACTACATGATCAACAGCAATTAAACCAGACTCTTCAAATGGAATATTAAATTCTACCTTTTGGAATCCTGGCATAAATGCCCCTTTATAATTTTTACGCTCTACAAGCGTATGAATTGTATCACCATACGTACCAATAACTGCTTTTTTCAATGTACCGTCCTCATCTGTTAATTCCTGCGGTGGAGCAATTGCGACGGCACCACGTTTCACTGCTTCTGAGTATGCTTTATCAACATCATCAACAAGTAGTGCCACATCCTTCACGCCATCACCATGAGTCTTTACAAACTCTGCAATACGATTTTCACTACTTAAAGCTCCAGACACAACGAAACGCATATTTTTTTGCACAAGAACATAAGATACCTTTTCACGGTTTCCAGTTTCTAATCCAGAGTAAGCCACAATTTTGAATCCGAACGCTCTCGCAAGATAATAACTCGATTGCTTTGCATTCCCTACGTAAAATTCCAAATGATCTACATCACGTACTGGAAAAAAGTCCTCCATTTGTGCAGCTAGCGTATCCATAGATTTTTGTTTCATAATATCTTCATCCCCCTGTAAATAGATTAAATGGTCCATACTTAAAACCAACCGAAAACGCTTCCAACGTTAATTAATAGAAATTAGTTAGCAAGCTAACAAATTCTGACCTTTAAAATTTTCTATCTTTTCTGTCAAATTCCTCTTTTTTTCTTACATATAAAATTCGACTTTTTTCTCTTTGAAATAAAGCGGGATTTTATTCAGTGGATTTTTGATTATTCGTTGAATCAAGTTTCAACCGCAACATTTAATTAGCCATGCATGCTGGATAATGAGGTAACTTTAATACTTGAGGGGATATAAGAAGAATATAAAAAAGACTCCAACATATTAACTACTTACTAATACGTTAGAGTCTTTATTTTTTTTGAATGATTGTATTTATATATCTCATACTAATACATTTGCAAGGAATAGAATAAATGATGTTAATATTACCGCTCCACCTAAGGATCCTAATAAATCTGTTTTTGTTACTTGAAACACTTGTTCACTGTTCATATCCCTCATTCTCCTTCCTTTTTTGTTTGATTTAAAACTTCTATTATACTAATACACTTGATAAAAATACGATTAATGCTGTTAATACTACCGCTCCACTTGCTGATCCTACGAAGTCACCTTTTGTTACTTGTAATACTTGCTCTTTCATATCTTTCATTCTCCCTTCCTTTTCTTTTGTTACAAAGCTTCTATTATACTAATACACTTGATAGAAATACGATTAACGCTGTTAATACTACTGCTCCACTTGCTGATCCTACGAAGTCACCTTTTGTTACTTGTAATACTTGCTCTTTCATATCTTTCATTCTCCCTTCCTTTTCTTTTGTTACAAAGCTTCTATTATACTAATACGCTTGATAGAAATACGATTAATGCTGTTAATACTACCGCTCCACTTGCTGATCCTACGAAATCACCTTTTGTTACTTGTAATACTTGCTCTTTCATACCTTTCATTCTCCCTTCCTTTTCTTTTGTTACAAAGCTTCTATTATACTAATACGCTTGATAGAAATACGATTAATGCTGTTAATACTACCGCTCCACTTGCTGATCCTACGAAATCACCTTTTGTTACTTGTAATACTTGCTCTTTCATATCATTTATCCTCCCTTTTTATAAGTTATCTATATGTAATTTCTAAGAAATGTTTATTTCATAGTTTTTATGTTAACGTTACATTAAATTTGATAACGTAACTTTTGTAACATTAATGTAACATAACTATTATTACGTTGCAATATAATTACGTAAAATTTATTACACTTTTTTTACGTTTTTTTATAATAATCCTCAAAAGCCTTTATTTAATGCGTTTTTCACTAAGTTCACGTTTGTAACATTCGTGTAACATTACAGTCATAAAGTGAAATGTAGTCATATTCCTCTCTATTTTTGTTACAAATCGTTTATTTAGTGACACTAAACCTATCTAATCTTTACTTACTTTTAATATGAGATAAAATACCGTCTTTCCAAGATAAGTTTATATGTTTCCTCTATATAACTATGTATAATAAAAACAAAGAGGTGGTCATTTTGAAATTAATCGCATTAGATATGGATGGTACACTACTATCATCTAATCTTGAAATCTCCAAAGAAAACCTACAAGCAATCCAAACTGCACAAGAAGCTGGTCATATTGTAATGATCTGTTCTGGTCGTGCGAAAGAGGATGCTTTAAAGCTATTGGAAGAATATAAATTATCTCTTCCAGTCGGAGCAAGCAATGGGGCTATTGTTTATGTGGATGGAAAAGTAATTAACTCGCGTTGTATACAAAACGACAAAGTGTACAAACTTGCAAAATTACTAGAATCTGAAGGTTTCCCATATAAGCTATATACGAATAAAGGAGTTTATTCTCCATATACATGGCAAGATCAAGTGATGCAAGCATTCGAAGAAAATAAGCATGCGCTTGATGTTACATTAGAGGAACTTGAACGAATTACAGAAAAGCAAAAGAAATCGAACCTAATTACTGATTTCAAAAAAATAGAAGATGTTGTAAATAACCAAGAACTAGAAATATCTAAATTCTTCATTTTAACGTTTAATGCAGCGCATCGCGCACAACTATTAAGTATATTACAAGAAGATGCTGATATTATGGTTACAGCATCGGCTCCTACTAACTTAGAAATTATGGATAAGAATGGACATAAAGGAAACGGGATACAGCAGATGGCAGCTCATTTTAATATCCCTATTGAAGATACAGTTGCTATTGGTGATAATTTTAATGATGTACCGATGTTAGAAGTAGCAGGCTTATCTGTTGCAATGGGCAACGCTGAAGAAGATGTAAAAAAGCTATGTGATGTTGTAACACTAACAAACAATGAACATGGTGTTGCTCACGCAATCGAGCAATTTGTATTGAAACAAACTTCATCTATTAAATAAAAAAAGGACTCTTTCAATTTGAAAGAGTCCTTTTTTATACGTGATGACAAGCAACAAAATGCTCTGCACCAACATTATGGAATTCTGGTACTATTTTTTTACAAACATCCGTCGCAAATGGGCAACGTGTATGAAAACGACAGCCCGAAGGTGGATTTGCTGGACTTGGAATATCCCCTTCTAGTATAATTCGCTCTCGCTTCACTGTTGGATCTGGTATTGGAACAGCTGATAACAATGCTTTCGTATAAGGATGTAGCGGATTGGTAAATAACTCATCACGCGGTGCTGTCTCCACAATCGTACCTAAATACATAATTCCGATTTTCGTACATAAATGTTCTACTACACTTAAATCATGCGAAATGAATAAATAAGATAATCCCTTTTTCTCTTGTAACTCACTAAATAAATTAATAATTTGTGCTTGGATAGATACATCTAGTGCCGCCACAGGTTCATCAGCTACAATAAATTCCGGATTTAATACCATAGCTCTTGCGATTACGATACGCTGACGTTGTCCACCAGAAAACTCATGGGGATACCGGTCAATATGATAAGGAGCTAACCCACATAACTCCAATACTTCAATTACCTTTTCACGAACATTTTCTTTCGTCGCTAATCCGTGGGCCAACATTGGCTCTCCAAGCGCTTCTCCAATTCTCATTCTCGGATTTAATGAGCTAAATGGATCTTGGAAAACGAGCTGCATATTAGGGCGATGTTTTCTTAATTCATCCTTGGATAAAGAATGAACATCTTTCCCTTTAAACTTCACTTCTCCCTCCGTTTTTTGAACGAGGCGTAAAATTGTTTTTCCTATTGTTGTTTTTCCGCTCCCTGATTCGCCAACGAGACCAAACACTTCACCTTTATTAATAGTAAAACTTACTCCATCAACCGCTTTTACATGCCCAATTGTTCTACTAAATACGCCACCCTTAATTGGAAAATATGTCTTTAGATTTTTCACCTCTAATAATGGTTCAATCATTGTTCCGCACGCTCCTCATATAGCCAGCAAGCTACTTTATGATTTTCATCATTTACATTTAGATTTGGGGCTTCTTTTCCACATATTTCCATACAATGCTCACAACGCCCACTAAAGTAGCAAAACTCACCTAAACCAACTAAATTCGGAACTTGCCCTGGAATAGAATATAGTTTATCTATTCGTTTTCCCATTACTGGTTTTGATTTCAATAATCCTTTCGTATAAGGATGTTTTGGATTTTGGAATATCTCTAGTACTGGGGCTTCTTCAATAACTTTCCCGCCATACATAACGACAACATAATCAGCCATTTCCGCTACGACACCTAAGTCATGTGTAATTAATAAAATCGACGTTTTAAATTCTTCTTTCACTTGTCTTAGTAGATCCAATATTTGAGCCTGAATAGTAACATCAAGAGCTGTTGTTGGTTCATCCGCAATTAATAACTTAGGATTACAACTAAGTGCAACAGCAATCATAATACGTTGTAACATCCCGCCACTCAGTTCATGCGGATAAGAATGGACGATTTCATCAGCGCGGGCTATGCCAACTTTACGAATTAACTCAATTGCCTTCTTATATGCTTCATTTTTACTAAGTAATTCATGCTCCCTTAACGTTTCTACAATTTGCTCTCCTACAGTGAAGACGGGGTTTAGCGATGTCATCGGTTCTTGGAAAATCATCGCAATATCATTCCCTCGTAAACTACGAAGCTCTTTCTCTTTCATTCTTAAAAGACTTTTTCCTTCATATAAAATATCTCCACCTACTACACTGCCTGATTCAGCAATAAGTCCCATAACAGATAACGCCGTTACACTTTTTCCGCAACCAGATTCACCTACAACACAAACAGTTTCACCTTCTCGAACAGAAAAACTAACATGATTCACAGCTTTTACTGTCCCTTCTTCTGTCTGAAAGTGTGTTTGTAAATCTTTCAGCTCTATTACCGCTTTACTCATATCTCCTCACCTACCGTCTCATCTTTGGATCTAATGCATCACGAAGTGCATCACCAAGTAAATTAATTGATACAACTGTTATAAAGATTGCAAAACCAGGCGGAATCCATAACCATGGACGCTTTTGGAAATCGATTAATGAGTTAGCTGCGCTAATCATGTTCCCCCATGATGGTGTAGGTGGAACGACTCCGAGACCTAAGTAACTTAGTGCGGATTCTCCCAAAATAGAACCTGCAACACCTAATGTAGATACGACAATTAAAATGGGTAAAACATTAGGTATTAAGTGATATATAATTTTCCGGTAATCTTTTATTCCTAACACATCCGCAGCTTGCATAAATGCTTGCTCCCTAAGTGATAAAATTTGCCCTCTTACAAGGCGTGCAAGCCCTGGCCAACCTACTAAACTTAAAATAATCATAATGACATACAAACGATAATCAGACGGTACTTTCCACTCTGATAAAATCGCACCCATTATAATAAGTAACGGTAATCCTGGCATCGACATTAAAATATCTGCAAGTCGCATAATAATATTGTCCACAATACCACGATAAAAACCTGCAATCGCTCCTAATAAAGCTCCAAGTATAACCGATAAAACCATTGAAGCTAAACCAATGGTTAATGAAATACGTCCCGCTTGCATAAGCCTTGTTAAAATATCTCTTCCTAATTGATCTGTACCAAGCCAATGAGAAAAACTAGGTGGTTTGTTAATGAGCGCAACTTGTATTTTTCCTGATGCATATGGAGAAAAGAACGGACCGATAAAACAAAATAAAAACATAAAAATTAATGCATAAAACCCTACAAGTGCCATCTTATTTTTCTTTATCTTTTTAAAAGCTTGTCGCCATGGTGATGATTCATTTCTTCTCTTTTTTTCTTTTTTTTCTGTAATTACTGTAACAGTCTCCATTTCTTTCCCCCCTTACTTCAACCGAATTCTTGGATCAACAACTGCATATACGATATCTGCTAAAAAGTTTGAAACGATTGTTAAACAAGAAAGAAACATCGTAAATGCCATCAATACTGTATAGTCACGGAAATTTAATGCTTCTAATTGAATATTACCAATCCCTGGCCAGTTAAAAATTTGTTCAATAATAATTGCCCCAGAAAACAATCCAGGTAATTCAAATGCTAATAACGTAATTGCCGGTAAAATTGCATTTTTTAATGCATGCTTATAAATAACCGTCTTCTCCTTCAAACCTTTCGCTCTTGCTGTTCGTATGTAATCTTGTCTTACAACCTCTAACATACTTGTTCTAAAATAACGAGTTAGCGAGCCGACCCCAAGAAGTGTCAAAATAAATACTGGTAAAATCATATGTTTTGCAACTTCTATCACGTAAGCAAATCCTGTTGAATTACTGCCAACATCAATCATTCCACCTATCGGTAATAACTTAAAGTCAACCGCAAACACCTTAATTAAAAACAAACCGATAAAGAATGAAGGGAATGACATTGCTGCAAAAACACCGATTGTTACAAGTTTATCGAATAAAGAATGTTGCTTCGTCGCCGAGAATACACCGATAATAAGTGCAATTAGCCAAATAAAAAACAATGCAATAATTGCTACACTAAAGGAATTCCAAATAAATTTATTTAATAATGACGTTACAGGCTCTTGATATTGAAGTGAGAAGCCAAAGTCCCCTTGCAATGCATTACCTAACCAATGAAAATAACGCTCAACAATTGGTTTGTTCAACCCATATAACTCCCTCAGTTCAGCTGCTCTTTCCGGTGTAATTTTCGGGTTTGAATCAATATAATCCCCAGGAAGAAGTGCGAACAGGACGAAGATAATAATTGATGTACCAAGCAGTGTAGGAATCATTTGTAACAACCTACGAACAATATATGTTTTCACCCTTTTTCTCTCCAATCTTATGCTTAAAATAGAAGAACATTTTTTCAAAGCGGCACATTACTAACCGAATGAAAAAATGTCTTCTACTTATACATTCTTATCGTTATTTTTCAAATGATAATACTGGTAAGTTTGCACTAATACTGTTGTACTTTTCAGGATCAATTCCTTTTATATTCCCGTTATAACCAGTAATTGTTCTACGGTAGTTTAATAGAATTACTGGTGGATCATCACTTAATTCTTTATACAATTCTTTATAAATAGGTTTACGCTTTTCGATATCTACAGTTTCAATACCTTTTTGAATTAGCTCATCTACTTTTGCATTCTTATAACCAAGACTAGTTTCATTTGCAGTAGACAAATATTCACCAGCTGTTTCACTCGGATCACTTGTAATCGGTGTCGAAACAGAAGCTAAATCATAATCCCCTTTGTTTACCTTAGAAAGCATCGTATTAAAGTCCATAAATTCAGGATTAAACTCTACACCTATTTCTTTATAATTCTCTTTCGCAATCGGAATTAATAAATCACTATCTTTAGCCGAACTTGGACCGAAATAAGAAAGTTTTAATTTTTGACCATCTTTTTCACGAATTCCATCCGAACCAACTTTCCACCCTGCTTCATCTAATAATTTTTTCGCTTTTTCTTTATCGTATTCGTATTTATTAACTCCTTCTTCCGTATAAGCCCAAGAAGTTGGATGAATTGGTACATTGGCTACTGTACCGTATCCTTTTAACGCTGTATCAACATATTTTTTGCGGTCTAATCCGTAAATAAGTGCTTGGCGAACCTTTTTATCCTTTAAGTAAGGCTTATTATTATTCATATAAATATAACTAAATGACGGTGCTGTTTCGATTTGGATATTGGCGAATTCTAAAGCCTTAGCCTGTTCAAGAACCTCATCACCAGTACCTAAGCCAGTATGGTCAACTTCTCCTGTTTGGAATAACTGAAGCTTCGTATCACCAGAAGTAATTTTATAAATGAAGTTTTGAATTTTTGGTTTACCCGCATAATAATTTTCGTTTGCTACAAAACGAACTTCTTGACCTGGAATATACTTTTCAAATTTATATGGACCCGCAGCTAATGGCTTTCCATATAAATCTTTTAAGTAATCTAAGCTTGTATTTTGCTTATAATCTTTTCCATAATAAGCTTTTGATAGTACTGTACCTCCTAAAACAAATATAGCTTGTGAATTCACTTTTTCAGTTGTAATTTTAATTGTTTGTGGATCAACAACTTGAATACCTTCAATTGAAGTTGCTTTTCCTTCCTTATATTCTTTACCACCTTTAACCGCATATTGAGAGATATCTACTTCACCTTCATATGCCTTATCATGTAAAAGCGTCAATGTGAAAGCTACATCATCCGCCGTTAATGGCGATCCATCACTAAATTTCAAATCTTTACGTAAATGGAATGTATATGTTAACTGATCAGAAGAAACGTCCCACTTCTCAGCTAATTCTGGAATTGGTTTCCCTTGTTTATCGGTTGATACGAGAGATGCAAAAATAACTGAAGTTACGTTTCCATCCCAACCATTTTGTTGGAAGTATGGCAAAAATACGCCGCCTGGCTTACTAATACCAACTACTAACGTATCTTTTCTATTCTTCGCTTTGTCTGGCACTTTCGTTTTATCTGTCGCAGCGATCTTTTCAATTTTCACATTTTTTAAATCCTGCTGTTTAACCGGCTCTGTAGAAGCCGCGTCCTCCTGTCCCCCACAAGCAGACAACACAAGCGAACTACTCATTAATACCGAAAATACACCAGCCCATTTTTTTGTCTTTTTCTTCATTGTCCCCACCCTAACTTTTTATGATTATACCCTCTGAACGAATTACCTTATGTATGCCTCCCACAGCAACATTTATAGCCAATCGGAAAAGTCGGTTTTAATCGTAAAAAAATAGACGTTTTTGAGGGGTAACAATCTTATTCCGACCTTTCCGGTAGACTTTATGGTTATTAGCTTATATCGTTCATTATGTTTTGTCAATTCTTTCTAAATAAATATTTTGAGAATTTTTCCAAAATTATCACTCTACATTTATACTTTAAGAAAACTCAGCTATAATTCGTATTAAAAAACTTAAAAATCTACTTCTATTCCTTCAACATGAAACATAGAATACTAATAACCAATTACCAAAAAGGGGGCGAAAATATGGACAACCTATTCCAATACGTCCTGCACTACGTATTATTAACAATTATGATAGTCGGAGCGCTATTACTATTCCCGTTCTTCCCAAAGTTCGTCCTCTTTTTAGCTTTTTTTATCATGCTCGGGATCGCTATTATAATTTCAACGAGAGAAGATGCCACGCAAAAAGAGAGCAGGGTTCAGCGCGTAAAGCTGTAACTTTGCTCTCTTTTCGTTTTCATTCACTAGTCTCTTTTATACATATTTATCCCGCTATTTGCCGGGCAGTAAGAACCCCACCTCAAAATTCAGCGAAAGCAAAAGAAGTTAGGTCGGGGTCGGGCTGCCCGTAAAAGCCCTCACTTTATCTCTCGGGAAATAATTAGCCTTTGTTTTTGTGATTACTCCTATTGAAAAGCCACTAATGACATTTATTTTTCACCTTATCATTTCATACGCTTCACAAGCTATGCAAATTGAGGAACACGGATTTATCTAAATTACTGTTTCACGTGAAACACATCGTTTCATTTAATCTTTAAAGCAAAATATCATTATGAAAAAGCCACTTCCTCCAACAAAACTGAAAGGAAGTGGCTTTCTACTCTTTACTCCACAATATTCTCTAACTCACTATATAACTTCGCTCGTAACAACTCTTTCATCGTTTTTTCCTCATATAATTTCTCAAGTCTTTCAACATCAGCTACATGTTCCATTTCACATTCTATTGCATATATATCTTCTTCTACATGCATTAACTCATTTTCAATCTCTTCAAGATTCCTAGCTTTTTTCTCTTTTACTGGAACCATTTCAACACTCTTTCTCCCTTGGCGTTTTTGCTTTATTACTTGCTTCTCAAGCTTTTCTTCCCATTTTTGACGAGCCCATGCATAGTTTCCTGCAAACTCAAATAATTTACATTCATAAATCCAGTACGTCTTTTCAAATAACTTATTTAAAAAATAACGATCATGTGAAACAGCTAGGATTGTTCCATTATATTGCTCAAGGGCTTCCTCTAAAACTTCCCTTGATTCAATATCAAGATGGTTTGTCGGCTCATCTAAAATTAGAAAATTGATGTCTTGATACATAAGTTGCGCAAGTCTTAACCTCATTTTTTCTCCACCGCTCAGTTGCGTTACTTTCTTAAATACTGCTGGACCATAAAATAAAAACTTAGCCAATATATGTCTTGCTTCTCCTTCTGTTACAGCTACATACTCTCTAAACGCTTCCAATACATTACTCTTCACATTTCCATACGTATGCTGTGATAAATAACCAATTTTGACACTACTACCAATTCGAATTTCACCAACGTCTGGATTTATTTCTTCTAATAGTAGTTTTAATAATGTAGTCTTTCCTGTACCATTACGACCAACGATAGCCGCACGCTCTTGAAAACGAACATGTAAATTCGCTTGTTCAAATAAAGGTCGTCCAGCAAAACCTTTACTCACTTCTTTCATTACAACAACATCTTTCCCGCTTCTCTCTTGCCCTTCAAACTGAAGACCCATCTGTTTTCGTTCTAAAATTGGCCTCTTTAATTTCTCTATACGTTCTAACGCACGTTCCATATTTCTCGCTCTTTTATGCAATCCTTCATTCGGAGGGTTCGCTTGATTTGCCCATTCACGTAGACGCTTAATTGCTTCTTTCATTTTCTTTATTTTCTTTTGTTGCTCCTGATAAGCTTGAAACTCTTGAAGTAATCTTTCTTCCTTCTCCTCAACGAACTGAGAATAATTCGTATGGTACACGTGAATCTCTCCATCTTCCAAATCAAAAATTTTCGTTACAACTTCATCAAGGAAATAGCGATCATGTGAAATAACTATAACTGTTCCAGTGTATTCTTTTAAAAATTGCTCTAACCATTCAACTGCAAATAAATCTAAATGATTTGTTGGTTCATCTAATAGAAGTAAATCTGGTTTCTGCAATAGCATATATGCAAGGCTTACTTTCGTCTGTTCTCCTCCACTTAATTCCGTAAATACTCTTGAAAATAAGTCTGTCACTTGTAAGCCATTTGCTACCTTCATTATATTTGCCTCGATTTCATAACCACCGAGAAATGCAAATTTTTCTTGAATGACTCCGTACCTCTCCATTAGCTTTTCCAAAGCAGATTGTTCCTGTTCCACCACCATATTTTTTTCTAAAGCATGCATTTCTTTTTCTAATTCCTTTTCTACTTTAAAAGCAGAACTCAATACATCATATACAGTCATAACCTCATCAAACTTCGGAATTTGTGCGACATGACCAATACGTGTACCTTTCTTCATATGGATGGCTCCTGCATCCAAACTCTCCTTTCCCGTTAGAAGTCCAAAGATTGTTGTCTTCCCACTACCGTTACGACCAACTAACCCAACACGTTCACCATTCTTTATTTCAAGCGATATATTTTCAAATATGATGTTTCCACCAAAAGATTTCATTACATTATTTACACTACAAATAGTCATTTTCCGTACTCCTTTCAATATAAAAAACCATGAGAAAGAAACATTCCCCATGGTTTTCGGCATAGAAAAAGGAAGCCAAATAGCTCCCTTTTCACACGTTTATTAAAAATGGGTGAAGAGATTTCTATCGTTCAATAGTCACTATGCAATTGTTAAAAAAGGGCATACGTATCCCGTTAACAACTACATCATGAAAAATCGCACGACAAAAATAAATAAAATCTAAAAATTTGGCACGCGCAGCTAAAGAACGTTTCATCTCATTCACCCCTTTCGTACGGAATTTAATACTTACTTCTTTATTATACTTTCCAATTTCATGTTTGAATAGTCATTTTTCTGAAAATAATGAAGATAGACTAAACATTTCAATAAGTGACATCAAATCTTACAAAACTGTTATGTTCACGTAATGGAAAGCGATAGTACGAAAAGATGCCTCCCTATACAATAAAGATGTAAACAAGCGAGACAAACAAAAGGAGGCAACAAACATGATGAAAGAAATCGTAAAAGCAATCTTTGAGGTATTAGTGAACGGACAAGCAGTTGTAAAAGAACTAAATGAACTATAAAAAGGAGTGAAGAAATATGATGAACATGGTGAAAATGATTTTACACGCTTTAGTCGATGCAAAAGCAGTTAGCCAAGAATTAAACCAACAATAAAAAGGGGTATATGAATATGAAGAAAGCCATTATTATAATTGCAAGCACAGCAATTACCTTATACACAATAAAAAAGAGAAAAAAGAAAAATAATGAAAATGTTCTATATTATCCATACACACTATTAGAGAAAAAATAAAAGACAAGGTACCCTATCGTAATGAGGATATCTTGTCTTTTATTTTTCCCCTATTCCTTTAGAGGATTTCCTTCTCCTTTTCCCGAATGTATTAAGCGGGATTTTTACACATATTTTAAAGGGGCATATATACAAATGGATACACAACAACTATATTTTTTAAACGATATCGGTAAACAAAAACCAGAAAGTATTCGGAATAGAAGCGCTGCATGTCCATTTTGCGATAAAGAACAATTAACGGATATTTTAGCAACTGATGGTTCTATTATTTGGTTAAAAAATAAATTTCCTACATTACAAGATACATTTCAAACAGTGTTAATCGAAACCGATAATTGCGAAGATCATATCGCAACATATACAGAAGAACATATGAGAAAATTAATGCAATTTTCTATTCAACATTGGTTACACTTACAGAAGAACAAGGAGTTCGCATCTGTGATTTTATATAAAAATCACGGTCCATTTTCAGGTGGAAGTTTGCATCATGCACACATGCAAATTATCGGAATGAAATATGTAGATTATCTTGAAAATATTGAAGAAGAAAATTTCCAAGGGTTAATTGTTCAAAAAAATGAATGCATTGAGCTTAATATTTCAGAGCGTCCCATTATTGGCTTCACTGAATTCAATATAATCATTGATAACATTTCATATATAGATGAAATGGCAAATTACATTCAGCAAACTGTACGTTACATACTGACAGATTTCCATAAAGGATGCAGTAGTTATAACTTATTCTTCTATTACTTAAATGGAAAAATCATTTGTAAAGTTGTACCTAGATTTGTCGTTTCACCATTGTATGTAGGATATAAAATACCGCAAGTTTCTACAAAACTAGAAGAGGTGAAAATACAACTCACGCAGTATTTCACGAAAGAAAAGGATGAAATTATTCATAAAAAAACAGAGTAGGTATAGAAAACCTACTCTTTAATTACACCTTTATTTCGATAGTACACATCTTCTAATCCGATGTTATACTTCATGTTATTATCCGTCCACTCTGGCCCTAAATTCCCTGGCCATCCAGATGTATTCGCTATATATTTCAGTAATGCAAAATCAGTCAAACCTTTTTGCACCCCACGCTTATATCCTTTCATTAAATGCGGCATTGCAATTTGCGCATTTGTACGTGGATCTTTCAGCTCATCATCAGTTAAATGCTCTGGTGCAAGCCCGCCGCCGCGGTGTAGTTGAAACAATCCGAATGAAGTTCCATTATCTCCAACACTTCTTGGATTTAATCGACTTTCATGCTCGGCAATTGCAAGAGGTATCCATTCTGGAAGATTTACTTTCTTCGCTTCCTCTATAATGATTTGTTTCATCTGTTTTGCTTCTTCTGAATCAACATAGCTTGTTCCATTCACTAGCTTATCCATTCCTTCAGACTTTCCTTGGAAATATAAATATACTCCAAGAACAACTAAAAATCCTACAAAGAATTTCTTCACTACCTCTACCTCTTTCTCCGCTGAAATTTGTCCCCTTTCAGCCTTCCCTTTACAATTACCTACATTCTATTACTCTTTTATCATAGCAAATAACTATACATATTATCATCATGCTTTAGACCGATTTTGTGAAAAAACAGCTGGTAAATACGTACAAAAATGTAACTTTCATAGACTATAACGCATTTATTGTATATAATTGTAAACTGAACTCTATATATAGAATAGGAGCATACAAAATGAAAAAATGCCTAACACTCTTGTTCAGCATTTTACTACTCATCCCTACCTACACCTCTGCACAAACATCACCAAAACCAAAAGTACTTGTTTTGTATAGTACACAAGACGATAAATTTTCAAATAATGTCCAAATCCTTAATACTCAATTAGGACATTTTACAAATGATATAACCGTAAAAAACTTAAAAGAAGCAACTTCAATTAATAACGTATCCTCCTATACACATATTGTTTATATCGGTGAAACAAAAGAAGCGTTTTCTGATGAAACGAAACAATTTCTAGAAAACTTCTCCGGCCCTGTATTAGTATTAGGACAAAATGTTGAACAATTATCTAAGCGTTTTTCTTTCATTACTTTGAATAGTGATGATATACGAGTTAATAAAATTGAATATCCAGACAAGAAGCTAAAAAATACCTTAGAGGAGGAACGATTAATTCAATCATTTGATACGAATGGAACTGTGCTTGCTAACGCCTTAAGCTCAAATAACACTAACCCACTAATCGTTCAGCATGAAACATCTTATTATGTTGCAACACCTAACCTCTTTGACTGGATGTCTCATTACGTCGGTGAAATGTTATTTTCTTATTTCAGCCAAAAACCAACGAAAAATAAAGTTGAAGCTTATTTACGCCTTGAGGATGTTCACCCCGCAGCAGATATAAATCAATTGAAAGAAATTGCTGAATTACTAAAAGAGAAAAAGATGCCTTACATGATTACTGTTATTCCAGTATATAAAGATCCAGATACAGGAAAGATAATACATTTAAAAGATAAACCAGAACTAGTTGATCTTTTACGCTCTATGCAAGATGATGGTGCAGCAATTATTATGCATGGTTATACTCACCAATTTTATGACAGTGAAACAGGTGAAGGCTTTGAATTTTGGGATATAAAAACAGATCAACCAATTCGCCAACCGAAGCATGAAAAACCGAAGACAAAAGATGACTTTCCAAATATAGAGGCATATAACCAATATGTAAAAAAAGGGGAAGAATTCGAGGAAAAATATACGAAAGATCATATCGAAAAAGGAATTCAAGAACTTGTAGATGCTAAACTATATCCTGTTGCCTTTGAAGCACCTCATTACACGATGTCTCAAAAAGGATATGAAATATTATCAAGGTACTTTTCAACTTATGTAGGACAACTACAGTTAAATGATACAACTTGGAAATCCATGCACTCACCATATTATACAAGTACTCCATCATTTTTACATGGAATGAAACTATTGCCTGAAACAGTCGGATTTATTGAAGAAGATACGCCACAAACTACTGCTAAAATGAAAGAGCGTGCTCTATCTGTTTCTAAATTATCCGATGGAGTTATTGGTGCATTCTATCATCCTTACTTAGGTGCGAAACCATTAAAAGAAGTGTTAAAGGATCTAGAAAGTATTCCAAATATAGAATGGATTGATTTACAAAAGGAAAAGAATGAAGTAAAAATGAAAGATATTCATATTACGACGAATAAAGACGGCATTCACGTTGAAAAACCAACCAGTGCGAATGACATAATTGATTATATAAAGCAATATGGCTTCTTCCTTATGCTAGGATTCGTTATCATTGTCTTTCTTTTATTATTAAAACGTGCGAAAAAATTAGAATCCTAATACAAAACCACCGAGCGGAACGCTTGGTGGTTTTTTGTCCTATATCAAACCATGGCATTTTATTAAATAAATTCAACTTTTACTTTTTCCGTTACATGATTAAAACTATAATTCTCCTATCCTTTCAAATAAAATCGACTTGTATTTTCATATATTGTTTCTGCGACCTTATCAATGGATATGTTTTTTATAGAACTAATTTCCTTTAATACCTCTCGAATCATTCTTGGGTGCGTTATAACATCTTCTTGAAATTCCCACGGACCATCTGTTTCTACCATCATATATTCAAGCGGATAATACGAAACGATTTTTCTAATCTTCTCCTTATGTAAAACATCCGGTGTAATCGAAATATAATAACCATTTTTCATCATCCGTTTCATTGTTTCATCGCTTCCTTTAAACCAATGGAAGTGTGCACGTGAAACTTTATATTTCTCTAGCAAATCACATACAATGTCAGCATCTTCATAAACTGCGTGTAATACAATCGGCAAATTATACTTACTAGCTAGTTCTATAAATTTTTTCAATACAGCTATGTATGGATCTGCAGCAATTCTTTCATCTTCTTTTCTCAAATAATAGGGCAAACCTACTTCACCAATCGCAACAATTTCCTCTGCGTTCTGTTCAATAAGTTGATAAATCTGTTCACACTCTTCTTTATGAATCTGTTGCTCTGGATGAAACCCTATCGCTGGATATATAAAGGGATACTTCTTCGCTAAAGATAACGTTTCCTTACAAGATTGATAATTCATAGATACCGCAATAAGCCCCTTTATTTCCTTACTATTTTCCACCTCTTTTAGTAATCTGCTCTTCTCTTCATCCTTATATTGATCAACATGTATATGACTATCAATCCATTTCAACTTTATGCCCCCATAAAAAAACAAGAAAGGAGTTCCTTTCTTGTTTTAGCATCTATATTATTTAACAATTAAGTTTGTTATGATATCAAATAATCCAATACACACTACGGCAACAGTAAAGTAGCTACAGAAATCTTTAATTGGTAACTTCACTACTTCTTCTTTACGCATCCCATTTTTCTCCCTTCTTACTAGATCCCTAATTATTTTTCTATCTGTATCTATTATGCAAAAAATATGACAAATTTACTATCGAATTAACTTACGTAAACCTTACAATGTTGTAAGGTTTAAAAAAGGATCCCCATCTTTATTCAGATGAGGATTATTAAAAATTAGTTGGTTTTTCATTCTTCATTACAAACAGAAAGTAATACATTGAGACTTTCTAGTTACACTATATGAAAATTACTATCTTTTAACTATCGAATTACATTACAGAAGGCTTACATGTTTGTAAGTTATGTGTAATGTAATTCGATAGTTCCCCTTACTTATATTTCGTACAATAAAGTTAGAAAGTAAGCCAAATAAGAAGAACACTCACATAACCAAATTACATTGCTAGTAGCTACTCTTCTTATACCTTTCACCCATGCTACTACAATGTACCCCCTTCCCCTTTATATAATAAAAAAGCCTTAGTCTATATGGACTAAGGCTTTTTTGTTAATCTCAAAAATACCCTTACCCAGTATTTTTATTTTCGACAAAAAATAGCCGGGGGTATATTTCACTATCTCATCGTTAAAAGTTTGCTCTTCGCATTTATAGGAATATTTGCAACCTCAATCTCTTCAATCGATTCACCGTAACGTCCTTTTGCAAAAACCTTTAATGCTTCATCTCTCTTTAACATATGCTTAACCGTTTTCTTTATTTTCTGCTCTCTACCACGTTCATCGAATGCAATAAATTCATATTCATACCACTCATCACCAATATGCTGACCAATTGTATTCACAACCGTATAGTATTCTTTCGTCTTATAAAATGGATTATATTTATCGATAACTGGTCCAAGTTTCGTAGGCAGTAACATTACTATTATCACTATCATCGCTATTATAGTAGTGATCATTTTTTTCTTCATAATAAACATTCCTCCTCTGCAGGATATATATACATCCATTTTAAAAAGGGGGAATAAAATCTACTATTGAATCTCATTACATTACACTTACATTTTTGTAAGAATTAAAAAAGGTGAACGAATTTGCTCGTTCACCTTTTAGCTTGCTTTAAAGCCACCGCCAAGTACATCACGTACATCATGTATAACAACGAAAGCATCTTCATCTACCCGGCTAATAACTTGTTTTAACTTAACAAGCTCTTGTTTATTAATAACAACATATAAAACTTCTTTATTTTTACCAGTATATCCGCCGCGCCCTTCTAATACAGTAACACCGCGTGTCATATTTTTCGTAATAGCTTCACGAATTAAATCTGGTTGATTCGAAATAATCGTAACAGCCGTTTTTGTGTCCATTCCTTCTACAATGAAATCAATCACCTTCGCTCCAATGAACACAGCCACAAGTGTATACATCGCCTTTTCTTGCCCTATTATAAATACAGAACCAGCAATTACAACAATATCAATAATTAGTACGCCTTTACCTACACTCCAACCTAAATATTGATTTGCTAACTGAGCTAAGATTGCTGATCCTCCCGATGTACCTCCGGCTTTGAACATACAACCTAATCCAATTCCCACAAATAAACCAGCAAATAAAGCTGCTAATAATGTATCACTATTTACATGATACTCAATATGTTCTGTAACGTATAAAAACAAAGATGTTTCTACAATCCCTAAAATTGTATAAATCATTGTTTTCTTATCAAAAAATTTATAACCAACAGCTAGTAAAATTGCATTTATAGCAAAGTTCACAATTCCTGGTGACCAATCAAATAAGTAGTACGTAACAACCGTTAAACCAATAATTCCACCTTCCGATAAACGGTTTGGAATTGCAAAGTAATTAATACCAATTGCGAATAATAATGAACCAATTGTAATTAGTGTTATTTCCTTTATACGTTGATTAACCATAGTTCATACCCTCCCCCCATTTGACATTGTATCACTATCTCCTAGAGGTTTAGAAGTGGTTTTTATTCCGCATTTTCCCTCTTAAAAATTGAAATATTATGTTTAAACAGAGGGTTGATTAATTATTCATATTTGCTCTAACTGCACGGACAAATCGCTCCACATTCCCTTTCTGAATATACTTAGCGCGAATGGTTTCATGACTACAAGTAAATTCAAAATACGGATGAAAATCTATGCTATCTATATACAAATATGAATACTCTTTAAATGTTGAAGAATAGTACGGAAATTTCCCGTAAAAAAGGAGACGTCTAGTAGTGGCAACAAAAACCCCATGTTGATACGATAATATAAAATTATCCTTCTCAAATATCCCTACCACAAAAGCCAGAATCTTTTCATCATCATCTACATACTTTTTCATACTCGATAAAAGTTCATTCATGCATATTCCTCCAAATTCTATTCACTGCATTAACACTTGAAAAGAATCCATGGATTATTACAGACCGGTTTAACTCCTTTATAAAGTATGAAACGCGTTTCCTGTCAAAGATATTTCAAAAAAATAATCCGTTATGCGATTATACACATAACGGATTACGATTAAACTGTAGAGCGTTCCACAAGTTCGTATGGAATTTCCAGCTTTTCTTGTTCAGAACTCTCGTCATTCACTTTTCTATGCAACATTTCAAAAGCAGTTTTCCCTATCTCCTTTAAATTTTGATCAATAGTTGTCAATTGTAACACTTGCGAGATAGGTTGATTATCAAAGCCAATAATCGCTAAATCCTCAGGAACTTGAATCCCTAATTTTTCAACCTCTGTCATAACCCCAATCGCAACTTCATCACCTGCTACTATTAATGCTTCAGGAAGATCCTGCATCTCTTTTAACTTATGAGCCACTTTTACACCATCTTCTAGTGTAAAACATTCTGTAAAAATCCATTCTTCATTAACCTCTTCGTCTATAGATTGCAATTGCTGTTTATAAACATCAAAACGCTTTTGACTACTCGGCCCTAATTTTCTTCCCGTACAATAACCAATTTTTTTATAACCTTTCTCAATCAAATAATCCATTCCTAATTGAAAGGCCGCTGAATGATTCGTATATACACTTGAGATGTTTGAAATATCATTGTCTTCACAAGCAATTATTGCGCCGTAAGAAGCATACGGTTCTATCGTTTCCCAATCATTTGCACGTGAACAAATAATAAGACCATCCAATTGTTTTGTTTTTAACATATGTAAACTTTTCATTTCTTCTTTTTTATTATAATTCGTTTGGCAAAGTAGCACCCTGTAATTATGCGCTAACGCAGTCTCCATCATTCCGCTCACCATCGCATCAAAACACGGATGATTAATATACGGTAAAATCACACCAACAATATTCGTTTTTCCTTTTGATAAATGAACAGCATTTGCGTTTTGCGAGTAATTCAATTTCTCAACTATCTCTATAACCGCTTTTCTTTTTTCTTCACTTACATATGGGTGATCATTCAACACTCTCGAAACAGTCGTAACTGAAACTCCCGCCATCTTTGCAATATCTTTAATATTAGCCATACACTCACCTCTACCTTTAACTTAATGAATCTCATGAACATATGTCAAATCTTCTTATCATTACACCTTCATTCGTTTCTCTTACAAAAGTGTAATTTTTCTGTAAGCTAATTCGATAGTGACTTTCCGCAACATTTCATACAATTAAGTCAGAAACAAGGTAACAACTATTCGAAAAGGAGCGGATTAATATGATGAACAAAATGAAAACGAACAATTTCTTACATACAATGGGCATGGTATTTTTCGCTCTTATCGACGCAAAAGCTGTTGCTTCTACATTAAACAAGTAAGGAGAATGTATTATGAATAACATCACTTTTAACAAATTAGATTTTTTAGGACTAGCTAGTGGCTCGATTCTTCTTACTGCTTTTATTTACGCCGCTACGCTTGTATAACTTTGTGTCCCCTTTCCCCTTTATTATAAATAGTAATAGAAAAGACGACCGTCTATGCCCGGTCGTCTTTTCTTATTTTTGATTTGATTGCAAAGCTTCTTTTAACTCCTCAAACTTCTCATTTAATTGATCTGTCATCATTTTCATAGCGGTTTTTCGATCTATTTGTTCTCCAGCCTCAATTTGAATTGGATCTCCAAAAATCAATTGTGCCTTTTTCCCCTTTATTAATTCTTTTACACTTGATGGACCAACATAAGCTGCTGGTACTAACGGAACATTGGAACGCATCGCAATTGTCACAGCACCCGCTTTTAATGAAACATCTTCCGCTGATCTTGTTCCACTCGGAAAAATCCCTACTACCTTTCCTTCTTTTAATAAACGTGATGGAATTTTAAGTGTACTTGGTCCTGGATTCGCACGATCTACAGGGAATGCATTTACATTTTTAAAGAACCAATTTTTGAATTTCCCTTCAAATAATTCTTTTTTGGCCATGTAATGAATTTGAGTTGGATACATCCCTGTAGCTAACATTAATACATCCATAAAACTTGTATGTGTACATGCAACAACATAGGGTCCACCTTCTGGTAGCTTTTCTCTTCCTTGTACTTCTACTTTCCCAGCTGTTTTAAATATATATTTCAACAAAAATGTAATTGGTTTATACATTTATTTCGTTCCTTTCTAAACATCCGAAGTATAATCATATTCTTATAACAATTATAACACTAAGTTTTAGGAGTTGGTAATAAAATTAAGGATGAATTGTTAAATTTCAATTCTTACAAAAGTGTAATTTTCTTGTAAGCTAATTCGATAGTTACTTCTTACTATATTTCATACAATTAAGTCAGAAACAGGGCAACAATTATTCGAAAAGGAGTGGATCAATATGATGAACAAAATGAAAACGAACAATTTCTTAAATACAATGGGCATGGTATTATCGGCTCTTTTCGATGCAAAAGCTGTTGCTTCTGCATTAAACAAGTAAGGAGAATGTATTATGAATAACATTACTTTTAACAAATTAGATTTTTTAGGATTAGCTAGCGGCTCTCTTCTTCTTACTGCTTTCATTTACGCTGCTACGCTTGTATAACTTTGTGTCCCCTTTCCCCTTTATATAGAAAAAGACGACCGTCTATGCCCGGTCGTCTTTTTAATTTTTTCTTTCTTTCAATTCTTTTAAAAGCTGTATTAGCTCAGCTTGTTGTTTTATCTTTTTACGACCATTTCGATTAATTGCTGCAAGCTCACAGGCAACTCCGACGGCGAAGAAAAACAATAAACTTTCTAACATGTGAAATCCTCCATTTGCCTATTAAACAGCTTGACGTAATTGTTCTTCTTGTAAAACTCTCTTATTTATATTTTCTTCTTTTCTCTGACAAACGTTATTGCGAATAAGCGCTGCAATAACAAGTACAGTCCCTATAATATCAAACATTGTGATTTGATACCCTTGCATCATCATAATAGCTAAAGTCGTAATTGGTACAAAATTAATAAATAAAATCCCATTAATGGATGATAAAATTTTCACACCATAGTTCCAAGCAAGTAGCGCTACAATACCTGGCAATGTCATCATGAATAACAAATCATATTTCACAATAGAAATCGTTCCCATACTCGGAACTGAAATATATCCAAGCGACGTAATAATTACCGTTATAATTCCTGTAACAGTCGTACCGAATACACACGTCAACGTAGAATAACGTAACGTTGACCAATCACTACAAGTTTGACCACCCATCGTATAAATAACCCACCCTACAACACCAATAAATATAAATGCTAATGGGAACATATTATCTTTCAATGTTACAAAGAAACTCATGTCACCTTTTGTAATAACAAACACAGCTCCTACAAAAGCAATAACCATACTCGTTATCATATACTTCTTCGGTTTTATATGCTTATATCCCCATAAAATACAAATAGAAATCATCGGCATAAGTGCTTCCATAATGGAAGCTACCATTACACCCGACTTACCCATTAACATTTGCCCTAAAAATATGAGGACATTATATACTGTAAATGCCATCGTTCCAAAAAAGACGAGTAACTTTCCTCTTCCCTCTAAACAAAATGCCTGTTTTCCTTCTTTCACTAACAACAATACAATCAGCATTATCGCCACTGCTCCATAGCGAATAAGCGAAAAATAAAATGGATCTATGTATTCTAGCGCATGATCAGCAACTGGAAACATCGCTCCCCATGACATACTCGCAATTAAACACGCCAAAGCCCCTATTATCATTTGACCTCTTCTCACCGCAATCCCCCGTTTCTTTCTATTTGCACAAAGAGAATTGTAAAAGAAAAAATATATCACGTAAAATGATTCAAAATGATGTTAACTATCATTTATAATGATAGTTAACATCAAGGGGGATTACAAAATGGAATTAAGAGACTTACAAATCTTTAAAAGCGTTGCCGATCAGGGTAGTGTAAGTAGCGCAGCAAAGGAATTAAATTATGTACAATCAAATGTAACTGCACGTATTAAACAACTAGAAAACGAATTAAAAACCCCACTCTTTTACCGCCATAAACGAGGAATGACTTTAACAGCTGAAGGAAGAAAAATGCTCGTTTATGTTAGTAAAATTTTGCAAGATGTCGACGAACTAAAACAAGTATTTTTAGATAGCGAAACACCTTCTGGTATATTAAAAATCGGTACAGTCGAAACAGTAAGTACACTGCCTACCATTTTATCTTCTTACTATAAAAGCTATCCGAATGTCGATTTATCATTACAAGCGGGTCTAACAGAAGAATTAATTAGAGAAGTACTTGATCATCAATTAGATGGCGCCTTTATATCAGGTCCTATTAAACATCCACTAATCGAACAATACGATGTTAGTACAGAGAAATTAATGCTTATAACACAAAATAAAGCCTTTCATATAGAAGAATTTACAACAACGCCTCTACTCGTTTTTAACCAAGGATGTGGATACCGCTCCAAACTAGAACGTTGGCTTAAAGACGAAGGTTTGCTACCAAAAAGAATTATGGAATTCAATATATTAGAGACAATATTAAACAGTGTTGCACTCGGTCTCGGAATTACACTCGTACCACAGTCTGCTGTCCATCATCTTTCTAAAGCAGGTAAGGTACATTGTCATGCAATCCCTGAAAAATACGGCAGTATTTCAACGGTTTTCATACGCCGTAAAGATAGCTATATGACGAATTCAATGCGTAGTTTTTTAAAAACAATTGAAGACCATCATCATATCAATATGCTGTGAAAGACATTCTTACATGAATGTCTTTTTTTCTTACAAAAGTGTAAGTCTTTCGTAAGCTAATTCGATAGTTGGAAGTATCCATATTCCCTATAATTAAGACATAAGCAGGGCAACAACTATTCGAAAAGGAGCGGATACGCATGATGAACAATATGAAATCAAATAAATTTTTAAATACAATGGGCATGGTGCTATCCGCACTTGTCGATGCAAAAGCTGTTGCAACTACATTAAACAAATAAGGAGAGATTATAATGAACAACATTACTTTCAACAAATCAGACTTTATCGGACTTGCAAGTGGAGCTACTCTTCTTACGGCTTTCATTTATACACTTGCTCAAGGTCTTATTTAACACTTTGTTTCCCCAAACCCCTTTATATATAGAAAAAGCTGCTCGTCTTATAGACAAGCAGCTTTTTAGTTTGTCCCGCTTTAATGGGCAGTAAGACCCCCTCCTCAAAATTCTGCGAAAGCAAAGAAGTTAGGTGGGGGTCGGGCTGCCCATAAAAGTCCGATTGGTGAAGGCTAATAATCAGTGGGGGATGAAGAACCCCCACACTGATTAAAGTTTCACTTTATTTCATATACAATTTGACCTGTTTTCGTAATATCATATCCGCCAATCGCATTTAATTCATTATGAAATTCTTCCGATTGCAGAATGTCTTTCACAACTTCAATCAGCTCTTCATTTTCTTTATTCTTCAAAATTACTAAATCATACTGTTCTTTCATGATTGGAATAAAGTCCACATTTACAATTTGCGAAAACTTTTCTGAACCTACTCCTACATCAGCTTTTCCATTTGCAACTTGCGTGGCAACACCAAGATGATTCGATTCTTCCCATTCATATCCACTAATATCAGCTTTATTTAATTTTCGGATTCGTAATTGTTCATCCACTAACACTCTAATACCAGAACCCTTTTCTCGATTCACAAACTTTATAGTGGAACCGGATATGTCAGCCCATGTCTTTATTTTCTTCGGATTTCCTTTTTGAACATAAAACCCTACATTTCTGGACAATAAATTAATCATAAGACATGGCTGTCCTACTAAAATACGTTTTACGTAAGGAATATTATATGTACCCGTTTCACCATCAAACAAATGCAAACTAACGATACTTCCTTCTCCTTGATACATTTTCACTAAACTCGTTAAGCTACCTTGATACGCTCTTAAAACATTAGAACTTGGCAAACGATTTTCTATACGTTTAGCTAACATATCTAACGTTAGTTCTTGACCACTAATAATACACGTGTTCAAGATACTACTACCATCGTTTTTCACAGGATTAACTTGTACTTTCCCTGTTTTCATTTGCTTTATATATTGATCTAAATCTGCTGCATCAATGCGCATCTGTCTACCAACTCTATAAGAAGGAAGTTCTCCTTTTTTAATTAAGTCGTATACAGTTAATTTTGATACTTTTAATCGCTTTGCTACTTCTTCCGTTGTGTAGGAATGATGATCCATAGACGATTCCTCACTTTCTCCTTTCATTGTAACAAAGAAAAGAATATTTCTCCTATTTTTTAAAAATAGACATATGTTCAAATTATATTCAATTATAACTAGTTATATTTAGTTATATTTAGTTATAATTAGATGTGTCAAAATGAAAGGGGATTTTTTTATGAATAAATTTATATTACGTTCCATCGGGGCACTTATACTTTCTTTCCTTCTTATATTTAGCGCTGCTTGTACAAGTGGGGAAAAGCATACAAAGTCAGCTGCTAAAGAGGATAAAACAGTTGAACTGACTATCTCAGCTGCTGCAAGCTTACAAGATGCATTAAAAGAAATCGAAAAACAATATAAAGAAAAAGAGCCAAATATCAAACTTTCTTTTAACTTCGGTGCTTCTGGAGCACTTCAACAACAAATTGAACAAGGTGCACCTGCTGATTTATTCTTCTCAGCAGCAGAAGATAAATTCCAAACCCTTGTAAAAAAAGGATTCATTAATGAAAAAGAGGGGAAAAATCTCCTTGGAAACGAACTCGTTCTAGTCGTCCCAAAAGATAGTTCTCTTACAAAAATTCAAGATTTAAAAGATGAAAAAATAAAAAAAATTGCACTTGGTACACCTGAATCTGTACCTGCTGGCAAATATGCAAAGGCTTCTCTAACACACGAAAACCTTTGGAATGATGTTCAAAATAAAGTCGTATTTACAAAAGATGTTCGCCAAGTGTTAACATATGTAGAAACAGGGAATGTCGATGCTGGTATCGTATACAAAACAGATGCTCTCATTTCGGATAAAGTAAAGATTGGTGAGACAGCAGCAGCTACTTCTCATGAGCCAATCCACTATCCTTTAGGTGTTATAAAGGAATCTAAACATAAGAAAGAGGCGACTTCATTTTATGAGTATTTGCAGTCAAAAGATGCACAATCTATCTTTAAAAAATATGGATTTACAGTCCTGTCTTAATTACTATGAGCATTGATGCTATTTTATCGCCTGTCTTTCTATCTTTAAGAGTAGCTGCATGCGCCACTATTCTCGTTACAATTTTAGGGACAATTGTCGGGCGAGCACTAGCTCGCTCCTCATGGCGATATAAAGTACTATTAGAAACCATATTTTTATTACCAATGGTACTTCCACCAACTGTTATCGGCTTCTTTCTCATTATCATCTTTGGAAACAACAGCCCGATCGGAAAGTGGGTTGAATCATTATTTCAGCAGTCTATTATGTTCACATCTACTGCTGCGATCATTGCTTCTACAGTTGTTGCATTTCCGCTTATGTACCAATCAGCGAAAACGGGATTTTCTATCGCAAATGTACAAATTGAAGAAAGTGCTCGTGACCTTGGCGCAAGTGAATATCAAGTTTTTCTGCACGTTACACTTCCGCTCGCATTTCCTGCCTTACTAAGCGGGATGATTTTGAGCTTTGTCCGCGCGCTCGGTGAATTTGGCGCTACACTTATGTTTGCCGGGAACATTCCTGGTAAAACACAGACAATCCCAACTGCAATTTACATGGCTATTGATGCAAGTAATATGCAACTCGCATGGACACTTGTAGTTATTACTATCGGTATGTCACTCGTATTTCTACTATGTATTCAACTTATTAATAAAAGAATTACTAACTCTTAAAGCAGCTTTTTTCGAAGCTGCTTCTTTATTTCTTAGGAAATAAAATATACCACCGGGAAATAACTGAATTTTACCTCTTATTAAAATATACATTTTATTTGAATTCACTTTCTAAAATAGGCAATTTCCTGTTATTATATGGAGGTGTTTCAAAAAATGAAGAAATGAAAACGCATTTATATCGTGAATTCTTCATCCTGTTTTAGCGATCGGTAATCTTCTACTCTATTAGTGGGGCATTACCGATCGTTAGAACGATATGTAACTATATTGGTATAGCAAACCGAAGGGAGTCTTGTAATGGACATTTTATTAGCGCTTCTTCCTGCAATTGCATGGGGAAACATCTTATTAGTAAGCGTAAAAATGGGCGGTGGTGCATATAGCCAAACGGTAGGTATGACAATCGGTGCTCTATTCTTCGCAACAATTATGTATGTATTTACTCAACCAGCTTTAACAATGACAATCTTAATTGTTGGTTTTATTTCAGGTTTATTCTGGGCTTTAGGACAAGTAAACCAATTAAAAACAGTTGAAAAACTAGGTGTTTCAACTACTGTAACGATTTCTACTGGTATGCAACTTGTTGCAACTTCTATCTTTGGGGTTATCGCTTTCCGTGAGTGGACTACTACTACAACGATCATTCTGGGAACGATTGCAATCCTATTAATCGTAGTTGGTGTTGTATTCACATCATTAGATGATAAAGAAAATGCTCAGCCACCTGGACAATTGAAAAAAGGACTTCTTACTTTAATTGTTTCTACTTTCGGCTATCTTGTATATGTAATTATTATTCGTTGGTATAATATCGATGGTTGGTCTGCTATTTTACCACAAGCAGTTGGTATGTTTGTTGGTGCGGTTGTACTGACGTCTAAACATAAACCATTTAACAAATATGCAATCCGTAATGCTTTGTCTGGTTTACTATGGGGAACTGGAAACTTATTCTTACTTCTTTCATTACCACGTGTTGGAGTAGCAACAAGCTTCCCATTATCTCAAACTGGAATCGTTATCTCAACATTCGGTGCGATTGTATTCTTAGGTGAAAAGAAAACAAAACGTCAATTGATCTTTATTGCACTAGGTAGTGTTTTAATTATCGGCGGCGCTGTATTACTTGGTATGACAAAAGCATAATCTTATATTCTATTAGTAAACCCCTGAAGCATATGTACTTCAGGGGTTTTTTAATTCTAATTATTTTCTAGATATAATTATTTGTATGTTCTTGCCCCTTATAATTGCTCTTCCACTCTAGCAAACCAGCTACACATATAAAGAGATTAATAATAGCTAATATTAGCATGAATTTCCTCCTTCTCATTATCCATTCCATCTACGGTAAGTCTTTTCTTTTTACAAAATTCTCTTAAAGATGATATCGTTTTTATAACATATCTCTACTAGAAAGGAATAAAGGATATGCTAACTAAACATCGAATTTTATTTATTGGTGCCGGTCGTATGGCAGAAGCTATATTTTCCGGATTACTTAAAACAAGCAAAGAGTACATCGAAGAAATTATCGTCTCTAACCGAAGCAACATAGAAAAGCTAAAACAGTTACAACATCGATATAATGTGTCTACTACAACAGATTGGAAACAGCATGTTACATCTGTTGATACGGTTGTTTTAGCAATGCCACCTTCGGCTCATGAAGAGTTATTAGCTGAGCTATCTCCGTTAATATCAAATCAACTAGTCGTAACAGTAGCAGCTGGCATTGGACCATCTTATTTAGAAGCTAGACTCCCAAAAGGCACGCCTGTTGCTTGGATTATGCCTAATACAGCTGCTGAAATTGGAAAGTCTATCTCCTTATATACAATGGGACAATCAGTAAACGAGATACATCAAGAAACCCTGCAACTACTTTTAAAAGGTATTGGTACTTCGCAACTTTGTACTGAGGAAGAAGTTCATCAGCTTACTGCAGTTACTGGAAGTGCACCAGCCTTCCTTTATTACTTTGCTGAAAGCTTAATTGAAGCAACAAAAAGTTATGGAGTTGATGAAGAAACCGCAAAACATCTTGTCATTCAAATGATTTCTGGCTCTGCTTCTATGCTTGAACAAACGCAAAATCCAGCTAACCTTCGCGAACAAGTAACAACGCCAGGTGGTTCCACAGCTGAGGGTCTCAAAACTTTATACGAATATAATTTTTCAGAGGCAATTCAAAAAGCAGTAGAAGCAACAAACAAAAAAGCTAGGGGGAAATAATATGATTTTAACAAGTTTAAAAGACTATACAACATTACATAACGGTGTAAAAATGCCTTGGTTTGGTTTAGGTGTTTTTAAAGTAGAAGATGGTTCAGAAGTAATTGATTCTGTAAAAGCAGCAATTAAAAATGGCTACCGCAGCATCGATACTGCAGCAATCTATCAAAATGAAGAAGGCGTTGGGCAAGCGATTCGTGAATCCGGTGTTTCACGTGAAGAATTATTTATTACCTCAAAAGTATGGAATAGCGATCAAGGATATGAAACAACGCTTCAAGCATTTGAAACTACATTAGAGAAATTAGGTCTAGAATATTTAGATTTATATTTAGTACATTGGCCTGTAAAAGGGAAATATACTGAATCATGGAAAGCATTAGAAACACTTTATAAAGATGGCCGTGTTCGCGCTATCGGTGTGAGTAATTTCCACATTCACCACTTACAAGACGTATTTGAAATTGCTGAAATTAAGCCAATGGTCAACCAAGTGGAATACCACCCACGTTTAGCACAAGAAGAGTTACATGCATTCTGTAAAGAACATAATATCCAGCTTGAAGCTTGGTCACCATTAATGCAAGGACAACTACTAGATAATCCAACGTTACAAGAAATTGCGACAAAATATAATAAATCAACTGCGCAAATTATTTTACGTTGGGATTTACAAAACGAAGTTGTAACAATTCCTAAATCAATTAAAGAACATCGCATTATTGAAAATGCAAACATCTTCGACTTTGAATTAAGTGCTGATGATATGAAAGCAATTCAAGCTTTAAATGAAGATCGTCGCGTTGGTCCAGATCCAGATAACTTTAACTTCTAGTAGAAAAACCACTGCCATATGCAGTGGTTTTTTCATTTAAGAAAACTGAAAATTTAAACTATATTTCATTTAGTTGACACTTCATTATTCAAGGTGTAAGATTTTGAATTATCAAAGAAACAAAAAAATTAATAAAATTTATTCGTTTACTCATTGTATCAAGAGAGGTGGAGGGACTGGCCCTTTGAAACCTCGGCAACAGGTTCATTTTGAATACTGTGCCACTTCCTGCAAGCTTTATGCTTGAAAGATAGAATGAGGGACTTCGTTTATATACGGGTGCATAACTTGTACGTAAAAATCCCTCTTTCTCAATATGAAAAGAGGGATTTTTTATTTTTCATTTCCCTCATCATCATCCAAACTTAATTATTTAGGAGGAAAATCAAATGAAAAAGAAGTTTGTACCCGGTATTGCATCAGTTGTAGGAGTAAGTATTTTATTAACTGGTTGCGGTAGTTATAAAAACGAAGCAAGCGGAGCAAATGCAAAAGACGAGGCACCTAGTAAACAGGTTTTAAACTTATCTTCACCTACTGAAATACGAACAATGGATACGGCTCGTGCTACAGATACTGATTCTGGTCAAGTAATGAGAAACGTATTTGAAGGTTTGTATAATCTTGGTGAAGGTAACAAACCTGTTCCTGGTGTTGCAAAATCTCATGAAGTAAGTGGCGATAAAACGAAATACACATTCCATTTGCGAGATTCAAAATGGTCAAATGGCACTCCTGTTACAGCTAAAGATTTTGTGTTCGCTTGGCAACGTGCCGTAGATCCAGCAACAGCCTCTGAATATGCATTTTTATTCTTTGATATTAAAAACGCAACAAAAATTAACAACAAAGAACTTCCAGCCGACCAACTTGGTGTAAAAGCAGTTGATGACCATACGTTTGAGGTAGAATTAGAGCGTCCTGTTCCTTATTTTATTAGCTTAACAGCGTTCCCAACATTTCTACCAATTAATGAGGAATTCTTTAAAGTACAAGGTGATAAGTACGCTTTAGAAGATAATACAATTTTGTACAATGGAGCTTTTACACTAAGCGATTGGAAGCACGAACAAAGCTTTAAATTTAAGAAGAACCCTACCTATTGGGATAAAGATACTGTCAAACTAGAAGAAATCAATTTTAATGTCGTAAAAGAAAAATCAACAGAAGTAAATTTATTCGAGTCAAAACAATTAGATCGTATAAAACTAACATCTGACTTCGTCGATAAATATAAAAAGGATGCTAACTTTAAAGAACGTCCAAACGTAGGCGTACAATTTTTACGTATGAATCAACAAAACAAAATACTTCAAAACGTTTCTGCACGCCAAGCAATTGATCAAACAATTGATAGAAAATCCTTTGTAAATACGTTATTAAATGATGGCTCTACACCAACATTTGGTCTCGTTCCAAAAAACTTTGCAAAAGGACCTGAAGGAAAAGACTTCCGTACTGCAAACGGCGATTTAACAAAAGTTGATACAAAATCTGCACAAGAGTTATGGAAAAAAGCTAAACAAGAGCTTGGTTCTGAAAAGATAACATTAGAATTATTAACGAGTGATGCTGACCTTGATAAGAAAACTGGTGAATTCTTAAAAGGACAACTAGAAAAGAATCTAGATGGATTAACAGTAAATATAAAACCTCAGCCGCGTAAGCAACAAGTTTCGCTTTTATTAAAAGGTGACTACGAAATCGGAATTGATGGCTGGAGCCCTGACTTTGCGGATCCAATTACATTCCTTGAGCTATTTACAACGAATAACCCTTATAACTTAGATCATTACTCTAATAAGGAATTCGATGAAACAATAGCAAAAGTGAAAACAACTTTAGCTGGTGATGAAAAAGCTCGCTGGGAAGCATTACTAGCATCCGAGAAAATATTATTTAAAGACTCTGTTATCGCTCCTCTTTACCAAAAAGGCGAATCTTATTTAGAACGTTCTTATGTGAAAGGAATTGTGCAAGTAGACTTTGCAGGTCAATTAAACTTCAAGTGGGCAAAAATTGAAAAATAAAGTGAAACTTTAATAAGTGGGGGTTTCTTCATCCCCACTTATTATTAGCCCACACCAATTGTTTTTTTAGCAAAATATATTAAAAATAGGTTCTCTCACACATGAGAATCTGCTTTTTTAATATATTATTCTGAGAAATTAACAATCTATTTTTATTATTGACATATAGTTCTTTTCAGTGTTAATATTCTAAATAATCAAAGAAACAAAATATTTCACCATCAAAATATAATGTCTACTACGTTGAAACATATAACGATAGATTATAGTTCGACATGTATATACATATAGAACACCTGATTACCTATAAACAAATATTTATAATAGGTTTTATCTCCTTCTATAGCTACTTCAAGACACGGACATTATGACGTTACGAACAACACATTTAGGGAGGAACGAACAATGAAGAAAAAAGTTGTACCTGTTGTTGCATCTGTTTTAGGGGCAAGTCTATTACTAACTGCTTGCGGGGGAAATAAAGATAATGCAAGCGGAGCGAAAGCAAACGATAAAGCACCTGATAAACAGGCAATTAACTTATCATTCGCTTCAGAAATTCCAACAATGGATGTTGCAAAAGCAACGGATGGGGAATCCATGAACGTAATGCGTAATGTTTTTGAAGGGCTATATGCAATGGGAGAAGATAATAAACCGGTTCCTGGTGTCGCTGAGTCGGTTGACATTAGTCCCGATAAAACAAAATATACATTCCATCTCCGTGATTCAAAATGGTCAAACGGTACTCCTGTTACAGCAAAGGACTTTGCCTTCGCTTGGCAACGTGCCGTAAATCCTGATACAGCAGCTGAATACGCATTCTTATTCTTCGATATAAAGAATGCGAAACAAATAAACCAAAAACAATTGCCAATTGATCAACTAGGGGTCAAAGCTGTTGATGATAAAACGTTAGAAGTACAACTAGACCGTCCTGTTCCCTACTTCTTAAGCTTAACTACATTCTCAACATTCTTACCAATTAATGAAGAGTACTTAAAGTCTCAAGGCGATAAATATGGTTTAGAAACAAATCATTTAATTTATAACGGTGCTTTCACATTAGATAACTGGAAACATGAACAAAGCTTCCAATTGAAGAAAAATCCTAACTATTGGGATGCTAAAACTGTAAAATTAGAAGAAATTAACTTCAATGTCGTTAAAGATAAGTCTACAGAAGTGAACTTATATGATTCAGGACAAATTGATCGTGTTGCTTTAACTGCAGAGTTTGTTGATAAATATAAGAGCGATCCAAACTTCAAAGAACGCGCTGAAGTCGGTATTCAATTCTTACGATTAAATCAGAAAAATGAAACATTAAAAAATCAACATGCACGCCTTGCTATTAACGGCGCAATGAATAAAAAAGCTTACGTAGAAACAATCTTAAATAACGGCGCTGTTCCAGCTGAAGGAATGGTTCCTGCGAAATTTGCAAAGAGCCCAGAAGGCAATGACTTCCGTAAAGAAAATGGAAATCTAGTCAAGGATGATGTGAAAACAGCTAAAGAAAACTGGAAAAAAGCAAAACAAGAACTTGGTACTGACAAAGTAACAATCGAACTATTAACAAGTGACAATGCTTTAGCTAAAAAGACTGGTGAATATTTAAAAGGTGAATTAGAAAAGAACCTAGATGGATTAACAGTGAATTTAAAACCACAACCACGTAAACAACAGCTAAAACTACTATTAAGTGGTGACTATGAAATTGGTATTGACGGCTGGGGCCCTGACTTCGCTGATCCAATTACATTCTTAGATTTATTTACAACAGATAGTGCTTATAACTTCGATAAATACTCTAACAAAGAGTACGATGAGCTAATTCATAAAGTGAAAACAGATTTAGCTGGCGATGAAAAAGCACGCTTTGAAGCAATGAAGCAAGCTGAAAAAATTCTATTACAAGACGGCGCTGTCGCTCCTTTATACCAACAAGGCCGTTCTTACTTACAACGCTCTTTCATTAAAGGACTTGTAACAACTGACTTCGGTGGTGAGTTTAACTACAAGTGGACAGAAGTTACAAAATAATAAGTGCTAATAAAAAGGTATCCCACCGAGGATACCTTTTTATTTTATACTTCTTTAACTACAGAGCTTCTTCTTCCCTTTACCATTCCTTTTATAGCTAAAGTCATCACTGCTACTGATTGTGTAACCAATACAATAACTAATAATGAAATAATATTTCTCTCTAAACTAACTCCTCCAAATATTATTGTATAATAGCCATTCGCTGCATATGTTGCAGGAAATAATTCACTAATTGTTTGATATGTTTTAGAAAGCATTTCATGTGGCACAGTTACAACCATTTGTGTTAATGAAAGAAAGGCGAAAAAGACTATTGTCAATAATCCTCTTTTCCTTCTTTTTGCATTGAACCAAAACTCATCATAAATATAAACACAAACATCAAATATGTTCTCCACGTCAAAGAAGGTATATGCCCTGACCAAAGATAGCTAACTAAATAATTAATTCCCATAATACAAGACGATATTACTAAACTAATACTTATTAGTTTTACATATTTGAGCATATCTTTTCTCCTTGTTTTTATTTTTCTACTTCTTCAAACTGTAGATTCACCGGATCTTCTAAAAGTGTTTCATAAAAGTTCTCTGCCAAATCTGTTGAAGGGATTTTTTCATCTACTTCATCAAATCGAATACTATCTAGCCACACACAACCTTCTCCTGATAATAAAACACCAAATGCAATACCAAGTGCTTCTTCTTTTATATCTAATACAACCGAGTACGATTGCCAGTTATTCGTATTTTTAATGGGGCGATTTTGCATATTATCCATAGCGAGCGGTTCTGTATCTTTTCCATCTACTCGCATCCACAATCCTGCCCAATCTCTTACATTTTCACTCTTAATAAATGCTGTAAAACGTAATCTCTTCCCTACATATTTATCCGCTCGGAACATTTGCATTAATGTTGAAAATCCTCCATGCGTAACATTCTCTTTTGCTTTTATGTATGCAGATACTTTTCCTTGATGGACAACTTCATAATCTAAACCCATCTCATATTCAGCAGGATGACTTCCACTTAAGATCCATCCTTTCGGTATACCTTTTTGCATTGAAACACCCTCTCTTTCTATATAAAATGACTGAAAGTACTTTCGATATTTCTTTGGTGGCAATTGAAACATTCTTTTAAAAGCTCTCGTAAATGCCTCTTGTGAGGAAAAACCGTATTGCACTGCAATATCAATAACAGCTCTCTCCGTTGACACTAAAACTTGCGCAGCATGAGTTAACCTTCTCTTTCGAATATAATCTGTTACACTCATCCCAACATATCTTTGAAAGATGCGATGAAAATGGTACATCGATACTGCACTGTGGGATGCCACTCTTTCTGTTGTAAGCTCCTCATGTAAGTGATTCTCTATATATTCAATTGATTTTTTTATTATCTCTTTATATTCTTCATGCATTTTAGCCCCTCCCTCACAACTTCAATTTACCATATACATACAAATCGTTTTTGATTTAAATTGCGGATTAGTCCTTGTGACTGCAGGATAATAATTTATTTTCAACACATACATAATTACATGTTTTTGGGAAAAACTTGTATAGAACGAATTTACATAAGGAGGAATTTATAATGAGAATTCTACTATCAGTTTTATTAGCTCTTATGCTAGTACCTGCATTAACAGGATGTAAAGCTCCTGCCAAAGAAGACACAACTTCTAATAAAAAGACGACTGAAGAAGCAAAAAATGAGGCTCCTGCAGATTTAAAACTAAACTTCAATGAATTCGATTTAAAGGCAGACTACCAAGATACAAAGAAAGACTACGAAGCAGACTATAAAAATGTAGCAGCTGACAAGAAAATGGAAGCAAAAATTGAAGATCATAAAGCAGATGTAAAATTAACAGGAGACGAGGCTATCACAAAATTAAGCCCACTTCTACAAGAATTAAAATTTGATAAAGATACTCCTGATCAAGAAGTAATCGATCAAGTAGTGAACGTGTTCAAACTTGATAAAGACTATCAAAAATTCGATTTAGAAGTTGTCTTCTCTGATGGAACGAAAAAAGAATATAAAAGAGAAATAAAATAAAGAAGTAGGCGGTTGCCTACTTCTTTATTTTTGCATATCTTAAATCTGGTTTAGATCCAACATAATATTGAAGTCCAGATACCGTTTGTTTTTGTAAATAGGAATCCGACGGGAATATAATTGGAATTAATGGTGAATCTGTAAACATAATATCTTCCGCTTTATGCAATAAATCAAAACGCTTATCTTCATTTTGTTCTACTTCTGCTTCCTTCACTAAAGCATCAAATTCTTTATTATGCCATTTTGCATAATTGTTTGGACCATCACCTGCATATAAATCTAATTTAGTAATTGGGTCTAATAGAGAACCGCCCCATCCCATATAAGCTAATTGGAAATCACTTTGCTTATATGTGTCGATGTAACTCTTCCACTCTTTATTTTCTAATTTAATATCTACGCCAAGATTTTTCTTAAACATTTCTTGCATCGCTTCTGCTACTTTTTTATGTTGTGTATCTGTAGTGAATTTTAATGTTACTTCAGGTAATGTAGACCAGCCTTGTTCTTTCATACCTTCTTCTAATAATTTTTTCGCTTCTGCTGGATCAAATTTAACGTAACCACCTTTTTCTTTACGGAAATCACGCCCACTTTGTGTTTTTGCTCCTTCTGGAACGAATGCATTTGCTTCTTGTGCATTGTTTTTATACAGTTTTTCAACAATAAACTTACGATCAACTGCTAATGAGAATGCTTTACGTACTTTCGCATTTGTGAACGGCTCTTTTTCTACGTTAAACGAATAAATATAAGATGAAAATCCTGCAACACGTTTATATTCTTTATTTCCTTTTTCTTTCTCAATCATTTCTTGCGGTAAACTACTTAGTAAATCTAATTCTTTTGATTTGTATAATTGGTACGCTGTTTTAGAATCTGGAATAATACGAAACTCAATTTCTTTTAATGTTACCTTTTTATCATAGTATTCTTTATTTTTTTGTACCGTAATAGCCTGATTATGCTTCCATTCTTTTAATGTGAATGGTCCGTTCGTAATTAACTCTTTTGGATCTGTTTTTAATTTATTATTATCATCAATTGATTTTTTTGATAATGGAATGAATAATGAGCTTGCTAATTTTTGTTTAATGGAAGACACTGGGTGCTCAAGTGTTACCTTTAATGTTTGAGGATCAACAACTTGAATACCAACTTGTCCTTCTTCACCTTTTCCAGTATTGTATGCCTCTGCCCCTTTAATAAAATACATTTCTGTCGCATTCATAGAACCCGTTTTCGGATTTAATAATCGCTTCCATGCAAATTCAAAATCATTTGCTGTAATAGGAGAACCATCTGACCATTTAATATCTTTCTTTAAATGAATTGTATACTCAGTTCCATCAGCATTTACTTCTTCTTTCTCTGCTAATTCATTTTGATATTTTCCATCACTATCTTGCGTATATAAGCTTGAGAATAAATGTCCAATTACATAACCTGAAGTACTATCTGTCGCAATAGCGGAATCAAGTGTATATGGATCGCTACCAATATTCGTTACTAATCGATCTCCTTCTCCCTTACCAGCACTCGCCTTTTGCGTCTCTTTCTTACCGCAAGCGACAGAAGTAATTGCTAAAACAGTCATAATGACAAACAGTAAAAACTTCTTCATCCTACATTCTCCTTTAACCTGAAATTTTTGGTGTTGATGCCAATAGTGTTTTTGTATAAGAATGTTGTGGATTACGGAATACTTCGTCCGTATTTCCAAATTCAACAAGTTCTCCTTTGTATAAGACAGCTACTTTTTCACATAAATAGTGAACCATCGGTAAATCGTGCGCGATAAATAAATATGTATAACCTTGTTCCTTTTGAATTTTTTGCAGCAAGTGCACAATTTGGATTTGAAGCGAAACATCTAATGCCGAAATTGGTTCATCAAGAATTAATACTTCCGGCTCACACAATAACGCTCTTGCAATAGCAATTCGTTGACGTTGTCCTCCGCTAAATTCGTGCGGATAGCGATCAATATATCGTCTATCTAACCCAACACGCTCTAGCGCATCACCTGCTACTTTATCTTTCAATCCTTTATCACCTAAACCAAATGAAATATAGCCTTCCGTTACGCTATCGCGTACTTTCCAGCGCGGATTTAATGCTGCTGTGGAATCTTGAAAAATAAACTGTACTTTCTGTAAGAAATCGCGTTTATGAGTTGCCTTCAACTTGTGAACGACTTGACCGTTATAATCAATTTCACCAGACGTTGGGCTCTCAATCCCAGCTATGAGCTTACCAAGTGTTGTTTTTCCTGAACCACTTTCTCCAATAATGCCAAGCGTTGTTCCTTTCGGGATAGAAAGTGATATATCTTTTAACGCTGCGATTTCTTTATTTTTACTTCCATACGTTTTCGTTACTTGCTTTACAGTAATTAAATCTGTCGTCATGAGGCATTCACCTTCTCTTTTGATTTCGCTTTATTATGCTCCAGAACATGTTGCCAGCAATGTGAACTATGCTCCTTGGAATATGTTGTTCTCTCTGGGAAACGATGAATACATTCTTTTATCGCTACTGGACAACGATTTACAAAAGGACAACCAAAGCTATTTAACGTCTCAATGGAAGGTGTCGTCCCTTCTATTGCACGTAATACTTTTTCAGAATCATCCATATTCGGAATTGCTTGTAATAAGCTTTTTGTGTATGGATGTTTAGGGGAACCTATCACTTCCTCTATCGTTCCTTTTTCAACAACACGTCCTCCATACATCACAACTACTCGATCCGCTACTTCACGTACAAGTGCTAAATCGTGCGTAATTAGTAAAATACTCGTATTTTGCTTTTCCTTTCTTTCCTTTAATAACTCCATAATTTGCTTTTGAATTGTTACATCTAATGCTGTCGTAGGTTCATCCGCAATAACGAGTTTGGGGTGGCAGGCAAATGCGATTGCTAAACAAATACGTTGCCTCATGCCTCCGCTTAATTGATGTGGGTACTGTTCAAAGCGTTTCTCTGCTTCATGTATCCCTAAATCATTTAATAAGTTAATCGTAATTTCTTTTGCTTCTTTTTTCGATTTCTTTTCGTGTTGCAAAATCACCTCTGTAATTTGCCTTCCCACCTTCATCGTCGGATTTAAAGATGAAAGTGGGTCTTGAAAGATAAACGAAATATCTTTCCCTCGAATTTGATTCCATTCTGATTCTTGTAGATTCGTTAATTCCTTTGATTCAAAAGATATATTTCCATCATCAATATGAATTGATTCTTGATTTAAGCCGATAATAGATTGTGCTGTAACACTTTTCCCTGAACCACTTTCTCCTACAAGTGCAACTATTTCACCTTCGCTAATAGAAAAGGAAACATGCTTCACAATTGCTTGGTTACTATTCTCTTTTTCAACGGCTAACGTTACGTTTTCTAAAGATAAGAGCTGTCCCATGTTTTTTCTCCTTTCGATTCCGTTTTACGATTTTTGGATCAATTGCATCTTGTAAACCATCACCAATCGCATTAAATGCGAACATAATGAGCGCAATCATGATTGCTGGGAAGAATAGCTGCCACCATTCTCCACTCAATAATGTCCCAAGTGCATCATTCGTCATCGTCCCCCAGCTTGCTGCCGGTGATTGCACTCCTAGTCCGATAAAGCTTAAAAATGATTCTGAGAAAATAGCTGCGGGAATTGTAAATGATAAATTTACGATAATAATGCCCGTTAAGTTCGGAATTAAATGCCCGTATATAATTTTCATATGGGATGTACCTAATCGCTCCGCTGCAATAACAAACTCTCTTTGTTTTAAAGATAAGACTTGCGCCCTAACGAGACGTGCCATACCAATCCATCCTGTTAATGCAAGGGCGATAATAATGGTAAAAAGACCTGGTTTCATAACAATTAATAGTAAAATAACAATTAATAAATACGGGATACCGTATAACACTTCGATTCCTCGTATAATCCACTCATCAATTAATGTCCCAAGGGGATTGCGCCCTCTCACATATCCACTAAATCCTCCGATTAGCACACCAAGTCCTATATCAAGAGCAGCTGCCACTAATCCAACTGTTAATGAAATTTTCCCGCCAGCCCAAGTACGTGCCCATGTATCTCTTCCCAAATCATCTGTTCCGAACCAATGCTCACTACTAGGTGGTAAGTTTGTTGCCTCTTTTACTTGTTCACTCGCAGTAAATGGCGTTAAACTTTCACCAACAAGTGAGAAAACAATAATGAGTAATAATGTCACTGATCCTAAAACTGCGATTGGATTCGATACAAACTTACGAAACACTTCTTTCTTTCGGCTAATCTTTTGCTGATCTTTATTTATCGTTAATTCTTTCTTCTCTTCATTTGTTAATAACTGGTCATTAATTTCATAAGCTCCCATCTAAACATCCCCCTCCTTACGTAATAGAACGAATACGTGGATCAACAATACGATGAATAATATCTGTAATAAAAATACATACAATTAAAAGTGCACTATAAAAAATGGTTGTTCCCATAATCACTGGATAATCTCGATTAAAAATACTATCTACAAAATATTTTCCGAGACCAGGAATTGAAAAAATCTTTTCAATAACGAAAGTACCTGTTAAAAGTCCCGCCATTAATGGTCCAACAAATGTAAGTACCGGAACAATTGCATTTCGAAGAGCATGTCTTATAATAATCTTCTTAATCGGTATACCTTTCGCTCTCGCTAACTTAATATAATCACTCTGCAGTACTTCGATCATATTAGAGCGAACAAATCTTGTAATCACTGCGATTGGTCCTAACGCTAATGCAAAGGATGGCAATACCGTATGTTCAAATGTACCCCAAGAAGCTACTGGTAAGAGCTCGAATTGAATAGCGAATACTTGTATAAATAGTGGTGCTAAAATAAAGCTCGGAATAGAAATACCGAGGATGGCAAGTAAACTTACACCGTAATCAATTACCTTCCCATGATAGAGAGCAGCAAATGTACCTGCAGCAATTCCGACTAGCAATGAAATAATAAGTGCTTGTAAACCAATAATTGCTGATGGACCAAAACCAGTTGTTATAATTTCTGATACACCTTGCCCGGTTGATTGAACAGATTCACCAAAATCAAAATGAACTACGCCGTCTAAATAAGCAACATATTGATTCCATAACGGTTCATCAAGGTGATACTTCGCTCTCATGTTTTGGATCACTTCTTCAGGAAAGACTTTTGCATCTGATGAAAATGGATCCCCCGGAATAATATGCATAATTAGAAATGTCACCGTCGTAATAACCCATAGCGTGAACACCATAACTGATAATTTTTTAATTACATACACCCTAATAACCCCCTAAACACATATATTTACTTAGTTTTATAAACGTACTCTTTCCATTACTCCCTTTTCTCTTTTTAGAATACAAAAAGCCTTGATCTTAAAAAATAAGATCAAGGCTTAATAAACAAAGGCCCATCACTTATCTTTCAAGACTTGCTTGCTGGAATTAGCACGGTGTTCCTATTACAGAACCCGCTGCTGAGGTGTCATAGGGCCAGTCCCTCTACCTCTCTGGATAAGTAAATTGCTATATTATTATTTGGTTCAAATTGTATATTTCGAATTATAATTCTGAAAAAATGAAAAGTCAATCAAATTGGATATATTTAGAAAAATCAGTTTTCAATACTTTTATTTATCTATATCGTATTTCGCTTATAATAAAAAAAGATATGAAAGGAGTTATAAGATGGACCCCTTACTTCTAGCTACTATAGGATTACCCTTAACAATCGTTATACTTGTCATCATCGGCTTCTACAAACTCTTCATCAAAAAGAAAAGTATCACTTCTTTTTATACCCCTTTCGATAATATTACCGGGCAAACTATTTCCGAATTTCACGAAGAACAGAAGATATTAGTATCCGAGGATGAAGATGGAGATGGCAAGAAGAAAAAATAACCTTGCATAGGCAAGGTTATTTTTTCGTTTCTGCTTGAAAACGTTTATAGTATGTCGATGCTGTTGCAAAATTAATTTCTATATCACGAATCAACGATGAATCTTCTTCTTTAGCTAACTTCTGTAATTTTTTCATTGCTTGTTCCGATTCATTCAAGAAACCGACATATACCTCATGTTCTTGCTCTTTCGACTTCGGAACACGAATTTCTTTTCGTATATGATCAATATCTTCTAACATGCTCGTTGTTACCTTTTGCACATCTTCTTTATATGTAGCAGTCGTTATTTCCTTACCGCCCTTTTCTTTTGCCACTTCAAATAACTGCAGTGCATTATTAATTTCTTTATTCATTTTCAAATCGTATTTTTCATGTACTGCAAGGTATTCTTTCATTTCTTCTGTTTGTTCTGTAGATTGCTCTACCTTTTCTTTCGGTTCTTTCGTATCCTTATTTCCATTACATCCTGCTAGAAGGATCATACTTCCCATTACAGCAATACCCAAAACCTTCTTCATCTCTTCTTCTCCTTTTATCTACAGCTACTACTCATTATAGTTTCTTTTATCTCCACTTGTTATTATACCGAGAACATCCTACTTTTTACACTTAAGACGACATCGTAACATGTATACCAACATGTTTGTCACAGTATCGTCACTTTATACAAATAACTTTTGCACTGCTTTACTACTCACCTTACAAAACTGTAAGCACACATAAAGAACAAACCATGCTAGACTTACATATGCATAACGCAAACATATGTAAGGTTTTAAGGAGAATCATCTATGTACAACACAATACCTTTTATGGGAGAAGATATTCGTGTCCTTATTCGCGAAAAATCACTTCATATCGAAAATACAGAGAGCCTTCGCCGCGTATTAAAGAAGAAGCATGCTCCATTTAAGTTAGCTCAATATTTAAAACAACAACATACAAATCAATTTCATACCGTGCTCAATATATCGGATAAATCATTAACAATCGAAATCATCGGTCATGTCTACATTGGAAACTTTGCAGATACCTTAAAGGAAATCCCACGTATACCGAAGATTGCTCCTATTATCGTTAAAAAAGCGTATAAAATTACTGACCATACCGATATTATCGACTGTGGGGAAAAAGAAGTCGATAGTAATCGCTGGGTGTGGGATAAACTTGCTGTTTTATATGATACGATCATGAATAATATGTATGAGGTATTTCAAAGAAATGAAAAAAAGAACTGATTCAAACATTCCCTTTGAATCAGTTCTTTTTTGTTAAGCCTCTAAATTTTGTTTTTGCTGCAGTTCAAACTGCTTCTCACTTCTTCTGGCCATAAATAGATAACATAACACTGCTCCTACTTCACAAAGCGCAATAACAACCCCCATCGGTAATGCTGTATTACTTCCACCGATACCTACTAGCGGCGCAACAAGAGCTCCTGAAATGAACTGTAATAAGCCTAATAAAGCTGATGCTGTTCCTGCAGCTTGTTTCTGATTTCTCATCGCTAATGAAAACCCAGTTGTTGATACAACCCCGACACTTGATACGACAAGGAATAACGAACATAAAACACCGATTAAACCTATTCCTAGTACGATTGTCAGTAGTAAAGATAGGCCACCAACAGCTGCGATAATAATACCAGCAACAAATAATGTCTTCTCATTCACTTTCCCCGCTAAACGACCCGTTACCTGACTAGCAATAATAATACCGATGCCGTTAATCGCAAAGAATAAACTAAATTGCTGTGGTGATGCTCCGTATATGTTCTGCAACACAAATGGTGAGCCCGAAATGTATGCAAACATTGCCGCTGTTACTAATCCTTGTGACAATGCATATCCCATAAATAGACGGTCCTTTAACAATTTTCCGTACGTCGCCAAAGTCCCTGACAAACCACCCGTTTCTCTTTCTTCAGGAGGTAATGTTTCACGCAATACAAAAGTAGCTGAGATTAACATGAATACACTTATTGCTCCAAGAACGATGAAAACACCGCGCCACGTTGTAAACTGTAATAATTGCCCCCCAATAATCGGTGCCAAAATAGGTGCTGCTCCGTTTACTAACATAAGCAGTGAGAAAAACTTCGTCATTTCAGAACCTGAATACATATCACGTACCATCGCACGTGATATAACAATCCCGGCTGATCCTGAAGCTCCTTGTAGGAAGCGCAATAACACTAATGTCCAAATAGATGGCGCAACAGCACAAAGTAAAGAAGAAGCAACATAAATAATAAGAGCAATAATAAGAGGTTTGCGTCTTCCGTAAATATCACTAATTGAGCCAACAAATAATTGTCCTACTGACAGCCCAAGCAAACAAGCTGTTAATGTAAGCTGCGCGAGGGATGCACCTGTTTGCAAATCATCCGTTAACTTCGGTAATGAAGGCAAATACATATCAATAGATAATGGTCCAATCGCCGTAAGTGTTCCTAATACAAGAATCATCCATAACCTGTTTGCCTTTACAGGTTTATATATTTCGTGATTAACTTCATTCACTTTTTCAATTCACCCTTTCCTATACAAACTGAATCGTAACAATTATAGTTACATCATAAACATACGTCAAGTACAGCGCATTTTCCTCTTTCATAATGTAAAAAAAGCGATAGAAATTCTATCGCTTTACTTTTTCACATTGCTATTCGTAAATTTAGATACTGAGGACATCATCTCTCCCGTATCTAAATATGTAATTTGAATTGGGTCTCCTACTTCTGTAAACATAGCATATGGGAATTTCTTCACCGGTATCATAAATACCTTTTGTTCATTCTCTAAAAGTACGTACACGATTGTATTTTCACCTGATTTTTCTTTATATACACGTTGTACAATACCTTCTTTTTGCGCTTCTTTTCCTGTTGAGGTTGGTCTAAATGTATCACCATTACCGCTCATTACGTTTTTATAATTCTCAAGCGCTTCTTTCTGCGAAGAACCTGTCGCAAATATTTTTGCATTAGCAGCATATACAACTGTATGTGCACGTACTAGGCCTCCGTCATCGACAACCGGAATAATCCAAGCTGGTTTACCGTATACGTTATAAATGACAGGCATTGTCCCATGCCATTTCTCTCTCTTAAAGGAATTATCTACTACTTCTGTAGCTGCTGAACCATCCATAATCCCCTTTACTTCTTTTCCATTATAGTAATATAGCTTGCCTGTGCGTGCATCTACTAATGAATAGCCTAGGGCTGAATCTACTCCTTCTTTTGGAGAAGTAAAGTCTGTAAAATAATACAGTGTTCCATCTTTACCAAAGATCGGGGTCACGCCTTCTTTCGTTCCCCACTCAGTCGGAATTTTCATATCTGTTTGTGAGAATTTCGTATTCCAAAATCCGTGAATATATTTACCAAAGTACGTATTTAACGTAGATGCAGTCTCATGATTTAATACACCATCAACAAATTTAGGTGCCTTTCCTTTATCATATCTTTTCACTTCACCTGTTTGTGCATCTACTACGACAACACCTTCTACCTCAAATCCAGATCTTCCTGAAATAAATTCACCATACGTCATTGTATAATATGGTTTTCCTTTATCATCAACCTCAAATTTAGGTTTTCCTTTAAAGATTAAATTTGGTTCTGCTTGCCTTACCACACGCTCTAAATTATTACCAAAAAACATGCTTGGCACATATTTCATTTTATAACCGAGGTGCAGTTTCGCTTCCGCATCAGGATTCGTACCTGACATCGTTACGTACCCTGGAATTGTCTCAGCTTTACGCGCTTTAAAAAATCCTGAAACTTCAATCGGCGCTACATATAAAGCCTCGCCGTTTACCATTTGTGGCGTTAATTCTCCTAGCTCAAAATAAGCTACTTTTGGAATATCACCAAATACTTTTTTCATCTTATTCTCCGCTGTCTTTGGCGGCACTGTAAACGGCTGGTCATTTTCAGTAAATGGCTCTGAAATATCTTTCTCTACCTTAACAACAGAATCATATTTCTTTTGCGAGATTACTATATCATGCAAATAACCAAAGTAGCCGTAACTTGCGAGTAAAATAAACATTAGAAGTCCTTTTAATGTGCCTTCTAATTTCCCTATTTGATCTTGTGAAAATAAAACAAGCCCAATTAAAATTGCTACTGCAACAGAATAATGAGTAAGAATCGAGTCTACCCGATCATCAATTAGCCAAAAGTATTCATAGATTGCAATACCTATCCAAAATAAAACAGGAATAACTAAAATAGATGATTTCTTACCCTTTACAACCTTCTTATCTCCCTTCTTATCCACTGCTCGAAGCTTACTACTACTTCTTGTCCATGGAATCAAAAACAAAGTAAGAATAGCTAAAACTACAAATTTCATCAAAGGCACTGTCCCCTTTTCTTTTGTATTCCCTTTTAGTATAACAAATAAAGGGTATTAAGGTGAAAATAGGAATAGTTATATTTTTTTACTACTTAATACAATCCCGCTCACTACATATAGAATAGATGCAATATAAAAAATTGTACCAATCGTAAAGAAATCTACTAAATATCCCGTGGCAATAACCGCTACTGCTCCGCCAATGGATGTCCACACATGGTATTTTCCAATCTCATAACCAGCCTTTTCCTGCGCAACCTTTCGTGCTAACGAAGTCTTCTCAGTATTACGCTGCACAGCACCTAAAATGCCCATTACAATTTGAAGAATATATACATGCCATACTTCCGTGGCAATCGGAAAGCAAAGCATTAAGATTGCCATGGACCAAGCGTATATGATTAATAATTTTTTATCACCTACTTGATCAGATATCTTTCCCACTAGTGGATATACAAGTGCTGATGTTAAAGCAAATAAGCCATACGCCCAGCCAAATTGCGAGAAGCTATTTCCAACGTTTCGAAGCAATAATATATAAAAAGGAAATACCATACTTCCTGCCATCATGATGATACTTTGCGAAGCCACAAATCTTCTATATGTCATTTCGTATACTCCCTATAAAATAAATTCACAAATCTCTCTTCTGAATCTACTTCCTTCTTTTTCTTGAGAAATTCTTCAATACGAGGATATGCCCTCTTTAACTGCTCTTTCGTTGGATAAGAATAGTACGGCAAATAGTAACTACCGTTATGCTTTAAAGTAACATCAATCATCTTCCGAATGACATCCTCTGTTTTCTTTATCTCACTCTCTGAGCGTCCCTGGTTAATTAAAAGAACCAGCGCAAACATATCATCTTTCGCATAGGACAAAACTGCATTTTCATTCTTTTCCACGTAACGAATCGTAATGTTGAGTAAATTAAACTCTTCTTCATTTAATACGTTACGTAAATCATCTATATACTCCGTGAAAGCATCTATAGGCACAAAGTATTCTTGTAACACTTCGGTCCTATTTGGATTTTCATATTCCATAAAAGCACTATCTGATCTCATAACATTATTACGCGTCTCATACTTTCCATCTGTACGTTCAAAATAACCTCTTTGTATATCCCAAAATGTATCCTTTCCCCAATCACTATAACGTGATAATCCAAGTAAAAATTTCGGTACCGCTATAATATTTTCTTCCTTTAATTCACTGTACTCTTCTCTCATATTTTGATTTTGTGCCAAAGTATAATCTGTCACATACATCTCTTTTAAAAATGAATTTGGAGCAACAGAAATACGCGCTAAGTGCATACGAACATTTTCATCTCTTTTCACTTTCTCTTTGAAATAAGATACGTATTCTTTATAATCTATCATTCTCGTGTGCATTTCATATAATTCATCATCTGTTAACTTCAGCGTCACATCTAAAATAACTCCAAATAAACCGTAACCCCCAATGACATATGGAAATAACTCTGCATTTTCTTCTCTACTTACATTACGTACCGTGCCATCTGCCATTAACAATCTAAATGAATCTACTGTATCAATTAGTGCCTCATGACGAATATCACGCCCGTGTACATTTACACTTAATGAACCACCAACAGTAAAAATATTTTGAGACTGCATGACCTGTACCGCAAGGCCATATGGATTTATTTTCTTCTGAATATCATTCCACGTGACACCACTTTGAACTGTAATCTGCTTCTTCTCTGGATCAAATTCTAGTATTTTATTATATCCTTTCATATCGAGCATCGTGCCATTTGGATAATATGTCTGTCCTCCTTGGCTATGTTGCATGCCTGCAATGGAAATTTTCTCTCCTGAAACTTTTGCATCTCGCACTAATTTTATTAACGAGCGCTCTTCCGTAGCACTTTCAACACGTTTTATTTTTGTCGGAAGCAATTTACCTACATCACTCATAATAGGATGATCAATTTGTTTTTTATACGTATGTACAGACGTTGCAAGCAAAACCGTATATGCAACAATGACCGCCGCTATCTTTCCTTTTTTCAAATGACACTCTCCTCTTCTACATCTTTTCCTCTTTATATTGTACCTATTTTCCTATGAAGAAAGAATACAAAAAAGAGGGACCTTATTTTAGGTCCCTCCTTATCAAAACTGTTACTTTGCTGCTGGCAATTGTATTGGGTCAAACTTTTCATACGACGTATATTTTGCGTTCGTAATAATGTGTGCTTTATCCTTGCCATTGCTACTCATAATCATGTCTATCTTTGCTGATTCATATTTAAAATCTTTTGTAATGATATATTCTGCATCCACTTCTTCTATCTTCGCATTTTGTGCTTGTAACATTTTCTTCTGCGTTTCATCCATGCTAGTTAACATACTTTCTGTTTCTTGCCCTTTTAATGTAAATTTCAGTTTATATTTATCTCCGCTTTTCTCCAGCTTCATTTTATCTAAAACTACTTCCGGTACTTCTAATTTATCTATAATATCTTGAGTCGCTTTCATTCCACCAGCGTTTAATTGCTCCTCTGGTACGGTTACAACTTCTCCTGTATTAGGGTTTTTTACCTCACCAGCAACTTTACCATCCACAGTATACACTACAACATCTGTACCGGAAATATTCATTTCAGAACGAGAATTCTTTGTCTTTGGCTCTAATTGCATCTTAGCCTTTAATATATCCATCTCAGTTCCCTCAGCTTTTACCCCTACACCATATGTCATCGTTACATGTTCTTCATTTTTAAAAGCTTCATTCGTTTTCTTGAAAACATCTTTCGCCGTTAATTCCTTTTCTTTTTGAACGGATTCTTTTTTCGGCTCATCCGTCTTTGCTGTTTTCTCATTACTACACCCTACCCCTAGACTGATTGCAAGTACTAAACTTGAAACAAAAATAATTTTTTTCATATTGTTGCCCCCTTTCCCAAAATAATATCACCTCTTTTCCTATGAAATCTATATAATTTTTAATCTATACTCACTATATAGCGACATGTTTAATAAAGATCTTAAATATGATGTAAATAAAGACAACTCATTTCAGGAGGACATTATGAAGGCGATCATTTGCACACAGTATGGACCACCTAACGTTCTTCAGCTTCAAAATATAGAGAAACCTATACCTAAAAAGAACGAAGTATTAGTTAAAATTCACGCAACAAGTGTATCGACTGGAGATTGTAGAATACGCGGATTTAATAGCCCTCTATTATTTTGGATTCCTATGCGACTTATATTAGGACTTAGAAAACCGAGAAACCCTATACTTGGCGTAGAATTAGCAGGAGAGATAGAGGAGATCGGGACAGATGTAACTCAATTTAAAAAAGGAGATCAAATTTTTGCATTAACAGAACTAAATCTTGGTGGTTATGCCGAATACACATGCGTGCATGAAAGTGGATTAATAACATTAAAACCTACCAATGTAACGTATGAAGAAGCGGCAGTTATTCCTTTTGGTGGAACTTCAGCGTTGCATTTTCTGAGAAAAGGCCGAATAAAAAAGGGGCAACAAGTTCTCATATATGGTGCCTCTGGATCAGTAGGAACAGCTGCCATACAACTCGCTAAATATTTTGGTGCGATCGTTACAGCTGTTTGTAGTAATTCAAATTTTGAACTAGTGCAATCTTTAGGAGCGGATAAAGTGATTGATTATACGAAAGAAGATTTTACTAAGCGGCGCGAGCGTTACGATATTATATTTGATGCAGTTGGGAAGCATAAAAAATCCCTTTGTAAACAAGTATTAGCGCCTAATGGAAAATATGTATCTGTGAATGGAATGATGGCAAAAGTAAGTAAAGAGGATATGATTCTACTAAAAAGACTAACTGAAACAGAACATTTAAAACCTGTTATTGATAGAACTTACCGATTAGAAGAAATTGCTGAAGCTCATATGTATGTGGAAAAAGGGCATAAAAAAGGAAACGTTTCGATTACCTTAAAATAAAATATATTCAGAAAACAATATTGACAATTCTTTTTGTAAGATTTACTATTAGTACCATACTAAAAAACTACATACACATACTCTTATCAAGAGTGGCGGAGGGACTGGCCCGATGATGCCCGGCAACCGAGCTTATGACGTATAAGCTAAGGTGCTAATTCCTGCAAAACGAGTTTTCGTTTTGGAAGATAAGAGAGGAATCTATTTCGTCTATTCGGCACCTCTCTTATTTTTTGGGAGGTGCTTTTTATTTTGGAACGTATATGAAGGGGGATTTATAGATGAAAAAGGTATTATTAAGCATTGTAAGCGGAGCAGTATTATTATTAGGCGCATGTAGTGTGAGTTCAGATAAAGAGGTAAAAGAATTAGACGAGAAAAAGATTACTGTCGGTGTAACAGGTGGACCACATGAACAAATTTTTGAAAAGGTAAAAGAAGTTGCAGCAAAAGATGGCCTCGAAATTGATATAAAAGTATTTAATGATTATGTAGCGCCAAACGTATCATTAGATGAAAAAAGCCTTGATGTAAATAGCTACCAAACGAAATCGTATTTAGATGTATTTAAAGCTGAACGCAATATGAAATTAGCTGAAGTATTTTCAACAGTAACATTCCCTATGGGTGTATATTCTAAAGATATAAAAGATGTAAAAGACTTAAAAGAGGGCGATGCAATTGCTGTACCAAATGACCCAACGAATGAACTTCGAGCTTTAAAATTATTTGAAAAAGCAGGGGTTTTAAAAGTTGATCCAAAGGCTACAGAAAAAGCGACTGCAAAAGATGTAATTGAAAATCCAAAAAAATTAAAGATTGTCGAATTAGAGGCATCTCAATTACCAACGCAACTAAGTGAAGTGAAAGCAGCTGCAATTAACACAAACTTTGCATTAGGTGCAAAATTAAGTCCAGCGAAAGATTCTATTTTCCGCGAAGGAAAAGATTCACCCTATGTGAACTGGGTTGTTGTTCGTACTGAAAATAAAGATGATGCCGTTGTAAATAAATTAAAGAAAGCTTATCAATCTAAAGAAGTAAAAGAGTTTATCGAGAAAAAATTTGATGGTTCAGTTTTACCATCTTGGTAGGAGCTGACGATAATGATTGAATTAAAAAACATATCCAAAGTATTTACAACAAAAAAAGGGAATGTTGAGGCTCTTAAGTCTACTTCCCTTAAAGTAGAAAAAGGCGAGGTATTTGGAATCATTGGGTATAGTGGCGCTGGTAAAAGTACATTGATTCGATGTGTAAATTTATTAGAAAAACCAACGACAGGAAATATCATTGTAAACGAACAAGACTTAACAACGTTATCGACAAAAGAACTAGCAAAAGCGAGACAAAAAATCGGAATGATCTTTCAAGGATTCAATTTACTTAAAACTGTTACCGTTTATGAAAATATCGCATTACCGTTACGGCTTGCTGGCATTCCAAAAGCAGAAATTGAAAAAAGGGTAGAAAAGTATTTACGTATTGTCGATCTTTTTAATCGAAAAGATGCCTATCCGAGTGAACTTTCTGGTGGCCAGAAACAACGTGTTGCCATTGCACGTGCACTATCACATGAACCGGAAGTGTTATTAAGCGACGAAGCAACGAGTGCTTTAGATCCAGAAACAACTGATTCTATTCTTGACCTATTATTAAAGATTAATGAGGAAATCGGGATTACAATTTTATTAATTACACATGAAATGAATGTCATCCAACGTATATGCGACCGAGTTGCTGTTATGGAACATGGAGCAGTAATTGAAAGCGGGACTGTGAAGGAGATCTTCACAAACCCACAACATGTAACAACGAAGAAATTTGTAAATAGTGCATTTGCAGCAAAAATCCCAGCTGAAGTACAAAAAGAACTACAAAGAACCGGAGAAATCGTAACACTTTCATTTATAGGAAATTCTTCTGGTGAACCAGCGTTAGCTATCGCTACAAAACGTTTCCAAGTGTATCCAAATATTTTATCCGGTAATATTACACAGTTAAAACATGAGGCATACGGGAAACTTGTCATTCATATGCAAGGGGAACAAAATGAAATCAACCACGCTTTATCATTTTTACAAGAGCAAGGAATCATCGTAGAAGGGGGTAGAACAGATTATGGGAAACAAGTCCTTTTTGGATGAATGGGGTAAAGTCATATGGGAAGCAACCATTCAAACATTTCAAATGACATCTATTTCACTATTCATCTCTATCCTTATTGCACTACCACTTGGTGTCACACTTGTTTTAACAAGACCTGGTGGGCAGCACGAAAATAAAATCATTTACCCAATTCTTAATACAATTATTAATATCATTCGCTCTCTTCCATTTATCATTCTATTATTCTTCATTTTACCTTTTACAAAGTTTCTAATGGGAACCTCCATTGGTGTACAAGGCGTAATCGTACCGCTTGTCGTACTCACGGCCCCTTATATTGCACGATTAATGGAAACTGCTTTATTAGAAGTAGATCGCGGCGTTATTGAAGCCTATCAAGCGATGGGCGTTTCTACTATAAAAATTATTTGGCACGTTATGGTGAAAGAAGCTCGTCCCTCCCTTGTACTTGGATTAACAATTGCAACGATTGGCTTAATCGGCGCAACAGCAATGGCTGGTCTTGTAGGCGCTGGTGGGCTAGGGGACTTAGCATATCGCTTCGGACATTTACGCTATGAACCTGAAGTAATGTATGCAACTGTCTTTATTTTAATTATCCTCGTTCAAGGATTACAGTCTTTAGGGAATGGTATTGCACGAAGGTTGAAGAAAGATTAAAAAAGAAGGTATCTCACTAAGGTGAGATACCTTCTTTTTTATCTTTTAAATCCACCTTCTGAATGAATAACTTGCCCAGTAATCCACTCAGCTTCTTCACTTACTAAAAATTTAATGAGTCTAGCTGCATCCTTTGGCTCACCAATTCTGCCAAAAGGAAACATCGGCTTTAACCCTTGTTTTATCTCTTCAGTCATCCATCCTGTATCAGTTGGTCCTGGATTAATTGCATTCACTGTTATTCCTAAATGAGCTACCTCTGCTGACAACGTACTAGTAAGAGCATCAATAGCTCCCTCCGTTGTTGCATACGCTAGTTCTTCTACCATAGGACCTTGAAATTGCCCCGAAGTCATATTCACAATTCTACCACCAGATTTTTTATCAAATCCTCGGGCAAATTGACTACTGAGCAATGTAGTCGCACGAATATTCACCATATAATGCTTATCTAATTCTTCAGCAGTCAACGTAGAGAAATCATTATTCGTAGAATATGCTGCATTATTAATTAATATATGAGGGTACCCTAATTGTTCAGTAACTTTATTTATAAGCTCTTTCGGTGCATCATTCTGAGTTAAATCTAACTCCATACTTGAGACTTTAACACCGTTTTTTAGTAACTCTTCTTTTAATTGTATTTGTTCATTTTTATCAACGCCCCAAGGCATCTCTTTATCGTAAGCTGTCCAATACGTAAAAAATATATCGTATCCTGATTCAGCTAATTCTTTACAAACCGCTGCGCCTATACCATCTAGACGACTTACCCCTGTAATAACTGCTACTTTATTTTTTAATTGGTTCATCATATACTCCTCCAAGTTTAAAGGACGCATATTTTATATAAGAGATATAAACTTTCCCACAAAAAAGACAGATACATAAAATAGGCACCTATCCTTATAAAAGGGATGTACAATCCAAATATGCATTCCTTGAATGATTTACAGATGACTAAATAAACCCTCGCTTATGAGAGCAAAATTCATCTATCTAGTTTCTAATCATTACAAGTTCATCCACATATTGAGTCTTCGTCTCCTTTTGATATATCTCTATTATTAGTCTATCAAAAAAGATGAAATGTTACAAAAAATAAAACAATTACTCAAAACATATATTCGTTCACATTTCCTCTATTGTGAATTTATTCACAATATATATATAATAAACATGTAAATACAATATTGGAGGGATTTCAATGGTTATCAATTTTTTAAGAACTGATAAACGTGCTACTTTCATATTATTACTTTTACGGCTTTACATAGGGTATACATGGCTCGCTGCTGGGATAGGCAAAGTCTTCGGACAATCTTTTGACGCAAGTGGCTTTCTAAAGGGTGCTATTGCTCAAGCATCAGGTGACCACCCTGCAGTACAAAGTTGGTGGGCAGATTTTCTTCAACATTTTGTCCTTCCAAACGCAGACCTATTTAGCTTTTTAGTTCAATGGGGAGAAATTTTAGTAGGTCTAGGTTTAATTTTAGGCGGATTAACAAAAACAGCTGCATTTTTCGGAATCATAATGAATCTTTCATTTTTATTAAGTGGAACCGTTAGTGTAAACCCAAACCTGCTTATTTTGACTATGTTCATTTTAGTTGCAGGGCAGAACGCTGGACGTATTGGATTAGATGGCTATGTTTTCCCTAAACTTTTCCGTAAAAACAACCACGGAACATATAAATTAAGTAAAACTGCATAGTAACAGTTTACTTTTAAAATATAAATAAGAAAAAGAGCCTGAATATAGGCTCTTTTTCTTATTTCTCCTAATTTAAACTTTTAACGAGCCACGAAAACCTCTGGCAGCATAGTAAGAGTCTGCTCCATTATGGTACACGAAAACATGTCCAAAGCGATAATCGCAAAATAAAGCACCACCAAGTTCTCGAATATCTGAAGGTGTTTGTACCCAACTTGATGATTTCATGTCAAAATCGCCAAGTTGTTGCAATTCCCGATACTGTTCTTCCGTTAATAATTCAATGCCCATAGCATTGGCAACATCAATAACGTTATTTTCTGGTTTATGTTTTTTTCTTGATTCTAACGCTTCAAGATCATAACAAAGACTTCTGCGGCCTTTAGGACTCTCCTTTGAACAATCATAGAAAGTATATTCGTCCTTTTCTTCATCATAACCAATAACATCCGGTTCACCACCAGTTACTTCCATTTCGTTAAGTGACCACATTTTTTCATTATTAGTAGTCAGCTTCGCTTCAACTTTAGCCCATTCAAGACCTTCATGGCGGTTCATGTTTTTCTCAAAACGAGCTTGCAATACTTTCAATAACTCTTCACGTTTTTCTACTAGTAAGTCATTTTTATTTCCTGTCATATTAGTCCTCCCTGATTTATGTACTGATAGTAGTTTAAGTATATATTTTATAATAAATCATCTCAATATGAAGACCGTTTCAACCTTATGTCTTGTACAAACATCCCTTACAAAGTCCTAAAACCCTCCATACTCTCTCCAAGAATATAGTGTGAAAACCACATCAAGTTCTGCTTCATAATAGCCACATGAACTCCTGGTTGGTCAGAACTATATGCCATTCCTTTAAATATAATTAATTCTGTATCAACTTCCATATCCATTAATCCTTGATATAGATCATATGCATTTGTAATTGGAATTCTTGCATCCTTTTCCCCATGTTGAATTAAGGTAGGCGTACAAGCTGATTTAATATACGTCATAGGTGATGTCTTCGTATATATCTCTGGATCATTCCATGGAGTATTTCCTAAATACCTTCTAATAAAGTAAGGTATATCTGTATTTACATAATGGGTACTCCAGTTAGTTATTCCACCGCCAACTGAAATAGCTTTAAACCGACTACTAAACGTAGAACAGAAAGCTGATACATATCCACCGTTGCTCCATCCCATAACTCCTACTCTATCCTTGTCTACCATCCCTTTTTCTACTAGTTCATCCACTCCAGATATAACATCATCGTAGTCAGCAATCCCCTGTTTTCTATAGTTAGCTTTTAAAAATTCATTACCATAACCTGAACTTCCTCTGTAATTTGGTTCTAAAACGATAAAGCCCTTTTCAACAAACTGTTCAATCGGATATTTCTCATTGAAGCAGTCTGAAAATATCGGAAAAGATGCCCAAGCCGGACCGCCGTGAATTACTACTAATAAAGGATATTTTTTATTATTGTCCAACTCTACTGGCGTTGATAAAACACCTTCTATTTCAAGACCATCGCTACTTTTCCATGAGATGATTTCCCTGTTACTTCTAAGTTTCCCTTTGAAAAAGCTATTTTCATCCGTTATTTTTTTATCGTCTAAATAGATTTCAAAGGTTTCATTTGTTATAGCCTTATTGTAGGATATATGTTTGCCATCCTTTGTTATAGAAGCATCCATTATAAAGCCATCTACTTTTTCGCTTAATATTTCCACAGTGCCATCTTCGGCTAGCAATCCAATAAGATAATTCGTTTTATTCTGCCACCTAATTAAAACCCCTTTAGCTGTCCACTGTAATGGCATAACCGTACTATCAAAATCTGTTAAAGGTTGAATTAGCTCTCCGGTATTTATATCATATATCTCTAACGTACTATCTTGTATATGGTTTCTATAGTAACCCTTCTCTCTTATGCTTGCTGTGTAACATATTTCACTGCCGTCAGGAGAAAAGCAAACACTCCCTCCCAACAACTTATCCACATTCAGCTTTTGTAGCTCTCCAGCTTTAATATGGAGTATGTATAGATCTCCATTTATATAATCTGCCATATTTGAGCTTGGTGTCGCCATAAATACAACCTTTTTACCATCATTTGAAATATCAAATTCATGGATATGAAAATCCTTACCATCCGTTAATTGATAAACAACTCTGTTCTTGTGTTCATCTGTATCACTTTGTATCACCTTCTCTATTTCAATGTAATATAAACAATTATTCTGGTGTTCCTTACCTATATGTTGAAAATCTCCATATAGATCCTCACGTTTCTTTATCTCCTCACATTCTTTTGACTGCGTAACATAATAAAGACCCTTGCCAGTAGGACCCCATTTGAATGTACTGACTCCTTCTTTCTCATCGGTAATTTGAACCTCTCTATAACCATCTAGTGACTTAACAAATATCTGATTTTTCCCATCACCAACTGGACTAAGATATGCGATACACCTAGCATCTGGAGACCATAATGGGTGTGTACTATCTATATCACCATTTGATAATGGGTAACTCTGCTTCTTATCTTTTTCATATATCCATACATGATTCCTATATGTATTGTCTTTCCAATCAGCCGTCTTCTTAACAAATGCTACGTTTTTACCATCATCACTTATGTTTGTACTTGATACGGTTGGCAATGAAATAATCTCTTCTATACTTAGATATGTTTTTTCATTCACTTTCATCAATATCCCCCCTTGAAATGTCCATAAATCTCTCGTCTCTTTTTGCCGTAATAAAGGAAATTGTTCACGAATACTTAAAATGATAACGGAAAATTCAGATAAATAAAAGTGAAGTCGATAAAGTAAAACTTTAATTTATGGAGTTCTATCCACTTACCAATTCTAGATGTTCTTTTTCGACACAAAAACACCCCTTTTAGATACAAATTTGTAAATTTATTTTAAAGCTATAACTATATATTGGTTTGGAATAAAATTTGATAAAAATGAAGTCACAAATCTTTATTTAACAACAAAAAAATTCATTTTGAAAAAACGATTGATCAAAATAGAATCACTCTTTTTAACTAAGTATGAGATTTTTATAAAAAAATTTTAATCAAAACTCACTTAGAATCTTTACTTGAAGGAATAAAGCTTCGCATCTTTTTTGTGAACATCGTTAAACTAAGATAAATTTTGACCGTATCTGTAATTAATTGTAAAATATTATACATAGAAAGGTATTATAAAATAAATATAGAAGGGGTATGTTTTTTAGTTTTAAAGGGGCTAAAGCACATCTATTTTATGTTTTGAAAGGGAGAATTGAAAAATCATATGAAGAATTTCAAAAAGAGTACAGGTAAAATTTTACTAGCATCTGGATTAGTAGTTTCTATGTCAGCTTGTAGTGTAACAAATTTATTTGGAGAAAAAGAAAAAACAAATGCTGAATCTGGTAAACAAGAAAGTAAAGAAACTAAGACAGAAGGTAAATCATCTGAAACAAAGGAAAAATCAACTAACTCAAAAGAAGAAAGTAAAGATGTTAAGATGATTATGGTTTTGCCTGAGGATTACCCACAACTTATGGTAGACATTGAAGAAGACTTATTAAGACGTCTAGATTACTATGATGCTTCTGTGAGGGATAATAAAAAGGGAAGTAAGTCAAATGAAGAGGTACGAGATAGTATTAAAGACTTAGATAAAGTATTTAATAAAATAGAGCGTATAGATGCACCAGGAAAATACAAGGAAGATCATAAGGAAATTGTAAAAGCTGTTCAAAAGTTAAAAGAATCTTTCAAAGAAGTATCGAAGTTATTTGATTACTCTAAAACACTTAAAGATACGGATGATGCAATCATAGATAAAGCAAACAATAAATTAGATGAAGCAAAACGCATTTGGAAACCTGTATTTAATAAGTTAAAAGCGGAAGCTAAGGGTGGTTCAACAACTACTTCTCCAACAAGTGGTACTAGTTCTTCTAACTCACCGAGTTTATCTAGTGGTAATACAGTTAAAACATACAGTACCCAAGATAAAACTGGTATATTCAAAGGAAAAATTGATACACCAGACGAGGATTCCGCTAAGTTTAAGAATGTACAGAACAACTATAAAGACGGTACAGAGCTTGTAGGTAATTGGGGTATTGATTACGGAGACGGAGTCAAAACTACGTTAGTCCTAAAAGCAGATAAGACATTTGAAACATATGCAAATGGTTCTTATCCAAATAAAGATAATTACTTAACAGGAACATACCAAGCAGACGTTTCTTCCCATCAGTTAACGCTAATGGTGGAAAAAGGAACTCAAAATGGTCAAGAAGTGAAATTGGAAAGACCTATTTATTCATCATATGAGGTTAAAAATTTAGATGGTAAAGCGTTACAGATTTTCCACATAGACGAACAAGTAACAATTTGTTATGTAAAACAATAAATAACTAAAAAAACTCTGTAAAATAATTTTTACAGAGTTTTTTCTTAGTTTTAATTTATTTCAAACGTATAACTATACTTATTAACCTACCAATCTCCTACTCAACAGTAACAGACTTAGCTAAGTTACGTGGCTTATCAACGTCACACTCGCGGTGAAGTGCTGCGTAGTATGAGATAAGTTGTAATGGAATAACTGCTACTAGCGGTGCTAGCGCTTCGTGTACAGCTGGTAATACGAAGCTGTCTCCTTCCATTTCTAAGCCTTTCATTGAGATGATACATGGGTTAGCTCCGCGTGCTACTACCTCTTTCACGTTGCCGCGAATTCCAAGGTTTACGTGCTCTTGTGTAGCAAGTGCGATAACTGGTGTACCATTTTCGATTAAAGCGATTGTACCGTGTTTTAACTCTCCTCCAGCGAATCCTTCTGCTTGGATGTAAGAGATTTCTTTTAGTTTTAACGCACCTTCTAATCCTACGTAGAAGTCTACGCTACGTCCGATGAAGAAACAGTTACGCGTTGTCGCTAAAAATTGTTTTGCTAATGCGTCCATTTCTTCTTTTTGATCACAAAGTTCTATCATTGCATTTGCTACAAGTCCTAGTTCGTGTGTTAAATCGAAATCAAGAACTTCACCTTTTGCTTTAGCAATATCAGCTGCTAAAATTGAAAGTACTGCAAGCTGTGCTGTGTAAGCTTTCGTTGATGCAACTGCAATTTCTGGTCCAGCGTATAACGGAAGTGTATAATCAGCTTCACGAGAAAGCGTAGAACCAGGCACGTTTGTAATTGTTAATGCTTTATGACCCATTTCATTTGTTTGCACAAGTACTGCACGGCTATCAGCTGTTTCACCACTTTGTGAAATATAAATGAAGAATGGTCTTTCTGTTAATAATGGCATGTTGTAAGAGAATTCACTTGCCACGTGTACTTCAACTGGCATTTTTGCAAACTTCTCGATAAATTGTTTTCCAACAAGACCTGCATGATAACTCGTTCCACATGCAATGATGTAAATACGATCGCTATCTAAAATCGCATTGCGGATGTCTTGATTTAATTCAATTTCGCCATTTTCATCTTGATACTTTTGAATTATATTACGGATTACAAGTGGTTGCTCATCGATTTCTTTAAGCATGAAATGAGGATATGTTCCCTTTTCAATATCACTTGCGTCTAATTCCGCTGTAAACGGTGCACGTTCAATCGTTTCACCTTGTAAGTTTTTAATTGTAATACTTTCTTTCGTTACGATTACGATTTCTTTATCCATTAGCTCAATAAATTGATCTGTAACTTGTAACATCGCCATAGCGTCGCTTGCCACAACATTAAAGTTGTCACCAACACCTACTAATAGCGGGCTTTTGTTTTTAGCAACATAAATCATGTTTGGATTTTCAGCATCAAGTAATCCGATTGCATAAGAGCCATGTAAAAGAGATAGCGTATTACGGAACGCTTCTTCTACACTTAATCCTGTGCTCACTTGTTGTTCCATAAGCTGTACGATAACCTCTGTATCTGTTTCACTTACGAACGTTACATCTTGTAAATATTCCTTTTTCACTAATTCATAGTTTTCAATTACACCGTTATGAACTAATGTAAAGCGTTTTGATGTACTTTGATGCGGATGCGCGTTTACTTTACTTGGAACACCGTGTGTAGCCCAGCGTGTGTGTCCGATACCCACGCTTGCTGCTACGTTCTCATCTACGATTTCACGAAGTTTTGCGATACGGCCTTTTTCTTTGTATACAACAACACCGTTCTCTGCTTGTACTGCAATACCTGCTGAATCATATCCACGATATTCTAGCTTTTCTAAACCTTTTAATAAAATTTCCTTTGCATCTTGCTCTCCAATAAATCCTACGATTCCACACATGTTTAGTCGCCGTTACAAATGCTTACACTGCTCTGCGAACATGTAACGACATAGTCCGATACCATTTTTATTTATACTAAAAAACGGATTACATATTGCTAGCCCTGTAAGCTTGTAACGGCTTTCACCTTCCTCTCGATTGGGTTTAAGTCCGTATATACTTATACAGCTAGTTTTCATCCGTTCCTCTTCTCTCATCACACTTTCACCTTTGTCCACTAAGTCACCTTAATGATTTAAGTAAAAGCTTGCGGTTGTGATGAACAACCGGGAGTCATCCGCCGAAATCTCGATAAACCCCACCTCGTCAACTACACTATTTGTAGTTCTGGCGCTTTTATAATTTACAATATTTCCTTTGAGAAAAAGAACAAGACCATCTTATAACAAACATGGATAAACCGTCAATGAAATTTTTTTCATCGTCTATAAAACATATGAAAAAGGAGCACTTTTTGTGCTCCTTTTTCATATAAATTCAGCTAATTATTCAGCGCCAACTTCGGCTTTCACAACTTCTACAATGCGATGTACATATGCATCACAAACTTCTTGTGTTGGTGCTTCTGCCATTACACGAATAAGTGGCTCTGTTCCAGATGGACGAACAAGAATACGGCCATCACCGTTCATTTCTTCCTCTACAACACGAATAATTTCTTTAATTTTTTCATTTTCTAATGCTAATTTTTTATCTGTTACACGAACGTTTACTAACAATTGTGGGAATTTCGTCATTTCTCCTGCAAGCTCAGATAATGGCTTTTTCGTCATTTTCATGATGTTTACAAGTTGAAGTGCACTTAACATTCCATCACCAGTTGTAATGTAATCAAGTAAGATAATATGGCCTGATTGTTCTCCACCTAGGTTGTAACCCCCACGCTTCATTTCTTCCATTACGTAGCGGTCACCAACTGCTGTTTTATCACTTGTAATATTATTTGCTTCAAGTGCCTTGTAAAAACCTAAGTTACTCATAACAGTTGAAACAACTGTATTATGTTTTAATTGACCAGTTTCTTTCATATATTTCGCACAAATGAACATAATTTGATCACCGTCAACGATGTTTCCTTTTTCGTCTACAGCAATTAAACGGTCGCCATCGCCATCAAAAGCAAGTCCGATATCCGCACCTTTTTCTTTTACCAATTCAGCTAAGCCTTCTGGATGTGTAGATCCTACACCCTCATTAATATTCATACCGTTTGGAGAAGTTCCCATTGTTGAAATATCAGCTTCTAGGTCTGCAAATAAGTATGGAGCTAGAGAAGAAGTTGCACCATGTGCACAATCTAAAGCGATATGTAGGCCAGAGAAATCTTCTTCAACAGTTTGTTTAATGTACTGTAAATATTTTTGTCCACCTTCAAAGTAATCGCTCACTTGTCCAAGATTAGTACCTGTCGGACGTGGTAGTTCATCAACTTCTTTGTCTAATAAAGCTTCAATCTCAGCTTCTTGCTCATCTGTTAATTTAAAGCCGTCTGAACCAAAGAATTTAATACCGTTATCTTGTACTGGATTATGAGATGCAGAAATCATAACACCCGCTTGTGCATCTAGTGCTTTTGTTAAATAAGCAACGCCCGGTGTAGAAATAACGCCAAGGCGCATTACTTCTGCTCCAGTTGATAATAGACCTGCTACTAAAGCTCCTTCTAACATATGACCAGATACACGTGTATCACGACCGATAATTACTTTTGGACGATCTGTATCTTTTGTTAATACATAACCACCAAAACGTCCAATTTTGAAAGCTAATTCAGGTGTTAACTCCTTATTTGCAACTCCGCGTACTCCATCTGTACCAAAATATTTACCCATTATGATTCGCTCCTTTTTCTTGCTCTTTTTGATTATCTACTGTTGGTTCTTGACTCGTTTCTTTATCTTTATCTTGATTTTGATTTTGGTTTTGATTCTTTTCCTGTTCTTTTTCTGAATCAGGTTCAGGATTTTTTGGTTTCTCATTTTGATTTTCTTGATCCGTATTTGAATCCGGTTGTTGACCATTACCCTGTACTTCTTTATCTGGTTTTTCTTTCTTCACAATAGTAACTTTAGCACTTTTTTGTTTTGGCTCTATTGAAATATTACCAGGACCGCTCACTTGAATGGAAATATCTTTCGTCCCTGAGGATACATTTTGCAGATTAATTACCGCTGTTATTTGAGCAGCTGTTATTTTATCTACTATACTTGCTTCTCCTGAAATATCAACACTTATCTTTCCATCTTGCGGCGAAAGTAGCTGAGCAGTAACATCTTTAGACAGTCCATTTTTCTGGATTGGGATACCATCAATCGTTTTTGTTTTCGTTTGTTTTGTTTTTTGCACTCCCACCGAAACCTTCACTTGATTCGGTTTTGCACTTGTTACACCCTTGGGTAATAAAACAGAGGCATCGAATGTTGTAGACTCTGTCAATTGACTAAGATCTACTTCGACCCCCTCTAGCGATTGTATATTATCCAAAATATCTTTTGGACCAGCTATCGTTACTTCTCTCGGTTCAACACTGATATTTGTAACCGCCAATCCTTCTGCTAAACTCCCCTTCTTCGTATACGTTACAGGAACAGTTTTTTCAGTATTATTGGCTGTAGTTTGCGTTGCCACATTCAACGTTACACTAATCTTAGATGGACTTGTTCTTACATTTAAACGTTTTCCTTCTTTATTGTATAATGTAACTTCGGGCGTTTTTGTAACAGTTTTATTAACACCTTTTAAATCAACATACGCTTTGGCAGAGGAAATGCTTTCAATTTCTTCTTTCGTCCCAACTACCTCAACAGTATCCGGTTTAAGGCTTGATTTTTCTAGAGTAGCCCCCGCTGGCATCTGATCCTCATTTGATAATTTCAGATCTACATGAACATATTTTCTCGCCTTTTCATGAAGAGTAACTTTAATTGTTGATGGCTGAACTGTTCCTTTCACATCATCTGGAAGCCCGTTCGTTTTTAAAGAAATCTCATAAGTTCCTTTTGGACTATCTCGCAAATCAACCGGTATGTCAAATTGTTTTTTTGCTTTTGCTGTAGCAACTGATGCTTTTGGGCCTTCTAATTTTACTTTAACGCCCTCTGCCGGAATACCACTTACAATATATTTCTCCTCATCATACTTAAGATTAATAGCATAATTAGTTAATGTTTCTTTCGTATCATTTGCAAAAGGTAATATACCTGATGTCGTATTTTTTTCAGTTAACGTCGCTGACATAAAAAGCATACACGCCAATAGTAATGAGATCCCTTTTAAAAACCAATGATTCTCCATTAACTTATCCATGACGCTTTCTCCTCCAATTCCATAAAGACGAAGAAGTCGTTTTTTCGTTTCCACTAAATTCAGCTAATAACATATCTTTCAGCTGTTCTGTCTTCAAATCACGATGCAACTTACCATTTTTCGTTAAAGAAATTTGACCAGTTTCTTCAGACACAACTACTGTAATACTATCAGTAACTTCACTAACTCCCATTGCAGCACGATGTCTAGTTCCTAATTCTTTAGAAATAAACGGACTTTCTGATAATGGAAGATAGCATGCTGCTGCTTTAATTGTACTTCCTTGCATAATTACCGCTCCGTCATGAAGAGGTGTATTTGGAATAAAAATATTAATAAGTAATTCCGATGATACGTTTGCATTAAGCGGAATACCCGTTTCCACATAATCACCCATACCGGTCTCTTTTGACAAAGTAATTAATGCACCAATTCTACGTTTCCCCATATATTCGGTTGCTTTTGCTATCGCTGTTGCAACCATTTCAGGTTCATCATCCTCATGCGTTCCAACACGCGAAAATAAACTCCCGCGCCCTAGCTGCTCAAGTGCTCTTCGCAATTCTGGCTGAAAGATAATAATAACGGCTAAAAATCCCCACGTTAATACTTGTTCAGTTAGCCAAGATAGCGTACGCAATTCAAGGAAAATACTGATCATCTTAACTACGATAATAACTGTAATCCCTTTTAAAAGTTGAACAGCTTTCGTCCCTCGGATTATAAGAATTAGCTTATATATAATAAACCATACAATGGCAATATCTAATGCCGTACTAAGATATTTCAAAATGGTCGTATCTTCAAAAGGCATGCTATCCCTTCCTCCTACTTACGAGCAATTCTATCCATATATTGAAATATTGTTTTATGCTCTATCTGTATGTATTTCCAACAACTAGTTAATTATACCATACATGAAACAAACGACAATTACAAACAACCCCCTTTAGCTCAAATTGGTAAGATGTCAAACATTTTTATTGTACAGTATAATATAAATCATTATTATACGCTTATTTTCAAATAAAAAAAGCAACTTCTCAGTTGCTTTTCTTACATTTATTTTAGTTTTTCACCGAATAAAGAACCCATTAAAGCAACTGCTGTTGTTGCCGTTCTATTTCTCTCATCTAAAATCGTATTTACCTCAACAAATTCAGCAGATGTGATAATATCAGCTTCTGCTAACATTTCCATCGCCAAATGACTTTCACGATAAGATAGACCGCCAATTACAGGCGTTCCAACACCTGGTGCATCATGAGGATCAAGACCATCTAAATCTAATGATAAGTGTACACCATCGGTATGAGATAAATATGCGATTGTTTCTTCCATCACAGCCGTCATCCCCATACGATCAATTTCATGCATTGAGAACACTTTAATACCTTCATTGCGAATGAAATCTTTTTCTCCTTCATCCAATGCACGCGCACCGATAATTACGACATTCTCTTTTTTCACCTTTGGATATGCTCCGTATAAATCTACAAGTGAAGAATGTCCATAACCTAAACTTGCTGCAAGTGACATACCATGAATATTTCCAGATGGTGAAGTTTCCTCTGTATTTAAATCACCGTGTGCATCATACCAAATAACGCCTAAGTTTTTATAATGTTTTGCTACACCAGCTAATGTACCGATAGCAATACTATGGTCACCACCTAATACAAGTGGAAAACGACCTTCTTCTATAATATGATCCACCTTACTTGCTAATTCATTACATACAGTTGCAACTTGTGTAAGGTTTCTTAATTTTGTATTTTCATCTATCTCTTTTTCTCTCTCTATACATATATCTCCCATATCTTTAACGTCATATCCAATTTCTTCAATTCTTTCAATTACCCCTGCATAACGGATCGCGCTCGGTCCCATATCAACTCCACGACGCATCTGTCCTAAATCCATTGGAACTCCAATAACTGAGATTTCTTTTTTCATAGATAGTATCCCCCTTTTATGCCTTCACTAAATATTTTAAATCTTTTATATAGTCTGACTCAACTCGACATTTTTCTGTATGGATATACAATTTATTCACTTATATTCACGTTGAAAACCAAATTTTAAGACTATTCTATGTATAAAGTTAACTTAATGAAACAATCGCAATCACTATTATTAAATAATAATAATAAAACACTCCTATATTTAGAAGTGTTTTTCTGATGCTATTTTCCATACTGTTGCAATATTCTTCGTTGTCATTTCAATATTTTCTTCTGCTACTTTATATGCTTCTTCTAGTGTCATCGGTTTCGTTGTGATACTAAATACCGCATCTATTCCTTTCTCGTACACAGCTGAATAATCAGATGATACAGACCCTCCAATAGCAATTACAGGCACAGAAAAACGTTTTGCACGCCCCGCAACACCCACAGGAGCCTTTCCATATGCAGTTTGTTTATCTATTCTACCTTCACCAGTTATAATAAGATGTGCATCTTCTATATGTTTATCGAAATTTGTATAATCTAATACAATTTCAATGCCCCTACGCAAGTCTCCCTTTAACACTGAAATAACAGCCGCTCCCATTCCTCCCGCTGCCCCTGCACCAGGTATTTCAGATACATCAAAAGATACATATCGTTTAAGCATATTCGCATAATGTTGTAAATTCTCATCTAGCTCTTTCATCATCTCTATATTTGCACCCTTTTGTCTCCCAAATACGAAAGATGCTCCCTGCATTCCGACTAATGGATTATCCACATCACATGCCGCTTCTATCTTTACCCCCTTTAAGCGTGGGTCCATTCGTGAAAAATCAATAGTAACAATCGAGTGTAATGTGCCTCCAGATGGATCTATTACTTCACCCTTACCATTTATAAACCTTACTCCTAAAGCCGCTAACATACCTGCCCCGCCATCATTTGTAGCACTTCCTCCAAGTCCTAAAATTATGTACTCCACTCCTTGATCTAGCGCATGTAATATAAGTTCTCCTGTTCCTTTTGTCGTTGTAATAAGTGGGTTGCGCTTTTCAACTGGAACGTGCTGTAATCCTGATGCTGCTGCCATTTCAATAAACGCTGTCTTTTTATCTTTAGAAATGCCATAAAAAGCTTGTATACCTTCTCTAAGCGGTCCTGTCACACTAATTGATATAATTCTCCCCCCTGTAGCATCAACAAGTGATTCAACCGTCCCTTCTCCTCCATCTCCAATTGGTATTTTCACATACTCTGCATTAGGAAAAATTGCTCTAAAACCTCTTTCAATAGCTCCACATACTTCTATAGCTTTTAGGCTTTCTTTATATGAATCAGATGCAATAATAACTTTCACAATTATCTCCCCATCCCTTATTTTTACGTTTTCTTCATTTTAAACGACAAGTATAAAAGTTGTCTTTTTAAACACAAAAAAAGCTTACATCGTATGATGTAAGCTTTTTTATTTAGATGGAGCCTAGCGGGATCGAACCGCTGACCTCCTGCGTGCAAGGCAGGCGCTCTCCCAGCTGAGCTAAGGCCCCTTATTAATTAAGCGGAAGACGGGATTCGAACCCGCGACCCCAACCTTGGCAAGGTTGTATTCTACCACTGAACTACTTCCGCAAAAATGATGAGCCATGAAGGACTCGAACCTTCGACCCTCTGATTAAAAGTCAGATGCTCTACCAACTGAGCTAATGGCTCGTAAATGGCTGGGCTAGCTGGATTCGAACCAGCGCATGACGGAGTCAAAGTCCGTTGCCTTACCGCTTGGCTATAGCCCATTAATATTTACTAGTATGGTTATCTTTTCAAAAAAATAAACCCTCTCAGGTTATTTTAAAGAAAATGGTGGAGGGGGGCAGATTCGAACTGCCGAACCCGAAGGAGCGGATTTACAGTCCGCCGCGTTTAGCCACTTCGCTACCCCTCCGACATTTTAAATATATATGGTGGAGGATGACGGGATCGAACCGCCGACCCCCTGCTTGTAAGGCAGGTGCTCTCCCAGCTGAGCTAATCCTCCAAAAGTGGTGACCCGTACGGGATTCGAACCCGTGTTACCGCCGTGAAAGGGCGGTGTCTTAACCACTTGACCAACGGGCCAAAAAAGTTTTAAACCTATTCCCAAGCTTCCAACCGGGCTTGAACCGGTGACCTCTTCCTTACCATGGAAGTGCTCTACCAGCTGAGCTATGGAAGCATAATGGCTCCGCAGGTAGGACTCGAACCTACGACCGATCGGTTAACAGCCGATAGCTCTACCACTGAGCTACTGCGGAATAATATTAGCCTGGCAACGTCCTACTCTCACAGGGACAAGGTCCCAACTACCATCGGCGCTAGAGAGCTTAACTTCCGTGTTCGGTATGGGAACGGGTGTGACCTCTCTGCCATCATTACCAGACTTTTATCATTATAAACATTTCTTTCGAAATGTCAAGAAGAAATTTTAATATATATTCCTTCAAAACTAGATAACATTTGCTACATATTATATGGTTAAGTCCTCGATCTATTAGTATTCGTCAGCTCCACATGTCACCATGCTTCCACCTCGAACCTATCAACCTGATCATCTTTCAGGGATCTTACTAGCTTACGCTATGGGAAATCTCATCTTGAGGGGGGCTTCATGCTTAGATGCTTTCAGCACTTATCCCTTCCGCACATAGCTACCCAGCTATGCCCTTGGCAGAACAACTGGTACACCAGCGGTGCGTCCATCCCGGTCCTCTCGTACTAAGGACAGCTCCTCTCAAATTTCCTACGCCCACGACGGATAGGGACCGAACTGTCTCACGACGTTCTGAACCCAGCTCGCGTACCGCTTTAATGGGCGAACAGCCCAACCCTTGGGACCGACTACAGCCCCAGGATGCGATGAGCCGACATCGAGGTGCCAAACCTCCCCGTCGATGTGGACTCTTGGGGGAGATAAGCCTGTTATCCCCGGGGTAGCTTTTATCCGTTGAGCGATGGCCCTTCCATGCGGAACCACCGGATCACTAAGCCCGACTTTCGTCCCTGCTCGACTTGTAGGTCTCGCAGTCAAGCTCCCTTATGCCTTTGCACTCTACGAATGATTTCCAACCATTCTGAGGGAACCTTTGGGCGCCTCCGTTACACTTTAGGAGGCGACCGCCCCAGTCAAACTGCCCACCTGACACTGTCTCCCGGGTCGATAAGACCCGTAGGTTAGAATTTCAATACAGTCAGGGCGGTATCCCACCAGCGCCTCCACCGAAGCTAGCGCTCCGGTTTCAATGGCTCCCGCCTATCCTGTACAAACTGTACCAAAATTCAATATCAGGCTACAGTAAAGCTCCACGGGGTCTTTCCGTCCTGTCGCGGGTAACCTGCATCTTCACAGGTACTATAATTTCACCGAGTCTCTGGTTGAGACAGTGCCCAAATCGTTACACCTTTCGTGCGGGTCGGAACTTACCCGACAAGGAATTTCGCTACCTTAGGACCGTTATAGTTACGGCCGCCGTTTACTGGGGCTTCAGTTCAGAGCTTCGCTTACGCTAACCCCTCTCCTTAACCTTCCAGCACCGGGCAGGTGTCACCCCCTATACTTCGCCTTACGGCTTCGCAGAGAGCTGTGTTTTTGCTAAACAGTCGCTTGGGCCTATTCACTGCGGCTTTCCGTTAAGAAAGCACCCCTTCTCCCGAAGTTACGGGGTCATTTTGCCGAGTTCCTTAACCAGAGTTCTCTCGCACACCTTAGGATTCTCTCCTCGCCTACCTGTGTCGGTTTGCGGTACAGGCACCTTTTATCTCGCTAGAAGCTTTTCTTGGCAGCGGGGAATCAAAGACTTCGCTCCATAAGGAACTTCCCCATCACAGCTCAGCCTTCACGATAAGCGGATTTGCCTACTTATCAGCCTAACTGCTTGGACGTGCACAACCAATCGCACGCTTCTTCTATCCTTCTGCGTCCCTCCATTGCTCAAACGATAAAGAGGTGGTACAGGAATATCAACCTGTTGTCCATCGCCTACGCCTGTCGGCCTCGGCTTAGGTCCTGACTAACCCTGAGCGGACGAGCCTTCCTCAGGAAACCTTAGGCATTCGGTGGACGGGATTCTCACCCGTCTTTCGCTACTCATACCGGCATTCTCACTTCTAAGCACTCCACCAGTCCTTCCGGTCTGACTTCACTGTCCTTAGAACGCTCCCCTACCACTGATACCATTGGTATCAATCCGCAGCTTCGGTGGTGTATTTAGCCCCGGTACATTTTCGGCGCAGAGTCACTCGACTAGTGAGCTATTACGCACTCTTTAAATGGTGGCTGCTTCTAAGCCAACATCCTAGTTGTCTAAGCAACTCCACATCCTTTTCCACTTAATACACACTTTGGGACCTTAGCTGGCGGTCTGGGCTGTTTCCCTTTTGACTACGGATCTTATCACTCGCAGTCTGACTCCTAAGGATAAGTCATTGGCATTCGGAGTTTGACTGAATTCGGTAATCCGATGAGGACCCCTAGTCCAATCAGTGCTCTACCTCCAAGACTCTTACACTTAAGGCTAGCCCTAAAGCTATTTCGGGGAGAACCAGCTATCTCCAGGTTCGATTGGAATTTCTCCGCTACCCACACCTCATCCCCGCACTTTTCAACGTGCGTGGGTTCGGGCCTCCATTCAGTGTTACCTGAACTTCACCCTGGACATGGGTAGATCACCTGGTTTCGGGTCTACGACCACGTACTAAACGCCCTATTCAGACTCGCTTTCGCTGCGGCTCCGCCTCTTCAGCTTAACCTCGCACGGGATCGTAACTCGCCGGTTCATTCTACAAAAGGCACGCCATCACCCGTTAACGGGCTCTGACTATTTGTAGGCACACGGTTTCAGGATCTCTTTCACTCCCCTTCCGGGGTGCTTTTCACCTTTCCCTCACGGTACTGGTTCACTATCGATCACTAGGGAGTATTTAGCCTTGGGAGATGGTCCTCCCAGATTCCGACGGAATTTCACGTGTTCCGCCGTACTCAGGATACATTCAAGAGAGAACGAAGTTTCGACTACGGGGTTGTTACCCTCTACGACGGACCTTTCCAGGTCGCTTCGTCTACCTCGTTCCTTTGTAACTCCGTATAGAATGTCCTACAACCCCAAGAGGCAAGCCTCTTGGTTTGGGCTATGTTCCGTTTCGCTCGCCGCTACTCAGGAAATCGCATTTGCTTTCTCTTCCTCCAGGTACTTAGATGTTTCAGTTCCCTGGGTCTGTCTTCCTTACCCTATGTATTCAGATAAGGATACCATACCATTACGTATGGTGGGTTTCCCCATTCGGAAATCTTCGGATCAAAGCTTACTTACAGCTCCCCGAAGCATATCGGCGTTAGTCCCGTCCTTCATCGACTCCTAGTGTCAAGGCATCCACCGTGCGCCCTTTCTAACTTAACCAAACTAAAAATTAAAAAATATGAGCTACACTGTTATCTAGTTTTCAAAGAACATACATTTATATATGAGAGATAGTTCTCTCAAAACTGAACAAAACGAAACACGGAAACTTTATTGATGAACAGCGTTCATCAATTCTCCATAGAAAGGAGGTGATCCAGCCGCACCTTCCGATACGGCTACCTTGTTACGACTTCACCCCAATCATCTGTCCCACCTTAGGCGGCTGGCTCCAAAAAGGTTACCCCACCGACTTCGGGTGTTACAAACTCTCGTGGTGTGACGGGCGGTGTGTACAAGGCCCGGGAACGTATTCACCGCGGCATGCTGATCCGCGATTACTAGCGATTCCAGCTTCATGTAGGCGAGTTGCAGCCTACAATCCGAACTGAGAACGGTTTTATGAGATTAGCTCCACCTCGCGGTCTTGCAGCTCTTTGTACCGTCCATTGTAGCACGTGTGTAGCCCAGGTCATAAGGGGCATGATGATTTGACGTCATCCCCACCTTCCTCCGGTTTGTCACCGGCAGTCACCTTAGAGTGCCCAACTTAATGATGGCAACTAAGATCAAGGGTTGCGCTCGTTGCGGGACTTAACCCAACATCTCACGACACGAGCTGACGACAACCATGCACCACCTGTCACTCTGCTCCCGAAGGAGAAGCCCTATCTCTAGGGTTTTCAGAGGATGTCAAGACCTGGTAAGGTTCTTCGCGTTGCTTCGAATTAAACCACATGCTCCACCGCTTGTGCGGGCCCCCGTCAATTCCTTTGAGTTTCAGCCTTGCGGCCGTACTCCCCAGGCGGAGTGCTTAATGCGTTAACTTCAGCACTAAAGGGCGGAAACCCTCTAACACTTAGCACTCATCGTTTACGGCGTGGACTACCAGGGTATCTAATCCTGTTTGCTCCCCACGCTTTCGCGCCTCAGTGTCAGTTACAGACCAGAAAGTCGCCTTCGCCACTGGTGTTCCTCCATATCTCTACGCATTTCACCGCTACACATGGAATTCCACTTTCCTCTTCTGCACTCAAGTCTCCCAGTTTCCAATGACCCTCCACGGTTGAGCCGTGGGCTTTCACATCAGACTTAAGAAACCACCTGCGCGCGCTTTACGCCCAATAATTCCGGATAACGCTTGCCACCTACGTATTACCGCGGCTGCTGGCACGTAGTTAGCCGTGGCTTTCTGGTTAGGTACCGTCAAGGTGCCAGCTTATTCAACTAGCACTTGTTCTTCCCTAACAACAGAGTTTTACGACCCGAAAGCCTTCATCACTCACGCGGCGTTGCTCCGTCAGACTTTCGTCCATTGCGGAAGATTCCCTACTGCTGCCTCCCGTAGGAGTCTGGGCCGTGTCTCAGTCCCAGTGTGGCCGATCACCCTCTCAGGTCGGCTACGCATCGTTGCCTTGGTGAGCCGTTACCTCACCAACTAGCTAATGCGACGCGGGTCCATCCATAAGTGACAGCCGAAGCCGCCTTTCAATTTCGAACCATGCGGTTCAAAATGTTATCCGGTATTAGCCCCGGTTTCCCGGAGTTATCCCAGTCTTATGGGCAGGTTACCCACGTGTTACTCACCCGTCCGCCGCTAACTTCATAAGAGCAAGCTCTTAATCCATTCGCTCGACTTGCATGTATTAGGCACGCCGCCAGCGTTCATCCTGAGCCAGGATCAAACTCTCCAATAAAGTTAGTTTGTCTAGCATCTAAAATAAAAATTGACGTTTCACGTTGTTTGTTTCGTTCAGTTTTCAAAGAACTACTTGGTCGCTCATTTACGACTTCCTTATGTTAACATCTTCGTTAGTTAATGTCAACTAAGTTTTTCAATTTCTTTTTGTCGTTTTCTGCGTTTCCGCATCAGCGACGGTTATTAATTTAACATATACAAACTATTAACGTCAACACTTTTTAATAAAAAATTCTTTTTCTTACATAACGAATACATTCTTCTGTGTTAGCTACTCTCCGGAATAAACAGAAAATGATTTTATATCTTTCTTCCATAGCTTTTTTTACAACTTCATGAATACGCTCATCTTCAAAATCAAATAAAAGTTCCTCTAATTCTCTCTTCAATATGTATTCCATTTCTTTTCTCTCTTCTTTTGTCAACATCAGCCCAAGCAAACAATCACCTCAATAATTCCTTACGCAACAATAAACGTTCCGCTCATTTTCAATTATCACAATCCTATCATCCATTATATCCACTACTTACGATATTAATCCTTTGTTCTCTTTTTTATATTTCCAGCATATATGTAACTGAAAAGGATTGGACAAAGGGGCGTAATATTATGTTTTTCTTTTTTATTACGAGTAAGAGAAATTTTAAACACATTAGCTTAATAGTGATACTGTCCTTATTTACAGCATGGCTACTCTTTTTAAAAACATATTCACATGAATCTGCTTTTTCAACTGCTACAGGCCCTAAAGTAATTTACAAAGGAGACACCGCTAAAAAGCAAGTTGCATTTACGTTTGATATTAGTTGGGGAGACAAAAAAGCAATTCCAATCCTAGATACTCTTAAAGAAAAAGAAATTAAGAATGCAACCTTCTTCCTTTCTGCTGCATGGGCCGAAAGACACCCCGATATTGTAGAGCGAATCATGAAAGATGGACACGAAATCGGTAGTATGGGGTACAATTACACATCCTATACTTCTCTAGAGACAAATGAAATAAGACGAGACCTTTTACGAGCACAAGATGTTTTTACGAAACTTGGTGTAAAACAAGTCAAGCTGTTACGTCCACCTAGTGGCGAATTTAACAAAGCAACCCTTAAAATCGCAGAATCACTTGGATACACCGTCGTGCATTGGAGTAATAATTCAAACGATTGGAAAAACCCAGGTGTAAATAACATCGTTTCCACTGTCTCTAATAATTTGAAAGGTGGAGATATCGTGTTATTACACGCATCCGATTCTGCCCTTCAAACAAATAGAGCTTTACCGCTGCTCCTGCAAAAAATAAAAAGTGATGGATATGAGCAAATATCCGTTTCACAACTTATTTCCAACACAAGTACGAAAAGTGAAGATGTGAAGTAGCTTCTTCCCTACTACTCTTCACGCATAAAAAGCTCTACTACCTTTCAAGAAGGTGGTAGAGCTTTTTTAATCATACCATTTACAACATTATAACTGATGTTGTATAAAAACTCTCTATTAAGCTGATTTACTTGTTTTTCCGATTAAACGATGTAATACAAGTAATTGATATGCATTACATAACAATAGCGGTATAACCATTAAATATAACCAATCTGTATCATTAATCCGAAGCGCCGGTACCCATTCAAGGATCGTTACAACAACCATAAAGAACAGAGCTGGCACAAATGCTTTTTTATTTGTTTCTTTACTTTTTACATAAGCAACAATTGCTCCAAACACAAATAACATTCCAGCAACAAGTATATTATTCCCTAACGAGACTTCCCCATTTGCAATAAGTACAGATCTTAAATACACAAAATCAAATAATACGAATGCAATAAAGAAGAGCTGGACTGCATTCCATAAAGAAGATGAGCGAAACATCCCTAGTCCAAAACGGTGGATTGTTAAATATGCAAAGAATCCCATTTGACTTATAACACTAAAAATAAATCCTACACCCATCAGCCAGAAAGATACTGCTAAAATCTCCTTACCGTCGAAATTTTGAAAAAATTTATTGTACTTGTCCCACTCCAAAACAAAACCAATAATAACTGTGCTAATCCCACCAAGAAACAACGTCGTTAAAAATAGTCGTACCCACTTGCGGCTATTCACAACACATCCCCCATTATCCTTATATTTCTAATTAAATTGTATCAATGACAATTTCAAAAAGCTAGCCATGTTCATGTATAAATTCCTTAAAGATATTTATATTAAAAAGAGAGAACTGTGCTGAAAGGAGTTCCAACTTATGAAACGGATGCTATTCATTTTCGTTTCTTCTTTTCTACTTATCGCACTTGCAGCATGCGCACAAGGAAAAGAAACGAAATCCGAACTAGATTACGATCAAACAAAGAAAATGATTGTTGATATTTTAAAAACAGATCAAGGTAAGAAAGCTATTCAAGATGTATTAACTGATGAAAAAATGAAACAAGCACTCATACTAGATGAAACAGTAGTAAAGAAAACGATTGAAGATGCCATGGTATCCGATAAAGGGCAACAATTCTGGGAAAAGCTCTTTAAAGATCCTGAGTTCTCATCAAAATTTGCTAAAAGTATGGGGAAAGAACAAACTCAATTAATGAAAACCTTATTAAAAGACCCTGAATACCAAGCAGGCGTTATAGAAATTATGAAAAATCCTGAAGTAGAAAAAATGATGTTACAAACAATGAAGAGTAAAGAATACCGTCAATATCTACAACAAGTACTAACAGAAACTGCTGAAAGTCCACTCTTCCAAGCCAAGATGATTGATATCATTAGTAAAGGTGTGCAAAAAGCTGAAAAAGGCGGATCTGGTAAGAAAGAAGCAGGCGGTGACGGTGGTTCTCAAGGCGATAAGAAGGAAGAACAGTAAAAAATAATAACTATAATAACGAGTGGACAATTTATATATTGTCCACTCGTTATTACTTTATCTTGCTATTAACAGACAAAATGGACCCCTCTAATTAAACGAAAGGTTTACTAGCAACAAAAGCCTTATTGTTGTCAGTAACAGGTGAACCCCACTGATTAAAGTTTCACTTTATTTTTGTGTAACAGCTGTTTTATCAATTACTGTTTCAGCTATTTTACTATAAATAATGCCCGTTGTATGTGTATCTTCATATACTGAAGGAGCAAAGTCTTCTTTATTCCAATCGGGTTGTTGCAGTGGAATACGACCAAGAACATTCGTTTGTAATTCGGTAGCTAACTTATCTCCCCCGCCTTTTCCAAATACATATTCTTTCTCACCAGTTACCTTACTTTCAAAATATGCCATATTCTCAACAACACCAAGAATACTATGTTCAGTGCGCAATGCCATCGCTCCAGCACGCGCTGCTACAAACGCAGCTGTTGGATGAGGCGTCGTTACAATAATCTCTTTGCAAGATGGCAACATTGAGTGCACATCTAACGCAACATCACCTGTGCCTGGTGGCAAATCTAGTACTAAATAATCTAAATCGCCCCATTCTACTTCTGTGAAGAAGTGGTTTAACATTTTCCCAAGCATAGGTCCTCTCCAAATAACTGGTGCATTATCCTCTACAAAGAAGCCCATTGAGATTACCTTTACACCTAAACGTTCCACCGGAATTATCTTGTCACCTCTTACGATAGGACGTTTTTCTATCCCCATCATGTCTGGCACACTAAAACCGTAAATGTCCGCATCAATAATACCAACTTTTTTTCCTAAACGAGCTAAAGCAACTGCAAGGTTAACGGAAACAGTTGATTTTCCCACGCCACCTTTTCCACTCGCTACTGCTAAGAATGTTGTTTTTGAATTAGGTGACAATAAAGATTCACTTTGCTCTTCTTCTTGTTCCGGTGCAAACTGAGCTAATTCCTCTTCTGTAAATTCTGCAAAACGAAGTCCAACTGTTGCTGCCCCAAGTTCTTTTACTAACTTTACAATTCCAGACTGCAACTGCATTTGTTCCGCTGTACCGGTTTTTACGATTGCAATTTTAACACTCACATGTTCCTTCTCTGGCTTGACTGTTACCTCTTTAATTGCACTTGTTTCTTTTAATGTTTTATGTAAAAACGGATCTACAATCCCTTCTAACGCTTCAACCACTTGCTCTTTCGTTACCATAATTAGCCCAGCCCCCTGTATGAAAAATAACGTAATGTTAATTGAATTTATCTCTGCGTATTCTTGAAATAAATGCGTTTACATTTCCAGTATAACATATTTTCCGAAAACTTCGTTAACGAGAGAAGCTCAAAAAAATCCTCCTTATTCTGGAGGATTTCCTTTTTCCGTGAAATAACGTAATATACCACGGTATATTGCAGCTGCTACCTTTTGCTGATATTTCTCCGAATTTAACATATACCTTTCGTTCACATTCGATAAAAAGCCAGCTTCAATTAAAGCACCTGGTGTTTTAGAATACTTTAATAAATATACATGCGAAATTGTCTTAGCAGAACGATTCGTGTTCTCTAAACTTGTTCTCAATTCAGCCTGTATAAATTTTGCAGCACGTTCATTTTCAATCGAAGAGCGGTAATAGAACGTTTGTGCGCCTTTCGATCCACTACTAGTTAAAGCATTTAAATGAATACTTGCAAAAAAATCTACATCAGGTTTATTGATGATTTCTACACGTTTTTTTAAATCCTCTGCTTTACGTCTACTATATGACTTTGTATCTTTGTTAGCTAAATCATAATCTCCCTCACGCGTTAAAATAACTAGTGCACCTTGTTCTTGTAAATAGTCTTGTACCTTTTTTGTAATTTCAAGCGTAATATCCTTTTCTATAATATCCTTTCCACCAACAGCCCCTCCATCTGGTCCACCATGCCCAGCATCTAATACAATTACTTTCCCTGATAAGGGTAAATTCCAAGCTCGCCACGATTTTGTAATTTGAAATTCTTGCTTGACTAAAAAAAACAATACAACCGCAGCGAGTGCAAAAGAGATAATTCGAATTCTCTTCATACCTTTCCTCCTCCAGCTAGTCCCTCTAATTACTTATATGGGACAAGAGGAAAGTTTATGCTTGTCTTAATGAAGCTTTAATCGATATCTTCTTTCACCTTTTTCATACCCTTCTTGCCACCACAATCCTATAAACTGCTGACAAGATTCAAAAAGTAACTCCTCATCTTTCAACTTTATTTCTCGCATAGTCATACTCGTTAAAAATTGAAATAGCGTTTCAGTTAATTGTTGTTCTTCTTCTAAAGCTCTATATTTCACATCAAAAAACGATTCACCATAATAACCAAATTTACTGTATCTCGCTCCTAATAAATAAGATTCTATCCCTAATTCAATACAGTAATCTTCATACTGACGATGAAGCTCTTGCATTTGAAAGGCATCACGAATATTTGAACGCAATGTTTTTAATGATAATTCCCGCAACATCTTCCGCTCGTATTTTAACTGCTTTTCTTTTTGTTTTTCTTGTAAGCTGACAATGACATTCATAGTACATATAAACCTCCCTAATACATATTAGTCTAAACTTCTAAAGAAGAAGCATACGCGCGGCGGTAGCACTAAAATATTCCAAGCTATAAAAATTGCAAAAGAGGAATGAAACATAAAAAACCCCAACCAAAATGGTTGGGGTTTTTAGTTCGCAAAAATTAACGTTTTGAGAACTGAGGTGCACGACGTGCGCCTTTAAGACCGTATTTTTTACGCTCTTTCATACGTGCGTCACGAGTTAATAGACCTGCACGTTTTAGTGTTAGACGGTATTCTGGATCAGCTTTTAATAAAGCGCGAGAAATACCGTGACGAATAGCACCAGCTTGACCAGTGTATCCACCACCATTTACGTTTACAAGTACATCGTAGTTACCTAAAGTTTCTGTTGCAACTAGAGGTTGTTTCACTACTTCACGTAATGCAGCAAATGGGATATAGTTTTCAAAATCACGACCGTTAATGATAACGCGTCCTTCGCCTGGAACTAGGCGTACGCGCGCTACTGAACTCTTACGACGTCCAGTGCCATAGTATTGAACCTGTGCCAAAGTAAGCCCTCCTTTAATTAATTATCCGCGAAGTTCGTAAACTTCTGGTTTTTGTGCTTGGTGTGGATGCTCTGCTCCAGCATACACGTTAAGTTTCTTAGAAACTTGACGGCCTAAGCGTCCTTTTGGAAGCATGCCTTTAATTGCAAGCTCTAACATTTGTACAGGGTAGTTTGTACGCATTTCAAGAGCTGTTCTTTGCTTAAGTCCACCTGGGTGGTTAGTGTGACGGTAGTAAATTTTATCGTTTAATTTATTACCTGTTAAATGAATTTTCTCAGCGTTAATAATAATTACATGATCACCCGTGTCAACGTGTGGTGTAAATGTAGGTTTGTTTTTACCACGTAAAATGGATGCTACTTCACTAGCAAGGCGACCTAAAGTTTGACCTTCAGCATCAACCACATACCATTTACGCTCAACTTCGTTAGCTTTTGCCATAAAAGTCGTACGCATGTGTTTCCCTCCTCGTTATCTTTTCCATAGAAAAAATCTATTGTTTATCTTAAACACGATTTCCTTCCGGGGCTAATCGTGGTTTTAGAAACAATACCATATGTTATGATATACTTTTGAGTTTCTAATGTCAAGCAAATGTTACACCAGGATTAGTTGTTATAGTTTACCTCCCACAAGTAAAGCCCATGACCTGGAGCCATCTTTCCAGCAAACTGACGATTTTGTTTCGCTAAAATCTCTGGAATGCTATCAGAATCAAGCTTTCCTTGCCCTACGCTAAGTAACGTACCAACAATAATTCTGACCATATTATATAAAAATCCATTACCTACAAAACGAAAAATTATTTCATCATCTTGTTCAATTAACTCGATTTCATAAATTGTTCGCACTTTATCTTTTTTGTCAGTTTTTGCCGAACAAAAAGAAGTAAAATCATGCGTTCCAATAAAATAAGGAATTGCTTTTCTTATAGAGTTGATTTCGAGCGGGTATGGATATTGATATACGTAATTTCTACGGAATACATCCGCAGTCTTTGATAATAATACACGATAACGATATTCTTTTTTCTCAACACCGTAACGTGCATGAAATTCTTCTGTTTTTTTCTCTACTTGCCTAATAACAATATCATCTGGCAACATTGTGTTTAAAGCATTACTCCATTGCCACTCTTCAAGAGACAAAGGAGTATCAAAGTGTATTACTTGTCCTTTTGCATGAACTGTAGAATCTGTTCTACCAGATGCCTGAACACGAACAAGTTCTCCCTTATGCAATTTCTGCAATGCTTTTTCTATCTCCTGTTGAACAGTACGATGGTTCGGCTGAATTTGATAACCACAAAAATGCATGCCATCATATGCAACCGTACATTTTATTCTATCCATTTCTCTATTCTCCATTACGATCGCACCCATGCCAAAATACAAGCTAAACAAAATAAGCTGACAATCGTTACTGTATCGCTTGTTTTCCAGCGTAGTTGCCTAAATTTAGTACGTCCTTCACCACTTTGATATCCACGAGCTTCCATCGCAATGGCTAAGTCCTCTGCACGCTTAAAAGCACTGATAAACAGAGGAACGAGCAGTGAAATAATAGCTTTCATTCTATCTTTTATCGGTCCCCCGGCAAAATCAATACCACGTGACGCTTGTGCTTTCATTATTTTACTCGTTTCATCCATTAATGTCGGGATAAAACGAAGAGAAATTGACATCATTAATGCGATTTCATGAACAGGAACCTTTATACGCTTCAACGGCTTTAATAACGTCTCCAAACCATCTGTAATTTCAATAGGTGTCGTCGTTAACGTTAATAATGTCGTCATTAAAATAATAACGAAGAATCGTACAGAAATGTATATCCCTTGCTCTAATCCTTTTTCATATATCGAAAACCAACCAAGCTGGAATAGTACATCCCCCTCTTTATTTGTAAAAATATGCAGGAAAAATGTAAAAAGAAAAATCCATAAAATTGGTTTTAAGCCCGAAAGTACATAACGAATCGGCACTTTTGCAAAAAATAAAGCAATGAGTGCATATAAAAATAAAAATCCATATGAAATCGCATTATTTGCTAAGAAAACAACAAATACATATAAAAAGACAATCAGCAGCTTCGTACGTGGATCAAGTTGATGAATAAGTGAATTCCCCGGGATATATCTCCCAATAATCAACTGCTGCATGATTCATGACCACCTTTTCGTAACACCTGCACAACTTCATGAGTAAGATCCTCTAAAGATAAGGTAGCCTTTGGAATTGAAATACCAAACTTCTCTTCAATTGCACGTTTATACTTTAATGACATAGGAAGATCCACACCAATTTTCTCTAGTTCATCAGCATGTGAAAATACTTCCTCTGCACTTCCTTGCAAAAAGACCGTTCCTTTATGCATAACTACAATCTGCTCCGCATACTGAGCAGCATCCTCCATATTATGCGTTACAAGGATGACTGTAAGACCCTTCTCCTTGTGCAGCTTATAAAACATCTCCATAAGTTCGTTCTGCCCTTTTGGATCTAGTCCTGCTGTAGGTTCATCTAATACAAGCACTTCAGGTTCCATTGCCAGTACACCCGCTATAGCAACACGTCTCATTTGTCCACCACTTAATTCGAACGGAGAACGTGTTAACAGTTCTGGTTCTAGCCCTACAAGTTCAATTGCCTTTCTAGCCTTTTGCCTTGCTTCGTCTACAGATACTCCAAAATTAGTAGGGCCGAAACAAATATCTTTCTCCACAGTCTCTTCAAACAACTGATGTTCTGGAAATTGAAAGACAACCCCTACTTTTTTACGTAGTGGCTTTAGCTTTTTTTCTTTCTTTCCTGCCGAAATCAAATGTTCACCAATTTGAACTGTACCATTTGTCGGCTGCAATAAACCATTTAAATGTTGAATCATCGTCGACTTTCCTGAACCAGTATGACCGATAATGGCATAATAGCCCCCACTTGGAAACGACACGTCTACATCATAAAGTGCGCGTCTTTCAAATGGAGTTTTATATTGATAACGATGTTCTACTTTTTGGAATGTAATCTCCAAAGTTCGTTCACCAAGCTTTCCATTGTAAGATGCGTATTTTGCAAGAGAATTTCATTTCTTTTTAATAATTCTGCTATTTTCACCGAAAACGGTACATCTAAGCCAATTTCTTGGAGCATATGAGAGGATTTGAAAATTTTTTCTGGAGTCCCTTCCTCTAATATTTCTCCCTTATTTAAAATAATGACACGATCTGACTGTGCCGCTTCTTCTAAATCGTGCGTAATTGATAACACGGTAATACCTTTTTGAGTAACAAGTTGTCTAACCGTTTCTACTACTTCACGTCTCCCTTGAGGGTCTAACATTGACGTTGCTTCATCTAATATTAAAATAGATGGTTGAAGTGCTAAAACGCCAGCTATTGCCACTCGCTGCTTTTGCCCACCAGATAAGGAATGAGGCTCATCATTAAGAAAATCTTCCATACGGACAAGTTGCAAGGCCTGTTCTAATCTTTCAATCATTTGTTCTCTTGGCATTCCGATATTCTCCAAGCCAAATACAACATCATCTTGCACTGTCGTTCCAACAAATTGATTATCTGGATTTTGAAATACCATTCCAATTTGTTTTCGAACATCCCATACCGTTTCCTCTGATAAAACCATTGTATCATTTACTGTAATAGTCCCTGCTTCTGGCAAAAACAAACCATTCAATAATTTTGCAAGTGTAGACTTTCCTGAACCGTTTTGTCCAATAATAGATACCCATTCTCCCTCATATAAGGAAAATGAAACATCTTTTAATGCATAAGTGGCTGCCCCAGGATATTGAAATGATATATTTTCTATCCGAAGTTTCTCTTTTTTCAATAGAAGGCACCCTTTCCTTCGCCAAGTTAGCCTATTTTTATATTTAAAAAAAAGGGCCATGACCAGTTTCTTGAAAAGAACTGTCCTGCCCTTTTAATTATCATTATACTAACTCGATAATTACCATTGGTGCTGCGTCTCCGCGACGTGGACCAATTTTTGCAATACGAGTGTATCCGCCTTGGCGCTCAGCATAGCGTGGAGCTACATCAGCGAATAGTTTTTGAAGTGCATCTTGACCAGTCTCAGCGTTAGCTACTTCATTGCGAATGAAAGCTGCTGCTTGACGACGAGCATGAAGATCTCCGCGTTTACCTAAAGTGATCATTTTTTCCACTACAGAACGAAGTTCTTTTGCACGAGTTTCTGTCGTTTGGATGCGCTCGTTGATAATTAAATCAGTAGCTAAATCACGTAACATAGCTTTACGTTGCGCACTTGTACGGCCTAATTTTCTGTATGCCATTCGTAGTTCCCTCCTTTGTTGATGGGTTTAAATCCTCAGTCGTCTTTACGTAAACCTAAACCTAATTCCTCAAGTTTATGTTTAACTTCTTCTAAGGATTTACGTCCTAAGTTACGAACTTTCATCATATCTTCTTCTGTTTTGTTCGCAAGCTCTTGTACAGTATTAATTCCTGCACGTTTTAGGCAATTATAAGAACGAACAGAAAGGTCTAGTTCTTCGATAGTCATCTCAAGAACTTTCTCTTTTTGATCTTCTTCCTTCTCGACCATAATCTCAGCATTTTGTGCTTCATCAGTTAAACCAACAAAGATATTTAAATGCTCAGTTAAGATTTTGGCACCTAAAGAGATAGCTTCTTTTGGCCCGATGCTTCCATCCGTCCATACATCAAGCGTAAGCTTATCATAATTAGCCACTTGTCCGACACGTGTCTTTTCCACTTGGTAAGTCACACGTGATACTGGAGTATAAATAGAATCAATAGGAATTACTCCTATTGGTTGATCTTCGCTTTTATTTGCATCAGCTGGCGTATACCCACGGCCACGCTTTGCAGTTAAACGCACGCGGAAATGCGCATCTTTTGCTAACGTTGCAATGTGTAAATCTGGATTTAAGATTTCTACATCACTATCGTGAGTAATATCAGCAGCTGTGACAATACCTTCGCCCTGTACATCAATTTCCAACGTCTTCTCTTCTTCAGAGTAGATTTTAAGAGCTAACTTTTTCAAGTTTAAGATGATCGTCGTAACGTCTTCTACTACGCCCTCAACTGTTGAAAATTCATGTAATACGCCATCGATTTGGATAGCAGTAACAGCGGCACCAGGGAGTGAGGATAAAAGAATACGACGTAAGGAGTTACCCAAAGTAGTACCATATCCACGCTCAAGCGGTTCAATTACGAATTTACCATATTTAGCATCTTCGTTAAGTTCAACCGTTTCGATTTTCGGCTTTTCGATTTCAATCATTAACTAAACCCTCCTTCAAAACGTCGAAACCCCGGTTAAACAAAGGTATAACCCCTGTCTAACCGAAAGTCCCCCTTAGGCAGTTCCCGATTGTGCACAACAAGCGATGTTTCTGTACGAAATTTCTCGATAATGCATCATATCCATTATAGACAAAAGGGAAAATTCTATACAGAAAAATTACACACGACGACGTTTTGGTGGACGACATCCATTATGAGGAACTGGAGTAACATCTCTAATTGCTGTTACTTCTAGACCTGCAGCTTGAAGAGCACGAATTGCAGCTTCACGACCAGCACCAGGACCTTTAACAGTAACCTCTAAAGTTTTTAAACCGTGTTCCATTGCAGCTTTAGCAGCAGTTTCAGCAGCCATTTGCGCAGCGAATGGAGTAGATTTACGAGATCCACGGAAACCAAGTGCACCAGCACTAGACCAAGAAAGTGCGTTACCGTGAGTATCTGTAAGTGTTACGATTGTGTTGTTGAAAGTAGAACGAATATGAGCTATACCAGCTTCAATATTCTTTTTCACACGTTTTTTACGAGTGTTTGTTTTACGTGCCATTGTTAGTTCAACCTCCTTTACTTATTATTTCTTTTTATTTGCTACTGTACGACGTGGACCTTTACGTGTACGAGCATTGTTTTTAGAGTTTTGACCACGAACTGGTAAACCACGACGGTGACGAAGACCACGGTAAGAACCGATCTCCATTAGACGTTTGATGTTAAGAGATACTTCACGACGAAGGTCTCCCTCAACTTTAATACGATCGATGATATCACGGATACGTCCTAATTCGTCTTCCGTTAAATCACGAACTCGTGTTTCTTCAGAAATACCTGCTTCAGCAAGAATTTTTTCAGCAGTTGTGCGACCAATGCCGAATACGTAAGTTAAAGAAATAACAACGCGTTTGTCTCGAGGAATATCTACACCTGCGATACGTGCCATTACGAATGCACCTCCTTCTGATTAACCTTGTTTTTGTTTATGTTTAGGGTTTTCACAAATAACCATTACTTTTCCACGTCTACGAATAACTTTACATTTTTCGCAGATTGGTTTAACTGACGGTCTTACTTTCATGTCTCGAACCTCCTTAAAGATTACGGAGTGCTATATTATTTAAAACGGTACGTAATACGACCACGATTTAAATCGTACGGAGATAATTCTACCGTAACTTTGTCTCCTGGTAAAATACGAATGAAGTTCATACGGATTTTACCAGAAACGTGAGCCAATACGACATGCCCATTCTCTAATTCTACTTTGAACATAGCATTTGGCAACGTTTCAAGAACGGTACCTTCGACTTCAATTACATCATCTTTAGCCATTCAATAGTTCTCCCTTCTTCAAATCAGTAACATTTTACACTGCTCTGAAATCCCGGAGAGCCAGCTACTTATAAAGTGGTAAGGATTTCGTATCCTGCTTCTGTAAGAGCAATCGTGTGCTCAAAATGGGCACACCATTTACCATCTACCGTTACCACTGTCCAGTCATCAGATAGTGTTTTTACATATCGTCTTCCTTGATTCACCATCGGCTCAACACAGATGACCATTCCCGGCTTTAATCTAGGGCCTCTATTTGGTGGACCATAGTGCGGGATTTGAGGGTCCTCATGTAAGTCTTGCCCGATTCCGTGACCAACATACTCCCTAACGATCGAGAATCCATTCTCTTCAGCATGGGTTTGAACCGCATGTGAGATATTTGATAATCTCTCGCCTGGTTTTACTTGTTCTAGACCAAGATACAACGATTTTTCTGTGACATCAAGTAGCTTTTGAACAGATTCAGAAATGTTTCCAACTGGATACGTCCATGCAGAATCTCCATGGTACCCATTGTATTTCGCACCAATATCGATACTGATGATATCGCCCTCTTTGAGCTTGCGCTTCCCTGGAATTCCGTGTACAAGCTCTTCATTTACAGAAGCACATATGCTCCCCGGAAATCCGTTGTATCCTTTAAAAGATGGCGTAGCACCATATTTTTGAATCGTCTTTTCCGCTATTTGATCGAGCTCTTTCGTTGTAATTCCTGGAGTAATGTGCTGTTTCAACTCTTGATGAGTCAAAGCAACGATCCTGCCAGCTTCTCGCATGATTTCTATCTCGCGAGGAGTTTTGCAGATTATCATTACGCTAAGCCTCCGATGAGAACATCGATATCAGCAAATACTTTATTGATATCTTGCTCACCATTAATGCTTTGTAAGTAACCAAGCTCTTCGTAGAAATCAAGCAAAGGTTTTGTTTGCTTAATATTTACATCTAAACGATTTGCTACAGTTTCTTCATTGTCATCAGAGCGTTGATATAATTCGCCACCACATTTATCGCACACATCAGCTTTTGCTGGTGGATTGAATTCTAAGTGGTAAGTCGCACCGCACTCTTTACAAATGCGACGGCCTGTAAGGCGTTTTAATAACAACCCTGAATCCACATTAATGTTTAAAACATAGTCGATTTTTTTGCCAAGATCTTTCATAATTTCTTCAAGAGCTGATGCTTGTGCAACAGTTCGTGGGAAACCGTCTAGTAAGAAACCTCTTACGCAGTCGTCTTGACTTAAACGTTCACGAACGATTCCGATTGTAACTTCATCTGGAACAAGTGCACCTTTATCAATAAAAGATTTTGCTTGTAGACCCATTTCAGTTTCAGCCTTCATAGCTGCACGGAACATGTCTCCTGTTGAAATGTGAGGGATGTTATACTTGGCAACAATCTGTTCGGCTTGTGTACCTTTACCAGCACCAGGAAGCCCCATTAAAATTAAGTTCATCCTTGTTCCCCCTCAGAGTACATGAGCATGTAGGGAAGACAATTCTTCCCACTTACTCACTGCTTGATAAACCCTTTGTAATGGCGTTTTACCAGTTGGCTTTCTAGCTGCTTCATTGTTTCTAAAGCAACGCCGACAACGATTAACATACTCGTTCCACCGATCTGTGCAGATGGAGGAAGATTTCCCAATTTCGTAAAGATAACTGGTAAGATTGCAATCGCTGCTAGGAAAATTGATCCTACAAAGGTCAAACGATACAAGATTTTTGTTAGATATTGTTCCGTATTCTTACCCGGACGAATACCTGGAACATATCCACCTTGCTTGTTTAGATTCTCTGACATTTGCTCTGGATTAACCTGAACAAATGCATAGAAATATGTGAAGGCTACAATGAGCGCAACATATATGATCATTCCCACTGGGTGAGAATAGTTAAAGTTTGCAATAATCCACTGCGATACATCATGTTTCGGGAAGAACTGTGCAATAGTCGGAGGCGTAATTAAGAATGAAACAGCAAAAATTACTGGAATAACACCAGCACTATTTACCTTAAGCGGTAAATGTGTGTTTTGTGCTCCAGCATAACCACCATTTCCTCCTGTTACACGCTTCGCATATTGAATTGGGATCTTTCTAACAGCCTGTTGAATGAAAATAACACCCACAATAACTGCTAGCACAGCTAGTAAAATCAATGCAACTTTAACGATACTCATGAACAATTGATCTCCGATATTTTGAAACTGTTGCTGATACACTTGAGATATAACACTTGGGATCGCTGCGGCAATACCGCCAAAGATAAGGATGGAAATACCATTACCTACACCTTTAGCTGTAATCTGTTCACCTAACCACATTAAAAATGCAGTACCAGCAGTCAGTACCGTAGCAATGTATAAATAAGTGCTCCAACCTGGATTCAAAATTAATTGTCCACCTACCATACCGTTAAAACCGATTGACATACCAAACCCCTGAATAAACGCAAGAACAATTGTAAAGTAACGCGTGAATTGCGTTAATTTACGACGGCCCATTTCACCTTGCTTCGACCATTCCGAAAATTTAGGAACAACATCCATCTGCAATAATTGCACGATGATGGATGCTGTAATATACGGCATGATTCCCATCGCAAAGATGGAGAAGTTTTTCAAGGCTCCACCGCCAAATGTATTTAGAATACCTAAAGCATTTAATTGATCTTGTGCCTTCAGTACGTCTCCATTTGTAAATGGCACGGGGATAAACGTGCCAATCCTGAATACGATTAACATCGCTAAAGTGAATAATATTTTACGTCTTATCTCAGCAACGCGCATAAAGTTGGAGATTGTACGAAACATTAGATCACCTCAACTGATCCGCCAGCTGCTTCAATTGCTTCTTTAGCACTTGAAGAGAACTTGTGCGCTTTAACAGTTAGTTTTTTCTCTACTGCTCCGCTTGCAAGAACTTTAACACCGTCGTTTAACTTGCTGATAACGCCAGTTTCCAGCAATAATTCAGGTGTTACTTCTGTACCATCTTCAAAACGATTTAACGTTGATAAGTTTACAATAGCAAACTCTTTACGGTTAATGTTTGTGAAGCCGCGTTTTGGTAAACGACGGAATAATGGAGTTTGACCACCTTCGAAGCCAAGACGAACACCGCCGCCAGAACGTGCGTTTTGTCCTTTATGACCTTTACCAGCAGTTTTACCGTTACCAGAACCGATACCACGACCGACACGGTTACGTACTTTACGAGAACCTTCTGCAGGTTTTAATTCATGAAGTTTCATTCCCAGGCACCTCCTTATATTAATGAGTTATCCTTAAGCTTCTTTTACAGTTACAAGGTGAGAAACTTTGTTGATCATACCAAGAATAGCAGGAGTTTCTTCCTTAACTACAGTTGAATTCAACTTTTTAAGACCTAAAGCTTCTACCGTCGCACGTTGATCTTGTGGACGACCAATTACACTACGAGTGAGGGTAATTTCTAACTTTTTCGCCATTTGTTTTCCCTCCTTAACCTAGTAGCTCTTCTACAGATTTACCGCGTAATTTTGCAACATCTTCAGCGCGCTTAAGTTCGCTTAATCCGTTCACAGTAGCGCGAATCATGTTGATTGGTGTGTTAGAACCAAGAGATTTCGAAAGAATATCTTGTACACCAGCTAATTCAAGGACCGCACGAACAGGTCCACCAGCAATAACACCAGTACCCTCAGCAGCAGGTTTTAAGAATACTTCACCAGCGCCAAAATGACCGTTGATTGTGTGTGGAATTGTTGTACCAACTAATGGTACAGCGATTAAGTTTTTCTTAGCGTCTTCGATAGCTTTACGGATTGCGTCTGGTACCTCTTGTGCTTTACCAGTACCGAATCCAACATGACCGTTTTTATCGCCAACTACAACTAGTGCAGCAAAGCGGAAACGACGACCACCCTTAACAACTTTCGCGACACGATTTATCGTAACTACACGTTCTTCAAGTTCTAATTTACTTGGGTCAATGCGATGCATCAATTTTCCCTCCTTTGACCATTAAAATTGTAATCCAGCCTCACGAGCAGCTTCAGCTAGAGCTTTAACACGGCCATGGTATAAGTAACCACCGCGATCAAATACTACTTCTTTAACGCCTTTCTCTACAGCACGCTTAGCAACTGATTCTCCAACTTTCGTAGCAGCTTCAATATTGCTAGTACCGTTAAGAGCAAGGTCTTTATCAAGAGTAGATGCACTTACTAACGTTACACCATTCACATCATCAATAACTTGAGCGTAAATATGTTGGTTAGAACGGAACACGTTTAAACGTGGACGCTCTGCAGTACCAGTAAGTTTAGCACGTACACGTGCATGTCTTTTCTTACGAGTCGCATTTTTATCAGCTTTAGTGATCATTCTTGTCACTCCTTTCTCTCACCTAACGGGTTTACTTAGCAGTTTTACCTTCTTTACGACGAACAACTTCGCCTTCGTAACGAATACCTTTACCTTTGTAAGGCTCAGGAGCACGTACAGCACGGATGTTAGCAGCGAATTCGCCAACACGTTGCTTGTCGATACCTTTAATTACGATCTTAGTTGGTGCAGGTACTTCAACTTCAAGACCTGCTTCCGGAGTCATTTCTACTGGATGAGAATAACCTACGCTTAATACAAGTTTATCACCTTGTTTTTGAGCACGGTAACCAACACCGACTAATTCAAGTCCGCGTGCGAAACCTTCAGTTACACCTTCAACCATGTTTCCGATTAAAGCACGAGTTGTACCGTGTAATGCACGGTGTTCCTTCTGTTCAGATGGACGCTCAACTGTTAATGTATTCTCTTCAATTTTGATAAGCATATCAGCATTGAAAGTACGAGTTAATTCACCTTTAGGGCCTTTTACTGTTACAGTATTGTCTTCTGCAACTGTAATAGTAACACCTGCAGGGATTTCAAGAATCTTTTTACCAATACGAGACATGTGGTCACACCTCCGTTCGTTTTAAATATATATTACCAAACGTATGCTACTACTTCTCCACCAGTTTGTAATTGACGAGCGTCTTTGTCTGTCATTACTCCCTTAGATGTAGAAACAAGAGCGATACCTAATCCGTTAAGTACACGTGGTACTTCGTCAGCTTTAGCGTAAACGCGTAAGCCAGGTTTACTGATACGTTTTAATCCAGTGATTACACGTTCATTGTTTGCACCATATTTCAGGAAAATACGAAGGATACCTTGTTTGTTATCCTCGATGTATTCTACATCACGAATGAAACCTTCACGTTTTAAAAGTTCAGCGATCTCTTTTTTGATTTTAGAAGCAGGAACCTCTAATTTCTCATGACGTACCATGTTCGCATTACGGATGCGAGTAAGCATGTCTGCAATTGGATCTGTCATCACCATGTGTTTTACCTCCTTCCCATTTGTGGGTTTTACCAACTAGCTTTTTTAACACCAGGAATTTGACCTTTATATGCAAGTTCACGGAAACAAATACGGCAAAGTTTAAATTTGCGGTATACAGAATGCGGACGACCGCAGCGTTCGCAACGTGTATACTCTTGTACTTTAAACTTAGGAGTACGCTTTTGTTTCGCTATCATAGATTTTTTAGCCACGTTTTCGCCTCCTCTACTTAGCGTTGGCTTCCATTATTTTTGGAATGGCATACCGAATTGTGTTAAAAGTTCACGAGCTTCTTCATCAGTTTTCGCTGTAGTAACGATTACGATGTCCATACCGCGGACTTTGCTTACTTTATCATAATCAATCTCAGGGAAAATAAGTTGCTCTTTAACACCTAATGTATAGTTTCCACGACCATCGAATGATTTCTTAGAAACACCACGGAAATCACGTACACGTGGTAAAGAAACTGATACTAATTTGTCGAAGAACTCATACATTTGCTCGCCGCGTAAAGTTACTTTCGCACCGATTGGCATACCTTCACGAAGACGGAAACCAGCGATTGATTTTTTAGCACGAGTTACAACAGGTTTTTGACCTGTGATTTGTGTTAATTCTTCTACTGCGTTGTCTAACGCTTTTGAGTTAGATACCGCGTCACCAACACCAGTGTTGATTACGATCTTTTCGATTTTTGGTACCTGCATTACAGATTTATAGTTAAACTTGCTCACTAGAGCAGGAGTAATTTCCTTTTGGAACTTCTCTTTAAGGCGATTCAATGAAGTGACCTCCTTTCTTAAGAAAATTATTTATCTAATAATTCACCAGATTTTTTTGCAATACGAACTTTTTTACCATCTTCTACTTTGAAGCCTACGCGAGTAGGTTCACCTGTTTTCGGATCTAAAATCATAACGTTAGAAACGTGAATAGGTGCTTCTTTAGTAATAATTCCACCTTGTGGATTTAATTGAGATGGCTTAGAGTGCTTCTTAACGATATTGACACCCTCAACGATAACACGGTTTTGCTTTGGGAAAGCCACAAGGATAACGCCTTGTTTTCCTTTGTCTTTACCAGTGATTACCTGTACTTTATCACCTTTTTTTACATGCATCTTAATTCTGCACCTCCTTAGCAAGGCAATACCTTAAATTATAGAACTTCTGGAGCTAAAGAAACGATCTTCATGAAGTTGCTATCACGTAATTCACGAGCTACTGGTCCGAAGATACGAGTACCACGTGGGCTCTTATCGTCTTTAATGATAACCGCTGCGTTTTCATCAAATTTGATGTAAGAACCGTCCGGACGACGAGCTCCGCTCTTCGTACGTACTACTACTGCTTTAACAACGTCACCTTTTTTAACAACGCCACCTGGTGTTGCTTGTTTTACCGTAGCAACGATAATGTCACCAATGTTAGCATATTTACGACCAGAGCCGCCTAATACTTTAATTGTTAAAAGTTCACGTGCACCAGAGTTGTCAGCAACTTTCAAACGAGATTCTTGTTGGATCATGTTATGAAACCTCCCTTCGGACTAAAAATTCCGATTCGTCTATTTAGATAATAACCGCTTCTTCAACGATTTCAACTAAACGGAAACGCTTAGTAGCAGAAAGCGGGCGAGTTTCCATGATTTTAACGATATCGCCAAGTTTCGCTTGGTTTTGCTCATCATGGGCTTTGTACTTCTTAGAATACTTAACACGTTTTCCGTACAAGGAATGAGTTTTGTAAGTTTCAACTAAAACTGTAATCGTTTTGTCCATTTTGTCAGACACTACACGACCAGTATAAACTTTGCGTTGGTTACGTTCGCTCACTATGCAAACCTCCCCTCAATTTATCGATTAATTCCGATCTCTCTTTCACGAACTACAGTTTTCATACGAGCAATTGCTTTACGCACTTCACGAATGCGAGTTGGATTCTCTAATTGTCCTGTAGCAAGTTGGAAGCGAAGATTAAACAACTCTTCCTTTAAAGCTTTAACTTTTGTTTCGATTTCGGCAGTGGTTAATTCACGAATATCATTAGTTTTCATTAGATTCACCACCATTTTCTTCACGTTTTACGAATTTACATTTCACAGGTAACTTGTGAGCTGCAAGACGTAATGCTTCGCGTGCTACCTCTTCAGATACACCCGCGATTTCGAACATAATTTTCCCAGGTTTTACTACTGCTACCCAGCCTTCTGGTGCCCCTTTACCGGAACCCATACGTACTTCTAGAGGTTTTGCAGTGTAAGGTTTAGAAGGGAAAATTTTAATCCATACTTTACCGCCACGTTTCATGTAACGAGTCATTGCACGACGAGCAGCTTCGATTTGACGGTTTGTAATCCATGAAGCAGCTTGTGCTTGTAAACCGAATTCACCGAAAGCAATTTCAGTTCCACCTTTAGCACGACCACGCATTTTACCACGATGCTCTCTACGATATTTTACGCGTTTTGGCATTAACATATTATTTTCCTCCTTCCTCAGAAGCTTTCTTTTTTGTAGGAAGGACTTCTCCACGGTAGATCCATACTTTTACGCCTAATTTACCGTATGTTGTATCAGCTTCAACTGCTGCATAGTCAATATCAGCGCGAAGTGTATGAAGTGGAACAGTTCCTTCACTGTAAGATTCTGCACGAGCGATATCAGCTCCGCCAAGACGACCAGAAACCTGTGTTTTAATACCTTTAGCACCTGCACGCATAGCACGTTGAATAACTTGCTTTTGTGCACGACGGAATGATACACGGTTTTCTAATTGACGAGCGATGTTTTCGCCTACTAATTTAGCGTTAAGATCAGCTCTCTTAACTTCTAAAATGTTGATGTGTACACGCTTGCCTGTTAATTGGTTAAGAGCTTTACGAAGTGCTTCAACTTCAGTACCACCTTTACCAATTACCATACCAGGTTTTGCAGTGTGAATTGTAACATTTACACGATTTGCTGCACGTTCGATTTCTACTTTAGCAACAGCAGAATCTTTTAAGCGTACATTAATGTACTCACGGATTTTGATGTCTTCATGTAATAATGTAGCGTAATCTTTCTCAGCGAACCAACGAGATTCCCAGTCACGGATAACGCCGACACGAAGACCAATTGGATTAACCTTTTGACCCATCGATTATCCCTCCTTCTTTTCTGATACCACAACTGTGATGTGGCTTGTGCGTTTGTTAATTTGGCTTGCACGACCCATTGCACGTGGACGGAAACGTTTTAACGTTGGACCTTCGTCAACGAAAACTTTTTCTACAACTAGGTTGTTAATGTCCATCTCATAATTGTGCTCTGCATTTGCGATTGCAGATTTTAAAACTTTTTCTACAACTGGAGAAGCAGTTTTTGGTGTGTGGTTAAGGATAGCAATCGCTTCACCCACTTGCTTACCTCGGATTAAGTCTACTACTAAACGAACTTTACGAGGAGCAATACGAACTGTTCTCGCTACTGCTTTAGCTTGCATTGAAGTGCCTCCTCTCATTATCTTCTAGTTTTCTTATCGTCAGCAAGGTGACCTTTGTACGTACGAGTTGGTGCGAATTCACCTAACTTATGGCCAACCATATCCTCAGTGATGTACACAGGTACGTGTTTACGACCATCATATACAGCGATTGTGTGTCCGATGAACTGAGGGAAGATTGTTGAACGGCGAGACCAAGTTTTAACAACTTGTTTTTGCTCAGATGCAACTAATTTTTCCATTTTGCTCATTAAGTGATCATCGACAAATGGTCCTTTTTTTAAGCTACGAGCCATTTTGGTGCCTCCCTTCGTGATTGGCGTACGGTTCTAGAAATGAACCGTACTACAATCCCATTATTTTTTACGACGACGAACGATAAATTTGTCAGACGCTTTGTTTTTCTTACGAGTCTTGAATCCAAGAGTTGGTTTACCCCATGGAGACATTGGAGACTTACGTCCGATTGGAGAACGTCCTTCACCACCACCGTGTGGGTGATCAACAGGGTTCATTACAGAACCACGAACTGTTGGGCGTTTACCTAACCAGCGAGAGCGACCTGCTTTACCGATTTTGATAAGTTCGTGTTGTTCGTTACCTACTTGACCGATTGAAGCGCGACAAGCAGATAATACAAGACGTACTTCACCAGAAGTTAAACGTACAAGTACGTATTTACCTTCTTTACCAAGTACTTGAGCAGATGTACCAGCAGAACGAACTAATTGTCCGCCACGACCAGGCTTAAGCTCGATGTTATGAACAACAGTACCTACTGGAATGTTGATTAATGGTAATGCGTTACCGATTTTAATGTCAGCTTCTGGGCCAGACATAACTTCCATACCTACTTCTAAAGATTTAGGAGCAAGAATGTAACGTTTTTCACCGTCAACGTAGTTAATTAATGCGATATTCGCAGAGCGGTTTGGATCGTATTCGATCGTAGCAACGCGTCCTGGAATTCCATCTTTGTTACGCTTAAAGTCGATGATACGGTATTGACGCTTATGTCCGCCACCTTGATGACGTACAGTGATTTTACCTTGGTTATTACGACCAGCCTTCTTGCTTAAAGGAGCAAGTAATGACTTTTCGGGTCTATCAGTCGTGATTTCAGCGAAATCATTCGTAGTCATATTACGACGACCGTTAGTAGTTGGATTATACTTTTTGATTCCCATCTCAATTTCCCTCCTTCTTTAGTAAGAATTAAACGCCTTGGAAGATTTCGATTTCTTTGCTGTCAGCAGTTAGCTTAACGATTGCTTTACGACGACGGCTAGTAAAACCAGCGTGACGACCAACGCGTTTTGCTTTCGGCTTGTAGTTCATGATGTTCACTTTTTCTACTTTAACACCAAAGATCGCTTCAAGAGCATCTTTAACTTCTGTTTTATTAGATTTAACGTCCACATCGAACGTGTATTTTTTTTCAGCCATCATTTCCATAGAACGTTCAGTGATAACTGGGCGCTTAATGATATCACGAGGATCTCTCATTATGCAAGCACCTCCTCTACTTTTTCCACTGCCGCTTTTGTCATGATTAGCTTATCATGATGAAGCACGTCTAAAACGTTTACGCCATCAGCAGTGATTACTGTTACTCCAGGGATATTGCGAGCAGATAACTCTACAGATTCGTTTGCATCAGCAGTTACGATAAGAGCTTTCTTCTCAACAGTTAATCCTTTAAGTACTGCTAGCATGTCTTTTGTTTTTGGTGCATTTAACACTAGGTCTTCAAGAACTACAATGTTGTTCTCAACTACTTTAGTAGCTAATGCAGATTTGATTGCTAAACGACGAACTTTCTTAGGAAGTTTGTACGCATAGCTTCTTGGTGTAGGTCCGAATACCGTACCACCACCACGCCATTGAGGAGAGCGGATAGACCCTTGACGAGCACGTCCAGTTCCTTTTTGACGCCATGGTTTACGACCACCACCGCGAACTTCAGAGCGAGTTTTTACTTTGTGTGTACCTTGACGTAAAGATGCACGTTGCATCATTACAGCTTCGAAAAGTACAGCTTCATTTGGTTCGATACCGAAAATAGCTTCAGCTAATTCGATTTCACCAACCTGTGAACCAGTTTGGTTATATACAGTAACTTTTGGCATTGGAATTCCTCCTTCCTATTGTGAATTATTTGCTAACCTTCACAGCGCCTTGAACAACTACAAGAGATTTCTTAGCACCTGGAACGTTACCTTTTACTAGTAATAAGTTGCGCTCAGTGTCAACTTGAACGATTTCTAAGTTTTGGATAGTAACTTGGTCTCCACCCATACGTCCAGCAAGTTTTTTGCCTTTGAATACACGGTTCGGAGCAACTGGGCCCATTGAACCTGGACGACGGTGATAGCGAGAACCATGAGACATAGGTCCGCGAGATTGTCCGTGGCGTTTGATAACACCTTGGAAACCTTTACCTTTAGAAATTCCTGTTACATCAACGATTTCACCTGTAGCGAATACGTCAACTTTTACCTCTTGACCAACCTCTAATCCGTCCACGTCTGCATCGCGGATTTCGCGAATGAAGCGCTTAGGAGTTGTAGATGCTTTAGCAGTGTGGCCTTGTTCAGGTTTGTTAGTTAACTTTTCACGTTTATCTTCAAATCCTAACTGGATTGCATTGTAGCCATCAGTTTCAGTTGTTTTCTTTTGAAGAACAACGTTTGGATTAGCAGCGATAACTGTTACTGGGATTAACTCACCGTTCTCAGCAAATACTTGAGTCATACCGATCTTTCTTCCTAAGATTCCTTTGGTCATGAGTTACACCTCCTACATTTTTAAGTTATATAAATTATAGTTTGATTTCGATATCTACACCAGATGGTAAGTCTAAACGCATTAATGAATCTACTGTTTGTGGAGTAGGACTCACGATGTCGATTAGACGTTTGTGCGTGCGCATTTCGAATTGCTCACGAGAATCTTTGTACTTATGAACAGCACGAAGAATTGTGTAAACAGTTTTTTCAGTTGGTAATGGGATCGGACCAGAAACTGTTGCCCCAGAACGCTTAGCTGTTTCTACAATTTTCTCAGCTGACTGATCAAGAATACGGTGATCGTAAGCTTTTAAACGGATACGAATTTTTTCTTTTGCCATTATTTTCCCTCCTTCGTTCGCCTATTTCTAAAATAGACCTTCTCCATGGAAATTTCCCCACACCATGCCATGGCAAAGCGGCCGGGTGTGTCAGCAACCTTCCACTTCATCGCAGTCAAAGACCAACATTGTCTATTATACAATGTTATTCGTCTAGATGCAAGCATCTTTTTGTTTGCATCTGCTTTTCTCTACTTTTGCTATTATACATGGCACTTTAAAGAATTTCAAGTTTTCATCTAACAGAATTCATTTTACAGTTTCTGGATTATCTTTTGTCGTTTTTATAATACTATAGAAGAAACTCGTCAAAACAAAAAACACCCTCTTCTTCCTTATATAAACGCAAACAAAAAACCTAAGGGAAAATCCCTTAGGTTTTTTTATATCAGTTAAGATTACTCAACGATAGTAGCAACTACACCGTAACCTACTGTACGTCCACCTTCACGAATAGAGAATTTAGTTCCCTCTTCGATAGCGATTGGAGCGATAAGTTCGATAGTCATTTCGATGTTGTCACCAGGCATTACCATTTCAGTACCTTCTGGTAATTGGATGATACCAGTTACGTCAGTTGTACGGAAGTAGAACTGAGGACGGTAGTTAGCGAAGAATGGAGTGTGACGTCCACCTTCTTCTTTAGATAATACGAAAACTTCAGCTTTGAATTTAGCGTGAGCTTTTACAGAACCGCTTTTTGCAAGTACTTGTCCACGTTGGATGTCTTCACGAGCAACCCCACGAAGTAAAGCACCGATGTTGTCTCCAGCTTGAGCTTGGTCAAGAAGTTTACGGAACATCTCTACACCAGTTACAGTTGTAGAAGCATTTTCTTCAGCAAGACCGATGATTTCTACTACGTCACCAACTTTAACGATACCGCGCTCAACACGACCAGTAGCAACTGTACCACGACCTGTGATAGAGAATACGTCCTCTACAGGCATTAAGAATGGTTTGTCAGTTTCACGTTCTGGAGTTGGGATGTAAGCATCAACTTCAGCCATTAATTCAATGATTTTTGCTTCCCAATCAGCTTCTCCTTGAAGAGCTTTAAGAGCAGAACCTTTGATTACAGGAATGTCGTCGCCTGGGAATCCGTATTCAGATAATAGGTCGCGAACTTCCATTTCTACTAATTCTAATAATTCTTCGTCATCTACCATGTCGCATTTGTTTAAGAATACAACGATGTAAGGAACACCTACTTGACGAGAAAGAAGGATGTGCTCACGTGTTTGAGGCATTGGGCCATCAGCAGCAGATACTACTAAGATACCGCCGTCCATTTGAGCAGCACCAGTGATCATGTTTTTAACATAGTCAGCGTGACCTGGGCAGTCAACGTGTGCATAGTGACGAGTTTCAGTTTCGTACTCAACGTGTGCAGTTGAGATTGTGATACCGCGCTCTCTTTCTTCTGGAGCAGCATCGATTTGATCGTATCCGCGTGCTTCAGCACCACCAGCTTTTGCAAGAACTGTAGTGATCGCAGCAGTTAATGTAGTTTTACCATGGTCAACGTGGCCGATTGTACCGATGTTAACATGGGGTTTAGAACGTTCGAATTTAGCTTTAGCCATTCTAAATTCCTCCTTAGTTTATATAGGTTATTTTATATTTAGACTAGAAAGTGAAACTTACGTCCCACTTTCTAAGCTTACATAAGTAGTTATACTTGAACAATCGATAAAAATCAATTATTCACCTTTATTTTTTTTGATAATTTCTTCAGAAACAGACTTTGGTACTTCTTCATAGTGGTCAAACACCATAGAGAATGTTCCGCGTCCTTGAGTGTTAGAACGTAATGACGTTGCATAACCGAACATTTCAGAAAGTGGAACCATAGCGCGAACAACTTGTGCGTTACCGCGAGCTTCCATACCTTCTACACGTCCACGACGAGATGTTACGTCACCCATAATGTCACCCATGTACTCTTCAGGAATTACAACTTCAACTTTCATCATTGGCTCAAGAATTACTGGGCTACATTTAGAAACCGCAGCTTTAAGTGCCATAGATGCAGCGATTTTGAACGCCATCTCAGATGAATCGACATCATGGTAAGATCCGTCAACTAATGCAGCTTTAATGTCAACTAGTGGATAACCAGCTAGTACACCATTTTTAAGTGCATCTTCAAGACCTGCTCCAACAGCTGGGATGTATTCACGAGGAACTACACCACCGACGATCTTGTTTTCGAATTCGAATCCTTTACCTTCTTCGTTAGGTTCAAACTCAATCCAAACGTGACCGAATTGTCCACGACCACCAGATTGACGAGCGAACTTACCTTCAACTTTCGCAGCAGCGCGGAAAGTCTCACGGTATGCTACCTGAGGAGCACCAACGTTTGCTTCCACTTTGAATTCACGGCGCATACGGTCAACGATGATATCAAGGTGAAGTTCACCCATACCAGCGATGATAGTTTGGCCAGTTTCTTGGTCAGTGTGAGCACGGAATGTTGGATCTTCTTCAGAAAGCTTAGATAATGCTGTACCCATTTTATCTTGGTCAGCTTTAGATTTTGGTTCGATAGCTACAGAGATAACTGGCTCTGGGAATTCCATAGACTCAAGGATAACAAGGCTCTTCTCGTCACAAAGAGTATCACCAGTAGTAGTATCTTTTAAACCTACAGCAGCAGCGATATCACCAGCGTAAACTGTTGAAATCTCTTCACGGCTGTTAGCGTGCATTTGTAGGATACGACCTACACGCTCACGCTTACCTTTAGTTGAGTTTTTCACGTATGATCCAGAGTTTAACACACCAGAGTACACACGGAAGAACGTTAACTTACCAACATAAGGGTCAGTCATGATTTTGAATGCTAAAGCTGCGAATGGTTCTTCATCGCTAGACTTACGTTCTACTTCTTCATCTGTATCCGGTAGAGTACCTTTAATAGCAGGTACATCTAGTGGAGATGGAAGGTAGTCGATAACTGCGTCTAACAGAATTTGAACACCTTTGTTTTTGAATGCAGAACCACAGATTACTGGGAAGAATTCTACAGAAGTTGTAGCCTTACGGATACCAGCTTTAAGCTCTTCTACAGTGATTTCTTCACCTTCTAGGTACTTCATCATCATTTCTTCATCAAGCTCAGCTACCGCTTCAATAAGTTTTCCACGGTATTCTTCAGCTAATTCTTTGTGCTCTTCAGGAATTTCAACACGTTGAATGTCTGTTCCTAAATCGTTACCGTACATGTAAGCACACTCTTCAACAAGGTCAATGATACCATTGAACTCATCTTCAGCACCGATTGGTAACTGAATTGGATGTGCGTTTGCTTGTAAACGATCGTGGATTGTTCCTACAGAGTATAAGAAATCTGCACCGATCTTATCCATTTTGTTAACGAATACGATACGAGGTACGCCGTAAGTAGTAGCCTGACGCCAAACAGTTTCTGTTTGTGGTTCTACACCAGATTGCGCATCAAGTACTGCTACAGCGCCATCAAGTACGCGTAAAGAACGTTCTACTTCTACTGTGAAATCTACGTGTCCTGGAGTATCAATGATGTTTACACGATGACCTTTCCATTGTGCTGTAGTTGCAGCAGAAGTAATTGTGATACCACGCTCTTGCTCTTGCTCCATCCAGTCCATCTGAGATGCACCTTCGTGAGTTTCACCGATTTTATGAATACGTCCTGTGTAGTACAGAATACGCTCAGTTGCTGTTGTTTTACCAGCATCGATGTGAGCCATGATACCAATATTACGAGTGTTTTCTAAAGAGAACTCTCTTGCCATTTGGTGTCTTGCTCCTTCCATATATGGATTGGATTTTTTTATTTTAAGTAGCAAAAAAGCCACTTTATATTGTTACACATGTCAGTATGTCCAGTACTCTCATTATGTAAAACGAGCGCCCGATGAAAGGGAGAGGCATTCTCCCTCTCCACACTTCCATAAGCGACAAATAAAGCGGTTTATGCTTACATTTATTTTACGTTGAATCCTACCAACGGTAATGAGCAAATGCTTTGTTAGCTTCTGCCATTTTATGAGTGTCTTCACGTTTCTTAACAGATGCACCAGCGTTGTTAGCTGCATCTAAGATTTCGTTAGCAAGACGCTCTTCCATAGTTTTTTCACCACGAAGACGAGCGTAGTTTACTAACCAACGAAGACCTAAAGTTGTACGGCGTTCTGGACGAACCTCAACTGGAACTTGGTAGTTAGCACCACCAACACGACGAGCGCGTACTTCAAGAACAGGCATGATGTTCTTAAGAGCTTGCTCGAATACTTCCATTGGCTCTTTACCAGTACGTTCGTTTACGATATCGAACGCATTATAAAGAATTGTTTGAGATTTACCTTTTTTACCGTCAACCATCATTTTGTTGATAAGGCGTGTTACTAGCTTCGAATTGTACATTGGATCTGGTAACACGTCACGTTTCGCAACAGGTCCTTTACGAGGCATATTGAGTTCCTCCTTTCATTTTAAAGTTATTATTTTTTAGCAGGTTTTGGTCTCTTAGTACCATATTTAGAACGTCCTTGCATACGTTTGTCAACACCAGCTGTGTCAAGCGCACCACGAACGATGTGGTAACGTACCCCCGGTAAATCCTTTACACGACCACCGCGAATTAATACTACGCTATGCTCTTGTAGGTTATGACCGATACCTGGGATGTAAGCTGTAACCTCGATACCGTTTGTTAAACGTACACGAGCGTATTTACGTAACGCTGAGTTAGGTTTCTTTGGAGTCATTGTACCAACACGAGTACATACACCACGTTTTTGAGGTGCAGAGATATCAGTTGATTTTTTCTTTAAAGAGTTAAAACCTTTGTTTAACGCAGGTGATTTAGATTTCCATACTTTATCAGTACGACCATTTCTCACTAATTGGTTAATAGTAGGCATTTGATTATCCTCCCTTCGCATGTTTGTATGACCACATATCCAGGTGGTTCATTATTAGTTGAAAACAAAGTTTTTGCAAGGAAGAGCAAATGCTCTCTCCTCACAAAAACAGTTTTAACTTATTATTCCTATTGCTGAAGCTCCCACTTGAATCCCCGAAGCTTTACCAAGCTTACGAACTGATTCAACTTTTGTTATGGGCACGTTATATTGCATTGCAATACGAATGATAGCATGGGTTAACCGCATGTCAGCATCCTCTGCGATGACAACTTCTTTAACTGTACCATTTTTGATTGCTTCCAATGTGCGTTTATGACCAACGACTACATTTTCAGCAGTTGATACTTTTTGATAAGACATATAAATATCCTCCAAAGCATCGTTCAGGAGCAACCTTGATTATAGTAACATTTTGACTCATACAATGTCAACTAAGATTAATTGTTTTTATACAAAATTTATGACGGAAAATTTTACTGTTCCACATAAACCTCATCGTTTTCTACGTTCATGTCATCTTGTGTTGTTTTTACAAGATCCACTTTGCGATAACGATTCATACCTGTTCCAGCAGGAACAAGTTTACCGATAATAACATTTTCTTTTAATCCTAGAAGTTCATCGCGTTTACCCTTAATTGCTGCATCAGTTAAGACACGAGTTGTTTCTTGGAACGATGCTGCAGATAAGAATGAATCTGTTTCAAGTGAAGCTTTTGTAATACCAAGTAGAACAGGTCTAGCTGTTGCTGGTTGCTTACCTTGCAGTAAGACCTTAGCATTCGCATCAGTAAACTGATGGATATCTAGTAATGTTCCTGGTAATACATCTGTTTCACCTGCATCACTTACACGAACTTTACGTAACATTTGACGTACCATTACCTCTACGTGTTTGTCACCAATTTCTACCCCTTGCATACGGTATACTTTTTGAACTTCACGTAATAAGTATTCTTGAACCGCCGTAATGTCCGTTACTTTTAGTAATTCTTTCGGATCAATAGAACCTTCTGTTAACTCTTTACCGTGGCTAATTGGCTGTCCTGGAGTTACTTTCAGACGAGCACCGTAAGGAATAGCATACGTACGAGCTTCAACTTCACCCTGTACAACTACTTCTTGGCGATCTTTAACGTCGTTGATCGCTGCGATAACACCGTCGATTTCACTGATAACTGCCTGACCTTTCGGATTACGAGCTTCGAAAATCTCTTGGATACGAGGTAAACCTTGAGTAATATCATCTCCGGCAACCCCACCTGTATGGAATGTACGCATCGTTAACTGTGTACCTGGCTCACCGATAGATTGAGCTGCGATAATACCTACCGCTTCTCCTACTTCTACGTCTGTTCCAGTTGCTAAGTTACGACCGTAACACTTCTTACATACACCGTGGCGAGTGTTACACGTAAACGCTGAACGAATGTTTACAGTTTCAACACCCGAATTTTCAACGATATGAGCGATATCTTCAGTAATTAATTGATTTTCAGCAACTAATACTTCACCTGTTTCAGGATGTTTTACAGTTTTTCTTGCAAAACGTCCAACAAGACGATCATATAATGACTCGATAACTTCATTGCCCTCTTTAATCGCACCAATTAATAAACCGCGATCTGTTCCACAATCATCTTCACGAACGATTACATCTTGTGCAACGTCAACAAGACGACGTGTTAAGTAACCAGAATCGGCAGTTTTAAGTGCTGTATCGGCAAGACCTTTACGCGCACCATGCGTAGAGATGAAGTACTCAAGTACTGTTAAACCTTCACGGAAACTCGATTTGATTGGAAGTTCGATGATACGACCAGATGGATTGGCCATAAGACCACGCATACCAGCAAGCTGAGTAAAGTTAGATGCGTTACCACGGGCACCTGAGTCACTCATCATGAAGATTGGGTTGCGTTTATTCAAGGATTTCATCAGTTTTCCTTGGATAACATCTTTTGCATTACTCCAAATAGAGATAACGCGATCGTAACGTTCTTCTTCCGTGATTAAACCGCGACGGAATTGTTTAATTACATTATCTACTTTTGCTTGTGCTTCGTGGAGAATTTCATCTTTTTCGCCTAATACAAGAATGTCAGATACTCCAACTGTAATACCAGCTTTTGTAGAGTACTTGAATCCTAAGTTTTTCATACGGTCAAGCATGCGAGACGTTTCTGTAATTTGGAAACGTTTGAACACTTCCGCAATGATGTTACCAAGGATCTTCTTGCTAAATGGCGCCACTTCTTCGCGACTAGCAATAATTTCTTTAATGTTCGCACCTTTTTCAACGAAATATTTCGCTGGTGTTTCTTTTTCAAGGTTTGAATTTGTTGGTTCATTAATATAAGGGAACGACTCTGGTAAGATTTCGTTAAATATTAATTTACCAACTGTTGTTAATAGAAGCATACTCTTTTGCTCTTCAGTAAATGTTGCGTTGTTTACTGCACTTGCAGCTACTGCAACACGTGTATGAAGATGAACATATCCATTTTGATATGCAAGCAATGCTTCGTTTGCATCTTTGAAGACCATACCTTCACCGATTGCACCTTCACGCTCAAGTGTTAAGTAATAGTTACCTAATACCATATCCTGAGATGGAGTAACAACTGGTTTACCGTCTTTCGGGTTCAAGATGTTTTGTGCCGCTAACATAAGAAGACGAGCTTCAGCTTGAGCTTCTGATGATAAAGGTACGTGAACGGCCATTTGGTCACCGTCAAAGTCCGCGTTGTATGCAGTACATACAAGTGGGTGAAGACGGATTGCGCGACCTTCTACTAATGTAGGTTCAAACGCCTGGATACCAAGACGGTGAAGTGTTGGTGCGCGGTTTAGAAGTACTGGATGTTCTTTAATCACAGACTCTAAAACGTCCCAAACTTCAGGTTGTACACGCTCGATTTTACGTTTCGCACTCTTAATGTTATGTGCTAATCCTTTTTCAACTAACTCTTTCATTACGAAAGGTTTGAACAGTTCAAGCGCCATTTCTTTTGGCAATCCACATTGATACATCTTTAAGTTCGGTCCTACAACGATTACAGAACGACCAGAGTAGTCAACACGTTTACCTAATAAGTTTTGACGGAAACGTCCTTGTTTACCTTTTAGCATGTGAGATAGTGATTTTAATGGACGGTTACCTGGCCCAGTAACTGGACGGCCACGACGACCATTATCGATTAATGCGTCTACAGCTTCTTGTAACATACGTTTTTCGTTTTGAACGATGATGCTTGGTGCACCTAAGTCCAATAGACGTTTTAAACGGTTGTTACGGTTAATTACACGACGGTATAAGTCGTTTAAGTCAGAAGTAGCAAAACGTCCACCGTCTAACTGTACCATTGGGCGTAGTTCTGGTGGGATTACTGGTAGAACATCTAAGATCATCCAAGACGGTTCATTTCCAGAGTTACGGAATGCTTCTAATACTTCTAGACGTTTAATAGCACGAGTACGGCGTTGTCCTTGTGCTGTTTTTAATTCTTCTTTTAAGAAGTCTACTTCTTTATCTAAATCGATGTCTTGTAGTAGCTTTTTAATTGCTTCTGCACCCATAGCAGCTTGGAATGTGCTACCATATCGATCACGATATGCACGGTATTCTTTTTCAGAAAGTAATTGCTTCTTATCAAGTGGTGTATCTCCACTTTCTGTTACAACATAAGAAGCGAAATAAATTACTTCTTCAAGCGCGCGAGGGGACATGTCTAAGACAAGTCCCATGCGGCTCGGGATACCTTTGAAATACCAAATATGAGATACAGGAGCAGCTAATTCGATATGACCCATACGTTCACGACGTACTTTTGCACGCGTTACTTCAACGCCACATCGATCACAAACTACACCTTTATAACGTACACGTTTGTATTTTCCGCAATGACATTCCCAGTCCTTTTGTGGTCCGAAAATACGCTCACAGAACAAGCCATCTTTTTCAGGCTTTAACGTACGATAGTTAATAGTTTCTGGTTTCTTAACTTCACCGTATGACCAAGAACGAATCTTGTCAGGTGAAGCAAGTCCAATCTTCATATATTCAAAGTTATTTACATCTATCAAGGGGCCTACCTCCCTTTTAGTCTACAGGTTATCCCAATTATTCCTTAGTTGTCTCAACTTCGACATTCAATTTATCTGCTGACTGATGATCATCGTCATCTTCTGTATCACGCATTTCAATTTCTGTATCGTCGCTAGACATCATTTTAACGTCCATACCTAAACTTTGCAGCTCTTTAATCAATACTTTGAATGATTCAGGAACGCCTGGTTCTGGAACATTTTCGCCTTTAACAATTGCTTCATAAGTCTTAACACGTCCAACAACATCATCAGACTTCACTGTTAAGATTTCTTGAAGAGTATAAGCAGCACCGTAAGCTTCAAGTGCCCAAACCTCCATCTCACCGAAACGCTGTCCACCGAACTGAGCTTTACCTCCAAGAGGTTGCTGCGTTACAAGTGAGTATGGTCCAGTAGAACGAGCATGAAGTTTATCGTCAACCATGTGCGCAAGTTTGATCATATACATGACACCAACAGATACGCGGTTATCGAATGGTTCACCAGTACGTCCGTCATACAGGATTGTTTTCGCGTCATTTGCCATACCAGCTTCTTCAATTGTGCCCCAAACATCTTCCTCACGAGCACCATCGAATACTGGTGTTGCAATGTGAATGCCAAGGTATCTTGCTGCCATACCAAGATGAAGCTCTAATACCTGACCGATATTCATACGAGATGGTACCCCTAATGGGTTTAACATGATATCGATTGGCGTACCGTCTGGTAGGTAAGGCATATCTTCTTCTGGTAAAATACGAGAAATAACACCTTTGTTACCGTGACGTCCGGCCATCTTGTCACCTTCAGAAATTTTACGTTTTTGAACGATATATGCACGTACAAGTTGATTCACGCCCGGTGGCAATTCATCGCCATCTTCACGGTTGAATACTTTTACGTCTAAGATAATACCGCCACCACCGTGTGGTACACGTAGTGATGTATCACGTACTTCACGCGCTTTTTCTCCAAAGATAGCATGTAATAGACGTTCTTCAGCTGTTAATTCTGTTACACCTTTAGGTGTTACTTTACCAACAAGTAAATCTCCATCTTTTACTTCAGCACCAACGCGAATGATACCGCGCTCGTCAAGGTTACGTAATGCGTCTTCCCCAACGTTTGGAATGTCACGTGTAATTTCTTCTGGTCCAAGCTTCGTATCACGAGCTTCTGATTCATATTCTTCAATATGAATAGAAGTGTACACATCATCTTTTACAAGGCGCTCACTCATGATGATCGCATCCTCGTAGTTATAACCGTCCCAAGTCATGAAGCCAACAAGCACGTTACGTCCAAGTGCTAGTTCACCTAATTCCATAGAAGGACCATCCGCAAGGATTTCACCTTTTACAACTTCATTTCCAACACTTACGATTGGACGTTGGTTGTAACAAGTTCCTTGGTTAGAACGAATGAATTTTTGCATTTTGTAGCGATCTAAGTCGCCTTTTACTATTTGACCGTCAACTTCTACATAGCGACGTACCCAAACTTCACGTGCTTCTACGCGCTCAACAACACCGGGATGTTTACAGATTACTGCAGCACCTGAGTCTTTTGCTGATACGTACTCCATACCTGTACCTACAATCGGAGATTCCGGATTCATTAACGGAACCGCCTGACGTTGCATGTTCGCTCCCATAAGTGCGCGGTTAGAGTCATCGTTTTCTAAGAACGGAATACAAGCTGTCGCTGCCGACACTACTTGTTTTGGAGATACATCCATGTAGTCGATGCGTTCTCTATTTGTGACAATGTTTTCACCACGGAAACGAGCTACGATATCTTCACTTAGGAATTCACCTTCGTCAGATAATTTCATATTCGCTTGGGCTACAACATAGTTATCTTCTTCATCTGCTGTTAAGTAATCAACATGCCCTGTTACAAGACCAGTTTCTGGGTCAACACGACGGTATGGTGTTTCAATGAAACCAAACTCATTTACTTTCGCGAACGAAGATAATGAGTTAATCAAACCGATGTTTGGTCCCTCTGGTGTTTCAATCGGACACATACGACCGTAGTGAGAGTAATGAACGTCACGCACTTCAAAGCCTGCGCGCTCACGCGTTAAACCACCAGGTCCTAATGCAGATAGTCTTCGTTTGTGAGTTAACTCTGCTAATGGGTTTGTTTGGTCCATAAACTGAGATAACTGAGAACTTCCGAAGAACTCTTTAATAGATGCAATAACAGGACGAATATTAATTAGTGCCTGTGGTGTAATTGCATTTGTATCTTGGATCGACATTCTCTCACGAACAACACGTTCCATACGAGAAAGACCGATACGGAATTGATTTTGTAACAGTTCTCCAACAGAACGCAGACGACGGTTTCCTAAATGGTCAATATCATCTGTATCCCCTACTTTGTATAGTAGGTTGAAGAAGTAACTGATAGAAGCAAGGATATCACCTGGTGTGATGTGTTTCACATCACGAGTAATGTTTGCATTACCAATTACATTAATTACGCGTTCGCCTTCCGACTCAGGAGCATAAATCTTAATAGATTGCAGCTCAACATCGCCTTCTACCACTCCACCCATTGGTTTCGCTGTTTTGAATCCAATGTTTTTCTCTAAGTAAGGTAAAATGCGATCAAGTGTACGACGATCTAAGATTGTTCCTTCTGCCGCTAAAATTTCACCAGTTTCTGGATCCACTAATGTTTCAGCTAAACGTTGATTAAACAATCTGTTTTTAATGTGTAACTTCTTGTTGATCTTATAGCGACCTACATTTGCTAAATCGTAGCGCTTTGGATCAAAGAAACGAGACACAAGTAAGCTCTTAGCATTTTCTACTGTTGGTGGTTCACCAGGACGTAGACGCTCATAAATTTCAAGCAATGCTTTTTCTGTGCTATCTGTGTTGTCTTTTTCTAATGTGTTGCTTAAGTATTCGTTATCACCTAAAAGCTCGGTGATTTCTTGATCAGAGCCAAACCCTAATGCGCGTAACAAAACAGTTACAGGAAGTTTACGCGTACGGTCAATACGCACATATACAACATCCTTAGCATCTGTCTCATACTCTAACCAAGCTCCGCGGTTTGGAATTACAGTAGCAGTAAAACCACGTTTTCCGTTTTTATCCACTTTGCCACTATAGTATACGCTTGGAGAGCGAACTAACTGGGAAACGATAACACGTTCTGCACCGTTAATTACGAATGTTCCAGTCTCTGTCATGAGTGGGAAATCTCCCATGAACACATCTTGTTCTTTTACTTCACCAGTTTCCTTGTTGATTAGACGCACTTTTACACGAAGTGGTGCTGCATACGTCACATCACGCTCTTTGCATTCGTCTACAGAGTATTTAGGTTCACCTAAGCTGTAGTCGATAAATTCAAGCGATAGATTTCCCGTAAAGTCTTCAATCGGAGAAATGTCTTGGAACATTTCTCGCAAACCCTCATCAAGAAACCACTGATAAGAAGAGGTTTGAATTTCGATAAGATTTGGTAACTCTAATACTTCACTAATACGGGCATAACTTCTTCGTTGGCGGTGGCGTCCGTATTGAACTAGTTGACCTGTCAACTGCTTCACCCCTCAAATCATGAGTATTATAAATGCACAAAAAAATTTGTGCAAAATCACAAATAAATACAACTACTGCTATTAGCGTAGTCTCTTTCTCTTAAAGATAAATACGTTGAGTCTTTCTACCTGCTCAAAAAAGAAAAATGGCTTCTATAAGAAAACCATCATTCTGTTTCATAATCTGCTGATTTTACTATCTTTTCCAAGAGAAACAAAAATATACATCTTTCTCAACGCAGAAAATCATATATTGGCATTGTATAATGTTAACATAGCCAAAAATAACCGTCAACGTTTTTTTGATTTTATGATATAATATCCTTTTTTCTTTTCTACAACCTCAACCTCAGAAAATACTTCTTCTAGTTTTTTTAGCGCAGACGGTGCACCTTGTTTCTTTTGAATAACAATCCAAAGTTCTCCACCTGGAACTAAATACTCCACAGCTTTTTCTAAAATCTCATGTACGATATCTTTACCCGCACGAATTGGAGGGTTAGATAGAATAGCAGCATACTTACCATCTACATTTTCATAGACGCTACTTTGAAAAATACGTATATTCTCGATTTTGTTATTAGCGGCGTTTTCTTTCGCAAGCCCAAGTGCCCTCTCATTCACATCCACCATGTGAACTTCACGACCTTGAAACTCTTTCGCTAACGACAAACCAATAGGACCGTATCCGCAACCTACGTCTAATATATTACCTTTAATATCTGGCATTTGAAACGCTTCAATTAAAAGACGGGAACCAAAGTCCACTTCGTTTTTCGAGAACACCCCATGATCAGATAAGAAAGTAAATCGAGATCCACGAAGGACAAACTCCCATCGCTTACGATCACTTTTACTAGAAGGGTCGTTAGAAAAATAATGGTCTGCCATATGGCCACCTCTTTTCTTTACAGTTAAAAAAAAAGCTCGCATGAGAGCGAGCTTTTTTTAAAGCATCAAAAGTTAATTACTTAACTTCTACAGCAGCGCCAACTTCTTCAAGTTTAGCTTTGATTTCTTCAGCTTCTTCTTTAGCAGCAGCTTCTTTGATTACTTTTGGAGTGTTGTCAACTAATTCTTTAGCTTCTTTTAAGCCAAGACCAGTGATTTCACGAACAACTTTGATAACTTTGATTTTTTGTGCACCAGCGCTAGTTAGTTCCACATCAAATTCAGTTTTCTCAGCAGCAGCTTCTCCAGCGCCACCAGCAACAGCTACAGGAGCAGCAGCAGTTACGCCGAATTCTTCCTCGATAGCTTTTACTAAGTCGTTAAGTTCTAATACAGTCATAGATTTAACTGCTTCAATGATTTGTTCTTTAGTCATTGTAAATATCCTCCCTTAAATAGGTTTGTATTGTTTTATCGATAATACGTAATTATCTTTTAAAAAATTAAGCGCCTTGCTCTTCCTTTTGGTCTGCAACTGCTTTAGTAGCAAGTGCAAGGTTACGGATTGGAGCTTGAAGAACGCTAAGAAGCATAGAAAGTAAGCCTTCACGTGATGGAAGAGTAGCGATTGCTTTAACCTCATCAAGTGTTACAAGTTTACCTTCGATTACGCCCGCTTTAATTTCTAAAGCTTCATGATCTTTAGCGAAGTCGTTTAATACTTTCGCAGGAGCAACTACATCCTCGTTACTGAACGCGATTGCGTTTGGTCCCGTTAAGAATTCATTTAACTCAGCCATTTCAGCAGATTCTGCAGCACGACGAGTTAGAGAGTTTTTGTAAACTTTGAACTCAACGCCAGCTTCACGTAATTGCTTACGTAATTCTGTTGCTTCAGAAACTGTTAAACCACGGTAGTCAACAACGATTGTAGATTTACTAGCGCGAAGTTTGTCCGCGATTTCAGTTACAACTTGTTGTTTAGTTTCGATTACTTTGCTCATGTTATTACACCTCCTGTAGATTATATAGAAGATGTACCGAAAGTGCACTAAAAACCTCCATGCCCAACTTGTAGACATGGAGGCATATAGTCACAGAAAAAAATTCCGCTTCGTATATTAACACCTAGGTAGGAAATTAAGTCTATTGACACCTACTGTCTACGGTACACTAATTAAATTCACAACATAAATGATTATATTAAAACTTCTTTATGAAGTCAACTTCCAAAATTTACGCTAATGTAGAAACGTCTACACGTACGCCAGGTCCCATTGTAGAAGCAACTGTTACGTTCTTCATGTAAGTACCTTTTGCAGCAGCTGGCTTAACTTTTTGTAAAGTGTCAGCAATTGTTTTGAAGTTTTCTACTAATTTAGCATCTTCGAAAGATACTTTACCGATTGGAACGTGGATGTTACCAGCTTTATCAACGCGGTATTCAACTTTACCAGCTTTGATTTCGTTAACAGCTTTAGTTACATCGAAAGTAACTGTTCCAGTTTTAGGGTTTGGCATTAAACCTTTAGGTCCTAATACGCGACCAAGTTTACCAACTTCACCCATCATGTCAGGAGTTGCTACTACTACATCGAAATCGAACCAACCTTGTTGGATTTTACCGATGTAATCAGTATCGCCTACGAAGTCAGCTCCAGCAGCTTCAGCTTCTTTAGCTTTTTCACCTTTAGCAAATACTAATACACGTTGTACTTTACCAGTACCGTGTGGAAGAACAACTGCACCACGGATTTGTTGGTCAGCTTTCTTAGGGTCAACACCTAAACGGAATGCAGCTTCTACAGTTGCATCAAATTTAGCTGTGTTTGTTTTCTTTACTAATTCTACTGCTTCTGTCGCAGAGTAAGCAGCTGCACGATCAACAAGCTTTGCAGCTTCTACGTACTTTTTACCTCTTTTAGCCATTTTTATTTCCTCCTCGAATGTGGTTTTAGCGGAATAACCTCCCACGTTTACGCCTGTTTTCAGGTATAACCTGAGGATGAGCGCCATCCATTTATTTAAAAACGATAATCATTTACGATAATAAAGGTTGCGAATTGGAATTCCAGACCCGCAACCTTTTTTAAAAACAAATCGAATTAGTCTTCGATAACGATGCCCATACTGCGTGCAGTACCTTCAACCATACGCATTGCAGCTTCTACGCTAGCAGCGTTTAGGTCAGGCATTTTAGTTTCAGCGATTTCGCGTACTTTATCACGCTTAACAGTTGCCACTTTATTACGGTTTGGTTCACCAGAACCAGACTCAATACCAGCTACTTTCTTAAGAAGAACAGCAGCAGGAGGAGTTTTAGTAATGAAAGTGAATGAACGGTCCTCAAATACCGTAATTTCAACAGGGATGATAAGACCAGCTTGATCTGCTGTACGAGCGTTAAACTCTTTACAGAAGCCCATGATGTTAACACCTGCTTGTCCTAATGCTGGACCAACTGGTGGAGCTGGGTTAGCTTTACCTGCAGGAATTTGAAGCTTTACCATTTTAATTACCTTTTTAGCCACGAGACACACCTCCTTAAGTCCGTGATGTGGTCAATTGGACAGTGATTTGCCCTCCCACGTCATATTTTATCTGTAAGGATAAAATCTTTCAAAAAACGTCTCCGATAACGAAGACGTACTGACTTAAAAGATATTATCACTTTTTACAATTCATTTCAAGTTTCATTTTATAATTTTTCAATTTGATGGAAGTCAAGTTCAACTGGAGTCTCGCGACCAAACATGTCCACAAGCACGCTAACCTTTTTCTTCTCCACATCAATTTCTTCAATAGCACCTGTATAATCTGCGAATGGCCCCTCATTTACACGTACTGTCTCATGAAGTTCAAAGTCGAAATCAACCACTTCGTTATCCATTCCCATATGTTTCATAATGGTAACAACTTCCTCTTCTAATAGAGGTGATGGTTTAGATCCAGAACCAGAAGAACCAACGAACCCAGTTACACCCGGCGTGTTACGTACAACATACCAAGAGTCATCAGTCATGATTAATTCTACTAATACATAACCTGGGAACACTTTTCTTTTCATTAATTTTTCTTTTCCGTTTTTCATTTCTACTTCTACTTCTTCCGGGACAACAACACGGAAAATTTTATCTTGCATACCCATTGATTCTACACGTTTCTCTAGGTTTGCTTTTACTTTATTTTCATATCCAGAATAAGTATGGACAACATACCAACTTTTTTCCATTCATTTAGGACGAGCGTCCTTCCCTCCCTGACGTACATTTTTTTGCGCAAATGAAAAAACCCGTTCACCGGGCTTTTACACAGTTCTTATAAATAACATTATATCATGGATAAGTGCTTCTTATTCAAGAATTAACCAAGAATTAACCGAATTAAAGAAGAAATGCCCATATCAACTACTGCGAAGAAAATCGCAAAGAACACAACTGTAGCAACAACAGTCGCTGTTGAGCGGAGTAATTCATCTTTTTTAGGCCAACTTACTTTTTTCATTTCGCGACCTACATCGCCGAAAAAGTTCGTTAAACGCATCTGCGGGACCTCCAGTGTATTATTTCAATTATTTATTTTGTTTCCTTGTGAACTGTATGCTGATTGCATGTTTTACAAAACTTTTTTATTTCAAGTCGCTCTATTGAGCTCGTATCTTTCATAGTAGAGTAGTTTCGATTTTTACACTCTTCACATGAGAGTACAACTTTTTTCCTCATTAGTTACACCAACCTTGTAACATTATGTCCCTAAAAATGTATCATACAATAAAAGACAATGTCAATGACATGCATTTTGTACTCTCTACAAAAGAAAACAGGTGATTTATTTTACACCTGTAGCACTTGTTACTTCTTATGAATTTAAAGTTGTACTTTCTCTCATTTCCATATATCGTTCCAATTTTCTCTTTACTCTTTGTAAAGCGTTATCAATAGATTTCACATGCCTGTTTAACTGTTCTGAAATCTCTTGATAAGAACGACCATCTAAATATAAAGAAAGCACTTTCCTTTCTAAATCGCTTAATAATTCAGATATTTTTGATTCTATGTCTGTATATTCTTCCTGGCTAATGATCATCTCTTCAGGATCAGTCACCTTCGCTTCAGAAATAACATCCAATAACGTTCGATCAGATTCCTCATCGTAAATCGGCTTATCTAAAGACACATACGAATTTAAAGGAATATGTTTTTGTCTTGTTGCCGTTTTAATAGCGGTAATAATTTGTCGAGTGATACATAGTTCAGCAAATGCTTTGAATGAAGACAGCTTGTCCTCTTTATAATCACGAATTGCTTTAAACAACCCTATCATACCTTCTTGAACAATGTCTTCTCGATCGGCACCCACTAAAAAGTAAGATCTTGATTTCGCACGAACAAAGTTCTTATACTTGTGAATTAAATATTCTAGAGCGTCAGTATTACCTTTTCGAACTAACTCAACGATTGCCTCATCCTCTAAATCACGAAATGTAACGTCGCCTATACTTACGAAGCCTGCTTCCACCTTGATCCCTCCGACCGCTATTTATTTAGCAATATTATACAGTAAAAAGATAAAGAGCGTCAATGCTTCAACGCTCTCCTCTTCTTAATTTTTCTAATTTTTCTGTAATATCTTTACTAAATATCTTTCGCATGGCGGGCTGCTGTTCTTTCGTGTCTTTTGTGCGCCTTCTTACTTGTTGTTCCATCGCTTGTACTTCCAACTCTAATTCACGCGCAGATTTTCGAAGGGCACCTTGCCCAAATATAACCCATTGTTCTGTATAATCCGAAGTCGCAACATATATTTGTGTATTTATATTTCTAAGCTCTATCGCAAGTTGCTCTATCTTTTCGTCTGCAGTTTGATTCTTTCGTGTGAATATTACTTCTACACGAGATTGTTTCATCTTTTTTTCAATACCATGGACTGTATAGGCATCAAAGACTATCATCACTTTTATACCTGTATAACCTTGATAATCCGCCATCTTATCAATAAGCGCATCTCTTGATGATTGTAAATCTACATCCCGCAGTTTCTTCAAATCTCCCCAAGCTCCGATAATGTTGTAACCGTCAACGATTAAAATATCGTTCATTTTTTATTTACCAATTTCGTGACGTTTACGATATACCTCATACATTAACAAACTTGCGGCTACTGAAGCATTTAAGGATGTAACTTTACCAACCATCGGTAAAGTGATTAAGAAATCACACTTTTCACCAATAATACGACTCATACCTTTTCCTTCACTACCAATTACTAACCCAATCGGCATTGTACCATCTAAATTACGGTAATCCGTTTTCCCTTTGGCATCTGTACCAGCAATCCAAAGTCCACGCTCTTTTAATTCATCAATTGTACGAGATAAGTTTGTTACGCGCGCAACAGGAATGTATTCAATCGCTCCTGTTGATGCTTTCGCAACTGATGCTGTAAGTCCCACAGCTCTTCTCTTCGGAATAATAATTCCATGAGCTCCTGTTGCATCAGCAGTACGCATAATAGAACCTAGGTTATGCGGATCTTCAATCTCATCTAAAATCAAGAAGAATGGATCTTCATTACGTTTTTCTGCCACTTTGAATAAATCTTCTAACTCTGCATACTGATATGCAGCTACTTGAGCAATTACACCTTGATGATTACCCTCAACTAATTGATCTAACTTTTTCTTTGGTGCATGTTGTAAAATAATCTTATTTTCTTTCGCTAACGCTAGTACAATTTGTACTTGTCCTTTGGCAGCACCTTCTGCGATCCAAATTTTATTAATATCTCTCCCTGATCTTAACGCTTCAATTACAGGGTTACGTCCGATAATATATTCACTAGTCATGATGATGTGCCCCCTTCCTTTTCTTCTAAAACTGCAATTGCCTTATATACAATTTCGTCTAATCTTTCACGATTATTTAATAAATGATGATAACCAATTAGCGCTTCAAAGGCTGTACTATGTCGATATGTTTGTACATCCGTATTTTTCGGAACTGTACCTGAATTTGCATTACGCCCTCTTCTTAATACCGCCTCTTCTTCCTCTGTCAAAAATGCCGTCTCTAATAAATGATAAACAACTTTCGCCTGTGCTTTTGCTGAAACAAAGCTCGTCCCTAAGCGGTGTAATTGATTAGGGCGAACTTTTCCTTTTTGAAGGAGGTGATAGCGGATATATTGTTCATATACCGCATCACCCATATACGCTAACGCCAAGCTGTTTAATTGCTTTGCATCGATCATCCTTATCCTCTTTTCCATCTTGTACCTTGAGCGGTATCTTCTAAAATAATATTACGTTCTTTTAAATCGTCACGAATTTGATCAGACAATGCAAAATCACGATTTTTACGAGCTTCAATGCGCTTTTGGATAAGCTCTTCAATTTCTTCATCCAGTAATTCTTCTTTTGATAATTCTAATCCCAAAATATCAAATAACGTTTCCAGTTGTTTTACGTATGCTTCAATCACAACTTTAGATGTATGCTCTTCAAGTAAATATTGATTTGCATGATTTGCTACGTTGTATAATTCGGTAATTGCATTTGCAGTGTTAAAGTCATCATTCATTGCCTCTTCAAATGCAGTCTGGAATTTCTCTATTTCAGCTAACCATTTCTCATTATGGTCCGTTAAATCCGTACTACTCTCCATACGATGCTTTAAGTTCCCATAAGCTGTTTTAATTCTTTCCAGTCCATTATTCGTACTTTGTAATAACTCTTCACTAAAGTTAATCGGGTGACGATAGTGTACTGATAACATAAAGAATCTAATTAACTGCGGGTCGTATTGCTTAATAATATCGTGAACTAAAATAAAGTTACCAAGCGATTTAGACATCTTCTCATTGTTAATATTAATATATCCATTATGCATCCAGTAACGTGCAAACGTTTTTCCAGTCAATGCCTCTGACTGCGCAATTTCATTTTCATGATGTGGGAAAGCCAAGTCTTGACCACCAGCATGAATGTCAATTGTATCCCCTAAGTACTTACGCGCCATTGCTGAGCATTCAATATGCCATCCTGGACGTCCTTGCCCCCAAGGGCTTTCCCAGAAGATTTCTCCTTCTTTCGCAGCTTTCCATAAAGCAAAATCAAGAGGGTCTTGTTTCTTTTCCCCTACCTCAATACGAGCACCGTGACGTAAATCTGCGATTGGTTGATGTGATAATTTACCGTAACCTTCGAATTCCTTCGTCTTAAAGTACACATCACCCTCTGATTCATATGCATACCCTTTATTCACAAGTTCTTGAATAAATTCAATAATGATATCCATATTTTCTGTTACACGAGGATGAACTGTTGCGTGTTTGCAACCTAGTGCTGTTACATCTTCAAAGTACGCTTCAACAAAACGATCAGCAATTGTCGGTACATCTTCACCTAATTCATTTGCCGCTTTAATTAATTTATCATCTACATCCGTAAAGTTAGATACATATTGCACATCGTATCCTTTGTATTCTAAATAACGACGCACTGTATCGAATACCATAGGAGGCCTTGCATTCCCAATATGAATGTAGTTATAAACTGTAGGTCCGCATACATACATCTTTACCTTATTTTCTTCTAATGGAACAAACTCTTCTTTTTGACGTGTTAACGTATTATAAATGTGAATAGTCATTTTTATCCTTCCTTTCTACCTTTAATTCCAATTGTTTCTTCAATTTATCAAGTTCTACTTCCATAGCCTTTAATTTATCAAAAATCGGATCCGGAAGGTCAGAGTGATTTAATTCTTGACCAATCTTTACTCCATTTTGAATAACGACACGGCCAGGTATACCTACAACTGTAGAATGTGCAGGAACTTCTTTTAATACGACAGACCCTGCTCCGATTTTAGAATTCTCTCCCACAGTAATAGAACCAAGAACTTTAGCACCCGTCGCAATTAATACATTATCCTGAATTGTTGGATGCCTCTTTCCTTTTTCTTTTCCTGTACCACCTAATGTAACCCCTTGATAAATCGTTACATTATCACCAATTTCACAAGTTTCTCCGATTACAACTCCCATTCCATGATCTATGAAAAAACGTCGACCAATTGTTGCTCCTGGATGGATCTCAATGCCAGTAAAAAAGCGGCTCACTTGTGAAACAAAACGTGCAAGAAAGAAAAAATTTCTTTTATAAAAAGCATGTGCAATTCGATGGGCCCAAACTGCATGTAATCCAGAGTAAGTTAAAATGACTTCGAAATAACCTCTTGCCGCTGGATCCTGTTCAAAAACGACTTCAATATCTTCCCGAAGCCTCTTAAACATCGGTGTTCCCTCCCCTTTATGGGCTGCTTTTTTGTCGAGCGAACTAACTCCCCTAACTCATCACTTCTCCCCTAATTCTTTATATAAGGAGATAAATTCTATATTCATACCTATTTACACGGTATAAAAAAAAGGCGTCTCTGTCATATTGACAGAGACGCCTTTTAAGCGCGGTTCCACTCTGTTTAGGCTTAAAAAAGCCTCAAACTCATCCATGATAACGGTGTAAACCGCTTCTGCTTACTTTGCGGCCTAAGACATCCCACGAAGCAATTCGCTGTTCAGCAGAAGACTCGAAGGGGCATTTCAAAAATCCGCTTATAAACCACTCCCAGCCTAAAGGTGGTTCTCTCTGTAAAAAGCCTGATTTTCTACTTCTCCTTCTCGTCGCTTTTCCTTATTAGGTTTTAGGTATACTTATTATATTTCTAAACCTAGAAAATGTTAACCAATTACTTTTTGAAGACGATTTAAAACTTTTTCTTTTCCAAGAAGTGCAATAGCATTCGGAAGCTCTGGACCATGCGTTTGTCCTGTAGTTGCAACACGGATTGGCATAAATAAATTTTTACCTTTATGTCCTGTTTCCTTTTGAACTGCTTTAATCGCTGCCTTAATTGCTGCTGGCTCCATTGCTTCTAGAGCTTCTATTTGACCAGCAAATGCACGAAGTACTTCAGGTACTTGTTCACCATTTAATACTTCTTGTCCTTCTTCTTCATAATCAACATGATCTTTAAAGAACATTTCAGAAAGCTCTACAATTTCAGCTCCAAAACTCATTTGTTCATGGTATAAAGCAATTACATCACGAATCCAAGCTTGGTCTTGTTCGCTTAAAGTTTCTCCCACACGTCCAGCTTTCACTAAATGCGGTAAGCTTAACTCTACAACCGTATCTAAATCTTGCTTTTTCATATACTGGTTGTTCATCCATTTTAGTTTTTGAGAATCAAATAATGCAGGTGATTTTGATAAACGAGCTGCATCGAACATTTTGATAAACTCATCTTTAGAGAAGATTTCTTCTTCTCCTACCGGAGACCAACCTAGTAGTGCAATAAAGTTAAAGATTGCTTCTGGAAGATACCCAAGCTCTTTATATTGCTCAATAAATTGAATAATAGATTCATCACGCTTACTTAACTTTTTACGACTTTCATTAACAATTAGAGTCATATGACCGAATTGTGGAATATCCCAGCCGAAAGCTTCATAAATCATCATTTGTTTCGGTGTATTTGAAATATGATCATCACCACGAAGTACATGTGTAATTTCCATTAGATGATCATCTACTGCTACTGCAAAGTTATAAGTTGGAATTCCATCCTTTTTCACAATAACAAAATCACCGAAATCATTTGAATGGAACGCAACTTCATCTTTTACAATATCTTTGAATGTGTAGTCACGATTAGCTGGTACACGGAAACGAATACTTGGAATACGTCCCTCAGCTTCAAATTCTTTCACTTGTTCTTCAGTTAATTCACGGTGGTTACCTGCGTAACGAGGTGTTTCACCGCGAGCGATTTGTCCTTCACGCTCTGCTTCTAGCTCTTCTTCTGTCATATAACATTTATAAGCTAGACCACGCTCTAATAAATCTTCATATAATTTTTTATAAATATCTAAACGCTCTGTTTGGCGATATGGTCCAAATTCACCACCAACATCAACACCTTCATCCCAGTCCATACCGAGCCATTTCAAGTATTTTAATTGGCTTTCTTCTCCACCAGCCACGTTACGTTTTACATCAGTATCTTCAATACGAATAATAAATTTGCCATCTAAATGACGAGCAAATAAATAATTAAATAATGCCGTACGCGCATTTCCGATATGTAAGTGTCCTGTTGGACTTGGCGCGTAGCGCACTCTCACTTGCTTTTCCATAATTGGTACACCTTCCATTCTTAATGTCAACACATTCTATAATTGTACACCAAAAAAATGTGATTATCCATCTTACGAATTAAAAACCATTATTTTTTCTGTAATAAAACAACCGCTTGAGAAGCAATCCCTTCTTCTCTACCTGTAAATCCTAATTTTTCTGTTGTTGTTGCCTTTACATTAATGTTATCGATAGACGTTTCTAACAGTTCACTAATGCGCTTACGCATACTCTCAATATGTGGTGCCATTTTTGGTTTTTGAGCAATAATTGTACAATCTAAATTTCCTAACTCGTAACCTTGTTCACGCACAAATTCCCAAACTTTTTGTAACAATACAGCTGAATCTGCATCTTTAAAAGCTGGGTCTGTATCAGGAAAATGCTTTCCGATATCTCCTGCTGCAATCGCACCTAAACATGCATCAGCAATCGTATGTAACAATACATCTGCATCTGAATGGCCGATTAATCCTTTCTCGTGTGGAATTGTAATTCCACCGATAATCAACGGGCGCCCTTCCGCAAATTCATGTACATCAAAACCTTGTCCAATTCGAAACATCCTTACTTCCTCCTTAAGCTAAACTACTGAGCTTTATGACTCTATATTATATCGCTATCCTTATAAAGAAAAGCCCGGCTGTTGCCGAGCTTTTCTTTATTAACACGTCATCAATGTTATTTCTTTTGAACACGTAGGAAACTTTCAGCAATTAATAGATCTTCCGGAGTCGTCACTTTAATATTATAGTAACTCCCCTCTACTACACCTACTTGCTTCCCAACACGTTCTACGAGACTTGCATCATCTGTGCCAAGAAAACAACTTTGCTTTGCGCTTCTATGAGCTTCTAGCAAAAGAGAAACAGAGAATCCTTGTGGTGTTTGTACAGCGTTAAGTTGAGATCGCTCTACCGTTTCTACAACAACACCCTGCTCTACTTTCTTAACAGTATCTTTTACTGGCACTGCACAAATGGAAGCTCCATATTTTTCTGCTGCAGTTAATACATCGCGAATCACTTTATTCGTTACGAACGGGCGCGCCCCGTCATGCACAAGAACATATTCGACACCACTCGCATACTGAAGTGCGTTATAGACGCTATCTTGTCTTTCGGCTCCACCCTGAATGAATTGTACGTGCTTTTCAATCTGGTACTTCTGCATTAACTCTTCAAAATACGGGCGTTCTTCTTCGTTAATTGCCATAATAATACTTTTGCACGCTTTATCTTTTTCAAAAGCACGCAATGTGTGCACAATAATTGGTACTTCATCTATAAGTAAAAATAACTTATTTTTACCAGCACCCATTCGTTTTCCTTGGCCTGCTGCCGGAATAATTAATGTATACATATTAATAATCCTCTACTTATAATGCTTTTTCTAGCAATTTACGTTTTGCGAAAATCATACGACCAGCCGATGTTTGTAATACGCTAGTAACAAGTACGTCAAGTTGTGAACCCACATACTCTCTACCATCTTCTACTACAATCATCGTACCATCATCTAAGTATGCAACACCTTGATTTTGTTCTTTACCATCTTTCACAACATAAACACTTAATTCTTCACCAGGGAGTACGACTGGTTTAATCGCATTAGCTAAATCATTAATGTTTAACACCGTAACCCCTTGTAATTCAGAAACTTTGTTTAAATTGAAATCGTTTGTTACTACAGTTCCACCAGTGATTTTTGCCAACTTTACAAGCTTGCTATCTACTTCTTGGATATCATCGAAATCGCCTTCATAAATTTCTACCGGAATTGGCATCTCCTTTTGAATACGATTTAAAATGTCTAGCCCTCTGCGGCCACGATTACGCTTTAAAGCATCTGAAGAATCGGCAATATGCTGAAGCTCTTCTAATACGAATTGCGGAATGACAATTGTTCCTTCTAAAAACTTTGTTTGGCAAATATCTGCAATACGTCCGTCAATAATTACACTCGTATCGAGAATTTTCCAATGAGTCGTAGATTTTTCTGCTTCGACCTCTACCTCTTCATTCTCACTATTGTTTTTCTTCTTACCTCCGCGTTGGGGTAATGTAAATAATCCTAGCAATTCATTCCTTTTTTTAAATCCTACTTGGAATCCTAAATATCCAAGTAAAAGGGTGAAGAACACTTGCAACACCGTACTAATAACTGGAATTGTAAATTCACGAATTGGTATCAAAATTAAATATGCAACAATAAGACCAGAGATTAATCCTAATGTACCAAATAAAACATCTGCTACAGGCGCCTTTACAAGAGCCTCTTCAATATGCTTAATAAGTTGAACAATATAATCTACAAGCCAAAATGTTGTTAAAAATAAAATAATTGCACCAATAATTGCACGAACATACGATCCTTCCAACAAAGGAACCGCACCGATATCTAATACATTAATAATTTTGGGGATTAAGTAAATCCCTAACGCTCCCCCAATCACTAAAAAGAAGAGCTGTACAATCCGTTTTAACATCCAACCACCTCCTACTCATTATTAACCATTGTTTCGCTAATCAAAACGCCGAATGCAAAAGCGGACGTGTTTTTTTGTAAATAGTTTTATTTACCAATATATCATATCATATACCAAAAATGTTCTAGTGTCGTTATATTATAGAATCAATGTAATATTCTTAATTGTGTCTACTCATATAGAGATGCTCTTGAATTCTTTTTAGACCTTCTCGTATTTTCTTCGCTCTCACTTCTCCAATTCCTTCCACATCATCCAATTCATTAATAGTTGCTCGGCAAACACCTTGCAATGTTTTAAATCGATTAATTAAATTCTCGATAATAAGTGGCGGAACACGAGAAATCTTGCTTGTGATTCGGTACCCTCTAGGTGTCACACTTTCTTCTAAACTTGTTTGTCCTGGATAGCCAAGCAATTTAACTAAATCACTATCCTCTAAAAGTTGTGTATTTGCAAGATCTTGTAACTTTTTCAAGATTTGATGATGGTCTTGTGTTTTCTCCTGGTGATAATCTTTAATTAACAATGCTGCCTCTGCCTCTAAATCAGCTAGTAATTCTGTAAGCTGTAAACGAATTAACCTACCTTCTGTTCCTAACTCATGAATATAGCTCAATATTTCATTTTTAATACGCAGCACCATTTCAACACTATGTAAAACGTGAACCACCTCGGACATTGTAACGACCTCTTCAAATTCTAGAATACCCAAATTCGTAATGCCGTCATTCCATACAGCCTTATATTTTTCTAGCGTTTGAATTGCTTGATTTGCCTTCGTTAAAATGACACCTATATCTTTTAATGTATAACGTAAGTTCCCTTGATATAGCGTAATTACATTACGTCTTTGTGAAATGGCCACAACAAGGCTGCCCGTCTGCTTTGCTACACGCTCTGCTGTTCGGTGACGCATACCTGTTTCAATAGAATCAATAGATGAATCTGGAACTAACTGTGCGTTTGCAATTAAAATTTTACTTCCAGTTTCATTTAAAATAAGTGCTCCATCCATTTTTGCTAATTCATATAAACTAGCAGGAGAGAATGCGCAATTAATATGAAAACCACCATCAACAATGCTTTTAATCTGCTCATTATACCCAAGAACAATTAGTCCCCCCGTTTGTGCGCGAAGTACATTATCTATCCCTTCGCGCAGTGGTGTTCCTGGGGCCACGAGCTGTAAAATGTTAATCATACTTTTGACACGTTGCTTATTTTCTTCCATAGCCTAGCCTCCTAATGTCAAACGAAGCGCTTCTCCCAAATTAGAAACACCTACAACCTCAATCCCCTCTGGAATTGTCCATCCCCCTAAATTTTTTCTAGGAATGATAGCACGTTGAAATCCTAATTTAGCTGCTTCTTGTACACGTTGTTCAATTCTTGATACTCTTCTTATTTCTCCAGTTAATCCAACTTCTCCTATTACCGCATCAGTTGGTGCCGTAGATTTATCTCTAAAACTTGAAGCTATACTTAAGGCGACAGCTAAATCAATTGCCGGTTCGTCTAATTTCAAACCACCAGCTACTTTTAAATACGCATCTTGATTTTGTAATAGTAAACCTGTTCTTTTCTCTAGTACCGCCATAATAAGCGAGACACGATTATGATCAATTCCTGTCGCCATTCTTCGAGGATTTCCAAAACTAGTAGGGGAAATTAATGCCTGTATTTCTACTAAAACTGGTCTTGTTCCTTCCATTGAGGCAACTACTGTTGAACCTGCAACTCCAACTGGTCTTTCCTCAAGGAAAATTTCAGAAGGATTTAAGACTTCTGCAAGGCCAAGTTCTTTCATTTCAAAGATACCCATTTCATTCGTAGAACCAAAACGATTCTTTACAGCTCGTAAAATACGATATGTATGGTGTCGATCTCCTTCAAAGTAAAGAACTGCATCAACCATATGTTCTAGCATACGCGGTCCCGCAATTGCACCTTCTTTTGTCACATGTCCTACGATGAAAATTGGGATTCCCTTTGTTTTTGCAAGTTTCATTAATTCTGCTGTACATTCACGTACTTGCGCCACACTACCAGGAGCTGATGTTACCTCAGGTAAATGTATCGTTTGAATAGAATCAATAACAACAAAAGCAGGATTCATCTCTTCAATATGTGCTGCAATACGCTGTAAATCTGTCTCTGATACAACAAATAGATTACTACCATTTACATGTAAACGATCTGCACGAAGTTTAATCTGCTTTGCTGACTCCTCACCTGATATATACAATACATCATATGAAGCATCTGCTAATTGCGAGGAAATCTGTAATAATAACGTTGATTTTCCAATCCCAGGGTCCCCACCAATAAGTACTAAAGATCCATCTACAATTCCGCCACCTAGTACACGGTTAAACTCTTGAAATTTTGTTTCAATACGTGCCTCAGACTTTGTTTCTACTTCTGTAAGACGTCTTGGTTTTGTTACTTCTGTTTGAATTGCATTTGCATAATTTAGGCGTCTGGATGATACAACGGGTTCCATCTCTTCAACAAGCGAATTCCATTGACCACACCCTGGACATTTACCCATATATTTTGGTGATTGATAACCACACTCTTGACATGTGAATTTTGTTTTCTTTTTAGCCATATCTTTTTATATGTCACTTCGCTTTCATCTATAAACATTTGACCTTCTCGTACAAGAAAGAGGGCTATCTCGTAGCCCTCTTAGTTTGTCTATACTTATTTTACCTTTTCAGCACTATGAATGACAAATGTTTCCCCTTCTACATCAAAGATAACTTTTTGACCTTTCTCAATAGCACCTTTTAAAAGTTCTTCCGATAGTCTATCTTCTACATGCTTCTGAATTGCTCTACGTAGTGGACGAGCACCATATTCACGATCAAACCCTTTATCAGCAATAGCTGCAATCGCTCCTTCTGTTAAGTGCAATTCAATTTCTTGTTCTTTTAAGCGATTCACTAACTGATTTACCATAAGAGTCACAATTTCTTGAATATGTTTTTTCTCAAGCATATGGAATACGATAATTTCATCAATACGGTTTAAGAATTCTGGACGAAATGCCTTTTTCAGCTCATCCATTACTTTACCTTTCATATCCGAATAATCACGGCTTTCATCTTGTACGTTAAATCCAAGATGTTTGTTACGTTTTAACGCCTCAGCACCAACGTTAGACGTCATAATAACAATCGTATTACGGAAATCAACTGTACGTCCTTTAGAATCAGTTAAACGACCATCTTCCAATACCTGTAGTAGAATATTAAATACATCAGGATGTGCCTTCTCTACTTCATCTAATAGGACAACTGAATAAGGCTTACGACGAACCTTCTCTGTTAATTGTCCGCCTTCTTCATACCCAACATATCCTGGAGGAGAACCAACTAAGCGAGAAGTTGAATGTTTCTCCATATACTCAGACATATCAATGCGAATCATTGCATCCTCATCACCGAACATAGATTCTGCCAATGCTCTTGCTAATTCTGTTTTACCTACACCTGTTGGCCCTAAGAAAATAAATGAACCAATTGGACGTTTCGGATCTTTCAATCCTGCTCTTGCACGACGAACAGCTTTCGCTACAGCCACTACAGCTTCATCCTGACCGATGACACGATCATGAAGAATGGATTCTAAGTTTAATAATTTATCAGTCTCTGTTTGTGCAAGTTTAGAAACAGGGATACGTGTCCATGTAGAAACGACATTTGCAATATCTTCTACCGTAACCTCTGAATTTTCTTTTCCTTGTTGTTCTTTCCACTGACGTTTTGTATCTTCCAATTTCTCACGTAAGCGTTGTTCCATATCACGTAAGGAAGCAGCCTTTTCAAACTCTTGACTTTGTACAGCCGCATCTTTTTCTTTTCGAATTTCCTCAAGCTTCACTTCAAGCTCTTTTAAGTTTGGTGGTGTTGTATAAGAACGCAAGCGAACTTTTGAAGCAGCTTCATCAATTAAATCAATTGCTTTATCTGGTAAGAAACGATCCGTAATATAACGATCTGAAAGTTTTACAGCTGCATCAATTGCATCATCTGTAATAGACACACGGTGATGCGCCTCATAACGATCGCGTAATCCTTTCAAGATTTGAGTTGATTCTTCTAGACTCGGCTCATCAACATGAATTGGCTGGAAACGTCTCTCTAAAGCTGCATCCTTTTCAATATATTTACGATACTCATCTAAAGTTGTCGCACCAATACATTGTAATTCTCCGCGTGCTAAAGATGGTTTTAAAATATTCGATGCATCGATTGCACCTTCTGCTCCACCTGCACCGATTAATGTATGAAGTTCATCAATAAATAGAATAATATTCCCTGCTTGACGTATTTCATCCATTACTTTCTTTAAACGATCTTCAAACTCACCACGATATTTCGTCCCAGCTACCACTGTTCCCATATCTAGTGTCATAACACGCTTATCTCTTAACGTTTCAGGAACTTCATTATTTACGATTTGCTGTGCTAACCCTTCAGCAATTGCTGTTTTACCTACACCAGGCTCTCCAATTAACACTGGATTGTTTTTTGTTCTACGGCTTAACACTTCAATTACACGTTGAATTTCTTTACTACGTCCAATAACAGGATCCAAACGATTCTCACGTGCAACAACTGTTAAGTCGCGCGCTAAACTGTCTAGTGTCGGTGTATTTGCATTTGTCGATGAACCACCTTGGTGACCTGAACTTGCTTCGTTACTTCCAAGAAGTTGTAACACTTGTTGTCTTGCTTTGTTGAGGCTTACACCTAAATTATTTAATACACGTGCCGCTACACCTTCACCTTCACGGATTAAGCCAAGTAAAATATGTTCTGTTCCAACATAAGAATGTCCTAGCTTACGCGCTTCATCCATAGACAATTCAATAACTTTTTTAGCACGAGGTGTATAATGTACAGTTTGAGAAGCTTCTGTTCCACGTCCAATTAACGCTTCTACCTCTTTTTGCACTTTCTCCGGGCTCAATCCAAGAGCAATTAACGCTTTTGCTGCAATTCCTTCACCTTCGCGTACAAGCCCAAGTAAAATATGTTCTGTTCCAATGTTATTATGCCCAATGCGAATTGCTTCCTCTTGAGATAAAGCTAATACTTTCTGTGCTCTTTCTGTAAATCTTCCAAACATCATAGAAATCGCCTCCTACTTGCGCTTAGTTTTTTTCAATACGTAATCGCTCACGGATTAAGGTTGCTCTTCGATAATCTCTTTCTTCTGGTCCTAAAGGTCCTCCTGCATATTGTTGTAAAATACCAGGTTGCGTAAGAACCATTAGCTCAGTCAAAATATTTCTCGATATACCTTTTATATATCCTAGATCAATACCGAGTCGTACATCCGATAAGCAAGTTGCCGCTTCTGCAGATTGAATTAAACGACTGTTTGCTAGTATACCGTAAGAACGATAAACCTTATCTTCAAGCTCAATGCTCGAATTTTGTACAATTAATTCTCTGGCCAATTTTTCTTGTTGTATAATTTGCTGCATGACACTCTTTAAATCTGCAATAATATCTTCTTCGGATTTCCCTAACGTCATTTGATTTGATACTTGAAATATATTACCTAACGCTTCGCTACCTTCACCGTATATTCCTCTTACTACTAAACCTAATTTTTGAATTACTTGTATAATACGGCTAATTCTTTTTGTTAAAACCAGCCCTGGTAAATGAATCATTACAGAAGCTCTTAATCCTGTACCAACGTTAGTAGGACAACTCGTAATATATCCAAGTGATTCATCAAAAGCATATTCAACCTCTTTCTCAATCCAATTATCTATTTGATTGGCGCTTTGAAGCGCCTTTGATAACTGTAGTCCTGGAAATAGGCACTGAATCCTAATGTGGTCTTCCTCATTAAGCATCACACTAATGTGTTCGCTTTCTGATAACAGACATGCTCCATATTCGGTCCCTGCTAGATTTGGACTAATTAAATGCTTTTCGACTAAAACTCGCCTTTGAAGAGGAGTTAGTTCATTCATTTTTAATAGTCCAAACTTCCCAAAGGGCTCTACCGCTTTATTTATAAATTTCTTTTTAAATAATTCTTGAACCTTTTGAGCTTCCTCTTCGTTTTGCATAGTAGAAAATTGATATTGCTTAAAATTACGAGCCAAACGAATTCGACTACTTAAAACAATATCAGAATCAGGGCCATCCCCCTTCATCCATGGACTAATCGCTTCATTCATAATTTTGTCCAGTGACATAGAACTACTCCCCCTCTCTATGCTCACTAAGCTGAGTTTCAAGCCCTCGAATCTCATCTCTTACCTCAGCAGCTTTCTCAAACTCCTCATTCTGTACATATTGTTTCAGAATAAGTTTTAGTTCATCTAATTCTTTCTTTAAGTGGATATTTCCTTCCATTCGTTCCGGAATTTTTCCACAATGTTCTGTATGTCCACCATGAAGTCGCTTTAACAATGGGTTTAAGTGTCCTTTAAATGTATCGTAACAAGAAGCACAACCAAAGCGTCCCACTTTTGTAAAATGTTCATATGTCATCTTACAATCTGGACATCTTACTGTATTTGTATTTGAAAACCCGTTTTTTCCTTCTCCAAACATTGTTGATTCACCGTGTAATAAACCAGCAAATACATCATGAAATGAAAAGTTAGACTGTGATGATTGAAAGAAAGACGTATAGCCACTTTGCTCCGCACATTGCTCACAAAGATGAACTTCCGCCTTCTTCTCGTTGATTACTTTTGTATAATGTAAAGTTGCTGGTCTTATATTACAGTTTTGACAAGTCATCAATATCCCCACCTTTACAACAGGAACGATCTACCTCATGATACTTTTCATACATTACTAGATTGTCCTCTTTCCTTAATCCACTCAGATAAAAGTACATGCTCTTTTTCAAAACTTCTACAATATTTAACTGCCCTATCTTAATTATCATTCTTTTACAAAAGCTGTATTTATTTATATTTCAGTGTTCTTAACATTGCGCATAATATTCGAGCCCTAAGTTCATCTCGAGAAGGAATATCCATTGATAATACAGAACGATCTAGTACACTTAACATTAATTTTGCTTCACGGCCTGTTATGATTCCCTCTTCTAATAAACGTATAATCATACTCTCTGCATTCCCTTGTGCAACGCTATGATCAATCATATGAAGCATTTGATCAATAATGTCTATATCATCATGCAGTTTGACTTTTATAATGCGAATGTAACCTCCTCCACCACGTTTACTTTCTACTACAAATCCTCTTTCTAATGTAAAACGGGTATTGATTACATAATTGATTTGAGATGGTACGCACTCGAATCGATCCGCAATCTCATTTCTTTTGATTTCAATCACATTATTATTACTTAAGTCAATAACTTGCTTTAGATATTGCTCAATGATATCAGATATATTTCTCATTTATCCGCCACCTTTATTGACTTTGACTATCTTTGACTTTAATTATATACGTATTAATAAAATTTGCAACTCTTTTGCTTATTCACTATCCTAGCCACATTCCCCTGCATTTAATCAAAATAGTAATTATTTAAGCATATTTTTTTAATTACTATGGATTATAAAAGAAAACACGAAAAAACACGAGTCATTTGACTCGTGTTTAGTTGCTTGGCGACGTCCTACTCTCACAGGGACAAGGTCCCAACTACCATCGGCGCTAGAGAGCTTAACTTCCGTGTTCGGTATGGGAACGGGTGTGACCTCTCTGCCATCATCACCAAACTATGAAGGCATATTCCTTCAAAACTAGATAACATTTGCTACATATTATATGGTTAAGTCCTCGATCTATTAGTATTCGTCAGCTCCACATGTCACCATGCTTCCACCTCGAACCTATCAACCTGATCATCTTTCAGGGATCTTACTAGCTTACGCTATGGGAAATCTCATCTTGAGGGGGGCTTCATGCTTAGATGCTTTCAGCACTTATCCCTTCCGCACATAGCTACCCAGCTATGCCCTTGGCAGAACAACTGGTACACCAGCGGTGCGTCCATCCCGGTCCTCTCGTACTAAGGACAGCTCCTCTCAAATTTCCTACGCCCACGACGGATAGGGACCGAACTGTCTCACGACGTTCTGAACCCAGCTCGCGTACCGCTTTAATGGGCGAACAGCCCAACCCTTGGGACCGACTACAGCCCCAGGATGCGATGAGCCGACATCGAGGTGCCAAACCTCCCCGTCGATGTGGACTCTTGGGGGAGATAAGCCTGTTATCCCCGGGGTAGCTTTTATCCGTTGAGCGATGGCCCTTCCATGCGGAACCACCGGATCACTAAGCCCGACTTTCGTCCCTGCTCGACTTGTAGGTCTCGCAGTCAAGCTCCCTTATGCCTTTGCACTCTACGAATGATTTCCAACCATTCTGAGGGAACCTTTGGGCGCCTCCGTTACACTTTAGGAGGCGACCGCCCCAGTCAAACTGCCCACCTGACACTGTCTCCCGGGTCGATAAGACCCGTAGGTTAGAATTTCAATACAGTCAGGGCGGTATCCCACCAGCGCCTCCACCGAAGCTAGCGCTCCGGTTTCAATGGCTCCCGCCTATCCTGTACAAACTGTACCAAAATTCAATATCAGGCTACAGTAAAGCTCCACGGGGTCTTTCCGTCCTGTCGCGGGTAACCTGCATCTTCACAGGTACTATAATTTCACCGAGTCTCTGGTTGAGACAGTGCCCAAATCGTTACACCTTTCGTGCGGGTCGGAACTTACCCGACAAGGAATTTCGCTACCTTAGGACCGTTATAGTTACGGCCGCCGTTTACTGGGGCTTCAGTTCAGAGCTTCGCTTACGCTAACCCCTCTCCTTAACCTTCCAGCACCGGGCAGGTGTCACCCCCTATACTTCGCCTTACGGCTTCGCAGAGAGCTGTGTTTTTGCTAAACAGTCGCTTGGGCCTATTCACTGCGGCTTTCCGTTAAGAAAGCACCCCTTCTCCCGAAGTTACGGGGTCATTTTGCCGAGTTCCTTAACCAGAGTTCTCTCGCACACCTTAGGATTCTCTCCTCGCCTACCTGTGTCGGTTTGCGGTACAGGCACCTTTTATCTCGCTAGAAGCTTTTCTTGGCAGCGGGGAATCAAAGACTTCGCTCCATAAGGAGCTTCCCCATCACAGCTCAGCCTTTACGATAAGCGGATTTGCCTACTTATCAGCCTAACTGCTTGGACGTGCACAACCAATCGCACGCTTCTTCTATCCTTCTGCGTCCCTCCATTGCTCAAACGATAAAGAGGTGGTACAGGAATATCAACCTGTTGTCCATCGCCTACGCCTGTCGGCCTCGGCTTAGGTCCTGACTAACCCTGAGCGGACGAGCCTTCCTCAGGAAACCTTAGGCATTCGGTGGACGGGATTCTCACCCGTCTTTCGCTACTCATACCGGCATTCTCACTTCTAAGCACTCCACCAGTCCTTCCGGTCTGACTTCACTGTCCTTAGAACGCTCCCCTACCACTGATACCATTGGTATCAATCCGCAGCTTCGGTGGTGTATTTAGCCCCGGTACATTTTCGGCGCAGAGTCACTCGACTAGTGAGCTATTACGCACTCTTTAAATGGTGGCTGCTTCTAAGCCAACATCCTAGTTGTCTAAGCAACTCCACATCCTTTTCCACTTAATACACACTTTGGGACCTTAGCTGGCGGTCTGGGCTGTTTCCCTTTTGACTACGGATCTTATCACTCGCAGTCTGACTCCTAAGGATAAGTCATTGGCATTCGGAGTTTGACTGAATTCGGTAATCCGATGAGGACCCCTAGTCCAATCAGTGCTCTACCTCCAAGACTCTTACACTTAAGGCTAGCCCTAAAGCTATTTCGGGGAGAACCAGCTATCTCCAGGTTCGATTGGAATTTCTCCGCTACCCACACCTCATCCCCGCACTTTTCAACGTGCGTGGGTTCGGGCCTCCATTCAGTGTTACCTGAACTTCACCCTGGACATGGGTAGATCACCTGGTTTCGGGTCTACGACCACGTACTAAACGCCCTATTCAGACTCGCTTTCGCTGCGGCTCCGCCTCTTCAGCTTAACCTCGCACGGGATCGTAACTCGCCGGTTCATTCTACAAAAGGCACGCCATCACCCGTTAACGGGCTCTGACTATTTGTAGGCACACGGT
>NZ_CP026607.1:85000-87500 GCF_004799705.1 Bacillus sp. DU-106 | reverse complement strand
CGCCCGAGAGGAGTCGAACCCCTAACCTCTTGATCCGTAGTCAAACGCTCTATCCAATTGAGCTACGGGCGCATATGGTGCCGAGGGCGGGGGTCGAACCCGCACGGTGGTCACCCACCGCAGGATTTTAAGTCCTGTGCGTCTGCCTGTTCCGCCACCCCGGCATGTCATATTGAAAATTGGAGCGGAAGACGGGATTCGAACCCGCGACCCCAACCTTGGCAAGGTTGTATTCTACCACTGAACTACTTCCGCAAGACATGTTTGAGATATTTTATTAAAAGTGCGGGTGAAGGGAGTCGAACCCCCACGCCAAAGGCGCTAGATCCTAAGTCTAGTGCGTCTGCCAATTCCGCCACACCCGCATATTAATTAAAATGGTGAGCCATGAAGGACTCGAACCTTCGACCCTCTGATTAAAAGTCAGATGCTCTACCAACTGAGCTAATGGCTCTTACAATAAAAACTGGTGCCGACTAGAGGACTTGAACCCCCAACCTACTGATTACAAGTCAGTTGCTCTACCAATTGAGCTAAGTCGGCTAAATGGTGGAGGATGACGGGATCGAACCGCCGACCCCCTGCTTGTAAGGCAGGTGCTCTCCCAGCTGAGCTAATCCTCCGGATTGCCTGGCAACGTCCTACTCTCACAGGGACAAGGTCCCAACTACCATCGGCGCTAGAGAGCTTAACTTCCGTGTTCGGTATGGGAACGGGTGTGGCCTCTCTGCCATCATTACCAGACTGTATTCATTTAAGACAAGAATCATTGTAACTCATTTAACTTTTAAAGTCAACAAGTTTTTTATATTCTTTCAAAACTAGATAACATTGCTACATATTATATGGTTAAGTCCTCGATCTATTAGTATTCGTCAGCTCCACATGTCACCATGCTTCCACCTCGAACCTATCAACCTGATCATCTTTCAGGGATCTTACTAGCTTACGCTATGGGAAATCTCATCTTGAGGGGGGCTTCATGCTTAGATGCTTTCAGCACTTATCCCTTCCGCACATAGCTACCCAGCTATGCCCTTGGCAGAACAACTGGTACACCAGCGGTGCGTCCATCCCGGTCCTCTCGTACTAAGGACAGCTCCTCTCAAATTTCCTACGCCCACGACGGATAGGGACCGAACTGTCTCACGACGTTCTGAACCCAGCTCGCGTACCGCTTTAATGGGCGAACAGCCCAACCCTTGGGACCGACTACAGCCCCAGGATGCGATGAGCCGACATCGAGGTGCCAAACCTCCCCGTCGATGTGGACTCTTGGGGGAGATAAGCCTGTTATCCCCGGGGTAGCTTTTATCCGTTGAGCGATGGCCCTTCCATGCGGAACCACCGGATCACTAAGCCCGACTTTCGTCCCTGCTCGACTTGTAGGTCTCGCAGTCAAGCTCCCTTATGCCTTTGCACTCTACGAATGATTTCCAACCATTCTGAGGGAACCTTTGGGCGCCTCCGTTACACTTTAGGAGGCGACCGCCCCAGTCAAACTGCCCACCTGACACTGTCTCCCGGGTCGATAAGACCCGTAGGTTAGAATTTCAATACAGTCAGGGCGGTATCCCACCAGCGCCTCCACCGAAGCTAGCGCTCCGGTTTCAATGGCTCCCGCCTATCCTGTACAAACTGTACCAAAATTCAATATCAGGCTACAGTAAAGCTCCACGGGGTCTTTCCGTCCTGTCGCGGGTAACCTGCATCTTCACAGGTACTATAATTTCACCGAGTCTCTGGTTGAGACAGTGCCCAAATCGTTACACCTTTCGTGCGGGTCGGAACTTACCCGACAAGGAATTTCGCTACCTTAGGACCGTTATAGTTACGGCCGCCGTTTACTGGGGCTTCAGTTCAGAGCTTCGCTTACGCTAACCCCTCTCCTTAACCTTCCAGCACCGGGCAGGTGTCACCCCCTATACTTCGCCTTACGGCTTCGCAGAGAGCTGTGTTTTTGCTAAACAGTCGCTTGGGCCTATTCACTGCGGCTTTCCGTTAAGAAAGCACCCCTTCTCCCGAAGTTACGGGGTCATTTTGCCGAGTTCCTTAACCAGAGTTCTCTCGCACACCTTAGGATTCTCTCCTCGCCTACCTGTGTCGGTTTGCGGTACAGGCACCTTTTATCTCGCTAGAAGCTTTTCTTGGCAGCGGGGAATCAAAGACTTCGCTCCATAAGGAGCTTCCCCATCACAGCTCAGCCTTTACGATAAGCGGATTTGCCTACTTATCAGCCTAACTGCTTGGACGTGCACAACCAATCGCACGCTTCTTCTATCCTTCTGCGTCCCTCCATTGCTCAAACGATAAAGAGGTGGTACAGGAATATCAACCTGTTGTCCATCGCCTACGCCTGTCGGCCTCGGCTTAGGTCCTGACTAACCCTGAGCGGACGAGCCTTCCTCAGGAAACCTTAGGCATTCGGTGGACGGGATTCTCACCCGTCTTTCGCTACTCATACCGGCATTCTCACTTCTAAGCACTCCACCAGTCCTTC
>NZ_CP026607.1:32500-80000 GCF_004799705.1 Bacillus sp. DU-106 | reverse complement strand
CAACGTAAATTGTTTGTTGTTTCGCTTCCACTTCTTCTACAAATGTACCTAACACATTCGCAAGGTCTTCCCGTGTGTTACAAGCATTAATACCATTACGTACACTCGCATTACCACGAACACCTTTTAAATACCAAGCTGCATGTTTTCTCATCTCTCTTACAGCGACACTTTCGTTCTTTAAGTCAATAAGACGATCTAGATGTAACATACATACATCAATTTTCTCGCGCACTGTTGGTTCCGGCATTAATTCACCTGTCTCCAAATACTTTACCGTACGATAAATCATCCACGGATCTCCAAGAGCCGCACGACCAATCATAACACCATCTACACCAATTTCATCAAGCATACGCTTTGCATCTTGCGGCGTTGCGACATCACCATTTCCGATAACCGGGATATTTACAGATTGTTTTACTTGTTTAATAATATCCCAATCCGCTTTTCCTTCATACATTTGCACTCGTGTACGTCCGTGAACCGCCACAGCTTGGCCACCAGCACGCTCAACAGCCCTAGCATTTTCTATTGCGAAAATATGTTCTTCATCCCAACCGATACGCATTTTAACTGTAACCGGCTTTTCTACAGCATCTACAACCGCTGCTACCATTTCATATATTTTATTCGGATCTAAAAGCCACCTTGCCCCCGCATCACATTTAACGATTTTCGGCACTGGACAACCCATATTAATATCAATTATGTCTGCTGTCGTATATTTATCTACATATTTCGCAGCATCTACAAGAGTTTCTTTCTCTCCACCAAAAATTTGTAAACTTAATGGCTTTTCTCTCTCGTCGATATATAACATATCTAAAGTTCTTTTATTATTAAGTAATATTGCCTTATCACTTACCATTTCAGCACAAACTAAGCCGGCACCAAATTCTTTTACTGTTAAACGGAATGCAGAGTTACACACTCCCGCCATCGGTGCTAGTACAACCGGATTTTTCATCTCGATATTTGCAATCTTTAACAATCAACCTACTCCTTCCTGTACAATCACTTTGGCATTAATTCCTCTATCGAAACATTTAATGCCTTAGCAACTTCTACTACAAAATCTTGAGAAGGCGATCTATTCCCTCTCTCAACTTCACCTAAAACAGATACAGATACCCCTAGTTCTTTAGCAAAACCTTCTTGTGTATAGCCTTTTAGCTTTCGAAAAGCACGAATGCGTCTTCCCCATTTTTCTGCTTCCATACCGTTACTCCCTCTCGCCTTTTCATTTCTTCTACTTGTGAACATGAAATGTTTTGTTTTATGTCTTGATTAATCTCTAACAACGGAACGATAACAAAAGCTCTTTCAAACATCCGCGGATGCGGAACAATAAGATTCTCTGCTTCAATATTCTCTTGATTATAAAGTAAAATGTCAAGGTCGATAGTCCTCGGCCCCCACCTAATTTCCCTTTTTCTTCCTAGGTCATTTTCTACTTTTTGTGTTACTTTCAATAACTCTTGTGGTGATAAATTGGTAGAAATTTTTATAACTAAATTTAAAAAGCAACTTTGGTCAGTATAGCCAACTGGCTCAGTTTCATATACAGATGAAATATCATCAACCTGAATATAAGGATTTTTATTTAAAAACTGAATCGCTTCAGTTAGATACGTATAACGCTCTCCAATATTTGACCCTAATGCAATGTAAGCTATATTGTTCATGGACGTTCTCTCGTAATTTCTACTGCTACAGCACGATAATGACCCGGTATCGGTGGATCCGGCTTAATTACCTTAATTGTACAGCGTGAAATACTTTCATATTGTTTTAATATATCTGCAGCAATATTTTCAGCGATACTCTCCACAAGCTTATACTTTCTATCCTCAACAACTTTTCTACATAATTCGAAAAGCTCTCCATAATTGACCGAATGCTCTAAGTCATCACTTTCCCCTGCACGCTTTAAATCCAACTCCACCGTTAAGTCAACTTTAAATCTCTGACCTAATTTATTCTCCTCTGGGAACACACCATGATAACCATAAAACTCCATATCATGGATATAAATTTTATCCAATTACCTTACCCCCTTACCAATCATCGCATCCATCATTTTAGCCATACGCGCCATTTCTTTCACATCATGGACACGAACAAACTCACAGCCCTTTTCAATACCAAGACAAACGGTAGCTCCTGTTCCCTCAAGGCGTTCCTCCACTGGCAAATCTAATACGTGCCCAATAAAGGACTTTCTCGAAGTACCTAAGAGAACTGGATAACCTAGCACATTTAACTGTTCTAAATTACGCATCGCCTCTAAGTTCTGCTCAGGTGTTTTAGCAAAACCGATACCTGGATCTAAAATAATATTCTCATCTGGCACACCAGCATTTTTAGCAATTTTAATACTGTCATACAAATCAGCAATCATATCCGCCATTAAATTACGATAATTCATATTATCGCGGTTATGCATTAAAATGATGGGTACATCATAATGAGCTGCGACTTCAGCAATTTTTGGCTCCGCCTTCGCTCCCCAAATATCATTAATAATATGAGCACCAGCCTCAATTGCTTGCTTTGCAACTTCAGCTTTATATGTATCGATAGATATAGGCAATTTTACTTCTTTTGAAACTGCTTGAATCATCGGGACAACTCGCTTTATTTCTTCTTCTACTGATACTTTAGCAAAACCTGGGCGAGTAGATTCGCCACCAATATCAATAATATGAGCACCTTGACCTTGCATTTCTTTTGCGTGACGTACCGCAGCATCTACCTCGTTGTAACTCCCTCCATCAGAAAACGAATCTGGTGTTACATTTAAAATCCCCATAATTAATGTTTTTTCATTTAAATTCAATGTATATTCGCCGCAGCGCAAATCATAATCCCACTTCAAACTACACATCTCCTCTTCGTAATTCATTTCTGCTCCATAATTTCTCTCTTTGCATTCCATAAAGGTACATTAAACTTTTTGTAACCACTCCTACTTTACCCGGGAAATCCTGCGCTTCTATACGATAAAGCGGAACAATTTCTTGAATGGAGTTTGTTACGAAGACTTCATCCGCTGAAAGTAGCTCATCTTTTGTAAAGAAACCTTCCTTTACTTCTATATTTAATTCTTCAGCACTCTTTATAATAAACGCACGAGTGATACCATTTAAAATCCCTGTCTCTAACGAAGGTGTATATAAAACATCACCTTTCACAAAAAATAGATTCGAAACAATGCCCTCTGCAACATAACCTGCTTCAGTGAGGAAAATACCTTCCTTACTCACAACATTTCCAATTTCACGCTTCCCTAAAATATTATTTAAATAGTGATGAGACTTCAGGCGAAATGTCCCTTCCGGTGTATTTCGCACTTGTTTTAGAATAACGCCTTCTTTTTCCACTACATCCCCTGGAGCTGTTAAAGGTTTTATAAAAACAATAACAGAAGGCTCTTCATACATTTCCGTTTGTAATCCTATTTCATCTATACCCGCCGATACATTAAAACGTACATATGCATGCTTCAATTCATTCTTAGCGAGTAAATCTTTCAAAATAAGCATCACATCATTTTTTGTCATTGTCCATTTAATTTGCAATGTATCCAGCGCCTCTATTAAACGGTTATAATGATCATCCAATAAGAAAGGATGACCATTATAAATACGAAACGTTTCAAAAACTCCAAGACCATATAAATAACCATGATCATAAGGAGAAATTCTCGCTTCACTTGCTTCTACATACTGACCATTTACGTAAATTAACATAATGTCACACTTGGACTGTATTTACGAATGAAATTCTGCAACAGCTCTTTCCCATGAGAAGTCATAATAGATTCTGGATGGAATTGCACACCCTCTATCGGTAATATCTTATGACGAAGTGCCATAATTTCCCCTTCCTCTGTCCAAGATGTTACCTCTAAGCAATCGGGTAACGTCTCTTTCTTAACAATAAGGGAATGATAGCGCGTCGCAGTAAACGGATTAGGAATATCCGAAAAAATCGTCTTTCCATCATGATGCATAAGCGACGTTTTTCCATGCATTAATCGGTCTGCACGGACAACCTCTCCACCAAACACTTGTGCAATGGATTGATGCCCTAGACAAACACCAAAAATCGGAATCTTTCCAGCAAAGTATTTAATAACTTCCATACTAATCCCAGCTTCATTAGGACTGCACGGACCTGGAGAAATCATTAGAAAATCTGGTTTCATATTCTCAATATCTGAAATAGTCACTTCATCGTTACGTTTAACAACGAGCTCTTGTCCAAGTTCTCCAAGAAACTGCACTAAATTAAATGTAAAAGAATCATAATTATCAATCATTAATATCATTTCTCTCACCTAACCGTTTCTTCACTACGTTCTTTTGCACGCCATAAAGCAATCGCCTTTTTTAACGACTCTTTATATTCATTTTCCGGATTTGAATCAATTACAATTCCCGCCCCTGCTTGTACATGAGCTTTTCCATCTTTAGCAAGAAGTGTTCTAATTACAATATTCAATTCTGTATCTCCAGAATAACCAATCCAACCGATTGAACCTGTATAAATCCCTCTTCGAACAGGTTCTAATTCCTCAATAATTTCCATCGTACGTATTTTTGGGGCACCAGTAATTGTTCCCCCAGGGAATACAGCCTTCACTAAATCAAAAGCATCTTTATCTTCTTCCACTTCACCACGCACATTAGAAACAATATGCATAACATGTGAGTATTTCTCAATTACCATAAATTCATCTACTTCTACAGTGCCATATTTACAAACACGTCCTAAATCATTTCTTTCTAAATCCACAAGCATTACATGCTCTGCTCTTTCTTTTTCGTTCTCAATTAATTCTCTTGCTAATTCTTCATCCTCTTGCTCATCCGCGCCTCTAGATCTCGTTCCAGCAATTGGTCTTGTACTTACTTCAGTTCCTTGTTTCTTAATTAACAACTCTGGCGATCCACTAACGATTTGAAAATCCCCAAGCTCCAGGTAACCCATATATGGAGATGGATTAATTTCACGAAGACTTGTATAAATTTCTAGTGGGTGTGTCTGTAACGTTCTTTCTTGTCTCGTCGACAAGTTTACTTGGAACACATCACCCGCTCCAATATATTCTTGAATACATTCAACTGCCTTCATAAAGCCAGCTTCAGTAAAAGCAACTGCTTCACTTTTCTTTTCAGGACTTTCAAAGGGCACGGTCACTTCAGGCGCTTCTGTCATCCAAAGACTCTTCCACTCATTTAGCCGTTCTTTCGCCTCTTCATATTTATCTACATAATGCGTAATAACCCATAACACTTGTTCTTTTTGATCATAGACAAATACGTCATCAAATAATAAAAAGAAGATGTCAGGTATATCAATATCATCTTCCGCAAGAGAAGGCAGCTTTTCAATATAACGGATACAGTCATAACTGAAATAGCCAATTGCACCACCTTGAAAAGGCGGATACTCTGGGTTATAGTCCGTCTTCCATTGTTCCATATATTCTTGCATTAAATCTAACGGATTCCCTCGTTTTATTGTTTCCTTACCACTTTCACTTATATGTAACGTTTCACCCTTCCCTCGGATTACCGCTACTGGGTTCAGCCCTACAATGTTATAACGACCGCCACGGCCGCTTTCTAACAAAATATGTTGCGATTTACCCTGAGAAAGAAATTTATATTGCTTAAAGAAATCTAACTGATATGGAATAGAAAGCGCTAAAGATTTTCTTCGTTGCATATCAACACCCCGTCTTCTTTTATCCCACCCTCTTAGATAAACCCGCTCAAACTACATAAGTTATTTATATAGAGATTGATTATACTCGAAGGCTAGTGAAAATAATTTAATTATACTACCTCTTATTTTACATGAAGTTTTCTAGTCATTCACTCTTTTCCTATTTCCAATCCCAAAAGAAAAAGCACCCTTTTTCAAGGATGCTTTTTCAATCGCGTTTAATTAGGATTCAAATTGATAAAGTGGTGTACTTAAATAACGTTCACCGTTACTCGGGATAATAACAAGTACCTTTTTCCCTTTACCTAACTTTTTCGCAACCTCTGTTGCTGCATAAATAACTGCGCCTGAAGAGATACCAACTAAAATACCTTCCTCTTTAGCCACTCTTCTCGCATATTCAAATGCTTGCTCTGTTTTCACTTGAATAATTTCATCATATACTTCTACATCCAACGTCTCCGGAACAAATCCCGCCCCAATTCCTTGGATTTTATGTGGACCTGGCTTCCCACCAGATAATACTGGTGAATCTGCAGGTTCTACTGCATAAATTTTAATATCTTTATACGCTTTCTTCAGTACTTCACCAGCACCAGTAATCGTTCCACCTGTACCAATACCTGCAATAAACGCATCTAATTGGTCGCCCATTTGTTCAATAATTTCTGGACCTGTTGTTAAACGGTGAATTTCTGGATTCGATTGGTTTTTGAACTGTTGTGGTATAAAGTAGCCATGTTCTTTTGCTAATTCAGTCGCTTTACGAATTGCTCCACCCATTCCTTCAGGCCCTGGAGTCAATACTAATTCCGCACCGTAAGCACGTAATAAATTACGACGCTCAACACTCATTGTTTCTGGCATTACTAAGATTGCATTATATCCTTTAGCAGCCGCTACCATCGCTAAACCAATTCCTGTGTTACCACTTGTCGGCTCAATGATTGTATCGCCCTCTTTTAATAATCCCTTTTTTTCAGCATCTTCAATCATAGCTAATGCGATACGATCTTTAACACTACTCCCCGGATTCATAAATTCTAATTTTAAGTATATATCTGCGCTGTCTGATTCTACGATGCGGTTCAACTTAACGATCGGCGTTTTCCCGATTAATTCTGAAACTGATTGTGCCACTCGCATTCCTGTCACTCCTAACACCGAGTATTTTTATTGGTTTTATCTATATTTAGATTTTGTCAGAAAATTCCCTGTTTGTCAATTCATTTGGAGGATTGCTCCTCTTAATTCCCTTATTACAAATTCTCGATTAAATTTGTAATATCTTCTTTAGAGAACTTGTATCGTTCATTACAGAAATGACAGTGAACTTCTGTCTCTTCCTCTTCTTCACGAACTTGCTCTAACTCTGTTTTACCTAAACTAATTAATACACTCTCAATACGCTCGCGTGAGCATGTGCAATTAAATTGAACATCCATTGTTTCTAATACTTTTACTTTATCTTCTCCAAGAACTGCATATAGTAGCTCTTCCGGAGAAAGACCTTGTTCAATCAACGTTGATACAGGTGGAATCTTTTGTAAACGGTCTTCAATAAATGAAATCGTTTCATCTTGCGCACCCGGCATAATTTGAAGGATGAATCCACCTGCCGCTAATATGCTATCATCTCCATTTACAAGAACACCAACACCTACAGAAGAAGGCGTTTGTTCAGAAACTGCAAAATAATACGTAAAGTCTTCTCCTAATTCTCCTGAAACGATTGGAGATTGACCAATAAACGGCTCACGCATTCCAATATCTTTAATTACAGTTACAAACCCCTCTGTACCTACCGCTTGATATACACGTAACTTCCCTTGTTCTGTTCCTTCAAAATCAACATGCGGATTCGTTACATAACCACGTACATCTCCATTTGCATGAGCATCTACTAAGATAGGGCCAATTGGACCGTTACCTTCTACCTTAATCGTTAACTTTTGCTCACCCTTTAACATTGCGCCCATCATTGTACCCGCAGTCAAAGAACGCCCTAGTGCCGCTGAAGCTGTTCTCCATGTATCATGACGTCTTTGCGCCTCACTTACTGTATTTGTTGTACGTACACTATACGCACGCACTTCTCCATCAAATGCTAACGCTTTTACTAAATAATCTTTCATACGTATTTATTCACCTTTCTCATGCTGTAAATTTGCATTACGTTCATATAACATATACAAACCTTTTAACGTTAAAAACGGATCTACAATATCAATTACATTCGATTCTTCGGAAATTAATTTTGCCAATCCACCTGTTGCAATAACTTTAGGTTCTTGTCTAGCTTCTTCTTTCATACGCTTAACAATACCTTCCACTTGTCCAACATAACCATAAAGAATACCAGATTGCATCGCACTTACTGTATTTTTCCCAACAACACTGCTTGGTTTTGTAATTTCGATACGAGGAAGTTTTGCTGCTCTGCTATATAAAGCCTCTGCTGAAATCATAATTCCTGGCGTAATAACTCCACCCATATAATGTTTTTCTTCGTTAATATAACAATATGTAGTAGCCGTACCAAAATCAACAATAATGAGCGGACTTCCATATAAGTGGATTCCTGCTACTGCATTTACAATTCGGTCTGCGCCTACTTCACGCGGATTTTCATATTTAATATTTAGTCCTGTTTTTATCCCAGGCCCTACTACAAGCGGTTTAATTTTAAAATATTTTTCACACATGCGCTCTAAAGCAAACATAATTGGTGGTACGACTGAAGACACAATAATACCTTTCACATCTTCAAACGAAAGACCCTCATGCTCAAGCAATTGCTTTACAAGCATTCCATATTCATCTTCTGTCTTATGACGATCTGTTTCCATGCGCCAATGCTGACGAAGTTCCCCTTCTTCAAACACACCTAGTACAGCATTTGTGTTCCCTACATCCAATACAAAAATCATATTCTCACCACTTATCTTATTTAATCTATATTTGTGCAGTATGTATAAAACTTATAAAAACATCATATCACACATACTTATATAATCAGCTTTCCTATCCTCATCATTTTACAAAAAGATTGCTCTCTATTTCAATTTTTAATACTAGTTTTACTTAAATTACTTTATCCACTAAGTTCTCAATAGTAATTAACAAAGATTTTAACAAACAAAAAAGGAGTGACGATAGTCACTCCTTCACTTCTTACTTATCTTCTTTATCTTCATCGTCTTTCTTCATGTTGATGTTTACTTTCACATCATCTGAAGATGTTGGACGTTCTGGCAATCTGCCGTAATCACATAAATGATTGATTTGCTCTGCATCTAACGTTTCTACTTCAAGTAACGTTTGTGCGATAATATCTAGTTTATCACGGTTTTCAGTAAGAATTTGTTTTGCACGAGCATAACATTCTTTCATAATTGATTGCATTTCCATATCGATTTCATGTGCAATCGCATCACTATAATTTTGTTCTGAGTGGAAGTCTCTTCCTAAGAACACTTGACCACCTTGCGAGCTACCAAATTGCATCGGTCCAAGTTTGTCACTCATACCAAATTCCGTAACCATACGTCTTGCAATACCAGTCGCACGTTGGAAGTCATTATGAGCACCTGTACTCACTTCACCAAATACAATCTCCTCAGCTACTCGGCCACCAAGTAAACCAGTGATTTTATCAAGTAACTCTGGTTTCGTCATGAAGTAACGATCTTCTTTCGGAAGCATTACCGCATATCCACCAGCCTGACCACGAGGGACAATTGTTACTTTATGAACGACATCTGCTTCATCAAGAACAACACCAATTACAGTATGACCTGCTTCATGGAAAGCAACGATATTACGTTCTTTTTCAGAGATAACACGACTTTTCTTAGCTGGACCTGCAATAACACGATCCGTCGCTTCATCGATATCACTCATATCAATTTTCTTCTTATCTTGACGTGCAGCTACTAAAGCAGCTTCGTTTAATAAGTTTTCAAGATCCGCACCAGAGAATCCTGGTGTACGAGTCGCAATTGCTCTTAAATTAATATGCTCATCAAGTGGTTTATTACGCGCATGTACTTTCAGTACAGCTTCACGGCCATTTACATCTGGACGATCTACTGTAATTTGACGGTCAAAACGACCTGGACGTAATAACGCTGGGTCAAGAATGTCTGGACGGTTTGTCGCAGCAACGATAATAATACCTTCGTTTGCACCGAATCCATCCATTTCAACAAGTAATTGGTTCAATGTTTGCTCACGCTCATCATGACCACCACCAAGACCTGCGCCACGTTGACGACCTACTGCATCAATTTCATCAATGAAAATGATACAAGGAGCATTTTTCTTTGCATTTTCAAATAAATCACGTACACGTGATGCACCGACACCGACAAACATCTCTACGAAGTCAGAACCACTGATAGAGAAGAATGGAACGCCAGCCTCACCTGCAACAGCACGTGCTAATAAAGTTTTACCTGTACCTGGAGGTCCAACTAATAGGACACCCTTTGGAATACGAGCACCAACTTCAGAGAACTTACGAGGGTCTTTCAAGAATTCAACTACCTCAACAAGTTCTTGTTTCTCTTCATCCGCACCAGCAACATCTCTGAAACGAACTTTTTTCTTTTCATCATTATATAACTTCGCCTTACTTTTCCCGAAGTTCATAACACGGCTACCGCCGCCTTGAGCTTGGTTTAATAAGAAGAAGAATAAAATGAAGATGATGACAAATGGAATGATTGAAGTAAAGAATGTTACCCAAGCACTTGTTTCTTCTGCTGGTTGATACTTAACTTCGGCACCTTTCGCTTTATCATTAATTTTCTTTTGTAATTCCTCAGTATTTGGTGCATAAGTAACAAATTGTTCTCCTTGGCTAGAGTTATTAAATTGTCCTTTTACCTCAAATACACCATTTTTCGGTTGAAGTTGCACATTACGCACTTCACCGCTTTCTAGTTTAGTAATGAATTTGTCGTAGCTAACTGATGTCGTTTTTTGTGTCGAACCATTAAAATAGCTCACGATTCCAATTACTACTAAGAATATCAGTAAATAAAAGATGGTATTACGGAAGATACGATTCATTCCTAACCTCCTCTCACGGCATAAACACTATAGTAAATCGTAACATAGAAAAACTTTCCTATACAATTGTGAAGCCTATATTTAATTAATTTGAGTAAACGCTTGGTTTTAATACGCCTACATAAGGAAGATTACGGTATTGCTCTTTATAATCTAATCCATATCCTACTACAAATTCATGTGGAACAGTAAATCCAACATAATCCGCTTTCAGATCAACCTTACGGCCTGTTGGCTTATCTAATAATGTAACAATTTTTACAGACTTCGCTTTACGATATTTGAATAAGTCTACTAAGTAGCTTAGTGTAAGACCACTATCAATAATATCTTCGACGATTAAAATATCGCGACCTTCTACAGAAGTATCAAGATCTTTTAAAATTTTCACTTCGCCTGTTGAAACTGTAGAGTGACCGTAACTAGATACAGCCATAAAATCCATTTCAAGATATGTATCTGTTCTCTTTAATAAATCTGCCATGAATGGCATTGCGCCTTTTAATACACCAATTGCAAGAGGTACTGTGTTTTTATAATCCTCTGCAATAATTGCACCTAGTTCGCGCACCTTTTCTTGTATTTGCTCTTCAGAAATTAATACTTTTTCGATATCTTGATTCATCATTTCATTATCCTCCCGGAAGACTCCTTGCTTTTGTAGTGAATAATCATATATTTATCCTTCTTTGCCATCTCTTTCGAAATTGCAAATGCAGATCGTTTCAACAAGGGTACCCAAATAATAGTCCCACTTGCATCACAAACGACCGGCCATTCTTCTCTTTTTTCTTTCGGTACTTTCGCTTCGATAAAAATAGCTTTTATCTTTTTCGTGCCATTCATACCTTGTATTGACATGCGATCTCCATTTTCTCTAGAACGAATACGAAGTGGATATGATATATCATTATACTTAGCAACAAATACTGTTTCATTCATGTTACTTGGTATATCTTCGCTCACCTCTGTTACAAATTTATCCCCGTTCAATAGCGTAATGGTCCCGGGTACTAATAAATCTTGTGAAAAAGGAGAGACAATTTCTTGTTTAAATCTAAAGCTACACTCCTCGTATGAACGAACAATTTTCAAATCACCCGGAAAATCAAGTGAACCTGAAGGTTGTGTCCGCTTAAAAAACTCAATCAACTTGTCAATATGTATAGAAGAAAGAGAAGATGGAATCTTATATTCATAAAGATAGTTTAATATTAGTTGAATCCCTCTTCTTTGTAAAGGCATAGACATGGATTCAAAGGCAGGAATTGATAAGCTAATTTGTTTATCACTTTTTTTTGTAATTACTTTATTCATTTTCTCAAAAGCTAATTCCTGCAAATAAGCCTCATCCTCTTGCATCTGCACGCTAAATTTTTGGAATTTCTCATGCATTTGTGGATTTTCTTCTTTCAAATGAGGAAGGACATATTTACGTAATCGATTCCTTGTATATACTTCCTTTTTATTACTCGGATCTATACGTGGCATTAAATTTAGCTTATTACAGTAATCAACAATTTCTTCCTTCGTTACGCCAAGTAACGGCCTAATTAAATATCCATTATGAAAAGGACGCTTCACTGCAATTCCTGCATATCCTTTCGGAGTACTCCCTCTTACAAGACGCATTAAAATTGTCTCGACTTGATCATCTCCATGATGTCCAAGAGCAACATATCTTGCATCATATTTCTTCATTATTCTTTCCAAAAATGCATATCTGCATTCTCTCGCAGCAACCTGTGCATTCATTCCGTATTGCTGTTGATATTGTGATACATTAATCCTTATCGTTTCACAAATAATTCCCAGTTCTTCACAAAGGCCCTGCACAAACTGTAAATCCTCATAAGATTCATCACCTCTAAACATATGATCCACATGAGCAACTACAATTTCCAACTGTTTTTCCGCTCTTTTTTCTAATAAATAATATAAAAGCGCTAACGAGTCAGGACCACCAGAAACTCCCACAACAATTGTTGAATCATTCTTTAATACATCATGCTGCTTTACAAAGTCATCTACTTTTTCAACAAATGTATCTTTCAACTTCGCAATCACCTTTCATTAAACAAGAACAGCAACCTTAGTCACCTTGTCTACAATGGTACAACTTTTACAAACATTGTGCAAAAAAAAGATATACAAAAATTACATTTTTATCTTACATCCTCCGTGTATATTCACAAAATTAATAACATTACCTTTTCCCACAAAAAAACCTAGGTATTCACCTAGGTTTTTAAAATCAAATTATAGATAAACATTCCACTTACATTTTACTGCGCTTGCATTCCTACAATCGGAATCGTAGCCCACTTCGGCATATTTTTCTTCACTTTTGCCACTACAATAGTCATATCATCATTTATATAACCATCACAAGAGCGAATCACTTCTTCCATAATGATATCAGCAATTTCTTGCGGGTCTTCGGTTTGCAATTCTTTAATTTTTCGTTTCATCCACAATTCATGATTCTCCACATGCTGTGCTCCTTCAAAAATCCCATCACTCATCATAATAAGAATATCGCCCGTTTTTAATTGTTCACCCACCACATCAACTTCAACATCTTCGATGATTCCCATCGGCAAATTACTTGCTTCAATTTTCAAAATATTATTTGCGCGTTTAACAAAACTCGGCGTTGATCCAATCTTTAAAAACCTTGCACTCGCATCCCGCAAATCTACCATAGCTAAATCTAATGTCGTAAACATTTCTTCTGTCGTTCTCAAAGAAAGAATTGAATTGATAGACTTAATTGCTATTTCTTCATCAATGCCTGATTGGAGTATTTTTTGTAATAATTTCACCGTTTCCTTACTTTCCATATGAGCTCTTTGCCCATTACCCATACCATCACTAATCGCAAGTGCATATTTACCAACACTTAAATCCATCATCGCATAAGAGTCACCCGAAACAAATCCACCGCCTTTTGCAGCTGTAGCCAATCCTGTATCAAGAGAATACGTCTTCGCCGAACCAAATGATATTAAACTATGGCCATTTGGATAAGAAGACTTTTCTTCATGTTTAACGACAATATTTTCTTTAAGGATATCTGAAAGCATCGGTGCAACTAACTTTTCACACTCACCATGTTCATTAGATGCAACTGGAATTAACATTTCAATATCAATACTTCCTCTATCTAAACAATAAATATCAACATGCTCTACTTCGACACCAAAATCTCGGAACGCTTGCATAATCTGTTCTTCCTGCACTTGATGATTTTCACGCTCTCGTTGTATCTCCTTAGCAAAATCCTCCATAACCTTTGATACACCTAATAGTTGCTCCGCTACTATTCTACGATTTTCCTTCATTTGTTTTCGTAATTTTTGTCCCTCATAGAAGTGATCTAATTCACCGGCTACTAAATCCGTCACTTTTTTCCCTCTCACACAATGCTTGTCCCACTCACGAACTAATTTACGATTATGTTGCAGGGTTCCTCCTTCCGTTTCATTCATTATTTGTTTCATATAATCGTACGTTTTATCAAAATTCACTACCCAGCATTGATCCTTTTTAAAGCATGTTTGACATGTTTTCGCAGTAATTGTACTCAAAAACAAATCTGCTTCTGTCTCTTTATCTTCTTCCTCTACATACCCATATGCAGAAAAGCTATTAGATAAAGCAGCAAATACATTTGCAAATTGGTTGATTTTATTTGCTGTAACATCACGCATCCTTCTTAAATATTGTTGTTGATCTTGCGAATGCTCTTGTGTACCTGGCATAAATTTAGCAATACGATCCAAAACAAGCTTCGGTGTTAATAAGAAGATAACAATCGCTACACCTGACTCAATTAAAGTTGTTACAATATTTGTCTGTTTGTCTACATATAATGTAATTAAGCTTGTCCCAATTAATAAACCTAAACTAACACCTAAACGCTTTCCTTCTTTTAACAATCCACCAAGCAATCCAGAAAAAGCAAGAAGGCTAAGCTGAGACAAGCTAGACACATTTGCTAAACTTAATATTAGTCCTGTTACAACCCCCACTGTAGACCCTGTGGCAGCACCCGCAATAAATGCAAATACTAGCACTAAATACCTTGTAAAAATATGTTGAATAGAAGCATCATATACAAACCAATCTGTTGTACCCGTTAAAACAGATGCTAGTAATATAATCAAACAAACAATTTCTTCCGTCTCTAATGCCTGTTGTTTTCCTTTCCTTTCCACTAAAAGTGGGACACTTTGTAAAAATATCATAGTTAATACAAAACTAAGCCCAGCCTCAATGGTACTAACGAGTAAATCGTACATGGTGACAGTTTGTTGTGCAAAATATACAACAACTAAATGTGCGGTTAATGCGGAGATAAATACTTGAAATGGAACAAGTCCAACAGTTTTACGTGTAAATCGACTAAAGAAGATATTATAAATGAAGAAGGTAAAGATAGATGCAAAGGTAAAAAACAAATTATCTATCGATACTGAAAGAGCTCCTCCCATTAGAGCTAAAAATGCTAGCGGCATCTTATCCCGCTTCATAACATAAACAGCAGCAAAAAATGGCAGTGCAAACGGTAAAATATTTGTTAATATATATGCTCGTCCCAAAAGAAAACCAATAACAACAATAATAAATCCCCATCTAAAGAAAACTTGCTCAAATTTTATTCGCAACTTACTCGTCCACTTTATTCCATCAAGCTGACTCTCATTCATTGCCAATGCACTTGTATTCATAGTATTCCTTCCTGCTTTAGGCATATTTTTAACACCACCTGCATAGTTTAATTACTGTCATTATAAAAGATGATTGTTGGTTTTTTTGTCAAAACAACAGTTTTCACTTTTATAATCGTTCGACTTTTTATTCGAAATAACTCTACAGATATACAGGGTATGTAAGTTATTTTCGAGATTTTAATTAAACATTCAGAAAATATAGGGTGATTTTGTAGAAGTGTTGTATATCTTAATTTATTTAACAAAAAAAGATCATGCAAATTTGCATGATCTTTTTAGATGACCCGTACGGGATTCGAACCCGTGTTACCGCCGTGAAAGGGCGGTGTCTTAACCACTTGACCAACGGGCCGTTAAATTAAATATAGCGGCGGAGGGGATCGAACCCCCGACCTCACGGGTATGAACCGTACGCTCTAGCCAGCTGAGCTACACCGCCATGTCGTCTTATTTAACGGACAATTAGTATCTTACATCAGATACTAATTAAAGTCAACACATCTCAAAAACTTTTTTGAAAATATTTTTTACATATAAAAAAGCACCCTGAGACATTACTCTGGGTACCTCTCTATATGTTAAAAACTAAACGTCCTTATTATCCGCGACGCGCGCCACGGCCACCACGTTTAGACTCTGTGTTACGCTTTAAAGAAGTTAAACGATCTTCGCTATCTTTTAAGAAGCGTGCCATCTTTTGCTCAAATGTTTCTTTCGGAGCTCGGTCGTTACCGCCACCGCGATTATCTCTGTTGAAAGAGCGATTATTACGTTGTGGACGTCCAGAACGTTGTTGATCACCACCGCGTTGGTATTCACCACGTGGACGATCTCCTTCTGTTTTTTCACGTTCTTTCGCTTTTTTGATAGATAAACCAATCTTTCCATCTTTTTCAACATTAATAACTTTTACTTCTACTTGGTCGCCCACTTTTAAGTGATCGTTAATATCTTTTACATAGTTATCAGCAACTTCACTAATATGAACAAGACCCGTTAAGCCCTCTGGCAGCTCCACAAAAGCCCCAAAATTTGTAATACCTGTTACTTTACCCTGTAACTTGCTGCCTACCTCGATTGACATAAAAAAAATGCTCCTCCTTAGTGGTTAAAAAGTCAAATTTTACTTTATTATATATAATCCTAAAATATAGTGTCAATAAGACATACTCTACTTAGAAACAGGAAAAATTATCTCCCCTTTACCAGAGAAGAAATAATCCCTTCTAGCAATCTTTAATACGTACTCTTCATCATTTAACTTTTGAACTTCGTCTTTTAGACTTTTTTCTTTATTCGTTAATGAATCCAGTTCTTTTTTCATGTCCTTAACTTTTGCTTCTTTTGCTTTAATGGAACTGTTTTGTTGATAAAACGTTACACTAATACTCGCAATAATTGTAAAAGTAAAGACAAGAAAAACCGCTAAACGGCGATAAAGTCGCTTCCTGTTCTCATCCGTTTGTATTATATGCTCTTTAACAGGATTTGGACTCTGTTTTTCGATTGTTCTTTGTCTCAGTTCCCTCATTTCCGAGGTCCCCCTAACTTCTTTTTTATATGCTCCCATAGTTGGAAGATATGTCCCTTCAATTTTGCTATATATTGCAGGAACCCTATATGTTTCACTATAAAAAGTTTAACACGATTAGGGAGAAGTTTCCATATGAGCGAAGCAATAAATCGAACAGGCCAGAAAAAAACTTTCCATATGAAAAGTAATATCCAAATCACCATTTTCCATAACACATGTCCAATTGAAAGCAGTATACGAAATAAGAATAATATAAATGCAATAAATAGCTGCGCTATAATAATAACAGGTTTTATCATGAGTAGCTGTATAATTCGAACAAAAAAATATGTTGTTTGCATAAAAATATAGATGAGAAAATTTAACAGCTTCATGTATAGTGCCTTCAATAAGCTTTGATATGCCGCAAAACCACATAATAATGCCAAAAACACATATATACGTAGCTCAGCTTCATTTACGAGAAGCAATACATAAAAGACGAATAATGCTTGGACAATCCAAAATAATATATCATGTATAAATACAAGCCAACGTTTACGTTCTTGGCGCTTTAAAAAACGTTGATATGTATCTAAAGACGCTCCAATCCAAGCACCCATCCCAATCATTGAAAGCATTGTATACAACTGAATTGTTAAGCTCATTTAAACAACTTACTAAAGAAACCTTTAGTTTTTTCCCCTTGATTTTCATCAATATACAGCATCTCATTAACTTTCCCTTTAATCGACACAATACCTTTTTCCACATCTAAATTTTTCATTTGTAAATTTTGACCACGAATCGTTAAAAAACCCATTACGGTCTCTAGTAAAAACTCTTCGCTATCAAAACTCTCTACCTGCTTCACACCGGTAATATCGATTATACGCCTGCCACGCATAATAATGTCATGCTCTACAGAAACATTTTGTTGATTAGAAGACGTAGGTGAGTAACCATTATTCACGTAAATCCCCCCATAGGTTTTTACTAGCTAATAGTAATGTATGAGGGGATACATGATTTTAGAACAAGCCTTCTTCCGCTTTTACTTTTTCTTCACGAACTAAGCTATACATATTTGCTGCATCTTCTTTTTTAGTTGTTTCTTTTAATTCATTTATTTTCACAGTCACTATTTTTTGACCAAAACGAATTGTTAATTCATCAGCTACTTTCACATCAGAACTCGCTTTTGCCACTTGACCATTAATAGATATTCTTCCTTGATCAGCTACTTCTTTCGCTAATGTTCTTCTTTTAATTAAACGTGATACTTTTAAAAACTTATCTAGACGCATATCAAATCCCCCTATTAACGCTCTGTTTGTTTCGCTTCTTCCCATAAAACATCTAACTGTTCTAATGATAAATCTTTCATCTCTTTATTCATTTCAGCTACTTTTGCCTCCATGTATAAAAAACGACCAGTAAATTTCTCATTAGTTGAACGTAACGCCTCTTCTGGATCTATTTTGTAATGACGAGCTATATTAACAAATGCAAATAGTAAATCACCAAACTCACCCAGCATCTTTTCCTCATCCATATTTGTAACCTCTTGTTGGAACTCTTGCCATTCTTCCAAAGCTTTCTCTATCATCGGTTGCACATCAACCCAATCAAATCCAACCTTACCAGCTTTCTTCTGAATTTCATAGGCGCGTAGTAACTGCGGCAAACTTTTTGGAACGCCATTTAAAACAGATTCTTTCACGAATCCTTTTTCTTGTTTTTTAATTTCTTCCCAATTTGCAATCACTTCATCAGCGCTGTTTACATCCGTATTTCCAAACACATGCGGATGGCGACGAACCATTTTCTCAGATAGAGTTCGAATGATATCATCTATAGAGAACCAACCTTCATCTTCTCCGATTTGAGCATGAAGCATAACTTGTAATAATATATCACCTAATTCTTCTACTAAGTGATCATCATCCTCTTCATCGATTGCTTCCAACACTTCATAAGCTTCCTCAATTAAATATTTCTTTAATGATTGATGTGTTTGCTTTTTATCCCACGGACAACCATTTGGACCACGAAGTTCCGCAATAATTTCTCTAAGAACATCAAACTGTTGATACAAGGACGCACGCTCCTGAACTGGCGGCACGTACACACTCGTTAAATTATTCAATTCCGTTTCATGATCTAACATGTACAACGGTACCTTCTTTACTTGTTCAAATGAAGTTCCTGCAGCTGTTACGATATACACTTCATAATCATCTGGTAACATCTCCATTAATGTTAATTTCACATCAGATGCAACGAATGCATCATATACTTGGCAAAAGATTAAATGTTGACGCAGTTCTAATTGCCCTCTTTCAAATGATGTAGCATCAAGTAATTGGAATCCTTCAATCGGATCAATCTTTAGACTTGCAAACATAGGATCAAGGAAACTTTGTCCACCCTCAATTCGCACTTCAACATTTGAAACTTCTCCTTTTTCTAACAGTAGCTGAACTGTTCTTTCTGCTACAAGTGGATGCCCGGGAACAGCATAGATAATTTCTGTACCTTCAGCTTGTTCTAGCAATTTATTCGCAATTGTTTCATATACAATTTCAAACGTATCATGCGCTTCATATACAGCATCAAAAGACGTATATTGTACGCCTTCTTTCTCCAATTCTTCTATAACTGGATGTTCCTTCGTTCTAACAAACAGATGGTCTGCTTCTTTTATTTTTCGATATACACCCATCGTTAGCTGATCTAATTCACCAGCTCCTAAACCTAAAATAGTAATGATTCCACTCACAACCAGTCACCTCTATCCACTCTTCTTCAATGAACCTTCTTTTTTCTCTTGTTTCATAACGGTTCCTAATTCTTTTTTTGTAAATACACGTAATTTCAAAATAAAAAACATATATGTCAATCCGCCGATGGCTACACCTAACAACGCTTCAAGCGTCGCGCTTCCTCTATGTTCCGTATTAATTACTAATCCAGACATCTGTAACACACGTGTGAACATCATTAATACAAACCCCATACAGATACCACTAATTACTATCCCTAACATATTTCGCTTATTGATAAGTGACCCTGATACAGCTCTCGTAAGCAACAAACTATTTAATCCAGAGATTATAATTAACGCACATAAAGTCGCAAAAGCTGCACCTTTCACACCAAAATAAGGCATGAATATATAATTTAACGCTAACTTTAAGCAACCTCCAAATACAACAAATAACGCTGGCTTAAACGTTTGCCCTAATCCTTGTAAAATAGAAGCTGTCGTAATTGACAATGAACTAAATAAAATAGATAACGATAAAATAGATAAAACATCTGATCCATCACTGTTTTCAAACAACATAATATTGGTAGGTTGAATAATACAAGTTAGTCCAATAGCTGCTGCAAGTCCAATAACAAATGTTATTTTCATTGCTAACTTTACCTTTTCTTGAATAAAGGAAAGATCTCCTCTTTCCTTCGCCGCTGTAATAATCGGAATAAGTGACAACGAGAAAGAAGTCGTCACAACAGTACCTAATTGCATTAGCGGAATACTTCTATCATAAACACCCTTTAATACCTTTGCATTTTCAACCTGTTCTCCCGCACCAATAAGTAAGCTGTAAAAGGACACTGAATCAGCCATCTGTATAAAAATAAGCACTAAATTACTAACACAAATCGCTAACCCCTGCCAAAAAAGGATTTTAACTATCTTCCTTTTACCCTTAATTCTCGCTGCACTTTTGAAGAATATAGAACGAAAATCTTGACGCATATACAATATAAGTACAATAATCCCAATAAGTCCACCCGCAATTGAGCCTAACATAGCCCCTGCACCAACTGTATATAAATCAAATCCGTGAGCAATTAGGAATAGCGATAAAAATACAATAATAGAAACTCGAATTGTTTGTTCTATTACTTGCGAAACAGCCGTTGGCATCATATTATTGAATCCTTGAAAATACCCTCTTGCTACAGACAAAAATGGCATCAATAAGAATGAAAATGAAATAACACGTAGTAACTTATCTAAGTGTATATCGCCCATAGCTACCGCAATTGTTTCGGCCCCAAAAAACAGTGTAAAGAAGCCTATAAAACCAATCCCTAATAAGAACCAAAAAGATACACAAATAATTTCTTCTGCTTCTTTTTGTTTTCCCCGCTCTAGTCGTTCTGCAACCATTTTCGAAATGATAACAGGAAATCCATAAGTAGCTAAAATTAAACAAAATCCATAAAACGGGTAAATTTGTTGGTAAATATAAAACCCAATATCCCCCGCTATATTTTGATATGGAATACGGTAAAAAGCGCTTAATACTTTTGTAACGAAACTTGCAATCGTTAATATAATAGCCCCACGCCAAAAGGCTTGATACTTCTTCGCTTCCATACAAGAAAACTCCTTTTTCTATTCTCACCTCTCGTATTATATCATAAAGAAAAGAACAACCTCCCTTACCAACACGGGTAATAATGAGTTCCTAAATGTTAAAAATATTCAACGAAAAAAGGTAGCAAAGTGCTACCTTCATTCAATATACATATATCTCCAAATAATTGATTTCTCAAAAAGAAAGATCATAATTAGGAAAGATTGCTACTTCTAAAATCAATATACCCTTACTGTTCCATTTGTTTCGCTAAGAAACTGGCAGCAGTATTAACCGCTTTATGCTCGATCTCGCTTATAATGGCTTCTTTTGAAAAAATAATGACGGCTCCAATCGGATCTCCGTTTGCAACAATCGGTCCAACTGTATAAGAATGAACCTTTTCTGTTACACCATCAATAATGGAAATATCACTTTCATCCGTCATAATAACAGACTTTCGTTCTTCCATCGTTTTTTCAATTAGATCGCCAACACTTTTATTTAAGTATTCTTTTTTCGATACGCCTGATACTGCGATGATAGAATCTCGATCACACACAAGCACATTATGTCCTAAGCTGTCATATAAAGCATCAGCATATTCTTTTGCAAAATCACCTAGCTCACTAATTGGAGAATATTTCTTTAAAATTACCTCTCCATCGCGATCAACAAATATTTCTAGTGGGTCTCCTTCTCGAATACGTAAAGTTCTACGAATTTCCTTCGGGATTACTACCCTGCCTAAATCATCAATTCGACGTACGATTCCAGTTGCTTTCATTCTAATGCTGCCTCACTTTCTACTGATGATCAAAGTGGTGAATTTACCTGTTCATGTAAAAATCACCAACTGTTAGACATAGTATTTTACACATTAGTTCTTCTATGCACGTCGAATTGTATTTTTTTATCTTATTTTAGGCATTTATTACTTCTTTTTTTACATCTGGTAAGCCTTTTAATAAATTTTCAGCAATTGTTAACCACTTCGATGTCTCTAAGCCATTTGTTTTCATAACAATTTTCAATTGTGATCCTTCCATTCCTAAACCGATCATACGTCCAAAACTATTTCCGAGCATGAATAATTTTCCACCATCAATATTTTGACTTGCTTGTTCAGAAAACAGGAATGTTACTTCAAATTTATTCTGCTTAATTAATTCAATTTGTTCTTTCATTGCCAACACTTTAATATTTGCAATTTGTAATAAATAACCAACTTCTTGTGGATAATCGCCAAATCTATCGATCATTTCTTCCTGCAATTCTTCAATATCCTCAATTGCAGAAACACCTCTAAATTGTTTATACATCATAATTTTTTGCTTACTATCTGAAATATAAGCATCTGGTAAATATGCATCTACCTCTAAGTCAATTTCAACATTAACTATATTTTCAGCCCCATCTGTTCCTCTACGCTGTTCAATTGCATCTTTTAACATTTGCGAATATAGATCAAATCCGACAGAATCAATAAATCCATGCTGTTCTGCCCCTAACAAATTACCTGCTCCACGAATAGATAAATCTCTCATCGCAATTTTGAAACCAGATCCAAGTTCCGTGAACTCTTTAATTGCTTGTAGACGCTTCTCTGCAACCTCTGACAGCACTTTGTCACGTTTATATGCAAAGTATGCATACGCAACACGATTAGAACGTCCAACACGCCCACGAAGCTGATACAACTGTGATAATCCCATACGATCTGCATCAAATACAATTAACGTATTTACATTCGGAATATCTACACCCGTCTCAATAATTGTTGTACTTACAAGAACATCATGCTGTCCTTCTAAAAATGATAGCATAACAGACTCTAATTCGCTTTCGTTCATTTTCCCATGTGCGTACGTTACGCGGGCATCTGGAACTAACATCGAAATTTCATCTGCTTTTCTTTCAATATCCTCTACACGGTTATATAGGAAGTAAACTTGACCACCTCTTGCAAGCTCTCGCTCTATTGCCTCTCGCATTAACGCTGGATTATACTCGACTACATACGTTTGGACTGGGAAACGATTTTCTGGTGGTGTCTCAATAACAGATAAGTCGCGCACACCAAGCATAGACATATGAAGCGTCCGCGGAATCGGAGTTGCCGTTAATGTTAATACGTCAACATTTGCCTTCAATTGTTTAATTTTTTCTTTATGTGTTACACCAAATCTTTGTTCTTCATCAATAATAAGAAGCCCTAAATCTTTATACGTAACATCTTTAGATAAAATACGATGTGTTCCGATTACGATATCTACTGTTCCATCCTTTAAGCCCTTAATTGTTTCATTTTGTTGTTTTCTCGTACGGAATCTACTTAATAAGCCTATATTGATCGGATAATCTTGAAAACGCTCTCGAATTGTTTCATAGTGTTGCTGCGCAAGAATCGTTGTCGGTACTAAAATTGCAACTTGTTTTTCATCCATAATTGCTTTAAATGCCGCACGAATAGCCACTTCAGTCTTTCCATACCCTACGTCACCACAAAGGAGCCTATCCATCGGGCGTCCGCGTTCCATATCTTTTTTAATCTCGTCAATAGAACGTAACTGATCCTCTGTCTCTTGATATGGGAAAGAGGATTCGAACTCTTGTTGTTCTGCCGTATCTGGCGTATATGCATAGCCTTTTGAAGCTTCGCGCTCAGCATATAGTTTAATTAGGTCATCCGCAATGTCTTGTACAGATTTTTCAACTTTCGTTTTAACCTTTTTCCAATCATTACCGCCTAATTTATAAACTTTCGGATCCTTACCTTCAGATCCTACATATTTTTGGACTTGATCAATTTGTTCAATTGGAACGTATAGCTTATCATTACCTTGATATTTAATATTTAAATAATCTTTGTGAACACCATTAATCTCTAATGTCTCAATACCTAAAAATTTACCTATACCATGATTTACGTGAACTACATAATCTCCAACTTTTAATTCCGAATAACTTTTAATACGTTCAGCATTCGATAACTTTTGTTTACGTTGTGATTTTTTAACTTTCTTATGAAAAAGCTCCTTTTCAGTAATGACAACAAGCTTTTGCATCGGCATTTCAAATCCTGCATGTAAATCACCTACAGCAATTTGTAACCTTCCAGGCAATAAGATATCTGTACCTTCTACAATATCTGCCTCAATATCATAATCACTTAAAATATGTTGTAATTTTTTCACACGTTCATCATCTGTTCCAAGTACAACAGTCGTAAAATGCCCTTCATTCCATCTATCAATTTCTGTTTTTAACAAATTCATCTGTCCATGGAAATCTTGCATTGTTTTACATGTTACATTAACAATATTTTGCGGATGTGTGTGTGCGATATGACGCAAGAATAACGTTAAATATACAAAACTTCTTTTTTTATGATGAAGAAACCCCTCGAATGGGTGAGAGAAAGATAAATCTTGAATAATTGTTCCTTCACCAAGAAGTGATATATACCATTCCGCCTCTTCTGTTTCAAGATGCGATGCTGTTTCTTGAATACGGGAAATCTCGTCTAAAATTACAACACCGTCTTCTGGTAAATAATCTATCAGACTAGCAGGTTCTTTATAGAAAATAGATAAGTATTTAAACATCTGTTCTATACTTTGCCCGTTTTTCAACATCTCAATTTCATGACTTACCGTCTCAAGCACTGTAGTCTTTAGTTTATCATCAGAAAGTTTTTGCATCGTCTTAGTTAAACCTTCTTCAAGATGCTGAATTCCTGATTTTAATTCTTCCTGTGAAAATAAAAACTCTGTTGCCGGACCAAACCTAACGCTTTCTTTTTTACCTTGAGAACGCTGTTCATCCACATCAAATAATCGAATAGAATCGACTTCTGTATCAAAGAATTCAATACGAAATGGTAGTTCTTCAGTTAAAGGATAAATATCTAATATTCCCCCACGCAAACTGAACTCCCCTGGAGCTTCTACCATCGACTTACGTTCATAGCCAATATGATGTAAAGTATGCAAGAGCGCATCTAAATCAATCTCTTGCCCTAGATTGATTTCAACTTGCTTTTGCTTCCACAATTCTTTTATTGGTAAAAATCTACGCAATCCTGCCACTGGCGCTACAATGATTCCATTCTCTCCCGCAGCCAAGCGATTTAACACTTCTATACGTTGCGCCTTCAATTCTGGACTTGCAACCCCAATTTCCGATGCTATCAGTTCATTCACTGGATATAGCCACACATCTTTTTCACCAAGTAATGCCACTAAATCTTCATGTACTTTTTGTGCTTGGTATAAGTTATGTGTCACGATTAATTGTGATTTTTTTGTTTTTTTATATAAAGCCGCCATTAATAACGAACGAGAAGACGTTGCCATCCCTGATATAAGTTGTTCTTTTAACCCATCTTCTAATCCATTAATAACCGATTGTATCTCTTCATTTTTATAAAATTGCTCTAATAAACCTATCATTTTTAAAACTCCTCTCAACATAAAGAGCAAGTCATTCTATTTTATGCAAATATTTTGGAAAAGGAAAACAGAAAAATGCTTTGGACATGCCAAAGCGACAACATTTTATTGCAGAAATTTTTCATACTCATAATACTCAGGATAAGATGCGAGCGTTTCTTGACACGATTCACAAATCGTTTTTATATATATATTTCCATTCTCATGAAAATGAATCATTTCTACTACTTCTTGCTCTGTTAGTTGAAATAAAACGTCGCTATATACTTTTTCTGCGTTAATGGAGCCTACATTACCTCCGCAGTGTCTGCAATAATAATACCCTTCCATACTAGCCTCCTAAAAATTCAATTACTACTAGTATGGGTAAAACAAAAGAGAAATATTCCCAATCTCATTTTTAACTATTGAAAGTATTCATGATTTGGAGAAAAGGCTTATTTAGCCACTCTTCACATGCATCCGCTGCTTTTTCAATAGAATGGTTAACATCCGGAATCTCTTCAGATGTAAAGCGTCCTAATACATAATCGACTACCTTCATTCCATTTTTCGGGCGATCGATTCCCATACGGATACGTTGAAATTCTTGTGTTCCTAGGTGCGAAATCGTTGACTTTACACCATTATGTCCACCAGCACTACCTTTCATGCGAAGACGCAATTTACCTACAGGAATGTCCAAATCGTCGTACATAACAACGAAGTCCTCAACATCAATTTTATAATAATCCATGAGTGGACGAATACTTTCCCCAGATAAGTTCATGTATGTTAGCGGCTTTAATAAGATTACCTTTTCTCCATTAACAAACCCTGCACCAAATACACCTTTAAATTTTTGTTCATTCAAAGAAATGTTCCAACGCTTCGCAAGTTCATCAATGGCCATAAATCCAATATTATGCCTTGTTAATTCATATTCTCTACCTGGGTTCCCAAGTCCTACTATCAATTTCATTCTTGTACCACTACTTTCTTTTTTCGATACGAAAAGACGTAACCAATTTTGGTTACGTCTCATTCTATCCAATTAATTGAATAATACACTCACAGATTCTTCTTCGTATACACGAATGATTGCTTCTCCGATTAATGGAGCAACTGAAAGTTCATGTACTTTGTCGATTTTCTTCTCTTCTGGTAATACGATAGAGTTCGTTACAACTAACTCTTTAATATTTGAATTTTGAATACGCTCAATTGCTGGACCAGATAATACTGGGTGTGTACAGCAAGCATATACTTCAGAAGCACCGTTCTCAACAAGAGCGTTTGCTGCTAATGTAATTGTACCAGCTGTATCAATGATGTCATCAATTAAAATCGCTGTTTTACCTTCAATATTACCGATAATGTTCATTACCTCTGATACGTTCGGGCGAGGACGACGCTTATCAATAATAGCGATTGGCGCTTTTAGACGATCTGCCATTTTTCTTGCACGAGTTACACCACCATGGTCAGGAGACACGATTACGATATCTTTAAGACCTTTTGTTTCAAAGTAATCTGAAAGAATCGGTACACCCATTAAGTGGTCGATTGGGATATCAAAGAACCCTTGAATTTGTGGAGCATGTAAATCTAGAGTGATTACACGAGTTGCACCTGCTGTTTCAAGCAAGTTTGCTACAAGTTTCGATGTAATTGGTTCACGAGAACGCGCTTTACGGTCTTGACGCGCATAACCATAGTAAGGAATAACAATATTAATTGTTTTCGCAGATGCACGTTTTAATGCATCAATCATAATAAGTAATTCCATGATATGTTCGTTTACTGGGAAGCTTGTAGATTGAATAATGAATACATCGCAACCACGGATACTTTCTTCAATGTTAATTTGAACTTCTCCATCACTAAAACGATCAACAGAACATTTTCCTAGCCCTACTCCAATATGCTTTGCAATCTGCTCAGCAAGTTCCTTATTAGAGTTTAAAGAGAATACTTTCAAATTAGAATTTAGATATTGAGTCGACATCTAGATTAACCCTCCACATTATGATTTTTTCTTATTCAGCAATTGATCAACATAGTCTTCTTTGTTAACTTGACGTGCACGTGCTACCGATAATGCTTTTGATGGAACATTCTCTGTAATTGTAGAGCCTGCTGCCACATAAGCACCATCTTCAACTGTTACTGGAGCAACAAGGTTTGAATTACATCCAATAAATACCCCATTACCAATCACAGTTTTGAATTTATTCTTACCGTCATAGTTCACCGTAATTGAACCACAACCAAGATTCACGTCTTCTCCAACTTGTGCATCCCCGATATAACTCAAGTGTGAAGCTTTACTTCTATTACCAAAGACAGTTTTTTTGATTTCCACGAAGTTTCCAACGCGTACTTCGTCTCCAATAACTGAATCTGGGCGAATATGTGCAAATGGACCAACCGATACTTCTGTACCAAGCTTACTATCATGTACAGTAGATTGTCGAATTGTCGTACGATCTCCAATTTCACTATCGCGAATTACTGTATGCGGTCCAATTTCACAATCAGAGCCAATTACAGTGTTCCCCTCAATAATTGTTCCTGGATGAAGAACTGTATCACTACCGATAACTGCATCAGCAGAAATATAAGTGTTACTTGGATCAATAATTGTAACACCGTTTACCATGTTCTTTCGGTTGATACGGTTTTTCATAATAATTTCCGCTTGCGATAGAGCGACTCTGTCGTTAACACCTAACGTTTCGTCGAACTGCTCTGTTTGATAAGCTGATACGATATGACCTTCATTTTTTAAAATCTCAATAACATCTGGAAGGTAATATTCACCTTGCACGTTATCATTTGAAACTTTAGAAAGTGAAGCAAATAAAGCCTTATTATCAAAACAATACGTACCTGTATTGATTTCTTTAATAGCTAATTCTTTCTCATTTGCATCTTTATGCTCAACAATCTTTTCAACATGACCATTCTCATTACGAACAATACGGCCATATCCAGCAGGCTCTTCTATGTATGCTGTTAGCACCGTCGCCATTGCTCCTGCTTCTTTATGTTGCTGAAGTAATGCTTCCATTGTTTCAGCAGTTATTAGAGGCGTATCACCACAAATAACTAAAGTTGTTCCTTCTTCATTTGCAAGTACACTTGCAGCTTGATCTACAGCATGTGCTGTACCAAGTTGTTCTGCTTGTAATGCAAATTCACTTACGTTCCCTAGCTGTTCTTGTACCATTTCAGCACCATGTCCAACAACCGTTACAAGTTTCTGCAATCCTAATTGAGATACTTGATCGACTACGTGTTGTACCATAGGTTTTCCACATACAGGATGCAGCACTTTGTATAGCTTAGACTTCATACGTGTGCCTTTACCTGCAGCTAGAATCACTGCAAATCTGTTTGACATATAGACCCTCCATCGCAACCTATTTATCCATTAAAGATATTATCCTAAATCATCATATATTTCAAGAAACACATTTTAACTATTAAATTTTACCATAATTCTTATAAGATGTTTTACTCTTTAGTATCTTTTTTAAGAAATAAGCTATACTATTTAAAATGATTTTGAAAAAATTAGTAGTTTCTTCTTTTTATGTTAATAAATTATGCAGTTTCCAAATATAAAGCAAAAAAAACAAACCCCTGTAAATGCTTACAGGAGTTTGCTACAAAATTATAAGGCTTTTTGTCAAAAGCCCTTTTCATTCGAATTTTACGAAGCACCCGCTTCTTCAAACTCAACCTCTTCTAACTCGCCTAAACGATGATACTCTGTTAAAACCGCATCTTGAATTTTAGAGCGTGTACCAGAATTAATTGGATGTGCAATGTCACGGAACTCTCCATCTGGAGTACGTTTACTTGGCATTGCTACAAATAATCCATTATTACCATCAATTACACGAATATCATGAACAACAAATTCATGGTCTAGAGTAATAGAGGCAATTGCTCTCATGCGGCCTTCTGTGTTTACGCGGCGTAATCTTACGTCAGTCACTTCCATCTTGTGTTCACCACCCTTTTCTAAATAAGCGATATATTTGTATAAATTCCACAAATTTTCTATTTTCCCTTTAATTTTTTAAAAATTTTTAAGATAAAAATTTTTAAAGTAGTTGAATATAGAGATTAGTGGAGGTTATCGCTTACAAAAGGTTACTTAACTAGGGCGATTACTTCAATTTCAACGGAAACATCTTTCGGTAATTTTGCTACTTGCACACAAGATCGAGCTGGTTTATGAGTAGAGAAATAAGAGCTATACACTTCATTCACAGCATTAAAATCATCCATGTCCTTTAAAAATACTGTTGTTTTTACGACTGTATCAAATGAAGCACCTGCTTCCTCTAATACCGCTTGTAAATTTTGAAATACTTGTTCTGTTTGTACTGTTACATCTCCTGTTACAAGCTCCCCATTTGCCGTCAATGGAATTTGTCCTGAGCTATAGAACATGTTATTTACAATAATCCCCTGTGAATAAGGTCCAATTGCTTGTGGTGCCTTGCTTGTTTGAACAACTTTCATACTTTTCACCCTTTTATTATTTATTTTACTCTTTAAAAATAGTGTACGAAAGGCAGTTTGTCCATCTATTTTATAATCTATAAATAAAATAAAAAAAGATAGAGCTATCTGCTCTATCTTTTATTCCGCCTCTACAAGCCCTTCATCAAATGGCGCAAGAGAATAATTCCCTTTTTCCACTTGAATCGTTTTTTCTTTCACATCAACTTCCGATAGACGAATTAATGATACAAAATTATTAATTAGTCGTTCTTCAATATCTGTGGATTCTACTAATACACCAATACCAACAACATTAGCCTTGAACTCTTCTAACATACTCATCATACCTTGAATTGTTCCGCCAGCTTTCATGAAGTCATCAATAATTAAAACATTCGACCCTTCTGGAAGACTGCGTTTTGCTAACGTCATTGTTTGAATTCGTTTAGAAGAACCCGACACATAGTTAATACTAACAGTCGGACCTTCTGTTACCTTATTATCTTTCCTTGCAATTACAACTGGTACATCTAAGTAATTTGCCACTGCATAAGCAAGTGGAATCCCCTTCGTTGCCACCGTCATAACTGCATCAATTGGTTGCCTAGCAAAAACAGAAGCAAACAAACGACCTGCGCCATTAATATGGCGAGGATTACTCAATAAATCTGTCATGTATAAGTAACCGCCAGGCAAAATACGATCTGGGTTTTCAAATAAGCCACAAAGCTCATCAATAATTAGATCTGCCTCTTCTTCACTTATATACGGTATATATTTCACTCCTCCTGCTGCTCCTGGTATCGTTTGCAATGTGCCGACCCCTTGTTGTTCAAACGTTTGCTTAATAATAACTAAATCTTCACTAATGGAAGACTTAGCCGATTGATACCTTTCAGCAAAAAAAGTGAGAGATACTAGCTGACGAGGGTTTTGTAGCAAGTAATAAGTCATATCGACTAATCTTGTACTTCTTCTAATTTTCATACTCTCACCTCAAATCACGAATATTCTAAACAAATCATAACGTATTATACGTCTTTATTCAAGCGTTTCTCGCTCTCCTAATAAACGTACCGCATAGACTTGTTCACAAAATCCTTTTAATCCGTTATAAATGCGATGCATTCGTGAATCATGGTGTACAAGTCCAAATACAGTTGGACCACTTCCACTCATTAATACAGCATCCGCTCCAAATCGCTTCATCTGTGATTTAATACGGGCAACTTCAGGATGCATTCCAAATGTTACATCTTCTAAAACGTTACCAACAGTATCACAAATTCCTTTATAATCACCAGAATTTATGACATCAACCATTTTATCTACATTCGGATGTGTAACTCGATTTAACTTTAAATTTCCATACACATCAGCAGTAGATACACCTATATGTGGTTTCGCTAAAATAACCCAACAAGAAGGCGGAGTCTTTATATGCTCAATTTTCTCTCCTCTTCCAGTGGCAATTGCTGTGCCTCCGTATACACAGAACGATACATCTGATCCAATTTCTGCGCCAAGCTCTGCTAACTCATCAATTGTAAGCCCTAAATTCCATAATTTATTAAGACCACGTAATGTCGCTGCTGCATCACTACTTCCACCTGCTAATCCAGCTGCTACTGGAATCGTTTTTTCAATAGTAATAGATACACCTTTTTTTACATTAAACTTCTCTTTTAATAATTTCGCTGCCTGATAAGCTAAATTTCGTTGGTCGTCTGGGACATACCGATTATGGGATAAAATTTCAATACGGTCTTCTGCTAATTCCGTTAGTTCTAGACGATCTGCTAAATCAATGGTTGTCATAATCATTTTCACTTCATGATATCCGTCTTGTCTTTTTCCCAGTACATCTAACGACAGATTAATCTTTGCTGGTGCTTTCACTAGTAGCTTCAATCTATTCACCCACTCTATGTACTCAATCTTTTATCGTTTATTTTACCATAAATTTATAGTAAGACGATGACACTTCCCTAATTATAACGAAAAGCATTCAGAATGAAACTACTTATGTAAAATGATGGCACCTTTTAGATTACAAAAAGCCGAGGAATGTCTCCTCGGCTACCGTAGCATAGAAAGTATCTTACAACTACTGGTTTCGTTTCATTAATTGCTGTTCTGCAATTTCTATAGCACGTTTCACCATGTTACCAGCATCTTTCGCACGAATTCCGCCCCATCCTTCTTTCTGAACAACATCATAAAAGCCAAGCTCTTTTGCTAGCTCTTCTTTAAATTGGTTTGACATGACACCTCTTCGTCTACTCAATGCAGAGTCCCTCCTTATTTTGCTACGGTATAGTTAGTATGCAAAATAATATAGCTTTTCATTTATGGGAATATATGTAATGATATACAAATTATAAAATGACCTCATTATGAGGGTCTCCATAAAATGTTAACTCTACTGTCTCTGTTAAAACATCTGCATAACTATAAGATACACGTTGCAACGCATCTTCTTGTTGATCTAATTGTACAACAAAAACGGAACGGTATGTTTCTGCTAGTACACCTGATTGCTCCACAGTTTTTCTTCTTCCACTATTTGCTTTTAACATAAGTCGCTGTCCAAGATGGTGATCTAATTCGCTTTTAATTTCATCTAAACGTTTTGACATATACTTCGCTACACCTCGCTGTAATTTAGATTGAACACTTAAAGCACGATATATCTATCCTAATTATTAACCGCGATTCACAGCTAATATCATCCTGCGTTTGAATAGATAGAAGAAATACTATATTGTAAAAGTATCATTACGTAGTCTGCACGTTCTTACCTCTTTTTATCCAAATTCATTTAAATCCTTCCATACAAAAAAGCAAGATACATATGTATCCTGCTTACTCTTCGTAATGTTGAAAAGGTAATCCCGTTCGTAAAATCCCTCTCGTTTCAATTCCACCTAGTCCCTTTTCACCAGTAATTGTATTACGTACGACATCCCATACATTGACTCTCTCCATAAATGAAGTAAAACTAATTTTACCAACTACATATACAGGATCTAGTGCATGAATATTAATTCTAGATGGTGAACTAGCGAAATTGGCCCCTGCACGAATTAGTGCCTCAAAATGTGATTGACATGCCCCAGCAAAAATAACAAGTTGATCCAATGATGGATATTTTTTTCGCACTTCACGAACAGCCTGTACAAAATGTCTTGAATGCCTATATGCCGCTAAATCTCCCTTCACTCCTTTTGATTTTGTATATGCATCATGCCCTGTAATAACGAGAATGTCTGGGCGAAAGTGATCTATTAAGTCTACTACTTTTTCATGCATCTCCGTTTCTTTACAATGAATACCTTGAACAGGAACGCCAATTTTATTATATAAATCTAAGCACTTGCGCAAATATAAAGGGTCTCCATCTATATGCAATACACGTCCCGGCATTTGAAAATAATTCACCTCACTTGTGTATCCACCAGTTGAAGTATGTTCATGCCTTTGTTTCATCAGTACATAATCTTGTTGAAACAAACGATACGTGCGCTCCATTGTTTCTTTCTCACGCTTCACCCTTTTTTTATGTTCTCTTTGATCTATACTAATTAAATCTTCAAGTGGCGCATCCGCCACCAGTCTAATTTCCTCTCCAAACAATATAGCTATCTCGCCTTTTATTTCTATAATACGAAAAAGAATATCCCTCTTATGAGAATATCGTTCCACTAATTCTCCAACATGTAAAACCATTCTCCTACCTCCAAACTCATTAGGCCATCTTACCTGTTTTTAAAGTATGAATTTAAAGAGAGAAAGGTGACAAAAGGGACAGTTCAACTTGAACTGTCCCTTTCATATTCTTATGATAATTTATGAAGAACTAATGCATTACTTAATGTTGCAAACTCTTCAATAGATAGCGTTTCGCCTCTTCGCTTTGGATCAATTCCTACTTCTGTTAAAATTCGATCCAATAATTCCTTATCTTTCGGGAAACCATTTAAATTATTTGATAAATTATTCATCAAAGTTTTACGGCGCTGTGCGAAACTTGCTCGTACTACTTCAAAGAAGAATGTTTCATCTGTCACCTCTACAACCGGTTTCGGACGCTTTAGAAGGCGAATAATTGCAGAATCAACATTTGGCTGTGGTACAAACACTGTACGCGGTACAGTCATAACTGTTTCAACTTCTGTATAATACTGAATAGCAATCGATAAAGAACCATACTCTTTCGTTCCAGGTTTAGCAGCTAAACGATCTCCAACTTCTTTTTGCATCATAACAACAAATCCACGAACTGGTAACTTTTCTTCAAGCAATTTAAATAAAATTGGCGTTGTAATATAGTATGGTAAGTTAGCTACTACCATTACATCTTGCCCTTCTTCAAATTGCTCATTAAATACTTCATGTACATCTGCTTTTAGTACGTCTTTATTAATAACTGTAACGTTACCATATGGCGCTAACGTCTCATCTAAAATTGGTAATAGTCTTTGATCAATTTCAAAAGCCACTACTTTTTTAGCACGCTTTGCTAATTGCTCTGTTAATGCACCAATACCTGGTCCAATTTCAATTGCACCACTTTCTGAACCAATTTCTGCATGATCGACAATACGATTTAATACATTTGTATCAATTAAAAAGTTTTGTCCTAAACTTTTTTTGAATGAAAATCCATACTTTTCAACAATGTCTTTTGTACGATTTGGCGTTGCGATATCCTTCATTTTTTTTCCTCCTGTATTACTTGCTTATAAGCTTCTGCAAATGATTCCTTTGAAACTTGAAACATCTGTAATCGTTTATGTAACTGTTTTGCATTTGTATAACCAATCTTTAATAGCTTACCCATTCTTTCTCTGCGGCTCTTTGCCATTTCTCCGCCCACTAAGCCTGCATCGACTAAATCACTCCAACTAATTTCACTTGTGTAAGCTTCCATTTCTTCATGTATATTCTCTAGAGCGCGGCGAATCGACTCATTAGAAGCGTGTTCGATCCCAACACCCTTTTTCCTTTTAGCAAGCGCTTCTTCCTTCGGTAAAAAGGCATGCTTACAGCCAGGAACCTTGTCAGAAATAATTTTTCGAATACGCTCTCCAGGATAATCCGGATCTGTGAAAATAATAACGCCCCTTTTTTGCTGCGCTAATTTAACTTGCTCAATAACATGATCACCGATTGCTGAACCGTTCGTTTCAATTGTATCCGCATCAACAGCACGCTTAATCGCAACTGTATCATCTTTACCTTCTACAACGATAATCTCTTTTATTTTCATGCTTGCCTCCACACTCATTTCGTCTCTACTTAGTAAAACAAAAAAATGACGACTTTTCCATTATTATTTTCCCCATTCTTATATTTTAAAAAATAGAATAGAAAAATCTTTGTTCTCTGTCCTTATTGTAACACTTCATCATTCACATTTATTTTCTTCATCACTTCTACTAGTTTTTCTCAAAATAAAAAAGAACAGGTTTCCCCATTCTTTTTTATTCAACACCAAATAAAACTTTTGCATTTTTAGTTGTCATTTCTGCTACTTCCTCATAAGAAATTCCTTTTAAATTCGCAATTTCTTCTGCCACGAGTTTTACATAACTCGGTTCATTTCGTTTCCCTCGAAATGGATGCGGTGTTAAATACGGACAATCCGTCTCTATTAACAATTTCTCTAATGGAATCTCCGTAGCAACCTCTTTCGGCTTCTTAGCGTTTTTAAATGTAACTGGTCCACCTAACGAAATTAAAAAGTTCATATCAACACATCGCTCTGCTACCTCTACGCTGCCGCTAAAGCAATGCATAATGCCTCCTACTTCAGCTGCATTCTCTTCTTCTAGAATATCAACAATATCTTGAGTTGCATCGCGGTTATGTATAATAATCGGCAATTTTACTTTTTTCGCTAATGCAATTTGTTTACGGAATACTTCTTTCTGTATTTCTTTTGGAGACTTATCCCAGTGATAATCTAAGCCCATTTCTCCAAGTGCAACGACTTTAGGATGAGAAGCAAGTTCTTCTAACCAAGCTAAATGTTCTTCTGTCATGTCGATTGCATCAACTGGGTGCCACCCAACCGCAGCGTAAATAAAATCATAGGCTTCAGCTAATTCCATCGCCTTTTTTATCGTTACTTCATCAAAACCAACAACAACTGTATAAGTAACTCCCGCTTCTTTCATTCGGGCAATAACCTCTTGCAAATCTCCTTCGAATTGCTCTGCATTCAAATGTGAATGTGTATCAAACAACATAATACATAACTCCTTTTATATTGAAATCAAGTTTATTCTACAAAAATAAGTTCTTTAATAACTTAACGATAACAATACTACAATCTTAATGCAAAAATAGAGAGTGTAAAAAGAAAAAAGACGCTTCACACATGTTACACGTGAAACATCTCTTTTCTTGTCTTAATTACTTGATTTTTGTACCATTTGGTAGATTTTGATCAATTGATGCTAATGACAATACGCCATTCTCTTCACCCGCTAAAATCATACCTTGCGATAATTCACCGCGTAATTTTACAGGTTTTAAGTTTGTTACACAAATAACCTTTTTACCTTTTAAGTCTTCCGGCGAATAGAATTTTGCAATTCCAGAAACAACTTGACGCTTTTCTGTACCTAAGTCTAGTTGAATTTTTAACAGCTTGTCTGCTTTTTTCACAGGTTCAGCAGATAGTACTTCAGCTACGCGTAATTCTACTTTAAAGAAATCATCAATTGTAATTTCTTCTGCCTTCGGTTCTTCTTCTTTTTTCTCTTCTACTTTAGGAGCAGAGCTTTTCATTTGTTCTTTAATGTACTCTACTTCCACTTCCATTTCTAAACGAGGGAAAATTGGGTTTCCTTTTTCTACTTTTGTTCCAGCTGGAATGCAGCCAATTGTAGATAGACTTTCCCAAGATTTATGAGCTTCATCAGTAAGGCCAAGCTGAGCAAACATCTTGCTTGGTGCTACTGTTAAGAATGGCATAAGCATAATACCTGTTTGACGAAGTACTTCTGCTAAATGAGCCATTACAGAGGCTAACTTTTCACGATCATTCTCATCTTTTGCTAATACCCATGGTTGTGTTTCATCAATATATTTATTCGTACGACTAACTAGTTGCCAAATAGATCCTAACGCTACAGAGAACTCCATATTCTCCATTGCTTCTTCTACTTTTTTCAAAGTATCTTGTGCAAACGCTACTAACGTTTCATCAAATTCCGTCACATTTGCTTTAAATGCAGGGATTTCTCCGTTAAAGTACTTATCAATCATAGCTACTGTACGATTTAATAAATTACCTAAGTCATTTGCTAAGTCGAAATTAATACGCTCCACAAATCCTTCTGGTGTAAATACGCCATCAGATCCAAATGGAACTTCACGAAGTAGGTAATAACGTAATGCATCTAATCCGTAACGATCGATTAATGTAACTGGATCTACTACGTTTCCTTTTGACTTACTCATCTTTCCATCCTTCATTAAAATCCAGCCATGAGCAAAGACTTTCTTCGGAAGAGGTAAATCTAATGCCATTAAAATTATCGGCCAATAAATTGTATGGAAACGAACAATTTCTTTCCCAACTAAATGCACATCTGCAGGCCAGAATTTTTTATATTTCTCTTCATTTGCTGTTCCATAACCTAACGCCGTAATATAGTTAGATAATGCGTCAACCCATACGTAAATAACGTGTTTTGGGTTACCAGGAACACGAACTCCCCAGTCAAATGAAGTACGAGAAACTGCTAAATCTTCTAATCCCGGTTTAATAAAATTATTAATCATTTCATTTTTACGAGACTCCGGCTGAATGAAATGTGGATTATCTTCATAGAACTTTAATAGTCTGTCGACATATTTACCCATTCTAAAGAAATAAGATTCTTCACGAACAAGTTCTACATCATGACCACTATCTGGGCTTTTTCCTCCAACTACTTTGTCGCCTTCCATAATTGGCTCTACTAATTGATGCTCTGTATAGAACGTCTCATCTTGTACAGAATACCAACCTTCATATTCATCAAGATAAATGTCACCTTGATCTACTAATTGTTTAAAGATTTTTTCGACAACATCTTTATGACGATCTTCAGTTGTACGAATAAAATCATCATAAGAAATATCCATCTTCTCCCAAAGCTCTTTAATTCCTGCAACAATGTTATCAACATATGCCTGTGGCGTAATATTTAACTCTTCTGCTTTCTTTTGGATCTTCTGTCCATGTTCATCAGTTCCTGTTAAATAATGCACATTATAACCTTGCATACGCTTATATCGTGCCATCGCATCTCCTGCTACTGTCGTATAAGCATGTCCAATGTGTAATTTTCCACTTGGATAATAAATTGGGGTAGTAATATAAAAGGACTTATTTTCCTCTGTCATTGTTTTGGACCTCCCGAATAACCTCATATGTATTTATAAACAGTATATCAAAAACTCATATATAAAGTGAAACTTTAATCAGTAGGGTTTTTGTTCCTCCCCACTAATTATTAGCCTACGTTAATTGGGCTTTTACGAGCAGCCCAAATCTAACTTATCTTCTTTACGCCAACCTAATTTTCAATTTAGATCTTAATGCTCAATATCTTTATCATCTATTGCTCATATTTCAAAAAAATATACAATATCCACTTTTAATTTATTATTTTTTCAGAAAATAATGCAAATAATTGTGGAATTTCCTCTCAATCTATTATATATAAGAAATAAGAAATCTATAAATCTTTTTAAAAAATATAGAATTTAAGAATTGACGGAAATGTAAATGATTGGTATCATATGTCCATAGGGTATTTTGTCGAAAAATGACGAATCTAAAAATAGACTCGAAACTTATAAACTATTTATTTAGGAGGAAAAAAATTATGAAATCTACTGGTATTGTTCGTAAAGTTGATGAATTAGGTCGTGTAGTAATTCCAATCGAATTACGCCGTACTTTAGGTATTGCAGAAAAGGACGCTCTTGAAATCTATGTTGATGACGAAAAAATCATCTTAAAGAAATATAAACCAAACATGACTTGCCAAGTAACTGGTGAAGTATCTGACGGTAACCTTTCTTTAGCTGAAGGTAAAATCATCTTAAGCAAAGAAGGCGCTGAGCAAATCTTAAACGAACTTCAAGATTATATCGAAACAGCAAAATAAGCTTCTCAATTATGAGAAGCTTATTTTTTATCGACATGATAGATTTGATATACATCTCTTTTCGACAAATCTCGATCTTTAGCGACTGTTTTAATCGCTTCTTTTGAATTCATACTTTTTTCATTTATATAATATTCAATATGATCATATACCGAAAGAGATTCCCACCATTGTTCTTCTGGAGCAGGTTCTTCTGTTGAACCAGCTACTAAAATACAAAACTCACCACGTACTTCATTTTGCTTCGTCCACTCAATTGCTTCTTCGATTGTTCCTCGAATAAATTCCTCAAATTTTTTCGTTAACTCTCGACATAATACAATCTCTCTATTTCCCAACACTTCCTGCATCGAAATTAAAGTATCATCTAAACGATGAGGTGCTTCATAAAACATCATTGTAATTTGTACATAACGAAGCTTTTCTAACTCCATCTTCCGTTCCTTTTTGTTTCTCTGCAAGAAACCATAGAAATAAAACTGCTTTGTTTCAAGACCGGATGCAATTAATGCTGTAAGGGCTGCATTTGCTCCAGGAAGCGGAATTACATGATATTGCTCAGCTACTGCCTCAACGACAATATCGTAACCTGGATCAGAAATACACGGCATACCAGCGTCACTAACAAGTGCTACATTCTTTCCATCCTCTAATTTCTCTAATAGTTTCTTCCCACTTACTTCTTTATTGTGCTCATGATAACTCGTGACAGGTGTTTCAATTTCAAAATAATTACAAAGTTTTTTCGTTTGTCTCGTATCTTCAGCAGCAATTAAATCAACTTCTTTTAAAATTCGGATTGCACGAAATGTCATATCTTCTAGATTTCCAATAGGAGTTGGTACTAAATATAAAACTCCCTTTTCATTTTGTTGAAAGCTTTTTTGTTGCCACATAGCGTTCTCCTTTTTGCATATATGCCTCTTTTTGTTTTCTCGTTAATTGCTTAAAGTAATACTCCGCTTGCATAGCTGTACGCTTATCATCGTGGGTCTCTACATATTTTAAAACGACAGGAAGCCTGACGCGTGTATACTTAGCCCCTTTGCCGCTATTATGAGTCTGAATTCTCTTTTCTATATGGTTTGTATATCCAGCATAATAACTTCCATCAGAGCACTCTACCACATAAAAAAAGTGCTTATTCTTCTCCATATAAAATTGAACGTAGCTCCTTTGTATATTCGTTATTGTTCTCATATACAACGAGAGGTGGTAAAATTTTCAAATCTGCATTTCCATCCTTAATTCCTTCAATTAACAATGTATTTGCTTCTTTTCCAACCTTAGGATAAACAAATTGCACACGCTTTGGTTCAATTTTATATTTACGCATTAATGTGACAATGTCTAGTAATCGCCCTGGACGATGTACAAACGCTACTTTCCCACCTTGTTTTACTAACTGACTACTTGCAGATACAACATCTTCTAATGTACACATAATTTCATGACGAGCTATCGCTAAATGTTCATTCATATTTTTCTCTGAAGTTTGAGGTGTTTGAAAATATGGTGGATTACATGTAACAACATCATATTGATGACGTCCAAGTTTCTCTGGCATATCTTTCAAATCTCCATGTATGAGGTGAATTCTTTCTTCCAACCCATTGTATTGAACACTTCTTACTCCCATATCATATAAGCGTTCTTGAATTTCCACACCAGTAATATTTCCTTTTGTTCTTGTACTTAATAGAAGGGGAACAACAGCGTTACCTGTACACAAATCAAGTAAATTCCCCTTTTGAATTGGTACCCATGCAAAATCTGCAAGTAAAACGGCATCTAAAGAAAAATTAAATACTGATGGGCTTTGTATAATCTTCATGTCTTGTGCTAATAAGTAATCTAAACGTTCATCTTCATATAAATTCATATACTGCTCCTTTTCTTACCCTTAACCTACCCTATTTCATGTATAAAAAATTACCTTTCCAATTATAATTGGAAAGGTAATTTCACTTTTTATTTAAGAATGAAAGACAGAACAAACAATCTCCCTCTTTACGTACACTTCCATAATGTAGATTGCAAATATGAAAACCTTCTTGATATAGTCTCGCTAAATTGTCATAGCCTTCACCAATATCTGTTTTCGGCTTCACTTCTTTACGTTTTTGAGTTTTTTGTTTTTCTTTATTCTGCACTTCTTCAAAACGGTGTCGCAAATTGTTATTTTCCATTTTTATATGCTGGTTTTCTTCCAACAACTCTGCAAGATGCTGTTTTAACTCTCCCAACTGTTTATATAAATGTCCAATTTGCTCTTCCATACTAGAAACCGATTCAAAAATATCTTTTTTCTCCACAAGCACCCACCTCATTAATCTGTGGTTTGACTCGAAACGACCCCTTTATTCACTAACTCATCTAACGTATATTCTACTATCCGTTCCTTGTCTACTAGTTCCACTTGAATTAATCTTTCTAAAATATTTAATCCGATAACACGGCCAGTACCATGCGGGGTTTGTATACGTTGATCTAAATCAGGAAGTTGTTCCTTTGCTGCCTCATATTCATCATTCTCATATTTTAAGCAACACATTAAGCGACCACATAAACCAGAGATTTTTGCAGGATTTAATGATAAATTTTGATCCTTTGCCATTTTAATGGATACAGGTTCAAAATCCCCTAAAAAAGTAGAACAACAAAGCATACGACCACATGGACCAATACCACCTAGCATCTTCGCTTCATCACGAACACCAATTTGTCTTAGTTCAATTCTTGTTCTAAAAATTGCGGCTAAGTCCTTCACTAGTTCGCGGAAATCGATCCGACCATCCGCAGTAAAATAGAAAATAATCTTATTACGATCGAATGTATACTCTACATCTACAAGTTTCATATCAAGATTATGCTCTACTACCTTTTGTTGACAGACTTGATATGCTTCTTTGGCAGCATGTTTGTTCTCTTCAACAATGGTACGATCATTTTCATTTGCAATACGAATAACCTTTTTTAGCGGTAATACAACGTCGTTTTCATCAACTTGTTTTTTGGTAATAACTACTTTTCCGTATTCAATACCTCTTACCGTTTCTACAATGACAAACTCATTTTCAGAGATATCGAACTGGTTTGGATCAAAGTAATATACCTTTCCGGCCTTCTTAAAGCGAACACCTACTACATCATACAAAACGGTCATCCCTCCTGCAACCGCAACACTAACTGTTCGAACACAAGCTGCGCATTTACATTAGCGTTGATTCTATTTTTTGCCTCTAATATATTAAAGAGAGCTGATACAATGCGCTTCTGAGCATAGGAAAACGATTCAAACATCTCTTTCTGCTCATGAAAAACAAGACGATCTTCTTCTCCAAGTTGAACATATAATAAATCCTTATAAATAAGGAGTAACATATCTAAACCTTGCTGTAATTGTTCTTTCTCTCCAAAGTGTTTTCCCCATTTTTCTTGTACAAAAAAAATAGAGGTTTTATCTTTTTCGAGCGCTTCACATAATTTTATCACTAAAGCTCGTGCTTGTGCAAACCATTCATCACTACATAAAGCTAAAGCTTCATCAAAACTATTTGTAAGTTGAGCAGCAAGTGTCGATAAAGATGCTGTAATCCCTTCATCCTGTAATCTTCTAATTAAAGATTCCGTAGGTAACGGTCTAAACGTAACAACTTGGCAGCGAGATAAAATCGTATTTAAAATTTGATGACTTTGTTCAGTAAGTAAAATAGCAGTTGTATCACTACTTGGTTCTTCTAAAAATTTCAAAAGTGTATTTGCCGCATTTGCTGTCATACGATCTGCGTGCTCAATAATATATATTTTTTTATTTGCCTCTAATCCTGTTTTGGAAAACTCTTCTTGTAAATCATGAATTTGCTGCTTCTTAATAGATAATCCGTCTGGTTTTACAATATGTAAGTTAGGGTGGTTACCTGAATCAATTCGCTTACAGTTTGTACATACATGGCAGGGCTCTACTCCATTCCGCTCAGAACAGAGGAAACTCTTTGCCATTTGAATTGCTGTCGCAAACTTTCCTGTCCCTTTCCCTCCCTCTAACAAGTAAGCGTGGGATATACGCTCTTTTGCAATGCTATTCATCAACATTTTTACACCGATGGGTTGTATAGCAGAAAGCTGCTCCCACGTCTTCGTCATAATGCATACCTCACTTATTTCATTCTTTCCTTCTATTATAACAATTTATCTTCTATAATCTGAACAACTTCTTCTATAAGTTTTTCCATCGGTTGATCAGCATTTACCAATACAATACGATCCGAGAAACGTTCTACAACTTGTAAATACCCTTCGCGCACACTTTTATGGAAAGAGATATCTTCCATATCTAGTCGATTTACTTCACGTCCTGCATCTTTTTCAATCCGAGCCAAACCAACCTCAGGCTCAATGTCTAGATAAATTGTTAAACTAGGCATACAGTCCTCTGTTGCGAAACGATTTATTTCAAATACCTTATCCATACCCAATCCTCTTGCATAGCCTTGGTATGCTAAAGAGCTATCTATAAAACGATCACATAACACGAGGTAGTTCTCATTAAGTGCTGGCATAACTTTTTCTACTAAATGTTGTCTGCGCGCAGCAGCATAAAGAAGCGCTTCTGTACGTGCTTCCATCATCGTATATTCTTGTTTATGTAAAATCGTCCTAATGTCCTCAGAAATTGCAATACCGCCTGGTTCCCTTGTCGCCATTACCTTCTGTGCTTTTTGTTCAAAATATGGCAATAAGCTTTTAATTAACGTTGTTTTACCTGAACCTTCTGGGCCCTCAATTGTTACAAATAATCCCTTCATCCTAAAACCTACTTTCTATATCATACACTTTCATATATTTCGTATTACCTTGAAAACGAGCTCCTGCTCTTTCTAAATACATAATTTGCTCTTTATGCTCTGAAGTAATTCTCTCTCCATACATAATTAATGGAATTCCAGGTGGATACGGAATCACCATTTCCGCCGCAATCATTCCAACAGCCTCTTCTATAGATACTATCTTTGTTTCATATCCGTCTAGTTGTTTATACGTATACGGTAAAAGAGAGAATTCACCATTATAAGTATAACGAATAGATTCCCTCTTGTCTTTCACCTCATAATGTTGCAATGCTACTCGGATCATCTCTATAACCTTCATATATCCCTCATTTACTTGTAAGGGTAAAATAAATAGGACATTGTACGGATCAGCCATCTCTGTATATATACCGACCTTTTCAAATACAGACTGTAATTCGTACCCTGATAACTGACAACGAGTTTGTACGGTGACCTTTAACTCATCTTGCAACGGATATTCTAAAATGGCGATTTGGGGAATAGAACGTAATTGTTCCTTAAATCTTCGTAAAAACTCAACAATTTCACTGTGACCTTCTTCTTTTATACGCGCCATTGTAAAGCGTGCTATATCCAAGGAAGCCATAATTGGATACGATGGACTACTAGATTGTAGCATACTTAAATAAGTAGTAACCTTATCTTCGTCTACTAAATGACTATTTATATGTAAATAGGAACCCATTGTCATTGCGGGTAATGTTTTATGTGCAGAATGAACTACAATATCTGCACCATATGTTAATGCTGACTTCGGAAATGGTTCTCCCAAACATAGATGTGCCCCATGTGCCTCATCTACCAAAACAGGGATTTTATGTGCATGTGCAAAAGCGATGCTTGCCTCTAAATCCATCCCCATACCATAATAATTAGGATGCGTTAAAATAAGTGCTTTCGCATTTGGATACTTTCCAATTGCGTTCTTAATAATTTCATTACGAACTCCCACTGGTACGTTATAAGCTTCATCAATCCATGGATCTAAAAAAATGGGATTTGCTCCCGCAAGTTTTAAACCATTAATAATTGATTTATGACAATTTCTTTGTACAAGAACAATATCATGTTCCCCGCAACAAGACAAAATCATTGCTAAGTTCCCGACTGTTGAACCATTAATTAAAAAATAACTTCTCTTTGTATTATAAACTTCAGCCAATAATTGTTGTGCCTCATCTATACATTCAAACGGACTATGCAAATCATCTAGTCCTGCTAATTCAGTTACATCAATAGATAGAATACCTTTAAACTCTCTTATTACCTCCTGAGGGAAGTTTAAACCATTCTTATGACCAGGAACATGAAAGGATAACGGCCCTCTTTCTTTAAACTCTATTAACGCCTCATATAAAGGCATACGATTTTGATTCATCTACATCTCTTCCTTATTATTCATTCTCTATCTATTATACAGAACAAAAAAAATAATAGGCATATGCCTATTTAAAAATATGATACTTCTAATTTTCGAAGCTGCTTTAAATAATATATATATTTCGGATCATCTGTCTCTGTATTCACCATATCCTTTTCACATTCATGGCATATTAAATTATTATAAACATATATACCTTCTTTTCTTTTTGTCTCACAAACAATACAAACTTCACTTTGTAATTTCATAATCTTCCCTCCCTATTTAAGTGAACCTATTTTATACTTCTAATCCTTAACAATTTACAGAAAAATATACACCCATCTTTTATATAATATGATTAACTCTTGGGCAACGTGTTTGTATTTCCATTACTTCTTTCCCATTCTTTTTAACAATACAAAAAAACACAAGTCAAATGACTTGTGTTTTTAGTTGCTTGGCGACGTCCTACTCTCACAGGGACAAGGTCCCAACTACCATCGGCGCTAGAGAGCTTAACTTCCGTGTTCGGTATGGGAACGGGTGTGACCTCTCTGCCATCATCACCAAACTATGAAGGCATATTCCTTCAAAACTAGATAACATTTGCTACATATTATATGGTTAAGTCCTCGATCTATTAGTATTCGTCAGCTCCACATGTCACCATGCTTCCACCTCGAACCTATCAACCTGATCATCTTTCAGGGATCTTACTAGCTTACGCTATGGGAAATCTCATCTTGAGGGGGGCTTCATGCTTAGATGCTTTCAGCACTTATCCCTTCCGCACATAGCTACCCAGCTATGCCCTTGGCAGAACAACTGGTACACCAGCGGTGCGTCCATCCCGGTCCTCTCGTACTAAGGACAGCTCCTCTCAAATTTCCTACGCCCACGACGGATAGGGACCGAACTGTCTCACGACGTTCTGAACCCAGCTCGCGTACCGCTTTAATGGGCGAACAGCCCAACCCTTGGGACCGACTACAGCCCCAGGATGCGATGAGCCGACATCGAGGTGCCAAACCTCCCCGTCGATGTGGACTCTTGGGGGAGATAAGCCTGTTATCCCCGGGGTAGCTTTTATCCGTTGAGCGATGGCCCTTCCATGCGGAACCACCGGATCACTAAGCCCGACTTTCGTCCCTGCTCGACTTGTAGGTCTCGCAGTCAAGCTCCCTTATGCCTTTGCACTCTACGAATGATTTCCAACCATTCTGAGGGAACCTTTGGGCGCCTCCGTTACACTTTAGGAGGCGACCGCCCCAGTCAAACTGCCCACCTGACACTGTCTCCCGGGTCGATAAGACCCGTAGGTTAGAATTTCAATACAGTCAGGGCGGTATCCCACCAGCGCCTCCACCGAAGCTAGCGCTCCGGTTTCAATGGCTCCCGCCTATCCTGTACAAACTGTACCAAAATTCAATATCAGGCTACAGTAAAGCTCCACGGGGTCTTTCCGTCCTGTCGCGGGTAACCTGCATCTTCACAGGTACTATAATTTCACCGAGTCTCTGGTTGAGACAGTGCCCAAATCGTTACACCTTTCGTGCGGGTCGGAACTTACCCGACAAGGAATTTCGCTACCTTAGGACCGTTATAGTTACGGCCGCCGTTTACTGGGGCTTCAGTTCAGAGCTTCGCTTACGCTAACCCCTCTCCTTAACCTTCCAGCACCGGGCAGGTGTCACCCCCTATACTTCGCCTTACGGCT
>NZ_CP026607.1:12500-27500 GCF_004799705.1 Bacillus sp. DU-106 | reverse complement strand
CGATGTGAATCATTACAAATATAACAAGGATCACGATCAGTAATATGTCCGCATACAGAACAGTACGCTAAATCTCGCTTCGCATTTACAAGTGCTTTCGCGAAACCTAACACATCATCTTCTTTCATATCTAATACGAAAAATGCCAATCGAACCGCTGTTTTCGGTCCGATACCTGGCAACTTCATAAAACTATCGATTAGTTTTGATATTGGTTCTGGATAATGCATGTATCAATATCCTCCTAGAACATTCCACCTGGTAAGTTTAAGCCTTTTGTAAATTTACCCATTGTAGAGTTTGAAAGCTCATCAGCCTTTTTAAGTGCATCATTTGTTGCAGCTAATACTAAGTCTTGTAACATTTCGATATCTTCTGGATCTACAACTTCCTCTTTAATCTTCACTTCAAGAATTTGCTTGTGACCATTTGCAATAACTGTAATCATTCCGCCGCCAGCTGTACCTTCAACTGTTTTTTCACCAAGCTCTTCTTGTGCTTTCGCCATGTCCTTTTGCATCTTTTGCATTTGTTTCATCATGTTATTCATATTTCCCATTCCGCCACGCATCATAATTAATTCCTCCTAATTATTATTACTCTTTTATTTCAATGAGTTCTTGCCCTACTAACTTCACTGCCTCTTCTATAAGAGGGTCTTCCTTTTTCTCCGGGCTTTCTTCAGACTCTCCACCTTCACGTTGTAAAAAGTCTTCACGGATTTTACCCCATTCACTTTTTGGAATGGCAATCATATTTAACCTTTTACTTAGCAATTCAAATAAAGCTTGTTCTACTGTATCCATAGCTTCTCGATTTTCGCTCGCCATCTTACAGTGAATCTCATATTGAAATGCTAAAACGTAAGTGTCATCTGAAGCTGCCACTGGTTCACTATTTTCAAGTAAAACGGCAAACGCTACTTTGTTATATGATTTGAGTCTTCCTAACAACTCACCCCATACAGCTTTTAATTGTTCTAAATCTTGACGCTTCGCTTGTTTTAATACTTCATTTACACGTCCGACAGGAATTTTCATACTTCCTGTTCGTACCGGTTTTGGTGTTGCACGTGTCTCTCTTACTTCCTGTTGTACACCTGCTGGCACACCGTTCTTTTTGACTTGCTCTAACTCTTTCTCCAGTTGCTGCATCCTGTTCATAATTGCTTGCAAACGATCTGTACCATTTGCTTGCATCATAAACTGTTGACACAATTGCACCATAACAACTTCTAAGAAAATACGCGGATGATTTGTCCACTTCATTTCCTGTTGTCCCTTACTAAGGGTATGAATAATCTCATAGATCACTTCCGGTTGCATTTCTTCACTCAACTTACGGAATTGATCATCTACAATTACTCGTTCCAACATATGTTCTAGTTGTGGTGAAGTTTGATATAAAAGCATATCACGATAATAGTAAATGAAATCCTCCATAAAACGAACTGGATCCTTCCCTTTACTCATCATTTCATCTATGATTTGCAATGCTCTTGATACATCATTTTCACGTATGCACTCTACTAAATTGCCTAAGTATTGCTGAGAAACAGATCCTGTTACGGCCAATACATCTTCTGTCGTAACAATCTCATCACTATAAGATATAGCCTGATCAATAAGACTAAGCGCATCACGCATACCACCTTCGGCAGCACGCGCAACAATTTGTAATGCTTCACCTTCCACTTGCGTACCTTCATTTGTCACGACCGTTGATAATCTCTCAACAATATCATTCACTGATATTTTTCGGAATTCAAAGCGCTGACAACGTGAAATGATTGTAGGTGGGATCTTATGAGGTTCTGTTGTCGCCAAAATAAAGATAACATGTCCTGGCGGCTCTTCTAAGGTTTTTAAAAGCGCATTGAATGCACCCATAGAAAGCATGTGAACTTCATCAATAATGTATACTTTATATTCTACAGCACTTGGAGCGTATTTTACTTTATCTCTAATATCTCGAATTTCATCTACACCGTTATTTGAAGCCGCATCAATTTCTAATACATCTGAAATGGATCCTTGTGTGATTCCTAAACAAGAAGGACATTCATTACAAGGTTCAGCTACCGGAGCATGTTCACAGTTAATTGCTTTTGCAAATACTTTTGCAATTGTCGTTTTTCCTGTTCCCCTCGGGCCAGAAAATAAATAAGCATGTGAAACTTTCTCTTGAAGAAGGGCATTTTGCAACGTTTTTGTCACGTGCTTTTGACCGACTACATCTTCGAACTTTTGCGGTCTCCATGTTCGGTATAACGCTTGGTATGACACGAAAATACGGCCTCCCTCAAAGGTTATTATCTCATTTATTATAACCCATTCTGTTTATAGATTCCAAAAGTTATTTTCTATACAAAAAACTCACCTTTGTATTAAGGTGAGTTTTGTATACATATATAACTGCCGTGCACCCTCCGTCGATTACGTACCATAAGCGTTACTCAAGCAGTTAGCTCGGTTCAGGCACTCCTGCGGCACACGAGAAGACCCGCTTATTGCTGCTTCCTTCCGGACCTGACAAGGTTCACGGGGTCCCGTTGCGCAGGACCCAAACGTCAACACCACTTACTTAAGGCAGACCTTACAGCAACATAACCTCGAGAGGGGATTCGGCCTCGCTAGAGCGGATTGCGAGTATAGGGCACCGCTACCTCCCCGCTTAGCACGGCAAAGTTAAAACCAATATTCGGTTGCCTTCATTAAAGGCATTATCAGTATAACTTGTTTCTTTAGAAAATGCAAATACGTTAGTTCCCAGTATTCTTCTCTAATTTTTTTATTGCTTTTCTTTTTTTACGAAGCTCTCTAAAAAAGTTTGTTAACAACGCACCGCATTCTTCCTCTAGTACACCAGATACTACTTCACATTGATGATTGAAGCGTTCATCCGTTAAAAGATTCATCAATGTCCCTGCACATCCGCCCTTCGGATCACTTGCACCATATACAACTCGCTTCACTCGTGATAAAACAATTCCACCCGCACACATTGGACAAGGTTCTAATGTTACATACAATGTTGCATCTTCTAAACGCCATGTCCCTAATTTTTTACATGCATCATCTATCGCTAGCAACTCAGCATGAGCTATTGATCTTTGCTCAGTTTCCCTTAAATTATGGGCAACACTAATTACCTCACCATCTAACACTATAACTGCTCCAATTGGTACTTCCTGTATTTCCTCTGCCTTTTTAGCTTCTTCTATCGCTAATTGCATAAAATAAATATCTTGATCTTGTTCCATAACATAGTCCTTTCATTACAAATAAAGTACACTTATTTCCATTTACTACACAGGGGATAACTTTTACAAATTCAATCCACCCTAAAAGAAAAAAGAGAGGGGATTACATATGAAAAATACCGCCTTGCTCATTATCGATATGATTAATGACTTTCAATTTTCCCACGGACCCATTCTAGCTAAAAAATGCGAAACTATAACAAACCCTATTTTACAATTAAAGAAAAAAATGAAATCCTTCGGCTATCCTATAATTTACGTTAATGACCATTATCAACTTTGGAGATCTGATATCGACCAACTTATTACTCATTGCACAAATGAATATAGCGAAAATATAATCCATAAGATTGCTCCAAGTTTTGATGAGTACATTTTTATTAAACCACATTATTCCGCTTTTTATGAAACACCTTTAAATTCATTACTAGGTTATTTAAAAATAGAAAATCTAATATTAACAGGGGTTGCCGGAAATATATGTATCCTATTTACAGCTAATGATGCTCATATGAGAAATTATAAATTGTATGTACCACAGGATTGTATCGCCTCTAACAACGACCAAGATAATATACATGCTTTAAAAATAATGGAAACTACATTGAAAGCAAATATAACATCATCAACCAAAATAAAATTTAATTAATACATATATCTATTTTCTAACTTTTTATATCAAATTAACCCGCTCGCTTCCCTCTTGTGCTACAATAATTCTGTTTTGTGTTTTTAGTAGTCACGGTAAATCACTGATTGAAAGGAGGAAACAGCGTGACCGGAGTACCATTTATCACGGTTGAAGGACCAATTGGTGTTGGAAAAACTTCACTTGCGAAGGAAATTTCAACTCACATGCAACTCCACTTACTAAAAGAGATTGTTGATGAAAATCCCTTTTTAGGAAAGTTCTATGAAGACATCGACGAATGGAGTTTTCAAACAGAGATGTTCTTTCTTTGTAATAGATACAAACAATTAGAAGACATTAACATAAAGTACTTGAATCAAAGGAAACCAGTAGTAGCGGATTACCATATCTTTAAAAATTTAATTTTTGCATCCCGCACATTAAAAGACTCTCAATATGACAAATACATGCAAATTTATCGTATCCTTACACAAGATATGCCTGTGCCAAATGTCATTGTTTATTTAACAGCTAGCCTAGAGACATTGCAAAAACGAATCGCCATGCGCGGAAGAGAATTTGAAAAAAACATGGATCCAAATTATTTACTACAGCTCACAAAAGATTATGAAACAGCAATGGATGCTTTTAAAAAAGATCATCCGGAAATACCAGTATTGAAATTTAATGGCGACGATATGGATTTTGTAAAAAATCCTGATGATTTAAACGTTATCCTATCTGCCCTTCAAAATACTCTCTTAAAGGAGTCGAAATAATAATGAATTTAAGGCAAAAATATGATATACCCAATGACGCAGTAATCACTATCGCCGGAACAGTAGGTGTGGGTAAATCAACTATGACAACTGCATTAGCTAATGCTTTAGGTTATCGCACATCATTTGAAAAAGTAGATTCCAATCCATATTTGGACAAGTTCTATGCGGACTTCACTCGCTGGAGCTTCCACCTACAAGTGTACTTTTTAGCAGAACGATTTAAAGAACAAAAAAGAATTTTTGAATATGGTGGCGGTTTTGTTCAAGATCGTTCCATTTACGAAGACACTGGAATTTTCGCAAAGATGCATCATGAAAAAGGAACAATGACGGAAACTGATTATGAAACATACAAAGGTTTATTTGACGCTATGGTCATGACTCCTTACTTCCCTCATCCAGACTTATTAATTTACTTAGAAGGTTCTTTCGATGATATTGTCGATCGTATTCAAGAACGCGGGCGCCCAATGGAACAGCAAACACCAATTGAGTACTGGAAAGAAATGCATGGACGTTATGAAAACTGGATTAACAACTTTAATTCATGCCCTGTATTACGCTTAAATATTAATGAGTACGATATTTTAAAAGATGGTGATTCAATCGAACCAATCATAAAAAAAATTGGCCATTTTTTAAAACAAACACGTAAACTTGTAAAATAAAAAACCCGTGCATATGCACGGGTTTTCCTATTAAATTACTTCTTCTTTGTTGGAGCAATAATTTCACTCTCAGGTTTTCCTGCGTTAATGCGCTGACGAACAGTACTTGTACTAATATCGTATGCTTCAGCAATCTCTTTAACAGTCATTTCTTTCCCGTTAATTACTGCCGTTAATACTTTACCTGTACGTTTTGGAGCTGCTTCTTTCTTTACAGCTGCTTTTTTAACTTGTTTTGGCGCCTCTACTTTACTCGTAGCTGGTTTTACATCACAAGTACAACCACAAAGTTTACGGAATGTATCATCACTAATAATGCGTGATACGTTTGCACCACTGTTTAAAATTCTATTGTTCTTACAGACAGGACATTGTACATAATATAAAGTTTTTCCATCTAAAGGAAACGTTTGTATAATAAGATCCATGTTGACTCCTTTCATATCTATGAAGATAATCATCGGAATATGAGTGTGTAATAAGGACAAAATTACCTTACACCATACTTTATGATTGGTTTTAAAATAAAAACTCGTTACGTGTTGGTAACGAGTTCTCCAATCTCCACTTATATGCGCTGTTGTCAATTATATCTGGAGGAGGTAGAGGGATTCGAACCCCCGCGCGACTCTCGCCGCCTGTCGGTTTTCAAGACCGATCCCTTCAGCCAGACTTGGGTATACCTCCATATTGACATCAAATATAATATCAAAAGAAAAACAGTTAGTCAACCCTACTAAAATAAATTATGAGGAAAGGAAAATTTCACTTTCCCCTTCCTACATTACAGTACTGACAACGCTCATAATTACCAATCACTCATACCGATGAATGTTTAAATTTACTTAATAACTGTTTTTCCTCCCATATAAGGGCGAAGAACTTCTGGAATTATAATTGTACCATCTTCTTGTTGGTAGTTCTCTAAAATAGCTGCAACCGTACGTCCAATTGCAAGACCAGATCCATTTAATGTATGAACATGTTCTGGTTTTCCATTTGGTTCACGGCGGAAACGGATATTTGCACGTCTCGCTTGGAAAGCTTCAAAATTACTACAAGAAGAAATTTCACGATATGTGCCATAGCTTGGAATCCATACTTCAATATCGTATTTCTTCGCTGCTGTAAATCCTAAATCGCCTGTGCACATGCTCATAACGCGATATGGCAACTCTAATAATTGTAACACGCGTTCTGCATCATTTGTTAACTTTTCTAACTCTTCATAAGAATCTTCTGGTTTTACGAACTTCACAAGCTCTACTTTATTGAACTGATGCTGGCGAATTAAACCACGTGTATCACGCCCAGCTGAACCTGCTTCAGAACGGAAGCAAGAGCTAAATGCAGCATATCTTATAGGCAATTGCTCTTTATTTAAAATCTCATCACGATGCATATTCGTTACAGGTACTTCAGCTGTTGGAATTAAGAAGTAATCTTCACTTTCAATACGGAATGCATCTTCTTCAAACTTTGGAAGTTGTCCTGTTCCTGTCATACTTGCACGGTTTACCATATATGGAGGTAATACTTCTTCATATCCATGCTCATCAGTATGAAGATCAAGCATAAAGCTAATTAAAGCACGCTCTAATCTTGCACCAGCACCTTTGTAAAATACGAAGCGGCTTCCTGTTACTTTCCCAGCGCGTTCAAAATCTAAAATTCCTAAATCAGTAGCAAGATCCCAATGTGGTTTTGGCTCATAAGTAAATTCTTTCACTTCTCCCCAAGTACGTGCTACTACATTATCATCCTCTGTTTCACCAACTGGAGCAGATTCATGAGGGATATTTGGAATAGATAACATTAATCTTTCTAAGTCTTCTTCAACTGTACGAAGTTCGTTATCAAGATCCTTTACTTTTTCTCCAACTTCACGCATTTCTAAAATTAGAGCTTCTGCATCTTTCTTTTCGCGCTTTAATACAGAAATTTGTTGAGATACTTCGTTACGTTTACTTTTTAATTCTTCTGTCTGAACAAGTAGTTCTCTTCTTCTCGTATCAAGTTCTTCAAAACGTCCGAAATCAGTTAAATCTTCGCCTCTATGCTGTAATTTCGCTTTTACTTCTTCAAAGTTTGTACGTAAAAATTTAATATCAAGCATTATATACTCCTCCTTTTATTTTATAAAACACAAAAAACTCCCGTCCCTATATAAAGGGACGGGAGTTAACCCGCGTTGCCACCCTAGTTGAAAGCATTACCGCTTTCCTCTCAAGTAGAAATAACGGCTCTTCACCGGGAATGCTTACTAATCCAAAAGATATTCCACACTCCATTCCAGGATGGATTCACAAACTGTTTCTATCGATTTCCACCAACCATCGACTCTCTATAAGAAACGACATTTGTTACTATTTCCTATCAACACGCTTATTTTATAAAATTGTTACCATCAATTTACTATAATCTTATACAAGTTGCAAGTTACTTATACAACTTTTTTCATTTTCGCTTCTTTTACCATTTCAACAAAGTATGCTGTCACACGATGATCATCTGTTAATTCCGGATGGAATGAAGCAGCTAAAAACTGATCTTGTCTTACCGCTACCATTCGGTCACCATGCTTAGAAAGCACTTCAACATTATCAGCTACTTCTACAACATACGGCGCACGGATAAATACACCAACGAAGTCTTCACCCACGCCTTCAATTGAAAGCGCAGCCTCAAAACTATCCTTTTGGCGTCCGAACGCATTGCGCTCAACTGTAATATCCATAGCACCAATATGTGCTTCTTCATAGCCAATAAGTGTTTTCGCAAGAAGAATCATCCCTGCACATGTACCAAACATTGGTTTACCAGACTTTGCAAATGTACGAAGTGGTTCCATGAAAGCATACTTATCAATAAGACGGCGCATTGTTGTACTTTCACCGCCCGGTAAAATAAGACCATCAATCTCTTCAAGTTGCTCTATACGCTTTACAACAACAGCTTCTGCACCACTTGCTTCAACTGATTTTACATGCTCACGAACTGCACCTTGAAGACCTAGTACACCGATTTTCACCATTTTAAAGTTCTCCTTTAATTACCATCCACGCTCTTGCATGCGTTGTTCTGGTAATAACGTTGAAATTTCGACACCCTTCATTGCATTACCTAATCCTTTAGAAAGGCTTGCAATTAGTTCGTAATCTTCATAATGAGTCGTTGCTTCAACGATTGCACGTGCAAATTTCTCTGGGTTTTCTGATTTGAAGATACCAGATCCAACAAATACCCCATCAGCACCAAGTTGCATCATTAATGCTGCATCTGCTGGTGTTGCTACACCACCTGCCGCAAAGTTTACAACTGGTAAGCGACCAAGACGTTTAATTTCAAGTAATACTTCGTAAGGAGCGCCAGTATTTTTTGCATATGTCATTAACTCATCTTCACGTAGACTCGCAACTTGACGGATTTCTGCATTGACTTGGCGCATATGACGCACTGCCTCTACAATGTTTCCTGTTCCTGGTTCACCTTTTGTACGAAGCATAGATGCACCTTCTGCAATACGACGTGCAGCTTCTCCGATATCACGGCAACCACATACAAATGGAACTGTGTAATCACGTTTATTTAAATGGTATACTTCATCAGCAGGAGTTAATACTTCACTCTCATCGATATAGTCTACCCCTAATGATTCTAATACACGTGCTTCTACAAGGTGACCGATACGGCATTTTGCCATAACCGGAATTGACACCGCACCCATAACTTCTTCAACAATTGTTGGGTCTGCCATACGAGAAACGCCACCTGCTGCACGAATATCTGCTGGTACACGCTCTAATGCCATAACGGCAACTGCACCTGCCTCTTCTGCAATTTTTGCTTGTTCAGCGTTAACTACGTCCATAATAACGCCGCCTTTTTGCATTTCTGCCATTCCACGTTTTACACGTTCTGTCCCTGTTACATTTGTCATGTACAAAAACCCCCCTAGGTGAATTGCTTTCCCCCGTTAAAGGCGAAAATTAAGAATACTCTTACATTCTACCACTAACTATCAGATGCTTGTCTACTACTTTTTCATAAAGTCGGTATGAAAAATAGGAATAAAAAAAAGCTCCTATCGTGAGGAGCTTTTAAAACCAACCTTTTACTGTATCAACAGCACTATTCCACATACCACTAAAGAATGAACCAATTCCACGCATAGCACGAGTAAACCAGTTTGCTTCTTCTACTTCAGATGTCGTTACAAGATCCACTTGCAGTGACTTACCAGTTAAAAATCCAGGGTCGTTTGTATCTTTTGGCGTAATTACCATTTGACCAAGCGCAGCTCCCTTTTTAATAGGTGCTTCTTGTCCCTTACTTGATTCTTTTAATTCTGTTTTATAAACATCTTTACTTCCTTTTGGCACTGGAAGTGAAATAGCTTGTTTCGTTTGAACTGCTACATCTTTATCTTTCGCATTTTCTACTCGTACTGTTTCTTGTCCTTTTACTGAAGAACCTTTTTTATACATTTGTTTCACTTCAAAGTTAGCAAATCCATAATCATATAGCTTCTTTGTTTCATCAAAACGTGCTGTATGAGAACTTGTTTTAATAACTACAGAAATAAAACGCATTCCGTTTCTTTCAACCGTACCAGTGAAGCAATCTCCTGCTTCTGGAGTTGAGCCTGTTTTTAGGCCATCTACGCCATCATATTCTTTAACTAAGCCCTTTAACATCCAGTTCCAGTTCGACATTCCAAACTTCTCTTTTTCTGGACGGAATTCTTTTTTAGGGATTTTTGCTGTATCTAACACTTTTGGATAATCTTTAATTAAATGTTGTGCTAAAGTTGCAACATCCTTTGCAGACATTTTATTTTCTTCATCCGCTGTTGTTCCTTCAGGATGCATTCCCTTTAAATCTTTATTCGTTAAACCTGTAGAATTGACAAATTTATAATTTTTTAACCCTAGTTCTTTCGATTTGTCATTCATCATTTTTACGAAGTCTACTTCTTTACCTGCAATTGCTTCTGCTAATGCAATTGTTGCACCATTTGCAGAAAAGATTGCCATTGCTTCGTATAACTCTTTTACTGTATAAGAGCCACCATTTTCTAATGCAACATTTGATAATGAAGCATCTTGTGAAACCTTATATGCATATTCAGAAACCTTAATTTTCTGGTCCCACTTAAGTTTTCCTTTATCCACTGCTTCGTGAACTAAATATTCACTCATCATCTTTGTCATACTAGCAATGGATAATAATTCATCTGCATTCTTTTGATATAAAATTTTCCCAGAATTCGCTTCTACTAAAATTGCCGCACCTGCTTCAATGTTTAAAGCGGCTCCTGTTTCAGCTGATGCATTGCTATATGGCATAAAAATGCTACAAGCTAGTGTAAGCACTGTTACCAAAGCAATGAATCTTTTGCAAAACATACCTTTCACTTTTGCTACCCCCAATATCTATGTACTCACATAACCGTTATTCTAACATAATCAAAAAAAAATAGACAGAGATATCAAATCTCTGTCTATTTGTATATAAGACATTATAATGAGTAGTTTGGAGCCTCTTTTGTAATTTGTACGTGATGAGGATGACTTTCACGTAAGCCAGCACCTGACATACGAATGAATTGTGCATTTTCGCGTAAGAATTCTAAATCCTGTGCTCCGCAATATCCCATACCTGCACGTAAGCCACCAACTAATTGGTGAACTGTATCTGCTAAAGGTCCTTTATATGGCACTCGTCCTTCAATACCTTCTGGGACAAGCTTTTTATTACCTTCTTGGAAGTAACGATCTTTACTTCCTTTTTCCATCGCACCGACAGAACCCATACCACGATACACTTTAAATTGACGACCTTGGTAAATTTCAGTTTCTCCAGGGCTTTCTGCAACACCTGCAAACATGCTACCTAGCATAACAACATGTGCTCCTGCCGCTAAAGCTTTCACCATATCACCAGAGTACTTAATACCACCATCAGCAATAACTGGAATACCGTGTTTACGAGCTTCTGTTGCACAATCATAAACTGCAGTTAATTGTGGTACACCAACACCGGCTACAACGCGTGTTGTACAAATAGAACCTGGTCCAATACCAACTTTAACTACGTTTGCACCAGCTTCAATTAATGCTTTCGTTGCTTCAGCAGTAGCAACATTTCCAGCGATAATATTTAGTGATGGGTATTTAGCACGAACTTCTTTTACCTTATCAATAACACCTTTAGAATGTCCATGTGCTGTATCAAGTACAATTGCATCTACACTAGCTTTTACTAATGCATCGATGCGAAGCATAGCATCCGCTGTTACACCAACTGCTGCTCCAACTAATAAGCGTCCTTGCTTATCCTTAGCAGAGTTTGGGAATTCAATTACTTTTTCAATATCTTTTATTGTAATAAGCCCTTGTAATACACCGTTATTATCAACAAGAGGGAGTTTTTCAATTTTATACTTTTGTAGGATCTTTTCAGCTTCTTCCAGTGTAGTACCAACTGGAGCTGTAATTAATTGTTCTTTTGTCATTACGTCAGAAATTTTGATTGAGTAGTCTTGGATGAAGCGCATATCACGGTTTGTAATAATACCAACTAATTTTCGCTCATCTAAATTATTTACAACCGGTACACCTGAGATACGATATTTTCCCATAAGATGTTCTGCATCATATACTTGATGTTCTGGAGTTAAGAAGAAAGGATCTGAAATAACGCCGCTTTCAGAGCGCTTTACTTTATCAACTTGCTCTGCTTGTTGCTCAATAGACATATTCTTATGAATAATTCCTAAACCACCTTGGCGAGCCATTGCAATAGCCATGTCAGCTTCTGTTACTGTATCCATTCCTGCACTAATTAACGGGATGTTTAGCTGTAAGCTTTCAGATAAAACTGTTTTAACACTTACTTCTCTTGGTAATATATCTGACCTAGCTGGTACAAGTAATACATCATCAAAAGTCAAACCTTCTTTAACAAATTTAGATTCCCACATAATTGTTCCCCCTATGATACCAGAAATTATTATTAGTAGCTTATCAATTGGTTAAAATACTGTCAAGGACGTATATATATGTTAGAATTTTTAGACAATAAAAGGAGCGTAATATATGCATCAAACATCTTGTACTTGGCAGCAGTTAAGTTTCTTTTTTTCATCTCAAAACGTACAACGTTATCTTGCCCGTTGTTATGAAAAATCCTCTATTCAGGATGCAGAAAAAAAAAGTTTTGAAAATTGTTATCCCTTTATTTATTACTTAGAACACGGTAAAAATTATTATGAATTATATAAGACAGCTCCATTTTCCATTCAACCAATGTTGTTATTTTATGGAATCAGTCAACTGTTTAAAGCATGCCTACTAACTATTGACCCTAACTATCCTGAATCCACTACTGTTTTAGCTCATGGCGTTACAACTCGCAAACGAAAAAAACAAGGGTATCAATTTTTAGAAGATGAGGTGAAGGTACAAAAAAACGGATTGTTTACTCATGTTGCAGAACAACTGTTTCACATGAAACACTTAGAAGCAGAAAAATTTAACATGTTAGAACTAATGGGAAATATTCCAGAATTACAAAATTTATTTCGTTATAGTCAAAAAGGATCAACTTTATATAAAATTGATTCAACAATTAAAAATGAGCTCTCCTTTTCAGTCAACCTACTAGATCGATTACATATGACTAAAGAGAGATTTTCTCGTTACATTGAAACATCTTGTAAGCATTTATCAATACAACACGTACCTGAGAAGACTAATGAATCGAATTTACTTTTTACAGCGCCTATTCAATCATGGAATCCTATGTACAGTACTCCTTTATACTATGAACATCTTACTAATACTTATTATTTGCCACTTACGACTGACCCTAGAAATCCTAAGCCAATATTACCTGAACTCCTCATTCATTATTTATTGCTCTATAATTTAAGCATGATTTCTAGATATGAAACAGATTGGTGGTATGACTTACTTGGAAGTTATGGTTCTGAAGATTATCCATTTATTTATCAATTTCTAAGTATTTCTGCTCAAAAAATCCCTTACTATATTTCAAATTTTTTATTAATGGAACCAAATCTATTTCATGGGAAATAAAAAAACACAAGTCAAATGACTTGTGTTTTTAGTTGCTTGGCGACGTCCTACTCTCACAGGGACAAGGTCCCAACTACCATCGGCGCTAGAGAGCTTAACTTCCGTGTTCGGTATGGGAACGGGTGTGACCTCTCTGCCATCATCACCAAACTATGAAGGCATATTCCTTCAAAACTAGATAACATTTGCTACATATTATATGGTTAAGTCCTCGATCTATTAGTATTCGTCAGCTCCACATGTCACCATGCTTCCACCTCGAACCTATCAACCTGATCATCTTTCAGGGATCTTACTAGCTTACGCTATGGGAAATCTCATCTTGAGGGGGGCTTCATGCTTAGATGCTTTCAGCACTTATCCCTTCCGCACATAGCTACCCAGCTATGCCCTTGGCAGAACAACTGGTACACCAGCGGTGCGTCCATCCCGGTCCTCTCGTACTAAGGACAGCTCCTCTCAAATTTCCTACGCCCACGACGGATAGGGACCGAACTGTCTCACGACGTTCTGAACCCAGCTCGCGTACCGCTTTAATGGGCGAACAGCCCAACCCTTGGGACCGACTACAGCCCCAGGATGCGATGAGCCGACATCGAGGTGCCAAACCTCCCCGTCGATGTGGACTCTTGGGGGAGATAAGCCTGTTATCCCCGGGGTAGCTTTTATCCGTTGAGCGATGGCCCTTCCATGCGGAACCACCGGATCACTAAGCCCGACTTTCGTCCCTGCTCGACTTGTAGGTCTCGCAGTCAAGCTCCCTTATGCCTTTGCACTCTACGAATGATTTCCAACCATTCTGAGGGAACCTTTGGGCGCCTCCGTTACACTTTAGGAGGCGACCGCCCCAGTCAAACTGCCCACCTGACACTGTCTCCCGGGTCGATAAGACCCGTAGGTTAGAATTTCAATACAGTCAGGGCGGTATCCCACCAGCGCCTCCACCGAAGCTAGCGCTCCGGTTTCAATGGCTCCCGCCTATCCTGTACAAACTGTACCAAAATTCAATATCAGGCTACAGTAAAGCTCCACGGGGTCTTTCCGTCCTGTCGCGGGTAACCTGCATCTTCACAGGTACTATAATTTCACCGAGTCTCTGGTTGAGACAGTGCCCAAATCGTTACACCTTTCGTGCGGGTCGGAACTTACCCGACAAGGAATTTCGCTACCTTAGGACCGTTATAGTTACGGCCGCCGTTTACTGGGGCTTCAGTTCAGAGCTTCGCTTACGCTAACCCCTCTCCTTAACCTTCCAGCACCGGGCAGGTGTCACCCCCTATACTTCGCCTTACGGCTTCGCAGAGAGCTGTGTTTTTGCTAAACAGTCGCTTGGGCCTATTCACTGCGGCTTTCCGTTAAGAAAGCACCCCTTCTCCCGAAGTTACGGGGTCATTTTGCCGAGTTCCTTAACCAGAGTTCTCTCGCACACCTTAGGATTCTCTCCTCGCCTACCTGTGTCGGTTTGCGGTACAGGCACCTTTTATCTCGCTAGAAGCTTTTCTTGGCAGCGGGGAATCAAAGACTTCGCTCCATAAGGAGCTTCCCCATCACAGCT
>NZ_CP026607.1:0-7500 GCF_004799705.1 Bacillus sp. DU-106 | reverse complement strand
GAACTACGAATTAACGTAATAACTTCATCAAGATGATCTAAAGCAATTCGTAATCCTTCTAAAATATGAGCACGTGCTTCTGCTTTTTCTAATTCATAAGCAGTACGTCTACGAATTACTACCTTCTGATGCTCTAAATAATGATATAGATTTTGTTTTAAATTTAGTACTTGTGGCTCCCCATTTACAAGAGACAACATATTAATACCGAAACTTGTTTGAAGCGCTGTATGTTTATATAGATTGTTTAATAGTACGTTTGCATTAGCATCACGACGTACTTCCATGACAATACGCATACCATTACGATCTGATTCATCACGTAAATCTGTAATACCTTCAATTTTCTTATCGCGAACTAATTCTGCGATTTTTTCAATTAATCGCGCCTTATTAACTTGATAAGGTAGTTCAGTTACGATAATAGATTGTTTACCGTTTGACTTCTCTTCAATTTCAACCTTAGCACGAAGCATAATGGAACCGCGACCTGTTTCATAAGCTCTTCGAATTCCACTTCTTCCTAAAATTAAACCTGCCGTCGGAAAGTCTGGACCAGGAATATATTCCATCAATTCTGCGATAGTAATATCAGGATTATGACTTAATGCCAGCACACCATCAATTACTTCGCCAAGCTGATGCGGCGGTATATTTGTTGCCATACCAACAGCAATACCTGTTGTACCGTTTACTAATAAATTAGGGAAACGCGCTGGTAGTACTATCGGTTCTCTTTCGGAACCATCATAGTTATCTTGATAATCAATTGTATTTTTTGAAATATCACGTATTAATTCCATAGAAATCTTAGACATTCTTGCCTCTGTATAACGCATTGCTGCTGCTGAATCTCCATCTACAGAACCGAAGTTACCATGCCCATCTACAAGCATATAACGTTGACTAAAATCTTGCGCCATACGTACCATTGTTTCATAAACGGCTGAATCACCATGAGGGTGATACTTACCGATTACTTCACCGACAATACGTGCTGATTTCTTATACGCTTTATCAGCTGTAATTCCTAAATCATTCATCGCATATAAAACCCTACGATGCACAGGTTTTAATCCATCACGAACATCTGGTAATGCACGAGATACGATAACACTCATTGCGTAATCTAAAAATGAGGTACGCATTTCATGACTAATATTAATTTCTCGAATTCGTGCTTGTTGTTGATTGTCTGACATCAACGAGCACCTCCTCTTACATTTCCGTTACACATACATTGATTTATATGTAGAAGACAGGAATACTTAGATTCCTGTCATTACTCATTTAAATATCAAGGTTCTTCACGTATTTTGCATTCTCTTGGATAAAGTTACGACGCGGTTCTACTTTATCACCCATTAAAATTTCAAACGTTTCGTCTGCTTCTATTGCATCTTGAAGAGAAACTTGAAGTAACGAACGTACTTCTGGATCCATTGTCGTCTCCCATAGCTGAGTTGGATTCATCTCCCCAAGACCTTTATAACGTTGAATTCCTGGTTTCGGCTGGGCTGGTAGCTCAGCTAAGATTTTTTCAAGTTCCTTATCGTTGTAAGCATATTGAATTTTTTTACCTTGTTGTATTTTAAACAATGGCGGCTGTGCAATATAGATATAACCACACTCAATTATTTGACGCATATAACGATAGAAGAACGTTAATAATAGGGTACGAATATGTGCACCATCAACATCGGCATCGGTCATAATAATAACTTTATGATAGCGTGCTTTTTCAATATCGAAGTCTCCACCAATATTTGTACCGATTGCCGTAATAATTGTACGAACTTCATCATTTGATAAAATCTTATCTAAGCGCGCCTTTTCCACATTAATAATTTTACCCTTCAGCGGTAAAATTGCTTGGAAATGACGATCGCGTCCTTGTTTTGCAGATCCACCCGCAGAGTCACCCTCTACGATGTAAATTTCACTAATTGCTGGATCTTTCGAAGAGCAATCAGCTAATTTACCAGGTAAACTGGAAACTTCTAACGCACTCTTTCGACGTGTCAATTCACGCGCTTTTTTCGCAGCTACACGTGCACGTGCAGCCATCGTACCTTTTTCTACAATTTTTCGCGCTACATTAGGATTTTCTAGTAAGAACTTTTCAAATGCCTCTGAGAATACAGACTCTGTAATTGTTCTCGCTTCACTATTCCCAAGCTTTGTCTTCGTTTGTCCTTCAAATTGTGGATTTGGATGCTTGATTGATACAATTGCTGTTAAACCTTCACGAACATCCTCACCAGTTAAATTACTGTCCGCATCTTTTAAAATGCTATTTTTACGACCATAGTCGTTGATTACACGAGTTAAAGCTGTTTTAAAACCTACCTCATGTGTACCACCTTCATACGTATGGATGTTATTCGTAAATGAGTAAATATTATTTGTGTATCCTTCGTTATATTGAAGAGAAACCTCAACCTGAATACCATCTTTTGAACCTTCTACGTACACAGGCTCTTCATGAATCGGTTGTTTTGAGCGATTTAAATGCTCAACGTATGATTTAATTCCACCTTCGTAATGGAATTCTTTCTTTTGCTTATGTTCACGTTTATCTTCAATTGTTAATTTAATATTACGATTTAAAAACGCTAATTCACGCATACGAGTTGCTAGCGTATCAAAATCGTATACTGTTGTTTCTTGGAAAATTTCCGGATCTGGTTTAAATCGAGTTATTGTTCCTGTTTGATCGGTGTCACCAATGACTTTTAAATCCGCAACCGGAATACCTCTTTCGTATTTTTGGTAATGGATTTTACCTTCACGATGTACAAATACTTCTAATTCTGTTGATAGAGCATTTACAACCGATGCCCCAACACCATGTAAACCACCAGAAACTTTATAACCGCCACCGCCAAATTTACCACCGGCGTGGAGAACAGTCATAATAACTTCTACAGCTGGACGTCCCATTTTTTCTTGTATACCAACCGGAATACCACGCCCATTATCCGTTACACGAATACTATTATCTTCTTCGATACTAACATTAATTTCATCACAATAACCTGCAAGTGCTTCATCAATACTATTATCTACGATTTCCCAAACAAGATGGTGAAGCCCTTTTCCACTTGTAGATCCAATATACATACCAGGGCGTTTCCGAACTGCCTCTAGTCCTTCAAGCACCTGTATCTGACTTTCATCATATGCATTTTCTTGCATTTGCTTTTGTTCCATTGACACAAAGATCACCTACTTTTCCATTTAAACAGGGGTTATTCCCTATCTATTTCACAATCTACAGTGCCGTTCGTTACATGAATTGTTTTCGCTTCTTTTAATGTTTCGTGTTCAATTCCGTCGACACTCGTCGTTGTAACAAATGTTTGCACTTTTCCTTGAATTGTATTTAAAAGATGTGATTGACGATAATCATCTAATTCTGATAAAACATCATCCAACAAAAGGATTGGATATTCTTTAACCTCTGAATAAATCAATTCAATTTCAGCTAATTTTAGGGATAGTGCAGTCGTTCGTTGTTGTCCTTGCGAACCAAAGACTTGAACATTTTTACTATTAACGAAGAATTGTAAATCGTCACGATGAGGACCAATTAAAGTCGTACCACGGAAAATTTCACGTTGTTTCACAGATTGAAAACTTTCATAGTATACTTCTTTTATTTTCGACAAATCCATTGATTCTGATACATCTACACTTGGTTTATAGACAATTTCTAACTCTTCTAATCCACGGCTTATACCTCGATGAATTGGAGCTGCCCATTCCTGTAGCAAATGCAAAAATTCAAAACGTTTTTGCAGTATTTTCGCACCATGCTCAATTAGTTGAAGTGTAAATACATCCAACATCGTTTCCTCATTCTTACTATTCCCTTGCATTTTTTTCAACAAGTGATTTCGTTGCGTGAGCACCTTTTGATATTGACTTAATTCATACAAATATACAGGAGCTATTTGTCCTAATTCCATATCTAAAAAGCGTCTTCTTACTTGAGGGCTTCCTTTTACAAGATTTAAATCTTCTGGGGCAAACATGACAACGTTCATCACGCCAATATATTGACTTAACTTTTGCTGTTCAAGTTGATTTAATTTTGCCTTTTTACCTTTTTTCGAAATATTTAATTCCAAAGACAAAGAACTGTTTCTTTTTTGTAATTTCCCTTTTATTTGACCAAAATCTTCATCCCAGCGGATAAGTTCGCGATCATTAGAGGTTCTATGAGATTTCGCCATCGCTAAAACATAAATAGCTTCCATCAAATTTGTTTTCCCTTGCGCATTTTCGCCGATAATTACATTTACCTTATCTTCAAAGGAAAGCTCTAATTTTTCATAATTGCGATAGTTTTTTAATTGTATTTCTGAAATAAACAAAGGGCTCCCCCTTTATGCCTGAACTTGGAAAGTTCCGCTTCCTGGAATTTCAATAACATCATTCGCATATAGTTTGCGACCTCTTCTATTTTCAAGTTCGTTGTTCACGTACACTTCATATTCTTGTAAAAACCATTTTACAGCGCCACCTGTATCAATTACATCAGCTAACTTTAAAAATTGTCCTAGTGTAATATACTCTGTTGAAATTTTAATACGTTTCATAAAATCGCTCACTTTCTGAAAGTGTTCATTCTTTCATTGTACTAAATAAACTAGCATTAGGAAAGTAATACCCAAAAATCAAATAAGGGCCACTAGCATCTTTAAACTAGCAACCCTTATTCCTTACCTAGTAAGTACGAACCGGTAAAATTAATTGAATAATTGAATCATCATTTACTGTACGAATTAAGAACGGTCTCATCGCCCCAGTAAAGCTAACTTTAATCTCTGTACTATCCAAAGCTTTCAATGCATCCATCATATATTTTGCACTAAAAGATATTTTTAACTCTTCTCCATCTACTTTTTCGCATTGTACTTCTTCAACAACTTTTCCGATTTCTGGTGAATTCGAAGAAATCTCTAGCATTTCTTGCTCTAAAGTTGATAATTTAACAACGTTATTGCGGCCATCTCTTGCTAATAGTGAAGCGCGATCAATTGCTTGTAGGAATTCTTTTGTATTCACAAAAATATCCGTTTTACTCTCTGCCGGAATTAAACGTGTCGTATCAGGATAATTCCCTTCTAACAATCTTGAGAAGAATAATAAATGTTTTGTACGGAATAATACTTGATACTCCGTAATAACGATATCTACCATTTCTTCAGACTCATCTAAAATTTTACTTAATTCATTTAAGCTCTTACCTGGGATAACAACATTAGCTTGGAATTCATCTGCAATATTATGTCCTTCAATTTTTGCTTTTCGAAGTGCCAGCCTATGACTATCTGTTGCAATACAAGTTAACTCGCTGTTATATACCTTCCAGTTTACACCTGTCAAGATTGGTCTTGTTTCAGAAGTAGAAACTGCAAATACAGTTTGTCTGATCATATGTTTAAGTAAATCTGTTGGTATCTTAAATACATGATGTTCTTCAATCTGTGGCAATAACGGATATTCTGCAGAATCTAAACCATTTAAGTTAAACTCTGATTTTCCAGATTTTATTTTTGTCATAAAATGATTTTCTACAGAAATTTCGACAGTGTCTTTAGGTAGTTTTTTTACAATCTCACTAAAATATTTTGCCTGTAAAACAATGCTTCCTGATTGAGCTATTTCTACGATTTCTTTTCCATCTTCTTCGACTGGAATAAACGATTCAATCGAAATATCAGCATCGCTTCCTGTTAATGTAACTCCTTCTTCAGTTGCTACAACTTTAATTCCCGTAAGAATTGGGATTGTTGTACGAGAAGAAACTGCCTTCATTACATCTTGTACACCTCTTACAAGATAGTCTTTTTGTATTGTAAAACGCATAAAGAAAAACCTCCGGTAAGTATAAGATTTTATTTAATTAATAAAGATAAAAAATAGTAGTAATAGTAATAGGGCTTGTGGATATGTGGATAACCCCGCTAAAGGATGTAAAAACAGTCTATCTACATGTGGATAGACTGTGCGTAAAACAAGGTAAGTTATTCACACTATTCAGCTACTACTTTAAAATACCATTAATTTCTTCAACTTGCTTTTGTAATTGCGTATCGGTTTTTAGTAGTTTAGAGATTTTTTCATGGGCATGGATAACTGTTGTATGATCACGTCCACCAAATTCTTCACCTATTTTTGGTAAAGAGGAATCTGTAAGCTCGCGCGATAAATACATTGCAATTTGGCGAGGAAACGCAACTGATTTTGTACGTTTTTTCGCTTTAAAATCTTCTAATTTCACTTGATAAACGTCCCCGACAGCTTTTTGAATATCATAAATAGAGATAATTTTCGGCTTAGAATTTGGAATAATATCTTTAAGTGCTTCAGCTGCTAAATCAGCATTAATATCTTTATTAATTAAAGATGAATAAGCTACAACTCGGATAAGTGCACCTTCTAATTCACGAATATTTGAATCAATTTGATTTGCGATATAAAGCATAACTTCATTTGGTATATCAAGCCCTTCAGCTTTTGCTTTTTTGCGTAAAATCGCAATTCGTGTCTCTAAATCTGGCGGCGTAATGTCTGTAATAAGTCCCCATTCAAAGCGGGAACGAAGACGATCTTCTAAAGTTGGAATTTCTTTTGGTGGTCGGTCACTAGAAATTACAATTTGTTTACTTTCTTCGTGTAATGCATTAAATGTATGGAAAAACTCTTCTTGAGTCTGTTCTTTTCCAGCAAGAAATTGAATATCATCTATCAATAAAACATCTACGTTACGATATTTATTACGAAAATCAACAGCTTTATTATCACGAATAGAGTTAATAAATTCATTTGTAAATTTTTCTGATGATAAATATACAACTTTTGCATTTGGATTATGTTCAATTACATAATGACCAATTGCGTGCATTAAATGTGTCTTTCCAAGTCCAACTCCCCCGTAAATAAAGAGTGGATTATACGCTTTAGCTGGCGCCTCAGCTACAGCTAATGAAGCTGCATGGGCAAAACGGTTACCAGAGCCAATAACAAATGTATCGAATGTATATTTTGGATTTAACATGCTCTGTGGTAAATGAGCTGAATCATCTTGTGCTGGATTCGGCTTAACTGGAGGCAGATCAATGTCCTCTTCAGCTTGACTTTGGGGAATAATAAAGCGAATTGCTAATTTTGCCCCTGTTAAATCGTATAGTGTTTCTGAAATTAGTTCGGAGTAATGAGATTCTAGCCAGTCACGAGCAAATTCATTCGGAGCTGTAATCGTTAATACGTCTTTCTTCAAGTTATGAGCCGTTGTGGATTTTAACCATGTCTCATAACTAGGCTTGCTTACCTTTTTTTCTAATTCTTTTAAGGCACTATTCCATAAATCAGAGATATTTTCCAAAGGTGTCCCTCCTTTACTAAGTTGGTAAAAGAATAAGGTTGCGCAACAAATGTACAACCTAATAAATATAAAATGTATATTTATACGAAACGTATTTTAAAACC